>OY969763.1:0-4800000 GCA_963702845.1 uncultured Verrucomicrobiae bacterium | reverse complement strand
CTGCTGCGATCTTCTTTTGCTGGATTAAATTAGTGACCGATTCGATTAGTGTCGGGTCTTCGAGGACCAGGAGGTGGGCTTCGAAAATACTGGCGTCTTTGGCTCCGAGGGCGGTGTTGACCTGTTTTTGGACGTCGAGAATTTCCTGTCGCGTTGCCACTAACGCCTGCTCAAAGCGATGGATCTGGTGGGGGATGTCGGATTCGGGAATAGGCGTCTGGGGAATGGCGAGTTCGGTTTTCCTCAAGACAAAGACCTTCCCGTGGCACACCCCGGCAGAGACAGGGATGCCTTTCAGGACGCGTTCTCCCAAGTCTGTCATTGGAAAAGAAATTAACCCCACTTTCGAGTGGTTGAAAAGTAATTCTTGGCACGAGATGTCTCGGGATGGGTGAAATTGTAATGCCGATGGCTTTGTTGAGGTGCATGAAAAACGTGCAAAAGGGCCGTAAAATAAGGGTGGTAACTGAAAATGGATGGGGGCGGATGGGTTGTTTTTCGCTTTTTTTATCACGTCAGATAAAAAGTGTTTTTTTCCGACCGTCGCCGACTTTTTGTGCTGAACCTGGGGTCAAAAAGAGTTCGAATTGAATTGTTGATTATAATTGACAGTCGGGGTTTAATCGGCCCGATGGGACAGACGCCCGGGACAAAATGCTTAGTATACGTGGTCGACGACAAACCCGCGTTGGTCGACCTCGCCAAGCTCGGTCTTGAGGCCGCCGGCTATGCTGTGCGCGGGTTTAATAATCCACTTGATGTGATCGCCGCGATTGAACTGGGCGCACCAATTCCCGATATTTTGATGACGGATTTTGATATGCCGCAGATGAATGGGCTGGAGTTGATTCGTGAATGTCGACGCCTGCAGCCAAATCTGAAAACGATCATGGTCAGCGGAACGGTCGAGCCAAACTCAATCTTCAACGACCCTACGAAAGTAAATCGGTTTTTGCCGAAGCCCTACTCACCCTCAATATTGCACAGCGCCATTGGTGAGCTGATGTCAGGCGATGCGGCTTGAATTAGTATAAAACGAAGGAGGACAGGGAGTAATTCTACAGATGGATCTGCGCTGGGTTGAGACGAATGCCCGGTCCAAGAAAAAACTTACGGCAAGTGCGTGGGCAGAACCTGGCAAGTCGGAGTAGTCGACATGTCGTTGATGTTATAGCTCGTCGCAAACGTTTGAGCCGGATCGGCAGGGCAAATAGGCAAAACACCAGACGCACGGCCAAGATAAGGCCGAAGTTGCGGGCCAGTCGGGGTCATAGTGGAATCAGCATGGTTTTCGAGTGCCCATTGCTGTTTGGCACCGTCGATCAGGCGCAGGTGGTCAAGACAGGTACTCTCCTGGGCACGAGCGCGCGCGCCCAAGAAACCGGGGACAGCGATGGCGGCGAGCAATCCGATGATGGCGACGACAATCATGATTTCCACCAGCGTAAAGCCAGCGAACCGAGTAGTCTTTTTTGATAGTAGATTCACGTTTAACCAGAGATGCAAAAGACGCTCTTTTGCAGGACTGATACATGCATTTATAGCAAATCCCTCGCCAACCTTGGAATTTGTGGAAACACATGCAACTCATTGATTGAAAGGTCAATGCTGCTGACGGGCGATTCGCAAAAAAGCGAATTGCCCCCTTTATGCGAAGCCAACTCGCATGACGGTAGGTGGTTAACTGAAGATTACGGATTTAGGCTGCCGGGGCCAGTGGAGATGCCGATGGGGCTGATACTGCCTCCCTGCAAGCCGCTGTTGCTCGCGGAGCCGGTGCCGCGTTGTTGATTCAGACCGCTCGCGCCCGGATAAGGTTGTTGATTCATATCGCGAGCCGACATGGACATTGAGCTAGTGCCGATGGCGGCGCCTGCCGGTTCGTTCATTGTTGTTCCGCAATTATTCCCTTGATTCGTGCAAGCCGCTAAAGCCGCTGCACCCACAATCAATAGTAATTTCTTCATACGTTGCCAAGGTAGCGCGTGGGAACGTTTTCGAAACCCGAGCGCGGCATCGCAACAAAATTGTTCGTCGTGTAGTGGAAAGGCTGGTACACTAAAGTTAGTGAGGTAGAGGTTAGTAGCTGATATCCAATGGGCGGCGTTGGCGCGCGGGAGCATGTCGAAACCGCCGGCCCAGCCGGAACTACAAAACGAAAAAGAGAAAGAAGTTTTTATGGCCCAGGCGATCATGGATCCCGAACAAGTGCGGCGATTTGCCGAAGAGCTCAAGCGATTCAATGCCGACCTGCAAACGCGAATGTCGGCACTTCAGGCGCGCTTTGCGCAGTTAAGCGACACGTGGCAGGATCAGGAGCACGTGAAATTCGCGGAGGAGTTCAAGCAAACGATAAAAACGCTGAACAATTTCATGGAGCTTTCGAACCAGCACGGGCCTTATCTGCTGCGCAAGGCGCAGCGGATTGAGGAATATTTGAAGCAGCACTGAGATGGCCCAACAAGGCGCAAACATTACGTCAATCGAGGCGCTGGACGCATTTCGCGCGGCGTTGGTGTTGTACTTGAACAAGGCGCGGCCGACGTTGGATGAAATTAATTCGGAGGTCGTGCGCCTGCGGGTGTGGCTGGAGAGCGATCGGCGGATGTATTGGGAAAAGCAGGTGCGCCGATGCGCGTTGAAGTTGGAGGAGGCCAAACAGGCGGTGTTCAGCGCGGAGATGTCGCGCTTGCGCGAATCGACGTCGGGGGAGCGGACGGCGGTGACGAAGGCGCAGCGGGACCTGGCCGACGCAGAAATGAAACTGGCGCACGTGAAGAAATGGATCAGCGATTTTGAGAGTCGAGTGTCGCCGCTGGCCAAGCAGCTCGAGCGTTTGCAATCGTTCCTTTCAAGTGGATTGCCGAAGGCGCATGCGCATCTGGCGCAATCGATTCGGGCATTGGAAGCTTACGCGAATGTGACGGTGCCAAGTGCTGGTCGAGCTGCGACGACGGTTGCCGAGCCGACCGAGACGCCTGCTGAAGCCGGAACGACAGACGAGAAGGAGGCTTCATGAGTCTTGCGGCGAACAAAACCCGGTTGACCTCGGTGACGCAGGAACTGTTCAATCGTTGGCGTGAAACGCAGCAGTATTGGCGCGATAACAAAGCGATCGAGTTCGAGCGGCTTTATATGGAAGAATTGAACGCGAGTGTGAATGCCGCGTCGGGTGTGATCGATCAACTCGACAAGATAATCGCGAAAATAAAAAAAGATTGTGAGTAACGCGCTCGGAGTTTCCAAAGTTCGCGACCTGGTGCAGGCACTTCGCAGCGCCATCGCGGATCTTTCCGCGCGCGAAGAGAAGGCCGGCCAGGAATTGAAGGTGAAGCTGACGCGTGATCAGAAGCATCGCGATGCGGCTTTGGAGGAGTTGGCGTTGACGTTGGCAGCCCGCAGGGATGAAGCAGAGGTTGCGTTCAAGAAGCTGGGCGTAAACGAACAGTCTCGGCACGAGAAGCGGCGCGGCGTTATTGCGAAGGCGCATAAGGTCGCGAAGAAACAGGCGATCGAACGCATCGAACACATTGAGGGGTCGCGTAAATATAAACTGCAACGCGAGACGCTGCAGTCGCAACGCAAACGCGAAACGGACATCGCCGCGACAGAGCGCGCGTGTGAAGATTTCAAACGGCATTTGGCTGAAGAGAACGAGGCATTATTTCGGTCTGAAGCTGCGGCGAAGGATTCGTTCAGCGGGTATCCGGAGATTTTCCCGCATGTTGACGAAGGCGCAGGCGACGCCGTTTGCAGCGCGAGGGGAACGAACACGATTTACTAACTGAGTTGCAAAAGTTGCGTTCGAAGGCAGATGAAAACATTGCGCGTTTCAATCGGTTGCTCATCACGAAAGTTTTCAAATATTTTGTCGCGTGGGTGATTATTGCGGCTGGGCTTTTTGCGATGGTTCCGATTTTGCACCAGCTCAGCGTTCAGACCGTGACGACTGGGGTCGCAGGCGGCAATTGCGGGTGCGCTGGTTGTATTGGCCGGGACATTTCACCAGATTGGGGCGCGGCAAGGGCGAGCGCTGGCGAAGGAAATTTCTGATGCGCTCGGCAAAGCGCGTAATCTTCACGCAATTTGTTTGGAGAAGGCCGACACGCGGCGCGTTCGGACATTGGCGCAGATTGAATCGGATTTTCAGGCGACAACGGAACGGATTCAACAGGAGTGGAGCGAGACGCTGAACGGAGCGCAGCAATATAAGATAGATTCCGAGCCTCTGGTGGAAGAGAAAGGGAAGCGCGTTGTGGCGCGGCACGAGGCGATGCATAAGGCGCGGCTGGAACGGATTGCCCGCGAACGGAATGAAGAGTTGGGCCGCATCAACGCTGAAATTGAATCGCGCAAAAAAGAGGCGACGGACCGTTATCAGCAGCAGGAATCAAAACATAACGCGGCGTTTGAAAATGAAATGCGCGCGATTACCGCGGAATGGAACAATCGGCTGGAGCCGATTTATCGCGAGTTGAAGGAGAGCGCGGCGTTGTCTCAGAAAATGTTTCCGCCGTGGAGTCGTGATTTGGTGGAGGGTTGGACTGCCCCGGCGAAATTCGAGCATGTGGCGCGGTTTGGTTCGATGGACGTCGATGTCGATAAGCTGGTCGCGACCCGCAGGAAGGACTCGCAAGTTGCAGTTGCCCGGGCCGTCGCAACTTCAGGTCCCGCTATTGCTGACAGTATCCGGAACAAGGCTCGATTTTATTTGAAGGCGACGTCGGGCGCGAGCAGATGATTGGTTCATTGAACAACATCGTATTGCGCCTGCTCGCGGCGGCGCCGCCGGGACGTTTGAGTTTCACTATTATCGATCCTGTTGAACTTGGACAAAATTTTGCCAGCTTCATGCACCTCGCCGATCACGAGGAGCATCTCATCAACAGCCGGATATGGACGCAAGCGGAGCAAATTGATCAAAAGCTGGGCGAACTCAACGCGCACATGGAAAAAGTCATCCAGATGTATTTGCGCAATGAATACAGCACGATCGTCGAATATAACGAGCAGGCGGGCAACATCGCTGAGAAATATCATTTCTTGGTCGTGGCCGATTTTCCACACAACTTCAGCGAGGTCGCGATTCGACGGCTGATGAGCATCGCGACGAGCGGAGCGCGTTGTGGGGTGTATACGTTGATTCATTGGGACACGCGGCAGCGTCTGGACCCGGCGGTGGCGGAGGATTTGCGCAAGAGCGGGGCGCATATCGTCAGCAAACCTGTGCCGCGCGAAACGCTGACGAATTACCTGATCGAAGGAGAATCGTTGCCGGGTGTGAATGTTACATTGGACGAGCCGCCGACTGCGGAACTGGCGACTGAATTGATTCACAAAGTCGGGCGAAGCAGTCGTGATTCGAACCGCGTTGAAGTTCCATTCGAGCACGTCGCGCCGCATGACGGAGAACTGTGGTCGCTCGACACGGGCAACGAATTGCGAGTGCCGATTGGTCGCACCGGCGCAACGAAGTTCCAGTATCTGGCGATTGGCAAAGGCACGCGGCAACATGCGCTGATCGCGGGTAAAACCGGTTCGGGCAAATCGACGCTGTTCCACGTGATGATCACGAACCTGGCTTTGTGGTGCAGTCCGGAGCAGGTTGAATTTTATTTGATCGATTTCAAGAAGGGTGTGGAATTTAAGAGTTACGCCACGCACCAATTGCCGCACGCGCGTGTTGTCGCGATTGAAAGCGATCGCGAATTTGGTTTGAGCGTGCTCCAGCGACTCGACGCGGAATTGAAGCGGCGTGGTGAATTGTTCCGCGAACATAACGTTCAGGACCTTCCGGGTTATCGTAAAGCAACCGGACAACCGATGCCGCGGACCTTGCTGCTGATCGACGAATTCCAGGAATTTTTCACTGAGGACGATAAGATTTTCCAAAGTGCTTCCGTGTTGTTGGACCGCATTGTCCGGCAGGGTCGCGCGTTCGGTATTCACGTCATCCTTGGTTCGCAGACGTTGGGCGGCGCTTACACGGTCGCGCGCACGACGCTTGGGCAGATGGTCATTCGCATCGCGCTGCAATGTAACGAAGCCGATGCCTACCTGATCATGGATGATAGCAATCCCGCGCCGCGCATGCTGACGCGACCCGGCGAAGGTATTTATAACGACAGCGCCGGCGCGCTCGAAGCGAACAGTCCGTTTCAGGCGGTGTGGCTTTCGGATGAGGAACGCGACACTTATCTGGAACGCGTGCGACAAGCAAGCGGCACAAAGCGGTAAACGGTTTCCTGCGCCGCTTGTTTACGAAGGCGACGCCCCGGCGGACGTCCGCGACAATGTCGCGTTTGCTCAACTGCTGCAATCGCCACCCACTAAGAAACCGGACCTCGCCCACATGTGGCTGGGTGCGCCAAACTCGATCAAAGGCCCGACGGAAGCGGTGTTCCGCCGGCAAAGCGGCAACAATTTATTGATCGTGGGCCAACGCGAAGAGGCGGTGCTGAGCATCGTCACGACTGGAATGATTTCATTGGCGGCGCAGTTTCCGAAAGATGCGGTGCGGTTTATGGTTCTCGACAGTTCGCCGCCGGATTCGAATCAGGCGGACCTGGTCAATCGCGTGGTTGCGGCGATTCCGCATGAGGTGACTCGATTGACGCCGCACGACATTGGTGAAACGTTCGCGAAGGTTGTCGCTGAAATGCGTAGTCGCGCGGAGTCTCCAAATCCCGCCGATGCGCCTTCGATGTTTATCTTCATCCGCGACGTTCAGCGGTTCGGCAAATTGCGTTACGAAGAAGATTTTTCCTTTTCGAGCAGCGCGGAAACAGCTGCGGCACCGTCGGCGCTGCTCAATCAATTAATCAACGAGGGTCCGAGCGTGGGCATTCACGTGATCGTCACTTGCGACACTTACAACAACGTGAACCGGTTCCTCAGCCGCAAAGCCCTGACGGAATTTGAAATGCGCGTGCTGTTCCAGATGAGCGCCAGTGATTCGGCGAGCCTAATTGATAATCCGAAAGCGGGCAGCCTCGGCTTGCACCGCGCGTTGTTCTATAACGAGCAAGAGGGGCAACTCGAGACGTTCCGCCCGTATGCGTTGCCGCCTACGGTTTGGGTGGAAGAAGTTGGGCAGAAGTTAAAATAAAACGCGTTCGGTTCGCAGGTGTTACGTGTCGTTGTTTTGAATTTACTGCAGCCCCATCTTCTCCTTTAACTGCTCCAAGACCGGTTTGGCCGGCGGTTGGTCGTAGGTAATTTTGCCCAAGTCATTCGTCACGCCGGGTTCAACTTCCGTCCACGTTTGCAGCACCGAACTCCATCCTCCGCCTCGTCCACTTCGGACGATGCGTTCAATCTGCACGCGACGAGGCGGAACATTCGTGAAAAAGAAGTGGCCTTTGCTATCGGTGGTGCACTCGCCGTCGTTGTAATGGAGCAGTGGTTGTGAGCCATCGTAGTCGGTCCCATTGTAGAAAGTGAGGCCTAACGGGACACCGGTGGCGGCCAGACCGTTGCTCTGTATGAGCGTGCCGGACAGTGCCGCCCAAGGTTTTAATTGCACTTCGACTTTTTGGTTTTTTTCGCGCACAGGTTGTTCTGCGTATCCTGTTGGGTGTGAAAAATACAAGCGGTTGCCGTTGGCGCGGGCCATGAATGTGAACGTTCCATCAGCCGCTGTTCGGACCAACGCGTTCGTGTGAGAACCGTATAAATCTAATTTCCGACCGGACAATCCAAATTGTTCGGATCCGGCGGCATAGAGCACTTGCGCCTTCGTGGCCGGCTTGCCGTCGGGCAATAGTACGGTTCCGGTCGGACCATGGCCACGACTCATCCGGATGGTTATATTCGTGCTAGTTGGGGCCGGTTCTGAAATGAACGGTTCGTATCCATCGGCCTCGACTCGCAACATGGGCTTGCTTTGCAACGGAACGAAAGGGATCGAAAAGGTTCCGTTTGTGAGGTGCTCGGCGCGTGCTGGCATCCAATACGGTTTTTCCCACCAGTTATCCTGCTTTTTTTTCAGCGGCTCCAACAGCTTTTGGAAGACGTTCTTTTCCGGGGCGCTCGTGCCTGCCATCCCCCAGGCTGCAGCGGATGGTTTGTATCCGGGCACAATCTTGCAATTGGCGAGCGGCGTGCCTGTTTTTTCGTCAATCACGGAACCAGCGAGGATGATCGCGCTAGCTTCGAGATTTTCCACACCACCAATCTCCCTGTTCGACGGATTATCCGTGTCGGGCATGTTCCCGTTGTCGTTATCATATTCGTAATCGCGGCTGCCTTTCTCGATCTTGATCACCATATCGGTTTTAGTTTTCTCCAGCTTTCCGACGAGCTCCCAGGGGTTCCAAAAAGACAAACTGCGATTGATTCCAGACAATTTCCAACCGTCGTTGTTGAGATAAATGTCAAGGGAGGCGGCATACAGACCGGGGAAATCGAAATTCCCATTTTTGTCGACTGTGGCAGTTTCGCCGTCGGCTTCGCTGGCGATGCCGAGACGTAGCGTAAGATTTTTTGGGAGTGATCCGCCGCTCCTGGTTTTGACCTGACCAGCCAGACGCAACGCTGTGACGACCTGCAAGTTGCCCAATTCGCTCACGGTGCCGTGCGCGCCGGACATAATTTTCCGCGCGGGCAGAGCGCCGTATTTTTTGAACGAAGTGACGGTGCCGTATAAATTCCATGAGATTCGGGGCATGACGTGCTTGAATTCAAAGGTGCCGTCTGCATCGGCCATGGTGTTATAAGAGCCGGCGAAGAGTTCCGAGTTTCGATCGACCCCGGTGATTCCGAGCTTAACGTTGCCGAGAGGTTTGCCATCGAAATCAAAGACTCGTCCACGAAGGGTCGCGCCTGCGCCCATCTCCAGCACTGTGGCCTTGTTCGTTACTGAAATCCAATCGTGCAACGGCGCAAGCCCTGGAACGCGGATTTTCACCTGCACACGGTTGAACGCCTTGTCGCGCGATAAAACGAATTCCCCATTCGTGTCTGCCACGGACGTACTCAGGAACGTCTTGTTCTCCCCAACTCGTGCTGCCGGTGCCATAGCCAACGCCGTCACGTTCTACCATGGCATGAGGAATGGGTTTTCCGTTGAGGTCAACGATGCGCGCGCGCGCGGCAAACGTTCCGATGTGGTTGGTAGCGTTCTCCAGTCGCACTTGAACCGGATCTGATTTGGCATCGATCCCGTGGTACACGTAAGGTTGAAAACCGGCCGCTGCGATTAACACCCGATACGCATTGTCGTCTGGCAAATTGTGCAGTGTAAAATGTCCATTGCTGTCGGTTGTCGTTTCTGCGTCGTTTTCATTTTCCGTTAGTGTTCCGCTGCTGTAATTCCGCGCCGCAACAACTTTCGCTAGCGCGCCGCTAATTGGTTTTCCATCTGGCGTATAAACAAAACCTTCCCCGGTAGCTAATTCACCAGAACGCGGACGCAAATCCGGAAAGGGCGCTTTGCCCAGGTCTTCGTTGGGTAGTGATTGTTGATTCGATGAACCGACGCTGATTGCTGCAACGATCAGCGCCGCGGCTTTTTTTGTCGATTGCAACGAAATGGCGCGAACGTCTTTGTCGGGGTGTGGATTGATCAGCGGCACATGGAACAATCGCAAATACTCGTCGTGATTTGCTGATGGGCCGAATTGCGCGTGCCATGCCTGGTGAACCGTTTTGTCTTTCAGGGGCTTCTCGGCTCTGTGCCACGGGCCGATGTAATTGAGCACCTGATTTCCGTAGCGGATGTCGAGGGTCGTCTCGGTGCCGTCGGCGTAGTTGAGGTGGACTTTAGCAATAACAGTCCCGTCAGTCGATGTCTGCTGGGCGGCGGCGAGCAAATGTAGCACTTCGAACTTTCGACCGACTGGGATGTCGTTGATGTTTGTGCGCGCTGGTTTGCTTTTCTGCACCGGGTTGGTCCCGTAGAGTAAAATCATACCGTCAATTTTCCATGGCACGCCGTCGAATACGTGATTGCCGCGCGGTAACAACCAATTCGCTTTGATGATGTCGAAAGGGGAGCGGCCGACGAATGGTTTCAGGTCGATCAGTGTGACGTTGTCTGCAAAGACCGTGAATGAAATGCACACCGCCAGTGCGCAAAGAATTGTCCTTAGTTGCATATTTGGATTTTGCCCTGCGGATTATCTCACGTGTCGTGAGGGTGTCAAAAGCACATTGATCGATGGTCTCAAGGGACTGCGGGTTGGCCCCCATCACAGAACCGGTTAAAGCCGGAACTACAAACCGCTTGATGCGAAAACTTTCTTCATGGCACGCTCAGCACATGATTCTGAGAAAATTACAGCTCGTTCTTGCGGTTGCGGTCGTCGCACTCACTGCTTGTCAAAGCCCACAGCGACTGCAATACGCGCATCCCTCGAAATATAGCGAGGTGGGGGTGCCCAATATTTTTTCAGATAACATGGTGCTACAACAGGGAATGGCCGTTCCGATTTGGGGTTGGGGACCGGAAGGAGAAGTTGTCACCGTCACTTACGGCAAACATAGCGCGAAGTCGCGGGTGAAGAATGGCCGGTGGATGGTGAACTTCCACTACCTGCAAGGCGGAGACGAAGCGAATACACTCACCATTGCCTCAGGCAATGGCAAAACCATCCAGTTCAAAAATGTTGTCGTTGGCGAAGTCTGGTTGGCCAGTGGCCAGTCGAACATGGAGTTCAAACTGAAGCGCTCGTTCCAGGCTGAACAGGACATCGCGACCGCCACCGATGTTAATATTCGGTTCATAGACGTTCCTAATACGCGTTTGGATTCTCCAGCGAACAACATCCAAGCTACCTGGACGACGTGCACACCGGAGAGCGCTGCGAACATTTCAGCTGTCGCTTACTACTTCGCGCGCGCGTTGCACCGGGATCGTCATGTTCCGGTGGGGATCATTGAATCGGACTGGGGCGGCACTCCGGCGGAGGCGTGGACGCCGTGGATCACGCTGGCGGCAAGCCCGACTTTAAAAGCGCATTACATCGACGAATACATGAAGGGCGGCGACAAGGCGCCTACCAATCTCGGCAAACAGCGCAAAGCTTGGCGTCCAGGCGAACTTTATAACGGCATGATTGCGCCTCTGGTGCCTTTCGCGTTTCGCGGTGCCATTTGGTATCAAGGTGAAGCCAATGCGCATGGTCAAAAAGCCAAAGAATATCGCCTGTTGCTTGCAACCATGATCACGAAATGGCGGATGGAATTCGGTCATGATTTTCCGTTCCTGATCGTTCAACTTGCGCCTTTCAAAGATATCCAACATCAGCCCCAGGACAGCGATTGGGCGATGTTGCGCGAATCACAATCATTCCTGACACATGCCCTGCCGAAGGTGGGGATGGCGGTGATCACGGATGTCGGCTCAGAACATGATATTCATCCGACGAGGAAGCAGCCGGTCGGACAACGGCTCGAACTCGCTGCGCGCAAAATCGCTTATAGCGAAGGCATTGATTATTCCGGACCGACTTATAGCGGCATGCGCGTTAAGGGCGACAAAATCATTCTGACATTTGACAATGTTGATGGCGGTTTGGTGTCGCAGGGGGGTGCGTTAAAAGGTTTTGCGATTTGCGGGCCAGATCACAAATTTGTTTGGGCTCTCGCGGAGATCGAAGGCAAAAACGAAATTGTCGTGAGCAGTCCTGCTGTGCAAAAACCGGTCGCGGTTCGGTACGGCTGGGCCGATTATCCCGTGGTGAACTTGTGGAACGAAGCCGGATTGCCGGCGTCGCCCTTTCGCACGGACGACTTTTAATTAAGGTTCGTCTCTGAGCTTACTAACCGGCCATTTTTTCGCCGGATCATAATCAGGATTCGGAACCGGCATTTCCGCGTTCACGCTTTTTCTCCATGCGTGGAGTATGGCGGTAAGTTCCTGCGCTTTATCCGGTACGGTATGAGAGATGTCGTGCTGTTCGCTCGGATCATTCTGCAGGTCGAACAATTGCACGGTGTTGTTTTCGTAATATTCGATCAATTTGTAATTGCCAACGCGAACCGCGCCACCGGGACTTTGCGCGCCGTGATTGCTGTAGTGCGGCCAATGCCAGTAGATGGCGCGCGTTGCCATTTTATCGGTTGTTTCTTTCTCCGCCTTCAGCAACGGCACAAGACTGACGCCGTCCGTGCCGTCGTCAGCGGCTCGTTTGGGTTGGAGTCGAAGCATATCCAGGATGGTCGAATAAAAATCCGTGCCGATGACCGGCGCATCACAAACCGTTCCGTTGTTCGCGGCGTGCGGCCAATAGATAATAAGCGGTTCACGAATGCCGCCTTCATAAAGCCAGCCTTTCCCACCGCGTAACGGAAGATTGGAAGTGGAAAACTGCTTGTCCAATTTGGACGGTGGAATGCTTTTCTGCGGATTGCCCAAATTCGCGGCAGACATGCCACCGTTATCGGAGAAAAAGATGACGATTGTTTTGTCGTCGAGATTCAATTCCTTGAGCTTGGCGCGAACGCGGCCGAGGCTTTCATCCATGCTTTCGACCATGGCAGCGAATTGCGGGTTGTCCTGCCGCTCTTTGATTTTTACCGTGCGCTGCGGGAGCAATCCGAACGCGTCGTAGCGCTTGTCCTCTTGTAGCAATGACTTCAGTTTTTCCGGCGACAGCGGATTTTTATCATCGGGATTTCCTTCGAGAATGTAAGGCGGTCCGCTCGGATGCGGGACGTGATTCAGCTCATGTTCGTATTTTGCCACGAGATCGCCGCGACCCATGATGGGATCGTGTACAGCGAAATGGGCGAGGTAGAGAAAGAACGGCTGGTCTTTGTTCGTTTCAACCCATTTCAACGCTTCGGTTGTGAGACGGTCGGTCAGATATTCGCCATTCGGGCCGCCTTCCAATCCTTTCATGCCGTAAGGCGAAAAATAAGTTTCGTTGGGCCAACCTCTGTTCCAATCGGGAATATGCAAATCGAATCCCTGGCGTTGGGTGGAATCTTTTTCCTCGCCGAGATGCCATTTACCGAAGATGGCAGTGCGGTAGCCGTTTTCCTTGAGCACTTGCGGCAACGTTGGTTGATCGTAAGGCAAGTGCTGGACAGTTCCGGCGTTCTTTAGTTTTTGAAACGGGAAATTTTTTCGGCCGGGCAGCCAGTCGGTCAAATGAAGTCGAGCGGGATATTCTCCCGTCAAAATACTGGCACGGCTGGGAGAACAAACCGGACAGGTGGAATAGGCAGACGAAAAGCGCACACCGTGTTTTGCGAACGAGTCGATATTTGGAGTGTGATAAAGCGTGCTTCCTTCATAGCCGAGGTCAGCCCAGCCCAAATCATCGACGAGAAAGAAAACGATATTGAGTTTGTCCTGTGGTCGCGCGGTTGCCTCGGCAGCTTGCAGTGGCGTGTGGCTAAGAGCACAAAAGACAATGCCAAGTCCGGCCAGGAAAGAAGATGGAGTTTTCATATTCAGGTTTGCTCAATCGTTTGTGCGGAACGTATCGGTTTGCGGCTACCATCGTCAACGCTCAACGTTACCGCGCGAAGATTTGTCGAATCACGTCCTCAATCGGCAAGTCTTGGATATCGATATCGCTGACAGGTAGCTCGTCCAGCAGTTGTTTGCAGACGGCGATGACCTGGTCGCGCTTAATCTTGAATTCGATGCGTTGGCTGTCCTGCCTGACCACTTCGCCATATTTCGCCAAATCAGCCGGTGGTTTCGCACCGGTCTGCCACGCGATTGTGACGATCTTTACGTCGGCAAAACGATCGATAATTTCGCTCAGTTGGCCGTCGAAGAAAATCTTCCCGTGATCGATAATGACGACGCGACGGCACAGCTCCTGAATGTCCTGCATGTAATGGCTCGTCAGCAGAATCGTCGTCTTTTCCTTCGCGTTATATTCGCGCAGAAAATCACGGACGATTTTTTGCGAGACCACATCCAGGCCAATCGTGGGCTCATCGAGAAAAAGGACGCGCGGTTTGTGAAGCAGGGAAGCGATCAGTTCCATCTTCATGCGCTCGCCGAGCGAAAGTTCGCGCACCATCACATCCAGCTTCTCGCCGATCTGCAATAATTCCGTCAGTTCTGAAACAGTGCGGGAAAATTGTGCGGGCGGGATGCCGTATATTTTGGCGTTCAACTCAAGGGATTCGCGCGCCGGTAAATCCCACCAAAGCTGGTTCTTTTGACCGAGGAGCAAAGCGAATTGTCGACGATATCCGTCTTCCCGTTCCCACGGCGTGTATCCGAGGACGCGGGCCGTCCCTGAAGTCGGATACAACAATCCCGAAAGCATCTTGAGCGTCGTAGTTTTTCCGGCGCCATTCGGGCCGAGGAAACCAACCAACTCGCCTTCTTCCACTTCAAAGTTAACGTTGTCGACCGCGACGGTTTGTTCGTATTTGCGATGCACCAATCCGCGCACAGCGCCAAGAATTCCCGGCGCTTTTTTGTAAGTGCGGAACGCCTTGGTTAAGCCGCGCACGGAAATGATTGGTTCATTTGCAGTGCTCAAGCCGCCGAAACCTTTTTGTTGAATGCAACGGCGTCGGCGTATTTCACTCCGGTCCCGCCAAAAATATCGAGCGCTGAACCGATGGTCAGATCGACTTTGCCATCGCTGGCGCTTGTGACGGTTTCGAGATCTTCAATCGATCTTGCGCCGCCCGCGTAGGTCACGGGAATTGGCGACCAGTTAGCGAGCATTTTGACGAGATCCAAATCCACACCTTTGCACATGCCTTCCACGTCGACCGCATGGACGAGGAACTCGTCGCAATACTGGGCCAACCTGTGAAGACTTTCCTTTTCAATTCGGTAGCCAGTCGGTTTTTGCCAGCGGTCGGTCATGACCATGTAACCATCGCCGGTGCTCTTGCAACTGAGGTCGATGACGAGCTGGTCTTTGCCGATGGTGGCTGCGAGCAACTTCAATCGATCCCAACTTAATTGACCGTCGGGAAAAAGCCATGATGTCACGATCACATGCGATGCACCTGCATCGAGCCAAACGCGCGCATTGTCGACGGAAATGCCGCCGCCAATTTGCAGACCGCCGCGATATGCCGCCAAAGTTTCTTGCGCCGCGCTCTCGTTTCCTTTGCCGAGCATGATCACGTGCGCGCCGCGCACACCGTCGCGTTTATAGAGTTCGGCGAACCATGACCCGGGCCGTTCCGAGACAAAGTTGGTCCGCAAAGTCGATGGGTCATCGCTCAGCGTGCTGCCGACGATTTGTTTGACTTTGCCTTGGTGCAGATCAATGCAGGGCCGAAACATCGATTCCAACTTAAACGTAATCCCGCTAAGTGGGTAGAATTTTCAGGATCCTGGTTTCGCCGCCAATCGGTCAGGCCAAGACAGGAATGTGCAACTTTTGAAGCGTTGCTTTGACTTCTTCCGGATCGATCGGCTTGGCCAGGAAGGAACGCGCGCCGAGATGATAGGCGCGATTGACCTGTTTGGACTCGCCGAGTGCGCTCATCACGACAACAGGGAAGTTTGCAAATTGCGGGTGTTGCTTGAGAAAGTCGAGGACGTCGAGACCGTCAACACTTGGCATTTTCAAATCCAGGAACAACAGAAGCGGTTCGGGAAATCTCGCGCGATCATGATACTGATCATCACCTCTGA
The DNA here is from genome assembly GCA_963702845.1 of uncultured Verrucomicrobiae bacterium. Classification (GTDB taxonomy): domain Bacteria; phylum Verrucomicrobiota; class Verrucomicrobiia; order Limisphaerales; family Palsa-1400; genus JAICXV01. The sequence goes on along the minus strand of OY969763.1, from coordinate 4,784,426 downwards.
TATAGGCGATGGCTTCTGCTCCAGTGGCAACAATTTGCAAGCGCGTGAGCAACCGGCAACGTTGCACGCTGCGTTCCAGTCGGCGAGCGTCATGCGGATTATCATCGACGATGAGGATTACCTTATTATCTGACGCATTGTCGTGCGCGGGATTCGAGGTAATGGATTTTTCGAGTGCGGCCAATAACTGCTGCATGCGTTCGAGCGTGCGCTGATTTTGTTCAATAACAGCGCGTAACTGGGCATTATGCTCTTCCAATGGCATCCGGAAAGAGATTACGAGACATCGACGTAAAAGTCATTCAGGCGAGTCCTGCTCGCACTGTGAGGGAAACGATTAGAGGCACGACTTTAGCGATAAAAACGCTCGCTCAAAAGCACGTTGAGTTCGTGCACGGCCACGGTGAGGAGCCCAAAAATATCGATGTGTTCCGGGTCGGTTGGCCCGTTCTCCATCTTCCGTCTCATCGACTGAAAGCGTTTGCTGAGGGCGATGGTTGTTTCGTTATCGCCGAGTTGGGCCAAAAGTTCCTGGACTCGCGCGGCTTTTTCCCGGCCATCTTTGATAACGCGCAACGCCTCTGATTCGGTCACGCGTCCTTCTTGCGCGTTTTTCAGCAACAGACATTCGAACTGCTGACAATATTTCGGGCGCTCGGCATAAATCGCGCAGCGGCAGCCATCGTGCATCGAACAGGGCTGTGGAAATTTCGTGGCATTAGGTTTCAACATCCCTAATTTCCGGAGCCGCGCGGCGTTATCACCGCGCTGCAGTTGCACGTCGGCAAAAATCACACCGTTGCAACACAGCCCGCAGGAGAGGCAAAGCTTCTCAGCAGTTTTGAGATCTGTTCGCATCGCAAAATTTTAGACGACAACCGGCGTTTCCGCTACATTCGGCGATCTGTTATTTCCGCTCCGTAGCTGCATCAACCAGCCGATACATAAGATCACGAAACAAATCGCTGACGCGTAGGGCATCACCTTCAATAACTGTTCCGGTGTTTTGCCGATCGCAAGTAGCACCAGCCAGTAGACCAATCCTAGACCTCCGTAAAGGATGGCCACTTTGAACCATCGGCTAGCCAGGCTCCACATTCCAATCGCCTGGCTTAATCCGAAAAACACCATCGCGACGGTGTAAGGAACCATCATGATCGACACGTTCGCATTAGCCTTATTCATCAGCAGCCGGATGAAGAGGTCGCGCAGAAACAAAATGCCAGCCGCGCCACGATCAGGCCGACGCCATACAAAGCCAGCAATATCTTTTGGTCGGTCAGTGCGTTGCCGGTCTTGTGGCCGGAGCGCGACGTATAAAGAACGGTCAGCAGCGGGGCAACGACCATGATGAGTGCCTGGCTTAACCTGCCTGCGGCGGCGTAGGCGCCAGTTTGTTCGCCGGTGAAGTACTTTTGCGCGATCAACTGGTCGGCTTGAAAGAAAAAGGTTCCACCGATCACGCATGCAGCCACGATCATGAACGTGCGAAACTCCTTGTCCCAGGGAGAGACCTGTTGGCCTCTTTTGAAGATGTCTTTTCGCCAGTAAAACAAAACGAGGTTGGCCAATAGCGAAAATGTCGTCGCTGAGACTGCGACTTCCGCCGCGGAAAATCTTTTTGTCATCGCCCAGCCGAAGGCGACGCGCATTGCGACAGCGACCAGCCCAATGATCGCCAGGCGTTTGAACCAGGCCATTCCCTGGCAAAGTGCCACCGCATATCCGGACCACATGCCAGTCAGCACGCATGTGAGCGCTGCAACGCTGATCGTCCAGCGTGGGAAACCAAAGTACCACGTCAGCGGAGGCGCAAGCACGGCGGCGACGATTGAGCCCCCAATCGTGACACGCAGCAGAAAATTTTGATAACCGGAAATTAAACCCTGAAGGCGAGCATCGTCGTCTTTGGCGCGAAAATGGGCGATGTAATGCACCAGAGAATAGCCGATGATGGCGAGGGGCAACCCGAGAAGCTCGATGAGCTTTAATGCACTGTTGGTATAGCCACATTCGGCATCCGACATCTGGCGATAAATAATGCCCTGAAACCAAAAGTTCCCGAGGCCTCCAATGAAGCCAAGTGCGGAAATAAAAATGCCACTACGCCACAATTTCACCGCATGGATATGGATGCAGTCCAGCGGGATGTCAACGAGAACTCGCCTCGGTTCTATTGGAAGACTGGACTTCAGAACAACACGGCCACGCAATGCCCGCCTCGGTAGCCCAGCGTCTATGAAAAAAGAAAAAAGGCACCCTTTCGGGTGCCTTTGTGACTGTCAGTTAATTGGTTGTTAAATCAAGGGAACACAACACGGATGTACGGAGCAACCGCGCCGTTGCCGGTGTCAAACGCATTGGTCAAGTAGTCGCTGACGAAACGAGCCGAGGAGCATTGCTGCACCGAACCGTCACCCATCAGGATGTTGCCGGCACCAACCTGGTTACCAGCGGAGTGCAACTTCATCGACCACGCCGCAGTCCTTTGGTTCGTGGCGAGCACACTGGGAGTTTGATATTGATCACTACCGGCGACAGAAGGAGCAACAGGAGAATAACCGTAGTTCGCGTCAGTCGAGCTGGAACCGAGGTTTCGGTCGCCGCCGAGGATGGATAACGGATAGTTTTCATTCGCGCCCATGCCAATGAAATACGACACATTCAGATTGCCGAACGTGCCGGCAGGCGCGCCACCGGGGTATTTGAAATCGGTCGCTGGGGTGCGGTCGTCTGACGGGCAATTCAGGATCTTGGGGGATTGGCCCAATTCGTTTTGCATAATCACCCAGTTCGTCCAACCGTAAGGACCGCAAGAACCGGCAGCCGCAATGTCCGACCAGCCGCCGTTGGCCTTCGAGGATTGCTGCGGATAACGGTCTTGATTGTCACCAGCCCAAATGCGGTAGCCGGTTCCGTGTTGTTTCTGGTTGTTAACGCATTGAATACGTTGCGCTTTTTGTTTCGCGCGCGCCAAAGCGGGCAAAAGCATGCTCGCCAGAATGGCAATAATCGCGATGACAACCAGCAGCTCAATCAAAGTGAAAGCTGCAAGCTTCTTGGTCCATTTATTTTTCATATCTATACTGTGGTTATTTGTGAAATGAGCGCGCACTGTAAAGATTCACGTTCTGCAGTGTCAACTCGATTTGACCGAATCTTAGCACTAACGATGCCATTGCCCAAAATCCGGGCTCCGCTATGGTCTACGAGGGAGAATTTTGGGCTCAAAACCTCAAAAACATCGCGTGCGCAAAATTTCCACGCATAATGCGTGACCTGTACACGCAAAAAATGGCTAAACTCGCTGTTTTGGTCCCATAAAAAACCAAGTCGAACAGCTTGTCCGTATCGCTTCAGGTTACCGGAAAAATCGAATATCATATAGATATGGTCGAGTCAAAGACGTAGGAAGCTGTGCGTTAACGATACAGTTGGATGCAATCCAAAACTCGCTCAATGGCTTAGGCTTAATTTGAATGAAATGGCGCTTCCTGTCTTTGGCTCGATTAAGTGAAATCACGCCGCGCTCGTTTGCAGGTTGATTCCGAGCCCGCGCAAAGACATTCTCGGCCCATGTTTTCGATTCCAATCATCTGCGGAAGCACCCGACGCGACCGTCATTCGATCAAAGTCGCTCGGTTTGTCCTCGCCCGTCTCCAGCAACGCCCGAATGTCTCGACCGAACTGTTGGACCTATTGGAATACAACTTCCCTATCATGGAAGAACGACTGCATCGTCGTGATGATCCGCCGCCGGGCTTGCGCGAATTTGGCCAAAAGATCGATCATGCCGATTCGTTCATCATTGTCACACCTGAATATAATAATGGCTATCCCGGCGTGTTGAAGAATGCGCTCGATTATTTGCTTCCCGAATACGAACGCAAACCGGTTGGTATCGTGACGGTTTCAGCAGGCGGCTTCGGCGGGATCAATTGCCTCGCCCAGCTTCGCCTCGTCTGCCTGGGCATGGGCGCGTTGCCGATTCCCGAAAATCTATCGGTCTCGCGCGTTCAGGACTCATTCAAAGACGACGGAACTCCGAATGATCCAACGTACGAAAAGCGATGCGCCGGGTTTTTGGATGAAATTCTTTGGTTTACCGAAGCGATTGCAGCCCAAAAGGCAAAAGACAAGACAGCTTAAGTCCGCTCGGCTAGGCGGTGACGAGTTTATCCAAAACGACCTCGCACCCCTCTCGCGCCGCCTCGACGACGAGCGATGATTGATGTTGCGCCACCATTTGACGAGCACGCGCAACCATGCGCGAAATGTGATCGTCGGTGTGATCCGGGTCATGATGGAACAGGAACAAACGTTTGGCTTTGGCTTTAATGGCGAAAGCGACGCTGTCTTCCATGCAACTGTGGCCCCAGCCGACGTGCGACGGGTATTCCGTAGCATCGTATTGCGAATCCAAAATTAGCACTTCGCAATCTGTGATAAAATCGAGCAACTTCGCGTCTTGGTCATGGGCGAACTCGCGATCTTCTTTCGAAACGACGCGCGATTCTTTCTCCATTTCGGCGCGGAGCCTTTGGAAAAGCTCAACGTCGGGCAGGTAACAAATGTCACCGGCATCGGTATGCACGCGATAACCCATGCAAACGCCAGGGTGATTGAGGAAATGGGCACGCACGGGCACTGAGTTGATCTTAAATTCCAGGTCGCGCAGTTCTTCAATCGTAACGTGGCCGGGCATCTGTTGCATCGAGATTGGAAAATACGGACTTTCCATCTGGCTCGACAACGTAGCCTGCAATCCGCGCCGTGCGCCTTCGAAGCCGTAAAAGGTGATGCGATTTTGCGCGTTATAAGCCGGCGGAAAGAACGGAAAACCCTGGATGTGATCCCAATGGGTGTGGGTGATCAGAATGTTGATGTCGATCGGCTGACTTTTGAACTCCCGATCCAACGCGAGGCCGAGCGGACGTATTCCAGTCCCGGCATCTAAAATGATAATATTATTGTTAACCCGAAGTTCGATGCAGGAAGTGTTGCCGCCGTAGAAAACCGTGTTCGGTCCGGGAGCGGCGATGGATCCGCGAACGCCCCAGAACTTTAGTTTCGTTCGTGTATCAGTCGCAACAATGGGTGTAGGACGGGCGGTGGAAACACCGTCCGTAAAACGATCCAGCACGCGTGCGAGATTAGTGAAATTAATCGGCTTAACGATGTAGTCATCCGCACCGGCTTCGAGCGCGTTCATGCGATCGGTCGCATAACCGCTGCCGGTCGTGACGATGATCGCAGTGCCAGTGGCGTGGTCTTCCTGGGAGCGGAAGGTGCGGCAAAACTGAAAACCGTTGCAGCGCGGCATCAACAAATCACACAGGATGGCCTGAGGATGATGGCGTAACGCCAGTTGCAGGCCGACTTCCCCGTCGTCGGCTTCGAGCACATTCCAATCGTGCTCTTTGAGCCATTCGGAGACGACCCCTCGGAACTCGCGATTATCGTCGATGAGCAAGACAGTTTTCATCAGGCCTTTGGCGGCCACTAATGTTTCAAATCTTGCCAAAAACTCAAGTTAATGTGAGCCGAACAATTGATCGATTTTTTGTTTCACGTCGGCAGGCATTGTGATGAGCGGCGGCCATTCGCGTTTGAAACCTTCGCCTGCGAGCTTTTTTGTCGCGTCGATACCCATCTTCGTGCCGATGGCGAGCTCTGCAGTGGCGTGATCCAACACGTCCGCAGGACCCTTCGTAAAAATCGCATCGCGCTGTGGATCGGTGTTGGCGCAGAGCCGGAACAAGACTTCGCTGGTGTTGTGCACGTTCACATCGGCATCAACGACCACTATATATTTGGTAAACATCATTTGGCCCATGCCCCACAGCCCGTGCATGATTTTAAACGCCTGCATCGGGTAGCTCTTCTTGATGCTGACGAAGACCATGTTATGAAAAACGCCTTCGGCGGGCAGCGCGATGTCTACGATTTCGGGAAAACTCATTTTTAAAATCGGCATGAACAACTTCACGCTCGCCGTGCCAATGTAAAAATCTTCCATCGGCGGAATACCGACGATCGTGGCGGGATACACTGCGTCTTTGCGGTGAGTGATCGCGGTGATGTGGAACGCCGGATAAAGATCGGCTAACGAGTAATATCCAGTGTGGTCACCAAACGGACCTTCCATCCGCAACGGCTCTTTGGGATCGATGTAACCTTCGATAACGAAATCTGCGTCGGCTGGAACTTCGAGGTCGTTCGTCAAACATTTTACCAATTCGACGGATTTCTTGCGCAGATATCCGGCAAGGAGAAATTCGTCCACGCCATCAGGCAATGGCGCCGTCGCACAAAATGTAAACACCGGATCGCCCCCGAGGAAAATACTCACCGGCATGCGTTCGCCGGTTTCGTAATAACGCCGCCCGTGGCGCGCTGCCACCTTCTGCAACTGCCAGTGCATGCCGGTGGTCTGGTCGTCATACACCTGGATTCGATACATGCCGATATTGCGCTCTCCGGTGTCTGGATCTTTCGTAACGACGCAGGGCAGGGTGATGAAACGGCCAGCGTCCATCGGCCAGCACTTGAGAATAGGGATATCCAAAAGCGTCGGATCACTTTGCCCGGTCTTCGCCCCTTCGACCTTTGACGGATTGAACCGATGCACGACTTGCTGGCAAGCTCCACGTCCCACCATTTTGGGTCGTGCATGACGCAACTCCAGGGCGGTGCCGAGGAAACTGAGCGCTTCCCGAAAACTCGCCGGCGGTTTCGCCTTCATCAACGATCCCAATTCCGCGGCGACTTCAGCAACGGAGTTCGCCCCCATGCTCATAGCCATCCGCTTCTCGGAACCCATCGTGTTAATCGCAAGAGGAAACGAAGATACCTTGCCGTTCACGGTTGGCCGTTCGATCAATAAGGCCTTGCCGCCATTGGCCGACTTCATCTCGCGATCGGCGAGTTCAGTAATTTCCAATTCCGTCGCCAGCGGTTCGGAGATGCGCTTGAGCTCTCCGGCCTTTTCCAGCGCGTGAACGAATTCTGCAAACGAATCGAAGGCCATATTATTTACTCCCCGGTTTGGATGCGGGAATTTTTTGGAGGTCGGTGGGTAAATTGTCGGGTGGGTACGCTTCCACTTTCAACGAAATGAGACTAAACATCGGCACACCCAAATCAACCGTGCCATTCGACCGATCGACAATCATTGCGACGCCCAGAACATTGCCACCGTTCGTCCGCACAATGTCGTTCGTTTCCTGGACGCGCCCGCCTTTGGTCACGACATCTTCGACGACGAGAATTTTTTCCGCGGGATTGATTTTGAACCCTCTGCGTAACACGAGCCTGCCTTCTTCCTTTTCCACAAAAATAAAACGAAGGCCAAGCTGCCGCGCGACTTCCTGGCCAATCACCAAACCGCCCATCGCCGGCGCAATCACCGTGACGGCTCCGAGTCCTCGCACCTTATCGGCCAGCGCCTTGCCGAACTTTTCAACAATCGGCATTTGCTGTAGCGCCAGCGCGCATTGGAAGAACTGCCGGCTATGCAAACCGCTCCGCAAAACGAAATGGCCTTCGAGTAACGCGCCGGTCTCTCGAAAAATCTGCACGGCCTCTTCACTTGTCATCCGGCAAAGCTAAAGAGTAATGGCGCTCTGCTAAAGCAAGAATTGTCGGCTTGTCACTAACGCACTAGAGCGCGCCTGAACGCAATCCATGCCGCTCGCGACGTGCGCCAACAACCGACCTCTTTTTTCTTCCCAAGCAAAAAGTTGTTGTAATGTATCCGTGAATGCCTGCGCACAAACATCTCATGCCGATCGCCCTGACGATCGCGGGCTCCGACAGCGGCGGCGAAGCTGGCATTCAAGCGGATCTGAAAACCTTCGCGGCGCTCGGCGTCCATGGCACCTCGGCAATCACCTGCATCACCGCGCAAAACCGCAAGCACGTGGCGAGGATTTTTCCATGCACGCCCGCTATGGTCCACGCGCAACTCGAAGCCGTCTTCGAAGAGCACGCACCAGTCGCGGTAAAAACGGGCATGTTGTACTCGCAGCTGGTGGTGCGTGAAGTGGTGCGGTTTCTACGCCGCCACAAGAACATCGCGCTCGTGGTCGATCCTGTGATCATTTCCACCAGTGGTCGGGTGCTGTTGCAACCGCCAGCGTTTAGTGAGATGAAGCGGTTCCTGCTTCCCATGGCAACGCTGGTCACTCCTAACGTCCCCGAAGCCGAAGCCTTGTCTGGAACGAAGATCAAAACTTTCGACGACATGCGTGCGGTCGCGAAGCTGATTCAGAAGTATTACCACTGCGCGACGTTGATAAAGGGCGGTCACCTTCCTGGCGCGCGTCAGGCATCTGACCTCCTTTGGGACGGCAAACGCGAATGGATCTTCTCGGCGCCGTTCGTTCGAGGCGCACGCCTCCACGGCACTGGTTGTACCTACTCTGCCGCCATCACCGCGGGACTGGCTCACGGCAAAACGCTTCCAGGTGCGGTGGAGCAGGGGAAGCTGTATATCAACGGCCATATTCGTGGACAAAAGGTCCACGCCTGAGCGTTCTTCATTTTGCCTTTCCGTTGACGCTTATCGGGGAATTCCTTATTGTCGCGCCGTTATGAATTTTAAGCTCATTTTCAAAACCCTCTTCGTCATCGCCGTGTTGTCGCTGTTGGTTCTGATGGGCTTGAACAACCCGAACAGCATCGAACTCCATTTGCCCCACGTGAAACCGGAGTGGCCGACCATCGTGAAACAGCCTGCTGCGTTGATGTATTTCGGCTTCTTCGGCGTCGGCTTCCTCGCTGGCACAATCGTCATGGCTGGTGGCGGCAAACGTGGCAGCAGCAAGAGCGAGAAGTGAGCCGGCTGCTTTGGTAGAGATTTTGACAGGAAAGTTTTTCCTGCCACAATCGGCAGTTGTGAATCACAAACGCTTCCTCTCTGCACCGCGCTTCTCTGGAACGCTAATCCTTGGACTTTTCCTTATTTCGGCCGCGTTGATGCCGGTGAGCTCGCGCGCGGCTAATACGCCGAATATCATTTTCATTCTCGCTGATGATCTTGGGTACGGTCAGCTTAGTTGTTACGGAGAAAAGAAGTACCAGACACCGAACATCGATCGCCTCGCCGCCGAAGGCATAAAATTTACACAGGCCTACGCTGGATCGACGGTGTGTGCACCCTCTCGTTCCACCTTAATGACCGGCCTTCACACCGGCCACACGCCCGTTCGCAATAACGGTGGTGGCAAATTTCTTTCCGACAAAGACGTCACCGTCGCGGAAGTTCTCAAACAAGGCGGTTACGTTAACGGCATGTTCGGCAAGTGGGGCCTGGGCGTTGAAACCACGTCGGGCGCTCCGTGGAAACAAGGCTTCGACGAATTCTTCGGTTACCTCCATCAGGTCCACGCACACTTTTATTATCCCTATTGGATGTGGGGCACTGATACCAAAGTGTTTTTCCCCGAAAACGAAGGCGGCAAGCACGCGCGTTATTCGCACGACGAACTCCAAAAGCACGCCCTCGATTTCATCCGGCGCAACAAAGACAAAAAATTCTTCTGCTACGTTCCCTACACGGTGCCGCACGTCGAGCTGACCGTGCCCGAAGATTCGCTCAAGAAATATCGCGGCAAATTTGCGCCCGAGACACCCCTGCCGGACAACCGGGCTGGTTATCTCGGTGCTGAAGAACCTTACGCGACCTTCGCCGCGATGGTTGATCGCCTTGATGGCAGTGTCGGCGAAATCATGGCACTACTGAAGGACCTCAACATTGACGACAACACGATTGTTTTTTTCAGCGGCGACAACGGCCCACAAGCCGGCCATTGGCAACGCGTCGCTGATTTCTTCAACGGCGCTGGTGGCCTGCGTGGTTACAAATCCGATTTCTATGAAGGCGGCATTCGCGTCCCTCTGATTGCGCGCTGGCCTGGCAAAATAAAACCCGGTTCCGTCTCCGATCGCCTTTGCGCGTTCTACGATTTTCTCCCCACGGCCGCCGATCTCGCTGGCATCAAACCGCCGGCCGATGTTGATGGCATTTCTTTTGTACCAACGTTGCTCGGCAAAAAGCAAAAGGAACACGAGTATCTTTATTTCGAGATGCCAACCGTCAAAGGCGACCATCGGACCGGTGCCGTGCGCATGGCTGATTGGAAGTTGGTCAAAACGAAACCCGCCGACAATGCGAAGCTTGAATTATACAACTTGAAAACCGATCCCACCGAACAACACGACATCGCTGACGCGCATCCCGAAATCATGAACAAAATGAAAAAAATTCTCGCGGAAGCGCATACACCCGAGCGCAAGTTCGCGCCCGAAAAACCCACTGTCGGAATCAAAGATTATGTCCGCTAAAAAAACTAACTGCCCACTGCTCCTGAAACTTGGAGCTTCCATATTCTCTGGAGCTTGGATATTGGTGCTTGGAGCTTTCTCCTCCACCGCTGCCCAGCCACCAAACATCGTTTTCATTCTCGCCGACGACCTCGGCGCGCGCGATCTCAGTTGTTATGGCAGCGATTTCTATAAGTCGCCGAACATCGACATTCTCGCCGCGCGTGGCATGAAATTCACCCAGGCCTATGCAGCCTGTTCCGTTTGCTCGCCGACTCGCGCCAGCATCATGACCGGCAAATATCCCGCGCGCCTGCATCTAACCACTTATCTGCCTGGCCGAAGCGACCGCCCGGACCAGATGCTGAAGCAACCCACGATTTTTCAGCATCTGGCTTTGGAAGAAGTCACCGTCGCTGAGATGCTCAAGAAAGCAGGATACGCGACTGGCGCGTTTGGGAAATGGCATCTCGGTGGCCCTGGATTTTTGCCGCAACAACAGGGCTTTGATATTTACTTCGCCGGCGATAAAAGCGGCGGCGATCCCGATTCCAAAGATCCCGGCAAAGGCGAATACGAGATCACGACCGCCGCAACAGATTTCATTCGTGCAAACAAATCGAAACCATTCTTCGCATACGTCGCATATAACAGCGTCCACATTCCGCTCAATGTTCGCCACGAACTGGTCGAAAAATACAAAGCCCTACCTCCCGGCCGCGTGCACACAAATGCCATCTACGCCGGCATGATCGAAAGCATGGACAACTGCGTCGGTCACCTGATCAATACGTTGAAATCGCTGAAGCTTGAGAACAACACCATCGTGATCTTCTTCTCTGACAACGGTGGGTTGAGTGTGCACGAAGGTCAACACACGCCCGCAACTTCCAACGCGCCCTTTCGCGAGGGTAAAGGTTATCTGCATGAAGGCGGCATTCGCGAACCACTCATCGTCGTGTGGCCGCGCGTGATTAAGGCGGGCAGCGTTTGTGATACACCGGTTTGCAGCGTCGATTTCTTTCCGACGTTTAAAGACATCGCTCACATTCCGGGTGACATTGATCCAAATGTCGACGGGGTAAACATCGTTCCTCTTCTCAAACACACCGGCGCCATTCAACGCGATGCGCTCTTCTGGCATTATCCGCACTACAGTAATCAGGGCGGCAAACCCGGTGGCGCAATTCGCATGGGCGATTTCAAGCTGATCGAAAATTATGAAGACGGCAGTCTTGAACTCTACAATCTAAAAGACGACATCGGCGAAGAACATAATCTCACCGAGGCAATGCCTCAAAAAGCGCTCGAACTGGAAGGCGAGCTCGACATGTGGCGTCGTGCTACCGGTGCGCAAATGATGGAGCCGAACGAGGCATGGCAAAATACGGCTACAGGGTTTCTGTCACAATAGGTTCACAAGTTTTGCCCATAGTCAGATTCGGGATGCGTCGCGTACATACTCCATCCACGGTTTTAGCCGAGTCCAACCGCGGGAGAATTACTACTATGACACGCAAAGAGTTTGAGAAAATTCGGATCGAAATTGAGAGCGAAAAGTTCCACGGAGATTGCACCGACCCTATCGTATACGGAATAGAACGTGCCGGCTTCGAGCGCGAAAAGTTCAAACGGTTAATTGCGGCAGCCCGTCAGGTGCCCATGCAAACCGCGCGCACCAAAATGGAGCAATGGAAACGCCAACTTGAACGCGCCACCGAATCGCAACAACGATTCCAAAAAATCCGCGACGAAATTGAAAAGGTTCGTCCGCCGTTTTTCACGACCGCGCGCAAAGGTGACGCAGCTATTCCAGGCGCGGCACGTAACGGCAGAAGCCTAGCCAATCGCCGTCATCGCATTCTTGAACTCGCCGCCCATTCCAGCGATAACATCGCAATGGGCAAGCGAGTCAGCATTAATCGGGCGCATCCGACCGAGGCGCGAGGGAGCCAATCGCAGATCGCGGCCGGTCACGTATGTGCAGCCGGCCTCACAGACACCCGCTTGGGCTATTCTTGTCGTGTGCCTCGCGCTCGCGGCTGTCACTCTCGCTGTTTATTGGCAAACGACTCATTTCGAACTGACCAACGTTGATGACCCGGATTACATCATCAACAACAACCACGTTCGCGGCGGTTTGACCTGGGAAAATTTTCGGTGGGCATTTCATTTGGGCAACGCCGCCAACTGGCACCCCGTCACCTGGCTCACGCACATGTTCGATTGCCAGTTCTGGGGCATGCTTCCCGGCCAATTGAAAGGCACCGGCGGTCACCATTTCACCAACGTCCTCTTTCACGTCGCCAGTGTGCTGCTCCTGTTCGGTCTTCTCAATCGCCTGACCGCCAAACTCTGGCCCAGCATTTTAGTCGCGGTTGTTTTCGCAATTCACCCATTGCATGCAGAATCGATTGCGTGGGTTGCTGAACGCAAGGACGTCCTCAGCGCATTCTTCATGATGCTGACGTTGTGGGCCTATGTCGGTTTTGCGCAAAGCTCGTCATCGATAAAATACATTTTGATGCTCATCGCATTCGCGCTCGGCCTGATGTCCAAACAGATGCTTGTGACGGTTCCGCTCCTGCTTCTGCTCATGGATTATTGGCCATTGAACCGCCTTGGCGCTGGACTCAACCGATTGGTGCTCGAAAAACTCCCGCTTTTCGCAATGGCGCTGCTCGCCGGAATTCTTCTGATTATCTCGCAAAAGGAAGGTGGTGCCATTGCCACCGCCGGACGTGTCCCGCCGCTGGTTCGCATCAGCAACGCGATCGTCACCTACATCGTTTACATCGTCGACCTGCTCTGCCCGCGAAACCTCGCGCACTACTATCCGCACGAAGGCGTGCATTGGAACGCATGGCAAGTCATCGGAAGTTCCTTACTGCTCATCACGATTACTTATATTGCCATCCGTCTCGCCCGTTCGCGTCCCTACTTCATCGTCGGTTGGTGCTGGTATGTCATCACTCTGATTCCAGTTATTGGATTGCTTCAGGTCGGCGCTCAAGCCCGCGCGGATCGCTACACCTACATTCCGTCGATCGGCATCTGTATCATTGTCGCCTTTGGTCTCGCGGATTTGTTTTCGCTATTCTTCCGCAAGATAGCCCAGCCGGCGTTGGCGCTCGCCACTGCTGGAGTGACTGCCGCGCTCATTCCACCGGCCTGCCAACAAGTTAGCTACTGGCATGACAGCGAAACCTTGTATCGTCACACGCTGACCGTCACTAGAAACAATTGGTTCGTTCACAACGGCATGGGCTCCGTCCTCAACAGCGAGGCTGAATTGCTCCGAGCCCAACACAAGTTCCCCGAAGCCGAAGCGAAAAACAAAGAAGCCATCGAGCACTTGAGCGCGACCTTAAAACTGATGCCGACTTTACCGGCCGCGCACACTTCGCTTGGCGTTGCCTACATGGCGTTGGGCGATCTCAATAAAGCCATTGCCGAAGAAGAACAGGCGCTGAAATACAAACCGCACGATTCACTGATCGAGGGCAACCTGGGTGCTGCTTACCTGCAAAAAGGCGATCTCGACAATGCCATCAAACATTTACGGCTCGCCATTCAGTTTGACCCGACCCGCTCCGATTCGCATTACAACCTTGCGCTCGCCTACGAACGCCGCGGACTCAGCGCCGACGCGATAGCCGAATTTCGCAAGGTCCTCGCACTTTATCCCAACGACCTCGCCGCCTATTGGGCCTGCCATCAGATTGCGACCTTATTGCCGAAAGAAAATAAACAAGAAGCCGTGGATCTATTTCAGCGCGCGGTAGACATCAATCACCGCGCTCATGTCGATGCGAACAACACCGCCGCAAACGCACTCGATCGATTTGAGAAGCAAAACCCGAAGTAGCTGCCGACGTAAGAAAACGGAGCAGAAAGCTACGCCTGGAGCGTCAGAAAGTTTTTCATAATCGTCCGCCCGCTTTCCGTCAGAATACTTTCCGGATGAAACTGCACGCCCCAAATCGGAAGCTCTTTGTGTTTCACGCCCATGATCTCGCCCTCTTCCGTTTCCGCAGTGATTTCAAGGCAGTCCGGAACCGTATCGCGCTTAATGACAAGTGAGTGATAACGCGTCGCCGCGAACGGATTCGGCATGTCCTTAAATAAATCTTTGCCGTTGTGTTTAATCAACGACGTCTTGCCATGCATCATTCGGTAATTCACCACGACATCCGCGCCGAACGTGTGCCCGATACATTGATGCCCAAGGCAAACGCCAAACACCGGAATATGTTTCCCGAAGGTTCGAATGACATCATTCGACAAACCCGATTCACGCGGCGAGCAGGGGCCGGGTGATACAAGAATGCGCTCGGGATTCAACTCACGAATTTTCTCCAGCGAAATCTCGTCATTGCGATGCACCTGCAACTCCACCTTCATCTCGCCCAAATACTGGACGAGGTTGTAGGTAAACGAATCGTAGTTGTCGATGACCAGGATCATGCGCGGCGATAAGCTTAATGGAATTCGCAATTATTCCAAGTTGGTTTCCGGCTCAGGCGACTGCTTCTTTTTCCGGGGTGTTTTCGTGGTGCGGAACAGTTCCAGTTGCGGCTCCTTGAAAAACTTGTGAATCTTCAAGACGCGAATGACCTGCAGCACGTCAGACTTGTCGTAATTGCGGTTCGTCTCGATCCGCGCAATCAAGTCGGCCAAAACGGTTCGAAACGGGATCACAGCGTCGATCCCTTTTGCACGAAGCGTTTTGATGCTGTCCTCTTTCGCCTGCGCACCGGTCGGTAACGACGGCACGACCAAAATCTTCATCGGCTCTGAATCCAGTCCAAACGACTTCACCGCCTGTTTCAAAACTGCCGGTGTCACAAATCGAAATATTTCCGGTGAATTTTCCAGAACCGCCGCACTGAATACCTCCGTATGCCAGCCGCGCACAACCACCAGCGCACGCTCGACGCGTTCCATGTCCTCGGACTTCAAAACAAACGGCAGTTCACCCGCCCGCTCGTGCTTCTTCGGATTCCAAACCAGAAAATCGATGCCGTCATCCTCGGTCTTCCCGCGCATGATGTATTTGCGATCCTGCCACACGAGAAAACCGTGCATCTCGAAATACTCACGCACGATGTCCTGGTTCACGGCAGCCATGCTATTTCGCGTCGATCGCTCGGTTGATGGTTTCCGCCGTTACCTTCTGCCCAAATTCTACCGCGCCAATTTTGCGGGCCAGCACGAACTTGATTTCCCCAGCGCTGACCTTCTTATCCACCTTCATCGCACCAAAGAGTTTTGCCCGTTGCGTTGCGGATAGTTTAATCGTCGTCGGCAACCCGGCGCGCTTGAAGAGTTGGGTGATTCGCGCCACTTCGCCTTCTGATAATCCAAATTGTTCGGCCGAAATCTTCGCCGCCGCAATCTGGCCAATCGATATCGCCTCTCCGTGTAAATATGTGCCGTAGCCGGAGATTGCTTCTATGGCGTGCCCGATCGTGTGTCCAAAATTTAGAATTGCCCGTAACCCGCTTTCCGTCTCGTCCTGTCCGACCACATCCGCCTTAATTTCACAACAACGCGCCACGACCTCAGCCAGTGTGCGCGGATGTTTTTTCAACAGTTTTGGAAGGTCACGTTCGATGCGAGCGAACAGCGCAGCGTCGTAAATAATTCCGTACTTGATGACCTCAGCCAAACCCGCGCGATACTCGCGCACAGGCAACGTGCGCAGCGTATCCAAATCACAAAGCACAACCCGCGGTTGATAAAACGCGCCAACCAGATTCTTTCCCGCTTTGAGATTTACGCCGGTTTTCCCGCCAACGGAACTATCTACCTGCGCGAGCAACGTCGTCGGCACCTGCACAAACGGAATGCCGCGCAAATAAGTCGCTGCGACAAATCCCGAGAGGTCACCCACCACACCACCGCCCAACGCAACGATAAACGATTTCCGTTCGAGTCGATGCGCGGCGAGTTTGTCATAACATTGCCCGACAACCTTCAGGCTTTTCGCCTGTTCACCGGAATCGACGGTAATGACGCTGACCTCGAATCCGGCTTTGGTGAGCGAGGCCACGGCGGCTTTTGCATAAATCGGCCCGACGCGGCGGTCGGTGATAACAGCGCAACGTTCACCGAGTTTAAAATCAGCGCAGTGTTTGCCGAGCGTGGAAAGGAGCTTGCCGCCAATCTCAATCGCATAACTCCGCGCGCCCAAATCAACTTTGACCGTATGCACGCGCCGATTCTAGACTGCTGATTTCCTCAGTAACAAGCGTGTTTAGCCACTCCTGAAACACAGGTGAGCTTTAGATGCAGGCATCGGTGGCTAAAAAGCGGTTTGAGAAGTACAGAAAAACGCCCTCAGATTGGCCGAAACCCAGTTAGCCTCTTTCAAGACCCGTCGGCAACTATCTGAGAGCGCAATTCTCCCTTTTCCCCTAAATCCCTATCCCTGATTCTGTCCCCTTTTGATACCCTGCTTTTTCCCGTTTCCCTTTTTCCGTTCCCGCAGCAACTTCACTCACCGAGTGGGTCAAGTCCATGGGGAGATTGCCGCAAAAACCCGTGGGGGAACCGGCGCGAAATCTGGCTCAAGGTTTCACTTTTAGCCGCGCGAGGTTGCGGCGCTCTACTCCGTCTACGTTCGTAAATCCACCCCCGACCAGAATACTTCCGTCGGGCGCAACTGCCAGCGCACGCACAACAACTGAAATACCTTCAGGGCCAAAACTCTGGTCGACGGTTCCATCGCGATTCAGCCGCGCGATGCAGTCGCGCGAAACACCATCAACTTGGTGGAACGTTCCGCCGATCAGGATTTTTCCGTCCGCCTGCAATGCCAGCGCCTGAACACTGCTGTCCGCGCCTAAGCCCGGATTGAAGGTCTTATCGATGTTGCCGTCTGCTTCTAGACGCGCGATACAATGCATCTGCGTTCCAGCAATTCGGTCGAAGGAACCGCCTGCGATAATTTTTTGATCTGGTTGCACCGCCACTGCGAATACGCGTTGATTTGGATTTGGCGTAAAGTCCTTGTCGACCTCACCGTCAGAAGTCAACCGCAACAGATGATTTCGTTTTCCGCCGGTCGTGTGATTGAATTCGCCGCCGACTACCAATTGCCCATTGGTCTGCATGGCAAACGTCCAAACATTTCCATTCGCATGCGCAATCCCCTCAAGCGGATTGCCACTCATATCCAACTGCGCGATGCGATCGAACTTCACACCGTGAAACTGCATCGGCGGTCCGCCCACGAATATTTTTCCATTCCCGGCCAGAATTGCCCGGATGTCACATTTCTTTCCGCTCTGGCAATCGAACGTGTTGTCGATGGCGAGATCCTGGTTGAGACGGACGATCGTCGCATGTTTGTCCCCATTTACATTGCTGAAATCACCGGCGAGCAAAATCTTCTCATCGGGCTGCAACGCCAGCGACCAAACTGTGCCATCCGTTTGCACGACGCTTTTCGGATCGATGCTGCCATCCCGGTTTAGTCGCGCAAAGCCCACATGTCTGTCCTCGTTAAATAACGTGAACCTGCCCCCCACAATGACCTTGCCATCCTTCTGCACTGCGAGCGCGCGAACTTCCACATTGGCGCCGGTCCCCGGATTGAAGGAAGTGTCAATCGTTCGATACGATTTGTGCTCGCCGGCGCTTGGATGCTGTGATGCTTCTGATCCGAATTTATACGCGGCGAACGCGCCCAGGACCGCAACGATTGCCGCCGCAATGATCGCCACTGCAACGCGCCGAGTTCCACGGCGAGGAGCCGCTTCCACAATCTCGACGGGCTCTTCGGCAACCGCCGGTTCGGGAGTGGGTTCCCCGATTGGCTTTTTCGGCGCACTTGTCGCCGTCAGTCCAATCCATTCCGCTACCGCGCGCGCCGACGGCGGGCGTGTATCCGGGTCTTTCGACAAACACGCCATGATCATCGCGCGCACGTCACGCGGGATTTCATTCTTCAACTCAAACTCTTCGAGGCGGTCTGTAATCGGAATTGCGTCAACAGTTCGCGTCTGTTCCGCAATGTCCCCGACGTAAAAAGGCGTTCGGCTGGTGAGTAATTCGTAGAGAATCACACCCAGCGCATAGATGTCGTCCGGAATTCCAGCAGCGAACCCGTAGAGTTGCTGCGGACTCATGTAATTGATTGTGCCGCCCGCCCAGGATCCTTTAGGTTGCGCGCTCGAATACGGTTCACATATCAACGCCGCCAAGCCAAAGTCAGCGAGTTTCAGTCGCCCCTTCGCGTCCAATATCATGTTTGCCGGCTTCAGATCACGGTGAATGACATCTTCGCCGTGCGCATAGCCGAGCGCCTCACAGAGTTGTTTCACGATCGGCTGCAAGAATTCCCACGTGAAAATACAGTGCGGCTGCTTTGCCTTTAATTGCGCGAGGTCTATTCCATCGACGAACTCCATCGAGATGAATGCCAATTCATCCGGCGCTTCGTAAAGGTCGTGGATGCGGATGATATTCGGATGCGTGAGCTTCCGGCTTTTTTGTGTCTCCTTGCGAAGATTGGCAAGGGCGGCTGCATCGTCGCGAAATGCTGCGGAAAGAAATTTTAGCGCAACACGTTCGTTCAGTCGTTCGTCCTGAGCGAGCCAAATAGTCCCCATCCCACCTGCGCCGATCTGGTGAACCAACGCAAAGCGCCCACCCCCGACCAAAAATCCTGGAACCAACTGCGAAGCGGCGTGGTCCTCCTCCATATTTGGCATACAAACTAGTGTTCCGCCAAAACGAACAACTGACAAGTAAAGAGGTGATTACGGGCTCGTGCGCCACGTGTCGCAGGACAGCTCGCGTGCTATAAGCCAATCGCGCAACAGGATTAGTTGTGCGTGCCCATCGGCGTATGTCGCTTGAAAACCGAGATCGCCATGCCCATCGGTCTTGTCCGGCCAATCGTAAATCGCTCCGGGATTCGTTTTGTTGTAATAATTGTCCGCATGCACGATCAGAAACGTGCGCGTCGGGCCGGGAATAATTCCTTGAAGGTTTAGGTTGTTCCCGGCATGCGCACGGGCAACAACTTTGCGTTCACTCTTTTTTTCCTGGCTCGAACCCGCTGGTCCGGCTTTTGGGCTGTCGGTAAATCCGGCCCACCACGCAAAATTTTCATACGTGTAGCCGAAGGGCGAATTCTGATTCGTGGCAAAGTATTGCAGATCGACATACTCCGTCAGCCCCAGCGCATTTTTCACCTTCAAATTTCGAACCGTATTTTGCGTGCTCGGGCAAACGAACGATTTCGTGTTCTTCACGTAATCGCCATACATCCAGTTATCATTGTCGTCGTAATAGCTGACGTTGCCGGTATAGAGCCCATTCCAATCGCCCGCGTACATGACGCTCCCGAGCCCGAGTTGCTTCAGGTTCCCTATGCAAACAATGCGGCGGGATTTGTCTTTTGCTTTCGCGAGCGCCGGCAAAAGCATGCTCGCCAGAATGGCGATGATGGC
Source organism: uncultured Verrucomicrobiae bacterium (assembly GCA_963702845.1). Taxonomy (GTDB): domain Bacteria; phylum Verrucomicrobiota; class Verrucomicrobiia; order Limisphaerales; family Palsa-1400; genus JAICXV01. The sequence goes on along the minus strand of OY969763.1, from coordinate 4,764,636 downwards.
GATAACCACCAGCAATTCAATTAATGTGAAGGCAACAAATGAAATGTTTGCGCCGGAGCGTTGGGTTCTCATGCGTATGCCGAAGTCTGCTTGACTACGGCAAATCCGTCGAGCCCATTAAATAGCGATCGCATTCACGCGCCGCACCACGACCTTCGTTGAAGGCCCAGACGACAAGGCTCTGTCCACGACGCGCATCGCCAGCGGCGAACACGCCTTTGACGTTGGTCGTGTACTTATTGAAATCAGCTTTCGCGTTGGAACGCGCATCGCGTTCAACATTGAGCTGTTCGAGCAACGGCTGTTCCGGCCCGAGGAATCCCATCGCCAACAACACAAGTTGTGTAGGACGAACTTTTTCCGTCCCGGCAACAGGCACTGGCGTAAATCCTTTTTCAGTTTTCTCCCACTTCACTTCAACCGTGTGCACGGCTTTGACGTTCCCGTTCTCATCACCTTCGAACTTCATCGCCGTCGTGAGATACACTCGCGGGTCAGCGCCAAACTTCGCGGCCGCTTCTTCCTGGCCGTAATCGAGACGATAAATCTTCGGCCATTCCGGCCACGGATTGTCCTTGGCACGCTCCATCGGAGAACGTGGCAAAATTTCAACCTGAACGAGGCTCTTGCAGCCGTGGCGCAACGACGTGCCCACACAATCCGTTCCAGTGTCACCGCCGCCGATCACGACAACATCTTTTCCACACGCCGAGATCAAGTTGCCGTTTTTGCTCTTATCCAAAATGCTCTTCGTATTGCCGCGTAGAAATTCCATCGCGAAATGGATCCCACCAAGCTGCCGTCCTTCGATCGGCAGGTCGCGGCCTTTCGTCGCGCCGGTGCAGATGACGACCGCATCAAATTCCTTGCGCAATTTTTCAGCGGAATAATTCTTTCCGACCTCGGTGTTATTGACGAACTGAATGCCCTCCTTCGCCATCTGGTCGATACGACGTAACACCAATTGCTTATCGAGCTTCATGTTTGGGATGCCATACATGAGCAACCCGCCGGGCCGATCGTCCCGTTCGAAAACGCTGACATTATGACCAGCCTTGTTCAACTGTGCCGCAGCGCAAAGCCCCGCAGGACCAGAACCAATCACGGCAACTTTCTTGCCGGTGCGTTTTTGCGGTGGTTCAGGAACAATCCAGCCCGAATCCCAACCTTTATCCGCAATCGCCGCTTCGATCGTCTTAATCGTGACCGGCGGAGCATTGATGCCGAGCACGCATGATCCTTCGCAAGGAGCAGGGCAGACGCGACCGGTGAAATCAGGAAAATTGTTCGTCTTATGGAGACGGTCGAGTGCTTCCTTCCAAAGCCCGCGATAAACCAGATCATTCCATTCCGGAATGAGATTGTTGATCGGGCAACCCGAAGCCATGCCGCTGATAAGCGTGCCCGTGTGGCAGAACGGAATGCCGCAATCCATGCAGCGCGCGGCTTGTTCGCGCATCTTGTCCTCCTTCATATGAAGGTGGAACTCGTTCCAGTCGTTAATGCGCTCGAGCGCTGCCCGGTCTAGCGGCAGCTCGCGTAAATATTCTATGAAACCTGTGGGTTTACCCATTTCTGGTTTATCTGTTAAATTTCAAATTGTTTAGCTACCCCCAACACGGGACACGTCGCGGGCGTTTTCTTCAAAGGCGGCCATCACAGCTTCTTCGCCGCTCAAGCCCGATTGCTCTGCCTTTTTCATGCAGGCGAGCATTCGTTTGTAGTCCTTCGGAATAACTTTCACAAACTTGCCGGATATCTCGCTCCAGGCGGCGAGAATTTTCGCGGCACGTTTGCTGTGAGTCAACTCGGCATGCCGCACGATCATCTGGCGGATCTGTTCGAGTTCTTCAGCGCCTTCAAATTTTTCCAGGCCGACCATCTGCTGATTGCAACGGCTCTTGAAATCGCCGACTTCATCCAGCACGTAGGCCACGCCGCCGGACATACCCGCGGCAAAGTTACGGCCAGTCGCGCCGAGAACAACCACGCGGCCGCCGGTCATATATTCACAACCATGATCGCCCACCGCTTCAACAACAGCATGCAATCCGCTGTTACGAACACAGAACCGTTCGCCGGCCATACCGCTGACGTAGGCTTCGCCCGACGTCGCGCCGTAAAACGCCACGTTGCCGGTGATCATGTTGTCTTCCGCAGCGAAGGTCGAACCCTTCGGCGGATAAACGATGATCTTGCCACCAGAAAGACCTTTGCCGACGTAATCGTTCGCGTCGCCTTCCAGCGTCCACGTGATACCACGCGGCATGAAAGCGCCAAAGCTCTGACCGGCCGAACCGGTGAAATGAATTTTGATCGTATCGTCCGGCAACCCTTTCGCGCCATGGCGACGAGTCAGTTCGCTACCGAGGATCGTCCCGACAACGCGATTGACGTTGCGGATTTGAATTTTCGCTTCGACTTTGTGGCCCTTCGCCAGCGCCGGTTCGCAGATTTTTAAAAGCTGCGTGTTATCGAGCGCTTCGGTCAGCCCGTGGTCCTGTTCCATCTGTTTGAAGCGACCGACGTCCTTCGCCACTTTCGGCTGATACAAAATGTTCGAGAAATCCAGCCCGCGCGCTTTCCAATGGTCGATAGCTTTGCGCGGTTCGAGCAAGTCAGTGCGGCCGACGAGGTCGGTGACGTTGCGCGCGCCAAGTTGCGCCATCAGCTCACGAACTTCCTGCGCAATCATGCGCATGAAATTAACCGTGTGCGCCGGATCCCCGGTAAACCGCTTGCGCAATTCCGCGTCTTGAGTGGCAACGCCAACCGGGCACGTGTTCAAGTGGCAAACGCGCATCATAATGCAACCCAGCGTCACGAGTGGCGCGGTCGCAAAACCAAATTCTTCAGCACCGAGCAACGCCGCAACGATCACGTCACGACCAGTCTTCAACTGACCATCCGTTTCAACCGCGATTCGGCTGCGCAGATTATTCAGCACCAGCGTCTGGTGCGCTTCGGCAAGACCGAGCTCCCACGGGATACCCGCGTGCTTAATGCTGGTGATCGGCGAAGCACCCGTGCCGCCGTCGTAGCCGCTGATCAGGACTACGTCCGCGTGCGCCTTCGCGACGCCCGCCGCAATCGTGCCCACACCAACTTCAGCTACGAGCTTCACGCTGATACGCGCTTTCGTGTTCGCGTTTTTCAGGTCGTGGATCAACTCAGCCAAATCTTCGATCGAGTAAATGTCATGGTGCGGCGGCGGTGAAATGAGACCGACACCCGGAGTGGAATAGCGAACTTTCGCAATCCATGGGAAAACTTTCGCTCCTGGAAGCTGCCCGCCTTCACCCGGCTTTGCGCCCTGCGCCATCTTGATTTGCAGTTCCTGCGCCATCACGAGGTATTCGCTCGTTACGCCGAAACGGCCAGAGGCAACCTGCTTAATCGCACTGTTCTTCGAATCCCCATTCGCCTCAAGTTTGTAACGCGCGGGATCTTCGCCACCTTCGCCCGTGTTGCTCTTGCCGCCGATGCGGTTCATCGCGATGGCCAGCGCTTCGTGCGCTTCCTTGCTGATGGAACCGTAAGACATCGCGCCCGATTTGAAGCGCGTCAAAATTGACTCAACCGATTCAACTTCATAAACCGAAATCGGTTTTTTCGGAAACTTAATCTCCAACAAACCACGCAACGTCGCGTGTTTCTTCGACTGGTCGTTAACCAACTCGGAGTATTCCTTGAAAGTTTTGTAATCACCCGTGCGGCAAGCCTTCTGTAGCTTGTGAATCGTCTGCGGATTGAACAGGTGATGCTCGCCGTCCTGACGCCATTGATATTGACCGCCCACATCCAACGTGTGGCCGTTCACCTGGCGATCCGGGAACGCGTGTTGATGTCGCTTTTGCGCTTCAGTCGCGATCACATCCAGGCCAATGCCACCAACGCGCGAAGCCGTGCCCGTAAAATATTTTTCAACAACGTGCGGATGCAGACCAATCGCTTCGAAAATCTGCGCGCCGCGATAGCTCTGGATCGTGGAGATGCCCATCTTCGAAATGACCTTCACCACGCCTTTGACCGCCGCCTTAACAAAATTCTTGCACGCCGTCTTGTGGTCGACTTTCACGAGCAAGCCCTGACGAATCATGTCGTCAAGCGTCTCGAACGCCACATACGGATTGATCGCTCCTGCGCCGTAACCGATCAACAACGAGAAATGATGCACTTCCCGCGGTTCGCCCGATTCGAGCACCAGGCCCACGCGTGTGCGCGTGCCTTCGCGAATCAAATGATGATGCATGCCCGAAACCGCCAGCAACGCCGGAATCGGCGCAAGATCCTTACTAACTCCGCGGTCCGACAAAATCAGAATATTAACGCCTTGCTCAATCGCGCGACTGGCCTGTTCATACAAATTCTGCATCGCGCTCGCCAAACCCTCTTCGCCATCCGACGCCTTGAACAAAATTGAAAGCGTCTTGGATTTAAATCCAGGCTGATTAATGTGCTTGAGCTTCGCAAATTCTTCGTTCGTCAGAATCGGCGTCTTCAGCTCGATCAAATGGCAACTCTCAGGCTTCGGTTCGAGCAAATTGCCTTCTGTGCCGATAGTCGTTTCAGCCGAGGTGACCAATTCTTCGCGAATACAATCGATCGGCGGATTCGTGACCTGCGCGAACAATTGCTTGAAATAGTTATAGAGCAGCTGCGGTTTATCGGACAAAACCGCCAGTGGCGTGTCCGTGCCCATCGAGCCAATCGCTTCCACGCCATCGCGCGCCATCGGCGCCATGATGATGCGCAAATCTTCGAACGTATAACCGAACGCCTGCTGCCGTTGCATCACCGTTTCGTGCGAAGGCTCAGCGAGATGTTCTGCTTCCGGAACGCGCGCCAGCTCGAGCATATATTTATCGAGCCATTGGCGATACGGATGTTCCGTCGCGATTTCCTGTTTGATCTCTTCGTCGGCAACGATGCGGCCCTCCTCCGTATCGACAAGGAACATGCGACCGGGCTGCAAGCGCCCTTTCTGCAAAATGTTTTCCGGCGCGATATCGAGCACTCCCACTTCCGACGCCATGATGACAAAGCCATCCTTGGTCACGTAATAACGCGACGGTCGCAGACCATTACGATCCAGGCACGCGCCAATTAGTTTGCCGTCCGTAAACGCCACCGCCGCCGGACCATCCCAAGGCTCCATCAGGCAGCTATGATATTCATAGAATGCCTTCTTCTCGTCGCTCATGGTCTCGTGATTCGACCACGGCTCCGGAATCATCATCATCATCGCATGCGGCAATGAACGTCCCGAGAGCACGAGCAACTCCAGGCAGTTATCGAACATCCCCGAGTCAGACCCATCCGTATTAATAATGGGCAAAAGTTTCTTCAGATCGTCCCCGAACAACTTCGATTCAAACATCGCCTGGCGCGCGTGCATCCAATTGATGTTGCCGCGGAGCGTGTTGATTTCGCCGTTGTGCGCGATGTAACGATACGGATGCGCGCGATCCCAGCTTGGGAACGTGTTCGTGCTGAACCGTGAGTGAACCAGCGCCAGCGCGCTTTCCATCGCCGGATTTTTCAAGTCCGGGAAATACGCGTCCATCTGCTTCGTCAGCAACATGCCCTTATAAACCATCGTCTTGCAGGACAGCGAGCAGACGTAAAAAACGTGCGCGCCTTTGATTTCGCCGTAGCGAAGTGCCCGTTCCGCGCGTTTGCGAATAACGTAAAGCTTCCGCTCAAACGCCATGTCATCGGTTAAATCCGCCGACCGACCAATAAATACCTGCCGAATAAACGGCTCCGAAGCCTGCGCCGTGTTGCCCAGGGAAGAATTATCGCAAGGCACCGTGCGCCAACCCAAAAATGTCTGTCCTTCTTCAGCGACAATTTGCTCAAACTGCTTTTCGCACGTTTTACGAGCCGTCGCATTGCGCGGCAGAAAAACCATTCCAGCGCCGTATTGACCGGCCGCCGGTAATTTAATTTTCGCTTCCGCACACGCCTGTTCGAGGAACTTGTGCGGCATCTGCATCAGAATGCCTGCGCCGTCACCAGTGTTCACTTCGCATCCGCACGCGCCGCGGTGATCCAAATTCATCAGGATCGTCAGCGCGTCAGAAATGATCTTGTGCGATTTTGCCCCAGCGACGTTAACGACGAAACCTACGCCGCATGCGTCGTGCTCAAATTGCGGATCGTAAAGCCCTTGTTTAGGCGGTGGCCCTGATAAAATGTTGTGGTTTTTTCGCGAACTCATCTCTGACAGTCACCGACCCGTTGTGGTCGAATATAAAATTTTGCTATTTTTTAACGAAATGCGGCGCTTACGCAATACTACAGAATAGTTTTTTTTGCGGACGAGCGCATCTTAATTCTTCGTTTTGCGTTTCTTCTTGGTCTCTTCCTCGTGCGAGGCCGACGTTCGGCGAACATTCCTCTTGAATTGCGGTTGCGCTTCAGGCGAAATGAACAAGCGTTTCGTATGAATTTAGGCGATATTTTAGGTCCGGAAAATTTGCTCCCCCAGCTCAAAGCTGCCAATCGTTGGGATGCAATCGATGAACTGATCGAAAATCTGGTCGCCACCAAAAAGATCCGGCCCGAAAATCGGGAGGCCATCGCCGCTGTCGTGAAGAAGCGCGAAACCTCCATGAGCACCGGGATCGGCTTTGGCATTGGCATCCCGCACGCCTCGACCGATCTCATCACCGAAGTCGTCGGCGCGCTCGGCCGTTCCAAGACCGGCGTCAATTTCGACGCGCTCGACAATCAGCCGGTCAACCTCGTCATGTTGTTCCTCGTCCCGCAAGGCCAGTTCCAGAAACATCTTCATACCTTGGCCAGCATCGCAAAATTGCTGCACATGAAAGATTTTCGCCTGGAACTGGAACAAGCCCCGGACGCCGCCGCCATGTTCGAGGTGATCAAAAAATTCTCTACGCCGAAATAAAGGAGTCGCGCCGTATCGCAGGTTTCCAAACCTGCTGTGTCGCCGATTTCCAAATCGGCAGGTGTCAGAGACACAAAGCAGCGCCAGATTTAACCGATAGCTGTGCTACACATCTTTCTCGAACAAAAATTGCAGGAAGCCGTTCGCGCCATTCTCCCGGACGCGGATGTCTCCCGCGTTCTCGTGCGCCCTGCAACGGACTCCAAGTTCGGCGATTACCAAAGCAACGCTCTCATGTCGCTCGCCAAAGAGCGCAAGATGAACCCGCGCCAGTTGGCCACCGACGTCAAAGCCAAGCTCGACGTCTCCGAGTGGTGCGACAAAGTCGAGATCGCCGGCGCCGGCTTTCTCAATTTCACCCTCAAACCATCCGCCATCGGCAAAACACTCGTTGGCGCGCTTCGCGGCGAACACCTGTTTTTCCAAAAGACGACCAAGCCGCGCACGGTCGTGATCGATTTCAGTTCGCCCAATGTCGCCAAGCCGATGCACGTCGGTCACATTCGCTCGACCATTCTTGGCGATTCCCTCGCGCGCGTCCTGCGTCTGCTCGGCCATCGCGTCGTGACCGACAACCACATCGGCGATTGGGGCACGCAGTTCGGCAAATTGCTCGTCGGCTGGAAACAGCACCTCGACAAAGCCGCGCTCGAAAAGGACCCCATCGGCGAAATGGAGCGCCTCTATAAATTGGTCAACGCCGCCTGCGAACAAAATCCGGCCGTGCTCGACGAAGCGCGCCAGGAACTCGTCAAGCTCCAGAGCGGCGACGAGGAGAACCTGCAAATTTGGCGCGATATGATCGCGCTCTCCGAAACGCAATTCGAACGCGTCTATAACCGGCTCGGCGTCAAATTCGATTACACCTACGGCGAGAGCTATTACAATCCACGCCTCAAAAACGTCATCGAAGACCTGAAAAAAAGCGGTCTCGCCCGCGAGAGCGAAGGCGCGCTCATCGTCCCGTTTGATGATGTTCCCGATTTGAAAGAACATCCCGCGCTCGTGCAAAAGAGCGACGCCGGTTTCAATTACACCACGACCGACCTCGCCACCTTGCAATTCCGCATGGAAGGCGGCACGTGGGGCGCGAAGCCGGACGAAATCATTTACGTCACCGACGGTCGCCAGCAATTGCACTTTCGCCAGATCTTCACCGCTTTCCGCAAATGGCATTCGGAAACCGGCGTCAAACTGGCCCACGTCTGGTTCGGCTCGATCCTCGGTGAAGACGGCAAACCGTTCAAAACCCGCTCGGGCGACACCGTCAAACTCGAGGACCTGCTCGACGAAGCCGAAGAACGCGCCTTCAAAGTCGTCAGCGAAAAAAACGCCGACATGACCAAAGAAGCGCGCCTCGAAATCGCGCGGGTCGTCGGCCTCGGCTCCATCAAATACGCCGACCTCTCCCAAAATCGCCAGAGCGATTACGTCTTCAGTTGGGACAAGATGCTGTCGCTCCAGGGCAACACCGCGCCGTATCTGCAATACTCCTACACCCGCGTCCGCAGTATTTTCCGCAAAGGCGATCTCGATAACGCCGGTGGCGGCGGCGAAATCCCGCTCGGCGCTCCCGAAGAACTCACTTTGGCCAAACACCTGTTGAACTTCGGCCTGGTCCTCGAAGCCGTCGCCGAGGATTACCGCCCGAATTTTCTCTGCACATATCTCTACGATTTGTCCGGCCACTTCGCGCGCTTCTACGAGAATTGCCCCGTGCTCAAAGCCGAAGGTCCCCAACGCGCCGCTCGCCTCGCCTTGTGCGAAGTGACCGCCAAAGTCCTCAAGCAAGGCTTGGAAGTCCTCGGCATCGAAGTCACCGAGACGATGTAGCTGCGTATCGCAGGCCTCCGAGCCTGCCGTATCGCCGATTTCCAAATCGGCAGACGTAACCATGTTCACGCGCGTACGAATTTCCGCGTTGGTAGGGCGCGTTTGCGAACCGGACCTTCCGGCTCCGCGCGCGGCCGTTCTTTCGAAAACTCGGTAGGGCGAAGCTCCTGCTGAGCCTTTCCGCACGTTGCGCGAACCCAGCTCGGCGGGAGCCTCGCCCTACCAAACCGCCTTACCCGGATACGGCGTCGGCTTGGGAATCGGATCGTCAGTGTGATACGTCGACCACGTGCCGCCCTCCATCAGCACGGAAATGCCGATGCCGCCGCCGCTCTTGGGCGCTTCGCTGGCCAATGCGCCGGCCCAGGCGATGTCGCAATGGCTCGCCGGGTTGAGCGCGTTTTTGCCTTCGGCGAAATTCCATTTGTTGCCGTTGAACATTTTCTTGAGCGCATAGTAGTCGCCTGCGATGTCGTGTTCGCTGCTCGGGAAACGCTTTTGCGCGACGCTCAACTGGTTCATCAGGTTGAAACCAAGGTCGTGCTTCTTGCTGGCGAAGTTCACCGATTTCCAGCGCGACCCGAATTTCTGCGCCGCTTCCCAACAGATCTGGCGGCCCAGACCGGTTTCGTCGCCGGCGCCTTTGAGCGAACCGGTCGTGTTCATGAAATAGAACAGGACCGTCTTGAGAAAGTGCCAGTCTTCGGTGCGACAGGTGAACAAGGCACGAAGCCAATGTTCGTCCCCCTTTTTCTCGTCGATGTAAATGACGGCCAGATCACCCGTGCCACTGGCGGCGACGTCGAAGCCGAGCCGGAACGTGGGCGTGCTGTGGATGGGATTGAAATCCAGCGATGGAAACTTTTTGCATAGGAACGCTTCGATGTTGTTTTCCCGTTCGCGCGCACTCGACGGATTGAACGCACCGAATTGTTGTTGGACTTCGTCCGCTTCGAGATGGACACGCTCGATCTTGTAATCGTGACGGCAACGTTCGATCGCGCTCCATTCCACGATGTGATTGGTGGCCGCACCGAGCGGATTGCACATATACGCTTGTTGGAAAACTTCCTCATCCCGCGCGCGTGCTTTGCAATCGGCCAGGAATTGGTCCGCGGTAAACTTAGTCCCGCGCGATTTGTTGATGACTTCGACGAGGCCGTTGTTGATGCCGTCCTGGATGGTGACCTTGTAATAAAGGTTCCAAGGGATGTTCGGAGTCGTCTCGGGCGTTCGGACTGGCGAAGCTTTTGGACTGCGCTCCGCGAGGCCGACGTTCGGCCCCTCTGGCGCTTTCGGATTTGAACCCGCGACTCCGTCGAACCCCAAAAGCGGCAGAGGACTGCCGCAGTCCAAGACGCTGTCGCGTTCAATTACGTCAATCGGTTTTCTTACACTCACCCGTGCTTCCTGTGCGAATTCGTTGAACAATGTGTCTTCGCCATCGTGACTCGACCACACGGCCAAATCATAACCCCAGGTGACGCGGCCCTGGGCGGTCTCCCAGAGGAGACGGGCATTGGGATGTTTGGCGAATTCGTCGAGGCCGACGTCGCCGCCGTAGACGGCCATGGCTTGTGGGTTGGCGCTGAAGGCGATGATGCGCGAGCCGTTGTCGAATTTGATCACGCCGACTTTGACGTCTTCGGTGAAGGCAGATGGACGACCTTTGTCGTCGAGACGGTTCACGCTGAGGATTTCTTCGCCGTGTGATTTGATGCTGCGGGTGACGTTGAAGATTTCGGCGAATTGGTAGCATTGTTTGATGTACTCGAGCGCGCTGGCATAATCTTTGGTGGCGAAAAGGTAATCGCGGTTTTTGTGGAGGATCCGTTTGCGCACGTTTTTAAAGCCGTCGGCGTAGGTCCAGCCGATGCGGACGGATTTTTCGGCGAGGGCGACGGCTTGTTTGCCGATGGCGTGGATCGGTTCTTCGCCGCGAATCCAGAGGATTTGATGCGGCATGAAGTGGCGGTTGATATGGTTTTCGTTGTCGATGGTCATAATTAGTTGTTGGTTGATGGTTGAGTGTTGAGAGCGGACGACGGCGGAACGGACGACGTGACATTAGAACAAATTGTTTTGTTGTTCGCTCCGCGAACCGCGCGATCGTCCCTACCAATTGAAACGAGGTCAGGTAAGGGGCCGGATAAGCCGAGGATTTTGTCGACCTGGCTGACGATGGCTTTGGTTTCGCTGTCGGTGAGTTCGCGCTCTGGATCGAGAAGGGGTTGGAGTTTCAGCCGCGCGAGGGCGTTGGCATCCTGATATTTTTGCAGGAGCATGAGTTCGCGGCTGGCGCGCGCGACGGAGTTCATGACGCGGGCAAAGGCCATGGGATCGTTGCTGAGGTCGAGTTTGCCTGAGCCGAGGGCGCGCAATGATTCGAAGACGTGGAGCATGCCGAGTTGAATGGTGGCGTTGCCGACGGATGTGGCGTCGAAGTTCTGGGCGAAGTCTTCGGATGGATATTGGCGCAGACGAATTTCGTCGAGGTATTGTTGGTTGCGCAAATAATCCTGGTAGCCGCCTTCTTTCCATGTGCCCACGTTGTCTTCGGTGACGGGATGGGGCAGGGGAGGGTTGGTGGATTTGTTTAGTTCCTCGATGATCGCGCCGTAGGTCGCGCCATCATCGAGCATGGAGTTGACCTTGTCGCGAAGGGCCTTCGGCAATCGGGCGATGTGGCCTTTACGGCGGTGGGTGCTGGTTTCAGTGTTCATAATTTTTATCTTCGGAATGGTTCGGATTACTTCGGTTTGGTTCGGAATGGTTCGGCCGGAAGTTCCGGTTCCCTTCTTGTCTCGCGAAGGGCGCGAAGGACGCCAAGGTGTGATGACAAGTGCGAGCGTTGTGCATAAGTGTACATTTTAATGTTTCCTCCTTCGCGTGAAGCTATGGAGGACAGGCCGACGAGCGTTATTGCTCAGCGGCACGCTTGCGCGTGGGGCCATTCGGTCCCAGCGACCCGCGTAGGTGAATTATGGCAGGAAGTAGCGACTGGTCAAAAAATGTAGGGAAAGGAGGGAAATCAGGGAAAGAAACAGCACTTTTTTATGACGAAATCGTGCGTTTTTAGGTGGTTGGCATGGAAGTTGAAGGAGGTTTTCAACGCGAAGGCGCAAAGAAGCAAAGGCGCAGAGAGGAAACTTAAAACTCAAAACTTGAGAGGCGAATGGCCAACGTCCAACGCGCGGCTGCGGCAAGTTGAAGAATATTTAACCGCAAAGATCGCAGAGAGCACAAAGAGAGGAATCACGGGATTTCGCAGATGGGAAGGGATTGCTGCCGATTTTACTGGCTCAATCATCGAAGGAGTTTATGGGTTTTGGTGGGGCAACCTTCTTAGCGGAAATAAGCTTTTACTAGGAAAGTGATTTGCGAGGACTTGCGTGGCGTTCTTCGGAGAGGCAACATCGGCAAATGAAGGCCAACGATCCACACGAGATTCGTCGGATGCACTGAGTGAGGAGACGCCATGGAAATTTTTCTGGTCCTTTTATTTTTCGGAATTGTCGGAGTCCTCGTGTTGAAGGGTTTCAGAAAAGTCGCCCAGGGCTCTGGAGCGGAAAAGTTGGTTTATGATGGTATTCAGTTTTTGGTCGATGGATTTGAAATTCCTAACCCATTGGCAATGGGAAAGCGGAAGGTCAGCTATGATGACGTGACATCGGTGGAGGTGTGGCCGTGGTACAAGGTGGTTTTACTGCTGCCATTATTGCGTTACGGACCTGCTGTTTATTCTTATAAAAGTCGGTTGGTGGGTGAGTGGTTGGCGATTACGATCAGGGGACGGATTGCTTGCGAAACGATTTTTATCACGCCGAAGGATGCGCGGGGGGTTGCTGAAGAGTTGAAGAGGCGAATGCACGGCGTTTGCGCCCAATCGGCGCACATATAACGAGTGGACGACATGAAAATGAGGCGGGCATTCACGCTGATAGAGTTGCTGGTGGTCATCGCCATTATCGCGATCCTGGCCGCGTTGCTGCTGCCAGTGCTGAGCCGGGCCAAAAAGAAGGCCCAACTGGCGCAGTGCACCAGCAACCAGCATCAGATCGGCTTGGGCTGGCAGATGTACGTCAGCGATAATAGTGATTGGTACCCCCGCATTCGCGGTTGGGCTTCGGCTGGAGGCCAACGGGGCGCCGATACTCTTGATTCGGGTGTCGCCGCTGCTTTCGGCACTACCAACGACTATGCCAACCGGGTTTTGAATCGATATGTACCCGCTGCGACGGCCTGGCGCTGTCCCTCGGACAGGGGCGAAGCCAGGTACCAGGTGGATAACTGTTTCGTGTCTTATGGAAATAGTTACTGCCCGCAACACGACGTGGACGACTGGATGGTTCAACATGTCACTGCGGACTCAGACCCGTCTTATGCCGATGGGGCCGTGCCCATCAAAGCGAGTGAAATTGCGACTAGTCCGGGCAATAAAATTATCCAAGGTGATTGGGATTGGGAGCTCCCATCGAACGACGTTGGCACCGACTCAAGCACGTGGTGGCACAACGACAAAGGCCAGCGTCGTTTCAACATGCTCTTTGGCGACGGGCATGTTGCGTATTTTGCTTTCCCACCGGTGCTTGGGGATAATCCGTCGGATTATCCGGCACCTAGTCGGACTAATTTGTATTGGTAGGTGTTTACGGCTCATCAAGGACTGACGCCAAATATTTTGTGATTTCGAAGTGAGGGCGCTGAAGTCATCGGGCCGACGCGGCCCAGTTAATGGCGCCACCAACCTGCAACGATCTCAAGCAACGGATTAATGACTTAACACAGCGAGGTGTCATCACCGCCGAAGGCGCGACATTTTGCAGCAAATACGGGTTCTAGGAAATGGAGCAGCCCACGAAATCAAAGCGAATACCGAGGATGGGTTATACGCAGCGTTCGAGGTAGTGGAGAACCTTCTCACGACCGTTTATATCATTCCGGCCGAAGCGCAGAAAATTGGTAGCTCAAACGGGCATTAATAGGATTGTCGATGGAAATATTACGACGCACCTTCGGTGTGTTGGGATTGCTGCGTTTCCATACTTGGACCAGCCGGCTGTAGATTCGGACACAATATCTTAAGCCTGTCGCATATCAGCTTACGAAGGACGTAATCGGCGTCCGATTGGTAGTCAGTCAACTCTTCGCCTGTCATGCGCGGGTGCAGAACGGCAGCTGGGGCACCTCGCTTCACCACGTGCCGCGTATTGTACCGGTTATTGCCTACATCAAACAGCCAGTGCAGAGATCGCTTAAGAGCGCCCACCGGCAACGCAAGGTTCTTTTCTTTTGCGTCGTCATCGTTGCCAGGGATTACCTTTCGCGCAAGTTCGAGTCCTCGAGCCAAAGAAAACAGTCTTCCTTCGCCGATCGGCACTTTGAGCGCACCGTAGTGAAGGTCGACCAATGCCGCCGTTATTGTATCCGCCGATTTAAATCTGTCTCTCGCTTCTAGGGCAGGACGCAACGGAAAATATGGCATTGAGATCCATTTCTGGTTTGTAACACGAACGACTGCGATTGTTTTCGTGCAATGCTGCAAGAAGTAATCTTTGAGATCGTCGCGATTCGACTGCCATCCGTTCGGTGTTGAATCGAACGAAAACGAGAAACCAACTGGAAGCAGCGGTTCTCCGCATGCGTAGACAAAGAATCGGTCTAAATCAGCGGTCATCGCTCCGAGCTTGGATCCCACCTCGAGTAGTTGACCGGAGCTTTCAACGCCGCCTTCGATGGAAATTGTGTAATCGCCGATGTAGGGTGGAAGGTTTGCGCCGTGGCGATGAACGTGACGCTCGCATAAATAGAGCCCCTCGAATTCTCCTTCTGCTGCCGTTGCGGTTGGCGGAATCGCGAATAGACGCGGGTGCGAGCGATATGTGAGCAGTTGTTTTTCAGGAGCGGCGATATCTGGTGGTAGCAATGGCGTCCCCTCTACCGGTAGCTTCATGGGGAAAGGCTACATCGTGTTGGTTGTAATGCGCAATTTGGGAATGCGGACCAGCACGCTCTCACACGACCAGAATTTATTAACTCCTTCGTCGCGCTTTCGTGAAACTTCGTTTGGGTTACTTGTAGCCGGCGTTAAAACGCCGGGCTAGTTTCAGTCATCCCTTCGGGATTTTGGAATATGGTTGCGGCAGAGTGTTTGCAAGGACTCGCGCATATTCTGCGGTTGCTTGGGCACAACCGACCAAATAGCTTTTACAACAACACCAGAGGTACGAAACATAAAGTTCTCGGTAAAGATTTTGGGCAAATATATCAAACGCATCGTGCAGGTCCTGCTTGCCGCGCTCGGATTATCTTCCGGTTGCTCGCACTCTGATATTATCATGCCAAACCAGTTCACTCTCGAATTTGCCGATGCACTCAGAAAAGCGAACCCGGGACTTAAGCTGGCCATCGTAAGGGACTTGGAAGTCAGAGTCACGTCTGCTGATGGGCACGGCTCAACGTCGTTCCTGAACAACGCTTATGACCTGTACAAGCAGGATCCCAAATCAAAGGCAGACGTGATACAGCGATTCGTCGTGGCAGGCTTAGAGAGCTTCGATCCGAACCGAGGTGGAATGGACCGCACGCGGATTGTGCCAGTTATTAAAGACCGTGCCTGGTTGGAGGAAACTCGACAGGTATTTGTCAGCCGCGGCGCAAAGAAGCCCCCAGAATGGGTCTACGAAGACTTGAACCCGGATCTCGTGGTTTTTTATGTGCAGGATTCGCCGAAGAGCATTCGTTATCTGGAATTGAGCGATTTGGAGTTGGCGAAGATCGAGAGGTCGATCTGAGAGCGCTTGCCTGCGCGAATCTTGAACGCCTTCTTCCCGAGATTAAACGCCACGGGACAAACGGTCTTTACATAATTACTGCGGGAGGAGACTACGAAGCCAGCCTGCTGGTGCTCGATTCGGTTTGGACCAACATTGAAATGGATGTGAAAGGAGACAGGGTCGTTGCCATTCCGACTCGTGACTTATTGTTGGTGACCGGAAGCCAGGATCCGCAGGGCATTGAGAAGATGAAGCTGATGGTGAAACAAGCTTCAACTGGCGGGTCTTATCGTCTGACCCGGAAGCTTTTCGTGTATCGCAATGGACGGTTTGACGAGTTCACTACTGGCAATGAACTAGAGGACGGACACAATGCGACTTCGTCACGCCAGTGAGGCGTATTGACCGAGAAAAAAATCATTAACTCCGTCGTCGCGCTGTCGTGAAACTTCGTTTGGGATGTTTTTACCCAGGGTAGCGCAACGCGCAACCATGGGCTGAGTGGTTCTAATCCTTTCAGGATTTTTTTGGTGGAGCGATCGGGGGCCAGGGGCGGGGAAGAACAGACTCACACGGACCTGCACGGACGAACACAGACTCACACGGACGACAGGCCTGCAAATCACAAATTACAGATTGCAGATTACAAAGGGCAGAGGAAACCGTTGGAACCGGTTGGGTAGTTTGTGGGTTTGGCCGCATTACCCCGGGTTGAAACCGCGGGGTAAATGAGAGGTGGAGGTTTTGATTTGGGGTTTTAGTTTTAGATCGTGGCCGATGGTGCGGACGATGACGGCGAGGTTGCGGGCGGCTGGGTTGCTGCGACGGCCGAGCATGCGATGGGGACACGGACTTTCACGGACTCACACGGACTCACACAGACCTGCACGGACACCCATGGACGAACGCGAAATGAGAGAGGGACGACGGCTGTGCTCAAATGCTGTGGTTGACAGGAGGACGCAGGATAGCTGTTAATCGGTGTTGATGAATCGTGAGGAATTGATTCCGGAACACGGCGGGTATCGAAAGCTCAAAACGTTTCAACTCGGGCAGCTCATTTATGACGTGACGGTGCGGTTTTGTGAACGTTATGTGGAATTGAAAAGTCGCACGAGGGACCAAATGGTTCAGGCGGCGCGAAGCGGCGTGCAGAATATTGCAGAGGGTAGCCAAGCTTCGGGAACTTCGAAGAAAACGGAACTGAGGCTCACGAATGTGGCGCGCGCAAGTCTCGAAGAGTTGCGGCTGGATTATGAAGATTTTTTGCGGCAACGCGGATTTAAGATTCTGGCTGTGGATGATCCAGTCTTGAAAAGGTTTAAGGCGACAAGGTGTGCGACGTTGAAGCAGTTTCGAGAGTGGATCACTGATGAGCGGCGTCGGTCTGCGTCGGCGAAGGTCCGTGAGAGTCGGTGTGTGTCTGTGTCTTCGTGTGAGTTGGCGGCGAATGGGGCCCTGTCTTTGCTGAATCTGTGTTGCTGGTTGTTGGATAAACAACTGAAGGCGCAGGCGAGTGCTTTTGAAAAAGAAGGTGGATTTACGGAGAGGCTGTACCGCGTGCGCACCTCGATGAGGAGGGCGCACACGGATTAGCACGGCGGCACGGACTCACACGGAACGTATCGAGCGCCTGAAAGCAAACAGCGGCACCACTCCGAGACCGAGCAGCAACGCTGTACTTCCTGTATCCGGCACAGATGTAGATGGAGTATCCAAACAATCGGATTTTGTAATAACGTTGTTGTCAAGGGTGACAGCACCATTCTGCGCCAGCGCCCGGCCATCCAATGTCGCACCTGTATCCAGGGTAATGGATGTTAAAGCTAAGATATTTCCCACAAAGGCAGAGTCCGTTCCGAGCGTTGCCGAACTGCCAATCGCCCAAAAAACGTGGCAGGACTGCGCGCCATTAATCAGATTGATCTGGCTGCTCGAAGCGGTGGTAAGAGCAGAAACGGTTTGGAAAATAAACACTGAATTAGCATCGCCGTGGCCGTCCAGCGTCAATATCCCTGTAAGCCCGAATGACGAGGGGTCGAAGTAAATACCGGATGATAGTGTTGATCCGCCGAGATCAAATATCGGAGCGTAAGTGGTAGTCGGCGTCCGTGAGGCAGCATTGACATACGCAGCGGTTAGATCGTTTTTGGCGTTCTGAGTGACCGCATCGCCTCCGTGGTTTACCCCGTTTAGGACAAGGTTTCCAGTGCCGCTGATGGAGGCGGTTGGATAGGAACCGATATCTCCAGTTATGGTGGTCGAATTGACAGGGCCAGCTATTGTAATTGCAGAGCCAGCCAGGACGGCAAAACCAGAGGCGGACCCAAGGTCTACAGTCGGAATTGCAATCGCGTTATGGTGCGCAAAGAGCGCCCCGGCGACGATAAAGACTATCCTTAGATGTTTTTTGAGTATGTTTTGAGTATGCAGCATAATGGTTTTCCAATTTGTTGTTTTGTTCCAGAACTGCATTCGCTTCGTCGTCGGCCGCCGAAATATTGCACTGCAGTCTCAATTGCGATGCGGCGGCGGCGTGCGGCGGTTTAGACAGTCCAGAGTCATTGCTTTTGGTTACGCATAGAACTCTAGGGAGAAATCCAAACTGCGATATGGGGTGTTCGCCCCATAGTAGTTATCGTGCTGAAAATAGTAACTCAGCCTCCACACCAGCAAATCAAGCTGGCGATGGACCGCCACAAAAAAGGCGAGTGCGACTGACTGCGACTGCTACCGCGACCGGGGTGCGACTGCACTCCAACTTGTCACGCCTAGTCGCGCCCAGTAACACCCAGTCGCGGTAACTTTTTGCCGCTTTTTTTCGTAGCGCAGACTTCCAAGTCTGCTGTATCGCACGGCGAGGCCGACGTTCGGCTTTCCAAACCTGCACGGGTTCGGTTACGCCTGCCGACTTGGAAGTCGGCGATACAGCAGGTTTGGAAACCTGCGCTACGGCGAGCTATGTCAGGGGAACGATGCGCCTCATCGCGGATCGGCTCCTGGGTTTGGCTTTGGCACCGGGGTTTCGGTTGCTGGCTGGACAAAATCCTGCGGCAGTCCCAAATAGGTGCGCGCCAGAACGGCGATGTTGAGGTCGTCACCTTGAAAGGACTGCGTCGGTTTTTGGAGATAGAAGGAAGCCGGCGGTTTCAGATTGCCTTGGGTGGGTTTGGTGAAGCCAAACAGGCCGATGCCGGCTTTTCTCGCCGCCGGAACGATGAGGTTCGCATCCTGTTTATTCCACAACGCAAGGCAGGTGATAAGCCGCGTGCGCGGACCGATCATTTTCTGTGCGGCCTCGGTGCGCGCAGAGTCGCCCGCTTCGTTGAGCAGCCAGTCGGTCTCTTTCAGCGCTCGGGAGTTGGCGATGTCCGGATCGTTGATGTCGCAGCAGGTCAGCCAGACCAGACAGCGAGGATTGGTTTCCCTGGCGGCTTTGCGAATGGTTTGCCAACAACGATCGACGGCTTTGCGTCCGTATTCGGTCATTTGGACCTGGGTGATGTTGGTCTCGCCGGGGAAGGCCGTGCCCATCAGTTGCGCATAAAGCTTTTTCTCGCAGTCCAGCCAATGGTCGTGGTTGCTCTTTCGGCTGGTGGGCATGCGCAGCCAATCCATCATGAAACCGTCGATGCCGGTCTTTTTCACGGCGTCACGGATGGCGCTGTCGAGATAGGCGAGGTATTCGTCGGTGAAAGGAATGTGCGGTTCGGAAGGAAAACCGTAACTCAGGTCGGGATGCATTTGGCCCCAGCGAGTGTTGGAGCCAGCGCAGAAGTAACCCATGACCAGCATGTTTTGCCGGTGTGCCAGCTTGACCATTTCGGGCAGGAAATCATGCTTCAGGCCAGGTTGTTCAGGCACGACGCCTTTCTTGTACCAGGCATAGCCGTTGCAAGAGACGCAGAAGGTCTGAATGACGTTGCAGCCGATGCTTTTATACCAAGCGACATGCGCCGCCGGGTCAGCATCCGCCCACAGGCCAGGATTGGGGAAGGCGTTGGGGCCGCCAGGGCCCCAGTTGAAATCAATATTGTAGGATTTGATTTCGTGGGGTGCTTGCGGACGAGCGCAAACGGATTCACCCGCAAACGCCAACAGAACAATTCCAATCCAGCCACTTAATTTTGAAAAACGGTGCAGCATAGTCGATTAACGACAAAATTAAGGGAAATTGCGTCTCAGCTGAAGCATAGAAATTTTTTTGCAACGTTCCGCGGCGGAAGTTGCGAGAGCTTGAATGCAGATCTAAACTCTTGCGTTTTAATTCGGAATTGACGCGACTATTGTACGCAGCAATTTCCATATATGGGATGGTTTGGATCAATTCACGTGCGCATGCAGTCGGTGGAACAGGTCACCGCCGCGCTGCGATTGCTTAAGCAGTACGACTATTATGTCGGTATTTCCGGTGCCGATTGGGTCGGCGTTTACGATAAACGCAACGAAGATCACGGCGGCACGAAGTTAGCAGAGCTGTCGCGTGACTTATCATTGGCATTAAGCGACGCCTATGTATTTGGGTTTTTGCAGGGCGAAGACGGGTTCAGCTTCTGGCTGTATCGTGGCGGCCAGCCACTGGACAGTCATCCACGTCCCGCAATCAAAGGTTTACTTTTCGTGCGCCGCGCAATTCTGGATTTATGCCCGACCAAACCTGACAAGGATCGCGTCCTGGCACTGCTCGAGCCCAAAATAGTTGCCACACCAGTTGATTTTAGAATGACGGAGGAGGAATTAAGGGCAGAGATACAGCGAAATAAGAAAAAAGGTCGTCCGACGTGGGCGGTGCCGCGGTCCAAAATGACCGGAGAGCACAGAAAAATCTATCCTACGGATAGATACGCCATGGAAATCATAAGCAAAGTTGTTGGCATCGAATATTTCTGGCTGCTCTATTCCGACTTCTCGCCATATGACCTGCCGCCCACGTTCGTGCATATAGATTACTTTTTGCAGTGAATCGAGGCGTTTGCTAAAGCGTTTTTGAATCAGACGGTGGCGAGGGCGGGGAGGAAAGAACGCCGCGGGCGACAGAAAAGGCTGAAGGCTAAAGGCTGAAAAGTAAGTTTTGCGGGAAGCGAAGAGGGGAAAAATTATGGTTTTTTGAGGATTTTTTCGAATTCTTCGTCGGGCTCGATTTCGATTCGGCCGGACGAAGGCGGCGCTCCGGATGATGGCTTCTGTGGCACGGGCGCGCGTTCGGGTTCTTCGGGTTTTGTTTTTGTGGTGCGGATATTTGGTAACGTGATTTCGGGTTCGATTGCCTCGGGTTCTTCGGGTTCGACGGTGGCTGTCGGGACGTGGAAATTGGTGCGTTTCTCGAGCCATGTGCGATAGCGCGCGAAGGTCCACATGCCGTGTTCTGCGCCGGTTTCCAAAACCGTTTGGATTTTGAAAAAGTCGCGGTTGCGGATGAAGTTTTTCACCGGATGGCTCGAAAGGAGAATTTCACATTCGGGCACGACGATGTTTTGGCTCTGACGGAATTGGAGTCGTTGGGAGACAACGCCGATGAGGCAATCGGCGAGTTGCGCGGCGACGTTGTTTTGGATTTCAGCAGGGAACGCGCTGACGACGCGTTGCAGGGCTTCAGCGCAAGTCGAGGAATGGACGGTAGCAAAAACGAGATGGCCGGTTTCGGCGGCGTTGAGGGTCAGGCGCATCGTTTCGGGATCGCGCATTTCTCCGACCATCAGGACATCGGGATCTTCGCGCAAGCTGTCGAGCAACGCTTGCTCGAAGCTGGGTGTGTCGCGGCCGACTTCGCGCTGGCGGATGAAGGCGCGACGCGGACGAAAGGAATATTCGATCGGGCTCTCAACGGTGACGATGTGTTTAACTTCCGCGCCGAGGTTGATGGTTTGGATAAGCGCGGCGAGGGTCGAAGTTTTGCCACTACCAGTCGGACCGCTAATGAGAACGAGGCCGTTGGAATGGTCTACGAGTTTTTTTAGATCAGGATGCAGGTTGAGGGTGTCGAGCGTGGCTTGAAACGCGGGCAGTAATCGAATGGCAAAACCGATGCCGCGTGATGTTTGGAGAATGTTGATGCGACAACGCGCGCCGCAAATAGTTTTCGAGAGGTCGTAAGAACGACGTTCGAGAAACGCGGGCCAATGGTGTTGGCCAATGATTTCTTTGGCGGCGGCGAGAAGGGTTTCGGCAGCGATGGGATCGCTGAAAAGTCGCAGCGCGCCACGGACGCGGATAGCCGGTGGCATGCCGGCTTCAAGATGCAAATCGCTTGCGCCGTTTTCGTGAGCGGTGGCGATAAGGTTTTGCAGCGTCATACCAGGTAAACAGCATCGGGCCGGGAAAGTTCCGCGTCAATAGAATGGGGGGAGAGACCGGCTCAAATGTAACCAGGATTCACACGTAGGGAAGTTAGAGCCTCGTTATTCACCTTCGCCAAGGCTACGGGGGACAGGCCTCGGCTGCTAGGAATGAACGATTTTTATTTCGCGAGATTCAAAGTGTTTTCAGTTCGTTTCCCAAACCGCTTTTTGAACCAGACGGTCGCGAGTGGGAAAAGCCACGATACCGTGACCATGACACCAGTGAATGGGCCGGCGAAGCGGAAGAAGAGGCTTTGATCGAAGAATGCGTGCGCGGCATCGTCGTTGACGTGCGCGGCAAGGCCTTGGCCACCGATGGCGAAGTCGTGCGCGATGGGAGCGCCACCATATGCAGCGAGCCAGGCCAGCGACATTCCGCCATACGCCATGTAGCCAATCGCGGCGCCGCCGACTGCAGCGCAGCCAATAGCAATGCCGCCGAAGGCGAGCACACCAATGCCGAAGCCGCCGAGGCCCACGATGCCGATCGCCAATGCACCCCAGGCAATCGGCGCGACGGCGAGTCCGCCTGCGGCGAAAACGATTCCGTGAGCGCGCGTGCCGATGGCGATCCAACCTTTGGCAGCGGTTTTGTCTTTCAACTCCGGGTTGAAACGGACGTGAACGAGGGGGACGCCCAGGAATTCGCGGCGGCTGCGCCATTCGAATGGCTGGCCGGTGCCCAGAAGGCCGGGGTCGGTGGTCATGCCGGATTCTTCGATGCGAATGCGACGTTGGGTGCGCCTATTGACGGAGAACATGGCGTAGAGACCGATGGCGTATGGAATCATCGAGATGTCCAAGGTCAGGGTCAGCGCTTTGTGGTGATGTCGCCAATCGCCATATGCTTGCAGCACGATCCAGAACGCGGCCCAAATGATGTTGTAGGTCCAGAAAACGATGGCGGCTTTGATGGCGTATTTTCGTTCGCGCTTCGAGTTGGTCAGTTTGAAGATCGACGACCATGTCGCCGCGAGCGCGCCGAGGAGCCAGAGGAATGGCACAAGAAAGATTTTGAGGCCGATGGATGCGGCGGTTTTGCCAGCGGTGCCTTTGATGGATGAGGCGGTCAATGTCGCTGTGGTTGCCGCAGCAGTAGGCAGAGCCGCGAGGACTCCGGCGGTGAAGGTTTGGTCTGGCGCGGTTTGTTGGAGTGCGCCTTCGACGAAGGCGATGACGCGTTCGTGGAGGAGTTTGCGGCCGCGCGAGAGGCGTTGGCGCGTGGTTTCTTCGGTGAGGTCGAGGGTTTGGGAGACGCGTTGGATGGATTGGTGTTCACGGTAGAAAAGGACCAGCGGCTCGCGGTAGGGTTCCGGGATGTGTTCGAGGGCCTGCCAAAGGATGGCTTGTTCTTCTTTGGTGATGGCGTGGTCGGTTGGGTTGGCGGCAAGAGCGGTGCTGGTCAAATTTTCATCGATTGGGTCGGAGGTGGCGAGCGGGTTGCGGGTTTGGCGGCGCGCGGAGTTGTGGATGAGGTTGCGGGCGATGCCGAAGAGCCAGCTTTTGAATTTGGCGGGTTCTTTGAGGTCGCGGAGTTTGCGCCAGGCGATGATGAATGTTTCCTGGGCAAGATCCTCGCTCCGGCTGATGTCACCACAGCCGCTGTAAGTGAAGGCGGCGATGGGGTTTTGGTATTTGGCGACGAGCTGGGCAAAGGCGTCGCGGTCGCCGTTCAAAACGGATTCAACTAATTGGGCGTCGGTCGATATGGGTTCAGCCGAGATGATGTTTGAAAGCATAGTCATCTAGGGAGTGGCTTGGAATGGAAAAGTGTGACAGTTGGGATTGGTCGAAGGTCGAAAGTCGAGAGGGCGAAAGCAAAAGGGTGCGGAAAACAGAACGTAAGCGATTGAAAAGGAAGGATGGTGGAGCCGAACGGGTTCGAACCGATGACCCCCACAATGCCATTGTGGTGCTCTACCAACTGAGCTACGACCCCATCCAAAACCACATTTCCCTGTGGTTCACGATCGAAAATGTAGCCGGATAGAAGTAATTGTCAAAATGAATCGTGCGGACGTGGAAAGGTCGAGAGTCGAGGGTCGAAGGTCGAGGGGCCAGAGTTGAAAGGCGGAGGTCAAAATGTCGAAGGGTTGAAAATTACCGTTGTTTTGGACAGAATCGCGAACAAACGGCTTGCATCTGGCAGTTTTTAGGCAATATTCAGCGGCTCGGAAAAGGTTGACACGGACTATCCGTTCTGGTCGAATTTACCGCTCTTTTAGAACCGGACTATTTTTTATGTACGCAGTTATCGAAACTGGAAGCAGACAATATCGCGTCACCGCTGGTGACACGCTTGAAATTGAACACGTTGCCACCGAGGCAGGCAAACCGCATACCTTTGATAAGGTGTTGTTCGTCGGCAGCGAGGGCAAATTTACCATCGGCTCGCCATTGATCGCCAAGGCGACGGTGGTGGCGGATGTCGTGGAGCATATCCGCGGCGAGAAAAAGGTGAGCTTCAAAATGAAGCGCCGCAAAGGTTATCACAAGAAGATCGGCCATCGCCAGGAGCTGAGCATCGTCAAAATTAAAGAGATCAAACCTTAACAGGACAATTTTATGGCACATAAAAAAGGACAAGGAAGTGTTCGTAACGGCCGTGATAGCGTTAGCAAACGTCTCGGCGTAAAAGAATTTGGCGGCCAGTTCGTCACCGCCGGCAGTATCATCGTTCGTCAACGCGGCTCGAAGTTTGTCGCGGGTAAGAATGTGGGCACCGGCCGCGATTGGACGTTGTTCGCCCTGGCGGATGGCAAGGTGTTGTTCGATAAAGGTAGCCGTCGTGTGAATGTGTTGGCGGAAGCCGCAGCTGCGAAGTCGAACTAGTTAAGCACAGCGAAATTTTTCAGACGGCGAGGTGAAAACCTCGCCGTTTTTGTTTGTACGAATTGGACGGACGACGAGCCTGCGCACGTCGGCCGATCCAAAGATTGAAGTCGGGTTTCTACGGCAGGATGAGTTGGTAGAAATTGGCGCTGCCAACTGGTGTGATCTGGAGTTGGTTTTGGCCGTTGGTGAGGGTGATGGGCGCGCCGGAGTTTTGCCATGTGCCAGCGCTGAGGTCGGATTTTGTTTGGAGGTTGTATCCACCGATGGACGCGGGCCAGGAGAGGAGGATTTTGCCACTGCCGTTGAGTTGGGCGGAAAGGGTTGGGTAGGGCAGGTATGCGAAGTTGCTGATTTGTTGGGTTGAGGTGGTTGCGCCACTGCCACCGGTGAATCCGACGTAGGCCGTGTCGGCCCCGAGTGCGGTCGGAAGATCGATGGTGAGGTTGGTGGAGAAGGAACCGGTTGTGATGGTGTCCTGAAGGGTCAGTTGGAGGGTGCCGTTGGCGTAGAGAATTGTGACGTTGATGGGATCACCGCTGGCGATGTTGACGGGGGTGGTTGCTGTGTAGGGTTTGCCGGTGACGCCGTTTGTGCGGAGTGCGATGCCGACGGTGTTGTTCGCGAAAATGTTGAACTCGATGGCGAAGCTGGGCGTGATGCCGCCGTAGCCTAAACCGGCACCGACAGAGCCAAGTGCTGAGATGCCGGCGGGGGCGTTTTGAAGGATGAAGGTAGCGCCGTCTGCGCCTGCGGTGTTGACGTCTTGATAGGTGAAGGCGGCACCGAAGGATCTGATGTAGAGCGGATAGGTGAAGTAGGCGCTGCGGCCTTGGCTGGCGGCGCCGTCGGTGAGGGTGAGCACATTGTTGGCGATGCCTGAGCCGCCATTGAGTTTCCAACCATTGCCGTCCGTGTTGAAGGTCGGGCGCGATTCGACGACGAGTGTTGCGAGGACGCTGTTGTTGGGGCCGACGGAATTGGAGAGAAGGAGTTGGTAACTGCCAGCGTCGCCTGCCTGGGCGTTGGCGATGGTGAGGATGTTGCTATGGGAGCCGGTGAGCTGCGCGGTGTCGGATAAGTTTGCGCCATTCTTTTGCCAATGATAGGCGATGGGCGCGGAGCCAAGGGCGGTTACGGCGAGTTTGATGGTGGAGCCGGTGTAGGCGAGTAATTCGGCCGGGAGATCGGAGGTGATGACGGGAGCGCTGCTTTGGACGGTGAGGGTGACGATGGAGCTGGTCACTGAAGTTAATCCTGCCGTGACGACCATTGCATATTGATGTTGGTCCTGGGTGGCTTGCGCGGTGAAGACGAGGTTGGTGCTGGTTTGGCCCGGAAGCGCGACTGAACCTCCGGCGGTGACGTCGTACCATTGATAGGAGACACCGACTCCGGAAACGGCTGTGTTGAAGGACACGGTGGCGCCTTCGATGACGGCGGCATCGGATGGTTGTTGGGTGAAGGAGATTGGGAAATATTTTGCACCGAGATAGCCGTCGATGGCGGCGCGGTCATTCGCTGAGATCGAGGAGTTGAAGATGATAATTTCGGAGATGTCGCCTTTCATGAACTGGAAAAGATCGTCGCGCGAGCCGATTTTGAGAGGCGTGCCGGCGTCGGCAATGGTTATGGAAAGTCCGCCGGTGGCATTGAGGGCGCTGTCGAGATATTGGCTGACGTTTGTGCCTTGCATCGTGACGGAGAGGAGATGAGGCGAGCCGGCTGAAATATTTTTTGCACCGACGGCGGAACTGTTGACGGTGCCGTTGCCGCGATAGAAGCGCAGGGTGGTTGCGTTTTGGGCGTAGTAATCAAATGGCGCGGGTTGATTGGCGAGGGTTTTGCCAAGGATTTCGCGAGGGCCGGTGAAGTCGGCGAAATTGGCAATGACGTAGATGGTCATGTCGCCGTTGAAGGCGAGGCTCGGGGAAGAGGCGGCTTCGAGATAGTTGCTGAGTCCATCGAAGCGGGCCGTGGGCAAACCGTTGATGGCACCGGAAGCGTAGGTGGGCATTCGATCGGATTGGGAAAATTGGAGAGCGTTATTGGTGTTGGCGCTTTGGTCGTCCCATTCGTTGATAGAGCTTGGAATATCGGTAATGACACCGGCATCGGCTTTGAGCCAGATCGAGAGATTGGCGGGCACCACGAGCGTTGAAGTCGGGACCATGGTGTTGTTGAAAGTGTCCTTTACGTTTTGGGCAGAGAGATAATAGGCGTTGGATGAGGTCAGGCCGGAAGTTGTCAATATGACCTGATTGGGTGCACTGCCAGCAATTGCGGACGAAATTGTCGCGCCGTTGTTGAGCGAATAATTTGCTATGCTGGTCGCGCTGGCAGGATTCATTGCAATGGAATAAGCCAGGAGAATATCGGTGGCGCTGTTGGCAACTCGGCTGGCGGACATGAGGGTCGGGGCTTGGGTGTTTGCCTGGACAGTGAGGGTCGCGGCCGTGCTCGTCGCGGTCGATCCGCCTGGAACGGAAACGATCACCTGATAAGACGTGCCGGTGTCGGCTAGTGTAACGGGCGTTGTATAAGTGGAGTTGGTTGCGTTGGGAATATTCACGCCGCCTTTTTGCCATTGATAGTTTATGGTCGGCGAACCGGCGGTTGCGACAACTCCGAATGATGCGCGTTGGCCGGCGAGGCGGGTGATGCTGGTCGGTTGTTGGGTGATAGCGAGGGTGACGATGGGGAGGGCGTATTTGTTGGCGATGTAGGTGTCGAGATTCAAACGTTCGGTGTCTGAAACGGCACCGCGAAACAGCATGGCTTCAGCAATATTTCCACGGAATTTCGTGGCTAAGTCTTGTCGCAGGCCGATTCGGACGGCGTTTCCTACCGTGAATGTTCCAGTGGTAAATGCGCTGCGACCGTTGAAGCTTCCGTTCAAGTAAGCGGTCGCGTTGGTGCCGCGCATGACGAAGGAGACGAGGTAATATTGGCCCGGAGTAATCGCAGCAGTGGCGGCGAATGAGGATAGTCCATAGCGATTGCCGCGAAGGAACGAGAGTTTGCCTGTAGTGCGCGCGATTTGGAAATCAAAGTGGCCGGGGACGTTGGTGTAACAGAGGCTGATGGGGCCCTGCACGGCGCCCGGGTCCGCGCTGTCGGCGCTCATCACGATGTAGAAAGTGAAATCGCGATTGGCCACGAGGGTGGAATTGAATGGGATTTCGAGAAGTTGGGATGTGCCGTCGAAGTGCACGGCGGGAAGCCCGTTGATTACGCCGCTGGACAGGGTGGGTTGGGTAGCGTTGGTGGCATTGACTGCGTTATTGGCGTTGCCGGATTGGTCGTTCCATTGGCTGACGAAGCCGCTGCCGTCGGCGGTGACACCGTTATCGGCTTGGAGCCACGCGACTAATTCGGAGCCAATGGTTAAATTGGTGCTGGCGATGCTGATAGTGTTGGCGGCGTCGCGGATGTTTTGGGCGGTGATGGTGTAGGTGAGATTTGTATCGAGTAGCGACGTTTGGAGGACGACGGTGTCGCTGTAGGTGCCCATCGTGGCGCTTTGGATGGTTGCGCTTGTTCCGCCGGACTGGATGCCGTAGTTGGCGATGTTGGTTGCGGTTGAGGGCAGGATGGATTCGGAGAACTGCACGGTGACCTGGTTGGCGGAGAAATTGCGGGTGGCGAGGATTACCGTCGGTGGGACGGTGTCGTCAATGAATTGGACTTTGGCGAGGCCGACGCGGTTGCTGGTTGTGGTGGTGGAGTAAATGGTGGTGACGTTCAAGCGAACGTAACGGGCTGAGACTCCTCCCATGTCGATGGTTTGGCCGAAGTTGGTGAAGAGAAGGGGCGCGGCGTTGAAGTTGGCACTCGGAAGGTTTGTTGTATAAGTGACATTGTCGGCGCTGTAGGAAATGGCGGCGGTTTTGACGCTGGCACCGGAGCCTGCACCGTTGGTGGGGCCGTTGTAGTTCCAGACTTTGAGGCGGCTGACCGTGTAGTTTGCACCGAGATCAAAGGTCAGGAAGGCGTTTGTAAATGCGCCGACGTTGGTGGCGGTGGCGGAGGTCATCCACATGTTGCCTGCGGGATCGGCGGTATGGATGTCACCGAACAATCCGATGCCGCCGAGGACATTGGTTCCGCGGCGCTGGTCGCGACCGGCGGCATATTCGGAGGAGGCCCCTATGACATTCACGTTGGGAATGACGGCGGCGAAGGTATTGAGAGCGGTTGCGGCGGCGAGGACAATCGCGGCGCAGTAAAATTTCAGACCTGTTTTCATAGAGTTTAATCCCACTAAACGTTGAACTCGGGCTGGAAGAGATTCGAGCGCGAGCTGTGTTGGATGTATTGCAGGACGATACCAAGCCGGGAGGCGCTGCCAATCACTTTTTGGCACAATGGTGGAATTGTGAGAAAGCGGCCTTTTTTTGTGCTCGTTTATTTGTGTCGGTTTGTGATTAAAGTTCACGCGAGCAAATGCAGGAGAGCAAAAACATAACGCGGAAGAGTGCGTCGAACCTGGCGCTGGCGTTTGTGCTTTTGCCGCGGGCGAAGCGCGACGCGATGTCGGCGCTGTATGCGTTTTGTCGCGAGGTGGATGATGTGGCGGATGAGGAAAGCGTGCCGGTGGAGCAACGGCGGGTGGCGCTGGCGAAGTGGCGCGAGGATATTCGGCGCGCGTGCGATGGAGGCATTCCTGCGTTTTCGACGAACAAGGAGTTCAAGCCGGTCATCGCGCACTATCATTTGCCGTTTGAATATTTCGACGAGCTAATTCGGGGCGTGGAGATGGATCTGGATATCAAGCGTTACGAGAATTTTGCGGACCTGGAGCAGTATTGTTATCGGGTGGCGTCGGTGGTGGGTTTATTGAGTATTGAGATTTTTGGCTATTCGAATGCGGCGTGCCGGGATTACGCGATTTACCTCGGGAAGGCGCTGCAGTTGACGAATATTTTGCGCGATGTGAAGACGGACGCGGAGCGGGGACGAATTTATTTGCCGTTGAGCGAGCTGGCGCGGTTCAAGGTGACGGAGCAGGAGATTTTGCGCGGCGAGTATTCGGATCGATTCGAAGCGCTGGCACGGAGTGTGTCGCAGCAGGCGCGCAAGTATTACCAGTTGGCGCGACAGACGTTGCCGCTGGAGGATCGGCGCGCGATGGGTGCGGCGGAGTTGATGGGGTCGGTTTATTGGCGGTTGTTGCAGAAGTTGGAGCGGACGCGGTTTGATGTTTTTGGACCGGAACCGACGCGGTTGACGAAGGCGCAGAAGCTGGCGCTGATTTTCCGGACGTGGCTGAGAATACTTCGAGGCGCGGTGGTGCCGAATTATGGGACGCCGTGAAGACAAGGCTGAAGGCTAAAGGCTAAACGCTAAAGTAAATGCGACGACGGCTTATTGTTAATGCGGATGATTTTGGGCGGTCGCATTCTATTAATCAGGCGGTGATTCGGGCGCATCGGGAAGGAATTCTCACGACGACGAGTTTGATGGTGAATGAGGTCGGTTTTGATGAGGCGGTGGAGCTTGCGCGTGAGAATCCGAAGCTCGGGGTTGGTTTGCATCTGACGACTGTGTGCGGGAAATCTGTGTTGCCGCCGGAGAGGATCCCCAATTTGGTCGATGCGAAGGGGGAATTTACGAATAATCCGGCATCGGCGGGGATGCGTTACTTTTTTTCACCGGCTTGTCGGCGGCAACTGCGCGATGAGATCACGGCGCAGTTTGAGAAGTTTCATGCAACCGGGCTGCCACTGGATCATGTGAATGGGCATCTACATTTGCACATGCACCCTGCGATTTTTTCGATTCTCGTCGAAAATGCGGAGCGGTTTCGTATCCGGCGGATGCGGTTGACGAATGATCGGTTTTTTCTGAATGCGCGAATAGCATCAGGTGAATGGATTTATCGGATTGGCCACACGATCATTTTTAAGTTTTTGTCGGCGTGGGAACGCTCGACATTTGAGCGGAAAAACTTCGCCCATACGGATGCGGTTTTTGGATTGTTGCAAAATGCGCGGGTCGATGAGGATTATGTGACTAAGCTATTGCCGGATTTACCTTCAGGGGTTTCAGAACTTTACTCGCATCCCTCTCTTGACCAGTTTAAGAATGAGTTCGACGCCCTGGTCAGCCCGAAGACAAAAGCGCTCGTGCGAGAACTCAACATCGAATTGATTCGTTACGGGGATTTATAGTGTGGCGAAAATAATTATTATACTATTCGTGGGCGCGATCATCGAATCGATTGCCGTTGCTTGTCTAGGAAGTGGCTTAAAAGAGCTTGATGGCATTAAAACCATCAGCATCTCCGAGATTTGGCGGATTTTTCTAGAAATTCTGAGGAACGGAAGAATCCTCTGCGGGGTTTTTCTTGAGGCGGTTTTCTTTGGCGCGCTGTGCTACATGCTTTCGCAAAAGGACGTGAGTCTTGTCTGGCCACTGACTTCGTTGGGTTTTATTGTAACGACGGTAAGTGCGAAGTTTATCCTGCGCGAGCGGGTGTCTGCCATGCGATGGGGTGGAGTCTTGCTGATAGCGATCGGCGCGGCGCTGACCAGCTACAGCGAGCATCAAAAGGAGCAGGCGGCGAAAACTGCACCCACAGCGTCCGTGCGACATTTATAATAGTATGCTGAAAATTTTCGTTATTCTTATTGTGGCCGCGATCATCGAATCGATTGGCGTTGCCTTTCTAGCGGGTGGATTGAAGGAGTTGCACGGCATCAAAACGGTTAGCGCCGGCGAGATTGGACGCGTTATTGTCGAAGGCGCGACGAATGGGAAAATTGTGTTCGGCGTGTTTCTGGAGGCGATTTTTTTTGGGGCGCTGTGCTATATGCTTTCGCAAAAGGATGTGAGCTTAATTTGGCCGCTGACATCGTTGGGTTTTATTATTACGACGCTGGCGGCGAAATTTATTCTGCATGAAAATGTTTCGGCGATTCGTTGGGGTGGCGTGATGCTGATCGCAATTGGGGCATTGCTTACGAGCTACAGCGAGCACGAGAAGGAACAGACGGCGAAGGTGGCTTCGGTTGCGACGAGTCAGTCGCAGTAGCGCGACTTAACATGGCGCAACCGATAATTGCAAAGGCGACACAGGCCCAGCCGAAAACGTCCCCATGTTTGGTGTAGAAAGTGGCGGGTAGGTTTGGTGGACGAAGCGGGACTTCAGCGATTTTCCAGCCGGGTTGATGAATGTTCGTCGAGCCGTTGAAATAGATTTCGTGTAGACGGCCGTGGGCATCGATCCAACAGGTTAGGCCGTTGTTCGTGCAACGCACGAGGGGAATTCCGTTTTCGACGGCGCGAAATAAAGCGTTGATGGCGTGTTGCCATTGGACGTTGCTCTCGCCGAACCAGCCGTCGTTGGTGAGGTTGAGAATGAAATCGGTTTCGTTATTTACGCGGTCGCGGACTTCGTGAGGAAACATGTCTTCGTAACAGATGACCACCGGGAAATGGGCGGAGGGTGCGGAGGTGGTGAAGGTGATGTTTTTGGTTCCGGCGGCGAGTCCTGCGCCTGAGGAACGGAGTTTTGCGAGGAACGGGAAGATGTCCGCGAGCGGCATGTACTCGCCGAAGATGACGAGGTGTTTTTTGTTGTAGCGTGAGGCGAGGTCGCCGGCGGGCGAAATGAGGAACGCACTGTTGGCCCAATCGAGATCAGCGGGTGCGCCGTTTAATTTCGGGCGCGAATCGCTGGCACCCATGACCATCCAAACCTTTTTTGATTTTACCAGGCCGGAGACGATGTCCTGGGTGAATTTGTTGCGCGTGAAGATGTCGGGCATGGCGGTTTCGGGCCAGACGAGCAGATCGGGAGATGTTTCGAGGGCTTGTTTTGAAAGGGCCACTAGCTTCAGAAAGCGGTTTGTTTTTTCGTTGGCGTCCCAGATGGTGGGTTGAGGAATGGAGGGTTGGACGAGTGCAATTTTGATTTTTTTGGAGATGGGTTCGGGAGCAGTTAGGGAGATTTGCCCGTAAATCATGGCGGCGAGTGTGGCGACGAGCGGTGGGATCAAAGCTAGGCTGGCGCGGCGAGGAGTTTTGAGTGCGACGGCGGTTGCGAGCGCGACGGAGGTCCAGACGACGAGGAATGAAATGCCGTAGACGCCGGTGAAGGACGCGATTTGGATCAGGGATACGCAGTGAAATTGCGATGCTCCGAGGATGTTCCAGGGAAAGCCGGTGAAGACGCGGGCGGTTCCCATTTCGATTGCGACCCAGGTTGCTGCGCAGAGGGCGGGCCAGAGGATTTGTTTTTTTAATGTTAATTTGCTGAGACGATCGGAGAAGGAGCCTTCGTTTGGGCCGAGAGTTTTTAAACAGATCCGGCACCATGCGGCGGTGAACAGGGCGAGGACGGAGGCGAGGGCGAGGAAGCCTGTGACGGCATGCCAATGAAACGGGATGAAGAGGAGCCAGTAAATTGAACCGAGCCAGCGGCCCAGGCCGGCGATGTAACCGAGGCGGAATTGTGAAGAATCGTTGCAGCACGCCCAGAGCATGAGGCCGGGGGCGATCCAGGCGGCGATGGTCAGATTCAGGCTAGGAAATGCGGCGGCGAGAAGCAGGCCGGTGGTGAAGGCGGCGAGCAGGCGTGGCCAGTTGAGTTGAGCACGCGGTTTCAATGGCCTTAAAGCTGTCGAAAGTTTTGGGAAACTCAAGCTTGGGCAGTGCGGTTTTGAAGGTGAGGGTGGACGAAAATTACGGGACTGTTTGCGTTTTGATGCCCTGCCGACTTGGAAGTCGGCGATACGGCAGGTTTGGAAACCTGCGATACGCGGAAATATGCGTACGGGGCGCTCAATGCGCTTGACTGATTTATTACGAATGGCAGAGTTCTTGCATGTCCCAACGACCTTTCCAACGCGGTCTCGGATTGTCTACAGCTTGCATCCTCTTTGTGTCCATTTGCCTGATCGGGC
Organism: uncultured Verrucomicrobiae bacterium; assembly: GCA_963702845.1. Lineage (GTDB taxonomy): Bacteria > Verrucomicrobiota > Verrucomicrobiia > Limisphaerales > Palsa-1400 > JAICXV01. The sequence goes on along the minus strand of OY969763.1, from coordinate 4,731,032 downwards.
CAAGTGCGCGCGCGATTTATTATTGGGATGGCAATGGCAGCGCCACGGGTGCTGGCAATGCGCCGTCGGGCACGTGGGATGCAACGTCGGCGAATTGGTCTGATAACGGCACCACTGATGATGGCAGCGGCAACCCTGCGGCGTATCCACAGGACAGTAACGTTGCGTTTTCCAATGGGGGTGACGCGACGGGCGCTTACACGATTACGGTTTCGACAAACAATGGGTCGATTACGGTTCGTGATATGCATTTCGATGATGGGACGGTGACGATTGCTGGCGCGCCGTTGTTGATCACGCATGGGACGAATCACATTTCAGTGCTGCCTGGACATGTGGCGAGAGTGAATGTGTCACTTCAAAATCCGCCGGGGACGACGGATGCTTTACACAAATATAAGTTAGGGACGGTGATTCTTGGCGGAACGAATACTTACAGCGGGGATACGACGATTGAAGGTGGTGTGTTGCAACTCGGCGGAAATAATCGGCTGCCTTCGACGACTAGGCTCGTTTTGGGCAATGGCGGGACGGATAATTTTACGGATACGCCGCCGACATTTGGGACGGGTGGATTTAGTCAGAACCTGGGGACGCTCGCGATGACAGGGCCGACTCCGTCGTTGGCGCGCACGATTGATTTTGGGAATGGGAACAGCACGTTGCAGTTTACGGATAGTCATGCTGAAGACTGGAGCACGGATACGCTGACGATTACCAATTTTACCTTGGGACATGACAAGCTGCGGTTTGGCGTGGACAGCAATGGATTGTCGGCGAGTCAGTTGTCGCAGATTGCGTTTGCGGATTATGCGAACGCACCCGGGGTGATTGATAATGCGGGTTTTGTGTTGCCGAATTTGCCGAAGTTTTTGAGTGTGAAATTAGTCGGGCCACCGGCGCAGGTTGAGCTGACGTGGACGGCGGCGAACCAGAGGACGTACCGGCTGGAGTCGCGGAATGATTTTTCGACGGGATGGACGGTGATTGGGGATTATGCTTCGATTAGTGGGGTTATTACGGTGGATGATACTCCGGACACGAGCGCGAGATATTATCGCGTGACGTTGTTGGTTCCTTGACCCTAGGAACGTTCGCCGCGCAACAGGTCTTGTAGGACTGATCCCAATTTTTGTGAGGCGGCGATGGTTTGGCGTTGGAATTCCATGAGTTTTGGAATTCGGCTGGGGCGACTCAACACGGTCCAAATCAATTTCGGATAATCGATCCTGTCTTCGGAGGTCATGAGCGCGTTGAAATCGAGCGGGAGATCCTGGTGGGCGTCATCAGAGATAACACGAACAGTGGCGCTGGGAATTCTAAATTCTTTGCAGATGGTGCGGATAACGGAGGATTCCATTTCGACGGCGTCGGCACTGGTTTCCTGCCACAAGTTGAATTTTTCTTCGGTGGTGATAGCGACGCGGCGGTGACAGCAAAATTTCGCTGAAATTGCGCCGAGGTCTTCCAATTGGTTGGCGAGGCCGGCGTCGAAATCTTCGTCGTAGAGGATGTCGCCGGCTTTGAGCTTTCGGATTGAGCCCGCCGGCGAAACCTGCGGTGATGACGCGCTCGGGTTTCACTTTGGCGATTGCTTCGCGGATGCTGCGGGCGGCGTTGGTGCGGCCCATGCCGGTGATCCAGACCTGGCAGAAGGCGCGCATGCGGACTTCTTCGCGGGCGCCTTTGGCGACACGGACTTCGCGCAATGGCGAGAAAAACTTGGCTTCTTCTTTGACGGCGAAGCAGACCAGCATGTCGACTGGTTGGGTCGGAAGCTTGCCCAAGGGCCCATGACTGGTGCTGGCCATTTGATTTATTTTATTCCTGAAAGACGCTCTTTCCAAATTTTATAGAGCAGGACGGTGGCGTGGACGTCGCGGGCACAGTATTCGGCGATTTCGCGGAAGCGCCCTTCGGCCATCATTTGGTTCACGTCATTGCCGGAGACGCCGTGGGCTTTTGGCGATTCGATGCCAAAAGCTTTGCAATAGAAATCCAAATTGAAACGGCGGGCGGCGCCGTCACGACCACTGACGTTATAGAATGTGAGTTGCTCCAACAGGTCGCAGTGCGGTTCAACCTGGTAGCGGTAGCCGAGCCAATTTTTTTGGCTGACGGGAACGTTGAGAATGGCGGAGCGGAGATACATGAAGGGCACGTCGAAGCCGCGACCGTTGAAGGTGACAATAGAATCGTAATGTTTGGCGACGTCCCAAAATGCGGTGAGCAGTTCGGTTTCGTCAGCGCACGCGACGAATTCAACGGAGCCGGGGACTTCACCGCCGTCCTCGGCATCTTCGGAGGTGAAGAGAACCTGTCCGCGGCAACTGTCGGCGTTGAGCATGGCGACGCAGACGACTTGGGCGGTAAAAGGCCAGAGACTGAAGAAGCGCTGAATTTCGTCGCGCTTGGTATCGCGTTCGGTTGCGTCCTCGATTTTCTGGGCTTCGCGAAAGAGGTATTCCTGTTGCGCTTCGTCGAAGTTTTCCACCGGGAGAGCAGAGGTTTCGATGTCGAAAACCAATTTGGCCATGCGGGAGAGTATCGAATCGGTTGCGAACGCGCGAGGAATTTACCACCTTGCGACTAGACTTCGCACGGCGCGCTGGCCGGCGACATCGTTGCTGAACATGTGGGTCCAGTTGTAGACGTCGATGAAGCGGCAGTCGTGGAAATGGAGGGTGCGCGCGAAATGGTCTTCCCAGTCGGTGGCGTTGCCGGCGCCCCACCACCATTCGCAAGCGGCCCATTGTTGTTGGTTTTGATTGTCCAATTCTTTGTCGAGCGGGCCCGCGTCTTTGGGGGCGAGTCCGTAGAAGCTCCAGCCTGGGGTGGACCATTGGTTGATGGCGGGCCAAAAGGGGAGCTGCTTCTGCCACGGTTCGTAGGTTCCGCCTTGATGGGTGAAAGTAACTTCGCGCGTGAGGCCGGCTTCGTGTGCGGTGCGGCAGAGTTTTTCAAAATACCACGCGGTGACGAGGCCGATGTCGTCGCGCGTGATTGCGCCGTGGTCTTTCAATCGAGCACTGGTCAAGGCTGCGTATCCGATTTGAACCGCGCCGCCGCTCAAGCCTTTGTTCCAGTTGAGCACGGTTGCAGGGTCGTGTGAGGAATCGGTTGGCCACTGATCGAGGTAGCGATTGCCGTCGGGATAATAATATGCGTTGTAGCCGATGCTGGTTTCCCAACCGAGTTTGACTCCGCCGAACAGCCACTTGCGGTCGTCGGGAAGTTTGCGATGCCACTCGACCATGATGGGAATGAGATCGCGCAAGGCCTGCAGGTGAAGGGCAAGGATGTTGGGGCTCGCAATGTTTTGGGCGGGTGCGACGCGATGGATGGTGCCCCAATTGCGCCAGCTTATTTTGATGGCGTTGGTCGGGCTCCAGCCGGTCCATTCGACGTTGAAAATGTTGCTCGGGTTGTAGCCGGGTTTGGTCGGGTCCCACCAGTTCCATAAATCAGGACGGCTTTCCCACCAGTTTTGGCCGTCGAGCGCGATCAGGACGGGGACACTTGATTTTTCGCTGCAATCGAGTGCGGTGCGGATGCGCTGGGCGATTTGTTCAGTTGGCGTTTGCAGTGTGCTGAAGATGAATGAGAGGCCGACGCGGAGGTTTGGATTGTCGATGACGTGGAGAGTTTTGGGCAGTTCGTCGAACGCATTGCGGATGGATTGTTCGGTGTAAAAATGTTCTGCGCCGGGAGCGATGTTGAAGAAGAGGTATTTTGGGGCGTCTGCAGCGAGGGCGGTCAGGCAGGTGATTGCGCAGATTACCAGAGTCGAAAGGAATTTCATTAACATTGGTTGGACTCGGTGGGGTGATGGTTTATTCCGTTTTGTTTGTGGGGTAGGAACCTCCTCCCACGAAATTTTTTACACGGTCTTAACAATTTTCCTCTTGTGGCAAAATAAATCATTAACGGTGTGAATTCAATGTAGCGCCAGAAATGATGAAAACACTTTCTAAACTCGCGGTGAACGAAGATGGGTTGGTTTTCGATCCAACCACGGGCAACAGCTTCCAGGTCAGCCCGATGGGGTTGACGATTTTGCGCGGGCTGATGCAAGATCAAAGTGACGCATTCATTGTCGAGCAACTTGCGCTGGATTACGACGTGACGATCGATAAGGCCTTGCGCGATGTGAGCGATTTTCGCGGACAACTCAAAACGTCAGGACTTCTCTAAAACCGATTTGTGTAGGCGTCGTTGGATTCGGAGAATTTGGCAGCAAATCAGCAATTAAAGCGGCTTGTTCACTTGTGTTGACACGTTGGATTGGGTAAATTGAGCGAACCCAACGAATGAAAAGAAAACGACCGCAGGGCAAGCGGTGGCTGGACGGTTTTGCCGCCCGAATTGCGCCCCTTTTTGTAAGCACATTACTGTTCACCAGCAGCATTTCGTCAACCGCACAAGTGCGCTCGTTCGGAGCAGATATTTCGTATTGGAACGGCAGCATTGTGCAATCGAACTGGAACACTGCCTATACCAATGGCAATTGCGTGTTCGTATTCCATCGCGCCACGCGAGGTGGCACGACCGGTGTGGATCAAACGGCGGGTTTTCCGGGCGGCACAGGTCAACAGACGCTCTCGCAACGCTACGACGATCCGCGTTTCGTCCAAAATTTGATTCGTGCTGTTGCGGCGGGAATGGTGATTGGCTCTTATCATTTCGGACGTCCGGATGTTGCGGGTAATACCGGCACCGACGAAGCGAATCACTTTCTTCAAATGGCAGGACCGTGGATGCGGCCGGGATATTTGATGCCGATGTATGACATGGAAGCGGGTTCCGGCAGCGACACGCTCGCGCAATTTATTGTCGATTTTTCCGATCGCCTTTACGCGGTGATGCAGATCCGACCGTGCATCTATATCAACGGCAATTATTCCAGCACACTGCAAAGCGCAACGCAGGCGCATCGCGATTCAATCGCAAAACCGCGTTATTACATGCCCAGCGCAATCGGTCCGGCGTATCCGATGCTTTGGGATGCTCGATATCCAACTACTTACAACGAGCAGACGGACAACCCGAAAGATACGTACGCCGGTTTTTATGGGCCTTGGGATGACTATGGCAACGCCAACCCTTGGTCGTTCTGGCAATACGACACTGCCGTTTCCATTCCCGGCTTTAACAATGTTGATACTACTTGTGACGCCGACATCTCACACGGCGATCTTGAATACGTTCGCAATTATTTGGTTCCCGCTGTCTGGTGGAACGACACCAGCGGCGATTGGAGCGCGCTCGCTAATTGGAACAGCGGGCAAACCCCGGCCGATCCGGTCACGCCCGCAGATCAGCCGCCGCCATATGACACCGGTGGTTTGCCGACACCGCGCGTTCCCGGTGCGGCGGGGACAGGTCCGACTTCTGGTCAATACGACACGGTCATCCTGGAGCGCGCTAGCGCGAATATCACCGTGAGCGTTTCGACCGGCAGCTACAACGTTCGCAAACTTTACAATCGCGAGACGCTGAACATCAACGGCGGGTCGCTGACAATTAACTATAATCCGACCTATCGTGCGGATAATTCGGCGCTCGTTTTGCATGGCGGCCCCATTTCAGCGCAGTTCTCCGGGCCAACGACGCTTGGTAGCGGCGCGCTCAACGTGCACACGTTGCAAGTCGATACGAACGCTGTGTTCACACTTTCGGGCGGCGCGCTGACGTTCAATACGATCAATTTGATGCCGCATGCGTCGGCGCCTGCAAAAATTCTCATCAGTGGCGACACGACAATCAATCCGCTCAACAACGCCACGGCAACGATCGCGAAAGGCAGTGGTTCTGGTAATTCGGGATTGGTCGATTTGAGTGGTGGCACTCGAACGTTGACGATCGGTAATGGGACGAGTTTTGCCGATGTATCCATAAACGTTCCGGTTACAAATGGTGGCCTTGTCAAAAGCGGAAGCGGCACGCTCCAACTCATGGCGGCTAATACGTACGCTGGCGGCACGACTGTGAATGCCGGCATTCTCGTCGTGAGCAACACCACAGGTTCCGCGACTGGAAGCGGGCCGGTGACGGTGAACAGCGGCACCCTCATGGGGCAGGGGGCAATATCTGGTGCGGTCAACGTAACCGCGAGCGGCACGATCGTGCCAAGTTTGTCGTTAGGCACGCTGACGTTGAGCACCGCGCCTACGCTAAACGGAATGGTTTATACACCGGTCAATCGCAACGGCGGGTCGTCGCTTGCCGGCAAAATTGTTCTGTTGTCGGGCACGCTTAATTACGGCGGGACTCTCTTTGTGAATAATACCGGCGGAACACTCATCGGCGGCGAAGTCTTCACTTTATTCTCGGCGCCGAGCTACAGCGGTGGGTTCGTCAGCTCGAATCTTCCGGCGCTCAGTGCCGGATTGAATTGGTATACCGGTGGTCTGACAGTTAACGGCTCAATCAAAGTCAATCGCAAGCCCTCGATATCCAGTACGCTGAGTTTTACGAACAATGCGCCTGCTGTTCTGCAGATTCCGTTTAGCGCGTTGACCGGCAACGGCGCTGATGCGGACGGAGACGCGTTAACCGTCGCGAGCATCAGTGCGAGCAGCGTGAATGGAATTGTTCTCGCAACAAACTCGACGTCTATCTCGTATTCCAATAACGCGAGCGCGACGGATCAATTCAGCTATACGTTGAGTGATGGTCACGGAGCAACAGTGAGTGGAGTCGTGACGATTAAGAGTATTGCCGCACCGGCATCAGCTCAGTTTGCGGAAGTGGTGGTCACGAATGGCACTTCGATTGTCTTGCGATATTCTGCAAATGCAGGCTCTACTTATTTCATCGATCGCTCAACCAACTTGCCTGTTTGGACGACTATCTTCACGAACGCGCCGGTTTCCAGCGGCATCTTCGATTTTGTCGATGACTTCCACGACATCGGCAGCCCGGTCTCGCCGGCATTTTATCGCCTGAAATGGACGCCTTGACGCGCCATTAGAGGTAAATTTTTGTTAAAACGGTTCACCGGGCTTAACTTCGGTTTCCGCAAGATCGCGGTCCAACCATGCCGGGCGCGTGCGGTCTTTTGCGGCAATCGCTTTTGCCTCTTCCTCAATCCAATTTTTCATCGCCAGCGTGATGAATCCGCGCACCTCATTGGCGTCGATCAAGCCCTCCTTCGTGTTGGCGATTTTGAGGAATAGCTTCAACGTCTCATCCGCAGTCGTGCGGGATTTCGTCAGCATCCGTGTAGCGTCATCAAATTTTCCCTGCATCCGTAACCACCTCACCAAATCGTGCTGCCGATGCAACTCGTACAACTGCTCGGCCAGACCATGCAACATTTCTACTTTTGCCACGCGATAGCGTTCGACTGAAGTTCTCGCCGCAGCAACGGCTGGCGCAATCAGATCCTGGCGCTCTCGTGCCAGTGTTATTCTGTCCTGTTTCCGCGCTTCACCACGTAGGCGATAACTCAACTCAATGTTGTCCGCCCATTCTCCGTAATATTTGGCCAAAGCCGGTCCCGCGTTCGTTCCAAAATAATGCAGGGCGTAATCGGAAATCGCGTCCCGCGGAGAAAGACTGGCATCGTAAAAGCAGTGCCCTGCGATGTAACCGTTCAAACTGTGGTTCCACCAGTATCCGGGCGAATACATCAACATATAAACCGCGTCGACCTTGTGCTTCAGAAAATAGCGCCGGTCACTTTGCATTGCCGTGGTGAAAGGACCCATCACCCACGGTTCGGCGAAGTTGTCGGTGTAATATTGGCAAATCGTCAGCCCGCCTTTTGCTGCAACGCGCCAAAGGTCCAGGTTGTGCCGCTCGTATTTCGCATCGTCGTAGCCGATACCGTGGTGGCGGCCCCACTGAGCCCAGACGATCCGCTGTTTCGGATGAATGATCGCGAGGTTTGACGGCGGGTTCGGCACTGCTCCGTAGCCGCCGACGGTTTCGACCTGCACATCTGGTCGCGACCGCTGCAACCGCTCGATCAATTCCTTCATCAACACCATCAACAAATTGCTCGGTCCTTGCTTGCGGCACTCCGGGCAATCGCACGCCACACCGCCATCAAACGGGACCGTGCAAAAAATTTTGATGTCGGGCGCATTGGTGATGAACGCCTCCGCGTTGGCAATAAACTGGGCGCGCGCTTCGGGATTGGACCAGCAAAACTGGGCTCCGAGCGCTGCCTGCGGAACGCGTTTTCCGTTACGCATGCCGAACCATTCGGGGTGCTTCGCGAAGTAAATGTCCGATTTCAAAAAATGATCGAACGAATGTGCCGGGCCATGAATGAACATGCCGCGCTTTTCGATTCCGCTGGTGATTCCGGCCCGGCCAAGATCGTTGTATTGTTGCAACAACGATCGTTTGCTGGTGTTCACGGCGGCCTGCCAGCCCATTGCGTTGTACCGATTCTTCATCGCCCAATCCATTTCCTTGAGCGCTGCGGAATAATCCATTTCGAAAAACCACGCGTCCCCGTTGCAAATCCGGTTGCGAATGGGCGAGGCGATTGCCCATGCATTTGTTTTTAGTGAGACGGTGGAAAATTTTGGAACAACTTCGGGGTCCTTCGGATCGATGGTGGGGTAAAACCAGCGGCAGCCGAGATGCTCAAGAAGGTCGTAGACGCCGTAAATGCAGCCCGGGCCGTTGTCGCCCGCGATCACGATGCCGTCGTCTCGAATGGAAATTGCATAGCCATCGTATCCGGGCTTTTGCGGTGGCAAAACGTGTTCAACGTCTGTCGGAAAATCGGCACGCAACCCGATAACAATCGCTTTGCGTTGAGCGGCCTTTGAAACGATCGCCAATTTTGCTCCACCCATTTGCCGTAAATATTTTTGCAACTCCTCCGTCGCAAACGTGACGCCGGCGACATTTGTAGAAATCGGTTCGATAACCCACGTCGAGTGCTTTGATCGCGCCAACACAACTTCCGCCGACGCGCCGCTCTCTGACGCTAATGCCGAACCAAGAATCAACAGCGAGACCGCAGCACGGAGTAAAAGCATAGGAATTCGTGGACGCTATCCAGCGCGCAGTGTGTGGTCAAGGTTGGGTGCTACTTGGCCTACTGGCCCTGGGTTTTTGGTGCGGACAATTTATGTCAAAGCAATGGCAATAAAGGGTTAGCCCGAGCTGCGGTCGGTGCAGATGATTGATTAGGTAGCTAAACAATCAGATAACCGATCCAAATGAAAAATTCTACTGTTGAGCCCGAAAAGGGCGGCCGGGCGACCATTGGTTCGACGGTGAGCGCGGAGCAACGCGCTGGCATGCTCAAACGTTATGAGTATTCGAATGAAGTCCGCACGATCATCGATACGGAAAATCTTCTGCCGCACGGTGTGCTGAGCCGGTTGCAAGTAGCTTATCCGCAGCACTCTGGGTTGTTGGAAGCGCGCCCGTTTTTGTTCAATGACCGCGCGCAGTATTCGGAGTTGCAAGGGTTCCGGGAAGTGGTGGCGATCCTGGCGAAGAATGGGGTCAAGCTCGACCGGATTACGGAGCGCGAATTGTTCGTGGAAGTTTACCGGTTCAAGGCGACGCGGCACATTCTGAACACAATTAATTGGAATGATTACGAGCATGATCCGATGTATCAGCTCGTTTTCCCGCAACCGACGATGATGCGTAAGAAGGTGACGGAGGCGTATCTGCTTGCGAAGACCGAGGCGGATCGAAAGCGGGTGATTGACGAATACATGGAGGAAACCAATCCACACGACGGGCATCAGTTGCTCAACAAGCCGTGGATTGAACGGGATAATGGCGGAATCGAGTTGCTGGAAGGTAGTCAGCATAAATATCCGCAGACGCAATTGGTTTTCGACCAAAGCACGCAGACTTGTTTTGCGTTTTGCACGTATTGTTTCCGTCACGCACAGGTGCGCGGTGATCACGACATGTTCATCCAAGAGGACATCGCGCAAATCCACGAGTATCTGCGCGAGCACAAGGAAGTTAGTGACTTGCTGATCACCGGCGGTGATGCGGCTTACATTCCATACGAGCGGCTGGAGCAATATGTTTTGCCGATTTTGGAGGACCCGCGGTTGTTGCACATTCGCACGATCCGTATCGCGTCGCGCGCCTTGACGTTTCAACCGGAACTGATTTTGAGCAACAAATACGAAAAGGTTCTCAAGTTGTTCCAGAAGGTGCATGAGAATGGCGTGCAGCTTTCGTGGGTGGCTCACATTTCGACACCGCGTGAGTTATTGAATCCAACAACGCTCGCTGCGATGCGCCGGTTGCAGAACTATGGCGTGGTCATTCGGAGCCAAAGCCCGATCATGAATCACGTCAGCCTTTATACGGACAAGGCCGGCAAGGTAGACGTGCAGCGTTCGGCGCAAAACTGGGTTGATCTCGCGCATATTTTGGCGGTGCTGAACATCCGGTTTCATTCGATGTATTGCGCACGCAACACGGGCGAATATCACTATTTTACCGCGCCGTTGGCGTCCATCGAGAAGGTCGCGAACCTGATTTATCGGTCGCTGTCGTCATTCCATCGTCCGTCACGTTACATAACCATGACGACGTCGGCTGGGAAACTTTCCATCCTGGGCACGGCGGAGGTGAACGGGCAAAAAGCGTTTGCGCTGAAGTTCAATGAGAGCCGCAACATGGCCTGGATGGACAAGGTGTTCCTCGCGAAGTTCGACGAGACAGAGACGCGCGTCGATAAGTTGGTGCCTTTGGATACGAAGGAGTTTTTCTTTGAGGGCGAGTTGCATCAGATCGAAGAGAAGTTGAGCCGCGTGCAGGAAAAGTACGTCGCACAACAAAAGGCAGGCCGTGCATCTGCAACCGCGGCGAAGGACGTGCGACCTGCCAGGAGCGCTTGCGATGATTAACAAACGCGCAACGTCGTTGGCTTCGTCCGTCGCGGACATCCACGATGGCGCGACGATTATGATCAGCGGGTTTGGTGAGGCCGGCAGTCCGATTGAGTTGATCCATGCACTAGTGGATCGAGGGGCGAAGAATCTGACGATCGTAAGCAACAACACCGGCAGCGGACGCGTTGGCTTGGCGGCGTTGATTGCAAATCGACAGGTCGCGAAGATGATTTGTTCGTATCCGCGGAGCGCGAATTCGATGGTGTTTCCCGAGCTGTATCGCAAAGGCGAGATTCAGCTGGAGCTTGTGCCACAAGGGACGTTGGCTGAGCGCATTCGTGCGGGAGGCGCTGGGATTCCGGCATTTTACACGGCGACATCGGTCGGGACGGTGCTCGCCAATGGAAAAGAATCGCGCACGTTCGGCGAGCGCGAATACGTGATGGAACGCGGGTTGATTGCCGACTTTGCTCTGATCAAGGCGGAGAAGGCGGACCGACATGGTAATCTTGTCTACAGCAAGACGGCGCGGAATTTTGGGCCGATCATGTGCACGGCGGCGAAGATCGCAATCGTGCAAGTGAAAGAAATTGTGGAAGCGGGCGAACTTGATCCGGAAGACATTGTGACGCCCGGTATTTTTGTGAACCGGCTCATTGTGGTTGCGAATCCGGCGCAGGAATCGCAATTGGTAAGAGAAGACAGGAGTTATCCATGAGCGCTGTGGCAAAATCAACTTACGGGTGGACGCGTGAGCAGATGGCGCAACGTGTCGCTGCGGACATTCAGGACGGCGCGTATGTGAATCTTGGAATTGGAATTCCGGAATTGGTTGCGCAATACGTCCCGGCCGGGCGCGAAGTAATTTTTCAAACAGAAAATGGATTGCTCGGGATGGGACCCGCTCCGATTCCGGGCAACGAAGACCCGGAGTTGATCAACGCCGGCAAAAAAGCGGTGACGGCGATTGCGGGGGCGTCCTATTTTCATCATGCGGATAGTTTCGTGATGATTCGTGGCGGGCACATCGATATTTGCGTGCTGGGCGCGATGCAGGTTTCAGCAACGGGTGATTTGGCTAATTGGTCAACAGGTGAGCCGGTTGCGATTCCAGCGGTGGGTGGCGCAATGGATCTGGTCGGGGGCGTTAAGAAAATTTTTGTCATCACCGAGCACACCACCAAAAACGGGGAGCCAAAAATCGTTGAGCACTGCACGTATCCGCTGACTGGCAAAGCAGTCGTTGATCGTATATACACGAACCTTGCGGTCATCGATGTTACACCCGAAGGTCTCATCGTGGCCGACCTTGCTCCTGGTGTGAACTTCGACCAGGTGCAGAAGCGGACTGGAACCAATTTACTTTCGAGGATGAAGTCGTGAGCCACTCATCGAAGAGCAGTCAACTGTATCAGCGTGCCGTTCGCGTTTTGCCCGGCGGCGTGAGTCGGAACGCCGTGCTGAGCAAGCCGCATCCGATTTATACCAGTCACGGCAAAGGCTGTCGGTTCACCGATATTGAAGGCGTCACACGCATCGATTTTGCGAACAACATGACGTCGCTGATCCATGGCCATTCGCATCCGGCGATCGTCGAGGCGGTGACAAAGCAATTGCAACGCGGCACCGCGTATTCGTATGCGACGGAAGAGGAAATTTTGTTGGCGGAATACATGTGTTCACGCTCGACGGCGTTTGAGAAAATTCGATTTGTTAATTCCGGGACAGAGGCGGTGATGTGTTGCTTGAAAGCGGCGCGTGCATTTACCGGCCGTCCGAAGATCGCGAAGGTCGAAGGCGCGTATCACGGCATCTACGACTATGCGGAGACGAGCCAATCGGCGCACCCCGCGAATTGGGGTGATGCCAATCATCCACGGAGCGTGCCGGTGGTACACGGGACGCCGCAATCGGCATTGGATGAAGTTGTCGTTCTTCCGTTCAACGATCCGGAAACCGCACTTGCGCTCCTCGATGAGCACGCCGATGACCTTGCGTGCGTGCTGATCGATCCTATGCCGCACCGGGTCGGTGTTATCCCGGCGACGCAGGATTTTGTGAATGCGTTGCGCAAATGGACGACGACGCACGATGCGTTGCTGGTGTTTGACGAAGTGATCACGTTTCGTAGCGAATACGGCGGCGCGCTGCAATGGTATGGCTTGGAGCCGGATTTGACCGCACTGGGCAAGATCATCGGCGGCGGTTTTCCCGTTGGTGCCATCGCCGGCCGCGCGGATGTGATGGATGTATTCAATCCATTGTTGGAACGCGTTTTGTTCCCGCACTCGGGCACGTTCTCGGCGAATCCCATCACGATGGTAGCAGGCCTCGCCGCTATGAATGCGTTCGATCGTCCGGCTGTTGCACGATTAAACAAACTTGGCGCCCAAGCGCGATCGCAAATTGCGGCAACGATCTGTGAAGCTGGCGTTCCGGCGTGCGTCACTGGAGCGGGTTCGATGTTCCGAATCCATTTCAAAACTGAACCGCCGAACAATTATCGCGAAGCGTATGCAACGCCGGAACAGGCGAAGTGCTTGCATACGCTAGTGGATCATCTCTTCGTCAAGAATGTGATGCTCATGTGGACCGGCACTGGGACGCTGTCGACGCCGATGACAGAGACCGAAATCGATGAGCTTTGCGTTGCGCTAAAGACGGGGCTCAAACAAGTAAAGGATTCTAAACTTCCCGACGTAAAGACGACGGCAACGACAAAATGAACGCAGCCTATATTTGCGATGCGGTGCGGACGCCGATTGGGCGTTATGGCGGCGCGTTGTCGAGCATTCGTGCCGATGACCTGGCGGCATTGCCAATCAAGGCATTGATGGAGCGCAATCCGAGCGTTGATTGGACGGCGGTGGACGACGTGGTTTTAGGATGTGCGAATCAAGCTGGTGAGGACAACCGAAACGTGGCTCGAATGGCGGCGTTGTTGTCCGGACTTCCTGAATCAATTTCTGGTTGCACGGTGAATCGGTTGTGTGGTTCGGGGATGGATGCGGTGGGTTATGCGGCGCGGGCGATCGCAGCGGGTGAAGCTGATTTGATGATTGCGGGCGGAGTGGAAAGCATGTCGCGCGCGCCTTATGTGATGCCGAAACCAACGGAGGCGTTTTCGCGACAGGCTGAGATTTATGACACGACGCTCGGTTGGCATTTCGTGAACAAACGAATGCAGGAGCTTTACGGGACGGATTCGATGGCGGAGACGGCTGAGAATTTAGTGGCGAAATTTGGGATCAGTCGCGAAGACCAGGACAAGTTTGCTTTTTGGAGTCAGACCAAAGCCGCCACCGCGCAGGCGAACGGATTGTTCGATGCCGAACTGATTTCGGTTTGTTTGCCGCAACGCAAAGGTGAACCAATCGTTGTAAAACGTGATGAACATCCGCGCGCGACTACGCTTGAAAAATTGGCAGAACTGAAACCTATCGTGCGACGGGATGGGACGGTCACGGCTGGGAACGCATCTGGAATTAATGACGGTGCGGCGGGGTTGCTGATTGGAAGTGAGTCGGCGGTGAAGCAATTCAATCTCGTGCCCAAAGCGCGCGTGTTGGGTGTTGCCGCTGCAGGTGTTTCCCCGCGCATCATGGGCATTGGGCCGGTGCCGGCGACGCGAAAACTTTTGGCGCGTTTGAAGATGTCCCTGGAACAAATGGATATTCTCGAGTTCAACGAAGCGTTTGCTTCGCAAGCGTTGGCGTCTATGCGGGAGCTTGGGTTGGCTGACAATGATCCTCGCATCAATCCGCAAGGCGGGGCGATTGCGTTGGGACATCCTCTCGGCATGAGCGGGGCGCGGTTGATCACGACGGCGACCTGGCAACTGCAGCGGACCAACGCACGTTACGCACTTTGCGCGATGTGCATTGGGGTGGGGCAGGGAATCGTGGCAGTGATTGAGCGATGTGGTTGATTGACAAGGTCTTGTTTTCGGTTCTCCGTCAAGCGAATGGCACGTTCGCTGCTATCTTAAACCCGTTTTTATGCACACACCGACAGTGTTTCTTGTCGAAGACGAGCAGTCTTTGCGCTTACTGGTCCGAAAGGTTCTCGAACGTTTCGGCTGCCGGGTGGTGGAGGCGTCGTCGGGTGCGATGGCTTTGGAGAAATGGGCTCAGAAGAAGGGACAGATTGATTTGCTGTTGACCGACTTGATGCTGCCGGATGGCATGAACGGGCGCGAACTGGCGGACAAGTTCATTGGTGAAAACCCAGAGTTGAAAGTGGTTTTCACAACCGGCTACAGCTACGATGAAGCGTGCAAAGGATTGCCGCTGCCAGAGGGATTTCAATTTCTGCAGAAACCTTACGCGCCGTCGACGTTGATTCAGACGATCAAGATGGCGTTGCGTGCACCGCTCGCCGCTAAGCCGTAATTCCTTTTCCAATCATCTCCTGTTACGCACGATGCCGGCTGAAGCCGGAACCACACGCGAATCAGCGCAGGTCCGTCAGCACTTTTTGCAGGCGCGCTTTTGATGTCGTGACCTCCGCGTCTTTGCTGTCCGCCAAGTTTTTCTTTTCAAACGGATCGTGAATCACGTCGTAGATGCTTCCGTCGTCGTGCAGCATGAAACGTTGGTCGCGCGCGAGTTTCTTATGACCAAGTTGACTGAAAATCCATTGGCGGGCCGGTGCGGTTTCGGTCGTTAGTTGGCGGGCGAAACTTTTGCCGTCGATGGTCGCGTTGGGTAGCTTCGCGCCGCCGAGTTCGGCGATGGTCGGGAGCACGTCGCTGAAGTCGATCAAATCATCTTTGGTCTGCGCCGGTTTGATCGTGCCTCTCCAACTCACAATGAAAGGAACGTGGGTGCCGAATTCAGCGACCGTTCCTTTACCGCCTTGCACGGTGACGTCGCCAATTTTCGAAAAGACACTGCGATCTGTGCCATTGTCGCCGGTGAAGACGATAATTGTATTGTCGCGGAGGCCGAGTTCATCCAATGCGGCCATGAGGCGTCCGACGGTTTTGTCCATGTATTGCACCATGCCGGGAAATAACTTCGTGGCACGTCGGCGCTTACCTTCCACGCCGCCGCCCTTCTCGGCTTTGCCGCTTTTTTGGGCTTTGGTCGCACCTTTGCTGTCGGGCGTGGCCGTGTGCGGCTCGTGAACGAGCACCATCGGATAATAAGCAAAGAACGGTTCGTCACGATGACGCTTCATGAAATCGATCAGGAAATTACAAAAAATATCTTCGCCATACGGCTCCTGAAGATCTTTCTTTTCTTTGCCATTCTGCCAAATGGACGGCTCCCAATAACGGGAGGTTCGCTTCCCGTTTAGTTGCCAGGTCCAACAGCAGTATTCGTCGAAGCCGCATTTGTTCACGTGATCGGGATGATCGGTGAAGTTGCAGAGCTGCCATTTACCGGCGAGAGCGGTGGCGTACCCCGCCGATTTCAAGACGTGGCCGAAGGTGCGTTCTTTATTCGGTTCGAAATATTCCATCGCATCGTCGCCGCGCCCGATCAGGTTAATCCAGCCGGTGCGAAAACCGTATCGCCCCGTCATCAACTCAACACGCGACGGCGAGCAGAGCGGAGTGGCGTAGGCGTTGCGAAAGCGAATTCCCGAAGCGGCCAAGGTGTCGATGTTCGGCGTTTTGTAGGAAGTGCCGCCGTAACAGTTCAGACATTCGTAGCCCATGTCGTCGCACAAGATGAAGAGGATGTTTGGTTTTTTGGCGGCGGCGCTGACATTGGGCGCGAAGGCGATTGCCAGGAGGAGGGCAGCTATTAGGCGGTGCATGAGTTTTTGAAACAGACGTTTGGTGGACGTAGTTGGTTTCGCAAAAGCTCTAAACTCCAAAGTTATCGAGCTTCGGCTGGATCGTACCATTCGCCGCGAAGCCAGTCGGCCAGCAAGCCGATTGATTGTGCGTCCAAAATCTTTTCGTCGGCGAAGGCGGGCATGCGATCGTTGTCTTCGGCGTAGTAGTGAATGGATTTGGGGTTGCTGATCATGCCGACGATCCATTCACGCGAACCCCAGCCGGTGAGATCAGGGCCAGAGGCGTCGGCGTCTTTGGAATGGAACTGGTGGCATTCGGCGCAACCGACGCCGTTTTTGAATGAGTGCACGCCTTGTTGGATTTGGGCGGTGCTGGATGCATCGAGTTGCTTTTGCGATTTCAGTGAGGCTTCCGCGGAAATGGCGGCGATGACGTTGGTGAGTTCAGCTTTTTGTTCTGGCGAGAAGCCGCGCACTTTGCGGGTGACGAATTTCACCATTTTGCCGTTCTTGAATTTGGTGCCGCCAAAGTATTGCACGCCGCTCACTTGGTTGGGATCGAGCAAACCGGAGAGCCATTCGCGCGAGCCGAAACCTTTTAAGTCGCTGGCGGTGGGAGCTTCCTTGAGTTTCAGCCCGGTGCCATCGTGGCCGTCGTAGCGATGGCAACTGGCGCAGTATTTAGCGAACAGCTTTGGGCCTTGGGTCAATGGATCGTTGCGCAAGAGACTAATTGCGCCGGTTGGCGGGATGCCCTGCGGAGAATTAGCGAGGTCTTTGACGCGCTCGGCCGATTGTTGGGCCTGATTTTTCGCAGCTATGATTTCGGGACGATGTTGATCTTCCCGAACGGCTGCATACGTGAGCGCGGCTGCGCCGACGATGAGCGCAAACAATAATGCGACGTTGAACTTGTGCCCGCCGGTCTTGCGACCAATTACGGGCATGAGGAACAAGAGCAGCATGATGACGGTGGGAATGGCAATCGCACCCAGAACTTCCGTGCCGCCGGGGAAGTATTTGAGGAACTGGAACAGGAACAGGAAATACCATTCGGGACGCGCAGCGGAGAAATTTTCTGAAGCATCTGCCGGCGGACCTAACTCGGCTCCGTGGTTTTTAAGGACAAGCACCATGACGGCGGCAGTTACGGCGAGGCAGGCGACTGAATCGATCAGCATTTGGTCAGGCCAGAAGGCTGCGTCGGGTTTGCGGTAAGGCTTCTTTGCGGTGATGCCGTGACGACGGAAGAGCGCGACGTGGCCGACAATCAAAACGATGACGGCACCGGGAAGGACGCCAGCGTGCAGTGCAAAAAAACGGGTCAACGTGTGATGGCCGTAGTCAACGCCGCCGACGATAATTTTTTGAACGGCAGTTCCGACGAACGGGGTGATGGCGGCGATGTTAGTGGCGACTTTTGTTGCCCAATAGCCTTTTTGATCCCACGGCAGCAGATAGCCGGTGAGTGACAGTCCGAGGACAAGAACGAGGAGCGCGAGGCCGAACCAATAATTCACTTCGCGCGGAGCTTTGTAAGCGCCGTCAATGATGACCTGCATCAAATGGAGCACGAGCAGGATGTTCATCGCTTGCGCGGTGTAGTGATGGATGCCGCGCAAAATCCATCCTCCGCTCATGTGATTCTGGATGTAGAAAACGCTTTCCCAGGCGGTTTGCGAACTTGGCGAATAAGCGGCCCACAAGGCGAGGCCAGTGATGATTTGAATCGCAAAAGTAAACGTGAGCGTGCTGCCCCATACGTAGCGCCAGCGCGCGCCGCCGGGAACGTTTTCGTAGAGCGCCTCGTGCGTGAGCTTGCGGCAACCGGTGCGGTGGTCGAGCCAGTCGAGTAACTTGCTCATGCCGGGATCTTCTCGCGCGTGCCAGCGTGGAAGTTTTGGAAGGCAACCCAGATTTCGTTATTGCGAACTTCGACTTTCAACGAATCCATCGGACGCGGGGAAGGGCTTTTCGGATCTTTAATGGAACCATCGAGAGAAAACATGCTGTCGTGCAGTGGGCAGAGAAAACAATTTTGCTGCGTGTTGTAATCGATAAAGCCGCCTGCGTGCGGGACAGACAACGTTGAACGCTTCTATTGTTTTTCGTCCGGGCGGCGAAGTAAACTGCGCCAATAGGGGTGTTGGGATATTGATTCCAGGCATCAGTACGATCAGCGATGATTGCAAATTTTCGAGGGATGCCATCGGCTGGGACGGAATTGAGCGACGCGACGCGAATGAAATTTGCCTGCGCCGCCTTTTCGATGGAGCGGGTCGAGCATGACGGAAACGGCAGCGCCGATTGGAGCGATTACGGCGACGGCTCCAAGCACGATCGTGGCAGCCTCCTTGAAAAAACTGCGGCGGCCGACAGGATCATGATCGCCGCAGCCACATTGATGGTGCGTTCCTGATTTGTTGTTTGGGGCAGCCGGACTCATTTCAAGGACCAAAAGCATAGGCACGCTTTGAGGCGCGCGCAATCTCTTGCGGCTAATCGTCATCGCGACAGATCGTGATTTCACTTGTGACGAGGTGATGGTCGGAGAGGCCTTCGACAAAGCCATCTTCAATCATGGCGAATTTGTGCGATTGAAATTCCGGTTGCGACGCCGCGAACGAGGGCGCGATCGAAAGGCGCAGGCGGATAGCGGCGTGATTTTTCTGTGACGACATCTTGCGGGTTCAGATCGATGAAACCGGCCGCTTCGTAGCTGACGATGCAAGCTTCGCTGTGTTTCATGGTGTTGAAGTCACCAATTATTATAATGTCGCGCTCGAGGTCTTTGTTCCCGTGAAAATGTTCTTCGATCTTGGGCAGGGCCGTGATCAGCGTTTGCGCTTCTTCATTTCGGTGCGGAATGGTTGTGCCGCCGCCGATGTTGGATTTCATGTGGACGGGGATGAGGACGAAATCAGTTTTGTCTTTGCCGGTGGAAAACTGTGTCGCGTAAGGCGCGCGGTCCCATTTTTTCAGATTCGTCGAACTTTCGGCGTGGTCGACCGGAATTTCAAACGATTCGCTAGCTGTAACAACATCTGCATTCCACATCACGCCAGTATTCTGGCCACGTTCGGTGTGAGAATCGAACATGCGATATTGCCAATGCGCGCCGTTGGTCGAAAGAAGCGCGACCGTTTGGTCGAGAATTATGTTTTTCAGTGTGCCGGGTTGGGTTTCGCAGATTTCTTCAAGGCCGAGCACTTGGGCATGGCTGTTGCGAATGTAATTTGCGACGACGTGCGGATCGGGTTGGTCGGAGCGGCGGTTGGTGTTGCCCAGCCATTCCATGTTCCACGCGCCGATGGTGAGGGTTTGCGGCGCTTTGGCGTTGTTGGACAGCAACGTGTTTACAGGCGGTAAGTGGAGCGAGGGCGAGCAGGAGGGGAAGCAAACACTTCTTGTCATATTCGTTCGAGGAGGATAACAGTGCGACGCGGTTTTCAAATCGTTTTCTGCGGAAGATCCAAGATCCAGAGAAGCTTCAACATCCAAAACCCAAGGCGCATCGCTGTTTGGATCTTGGTGTTTGATGTTTCTCTGGTGCGTGGGGTTTGGAGCTTGGAGCTTTTTAAAAATCCAGCCCTGCCGTATGTTTTGCCAGTGAACAAAGATCAGGTTGCCGAGATCCTCAGTGAAATCGCGATGCTGCTGGAATTGAAGGGCGAAAACCCTTTCAAATCGCGCGCCTACTCGAACGCGGCGCGCTCCGTGCAAGGGCTCAATATTCCTCTGGAGAAAGCGTTTGCGGAAGATGCTGAGCCGGTCAAAGGCGTGGGCGATAGTCTTCGCGAAAAAATCGTGGAGATGATTTAGACGGGTAAGCTGGCGTATTACGATGAATTGAAGGCATCGATTCCGCCGGGGTTGGTCGCGATGCTCGGGCATTCCGGGCCTTGGCCCGAAAAAAATCAAAGCGCTGCACGACAAGCTCGGCATCGAAACGATCGAGCAACTCGAGAAGGCGTGTCACGAAGGCAAAGTCGCGGTGTTGGATGGGTTTGGGGAGAAAACGCAGACGAATATTTGCGCGGGGATTAATTTCCGACGCCAATACGCAGACCGGCATTTGCTGGGCGATGCTTTGCGGTAGCCGAACCGATTCTGGATAATTTGCGGGCGCATCCGGATGTGATTCGGTGCAGCACGGCAGGAAGTTTGCGCCGATTCAAAGAAATTATTGGCGATATTGATTTTCTGGTCTCGAGCAAGAAGCCGCAGGGGATCATTGAATTTTTTACGCAACAACCCGGCATGCTGAGCGTCACTGCGAAAGGCGATACGAAAGCGAGTGTGGTGTTGGAGGGTGGGATTCAGGCTGATTTGCGGGTCGTGAGTGATTCGGAGTTTCCGTATGCGCTGATGTATTTTACCGGAAGCAAGGAACACAATATTGTCATGCGACAGCGCGCGATTCAACGTGGGTGGCGGTTGAATGAGTATGGGTTGTTTAAATCGGAAGTCGAAACGCGTGACCCGAAGCTACTGATTGAATGTAAAACTGAAGAAGAAGTTTTTGCGAAACTTGGATTGTCGTATGTGCCGCCGGAATTGCGCGAGGACCAGGGCGAATTCGTCGGTCGCGGGAAAAGGGTGATTTACCGAGGCTGCTTGAATGGACGGAGTTGAAAGGTTCGCTGCACAATCACACGACGTGGAGCGATGGACGTTGCACGATTGAGGAAACGGCCGAGCACATGCAGGATCTTGGTCTTGCTTACTGGGCGATAACCGATCACTCGAAGGCATCATTCCAAGCGAATGGTTTGGATGCGGCGAAAGTGCGGCAGCAGATTGCGGAAGTTCGCGAACTACAACAAAAAGCTCGCGCAGGAAAAGGTTTCGTTTCGATTGTTGAGCGGGTCAGAGGTGGACATTCTGACGGATGGGACATTGGATTTTGAAGATGACTTGCTGGCGGAGTTGGATGTGGTCGTCGCGAGTGTGCATGCCAAGTTTTCAGCAGGGCGAGGCAGAGATGACAAAGCGGATTTTGCGCGCAGTGCAGAATCCTTATGTGCACATCATCGGCCATTTGACCGGCCGTCTGTTGCTCGAGCGCGAAGCTTACAAGGTCAACCAGCACGCGATTATCGATGCGTGCGCGGAAACGGGGACGTGGATCGAATTGAATGCGAACCCGCATCGGTTCGATATGGATTGGCGGCTTTGGCATTACGCCAAGGATAAAGGCGTGAAATGCGTCATCAATTGCGACGCGCACCATAATAGTAACGTTGGTTTTTTGCGGCTCGGCGCGGGCGTCGCGCGGAAAGGGTGGTTGGAGAAGTCGGACGTGATTAACACTTTGCCGTATGCCGCTTTGATGACTGAGCTTAAGAAGAAGCGCGGTAAATGAGCCTTGTCTGAAAGTCTGCTTAGGCGAAGTTGGGGTAGGAGGGCTATGAAACTTTACCTTTCAGTTGCTGGACTGGCGTTGCTTCTCATCGGTTGTCAGACCGGCAAGACAATCACAGAACCGAGCGGTGCTGAGCGGTCGTGGGAACCGGCGAAAATCGACTGGAGGTATTCCGGGGCGCCAGTGAGTTCGAGCACGGATACCGATAAATACATTTGGACGCAATCACCAGTACCGACGGTCCCACCGAAGCACGATTGGTGGTGGCCCGATTAGTCTGACCGCTGGAGGGCCGAACTCAGGCTCAGTCCGAAGACGAACCTGGGTTGGGCACTTCAACGTATTACCATTCAGACAGCGGACTGAGCCGATAGCTTTCGCTGCCGATCAATGAATCGACATACGGAAGGTGGCTGTTGGGTTCTGACTGCTGAACGGCCCGCGTGGTTTCCGGCGCGGTGATGCTAAATTGCGGATCAACTGATTCGCGAGTTTCCTCTCGCTGTAGGGTCTCGAGGTCTTTCATAACACACTCAGGGTTCTCTCTAACTTCTATCGTTTAACGCCTCTTGAGCATATCGAAGCGGTTGCGATTCTATCAATCGGGTGCGTGCGCTATTTGTCATCGGGGAAGTTGCTAGCCTGAGTATACGTGTCATCTGGAACATTCGTTGGTCACGAGCTAAGGAACCGGACTTGTGACGTGGTTATGGGATCTCGCCGGTTTTCGCCTGAACCGGTTTGTCGGATTTTTCCTGATGTTCACCCATTGCGGCGAACGAAGGGGCGACAATCTGCGTGTAAATTATGCGGCAATTTGTTTCTTCGGCGCAAAATCCCCGCAGCGTTTTGAACCGGGAAACATTTTGTGCGGATTGCAGCGACCATGTGGATCGAAAACGGTTCGCAAAGCTCGCATCGCATCGAGGTCGTCCTTGGTGAATTGCTTGGCCATGAAATCGATTTTTTCGACGCCGATGCCGTGCTCACCGGTCACGCTGCCGCCGAGTTCGACGCATTTTTCGAGGATTTCGTTGCCGACGGCGATCGCATCGCGCACCTGCTCGGGATAGCGTTCATCGTAGAGGATCAAGGGATGGATGTTACCATCGCCGGCATGGAAGACGTTCGGGATGCGCAGGCCGTATTTTTCGCTGCACTTGCGAATGAAGCGCATGATCTCGGGCAGCTTGGAGCGCGGGACGACGCCGTCTTGCGTGAGAAAGTTTGGACTGAGGCGGCCGATGGCGCCGAAAGCGCGCTTGCGGCATTTCCAGAGATCCATGCGTTCCTGCTCTGATTTGGCGATGCGCACTTCGCGCGCGCCGTTTTGTTTGCAGAGCGCGATGACACTGTTCTGCCTGAGATTCGAGACCGGCTTGCAGACCGTCCAGTTCGATGATCAAGCATGCGCCAGCATCAAGCGGGAAACCAAATTTATAAGCGGCTTCAATAGCCTGGGTGATGAGTTGGTCCATCATCTCCATCGCGCCGGGGACAATTCCGGCGCTGATAATATCACTGACGGTCTGGCTGGCGGCATCGACATTTTCGAAAATGCCGAGGAGCGTTTTGAAACCTTGTGGCGCGCGGATCAGGCGCACGAGCGCACGTGTGATGATGCCGAACATGCCTTCACAGCCGATGACGGCTCCGCGTAAATCGTAGCCTTCGACATCTTCGCCGCCGTCGGGCCGCGTACCGAACCAAACCACTTCGCCATCGGGCAAGACCATTTCGAAGCCGAGGACGTGATTGGTGGTGACGCCGTATTTCAAAGTGTGCGGTCCGCCGGAATTCATGGCGACATTGCCACCAATGGTGCAGGCGGATTGGCTGGAGGGGTCCGGGGCATAGAGCATGCCTTGTGCTTTTCACCGCGTTGGTGACCCAGGCGTTGACGCAACCGGCTTCAACGAGCGCGCGTCGATTGCGGAAATCGATGTCGAGATTTTGTTCATGCGCGTGACACGGCGATCATGACGCCGCCAGTTACGGCAAAACGGAGCCGCTTAGGCTTGTGCCAGCGCCGCGTGGAATGATTGGCACGTTTATATTCGGCGCAAACTTTGGTGATGCGGCGACCTCTTCAGTGGTTCTGGAAGGACGACGGCGGTCGGGAGATTCTTTTCGATCGTGTAAGCGTCGCACTCGTAAACGAGCAGTTCCTTGGGATTGTCGACGACGCCGTCATCGCCCACGATAGCGCGCAAGCGTGCGCCAAGGTCTCTTTAGTTGACATTGGCGACGATGTCACCCGGCAGCGTAGCAAAGACGCGGGCGCGAGCAAGCTGCTTCTGAACTTTGAATTCTAAATTGTGGTTTAAAAAAGAGGAAGCCCCTCACCAAGGGCATATAGTGGGGTGCCGGGTGAGGGGCCGTTTCCGCATTCGCAATTGTGTATCAAGCAAACGGCGTGCCGTCCGCTTTGACGTTGCGAATCAATAATTACTTGGCTGCCAATTCCGTGACGGCTTGTTTCATTTCCTTCAAATGCACATCTGCACTGGGATTGTCGGTGATGTGTTTGATGGTGCCGTCTTTGCCGATCAGGAAGCTGACGCGGCGGGCCATGGTGGGTCGGGCTTTCATGCGGGCGCCGTATTCGTCGGCAATTTTGCCGTCGGTATCGACAAGAAGCGGGAAGTTCAGGTTGAATTTGGAAATGAATTTTTGATGGCTTTCGGCGTTGTCGAAGCTGACGCCGAGAACCTGGACGTTGTCCTTTTCGAGGTCGCCCATGCGATCGCGTAGGCCGCAGGCCTCCTTGGTGCAGCCCGGCGTATCATCTTTGGGATAAAAATACAGCAGGACCGCCTTGGTGCGTTCGAGGTTTTTAAGGTCCCAGGTTTTTCCGGTCTGGTCTTTGGCGGAGAATTCCGGTGCTTTGTCGCCGACTTTAGGAGCGGCAATGGCACCCAAGGCCAATGACAAGACGAGTGCGCTAAGGAGAGAAACGGG
This sequence comes from uncultured Verrucomicrobiae bacterium, assembly GCA_963702845.1. Lineage (GTDB taxonomy): Bacteria > Verrucomicrobiota > Verrucomicrobiia > Limisphaerales > Palsa-1400 > JAICXV01. The sequence continues at coordinate 4,706,120 of OY969763.1, read as the reverse complement.
TCGTATCATACGTTTATAGATACGAAACCCGTTCAGATTGTCAAATACGGTAGTCTTATGCTGCGAGCCGCGGAGCAATTTTTGGTGCCGTAGAGGGATCCGGTGTTGCCGGTGCCGGGGGACGGGCTTCGACGACGACGGTTTGGTGCGGATCGAATTCCTCACCCTGGCGCACGAGACGCGCGCTGTTGAAGACAACCAACAATGATCCTATGACGTGCAGCATCGCCGCCACGATCGGGTTGATATACTTCATCGCTGCGAGCACGAGGCCGCCAATGACGAAACAGATGCCGAACAGGAAGTTCTGGTTGATGACCGAGCGGGTCTGGCGCGACAGGCGAATCAGGAACGGCAACCGTCGCAGGTCATTGTTCATGAGGGCGAGGGTGGCGCTATGGATGGCGACTTCGCTGCCGGCAGCTCCCATCGCGATACCCATATCACCAGCGGCGAGCGCGGGTGCGTCGTTGACGCCATCGCCGACGACCGCGACGCGATAACCCTTGGCTTTCATCGCGCGAACAAATTCGACTTTGTTTTGCGGCAAGCATTCGCCGATGGCTTCTTCACAACCGATTTCACGGGCAACGCGCGTGGCCACAGGTTGACGGTCACCGGAAACCATCGCAATGCGACGGACGCCGCAGGTCTTCAAATCAGCCAAGGCAGCGCGGGCTTCGTCGCGGGTTTGGTCCTGAAGACCGATCCAGCCGAGGCCTTTGCCGTTGCGCGCGACGAAAATAAGCTGAAGCCTTCGGTTTCGTTTAAGTCGACGGATTTAAGAACGTCTTCAGCGACGCCGTTGTCCTTCAGCCATTGTGCGCGACCGATGACAACTTTCGAGCCGTCAATGTGGGCGACGATGCCGCGACCGGCAGTTTCGGAAAAGTCTTTCGGTTCGGCCAAGGGCACACCGGCTTCGGTAGCGAGCGACGCCAAGGCTTTCGCAGTGGGATGGTTGCTGTATTTTTCAGCGGAAGCGGCGATGCGGAGCAGTTCGGCAGGCGCTATGCCATCGGCTGGAGCCAAACGGCTGACCGCGAGTTTGCCTGTGGTGAGCGTGCCGGTTTTGTCGAAGACGAAGGCGTTGATTTTGGCGGCCAGTTCGATGTCGCCGACGTTTTTGATCAAAATACCCAAACGTGCCGCAGCGGAGAGTGCAGCGACCATGGCACTGGGCGTGGCCAAAATGAATGCGCAAGGGCAGGCCACGATGAACACCGCGATGACGCGGCTCAGTTCGCCAGTGAAAGCCCAGACCAATGCGCCGATGACCAACACGAGCGGAGTGTAGAAGCCCATGTATTGGTCGATGATGCGCATCAGGGGTAGCTTCGTTTTTTCGGCAGCAAGGATGAGTTCGCGGACCTTGCCCAAGGTGGTGTCTTCGCCAGCGCGCGTGACGCGGATTTCGATGGCCCCGGTGAGGTTTTGAGTTCCGGCAAACACTTCGTCACCGGGTTTTTTGTCAACGGGCAACGATTCACCGGTGATGTTCGCCTGGTTGAACGAGCCGTGGCCGTTCACGATAATGCCGTCAGCCGCAACGTTGTCGCCGGGGCGGACGCGAATCATGTCACCGACGGTGAGGTCCTTGGTGGCAACTTCTTCTTCACCTTGTTTGGTGATGCGACGGGCTTTCGTCGGTGTGAGTTTGATGAGCGATTCGATGGAAGCCCGCGCGCCTTCGGCGGTGTGCGTTTCGATGATTTGGCCGAGTAACATGAAGAAGGCGATGACGCCGGCTTCCTGATAATTGCCATTGCCGGTTGCACCGAAGGCAAAGGACGCGAGGACAGCGAGGGCGACGAGTTCATTGGTCGTGAGCAAGCCGCGACGGAAATCCTTGATCGCAGCAACCATGATGGGAAAACCAAGGATGATTGCGCCGATCATCGCGCTAGCCGCGACAACAGGCCTGGCATTGTCACCAAAGCACCAGCCAACAAAATAGGAATTAAGAACGAGAATCAGTCCGAGCAGCGTCTGTTTAAGAGGCAGGACGACGTGGGAATGCTGGTGGCCACAATCACACGAGGGATCGTGATCGTGCTCTTCCTGTCGGCTGAGAAGTGATGTGACTTGCATACAAATTATTGTGGAACGCTATTTGTCTGTGCGCCTTCTTTGCGCGGTTCCCGATTAAGTTGCGTCCGAATCTCCAAAGGTTGGCCGTGCGGCAGAGGGTATTTGTCGTAGGCGTTCGCGTAAACTTTTTGCAACGTTTCCAACTGGCGGATGCTGGTGAAGAGTTCCGGGTTGGCTTCGTATTTCGGCAACAAATCCTGAAACTTTTTCGCTTCGGCATTAGCCAGTTGAACGGTAAGCGTGCGGGCGGCGTTGGCCCTGTTGGTGCGCGATTCAAATTCCGCGCGAGCGAGGCTGTAAACCTGGTTCGTGTAGCTCTCGGCTTTAATCAAGAGCGTCGTCGCGCTTGATGGTCGCCTGCAGAAATTCCTGGAACTTCGGCTGCAAATATTGCGGAGGCACTGTGACGACGTCGACCTGCTCGACGGTGATTCCAAGCTGTTGAGTTTCTACCAGGTCTTTCAATCGCGAAGCAACGTGCTCGCGGAATGCAGCGGATTTTCCGATCAGCGCGTCATCGACGGTGAACTGGCTGGCGGTGAAAATCAGCGCGTTATTCAGAGCGTTGGTGACGAAAAATGTCGCATCGCTAAAATCAAAATGGAAGCGAATTGGGTTAGTAATGCGATAGCGCAATTGCGCGGCTACATGAATTATGTTTGCGTCTGCGGTGATGGCGTAGCTCTCCCTTGCGGGGTTCAAGGCGCTGGAGCCGGAATTGTTATCAGGGCCAGCAACGCTAAATGCACTGCCGCCGGAATACCAACCGACAGTTGATTCCGCCGTTTGAATCGATTTGATCGGAATTTGTTCGACCGTGTCGATCGGCGCGGGCCAGGCCCAGTGATAACCGGGGCCGAGCAATGCCTGTTCACCCTGACCGACGGGATTGCCGAAACGCAAAATGATAGCGCGATTACCTTCTTTTACGGTGAAAAAGCCGGAGCCAAGGAATATCACCACCAAACCGACCATGATGAACTTGACGATGAAGAAGCTGCTCTTCAGCGCTTCTGACAGCGCTTGTGAGCCGGCGTCCTCAGAAACAGGGGCGTCGGACGGCGTGGGCTTTGTCAAAATGGAATGTTCGTCGCTCATTACCGTTTGCTTTGTTTCATGACCGGTTGATTGGCCGGCATGGTATACGGCTGAAGCAGGTCCAGCGGAGACGTGCTCTGGTCGAGAATCAAGGTGGTGCGGTCTTTCAACAGGTCCTGCAACGCGGCGAGCTTCATGTTGAAGTTGGCCAGCGCGGGATTTTGTTGGAGAACCGAGAGCGACTTGGCGGATTCAGCTTCGCCTTCGCCGCGGATCTGCAACGCAGCTGCGTCAGCTTCGGCGAGTGTCTTCGCGGACCAGGTGTCGGCGCCAGACTTGATCTTGGTGGCTGCTTCTTCACCTTCGAACTGAATCTTGGAGATGAGCACATTGCGTTCGGACTTCATGCGTTCGAACACGTCGGTGGTGACGCTTTCCGGCAGGCCGATTTTCTTGATCTGAACAAATTTAACGTCCATGCCGTAGTCGTGCTCTTTCACGCGTTTCTGAACACGATCCAGAATTTCTGTTTCGATTTGCGTAAACTTCATCTGCTTGTCGTCGGCAGAAATAAAGTCTGCGAACACGTGTTCGCCAGCGACTTCTTTCTTAGCGCTCTCGACAAGGGCGCTGAGGGTCCTCTCCGCTTCGACAATTGAGCCGCTGCCGAATTTCGGGAAGAACAGCTCCGGCTTTTCAATGCGCCAGCCGACATAAGTTGAGATGAGCAGAATGTTTTGGTCGGGCAATTTGGTTTCCTCGAACTTGCCTTCGAAGTTTTGAATGCGCTGGTCGAGCTTGTAGACGTTCTCGATCGGCCACGGCCAGCGAAAATGCGCGCCCGGCCCGAGTTCGCGATCATATTTGCCGAAGTGCGTGACGACAGCCACCTCGGACTTGCGCACTTGAAATACAAAGAGCAGCGAGCCGAACACGATGATCAGCAACGCGCCAATGATGAAGTTTAGGTTCCGTTTCATACTTATTTTTTCGGGGGAGGAACGTCCAAAGCGTTCTCCAGGTCACGACGGATTTTATCCGTCAAATCCAACTGCAAAACTTGTGTAGTGTTGGTGGTGGCCAAAACGTATTTGCGCGCGTCGCCTGCGCTGCGCGTCACCGCATCCAGATACATGCGATTGGTGTAAACGTCAGGGGCGGCAGTCAACGCAGCCAACTGGCCGTTGAACAAAGCGACGCGAGCCGTGCCGTTCCTGGTGAGGCGTTCCTTTTCCGCATCAGCGGAGCCGACACGCTTGAACGCATCCGCACGGGCGAGCGCATGCGCTCTCACTTCGTAGGCGCGGGCTTCCAAAATTCTCGCTTTGCGCTTTTGCTCGGCGCCGATGACTTTTTCGTAATCGGCGGCGGCTTTCACGGACGGATGAATATCTTCAAGGCCGACAAACGTGATGAGGGCACCGAGTTCGCGGGTATCGGCAGCGGCTTGAATGCGTTTTTGCAAGACCTTTGCGGCGTCGGCGCGACCTGTTGCCATTAAGTCATCGAGGTCAGCGCTGGCGAGGTAATGAACCACTTCGCGATTGGCGATGCCTTGGAGCAACGAGTCTGGATCTTCGTTAATGTAAGCCCATTGCGTGAGGTTCGTGATTTGGAATTGAACCGGAATTCCCACAGAAATCAGGTTAACGGGCGGGCTCTTCTTGTCGCTGCTTTGGCCGGTTTGAGTGGAGCGATCGCGCGTTGCGACCAACAGATCGTCTTCTTTACCGTGCGCGACACTCCAGACGATGGTCTTCGATTCGCGTTGATACTTCTCTTGTTCGGAACCTTCCTGTTCACCGACGACAAAGCTTTGGATGCGATCTGTCTGGTAGCGACGCACCTGATCAATCGGCCATGGTAATTTCAGGTGGACTCCCGGCCCGATGACGCCACGGCCAGCAACAGGCGCGCCGAAGCGTTCCAGCAATGCTTGCTCACCGGGTTCGATAAAGGAGACGCAGGTGGACAGAACCAACACTGCAAATTGTGCGATGACCAACAAGGCAAAGCGTTCGCGAATCAAGTGATAGAACCAGGTGTCGGAAACTTTGAAGCCGAATTGATAATCCAACGCGTGGCCGATGGTATTGATGATTCCTTCGGGTTGGCCGAGGAGTCCGACCAAACGGCTGTCATAAAGGAGATGCGTTTCACGGCCTCTGACGCGGACGCGGTAAATTTCGGAGATAAGGCTGGTCAACGTTTCCAAGGCGATCAACCCGAGAACAACCGCCAGCGCGCGTGCGACGATGAAGTCGGCTTTGGGAAAGCCGGCCAGAACGGCCCCGATGGTCGCGACGACTACGAAGCAAACATAGGCCGTCAGCAACAAATAACCCGCGCCGGCACGTAACAGCTTTTGTTTTTGTAAGCGCGCGAGGCCGACGGAATATTTTCCGAGCAAAAACAGCACGAGCGCGAACAGGCCAACGAGCGCCATGGCCAACATTGCACCGTCACGATTCAGCGGGGGCATCGTGCCGACCAGCGTCCAGGAAAAATACGCGCCTGCACTGAGGAATAGAAAAACGACCAGCGCAAAACCGGGGACGAAATATTTATCGAAGATTTCGCGAGAACGTTTTGCAGGGAACGTTTCATCGGCAGAGGAAGCGAATAGAGAAGAGTCGCCGCGCGATTTGGCGAGTTCTTCCATTTCCAGTCTTTCCAATTGCTCGCGTTCGGCGAGGCCCATTTGGAAATAGCTGAGCAAGCGCGACGAGCAGCCCGACGCCTGCGATGATCGTTGCGACCACGCCTGCGGCGGAATTGACCGAGCGGCTCACGAACAACATGGCTGCGCTCGTGACGAGCAGGACAATCCAGTTCAGCAGCCCAATTTTCTTTTCGCTTTGGTCCATTTTAGTTCAGTTCACGATCTTCAAACATCACCAGCGCCACACATAAAACCGCGCCGATGTAAGCCGCGGCGTAGCCAAGAGCTTTGCCGATGTATTCTAATGGGATGGCTTTGCCTTGTTCTAGGGCATCCGCCATCCAGAACAACTGCCAGTTGGGCGTGATGCTGTAGAGCGCCGATGCCCACCACGAGCCTGCGCTGGCCCGTGTGCCCCAAAAATAATCCGATACCAGTCCTAGCAGGAACAGGGCCGAACAGATGGCCAACGTCGGAATAACTTCAAAACGCGTCGAGCAAGCCAGCGCCAATGCCGCTAATATTAATAGCGCGAGCAGAATTAATCCGGAGGCGGGGATTACGCGCCAATCGATGCCAGTGTAATTGTCGCCCATGCGCGCGGCGTCGCGCGGGATGAAGTGAAGAATCGCAAAGCCCAGCGTGACCATGATGGCCACCGCAAAAACGGCATCTGCCACGAATGGCCGGCGCAAAAAATAATTGCTGAACCCGCCAATGCCATAGGCGACGACGACCGCCCCAAGGAAAACGAACAGCCCCGGCCAATCAATGTCGCCGTAAGCATCAAACGACATACGTGTTGCCAGTAGGCAGGCGATGCAGTTCACGTAAACCAGAACGGTCAGGGCGGCGGCGAGTCCGACGTATTTGGCGAGGAGAAATCGGGCGCGACCGACTGGTTTGGACAAGACGGCCAGGGCGGTGCCGCTTCGAATTTCCCGTGCGACGGAAGCGGAGGCGCTTAGAACTGCACCGAACAACCCGGCCAAAAGCATGACTGCGAGAGCGGTGATTTTGATCAGTTTCGGTTCATCGCCGAAGCCGAAGTAATTCACGCACGCCAGAAACACCTCGAACGTCGAGGAGACAGTCATCAAAAGCAGGAAAACTGGTTGTCGAACCAGCTCCATAAACGCATTGATGGCTATGGTGATAAATTGGCGCATTCAGAAACCGCTCTTGGCGACTATCAGGTTACGAATCCGAACTTCAAAAGCAACGGCTAATGCCTGTTTATTGGTCGTCGGATGGGACAGTTCCTCATTGAAATCAGTTCAAAATCCGTCGTGTGCGTTTGTCGGCACACTTCCGGAGTGCGGACGTCCACGTCCGCAGCAACTTGAGCAGCGGTCACGGTCCAAACATTTCACGCTTCCACAACACCAATTCCGTTGTTAGTCATACGTGATGAAAGCTTTATTCGTCTCCGCGCTGCTCGGCGTGGCTTTGAGCGCTGTTGCTGCCGACAAATCCTATACGATTGGACTCGTCGCAAAATCCCAGGGCAACCCGGTGTTCCAGGCCGCCCGCGTTGGCGCGGAACAGGCGGCGCGAGACCTCAGCAAGAAATACAACATCAACATCAGAGTCGATTGGCGCACGCCGAACGAAGAAGACGCGCAGAAACAGGCGGATGCGATTGAGCAACTCGTTCTCGCGGGTGCCAACGGCATCGCGGTCAGTTGCTCGGATGCCAACAAGCTGACCGACGCCATCAATAACGCCGTGAACAACGGAGTGCCGGTCGCGACGTTTGATTCAGATGCGCCGGCCAGCAAACGTTTTGTGACGTTCGGGGTCGACGACGAAAAATGCGGCGAGCAGGTGATGGAGGAATTGGCGAAGCTGATGGACGGCAAAGGTGTTGTGGCGATCCTCGCTGGAAACCAGACCGCGCCCAACCTGCAAAAGCGTGTTGCCGGCGTCCGTAAAGCGGCCAAGAACTATCCCGGCATCACCATCAAAGCGACTTACTACCACAAAGAAACTCCGCAGGACGCCGCTGCCAAGGTTGAGCAGGTCATGCAATCGAATCCTGAAATCGCCGGTTGGGCGATGATTGGCGGTTGGCCGCTGTTTACCGATCACGCGTTGAAATGGGAACCGGGCACGATCAAATGTGTATCCGTGGATGCCCTTCCGGCTGAACTGGCCTATTTACGGAGCGGTCACGTGCAATTGTTACTGGCGCAACAGTGCTATGAATGGGGCTACCGCAGCGTCGAACACCTCATCAACAAAATCCACCTCCACAAAGATCCGGCCACTGTGAAGGACGTCAGCCCGCTGGTGCCAGTCACCAAAACGAACTTGGACGAATTCGCCAAAAACTGGAACAAATGGCTCCCGAAGTAGCGCAGGCGTCCTCGCCTGCGGGTTGTCGCGGCGCACCGGAAACAAACATCCCGAGTCGGTGTAACTAGTCTTTATCGAAACTTAGACGATTCCCACAAGACGCTGCCGATGGCATAGGCGATAGAAACAAACCGCGATGGCTCGGCTGGAGCCTGTCCCGACCGCGCGAGGACGGGGTCAAGTCCCAACTATTGCCACTCGCTACGCTGCCATTAAGCCGCAATTCCCGATTTCACGCAAAAGGTAGATGACCAGATTCGGCCGAATTCGCCGCGGTCAATGAGGTCGGATCGTTCTCCTCCGAGAGGCCTTGCAAAGCATTTATTCCCATGCGAGCCATACAAAAACTAACCGCAAAAAATTGTTCGCTTTGCTCTCTGGCAGGTAACTAATAGATGAAATGTCAACATCCGACGACAGCGCGCTCTTGCGCGAATACGCGGTGCAAAAGTCCGAAGACGCGTTTGCAACGCTCGTTTCGCGTCACGTGCGGTTTGTTTACTCGGCAGCGTTGCGTCAAGTGGGCAATCCTCATCTGGCCGAGGAGGTGACGCAGGCTGTCTTCATCATTTTGGCCAAAAAGGCCGCGGAGTTAAGTGGCCGGCCCGTTCTCGCCGGCTGGCTTTTTCAAACCACCCGATACGCCGCGATGGCGCAGGTGCGGGACGCCGCGCGCCGACGTCATCACGAGCAGGAGGCTTCGATGCAAAATGAGATTCAATCCAATGCCTCAAGTCCACTTTGGGAACAAATTGCTCCGCGACTCGATGAGGCGCTGGCACACCTTGGCGAGAAGGATCGCCAGGCCATTTTGTTGCGCTACTTTGAAGATCGAAATCTCGCCGATGTCAGCAAAGTCCTGGGCGGTAGCGAGGACTCCGCCAGAATGCGCGTCAATCGCGCCCTCGACAAACTGCGGAAATACTTCTCACGCCGCGGCGTAGTTTCGAGCGCGGCGTTGATTGCCGGCGCCATTTCTGCCCATTCGGTACATGCCGCTCCCATCGGCTTGGCCGGCTCCATTACCGCCCCCGTCGTGAAAGGGGCGGCGACTGCGGCTTCTCTACCCACCCTTGTGAAAGGAACGTTAAAACTTATGACATGGATCAAAACGAAAACGATGCTCGCTTTCGGCGCAGGCTCACTATTGGTCGGCGCTACAATGCTGACGCTGGCCGAACAGCAACAACAAATCCGCACCCAGGAACAACAAGTCCGGGCTGAAGAACGACAAATCCGGTCTGAAGAAGAACAAATCCGCGTCCAGGAACAGCAACCGGGCCTTTCGCCCGAGCAACGCCAAAAGTTAGAGGATCGCCTCAATACCCTGCGCAGTCAGCACGACAAACTCCGCGCTGCACAAGACGACCTTCGCGCCACACAAAACGTAATTCGCGCCAAACAAAACCAACTCCGCGAATCGAACCCAAATCCATTAGGCCGACCTTCCCTCCAAATCTCCCCGTTCACCGCCGTACGGTTTGACGGCGACAACGTTTTCGTCACGTATGAAAATGCCGAATACCAACTCTTGGCCATTAACACCGCCAGCACGGACGATTTAGTCAGCTTCTGCAAAAATGAATACAAAGACCGTTGGCAGAAACGCATCGCCGAGGACATCGTCATCGTGCTCAACGACATGAAGCACCCCGTGACCGCCGATCGCGCTGTCAGCCTCGAATTGGCCGACCCCAAGTCCGGCGAGAAGAAACTCATCGAACACGCGCCCGTGACCGAGGGCAATCGGCAGAAGATAATGGAACTCCGCCTCAAGCAAAAGAATGTCAATTGATGCGACAGAGATTACTGATAGGAATTTGCTTTTGCGCGCGGCGCTGAGTAGGCGCCGCGCGCGTAATCCAACTTTCAAGTGCTAGGCGTTGCGTTGGGGAATGTTTGCGCGATTGAACGATTTGTAATCCTTAATCGCCTCGACACGCGCGATGCGCATGGATTTGCGAATGAGTTGGCAGGCGATGGCGATCTTCGGCTTGGCGCCCTTGCGTTGTTGTTGCTGGCCACGTGCTTGAGGTGTCATCGTGCCACGTGCTCAGCAGTGAGACGTCGCGCGCTTTTTGTTTGTCGTTTCCTAACGACAAGTTGGGACGCGGTGGAACGCATCCCTACCAATAAGAAACCACACGAACACGGACGTGACGATTGCGACCATGGGATCGAGGCGATTGACGAACCTGGCTGCCTAAGTAAATTTCGCGCGCAAATCCCAATTCTCATTGCACGCACGAATGGCTGCGTTAAACTCCATTCGGCTAGTCACATGAAAATTTTTATCGACGGCAAGTATTTTGCGGAACGCGACGCGAAGGTGTCAGTGTTCGACCATGGATTTCTGTACGGTGATGGTGTGTTCGAAGGAATTCGGGCCTACAACGGACGAGTTTTTAAACTCTCTGAGCACATCGATCGCCTCTTCTATTCTGCCCAGGCGATCATGCTAAAACTGCCAATGACGCATAAGCAGTTCATGGATGCGACCGTCGATGCGTGCCGCAAAAACAAGATTCGCGACGGCTACATCCGCCTCGTCGTCTCCCGCGGCGTCGGCTCACTGGGCCTGAGCCCGTTCCGATGCGCCAAGCCATCGGTCATCATCATCGCTGACAAAATCCAGCTTTACCCACCAGCGCTATATAAAAAGGGCCTGGACATCATCACCGTCCCGACCGTCCGCAACCTGCACAGCGCGTTGAATCCGGCCATCAAATCCCTGAATTACCTCAACAACGTCCTGGCCAAAATCGAAGCCATCAACGGTGGAGTCGAAGAAGCGATCATGTTAAATTCAGAGGGATACGTTGCTGAGTGCACTGCCGATAACATTTTTATCGTGAAAGGTAACCAACTCATGACTCCGCCGCTATCGGCCGGTGCCCTTTACGGTATCACCCGTGGCACCGTCATGGATTTGGCGCGCGATAATGAAATGGAAGTGAGCGAACCCAATCTGACACGCTACGATTTGTTTAATTCCGACGAGTGTTTCATCACCGGCACTGGCGCTGAAATCGTTCCCGTGGTAAAGATTGATGGGCGCGTCATCAAATCCGGTAAGCCGGGCCCAGTGACCATCAACCTGATCGAGCAGTACCGCTCCTTGACGAACGAGACCGGAGAACCGATATACCCATAAGCTTATGCTGTGCATGATTTGCAAACAGAACGACGCCAAAGTGCATCTGACCCAGATTGTTGGGGACAAGATGCAGAAGGTCGATCTGTGCGAAGAATGCGCGAAGAGCAAGGGTGTTAACGATCCGGCCGGATTTTCCCTCGCTGATTTGCTCCTAGGATTAGGCGCTTCGTCGGAAATGGAGAAATCCAGCGGCGGCGAAGAGATAAAGTGCACCGCCTGCGGCTTTACCCAGGCAGATTTCAAAAAAGCCGGCCGCTTGGGCTGCGCCAAGTGCTACGATACATTTGCAGAAGGGCTGGAAGGTTTGCTCAAATCGATGCACAAGGGGACCAAGCATCTTGGCAAGGTCCCGCATGCTTTAAAGCAGACGCGCGATTTGACCGAGCGCCTCAAATTTTTGCAAAAGAAGCTCGAAAAGGCTGTTGTGTCTGAAGATTTCGAGCAAGCCGCCAATCTGCGCGACGAGATTAAATCGACGAAAGAGCAGTTGGGGCAAATGGCAACGACGTAACTATTGCGGATCGCAAATTGCGGATTTCGAATTGTTTTGAATTCGCAATTCGCAATCCGAAATTCGCAATCGAATCATGACTATTCACGAATTTCTCAGTCCACCAGCCGAGAGTGCCAGACGGTCCGGTCCGCACGACCGCATCGTCATGTCGTCGCGCGTTCGCCTGGCGCGCAATGTTAATGGGCTGGCCTTCCCCGGTTGGGCGAAAAAGAACGAGCGCGTAAAATCATTGGAAGTTATTCGTCCTGCCGTGGAAACGTTGCCGCAGCTTAGTGGTGCGTTTTCCGAGACGATGGAAAATCTGGGGCCGCTCGATAAGCAGATTTTGGTGGAGCGCCATCTCATCAGCCGCGAGCATGCGGCCAAGAACGCCGGCAGTGGTTTGGTGCTGAACAAAGAAGAATCGCTGTGTGTGATGATCAACGAAGAAGATCATTTGCGCATGCAGGCGTTGCGGCCGGGGTTGCAACTGAAGCAAGCCTGGATGGCCATCGACCAGATGGACTCGGAATTGGAGAAGAAACTGGATTACGCTTTCAGCAATGATCTCGGTTACCTGACGGCGTGCCCTACTAATATAGGTACTGGTATTCGCGTCAGCGCGATGTTGCACCTGCCGGGTCTCGTTCTGGCGGAGCAAATCAATCAGATCATCCAGTCCGTTAACAAGCTGGGCCTTGCGGTCCGAGGACTTTACGGTGAGGGTACTGAAGCGCTCGGGAACGTCTTTCAGGTTTCGAACCAGATGACTTTAGGCGAGCAGGAGACGGACATTGTCGAACGATTGAACAAGGTTCTTCTCCAAATCATCGAGCACGAGGAAAACGCGCGCGCCACGCTACTCGAGAAAAAGCCGAAGATGGTTTTCAATCATATCGGTCGTGCTTACGGAATTTTGGCGAACGCTCACAGCATCTCATCGAAAGAAACGATGAATTTGCTATCGTTGATGAAGCTCGGGGTTGACCTGGATGAATTTCCGAGCGCAAGTCGCGCCCTGATTGACGAGCTGTTTATAATTACGCAGCCCGCGCATTTGCAGAAGCAATTTACGGAAAAGCTGGCCGCAGAAGAACGGGATTTGCTGCGCGCGGATATGTTGCGCGAGCGCTTGCGGGTGGTGAGCCGGCCGAACCCGAAACAGTCGGGCGGGACCGGTGCGGCGCATAAACAGAATTAATACGCAGAGTGGAACTCTGCTGTATCGTAGGTTGGAAACCCAATCGGCTTACGGTTTTGACTGACTGGCTGGACAAGAGAAACTAGCAGATTAAGTTTGTATTATGAGTGAAGAAGCCATGAACAATTTTACGCCACGCGCTCAACAAGTGCTGGCGTTGGCTCGAAAAGAAGCAGACCGCTTCAACCACAATTTTGTTGGCACCGAACATCTGTTGCTCGGCCTTATTAAATTAGGCCAGGGTGTCGCCGTGAACGTCCTGCAAAAGCTCGGTCTCGACCTGGAAACCGTCCGCATGGAAGTCGAGAAGCAGGTCGGCACCGGCCCCGATCAAAAGATGATCGGCAATATTCCTTACACGCCGCGTGTGAAGAAGGTGCTCGCACTGGCTGCCAAAGAAGCCAAGAACTTGAACCACACTTACGTGGGGACTGAACACATCTTGCTGGGGTTGCTTCGCGAAGGCGACGGTGTTGCTGCCCGGGTGTTGAAAAACCTGGACGTGGACATTGAGCAAACACGCCAGGAGATTTTGAAGGAGCTCGATCCGAACTTCGCCGCATCAGAAGAGCAACAAGGCGGCACGGCGGAGCCCGCTCCGGAAAAAGCTCCGGAAAAGAAAGGCGAAGTTAAGACCCCAGCACTTAAAGCCTTCGGACGTGACCTGACCGAAATCGCGCGTAAAGGCGAGATGGATCCGGTGATCGGCCGTCAGAACGAAATCGAACGCGTCATCCAGATTCTCTGCCGGCGCACGAAGAACAATCCGGTGCTGCTCGGTGAAGCGGGTGTTGGTAAAACCGCCATCGTGGAAGGTCTCGCGCAGGAAATTTCTAAAGGTAATGTCCCAGAGATTTTGCGCGACAAACGCGTGATTACGCTCGACCTCGCGTTGATGGTTGCCGGCACGAAGTATCGCGGCCAATTCGAAGAGCGCATCAAAGCCGTCATGGACGAAATTCGTCGCGCCAAGAACATCATCCTGTTCATCGACGAATTGCATACCATTGTCGGCGCCGGTTCCGCTGAAGGAACCATGGATGCCTCGAATATCATCAAGCCGGCGCTCAGCCGCGGTGAGATGCAATGCATCGGCGCCACCACGCTCAACGAATATCGCAAATACATCGAGAAGGACGCAGCACTCGAACGCCGGTTCCAAACGGTGAAAGTCGAAGCGCCTTCGCAGGAAGAAGCGATCCAGATTTTGAAAGGTCTTCGCATCAAATACGAAGAACATCACAAAGCCGAGATCACCGACAAAGCTGTCGAAGCTGCCGTGCGCATGTCCGATCGCTATATCACCGATCGTTTTCTGCCGGACAAGGCGATTGATGTCATGGACGAAGCCGGTTCTCGCGCCCGCATTGGCACGATGACCCGCCCGCCTGAAGTCAAAGACCTCGAAGCCGACATCGAGACCATCAAGACCCAGAAAGAGCGCGCCATCAAAGATCAGGATTTCGAAGGCGCCGCCTCCATGCGCGACAAAGAAAAGCAGGCCAAAGAAAAATTGGATGCTGTTCTGGCCGCGTGGCGCGCTAGTCGCGAGGAAACACGCGTGATCGTCGATGAAGATGACATTTTGAATGTCATCTCCAAGTGGACCGGCATTCCGCTCAAGCGCATGGAAGAAGGCGAAGCCGCCAAGTTGCTTGCGCTCGAAAAAGAGATGTCGCGCATGATCATCGGCCAGAAAGAGGGCGTGGTCGCGCTCGCCAAGGCGTTGCGCCGTTCGCGCGCAGACTTGAAAGATCCGCGTCGCCCGATTGGCACGTTTGCGCTGCTCGGACCGACCGGTGTCGGTAAGACTTTGCTGGCGAAAACGCTCGCGGAAACATTGTTTGGCGATCCCAAGGCGCTTATCCAATTGGACATGAGCGAATACATGGAACGGCACAATGCGTCCCGCATGGTCGGTTCGCCTCCTGGCTATATCGGTTACGAAGAAGGCGGCCAGCTTACTGAAGCCGTGCGTCGTCGTCCCTATTCGGTCGTGCTTTTCGACGAAATCGAAAAGGCGCATCCGGACGTGATGAACATGCTCTTGCAGATTTTGGAAGAAGGCAAACTGACCGACAATGTCGGCCGCGTGGTCAACTTCCGTAACACGATCATCCTGCTGACCTCAAACGTCGGCGCAGAAACAATTCGCAAATCGACAACGATGGGCTTCTCGCCGATCAGCGATGAAGCGAGTTACGATAAGATGAAGGAGAAGATTTTGGACGAAGCGAAGAAAGCATTCCGTCCGGAATTCCTGAATCGTTTGGACGACATCATCGTCTTCCGCTCACTGACGAAACCGGACCTGATCGAGATTCTCGATTTGGAAATCGAAAAAGTTGTCGACCGCCTCAAAGGCAAGCAAATGGTCATCCAGCTGGACGCGAAGGCCAAAGACTTTTTGGTCGAGAAGGGTCACGATCCCAACTACGGTGCGCGCCCGATGCGTCGTGCGGTGGAACGGTATCTGGAAGATTCGTTGGCGGAGGAAATCCTCAAAGGCCAACTGATCCCGAACGAACCGGTTCAGATCACGGTTGGCGACGACAAAGACAAGCTGGTCTTCCGCCAACAAGCGCCGACATCGACCGAGCCGACGCAGGCGAGCTAAAGACACGATAATTGCAAAACGCCCAGGCCACTCCGGCTTGGGCGTTTTTTTGCGTACAAAAAAGAACGCGCGGATGAAATCATCCGCGCGTTCTTTCAGCGAATCACCCGTCTTACGGGCAAAGAGTTACGCTGCCAGTGCCGGACCACGAACCGGTCCAGTCGGAGCCGCCACCGCCACGAGCGCCACCGATGACATAGGTCTTCTTGTTTTCGGGTGTGCCCGCGTGGTCGGAATTCGCGTAGGCGCAAGCGGAGGTGTGCGTCGGTTTGACGCCCAGGTTGTTGTATTGCGCCTGGCTCATGTCCGTCTTGTAAACGGCCGCGCTCCATTTCCATTTGACGGCGACGCCTGTGTTATTGGCAGTAAAGATGCCGGACCATGTCACGGGGTTTGCTGCTTTGACATCGACACCCACTTTGACGCCGAGACCTGCGAAGAAGATTTCGTCGCTGCCGGCAAGCGGAACGGTCGTAACCCATTGTGTTCCGTCGAAGGTCGTCGTTGAACAGGTTGCGACTGGGCTGAAGACGATTTTACCGTTGGGGATATTGTAAGTGAACGTTCCGTTGGCGGAGACGATCGTCACCGTCTGGCTCTTGACGTAAATCGTTGTGCCGGTCGAGGGGATGCCCGTGGCGGAGAGATTCGCGCAAAACCAGATGTAGTTGGTCGGATTGATTGACGTGCCATTGAAGTTCGAAGTAATGGCGTTGCTCACGCCGGTGCATTGTGGTGGGCAATCAATGCTGATCGTTTGGCTGCATGTGGCTGTGTTGCCGCAGGTGTCCGATGCCTGGTAGATGCGCGTGATTACTTTCGGGCAGTTGCCATTGGTGACGGCGCCGAGATAGGACACCGTGACTGAACTGCAGTCGTCAGACGCTGTAACGGAGTTTACGTTCGGGGACGGAACGGTATCGGTTGCTGCAAGGTTCAGGCTGTTTGGGCAAGTGATGGACGGCGGGGTTGTGTCGACTGTCCAAGTGATGTGCTGCACGCACGAGGCGGTGTTCAAGCAGGCATCGACGGCGATGAAAGTGAGGGTGCGCGAGTGAGTGCAACCACTGACGGATTCTGAGGAGAGGCAGGAGACTGTTACCACCCCGCAATTGTCTGTCGCTGCGACGAGGTTTGGAGTGCTGCAACTTGGAACAAATATCGGGTTGCAACCGAGATCAACGTCGGCAGCACACTTGGTGAAGATTGGCGGCGTAGTGTCGGCGGTCCATGTGAGGTGTTGGATGCAAGTCGCACTATTGCCGCAAGCATCGGTCGCAGTGTAGGTCAGGGTGCGGGTGTGGGCGCAGCCGGTGGCGGAGTCGGATTTTGCACAAACGATTACGGCGCGGCCGCAGTCGTCAGTGGCTGAAACCTGGCTCAAATCGCAATCGGGAATGGTGCTGGGGTTGCAACCAAGATCCATGTCTGTCGGGCACTGGGTGAAGCTCGGAGCGTTCTTGTCAACCGACCAGTAAATGTGTTGTGTGCAACTGGTGCTTTGGCCGCAATTGTCAGTGACGGTGTAAACCAAATCACGTTCATGAACGCAACCGGTGACAATGTCAGGACCAGCGGCGCTGCAGGTGATATTGGAAACGCCACAGGAGGCGGCGACGGTCAGAGAATTGGTGTCGCAGCTTGGGATATTCGTCGGATTGCAACCGAGGTTGATGTCGCCGACGCATTGAACGGTGGGCGGTTGGAATTGAGTCGGCGTGATAAAGAGCTGTTGGTCAAAGCCAGTGCTGCCTGCGCCTGCATGGCGGATATTCGCTTCCAAGGTCATCGCATAGGGCGCACTAAGGTTTACAGGGCCGTTGGAACTACCATTGTAGACGCTTGTTTGATTTACGAAACTGGCCAGCAGGGTGTTGGAACCGAACAGCGTGTTGTTGCTGTCGAGGTAGAAGTTGAAATCGACAGAGCCGTCGCTGGTTCCCCCGACTTCCGCGTCGAACGTGCCAATACCCGCAGTAAAGTCGGTGTCTGAGTATAGAATGGTCAGGTTGGCGGCACCTGTGGATAAGTTAAAGGTATCCAAATCCATAAACGGCTGAGCCGGAGTGCCTTGGGCTGGCTTGGTTATGCCGACGGTCACGTTAATCTGCCACATAGAGCCGACGGGGCCATTGTAGATGACAACACCTGCGTCGGGGTATTGATCATTCGGATCGCCGTCTGCGACCGTGACCGTGGTTGTGCCATCGGAGAGGCGAAGTTTAGGCGTTGCGTGCAGCGCCAATGAATTTGCGAGCAGCGCGACCATCGCGACGCTAATAACTCTTCTCATATCGATAGGATTTTGTGCAGCGGACTCAGTCTGGTTTTCAATTGCCGACCCGTTTTTCAACGCCTTGTTCGAAGGCGAACTGTCACATTAAGCACACACGCTGCCATTTACCCACAACATTTGTTGACAGAGTGACAAGATTCTTACGACAAACGGCTTAAGTGGCAAAAACTATGGTTTATAGAGCGTTCGCTGCTGCCGTAAGGCAGTGCTAATTGTCAGGTTTTCCGACAAAAAAGTCAGATTTCCGACAATCCTGTAGCTTATAGTTGACACGCCTGTCAAATGGTATGCCACTTGCTCAGTAGGGGCATTACTCGATTTGCAAGTGCGGTGCCGCATTGTGTGCAGCCCTAATGGTGTCCATCATTTAATTGACACTATAGGTTGGGCTGCTAGCGTCCGCCGCAATATTCCTTGCAAGGAGGGATTGGGTTTAATTCACCAATTTGTGACAACCCGTGCGGTGTCACACAAAATAAACATGAGAGAAAAGCTGAGAAATATGTCGCTTTGTATCCTACATGGTGATAGGGTGTCGGCTCATGATTCGAGCCACGCCGTCGAATCAACGCGTACATTTGTAAGAGCCGCTCGTCAATTTCAGAAAAATCACGGAAAACCAAAGGCATCCCCTATGAACATGACCCTTAGCTGGGAGAAGTTTAGTATCTTCTCTAACAAATCAAATGATGCATCCCCGCTGTTGCGAATCGTTTGTCTCACTTTTTTGACGCTTGTCCTTTCTGCTGGCTCGGCGCTAGCGGTGCCGGACCATGTCACAGTTACCGCTGCCACCAACGGATCGTCTATTTCTGCCGACGAAACCGGCGTCGCGTGGACAACGTTGACCGGACCAATTCTGGCCGAAAACAACTCCGGTAACATTATTGGAACCGGCACGATTATTTTGACCGCGCCCTCCGGCTTTGTCTTCAATACGGGTGTAACTGTAACAGTCAAGATAACTACTGGTAGCGGGACCGCTGGCAACAACATCAACAATGTCGCTCTGAACAGCACCTACAACTGTACAATATCCTCGGATGGAACGAGAATCACGAATACGATCACCGCGACCTCGGGGGCTGCGAACACCATCCAATACCAGAACATTCAAGTGCGTCCAACCGCGGGCACGCCACTGGCCAGTGGAAATTTGACTGAATCAGGAACAGCTGCGCTTTCTGGCTTGCAGCTTTCCTCAGGCACTTGGGGAGCGCTGGCGGAAGTTGTGGGTAATCCTGCTCAGGTTGCATTTATCCAGCAGCCGTCCACGGTAGGGTTGGGTGCGACGATTTCACCAGCGGTGACGGTGCTATTCCAGGACCAATTCGGTAGCACGGTATCCACCAACGGGTCTGTCACTATGGCGATTGGAACGAATCCGGGGGGCGGCACTTTGGGCGGTACGACAACTGTTACGGCGAGCGCCGGCACAGCAACGTTCAGCACGTTAACTATTAATAAAGCGGGCACCGGGTATACGTTGCAGGCGAATTCGACCGGATTGACGAGCGACACTTCATCTTCCTTCAATATTACGAACGGCAACACGACCACAACCGTCACATCGGGAACGAATCCGAGCACGTACGGCCAATCAGTGACATTTACGGCAACGGTCGCCGCTGTTTCGCCGGCAACTGGCACACCGTCAGGAACCGTTACGTTCCTGGATGGGACGACGCCGTTGGCAACGAATACATTGAGCAGCGGTTCGGTGACCTTCGTAACCAGTGCGCTCAATGTGGCGGCCCATACAATCAAGGCTGTTTACAATGGCGATTCGAATTTCAGAACCAGCACGAACACTACGACTTTGACCCAGACGGTCAATCAGACGAGCAGCACCAATACGGTGACGTCGAGCGCGAATCCGAGTGTTTATGGTCAAAACGTTATTTATACCGCGACCATCACCGCGACCGGCACGGCAACGGCGACCGGTACGGTGACGTTCAAGGACGGTGCGACGACGATCGGAACCGGCAGTTTGAGCGCCAATCAAGCAACGTTTAGCACGAATTATACTGCGATTGCTTCGCACTCGATTACGGCGGCGTATCCGGGTGACACGAACGTCAAAGGCAGCACCAATTCGCCAGCGCTGACGCAGATCGTCAATAAGTCGGGTTCAACAACTGCGGTTGGTTCGAGTGCGAATCCGAGTGTTTCAGGACAATCTGTAACTTATACAGTGAACGTGACCGCGACGTCGCCCGGCAGCGGAACGCCTACAGGTAACGTGGTGATCAAAGACAACGGCACCGCTGTGAAGACAAACGCGTTAAGCAGTGGCTCGACGACATATTCGACAAATTATGCCGCAGCCGGCGCACATGCGATTGTAGCTGAATACGGTGGCGACAGCAGTTTCAATGCGAGCACGAATTCTCCTGCGTTGGCGCAAACGGTTAATGCGGCAGCAACGACGACTGCTTTGGGTTCCTCAGTGAATCCGTCTGTTTCGGGACAGTCTGTCACATTTACGGCGACTGTTACTGTTAACTCGCCTGGCAGCGGAACGCCTACTGGAACTGTGACGTTCAAGGATGGTGCGACGACTTTAGGCACTGGCGCTGTGAGCGGCGGTTTGGCGACTTTTGCGACGAGTGGGTTGAGCACGACCACGCACTCGATCACGGCGGTATATGGAGGCGATAGCAATTTTTCCACGAGCACGAGCTCATCTGTAAGCCAAGTCGTTAACGCGGCGAATACGGCGACTGCTTTGAGTTCCTCAGTGAATCCATCTGTTTCAGGTCAGTCAGTCACGTTCACAGCAACGGTGACTGCATCATCGCCTGGCAGTGGGACGCCTACTGGAACGGTTACGTTCAAGGATGGTGCGACCACGATCGGCACGGGCGCATTGAGCGGCGGTTTGGCCACATTTGCTACAAATTATGCTAGCGCAGGTTCGCATTCGATCACTGCGGTTTATGGCGCTGACAGCAATTTCAACACGAGCACGAGTTCGACGCTGACTCAGACAGTGAATAAAGCTGCTACAACCACGACGGTGAATGCGGATGTGAATCCGTCGGTTTCCGGTCAGGCCGTGACATTTACTGCAACAGTGGCCGTTACTTCCCCGGGAAGTGGCACCGTGACCGGCACGGTGACATTTAAAGATGGCGCAGCGACGGTTGGCACGGGCGTGTTGAGCGGCGGTTCGGCCACCTTCGCAACCAACTATGCGAACGCTGGCTCGCACTCGATCACTGCGGTTTACGGCGGCGACGGGAATTTCAATACGAGCACGAGTTCGGCCTTGAGCCAGACCGTGAACGCGGCGAACACGACGACTGCGGTGGGTTCATCGGCGAATCCTTCTGTTTCCGGCCAACCGGTGACTTTTACAGCGACTGTGACAGCGACCGCGCCTGGCAGCGGCACCCCGACGGGAACAATCACCTTTAAAGATGGTGCGACCACCATTGGCACGGGTGCATTGAGTGGCGGTTCGGCCACGTTTGCTACAAATTATGCGAACGCCGGTTCGCATTCGATCACTGCGGTTTACGGTGGTTCGACTGATTTCAATACGAGCACGAGCTCGGCTTTGACGCAGGCAGTCAATGCGGCGAATACGACAACGGCAGTGACTTCCGGGACTAACCCGTCTGTATCGGGCCAGTCTGTGACATTCACAGCGACTGTGACAGCATCATCGCCTGGCAGCGGCGCGCCGACTGGAACGGTCACGTTTAAAGATGGTGCGACGACCTTGGGCACTGGAAGTTTGAGCGGCGGATCGGCGACGTTCTCAACGAGCGCTTTGAGCACGACCTCTCATTCAATCACCGCGGTCTACGGTGCTGACAGCAATTTCAACACGAGCACGAGCTCGATTCTGACGCAAACGGTCAACGCGGCTAGCACTACGACGGCGGTGAGTTCGTCCGCGAATCCTTCGGTTTCGGGTCAATCAGTGACTTTCACAGCGACGGTAAGCGCAGTGTCTCCTGCGAGCGGCACGCCGACTGGAACGGTGACGTTTAAAGATGGCGCTACCACTTTGGGCACTGGAACGGTGAGCGGCGGAACGGCCACTTTCGCGACGAGTTCGTTGAGCACAACGTCGCACTCGATCACGGCGGTCTATGGTGCTGACAGCAATTTCAATACGAGCACGAGTTCGGCGCTGACACAAAACGTCAATGCTGCGAACACGACGACTGCGGTGACTTCTGGGACTAACCCATCTGTTTCTGGTCAATCGGTGACCTTCACCGCGACAGTGAGCGCGTCATCGCCCGGTAGTGGCACGCCGACTGGAACGGTCACGTTCAAAGATGGTGCAACGACTTTGGGCACGGGTTCTTTGAGCGGCGGAACTGCGACATTCGCGACGAGTGCGTTGAGCACAACGTCGCATTCCATCACTGCGGTTTATGGTGCCTCGACTGATTTCAATACGAGCACGAGCTCGGCTTTGACTCAGACGGTCAATGCCGCCGACACGACGACCGTAGTAAGTTCCTCAGCCAATCCTTCGGTTTCGGGCCAGTCAGTCACATTCACAGCAACGGTGACGGCAACATCGCCTGGCGGCGGTACCCCCGCTGGAACAGTGACGTTCAAAGATGGCGCAACGACTTTGGGCACTGGCCCGCTGAGCGGCGGAACGGCCACGTTCGCGACGAGTTCGTTGAACACTGCTTCACATTCGATCACTGCGGTTTACGGTGCCTCTGCTGATTTTAACACGAGCACAAGCTCGACGTTGTCGCAGGTCGTTGGTGCTGGAAACGCATCGGTAGCCGTGACTTCGTCGGTCAATCCGTCGATCGTGAATCAATCGGTAACTGTTACGGCGACCGTTACTGCCGGATCACCTGCGACGGGTTCGCCTACAGGTACAATTCAGTTCGTGGTTGACGGTATTTATTTTGTCGGGAGCCCGGTGGCGCTGTCAGCGGGTGCCGCGACCAGCGGCAACCTTCCGGGGCTGACTCAAGGCGATCATACTGTTGCTGCGATTTATAGTGGCGACAGCAATTTCAACAGCGTGACGAATACGTTGACGCAAACTGTGACCGCGCCGCTGGCAACTTGCACTGCCTCCAACAGCGGTCCTGTTTGCGAAGGCGGCACGTTGCAATTATTCGGCATAACAACCGACACAGGCAGCGATGTTTATTATTCCTGGGCTGGTCCGAACGGATTTACCAGCACGAACCAGAATCCGACAATTGCCAACGTTACGGCGAACGATGCGGGTACGTTTACCCTGACGACTGGCACAACTGGCACCACGAATTGCATCGAGATGACGGTGGTGAGCGTTGCACCGACTCTCGCGGCGAGCGTCTCAGCTGATACTGTTTGCACGGGCGCCTCAGGTAATATCACTGCGAACGCCAGCGGCGGCACTGCACCATATTCATATGCGTGGAGCCCGGGCGGCGCGACGACACAAACGATTTCTGTGACCGACGGCGGTCTTTACACGGTGACGGTGATCGATTCGACCGGCACGAGCCATTGCTCGGTGCAGGCTTCCGGCGCGTTGACTTTGAAGGCGCTTCCGGCCTGCGCGATCAACGGCGCGAACACGGTTTGTCCGAACAGCACGAATTCCTACAGCGCACCTGCGGGCATGAGTTCGTATACGTGGTCGGTCAGCGGCGCAGCGACAATCGATGGTGCGGCGAACGCTCAATCGGTGAGCGTGGTGGCGGCAGCTGGTTGCAATACGAATTTCAGCCTGTCGTTGAACGTTACGTCGAATGGTTGCTCGAGTGCTTGCTCGACGAACATTAATGTCATCGATACGACGGCTCCGGCAATTACGTCCGTTCCTGCGGATGCGACAGTGAGTTGCGCGAACGCCGTTCCTGCTGCGAACGATGGCGCGGTCGTGGCGAGTGATGATTGTTCAAGTGTAACCGTGACGCATTTGAGTGACTCGGTGACTTCGAGCAATTGCCCGAATAATTTCACCGTCACGCGCACGTATGTGGCGACGGATGCTTGTGGTAACAGCAGCATCCAGACTCAAACGATCACGGTGCATGATGCTACTGGTCCGGTGATTACTGGGTTCCCTGCAGACGCGACTTATTCATGCTCGGCTTCTGTTCCTGCCGCCGACGATGGCGCGGTCAGCGCAACGGATGCTTGCGGCGGATCAATTTCAGTCACTCATTCCGATGATGCCGTCACCGCCGGTAGCTGCGCAAATCGTTACACGATCGCGCGCACTTACACCGCCACCGATGCTTGCGGCAACGCCACGACTCAAACTCAAAACATCACCGTTAACGACAGCACTGCGCCAGTGCTCGCGGGTGTTCCTGCGGATGTAACGGCGCAATGCAATGCTGTGCCGACAGCGGCGACCCCAACCGCGACTGACAACTGCGACAGCAATCCGAGCGTCAGCTTTAATGAAACCAGCGGCGCTGGCTCATGCGCCAACAGTTATGTGCTGACCCGAACGTGGACCGCGACCGATGCTTGCGGCAACAGCAGCAGTGGCACGCAGCATGTTACTGTGATCGACACGACCGCACCTGTTCTGGCCGGAGTACCTGCCGACGCCACTGTTCAATGTGACGCGGTGCCGACCGCTGCTTCGCCGACTGCGACGGATAACTGTGATAGCAATCCGACAATCAGCTTCAGCGAAACCAACGCACCTGGCTCGTGTGCCGGCAGCTCGGTGCTGACGCGCGTTTGGACCGCGACCGACGTTTGCGGCAATAGCAGCACCGCGACGCAAACAATCACGGTAATTGATACTACCGCACCTGTGCTGGCTGGAGTTCCTGCCGATGCGACCGTCCAATGCGATTCCATTCCTGCGGCAGCTTCGCCGACAGGAACCGATACCTGTGACACCAACGCGAGCGTCAGCCTCAGTGAATCGACCGTTGCTGGTTCTTGCGCCAACAATTATGTGCTGACCCGCACATGGACTGCGACAGATGCCTGCGGCAACAGCAGCAGCGCCAGCCAAACGATCAACGTGATCGACACGACTGCGCCAGTAATCGCCGGCGTTCCGGCTGATGCGACGGTGCAATGTGATTCAGTACCTGCCGCGGCAACTCCGACAGCAACGGATACCTGTGACGCCAACCCAAGCATCAGCTTCGATGAATCGAGTGCAGCTGGTTCTTGTGCCAATAGTTATGTGCTGACCCGCACATGGACCGCGACCGATGCCTGCGGCAACACCAGCACCGCCGCGCAAACAATCACTGTGATCGACACGACTGCTCCTGTGATCGCCGGTGTTCCCGCTGACGCGACAGTGCAATGCGACGCAGTTCCAACCGCCGCCACCGCAACCGCGACGGACACATGCGATAGCAATCCGACGATCAGCCTCAATGAAAGCAGCGCGGCTGGTACATGTGCCAACAGCTACGTGTTAACCCGCGTCTGGACCGCGACCGACGTCTGTGGCAACAGCAGCACCGCGACACAAACCATTACAGTGATTGATACCGTGGCACCTGTGCTCGCCGGAGTTCCTGCGGACGCAACGGCGCAATGCAATGCTGTTCCGACAGCGGCGACTCCGACCGCGACTGACACCTGCGACAGCAATCCTCATATCAGCTTTAATGAATCCAGCGCGACTGGTTCCTGCGCTGGCAGCTACGTGCTGACCCGCACGTGGACCGCGAGCGATGCCTGCGGCAACAGCAGCAGCAGCACGCAGCATGTTACTGTGATCGACACGACTGCACCGGTGCTTGCTGGTGTTCCTGCCGATGCCACAGTCCAATGTGATGCAGTAACGACCGCTGCTTCGCCAACGGCGACGGATAACTGTGATAGTAATCCTACAATCAGCTTCAGCGAAACGAACGCTCCTGGTTCCTGTGCCGGCAGCTCTGTGCTGACCCGCGTTTGGACTGCGACCGATGTCTGCGGCAATAGCAGCACCGCAACACAAACAATCACTGTCATTGATACAACCGCACCTTTACTCGCCGGTGTTCCTGCCGATGCGACGGTTCAATGTGACGCCGTTCCTTTGGTCGCTTCACCGACAGCTACGGATAACTGCGACACCAACGCCGCCATCAGCTTCAATCAAACAAGCGCAGCCGGTTCGTGCACCAACAGTTATGTGCTGACTCGCACCTGGACCGCGACCGACGCCTGCGGCAATAGCAGCAGCGCCAGCCAAACGATCACCGTCATCGATACGACTGCGCCGGTCATCGCTGGAGTTCCTGCCGCCGCAACCGTTCAATGCGACGCCGTTCCAACTGCCGCCAGCCCGACAGCGACCGACACTTGCGACAACAATCCGAGCATCAGCTTCAATGAATCGAGCGCGGCTGGTTCGTGTTCCAACAGCTACGTGCTGACCCGCACCTGGACCGCGACCGATGCCTGCGGTAACACCAGCACCGCAGCGCAAACAATTACCGTCATCGACTCGACCGCTCCTGTGATCGCCGGTGTTCCCGCTGATGTGACCGTGCAATGCGATGCAGTTCCAACTGCCGCCACCCCGACAGCGACCGATACTTGCGATTCGGCACCTGTGGTTTCGTTGGCCGAAACAATCTCGAACGGCGCAACGGTTGGTCAATTTGTAATAACGCGCACCTGGACGGCGACGGATGCTTGCGGCAATACGAGCACGGCAGCGCAGCACATCACGGCGTTTGATTCGATCGCGCCCGCGCTCGCTGGCGTGCCTGCCGATACGACAGTTGAATGCAGCGCTATCTCCCCGGCGGCGACACCAACCGCATCAGACAACTGCGACCCGCACCCGGTCGTCAGCGTTGCTGAAAGCACTGCCGCCGGTTCTTGCGCTGGCAGCTTTGTCCTGACTCGCACCTGGACGGCCACCGATGCTTCCGGAAATTCGAGCAGCGCCAGCCAGACGATCACCGTCCACGATACGACTGCGCCAACGATCACAGGTGTTCCTGCTGACGCCACCGTGCAATGCGATGTGGTTCCGACCGCGGCAACTTTGACCGCGACGGATAATTGCGACACCAACGCGACTGTTTCAATGTCCGAAACGCGTGTGAATGGCACCTGCACCAACAGCTACACGTTGAGCCGCACCTGGACGGCGACGGACGCGTGCGGCAACAGCAGCTCGGCGACGCAGACGATTACCGTCATCGATACGACTGCCCCTGTGATCACGGGTGTTCCGTCGAATACGACAGTGCAATGCGACAGTGTTCCTGGGGCTGCTTCCCCGACCGCGACCGATGGTTGCGACAGCAATCCGACTCTGACCTTTAACGAATCGACGGTGAACGGTTCTTGTGCGGGTAATTACGTTATCACCCGCACCTGGACCGCAACCGATATTTGCGGCAATAGTTCAGTGAAGACGCAGACGATTACGGTGCATGACACGATTGCTCCGATTATCGCCGGTGTTCCTGCCGACGTGACGGTTCAGTGCAACGCAGTTTCAACTGCCGCGACCGCGACTGCGACGGACAATTGCGATAGTAATCCAACAGTCAGCTTTGCTGAAACGACCGCGACCGGTCCATGCGCTGGAAGCTATGTGCTGACTCGCACCTGGACGGCAACCGACGTTTGCGGGAATAGCAGCACCGCTGCCCAACACATTACTGTGATCGATACAATTGCACCGGTTCTCGCGGGAGTTCCTACGAGCACGACCGCTCAATGCAATGCCATTCCTACGGCTGCGACGCCGACTGCGACGGATAATTGCGACAGCAACCCGCACGTCAGCTTGAACGAATCGACCGTCACTGGTTCATGCGCCAACAGCTATGTGCTGACGCGCACCTGGACAGCGACCGATGCTTGCGGAAACCACAGCAGCGCAAGCCAGACAATTACGGTTATTGATACGACTGGGCCGGTGCTCGCGGGCGTTCCTGCGAACACGACGGCTCAATGCGGTTCAGTGCCGACGGCCGCTACGCCAACTGCAACGGATACTTGCGACAACAATCCGCATGTTACTCTGAGCGAATCCACCGTGACGGGTTCCTGCGCCGGCAACTACGTGCTGACGCGCACGTGGACTGCGACGGATGCTTGTGGCAACAGCAGCACGGCGAGCCAAACAATTACGGTTAGTGATTCGATTGCTCCTGTTCTCGCCGGAGTTCCTCCGAGCACGACCGCTCAATGCAGTTCTGTTCCTACGGCCGCGACGCCGACCGCGAGTGACAATTGTGACAGCAATCCGCACATCAGCTTCAATGAATCCAGTGCCGCTGGGTCGTGCGCTAATAGTTATGTGCTGACGCGCACATGGACGGCCACTGACGCATGCGGCAACAGCAGCAGCGCCACGCAGACGGTTACGGTTGTCGATACGACCGCGCCGGTCCTCGCTGGTGTTCCTGCGAATACAACGGCTCAATGCAGCGCGGTTCCACCGGCGGCCACTCCGACCGCAACCGACAACTGCGATAGCAACCCGAACGTCAGTATGAACCAAACAACCACCGCTGGTTCGTCTGCTAATAATTACACCATCACTCGCACATGGACCGCAACCGATGCTTGCGGCAACACCAGCACGGGGCACCAGATCATCACGGTAATGGATAGCACCGCTCCTGCGTTGGTCGGTGTTCCTGCGAGCACAACGGCCACCTGCGCATTAGTGCCGACAGCACCGACTTTGACCGCGACAGACAATTGTGATGCGACTGCGAACGTGGCGCTTGTTGAAAGTTCAACGCAAACCGGCTCAGGTTGCAGCCATGATAGTTACACGATCACGCGCACATGGACTGCGACGGACTCCTCTGGCAACACCAGCACCGGGGTGCAAACGATCACGGTCACACCGGTTGCGCCAGTCATCACCGGATTCCCGGCGAATGCGACTTACTCATGTGCGAGTTCAGTCCCTGCGGCGAACGACACTCTCGTTACCGCCGGCGACGCTTGCGGTGCTGCTGTTGCAATCACCCACGATGCAGACGTGATCAGCGGTCAAACCTGCGCAAACCACTACACCATCACGCGCACATATCATGCGACCAGCGCTTGCGGCACGGTAGTTAGCCAATCGCAGACAATCACTGTGGACGATTCGACGGCTCCGACAATCACTGGCTTCCCGGCTGATGCGACTTACACATCAATCAACCAAATTCCAGCGGCTAACGACAGCCTCATTACCGCCACCGACAATTGCGGCGCAGGCGTAACTGTCACCCACTCGGCTGACGCCACCGTCAACGTTGTGGATGCGCACCACTTCCAGGTGCAACGCACCTACACTGCAACCGACGCTTGCGGAAACGCCACCAGCCAGACGCAGACGTTCACAATCAACTCGGCGGCGACAGTAACTGTCACAATCACAGGATCCGTAGATGTCGTCACAAACAAGCCGACATGGACGTTCCATGGAACGGCCAGTGGCGAAAATCCGATCGCTTCAATTCACTACTCATTGAATGGCGGAGCGGACCATGTCGCCTCAGGCACGGCGACTTGGACGACCCCGCAATTGACGCTGCTTGCGGGCACGAACAGATTCGCGGTTTATGCGGTCGATAATCAGAACAATCAATCCACGATCTCGAACGCCGTAGTGTTCTATGCAACATCCAATAAGCTGGTAGTCGTTATCCAGGATTGGCCGCATAAAGGTAACGCTAGCACGGCTTCGATCTTGCCATCGGACATTGTCAATAAAGTTAAGAAAGTCATGATCGGTAAGACTTACTCACTCACAGCGGTGCCTAAGACCAACCGCCATTTCCTTGGCTGGTTCGACAGCACGAATGCGAATGCGACTTTGTTTTCAACCGACCTGACATTCGCATACGTCTTTGACCCGACGAAAACGTTAGTGGCGCGATTCGAAGATCCGTTCTACTACATCAAAGGCAATTACAGTGGCTTGTTCTCCGAACCCACTGTTAGGTCGCTCAGCGCTGGATACATCAGCATCAGCATGCCGGAGGTCGTTGATCCATCGGCTAACAAGTTCTCGGCAAAGGTTATTAACGGTGGGC
This sequence comes from uncultured Verrucomicrobiae bacterium, assembly GCA_963702845.1. Classification (GTDB taxonomy): domain Bacteria; phylum Verrucomicrobiota; class Verrucomicrobiia; order Limisphaerales; family Palsa-1400; genus JAICXV01. The sequence continues at coordinate 4,676,241 of OY969763.1, read as the reverse complement.
AGAAGACCTCTGTGTCGGCCAAGAATGCCAGCTTCGATATGACTGGTCACAGCCATTTCACGGCGGCCGCGATGACGGTTGATCTGTATGCCGACCTGAGTTCGGGCTTCACCGGTGTCATCACCGGAACTGTCACGACAGTCAGTTGGACTGCGAACGTGACTTTGTATCGCGATATCAACAAGACAGAAGTTCCCGCCGCTGCACGCTTCACGATGGCGTTGCCGCCGCAGGGCGATTCACCGAATGGTTACGGATACGGCGCTATCAACCGCGTGAAGTCTGGAAATGTCGCAATCGCCGGAACGATGGCTGACGGCAGCGCGTGGGTCGCGCAAGCTGGCAAACCTTCAGCGGATGGTCACTTCCCATTGTTCGGCGAATTGTATAAGAAGAACCCGAACGGCGTGCTGTGGGGTTGGCTGCAGTTCACGGGCGATCAGCAAGGCGTGACTGGAAATCTATATTGGTTCCGTCCGGCTAGCGTTACGACTGCTCCAGCCACACCGAACTTCCCGGCTGGAATCACGAACACGAATATTGTGATCATCGGCTCGCCGTACTCGGCAAGCACAATATCTTTCAATGACTGGACGAAAAATGGTGTGGTATTCCTCTACGACGGGAATCGCAAAGGCGTGACCAACATTGTGACTAAAGCATTGGGCGTCGTGCAGGATCCTAATTATAACCCGACCAACAAGGTTGTCCTGAAGATCACAGCAACGACCGGTTTGATGGGAACTTCCTTTCAGGATCCGAACGATAAAAAGACCGACAAGATCAAAGGCGTGGTGTTACAGAACCAGTCGATGGCGGCTGGGTTGTTCTACCGAACGAACGCCGGTCAGTTCCTGTTGCAAGAACTGCCTTAATTAGGCAAACAGTTTAAACATCGCAGCCCCGAGCGCGTGAGCGTCTCGGGGCTGTTGCTTTTGAGCAGGGCTTTTATGCTGGTGCAGCGCGCCGGCAGCTCGTGACTATTCTTTTGCGGTGGCAACCCGCACGAGCGTGCCAGTGACGAGCGAATCGCCCGGATTGATGATGACCTGATCGCCCGTCTGCACGCCGGAAAGAATTTCCAACGTTTTACCGAAGTCGCGTCCGATAATAACCGGATGCAGCGTCACGTGGCCGTCTGCAGCGACGATGCCCACTTCAGGACCTTCGGCGCGGAAGAGTAGGCAATTTGAAGGCACAACTAGCGCGGGATCTTTGGCGGAGTCGTTGAACGTAACTTGCGCGAAGCTGCCAGCGACGAGTTCCCCCGCCGTGTTGTCGATTTCCATTTCGGTCAGCAATGTGCGCGAAGAGACGTCGATTGAGCCAGCGGTGCGCACGACTTTGACCGGGAATTTACGTTGTGGCATTTCCGGCACGATCATGTCGGCGGTTGTTCCCACTGAAATTCCCCGCGTGGCAGACTGGGGGACGCGCACGTAAATGCGCAAGGTGCGGGTGTCGGCGAGGCGGAACAGTTCTTTGCCGGGCGTGATAAGGTCGCCGACATCGATGTCTCGCACAGTGATGATGCCGTCGAAGGGAGCCATGACGTGCGTGAAATTTTTCAAATCTTGCAAACGATGAAGGTTGGCGCTGGCCGCGTCGACGTTAGCTTTTTTCAGCTTGAGGTCGGCGGCTTTTTCGATGTTTTCCTGTTCGCTGACGCTGGCGGTCTTGAGCAATTCAGACCAGCGTTCGGCCGTCACTTTAGCGAGAGCGAGAGCGGCGTTGGCTTGTTCCAAACCGGCCTGCGACGCTTCGATTTCCTGGTCCAATTCAGGCGCATCAATTTCGGCCAGCAAATCGCCGCTTTTAACGCTGGCGCCGAGATCGACTTTCCACCGCGTGAGATAACCGCTGGCGCGGGCGTAAATCGGCGATTCCATGCGCGCCTTCACTTCGGCAGGCAAGTTGAGTCCGCCTTCAGCTTTGCCGGGGACAGGCTTGGCGACGATGACGGTGGGAACACCAAGGTCCTGCGTTTCAGCGCGGAGTTCATTCGTATGTCTCCAGCGCGGCAACATGCCGAGGACAAATCCGATGGCGAACAGAATAGCGAGTCCGATCGCCCAAGGTTTCAGTCGGGGCAGGGGACCTGAAGATTTTTTGATAGGGGCTTCGTTCATACCAATTCTGGTGTTGCGGCGATCGGTGCGTGGTGTTGAGGTGCGACTGCTTTTTTATTGCGATGTAAAAAGCTGAATACGACCGGCACGAAAAAGAGCGTCGCAACGGTGGCGCAAACGAGTCCGCCGATGACCGCGCGTCCGAGCGGCGCGTTTTGTTCGCCGCCTTCGCCCAGTCCAAGACTCATCGGCAACATTCCAATAACCATCGCCAGCGCGGTCATTAACACGGGACGTAACCGGCCGGTTCCTGCGGTGAGTGCAGCGTCGAGTGGGCTCATCCCGCGTTCGAGATTGAGGCGGGCAAAAGTGATAACGAGCACGGAATTGGCCGTGGCGACACCGAGGCTCATGATTGTTCCCATGAGCGCCGGAACATTGAGTGAAGTGAAAGTGAAGAACAACGCCCACACCACACCGGCAAGCGCGCCCGGCAGAGCCGTGATAATAATGAACGGATCGAGCCAACTCTGGAAATTCACGACGAGCAGCAGGTAAATAAGGATGATGGCGCCGACGAGCCCAAAGAGAAGGCCGCTGAAACTCGAGTCCATGGTTTGAGCCTGGCCGCGAACACTAATGAAGCTGCCGCGCGGCAATTCTTTTTCCGCCTGTTTGATCAACGGGCCCAAATCGTGCATGACGCCACCGAGATCACGACCACTGACGTTACCAAAAACGTCGATCACCGGCATTACGTTGAAATGCGAGATTGCAGGCACTCCGTTGGTGCGGGTGACAGTGGCTACATTCGCGACAACTTGCGCCATGCCTTGCTGGCCTTTCGTGATCGGCAGCGATTGCAATGCGCCGATCGAATCGAGTTCGCGTTCAGGAGCGCGAACGTTGATGAGATATTGCACGCCGATTTCCGGGTTCAACCAATACGCCGGCGCCACTTGGCCACTGCCGGTGACACTGAGCAGCAGTTGATTGGCGACGTCCGATTCGGTCAGGCCCATTGCTTCGGCTTTCGTGCGATCCACGGTAAATTGCAGTTTTGCCAAATCGGCTGGCTGTTGAATACGAACGTCTACAGCGCCAGGAACCTTGCGCATTTTCTCAATGAGATGCGCGGCGACTTCGCGGTTCTTCGATTGATTGCGGCCGGTAATTTGGATGTTGATCGGCGCAGGGATGCCGAAGTTGAGCGTTTGGCTCACGATATCGGCGGGCAGGAAATAGAAAATATTTCCCGGGAAGCGCTCGTTTAATGTGCGCCGCAGTTTGCGAACGTATTCATCGGTTGGCTTATGGCCGCGCTTCAGCGAAATTAAAATGTCGGCGTCGCCCGTGCCGATGAGCCCGTTATTACTGTAGCTGGTCGCGATGCCGGAATTCGGAATTCCGATGTTGTCGAGCATTCCTTCCAATTCGCTCGTCGGGATTTGAGTGCGGATGTCACTCTCGATGATGTCCACAGTGCGCGCGGTTTCCTCAACGCGCATGCCGCTCCGAGTGCGAACGTGCAGTCGAATCTGACCAGCGTCAACGGACGGGAAGAAGTCCCTCCCGAGAATCGGGATGAGGAAAATTGTGGCGATGCAAAACGCAAGGAAAAGAGACGCAAAGGCGATTCGGTGCGCGAGCACGGCCTCGAGAAGCGATGCGTAACCTTCGCGCAGCTTGTCGAAACCGGCTTCGAACTTGTCCTGGAAGCGGATGAGTGGGCGTTTCCAATGTGGAACGTGTGCGCCGTGGCGGTTTTCGTGTTCCTCGTAGTAAGAATGGTTCTGGTAGAACCACATCACCATGGTCGGGACCAAGGTTCTGGAAATGACATAGCTGGCAAGCATCGCGAAAACAACGGCCTCGGCCAGGGGAACGAACAGATAACGGCCAACGCCCGTCAGGAAAAACATCGGGACGAACACGATGCAGATACAGATCGTCGAAACGAATGCCGGCAGGGCGATTTCCTGTGCGCCATCGAGAATGGCTTGTTTGAGCGGTTTGCCGCTGGCCATTTGGCGATGGACGTTTTCGATTTCGACAGTGGCGTCGTCGACTAGAATACCGACGGCCAGCGCCAGTCCGCCCATGGTCATCAAATTGATTGTCTCACCAAGCGCGCTGAGGACGACGACCGAGCTCAACACCGATAACGGAATTGAAATTGCGATGATAACCGTGCTGCGCCATGAGCCGATGAACAAGAGAATCATCAAAGCAGTCAGGGCTGCGGCGATGGTGCCTTCCTTCAACACGTCGGAAATGGCGTTGCTCACGAAGAGCGATTGATCGGCAAATTCTTTGACTTCCAACTCCGGGGGGACGGTGCTCAGGATTCCGGGCAGAAGCGATTTGATCTGGTGCACGACATCAAGCGTGGAAGCCGACCCGGTTTTCAAGACGGTGAGCAACGCGCCGCGCACACCATCTTTGCGCACGACATTTTGTTGCGGCAAAAAGCCGTCCCGAATTTGTGCCACGTCGCGAACATAAATCGTCGCGCCGTTCACCGTTTTAATCGGCAGGTTATTTAAGTCACTCAACAACTTCGGGCTGCCGTTCACTTCCAGATCGTACTCGGTCGAGCCGATCTTGGCCGTGCCGCCGGGCAGGATTAGATTTTGCGCGCTGATCGCACTGACAACGTCAACTGGCGAAAGTCCCTTCGATTTGAGCGCCGCTAAATCCAGATCCGCTGAGATGACGCGCGTTTTTCCGCCATATGGCCAAGGCATCACTGCGCCGCGCACAGTCGATAAGCCGACGCGCACCTGGTTCAACGTCATGTCATAAATTTCCTGCTCAGGCAGCGTTTTGCTCGTGATGCTGTATTGCAAAATCGGAACCGTCGATGCGTTGTAGCGAATGATGAGCGGCGGCGTTTGGCCGGGTGGCATCTGGCGCAAGACGGTTTGGGCGACGGCAGTAACTTGCGCCACGCCGGCGTCGACGGAAGCGCCCGGTTGCAGGAAGACCTTGATGACGCCGACCCCATTGTAAGAGGTCGATTCCATGTGCTCAATGTCATTGACCGTCGCGGTCATCGCCCGTTCGTGGTTGTAAACGATGCGTTGCTCGATGTTTTGCGCGTCGAGGCCCTGATATTGCCAAATGACGCTAATGACCGGGATGTTAATGGCCGGAAAGATATCGGTAGGCGTATTGAGAATAAGCAAGGGCGCCAGCAGCAGCAGGAAGATGGCTGCAACAACGAAAGTATAGGGGCGTCGTAACGCCAGAGCGACTATCCACATAACGTAGTGTATTCCCTGACGCTCAAAAACAGTTTCGTGTTCATTAAATATTTCATTCGGGGTCGCCGAAAAACCTTAGATCAAGTGCTTTATGCCTGAACCGGGGCCGTAACTGCGAGGCGCTGGCTGGGAATGCAGCGCAAGGACAATAGCTTAAACAGACATTTCAGTTTGCACAAGTTCAGCGGGTAGGGCGAGCGCCGAGCCTTTTACGGGACGAGTAGCAGGCACCAAAGCTCGGCGGGCGCCTCGCCCTACCGCCATCGACCACCACTTTTAATTGCACGCAACCATGGCCTCGCCGGATGTTCATTCTTGAATACATCGTCGCACTGTTTATTTTGAATGCGGTTCCCTGGCTTTGCGTCGATTGCCTCGGTCCGCTTCAATATGAATTATCGGTTTTTACGTGTCGTTTTGTCGTTTGCGTCGGTGGCCTGTTGCGCCGCATCGCTCCATGCTCAAACTGCGGAATGGCTTTGGGATTCGAAACACAACGATTCCAGCTCGAATGAGGTTCGATATTTCCGCAAGACCTTTGACGTTCCGAAGCCGTTTGTTCGCGCGGAGTTGGTAACAACCGCCGATGACAAGGGCGAGGTGTTTATCAATGGTCAGTCGGTTGCGACCATCAAGGATTGGAAAGAGGCGGTCGTCGTCGATGTCACAAAGCATTTGCACGAGGGAGCGAACGTGATCACCGCACGAATCGAGAATGCCGGGGGCAAGGCTGGTTTCATCGCGCGGCTGCAAACTGTCCATCCCACGCTCGGATCCAATCACCAGAAATTCGACGCGAAACAACATGCCGGTCTGCGCTGGATCAATGTTTATGTGACGGACAACTCCTGGCTGGTTTCGACGGAAGAAGCTGCCGGGTGGAAAAAGATCAAGTTTGATGACCAGGCGTGGAAGCATGCGGTAAAAGTGGGGAAGATGGGCGACCAACCATGGGGTAACGTGTTCACGCCGCCGACTGCGACCACTGCCGAATCACTTAAAGTGATGCCCGGTTTCAAGGTTGAGCTGCTGCGTTCAGCAGGCATCACCGAAGGCTCATGGGTTTCAATGACGGTTGATCCGACCGGGCGATTGATTGTTTCCCCGCAACACGACGGCAACCTGCTTCGGTTCACAATCAACAAAGGCAAGGTCGCGAAGGTTGAGACGATCGAACAGCCGGTCGGCGAGGCGATGGGTTTGCTCTATGCCGAGCATAGTTTGTTTGTGAACGGCAAAGGGCCGAATGGTCTCGGCATTTATCGCATGATGGATCGTGGCGATTATTACGATGCGCCAGTCTTGATCCGCCCCATGGAGAAAGGGGAAGGCGAACATGGCTCGCACGCGATTGTGTTGGGCCCTGACCAGCGGCTGTATGTGGTGAATGGGAATTTTACAAAGCGCCCCGCTGACCAATCGCTGGATTCGCCGATGTTCGGTTATGCCGACGACCAATTGTTGCCGCGGGCGGCCGACGGGAACGGGTTTGGCAATGGAGTTTTGCCGCCGGGTGGATTTGTGATGCGGATGGACCTGGATGGACGCAATCCGGAACTGTTCTGCGCCGGAATGCGTAACACGTATGATATCGCGTTTAATAACGCGGGCGAGTTGTTTGGCTTCGACAGCGATATGGAATGGGACTGGGGCACGCCGTGGTATCGGCCGACTCGCGTCTGTCACCTTGTCTCGGGTGGTGACTACGGTTTCCGCGAAGGTTCGGGTAAGTTCCAGCCATACAATCAGGACACATTGCCACCGATTAAAAACATCGGCATCGGGTCGCCGACTGGCATCAAATTTGGTTACGCGAGCAATTTTCCCGAGAAATATCGCAACGCGTTATTCCTGCTCGATTGGTCATATGGCCGCATCATGATGATGTATCCCACCGCCGATGGCGCGAGTTACAGCGGCGAGTTTGAAACGTTGCTGCGCGGAAAGCCGCTGAACGTGACCGACATTGAATTCGGCAACGATGGCGCGCTGTATTTTCTGAGTGGCGGACGACATACCCAGGCGGGCCTTTATCGCGTCACTTACGTGGGCAAGAAGATGAAGTCCACAGAGACGAAGGAAGAGTTGGCAGCGTCGTGGAAAGCGCGGCAGGCGCGTGACTTGCGGCATCAACTTGAGTTGTATCAGGGTCGGCGCGTCCCCGGGGCGGTGGATTTTTCGTGGCCACACTTGGCCAGCAGCGACCGGTTTATCCGTTACGCCGCGCGAATCGCGATTGAAAGCCAGGAGGTTGGTTCGTGGAAAGATCGCGCCTTGAACGAAACCAATGTGAACGCTGGATTGACGGCGTTGCTGGCATTGGCCCGTTGTGGCGACACAGAAAGCCAGGCGCCGCTGCTGAAGGCGTTGAAGAAATTCCCGATCGACACGTTGAGTGAAGATCAGGAGTTGCTGAAGCTGCGCGTGATTGAGGTGAGCTGCGCCCGCCAAGGCAAGCCTTCGACGGAGTTGCAGCAGCTTGCGATTGAAAAGCTCAGCCCGCATTACCCCGCGCGCACCGAAATGTTGAATCGTGAGTATTGCCAATTGCTGCTTTACCTCGGCGCGCCAGACGCTATTTCGAAAACGTTGTCGTTGCTCGACAAAGCGCCGACGCAGGAAGAGCAGATCTATTACATACTGCGATTGCGCACGATTACCAACGGCTGGACGCTGGACCAGCGCAAACAGTATTTCACGTGGTTTGATAAAGACCGCACCAAGCTCGGTCACACCGGCGGTATCCTTCAATATTTTGCTGACGTGGAACGCGATTATAGCGACGGATCGAGTTTCCCGAAATTCATGGAGAACTTCCGCAAGGAAGCGATCGATACATTGACGGCGGAGGACAAGTTCGCACTGACACCGGTGCTGCCGAAGGACGACACGAACAAGACGGCTGCGACCGTGGCTCCGCACAAATTTGTTCAAGCGTGGAAGTTGCAGGAGTTGTTGCCTTCAACTGAATTTCTGAAACGCGGGCGGTCCTTTGAAAAGGGCAAAGAGGCGTTCGCTGCCGCTCAGTGCGCGCAATGTCATCGATTCGGCAACGCCGGTGGAGCGGTTGGACCGGAGTTAACCGCCGTGTCGAGCCGGTTGGCGGCTCGCGACATTTTGGAATCAATTATCGAGCCTTCAAAGGTAGTTTCCGAACAGTTCCAGAATACGACGGTGTTCCTGAAAGATGGCGATGATGTGACCGGGCGTATTGTTGAAGAGGACGATAAAAAGATTGTTCTGGTCACAGACGCATTGAAGCAGACGAAAAAAGAGGTGAAGAAGTCTGACGTGCAGGAACGTCGCGCGTCGAAGCTTTCGCCGATGCCCGAGGGTTTGGTGAACGTGCTGACGAAGGACGAGATTCTTGATCTCGTTGCTTACCTGCAATCCGGCGGTAAGCCGAAGTATCACGCGTTTAAGAAATAAACCCGATTTGGCGCGCCCGTATGCGGATAAGCTTGCGGGCGAGAGCCTGTCTGGATAGTGTCAAACGCCTTATGGAACGTAGTGCTAAAGAAATAACTTTGTTTGCCATCACCGTTTTCGGGGTCTGGTGCGCGGTTTGGGCAGTGTTGCTGACCAACGGCTGGCTCGGCGCGTTTGCGCTGTTGCTCATTGCCATTGGTCTTGGCAGCTTCGCCTGCGCGGCCAGCAACAATCAATAATCCACGCGCGCTTCGTCGCGTCTCCGATCACGCATCATGCAACTCTCCGGACTGAATCTCATCGCCGGCAACTGGGTCGGCGGCGGGCAAAAAATATTTTCCAACAACAATCCGGCCACCGGCGAGAAGCTCACTCCTGATTTTCGCGAGGCGTCCGACCAGGAAGTCGAACTGGCGGCCCGCGAAGCCGCCGCAGCATTCGACATCTACCAGCGCACCACTCCCGAGCAGCGTTCCAATTTTTTGCGTCGCATTGCCGAGGAGATCAACAATCTCGGCGACGAATTGATTCAGCGCGCCAAGGCTGAAACGGCGTTACCGGAAGCGCGGCTCACCGGCGAACGCGGACGCACGACCGGCCAGTTGACATTATTCGCTGACTTGATTGGCGAAGGATCGTGGACTGAGGCGACGATTGATCGCGCAATTCCAGATCGGAAGCCGTTGCCGAAAGTGGACCTGCGCCGGATGTTGGTTGCTCTTGGGCCAGTTGTCGTTTTCAGCGCGAGTAATTTTCCCTTGGCGTTTTCGGTCGCCGGCGGTGATACGGCATCAGCACTAGCCGCCGGCTGTCCTGTGATCGTCAAAGCGCATCGTGGCCATCCGGGCACGTCGGAGTTGGTGGCGTGCGCGGTCCAGAAGGCCGTCGAGGCGTGTGGTATGCCGGCTGGAGTCTTTTCAATGCTGCAAGGGACCGGGCAAATGGGATTGCGATTGGTGCGGCATCCTGCGGTAAAAGCGGTTGGGTTTACCGGTTCGTTGCGCGGCGGGCGTGCTTTGTTTGACGCCGCTTCGGCACGACCGGAGCCAATCCCCGTTTACGCCGAAATGGGAAGTATCAATCCGGTGTTCGTATTGCCGGGTGCACTTCAGAGCAAAGGTTCGGCAATAGCGGAGGCATTGATGCAATCAGTGACGCTAGGCGTTGGCCAATTTTGCACGAACCCGGGACTGGTATTCGGTTTACGCGGCAGTGCGTTTTCGGAATTGGTCAGCAAAGCCAGTGAGCTGGCGCAAAAGTTTTCGGGCACGATGCTCACGCAAGATATCTGCGCGCGATATCGCGAAGGCGTGGAAAAGGTCTCCAATGTGCGCGGTGTGCAAGCCAGTGGTAAACCGGCGCCGTCAGCGCAATTGGCGGCTGCGGCTGCTGTCGTTTTGCAGACTGATGCTGATACTTTTCTGAAGCAACAGGAGTTGCACGAAGAAATCTTCGGACCGGCGACGTTGCTGGTGAATTGTGGCTCACCTGCTGAGTTGGAAAGCATCGCGCGATCATTGCCTGGTCAACTCACCGCGACGATTCATGGCACCGAGGAGGATCTTGCGCAATACAACGGCCTCATCCAAATCTTGCAGCAGAAGGCCGGACGCCTTTTGTTCAACGGTTTTCCGACTGGCGTGGAAGTTTGTCCGTCGATGCAACACGGCGGGCCATATCCTGCGACGACCGATTCGCGCTCCACTTCTGTCGGGACAGGGGCAATCAAACGATTTGTGCGGCCGGTTTGTTTCCAAAATTTTCCGCAATCAGCGTTGCCGCCGGAATTGCAGAATGACAATCCGCGAAATATCTGGCGGATAGTTGACGGGCAATTTACGCGCGAGAAGTGGTAGCAGTTTAATTTGCACAACAGAAGAGCCCCGCCGGAGCGGGGCCCTTGGATTGGCCAACCGGCTACGCAGCTCTCATAACCATTGCAGGTCCTCCGCAGCCTCGAAGCCAGTTGGAAATTAACTCACCAACTTAGGATGAGTGCGAGTTTTTGCTATCGAGTGAAAGTGCAGATTTTACTGTCGGTGGCGACCTGAGAGCCCGCACTTGCAAAACCTGCCCGCGACAAGTATTCAGCGGTATGGCTGATCCTGTTGTTTTCCAAAAATCTCCCATCGTTCAACTTGTTGAGCCTGGCACGTATTGGTGGTGCGCTTGCGGTCGTTCAAAGAGCCAGCCGTTTTGCGATGGCTCGCACGAGGGGACGGGGCTCGGACCGATGGAAGTTGAAATCAAAGAGAAGAAAACCATTGCCTGGTGTGCCTGCAAACACTCGAAGAACATGCCGTTCTGCGATGGTTCGCACAGTAAGCTCTAGCCCGCTACCAGTTCACGCCGGGATTGTAGAACGAGTAGGTCATCTCACTATCTTTGAAATCTTTGTAGGTGTTGATGTGCCAATCGGCGAAGAGAACGTTGACGCGACCGTTGTGAATGGGTGAGGGGAGATTCGGTTTATCGAAGAGGCAGTCCTGGGTATTGTCATTGAGATCGGCGTCGTTGGGATCGGCGTTGTAGTTGCAATCGCCGGATAGAATATAGAGCGAAGGAACGTAGATATTCCGCATGATGACGGGAGCGGGGCCGCCGGATTCGATGAACGCCGCGCGCGAACCCATGAAATAGCTCACGCCCGATTGCTTGTATTTCACCGACAACGAACGGCAACGCAAGATGTTCGTGTTTTTGTAATAGTCACGCAGCGGGACAACCCACGGGACAGGTGCGGTGCTGGTAAATGGAACGCCGCCGTGAGCGGTCGGCAAACGTTCGCTGTTGTCATCGCTGTACAACTGCATGGAAAAGCCAAGTTGCCGGAGGTTGTTGACGCAGGCGATCGTGTTTCCCCTCTCTTTAGCGCGTCCGAGCGTGGGCAGGAGCATGCTCGCGAGAATGGAAATAATGGCGATGACCACCAGCAGTTCGATCAGCGTAAAGGCTCGTTCGCGGCGTTTCATCAGTTACTCGATTTGCGGATGCGATCCTTCAGTTGACCAATGACGTCCTGCAACGCTTTGCGTTGGTCACCGGTGAGGTGCGGACGATAGGCAAGTTTCTCCAGTGACTCCAATGCGACGGGGTAATTTGTTTTGGAAATGGCATCCACGCCTTGGTCGATGAAAGCTTTGTTGTCACCCTCCGCCGATTGAAACGCAGTTTGCAGCGGGGTGGTGTCGATGTTCTTATGCGAGCAGCCCATCGCGATAGCCACGAGTAATAGCGCCGCAAACCTTCTTGCCAGATTCATCAATTTGCAGGCTAGCAGTGGCGCAGGTGTTTGTCCAAAACGGTTTTGGAGGTGGCGAATGTATAAAATTGTCGCGAACGAAATCGTTTAATATGCTGGCCAGGATGAAATCACTCGTTGCGCTCCTGTGCGTTTTGCCTTTGCTGTCGGTTTGTGCGAAGGAACCGGTTTTCGAAGTCGGTGTGGCGCGAGTGGATATCACGCCGGATTATCCGATTCGGCTCAATGGCTATCTCGCCCGGAAAGCTGAATGCGACGGAGTCATCCAACACCTGTTCGCCAAAGCTCTCGCCATTGGGACCGATCGGCAAGCACCGGCTGTTTTGATCTCGGTCGATAACTGCATTTTGCCCGCGACGGTGCGCGAAGAGATTTTGCAGCGCTTAAAAAAACGCGGCGTGCGCTCTGAAAAACTTGCCATTTGTGTTTCGCACACTCATTCGGCGCCGAAGTTGAAAGGTGCGGCGGATAATATTTTTGGGATGGATGCCACGGCCGAGGAACAGGCGCATATTGACCGTTACACGCGCGAGTTCATCGACAAAGTTTCGGCTGTCGCATTCGCTGCATTGGACGATCGCAAGCCGGCGACATTGTCGTGGGCGCAAGGCACGGCGGGGTTCGCCGGAAATCGTCGCACGAAAGACGGGCCGACCGATCACGATATGCCGGTCTTGAAGGTCACGGGCACGAACGGTGAATTGCGCGCGTTGCTGGTTAATTATGCATGTCACTGCACCACGTTGTCGCATGAACCCAATCAAATCTGCGCCGACTGGGCAGGCTACGCGCAGGAGTACATCGAACAACAGCATCCCGGCGCGATTGCGATGACCATCATGGGTTGCGGGGCGGATTCCAATCCGTTCCCCCGTGGGTCGGTGGATTTCGCGAAGCAACATGGCCAGGAAATTTCGAAAGCGGTCGATGAATTGTTGGCCAAATCGTTTCAACCGCTCGATCAAAAACTCGAGTGCCGCGCCAAACGAATCGAGCTGTCATTTCAAACATTGCCGACTCGCCAGGAATGGGAACGTCGCGCTGCGCTGAAAGGCCCAAGTGATTATCCGACCGCTTACCACGCACGCAAGAACCTCGCGCGATTGGATCGCGCTGAAGAATTACCGACTGAGTTGCCGTATCTGGTGCAGGAATGGAATTTTGGCGATGAGATGGCGATGGTATTTCTCTGCGGTGAGGTTGTCGTCGATTATTCACTGCGATTGAAAACGGATTTCGACAAGTCCCGCCTATGGGTGAACGGATACTCGAACGAGGTTCCGTGTTATATCCCGTCGCGTCGCATCCTCAAAGAGGGTGGCTATGAGGCTGGTGGCGCGATGATTTATTACGATCTGCCGGCGTGGTTGGCTGACTCAACCGAGGGCCGAATCGTGGATGCAGTTCACGCGATTGTACCGAAAACATTTTTGGCCAAGCATTTGTAGGTCCGGAATTGACACAAAGACGCAAAGGAGCAAAAGCGCGACCGGAAAAAGAGAGTTTCGCGCCAATTACCGGGAATCTCGCAACTCGCACTCCGAAAAAAGTTCGCGGGATGTTGCTACAAGTAGCTACTAGCAGCTACTTGTAGCAACATTTTGCGTGTTTCTGCAAACTGGCCGACGGTTTTGGTGCTTTCTGTAAGTTTCTGATTTACAGGGAGGTGGTTTCAAACGCTGCCGTTTTTCGGTAAAGAAACGGTCAAGTTTTTGAAACGAGCTCTGATGCAGGATTTCAAAGAACAAACGGGGGGCGGACGTATCCGGCGCTCTACACGTCAAGAATGCTAACGAATGAAGTTGCTACGTGTCAAATCATAAAGTCGAAATGGCCGCAAAGGGGTGCAAAAGGCACGAAACAGAGTTGAATGGTTGCGAGTTGGTTATGCGGCCGTCAATGGTTTCGCTGTGGCGTGGTCGAATTGGGCTAGGTAGTTGTACATGGTTTTCGGGACCCAGAGGTTTGTGATTATTTTTTGCGTTGTTTCGCGCTTTTCACCTTTTTTGTCGTGGGTGATGGTGACGTGGGCGATGGAGAAGGCGCAGTAGTCGTCGCATTTTGGGGAATGGCGCAACGTTACGCGTGCGAAACGGCCCGATGCGGGGACGCGTGGTTGGGCGTGTTCAAGCGGGTCGAGGTTGCCAGCTTTGAGCGCGGCGATGTCGTCGGGAGTGGAGAAGACGTCCAGTTTGTCGAAGGTCTTTTCCTGGTCGAGCCAGCAACCATGGGTTTCGCAGAAGGGTGTTTGGTAAACGTTTGACCAACCGACGATGCCTCCGAGGGCGATGATGATGGTCGCTTCGACGACCCAAACGGTTGCGAGCGGGATGCCGGTGATGGTGGAGTGCTCGCCGAATACGCGGCCGACTTTCCACGCGCCGTGCTCGTAGAAATACTTCATTGCCGAAATGATTTGTGACGGTGTCGCGAGTATGGGGGCATCGCTCGTCATGATGTGAAGGTAAGCGTTCCAGTTCAGATACCAGCCGATAACGGCAGCGACGATTCCGGTGAGCAAGGCGACGGTGTTGTTGCGGACTTTACCAAACTTCAGGAGCATTGCAGGGATCAGGCCTACCGCGAAGGCATAGAACGCGGTGATGAAGACGTTGGCGTAAATGAAGCTGATCCATTTGATTGCGTAGACGTAGACGAAGCCGAGTGGATAACCAACGATGGCGGCAGCGAGGATGGCGAGGAGCGGGCCGTGTATTCCGAATTTTCCGGAATGCCGATAAATAGGGTAACAGTTGCCGTTCATATTTCCTTAATTCCTATCTCCTAATGCCCGCCGACGCGCAGCACCATGCTGCGATTTAGAAGTCGCGGTGGGTCGGCGGCAATATGACGATGGTGAAGGTGGTTTGGAAGGATTTTTTAGCGGGTGGTGGCAACGGCAGAATGACTCACCGGCGTAGAAACGCAAACACGGAGAAGAAGACGAGTTAGCTCCTTCGTCGCCGCTTCGCGAAAGTGAAACTTCGTTTTTGGTTTTTACCCATGGGCTGCTGATGTTTCGTCAGCTTGCCCGGGGCTACATATACGTCACCCCTACCGGGTTTGAGATGGCACAATAGTTTCAGGGCAGGCGAAGGCGGTAGAAGCGGGAGGGATAATTTGTTTGGTCAGGATCGACGAAAACCATCTGGCCGGCCCCGATTGTGTTGGTAAGCAAGGGCTGCCAAGTGGGGTTGGAAAGGTCATTGCAGGCTTCGATGATGACGGTGATGTCGGCGGGAAAATTTATTTCCATGCCCAAACTGTAGTTGGAGCCGAATGGGTTGTTTTCCGGCCCGATTGGTTTTATCTGCGGTGGCGTCCAAGGGACGGTAGGAATCTGGGGATATTGAAAATACGAACCCCACCCTGTTGTTCCAGCCAGGTAGTGGGCGGTTATGGGTTGATTACCGGGATGCCACACCGGTGTGCCAGTGCCGGACATGGGAGCGTTTCCATAGAAATAGATGCTGATTAAACCTGGACAGTAGCCGAGCCAACCAAAATACGCGACGCTGGCGGGAACAAATAGAGTTCTCACCGCGCTCCCGTCGAATGCTCCGTCTCCGATGTGTGTCACGGAGCTGGGAATGGTTATGTTCAGGAGATATGCGTTTTGAAATGCAGCGTCTCCAATCACCGAGGTGCCTTGCGGGACGGTGTAGCTCCCACGGTGAATTAAGGTTCCGGACCTGGCGGCTGGAAATTCGACGAGTGTATGTTGGTCGATGTCGTACAGGACTCCATCAACGCTGCTGTAGGCAGGATTGTTACTGTCGACAGTGATCGATGTCAGATAGTAACCGTCAAATGCGGCTGGCGCTATATTTGTGACGCTGGCGGGAATGAAAATGCTCGAGATGCCGGTCGAACCGAAGGCTTCGCGCCCGATGTTGACGACACCGTTTGGTATTAAGAATTTTGTGACCGTCGCACCGGCAAACGCGTATTGACCGAAAGTGGTCACCGTTCCTGGAATAGTAAAATTGGTCACGTTGCCGTCACCGATGAAGGCATATTGCCCAATGTTGGTGACGCCGCTGGGGATGATGACGTTGGTTATATTGGGACAGTTTGCGAACGCGTAATCGCCGATCGAGGTGACCGTGTTCGGGATAATGTAGTTACTCAGGCCACCGGGATAGGTAACGATCGTCGTTTGATTTTTGTCGAACAACACTCCGCCTGAACTGGAATAAACGGGATTATCGGGGTCGACGTCGATGGCGATCAGGTTTGTGCATGCAATGAAAGCGGAATCATTACTAAGATTGGTAACGCTCGAAGGAACGAAAATATTGGTGAGGCTGTAACAAGCGGCGAATGCAAAGTCTCCGATGCTAGTGACGGGATAACCGTTGATGTTGCTTGGAATGGCGATGTTTTTATCGGTTCCGGTATAGCCGGTGATGGTGATGGCGTTGTTGTTGGTTGTGAAACGGAGTTGTGCAGCGCCGGCGAAGGGCATGATGAATGTGATCAGCGCGATGCACAGTTGGGGTGGCAGCGACATGCGGGCAAGGATAGGGGTTTTTGCAACTATTTCAATTCGGTTGTCAGGGGCATCCAAAGCGCCGGCAGTCCCTCGAATTTCGACTACACCACTCGCTTTTTGTGAATAACTTTTTTGGGTGTCCCCCCGTAACTGTCCAACCAGTTTTCGTAAGCTCTAGGGGAAATGAAAAACGAACCCACAGTTTCCAAAGTGGCCGGCTCCGGTGCCTACAGCGGAAAAAACAATCGTCCGGAATGTCGTTGCAAGCTTTGCCGACAAGCCCCCTTTCTTGGATTCCGCGTAGTCCGCGTTGTAAAGCCCTCAATTTAGGTGTTTTAGCACTAAAAGTTCCAAAGCAACAAATTTTCCACTTGGACCGTATTTGTCCAAGTGACCTTGCTAGGATTTCCCCAAAATATGAATTCGTCAGAATACAAAACCGCCCCACGTATACCAACTTGCGCGTTCCCGTCGTTCGCCGCGAGACCCCCGGTCGCCTTCATCTCTGGCCAATGATTCCATCAAGATCTGCCACGATACATTGACAATCATGAAAAAGGAAAACTATGCAGAAAATGTACAGAAAAGTTCAGTTTTGCGGCCCGGACACCCCAAAAAATGTAAAATGGGTAACAAAAGGTAACGAGAAGTAATCAGAGGTAATCTCACTATGACTCAAATTCGCAATTATATTTGCATTCGCCGACATTCGTGCCGGAGAGCGTCAACCGAACAAAATTGCATCGTTTCTGCATCGTTTTTGCCTCATCAACCGTCGCGCATCGTCGCGTCCGTCGCGAGACATCAAAAAGATCTTTTTCCGGTGCGGTTTGGTGCGCTTCGGTGCCGTCTGGTGCGGTCTAACGGAAATAATCAGATGAAAAATCGCGAAAAAGGTAACAAAAAGTAATCAGAAGTAATCGGAGGTAATCTTGTGAAATCGACATGCCCCAATCGTCGCACTCTTCACGTCCGTCGCGAGATATCGCAAAATATCATTTTCGGTTCACTTTGGTTCACTTTGGTTCACTTTGGTTCACTTTGGTTCGTGCGGCTGAACGTGAAGGGGGATTGGCCTTGCGGTGAGATGGTGCAAAGACCCGGACGAGGGCGATTGTGCTACAGGGGAATGTAAGTGATTCGCGCGTAATCGGTTATTCCACTATAGCAACTTACTATTGACTCGTTTCTTCAAAACGTATATACAATGTAAACACATAGCATGGCTAAAGGATTTACAGAGTATGGATTTTGACTGGAATAATCCGCCGTTTAATTTGGACCGCTCTCTGAACGTTCAATCAATCGAAGAAACGTTCGAAGATCCCTTTGCTGTGCGGTTGCTTCCTGATTCACCGCGGTTTTCTGTGCAGGCGCGTTATTTCAATTTAGGCATGACTAGCGGTGGGACCGGTATTTTCAGTGTTTATCGCACCAACGGTAAGCAGGTCAAAGTGATTTACGCGCGGCCGTTCGAGTCCGAGGAACAGAATTTTTACCAACGAAAACTTAATCAAACGCTGGCAACGTGATGAAAATATCAGTAAAAAGTCCGGCTTGGTTCGCGAAGAAAACTAGAAACCAGAAGATTTTTGGGACGACGTGGAAGTCGTCCCTACCGACGAAATGAACGCTATTGCAAACTGGGAGGAAGTGCCGCTGTTCGACCGCGAAGAGGCCGAAGCGGCGTATTGGGCCGAGAACCGGTTGGAGACGCGGTTGATGGATTCGTCGGTCGCGACGAGCGAGTTGTCGGATTCGGTGACGATCACGTTGCGGATGGATCCGCGCATGCTCGCCCGCGTCAAGCGCATCGCCCGGTCCCGGTATTTGAATTATCAGAGCATGATGAAGCAATGGCTGAGTGAACGGATGGAGCAGGAGTTGCGCGATCAACGCGTCAGCCGTGCGCAAAATGGATAATGATATGAGACAGCAACGAAATATTGTCGCATTCACGTTGATTGAAATGTTGGTCGTCATTGGGATTATCGCGATCCTGGCGGCGATGATTACTGGGGTGGCGATCCGTGTGGCTGAGGCGAAGAAAATAAAGCGCGTGGAGGCGGAAAAAAATCGATTACTCACGGTGATTGAGGCGTATCAGGCTCAAATGGGGTCGTTCCCTCCCGACAACGGCAACAATGTCAAAGATAAGGCGAGCGACGATCGGATGTCGGCAGCAACGAATCAGTTGTTTTATGAATTGACCGGACCGAGCTACGACGCGGCTAACAATCAATATACAGCATTCGATAGCAGCATCATCACATCGAACCAGTACTTCACCGCTTTCAATCGCAATGGTGTGCTGAACTCGATCGAGCCCAAGCGATTCTATACCCCACCGCCGAAACCGCTCGATTACAAGAGCAATTTCGTCGCGGCCGCAGCAAACGCGAATGTGCTCATTGTTCCAGTGGATTTTCAAGGAAACCCGATGAATCCGTGGCATTATGATTCGTCTTCCACGAACCGGCATAATAGCGAGTCGTTCGATTTGTGGGCGGTGTTTACGGTTGGGAGCAAGACTGTCACAAACGGTAATTGGTAATGAAAACCCGAATTAAAAGAACTCAGGTTCGAATTCGATGGAAAGCATCGAAGGAGGCGAGTTGGCCGGTGGTGCGGGAAAGCTCCAAGCTCCAAACTCCAAGCTCCAGAGAAGTTCCAAATTCCAAGCTCCGAAGCAAAACGTTGGTTGTCGGATCTTCTCTCGAGCTCGGTGCGTGGAATTTGAAGCTGCGTATTCGTAGTGCGTTCAGTTTGATCGAGCTGCTGGTGGTGATCACGATTATCGGGTTGCTCGCGGCAGTGGCTTTGCCGCATTTGGGCGGGTTTGGGAAATCGAACACGATGACGGCAGCGACACACCAGATGCTCGATGATGTCGCGTATGCGCGGCAAAAAGCGCTGCTCAATCGCACGACGGTTTATATGGTTTTTTTGCCGCCGACTTTTTGGGGTGGTCCGAATTCCACGGTGTTCGGGAATATGTCCATCATGGGGTTCAACCAGGTGACCAACCTGTTCACTGGGCAATATACGATGTACGCGCTCTTGAGTTTGCGGTCGGTCGGCGATCAGCCCGGGCAGTTTTATCCAAAGTATTTGACGCCCTGGCGCAAGTTGCCCGATGGCGTAACGATCGCCCAGGAAAAATTTACTCAACAGATGCTCGTCGATGACACGAACAGCTCGAAAACATTCCTCGTGTATCCATTCGCAACGAACTCGTTCCCGTTCCCGACAATCGAAGCGACGGCTAATCGAAGTTCGAAAGATTATTTTCAACTGCCCTGCATCGCATTTGGCCCGAATGGCGGACTGACGACGCATCAGGACGATTACATTCCGCTGACGCGTGCCAGTGTTTTTTATCCGTTGGATGCAAATGGCGTCCCGCAAATCGGGCAGGCGGATTGGCAGGAGACGCCGCCGGGCAGTTCGACGAACGATTATCACCTGATCCACATCAATTGGCTGACCGGACGCGCCAGGCTGGAACGGAAGGAGATCCAATGAGAGTGATGAGTGCCAAGTGGCGAGTGGCGAGTGGGAAGTCCGGGTTCACGATGATCGAAATTGCGATCTCGCTGGCGGTGATTGGTTTTGCACTGGTGGCGATTGTCGGTATTTTGCCGCTGGGTCTGAATGTGCAGAAGGACAATCGCGAGGACACAATTGCCAGCCAGGACGGGCAATATTTTATGGATCTGCTCCGGTACGGCCGGCAAGGGACCAGGGAAATTGACGGCCAGGCGTTGGACTTCCTGACGAACTATGTTGAGTCGATTAATGTCAAAACGTACGTCGGGAGCAATCTGGTGTTCACGCAGAAAATTTCAGATATCACCATAGTGACGCCCAATACGGCCGGCGCGAATCAAAGTCTGACGAACGGTCATGTCATAGTTGGCATGTTGAGCATTCCGAAATACGAGCCAGCCGATCAAACGGCATATCCCGGCATGATGGTGCGCAACGACGTGGTTGCGACGGTGCGCGCGATGAGTGGTTCGGCGCTGGAGCAAAACGGCGGCAATACCCAGGTCTCGTTCAAATACCAGATGGATGTGACGTTGATGCCTTACAGCACAACGCCGTGGTTGATCAATGATTACACGAATTATCCGGTCGGGAATTCCGACTTCGCCACGCAAACCAACCATGTTCAAGTGCAGAATCAACTGCACTACTGGCAGAACAGTTTGATCGATGCGCGCCTTCAGTTTAGTTGGCCGGTGTTGCCGAACGGCTCGCCCGGCCCGAACCGGAAGTATTTTCGAACCCTGGTCAGTGGTCACTTTGAGAATATCAATTTGCCGCCGCCCCCCGCCACGCCTGACCTGCGTTTGTACGTCATCAATCCGGGTGCATACAAGCTCTCCGATAACACAGGAACGAATACTACGTTTTGAAAACCAACCAACATCGCTTACGCACGTTCGGTGCATCAGGGCTGACGATTTTGGAAATGTTGGTCTCAACGACGTTGCTTGTCGTCATCGTGCTCGGGTTGACGGCGATGTTCGTGCAAACGCAAAAGGCTTTTCGTGGCGGGCACACCCAGACGGACGTGATGGAGAGCGGGCGCACAGTCGTTGATATGATGGCGCGAGATTTTCAACAGATGTCTGATGCCAAGGACGGGAACATTACCAATTTCTTTTACGGCATTCGCAACGGGAGTTGGCTCATCCAAGGCGATTCGGTCGGGAATACGCGGACGAATTACATGTCGGATGTTTTCGCATTGGAGCATATCAACAACATTTGGTATGGCGCGGGTTACGCGATCAGCAATACGGTGGGAAGCGGTGTTTCCGGTACGCCACTTGTTGGCACGTTGTATCGTTACGTGTATTCAACGAACGATCTCCCGACGGACAATCCGTGCGGCATTTTTCTGAATCAAGCTGTTACCTTTGGCTATACCAATTTCTATCGCATCGTCGATGGCGTGATCCATCTGCGGGCGCGGGCTTTTGATGCGAATGGGGTTGAAATTACCAATTCTTTTTCCTCGGGTGTTTTGGAACTGCCGATCGATCAACCGCAGAATCCGTTGCCGAGCTCGGTTGAGGTTGAGTTAGGGATTCTTGAGCCCGCAGTTTTGGAACAGGTTCGCGCCTTTGGAACAAACGCCATTGCGCAGAGTAATTATTTAGCGAGCAGAATGGGCGCTGTTCACATTTTCCGCCAACAGATTCCCGTGAGAGCGGCGTTGCCAAGATGAAGAAGACAAGTATGAACGCAGAACGCAGAAGGTTGAAGTCAGGCGTTGCCACTGGTGATGACACTGTTGATGCTGTCGGTCATTACGTTCATGACGATTGCATTCCTGGCGGTCAGCCGACGCGAGCGAGCTTCGGTGACGGGATCACTCAGCCAGATCGATGCGCAAGCGATGGCGGATGCGGCCCTGGCTCGTGCTCAGGCAGACCTTGGCGGCGTCCTTGATGGCGAATAATACGAACGCTCCAGCACGTCGCGGGCGTCCGAATGATTTGCTGAATTACGACATGATGATGTCGCATGACTTTATCAGCCCGTTTGGGTTTGACGTAAATGCCAACCCGCTGGTTCGCACGAATGTCACGAATGTCAGCTATACGTATCCAAACGGCGCCGTATTGAGTCCGGACGATCAGGTTCAGAACATCGCCAATCTACTCTACGACCCGCGCGTGCCGGTTTATGTTCAAACCAATACCGGGAGTACCAATTTGGATTTTCGTTACTGGGTCGATTACAACCGAAATGGGCGGTTTGAATCGAACGGTTACGTCGCGGTGACCGACGATCTCGGGAATACGAATGGCGAATTGCAGCTTAACTATGGCGAACCTGAGTGGATTGGAACATTGCGCCAGCCTGATGCTACTCATAACGGCAACAATCCCTTTATCGGTCGCTATGCGTATATAGCGTTGCCGATCGGGAAGACGCTCGACCTGAATTTCATCCATAACTATGCGAAATACACCGCAAGCAATTTTCCGCCAAACATGCCGTTTGACGGGTACTTGCGGAATCAGGGCCATGGGCCTTGGGAATTGAATATGGCCGCGCTGCTCGCTGGCGTGAATTCCAATCTTTGGGCGACCGATTACATTTATGCTGTGAATGGAAATGGCGTTCCCGATGGTGGGAACTCGAGCAAAGGTGTGGCATTTATCGACGCGTTGAGTTTCCTCAAATACCGGTACGCCAGCAACGCCGCGAACCTTCTTTCGCTTAAGGCTATTTTCCCGAACAGTGCAACAAATTTTGGAAACAATGGTATCGATGAATACTCCGACGGCCCTATTGCGACGACGGCATTCGACGATCCATCCAAGGATAATGACGCTCCGAGGAACCCTTGGCCCGGCAGCACAAATTACAACAATTTTTACGAGCCGCAGGAGATTTTCGATAAACTTGCGAACACGCCATTCCTCGGGCGGTTGACGAATGCCCTTTCGCAACTTGATACGACCAATCGCTACACGTTTAGCCGTATGCTCGCTTCAATTGGGACCGATTCGCATCGGAACTCTACTGCTGGGTTCATGCCAACAACGGTTCGATGGTCAAACGCGCGAAGGTCAATATCAACTTTGATAACAGCGCGCAGGTTCAGGCGTTCAACAAAGATCCGATCCATAACAGGATTACCACGCCGACTGTGTTGAAGAACTGGGATGCCCTGACGTTTTTTACAAACACGGCTGAGTTGCTTTTGCGCTCGCAGGATTTTGAGATTGTCACGAATGACATTACGGCAACGAATCTTCCGCCCAGCACTGAATTCGCCCACTTCGGGCTAACGAACATCATGGTCTATAGTTCGGAGAATACGAATATTCACTACAGTGCAGCCATTCATAGAATGTTGCAATTGGCGGCGAATATCTATGATGCTTCTGGTAACAATAACGGAGACGCTGCCACTGGCATCATGTATCCGTCCGTTTTTCGACCGGTTTTCGACTGGAAGTTTGAGGCAGCCGGAACGCCACGGGCGACCAACTTCTTTGTTTTCCGAGCGGCGACGAATGTTTATATCACAAACTGGGTGGCGGTGACGGACACGACATTTGTTCAGAATCCGTTTCGTTCGTTATCATCATCGATTCCTATTGCGCCGAATGACAACGTGTGGGGTGTGCCGTTGGTGGTTGGGGTGAAGAAAAATCTGCCAAATTTCAACAAGTTCGCTTACATCACGGCGTTCGACGTCACGCGTAAGCTCAAATATATGCGCACGGCTACGACTCCTGGCCTTATTCCCGACGGGTATCAAATGGCGCTGTTTAGCGTCTCAAACGTCTTTGGCGTGGAAGGTTGGAACTCCTATAGGATGACAGCATTCCCGCTCGCGCTGAACCTTTACATTACTAATGCCGGAACCGTCACATTTGGCAATGAGGTGACAAATGTGACCGGCGGCTATACGAACGTGATCAATCAATCTTACGCCCAGAACTCGTGGCAGGGCAATTTCCCGAAAAGGTACAGTGCCGAGCTCTCGACATTGGTGAATTCGAATAGTTTTAAGACCTTCGCTACAAACCTTATCGCCCTGCCGGAATCTCAGTACGCGGAAAATAAAGTTGGCAGGGCTTTTCAACCTCATCCGACCGACTTGGACTATCAGTTAGTTAAGGAAAACAAAAATACGTTTCCGGTTCACGACTGGTATATTAATACGACAAATTATCTGTTTTATCTTCTCACGGATCAAACCGGGCACATCCTGGACGTCGTCAACATAGGTGATTTCTATAGTCACCTAAACATCAACAGCAACCTGATATCCCACGGTGTTCCGCCGACTATCAATCCATGGAGTACGAACAGGGTGGTCGGTGATCCCAATGCGAATATGAATCAGGGGGTGCTCTATCAACTGCAAGTCGCGACCAATAATGTGGGGGCTCGCGGTTATACACCGCAACAGGGTGCGGGTCTGAACTTCGCTACGTTCTTGCAAGGTCAGGGGACCAATATCGCGATGAATTGCCCGTATGAACCGTCGGCAACGCTTCAATTCAAAACTTTCTTCGAGGCGAATGATCCGCTGGTCCACTACACGCTCGACGACCTGACCTCTCCGGTGCTCACCAATGTGGTGACATATCTGGAGCCTCGCGCGTCCACGAACGCCATGCTGACGGAGCTCGGCCGCATGAATGATATTTATTCACCGTGGAATTACGGAAATTCTTTCAAGGACTTGCTGGTGAACATGACGTTCAAGGATCCAATGGTGCAGCAACCTGGCGATTGGATTTTCCCAACGAACAAGTTTCCAAGTGTGGGTTGGCTGGGACGCGTCCATCGCGGTTCGCCGTGGCAGACGTTCTATTTGAAATCCGAGGCCAGCGCTGACGGACAAATAAACAAGGATCATAAGGAATGGCCGACACTATGGGCGAAAGACATGACCAGCTATCCGACCAATGATTGGCGCGTGCTGGATTTGTTCACGGTTGCATTGAATGAAAACGCCGCGCGCGGATTGCTTTCGATCAATCAAACGAATCTTGGGCCATGGTCAGCATTGCTTAGCGGGGTCTATTTGCTGACCAACAATATCAGCGGATTGGTGATCGATCCTACGAACGTCGCACCTATCGTGTCGGCACTCAACGCACGTCGGCTAAAGGAAGATAATCAAGTATTCCATCATCTTGGCGATTTTTTGGTCGAATCGAACTTAACCCGTGCGCTGCTGCCAAACGTTTTCAATCTGCCGATTGACGAAGAAAACCCGATGACAACGTTTAAAGGAGCCAACCAGGTGCTTGCGACCAATTGGGATGCAGTTGTCGAACGGATTCCGCAGGAGATTCTCTCACTCGTTAAGCTGGGCGACCCGCGGTTTGTGATTTACTCGTTTGGACAATCGCTCAAGCCGGCGAACAACAGCCTCGTGCTAGGCGGGCCGTATCGCGGCATGTGCACCAATTATCAGATTACCGGTGAAGTTGTGACCCGCGCCGTGTGCCGCTTGAGCAACGATAGCACGCCAACGAACCCAAAAATCATTGTCGAGAGCTTCAATATATTGCCAGGAAACTAAACTTGAAAATTCCAAGCATCACGCACCGGGTTCCGGAGAAATCCCAAGCTCCAAGTTTCAAGGTGCGATGTGCTGATATTTTTGGAGCCTGGAATTTGCATCCTTTTTGGATGTTAAATGTTGGGGCTTCGAGCTTTGTTTCAGGCCTCTTTAGGCCTAATTACTATGGTGTTCTTGAGCCTGAATTGATACCCTGTTCCCCTTCGCCAACGTGCAAGCGAGGTAAGTTATGCGTCTGAAACCTTCAGTTTGGTGGGCTATAAGCCTCCTGTTGTTCGCGGCCTCTGCGTTCTTCTGGAACTTTGGCGAAAAGAAACGTGCCGCCGATCAGGCCGCACGCGAAAAGCAGCGGGTTACCATGCCCAAAGCAGCCGCGCACGGACCGCTCATTTCCACCGGGCCTGGTGCTGTCGCCAAAACGAATTCCAACACTGCGACGGCCAAGCCATCTCCGAGCAGTTTCCGAGTATCTAACACGACGCGTCCTCTTGCGGAACTGCAACGCGACAGTCATGCCATTTTGTTGCGTAACGCTTTGATCGATACGACGAAGCCGTTGGCTGATTTGAAGATTCCCGAAAAGTGGCGCGCGAAAGGGGAGCCGGGCAGTTATATCGTGCAGTTGGATCATCCGCTGGATAAGGCGTTTTATGACACGTTGAAATCGGTCGGAGGAAAATTTGTTTCTTACATTCCGAATAATGCGGCATTGGTCGTCATTCCGGCGTCGGCCACGAGCTTGTTTCCGCGGGTCATCCCGAACGAACCGCAATTCAAAGCAGACCCAAAGATCCTGACGGGGGCCGTGGCGACAAATCAATTTTTCCGCATCACCGGTTTTGCCGGCGGCCGTGACGGCGTGGCAAATGCGATTACTCAGGCCGGCGGTGAGGTTGTGGCCGAGGAAAACATGGTTTTCGGTCCGAGTCTGATCGCAAAAGTGGACTTCAACCGTCTTGCTGATATAGCGCAATCGCCGGCGGTGCAAGGCTTGGAACCAGCGGTGCCTCGTGCTCGGCTAAACGATTTAACGCGCGAGACATTGGGGGTTGCGGCCAATTCGACCACTGCCCCAAATTATCTTAACCTGACTGGATCGAACATTGTTATCAACGTCAATGATACTGGTGTTGACGCTTTGCATCCTGATTTGACCAACCGTGTTGGTGGCGATTTTCTTTTCTCTCTTAACGACTTCGACGGCCACGGCACGCACGTTGCCGGCATTATTGCGGGCGACGGAACGGCGTCGACTAATGTCACGTTGGCGGTTGGTTCAACCGATCGAGCAAATCCCCCGCCGAACTATTTTCCACTGCAATTTCACGGCAAAGCGCCCCACGCTAGCATTTATGCGCAGTCGATCGACGTTTTTGGAGCGCCATTCATCACCGATACCTATTTACAGACCAATGCTGCGTCTCAACCCAAAGTGCGCATTTCCAACAACAGTTGGGGCTATCTTGGCGGTGATCCGTATTCGATGCCAACGGCGAGTTATGACGCGGCCGTGCGCGATGCGTTGCCGGGCACGACCGGCTCGCAGCCGATGATGTATGTGTTCGCGGCGGGTAATGAGGGCGGCGGAGCCGATAACGGCCAAAATGCCTTCGGCGATACAATTCTATCGCCTGCGGCCGGGAAAAACATCATCGCAGTCGGCGCGGTGGAGAGTTTGCGCAACGTTACCAATACGATCGTCTATCAAGATGGCACAAACTTTATCACCAATGCTGTTTGGATTGGTATGACCGATAGTTCATCTGAAGTAGCTGGATTCTCGAGCCGCGGTAATGTCGGCATCGGTATCGAAAGTGATTTTGGCCGGTTCAAACCAGATGTGGTCGCGCCCGGTGTGTTTATTATTTCAACACGGTCGACCAACTGGACGGACCCGACGAACTTCCTGACAGCTGACGTTCACAGCTACCCGGGACAGGCTGTTGCCGCTGGGGCGACGAATACCTATACCATCGGCGTTCCGAGTGACGCGATTGAATTGGATATCGCAACTATCCCCAACGCTGCTTCGCCGAATCCGTTCCCGGCTATGGACATTTACGCTGATTCCGGGGCAACAGCGACGACGTTCCGCGGCAAAGGCCAGGTTGCATTTGGTATTACTGGCGGAGCTGCATGGACGGTTGGAATCAAGGACACCACAGCACAACCCATTGCTTACGATTTGCAAATCTTCGTCGTGCGCACGAATTCGTTCGGCACCTATTTTCAGGAATTGAAGAAGCTGAACGATGGGCTCGGAAGATTTTATCGGTATGAGTCTGGAACGAGCATGGCGGCACCGGCGGTTACGGGCGTGCTGGCGTTGATGGAAGATTATCTTGAGAACCGGCTGGGGCTAACGCCTAGTCCGGCTTTGATGAAAGCGCTCTTGATTAATGGCGCACGATCGTTGGGTAACATTTACGATTTCGAAACACGGCGCATTACCGCAAACGACCAAGGTTGGGGCCTGGTGAATTTGCCAAATTCGATCCCCACCGGTATGGACGTCAACGCTGGGCCGACTGTTTTCTTTGATCAAAGTATTTCGAATTCTCTCGCAACCGGCGAAAGCCGGACATGGACCGTGACTCCCACTGATCCATTTTCGCCAATGCGCATTTCGCTGGTTTGGACAGATCCGGCCGGCAATCCTGCGGCGGGTGTAAAACTCGTCAACGATTTGGATCTGATCGTGACGAACCTCGAGACAGGCGAAGTGTTCGTGGGCAATAATTTCCAAGAGGGCGATGTTTTCACTCATGCAGATGATCCAACAGCTGGCCCTATTACCGACAGCGATACCGTCAATAACGTCGAGAATGTTTATATTTTCGGCTCTTTGGGTTTTTCGCTGGGAAGTAGTTACACGGTGACGGTCCGGGCAACGCACGTGAACGTGAACGCGGTGACGGAACATCCGAACAATATTGTTCAGGATTTTGCACTGGTTATCGCTGGTGGCGAGCGGCCGACAGTGGTGAACAACGCACCTGATTTCACACCAACTCGTTTAATCACGGTTGCCTCTAACGGTGTGGCGTTGCTGTATCAACGGGTAGGCGCAAATTCGCCGCTGTTGTCGACGCCAGGAACCGGTGCTACCAACGGCATTATCAGTCAATGGCATTTCTTTATCTTCACTAACGATGTCGATTTCACGAAAACGAATGCGACCAACGTGGCGTTTGTGACCTTCCTGCCGCCGAATTTGTCTCAGTCTCGGTTGGAGGAGCCGCCAGGCGTGGCCCCGCGTGGCAGTGATGGCGCAGACATCGACCTTTATGTGTCAACGGACCCACGGTTGCTCAACCTGGATCCCAATGTGATTGATGCTGCCGATAAATCCACGCTGCGTGGCGGAACCGAATTCGTTACCTACACCAATTCTGTCCAGGGACGGGTCTACTATATTGGCGTCAAAGCTGAGGACCAACAGGCGGCTGAATTTGGGTTTTACGGTTTGGCGACTGACCAGCCCTTCGACTCAACGGACGCGAATGGACAGCTAAAGATGACCTTCACACCCGTGCCGGCAGTAATTCCGGACGGTGATCCGGCGTTGCCCAGTAGACCGCCCGTGATTGCGATTGCGGTTGTTGTGCCGACTTCCAATCCGAAGGCAACCGCCCGGCGTGTGGTCATCAGCCAGGCGATCACGCACGAGCTTCTCGGCGATTTGTATGGCACGCTCCAGCACAACGGCAGAACCATTGTTTTGAACAATCATACCGCCAGTCAGATTCCAAACGGCGGGACGAATTTTGTGTTTACGTACGACGATCTGGCTGAAGGCGACGTCACCACCGGCAACGGTTATCCGGGTCACATTGAGCAAGGCACTCAGACGCTTACTGGCCCACCGGACTGGATACACACCGATGGCCCAGGTTCGTTAACCGACTTTGTCGATAAGCCCGCGCTTGGCGTGTGGATTTACACGATGACTGATAACGCGCTGAATCACACCGGCCAGGTCAACATCGTTCAGGGTTGGATCGATCCGAACCCCGCCACAAACGTTTTGCATCAGATTCGAACAATTGCGGGCAATGGCTGGTTCTATGATTTCCTGAACCTTCCTGACGATACGACCAACTTAAATATTGCGGTCACGTATCAGTCGGGCACGGGACCGGTGGATATTTATCTGCGCAAAGACTTTTTCCCATCACCCACCAATTATGACGCGACGAAGTTGATTGGTCCACCAGGGGGGTCGTTGAATGTCAACATTAGCAATACGCCGCCGATTAGCGGTGGATTCTGGATTTACGGAATTCACAACGACAGCGGTTCGCCGGTGACTATTGCAATCGATATCACGATTACGCGCAGCCTCACGCCGGATTTGGTGCAGACGGTTACGAATAAGACTGGAACAGTGTTGCTTGATGATGCGGTGACGACGTCGCAAATCCTGATAACGAACGCGCTGCCAGTGGTGGGAGTTGAGGCTGGTTTGCGCCTGGATCACCCGCGTTTGTCTGATTTGTCCATCGAACTGGTCAGCCCGCAAGGCACGCACGTGATGCTGTTTGAGGACCGGGGTTACACCAATTCGACCGCGTTCGGTTTGGATACATCGAACGGCCCAGTTTATACGATCTTCACCGAAGACACGAACAAAGCCAGTCAACTCATCAAGTTCGCCTTACCGCCATATTCGTTGGTGAATGCCGTTGTTTCAAATACGGTTATATTTTCGAATGGTTTCGAAACGGCGGTTTCCGGCACGTATTCCAATGGCAGCACTGTTGAAGCCTGGGATGTCGTCACAAATGAAGCAGGTGTTATTGCAGACGCCGCTTTGGCGAATTCCGGGACGAATTTCCTGGCGCTGGGTTCCGGTGCGATTGCTAGATCGTTTGCAACTCACCTCGGTAAGACATACTTCTCACCACACAGTTATCGCGGCGCCGGCATCGTTGCTTGGTGGCCGGGTGAAGGCAATGCAAACGATATTATCGGCAGCAATAACGGCGTGTTTACGAATGTGCTGGCGCCCAGCACCGTGCTTCAGCCGTTTTACGATGCTGGCAAAGTGGGCAAAGCGTTTCACTTCGACGGCACGAATACGCGTGTTCATTGCGAATACGAACGTCGCCAATTTCAGGACCAACGATTTCACGGTGGAATTCTGGATGCAAACTTCATCACAAAACGCCCAACAAATAATCATGGAAAAACGGCACAGTCTGCAATCTTGCGAACCGTCGGTTGGAGACATTTTGATATCGGCAAAAGCAACGGCAAT
This sequence comes from uncultured Verrucomicrobiae bacterium, assembly GCA_963702845.1. Classification (GTDB taxonomy): domain Bacteria; phylum Verrucomicrobiota; class Verrucomicrobiia; order Limisphaerales; family Palsa-1400; genus JAICXV01. The sequence continues at coordinate 4,645,387 of OY969763.1, read as the reverse complement.
GTCTTCGCGACCAGGCAGATGACTTTCGAATCTGTGGACTGCCACAATGGTCGCTGCGGCATTGAGTGCCAGTTACATCACAAACCGCCATTAACGATGGCCTTTGGCACCATGTTGCATTCACCCGCTCAGGATTGGTAGCCAGCGATGTATATCGATGGCGTGTTGGGCGCGAGCGTAGACACGGTCGCGTTGCTTGACATCAACCATAGTACACGCGCCGTTCGAAATCGGTAAAAGCATTTGTCAATGTTGCCGGTGGAACTTAACCTTTCACCGGAAATCTTGATGAACTCTCGATTTATAATCGGGCGCTCGCGGCCGCCGAGATATATGATATCTACGCCGCAGGCAGCGCTGGCAAGCGCACCACCACCTCCGTCCTGCCGAACATCATCTATCTCATCGATGGTGCGACGAATGACACACTGGTTTCAGGTGCCGGTGGCCCGTGGGTAACCAATACGATTGGTTTCACCGCCTCGAACAGCGTGACCCAACTGACGATCGAGGGACATCCGCTTGGGATGTTGTTCGATAACATCCGCGTTCAGGAATTGCCGAATACCAATTACGCCAATTATTTCTTCCCTGAAGAATCGCTCAGTGCATTCAACGGTGAACTGGCCTCGGGTTTTTGGACATTGGAAATTCACGATGCGCGCGCCGGTCAGGCCGGCAAACTGCTCGATTGGGAACTGAACCTGACTTACAGCTCGACGAACGTGCAGTTGATCACCGTCGAACCCGGGGTGTGCACCAACGCGACCGCGCCTGCTGGCGGCTATGCTTATTTTGCTGTCGATGTTCCGGCTCTCGCGAGGTTCGCTACGAATACCCTTAACAATCCGGGTCCAAATTCGCTCAATGTGATTTTCAATCAAACCACGTTGCCAACTGGATTTTCTGCAGGGGATTTCTATCTCATGGCAAATGTTGGTGCGCCCGGTGCTGCGGTTGTGCTTTCGAAGAACAGCGGGCCGCCGTTCCTTGTGCCGGGACAGCGTTACTTCCTCGCCGTGCAAAATCTGTCGAGCCAGGACCAGACGTTCTGCTTGCAGGTCGACTTCGACGTGAACACGAATTTCACGATCACATCGCTCGACGACTCGGTGAACAATCCTATAACAACCAACGTCGCGCCCGGCACCATCCAATATTACTACTTCGACGTGACGAACAGTGTTGCCGTGTTCGAGGTAACAAATATTACTGCGAATGTTGATATGGTCATCCGCCATGACCTGCCGCTTCCAGACTCGACCAGCTACGACTATGGCAGCTTCAATTCGGACACCAACGATGAATTTATCGTCGTAACGACGAACTCGTCGCCGGTTCCGCTTACGCCAGGTAGGTGGTATGTCGCGGTTTACAACGTCGCCACAAATCCAGTTGTTAGTTATACGATTCTGGCCGACCAATTCGATACCTACATCAAAGTATTCGATCTCAATGCGTTTGGCCCCTGTTTGTCTGGGATGACTTGCCCCACCTGGGCCTGCTTTCGATACTATTTACACATTCACGGTGACGAATAACGATGCGGCAGTCGAATTCGATGTCACTGGTATGACCGGCGACGTCGACCTGCTGGTGCGTTTCGGCGACTATCCAACGACTTCGCAGTTCGATGCGGCAAGTTTCAACCGAGGTCTTACAGACGAACGAATCGTGATCAGCACGAATAGTTCCCGGCCGAGTTTAAACGGGACCTGGTATTTGGCTGTGCCAAATAATGAGCCGAACTTTGTGAACTACGATATTTGTGCGCAGGTTCTGCCCGCTGGCACGTTGCCATATCCGTCCGTCGTCTCAGGCTCGGCCAGTTACACGTCGCAGACCGCCTATGTCACATTTGCGTTCTCGTGGAACTCGATTGCCGGGCAGGCCTATAACGTCGATATGTCGACGAATCTGGTGAACTGGTCCACAGTTGCGAACATCCGCGCCCAATCGAGCACAACAACGTTCAACGATCCAAATCCGCCGGATGCCTCACGGTACTACCGTGTGCAGCCGCAGAAGTAAGTTGATTGGCGGGTTTGACCGGGATCACGAAAATTTGAGTAGTCACATCAGTTGAAAGTGATTATTTGATGAGCTGTGAATCCACTCACGCTTACTCGCTCTATCCTGTGTGCGCTGGCCATCTCAATACTTACAGCGCGTGCGCAAATTCCAACTGCAACAATTCCGAACAGCGTTGGTGTGAACATCCATTTTGTCACCGGCGCAAAGGAAGATCTGGATATGATTGCCGCTGGTGGTTTCAAGTTCATCCGCATGGATTTTTCCTGGGAGTCGACTGAACCAAAGCGCGGCCAATACGATTGGAAGTCCTACGACGAACTCACCGCGAACCTGGAGCGCCGCGGCATGCGCGCCATCTACATCCTCGATTACATTCATGCTGCCTACGAGGAAACGGTGGATGCAACGCACCCGTTTACACATGAAGCCCAGAAGCACACTGCGTCACCGCGTCACCCCGAAAGTATCGCTGCATTTGCCCGATGGGCTGCAGCCGCTGCAAAGCACTTCCATGGACACCACATCATTTGGGAAATTTATAATGAGCCGAACGGCTTTTTCTGGAAACCGAAACCCGATGCAAAAGAGTACGCCGCTCTTGCCCTAGCGACCGCAAAAGCAGTCCATGAAGCTGAACCGAGCGCTACCGTTGTCGCGCCGGCCATGGCTGGCTTCGAATGGCCGTTTTTCGAGACGCTATTTAAATCCGGTGCTTTGCAGTATTTAGATGCAATCACTGTTCATCCCTATCGCGAACCACGCATGCCGCCGGAAACAGCGGCGACAGACTACAAAAAGTTGCGCGAGTTGATCGCGCGTTACGCGCCTTCAGGAAAGAAAAATATGCCGATTCTGAGCGGGGAATGGGGTTACTCAACCCATACACACGGTGTATCGCTCGACGAACAGGCTGCTTACATCGTGCGACAGCAACTTTCCAATTTGCTGAACGGCGTGCCGCTTTCAATCTGGTACGACTGGAAGAACGACGGCCAGGATGCGAACGAGAACGAGCACAACTTCGGAACGGTCACCTACAGTCTACAACCCAAGCCAGCTTACATTGCGCTGCGAAACATGGTTCGCGAGCTGGATGGATACAAACTCGATCGCCGTATGGATCAGGGCGATGACAAAGATTACGTGCTGCTTTTCAGCTCAGGCAAGAAGCGCAAGATTGCTGCATGGACGACGGGTTCACCACATCCGATTGATATCAAATACACCAGCAAGAAAGCAACGGTCAGCTCTTTGCCCATCTATATTGATTGCGGCAGCGCGACTAATTAATTCGATCGACGACGCGAATTGGAAACATACGCTTTTTCATCCAACGCACTGCGAGCAAATCGTGAAACGCAACAAACACGCGGTTCCAGACACCGTAATTAGCTTTGCCGGCATGTCGCGGGTTCGTCGAAATGTCCACTTCCACCACCGAAAAACCTTCCATTTTGACTAGCGTCGCCATGAAGCGGTGCATGCCCTTGAAGAATTTCAAATCAGCAACGCACTCGCGTTTGAAGGCCCGATAGCTGCACGCTGCGTCGGAAACGTCTTCGTCCGACAGCTTGTTTCTCACCCAATTCGCGATGCGCGATGAAGCGACGCGAATGAAATTGTCTCCTTTGATTCGGCTCGCAACGCGGCTGCCACAAACGCAATCGTATTTGTCCAATGGCTTAAGCAACTTTGGCAATTCGCGCGGATCATTCTGTAAATCCGAGTCCATCGTCACGATGATCCTGCCGCGCGCCGACTGAATGCCGGCCCAAAGTGCCGCGGATAATCCACAATTTTTCCCGAACCGTTGTGCCCGAATGCGTGGATCTTTCGCCGTAATCTCCTTGAGAAGCTCCCACGAATTATCTTTGCTGCAGTCGTCCGTGACGACGATTTCGTACGCCAGTTTCAGCGGCTCCACTGTTTCCTGCAAAAGTTTAATCAGGAGCGGCAGGTTGCCGGACTCATTGTAGCAGGGGAGAACGATGCTCAGGGCTGGAGGCTCGGGATGCATTTAATTCAGCAAGTGATACCAATTATCGCGCTGGTGAGGCTCGTAGCCGAGTTCTTTGATTAACCGCTGCATATCTTTAACTCCCATCCGAAATGTCGCCCCGGCCTGGGAAACGACATTTTCTTCAATCATGATGCTGCCTAAATCATTCGCGCCATATTTCAGCGCGACCTGCCCAATTTCCGGGCCTTGCGTCACCCACGAGCTTTGGATGTTTTGGAAATTATCAAGGTAGATGCGAGCCAGCGCCTGCGTGCGCAAATATTCGTGCGCGCCCACCGTCGGCGCCTTCAACATCGTATTCTCAGATTGAAACGTCCACGCGATGAACGCGGTGAATCCTTTGCTTTTGTCCTGTTGGGCGCGAACGCGTTCCAGATGTTCGATGCGGTCTTCCACTGTTTCGACATGGCCGAACATCATTGTCGCGCTCGATGAGAGTCCAAGGCGATGCGCCACATCCATGACGCTGAGCCACTCATCGCTCATCGCTTTCAATGGCGAAATCCTTTTGCGAACACGATCGACTAGAATTTCTCCGCCGCCGCCCGGAATAGAGCCGAGTCCAGCCTCTTTGAACTTCGAAATAATTTCCTCAAGCGGCAATCCGAATACCTCACGAAAATGAATGAACTCACTAGGGCTGAACCCATGAATATTCACCTGCGGGAATTTCGTTTTAATGTGCGACAACAAATCCAAATACCACTGCATCGAAAGTTTTGGATGATGACCGCCCTGCATCAGAATCTGAGTGCCATCTAATGCGATGGTTTCCTCGATTTTCTTGTCCATCTCCTCAAACGTAATCACGTACGCGTCCGAGTCTTTTTCCGTGCGATAGAAAGCGCAAAACTTGCAATAGACGTTGCAGACGTTGGTGTAATTAACGTTGCGGTCGACGATGTAGGTGATGATTTCATTCCCGCGTCCGTTGTAGGCGTTTGCCTTCGTGAGTTGCCGGCGTCGGTCGGCCAGAACACCGAGTTCTTCCAAAGGCAAAGAATACAGCCGCAACGCTTCGCTTTGATTGATGCGGCTTCCGGCCCAGACCTTTTCCACTACCTCGTCCATTGTCACTTCTGCAGTCACGACGTTGAATTTACCCGACGCACATACGGAAACAAGCGCGCTGAATGAGGGTTATTGGATAACGATAATCGTCGAAATATCCAGACTAGGCACCTGGAACGAAACGTCTGAACCGCCTTCGGCTTGCACAGCAGTGAACTCAACCGTGCCCTGCGTTGCGGATTCGTCCGCCGTTAACGCCTCAACCGAACGCACTTTCTTTACCGGAACGTGCAGCTTCAATGAAATGTCAGAAGCTGGTGTCACTTTGTCTTCGAACGAGGAAATTCGTTGCACGTTCAGGTTTAGTAAATGAACGATCGTTCTTTCTGGTTGGTCCCGGACAACGACGCGAACCGACCGCGGGACTTTGAACGTTGGCGCGTTTGTTAATGCCTTTTGCATATCGCCAATCCAGTTTTTGTCGTCGGTCGTCGAAAGGACCACACCATGATTATTGCGGAATGGATCAAGGTGTGTATCGTCATGTTTGCCAAGAGCAACAACGACCGGCATTGGTTTTACTTTGAGATATTCGCCAATGTTATCTTCACACGCGGCGACGAATTGGATGTTTTGATTCTCCAACACGCTGACACAGTTCAGCAATTCGGTATCGCTTAGCGTCGACCATTTTTCAACCGGAATATAAAAAACAACGTCGGCCCGCCGCCGGGCCAGATTCAAAAGGGGCGCTGACGTTCGGAGAAGGTCCGCTTCCGGGCGAACAGCAGCGGACATCCGCTCGCGTTCTTTTTCCGGCCACGTCGGCCATGAAAGATACGAAGCGTTATGGGCGGCAGCTTCGGCCATCGCCAGGCGCATCAAGTTCGGTGCCGTGTGATAATCACCGTCAGCAATCGTTACGGCCACGACGGGTTTATTGTGCGAGATGGCATGCAACAGTTCGTACATGTGCCCGTATTCGACGGTGCTGCCATTGGCCAAAGTCCGTGGCTGGCTGATTCCATCTTCGACCACGACCAAATCTTCGACCTTGCTCATCTCGTGAATGTTGTAGCCGTAGTTACGCGACTGCGAAAAAAACACGTTCGGAGTGTTGAGGCTGTTGTTGCACGTGATGATCGCCTTCGGATTAATCGTACGCGCGAATTTTTGGATCTCTTCGAGAAAATCTCGCGCGATACTACATCGGGATCGCGCAAATTCCTGCGGATGTGCCGCTGCGACTTTGCGCATGTATTCAACAAAACCGGCGGACGGCACATCCAGTTTTACGCCTACTCCGACGAGGTATTTTTGAAACTTCCTCATGCAATACTCGCAATAGCAGCCTTGAGGATGGACCGTTGGATTGTCGAAAAAGATGCCATCGTGGCCGACATCCAATTGCATCTTCACCATGGCTTTTTCGTAAGTTTGCCAATCGGGGTTGTTCATGCAGGCGGGCAGGTAATCGCCGCCATACCACGACGGCAGCGACTTGCCATCGACACCGACTTGCAGCCACGTGCGTGGTGCCGACGAGAATTGTTTGCGAAACGTGTCCGGCCAATTCTTGTCGAAAGTATCGAGCTTCACAATCGACGTCGCGCACACATATCCAATCGCCAGTTGAATGCCTCGCTTGTGCGCACCGGTAAGATACGCCCGCGTTTTGGTCGCCATCGCTTTCATTTCTGCGTCCGGCGGCAGACCTACGTAACCAGCGGCGCCAAACCCTGTCGAGTAAATCACCGTCGCGCCGCTCGAGGCAGCGGCCTCAGCCTGGTCGTTAATTTCGCCCAGATGGTCAAATGCATGCTGCGCAATGCCGACCGCTAGCTCACCGGGCCGCTCCGCCGCATTCAGACCCGCTGCCAGCCCCATCGCGATCGCAAAGATAAAACAAGTTCTCATGTAAATTATGCGTTCAGCCAATTGCGAAGTGTGCCAAAATCTTTTTTAAACGCCGCCGCTTGTGTTGCGCGATCTTTGACGCGTTCCAGATATTCGACGTGCATTGAGATTGGCCCCTTGAAGTTCGTTTTTTTCAACAGCGCGAAGAAACTATCGTCGATTTGTCCCGTTCCAAGCGGGGCCGCTTTCGTCTTATGATTTTGCCATGTGAAGTCTTTTACAAAAACCGCACCGAGATGCGATTGAATCAAATTAAATTGAATCGGCCAATCGAGACCGCCTTCAGCCGTCGCATGCATTATATCATAGGCAATTGAAATTTGCTTCGGATCATGCTCGCGAATGACCTCGTAAATATCCCACAGTGGTGCGCCAACCATCTTCGCGCCGGAATGATTCTGATACAGCGCCGTGACACCCAGTTCGCGATTCATCGCCACAAGATCCTTCACTTGAGGACGAATGGCCTCGAGTTGCGGACGGACCGGCTTGGACAAATCGTATTGATACCAAAGCATCCGATACCGGGTGATCCCGAGTTTCTTCGCCGTCGCTAAAACTTTCTGAGCCTGGGGTTGGCTCGCGTTATTGATGTCTGACGTCAAAATCGTGATTTCCAGGCCACGTTTCTTCAAAGCCTCCACCATCTTCGGCAGATCTTCTTCAACGCGTTCCGGTAAAACATGGCCGCCTTTGCGCACGGTTGCTTCGACGCCATCGAAGCCGCATTCCGCCATCAACGACGCCATGTCGTCATAGCTCAAAAATTGCAACGGCTTTTCGAACGCGCAGAAGCGGTAACTCGATTCTTTGGCGAGCGAGACAAACGGGGCGAGCGCAGCGGTGGCAGCGCAAGTGCGAAGGAAATTCCGGCGACTGAACATGCGTGGCATAGCAGCGTTGTAGAGCACGCTCGCGACTCCAGCAAATCGAAACTTGTGCTGCAAACCGGACCTTCTGCTAATCTCGCGCGTATGACCCTTTACATGGACGACTATTTCAAAGCTGCGCAAGATCAGCTCGCCAGGATCACGCGCACACAACGCACGCAGATGGACGCCGCCGCTGATTGGGTTCGCGCGACGTTGATGCACGACCGTTTTCTTTATACGTTCGGGTCGGGCCACTCGCATGCGCTTGCGGAAGAAGTTTTCTATCGCGCCGGCGGACTTGCCCGCGTCATTCCGATTCTCGACGAAAACCTGATGGTCCACATCAGTGCCTCAGCCAGCACTGATTGGGAGCGAAAAGAGGGGTATGCCAAACAAGTGCTTTCACGTTATCCAATGGCCAGCGGAGATCTGTTATTTATCGTCTCAAATTCCGGGCGTAATCCGGTGCCCATCGAAATGGCCTTGGAAGCAAAAGCACGAGGTGCGCGTGTCATCGCCATTTCCAGTTCTGAGTACGTCGCGGTGGTCACCTCGCGACATTCATCAGGGAAGAAGCTTACCGAAATCGCCGACCTTGTCATCGACAATTGCGGCAGGACAGGGGACGCAGTCGTGGAAATTGAAGGCCTGCCGCAACGAATCGGCCCGACTTCAACCATCAGCAGCGCATTTATTCTGCACGCGATTTTTGTCGAAGCTGCGGCGCGAGTCGTCGCGGCAGGCGGTAAACCGGAAGTTTGGGGCAGCGCGAACACTGATAGCACCAACAACGACGCTATCATGTCGCGCTACAAGGGGAAGATTCCCCACTTATAATTACGGCTTCACTACCGGCGCGTCCGAACCGACTGGCGCGGGCGTGGTGATCGTGCTGGTGCCGTCCTGTTTTAATTCGACATTCAGGCCAGGAGTAGCAGCGGCGGGTTCTGGCCGTGAAGCAATCTGGCGTTCGCCACCTTTTTGCGAAAACGCATCGGCGATGCCGCGGCGAATCCAGTCGAGGCGACGGGCAATCGAAAGTTCTTCCTTCAACTTGTGAACCTGCTCGCGCAAGGCGGCGAGGTCGTTGAATTTCTTTTCCAGATCAGCCTTTTCGGCGCGCATCCGGTCCAGTTCTTTCAACAGGAAGCTGCGTTCACCTTCCGAATTGGCGAGTTTTTTCTCGGTATCGGTGATTGAGCCTTCGAGCTTGGTAATGGACCCGCGCAAATCAGTGGCCTGCTTATCGAGGCTGATGTTCTGGCCTTCGAGATCAGCAATCTTCTTGTCGCGAGCTTCCATTTCCGTTTTGGCCGCGTCAGCAGCGGCTTTTGCTTCCGCTTGAGACTTCGCCAATTTAGCCGCCGTGGCGTCGCGATCGGCTTCTGCCGCAAGTAATTTGTTCGAAAAATCCACGCGCGTTGAAGCGAGTGTGTTCGACAGGGTTGTGTTAACCGTAGCTAATTCATCGCGCTTAACTTTGACCTCCACGACAGTGTTCGAAAGCGTCTTGATGGCCGAGTCCCGCTTGTGAGTTTCTTCGGTAGCACGCTGGTTTGTCACGATCAACGCGGCACCCAGGCCGAGGACAATGATTACTAGAATGATTAGAAATGCTTTACCTCTCATGAAAATCAGTATGCAAAGAATTGCCCAATGATGGCAAGTCGAACCGCATCCGCCTTGCTAAATAAACGCGCCAACTTAAATTGTGTTCATGGAAATCCCGTGCGAGGTCCCAGTGATGACCCTGCCCAGTGTGACACTGTTCCCCCAGGCGTTGCTGCCCCTTTATATTTTCGAGCCTCGCTATCGAAAAATGCTCGCCGACACCCTCAAGGGTGAGCGGATGTTTACCGTTGCCATGCAGCGACCTACTTATTCTCGCGAAATTCCCACGACCGTCGCCGGCTTGGGCCTGGTTCGGGTGTGCGTCGATAATCCGGATGGCACATCGCATCTGATTTTGCAGGGCATCACTCGCGTCGAGATCACCAAAACGACCCGATATAAGCCATATAGAATGTGCCGCGTTCGTCCGTTGCAAGCGCCGCAAAAAGACAATGTCACCATTGATGCTTTACTCGCAAAGGTTCGCGACCTTGTTACCGAACGCATCCAATTAGGCCTGCCCTTTCCCTTCCCGGTCACGCCAAAAGTGAAGAACAAAAATAAAGATGCCGCCGCAGTTTTATCCGTAAAAGAAATCGTCTCGTATCTCGATAAATTGAACGACGCCGATCAACTGGCGGATTTAGTCTCCTGCGCTCTATTGCCTGGGCCGGTTGAACGCCAAACGATTCTCGAGACGGTCGAAGTTGAGCCGCGCCTGAAACATTTGATTCATTTTTTGATGGCGGAAATTAAACACCATCGCAAGAACCGTCCGAATACTTAATTTATGAGCGAGCAAAATGTTGAGCATGGCGCCATGACGCGCGAAGAAATGATGTCGGCGTTATTCGCAAACCTCGTAGTTCAGAATACCAACATGGCCTTGATCTTCCTTGGTCATGCGCCCCATCCGCAAACGGGCAAAAAGGAAATCGATCTCGATAACGCCCGCTATTTCATCGATCAGTTGGAAATGATCGAGATCAAGACCAAAGGTAATCTCGACAAACAGGAGGAAGGTTTGCTCAAGCAGAGCCTCGCCAGTCTGCGCATGGCGTTCGTCGAAGCTGTGCAAAAGGAAAGTGCCCAGCCTGCACCCGCAGCTCCTGCCGATGCCGCCCCGGCAGTGGAAGAACCCGGGCAAAAAAGTTCAGCCGCACCCGAAAGCGCGGCTGAAAAGCACGACGACGATTCGAAAAAGAAGTTTTCGAAAAAGTATTAGTTGCGCCGGTCGGGGCCGAATTACTGCGCCGGCGCTGTTGTCTCCGGCGCCTTCTGTTCAACGACGTGCAACTGGTTGGAACTGTTTAAGACAATCTGGGGCTTGCCCTGGTATTCGGCGATTTTGCCTGAAATTTCCACGTTCTTGCCCTTCAGCTTGTTCAATTCCGGAAATTGATTCGTGGCGCTCGGGAAGACGATACCGTTGAACGGCGAGTTCGGATAGGACTGATCGATGTCGATGTAAACGATCTTGGGGCGAATCGACACACGGGCGACTTTGCCGGTGACGATCATTGTCTTATTCAGGAAATTCGTCGCTTCCAGCGCGCCTATCTTCTTTAGCGGTGCTTTGTCGGCTTTGGACGGCTTTTGAATCTTGGCTTCCTGCGCAAATGCGATAACAGCCGCCAGCGATAGGGCAGCAACCAGAGCATATTTGATTTTCATCGCTAAAAACTACGCCCAAGCTTTGTCGTTACAAGCCTCCATTTGACACGTGCTGACGAACAGAGCCGCGCGCGTCAGCAAGCGGTTTTTATAATCAGCGCGCCCCTCCAAAATCGCTCGCTGACGCGCGCGGCGCTGTTGTTCATCTGCTATATTACTCGAGTATAAAATTTTGATGTGTCTCTGCCCTGAGATGACTTTCCGGCTTCCCTTCCGCGCTTACTGGCACTCTCATATAATTAGTGAAAAACGAATCTCCCAGGCTGCGCCATTTCGCCAGCGACAATTACGCGGGTATCTGTCCTGAAGCCTGGTCGGCTCTCGCTGAAGCGAACTCGGGCCACGCCGTCAGTTACGGCGATGACGCCTGGACCGCCAAAGCCGCCGACAGGCTTCGCGAAATTTTCGAAACCGATTGCGAAGTGTTTTTCGTTTTCAACGGCACCGCCGCAAACTCACTTTCGCTCGCCTCTCTCGGTCAGTCCTATCACAGCGTGCTTTGCCACGAACTTGCGCACGTCGAAACGGACGAATGCGGCGCCCCGGAATTTTTCTCCAACGGTATGAAAGTGCTGCTCTTGCCTGGCACTAACGGCAAAATCGATCCCGCCGCCATTGAGCGCACCGTCACGCGCCGTACCGATATTCATTTTCCCAAGCCCTGCGCAGTCAGCGTTACCAATGCAACCGAAGTTGGCACTGTCTACACGCCAGACGAACTCAAAGCGATCTCAGCAAAAGTAAAACAATTCGGCCTCAAGTTGCACATGGACGGCGCGCGTTTTGCCAATGCCGTTGCATCACTGAACGTAAAGCCCAGGGAAATCACATGGCAGGCCGGCGTGGACGTCCTCTGTTTCGGCGGAAGTAAAAACGGTTTGCCGCTTGGCGAAGCTGTCGTCTTCTTCAATCGCGCGCTCGCGCACGAATTCGATTTTCGCTGCAAACAAGCCGGTCAACTCGCTTCGAAAATGCGTTTCCTCGCCGCACCCTGGCTGGGCATGTTTGAGTCCGGCGCATGGCTCCGTCACGCCACCCACGCCAACGCCATGGCGCAATTGCTCGCTGAAGGCCTCAAACAAATTCCGGAAGCAAAAATTCTTTTCCCGCGACAGGCCAATTCCGTTTTCGTCGATTTGCCGGCGTATGTCATCGTTGCGTTGCGCCAGGCCGGTTGGAAATTCTACACGTTCATTGGGCAGGGCGGCTGTCGGTTGATGTGCGCCTGGGATATTCAACCGAACTGATGTTCAGGGCTTTATCGCTGATCTTAAGCGGTTGCTGGTTGAGGCTCCCAGAGACGCATCGCTCTCCGGCGACCATCGCAAGGTGTAGCCTCGAAGCTGTGCGAAAAGTTGAATCGGCCGGCTATCCGGGCGATCAGTTTGCCCGTCGCTGAACATTATATAGTGAAGTAGCGGTATGTCAAGCAATGTGGGTTCAGAAGGGAAATCCGACCGAGAACTGCACTGTGCCCGACGGATCCTGCGGACGCGGGTTCAAGTTATGGCCGTATTCCAATCGGAGGGGGCCAATTAGTGTCTGATAGTTTATCCCGCCGCCGACGGAAGTAAGCACCTGGTTGAATGGATACTGTTGGATGTTTTGAGCGATGCCGACCGAATCGACGAACCCGACCACCGAAAGTTTCGGCGTCAGCGCTTGTTCGAGTTCCCCGGTGGCCAAGAGAAATGTCGCTGCGCCCACGATTGTTCCCTGCGCATTACGCGGGGAGGCCTCGCCTTCGCTGTAACCTCGCACCGAATTTTCGCCGCCGGGAAAAAACCGTTTGTTGAACGGGAGATCAACCGCTGGCGCATTCGGCGTAAAAACCCCGCCGTGATCGACGCCAAAATGCAACCATCGGCCTTCGCCGACGGGAAAATGATACGAGCCTGACACTTCGAATCGCTGGTAATTCGCGTCGCCGCCGAGCGCATCGGTCACAAATTCAGCGCTCCCAAGCAGTTTGTAGCCATGATGCGGATAAAGCGGGTTGTCGCGCTTGTCGTGTTTTAAATCGATGGTGAATCCGCTCACCTGCGCGGTCTTTAACCCAACGGTCGGATCAAAGTCGTTCTGCACCGCCGTCAGTGATTGGTAATTGTAGCGGACACTCGCATCGAGGGAGATTTTTCGAAATAATCTTTCGATGCCGATACCCCCACCGTATTCCTGACGCACGAAGTCGACTTCCTGGCGGCGAAGTGCCGAGGCGTTAAAGAACGCGTTGACGTCTTCGCCAACAATCTGCGGGATGGTGTAAATGTAATCGCCGCTGCTTGTCTTGAATGATTGTGTGACACGAAAACGCGCACTATGAGCGAGACCCCAGATGTTGTGCTGATCGATATCGAAGCCGACCCGGATGATTTCGTATGAGCCGAAGCTGAATAATAGGCTCGCATCGAGGTTTTTGCTTTCTTTCAATTCGAACACCGCATCGCGCGTGTGGGGATCAACTTGGTCGTATCGAAGTCCGACGGCATCAAACACGCCCAATTCCGAGATGCGATAGCGCGCCCGTTCAACACGGATGCGGTCGAGAAGTTCACCGGGAGTTAATTGAGTACGCTTCGTCAGCGCCGCCAGTTTCGTCTTTTTGCGGCCTTCAAACTTGACCGTGCCCAGGGCGATCTTCGGCCCGGCTGTCACTTTGGCGAGCAGGTCGAAATTGATGATGTTGTTATTTGTCTCGGCGTGAATTGTTGAAAGTTGAACCGCTGTATCCGGATATCCGGAGTGATACAGATTCGTTTTTATGCTTTGTGTGAAATCCTGTTCCCACAATGGCGAGTAAGGTTTCCGAACCAAAGCAACGACCACCTGTGCGTTGGTGTAATCCTCGCGGAATATTTCCTGGCGCACCGTGCGCACGATTGAACGCGGACCTTCCTCGACATTGACGATAACCGACACCGCCCCGGTTGCATTATTGGTTGTGACTGTTGGATTGATTTTGGCGTCCCGAAAACCTTGTCGCTCTAAAACCTCCGACAGGCTGGAGACGCTCCGGCTCAGTCGTTGTGGCGAATAGACTTTGTAGCGTTTCAATGGCAAGAGTGCCACGTTTTGGACGAAGTACGTCCGCGCGGTTTTTTCCTGAACCGTTGTCAGTCCCGAGAACTGAACGCTCGAATAGTAATAGAACACGCCTTTATGCACGCGAAGCTCAACGCGAGTGGCCTCGAGCGGTCGCGGCAATGGCACATCAAAATTTGTCGTCCAACGAAACGTTTGCGTATTCCCATTCGTCAACGTGACCACGGCAGAGACTTCCGGGCGCAGGAACCCGTCTTCGGTCAAACGCGACAGCAAAATTATGACAGAGTCCTCGATGAAGTTCGCATCATAAGTCTGACGTTTTTTGTTGTCGGTTTCGAGTAAGAGAATGGTCCGTTTGAGTTCCAAATTTCCCAGCACGCCGTAGCCGGAAATCTTCAGCTTGGCTTTCGGCGCCGCCGCGCTGGCGAGGATGGGCTGACATAAAATAGTGGTCATCAGCAAGCCGCATCGTAGAACCGGTGCTGATAAAATCGCCTTCGTTACTTTGAATAGAATCGCCATTTCAGGCCAAGATTGACGCCGCCATATTTGTTGTAATCGCCGATCACGGACCAGTCTGGATTGACTTTATATTCGGCCGAATACGTCTCGGTGTTTTGTTCTGTCAGGTCACGACTGGATTGAACCGATAATCGCTGTTCGTTGCCAGGAGCCATACCGAATCTGCTCAACAGGCTTTTCCCAACAAATGCGCCGACCCGAAGCGTCCGCTGCTGGGTGGTTAACGCACTCGCAGTGGCGGGCAACTCACCGGTCGTCAGCATGATTAGAATTTGTTCGGAAGCCAGGCCGGGTGTGGAGGTGAATTCAATTTTCGGATTGTCAACCGGACCGGTGACGTTCATGCGGATGTCAAACTCGTAAGCTTTCGTGGACCCCGTGATGAACAGGTGGGGCATGTAAGGATATGCCGTGGTGAGACTGGCATATCCCTGGGTGACTTTGACGGTGGCGAAAGGAAATTCCACTGCGCCGGAGTTGATCGTTGCGTCGCCCAATGCGATGGGTTCGGCAAGAGTTCCACCCAGGTGCATATCCGCTGAGCAAACGCCGTTGAAGAACGGGCTGCGCACTTTCAAGAAGCGGTCGCCCTTAACTTTCACATCGAGCTTCCAACTCGAGAAGGGCGGGGTGTCGACGCTGAAATAGGGCGGGCGATTCTGCGGCTTGGCAACGTGCGGAGGCACGAGCAACTTCAGGTCGTTCAAAAGATAACTATTCTGAAGCCCAACGTCGCCTGTCACGATGCCCGGGCCCGTTGTTTGTATTTGCCGCGATGAGGTCGAATTTCACGCGAACGATCACGTCAGACCGCCGCACGACAGGGACGCTGTCGCCGCGAAGGTTGAGGTTGAATCTCGGCAGCTTCGTTTTGCGGGTCTATGTGCAACAAGTCGGCCCAGCCAGACACGGCGATCGGCCCGCCGCTCAAAGTTCCGACACAGCGTTCGATCTCGAGACGATTGCGAGCAAAGTTCAGGCGCGCATTGATGTCGCGGACGGCGCCGAACTGCGCGATCGGACGCGTCGCTGCGTTCGTGACAACAAGGCTGCCGCTGATTTGACCGTGGTTTACGCTTACGTTTGCCCAAACGGTTCCTTGTGGACTGATGAATCGGCGCTCGATGTCGGCGAAGGGAGCGATCTGCACGTCAGCCGCGCGAACAGTGATGCTCGCTTTTCGCCAATCAAAAACTTTGCGCCAGTCGCGTTCAAGGTTTGATGGCAGCGGTAGTGTTCCCGATGCGGAAAGCGGCTGGCCTTGGAGAAGAACGCTGAAGTGCTGCAGATTGATTTGGTGGCGGTCGATAGCGATGTCTGCTTTAAAATTGGCGAGCGCGAGGCGGACAGAGTTGGTGAGCAACTTGATGCTGCCTGCAGGGATTTCGCAATGCAACGTGCCGCGTGGTTGAGCGAGTGTTCCATCAACCGACAAATCGATTGAAGGATTTTGGATGCTAATCGGTAAACCCTTGGTGATGGCTTCCCAGAAGGCCGCTTTGGTTTGTGTGGTAACGCGCAGGTGAATTGGGTCGTTGTCGTTCGCGTGGAGGACATTGATGAAACCAGAGCTGATCCGCGCCGGTTGAATCGTTAGTGGGATTACGCCGTAGGCTGTCGCGACGGGCTGGCCCTTTTTGGAAATCGTTATATTCGTGATCGTCGTTCCGCGCACATCGCCAAACATTTCGACGCGGGCGGAAAAATCTGCGAGGTCAATGGATGAGCTGTTGGTTAAAGATGGGACGTACTGCCCGCTCAGATCCAGATTCCATTTTGCGGGGCCATTACTCCAGACTGCTGCGGCGGCAATCTGGCCAATGCGCACTTCAGCAATGGGTCGAATGAGGAATGCGTTGGCCAAACGCGATTCGAGCCGATGCCCGTAAATCGAAAAACGTCCTGCAGATGTTCCATTTAATGAGGCTTCGAACATCAAATCACCGCGCGCGCTGCGTAGTTGGAGGGAACTGACTTGTGCATTCCAAAGCGCGTGATTGTTCGTCCGCGTTAACTCAGCGTTCAATCGTGTGCTCGTCTTCAATGCGAACGTTTGGTCGCCAGACACGACAGCCAGCCTATCGAGTTTTGCATCGATGTGGTGTGTGTTCGCGGTGCCGCTCAATGCCGCCGAGCCGCTCATGCGCATCAGCGCGGTACTGGAAACGCGCATCTCCGCTTCGAAAGTTTTTAAGTCGGTTCCTTGCCCATCCCATTTCGCCGATGCGCGGAACGATTTCACATACGGAACAACGACCTCGCCGAAATTTAGTTCGCCTGAGTGCTTCAGTGAATTGACTGGTCCGCTGAATTCCGCCCGCAACGAAAGTCGCTCGTAATCGTAGCCCACCGGCAACAGGTCTTCGGCGATCTTTCCCGAGAACTGAATTGTGCCGTGCTGCACTACACGTTTTTCCAAGTCCACTCCGGTCGTGATGTTCGCTGTGGTGCCGTTGATGAATCGCACATCTAGATTTTGCAACTCCAACAGCGGCCAATTGAGTTGTCCCTGTGTTTTCATCGCAGCCGCTTCAACGTCAAATCCAGTGACGTGATCGCCGGAAATGGCGAAGGTGACCTGGGGATACGTGCCAGCCTTTCGCTGTAGCGATGCCGTCCCGGTGACAAGGCCGCGCACGGGAAGAAACTGTTGTTTACTCAAATCAGCCTTCACTACAAATGAAGCGGATTGATTGAGCATTTCACCTTTAAAGCTTACCGATAGCGGTGCCAACAAGTGAGCCTCCATTCCCGGTGACGACATCGTCAAGGTTTGCAGTGTCGCGGCATTCGTGTCTCCCGATGCAGTGATGTTTGCAACAAACGGCTCCAGGTTCGTGCTCGTGGCCAAGGGTGTTGCATTTGCGCGCAAATCGACGGCGAATCTCCCATAGGCCCAAGTTGCATTGAGAGCACCGCTCACGTCATCGTATCCGCGCAAGTCCAAATCCTTCGACCCCACGCGAAACCCCTTCACTTCAACAAACGCCTGCTCTGGTAACGTTCCATTCCGCGAAAATGTGGCGCCGATTGTCGCCTGATTCGTGTGCCACGTAACGATACCGCCCAGTGACGCCTCGTTTGTCATTACGACTTCCAGCCGCAAATTTCGCCTGGGCACAGCCGCGGTTGCAGTCCACGGGAAATTTGCTCCGATTTGCGCGACAACGTTTGCAGCCTCATCGACGCGCGGCAGCGCCATCGTTGCTGAGAAATTTCCGTTCGACCAAATCGCAGTCGGAATCGGAACATGCAGATCGTGAATTTCCACGGCGCCGTTCCGCAGCTCTGCAAGCGCGACCCAATCCCGCAGCGAGTTCAGTTTAACGTGCGCCTTCGACACAGTGTTGGCGAAACTGCTTTTGGTTGATGTGGCCTTGTTCGTTTCGAATGAAAGGGTCCAGTCGTCCGCGTTCAGATAAGTCGTCTCCGGGTGATGCTCCTTCCTCCACCACCATAAAACCGGAGTTAAGCCGGTGACCTGGCGTGCGTGAAGTCGAGTGCCATCCTTTACGTAATCCACATCGCGGAGTTCGAAGTGCGAGTAATCGAGCCTGTGATAGCTTCCATAATGGACATGATACCCACGCAGGACGGCAGGCAGAGCGAGGCCAAGCCAATAAGGCGCGAACGCAATGGCGATCGCGAGCAGGACAATGGTGCCTGCCAGCCAGAGCAGAATCTTCTTTCCCCGGGTCACGGATTTCCCTCTATGTTGCCTCACGAGATTTTTAACGGTATAGGCGAAAACCGGATGTTTTCCATTTGGTTTTCGGCCGCTTTCAATTAAGTTCCCGCCATGCGTGAACAATCTCTTCAATTCCTCGAAAAGCTTGTTAACACCCCGAGCCCGTCCGGCCACGAACACCGCGGCCAACGCGTCTGGCTCGATTACGTTAAAGAATACGCCGACGAAACTTTCACGGACTCCTATGGCAACGCCGTCGCCATCCTGAACAAAGGCGGTTCGCCGCGCATCATGCTCGCCGGCCACGCTGACGAAATCGGCATGACGGTTAACTTTATCAATGAGCAGGGATTCATTTACGTTCGCAAAATCGGCGGCGTGGATCCGGCAATTACCAAGGCCCAACGCGTCACTATTCACACAAGAAAAGGGCCCGTCAGAGGCGTCGTCGGCAACGTGGCCCCGCATCTCACGAAGCAGGAGGGCGAACGGAAAGCCCCTAAAATGGAGGATCTGTTCATCGATATTGGCGTGGGCAAAAAAGCCGATGCCGAAAAGCTTGTCCGCATCGGCGACCCGATTACGTTGGTCGATCAATTTGAATTGCTCCGCAACGACCTCGCCATTGCGCGTGCGTTCGATAACCGCATCGGGACATTTTCTGTGGCCGAAACGTTACGCCTGTTAAGCGAAAGCAAACAGAAGCCGGAAGCGGAAATTCTCGCCGTCTCCAACATCATGGAAGAAGTGGGTCTGCTCGGTGCGCGTCAAATCGCGTACACGTTGAAGCCTGACGTCGCGCTGGTTGTGGACGTGACGCACGCGACCGATTATCCGACGGTGAACCAGCAACAACACGGTGATATCAAAGTTGGCGAAGGCCCGGCCATCACGCACGGTGGATGCAATCATCCCGAAGTCGTAGCGCGCATCGAAGAAGTCGCCGCGAAGGAGAAGATTAATCTTCAGCACGAAGCCATGTCCGCCACCAGCGGCACGGATACGGACGTCATCTTTTGGACTCGCGGTGGCATCCCCAGTGGGCTCATCAGTCTGCCGAACCGCTACATGCATTCGCCAGTCGAAGTGGTCAGCCTAAAAGACCTCGAACAAATTCCAAAACTCATGGCCGCCTTCGCGCTTTCCTTGAAACGGGGCGAAGAGTTCAAGGTGAAGATTTAGCAATTGCCCGACGGCTTGAATCCTTTAGCGTTCAAAGTATGACAATTCAGGTAGCGGTTCTGTGCGACGCGGCGACCGATTACAACGGGAAGCTCAATCTTCTCGGCACATTTGACACCATCCTGGCTGGTCAATTTCCTGTTTTGCATCCGCAGTGCGCCGTCGCATTGCGTATCATGTTCGATCGCATGGAAGAAGGTCATCACGATTTGAAACTCAAGTTCGGCGATGAAGACGGGCAGTTAATCATGCAAAGTATGGACATCCCGATCGATGTAGCCTTTCCAGGGGACGCAACTTTCTTGTCCCGAAACTTCATCATTAATTTCCAGCCGTTGAAGCTGGAGCAAGCTGGGCTGTATTCCGTGGACGTGTCGATCGACAATCGCCCGCTCACCAGCATTCCTCTGGCCGTTCGAGCTTTGGAACAACCAAAGCCGCAGGAGTAATGTTCAAAGATTTTCCTGAGCAAAAAGCCGTCATTGAGATTCTGCAGCGAAGTCTCGATCGCAATCGGCTTGCGCATGGTTACTTGTTTAACGGTAGTTCGCAGGAGGAACTTGAGGCGGTGGCGCGAACACTTGCTAAAGTTCTCAATTGCCAGTCGCCACCAAAACGCGGTGAGAACGGCATCCCGATCGAATGTTGCGACAAGTGCGATAGTTGCATCCGCATCAACGCGTTCAACCATCCGGATGTCCTGTGGGTCCGCCCCGAAATGAAGTCGCGCGTCATCGGCATCGACCAGGTCCGCGACCTTATTCAGACCATCAATTTCAAACCTACGATCGCCGAATACAAAGTCGGCGTGATCGTCTGCGCCGATCGTTTGAACAATCAGGCGGCCAATGCGTTTCTTAAGACGTTGGAAGAGCCTCCATCGAAATCGATTCTGATTCTTCTTACAACGGACATTCAGCGCATTCTGGAAACCATTATCTCCCGTTGCCTGCGTTTAAATTTTGCCGGCGAAGGCGCGCATTTCAGTCCACGGCACAAAGACTGGGCGAACACGTTTAGCTCCGTGGCTGCAGAATCCGGGCGCGGGCTGCTCCCGCGCTATCGCCTGCTCGGTTTACTTTTGAAAGAACTTGGCGCCGAGCACGAAGAAATCGAAGCCGCGCTTTCGGAACGATCGCCGTTGGAGAAATACAACGACATTGATTCCGACCTGCGCGAGAAATACGAAAAAGAACTCGCCGCCGCGGTGGAATCTGAATACCGCCGTCAACGCAACGATCTCCTCGCGGCATTGCAATGGTGGCTACGCGATGTCTGGCTCCAAACCGTCACCCAATCCGCTCCTGACGCGAGTTACCTTGGTTTTCCGGATCTTTCCCCAGCGGCGCAAACCATCGCCAAACGCATTTCGCCTGCCGACGCTCGCGAAAACCTCGAAACTCTGGGCGACCTCCAGCGCCGCCTCAGCAACACCAACGTGCAGGAAGCGCTCGCTTTAGAAGTCGGTTTACTTAAGCTTAAGCTTTGATTGGACAAAGCTGTTCAGCCTGAACGAGTAAAGGACCAACGCGGCCTGCTTTTCGCATCCGTTGCCGGTCTCTTCTTTTTCATCGCCCTCCTAAAATTCGGCAACCCCGTCATTCTCGATTCACAGGTCACGGCCCCCGAAAACTTCTTCGAATGGCTTTACGGCGCATGGCCGGTGAAATGGGGATATATATGTCTCGCCCCTGTTGTGATCGTAGGTCTCGCATGCGTTCGCCCAAGCAACCTGCTCGCCGCTTCTTGGTCGCGCGGGATCAAATGGGCGCTAGCATTCCCAATTCTCTGGCTGATTTGGCAGTTCATCTCCGCGAGTCATACCGTTGACTCCGCCCTGACTGGGGCCGCGTTGAAACATTTCGTCGTCTGCATCCTGATGTTCTATCTAGGTTTCGTTGGGCTGGGCCAGATGCGAAACCCGTGGCCGATTTGGGTATTCCTTTCACTGGCGCTCCTCTGGATTGTTCGGGTCGGTTGGGAACAGCACTTCGGCGGCTTGGAACAAACCCGCAAGTTCTTCTACGAAACGCCCAACTGGCGCAATGCCCCGCCGGAATTCATCAAAAAACTGTCCAGCACTCGCATTTACTCGACTCTCTTCTACCCAAATACCTTGGCTGGTGGGCTACTCCTGTTATTACCGATAACCCTTGGCTTCATATGGCAGGTTACCGCTAAGCTCCGCGACCGCGCGCGCTGGACTGTTTTGGCCCTTATCTCGATTCCTTCGTTGGCTTGCCTCTATTGGTCCAGCTCCAAAGCCGGTTGGCTCATCGCACTCATTCTCGCATTGATTGCGATTGCCGGATCGACCTTCTCGAAACGCACGAAACTTACGATCATTCTCACCGTGCTGGTCTGCGGGTTGGTGGGCTTTGGAATTCGATACGCGCAGTTTTTTCAACGCGGCTCGACGAGTGTGGTGGCTCGTTTCGATTATTGGCGAGCGGCCTTGGTCCTCGGTCGGGATCATCCGATTCTGGGGACTGGCCCAGGTACGTTTGCAATCGGTTACGCTAAGGTCAAATCACCCGAATCGGAGATGGCGCGGCTGGCTCACAACGACTTTTTAGAGCAACTATGTGACAGCGGTATTCCCGGTTTTTTGGTGTTTTGCGCTTTTGCAGGCACGATTGCGGTCATACTGTATCGTTACAGTAGCCAAAACACCCGATTTGTGCTGATTGGTGTCGTTGGTGTTGTCCTGCATGAGTTCGTGGAGTTCCACCTTTACATCCCGGCAATCGCATGGCCGACCTTCTTCTTGATAGGTTGGCTGCTGGCAAACGCGAAACTGACAAAACCGGTCGTTTCTTAGGCATTACCGTTAAAGTTGTTCGCAACTTATTCTCTTTTGCCATAAAAACATCGGTGGAACCCTGTATTTGGGTTGAGTTTTTCATGCTTGACTGCCCTAAATTGGCGAACTACTGTCGCGGAACTTTAAAAATACGACTTAAAGCAGGGTTGCCCAGCGGCCTCTGCTTTTTTGCTTAAATAGATGGCTAACTTACAACCTATGTTGTCGCCGAGAAAAGCGCGATCCCCCCGCGTCGATTCGGCTCACCAACGAACGCCGGAGGCGATGTGGATTTAAAAGATATCAAGGGCATCATCGATTTGATGCGGAAGAACTCGCTGACCGAGTTCGAACTCGAGCATCAGGACTTTAAAATAAAATTAAAACGAGGCACAGGCGCGTCGGGTGAAGAGGGTGGGGGAGCGACTTCGTATGCGATGTCTTTGCCCGTCGCCGGTCCTGCTCCTATGGTTGCTCCTTCCGCAGCCACGATTGCTGCGACAGCCGCTGCCGCTGCATCCGCCGCAGCTGACGCAAATCTTCTCGAAATCAAATCGCCGATGATCGGCACCTTTTACCGCGCGCCTTCTCCCGAATCAGCGGAATACGTGGAAGTCGGCAGCGAAGTGAATCCCGACACCGTCGTCTGCCTCATCGAAGCGATGAAGGTCATGAACGAAATTAAGGCCGAATGCAAAGGCGTGGTGACTGCGATTTTGGTGGAAAACGCCAAGCCGGTCGAGTTCGGTCAACCGCTCTTCAAAATTCGGCCGACCTAAGCCGGATTAACTCAAATGTTCGAAAAAATCCTGGTTGCCAACCGAGGCGAAATCGCAGTGCGCATCATTCGCGCCTGCAAGGAACTGAATATCCGGACCGTTGCGGTTTATTCGGAGGCTGACGTTAATTCCATCCATGTCCAGATGGCGGACGAAGCCATCTGCATCGGCAAACCGCCAAGCAACGAAAGTTACCTCCGCATCGACCGTATCATCAGCGCGGCGGAAATCGCCGATGTTGATGCGATCCATCCCGGTTACGGTTTTCTTTCTGAGAACGCGCACTTCGCGGACGTTTGCGAAAGTTGCAATATCCGTTTCATCGGGCCGAGTTCGCGCGCGATGAATGCGCTCGAGGACAAAGCGGCCAGCCGCGCACTTGCCAAACGTGCCGGTGTGCCAACGCCGCCCGGTTCCGACGGGACCATCGAGAACGAGCAGGAAGCGCTCACTGTTGCGAAACGCATTGGCTACCCGGTGATGATTAAAGCCGTCGCTGGCGGTGGCGGTCGTGGTATGCGCGTGGCGCACAACGATATTTCGCTGGTAAAGGGTTATCACACAGCGCGCAGTGAAGCCGAAAAGGCTTTCGGTAACTCCGGCGTTTACATCGAAAAGTTCATCGAAACCTCGCATCACATCGAGTTCCAGATCCTCGGTGACATGCGTGGCAACATCGTTCATCTCGGTGAACGCGATTGCTCCATCCAACGGCGCAATCAAAAGATCGTCGAAGAAACGCCGTCGCCGCTATTGAACATAAATTTAAAGATTTGCGCAAAAAAATGGGTAAAGCGGCGGTGCGCATCGCCGAAGTGGCACATTACACGAACGCCGGCACCGTCGAATTTATCGTCGACGAAAAAGGTCATTTCTACTTCCTCGAAATGAACAAGCGCATTCAGGTCGAGCACCCGATTACGGAAGAAGTCACCGGGCTGGATCTCGTGAAGCTGCAAATCCAGGTGGCGATGGGCGAGCCGCACAAGCTTTCGCAAGGCGATATCACGATGAAAGGTCACGCGATCGAGTGCCGCATCAACGCCGAAGATCCGTTTGATGATTTCCGTCCGTCGCCGGGCCGTATTGAAATGTATTATCCACCGGGCGGCGGCGGCGTGCGCGTTGATAGCCATTGCTACGCCGGATACACGATCCCGCCATATTACGACTCGATGATTGGCAAGTTGATCTGCAAAGGTCGCGATCGTCGCGAAGCTATGGACAAGATGAGCCGCGCGTTGGACGAGTACATGATCACGGGTATCAAAACCACGATCCCGTTCGAACAAGCGATTCTGCGCGACCCAAATTTCCGTCGTGGCGTTTATTCGACCGCCTTTGTAGAACAACTTCTCGGCACCGGCCGTCGTGAGATGATGGAAGAAAAGGCGTAATCGCCTGGCGCGCGAGAGTGCCAAAACGTTAAACGGTTAACTCGCCGCGTTTGTAAATTTTCGCGTTCCCTCGAATCGCGACTCGCTCTCCGGCGAGCCGGCACCACAATTCTCCCCGACGACGTGAGACTTGTCGCGCGAACATTTCCGTCTTGCCGAGCCACGTCGCCCAGAGGGGAATCAGCGAGCAATGCGCAGAACCGGTGACCGGATCTTCAGGAACCCCGAGGCGTGGTGCAAAATACCGCGAGATAAAATCCGCGTCTGACCCGGCTGCGGTGACGATCACACCATCACGATCGAGCTTCATTAACAAGTCCATGTCCGGTGCCAGCGCCAGCACCTCTTTTTGCGAATCAAAGACTGCGATGTAATCCCGCGAAGCGAACACTTCGCGAGGTTCGCATCCTAACGCGCGCGCCAAATCCTGCGGTGCGGTGCACGGTTCGGGTCGCCATGACGGCAAATCCAACTCAATCGAATTCTCGCGCCGTGCTGCGAACAGTGAGCCGCTCTTAGTTTCAAACCGAATCCGATCACCTTGATATCCCAGCTCAGAAAACAAAACCGCCGCAGTCGCCAGCGTGGCGTGACCACAGAGATCCACTTCCACAGTTGGGGTGAACCAGCGCAGTCGAAACGATTCTCCTTCGCAAACAAAAAACGCCGTTTCAGACAAATTGTTTTCCGCCGCGATTTTTTGCAGCAGATTGTCGCCGGGCCATTGATCAAGCACGCAAACACCAGCAGGGTTTCCACCAAACGGCTCTTTCGTAAACGCATTGACCTGATAATACGGAATTCGCATCGGCCCATTATTGAAACGCGCTATTGCTGAATCAACGCTGCTTTTCTATGTTGCACTCATGAACGCGACCATTACCGGCCAACAACAGGTTCCCGGCCGTGTCGCTTCGCTCCACTTGCATCCGGAAAAACCCGGTCAACGCATGACTGATACTTCGGAAATCGAGGTCGTCGCCGGAAAAGGCATTGTGGGTGAGCCGCGTTACTTCGAGCGCAAGAACCGTTCCGGCCAGTCCAGCCGCCGCAATGTCACGTTGATCGAACGCGAAATCATCGCGCAACACGCCGAATCATTGAAGGCAAACATCACGCCCGGCCTTGTGAAATCGAATGTCGAAACTGCCGGCGTTGATCTCATTTCGCTCATCGGCAAAAAAGTCCAAGTCGGCGATGCTGTTTTGAATTTTTACGAACCGCGTCTGCCGTGCGATCAAATGGATCGAATTCTGCCCGGCATGCGGTTGCTCATGTGCGACAAACGGCAGGGTGTTATCGCGGAAATTGTGAAGTCGGGCCGTATCAAAATCGGTGACGAACTACGGATTGTTGAATGAGAATACTCGCGCTGACCAGCCTTTACCCGCCGCACCACGCCGGGATTATCGACAACCATTGCCCGACGGTGATCGAGGCTCTGCGCCTGCGCGGACACGAAGTACTCGTCCTTACATCAAGCCACGGTATTCGCACCGAATTACGTGAAAGCACGGTCCATCGGCGCTTGCAGTTGAATGGTGTTCATGGCCATCCGTTACTGACGAAATTCCACGACATGAAACCGATGGAACTCCATAACCATTCTGTGTTGATGGAAACAATCCAGGAATTTCAGCCCGATGTCATCCACGTCTTCAGCCTAACTGGCCTTTCGAAATCGCTGATTTTCACTCTGCGCAATTCCAAGCTGCCGACCGTTTACGATGTCTACGATTACTGGCTCTCAGCCGAAGTGATGGAAGATCCGTGGCTTAGATTCTGGAACGCCCCGTCGCTTTCGTTTCTGGAACAATCAACGCGCGCAGCTCTGGAAATGAGTGGCGAACGCGGACGACTCGACTCGACGGCTCCAACGCGCATGCAGAAAGGTTATAACCGACTACCGATTTTCGGCGATGCGAAGGCTCGCGCGCAAGTCGCACCGAACTCCATTGCCGGTTTCCGATTTGACCGACTGTATTTTTGCAGCGGCACCTTGAAGGAAATCACGGCACGCGCCGGTTTCTGTGTCCATCACGCCGATATTATTTACCCGTGCATTTCAACCCAGTCTTTCGTGGGTGAGCTGAAGTCTAGCAGCGCACCCATTAAGAAATTTCTCATCGTCGCCAATCTCAACACGCAAAGTGGAGTCTTCACTGCGTTAAAAGCGATCAAGCGCGCCCGTGCCGCAAAACTTGATGTGAGCGCCAGCGTCTATGGCCGTGGGGACACGAAATATCTGGCGGAACTGCGCTCGTATGTGGTCACAAACCAATTACCGGTGGAATTTCTGACCGTCCCAAATCAAAACAGTGATTTGCCGGCGATCTATAAAAAGCACGATGCCCTGTTGCATCCGGTGGAATGGGCTGAACCGTTTCCGTTCACCCCGCTTGAAGCGATGGCCTGTGGTCTGCCTGTGATTGGGACCGCGAGTCGCGGCGCGGAAGAATTATTGCGGCATGGAGAAAACGCCTTCACGTATTCACCGGGCGATGACGAACAACTTGCTGTGCGGATCCAGGAACTTCTGATTTCACCCGCCTTGCGAGTTCAAATGGCTGAAACTGCCCAGAACGAAGTGCTTGAGAAATTTAATGACTCCACCGTGATGGATCAGATCGAAAACTACCTCACTGTGTCCCAGGAGACTTGGGCACATTCGTGAGAGGGGCGGGGACTTAGCGCAGACGATATGTGATGCGCGCTTTGCTCAAGTCGTAAGGAGACATTTCCAGGCGCACGCGATCACCGGCGGTCAAACGCACGAAATGCTTGCGCATCTTGCCCGAGATGTGGGCCAACACTTCGTGTTGGTTTACATCCAGCGTCACACGAAACATGGTGCCTGGCAAAACAGTCTTTATTGTCCCTTCGACTTCTATCGAAGCTTCGATACTCATACGTGTTTACAAAAAGAACCCCGGCCTTTTTTAGGGACCGGGGTTCTCAAATTGTCGAATTAGCGACGGGAATACTGACGATCGCCACGGTCACGGCCTCCGCCGCCGCCACCACCACCGAATCCACGTCCGCCGCCGCCGCCACCGCCGCCACCGCCGCTGCGTTCTTCACGAGGGCGAGCTTCGTTAACGGTCAGGTCACGGCCACCAATTTGCTTGCCGCCGAGTTGCTGAATCGCGGCCTGGGCGCCTTCCGGCGTCGCCATGGTCACGAATGCAAAGCCGCGGGAGCGGTTGGTCATGCGATCAATGATCAGGTTTACTTCCTGGACAGGGCCGCAAGCTGCGAACATGTCCTGGATATCGTTTTCGGTTGCGTCATAGGAAAGATTCCCGACGTATAGTTTTGTGTTCATACTGATGATTTCGTTAGATCTACTGCGCTTCTGGACTACTCCCGACGATCGGGTTTCAAATCATCACTGAACTTCGTTCACCTGAGGATTGTTGCATGCCCTGAGAATCAAACAAGTAACTCTAATCTGCTCAATAGATTCGCATGGTTCGCAATGATAGCAAGCTAGAAAATTCAAACAAGTTGCAAGTTATTGCATTCAAATAGGTTGCATGTTAGTATTTGACAGCGGTATAGGCCAGAAAATTGGGTCTGATCCGCGAAAAGAGAAAGTTTTTGCCTCCGATCAACGTCGTGCCGCAATGCAATATTCTTACAGCTGCGCCGCCCGAAATGCTCCAATTCTCCGCTTGCGTTCGGTACATTCCATGTCAATTTGGGCGCGGGTCAGAGTTCTGCGGTCCAGGATTCTATTTTTAAAGTTATCCTGATGAACAAAAGCACCAGTAAGACTGCTAACAATCACGCTGCCAGCCGCCATTCTTGGAAAGAAATCGTCCTTAAATATCAGAACCCTGCTCCCTGGCGCGCGATTTGGCAGATCGTCAACACCGTCGTTCCCTACGTCGCGCTTTGGACCTTGATGTATTTTGCCGTCAAAGTGTCGTGGTGGTTTGCGGTGCCGCTGGCTATTCTTGCTGGTGCATTTTTGGTACGCGTTTTCATCATCTTTCATGATTGCGGACACGGCTCGTACTTTAAGTCGACAAAGGCCAATGACATTCTGGGTTTCATAACCGGTGTGCTGACGTTCACTCCCTATTATCATTGGCGTTGGGAACATGCGCTGCACCACTCGACATCGGGCGATCTCGACCGCCGAGGGACAGGCGACGTCTGGACTTTAACAGTGCAGGAATATCTCGAAGCCTCGCGCTGGAAACGCTTCGCCTATCGCCTCGCGCGCAATCCGGTGATCCTATTCGGTCTCGCGCCGGTTTACTTGTTCATGATTCAGCATCGCTTTCCGAAGGGAAAAGCCCCTCAACGCGAGCGGCATTCGGTGGCATTAACAAATCTGGCCCTTGTGCTGATCGCCGTCGGATTGATTTATATCTTCGGCTTTAAAACATATTTGATTCTGCAGGTGATCATTCTCATGACCGCCGGGTCGGCGGGAATTTGGCTTTTCTACGTCCAACACCAGTTTGAAGGTGTTTATTGGGAACGTAACGAGAACTGGGACTATAGCACGGCCGCCTTGCAAGGCAGTTCGTTTTATAAGTTGCCGAAGGTGATGCAATGGTTCTCCGGCAACATCGGCTTCCATCACATCCATCATCTCAGTCCGCGCATACCAAATTATCATCTTGAGAAATGCCACGAAGCTGAGCCATTATTTCAGACCGTTAAACCGGTAACGCTGTTGACCAGCATGAAATCGTTCACATTTCGTCTTTGGGATGAACAAGGGCAAAGGCTCGTGGGTTACGAGGTTTTGCGAACGGCCCGGAAACAAAACTAATTATGACCGAAGTAAAACTAAAAAAGGGTGAGCCTGTAGATAAAGCGCTTCGCCGCTTCAAGAAGAAGCTCGAGCGCGAACAGACCCTACAGCAAGTCCGCCTGCACCGCCGGTTCGAGAAACCGAGCGAAAAGAAACGTCGCAAAACCAAAGCCGCGCGTTTCACTGCCATGCTCCAGGCACGGCATGCTGACGATTAGTCGTCTTCCGAAACTTTCAAGGTAGCATCTGTCGCGGACCCCGCGTGGTAACATGCGGGGTGCGTTTCATTTGAGGCCGGTGCATAATTTTGACACCGGCCAATTCCATGACAGAATCGGATTGAAGGTTATGGCTGGACTAATTGCCATCGTAGGTCGCCCGAATGTCGGCAAATCCGCGCTCTTTAATCGGATCGTCGGCAAACGCATTGCTATTGTCCACGACCAACCGGGCGTGACGCGTGACCGTGTCACGGTCGAGGCCGAATGGCACGGCAGACCATTTACGCTCGTCGACACCGGCGGCATCGGCCTGCTCCGGCGCGAAAAATCGACTGACGTTATTATCCAGGCGGCCATCCAGCAGGTCGAAATCGCAATCGAAGCCGCGGACGTCATCATTCTCGTCGTGAACGTTCAGGACGGCGTCGTGCCGTTGGACCGGGAAGTCGCCGAACGTTTGCGCAGTTCGCAAAAACGTGTCCTCGTTGCCATCAACAAAGTCGACACCGAACGAGCTGAATCGGGCATGGACGAGTTTTCTGAACTTGGTTTCGAACAGACTTTTGCCGTCAGCGCCATTCATCAACGCGGCATCGAAGATTTGATGTCACGTGCTGTTTCGTTTTTGCCGGAATTTCAACCAGGTGCGGATGCTCCCGACACCTCGCCAGTCCTGAAACTTGCAATTGTCGGGCGTCCCAATGTTGGCAAGTCATCGCTCATTAATAAGCTGACGCAGTCCGAACGCGTCATCGTTTCGGCAATCCCCGGCACGACTCGGGATTCGGTTGATGTCCCGTTCGAAATTGAAACCGAAGGCGTGCGCCAACGTTACATCTTCATCGATACCGCCGGCGTTCGCCAGGAACGGCGCGTGGACGATTCTGTTGAATTTTTCAGCGTCAAACGCACTGAGGAATCGATCGAACGCAGCGATATAGTTGTGTTTGTCATCGATGCGGAAGCTGGTGTTACCGCCCAGGACAAAAAAGTTGCCGGCAAAATCATCGACAGCAAGAAAGCCTGCATCCTCGTCGTCAATAAATGGGACCTTGTTAAACCCGGCCTTGAGCAGGGCCGCGCTGAATTGCGCGAGCAACTGCGTCAGCAAACCAAACGCGAAGGCCAGGAGAAACCGCTGACCACGCTGTCGGATTTCGGTGGATGGGTGCAGGAGCAGTTGTTCTTCCTGGATTACGCCCCGGTAATTTTTACGTCGGCCAAGGACGGTTTTCATCTTGATCGGCTGTTGGAAGCAATTCGCTTCGTCGCCGCGCAATTGCAGCAGAAGGTTCCTACGTCGATCCTGAATCGCACACTTAATGATGCGATCGTGCAACGGCAGCCACCGACCTCGGCTGGACATCGACTTAAATTTTTCTACGCCACCCAGGTCAAGCAACAGCCACCAGTCTTTTTGCTTTTCGTCAATCGTGAGGACTTGTTCTCCGACCAGTACAAAAAATATTTGATCAACCAAATGCGCGCCAAGTTTGGCTTTGAAGGTTGCCCGATTGTGTTGGTCGCGCGGGAACGGCCAAAGACGATCCAGCCCAAACGAAAATTTCAGAAAAATCCGCCGCCTAGCTCCGGCAAGGCAAGAGGAGGGCCAGGTATGTTACACAGGCCGACTCGGCCAACCCGGCCAGGCAGACCAAGCCGACCGACTGGCCCAAGCAGAACACCCAGGCCGGGCGGACCAACGAGCCAGCGCCGTGGTAAGATCCGGCGCGCGCGATAGAGATGGCGGCTATCTCCAAGAACGAATTGCGCATCGAAGTGCGTGCCAAATTGCACGCCATCACCCCCGAACAACGCGTGCGCGCGTCAACTCTCGCGTGTGCGCTCTTGCGGGAACAAAAAGTTTGGGCACAGGTCAATTCGGTGATGTTCTACTCAGCGTTGCACGACGAATTGGATTTCTCGCCATTGATCGACGATGCGCTCGCCTCCGGCAAAACTGTCGCGCTCCCAAAATTTGTCGAAGCGACAAAATCGTACGTGCCGTTTAAAATTTCTCACGCTCAACACGACTGCGCCGCCGGTCGCTTTGGAATCATCGAACCGATTGCCACCTGCGCGGAATTTCCTGCGAACCGTCTGGACTTGATCCTGGTTCCTGGAGTATCCTTCGACCTGACTGGGCACCGGCTCGGGCGCGGGCAAGGTCATTACGACCGCCTGCTCGCCTCTGTTGTCGGAATCAAATGTGGAGTCGCATTTGATGAACAGCTCATCCAGCGAATCCCTGCTGAAGCGCATGATATCCGCATGAATTGTGTCCTCACACCGACACGGTTCATCGAGTTTGCGGCAGTGACAGGTTGAAATGATATTTTCGACAGATTCTATCGTGGCCGGAGCCGGCGTCTTCATTCTCGGCACAGCGTCGGGTATTTGGATGTTGCGCTGGCGTGAACGCGCCGTTCGCGCCCAACTCAAGTCCAGGCACGATGCGATGTTCGACGACGCAAAGCGACAAGCCGAAGCGCTCATTCGCGAAGGTCGCCTCGAAGCTAACGAATATTCCCTCAAACTGCGCACCGAAACGGAAGCTCTCGCAGGCTTGCGCCAAAAAGAACTTGCCGCGATCGACCAGCGATTAAACGAGCGCGAAGCCCTGCTCAACCGGCAACTCGACAATCTCGTGCAGCAGGAAAAAGTTTTGCGCGGTGAAAAAGAAGAGTGCGACGTTCGGCTGGTCGAATTGCAACACATGCGATCTCAGGCCGCCGACTTGCTTCTGCAGCGTCGCCAACAACTCGCCTGTCTCGCAACGTTGAACGAAACCGAAGCGCGCGCTGCCTTCAGCAAACAACTCGAGCAGGAAGCGCAGCGCGATGCCGCCAAACTTTGCCAGCGTATTCTCGACGACGCGAAAACCCACGCCGAAGAAAAAGCCCGGCACATCATCGCTAACGCGATTCATCGCTATGGCGGCGAGCACACCACCGAAAATTCAACCTGTGCCATTTCGATCACAAACGACGAAATTAAAGGGCGCATCATTGGTCGTGAAGGTAGGAACATTAGGGCGTTTGAAGCAGCTACTGGTATCACTGTTTTAATCGATGATACCCCAGGGTCGATTGTCCTTTCCGGTTTCGATCCCGTGCGCCGCGAGATCGCGCGCGAAGCGATGGGACGTTTGATCCTCGATGGCCGCATTCACCCGGCGCGCATCGAAGAAGTCGTCGCAAAAGTTTCGCAAGAGATGGATGAAATGATCCAGCGTTGCGGTGGCGAAGCGGTCATGAAACTCGGTCTCACCCCGATGCATCCCGAGATTGTGAAGCTGCTCGGTCGTCTGCATTACCGCCGCAGCTTTAGTCAGAATCTCCTGCAACACTCCGTTGAAGTCGCGCATATCATGGGCTTGCTTGCAGGTGAACTTGGAGTCGATGTCGCCGCCGCGAAACGCGCTGGCCTGCTCCACGACATCGGCAAAGCGATGAACCACGAGGTGGAAGGGCCGCACGCAATTGTGGGCGCCGAATTTATAAAACGTCATGGTGAACCCGCTGATATCGTGACCGGCGTCGCTTCGCACCATGGCGAAACGGAAAAGAATTTATTGGGCGTTCTCGTCGGCGCCGCTGACGCAATCAGCGCCGCGCGTCCGGGTGCCCGTTCCGAAACCATTCTCACTTATATCAAACGCGTCGAAGATCTCGAACGCATTGGTTTGTCATTCGACGGCGTCGAAAAGTGCTTTGCCCTTCAGGCCGGCCGCGAACTGCGCGTTTTGGTGCAGCCTGAGAAAATCACTGACGACGAAGCCTTTGTTCTTGCGCGCAACATCGCGAAGAAAATTGAAGAGGAACTGCAATACCCCGGGCAGATCAGAATTACGGTCGTGCGTGAGACCCGTTGTATTGAATTGGCGAAGTAGTTTTCTTTTTGAAAATTATAATGTGCTGCCGGGGCAGTATCTCGCTCGTTTCTACCCACTGCAATGGTAACAACTCCGCTTCCTTGCGCACCTGCGCTTCGGTCATTTTGTGCAATGGCTTGATCGGGACATTGGGGTCCTGGCCGCGATATTCCACGAAAACAACCCGGCCATTCGGGCTGAGCGAGCGCCAAATCGATTCGAGCATCTCGCGTGGGTGATCAAATTCGTGATACACGTCCACCATCAATACGAGATCGATTTTGTTCGTCGGCAAATGCGTATCGGTGACCGTCCCAAGGATGGAGTGAAAGTTGGTCGCTCCATGCGCGACGACATTCGTCGCTAGCATGTCGAGCATCTCTTGCTGGATTTCCACTGCGTAGACGGACCCTTTAGGCGCAACCAGCTTCGCCATGCGCCACGTGAAATAACCCGTCCCGGCGCCTATATCCGCGACGTTCATTCCTGGTTTCAGTTTCAGCGCCTGCAACAACAAATCGGGTCGCTCTTCCGCGTGTCGCTCTGGTCGCTCCAGCCATTCGGCGCCTTGATGTCCCATCACCGGAGCGATGTGGCGACCTTGATAAATGCCCGGACTGCCTTCGTTTTGTCCAAAGAGCTGGGACGTGCAAACGAGCGCCAGCAGCAGCCAGCGCGCTATCGCGAGAAAGGATTTCATAGGAGCGCCATCACTGTGACGTGCGCCACTATGCGCGTCAACACTGCTAGAGCAGGGCCAGAATCACGACTCCGACACCGATGGCGAGGCTAAATTTCAAACCGAGAGTGAGCATAAGTTTTTAACGCCCGATTAGTTCAGGCGATTTGATAATGTTTTTAGCGATGGGGCCTTTTTCCCGGATCTCTTCCTCTTCATGCCCGCGCAATCGCGCGGCCAGAATATCGGCACGTCCGAGATAACCAATGATTCGTTTCGTGTCTGCGCGCTCGACGACCGGCAAGCGGCCGATATCGTTTGTCAACATCTTCGCCACCGCGCTGTGCAAGGATTCATCAGCATGCGCCACGACCATCTGTTTTCTGCCGGCATCCAAAACTTTAATCTTACCGCACCGATCATTTTGCAAATGCCGCATAATGTCTCCGCGCGTGATAATACCCTCGAGTTCTCCGCTTTCGTTAACAATCAGGACGGCTTGGCGTCGGCATACCGCTGGATCGCCTTGAGCAATGCGATCGGACAATTCATTCACTAACGTGTCGGCAGTAACGGTTGGTGGATCCTTTTCCATCACGTCGCCGACACGCATCAGTTCGAAAGGATCGACGCTATATTCTCGCGCAATGTGTTGTCCTCGGCGCGCGAGCTTTTCCGTGAGAATCGAACGGCGCATCAGCAGAATGGTGATCGTCATCGCCGTCACGCAGCCAATGAGCAGGGCAGGCAGCGCATTCAGATCCCCGGTCAGTTCGAGCGCGAAAACCATTCCGGTGAGAGGCGAGCGCATGGTTCCACCCATCATTGCAGCCATGCCCACGAGCGCCCACAGGCCTGTGTCGGCGGCCATTACGCCTTGGCTGGTTAACGCGCCGATGCCGCCGCCGATAATTAATAAAGGTGCAAGCACACCGCCAGAGGTTCCTGACCCGAGCGCAATTGACCAAACCAGCGCTTTCAAAATCAGCAACGCCACCAGGGTTTTGCCAATCATATTTCCGTGAATCAGCCCAGAGATGGTGTCGTAGCCAACCCCGAGAACCCGCGGTTCGAAGTACCCGCCAATGCCCACGAGTACCGCTCCAATCGCCGGCCACCACATCCAGTGAATCGGCAATTTTTGGAACAGGTCTTCAAAGAAGTAGACGATCGCCGTCAGGAAGCACGACCCGAAACCAGCCGCCAGACCGACGACCAGGGCGATGCACAAACCTTGCGATCCAATAAAGCCGTGTGGGGCTGTGGCAAAAATTGGACCCATTCCAAGCAGCGGCACACGCATTTGCGAGGCGACAACCGAAGCCAGCGCAACCGGGACAAAGCTGCGCGGTTTCCATTCGAACAACAGGAGTTCAACTGCCAGCAAAATAGCTGCAATCGGAGTTGCGAAAACCGCCGACATGCCAGCCGCCGCGCCGGCCACGAGCAACGTTTTGCGCTCAGCGGCGGTGAGGTGGAAGAACTGCGCGAAAATCGAACCGAAGGCTCCGCCAGTCATGATGATTGGACCCTCCGCACCGAATGGCCCGCCCGTGCCGATAGAAATTGCCGACGATAATGGTTTTAGAATCGCGACCTTCGGGTCCATGAAACTGCGCCCGAGCAGGATGGCTTCAAGCGCTTCGGGGATTCCGTGCCCGCGGATTTTTTCGGAGCCGTATCGCGCCATCAAGCCGATGATAAGTGCGCCGATCACCGGAACGAAAATGACCAGCCAACCCATATGATGTTCCTGGGGCAGGACAGGAGCGGTGGAGACACGTTGGAGAAAGCTGATGTTGGTGATGAGCGCGATCAGCCAAAGCAGGGCGCGCGCAACGAAGGCGCTGGCCACGCCGATGGGCAGCGCAAGCGCACACAGCAGCAGCATCCGCTTGTCTGTTCGGAAATCGCCCAGTTCAGTCGTATGTGAAGAATCGTTTTGTGCCATAAAAAAAGAGCAACTACAGAAGTTGCTCGATTCAGCAGAGATTTAAATATATCGCAATACGATATATTGCAACGGGTTTTTTTACTTTTGCATATGGCTGCTGTTTGCGATACATCCGCCTTGTGTCCAGAACGCGACAAGCTGTCACGAAGCGCGATTACGAGATGCTCGCCGCATTTCGCTATTCGCTCCGGCAATTCCTCAAATTCAGTGAAGACGCGGCGCATAAGGCGGGCCTGACACCGCAACAGCACCAGGCGCTACTAGCTATCAAAGGTTTTCCGGATCGCGATTTTGTGATGATTGGCGAACTCGCGGAACGCCTTCAGCTCGTTCATCACAGTGCTGTTGGGTTGGTCGATCGTCTCGAAAAACAAAAATATATCCGACGGGCGAAGGATCCATTGGACCATCGCCAGGTGCGCGTGAAGCTCACGGCAAAAGGAGAGAAGGTCCTGGAAAAACTTTCGACTGAACATCGCGAGCAGCTTCGGCGACTCACTCCACAATCCATCCTCTCTTGGAAAACCTGCGCGGCCATAGCGGTCGCGAGGAGTAACAGCATTACTCGTCGGAAGAACGGCGCGCCACTTTGCTCCCCAACAGGCGGCTCGCGGCGAGACCCAACTTCCCCATTGCTTCGGGATTGGACTGCAACTCTTGCAACTTCTGCGCCTGCTCTGGCGTGAGAAACGGCGAAGCTAGAGCGACCGCTTTGTCTGCCAAGCCCTGCGCTTCCGGCGTTAACGCAAGACTCCGATCACCGGTTTCTGCCCGAACATTGGACAACGACTTCGTCGCGGCAAGTTGTCGCGCTAGCGCAACGAATTGTTGGAACTCGGTGCCTTGATTCGTGACTGTCGTGACGCTGTCGTTCGAACTCGGCGCTTGCGCCAGCGCCTCGGGTTCTCGCGCTTTTTGATCGTTCTGCGCTGCGACAAAGGAGTTAAGTTGATCGCTGCTCAACGACCGCCCCGCCGCCGTTTGGCGCACCGGCAGATTCGCTATTGGATTTTCTTCAGACCGCGTCTGGTGTTCGTGAACCGGTTCAGCCGCATTCGCTGGCTCACCGGCGGCGGCCTTTTCCATCTCAGCCTTTGCATCCGCGCGTTCGTTCTTGGCACGCAATTCGGCGAAGTCACGCGCTTGCGATTCTGGTTTATCCGATTCGCGGAAACACCAGATCGCCAACGCGATCGCTCCGATCAGCACAAGAAATCCAAACAGCTGCTTCATAGGTAATGCCGAGCAGTTCTCATTCCGTATAGTTGATTGAGACTCGCTCGAAAAGACAGCTTGTTTATGACCAAATTCTTCCTACTGCTAAATCGAAACACGCCAGTTCGAAACCTCTTTCAAGCTCCGGCAGTTAAATCTATGTTCGTCCTGTGTTAACCAATCTCGACACTCCATCACTGCTCGTCGATGTGGACGCCTTGGACGCCAACATCAGCCTCATGTCCGGTTATTTCGCGAAGCGCCATGCCAAGTTGCGCCCACACTTCAAAAGCCACAAGTGTACCTACGATTGCGAAGAAGCAGATCGAGGCAGGCGCTGTGGGTATCACTTGCGCGAAACTCGGCGAAGCTGAAGTTCTGGCCAAAGCCGGCATCGCAGACATCCTCATTGCCAATCAAGTTGTCGGCCCTCTCAAAATCGATCGGCTGATCGATCTTTCGAAACGCGCAAACCCTATTGTTGCTGGGGATTCGATCGACAACTTACAAATGATTTCGGACCTTGCGTCGAAGGCCGGCAGCAGAATCAACGTGTTGATCGAAGTCGATGTTGGAATGGGTCGATGCGGTGTTGCGCCGGGACAATCGGCGCTGGACCTTACTCAAAGTGCTTTAACTTTGCCCGGTATCAAATTCATGGGCCTGCAAGGTTACGAAGGTCACGCCGTTGATCTACGTGACGAAAAGGAGCGCACTGAAAAAATCCGCGCCGCGGTGAAGTTGCTCGTTGATACGCGTCGGTTGCTCGAAAAATCCGGAGTTCAGGTGAATATCGTCAGCGGTGGCGGCACTGGCTCTTACGACATCCACGGTGATGTGGACGGAATCGATGAAGTCCAGGCCGGTTCTTACGCGTTGATGGACTGGTGGTATACAGACATTTGTCCGGAGTTTCGCCAGGCCATGTCAATTTTAACAACCGTCATCAGCCGTCCGCGACCGAATATCGCGATCATCGATGTGGGTCGCAAAGGCTGCGGTGCGGAGTGGGGCCCGCCGCGCGTAAAAACCATTCCGGACTCAAAAATTCTTAGCCTCAATTCCGAAGAGCACGGCACGATTCAATTGCCGGAAAACGCGGGTGAAAAGGTTCGTGTAGGCGATCGCATCGAAATCATTCCTTCCCACGGTTGCACAACCAGCAACTTATATCGCGAGTTCATTGCACATCGTGGCGGCAAGGTGATCGACCGCTGGCCAATCGAAGGCAGCGGCGCGTTGCAGTAACGTCTAATCGATTTTAAGCAACATTCCTTGACCGGCGTTGAGGAACAGCCCGTTTTCCTTGTCGTAATTGGACGTCGATTGATCGGATGCGGAAATCAGGGAGAAACTCTTTCCGTCAATTGCTTTGATCTTCAATTGCGCTGTATTTCCGATACTGAGATTTACAACCATTGCATACGATTCGCCACTTGCTCCCTTAAACTCGCCAATCATCACTGGCGTCGGTGAGGAAATCGAATCGATTACTTTGCCCGGCAGCGATGGCAACGTATCAACAGGTGCGGGTTTGGTGAAGAAAACTCCGGTCGAATCCAAGCGGCACAAAATCGGCGCAAGCGTTGCAACCTGCCGATTCACTTCTTTCAGGTATTCGTAAGTGAGGGTTCGGTTTCCGTCGTTCCCGATCGGCGCATAGTGATAACCGCGTGCGTAGAAAGTGTACCACGTCACGCCGCGATAACCGGCCGCAAGCGTGGTGTAAGCCTGAAACAAAAGATTCTGTGGCGAGGGAATCGTCGTATTTGGCCGGATCTGGTTCGATGTAACGATATTCATGAACGGCAGGTGATACTTCTGCCC
The DNA here is from genome assembly GCA_963702845.1 of uncultured Verrucomicrobiae bacterium. GTDB lineage: Bacteria > Verrucomicrobiota > Verrucomicrobiia > Limisphaerales > Palsa-1400 > JAICXV01. Next base: position 4,606,291 of record OY969763.1, on the reverse strand, counting down.
AACGCGTCGCACCTCGAGGAGATTGCGATAATAGCTGGCCGCTGCCGCGGAGTCTTTCAGGTCATTCGAAAACTCCACCATATAATTATCATAGCTGATGACCTGCGGATGAACTTCATTGACGAAGCGTTCGAGATATTCCGAGTAGCTCTCAGTCCCGAGTTGCGAACGATCCGGTGCGCCTAACGTCGCGTAATCGGGAAACAGATTGATATAAGCGAGCTTGCCGGGCGCGTATTTCTTCACTGCGGCGACCGCCTTGGCTAAACCACCAAACTCGCGCACGTGAGGTTCATCGACGATGAAGATTCCTTTGAACGCTGGGTTTGATCCAGCCTGATGCACCAGTTTTTTGATGCGCCCATCGATCTCCGCGTCCGACATTTTCGACCAGTTCCGGAAATACTCGAAATTGGTGAAATCATTATCAGACGGCAGCAGGATGCCGCCGAGTCCCAGCTTTTTGCATTTTGGGAGGTCCTTTGGAAAAACAAAACCGGCGACGTTGAAATTGCATTCGGCGATTGCGTCCAAGCCATTGGCCGGGTTGTTCGTGAACGGCTTCGTCCATCCATGCTGCGGATCCCACGTCATGATCGGAAAGAATTCCGGCTTGCTGACGTCCGAATAATCGAGCTTTGAAGCTCCGTGCGCCGCGGAAGTCAGGGCGCAACAGAGATAGAAAACCTTAAGCGCTGAGTTCATGTGGTTCTCAACTGACGTCGCACGCCGCTGTCAAATTCACAATTGTAGCCGCCGTTTTGAAGATGCGGAATGCTTCGGGCTACACGTCAGATCGTCGTGCCGTGCGGAATGATTCCGTTTTTCGGAATGATGACGATACCGTCACGAACATAATACAACGGGTGATCGGCGTGCTCCGGCTTGCCGACTGGCGATATGAAGCAGTTGTCGCCGATGCGCGCGTTCTTGTCGACAATCGCATTCTCGATGTGCGTGTTGCGACCAATACCAATTCGCGGCAAACCGCGCGATTCGTATTGTTTGATCGACGCTTCGGATTCGTAGTAATCGCAGCCGAGCAGGATGGCGCGATTGAGGTCGCAACCTTCCTGGATGATGCTGCGCACTCCGACGATCGTGTGGTTGATCTTGCACCGATTCAAAATGCAACCGTCAGAAACCGTGGCATGATTGATTTCCGCACCATTGATTTTCGATGCCGGCAGAAAACGTGGACGCGTGAAAATTGGCGCGCTCATGTCGAAGAAGTTAAAGCGCGGTAATTCCGTCACGAGGTCGAGGTTCGCTTCGAAAAACGAACGGATTGTCCCGATATCTTCCCAGTAACCGCGGAAAACGCTTGCGTAAACCTGGTGCGTGTTGATGGCTCCCGGGATGATGTGTTTTCCGAAATCGGTGTGCGAATTGTCCAACAACCTTAAGAGCACCTCACGGTTGAAAAGGTAAATACCCATCGAGGCGAGGAAAAATTCACTATCCTCGGTGATGCCGCAGGCTTCGTATAAGCTGCGGTCCATTTTCAACGAATCGAGCGCAGCCGGTTCCTTCGGCTTTTCGACAAAGCGCGTGATTTTGAAATTCGTATCGATCTGCATTATCCCAAGTGCCTGCGCCTCTTCCCGTGCCACTGGGATCGTGGCAATTGTCAGGTCCGCGCCGCTTTCAGTGTGTTCGGCGATAATGCGCCGGAAATCCATGCGATAAAGTTGGTCGCCGCTTAGAATTAGCAGGTAATCGAAATCGTGGTTCAGAAAGTGAACCAGGTTCTTACGAACCGCGTCGGCTGTCCCTTGATACCAGGACGTGTCCGAGAAGGTTTGCTCTGCCGCCAGGATTTCGACGAACCCGCCGGAAAACTGGTCGAACTTATACGACTGCGAAATGTGCCGGTGCAGCGAGGCTGAATTAAATTGCGTCAGCAAATAAACGCGCTTCAGCCCCGAGTTGATGCAGTTGGAAATGGGAATATCAACCAAGCGATATTTACCGCCGAGTGGCACTGCCGGTTTACTGCGGTCGCGAGTGAGCGGAAAAAGTCTCGTGCCTTGTCCTCCGCCCATAATGACGGAAAGGACATTGCTCGAATTGACCGACATGCGTGTCTTTTGCGGCATTAGATGATTTGGTTATTGTTCGAGCCAATTTAAATTGAAGTTGACAGTCCGCAAGTCACTTTGTCGTCACCGCAAACAATTCATCATTACTTCTCAATCCCAGTTTGGCTTTGCTCGCGCAAAAACTGCGAAACGTAGTAAGGTCCCAATGCGCTTTTGCCGGATGACCCCGAACTCTTCCACCCACCGAAAGACTGCACGCCCGGCCATGCGCCGGTGGTCGCGCCACCGCGGCGATTGCAATAGAGAACGCCCGCTTCGATTCCAGCAAAAAACTTGTCTCGTTCAGCCTCGTCTCGAGTGAAAATGCCCGCCGTCAATCCGTAGACCGTATCGTTCGAAAGTTGGATCGCCTCGTCCAACGACGCTATTTCGCGCACCGCCAGGATCGGCGCAAAAAACTCCTCGCGAAACATGACCGATTGCCGAGGCAGTCGATCAAAAATTGTCGGTTGCACATAACAGGCATGAGCATAAGCCCGGCCCTTCATGCGTGCCCCCCCATAAACGAGACGCCCTTCCTTTTTTCCGGTCCTCACCGCCCGATCGTATTTTTTGAAAGCATCATGATTGATGAGCGGGCCGAGAAAGGTGTCGCGGTTAGACGGATTCGCAATCTTGAGTGCCTGCGCTTTCTCCACCAGCAAACCCATGAATTGCCGGTAAATCGATTTATGCAAATAAAGTCGCGAACAGGCCGAACACTTTTGTCCGCCCATTCCAAAAGCAGAGCGCACCACGCCTTCAACCGCATCGTCCAAGTCAGCCGACGGCATAATGATTGCCGGATTTTTGCCGCCCATTTCCACGATGCACGGTTTTGGCACGCCGTTCCCAAACCGACGGAGAATCTGCAACCCAACCGCGCGCGAGCCAGTGAAAATCAATCCTTCGATATTCACGTTGGCGACAATTTCCTCACCGACGACATTGCCCGCGCCTGTTACCAGATTGAACACGCCTTCGGGCAATCCCGCGTCACGCATGCATTCCGCCAGCAATACTCCAGACATTGGGGTCGCAGACGCAGGTTTGAAAACGACAGTGTTGCCCGCGATCAACGCGCCTGCTGCCATGCCAGTGCCAAGCGCGAGGGGGAAGTTGAACGGCGCAATCACGGCCCAGGCTCCGTATGGCTTTAAAACACTCTTCGTCCGCTCCTTGCCCGACCCCGACATTTGTATTTCGTAACCTCCATGCTCTTCGATCTGCGCACAGTAATAGAGGATCAGATCAATCGCCTCCGACACCTCAGCAATCGCCTCGAACCGATTTTTGCCAACCTCCAAAACCAACCACGCAGCATAATCAAACTGCCGTTGCGTCATGAGATCGGCGGCTTTGCGCAACAGCTCCACCCGTTTACGCCAACCTAAGTCGCGCCAGGACGGGAACGCTTTCGTCGCCGCGGCGATGATGTTGGCAGTATCCGCCCGGGTTGCATTTTGAAACGTTCCAAGGACGACCCGATTGTTCGACGGCGAAACATCGATGAATGTGGGCCGTCCTTTGAGCGCTTTGCCTGCAATACGCAACACATGTGTTCGGCCAAAATCATTCGCGATCCGATCAAGCGCGGCATCAAACTGCCGATGAAACTCCTCGCCCAACGAACCGAGCGCTGCATAAGTAATTTTCTCCACATCTACCTCTTAAGTGTAATCTACAGGAGGGTTCCGGCTTCACAAGTGACCGTGATACGCAGGTTGGCGCCTTGCCTTAGGGGTTCAATCAAGTGTAAATTCCATTAATGAGCGCACGGGAAATCATCGCCCAAATCGAAGCGTTGCCTGAAAACGAAAGAGCCGTGATCGTCCAGTATGTTGCCAAGCTAAAACCCAGCGCACCCGAGGGGCCGGGCAAGGAAATCCGGTACATGAGCGACAGCGATTTTGAACGCGCTCAGCAAGAGGTCTTTTCCAAACACGCTCCGCTTCTGAAAAAACTGGCCAAGTGAGCGTCCCGTTTTTTTTAAGTTCCTATCAGGTCGACAAAATTCATCAGAAATCGATTGCTGAATTTGGTGGGACTTTGGGAATTCGCGACCGAAACGCTCTCGAATCAGCAATTTACCATCCCCAAAATGTTTATCTCTATGGTGAGGGTGATCTATTTGAAATCGCTGCCGCTTACGCATTTCACATAGCACAAGCGCAAGCTTACCTTGACGGCAACAAACGGACAGGTGTTGCCTCTGCTCTCGAATTCCTGACCGGAAATGGCGTGTCGATTTCAGGTGATTCAATGCTGATTTACGATGTGATGATTGCCATTGCGGAACGTCGTTCGACGCGGCAAGACCTCGCAAACACGCTTCGGCAATTGTTCGCCTCATGAACAAGACTGCAAGCTGGAACCCAGTCCGCGCCGCGCTTCGTGCGCAGGAAAGCGGTTTGGTGGTGGTCATCCTCCTGCTTGCGATTCTGCTGACCGTTTTCGGCGGGACCGTTCCGCGCGTTGTTGGTTTTAAAACCAGTGAATCGGGCGAGCGCACGCCCATCGTCGAAAAACAGAACAAATTCCTGAACGTACGAAATCTCGCGCAACTCGCCAAAGATACGAGCTTCATCGCAATCATGTCGGTCGGCGCAACGTTCGTGATTATCTCCGGCGGCATCGATTTGTCCGTCGGTGCGATTTACGCCTTGGCGTCTGTCCTCGGCGCGATGGTGTTCCACCGGTTCGGACCTGAAGTGAACGCCACGTCCACGGTTGCGCAGGTTCTCCTCGGAGTTGCGACGTGCATTTGTGTCGCAACATTCTGTGGGCTGCTGAACGGCTCTATGATCGTTCTCCTAAAAGTGCATCCGTTCATCATCACCCTTGGGACCATGGCCATTTTTCGCGGAATTGCTTTCGTGATCACCCAGGGACAATCCATCGGCGGCTTTCCTGCCGGATTTCGCGACTTCGTGTTGTGGAACGTCAATGGGCTGAGCGTGACACCAATGCTCGTGATGGTGATCGTGACACTCCTGGGTGCAACTTACCTAAGCCGGATGGCGGCAGGTCGGAGAATCTACGCCATCGGAGGCAACGAATTGGCCAGCCGTTACAGCGGTATCCAGGTAGAGCGCGTTAAACTGAGCGTCTATTTCTTTTCCGGGCTGGTCGCTGGCATTTCGGCCTTGCTCGCACTCGGTTATTATGGCGCTGCAACGTCCGGTGATGGACAAGGATACGAACTGAATGTCATTGCCGCTGCAGTAGTTGGTGGCGCCAGTCTAGCGGGTGGGCGCGGCTCGGCCTTGGGCGCACTGCTCGGTGCGTTACTGATTCAAATGATCAACAGCGGGATTGTCATTCTCAACATCGACCAGAATTACAGCCAGATCATTATCGGCGCGGTCGTGGTGCTGGCAGTCGTGCTCGATCAGTTAAACACGTGGATAGCCCGCCGGCGTTTGACGTCGCAAGCAGCGCATTCTTAGCCGTTCGCAAAATCGCCCTTGCCGTTTATTTCTTGAACTCGGCAATTACTTCACGCGCGACGGTTGGAATAATTTGCTTCTCGCTCGCGTGACCAACTGTGAACACGACCAGCACAAACTTCCCTCCGTTCGGCAACTCGACATAAGCGCAGTCGTGTCTCGTTTCGCTTGTCCAACCCGCTTTCGACCACAACTTCGAACCGGATGGCAAAGCGAGCCCCGTAAATCCGCGTGCCTGACTATCGCTGCTGGTGTCCTTCGAAACAGGATCGCGGTGCAACAACTCCAGCATCTGATCGCATCGCGCAGGCGTTACGATATTGTGCGTGACAATCTCTGACATCAGCCGAGCCGTCGCGTCGGTCGTTAAAGCGTTCCGTCTCGGCTCAAACGCCTTCGTCGCCTGAATCTCCCGTCCATATGGCCCTTCGCACCAAGGCTTCTTGCTGGCGTTGATGTTGGTGTAACCGAGCGTCGTAAAAAATCGATTCACCGCGTTGCGCTTGTCCCACCATTCCTTCAGCGCGCTCTCCGTCATCTCCGGCCCACTGGTCGTTTCCGTTAGCGTATCAACAACCAATCCCGTCGCCTCATTCAAGGAATCCACAATCATATCCTTCATCGCTCGCCGGAGCTCCGGCGTGTCCTGCGCTTTGCCGTCCTCCATCCAGCGATGAATTGCCGCCAGATAGAACAATTTGATCACACTCGCCGGATAAATCTGCACATCCCCACGAAAACTCGCAGTCGTCGGCTTCTCCGAATCGCGCAAGTCAATCAACGTCGCCGCGAGTTCGTTCGTGTGTAGATCTTTGAATTTATGGAACGTATTCTGGACGGCCTTATCGAGAACACGTTGAAGATTCGGATCGGCTGCTCCAAACGTTGTCATGTTGCAAAACATCACAAGAACCGTGGTAAAGGCAATCATTCTCATAGGAACGTTGCCACAAGCTGAACACAGCCAGCCGAAGGCATCAAGCCGTGTGTCGCTTCAAAAACCGCATCACAGTGTCCCCGTGCTTCAGCATTTTCCGTTCAACCCAATAATCCGGCAGGCTCAATGTGTCACGTTTAGTGTGACCCAGGACGAATAACCCGCCTTCGTTGAGTAGCGAGGGCAAATCCGGCACATCCAACATTTTTTGGGCAAAGGATTCTGAGCGTTTCCCGACATTCTTTTCGCCGTACGGTGGGTCAGCGAGGATCAGATCGAACTTCTGACCGCTCGACACCAATTGTGACATCGCCACGAATGCATCTTGCACGCGGATATCGACGGCGTGCCGTTCCAGGCGCGTGAGGTCGATGTTCTGTTCGATGAACTGGGCGTGCCGCGAAGATTTCTCGACGCACGTGGCGTGTTTTGCGCCGCGGCTTAGACACTCCAGACTGAGCGCTCCGGTCCCGGCGAAGACTTCAAGCACAACAGCCCCGACGACGCGGTCGCCGAGGCTGTTGAAGATCGCTTGTCGAACCAGATCGGGCGTGGGCCGGACGTCGAAGCCTTTTGGGACCTTCAAAATCGTTCCAGCCGCATTGCCGCCGATGATTCGCAACTAAAGTCCTTTGCTCAGAATGAAACGAACGAGGTCTGCCACACGGCAGCTATAGCCCCATTCGTTGTCGTACCAGCTGACCAATTTGAAAAAGCGCTTGTTCAATTCGATACCCGAGCCTTTGTCAAAGATTGATGACGAAGACGAATGGGTGAAATCGGTGCTGACGACTTCGTCTTCCGTGTATTCAAGAACACCCTTCAAATACGTCTGACTCGCACGCTTCATGGCTTCCGCGATTTCAGCGTAGCTGGTGTCCTTCGTCGTTTTCACAGTGAGATCTACACACGAAACGGTCGGCGTCGGCACGCGGAACGCCATGCCGGTCAACTTGCCTTTGACTTCGGGGCAAACCAACGCGACAGCCTTGGCTGCACCAGTCGTCGACGGAATAATGTTAATCGCTGCGGTACGTCCGCCTTTCCAGTCTTTCTTACTTGGGCCGTCGACGGTTTTCTGCGTCGCGGTGTAAGCATGAATGGTAGTCATCAGACCTTCTTCGATGCCGAAACCTTCCTTCAACAACACGTGCACCAGCGGTGCGAGGCAGTTCGTGGTGCATGAAGCGTTGGAAATAATATTGTGCTGGGCCGGATCGTATTTGTCCTGGTTGACGCCCATCACGAGAGTGACGTCTTCACCTTTCGCGGGAGCCGAAATAATGACCTTCTTGGCGCCTGCGGTGATATGGCCCTTGGCCTTCTCGGCTTCAGTGAACAAACCGGTTGATTCGATCACGAGTTCGACCCCGAGCGCTTTCCACGGCAATTCAGCGGGCGTCTTGGCGCTGACGACTTTGATTTCCTTGCCGTTCACGACTAATACATCGTCTTCGAGTTTGTCCGGGGCTGATTTCTTCGACGAGACTTCGCCGCCTTGGAAACGGCCTTGAGTGGAATCGTATTTGAGCAGATACGCGAGGTTATCCGCTGGAACGACGTCGCCGACTGCGACGACTTCGATATCTTTGCCGATGAGGCCTTTTTCAGACAGTGCGCGGAAAACGAGACGACCGATGCGTCCGAATCCATTGATTGCTACTTTAGTTGCCATAGTATTTCTTTCTAAATCAAAAAATCGTGGTGATGTTAACGGCGGAGCGACTACCGTCAACGAAAAGATAAATAGACATTGATGCGTGTCATCTGTCCAGTAGGACGGTATTACGCGAAAGCATTCGGTAAACAGTTCGTTGTTAATCACCTGTATTGCGCGAAAACCGAACAAAAACAATGGACAACTCAACCCACAACCAACCCATCGACATGCATCTCCACATCGTGGGCAACGGACTGAGCGGCTCCGGTTGTTGGGTCAACGTCAGTGGTCCGCATCGCGTGCTTGCCGGCTTCATGCTCAAACACATCGGGCTTACCGCCGGACTCGACTCGTCCGATTTCGACCAAGCGTATGTGGACAACGTGCTCGGCATGCTTCGAACTTCCTCGATTCGTTCCACAGTGATCCTCGCGCAAGACAACGTCTACAATGAAAACGGCGCTGTGATAAAAGGCGCGGGCACTTTCTATGTGCCGAACGATTACGTTCTGAAACTCTCTCGCGAACACAATGAATTTCTCCCCGCCGTCTCCATCCATCCCGCACGACTCGATGCGATCGACGAACTCGACCGCTGTATCGAAGCCGGCGCGGTCATGATGAAATGCCTGCCCAACTGCCACAATATCGACTGCAACAATTTGCGTTACAAAAAATTCTGGGACCGCATGGCCCATCATCGATTGCCTTTGCTCGCCCACACTGGCGGCGAACATACCGTGCGTGTCATCAATAAAAAATATTCCGACCCGCGTATCCTGCGCTTGCCGCTCGAATGTGGTGTCACCATCATTGCCGCGCATTGTGCGACCAAGAGCGGGTTGACCGATCCCGACTATTTTCCCGTGTTGGCCGAAATGATGAAGCAGCACACAAACCTTTACGGCGACAACAGCGCGATGAACGTTCCGTTGCGCGGCAAACACATTCCCGAGTGCATTACAGAACCGATCGCATCACGGATTGTCTTTGGCACCGATTTCCCCGTTCCCGTTTCAGGCTACTGGGGTCGCTTGCGCGGTTTCCTCGACAAAGAAACGCAGAAAAAATGGGACAAGCATCCGAACGTCCTTGAGCGCGACTATCAACTAAAGAAAGCCATGGGCTTCCCTGCCGAAAGCTTCACGCGAATCTGGAGCCTACTTCGGCTAACCGCCAGACCACCAAGACATTAAGGTTAAATTGGGCGTGATCGCCTGATGGAGCAAAAAACCTTCGGGAATGTTGCTACTAGTAACTACAATCAGCTACAAGTTGCAACTCGTAGCAGATTAAACGGCTACAACGTTTGCCAACCGGCACCGGTTTAAACTGCTGATTGTCAAAGAACAAGGACCCGAGCCAGATGGCTGGGCGGTGATTATTTTACAGTGAAGTAGCTATCTGTCAAAACTTGTAGTGCGCGACCGGGAGTCGTTGGGCTGATGGCACGATAGCCCTGAAACATTTTCACAATTTACGAGATGCGGGTGAGCAGTTTCTGAATTGCATTTGAAGCGGTCACAATGACGAACGTCCAAATGCACATCAAATAAAGCAGACCCGGACTTGGAATGGCCAGGCGGCGCAAGCTGCGCCCAAAAATGCTCACCGCCCTCCGCCAAAGCCCCGACGCAATACCGTGCATCTGCAAGCTCAGCGCCAGAACCAACAAATCGAAAAAGGCCGTGTCGCCGAGCAATCCTAAACAAATAAATTCCGGATTCGCCATGATGATGACCGATGTGACGAGCGCCAGAACGCCAAACGCCTTTTGCCACCCCGTTAGTTCTCGAAGCCATGCAAACCTTTTTCGTTGCCGGACAGCTGCGCCCGCGCCCGCGATCAACAATCCAAGAATGATCCAATTTGTGTGCATGCGCTTAACTAGTTTTTGTTCGCCTTAAACATCTCGACCTTAATCCGTTTCGGATCGCTGATGCCCAACTCCACCCATGTCGCATTTTGATAAAGCTCCATCGCAGAGGGCGGTGAGGTCGCGCCGTTGGCCTGGCGTTCTCGTTCCAACTCCGTCAGCGCGAGGACATCCAAGGCAACCGCATCTTTGCTGAACCAAATCTGATTCAGTTCGACGGCGTAGTGCAGCTTGGTCTCCTGCTCGCCTTTGTATTGTCCAATTAACGCGTCGGTAATGTTGATGGCCACGTGATCGAACAGGTTTGTCAGATTGTAAATATCCGGCACAGCGGTGAACAGTCGATCGGCGCGCGACTCAAACCGGATGGAATTATCCGTGCTGCCCATCGCGAGGCTGTAAAGCGCGCCACTGACGCCTGCCATGTTGTGATTTAATAAAGGGGGAATGTTGATGATCTTCGTCACGTCATGCGTGAGCAATTTCGTCACGAAGGATTTCCTTCCGACGGTTGGCCCTTCATGGCCGAACTCTAGGTCGCCCCACACCAGATTGCCGATGATGGACTTTTCGACGAAAACATTCGGATCGTAACCGGCCTCAGCGGCGCCGGCGAGCCGGACATGGTATTTGTGGGCCAACGTATCAAACCCGGCGAGGCGCAGGTCCAAAAGGTGCTTATCCCAAATAACGATATTCGTGGGCTTCATGCCCGCTGCTAAAAGTTCTTCGACCACCGCGCCCACGACTGAGGGTCTCGTTCCACTGTTGGGCCCTGGTGTCGAAAAGACCTTGATGCCGATGACGTCCTGGGTTGAAACCAAACTTCGCCACGCCATCGCGCTGCTGGTTTTCCCGGTGAAGCGCAGAATGCCGCGCTCGACCATTGTTCGGACGAGATTCTGATCCGGTTCGAACGCCGTCGTCGCGCGCGCATCCTCCACCATCACCACGCGCGCCTCTTTTCCGGGCGCGGTCAACTGCGCGCGTGCGCTGAAGCACAACGCGCAACATAAAAAACAAAGCAATCTATTCACGATTGAAACCGTCATTCAGACGAAGTGGCCTGCCAATTTGTTCGGAACCATCAACCGTGCGCAATATCAATGTTTTCGCGGGTTTTAAGCGTCCGTATCTTGACACCGTCAGCCCGCGATGCTAACACGCTCGTGCATGGTGACCATTAAAAAACGGGGGCCAAACCTGTCCTCGTTCGTCCTGATTTCCTCTCTTTCAATTTTCCTGACCGCCTGCGGCCCGGCTGGCCCACGCAACGTCATCAAAGGAGAGAAACTCCTGCGCAACGGCGATTATCAAGGCGCAATCGAAAAACTCGAGGCCGCCACGGGCCAACTGGCCAAAGATCCCGCGCCGGTGCAGGCGCAAGCCTGGAACTTCCTCGGCCTGGCGTATCAAAATGCCGGTCAACCCGCTCCCGCGCTCAAGGCGTATCAACAGGCGCTGAGGCTCGACCGCAATTTGGTGGAAGCCGACTACAACATGGGCGTCCTGCAACTGGAACAAAAAAACTATCCAGCTGCGGTCGATTTGCTGGTGACCTATGTGACGCTGCGTCCGAACGATCCTGAAGGCTTTACCAAACTCGGCACCGCGCACCTCCATTGGTCGACAAAAATCGCCGGCGTGGAAAAGCAACGCAGACTCGACAACGCCAAAAAATGTTTTGAGAGCGCGCGCACTCTGCAGCCGAGCGCCGAAATTGATAACGCCCTCGGCGTCGTTCATCTCCAGCGCAATCGCCCGCTGGATGCGCAAAAAGAATTCAACTCCGCCCTCCAACTCGATCCGAACTACGGCCCAGCCATTCTGAACCTGGCGATCGTTGCGCACCAATACCAACACGACCATAGGCTAGCGCTGCAGAAATACCGCGACTACCTCGCGCTCAAGCCGACTCCAGAAAACGCGGGCGAAATTGAACCGGTCGTGAAAAGCTTGGAACGCGAATTTGCCCCGCCCGTTGTAGCGACGCCCGCGCCGAAGCCGGTTCTTGCAGCTCCGACGCCTGTGGTTGCCGCCAATCCCGCTCCGACGCCGCAGCCGAAAACAGGGCCAACACAGGTTGCCAGCGCACCTGTAAAAACCAATTCCCCGAGTGTTTCTGCGCCAGTTCAAAATGCGGTGGCACCGGTTGCATTCCAATCACCACGACAACAGCCTGACACAGCCGCAAAACCACCGGCAACCGCTGCTGTGACAAAGCAAACCACGTCGCCGGTTTCGAGTGCAACCTCTGCTCCACTGGAAGTCGCCCAAGTCAGCGACACAGCCAGTCCAAAGGTCGCCCAGGATGTTGCTGCACCTGCGATTCCGCAGCCTGCGTTGCCGGCTGTGACTGCTCCGCGTGCGGTGACGCTGCAGCCGCTTGAGCCCAAAATGGAAAAGAAAAACGGCATCTTGAAAAAGCTGAATCCAGTCAGCTGGTTCGGCAAAAAGAACAAAACAAAAGAAGCGTCAGAGCCCGCGCCTGAAGTCATCAAAGAAACTCCGCTTCCCGAGCCTAAACCGGTGGTCGCCGCGACGCCGTCGGTTATGACACCCTTGCCACCTAAACCGGCCATCGCACGTTACAAATATTTATCGCCTGCGAAGCCCGCGGCGGGGAACACGCAATCGGCGGCCCAATTTGTCGCTCAAGGTAGTGCCGCCCGTCGCCAGTCACATTTTTCGGACGCGATTCTTGCCTATCGCAACGCATCGATCAGTGACCCTGCGAATTTCGACGCGGCATATCTATTAGGAGTAACGCAACAACAAGTCTTCGACTATCCGGCTTCCTTGCAATTTTTTGAGCAGGCCCTCGCCATCAACCCGCAATCAACCGACGCCCGGTATGCGTTCGCCTGGTCCTTGCAGAAAGCCAAATATCCGCAAGACGCCGCTGACGAACTTGAAAAACTTCTCCAACAAAATCCGATCGACGCGAAAGCGAACCTGCTGTTGGCGACGCTTTACGCGCAATCTCTTGACCAGCCGAAACTCGCGCGCGACCATTACCTGCGCGTGCTACAGGCGGACCCTCATAACCCACAAGCAACCGCCATCCGCTTCTGGCTGGCCGCGAATCCCTAAGTTTTCATCACGAGTGCTGTTAAATTCGGAGAAGCACCATCAGCAGCACGACAATTCCGAGAATCGCCAAAAAAGTGGCGAGGAGTGAAGCGAACGAATAAGGAACTCTTAACCCGAGCGCGCGCATCCGTTGAAGGTTGATTCGATGTTGAAAAGCAGCAAACAAGAGCGAAAGGTCGCCCAGGAAGGCCAGCAAGAATGCAATCGCGCGAGGGCTGACCACGTGTTGCCCCGGCTTCAAGCCCGTCGCGAGCGGTATAATTTGAAAGAGTTTGTACATGCCGAAGCCAAATGCGATGAGCGCGGTGGCCGTTCGGATCCACGCCATCATGGTGCGCTCGTAAGCGAGCCGGGTGCGCTCAAACGCCAGTTTTTCGCCGGTGCCGAAATCGATGATTCCTGGGTCTAACTTGCTCATGTCCGAGGCCGCCCACCTCGTAGAATGTCTTTTCGCCGCAGAACGATTATTCAGGTGAACGCGTCCAACTCGAATCAGGATCGTAGGCTTTCATTTTCTCGGCAATCGATTCGGTATTTTTTCCAAGGTCCTTTTGATAAACTTTGCCCTGCTGGTTGATGATAAAGGTCATGACACCTGTCTCGCCGTAATCTGCAGGCCACGCCACGAGGGCAAAGCCACCAATCATGTGCCCGTTGATGATGTAGTCATAGGCGCCGCCTGGAGCGCTCTTGCCCTGACGGTTAAGAATCTTGAAGTAGTAGCCGTGGAACGGTTCACGAGACTGACCGCTGTTTGCGTTTTGGGATGTTCTTTTAATGGAATATCCTTCGCCATGTGCCTGGACGAAAAGCGGACCGAGCGGGCTTTCTTCACCGCCTAGATCCTGTGACCAGTAGAGGCCATCTTTCTTTCCCGGTGAGCTGACGAATTTTTGAGCGTACTGGAGCACCTGGTCGCCGTTGCGATCTTTGCTGGCGTATGCGCGCTGCGCATCGTTATAAGCCCGAACACTTTTGAGTGCGTCGAGTTCGTTGCGGCCGATGCGGCGGTTGATCACTTCCTCTTTGCCGGCGTCCGTGTCAAAAAACCACGAGCCTCTCTGTTGAACAATCGGAACGGCAAAGGGCCACTGATCCCGGCCGATATCGACGGTGTATTGGTTGTTGCCATTGCGCTCGAGTCGCGTTCCTTCCTTGAGGCGTTCGTTCAGCGTCTCGAGCTCTTCTTTTGTCTGAACGGGATCGGGTGACTCGATTTCCTTGAAGTTCGGGCCGAAAATATTTGCTAACGCGTTGCTGTCCCGGTTCTCCACCGCTGTGGCAAGCGCCCTCACAGCGTCATCGGGAGAAGCGAAAGTCTTGCCGGCTGTTGCCCCGTTCATGTGCATAGTTGGTGATGCCCAAAGGACAGTCGCTAACAACAGCGGTGACAGTGCGAAACGATTGATAACTTTTGAATTAGGAGAGATAGCATTCATAAAAATTCCATTGGCTCAGGTTTCATACGATGTGGCCGTTTTTAACGACGGCGTCCTCCTCCTCCGCCGCCGCCACGGGATCCTCCACCGCCTCCGCCACCACGGGATCCACCACCACCTCCACCACTGCGGGCTGCGCCTCCTCCTCCAGCTGCGCCTGCCGAAGAAGCTCGACTGCTGGACCCTCGAGCGCTTGCTTGTCGCGTGGCAGCTGCGTTGCCAGAGCCACTGAACGCACTTTTCTGAGCGCCACTGGCCTGAGCACCGCCGGTCCGATTAGCAGCTTGTTGGCGCGCTTGTCCCTGTTGTCCTCCGCCTGCTGCCTGCCTCTGTTGCGCTGCGGCTCCTGTTTGCCTTTGCTGTCCTCCTGCGGCTGCTTGTCTTTGCTGGCCCGCGGCACCTGCTTGTCGCTGTTGGCCTGCGCCCTGCGCCCGCTCGCCGCCGTATTGTCCCGCTTGGCTTGGATTACGCGCCGCTGCAGCCCTTTGTTCCGCTCCTGCTTGGCGGCTGGCATTAGCTACGGCTTCCGAGCGGTTGGCTCCGGCCTGGCCTGTGCCGTATCCACGTGCAGCGCGGTTCTCAGCGCCCGCCATATTTGCTCCGGAATTTTGGAGGCGGGCTTGATCGGGCTGCCATTTTTGACGATTGGCGTTGTTGATATTGGCGCCGTTAACATTCCCACGGTTAACGTTAGCGCCGTTAACATTATTCACGTTCACGTTGCGGTTAACATTTACGTCCCCGCCACTCCAACAACCACCGCCGCCCCAGTCGCAATCGTTGCCCCAAACCGCCGCGCCCACCGCCATGCCGGCTCCGAACGTGAGCAAGCTGCCAGCGACAGCCGCTCCAGGATAGTAAGCGGGCGCCGGTGGATACGCGTAACCAGGGTACGCGACTGGAGTGTCGGGATAAACCACCGTCGGATTATATTGAGGAACGTAAACAACATCGGGTTGGGCTGGTTCGATCGTGACAACTTCATTCGTCACGATTACCGGTTGTTGCTCGACAATGTTAGTAACGACTTCCGGGGCGGCGTTTACGGTTTGCTGCGGCGTGGTTTTAAGAGCGCCAGACTGCTGGGCCTTTACACGCAACGTTTGGATGGCATCCATCAATTCCTTCGGCTGGTTGATGAACGCGTCGCCCAGGTTGCGCGTCCAGGCAATGTTTTTATCCATTTGTGTAATGACTTCAGGAATGCGAGCGACTTCTTTGACTTGGGCGCTCCATTGTTGTTCGTCGATTTTTGCGACGTTGTTTGAGTCACTCACGAAGCGCGCCGCCTCAACAACTTCCAGGGGATAAGCGGATGCCGGCAGGATGGTGGCGATGAGCTTGTCGGGATAAAGCGCGATGGGCGCAGCGAGTTGTTCAAGTTCGGTCGCACTGCGTTGGGCCCCCTGCGCGGGTGGTGCTGCTGCGGCGGCTGCCGGGGCGGCGTTTGTTTGGGCCGCCGCAGCGGCCGGTTGTGCGGCACCAGCCGGCTCTGCAGCGGTAGCAGGTTGTTGTGGTGCCGCGGCTGGTTGTGGCGCAGCAGCTGGTTGTGCCGCAGCTGCAGGTTGAGCGGGAGCTGGCTGAGCTCCGGCTGGTTGAGCCGCAGGTTGCGCAGGTGCTGGTGCTGGTGCGGTTTGTGCAAGCGTGAAAATCGTCGCGACAGTTAAAAGCATTCCCACGGTCAGCGGGAGGAGAGCGCGTTTACTATTCATTGAGTGTCCTTTCATTCCCTTAGCTGGCGATCCCGAAGATGCCGGGCGTCGAGTCCGCGAGCTAAGCCCACGTTCCAGCCAACTCTGTTTTTCACAATTCGCGTCCGGCTGTATTTTCCCTAGGCAATTCGCTCAGGTTGAAGCGTGGCAATCAAACATCCAATGAAGCCTTATTGGGAGAAGCGACTCTCTTAAAGCGTTTGCAAAATCTTTTCTGCGGCTTGACGTGGATTTGTTGCCGCGTAAATCGGACGTCCGATCACCAGCCAGTTTGCGCCTGCGCCCAACGCTTCCTTGGGTGACAAAGTGCGCTTCTGATCGTCAGCCTTTTCGTCACCGAGGCGGATCCCTGGCGTAACGAGCTGCATCGATTTTCGGAATCACTGACCGAAGCTTTGACACTTCCAAAGGTGAACAGACCAAACCGCGCAGCCCGCTCTTCATTGCTAATCCAGCGAGATGCAAAACTTGATCCTCCGCCGAAAGCGGCACTCCAACCTCGTGCAACGAGCGATCATCCATGCTCGTCAAAACCGTGACTCCCAAAATCAACGGGGCAGGGCGATTCAATTCGCGCGCTGTTTTTTGCACTGCATCTTCCGCTGCCTTCATCATCTCGACTCCACCGCACGTATGGATCGTGATCATCTGCACATCCAAAGTTGTCGCTGAAGCGACTGCGCCCGCCACTGTGTTTGGAATGTCATGAAATTTTAAATCGAGAAAAACCGAAGCCCCGGTCGCGCGCACCTTCCGCACAAAATCCGGCCCCGCGCTGGTGAAGAGCGTGCTGCCAATCTTGAACGCCCCCACCACGGTCGCGAGCTCTTGCACCAGTTGATTCGCACGCTCCGCGGAAACATCCAACGCGACAATTATGGGATTCGCCATGCCAAACACTTAATCACGAACCGTTTCAGTCGCGAATAATAAATTTTCACTTGGACAGCCTTTGTCCAAGTGACTGCGCTGACACTTTATCGAAAACATTAAAGATATGCCGCGCCAATGCGAATTCTCTGAACCATCGCAAACATTCGGGGTGTGCCCGGGCGAGCAACAGCGCGATACACCTAAATACACCTAGATAGACCTTCAACGAAAAATTTTGATGGATAACACCGACCTCGCAACACCTTCGGTACATCTCAAGGAAGCGCGCTTGACCGTTCCCTTGCGTGCGGCACATTTGTTCGTAGTGGAAAATAGCCGGTCGCAGCAGACCGGCGCTTTGTTGCCGGTCTTATCGTCAACTCTCGCTGTCCAGTCCCTGGTTCGGCGTGTGGAGTCGGGAGAAGTCTTGTCTCTTCCCGACGTCAGCGATGGAGGTCAGCCTGCTGTCGCTGCGTTGCTTGCTCACTTATTTCCCCAACGCACTATCGTCGTAGTTACCGACGGCCTCAAACGTCAGGAAGTCGTCCAGCAGGATTTGGAGACGTGGTGGGGACAAGGTCGAGAGTCGAAGGCCGAAAGTCGAGAGCCGACAGAAGACTCTAGCCTTCGACCTTCGACCCTCGGCCCTCGACCCTTATTCTTCCCCGCCTGGGAAGTTTTGCCTCACGAATCACGTTTGCCCCACGCCGATGTGATCAGCGAACGCCTCGAAACATTGGCGGCGTTAACCAATACCAAACGGTCGCTGATCGTCACGAACGTCGTCGCGTTGATGCAGCGCACCTTTGCCGCGGACGAGCTGCGCCAACGCACCCGCCGCATCAAACGTGGTGAGCAAATTGAAATGCTCGACTTGATCGAGTGGTTGGAATTACAAGGCTACGAACCCGAAACGCAGGTTACACAAAAAGGCACGCACAGCCTGCGCGGTGGCATCATTGATCTTTGGCCGCTGACTAGTCCATGGCCCGTGCGCTTGGAATTTTTCGGCAATGAACTCGAATCGTTGCGTTATTTCGATCCCATCACACAGATTTCCAATCAGGAGATTCAGGACGTGCTGGTGCCACCGGGCGGTGAACTGGGAATTTTAAAACAAAACCAATCCAAGCTCGCCTGCCTGCTCGATTATCTGCCGAGCAACGCCATTTTTGTGATCTGCGATCCCGAGTCGATCAATGAACACGCCGAACGCTACGCGGCGCAAGTGCCCGATAACGATCCGTTTTATATTTCGTGGGACGATTTTCAAAACGAACTTTCGCTACGCAAACTCGCTCAAGTTTCGTTGAGCCAAATGCAGGCGCTCCCCGAACTCTCTAACGACTTCAATTTCGAGCCGAAAGAAGAAGTTCGCTTCCAGAGCCTCGAAGTATTTCGTCCAATCGGTGACCGCGCGCCCGAACCGCACATCGCCGAAGCTCAGCGCAAGGAGTTCTTCTCGCAACTGCATCGTTGGTCGCGACAGAACTACGTTGTTCACGTGTTTTGCAACAACGATGGTGAACGCCAGCGCTTCGAGGAAATTTGGTGGGAATACGGTTTTGGCAATACCGGCACCTTGCACGTCCACATTGGCACACTCTCGCGCGGTTTTCTTTTCGAACCGGCCAAGGTTGTCGTTGTCACTGATGCGGAGATTTTCGGTCGTTACAAAGTCCAACGTCCGCGCCGCCTGAAGTCGCCGCACGCACAAACGAGCAAATCGCTCCTCGACATCAATTTCAGTGAGTTGCAGGAAGGCGATTACGTCGTCCATTTGCAACATGGCATCGGTCGCTACAGGGGCCTGCAACTCGTCCCGAAAGCTCAGGGCCAAAAAACCACCGACAAAATCACTGAGCTAAATGAACCCGGCGAAGAATGTCTGGTCATCGAATACGCCGCGAGCGATGCGGATAATCCAGCGCCGAAACTTTACGTCCCGGTCAACGAAGCGCATCTGGTCAGTAAGTATGTCGGCGCCGGCAAAGTGCGTCCGCCGTTGAACACACTCGGCGGCGCTCGTTGGGCTAAAACAAAAGCGCAGGCTGTGCTTGCGGTTCGCGATGTCGCGGCTGAGATGCTCCAGATTCAAGCCGCGCGTGCGTCGCAGCTAGGCCATGCGTTCCCGCCCGATAAGGGTTGGCAACTCGAATTCGAAAACAGCTTCATCTACGAAGAAACGCCCGACCAGATGCGCGCGATCATCGCGGCCAAAAAAGACATGGAAGCGCCGAAACCGATGGACCGTCTCATCTGCGGCGATGTCGGCTACGGCAAAACCGAAGTCGCGATTCGCACCGCTTTCAAATCCGCGCTCAGCGGCAAACAAGTCGCCATCCTTGTTCCAACGACCGTTCTCGCACAACAACACTTCAATAGTTTTCGCGAGCGCATGGCCGATTATCCCGTGCGAATAGATTTGCTGTCCCGCTACCGCTCACGTCGCCAACAGGAGCAAACCATTAAAGACATTGCTGCTGGCTCAGTGGACATCGTGATCGGGACTCATCGCCTGTTGCAAAAGGACATTGTCTTCAAAGACCTCGGTCTTGTTGTAATCGATGAAGAGCAACGCTTCGGCGTGTTGCACAAAGAAAAATTTAAGCGCCTCCGCACGCTCGTTGATGTCCTGACCCTCAGCGCCACACCAATTCCGCGCACCCTCTATCTCGCTCTGGCCGGCGCGCGCGACATGAGCACGATCGAAACGCCGCCGCAAGATCGTCTGCCGGTTGAAACCATCGTCACTCAATACGACGAGCGCATCATCCGCGACGCCATCCAGCGCGAACTCAATCGCGGCGGGCAGGTTTTCTATTTGCACAATCGCGTGCTCGATATCGACGCCGTTGCGCAACGTTTGCAAAAGCTCATTCCGAACGCGCGTTTCGGCGTCGGCCATGGCCAGATGGATGCGGACGAACTGGAAGGCGTAATGACGAAATTCGTGAATGGCGAAACCGACGTCCTCCTGTCCACCACGATCATCGAAAGCGGTCTCGATATTCCCAACGCCAACACGATCATCATCGATCGCGCCGACCGGTTTGGCCTGAGCGATCTCTATCAACTCCGCGGCCGCGTCGGCCGCTACAAACACCAGGCCTACGCGTATCTGCTTTTGCCGCGCCACGCCGGCCTCCTGAGCGACGCCCGCAAACGCATCAGCGCCATCAAACAATATTCGACCCTCGGCAGCGGCTTCAAAATTGCCATGCGCGATCTCGAAATTCGTGGCGCAGGAAATCTTTTAGGCCATCAACAAAGCGGCCACATCACCGCTGTTGGTTTCGAGTTGTATTGCCAACTTCTCAAACAAAGCGTCAGCTCGTTGAAGGGCGAAAAAGTCCAGCAACGTGTCCAGGTGCAGGTTCGTTTGGACTTCCTCGCCATGAGCGCCGACGACCTGGTCCAACAGAACCGCGCGCGTGAACAAGCGATTTCGCACACCGTGCGTTCAAAGGCAGATTTCGAAATCAACATCCCACGCGATGTTGGCACGTACGCGCACCGCGAAGAAAAAGAACCCGAAGCAAAGAAACTGCAAAAAACCGGCGCGTTCATTCCGTTGAAGTACGTGAGCGAATCTCAACATCGCATCGACATCTATCGCAAGCTCGCCCAGATCACCGATCAAACCGGCTTGCGCGAATTGAAACAAGAGTTGCGCGATCGCTTCGGCCCGTTGCCGGATGAAGTCGAACTATTGCTGAAAGTTAGCGAACTCAAAGTGTTGGCCGCCGAGCGCGATTTCGGCGTGATCGAAACCCAAGGTGACAAGTTGATGCTGACGCGCAAAAACGATTACGTGATGGTCGGTGGAAAATTCCCGAGGCTAACTAAAACAACTGCCACCGCGCGCCTGGGTGAAATCAAACGAGTAATCCTCGCTGCGTGAACACAGCTTTAACGATCCTAAAGCATTCTGGCGAAGCTCAGTACTTTAAACCGAGTGGCGCATCGCAAAAGAGTCCCTGCCGTTCGGGATGGAAATACTTTTCCGACGTCTCGTCCGGAATCTGCGCGCTCGGCGCTTCGTCCTTGTGCGCGGAGCGATACTGCAGCGACCGATTCAACCGCACCTCCAATTTGGATTGGTGACGTCTGTTGAATGGTGACGGAATCGAATTTTCAGAATTTCTCATATCGCATCCTCCGCTCCGGGCAGGTGCCCGTGAGCAAAGCTTTTAGAGCATGGTTCGTTCCATTCGCGCATTGAGGAGGAGTTGTGCTGTTTCTCGGGCATACCAACCAGCAAACCATCAAAACCTGAGACAAACCACCCAGTTTTTGTGATACAGTCTCCATTTTTTGGACACTTTTCCGGCAGCAGTCGTATCTGTAAGAAACTTACCTTAAATCCGTTACGAGACAATCAGGGCACGCCTGAAGTCGGATATACAGCTTTGGATGAGAATCCCGCAGTTTTGCGCGAATTTGCGACGAGATGCCTCAGTGGCTTACTGGTATTCCTGCCATTCCGGCTCGTTATCGAAGATCCAGCGGTAGTAGTCCGTCGCGGCCAGTTTGCTCGCGGCATCCTCGTCCACGACAACGGTACACTTGCGGTGCAGTTGCAAAGCCGTCGCCGAAATCATCGACGTGATCGGTCCTTCGACCGACTTGGCAATGATCTCGGCTTTGCTGTTTCCGGTCGCCATGAGAATACATTTGCGACATTCGAGAATCGTTCCCACACCCATGGTGATGGCGCGTCGCGGAACTTTATCAGGTCCACCGAACATCGTCGCGTTCTGTTCGCGCGTAGTCGGTGTGAGCGCTTTCACCCGCGTGCGCGAGCGCAGGGCCGAAAGTGGCTCGTTGAAACCAATGTGGCCCGCCTTGCCGACGCCCAACAGTTGCAGGTCAATTTTCCCACAACGTTCGATCGTCTGCTCGTAACGTTCGCATTCCTTATCGAGGTCGGTCGCTTTCCCGTCCGGCAAATGCGTGTTGCGCGGGTCGATATTCACATGATCGAACAAATGATCGTTCATGTAATAGCGATACGAACCGGGATCCTCTGCGCCAAGACCGACGTATTCATCGAGGTTGAAGGTGCGACAAAGGGAAAAATCCAGAGCTTCCTTCTCGTGCATTTCCACGAGCAAATTGTAAACCGCTTCCATCGTGCGGCCGGTTGCCAGGCCGAGAACGATGGAAGGATTGGCGCGGATTTCTTTGGCAACCATGCGCGCGACGAGCAAGGCCGCCGCGTTTTCGTCCGGACGAATAATGACTTCCACAGGTTTCCTTTAGCTGGCGACTGTAGCGCCGGTGCGTTGCGTCTTGGCTTGAGCAATTTTCGGCGGATGGAAGAACAACGCCAACGAGATCGCTGCGAAAACGGCCGCGCCGCAGGGGACGAGGAACAACGCACGGAAATTCGTCACGCCATCTTTCGTGAACATCTCGAACACTTTCGGACAAACGGAAAAGGCGACCAGCGCGCCGATGCCGAGAATCATGACGTTGAACAAACCTTGCGCACTCGCGCGAACGTCTTTCGGAAAATATTCGTCGACGAAAATATAAACCGTCGCGAAGAAGAACGCGTAACAGATGCCGTGCAGAATGTTGCACGGCGATAATCAACCCTTGGTATTGCGGCATAAACGCGAACACCGCAAAACGCGCGGCGTGACCGAAAATGCCGAACACCATCGTCGTGCGCCAGCCGAGCTTTTTCAGAGTGATGCCGAGAATGGCCATCGTGGAGATTTCCGCAATCTGTCCAATGCTCATCACCGGCATGATCCAGTTGCCCGGAATTCCGACCGCTTTGCTGCCAAGGAACATGCCCGTCCAGCTAAAGAAGCAATTGTGCACGAACGAATCAATGAACGTTACCAGCCAGAGCACCAGGACGAACGGGTGCTTGAGCAAACGGCATGCTTCGAGCCACGCGAGTTTGTTTTGGGTCGCAACCGCTTTCTTCGGCGGCGTGTGAGGCAGAAAGAGGCTGAACGCCGCGAGCAGCAACGAAGCGCCGCCGGCGACAACATAAGTGTAACGAGTCGCATTCTGCAGCGCCGCTCCACTCAATCCATTGCCCAGCACTGCGCCGATCCAGTTTACCACACCCGACGGGTTGGCCGCGTGCACCTTATCCCAATCGACGAGAATGAACGTGAACGGCCACGCCGCGAGAATCCAACCGATCGTTCCACCCATGCGCACGATGCCAAATTCCTTTTTCGCATCCTGCATGTGCGTGAACGCAATCGAGTTGGTGATCGAAATCGTCGGCACGTAAAACAGGCAGTGCACGAGCATCAAGAAAAAGAACATCCAAAAATCGTGCGTGAACGCCAATCCGATCATCGCCACGCCGCCGATCAAATGGCTGAACGCCAAAAATTTCTCCGCCGCAAAAGTGCGATCGGCAAATTGATTACTGAAGAACATTCCGACGATGGCCGCGACCGGGAACGCGTTCAAAATCATCGATTGTTGCCACGGCGCGAAACCGAGGCTTGGCAGATAACCGAAAATCAACGGCAACCACGCACCCCAGATGAAAAACTCGAGAACCATCATGAGGAACAGTTTGAGGTGGGTAGTTCTATTCATACGTGGCGTGAAAGGTACGAAAAAAAAGCCGGTGGTAGCAAGCCAGCAATGGCAAAACCCACGTTACTGTTGCGGAATGATGTCGAGCAACGGATATCGACGCCAATCAACATCGTCAAAATGCCACCATTCGGTTGGCAAACCTTCAAAGCCATTCTTAACCATCACACGTTCGAGCAAGTCACGATTCACGAGCGCGTCCGAGGGAGCGTTGGTGCTGTCGCGGTGGGCGGTTTCGGTGAAGGAATCGAATGGACTTGGCATCTGAACTTCAGCCCCGTTAGTGTGGATGAGGGTCAAATCCACGGCGGCGCCGCGGTTGTGGCGCGAACCTCTCTTAGGATCGGCGACGTAGCCGGGATGCGGATAAACCTGCCACATCTTCCGCTGCACCGAGAGCGGCCGATACCCATCATACACTTTCAAACCAAGCCCCATCGGTCGCAATTCAGATTCCACTCGTGCCAGCTTCTCAGCCGTGGAACGGCGCAGAAAACATTTCGAAGAGGGATAGAGTTGCTGTCCGGTGAAGTTGTTCGTCGTTGCGTAACGGATATCGATAGCAACACCCGGCACAGAGTGTTCAACATCCACCAGGTCTGGATCAGGACTTTGCGCCACCTTGCAACCAACTAGCACGAAAAACGCGGCGCATATGGAGGTGAGGCGAAAACGCATGGCAGACGTTTACACTGCGGGGCAGGGGAGCAGAAGGTACAAAAAAATTCGCCGCACCCAGCGGCGGTTATTTCCCAAATTGTCTGCACGCGCTAGGCGTGCAGTGTCATTGTGCCGAAAAGGCGTTGCGCACGAGCCGCCCAGCCGAGTACTCCGAGCTCCGGACGAACTTCGCTGTCGTTACCTCGATCAACGGCAGCGCGATTCTCGTTCACACGCTTTTCAGCGCGTCCTTGTTCCCCACTTTCGTTTGCTTTTGTATCACGCTTCATAACAAGAAACCCAACTGAGTTTTATTAAGCATCGACAATGCCATGTTTTTGGGTGGTTCTTATATGGTGTGTAAGACTCTGATTTCTAGGCATTTGGTGGTTTTATTGGAAAAGCGGGGGGTGACTCAAATCAAACAAACTTGCGTGAGTTTTTCACGCGGTGCGTGAAAATTTCCCGAGCTTGGTTTGAGCGCGTGTTGACGCTAGATTGGCGCGAGTGCCGGACATCGTCCTTACAACGCTAAACGCCAAGTACATCCATGCTGCTTTTGGATTGCGCTACCTGCTGGCCAATCTTGGCGCGCTGCGCGAAAGGGCGTGCCTGATTGAGTTCGATATTAACCAAAAGCCGCTCGACGTCGCGGAAGTCATTCTCGCGCAAAACCCGAAGATTGTCGGCATCGGCGTTTATATCTGGAACGTGACCCCGGCAACGGAGCTTGTCGCGGCTTTGAAACGCATCCGTCCTGACCTTTGCGTCATCGTTGGCGGCCCGGAAGTCAGTTTCGAAACTGATCAGCAGGAAATAACTCGTCTCGCCGACTACGTCATCACCGGCGAAGCGGATTTGAAGTTTGCGGAAGTTTGCGGACAGATCCTCAATGGCAACGCGCCCGCAAATAAAGTTATTCCCGCAGAGCTACCCGAGTTGGCGAAGCTGAAATTGCCCTACGAACTTTATAACGATGACGACGTGGCACATCGCGTCATTTACGTCGAAGCCTCGCGCGGGTGTCCATTCACGTGCGAATTTTGTTTGTCGTCGCTGGATATTCCGGTGCGGCAGTTCGATATCGAATCGTTGCTCGGCGAAATGCAAAAGCTGCTTGATCGCGGCGTGAAACAATTCAAGTTCGTCGATCGGACCTTCAACCTGAACATCAATAGCGGTCGACGCATCCTCGAATTTTTTCTGGAACGTTATTGCCCCAGTTTGTTCGTTCACTTCGAAATGATTCCGGATCGCTTGCCAGAAGCGCTGCGCGAGATCATCGCGAAATTCCCCGTGGGTGCGTTGCAGTTCGAAGTCGGCATTCAAACGTTCAACGCCGATGTGGCAAAAAATATCAGTCGCCGTAACGATTTCACCAAAACGGCCGATAACTTTTGTTATCTGCGCGAACACACCGGCGTTCATATCCACGCCGATTTGATTATTGGTTTGCCTGGCGAAACGCTGGAAAGCTTCGCCGCCGGTTTCGACCGTCTCGTCGCCATGCGGCCGCAGGAGATCCAGGTTGGTATCTTAAAACGCCTTCGTGGCACTCCAATTGTTCGCCACGATAAAGAATGGGGGATGGTTTACAGCGCGAATCCGGCCTACGAAATTTTGCAGAACAAGCTGCTCGATTTCGCAACCATGCAACGTCTGCGTCGCTTCGCCAAATACTGGGACCTTGTGGCGAACAGCGGAAATTTTCTCGAGACCACCCCGCTGCTCTGGAGCACCGAGCAGTCGCCATTTAACGCCTTCTTCAAATTTAGCGATTGGTTTTACGCCAAGGTGCGACGCCAACACAGCATCGCACTCGCGTACCTTGCGGAAATGTTGTTCCGCTATTTAACGGCCGAAAATTCCTTGCCAGCTCAACACGTGGCAGAATGTCTTTGGCGCGATTGGCAGCGCTCAGGCCGCACTGAACGGCCGCCGTTTTTGGCTGATTACATTGCCGAAACGCGGGCGCAATCTCCGCAATCGCATCTCGCCCCGGCGCGACAATCCAGGCACATGCAAGGTATCTCTTAGAGCAGCGGGATACACCTTGTCAGAAACCCGGCGCGCAGGCATCTTGATGATCCCAGTGCACCCCTCCTTCCGAATCGTTCCTTCGTTTATTTTACTGCTGGGCCTTATCCTCGCGACCTCTGTTCTTGCCGCACCCGGTCCGGGAGTTGTTCAGCCAACTTGGCTCGCATCCGAGATCGGTAAAGAAATCTACACCTTCGACAAAACCATCATCGGTTATCAACCAACGATGAACGCCTTCGAACACGGCTACTTGATCATCGAAGCCGCCCATTCCGTTTCGCCGGACCCAACTGTCTCCGGAAAAATCAGTTGGTACGATCTATCCAATCCGCGCTCTCCAGTCTTGCTTTCGCAAAAAACGGCCGGGGGCAACAAACCGCACATGATCGCGTTCTGGGGCAGCAAAATGATCGACGGCTTTCAGAACAACAAGAACTTCAACATCTGGGATGTCGAAAATAAAACCCTCCTTTCCACTTACATCGGCAGCGTCAATCCAGTTTGGTACATGGGGCAAATCCCATACGTCTTCCGTCCGCGCAACGGTTACGCCACCGACGCAAACCTCATGGAAATCGTCGACGTCACCACCGGCACCGGAACACAAATTGGCCTCATCGACCTCGGAAGCTTCATTCCGTTTGCAGTCGGTTCGCTGCACGCCATCGGAAATCTCCTCGTCTGCTCCGCCTCCCAAGCCGCCGGCGTTGCCACCTTCGACATCAGCGATCCGGCAAACCCAAAACTCCTCGGCTCCCTCGTCACCGGCCAGCCTGTTTACACCTCGATGGTCTATGGCTCGCGCGTTTACCAATGCGAAACCGCCAACGGTATTCGTGTTTACGATTTCTCCGATCCAACAAACATCAAAGTCGTCGGCTTCATCCCATTTTCCGGAAGCAACCCACGCTACGTCATGCTCAAAAACGGCAAAGGCTACTGCACACCCGGCGCAGCAAAAATCACCGTCTTCGACGCCACAACACTCGCCGTCTTGAACAATTGGCCGCTCGGCGGCGGCGCTGATTTCGTTCAACTCCTCGGCAACATGGCCATCACCGGCGGCAGCGGCACTACCGACAATCGCTGCTCTATTGTTCCCATTCAACAAGTGCCCGACACCAACGGACCCGTCGTCACTTACGTCAATCCACCCGACGGCGCGCGCAATCAAGGTCTCAAATCCCGCGTCGGCTTCGTCATGGACGACCAGATCGACGTCCTTTCACTCACGACAAATTCCTTCATCGTTCGCCCCGTCGGCGGCAGCGCGTTGAACGGCACGTATTCAACTCAGCTCGGCATGATCAACTTCACGCCCGCGCAACCGCTCCAAAACAATACCGATTACGAAATCATTCTCCCCATTGGCGGCATCCGCGACGCTGCCGGAAACGCAATCACCCAACCCTTTAACTCACATTTCTCGACCGGGGGCAGTGTCGCCACCAACACCACAGTGACAAACATGGTTCTGCGCTGGCCCTTCGAGCAAAACGGCGAAGACACCACCGGCAACCAACATCTCGCCACACTGATTGGAAACGCCGGCTATTCCACCAACAGCGCGCTCGGCTCATATTCACTTTCGCTTTCCGGCTCCAGCGCCTATGCATCGGCCGCGTCCGTCACGCTCTCAAACCAATTCACCCTCTCGCTCTGGGCGCGCATAGCGACCAACGGCGCCGACATCGAAACCCTCCTCGCCAACTCCGCTTCCGGCAGCGGCACCAGCGGCTTCCGTTTCTTCATCAATACTTATTTGACCTCCGACCGAACCATCCGTCTCGAAACCGGCAACGGTTCAGCTGGCGCAGTGCTCGCGACCGGCACTGGCGTCTTTGCCACCAACCAATGGAACCACCTCGCCGTCGTTATTGATCGCACCGCTGGCACTGGAAAAATTTTCTACGGCGGAACTCAAGTCGCGACGACTGGAACCGTTCGCACGGACTTCGCCAATGCCAACCCCCTCACCGTCGCCGCCATGTCCGGGGGAAATTTTCAATTTAAAGGCAACATCGACGACGTCCGCATTTTCAATCGCGCGCTAACATCCGACGAAATTGCTGCCCTCGCCGCCAAACAAAATACTCCTCCCACAATCCAATCATTCATCGCCTCCACCAACACACCACTCGTCGGACAATCAGTCACATTTACGACCGCCGCTGCTGACGTCGATGCCGACAAGCTGAATTTTACTTTTAACTTCGGCGACGGCTCCGCGCCAACTAACGGCGTCTCCACCGTCTCGCACTCGTTCGCAGCGCCGGGAAGATATTCCGTCGTCCTCCAAGTTGATGACGGCATCACCACCGTATCGAGTCGATTGCTCATCAACGTCCATTACTCGATTCCTACTTCAACCCCCAAAATCTCCTCGCAAATCATCTACGACTCATCCACCGACAAAATCTGGTGCGTCAATCCGGACAGCGACAGCGTCAGTCGCATCAACGCGCTCACTCTTGCCAAAGAAATGGAAATCGCCGTTGGCAAAAAACCGCGTTCATTCGCGTTGCGACCCGGCGCAAATCAAATTTTTGTGGCATGTGAACGAAGTGCGTCCCTGTCAGTCCTAAACGCGACCAGTGGAGTTCTCATTACTAACACAGATTTGGGATATGGTTTCGGCCCGGACGCATTGGTTATCTCGCCAGATGGATTGAGCGTGTTCGTTGCCGGCCGCGCTGGTTCAATCACTAAACTCTCGTGTGACACCTTAACACCCATAGCCATCTGTGGGCCGGGCAACGCGGGCGTCAGCTCGCTCGCGTTGAGCGGTGATGGCACACGCCTGTTGGCCACCCGATTCATTTCACCCGATACCCAGGGTGAGGTCTGGGATATCAACGCCTCAAATATGTCTCTCACGCGGACGCTCCCTCTCGCCTTCGACAATACCGTCGACGGCGAAAACACTGGACGCGGCGTTCCCAATTATTTAATTGCGGCCGCCATCACACCCGATGGCCGACGCGCTTGGGTTCCATCGAAAAAAGACAACATCGCCCGAGGCCTGTTCCGCGACGGGCAAATGCTCACCCACGACAACACCGTCCGCTCCATTATTTCTCAAATCGACCTAGTCACAAACGCCGAAGACCTCACTGCACGACTCGACGTCGACAACCATTCCATCCCCGGCTCGATGTGTTTTTCCCCGTTGGGCGATCTCGCCTACATTGTTTACCAGGGGAACAACGAACTCCGCGTTTTCGACACCGCGACGCGCAATAGCCTTAGTTCCATTGACACTCCCGACGCCCCACAAAGCATCTGTATCAATCCGTCCGGCTCGCGTGTTTACGTCCTCAATTTCCTGGCGCGCTCCATCAGCGCTTATGACATCGCCGCCGTCGCCGCCGGAACCTCCAGTGTCATCACGCCGATCGCCACCAATATCGTCGCGACCGAAAAACTCTCCC
The DNA here is from genome assembly GCA_963702845.1 of uncultured Verrucomicrobiae bacterium. Taxonomy (GTDB): domain Bacteria; phylum Verrucomicrobiota; class Verrucomicrobiia; order Limisphaerales; family Palsa-1400; genus JAICXV01. The sequence goes on along the minus strand of OY969763.1, from coordinate 4,576,461 downwards.
CGCAGGTCCTCGCCGGCAAACGCATCTTCTACAGTGCCGCAGATCCGCGCATGGCCGACGAAGGCTATCTCACCTGCATCAGTTGCCATCTCGACGGCGGTCACGATGGCCGCACATGGGATTTCACCGATCGCGGCGAAGGCCTGCGCAACACCACGACCCTCGAAGGCCGACGCGGAATGGGGCAGGGGCTCGTCCATTGGTCCGCCAACTTCGACGAAATTCAGGACTTCGAAGGCGACATCAGAAACGCGTTTGGCGGAACCGGTTTCATGTCCGACACCGATTTCAATTTCCAAACCCGCAACACTTCCCTCGGCACTCCCAAAACCGGTATCAGCCCCGAGCTCGACGCCTTGGCCGCCTACGTCAGTTCACTGACAAATTATCCACCGAGCCCAAATCGTAATTTTGACGGCACCCCATTAATCGGCAACGAAAACGGTCGCCAACATTTCATCGATCTTAATTGCTACACCTGCCACACCGGCGCCGATTTCACCGACAGCTCGCAATACCTTCTCCACGACGTTGGCACAATCAAACCCAGTAGTGGCAATCGTCTCCACCATTTGCTGGCCGGCATCGATACTCCGACTCTGCGTGGTCTCTGGCAAACAGCTCCCTACCTTCATGACGGCTCTGCTACAAATCTCTTAGCCGTTTTCGACGCCGCCCATGCCCCTGACGGCACCCCTCACGCCGCCTTCCGTTCGCTGACATTCGGTGAACAAGGCGAATTGCTTGGATTTCTAAATCAGCTGGACGACAGCGACGAACCGATGCCGCAAATCGACGCGCCTCCTGCGTTGCGTGCAACCACCCAGCCAAATCAGTTGCTCTTAAGCTGGCCTCCATCTCCGTTAACACTTTTCTCAACACCAGACCTCAATTCATCAGCTCTTTGGAACCCCGTGACAACCGGCATCCAAACCAACAATGGTATGATGCAATTATCTCTCCCGCTCTCCGCCGACAAAAATTTCTTCCAACTCCGCCTCCGCTAGTTTTCCATTCGGCGTCAATGTGGCCAACGCGTTTGGGTAATCTTTTTAACGGTGGCAAAATGAATTCATTTTTTGCGGGTTTTCCCCTATTAAACTTGACCCTTAGTCGCGCACTACTCTAACCTCGCAACGACTAGTAGGTATCATTCATGTTCGCGCAACTTAAGAGCCTGTTTTCCAACGATATCGGTATTGATCTCGGGACTGCAAATTCCCTGGTATACGTCCGTGACCAGGGAATTGTTTTACGAGAGCCTTCCGTGGTCGCGATCGAGGCTGGCACAACCAACGTGCTGGCGGTCGGCGAGGAAGCCAAGCGAATGCTGGGACGCACCCCCGGAAATATCGTAGCCATTCGGCCGATGAAAGACGGCGTTATCGCCGATTTCGAAATCACCGAAGCGATGCTGCGACATTTCATTCAAAAAGTTCATCATCGGAAGCTCATTGCTCCCCGGGTGGTCGTCGCTGTTCCCTCAGGCATTACCGAAGTTGAAAAACGCGCAGTAAAAGATTCCGCAACTCACGCCGGCGCACGCGAAGTTTATTTGATCGAACAACCCATGGCTTCGGCTATCGGTGTCGGTCTTCCTGTGCACGAACCTGCGGGAAACATGATCGTCGACATTGGTGGTGGCACCTGTGAAATCGCGATCATCTCCCTGGCTGGAATTGTTTTCAGCCGCAGCTTACGCGTTGGTGGTGATGAGTTTGACGAGACAATCGTCGCGCACATGAAGCGAGCCTACAATCTAATGATTGGCGAACGCACAGCGGAACAAATTAAATTGGCTGTTGGATCAGCCTATCCGCTGGAAAAAGAGTTAACGATGGAAGTCAAAGGGCGCGATTTAAGCGCCGGTCTACCCAAGACCTTGTCCATTCGCTCGGAAGAAATTCGCGAATGTTTGAAAGAACCGCTTTCCAGTATTTTGGAATCGATTCGCATTACCCTGGAACGCTGCCCACCGGAGTTGTCCTCCGGATCTGGTGGAGCGCGGGATTGTGATGGCTGGCGGTGGCGCATTATTGCGCGGCATAGACCGGTTGGTGGCCGAAGAAACGGGCCTCCCGGTGCACGTTGCTGATGATCCGCTGAGCGCCGTAGCTGAAGGAACGGGACGAGTTTTGCAGGAGCTGCAGTTCTTGAAACGGGTGGCTTCTTCCAGAAGTTGATTTGATTTTTTTGTTCGCCCACAGGGGCGACATGTTTAAGAAGGCTCATTTTATAGGGTTGATTGTGGTGGTGCTGGTGGTGGCGGTTTTGCTGAAACTGCCGGCGCAAACCATGGGCAAATTCAAGCTGGCTATCAGCGGGCTTTTTCTACCCCTCTTCGGTTTGGCCGGTTCTTCTCACGATGCTGTTGAAAAAACCGGCAACTTACTCGTGACTAAACGTGAGTTGCTGGAGCAAAACAAACGTCTGCAACTGGAGAATCAGCAGCTTCGATTATTGCTCACGCGCGATGCCGAATTGGAACGTGAGAACAATCGCTTGCGCCAATCGATCGGTTGGAAAAAGCAGGTCGCGCCAGCGATGAAACTCGGCCGGGTGATCGCCCATGATCCGGCCAACTGGTGGCGTAGCGTGCAGATTGATTTAGGTGCGCGGGATGGAATTCGCGTTGGATTACCTGCTCGCACGATCGATGGCCTGGTCGGTCGCGTCCAATCCGTTTCAGAAACGCACTCCCAAATCGTTCTTCTTGGCGATCCGAACGTCCGCGTCTCGGCTATTGTCGGAACGACCAATCGCGAAACTGGCATTGTCATGACCAGTTCCACCAGCCCGCAGGAAAACAACATGGTCGATCTGACCTACCTGCCCGGGAGCAGCGTGGTGTCGCCGGGACAAGCCGTCATGACCTTGGGTGATGGCGGAGTTTTTCCGGCCGGAATTCCGATCGGTCGGCTCGTCGACAAACGCAGCCGTGACAACGGACTCACGACTGAAGCCCGCGTGCAACTTTTTGCGAACCTCGCCGCGTTGGAAGAAGTCTGGGTGATGATGCCTGAGGCAGGGCAGACGAACGTTGAACGTCCGACGCCAAACATCGAACGTCGAACGAAGCCCGCATCATCCCCGGCGAGCAGAGGACTGACGCGCCCTACCACCAGATGAACTCGCTCAACACCATTTTCATTTTAGCGATCGCCTATGTGGCTGTGTTTCTCGAGGCGCATGTTGGTTTCATTCGCAACATCTTCGGCGCTCAAGTGGATTTGCTTCCGGCGCTGATGGTCTTTACCGCTTTAACCAGCGACATCGTCACCGTCGTTCTGCTCGCAATTCTAGGCGGTTTGTTTTTCGATTCGCTTTCCCTGAATACGCTCGGCGTCAGCATCCTTCCCTTGTTCCTGATCGGTTTCGTCATTTACCGCGAGCGCGAGTTGTTGCTCCGCGAACATCCATTCGCCCAATTCATTATGGGCGCAGTCGCAAGCGTGCTGCATCCCGTGATGACGTTGTTCCTGTTGATGAACGATGGAAATGTTCCGTTGCTCGGCTGGCGATCGGTTTGGCAATTGATCGTCATGGCAATGGGTGGCGGAATTGCCGCGCCACTGTTTTTCAAATTATTCGCTCGCGTGCAGAACGCGTTGACCTATCAGCCGCGCATCGACGCCCCATTCCGCGCCGACCGCCAAATCAAACGCGGTCGCTCAACTCTAAATTCCTAGCTTCTATCGCCTAACTTCTTTCATGTTTATTTTCGACCAGTTGAAACGAGATGACAGCCAGTTGCGCACGATCTCCATGATCGTGGTGGCTGGGTTGGTCGTTTTGCTGACTGGGTTGTGGTTCGTGCAGATTGTTTCGGGAAAGAAGTTCGAGAAAAATTCAGAGAAACAGAGTTTTCGTTCGGTTCGCATCGCGCCGATTCGCGGAAGAATCTTTGATCGCAACGGCCGCGTTCTCGCCGAGAACCAACCGCGCTTTGCCATCAACGTTTATCTCGAAGAACTGCGAAGCCAATTTTACTTCGAATATACCAATCACATTTTGCCGGCGTATGTGGCTGCGCATCCGGAAGTCAAAATCCCGGTCAAGGTCGGCCTTATGCAGAAGGTTCTAGCCGCCATTGGTATGCGGTCAAGTTCAGCAACGACGCGGACCAGCATTCCCTTGGCAACGCGCAACGACCTGCAAAAAATCGCCAGCTACAATGTGGTGAGCAACCTCACCGCCCAAATCGGCACGATCCTGCATACCAACGCGCCACTCGATTTGAAAAAATTCCAAACCCATTACGCCGATCATCGCTACGTTCCGTTCACAATTATTTCCGGCTTGGACAAGCACCAGGTCGCTTCCTACGCCGAAACGTTGTCCGACCAACCCGACGTCGAATTGGAAATCGAAGCCGTCCGCAAATATCCATACGGCACCCGTGCCGCGCACCTCCTCGGTTACGCCCAACCGCAGGAACCGCCCGATGAAGAGCGGCAGATCTATCGCTATTACGATCGCGATTATCAAGGCGTGATCGGCATGGAAGCCGCAAATGACGAAGACCTTCGCGGCAAGCCCGGCACAAAATGGATCGTCATCAACAACATGCACTACCGCCAGCGCGAGGGGCACACCGACCCGAGCGAGCCCGGCGACAACGTGTTTTTGACAATTGACGCCAACATCCAAAAGGCCGTCGAGCATGAACTCAGTCCTTATCACGGCGCGGCGATCGTGATGGATGTGAACAATGGCGACGTGCTTGCGATGGCCTCGAGCCCGACGTTTGATCCCAACGGTTTTGCAAATGGTGTGAGTCCAGCCGACTGGGCTAAGATGAATGATGAAATTCGTCGCCCGATGTTCAATCGCGCAACATTTGGCGCGTATAATCCGGGGTCAACATTCAAAATCATTACAGCGCTGGCCTGTCTCGAATCCGGCCTCGATCCAAACGAATTAATCTACTTACCGGGCGCTTATCGACCGAAGGGTGGCCACGAAATCAAAGACACCGCTGGCGCAGGTGATTTCGACTTAAAGCGCGCGTTCTACAAATCCAGCAACGCCTATTTCATCACTAACGGCATCAGGCTCGCCGGGGCGCGCAAGTTGATGGAAGTCGCCAGACGCTTTCATCTCGGCGAAAAAACTGAAATCGGCACTCCAGAAGTGAGCGGTTATATGCCGACGCCAGATCAGGCCACAAAACTCGCGCCGGGTCGTTTGGCGAACTTCTGCATCGGCCAGGAAGTTACGACAACGCCGATTCAAATGGCCTGCTTCGTCAGTTCCATCGCCAATGGCGGAAAACTATTCTGGCCGCGCGTGGTCCTCGATCACCGTTCCGCTGAGGAACCTTTCGAACTGGCCTCACACCAGAGCGGGAATGTTCGTGATATTGTAAAGATCAACCCCCGCCATTTGGAGATACTTCGCGAAGCGATGCGCCTCGACACGGAGAACCCCGAAGCCAACGCCTACGGCGCATTCCACAACGCCGGCAAAGAACCTTTAAGCTTTCAAGTTGCTGGAAAAACCGGCACTGCTGAGATTAAGCGCCCCGGTGTCAAAGACAAAACCACGTGGTTTGTGTCCTACGCGCCAGTCGATCGCCCGAGGTGGGCTGTCGTTGTCATGGTGGAGAGTGGTGGTTCGGGCGGCTTAACCTGCGCGCCGGTTGCGCGGGAGATTTACGCAGCATTGCAGAAATTGGATATGTCGCCAGGTGCGAAGAATGCTCTGGCGAATAATTAAATGTACGAAGCTGAACTAAACGAACACGGTAACGACCTCGATTGGCCGTTGCTGATTGCTACGCTGGGCCTGATGGTCACCGGCGTGGCGTTCGTCTTTTCGGCCACATCCGTGCATGAATCCGAATGGAACGCCGCGTGGTATCAGCAAAGCTGGCTGCGCCAAATTTTTTGGTGCGTCATGGGCGTGACCGCAGCCGCCGTGCTTTGCGCAATCGACTACATTGTTCTCGCGCGCTGGTCGATGGTGCTCTATTGGGCGCTCATAATCGTTCTCGCAATCGTGTTCCTGTTCCCTCCGGTCAATGGCGCCCGCCGCTGGATCAACCTGGCTGGGTTCAATCTCCAGCCCTCGGAATTTGCCAAAATTGCGGTTATCTTGGTTCAGGCCAACTACCTGAGCCGCCCCGCGGAGGAATTACGCATGGCTGATGTTTTTTGGAAATCAATTGGGCTGGCGGCACTGCCGTTTGCCATGATTTTGGGCGAACCGGACCTCGGTTCGGCGCTCGTGCTGATTCCAGTAACTTTGGGAATGATGTTTGTGGCCGGAGTGCCCAGACGATATTTAGGCAAGCTGCTCGGAGGGCTTGGTTTAGTCGCGGTCTTGTTTGTGGCGGCGGTATTTTTCGCGCCGCATACAATCAAAGAGAAAATCGCAACGTCCTATAAAGGCCAACGTTTGTTGACCTTTTTCGGACGCGATTACGCACCGCGCACCGCCACGCCCGACGAGCGCAAAGCTTGGAAAAAACTGCAAGACGAGAAGTCCTATAACGTCGAGCAGTCACTGATCTCGGTTGGTTCCGGAGGTCTGTGGGGCAAGGGATGGCGTCAAGGTACGCAATATTCCCTGGGGTTTCTGCCGCGATTAGGAGCACATAACGATTTCATCTTCTCCGTCATTGGCGAAGAAGAAGGATTTGTCGGGAGCCTCACGGTCCTGACTCTTTATACCGTGCTCCTTTTCAGCGGCATCAAAACGGCCAGCCAGGCGCGCGATCGCTTAGGCAAGTTAATGGCCGTGGGCGTGGTGATGCTTTTTTTCACCCACGTCTTCATCAACATCGGAATGAACATTCGGCTGATGCCCGTGACGGGAATCCCACTGCCGCTGCTAAGTTATGGCGGCTCCTCTGTGGTTTGCTCGCTAATCGCCATTGGCATTTTGCTGAATATCCATATTCATCGGAGGTCCTATTAAATTATGAGTGACAGAAATTTTTCACGCCGCCGTCGCGGTGGAATGCGTTTTCGCCCACGAGGCGGCATCCAACAAGGCCAGCAGCAACAACAACAACCCGACCGGGGCGCCTCGGACGCTCGTGCAGAAGTCACGGGCCAAAAAGCCCCTGAATCCCTCTTCGACCGCAAACGTCACGAGCAGGAAATCGAACGCGCCCAAAACATCGCCGCCGGTTTACCGCCCGACACCAGATCCGACGAAGGCTCTGACGAAGGCATGGAACAGGGTGGAGACATCCAAGCCCAAGGCCAAAGCGAAGGTCAACGCGAAGGACAAGGTCAAGGCCAGCGCGAAGGTCAGGGCCAACGTGGCCCACGCCAAGGCCAACACCAGCACGGTCAACAACGTCAAGGTCAAGGTCAGGGCCGAGGTGGTGGCCGTCGTCCTCGCCAATTTCGCGAGCCACATCTGGAAACACCGGCTGAAGTTAAAGAAGAAGAATATCAGCCAGTCGAGCTGAAGGACAAAGCTCCCACCGGCTTCGTCGACAGCATCAAACACGTTGCCACCAAAGTCATCAAGCACGTCCATCGTTTGATCAAGCGCAAGCAACCTTCCGAGAAGGAAGTCATCATCAACGCTGAATCCCTCGAGACGCGCGTCGCCGTCATTGAAAAAGGTGTGCTCGAAGAATTCACCATCGAACGCACCGGCGAAGAACGCCTCGTTGGCAGTATCTTCAAAGGCAAAGTGCGCAACCTCGAAGACGGCCTCAAAGCCGCGTTCGTGGATATTGGTTTCGAAAAGAACGCGTTCCTGCACTACTGGGACATCGTTCCGACCAGCTTCGACAGCGCTGTTGAAGTCGTCGAACGCGAAAACCAGAAGCGTCGCAACGATCGTCCGCGCATTACCCAGCGCGACATCCCGCGACTCTACCCGCCCGGAAGCGACATCATCGTCCAAGTGACCAAAGGTCCCATCGGCACCAAAGGCCCGCGCGTTACCACCAACGTCGTCCTGCCCGGACGCTTCCTCGTTCTCTTGCCGAACTCCGATCAAAGTGGTATTTCGCGCAAAATCGAAAACCAGGAAGAACGCCAGCGTCTAAAGAAAATCCTGCGCGAGTTCAATCTGCCCGACGGCATGGGCGTCATCATGCGCACTGCCGGCGAAGGTCAAAAGAAAGCCTTCTTCATTCGCGACCTCGCCATGCTCATTGAGCAATGGAACGAGATCCAGGCCAACATCAAGAAACAGCCCTCGGCCACCTGCGTTTTCCAGGAACCCGACCTCATCGAACGCGCCGTCCGCGACTTCCTCACCGAAGACGTCGAACGCATCGTCGTCGACAGTTCGCAAGCGCACCAGCGCATGCGCGACATCATCAGCAAATTCTCACCGCGTTCCGCTGACAAAGTGAAGCTTTACGCCGATCACCAACCCGTGTTCGACCGCTTCAACATCACCAAGCAACTCGAAGCCGCCTTCTCGCGCCAGGTCCACCTCAAGAGCGGCGGTTACATCGTCATCGACGAAACCGAAGCCCTCGTCGCCATCGACGTCAACACCGGCCGTCACAAAGGCAGCAAAGACCAGGAATCCACCATCCTCAAGGTCAACGTCGAAGCCGCCGAAGAAATCTGCCGCCAACTGCGCCTGCGCAACATGGGCGGTCTCATCGTGCTCGACTTCATCGACATGAAGCAACGTCGCGACCAACAACAGGTCTATCAGCGCATCAAAGAAGGCTTGCGCCGCGACAAAGCCAAAACCCACGTCTTGCCCATCAGCCAATTGGGCCTGATGGAAATGACTCGCCAACGCCACAGCGAAAGCGTGCGCAGCGCCGTCTACGACGACTGCCCGTACTGCAAAGGCCGCGGCAAAGTGAAGAGCACCGAAACCATGAGCGTCGAAATCCAGCGCAAGCTGAACGAAATCCTCAAGAAGCGTTCCCGTGACGAGTCCGACTTCCAACTCCGCATCGCCGTCCACCCGACGGTCCTGGAACGACTGCGCACCGAAGACGAAAAACTCATCATCGAAATGGAAAAACGTTATTTCGGAAAACTCTCATTCCGACCGGAGCCCGGTTTCCACGCCGAACAATTCAAGATCGTGAACGTCGCGACAAATGAAGAACTAGTAAGCGTCGGCACCTAAATAAATTGGTAGGGACGACTTCCACGTCGTCCCAAACTCTCAGCAGCAGCCTCGGCCCAAAAGCCGAGGCTGCTTTTTTGTACCTTTTATCCTCGCCTTACTTTTGGTGCCTTGGCGTCTTGGTGGTTAATCCTTGCGAGGCCGTCTTTCGGCGATTTTCGCGAAATCAGATTGCCCTCCACCCCCAAAAAATGCGACAAACACCGCCCAAGGAATTTTTTAGATATGCCAAGCAAACCGAAATCGACTAACAAAGAAGCGCAACTCCTCGAACTCCTCAAAAAAGTTCTCCCCAAAACCATTTCCGATCCCAAGCTGGCCGACAAAGTCTACAGCGCCTGCGTAGAGGAACTGAAATCCAAAACCAAAGTCACCTCCTTCGAAAAATTCTGCGAAAAATGCGAACTGCCCGACCTAAAAGCAGCCACCATCTCCGAAGTAAAAGAGCAATTTGAGACCTCCTTCGGCAAAGGCGCAGTGACGGTGAAGCCCGACGCCGAAAAAGAATCGCTCAAAGTCGAAGTCAACGTCGGCGAAGACACCTTTCAAGGCACCGTCAAAGTTCGTCCGGTCGGCGAGATCGACGAAGAACAGGAAGTCCCGCTCAAATTCGTCCCATTCCCCGTCTGCCTTCCCTCCGATCCCGAGCTCGTCTGGGTCCTGGGCCGTCATGAAAACCTGACCCCTGACGAAGGCTGCATCAAACTGACCAAACTCCAGGAAGACTTCTGGGCCTCCAAGACCGGCCAAAAACTTTTAAAAGACCGCGTCGAACGAAGCTTCCCCGAATTCATCTCCCGCGCCCCATCAAAGGCGCTGACCGAACTCGGCCTGAAACGCCACTACAAAGAACCCGAGCCCATCAAAGCTTTCCGAACCTTGGCGCCGCCCGAAAAGAAATCCAAATCAGCCGCAAATCACGCCGAAGCCCGCCCATAAGCGAGCGCATAGTTAATCCAGGGTAGGGCGCTTGCTGCGGTAGCGACGGCAAAGTTTAGCAGACACCCACCCCCACCGGGGGGTTAGAGCCGTCAGGCCGTCAGGAATGTTGGTGGTCAATGGGTTGCGGGCCAATTCAGCCGTCAGGCTGACGGCAGGCACCCGTCAGGTTTTATTTTCAATCGAAAAGCCCGGAGCATAATGGATGCTTCGGGCTTTTGACTTCTGTCAGGTGTATTCCTTGCGGAAATCGTCGCACAAAATCCACGTCCGCGGGTTTTATAAAAAGCCTCAACGAATCCTTCCGGATGAAAACCATTGTTTGACCGCGGCATAACTAAGCAAAGCCGGCATGAGCGGACCGCGGTTGGACCGATCCTGACTATGAAAGCATTGGCACGCGGCGATGATCCGTCCGGAGCCGAGAGGATATTCGATAAATGTTGGACGATCCAAGGTGGGCGTCCCATTGGTCATCTCCACCGTAAGAATCATGGCGTTTTTTGGCACGCCCGCCAGATAACCATGACTGGCAAAGTTTGCGTGAATCGGTTTGCCGCCCAGCGGAAGAAGGATCGGATGGTCCGGCAGCAGTAGTTCGTTATCCACCGCGCCGTGCTGCACCATTTTAACACCTCCGGGCAGAGTGATACCTTCCACTTCGGCCCCGTTTAACTCGTACACCAGAGTGCCGCCATTGGACACGTAGCTTTCGAAGCGGTCCGCGTTTGCAACGCAGGCACGGTAAAGGCCGGTATTCCATTGCCCTCCAGGTATGATGACCACGTCATACGACGACAGATCGGTGCCAGCGATGGCAGTGGACGGTTTGACGTCAAAATTAAAGTGGAGAGCAGTCAAGGCTTCCTCAAAATCCTGCAGACGATTCCAGGAACGAATGTCTCTAAAAATCAATATTTTCGATTTTTCCGACGCTTGCGCAACGGCTTGGGCATCGGTGGGAGTTCCTGTCTTTGCCCTGGCCACAACGGCGTTTCTTCGTGCGTTTTCGCGCGCCGCCGCCATGGTTTTGAGGAACACGATCATGGCCGCAATTGCCAGCAATACGACCGTGCTAATGACCGCTGCTTTCTTTGTTTTTGTCCACGCCATACGTTTTTAAGTTCTTTGTCTATTTGACGATTTCGAATTTGACGGATTCCTTGTCGATCCAAACTTTGCCAGTGCCATGGAAAGCAAAACCGACGTTAAGATGTTCGGCTTTTTTGGGGACGACGAGGATGTTGGAGAATGGGGTCCAATCCTTGGTGCCATAGTGTCGGCTGTGTCCTGCGCCAAGCATTTTGCCGTTCCCGATGGGTACCATGAAAGGTTCGAGATACCCGGAAGTGAGTTCGGTCTTGACCCATCCGGTCATGCGCACGGTATGGCCTCTGTATTTGTCAAAGTCGGGATTACGGAACGATTGCCCCCAAATGAGAGCTGGGTCTCGGGGTGGCACAGCGCCCGGCGTGGCGAGGCAATAAGTGGGGTGCCCGCCGTGGGGATTAATGTCATCGAGCGTTTCGGAGAAGCTGAGAGGATCCCCGTCATAAAGACCCCATTTCCGATTATCCGTGATGGGCGTGTTGGCGCTAACCACTTCGACTCGAAAATCGTCGCTCCAGATTTCACCGGGGCTGTAAAGATCCTGCCCGAAATAAATGACACAAGGTTCGTTGGGGACGTCGGTGACAGATTCGATTTGTTGCCACTCCGTCGTGCCGTGAATGGGCCGGTCGAACATAAAATCACTGGCGCGCCGGCGTTTGTTTTTATCAATGATGACCAAGCCTGTCCCCGCCCATCCCTGGACATCGCGGGTTTTCATCCAACTACTCACCCGAACGCGTTTCCCCATCAACGGCGAGCCGTTGGTAACGTCGCAACTACCGGTGCAGCCACCACGGACGGCCTGCTTAGGATTAGCGGAGCCGGTATATTTGATGTGGATCGGAGGTGCGGAGTCGGGGGTGCGTCGGTTATTGGGATCCACGTGAGCCAGGAAGGGGCTCTTAGGGTAAGCATTGAAGAAAGCGTCATTGGGGAATTGCTGGGGAACCGCGACTTGCGACGCGGCAGGCAGCGGAGATTGCACTTGAGCGAGCATATACGTGCCCGCGCCGAGAATGAGCGCGGCGCTGGCAGCGGTTGCGAGGGCCGTTTTTGTTTTCATGGCAAGGAAAGTGGCCTTCGCGAGAGTGGAACTGCCGACCATTGTGCTTTTGGCCAGCGCGGTCGCAGTCGCGGTTTGGGCGAGCGCTGCGGGCGCGGCTTTGACGGAATGAGCGGAGATCGTCGCCGCGATCGCGGTCGCCGACAAGGCGACGCCTTGTTTGCTGAAAAACCTGCGCAATTTCTCTACCGCGCGGCCGACCCGGGCGCTGGCCGCGTTTTCGTTGACCCCCAACGCGGCCCCCACTTGTTTCAAATCCTTGCCTTCAAAAAAACGCAGCACGATGGCGCAATGATCCTTCTCGCCCAGGCTGGTCATGGCGGAGTCAAGCAATGGGGCGATTTCTTTCCAGGACGGGTTTTCGTTTTCCGGTTCATTCAACAAAGATTGCATATATCCCTCCTGTTCGCGGATTTGGCGGCGGTAGAGAGTTCTCAGGGCATCGGCGGCGGAGTATTGAGCCGTGCGGCAAAGCCACGCGGAGAGAACGGTCTTCGGGCCCAGCGCTCCCGCCTTGCGGGCCAGGATCGCGAAAGTGGCCTGGGTCACTTCTTCCGCCAGATGGACATCGCGAAGGCGGCGCAGGGCGACGGAGTAAACCAGATCGACATGCCGAGAGACCAAGGTAGCAAACGCCTCCTCGGATCGACTGGTGGCATATTCGCGCACCAATTCCATGTCGTCAGTCATCGTCATCATCTTGTCTATATATGGCCGCCCATTTGAAAATCCCACGCACGAATATTTCTGACCCCTCGACCGACTGCGCCCGGCACTGAACGAAACCAAAAGGGACGACTTCCACGTCGTCCGAAACTTCGTCCCAAAACTCCGCTAGGAGTGACCGGTTTATAGAAGCAAAACGCCCTATGATTTTTTGTTCCGCGCGCTCGCTGCGGGTGACGAGCGCGCGGAAACATCTTAAGGTAGGGCGCGATCGCTCTGCGCGCGCCGTTCCTCGACAACCGAACCGTTCAAATCAAAATCTAACGAAAAAAACGGCGCGCGCGGAGCGGCGCGCCCTACCTTTTGCATTGATTGCGCAATCTCGCCCTGCTTTGTTTTTCCCATGTCGTTCCCTCAACGCGAGACGCCTCGGACACGAAATGCCCTCATGGGTCGCGGAAGGCTCCTTCTACTTCATCACAATAAACTGCATCCCGCGCGGCCAAAACCAACTCTGTCAACCCGACATCGGTCCCGCCGTCTTCGCGGCCGCGGCGCACAATCACCAAAAATTCGCATGGCACTGCCGTTTGATGTTGCTCATGCCCGACCACCTGCACGCCATCATTGCCTTCCCTCGCGAAACCGGGATAAAACAAACAATAAGCAATTGGAAACACTACCTGGCCACGAACCAACCGATCCAATGGCAGCGCGATTTTTTCGATCACCGTTTACGAACCGAACACGAAGAGCGCGAAAAAATTGACTACATCCTGCGCAACCCAATTCGCAAAAACCTCTGCGCATGTCCCGAAGATTGGCCTTGGGTCTACCGTGCCGCTGACCGTCCCCCACCTCGCCTCAACGTGTAGAATGCCAGAGGCAGGGCGCGTCGCTCCACGCGCGCCGAGGGGCGGGGCGAGAAACGTTCACGGATCAAAATTCTAACGCAGAAAACGGCGCGCACGGAGTGACGCGCCCTACCAGTAATGACTTGCCGCAAACGAACGCCATCCCGCATCGTGGTGACGGGTGAAGCTCATTAAGTTCGTTCTAAAAATTATTGCGGCACTTTTCATCTTCTGGCTCGTTACCGTTGTCGTCTTGGACCCGTATCGCTTCCGTTATCTACCTTCCGCTTCCGCACCCAACAATATTACTCAAACGTCGCAGCCGCTTGTGACCAGCTAATCAAACAAGCTCATGGCGAAGACAAAAAGCTTAGAGGCGCGGATTGAATTCCCTGCCGACAATTCTGCACGACGTAAAACCAGAAGGCGCAGACATCCGCACTAACGCTGTTGTTCTCTTTAACGGCGGCACCTGGAGCGGAATAATTTTATACTGGGTAGCCGACCACGACGACCCAACCCTGTGGCACCTTGCGATCAGAGACGGAGAAAGCGGCGCTCACGACGTGTTTACAAAGAGAAAAGTAAAAAACTAAGCTAATTTCGGCGTAGCATTTATCCCGTTATCCCAAAGAACCCGCTGATCAAAAATAAATAAAACCGAATGGATTATCTTCGAATAAAAAAGATTTCCGAACCAGATTTCGACGAAATCGCTACGAAAGCCGGCGGCAATCGCGTGTGCGAGGAATCCTCCGCGGATTATATTCTCAACGAGGCGGTAATCGAATTGAAGCTTGTCGAAGAAGAGGGATTTGAAAAAACAACTCGGCGGGAAAAGTTGGCAAAGCTCTTCCGGCCAACGAGACCCAAGTCTCCGGTCGTCATCATCAATCCACGTAATTTAACCGAAGAAGAAACTGCGCACTACTACGAAATCGTCCTTGGCCCGATTAAACGTCACGTTAAGAAGGCGGCGGATCAACTCGCGCAAACGTCTGTTCGATATACTCCGCCTAAAGTTCGCGTCCTTGTGATCTTGAACGTCGGTTATACCGCGCTATCTCACGATGAGTTCAAACAAGTTACATTCAGATGTGTGCGAAGTTATGGTGAAGAAATTGATTGGGTAATCTGCGGTGGAATCTACTACTACAGTGACGCTTTCGATAACTTCCTGATCGAACCTTTCGAAGGTATTCCTATCAATATCAAAGCTTTGTTTCCAAGCTATTCCAAACTCGTAGAGCAATGGAGTAAATTCGCGGAACGGCTCGCTCTCGATATGATGAGAACCGAGTTGCCGGACGCGCATTCCAGAATGCCCAGCCGCGATCTCGTATTTACGGTAGACGGGGTGCGTTACGTGAAGCCCGCGCCGAAAATGCCACCATCTTCCTTTTGGCCGTCAGGCGTTCGACCCCGTGATAACTCAACCGGGATCACGAAATCACCATCCGTTGCCATCGCGCATCCGCATCTTTCAGTCGTAGACTGGCAGCGGTTCCGCAACCTGCAATCAATACGGTCATCGCTGGAGTCCTCGTAGCGGATTGGCTGAAGAAGGTAGCCAATCGAGAGTCAGAAACTTCAACCAAACTCAAACCGTTCGTGTCTGCTCCTATCGCGTTCGACGACTTTGCAAAATGGATTGACTCACCCCAGCTCGAATTGGTCGTTTTCGGATCTCTGTTATTTCGCGAACGATTTATTTGAAGAAAAAATCCGCACGTTATTGTTTGGCGCGACCGATCAAGCGAAGACAAAAATTATTCCATTAGAATATATTCTCGTGGAGTCGCAGGAAATTGGGACCGACGAAGCCAACGATCTCGCGTCAATCTACCACGTATCACTAATTCCCGGATTTGAACGCAAAGACACGATCATCGAAGACCAAAACATTTTTCTATATTATGCGTTAACTGTGGCAGCATCGTACGCCATTAAACGAAACGTGGACAAGGTGCTGTATTACAAGCGACGGGGAAAAACTCGATTCCTCCACCACCGCGCTACGCTCCGGCCAGCATCCAACAATCGTTCCGATGAATTCTGAACCGGCTGTCACGAGGGTCCGCGCGCTGGACGCCTCCTCGGTGCCAGTAGCCGCCGCACTCTATCCAAGTCTGCTCGGCGCCGCCTGGAATTCCCTCGCAGCTCCCGATCAGCACGCCCATTGCAATGGGGCTGAAATCGCCTGCACAGGAGTATTTCGCATCGAAGCCGCGAAGAACTGGTTCGGCCGCTCGCTCGCTTGCACCCTTCGCCTACCGAAGCCGAGCCAAGCGGCGAACGTCCGCCTGCTCGTGCAACCCACCGCCGACGGAGAAATGTGGCGGCGGGAATTCGATGGACATACCTTGGTGACCTTTCAATCGCGCGACCGTCAGGGCTGCTTGGTGGAGCGATTTGCCGGTGTCGAAATTCGCGTCCGGCTCCACGTGGAAAATGGCGGACTGGTTTACCATCAGGTCGGGGCCGCGTTATGGCGGGGCTGGGTTCCGCTGCCCGCTTTTTCGCTCCCCGTGTGGTTGGGAGCGAGATGCCTGACGGACCCGATGCCGTGCGGGTGAACGTTCGCGTCACCATTCCATTAGTCGGGTTGCTGATCGCGTATGAGGGCCGTCTGAATGTTTAACGAGAAGTTGAGTAACTTTCCAAGCATCGCCGGAGCTATTAAACCATGACCACGGTACTGTGGCCCCTTGCTCTTCTGGGGCTGCTCGGCGCATTCGATACCGCCTACTATCATGAGTGGCGTGCCCGTCTCCCGGCTCGCGGTCGCGCGGTCGCGTCGGAATTGAAACTACATGCCGCGCGCGATTTCTTTTATGCCGCAATGTTTGTCACGCTGCCCTGGCTGGCTTGTCGCGGTTGGTGGGTGCTGTTGTGGCGGGCATCCTTTCGCCGAAACCATCTTCACCATGGCCGACTTTATTGTGGAGGCCACGGAACGAAAACCGTTCGGCGATGTCTATGCGGGCGAGCGGGTAACCCACAACGTAATGGCCATCACCTACGGCGCGATGATTGCCTTTTTGATCCCCACCCTGTGGCAATGGTGGCACGAGCCCGACGGCCTCGTTGCAGCCCGCAATCCTGTGCCCGACTCTCTGCTTTGGGCGCTCAGCCTCATGGCCGCCGGTGTTTTTTTCTCGGGCTGCCGCGACCTGTACGCGGCACTGGAACTTCCGCATGGATACTGGCCGTGGCCGAAAATCCCCAATGAACGCTGAACCCGCCAACCCAATCCCGCACCGACGACTGCACCGCGCCGTGTTTATTGCCGCAGGTCTGTATAATATTGCGTGGGGTATTTTTGCGGTGCTCGATCCGCAATGGCTCTTTCGTTTCGCCGGCATGCCGCCGCTGAATCATCCGCAAATTTTCGCATGCCTCGGTATGGTCGTCGGGCTCTATGGCGTGGTCTATATCGAGGTTGCCCGTCGGCCTGAGCGGGGGTGGGTATTCGCGGCGGTGGGCCTTGCCGGAAAAATCTTTGGCCCTATCGGGCTCCTGCAACTCATCGTGACGGGCGCTCTGGCCGCTCGCCACCATCGTGATGTGCGTGACCAACGACTTCATCTGGTGGATTCCTTTTGCCATCTACCTCCGCGACGCATCCCGGCTTTTCGGCGAGGGTAAAAAGCAAAACGAAAACGGCTCAAACACCGTCAGTTAATGTAAACATTAAGGTCGACCCCCTTTGCGCCTCAGCGATCTTCGCGCCTTTGCGTTGAAACTCCGACTAATTTCCCACGATCATTCGCGGCGGGCGCGAGAAATGGCACATTGAACAGTGGTGCAGGTTCAGAACATAGGTAACACAGATGGTTCAGAACATGGGTAACACTTTACAGGTAGAGACAGTGTTGAGAGACGTTGTCGATGCCGTGGAAAGAGACCAGAAGATGGATCAACGAATCGAGTTTGCGATCAAGTCGATGAACTGTATGAACTTTCGTGAGCTGTGTGGCGAGTATGGGATCAGCACCGAACCGATCAAGTGGCGGGAACGCTTTATAGCGCGCGGGCTGGACGGCATGAGTGATTTGAGTCGCCGTCCGCACGCTCACGCCGATCAGCTCACCGAGCAGGTGGTCTGTGAGATCGTGCGTTTAAAGACGGCCCATCCGCATTGGGGGCCGCGCAAGGTTGCCGCATTGTATCAACGCAAGCATGGAGGAGAAGCTCCCAGCGAAAGCAGTTTCAAACGAGTTCTGGAACGTGCCGGGTTGACGGTGCCGCGGCGACTGCGGCGCAGCAGTGAAGCGGGTCGATTGACCAGCGGCATCAAGGCAGAGAAGCCCAACGATATCTGGACAGTGGACTTCAAAGGCTGGTGGAAGGGCCGCGACGGGTTACGTGTTGAGCCATTGACGGTAAGAGACGAATACAGTCGCATGCTATTGGATATGCGGATACTGGGCGACAGCCGGACCGAATCGGTGCAGGCGTGCTTCGAGGGGCTCTTTGAACGTTACGGCTTTCCGGCAGCGATCCGAAGCGATAATGGCAGTCCCTTTGCCAGCGCTCGATCGCTGTTGGGTTTGAGCAGGCTCTCGGTGTGGTGGTTGGCCTTGGGCATTGATTTAGAGCGTAGTCGTCCTGGTTGTCCGCAGGACAATGGGGGTCATGAGCGGATGCATCGGAGTGCGTCAAGAGTTGCAAGCCGGTCGCGTAGGGCGCGATCAAGCGGCCTTTGATGTGTGGCGCGATGAATATAATCAGGAGCGGCCACACGAGGCCTTGGAGATGAAAATGCCGGCGGAAGTCTATTGTCGCTCGGACCGGCGATTTGAAGGCACACCGGATGACATCGAATATGAGGGCGCTGACCGACGAAAAATCAGTAAGCCGGGCGGTAGCATTCGATACGGGGGTGAAGAGATATTTATCACGACTGCATTGAATGGGTGGTCGGTGGGCCTGAGACCGCGAACCGATGGGCTGATAGAGATATGGTTCAGCAAACTTTTGCTGGGTCATTTAGATCCGGGCACGTTCGCCTTTGAGCCTGCCCGTACAGGGCAGGCTCAAAGGCGAGGAACCAAAACAGAAAGAAGTGTAACCCTAAACAACAAATGTGTTACCTATGTATTGAACCAAAAGTGTTACCGATGTTCTGACTTGCTCCATCCACGATGAGATTGGCACACATCACGCTTCTCTCACATCAGACTTCTATTTTCGATGCATCTATTGAAACCAATCGTGCTGGCCTTGTTTTGTTGGCTTGGCTTTTCGGCGTTGGCACAAACGAACGACGTAATCCCCGAAAAAGTCGCCGCGCTCCACGAACAGCAAAAGCAACAGTCAACAGAACAGCTTGAAGCACAATGTCATTCAGACATAGCCATAATTCTCGCGGATGCTACTACCATACGCGATGAGTTAAATAAATTCACCACATACGCCTTTGGTCGCCGGGATTTACAAAGTGAAGTGCGCGCCAACGTATATGTTTGGGATAGCGGCACAGTACATATTGACCTTGTTGCCGAGTACGTTGGCGATGACTGGATTTTTATGAACGGGATTTGTTTCCTCCCTGACACCAAGGATGTATTCCGACTACCAGACGACAAAATTAGACACGAGGTAGCAACTGGCGGTAAAGTCCGTGAATGCGGGCGGATTGATATCAGTAAGGACAATGACCCTATCGAGAGATTGATTCAACCGGCACAAGTTACTGTGCGGTTTCAGGGCGAGCACGGTCATGCCGACAAACAACTTGGGGAAGAAGAAAAGCAATCCATCAAGGCCGCAATTCTTGTGTCAAAACATTTCAAACAGAACCTCTCGTCCGATGATCGCGCCCAAGTGCACGACCTCGCGATGGCCTTTCAGTAAGAACTTCTCACGTCACCCGCAATCCCGAAAATCATGTGGGGATTCGCGTTCACTCGCGATCCTTCGCCCGGAAACGATAAAATAAATGGGGTGTCGTGGAGCTATAAACAGGTCACTCCTGGGAGTTTGGGAAGAAGTTTCGGACGACGTGGACCGGAACGTCCGGTTCGCAATCGTCCGTACCAGGCGCTTCGCGGTGGGCGCGAGAAATGGCACATTGAAGATGTGAGCAGGATTGGGCGAGCGTTTGAGCGGCGGTTTCGCCAGCTTTTGGCCGAAGCCGGAACGCGACAGAGCGACAAGGGCATTCGCTGGCTCTTCGCACAGGCCGATGACCGGGCGCGCAACGACCACACGACCACCAGTCACGCCCTCGCGGAAATGAATATCGCGCTGGCGGAGAAGTTGCATCGCTTGCGGGCCAACCTGGCCTTGGCTAAGGAAGCAAAGCCGGCCTCCGCGTTGGCTGGCAAGAGAGACGCGGCCCCGAAAGTGTTTTGTGATGCCGGATTGGGCGGACTCGCACGATGGTTGCGGGCCTCTGGCTGCGACGCGCTTTGGGTGCAGGATATTTCCGATGCGGATCTCGTTGCGCGCGCCGAAGAGATAAACGCCATCATCATCACCACCGATAGTTTCCTCCTCGATCGCCGACCCATTGCGCATGGACGCGTCCGCGCCATCTGGGTTCCGCCGACCCTGACCATCTTCGAGCAACTGCGGCTCGTCCGCGCGGAGCTGGACCTGCCCGAAGCCGACTCGCGCTGCATGCGTTGCGGCGGCGAATTGGTCCCGGTGGATAAAGAAGCGGTTAAAGACCGAATCCCGCCCCGCACCTTTCTGTGGCTTGACGAGTATTGGAAATGCACGCGGTGCGGCCACCTCTTCTGGCACGGCACCCATTGGAAGCGAGTCACTGAACGTTTGCGCGCGAGTGTTTAGGGTCTGTATGGCGACGCAGTGCGTCGTCCAGGACGCGGCAGCGCCGCATCCCTACCTTGCGCCGAGGTTGACGCGCGCGTGTTTACTTTCGCTTTCACTCTTGCGGTTGGGTCGCTATCGTCCTGCCATGCGATTGTTCGACGCAATGCTCGATGCCAATCACCGCGCTGTCACTGGCGACACGAGCGCCGGCATTCGCCCTGACGATTTTCCCAATGACCTTCCCGTCGTCGCGCTGACCTGCATTGATCCGCGTTTGAACCATTTGTTCCCCGGTGTGCTCGGATTGCCAGAAGAGCAGTTCATTTGGCTGCGCAACGCCGGCAACATCATCTTTGATCCCTTCAGCAGTATGATGCGCACACTCGCGCTTGCGTGTGCGATCAAAGGCGGTCGCGAGATCGCCATCATTGGACATACCGACTGCAAAGTGCGCCAGACAAGTGTTTCAACCCTCATCGATCGTTTCAAAGCGATCGGCATCGATCGCTCGAAGCTTCCCGACAATCTCAATGAGTTTTTCGGCCTCTTTGCGAGCGAACGGCAAAACGTCATCCGCGGCGTCGACATCATCCGGTCCAGCCCGCTGATCGGTCCGAAAATTCCCGTGCACGGCCTCCTCGTCGATGTCGAGACCGGCCGGCTCGAGTGGATTGTCAACGGCTACGACATTGTGGACCGCAGTTTTACCGCACCGTCGCAACCCCAAACTTCATCGCTCGATCAAAACATCAAAGATCTGGCCGCACTGGCGCCGTTCAAATTTGATGATCTGAAATTTCCTGACATCAAAATTGGCGAGATCGCTACGAACGTGAAGGAGATGTTCACCAAACCGAATTCTCCCGCGCCGACAGCCGCGCCGACTTCGGCTCAGCCGACTCCACCGCTGCCAGTGCCGCAGGCGATTCCGGTTCCGCCGCGCATCCCGGATAAGGCGCCGGTTCGCATACTGCGTCCGCGCTGACGCGTGTTAGGATACTGCGATGGAAGTTCGGATCGACAAATGGCTGTGGGCCGTGCGGGTTTTCAAGACGCGGTCCCTTGCCACCGACGCCTGCCGCAACGGTCGCGTGACCATTGGCGGCAAGTTGGTAAAGCCATCGCGCGAAGTGCGCATCGGCGAAACAATCGTTGTTCAGAAGGATGAAATGACACGCACTTTCAAAGTGCTCGGGGTTTTGGAAAAACGCGTCGGCGCGAAAATCGCGAAGGACTATGTGGAAGACTTGACGCCCGCGTCGGAGTTTGAAAAGAAGCGCGAGCCGAATTTACTGCCGCCGATGTACAGGCCAAAAGGCGCAGGTCGGCCCACTAAAAAAGACCGCCGCGCCCTCGACTCGTATTCAGACGGCGAATGACTACTCAGAACCGCCGGTCGTTTGAAACGCGGCCTGGTTGTGAGGCGATTTCCTGATGCGGAACGTCGATGCCAAGCGCCATTGCCAGATCGATTTCGTGATCTTGCTCTTCGACGATGATGTCACGCAAGGTTTCCGCCAGCGCGAATTCACCCATCGCTTCCGCCTGACGAATGCGTTGACGATAATTGGCGACGGTCGTGACTTCGTTCTCGAGATCGAAGCGCAGCATTTCCTCCGCGTCGTTCGAGGTCTTCACGGCCTTCGGCGTGACCACCGGCATGCCGCCGAGGTAATCGATCTGCTTCGCAATCTTAATCGCGTGCGCAAGTTCTTCCCCTGCGTGCTTCTCAAGTTCGCTTGCGATGTCCATGAACTCGGCACCTTTGATCACCTGGCTGTAGACCGTGTAAGCAATGACCGCTTGATACTCGCGCGCTAAATCTTCATTTAGCAAATCGATCATTTCTTCCCGTGAAATTTCCAACCGTTGAGACATCTCCTCATTAAACATATGTTCCCTCCCTTGCCTTAATTTACATCAAAGCGCTTTGAAGTCGAACGACTGGCTGTTGGGGTGTGCCGGCGGAACGCAGCGGCATCAATGATAACCCACGTTAACACGATAGTAGATTTCCGGATTTGCGATGCCGTTTGTATCCACAAAAATCCATGTTCCATCCGCGCCCATAACATTTGTGGTCATGGGCTGCCACGTGATTGGTGGAGTTAAGCTTGAAGCGGTTTCGATAATGCAAGTTGCGCTTGGTGCTCCGCTGATCTGAAGGTTCGGTGTTGGGCCGCTCAAACCTGCAATCACGGATGGGATGGCCACGGTCAATAATGCGTCTGAACTGTTCGTCCCGCCGAATGCATTCGTGGCGGTGAGTGCGTAAATTCCGGCGTTGGTGGTCTGCAGATTGGTCAATGTCAAAGTCGCATTGGTTTGTCCGTCCAAAGGATTGCCGTTGAACAGCCAAAGCAGTTGAATCGGCGCAGTCCCGTCTGCTGCTGCGGAAAATGTCGCCGTGCCACCGATGAGGTTCGTCACTGACACTGGCTGATTCGTGAACGTCGGTGCATAGCCGACATTTACGACTGCCACAGCGCTGGTGATGCTCGCCAACGGATTTGAGATCAACACGGTGTAGCTGCCTGCGTCGGTCAGCGCAACGTTCGTGCGGAGAAGCAAAGGCGCAGTCTCTCCAACGATATCAAAGCCGTCCTTCTGCCATTGATAATTTAGCGTCGTGCCAGACGCGTCGACAAAAACAGTCATCTGGCTGCCGACGGGAACGTTCTGGCTCGCGGGTTGGGTGTTTATAAATGGCGGGTAACGCTGAATTGTGACGGTTGCGACCTGGCTGGTCACGACACCCATAATGTTGCTCGCCGTGAAGAAATAATCGGCCGCATCGCTGAATTGGGCATTGTTGATGGGAAACGAACGAATGGTTTGTCCGCTTCTCGTATCAAGGCTCCCCCTTGGCGTACCGTTTTTATACCACTGCGTCGTAACGGTTGTGCCGTCGATGAGCGCGCTGATGACTGCGTTGCTTCCTTCACCAACGGTAATACTCGACGGCTGTGATATGATTGTTGGTGGTGCAATGACGGTGAGCGTGACAATGGAACTCGTGGCTTTGCCCAAAAAATTACTTGCGACCACCCAATATGAGCCGGCGCTATTCTCCACAGCCGATGCAATCGAGTATGTCGCATTCGTCGTCCCGAGTAGCGGCGTTCCTGGATACTTGAACCACTGATAACTTAGTGGCACGCCGCTGACGCCTACAGTAAACGTTGCGGTTTGACCCTGGGTGACTACCAGACTGGCCGGTTGACTTGTAATCACGGGAGGAATCCCAACCACGAGCACCGCGTTGCTACTGGTGGTGCCGCCCGCGCTATCGGTTAGAAAAGCGGTGTAACTGCCAGAGTCGGCCAACTGAACATTGAACAATGAATAGACATTGAGATTTGCGCCTGGAATATCAGCGCCGTTCTTGCGCCACTGATAATTGACCGCCGTCTGGTTGTTGGCGTTGACGGTGAAGGTGACCGATGCACCGGCGTTTGTGGATTTGCTTTGCGGCTGAGTAATAATCTCGGGCGGATAAAGGTCTCCGTAGAGACGCGCCAGGTAAGAACGATTTGTATTATTGATTGAAAAGAATTCGCCACCAACCAGCAGCTTTCCGTCGGGTTGAAATGCGACACAATCGACAGGTTGCGCGCCGCTCTGGCCGTTAAGAAAAGTTGTATCCAAAGTTCCATCCGGGAATGTCCGTGCCAGTCCGTTGCGGAAAGTGCCGTTGTAGCTGGAAACAATACCGCCCAAGAAAACGTTCCCGTTATCTTGCAGCGCCAAGCAGTAGACCGTCGAGCCTGCGCCGGAAGTGTTGAAAGTGTTGTCCAAAGTTCCATCGACATTCAGGCGGGCGATTCGGCCACGAGAGGTGCTGTTGACGCTGCTGAACGCGCCGGCGATCAGAATCTTGGCATCGTTCTGAACGATGATCGAATTGACCGCGCCGCCCGTGCCGGCCGACTTTGAATCCGGGAAGGTGACATCAGGCGTACCGTCGGTTTCGATCCGCGCGATATTGTTGCGGAACAGACCGAAACCGATTGAACTAAAGGTCCCTCCCACCAGGATCCTGCCATCCGTTTGCACGGCAAGAGCGTTGATTGTCCCGGAGATGAAGAGATTTGTGTTGAGGCTGGTGTCCACGGAACCATCTGTATTAAGCCGTACCAGATTCACGTAGCGACCCGATTGCAGGCTGAAACCTCCGCCGAGCAGCACCTTGCCGTCGGCTTGCAAAGCGAGCGCGCGGACAGACCCGGAGAAAGAGTTCGTCGCGGTGAACGTACCATCTAAACTTCCATCGACATTCAATCGCGCGACACCAAAGCGCGTCTGGTTGTTGACGTTGCTGAAATCTCCGCCGATCAAAATGCGTCCATCAGGCTGAACAATCATCGCGCGCACCGTTGAAGACGCGCCAGATGAATTGGTCAAAAAAGTAAGATCTAGCGAGCCATCGGAGAAGAGGCGCGCAATTCGTCCGCGTGAAACATTGTTGACCGTGGCAAAACTGCCGGCGATCAAGATGCGGCTGTTTGGCTGCACGACGGTCGCATAGACAGGACCATTAACAATAGCGTTGAAGGTCGGATCAAAAGCCCCGGGACCCCCCAGGCAATTTGTATTAAACGAAAAGCCGCCGAGAAAACCGAGGACTACTGCGATAAGTATTCGTTTCACCTGATTCCTTTTTAGTTTGGTTTGGGTTGAGCTGGTGATTGCGCCCGTCGTAATGGCGAGCCTATCGACATTTCTCCAATGTTGTCAATTATGTGCAGTCAAACGCACATTCGTTGGGTTTTTTCTTGTGCAGTCCCACACCGGTGAAAACAATGTGCGTTCATATTTTATGAAATCTCTTTTCACCTGCTGTTCAATGTTGGCGATGCTCATTGCCGGTTGTGCCAGTGACCCGACTCGCTCGTCTCATTCCATTGATCTCTTCAACGGCAAAGATCTTTCCCAATGGCGCAATCCGAGCCCTGGCTGGACCGTCGCTAAATCCGTTTCGCTCAATCCCGAAAATCCGCACTTGTTTGTCATTCAGCCGGGGACCGGAATTTTCGTGAACGGTCCTGAAGGCAAAGAACAAAATCTGATGAGCAAGACTGAACTCGGCGATGCAGCCATTCACGTCGAGTTCAATGTCGCGTCCAACTCCAATTCTGGCGTTTACGTCCAGGGCCGTTACGAAGTGCAAATTCTCGATAGCAGGGGCGTGCCCAACGATCATCTGAAATACGGCGATTGCGGCGGCATTTATCAACGCTGGAAGAACGGCAAAGGCTTTGAGGGCACTGCTCCGCGTCTCAACGCCAGCCGCCGCCCCGGCCTTTGGCAATCGTTCGATATCATCTTTCGCGCGCCGCGTTTTGATGATTCCGGCAAAAAAACTGAGAACGGCCGGTTCATCAAAGTTTGGCAAAACGGCAAGCTCATCCACGAAAACGCGGTGGTCACTGGGCCGACGCGCAGTCCCGGCTTCGAACACGAAGCGCCGCTCGGGCCGATCATGTTGCAAGGCGACCATGGTCCCGTTGCGTTTCGTAATTTGCGTATCCAGCCGTTGCATCTCCAATAATCATCAATCGTTGCGCGCTACTGCGCCACCGCTTTGCTGACGGTCGCCATCTATGCCAGGGCCGATATTGATAATCGGCAGATACATCGCGATCACGATCGCTCCGACGATGATCCCGAGGATCACGATCATAATCGGTTCCAACAAGGACGTCATGGCGGCGACGGCGTTGTCGACCTCGTCGTCGTATTTGTCGGCGATCTTCATCAACATCTCCGGCAACGCGCCGGTTTGTTCACCGACATCGACCATACTGATAACCATCGGCGGAAAAAGATTCGCGGCTTCCAACGGCGCGGTGATGGTCTCTCCTTCCTTCACGCTGTTGTGCACCGCTTGAACGGCGTTGCCGACGATGACGTTGCCGGAGGTTTCTTTTACGATCGTTAACGCCTGCAGTATCGGCACACCGCTGCTGATTAAAGTCCCGAGCGTGCGGGTGAAGCGCGAGATGGCGACTTTCTTCAGGACTGGGCCGAACACGGGTGCGGCAAGTTTAATTCGATCGAAGACGCGCCGGCCGAATGGTGTTTTGACAAAGAATCTCAGCGCGACCAACCCCCCAAACGCCACAGCGGCCGCGCTGAGAAAATGAGATTTTATCACGTCACTGATTCCAACGACGAATTGTGTAAATGCCGGTAGCGGTTGTCCGTTGGTCAATCCTTCGAAGATCTCCTTGAACTTCGGCACCACCAAAACCAACAACAAAGCCATGATTGCACCGGCCACGAACAGGACCGCCACCGGATAACACATCGCGGCGATGACTTTGCCGCGGATCTTCTGCGCCTTTTCCATGAACTCGGAAAGTCGGGAGAGTGTCACTTCCAGGACGCCACCGATCTCGCCTGCTTTGACCATGTTCACGAACAAGCGATTGAAAACTTTCGGATGCGCGGCGAGCGCTTCGGACAACGTGCTGCCGCCTTCGATGGAAAAACTCAATTCGCCGATGATGCGTTTGAGGTTCGCGGATCGTTCCTGTTTCTCGAGCACACGCAACCCGCGCAGCAGCGGTAGCCCGGCCTGCAACAACGTCGCCAATTCCGCCGTAAATACTCCCAGCGATTTGGTCGAGACTCGATTCCGGAATCCCGGAAGCGTGACGTTCATTTGCAGGCCGAGCTTTTTGACTCTGCCTTTGTTCCGCGGTCCGACAACCTCGCGGCCCAAAACTTTCGTGGAACTCTCGACGGCGCGGTACTCCACGACACGGATGGGGAAGAGTTGCATCTCCTTGATGCGCGCCAGTGCAGTGGATTGATCTTCGGCGTCGAGAGAGCCTTTCTCCTCTGCTCCTCGCGAGTTCATCGCTGCGTATCGATACCTTGGCATAACGATTTGAGCTGTTGTCAAACATTCAGCATAATGCTTGCCAACGCTTTTTTTCCTCGCCACACGAGGGAACGGTATTCGGTAAAATGGCTATGATGGCCCATTTTCACGCACTCTGCGTCGGGTTCGCGCGAAGTGCATCAAACAGAGCCGCGCGCGTCAGTAAGCGGTTTTGCAGAGATGACGCCGATGGTAGAAAGCCGCTTGCTGACGCGCGCGGTTCTGTTGCGAAAACTAACCGATTTTTAACAGGTCGTCTTCGCTCAGGTCTTCAGGCAGTTCACCGCTGTCGATATAGCGGTAGCCGCAACCGGCGGCGAAGTCGGGAAGGTTCAGGGCTTCACACAGCGCGGCGTGGCGTTCCACGGCGGATGCGTATTTGTCGCTCTTCAGAATTCGTGCGATGCCCACTGCATCCTGAATGCCGAATGCGGCTGCAAGTTTTTGCGCGTCGCCGCCGAGGGCGCCGGAATGGTCCGAGTCCTCGTCGAAGTATCCGGGCATCGAATCGTATTCATCGATGACCATGCCCTTCTCGAACAACTGATACCAGAGAATGTCATCGTCGTGATTCAATACAGCCAGGACGGTCGCGCCCAGCTCGCTGGAAAGCTTTTCGCCAAGTTCGGTAATGACTGCCTGATCCTGCGTATCGCATTCCGCATCAAACACGACAACGCAATTATCGTCCGCAGGCGCGATAATCGCGGTCCGCCCCTTCAAAGCTTTCGCTACCGCCTCTGCGGTCGCTCCACGAACAGTGTGATTGACGTAAAAGTTTCCCACGCCTACAGGGTTCACGATGGACATGGGTGGGTCAAGTGGAACATGGAACGATTTGGAAAAAACTAGTGGGGATTTGACTTGCTCTACCCCATAGACGGTTTTTCACCTCGCTATCAATTGAGCGGTTTGTTTGAGTCAACGGATTTGCTGCGGTACTTCAGTATTCAGGATTCGGCATTCAGCATTTCAGTCAGTTCATCACTCCGGGACATCCACATGAGGCCTAAGTTGTTCCCTCAAAACAGCGACCAGGTCTTTGGACATGAACTGATAATCATCGCCAATGTGCAGACAAATCAATTGTTTGCCGGTTAATTGATCCCCAAACCGGTCGTGCAGTCGATCTATGTGCCGTTTCTCCATTACAAAAATAATATCCGCCCAACCGATGTGCCCTTCGGTGACGCGAATGCGCGCGCCTTGTTCGGTCCCGGCGGAGCGGACTTCATAGCCGGGGAATCCGTCGTACATTTTTTCGGCAGTCAAACTTCGCCACCGATTTTGACTGCAGATGAACAGGAGTTTTTGCGGTTCGCTCATTTCGGTTCGGCTTCGAAGGCCAGATAGTCGCGCGCTTAAATGCAGTTCGCTAGAACATTCTTGCAGCAAGGCACCTAGCCTGTTTAGCTCCGAATATGAAAGGCAACCAATGGATCGCGCGCATCGTCTGCGCGGCGCTTTTATTCACCGTTTATCACCTCAACGCCCAAACCAACCTCGAATATGGGACCATTAGGTTTGATGGCCCTTCCTCTAGAATCATGTGGCCCGACGGCACCGCCGAAAAAATTGGGGACGGCGAGAAACTTCATGGCACGGGCGATACCCGACTCTGGTATCTCACGGTCGGAATGAACAAGATGGCGAAGAAAGGTTTCGTCCTTTCTCTCCTCACCTATCGCGACGCTTATTTGGTCCGCATGGATACAAAACAGCGAGTGGAATACGCCTCCACGCGCTGCTCTGGCCCGAATACCAGTGTCATCTGGCCGGATGGCACGAGTGAACTTGTGGCCGCAAAAAAATCAGACAAACCAGATGATGCGGATTCAAGGATGTGGTATCTCACCCGCGCAATGAACGTCATGTCGAAACGCGGGTTCTCCTTCAAAAAGACCTTTGCTGGCACACCAATTCTGCCCACCGCCAACGTCGAATTCGTTGATATATGGATGGAACGGACGCTCTTGCCCGAGGTGTCGAAGGAGTAGTTCGTTATCGACCCAAAAGAATTCGGCATCTCGGACGTCCCGAGATGCCGATTGCAATTTCTATGAGAGCCCGAACTTAGCGCTTTTTATTCGCGCCATGAACTTGAGAGGCAACTTTCAAGCGTAAGCCATTCAAACGGATGAAGCCGGTCGCGTCGTCCTGATTGTAGGCCTTGGTCGGGTCAGCTTCCATCGTCGCGATGTGCGGGTTGTAGAGGCTGACTGGCGACTTGCGTCCGGCATTGATGATATTGCCTTTGTAAAGTTTCACGCGAATCGTGCCGGTGACGTCCTTTTGACTCTCAGTCACGAGCGCTTGCAACGCGTAGCGTTCCGGCGCGAACCAGTAGCCGTAGTAAACGAGTTCGCCATACTTCGGAATGAGTGAGTCGCGCAGGTGCATGACTTCGCGGTCCATCGTGATGCTTTCGATCTGGCGATGAGCAAAGTGCAGGATCGCGCCGCCGGGTGTTTCGTAAACGCCGCGCGATTTCATCCCGACGTAACGGTTCTCAACCAGGTCAACGCGGCCGACGCCGTGTTTGCCGCCGAGTTTGTTCAGCGCTTTCATGACGCCGAGCGGGTTCAGTTTCTTCCCGTTAACGGCAATGCAGTTGCCTTGTTCGAAATCGAGGGTGACGTATTCGGGTTTATTCGGCGCGTCTTCGGGCGAGACGCTGAGGGTGTACATTTTTTTGTACTCGGGAGCCGAAGCGTCGAGCCACGGATCTTCGAGAATGCCGGCTTCGTAGGAGATGTGCAGAAGATTGCGATCCATTGAGTACGGCTTTTTCGCGGTGGCCTGGACGGGAATGCCTTTGTCTTCGCAATATTTAATCATCTCGGCGCGGCCGGGAAATTCGTTGCGATAACGTTCGTCGCGCCACGGGGCGATTATCTGGAGTTCAGGCGCGAGTGCGGCGGCGGTGAGTTCGAATCGAACCTGGTCGTTACCTTTGCCGGTGGCGCCATGGGCGATGGCGTCGGCTTTTTCTTTGCGCGCGATTTCGATCATGCGCTTGGCGATGAGCGGGCGCGCAATGCTGGTGCCGAGAAAGTATTGGTTTTCGTAAACCGCGCCGGCTTGCATCATCGGAAAGATGAAGTCGCGCGCGAATTCTTCCTGCAAATCGTCGATATAGATTTTGGAAGCGCCAGTGTTTTTGGCCTTTTTGTCGAGCCCCTTGAGTTCTTCTTCCTGGCCGATGTCGGCGCAGAACGCGATCATTTCGGCGTTGTATTTTTCTTTGATCCAGGAAAGGAGGACGGAGGTATCGAGGCCGCCCGAGTAAGCTAAAACTATTTTCATTTTGAGGGTTTATTTGTCAGTTGTTGGAGCGCCGGAGTCAAGAATGTTTGGGCCGCGATGATGTGGGTCAAAACGGCAGGGCGTGCGCTCCGCGCGCGCCATATTAGTGTTCATCGTGGCTCGGTTCGATGTGGACGAGCACATTGGAGACTTCAGGGATTTTTTCGCGGACGTGGTCTTTGACGCGATGGGAAATTTTGTGGGCTTCGGCTACGGTCATCCGGGGATCAACTTCCATGTGCATGTCGACGAGGTATTGATAACCGGATTTGCGCGCGAGGCATTTTTCGATTCTGTGCACGCCTTCGACTTCAGCGGCGATTTCTCGGATTTTCTGGATCATCGCGCGGCTGGCGGAGGTATCCATTAATTCGTTAACTGCAGGACGGAGAAGTTTGAAGCCGTTGTAGGCAATGATGACCGCTGCGACGATGGCGGCGATGTCGTCGGCTTTGGCGAATTTCGGTCCGCCCATCAGCGCGATCGTAATGCCGATGGCGGCGGCGAGTGAAGTGATCGCGTCACTGCGATGGTGGGCAGCGTCGCTATAGAGCGTGATGCTTTCCATGGAGCCGGCCTCGCGCGAAACGAAGCGATACATCAATTCTTTAATCAGCACGACGCCAAGCAAAACGTAGAGAGTGAACGGGTGTGGCAGGTCGCGCGACTCGAGAGTGAGTTGGTTCGCGGAACGGATTCCGATCAAACCGGCTGCGATCATCAACATCGCGGCGACGAAAGCGGCGGCGAGCGGTTCGGCTTTGCCGTGGCCGTAAGGGTGCTCGCGATCGGGGGGCGCGGCCGCAACGACGAGCCCGCGCCAGACGATGATAGAACTAATCATGTCGGCGAGCGATTCGGTCGCGTCGGCAATGAGGGCGTTGGAATGGCCGAGGACGCCTGCGGTGAATTTCCCACCAGTTAGGAGCGCGTTGACGCCCATGCCCAGAAAGGTTGCGCGCAATCCACGATGCAATCGGGCTTTTGGCGCTTCTGGCATAGTTTGTAAATGAGAACCGTCGAAAGGCGGAACTCCATACTTTCTATATCATATGGCAGAACATCGCGTCGCGCAGCTTGGGCTCGAACCACGTGCTCTTCGGCGGCATGATGCCATCGGCATCAGCAATGGTCATCAGGTCGGTGATGCTGGTCGGGAACATGGAAAATGCGCAGGCGTATTCGCCGCTGTTAACAAGTTTTTCCAATTCGCCCGTGCCACGAATGCCGCCGACGAAATTAATTTTTTTACTCGTGCGCGGATCGTCCACGCCGAAAATCGGTGCAAGGACATGATTTTGCAGCAGCGAGACGTCGAGACCATCAACGCCTCTAGCCGAGGAGGTGAGTTCCGGGCGGAAGGTGAGCGCGTGCCATTTGCCATTTATATATAGGCTGAGGTCGTGCTTTTTGGTCGGTTGCGCGGTGGCCTGGCTGCTGATGGCGAAAACCTTTTCGAGCTTTTCCATCAAACCGGCGGCGTCAGTGCCGTTGAAATCTTTAAGCACGCGGTTGTACGCCTGGATGCTCACCTGGTTATCGGGAAAGATGACGCTGAGGAAAAATGCACTGTGACCGGCGCCTTTGCGGGATTTGTAAACGCGACCGGCGGCGGCGCTGCGATGATGGCCGTCGGCGATGTAGAGCGCGGGCATTTTGGCGAATTCTTTGCGAATGGTTTCGATCGTCGCGGCGTCGCGAACGGCCCACGCGGTGTGACGCACGCCATCTTTTGCGGTGAAATCGGTGTCAGGTGGTTGCGAGGTGACTTTCGCGGCAATTTGGTCGATGGCGGCAACTGCTTTGTAAACGAGGAAGACGGGGCCGGTTTGGGAATTGAGCGTTTCGATGTGGCGAACGCGATCGTCTTCTTTGTCGGGCCGAGTGAACTCGTGCTTTTTAACGATGTTGTTGAGGTAATCTTCGCAACTCGCGCCGGCGACCAAACCGATCTGCGCGTGTTTGCCCATAATTTGGCGATAGAAATAATAATTCGGCTGCGCGTCCTGCTTGAGCGAGCCGTCGCGAATCAGCTTGTCGAAATTCTCTTTGCCTTTGGCATAAACCTCCGGCGAATGTACGTCGACATTCTCCGGCAGATCGATTTCCGGTTTGCTGACGTGGAAAAAGCTGAGCGGATTATCTTTGGCTTGCTCGCGTGCTTCCGCGGAGGAGAGCACGTCGTAAGGCAATTCGCAGATGCGAATGGCAAGATCCGGTTTTGGACGTAGAGCGGCAAATGGTTCAACTTGGGCCATAAAAGTCGGCAGAACGGTAAAGACGTCGACGACCGAACGCACGCAGAAAATATCGGCTGGCAGCAGTTGCTTGATACGTTTCAACGGTTGTGATAGTTCTTGGCAAACCCCGATCCTATGAACGCACAGCCCGACCACACCAACTGGGGAGACGATCTCAATGGCAAATGAAATAATGCACACGCGGACACCAGGTCGGCAGTGGATTTTCCGCATAGCAGCGGCCGTCCTGCTCCCGTTGCTGGTGCTCGGGACCCTTGAAATCTCTTTGCGGTTGGCCGGGTATGGTTACCGGACGACCTTTTTTCGACCGTATCGAATCCGAGGGGAGGACTTCCTGGTCGAGAATGAGAAAATCGGGCTTCGGTTTTTTCCACCTGAACTGGTTCGCAGTCCGCAAGAATTGCGGATGCGCGCCCACAAGCCCGCCGGCACTTTCCGAATTTTCGTGCTCGGCGAATCAGCGGCCATGGGAGACCCCGAACCTGCCTACGGCGCGTGGCGTTACCTTGAGGTTATGCTGCGGGAACGCTATCCGAAGCAATCCTTCGAAATCATCAATGTCTCCATGACCGCCATCAACTCCCATACCATTCTGCCTATTGCGCGAGAGTGCGCCGGGCTGGACGGGGATTTATGGATTGTCTACATGGGCAATAACGAAATGGTCGGCCCATTTGGTGCCGTCACCGTTTTCGGGGCAAAAGCGCCGCCGCTCTGGATGGTTCGCTTTGGGCTGTCCCTCCAGAGGACACGCGTGGGGCAGTTGGCGGCATCGGCGGGGCATTGGCTCAAAGGCAAACGCGCCGCACAATGGGATGGGATGCGGATGTTTGCCGCGGAACGGGTGGGGCCGCTGGATCCGAAACGCGAGTCGGTATACGCGAATTTTCGCGGGAATTTAAGGGATATTCTCCAGTCCGGACTTTCCTCAGGAACGCGAATCATTCTGAACAAGGTCGCCGTAAACCTCCGGGATTGCCCGCCGTTCGCCTCGATGCCGGATTCTGATCAGGCGAAGCAGAAATCCCAACAAGCCGATCCTTATTCGGCGCAAAATCAGTTTGGCTTAGCGCGTTCTGCCTTAGACCGCACCAATTTCGCCGAGGCACGACAACACTTTGAGTTGGCGTGCGATTACGATGCTTTGCCGTTCCGCGCCGATTCGCGAATCAACGGCATTATCGCGGAGGCGGGCCGTCAGTTCGCCTGCCCGCAATTGAGACTCGTGAATGCGGACGAGGTCCTCGACACGAACAGTCCTTGCGGTGTCGCAGGCGAGGAATCTTTTTACGAGCACGTTCATCTTAATTTTGATGGCAACTACCGTTTGGCCCGAGCGTGGGCGGCGGAGATTGAGAGTTCGCTGGGGACAAAACTCGGGGTGTCAACTTCCACAGCCGGGAACGGGCCGTGGGCTTCACAGGAACTATGCGAACGGCGGCTGGGGTTGAGCGATTGGAACCGCAGCAAAGTTCTTCAGGATATGCTTCAGCGATACAAGCGGCCGCCGCTGAGCGATCAAGCCAACAATGACTCGCGCGTGAAAGAAGTCCGGGATTGGGAGAAGCGGCTGGCCCAGCAGATGGATCCCGCCGCAGCAGCCAAGGCCCGCGCGGACTTTGAGGACGCCGTCGCGCGCGTGCCGGACGATTATATTCTGCGGCAGAAATATGCGGCATTTCTGGAGGAAGTCCGTGACCAGTCGGGCGCTTTTGCGCAATGGCTTGCAGTGCAGAAATTGATCCCTCACAACGCGATGTCTTACTTCGCCATCGGGAAGGCGCTCGGATCACAGGGCAAGGTCGTGGAAGCGGAGGATAGTTTAAGAATCGCCGCAGATTTGCGGCCGGAGTTCGGCCCAACGTGGCTTGTGCTTGCTCAGCTCGACATGAACCAGTCGAGAATGAACCAGGCCTTGCAGGAAATTGGCCGGGCAAAAGAGATCGCCCCGAAAAACCCCCAGGTTTATTTCGCGTACGGCCGGGCATACACCAAAATGCACCGCAGCGCCGACAGCATCGCCAGCTACCGCCGGACCATCGAGCTGGACCCCGACTTTTGGCAGGCTCACGCCGAGTTGGGAGACCACCTGGCAGCCGAGAGCAACACCGACGAATCCAGGAAAGAATTCGAGCAGGTTATTCGTCTCAAGCCCGAATTCGCCATGGGGCATTTCAATCTGGGAGTTGCCTTGATGAAGCAGGGGCATCTGGATGATGCTAAAGGGCAGTTCGAAGAAACGCTTCGTCTGGATGCGGGCAACCAGCCAGCCCGCGATCGCCTCGCCCAACTTGAGGGGAGCGGGGGCCGAAGGTAGAGACGCAGCCTGAACGTAACTCGCGCCCGCCGGCGTCCCCTAAGTCTGCACAAGTTCGCGGTGTTTTTTTCGAGAATTTAGATCGGGAACTTCGAAGCGTGGTTTGGATCCAACGTAACGTTCGAACGATTCCACAGCGGCATCGCCGACCATGTCCTTCAATAGGTGCGCATTGAGAGGGGCGCGTAAACGCGCAAACCGGACCCACAACGCGCCGCCTTCCTAGACCGTATAGGTGCCGGATGCCGTTGTGCCTCCGTGTCCGGTCCAATTGGTGTGGAAGAATTCGCCGCGCGGTTTGTCCAGACGCTCGTAAGTATGCGCGCCGAAATAATCGCGTTGGGCCTGCAGCAAATTCGCCGGCAAGTTCTCGCAACGGTAGCTGTCGTAGAAATTGAGCGCGGTGGAAAAGGCGGGTGTCGGAATGCCTTTCTTCGCGGCCATGGCAACGACGTTACGCCAGCCGCGTTGGCACTTTTTGATTTCGCCGCGGAAAAATTTATCGAGCAGCAGATTGGTCAGCTTCGGATCATTGTCGTAAGCTTTTTTGATATTGCCGAGGAAACGGCTGCGAATGATGCAACCGCCGCGCCACATCAAGGCGATGCCGCCGTAGTTAAGGTCCCACTTGTATTCTTTGGCTGCGGCGCGCATGAGCATGTAGCCCTGCGCGTAAGAAATGATTTTCGAACCGTAAAGAGCGAGGCGGATGTTTTCGATGAACTTGGCGCGGTCACCGCTGATTTTCTTTTGCGGACCTTTCAGTTTTTTTGCAGCCGTGACGCGTTCGTCTTTCAGCGCGGAAACGCAACGGGCATAAACGGCTTCGGCGATTAAGGTGATCGGGATGCCGAGCTCGGCGGAGTTGATGACCGTCCATTTGCCGGTGCCTTTTTGGCCGGCAGTATCGAGGATCTTGTCGACGATCGGTTGGCCGTCGGCGTCTTTAAATTTCAAAATGTTCGCGGTGATTTCGATGAGGTAGGAATCGAGTTCGCTCTTGTTCCATTCGGCGAAGACCTGCGACATTTCATCGGCGGTCATGCCGAGACCGTCGCGCATCAATTGATACGCTTCGCCGATAACCTGCATGTCGCCGTATTCGATGCCGTTGTGGACCATCTTGACGTAGTGACCAGCGCCACCGTCGCCCACCCAATCACAACAGGGGACGCCATTGTCCACTTTCGCGGCAATACC
Organism: uncultured Verrucomicrobiae bacterium; assembly: GCA_963702845.1. Classification (GTDB taxonomy): domain Bacteria; phylum Verrucomicrobiota; class Verrucomicrobiia; order Limisphaerales; family Palsa-1400; genus JAICXV01. The sequence continues at coordinate 4,540,001 of OY969763.1, read as the reverse complement.
CTGGAAAATATCTTTGACGTGCGGCCAGGCATCGGGCGAACCGCCGGGCATGATGGATGGGCCATTGCGCGCGCCTTCTTCACCGCCGCTGACGCCGGTGCCGATAAATTGCAGGCCCTTCGATTCGACATATTTGACGCGGCGTTCGGTGTCCTGGAAAAGCGAGTTGCCGCCGTCGATGATGATGTCGCCTTTTTCCAGGTGCGGCAGGAGGTGCTCGATGAATTCGTCGACGGGCGCGCCGGCTTTGACCATGCAGCATGACGCGGCGTGGCCGTTTGAGTTTGGCGACCAATTCTTCGATGGAATGTGCGCCGATGACTTTGGTGCCTTTGGCTTCGTTGTTGAGAAATTCGTCCACTTTGGAAACGGTGCGATTGAAGACAGCGACGGTGAAGCCGTGGTCGTTCATGTTGAGGACGAGGTTCTGGCCCATGACGGCGAGCCCGATCAGACCGATGTCAGCTTGAGTGTCCATAAAATCAAATTCGATTCAGATTGAAGTCGTACCATGACAAGAGAGTGGCGTGTTCGCCAGTGCTATTTTTTCTAAGCTTTTTTGGCCACCGATTGAACACGGACGAAACACGGATTCGATAATTAACCGATCAGGACCGGCACTATGGAAAGATGAGACGGAAGGAGTTGCTTTGGTTTTCATAGCCTGCCGGGAAATTGCCGGAGTCGACGGCGTAGGCCTGGTAATCACTGCGAAAGCGGGCGCTGCTGCATTGTTGGACGCTGCCGTCGCCGAGAAGAATGTTTCCTTCACCAACTGCGTATCCAGCCGAGTGCATCTTTAACGACCAACAAACTGGCGAGTTGGTTCCCAAAATGACGTCGTTGCCCTTTCCATCTTTCGGCGAGAAACCATAATCGTTTTTCGGCGTTGAGCCCAGCGCAAGATTTCGATCCCCGCCAAGAATCGACAAAGGGAAGTTGTCGTTGGCCCCAGCACCAAAAAAATACGACATGTTTTGGTTTTTTAGCGAATTGAAGTTCGTAACAGGGCTGCGGTCGTCGGATGGACAATTGAGCACTCTGGGAGACCGACCAAATTCGTTTTCCATCAAGCAATAGTTGCTCCAACAGTAGGTCCCTGCATTGGTTAATTTTGCGAACTCACCCCAACCGACGTTCGTGCTCACAGTGAAAAACTCCTGTGGACACTTGTCATTGTTGTCTCCCGACCAGATTCGATAACCAGTGCCTATTTGGTGAAGATTATTGATGCACTGAATCTTTGACGATGTTCGGCGAGGCTTTGGCCGGAGGGCTGGCAGAATAACGACGATCAGGACCGCGAACAGTCCCACAACAATGGCAAGCTCAAGAGTGCTGAAGCCTCGATTCGAAAGAAGATTTCTTTTCATTTCCCCTCCGGAGCGATTGCACTCCTTTGCGGGGTGGCAGTCAATTGCAATGTGCCGACGCCGTAGGGACATGGACATTGCTTAATGCGGCGCGCGCGGAGCGATGCGCCCTGACCGGTAGTTTCAGGGATTTGCCGATTGCAAAGCAGCCGTTCGCATTAATGTTCTTTATTAGGAGGGTGCATGGCGACAACCAGTGGTGATGTTCTGATACAGGTGCTTCTGACTGGGGGAGTGGAATATGTTTTCGGTCTGCCTGGTGATGGAATCAACGGCATCGGGTGAACGCATAATTTATGGATTTTTTTTGGATCATACCTGTTGGGATTGTTGCGTTGCTGGCGATATGGGGCTTCTACGTCTACATAAAACGCAACGCAGGCGAGCGCGAGGACGGAACGATTCTGACAGACAATCCGCGGCCTGAACGCAAACGCCGGATTTGAGCCGTTGCGATTTCGCTAGGGCGCCGTCAGAGCCGTCCAAGGTTTCCCAGTGACGGGGAGTCGGAAATCGAGACGGACGTTATTGTTGTTCTTCAATAGGATCGTTTGGCTGGCCGTTCCTGCCTTCAGGTGCGCAGAAGTGATCTCGTATTTTCCCGGCGGCAAACCACTAGGTAGCTGGAAAAAACCATTCGTATCAGTAACAGCGAAGAACGGGTGCGACAAAACGCTGACGTAAGAGAGCATCCAATCGTGCACGTCGCATTTGATTTTGATAAACAGTTCCGGCTTGGAGAATGAGTGTTCGTCGACTTGGCCCTGGAGTGGTTGCGCAAAGTTGAATTCGTCCCCACGTTTTGGCAGAGCATGGACATTGTGCAAAATTGGGTCGGAGTTTTTGATCTGGATCGGTTGATTGACCATCGCTCCGAGAACGTAGGGCTGATACATGCAATCTTTTTGCTCGAGCAAAATCGGCGCGACTTCTGGCTGAACTTTCAATTTTTCTGCACCTTTCGAAATATAAACAAAAACATTTGCCAACCCGCCGTCACGCGAGACGACATAACGCGTGGTTGTGGCGCGCCGCGGATGGAAGCTACCGCAGGTCGCGTCGAACCTAATTGGAGTTTCGGCAGGCGGAGTGCCAGTTAAGAAAACCCGACCCGACATCCCCGGTTCGGCGCTCAGGCCTTCGGGTGTTTCGGTCGCGGTTGCGACGGGCAGAACGGTTGCGGGCTGTTCCGCGGCGATGGGAGTTTCGACAGTTGCTGGCGCAGGCGCAGCTGGAGGCGCCGATTTCGCTCCTTCGGGCTCAACTACTTTTGCCAACGGCGGAGTTTTTGAACTACGCATGGAAGGGTAAGCGCGGCGAATCGACGCGTCGTCATTCGACGTGGAATTGGAAGAAGCTGAGACAGGCGGTCCCTCACGCAAGCTTTCGATTTGCTTGCGACCATACATGAGCATCAGCACCAAACAGCCGAAGATCAGCACGAGCATCACGAGGCTTAATTTTTGCACCAGTGGGGTCTTTTGCGTGTTCATAGTGCTGCGTTCAGAAGTAAACACCACCGCTGCAAAATAGTCGCGCGGTTTTTGTGGAGCAATTCTTCGCTCGACATCGTTTGGCAGCGACGGAGAATATCTTTCGCTTCACAACCGAAGCGGTCCGTCCTATGAACCGAAGAGAATTCCTCGCGACCTCGGCGGCTGCCGGAGTAGGTTTCAGCCTGTTCGGCGCCAATTCACCCAGCGTTTCCACATCTACCGCGCGTCCCGCAATCCTGGGCGGCAATCCTGTCCGCACCGAGGGCTGGCCGTCATGGCCGGTCTTCAACGAGGTTGAAGACAAGGCGATTCTTACTGCGCTTCGCAGCGGCAAGTGGTTTCGATACGGCGGTAATCAAGTTGCGAAATTTGAAAAAGCCTACGCCACGCGAGCTGGTGCGAAACATTGTGTCGCGACCAGCAGCGGGACGACTGCGCTTTTGACCACGCTCGGCGCGCTGAATATCGGGCCCGGCGACGAAGTCATTCTGCCGCCATACACGTTCGTCGCGACCTACAACGCGATCACGATGCACTACGCGTTGCCTATCTTCGTGGACATCGATGTAGCGACCTCGCAGATCGACGCCGATAAGATCGAAGCCGCGATCACGCCGAACACAAAAGCAATTATGCCCGTGCATCTCGGTGGCAATTGCTGCGACATGGACAAAATTTTGGAAATCGGGAAGAAGCACAACATTCCCGTCATCGAAGACGCCTGCCAATCGCACCTTGCCGAGTGGCGTGGGAAAATGGTTGGGACGTGGGGCACGGCGGGCTGCTTCAGTTTTCAGGCGAGCAAAAATCTCAACTCCGGCGAAGGCGGCGCGATTCTGACGAACGATGACGATTTCGCGATGTTGTGCGAAGGTTTCCAGAACCAGGGTGGAGCCAAAGGCGCGAAGTTCGAACATCATTATACGCGCGGCGCGAACCTGCGCATGACGGAGTTCCAAGGCGCATTGCTCCAAGCGCAAATGACGCGTATCGAAGAACAGGCCAAACGCCGAACCGAAAACGCAAAGTATCTCGACTCAATGCTGAAGGAGATTCCCGGAATTCTGCCGCAACGTTCATATCCAGGCTGCACGCGTCATGCGTATCATCTCTACGCCTTCCGTTATAAGCCCGAGCATTTTGCCGGGTTGAGCCGCGACAAGTTCATGCAAGCGCTCGACAAGGAGGGCATTGATTGCGCCGGTGGTTACGTGCACATGCCGCAAGGCGTACACATCCAGAATCTGCTGAAGAATCGACACTATCAACGCCTCTATTCCAAGGACACACTCGAACGTTTCGCGGCGCACTGTGAATGTCCGCAGAACAAGGTTCTCTGTTCCGAGAATGTGCGGTTGAGCCAATCCCAATTGCTCGGCCCGCGCGATGACATGAACCAGATCGCCGAAGCGATTCGCAAGATCCAGGCGAACGGGGCGGAAATCGCCAAAGCTTAACGCGCTTTTTTCAATTGGCTCAGCACACTGAATGAATCGGCGCGGCGTCTTGCCATGATTGAGGTGAACGATTTTCACAACTGGTTGTCAAAGGTAGCGTGAGAACTGAACCATGGCGCTCTCGTGCGCGGCGAGTTTGGCAGAAGGACCTTCGTTCGCTGCTCATTTTAACGATTGTCGTTTTTTCCGTCCGTTCGTCGCTGGCTGATTGGAACGATGTGCCGACCGGGTCGATGAAGCCGACGATTTTGGAAGGGGATCGCGTGTTCGTGAACAAGCTGGCCTACGACCTAAAGGTCCCGTTCACGACATGGCATCTGGTGGAATGGGCAAATCCGAATCGCGGGGACATTGTCGTGTTTTTCTCGCCGCACGATGAAATACGCCTCGTGAAACGGGTGATTGGTTTGCCGGGAGATGTGATTGAGTTACGCGATGAGCAGTTGGTGATAAACGGTCGACCTGTTGGTTACGGTGGGTTGAGCGCAGATGTCTCGGCTCAGTTGACGCAGGCTGATCAGCGCCAGAGTCAATTCGCCACGGAACGGTTGCCCGAACACGCGCATGCGGTGATGGCGGTGGCTGGTCTTCCCGCGAAACGGAATTTCGGGCCGGTCACCGTGCCTGAAGGTCACTATTTCATGATGGGCGATAATAGGGACAATAGTTTTGATTCGCGTTATTTCGGGATGGTCGAGCGCCGCCGAATCGTAGGGAAAGCAACTGACGTGGTTATCTCGGTTGATAAAAATCATCACTGGCTTCCGCGGGGGAATCGTTTTTTACACGCTCTGGATAGCAAAAGTTCGGAGTAGCTGCTCAAAAACAAATGGCTGAAGGGCTTCCGCTCAAATATGATGGGCAGAGACAATTTTTGCTTATGAAAATAAAAATTCTTTTGCCATTGGTTGCGAGTGTTGGATTGGTCGTCGGCTGTAACAACGACAGCACTTCCAAACAACTCGACAAAGTCGAGAGCGACACGAAGCAGGCTGCGGCGGACATGAAGGATTACAGCTACGCGCAGAAGGACGCGTTCGTGAAAAAGATGCAAGAGCAGTTGGACGCTTTGAAAAAAGATTTGGACCAGCTATCCGCGAAAATTGAAAGTTCCAGTGCGCAGGTGAAAGCGGAAGCGAAACCGAAGCTTGAGGCGTTGCGGGCGCAGCAGGGTCAGTTGAGTGTGCAGTTGGACAAAGTCAAAGCAGCCAGTGAATCGACGTGGGAAAGCGTGAAGACCGGTTTCAAATCAGCTTACGATTCGTCCAAGGACGGCTTTAACACAGCCCGCCAATGGGTGAGCGACAAGATTGCGCCGTAGGCAATCGCAAGCGAATCCGTATTAGGCGTTACCACCTTCTTCTTTGCCGGGATGCGCGACAATTTCGGAAAGAATCTTGCTGAAATCTTCGAGGCCCGCTGCTGGCACGATGATCATATCATGATGGCCGTTGGATTCTTCGACGATGCGCAGGAACCGGCCGCGGTCGTTTTCCTTTAATGAAATAACGAAGGTTTTACGTTCCACTTGAAGGCGCTCGGTCTTGATAGTTGTGTCCTGGCTCGGCGGTTTTGAATAGCTACCTTGGTACGAAGAGGGACTATACTGCGGACGCTGGGGGCGTGGGGCGAAAGGTGAGGGACGTTCGTTGGAAATCATATCCTGCAATTGGTTGGTAGCGAAGAATATCAAGTGTGTCAGCACCCGTGCAATGGAAAAATGGGACCGGGGTGACGATGAAGGAGAAAAATTGCTGTTGCGTATCCACGCAACAGCTCCCGAACCCGGTTGCAACACGGTACCGTTATACCAAACGTGTTTGCAAAATTGTGGGGTAATGCGCTTCCCCGAGACCGACTGCTCGCACCCGATGCGGCAGCGGATAAGCGATGGCCCACATAAGCATTACGGAGCGCCGCGCGAAATCTTTCAGAAAAAGTGAAAAAAGTTTTTGCGATGCGAAAACGATCGGAGCGGCCCGCCTAGCGTCCCTGGCTTTATCTTGAATCAAATCACCCGTTGTTTGAGCCGTTCCACTTCGGATTTAATTTCTTCGGTGATGCGGTGTTTGACCAGGTAGACGCTGTTGACGGACATGTGGAAATCTTCGGCGACCTTGGCCGGAGACAGGCGCTGTTTGACGAGCAAGTCAAAAATCTGGAAGTTTTGTGGATCCACTTTACGGCGTGTTTTCACAAGGGCAGCGTCGAAAAGGGCTTGCTCCCATTGTTCGTGCCACATCGCATCGAAGTCCTCGTTGGAATTATCGGCAATGTTTTCCAGAACGACATCGCTATCAACCCGAGCGACTGACGGCAGGTTTTTGACAGGCGAACGTTTGCGGAATTGGTCGGCGATTCTCCAACGGGCCATAGTGAGGAGCCAGGCTTTGAACGTGCCGACGGTACGGTCGTAATTGAAGTTCGGCATGTGTTTTACCGCCGCGCACATCGTTTCCTGCACAACGTCCTGAGCTTCCGGCGGAGTCAATCCGCGTTTGATGCAGACGCCGTAGATGAGTTTCCAATAGGTATCGAAGAAATCCTGCCAGCTTTCGTGGTCGTCGAGATTTTTAATGCGTGCCAGCAACGAGGCGCGGGTAGGGATTAACTCGTCGCTGCTGTCGGGCATAATGTAGTTATCTCAATTCACAGTGGTTTGGCAATTTCTTTGATTCACCAAAAAAACCTGCCTTTTGCGGCGGCGCCTGTATTATTCGCAGCGAGCCCCCATGTTGAGCAACAACAGCACAAGACGCAGGAAGGCTGTCCGATCCGCAATCGGCGCGGTGCTGACGGTGCTTTGCGGGTTGGTGCTCTGGAAGACGTCATTGGGCACGCCACTGATTAATCACAGTTACGACAGCCTATTTCTGTTCAGTAGCCGGTCGATTGCTAACAAGGTTACGTTCATCATGATGGATAACGAGTCGTACGACGCGCTCCATCAAAAACGTGGCATAAATTGGGACCGCGGATTGCACGCGCAAATATTGGACAAATTAGCAGTCGACAACTGCTCGGTCGTTGTCATGGACCTGTATTTCGGTAAAGGAAGCGATCCAGAAAAAGATCAGGACCTCGGGCGCGCCATAAAGCGGCATCACGAGATCGCGCTAAGGGCTGGGCTTACGAGTCCGATCACAACGAATTTCAGCGGCAGGCGGCCTGTTTTGGCGGCCAACCCTTTTCTTACTGCGTCGGGAAAAAATTGGGGTGTTTCGGGGATGGATCCAGATCCAGACGGTATTGTGCGTCGTCATTCTCCTTTTCCTTCGCCCGGTGACTACCCGAGCCTGGCCGAAACTGCGGCGCGGACTGCTGGCGCGGACCTCGCCGACGGGCCGCACGAGCGATGGCTCCGCTACTATGGCCAGCAACCGCACTGGACGCGAATCAGCTACCATCTCGCTCTAAAACAGCCGGCGAACTTTTTCCACGAGCAACTCGTTTTCATCGGTGTGATGCCAAGGGATTCGGCCCCGGTTAACGCAGCACACAAGTTCCTCACTCCTTACAGCCATTGGACGGGCGAATCTACCTCCGGCACGGAATTGCTCATCACGGAATTTCTCAATTTACTGAATCACGAATCACTTTATCGGTGGTCTCGGATGGAGATGTTCGCGCTGCTCTTTTGTGGTCTGGCGTTCGGAGCGGTGCTGCCGCGATTGCGTTTTCTGCCTGCCTGTGTTGGCGCGGTCGCGGCAAGTATTGTTATCTTCACTCTTGCGGTCACGCTCACAGCGACGACGAATTATTGGTTTCCGTGGATGCTGATCGTCGTGGGACAATTACCGGTTGCGATCGTCTGGACTTTCGTCGCGTCGCGTGGAGATCACCCTGATGTCATCGTCGAGGAACAACAATCGACGCGGAGAGAACCATCACTTGAAATTCCCGGTTACCACTTGGTCGAACCGCCGTTTGCTAACGGTGCCTACGGCAAAGTCTGGTTGGCACGGAATAAACAAGGGGAATGGCGCGCTGTTAAAGTCGTTTCCTTGGAAGGATTCGAAAACGATCACGGGCCTTACGATCGCGAACACGAAGGTGTCACTCGTTATCGGGCGATTTGCGATAAGCATCCGGGACTGTTGCGGGTCGGGTTCGTGAGCGAAAAGATGGCGACGCACTTTTTTTGCATCATGGAATTGGGTGATGGCCTCGAACCTGGTTGGGAAAAGTCTCCTGGCGATTACATGCCGAAGGATTTGAAACGTATCTGTTCGCTCGCCCCGCAGAAACGGCTCCCAATCGAAGAATGTATTCGCATCGGCATGATCTTGAGCGACGCGCTCGACTTCATTCATCGCTCGGGGCTGACTCACCGCGATATCAAACCGCAGAATATTTTATTCGTGAACGGCCAGCCGAAACTCGCTGATCTCGGGCTCATCACCAACATAAGGCCTTCCGATCAAGAACGCACCGCCGTGGGCACGCCGGGTTATATGCCGCCTGCGCCGGAAATGCCTGGCACTCCTGCCGCCGACATTTATGCATTGGGAATGGTGCTCTACGTCATCAGCACGGGGCATAGCACTTCGTTGTTTCCCGAGCTGCCTGAGACGCTTCTCGGTGACACGGATCCGACCGATTTTTTTCTGCTAAATAGGGTTGTGCTGAAGGCCTGTTATCCGGACCCGAAGGGGCGTTATGCGTCTGCTCGTGAAATGTTTCGGGCTTTGGAACAGCTGAAAGTCCAACCGTTGAGTCGGGTTAATAGTTGAGAGACCTGCAAAGAAATTTGCAAAAAAAGGAAAGACTGCTGCACGCCGGTGATCCGCACGTTTAGCCCGTTGCGAAGTCCGTTGCGAAGTGACATTTCGGTCGTACGGTAGTCGTTAGGGACCCTAATCATGAGATCACCGCCCCTACAAACGTTTGAGCATCTTTGGGGTTGAATTTATCGGTGGTGACGGATGACGTGGAGGCAATGTCGTTCCTGCGGCGACAAGGCAATTACACGCAGGTGCCGCGACCGCATTTGATTTTGTTGGATTTGAATATGCCGAGGAAAGACGGGCGCGAAGTGCTGGCGAAAATCAAGGCTGACAATCGCTGGCGGTGCATTCCGGTTGTCGTGCTGGCCTCCTCCAGCGCCGATCAGGATTTGCGAACGGCTTATGATTTGCACGCGAACTGTTATCTGGTGAAGCCCGCGACGTTCGCTGAATTCAAAGAGATGTTTGAACGCTTGGAAAGCTTTTGGCTTAAAACAGTAATTTTACCACCCTATGAACTCTAATGATCGAATCCGCGTGTTACTCGTTGAGGATAACGAATCTGACGCATTTCTGATTCGCGCTGGCCTTGGGCGGGACAAGAACGGTTTTGACGTTTCACTGGTTGAAACACTGCGTGAAGCGCGCGATGCGTTGTCCGACTCGCAGCATTTTGACGTCGTCCTTGCAGACTTGAACTTGCCAGACAGTTCCTCTGAAAGCACTTTGGAGTTTCTGTTGCGAACGAGCAAACAACTGCCAGTGCTCGTCTTGAATTCCTGTGATGATCCGGAGTTGGTCGACCGCTGCGCCGCGCGCGGGGCAGTATGTTACTCGAAGCAAAAAGTGTTGGACAAAGCGTTCGGAGAGACGGTGCGCGGTGAGCTTGAGCACTGGGTAGGATAGGTCGGTTATTTTGGCGCAAGGTCGACTACACGATTGCTGATGGAGTGTATGGGAGTGCAATAAAAGGGCGGTAATGTTGCTGCAATCAGTTCCAAACACCAGTGCGCGCCGGATGATCTCGTTCATTGGGCATTGTTGCCCGGCTGTTCCAAAGATTTTTTGAACAACGCGAAAAACGTGCGCGGGCCAACCACTTCGCAATTTAGGTCGGGATGTTGCCTGCCCAAAAGCGCAACTGCATCGGCGATAGTGCCAGGGCTAACCCAATCCGTACGGAACAGGTAGAACCCTGGAAGAACATTGCCGCGCGCGTGGATCCCATTTGCCATGACGCCGGCAATCTCGCCGCTCTGCTTGGAATTGCACGCGTCATTGATCAGTTCGAGGATTGGCATGCGTTTCCAGACTTGTGGCTTCGGAAAGTTGCCGGGGCGCCCGAGCACGTCGGCGACGATTGTGGCATAGCCGTCGGGAGCGAATTGTTGAAACGCATCTTTCACATCCGCAGTGGGCTCATCTCGATCCAACACCATCGGCGCGATGGTCATGTCCGCTTCCCGGAAGAACTGTTGGTTGTGTCGCACGAACAGCGGCAGATAGGCTTTTTCGATGCGGTTTGGATTGATGTAGCCCGCCGCGCTGGCATCCGACGTAAACGTATCAGCCGGCGACGCGGTTTCGTAAAAGTAAGCGATGAGATCCGGATATGTTTCGAGCAAATTAGGATTGATTCCCCAGGCGAGCGGGACTTTGCCGCGAGCTGAGTCACTCCAGTGCTTGGGCAAAAAATCGTAGAGCGGCGTGGCCGAGTCGTAATCACCCATGAAGACGCAAATGTAAGCCTTGCGTTCGAGCGTCGGCTGGGCCACAGATTTCTGTTTGAGCGAAGCGCGCGGTGCCTGGCTGTGCAACGATTGGTTGAAGCAATCGCTGGAGATGGTGTTCTGGTAGCAGTTGAACGGCGACATCAGCCAGACCGATTCCCATTCCGTGGGCACGCCATCATGGATGCTTTTATGATCGGGCGTGGCGGAGTATTTGGAGAAAGCGAAGAAACCAGTCAACTCGGTCATGTGTTTCCCGCCGGCTTGCTTGAGCGTCTCGGCGAGAATCAGCTTGTAAGTTTCCAGATCCAAACCGAGCCGCTGGCTCGGATCATCGCCCGGTTTTTCATCGCCCCAGGGAGAAAGATCAAACACGAACGCGCGGCTTTTCATCGCCCAATCCCGCGTCACAACATAACTCGTGTCACCACGCGCGCGGGTGGCGAAGGCATCTTCAAAAAGACAGAGCCGATGCGAATTGCATAAACCGTGTGCGAGAAATTCCCGAATCGCCCAACGATACGCATCATTCTTTTTACTGCCCGTCTCGGCACCGGTGAACTTCCCGCGAAGGTCCGCAAGAACCGGCACTCGCCACTTCGGAAGATAACGCCTGGCAAATTCCGGACTAAGCACGACCGCATCGCGAACGCCGGCGAAGGTAGTTGCTACGTTAATGCTGGCCGGCACCATAGGATCCCAAATGACCGCACCTTTGACCCGTTTCCCGGCGAGCTTCACCAACGCATTGAGGTCCAGCACCGGCTTCTGCTTCCGTCCCTGAAGCCATCGTCCGTCTTTGCTGAGCAGGTCCAGCCAATACAGCGGTCGCGCGTTGGTGCGCGAGAGCACATATAATTCCGGCCCCGCACGATTGATGATCCCTTGCAACGAAGCCACCGCCATTGCTTCGTCATACGCCTCTTGTGTTCCGCTTTGCGTCAATGCGAATGTATAAAACGGCTTGTGGCCCCCAGCTACACCGGTAACTGAAATGCAGAGAAGTGTAAGAATGCCGAACAGGCCTATACGAGTGCGTTTCGAAATCATCGCTTACTTCTTTGTACCATGGATGGACTGACCTTAAAGTCCCTAATCGTGTGGCGTCAAATCTTTGCGCAAATGTTCGTAATTCTTCTTTTCGAGTTTTCCTCGTTTGAGACCGGATTTTGTTTCGTTTGACCATGGACTTAGCGATGACCGATGTTGCGCCGGCCAAGTCCTGATTGTTGACTAGGGTCGGCCTCGGAGAACGAGGTCTTACAGGCGGTGGCCCATCACACCTCACTGCTGCAGACGCGTGAGAAATGATTCGCTCGTGCTTCGGAGCGTTTCTTCGGCCACCGCTACAAGTGAAATTTATTTTCTACGTTATCAGTCTACAATCGTTCCATCCGGATTGATGTGCACTTTGGGATTCTTTCCCGGTGCACAGAATTCAACTTCATAAACGGGACAGCCGTGATGCTTTTCTTTCTCGATTTTGGCGATCTGCGCATTGTGACACTGGTTTCGAAGGGTATTCTGCACCGGGGCAGGCAGGTCGCTATACTGTACTTTTGACGTGGAACAACCGGCTATTAACCCGGTTGCCATCAACCCAATCATGATATGACTTTTCATAAAGTACAAACCGATGAAATCGTTGCGCCGACAATCGGTGGTCTCTCTGATTTTTATCTAGGAAAAACTGAGAGGCGGTCGTGCAGCAGCATTCCCGCGATTTTTTTGTGGCGCTAATTTGTGAGCGCGATGGCCGCGAATTTTATTGTGCGTCCCAGTCGCCAGTTACAGGAATGATGCCTGCCGTGGGCGGATTGTAAGCAACCCAGGCGTAATCAGAAGGCCCGGCGCTCAGCGAGTTGCGCAAATGATAACTGCCGTCGCCCGGGTTGTAATAGCCGATGCTCGTCCTGTGATCCGCATTCCAATCGCCCGTAATAATTTTGTAGGACGAATTCGGCGTGGAAATAAACGTGAAGATGTAATCAGAAGGCCCGGCGCTCAACGCATCGCGCAAGTGCACAGTGCCGTCGGCCGGATTGTAATAGCCGATGCCCCATGCGCCATTGCCATCCCAGTCGCCGGTCAGCGGAACCATATTAGGCGGGCCGAACACGAACGCGTAATCGGAAGGGCCGACGCCGAGCGTGTTTTTCAAATGAAAACTGCCGTCAGCAGGATTGTAGTAGCCGACGCCGGTCTTGCCGTCGCCGTCCCAATCGCCAGTCACCGGAATGATTCCGGCGGTCGGCGGGCTGTAAGCGACCCAGGCGTAGTCTGATGATCCGGAATCCAGCGCGTCTTTCAAATGGTATGAGCCGTCGGCCGGGTTGTAATAACCAGTGCTGGTCTGATGGTTACCATCCCAATCGCCGGTCACAGGAATAATTCCAGACGGCGGCGGGGTGTAGGCAATCCACGCGTAATCTGACGGGCCAAAACTCAGCGAGTTGCGCAGATGATACGTGCCATCCGCGGGATTATAATAACCAACACTGGTGCCCCCGAATGTGCTTTTTACGAGAAGTTTCGCCGTCGCCGCAGAGATGGTGCTGCCGTTATAAACATCGCGATCGACATTGCCGGAAATGCCGGAAACAGAACCGCTCGAGGTGTATTGCCAGACATTCCAAACGCCCGCGCCCCAGACTTCGCAGCCCGTGCAAATGTTCCAGGGATTGCCCGTTTGCGAATCCAGCCCGTTGTAATTTGCCAGCCACGGAGTCCAGGATGCGATCGAAGTCGTGAAATTACACGCGGAGCAAGAGCTCGTGTAAAACACAGGCGTGACCGAAAGCCCCGTGCCGGTCGCGTTGTTCTTGATCGTGTTGCACCATTGATTGGCCCAATCGGAAAACGACGTCGCGCTGACATGGCCGGAGAAATCCTCGAAATCAAGCACCGGCATAAAGGTTTTGCCATCGGCGAGGATGTAAGGATTGGCGATGCTCCAGAAGTGACTGGACTCCGAGCCGGGACTGTTGTTTCCGGGCCGCGCAAAATGATACGCGCCCATGTAAAGACCGGCCGCCTTGCCGTTGTTTTGGTTGCCGGCGAAAGTCGAGTCATTGAGCGTGACACCTTCAGTGGCTTTCGCCCACGCGTAAGTGACGCCAGCGGCTTTCACACTCGACCACGTGACCGAGCCTTGAAAGGACGAGACGTCAACGCCAAGTGGACGGGCGCCGGCGTGTGTGGTGCAACAGATCAATGCGACAATGGCCGTCATCGATCGGATGTGGGTTCTTTTTATTTTCTGACAGGCAATGCTGCAGAGTTTGGACGGATGTTTCATGGGCTAACTTTCTACGTTTAAGTTTAAGTTTATCGGAGATGACACGACATCTCTGATCCCATGGGTTTTGGAAGTGGCGACACCTTAGCAAACGAGCGGCAAATATGTATATAAATAAATTAATACGGAAAAATTCGATGAATATCGGATGAAACGGAACCCTGCCGCTCAACACTCAACCGTCGCCTTCTTTCACCCGCCTCCTCCGCCGTCCCTACCGCTCTGACTGGAAACATCCCGAGCCGGCAAAACCCAGGCCCCTAAGTAGGGGCGCGTCGCTCCGCGCGCGCCGTCAGTGCCCGTCAGTGCTGACGTGACCAACATGCCTTTTACTTTCGCGCGCTCTCGATGCTCAAACCAAACGCCCGGAGGGACAGAATGAAAATAGCAGGATTGCGCGGCCGAAGTTGGCTTTTGAACGCCGGGAAAAAAGACTCAATAATCATTTTGTTTTCGCGCTCTCTTGGACGTCCGCGATAAAAGAGTGAAAGCATTGGAAGGAGTTGTAGTCGCCTGCACGGCGTCTATGCAGCACATCGGTGTTGGAGTCCTCGTCGTCGGCGTCGCCCAGTTTTACGTGATCCCCAGACTGCGGGCGCATTACAAAAAGCTCGCCGCCGTCGCCGTCGCCTAAACTCGGCCGCCCAACTCGTTTACGCCCAGCCAAAGGCTACGTCATGGGCGACCACGAAGCCACCTATCGCCGCGCAACTTGTAAAAATCGCAGCGAAAGAGAACTCAATTTGAACATTGAGGACAGCAACGTTTTGTCTCTGTTGACAAGCGCCCTAATGAATGACACTTGACATACGCATTAGCACGCGGCCACCCCGCGTAGGAGGGGGGTCGCTTGGCGATCTCCGTTGACGTGCCCTTTGGCCTCGTCGTGTACGAACGGGCGACCACGCGCCAATGTTAAGAATACGTTTCTTACGCTAAAGGCTGTTTAGCACGAAGAGTCAGATTTCCATTTCGTCGTCGACGCGCCTGCTGCTTCATTTAGCCGGAGTATAACAAGGCAACGCATTCCCGCTAGTCGAGCAAGGAGGCACGGCTTGCCAGGTAATCGTGCTGACGCTCACAGGTTGCGTGCTAGCGCCTGCAGGTTCCATTGCAGTAGACGAGCAAGGACTTACGGAAGCAGTCGTCCCGCAACTGTGTCGACTACCGCAGCAGCCCATCAAGGCCGCCGCGCCCAAGGTTAACAATAATGTTTTCATAAGCCCGCAACCTAGCGCTCTTTGCCGGTTGCGAAACCCGATAGCAGCATAGGCAACAAAAGTGTTCGCGCTTAGGGGAAAGAATGACAGGATTTTGCTTTTTGTAGGCTGGGGGCGCTAGAACTGAAACTCGCGCCAACATCTCGAGTTTTTGTGCCTCTTCGTGGCGTGGATAACCAACGTTTCTGGCGATTGCACAGGGCCAGAGCCGCGGCACCTATTAAGGTTGTTCGTTAAAATTGCGAAGCCGGGCTGTTTCTTTGCTACAGCGCCTGCCCCGATTCATTTATATATACAGGCACTAAAACCGTCCACGCTGCACGGCTGCTGGTGACAACAACTTGCCGTCGGGCAACGGCGCACTGGTTGGCAAGCGGTTCTTCCGCAGGGATTCGTATGGCAGCAACCCATTAAAGCTGCCGCCCATAGAACTAAGAATAATGTCTTCATACGGCGCAACGTAGCGCTTAGTTGACAGTTTAAAACCGGATATTGGGATGGGCGAACAAATGTGTTCGTCCTATAATGGAAATGCTGGCAAAGGCGGGAATTTCTGCGGTGCATATGTCAGCCCCATCACTTGTCACTTGGCCAGTTGGGACTGACACGTGCACGACAGTCAAAACGTCTTTCGTTGGTAAACTCGAACGTAATCAATATCGTGAAATTGCGGGAAAGTCGTTGTTGCATCGGGATTGCCCGGCCACTTCCCACCTACTGCCGTGTTCAGAATCAAATAACGCGGCGCGTGCGGTATCCCATTGGTGGTGGAGTGATACAATTTGCCATCGACATACCACCGGATTTGGTCCGGTTCCCATTCCAGCGCATAGATGTGAAAATCCTTTGACAGATCAATACCCGCTTTGAATTTCCCCGCGCTCGCTTTCTTCACGCCGTCAAATGTGTAGTAGTTCAGTGTTCCATAAACGATGTTGGTTCGGTCCCCGAGATATTCCATGATATCAATTTCCGAATACCAAGGGCGCGCCTCGGGGATCAATCTCTCCAGGCCGTTGGTTATCGCTTGCGCCATGAGACGCTCCATCGCCCAATCGCGATTCTGCGGATAGAGCCAATACGCCGGCCACAATCCTTTTCCCCCGGGCAGCTTCCCGCGGATCTCAAACCGGCCATAGACCGGCGCGAATTTTCCGCTCGTGTCTATTCGCCCACTCGTGAAATGCTGTGAACCAAAATCCCGCTGCTCGCTCCGTAGATGCAGACAGCCTTTCTCCACATAAACTTCGTCGGGCAGATAATACTGAAGCTCGGTGTGCTTGCTTTGCTCGCGAATGAGGACATTCCATTTGCCGCTATCCAGCTTGTGGCCATCAAATTCATCGTGCCAAACAAGCTTCCATGGGCGCTCCCTCCATGCCGGTGCATCCGCGCCGGGGCAAACCGAAATCAGGCCCAAAAACAGGAACACCAGGATAAATCGCAAAACGGGAAGTTTCACGGCGCGAGAATAAAACAGTTCCCCAGCTAAGCGACAAAAAATATCGTTTGCGAATGCTCGGCCGAGCTCTTTGACCCAGCAGGCCCTTTCAAATTTTTTGTAATGACTAAATGTTGTCAATACTAAGAACCGACCCGAATGGCACTTAGTTAAGCTCACGATAATTGCGGGGTCGGGCCTTCGGTCAAAACCCCCTGGAAGGGTGGGAGTCCCACTTTCATCAAGCACATCCTTCGCCATGCGACTCACGTCAAAATCAGCATACGATTGCACCTAGCGCCATTGCCAAATGGCCTTAGGTTTAATCATGAAAACCTCGCTACCATCCAGGATGGTGAGCGGGACCTCAGCCCTGCTCGTCGCATTGACATTGGAATTCCCACTCGCACTGCGCGCCGAACCGCCCAGCGCCTCGAACACCAGCCAACCACCGGACCCAACGAGCGCTGTGGATGTTCCACAGGTGCCCAATAATCCCAGCGTTGCAGTGGCCCCACCTCTGCCGCCGGGCGCGGGTGCGCCGACTGATCTAACCAGCGCGACAAAGCAGGTCATCAAACTGTTCCAATCCGGCACCAGCCCAAAACTGCTGACCGACTACGTCCAAGCCTCCGATGACCTCTACAGCATCAGTGCCGACGATATTCTTTACCTGAGCAAACTCGGCCTGCCGCAGGACACCATCCACGCAATGCTCATGCGCGACCGCACCGCTCGCGATCGTGTCGCTGCCGAGCAAGCAGAAATCCAAACAGAAGAAGCTGGCGCAGCCGCACCAAGGCAAACGCCGACTTACTCTGACTTGACCTCGACGGACCCGCAGCCCCAAGGCTACAGCGAAAGTGGCTATCCATATTACTACTCCTATCCCGACGAAGGCTATAGCTCCGACTCCTCAGCGATGCCTGCCGAACCATCGTCCATGCCCAACAACTACGACGCCGACGGCAACCCGTATTACGGAGGCTACACCGACGACGGCGACTACGTTGATTACTACAATGCTCCTTGGGGCTGGGGATGGGGCGTCCCGTTTGGCTTTGGCTTCGATACCTTCGGCTTCAATGGGCACCGTCATGGTTTCAATAACCATCGAAACAACTTCGTACATCACAACGGCTTCAACAATCACTTCACCGGTCACGTAAGCTCGATGCCGCATCAATCCTTTGACGGCTCGATGGCGACGCACGGCGCGGTCAGTGGTGCCCATAGCGCAGGTCACGGCGGAATGGCCTTTCACGGCGGCGGCGGTGGACACGGCGGCGGTGGCGGCCATCGTTAACAATGATGTCGTGACTTCACCAAGTCGACAAGCAGCACCCAACCGGGAGGCCAACTCAACAGTAAAAAATCACCCCTTCCGCTTACCCAATTCCGTCGTAGGTTTATTTGGAGGCCGAAATGAAAAACTCGCTTACAACCCATTTGGTGAGCGGGATCCTGACGCTGTTCAGCCTGACCGCCCTCGCAGTCCAAGCTGACCCCGCCCCCGCCGTAACACCCTCAACCCAGACCACGGTCGCTCAACCGGCTGCGGCAACCGCGTTGCCAGCGCCAGTAGACCTGTCCGTTGGCGCCAAAGAAATCATCAAACTTCAGCAGGCCGGCACCGCTCCTGAAGTCGTGAAAGGATACGCCGAAACGTCCGGCCAGCGTTTCAGCCTCACGGCCGATGACATCATTTACTTGAACAAAGTGGGTGTGCCGAACGACACTGTTGCGGCGATGCTCGAGAGCGATCGCGTCACGCAGGCGCGCCAATCGCTCCAGGCGATGCAAGCGATCCAGGCGCAACAAGTCCAACAAGCGCAAGCCGCCGGGGCGCAAGCACCGGATTATTCGACTAACGGATATGCCCCGACAGAACCGACCACTCCTGGTGATCAAAATAACATCTACAACGCCTATCCAAGTGCCTATCCAAGCGACGGCGGCTACGGGTATACCGATGGCGGTTACGGATACACGCCTTACTATCCTTACTACGCATCGTACTCCCCCGACTATTATCCATGGTGGGGCTGGGGAGGATGGGGAGGATGGGGCTGGAATTCCGGTTGGGGCTGGGGCGGATGGGGATTCCCGTTCGGCTTCAATTTCTTCTTCGGAAATAATAATCATAACCATGACAATCACAACCACGATGGTCACAACCATAATAATAATGGGAACTTCCATAATAATGGGAACTTCCACGGACACGGTTTTAACAATACCCACAGCGACTTCGTGCACAACGGTGGCCACAACAATGGCTTCAATGGCAGCACAAGGTCGATGAACAATGCAATAGTTCACGGCGCGAATGGAACTTTCGCACGCGGTCAAAATGGGGCGATTGCCCACGGCGCGAATGGGACTGTGGTTCGTGGACAGAATGGAACTTTCGCTCGCAGTGCAAATGGCGCTGTCGCCAGCACAGGAAGCAGGATGGTTGATCCGTCCGGATCTCGCACAGCTCTCCACAGCGGGAACCAGGCAGCTTGGATGAACCGCGGAATCAATTCAGCACACAGCGGAAACACCAGCCAGATGTTTGGTGGACACGGTTCAACCTTCGCCAGTCGCAGTGCTTTTGCGGGGCACAGTGCATTGAGCAGCGGCGGCTTTTCGAGCATGTCGCGGCCGAGCGCGTCGTCCTTCGGCGGATCCCGCGCATTTGCAGGAAGCCCGTCAGCATCAGCGTTCAGCCACGGTGGAGGTTTTGGGGGCGGAATGCACGGTGGCGGTTTCTCTGGAGGCCATGGCGGTGGCGGCGGAGGCTTCGGCGGAGGAGGAGGCCACATGGGTGGCGGAGGCGGAGGCGGCCACGGAGGTGGAGGCGGTGGCCATCACTAAACACAAAACCGCCTGAACACAATCGCACAGCCGATACAATTTTCTGTATCGGCTTTTCAATGTAGCTGTTTGTCGCTTCACCCGCGAACAACGTCAAAGCGTGCGAAAAATATCATCGGAATGTTTCTACTTCTGGCAACTTTCTTCTACTTCCGGCAATTAGTTGCCAAGTGGAGATACTTAGTAGAAAGAAATGTTTCTACTTTTGTCAAAGGCCGAACGTCGACCCTCGCAATATGGACTCCGGAAAGAAAATATCGTGGGAAAGTCGCACATTGTCCCACATTCCCGCACATTGTGACACTTTTGGTGCGAGTTAAGTCGCACTTTTAGTACGGTTTTCAAAGAACGAACCGGGGAATGTTGCACATTCTGGACAGCCTCCCAGTGCCGGTAAGGACCGGCGTCCGAGGGCATTATATCATGAAGTTACGGCGTGTAAACGTTATGTAGCAAAAAATGCAATTAGTCGTTCAGCCTTGAGATGCAGAGAGGGCGGAAGGGCTTCCCTGTTGGTAACTATTTGACTGTGACCGGCTTTTTGTTACTAATAGTCGTCCTCAGTTTTTCTGGCTCGTTGGCCGATCCTCCAATCCTGGCGACCGGTCGTAGTATCGGTTCAATTCGGCGGCCAAACGAGTCATGAAGATAAGAATTCTATTGCTCTTTCCGGCGCTGATTGCCTGCGTCGCCTTGATATTGCCTGACCGGGTTGCTGCGCAGACCTTCACAAATCTGTATAGTTTCACCGCGACGCAGGGAGCTTCCTCCACCAACAGCGACGGAGCTAATCCGTCGTCGCTTGGCGGATTGATTTTGTCGGGCAACATTCTGTATGGAATGGCATTTAATGGCGGCCCATCGGGCAATGGGACGGTGTTCGCGATCCATGCGGATGGGTCGGGCTTTACAAATCTGCATGGTTTTAGCGCGCTACAGGGTTCTGGTCCGCTGACAAACGGCGACGGAGCTAATCCGAGTGGTCTGGTTTTATCGGGCGACACCCTTTACGGGACGGCATCGCATGGCGGCTCTTCAGGTGCGGGCACGGTGTTCGCCATTCACACGAATGGATCGGGTTTTACCAATTTGTATAATTTTACGACGCTTGCCAGTGGGTTTGGTGCAATCAACAGCGACGGAGCAAATCCGTTTGGTGGGTTCATTGTCATAGGCGAATCCCTTTATGGAACGGCAGACAATGGCGGCGCTGCGGGTAACGGAACGGTGTTCACGATTCACACGGACGGCACGGGCTTTACAAACCTGCATAGTTTTACGTCGAGCGATGGATTTGGAGCAAATGGACTGATTGCGTCGGGCAACACGCTGTATGGGACGATGTATACGCGAGGCGCATATAATTGGGGCACGGTGTTCGCCATTCAAACGGATGGCTCCGAATTTACGAAACTGCATGACTTTACTGGCATCGACGGAGGCGCTTCGTATAGCACGCTGGTTTTGTCCGGCAGCACTTTGTATGGGACGACAAGTCAGGGTGGTTTCGTTGATGGCGTGGATACCGATGAAGGCACGATATTCGCCGTCAATACGGATGGCACGGGATTTACGAACCTTTACAGTTTCACGGCGCTTACTCCCCCTGGTTATGCCACCAATAGCGACGGACGTTTTCCAGAGGCCGGACTGGTTTTGTGGGGCGATGTCTTATATGGCACGGCCACCGAGGGAGGTGCATCGGGTCATGGCACGGTATTCGCCGTGCACACGGATGGATCGGGTTTTACGAACCTCCATGATTTTATCGGCAGCGACGGCGATCTGCCGCTAACCGAATTAATTTTAGCCGACAATTCGTTATATGGAACGGCATTTCA
Source organism: uncultured Verrucomicrobiae bacterium (assembly GCA_963702845.1). Lineage (GTDB taxonomy): Bacteria > Verrucomicrobiota > Verrucomicrobiia > Limisphaerales > Palsa-1400 > JAICXV01. The sequence continues at coordinate 4,518,556 of OY969763.1, read as the reverse complement.
GGGAGGCAATTCGGGTAATGGCACGGTGTTCACCCTTTCGTTGCCGCGCCTTTCTCCACTGAGTGACTACAATTTCGCGCTCAATGGCGGTTTTGAAACGGGAGATTTTTCGCACTGGCAACTTTATGGAAATAGTTTCCCTGACATTCTGATCGGCACCAAGCCCTGGTATGTTCATTCAGGCGGTTATGGCGCGCAACCCGGGCCGGTCGGTTCACTCGGTTACCTTTCCCAAACGCTGCCCACGTATCCGGGAGCAACGTATTTGCTCTCATTCTGGCTGGATAGTCCCGATGGAGAAACGCCCAATGAGTTTCTGGCTTCCTGGAATGGAGTAACACTGCTGGATAAAACGAATCTCGCCGCCATCGGCTGGACCAAATTTCAGTTCACAGTTACAGCTACGGGAATCAACTCCGTCCTTCAATTCGGATTCCGGGATGACAATACGTATCTCGGTCTCGACGATATCAGCGTCACGCGGATGGTGCAGCCTGAGAGCGCGGGAATCAGTTTGTCCGGGACGGGCCTGGTGTTCCACTGGAACAACGGGCTGTACGGAGGGACTTACCAAACACTGATGAGCACGAATGTGGCGCTGCCGCTAAACAAGTGGATGCCGGTTGCGACGAATGTTTTGAGCGCGGATGGGAATTTTAGCGTGGCTGTTCTAAACGCTGTCAATGCGGGCGGTTCGCAAAGATTTTATTTACTTCAATTGCAATGATCCTGTTTAGCGACTTATGAAACCAAAATCATTTTTAAGCCTCAGCCGGCCTTGGTCGGGTTGACTTTTTATGCGCTTTCACCGGCAAAGCGCAAACCGTGACCAAAATTGCCGCAGGCGGCAGCCACAGTCTGTTTCTCAAAAGCGATGGCAGCCTGTGGAGCATGGGCCTTAACGTATGGGGGCAATTGGGCGATGGCACTTACAATTACAACACCAACCAGCCAGAGCAGGTTCTGGCCGGCGATGTTACGGCGATTGCCGGAGGATTCTATCATAGCCTTTTTCTCAAGAGCGACGGCACCCTGTGGGGCATGGGCCGCAATAACGATGGCGCACTAGGCGACGGCGGTAACGGCGACCTCAATAATGACTATGGCGTGGATCAACCCGAGCAGGCTCTGGCCAGCAATGTCATGCGATTGCCGCCGGATTCTCTTTCAGCTCTTTTATCAAGAATGATGGCAGCTTGTGGGGCATGGGAAATAACGGTTATGGGCAGTTGGGCGATGGCACTGCCAACAACAATACCAACATACCTGAGCAAATTGTGGCCAGCGGGGTTACGGCCATTGCCGCAGGAAATGATCCACAGCCTGTTTCTTAAGAGCGACGGCAGCCTGTGGGGCATGGGCGCGAACAGCTCATGGGCCAATTGGGCGATGGCACCGTTAATTGGACCAACAAGCCCGAGCAGATCGTGGCCAGCAATGTTACGGCCATTGCCGCAGGATGCGAACACAGCTTGTTTCTCAAGAGTGATGGCAGCTTGTGGGCCATGGGAGCCAACGGCTATGGCCAGTTGGGCGATGGTAGTTATGCCATTTACCCTGCATATGGCACCAACCGTCCCGAGCAGATTGTGGCGAGCAATGTCACCGCCATCGCCGCAAACAATGGTTCGAGCCTCTTTCTCAAGAACGACGGCAGCTTGTGGGCCATGGGCCGGAATAATTATGGGCAGTTGGGTGATGGCTCAGTTAACAATACCAACCGCCCCAAGCAGATTGTGGCCAGCGGCGTCACGGCTATTTCCGAAGGCGATTGGTTCAGCCTGTTTCTGAAAAGCGATGGCAGCTTGTGGGCGATGGGAGACAACGACGAGGCCAGTTGGGTTTAATTACTCCCGATATCACCGAAGTCCACAGTCCTGCGCGGGTCGTGCCGTTCTCCTATTATACGTATGATCTTTTGATCAATGGTGATTTTGAAACTGGAGATCTCTCCGATTGGGGAGTTTTTGGAAACACTTCAGACACTCTGGTCGCCACCCGCTCCAGCTATGTTCACTCAGGCCATTACGGCCTGCAATCGGGACCTGTTGGATCACTCGGCTATCTTTACCAAACTTTGGCCACGACTCCGGGAGCAACATATCTGCTGTCTTTTTGGCTGGATAGTCCAGATGGCGCAACGCCCAATGAGTTTCGAGTGTTCTGGAATGGAGCCACGCTTCTGGACAAAACGAATGTCGCCGCCATTGGATGGACAAATATTCAGTTCACAGTCACCGCGACCAACACCAGCACAAGTATTGAATTCGGATTCCGGGGCGATAATACGTATTTTGGTCTGGATGACGTGAGCGTGACGCGAGTGGTGCAGCCCGGCGGCGCGCGAATCAGTTTGTCCGGGACGGATTTGGTTTTCAATTGGAGCAACGGAGTATCGGTGGCGACCTATCACACCTTGATGAGCACGAATGTCGCGCATGCCGCTGAATCAGTGGACGCCGGTTGCGACGAATGTTTTGAGTGGGGATGGGAATTTCAGCATGAGCTGTTACGAACGCGGTGAGTGCGGGGAGTTCGCAAAGGTTTTATTTACTTCAATTGCAATGAACTCCGTTCACCAACTTATGAAACCAAAATCGTTTTTAAGCCTCAGTCTGATTTTAGGCGCAATAGGGTGGTCAGCTTTCACAAGTTGCGGACAGACTGTGACCAAAATGTCCGCCGGAACCTTCTATAGCCTGTTTCTTAAACAGGATGGCAGTCTATGGGGCATGGGGGAAAGCTTTGCCGGCCAACTTGGAGACGGCGCTTCCAACAACACGGTTAAATTTCCCGAACAGGTTTTAGCCGGGAATGTCACCGCGATCGCCGCAGCAGCACAGCACAGCTTGTTTCTCAGATAGGGGTCGGTTCGTGGTAATGACATATTTGATCAAACCAATCAGCGCCTCTTCTCCACAGGGCGAATATCGAGGGTATTGTCGCGGAGTGTATGATGTTGCGGTTCGGACAAGATCCGCACGTACACTCGCCGAGTACATAATTTGAACGAGATTGCATGTGCATGTCACTGCGTTCTCCAGACCGGCTGTGGGTGACAGTATAGATGATTTTAGACTTAGTGGCAGAACTGGATTCACCGTCTTGATGGCCAACCCTGCGCTCCAGCAAATCCGATGTGGGAACGCTTGGCATCTTGAAACCGCTGGGTATTATCGGCTCATCAGTTTCGGCCATTCCCCAACTATAAGGCGGGGTTGCGGCTGAGCTGGATTATTAAGTCTCGGTATTGAGCACCATGAACTTCCTGGAACTTAAAGTGCCGCCTCCCATCTTGGCACTCCTACTTGGCGTGCTGATGTGGTTTACCCCAAGCTTTGCTGGCATTGTTGATACCCCCCGTGAGGTGCGAGTCGGACTCGCAGTTGCATCCTTGTTGGTCGGTCTGATCGTCAGCATTTCGGGAGTTGTCGAGTTCAGACGCGCGCGGACGACGATCAACCCTGTCAAAGCCAACACTGCGTCGTCTTTGGTTTGCAGCGGGGTCTATCGTTTCACAAGAAATCCAATGTATGTCGGGCTGTTCTTCGCTTTGCTCGCTTGGACCATCTACCTTTCGAATCCGGTGTGCCTGGTTTTCCTGTTGTTATACGTGCTGTATATCAACCGATTTCAAATCAAGCCCGAGGAGCGCATTCTGTTGGGACTCTTCGGTGAATCATATGCCGCCTACATGAAAAGAGTTCACAGATGGGTTTGAGGCGGCATAGCTTGACGCCTGCCCGATTCATCAAGTGTCGCAATCTATTGGTCGTGTATTAATTATTAGACGGATGAGCACAGGCATTCACCGCGCGGTTGAACTCGTAATCGCATTCGCTCTGGTTGGCTACTGCGCCTACGCTATATACACGGGGCAAATCTTGGGAAAGTTTCGTTTATACAGTCGCAGCGAGCACCCATGGTCGTTCTGGGCAGCGGTTCTAATCACGTTAGGTATCGGCTTGGTATACCTTTTTGGGGTTGTTTCATGGCGCAATTGACTCATCCATCTTCTTCGGGAGTTTGAAGTTTTAATTCCCTTTCTGTGCCTCTGCTCGATTAGGGATTCACCAACGCAGGTTGGTTTGCCCTTCGCGCACTCAGCGTCCTTCGCGAGACACCAAACATTGTCATTTGAATTTTGAACTTTCCGGTTTCCTCCCGGCGCGATTTTTCGTATTCTCATCGGTGGAGGTAGGTAAAAACTTGCAAAAATCGCGTTCAACACAATAGTTGTCGCTCAACTTCTATGGCAGACGCTAAGAAACAGGTTTACGACGAGAGTAAGATCAAGACCCTCTCGTCCATCGAGCACATTCGCTTGCGCACCGGCATGTATATCGGTCGCATCGGCACCGGCGCGCATCAAGACGACGGCTGTTACATCCTGCTCAAGGAAGTCATCGATAACGCCATCGATGAATTCATCATGGGCCACGGCAAAGAAGTCGAGATCACCGTCGAAGGCACCACCTGTCACCATTCGCGATTTCGGCCGCGGCATTCCCCTCGGCAAAGTCATCGATTGCGTCTCCCAGATCAACACCGGCGCAAAATACAACGACGACGTCTTCCAATTCAGCGTCGGCCTCAACGGCGTCGGCACAAAAGCCGTCAACGCGCTCTCCAAAGAATTCTTCGTCCGCAGTCATCGCGGCGGCGAATATTTCGAAGCTACTTTCAAAGCTGGCAAGCTCAAGAGCCAAAAAGGTGGCAAATCCGCCAACGAACCCGACGGCACGTTCGTTCAATTCACGCCGGACGAAGGAATTTTCAAAGAGATCGAGTTCAAACCCGAATTCATCGAGCGCCGTCTGCGCCATTACACCTATCTGAACCCGGGCCTGAAGCTCATCTACAACGGCGCCACCTTCGTCTCGCGCAATGGCCTTCTCGACCTCGTCATGGACGACCTCAAGGCCGACAACGCCGAACCCATTTACGCCCCGCTCCATTACACCAGCAAGACGCTCGAGTTTTGTTTCACCCACACCAACAGCCGATACGGCGAAACATTTTTCTCATTCGTCAACGGCCAATACACCAGCGACGGTGGCACGCATTTGAGCGCCTTCCGCGAAGGTCTATTGAAAGCCGTCAACGAATATGCCAAGGGCAAATTCGAAGGCGATGATGTCCGCGAAGCCATGGTCGGCGCCGTCGCGATTCGGTTGAAGGACCCGATGTTCGAGTCCCAGACCAAGAACAAACTCGGCAACACCGAAATTCGTTCTGACCTCGTCAACACCGTCCGCGAAGAACTCCTGCACTTCTTCAACCGCAACAAAGACGTCGCCACAAAAATCATCGCGAAAGTCGAAGACACCCAGCAACTCCGCAAAGAGTTGCAGGAAGTGAAGAAGCTCGCCCGCGAACGCGCCAAAGCGATTACCATTCGCATCCCGCAGTTGAAGGATTGCAAAGTCCATTTGGACAAAGCCAAGGGTAAAGGCAAAGGCTCGATGGTCTTCATCACCGAAGGTCAATCCGCGGCTGGTTCGATCGTCAGCACCCGCGACGTCAACACCCAGGCCATCTTCGTGTTGAAGGGCAAACCGCTCAACGTCTGGGATCTCAAGCGCGACATCGTTTACAAAAACGACGAAATGTTCAATTTGATGTGCGCTCTCGACATCGAGAACAACATCGACAGCCTGCGCTACGACAAAGTCATTCTCGCCACCGACGCCGACGTCGACGGCCTGCACATTCGCAACCTGCTGATCACATACTTCTATCGCTTCTTCGATCAGCTCGTGCACGACGGTCACCTGTTCGTTTTGGAAACGCCGCTCTTCCGCGTCCGCAATAAAGAGGAAACGATCTATTGCTACAGCGAGGCCGAACGTGACGCCGCGTCTGCCAAGCTCGGTAAGAATCCCGAGATCACCCGCTTCAAAGGTTTGGGAGAAATTAGCCCCGGCGAATTCAAACAATTCATCGGCAAAGAAATGCGCTTAAGCCAGGTCGAATACTCGTCGAAGCCCGACGCCTCGCAAGTGCTCAGCTTCTACATGGGCAAAAACACGCCCGAGCGCAAAGACTACATCATGGAACGCCTCGTCGTTCCGGTGGAAGATTGATCCCATTTTGCCGGCGCAAAACCGGAACGGCGGAACGCGGTAATTTACTTGATTCTGTTGGAGTGAGCTTTATTGTCGGCGGCGAACCCCGTGGAAATAAAGCTACAGTGCAATTGCGGCACTAAATTCAAATTCGAATTCGAACCCGTGGACGGCCGCGTGCCGTTCGCCGTCATTTGTCCGACGTGCAAAGCCGACGCAACCGAATTCGCTAACGCTCACGTCGCCCAACAACTCGGCCTTGCCGCGTCGCAAGCTGCAGCTACAGATCCAGTTGCCGCAGAACCTGCGGCAAGCGAACTGGGGCGCCCGAGGCTGCGCATCGGGCGATCGGCCCATGCACCAGCACCGACAGTTGCCGAAACGGAAGCGGCCGCCGCCCCGCCTGCACCTGCGCCGAGACCCGCGCCCGTCATGCCGATGTCAGCCGCCTATTCAAACCTCACTCCGCCCGACGAAGGTTTGACCGCTAAATTCTTTTATGGTGTCGGCGGGGCTGTGGTCGGCACGGCCCTTGGTTGCCTCATCTGGTATCTCATCTTCCATTTCACCGGAAAATCCTGGCGCATCTTTGCTCTACTTGCCGGCGCCGGCGGCGGATTCGGCGCGCGGATTGCGAGTAAGGACGAAGGCAGTTCTCAACTCGGCATGATCACGTGTGTCGTCGTCCTTTGTGGAATTGTATTCACTGCTTACACCATCGGAAAAGATCGCCTTCACGGATTTGCTGATGGATTCGTCGGCAACCTCTATAAAGAACAAGTTGATTACGCCAAGCGCGCCGTCAAAGCCGTTCCGACCGGAGCCGACGATGAAATCCGCGCGTTCCTCGCGAAAGAAGAATCAGATGCTGACGTCAAAATAAAACCTGCCGCAATCAAAGCACACGAGGTGCGCATATTCCGCGACGTCCACCTCGCGCAATACAAAGAACTCGCTGACGGTAAAATCAGTGAACGCGATTACCCCAAGACTTTAGCGCGCTGGGGATTCGACGAGCGCGTGGCGGAAGCAAAGGCGGCACTCGAAGCAATGCCTCACGAGAGCGATAAGGAAATTCGTGATTACCTTGCCGCGGAGGGCGTGGAAGAACCCGGCCAAAAACCCGATCCGCAAGCCGTCACTGCTGACGACATCGCCGCGTTCAAAAATGGAACCCTGCCTGAGTACAAAAAACTCGCGAGCGGCGAAACGCAATACGTCGAACCACCCGACGTCGTTCAAACGTCACGCAAGACTTTGGATAAAGTCGAAGAAGAGAACGGCTGGATGCGCGTCATCTACTTCTTCTCTGGTTGGGGCATTGGCGGCATCGGTCTGATGTTTGTCACCATCGGCCTTGCCTACAAAACCTCCACACACGCTTCCGGATAGAATCGGCTCAACTGCCCACCGTGCCTGATATGACTTCGGAACTCGGGCGATGGACCGCCCATTGAGCGATCGGCGCCGACTCTCCACATTCAACACAGCGCGCTGTCGCGAATACCTGCGCGCATTTCGGGCACGTTGCATTCGTCGAAAACGTATCGAACGCCACGCCGCATGGCCGGCAAACCCAGAGAGGCGCTGCCGGTGGTGACGTATGACACGAGGGGCACGAGTACTCCGCGTGTTTGGGAAGTTTGGCAATTTTCGAAAGCGCCCGCGCATAACGCAAACCCGACCAGCAATTCATAAGAATGAACGCGGACATGATCCCGATCCAAACCGAGTGCAGAGCAAACGCCAGTAATACCAGCAGAACAACGCCACCCATGCCGATAATGGTGGCAACGAAAAGACTCCGCGCTTTACCCATCATGAACCACAGCACCGATCGCAAAATCTGTCCACCGTCCAACGGATAGATTGGCATCATGTTAAACACGAGCAGCATGGTGTTGATGAACCAGATTGCGCGGATGAACGCGTAAGCATTCGGTTCGGTTTCAATTAAACCTGTGTTTCGAGCCCAGAGATAAATCAGGCTGAATATCGGGAAGAACAACACGTTCACAAGTGGCCCGGCGGCGATACTCCACAGCGTCGCACCCGGACGTTGCGGCGGATCGACATAAGCCACGCCGCCCAACGGCCATAACACGATCGTGTCCGCTTTTCCTCCGACGCTTCGACATGCGAGTGCGTGACCGAATTCGTGAACCGTCACCAACCCAAACAAAACGAGATACTCCCAAACCTTCCATTGCATCGAAGTGTATCTGCCCGTCTTATCCTGGAGATCATACACCGCGATGATGAACCACGACCAGTGGATGAACACAGTGATCCCCAGCAATTTGAAGAACTTAACCGACCCGCTCCTGGTTGGCGTCATGCTTTAGGGTATGCAGTTAGCGCCGGAGGTCAATGTCTCTACGTCGTTCACGGTGGACGAAAAAATCAGCGCTTCAACAGCTTGTTGTAATCTTCGTGTGTGCCGATCCAAACCCAAACAACCGAATCTGCTTTCTCTTCACCGATAGCTCGATAACGGTCGCCGACGCGAACCGAAAACCGAGTATCACTTCCGTGCAGTTTCTTAAAGTGCAACGATGGATGACGGTGGTCCTTCAGCCACAATTGGTAGTTTTTGCGGGCCACTGATTGAACGGACGATGGGAGTTGGTTGTAACAATTCCAAAACCGGCGGCTTGCCTTGGACTTCATTTCGATGATGGCCAGTCGCGCAATTGCTTTTGCTTACTCTCAGCTTCGGCTTCTTCGAAAAGAAAAGACAGCTTGCCTGAGGCGGCGTCATCGTCCATCTCTCGATCCCACTGCTCGTTTTGCAGGCGATTGAACCACGCTGCAAATTCCGCGAATTGCCCCGGAGGCAACAGCTGAACTTCGCGTTCAAGTTTTTCAACGGCGCTCATTTCGGAATGCAGTTTACGAGCAGACGAATACAGCGTCAATTCCCGTAACCTTGCTTCTGCTCGGGCTGACAAAAATCCCCCGGAACGTTTCCGCTCCGGGGGATGTGAAACTTGTCCGCCTTAATCAGGCGGCGACAAAGCTATTCTTTGTCGTCTTTTTCAGTGTCTTTCTTGATCGATTCATCAGCGGCGTCGAAGGCGTGTTGCAACGCAACAAGGTCTTCGCCCGGCTTCAACGAATCGAGGATCGCCTGTTCAGCTTTCAACTGCTCAGGTGAGTATTCCGCAGCCTTGATCGACAGACCGATACGGCGTTCGCCTTTATCAATCTTGATCACGCGCGCGGTCACGTCCTGGCCGACTTTGAGCACGTTCTTGATCTTATCAATGCGCTCTTCGCTAACCTGGCTGATGTGCACAAGGCCATCGATGTCGTGTTCCAATCCAACGAACGCGCCGAAGCTGGCCAGCTTGCTGACCTTGCCGTTGACGAGATCGCCGACTTTGTAAAACTTATCAATGTTGCTCCACGGATCTTCGCTGAGCTGCTTGACGCCAACGGAAATGCGTTGGTTGGCCTTATCGACTTCGAGCACGATCGCTTCGACGTCGTCGCCCTTCTTGAAGACTTCCGACGGATGATTGATTTTGCGTGTCCAGGAAATGTCCGAGACGTGAATCATGCCGTCCAAGCCTTCTTCCAACTCGATGAATGCACCGTAGCTGGTGAGGTTGCGAATCTTGCCTTTGACATGGGTACCGGCCGGGTATTTCTCCATGGCCTTATCCCAAGGATTCGTTTCGAGCTGGCGCACGCCGAGCGAGATTTTCTGCTCTTCGCGGTTGATGCCGAGCACGACTGCTTCCAATTCCTGGTCCACTTTGAGGACGTCGGAAGGTTTGGCAATGCGCTTGGTCCAGGACAATTCGGTGACGTGCACGAGGCCTTCGACACCGGGTTCCAGTTCGACGAATGCGCCGTAAGGAACGAGGTTGACGACCTTGCCTTTGACCTTGTTGCCGACCTGATACTTGCTCTCGATGTTTTCCCAAGGGTTCGCGAGCTTCTGCTTCAAACCGAGGCTGACGCGTTCCTTCTCGCGATTGATGTCGAGAACAACAACGTCGATGTCCTGGCCGACCTTCAGGATTTCCGAAGGATGACCGATGCGGCCCCAGCTCATATCGGTGATATGGAGCAAACCGTCGATACCGTTGAGGTCGATGAACGCACCGAAATCGGTGATGTTCTTGACCGTGCCCTTGCGGATGTCGCCAGGGGTCATGTCGGTGAGCAACTTGCTGCGCTTTTCATTGCGCTCGTTCTCAATCAATTCGCGGCGGGACAGAACGATGTTCTGGCGCTCTTGATTGATCTTAACGACCTTAAATTCGTAGGTGTTGCCGATGAAACCAGCGAGGTTCTTCGGCGGAACGATGTCGATTTGGGAAGCGGGGAGGAATGCTTCGACACCGATATTAACGAGGAGCCCGCCTTTGACAGCAGCTTTGACGCGGCCGTTGATGGTGCCACCTTCGTTACAAATTGTTAAAATCTTATCCCAGTTCTTCTTGAACTCGGCTTTTTCCTTGGACAGGACGACCATGCCGTCTTTGTCTTCGAGCTTTTCGATGAGGACATCGACTTCATCGCCGACTTTGACGGCTTTGATGTCGTCGAATTCGATCCCGGGGACGGTGCCTTCTGATTTGTATCCGATGTCAACGAGGACTTCTTTGGGTCTGACTTCGATGACGGTACCTTTGACGATTTCGCCTGGAGCAAACAGCATGGCGCTGTGCTTCATGGCTTCTTCCATTGTGAGCATAATGAATTGACTGCGGCTGCCGGCTTGATTCGGTTTGGTCGGACAGCACGAAATTGGCTGTCCCCATGGGGCATTCTGCCCGCCGAAAGAAAATTGCCGACCAACAGTCGGTGACTGCGACTACTTTCTCTTTAATGCGGGAGCTTTTGGAGGTTCCGAACAGATTTCGAAGTCCTTGTAGACTTCATACTTTCCGAGCGGAGCTTCGAGGGCTCCATTGCCTTACCTGACCGCGTTGCCTGGCAACAGAGGTTGAAGGTTAGGTTGCGCGTTAACTTTTGTTTCTCAGCCTCAGCCCCAAAAAATCAGGGCGTACGAATAGCCGCACACGCGGTATTCAGGCAGCGTTAAACTAGTCCTCGGGAGCAAGAAGGCAAGCAGGAAAAGAGCGGTCGAGAGTCGAAGGTCGAAAGCCGAGAGCCGCAAATAAGACGAAAAAAAACTACTGCTAAGTGGTGCTAACTGGTGCGATTTAGTGCTAAGTGGTGCGAAAAATCAGAATTCTTTAGCACCCGTGTAGCACCCCCGATTTGCACCCGCGTAATCGGGCTGACCCTTTGGCACCAAAAATAAAAATTTTAATTTTTTGGCGTTATGAGGCGTTATGAACCGTTACAGGCCGCGATGAAGCGTCATGCAATAACGGAGCGAGCGCCACTTTGGCGCAGTTTTGTGATTTCAAAGAACATTCGCTTTCCCAGGCGTCCGGCATGCACCGGCGGCTGCTGCAAGGTTTAACATGAAGTAGCGACATGTGTCAAGGGTTGCAAGTTGAACCGATTGCGCGCGAAGTCTTCGAAGGGAGCGAAGGACGCAACAATGGTAACTCCGGATCAAAAGGCGTCGGATAACAAGGAAATGACAGTGGCCCTTCAAATCCACGAGCTTTGGGATGGAATGATTCCCCGAAGTGGGAGGCGAAGGAATTGGAACCGCGAAAAACGCGAAGTCGGCGAAAGATTCTACAGAAGGAAACTAAGGCAACGAAGGTGGTGTTAATTTGGTGGGTGAAGATTTCTTGCGAAGGGTGCGAAGGATGCGGAGGCGGCAAAGAGGTTGGGAGGGTGGAAAAGTTGCAGCGTTAAAACGTTAGAAGGTTACAACGTCGAATGGTTAAAAAGCGGCTAACGCCTCATGCCCTGAATGGCTTGACAGGCTGCGCGGGCGACGGTATCGGCTCTTTTATGAAATACCGGCCATTAGGTAAAACGGGTTTATCGGTGTCGGCGGTTGGGGTGGGGACGTGGCAGTTCGGTGGCGATTGGGGGCATGATTTTACGCAAGCGGAGGTCGATGCGATTCTGGACCAGGCGAATGAGTGTGGCATCAATTTGATCGATACGGCGGAGTGTTACGGTGATCATCTTTCGGAGAGGTTTATTGGTGATTATCTTTCGAGGCGGAAAAGATCGGATTGGATCGTGGCGACGAAGTTCGGTCATTGTTATGACCACACCAAAAAGTTTGATGCATTCTCTGCCCCGGCGGTTCGTCAGCAGCTTGAGGCGTCGCTTCGTGCGCTGAAGACGGACTACGTCGATGTCTATCAGTTTCATTCTGGATCTGACGCAGAATATTTTAACGAACCACTTTGGGAGATGCTCGGGCAGCAGAAGGTTGCCGGAAAAATTAAATGTCTTGGTCTTTCCATCTCGTCAAAGGGTGAACTCGTTGCCCAGGCGCGTGAGGCGCGACGGTTGGGCATTGATGTGTTTCAAGTTGTCTATAACCGACTGGATCGTCGCTCTGAACAGTTGTATTTCCCGCATGCCGAACGCGAGCAGATCGGGGTGTTAGCGCGCGTGCCTTTAGCCCATGGATTGCTGAGCGGGAAGTATACTGCTGACTCTGTCTTTTCTGGAAAAGATTGGCGCGTCGCCAAATTTGATAAACAGCGAATGACCACCGAAACGCGCGAGGTTGCAGAAATCTGCCGCACGGAGGTTCCTGAAGGCGTGAAATTGAGTCAATGGGCACTGGCTTGGTGCCTAAAGAATCAGACGGTGTCCGCAGTGATTCCAGGTTGTAAGAATCCGAGTCACGTCAAAGACAACGCCGCCGCGGTTGATTTGGTTTTGTAAGGCATGTTGCCAGGAAGCGCCTGCCCGATATCCATTGGAAGTTGGGCAAAAGTTTACCGTTTCTTTACCGCATTTGACCGGTGAGGAATTTCGCGCGAGTGGAGCGATGGCGCTTATGATGCAAAAATGATGCAGAAACGATGCAATTTTCTTCGAGGACGGCATCATGCGATTACTTCCGATTACCTCCGATTACCTCCGATTACCTCCGATTACCTCCGATTACCTCCGATTACCTCCGATTACCTCCGATTACCTTTTGTTACTGTTTTGTTTTTTTCACGTGATCCGGGTTTGCAAAAGCCAGCGGAGGCAAGTGAAGGCCAGTTAAAGCCAGCGAAAATATTTCTTTGGGAATCTAAACGCTTACCTCAGGCTACCAAAAACTGCTTTTTTGAAGGGCGCACTTAACCGCACTAATTGGCACTTTTCCGCACTTTTCAGCACCGAAACCCAAGGAAATTTCAAAGTGAGAGTGAAAATGAGAGTGGAGATGACCAAACGTGACCGAACGTGACCAAAGATGACCGAAAACAAGTTTTCCAGAATTGAATACGTGGATTTCGCGCGACAAGGGCGAAGGACGCGAGGCATACCCCTTCCCCCCCTCTAGACCCGTCACCCCGTCCCAAGGCCTGTAAACATTGGTTGTTTTTGCGTTTTGACCCGTCCCATGGGACGGGTCACAGCCGTCCCATGGGCGAGCCGCATGGCTTTCGGTCCCAAGGACTGTCCCGCCCTTGAGGGAATGGTGATTTTTGCGTGTTGAGGAATCGAATGCTGCCTTGGCTCAGTCCCGCTTGAAGGTAATCACCTTGCCCCACAATTCTGCGGTTCCCCAAATTCCGCGGCGCAATGCCTCGAGTTGGACGATTTGGCTATGATCTACAAACAAATTAACTTCAGCACCGAAGTTTTTGATATACCACGAAAACACCAACGGATCGGCAGCCTCGAACATGAGGTGTTCGAGTCCGAGTGCGGTGGCAAATTGCGTCGCGACATCCGTGCGCCAGGTTTTCACACTTTCGGTAATCCCCTCGGACTCAATCATGATGAGGGATGCGCCCGCATCGAGAAATCGTTTAGCGCGATCAATCGCCAATTGCGGGGAAGAAGTGCCCTGTTGTTCGAGGATCGAAACCTCACTTGCGCCACCAGCGCCGAATTGAATGCCGACCTCGGGTTTCGGCTTCAGGCCCGCCTTCTGAACATCTTCGATGAGGCGAACCCAATCATTAATCGGAATGGTGATGAAACCCGAGGAAATCTCTATGGTATCAAAACCCAATTCCGCACATTCGGCGATGTATCGCTCGACCTGCTTTGCGCCTTTGGTGAGCACGTGCTCAATGAACCCGCCAGTAGAAACCTCCACCTCAAAGCGGTGCGACGTCTCAATCAGTTCACGCACGCATTTGCGCGACATCAAAGCAAACGACCCGCCGGCAAATTTCAGCGAGTCCACATAGGTGCCCATGGTTTCGAGCACGTCCTCAAGATAACGTCTGCCCATCGGCGTGTAATACGGCCCGCGAATCTCCGTCAACCCGACCTTGCGCGGTTTTTCCTCGCGTTGGTTAATTTCCAAAAAGGCGAAGGCCCGCTCAGCGTCCGTTTTGACTCTAGCTCCCCTGCGCGACCGCTCCATGACCAGTGCTGAGGGCCGTGCACGCGCTTGCAGTTTCATGATCGTCCTTTCCCTATTCAGTTCACCCTATGAGTGTTCTGGTCCTGCGCAACGGGCAGATTTCTAAAAACATGTCGCCCCTTGAACCCCTAATCAACCTCCCCGAGGTTTAATACAGGGAACGGATGAACTTCGAGCAATGGTCATATGAACACCACCGTTTCACTTCGATATGGAGACACACTCGTCATCGTGGATGTGCAAAACGATTTCCTTCCCGGCGGCGCGTTGGCGGTCCCGCAGGGCGACGAAGTGATCTCGCCTTTAAACCACTATGTCGACCGGTTTGCGCGCCGCCGCCTGCCCGTTTTCGCGACGCGCGACTGGCATCCGGCAGACCACTGTTCATTTCATTCCCGTGGCGGCCCATGGCCGGAGCACTGCATTGCGGGTTCGCATGGCGCGCAAATCTCGCCGCAATTGAAACTGTCGCCTTCAACGGAGATTGTCTCCAAGCCAAGCGTCCGCGATGAGGAAACCTATTCCCCATTCGAAGGCACAGGATTTGAAAACACACTGCGCGAAAGAAATATTTCACGACTGTTCGTCGGCGGATTGGCGACGGATTATTGCGTATTGTACACTGTCCTCGGCGCGCGGCAGAGAGGGTTCAAGGTCTATTATCTGCGCGACGCCATTCGCGCCGTAAACGCACAACCGGACGACGGACAGAAGGCCGAACAGGAAATGAAACGCGCAGGGGCAGTGCCGCTTCAAATGAATCAACTTGCGCCAGCGAACGTTGAAACCAGCGCGCTGCTCACCGACCTTTACGAACTCACGATGCTTCAAGGCTATTTTCTCAATGAAATGGAGGAAACGGCTGTCTTCGAGTTCTTCGTTCGTGAATTACCGGCCAATCGAAATTTTCTGATCGCCGCCGGCCTGGAGCAGGTGCTTCGTTTTCTTGAAGAACTCCGATTTGATTCGGATGAGCTTGCGTGGCTTGCGAACACACAACGTTTCGATCCACGGTTTCTTGATTCCTTGAGAACGATGCACTTTACGGGCGACGTAGATGCCATGCCGGAAGGAACACCGTTCTTTGGTCAGGAACCAGTAATCCGCATCACCGCCCCATTGCCGCAGGCGCAGCTTGTTGAAACACGGCTCATGAATCTCCTGCATTTTCAAACATTGGTTGCGTCCAAGGCTGCGCGTTGCGTTTTAGCGGCGTCGGGAAAAGTTTTGGTGGACTTCGGTCTGCGCCGGGCGCACGGGGCGGAGGCCGGGTGCCTAGCCGCACGCGCTAGTTATCTCGCCGGCTTCACCGCTACCTCCAATGTCCTTGCCGGACGCATGTTTGACATTCCACTCTCGGGCACGATGGCCCACGCATTCGTCCAGGCGTGCAGGGATGAAGCCGAAGCTTTCCGACGATTCGCACGGGCGAACCCCAAAGAGATCGTTCTGGTGTTGGATACCTACGACACCGAATCGGCAGCGCGCAAAGTTGTTGAATTGGCTCCGGGCTGGAAGAAAGAAGGTTTGGCCATCCATGGCGTCAGGCTCGACAGCGGCGACCTGGCCTCACATGCGTTCGCGGTAAGAGATATACTTGACCAAGGGGGTTTGCGCGAAGTCCACATCTTCGCCAGTGGTCACCTGAACGAACATGAAATCCAACGGCTGCTCGAGGCAAACGCGCCGATTGACGGTTTTGGAATCGGCAGCGAGTTATGTACGTCCGCCGATGCGCCCTGCCTGGATTGTGCATACAAGATTCAGGAATACGCAGGTCATGCCACGCGCAAGCACTCCGAAGGAAAGGCGACTTGGCCGGGTCGAAAACAAGTTTATCGAATCAGCGACGATAAAGGGCAAATGATCCGTGACGTGGTCGCATTGGACAGTGATGTTCAGCAAGGTGAACCGCTGCTCCAGTCGGTCATGCGTGCAGGACGAAGGGTTTCGCCACCGGTTTCGCTGCAACAAATCCGTGAACACTGCAGAACCCAATTGGAACAATTACCCACCGGATTGCGCCAGATGAGACCGGCAAAAAAACATCAAGTGGACATTTCGGACTCAGTGCTGCAACTGGCCCGGTCTCTTGATGAGCAACGACATCGCTGATTGACCAGGTGCCGCCCCCCAAGCTGAAGAGCAAACTAAACCAGAAGATCAGTTGGGTGGGAGTAGACGCTCCGCGCAAAGTTCAATGCTCTCGCAGGAATTCAGCGATAACCTTAATAGAAAACAAACGAGTCGAGCGATAACTTGATGGTTATGAAAATAACTTTCGAAGATATTTCAAAACGGGCGTTCGAAATCTGGGAACGTGAAGGCAAGCCAGAGGGTCGCGGCCAGGACCACTGGTTTCAAGCAGAGGCGGAACTGCGCAGGGAAACCAAAAAAGATCAAAAAGAACGTAAGCATCAGCACGCAAAAACGTTCTGATTTGTCCGCTGAACGCAGTGCGTCCACTTCTGGATCGTTCCGGCATTTGGCAAGACGACAGCTCCCAACCGCGTCGCGCCGTCCCAAGGCCTGTAAACATTGGTAATTTTGCACTTTTGACCCGTCATGTGGGACTGGGCACAGGCGTCACGGGCGAAATTCGAAGCACACTCCTCGCGCGCATACTCATACCTGCCTGCCTGAAGTCCGATTTTCACGCCTTCTTTACGAAACAGGCTTTCAGCGCGATGGAAATGCCGTCCACCTTGCAGTCAATCTCGTGATCGCCGTCCACGAGACGAATGGATTTGGAGCCGCCTTTGAGAACCTGATTGCCACCGCCCAATTTCAAATCCTTGATCAAGACGACGCAATCGCCGTCGCTGAGCGCAGACGACGCGCGGGCCGGCTGCTGCTTCCGGTTCAGGCGCGCGTTCCCATTCGTGACCGCAAGTGACGCATTCCCATTTTTGAGGAAATTCGAGAACATCGGTCATCTCACACATCGGGCAGACAGGTTTACTCATTAAGAGAGCAGGGTAACGGGTGTTGCCCAAACAGCAATCAAGTGTCAGGCGGCTCTACATCGGTCCTGCATTATCTCCGACCTTCCCGTCCAACTTCATGAACCAGCGATTCCAGCGCGGCACCAGTATCGATCCTTGTCCAAAGAAGCGACCACACCCGTCGCGCGTCCAACGATCCGCTTTCGCTCACGCGGCCAAAGGAATACGCATCAAAAGTGATGTCTTTCGGCGGCGACGGCGGCGGCGGTGTAGGTGGCTTTGGGGCGGGTGGTTTAGGCGTAGGCGGCGTTGGCGAGGTGGGCGATGTAGGAGAAGGATCCATAAGCGCCGGACCGCTATAAGCATGCGCGATGGAAAGCGTAGCCAACATTGCAGCGACACAAAGAATCTGTATGTGGTTTCTCATAAACGATCCTCCTTTAAAAATAGATTGGCTCGAGCGGAGCGGTAATTGCCGTGGTGCGTTGGTGCCGACAAAGCGACAGTAACATCCGTAAGCCACCCATAGTTCCTCCTCCTGAAAAACAGCCTCAAACCACTTGTGCCATTCGTCAAACCAAGAAGTTGCTACCTCTATGACGCAACGCCGGTTCGGTTTTTACTGCAGCGAGGACTGGGGCCTTCTGAGCAAGGGTGACATATCCTCCGGCAAAAATAGGTGCCTGAGAAAATCGAAGCACGCCGTAACCGTTCTTCGCGAAAACTAAAACGGGGATGCCGGCGACTTTTTCGATGTGTTTGGACGATTGGTTTAAATCCAGCTTCCACTCGTATTCGTCGTCGTAAAAATATGAGCAGAGCCTGAGGGTTAAAAAGTGAGCGTCCCAAGGCCTGTAAACATTGTTTTGCACTTTTGACCCGTCATGTGGGACGGGTCACAGGCGTCACTGGCGAAATTTCGAAGCACACTCCTCGCGCGCATCTCATACCTGCCTGCCTGAAGTCCGATTTTCACGCCTTCTTTACGAAACAGGCTTTCAGCGCGATGAAAATGCCGTCCACGAGACGAATGGATTTGGAGCCGCCTTTGAGAACCTGATTGGCACCGCCCAATTTCAAATTTTTGATCAAGACGACGCAATCACCGTCGCTGAGCACATTACGGATGTGAGACGCTACGCTATTTCATCATCAGTGCCTAATCGGCGCCGGGCGGAATTCTGTTCCCATTCTTGAAGCTTGTGCGCATCGCTTTCAATGTCGCGAGTTTCTTTCCACTGCATGGCCCGAGCTTCCTCTGTCCAAGTCAAACGTATGTAATCAACGCCTTGTTTGAGATTTTTAAGTTCGGCCTGAATCTCAGATAGCGTCACTCGGAAAAATTCCTTCCTAAGATTCATCTTGTTGACTCGTGTGCTGGCAAAAATCTTGTGGAGTTTATGTTCAAGCGCCCGCGAATTTTCGGTCTCGATTACCGCATGTATGTCAAACTCAAATGGAACGCTGGCTCCGCCTAGCTCTTTTACCCGAACCTCAGGTTCCCGTTGCGTTTCGCCGATTTTGTACATGCGGCGTCCGTTCGGATCGCCGTCTCCAAACGAACCAATGTTCGATAGGACATATACGTGTCCGACCTTCGTCTGTTGCGAGATTTGAAGCTTCTGAGCGGTCGCCTCCTCCAATTGCTTGCGTGCCTCGTCCAGTTGCCTCTGCATTTGGTCTTTTTCATCCGCTGCTGCCTTGGCAAACCGAGCTTCTGCTTCGGCAACTGCCTTGCGCTTCAATTCTTCTTCTTCCGCAGCTCGCTGTTCTTTCTGTTTGCGCTCTTTTTCCGCAAGTTCGCGGTCGCGAATTTCCTCACGAATGGCCCGCTGCTCTTCCTGACGTTGGCGCGCTAGATCTTGAACAATGACGGCCCATTTCAATTCCGCGAGTCTGGCATCTAGATAAGTGGAAAGTATGCGTGCGTTCCTGAAGGCCTGCCCATCTTTGTTCACAAGGCTAAAGGCTAAACGCATCGCGTATCTGTTGATCTAAAATCCCATAATTGTCGTACCTCACTCGTGATAAGATTGCATCAACGCGGCCATTGAATGCATGGACAACGAATTGAACTGCGGTGTTCTTACGCACTGCTTCAACATAGTCACACGCAGCCGCGTCTCCTTGTTCGACCATCCGCCTCGATAGATCACGGGCAGACCTTAATGACTCGCCTGCAGCAGCGTAACCGAACTCCGCTGCAAGGTCGTCCAATAAGCTGTGCGTCGGCACTAGGTATTTGTTTCCGTAGCCTTCAACCACATTCCTCAACGCTTCTACCGCTTGTCCCAGCGTGTCTTTTTCTCTCAACGCACGGTAAGCATCGCCTCCGATTTCCTCCGCGCGCTTTTCCGATTCGGCAATTATGCGTCCGGCATCTTTGGTGGCTTGATTCAGCAGAGCGTCTGCTTGCTCGCGCAGGGATTTCGCTCGTTGCAGAGCTTGCGTCCGCTCCGCGCGTGCAGCGTTACGCGCTTGTTCAAGCAGCGATTGAGCTTCGGTTCGCAATACGCTCGCTTCGTTCATCGCGATGGAAAGCGCTTGGTGTGCTTGCTGCTCGGCGTCACGAAGGTGCTGGTAGCGCCGTAAGGGCTCCAGCTCGGCAATGATTTCTGCGGCTTGAGCGCTTGCTTCAGCTTGAACCTTGCGGGCCTCGACTTCGTAATACTCACGCACCCGATCAGCATCCTGCTGGAATTGAGTGAACTGTTGATCAACAATTCTCTGAGCCTGTGAAACGGCTGCTTCCGCCTGCTGTCGAACAAGCGACACCCGATCTTCGCCGGCTTTTTCGGCAGCCGCGATTGCCTGCTGCGTTTCGGTGTTTACGCGATTCAGTTCTGCCTCCAGTCGCTGGTTTTTGAGCGCGAGAAAAATTAATAAAGCCAGGCTAACAGCGAACAAGATTGCAAACGTGATCGTCATACTGGTGTTGTTTCTGCAGTCGCGGCATCCGCGCGCCGCTTGTATTCAGAGGCCGCCAGTCGCATTTCTTCACATTGCTTTCGGCCTTTAGAAATCAGCGCGGACAACTCTAAATGTTCGTGTGCGACATGGGACAAATCTTCAGGCTTCAGTGGACTGATTTCGCGGAACTCCAATTTGCGAGTGCCACGGAGATCGCCTCGGTGAGTGAGAGCTTCAATGGCATCGTACGCGTTCAGGTCATTGAAGTTCGTGGCTTCTACATGAATCCGCGAAATCAAAATCGAAAGAACCGGTTTTTCGATAGACCGTCCTGATTGTTGCTCCGTTACGTCGGCGATCGCGGTGACAATCAAATCGTCGGTTGGCAACAGCGCAATAACTTCTAGCGCAACGCGCAAAACACACGAGCAGATGTATTCGGTGTATACCTCGTGGAATCGAGCTTTGGACATCGGCTTAGTCGAGAGCTTTTCCGTGGCCGTTAAGCTTTTTGTTTCACTAGGTATCGCTTGTTTGCCATTGACCTTCAGGGAGCATTCGACAAAGCGCGAGTTGTGGACAGTCAAATTGATTGAAGAGCCTAGATACGACAGTTCAGCGAAAGGGTTTAAGTCCAGTAGTGCTTGAGTATATGCCTTATGCTCACCGATCAGAATTCGTTGCGCCAACTTACGAAGTTTCTCCCACTTAATCAGGTCACCACAATACGACAGCTTCGCGGCTTCGAAATCACAGTCGTCCGTCGCCCTTGCCTGTTCAAGAAATGACTCGCCGGTCGCCTTTTGCTCTATCTCCGTCAGCGCCAACTGCAACATGGCTTTGAATTCGTTCGCTGGATTTCTTTTGGGTGGCAGCGGCGGCAATGCAGAAGCTACTGCCGCCCAGTCCCATGCTGGTCGGTATTCCTTGTGCATCGATAGCAGGAGATTCAGCTGATTTTCGTAAAGCCGAACCTCGAGCCGAGCCTGCTCAATAGCGGATAGTTTCTCGCGTTCTTTCGCCTGCCGTTCATATTCTCGTCGCAGGCTTTGCTCCTCGCGTTGCTGCCTTCGTTCAGCAGCTTGAAGAGCTCTAAACGTAGCTGTGTGTCCCATGGTTTGCACAAATACTAAGAGCGCCTGCCCGTACGTGACAAGCATAGGATGAAGGACAAGAACGTTGGAGCGGGTTCGCTGAACCAGTTCGACGTCTGCAAGACGACTAAAATTCCATTAACTCCTTCGTCGCGCTGTCGTGAAGATTCGCTTTTTGGGTTTTTACCCAGGGTAGGTCCCTGTTGCCCTAACCACATCAGAACAAATTATTTTGGGGACGCGGGCGCGTGGGCCTGGGCTGGATGCTTCAACCCACTTCGGGGTTGTCGGACCGCGCGGCGCGCGATCCCTACCTGCCGATTTGAGATTTGAAAGGTCAGCGGACGACGGAGATTCGAACAAATTATTTTGATGTTCGCTTCCGCGAACCGCGCGATCGTCCCTACCGTTTTAAGCAGCGGCGGATTTATTTTCGGGCTCTTCTTCATTGTTTGCGATTTCTTCCTGGACGCGGTTGATTTCGCTTTCTGGAACGTAGCGGCGGAACGCGTCGAGCATGTCGCTCTCGTAGTAACCCTTGGCCTGAACGCCGGCGATGCGGGTGCTGCGCGGACGGATGCCGTACGGTCGGAGTTGTTGGGCGAGCCAGAGGTCGTTGATCGGTTTTTTTAACGTTTCGTTCCATGGTCGCATGCCTCTGTGCTGAAGATAATCAAGGATGTCGCGGGTGTGGAGGCGGTCGGTGTTGTTTGCAGTATAACAAAGGAGGATGTCCAGGAAGAGTGCGCCGATGGGGTTGGATTCATTGCCGCGAGTGCTGAGGGCGATGGCGGCGGTGCGCGCTTTTTGTGGCCAGTCGCCGCCAGCGATGTCGGCCAGGACGAGAAGCGGTTCCCAGATGTCGGCGGCGCGGTCGTTGAGTTGGTTGGGGATCTCGGGTTGGGCGGTGGCGATCGCATTTGCATGCGTTGCCACGAAGGCTTCGCATTCCCGAAGGTGTCAAATTGAGTCAATGGGCTTTGGCTTGGTGCCTAAAGAATCAGACCGTGTCCGCAGTCATTCCAGGCTGTAAGAACCCTGCTCATGTTGAAGACAATGCTGCTGCTGATTTGGTTTTATAGGCGGCGAAGAGAGCTTTCTGATGAGCCGACAACTGTGAGCTGACTTTTCTACTTACGACTAAAAGTTTCAAGGGCGCCCGCTGTGCTCTTTCAGCATCTTTCGGAAAATCGATGCCTGAGCTCGCGCATCATCGAGTGCGTTATGGGTCTGAGCAACATCGGGATGAAATTGTTCGGGCAACTGGCTCGATGTGGTTTGCGACCATTCCCGCCCGCTCAAACCCATAAAGTAAGATTTTATGTCAATCCCTCCAAAACCGAAGGGATTGTGGTTTGTAAATGAATGGAAGTACCAGTTAACAAACTGCCAATCGTAACAGCCGTTAAAGCCGACGAAGACTGGAGTGCGTTCGCCAGCTGATTTTAGAATCCATTCGCCAAAGTTTTTCATGGCAACATCGGGCGGTACCCCCGTACGTTCTAAGGTGTCCAAATCTAAGCCTGATACGTCCAGCGCGGCTGGAATAAAGCTCTTTGTAATTGGCTTAAACTCTACGTAAAAAGTTTGCCCATAATCTTCAACAAGGCAGGCACCGAGCGATAGCATGCTGTACATTCCCGGAATTGGGCCTGCCGATTCGACATCCACAGAAAAATATGCTTCGCTCTTCATTTCGCTTCCTTTGGCCGCACCAGCCGCGGCATGTTGATGTTGCGTATCCAATGACTTCGCAGTCGATCCAATTGCGTCATTGGATCCTCATTTTCGGTCCACTGGAACGCTTCAAGAGCAAAAGCGTCGAACGAAATGCGCGTGTCTGCGCGTGCGGTGACGATAACGCGTTGCATGTTGCCCAAAGCATAGCCTAACTCCATAAAGCAATTGGGGCGGAGGGCGGTAAGATCGACAAGCGCCACAGAGCTATGGTGCAAAGAATCGAAAATAGCTTCATTCATCCATGCAAATTCGTTTTTTCCGATTCCCATCTGGAGGTATTCATATCCCAATTCGGTGACTAGCTTGTCAACCGTCTGCCGGAAGAACACCTCTACTGACGCATACTCAGAAACAGAATCATTGAGCAGTCTCACATAAAAGACCCGAGGATCTGCCAAATTGTGCAAAAGGTTCATCGTTGACGAAACAACCTTTTCTATAGGTGTTTCACCATCTCGTGTCCTGGTCCGATCAAGTAATTCAGCAGGAGATGCGCCATCTTTAACCCGTAAGAAGTCGGACGGATTTGCCAGTGCACGATCAAAAAGCCGACCAGCTCCTCCAGACCCATCCCTCTGAGACGAACCGACTTGGATATCAAGGGGAATAACCGGCTTGCCTTTTGTCGAATATTCAAGCGCCAACTGCTCAACCCCTTGGCCTCCGCTGATTCCAATAAAAATATCGCCTAGTTGGGCCTGCCGCTGCCTTTGAATTGCTCCTGCCGTCCAACCGGGGTTCAGGAGTTCCATATGGACCGCGGATTTGTCGCGAAGCTGATCGTACAAAACTCGACGATGGGGTGGGATGTTGGCATCCGTCTTTATGGTCGCAAGAGTGAAAATTAGACGACCATTTGGTCCAGATGGATTAACCGTACCTTCCATCAACATCTCGTGGAGTTTTTCCGCTACTGTCCAATCGTATAAAATCGACGGCCCCTCGTTACGATCCTTGAGATACGGTTCCTTCGTAAATGAAATTACAAAAGTTGCGCCCTCTTTTGCCAAACTCATCGTCAACTGCGCGATCAAAGAATGCACGTATCGCAGTTTAGTCGGATCTGCCTCAACATCTGCACTGCCTGCAATATGGATTCTGCGCCCACTAAGTTTCATATGTGCGGGACTTCGAAAGTTCTGATATCCTCGTGTTCGAGAACACCAGTCCAAAAAAATCGAGATAATTCTTATCGAGTGTTGCGAACCTCCAAATCACTAGGTCGATAACTGAAACATCCTCGCGTACGATAGAGGCTATCGCCGAACACATCTGATCGGGTGACGTGTAGCCGAAAAGCGAGGAAACGCGCTGAAGGTGGCGATCAGGCTTTGCAATCTTCATGCCTAAATTCTTGGCGAGATGACGAGCGGTTGCCGGCCCCAAGTATGAGAATTGAGATAAGTATTCAATAGGCTCACGTTTTAACCGATCTACTACTTGTGTAAAACCCACATCTGCCACGTGCCTTGCCACATCCAAAACAGCATTCACCTTCCCGCGATGATTGAAGCACTCCAAAGCTCGAAGCCTGCATCGTTTGCGATTAGATTCAATTAACGAGGCTGAGCGGAACTTAAAATATGCCTCACCAATGTCGGCAAAGTGTCTTCTAATCACAGACTCCCTCATGCCGCTCGAGAAGATTACCCACGCTGCTTCTCGCAAAAAACTCTCTTCGGAAACGTCTGACAAATCTCTTTTGGCTTGCCATTCGATTTCATCATGAAATCCCGCGTGCAAAACATGTCTTTTCGCAACTGTATATGCGCATGCGAGTTTTGAGCGGAAGCAGAAATCTGCCCATAAAGATTTCTTCATAGAGCAGTGCAAGCGAAAATCATTTCAGAATGTCGGTCCATTGGCTTAGGGATTTGTCTCGATCTGCGTTGGCCATCCTTACGGCTATACGATCCATCAACTGGCCGAACTGTTGCCGTTTGTTACTGTCTGCACGGCCAAGGTATTCGTCGACGTATGTGGATTGGCCCGTTCGATCTGCGATTGGCTGTCTTAGATGTTCCGATGCCTTTGCAAAAAATTCTGTTATGAGATTCTTGGTCGTGCGAGTTCCGCTATAGCCACGGAAAATCTGAATCGCAAGCGCCTCAATGTGATAGCCGCTCAATCGCTGCTCTTTTGGTAAGTCAGCAATGACTGATTTCGCCAATTTTATAGTTGGAACCAATTTGCCACCCAATGCTTGGTTCACCGCCGTAAGGGCGGCGGTGAACTCCTTTGGCTTTATTCTAGACCAGCCATCACCATCAGCTTTTGGAATCTTCAGCGCATTGTCATGTTTCAGTGCGGGCAACAATTGAATTTCAGTGTTGTTAAATCTAACAGTAACCGCCAATCGTCCGGTGAGCACGGTAGCGTCAGGAAAGCGTTCGGTAAGCCGTTCGGCAAAGTAAGCCCGCACTTCATCTGGCGTCTTTTGCGCAAGGTCCGATTTATTCAGTATTACCAACGTATCGATGTCGCTCAGGCCATCCACATAAGTGTGCTTTTTAACCGAACCGCCGAACATCAAATCTATTGATCCATCAATTTCTTTTTCTAGTGCCGCTTTTATCGCGTTTAACGTGCGGTTGTTGGCTTCTACATCTCGGGAGTTCATTTCGCTGAGCGATTCGGATATGACCTCAGCGACTTCCACATCAAACTTCTGACGCTCCAAGTCGTCTTGAAGCTTCCCCAGCTCTTGGCGCATGTCTTTCCGCGCAGCTGCGGAGTTGAAATTGTACGAAGACGACGAACCTGAACTTGAGCCACCCATTAGATCCTCCCCTCCAATGCACCGCGAAGTGAATTATAGGCATCAGTGAGTTTAGCGGCAAATGACGCAGTCCAGGATTCCCCCTTCATCAAAAAGCCATCAAAATTCTTTTCGAGTGCTGAAAGCCGCATTGCACCCTGAAGCTTTCTGAGTTCGGATAAATTGTGCCCGAGGAGCTTTCCGATGAATGCTGCATCCTTTAATTCTAAATCGTGCACCATCGCAGAATAATTATGGCGATACACACAAGCGCCTTGACTGTAAGCATAGCGCAACCAGGTCAATCCATCGAATATCTCGGCTCCCGCCAAGAAATACAGGCTTGAAGACAGAGGATCTAGCGAACCGAAGACATGAATAGGAGCGGTCACTTGCTTGGCATCCATTGCGAGCCTCAGTTCAGAGATGTTTTTCATCCGTTCAAGAAATGAATCACCAAGTTCTTTTTCTGTCATGCCGATAATCGCAAAGCCTTGCAGTTCTTCGACATTTTTGCGGACGTGTTGCAGAGTTGGCCCGAGGTAGATTTGGCTTCGTGTCTCCGGCTTTATGAGAAAACAATGTAATTGTTTCGGATAATTATCAAAAAGGAGGCGAGCAGATTTTATTTGTTGTGAGATGCGCTTCCGTTTGCTCGCGTGATCAAAGTTTACGAAAACTGCTGGTTTTTTTGCAGGCCAATGGTCGTATACGGTCTTAAGTTTTTCCGCGTTCCACTGTCGGTCTAACACTGGATCATTACGAACGGATGAAAGGTCAGTGTCGCCCCCAGTTTCGTAGCCACCGCTATCCACGAACGAAAGCTCGACATTTAGCGGGACCTTTGACATCGGTGGGAAATACTTTTTTCCTATGTCATAGGCGCTTATCAGGACGCTCTCGTGCAGTTCTGGTGCGGCGAGTTCCACTAATTGCCGAACAGAATATAGCCCCTTCTTCATCGCAAAGCCTCTGCTAGAGAAAGACGGAACTAGCAACGGCGTTTTACATTTGCCGCCCAAAGGGTGAACAATTGTTGTAGATCTACCTAGCCATTGCATAAAAGTTTTTGAGATCGTTACAGGACAAGCAACAATCGCACGGCTGAATTTGCCCATTTTCGCAACTGTACGTCAGATCAACAGGTAGCCCATTGACTAAGCAATAGTGCAAAATTGCAGGCTTTTCCCAATCTATGAAAGGCGTTCCGATTTGCACCAAACCATCAGTTTGTAAATCGAAAAGCTTCTGCATCTCTCGAACGAAGGTCTGAGAACAATCGAAGTAAGAGGTCCCTGCGTGAACACCTATCGCAATAATTGCGAAACTCGTTCCCATCGCGACCAAGGCTAAGTTCAGGAAAAAGCCGTTCCGGCCAAGAACCAATCCTGGACCGAATTCGCCGAGCTGACATCGAAAAACTCGAAGTTTGATTTGAAAATGCGCGGCCACATTGCGGACCGCCTCTTCCTCCTTCTTGGCAGACCGCTGCCCATAGTCGATAAACAGCGCTTCCACGCTGGAGCCCCGGGAGAGGTAAAACCAGATGCATGCCGTTGAATCGATCCCTCCACTAGCCAGAACGACCACGGTACCAGAATGGTTTCCTCGACTCGATGCTCCCGGGTCGATGGAATTCATAAGGACGTGCGAACCGCAATGCAAACCAGCAGATTTGCCGTCAAATGCGAACATGCAAAATATTGCAGATTGTGGCTAATGGTGGTTTTTATACGACAAGCGTAGCGGAGTGCAATCTTTCAATTCAGCGGGGATCTCAAATTTCATTTCAAAGGGGCGGCTAATCGGGGCTGATAAAAGCTCGCTACTTGTTGAGGTGGTTACCAAAATCGGGTGCTAGTTGAGTCGTGAATAACTTTTCCTTTTTCAAAAAATCTCTGGTCTTCACGCGGATGGTTTTGTTTTGCGTTGGTATGTTTTTCTTTGGTGGTGCTTCTCGCGCTGAAATCATTTTGCCGGGGTCGCAGCCGAAGGAGCATGATTATCGATTTCTTCCGGTTTCGAATTGTCTGAAGTGTCATTCGAGGACGACGAATGGGGTGGCTGATCCTTATTTTTCGTGGCACGGCGGGATGGGGCCTGACGGACGGCCCCTCGCGACCGTTCCTACCTGACTTGTAATAGATTGTGTTCCTGCGGGTTGTTTGACAGGATGGGGAGCAGCCGCTTCTACGATTTACCCGCCACAGCGGCGTTTATGAATACTACTCTGCCGCGCATGCTGGTTTGGTTTTGGGACTCTTGTAATTTGTCTCTCCGAGTTTTTTTGATCTTCGCTTTCGTTTTACTGGCAACGGTGAGGGTGCGTGCCACGACTGTTTATAATGTGGCGTTGCAGACGGATAACGGGGCGGTTGGGGTTGGGCAGTCGTTGAGTTCGGCGGCGGGGGATTTGCGGTGGTGTATTGTCCAGGCGAATGCGCACGGCGGTTCGGTGATTGTTTCGGATACGTTTGTCGGAGGGGCGAGTAGTTTCAAGCTGACGTATCCGTTGCCGCCGATCACGACGAATATGACGATTGAGGTTTTCCAGGGAAGCCCGCAAGCGGACAGTTTGATTGATGCGCAGGGGAACAATCGTGTGTTCTTCATTGATGCTCCGGGCCAGGCGGTGACGATTTCGTATTGGAAGATTGCGAATGGCAAAGCTATCGGCGGCGCGGGTGGGGTGGATAGTTATGGCGGTGGCGGTGGGGCTGGTCTCGGTGGCGGAATTTTTGTGAACGCCGGGACGGTAGTATTGGATCATGTGTCGTTTCAAAATTGTTCGGCGGTCGGTGGCAATGGCGGCGGGGTGGTGCTGGCGGGGCAAGGGAATTTTGTGGGTGGTGGTGGCGGTGGGTTGAATGGGCCGGGCGGGCATGGACCATGCGGCGGCGGTGGCGGTTGGTTCGGCGCGGGTGGATCGGGAGAGGATGATTGCGGCGGTGGTGGTGGTGGAATTTTTGGCGGTGGCGGCGCTGGAGCCGTTGAGGCTGGTGGTGGAGGTGGGGCTTACACGGGAGGGGGGAATGGATCGAATCCGAGTTTTATCAGCACTGGCGGACCCGGCGGCAATGATGCATCGGGAACGAAGGCGGGTGGCAATGGCGGCGCGGTTACGAAGAATGGAGTGGGCGGTTCGATTTACGGCGGCGGTGGAGGTGGTGGCGGGACTTATACGAATTTGTCAGGCGCGGGTGGTAATGGTGGTCGTTATGGCGGAGGTGGCGGCGGTCGCACCGGCGGTAACGGCGGGGATTTTGGCGGTGGCGGCTCAGGGTCGATCTATGTTTTAAGCGCTCCACCGTATTCTGGATTTTATTATGGATCGGGAGGACATGGCGGGTTCGGCGGTGGCGGTGGCGGGAGTGACGCTGGCGGTGGTGTTGGTGGGTTTGGTGGCGGCGGCGGTGGGGGAGGAGCTGCGGGTGGACCTTTTGCCGGGCAAGGTTATGGGAATGTTAATTATGGCAATGGCGGCGGTGGTGCGGCGCTGGGCGGAGCGATTTTTGTGCGCGCGGATAATGGCGCGTCGCTGTCGACTTTTGATTGCACGTTTGTGAGCGAAGGGACTTTGACGGCGGGTGTCGGTGGGCCGAATACGCAGATTTCAACGCAGGGCGGTTCGACGAGTGGCACGGATATGTTTCTTCTGGGCGGTACCACGAGTTTTAATATTACCGCGAATCAAACGATTAATGGAACGATCGGTGGTTGGAGTGGATCGCCGGCAGCGATTGTGAAGAACGGCTCGGGAACGTTGACGCTGGCGGGCGCGAATTCTTACACGGGCGGGACGATTGTGAGTAATGGTGTGTTGCAGGTCGCGAGCACGGGAACGTTGGGTGATCCGAACGGGCCGTTGCTGGTTGGTGGCGTTGGGTATTTGACGTTGAATTCGGCGTCGGTGACGGTGGGTGCGTTCAATGGATCAGGCGGCAATTTGGTTTATAGCTCGAGCGGGACGTCAACTTTGACGGTCGGCTCAGGGGACGGGAGCGGCAGTTTTTCGGGTGCGATGTTTGATGGTGCGGGAAAGTTGTGTTTTACAAAAGTCGGCGCCGGCACGGAAACGTTGGCGAGCGGGGAACTTTATACGGGGCCGACGTTGGTGCTTGGCGGGACGTTGTCGATTGCGGCGGCTGGGTCGCTGGCGAATACGGTCGTCACGATCGGTGCAGGCGCGACGTTGCTGAATGGCGGGACGATTGCGGGGCCGGTGTTGGACAGCGGGACGTATGATGGAAGTGGAACGCTGAATGGCGCGTTGACGGTGAATGCCGGTGGTTTGGTCACGAAGAGCACGGCGGGCGCGATGGTGTTGAAGGGGGCGGTCACGAATAATGGCACGATGCGATTTATCGGGAGCGGGACGTTGGATGCGCATCTGGCGACGGCGTTCGTGAATAATGGGATTTTGGATTTGATTAACGGCAGCGCGACGTTGCCGGCGGGTTTTGTGAATGGGGTGAATGGACGGGTGTTGACGGCGAGCTCGATACAAATCGGATCGGTGGTGCGCACAAATAGTTTAGTGACGGTGACGATGCCGGGTTATTCGGGACATGTTTTTCAATTGCAACGGTCGGCGACGCCGGTGGCAGTGGGATTTTCAAATGTTGGCGGCTCGCAAGGTGGCGTGACGGGCGCGCCGATGGTGTTGTTGGATACGAATGCGGTGGCGGGGGTGAGCTATTATCGGGTGGTGGTGAATCCATAGCATTTACACATTTCACATTTCAAATTTCATAGTCTAAAACTCCAAGCTTGCGTCTCGAAATCTCGTTGTTACTGTTTTGCGTCCGAACCACCTTTTGGTGGTTTTATTTTTTTCCGAGACAGGAAGTTTCACGAATTCACACGAATGATGTGATTTGCATTTGCCTGAGTTTCGGGCGGCGGCAAGTTTGGAAACTTGCGATACAGCAGGTTTGGAAACCTGCGCTACGACTGATGAAATTTTGACGGACGACGTGAGATTTGAACAAATTATTTTGTTGTTCGCTCCCGCGAAGCGCGCGACGTCCCAACTATCAATATGAAAATTTTTGCTGGTACTTCGAACCCGCCTTTGGCGAAGTCGATTGCTGAGTCGATAGGTATCGAACTCGGCAAGTCGGTCGTGACTTCGTTTCCGGATGGGGAGACGTTTGTCAAGATTGAGGAGAATGTGCGCGGGGAGGATGTGTTCGTGGTGCAGTCGTCGTCGCCGCCGACGAATCATAACCTGATGGAGATGTTCATTATGATGGACGCGCTCCGGCGGGCGAGTGCGATGCGGATCACGTGTGTGTTGCCGTTTTATGGATATGCGCGCCAGGATCGTAAGGATCAGCCGCGGGTGCCGATTACGGCGAAGTTGGTGGCGAATCTTTTGGTGGCAGCAGGTGCAAATCGGATTTTGACGATGGATTTGCACGCGCAACAGATCCAGGGGTTTTTCGATATCCCGGTGGATCATCTTTATGCGGCGCCGGTTATGTATGATTATTTGAAGAAGAAGAAGTTGGCGGATCTGGTGGTGGTCAGCCCGGATGTGGGTGGTTTGAAGATGGCGCATGCGTATTCGCAGGTGTTGGAGGCGGGTTTGGCGATTGTGGCGAAGCGGCGCAAGTCGGCGACGGAGACGGAGGCAATGGCGGTGATCGGGGAGATCCGCGGTCGTAATGTGTTGATGGTGGATGATTTAACGGAGACAGCGGGGACGTTGGTGAATGCGGCGGCGCTTTTGAAGAAGAAGGGGGCCAAGAAGATACTGGCGTGTGTGTCGCATGCGATTTTGAATGATTTGGGAATCGAAAGATTGCGAAAATCTAATATTGACGAATTGATTACGACTGATACCGTCCTACGCCCCCGTATAGAGGGGGTAAATATCACCACTTTGTCTGTGGCCAGTTTGTTGGGCGAGGCAATCAAACGAATTAATTGTAATTCGTCGATTACCTCGCTGTTTGAATTCAAGGGCGGAAGGACGAGCTAGACGATTGCGGATTTTGGATTGCGAATTGCGAATTGCGAATTGAAGACGTGATCGAGGCAGTTGGTGAAAATTTGAAGTAGTATTAAATTGCGAACCGCAAAATCGGTTCGACTAAAGAAATTTTAAAATTTATGAAGTCTGTTGGATTAAATGCGTTTCCTCGCACATTAGGGCGCCGCGCTGGCGCGAAAAAGCTCCGCTCGAGCGGCCGTATTCCGGCTGTCATCTACGGTAGCCAAAACAAACCGCAAAGCGTCGAATTGGATAGCAAGGCGTTTCGAGACGTCGTCAATAAAGCGCATTCCGAAATCATGTTGTTCGACCTCACGGTCGAAGGCGACAAGAAGAGCCGCCTCGCGCTGCTCAAGGAAATCCAGCAGCACGTTTTGACGGGCCAGGTGTTGCACGTTGATTTGCATGAAGTGGCCGAAAACGAAAAGGTCACGGTGAATATTCCGGTGGAACCGACTGGCATTGCAGCCGGCGTGAAGACCGGCGGCGGCACGTTGGAACACGTGTTGTTCAAGGTGAAGGCGCGCGGTTTGGCCAAGGATTTGCCGGAAGTGCTCCTGGTGGATGTGTCGCACCTGGAAATCGGCCAATCGATCCACATCGGCGACATCAAGGCACAAGCTGGCCTTGAACTCGTTGGTGACAAAAAGATTTCTGTGTTCTCAGTTGCTGCTCCTGTCAGTGAAGCAGCGGAAGCTGCAGTGCTGGAAGGCGCTGCTGCTACTGCGGGCGAAGTCGAAATGACGAAGGAGAAGAAGGAAGAAGGAGCGGAAGGTGCTGCTCCTGCTGCCGGTGCGGCGAAGGGTGCTGAAAAAGCGCCCGCTGCCAAAGCTGGTGAAAAAGCCCCCGCTGCCGCAGCTCCTGCAAAGGCTGAGAAGAAAAAGTAATTTTACAAAGGTAGGCACGCTGCGATGCGGCGTTCGGATGGCGCAGCGCGCCGTCCCTACCTCGAATGAGCGACAATTTATATTTAATCGTCGGCTTGGGGAATCCGGGCAGGGAATACGATGGGACGCGGCACAATGTGGGTTTTGCGTTGGTGGAACGGTTGGCCAACAGTTGGCGCGCGAATTGGGAGTTGAAGAAGAAGTTCAACTCGCGTTTGGCGCAGGTTGACCGGGATGGTCGCCGGATTGTGTTGTGCGAACCGCAGACGTACATGAACTCGAGCGGCGAGGCTGTGCAGGCGGTGAGTGAGTATTATAAGTTGCCGGCGAAGCAGATTTTGATTTTGGCGGATGATGCGGATTTGCCTCTGGGCACGATTCGGTTGAGACCGGACGGTAGCAGTGGCGGTCATCATGGGCTTGAGTCCATTGAGCAGCATCTTGGGACGCGCGCGTATGCGCGATTGAAGATCGGGATTGGGCGTCGCGCCGAAGATGGCCGGCAGATCAGTGGTTTTGTGCTGGGCCGATTTGCGGGGAGCGACAAAAAAGTTGTTGAAGAAGTGCTGGGACGCGCGAGTCAGCAGGTAGAATGCTGGTTGAGCGCCGGGGTGCAGGAAGCAATGAATAAATTTAACGGAGCGATCCAAACAGACGCTCAAAAATAGGAAAAGAATGAAACGTTACGAAGGCTTGTTCATTTTGAACACCGCAGGCAAAGAAGAAACGATTAAGGACACGATCGACAAGATCTCGACCGAAATCACCAATGCCGGCGGCAAAGTCGAGACGGTGCAAAAGATGGACAAGAAGTCTTTCTCGCGCATCGCCGATAAAAAATTTACCGCTGGTTTTTACGTCAACATCGTGTTCGAGAGCACGCCCGAGGGACTGAACCAATTGCGTGGCCGTTTCGTCAATAACGACGAAGTGTTCCGCGTCATGTTCACCCACGCGCCTGAGGTAAAAGAAGCTGTCATCGCAGCGAAGTAATCCGAATGCGGACGTCCGTGTCCGCAGAGAGGAACCGAAGTATGGCCAGTTTTAACAGAGTAATAATCGCAGGAAATTTGACGCGCGATCCTGAGTTGCGTTATACGCCGAAGGGCACTGCGGTTGCAAAGATCGGATTGGCTGTTAATCGGCAGTGGAAGACCGAATCGGGCGAGCAGAAGGAAGAAGTCACTTTTATTGATATTGAGGCGTGGGGCCGACAGGCGGAAATTATCGCGCAGTACATGAAGAAGGGCCGCGAACTGCTTGTCGAAGGACGACTTAAGCTCGACAGTTGGGAAGACAAGAACACGAAGCAGAAGGTGAGCAAGTTGAAGGTCGTGCTCGAAACATTTTCGTTCATTGGCGGTGGTGGTAATCGTGAAGGCGGCGGCGGTGGCGGTGGTGGAATGCGCCCGGTGGCGA
This sequence comes from uncultured Verrucomicrobiae bacterium, assembly GCA_963702845.1. GTDB lineage: Bacteria > Verrucomicrobiota > Verrucomicrobiia > Limisphaerales > Palsa-1400 > JAICXV01. The sequence continues at coordinate 4,484,297 of OY969763.1, read as the reverse complement.
GTTCTGCTCCAGTTGCTGCGCCTGAACCTTCGGAACCGGATATGCCGCCGCAGGAGCCGGACGACGTGCCGTTTTAAGCAAACATTTATCTAAAATTTTTTATGGCAAAAACAGAAGTCATTCTCACTCATAACATCGTTGGCCTGGGCGGCGAATCGGATCAGGTCAAAGTTGCCGCGGGTTACGCGCGTAATTATCTTTTTCCACAAGGTCTGGCCATTCCGATGAGCGGTGCGAATAAGCGCCGCATCGAAGCGTTGCAGAAACGCCGTGCGGAACGCGAAGCGCATGAATTCAACACGATGTCGGAATTGTCCAAGAGCATTTCGAAGCTGCTCACTGTCTTGCAGGTCAAGACTGGTGATGACGGCAAGATGTTCGGGACGGTCACGGCCGGTATGATCGCCGACCAGTTGAAGACGCAATTCGACATCGCGCTCGACAAACGCAAGATCCACCTTGAACACCCGATCAAAGCGCTCGGTGACTACGACGTTGACCTGCGCCTGCATCCTGAAGTTCACGCGACCTTGAAAGTGCGCGTGGAAAGCTTGACGCCGCTCGTGCAATCGGAAGCTGAAAAAGAAGCTGCCGAAGCGAAGGAAAAGGCCGAAGCGCGTCGCAGTGAATCACGTGGTCATCGTAAGACCCGCGAGACCGAAGCGACAACCGCTGAAGCTCCCGCTGCCGCCGAAGCCTCCGCTGAAAAGCCGGCAAAGAAAGCCAAGCCTGCTAAAGCCAAAAAGGCTGAGTAATTTAAAACATTTTTGAGCCAAGCCCTGACGTGCAAGCGTCAGGGCTTTTTGTTTTTCTGTGCACGGAAATTGTCGACGTGTTGACAAGGCAACGGCGATTAGTTCACCGTTGCCGAATGACGCTACGGAGTTGCGGATTTATTGCACTGATCGGTATGGCGGTTGCCTGTGTGCCGCAGGTTCGGGTGTATCGTCCGTTCAAGGATGTGAACACGATCCTTGTCGATGCGCGGGCCACCAACATGATGGTCTCGAGTGCGAAAGCAATCCTGGTCGCGTATCGCCGCAGCGTGGAGGGGCCGGATGGGACCACGGAACCGAAGAGCCCGAAGCTGATCGTCGTTGATTTTGACGACTTGCGGAATGTTCGCTTCGTCGATCAAGGTGTTCGGACGTGGAACTATGCAGAGGGCGCGGTGCATAGCCGCGAGTCGATTCTTATTTACAAACCCGGATACGAACCGACTTGGCTTGAGCGGAGGCTTTTCGGAAAGGAATATCGGTATCCAGCCAAAATCGTGCTGGCTCCTTGCGATCCGGTGCGAGGCAGAAAGTTGGTGTTCGATGCGGTGACGCAGGCGTTTCGCGGAGAAACGGAATCCTGCCGCCGCGCCGCTCTGCAAAAGCTGGCGGGTTACATTAAGTGACCGAGCGTCCGCGTGCGGGCAGGACTATTTCGTCCCCGGACTGCTGGGCTTGCTGGGAGATTTGTCGCACGCAAACTCAACGCACGGCGGGCCGATCTGATTCATTTCGATCCAGTATTCTTTTATCCGTTTGACCATCGCGACGAGCTGGTGAACGTCGGGTGGTTTCACGAGGTAGGAATTTGCGCCCAGGGCGTAAGCCTTCTCGATGTCGGCGTCCTGTTTTGAGGAGGTGAGCACAACGACAATGGTGCTCTTGAACTGCGGTTGCGACCGCAGCCATTTGATAACGTCGAGTCCGAGAACATAGGGCAATTTCAAATCCATCAGGACCAAACAGGGGAGAGGCCATTGCCGTCGGTCGCTGAATTTGCCTTTGCCGCTGAGGTAATCGATCGCTTCGCGGCCGTCGGAGGCGACATACAGAGGGGTGATGATGGCGGCTTCGCGAAAAGCGCGTTGCATGAAGAACACGTCGTTCTCGTCGTCTTCGACTAATAAAACACTTTGGTGCATCATAGTGCGGTCGCTGCATTCAGTTGTATCCAGAAGGTGCTGCCTTGTCCAAGCTGTGATTTGATCCCGACAGCCCCACCCATGCGTTCGGCGGCTTTGCGCACAATCGCAAGGCCGATACCCGTTCCCTCGAAAAGCTTGTCGCTATTAATGCGCGCGAACATTCCAAAGATGCGTTGCTGGTTTTCGGCGGCAATGCCGATGCCATTATCACGAACGTAAATGCGCACTTGTGAATCGATGGACTCGGTCCAGATGGTGCTGTGTGGGCGCGTACCTGGTTCGACGAATTTAACGGCGTTGGCTAATAAATTGGAAAGACATTGGGTCAACGAAGCATCGTGGGCAAGCACGTGGAGCAGGGGAGTCTTGCAGATAATGTCGGCCTTGTCGGGATGGAGAGCCGGATATTGCTCAATGATGCTGTTGATCAAAGGAGCAAGATCGACGGGTTTCAATTCCAATTCGATCTGGCAAACGCGGCTGTAAGTGAGTGCGTCTTGGATGAGGGCGTCGAGACGCTTGGCATTGGTGACGATCCGTTCCAAATATTGTTGTTCGCAGCCATCTAGTTTTTTGCCGGCGTCGATAAGGAGGACTTCGGCGTAACGGCTCATGGCTCGGAGCGGGGCGCGCATGTCGTGGGAGACGCTGTAGGAAAACGCCTCCAGTTCGCCAATGGTGTCCTGAAGTTTAGCAGTGCGGTCGGCGACGGTTTTTTCGAGATCGCGGGCGTGCTCCTGGATTTGGGCGTGCGCGGAGCGAAGTTGTTCCCGGTTCTGCTGAATCTGTTGCAGCATTTGATTGAACGATTCGGTGAGTTGCCCGACTTCATCGGAGCTCAATTTCTGGGCGCGCAGCGTGTAATCGTTGCGGGTGGAAACGGTCTTGGCTGTATCGGCGAGCGCCAGAATGGGATCTGCGATGCGTCGTTGCATGGAGCGCGAAATGAAATAGGCAATGAGCAGAGAGCCCGCCATTACGGTGACGACAATGCCCGTATAAAGACCGAGCCGGCGATACAATGCGACCAGGCTGCAGCGTAGGACGAGCGTGCCGAGAACCTCTTTTTTTTGGGTAACCGGTTCGCTGTAAATAAGTGATCCGTCATCGAAACGATAACCGGAAGTAAATGCGGGCGACGAGGGGAGGGCTGGTGTGATTTTCGGAATTTGATAACGAGCAAAAGGCTTGTTGTGCTGGTCGTAAATAACGGCTTCGAGAATGTATGGGTCGGCCCGTAAAGCGGCCAACATCTGCGTGGCCTCATCATCGCGTTGGAAAGCTACGGCGGCGGCGCTGTTGTCGGCGATGATTTGGGCCAAGGTCGAAGTGTTGCGGACGAGCGACCGTTTGAAGCTAATGATCTCGTAGCAAACAAAGGAAACCGAAGTAAGCAGCAACGCGGCAGCGCTGCTTAGGACAATCATCGACCGCAGTTTTGCTTTGATGGAAACGGCTGGCGTTGCCATACGTGAATATACTGAGATTGTCGTCGATGGGACTGGTCCTGTCAAAGGGGAGAACCCGAAACATGAGGGGGCAAGTCGCTGAAGATCCTTAAGGTCGCCCGCTAAAGTGCAGGCAAGTTATTGCTGGGTGGCTTTGTAGAATTTCAGATTGGCCCCAGGTGTGAACGAATCGCTGAACTGGAACAAACCAGTTGTATTAGGCGTGTTGGTAATGAGCAGCCAGTCGATAAGATTGGTCGAGTTGTAAACCGAGAGCGTTTTGCCCGTGAGCCCGCGGATGGTGGAGGTGAATTGGTTGACGGCTCCGGCGGATGAACCAACAAATTCTGGCACGCGGAAAACCCCGGCTGAACCGGCGTTGTAGATGGCGACGATTTCAGACGCGCTCAAGGCACGGTTAAACAGCATCAGTTCGTCAATCACGCCGAGGGTGTGGTCGATGTTCCCGCCGAAATCAGCGCCGATCTGACCGCGTGGAAGGTTGATGGTGTTCGCGACTGCATCCTGGAAAACGCCATCGACGTAGAGGCTGGTGTTGGTGGTGGTGCTGACCCAAACGAGATGAACCCAGGTGTTGATGGGGGAGATGTAGTTAAAGCTGTAGTCGGCCGTGCCGAACTTCGTGAAGCCGACTTTGCTCGTGTTCCTGTTTTGTTCCAGTTTCAGCGAAGTGAGTTTGTCACCGATGACAGCCGAGGAAACCCATGGAGTATTCTGGTGATAAATCCAGCACGACGCGGTCCAGGGCGGCTGTACCGGCGTGCCATCAACGTTTAAATGTGTGTTCGTCGCCGCATCAAAATAACAGCCCGAACCAACTTCGCCGTTTACGATGACAACGCCGGCGACTGGACTAGCGTCGTTCGATCCGTAGACATCCTTCAGATTGCCATCGAACGGCCACCAGTTAATTAAGCCGAATGGTGCGGGGATGGCTCCGGTCGGATTCGACGTGGGATTGGCGGTGACGGAAAGAAATCCACCCGAACTGAGCGTGGTCATTCCCGGCACGGAACACACCACCGAATAGTAACCGGCGTTTGTGGTTTGCGGGTTGACGATCGTAACGGAAGTATCGGTTGCCTGCGGAATATCCTGGCCATCAAAACGCCATTGAAACGTTGGCGAGGCCGGGCCGACTACTTGAATTGAAAACGTGACGTTGCTTCCGACGAACACGTTCGTGTCGGTTGGCGCGGTGAACATAGTGAGTGTGGCCGGCGGGCTCAATGTCAGTCCATATTGATTTACTACTTGAACGAAGTAGGTTCCGGCGTTTCCGAATTGCGCGTTAGCAATGTTCAGTGCCGAATTTGTCGCGCCGCTGATCGGAGCGTTGCCGAACTGCCACTGGTAAGTAGTCGAGCCGCTGGAGGAGACGATGACGGAAAGAACAGCGGTGGTTCCGGTTTCGGCCAATACGTTGCTGGTGAGGCTCGTGATTATTGGAGCGTTTGTGACGATCGTGAGTGTTGCGGTCTGGCTGGTGGCAGAGCCGGAAGCGTTGGTGATGATAACTTGATAACTGCCTGCATTTGTTAGCTGGGCATTCGTTACTATGAGCGAACTATTGGTGGCGAAACCGAGATTAGTGCCGTTGAATCGCCACTGGTACGTGAGCGGAGTTGCGCCCGCGACATTGACGGTAAACGTGGGATTTCCTCCGACGGCGCTGAATTGATTTACCGGCTGATCGATTATCAGCGGCGACGACAACGTCGGACCGAACTTCACCCCACGAAAAACTTGGCTCGTGCCGCTTGTCGCAAGAATGGTGAACGGAGATGCGGGGCCGTTATCGGTGACTTTGATAAGGCTGGTTTGGTCGCTGGCGGTGTTGCCAATGGTGGTCGCGAAAATGACTGGCGCGGGGCCGCTCCAGTCGACGGCGATGTTTTGCGGTGCGTCGACGGCAAGACCGTTGGTGAGGTGGTAGGTATTGATCCAAATGCTGTGCACGTTGTCGTAGTCCCATCTTTGGATGCCGCCTCCGAGCGACGTGTAAGTGCGGTTATCGGCGAAGTAAATGATGGTGTTGAACGGGTTGACGGCAAAATCCAGGATGCCCCTGACGTTGGGCAGATCGAAGGTGTTGGTGAACACGGCGGGGGCGGGCAATCCGGTGCTGCTGGTAGGCAGTCCGTTGAACTTATAAATGCCAGTGTTGCCGTCGGCATTGGTCGAGCCGGTGCCCATATATAAACTGCCGTTGAAGATTTCGAGAACACGGCAATTGGGTTTGGAGTTTTCAATGATGGCGTGCGGTAAAGCGTTTCCCATGTAGACAACACCGCCAGAGGAACCGGTGCCCCAGTAATTGTTGTTGCCGTCGGTGACGGCGGAGCGCCAGGTGGCCGTGAAGTCGGTGCTAATGAGAGCCGGGTGGATGATGTTGCCCAAGGCATCGATGCTGATGACCGAGCGGGGGACGTTGGTGTTGCTTGTGATGTTAACTCCACTTTGGGAGTTTGTGGCGTAAACAGCGAGCGTGAGGAGGCGGCGATCGGCGGAGCGGCTCAGGAAACCATCCACAAAGGTGTTGCCGGAAAGCACGACGGCTGAAGGCCCGGTGTCCGGAATCGCAACGCTGCTGACGTAGGAGCCTGAGGGGGTGAATTGATCGAGAAAAACTGGGTTGCCGCCGGTGCTGAGCGTTTGGACTCCGTTGCCGACGCGGACGACGATAAGGTTAGTGTCGTAAAGCCGAGTTTGAGCGTTCACGGCCACTGGCTCGCCGACGAAAAGTAAGGCCACAATCAGAACTGTTGAGCTCAAAAGGTGGAACCGAAAGGCCAAGCCCGTTTTCATAATGCGCAAGGTATTTGTGGCTGAAGCAGCTATACCAACGCCACCGGACGAGTCTGTCAAGGTGAAAGGACTTTCCTAGCGTTTCGCGACGGCGCGGCAGCGGTCGGCGATTTGGGCGAGGTTGGTGAGGAATTCTTCGCGCTTCTTTTCAGGCCAATCGGATAGGAGTTCTTCCTGCAAGCCAACGGCGATTTTGCGCGCATGTTTATATTTCGTGCGGCCGATAGCGGTAATTTTTAAATGGTAAGCACGGCGATCGCGTTCATGGCGGGCGCGATGGATCCATCCAGCGCGTTCCATGCGTAGCACAAGCGAGGCAATAGTGTTGGGATCGCTGGCGATTTCGCGGGTGAGTTCGCTTTGTGTCAGGCCAGCCTTTTCGTGTTCCAGCATTGTGCGCAGAACGGTGAATTGATCGGGTGTGACGCCAATGGATGCGATGCGACGGCGAAAGGCTTGGTTCAAACCATACCATGCGTGACGGAGCAGGATCGGCATTCGCCTCCGGCTGGGGGCATCGATTGGAAGCTGATTTTTCTTAACCACGATTTTTGTTTACTGCGAAGTGCAGCAGTTGAAACGTCACGCGTTTGGAAAACATACACGTCGTCTAAACCATATGAGCGGCACAGGACAAGGTAAAAGCGAAGAAGATGATAAGAAGTGATCCATGGAACGTCGTGACGAAAAAACCAGCAGAGCGCCCCAGCTCTGCTGGAAAGTCAGTTGCTTCCGGTTCTGCAATCCCACCCGATTTGAGCGCGCTAAACAAACCGCGGCACTGGCAGAAACGCACCAAACGACAGCACCGGGTTACAGACGCGAACGCACTCAACTTACCAGACGGAAGACAACCAACGCACGGATGTTATGTTGTCATGCTAGATTCTGTCTGTACGCAGAGTTGCGTACGCGCCGCCGCTCTGATAAAAACTCCAACGTCGTTTCCTTTAGAAGTAAGTCATGCCGTTTTTGCCCAGAACCGGTGTGACTTGGGAACAACCGTGAACTGTTAGGTCGTAATTACGCGATGAAACGTTTATCACATACCGACTGGGCTGGGATCTCCTCAGCGTTACCCGCTATCTACTCTCAACGCACGATTTTCGACCTCGCCTGGGCGTGGATGAAGGTCGCCAAGGATTTGATTTCCGCGGACCTGCTCATGACCGGGGAACTCGATACGCAGAAATTCGAGGTCACCCGCCCAATCGTTTTTCCGTACCGGACTGACGTGGTGAAACTCGCGCCTATGTTCCTCGAACTATCTGGGAGAATTCCTGAATTTGTTCCTGGATACACCGAAGGTAGCCTGTTCGGCCCATTGACTTCGCGAATGAGCCAGCGCCGATTCGAACGGACCGACCTATTCAACGCTTTTCACCGCCCGCTCGGATTGCGTTACCAGTTTGCCGGGATTGTTCCAGATTCGAACGCGTCGCACATCGGATTTGTGGTGCATCGCCACGCGGGCGATTTCACCGTTCGCGATGAAGAGGTTTTACGCCATCTGAGCCAGCACTATTCTGCCGCGATTAAAAACGTCCGCGCCTTCGCCGAGGTGTCCGGCGAAAATGTTTCATTGAATCACGCGAGCGAAGTCGCTGGCCAAGGCATTGTGTTTTTGACTCGCGACCATCGGCTGAAAGGGATGAGCCCATTGGCCGCCAAACAATTGGCAAAGTATTGTGGCGGTTGGCGCAATCGTGCGTCGCTACCCGAAAACGTGTCGCGCTGGATGCGCGAGCAGTTGAAGAAAATCGCCGAGCGGCTGCTGGTTGGATCGCCCGTTCAGCCGCTCAAAGTCAGTTGCGCCGAACAACAATTGACCATCCGCCTGGTTTTGCACCCGATTAATCCGGCGATGCTCGTCCTCACCGAAAGCACCGCAACGATTTCGGTCGAAGTCTTCAAACGTTTCGGTCTGACCCCTCGCGAAACCGAAGTCCTTTACTGGCTGGTCCACGGCAAGACGAATGCGGAAATTGCCCTGTTGCTCGGCACTCGCGAAGGAACGACGCGCAAACACGTCGAACGTATCCTTGCCCATTTCGGAACGCAGAACCGCACCGCCACTGTCGCGCACGTGTTGGAACAGCTTCGCGCCGGATAACTTATTGGAATGCGGTGTTTACGCCGCGTTAAGCCAAAACCCGACAAGATCGGCAGGGTTCCTGATGATACGTGTAAGTATTATTTCAGTTGCATGGCTGCGAGGGACTGGAAATAATCGGAACTTCAGGAAGACAAGACACCATTATGAAAACTTTACGTCCGCTTTTGTCGCTCCTCCTTGGTTTTACCATTTCGACATCGTCGTCTGCTGCCGTGAGCGGCTGGCTCAATTGGCGCGGCCCGAATCAAAACGGGAGCTCGCCAGAGAAGAATTTGCCGAGCACGCTCGACGTGAAGCAGGCGCTTTGGACGGCGGATTTCCCCGGCATGTCCACGCCCGTCATCGCCGACGGCAAATTATATATCATGGGTTATGTGGGTGAGGGCGCGGAGTTGCAGGAAGGCGTCGCGTGTTTTGACGCAGAGACTGGCAAGCTGCTTTGGCAAAAGGTCTATCCTGATTTTCTAAGCGACACGATTTATCTGCGGTATGCGACATCATCGCCGACCGTCGATCCAGAGACGGGCAATGTTTACATTCAAGACACTCAGGGGATTTTTGCTGGATTCACGGCCGATGGGAAAACGTTGTGGGAACATTCGTTGATGGAGGAGTTCGGCCGGTTGACGTTCCCGAACGGACGGACTGCTTCGCCGGTGGTTGACAAAGATTTGGTGATTACGCGCGGCATCACGGCGAATTGGGGCGCGCAAGGGCCGGGCGCGGATCGCTTTTACGCTTTTGACAAAAAGACGGGCGAGCCGGTTTGGGCGTCGAACCCTGGCGATCGGCCCAAAGACAATTCGTATTCTCATCCGGTGTTGGCGTGGCTCGATGGCAAGCGCGTGTTTTATTCCGCGACGGGTGACGGCAGCGTGGTTTGTGTGAATGCGCGCACAGGCGAACCGATTTTTCGCGTGCCGCTGTTCAAGGCCGGTATCAATTCGTCGCTGTTGTTGCATGGCAATTCGATCATTGCGATTTACGGGACACCGTATGAACCCGGACAGATGGTGGCGTTGAAGATTCCGTCGGTGACGCCGACGAACGCGGCAGAGCCAGTGGTGGTGCCGCGCTCGAAGGTCGAACTTTGGAGTAATGAAATCCGCACGTCGGCGAGTTCGCCGATTCTTGTCGGCGACCGCGTCTATGTGACGAGCGAAGTCGGGTATCTCGTTTGTGTAGATGCGAACACGGGGCGGGTCATGTGGAATTTAAAGCTCGGGACGGAGCAGCGCAATTCGTCGCCGCTTTTTGCTGATGGTAAAATTTTTGCACCAATTTTGAATGACCCGGCGGTGAATGAAGGTGGTGATGAGGTTGCCGGCGGGCACGGTGCTTTGTATGTCGTTCAATCGGGCGATACCGAGGGAAAAGTCATTTCGAAAGTGACGTTGGACGGGCGTTGTTACGGCACGCCGACGGCTTGGAATGGAAAGATATATATTCAAACGGCTAAGAAGATTTATTGCTTCGGCAAAGCCGGACAGGCGACGGACATTTCGTCCACAGCGGAACCAGCCTGGCCAGCGCCTGGACCTGCGGCGCAGTTGCAAGTGATTCCGAACGAGCTTTTACTGCACCCTGATGAATCGCAGACATTCCATGTGCGTTCGTTGGATAAAAACGGCTTGCCGGTAAAGGACATCGCGGCGAATGCGGTGAAGTGGGAGCCGTTCATTCCGCCTACGGCCAAGGTGCGAGCGATGGTGAAAGGTTCGTTTGATGCTGAAGGAAAATTTACAGCGGCACCGGACAAGGTGCCGTCGGCTGGCGCGTTCGAAGCGCAGTCGGATGGTTTGAAAGGATACACTCGCGGCCGCGTTTTGCCGGGGTTACCGATCAAACAGGATTTTGAGTCATTCACATTGAGCGAAACGACGACAAACTCGGTCGAACCTCCGACGAAATATGCTTACCCGCCCCTGCCATGGATTGGCGCGCGCTTTAAATTCGAAGTGCGCGACAAAGATGGATCGAAATGCCTGGTGAAGACGGTGGATAATTCGTTCTTTCGTCGCGCGATGGTGTTCATGGGTTCGCCGGCGTTGAAGAATTATACGATCGAAGCAGACGTGATGAGTGAGGGTAATAAGCGCAAGATGTCTGACGTTGGTGTAATCAACCAACGTTATTTGATTCGCTTGAAAGGCAACGAGCAGGCCTTGGAGATCACTTCGAACCAGGAATTGTTGAGTTCGCGCGTGTCGTTTAAGTGGGTGCCGAACACGTGGTATCATTTGAAAGCGCGCGTGGACGTGGCCGCCGACGGGTCCGGAGTCGTCCGTGCGAAAGCTTGGAAACGGGGCGATGCTGAACCCGACAAGTGGACGAACGAGGCGCCGGTGAAGATCGCCAACCAGAACGGTTCCCCGGGCTTGTCCGGTTTCTCGCCGCAGGACATGCGGGTTTACATTGATAATATTTCTGTCACCGCGAACTAATTTTTCACATGAAAACGAAATTCTCTCTTTGCATCGCGCTGTCGTTCGCAACGGCAACATTCGCCGCTGATTGGCCGCGTTGGGGTGGTAACGATCCGGGGCGCAATATGTATTCGCCGGAGACCGGGTTGCCCGATCATTTCACGAAGGAAAAAGGCCAGCGCGTTGAGATGAAGACCGGGACGGAAGAGGTGGACCCGAAGAATTTACCGGGCGCGAAGTGGGTGGCGAAACTCGGGTCGCAAAGTTATGGCAACGTGGTGGAGTCCGGCGGAAAATTGTTCATCGGCACGAACAACGAAAATCCGCGCGACCCGCAGCATCAGGGCGACCGGAGTATTCTTTTGGCGCTCGATGCGAAGAGTGGTGATTTGTTGTGGCAATTAGTGGTGCCCAAACTCGCTTCGGGCAAAGTGAATGACTGGGAAAGTCTCGGCCTCCTGTCTTCGCCGTGCGTGCAGAATAATCGACTCTATGTCGTGAGCAGCCGTTGCGAAGTGCTGTGCCTCGATACTGAAGGTCAGGCGAATGGCAACGATGGTCCTTTCAAAGACGAAGCGCAGTATGTCTCCGGTCCCGGCAAGCCGCCGTCGAAAATCGGCCCGAAGGACGCGGATATTATTTGGCGCTATGACATGATGGATGAGCTGGGCGTATTCCCGCACAACGCGTCGAACTGCTCGCTGCTGGTCGATGATGATTTGGTTTATGCGTGCACGTCGAACGGCCAGGACTGGACGCACGTGAATATTCCTTCGCCGAATTCGCCGAGCTTTGTCGCAATCGACAAAAATACTGGCAAATTACGCGCGGAAGATAATGCCGCAATTGGTCCGCGCATTTTCCACGGACAATGGAGTTCTCCCTCAATCGGTGTTGTGAATGGACGCAAGCTGGTTTTCTTCGGCGGTGGTGATGGAGTTTGTTATGCGTTCGACGCAAAACCGCAAAAAGGAACAGGGGCGAAGATGGAGCCGGTTATTCCCGGTGCGCCGGTCGAGCGCGAAGAGGACAAGGACACGGATTATTTGAAGAAGGTTTGGTGGTGCGATGCGAACCCGCCGGAACGCCGCGTCAAAGATACCGCGCACAAATATCCCGCGCCGGACGGCCCGAGTGAAATTAATGCGACGCCAGTGTTTTGGAAAAACCGCGTTTATGTAGCAGTCGGCCAGGATCCTGAGCACGGCGAAGGCGTTGGTATTTTGACGTGTATCGACGCGACCAAGACTGGCGATGTGACGAAATCGGCGAAAGTTTGGACCTACGATAAAATTCATCGCAGCTTGTCGAGTGTGTCGATCACACCAGACGGCTTGCTGTTCGTAGGGGACTTTTCTGGATTCCTTCATTGCCTGGATGCGGAGACCGGCAAGGTTTATTGGGTGCATGACTTGAAGGCGCACGTTTGGGGCTCGACTCTGGTGGCTGACGGCAAAGTTTATATCGGCAACGAAGACGGTGATTTTTATGTGTTTGCTGCGACCAAGGAGAAAAAACTCCTCAGTGTTACGAATCTCGGTGCGCCGGTTTACTCCACGCCAATCGTGGCGAACGGTGTTTTATACGTGCATTCCAACACGCATTTATTTGCGTTCACTGATCCTAATCGCAAACAGCCCGTGACGGACGCGCCGGCTAAAATCGACCTGCAGAAAAATTAAGAACTGATGAAAAAGTTTTTGCTGCTCTTATTGGTCGTCGCGGTTTACGTGGTACATCAGGATTTCTGGAATTGGAATAAGACCGAGCCACTGGTGTTCGGTTTTTTGCCGATTGGCCTCGCGTATCACGCGGGGTATTCGATTTTGTGCGCGATCACGATGGGGGTGCTGGTGAAGACGGTTTGGCCGACACACCTCGAAGTCGAGGAGGCGGACCCGCAGAACGCTAGCAAAAGCGAGGGCGCGAAATGATTCCTGTCGTCGTCATTTTCGTTTATCTCGCGATCATCGCGTTCATCGGCAGCATCGCGTTTCGGCGCAGTAAGACGAACACGGAGGATTTCTTTCTAGCAAATCGTTCGATTGGTTCACTTGTTTTCTTTTTGTCGATCTTCGCGACGAACATGACGGCGTTTGCGATTCTCGGCAGTTCGGGACAGGCGTATCGGCAGGGAATTGGTATTTATGGATTGATGGCATCGTCTTCGTGTTTCGTGATTCCGATGACGATCTTCTTCATCGGCACGCGGCTTTGGGCGCTTGGAAAACGGTTCGGGCACCAGACTCAGGTCTCATACTTTCGTGATCGCTGGGAATGTAATCACATCGGCACTGTTATTTTTGCGCTGAGCGCTGCGATGCTCGTTCCCTATATGATCATCAGCATCATGGGCGGTGGCACGGTGTTGGCAGATATCTCGACTTCAGGCGCAACGCATCAGCCGCTGATTCCGTATGCGGCAGGGTGCGCGATTGTCGCGGCTGTTGTGACGGTGAATGTGTTCTTCGGCGGAATGCGCGGCACGGTTTGGGTGAATATTTTCCAGACGATTTTGTTCCTGTGCTTCGGCGCAGTGGCGGTGGCGGTGATCAGTCATGCGTTGCCAGGCGGGTTTGGCGAATACATCAAGAAGATCATGGATGACCCGAAGGCTCATACGCTGCTGACGCGCGAGAAAATGCCGCCGCAATTTTTCTGGAGCTATACGTTGATTCCGCTTTCCTCGATCATGTTTCCGCACATGGCGATTATGTGCTTTTCGGCGAAGAAGGTCACCGCGTTCAAACGGACGGTCGTGCTGTATCCGCTCGCGATTATGGCGATTTGGTTGCCGTGCGTTTTTCTCGGCGTGCTCGGCACGGTGACGCTCACCGGCAAGATCGACCCGGATGGTGTGTTGTTGCGGATGCTTGATACTTACGCACCGGTCTGGCTCGCGGGTCTGCTTGGCGCGGGAATTATTTCGGCGGTGATGGGCTCCGACGCGCATCAGGTGTTGGCGATGAGCACGATGTTCACAAAGGACGTGTTCGCGCATTACGGTGGAAAGAAAAAGTACGGCGAACGCGGTTCGGTTTACTTTGCGCGCGCGTTTATTCTAGTGGTCACGGTGATTGCCTATTTCGTTGCGCTGGCGTTGAAATCGAAGCAGGGGATTTTCGAGATCGCCATTCGCTTTGCCTTTTCGGGTTTTGCAGCGATGGCGCCGGTGATGATTGCGGCGCTTTTCTGGAAGCGCAGCACAAAGTGGGGTGCGCTCGCGGCGACCTTGTTTGTGGCGGCGACTTTGATTGGTTTTGCCTTTTTGCAAAAGTCTCCGCCTCCACCCACGCCGCCGGCAAAGCCGGACGTTGCGGCTCAAGTGAAGTCCACGCCAAACACTCCGGAAGCTTCTGCTCCGGTTAAGGCGACGCCTCCTGCCAAGCCGAAGGAAGATATCATTTGGAAAATTGGTGAAGGGGCGGATGCCGTTAAAATTCTTTCGCGCGCGCCTAACGGTGATGTGCGGTTTATGAATAACTACATGACCGTCGTTCCCATGGTTGTTGGTTCGGCGTTTTTCATGGTGCTGTTCTCGCTGCTTACCCGTCCGCCTTCACGGCAAACGATTGATCGCTACTTCAGTCGCACAACAACATCGGCGCAACAGCCGGTGGCAACGCAGGTTTGACGCAGCGTTGTGAAACACTAACCGCTGGTTGATACTTTTCTCATGACCGAGTTTGATTCATTGGATGGCGCGTTGCTTATAGATAAGCCCGCCGGTCCGACTTCGCACGATGTGGTGGATATTATTCGCCGCAACTTCGGCATTAAGAAGGTCGGTCATTGTGGCACGCTCGATCCGGCCGCAACGGGCTTGCTCATCATCGTGCTCGGAAAAGCGACGAAGCTTTCGGAAAAGTTGATGGCGGACGATAAGGTTTATGAAGGCACGATGAAATTCGGCGCGACGACGTCGAGCTATGACGCCGATGGTGACGTGACCGCCACTGCGCCAGTGCCGCCGCTGACCGTGGAGCAACTCAACGAATTGTCGAAAACATTCGTGGGCGATCATCTTCAAACTCCGCCGATGGTGTCGGCGGTGAAGATCGATGGTGTGCCGCTTTACAAGCTGGCGCGCAAAGGGGTGGAAGTGGAGCGCAAGGCGCGCTTGATCCATATCTACACTTACAAATTTAGCAGCTACACGGAACCGATCGGAGCGTTTCGGGTGGCGTGCACGAAGGGGACATACGTCCGCAGCCTCGCGCATGATCTCGGGCAGAAAATCGGCTGCGGCGCACATTTGTCGAGCTTGCGCCGGCTTGTTTCGGGAAAATTTGAT
Source organism: uncultured Verrucomicrobiae bacterium (assembly GCA_963702845.1). Lineage (GTDB taxonomy): Bacteria > Verrucomicrobiota > Verrucomicrobiia > Limisphaerales > Palsa-1400 > JAICXV01. The sequence continues at coordinate 4,469,263 of OY969763.1, read as the reverse complement.
GTCGCAGACGCGATTCCGATGGAGGACGCCTGCAATTTGCCGAAGAGCGAGTTGGAAAAGCGCGTGATTCCGTTCCTGAAACTTTTGGCGATGGCGAATTCTCCCGGCGAATGAACCTGATTCGTCACGCTTCAGACTTGAATCCTGGGACGCGCAAAGTTTGCGTGGCAATTGGCGTTTTTGACGGCGTGCATCTTGGGCATCAGCAGGTGATTCGACAAACGATGGCGGACGCAGTGCAAAATCAAGCGCTGTCGGTTGTCGTCACATTCGATCGACATCCGAATGCGGTCGTCGCACCCGAGCGAGTGCCCCAGTTGATTTATCCATTGGCGAAGAAACTGAGTGTCATTGAATCGCTTGGTGTTAACGCGACTTATCTCATCGAGTTCACCAAAGAGTTCAGCACGATTCCGGCGGAACAATTCGTTCGAGACCTCGTGCGCGATTTTAAAAACATCCAAAGCATTTGTGTGGGCAGCAATTTTACCTTCGGCCACAAGCGGGGTGGGAACGTTGACCTCTTGCGCACGCTTGGTACGGAACTGAATTTTCAAGTGCACGGATTGGCGAGTGTCGCGTTGGATGGCCTGCCGGTCAGCAGTACACGGGTCCGCGAAGTGATTCGCATGGGTAACCTTGATTTGGCCAATCAGATGCTCGGCCGGCCGTATTCGCTTTGTGGCACAATTGTTAAAGGCGACGGCATCGGGCGCAAAATTGGGTTTGCTACTGCCAACATGGATGTCGCAGGGCTGGTTCTTCCGCCGACTGGCGTTTACGCCGCGCTTGCGGAAGTTGCCAAAAAAAATCAGCGTGCAGCTGTTAACATCGGATATCGGCCCACGTTGAATTCGCCGACGCCGAAGCTCCAGGTGGAGGCACACTTACTTGATTTCAGTGGAGATATTTATGGGGAAACGATGGAACTGACGTTCGTAAAAAAAATTCGCGATGAGCAGAAGTTTCCATCAGCAACAGCGCTGCACGACCGAGATCACGAAGGATGTAGAGGCTGTGCGGCAAGCCTTGTAATTCGCTGATTTAGAGCGATGTCCCAAGACGAAGATTTTTAACAATTTTAGGGGCATTTCCATTGAACAGTTATGCTCTTGGCTTGTCCATTGGGGGTAGTCATTCTTTCGAAAACACATGAATACAGGCATTAGTGCGATTAACGAGGAAGTGCAGCGCGCCAGCGGTTTTGTGCGGCCGCTTTTCGCTGAAATCGGTAAGGTTATCATCGGCCAGAATTATCTCGTCGAACGGCTGACGATCGGACTTTTGGCGAACGGTCACGTGCTGCTGGAAGGTGTGCCCGGCCTGGCTAAAACGTTGGCCGTGAAAACGCTCGCGAACTGTTTGAACGTTAAGTTCTCGCGCCTCCAATTCACGCCCGATTTGTTGCCGGCTGACTTGATCGGCACGCAAATTTACAATCCGCAAAGCGGCGCGTTCACGACACGCCGCGGCCCTCTCTTTGCCAATGTCGTGCTCGCGGACGAAATCAACCGCGCCCCGGCTAAGGTGCAGAGCGCGTTGCTGGAAGCGATGCAGGAAAAGCAGGTCACCATCGGCGAACAGACGTTCAAGCTGGAAGAGCCGTTTCTCGTGTTGGCGACGCAAAATCCCATCGAACAGGAAGGTACCTATCCACTACCCGAAGCGCAGGTCGACCGCTTCATGTTGAAGTTGAAAATCGTCTACCCGACGCGCGAAGAGGAACGGCAGATTCTGGATTTGATGGCGCGCACCAGCGCCGCGCCGGTTGCTGCTTCCGTCGTTACCGCGAAAGAAATTCTTCACGCGCGCCAGGTCATCAACGACATTTACATCGACGAAAAAGTCCGTGACTACATCGTCGACATCGTTTGCTGCACGCGTGATCCCGACGCTTACAAAATCAAAGGTCTCGCTGGCCTGATCCAGCTCGGCGCGTCGCCGCGCGCGACGATTGGTCTGACGTTGGCCGCCAAGGCTTACGCATTTTTGAAAGGACGCGGTTATGTCACGCCGCAGGACGTGAAGAGTATTGGCATGGATGTCCTTCGCCATCGCGTGACCGTAACCTACGAAGCCGAGGCTGAAGAAAAGACGACCGAGAATATCGTCCAGAAAATTTTCAACGAGCTTCCGGTACCCTAAATCGTTCGGAGTCGCAAATGATCCCGCGCGAAATCTTAAAAAAAATTCGGCAGATCGAGCTGCGGACTAACCGGCTCGTGACCGAGACCCTTGGAGGCCAATACCACAGCGTCTTCAAAGGGCAGGGGATGAATTTCGAGGAGGTTCGCGAATATCAGCCCGGTGATGAGGTGCGCGCAATCGACTGGAACGTGACGGCGCGAATGAATCATCCGTTCGTGAAAAAATTCGTCGAAGAACGCGAACTGACTTTGATGTTGTTGGTGGATTTGAGCGGTTCGGGATTGTTTGGATCGGGGGATCAATCGAAGCGTGAAATTGCGGCGGAGATTGCTTCGGTGCTCGCGTTTTCGGCGATTCGCAATAACGACAAGGTTGGACTGATTCTTTTCACTGACGAAGTGGAGAAATATATTCCGCCGAAGAAGGGCCGCCGCCATGTGCTGCGCGTCATTCGCGAAATCCTTTTCTTTCAGCCGAAGAAGCGCGGCACAAATTTCAATGAGGCTTTGAACACTTTGAATCGCGTCGCACGTCGGCACGCGATTGTCGTGCTGATATCGGATTTTCTTTTCGAGAATACCAGCGATGAATCGGAACAGGAACATCGGCCCACGACGTTCGTCGGTTCGCCCACTGTTGGCCCTCGCTCTTTGCCTGCATTGCGCCAAACGAACCGACGTCATGACTTGATCGCGATTCAAGTTGTCGATCGCTATGAACTAGAACTGCCGCCTTTGGGGCGATTGGTCTTAAAAGATGCGGAAACCGGCGAAGTCATCGAGGTGAACACGCACGATCCACGCCGTCGCGCATCGTTCTTCGAACGACGCGAGCGACATCAGGCGGAGTTGATGCGCATGTTCCGCTCCAACAACATTGACGCGATTCAGATTCGCACCGACCAGCCGTATTCGAACGCGCTTGGGAAATTTTTCGAAACACGCGAGAAACGTTTGCGCCGAGGATGACCAACAACGCTCCATTAATCGTCCCACCGCCGTCCGCGACATCGAACGCCGCGACACAATTGACGTACCACGAATCGGCGAAGCCGCTGATCGAGATCTCGAATGGTTGGCTGTGGGTCTGGTCGGCGCTTGGAGCCATTGCGCTGGTGGCGATCGCTTATTTCATTTGGAAATATTATCGGACGAAGGCTGCAATGCCGCCGTTGGTTCCTGTCATTCCTGCGCACGTGCGCGCCCGTCGCGCTCTGGAAAAGGCACTGTCATTGATCAGCGAACCCAAGCCGTTCACGACAGTAGTATCCGACACGTTGCGAACTTATCTTGAAGAACGTTTCACGTTTCGCGCACCCGAACGCACGACTGAAGAATTTCTCTACGAACTGCAAAGCACCAACCTTCTCACGTCGGATCAGAAGGCCAGCCTGGCTGAGTTCCTGTCGCAATGCGACTTGGTGAAATTTGCCAAATACGAACCGACGGAGACGGAGCTACGAACTCTGCACGGTGCAGCGATGCGGTTGGTGAACGAAACAGAACCGCGTGAGATGATCAATTCTGGTGGAACTGAAGCCCAACCCGCTGCAGCTGGAACAACGAACGAAGCCGCATGACGTTTGCGCATCCATTTTTATTGTTGCTGCTACTGGTCTTGCCGCTCCTGGCGTGGCTTAAGGGGCGACACGGACAGGGCTCGGCGTTTTTGTATTCGTCGGTGGATTTGGTGCGGCCCATTTCAGGCCTGAGCCGTTCGCGTGCGGGAAGTATTTTATTGAGCCTGCGCTGGCTGGCGTTAGCGGCATTCATCATCGCGCTGGCGCAACCGCGGTTGATCAAAGGCGAAACGGAACTCAAAGCCAGCGGTATTGATATCGTGGTCGCGTTGGACTTGTCGGGCAGCATGGCGTCTGAAGATTTCATGGTGAACGGCGAACGCATTAACCGCATCGACCTTGCCAAGCAGGTGCTCGCAGAATTCATCGATAAACGTCCGAACGACCGCATCGGATTGGTTGCGTTTGCAGGCCGCGCATATACCGCGTGTCCTGTTACGCTGGACCACGATTATCTTCGCAAGAACCTCGAGCGTCTGCATCTTGGATTGATTGAAGATCGAACGGCCATTGGCTCGGCTCTCGCGACGTCGGTGAATCGGTTGCGTGATCTGAAATCGAAAAGCCGAATCGTTATTCTTATGACCGACGGTCAGAACAACGCCGGGAAAATTCCGCCCTTGGTGGCGGCTGACGCGGCGCAGGCGATGTCGGTGAAGGTTTATACGGTTGGCGTTGGTATTCGCGGTAAGGCGCCGTTCCCTGTCATGGATCCGTTTGGCCGTAAAGTTTATCAGCCGATTGATGTCGATATTGACGAAGATACGTTGACGAAAATCTCGGATAAAACCGGTGGCCACTATTTTCGAGCCGACAGCACCGAGACGTTGCATCGCATCTATGGCGAGATTGATCGCCTGGAAAAATCGGATGCGAAGATCAAAAAGTTTCAGCATTTCGACGAGTTGTTCGGGCAAGTTGTGCTGGCCGGCCTGGCTGTGCTCGTATTGGAAATGATTCTCGGTCACACGGTGTGGAGGAAATTGCCATGAGGTTTGCCCAGCCGAATTTCCTTTGGATCATGCTGCTGGCGGCGCTGGCGTTGAGTGCGTTCTTCTATTGGACATGGCGCGTGAAGCAGAAGCTGGTGTCGCAATTCGTCCGATCGCGTTTGCTTGCAAACCTCACGGTTGGTGTGTCGCATAGCCGGCAAATTTTGCGACTCGTCTTGCTGGTCGCGTCGGTTGTGTTTGTGTTCCTGGCGTTGGCGCGCCCGCAGTGGGGCTTCGTCTGGGAAGAAGCGAAGCAACAGGGTCTCGACATCGTTGTCGCGATCGACACGTCGCGCAGCATGTTGGCGGAGGACGTCTCACCGAATCGATTGACGCGTTCCAAACTCGCAGCGATGGATTTGATGCGGCTTGCGAAAACCGATCGTATGGGCGTCGTCGCGTTCGCCGGAACCGCATTTTTGCAAGCACCGCTCACGCTGGACGAACAGGCGTTCCGGCAAAGCGTCGAAGCGCTGGATGTCGGGATTATTCCGCAAGGAGGCACATCCTTTTCGGAAGCAATTCGCACCGGCCTGACGGCATTTGAACAAGGGAACGACAATTACAAGGTGATGGTGCTGTTTACGGACGGCGAAGATCACGATACCGATACGGAAACGATGGATGCTGCGAAAGCGGCGGCAAAAGCGGGGATGAAGATTTTCACGATTGGGGTCGGCACTCCAGAAGGCGAGTTGTTGCGCGTTAAAGACGAGCAAGGCCAGATGAATTTTGTGAAGGACGAGAATGGCGACGCGGTTAAGTCGCACCTGAACGAAAATCTGCTCCGGCAAATTGCAACTGTCACCGGTGGCGCGTATTTGCCGTTGCGCGGCGCGAACCCGATGGAAGTTCTATATCAGCAGGCGCTCGCGCCGTTGCCGAAGTCAGACAATGTGACCAAGCTGAACAAAGTTTATCAGGAGCGATATCATTGGCCTTTGGCGGTGGCGATTGTGTTGCTGATTGTCGAAGTTTTCCTGCCGGAACGGAAACGCGTCGGTCGTATGCCTGTCGCGAAAGCAACGGTGCCGGAGCCGGCTGCGATTGCCGCGGTGATTTGTTTGCTGCTTTTTCCGATGATGGCCAGTGCGTCGCCGTCGAGCGCTTACCGCGAATACAATAAAGGCAAGTTCGACGAAGCCTTCAAAGAATACAACCGCCTCTCCGACCAAAAGACCAACGATTATCGCCTGCACTACGACGCCGGCACCGCCGCCTATCGGGCGAAGGACTTCAAATCAGCCGTCGAACATTTCAGCAAAGCTCTCGATGCGCCGGAGATGATTTCCGACCCTAAGGCGCAGCAACAGGCGTGGTACAATCTCGGCAACACCCTTTACGAAATGGGCATGCCCATGACCGACCAGCAAAAGCAAAAGGAGATGTGGGAACACTCGGTCGAAAGCTATGACCACGCCTTGAAACTGAACGCGCAGGACCCCGACGCAAAGAACAACCTGGACTTCGTCAAGAAACGCTTGGAACAACTGAAGCAACAGCAGCAACAACAACAGCAGCAGAAGAACGACAAAAACAAAGACGATAAACAGAACGAACAGAACCAGCAGCAGCAACAGCAAGACCAACAAGCGAAGCAGGATCAGAAGGATCAGAAGGACCAAAAGGGCAAAGACCAGCAACAGGGTAAACAGGATCAACAAAAGCAGGATCAGCAGGCCAAGCAAGACGAGGAGAAGAAGAAAGAAGAGCAAAAACAGCAGCAAGCACAGGGCAAGAAGGACGAAAAGAAAGACAAGCAAAACGCGCAGGCCGCGAGTGAAGACAAGCGTGACAAGGCGCCCGAGTCGGCGGATGAAGCGCAGGCTTATTACGGCAAGATGAGTCCGCAGCAGGCGCGGCAGATTTTGGATGCGGATCGCGACCAGGAAAAGGCTTTGGTGTTTTCGCCGGAGAACAAGCCGAAGCAGCAGGGGAGTAAAAAGCTTAAAGATTGGTGAGTTAGTGCCGAGGCCGCGTCCGGCTGGCGAGATACAGAGATATGTGCCGGCTGCTCCCGGTTGGTCTACTTTGGTGTCGCAGAGTCGAGCGCCAAGTGGGTGACGGGCGGCCCCCCCACCTACCCCCTCTAGACCCGTACCACCGTCCCAAGGGCCGTAAACATTGATGTTTTTGCACGTTTGACCCGTCCCATGGGACGGGTCACAGCGTCCCGTAGGTGACAGGCGGTTTTATGGGAGTAATTTTGCTTCAACGTCCGTCTAATGGAGGGAACGAGGAACGATGGATTCTACACGAGGAAAATTATGACGCGAAAACAACTCCCGCTGGTTGCCGGTTTAGCTTTATCCGCATACGTCGCATTCGCTGACACCCCGGCACTCACGATTTACAACCAACAATTTGCTGTGGTCCGCGACACGATTCATCTCAGTCTCGAGTCGGGCGTGAACGACATCAGCTATAACGGGGCGACGATGCATCTCGAGCCGGACTCGGTTGTGCTGCGGGATCCAACGGGGCAGCGTAACCTGCAAATCCTCGAACAAAATTTCCGCGCCGATCCAATCTCCGAATCCTTATTGCTCAACCTTTACGAAGGCAAAACAATCGAGTTCGAAAAACAACTCCCTGGCAACGAAGGCAAAACCGAGATCGTTAAAGGCAAAATCGTGCGCAGCGGCTATGTGCCGCATCAACCGGCTTTCGACCGCTACGGTCCTGAATACGCCGCGGCACAAGCGCAAGCTTCGTCGCCCGGCGCCGGCAGCGGCCAACCGATTATCGAAGTCGACGGCAAGTTGATGTTCCAGCTTCCCGGCACACCGCTTTTCCCGGCGCTTACTGATAACACCATTCTCAAACCCACGCTTACCTGGCAGCTCCAAAGCGACGCCGCCGGTGCGGTGGACGCCGAATTAAGCTATGTCACTGGCGGCATGAGTTGGCACGCCGACTATAACCTCGTAATGCCTGAAAACGGCGACACGATTGATCTTGTTGGTTGGGTTACGATGGATAACCAAAGCGGCAAAGGCTTCGATAACGCAAAAATCAAATTAATGGCCGGCGACGTCAGTAAGATCAGCCAGCCCGAAGATCGGAGGCATCTCCTCGGCATGGCGAGAACGGAAGCAGCCGGTGCCGCTCCCGTCGTAACGGAAAAAGCCTTCGACGAATACCACCTCTACATCTTGCAGCGCCCCACGACCCTGCTCGACCGCGAAACAAAACAAGTCGAATTCGTCAGCGCCGACGGCATCAAATCCTCGCCGATCTACGTCTATGACGGCGCCAAGCTCGATCGCTACTATGGATGGGACCCCGCAACCATTCGTGACAACCGCGAATACGGAACTGAGTCCAACAAGAAAGTCTGGGTTATGCGCGAGTTCAAAAACTCGAAAGAGAACCGCCTCGGCATGCCGCTTCCGAAAGGTCGACTGCGCTTCTATCGTCGCGACGCCGACAAGCAAATGGAATTTATCGGCGAAAACACTATCGATCATACGCCCACGGACGAAATGATCCGCGTCGCAACCGGCAGCGCCTTCGACATCGTCGGCGAACGCAAGCGCACCAATCACAAAATGGACACGAAGGGGCACGGTGTGGACGAGTCATTCGAAATCAAATTGCGCAACCACAAGAAAACACCAGTGGGAGTGCGCGTCGTGGAACATCTCTATCGCTGGCCGAGTTGGGAAATCACGGAAAAATCCACCGACTATAAAAAGACCGACGATCAAACTATCGAATTCAATGTGCCTGTGAAACCAGACGAAGAGCAAACTGTCACCTACACCGTGCACTATTCGTGGTGACCACATGATGAGCTTCAAACTGCGTCGACTCACTGGACGGGAAATCCGTTTCCTCGGGCTCTTGGCGATCGTCGCCGCAGTCGGTTATTGGAAATTTGCTCCTAAGCATTGGAGCCCCACCATTACCACGCAAACGGAACACTACGAAATCGCCTCGACCGCTACGAGTGACCAGGTTGAACGCGTCGGTAAAACATTGGAACTGCTCTACACCGCCTACTCGAATAAATTATCGAATGTCTCAACCTTTCGGCGCGCGCATCCAAAGTTGCACGTCCGTCTCTACAAAAGCCGCGATGAATTTCGCCGGGTAAATCCGAACGTTGGCTGGGCGGAAGCATTCTATTCAAGAGGTCTTTGCCACGCCTATTGTTCGGATAAGGACGCAAATCCGTACCAATGGATGCTCCACGAAGGTGTGCACCAGTTGAATCGCGAGGTTGCGAACTTTGATCTGGAAAAGTGGTTGGATGAAGGAATGGCCGAATATTTTTCGTGCAGCCGAATCGGCACAAATAAACTCGCCGTCGGCACAATCGATCTCAACACGTATCCCGTCTGGTGGCGCGACGAAATCGCCAAAACACCGAACCTGCAAACGAACATCGCCAATGGCAACGTCATCCCGCTGCATGCGGTTATCACAGGCGACAGTGGACCCGATTTGGACAAAGAATTCAATCTCTACTATCTCCACTGGTGGAGTCTCACGCATTTCATTTTCGAACATCCGGTCTACGGCAAACACGCCGTCGAACTCGCCTCACGAGGTGGAGACCTGAAGAGCTTCGAAGAACTAATCGGATCGGTCGAAAAAATCCAAGGCGAATGGCACGAGCACGTGCGGCGAATCAAATCCGCTGCTGCCGGAAATGACCGACACTTCTGGAAGACCGGCGAACTGACGGCCCGGATTCTTAACTGACTTCGAGCGGTCGCGCGAACATCGCGCCGGTCAATTTCTTCGACCAATGGAACGCTTTGCTGATAGGGCCCTCTTCGAATGTGACGCGGTAGTGCGCCTTCGATGAAGAGGCGTCCATGAAGTGCACCACCCCTTGCTCGTCCTTGATGCAAAGTCCCGTGTGCGCAATATCGATTCCCGGCTCCATCGTCGCGACGCCGACGATGTCGCCGGTCTGGAGATGGGATTCGGCTTCGGCGAGTTTATCGAGCGGCACGAACATGAGTGGGCGCGCGTTGATTTGTTCTTCGAGTTTTTGGATCGTTGGAACGAGGTCCGGATGTGCGGCCAGTTGGCGGTAATTAGCCGGCCTTTGTGACATGATGCCGACTTTCTGAGTGAACGGTTCGGCGCCGGGCAATGTTGGCGCGAGAATTTTGACCACGCCTTTCTTTTCGTTATCGACAAACCAATCCGTGGTGTAGTGCAGGCGCGTGGTGAAGTCGCCCATCTTGCCGCCGCGATAACGGGTGTATTGAAGTTCTGCGAGCAAGTCTTCGGGTTTGCTTTTCCCGCGTTTGAGCATGCGCGCAATGCAAAGAGTGTCTTCAAAAAACGTCACGCAATCGAGGCCCGCTAAATTGACAACGCAGCTCTCCTGGTCCTTAGACGTCTCCAGGGTAAAACCGACGTATGGCGTGCCTTCAAGTTCGCGGGCGATTTTGCCCATCAGTTCGCCGATCGGCAGTTTGGTCCAATTGTTCGCGCGAGCTTTGGCAACGATGCGTTGGAAAATGTCTTCGCCGTCGAACTTACGGCGGTTTGCCGGCACGCCGGCAATCGTAGCGGCGAGGGCAGAGTAGCTGAGCAGGCTGAATGTGCCGATGGCGGCGTAACGGAAAAATTCACGACGACGGATCGAGCGAGAGTTCATAGAGGGACATCATGCGAGACTTGGCAAAGGAGCGTCAAGGGGAAGTGGAACCAGTTGAAGCTCGGTCTCGGACGGACTTGAAAGATACATCCAGCAGCCACGAGCTTGCGATTCCGACGCGCCGGTCAATTCGCTATACATTACGACCCAACGTAGTTCGCGCGCTGCGTCCAGTTCGGCTTCCCGACGCGCCAGTGTGGTCATGTCTGTCGATGCACTCATACCTGTATTCAAACTTACAGCGCCGGCTGGAATTTCCGTGCTCTTTTTTGTCAATTGTTGGCTGGCGGTTGTGAGGTGGTTTCTGTGGACTTGTGGCGCGGTTCGCCCGTGGTAATCTGCAAAAGCGATGAACGGCGGCGAATCCAAGTCTTTAAAAATGGTGACATGCGGCAAATGTGGGGTGAAGACGTTCATCCCCGGAGATTTGCCGCCATTCGCAACCTCCGAATGCACCAAGTGCGGCCACCCGGTGATGTTGCCGGTGATGCTGCATAATTTTGAACTGCGCAGCATTATCGCGTCGGGTGGAATGGGAACGGTATATCGGTCGTTTGACACCAAGCTGGAACGCGACGTGGCGCTCAAAATGATGAAGCGCGAAATGGCCGAAGACCAGGAGGTTCTATCCGCGTTTTATCGCGAAGCTCGCGCCGGTGCTTCCCTGAATCACACAAACATCATTCACATTTATGTGTTCGATGAATTTCAGGGCCAGCCATATTTGGTGATGGAGTTGGCTGACCAGGGCAGTGTCGACAGCAAGATCGAACAGGAAGGGCGCTGCTCAGAATTGTTGGTGCTGGATGTCGGAATTAAAGTCGCGTCGGCACTTGCGATGGCGCTGAAACACAATTTACTGCACCGCGACATCAAGCCGGGAAATATTTTGTTCAACGCTGAGGGCGAGCCCAAGTTGGTCGACTTCGGATTGGCGCGCGCTGCTGAGACCGCCGATACGTATGAGGCCGCGATTTGGGGCACGCCATATTATGTTGCGCCAGAAAAGATCAATCGTCAGCCGGAGACGTTTTTGTCCGACATGTACAGCCTTGGCGGAACACTTTATCATGCCTTAACCGGCCACGTGCCGTTTGAAGCGCCCACGGTGGAAGACCTGGTTTCGGCACATGTGCATACGCCATTAACCCCGCCGAATTTCGTTGTGCCGACAGTTTCTCAGGTGACGAGTGATGCGCTCGTGCGCGCAATGGCCAAAAACCCTGGCGATCGCTTTCAAAGTTATGACGAATTGGCAATGGCGCTGGAACAAGCGCGCAGCATGTTGCTGGTGCAACAAGTCCGCGAATCCAATAAGCAGACGAAAAGCTGGTGGCGGCGATAACTGAAACTGCGATTGCAGCCGCGCAGTCGCTATTGGTTTTTCCGAGGTATCGCGGGGTTTGTCTTTACTGATCCCACAGCTGATTTCTGCTGAGGTTCGCTCGCGCTCTGGGTCGGCGTTGTAGCTGAAGCTGGAGCTTGAGCAAGTTGCTTCGTGCCTGTGCCGCCGACGTTGACGGTGGTGGGTTCAAGCCGGCCATCGGTGTCCACGAGTGAACCGGTGATGTATTCACCAACCTTGATTGTTTCAAGCGCGACCGGTTTTTTATCTTTGAGGATGCGTGTCGTCGGAGTGATGTTTAATAAACGCTGTTTCTTTTTGCCATCAAGCGTGATGGTTTTGGCGCTCGGATCGATGGCGGCAACGTTTGCGTGATATGGATAACGCTTTGGCGCTTTGGTGGCCGTCGCGGGGCCGGCAGACACTTTCGCAGTAGTCTGCTTCGTATCGGCTGCGGTTGCCGAAATTGCCAGGGCCATGCCTAAAACACAGGAGAGAATTCGCGCCATCATGGTTAGTTTTATTAGTTGTGGTTGACAGCGATACCATACCGAACCTTTTCGGCAACCATTTTTTCGAAAGATGCCATTTGCAATCCGCTCAGTCGGTGCTATAGAATCTGCCGCTTAATTTATGTCACAACATCGAAGTCTGCGTGCCGCGAGCACATCTGGAAAAAAGGGCAACGTTATGAAGCGCTTTGAACGAGTCGAAGTGCTAAAGAAGCGCGGCCAATGGAAACAAGGCGATCGCGTCACGGGTTTGCGCAAGACCAAAGCCGACCAATAAACCCGGCCCGCACCATGTGGTGCAGCGCAGAATTTAGTCACCGCAAAGAACGCATAGATTTGTATCTCTGCGTTCTTTGTGTTCTCTGTGGTTCAATATTTCGGCCGCTGAAATGAACATTTTCGAAGAATTGGAATGGCGCGGTCTGGTTGCTGATTGCACCGATCGCGAGCAACTGCGTCCGCGCCTGGCGCAAGCGCCGATCACGCTCTACGCGGGATTTGATCCCACAGCTGACAGCCTTCACGTCGGCAGTCTCGTGCCGTTGCTGGCGCTGCGACGGTTCCAGCTTCTTGGGCATCATGCCATTGCCGTAGCAGGCGGCGCGACCGGAATGGTCGGTGATCCAAGCGGCAAATCCGCTGAACGACAGCTTCTCACGCGCGACATCCTTGACGCAAACATCGCGGCAATGAAAAAGCAACTTGCGCGGATGTTGGATTTCGAAACGAAAACAAATCCGGCACGGTTGGTGGACAACGCTGATTGGACCACGGGTGTCAGCTTCCTGGATTTTCTGCGCGATATCGGAAAGCACTTTTCGGTGAATCAGATGATCGCGAAGGAAAGTGTTCGCGCGCGCATGGAAGATCGCGAAACCGGCATCAGCTACACCGAATTCAGTTACATGCTGCTGCAGGCTTTCGACTTTTATCACCTGCGCAACTCGATGAATTGCGAGCTGCAGATCGGCGGCACGGATCAATGGGGCAACATCACCGCGGGCATCGAGCTTACGCGCAAAAAAATCAGCGCTGGTGTTTATGGCCTGACGCTGCCGCTCATCACCAATGCGGATGGAAGTAAATTTGGCAAAACGGTTGCGGGCGCCATCTGGCTGGATCCGAAGAAAACCAGTCCGTATCGTTTCTATCAATTTTGGATTCGCGTCGATGATCGCGACGTCGTTCGTTACCTGAAATATTTCACGTTCCTCACTCGCGAAGAAATCGATGCACTTGCGGCCCTACACGAGAAGCAGCCGGAAGCTCGCGCGGCGCATAAGGCGTTAGCGAAAGCTGTCACTGATCTGATTCATGGCGAAGGCGCGACTGTTGAAGCCGTGCGTGCCAGCGAAATTCTTTTCGGGGGCGGCCTGGAAGGAATTTCGGAAAGCACTTTCAACGACATCATCGGCGAAGCGCCGACGAAGGAGATGGAAAAAGCAAAACTGGAAGGGGCTGGGATTCCGCTTGTCGAACTTCTGGTTGTCGCGGGTCTGGCCACGTCCAAAGGTCAGGCACGAAAAGATGTCGAAGGTGGCGGCGTTTACATCAACAACATCCGCGAAGCCAATTTCCAGCGGCACGCAACCTCGAGCGACTTGCTATTCGGCAAATACATCCTGTTGCGTAAGGGTAAACGCAACTACGTTGCGGTAATTGCGAAGTAGTTCGCGATTACGGGTTCGTAAAAAACCTGTTGACAGATCCCAACCAATAAATCAATCTATCCGTATTCGTTGATATAACGAATCTCATTCAGAGTGGTGGAGGGACTGGCCCTATGAAACCACGGCAACCGGTAACGAAGGCGTTCGTTATGACAGGTGCCAAATCCAGCTTGAACGTCCGCGAGTGCGCGACGTTGCTCAGGAAAAGATGAGAAGAGACACAGATGCTTTAGCCTCTTCTCCTCGATGAGAAGGGGTTTTTTATTACCCCGACGCAAACAACGCGACGCGTGAGTCGCATGTGAAAGTTTTATGGAAAAAGCTACTGGCTTCATGAAGGCGCTCAAGTGCCGCGAGTGCGGACGCGAATATCCGCTGACTGCCAACCACGTTTGCGAGTTCGATTTCGGACCGCTCGAAGTGGTCTATGACTATGACCGCATCAAAGCCGCTCTGACGCGCGAAGTCATCCAGTCCCGGCGAAGAGCATGTGGCGCTATCGCGAATTGCTGCCCATCGCGCACGAACCGACTGTCGGTCGCGAAGTCGGGTTTACGCCGCTGATCAAGGCTGATCGTTTGGCGCGGCCGTTATGGAATTCGTGAACTCTGGATCAAGAATGACACCGTCAATTACCCGACGCTCTCGTTCAAAGATCGCGTTGTCAGTGTTGCCCTGAGCCGCGCGCGTGAACTTGGTTTTACGACCGTTGCTTGCGCTTCGACAGGTAACCTTGCGAATTCAGTCGCCGCGAACGCGGCTTCCGCTGGGCTGAAAGCTTATGTTTTTATTCCGTCCGATCTCGAACAAGGCAAAATTGTGAACTCGCTTGTTTATGGCGCGACGGTGGTTGCCATCAAAGGCCATTACGACGAAGTGAATCGTCTCTGCGCGGAAATTGCCGGCAAATATCAATGGGCGTTTGTGAACGTCAACATGAGGCCGTATTACGCCGAAGGCTCCAAGAGCATGGGGTTCGAAATTTTGGAACAATCGGGTTGGAAAGTGCCCAAGCACACCGTCATCCCGATGGCATCTGGTTCGTTGCTCACGAAAATTCACAAATCATATCAGGAAGCCATCAAGCTCGGTCTCGTTTCGGAAGCGAAATATCACATTCACGGCGCGCAACCGACCGGTTGTTCGCCGATTTCCGTCGCGCAAAAAGCCGGGCTCGATTTCTTCAAACCGGTCAAGCCGAACACCATTGCGAAGTCGCTCGCTATCGGCACGCCTGCGGATGGTTTCTACGCATTGAAAGTGATGAAAGAAACCGACGGCCACGCCGACGACGTCACCGACGATCAGATTCGCGAAGGCATCAAAGATCTCGCGGAATGCGAAGGCATTTTCTGCGAAACCGCTGGTGGTGTCACTGTTGCGGTCGCCAAGAAACTCATTGCCAGTGGCAAGATTCCGGCCAATGATTCCGCGGTCTTGTGCGTCACCGGCAATGGTCTCAAGACCCTCGATGCAGTCGTCGGTCACGTTGGTGAAACGCGCGAAATCCGCCCGAGCTTGCGCGAGTTTGAAGGCTTGTTGGAAGCGGAGAACCGCACCGTTAACGCTTAACCGAAAATTTTTTATGGCAGTAAAAGTACGAATTCCTACCCCGTTGCGTAAGCTGACGCACGATGAAGAACTGGTCCAGATCGACGCGACCACCGTCGGCGGTGCATTCACTGAATTGCAAAACCGTTATCCCGGCATCAAAGAGCGTCTTATCGACGACACCGGCAACGTCCGCAAATTCGTCAATGTTTACGTCAACGAAGAAGACATTCGCTTTTTGCAAAATCAACAGACCGCGCTCAAAGATGGTGACGAAATCAGCATCATCCCCGCGATCGCTGGTGGTTAATTGGAGGACACATGGCCGCAAAAACAAAAGCTAAAGCTAAACCAGCTAAGGGGAACGGCAGTCAGCCGCGCCAGGCGCGTTTCTGGCTGATGTATCCCCCGAAACAGATCACCAGCCCCGTCATTTGGGAGTTGGGCCACAAATTCCCGGTCATCACCAACGTGCGCCAAGCCAGCGTGACCGATGAAATCGGCATCGTCTGCCTTGAGCTCGACGGCAAACGCGACGACGTTAAAGCCGCCGTTACCTGGCTGGAAAAGCAGGGCATCAAAGTCGAGCCGGTCGAAATCAACGTCATCGAGAGTTGATTGTAATTTGAATTGCGACGGATTACCTGAATACAAATCGGGTAATCCGTTTTTTCTTTCCGAATAAAGTTCTACAGTTTCGAATCCAAAAGCAGTGAAACGGAACCTGATTCAACTCATAGTTATTTTCGCGATCATTTTTTCTGCTCATGCAGAAAAGCGGAAAACGGAAAACGTTTTCTTAATCATGAGCGATGGGTTGCGGTGGCAAGAAGTCTTTGGTGGAGCGGAAGGGCAGTTGCTGAACAAAACGAATGGTGGTGTTTTGAACGTTGATGCTACTCGTAAGCAATTATGGCGCGAAACACCTGAGCAACGGCGCGAAGCGCTCATGCCGTTTTTTTGGAACGAAATCGCAAAGCACGGTCAACTCTTCGGCAACACCAACAAGGGCAGCATCGCAACGGTCACGAATGGGAAAAAGTTTTCTTACCCCGGCTACAACGAGGTTTTGACCGGCGCGCCGGACAACCGCATCAACAGCAATGACAAGGTGCCAAATCCGAACACCAACGTTTTCGAATGGCTCACGGGTCAGCGACCTTTCAAAAACCGCGTTGCCGTTTTTGGAAACTGGGACGTGTTTGCCTACATTTTTAATGACGAGCGCAGTGCCTTGCCAATTTGGCCGGTTTGGGAGAAGAAATTTGTGAAGAACGAAATCCATACCGCGCCGGTTTTAGAAAAACTATTTCAGGACACGACCGAAGCGATGGGCTCGGGTATTACCTTTGACTCGTTCCTGTTTCAGGGCGCATCCGACTACGTGAAAGAGAAAAAGCCTCGAGCAGTTTTCATTGGTTTCGGCGAAACTGATGAGTGGGCTCACAACGGTCGCTATGATCTTTACCTCTCAGCGGCTGAGCACGCCGACGACTTCATCGCGCGCCTGTGGAAAACTGTGCAGTCGATTCCGCAATACAAAAACAAAACGACTTTCATCATCACCTGCGATCATGGTCGCGGCAGCGGTCCTGAAAATTGGAAACACCACGGCGTTTCCATTCCTGGCGCCGAATATACGTGGCTTGCAGTCCTTGGTCCCGACACCGCCCCGCTCGGGGAACGGACTAGTTGCCAACCGATCACCCACAGTCAAATCGCCGCAACGATCGCAGCGTTGCTTGGCGAAAATTTTCAAACCGAAAATCCTAAAGCTGGCGCTCCGATCGTTGATGTGCTCCCGCGAAACTAAGGCGCTGCAGAAAACAGAGATTACATCAGCTCGCGCATGCGCGTGAGCAGTTTGGGAATGCCGGTCGCGGGTGCTTCGGCAGATTCGTATTCCAGCGCGAGGTAGCCCTGATAATTCACGTCGCGCAAAATTTTCATCAGGCGCGGCAAATCGGCAGGCACTTTCTCCTTCTCGCGGCCCTTCGGATGGATTTCACCTTTGAAGTGTACGTTGATCGCGTAGGGCGCAATTTTTTCCAGGCTCGCGTATGGATCGGCAGTTTGAAAATTTGCCGTGTCGCAGTTGATGCCGAGCCACTCGCTGTCCACCGCATTCACGATATGAATAATTTGTTCCGGCTCAGCAACGATGCCGTGATGGTTCTCGAGTCCTAGGAAAATTCCTTTTTTGCCGGAGTATTCGCAGCACTCTTTCAAAGATGCGATGCAACGCTCGGTTGCCTGGGCCGGATCACTTTGCTTCGACATGCCGGCAAAGACCCGCACGTAAGGCGCTCCGAGAAATTCGGCGTGATCGATCCATTTTTTCGTGAGCTCAATTTGGGCCGGCAGTTTGTCACTGGGCAAAGTGAAATCGTTACCAACCGACGTGCCACTCGCCGAAAGTCGCCGCAAATGCATGTGCCGTTTGAATTTTGCCAACCACGCATCGTCCATGTCCTTCGGAAAATAATACGAAGTCAATTCCGCGCCATCGCAACCGTGGTCGGCGCAGTAATCGACGAACTGGAACATGTCCATCTTGTGCACCTTCAACGCGTCGCGCCACGAGTACGCGCACATGCTCAGTTTGAACCGCGGTGAGCCAGAACGTTTGAAAGGTTCGATTGCTTCGGCGGTGCGGTTGAACGTGCTCAATCCAGCGAAAGCAACAGTGGCTCCGAGAGAAGTGCGAAGAAATTGGCGGCGGTTCATATGTTTGAGATAGCAGAGACGCAGGTGTCAGCGCAAATGTTACGTGACGCAAACCGCGTTAGCCAATAAGCTGCGCGCCATGTTTGGACGAGCAATTGGCTTGTTGCTTTTGATATCGGCGCAGCTCAGCAACGCGGGCGAGCAAACGTTTCGCGTCGCCACTTACAATGTGGAAAGTTATCTCGACCATCCCTCCGCCCGTCGCAAAGCAAAGCCTGCTGAAGCAAAGGCAAAGGTTTGCGAAAACATTCTTGCCATCAAACCAGACGTCATTTCGATCGAAGAAATGGGCACGACCAATGCCTTGATGGAACTGCAGAGCTCGCTCAAAAACGGTGGCTTGGATCTGCCATTTTGGGAACACATTACCGGGCACGACACCAACATTCACCTCGCAATCCTTAGCAGATTCCCCATCACCTCGCGCCTCCCACACACGAACGATGCGTTCCTGCTCGGCTCACATCGCCATTTTGTCAGCCGTGGTTTCGCCGAAGTGGATATCGAGATTACTCCAAAATATCGCTTCACATTGATTGCTGCCCATCTGAAATCCCGTCTGGCCGTGGGAAATGCGGATGAAGCCGAGGAACGTTTACAGGAAGCGATGCGGTTGCGCGAACTCGTCGACATGCGCCTGGCGGCCAATCCCGAGTTGAATCTTGTTGTTGTCGGCGACTTCAACGACACCCGCGACTCAGCACCGATGAAGGAGATCGTTGGCACCGGCCTGAACCCACTCTTCGATTTGCGTCCCGCCGAACGTCCGCATCCGCCGCATATTTCGAGCGACGAACACGCCGTCACCTGGACTTATCATTTCTCCAAACAAGATGTGTTCAGTCGCATCGACTACATCCTCGTCAGCCGCGGCATGTCTCACGAATGGTTGAACGAAGACACCTACGTGTTTAGTTCACCTGATTGGGGCCTCGCCTCCGATCATCGTCCGTTGGTTGCAGATTTCGTTGCCGCCGAAAGGTAGGGCGCGTCGCTCCGCGCGCGCCACTGTCCCATTCTAAAGCAAATCTAATTGGATCGGGGATGTTAAGTTAGCCTCCTTAATCTTGACCTTTCCCACGCTATATCGAAAGCTGTTACGTCTTGGAAACTATCAAAAAGCTCGATGAACTAAAAATTGATCGCAGTCGCGCGCGCGATCCATTTCCGTGGGGGCGGGTTTTTCTCGTCATCCTCATTATTGCCCTTCTTGGATTTGGCGCTTACGCGTGGGCTTCGCGCAAAGCGACTCCCGAAGTCAAAACTTTTACCGTTGCAGAACCGGCTACGGGCGCCGGCGGATCGCAAACTGTGTTGAACGCCTCCGGCTACGTCACTGCACGCCGCCAGGCAACCGTTTCATCGAAAGTGACCGGCCAGGTTACCGAAGTGCTATTCGACGAAGGTCAACACGTTGTCATCGGCCAGGTGCTCGCGCGCATCGATCCGTCGAACATCGAAACCAGTCTCAACCATTCCAAAGCCCAGCTTGAGGTCGCCAAAATCGCCATCGAAGAAACCGCGACGCAATTGGAACAAGCCAAACGCGATCTCAAACGCACGTCTGATTTGTTTGCGCACAAAATTTCGACCCAAGCCGATCTCGACAAAGCCCAATCCGACGCCGACACCCTCAAGGCCCGTCTCGCGCGTCAGAAAGTCGAAATTATCGTGGCCGAACGCGACCTCGCGACTTGGCAACAACAACTCGACGACACCATCATTCGCGCGCCGTTCCCCGGCGTCATCGTTTCCAAATCCGCTCAACCGGGTGAAATTATTTCGCCGATGTCGGCGGGCGGCGGCTTCACCCGCACGGGTATCGGCACCATTGTCGACATGGCTTCGCTCGAAATCGAAGTCGACGTGAACGAAAATTATATCAATCGTGTCGATGCCGGACAACCGGTCGACGCTGTATTGGACGCCTATCAGGACTGGCACATCCCGTGCAAAGTCATCGCTATCATTCCGACAGCCGATCGCCAGAAAGCGACTGTCAAAGTTCGGATTGGTTTCGATAAACTCGACAAGCGCATCCTGCCGGACATGGGCGTAAAAGTTTCCTTCCAACACAATGCAAACGATACCGCCGCTCAAATTGGCGGCATCACCGTTCCGAAAACTGCATTACGCAAGGACGGTGAGCAGGACATCGTCTTCATTGTCGCTGACAACAAAGTTGAGCGTCGCGCCGTCAAAACCGGAGCGACACGCGGTGACGAAATCACCGTGCTTTCAAACGTGAAGAGTGGCGAGCACGTTGTCGTCGAAGGACCAGAGAACCTCAAAGACAACGACCGCGTCAAAGAAACCAAGCTCTGACCATGAGCCAACCGCTCCTACAAATTACGAATGTCGACAAAGTGTTCCGACGCGGCTCGGAGGACATCCACGTTCTGCAAAATCTGAACCTCGAAGTTCCTCAGGGCGAATTCCTCGCGTTGATGGGTCCATCCGGTTCGGGAAAAAGCACTCTCCTCAATTTAATCGGCGGTCTCGATCGGCCAAGCAAAGGCGAAGTGGTCATCGGCGGAGAGACAATTGCGGATTTGAATGATCGTCAATTGGCCGCCTGGCGCTCGCGCCATATCGGTTTCGTGTTCCAGCTCTACAACCTGCTTCCCGCGTTGACCGCCGAGCGCAATGTTGAAATCCCGCTTCTGCTAACGCCGCTCAACAAAGCCGAACGCAAGCGCCACGTTGAGATTGCGTTGAGTATCGTCGGCCTCGGTCATCGCATGAAACATTTTCCGCGACAGCTTTCCGGCGGTGAACAGCAGCGCGTCGGAATCGCTCGCGCCATCGCAGCCGACCCAACGATTCTCCTGTGCGATGAACCGACCGGTGACCTCGACCGCAAATCCGGCGACGAAATTTTGTCCCTGCTGCAAGCGCTCAACCGCGAGCAGGGGAAAACGATCATCATGGTCACGCACGACCCGCATGCCTCCCATCGTGCCAGCCGCACGCTCTACCTGAACAAAGGGCAGTTGACGAACTCCATGCCCGAATGAGAACGGCAACGCAGATTGTTAATCTGCTGTATCGCCGACTGGCGGTCGGTTGCGTGTTAGTAGCTCTATCCGCGTCTGCTGCCGAACAATCCTTCGAAGGCGAATACTTCTGCGGTCGCGGCGATGTCGAATACCTCCGCCTTCTCGACATCAGCCGCCGGATGTTTGCGCCCGACCCGCAGTATCAAAACATTTCCATGCTCTACACCACGAACTGGAACGGTTTCGTGGAAGGGGAAGACGTGGGACGCGTGGTGGATTCAAAACAGTTACGGGACGACTTACGCGGCGCTGCCATTTTTGCACGAGCCTTATCTCACATTTCTGCAAAACGCGCAGGATCTTTGGTTCGACCAAATGGGCGATGGCAAGCGCAGCGGCGACAAGCGCAATGGGCCCATCATCGCACCCGATGGTTGCCTGTGCGATTGTGCCATGCCTGGTCGGATCGTTTATTGGCAAGGCGACGGACGAATCGACATTCATGATTGGGCCATGGAATTCACTGCCGCTGGCGTGGTCATGCAATCCGAGTTGCTGCTGATCAGCCGTAATACAAATGCCATCGCCAAATATCTCCCAAAATTGGAACGCAGCGTTAACTTCATCGAAATGCGCCGCGGCACCAACGACTTATTCCTGGCCGGCCCCGCTGGAAACCTTCTCGCGCCCAGTTACGCAGGATGGAAAAAGCCCGACGGCACCTATGACAAAGCGTATTTAGCCGGTCTCTCCGTGAATTACGTCGCAGCGCTCGACCGCATCGTCGAACTGGAAAAGCTCAGCGGCAATTCCGACAAAACCAAGCTCTACACGAAACGCCGCGACTCCGCAAAAAAAGCTCTCCGCCAACTCACTACCCCCGAAGGTTACCTCATCCGCTCGCTCGATCCCGACGGCGTGAAACACGGCGTGTTTGGCGCGAAGGAGCATGGTTATTTGGAAACGTCCCCGAACCAGGACGCGATTGCCTTCCACGTCGTCGACGATGCGCAGAGCGCGAAAATCTACAACAAAATCGCCAGCATCCCGGAACTGCGCCCGCATCAATTCATCCTGCCCAACTACCCGACCTACGATGACATGTATGAAAAACAGGAAAGCATCTGGGCGTATGGAACGTGGGTTAACGGCGGCCATTGGTCGACTTGCGAAGCCCGCATGATTCTCGGCTACTACCGCCTCGGCAAATTCGATGACGCACGTCGCTCCATAAAACAACTGCTCACCTTCGCGGACAACTTCCGTCTCGATAACCCGCTGACGAAATGTGGCTCCGACGTCTATCAACCAACGTTGCCGATCAACCTCTGCTACGACAGCCTCGGCCCGGCCGCCGCCATGATCCGAGGTTTATTCGAATACGAATATCGTGCCGACGAATTGGTTCTTATTCCTCACATTCCGGCAACCATCACCAAACTGCAGCAAAATTTCCCGATTCGTTTCGGCAGTAAACGTCTTTATCTGCGCACGCGCGGTAGCGGACCGATGACTGCCGTGCTGCTCAACGGCCGCAACTGGAGCAAGCGTAGTCACGATGGTATTCATCTGCCCTATGCGAAGTTGTCCGACGTCAACTACGTCGAAATCGTTTTTGGTAACGATCGAAAGAATGACGAAGGTTGTCCGTTGCCGCCACTCCGTTCCGGTTCGGACCCATTTCGGACCGCTGCGGATCCTTTGATCGGACGCGAAACCAGAATCCTCGATTTCTGCAAACGCATGGACCAGGCCGGTTTTCATGACCGTTACGAACGCGCGCACGCCGCTCTCTGCCGAGACGCAATAGACGTTGTGTTCGAACGCAAAACCGAAGTTGCCGCCGGTAAAATCAAGCCGTTGCCCGAAGTCTCCCAGAAAGCTGCCGACAAATCCTACGTCGACGCCGCCAATCGTTTATTCGACGGCCTCGAAGTGCTGCTGCGCAAATATCAATCGTCGACCGATTCGACACGCAAACAAATCGCGGAACTTTGGTTCAAACATTAATCGCCCATTCTGCGAGCGGGTTTATAATTCATCTTTCCCAAACAAAATGCGTCCCGGCTTTTGACCGGGACGCACCAGTTACCCACCCATTACCTCAGTATTCCGTTAGTGTTTTCCGGAAACTAGATCGCTCAGCTTAAAGATCGGCAGGAACATACAAACAACGATGCCGCCGACGACCACGCCGAGAAAAACAATCAGCAACGGCTCGATCAGTGATGTAAGACCTGAAAGCGTCGTTTCGATTTCTTCATCCAAAAAGTCCGCCACGCGCTCGAGCATGGAATCGATCTTACCAGTTTGCTCACCGGCCGTAATCATGCGGATGATCATCGTCGGGAACACCGGATGTTTGGCGAGCGCATCAGAAATACTTTCGCCACGTTCGATGTCATCACTGGCCGTCGCAATGGCGTTCTCCATGACGACGTTTCCGACCGTGTTGCGCACGATCTGCAATACTTCAAGAATCGGAACACCGCTACGCACCAGCGACGCGAGGGTCCGCGCAAAACGCGCCAGACAAATCTTGTGCGCGATCTGCCCAAATATTGGCAGCTTAATCCGTTTGGCATCCCAGAACGCACGACCAGTCGGCGTTTTGATGAAATAAAGCCAACCGAATACAATTCCACCGGCGCCGAGCGCGAACAGTATGAAGTAGTGTTGTAGCGCGTTACTGACGTTGATCAGGTATTGCGTCGGGGTCGGCAACTTACCGCCAAGGCTGCTGAAAATATCGCTGAACACCGGGACGACTTTCACCAACAGGAAGACGGTGATGCCGATCGCGATGATCGACACGATCGTCGGATACATCATCGCCGACTTCACTTTTTTGCGCAGGCGCGCCGTGTTTTCAAGATAGGTCGCGAGACGTGACAAAATTTCTGCGAGCAAACCGCCTTTTTCGCCAGCGCCGACCATGCAATAAAAGAGTTTATCGAAAACTTTCGGATGTTTTGAAAGTGCATCAGAAAAACTATCGCCGCTTTCCACACGGCTGGTGATGTCCTTGATGACTTCGCGCATCATTTTGTTGGTGGACTGCTCGGCGAGCGCTTGCAACGACTGGACCATCGCCAAACCGGCGTCGATCATAGTCGCGAGCTGCCGCGTGAACATGACAAGGTCGGCCAATGGCACGCTGCCACCGGCACTTTTACCTTTTTTACCGATCTTTTCCTGGATGGAAACGACCAGTAGATTGCGATTCAACAACGTCGCGACCGCATTCGATTCAGACGAAGCATCGATGACGCTGTTAATCTCGCGTCCGCTTGTCGAATCCCGGGCTACATAAGCGAATGATGGCATAAAATTTCTCGCTCATTGATTAGCAGGAGTAGGGCCAAGGCCGGTTTTGCGAAAATTCCCGGTTGGCGATCTAAAGTAATTGCCTCAAAACGAGCGGTTTACGAAAACGCCGTTTTTGCCATCAACGTGCGAAAAACGACGTCAGCCAAGACGGTCGTTCAGATTTTCCGCGCGAGCATTTTCGCCAACATATGCCGATGACAATGCAGCTCATCCTCCGCGCACTGGCACATAAAGGTAATCGTCTGTTCTTTGGCGAGCCGTTGGAGCAATCGCAACGTGAACTTCTGCCCGTGATTCTTAATCGTGCGGTTCTCACGATCAATCGCGCCGTCGGCAAACATCTCATCGCGATAACGCCGACTAAATTCTGCCCAATCAACCTCACCCGCTTTGTAAGCCCGCAGCAGCGCTTCCGTCGGCCCGAGATTCGGCATCCAAACATCGTACGCCGCTGCTGGGACGCCATGTCCGCGAAACCGGCTGGCAAGAATGCGCAAGCCGTCCGACGCCTCAGCTTTGGTGGAAATGGACTTCGTTTTAATCATTGTTCGGACGCTCTCTGGTAATGTGGCGCAATCAACTTTCTTCGCAAACCAGGATTACCGTGATACAAAAAAATGAACGAAGACCCGTGGAAGTCCGTGCGAGCGTTTCTGCGAATTCTTTCCGGCTCTGCGACTTGCCGCCGCGAATCTTGACTTAACAACCCTATTGCAGAAAGCTGTTCAGCTCTATGGCCGACCCAAAAACGAATGATTTAATGGAACGCATCGTCTCGCTTTGCAAGCGACGCGGCTTTGTCTTTCAATCATCCGAAATCTACGGCGGCATCAATGGATTTTGGGATTACGGCCCACTCGGCGCCGAACTCAAGCGCAACGTCAAAGATCAATGGTGGCGCACCATGACCCAGCAACGCGACGACGTCGCCGGTCTCGAAGCCACCATCATCATGTCCCCGCGCATCTGGGAAGCCTCCGGCCACGTCCAGACCTTCGCCGATCTGATGGTCGAATGTCCCGTGACCAAAAAACGTTTCCGCGCCGACCAGGTCGAAGAGTCGAGCGGTATCGTTTACAAGTTTTCTGGTGCGAAAGATGCGTCGGGCAAGACCAGCAGTGATGCGTTTGAAGTGATGGTTCCGGCGGGTAAACCGAAGGAATCGGCGCTGAAAGTCGCCAAACAATTTTATCAATTGCGCGGTTTGCCTGGGGCTGAACCGATCGATTCCGGTGAACCGACGAAGGTTGAAAACTCGACGCTCTACTGTCCTGACAACGGTGCGCGTTTGAGCGATCCGCGTCCGTTCAATCTGATGTTCAAAACGTTCGTCGGGCCGGTCGAAAGCGATGACAACGTTGCTTACCTGCGCCCCGAAACTGCCCAGGCCATTTTCGCGCAGTTTAAAAACGTTCTCGAGACGTCGCGCCAAAAAGTTCCGTTCGGCATTTGCCAAATCGGCAAAGCCTTTCGTAACGAAGTCACGCCGCGTAATTTCACCTTTCGCTCGCGTGAGTTCGAGCAGATGGAACTCGAATTTTTCATTCGCCCCGACGAAGCCGTCGAAGCGATCTGCGGCGAAGTCGCCAAACCAACCGGTCCCGGTCATCCCGGCGAACCGCAGGCCAACTGGGGCTGGCAAATGTGGCATCAGTATTGGGTCGAAGAGCGCATTCGCTTTTACGAAAACATCGGCCTGCCGCGCACGACCTTGGTCGAGTATTGGCAAAAGCCCGAAGAACTCGCTCACTACGCCCGCGCCACGGTGGACATCCTGTTCAAATTCCCCTTCAGCAAAAAGAACGCGCAAGGCGAATTGATGGGCGAAGAACTCGAAGGCGTCGCCGCCCGCAGCGATTTCGATCTGTCGCAACACCAACGTTTCTCCGGCAAATCCATGGGCGTGTTCGACGAAGACCTCAAAACCGGCTGGGCAAAACTCGACGAAGCCAAAAAAGCTGATTTGACCCAGCGCTATTACGAAACGCGCCACAAATATTTAACTAAGACCGGCGTTCACCCCGAACAAGCCGAACGCACCGCCAAAGAAGACGCCGCCGGTTTGCCCAAGGGCAATTACATCCCGCACGTCATCGAGCCTTCAGCCGGTGTCGACCGCCTGACGCTCGCGTTGATCTGCAACGCCTACGCCGAAGAACTCGCGCCTGACGAAAAAGGCAAAATGGAAACGCGCGTGGTCCTGAAATTTCATCCACGCATCGCGCCTATCAAAGTCGCCGTGTTCCCCTTGCTCAAGAACCGTCCCGAGCTCGTCAAAAAAGCCTTGGAAGTCCGCGACTTGCTCCGTCCTTACATGACTGTATTTTACGACGAAGCCGGTGCGATCGGCCGCCGCTATCGTCGCCAGGACGAAGCTGGGACGCCGTTCGGCGTGACGATTGATTTCGAAACGCTCGGCGAAAATGCGCCGGACGCGAAGGATACAGTAACTCTACGCGACCGCGATACCATGACGCAGACGCGCGTGAACATAAAAGATCTGTTGGGTGTCTTATTGGAAAAGGTTCGGTAAATGCCTTTGGAAGAAAAAAAGCCGGTCGCCATCGACCAGGAGGAAGTCGAAGAGCCGCTAAAGCGCGCCCCGACTCTCTATCTGATTATTATATTCAAGCTGCTCAAAGGCGCGTTGTTCACGACGATGGCGATCGTGGTCTATTGCCTGTCGGACAATAACCTTCCTCAGGAATTCCAACACTTGATGGATTTATTGCGAATCCATCCCGGTAACCGCTTCTGGCAAATGCTCGCCGAGAAGGTATCGAATGTTACCGAGATTCAGATGCTGCATGCTGCGGTCGGCACATTGATTTATAGCCTGTTCTCGTTAGTCGAGGGCACGGGCCTGGCCTTTCGTGCGACTTGGGCCGGTTGGCTGTCCATCGGCGAATCGGCATTTTTCATTCCGATTGAGTGCCGCGAACTCATCAAAAACTTTTCGTGGTATTTGTTCGTCGTGATGATCTGCAACGTTTTGATCGTGTGGTATCTTTACCAAAACCGCGCCCGCCTCTTTCATCACCACCATCACCATCATCATAAATGATGGTTGAAATCCGCGCTTGCATTCGAGTTCGTTTCAGTTAATTTTTGAGCCTGACGGAAGCGAGCGTAGCTCAGTCTGGTAGAGCGTCACCTTGCCAAGGTGAATGTCGAGGGTTCGAATCCCTTCGCTCGCTCCATTTTTTTGTACAATTCCCGCGGATCTGCTCTGCCTCAATTGCGTGCTTCTACGGTAAACACCTCTTAGCTTGGATCAATACGCCGAAGTGGCAACCGTATAGCGGAATCTTTAACCAACCTGACATTTCAAAGTTTATTTATGACGGAAACGTCGATGCGGATCGGATCGTAAATTCTTGAAAAGCGGGTGCGGTGGATTCAAATTGGCGGGATGCAAAGTGTTTTTACCGGGCCTGTTTACGTCGTTCGCGACAATATCGATACGGACCAGATCATCTCAGCGCAGTATCTCAACCTGGTGCCGACGATGCCCGAAGAATATAAGAAGCTCGGCAGTTATGCACTGGCCGGGTTGCCGGATTCGCTTTATCCCACGCGCTATGTCAAAGAAGGCCAGATGGAAACGGAATATACGATTGTGGTCGGCGGACGGAATTTTGGCTGCGGCAGTTCGCGTGAACATGCGCCGATCGCGATGGGTGCGGCGGGTTGCAGGCTGGTTTTAGCGGAAAGTTTCGCGCGCATTTTCTTTCGGAACTGTGTTGCGACGGGCGAGCTTTATCCGTGCGAATGTGCCGATCGGCTTTGTGATGTTTTGAAAACGGGTGATGTGGTGACGGTCGATCTCGACAAAAATTCGGTGACGGTCGAGGCGACTGGTAAGACGTATTTGTTCAAACCGCTCGGCGATGTGCGCGAAGTGGTGGATGCGGGCGGTCTGTTTGATTTTGCGCGCAAGAGCGGAATGATGGCAGCGAAGTAGTAAGTTAGAGCCCCCTTACATCGGCTGCTACGAAGTCGTTTTAAAATTTGAGACTCGTCACTTTGGCTGCCGTGGGCACTATGTGGCGATGCGCTTTTTGTTGATTCCTGTGCTGGCTTTGGCGTTGTCGTGCGCCAAGGCGGAGCAACCTTCTGCTTCTACTCACATGAGTGATCCCAAAATTATCGCGAGGGTCCACGAAATTTTGAAAGAGGTGCCGCTGATCGATGGGCATAATGATTTGCCGTGGCAATTTCGCAAGCACAGCAATGCGCTCGAGCGAGTGGATATCAGCACGATCGATCTGACGAAGGATACGACGGCAGCGGAGTTGGTGACGGATTTTCCAAGGCTGCGCGCCGGTGGGTTGGGCGGACAGTTTTGGTCGGTTTATATTCCGCCGGAACTGAACGGCCCCACGGCGGTGCAGGCGGTGCTGGAGCAGATCGATGTGGTGCATCGGTTGGTGGCGAAGTATCCGGAGCAATTGGAGTTGGCGCTCACGGCTGATGACGTGGAGCGGATTCATCGCAAAGGCAAAATCGCGTCACTGATTGGAATGGAAGGCGGACACTCGATCAATAATTCGCTGGCGACGTTGCGTCTCACGTATCAGCTCGGTGCGCGTTATATGACGCTGACACACACGAAGAATATCGATTGGGCGGATGCGGCGACGGACAAGCCGCTGCATCATGGGCTGACTCCGTTTGGTGAGGAGGTCGTGCACGAGATGAATCGTTTGGGGATGCTCGTCGATATTTCGCATGTGTCCGAAGACACGATGAAGGCCGCGCTGAAAGTTTCGAAGGCGCCGGTGATGTTTTCACATTCGAACGCGCGCGCGCTTTGCGATCATGTTCGGAACGCTTCAGATGATGTGCTGAAGTTACTGGCGGCGAATAACGGCATCATGATGGTGAATTTTTATCCGGAGTATTTGATCGATTCCAATCGCGATTGGTACCGCGCCGAACACCAAGAGAAAAAGCGCCTGCAGGAAACGATTAAAGACGAAGACAAACTCGACGCCGCCCTGGCTGAATGGCGCAAAGCCAACCCGGAACCAAATCACGCAACGATCGGTGACGTTGCCAATCACATTGATCACATTTGCAAAGTGGCGGGCGTGGATCATGTGGGGATTGGATCGGATTTTGAAGGGTTCGACGGGCCGCCGGTTGGGTTGCAGGATGTTTCGACGTATCCGGCGTTGTTGGCGGAATTGATGGCGCGTGGGCATTCGGAAGAGGACATCAAGAAAATCGCTGGCCTCAACATTCTGCGCGTCTTGCACGACGCTGAGAACGTTGCGAAACGACTCCAGAAGCCTTAATGCCGAACGTCGGCCTCGCAACCAACGTCGGCCTCGCGCCGAACGTCGGCCTCGCGCCGAACGTCGGCCTCGCGCCGAACGTCGGCCTCGCATCAAAATTCAAAAATGTTTCCCATTGTGGCACATTCCTTCCCATTGTTTCTCTTTGGAGAAACATGGAGAAACATCCGAGAAGGGTTGGAGAAACTTCGGAGAAACTCTTTAACGTTATTTGTTTCTCCGAAGTTTCTCCATGTTTCTGCGAAGTAGCCCCCCCCACCCGGGGCTATCCCCCTTCTTATTGGTCGTATCTCGTCGTTAGTCGTCGCTATTGGTCGCAAAGGGTCATGACTTTCGTTGCAAGTTTTCAAAGAGCGCGCCTCGGTTCTCAAATGCAGAGGTCAGAATGCAGAGTGCAGAGTGCAGAAGCCGAACGTCGGCCTCGCACGCTAAGCAATCCTCGCCGAGGTTTTTTAGCCGGCCTACTTGGGCTGGCTGCTAAATCCTAGCAAAGGAAGTAGCTACTTGTCAAGTTTGCACGTAGTGGAGCGGCGGCACTGCAATCATGGATCTTTCAAGAAACCGGGGAAGCGAAGGCACAACTGTCAAATAAATTGCTTGAGTTTAGGTCTGTTTACTAGATAAGTTTCTTTTATGGCTCTTACAATTGAATCTGTTTTCCAGAAGTGCGCTGCGCTTCAAGCGCAGCTTCACCCCCTGCACGGAGTGTTCGTTCCTCTGCGTTTCACGTACCACGAAGAATATACCGATCCAACCGATCCGGGACCTGGTTCAGATGTAAAAACAGATATTGTACAGAAAACCAACCTCAGGTATACTCCGATGCATAGCGTAAAAATGGGAAACCAAGTTTACATGGTTCCTCCGACTATTGCAGGAACCTTCAATTCCACAGCAGATGTTCAGGCACTGGGGAATGGTGGAAGTGCCCCTGTCCAAGGTATTCATTTGTCGGTTTCTGGCGGAGTTCCTTTCAATCCAGCATTTGCAAGCGCAGTCCTACAGTGTACCGTTGGAATTCCCATGGACTTTCATCGGGACCTAAACCCGACATCTCTCCCGATTACAATCGATGACAAAACTAATCCAACCCGAGATTCCACGCTCGTCACTCACATCGTTCTCGATTTTGAAGAGCCGATTATGCTTCGCACGGACCTTATCCGTAAGTCGATTTTCTTAAATAAGTAACTGGCGCAGGAATCTGCGTGTTGGCAGGGTTGCCGGCGATTCGCTAATAGAAGTCGCAAACTTGTGGCGTGGCTCATTCTTCAAAGAGCATGCCCCGGCTAAACCGAGGTTTTTTAGCCGGCCGACTTGGGCTGGCTGCTAAATCTTAGCAGAGGAAGTAGCTACTTGTCAAGTTGGGCTCTGTTATGTGTTGGACTGGCCTTCTCCATAGAGATATTTAAACTTCATGGTTGATGAATCGAAAGTGACCAGCTTTTTGCGTGAACTCTCCTCGGAATTGTTTGCGAAAATGCCTTTTGAGCAACAAGCGTGGACTAATTGCCGAATTGAAAGAAAAGAAGGCAACTGTCAAATCATAGGAGGAAACGCTCCCAGTTTTGGTGTTATCCTCAATCATCCTTCTCTCCGTTTCCACTCCGTTGCGAAATTTGTGTCGGAGCTGCAATCCGATCCTCGCTACAACGCCCTGCCTGCTGGCTACTGGACCCAGCCTGAATTGATTGCCGTCAAAATCGCAACCGATTATTTTAGACGTGTTTCGAATCTCGGGTTCGCTCCTGCTGAAGCAGACGCCATAGCGGCCGGCTTCCTCCGATCGTTAGAGGCGAAAAGTTCCCTCGCGATGTGTTTTGCTGTTGTGTTGGGATTAACGATGGGTTTTGAAGAACACTGGCTTACATCAACAGTGCGTATCCGCAAACTGAGCGACGGTGACGTAGTAGATTATTTCGGTGGCGGTGGATGCCAGATACCCATCTCCGCGATGTCGTTCGACATGTGCATAATGGAGATTCATTCAAGTGTCCCTGCCGGGCACGTCGCGTGCGACATTCACATCACAGCTCAAAAGGTATTCAATGACATTACCGCTGCACTGCTACTAGTGAAATTTGGTTGCGTAACTTGGCAATCAATGTGGGTTCGGGGCGAACGCACTGGTCAATTGCCTTTCGTTGAGTATGGCTCGGGCATGAGTACCGATGCGCTTCACCTTCCGACCTACTCGCTAGCCAAAAGCGACATAAGAGAACTTCAAACAATGTTCGAATTTCTTCCGAAAGCCGGCAGGTGCCCGCCATTATCCACCGCAATCACTCGCGTTAATTCAGCGGCTCAAAGGACTAGCGTCGCGGATCAAATCGTAGATTTATTGATAGCGCTCGAAGCATTGTTTGGCGACGGGCCGGGCGCAATCGGCTACAAGGTTGCGCTGAGGTGCGCGAAGTTTATTGAGGATAGTGTCGAGTCTCGACTCCGGGTTAACGACATTGTTCGAAAGCTTTTCGACAAACGCCACAAGATCGTTCATGGTGCGACATCAAACAACGGTGACATTTCTCCAGAACAGGTGGGCCAGCTTTTCTCGGTCGTTCAAAAAAGTATTCAGCGGTTAAGAGAACACGTGTTGAGTTCAGGCAGGATCCCAACAGCGAAAGAGTTCGACACAATGCTGCTTTCGTAAGAAGTCGCCGGACGCTCAAGTGCTCTTCTTTTGGAACTTAGACTTCGGTCACTCCTCCGGACGTCACTCAATAAACGGCGATTCCTAATTCCTTGCGTGTTTCGTCTGTGCGGTCGAAATACTTCTGATAGTGCTTGGTATGGGCAAATGCCATTGCGATACGTATCGGTTCTCCGGTCTCCTTCGATTTGTCGCGCATCTGGCACACCTTGAAGAAAGCTCGTGAGTAATGGTCATTGCACTGTTGGTCGTTAAAATTCATTCCAAAACGGTTACTTCCTTTACGCGCACCGGTTGCGCCTTTTGCTTCAATCCAAAGCTCTTGGTTGTCCTTGCGCATAACAAGATCTATTCCTTGCTTGGTCGTGCAACATTCACTAACGAACGCATACCCGCGAGCAGACAAGTGTTGTTTCAGTGTTTCGATAACTTGATTTTCATTCATAACTTACGCGTCTTTTGGTTTGGTAGGCAGATTTTGGCGACTCCAGTCAAGCCATGCTTTAACGTCGTTGGTTTTGATGTAAGTGGTGAACTGGTTTGACGCCCATTCCATGAATTCCGGCCCTCCCTGCTGATATGTCAAACCGTTTGTCACGCAATACCGCCACCTATCAAGGCTTGTGATGTTTGTAAAAACGAGCCGTTGACCATAGGCCCATTTTATAAACTCAGGAGACGAAGTCTTTGCGTTGTAGAGGTTGCAGAATTCAAATGCCGCATTCGTTCCAATGAAAGGTTGCCATAACTCCGCATCGGCAAAATTGCAGTGAGCAAAGTCGACATTCTTCAATTCTCCGATTGGTAACGCCGTCCCAACGAAATTACATATTGTGAACGAAGTCGGGGAGTCTCCGAAATATGGCAATAATACGGACTGCGCCTGATTCTTGCCGTCACCAGCAACACTGAAATCGCACCAAAGAAATTTTGAATTCCTGAATGTGACAGCCCAAAAAGACGCCCCTCGAAAATCGCAGCTTTCGCAAAATGTGTTTTCCCACTTTGACATCATCAATTCGGCGCGAGAAAAATCTACCCTGTTGTAGCGTCCCCCCGAAAAATCTGCGCTTTCCATTCGAGCATTTGAAAGATTTAAAGGCCCAATTAAGACGACGCCGCCAGTTAACGAAATGCCATTCAAAGGCACACCATCACAGTTCAGGTCCTGTAGCGCATCGCTGCGACCGGCGTTCCCAGGTTTGCCGATAGCGGAGTTAATTGTTTGCCAAGCTACGTAGTGACGAGATTTTTTTGAATCGTCAGATGCTTGTTTCCGTTGCGGAAAGCCGGGATAAATCCAAAGAATTAACGATGTTAGCAACGTCAGCTTTCCGAAATATTCCAAAACCTTGAGCAAAGTCACTTTGCTCAACCCATACACGACCCACCTGCAAACCCATTCAAATGCTAACAAGCAACGAAAGAGCTGTCCTTTACATGAGGCTGACGTTTCCTTCCACGATCTGGGGCGCTGCGGTTCTTCTTTACCCATTCCCGAATGCTAAAACAGAACAAGACAGAGACAAATTAAATGTGTTGCTTGCCTGCCATACACCATTAAGAAAGGCCGCAGGCGTGAACTTGTTAACTCCTGCGTCGCGCTGTCGTGAAACTTCGTTTTGGGGGGGTGGTCCCGGCACTGAAGTGCCGGGCTATGTTTCAGTCATCCCTTCGGGATGTCGGAGTGGCTTCGCGGATGAGGCGCAAACTATTTATTTCTTAGCAACCGTATTGATCGTTCCAAATTCCGTCGCGCCTGCAGTTCGTATTTGTTCGCGAAATGGTCGGTTCCGTAGATACGTTGGCGATCGAGGAAGCGCTGCAGGATTTCGGCGCGTTTGGAATTGAAAACTTCTTGGGGGACCCACGCGTACTCGTTTCGAATGCCAGCCTCGTAGCCAATCGACTTGCATTGGTTCGAACTCGTCTCTACAAACTTCGCATGGGTCAACGTGCCACTCTGGCTTTTGTATTCACGGCCGGATGGCTGGCGTTCGCGTCCTGCGTTCACGCGACGACTCACTCCTTCCGCTACCAGCTCCGCAAAAAATGTGGTTTCGCCGAATTCGTCGGTGATTTGCTCGGCGCGCCGAATTTCGGAAGGCGATACGACGTGGAGGAGGATGCCCAGGGGCGGCGGGTGAGGACAACGGCATTTCAGGATGGGGTGCAAACTATGGAGAACCGATACGAATACTCTGGTGACAAAAAAGTGCCGGATAGGTGGATGATCATTGCTCACGGCAAAACGAACGAGGTTGTGAACGTCACGTATGGAACCAATGGCTGCATAAAGAAGCTGGAGTTCTTGACGAGTGATAACCAGGTGACCGCGTATAGCACGTTCGAGTACAAGACCAATCGGGTTCTGGTGCTGAAATACGACCGTCACGATACTTTGCGCTTGCAGGAGGTTCTGATCTTCAACCAAAACGATATTCTTGTTCGCACGAGGACAAGCAATCCCGTGGAGGGTGCCAGAATTGTCGACACGACGTATGACGCTGCCAGCGGTATGGAAACGTCACTAAAGGAGTTTATCGGAAAAGAGCTACGCTGCAGGAGTGAATGTCTTTATAATGCGTACGGTAACCTTGTCTCACGCAAAAATTACGACAAGGGCCGGAATATTCTCAGTGGTGCCGACTATTGTTCCGGGGTAATGACGAACCAATGGTATTCAGAAAACGGAGGCCATACTTTAAGCTTTCGTTATTCGTATGACGAGAACGGGTGGACAAAGGAGACGAGGGTGTATCAGGACGAACGATGGGTATGCCTGCTTACTTATGAACGAATGTCGAATGGGGCACCAATGCGGACATTGGCGAAATCCGTCAAGGGAGAGTTATGGGCTGAATATGCCAACGAGGAGGTGAGGGTCATCGGTGCTGAAGGCAAAGTGCCGCAGCATCCGATGAAAACGAAGTTTTATAAAACGGGCCGTTGGTGGTGACCTGCAGGTACTGACGTATCTTGGGGCCGACCGGCAAAGTGATAAAAACACGGAGGAGAGGGAGGCACGAACTTTTGTTAACTCCTTCGTCGCGCGGTCGTGAAACTTCGTTTTGGATGGTTGATCCCGGCGCCGGAACTTCCGGCTCGCGAAACGCCGGGCTACATTCATGTCGCGGAAGACGGTTGAGAGTTGAGGGTTGATGGAACTCCAAGGCGCGAGCGTTTGCACGCGGCACGTTTGCGCGGGCCCAGCGGAATACACGAAAAACGTTCGGGAGGTAATGAGGGAATGGTTAACTCCTCCGTCGCGTTGTCGTGAAACTTCGTTTTGGGTGTTTTACCCAGGGTAGAGCCCCGCAGCCCTCCTCACATGAGAACAAATTATTCGAAGACGCTTCGCGTGGCCCTGGGCTGAGTTATTTAACCCCTTTGGGGTTGTTGAATGGAACCACGCGGTTGAGGGTTGAGAGAACTCAGATGGCGGAAGCGTTTGCACCGAGCCAAGTTTGCGCAGCCCAAGCGAAATACAGGAAAAAGGTTGGTGTGGGGAGGAGGGGACGAGGACGACGGGAGAAATGAACAAATTGTTTTGATGTTCGCTGCCACGAACCGCGCGATCGTCCCCACCTCAAAAAGTTATCCACATTTTGTATAGGGGCACTTGTTCACAAAGGGTAAAAAGTGAATGTTTTATTGGGTAAACTGCTGGTTTTCTTGGGGATAACTCGCCTAATAACTTTTTTTCAAAAATTTCTTTACACCACAACAGGTGGTGGGTATGTTGCGGGGCACTCCCAATAGAGGGTATAAACCGGCGGCTCCGAAGCCGCTGAAATGCTTTCGGGAGTAGCAGTTTTCCGTCATTCGCGGCGCCTGAACGGTTCAGGCAGGTTGCAAACGGTGTTTGCGTCTCGAATGCATTTTTTTGGCAATTTTAAATAGATAGGAACGGCAATGATTGATACACGCGATCAGCTCGTATCCCCCCAACAACACAGCAGCCGTCGCAAAACCCAGCGCGGCACCAGCAGAGGGCAGATTCAACGCAACGCCAACCGCAGCCAGGCAACCAAATCCGGCAGCGGCAAATCCCTTGAGATCAAGCGGATTTTTAGCGATGCGAAAACCAAGCCGTTCGATCAAATCGAATGGGACAAACGCACGGCCGAAATCACCGATGACGCTGGCAAGGTCATTTTCAAACAGGAAAATGTCGAAGTGCCGAAGGCATGGTCGGTGCTCGCGACGAAGGTCGTGGTGTCGAAATATTTTTACGGCGAACTAAATACGCCCGAGCGCGAAACATCGGCGCGCCAATTGATTCATCGCGTTTGTCGCACGATCGCTGATTTTGGTATTCGCGACGGTTATTTCGACGCGGTGCGCGGCGAGATTTTTTATGAAGAGCTGACCTGGCTTTGCATCAATCAATTTGGCGCGTTCAACTCGCCGGTTTGGTTTAATGTCGGTTTGTATCATCAATACGGCATCGGGAAAAATTCCGCGCGCGGTATGTGGTTTTATAACCCGAAGACTGGCCAGGGCGAACGAGCGAACACGCAATACGAATATCCGCAAGGCAGCGCGTGCTTCATCCAATCTGTCGATGACAACATGGAGAGCATCATGCAACTCGCGTCGAGCGAGGCGATGTTGTTCAAGTTTGGTTCCGGCACGGGCACGGATTTGAGCCCGTTGCGTTCCAGCCGTGAGAAATTGAGCGGTGGCGGTCGTCCGAGCGGTCCGCTTTCGTTTTTGCGCGTTTACGACCAGGTCGCGAATGTGGTGAAGTCCGGTGGCAAGACGCGTCGCGCGGCAAAGATGAACACGTTGCGCGATTGGCACGGTGACATCGAAGAATTTATCGACGCCAAGCAGAAGGAAGAGAAGAAGGCGTGGTCGTTGATCGAGCAGGGCTATGACGGTTCTTACAATGGCGAGGCCTACGGCAGCGTCATGTATCAGAATGAAAATTTATCGGTGCGCGTGAGCGATGAGTTCATGCAGGCGGCGATGGATGGTAAAGAGTGGTGGACGCGCCGCGTGACGGACGGCAAGCCGCTCCAGAAAAAAGATGCGAAGACTTTGTTGCACAAGATCGCCGAAGGCACATGGATTTGCGGCGATCCCGGTTTGCAATACGACGGCGCGATCCAGCGCTGGCACACTTGCAAAGGCACTGAGCCGATTCATTCGACGAATCCGTGCTCGGAATATGTGTTCCTGAACAACACCGCGTGCAATCTCGCGTCGCTGAACTTGATGAAGTTCAAGCGTGCGGATGGACGCTTCGACTACGAACGGTTCCAGGCGGCAGTGAAGATTTTCATCACCGCGCAGGAAATCGTGGTCGACAACGCGAGTTACCCGACGAAAGAAATCGCGGAGAACTCGCACATTTACCGCACGCTCGGTCTCGGTTTCGCGAACCTTGGCTCGCTCGTGATGAGCTATGGTTTGGCGTATGACTCGGATGCTGGTCGGGCGTTGGCGGGTTCGATTTCGGCGATGATGACCGGCACGGCTTACGAGCAGTCGGCTGAAATGGCGAAAGTTAAAGGCGCATTTGAAGGGTTCCATGATGCGCGTTGCTCGCATGTTTCGAAACCGCTGAAGACGGACAACGTTGAATCGATGTTCGGCGTGATCAAACAACATCGCGATGCGGTCGAGAACATCGATCCCGCGCCGGAGTTTGCATATTTGAAAGACGAAGCGCGCAATTGTTGGACGCGCGCGTTGACCAATGGGCAGACCCAAGTCAACAAGACGGTCGTTGGTTATCGCAATGCGCAGGTCACGGTGCTCGCGCCGACGGGAACGATTGCGTTCCTGATGGATTGCGACACGACAGGTGTCGAGCCTGACATCGCGTTGGTGAAATACAAACTGCTCGCCGGCGGCGGCATGTTGAAGATTGTCAATCAGACCGTTCCCGGAGCGCTCAAGCGCATGGGTTACAATGACGCGCAGGTTAAACATATCGTCGCGCACATTGAGAAATTCGATACGATCGAAGACGTCGATGAAAACGGCACGCCAATCCAAAGTGGGTTGAAGGCAGAGCATTTGTCGGTGTTTGATTGCGCGTTCAAAGCGTATCGCGGCAAACGCAGCATCAGCTACATGGCGCACCTGAAAATGATGGGTGCGACCCAGCCGTTTATCAGCGGTGCGATTTCGAAGACGGTCAATTTGCCGAACGATTGCACGGTTGAAGACATTCAAGACGCGTATGTTCAAGCCTGGAAAATGGGTTTGAAGTGTGTGGCGATTTATCGCGACGGCTCGAAACGTTCGCAGCCGTTGAACACGAAGAAGACCAACGAAGGTGGCGAGGTCACTTCGATGGCGGATCAACTGAAGGATTTACAGACGGAAGTTGAGAAGCTTCGCATTGAAGCAGGTCAACCCTTGCGCCGGCGCTTGCCGGATACGCGCGAGGCGATGACGCACAAATTTGATATTGCGGGTCACGAAGGTTATTTGACGGTGGGCCTGTTTGAAAACGGCCTGCCGGGCGAACTCTTTATTACCATGGCCAAGGAGGGGTCGACGATCGGGGGATTGATGGACTGCATCGGCACGCTTACCAGCCTCGCGCTGCAGTATGGCGTGCCGATGGAGGCTTTATTGAAGAAGTTCGCGCATCAACGTTTCGAACCGTCCGGGTTCACGAAGAATCCGGAAATCCGCAATGCGGCGTCGATCATCGATTACGTATTCCGTTGGCTGGCGCTGCAGTTCATTCCTGGTTATCGCGATGCGAACGCGGCGTCGCGCAGTCAACCGGAGCTGGCGATGCCTGGTTTGATGGAAGAGGTTAAAAAAAAGATAAATCGGCCAGTGCCTGATCTGCCGATTTCAGCGGATGACACTGATGTTGTGCTGAAGGCCTCGGACGTCACCTCCGGCAATGGACATGGTAAAACGCATGGACATTCGCATCAGGTGACGACTTTGAGCGAGAGCGTGGCACACTTCCAATTGGACGCGCCGACCTGTCCGAACTGCGGTCACGTCGCGGTGCGCAACGGCGCGTGTTACAAGTGCCTGAACTGCGGCGAGAGCCTGGGCTGCTCATAATTTGTGAGGTGGGGAATTGTCGGGAACCGTCAGGAGGAACCGAAGCCGGGAACTACAACCAAGTTCCCGGCTTATTCCTTTTTAGGTGAGGACTGCGGCGGGCGCGGAGCGACCCGCCCTACCACGGGCTGAGATGGCAATAGTGGGTTAGCCAATGGCACAAGACGGAGAGTCTGAGTTGGGTTCGGTGCGAGATTAGTTTGATGCAGACTTCTCCGGCTGAATCAGAGTGCTCGCCGGCGCCCGAAGAACTTGCGGTCACGCCATATGGTTGGCGCAGGTTTTGGGAGTTCAGAGATGTCGGCATCGCTAGCATCGCGCTTGTCGGTATCGCGGCGCACTTGGTTCTGCGATTTGGATTTTCTGCAACACCCCAGGTTTACAACTGGCCGCTGCTTGCGACGCTGGCTATCGGCGGACTTCCACTGGTTGGCGAACTAGTTTACAAGGCGACTCGTGGGCAATTCGGCTCCGATTTGCTTGCCGGAATCTCGATTGTCACTGCAGCAATTCTCCATGAATACCTCGCGGGTGCCATTGTCGTGCTGATGCTTTCTGGTGGCGAAGCGTTGGAGGCATATGCGGTCGCGCACGCGTCCTCGGTGTTGCTGGCGTTGGCGCGGCGCATGCCGTCGGTGGCGCATCGAAAAAGCCAGGCGCAGATTGATGACATTCGCGTCGATCAAATCGACATCGGCGACAGCATCGTCATTTATCCGCACGAGACGTGTCCGGTTGATGGGCAGGTCATCGAAGGGCATGGGTCGATGGACGAATCGTTTTTGACCGGTGAACCGTTTCAAATGGAAAAGGCACCGGGCGTAGCAGTGATCTCCGGCTCGGTGAATGGGGAATCCGCGTTGACGATTCGTGCGACCAAGAAAGCGGTTGATTCGCGTTACGCGAAAATCATGGAAGTGATGCGGGCGTCTGAGTCGAATCGGCCTAAGCTCCGGCGGATCGGCGATCAACTGGGAGCGATCTATACACCCATCGCATTGGCGATTGCTGGTGGAGCGTGGGTGTGGAGCGGCGACTCAATGCGGTTTTTATCAGTGCTGGTGGTGGCGACACCGTGCCCGTTGTTGATTGGAATTCCAGTGGCGATTATCGGGTCGGTTTCGCTGGCGGCACGACGCGGAATCATTATCAAAAATCCGGTGGCACTGGAACGAATCAGCCGATGCGCGACGGCGATTTTTGATAAAACCGGCACGTTGACGTACGGCCGGCCAAAACTGACGACGCAACATACCGCTCGCAAGATTGACCCGGCGCAAGCGCTCGCATTTGCGGCGAGTTTGGAGAAGTATTCGAAACATCCGCTGGCGCTTGCGATTGTCGGCGCGGCGAAGGAGAAAAATATTTCTGCACCGGAAGCCGAAGAGATCAACGAAACGCCGGGGCGTGGACTAACCGGTTTGGTGCAGGGACATCGCGTGCGTTTGACGAGCCGCGGTAAGTTGCCGGCGGAAATGCGCGGGGAACTTCCGAAGCCCTCGGGCGGTCTTGAATGTGTGCTGATGCTGGATGAACAATACGCGGCGACGTTTCATTTTCGAGATGCGCCGCGTCAGGAAGGGGTTTCGTTCATTCAACATCTTGGGCCCAAGCACGCGTTTGACAAACTGATGCTGGTTTCAGGCGATTGCGAATCAGAGGTGCGCTATTTGGCGGATGAGGTTGGCATTACCGAAGTGCGTGCGGAACAAACCCCGGAACAAAAACTTGCGATTGTTAAACGCGAAACGGCGCGTGCGAATACGCTTTATGTCGGCGACGGTCTCAACGATGCGCCGGCGATGCTCGCGTCGACGGTGCCGGTAGCGATCGGTCACAATACAGATGTCACCGCGGCGGCTGCGTCGGTTGTGATCATGGAAGGGGACCTGCGTCGCGTTGATGAATTGCTGCACATTGGGAAGAACATGCGCAACATCGCCCTGCAGACCGCAGTGGGCGGGATGGTGTTGAGCATCGCGGGAATGTTTGCGGGCGCAGCCGGAATTCTGCCTCCAGTCGCCGGTGCGATTACCCAGGAGATCATTGATGTCATTGCGGTGTTGAACGCGTTGCGCGCTGCGTTGCCGCCGCGTGAAATCTCTGATTTTTAGCACTGGTCAAGATCAGCTTATGTTCGGGCAAAATTTGCGAAGTGCAGCGCTGATAAGTGAATTATCCTGCTTAGTATGAAAGCTGACCCTGAAGTACATCCATTCCTGAAAGGAATGCCGGATGAGTATCTGAAGATACTTGAAGGAGCGTCGATGCACGCACAGTTCGAGCCCGGGGACGTGATTTTTCGGGAAGGCGAACCTGCGAATCGTTTTTACCTGATCCATTGCGGCGAAGTCGATCTGGAGGCGGACATCAACGGCGAACGGCTTGTCCTCATCCAGAAGGCCGGACCGGGCGACGTGATCGGCTGGTCGTGGCTCTATCCGCCTTATTACTGGCACTTCGGCGCGCGTGCAGTCAAGAGGACGACGGCAACGTTCTATTACGGCACTCGTCTACGCGAGCAATGCGATGAGAGCCCGGCGTTTGGTTACGAGTTGATGAAGCGGATTTCGCAGGTGTTATTGCAACGGTTGCAGTGGACGCGGAAGAGGTTTTCGGAAATCAATGCGCGTGCGTCGCACGAGGTTGCCGTGCGGGATTAGTCGAACCACCAAGACAGCAAGAGAAATAGGACGACAGTAAGTCTGATTTTCGAACCGATGTGCGGCAGCGACGGCCTACCGGCAAATTGATTTAGCGCCGCTGGCAACGCGTGGTTTATGGTGCGCCTTGTGGCACTACGATCGGTTCCGGCGCGGGCAGTCTTGGACGTGCTGGAGGTGCTACTGCGGGCCGAGGGGCCACTGGTCGAGTATTTACATCGTCGAGCGACCGAATTTCGCGGGTCGGAATCTCGCGAAGTTTGTCTTGAATCGATCTCACAGGTGGCCTTGCCACGATGGAACGCATGCCTCCTTCTATTCGGAAATGAGTGAAACCGTGCTCGATCAGCCAGGCATTGCAATCGCCGGTCCAACGATGCCAATGCGTTGGATCGTAATTTCGCGTGCCCAGGCCGAGTCCATGCGGTCCTTTTTCAAAGACGTGGAGTTCGAACGGCACGCCCGCTTTCGCAAGAGCTTCGGCGAACATCAAACTGTTCTGCACCAAAACGCCTTTATCTTCGGCGGTGTGCCAAATGAATGTGGGCGGTGTGTCTTTGGTAACCTGAAATTGATTGGAAAGTTCGTGGACGAGTTCGGGTGATGGATTTTCGCCTAAAAGATTTTTGCGCGAACCAGAGTGTACGGAAGGGCCGTCCATCGTGATGACTGGATAACACACAACGCCGAGGTCGGGACGGCAACTGATCGCATCGATTGGATCGCTGGAATCGGCTGGTTTGTTTTCGGCGGAGTTAAAATGGGTGAGCAGCGTCGAAGCGAGGTGACCGCCGGCCGAAGAGCCGATGATGCCAACGCGATTGGTGTCGATGTTCCATTCGCTGGCACGCGCGCGGACGGTGCGGATGGCGCGCGCGGCGTCTTGCAACATTGAAGGATGACGGTAGCCAGCGCTGCCCAAACGATATTTCAAAACGAACGCGGCGATGCCCTGTTCATTGAGCCACAGCGCGTAGTCATTGCCTTCGTGTGGAGCGAGGCCGCCGTAACCGCCACCGGGACAGATGACCATCGCTGCGGTCGAGCCTGCCGTCGGCATGGTTGGTAAATAGACGGTCAGAGTCGGGATATCTTTTGGTTCTGTGCCAAGCGCGCCCGGAGCGCCATTCGGCCAGAGCGGGATTTCGGTGTTCGCTAGCGCAGCAAAAGAGAAGAGAGATATAATCAAGGCCAAGGGAGCTGTTTTCATGCGGTCCGAGAATAAATCGCCGACCGCGGAATGCAACAAGGCATCGCGGTCGGCGATTTTGTAATCCCCACTAAATTATTTAATTGTTTCGCGGATTGGGCGAACCGGTGGCGAAGTCGGAGGCGTTGTTATCCGTGTCGGTCGCACCGTTTCCAGCGCGCAGGTCCGACGTGGTGTTGGATGGCGCGGGTGCAGCGCCGGAACCTTCCCAACAATCGGCCGTGCCGTAACCAATGAAATCGACGACGTTGCCGTTGCCGGTCGGATTATCGGCTGTCAGGAGAGTGGTGGTTTTTGTCAGAGCGGCTTTGCCTGCGGTGGCCGCCATCGAGATGGTTCCTATCGCTTCGGGCGTGGGCAGGTTCAATGTTCCACCGGTGCCGGCGGCTTCTTGAATCAAATAATAATGACCGGCAGCCAGGGTGCCGCTGAGTGTAGTCTCTGACCAGGTGCTACCAGCGGCGCTAGCGTATTGGACGGCGTAGGTGCTCAAATCCGCGCTGCCCGTGCCCCGGTTGTAGAGCTCGATGAAGTCGTTTTTATAAGTCGCGCCGCTGTTGCCGCCACCGCCGTAGACCTGGCTGATCACGACAATCGCGCCGCCGGAACCCGTGACGGTGAAGCTCGAAGAACTGGTCACCGAGCCACCGGGTGCGTAGACCGCAATCGTTCCGGAGGTCGCGCCGCTCGGAACGGTGGCGCTGATCGATGTGTCG
This sequence comes from uncultured Verrucomicrobiae bacterium, assembly GCA_963702845.1. Classification (GTDB taxonomy): domain Bacteria; phylum Verrucomicrobiota; class Verrucomicrobiia; order Limisphaerales; family Palsa-1400; genus JAICXV01. The sequence goes on along the minus strand of OY969763.1, from coordinate 4,425,198 downwards.
GAGTTTACGGTAAACGACGCGGCTGTTCCGTTGAACTTAACCATTGTGGTGCCGGTGAGATGCGTTCCGGTGAGTGTCACGCCTATGCCGACACTGCCACTGCTCGGGGAAAAGCTGGGGAAGGTCGGGGCAAGGGCGCCGTCGATTTTAGCACGAAGAACATCGGCAATCGCCGGGCTTAGAGCGGTGAGGAAGGTGTAACCGGTGTCGGATTGGATTTGGTTAATGGTGGTGAGGTAATTGGTCCACTTGATTGCGTGAATGCCGACTATATTTGGCATCTTGACGGCGATCACGCGTTGGCTGGCGGTGATTCGGCTGATTACGCTGCCCGAGCCGGGAGCAACCGGGAGGGCGATTTTCCAAGTGTAATCCGGAATATAGACCGGGCCGTTGGTGTTAATTTTAGATCCGCCGAAATGAGAGGGCCCGCTGATGATGAGCACTTCATAATTCGACGTGGTGAAAGAACGGCACAACGATTCCAATGCTTCCCACGGGCCGGTGTTCAAGTCATCGGTTTGGGGTAAGATGTTCGACATAAAGAACACCATTCTGTTGTCGTTGGTGGTGTCGGTTCGATCATCCGACGGGCACATGTGGCCGCGGTCGTAGCCCGAATGTGTATAGTCGGCATCTTTGACCTCGTAGAAGCCGGAAGGTAGATTCGTGTCGGTATAAAATGTGGTGGATCTTCCCGAGGAGCCGACGTCTGCGGCGGTCAAATCCCAGCTCACCCAGGTGGGTTCGCCCAGGTTATCGCTGTAATCAAATGCCTCGACAGTTCGCTGAACGAGGTAGTGGTCGTGATTGTTTGGATCTGCAATGGCGCCGTTCGGATTACCGAGTTGCATTTGATACGCGGTGCCGATGACGGCGCGAGCTGATCCAACAATGGCCAACAATGCGATAGCTATCGTTGTGAATATGCGGGCAAGCGGATGACGAGTGGTTTGTTTCATATGATTACCTGGAGGGACGCAGACTTTGGTTTTATGGTTGATGTTTGTGACAGAGGGGCTGAGAGAAAGGAGCAGGGCAAAAGAATTGCGCTTAGCTTTTGTGACCCACTGCGTGGAAATGCGTGCGCGCGCATTTAGGTTGGGTTTCGTCGTTTTTAAACCTTCACATGGCGAGCTGTCACGCGAAATGTTTCGAAACATGAAAATAGTTTCGTTGCGGACGCGAGCCTGTCTGACGAGCGCGAAAGACGCCGAGGGGATCGACGGACTTCAGGGTGGTTAAAAAAGTTGCAGGAACTTTAGAACCCGAACTTCGTCACCGTAATTGAGTGCGATTTTGTTCTTTTGGAAATCGATCTCGGAGGGTGTGCCGTCTTTGTTTTTGCCGTAATCCCAGATCAACTCGCCGTTATCCGGATCCAGTCGGTATATATGAAAATAGGACGGACCACTGGTGGCCATGTCCAAAGCATCGCGCAACGCATTGCCGAGCCCGAGGCCGCCGATAAACGAACTCGTGGTGAAGAGATACTTGCCGTCGAAGAAGCATTGCTGGCCGTGATTCACAGACTTCCAAATCGTTTTGCCGCTCTTCGGGTCGACCTTCAGGAGGATGGCGTCGACCTTGTCCATTTTGATCTGGTCTGAATACTGGATGTCTTCAGGTGCGGCGGAACTGGTGTTGATGTAGAGCATGCCTTTGGCATCGGCTTGCACAGACGAGATGCCAGCGCTCGGCAAACGCCAACGAACGTTGCCGGTCGGCAATTCGAATGCGGTGAGCAAGCCTTGATCGTAAAAATACAACACATTGTCCATTTCCACGGCGGGCGCAGCGGTGTGGGTGTCGTGCTCAAGATACGCATCGGACAAACCGTAGCTGAGAGTCGCTTCGAAAAGCTTTTTGTTTTGCTTGTCGAACCCAATGAGATGTTTGTTGGCGACGATGACATCAACGGTTTTGAACGCGAAAAAGAGCGGCACGCCAATGACGTTGTTCGTGAAGTCACTTTGATCTTTGCCAGAGTAGCGGCGCAAGGTGACGAGGTAAGTGCTTTCATCCACGGTCTTGAAGCCGCCGGTGTTGCTGCGCTTCAGGTCATTGAAAATTTCTTCGGCAACAGCTTTGGTACTGGTGGAGGCGCTGAGTTGGCCGTTGATAATTGTCGGTCCCTTCTTCTTCATTGTGTCGACGGCGGTGCTTTTGGGCGTGACTAGGCGGACACGCAATTCGACGAGATTATCGCCGGACGCAAAAAACTCGCTGCTCGTTTGAATCACCTGCGGTCGATAATTTTCGCGGTCCTGCAATTCCTGATGGAGCAAGACGTTCGCAGTGGGGGCCACGCTGACCGGCAACTCGCCCTTGAGGCGTTTCGTGGTTGGACGCGGGACAATGACTTCGTTCGTCGTGAGATTTCCTGAAGGTATTTCGATCCGCGTCAACAATCGATGTGTGGCGCTGGGAGCAGTGACCAAAAGTATGTTTGCGTCGGTCGGAGTAAACTGGACGAGTCGACCATCAATAGGGATCGTCTTTTTCACCTCACCGGTTTTGCGGTCGAGGCATTTGAGGCGGGTATTGAAACAAACCCAGATGTTCTCCGTGTCGACGAAAACGTGGGGGCGACCGTAATCGGAATAGCTATTAAACCCGAAGCTCGAATCTTCATCACTGTTGGCGGCCGGTTCGCTGTCATCCGAGGTTGCTGCCGCCGCTTTTGTAACTTTTGCAGCGGGTTTTGCTGCTGTGGTTTTGGTTGCAGTGGCGGACGCGTATCGGCCACCCAGCGCGCCGCTGACATTGCGCGCGAGTTGAGTGGCTGTTTTTGCCTGGCCAGCGTTAACCGATGCGGACGTGTCGTCCTGACTGACGTTGGCTTGGGGCTTGGGTCGCGGCGCATCTTTGAGGTCGGTTGACCAAACGTCCTTGTCCGATTTGAAGTCGTGCAGGTAGGCGCGGTCGGATGAAACGATTAGGAGCTGGTTTTCGGCGAGGAATTGTGAGTGCACCTGCCGGTCACTGCCAAGTTTCAAGGTGTAATTCAGCTTCGGCTTCGAGCCCGTGAAATCGTACCAATACCAGGCGGCAATCAAACCGAAGATCACGACGATGACACTGACGGTGATGAGCGCGCCTTTGCGAAACTGGCGCGCTTCAACGCTGCGCTTCTGGAATTTGTAAACGGGCACTCGGATGCCCTGTTGCTCGGCCTGGTAACGACAATTGACCGAGCAGAGATAACCAAACACCGACATGCACTCCGGACAGATTGGCTTTTTGCAGACGGTGCAATGGGCGGATGCCGGTTTGTCGAAGTGACGATTGCACATTTCACCCGCTGGCGCCGGTGCAGTTGCTGCCGCAGATGCCACTGGCGGGGCGGCATGGGTGCCGCCACTGACGCGCAGCTTGGGCTTCGAGGCCTTGGGAGGCTCGGGAACGAGAGACGACGGTGCCGTGGCGCCAGTTGATGCGGCGGGTTCCAAAAGAATGGCGAACTGCGGTTTTGGGGCAGCGGTTGGCTCGGCGGGCGCGACTTTGGCGATCAGTTCATTGGCTGCTTCAGTTCCATCGGCACCGCAACTCGGACATGCGACTTTGATCGGCATTCGACCGTTGACGGGCTCCACGTCAAACGAGAAGCGCGTGCCGCATTGGCAATTGAGTTTGATCAGCATTTTATCGCGGATTTAATAAAACGATGTTGGTATCGAACAGGAAATCGCGTTTCGCCGTCGGCCCGGAACTCGCGCTTTCGCCGTTGAGCGTAATGTAATTACCACCATATTTGCCATGGTTATCGGCGGGTTTCTTGCCGTCCCTCGAGAAGAGCTGCTGGCCCATGCGCTTGGGCAATGTGTCCACCTGGCGGTCTGAGACGATCACGGTGTCGGGACCGTCGTTGGTGGTGATGCCCATATAATAGGCGTAGCTGACACGGCGTCGCGCAAAGGATTCGCCCTCGGGCAAGGCGCGATCAGAACTTCCCGGGCAGATAAACATTTCGGTCACTGTGGTGTACTTCGGCACAAGAATGCTGAGTGGTTGTTCAGAACTCGTGGCGGCTTTGACGACTGGAAAAGCGCCTTTGTTGTCGTTGGCGTAGATGCTCAACGATAGATACATCGTCTGCAGGTTTTTCTGGCATTGAGCTTTGATTTTATCGCGGCTCGTGCCGTTGAGTTTTCCCAGTGATAGGATGGTCAGGATGCTGATGATGAGCACAACGAGCATCAGCTCGATCAGCGAAAAAGCGCCGCGATGCAGGTTTGTTTTTGGAGCGTTGGCAGGCATGACTGATCAGCGATTGACGCTTGTAGTTGAGTAACAGAACGCGCAACAACTGACAACCGGCAACTGGCAGCGAAAGAATCCACGTGAATTAACGTGGATTCGGTGCCGCTGATTTTGTAATTTGTCCTGAAGCACAATGAACGTCCCAACACTGCAAAAGATCGACCGCTGGTTCGGCGTGCCGCTGTGCTTTGCGCTGACGTTCGTTCGCAAGTTGCTCACGCGCGCCCCTGCGCCGGGGCCGGCGACGGTTCGTTCCATTCTTTTCGTTAAGCTTGCGGAACAAGGTTCAACGGTGCTCGCGTATCCGGCGTTGCAACGCGCGGTGCAGATGGTTGGAAAAGAAAATGTTTATTACATCTGCTTTGATGAAAACCGGTTCATTCTCGACTTACTCGAAGTGATTCCTCGGGAAAACGTCATTACAATTTCGGCCAAGTCGATGGCGACATTGACCAGCAGCACGTTGGCAGCGATGCGGCGGATGTGGAATCTCAAGCTGGATGCGGCCATTGATATGGAATTTTTCGCGCGCGGCTCGGCTGCGATCACGCTCCTGAGCGGCGCGAAATCGCGTGTGGGTTTTCATTCTCGCTACGGGGCCGGTCCTTATCGGGGCGATTTGATGACGCATCGGTTGCTCTATAATCCGCACCTGCATACGACCTCGATGTTTCAGGTCTTGGTTGAGAGTTTGAAAGTTGATCCGACGCAGTTACCAACGCTCGGGTTCAAACCGCCACCGTCGGAGAATTGTTTCCCGCCCTTTACGGTGCGACCGGAGGAAATTGCGTCTGTTAAAGCAATGATTCCGCAGAGCACGGTTGAGAAGCCGGTAATTTTGCTGAACCCGAACGCGAGCGATCTATTGCCGCTGCGACAATGGCCACGCCAACGTTATCTGGAATTGGCGCGACGATTGTTGGAGCGATTTCCCGAAGTGCAGATTGGTTTCACAGGCGCGCCGAACGAAGCTGAGCCGATTTCGGCATTGGTCCGCGAGATTGGATCGCCGCGCTGCGTTGTGTTTGCAGGCAAAACATCGCTGCGCCAGTTGATGGTGCTGTATACCTTGTGCGAGATTTTGGTGACGAACGATAGTGGACCGGCTCATTTCGCGTCGCTCACCAGCATCAATGTGGTGACGCTATTCGGGCCGGAAACGCCCCATTTATTCGGTGCGCAAACGCCACGAAATGTTGCGTTGTGGGCTGGGCTTTCGTGCAGCCCGTGCGTCAATGCTTACAACAACCGGCAATCGACCTGCCGCAACAATGTTTGTATGCAGCAGATTTCGGTGGACCAAGTGTTCGATGAAGTTTGCCGGCTGTATGCGGAACGTCGCGCTAATCAGATGCGCGCACGACAGCAGGCGGCCTGAGGCTGCTTAGAACCAGTTGAACCTCTCGCGGATGTAGATGATGTCGGAAGGCTTCAGGTAAAATGTTTCCGTGCGTTTACCGTCTAAAATATCGCGCAGGTTCAACAGATAATTTTTCGAACGACCGTTTTCCTGGCGGACGACGGTAACAGCCTTCAGGTTGGCTCTCACGTAGTCCGGGCCGCCGCATTCCATGACTGCCTCCAGCGCGGTAATCGGACGAACAGCGGAGACTTTGCCGGGTTTGATGACGGCGCCAGTGACGAACACATCGTAAGCGGCTGAATCAACCGTGACGGTGACTTCCTTGGACAAGAGCTGGTTACCGTAACGTTTGAGGATATCTTGTTCGAGTTGAAAGGGGGTGAAATTAGCCGCCTGTAATTCCCCCAATAAAGGCATTTCAATTTTTCCATCGCGACGAACCAGTTGGGCGGTACTTAAATTGGGAGCGCCGGGAAAGATGATACGAACAACGTCGCCTTCGCGAATCGTAAAAGTGTTAGTGTGGACTTCACCTGACTGCACACGGAGGAGTTCTTGAAGCTTATCACCGTCGGTGCTTCCCGCCGAGTTGCTGTTGGTTGTCTGACAGCCTGTGACCAGCAGAAACGTTAAAATTGCATAACCGGAAACTGCCGCGTTCCGCGCGAGGGGAATCATCCATTTCATACCGCGCTATGGATAACAGAGTCACCGGACACCGGCAACGAAATTGAATCAGTCAAAATAATAGCGGGTCACACGATGCAGCACTTTTTTCATCACTTCTCTTGAAAGGGCATCAAGTAAGTTTTCCACCAGCGTTCGGACCAAGCTCCGCATTTGACTGAGGGAATGCCTGAATTGTCGGTAATCCAGAATCTTGTCGGAAACATTAACACACTTCGAGAGCTGTCAAGCGCACCCTATTTGTTTGCTTAAGCGGCAACCTGTTTATTGTAAATAGATTGCAATTATATCGGGCGGCGAGAAATCAGTTGGGTATGGAAGCTGCTAAGGCTCGCACGGCCATTCGTACTTTTAGCAACTTGGCAAAATCAGCTGAGCGGCGTTGAGCAGGTACAGGGCGAAAAAAAGACAGCATCTCGGTTTAACGAAGCATCGCAATCGGCCCTATTGGGTTCTCCTGCGCTCTCTCGCTACTATTATATGAAACATCCACAAATCCTCGCGTTGACAACTCTACTGGCGCTTACGTGTTCTACGTTTGCGACTCCCCAGCTTCGGTTGTCGGACGGTACCACCACAATCACAGTCACTGACGGTGACGCCAACGACCAATCTACTGATCCCGGCGCTGTTGTCTACAACGGCCCCGTCGGACCCAATTGGTTTCTCGATGTTACGGTCGGTGTCACCAAGCCTGCCGCAGGTGCCACTGCTGGCGAGCCATACATGGACTTGTTCACCTTGAGTCAATCCGCAAGTGCTGGTGACCTGACGCTTGAGTATACCGAAACCGGGTTTACTGCTACATCCGGCACGTGGGATGCAGAGGTCGGTGGAAACAGCGAGGGCACAGTGGAGTTTCAATACTTCCTGGATCCAGCCAATACGCCGTTTGGGACGAACGGGATGCTTGCTGATTTCCCCGGATTATCAAACAATTATAGCGGCAGCTCAAACGGCACGTTCAGCATCACGGCGCCTTATTCGATGACCGTTTCCGGCAAGATCCATCACAATGGAGCTGGCACGACAAGTTTCGACTCACAATTAACCCTGACACCACCGCAGTTTCAGCCGCCCACGATCCAGTGCGCCGGCGACATCAATCTGGACTGCAATCCCAAGAGCATCCCTTCCTGCGATACGAATTCCATCGCAGTCACTGCGTCGTGCGGTGTTTCGAACATCACTTGCGGCGTTGCTGGTCCTGATATCGTGACCGGCTGCGTTCATGAACGCGACCTGGTTTATACTGTGACCGACAATTGCGGCCTGAGCACCAGCTGCACGCAGCATATTTATTGGACTGCGGATACTACCCCACCTTTGTTCACCCTCTGCCCCGGCGACACGGACCTCGGCTGCAATCCGACGAACATTCCTGATTGTGACTTGACCAAAGCATCTGCGACCGATGATTGCGGCCGTGTGGTGATTACCTGTGGCTCGGTTGATTCTGCCGACGGCTGCGGCCACATGCGCACCATTACCTATACCGCCACTGATTCATGTAACAACAAATCGACCTGCGTCCAACACATCACTTGGATCGTCAACACGACCGGTCCGACGATCACGAAGTGCGCAAACGATCGATACCTCGGTTGCAATCCGACCAGCATCCCGACGGGCACCAACAGCTTGATTTCGGCGTATGATGATTGCGGCAGCGTGACGGTCACCAACTCGTATGTGGACAGCTCCAGTGGCTGCGGCCGCACCCGCACGATCACCTATGTGGCGACTGATGGTTGCACCAATCAGTCGACCTGCGTCCAACACATCACCTGGACGGTCAATTCGACACCGCCGAGTCTGACAGTGCAAGACGTCACCAACTATGTTTGCAACGCGACTTGCACGGCTGTGACGTTCTCGGCGTCCGCGACGGATGATTGCGGCAGCGTGACAATCACCTACTCGCCAGTGTCCGGCAGCCAATTCTGCGTTGGCACGAACACTGTCACGGCAACGGCGACTGACAGTTGTGGCAACCACACCACTAAATACTTCAAGGTCATTGTCCGCCCGAACGCGAACTGCCCGCTCGGCCATGGTGATACCGCGACGATCGGTTTCTGGCAGAATAAGAACGGTCAGGCGCTAATCTGTGCAATGCCCTCGCCGGGTCTCGGCAACTATTTGGCGACGAATTATCCGTGCTTGTTTGGTAATCTCCTAGGCAAGAACAATAAAACAGTCGCTGCGCAGTTCGTTACTTACTTCAACGGGACTAGCCCGAAGACCATTGCCCAGGTAATGGCTGGCGCGCTGGCTGATTATGTCACCAGCACGACGCTGTCTGGCGGCACGAAGGCCGGTCCTTATGGTTTCAACGTCAGCCCTGGCGGCACTGGCACCAAGACCTTTAACGTTGGTTCCAATGGAACGGCGCTCGGCCTGACCAACAACACCAACTACACCGTCGCGCAACTGTTGGCGGCGGCGCAAGCCAAGTGCCCGTGGTCATCGGCGTGTTGCGAATGCCTTGAACAACATCTTTGATGGCATCAATCAAGGTGGAGATATTAACTAACTTAGCCTTAGGCTAAAAAAACCATTTGCGCCCCGGTGAAAACCGGGGCGCATTTTTTTGGGGTGCGGATCGTCCACGTCCGCAGTAACTTCGCACGACAAATGGCCGTAGAATAACCACAGCCGACAGATGTGTGTGCGTCGGAAGCCCGAAACCAACCGCAAATACTACAAGCGATTGACACAACGTTGCTTCACAACTATAATTCCCTTAGCCGCCGGTGCATGCCAGCATCGGGGATCGCCAAAATAGTGCAACTTTCTCCGAGATGTTCTTTGAAAATGCGTAAAAACTGCAACTAATCTGCACCAAAAATGCAACAAAATGCAGGATGGAGCGACAAGTTGCAGGAAGATGCAACTTTCCCGTGATATTTTTGACGTAAGCTGCGCGACCACTTATTCCTTGTCGTGCTTGGGGTGGATTGTTTCAAGTGGCGGGAAAGGTTCGCCAGGTTTCCAACTATGCAGGACCTTCTCGATAACGAGGCGACGCACGCTGTTCCAGTATTGCCATTCGTTGTCCCAACGATAGAGCGCGCTTTGCAGCCGGAAGGGCGTGGCTTCATCGAGCCAGGCATCGCGATATTGGCCGCGAGTCTCGCTGATGAATTCCTGCAGGTCGCCGATCATCCCATAGGTGGTCGAATTCATCTGGTTACCGATGTAAAGCGAGACCAGTTCCTTCGTCGGATTTTCCTTTAACTGCTGGAAGTAATCGGACCATTCGAGCGCATACAGGCATTTCATGCCGAGGTAATCACACATGTGCGCGGAAACGAGATAGGAGTGGAGCGTCGGATCGTTTGAGGCCGCCATGGCGCGCTGCAGGTGTTTCTGGGCAGCTTCAGCGAGCAAGCGGGCACGACGCAACTCTCGTTCCCCCGCCTTGATCTTCTTGAGTTGGCCTGGGGCGAGTGGATCCGCCCAAAAAGCGGATTGCGATGTGGTCGCCAAAACTTTCTCGAAAATTTCTTCGACGGTGGAGAGTTGTTCGAGCGCTGGAGCAACCTCGCCTGCAACAGATGGTGGATAGGTGTTGGAGCAATAGACTGCAAAGAACGTGTTGGTGTTTACGCGCTCTGCTTGCCACGACGCTGCTGCGCCGAAAGCAATTCCCGGCAATTGCAGGCGGTAAATAGTCTGGCGGCTGTCGGTCCACGTCGTATTGATGACGCCGAGGGTGTGGAATTTACGGCCCGTCGCGATCAGCTCGTTGATATTGAAAAAGGATTTGTGGAAGTCGGGAAAGATTTCGTTCCACGCCCAAACGCCGGGTGCGACCATGGTCGGCGCGTTGACTTTGGCCAGTGGCTCGACCCAAGGTGTATAATCGTCGTGCGGATCATAGACCCACGGGCAGGCGATGACACCGTTCGGGATGGCTTTAATCAGCTCGGGATGTTTCGACAAAGTGCTCGCGCCTTCGTTGATGTCGGCCCAAAACAGGACGCGCTTGCCGTGTGACTGGGCCTTCTCAGAAACGTGGTTCAGCACGTCCATAAAGGTTTTGAAGGGATCTTTGCCGGGAACGACGCCGATTTTTCCGAGCGACCACGGCTCATCGAACCCGACGTGATACCATTCGCTCGGAAAGAGTTTTGCCGTCTGCTCGATCCAGTTGTCGATCACGGCGTAGATCTTCGGGTTGCGCGGGTCGAACTCGCCGCCGTAACGCGGCAGACCGAGATCGGCAAATTTCTCGTAACGGAACAAGTTGTGCATGTGCCCGTAGAGTTCCATGCAAGGAATGACGTCGATGTGGCGTTTTCGCGCGTATTCGATGACGTGGCGGACGTCTTCCTTGGAGTAGCGGCCAAGAGGATTGACCGCTTCATAGCCATCGAACTCGATGCTGGCTTCAGAATAAAAGTAATATTGGTTGGCCTTGAATCGGGCGAGGGTGTCGAGCTGGCGCTCCACCTCGGAAACGCGTAGCAATTCGCCTTCGCTGAAATCGCCCATCATCCCGCGGTAAGCGAGAGTCGGCCAATCATGAATCTGCACAAATGGTAAAACGGCATTGCCACCCGCGTCCTCCACGAGTTGGACTAACGTTTGAACGCCGTAATAAAGCCCGGCCGACGTTGCTGCGGTAATTTCAGCGCCGTTCTTGCTGACACTGAGCGTGTAGGCCTCGCGTGAGTTCGGGCCGACCGATTCGTTGTTTATTGGAACTGGTGAGCCCTGGCCTGTGCGACGTAATGTGATCGTTTGCGCGCCATGGTTCTTCGAGGGAAATTCCGTTCCTGTAATTTTACCCAAGCGCGTCGCCAATTCGTCCGCGGCGAACTTATCCTCTGCATCCGGTTTCATCGCGTAACGGATAGATAGTTTGCTGACGGAAATTGTGCCGTCATCGAATTGCACCTGCTGTGGTTGCGGCAGAAGGGTATTGTGGGCGCTGGCGACGGTGGCGCACAACGTGACCAAAGCGCACACGGAAGAACGAAAGAGAAGTTTGCTCGAGGCTAGGAACATTTGGCGATGTTCATTGGTTCTGCGAACTGTGTCAATTCCGCGTCAGGTGATTTGCCGGTAAATGTTTCAGGCTGCACCACACGCTGATGCGACAGAAATTACGGTAACATGCGTGCAATCTGGAAGGGTGCAATCAGCTTTGGGCTCGTTAACATTCCCGTAGGGCTCTACACCGCCACGCGCGGACGCAACGAAATAAAATTTCACATGCTGCGCGACAGCGACCAGAGTCCGATCCGTTACAAGCGCATCGCGGAGGTGGATCAAAAGGAAGTTCCGTGGGAACACATCGTTAAAGGTTACGAATACGAAAAGGGCCAATACGTGGTGCTCGACGATAAAGATTTCGAACGCGTGAATATCAAGAGCAACCAGATGGTAGATATCCGGGAATTTGTGGACTTGGATGAAATTGATCCGATGTTTTTCGACGAGCCTTATTATCTCGCGCCCGAAAAAGGCGGCGAGAAAGGGTATGCGTTGTTGCGGGATGCTTTGAAGGAGTCAGGCAAGGTGGGCATCGCGAAAGTTTCTATCCGCACGCGTGAACATTTGGCGGCGGTGAAGCCGAATGGACAGACGCTGGTTCTTGAGTTGATGCATTTTCCAGATGAATTGGCGGAGGTCAAGGAATTGCCGATTCCTGATAAGGTGCAGGTCGGCAAAAAGGAAATGACAATGGCGGGCAGCTTGATCGAAGGCATGAGCGACAAATGGGAGCCGGGGAAGTATCACGATGAATATAAACAGGCGCTCCTGAAATTGATTGAGGAGAAGGTTGCCGCGGGTGGGAAAGAGTTGCCGGTTGAAAAAGGCGCTCGTCCGAAGCCGACTAAAGTCATCGATCTCGTGTCTGTATTGCAACAGAGCTTGAACCAGGCGAACAAAAAACCGAGCGCGAAGAAGGAACACGCACACGCACACTCCAAGCGCCGAAAAGCTGCTTGAGGTTTGTCGCGTTAGGGTGCAGTTCTGCCGAAGCGCTGACTATGTACATCAGCCTTTAAACATCCCGGGAATACCGCCGCCCATCTTGGCCATCATCTTCTGCATCTTGCCCATCTTTTTCATCATCTGCTGCATTTGGCCAAATTGATTAAGCAGGTTGTTGACTTCGGCGACAGTCACGCCGCTGCCTTTGGCGATGCGGATGCGGCGTTTGGCATTGAGGATTTGTGGATTGCGACGCTCCTTCAACGTCATGCCGCAAATGATCCCTTCCATGCGGCGAAATTTCTTTTCTTCTTTGCCCATGTCCTGGCCTTTGATCATTTCCGATCCGCCGGGCAACATACCGACGATTGATTCAAGCGGCCCAAGCTTTTTCATCTGGCGCAAGTTGTCCAAAAAGTCTTCGAGCGTGAACTGGCCCTTGCGCATCTTTTCTTCCATGCGCTTGGCATCGTCGATGTCCACGGCTTCAGCCGCGCGTTCGACCAGGCTGACAACGTCGCCCATGCCGAGAATGCGCGAGGCCATGCGCTCAGGATGAAACGGTTCGAACTCATCGAGCTTTTCACCAACACCGGCGAATTTGATCGGCTTGCCGGTAACGGATTTCATGCTCAACGCCGCGCCGCCACGGGCGTCGCCGTCGAGTTTTGTCAGAATCGATCCGGTGATGTTGAGGGCTTGATCGAAATGGGTGGCGACGTTGACAGCTTCCTGACCGGTGGCAGCGTCGAGCACGAGCAGGATTTCCTGTGGCTTGACCAGATCGCGCAAACGAACGAGCTCTTGCACGAGTGGTTCGTCAATTTGCAAACGTCCCGCGGTATCGAAAATCAGTGTGTTGCGATTGGTTGAACGCGCGAGTTCGAGAGCTTCACGAGCAATTTTTAGAACATCCTTCTCCCCCTGACGAACGAACACCGGGATGTCGATTTGCTTGCCGAGTGTCTCCAGCTGGTCCATAGCCGCTGGACGATAAACGTCTGCGGCGACGAGTAACGGAGTGCGACCTTGCTTTAGAAGCAAGCGGGCCAGTTTCGCGCTCGATGTTGTTTTACCGGCACCGTGCAAACCGACCATCATCACACAGGCCGGATTTCCAGCTAGATTGGCGCCGGCGTTCTGCGAGCCGAGCAGGTCAACCAGTTCGTCGTGGATGATTTTGACGATCTGTTGTCCCGGTTGGACGCTCTGCACGACTTCAGCGCCAAGCGATTTGCCTTTGACGCGCTCGATGAAATCGCGGGCGACCTTGAAATTCACGTCGGCTTCAAGCAGCGCCATGCGCACGTCGCGCAAGGCATCGGCGACGTTGTCTTCCGAAATTTTTCCCAGGCCGCGCAGATTGCGAAACGCGTTCTGCAGCTTGGAGCTTAATGTGTCGAACATGGCGACAATGTATGGGGCAGGGGGGCGCTCGGCAAATTCAGACTTTTACGCGATCGTGATCGACTTGCCGGTTTTGGCCGACTTGTAGCAGGCGGCCAAAATCTTTTGGCTGCGCAGGCCGATTTCGGCGCTGCACGAAGGTTCGCGGTTTTGCAGAATCGCATTGCTGAACTCTTCGATCTCGGCGCGGTACGTGTTTACGGGTTCTGGAGCGATTTTGAGCGTTTCACAACCGGAAGCTTCATTCTTCAGCGTTGCCGTCATGTCGCCAGCTTCGCCCTGGCCGAGGGTGCCGGTGGCGTGGATCGCGCCGAGTGAGCCGTAGAGTTCCAAAGCGTTCTTGCTCGCTTCGTCGGGAATGCAGAAAAATGTATCGACCATTCCCATCGCGCCATTTTCGAACATCAAGTTTGTGACAGCCGCATCTTCGCTGGCGTAATTGTGAACGGTGTTGTTGATGTAACAACTCACCGAGCGCACCGGGCCAAAAAACATTTCCAACAAATCAATGCAATGACCGCCCACATCCATTAGCGCGCCACCGCCGCCGCGTTTTGGATCCTGACGCCAGGCGTTTTCGATTGGTGGGTACCAGAAGGCAAGTTGTGCGCGACCGTGAACCGGTTTGCCCAGCTTGCCGTCTTTGATCAATTGCAGCGCGGCTTGGTGCTGCGAATGGAAACGCATCATCAACGCTGTGCCGAGTCGGACGTTGGCCTCTTTGCAAACGTTAATCATCTTCTCGACTTGTTTAACGTTCATGCCGAGTGGCTTTTCGCAAAGCACATGCTTGCCGGCTTTCGCGCAGGCGATGACTTGTTTCAGGTGAACGTCCGGTGGCGAGGCGATATACACCGCATCAACATCGCCGCTCAAAAGCTGTTTGATCGACTTGCAGGCGCGGGCATTGAATTGCGTTGCGACTTCTGCGTTTTTGCTTTGGGTTGGATTATAGACCGCCGTGAGCGTCGCGTTTTCCGCGCGCACGATGCCTTCAGGAATCGTTCGACGACGAGCGATGCCGGCGGAACCGATGACGCCCCATTTGATTTTTGCGCTCATCACTTTGCGTACGCTTGAATGACTTTGCGCAACGCTGCGCCGATTTGTTCGCAGTGATGGGGTTCGTAAGTTGGGTAGGCGAAGCACGTGAAAGTGTGGTCCTGGTGCCACAAGGCGTTCGGGATTTCGACATCATCGTAGGCGACGCTCTTTGGATTTGTGTATTCCTTTGATTTGAAGGGAAAACCGGAGCGGCCGAAGGCGTTCTTTTCTTTGAATGCGCGTTCGGTGTGGCATTGGGGCCAGAACACTTTCCAGCAGGGCGCGCCTTCTGCACCGGCGGCTTTGACGAAGTGATTGATATCGCACTTCATGTTCTCGATATCGAGCGAGAAGGCCATGACGAACCAGCCGTTCTGACGATCGGGCGTGTCGATTGGTTTAATCTTCACCTGCGGCAAATCTTTGATCGCATCGATGATGATGTGCGCGTTCTTGCGGCGGCGCGGCATGTTCCAGTTGTCCATGCGATCCATTTCGGCGAGGCCGATGGCGGATTGCATTTCGGTCATGCGATAATTCCAGCCGATGCGGTTGTGGATGTAGGAAAGTTTCTGCTCCATCTCGAGCAGGTTGAGACGGTCTTTGACGTCGTAACCGTGATCGCGGAAGCTGCGGGCCTGCCACGCGAGGTCTTCATTATCGGTGGTGACCATGCCGCCTTCACCGCCAGTGGTGAAGGTTTTGCTTTGGCAAAAGCTGCAGCCGGCGATGTCACCGAGCGAGCCGGTTTTCTTGCCTTTGTAGACGCCGCCGAAGGCTTCGGCATTGTCTTCGATGACGAAAAGATTGTGCTTCTTGGCGAAGGCTCGGACTTTATCCATGTCAGCGACGTTACCGTAGAGGTGCACTGGCATGATGGCGCGGGTCCGTTCGTTGACCAACTTCTCAGCCGATTCGATGCTGATGCAATGGTCTTCGAGATTGACGTCGGCGAAACGGGGGATAGCGCCGGATTGGACAATTGAAAAGCTACTCGCAATGAATGTGTAGCTGGGGACGATGACTTCGTCGCCGGGTCCAATGCCGAGCACGCTCAATCCGACGTGTAACGCAGCCGTGCCGGTGGCCACGCTGATGGCGTATTTGCTGCCTTGCCATTCGGCGAAGCGCTTCTCGAACTCCATACCCTTTTTGCCCGTCCAATAATTCACTTTGCCGGATCGGAGAGTTTCTTCGACGGATTTGATGGCCTTTTCATCGAAGGAAGGCCAGTGGGGAAGTTTATCGACGACGGCTTTGGAACCACCGTCAATCGCCAATTTTTCAATACTCATAAAGAGCGGCAAGAATGGCTTTGTTTCGTTTGTTCGGCAAGACAGTTTGCTGGAGACACCCATACACTCGTGGCAGGAGGTGGAGCGTCGAACAAAAAACTGGAAAGAACCCTCTTCCGAGTATAAGATTTCCCCTTACGGCCGGTCGAAATAACCGATATGATTGTTAATACAATAAGGAGAATGGGGGAAACTACTTTGGGAAAATTGGGGCTGCTCCAGTCCGCTCTCCCCTTGAAAAAGGCGTATTTTGGGGGAGCCGCCGATGATTTCCTTAAGAGTTGCAAAGGGGTGATTCATATTGGAGGGCACACTGGTGAGGAGCGAATGCTCTATTCGCGACGAGGTCTCCGGGTGTTATGGATTGAGGCGATGCCTCGAGTTTTTGAAACGTTGCAGCAAAATATCCGCGGTTATAAAAATCAAATCGCGACCAATGCCCTGTTGACCGACAAAGATGGGGAATTTTACGATTTCAAAGTTTCAAACAACGGTGCTTCCAGTTCTATCTATGATTTCAAAGATCATAAAGAGTTCTGGCCTGAAGTGAAGATGTCTGAAACGATTCGGCTTAAAAGCAAGACTCTTGTCTCGGTTTTATCTGAACTGAAGCTTTCGCCGTCGGAATTTGACGCTCTCATTTTGGATGTCCAAGGTGCCGAACTGGTTGTTCTCAAAGGATCCGCCTCTGTGCTTAAGGGAATGCGGTTCGTTCAAACCGAGGCTGCCGACTTCGAAATTTACAAGGGATCATGCACTGCGGAAACGCTTGTGGTGGCAATGCGCGATTGGGGTTTTGTGGTCCGACGGAAGGATTGTTTTGCATCAAAACCGGGGGTTGGATCTTGTTACGATATCCTTTTTGAACGAGCCGCCTGAGCATGGTGACCGAGTAGAACGGGCGTAAACGCTTCCCACAAAAAAATAAAAAATGAACAGTCAGGATTTGGCCATTAAAGTTTTGAGGACGCTCCAAATACCTCGTATGGTCTCGCCAATCTTCAAAAAAATGGGGCTTGCGGTTATTCGATTGGAGCAGGCGCTGACGATGGATACTCCATCTGAAACCGCGCTCATGAGATTGTTGCTGGACGCACAGTTCAAGGCCGGCGAGGAGTTCAAGTTCCTGCAGCTGGGAGCAAACGACGGGCTTTTGCACGACTTTGTCAGACCGTCAGTGATGGGGCGGGCGAATTGCCGCATGTTTTTGGTCGAACCGTTGCCGCAATGCATGGCGAGTCTCGAAAAAAATTACCGCGACGCCGGCGTGAAAAGTTTCAAGACTATGAATTGTGCAGTGGGGACAGAAAATGGCACTTTGAAATTGGCAGTTTTCGACAATGACGAAGAGGAGCATGCGTCTCTAATTTCTTCCAAATACAAAGACAACCTCACGCAAAGCGGGTTTGGGTTTAAAGGCAAGGTCAACACGATTGATGTGCCCTGCTACACTCTGGACACGCTTTGGAGTTTGTTCAAAGAGGGCGATCGGTTCGACGTGTTCGTCATCGACGTGGAGAAGATGGATTACGAAGTGCTGAAGAATGCGATGCCATTTTTGGCAAAGGTTAAGCCAAAGATCATCGTGTTCGAGCATAGCCTGATGACGCAACCGGAACGATCGGAAGTGACCGAGAAGATTGCCGGGTTGGGTTATCAACTTGTGCCAATCGGAGTTAACACGTTTTGCTTTCAGCCATTGGCGTCCGGGCCGAAATAGCCGCTCCCGAGCAGAGACAAAGGCGACGCTTCCGGGCAGGCGGACTGGGGCACCATTGTAGCGCGCTTAACGCGAGGCTGCTACCGAAGTCGTCTACGCAGGCGATCCCAAAGTTGCGGCTTGTTTGAACTTCTCTATTGGTTTCTGTGTCTACCTACCTATCTTTAAAGCCCATGAATCTACCTGATGGATTTAAGAAGCAATGGTTGCTACTCCTGCTCGTTATAGGTGCGGCTCTGGCGATTGTTTTCAATTTGCCGGCGTTTATGCCTGCGGGCAATCACGCGGCGCTGCCGTTTTTCAATCCGTCGCAGATGATTTTTGATAACGACGCTCCGCTTGGGTATTACAAGGCCGATCAGAACAGGGTTCCGGACACAATGGCGGGGCAGTGGAGTGATTTAAACTGGGTCGGGGCGGAAGGAGTTGGTGAAGCGCCCCGCATCAGCACGTTGAGCCTGGCGATTCTCGGGCCCGAATTATATGTGAAGTATGTTCCATTCTTATCACTCTTGTTCCTGGGGTTCTGCGCATGGGTTTATTTTCGACAGCTGAAATTCAATCCAGCAGTTTGCATTTTCGGCGCGTTTGCGGTTGGCCTGAACATGCACTTCTTCTCACTGGCCGCCTGGGGGTTGAATGTCTGGAATATCGCTGCTGGCTGCGCTTTCCTGGCATTGGCTGCATTAACAACGGGTGCTATACGGCAGTTTTGGGCTCGAGCTTTATTGGCGGGGGGGGCCGTCGGCATTGTTATCATGGAAGGGTTCGACAGCGGTGCTATCCTAAGTATTTACATTGGGGTATTTATTGTTTTCTCGGGCTGGTTTTCGAGCGATGAGGCACCACCGCGACGGATTGTTAAGATTGGAATTACCGCCGCACTCGTGGTTGGCTTTTCAGCGCTGCTTTCGTTCTTTACGATTAGCACTCTAATTGGCACGCAAATTCAAGGCGTCACTGGAGCCAAACAACAAAGTTCGAAAGCACAAACGCCCGAGGAAGTTGAACAAGCCAAACAAGAGAAAGCGCGTCGTTGGTCATTTTGCACCCAATGGAGTTTTCCGAAACTTGAAACGCTCCGGCTCTTTATCCCTGGTTTAATGGGCTATCACATGTATGAAAATGTCGATGGACCGGACAAGTCGAGCGCTTATTGGGGACGAATTGGCGAGGATTTCGGTTTAACGGCAATTCGCGAATTGCGCGGCAGTCCGGACCCGGGGCTCCGTCGGCAAGCAGACGAGGAGATGCGCAGTTTTGGCGGTTATCGCAGGCATATCGGCTCAGGAGATTACGCGGGATTGCTGGTCATGATGCTGGCTGGCTTCGCCGCGGTAAACTCGTTCCGTCGATCCGGCGGGCCATTCTCTCAGGTGGAGAAACGACTTGTTTGGTTCTGGACGGGGGCTGCTTTGCTATCGCTGATTTTGGCATTCGGACGACACGCTTTTCTCTACAGTTTTGTGTTCGAGTTGCCCTACTTCTCAACCACCCGTAATCCGATCAAGTTTCTGCATCCATTTTTCGTCTGTGTGCTGATTCTTAATGCTTACGGAGCAGAAGCGATTTGGCGCAATTATTTGCGCGGACCGGTGCGTGCATTTGGTCAATTTGAAAAGCGCTGGCTCTATTTCTGGGTTGGTACGGTGATCATTTCGATCTTCGGTTTGTTCGTCCTTGTGTCGAAAAAGGACGACTTGGTGCATTATCTCACGTTGAGTGGCGTTGTTTCCGGATCGGAGTCGCAGTTGGCGTCCTTCTGTGTTGGCGAAGTGATTTGGTTTGTGTTCTTCCTAAGCGCGTCGGTCGGTATCCTGGCGCTCATCATTCGGGGCATTTGGACGGGCAAACAGGCGAAATGGGCGTGGATTGCAATGGGCGTTTTACTTCTCTGTGACGTCGGTCGCGCCGACCGCTACTGGTTAAAGTATTACAATTACAAAGAGAAATACGCGTTGAATCCGGTGCTGGATTTCTTGCGCAAAGACGCATACGAAAAGAAATCGACGGCGAAATTGATGCCGTTTGGGCATTACGACATCACGTCATGTCCGGCTCCGCGCAAACCGTATGACAACAATTTTTACGCGGTTTGCAATGAATGGCTGCAGAACCAATTCCCTTATTACAACATCCAGGCGATAGATATCATCCAGGCCCCGCGCACGGCGGAAATGGACAACAACATGGCGCAGGCGTTCATGCCCAGGACGTCCGCTGAGTTGCAAGTCTGCGCGCGTTTATGGCAGCTCACGAATACTCGCTACATCTTTTGCTGGGGTGGTTTTTTGAAGCAATCGCTTTATCAAGGCGGCCCATCTCTTCAAGGCCTTGATCCGTCAGGAAATGCATTCCAGGTGCGCGCGCGCTTGAATGTTGTGCCGGGGCCGGGTGTTACTTTTCCGACGACTTCAGCCGATTTGAGCATGGAAATCGCCGATGACGGTGAATTCGCGCTCGTTGAATACACCAACACCTTGCCGCGCGTGAAGCTCTTTTCCAATTGGCAAAGCGGCGATACGACTGAGTCAACTTTGGCAACCCTGAAGTCGCCAGGTTTCGACCCGCAAAAGACGGTAATCGTTGCAAAAGAAACGCCTGTTGCGGCCAAGCCATCCGCTCAGATCGATGCTGGCACGGTCAAGATCGAGGATTATCACCCCAAGTACATCAAAATGCAGGCGAACGCCAATGTGGGGTCAGTCCTGCTGCTTAACGAACGTTGGAGCCCGCATTGGCAGGTATGGGTCGACAATAAACAAATGCCACTCCTGCAATGCAATTATCTGATGAAGGGCGTTTACCTCGAGAAAGGCCAACACACCGTGGAATGGAAGTTCCGTCCGCCGGAAGGCAGCTTATATGTGACCTTAGCAGGGTGGGGGGCTTTGATTCTGATCGCCGGATTTGTTATTGCAACGAATCGCCAGAACGATCAGTCTCCGAATGCTGCGGGGATGGCGGCAGAGAAATCTAAAGCAGAACGAGTATAGCGCCGCTTTAGGGTCATCGATTGCACGGATCAAACACGGATATAAAAAACGAGTCTGTGTTTCCTCAGCGTTCGATCTTCGGCTAAACAAATTCTTAGAACAGGCTGTTAACCATCGTCCCGATCACGCTGAGCGGACCAGTGTCTTCGAGAGACTCGGTCGCTTTGTCGAGCTTCTGCAACGACAGCTTCACGTTCTTCAGCAAACTTTCGTCGTTCAATAATTTTCCGACCGAGCCTTGGCCATGGTTAATCTTGAGAAGAATCTGGTGCAGGTTCGTCAGTGAACCTTCCGCTTCCCGATAAACTTTGTCGTCCTTGATGAACTTGCCGACCGTGCCCTGGCCACTATTGACGGTGGCGACGACTTCGTTCGCGTTGGTTAATAACAAGCGCGCTTGTTGAACGCCGTCGCGAACATCGGTGGCGGTGTTTTGGAAGTTGCTGATGGTGTTCAACGATGTGTTGTAGAGCGCGTCTTCATTAATCAATTTGCCGATAGTGCCTTCGCCCCGCGCGATACGATCGGAAACAGTTTTCATGTTGCCGATGGTCGCGGTCAGCGTGGCGTCGTTGTGTTTGACGAAATCGGTTAGCGGTCCAATGAGTTTCTCAATACTTTCACCACTGAAACTCTTTGTCAGGTTCTGCACGCCGGTGGCCACGTCATCCAACTTGTTCATCAACTGGCTCAAGTCGGCTTGTTCCTGCACCTGTAAATAGGCGTTGTTCGCCGCAGGCACACCGCCAGGAGTTCCGAAATCGATCGATACAAAATTTTGACCGAGCAAGCCGGCGAATTTCACCGCCGCTTTGCTGTCTGTCTTAACCTGCCCATTCTTTTCCAATTCCTTGTTCAGGTTCATGGTCACGAGCACTTCAGAGTTCGTAAGCAATATGCTTTGCACATTGCCGACGCGCACGCCGGCCATGCGCACTTCGGCGCCGGGCTTGAGTTCCTGCACGTTTTTGAAGAGGGCGTGCAGCTTGTAGCCTTGCTTGAAAAACGCGAATCCGCCGACGGACTCGAGGATAATCAGAATGACGACCAACGCGAAGGCGACAAATACGCCTATCCGTGTTTCGAGTGATTCTTTCATGGTTCTGCTTTGGTTAAGTATTGGTCAATTCAGCGTGAATAAATTTTTGCAACATCGGATCGCGCGAGTGTTTCACCTCGTCTGGCGTGCCGATAAATCGGATCTTCCCTTCGTCAATCATCGCAATTCGGTCGGCGACGCCAAAGGCGAATCACGGTCGTGCGTCACGACCAGAATCGTCGGATGCAAACGCTCACGCATCAACATGATTTGTTCGCCAACGTTCACGGACATTAAGGGATCCAGTTCAGAAGTCGGTTCGTCAAAGAGCACCAGTTGCGGATCGACGACCAAGGCGCGCGCAATTGCGACGCGCTTTTGCATGCCGCCAGAGAGCTCACTCGGCGAACGATCTTCCAGCCCTTTCAATCCAACGGCCTCGAGTTTCTCCGCGACAATCCGCGCAATTTCATCTGGTTCCTTCAGCCGATGTTCCGCCAGATAAAGGCCGACGTTTTCGCCGACAGTCAATGATTTGAGCAAAGCGCCCGATTGGAAAACCATCGCGACCCGGTAATGGTTCAAAACCTCGGACCCATGCACCGACTGGCCCGCAATCAAAATCTCGCCCGAATTTGGGTCTTCCAGGCCGATAATATGTTTGAGCAGCACGCTCTTTCCACTACCGCTCGGGCCCATGATGACGAATGTTTCACCGGGCTTCACTTCGAACGAAATCCCTTTGAGCACTTCCTGCCCATTGAAGCTCTTGCGCAAATCGCGCACGGCCACGCTCACATTTCCTTCGCTCTGTTGAAGCACGCTCATCTATTGAAAATAAATCAGGAATCGTGTCACGAAATAGTCGAGAATAAGTATCACGACAATCGAGTTTACGACCGCTTTGGTCACGCTACGTCCAATCCCTCGCGGTCCGCCGATAGTCACCAATCCCTGATGGCAGGAAATCAGACCAATCGCAATCGCGAACACGAATGCTTTCACCAATCCGTGCACGACATCCGACACTCCGATGCCTTCGCGCAAATCGTGGAAGAACGATTCCACAGGAACGGAGATGCTGGAGTTGAACGTCGAGACCAACGCGCCACCAAGCCAGCCGACCGGGATTGAAAAAATCACCAGTGCCGGTAACGCGATCACCATCGCAATCAAACGCGGCATCACCAGATAGTTAACCGGACTGATATTCATAGTGCGCAACGCGTCGATTTCCTGGTAGACGCGCATCGACCCGATTTCCGCCGCCATGGCCGACCCAATTCGGCCGGCGATCAAAATCGCCATCATCACCGGTCCAAACTCTTTACACATGGACAAACCGACCATGCGCCCAAGCACCCCGGACAATCCGCGCTCGACCAACGTAGGCCCGGTTTCCAACGCCAGTTCGCCGCCGATGAACAAGGACAAAATGCAAACCATCAGCAAGCTCGCATTGCCGATTTCGAAAAGCTGGTCATACACCTTCTTACGCTCAAGCCAGGCGTTGGGGAGCGCCTGGATCGTGCGCCAGAAAAGCAATATGATTTGTCCGATGTTGTAAAACATACAATCTCGAAGCTAAAACTTAGGAGATACCAGCTCGAATGTCATCTTCGACCTTCGTTTTTGTGTTCTTTGCTCATAGGAATGTAAAACAGCCGCGTGCTATGGCCCTCCAGGTTCGATCGATATTGAAACAGTCCAAAAAAGAACGAGACCTTGCTCGAAACAACCAATTGCTTCGAATCACTTTCCAAACTCGGCTTTGTCTGAACTTCACGCCGATATAGGTTCCACAGCAGCGACTTCGTCTTCATGCCCGTCTTCGGATTTTCCTCCGCGCGCCACAACGAGTATACAGGGGAATACTCGCGCACCACGCTCGTGTTATTCGGCAACAGCGGTTCAATGATCGATAGTACTTGCAAATAGCTGCGTCCCTCCATGTCTCTGCGATAGGTGTAGAACGGCCAGAAATCGACGCGATGATATTCCTCTGCCGTTTTTGTGTTTTTCTCGGTGATATCGGAATAGAGGAAATAGAGCACACGCATGCGCTGACGATCGAGCGGTTCAGATTTTATACGGGTTTTTTTCCAAACGATGAAGCCATACCAATGGCTTTCCACCCCATTCGTGTTCGAGGCATGACTGTAAATGGGCCAAACGCGACGAATTCTTTTGCTGCCATCGGCGCGAACATAGAGCGGCCAAAACCAATCACTTTCCTGAAAACCTGCCGCCCGGTCATCGGTCAGCGTGTGACCAAACGGCCAACCCCACGACGTCGAATCGCGCTTCGGCGAGCGCAGCTTACTGTAAAACGGAAAAAACGTGACCCGATGCTCAGGATCATCTGTCCCAATTCCCATCTCATCCCGAAAATAAAACGGCCACATAATAACTTTGTGATCGTAGCCGCCGATTTTCTCCACTTCATCAAGTGCATTCGTTTGATAAGTTAGCCCTTTAACATCGTGTCCATAGAACGGCCAGACCTGCCATCCGTGCATGTTATTGCCGTGGCGCACATCACCGAATGGATAGAGATAATTTTCCACCACGATGTCCCTCTTCCGCGTTTTGGAATAGAATGGGAACATGACAAACCGAATGTCATCGCGAAACAACCGGTTCACCAAATGCCCATAAAAAGGCACGAAGGCGGTATAATTCAGGTTCGTATCCGGCGACCGTTGCTGGAAATAAATCGGGAACAACGTGAACCGTCTCTTCGGCACATCTTCCTGGGTCGGCCCGCCCGCAAAGCTGAATAATTGGAAAAACTGCCAACGATAATTCTTCCCAAACCAACGAATCGTCAGCATCGGATACAAATAATCCGTTTCCGAAGCCTCTACCGCATCATCCCTCCACTGGGCAAACAACGGCGGAATGCCCCACAAGTGCTCAGTTTCAACCTTCTGCGTATAAAAAAACGGGGCGACCACTTCCGTGCGCCAGCCATCCTCCAGCGTCAGGTGAAAATGCGAATACGCCGGACCGTTGATGACTTCGCGCTCGCCCGCAGCGGCACTGGCGACGACAACGCTGGCGAAAAGCAGAGCTGTTGAGATTTTGAACACGTGGACTCGACTGTAATTGACTGGCGAAATACTAAGTTCAACGCGCCCGCCGTCAATATGCAAACGGACGACCACTGGGTAGGGCGTGTCGCGCCGCGCCTGGCCCGCGCCACTAAACCGATTGTTTCCCGTTGCCGGACACCGTTTTGCGCGATAGCGTATTATACAGTGACCGCTGTAGACAGTATTGGGATTATTGCAGGGAACCGCAGTTTGCCTCTTCTCTTTGCGCGCCAGGCGCGTGCGATGGGCGCCAAACGCATTGTCGCGCTTGCTTTCGAAAACGAAACCGACCCCCAACTCGCCAAACTCGTCGACGACATCGTTTGGCTCAAAGTCGGCCAACTCTCGAAAATGATCGACGCCTTTAAAGATCGAGAGATCAACCGCTGCGTTATGCTGGGTCAGATCGCGCCGCGCAACTTGTTCGACATCCGTCCGGACCTCCGCGCCTTGGCCGCGCTGCTGAAGATCAAAGAAAAAAACGCGCACACCGTTTTCGGCGCGCTTATCGACGAATTGCGCAAAGACGGCATCGAAGTCGTTGAAGCTCTTCCATGGCTCAGGCCGATCATGCCCGGCAAAGGCTTTCATTTCGGTCCAAAACTTTCCGACGAACAGCGCGCCGACGTGGCGTTCGGTCTCAAAATGGCCAAAGAAATCTGCCGTCTGGAAATTGGCCAAAGCGTCGTTGTCAAAGACGGCGCAGTCCTGGCCGTCGAAGGTTTTGAAGGAACCGACAACTGCCTTCGTCGTGGCGGCGAACTTTCCGGTAACGATCGCTGTGCCGTCGCTGTCAAAGTCGCTCGCGACCGACACGACACTCGTTTCGACGTCCCGTGCCTTGGCGCGCGCACGATTCAAGTCTGCGCCGAAGCTGGCATTGCTGTTCTGGCCTTCGAGCCCGGGATGACTCTCTTGCTTGACCGCGAAGAAGTCGAAGCCCTCTGCAAGAAGCATCGTATCGCGCTGACCACGGTCTAAAACGCCGTTGTTAATCAGCGGTCCCGGGAGTTACTCTCCGGAAAAGTATGAGAACCAAAGCGGAAATCGTAAACAACTGGCTCCCGCGCTACACCGGCACGGCCGTCGACCAGTTCGGCAAATACATTCTCCTCGTTAACTTCAGCAATTACGTCCACATGTTCGCCAAGCGCTTCAAAACCGAAGTGCGCGGCATGGATCGTCCGATGCCCAACGCTACTGCCGGCGGCATCACCATTATCAACTTCGGCATGGGCAGTGCCAGCGCCGCCACCGTCATGGACCTCGTCAGCGCGGTCGAACCCAAAGCCGTCCTCTTCCTTGGCAAATGCGGTGGACTCAAACAAAAAAATAAACTCGGCGACCTTATCCTTCCCATCGCGGCCATTCGAGGCGAAGGAACTTCCAACGACTACTTTCCACCCGAAGTTCCCGCATTGCCCGCGTTCAGCCTGCAAAAAGCTGTTTCGACCACCATCCGCAACTACGGCCGCGATTATTGGACGGGCACAATTTACACCACAAACCGCCGCGTCTGGGAACATGACATCGCTTTGAAACGTTATTTGCGCCGTGTCCGTTGCATGGGCATCGACATGGAGACCGCGACGATTTTCATCACCGGCTTCGCCAACGAAATCCCAACGGGCGCACTCCTCCTTGTGTCCGACCAACCCATGGTCCCCGAAGGCGTCAAAACAACAACCAGCGACCAAAAAGTCACCACTGAATATGCCGAAAACCACCTGCGCATCGGCATCGACTCCTTGCGCCAGCTGAAAAATAAAGGGCTGACCGTGAAACATCTGCACTTCTAAACGTGTGGCGCTTAACTGCCGTCAAATTTCCGCTATTGACGCCTTCTGCAAAAAGTTTAAAACGCAGAGGTGGAGTTTGCGCCGTAATGCATTATGCTACCAACGCCTAACTTTGCAGTAGCAGTCGCAGCAGGTCTAAAATCATACATGGCCACATCTTCGTTTACTAACAAGAAGACCCTCGGACTCGAGACGGTCGACCCAGCACTCACGCCGCATACAGATGCCGCTGCGACTCAGTTCGTCAAAAAACCGAAGCTGACCACTTCCAAGGCCAAAAAGCGGGACATTCCCGAAGGCCTGTGGACGAAGTGCAAAAAGTGCGCCAGCATGATTTACGACAAGGAGCTCGACGAGCACCTTAAGGTCTGTCCCAAGTGCAATTACCATTTCACAATCGCCGCGCGCGAACGCATCCACGCCCTCGTCGAAACATGTTCATTCGAAGAAATGGACGCCGAAATGGAAGCCGTGGACATGCTCAAGTTCACCGGCGTCGCGCCCTACACTGCTAAGCTTGAGGCCTACAAAAAGAGCACCAGCCTCAAGGACGCCGTCTGCACTGGCATTGGTCGCATCGGCAAACACCGTATCGGCCTTGGCGTGATGGATTTTGGATTTCTCGGCGGTTCGATGGGCTCAGTCGTCGGCGAAAAATTGACGCGCATGATAGAAGCGGCCACCGATAAAGGTTTGCCCGTAATTATTTTTTCCACCAGCGGCGGCGCACGCATGTATGAAGGCATGTTCAGTCTGATGCAAATGGCGAAAACCTGCGGCGCACTCGCATATCACGCGAAGGCCCGGTTGCCCTACATCAGTGTGTTGACCGATCCAACCTATGCCGGCGTTATGGCAAGTTATGCCAGCGTTGGTGATTTAATCATCGCCGAACCCGGCGCGATGATCGGCTTCGCCGGTCCGCGTGTCATCAAAGACACCACTCAGGCGGAACTGCCGCCCGGTTTCCAAACCGCGGAATTTCTTTTGGAACACGGCGTCATCGACGCCATCGTGCCACGCGGCGACATGAAAATGCGCCTGTCCTATTATTTGGACTATCTGATGGAAGGCCGCGAACAATTCGCCGCTCTCGGTTAGACAGCGCCGTAGGCGCGACATCTTTGTAGCATCGCAGACCCCGTAGCAACGGTGTTAACTGGCAAGGATGAAGTTTGGGTTTTTTAAGATTTGGTTCATCAGGATGATCAACTTTCTCATGACAGCCGTTAGGGCCACTTTCGATGGTTTGCCGGCGTCTTTGAGCCGTTGATAAAAGAGCTTTAGGTGTCTGTTATATTGACTGGCAGTTAATGCGGCCATGTAAAGAGTTCTGCGGGTACTGGCGCGACCGCCGCCAATCGAACGGGGACCATTCCAGGTACCGCTATCACGATTGATTGGAGCCAGCCCAGCCAATGCCGCTGCCTGGCGGCGGTTGAGGGTGCCTAGTTCTGGCATTTCAGCCAGCACCATAACCGCAGTATGGAGGCCGACTCCCGCGATAGCATCCAAACGTTGAGCACGGTCCGCTAGAACGCCGTCTTCTTTGAGAAGATGCGCCAGCAGTTTATCGATGTGTTTGATTTGAGCCTCCAATTGACGCAGTAGTTGTCGGGCCAATTTTCCAACTTCGGGAAGCAAATGCATCGGAGCTCGATTCTTCTCGATGACGATCAAATCGATGAGTTGAGCACGACGGGCGCTCAATTCTGCCAATCGTTTTTGAGAGGCGCTGGCCGCAGGGGTGGAGGCGGGTTTGAAGGCTGTTCCGTAAGCGGTCAGAACAGTGGTATCAATGGGATCCGTTTTGGCCAACCTGCCTTGTGCCCGTGCGAAGTGGCGGACGCGTGCAGGATTGAGGACAGAGACTGGAATGTTTGCCTCTTGCAGTGCAGCGACGATGGCGCGTTCGTAGCCACCCGTGGCTTCACAGATAACATGAATGCCAGGCGCTGAAGCCAGCCGCTTAACTAATGTTTTGTGGCCGGGCGCGGTGTTTGGATCCTCGTGAATCCGGTGGTTGAAGTCCAGTTGGAGAGAGGCTTTGGAAACGTCCAGGCCACAATAGACGACGGCAGGGATATGGTTCATAATGGCAATGTTCTGACTCATTCTTGCATATACGAGCAGGCAGCGTTCAAGGATTGCCGCTCAAACAACGGTTCGAGTTCGGAGCAAAAGCACAGGCGGATCCTGCTACGGGACGGGCTTCCCAATCGGGAGACCAAGGGGCGAACGATCACGCCTGCGCCGCTACATTCCGGCCTGCAGGCCGGAACGTAGTGCCAGTTTCCTATTCACTGATTAAAGCTACAAGAAATGGCAAAAGGAGACATACAAGGGGCGGCATATCGTTAAACCTGCTTTCGCGTTTCGAGCCGCTCCAAAATCTCCTTCGGCAACCTCTTCGGTTTCTCATCCCGCGTCGTGCAAACGTGTTTTGTCACTGCCTCGACAACCACCGTCCCATCCTCCTTCAAAATCCTCGCTCCGAAATTCACCCGCACACCACCACACTCCATCACCCAGACCTCCGTCGTCAGCACTTCATCGTAGCGCGCGGCCGA
This sequence comes from uncultured Verrucomicrobiae bacterium, assembly GCA_963702845.1. Lineage (GTDB taxonomy): Bacteria > Verrucomicrobiota > Verrucomicrobiia > Limisphaerales > Palsa-1400 > JAICXV01. The sequence continues at coordinate 4,395,971 of OY969763.1, read as the reverse complement.
CTTGTAAGAAATCTCCACGCCGATCACCGGAAAAATCGTATCCTGCTCTTGCAACATCCCCAGCGGCATCCCAAGCTCCCGCGCAAATTCTCCACGCGCCGCCTCCAGAATATCGAGATAACGCGCATAATAAATGTGATTGCCCACGGTGCACTGCGCATACGTTACCCGGCTTGAATATCGAAATACATTCGCTGTCATGAAGTCACTGGCTCAATTCATACCATCGCCGCTCGCCATTGTCATCCTCGGTTCGTGCGTTCACCTATATTTGACTGCGGGAAAAATCGGTCTTCACACGCCGTCACTGATTGCTATCATTTCCACCGTCCATTCTTAACATGAGCCGTGGCAAAAAAATATTATACGCAGAAGACGACCCCAACGACGTTGTCATCTTCAAAATGGCGTTGAACCGCGCGACCTTGCCGCACGAGTTGTATGTGGTCGACGACGGTGAGGCCGCCATCGAATGGCTTCAAGGAAAAGGAAAATATCACGACCGCAATCAATTCCCGATGGCTGATGTCTTGATCCTTGATCTGAAGATGCCGCGCAAAACAGGGTTCGACGTTTTGGAGTGGGCGCGCGGCAATCCAGAGTTGCAAACGCTGCCGATTATCATCCTCAGCTCCTCAGATATGCCCAACGATGTGAAACGCGCCTACAACCTTGGCGCCACGACCTATTTCGTTAAATCAGCTTCGTTTCAGGAACTCGTCCAATATTTGCGCGTGTCCGCTTGATCAGCAGCTCTTGCGCAGCTCTATCCAGAACCGGCAGCCCTCACCCTTCTGCGATTCGACGCCGACCCGACCCTCCATCCGCTCGACTGCTTTCTGCACAATTGCCAGTCCTACTCCGGTCCCGGGATATTCTCCGGCCCTGTGCAATCGACTGAAAATCCCAAACACCTGCTGATGGTGCTCCGGGTCAATCCCAATTCCGTTATCCCGAACATAGAGCCGAATCCAGCCGTCGCGTTCGTCCGCAAAAATATCAATTTCGGCGGGAACACCCGGGCGGCAAAATTTGATCGCGTTTGAAAGCAGGTTCGTGATCGCAAGCCTGAGCATCGCCTCATTGCCGCACACAGTGAACGAAAAATCGCGCACGTTGACCTTGGCCCCGGATTCTTTGATTTGGAAATCCATCTCGTCACGAATTTGGAAAACGAGCGGTCTCAACTCCACCAGTTCAACCTCCATCTCCGCACGGCTGAGGCGAGAATATGCGAGCAGGTCCTGGAGCAAGTCGTTCAGGCGAACCGCCGAATCGCCGATCCGTTGCGCGTAATCCCGCCCGGTCTCACCCAAAACATCTCCAAAATCATTTAGCAACGCCCCGGCAAAGCTTTGCTGCGCTCGAAGCGGCGCGCGCAGGTCGTGGGCAATCGTGTAGGTGAACGCTTCCAGTTCTCTATTCGTTTCCTGAAGCGCCGCTGTTCGTGCTTTAACCTGCGCTTCCAGAGAGGTGGCCAAGTCGCGATATCGACCCTCGCTCTCACCCAGAGCCTTCACCAGGTCACGCACTTCGTATTGCCGTCGCCGCGAACGCAGTGCCACTTGCAGCGCGTTGACCAAAGTCTCCGGTCGAAACGGACGCTCCAGAATGCTGACATTTCCGACCGACCCGAAAATTGAGAGCCTTCGCGACGTGTCCCGGTTGCCGCTGCCGCCTGTTGCAATAATGGTGATGGGAAGGTCAGACCAAAACGGTTGCTTGGAGAGGAGGTCTTTGAACGCCAGCACTGAACTTGTGCCCAACGTTTCCTCGGCAAGCACAATCGCTCCACACCCTTGTTCGGCTTCATTCGCCAGGTCCGACATATCGCGGCAGGGATGCGCCTTGATTCCTGAGTCCTCGAGGAATGCACAACTCAATTCTGCGTCACGCCCCGTTGGAGCGAGAATCAGGACACGCGTATCGGTTGAATGAACAATTGAGCCGGCCACGACTTTAACGCTGCACTCTAAGGTAGTTTTTCGCGTAAGCTATGGGAAATTTGCTGGCGAGCGAGAAGCATCGTTCACTTTTTCTCTAACATTTTCTCGGACCCACCCACAAATGTCGGAACTCCCGTCAATACACCGTGAAAATCCTTCAGCGGCGCGCCCACCGAAATACCACCCTTGCCCACCCTGAATTCGCGAATCGTCCGCTCGTGGTCGCCGCTGCGCTTTTTCATCACGGAAATCGCCTGTTTCACTTCGCCCATCGCCTCGAAGAAACGCAGCAACACCACCGTATCCGCCAGATAGGTCAGATCAACGATGCTTTGCATGGTTCCGACCAGGCCTTGTTGGGCAAGAAGCAGCAATGAAATGACTCCCTGCTGATTAAGGTACGCCAGCAACTCGTGCAATTGCATGCTCAGATACCGGTCGTCGGGCATCGCATTGAGGTAGCCATTGATGCTGTCGATCACGATCATGCGCGACTTGTCGATGCTCACCGCGCGACGAATCCGGTTCATTAATTCGCCTGGCAGGATTTCCGCGGGATCCACCTGATCCACGATCACCAGCCCTTTCTTCATCAGTGGTTCCAAATCCATTCCCAGGAATGCAGCCCGCGACAGAAACGTTCCCAATGTTTCATCGAACAAATAAAAATTTACCTGCTCACCCCGGTTACCCGCACAAAAGGCCTGGCGGATTGCCAAAGTCGATTTGCCCGTTCCGGGTGGTCCCAAAATGATCGAGCTGGTGCCACGATCGAAACCGCCCCCGAGAAGTTGATCGAACTCCTTGATGCCGCTGGATACCGATTCGCGTTTGAACGTAGTATGATGCTCCGCCGCAACCAGTCGTGGATAAACATTGATACCGCCTCTCTCAATCGCGTACTCGTGGAAACCTTCCCGAAATTTCACGCCACGAATCTTTTCCACAATCAGATTGCGCCGGTTGATACCGTAAACAGGCGAAGTTTTTTGCAGGCTCAAAACTCCGTGCGCAAGACTCCGCACCTGTTGGTCTTTTTCGTTCGTGGAGTTATCGTCCAGTAACAGAATTGTGGCATTCTTGCCGGCTAGGAACTGTTTTAAGCTCAGGATTTGCCGTCGATAACGCAACGCCGTTTCCGCCATCAGCCGCATCTCCGAAAGTGAATCAAAGACTATCCGGCTCGGTTTAATTCTTTCGATTTCGTCCGTCAGGATTCTCGTCGTTTTATTCAACTCCACTTCCGACGGATGAAAAAACGTATGTTCGGTCTCCGACTTCAGTTGTTGCTCGATCGCCGACAACTCGAGCAGGTTCAATTTATCCAACGACCAACCATGCGACTTGGCCACCTGCAACAGTTCATCTTTGGTTTCAGATAAAGTAACGTAGAGGCAACGTTCGTTCATCCGCACGCCTTCCAGCAAAAACTGCAACGCCAGCGTCGTTTTACCCACGCCCGAATCTCCTTCAATCAGATACAGGCGATTACGCGGAAACCCGCCACAAAGCACCATGTCCAACCCCGGAACGCCGCTTGGGCAGACCTCCGGGCACAGGTTAGAATCGCTAGCCATTTGCCCTAAAACTTCCTCTTCCAAATCCCATTTTGCAAGCGTTCTATTCTTTGCGCTCTATGCGATCCTCGTGGCTAAATAGACCTTCAACGGCGACGTCCGAAAAAATATCATCGGAATGTTTCTACTTCTGGCAACTTCCTTCTACTTCCGGCAATTAGTTGCCAAGTGGAGAAAATTAGTAGAAGGAAATGTTTCTACTTTTGTCAAAGATCATATCGGGTCGCACTGCAAACCGAAGCTGGTAAGCACCAGCAGCCAAAGGCATTATAACGTGAAGCAACGGCGTGTCAATATTGTGTAGTGTTCGACAACCCGAGCTGATAAGGAAATATGTCAATACCATCAACCGACCCGCGGCGTTAGTTGCGGGAAACATTTTCCATCGCCTCTTCGGGCACGACGGTCAGGTCCAATTTTTCCGTATGCCGGATGATTCCAAGACGCGCCGGGATGCCAATGAAGTCACTCACCAGAGCGCGTTGCAGGTCATCGATACCTCCAATGACCCGCTCGTCAAAACCAACGATGACATCCCCATCCTGCAGGCCGGCGCGGCTCGCGGGGCTGCCCGGTTCGATGCCAGCGACAAGCACTCCCCTGTCGGCTGGCAATTTGTAAAACCGGACAATGCGACGGTGAATCGGAACATTTTGGCCGATTACACCAATCCATCCGCGGCGGATGCGACCTTCTTTGATCAGCCAGGCTGCGACAAATTCCGCGGTGTTGCTGGCGATGGCCAAGCAAATGCCTTGCGCGGGAAGAATCACGGCCGTGTTGATGCCGATGATTTCGCCGAGAGAATTCACAAGTGGCCCACCGGAGTTGCCGGGATTCAAGGCCGCGTCGGTTTGAATGACGTCGTCGATCAAGCGTCCCGCTTGCGAACGCATCGAACGACCAAGTGCGCTGACGATTCCTGCGGTCACGGTTTGATGAAAGCCATAGGGACTGCCAATCGCGATCGCAATTTGGCCAACGCGGACGGATTTGGAATCAGCAAATTCCGCATGCGACAATCGCGGCGCATTGATGCGCACCACCGCCAGATCGCTGGAAGGATCTTCACCAACGAGCTGGCCGATGAAATTTCGTCCATCGGCGAGGGTCACCTGAATTTCGTTCGCGCCGTGGACAACGTGGCTGTTGGTCAGAATGAATCCATCTTGTGCAATGACAACGCCTGAACCCGTTCCGCCGTTTCCGCGCTGCCCTTCGCCACTGCGCACGCGAATGTTCACCACAGATGCCGCAACTTTTTCCACAACACCGGTGACTGTCGATGAGTATGCATCGAGCAGGGGACCATCGTCTGGAATTTGTTGGAGTGCTGGCTCAATCGTCTCCTCGGCTGACAAAACCGGAACGAATCTGGGAACGACTGTATCTACGTTCTCGATCATAATTAACTACGTTTCCACTTGTGCGAGTGATGTCAAATACGGGCGTAATGGCCGATCTCGGTTTGCGTTTCTGATTCGGTCGTTTGCCCTCGGCTCTGTGGTTTTTCCCATCCGTGTTTGACCCGTGGCTGGAAAACCGCTCAGCAATCTTTGTGCCTTGTTGCGTTAAATTTTGTCCAGAAAAAGTGCTGTTTCTTTCCCTCCTTTTCCTACATTGTTTGACAGTTGCGTTACTTCACGTATGGCTCGCCCTCGTTCCGACAAATAACTCAGACTGATGCGCAATAACGCTCATCGCAACAAAGAAAGGCCAGCTATGCGATACAATGTCGTCACCCATTCCAGCGCGCTCGCACCTGTACAGTCGGAAAGGAAAAAGGCATCAGTTCCGACGTCTTCCGGCTGAGTCCCGCAATCGAAGCGAAGGAGCAAAAAATTCAGTCATATGTCTGGGTTTGGCCTTTCGAACAAGCGAACATCTTGTCATGCAAAAGTTTGATCGTTCCGCTGCGTCCTCGAACCGCCGCGCGCCTGCCGAAATTGTTAACCGGCGCGATCTGATCAAATGGCTGGCGGCAGCAGCGGTGACCGCGGGTTATAGCACGGCTCGCGCAGCCGACGAAGCCCCGCTGCCCAAACCTTCCGCCTCGGAGGCAAAACTGCAGCGTCAAGCTGTCTACATCGCCCCGAACGCACGACGCCACGGGAAATTCGCTCAAATCGCCTTCAAGATGAACAGTGAAGACACGGACGGTCTGTTGGGAAGCACAGAATTGGTTTTGGAGCCGGGAACAATCGGCGCGGTTCCGCATCTTCACCGTGGGTTTGATGAAATCTGCCGCGTGTTAGAGGGGACGGTGCATATCCTGGTAGATAAGCAGGTGACTGCTGTTCCCGCCGGCGGTTGGCATCTACGCCCCCGTGGCCTTATCCACGCGTTCTGGAACGCCGGCCCGGGACAGGCGCGCTGCGTGGAAATCTATGTTCCCGGAGGACACGAGCGCTTCATGAACGAACTCGCCGACCTGTTTCAAAACGGCCATCCCAAACGAGAGGCCGTGAGCGCTTTGGCCACGCATCACGACATCGAGTTCCACTTCGAATTACTCAACGATATCATGCAACGTTACAACGTGAAGCTGTGAGTCGCGCCGCATCCCTCTGCACAAGTTTCTCCGCATCCGGGTTTTATTTTCCTGAGTTCCAAATCCTCTTTGCTCCGTCTGTCGTTCGATGCTGGACGTTCGAAGTTCCTGTTAATTTCCTTCGTTCTTCGCGTCTTCCTATCTTTGCGCCTTTGCGTTGACTCGACTTTTTTACCCTTAGCATTCTTTGTGCCTTGGTGTCTTGGTGGTGAGATTTAGTGCAGAAAAAGTGCTGTTTCTTTCCCTGGTTTCCCTGCTTTCCCTACATTTTTTGACGCGTAGCGACTTTATGGCATCATCGGTCGCGTTATGCGATACATGCAACATAAAGACAGCGCGGCGATTTTGATTCCCGCACCGAACCGGGCGAGCCACGACAATTCTTTGTCGATGGTGACTCCGGCTTGCTTGCTACCAATGCCTGCCCACTTTCGTCCATTTTCGACCAGAGGGGGGTGCCCACTTTCGCCCATTAACATCCAATTTCGTCCAACAACGACCCCCTGTGTCCACTTAAACCCAAAAAAATATTTGTACCAAACCACTATGAAACCAACGCCACAACTTGAAACCAACGATGTTCCATTCAGACCTTCGCACCCATTGCGTCCTTCGCGAGACACATCTTCGAGCAATTCCGTTGAACATTGGATGGGGCGACAAAATTTTTCACCCTTGGTCTCTTGCCGTGTTGATGGTCTATTGTCTGCGTCCTGTTTACAACCATGCAAACATTATCAACTGTCTTACTACGTCCAGGCGAAGCCGATCGCGTTATTGCCGGTCATCCGTGGATCTATTCCGGTTCCATCATCCGCCTCACCGCTCCTGCGGAAGACGGCGTGCTCGTCCAGGTCAAAGACCATCGCCAACGATTCCTTGGCGTCGGCTTTTACAATTCCAAGTCCAAGATCAGCGTCCGCATGATTGCGCCGGAAAAGGTCGAGATCGACCTCGCCTTTTTTGTCAGTCGCATCCGCGCCGCCCTCGACATCCGAAAACGGCATCTGCCCAAAGCTAACTCCTTTCGCGTCGTCAACGCCGAGAGCGATTTTTTGAGCGGCCTCATCGTCGACAAATATGCCGACGTCCTCGTCGTGCAGATTTCGTCGTTGGCGATGGACCAGCGCAAACCGCTTATCCTCGACGCCTTGATTGAAGTCTTCTCGCCGCGCGCCATCGTGGAACGTAGCGAAGCCAGCTTCCGCAAATTCGAAGGACTCGCCGAAGCCAACGGTGTCCTCGTCGGTTCCCTCGAAGGCCCGGTGCCAATTGAACTGAACGGTCTCAAATTCGACGTCGACATTGCCGGTGGCCACAAAACCGGCCTCTACCTCGACCAACAGCGCAATTACCAACTCGTCGCCGAGCTGATCAATCGCGGCCAGGTCCTCGACTGTTTTAGCTTCATGGGCGGATTCGCCCTGCATTGCGCGCGAGCCGGCGCCGTCCAAGTCCACGCCCTCGACCAAAGCGCCGACGCCAACGCTGCCGCCCAACGTCACGCCCAAAAGAACGGACTCGCCAATAAGTGCACCTTCGAGACCGTCAACGTCTTCGATTTCCTGAAAGCCCAAACCGCGGTCCGTCCGCACGAGAAAGTCGTCCCGAAATTCGACGGCATCATCCTCGACCCGCCGTCGTTCACCCGCACACGCTCCGCCATTCCCGACGCCATGCGCGGCTACAAAGAAATCCATTTGCGCGCGCTCAAGCTGCTCCGCCCCGGCGGAACGCTCGCGACATTCTGTTGCTCGCACCACGTCGATTCAGAGATGTTTGAGGCCGTGATTTTGGACGCTGCCTACGACGCGCGTCGCTTATTACGCCGAGTCGCCGCCTACACCCAGTCGCCGGACCACCCGGTTCTGCCGTCGGTGGCCGAAACGGAATACTTGAAAGGCTACGCCTACGAATTGGCGAACTAAGCCCGATGCAGATAATTCTCGCATGACGTGGGATTTTTTCCGAAGCTCGGGCCAGTGCCAAAGTGGGTAAAATTCCTTGTCGCCGTTCTGTTGCTGCCGATCTGCATCGGCACCACGAAGGCGCTTTGGGCCGTGTTCAGCCACTCCGGTGGCGCGCATGAAATCTGGTTGCCGATGCTGGCCGGCGCAGCTTGCTGGGTCGTGGTGTTTGTGCTCTTGCCGAAACCGATGTGGGTTTACGTCGTCGGTCACGAATTAACGCATGCCGTCTGGACCTGGTTTTTCGGCGGCAAAGTAAAGAAGTTCAAAGCAACTTCCGAAGGCGGCCACGTCATCGTGACGAAGAATAACTTCGTCATCGCGCTGGCGCCGTATTTTTTTCCGCTCTACGCGGTGCTGTTGGTGCTGCTGTTTGTGATCGGGAATTTTATCTGGCACTGGACCCGTTACATCACGTGGTTCCATCTGCTGCTCGGCGCGGCCTATGCGTTCCACCTCACGTTGACGTGGCACATTTTGAAGACGCGCCAGAGCGACATCACGAGCCAGGGCTACTTGTTTTCGGGCGTCGTGATTTTTTTGGGCAACGCGTTCGTGTTGCTCATCGGCGTTCCGATGGTCGCGCATCGGGACATCGTCGACGCGCTCGGTTTATGGGTACACTGCAATCATCAAGTGCTGCATTACGTGGCGCGAATGCTGTAAGCGTTGCTTGACCCGGGCACAGCGAGAGCTTATCTCAACACTTTTTGTATGAACAATCGTATCGGACTAATCGGCGGCAGCGGCCTGTATCACATCGAAGGCTTCACCAAACAAAAATGGGTGAAAGTCAAAACTCCCTTTGGCACGCCCTCGGATGATTACCTCACCGGCGAACTCGCCGGCCGCGAAGTGGTCTTCCTCCCACGCCATGGTCGCGGTCATCGCGTCCTGCCGAGCGAGTTGAACCATCGCGCCAATATCTACGGCATGAAAATGCTGAACGTCGCCTGGATTATCAGCGTGAGCGCCGTCGGTTCGTTGCAAGCAAAATACAAACCGTGCGACATCGTCTTGCCCGATCAATTCGTCGATCGCACCAAGCGTTCATTCGAGCATACGTTTTTCGGAAATGGTATCGTCGGCCACATCGCCTTCGCCGACCCGATTTGCAATGAACTTCGCTCGTTGATCTACAAAGCCGCGAAAGCCGAACGCGCCCGCGTCCATAACGGTGGCGCTTACGTGAACATGGAAGGCCCGGCCTTCAGCACGCGCGCGGAATCGATTACGAATCACAAGCTCGGTTACGACGTCATCGGCATGACGAACCTGGGCGAAGCCAAGTGCGCCCGCGAAGCTGAAATTGCGTATTCCACGATGGCGATGATTACCGACTACGACGCGTGGAAAGTTGACGAAGCGCACGTCACCGTCGATATGGTCGTGGCCAACCTGCGCAAAAACGCGGAGCAAGCCAAAGCGATCATCAAGCGCGTGTTACCGCAAATTCCGAAGCAGCCGAACTGGCCTTGTCACAACGCATTGCGTAATGCGATTATGACCGAACGCAGTTGCTGGCCAAAAGGTACCATCAAAAAACTGAGCCCGATCATCGCCAAGTACCTGTAACCGAGCGATTAAATACAGAATCGAAATAACTAAAGCGACTGGATTGAAAATAAGTGATTCTAATGATTGTAGTGTCTTGTTCTATGCGGGTGTGAGGCATTGCCCTACAGCAACCTGATATCAAAAGTACTTGCAGCGCAACAGGTTTTCTGTTGTGATAGCGCTCTGTCCAGAGAAACAGCGGAGAGGACATCGCTTATAATGAGGCGGACAGGAACGGATCGGAAACCTCATTATTTCATAAGCCGCCGCGGGTGACGGTGGAAATGCCCTCATCACCCACTATCGATCTCACTATCGAAAAAAATCCGAACGATGGGCGTCGTTCGGATTTTTGCTTTTCGAAATAACACCGAAATCGTGCCGCGCTGGGTTAGCGAATTGGAGTCGAATTGGTCATCTTTTCCTGCGCTTCTTTTAAGTTCCTGGTCAGCGTTTTCTTGATCCCGGCGTACATGTCGTTGGTCACAACGCTGAGATGTTTTTGAGCGTCGGGGAAGTCACCGAGCTTGGTTTCAATCCGCGCAAGATGGATGAAAACGCCTTCGCGTTCGATCTCATCTCGCGCGAGCGGCAAAACGTTTTTCCACGCGTCGAGCCCATCTTTATAGCGGGGCGGTTTCGTGCCGTAGAAACTTTGCGCGTAGTCACTGGCGAGCAGAAAATTGCTCGGATCCAGTTTCATCGCCTGCCGGTAAAGCGCGAGTGCCTTGTCGAACACCTGATCTTCGGTGAGATGGTAATATTCTTTCGCGTCGGTTCGGAACATGTAGACGCACACAGCCAGATTTTCGATGTAGACTGGTTCCTTCGGATTCAGTTCGATCGCTTTTTCGTAGTACTCAAAACCTTTTTTAATCGGACTGCGATGGGCATAAATATTTGCGAGATTGTTCCACGCCGCCGGATCTTTAGGGTCGAGTTCGCGTGCTTTTTCCCACTGCTTTACTGCGCCCTCCTCGTCATGGATATCGTTGAGAAAACTGCCATACGCGAGCCGCGCCTTGGTGTGGTTCGGATGTTCCTGAAGAAAACTTTCGTAGGCTTTTGTTACAGGCTCGAAGCGTTGTTCGATGCGCAGGCGCAAGGTGCCTTCGGGCGCCGCGGCGCCTTTTTGGCGGAATGCTTCGTTGTCGCGGATCCATTTATCGACTTCTTCCTGGGCTGCATTGTCGTCAGCGAGGAGTTGGAGGTATTGCTTCTCGACAGGATCGTTTGGGTTGGCGATTTCGATTTTGGGTGCGATGCCGGTTGTGTTGTGGATGACGTTACTTACCCCAGCGGCTGGATTGGTGGAAATCAGCGCGGCAAGAAGGCCAGTCAGTAAATCGCTCACGGGATTAGGTTAAACTGCAAACTTCAAAATTCAAACTCCAGAGAAGAGGGGAAGTTTCTCTGGAGCTTTTTACACTTCCTTCACCACGCCCCAATAGACATCCAATTTCTTGCTGAGATAAAGTTGAATTCCTTTCACCAATACCTTCGATTCGAGTTTTTGGCCGATGGCGATGATGTCTTTAAGTGCAGCGTGGGACTGAATGGGAGCGCTGGCTTGGGCGATGATCGGACCTTCGTCCAGGTGCATGCTGACAAAATGGGCGGTGACCCCGATGATTTTCACGCCGTGTTCGTAGGCCTGGCGGTAGGGTTGCGGGCCCGGAAAGCTCGGCAAGAGCGAGGGATGAATGTTGATGATTTTATTTTTGTAACGCCAAACGAAGTTCGGCGACAAAATTTTCATGAACCGCGCGAGCACAACGTAATCAACTTCGTAGTCTCGCAACAAAGCGAGCGTTTGCTTTTCCGCCGAGCCGCGATCATCCCATGGGACATACTCGAACGGGATTTTGAAATCCTTGCCCATCGCTGCGAGTTCGCGGCGGTTGGAAATCATCACTGCGGCGTCTGTCTTAAGCTTTCCATGCTTGAGCGCGGACATGATGGCCTGCGCGCAATGCGGTTCGCGCGTCACCATCATGGCCATGCGCTGGCGGCGATTGGGCTCGGTGAAGCGGATATTGATTTCCATGCCGAGCGTTTGCGCGAACTTCTGCAAACCCTCGACAATCGCGCTCCGGCGGCAGGCGCTTGGGCTCCAGGAAGCCTGCAGCGTCATGCTGAATTGGCCACGAGTGACTTGTTCCTCGAGCGCTTCGATGTTGGCGTGCTGCTCAAAAAGAAAATTGGTAATGCGCGCGACAACACCCGTTTTGTCGCGACCGATGACGGTGATAGTGGCGATTTGTTTCACGACTAGTCCATCGGAGGCATCACGTCGGCTTTGGGCGTGACCTTTTTGATGTTGGGTTTCACGTCGGCATTGACCCGGCGCAGTGTCCAATCGAAACCGCCCATCAAAACGGATTGGAACACTGAGTTCGTCCAGACATCTTCGCGATGGCCCATGTTGGTGTAAAATACGCGGCCTTTGCCGTACATGTGCGCCCAGGTCGCGGGATAGTTCGGGCGTTCGTAAATTTTGCCGTGCATCTTGGACGTGTCCTGAACGAGCAACACGTGCATGTTCGGCGCGAAATCCTTGAGCGAGTACCACTCTTCCACCGGAGCGAAGTCAGCCGGAACGTCGCTCATGCCGGGAAACTTTTTGTCCACGCAAATCATGTGCCCTGGTTGTTGTTGGCCGTGTTTGATGAATTCGCCGCCGATCATTTTGATGTAGGGATCGGCATTGTCGCCGTCGTTCTTATAGCGGGCGGGACTGTTCTTTTCGCCGCCAGGAGAGTGAAATGTGTCGGTGGCACTGTGGACACCCACAAAACCTTTTCCGTTGTGGATCGCTTGAAGAAACATGGCCTTGGCTTCTTTGCTCATCGCGGGATTGCCGTCGGTGCCGACCGTGGTCAGATCGCCGGTGGTGTAGAACATGAAGGCATCGAACTTCTTCAGATTCTCTGGTGTGAACATCGTGCCGTCTTTGGTGAACGTGAATTCGATGTTGTGCTTGGCGCCGAGTTCCTTGAGGACCTGCTCGGCAGCGGCAAGTTCGCCCGGAGCGTGTTTGATGGCGGAGTGTTCGAAGCCAGACGACTTATTGAAGAACAAAACGTGCTTGGTCGCTTTGTCGGCGGCGAAAATCGTCGAGGTGGTCAGGACGGCAGCAACGACGTACGAGAGCGCACGAAGAACAGAGCGTGTTTTCATAGGTTCGACAAAGATAACGGCTGCATTGGTCAATCCAAGCAAAACGTGTGTTACTCGTAGCGCAACGCTTGAATGGGGTCGAGTTTCGCAGCTTTGAGTGCGGGGATAAGTCCCGCCAACACGCCCACGCCAGCGCTGAACGAGAACGCAAGTAGCATTGAGGATAAGGTGATCACGGGAGTGTTTTCCTTCGAAATTAATGTAAGCACTTCGACTAAACCGAGCGAGGCGATCAATCCGGCCGCGCCGCCGATGATGGCGATGACGACGCTCTCGACGAGAATCTGGATGAAGATATCCGAATAGGTCGCGCCAATGGCTTTGCGGATGCCGATTTCCCGAATGCGCTCTGTGATGCTGGCCAGCATGATGTTCGTGATTCCGATGCCACCGACGAGCAGGCTGATGAGCGAAATCAGGCCGCCGCTCATACGGGCATTTGCCACGGCGCTATTGATGCTCTGAGCCCAATCTTCCTGCGTTTGAATTCCGAAGTCCTCAATCGCGTGATGCGTAATCATGAGGACGTTGCGCAGTTGACGAATGGTCGGGTCCAGTTGATTCACGTCACGTACCTTCACTGACAAGCTGGTGAGGCGTGGGTCGGGAATATTATTACTGCCCGCAGCCGACCGGAATTTGAGCCACATCGTGTTGAGCGGAATGTAGATGGTGGAGTTTTTCCAGGTGAAGATATAGCTGCTGCTGCCTTTTCGCCCAAACATACTGCGCTGACGCGCGGGTCCGTTGGTGTTCGTCGTGGGCGGTTGCAATTTGGCCAACTCTCGTTTCTTGGCGTCCTGCTCGCTTTCGTAATGTTGGAACATTCCAATGATGGTAAACACTTCGCCTTTGATGTTTACCTTTTCGCCAACGGGAATGATTTCTTTGCCGGTTTCCTCGGGACTGCCGAAGAGTGCGTCGCGAACGGCTGTGCCGATGACGCATACGTTGCGGGCATTTTCATCGTCGATTTCGTTAAACATTCGGCCGTACTGGATTGTGTGCTGGTTCATCTCCAAAGCACTCGGCCACGTTCCGGCGAAATACCTTGAACTATATGTTTTAGCGCCGTGTGTGATGATCGGGTCGCGCGTCCGCATTTCCGGAGTGACCGCACGAATCAGGTCAGCATTGCGCTGGAGCGCATAAACATCGGCCATCGTTACACCAACGGCTTGATCGGCGAGATGCTGTTGGTCAGCGGGAATATCGTCTTCTTCAATACGGACTTTTTCCAACCCGCCGACTGCAATCAGCGCCTCGCGCATGCCGTTTTCGATTCCTTTGACCAACGCGGACATGCCGACAAGGCTGGCCACACCGAGAATAATCCCGAGCATCGTCAAGGCTGAGCGGAACTTATGCGCCCAGATTTCTTTAAAGCCGATGATGAACGCGTTGAGAATATGGTTCACGGTGATTAAACTTAAAAGGCGACAGCGTTTTGAAGGTTGGTGATTTTACCATCGCGAATTTCAATGCGTCGCGGCGTGCGCGCGGCGATTTCATCGTCGTGCGTGACCAGAGCGACCGTGCGGCCTTCATCGCTCAGTTGTTTGAACAGCGCGAGAATCGTTTCGCCCGTTTTCGAATCAAGATTGCCGGTCGGTTCATCGGCGAAAATAATTTTTGGATTGTTAACCAACGCTCGGGCGATGGCGACGCGTTGCTGTTGACCACCGGAAAGCTGCATGGGCCGATGTTTGATGCGATTTTCCAAGCCGACCATTTTCAGAGCTTCCATGGCGTGGTCGCGGCGTTGTTTTGCATTCTTACCGCTGTAAACCATCGGTAGTTCCACATTTTGCAAAACGTTCAGCTTGGGCAGCAAGTTGAAGAACTGGAATACGAAACCGATTTTCGCGTTTCGCACACTCGCCAGTTGTGCCGCTGAAGCGTTCTCGATGGCAATGCCGTCCAGCACCATTGTGCCGCGACTTGGTTTGTCGAGGCAGCCGAGAATGTGCATCAACGTGGATTTTCCGCTACCAGATGGGCCGATGATGGAAATGAATTCACCGGCTTCGATGTCGAGCGACACATCATCCAAAGCGCGAATTTCTTCGCCGCCGAGATGATAAATCTTGCTGACGTTGCGGAGCTCGACCAGTGCCATAGGCTATTTTGGAACAAGGCTCGCGGCGCTGATGCGGTTGGTGCTGCTGCCGCCTCCGCCGCCAGCAACGCGGCTCCCTTTGCCGCTACGTTTCTTCTTCAGAGGTTTGCCCGTGACACTCTTCACCTCGGCGCCGTCTGGCGGTTCTTCGAGTGTAACGACATCGTTCGTTGTCACCCCGTCGATAATTTCCGCGAAATTATTGTCGCTCACACCTAGCGAAATCGGACGGCGCTCGTAAGTATCTTCGCCTTTTTTGATGTAAACAAAACGGTCCATGTCTTTGGTATCGTTGTTCGGCTCTGTGAAGACAGCGTTAATGGGAATGGAAAGGGTGTCTTTGCTGGAGATGACCGGAATCGAAAGATTCGCCGTCATACCTGGGCGGACCCGTTTATCGATAGCATGAATAGTGATGCGAACGTCAAAGCCTTTCAGGTTATTGCGAATGGTGGCTTGTGGGGCGATGCGTTCGATCTGGCCTTTCATCTTCAGGTCAGGAACAGACTCAACCCGAACGTCGACCGGCTGGCCGCCACGCAGATGCGCCACGTCGGCCTGGTTGACGTGAGCGAGAATAATCATGTCATCGAGGTTGGCGATGGTCATCACTTCGGTGCCGCTGTTGAACCCGCCTGAGCCGGAGACAGCCTGCCCCATGGAAACTGGACGAGTGAGAATGGTGCAATCGAAGGGGGCGAGGATGCGCGTCTTCGAAATGTTAACGTCCATCAGGTTCATTTCCTGTTTCAGTTTTTCCAGCGAATTTTTTGCCATGTCGAAGTCGGTCTTGGCATCGTCGTAGACTTCGCGGGAGATCAATTTGTCTCGGAACAGTTTTTCGCCGCGCTCGAAATTGCGCTCCGTTTTTTCCAGTTGAAGCTTGGCGCTGGAGATTTCCGAAACTTTCGAGGATCGCTCCGCCTGCAGATCGGAATCGTCGAGTGTAAAAAGGACCTGTCCTTTCTTGACCTGATCGCCGATGTCCACCGGCAGGTTCGCAATTTTGCCGTTTACCTCCGGGCGAACGGAAACCTGGTCAGCCGGGCTGATATCGCCGGCAGAATCCAGCACCAGGTGAATGTCACGGAGCATCACCTGCGCGGTGGTGGCCCGGACTACGGTGTGCGTCGGTGTTTGCGCTTTAAGTTTTTTCCAGCCGAAAAAACCGCCGCCACCCAACACTGCAACAACGATTAAAAATATTAATGCCTTTTTCATCCAAAACGAAAAGTTTAGCTAAACCGTCCCGCAATTGAAACTGAATCTGGAACAATGCGCTACACCCCAATTGCCAGGAACGGCTATTTCTTGCGTTGGACGCTCTTAAAGCTCAACGAATTCGACAACTTTGTATTGCGCACCTTTCGGTGAGAGAAGGCTTTGCATCAATTCGATGCGGTCTACGCGCCATTCGCCAAACGCGGTGTCGTGGAACTGTTCCACGATTTTCGGCATACGTTGACGTTGCCTGGCATTGAGTTGGCGAACGCGGGCGATGGTCAGGTGTGGTTTGAAGGCGCGCGTTTCGGGGACGTAGCCCAGTTGACCGAGCAGTTTATCGAGGGCGTTTTTTAGTGTGCGCAATGGTTCTAACTCGCCGCTTAATCCGGCCCAGATGACACGCGGTTGGTGGGCAGTTGGGAAACAACCGATACCAGAGCAACAGAGGGTGAACGGTTTTATGCCAGCACACGCTTTTTGAACGGCGGCTCCGTATTCTTTCACGCGCGCATCATCGATCGTGCCAAGGAACTGAGTCGTGAGGTGCAGTTGATCGCTCCAGCGCACCGCTGAAGTGGGTAAATCGGATTCTAACTTGGCGCGCAAGTCGGCCAATCGTTCGACCACTTTAGCACTCGGATGAATTGCGATAAACGCGCGCACTATTGAAATCTATCCCGCCGCCGGGAAAACCGAAAGCCTCTCTGGAGTTGCATCTAAAGAGCGTTGGGAGAATCATGGCGCAAAGGAGCGGGCACTGAAAAAATTCCAATCACTCAGGGCGATTCGCGTTGCAACGTTTTTGTTTCCGCCTCTTGCGTTGGTGTTGTTGTGGCGCAGCAAGGAAGTGCGGTTGCGCAGGAAAATCCTGGGCACAATCTATATTCCGATTTTTTCGATCCTCTACGTTGCGGCGATCGTTTGCTTTTTGTACTTCGAGTTGGGAATCGACGTGGTCGAGTGGCGCGGTGGTTATTTGCCCGCGATCACGTTTTCCAAAACATTGCCTGATTACACGCGACTCGAGTCCAGCCGCGCGCATCAGCCCAAAATCGCCGCGTCGACGAATCATTTTCCTAAGCCTTACTGGACAAACTTCCGTGGACCCAACCGTGATGGCGTTTATGCGCAGTCGGCTATATCCACGAATTGGCCGAAGGAAGGTTTGCCAAAAATTTGGCGGCAACCGGTCGGTGGAGGCTACGCGTCATTTGCTGTGGCCGAGGGGCGCGCTTATACGATTGAGCAGCGGCGCGAGGACGAGGTGGTCACGGCGTATGATGTTCAAAGCGGTCGTGAAGTGTGGGCGCACAAATGGCAGGCGAAATTTGAAGAGCCGATCGGTGGGGAAGGGCCGCGGGCGACGCCCACGTATGATGAGGGTAAGATTTACGCGCTCGGCGGTCGCGGCGAATTCCGATGCCTGGATGCCGCGAGCGGAAAAACGATTTGGAAACACGACATCATTGTCGAAAACGGCGGCGAGGTTTTGACCTATGGGATCGCTGCGTCACCGCTCATTGTCGATGACAAGGTGATTGTCACTGCCGGCGGCTCAAACAAAAAGTCGGTCATCGCATACAACAAAGAGACTGGTGCGCTGTTGTGGCACGTGCTCGATGACAAGCAATCCTATACGTCTCCGGTGATCACAACGCTCGCTGGAAAGCGTCAGATTCTAAACGTCAGTTTCACCCGCGTCATGGGTCTTGACCCGAGCGATGGGAAGTTGCTGTGGCAATATCCGTGGCACGTCGGAAACGAGCAAACTCCCATTGCACAACCGATAATCGTTGCAACGAATCGCATCGTGATGTCCGCAGGTTACGCAACTGGTTGCATGGAGATCGAACTCACTTCAACCGGGAACGAATTGGCTCCGCAGATGTTATGGAAGAACAAGAATCTGAAAAATAAATTTACCAGCTCGATTTACTGGAACGGATTTATCTACGGATTGGACGAAGACATTTTAACCTGCCTCGACGCGAACACGGGCGAGCGTAAGTGGAAGGACGGGCGCTACGGTTACGGGCAGGTTTTGCTCACCGTGAATCCGCAGAGTCACGATGCGCAGCTGATTGTGTTGAGCGGTTCCGGTGAGTTGGCGTTGGTCAAAGCGGACCCGAACGCATTCGAAGAGCTTGCACGATTTCAGGCAATTGAAGGCAAAACCTGGAATTATCCGGCGATCGCTGATGGCAGAATTTTTGTGCGTAATGCGGTTGAGATGGCGTGTTATGACTTGAGTGAACATTCATCTCGTTGACAGACGGGCAAATTTCGCTCGGAAAATCGCAAGACGAGCACTCGACTTTCAAGCGGCCCCAACCTTACATTGACGTGCCATGGAAATTTACGATCATCCGACATTCCGGATGGCTTGTGAGCAGTTCGACCTTGTTGCCGATCACCTGCAGATTCCCACAAACGATCGCGACCGGCTAAAGTATCCAAAGCGCTCGATGACCGTCGCCCTTCCGATTCACTGCGACGACGGCAGTACGCGGATGTTCACTGGTTACCGCGTTCAACATCACCTCACGCTCGGTCCGACGAAAGGCGGGCTGCGCTATCATCCAGACGTGACGCTCGGGGAAGTCGCGGCCCTGGCCATGTGGATGAGTTGGAAATGCGCTCTCACCGGTTTGCCCTACGGCGGTGCCAAGGGCGGGGTAACGTGTGATCCGCGAAAACTTTCGCAACAGGAGCTTGAACGTCTCACCCGTCGTTACACTCAGGAAATGATCCCGTTCATCGGCGAAAAGGTCGATGTCATGGCGCCCGATATGGGCACGAACGAACAGATAATGGCTTGGATGATGGACACGTATTCGGTCCACACTGGCTATACGGTTCCGGGAATTGTCACCGGTAAACCGGTCAGCATCGGCGGTTCGCTCGGACGACGCGAAGCGACTGGTCGTGGGGTCAGTTATCTTATTAATCGCGCACTCGACGTAATCGGCCTTGCCCCGACCGCCTGTCGCGCGGTTGTTCAAGGGTTTGGCAACGTCGGTTCGGTCACTGCATTTTCATTGGCGAAATACGGAGTCAAAGTGATCGCCGTCAGTGACGCGTTTGGTGGTGTTTACAACGAAAAAGGCATCGATCTGTGGAAGCTCGACGACCACGTGGCCAAGACCAGCAGCGTAGCTGGTTTCGGTGAAGCGCAAGCCGTCTCGAACCAGGAGTTGTTGGAGCTGCCGTGCGAAATTCTCGTGCCCGCCGCGCTTGAACGGCAAATTACCCACGACAACGCGGCTAAAATAAAATGCCGCATCCTCGCGGAAGCTGCCAATGGGCCCACAACGCCGGCTGCGGACAGGATCATCGAACAACGTCCGGAAATTTTCGTTATTCCTGACATTCTCTGCAACGCGGGCGGCGTTGTGGTGTCTTACTTTGAATGGGTGCAAGATTTACAGAGCTTTTTCTGGAGCGAAACCGAGGTGATGGACAAGCTCTTCCGCATTTTGGAAACCGCGTTTTCACAAACATTGGCGCTGGCCAAGAAACAAAAAATCCCGATGCGTCGCGCGGCATTAACGTTAGGCATCAAACGCGTTCATGAAGCCAAGAAAATCCGCGGACTGTTCCCGTGATATGAACTCAAATTTTAAGTCCAATTGGTGGAAGTTTTTGCCAGCTGCATTGTTCGTGTGCGCTTGCAACACAGCGGTGGTAAATGCACCAATCGAGACTTCTGCGGCTGCGGCGCCGACGCAAGCCGCTGCTCCGGTTGCACCTGCTGAAAAGTCGCATTCGCCGGCGACCTACGAAGTTGGCCCGAGTGCAAAGCTAAAAACGCCAAACGACGTTCCATGGGACAGGCTGCAAGCGGGCGATACTGTTTTGATTCATTGGCGCAGTGAACCTTACAAAAATAAATGGGTCATTGCTGTCGAAGGAACCGAAAAAGCGCCTACCACGATCCGTGGCGTGGCAGGCCCGAACGGAGCATTACCCGTGATTGATGGGGAAGATGCAACGACCAGCAAAAATTGTGATTACTGGGGCGAGTCGCGCGGGGTTGTTAAGATCGGCGGCGCGCGGAATGCCAACAAAATCGGTTCGAAGTGGATCGTTATCGAGAACCTCGACATCACCAGCGGGCGTCCTGCGTTCAGCTTCACTGACGGCAAAGGGAACGTGGAAAAATACGTCCGCAATGCTGCCGCGCTTTGGGTTGAACACTGCGAACATCTGATCATCCGCAACTGCACTCTGCGCAATTCCGGCAACGGATTAGTCGTCAGTTCCAACGACAAATATGCCGCCGAAGACATCCTGGTCGAAAGCTGTCACATCTTTGACAACGGTGATCCCAGCGGGTACGAACATAATGCCTACACCGAAGCGAAAGGGATTACGTTTCAAAACAATTGGTTTGGTCCCCTGCGCAAAGGCGCTGTTTCCAACAATCTGAAGGACCGCTCGTCGGCCTGCGTCATTCGCTACAATTGGTTCGATGGCGGCGACAAAGTGCTCGATTTAGTCGATGCTGAGGACAGCAAGATCCTCCGTGAGGACCCGCGTTATCGCCAGACTTTCGTTTATGGCAACGTGCTCATCAAGCGCGGCGGGCCGGGGCATGCGCAAGTCGTTCACTACGGAGGCGATGGGCCTAAGGCCAGCACTTACCGCAAGGGCACGCTGTATTTTTATAACAATACCGTTGTCTCGACGAAGAAAGATGGAACGCAGCTCTTTTGGATTTCGAGCAATGACGAAATTTGCGATGCGCGCAATAACATCTTTTTCACCGAAGTCGGCGGGAAATCGCTGGTGTTGATGCGCTATGGCAAAGGCATCTTGCAACTGAACAATAACTTTTTAAAACCCGGCTTCCGTCAGGTGGCCGAAGCAAAGGACGCGATTATTCGCGGTGAAAAGACGAGTGTCCTGGATTCAACCCCTGCGTTCGTTGACGGGCCCGGCGAAAACTTTCATCTAAGTTCGCGCTCTGTTTGTCAGGGTAACGCAACCCCACTTGCGCCCGCGGCGTTGCCGATTGACCGCGAGTACAAAAAAGCACCAGAGCAGCAAACCGATTTCTCCTGGTCAGAAATTGAGCATCGGTGCATTTCAGCCCTGACGTTTTGACACAGTCTGCGATTTCTGTTCTGATAGATAGGACGCATCCGTAGCTCAATTGGATAGAGCTTCTGACTTCGGATCAGAAGGTTACAGGTTCAAGTCCTGTCGGATGCACCACTTTTTTAATCAATTAAATCAGGCGTTTCGTTGAGGTTTGTGTTTTAGTTGTGGTTGAGAAAAAGTTTGCCTGTCCCCTTTTTCGGGTTCTGAAGCAGGGCAATGCACCCACAAAAAAACGCGCTCGTATCGCCGACTTCGCGGAAAAACACGCCTAAGAGCAGCGCCTCGCTTTGCAAAATCCATCCGAGGAACCCGCGTTGGAGAGTTTTCGTTCGCGACATTGGCTCACAACTCGCTTCATTAAAATCTCATTGCCCATCATTGCGGCCACTTCGCACGTCTCTTTGACCAGAGCGTTTACGAAAACGTTCGTGTATTACGCGCCTTCATCAGCGCGATCAGGTTTCTTGATATTTGCGAATTGAGGGCCCGGCAACCTCCGCCTGCGAATTAGCCGGATGAACGTGAGTCTTATCGTGTCCACTCCGCCGCACCTTGGTGTATTTCCACTGTCGGCGATTGAATTGCTGTGTCGGATGCGACATTTGAGAGGCTCAGAGCTATCACGCGGTGGCTCTGGATTCAGGAACTTTTTAACGACGGTCGCCATTGCCGACGACAACGTGATCGGGGGTTTGGCCGATTTAGCCGTTATCGACTTCGATGCGCACACCTCGCGGATCGTAGTCTATTCCGGTTGGGAGCTTTGTCAGCCAGGCGCCCCACTTACACCGACGCAGCCAGAAAGCGGCGCACGAACAACATAATTTTAAAGAAGAGGGGGAGCTTTCATCGCGGTTCGTTTAGCCCGACCGATATTCGGTTGGCGGCCTCACAGTCGGATATGCAACAACGCGAAACGGCTGGTTTGGCCAGTTTTCGCGTTGCACCTCCTCCCCCTGGTAAGCGGGGTTGGGGGGGCGCCGGAAAATGTGCGTATACGCGTCTGCTGGCCTCAAAGAATTTTGAAAAAATGATCCGGTCTGGCCTGAGCTCCGCGCGTGTTACCGTGGCGTAGTCGTCTAGTGAGAGTCTTATCACGTGACGGGGCTCTCGAACCGTGACAGCGTGACACCCCTTTGTTTACGAGGGCACCATTGCCTTTGATGCCGTGACAGCAAAAACGTGTCACGGAAGTAAATAGTGAATTACGGCTGGCTACACGTCGGCAGCTCCCCCGTTGTACAGACAAGCAGGCTGTAATGCGGTTTGCGTCAGCATTGCGTTCGCAAATCAGGCGGCACGGCCGATTCACTTTCCGCCGAGAAATAGGAGATGGGCCGCATTCCAAAGCGCTCGCGAAAATGGAATGCCTCAGACCGCGTTTTTTCCGCGTGTACCCTCTCCGGGAAGCAGGGCTGGGGTGGCCTCACGGGAAAAATGTTTGGATACGCGCCTGCTGGCCTCAATGCCTTCTAAAACCCGATGGCTGAGTTACGATAAACAACGCCAGAAGGGTGACGCAACCGCCTACGGTATACTGCTTGGCCGCCTTGGCACTGGTGCTGTTATTGGAACAGCACCAGTGCCAAAATTGGGCACGGTTTTCCAATGACCCAATCGTTTCCGTAGCGATTTTCGTCTTCGGTGTAGCTACCCTGGCGGTAGCGTTTTCACGTAGTTTATTCTGCTAAGCGGGGCCTGGTCCTCGGTGGATCGGCATGAGTGATGGTCCTCTCGACGTTGAATGTCGCCACCATTGCAATTACGGCCAGCGTGGAGGCGGTCGAAAGGCGTTAAGTATTTACATATAATCACATTAGAGAGACGTGACGGATACATGTTTGGCATTCGCAGTTTTCTTTGTATTTTTCCTCGCATGAAAGTGATTAAAGCCGGACGCCATCGTTTGTTTGAAAACGATCCTGAAACAGCCCGAGTGGTTTCGGAAATGTTGCGGGAATTGGAGCGCGACGGGATGGATGCAGTCCGGCGCTACAGTCAGCAGTTCGATCAATGGTCGCCGTCATCCTACGAGCTGTCGGCGAAGCAGGTCGCGTCCATCATCGACACGCTGCCGGAACAGGTGGTTACGGATACTGAATTTTGTCAGGGCAACGTTCGCCGGTTCGCCCATGCGCAATTGAAAACACTGCTGCCGCTAGAAGTGGAGATCCGTCCGGGAGTGATGCTGGGACATAAACATATCCCGGTGAATTCAGTCGGCGGTTATATTCCGGGCAGCCGCTACCCGATGTTTGGCTCTGCGCAGATGAGTATTATTCCAGCGAAAGTTGCCGGCGTAAAAACGGTTGTTGCCTGCACTCCACCGGTCAAAGGTGAAGGCTGGTTTCCCGCCACGATCAATGCGATGAAGACCGCGGGCGCCGATCGCATCTTTATTCTTGGCGGAGTGCCCGCGTTAGCGTTGATGGCGTTTGGATTGGAAGGGGTCAAACCTGTCGATATTCTGTGTGGCGCTGGCAATAAATTTGTCGCGGAAGCCAAGCGACAATTGTTCGGCCGTTGCGGCATCGATCTTTTGGCCGGTCCGACGGAGATCGCAATCATCGCGGATGATTCGGCGGATCCGGCGTTGGTCGCGTGTGATTTGTTGGGGCAGGCAGAGCACGATCCCAACAGTGGCGGTTATTTGATTTGTTTGAGCGAAGCCTTCGCGCAAAAGACGTTGGCTGAAGTGGAAAAACAATTGGCGGTGTTGCCGACGCAAGAGATCGCGGCGTTATCGTGGCGCGACAATGGAATCGTGCACGTGGCCGAATCGCCGGAAGAAGCAGTCGAACTGAGCGATGATTATGCACCGGAACATCTGGAACTGCATGTTGAGGATACGGACTATTACTTTGGTCATCTGACCAATTTCGGTTCGTTGTTTATCGGAGAGGAAACGACCGTTGCGTATGGGGACAAATCGATCGGGACGAATCACATTCTACCGACCAGCCGCGCAGCGCGATATACCGGCGGAGTTTGGGTGGGCAAATTCCTGAAGACGTGCACCTACCAGCGGATGACGTCCGCTGCGAGTGTCGAAGTGGGAAAGGTCACGGAGCGTCAATGCAATGTGGAACGGATGCTGGCGCATGCGATCACCGCCAAAGTGCGAGTGGAACGTTACGCGCCGGCGAAAGCGCAATAAACAAAACGTCACCAGGCTGTCCAACCGCCGTCAACGAGCAGATTTTGGCCTGTGACATAACTGCTGGCGTCCGAGGCGAGAAAAACTAGGGCGCCCTTGAGCTCATGCGATCGGCCCATGCGACGCATCGGTGAGTGCTTTTTCAGTCGGCGAACCAGTTCCGGTGACGCGGCTGACGAGGGAAATGGCCCAGGGCTCAAGCAATTGACCCGAATGCCATCGAGCGCCCAATAAACGGCGAGATGCCGTACCATCTGAATGATGCCTCCTTTGAGAGTCTGATACGCGACAGGATTTGCGGGGCCGATGCCTGCGTAACTTTCCGGGTACGACCCGACGACGCCGTACATCGAGCCGACCATGATGATACTGCCCTGAGATTTTTGCCGGACGATTTGGCCGTGAAATTTTCGGGCCAGAAGAAAATAACCGGTGGCGTTTTGTAACTGGCGGTTGAACTCCGCACCAGTAACGGAGCTCAGATCTTTGCCGAGGGCTTCATGGCCGTTGCAGACCACAATATCGACTTTTCCGGCATCGCGCACGGCGCTATCGAAACCAGCATGGATCGAACTCTCATCCATGTGGTCCATGACCACAGCGAAGTGTTTTCCGCGTTCCGTTCCGGCCAACGCGCTGGCGACCTTTGCGCCTGTTTTGGCATTGCGACTGGCGACGATGACGCGAGCACCTGCTTCAGCGAGTGCATCGGCCATGGAACGTCCGAGATGGCCGCTGGCACCGGTCAAGAGTGCAGTGCGCCCCGACAGATCAAAAAGTTTTTGAACGGATGGTTCGTTGTTCATCGCGGTTTAAAGTTTTTGCCAACTGCGCGTCTCCATCGAACGCAAAATGCTTAAGTTCACGCGCAACGTTTGGAGACCGTCTTCCAAACTGCAAAGCGGTTGATGCATTCCGTCGAGCGCCTGCAAAAATGATTCGGCTTGGAGCGTAAAAAGCATGTCGCGTTCCAGCGTGGCCGCAGGTTCGTCGTGCCAGTTGTCACCCGGCTGAGTTTGCCAGCGCCAGCGATTGTTGTGCATCTCGAATCGGGCAGTTCCGTTTTTGCAGACGACGGTCAACGAAGATTCATTCGGTGCCTGGTGCTGGTTCAACGTAAACGCGCCGAGAACATTCTTATGGCGAGTGATGAGGTGAACGGTGTCTTCGACTTCGACACCTTCGAGAACTTGATGCGCAGCGTCGGCGACCAATTCCGTCACTGGTCCAACAAGCCATTCGGCGGCATTAACGATGTGAGTCAAAGCATCTTGCACGGCACCGCCGCCGGTAAGATGACTTTTATAATACGTGTCGCGATATGCCGGGCGATAAAATGGAAAATGCTGTCCAGCCGTCGCGACAATTTGCACTGGCTCGCCGAATCGTCCGCTACGAATGGCCGCACGCATCGCCGTCAGCGCAGGGTGCGCTCGATACACATAAGCGACTGCAGCCACGAGTTTGCGTTCGGAAATTTCTTTACTGAGAACATCAATGCCGTCCAGCGTCGTGCTCAAAGGCTTTTCGATAAAAACGTGGATGCCATTTCTCACTGCAGCCAAGGCCATTTCGATATGCAAGTGAGCTGGTGTGCAAATAACAACCGCATCTGGTCCTTCATCCAACGCACGTCCGAAATCGTCGAATGATCTACTTACCTTGTAACGCTCAGCGATTGTTGTTCGTAAAGCCGGATTCAGTTCGCAAAATGAAACATCTGCTCTCGAAGTTGATTGAAAACAGCGCAAGTGCCGTTCGCCAATCGAGCCAACGCCAACGATCAAAATGGATTTGCGTTGCGACACAGGACTTATTTTTCCGTGTAATGAGCCGCTGATTTTTCCAGGTCAGCCGCCATCACAGCGAGACGGTTGTCGAAGGTGAAGCCGAGCGGTTTGTACGATTCCTGAATCTGTTCCAACGCGCGTTTGACCATGACGATGTCGGCACCGTGACAGATGAAGCGAGCACCCATATCCATGATCTGACGCGTGTGCTCGGGGCTGCCGCTCGGCATTCCCCAATGAATGCCCGCGGCTTTTGCAGCCTTTGACACGCGTTTGCGGGCTTCGAGCATGTATGGATTTTCGAAATCGCAGGGCATGCCGGCGAGAACACTCAAATCACCTGGGCCGATCATGAGAATGTCCACGCCCGGGACTTTGGCGATGCTTTCAACATTCTCCAACGCACGCGGTGATTCAATCTGGACGATGACGACGGTCTCTTCGTTCGCAGTCCGCAAGTAAGGTTTAACTGGCATGAAACAATACGGCGCGTCGGCATTGGCGGCGTCCATTCCGCGCTCGCCCAACGGAGCGAACTTTGACCATTTCACGACTTCAGCGGCTTCCTCGGCGCTTTCGCAGCGCGGATACATAATCGCCTGCGCGCCGGCTTCGAGGAGCCGCCCCATGCGCATGAATTCTCCTTTGGCCGGTCGCGCAACGATATCGGAGGCGCCAACTCGTGCAGCGCACATGAGTTTCGCGGCGGTTTCAACGGAGTAAGCGTGATGCTCCAGATCCATCCAGATGCCGTCGAAACCCATCAGGCTGGTCATCTCGTAGAGGGTGGCATCGGTGTAGTGGAGACAGGTGATAAGCGCAGGTTCGTTCTTGCGTAACTTGGCTTTGATCCGGCTGAATCGCATAAAAGTTTTTCCTTAAGATTTCAATTGGAAAATCATTTCCACTTCGACACTCGCGCCGAGGGGTAATTGAGCCATGGAAAGCGCGGTGCGGGCGTGACGTCCGGCTTCACCAAAAACGTCGCGGACCAGATTCGATGCGCCGTTGATGACGAGATGGCAGTCGGTGAAATTGGGATCAGCGTTGACGTAACCGGTCATGCGAACGACGCGTTCGATCTTGTCTAACGAGCCGATATGCGCGTAGACCGAGCGCAACACATTCGCCGCGCAGAGTGCCGCAGCGCGGGTCGCGTTCTCGACGCTGACTTGCGATGGGACCTTGCCGCTGCTGACGAGGACATCGCCGTCGAACGGCACCTGGCCGGAGGCGTAGAGGATGTTTCCGGCGATGGCGAGTGGATCGACCAGTTTGCCTTCGGGTGTGCATTTGCTCAGCGGATAGCCGAGCGCTTCTAATTTCTTTTCTCGATCGTTCATTGGGTTTGTTTCAGTGGAAAATATTCGTTCTGCAGTTTGGTGACGCGCCACGCGTGTTTTCGATAAAGTTCCTCCCAGTGACGCGCTTCTTCTTCAGTGTAAGTGTAAAAACCTTTTCCGTTGGTGATGCCACCTGCGCCTTCGGCGGCGAGCTTCTGCATCGGTTTAGGAATTTCCGGTGAAGAGCTCAGACTGGGCACGACGTGGGCCATCGCTTTGGCGTAGAGCGCGGGACCGCCGGTGATGTCGATCCAGCGAAGTGGTCCGCAAACGCTCGCCCAAAGTCCGAAAGCATTCCGCATGGCGGTGTCGATAGTGGCGGCGTCGGCGACTCCGGACTGCAAAATATTAAGTGCCTCGCGATACATTGCGTAACCGATGCGATTGACGATGAAGCCGGGAATATCTTTCTGGCAAACGCATGGTTCTTTACCGAGACGCCGTGCCACCGCGGCGGTGACTTGCAAGGTTTCATCGGAAGTTTGCGCGCCGCGGACCAGTTCCATGAAGCGGGTCGCGTGCGCGGGTTCTGCCCAATGCATGCCGACAAACCGTCCCGACACCTTTCGCCGTTGCTGCAGTTGGCTGATGGGAATCGCCGACGTATTTGTAGCGATAACGATGGATGCGGAAAGCCGCGATTCAAGTTCGTCAAACACTGCTTCTTTTGCAGCGATGTCTTCCGTCACGCTTTCGACAATAAAGGAGCAATCTTTGACGCCCTCAAAGTCCTGGGCGGCGGTGTAACGCGCGTGCCATTCGTCGCGAAGCTTAGGATCAAACCCGCCGAACTCGATAAGTTCACCCATCATCAAAGGCAGTTGTTGGTGGGCTTCAGTATGCTGGCCGGCATTACGATCAATGCCGATAACCCGAAATCCGTGCGCAAGAAAACATGCCGCGATGCCTCGTCCCAACAACCCAAGGCCAACGACGGCGACACATTCGATGTTCGAACTCTTGCTCATTTTTGGTTTAGTCCGAGGATGGTGAGACTGTCGCGATAGATCATTTCCTCGATCGCTTTCTCGTTGAGTTTTGGCAGGCCGGTGCCGCGTGTCATGTCGTTCAGTTTGCGCAGACCATCGATCGTCGCGTTGACCGTGGTGAACGGATAATCCGTGCCGAAAAGCACTTTGTTCCAAACCCCGTATTCCTGCACCAGCATGAGGCTATGGTAGAGCTGAAAAGGACGATAATGCAGCGCGCTGATATCGGCGTAGACGTTCGGATGCTTGCGGATCGTCACGATGCACTCGCCTTCGTAGGGATGGCCGAGATGCGCCATGATGATCTTCACTTCCGGAAAACGGATCGCGACGGGATCGAGATGCCGTGGCAACGTGCATTCGAGTGGAGCCTGCGCGACGAAAGTCGTCCCGGTGTGCAAGAGGACCGGCAATTTGTATTTTGAAGCGTAGGCCCAGAGCGGATCGAGTCGCGGTTCGTCGGGACGAAAGCCGGCATACATCGGCAGTAACTTGATTCCGCGCAAACCAAGGTCCTTATGGCCGAGCTCCATCTCGCGTTGCCAACCGTCTTGCGTCGGATCAACGCACAGAAAACCGATCAAAGTGTCCGAGTGCGCGGCGACATAATCGGCAACGTAACGATCATTGACCCATTGTCCGCTGAGTTTTGCTTTGCCGCCGAAGATAATGGTCTTCGTATCGGCTGGTGCAGAGGCGCGGTAATCTTCGTAGCGAACGCGCAGGTCGACTTCCATTCCCGCACGGGCGCGCTTGGCCTGCGACATGAACGATTCGTTGAAATCATCCGGGAAACGCCACGTGTGACTATGAACATCGACAATCATGATAATTTTCCTCGGGCATCGACTTTGATTTTTTGCAGCGAACCATCAGCTTCACGCCACCAGATCGCGTCCTGCAGATTGACGCATGGGCAGATGTGGTTCGGGATGATCGAAACGCGGTCACCGACTTTCGGGCGTTTTGCACATAGCGAAACATTGACCTGGCCATGTTCTTCGCTCAGCGTGGTGATTTTTGCTTCGGGATATTCGACCATATAGCCGTGTCCACTGTCCCGTGCGGGAATGCAGAGGTCGCTGGTGAAGGTCTTGGTGCCGCCATCGAGAACGATCTGTTCTTTTACGGTCGTGCTGATGACCGTGCAGTAGATCCGCGCGGAACAATCCTCCAAAGCGCAGAACCCGCCGCGGAATGTATTCATGTCATTGAAGATGTATGTGCCGGACCGAATTTCCGTTAATTGCGGCACGAGATGCGAGCGCAACGCGGTTGGAGTCGAACCACCGGAAACAATTTGTGCTTCAAGACCGGTTTGTTTCCAGAGATCAATCGTTTCCTGAAGCTTTGCAGAAACCGCCGCGAGCGGCGCGGCTTGTTCCGCGACAGGATTCCAGATGTGCCCCGGATAACAGAGTATTCCATCGAGGCGAAGGCCTTTCGTTCTGCTCACCAGTTGTGCGAGTGCCAAAGATTCTTGCGCGGTGGCCACGCCAGTCCGCCCCATGCCCACATCGATTTCGATGAGCACGCCGATCGTGCTGCCGATATTTTGTGCGGCGGAAGCAAGCGCCTCAACGCCGACCGCACTGTCAGCGGCAACGCGCATCGTGCGCGTTTTCGCGAGTTCGGCGAGGTGTTGGCAGCGCGCGCGATCCACCGCGGGATAAGCCATCAACAGATCGTTCGTTTCCGTTTGGAGCTGTTCCGCTTCACCGACTTTTGCAACCGTTAGCCCAATTGCGCCCGCGTCGATCTGCAATTTCGCAATGACACGGTTCTTGTGTGTCTTGGTGTGCGGGCGCATTCCGATGCGATGTTTTGACGCGTATTCGGCCAAACGGCGAATGTTGTTTCGCGCGATAACAGCATCGATAACTAAGACAGGAGTCGGAAGGTCTTCCAAAGTTGCAACACGTTCGGCAGCGTTCACTTTTTCGCCCTCTCGAATGTCGCGGCAGCAGGTTTATAGACTTCAGCGAGGACGCTCTCTCGCCAGGTGCACGCGTCGTCCTTGACCTGCTCGTAACTGCGTGGATCGCCTGCCATCTCGATCATTACCGGAATCCATTTTGTCCCGAAACGAAGATGCTGCGTTTCATCCGCGATATCGTAACTCCACGCCTTGGCGCTTAGCGCGTCGTTATGTGCGACTGCGTCTTTCAATCCGACGTGTTTGCCGGGGAACGCATCGGCTTCCTGGGTGGACAAGGCCGCATACCGATCGAGCGGCGTGAGTGTCTGGCGCATGGCATAGGCTTTCGTTGAAAGCCCTGCGGCGGCTGCGGTGGTGCCGAGTTCCGTCAACTTCGCTTCACCGAACATAGCGTGGCGCGATTCGTCCCAGGTGTGCCGGCTCAAATCCAAATAGAAATCCCACGGCATATCGGCCGCTTCAAAAAGCATCGACCCACACGAATCGGCCGCCTGCACTTCCTGTAGAAAATTAATTGCGTGATAACGGGAACGGGCTGCGTAATCGGCATCCTTCGCCAATCCTTCCGGGCCAAACTCAAGAGGACGAAAACCGGATGGGAGCTTCGCATCGTCGAATGGTAATCTGCCGATTCGCCGCCCTGTTTTGAGAGGACTTGCCGCGCGGATATTGTATTCGGTCAATACGGTCGGCAGATTGACGCAGATTTCCGAGATGGCATGAATAAACTTTACGTCGGGAACATTGCTCTGTTCGTCAGCCAAGTGGCGCAGTGCGCTTTGTGCCCAGACCATTTGAGCTTTTAACTCATCGCGGTCTGCTTCGAGCAGCGCGACGCTCGGCAAATCGTAGACGTCATCGTTGCGCTTTAGATACTCCTCAATGCCCCTGATCAATTCGGTAGGGATGACAACCATTCCGGCCTGGAATAAATCGGCCGCGGTGGGAGCGTCGCAAAGTTTGTCGAGCAGCTCACGTCCAGCAACAGCTCCGCTGCAATGCATCTCCGCGAACGAAACGCCAAGTTCGCGTCCGCGCTGCCGCAGATCCTGCACGCGACGAAGCGAACGAAAAGTGAGGGCCGGTAATTCCTTCCGTTGTTGCCAAATCACCAGCGAAGGTAGAAACCCCGCGAGGATCCGTGCGAGCTCTGTTTGGAAGTCGCCGAGATTTTTCAAAAACAACCCGCGCACCTTGGGGCTGACTTCCTGCGATAATGAGAGCGCGGTGTTTGGCATCGTGACTAAGATTACTTAGAACCTAATTAGTTCTAACATTATGTTTCAAGATAAAATCGGAGCAAAAGTGAGTTTTTGCTTGCTGGCGGGTTCCTTAACATTTAAGCCTAAGTTGTTCCATTTAGTTCCAACTAATGACAATTTCGCAAAAGTCCAATGGCGACAGTTCGCTTGCGGGGATTCCAAAGCATGAGCGCCTGCGCGCCTATCTTCTAAAAGAATTGAGCGGCGGTCGTTTGAAGCCGGGTGATGCTTTGCCGACAGAAGTTGCGCTGGCGGATTCGGCGGAGGTTTCGCGCAATACAGTCCGGCACGCGTTGGCGGAACTTGAGCGGAGTGGACTTATCCGCCGGGTGCGAGGCAGCGGAACGTTCGTGCATGAATCGGCGATGGAGCGGTTGAAGTCGGGCTTGGATATATTTGCATTAGTCATTCCCGACGCGCGCAATGGATTTTATCCATCGCTGCAACGTGGATTTCACTCGGCATCGGCCAAATGTCACAATCAGGTCATCATTTGTGACACAGGCAATGATCTTTTCCGACAGGCAGATTCGCTACTACAGTTGATCGATACGAAGGTCGCCGGCGTGGCCATCGTTCCAACAACCGTTCCACCAACCCCAGCGCATCAATTGCGGCCTTTGCACGAACGCGGCATCCCGATTGTATTTTGTCATCGACGCGTTGAGGGAATCCATGCACCGCTGGTTGCTTTCTCCGCCCTAGAGGTTGGACGGCGAGCCGGACGCGCGATGTTGGAACGAGGCCATCGCCGTGCGGCGTTCTTCGCATTTCAACGCGCTGGACTCGGCAGCCAGTATGAAACCGGATTGCGTGAAGGATTGTCCGAAGACGGCGGAAAGTTGCCGGCCGAGTTCGTTCGTTATGACGATTCACCGAAACTGACGGTCGCACATGAAGATTTCCTGAAAGTGAATCTTGAACAAATCCTTCGCGCCAAAAATCGGCCGACGGCTATTTTCTCCCCGTTTGATTCGGAAGCGGAGTCGATTTACCTGCTATTAACGCAAATGGGCGTCAAAGTTCCGGATGACATTTCCATCATCAGCTTTGGCGGAACATGGCGTGAAGGTGCTTTGACGAGGCGTTTGTCGGCGGTGACGGTCGATGAAGAAGAGCTAGGCCACCACGCCGCGCGATTGTTGGAACAAATGCGCCGACGCGAAAAGCCGTTGAATGACGCCACTGAGATCATCATGCCATTGAGCTGGGCGGAAGGCGAAACGCTCGGACCATGTTCGCGCAAAGAAGCCATCGCTGCATGACATGGAGACATTCCGCATTTTTATTTTTTACATGCCTCGCGTTGCTCGCGGGTTGCGTAACACGACATGAAATGACATTAAATCGTGCCCAATTGGTTATAGGACTTGAACGCGAGATGGCCAACAACACGCAATGGTTGCGCATCCACGCGGCGGAGGGGTTGTTGGACAACGGAGAATCGCGAGACAAAGTCGCGCAATTATTTCGCAAGGAATCGGAATCCGCGACGGCGCCTTATCGG
This sequence comes from uncultured Verrucomicrobiae bacterium, assembly GCA_963702845.1. Taxonomy (GTDB): domain Bacteria; phylum Verrucomicrobiota; class Verrucomicrobiia; order Limisphaerales; family Palsa-1400; genus JAICXV01. Next base: position 4,362,760 of record OY969763.1, on the reverse strand, counting down.
ATCGGCGTTTGGCGTGTCTTGGCTCGCTCCACAGACAGTGACGAGCATCGGCTTTACACCAGAATGATCCGTGCGGCGATGAATGATCCGCAAGCGACTGATCGTGTTTCCGCCGCCGAAAGCCTGGGCAAACTAAATGCCGCGAACCGTGATGATCGTTCCGTTATTTTTCAATGGCTCAAAACGGCAGACGACGCCACCGCTGCTTTTCCTCGGTGGTTGTTGATCCTTTCGAGCACCGCTGGCGAACGTCATGAAGACGAGGTAGCCTTAGCCGCGCTGGTGCGTTCCAACGATCCAGTAGCTCGGATCCGTGCTGCTTTTGCGCTCGGCAGATTGAAAACACCTGCACCGGCATCACTCGAGAAAATTCGCGAACAATTAAAAGTTGAGCCTTCTGACTCCATCGCGCGGGTTTATTTGATCACCGCGCTGCTTCTGCACGAAAATAGCGCTTCCGCGATGGCTGAGCTTGAGCATCAATTGCTCCCTTATCTTCACGGCAAGGCCAACGAACAGCTTGAAGTCGGAATCGTGATGGGATTGCGCGGAAATCCTGACAGCATCGCCCTCCTCGAACCTTTGCTCCAGAGTTCTGCACCCGACGCGCGCATTGGAGCGGCCAACGGCATTTTGAGACTTTTGAAATGACACGCGCCCAACCATCAACTGTGCAGGCATGGCTCTGTGTAGCCTTGCTCTGGTTTGTAGCGTGCCTGAATTATTTTGACCGCATCATGCTGACGACAATGCACGGCTCGATTGTCGAGGCGATTCCCATGACCGACAAACAGTTTGGGTTGCTGACATCCGTATTTCTCTGGGTTTATGGGGCGCTCAGTCCTTTTGCGGGATTTCTTGCCGATCGTTTTGGGAGAAGCCGCGTCATCATTGCCAGCCTCTTTTGTTGGTCTGCGATCACGTGGCTCACGGGACACGCCAAAACGTTCGATCAACTGCTTTGTGCTCGAGCTTTGATGGGTATCAGCGAAGCGTGTTACATCCCGGCAGGAATGGCGTTGATCATGGATTATCATCGCGGTCCCACTCGTTCGCTGGCGAATGGAATTCACGTTAGCGGCGTGTTCGTAGGGTCTGGCCTGGGCGGATTGGGCGGCTGGCTCGCGGACCGTCATGAATGGGGTTATGCATTCAAATTGTTCGGAGTGATTGGCGTTTTGTATGCCGTGCTCCTTGTTTTCCTGTTGCGTGATGCAACGGATCGGGAAGTCAGCGTGGATTTGGAAACGAAGTTTCTGCCAGCGATCAAAAGCCTGTTCAGCCGCGGTTCATTTTATATTGCGATCCTATTCTGGGGCCTGCTCGGAATCGTGGGATGGGCTATCAATGGGTGGATGCCGACCTATTTTCAGGAACAGTTCAACCTCAAACAAGGCTCAGCCGGTTTTTCCGCCACGGGGTTTCTGCAAGCGGCCGCTTTGCTCGGTGTCGTAGTCGGTGGCGCAATAACCGATCGATGGAGCCGCTCGGGAGAACATCGAAGGATCACGATTACCATGATTGGTCTTTTTGTCGCAGCGCCGGGGATTTTGCTCGCCGCCAATACAAGCCTGCTTGCCGTAGCGATCCTCGGATTGATGATCTACGGCCTGATGCGTTCGTTTGCCGACACGAACATGATGCCTATTCTGTGCCTCATCGCCGACGCGCGTTATCGCGCGACGGGCTATGGGATTTTAAACATGTTCGCGTGTTTTGTCGGCGGCCTTACCATTTTTGCGGGCGGCGCTTTACGCGATGCACAGATTGATGTTAGTCGAATCTTTCAGTTCTCGGCCATTTGCTTGGCTGCCGCTGCTGCCCTTTTGTTTTTGATCAAACCCATTGCAGCCAATCGCGTCGGCGTTCCCATCGTTAAAGGAGAGGAAGTCGCTCCATGAATCATTCGAAATCTGAACAGTTGCTTGCCGAGAATTCCAAAACGATCCCGGGCGGACTCGCATCGCTCAACCGCAAAGCCGACCCGGTGATTGCTTTCGCGCGGGCTAAAGGTTCGCGACTTTGGGACATCGACGGGAACGAATACATCGATTACCACGCAGGTTTTGCTCCGTATATATTAGGCCACAATGATGACGACTTGAACGCCGCCGTCACCAAGGCGTTACAAGACAACTTGTCCAACTATGGCAGCGGACCGACGACGGAAGAAGGCGAACTGGCACGTTTATTTCTCAAGGCAGTTCCGCACGCGGAAAAGGTGCAGTTTTTAAACACGGGCTCCGAAGCTACAGCGCAGGCGCTTCGCGTCGCACGCGCATGGACGGGCCGCTCGCATATCATCAAGATGCAAGGTGGTTACAACGGCCATCACAACGCTGTTGCGACCAACCTGATGAGCGGCCGGGAACAACTGGGCGGTAAACGAATCGTTGGCGATGAATGTCCTCAGGTGCCGATCACGGCAGGAATCCCGCCCGAAGAACAACCGCTCACGCGCATCGTTCCATTCAACGACCTCGATGCCGTTGAACGCGTCGCGAAAAAATATGCGATCGCTGCGCTGATCACTGAGCCGGCCTTGCAGAACATCGGCGTCGTCAAACCGCAACCCGGTTACTTGAAAGGATTACGCGAACTGGCAGACCGCTATGGATTTCTACTCATTTTCGATGAAGTGAAAACCGGTTTTCGCGCCAGTCTCGGGGGTTATCAACCGATAGCTTGCGTGACGGCTGATCTGACCACTTTTGGAAAAGCGATCGCGAACGGATTTCCCATAGCAGCGCTCGCTGGCAAATCGGGCTTTATGGATTTGGCCGTTTCCACCGACCCTAAAAAACGCGTATTGATCGCCGGGACCTACAATGCGCATCCGATTCCGGTCGTCGCTGCGATCGCTTGCTTGAGAAAACTAATGGACGCGAAGAACGATGTTTACGGGCGACTCGAGATGCTTGGGCAAAAGCTAGAAGCCGGGCAGCGCGAACTCTTCGCACGGCACAAAATTCCCATCACCATTTCCCGTATCGGCAGCGCGAGCTGTATTTATTTCATGGACGAAGAGCCGCGTGATTGGTGGGACATTCTCGAAAAACATAATGGTGATTTTGACGTGAAATATCGCCGCGCGCTGATTGAACGCGGCATCTACCATTTTCCCGTGGCGGCCAAGCAAGGCAGCATTAGTTTCGCTCACAGCGACACTGACGTTGAAAAAACTTTGGAAGCCACCGACTGCGTGTTGCGCGAATTGTCCCGCGCCGGCAAATGACCATGAGACCGCTCATTGATGCCCATTTGGACCTTGCGTGGAGCGCGATGTATTTCAATCGCGACCTGACGCAAAGCATTTCGGACATTCGCCGCGCTGAGGCGGGAATGACTGATGAACTGGCACGCGAGCGCAATATCGTTTCGTTTCCTGAACTTCGCTGCGCGAACGTTGCGGTTTGCATCGCGACGTTGATGGCACGAAGTGGGCCGGATAAATTGGCGCAAGCCGCGTTCAAACGAACAGACCTCGACTACGCCCAACAGCGCGTCGCCTATGCGCACGCCCAGGGCCAGCTTGCCTACTATCGCCAACTTGAACGCGAAGGCGTTCTTCGCATCATCAAAACACGCTCTCAGCTCACCGTTCATTGGCAAGCGTGGCAGAAGAACGCCGCAACCACACCGCTCGGGATCATTCTCGGCATGGAGGGCGCCGATCCGATACTGCAGCCGGAACAAACGGAGACCTGGTTCAATGATGGTTTGCGCTGCGTCGGTCCCGCTCACTACGGACGCAGCCAATATGCATGCGGCACCTCGACTGACGGCCCCCTCAGCGACTCTGGTGTTCGCCTTCTTAAAGAATTTAAACGAATTGGCATGGTCCTCGATGTCACTCACCTTTCAGATGAGTCGTTCACTCACGCGCTGGACGTGTATGACGGTCCGATGATCGCGAGTCATCACAACTGTCGCGCTCTAGTGCCGGGAGAGCGCCAACTCACAGACGAACAGATCAAACTCCTTCTTGCGCGAAACGCCATTATCGGAGCCGCGTTCGATGCGTGGATGCTCTACCCGAATTGGAAGCGCGGACAAACCGATCCTCGTTTGGTGAAAATCGAAGACGCGGCAAACCATATCGATCACATCTGCCAACTCGCCGGCAACACCGATCATTGCGCCATCGGCAGCGACCTCGATGGCGGTTTCGGGACTGAACAAACGCCCGGCGACCTCAATACGATTTCCGATTTGCACAAACTCGAGACCATCCTCGCCGCACGCGGCTATAGCGCGAACGACATCGATGAAATCTTTTTCGGCAACTGGCTGCGATTTTTCAGAAACACACTTCCTATATGAAACAAGGCTTGCGAAATTTAATTCAGTTCGTTCTGTTGGTCGTTACGACTGTCGCATTCGTTTCATGCAGCACCGCACGATACGACAAACCTATCCGCGAAGCCGATTACCAAACGCCCATCCGCGTTGCGTGCATTGGCGATAGCATTACCTTTGGTCATCGCATCCCAAATCCCGACCACAACAGTTATCCCGCTCAATTAGCGGTTTTGCTGGGTGATAAATGGCATGTGCGAAATTTCGGCGTGAATGGAGCGGCTGCCCTTAAGAACGCAACACGTCCTTACAATACCCAACCCGCGTTTCACGGTGCACTTTCATTTAAGCCAAACGTCGTCGTCATCCAGCTCGGCACAAACGACACCAACGAGAAAAATTGGACGTTGCACAAAGCCGAATTCCTCAGCGATTACCTTGAACTCATCGGGAAATTTCAGGAACTCGACACAAAACCGCGCATTTATCTTTGCCGGCCGGTGCCGCTGTTTCGTGATCGGGGCAAGAGTTATGACACAGACAAGATTTTGACCGAAGAAATCATTCCCAAAATCAACGAAATCGCCCGCCAAAAGCATCTACCGCTGATCGATCTTTACGTCGCACTTGAAAATTATAGCGCACTGTTCCCCGATGGTGTTCATCCGAACATCGAGGGCGCGCATCTTATGGCAGAGAAGATTTATCAAACGTTGACCGGCAAGGCGGCGGCCAAAGCTATTTAAAACATCTATGAAAATCGTACGTTACGAAACCCCATCCAAACAAATCGAATTCGGAGCACTCGACGCAGCAGGAAAAGTTTTCAAGCTGCGCGGCGACATCTTCGACAAGCCCGAAATCACCAACGAACCTGCGAAAGTTGCGAAGTTGCTCGCGCCCCTCGCGCCCACCTCCATTTTGGGCATCGGCCTGAACTACCGGAAACACGCTGAAGAAAGCGGCGCGAAAATTCCAGAGTATCCCGTGCTCTTCGCAAAAGGACTCAACACCGTTCAGAACCCGGACGACCCGATCCAGATTCCGACGTTCATGAAAAGCGACGAGGTGGATTACGAATGTGAACTCGCCGTTGTCATCGGCAAAAAGTGCAAGAACGTCAGCCGTGCTGACGCTTTGAAAAATGTGCTCGGTTATATGTGCGCCAACGATGTCAGCGCGCGCGACTGGCAGATCAAGCGCGGCGGCGGCCAATGGAGTCGCGGCAAGTTTTTCGATACGTTCGCGCCTCTTGGCCCTTGTCTTGTCACTGCGGACGAAATTCCGAATCCGAACTCTCTCGCGATCAAAACAATCCTGAACGGAGACACGGTTCAAAGTTGGAACACCAACGACATGATTTTTGATGTTCCCGCGCTTATCGAATTTCTCAGCGCCAGCACAACGCTATTGGCGGGCACAGTGATTCTGACCGGCACACCACACGGAGTCGGTATGGGACAAAAACCGCCGCGTTGGCTGAAGCCCGGCGACGTCGTGACCATCGAAATCGAGAACATCGGCAAACTGACAAATCCGGTGACGCTTGAGAGTTGAGCCATCGCGCGCGATTTGCCGAAAACTGAAACCATTTTGTGAAAAGAGATAATCGCAAAATTAACCGCGCGGTGGCAGACGGTATCAGTCTTTTCGCGACGTTGTTTCTCTCGTGCGCGTCGGCTTTGGGAAGCACCAGTCAAAAGCATTATTACGGTCACGACGCTGTTACGGATAAGAACGGTGTAATTGCTCCGTGGTACAAACAGCTCAATGGTCAGTGCGATTTCCGTGTTCGGATTGCGGCTGAAACATTGAAACGTTATCCGTGGACCACGACCAACACAGCCATCGCGGCTTATCCGGATTATCTGTTCACCAGCAAGTGGCAGATCGCTTCGAACGGTGTCATCACTCCCGAAAATCCCGGCGATTGGATGAACGGCGATCTCGGCCAACGCTCCGTCAGCGTGCTTAACGGCATGGTCGATTACTACCGTTACTCCGGCGATCCGGTCGCCATCGCTCACCTCACCTACATGGGCGACTACTTGATCGACCACGCCCTCACGCCCGCTAATCATCCGTGGCCGAAATTTCCGATCAGCGTGCCAGTAAAAGGCAAGCCCTATGGCGACGCCGATCCTCGAGGAATGATCCAGCTCGATATTTCCGCCGACATGGGGCGAGCTTTGCTGCGCGCGTACGAAGTGACTGGCAACGCTCGCTGGCTTGATGCCATAAAACATTGGGGTGATCTATTGGCCAAAAACTGCAACCTGGCCCCCGGTTCCGATCCCTGGCCTCGGTATGCAAATCCAGTGAGCTGCCGATGGAAAGGCGTGAACAAACAGACTGGTGGCGTCACCATGATCCTGGCGTTTCTCGATGAATTGATCCGCATGGGTCACACCGGAAAAAATCAAGAGATTGTCAAAGCACGTGATGCTGGCGACCGCTATCTCAACGAAAAATTGTTGCCTCGTTGGAATGTTGACGACACCTGGGCCTATTATTTTTGGGATTGGCCAAACGGAGTGCAGAACTGTTCCACCACTGCCGACGTCGCCGCCTATTTGATCTCCAACAAAGATCGCTTTCCAAACTGGCGGAGTGACGCGCGCAATATTCTCACGGAATTCCTGGGCCGCTCCAGCGCCAATCCTCTTTCCAGCGGTGATGTCTATAGCGGCGCATGGGCTTATCCGGAATCCAGTAGTTGCTGCGGTCGCTCGCTTTGGTATGCACCACTGTTGGATGGCGGCGTCACCGCTCAATACGCTGTCGAGGCTAATGATTCCTGGGCGCGTGAACTCGCTTACCGCCAGTTCGTTTTGCAGACCTACGATGTCCACGAAACCGGCGTCAGCGAAGACAACATCGACGGTGGAGTAATCGTTAATGGCAATTGGTTGAATATCGCCCATCCATTGCCTCTGCGTTGGGTGCTTTCCGCTATCGGCTGGCTCCCGGAGGAACTCGGCGCGTGCCGGGAGAATCATCTGGTCCGTTCCACCGCTGTTGTGAACTCGATCAATTACGGGAAGGGGACAATTACCTATTCGACATTTGATGCGCCGCCCAAAACCATCGACGTGCTTCGCCTTTCATTTGTTCCCGACGCAATAACGGCGGACGGGCAACGCTTGCGCTCTCGCAGCGACCTGAAAAAGAACGGCTTTGCGGTCAAAAAACTGCCGAACGGGGATGCTATCGTTCGAATCCGTCACGATGCTGCGCGACAAATTGTCATCACGGGAAAAGATCCGCAAAGCCAAGTCGGCGCGCCTGCCTTGCAGTATGAAGGTGCGTGGGAAAAGCAACAGGACACGTTCTACACCACTGAGAAAGGCGCAGCCGTCACTGCCAGGTTTTACGGGAATCAAATTCGCCTCATCGGTCGTGCTGATGAGTTTGGTGGCCAAGCCGAAGTTTTCATCTACGGCGAAAAACAAATGGTGCCGATCGATTTCTGGAATCCATCTCTCCGCACCAATCAAACTCTCTATTACAGAAATGGTCTCGAAACTGCCGAGCACACTTTAAAGATTGTCGCGCTGGGTGCTGGCAATCCCTATTCACGGGGCAAACGGGTCTACGTTGATGCCGTTCAGTTCTCCGCTGAAAATAAAGCGTCTCATTTTCCAAGCGACACGGGTCCTTCCGAACCGCAGCGCATGATCTTTGGTTACACGAAACGGAACGATTACCGCGATACCCACGGCAACTCGTGGCGTCCGGGCACGGAAGTCGTATTCAGAGCCGGCCAGCGTATGGATACAATAGCCGCCAGTTGGTGGACGAATGCCGCAAACGTCGTTACCGGCACTCGCGATACGGAATTATACCGTCATGGGCTTCATGGACACGATTTCCGGGTCAATCTTACTGTTGGCCCCGGCAAATATGACCTTCGTCTCGCGTTTGCCAACACCCGCGAAATCGACACCACGCAAAATTGTTTCGATATTTTCATCAACGGAAACAAAGTCGTAGAAGAAATGGATGTCTCCGCGAAGGCTGGCGGACCGAACAAAGCGATTGATCTTTTTTTCAGCGGGATCACGCCCAGCAACGGTATTGTCGAAGTTCATTTCGCGGGCCGTACTTACGAGGAAAAAGGCGCGACAAAATCAGGCGAGGCGTTTGTGCAGGCGTTGGAGCTCGGGCGCAATCTCCGTTACAAAAAAAACCTGACTAGCCATCCAAAGGCCGAAACCCAGTTTCCATGAAGATTGCTACAGCCAAAGCTTCCGTCCTCGAAAAATTCAAAGCTCCCCTGGCGCTATTGAATTACGAATTGCCTGCGCGGCCTGAACCCGGCGCAGTTCTCGTTCGCACCGAAATGGCCGGGACCTGCGGCACCGATGTGCATTTGTGGAAAGGCGAACTTCCAATCAAGCTGCCGGTCATTCTCGGTCACGAGACGGTCGGCCGCATCGAAGCTCTCGGCGATGGCGTGGAACTGGATTGGTCAGGCCAATCTTTGCGCGTCGGTGATCGTATAGCATGGAGCGCAGGATTGACGTGCGGTTCCTGTTATTATTGCGCCGAAAAGAAAGTTCCAACCCGCTGCATCAACCGGCGCGCCTACGGCATCAGTCAGCCTTGTGACTGCGCCCCACATTTCCTCGGTGGTTACGCTGAATTCCATTATCTCAAACCGCGCTCCGCGATTTTTAAACTGCCGGACGATTTACCAACGGAATCTGTCATCGGTGCTGGTTGCGCCTTAAACACTGCCATTCACGGCATCGAACGCACTGGCATTTCCGAAAACGACATCGTGGTTGTGCAAGGAGCTGGACCAGTTGGAATTGCGGCTCTCGCCGTAGCCAAAACGGCCGGCGCTAGCTGCGTCATTGTCATCGGCGCGCCGAAGCATCGCCTCGAAATGGCCAGACGTTTTGGTGCCGACCAACTGATCGATATCGAACAGGTGCCAACGCCCGCTGACCGGATCGCCGCCGTTCGAGACGTGACGCGCGGTTATGGCGCGGACGTGCGTGCTCGAATGCGTCGGTATTCCAGTCGCGGTCGTCGAAGGCATGGAGATGTGCCGCGACGGCGGAAAATATCTGGTTCTCGGTCACTATTGTGATGCGGGACCAGTGAGTTGGAACCCGCACGTTGTGACGCGCAAACAGCTAAGCATCTTCGGTTCGTGGTCGAGCGAGCCGCGTCACATGAAAATGGCGATCGATTTCTTGCGAGCGAATCAAAAGCAATTTCCATTCGCCGAAATGGTGTCGCACCGCTTTTCGATCGAACAAGCCAATGAAGCTCTCGCTATGACCGCTTCCGGACAGGCCACCAAAAGCGCCATCGTGCCTTCGCTTAAACCGTGAACGTCAAACGTTATCCAGCCTGCATTCTCGCCACGTGCTGCATTCCCTGGAACGAGGATGGCACGCTCGCAGAACCCATCTTCCGTCGCGAAATCCGTAATCTCGCCAAAAACCTCACGCACAACATCTACCTGTTCGGCACCGCCGGCGAAGGCTACGCCGTCACCGAAAGCCAATTCGATCAGATTGTTCGCATCTTCCGCGAGGAAACAACGCAACACAATGTTCCGGGGATGGTCGGTGTAATCAGTCTTTCATTACCGACGATCATTGAGCGAATTGAGCGCGCGCGGCAAATGGGAATCCGTCATTTTCAAATTTCGCTGCCAAGTTGGGGCGCGCTCAGTGATGCCGAACTGAAAACGTTCTTTGCTGAAACATGCGGACGTTTTCCCGATTGTTCATTTCTTCATTACAATCTGCTGCGCGCAAAACGCCTTGTAACACCGGAAGAATACGGCGCCTTGGCGGACAAACACGCGAACCTCGTCGCCACAAAAAACAGCACCGATTTGACCGAGCGGATTTCCGGACTGATGACAAAAGCGCCGCAGCTCCAGCACTTTTTCACCGAGACTGGTTTCGCCTATGGTAGCCAGCTCGGCGAATGTGGGTTCCTGGTTTCGGTGGCCTCAGTGAATTTCGATCAAGCAAAGTGTTATTTCGAAGCCGGCCAACGCCAGGATTTGAAAGGGATGCATCGTCAACAACGTGAACTTAGCGAGATGATCGACGAGATCGTCGCCCTCGGACGAAGCGAGGCGCACATGGACGGAGCTTTCGATAAAGTGTTCTGCAAAATCCACGATCCTGATTTTCCACTTCGCCTGCTTCCACCGTACAGCGGTTTGAGCGAGGAAACGTTCGGAAGAATTTCAGACGTGATTAAGAAAAAATATCCGCAATGGAGTTACAAAACATGAAAAGAACCCTCGTCCTTTTCGGGCTGCTGCTGGCGCATCAGATTATCGGAGCTGGAACGGCGCAACGTCCCAATATCCCGGAGATGATCGAAGCAGATGGCAAATTGCGACTGTTCTTCGGCGAAGAAAAGCTGGTGATACCGCGCGGCCTGCAACCGTCCATGCTCTGCACGAAATCCGGCACATTCATAGTTCAGGCACAAGTGCCCGAAAAATCATTGCTCTCCTCGCGCATGGCTTATCCATCTGCCCTCGAGACGTGGATTTCGCGCGATAACACCCAAACTTGGACGAAGATCCCGCGCAAACCCGGCGAGAACGGATTGAACGCGGAGGGTGGAATCGTGCAATTGCGCGACGGTACCATTCTCGCCCTCGACACTTACATCGTGCCGGGCAAAAAGCCTGGCGACGGAGTCGGACAGCTCTACACATCCACTGACGACTGGAAGACTTTGGAAGGCCCCGAAGACGTCCCCTTTGATTTGCCGAACGTCAATTTTTATGCGTCCAAAGACGACGGTGGTCATCCTCACGACGCGCAACGGTTGCATCGGCGCATTCTCGAACTACCGAACGGCGATTTGACCGCAACATTCTACGGCCAACTCAACGGCGACAACACGCCGTCGACTTACATGCCAACGATGATGAAGGCTCGCACCTTGCTCGTGCGGTCGAGCGATCGTGGGCAACATTGGAAGCTGGTTTCGACTGTGGCGGTCGGCTCGGAAATTGGCACCGAAGGATTTTGTGAGCCAGTCATCGCGCGACTGTCGAAGGGGCCAAACATTGGCCGACTCATCTGCTTGATGCGCACCGGACGCGAACTGCGCGAAGCCACCTCGGACGACGATGGCGTTACATGGAGCCCACATCATCCATTGGTCTTTGCAAATCTGGATATCTATCGGACGGAACTTTGGGTGGATCACTTTCGAAATTTCAAAGGCTCGAAAGGAAAAAATCTTTTGGATGAGAACAATCCGGACGAACTTCGCGGCGCAGTGGTTGACCCCGATTTGATCGAGTTGCGTAGCGGAATTCTCGTGGCGGCGTTTGGTGTTCGTATTCCACAAAAAGCCTGCTGGGCGCATCCCGAACATTCCTGGAACGGCAATTACATCGCATTCAGTACCGACCACGGCCAAACCTGGAGCAACGTAGTGCGCATGACTTCCGGCGTGCTCACCACGCACTACATGGCGGTGGAAGAGACGCCGACGGATAATAAAATCTTCGTAGCTTACGACCTGGGCGGCTGGAGCAAAGGCATGAACCGCGACATCTGGGGACGCTTTGTGGAGGTCGCCACGAAATGATTATCACTGACGTCCGCACCACCTTATTGACGGGGCCTTGCACCGATGACCCGTTCCTGCGCGAAGCCCGCAAACTACGTAGCGCGGCGTTCATCGAAATATTTACAGATGTTGGAACCGTTGGAATCGGTGAAACCTACGCCGGCTATTTCTGCCCGGAAGCCGTTCCTGCCATCGTCGATTTTTTTAAACTGATTCTCATCGGCCAGACCGTCGATGATATCCCTGAATTGTGGCGGCGCATGTATCACTGCGGCAATTTCTGGTGCCGCGTCGGTCTTGGCATAATTGTGCTCAATGGCATCGAAGCCGCACTTTGGGATCTGAGAGGAAAGTTACTGGGACAGCCCGTTCATGCCTTGCTCGGTGGAAGCAAACATGATCGCTTGCCTTGTTACGCCACAGGTGGTCCGAGCAATTACCCAAAAGATCGTCTCGCGCAAAAAATCGATCATTACTTTTCACTCGGCTTCCGCGGATTGAAAGTCGGCGCGGGAAGTGTTTCGAAAGATGGTTGGTATATGCCGAAAGAAGCGAAGGAAGCCGCGGACTTTGAATCGGAGAAGTTCGCGTTCATGCGCTCTCACGCCGGCAAAGATGCCTGGTTGGCGATGGACGCGCACATGGGCAACAATCATGTAACCACCTGGACATTGGATATCGCAACGACGGTCGCGCGCGCGATAGAACCTTTCGATCCATTCTTCCTCGAAGAGCCGTTGCACTATACGGATCCGTGGGGATACGCCGAACTTTGCAAAGCCACCACAACTCCAATAGCGGGCGGCGAATGCCTGACCGCTGCCTACGAATGGCGCGTCTTTGCCGAGCAGGATAGCTTCGACATCGGCCAACCTGACGCATCTTTTACCGGAGGCCTCGGCGAATTTCTTGTCGTGGCACAATTGCTGGAAAAGCGCGGGCGCAAAATTGCGACACACGCCTGGGGCGCCGGCGGTTCACTGATGCAGAATGTGCATTGCGGGTTCGTCGCCTCGAACACCGCCATTCTTGAAATCCCTCCGGATTACGCCGGTCTGCACTCCGAAATCATCGACGGCGGATTGGTGATCAAAGACGGCTACGTTCTGCGGCCAGACCGACCCGGCCTCGGCATCGTGCTGACAGAAGAAACCAAGCGTCGCTATCCGTTCAAACCCGGTAGCGGCGAATTCAACAGCGTGCCCGGAAAAATCCTGAAAGATTAACTCGCCAATGATGAAAATTGTCATCGACGTTCCTGCGCACGCTCCAGCGCTGGCTGCTTTGCAACAGAGAACGGATTGCAAAATCGAAGTCATCGATCCGCCCGAAGAACGGGCGCGCGATCTGGACCCCAAACGCATTCAAGACGCCTCCATACTTTTTTGTACACTGCCTCCAACCAATCACGCCGTCATGGGCAATTTGAAATGGATTCAGATCGCATCCGTTGGTTACACGCAATTGTGCGCGCTCGATTTGCCTGCACGCGGCGTTCGCGCCACAAACGCGCGAGGTTGCTTTGATGTTCCGATCGCTGAATGGAATATCGCCATGATGGTGAACCTCGTCCGTGATATCCGCCAAATGATTCGCCATCAGGACGCCGCCGTCTGGGATCGCTCCGCTGTTTTTCAGCGTGAATTGCGAGGCGCGACGGTCGGCCTGTGGGGTTATGGCGGCATCGGACGCGAAACTGCCCGTCTCGCCAAACAGATGGGATTGCGCGTTCACGTTTTGGCCCGGAATGGTGTCGCGCCGATTCGCAATATCTACACCGTGCCTGGCACCGGCGATCCCGAAGGGATTCTGCCCGACCGTATTTTTAAAGCCGGTGAAGAATTAGAGTTCCTGCGCGATCTGGATTTTTTGATTCTTGCGCTGTCACTGACTAAAGTCACCGAGGGTTTGATTGGTGAACGCGAATTGCAGGCATTGCCACGACACGCTTTTCTGCTCAATCCCGCGCGCGGACCGATCATACAACAGGAAGCGCTATTGCGCGCTTTGCGCGAAAAATGGATCGCCGGCGCGGCCCTCGATACTCATTACCAGTATCCAATGCCGCCGGAGCATCCACTCTGGAGATTTCCCAATGTGATTTTCACGCCGCACATTTCCGGTTCGAGCCTAAGCCCAAATTTCAAACAGCGGCTTTGGGAGATTTTCACGATCAACCTCGGTCGTATCACCCGCGGCGAATCTTTGTTGAATGAATTAACTCCCGAGCAATTAAACGGCGCATAAAACCTTATGGCAGGAATGGCGAAGCTACCTCCTCCCGGGGAAGCGGGGGGTAGAGAGCCCGAAAATGCTCGTATAGGTGTCTGCTGGCCTCAAAGAATTTTGGAAAAAAGGGTCCCCCCGTAACCGGTCTGGCCTGGCCTCCGCGCGTGTTACTCTGGGCGTAGTTGTCTGGTGAGATCCTTATAATGTGACGGGACTTTCGAACCGTGACAGCGTGACACCCCTTTGTTTACGAGGGCACCATTCACTTTTTCATACCGTGACAACAGAACGTGTGAGGATGTAAACAGCGAACCGCCGCTGGTTAGATGCCGGCAGCTCCCCCGTTGTGCGACAAGCAGACTTGTAATGCAGTTGGCGTCAGCATTGCGGTCGCAAATCCGGCATGCGGCGGGGGGCTAGGTGGTTCGCTTGAAGATGAACTCTGCCCGAATCAAATCCCCCACGGCTCAAGCGTAGCGGCGTAGATGTTCTGGGCCTGTTTGGAGAGCCCCAATGTGATATGGCCGTGCTGGCCTTTTGGTTCGTCAGTTGCCTTCAACTACCTTTTAAAACCCGCATTATGGGAGCATAAATTCGTTTTGGTAATACCGATTAGCTCTTATTCTCGTCGGAGTAATGCGAAATAATGGTCGTTGACAAGAATTTGTAGCGTAGATATGTTCCATTAAACTGTATGCTCGGCATTCCCCAAAAAAAAGCAGAGGCTCCCATGCATTAAGTTGCCACGCGGAATTTTTCGCCATGCCGCAAAAATTTCGTCCTAAGTGGCAAAGTCGCGCAAACGTCCAGGTGGGTCTTGGATCCAACCTTCAATTATGATTCGAGTTGTTGAATCGCCCTCGGCGCACGCTAATTCGTAATCGCTATGTTTCAAGGGGCCACGTTTTTGCAGTTTGATCATTGTCGTAAGATGTTTTTGAAGCACAACCGGGTCTCGATAACGATCGGCAAGAGAGCGGACAGTTGAGTTGAATGTCGGCTTTCCTAGTTTCTCTCGCCGGCCTTTGTATACCTTCGCATGTGAAAATGGCTCGCTTTGGCTGAGGACGTAATTCCACAGCTGTGGCGGGCTTTCCAGAGTCAAGCCTGTCGCACGAAAATACCCAATGCTCCTGATTTTTTGCAGCGGCTCCCATTTTGATCCGGCGATGACCGGATACTGCTTTTGCAATTCGGCGGTTTCATATTGAACCTCACACCCACTGTTTGACTTTTTGTTCATGCGGCAGCACTCGTCTGGGTATTTGCTTTGATTGTGTTGTCTAACAACTTACCGAGTCCTGCGGTGATACGTTTCTTCTGATCGGCGTAATGACGAGCGGTCGTAGTGATGTCGCTATGTCGCAAAAAACGGCTGGCCGCATAAATTCCGTGTTCTGTGGCAATCAGTGCGCCCGTTTCTTTTCGCAATTCGTGTAAAGGCTTGTTGCTGCTAAGGCCTTTCGATCGCAGCCATTGGTTCAGACGGTCGAAGAGTTGCTCACAACGATAATAAGGCCGTGCTGAGTCGTTGCGCGGTGGCCGATCGCTGCTGACGATAAACGGGGATTTGCTACTGGACTTAAATTCGCGCAGGTCGCGAAGAACTTGTTCATCAATCGCAATCTCGCCTGCGCTGTCTTGCGTCTTGAGGTGCAACCAATTGGTTTCTTCCAGACGGATGATATTGTTTTTCCAGTCCAGCATCCGCCACTCGGCCAGGTCGATCTCGCCGCGTCGCATCCCGGCAAACAATCCGAGCAGAAAAACCTTATAGACTTCCGGCTGGTTCAGTTTTAGCTCGTTGCGGGCGGAGGCGATGAGTGCGTGAACGTCGAGCTTGGAAACGTATTTCATCGAACCAGTGTCGAACAATTCAACACCATCGAACGGGAGTGGATCAGAAGGTTACAGGTTCAAGTCCCTCCGGATGCACCACTTTACTCCTCCACTTGTAGGAACTCGCGGGCGGCGTCGTAATCCTGAGATTGCACCTGCACGCGAACATATCCGTACGTGTTCACATTCCATCCGATATTGGTCATTAGTGATTCGTCGGGAATCAACACGGGAATCTGCGCGGCGCGCAGTTGGGTGGCAAGAAGGTCGGCGTCAGCAAGCGTGCGGCAGGTGGTTAGTGTTACCCACGCAATTGGGGTTTCGCGTTCGGCCATACCGGACGCTAGGCCTGCTTCGGATGTGCTGTAATGCGGAAATATTCGGTGAGGTTCGGTATAAACGGGCGAGGGTTCTGGAAATCAATCCACAACCGACGCTGGTCGCGCTTAACTCGGCACAGTGGTGGCCCGTGGCTTTGGCAACCCATCGTCGCCGATGGATTCAGATGGGCAATCTTCGAGTGCAGCTTTGGCGCGCGCGACTTCGAAAGGCGTTTCTGGCTGCCGCACCACCACGGACATGGCGATGTCATTGTTGCGTTGGAAGAATTCCGGAGCTGTATCGCGACACATGTCGCAATCAATGCACGTGGAATCGATGTAGAAACGGCCAAATGTATTCTGTGGTAAACGTAATGATTTTTCTGCCATATGTTTTCGTTTGTTTTGTTTGTTTAAGGAACGTGCGGGCGCAAAAAGGAGCCGACGCGCACGCGACGGCGCGTCGGCGGCAGGGGCTAGCGTCGTTGGACGCGAGTCTTGTAGGTGAGGAGCGGTCGAAATGTCGCGATGACCGAAATCAGTCCAGCCTCAACCAGGTCGTTGATAACGACTTCGATATTTTTGTAGGCGGCGGGTGCTTCTTCGTAGAGCAACTCGCGTTGTTCGCAGATGACGCGGCCGCCCAAGGGCGTTTGCACCAGCTCCTGGACACTGAAGCGTTCGCGCATGCGGGCGCGGGATGCGGAGCGCGTCCATTTGCGGCCAGCGCCGTGCGCGAGCGACCAGGCGTGACTTGCTCCGTCGCCGATGGGTTTGACGACGTAGGTGAACGAACCGCGCGAACCGGGAATGACGACGAATTCGCCTTCGCTGGTGACTGCGCCTTTGCGATGAATCCACGCTTCGCCGCAATGCGTGATGCTGTTATGGCAATTGTCCCAGACACATTCGCCATCCGCGCCGAGCGTTTGCACAAAACGTTGCGCGAGCAATTGACGATTGCCTTTGGCCCAACGGACGGCGAAGTCGTGCTGACGGAGGTATTCCGTGCCGACGAACGAAGCGGGATTCACTCCCGACCCGTGATGCTCGTCCACGTAACTGCGCAGGGTCGCTTCACCGAGACCGCGCGAGCCACTGTGAACGAGCACCAAGAGTGCATCCTTCTCCACGCCGACCCGCTGGAATTCCTTAAGGTCGAAGATTTCTTCGACGGCTTGAACTTCGGCGAAGTGATTTCCGCCGCCGAGTGTTCCAAATGAATTGTCGAATTCAGTCGAATCCAACTCGGCCGCTTCGAGCGCGCCAGCGGTATCGCCGTCCCACGCGTGCTCCAGTTGGAACTGCAGTTTTGACCATGTATCAGGTTTTGCTTTGCGACGGGGCAGGTCAGTGGCGAACAGCGCCATGCCGCAGCCGATGTCGTTGCCGATGAGGTGCGGATAGATGATGCCTTCAGAGACGAAGGCTGCGCCGTTGGCGGTGTATTTGCCTGGATGCAGATCCGGGAAGCCGACGGCGAGGGTCATGCCTTCGAGTTGGGCGGTCGCGTTGAGTTGGCGAACGGCTTCGCCTTCGATCCAGCTTTTGCCGGTGGCGAAGAGGCGGACGGTTGATTTGGTTAGTATGGTCATGGGCAGTTGATAGTTGGTAGTTGAGAGTTTTGAATTCAGAATTTAGAACGCAGAATTCATCTAGTCTGAACCCAGATTTCGATCGCCTTCAGCAACTCACCAAAGCGGCCCTTGGGCGGCTCCAGTGGAGAAAAGGCATCGCACGCTTCTAATTCAGGTACACGAATCTCTTCGAATTTCTTCGAAGACTCGTTCGCGATGATTTCCTCCGTGTTCACGGTATCCTCCGTTTCGGGGCGAATTTGAATGGGCGGAACGTGAAGCTCACTTTGCCGAACGGACGAATGCGAATGGTGCGGACGGGTTTGTAGCTGCGGCGATAGAGCAATTGGCTTTGATAACGGAGAACAGGTTTCATGTGATTTCCTTTCGTTGATGGTGAATTAAAAAACGTTCTATATGTGCCAGCGGATTGGATTTCCAAACTTCCGTTTCGGCACAGGCGATTCGGAGTTCGAAACGGACGCAGCCTCAGTTTTTGGGTCTGCTGCACGCGCAGGCTGGATGCGTAGTTTTGCTTGCGCGGATTTGTCATAGAACCAGCGCATGAGGAAACGGACGGTTGTCATAGGACTCCTTTGGTTTTGTCGCGTCGCGTTGGTGCGTCGCAAAGTTGCTGATGTGCCTGGAGGCGCTCGCTCGCGTCGAGTCGTTCCATCGTGGAGCACAGCTGAAAGAGGTATGGCGTCCGACCGCAAAAAAGGAATTGGATGAAAGAAGCGGAACGCCTTACCAGAAAAATGTTCCCGGTCACCACTTGCAAGCAGTGCCGGGATTCGAGTAAAGAACAAACACCTCTTGCTATCTTGCGATACCAACCCGCGGTTTCACGGCGGTTGTTTCGGTGTTTAGGGGCACACCTCCTGGAAAGCCCTTTGGACTGTAATTAAAAAATCTTTTTGCCAGCGGATTCGGCGCGACGTGGGCAGACCACACCGGTTGAGCGATAAAGCTCTGTCTCTGCATTTCCGGTTTGGCGACTGCGCTTAACATGTCGCAGCTAAACTGTTAATCACCCGCTAGTTCCTTTCGACTGTGATTAGAGCAATAAAAAACCCTGCTTACTTTCGGTAAGCAGGGTGTCAAAAATCTGTTTCGATCTTTACCTGCTTACCTCCTGGCTAATCGTTACGGTGGCGGTCTTTTGCCAATACGAGACGGATAGCTCGGAAGTGAACACACAGCCATTGTTCCGACTATGGTGCGCCGCTTTCGCGACTCGCATTGTCGGCCAAATTGAAATGTTCATGCAGTTTTTCATCGAACGTGTAAGACCTGTATCACGTGAGGGTGGTTACGGTCTACTAATACCTTGCGGGGGTGTCGTATCTTAAATCCTTATATACGGATTTGAAGATGCGGCAGGGCTAAGGTTGCTTGGGTTTTTCCGTGATGCGTTTCAGGGTTTCACGAAGCTCGTTTACGCGCGGGGGCTTGCTGATGACAGCATCGACTTGCGTGGGAATTTCGCCGTCGGCCTTCATCATGTTGCCCCAACCGGTGAGCAGAATGATCGGGACTTGGGGCGCTTGTTGTTTGATGTTGCGCGCGACCTGTCGACCATCGACGCGCGGCATACCGAGGTCGGTAATGACTACATCGAAGCGGTGACGTTGCTGGGCCTCTGAAAATTTATGGATTCCGGATTCGCCGCCATCGGCGGTTTCGACCTGGTGACCTTCGAGTTCGAGAAGTTCCTTGAGCAACTCCCGCAGCAACGGTTCGTCGTCGACGCAAAGGATGTGCAGTGGACGGGATTGCTCGGGCTCGGGCTTCTTAACGAACGCGGTGGTGTGAGTAATTTCGCGAACGGGGAAGACGAGCCGTAACGTGCTGCCCTTGCCAACGCCGCTCTCGATTTCAATTTTCGCTTCGTGACGTTCGGCGACGCCGTAGACCATCGCCAGTCCGAGACCCGTACCGCGGGTGCCTTTTGTCGTGAAGAACGGTTCGAGACATCGGCTGCGCGTCTCCTCATCCATGCCGATGCCAGTGTCGGAAACTTCGATCCAGACCTGGCTCGCTTTACGGACGCCCTGGTCCTGCCACCAACGTGCGCTCGTGCGCAATGCGATTCTGCCGCCATCCGGCATGGCGTCGACGGCGTTGAGGACGAGGTTGGTGACGGCTTCGCGCAGTTCGCTGGCGTTGCCAAGAAGTTCCGGAAGCTCGGGGCTGAAGTCGGTTTCAACTTCGATGACAATGCCGCGTTCCTGAGGGATGTCGCGCCAGCGCGGACGCGTCAAATCGATGACTTCCTGAGCCAGGTGATTGAGTTTGATCGGGAACAGGACGTCGTCGGCTTCGCGTTTGCGATAGAACTCGCGCATGCGCGTAACGATGTGAGCGATGTCTTCGCCAGCAGTGCGGATGCTGTGCAGGTAGCGCTGAACGGCATCGGGCGGGTGGCCGCCGCGTTGGAGCATTTCCGAATAGACGACAACCGGCGAGAGGGCGTTGTTGATGTCATGCGCGATACCGCTTGCCATCTTGCCCAATGCGCGAAGTCGTTCCTGTTCAATGACGCTTTGTTGCGTCATGCGCAGTTCGTTATAGGCGGTCTGAAGTTGGGTATAGAGCTGGGCTTGATTGGCGGCGAGCGCAACTTGTTCGCTCAACATGCGGAGAAACTCGCATTCACCGCTGCTGAATTCGTCGTTGGTGCGGGCACAAACCATCACCCCAAACGCGTTGCCTTCAACGAGCAACGGACAGGCGGCGATTGATTGGAGGCCGGCTTGCGCGAGTTGTTCGAGCACCGGCGCGTGCATGGCACTGCCGCTGACATAGAGCGTTTGACCTTTGAGACATTGGCGCAGACCAAAACGGTCCGGGCTGAAACGCGTGCCGGTTTCGATGAATTTGAGCGCGCCGCTGACCGCATCTCTCGCGCGAGCGGCTGCGCTGGTAAGAAGGTCGGTCTTGGAATCGTAGAGGAGAATTGCGCCAAAGCTGACGGGTAAATGCCGTTCCAATTGTTGGAGCACAGTCTGCATGACGCTTTGCAGGTCTTGACGTTCGGAAATCGCGCGTGTGATCTGATTGAGCAAACTGATACGGGCGAGTTGCTGCTGCTGAACTTTTTCGGCTTCCTTACGCGCGGTGATGTCAACCATCGCGCCCAACATACGAACGGGCTGGCCGTCGTCGTTACGAATGACATTGCCACGATCGAAAATGTAAGCGTAGGTGCCGTTGGCGCGACGGAAGCGATATTCGTCAGACCAGAAATTATCGTCGGAATGGATGACTTGACGGCGATGCGCAAGGACGCGATCGGCGTCTTCAGGGTGCAGGCGCGATGTCCAGGAAACGATGCTCGCTTCGACTTCACTGCCTTTGTATCCGAACAAGGCCTGAAAGCCTTCATTCCACCACAGCGAGTCGGTCTTGAGATTCCAATCCCAAACGGCGTCATTTGTAGCGCGAGCGACCAGCTTGAAACGTTCGTCGCTCTCGCGCAGGGCCATTTCCGCTTTGCGCCGATCGGCGACTTCGAGCTTGAGCGCTTCGGTGCGTTGCTCGACGCGTCGTTCCAATTCGTTTTGGATTTTTTGGAGTGCCGAATCGCGTTCCTGAATTTGGTCGAGCATGGCGTTGAAGCCATCGATCAACACGCCGAGTTCGTCGTCGCTGGTCTTCTGGGCGCGCGCGGAATAGTTCTGTTTTTCGGTAATTGCTTTAGCGGTGTCGAGCAACTGCAGGATTGGTTTGGAAATAACGCGTTGCAGTTGGGAGGCGAGGAGCAATGAGGCGAGGAACGAGAAACAGAACACGGCGAGAACGATGCCGCCGGACAGGCTGAGCCGTTCATAGATCGGGTTGAGATTTTCTTCGATGAATATCGGAACTACTTGAGTAGAACCCAGCAGGTTAGGCTCGACCCTTTTTGAAAACTCGCAGCGAATGTAGAGTGAATTCGTGGAAAAACTTTGCCGGGCTTGGGATCTTTGGCACCGAATTGCGGGCGGTGTCGGGAAACACGGCGAAAATTACTGCCGTCCTTGGTATAGATACAGGCACGACACGATGTGGTTCTGCTCTTCGTTAACCACCGACATCAGTTGTTTTTGAGCGGCCTCGTGGTCGGTGAATTCGAAAGCAGAAGAAGCCCCGGAGCCGATATAATTCGCCAGCGTCGACAGCTTTTGTTCCATGTCCTGGCGGACAGACAGCAACTCAAAGACGACGAACCCCGCTGACGCCAGAAAAAGCGCCATGGAGCTGGTCAGCATCAAAATCAGAATCTGCTTCTGCTTGATGGAGCGGCTGCCAAAATCGAAAAGTCGCATTTAAGAACTTTCCATCGCGAACGATCTTTGCGAGATTCAGCAATGACGAATTTATTTTGAGCTCAGCTCGTCGCGCGGCGTCTACATTTATCTCGAAATGGACCGTTCTATTTGCGGCGGTAACCAGATTAATCACAGCGCCGACCGATTGAAAGCTATCTTCGATTTCGTCCGTAACGGTTAACACATCCACATATTTTAATTGGGCGACAAGTTTAGACGCTCGTTTGGGAGTTTCGCTGATAAAAAGGACGTGGCAATGACGCGCCGCGGCTACGCAGAGGATATTTGCTCGATGTCGATCTTATGTTTTCCGATCGGATTTTCTTCGAGGTCCTTTACGAAATCGTGGAATGGATTTTTGCCATAAATACCACTATTACGAGCGGAGCCGCCGGAGTTTCAAAACGACCTAGAAGGCCATTTGATAAATTTGGCGAAATTATAAAGGAAGATGGATTTGATCTCATACTCTGGCAGCGGCAGCCTCCTGCGCCTGAAGTGAAAGGCTTGTAAGAAAGGCACCGACGAACAAAAGCACTACCGCGACGTGGATACGTCGTGTGCGCTGACGAGCCTTTGGGCCCGAACCCCCTAATGGGATTCAAGTCTGATTAACAATCTGTTCAATTTAAATTGGTTCGAGGCTCAGTAACGGAATGTTACTTTGCCGTAAACTCCTCGTTCTACTTCGGTATTCTGAATTGCGATAAATGTGGGCGCGAACTCTCCGATGATGTTCGTGCAAAAGATTTTGGCCAACGACCGCGAATTCGAGATTGGTTTTGGCATGCCATGCGAAACGCGCGTCCAATTCGGCATAACTGGCGACGGTTGGGTCGGTCAGGCGATCGACATAACGAATAGTGGTGTCGAATTCGAGGTGAAACGGCAGTTCGAAGGACGAGAGCAGGGAAAACTGATTTTGCGGGCTGGAGCCTTCGTCCATTAATTCTGTAGTTTGATCGCCGCTGCTATTACGATGGGCATTTACCTTGAGAAAGCTATATCCGCCTTTGAATGTCAGCAGGTCCTGAACAGCTTGCAATGTGACTGATGTTCACCGCCATAACTTTCTGCCGTCAAAGCGTTGCCCACGATTGAGGGATGAACCTGCGGCGGAAAAAACGGCGATATCGGAGGTAACGGTTCGAGGCTGCGCAAGCGGGAGTAATCGTTGTAGAACGCGGTGAGATCCACACTCAACCGGTGATTGGCTTGAAACCGATAACCGATTTCATACGCAATCAATGACTCCGAAAGCATGTCCGGATTGCCGAAGGTAGTAATGGCACCCGGAGGCACGCCGACTACCGGGGTGTTGAGGCGAATATCAGTCTCTGCTTCAGAGGGGGTGCGGACGGCGCGCGAGATGGATGCCCAAACGGTGTGATCGGTATGCGGCGTGAACACGGCGCGGATGCTGGGTTGAACTTCAAATCCGGTAAAATCGTTGTGCTCGAATTTTGTGCCCAGGATCGTTTTCAACCGATCAGGCACGATGGTGATTTCGTCCTGAAGAAATGCACTGTAAAGGTTGTGCGTGTCGGTTGGAGGAATGAGTGACACGTTCAGGCTGTTTTTGACGTCGCGATGGGTGGTCCGAAAACCGGTGCCCCAAGTAAATTCATTGCGTTCACCGGCTTTAAAAACGTGTTGGAAATCCACGTCGCCTGTGTCGCGCGTCTGAGATAGGACCGGATTATTGCGAACCGTGTGGTCGTAGTAAGACTGGAGAATCAATTGGGAATCCTTGCTGAAATCGTGGGTCCAACGGCCCAACACATCTACGCCAGCCACGTTGTCGATTGATATTGCGCTACCGACGAACCCCGGGGGAATGGCGGTCGGCACCATATAAACTTCGTTTTCCTGGCCGCTATAGGCGTCGCCCTGGAACGTGAAGAGGTTGTTATTGGTTTTATCGACATCGATGCGGAATCCACCGCGATACATGCTCCATGCGTCAAAAGCGTCGCTACCGTTCTCAAACACGCTGGAGCCGCGATCGAAATATTTCGTGTAGACTTTCATGAAGATGCCGTCGTCGAGTTTGAATCCGTAACGAACGCTGCCGAATCCCAGTTCCTCACTGCCGCCGCCCCCGGAAACAAACAGACCTTGGCTGTCTTTCGCCGATTTCGTCACGACATTGATGACACCGTTGACAGCGTTGGCTCCCCATAAGGTCGCGCCAGGGCCGCGCACGACTTCGATACGATCGATTTCTTCCATGATCGTGTCTTCCTCATCCCAGAACACGCCGGAAAACAGAGGCGAGTAAACCGTCCGACCATCGATCATGACCAGAAGCTTATTTGCGTAAACGTCGTTGAACCCGCGAGAGCTGATGGCCCAGGTATGGGCGTCGACGCGCGCCACATCAAGTCCGGGAACCAGACGTAAAGCCTCGGGAATGCAGGTTGCGCCGGAGCGGCGGATGTCCTCCTGGGTCAAAAGGGAAACGGCGGCTGCGGTTTTTTCGAGCGGTTCGGGTGTGCGTTTTGCGATTGTGATGTACTGCATCAACTCTTGCAGTGGCTTGTCGAAAAGATCGGATTTGGCCGTGGCGACGCTATTTGTTTCATCGCCGCGAACTGTCGCATTCGCCGCGAGCATCGCGCAGCAAACGGCGAGAATAGCGTACAAGGCGTTACGCCGAAACAAAACAGGGGATCGCTTCATAAGAAGCTGATCCCGACTGAATTGTACAGGCGACGACATTTTGGTTTTTCTACTGTGGACGCAGTTATTGACAACTTAAGAAGCGGACTACAAGAGCAAAGTGCGGGCCAGCTTGGATTAACGTGGGTGAGCTTTGCCTAAAGCTGTAAAGCAATAGAGATGAAGCGCTTAAAGAGAGTAGGGCAATGCCAGCCTCGGTCGCCCTGACCAGTTGACAGCCCGTCGTTTAAACGGCAATTGTGCTTAAGTCTGGTTTTTCGTTGAACCGAGTCCAATAGGCGCTGAAAGCTTTTACCAATTCCAACAAGCCATCGAATGCGACCGGTTTGACGAGGTAAGAGTTTGCGCCCAAGTCATACGCGCGGTTGACGTCCGATGACTGCTTGGACGAACTGAGGACTACCACAGGCAATCTTTTCAGGCCATCTTGCCGACTGCGCAACCATGCGAGCACCTCAAGACCCGTACGGCGCGGAAGTTTTAGATCAAGCAACATCAGGCACGGAATCGGGTACTGCTGGCGGTCTGCGTATTCTTTGGATGCCGCCTAAAGTAAGCGACCGCTTGCTCGCCGTCATTGACTGCGTGGAGCCAATGTTGAAAATTGCATTTTCGAAAAGCGCGTTCGATGAGAAACACGTCATTGGGTTCGTCTTCCACGAGCAAAATGTTCAAATGATGGCCAATCATAGTTTCCAACCGTTGTGTTGATTCCCAGTCGCCCAACTGTAATTGAGAAGCAAAATTTCGCAAAAACTTTTAAGGCTATTTGCGAGCAGGAATTACGGGAATCCCTGAGCTAAGGACGGGGCACCGCAGCGGGCGCGTTCGTAGTTGATGCTGCGGGGAGGTTCAGCTTCGTCCGCAGGATCGGGGAGTATTGGGGAAATTGCAGCAGTTCGTCCAAGACAATTTTCTTCATGCTCGCGAACGACGGCAGCGTGATGCGGTCTTTTGTTCCGGGTGTTTTGGCCTGATGACGATCGTAAAGTCTTTTGGCCAGTCGCTCCAGGTTTTGTGCGCTGTCATCTTCGTCATTCATCAAGCGCATGAAGCTCTGACGCAGCAGCCCTTCAACAATTACCGTCACTTTGTTCACGTCTGTGTCCGTGGCTTCCTCGGTGATGTCCGCCAGCGCGAAATCCGCAAGGTCAACTGTGGGCGGCACGGCGTTCGGATACTGCTTTTTCATGTAGTCGAACCAATATTGCGCCTGCTTTTCACGACCATCGGCATAGAGTAGGTAAATGGCGGTTCGGAGGAAATTCCTGTGCGCTGTGCGCATATTGTCTTTGATCGCGGGTTCTTCGACGATCATACGCTCATACGCGGCGTTGACCTTTGGAACCAGATCGAGATTCGGCCCGAGTATAAATTCACCGGTAGGCGATTTGGGTAATGCACCGCGGATGCACGCCTGCTGCATGGTTTGATAAATCGAGCGGCGCAGGGTTTCCTGATCGCTGGGCTTGGCTTTGCGTCGGCCGAGTTCGGCCCAATAAATCGCGTGCGCGTCGGGCAAGCGCCATTCGAGCGGACCGTACTCTTTATCGATATATTCCATGATGGCCGGGTCGAGTTTGTATTTTTCTCGCAGAATTTTGGCGCGGCGACGAGTGTCGTCGGTGGTTGGGTTCGCTAGTTCAGCGAAGTTTGGCTTATCGCCCAGGACCTGTTGCATTTCCTCGGCCCAGCGGATTTTGTAAAGACGATGGGCGTCGTCCAGGTTCTGACCCATTTTGTGCTGATAAAACCACGAGAGTTCACGATAGATCAGTGTTTCGTCAGGATTATATTTCAGGCCTTCGTCGCGAAGCATGGCGATGCCGCGTTCCACCCAGCGCCAGCGATCTTCGGGGTGTTTGAATTTAACGGAGATATTATATGCCATGTTCCAGCCCTGCATAATCCAGACCTGAACGAAGTGCGGTTCGAGCTTGGTAATCCAATCCGAGAGTTGGACCATTTCGAAGAATTTTTCGTCCTCTTGCAAATCGTTGAGGCGGATCCAGAGCGCGTTTGCGATCAGGCCGCGAAAACCGCCGAGAGCCACGGTGGTAAAGGCAAGCACGGGCGGCGCGTTTTCGAGCGGCGCGACTTTGGTCAATCCAAGGCGTTCACGATCTGAGTTGATGGCTTTTTGAATCTGGAACACGCCTGCGAACAGGAGCGCAGCCAGCGCCAACAACATGGGTTTGTAAAATTTAGTCCGAAACTCCACTGGAACATATAATCGTCAATTTGCGGGTCGAAACCAAACGAATTTTCACGGTGTGCAGCGCAAGAACCACCCCGTTGACTTCGAATTCGCGGGAGGCCCAAACGAGCGCGCAAGCGACTCCTGTTCAAGCTGAATCGAAACGCACCGCCGCTAACGCACTAGAGCTTTGAAATTTTTTCCAGAATCGCCGTCGTCGATTTTCCGGGCACTACTGGCAGGATAACAATCTTCACACCTGATTTCTCCAGCAACCGGCGTTCGTCCTGGTTGATGGTGTCGATGGTGTAGTCGCCGCCTTTGACATAAATATCGGGCTGGACCTTTTGTAGAAAGTTGCGCGCGTCCAGTTCGGGAAAAATGAGAACGCCGTCGACAGATTCCAAGGCAGCCAACACCGCGGCGCGATCTTGCTCATTATTAATAGGGCGGTTCGGACCTTTAAGCTTTTGCACGTTGGCATCACCGGTCACACCGACGAGCAAGGCATCGCCCTGATCTTTCGCGTGCTGCAGGTATGTGACGTGGCCCAAATGCAAAATGTCGAAACAACCATTCGTCACAACTAGCTTTTTGCCGGCCTTTCGCAATCCTTCGCGCCACGAAGGCAGAGTTGCGTCAGAAAGAATTTTGCGACCGAAATCCATCTCCGCCATGTTGGGACAATTAAGCCGAGGTGGCAAGAGCCACTAGAGGAGGTTCGAATACATGTTTGCGAGTTGCGCGCCAATCATCTTCCACGAAAAATTCGCACGCGCCGTTTGCAGGCCGGCGAGTTCCAGATGCTTGCGCAACTTCGCGTCCTGCAATGCGCGAGCCGTTTGGCTAACAAAATCTTCGGCGGTATCGGCGAGTAAAATGTCGCGGTCGTGTTGAAGGCCGAGACCTTGCGCACCAACGGTGGTGGAGATGACAGGTGTTCGAATCGCCAGTGACTCAACAATCTTGAGCCGCGTCCCGCCGCCGATTCGGAGTGGAACGATTTGCATCCACGCTCGCCGATAATATGGGCGCACGTCGCGCACACTGCCGGTGACGGTCACGTTGGGCTTGCTGCTGTAGGCTTTTACCTCCGGGACCGGATCTTTGCCCACGACCAGAACGCGCAGGTCTGGAATTCGACGACGCAACGATTCATGCATTTCGCTGAAATACCAGCGCAACGCATCAATGTTCGGATTATAATCCATCGCACCGCAGAAGATTATAGTTGGCTCTGTAGCCCACGACACTTCGTCTTCGTCGGTGCAGAAAAAGTCCAGGTCTACGCCGTTGACGAGCACTTGAATGCCCATCCGTTGGTTGACCCATTTGCGCAAAAAAATCTCGTCGTCGGGGCCGCAAACGATTTCCAGCTTCGCGCGTTTCGCCATTTTGCGTTCGTAGCGCCACATCTTCGCGTAGCCTTCGTAACGCATCAGTCGCGTGCGCAGCGGGAATTTCATGTGCGAATGTTCGGCTAATTGATATTGCAGATCGACCCGGCTGCGATCGACAACCAATCGCAATTTCGCGCGAGCCCCTTTCAAGAAATAATGGCCCATCACCAGATCGCACGCGTGAATGACGTCAAATTTCTGCTCGGCCAGGAGTTCATCAATCTTTCGATCGAGCGCGTCGGATTTCCAATGTTGAATACTAACCGGGACTGAATTGAGCAGGCGGTCCGGAAAAAATTTCGGCCACGGCGGATGAACGAACGGAACGAACTCAACACGTTCGCAGAATTGTTCAAAGAGCGGCTTGTGCTCGAGCCCTTGGCCGTTCTCAGCCAGCGCGACAAGCGTGATGGCGTGCGCGCGCCCCAGTTCGCGCAACAGGTTAAACGTGCGCTGATACGTGCCGCGGTCCAGCGGATACGGAATGTAAGGATAGACGACGAGTATCTTCACGTTAACTGAATCGCTGCCACAGCGCCTGGTAAGCGCCGATGATCTGCCCGAAATCCTTCGCGTGCGTCACCAACGCAGTCTGGACATCATGGAGCAATTGAGGTTCGCGCATCGTGGTCGGTTCCCAAAGCAGCAGTGATAATGCGTTGAACAAACGCTCGCGTGGATAGCGAAACCTTTTCTCCTGCCACAATGCCGGCGCGCCGAATGTCGTGGCGTTCACTAGCGCGTTGCGGGCAAACGTTGTCTCAGGGCATTTGTTAATTGGACAAAGCGCGTATTCCACTGCCGACGAGAATCGCTGACGTAATCGACGCGCTTCCAACCAAAGCCACAATTGCAGAGCCATCGAAACCAGTTCGTGTTGGCACGCCATCAACGCGTCGCGGTCGGGTGTCGTCGTGCGCGGGTGCAGTTTGAAATCGACTCCATAATTATGATAACGCCGGACTTTTTCGAACCACGGGATGTTTTGAGTCGGCGTGAACGCACGCAATCGACGGTTCCGTTCACGGCAACTGGCATGATACAGGCCGTGCGCCGTTAAAAACACATCGCCAAATGCCAACTGCGCTTTCGCCTGGTTGCGCCCGACAAAATCCGCATCAGCCGAACTGAAATTCTCCCGTTCCAGCAACGAATTAGAAAACAGCAAACCAGACGAGCGATTCATCAGCAGGCGAGTCGCTTCTGACAACGGCAACGTGTTTGCCGCGCGATGATGACGACAACGTCGCAACAAATCTTTTCCGCCCCATAACCGGCGATGGCCTGCGATCAGATCATAGTAATGCATCGTGATCCGGCTGCTCTCGAGTTTTTGGACCGAGATAATCTTGAATTCCACCTCGATGCTGGCTTCAGGAATGAGCTTCTCGGCGAGATGGTGAAGGGCAGGGCGGAACTTTCGTTCGTTGAGCCAGCTTGAGCCGCGCATCAACACGTAAAATTCGAGATCATTGTAAGGACGATCGCCGTCGGCCGTTTCCAAAACCCCGCCTTCACCGCGACCGTAACCGCCGCCAAGGAGAACACCTTCGAGACGAGAAGTCGGGATAACCGAACAGACGCCGGCCAGCACCCGATCGCAACAGTGTGCCAGATGCGTTTCGAGCTCGTCGCTGCCGTCTAAAGTAAATCGCGTTGTCTCAAGCATGGGATTTTTGCAGCGTCTGTTTAATATATTGTTCGACCTGGTCGATGATGACCTGCTCGGCGTAACGCGCGCGCACTTCCTGCTGGCCGAGCGTCGCGAGTTTCACGCGCATCGAACGATCACCAGCCAATTCCAAAATCCGTTCGGCGAGATCCTCGAAATCGCCGGCTTTGTACGTGAGACAATTTTTATGGTCGCGGAATAATTCGATGCTGCCGCCGGTCGTCGTGCCAATCACCGGCAAACCGCTCGCCATCGCTTCGAGAGGCGTCAACGCGAATGGCTCCGGCCATTCCGACGTGAAAAGCAGTGCGTCATGCGCGGCATACACCGCCGGCATTGCTGATGGCGGCAGCGCGCTGAAAAACTGCACTGGCAAATCATGGTGACGAACGAACTCGTGCAGCTTGCGTTCGTAATCAGGACTGCCGCTGCCGTAGACGCTGAGTGCGCCGTCAAATTGTTGTTTTACCTCATACATTGCGCGCAACGCCGTCATCACGCCTTTGTCCTCGTGCAACCGCCCGACATAAAGAAGGCGACGGACCGGCGCTTCGGCAGACTTCGGCGCACTTTGAAATCGCGACGTATTAATCGGGCAATAGATAACCGCGCCATGTTTCACGTCGGCGCCCGCCGCGACGGTGAAATCGCGAAGTGAGCTGCTGCAAAAATACAATCGCGGAAATCGCAACTGTTCTACAGGGTTCGTCGGCGCGATAGATTGAATTCGTCGGCGGTGTCCGATCGCCGTCCAGACCGCGCGCAAAACGCGATTTTTGGTCGATTGCGAGTTGCGATTCCACCAACGCAACCACACGTCACTTTCTGGACTACGCGCCAGCCAGTGGTCGCAAATCGCAAACACCGTCGGCACGCCCACATTCTGAAGCGTGAACAGCATCGATTTGGACATGCCGCTAAAATTCCAGCCATACACCAGGTCTGGCTTAAACGATCTCAACAACACCCGAAGCTGTTGGTTATTGTGTTTCTCCAGGTGTTCCAATTTATGAATCGGCAACCACGGATTTCCGAACATGCCGTGAATACGCAGCGCGCGGTGCACGTGCGGTTGCGGCGCCTCCGGTCGGTTGCTCGTGTAGTCGGATGTCAGCACCTGGATTTCATGGCCTCGCGCGCGTAAGCCTTCGGTGACTTGCTCGCAATGCAATTCGTAGCCCCCAACGTAATGCGGCGGGTAAAGATTATTTATGACCAGGATTTTCATTTTGCAGAATCCGATAATGGCGCCAGCCTTCCTTGAAACCGTCCAGAATGCCTCGACGCTGTTGCCAGCGAATTTTGGCAGCATGCGGTAACTCGGCCAGCCGATTGGTTTTCAAACAAAACGCAAAATCGCGCCGCGTATCGTTCGCCCAACCAAGAATAGTTTGCACCGGATTGAAACGGAGCGGGCTTTTATCCCATGAAGCAGCCAGTGCGCGTGCGTCACCGAAGCTGCGTTTGTAAGTCTGCTCAGGCGTGTAGTTGTGCGAATGCATCACCACCGCGTCCTGCTACATAGACGACCTTGTAGCCATGGCTCTTTGCCCACCACGTATATTCGTGATCTTCGGCGTATTGGAGTTTTTCCAGGAAACCGCGCTTTTCCCAAATGTCTTTCCGCACCCCGCTGCTAACCATGCTGAAAAAATGTCGCCAATTTTTTGACGCGCGGTTCGGTCCGAAGCACCGGTCGTAATCACATGCGAAAACGGCTTGGCAACCCGGACGCGGAATTTGTCGGCCGAAACACGCCGCCACTTTCGGATCGTGCAGCGCTTTGGAAAGCTCGCGTATCCAGTTCGGCCCTTGCGGCGTGGCATCGGCGTTGAGGAACAGGCAATAGTTCGACTGCGATAAAGTCATGCCGCGATTCATCACGCGGCTGGGATTGTAATCGCGTGCGGCGATTTGTTCGAAGTGCGCCGGATTGGCTTTGCGAATCATGTCGACCGAACCGTCGGTTGAACCAGAATCGACAACGATCAATTCCCAATTGCTATAATTTTGTGCGGCTAGCGCGGGCAGAGTTTCCTTCAGTGCCCAGCCTTCGTTGTATGAACGCAGTATGATGCTGACTTTCTGGTCTGTCATAACGCAGGAGTTCTAATCACGAATGCTCTTCCAAACACTTTGCCGAGCCGCATCAGAACGAGCTCACGTTCCGGCTGGCTCAGTGCGTATTTCCAAAGTCCAAACGCGGCGACAAGGCCGGCAATCGGCGATATCCGTGAAAAAGCGCAACATGCTGCTGCGGAAATCGAGCCATGCGAAATAACGGCCCATGAATAGAAATGCGAGCAGCGGCAGCACGCGAACCAGATGGGAATAAGAACGGTTTTGGCGAATTGCCAGCCGGTCATCTTCGCCTCGCGCGCGCCCCACGGCCACAGCACGCACCAACCGATGATGAATCCGGACATCAACGAACCGAGCGCAACGCAGAAAACGTTTTTGTAGTAGAGAACCAGACCGATGCTGAGCGCCAAGGTTGAACGCCGCTTCAGCAACTGTGACCCACATCAGTCGTCGCTCGTGTCCGCACATCACGAAAATCCGTCGCGTCACGCTTTGCGTAACCACCGACATGTAGCACCACAAGCAACAGCACTTGGCCGATCCAAAAGGTTTCGACATTCACTGTCTTGGAGCCGGTCAGCACGCGCAACAAGGCCTTCCATGTAAAACGCGCAAATACAAATAAGCCGGCGTGGCGATCATGACTGCGACGCGTGTTCCATTGATCAGCAGTGAGCGGAGAAAATCTTTATCACCTTTGGCATGCATGTGCGCGGCGACCGGGGAGAAAACGCTCGGCAGTTGTTGCGCGAACACGCCGAACATTTCCGCGATTTTCGCTCCGGCCTGATATATGGCGATCGCCGAAACCGTTAGCGCAGTGCCGATGACGAGCTGATCGCTCTTTGCCAAGAGCATGTTGCTGACGGTGATGACGTAGGCGAAAAGCGAGAACTGCGTGGTCTCGCGAATCATGCCAATCGAAAAATATTTTGGACGAATCTTCACTTGTGGCAGGCGGTGCAGAGCAAAAATCGCCGCAGGCTGCCGCAGGCCCAACGCTGCACGTTAAACCGACCATCAACATCGTCTTCATGCCGAGGTGAAAGTGAACGGCAGCAAGCAGACCTAGATAGTTCGTGATTATCGAGCAGGCGAAAATGACATTCACGAGTGCGATTCGTTGTTGGCCGATGAGAATTTCTGGAAAAATACCCAAGGGAAACGTGATACCCATGCCAATGAAGAAAATAATCAGCATGGCGCGAAAAGTGTCGTGGTTCTGGCCAGTGATGTGGAACGCGCGCACCAGCGGATCCGAAAAACAAAGAACGCCTATAATAATGACCGCACCCAGCATCACATACGTGTAGAGAATTGTGCTCAATACACGACTGAGTTTCTCCCATTCTTGGTGCACAGAAAATTCCGCTACGCGTTTTTCAGCCGTGAAACCAAAACCGAAATCCAGCAGAATTCCGTATCCAAAAACACTCCAAAGCAACGACCAGAATCCGAACTCTTCCTTGCTCAGATTCTGAAACAGCATGCGGAACATCAGCAAACCGAACACGATCTTCAAACGCCATTGTCACGTAATTGGAAATCGAATTGCGCCAAAGGTTTTTATGAACTTCCTCGTTCGTCATGGGGTGTGTTGATGTTTATGCGTCTGGTCGTCGTGCTTGCAGGTTTGCTGTTTCCGTTTGCCGGCGCGAGCGATGCACTCGGTCATTTTTTGCGCGAGTTGTCGCACTTGTGGCTCGGCCAGAATCGTGTCGTGATCGCCGGGATTACATACGTTTCGATTTTGTCGGCTAATCCTCGCCAGCCATAGATCGGATCACGAATAAGCGCTGGATCTTGTTGAGCGGCATTGAATAATGTGACTTTGCCGGGATAACGTTTCGATCGATAGAATTTCATCGCGCGATCATTGACGCCATACACGAGTTCCAGCCGTTCGAGATGCCGATTCATTTCTTCAACCGACCCATGTTTGGGATCCGTTTTCTCCACGCGGCGGAAACGTTGCTCATTAGCCTCTTTAACCCCGCTGTAATACTTGATCTTCGATCGCAAATATCTGAACCAATGAATCGGGTTCATCTTCAGCAAACAGTCGATGCGGCGAAGATAAAACCGCGCGACATCTTTTTCCGGTCGCGGTGCGGGTGTTTCAACCAGACCAAGAAAAGCAACTTCCTGTCCGGCAGCGCGGAGTTGGTGCGCCATTTCAACTGCAATAATCCCGCCGTAACACCAGCCGCTTAAATAGTATGGCCCCGTTGGCTGGAATTCGCGCAACAGCTCGCACGTAATATCGCTGCCATTTCCTCGAGATGTTGATGCGACTTGTTTCGGGTCATTAAAACCGAGCGATTGGAACCCGTAACATGGCTGCTCAGTGCCGAGGTGATAAACCAGACTTCCGTATCCCAATACATCACCGGGAGTGGTGTGTACAAAAAACAACGGCGTGCGTTTTCCCAGCGGTTGCAAAGGGACCAGCGACGACCACTTCGTTTCCGCGTGGCGCTCCATCGATTTTGAAAGCGCTTCGATCGTTGGAGCTTCGTAAAGGATTCCCAGCGGCAACGTTCTTCCGGTAACGCGCTCTAACTCGATGATCAGGTTCAACGCCTGCAACGAGTCGCCGCCCAATTCGAAGAAACTCGCGTCGATGCCGATCGGTCGTTTCTTGAGAAAGCGCTCGAACACCAATTGCAATTGCATCTGCAGCGGCGTTTGCGGCGGCTTAAACTCCACCACGATCTCCTCAGCCATCGCCTCGCCTTCCGGCAATGCTTTGCGATCCACTTTGCCGTTCGGATTCAACGGCAACGCGTCCAATCGCACGAACCGCGCCGGCACCATATAAATGGGTAGCTTGGCCTTAAGGAATTGCCGCAGGTCCGCCGCACCAACGTTCTGGTCTGGATGCGGAACGATGTATCCGATCAGTTGATTATCACCACCCTCGACAGCGCGTGCGATAACTGCAGTCTCCTTGATGGCCGGATGCTGGTGGAGAACAGATTCAATTTCGCCCAGCTCAATCCGAAACCCGCCAACTTTGACCTGGTGATCGATCCGTCCCAGAAACTGGATATTTCCATCCGGCAACAGCCGTGCGATGTCGCCTGTTTTGTAAAGGCGCGATCCCGCCGGGCCAAATGGATCATCAACAAATTTCGCCGCCGTTAAATCCTGGCGATACAAGTAACCGCGAGCGAGGCAATCGCCACCCAAATACAACTCGCCAGCGTCGCCATCTGGCACCATGCGTTTTTGTTCGTCCAGCAGGAGACATTTCGAATTTGCGATCGCTTTACCAATCGGCGGCAATCGCGGCCATTCGCGCGGCGGACCTTGCAATCGATACGCCGTTACCACGTGCGATTCGGATGGCCCGTACTGGTTTTCCAAAGTGCAGTTGGGCAGTCGTTCGAAAAATGAAACTAATGCTGGTGTGATCTGCAGTTGCTCACCCGCTGTGATCACCTCACGCAAATCGGTCGGCGTCACGTTCATGTATTCCGACGCTTCGGCTAGGTGCTTGAGCGCAACAAATGGCAAAAAGATCCGCTGCACCTTGTTGCTCACGATGTGTTGCAACAAACCGCGCGCATCGCGACGCAGCACGTCGTCAATCAACACGAGCGTCCCGCCAGACGAAAACGTCGAAAAAATTTCCTGAAACGACACGTCGAAATTCAGCGAAGCAAATTGCAACGTGCGCGCAGGTTCACTGAAGCTGAAATTCTCCAACTGCCATTGCATCAGGTTGACCAATGCCCCTTGCCGCATCGCGACGCCTTTCGGTCTGCCTGTCGAACCGGATGTATAAATAACGTAACCGAGATTTTCTCCGGTCGAACTGATCGGCGGATTGTCGGACGGTTGACATGCGATCAATGACGCATCGGCATCAACACTGATGATTTTAGTTTTCTCGTTCGGCAGTTTGTTTTGTAGCTTTTCCGACGTGAGAATGATCGGAGCCCGCGTGTCTTCGAGCATGAACTCGAGACGCAAGGCTGGATACGCCGGGTCAAATGGCACGTAAGCCGCGCCGGCCTTGATCACCGCCACCACCGCCACGACCATCGCGATCGAACGCTCCATGCAGATTCCGACCAATTCGTCCGCCCCCGCGCCGCATAACTGCAAGTAACTCGCAAGCTGGTTGGCTTGCTTGTTCAACTCGCTATACGTCAACGAACCGCCTCCATTGCGCGAATCGATCACCGCCATCGCGTGTGGAATGCGTTCGGCCTGGTCTTCAACGAACCGTTGAAGCGCGACGCACTCCGTGACCTCATTCTCCTGCCAGCGTTCCGTTTCCGGACTCAACTCACTCGTAACATGTGACTCTCTCATTTTGCCAAAGCCTCGACCAACGTGTCGGGGCGACCCGTGCTTTTTTCTCCTTCATTGAGCGACTGCGCCTGATGCGCTCGCTCCTTCATCAATCCGCAAATATGTGGGATCGCCGTCAGCTCCCGTGGAATTTCCTGCGTCGAACAAATCGTCGCAAAGCTGTGCTTGTCGGACGGATGATATCCGTGCATTGCGCGGATCGGGCGCTCGCCCATGTGACTGGGCACAATCAGCACGCCTTCATTGACCAGGAAAATCACTTCGCCAAACGCGTGGTCTGGAAAATATGTGCCAAGCTCCTTAAGTTCCTCATCCGGCAAGATGCGCCCTTGCGGGATTTGCTTGAGGCAATCGATTACCTGCTGTCGGGAGCGATCGTTGAAGAACCAAAACCGGGCCATCGTCGAATCGTAGACGACCGCGAAATCATTCGGTGCGCGAACACTGAGCGATTCGATTTTGGACTTCAGATCCAGCAACTCATCGCAATTCGCCATACCATGATCGCTGAACACATCGAGCCAGACTTCCTTGTAACTACGACGTGCCATGGAAACGACGTTATTGATCCACTTCTGATACGCTTCCAGTTTCTCCGGCACCTTTGGTGATTTATTCCCGACCATGTGCAACAACCCATCGAGCTTCGGCCAATACGAAAACGCAAAATCGATCTCGCCCTGGTCGATCACCTTCAACAAGTCCGCATAATTCGCCGCCTCGTCCTTGTCCGGATCGCTAGCGTAATAATTCAGCTTCTTAGCTTTAAAATGGTCAAAAATATTCGGCCCGCAATTCATTCCACCCGGGCGCAACGGACTCTTCTTTTCGCTGAAGTCGTAGAGATGAATCTGGTCGAACGGAATATTATATAGGTCGAAATACCCTTCGAATCCAATCCGTCGACGAACCATAGCGGTCAGCAACCGACGAACGCGACGCCGTCCCGTCAACGCGCGTGGAAACCACCGAAAACCGCTCAACGAGCGAAACGGCGATTTCACCGGGTCATAAACGAAATAGCACCAGTTGCGATGTGACTCCGGCCAGCGACCCGACACAATCGACGGGATGCACGCCGAGCTATAGCCGAACACTGAGTCCAGTCGTTTACGATGCGGCGCGATATTTTTGAGAAACGGCGTGTCCTTCACGATTTCCCAACCCGCGGCGTCGATCAAAATTGAAATTGCCAGGACGTCTTTCATGTCACCGTTTTTAATTTCCTTGGTTAAAACCAAATCACCCGCCAGCCAAAACCGGCACCGTATACCTTCACTCCTTCACGATTTCGAACACACTGTTCATCCGCGTGAATTCCAGGATCTGCTGGACTGCCGGTGAAGGATTGCGCAAACGAATCGCGCCGCTTTGCTCGTCGAACGTTTGTTTCAATTCCAGCAGCGCGCCCAGTCCGCGGCTGTCGACGAACGTCATCTCAGACAGATCGACGTCGATATGCTTCTGATGTTTCTTGAGTGCGGACAACACCTCTTGCCGAAAGATGCTTGCGTTGTTTTCACCCAACTCCTTCAAACCACTTACCTGCAACGTCTCTCCTGTCATTTCAACTTTCATAGTGCGTTTGCCTTCCGCGATTTCCTTGGAGGAGTAAAACTCCTTCGTGTAAGGCGACTGTCATACTCACCGATGCCGCATCTGCGAACAATCGGGTGAAGTCTCCTTTTTCGTAGGGCATACTTCCGACTGCCCCGCGACGGGAATAATCGGCGTGACGATTGAGGAATATCCTGACGACCACTAGACTTTTTGACCCGACCGATTTGAACGCAGCACGATGGAACGGGTTCCATGTTTCATCAGACCAAACAAACGCGGAGCGAGGAACAGGAATAGAATATTGACGCGGGCGGCAACATTCTCTAAGTTATGCGTCCCCTTCGGGGGTGTAGCTCAATTGGTTAGAGCGCTGCCCTGTCACGGCAGAGGTTACGGGTTCGAGCCCCGCCACTCCCGCCATGTTTTCCTTAGGAAAACGCGGTTTTTGCTTGGCTTCCTGACAGTTTCCTGACAAACTCGGCGCAGATGAAAAAAGCCGATTTTCCCAAGGTAATCCGCATTGGCCAGACGCGCGCCACCATCTACAAAACCCCCTCACACGGGTGCGATGCATTCACGGTTGCCTGGTATGAAGGAGCTGTCAGGAAACGGAAAGCGTTCGCTGACCTCCCCGCAGCGGAACTGCACGCGCAAACGAAGGTTAATATGCTTTCCCAGGGCGAAGCCAAGGCGGTCCGGTTGTCAGGAACGGAAAGTCTCGCTTATGTTCGCGCCAATGAGTGGGTCAAAGAATTTGGGCTTTCGCTGGATACGGTCGCTGCCGAATACCGCGATGCTAAGAGGCTGGTGCGCGGAAAGTCGCTGGTCGAGGTTGCGCGATATTATGCCGCGCAAAATCTGATGGATCTGCCATCCAAGACGGTCACGGAGGCATTCAATGAAATGATCAAGGCCAAGCGCGATGAGGGGCTAAGCGATCGATATATCGATGATTTGACCTCGCGTGTTGGAAAGTTTGCCCGGGAGTTTCCGAAACAGATCAGCGCTGTCGACGGATTAGAAATCAAGGTGTGGTTGCAGGGGCTCACGCGCGAAACTTCAAAGGTGGATAAGAAGGCGCCAAAGGTTTCCGTGTCGAATCGCACGCGGAATAATTTCCGGCTTGGGATTCAGACGCTATTTTCATTCGCCAAAGCGCAGAAGTATTTGCCCGCGGACTGGAATGGAATGGAGGCGGTGCCGCTCTGGAAAACCAAGAATGATGAGGTAGAGATTTTCACGACGGCAGAGTTTTCACTTCTGCTCGGGTTTGCGCCCGATAATTTGATTCCTTTTTTAGCCATCGGCGCGTTTGCTGGTTTGCGTAGCGCAGAGATCGAGCGGCTGGACTGGGCGAAGATAAATTTGGAGACTGGTTACATAACGGTTGATGCGAGCATCGCAAAAACGAATTCGCGTCGGCTGGTGCCGATTGTTCCGAATCTCAAGGAATGGCTCACGAATCATGCGAAGGTGCGCGGACCTGTGGTGGACCTGGACAATGTGCCGAACGCAATTCAGCGATTGATTGCGAGCACGCGGCCGGTTGATCCGCACAATCCGGAAAAGTTTCTCGCGCCACAAGCGGAATGGAAACACAACGCGCTGCGTCATTCGTTCTGCAGCTATCGGCTGGCTGATGTTAAAAGCGCGGCGCAAGTGGCGCTGGAGGCCGGGAACAGCCCGCAAATGATTTTTGAGCATTACCGCGAATTGGTGACCGAAAAAGATGCGAAGAACTGGTTTACGATCACTCCAGAGAGCATTGGCGGATTCAAAGCCAAAGCGGAACGTGAGCGGGCAGCGAAGATTGTCGCGCATCCGGTGGCGCTGGCGGCGTAAACTGATTCAGAACGCGGTTCGCAATCGCCGCCATGCTTCGACCTGAGGCTTGCCTCGTAGGCTTGGCCCGCCTTCCAAAACGCGTTCGCAGTGAGTTACGAACTCGCGATAGGAAACTGAAATTCCCTCTTTCTGTGTGGCGCTGGACGGCTTGTCGAGTTCCGCTTCGATTTGCGACAACGTAAGCAGCATTTTGTTCGCCGTCTGGTAAACCACCCCGCAAAGCCGATCGTTCTGGAGTTTGTCAGCGGCTTTGATTGCCTGACTGTAGTCGTGCTTGAATTCAATGGCCCAATTTGGCGCGGCTAAGTTGGTATTGCGGTATATGATTGGTTTGTGCGCAGAGATCGGACTCAAATTCAGGCTCAAGTCGCAAAGTCCCTCGGTCGTCGTGAGCCACCAGTGCTTTGCGACTAAATGAGGCCGATAATTTGCACGCAATTCAGGATACGCGATTAACGCTCTCCCGGCGCGCGTGGTCACGGTTGCTCCCTTCCGCGCCAAAAGCGCTGCGCAGACCAACGCATGGTCTACGCAATGCATGTTTCCGCCGACCAGGTCCACGCGATCGAAACCGTCGGCCAGACCGGGTTGCGGCGTGTCAGGTGTCCACAAAAGATGATTGAGCTCCCTAGTGAGTGCTAGAATCTGGCTGTCGGTAAACATTGGTTCGAAGGCGCGCTCAAGTTATATGCAAAACCGTAATCCCGAACCATGAGTTTTGGGCTGCAAATCTCGATTCGCTGGGCACACTGCTGGAATGGCCGACCGAATCAAGGTTGCAATTGCATCGCCAGGTGATGTCACACCGCATCGGGAGCGCGTCAAAGAAGTGTTTCATCGTTGGAATAACGCTAATGAGCATGCGACGCTATTGCCGAACATGTGGGAGGACGTTCCGC
The DNA here is from genome assembly GCA_963702845.1 of uncultured Verrucomicrobiae bacterium. Lineage (GTDB taxonomy): Bacteria > Verrucomicrobiota > Verrucomicrobiia > Limisphaerales > Palsa-1400 > JAICXV01. Next base: position 4,321,951 of record OY969763.1, on the reverse strand, counting down.
CGTCGCTTGGCGCTCATCCTCAAAAGATCCTCAACGAACAGATTCTTGCCGAAAGCGAACTTTTGATTGCTATCTTCTGGTCTCGTCTTGGGACGTCAACGCCTAATTCCGATTCAGGAACCGTTGAAGAGATTGAAGAATTTGTGAAGAGAAAAGGCCCCGGACGGGTAATGCTTTACTTCTGTACCGGCGACTTTCCGCATGACGTCGATTTGGACCAGCTTCAAAAAGTGCGCCAATTCAAGCAAGCGATGAAAACACGCGGGCTTTATTGCGAATTCGACACCATTGAAGATTTCGACAGCCAATTGTACACTCATCTCGATTTGGTAATGAAGCAGCTCGTTTCAGGGCACCTTCCCATCCCTGCGCCGCCGGTGGCTGCGAATCAGGCAGCATCCGCTGGCGCGGTTCTGGAAAAGCCAATCGACTTCGGTTTGACGTTGAAGGACATAGTGCGCGGATTCAAAGAACGAATGGACGCGTTTGATGCCATCGACGGTCCTCAAACCATCAAATTTTACCGAAACGGGTCGCACGTGTATGATTCTGTTGCGGACTCGCTAGACAAGTTTCTCCATCGCGATACTCGGTTGTCGGAGCACCACCGCGCCACCGTCGATCGAATGTCAAAACAACTAAAACGTCTCGCTGCGGCTATCCCTTCCCCGGGCGCAGATTTTCGCCAATATTGGAAAGACGGACGTCAAATTTCCGATGATCTTTTGACGGAACTTGAACATATCGACCGAGTGAAAAACTGGAAATAGTAGATGCGCTGCCGGCGCTAAAGGCTAGGTGCGGGCAAACGTAATGGCGCCGCTGCTAACTACTACTTCATCCAAGCCGGGAACCAATCTGTTGGCAGCGTATTGATTTTTTCGGTGTCAAAGTTTTGATGCCATTTCAGCCCCCACAGCTCTCGTGGACGATAATGGCGGGTCGACCCGTCGGTAAAACATACGTTGAGACCATTTCCGTGCCTGGCGATGGCAAAGTTCATCATTTCACACTCCACTCCTTGATAGTCACCATTGAACCTCGGCGGACGAGTGCCTTCGGGAGTGTCCCAGGTAGGCAGGTTGCCTTTCCATATGGAATCGGCCATAAGGGGAATCATCGTCGGCCGCGTCAAGTTTGCGGTGGTGCGCCAAAAATTTTCCGCTGGCCAATTCCATTTTGAGATAGCTCCGGACTTTTGCGGGAAATTGAGTGTCCAATCGTTCGCTCCATAACTGGCCAGCGCCTGCCTTTTCGGGTTTTGCGTGTCTTGCGGATCGTAGTAAGGCTTTTTGTCCGTTCCGATCATGAAGCTTGTCGTTGGCCCTCCAAACCATTGGGCACTGGGATATCCCCACGGCACTCGCACCTCTTTTTGGCCAAACTGGGCTCCGTTCTGCATCGCGCCCGCGGACGGGCAAAGTAACAGATAGGGCTTTTTTCCGAAGTAGTTGCTCAAGCTTGCCATCCAGAGAGCACGTGTCGGGAAAGCTGTGGTGTTGCCATCGGAGTACGATCCCCGGAAATCGTCGGTGTAATACGTCCAAATCAGCCCCCACTGATGCAAGTTGGAAACGCACTGCGCGGCCAACGCCTTTTGTTTTGCCTTGGCGAGCATCGGCAACAGTAGTGCCGCGAGAATGCCAATGATCGCGATGACCACCAGCAGTTCGATCAGTGTGAATGCGCGCGTCGTCGTAAAGTGCGGTTTGTTGCCGCAATCCAGGTCACCGTGATCAGTCCCTAGTATCTTAAGTGCCTTGGTTTTCATCTGTTTAGGAACTTTACCAACATTTTGTTCGGGTGGCAGTCGCTCAAAAGGGTGACAACTAAACACTGCGGTTATGGTAGATGCCAAGTATTTGCTGTGATTGCGCTGCCGGCGCTAAAGGCTAGATGCACGAAAAGGTAATACCCTCGATGCGCTTTTATTTGTCTTCAAATGGTCACTCCGGCACTAACGGTTATGGGTGAACCGTCCGCCACAAACGCTGAATCCGGAAGTGCGCTTAATGGTTTTACGAACTGCGCGCCGTAAATTGGCGCAATGTCGCAATTCAAAACGGCTTTTTCAACCTGCCAAATATTCCAAGGTTCGTGCGCGACGTGGTATTCTTTACACGTGCCATTCGGTTGGGCTGTGTAGCCCCAGTGGTGCTTGGTGATGAAATCTTCTTTTGAACCTTCAATCACCGGCTGCAGAGGGCCAACGGTCTTGGCGGAGATTGAGTTCCACTTACCTTGATAACGCCATGCGTATTCTACCGACCCGCCGTTGCGTAATTTGTCGTTCACCGTCTCAATGGCGTGGGTCATTGGCATTACGGCGTAAGGTTCGTTGTAGCAGGTTCGAGCGACGGTCGCGATTAGACGTCGAGGTACGATTTCTTTGATAAAAACAACGCCACGTCGCCAGCCGTCCGGAGCGCGGCGTCGCACATAGAAACGGAGATTCACCTCTTCGAAATCGGAGTGTAGCGGCAGGGAAACACCGAACACTTTGGTGCTCAGGAAAAGAAAGCCAACAACGCTCAGATAGTTCTCGCCGTTCCAAGTATCCAGTTCGACGCCAGGTGGAATGTTGGGGCGGAGTAGTTCTGGATCGACAGCGTAGTTAAGCATCAACAAATACCGCCAGTTGGCTGTGAGGAAGGTGCGCATCGATCGTTCAAGATTTCTGCAACCCGCATTTTCCCGAGATGCAGTAACGGTTGTTTGCGAACGTGCGGTAAACGACAAACCCGACGATAGCTATGGTGAAAAGCGCAAATTTGAATAAGCGTTTCGGGGACATATGGAGTGCCGGCTTAACCATTAATCTGCGACAACTGTTCGCATAGTTTTTATCGGCGAACAATGTTTTAAAGGTGGCGCGCAGGTTTGGCGCGATGGAGGTTGCGAAGACGGTGTGGTGCCGAAACTATAGTCTCGTTAGGCAATTCATCGCGAAGCCTTCCGACTGACTAAAATGAGATCCTCATTGACGCGCTCAAGTCGAATCGGCCCGCCTTCCAAACATTTCAGTGAAATGCCTCCGTAATCATCCCAGTCCGGGCTACCTGGCTGAACGACCGTAACGACAACACATGACCAAGTGTGGAGTTTTACGACATCTCCTTCAAGCACTGCCTCCCCAGTCAGTAAATCAATGTGGCCATACGCCAATAGTTCGCACATTTTTAATCCGCGAACAAGTGTTTGGAGGTGGCGCGCAGGTTTGGCGCGATGGAGGTTGCGAAGACGGTGGTGGTGCCGAAACCTGCATCTACTGAGAACGCCTTCGTTGCTGGCGGAGTCCCCGCGTGAAATGCAGCGCGATAATTATGCTTCTTCGTTGTCATCGAAAATGGGGAGCTGGCGCTTAGATTTGACCAGCTTCCGGATGCTGCTGAGTCGCAGAGAGCCACGATCCACCCAGAGAATCTCTGCTCCGTCTTCGATGTCTTCATAGACCGGCAGGAGCATGGAAATGCCTGCGAAGCGCCACTCGCCCTCCTTGGTTTTAGACGGATGCCCTTCGCGGCCCAGCTTCAATGCTTTGCGGTATGCTTCCTTCCGGTTCTTCGCGCGGAGCAATCGGGTGTTCTCCCAGATCGGATAACGACTTCGGGGCGATGGCTTCTTGTTCTTCGATACCCACTGCTCCACCTCACGAAAAATCCACCATCCGGAGTGGTTCCGATTGGCAAAAGGGATTTTGTGACGCTTAGGCATAACAATTAATGCGACAACTGTTCGCATAATTTTAATCCGCGAACAAGGGTTTTTGAGGTTCAAACTCCTGACGCTTCGGGTGGATAGACAAGGTGGCCGTGGATCTTGCATCGTAAGAATACCCCAATTGAGTGATATACGCGTGACCGTTGTTTTGACACGATTAGGTCTTGAGCAATACATTGTTTTTTTGTCGAAAATTGCGGCAATTGGCGTATGATATTTGACTCGTTGTCTGGTATTAGGTTCCCTCTTTGGCGGCATGTTACCCTAATCTTTGTTTTTATCGTTGCTTCTCTGGGCATTACACATAGTGCTGGCGCTGCTACAATCCAATCCGGAGACCTGGATTTAGTTTCCTTTTTCAAGCGAGCGCTTACCTCTCCTGTTCCGGTAGAACGGTTTCGCGGCAAGAGTACCTACATTCAGTGTTGGGCCAAAAGCACCGAAGGTAGAGATGCCGATCACATTCTTTTGCGAGGGCGGTCGACAAGGGAACGACTTTTTTTTCTCGATAGTTGCGAGCGATTCAAATGGTCCTCGTTGGGAAGATCGGACTCAATTAGTTGGTCGGAATGAAGGAAAAACCTATCAGGTTGCTGGCAAGTTGGTATCTGTTGGCGTTTCTAACTCGGAAAACGCGGTAGATTCTTCAGGGGGTGTATTTGCCGCTTATGTTGGTCAGTTTTTGAACATGGGAGTTCCCGATTTCGACCTTCAGAAAATCGAGTGGCATGGCACTGAATTAACTGCTATTGCGCCGAGTGGAAACGAGGTTCTGGGCGAGCTTAGCTTATCGAACGATGTGCCTGTTAAACTTTCCCTGCGATTAAAGGGAAGAGTGAAGCCGTTCAGGATAATTTCGTATGTATTTCCCGTTCTTGCTACCCAGCTCGGTGGGTTCCCTGAACGCATGACTATCTCGTCACCAGTGGAAGGTGAAATGAAGGCCATTTTGGAATTGGCACTTCTTGAAGTAAAAACTGCCCCTGCTGGGTTGCCGAACGACTTTTTTTCTGTTGCACGGCTCGCAACAACGAACATCCAGCTTACCAATTTCTATAGCAATAACGTGCTCTTCGTCCGCAATACAAATGGGGTTTTGGTTAAACCGCGACAACCAGCCCACGTTGCGATGCACGGTCAAACACCGAAATCGGATCGGTTGGGTGTTTATATTTTGTTTACAGTGCTAAGTCTCGGGGCAGCGGCGCTATACCTAAAACTTCAAAAAACAACCAGTAAGAAAGGATAGAGGCGCGAAACGACGGTGGTGAATTGGTCGGCGCAAAGGCGAAATTGGTTGGGTTAAACAGGCGTCCTTCAGCTCAGCCGCCCGCTTTTCCAGCGCATCCTTCCGAAGCTGATTCTTGAGAATCTGCAGAGACTCGGTTCTCGAAATGATGCTTTTCATGTTCATACGTGCTCCGACTTTTTTCCTGCCCAACAATTCAGATTAGCGGCGGCGGGCCACTGACTCATGGATTGCAAACGTAGCGTCAACCAGCCGTTCGATGGAGCGCGAAAGTTAGGGTGGGGACGTGTCATTTTTTCGGGCTGTTTGTCGTGCTCAGGAACTTGTCTGGACGCTCACGCATATAGCGCATTTTTTCGTTATACATGTCAACCATCTGCTCGACCGAATAACGCATAGGGAATGACTTCTGATAATACTGCGGAAACCGAATATCAAACGGACCCTCATTTGTGCCGGAAAATTTATCGGTGTCGCGCTCGCCCGCAACGACAAAGAGTCGCAGCCTGCCAGACTGAAAATCGTGCAGCGCTCGGGTGGCACCTTGATATCGTGCGAGCCCGTAAACCTGCTGCTTCCACCAGAAATTCGTCCAAACGGCGTTCGCCAAAAAGCCAACGCAAGCGAGAAGCAAAATTATGACGACGGCGCATAGAACTTTGAGCGAAGTTGGGGCGCTTTTGTTAGACAGCGTTTTCAATTTCTGGTCCTCCGAAATAACGGTAACGAAACTGCGAGAACTGCGAACGCGCACGCTGCGACCAACGAACGCAACCAAATAGAGTGAAACTGCTTTCGTGCGCCCATCAAAACTCCGAAAGCGATGATACCGAGAATCGGCCATCCCCACCTTCGGGCACTTTGCGCGGACGTTTTGTTGTTCATAGAAATACTCGCAGTCTAACCAACAACATATTACCTCACATCGGGTTGATTTACGTGGTGTATGCTGCGCCTCTGAGTGTGGACAGTCAACTGGGAGTGGCCAGCCATTGCAGCCCTTGAGCCAATAGTCGGGTAACGTTCTTTTACGTCTGTCGCCACGCGCTGGTGCCCCCAAAAAAAGATTTTCACTTGGACAGCCTTTGTCCAAGTGAGGTTGGTAGGATTCGGGGATGAAAATGATAAAAAAGCTACAGATTGGTTCGGTTCAACGCGCAGATTCACTGTTCTCGGACATGGGCGAGGGGAGTCAAACAAACGAAACAAAACAAACGGTGCGGCTGGATGTCGGCAGGGCTGAAAAGGCGTTGCTGCGGCGTGTACGCAAACAGGATGCGGAGTTGGAGCCGGAGCGGGTGCGGCGCGGGCCGCTGGAACGGATGTTCAAGATTCACCAGGTGATTGCCGATGGCAGATGCGTTAACGCGATGCAGTTGGCGGCAGAGCTTGAGATCGGGCACAAAACAATTTGTCGGGACATTGATTACATGCGCGATCATTACGCGCTGCCGATCGAATATGATGCGGTGCGGCACGGGTATTATTATTCGAAGCAGGTGAATGGATTTCCCGGTGCGTCGGCTCTTACGGAGAAGGAGATGTTTGCATGGTTGGTTGCGAACAAAGCGATTGAGCAGTATCGCGGCACGCCGTTCCATCCGCTGTTGGCGACTGCGTTCAAGAAGATGTTAGCGCAGTTGGATAGCAAGGAGCGGTTTTCAGTTGAGGATTTTGCAGAGGCGTTGTCGTTTCGGCCGTTTGCGCCGGAGGACGCGGATCTGGAATTGTTCGAGATGGTGACGCGGGCGCGTCGGGAACGGAAGGTGATGGAGTTTGTTTATCGGAACGCAGGCGAGAAGGATGCGATCGTGCGGCGGGTGCATCCGTATCATGTGATGTGTTCTGATAATCGGTGGTATTTCCTGGGACATGATGAGTTGCGTGCGGATATTCGGACTTTCGCGCTGGCGCGCATGGGGAAGGCGCAGGTTTTAGCTGAGCGGTTCACGCGACCGAATAGATTCGATGCCGCAAACTATTTTCGCGACAGCCTCGGGATGATGAAGGGTGACGGTGATTATGAGGTGGTGATTGACTTCGACGCCTTTGCAACGGACCAACTGCGCGGCCGGAAATGGCATTCAAGTCAGGAGATTACGGAAATGCCGGGCGGTGCATCACGAATGCGGATGCGGTTGAGTGGGTTGGAAGAAGTCGAGCGATGGGTGTTGAGTTGGGGGACGCGTGCGACGGTGGTTGCACCGGAAGCGTTGCGAACGCGAATCGCAGACACCGCCGAACAACTGTTGCTCCGGTATCGTGCCCCCAACGCGATCGCTCCGCAATGAACGGCCGGTTGTTTTGATCACTCTTTCATTTTCATATGACTTCGCTAGGCTCCTGTGCAGATGAGTTGGGCGCGCAAATCCAAATGGCTGCTTCTACTCGTTGTCGGTATTGCGTCTGCGCTCGCGTTCGCTTTCTGCCGTCCCAAAGCTCCCGATCCGGTCTACAAAGACATCCGTCTTTCGGAATGGCTCCAGCTTTACCATGTGCACATCACCCACACGTATGGCCTGCCTATGTTTCCCGGGCAGCCTGGGCAGGCATTGAAGCCGCGCGAACATGAAGCGGAAGACGCCCTGATCAACATCGGAACGAATGCCGTTCCGATGTTGATGCAGTGGCTCACCGCCAGACCAAATCCCTTCGAAAAACTTGCACTTCGTTGTTTTGGAAGCTCGAAGTATGTGCCTCGTTCATGGCGAAGCCAGCTCGCCGGTAGCGTTTATAATCACGGTCACCTGAAGAACCTGATCGCATTTAATGTATTGAAGACGTTGGGGCCTTTGGCCGTGCCCGCCATTCCGCAACTGGAAGAAATGGCTTCACGCTCGACGGCAGATGACGATGCGACGCATCTGCTTATGTCCATTGGGCCCGCCGCCGTTCCTTCACTTGCGAATGCGCTGCGCAAAAACAACAATTCAGTCCGTCGCGTTGAAATTCTCAATGCCTTGGGCACCATAGGCTCCCCGGCAAGCGGCGTTGTCAGCAACGTGGTCGTTTGCTTGCAAGACATGGATTCAAACGTCGCAGGTGCGGCTGCCGAAACGCTTGGCCGGATTCAGCGACATCCAGAGATCGCCGTTCCAGCACTGATTCTTGCAATTCAACAACCGCCCTTAGTCGTTCAGAAAAAAGCAATCGTCGCTGTGGGCGCGTTTGGATCCCTGGCTTCGGACGCCGAGGCAGTTTTGATAACGGCCCGCGAAAATGTTGTTCTTTTCCAGAGAGCGGAAGCCGCATTGAAGAATATTCGCGAACCCGTTGCCGCCGGCGGTTCAGAATTCAGTTTGGATACCGAATTTACGCCCGTTGAGTAAACTCCCGTGCCACTGCGGTGAATGCGATTGAGTGGATTGGGGCGACGGTGAATCAGTTTGGGGAGGCGATATGTTTCGGAGGAATCATAACGCAGCTCAAGAGCGACAGCCCGCAAGCGCTAACCTAGCGCTATTGACTGCGGTCGTCGCTCTCTCAAGTGTCTGCGGCAAAACTTTGCTGATATATCGCTCCGCAGATCCTCGCAGTGATGCGCTGCTCTGAATGCACGCCTCCAACGATCGCTCAAACCGCTTACGTTTGCGGGTGACATATGCCTGAGGTCAAGGCGACTCCGAAATGTCCGCAACACTGTTTTGGTTTCGGCGGACACGGTGGAAGGTAACTCGTCTTCGAGTTCAGCAAGAAGGATCCTCATGCAGTTCTTCCACTCCGAATTTGTCATGATGGCTGGGATGCTCCTAACGAACTACGTTAGGGACTTTTGCCGTTCGCTTTGCTTTCGCGCTGCGTCCACGAGTCGCCGCTGTCCAATATTATCTTTCCCGGCTTGCCAGAAAAATCGACCAGCGTGGTAAAACTTTCTCCGGTATGGCCTCCGTTTGGTTGAGGTTCCAGCAAAACTACGTAGTACCATTTTCCCTCGTGCGGCGAGTTCGCCGGGTAAAGCTCGATCGAACGAACCCTCCATTCGGGTTTGGCCCGCAGCCGTTTTCCAAACTCATTGCGAGCGACCTCAACTACTTGTTTGAAACTGATCGGCGGAGGTTTGCTCATGTCCCATGTCGGACTTGCCTCAAGTGCAGCTTCATCAATGGATGTGGCGTATCTTTTGCCTTCTAATGTGAAAATGTGTTGCGTGGGATAAAAGGTAAACTTCGTTTGAGCGGTGCAGATACCCGAAATCAGCAACAGCAAATAGAAAGCTCGTTTCATATACGTATCAAGTGTAGGGCCGATAGAACTCAACCGCGCCGGGCCGATGACGTGAACCGCGAAAGCGGAACTGACTGCACCATCCGGCGTTGGCTGCAGTGATTTTGTTAGACCCAGTCATCGCAAATTGACGCCCGACTCCGTGAGCATCCGACGCATGGCCCTTCTCTTTGTTGTATTCATCACAACAATAAAAACGTATAGGCTTGAGACGAGCAAAAGCAATACGCCAAAGGTGTGACTGAGATATGCCAGGGGACATAGCACCAACAGCAAAATGAGTATATCGCCAGAAACACGGAATCGATAATTAGCATGCGCACCGAAGACAATGCTCCAGAAGAAGCGCCGCAATCCCGGCCAATTGAATCCGCAGCCAATCTGTCTACGTCCCCACTCAAGAGATTTGGCAAGCTGCTCGTCGGAAACCAGGCCCTTTTTAGCCGCTAGTATGATAATGTAGCTCTTTCCGTCGAAGTAGTCTGAGAGTGGATGCTCAATGACACCTGCCGTCGTTGCATCGATAATATGTCCCCGCTCGGTGAAGTTTCCTACGTGACTCCAAACGCTCGCCGTATAATACATGACCAGCCAACTCAAAAACGAGTCCCGCGTGTGATAGACAAACCTGTGCCGAGGACCCAGATCTAGAAGCATGGGAAAGTTCTCCGGTGCGGCCAAACGCCCACCTTCTTTGCGGATACTCTCATCGCTGTAATGTCCCCGTCTGCGTCTGTAGTTTATGTAGTCCAGAATTGCGAAAAGCATTGGTGCCTCCCGAAGTGGTCTAACGCCGGCGCTCACTCGCGCGGCGTCCGCGATGTTCGAACTGAAACAGAAGCGTCATCGCCGCGTCGAGTGTAGCACGATAGTTAGAACAAGCGGTCTCAATCCCACCACTCCCACTCTCGAACCTTTCCGTCATCATATCTGAATGTGAATAATACTCCGCGCTCGGTGAGCCGCCTGCGAATCACAACCGGCTCTCCAGCCAGTGGGCCGGACTCAATCTTCATCCGCTCGCCGATTCGGCGCAAGCTCGGGTAGCGCTCGGCGAGTGCTGCGGCATCTGGATCATCCTCTTGGTTCGCCATCGCGTGTCCCATCTTCTAACTATAATTATGCGACGGGGTATCGCGGTGATTTTGATATACGAACGGTTGGTTCATATTGGTTGAGGAGACTATTGTTCTGCTGCCGCTGCAAATCAAGCGCAACAGAACGCGCTCGCGAGCACGGCGACGACATGCCGGAGATCCGCGATTGGAAATGGAGTTCGTAGGGAAAGGGCGAAGCAGTCTAACGATGGTGCTGAGGCAGGGCCAGCCGAGGATGTAAAACATGGAACGAAGAGGCAATCCGGCCCGTGCCTCCAGCACGCTTGTTGGCCTCCACGATTCTCATGTTGCTTTTTGGCGAAATAACTTCCTGCGGAGGAAGTCCAGCACGGCCCCCGAGGATGTAAGAAGCACCCAGTAAATCCCAAAGTAGACAAATGCCATGCCCGTCACGACCGCCACAAAACTCATGTCGCGCGTCCGTCCAAAAATCACCAGAACGACAACGAAAGTGAGGAGCGGAATGGTGACCACTGGAAGCCAGGCCGGAAAGTGCCGCTTCGTGCGAAGCCATGTCAGCAGCACGGAGATCAGGAATGAAGCGGTAGAAGCAACCAAAGCAAAAACTCCAACCATGAACATCAACGTGAGGAACTCGGGGATCACCGCCGCCGGGGTGTCAATGCCATGAGGTGCGGTGGCAAGCCCAATAACGTAGCAAGCCAACGCCACAAGCAGCGTCCCAAGAATCACAACCGCGCCCGCGAGAACGTGTCCCACGACGAACTTTAGGGCTGTGTGAAATGTCACCATGCGCTCACAGGCCAACTATGATTATGCGACACGCTGTCGCGGTGATTTTGATATACGAACGGTTGGTTCATATTGGTTGAGGAGATTATTGTTATGCTGGCGCTGCGAAGCAAGCGCAACACAACGCGCTCGCGAGCACGGCGACGACATGCCGGAAATCCGCGATTGGAAATGGAGTGCGTAACGAGGGAATTAATCGGTCCTTACTTTCGATTTGCGTCTAGGCGGAACGGTTGGCTTCCGTACGCTGGACCGCTTGGTTCGCCCGTCTTCGGATCTTTTTTGACGACAAGAGAAACATAATATTTGTCGGTTGGACGGATTGGATATGAATGGATACCCCACGCATCCTTCAAATCGTCCACCCATAAACCAAAATCTTCAGCCCCGCCATGAAACTCAATTACCATGTGGTTGGAATGCACATACACGCCAACCGGTTTTAATTCGACAATAGATAGCGGCAAGTTTGTTAGACCATTCCCCCTGTAATAAATTTCATTTGTCGGCGACCGGCTAATCACGCCACTCGCACTGCGGATGATTTCCGCGCAGTCCACGGTTCTCAGAACCTTGTGGAAGTGCCACTGCTTGGGCAGGGAATACCAGAGCCCGCTTACTGTGAGAATACCTGTCAGGACCACACAAAGTCCGAGAAAAATGCCGAGTGGAATTTTTACGATGTTTTTCACGGAGACTTTGGCCTACCAATTTATCTGCGACAACAGTTTGCATGTTTTTAATCCGCGAACAAGGGTTTAAAACGCCATCAGCGCGGGCATCATCGAGAGCAGCGTGCGGGTGAAGAATGTTTAACGACCAAGCTCAGCGCATGTTAAGCCGAGGTGCTGTCATGCCTTTTTGATTCTGGTAAATGGACCTTGGTCTGACGTGCGGGAAAGATGCTGCGCCACAATCTTACGATTCCGGTCCATGCCAAGGAGAACAGCGTTAACACAAGGTAGCTGCCAAGCATGCAGAAGATGAGAAGTAGATAGCCTCGCACACGCCCGAGGTGGAAGTAGCGAAGGTCGAGCCATAAGCCGAGCAAGAGGCCCATGATGCTTGCCGCAATTTGTCGCCCCGTGCCCCATCGTGAATTGGATTGATGAAATCGCATTTCCCTACAAAAGCTTAACAATTAATATACAACAACTGTTCGCATGTTTTTAATAGGCAAACAAGGGGTTTTAACGGGGCAATGATTGAAGGCAGGATTCAAAACGCAGCGTTGTCCCGGCGGCCGCTCCAGCACGATTGTTGGGCTCGGTTTGCATACTTCAGTGGATCACTCTGCCGAAGCCGGGGGTCCATGCGCGTTCCTTAACTTCCCTCTGAATATTGCGCTCAATCTCAGCGAGTATCGCCTCGCGCTTTTCCGCGTTGGCGTCCTTCAGCTCAGCCGCCCGCTTTTCCAGCGCATCCTTCCGAAGCTGATTCTTGAGAATCTGCAGAGACTCGGTTCTCGAAATGATGCTTTTCATGTTCATACGTGCTCCGGTTTGTTTGCTGCCTAACACACAGCTCAGCGGCGGCGGGTTATGCTTCATTTCTGTCCACTCTTGTACAGCATAAGTGTGTATGCAAAATCACTTTTCTTGTTCCACGTATAAAGCCCGACGTAACTCTTGTCCGGGGCCTGCAACGGGTCGTAGATGTGAATGCCGTCGTCGTTCTCATAGGTTGCATTGGCTTTTCGCCATGCTCCGTCGTCGAATTTGAGCGTGTAACCATCCGGCCAGTAGATGTCGAACTCCGCATGGCCATAGATTTCCCAACCGGGACCACAGGATACCGGCACAAAAATGAGCAACGGTCTGGTGATGCGCTGGAGGTGGCTGATGGCAAAAGCAACTCGCGCGAACGCGACCTGACCGCTGTTGTCGGTAACCTGCTGATCTTCGCCCTTCTGCCGCTCGGATGTATCCCAGTGCCGCGTGACTCGGACGCCGACCAGCGGTTTTGCATCTTGGTCAATGATCCGAAGTGTTGTGCGTGGCGAGGCGACCAACTCCGACGGCCAAATGGCGAGGCCGACAAGCACCACGGTCACTGCGCCAACCGCGAGAAGAAAGTATTTCGTCGCTGTTTTCACAAGGTGCTCAGAGCATAACGTTTCAGCTCAGCGGCGGCGGGCCACTGACACGAGAATTGCAAATCCAGCGGCGTCCCGCCGTCAGATGTCATGAAGGGTTGAGTCGCAGCCCCACACGGGGTCACGATGTTTTTGAAAATGAAAACATATTTACTCAAACCCCACATGACAGTCCCAACCCTAACCAGCGTGCCTGCCGCGGGCAAGCTGGCAAACGTGCCGCCGCGCCAGCCTTTGCCACGTCCTGTGCTGCTTGCCGGCAAACCGGCTCTCAAGCTTGGCCTGGACGTGCATCTGGAGTTCATCATGGCGGTAGCCCAACGTGATCACGCTTCACCCCAAGCGCCACGCAAATTCAGCCGTGAGCAACTCATCGCCCAGGTTCAGAAGTGGACCAGCGAAGGCCTGCAAGTTTTCTGCGTGCAGGAAAGCTGTGGGTTCGGCTTCGTGCTCCATCGCGAACTAGTCGCCGCCGGTGCGCAAAGTTTTCTGATCACGCCGATTGCCCTCAACGGCCAGCGCAAGACCGACAAGCTGGACGCGCGCGCTCTTTGCCTGCGCCTCTCTCGCTGGGTTGATGGCAACATCAACGAACTTGCACCCATCCGCATTCCTTCGGACAAAGAGCAGCGCCAGCGCGAAGGCACGCGACGAAGACAGTTCCTCAACAAAGCCATTCGCATGCTCGCCAATCGCGGTCACGGCCAAGCCGCCGAATACAGCCACGTCAAACTGCCCCATCGCTGGTGGGGAGCGCGCAACTGGAAAAAACTTTCCACCCTCGATCCGTGGCTGCTCGGTGTTCTCGAAAAGCTCCGCGAGGTCCTCGTCGCCATGGAGACACAACGGCAGGAACTGGAAGAGGAACTGATTGCGCGGGTCAAAGAACAACCACGGCCCAAGGGCCTTGGCGAGATCACTCTTGTGACACTGGAAGGCGAAGTGTGCGACTGGCAGCGCTTCCACAATCGCAAACAGATTGGCAGCTACACCGGATGTTGCCCGGGCGAACACAGTTCAGGAGGCAAACGGCGCGTCGGCAGCATCGATCGCATGGGCAACGGACGAGTCAGAGCGATCCTGGTGGAAGCGGTCTGGCGTTTTCTGATGTGGCAACCGGGGTGGAAGGCCGCACTTAAAATGAAAACCAAACTTGCCGCCGGCACGGCCATGAAGAAGAAAACTGTCATTGCCCTTGCCCGGCAACTGGCCGTGGACCTCTGGCGCTGGCGAACCGGCCGTTGCACCATGGCAGACCTCGGCTGGGTCGGCGTGTGAACCACATTTAATTTTTTCGTGAGTAGAACCTCCAGAGTTAAGAGCGTGAAACAATTTGCGATCGGGCGAGTCCAGTCCGTAGCTTCAGCTGGTGAACCTTGCGTTCATCCGTCCGTTAGAAGGGGCGGACTCCCCGGTCGCCGCAGTCAGGCAAGTAAGACACAGTGGGCGTTGAGTCTTATCTCAACTGTCCGGATAGGAGCTGGTGCGGGACAAACTCCCGACACACAAAACGCGGCGACACCGATGCAGCAAACTTCACGCAACCTGCTTTGAGAGAAATAAGAAAGGAACTTTGAAGAGGAACAGATAAGCGGAGACTCGAGAAGAACAACAGGTGCGGATTGAACCAATGTCCAACCGCCTGCCGCGCGCGACTGCGCTTCGTTCCACTGCGCTCCGCGCGATCAACCCCAAAAAAACTATCATCGACGCACACTACGTATTGACAAACCTCATAGGCGCTGGAGCGCCATCGTTAGGCCGCCTTTTCATGTCGCAGGAATAGCATTCTTAAACACGTAACACCACCGCAAACCAATGGCACAATTGCAAGAAGCCAATCCGGCCAGTCATCAGAAAAATCTGTTCCGTCTGTGAGAAATAAAACTGAAATACCTAATCCGAATACGAACGCAGTCGCTGCCCATATCCAAAGAGTAAGGCTTGCACGCTTGCCGGTGAAACTTCTGATTAGCGTTACGATAGCCGCGATATTGAACATAAGGAAAACAGCACCGACTAGTACGATTGGGTTGATGTTTCCTAGTGCGAGCATAGAGCAAGCTGCCTAACAATGATTATGCGACGAGGTGTCGCGGTAATTTTGATATACGAACGGCCGGTTCATACCTGAATTTCCAAATGATGGCTCTGGTGCAGACAAATGCAAGCGACCATTGATCCTTGAACGTCTAACGCTGAGCTGCGAGGCTTCGCCCACGTGAGGAAACGGTGGATATTATTGTTTTTCGTTGCCTCCTGGGCGGCGGTCTGGTTTTCAGTGATGAAATGCCGGCCGAGCAACACTGGCCCAGAGCTTATTGCGTGCAACAATGTTATCTTGCTGCGGATGGGTGGAACAAATGGCGCATTTTTACTGACCAGACAGAGCGTGTCTCCCGAGGTCATAGATTATACTTGGTTCCTGCGCGCTGATGGAAAGTCGACGTTCAACACAAATGATTCCGGTGTTAGCAGCGGGCGTGTGTCTAACGCGACATTCGTTGCTTTCGGGCCGTTCAAAATAGACTGGTCGACGGCAGGCGATGACGCTGGATATCTTTATTATCCTAATCGCTATCGCCGATACAGAATGCCAGGAGGTCGGTACATTTCAGTCCCAATTCTTAATGGAACGATGATGGCCGTCACGGATGAACGAAAAATTGAGGCTGTCGATGTCCATAATCGTAAGTGGAAGTTCAAGCGGTGAAATGCTGGGCACTTTTGACAGCGCCGGGACTCGACCGCAAGGCTAAGAAAGGTTTTGTAGAATGAGCAGACGTTATGCGGCAGGTCATCCCTCCTGAAATTCGAACTAAGCATCAGGAAGGGTTCGCGTAGTGTTTTTGTTACGATTACCGGTTAACTATCAGTGGTTTCCGTAACCCGAGGCAGAATTGTGAATAACTTTCATGGGGTGACACCCCGTAACTGTCCAACCCCCCTCTGTAAAATGGACGGCATGAAAACAAATGTCTCACAGTTACCAGAGTGGTGGGCGGCACTGCCCGAAACAGAAAAAACGGTCATCCGAAATGTTATCAACGCAATTCGCACGTTGAAGAAAAGCCGGTCGCGGCAAATAGCTGACGAGGCTCAAAAATGGGACGTAAGTATTTGCTGCTTTATCAGGACACGCTTAATCAACCGGCGGAAAGTCCGCTTCTCGAGCCGGTCAGACGCTACTTTCCGCGCAACAAACGGGCGTAACCAACAAGGTGGCGCTGGAGCTCGGGGTTAACTGGACATTGACTGCGTAACCAATCAATCGCGTCCTCAACTTCCTTTGTAAGATGAAATTTTTCGCTCCTGTTCGTCAGATCGATTTCGCCCTTCTCGGCCTTTCCGGTGGGTTTGATTGTGATTTCAACCAAAGCAGCACCGGCGACGTCGGCGGCTTCTGCTGGATGCCGGGCATCGGTGCAACGTGCTGCGATGATCTCAGCCTGGGACTTGGGATCGGCAGCGAAGACTTTGAGTATCGCGACGAAATGTTGATCACTGAAGTCGCGGGATTCGCCGGCGCACACGCGGCTGATGAAGCTGCGGGAGACGCCGGATTGGCGGGCAATTTCGGCGTGGGTCAGTCCGCGTTCGTCGCTGATGCGTTGCAGGGCGGTTCCGAGAAAGCTCATAAAATTTTTTACCTTTGCGTGCGCAGTTTATGCGCCTGCTACGCGATTGCAACGCTTGGGCTGACAACAATTTGCGCGCGAACGGAAGCAACGAGCCGCAAATCACAAAAAATTCGCGTCAACATTTTTTCAAAACCTTTTTCATGCGCGAAAAGTGTAGCGCCTGTCGCGTACTGGCGCGTCTTTGCGCGAATCTTCGCAAGGGGTTTTCAGCATCAAAAAAGAAAATTCAAAACGTGCGCTATAACTGGCTCGTTCGCGAAAACAGTAGCGCAATAGGTGAAGCAATTTAATTATGAAAACGGAAAGTCAAACACAACTGGATAACGGGACCGCTCCTGCTGAGCCTTATATCAACAAGCAGGAACTCGCCAAACGAATGAACAAAAAGCTGCGCACGGTGGATAACTGGATGCGGCGCGGAATGATTCCTTACTACAAGATCGGTCATTCTGTGCTCTTCAAGTGGAGCGATGTGGATACGCACTTGAAACAAACGTGCCGGCACGGGTGGCGGAACTGAGTCTCGCGAAGGACGCAAAGGACGCGAATGAATTCCAGGAACAAAGGCAAACGCGGAGAGCGATTGTGGCGTGATGAGCTGCGTGCGCAAGGGTTCATCGCGCGGCGCGGGCAGCAGTTCAGCGGCTCGCCGGATTCACCAGACGTCGTGTGTGACGAACTGAGTTGGATCCATTTCGAAGTGAAGTGCGTTCAGCAACTGAACATCGAGGCTGCGATGGAGCAGGCGAGACGCGATTGCGGATTGGGGAAGGCTCCGATCGTTGCGCACAAACGGAATTTCTGCCCTTGGCTGGTGACGATGGAGGCCGAGCAATTCTATCGGTTTCTCAGCATAGATGTGACTGGCAAATGGGCAGACCCGATTGCAGCAGCATTGCTGGATTTTGTGCACGACAAGTTTCCCTGGATGTTTTTGGAGGCGTGGGAGCGGAAGCATCTGAATATCCGTGAAACGTTGGGAAGTGCGGAGCGAGAAGCGGGTGCGATGGTGGCTGTCATCGCTCACCGCCGCCCCGAGGGCCGCTGGCTCGTCACGCTCACCGCTGAAACATTTTTCAAATTTCTGCGCGGCACGTTGCCGCCAGTCACTAACGAAACCCCTGAACCTGAAAGGAAAGAAGACAGTAATGAAAATCAATGCTAGCAATGGAAACTTCGAACCATGTCCCGAATTTACGGGCCGCGCGGTTTGTGTAGATGTAACCCCGCTGCGCAAGCAGCAAAGCGAATTCGGCGAACGCAACGTGTTCAAAGTCGTTTTCGAGGTCGACAAGGAGCGCGAGGACAAAACGCGTTTCGCGGTCTGGTCCAAGAATTTCACGCCGACGCTGAACGAGAAGGCGAACTTCCGCAAATTCCTGCGCGGCTGGTTTGGTCGCGATCTCACGCAAGCTGAGTTGAGCGATTTCGATACGGAAACGCTGATCGGCAAGACCGCGAACCTCGTCGTCCTGCATGAGCACAAGGATGGCAAGGTTTACTCGAACCTCATCGCCTGCACTCCTGATAAGAGCGGCAATCCGTTGCAACCATCGGGGACATTCGTCCGCAGGAAGGACCGCACTGATAGCGACGCCGGCGAACAAGCCGAAGCTGCGCCCGCTGGCGCGAGCAATGGCGGCGGCTATCGCCGTTCGCAACAGCCTGCCGGCGCCGGCGCGACTGAGCATGGCGCTGTGAAAATCCACGTCGGTCGTTGCGCCGGTTTGGAACTGCGCGACCTGAGCGAAGAACAAGTCAACGCGCTGGTGGAAAAATGGCTGCCAGGTGCGAAGTCAGCGGCAAAGCAGACAGCCGATGATAAGCGGCTGATTGCTGCGCTCGAGTGGTTCGTCGGCCAAGAAAAGAAGGATGATCTCCAGTTTTAACCCATGACGCCAAGGTCATGCGGGGCCAGTCGAACGGCTGGTCCCGCGTTCTTGGAAAGGAATTTTTATGACACTGATTGAACGACAAGCGCCGAGTCATTGGTACCTGCAAGATGGTCGGCCATTTCATCAAATCGCGAAGAAGGACGGCAGCGGCAACCGCGCCGTCACGCTGGCCGATGCACGCAAGGTGCTCGCGCTTCCGAGCGTCACGAACATTTTGGGTGTGCTCGCCAAACCTGGGCTGGATGCTTGGAAAATTGAGCAGGGCATCATGGCGGCGCTGACATTGCCGCCTAGAGCGGACGAACCGCTCGACACGTTTGCTCGGCGCGTTGTCACCGACATGAGCGAGCAAGTTGAAAAGGCGGCCGACTTCGGCACGGCGATTCATGCGGCGTGCGAGGCTTACGCAATCAACAAAGAACTTCCCACCGATCCAAAGTTACTCGCGTTCATTCAGGATTGGGTGCGCTGGTTCGACGAGAACGTGGAGCGTATTGATTGCATTGAGCAAGTGGTTGTGCATCCAACGGCCGCTTATGCCGGTCGCGTCGACATGGTCGCAAAGCTCAAAGGTGGCAGCGCCACTGGCTCTCAATGGTGCGTCGTGGATTTCAAAACGCAGAAGGTGAAGCGATCGGCGAAAGGTGAAGCGAAAGCGGCGTTCTATGAAACGTGGCCGCTACAGCTCGCGGCATATCGCGAAGCAATCAATGCGTCGACGGGCAAAAACGTTGTCGGCTTGGTTTCGGTTGTTGTCGACAGCGTTGAGCCTGGTCCGGTCCATGTGAAGGAGTGGCCGCAGAATATTGATTATCCGAAAATCTTCGGCGCGGCATATCTCGCTTGGAAATACATCAAGTGTTACTCGCCGAACGAGACGGCGTTGAACTCGATGCGTCCTGATCTCAACTGAATCGCAAAGGAGACGCATGACGTTCAGCGAAGAAATTGATTTGGTCGTTACCGAGGAAAATCGTTTCCTCGGTGCGGCGCACGGCGGGCGCAACGTGTTCCTTACCGGCATGGCCGGCACGGGCAAAAGTACGTTGCTGCGCACTTTCATTGGAGAGTGCGCGCGCAAAGTCGATGTCACCGCGCCAACGGGTGTCGCGGCGCTGAACGTGTCAGGGATGACGATTCACCGGTTTTGCGGGATGATGCTCGGGCCGCAACTTGGGCAATCGAACGAAGATTACTACGGCGTGCTTCGTCGCGATCCGCGCAAGTCGATCCTCGCCGGGTTTAATCGGGTGAAGCGATGCGAGATCCTCGTCATTGACGAAATCTCGATGCTGCCGGGTCGGCAATTGGATTTTATCGAATATCTCTTTCGGCGATTGCGCGGAAGCGATGAGCCGTTCGGCGGCGTGCAGGTCATCGTGATTGGTGACTTTCTCCAACTGCCACCCGTGCGCACACTAGCGTGTGGGCCACATGGCGAAGAGCTCCCTTACGATTGGGCGTTTCAATCGCAAACGTGGGAACGCGCTGAGTTCAAAACGATCATTCTCGAAAAGGTGCGGCGGCAAGATGAGCCGTCCTTTGTTCGCGCGTTGGGAAATTTCCGCGTCGGAAATGTTTGGGTAGAGACGGCGCGGATTCTGCAATCGCGCATTCGCAATTTTCCGCCCGCGAATTTGACGCGGCTCTACACGCACAACGTGCAAGTGGACAAGTGGAACGAGTTTCAGCTGTCCGAATTGCCCGGCGTTGAAACGGTCTTGGTTGCGGAACAAAGCGGTCCTGAGCAGCAACGCGAATTCTTGAAAAAGAATTTGCTCACACCGGAAACGCTGCGGTTGAAGCTCGGCGCAATGGTGATGTTTACCATCAACCGGAATGAGCCCGGGCGAATGACGCCGCTGTTTGTAAATGGGCAGGTTGGTACCGTTGAGAAGATTGATCCCGGCCTTGTTGTGGTGCGCGCGCCGAATGGCGACGAAGTGAATGTCGAACCGTTCACTTGGCGCTATGCGCAAGATGATCCCGAGTCAGGAACGTTCACGCAATTTCCGCTACGTCTCGCCTGGGCGATGACAATTCACAAATCACAAGGGCTCACGTTGGACGCCGCTTATCTGGACATCCGCGCGGCGCGTGATCCTGGGCAGGCTTACGTGGCGGTGTCGCGGGTGCGATCACTGGCCGGCTTGCATTTCAAGGATTGGTTCAAGGGTGTCCACGTGTCGCCGGAAGCGATTCAATTCTACAAGGAGAGTTTATGAATACTGCGAACAGAAAAGACATAAAATGGTTTCGGTCACTACAGCTTGATGAGAACCGTCAGGCAAAGCTCGTTTGGGCTGGCGTTGGTCCCGCTGGCGAGTTTTGGGTGTCGCCGCGAGACGTTCCTTTTATCGAAGATGATGTCTGGCTCCGCGCGGAGGAGCATCCTCGGCCAGTGTTTCTAATCGATATTAACAACCTTTTCATAAATCTGGTCGAGGCGGCGGAATTGACGACTGCGGAACACGTCCGAGAGGAAATCAAAGCTTTCGTTGTGATGATGAGGGGGGTGCTGAGGCCAGAGAGATTTGCAAGAAATGCGCATGGCCAATGGGATGAGGAGCCGGGGTTTAGCTACCACTGGCCGCAGTTGAGCGCGGAGTTTGACTCTGACCGGAGCGAAGCGGAGTGAGAATGGAAGCGCACGAAACAACTTCCGGACTTGCTGCGCCGCCGGCGGCACTAAACAGCTTTGTGAGGAACCGGCCTGATAAAGACGATTCGCGAGAGAGGAACCGGGCCTTTGCGCTTGGCGAGTTCCTGCGGGTCTGCGGTGTCGCCTGTGATGAAATGGTGGCCCTTAAACTCAAAAAACTTGCGGCCGCGCGCTCGGAAATAAAGCGGAAGCGTTTTCTTGTCTTTAAGCGCTGCGAGTTGCTTGCCCGATTCTGCGAGGGGCGCATCGTCACCAACCCAAATTTCGCCAGGTTCCGGATTGAACCTGTGTTGCAGGCACAGCGCTACGATCTCGTCGCCATTGAACAGAAGATAAGGCGATTTCGCCGCATTCGGCGCGTCGGCTCCGTATGCCTCGCGAATCTGCTCGAACGGGTAGCTGTTGCCATGTTTGTGGTTGGGTGTCGCCATGGAGGAAGCGTATGAGCGCTCCTGAGTCGTTGCAACCCGTTTCCCGAAGTAATGGCCTGCAAAGGTTCGTTGAGCTTTTCGGGGAGGATGTTTTCTTTGTTCCGTGTGAATTCGGGACAAAGAGACCGCTGGTCACGTATGTGGCGCGGCCGTTTGAGGGCACGAAAACCGAAGCGTATCGTGCAATCTTTGCCGCACGAGAAACGAACATTGCCATTTACCTCGGCAAGATTTCGGGCGGGTTGTGCGCGATTGATTTTGATTCGGATGAAGACCTTGCGACGTTTCTCGCGCTCAATCCGAAACTGGAAGCGACGACGCGCTCGCGCGGCAGTCGCGGCGCGATGTTGTGGGTGCGCATTCAAGCTGATTTTCCGAAGAGCTGCAATCCGGAGCACAAGCATTTCGAATGGCGGGCGGATGGACGGCTTTCAACAATTTACGGCCGGCATCCGGCAGGCATGGATTACCAGCTTGTCGTCGATGTCGCGCCAGTGTCTTTGCCCTTTGCGGAGATCGTTTGGCCGAAGGAATGGGAATTGCCATGGCTCACCGCGAGCGATGAAAAGTTGCGCGAGCGGCACGGTGAGCCCTTCTACACGACTGACAAAGGAGCGGTCACCGGCATCAACGAAGAGTATTGGGCGGGCTTGCACGCCGCGGAGAACGAGATTCTTTTCGAGCCCGAGGAGCTGGAGTTTTACGCGTATCAAGCGAGCACCGGGCTTTACGAAGTTCAGTCCAGCGATGCGATCCGCAATAAGATTTCGAGCCGCATGCTTGAAGCGTCGCGGCAAGCGAAGGTGTTCGACCTCGAGAAGCGGCGCACGGCAAAGACGCTCAATTCGGTGATCGCGCATTTGCGCGGACTCACCGAAAAGCGCGACGCGTTTAAGGAGAAGCGCAAAACGATTCACCTGGCCAACGGCGTCGTTGTCTTCAACGGCAGCGAAGCAGAGCTGCAGCCGTTCTCGCCTGAGTTCCGATCGCGCAACCGCTCGCCGATTGCGTTCGATGAGAACGCAAAGTGCGAGCGATTCCTGAATGAGCTGGTCATGCCGGCGGTGGATCCCGAGGACGTCAGTCTTCTGCAACGGTTTGCCGGCATGATGTTGCTCGGTCAGAACCGAGCGCAGCGGTTTTTGATTTTGGACGGTGAAGCCGGTCGCGGCAAAACGCAGTTCGCCAATGTCATGCAGGGTCTTATCGGCATGACCAACGTCACTCAACTGCGCACGAAGCAGTTGGCGGAGCGGTTTGAGTTGTTTCGCTACTTGAAAAAGACGCTGCTCGTCGGCGTCGACGTGGAAGCAGATTTTCTGAGCACCAAAGGTGCGGCGGTTTTGAAAGGGTTGGTTGGTGGTGACTGGTTCGATGCCGAACAAAAAGGCGGCACGGGTTCATTCCAGGTGCAAGGGACGTTCAACGTGTTGATCACGTCGAACGCGCGTTTGCGTGTTCGATTGCAGGGCGACGTTGGCGCATGGCGCCGGCGGCTCAACATCGTGCGCTACGAATCGCCGCCTCCTGCGAAGAAGATTCCTGACTTTGGCGGCTATCTCATTCGCACGGAAGGCAGCGGCATTTTGAATTGGGCGCTGGAGGGTGCGCGCAAAGTTCTGACGGAGATCCCGGACGAAGGTGGCGATTTGGTTTTAACAGCGCGACAGCGCGGGATTGTGGACTCGTTGCTGGCTGAGAGCGATAGCTTGCGGTGCTTCCTGGAGGAGCGCGTTATTGCGGACAGTTTTGGCGATGTGACAACGAGCGAGCTTGTTGAGGCGTATGCCGCCTTCTGTCCAGAGCGTCGGTGGCAACCGCTGCCGATCACTGAGGTGCAAGGCAAGCTGGAGGGGTTGATGCTGGAAATGTTTGGCGTGACCAAACGGCATGACATCAAACGCGAGGATAAGAATCAACGCGGTTTCAACGGGGTGAAGTTTCGCATCGATGAAGGCGAGGTTCGCGCATGAGCCTTGATTTGTCGAAGTTGGAAAAGGTTGTCGATCTAAGCAACGGGATGAAGCGCGCGCGCTGCCCGGCGTGCGCCGAAAGTGGCAACGACAAAACGGGTGTGCATCTTCGCGTGTATCCAGACGGGCGGTTCGGTTGCTGTGTGCATCCGAAGGACAAGGAGCATCGCAAAAGGGTGTTTGCGCTGGCTGGGGAGCGGTCAGGACCGGTGCCTCGGCGCGAGATTGCTGTCAAAGTAGCGAGTCCGACGAACCAACAGCGGGTGGCAACCACGATCTTCAGCCGATTAGGGCCGTTATTTGGTTCGGACGCTTCGGACGCCTCTTCGCAAGTCGAAATGAGCTTTGAGAAAGTTCGGACGCCTCGGACGCCTGTTTCAAAGTCCAACGACGAAACTGTTGAAGATTCTCGGACGCTTCGGACGGGTATTCAAAACTCATTGTACGGGGCACAAAAAAAGAGAATATTAATACGTACACGCTAAAGGAGTTTCGTCCCCCCGTCCGAAGCGTCCGAGAGTGTTTGCACACGGCCACCGACAACCTGCCGTATTTGAAGGCTGATGGGACGCTGGTGATCCCGACTGATTCGCCAGAACGCTATCACTGGTGGAAGACAGGGCAGCGGCTGTCAGTGGACGAAACCATCGCCGAAATTCGAGAAAGGTGCTTGCGCACGGCCACCTTCGATTACTGAAAGAAAAACAATGCCTCTCCCTTTTGAACAACAACCACGTGAATCGGACAAAGCGTTTGCGGCGTTCAGTTTGTATCTGAACCTCGGTGCTGAGCGGTCGCTGGCTACGGTTGCACAGAAGTTACACAAGAGTGTGACGATGTTGGGAAGGTGGTCGGCGAAGTTTGATTGGCCGGCGCGGGTGCAGGCGCATGCGGCGCATCTTGCGATTGTTGAGCGGGAAGCGACTGAAGCTTTGACGCGCGGCAAGGCGGCGCAATGGGTCAGCCGGCAAGAGGAGCATCGCGAGGAGGAGTGGCGGACGCGCGGGGAGTTGATCGAGCTGGCGCGGGAGGCGATTGCGCGGTGGAAGAAGGCGCCACAACGGTGCGGATCGTTGGAAGGGATTGCGCGGTTGCTGGATCTGGCGAGCAGGCTCGGGCGGTTGTCGTCGGGTATGGCGACGGACAAAACGGAAGTGACCGGGGAAGTTGCCGCGACGCTGCGTGTCGAATTCGTCCAGGCGCTTGACGATGTCTATGGCAAACCGATCGAAGCGGAGATTGTTGCGGAACCGAAAGCGTTGCCGGGAGGGAAGCTGTGAATTCGGTTAAGGCGTATTTGACCGATGGGCGCAAGGCTGGATGTCCGCGCGAGCAGATGGAAAATTTCCTCCGTGGAGAAATTTACCTGCAGGAGCGGCAGCTGGCCGCGTCAGCGGCCGCGCGGCTTTGTGATCGGCGCGATGGGCCAACGGCGATCGGCTACGGCGGCGCTCGCGGTGGTGGTAAGTCGCATTGGCTGCTCGCGCAAATGGGCGCTGATGATTGTCAGCGCGTGCCTGGGTTGAAGTGTTTGCTGTTGCGCAAAGTTGGCAAGGCGAACACGGAACACTTTGAGGATTTGCGTCGGCGTTTGTTTGGGAAACTCAAGCATGAGTTCTCGGCCTATCGCGGGATCCTGACGTTTGCGAACGGGTCGCGCATCATCGCGGGGCATTTCCAGAACGAGAAGGACATCGACGCGTATCTCGGGCTTGAATACGACGTGATTGGGATTGAAGAAGCGACGACGTTGTCGTCGCGCAAGTATCAGGACATTTCGACATGTTGCCGCACGAGCAAGCCGAATTGGAGACCGAGGATTTATTCGACGACGAATCCGGGCGGCATCGGGCATCAGTGGTATAAGTCGAAATACATTGTTCCTTTCCGCGACGGAAAGGAAACGGACACGCGCTTTATCGCGGCGCGCGTGACTGATAACCGTTACAACAATCCGGAGTATGTGCGGGTTTTGGAAGGGCTGCCAGCATGGCAGCGGCGGCTTTGGCTGGATGGTGATTGGGATGTTGCGGCGGGGCAATTCTTCACGACGTTCCGGCGCGACGTGCATGTCATCGATGATTTCGATGATAAGCGGGCGCGAGAGTGGTTCTGCGCGCTGGATTATGGTTTTAACCATTACACGGTCGTTTATCTCGGCTGCACGGATGGCGACGGGAATATGTTCGTTGTGGATGAGCATGCGGATCGGCTTTGGTTGCCGCAACGGCATGCGCTTGCGATCAAGGCGATGGTGAATCGGCGGACGATCGGAAATCGCAAATTGGAGATTTCGGATTTGAAACGGTTCGTGGCCGGCGCGGATGTGTTCGGTCGACAGAGCGACGGCACCACGGTCGCGGCGCAGTATGCGCGCGAAGGAATCACGCTGCGGTGTGCGAACACCGATCGCGTGAATGGATGGGCGGAGATTTTGCACAGGTTTGGTGATGTGGAGGCCTGCATCAAACCGACGCTGTTTATTCATCGGCGTTGCGCGCGGCTGATTGATTGTCTGCCGGCGCTGCAACGTGATCCGAATCGGCCCGAGGATGTGATGAAGGTGGATGCGGATGAAGGGGTCGGAGGCGATGACACCGCCGACGCGTTGCGGTATCTGGTTGCGACGAAGTCGCGCGTTGTGGTTCAACGGAAGCTGCGCGGGTTGTAAACAAAAGGGCTTGTCCCTTCCGGTTGTGCATGTCGCAGCGCTACGGCGAGGCGGTGTTTCGTAGATGATCCTGCTCCCACTGCGTTAGGGCGTCTTGGGTTTCGAAGAAACGTTGAAGGGATGAGCCGTCGGCAAGACCGTAAACTCTCCCCCATTTGCCGTCGTATCTATGGCGTAGCTGGCGCTCTCGCAGGACGATCACCTCATCGTCACCCTGGTTGGTAAGAGCGTTCTGGGAGCCTTGGAAAACGATTTCGAATTCGTTGGTGGCGACATTAGTCTGCCCCTGGGCGTCAGCCGACAGAAATGGTGCCGCTTGATCGAAATTCGTGGGAAAACGTCCCTGATTCTTGGTTGCATATTCATTGAGTGCGGCCATCCACTGGTGCGCGAAGGTGGCCCGAGGGATGATGTCCTCCGCGTAACGTTCCTCACTGGACACATCTGGGTCCGCCTTTTGAACCGGGGACGACGGCGGCGCCTTCAATGGCTGCCTCGTCGGTTGCGGCAACTGTGCTCTTAGCGAGGTCACCTGCGTGCGCAGGCGGAGTAATTCCTTTAGCTGAGCACGATTCACGGATTGTGCTTGGGCAAGTTGCGATTCAGATATGTTGTTGGTTTCTTCCGCCTCTTTGTGCTGCGCCATTTCATTCTTAAGCCGGGCATTTTCATCGGCCAAATCAGCTGCCCGGAAGTGTTGACAAGCAATGAAGACCAGCAGGCCGAGCAATAGGAAAAATACAACGGCGTATTTGAAATTGGCTGTTCTCATGGTTTTCCTTGGTCAGCGCAGCCGCCCTAACGTCACAATCAGCAACTAACGGTTAATATGCGACAACGGTTCGCATTCTGTCTAGTGGCAAAGGAGCGGAGTCCAGAGGTTGCAAATCTCTGGCGTGGAGGGTGCGAGCCGCACTGGCCCCTGGAGGCGGCGAAGATGATGTAGCGGATGCGTCGCGGTATTTGGTCGCGACGAAGTCGCGTGTGGTGGTTCAACGGAAGTTGAGGGGTTTGTGACTAAGCAGCTGCGCTACCTCCAGCCTTTGCCATCGCAAAATTGGCAGGCGGTACCGGACTCCGCATACGGCGACTTGCCCGTGCCGTTGCAAGCGGAGCAACGAAACTCTATTTGGTGAATCAGCCAACTCTCACCGTTACGACGTAAATGGTAGCGTAGTGGGAAGGCCATTTTATTTGCGGAAGTGCCTGTCGTATTCACCAGCACCTCACCGTCTACCTCGGAAACGTCGAGAATATTCTCTGCTTGGCTACTCTCAACAATGCCCCGACGACTATCGTATAGGCAGTCTGCTGCAAAATATTTCTGCCGGAACGGCGAGCGGCGTTCGATCTCTGCCTTGATTTGATCTGTACGGGCTTGGAAGTATTCGCGCAAGAATTGTATGTGCGTCATAAGGTGCAACGACAGAGCGTTGCATGTTGTAGGATTTAGCGCAACGGAAGTTCTCACAAAGGGGAAGGCCGCGAGAGCGGAGTCCAGAGGTTGCAAATCTCTGGCGTGGAGGTTTGGAGGCGACGTGAGTCTCCAAAAAAGTGGCAGGCCTGTAGGGCCAGCCGCGTTTGTAGGTCAGAATAATTCCTCGGAGCGGGTCTCGCGCAAGGTGTATGCGCACGTGTAGGTCGCCGTCTTGCCGGTGCCGTTTTTCGAGATTCTGACGGCAACGAGCGCCGCGCCATGTTGGCGACGGAGGCGATTGCTTCGTCCTTGGCTTCTTCCCGCGTGGGAATGCACATGCAACGGCGTCGGGTCTCGATGGTAACAATGCGGGTGAGCTGAAAGAGGCACTGCCGCCAGCGCGGAGAGTTGTCGAGTAATGGATTTTTCATAGGTGAATGGCTCGCGCCCTGGGCGGACGCGAGCCAGGTGGGACTATGCTGCTGCGGCTTCTACTTCGATGGGCGGATGTGCCTCATTAATGAGCTCAAGCTTTCGCTCGGCAGACATGACACGCGCGAGCGATGAAGCGCGGCGGAAGTCATAGACACCGTAAACGGTTTTGACGGGCTCGCCTTGGTCGTCTCCGACGTAGACTGACCAACGTTGAACGTCTGCACCTGTCTTGTCTTTGGTTTGCTCCGGGCCACGGAAAAACACTGCACGCCACGTGGAGGAGGCCTGCGCCTGCTGCGCAGTGGTGTTTGTTTGATTGCTCGGTTGTGCGATCCGGTTCTCGAGCCCTGGCGTTTCTGATTTTTTATTTTTCTTATTTGTTTTCATGTTCTTTTTTTTGACTGCTCTGCTGTGCGCTCTCGGACTGTCGCCCTTCATCCGAGAAAGGCCGCGTTGGCAGGCGGACAGTGGAAGTAGTCTTCAGAAGGCGCCACGTTGTCCCCTGACGGAAAGCGGCCCGGTGAGGGCGATGGTCGAGTGGCCAGCAGAGGGTGAAAAGGAACCAGACGGTGTCTGGACTCACCTTTAGGGCTCAGGGGAATGGCGAGCGCCGACTGAGCGCGTTTAGTCAAACAAAGCGACCCCGCCTGCCTGCTTCAGCTGCGGAGTGGAGGCGTGGCGTGAAGGATGCGAGGCTCGATTGGCGCGCGCACTGCAACGCTGATGGCGGGGAAGATCAGCGTTTAAGCATGTGAGCGTGCCAAGCGAGCCAGGTCTATGGACACAAGACGATGTTATATCTTAGTGAACCGGGCCGTTGAGTGGGAGCGTTCACGCGACTCAGTGAAACGGCGGGGACCCACGGCCGGAGGTTCTGCGCAGCGGATACCGGGCGTTTGCACGCTGCCACCGTGGGGCGGCACGTAATATAACGTCACTTGTGTCTGTAGATCGGAAGCATCCTTCATGAGTGTTTGCACACGGCCACGTTCTGAACGGAGCTTAGCAATTTCTCGCGGGGTCGCTTCGTAACGGGCTCGCGGTGGTCGCGGCTCTCTGACGTGTGCGCGGAAGCTGAGGATGTCGCCGTGCTGGAGTGGGAGACGTGGCCAGTGTTCGGCGATACCGCAGGCTTTTGCGCAGAGGTCAGACTAGATTCGGGAGGCCTGCACATGACTGCGACGCAGCGGAAGTCAGCAAGCTTGCGAGCGTTTCTGGAGCTAGTTGCAGTGATGTGCTGGCCTTGGGGAAATGGCCAGTCTCCGGAGGCTGAGAAGCGAAACGGAGCGGTAGTGAAGCGAGCAAGCCAATCGGAGCGGTTCGATTGGCGCTCGCGCAACGTTAGCGGAGTGTAGCGGATCAACTGCCGGAGTCTGGCTCTGTGGGGCTGCGCAAGGGTGAGGACATCGACGGTGCCTTGGCACGCCGGAGAGGCGAAGCAAGCGACGAGCGAGTCGATGGACTCACGCTTGCGCGGCGGGGGTTGTCATTTCTGATACGCTGGATTTTTAACTGAAATTTGGGCCAATAGGTTCGATTCGATCATGTCGCTCCTCAGTACAACGCCTTCGTTCGCGCGGTAAAATGATATGGTCAACGTTGGTTCGTTTGTTGGGCAATGGTGGCATACGATGCCGACTATTCCTGGAGTGTTCGGGAATCTGAAATCCAGCTCCCATATGCGGCCTTGAACAGGGCACCACGTGCGAAGGGCGCCGTTGGTTTTACTTGGGTTTTCGGTGAACCAAAATACTGCTGTATCGTCTACGGCGTGGAGGAAACCCATTTTGAACTGCCTTTGCAAAAAACGAGGGCGGTAAGATTCTGGAACGCGAAGGAAAAGCTTTTGCAATACACGTGCTACTGGGTTGCTTTTTGGAGCGGCATGACGTGGTTCGTTGAATGTCGTGTCGACCAACGTGAGTGTTGGACCGTTTGGGATCATGACCGTAACCGGTGCAGAACGAGTCATCGACCAAACTGCGGCAATTACCAATACCAGGACAAAAAGGATCACGGTCGCAACCTTCGCTTTTTGCCGCATGAACGGAGGTTGGCAGAAAGAAGGGAGAGTTCAAGCTGGACTGCCGTCTGAGATTGAAAACGGCTAAGCAGCGAATCGCCTTGGCGATTCAACTGCGTGCCAGAGCAACCCTGCGCCGGGCGTAGCGGGTGTCTTTGGGCTGTCTTTGTCTTTGTCTTCGGGGCGAGCCGGGAGGCGAGGTGGTTGTCTTTACGGGCTCGCGTTGGCGCGCGTTCCCTAGCGGGGGAGGGGGCGAAGTGTTGCTAGCTATTCCGAGCGCGCCTGCCCCCTCCCCCAGCGGCGCGCGTCGACCGCGAATGCGGAACTGTAAACGTGGTCTGGGGGAGGGGGCGCGGGGGCGGGAGCGGGGAGCGCGCGAGGGGGGCAATGCGCTGGTGCGCGAGGGGGAAAATGGGCGGGTGCCGCCGGCGTGCGGCGGGGAAATCAAGGCGGCGTGAGACGCTCAATATTCTGAGCAAAGCGAACAAATGTTGTCTTTATAACCGCGCCCCGTAACGATACTTTGCTTGTAGGAGCAACTAACAGCCGCACGTGAAAGTTCTAAAAATAGGCATCATTGTCGTTCTTGCGACAGTCGTATTAATCCCTGTGCTTCACGTTATTGGCTATTTTGCGGCGATGTCCGCTGGCAATGCCGCCTACGAAAAACAGATCAAAGAAGCCACACAGGGTATTGCCACTTATACACAACAAGACTGGAGCAACCTTTACAGTCAAAGCATGAGCCTGATTTCAGCGTTGCAACCGACTAATGTTTCTAACGTCGAGTCAAATCAGTGGCCGGCGCTCTTGGTGCCGTTAAGGCCTGGTAACGTATGGCTTAATACGAACAACATCGAAGTGGGCTGGACCGGCGGCTTCGTCGACTTTGAATTGAGCATGTGTATTGCTAAAGAGGGCGCTATTTTTCACGGTCAGACCTGTCACGCTGGCGTCTATATTCTAGATAGTCGCGCCAGCTTGGAGCAGCGTCAGGTTTATAAAAAATGAGTGAAATATTTCGTGCCTGATTAGCTCACCCCCGCCCAGCCGGATCCCCGCAGAGCGATTGTTGCGCACTAACTGAAATCGTGTGGAGCACTGCTGCCGAGCATCGAGGCGGCAAAGAGGGTGGTTGGAATACGGTTGCGCGTGGGCGACTAACGCCGCCGCGAACGATACCGCCACGGCTGACGCGAACGGGGAAAATACCGGGACCAACCCATAACCACGATGAACACCCACAAATACTGCGCCCACCACGGCAAACGCGGCAGGCACCACTGAGGCGACCCGCACGACATCCAGAACTGAACTGGCTTATGAACACCATCATTATAAAACCGCAACACCGAACCACGAAACCCGACTAGCGCCTGTTTTATTTTTTGTATTTTTTTCATCACATTGACTTTGAAAAAAATCAAAAAATAAAACTGGTGCGGTAGATCGCGGAAACCAACGTCAGACAACCCAGCGCTCCAATCGCGAGCATCAAAACAATCTTTTGGACCTCTGACTTCCAAGCAGCGGAGGCTAAGCGGTGTGCAGACGGATTAGCAGCAAATGTGACAGGGCACTGACTGACTAATTTAAAAATCAATTATCTCAGTGCCCTGGCGCATCTGCTGCCCGGCTGCACAGCGCGTGCCGGGTGGGCGTTCGACAAGTTGAGGTATTAAGAAGCACGATTGGTGTCGTGCGTGCGAAGCGTGGGACGTTGGATAACCTGTGACGTTGGGTTTTATTGGCGGCTAACTGATGCCGAAGGTTCGTACCAACTTGAGCGACTGGCGGCTGCGCTGCTCACGACAGCGATGATTAAAACAACGCAGCGCAGATGACAGGCGCGCAACTGACTTTGTTATGTAATCAGCGTTCGAATTACCGAGAGCGGACCCGAACGAATCGGTTCAGCCACGCGCCGCACGAAGTGCCCGGATGAACGCATGATGACAATCGGCGGGTTGGCTAGAGCAAAAGTTAGGCATCTGGGTCATCTAGAACTTCGTAAATCTTAACATCTGTGAGCCCATGATGCTTCTCAAGGATCTTGCGCACGTCTGCAGCGATGGTCCGAACATCACGCTTGTCAATGCCCCGCAAATGGAACGCGCCAGCGAAATGGTCAATCTCTTCAATAGAGATTTCACACTGATTTCGCAAAGCGCGATAAACATCCTCACCGAAATTCTGGAATTGGGGAACCAAGTCTTGAACGGAGAGCGCATTCGGCACCGCGAGTTCGACCTTCAAGGTTCTGGCCATATGAATGATGCCCTAACAATGCTTGTCAGTGGCACTCAGAACCAGCCTGGTTTGGCCTACGCTCGTTCCACTCAACCATAACTCTTACTCCCGAGGTAATTCTTCTTCACCAACTCCTGTGCTTCCGGTGTTGGCGGACTCTTTTTCGACGCGGCGGCGCGGTGCTCCACATAAATGCGCGATCGCTTGAGGCCAGCCTTCTGGCCCTGTTTCTCGATTCGAGCGTTTGCCTTCATCGTTCGTTTAAGCATAATCTCATCGGCGATCTTCCCGAGCACGCGAATACGCTCGCCCTCGGACGAATAATCATATTTCGCTGCTTTCCGGAACTTCGGACGTGAGGTGTGAACGCTTCGAGACATAAATTGAGTCGCCTAACACACAAACTCAGCGGTGGCGGGCCACTGACTCAAGGATTGAAAATACAGCGTCGTCCCGCCGGCCGCTGGAACGCTTTGGTTAGTCCGCATGTTTCTTTCGATACCTGAAATCGTAGATGGCGTAAACTGCAATGCTAATCAATGGGAGCGCATACGATAGGGCGAACTGAAGCCAGTAGCTAAATCCTAGTTGCGACAGTAATTCGCCGCTGAAGCTAACGTTTGCATAAAGAAGGCTCCACCCCTGATAAAGCAGAAAACTTGCGAAAGGGGCAGCGAGCCAATAGCAACGACGAGAAAACCGACAGGCTCCGACACAAACAATGGCAATAACGGCGAACCATATCCAAAACTCTAACGGAGACTCTGGCATTTTGGCTCTCATGTGGTGCGCGACTAACGATTAATATGCGACAACTGTTCGCATAGTTTTAAGACGCGAACAAGGGATTTAACGGGGCAATGATTGAAGGCAAACCGTGGGTCGGTGCCGCCGATGGCGCGAAGGTGAAACCGGATGGGTTAAACTTCAAGGCGCAAAGCGGGAATGCGCCTAACGACCGCGCGGGCTTAATAGGTGGTTAGCCGTTCTTTTCCGCCCAATCAAGAAACACCTCAATCAACTCCTGCAACTTGAAAGGGCCGCCGCGACCCTTGAATACGTTCTGTTCGACTTTGCATACGATCCACTCATCTCCGCTAGTCGTCGCGGCGCTGCCAACCCCATAGCTGTGTTCCTTAAATGACTTGCCCTCAAGTGGTGTATCGCAAAGATTAACATCGACGCTCCAACCAGGGTTGTCGAGGGTGGCGATCCTAACGCTCCATGAATGCTCCCAGACGCCGTCGCATTGGGAGCGATACCATTGCTGCAATCTATTTAGCGCTTCCATCAGCTAACAATTAATCAACGAACAGCGGGTTGTATATCACCAACCCGCCTATCGTCGCAATCGCCGAGAGCGGACGGCTGCGGCGTAGGAGCGTTTCGTGGATTGCAAACTCAGGTCAACCCGCCGTCCGCTGTAGGACTCTGGTTACGTTATATGCCGTTGATTTTCCGCAACGCCTTCGCCGCGTATTCGCCGATCCACTTCTTGTCTTTAACGGCCGTGAGTACTGGAATTGCGTCCTTCGCAGCGGGGCCGATGTCACCCAACGCTTCTGCGGCAAACCACCCTGTATCTTGCGTTGGATACTGCTCGACTGCTCGTATCAACTGAGGCACCGCGGGCGCCGCAAGCGATCCATAAGCGCCCAGAGCAATCGGTGCTTCGCGACCTACGGAGTCGATTCGACTAGCTAACGCCGGAACGGCGATCGGCGCAACTTGATCTCGCGTCACTCTATTATGCCCAAGCTGACGCAGGCATCCCGCCGCATTGGCCCTGTTAAGGGCGGAGCTGTCATCCAGCAGACTCACGAGTTCGCGGAGGCTGGCTTGGTCTTTTGAGTTGGCAATGACCTTGTCACGCAGTCCCGTTGTCCTCTCGAACGACACCTCCCCGGACGATCTGTTGGAACTCGCTGGGCTCTGTGCCTCTGGCCGCTTGATGCAACCGCTGAAGAGAAATGAGAGAAGGCCCATGAGGATAAACAAATTTCGGAATGTTCGCATGATATGTCGCAGCGGCCTAACCATGATTAGGCGACGGGGTGTCGCGGTGATTTTGATATACGAACGGTTGGTTCATATTGGTTGAGGAGACTATTGTTCTGCGGCCGCTGCGAATCAAGCGCAACAAAACGCGCTCGCGAGCACGGCGACGACATGCCGGAGATCCACAATTGGAAATGGAGCGCGTAGCGCCGCTCTTACGGGCGTTTATCGTTTAGCCCAAGTTGCCTGTGGAGTCGCCCGGCTACAACGAAACAACAAATTGCCGGCAGCACAAAGAATAAAAGCACCCCTACAACGGTAAAGTGCGGAATGTGTCCTGCAGTTGAGACAATTGACTGTGGGACGCCAGTCTTTAAGAGTTCATAGGACAAGTCGACAAAAAGGAAATCAAAGACACGTCGATATAGTCCCGACTGTGGCACGCCAAACATAAAGCCAAAGCCGATCGCAAGCACTGCAGCAATCAGAAGCCAACCGGCAGTCCTGGATATGTATTCAGCTACCTTCATTTTGCTGTTTTGATAATTATATCTGCGCCAACAGTTCGCATATTTTTAATCCGCGAACAAGGGTTTAAAACGACGTGTTACGCCATCAGCGCGGGCGTCATCCGTTAGGACGATAACCCATGTTTCTGGACCCACTCTGCAGTCCAGCCATAAATCTTGACGTGATGAATCAAATGAATGCCGTCTGGCATGCTCCGCTCTGAAAGCTCCCTGCCTCCCCAAGCGTCAGTCATTAGGTGGTCGTGGTCACAATAATTTTCGTCGAGCTTCTTCCGGATATGCGTAAGCGAACGAATCAAATGGTCCAAGCCCTTAGCGTCGGCGTGAATGAACAACTGATCGCCGTCCGTGTCCGTCGCGAAACTCAAAATGTGATCTGGCTTTGGCATAAAAGGGCGGCAACAACCTACAATTAATACACGACCACAGTTCGCATATTTTTAAGACGCGAACAAGGGTTTTAAAGGTGGCGCGCCGCGCATGGTTAGGCGGATCGCTTCTCATCTCCTTGTTTGATTTTCCGGCGGCCAGCTAAATCCAGCAAAACTCCGCCACCCAGCATTAGCGTGGCTGGCAAAACAACTCCGTGCGCATTGTCCTGATACTCAATGAGCGCACTACGAATCCCATCGCAAACTTCACTGCCAGAATATGTCTTTGTGGGAGAATACTGCTTGAAATGTCCAATCCCGATATTCCGAATCAACGGCACAACCGAGCCAGCGCACCAAACAACCAGCCACAAAAAACCAACTAACAGCAAAACGTATCCGATAAAGCGCATAACTTGAAATCCGCCTAACAATGATTATGCGACGGGGTATCGCGGTCATTTTGATATACGAACGGTTGGTTCATATTGGTTGAGCAGACTATTGTTCTGCTGCCGCTGCGAATCAAGCGCAACAAAACGCATCTCTTCGCCGACGTGATCGACCGCCTGCCGCAACTGGGCGCGCGGGCCGCCTACGCCAAACAGGCCATCCAAAACAAACTCATGGAACACAAACATTACATCCGCGAGCACGGCGACGACATGCCGGAGATCCGCGATTGGAAATGGACGAGCTGATCCGTCGTCAAATTACTGCTCACACAACAGCACAATATTAAACCGCATCTGGACGGAAGCACCGGGTTTGGGTCGTGCAATTAGTCTCACGATGTTCGTCCTATTCGGAGAGTAGACGCGAAACTCGTCGAATGCGGCCAAATCCTGATATGGCGCGGCGTGCGACAGCCAGGCATCAGCCACAATACCAAACTGGCTCCCAACCTGAATATCATACGTACAGTTGGTGATCGAGCCAGCGGGCAAGCGAAGCTCTGGTCGAACCAGAGGGCCGCCTTTCGCGCCAATGGCCTCGAAGAAATCGTCCCGGTGCTTCTCCGAAGAAAGATAAAACCGAAGACCCTCGTCGGCTGGCTTGTCACTGGTGGAAATCACTGCCCAAACGCGGACTGGGGTAAGCTGTCGAGACTTGTGAGCTTCGAGAGTGGCAAGCCGGTGGTCGAAGTAATTGAGGCGGCTCTCCAATTCGCGGGTGTAATAGAAGTGGCAAAAGTAAACGGCTACCACCATGCAGATGCCAGCAACGATCAAGGCAACGAATGGAATCGCTTTCTTCATGCTAGCGCAGGTCTACCAGTTAACATCCGCCAACAGTTCGCATATTTTTAATCCGCGAACAATGTTTTAAAGGTGGCGCGCAGGTTTGGCGCGATGGAGGTCATGAAGACGGTGGTGGTGCCGAAACCCGCATCCACCGAGAACGCCTTCGTTGCCGCCGCAGTCCCCGCGTGAAATTTGTCGTCTCAATCCGGAGAGAAACCAGCACGGGTGATTTGTACCCACTTACCATCCAGCGACACCTTCGAATCGACATACCAGCCTTGTGGTGGATCCATAACCACCTGCCAGCATCCATCTTTGACCTTAACCGTGTCGAAGGATGTTGGGTCGAGCTTTGGAAACTGAATATAGTTCGAGCCTAGAAGCAAATACGCACCGAGGAACAATTGATTATACTGCTCAGCCGCCAGCTTCCGAGCGGTCTTCTCGTCGACTGTGGATTGCGTAGACTCGGCCGCGATCATCAAGATGCACATGGCGATCAACGAAACAGACAGCAAGATTTTCTTCATAGGATCTCCTTCACCGAACAATTAATCTGCGCCAACAGTGCGCATATTTTTAATCCGCGAACAAGCGTTTTAGCGCAGGTTGCGGCTCTTGCTGAAGATGGGTTTTTAACTCCTTCGTCGCGCCTTCGGCAAAGTGAATCTGCGGTTGAGGCGGGTTACCCAGGGTAGAGCCCCGCATCCCTCCTCAACACCTGGGCTGGATGCTTCAACCCGCTTTGGGGTTGTCTGAAACCCTGTCAAAACTTTTTTTCGCCAAAAATTTTCGCGTTGGTTCGCGAAGAGTGTACGGAGATTCGCGTTGGTTCGTGTCGTCTAGTTGCCTTCAAAAGCTTTCGGAAAAACGTGTGCTACAAATGCGCACGTGCCGGTTAACTCTACACACATCGAATATGACGCAAGCGTATCCGCATGGATTCGTGCGCGCGATATTTTGGCTGGTGAGGATGCCGTCAAAGCTGCGGGCGAGCGTTATTTGCCAAAGTTGGATTCGCAATCGGATGACGAATTCAAAGCTTATCGCGATCGCGCTTCGTTCTTCAATGCGACGGGCCGAACGCTCGATGGCTACAGCGGGTTAATATTTCGTCGCGCGCCTTTTGTCAAAATTCCTGAAGGTCCTTCCGGACGGGCACCATCCGGAGGGGCTCCATCTGCGCTCGCTTCCGCGCTCGGGCAGTTCGTTAACGACTGCGATATGCTGGGCACGTCGCTGACTGGCTACGCAAAGGATTTGGTCACTGAGGTTATCGGCGTAGGCCGAGCCGGGACGTTGGTTGATTGGGAAGGGGATTTTGAAAACCGCGCCTATGTCTCGCTGTATCAGGCTGAGCAAATCATCAATTGGCGAGTGGAACGTGTAAATGGTCGCAACTTGCCAACGTTGATCGTGTTGTCGGAAGTGTTAGCACACGGCCACATTGCAGCCGGCGGCGTTGGCGTAGATGAATTTGCTCCTGAGGTTGTGGAGCAGATTCGTGTGCTCAAGTTGGTCCGCAGTGCGAGTGCGAGTCGCACCTCCGATTCCGGTCCTGAGATTGGAACAACACAAGAGCTTGGTCGTTCCACGACCCGCGACCCGAATTCACGGAAGGCTTCGTTCGCGTATCAAGTTGAAATCTGGCAGGCGTTAGCACGCGGCCAAGGCTCTGCGTCGAAAAAAGGCAGCAAGGCTGAATGGACCTTGGTTGAAACGCGCACGCCTCTACGCCTTGGTAAACCGCTGCCGCTGATCCCGTTTGTTTTTCATGGACCGCGCAATTCTTTGCCGGCTGTCGATAAGTTGCCGCTGACTGATTTGATCGCAGTGAATCTGGATCACTACCGGCTCAATGCCGATTACAAGCACGGCATGCATTTTACCGCATTGCCGACGGCGTGGGTGAGTGGTTTCGATAAAAGTGAGCCGCTGCGCATCGGTTCAAGCACTGCCTGGCATTCGGAAGCGCCGGGGGCAACTGCTGGCTTCCTGGAATTTACGGGCCAAGGGCTCACCACTTTCGAGCGCGCGATGGATCGTGATGAAAAGCTTTTGGCTGTGCTTGGTTCGCGATTGTTGGAGTCGCAGAAGCGCGTGGGTGAAACGGCGCAAGCGATCGAGCTGCGGCAGAGCGGTGAGAACAGCGTGCTGGCGAATGTGGCGACGAGTTTGAGCGAGTCGCTGACGCAGGTTTTGCGCTGGGTTTACTGGTGGAATTCCACCGAAGAAACTCCCGAAGCGCTGACTGACAACGTTGTTGTGATGTCGCTGAACACGGATTTCACGACGGCCGGGATGGATAGTAATGAGCTGCGCGAGATCGTCGCTGCATGGCAAGCGGGTGCAATCAGCCAGGACACGATGCTGGAGCTTTTCCGGCGTGGAGAAATTTTGCCGGATGGGCGCTCGAATGAAGACGAGGTGGCGCTCATCACCTCGAGTCGCGGTTCCCAATCCGGTCCCAGCGGTGCGAGTCGCACTTCCGATTCCGGTCCCAGCGACCCGGGGCAAAAACCAAGACAAACGTCGGCTCCGGCATCTGCCGCTGCTGCTGTGCCGACGAACCAACCGATTGCGGCATAACTACGAACGATTATGGCACTGAAGTTTAAGTTTAATTCGAAGAGCGAAATTCCGGCTGAGTTGGCTGCGCATTATGTCGAGCGCGACGGCGCTTGGGTTTTGGAAGCCGACGGCGATGCCGACAAAGTGTTAGCACACGGCCACGATGCCCTCAAAGCCCGGCTGGATGAGTTTCGCCAGAGCAATTTGGCGTTGCTGAAACAGATCGAAGAGCAAAAGACCCGATTCGACGGGATTGATCCGGATGAGTTCCGGAAGCTCGCTGACGAAAAACGCCAACTCGAAGAAGCGCAGCAACTCAAGGCGGGTGAGTTGGAGAAGGTTGTTGAAAATCGTGTGAAGGGTTTGAAAGCGGATTGGGACAAGCAACTCACCACTCTCACTTCGGAGCGTGATTCCCTTAATGCTCGGCTCACTGCGATTCAGATTGATCAAGGTGTGGTTGGCGCTGCGACAAAGAGAGGGCTGCGTGCAACTGCGCTTACGGACATCACCGCACGCGCGCGAAATGTTTTCAAGTTGGTGAACGGTGCGCCGCGCGCATTCGAGGCTGATGGCCAGACTGTGCGTTACGGCAAGGATGGCGTGACGCCGATGACTTTAGAGGAGTGGGTGGATTCGCAAGTTTCCGACGCTCCTCACTTGTTCGAATCCAATGCTGGTGGCGGTGCCGCTGGCGACGCTTCCGGTGGAGGCGCTGGCTCACGACAAGGTCGGTCCGTCAAAAATCCCTTCCGCAAGGAAAGCTGGAATTTGACGGAGCAAATGAGACTGCAAAAAACTGATCCGCAACTCGCCGCGCGCTTACAGGCGTCGGGGCACTAGCGTGCCGGCCAAGGCGCTTCGCGCACGGATCTTAACCCCCTTCGTAATGAAGGATAAACCGGAGAAAAAACGTTTATGGCAAAAACAGCAGTGGCGGACATTATCATCCCCACAGAGTTTGAAAAATATGCAATCGAGCGCACGGCTGAATTAGCGGCGTTCGGTGAGTGCGGTATTGTCGAGGCATCGCCTGAGTTCGATGCAATCGCGGCCGAAGGTGGGCGCGAAGTTAAGATGCCGTTTTGGAAAGACCTGACGGCAACGCGGCAGTTGCTGAATGATTCGGCACCGCTCACGGTTAATAAAATCGGCACTGATCAAGATGTCGCGCGCATTCATAACGATGCGCAGGTTTGGTCTGTGAATCACCTGGCAAAGGTGATTTCGGGCGATGATGTGATGCAGGCGATCGTGGACCTGGTCGGGCAGTATTGGGCGCGCACGGATGAAGGCCTCGTCGTGTCGTGTCTCAAGGGCATGTTCGCGGCAGGTTCGATGGCGGGCAATTTGCTCGCGATTCATTCGGAGTCGGCGGCTGGCGCTGCTTCGTCGACGAAGTTGACTGGTGCGACGTTCGTGGATGCTTGCGCGAAGTTGGGCGATCGTGCTGATCGACTCACTGCCGTTGCGATGCACTCGGCAACTGAAGCTGCGTTGCGCAAGCTCGACTTGATCGACTTCATCCCGGACAGCGAGGGCAAGCCGCTCTTGCGCGTGTTCCAAGGTCGGCGTGTTGTTGTCGATGACAACTTGCCCACTCGGGCTGGCACGACTGATGGCACGGTCTACACGACCTACTTGTTTGGCCAGGGCGCGTTTGCGAAAGGCTCGTCGAAACTGGATTCGACGCCGCTGCAAGGCGGTATCGGCACTGAAGGCGTCGAGATTGCGCGTGCTCCGTTGGATAGCGATACGATTCTGATCAATCGGCGTCGGTATCTTCTGCATCCGCGTGGCGTGAAGTTTACCAGCGCTTCTGTTGCTGGCGATTCGCCCACGAATGCCGAATTGGAAACCGGCGCGAACTGGACCCGCGTTTGGGAAAACAAAAACGTCCGCATCGTCGCGGTGACTCACAACAATTAACAAACCGGGCGCCGACCCCGCACACCAAATGGTGTCGGGGTGGCGCTCCCCCAATAGAAAGGAAAATTTTATGGGCAAGCTGATTCCCTGGGGTTCTGAAAAGATTCGGTCGGGTGAGGTCATTCAGATCCCGACGTTCACAAATGTTGCCGCTGCGAACGCTGCTGGCATTACTGCCGCGAAGTTTCCGCGACGCATGATTTATTTGAGCGCTGGCGGAACTGGTTCTGTGGCGTGCCTCGCAATTTCCGACGGCACGAATTGGAAGCAGGTTGCGATTGGAGCGAACGCCATATGAACCCGGCTCGTGACCAATTGTATCCGATTATCCGGCGGGTTCGCCGTCCACTGATTCCT
This sequence comes from uncultured Verrucomicrobiae bacterium, assembly GCA_963702845.1. Lineage (GTDB taxonomy): Bacteria > Verrucomicrobiota > Verrucomicrobiia > Limisphaerales > Palsa-1400 > JAICXV01. The sequence continues at coordinate 4,280,394 of OY969763.1, read as the reverse complement.
ACTGATGCCGGCACGGCTGCTCCTGCGGTCGTGCCGGCGAAAGTTGCCGCGCCTGTCGCACCTACGCAACTGGCGAAACCTGAAACGAAAACAGATGCCCCGCCGACGACCTCAGATGATTGATGCGTCTCCAGTTCCGGCCAAAGCCGCCGTGTGGTTTGCGATGCAGCAGCAGCGTCGGCGTCGTCGCAATTCTTTGGCGGCGGGCGGGCCAGCGCTGGCGAATGTGCCGGGTGATTGCGTGTTGCGTTTGAAAGCGAGCACGCTGGCTTTGGGTGATGATGATTCGATTGCGTTCTGGCCTGATCTGAGCGGCAACGCAAATGACGTTTCGCAAATCACGGTTTCGCAACAGCCGACTTTTCAGACTGTGACGTTCGCGGGAAAGACGTTTGCAGTTGCGCGATTCGACACGGTCGATGATGGGATGGAAACGCCGGTCGTAATTGCTGGTGCATTTTCGATTTTCACGTTGTGGAGGTTGGCCGATGCCGATGTGTTTAGCGGCGCGATTCTGTCGTCCGCTTCAGCCGACTGGACCATGGGCAATATCAATGGGCAGATGCTTTGTTATTTCGAAGGATGGAGCGCAGCCGCATCTGTCAATGATTCGGATTTTTATTTGGTCGAGGCGCGCGTGGTTCCTGGGAGCAGCCCAATCAATATTTGTTTGAACGGCGTGCAGGTTGGGATGAGTGGCGGCGGGTCGGGGGTGCCTTATCAAGTGATGTTGGGAGCATCGGGCAGCAACGGCTATCCGGGCAATTGCGATTGTGCGGAGATTCTTATTTACGATCGTTTTCTCTCGGACGATGAGGCGGCCGGCGTGCGCGCGTATTTCCAGGAGGAATACAACTACTTGAAGTTATGAGCGTGCGCTATCTCGTGATCATTCCCGCTGCGGATCAGTCGCAAGCAAATGCTCTGTCGAAATCAGAATTTGATTCCGATGGCGGTGAGAAAACGTTTTCGATTGGTTTGTCTGCGACCGGCAAGCCACCGGCGACGCACTATTGGTGCTCGGCTTTGTTTTTTCGAACGGGACCTGAGCGGCTGCTTGCTGCCAAAGCGATTTTTCCTGATGCCGTTGTTGTGGACTACGACGGCGCAACGGATCCCGGCTTTCCGCAACGCACGATTGCGGGGCTTGGGTTGAAACAGATTGTGACGCTACCGGATAGATAATATGGCGCTTGTTCTCGTAAAAGAAGATGGGACCGGTTTGGCGAGCGCGAATTCTTACGCGAGCGCCGCCGACGGCGATGCTTATCACGATGGGCATTTGTACGCGACGGTCTGGACTGGCGCGACGACGGCGAACAGGGAAAAAGCGCTCGTGTTCGCGACTCGCGTCATTGATTCGCAGTATCGGTTCCATGGTCTTCGCACCGTTGCCGGGCAAGCTTTGCAGTGGCCGAGGATTGATTGTTCCGATCGTGATGCGACGCCTGATTCGAGTGGCATCGCAGTGTTTGCGAGCGATCAGATTCCCGCTGCTTTGATTAACGCTACGTGTGAAATGGCGCGCGCCTTGTTGGCTTTGGATCGAACGGGCGCTCCGCTTGGCGAAGGAATTGACACGACCCAGACGTCGGCCTCAAGCGCGAGTAATGACGGAACAACTTCGAGCAGCGTCAGCAATAGTTCGATGACTCGATACAGCAAGGTCGACACGCGACCGACGATTTCTCAAGCGGCACAAGCGTTTCTCTCAAAGCTCGGCGATTTGCCTGGTCGAGCGAGCGGTGCGGTGCAGTTGGTCCGAGTTTGAAAGGAGACGATGACGAACATGAACGCAACTGAATTTTTGAAAGCGGTGGATCATGCGGCGGCGATGAATGACCGGTGGTTATTTTTGGCGGCGTTTTGCCTGCTGCTGTTGTTGTGCGGCCTGGTGATTTATTGGCTCGTGCGGCAATTGCAGAGCTTGATTGCGGACCACAAGGAGCTGCGCCATGAACACCACGCCGCGCTGCAGGAAATCATCAACACTCAAAATGAGACGGCGTTGAAACTTGCCGTCTGCCTGGATCGTAATACGGCCGCGTTACAGGAATGCAGTTTCGAACTTCGCAGATTTCAGGGTGCGAGCCGCACCGGCCATTAAAAAGGAGAGTATGAGAAGATTGATTATATTGTTCGCCGCGCTGGCGCTTGTCGCCTGCGGCACAGTTAAACCGCTTAAGCCCGGTGTGGCGCGCATCCAATCGAATGTGTCGACAAACGGAGCGCGCGAGTTTGTCGCGGATTTGAAGCAGCCCGAGAATCCGGCGCAAAGCGCCACTCAGAATTTTGAGCGCACGATGGAAACTGAGTTGCCGATCCCGGCGCAGAGCAGGGTGCAGGAGATCATTGTCACGCCTGCAGCGCAGGCTGGTGGTGAGCCGGTGAAGCAGGAGAAAACGATCGTGCTGTCCGCGCCGACGGTGCAAAAAACGCGTGTCATTGAAAAAGCGGGCACGATGATTGGTGCGGCGCAAAAGGATACGGCGCGGGAATTCGGTGCGAAGCTCGCGAGCTTGAAAGGTGTCGTGTGGGTTGGGCTCGGCTTGTTTTTGTTTGGCCTGGCTTCGCTGTTTTATCCGCCATTGCGTGCAATCGTCGGCAGCATCACCACAAGCCTGGCGATGGTCGGCGGGGGAGTCGCTCTAATGATCTTGCCGTCACTGATCGTCGGCAACGAGTTGCTGATTCTTTCCGCTGTAGCGCTCAGCGTTGGCGGCTGGTTTTTTGCTCATCGTCACGGGCAATTGCGTGGAACAGTCGACGCCCAAAATAAAACGAGTGTGGCCGGCGCGGCGGAGGCGACCGTTTCGCGGCTGATGGGAAAGTAATTTCTCCTGACAATTCCTGACTAAAAAGTTGCGCAAACGTGCATGTCACCGTCTGAGTGAAAAAAATGCAGTCTGCTTAAATACGGTAGCTGTAGCAGCTTGCGTATAACTGGCAAAACGTGCGTTTTGTTCAATTGGTTTCGAGCCCCGCCACTCCCGCCATTTTTTTCGGCGGACAATGAAATCAACCGCCAACTTGGAAGCAAATCTAAGCTAGCTGGCCGTTTGGAATGGTGTACTGATAATTCGCAACGCCAACGAGAGGACCGCAAATTCGTTGCAGCGAAGCTTTTCGATGCGGCGGCCAAGCCTCGAACGGTTCGGCAAATGCGGCTTCAGAGGCGTTCACCACTTGTCTAAAATCATCCGCATTAAATTTCGGTGCCAACTCCTTACGGTTTAAAAAATCCAATATCGAATGAAATCCGCTGTGATTGGCACAGTGAAAGATATCCTCGAAACGGACACGCAACGCAATCGTCGGATTTTCTCGAACAAAACGAGCGGCGTAATCGTTCTTGAATGCCCACGCCCACATGAACCGCTCATAGATGTCCAACGCGCTCCAGTCTTCCCCGGCATCGGCAAAATCCTCTGCCCTGAGTTTCCAGTTTTTCTCTTCCGCGTAGGTTTGGAACACTTTTCCGTTGGAGTAATAAATGCGGTTGACACCGGACCGCACGAAATCGATCGGATGCCTGACCACGTGTATTACTTTGAAGTTCCTGATGAGTTCTTTCAGAGCTGGCAGTAAAAAAATCAATCCAGCATTGGACTCGAGATACATTTTGTCTCCGATGCTGCGGAATATATTTGCGCGATCACGCAAGATGATGCTTTTGACCTGTTCCAGCGATTTCCTGCCGGTGATGAAGTCGTTTCCGAGATCGCCTAGCGAAGGTGACGGCTCGTGCGTTGCGACTAAACCGAGTTCCGGCCGGTTTAACACGCCGGCGAGGAAGCGCGTGCCGGTTCTACCAGTCGAAACAACCACACTGACTTGAATGCGATCGAGATCTAACTGTCCGCGACGAAAAAGATTAAACTGGAACATGAACTAAAATATGGACTCACTGTTCAAAGAGGATACTGGTTAGTTTTTGTAAGGCAAACCCCTACTTCTGTTTTTCTCAATTTATTCGCGCGCCTGCTTGCAATTCGAGCGGCAAGGATTTCCGGCTCGAATTTTAGCCGTCTCAATTTACATTCGTTTCATGCGACGCATCTACTGGATTGGAATAGCTTTCCTGATCTGCGTTGCGATTGGCGTAGCTGTTTTGCTGCGTCCACATGAGCCCGAGTCCCAGGGACGAAACTTGTCGAGTTGGTTGCAGCAGGGGACCGAGCCGGTTCGCCATCTCAAAAAACTGACCGAAGCACGCATGGCCATTCAAGCAATGGGCCCGCAAGAGGTCATTCCCGTTTTGCTGCGGCTCGTGCGCGCGTCCGATAGACAGAGGTCGTTTCATTCGCTGCTGCTCGATTTGGCGCAACAGTTCAATATCTACGTCGGGCCAGTCTACCAAAGCGACGACCCGAGCGACATGGCGGTCGCGGGATTTCAAGCGCTCGGAACAAATGCAGCCTCCGCTGTTCCAATGCTGGCGGAAATTGCCAAAGAACCGCAGCACGCGATGGTCGCCTTCCGCTGCTTATCGTGCATCGGCCCGGCGGCAAGCACGGTCATCTGTCACGCGCTTACGAACAGTGACGCCACCATTCGCAGTTTTGCCGTTTCGAGTTTAACCGCCGTTGTCACTAATCGTGACGAGGCAGTGGGTTTGGTGAGGGATCGATTGAATGACACTGACACCGAGGTGCGTACCGTTGCAATCCAGATTCTAGGCACGCAACTACGCACAGAGGCCAATGCATTGCCGTTGCTGGTCGAAGTTGTCCAACGCGGCAATACAAACGATGCCACCATTGCCGCAACGGAAATCGGCAACTTCACTACCAACGCAATTTCGGCTTTCGAAACATTGAGTAATGCCGCCTCCCAATCGCCGCGCTCGCAAATCGCATCGGCATCATTGCGGGCGATGTTGCAAATTTCGCCGGAACGCACGTTACCCATTCTGTCCCGCCGATTACACTCCGTTGACCGGTGGACCAGAGCCCAGGCGTTGATATTTCTGATTCGCGACTACCCGACGCCGGGTGATGTCGTTCCTGCACTCGAGTACGCTGCACAAGATCCCGAAGAATTCATCGCGATTCGCGCAGAGAATTTTCTGGAACGGTTTAAACAATCGCAGCCAACTCCGAATTAATCTCTCCACGCGGAAACACGTCAGCAGCGTCCAGCGCTGGGCTGAGATATTGTCAAAGTGACACGCGATTATTTTTCGAGCTCTTGGACGAACTGCCGGGCTTCGGAGTAATTCGGATCGATTTCCAGCGCCTTGTGCGCCGCGACGATGGCTGCGTTTCTCTCTCCCAACCGCGCGTGAATGGTCGCGCGGGCGTAGGGAATTCGAGCGTCGTGAGGGTCTGCCGATTCGCCGCGTTGGAGAGACCCAATTGCGGCCGTGCTTTCGCCTAAAGCATTTTGGGCCAGTCCGAGATTATACCATGCCGGAGCCAGCCGGGGATTCGCTTGAACGGCCGCTTCCAACTCCTGGCGCGCGCGTTGGATGTCGCCGGTTTCATTCCAGGCCAGGCCGAGTTGGTAATGTGCTTCTCCGTCCTTCGGGTTGATCCGGCAGGCTTCCTGCAAAGTTTCAATCGCTTCGCGTGGGCGGTTTAATTGGAACAGCGTCACCGCCACCCGGTAGCGAAACGGTGTGGAATAAGGGTCCCATAAAACTGCTTTTTGGTAATGGAGCAGGGCGGTCTGCGGATCGTGTCGTGCCGCAAAAAAATCACCTTTGCGCATCTGGCCGCCCGGTTGGTCGGAACTCCGGTCCATCATTTGTTCAAGCTCGCGGGCAACGATTGAGTTGGTATCAAGCGTGGCGCGCAAACTCCATGCGGCTGCGAGCCGCACGCTGCGCGACGGATCATCCAAACATCGATGCACAGCCTCGTTCACACCGGGAATCGACAAGGCGGGCTCGATCACGCGGGCAGCGGTGCTGCGCACCAAAGCGCTCGTATTATCGAGACTCTCCATAAGGACTGTCGCGATGTCCGGTTGCGTCGCCCAGGGGCCCAGCAATCCGAGAATCGTCGTGCGCCAATACGGGGCCGGCTCATTCTTCAACACCGCGAGCAACCCTTCGCGCGCAGCGGGGTCACCCTCCTGGGCGCGAGCAATCCATTCGGCGCGAGTTCGAGTCGGGCGATTCATCTTCGTTCCGTACCATTTATTGCAAGCCTCCAACGCCCAATCCGTGGTCTTGTCCTGATGGCAGCGGTTGCAGGCATTCGGGATGTTGTGATTTTTGGTCAGCAACGGGTCCGGAATGGTGAAGCCGTGGTCATGCCGCCAGTGTCGTTGCATGTAGGGAGTCTGCGGCATATGGCAATTCACACATTCGCCTCCGGTCTCAACGATTTCCTTCGTTTTGTAGTTTGTCAGATCGCTATTAACGAGGACGCCGTTGGTGTCGTAGCCGAAAACCTTATGTTTGCTGTGAGTGACCGGATTGATAAGAGGCGCGTTAGTCTCGCTGCCATTATGGCAACGCAGGCAAAGCCAGTTGCCGGGCAATTTGGTTTTTGCCGTGTGAGGATCGTGGCAATCGGTGCAGATCACGCCACGTTGATGCATCTTGCTGCCGACAAATGATCCATACTCATAATCCTCTTCCCGGATCTGGCCGTCTGCATAATAACGTTCGCTGGTATCCACGACCGTCAGATCGAAGTGATCAGAGAACGAGTCGCCCGGTTTGAAATCGCCGGTGAGATCGCCGCGGCGCGCATGACAAAACCCGCACGTGTCGAGGATTTGAGTCCGGGGCATCTTTTTGATCGTGGGATCTTTGCCGGGCTGCGACTTCCCGTATTGCCGTTGCCATTCATTGTGAGCCTTGAGCGGACCGTGACAGGATTCACAACCAACGCTCATCTCCGCCATGGTCGTGTGATAGCTGTCGGTCATCTCATCATAATTCCTGCGCAACCGCGTGTTGTGGCATCCGGCGCACATGAAATTCCAGTTCATCCCCCGTCCGGTCCAATGTCCCCATTCACCGGGCCGCCTGTCCTCGTCGCCGTAAACGTTGAACCACTGGTTCGAGCGCGGATCATAGGTGGCTTCGAGCGTCTGGAAACGCCCCCCGGCTGCAGGAACGAGGAACTGACGCAACGGATCGTGACCGATGACCCTCGCCACGTTGCAATCCTCCGGTTTTCCTGAAAGCCCCAGCGCCGTGACGATTGCCGTGTCGTTGGTCCAGCGCGACGCCGAGTCTTGCGTGCCATGGTGAAAAGTGCGCGGTGGATCAAAAGCCCTGCGATCCAGGTCCGCTTTCACCGGACGTTCGGCGAACGCGTGATGCGATTTTTCCCAGGCGTCGAACGCTTCCTCATGGCAATCCCGGCAACTGGGCGAACCGCCGTATTGAGCAAAGACACTTTGATCACTCTCGATGGACAGGCCTGCTCCGGCACCAAGAATTGAGGCCCCCTTTTTTTCCGTTTTCAGCCACCAAACCTCAGAGACGGCCGCTACCACCACACCTAACGACAGGAGCCAGATCCCAGCGCTACGAAAAATCGGCTTGGCCGACGGAGCTTTGGGTTTCGGACTGGGTATACGCCGTTTGGCCATGTCGTCCGAATGTTAATGAAGAGCACCGCCGGGCGAGAAGCCAATTCCGGCTCAACCCTTATTGCACTAAAGGACAAAACTCCCGCACTTTCGTGCGGGAGTTTTGCAATAGTCGGAGACTCGTTACCTCGTCTCCTAAATTTTAGCAGCGGGCGGCGGGCTTTTTGCCGGCGGCATCCATGATCACGGTCAAGACGCTGTTCGGGACTTGCTCGAAGCTCAATGGTTCCATTGAGTAGGAGGCGCGGCCCTTGGAAAGCGAACGGATCGCGGTGGCGTAACCGAACATTTCGGCCAGCGGCACGTGCGCGTTCAGGATGGTTTGGCCACCCTTGGCGTCGATGCCGATGATGGTCCCGCGGCGGCGGTTGACGTCGCCGAGGAGGTCGCCTTGATATTCGTCAGGCGTGGTTACTTCGACCTTCATGAGCGGTTCGAGAATGATCGGAGCCGGCCTTTCTTGAAGGCTTCTTTGAGCGCGAAAATACCGGCCATCTTAAACGCCAATTCGTTCGAGTCGACTTCGTGGAAGCTGCCGTCGATGATCTCGACCTTCATGTCGATGACCTGGTAACCAGCATAAACGCCGCTCTTACAGGCTTCTTCGATGCCGTCGATGACTGCCGGGACGTATTCCTTCGGAATCGCGCCGCCGACGATCTTGTTGACGATTTCGATGCCTTTGCCCTTTTCATTCGGCTCGATAGTGACGACAGCGTGGCCGTATTGACCACGACCACCGGATTGGCGGATGTATTTGCCTTCGCCTTCGGCACCCTTGGTGATGGTTTCGCGATACGCGATCTGCGGCGCGCCAGTGCTGGCGTCCACTTTGAATTCGCGTTTCAAACGGTCGATGATGATTTCCAGGTGAAGCTCACCCATTCCAGCGATGATGAGCTGGCTGGTTTCTTCGTTGGTAAAGCAACGGAACGTCGGATCTTCTTCAGCCAAACGTTGCAAGCCTTCGCCGAGCTTATCGCGGTCGGCTTTGGTCTTCGGTTCGACGGCCATGCTGATAACCGGTTCTGGGAACGTCGGCGGTTCGAGGGATGACGTCGTAATCTTCGTTACAAAGGGTGTCACCGGTGGTGATGTTGCGGACGCCGACGAGTGCGGCGATGTCGCCCGCGTAAACATGGTCGATGTCTTTACGTTCGCTGCCTTGAATAACCATGAGGCGGCTGATGCGCTCGCGTTTGCGCGTGCGCGGATTGTAAATGCGTGTCGCCCTTCTTGAGCTGACCGGAGTAAACGCGGAAGAACACGAGTTTTCCAGCGTAAGGATCGGTCCAAAGTTTGAACGCCGAGGAGCAGAATTTGTTGTTGTCGTCGGATTCAACGACCACAGTGCCTTCGCTTCCGGGTGTTCCGGGTTCCATACCAGTCGCTGGAGGAACGTCGAGCGGGCTCGGCAGGTAATCGATGACTGCGTCAACGAGAACTTGCACGCCTTTCTTTTTGAAAGCGGAACCGCAGAGTGACCGGAATAAATTCGATTTTGCAGGTCAAACGGCGAATCGCGGCTTTGAGCACCAGCGGTTCGACCGGCTTGTCGTTCATGACCAGACTCAGCGATTTCATCGTCTTTATTGGAGACGGCGTCGATCAATTCGGCGAGAGCGGTCTTGGCCTTTTCTTTCAGATTGTCGGGAATTTCGGTGATTTCGTAAGCAGAGACCTTCCGTTTTGACTTCTCCTTCTCCCCAACTGATAGCCTTTTGATTTACGACGTCGATCGACCCCGGCAAATTGGTCTTCCGCGCCGATAGGCAGGAAAATGGGATAGGCATACGCATTGAGCTTTTTGCGCATGTCGTTGAGGGCGTTTTCAAAGTTCGCGCCGGTGCGGTCCATCTTGTTGATGAACGCGATGCGCGGAACTTTGTATTTGGTGGCCTGACGCCAGACGGTTTCGGATTGCGGCTGCACGCCGGCAACGCCGCAGAACACTGCGACTGCGCCGTCGAGAACGCGCATGGAACGCTCGACTTCAGCGGTGAAGTCCACGTGTCCGGGAGTATCGATGATGTTGACGCGATGGCCGACGCTGGTGAAAAGCTTTTGGAGCCCTTCTTCTTTCTTTTGCGTCCAGAAGCAGGTGACGGCGGCTGAGGTAATCGTGATGCCACGTTCGCGTTCTTGCTCCATCCAGTCGGTAACGGTGTTGCCGTCATCGACGTCGCCGATCTTATGGATCAGGCCTGTATAAAACAGAATACGCTCGGTGGTGGTTGTCTTACCTGCGTCAATGTGCGCGGCGATACCGATGTTGCGTGTGCGCTCCATCGTGTATTGACGATCGGGCGAATTAGCGGGCTTTTTCTCTGTTGTCGTGTTCTGCATGTTAAAATTAGTTGAACCGCTTGCTCGCGCGCACGGCTCTGTTAAAAAAAGCGCCCCGTAGGCATAACCGTCGGGGCGGGTTTAAATTGCTGACTAAATTACCAACGAAAATGCGCAAAAGCCTTGTTGGCTTGAGCCATCTTGTGCACTTCGTCACGTTTACGAATGGCGTTACCCTGGCCTTGAAAGGCTTCCATGATTTCGGCTGCCAAAGCTTCTTTCATCGCTTGTCCCTTGCGGGCGTCGGCGAAATCTACCAACCAGCGCATGGCCAACGAGAGCTGGCGATCGCCAGGAACTTCCATCGGCACCTGATAGGTTGCACCACCGACACGACGCGGCTTAACCTCGAGGCGAGGCTTGGCGTTGTCAACCGCGCGTTGGAGGATTTCCAGCGGGTTAGTGTTCGGGTTCTTGATGGCAATTTCATCGAAGGCACCATAGACGATGCGTTGGGCGGTGGTCTTCTTGCCACCAATCATGACGGTGTTCACCAAACGGGTGACCAACGCACTGTGGAACTTGGCATCTTCAACTAACGGTCTTTTAACTGCGCGACGGCGACGTGACATAATCCAAAAATTTCGTTAAAGGTGTATTTAGGTGTATCTAGGTGTATTTCACCATGACTTACGCAGCGGCTGGTTTAGCGGCCTTCGGGCGTTTGACGCCGTATTTCGAGCGACTGACGCGGCGCTTTTCAACGCCGGCGGCGTCGAGGGTGCCGCGCACGATGTGATAACGCACACCGGGTAAATCTTTAACACGGCCGCCGCGCACGAGCACGATGGAGTGTTCTTGCAAGTTATGGCCTTCATCCGGAATGTAGGCGATGATTTCAAAGCCGTTGGTCAAACGGACTTTCGCCACTTTGCGCATGGCGGAGTTTGGCTTCTTGGGCGTACGGGTCATCACCTGGATGCACACGCCGCGACGAAAAGGCGAATTCTGCAAGGCCGGCGCTTTGGACTTGCTGCGCAATTTATTGCGTCCATGACGGACGAGTTGATTGATAGTTGGCATCGGTACGTAAATTTATCCCCGTAACCCCAAGGGAAACGGAGCGGGGAATATAGCAGGGCGGAAACACCATGCAACAAGTATTTCATGTATTTCCTGGAACGTTTTGAAGTTGGTATACCTAATAGTCAGGGGATAAAAAGCCGTCAGGGTGTCATAGCAGTTGATGGAAAGGAGTTTGTGACCGAAAATAAACGTCAGGCTGACGGCAGTGAAACGTCAGGCAATGTTGCTAGTGGAAGAGATTGACTAATTGGTTGCGCGATCAATATGAAATTCTGCGCACGCCGGGCGCATCGTCGAAGCGCGCATCACGGCTTACCAACGGTTCGCGATAGTAAGCCGCAAAACCTGCAATCCAATTGTCATTTTCACCCAAACGTTGGCCGGTCTTGATCAAGTGGCGATCAATTTCAGTAGCAGCGTTGACGATGCCTGCGTGCAGCCTGTAAATCGTCCAATTCGTTAGCCACTCCCACGCGTGATCCGTCCGCCGAAACAACAAAGAGATTTCGCCTGCACTGATAATCGACGTGCGGATTTTCTGAGTTCGGTGCTTGTTGAAAAACAAACTGGCAGCGCCGCGAATTCCGTTACGCTGCTCTCTGGTTAGATCGCTTAGAAACGTAGTATCTGCGATCATAAGCGGCGCGGAGAGCGCCGGCCTTTACCCTTTTCCAAAACTTCAAACATCGTTTCATCCACATCAGGAAGTGGTCCTGATTCCAAACGCTCGAGGAGTTCGCCGCAGGTGTCAGCAGGAATTCTGATGTGACGTTTGATTACCTTGGTAAAGGAGTCCCCATGCTGTTTTAATTTAGAGAGCAGCTTGTAGGCGTCGTCATCAATTGTAATGGTCCGCATAACACACGAATACTACACGAACCCGGTTTGATCAGCAATGGATTTACCAGCAAGTTCTGGTCGATTGTTCGCGCTCGATTGCATGCGAGTAATCGACGATTCGCCGGATGCGAAGACTGACACACATGCAGTTTATCAGCAATGACATTGGCATGTAAGCTGCCTGTCAAGAGCACGTGATTTGGCAAAATCATAGTGAAAAGCTACGTACGTCGGCCCTCGCGGTCGCGATGTGTGTTTGTTTTCTTTTCGCAGGACAGTCGCATGCTGATCCTGTGGCGACGGACGCGTTTTTGTCCGGACGGGTTGTGGATGATTTTGGTGTTCCGCTGACAAACATCAACGTGTTTGCGTTTGGTCAGGACGACGTCACGAACAAATTCAATGCACTGACGGACGACAATGGTAATTTTCAAATGGGCGTCATCGGCGGCGGCTATTTTCTACAATTGGATGTCCATCCAGATGTGGGCGTCTTATCGCGTGGGTTAGTTAGTCCGCGAGTTTTTGAAACGATCAGTTCGGGTGCAAGTGTGACAAATGTCAACTTGGTGGCGCGTCGAATTACGGGAAGCATTACAGTGACGCTCGTGAACGGTGGTAGGGACGGATTTCACGGAGGGTTGGTAGCAAAAAGTACCATAACTTTTAATGGCGGGTCTGTTCTCGTCGACAGCTTTGATTCGACGGACACCAACTATTGGATCGGTCTGTATGATCCGAATAAACACGGCCCGTTCAATACCAACGTTATATCCAGCTCCTACGATACGAATATTATTATTGGCATCTATGATACGAATGTGATTTACGGTCCGATATACGATCCAACGAATTTCGTTGGCCCAACAAATTTGTTTCATCCGATTTATCCAACCAATCATTTTGACTTTCACTATGATGAGACAATTGTTTCGACTAGATTCCCGATCACGAATATCGAGGTGACGGCGGATTTGTTGGGAAGTGTTCCAGCATACATTGCCACCGCGCAACGCACCGATACAAACGGGATTGCGGTGCTGTATGTGTGCGACGGGTCGTGGTCGTTGCATCCGGATTGCGTCGCCCTGGACGCGATGGATTTGGACTGTCAGATTTACAAAAGTAACACGGTAACTGTGGCAAGCACCAACGTTGCGATTACTTTGACGTATTTCACGAATGCGCCGCTGCAGATTGGCACGAACATGGTCGCAGGCACTAATGGACTTCCATACAGCGACTGGCTGTACACTTCCGGCGGTTACTGGCCGTTCACATGGAGCATCGTAGGTGGAACATTGCCGCCGGGATTGGCGACGAATCAAAATCAGCCTAATCAATTGACCGGCTTACCAACGCAAGAGGGGGCATACACGTTTACGGTTCAGGTCACGGACAACCTGCTGCAGACAACGACGACGAACCTGACGATCAATATACTGCCGACACCTCCGCCGCGGTTGATTGCGCCACTGTTTTTGGATGGTTCGCAATTTCAATTGCATCTCGCCGGAATGAGCAATCGGAATTACACGATTCAATTTACGACCGACCTGACGAACTGGACCACGTTGGCGGTGACGAATGTTATGGGCCCGGACTCGATCTTCGTTGATACGAATTCAGGAGACGGCATGCGGATATATCGGGTGATGCAGGGGCCGTAATTGACGATCGCAACTCCCACCATTTAGTAAGCGAGCAATCACGGAAGATATTCCGTCAAAATTCGCCGCGCGAGGATGGGCAGCGCGGTATCGACGTGCCACTCGTTACAGAGGATGACAACGGTAAGTTTGTCTTCGTAGCAGCGCACTATATGTGTGGAAAAACCGGGGCGGCTGCCGTTGTGGGACATTACGTTGTGGCCTAATGCGTTGGTGCCGACGCCCCAGCCGAGACTGTAGCTCCAGGCAGTCCTGATTTTCACTAATTCGCCGCTGGAGAGTTTTGTGCGGGTGACGAGTTGGTCGAAACTGGACCGTTTCAAGATTTGTTCGGTGTAAAGCGCGGCGTCCCATTTGGCCATGTCGAGCACGGTTGAGGCGATGCCGCCGGAAGCGAAGGTGCGGTCCATTTTCGGTGCGCGTTGCCACTCGCCAGAGCGATTGGTCGTATAGCCGATGGCGAAATTTGTGCCCGTTGGTTGAGCGGGAATGTGGAACGTGTTGTCCATGTGTAGTGGCTGGAAAATTTTTTCGCCGAGATATTTGTCCCAGCTTTCATTGACCTGTTCGGCCAACGCGAAGGACCACAAATTGAAACCGGCATTGCTGTAGGACCATTCTTTGCCCGGTTCGGATTGCAGCGGCATCTTGGTGATTGCTTCGAGCAATTCTGCGTCGGTCGGATTCGAAAACAACCCGAGCGAATCTTCGCGTTTCAAACCAGCCGTGTGTGACAGAAGTCGGCGAACGGTGATGTTGGTCCATGCCGCGGGTGTGTTGTGCAGGTATTTTGAAACTGGATCGTCGAGCTTCACCTTGCCTTGTTCAACTAAGAGCAAAGTTCCTGCGGCTATGAATTGTTTGGTGACGGATGCGAGTGGGTAAATCGTTTTGGGTGTCGCCGGGATTTTCTTTTCGACGTTCGCAAAACCGTATCCGGCGGCTTTGATGATCTTGCCATCTTTGATGATCGCGAGGGAGAGGCCGGGAATGCGTTGCCTATCCATGGCGGCACGGACTTTGTCGTCGATTGAATCGGCACGCGCGGCGATGCAGACGAGAAGAAGCGCGATTGTGATGAACAAGCGTTTCATAGAATGGCCTAGTTAGTATACGCGCTTGAGTATAGCGTTTGAGTATCCAGCTATGACAACAAAATCAGTGCTGATCACGGGAGCTTCGACGGGAATCGGATACGAGCTTGCGCACATCCTCGCTACGCATGGTTTTGATCTGGCGTTGGTGGCGCGGGACGAGCAGCGGTTGAACACGGTGGCGGCTGAACTGAAACAGAAATTTGGACGTGACGTTAAGGTGATTGTGGCGGATTTGGCGAAAGTGGAAACGCCACGACAGATTTATGATCGGCTCCAGCGGGAAAACTTTCCAGTTTCAGTGCTGATTAATAATGCGGGCTCTGGAGTGTATGGCGCGTTTGCCGACACGGCGTTGGACAGGGACATCGCGGTGCTGCGGTTGAATATGGAATCGGTGGTTGTGACTGACCAAGTTGTTCCTGAAACAAATGCTCGCGCGTCGTGAAGGGAAAATCTTGAACGTCGCTTCCGTCGCCGCCTATCAGCCTGATCCGCTGCTGGGTGTTTATGGCGCGACCAAAGCGTTTGTTCTTTCGTTTTCCGCGGCGCTGAGCGTCGAACTTAAGAACTCTGGCGTGACGGTGACTGCGATCTGCCCGGGAACCACTGCGACGGAATTTCATAAACGCGCCGGTTTGGACCGAAGCAAGTTGATGCGGCACGGGATGATGAAAGCGATGTCGGCGCAGACGGTGGCGGAAATCGGATATCGAGCGATGATGAATGGTAAACCGATTGTTATTCCAGGAATGATGAACCGGATTCTGGTGGGATTGGCGAAGTGTTCGCCGTCGATGTTGAGTGGTAAGGTTGCAGGAAAGTTGAATGCGAAATCACAAACATGAGTCTCGCAAAGGCCGCGAAAAACGCGAAAGATCTCGAGAATTGAATCTGCTTTGCGATATTCCGAGACCCTCTATAAAGCGCTTTCCCATTTCAATCGGGTGTTTTACCTTTGATTTGACATGATCGATGCCCAACCGATCCTTGCAGACTTTTTGCCGAAGCTGAGTTCGGCCGAATGGGTTGCGCTCGATACCGAAGCGGACAGCTTACACGCGTATCCGGAGAAGCTTTGCCTGCTGCAAATCAGTGTTCCAGGAGCTGACCGTCTGGTCGATCCTCTCAGTGGCATCGACCTCACGCCGATCTGGCCGGTTTTGCAACAGCATGAACTGATCATGCATGGGTCGGATTACGACCTGCGTTTATTGCGGAAGAATCATGGGTTCGTGCCGAGCCGAATTTTCGACACGATGCTGGCGTCGCGATTGCTTGGCGATCGTGAGTTCGGGCTGACGAATCTCGTTTCCAGATATCTCAATGTCACTCTCGACAAAGGTTCTCAAAAAGCTGATTGGGCGCGTCGGCCTTTGACATCGCGGATGGAAGAATACGCCCGCAATGATACGCACTATTTGAAACCATTGCGCGATTTGCTGGCGTTTCAATTGAAGGAGAAGCATCGGTTGAAATGGCTGGAAGAATCTTGCCAACGCTTGATCCAGGATTGCGCGCTGCCGTCGGCGCCTGATCCGGAAACGGTTTGGCGCGTCAAAGGCAGTCACACGTTGTCGCGAGCAGGGTTGGCCGTGATGCGGGAAATATGGCAGTGGCGCGAAACGGAGGCGGTGCGTGCGAACAAACCGCCGTATTTTGTTTTGTCACACGAATCTCTGGTGGACATTGCCCGGGCAGTTTCGGAAGAGCGTTCGTTTGCTTTGCCGCGACATTTTTCATCGCGACGTGCCGATGCATTGCATCATGCGATTACGATTGCGCAGACATTGCCACCACAACAGCACCCGCATCCGCTACGCTCGATGCCACGTAGACAGACGGAGGAGGAGCGCCGGCGGTTTGAAGCATTGCAGAAGCGCCGGGATAAACATGCGGTCGAGCTGGCAATTGATCCGACGCTGATTGCGAGTCGCGCGACGATGTTGCAGTTGGCGCAGGATTTCGAAGGGCATCGCAAAGGGTTGATGCATTGGCAACGGGAGTTGTTGGATGAATAGCGGCGCCTCAGGGGTAGGTGGCCACGCCTGCTTTGAAGAACCGCACTTTGTTTGTAAGCGGTACGTCCAGGTTTGTCAGATTTGTTCCAATCGCCACCCAGTCGACCAGGTTCGTTGAACTGAAAATCGTGGAGTTTTGGTCGACTGAGAAGTGCAGCGAACCACTCGATGCTGCGAACGTCAGCGTCGGTGGATATGGAACAATCGTAAGCAATCCCGGGTTACTCTGCGTCGCACCAACGCCATTTATAGCAATGGCCGAGTAGAAACCGGCGTTGTTCGTTTGTGCGCCGGCTATGGTATAACTGGTGTTGGTCGCATTGGCGATCGCAGCACCGTTGAAGAGCCATTGGTATCCGTTAACATTGCCGCGCGCGCTGACGCTGAAGAACGCGCCCTGGCCGGGGTTTACCGACGCGTCTGCGGGGTCGCTTAGAATCACGGGCGGGTCGAGGTATTCGACCTTGATGTCGTCAAACCAAACGCTGCCATTTGTATTGCCTTTGCCAGCCGAACCAATGAACACGGAATCCCAGTTTGCGGGAGTCGTGTCATAAACAACCGCGAGTTCGTTGCCGTCGACGGAGAAACTGATCGTGGTTTCATCAGCATTGCGTTCCATGACGAACTGGTGCCAGCCATTGGTGCGTAATGGGGCGCTTGGATCGCCGAAATCGAAGTAGCCGCTATCGTAGCCGCTCAGGATGTAACCCTGGTAATTGTTCGTGTCTGGTGTGAGGCCGATAAACTGACCGGTGGCATTGGTCGGGAACGGATACGTGAACACACCCGAACCGAGGATTTGCGCAGGTTTTCCATTGGTGCTGCCCACATAACTCCGCATTTCGCCGAACCAGTTGGAAAGGGAACCATTGTTGTCATAGATCCAGAATGTCGCGCGGGCATGGCCTTCCACGGCGAACGACAGGTTGTGGAACATCTTTCCGGCCGAACTATTGCACGCCGCGCTGTTGGTGCCGGAATGGACTTGCGCGATTGAATTTGTGAGCGCCCTCGCACCGGAAACAGTCGTCCAATTGCCCAGGCCCGATTCGAAATTGTCGAAGAACACTGAGAATGAATCGAGCGATAGAACCGCGCTGCCGCTGGTGACCGATCCATATGAGTTAGCAATTGTCACAGCATACAGCCCGACGTCGGCCGGCTGCACATTCGTCCGCACGTAGACAGTATTGGTGGCGAGCGCGATGTTCGCGCCGTTGCGCGTCCATTGATAGGTGACGGGAGCTTTGCCAACCGCGTTCACGGCGAAAACAGCATTCGATCCGGCGGAAACCGTGATGTCCTGCGGATCGTCGAGCACCACTGGCGGACCGTTCACGACGAGCGTCGCGTTGGAACTCATCACATGCCCGGCCAGGTTGTAAACGAGGACGGAATATGTACCGGCATCGGATGAGTCCGGACTAAAGATCGTCAATGTATCGCTCGTTTCGCCATCCAGCGCGACTGGAACGGCGGGAGAAACGCCAACGAGCTGAGCATACCATTGATATTCGAGCTGGGCGGTGCCGGTTGCCACTACAGATAAGGTGACGTTCGTACCGGCGGCTACCGCCTGGCCTAAAGGCTGCGTGGTAATACTCGGCGGGAAGTTAAGCGTGAGCACGGCGAGCGCGCTGGTCACGCTGCCAAATGAATTGGAAACAACAACTGAATACGATCCGGCGTTTGTCGCTTGAACGCTGTTGCGTCGATAAAAACTATTCGTTGCACCTGCGATGTTCGTGCCGTTAAAGCGCCATTGATAAGTGCGCGGTTGCGATCCCGCCGCAGCGGCAAAGAAAGTAGCGTTGCCGCCGAGGTTCACGTTTTGGCTGGTCGGTGGCGATGTGATGACTGGTCGCGAATTGGTGATGGTCACGACAGCTACGGCGCTGGTGACAACCCCGGCAATATTGGTGATGACCACGGTGTAACTGCCAGCACTGGAATTGGTGCAATCGAGAAATACGAGGTCGCTGGTGACGGCGTTGATGATGGCAGTGCCGTTCTTACGCCATTGATAGGCGAGATTCGACGGCGAGCCTGTGGCGGTGACGCTCAACGCGAAATTTGCGCCCGCCGGCACGGTCACGCTTTGAGGATGGCCCAAAATTGTGGGTTTGTCATTCAGTGTCAAAGTCGCGTCATCGCTTTCGCTCACACCGATGCCGTTTGCGACGAGAGCGTTGTAAGTCGCTTTCTGTTGCGCGTTCGTGACGGTGAAAGCGGACTTGGTTGCACCGGCGATCAAAGCGCCGTTCTTAATCCATTGATAACTGCGGATGTTGCCCGTGGCAGCGACAGTAAAAGTAACGTTCGCGCCAGCATCAACGGTTTGGCTGACTGGGTTGGTCAGGATGTCGGGCGGGTCGAGGTATTCGATTTTGATATCGTCGAACCAAACGCTGCCGGCAACGGTCCCGGATCCGACAGAACCAATGGTCGTGGAATCCCAGGTCTTTCCTGCCGCGCCAGAAATTTCGCGGTAGATGTCGTCATCGATCCAGAAATCGATTGTGGTCGGATCATCCTGTCGTTCGATCTGGAATTTGTGCCAGCCGTCGGTGCGTGGGAACGGCATGTCGTCCAAATTGAAAAATCCGGTGCTGTCGCCAGCGAGGATCTGGCCCTGATAACTGTTCGTGTCGATAACTTCACCCTGCAAATCACCTGTGCCGGTGCCAAAGTTCGTCGCATACAAACCTATCGCCAATTGTTGCTGGAGCGTGCCGCTGCCAAAACCGCCGCCACTGTAGTTGCGGACATCGCCTAACCAGCGCGTTTGAGTTCCTTGATCGTCGTAAATCCAAAACGTGGCCATCGAGTGGCCTTCAACTTCGCTGCCGAGAGTGTGATACATCTTGGCGAGAGAATTGGTTACGAGCGCAGCGTACTGGCCGCCATGGGAATTTGTTGAAATGACGAGGGGCGCGGCTTTCGAAATCGTTGTCCAATTCGAAACTGTTCCCGACTCGAAGTCATCGGAGAATATGACAACCGAATAGAGTTGCACGTTGGCGGGATCACTCAACACCGCGCCATAGATATTAGAGACGAGCAACGTATAATTGCCCATATCCGCAGATTGCACGTTTGTTTTGGATAAAGTGCTGTTGGTCGCGCCTGCGATGGCGACGCCGTTGAGGAACCATTGGTAGCTGATGGGCTGCGTGCCTGCGACGCTCGCGCTGAATGTCAAATTCGATCCTGCCGTCACGATTTGGCCGTCTAACGGAGGCAGCCAGATATTTGGCGTGCGGTCGTTCCAGACGCCGAAGTGATACGATGGACTATCACCTGCGAAAGTGAATGCGCCACCCACAAAGACATTCGTCCCGTCTGCGGCAACACATGACGCAACATCATCGAGACCGCCGGCCAACGGTATCCATGTTTGCCCATCGAATTTTGCGATGTAATTTGGCGCGTTGGTGCCGATGGCCGTAAATTGGCCCGCCGCGAACACGTTCGAACCCACCACGGCAACTTGCGGTCCGGCGACATCGAACTCATCGCCAACCGGCGCCCATGCTGTGCCGTCCCAGCGCGCGACGGCGTTGGTGCTGTTGGCGAACGCGAAGGTGCCCCCGGCGTAAAGGTTCGAGCCACTCACGGCAAGTGACGTCACAACGTCGATCGCATTCGTTCCCAATGCCGACCATGTGTTGCCGTTCCAACATGCGATGAACGGTGCGGCGACCGTGCCGGCGATTTGGAAATTTCCGCCGACGAACAAATTCGTACCGCTGACAGCCAGCGTAGAAACGTAATCGCCGCCATTGGTGTCGACTACGCCGCCACTGATTGGTGACCAATTGATTCCGTTCCATTGCGCGACGTGGTTTAACAGATTGCTTCCAGTCGCGGTGAAAGCTCCGCCAATGAAAATATTTGTGCCGTTCGTTGCGATAGCGGATACGGTGTCGTCCAGCCCGTTTCCAAGAGCGCTCCACGTGGAGCCGTTCCATCGTGCCACATTCGTTGCCGGGACAACTCCCGCAAAATCAAACGAACCGCCCACGAGCAGATTGGTGCTGTTGCCAGCGAGTGCGAATACCGCGCCATCAACGCCGCCGCCGACATTCGTCCACGAACTTCCATTCCAAATAGCGACGTTCGTTGCGGCAATTGGTCCCGCCATATCAAACGCGCCACCGACATAAACGTTCGACCCGGATAGCAGCAAGGTATTGACGTCGCCGATTGGCGCATTGGCAGACCCAGTCGCGAGAGTGTTCCAATTCACGTTGTTCCACCGTGCGATGTTCAGTGCGGTAACGCCTCCTGCGCTGGTGAACGAACCGCCAGCAAACAAATTACTGCTGGTTACTGTCAGACAATCGACCGAACCGCCGTCAAATCCAGCGCTGAGTGGTTCCCAATGGCTGTTTGTCCAGCGCGTCATTCCGTTCGCAGCGACGCTGTCGATGGTCGTGAAATCTCCACCAATATAAACCGCGTTGTTGGTCGCAATGATGGCATTGACGCTGTCGTCTGCCGGCCCGCCGAGCATCGACCATGTGCTGCCGTTCCACACGGCGAAATTGTCGACTTCCGTTGCTCCGGAAATATTGAAGATTCCGCCCGCATAAAGATTTGTGCCCTGGAGAGCGAGCGAAACGACTTCGGCGGTCGTGTCATCGTCCGGCAGTAAAGGGACGTAATCGAGACCAGCGCCGACATCGTTCCAAACCGTGCCCGTCCATTGTGAAAGGTTGGTTACACTGTTTGTTCCCGCGAGATTGAAGAACCCGCCCACAAAAAGGTTCGCGGCATTGCCGGCAAGGGCGTTGACGTAGGCGACTTGCGTGTCGTCCGGACCAGTGGGGGTATAGTTGATCCCGAGTCCGACCGGTGACCAGGTTGTGCCGTTCCACTTCGCGATATTTGTCATCGCGTTGGTGTCAGACATTTCGAAGTAGCCCGCGGCGAAAAGAGTCGTGCCGCTGACGAGCAATGCATTGACGGTTGCATCGCTGTTGCCGTCGTCGAGTCCTGCTGCTAGGTTCGTCCAGTAGTTCCCATTCCACACCGCGATATTTAGCGCATCCGCATCGCCGGCCTGAGTGAACGAACCACCGATGTAAACATTATTGCCGCTGACTGTAATTGCGTAGACCTCGCCATCCACGCCGCCACCGACCGGTTCCCACGCCGTGCCGTTCCATTTTGCAATGCCGGGAGCGTCGACGCCGTTGACTGTCGAAAACGAGCCGCCTGCATAGACTTGGTTGCCCACGGCCGCCATGGTGAACACTTCTCCGTCCGTGTCCGGCGGGGGGACGAATCGATTGTCCCAGTTGTCCGCAGCCCTGGCGGTTGCAACGAGGCAAAGCGCTGCCACGCAGCTTTTGAGGAACATCCCAGAACGCCAAAGATTCATCAGAATGAGGTCGAAAGGTTGGTTTAGGCTGAGCTGCTTTCGAAAAGCTCTTGTACAGCAATAGTCCAGCGAAGTAAAGATTTCTGGGCTGAAAGCACTGTGTTTGCGTGTCCAGTGAAGTTTTCCCTTTGATCGGCAGGCGATTGTTGGTTTCCTGCTGGGCCAATGTTGGTTCACACGCCGCCATCTAAACTCCGCACATTACTCGTGCTGGGGCGTGTTTCCAATTTACCCACCGTTTGGTCGAATTGTCTCGCTGGCTGGTGGCTCGGCGGCGGTGGTCGATGGGCGTTGCTCGCGTGGGCGTGCGTCGGCACGAGCCTGCTTTATGTCGCGGGAATGTTTTTGAATGATGCGTTCGATTTTGATTTCGACCGGCAACATCGCTCCAGCCGGCCGATCCCATCGGGTGCGGTCACGTTGCGAGAAGTGTGGACCTGGGGCGTGATCCTGATGATCGCAGGTATCGCGTCGTTGTGTTGGATGGGACAATCAACCGCAGTGCTCGCGCTAGTGCTTGCTGTCGCGATCCTCGTTTACGACGCGTTCCACAAATTGATCGGACTGGCGCCGGTGATCATGGGCCTGTGTCGTTGTCTGGTTTATGTTGTTGCGGCGTCGGTGGCGGTCAATGGCGTGACAGGACTCGCGGTTTGGAGCGGATGCGCGTTGGCGCTTTACATCGTTGGCTTGAGCTATCTCGCGCGTAAAGAGGCGCTGTGGGCGCCAGTCAATGTATGGCCGGCGGTTCTCCTCGCCGCGCCAGTGTTTTTGGCGCTGCTCGCCGATGACACCGAACTTCGAACCCGCGCCATCCTGCTCATTGCGCTTCTCGTGTTTTGGATCGTCGCGAGCTTGCGCCTCACATTCGGGCGCGCCCAACCGCAGGTCGGCAAGACTGTCGCAAAATTGCTGGCCGGGATTGTTCTCGTCGATCTTCTGGCAGCGGCAGATTTAACGCAGCCGTGGATTTTCTTATTCCCAATCTGGTTCGTGCTGGCGCTACTCCTCCAAAAGCTCGCTCCCGCCACCTAGGCATCGCGATACGTAGTGTTCTTTATCATAGCCAAAATCGTCCTTATCCCCGATAGTCAAAGGGTAGAAACATTTGCAAAAATAATTGACTGTAAGCCCTCGCGTAATTCACGTACCCGTCTATATTGACAGTACAATTTCCGTGAGGAGGCGAGATCATGAAAAAGAGTAGTTGGAGCAGAAAGAAGATTAGTGACGAGTTTACCGGTATGGTGAAAGCCGACGGAAGCCCCATGTCACGACAACAGATTCATATGCTGCGCAAGAAAGTGCGCGGCATTTGTTTGACCTGCGGTGAACCGGCCATCGGTGTGTATTGCTTGAAACACACCATCGCAGCCCGCGAACGAATGCGCCAAAAGCTGAAATACCGTCGCCGCCTAAAAAAGTCCCCTAGCTACATCCTGGAAAACCAGGTGCGCTCGAAGCGCCGGTTGACCAGGGTGCGTCCTCAACGAAATATGCCGCGCTCCAAAGCTCGCGCGCGTTCGAGTAAAGTTAGCGCGTAGCTTCAAGCTGTGGTTGCGTGACGTGATGCAGGAACAGATCACATAACGCTTCAACTGTGAACGGCCTGATCGCGTCGCCTCGGACGAAATTTTCGATGGCCGCCAGATAGTTGGTGTATTCCTGAGTCGGCATCGTATTCATGTACCGATAAAGTTCGTCGTAGCTTTTGAAATTGCGGCGGTCGATGAATACGTTGGCGGGAATAAAGTCTGTCACGTCCGGCGCCCCTAAATATACCGGCACGCAACCAGCAAAAAGTCCGTCGAATATTTTTTCGGTGACGTATCCCGGAAATACCGCGTTTTCATAGGTGAGCGCAAATTTGTATTGCTGCATCACGTCCCGCTTCCTTTTCACCGTCCCGCGCCAGGACGGAAAATGACGGCTCTTGAAGGTCTCCCCCGTCATTTTGTAGAAACGCTGGAGGAAGAGATTGGCGCGCGCGAAACGTCCCACAATGTAGCGCCGGTCCCATTCGGTTCCGTACAAGTCAAACTGATCGGGGTGGTTTTGTTCGAACCAACGAATGGAACGCACGCGTTCTGTGTAAAGTTCTTTCGAGTGCGGATTATATTTTTGGCTCGCGATCGTGACGCAGAATTTCGTTCGACCTTGCTGGCTAATACGAAAGTTTTCCGGCACGCGTGTGGTCAGATGGAATTGGAAATATTTTTTGTTATCTACGAGATGTGGGTTCCACGTGAAGACTTTGTCAAAATCGCGATGATTGCGAGGCCAATAATTATCCGGCCGGTTCGCTGCATTTTCACATAAGAAC
This sequence comes from uncultured Verrucomicrobiae bacterium, assembly GCA_963702845.1. GTDB lineage: Bacteria > Verrucomicrobiota > Verrucomicrobiia > Limisphaerales > Palsa-1400 > JAICXV01. The sequence continues at coordinate 4,256,131 of OY969763.1, read as the reverse complement.
AAGTAAAGCTTCTTGTTCTTCATCTGGCGCAGTTTGCGCAAATACGGGTTCAGGAACGTGGGATGGTCGAAAAAAACGGCAGCGTCGAATTTATCCAGCGCGTCCATATCGAGCGTCGCAACTTTATGCCCCTGGTTGCGCAGGAACTCACCGAGGCGAACCAGCGGATACAGCAAATCGTCACCGATCGGTGAGGATGGATCGGTGAACATGCGGTTGCCATTGTATTGGCGGTAAAAATTGTAGAAGCCGATATACACGCGACGGCTAGTGTAGCGGTAGGCTATACGTTACGCAATCGTCGCATGGGAACCTTGCTGTTGCAGAATAAGGAAACTCCCCAATTGCATCACGCCCGGACGAAGAGATATTGGAACATGAACGGCATCGATCATACTTTTCCGGTTTCCAAAGAAATCACGCACAAGCTGGACGATCTTAAAAACGAACTCGTCAGTTCACCAGCAGTTGCTGAAGTGACGCGGACGATTACTGGAAGTTACAAAACGATGAACACCGTCGCCATTTTTGCCGGATTGTTGGCGTTGATCGTTTGGCTGCGGGACTAAACGTTAAGCAACCATAACCGGCGCGACCGATTTCCTTGCGTAAATCGGCACGAGATACGTTTGATTGAAATCCAGACCGCGCTCTTTGAACGCTACGACTAGTTCCCAAAACACCGGTTTGGTATTTTTTGCGTTCATGCAGGTTGGAAGTGCGCTGCCAGGGGGATCAAAACGCAACTCGATGATTTTCCCAGGCGGAACATCCTGTGGCGAAGTAAGCGATGCCGTGCTGCTCCAAAGTTCTTCCTGGATTAATTGCGCCGATGAATTTTGGTCGCCACCGGATCTTTCATACCACTGTTCTACGCAGCGCAATTTGAAGGTTCCGCTTTCCGCGCGATTGATTCCAGACGGTGTGAACCAGCGCAGCAGGACCGGTTCGCCAAGGTGAAATGGGAACTGGGTAAACTCAATTTGGGAATTTCCGAATTTCATGGCACGTAAAAAAGCGATGACGTTCTGACACCAGAACATGATTAGAAAGACGTCGAACAGGCCTACAATGACCTTCACAAATACGGGCCCACCGAGGATGAATGCCCACCAGTTGAACATCGACAGAAATGCCGTCACAGCCAATCCAATGGCCGCCATTTTTATCGGCGTCGACCAGCGCGGTGGCATGTATCCTTTTTCGTCCCACGCATAATCAGCGCGGGCGACATCGCTGGAGTCGTGTGATATTACTCTTTTGCGACGCAGATTGGCGCGGAGTTGTTTGCAGCCCATCGTCCACATCCAAACGCCGCCTAGAAAAAAAGACAGGCCAGCTACGGTCAGCACCCATAACGGGGCGTGGATGGAGGAAGGCTTCACATGAACCACTTCCAAACCTATGAGCGCGATCCATGTTCCCATCCCCAAAAACGGCAAACCGAAAAGAAACGTGCCCCAGGTCGGCAGACCACTCTGCGAACCACGAGGCCATAGTTGGCCGGTCAAACGTGTTCGAACGTTTGAAACGGTGTAGTTGGTCAGGTTCATGGTCGATAGTTTGGGCTGGGACGGAAAACGCTCAATTACAATTTCGGCAAATTTTTGTACCAAAAAATAGCCCGACGTGTGCACGTCGGGCTATCTCGTTTGTCCTGATCGGACAGGTAATTTACTTCTTCGCCTTTTTCTTATCTTCCAAGGCGGCTTGCGCGGCGGCCAAACGTGCGATCGGCACGCGGAACGGCGAGCAGCTTACGTAGGCCAGGCCGATGCGATGGCAGAACTTCACGCTGGCGGGTTCGCCACCGTGTTCGCCGCAAATGCCGAGCTTGATGTCAGGGCGAGTCTTGCGGCCGAGTTCAACGGCGATCTGCATCAGTTTGCCGACGCCATTTTGGTCGATGGTTGCAAACGGATTTTGCTTAACGATTTCGAGTTCCTGGTATTTAGGCAGGAACGAACCGGAATCGTCGCGGCTCATGCCGAGCGTCGTTTGCGTCAGGTCATTGGTGCCGAAGCTGAAGAATTGGGCGTCCTTTGCGATTTCGTCCGCGACCAACGCAGCGCGCGGAATTTCGATCATCGTACCGACGAGATAGTTCAATTTCGTTTTCTTTTCCTTCGCGACTTCTTTGGCGACGCGGTGGACCACTTCGACTTGCAGTTGCAGTTCCTTTTGGAAACCAACGAGCGGGATCATGATTTCTGGTTTAACCTTGATGCCTTTTTTCTGCACTTCCGCAGCGGCTTCGAACACGGCGCGCGCCTGCATTTCGCTGATTTCAGGATAAACAATTCCGAGACGGCAACCGCGATGACCGAGCATCGGGTTGAACTCGTGCAGTTCGCTCACGCGCTTGGCGATCTTGTCGGCAGACACGCCGATGACTTCGACGCGAGTTCTTCCTGTGCCTTGCGATCGTGCGGCAAGAATTCGTGCAACGGCGGATCGAGGAAACGGATCGTCGCCGGCAAACCTTTCAATTCCTTGAAGATGCCGAGGAAGTCTTCGCGCTGAAATGGCAAGAGCTTGGCGAGCGCTTTTTTGCGATCGTCGGTGTTCTCCGCCAGAATCATTTCGCGCATCGCATCAATACGTTTGCCTTCAAAAAACATGTGTTCGGTGCGGCAAAGGCCAATGCCACTCGCGCCGAACGCAACCGCGTTGGCGGTCTGGTCCGGTGAATCGGCGTTGGTGCGGACAGCCAGTTTCGTGGCTTTATCGCACCACTTCATCAATTGTCGCGAAGTTTTGATATGTGCGGCTGTCCTTCGGCTGCAACGTCTTTTCGATGAGCACCTGGATGATTTCCGACGGAGCGGTTTTAATTTCGCCCGCGTAAACTTCACCGGCAGTGCCGTCGATGGAGAGGAAGTCGCCTTCGTTGAATATTTGGCCGCCGACTTCGAGCGTCTTCTTGTGATAATCCACGTGCAACGCGCTCGCGCCGCAAACGCAAACTTTACCCATCTGACGCGCGACGAGTGCAGCGTGTGAACTGACACCACCGCGTGCCGTCAAAATACCTTCGGCGGCAATCATGCCGCGAAGATCTTCAGGCGAAGTTTCGACGCGAACCAACAGAACTTTTTCGTCCTTTGGCGGCCGCTTCAACAGAGCGTTCGGCATTGAAATAAATACGACCAGTGGCAGCGCCAGGGCCGGCTGGCAAACCTTTGGCGATCACCTTGGCAGACTTAACTGCCGCGCGATCGAACACCGGCGCGAGCACTTGATCGAGCTGTTCCGCAGGAACGCGCGCAATCGCTTCTTCCCACGTGATCAACTTTTCCTTTTCCATCTCGACCGCCAAACGAACAGCCGCCAGGCCGGTGCGTTTGCCGTTACGAGTTTGGAGCATGAACAATTTGCCTTCTTCGACAGTGAACTCGAAGTCCTGCATATCGCGGAAATGGCTCTCGAGCGTTTTGCGAACCTTCTCGAGTTCGGCGAAAGGCCCCGGCATCGCGGCCTTGAGTTCAGAAACCGGATTCGGCGTGCGCACACCAGCGACGACGTCTTCGCCTTGAGCGTTGATGAGAAATTCGCCGTAGAAAACTTTTTCACCGGACGCAGGGTCGCGGGTGAAAGCGACGCCGGAACCCGATGTGTCCCCGGTATTACCGAACACCATCGCTTGCACGTTCACCGCCGTTCCCCATTCGGAGGGGATGTTGTATTTCTGGCGATAAACGTTCGCGCGATCGTTCATCCAGGAATTGAACACAGCGCCGACTGCGCCTTGCAATTGCTGCCAGGGATCATTCGGGAATGCTTTGCCGGTGCGTTCTTTGACAAGCGCTTTGAAACGCTTCACCAATTCCTTCAAACCATCGGCGTCGATCTTCGTGTCTTCGACATGCTTTTGGCCGGGGAACAATTCTTCCTTCAAATCATCGATGACAGTTTCGAAAGGTTCATGATCTTCACCAGCGCGCTTTTGCACGCCCATGACGACGTCGCCATACATCTGGATAAAACGGCGGTAACAATCCCAGGCAAAACGAACGTTGCCACTGGCTTTTTCAAGCGCGACAACTGTTTGATCGTTCAGGCCGAGGTTCAAAATCGTATCCATCATGCCCGGCATCGAATCGCGTGCGCCGGAGCGGACCGCGACGAGCAGGGGACGTTGCATATCGCCGAAACGTTTATTGAGAATCTTCTCCATGTTCTGGACGCCAGTTTTGCATTGGCCCCAGAGTTCCTTCGGATAGCTGCGGCCGTGCGCATAATAATATGTGCAGACCTCGGTGGTGATGGTGAAGCCGGGAGGAACCGGAAGACCGATGCGGGTCATTTCCGCCAGGTTAGCGCCTTTGCCGCCGAGCAACGGTTTCATTGCGCCATTGCCATCGGCTTTTTTGTTTCCGAAGAGGTAAACGTATTTCTGCGATTTAGCCATAATTGTATTCTTTCTAAAAAAGGGGACGAATCACACGAGCGCGACTGCGTAAGCACACCTTCGGCCTCGTGAAATCGTCCCTCCGAAAATGCCGGAAATTCCAGTTCGGGTGGGCATTTGTGCTGCTGGCCCAGCCCCGTTGGTTTTCTCCAATCGCGGCGAATCTAACAGACGAAGGACTGGAGTCAATCGTCTTTGGGGTGCTTGTCGCAAAATAGGGTAGATGGTGAAACTTCGCCAAAAAACGCTAATTTTTCGCTCAGTCGCTTTGATTTAGAGCAAACTTGCCCTTTTACGAAGCCGTCGTTTCCTCGTTCGAATGCACTTCTTTGACGTCGTCGTGTTCTTCCAACAGGTCAATCAGCCTGGCCACGTCACCAATCGATTTCGGGTCACTGAGCGGCACCGTTAATGTCGGAATCCACGCCACTTCCGCCAAGCGCCGGTTTCACGCCTTTCGCTTCGACGGCTTTGTTGACCGCTTCGAATTGCGCCGGTTCCGTCAAAATTTCGAATCCCTGCTCATCACTGCGAAAATCTTCCGCACCCGCTTCCAGCGCGGCTTCCATCAACTGATCTTCATTCGCGCCCTCCCGTGCGATGATGATCTGGCCCTTGCGTTGGAACAAACGACTGACCGAACCAGCGGTCGCAATTGTCCCGCCGTTCTTGGTCAACAAACTCCGAATCTCGGCCGCCGTGCGATTGCGATTATCCGTGCTCAACTCAACCAAAATTGCCACGCCATGTGGCCCATAAACCTCGTAGGTCAAATCTTCGTAACTGATCGCTTCGCCACCACCCGTCCCACGCTGGATGGCTCGGTCGATATTGTCTGCGGGCATGTTGGCCGCGCGCGATTTGAGCAGGGCCATTCGCAAGCGCGGGTTCATCCCCGGATCGCCGCCGGCGATCTTGGCCGCGATCGTAATTTCCTTGCTCAGCTTCGCGAAAACCTTCGAGCGCTTCGCATCCAGCGGGCCTTTGATGTGCTTAACTTTCGACCATTTACTATGACCGGCCATAAATCAGTAATCGGTAATCAGCGGTCAGCTCGCCGATGGATAACTCTGGCTTTGCGACGACGCCGCTTCCGCCGCCCGGAATGCCTCAACCACTTTCGGCCGCAGCATGAAAATCAGCAACAGCACTGGATATGCCAGACCGATGACACCGCCGATCATCCCGCCAATCGCCCCGGCAGTCCTGCCAATCGATTCCGGGCCGGGATTCTGCTGAGCCTGTTGGATCATCGGAAGACACATGAAGAAAAACGTCAGAAAGAGGCCAACGATTCCGAATACCAGCCCATAGATCGCATAAATGATCGAAAGAATCCGCCCCCAGTTTTTGAATAGCAGCAAACCCGTTCCGGCGATCGCCAACACGATCGAACTGACGAAACCGATCGGCATCGAAATTTTTGTCCAGGCGGCAAGCACCGGACTTTGCTGGAGTATTGAGTTCGAATGACTCGCGGCGGCGACGCGTAGGACAACGATGCTGACAATCAGTCCAACGACACCCATCGCCGCGAAGGCGATATTTAGAATTCCGAAAACCGTTGCTACTTTGGGACGTTGCATAGAAACCTCATTCTCGCCCGGCGTCATTACCTGGGTTTGCCGCAGAGTGGCACTGTCTCATCCACGTTTCAATGGAAATGAACCAGTCGACAGTTGGTGTCTTTACACCGCTCAAAAAGGTGCAATCGTTGACACATGAACACGCGTCTTCATCTCGCGGCTGTCATCCTCGGAGCCGGGCGTTCGCGTCGAATGGGTAAACCAAAGCTTTTGTTGCCGTGGCATGGGTCAACCATTCTCGCGCATCAGGTCGAAACATGGCGCCAATTGGGCGCTGAGGTTCGTGTGGTGTGCGGACCAAAACCTGACCCGATCCAGGACGAACTCGACCGGCTCGATATTCCCGAACGAGCGCGCATCTTAAATCCACGGCCTGACGACGGTATGTTTAGTTCCATTCAATGCGCGGCGCGCGCCTCATGGCCGGCGGAGACGAGCCATTTTGCCATCATCCTCGGCGATCAGCCGCATCTCAAGCGGGCGACGTTGCAGAAACTGCTCCACACCGCGGAAGAAGAGTTCGACAGCATTTGCCAGCCGCGCCATAACGGGACGTTCTGTCATCCAGTCATTTTGCCGCGCGAATGTTTGGCTCAGCTCGCCGATACCAAAGCTGAGGTCTTGAGCGACTTTCTCCATGGCCAGCATATTGAACCATCCGATGTCGATGATCCCGGGCTCGAGATTGATATCGATGTCGCGGCCGATTACGAAGCGGCTTTGCGCGTCGAATCAGTTCATTAGTGCAACTCGCCCGCTTTAGCGGGCTGGCATCAGGACGGTTTGACGTTGAGGCAAACCAAATCGCCTTTCGCATTGCGACAATAGATGCGTCCATTCGCAAGCACCGGTTGCGTCCAGCAACGGCCACCGAGCACCTGCGCCTGGGCCAAAGGCTTGAACCCGTCCGGGGAAACTTCCGCGATGACCAATTCGCCCTTATCACTCAGAATAATCAGTTTGTGATTGGCCACCATCAATGAGCCGGTTTTGTAATCTTCGTTTTTCCATTTCACGTCGCCGCTGCTCATATTGAGGCAAACAAAACCGGCACCGCGATTGGCGTCGCCGTCGAATCCATAAATGAATTGCTCGAGCAGCACGCTGGAATTGATGTGATTGCGCAGGTTTTTATTTTCCCAAAGCTTTTCCGGTTTGTTGCCTTTCACGTTCAGCAATGCGCAACCGTGATCGTAGCCCGATGAAATGAACACTTTATCGCCGTCGATGATCGGTTGGGTGGCGTTGACGTCATACTTCGATTCCCATGGATAGGACCAAAGTTTGTGCCCGTCAGTTTTAGACACTGCGTCGACCGTCTTTTTGGCCATGATCACCAGCGCTTCTTTGCCGTCGAAGGTGGCGGGTTGTGGCGTGGAATATCCGGCCGCATCAGGGCCGCTTTTCCAAATCACTTTGCCGGTCTTGGCGTCAAGCGCGGTGCCGGCCGAGCCAACGTCCAGGTAAATGCGGCCTTTCTCAAAGTAAGGCGAACCGGCCAGACCCCAAGTCGGGATTTCAGCGCCGACTTCTTTAGCAACGTTCTTATTCCAGATGACTTTGCCGGTGTCGGCATCGAGACAAAACACATCGCCTTTGCGCGAAAGTGTGAACACGCGATTGCCGGCGACCGTCGGCGTCACGCTCGGCCCGCCTTCGTAATATTTGGGATCGAGCGCGCAGGCGTAAGAATGTTTCCAAACGACCTTGCCCGTCGCCGCATCAAAACAAAACACCGTGTCCTGGTCGGCCGCATTGCCCATCGTATAGACGTGGTTACGCGCGACTGACATCGACGAAAACCCGGTCCCGACCGACGCCTTCCAAAGCTGCTTGGGCCCTTCCGCCGGCCATTTTGTGGTCCAGCCGGTCTCGCTCGAAATGCCGTTGTAATTGGGCCCGCGCCAATTGGGCCAATCATTGGCGTGAACGGAGGAGGCCAGGCAAAGCGCGAATGCTAAAACGGAAAGCTTGCGAGTCATACACGGAAGTTTGCCGCGAGAGCCGGGGTTGTCAACTGTAGCGGTTTTGATGGCGTTAGTTGGTGTTGCGGAAGGGAAGGCGAACGTCGAACTTCCGACCGGATCGTCCGGTGCGCAATCCAACATCCAACGTCCAACGGAATTGCTCGAAGAGGTGTCTCGCGAAGGACGCAATGGGCGCGAAGGTCTGAATGGAACGTCGGTGGTTTCAAGTTGTTGAGTAGTGTTCATAGCGTTTGGTAAAAATAATTTTTTTGGGTTTTAGCGGACGTAGGCGGCCGTTGTTGGTCGAAAGTGGATGTTAATGGACGAAAGTGGGCACCCCCGTCGGTCGAAAATGGACGAAATTGGGCAGGCGTGCGTACCAAGCCAGCGGGAGTCACCATCGACATAAAACTGTCGTGGGTCACTTGGTTCGGTGCGGGAATCAGAATCCCCGCGTTGTCTTTATGTTGCATATATCGCATAACACGACCGATGATGCCATAAAGTAGCTACGTGTCAAAAAATGTAGGGAAAGGAGGGAAGACAGGGAAAGAAACAGCACTTTTTCTGCACTAAATCTAACCGCTAAGGCGCCAAGGCATGAAGATTGCTGAACGGGTTTTTAGCCACGGATAAAACACAGACGAAACATGGATCGGTGAAACCGCAGGGGCACAGAAGCTTCTGAGATGAGATTTGCTACGGTTCGCGCTCGACACTGTGAAAACTCGCGTGGTACTTTGGCGCCTGCAACGACCTCAAACAACCAATGCGGGCTTTTATCCAAAGAACTTTCCTGTCGGCCGGATGTCTATTACTTGCCCTCAACGCCAGTGCTAACACCTTTTTTGTCGATGCAAACGGGACGAACCCTGTTGCGCCGTTTGTCGATTGGAATACGGCGGCGACGAATATCCAGGATGCTATTGATGCGTCGAGCGACGGTGACGTTGTTTTGGTGACGAATGGCGTTTATGCGAGCGGCGGCAGGTCGATGGATGGCGTGATTACGAATCGCGTATCGTTGAATAAGGCCATTACGGTGCAGAGTGCGAGCGGGCCGTTTGTGACAACGATCCAGGGTTGGGGCCCGACAAATGGCACGAGTGCAGTGCGGTGTGCGTGGATAACAAATAATGCGGCGTTGATTGGGTTCACGTTGAAGTGGGGGGCGACCAGAACGGGATCGGGCCAGTCCTTGTTCGGGGGGGCGGTTTATGGAGCGTCATCGAATTTGGCGGTGGTAGCAAATTCTGTGATTATATCAAATAACAGCGCCAATGGTGCGGTGTATCAGGCCTCGGTCCGGAACTCGTTGATAGCTACGAATGCAAACCTCACCTACGCTGCTTATCAGTGTGTGTTGAGGAACTGTACCGTCGTGACGAATTCCGAGGGTTTACAAAATTGTGCCGCAATTAACTCCATCATTTACTACAATTCATCACCTAACTTCTCCTCATCGATAGCCTATTGTTGTGTGTCATCGGTTACCGCTGGGCCGGGAAATTTTACGAATGCACCACAGTTGTTTGTCGACGGGGTGCATTTGACCAGCGGTTCGCCCTGCATTGGCGCAGGAACGAACATCACTTTTGGAACGGATATCTTCGGAAACGCGTGGGCGAATCCGCCGTCGGTCGGATGTGCTGAGTGGAAGCCGAATCCTATCGTCGCAATGCCGCGACTGGCTCTCGCGAGTGATCCGGTTGGATTCACAATTACGGCAAACAGCAGCGGACAGTCTGCGTTGAATTTTGGATGGTTGAAGGATGGGGTTTTGCTGCAGGACAACGGCCATTTTGCAGGCACACAGACGACCAATCTAGTTGCACTCGGGATTGGGTTGAATGACGTCGGAGGTTATCAACTGGTCGCGAGCAATTCGAGCGGAGCAGTCACCAGTTCTGTGGTGAATGTGGTCGCGCATTATGTCGATCCGGCATCGACAAACGTGAACGCGCCCTACACGACGTGGAATACTGCAGCGACGAACATTCAGGATGCCATCAGCGCGGCAGCCGCTGGGGAGTTGATTTTTGTCACGAACGGCATTTATGCGAGCGGAGGTAAATCGACGGACGGTATCATCACCAACCGTGTAGTGGTTGATAAAGGGATAATTGTGCAAAGTGTCAACGGACCGGCTTTCACGACCATTCAAGGTGGTGGAGCGACGAACGGGCCTTCAGCGCTTCGTTGTGTTTGGCTGACAAATACCGCCGTTTTGAGTGGGTTCACACTGACAGCAGGGGCGACTCGCACATTCAGTTCGCCGCCCAATTACGGAACGATCAATGGCGGAGCGGTGTGGGGGAGTTCAAATTCAGCAACGGTATTTAATTGCAGTTTAGTGACCAATTCTGCCGGTTATTGGGGTGGGGCAGCCTATCAGGTGAAGCTTTTGTCGTGTCAGCTCCTCGGGAACACCGCAGGAACGTATGGCGGAGCGGCTTCGTCTTGTATTCTGCGACAGTGTTTGGTGACGAGCAATTATGCCTCAAGTGCTGCAGGGGGCACCGATTTGTGTTCGTTAACCAATTGCGCGCTGATTGGCAATTCAACGCAGGGATATGGCTCTGCAGCTCAAGGCCGATTTCTCGTCAATTGTACAGGTACTGAATAACGTGAGTCGCGGAGGATTTTCGCAGGCCGGTGCGGCGGTTTACGCAGCGACCGCAATCAACTGCATCATCTACAACAATACCTCGTATGCGTTCGCGATCTCGAACTACAGTTCGGACACGATCAGTTATTCGGACACGATGCCATTGCCGGCGGGAACCGGAAATATTGCTGTTGATCCGAAGTTGTTACCGGACGGACTCCATCTAGCAACCGGGTCACCATGTATCGGTGCAGGCACGAACGCGGTGGTGTTTGGCAATGACATCGACGGAAGACCTTGGGGCAATCCGCCATCAATCGGTTGCAGTGAGTGGGTGCCGCAGCCTGTTATCGTCCCGCAGATTTCGCTACAAGCGATTGCACCGGGCAAACTGAGTGTGAGCGTTCCGGCGACTGGGCAATTTCCGCTGACCGGCATCTGGACTTTGAATGGCGTGCCACTGCTAGACGGACCATTTTTCGCAAATTCCAGCACGACTAATCTCATTGTCAGTTTGGATCCGCAGTCTGCAGGCACATACCAGGTTGTTGTAAGCAATGCGTTCGGCATGGCAACCAGCAGCGTGGCGCAAATAGTAGTCCGCTGCGTGGATGTTAACTGCGCAAACCCGGTGAGCCCTTTTACATCGTGGGCGACTGCGGCAAATACGATTCAGGACGCAATTGATGCTGCAGATCCGGGCGATTTCATTGTTGTAACTAACGGCGTGTATGCGACAGGCGGCCGATCGGTTGACGGAGTCATCACCAATCGAGTTACCATTGACAAGCCCGTCACCATCACAAGCGTTCATGGCAGCGCTTCGACGATCATCGAAGGAATGTTCGACCCGTCCGGCGCAGGACTTCCACCACTATACGTTGCCGACGGTCCGTTGGCCGTGCGATGCGCGTGGGTTGGCGGAGGAGCGAAGTTGATGGGATTTACGCTACGCAATGGCGCCACGCGTTCCTCTGGCGCGCCCGCGACTGCGACGTCGGGAGGAGGAGTGTATGGTGCGACAAGTGCAATGGTGATCAATTGTATCCTGACGAATAACAACGCGGTTACGGGAGCGGGCATTTTTTCTGGAACCCTCATGAATTCGTACGTCACCGGCAATGTCGCAGAATTGCAGGGCGGCGGCGCTCAATCCTGCGGCGTCATCAACTGCACGGTGTCGCAGAATTATTTGCGGTGGTTCGGATCACCCAGCTCATCGTTTGGTGCCGGGCTTTTCAATTGCAGTGCTTACAACTGCATCGTCATTGGAAATTGGGACGATTACCCGTTTGGCTTTGGCCTCGACAATTATAACGCTGCTTCGACGTTAAACTATTGTTGCACGCAGCCTTTGCCAACTGGTGCAGGTAACATTAACTCAGCGACGTTTGCCCCGGTCTTCGTCGACAACTTCCACCTTTCTGCAACATCGCCCGGTCGTGGGGTCGGCAGTGCTTTGTACGTGAGTGGGACGGACATGGATGGGGAGACCTGGACGAGCACGCCGTCGATGGGATGTGATGAAGTCATCGATAGCGATTTAGTCGGCGCGTTGTCGGTAAGCATTCAAACGCCACTCGGCACGAACTCGGTTGCAGCTCATGGGCTGACCTTTAATGGGATTGTGAATGGCCACGCCTCGGCCGTGAGGTGGTCTTTCGATTCAGGACCGACGAATGCAAATTGGACGACGTACACAACGTGGACGAACCCCGGAACTTATAATGCTTATTTCACCGCATACAATGGTGACAATCCTAATGGCGTCAGCACGAGCGTGACGGTGAACATTTTGCCGATTGTGCAACCAACGATTCAATCAGCGCTCGTTTCGAATGTGCTTCAGTTCAACATTCAAACGCAACCGCGCATGCTCTATTCCTTGTTGATGGCCACTAACCTGAATCCACCGGTATTTTGGCGCTCAGTGTACTCAACTTTTGGGACGGGAGATGTTCAACAGTTGAGTGACACGATTACGCCGGTTCCGCCCGCGAAGTTTTATCGAATCCAGGCGCAGTAGAGAATTGGTTTAATCAAAAGCGGTCCGCGCGGAGCGACCAAAAGGGGTGAATTAATGCTAAAGTCATATTAACCATTTCTTGCCTGCGAACTCATCGTTCGAGCTCGGGTCGGTTCTGTTTTTCGCCATGTCGAGAAGCTAGAGAAACCAATGGCGCAGCGTCTATGTTGGCTACATTCCATACTGTGTCTTGTTTTCAGGAAATCGCTGCACCAATGGCCTGCGAACAGAAGACATTTTAACTCCTTCGTCGCCGCTCCGCGAACGTGAAACTTCGTTTTGGTTTTTACCCAGGGTAGCTCGTTCCTCGCAACCGCTGGGCTGAGTGCCTAAACTCCTTCGGGGTTATTACACGTAATTGACATGCTGTTGCTTCATATTATAATCCCTTCGTACGCCGGTCTTTACCGGCACTGGGGGGCCGTCCAGAATGTGCAACTTTCCCCGGTTCGTTTTTTGAAAACCGCACTAAAAGTGCGACTTAATCCGCACCAAAAGTGTAACAATGTGCGGGAATGTGGGACAATGTGCGACTTTCCCGTGATATTTTCTGCGTGATGCGAGACCGACGTTCGGCCTTTGACAAAAGTTGCAGGATTTTCTGCTACAAAACCGCTCCGCTTTGCAACTAATTGCAGGAAGGAGGCGGAAGTTGCAGGAGGTTGCAACATTCCGATGATATTTTTCGCATATTGTTGCCGCTGTCACCGACAGCCCGCGCGGAGCGGCGGGCTCTACCTTGGGACCGATGGGTCAGGTTGTGAGCGGAGTTGTGGGGCGGGTTTCAATAGTGCCCAGGGGAAGCTGTGTTGTTGGACGACGCGGTTGAAGGCGGAGAACTCGACGGGCTTAACGATGAATTGCTCGACGCCGAGACGCTTGCACTCGTCTATGTCGGCTTCGTTGGTCGAGCCGGTCAGGACGATGACGGCGATGTTCTGGGTGCGCGGGTCGCGTTTGAGGCGTTGCAGTACTTCCAGGCCGTTGAGCTTCGGCAGAGTTAAGTCGAGCATGATGAGTTGCGGCAAAGCGTCGCGACGATTGCTGTATTCGCCGGCCGCGAACAGGAAGTCGAGCGCTTGAGGGCCATCGCCCACGATGTGGACGCGGTTGGCAAGGCGTCCTGCGGCGAGTGCGTTGACGGTGAGTTCGGCGTCGTCGGGATCGTCTTCGATGAGCAAAATGTCGATGATGGCCGGGGAGCTGTGATTGGCGGCAGTGGCATTGTCGGTCAGATCACCGGCTGATAGGGTAAGCAGAGTGGCGACGGAAACTTTTAGCGCTTTGGCCAGTTTATCAACACTGCGCAGGGTGATGTTGCGGCCACCGCGTTCGATCCCGGCAATGTAGGTGCGATGTAAATCGGCGCGTTCGGCCAATTCCTCCTGCGAAATGCCCAGTTCACGGCGCATTTTCCGCACGGCGTTACCAAGACTGCTGATCAACGACATATTTATTTTTTGAAGAGAATGCCCCGATGAGCGCGGGATTCACAATAGACTACGAGTAACAATCGTAGCGCCGCATCGGGGAAAACACTAGCGAACACTTGCCTCCGGGAACAAGGCGTATCGAAAAACGCCTGTCGGCAAAAACGAGAGTTGGTTTGGCGGGAGGTTGATTTTGTGAAATCATTAGAAGGCTGGCGCATCGTGATGAAAATATTTTCGCAGACGGGTTTTCGGAACGAAAATTGCATCGCTCTTGTCGGTGAGGGTTTTGCCCTCTACATTGACGCAGCGCGAATTTTCGCGATTGACGATTTTTTGTCTGAAGCCCAACTTGACAGCTTGTCGAAGGAATGAAGACCATCCTGTTTATATGCACTGGTAATATTTGCCGCAGCCCCATGGCCGAGGGGCTGTTTCGGCATGCGACGCGGGGCTCGAATGAATATCAGGTGTTTTCGGCGGGCGTGGGCGCCTGCGACGGCCAGGTACCGAGCTTGAACGCGGTGCGGGCCCTACGGGAGTTGGGCATTGATATTTCGCACCAGCGCAGCCGGATGTTATCGGCAGATCTGGTGGAACAGGCTGATTTTATTTTCGGGATGACGCACAGCCACGTGGATACGGTGAACCTGCTGTATCCGCAGGCGTCGGAGAAAACATTTTTGCTGCGGGAGTTCGACGAGACGCTGGATGACTTTGAGAAGGATATCAGTGATCCCATTGGCGGCTCGTTTGATACGTATGCGTATACGCGCGACCAGATCGAGCAGGGGATCATCTCGATGCTGAATTTTTTGCAGCAAACAGGTACGCCGGAGCATGCGACCGATCAGCAGCAGCATAGTGAGAAGGCGATGTTTGCGATTGGCTCGGACCATGCCGGGTTTGAGCTGAAAGAATTTTTGAAGGATTACCTTCATAGCAAGTCGATCAGCTTTGTGGATTTTGGGACGAATTCGGGCGAATCAACGGATTACCCGGATCACGCGCGGATGGTGGCGGAGGCGGTCACGGACGGAAGATCTGAGTTTGGGCTTTTGGTTTGTTCGACGGGCGTCGGCATGAGTATCACGGCAAATAAGATGCCGGGAATTCGCGCGGCGCTGGTTTTTGATGAACAAATGGGGGCGCTTTGTCGTCGGCATAATAACGCAAATGTCCTTTGCCTGGGCGCGAGCGTTGTTCCGCCAGACAAGGCCCGCAATATTTTACAGGCATTTTTAGCAGCACAATTTGAAGGCGGTCGTCACGAACGCCGCGTTAAGAAAATGGAACCACACTCTACTCCCACGAATCTGAAATTGAAGTTTGTCGATTCGGAAATCGCCGATGCGATTTTTCTGGAGCGCCAACGGCAGCAGGAAAATATCGAGCTGATCGCCAGTGAGAACTTTGTCAGTCCAGCAGTGATGGAAGCGCAAGGTTCGGTGCTGACGAACAAGTATGCCGAAGGTTACCCGGGCAAGCGTTGGTATGGCGGTTGTGAACACGTGGATGTGGTGGAGACATTGGCCATCAGCCGCGCGAAGCAGATTTTCGGCGCTGAACACGCGAACGTGCAGCCGCACTCGGGCAGCCAGGCGAACATGGCTTGTTATTTTTCGGTGCTGAAGCCCGGTGACAAGATGTTGACGATGGATTTGTCGCATGGCGGCCATCTCACGCACGGGAACAAAGCGAATTTCAGCGGCAGGTTTTTTGAAATCGTTCACTACGGCGTGCGCAAGGACGACGAGCGGATCGATTACGATCAGCTGCACAAGATGGCGCAGGAACATAAGCCGAAGATGATCACGGTCGGCGCGAGCGCGTATCCGCGCACTATTGATTTCAAGCGCATGGGCGAAATCGCGCGTGATGTGGGCGCTTATTTGCTGGCGGACATTGCGCACATCGCGGGGTTAGTGGCGGCGGGATTGCATCCGAGCCCGTTTCCGCATGCGGATTTTGTCACGACGACTACGCACAAAACTTTACGCGGACCGCGTGGTGGTTTGATCATGTGCCGCGAGAAATTCGCGAAGGACATCGATTCGAATATTTTCCCGGGTATTCAAGGCGGTCCGTTGATGCATGTGATCGCGGCGAAGGCGGTTTGTTTTCACGAAGCGTTGCAGCCGGCGTTCAAGACGTATCAACAGCAGATCGTGACCAATGCGAAGGCACTGGCAGAAGGGATGGCGCGTAATCATTTCCGGATTGTGAGCGGCGGAACGGATAATCATCTGATGCTGGTGGATGTGGGCGCGCGCGGATTGACCGGAAAAGATTGCCAGTTGGCGCTTGACGAAGCGGGGATTACTGTCAATAAAAACACTATCCCGTTTGAAACGAGATCGCCTTTCCAGGGCAGCGGGATACGTTTGGGCACTCCGGCGGTGACCACGCGCGGGATGAAAGAGCCTGAGATGGCCGCAGTTGCGGACATGATCAGCGAAGTTTTGCTGGATATTAAGAATCTTGACACAGCTCGAAAGGTGCGAGAACGTGTGCGTGAACTTACGGCCAGATATCCTCTGCCGTATTGACGGCAGGTAGAGTTCCCCCACATTTACATTTGAATACTTTTCCAGCTGTCACTGTCCAACAGTCGTAAAGAGGAATCCGGAAAGACCCAATAGGATCTTTTCCCGCAGGAGACCGATATTTCCCTGCCAGTTGTAGGCCACACATTTTAATTTTTTTATATGCCAAGAGTTGCGTCCAAAAAAACCCCTAAGAAGGGCGCGAAAGCAGCCAGCACCGAGGTGCTGGAGCGAAAGGCTTCTGAATCGATCGCGCAAGCGGTGGCCGAACCGGCCGTCGTGGAACGCGCGCCTGAACGCCAATCCGAACCCCAACGTGAACCTGAGTTTACGCGCGACGAGCCGGCGCCGGTCCAAGCCGACGGCATGAAGTCTGAGCAGGTCGCCGCAGAGCCCGCCCGTGGTAAAGACATGCGCGGCCACGATTTTCCGCCCGATGACGTGGAACAGCGCGAGTGGGAACAGCGTAATCGCGATCGTAATCGCGGTCGCGGTGAAGATTTGCCGAAGGGGCAGTCGATCAATATCGCTGCTTTGCAGGCGATGAGCATGCCGGACCTCAATACCATGGCGAAAAACATGGGGATCGAGAACTTCGGCACCATGCGCAAGCACGAGCTGATTTTCCACATCTTGCAGAGCAACGCGGAACGCTCCGGTGTTTTGTTCTCTGAAGGCGTGCTGGAAATTTTGCCGGAAGGTTTCGGTTTCTTGCGCTCGCGCAGTTTCAATTATCTGCCGTGCCCGGAAGATATTTACGTGTCGCCGTCGCAGATTCGCCGGTTTGATTTGCAGACCGGCAATTTGATCACCGGCCAGATTCGTCCGCCGAAAGATAAGGAACGCTTTTTTGCGTTGCTGAAGGTTGAGGCGGTCGACGGTGAAGATCCGGACAAGGCGAAGGATAAGACTCATTTTGATAACCTGACGCCGTTGTTCCCGCATAAGCGTTTCCTGTTGGAGACCGGCCCGGAAGAACTTTCGACGCGTGTCCTCGACCTCGTTTGCCCCGTTGGCAAAGGCACGCGCGGATTGATCGTTGCGCCGCCTCGCACTGGTAAGACGGTGTTGATGCAGAAGTTGGCGAACGCGATTTTGAAGAATAATCCAGAGTCGTATCTCTTCATCCTGCTCATCGACGAGCGACCTGAAGAAGTCACGGACATGGAACGTTCCTGCAAAGGCGCGGAAGTGATCAGCTCGACGTTCGATGAACCACCGGAGCGCCATGTGCAGGTCGCCGAAATGGTCATCGAAAAGGCCAAGCGCATGGTCGAGCACAAACGCGATTGCGTGATCTTGCTCGATTCCATCACTCGTCTGGCGCGCGCTTACAACACGATTCAGCCGCATTCGGGCAAAATTCTGTCAGGCGGTGTGGATGCGAATGCGTTGCACAAGCCCAAGCGGTTTTTTGGCGCGGCGCGTAACATCGAAGAAGGCGGTTCGCTGACGATTATGGCGACGGCGCTGGTCGATACCGGTTCGCGCATGGACGAAGTCATTTTCGAAGAATTTAAAGGCACCGGCAACATGGAAGTCCATTTGGACCGTCACCTCGTCGATCGCCGCATATTCCCTTCGATTAACGTCGAGCTGTCCGGCACGCGCAAAGAAGAACTGCTCTATCATCCGGACGAATACGGCAAGGTCGTCATGCTGCGTCGCGCGCTCACTGGCGTGCCACCGGTCGAAGCGATGGAACTTTTGCTCGGCAAGCTAAAGAAGACCAACTCGAACATCGAGTTTCTGCTCGGCATGGCGGTGTAACTCGCCCACAAACAGAATTGAAAACGCAGCAGAGGTTTCCTTTGCTGCGTTTTTTTGTTTGGCGACGACGAACGTTTTTCTCAATGGCTCACCACCGTTGACTTGTAGTAGACCGTTAATTAAAGTCACCGACATGCGTGGCCGTTTGTTTCGTATCGTCCTGTTATTACTCGCGTTGATCGCGTTTCCTTTTCGTTCGCCCGCGCCTTTGATTTATCGGCAGGGGGAAGGTTTCACCTATGAATGGCCCGGTGAGGAAAAAGGCAAGTGGCAGCGGCAAAGCGCGCGCGAACAGTTGCAGGTCGCGCAGGAGGCGTTCGACAAAAAGGATTACGGGCTCGCAATGAAAGCGGCCAAACGAACGGTGAAGATGCGCAAGCTTTCGGACTTTGCGCCGCAAGCGCAGTATCTGATCGGGCGTTGCTATGAAGCGCAGCACAAGGATGAGAAGGCGTTCAAGGCTTACCAGGAAGTGCTGGAAAAATATCCGAAGTTCACGGACTACCAGGATGTGCAAAAACGGCAATTCGATATCGCAGTGCGTTATCTCAATGGGCAGTTCTATCGGCTGTTTGGTTACGTTCCGCTCTATCGGTCGTGGGAAAAAACGGCGGGATTGTTCGACAAGGTGGTGAAGAACGGTCCGTATAGCCCGATTGCTCCGCAGGCGCAAATGGACGTCGGCGCGGCCCGTGAAAAGCAGAAAGAATATCCGCTGGCAGTGAAAGCGTATGAACGCGCGGCTGACCGCTACGCGGATCAACGGCAGGTCGCTGCCGACGCGACGTTCAAGGCCGGATTGGCATATCAGAAGGAAGCGCGCACGGCGGATTACGACCAGAGTGTTGCCGGAAAAGCGATCGCCACATTCACGGATTTTATGGCGCTTTACGACGATGATCCGCGTGTGCCGGATGCGCAACGGCGCATTGCCTCGTTGAAGTCTGAAGAAGCGCGCGGCAATTTCCGCATTGCGCAGTATTACGAAAAAGGAAATAAGTGGGAAGCGGCGCGGATTTATTATAACGCGGCTTACGCGATCGACGCGAACTCACCAATGGGCACCCAGGCACGTCAACGGATCGAAGCGTTGAAGAAAAAAACGAGTGGCGCCGAAGGGACGACAGCGCCGAGTACCAACCCGAAATAAATGCGCGCGATGCTCTCACTCGTTCTGGTCGCCGCCCTGTGCGGTTGCGCTGGATACAGGTTGGGGCCAACCAACGGCGATGTTGCCGGGAGCAGGTCAGTGTCGGTTGAAACGTTTCGCAATGAGACATTGGAGCCGCGTCTGACGGATTACGTGAGCTTGTCATTGCGCAAGCGCATCCAACAGGAAGGCACCTTCCGTCTTGAAACCCAAGGGACCGGCGACATTGTGCTCAGCGGAAAAATCACAAGGTTCGACCGCAGCGAATTGGCCGCTAATCCCACCGACGTTTTAACTCCGCAGGACTACACCTTAACGATGTTCGCCGACATTACCGCTGTCGAACGTTCCACCGGCAAAACCAATTTGAATCGCACCCTTTATGGCCGCACCACTGTTCGTGTCGGGACCGACCTTGCCGCCGCCGAACGCCAGGCCGTGCCGCTCCTGGCTGAAGATTTAGCACGCAATGCCATTTCCAGTCTCGCTGATGGGAGTTGGTAAATGGACAAGCTCACGCGCAACCTGCTGATCGTGGGGCTGGCGCTTGGGGTTTGGGGAATATCTTTTTTGTTCACTGGCGAGTCACCACCGACAGACGATCCGACCCGAGAGATTTGCCACGCCCAGTTAGATGAAATTCAACGCGCGAAAGTGAAATGGACGAACGACCATAAGCAAGCGCCCGATGCTGTTCCGCCGGTTGATCAACTTCTGCCGTATTTGCCGAAAAACAAAATGCCGGAATGTCCGGGAATGGGGAAATACATCATCAATGCTGTGACGAACCCGCCGCATTGCTCGATTACAACGCACGTTTATCCATAAAAAAATAACGCCCCGACGAACAGCGTCGGGGCGTTTAGCACTCCGCCTGAACTACGAACTACACATCGTAGTAGAGGAAGAATTCGTAAGGATGCGGACGCAAACGCAGCGCATCATGTTCCTTGCGCTTGTGAGTTATCCACATTTCCAGGAAGTCAGCGGTGAATACGTCGCCCTTGAGCAGGAATGCATTGTCCTTCTCCAAACAATCCAGCGCTTCGCCGAGGCTGCCGGGGACATTCGGAACCTTCTTCAGTTCTTCCGGAGGCAGTTCGTAGATGTTTTTGTCCAGCGGTTCGCCCGGTTCAATCTTGTTCAACACGCCATCGAGACCTGCCATGAGCAGGGCGGTGTAGGCGAGGTAAGGGTTCGCAGCCGGATCCGGCGGACGATACTCAATGCGCTTGGCTTTCGGGCTTTCGCTGAAGGTCGGGATACGAATCGCAGCGGAACGATTACGCGCGCTGTAAGCGAGGTTAACCGGAGCTTCGTAGCCAGGAACCAAGCGTTTGTAGGAGTTCGTCGTCGGATTGCAGATCGCGCACAGGGCTTTCGCGTGCTTCAAAATGCCGCCGATGTAGTACAGGGCCATCTGGCTCAAGCCGGCATATTCTTTACCAGCGAACAACGGCTTACCCTTGGACCACAACGATTGATGCGTGTGCATGCCGGAACCGTTATCACCGAAGAGCGGCTTGGGCATGAAGGTGACGGTCTTGCCGTGTTTCCGTGCGACGTTCTTGATGATGTATTTGTAAAGCATCATCGTGTCGGCGGTCTTGACCAGCGTATCGAAACGAAAATCGATTTCAGCCTGACCAGCAGTGGCGACTTCGTGGTGTTGACGTTCCACCTTGATCCCGAGTTGTTCCATGACCAAACACATCTCGGTGCGGATGTCTTGCTGAGTGTCGGTCGGCGCGACAGGGAAGTAACCTTCCTTGTAGCGAATCTTGTAGCCGAGGTTCGGCATTTCATCGCGGCCGGTGTTCCAAATCGCCTTCTTCGGAATCGACCGAGTAGAAGGTGCCGTTGGCTTTGGAATCATATTGGACGTTGTCGAAGATGAAGAACTCAGCTTCGGGACCAAACACTGCGGTGTCGGCGATCTTGGTGGATTTGAGATAGGCTTCACCACGTTGTGCGATGCCACGAGGGTCACGATTGTAAGCTTCCTTCGTTCCTGTTTCGGCAATGGTGCAGGTCAGCGACAGAGTCGGGACAGCGCAGAAAGGATCGATGAAGGCGGTCGCCGGGTCAGGCATGGCGAGCATGTCGGAGGCTTCGATCGATTTCCATCCGCGGATTGAGGAACCATCGAAACCGAAACCTTCTTCGAAGACTTCTTCGGTCAGTTCGCCCATCGGGACTGTGAAATGTTGCCAGGTGCCGAAGGTATCGACGAACTTCACGTCAACCATCTTCGCACCCTGTTTCTTCGCACTATCAATTACGCTTTTAGGAGTGCTCATGTTGTTTGTCTGTTTTGTTTTCCGCTTTCGCCCGTCGAGGTAGGGCGCGCGCGGAAGCGAGCGCCCTACCTTTAGGGCTACGGTGGAATTATCCGTGATAGCCTTCTTCGCCGTGTTCGGCGAGGTCGAGGCCGACAGTTTCAACTTCATCGCTGACGCGCAGGCCGATGGTGGCTTTGACGATGTAGGCGATAACGACGGTGCCGATAATTGCCATGGCGAGAGTCACGCCGATGGCCTTGAGTTGTTCGACCCAAAGGCCGCCGTTGGCGACGAGTTTGGCGAGGCCGTTTTTGGTGGCGGGATTGGCTGAGGCCGCGTCAGCGATCAAGCTCAAGTTACCGTTCACTTTGTCAGTCGCGAGAAACCCAGTAAGTAACGCGCCCATGGTTCCGCCGACGGCGTGAACACCGAAGGTGTCGAGCGCGTCATCGTAGCCGAGCCAACCTTTCACTTTGGTGACGAAGAAGAACGGAATGACACCGGCGCAGATCCCGATAATTACCGAGCCGGAGACATCAACAAACCCGCACGCTGGCGTAATCACTACCAGGCCGGCGACAGCGCCGGAACAAAAACCGAGAATACTCGGCTTGCCCCGCAAGATGTATTCGGCCATCGCCCATGCGAACGAGGCGACGGCGGTTGCAATCGTTGTCGTGGTGAACGCGTTCGCCGCGATGACGTCAGCAGCGACGGCGCTGCCCGCATTAAATCCATACCAACCGACCCAGAGCATTCCCGTGCCGACCATACAAAGCACCATGCTGTGTGGCGGCATCGGTTCTTTGCCGAAGCCGAGGCGTTTGCCGAGGATCATGCACAAGATCAACGCTGACCAACCGGAGGACATGTGGACGACGGTGCCGCCGGCGAAGTCGATGGCTTTAATCTTCGCGTCTGCATTCCAAACGCCGTTCATCAATCCGTCGACGCCCCATACCATGTGCGCGAGCGGGAAGTAGATGAGGACCATCCAGAGGGTGACGAACAGGAGAATCGCGGAGAACTTCATGCGTTCGGCAATCGCGCCGATGATCAGCGCGGGTGTGATGATCGCGAACATCAGTTGATACATGGAGAAGACGTTGTGCGAGACCCACGCGCTGTAATCGGTGTTCGGATTCGAATCGACGCCTTTGAGAAACGCCCAGTCGAAGGTTCCCATGTAAGGCTTACCGGCATGAAACGCCATGCTGTAGCCGAACAACCACCAAAGGATCGTCACCAATCCCGCGATGCCGAGGCATTGCGCGAGCACAGAGAGCACGTTCTTCCTGCGAACCAAGCCGCCATAGAACAGGGCGAGGCCGGGCAGGGTCATGAACAATACGAGCGCCGTGCAAACCATTTGCCAGGCATTGTGGCCGGGGCCAGGCCCGCCGACTTTCGTGGAGATGTTTGTTACCGCGGCGTTCACACGCGCGCCGTTGTTGATATAGGCCTCGAGATCTGTGATGCGCTGTTCAAGCGAGGGATCTTTCAGCGCAGGTGCAGCAGGCGCGTTGGTAGCAGCAGGTGCTTGCGCAAACGACGGCACGGCGTGCATCAGGATCGCGCAAACAATGGTTAGGCTCAGGACAAGGTTTTTCATGTGGTTGATTAGTAGAAAGTCTGTGGTTGAGGGCTAAACAGCGGAGTCGCCTTTTTCGTCGGTGCGGATACGGATTGCTTCCTCGATGTCAGAAACAAAAACTTTGCCGTCGCCGATTTTGCCGGTTTTGGCAGCGGTGAC
This sequence comes from uncultured Verrucomicrobiae bacterium, assembly GCA_963702845.1. GTDB lineage: Bacteria > Verrucomicrobiota > Verrucomicrobiia > Limisphaerales > Palsa-1400 > JAICXV01. The sequence continues at coordinate 4,232,602 of OY969763.1, read as the reverse complement.
GATCGCCTTGACGGCCGCATCAACACGTTCGTCGGGGAGAACAATTTCGAGTTTAATTTTCGGCAGGAAATCGACGGTGTATTCGCTGCCGCGATAAATTTCAGTGTGACCTTTTTGACGGCCGAAGCCTTTAACTTCGGTGACGGTCATGCCTTCGATGCCCTGATCGCCCAGAGCGTCTTTCACTTCTTCCAATTTGAACGGTTTGATGACCGCTTCGATTTTCTTCATAGTTTTTTACAAAGCTTTAGCCTTTGAAGAAGGGATAGCAACCGGAGTACCAGTGGACCGTGCCAGTGAGGTTCGGTGGATGTTAAAATCGTATTAAAACCAAGTCTGGCGCGGTTTTAATAAGATTTTAATTATTTGAAATTTTTTTCGGGGAAGATGTGTGAAAGCCCGCGGTGAGCAAAAAACGACAATTGGAACGATTTGAACTGTCGTTTTTTTAACACCTTTTTAATGAGGAGCTGGGTCGTCGATGACCAATCGATAGCCCACGCCCGGCTCTGTCACGAGCAGCGTTGGCTCGGAAGGATTCTCTTCGAGTTTCTCGCGGAGGTAAGCCATGTAGACCCGAAGGTAACCAGTTTTTTCCATGTCTTCGGTTCCCCAAATCGCGCGCAGGATTTGACCGTGAGTCAGAACTTTCCCGGCGTGCTGAATGAACAGGCGCAGAATTGAATATTCGGTGGCGGTCAGTTTGATTTTTTGATCACCGCGTTTGACTGTGCGCGTTTCGAAATCGACGGAAAGTGCACCGGCATGAAACGACGTCGTGGCGGTGGAAATTTTCCGGTGACGTTCGGCCACGCGCAACCTGGCGAGCAATTCACGTGTGCCGAAAGGTTTTGTGACGTAATCGTCGGCGCCATTGTCGAGAGCGTTGATCTTTTCGTCTTCGTGATAGCGAACGGAGACGATAACGATTGGTGCCTGCGTCCACTCGCGCAAACGTTTTAAAACTTCAATGCCATCACTGTCCGGCAAACCGAGGTCGAGTACGACAAGGTCCGGTTGCGTACGCACTGCTTCGGCCAGAGCTTGTTTGCCGTTGGACGCTTCGGACACTTCATACCCGTTTCGCTCGAGCGACACGCGCAACAAACGGCGCATTTGCGATTCGTCATCGACGATGAGGACCTTTGATTTGATGGGCGTTTCGATGTTCACGATTTGATTGCAGCAGCGCTGCGGTTGATTGGGAGACGAATGGTAAAAAGTGCGCCGCCATCGGGCCGGTTTTCGACCTGAATATTGCCATTTTGCGCCAGAATCAGGCCTTCAGTCACTGAAAGGCCAAGTCCGATTCCGCCAGCCAATGCGCTGGGGCCGCGATAAAATTTATCGAAAATTCGCGCGATACATTCTGGCGGGATTCCCGGGCCGTTGTCGGCGATGGTAAGTAAGAGCCACGTGCCATCGACGCGGGCTCCGACGTTCACCGCGGTGCCCGGCGGCGTGTGAAATGCGGCATTGGAAAGCAGGTTGTGCAACGCTTGTTGGGTGAGAACGAAATCCAATTGCACGAGTGGCAAATCCGGCGTGATTGCGACGGTGATTTTGTGCGCCGACATTTTGTTTTTCACGTCTTTCAACGCGACTTGAATCAAGTCGCGCACGTCGCACAAATTGATTTTTGGTTGCACGCGACCGGCTTCCAGACGCGTGATTTCGAGAACATTCCCAACGACGCGGTCGAGCCGCTCGGTGGCTTCCTGGATTTCGCCGACCATTTGTTTCTGGGACTCTGACAGAGGAGCGTCTTTGATTTCGGCGAGATTGGTGACAGCGCTTTTAATGGCCGCTATTGGCGTGCGGATTTCGTGCGAAACGGAATTCAACAGAGTCTTGCTCAAACGCTCTGATTCGGTGAGCAGTTTTGTTTTTTCCGAAACTTCACGCAGGCGCAGACGAGCGAGTGACGTGGCAATCTGCTGATTGAAATCCTCGAGTAAAATTTTCTGGTTGGTGCTCGGACCGAGTGGGTCAGAAAACTTCAGGCCCATCACGCCGAGGGTTTCATTGCTCGTCGCGAGCGGAACAAACATCGCCGCAATGACGGGCATGTTTTGGGTGAAACTGCCGGCAGGTTTGCCGTGGGCAAAAACGTGCGCGGCGACCTGGCGATCGCGATCGTCGATGGTGAATGCGCCCGCGGGATACGGGTAACGTTTCAACCTTTGGGTGCGGTCGGGGAGAAGAACGGCGGCTTTGGCATCGAAGGTCTTTTCGATATGACTGGCGGCGTTCTCGAGCATTTCGTTGATGTCTTTCGACTCGGTGAGATCTCGAGCTAGCAGAAACAATGCCGTGACCCTTTCCTCGCGGCGTCGCTCGATCGCTTCCTGTCGGCGGATTCGTGTGGTGAGTTGCCCGAGCACGACCGACACGACGAAATACATCGCCAGCAAAATCGCGTCTTCCAGGTGCGTGATGCGAAATGCAAAAACTGGTGGCAGAAAGAAAAAGTCCCAGGAAATGGCACTAAGAGTCGCTGCCAGCAGCGTTGGGCCGCGTCCAAGAAACAGCGCGAGCGCAACCACGAACAGGAGGAAAATAAATGCGGTCGAATGCGGGCCGATCAGTGGATTGAAAATAAAACCACCGGCAGTTGCAGCCGCGACCGCCGCCGTCGCAGCAGCGTATTGAGACGTTGCCGACCCGTGCGTGAACAGCTTCATTTTTGAAACTGCCACGCCGTTGCGACTCATGATTTCAGATGCGAACGGCATGAAAACCGGCCACCGCTTCACTGTCTGAAGAATAGCCACCAGACCAGTAGCAACATCGGGGCCATGAAGGGCAGCGTGTATTTGAAAATGTAATTGAGGAAGTCCGGTGTCGTCACTTTCTGTTGGTCGGCGATGGCTTTGACCATGAAGTTTGGGCCATTGCCGATATAAGTGTTCGCACCGAAAAAGACCGAGCCGACGGTCACGGCGATGACGTAAAGCTTGCTCGACGGGTTCCCTAGCAGATTCGCGACTTGGATGTGTTCGGTCGTGAGGTTTTTGGCAGCGAGTTCAACGGGATGAAATTTCTGCAACACCGCGAACGTTTGAGCGACATCCGAACCTGCCATTGCGTGAGTGCCGCCGGAGGCGATGACCGATTTAACACCGGCCACGGTTTCCGGACTCACCAAAGTTGCGATGGAAGCGCTCAAGAAACTCCAGTAGGTGGGCGCATTATCCAAAACACTCGAGAGCGCGCCCGAGCCGAAATACATCAATGTTGGTGTCGGAGTGCCGAAAAGCCGGGCATTTGCCTGCAACCAATCGAGTGCTGGCATCATTGTGGCAAAGATCCCGAGGAACAGAACTGCAACTTCTTTGACCGGGTGAAAGGTGAACTCGTTGGATTCGTGAACGGTGTCGTGAGTGTAATGGTACGAAGCCGCAGCGGCGCCAAGCATCAAGGCTTCGCGCAGGAACGGAATGCGTTCGATAAAGACAGCGCCGAAAATGACCGCGAGGAAAATCAAATTGCGCAAGCCGTCGAAGCGCCATTCTTCGTGGGCAGTGAGATGATCGCGAACGTCTTTGCTGGCATGTTTGTAATTGCGCAGGTCGAGCGCGTAGAACATCGCAAGGAGAACGCCGACGCCTGTCAGCCACATCGGCCAGCATTGCTTTGTCACCCACCAGAAGGGCACGCCCATGAGGTAACCAATGAACAACGGCGGATCGCCAACAGGGGTCAGGCAGCCGCCGACATTCGAGACGATGAAGATGAAGAACACGACATGATAGCCGGTGATGCGATGGCGGTTCATTCGAATCCAGGGCCGGATCAGCAACATGGATGCGCCGGTTGTTCCGAGGGCGTTTGCCACCAGTGCCCCGATGGCAAGGAAGAGCACGTTGGCCATCGGCGTTGCTTCGCCTTTCACCCGGATGTGAATTCCACCGGAAACAACGAACAGTGCCCCGATAAAAACGATGAAGCTGATGTAATTGTGCGCCGTTTCGACGATGCGCATTTTTGCGCCCAAGCCGAAGAAATAGTAGAGGACCATTACCGCTGCGAGGCCGACGGCGATTTTGATGTAATGTTTGCCCCACCAGCTCGAGAAGAACAATGGCGCGAGCGCGATCATGCCGAGCAACAGCCCGAACGGCAGGATCATCCAGGGGCTAACGCTGTAATTCATTGGGGGTATTAAATTAAAGAAACGCCCCGACGAACAGCGTCGGGGCGTTTAGCACTCCGCCTGAACTACGAACTACACATCGTAGTAGAGGAAGAATTCGTAGGGATGTGGGCGCAAACGCAGGGCGTCGTGCTCTTTGCGTTTGTGGCTGATCCACATCTCCAAAAAGTCGGCAGTGAACACGTCGCCTTTCAACAAGAACGCGGTGCCGAAGGTGTCGACGAACTTCACGTCGACCATCTTCGCGCCCTGTTTCTTTGCATTATCAATTACACTCTTTGGAGTGCTCATTAATGTAGTTTTTGTTGAGGTTAAAAAGTGGAGTGGACTAAACACGGGCGGCGAGGCGCGCGCGCATGCTCTGATACAGCGTCCAGCCGTAACCGGCGATCACGCCAGCCGAGACACCCCATTGCGCAGTGCTCGTGAAAAATAACGGGCAAACGACCTGAACGAGTGCGAGCGCGACCAGGAGAAACGCGACGCGCGTCATCGAGCCGGGCATCAGCGACCAGACCTTGTTAAGTTTGCCGGTGGTTTGGAGTCGTTCATTGTGGCGGGTGGCGGCTTGTTGGAGCAGGCCGAATCCCCAACCGATTGCGCCGCCCACGATCGTTGCGCCGAACATTTGGAATATTTCAAACATTTTCATATTTTACCTCCGCCCCAGACCCCGGTTGCGCCATTTGGTTTTACTTAGCGCAACCGGGAGGGTGGGGTGGTTAATCAAGCATTGACCGAATCCTTCGGAGCTTTTGCTGGTAGAGGTGACGATCCGTAGCCTTTCGACATCGGAGTTTCAGATTGTTTGTCCATCACGATACCGGAGTAAGCAGCGACACCCATTTCCGGAACGTCCAAACCGTCCAATTCCATTTCGGGGGAAACGCGCTGGCCCTTTGTTATCAGAGCAACAAGTCCGTAAACAATCAGCGACAGGATCGACAGTGTGATGAAGCAAGTGAGGACGCCGACGAATTCGGCCCAGAATTGGCTCATGCCGCCACCGTAGAAGGTGCCGAGGATGCCTTGTTCGATCGCACCTTTCGGTGCGGCGGACGGATCCAGAATTTTGTAGGTGCCGTCGAGCAATTTGAACCAGTGCACACCATTCCAGCCCTGCCCGTAGGTGCCGTCACTGAACAATCCAAGCGCGAGGCAACCCCAAGCGCCGTTGATTCCGTGGACGGAGATCGCGCCAACCGGATCATCAATTTTGATTTTGTCGAAGAAGAAGACTGATTCGACGACAAGGATACCGGAAATCAACCCAATGATTAATGAGCCACCGGCGGTGACGAATGCGCAAGGCGCAGTGATCGCGACCAGGCCGGCGAGCATGCCGTTACAGGCCATGCTCGGATCTGGTTTTTTGGTGCGGAACCACCACATCCAGACAACCGACGCCATGCAACCCGAGGCAGAAGCGAGCATCGTGTTCACTGCAACGACGGCCATGCGCATGTCCGTGCCGGCGAGAGTTGAACCAGGATTAAATCCGAACCAACCGAACGCGAGAATGAACGTGCCAAGAATCGCGTAAGGAATGTTGTGCGGCGGCATGGGGTTGATGCTGCCGTCTTTATTGTATTTGCCGAGACGAGGGCCGATCAGCCACGCGAAGATCAATCCAATGACACCTCCTTGTAAGTGAACAACTGATGACCCTGCGAAATCCACGTGGCCGTGGCCTAAACCGAAATTCACACCGAGCTGCGACAACCAGCCGCCGCCCCAGACCCAGTTGCCGAATAAGGGATACATAACGGTGCCGATGAAACAGCCGTAGAGGCAGAAGGAGGAGAACTTCCAACGTTCTGCAGCTGCTCCAGTGGGAATCGTTGCAGTGGTATCCATGAACACCATCTGGAAGAGGAACAGGGTGAACAAACCGACATCGTAGGTATCACCGGAGAGGCAGAAGCCTTTCCAACCGATGATACCGAAAGGTTTTCCGAACAGCGTCCAGGTGACTTCATGGTTCAAGCTCGTGCAGGAACCGAGCGTTCCGGCGCCGGGCGTACCAACGCCACCGAACATGAATGCAAAGCCGCACAACCAAAAACCCAACATGCCGAGCGGATAGATCAGCATGTTCATCGTCATGACGTGCGCGGCATTTTTGGCGCGGCAAAGACCGGTTTCAACCAGCGCGAAACCAGCTTGCATGAACATGACCATGAAGCCGGTGATCAGCACCCAGACGAAGTTGATCGAGATGCGGTTGTGACCGACTGCGTCAGCCAGTTTCACCGCGAGCGGTTCAACTTTGGTTTGCGCCGTATAATCTGCCGCAGCTTTAGTGGCATCGTTGAACGCGGCGACTTTATTCGTGTCCTTTTTGTCGTCGTCGCTTAGCGGCGTAGGAGCACTGACTTGAAACCCAGGATAACTATAAGATCCGCCGGAGCCACCGACGTCGCCAATCGTTCCCGTGGCGCCGCCGCCGGGGTCGTTATTTGAAGCTGGCGCGGCAGCGGGTGGAGCGGCATTGGTGTCTGCCGGCGCTTGGGCGAATGCGCCGATGGTTAAGCCAGCCAGAATCGTTGCGAGTGCTAGATATTTCTTCATCTTGGTAGTTTTAGTTTTTGGTTTGCGTTACACGGCCTCTGCGCCTTTTTCCTCAGTGCGAATTCGAATGGCCTCTTCGACATTTGAAACAAAAATCTTTCCGTCACCGATCTTCCCGGTTTTCGCGGCGCAGACGATCGCGGTAACCGCCTGGGCTGCCAGGTCATCCGGCAGAACGATTTCGAGTTTGATTTTTGGCAGGAAGTCGACCGTGTATTCACTTCCACGATAGATTTCGGTGTGGCCTTTTTGACGGCCAAAGCCCTTCACTTCGGTCACCGTCATTCCTTCGATGCCCATATCACTTAAGGCATCTTTAACTTCCTCCAGTTTGAACGGCTTGATGACAGCTTCGATTTTCTTCATATGGTTTTGCGTGTGGCGCGCAGCAATGCACCGGCGCTTCAAGTTGAAGCCTTCTTAGCACCGGCAATGCCAACTCGTGATTTCCCCTAGAAGAAAATGCGAAGGCAGCTGAGGGATTAAAAAATGGTTAGAGTCGCGCACGCAGCGCTGTCACTTTTTAACCACCACATTTGTTTTTGCGCAAAAAAAGCCCGGACTTATTAACATTTTAATAAGTTTTTAACCCAGCAGCGATTGCGCGTGTTTGCGCGCGGCTTCGCTTTGGCCACCGAGCATGCGGGCGATTTCATTGACACGTTGAGCGCGTTCTAGAAGATGAATTTCCGAAATCGTGCGACCTTCGTGTTGGCGTTTGGAGACAACAAAATGGGTCGAAGCTGTGGCAGCAACCGGTGGCAAGTGCGTGATGCAGATTACCTGGTGCGTGTGCGCAATCTGTAACATTTTTTCGCCGACAACACCGGCGGTTTCGCCGCCGACGTTCGCGTCGATCTCATCAAATACGAGCACCGGGATTTGATCTTCGGAAGCCAGGACTGTTTTGAGCGCCAGCATCACGCGAGAAAGTTCTCCCGATGAGGCAACCGCGCGAAGCGGTCGGGGCGGTTCGCCAGGGTTAGGCGCGAACTGAAATTCAATGGCATCTTCGCCGTCGGAGGCCGATGTGAGCGCTACGTCAAATTGGCTTTGTGCAAAGCCGAGATCGTTCAACTGTTTGGTCACCGCTTTGGCAAATTTCGGTATGGCCTTTTTGCGTTGAGCCGTTAGCTCGCGCCCGATTCGCAAGACTTCCTTCTTGGCTTTCATCAACTGCGAATTCAGGCGCTCCAGTTCGACATCGCGCTGTTCCAGATTTTGCAGCTTCTGTTTCGCTGACTCGCCAAATGCAATCACATCTTCGAGCTTCGGGCCGTACTTCCGTTTCAGGCTGTGCAACAGGTCGACGCGTGCTTCCAGTTCGCGCAGGCGAGCGGGATCGACGTCAATGCGTTCCGAGTAATGGCCGAGTGCCGCCTGGAGTTCTCGCAAGGACGACGTGACTTGTTCATGCGCGCCGAGCACTTCAGTCGCGCCGGAATCAATCCGTTGCAGTTCCTGAAGATTGCGGCCGATCTCGGCAGATTGAGTGAGCAGCGAGTTATCCGCTTCGCTTAGGACGTCGAGTGCGGCTTGGGTAAGTTCAAGAAGGCGCGCGGCATTGCTCGCCCGTTGAAACTCCTGTTCGACTTCCGCTCCTTCACCGGGCTCCAAACGCGCAGCGCTGATTTCGTTCGTTTGAAATCGAAGAAGATCCAGTTGCTGCGCGTAAGTTTGCTCGTCGACGATCAAGGTGGACTTGTCCCCTTCGATCGTGCGGCATAAACGGGCCGCCGACTCGAATTCCTTGCGCAATGGCAACAGTCCGGCAAATCCATCCAAACGCATCCAACTGACTGCGTTGTCGCAACAACGATTGATGCTCGTGCGGTCCGTGCATGTCGACCAAGTGCTCACCGAGCAGCGCGAGGGTTTGCAAAGTGGTGGGCGAACCGTTGATGAACTGGCGATTCGAACCAGCCGCGCTGAACGTTCGTTTGATGATAAGTTGGCCATCGGCGCACGGTTCCGCGCCGTTATCCTCCAGCAGTGTATCGATCGACTTTGCGCTTTCCGATTTCGAACACCGCTTCGACCGAGCATTGATCCGCCCCGGCACGAATCGCATCGCGATCAGCGCGTTGACCAAGCACTAGATTGAGCGCACCGATGATGATCGACTTCCCCGCGCCGGTTTCACCAGTGATGACGTTGTAGCCGGGCTGGAGGTGCAGCGTGAGGTCGCTGACCAGGGCAAGATTTTTGATGCGCAACGTGCTTAACATTGCGGCAGGCGCATTGTGAACCCTGTCTGCGATTCCGAAAAGAAAAACTAGTGCGTTGGCGTGTTTGCGTAACCGTGTGGTTTCAGGTTCCAGCCTAAAGCGAAGATTGCCGTGCCGACGATGCCGAATGCAATGATTGCGAGAAAACCGGCGTGCCATCCGAACGAATCGACCAATTTGCCGAGGCCCCAACCGGAAAGCGTCGTGCTCAAGTAACCGAAGACGCCTGTGAAACCAACTGCCGTTGCAGCGGCTTTTTTGGTCGCGAGATTGGCAGCGCAAATGCCCACCAGCGCTTGCGGACCGTAAATGAAAAATCCCGCGCATCCCAGCAAGACCGCGTTGACGAGCGTCGAAGACGGGGCATACCAAAATGCCAGTGCAGAAACCGATGCCATGAACATGCAAAACACACACGTGCGCGCCCCGCGTCCGCCGAAAACCCTGTCCGTGATCCAACCGCTCAACAACATTCCAGCCACGCCAGACGCTTCGAACGCCGCAATCATCCAGCCGCTTTCCTGTAGTTTCACGCCTTTCGTTTCTGCCAGCAGAGTCGGGCCCCAGTCAAGAATCGAATAACGCAGGACGTAGACGAAAAAGTTCGCGACCGCAAAAACCCAAATTCCGGGATTCGTCAGGACCTGACGCCAAATGAATCGTTTAAAATCGGTTTGTATCTTCCGGCCCGGCATCCGCGATGTGCGTGTCGGGCAATTCCGGCAAACCAACCGAATTGCGGCGTGTCGCGCAGTCGGAACGCCATCACAATCTGCGGCTACGATCGCCAGTCCACCGGGCACCCAAAAACATATAGCGCCATCCGTAAGCCGCGAGATACCCTGCAAAAATCGCCACCGCCCCGGCGCCGAACGAATGCGACGTGTTCCAAATCGACATTTTTGTTGCGAGTTGTTTTGGCGAAAACCAGTGCGTCATTAATCGCGCACACGGTGGAAAACCCATCCCTTGGAACCAGCCATTGAGCACCCAAAAAACGCCCAAGCGTCACCGCGGCCGAGCCGAACCCGAAACAAATATTCATCGCCGCAGAAAGAACAAGCCCGATGACCATATACCATCGGGCATTCACTCGATCCGCGACAAACCCGTTAAGAAATTTCGAAAGTCCGTATACAACGCCGTGCAACGTGAGGAAAAGTCCGAGATCAGCTTTGGTCAGCCCGAGTTGTGCTTTGATGCCAGGCATCGCGAAGCTGATGTTTTTGCGAACGAGATAAAAAAACGCGTAACCGACCAGGCTAGTGATGAGGATGCGGCGTTGCCAGTAGCGGAATTCGTTGTTGACCCAGGTGATGGTGCAGTAATCGTATGTTCCGGTCTGCGGGTTCATGCGCGCAAGGGCGCCGTTCGCGCCGAACAAATGTTCAAGACACTGGTCAGCGAGTTGCGTTTGGTAAATGACGTCGAGCACGGTAAATCGTCGGCGAATATACCACGCCTGCACGAAGCTGTCGCGCAAACGCGTGCGCGGTAATTCCGATTTGCTCCGGTTCAACTGGAGCGCCGACCGTTTTGCAGCATCGATTTTAACTGCTGCTGCAGGAATCAATTGCTGGCGGATTTCCTCGCGGATCTGCGGCCAGGCTGCGAACGCAGTTTGTTCAACCGCTCGCGCAGATATTTCAGGCGTCGGATATTTCGCACGAAATTCCTCCACCACTTTTCGACAAAATTTTCCGCTGCGTAACGTGTGCGGATTTGTTTTTCGAATTCCGCAAGACTCGGCCACTTCGCGCAACAACCCTCGACGTCCAATTTCTCGATCGGTTGAGTCAGCAAATATTCATATAGCGCAGTGATTGTCACTGTGGCCACGCCGACTTTGAACCCGTGCGACGGTGCTTTGCCTTGTGGGTGTGATGTTGCATGTCCCACAAATGGCTGAATTGATGTTCCGCGCCAGACGCCGGGCGGCTGGTGTTGCTCCATTGCATCGAGAAACCACCGAGCATGAATGCTTCGGTCAACACCGCCAATCGCATGCAGCGTCAGCCGCGCGAAATTTTCATCCGGACTTCCCAAAGCATCGCGCAAACCCGCTTGAGCCAATCGCCAAGCCGTTGTGTCAATTGCTTCGATTCCGAGCGCATCGGCAACGATCCAATCTGCGCCGGCAGTCAGTTTCGCCGACAAGATCGGCGTAACCCGAGGCCGTCATTTCGCGCGGCGCGCGGCGCAAGAATTTCTGTGTCAGCCAAAACAGCCAACGGAGCAGGACAACCGAATGTCTGCTTGGAATCTTTGTAAGTGATCGACGCGCCGGAAGCGGTGTAGCCGTCCATCGAAGCAGCTGTGCCGACCGCCATGTATTGTCGGCCGACTTTGGTGCGACGCGAGCTTTGTCACGTCATTGATGCTGCCGGAGCCAACGGCCACCGGCACCGCATCGTGCGACTTCAACTCGTGTTCGAGTTCCTCCACATAATTGTAAGCGGCGTAAAATTTTGGGTCGGTGAAGATGTACGGCTGAATGCATTTGACGCCATTCTTTTGCAGGATTTGCAAGCACGGTCCGGCCTGCGACATCGAACGTTTTCGTGTCAGCAATCGACCGCAGCCGTGCGACCTGGAAATAAGCTTTGAAAAAATTCCGCAGTGCTTGTCCAATGCACCTGCGGCAACAAGCAGGCCGCGCGTTTCGCGGGCGGACTTCAGCGCTTCAACGGATGAAATTTTTTCGAGTTTCGGTGGTCGCGACACGCGCAAACATTTACTAAACCGTCGCCTAGAACTACAGCAAATTAGCGCTTGCCGCCGGAACCCGAACGCTGCGCCCAAGCCAACAGCAAATGCAACCATCGGCGCGACTGGTGCGACAGCTTGCCGGTCGAACATCAACCTTCTCGCGCTCACCTTGCCCTCGGCGTTTCGGTTGGCCGTTGGCGTCCTGGTCGGTCCGCACGGCGTATTCGTCCGGTTGCATCGCCTCCCGTTTCGTTCGCATAAGCCTTGCGTGAACTCCGCGCCAAGGAACATTATCACCGACGCGTAATACACCCACAGCAATATCACGACGACAGAACCTGCAGCGCCATAGCTCGAACTCGTCGCCTGCTTGCCCAGATACATGCTCAAAAAATATCTACCAATAGTGAACAAGGCCGCTGTCACGATCGCGCCCAGCCAAATCGGTCTCCATCGAACCTTCACGTCAGGCAAATACTTGAAGAGCAACGCGAAGAAAATTGCGACGACAACGAAACTGACCGACGCGCTTAAACCCGCACACCATCGCCTGTGGAACATGGAACATGCGCGCTCAACACTATTTGATGCCGCCTACGCCACCGTGGTCAACACCATTGAAATCAGGAGCAAGAAACCCAGACCAAGCACCATGCTCATCGACAAAAACCGATTGCGCAAATAAGTCCAAATTCCGGCGTTCGGTTTGGCTTTCACGCCCCAGATCGTGTTCAGACGCATCCTGCAACTCGCCGAACACCCCGGTCGCGCCAAACACCAGCGTCACCATTCCAATAATCGTCGTGACAGCGCTGCCACCAATCTTGCGCGCGTTCATCATCGATTCAATTGTGCTCCCGGCTTTCTCGCCCATCATGCTGCTGATTTGCTGATGCAATGTCTGTTTGACCGTGTCCTCGCCGAAGATCGCCCCGGCGATGATGAGCATGATGAACATCAACGGGCCGATCGAAAAAATAGCGTAATACGCGAGCGAAGAGGCGAGGCGCATCGCCTTGTCTTCACCGAAACATTTGAAAGTTTGCTTGCCGATACCGAGAAGTTTTTTTGCCGTCATGGTTCCACCCGGTTCAAATTTAGCGCGCCCGCGAAACCCTGCGTTGTTTAAAAACCGATGGGGCAAATTCCTTTCCAGTAATCGGGCAATTACCGATTTTCTTTCAGGTCGGCCTGCCTTGAAAAAGACCAGTTTTAGCGTGACGTTTTGTCCAGGAGGATTTTTATGGAAACCACTGAAACGACCCACAGAAGTTCATTTTTCGGACTGCTCGGCCATTGGCGACACGAGGTCATGCGACTAATCCGCGAGGAGGTTCAGCTCGCCAAAACGGAGATCATGGAAAAAGTTTCCAAAATGATGCGCAACGCCATCTATGCGGCGGCGGGCGGAATCGTCGCGTTAATCGGTGCGGAGTTGCTCTTTCTCGGCATTGGCGTTGTGGCGGGTTATGGATTCACGAAACTCGGGTGGGATCCCGGTCTTTCCTATGCAGTGGGAATCGGCGGCATGGGAATCCTCGTTGCGCTCATTGGCGTTGGCGTTCCTGATGAAAGGCATCAAGGCGTTTAGCGCGAAGAGCCTCGCGCCGCAGCAGACCATCGATACGATGCGCGAACTGACCGGCAAACGCTATGCACCGAAGGTCGATGTGAAAGACAAAAAAGGCCCATAGACATAACGGCGACCATCACGAGAGCTCCGCAGAATTGCGCAAACGCTTTGAACATACACGCGCGGAAGTTCGGCGCACGACCGCAAGAACTCCGCCAGCGAACGAACCTTAATGCTGCGGTCGCGCGCAATGTTCACTCGCATCCGATGCGCACGCTCGCCGCGAGTTTGGCGACCGGATATCTCGGTGGCCGCATTTTGAAGAATCGTGTCAGCGGCGAGAACCGAGCGCCGCACCGAACGTCTTCAGAAACGAGTTGCTCGACTGGAATCGGAACGGCCGATGAGCCGCAAAATCTTCGGCTTATTTTCGAGGCACTGAGATAACGCTGTTCTTCCAGTCTGTTACCGCGATGCGCATCTGGTCTCCCAGATGCGCGTTGTTTTTGGCGTGCTTCGGAATGTAGTCGGGCGACGTGCCGAGCAGATCGGTCGTCACCAAAATTTCGCCATCACAATTGCGGCCTGAAGCGATGCCGATTGTTGGAATCGGAATTTGAGCCGTAATCTCCGCGGCGACTGTGCCGGTGACGAGTTCGAGCACGATCGCGAACGCGCCCGCATCGGCCAACGCTTTCGGCGTCCGCCAGCAAATCGGTGCGTTCGGATTCCTGTTTGCCTTTGATGTGATAACCGCCTTCTTCGAGCACGTGTTGTGGCAACATTCCCAAATGGCCGAGGAACGGGATGCCGGCGGCAATGATCGCTTTCACTTGCGGCAGAATATTCCGACCGCCTTCGGCCTTCACTGCTTCAGCGCCTGCGGCGACCAGTGCTTTGGCGTTTTTGACTGCGTCTTCAACTGTTTCGTAACTGCGATACGGCAGGTCGGCGGCGAGCAGTCGCGTTGGGCTTGGCACGAGCGGCGGCGCGGACGTGGTGTTCCATTTCGGCCTGCGTCACGTGCGTCGTGTCCGGATAGCCGAGAACAACCATGCCGAGCGAATCGCCCACGAGCAGTAGCGGTATGCCTGCGTCGTCGAGCAGGCGCGCCATCGCATAATCGTAAGCAGTGAGAGCGGCGATGCGTTCGCGGCCTTTCATCGCTTGAATGTCAGCGGCAGTGATCTTCCTCGTGCTCATACAAGCTCCAATCTACCACTGAAAACTGGCCAGCAACTCTTCCGGTTGCACCGTCGCCGTGCCGAGTTTTCCTACAACAACACCAGCGGCGTGGTTCGAGAATATGGCAGCTTCGATGGGCGATGCGCCTGCGGCGATGGCAAACGTAAACGACGCAATCACCGTGTCGCCGGCACCCGAAACATCGAACACTTCCTGGGCGACAGTCGGGATGTGAAATGGTTTTTGGCCGCGTTGGCAGAGCAAAATTCCTTGTTCGCCCAAAGTAATCAGCAGCAACGCCGGGTGCAGGTCGTGCAAAAGTTTGTCGGCGACTCGCAGCAAAATCGGATCACGTGATGGAATTTCGCCTGTGTTGTCATCAACCATTTCGGCGAGTTCGAAAGCTTCTTTGCGATTTGGCGTCAGCAACGAAACGCCGCTCAAGTCCAATTTGTGCGACGGCTTGGGATCAACGCTCAGCCACACGCCGCGCGCGCGGCAGATGCGCTTGGCTTCCTCGAGCAAACGTTGCGTGACGGTGCCTTTGGCGTAGTCGCCGATGATGAGCGCGTCGGCTTTTCTCAAGTCGCCTTCGAGGGTGCTAATCAATTTATCGGTCAGCTTCGAGTCGATGTCGCTGCGGGTTTCGCGATCAATGCGCACGACCTGTTGTCGATGAGCAACGATACGCGTTTTGATGCTAGTCGCGCGGCCGTCAAATGAAAGCAATCCGCTGCAACCAATGTGGCCGGCGCGGAGCAAATCTTTTAATTTGGCGGCGGCATCGTCGTGACCGACTGCTCCGAGAATCTGTGTGCAAACTTTCAGGTCGGCCAGGTTGCGCGCGACGTTGGCAGCGCCACCGGGAATGAAACTTTCGCGTTCGAATTCAACCACCGGCACGGGAGCTTCGGGTGAAATGCGCGCGACTTTGCCCCAGACGAATTGGTCGAGCATGACGTCGCCAACAACAAAGACGCGCGTGCGCGGTGCGGCGGCGAGTATTTGTGTGACTCGCTTTTCAGACAAATGGCGTGTGGATTCGGCTCGCTTTTTCATTGAAGGAAAGCAGTTAGAGGGCTCGTCGGCGCGGCGTTCAGTTGCGCGCCGGGCAGACCGCACTCGTAAGCGTCGCGACCGCATTGGACGCCTGCGGCAAACGCGCGCGCCATGCGGCACGGATCGTTGGCGATGGCGATGGCGGTGTTGACCAGGACGGCGTCGGCTCCCATCTCCATCGCTTCAGCCGCGTGACTTGGCGCGCCGATACCGGCGTCGATCACGACAGGCACAGTGGCCTGTTCGATGATGATGAGGAGTTGCTCGCGTGTTTCGAGACCGCGATTAGAACCAATCGGCGAACCAAGCGGCATGACCGTGGCGGTGCCGACGTCTTGCAAACGTTTCGCCAGGACAGGATCGGCATTTATATATGGCAACACCACGAAACCGTCTTTGACGAGAATCTCGGCGGCTTTCAAAGTTTCGACCGGGTCGGGCAAGAGATAGCGCGGGTCGGGATGGATTTCGAGCTTCACCCAGTTCGGCAGACCGGCGGCGCGAGCGAGTTTGGCCAGGCGCACGGCTTCCTCGGCGTTCATCGCGCCGCTTGTGTTGGGAAGGACGAGGAAACGTTTCGGGTCAACGAATTCCAAAATATTGGCGAACGGATCGCCTTTGCCCGAGAGGTCGGCGCGACGCAGGGCCACGGTAACGATTTCCGCGCCACTGGCTTCGAGCGCGTCGCGCATCAGTTCGGGCGACGAAAATTTGCCGGTGCCGACGAAGAGTCGGGACCTGAATTGGCGACCGGCGATGACGAGCGGTTTTGTCACAGGAGGGGCAACATAGCGGCTGTGCGCGTAAAGTGAAAGTGAAAGTGAGGACGGGGAACCTTCAAACTTCAAACTCCAAGTGGAAGGCTTTGGTAACTCCGGAGCTGGCACAATGGACGGAGTTGAAATGGTGGCAACGACGCAGTTCGTTTCAGATGGTGCGGCGGTTGTAATTGGCTCGTTAATAATCGTTTCGGTGTACATAGGGTGGTTATGGGAATTTATTTCTATTGGGCAAATGTGATGACAAGTCGTGACAAGTGATGACAACCGAGGACGTGTGATGACGTCCTGAGACTGAGTGATGACGAACCGAGACACTTTGCAGCTACGGGTGGTCGCGAGTAGCAGACAAGGGTTGGGTGAGCCGCGCTTTGTTGAGCGAGACCTTCGGTTAACGGCTTACTGTATTCTTTATGTTGTATCGTTCGCATAATGCGAGTGATGATGACATAAAGGTGCTACTCGTAAAAAAATGTAGGGAAGCCAAGGAAAGGAGGGAAAGAAGCAGCACTTTTTCTGCACTAAATTCAGCCAATACGACGCCAAGGCACGAAGGTTGCTGGGTGGGTTTTTAGCCACTGATGAAACACGGATTGGAAACCGAAAAACCTTTCAAGGGAAGATTAGCCGAAATGAAATCTGATGTTGTTCAGCTGGATTGTATCCCGACGCCACCGCGGCGTTTGTTTGAAAGTCGGTGCGGAAGTTGGCCGAGGACAATTGCTGAACGCTGCCGTCGCCTAACAGAATGTTGCCCGCTCCGTTTGTGTCACCGTGGGAATGCATCTTGAGCGACCAGCAAATCGGGTCGATCGCGGAGTTTGTTTTTATCCAAACATCATTGCCTTCGCCGTTTGGCTTAGAAAAGCCATAGTCCTCCTTTGGTGTCCGACCGCGCGCGAGGTTGCGGTCGCCGCCCAATATCGACAACGGCCAATTCTCGTTTGCATCGGCTCCGACAAAGTAAGAGACATTCGTGTTTCTGAGGGTGCCGAAGTTTGGCGCCGGTTGACGTTCGTCTGCAGGGCAGGTGAGAATCAATGGTGACCCCCCGAGCTCGTTTCGCATGAGCGCATAGTTCGTCCAGCAATATTGGCCGGAGTTTGTCTGTTCCAGGTAATTTTGCCATCCGCCTCGGCTGAATTCAGTCTGCGCTGGATACTTGTCCGAAACCTCGGGCCAAATTCGATAGGCAGTACCGATTTGTTTCAGGTTGCTGACGCATTGGATGCGTTTCGACTTTTCGCGGTTACGAGCCAACGTTGGAAGTAAGATCGCCGTGAGAACCGCGATTACGCCGATAACAACCATTAGTTCGATTGCGGTGAATCCGCGCCGGATAAAAAGCTTTCGAAATCGCATAGGTTCCTCCTGAGGTGATTGCACTGCCTTGTGGTCGGTCTGTCAAAGATAAACGATTGCTCGTGGGCTGCGATGTCCACGACCAATTGTCCTACTGCTGAACCCCGACTGAGTTGATGGTTGAGGGTTGAGAGTCAAGACGGCGGAGGCGTGAGACAATGCGAATAAAAAGAGTGGTGGCAGTTAACTCCTGGTTACCTACACTACATTGACGAGCCGCCGATGCACTTTATAATCCTTTCGACCGCCGGTCCTTGCCGGAATTCGAGAGACAGAAAACGGGATGCTCTGATAGCTTGTTGAAATATTTCAACACCATGGACCGAGCCGTTTTGTTTCGGATCAAGGTGAGTGCCACCTGTAGCTTGCAATTCGTAATCCAAGCTGTAATTGTGCGCTGAAGTGGCGGGTGGATCATCGTTAATTCAAGTTCGTTCTCGTCGGCTGTGGTGGATTGTCGCGGCTGTGCTGGTGTTGATTTTGGGAGGATACCTGTTTTTCCGACCGACTCCCGACGATGTGATGCGCCCGGCGCTGGATCGTCTTTCAAAGATAACGCTCTCAGAACGCTGGGCTAATCCTGATCTACTTAAAATCCGGCAACTCGGGCCGGAGGCCATCCCTTTACTGCGTTCTGTGTTGCGGGAAAAAAACAGCGCGTCGGTTCGCACCTTGCTTTGGATAAAAGCTAAATGGCCCAAAGTCGCCAAACGTTTTTCGTTTTTTCCCGACCCAAACCTGTTGACCGAACGTCGCTGGACGGCTTGTCAGGTGTTGGAAAGTTTTGGCCCGAGCGCTCGTCCGGCTGTGCCCGAGCTCGTTGCGATTCTGAACGAAAACAACCCAACAGAAGTGAATGGTGTGATGATGGCGCTTTCGGAAATCGGCTTCGATGCGGATATCTGTAACCGGCTCGACGAGGTTTTTGAAAATTATCCTACCAACTTCGCAAGTTACTCCATTGTTATGATCGCCGGTACGGTTAAGCCGCCTTCCCCGCGCACGACGAAAGTGCTGCTGGCGGCGTTAAAAAGCCCATTGACGCAGATGCAGCCGCGGGCCGCGCGATCATTGGGCGAACTTGGCGTAAATAGTCCCGAAGTCGTGTCGGCTCTAAAACTGGCGCGGTCTTCCTCGACCAGCAGCGCTGTGATTATCAATTGTTCCAGTGCGCTGTGGGACCTGGAAAAGGGATTCTAAAGAATCGTTCGATATGGTTTTCAAAGCTTTGGGAACGGTGTTGAACCAGTTTGCGTCATTCTCTTCGGGGGGTGACGAGGGCGGCCAGGGTGTCAACGAGCACGAGGAGAATATTCTTCAAGCCGCGGGGTTGTTCCAAAAAATGAATCTAAAGGATCCGGAACGGGCCAAAGCTTTGTCGATCCTGCGGACCTTCGCCGAAAAAAAATCGAAACGCATTTTTATCCGCATGCTGCTTCTTCCTGCCATGCTCGACCTTGGTTATCCGACAGAAAAGTGCGTTAAAGTTTGTCGCGATGGGTTGGGCTACAGCGAGGATTACTATCGTATTCAAGCCGCCGGATTGTTGGCGGATGTCGCTGTAAAACGCCCAACCGCCGACTTAAATGAAGGCGCTCTGCTTCGCGATGACAATGTCAGTGTTCGGGTTGACGCTGCAAAAATCCATTGGCTCAAACATCGCGATGCTAAGATTGTCGTGCCAATTCTCGTCGACGCATTGGACCGGTCAAAATACCAATCCTATTACTATTCCCAAACCCAACGGGAGGCGCTTGGAGTTCTGGGGGAAATTGGTCCTGATGCAAAATCCGCTCTTTCGGCAATTGTAGCGCTGAAGGAAGATCCTAATGCTGCAGTAGTCAAACTTGCTTCTGAGGTGGGAACAAAGATCTCCGATGCGCAGGGGAAACCGTAGAGCGGTTTGCAGTTCAGGCCGGTTTAACCGGGCCCTTAGCATGCTGAAATGCTGCTTTCTTGAATGAGAATCCACCTGTGGAATCCGCCACATAGTCACTCATTTGAGTGATAGCCCTTGTGCGATCTCACAGTTACGTTCCTGCTGTCAAGAGAATACCGGAGACAAAAAGCGAAGGGCTATATGCTATCGAACGAACACTCAAACTCCTCATTGCGTCCCGCTTATAAGGCGCGTTCCCATAGTGCTGAACGCTCCTATCAATCGGGACCCCAAAAGCCGTATGTTGAGGAGGACACCCTTCAAAGGGTAACTATCCAGATCGAGCGCAAGACCTTCATACTCACCCTGAAGGAAAATCCTCGCGGTCGTTTTCTGCGCATCACCGAGGATGTCAACGGTCGCCGCGACAACGTCATCGTTCCATCCACCGGTTTGGAGGACTTCGGGCGGATTGTTGCTGAAATGGCGCAGGCAGCGCGTTCTTCTCCATCACAGCCTGTGTAAATATCCCTTTGGGAGTCAGTCGAGAGGGTTCAAGCGCGGATGAGGCAAGGATCCAGGCAAATCTTCGGGAAACCCTGAGGTGTTTGCTACGCGACGTTGACACGCCGTAGCTTCACGCTATAATTCCTTCGGCTGTCGGTCCTTACCGGCCCTAGGGGCGGTCGCGAATGTGCGACTTTCCCGGGTTCGTTCTTTGAAAACTGCACCAATGTGCAACTTAATTCCCACCAAAGTGTGACAATGTGCGGGAATGTGGGGCAATGTGCGACTTTCCGTGATATTTTCTTCCGGAGTCCGCGTTGCGAGGCCGACGTTCGGCCTTTGGTAAAAGTAGAAACATTTCCTTCTCCTAATTTTCTCCACTTGGCAACTAATTGCCGGAAGTAGAAGGAAGTTGCCGGAAGTAGAAACATTCCGATGAAATTTTTTGTGCGAGGCGCGATTACGTGGGATTCTGGCCGTTTGCTGTGACATTTTTGGTGAATGGGCGCGACCTGACCAACGTCTGCTTCTGTGGCCACAATTTGGTTGGTTGACAGGTGCCGCTAAAGTTTGAGAATGGTGGCCGCGCATTTGATACGCGCATCGGTCTGGAACAAACAACGAACAGGATTACTACCAATGAAACTTCTAAATGTATTTAGTGCAATCGCTCTCACTGCTCTCGCACTGGCTGTATCAGCTCGGGCGCAGGCCAATTATTATAAAGATCCGTTGAATGGGTTTTATGCGAACGCGGGCATCGGTGTGAATATTTTGGGCGACATCAAAGCGTCGTTCGGCGATGCGGAAGCGAAGTTGAAAACCGATGTCGGTGAACGCATCTCGCTCAGCGTCGGCTACACGGTGCCGCTGGCGTCGAAGACGAGTATTGGACTTGAGTTTGAAACGGGAGCAATCGTGAACGCGTTGGATAAGCGCACGATAACGTCGCCAGGCATCACTACGACGGATGATCTAGATGGTTATTATTATCAATTGCCGTTCCTGGTGAATGGCGTGTTGGTTTGTCATGCGGTGCCGAGGTTCACGTTTTATGCGGGCATCGGCGGCGGTGGGGTTTACAGCCGGTTGCATTTCCATCGCATCAATGACGTGGAAGTGGACGCGGATAGCGAGGAGACGGACGCCGCTTTCCAGGCGATGGGCGGCGCGCGTTATCAGTTGAATCCGTGCAGCGAGGTCGGCATCGCTTACAAGTATCTCGCGGTGTTTGTGAAAGATACGGATACGGTCAACAACCACGCGGTGGTGGCGACGTATACGTTTCATTTCTAAGATTTCAAATTTCAGATTTCAAATCTCAAATAAAGAGCCGCCGCAATGATGTAAACATTGCGGCGGATTCATGTTGGGACAAGCGGGCTGGAAGGCCGATCAGGGGACAACGCCGGTTGGAAACTGGCGTTCTGGACAGGAGGCATAGTCGAATCCCGCACCTGAACGGCTGGTTGACAGGACTGAATTTGGTTTGAGAGTGGCTTACGCGGTTTTGAATGCCGCATCGGGTTTTAATACGGGCAACATACCAACAGGGAGGGAGCATCTATGAAATTGCTGAATGTTTTTGCCGCAACCACTCTTACGGCTCTCGCCCTGGCTGCGAGCGCTCGCGCGCAGCAGCAGCGTGATGATTCGTTGCTGGGGTTTTATGTGCATGCGAACGCGGGCGCGAATGTCATGCAGAATATCACAGCGTCGGTCGGTGGTATTTCAGGAACGCTTTCGACGCATCCGGGCGTGCGTGGCACTGCGTCAGTCGGATACATGGTGCCGTTGATGGGGAAGACGAGTGTCGGGCTGGAGTTTGAAACGGGCGCGTTGGTGAATTCGCTGAATAACATTTCAGGCATGGCTGGTGGCGTCGCGCGGTCGGCGGCCCTGCAAGGGTATTATTTTCAACTGCCGTTTATTGTGAATGGCGTGTTGGTTTGTCATCCAGCGCCGAGATGGTCGTTTTATGTGGGTGGCGGTGGCGGCGGGGTTTTTAGCGGGTTGCACGAGCACGCGATCGATAACGTGATGGGTGGGAATAGAAGTAGCAGCGCAATCGACGGCGCGGTTCAAGCGATGGGAGGCGTGCGGTATTTGCTATTGCCAAATCAAGAGATTGGAATCGGTTACAAATATCTCGGGGTGTTTTTGAATGGGAGTATGGCCAACAACCACGCGGCGGTGGCGACGTATACGTTTCACTTCTAGGACATGACCATGCCACCGTCGACGGTCAGCACCTGGCCGGTGATATAACGGGCGGCAGGACTGGCGAGGAAGAGCGCGGCATTGGCGATGTCGTCGGGGTGGCCGAAGCAATTCAGCGGGATGTGCTTCAACAACTCGGCGCGCATTTCTTCCTTCAAGACTTTGGTCATGTCGGTTTCGATGAAACCGGGAGCGAGGGCGTTAACGGTCACGCCGCGTGATGCCATTTCGCGGGCGCACGCTTTGGTGAAACCGATCAGGCCGGCTTTGCTGGCGCTGTAGTTGGCCTGGCCGGCATTGCCGATGAGGCCGATGACGCTCGCGATATTAATGATGCGGCCGGAACGTTGTTTGAGGAACGCGCGGGTGAACGCTTTCGTAAAAGAAAACGCGCCTTTCAAATTGGTGTCGAGCACTGCGTCCCAATCGGCGTCGCTCATGCGCATGAGCAAGCCGTCGCGGGTGACCCCGGCGTTGTTGATGAGGATGTCGACTTTGCCGGCTTCGGCTAAAATCTTTTCGCCGGCCGCCGCGACAGTAGCAGTATCGGAAACATCGACGGCATGCGCCCAGGCTTTGCGGCCAGTGGCGCGGACTTCATCGGCGGCTTTCTCAGCGTTTTCCGCGCTGCGCGAGACGCAGACGATGTCCGCGCCTTCAGCTGCGAATTTCAAAGCAATAGCGCGACCGATACCACGACCGGCTCCGGTAACAACAGCAACCTGGTTGGAAAGTTGGCTCATAAATGTTTGTCAGTTGTCCGTGGTCAGTCGTTGGTTGTCAATATAAGGTTTTCACCCCTGATTGCCGAGCAGGTGGGAACGTGATAGAAGGAACTCATGCAACCCCAATCGCACAGGTATGACGTGGCCATTATCGGCGGTGCTTTAGCCGGAGCTTCAGCGGCGTTGCTACTCCTGCGCGAGAAGCCGACCCTGCGCATTCTCGTGATGGAGAAGTCGGAAGCGTTCGGGCGACGCGTGGGTGAAGCGACGGTTGAGGTCAGCGGCTATTTCCTCACTAGGGTTCTCGGGCTGACGCAGCACTTGAACGAATCGCATCTCGTGAAACAGGGGATGCGGTTTTGGTTTTTTAACGAACACACCAAATCGCTCGATCAATGCAGCGAAGTCGGTGGATTATCGTTGGCGCGATTGCCGGCATTTCAGGTGGACCGCTCGGTGCTTGACCAGGAAGTGTTGAATCGCGCTTGTGCCGCGGGTGCGGAGCTTTGGCGTCCGGCAGACGTTCAGAATGTTGAGTTGAAATCCGGGGGCGTGCAGAAAGTACATGCCAAGGTCAACGGCGAGTTGCGAACAGTGGAAGCGCGTTGGGTGATCGACGCCTCAGGTGTCGGCGCGTTGCTGGCACGCAAAAATGGATGGCTTAAGCCGAATACCGAACACCCGACGGCTGCACTGTGGTCGCGTTGGCGCGGCGTGAAGGATTGGGACGGGCGCGAACTGGCTGAGAAATTTCCGAAGTGGCGCCAGGCCTGTTTCGGAACTCGCACCACGGCGACGAATCATCTGGTCGGCGATGGCTGGTGGGCCTGGCTGATTCCACTTAAGGGCGGGGACACCAGTATCGGCGTGGTGTTCGATCAACGCACCGTGCAGATCCCGGAAGGCGGCTCGCTCGGAGAACGATTGAAAAAGTTTTTGTGCGAACATCCGGTCGGTCGCGAGATCATGTGCGATTCGCAGTGGCTCGAAGGCGACGTGCATTGGCGCAAGAACTTGCCCTACGTGAGCAACGTGTTCGCCGGAGACGGCTTCGCGCTGGTCGGCGACGCGTCGGCCTTTCTTGATCCGTTTTACAGTCCGGGAATGGATTGGGTTTCGTTTACAACTATCTCGACGGTGAAACTGATCATCCCGCAGTTGAACGGCGAGTGTATCAAAGAGCGTTTGGTGCGGCATAACATGCGCTTCGCCCGCAGTTACGACCGTTGGTTCCGCGCCGTCTACAAGGATAAATACGATTACATGGGCGAATACGATCTGATGCGGTTGGCGTTCGCGATGGATATCGGTCTGTATTACATGGGCGTGGTGGCGCAGCCGTTTCGGCGTGGCACGGAAAGTTTTCTCGAACCAGTGTTTTCAACGGCGCCAGCCAATCCCGTTTACATGCTGATGCGGCAATATAATCGACGACTTGCCGCAATCGCTCGTGACCGACGCGCGCGCGGCGTGCGCGGAAAGTCGAACGTCGGCCGGCGCTATTTGGTGCCCGGATTCAACTTCGGTTTTGAAACCGGCAAACGCGTTGGCTGGGCGATGATTGATTGGTTTCGGATCGAGTTGACGGAAGGTTGGAGAACCTGGTTTGCATCGCCGGCGCGCGTGCGACGCGACGAAGCTCAGCGCCGGGTTTTGAATACGCGCGCGACCGGTGTGGACGTTGGCGCTGCTTAGCTGCTAGTCTGTCAGGCGTCGATGTCATCTGAAGTTTTTAAAAAAATCTGCGAGGCTCGCGAACGTTTGCGTGGGCAGGCTCATGTGACGCCCGTTGCCACTTCGCGGACTCTCAATGAAATGATGGGAGCGGAAGTTTTCTTCAAGTGTGAGAACCTGCAACGGATTGGCGCGTTCAAATTCCGCGGCGCTTACAACGCGATTTCACAACTCACGCCTGGGCAGAAAAAGCGTGGTGTGGTGACTTATTCTTCCGGCAATCACGCGCAAGCGGTAGCGCTCTCGTGTAAAATGTTTGGGATCCACGCCAGTGTCGTCATGCCGCGAACGGCTCCCGCCAGCAAGCGCGCTGCGACTGAGGGATACGGCGCTGAAGTGGTACTGTATGACGGCGACACGAACACACGCGAGAAACTCGCGAACGATTTGCAAGCGCAGCAGGGCTACACGATGGTGCCACCTTTTGATGATTTGAACGTAATAGCCGGGCAGGGCACCGCGACCGCAGAACTGATCGACGAGGTGAAGTCCCTTGATTGTCTGCTCGCGCCATGTGGTGGCGGTGGCTTGCTCAGCGGGACCGCAGTGGCCGCAAAGCATCTCGCGCCGAAATGCAGCGTGATTGGAATTGAGCCGGTCGGTGCTGACGATGCCAATCGATCATTTTACTCGAAGACATTGCAGCGCGTTGAAAAACCGCAAACGATCGCGGATGGTGTGCGCACGCCGTCGCTGGGTAATCACACGTTTAAGTTGATTCTCGGAAACGTGGATGCAATGCACACGGTTTCGGAGGCGGCAATTAAAGATGCAGTCCGATTTTTGTTTTACCGAATGAAGTTGGTCGTGGAACCGTCGGGCGCGCTCGGCCTGGCTGCGATTTTAAGCAAAGCGGTGAAGGTGCAAGGACGGGTCGGGATTATTCTCAGCGGCGGCAATGTGGACGCAGATGTCATGCGCGACATTCTTGCCGTGTAGCTTTACCAATTCGGCGCGTTCGTCCAAAACACCGGCGAGACGTTATTGGTCGTTTTGCGAATGATAGCAGCGTTGCCCGCGCCGAAGACTGGAGTCGAACCAACGTCAACCGTGCCGACACCCACCTGCCGCCAAGCTCCGCTCCAATAATAATAAACAGCGGTTGCCGATTTGTTTCGCGCCGCGATGGTGTTGTCGAAGTAGAGCAATTCGTCGGTGCGGCTTCCGGGCAATGGACTCGCGGAAAACGCGCCGCTCGAAATGAGTCCAGAATCACTCAGAGTGATCGGTAGAGGCCGTGCTAGACTGACGTAGTTGTCTTGCGCTGTCGTCGTTCCGGTGCGCAGCGGAAGAATGAGCTTCGATCCGGCGACGACCCCGACGCAAATCATGGTCGAATTTGTCGGAATATTGTGGCGCACGATAAAATGCGAATTCAACGGGAGAACTAAATCATTTTCACTTGTGTTGCCCAGGCCGACTTCTTTCCAGATCCCGGCGTTAAAAAAACAAACGGCCGACGCGCTGAGGTTCACGCCGTTGTTGGTGGAGGCCAGAAGAATTTCTGTGAAGCGGTTGCCCGGGGTGGGCGATGCAAAAATGCCGGCGCCATTCGGGAAAGCCGTGCCAAGCGTCCAATACGGTTCAATCGAGAATCCGTCGCTGGCCTGCACTCCTGCCAACGTGTCGCCGCCGAGATTCAATGTTACCGAATTGGCTGAGTTTGCCGTGACCGTGTAAATCCGGCCTTCGGCTGCACCGGAGGTGAATCGAACGTAATAGGTATTCGATTGAGAACCCGAGGCGTAAACGAACTGGTTTGCTATCCAATTTGGTGCATCGCTGACAGTGATTATGTTTCCGCCAATCGATCCGACAAGAGTGACTGTCGAGGCGGGACGGACGAAGGCGTGCGATACATACGAGTCGGAATTGCCGAGTAAATCGACTGTGACGAACCCGCCAATGTCGCTGGCTCGGCCCGCTCGATTCAACTGGTAGAATCGTTGCCTGTTCGTGCCAGCGCTGTCAGAAACTGAGATTGTTGATGTGGACGCGGTGATATTTGAGAGCGAAGTCCACTGCGCGTCGAGAAGACTGTTTTTGTATTGGAGCGTGTAGTTCGCGGCGATGTCCGTGTTCCAAAGCATCGTGGCGGTGTGATTTGATGCGACGTTGATGTTCAGCAGACGCGTCGCCGAAGGGACGACGGACAGTGTCACTGTTGCGCTCGTTACCAACGCAGCGCTATTGGAAACAGCAACCGAGTAGCTCCCAGCGTTACCTAATTGCGCGTTTGCAAGTGTGTAAGTGGGCGTGGTCGCGCCTGCGATTGGAGCGTTGTTGAAATTCCATTGATAGCTTAGCGGGGCCGTGCCTTGCGCACTAACACTGAACGCGGCTGTGTTCCCCTGCAAGACAGTCTGGTTTTGTGGCTGCGTTGTAATTTGCGGAATGATCGCGAGCATTGCTTCGAAGCTCGTGATTTCGTCGGCGAGGTTAGTGATGACGACGTAGTAAATGCCCGAATCGCTTAGTTGCGCGTTACTCTTGGAATAGGCCGAGGTGGTTGCACCCGCAATTGCAACGTCGTCGTGAAACCACTGGTAACTTGGCGCAGGTGTGCCGGTAGCCGAAACCGAAAATTCGAACGGGCCGCCAAGGTTTGCCGTCTGGTCAGTTGGTTGCGTAGCGATAGCCGGTGGAACGGTGACAACAATAACTACGGTCGCGGTGACCGAACCATATTGGTTCGTAACGACAAGGGAATAGGTTCCCGCATCCGTTGTTTGCGCTGAACCAATGGCAAACACGTTGGTGGTCGCACCTGAAATGGGTGAGCCATTGAGTTTCCATTGGTAAATCAGCGGATCCGTTCCTTGTGCCACGGCGCTGAACGTGACTGCGGTATTAGTCGGGACCGTCTGGGACTGCGGCTGCAAAAGAAAACTTGGTGCCGCTGGTCCGGTCAGACGGAAGGCGAGCAAACCGTTGTTCGCGTCCAATGCGAATACGTAGTTGGTTGTGATGATCACCTGTCCGATGCGATTTACATTCACCACCTCGTTCACGGGAAAATTCGCCGAGCAAAGCAGGGTGGGGGAGTTGAAATTTGTAACGCTGTAAAGTTCAATCGTGTCCGGCGAGGTGCCTGCCGTTCCGGAGAAGTTGATGCCTGCCACCAAGTTGCTTTGAGTCACATAGGCGACCGGGCCTTCATTCGCTGGCCACGTGGTGTAGTTGGTGACCCATTTCGCAGAGCTGCCGTTTGTGCCGCTCGGGTTGTATGAATTTTTCGCGAGTGGTTGGCCGGAATGTTTCTGCCAGAAATTCGTTCCAGTGCTGTCGAATTGAAGACTGTGACCAATGGTGGAACTGAAGGACGGATTGTTAACGATATCTTCAGCGTAATATTTTCCCGTCCAATTGCTGAGCGTCACTTCCAATGGTGTCAGCACAAAGATGTCTGGATTGAGCGAATTATTCGAAGTGTTCGGCTGATGATTGTCGGTCATTAGCACCGTGCTCATGCCGCTGCCGCGAACGTCGAAAGAGTCGCCCCAACGCGCATTCACGCCACCGAGCGGATCGCCGGAATAAATTAGTAATGGTCGCGTCGTCGGCGCGGAATTTGGCCAACGATAAATCTTCAATGTCGGCAAACCGGTGCCGGACGTGTCGTTGTTGCAGGCGTAAACCGTGCCATCATCAGCGACCGCGATTCCACAAAGCGGAATGTTTCCATTGTAATTGGTGAAGTTGAGACCATTCGTATTGAGCGTGTAGAGAAATGTTCCGTTCGTCGCGTTGAGCACGTAGATCGTCGGATTTGACCCGCTGCGTTGGACGATGAAGAGCTGGTTTGAAAGAGCGCTGTAGCCAATCGTGCGTTCGTTCGGCGTGTTCGCACCGCCATTCGCAGTCGACCAGGCATTCACGCCAGGCGTGCACGACCACATCGCGATCCAATTCGCGGTGCTGGGTGGAACCACGACGCCGAGAACCGCGTCTGAACTGGTCGTAGAACCAGCCGCATTCACGGCGACAACGGAATAACTGCCCACATCTGAAATCGTCAGTGGACTAATCGTCAATGAACTCGCTGTGCTGCCAAAAACATGTGCGTCGTTGGAAATGTTCGTTCCGTTATGACGCCATTGATACGTCGCAGAAGTCGCGTTCGAGACGGTCACGGAAAAGTTTGCCAGATTGCCGAGATAATTCGTCTGGCCCTTTGGTTGAGTCGCGAAGACAGGCGGCAAATCCGTCACGACAGTCAGCACCGCAGGAGGCGCGCTCGTGATCGTCGCTGTGCCCGTCACAACGAGGTCATAACTTCCGGCATCAGTCGGCGCGATATTCGAAACTGTTAGCTTCGCCGTCAGCGAACCAGCGACGTTCGCACCATCAGTCAGAGGCGTGCCATTTTTGCGCCAGCGATACGACAACGTGCCGGGGCCAATTGCCGACGCAGTGAATACCGACGTCGAGTTCGTCACATTGGTGCGACTCGACGGTATCAAATCGAACACTGGCGCAGTGCCGGTGTAAGTAAATTTGTAGGCGTGCACATCCCATTGCGCAAAAGAATCAGTGAACTGCCCGCCGGAAACGCTCACCGTCCGATTCGATTCAAACAGCACTGCGCCGGAATTTGCCCAATTCGGCAACCCGCTGAACGTAACATCCACCGTCGCGCCCTCGCGTTTCGTTGCGAGAATATAAAGGTTCGTGCCGGATTCGCGGACCGCAGAATTCAATGTCCGGATACGATGTCCCGGATATCGTAATGAATGCAGAACTTTCCGGCGCAACCAACGCATCGGAAAGCGGTGTGTTGGTCGTGAGTTGAAGCGTGAGCGGCTTGAGTGTGTTCGTCCAAAAACTCCAGTTCCATCCGAGAGCGAAATCAGTCGAATTAGTCAAAGTGCTCGCGACGTTACCGCCAAAAAACATCAACCCGCGCGCGCCGTTGACGATTGCTTGATACGCCATGAACCGTTCCTGTTGAAATGTTGGAAACACGAGCACGTGACTCGGCGGCACTGTGCCGCTGAAGGCAATTTGTTCGACCATCCAAAATGTTCGTGTGCCGTTGGCGACTTGAGACAGTTCGTGCGTCCAATCTCCGAACTGGCTGACTTGCGTATTGGTGATCGGCGGATTCGATGCGCTACCGGCAGGAATCACAACCGGATAGTTGTCCACCATCAACACGCTGGCGGCGTTGTTGTACGGTTGAAGATCGGAAACCTGGCCGCGCGGCGCGTGCGTTTGTTCGACGAGATGATTCGGATCCTGCGTGCGGATGATGTCAAAGCCGCGCTGCAGATCGGCTTCAGAGGTGCCGCCCCACCATGCTTCGTCTTTGTTTTTCCACATCCCCAGTCCGGGATGGTTCTGCCACATGTTGAGAATTGTTCTAAGGAGCGCCGGTGTGTTCGTGTCGCTGGAGGTGAAGGAGGAAAGGTCATTGAGATTCACCAACGACAGCATCCCGTGCGCCGCACACCAATCCAGCGCCGCTTGATTCGTCGCGACCATCGCCGAGTTCAACGTGTTCGACGTCGCCTTCCACGTCGGCGATACCGGAATTCGATAAAGCTGGATTCCGCCGCTACGAAGCTCGTCCAGCGCATCGATGCCGGTTGCTGCCACAGCACCCACCGGTGGTCCGGGCGAAACGGCTAAACCGAAAACCGGTTTGCCACTGATCGTCAGCGCAAGATTCGAATTAGTGACAACGACAGTTTGTGCGTAAAGCCTGGGTGCAAAGCAAACCAGGAGAAATAACCAAATTAATCGGTGACCGAACAATCGAACATACAAACGGCAAGAAGTGGAAGCTAATGTACTCAATGGGCACGTGGAACAACTTACGCATCATAAACCGACAAACCTGTGAGTCAATACATTACACGTTAAGTGGCAGCTTACTGTAGCGCAGCGCCCGGATGCATGATGCGCAGGATTGGTTTTCCATTGATGTTCTTTAGCGGAAAATAGGATTTGTGCGTTTTGGAATCGACCGCCACGGTGTGCGAGTTGGGGCCGACCTCCTCGTCGCCCTCCTTCGTCAATTTGTCACCGCGCCATTTGAAAATGGAAACACCGCCTCCTTCGCAGGCGACGTAGAGCAGTTTTAAATCACCATCAAACGCGAGCACGTCGGGATCGCGACCAACGTCAAACACCTGTTCTTCAGCGTGCGAAGCCAAATTGAAAACGACCAATTTGTTGTCGTCCTGGCATGAAATGAAAGCGCGGTTGGCCTCGGCACAGATATAGAAGCCGTGCGGATGTTTGCCTCCCTTCAAATCGATGCGACCGACAATCTTGTCGGTCTTCGGATCGATGCTGACCATCTGGTTACGCGTTTGCACCGCGACGAAGATCAGATGCGAGGTTGGATCATATTGCGTGTTCCCAGCCTCACCTCCTAAATCAATCGTGCGCAGTTTCTGATTCGTTTTCGTATCGATGACGGTATCAACGCCACCCGCCTCGTCGGACACGTAGAGCTTTTGTGTTTCAGGTGAGAACGCCAAGCCATCTGGAAATTTTCCGTCCGGAACCCTCTTCACCACTTTGAGCGTATCGGTGTCGATAACCGCGACTTCATGATTTTTAGTCACCGAGCCATAGACCCGCTTCAGCTCGGGCACGACGAGCACGCCGGTTATCGTTGGAAACCCGGGCAAGTGCGCCACCAACTTATCGGTCTTTGTATCGAAGACCATCAACTCACCGTCGCCCATGTGCGAGAAGTAGAGTCGCGCGCCATTGGCATCCAACGAACAATAATCAAAACGTGTGGCGCCTCCGGGAAGAGGAACGTCCGCGACTTTCTCGAGCAATGCCGCAGTTGCGGAATTCAGAATTAAACACCCGAACGCGAAACCAATGGTAAAGGTCCATTTCATCACGCCTCGAATACAACTGCACCAACGGCCCATCGTCAATCAGGCGCAAATGAATTATTAGTCACGAAAACTCCGACTGATCCCGCGCACTTCCAATAGTCGATAGGTCATTCCTGAAAAGTCGATCGTCACGGTTTTGTTGGTGACCGTTACCGGCGCGCCGGTTACAGCGTCGGTTACGCTGACCTTCTTTCCTGGAAGCGTGATATGCACGACTTCCGGTTTGCGCTCCAGATGACTGACAAAAAGCAGCGCTGAACTGGTGCGTGTCCACGCGCTAATCTTCACGGCCGCTGAATTGGGCATCACAATCGGTGTGTTCCAATACGGTTTCCATTCGGCTTTCGTGACCCCGAATCGGTCCATCGCGCGCCAGATTGGCGTGACCTTGACCAATGTTTTCGGATAGGGACGCACCTCGACCCCGTGCAACCATGCCAGTGCAATGGCTTCGTCAAAAGTGAACGGCCGATTTTCGTAACAGAGAAATTCCGCATCGAGACCCTGCGCGTAGCCCATGAATTCGGTGCGGAATGCGTGCAACGGTACCTGGAACTTTTCACCGACGGTGTGGCCTTCGAACTGTTCGCCGTTCCAAATGCTGTCACAAAACGAAAGGGTCGGCACGGTGAAGTTCGATGACATGTGCACATCGAGAATGGCATCCGGTTTGTGGCGATGAACCGTGTCCGCCATCCGGCGCATCAGTTTGCGCGAGTCGAGCATTGGGTAGTTTGAATGTAAATTGCCGCTGGCATCTTTCCACCCACAGCCATGCGCCTGGTTATGGCAAACCCACGCTTCGCTCGTGCCATCGAAATACAAACCATCCAAATCAAAATCGGTGAACAATTTATCCGTGCCAGCCACGAGCCAATCCGACCAACCGCTGCGCGGACACGTCGCGTCGAACGCGCGCATCTCAGGCTTGTAACCCGGGTCCCACGGGATCAAAGGAACAGTCGACCATTCGTCATGCTTGCCCTGCAATTCGGGCGCGGTGCGCGCGACACCGTATCCAATGTAAACGAGCAGGCGCATCCCGCGTGTGTGGCAGACATCGATCAATTTGCGAAAGCGCGCCGCATCCGCTGGAACTATTTGTCCGAAATATTTTGTCCACGAATCGTGGATCACGACTGTCTTAGCGCCACCCGCTGCAATGTCGTCCAATTCGCATCTGCCATTCGTGCCGACATCGGCAGATTCAAAATGAATGTCGTGCAAAATCCGCGCATTCGCGCGCCACGCAAACGACACCGGTTTCACTGGAGTTGCCTGCAAACCGAAACGAAAAGTGAGTGCGTTCGTGATGGTTTCTTCGTGGTCGAGGAAAGTCGCTTTAAACAATACATCGTTCGTTCGCGTCGTGATGGCGAGCGCATGCGATGCATCGCGCAGATTCCAACTTTGATCCGATTCCGCACACCACGCCAAACCGCAATCTTCGTTGCCCAGCCAGATGTAAGGCATGAACGCCCCATTCCATTTCCCACCCATTTCCGGAAAGCCGCCCGACGGATTCGACCACGAATAGTTCGCGGTGTGCAGGAAGCGAGCGGTATTGGTTGTTCGCGGAACTTCGAGAGCGATCGAACGAACCTTCACCGGATGTTTTGGAGTGACACGGATTTCATACCAGCAAAATCCATCGCACTCGCCCGTCATTTTCACATCAGTCGAGATGTCGCTTGAATCGCCGTTCCAGGTCCACGTCGCGGTTTGTTTCGTTTTCGAGACGAGTTTCGAGGTGCCTTTCACCTCCGACTCGCACTCGATCTTGAGCCGAATCGGCGAAACAAGCAGTGCGTTTTGCTTTGCGGTAATCTGCGTGGGTAAAACGAATTCCCCCAGTTCGGTAACACGCTCGCCTGTTTGAAGCCGATGCGCCGACGCTTTGATCGCCGTGTAGCCTTTCGGCAACGATTCTGCGTTCACGTCAACGAACGCGAGCAGCAACGCAATACTCAACCCAACCCAATTACATCCCCGACTTGAATTGGTCGCGCTCACGCTTGAACAAAATATTGAACGTCGTCATCGAGCCATAGCAGCGTGAGATGTATTGCTGCATCTCAACCTTTTCCGCGTCGCTCAATTGCGGGTGGCCGTTGATCTTTTGTTCCAGCACGCGAAAATTGTTCCGCATCATGACGATCTTGTGGAAGAACGTTTCCAGCGGAATCTCTTTCGGCTGCAAACTCCCATCGGCGGGACGCAAAACCATCGTGCCTTTTTGCCAGCGTGCGCCCAATTCTTCTACAATGCTGTCGTCTTTTTCGAATCCAAGTTCCTTTGCCAGCGCCGCCACCGTTTCGCCAATGATGACGCTCAGCGGAACGGAGCTTCCGGTGATCTCGGCCTGCGCTTCGGCCGGTTGCAAATCGGTTTGATCCGGCGCGATTGTCTTGAGGCCTTCATCAAACCTAATATCAGCAAAATGTTCTGAAACGCTTTTGACTGTGCCGAGCCCGTAATCGGGGTGCCGCACTTTCATTCCAACGTGAAGAGTTTCCGGTTTCATATTAGTAACCAATAACAGAGCCGCGCGCGTGAGCAAGCGGGTTAAGTCGCGCAGTTTCAAAACAGCCGCTTGCTGATGCGCAGTTCTAGCCAAAAAAAGACCGGCGCAAGATTGTCTCTCGCGCCGGCCAAACTTATTTGTGCTGCGATTACTTCAACACCGCCGCATGGAAACATTGCCAGTCGTCGAGGTTGTTGAGGTTCACGGCGTCGCGAGGCGATCCGTCCGGCAGACCGCTGGCGCCGAGGATTTCTTTGCGAGTCGCATCGTCATGGATGTAACCGACGATCGAGCCGTTAAGCTTGTCGATCGAAGCCTTGTCGAGCTTCACGCCGGGCTGACTCTTGACCCAAGCTTCGAATTGCGGATAGGTCGGCTTGCTGGTTTTGATGAAATTCAAAACCGCGTCACGCTGCAGGCCGAGGCCGCTGATGACCATCTGGTCATAACCTTGGCCGGCGCCGGGATAACCGGGAGCGAGTTTGCCGCATGCTTCGAGAGAAGCTTTCAGCCACAGGCGGGGCAGATGCAAAACGCCCAAGGGACCTGCGACACCAGAACTAATCAATGGAACAATCGTATTCATAAATAATATTGCGTGTGTGTTGGTTAAAGTCTGCGAAGGGGGAGCTTAAAACAGCATTGATTCGGGTCAATGACTTTTTGTTCCCAAGACGTGTTCCCGCCCTCAGGCAATCCCCGATCAGCGACTGATGTCCGACTGCCTCAAGACGTGAAACTGGTGCTTCTTCAAAACCTTCTCGCCGATATCATTGTCTTCCATGTTCAACGCCAGCATCGATTTACCCTGCGACTGCGGGATGAACGAGTACATGTAATTCATGTTCAGCTCCGCCTCGAGCAGTGCGGCCATCAACTTGTTCAGATTCGTCACAGCATCGATTTCGACGACCACCATTTCGCTTTCGGTGAAAGCAAATCCTTCTTTGGTCAACAGCTCGCGGGCTTTGTCCGGGTCATCGACGATGATACGGATGATCGAGCTGTCGGTTGTGTCCAGCACCGTGGTCGCCAGCACTGTGATTGCGTGCGAGCTCAGCAGCGTAATCAAATCATACAGACGCCCCATCCGATTGGGCGTGAAAATCGAGAATTGCTTGACCCCTTCGGGCGTTCGCCCGCGGGTGGTGCTCGTCGTCATGCAGTTAATTAGACACAACCGCCGCAATCTGCAACGCGCAATGCGCGAACTTGACAGGGCACCGAGAGCGACGCTTCCGCAAAGTGTCGAGGCGTTGATCGATCGGGGGATTGTTAAAGCGAATTGTAGGATTGATTGGGCTCGATTTAGGCTTGAAGCAAGTCGCGTCGGTGTCAGATTGAGTGGCTGGAGACATGATTAAACTTTCTTCGCCGGCCACAAAAGAGTTCTGGGAAATCCCGGTTCTGTACGAGGACGAACACCTGCTCGCTGTTGATAAGCCGGCGGGCTTGCTCGTTTCTCCCGATCGTTATGATCCGAATCGGCCCAACCTGATGAAACTACTCCATGCCGGAATAGAGCAGGGGAAGCCGTGGGCGAAGTCGCGCAACCTCAGTTACCTGATGAACGCGCACCGGCTCGATTTCCAAACCAGCGGTGTCATCCTGCTCGCGAAAGACAAACCCGCCCTCATCGATCTCGCGGCTCAGTTCGGTTCGGAAAAACCGCACAAAGTCTATGTTGCACTCGCTCGTGGAACTCCGCCGGGTGACACGTTTGAGGTCGACGCAAAGCTTGCCCCGAACGAACTACGACTTGGACTGATGCGCATTGATCCGAAAAACGGCAAACGCTCCAAAACGCAATTCACGATTCGCGAAAAATTCGGCAGAGTTCTGTTGATCGAATGCCGGCCGCTCACCGGGCGCAGTCACCAGATTCGCATTCATCTGAGACACGTGCGGTTACCGATTGTCGGCGACGAAGATTATGGCGGACAACCGTTGCTACTTTCGTCGTTGAAACATGACTATCGGCTGAAGCCAGGTAAGACCGAGCGACCGCTGATGGATCGAGTGGCTTTGCACGCCGAAAAATTGATCGTCACTCATCCGATCACCAAAGCCGAAGTAAAGATCGAAGCGCCGTGGCCGAGGGACATCGCAGTTGCTGTTAAATATTTGCGCCGTTACGCCTCTGGAAATGCGCAATCGGTATCAGAGGACACTGAGGAGACTGAGCCTAACTCCTAGGTTCTACTTCTTGAGATCGTCGAAGTAATCCTTCACCGCGCCTTGGTAAGCGCGCGGCACCTGGTCGTGATTCAGCGCGCTCTGCGCTTCGCTTTGTGCGGCACTGGCGGCTTCCTGGTTACTCCACTGAACTGTTTCCTTTGATGCTTAAACCTTTGAGCGTGATGCTCGGCATCTGGCCGCCAGGACTGACTTGTCCGTGAACTTTTTCAGGATTCAGGTTTTGGGCGAGTTGGCCATCGCCACGGTCCGTCTGGCCTTTACCAGCCATGTCCGGTCGGTTTTCGGTGTTCTCGCCATTCGCCCAACCGGGATACAAACCATTTTCATCGGCCCATGTGCCGACACCATTCCCGCCTCGCCCTCCCGGGCCTGATCGCGAACGACCGTTCGCGCACATGCCACCGCTTCACGTACCACCTTTCTTGCCGCACCACGGACATGTGCCAAATGCCTTGCGATTGGCGATGGCAGTCTCGGCTTTGTCCAGTGCGTCCAACGACGCCATCATCGATTGAGCGTCCTGCATTTGTTCCATCGCGTTCTGAAGTTCCTTCGAAGCATTGGCGAGCGATTGTGCTGCGTCGGGCTTTTGTCCGTTCTGCATTTCCTTGGTCGCTTGTTTCAGAAAGTCTGCCGCTTTGCCGTAAGGACTCGCCGGATCAACCGAACGCGAAACTTCGTCGAGCATCTTCTGTGCATCTTCCTTGGACAGTTTGCCGGACTTCAATTGTTCGATCATCTTCTGCAAAGTCTGCTGCGCCGCTTCGGCCTGGCCGCGTTGCAATTGTTGCGGAAGATCTTTGCCCATCTGCGCGGCTTCCTTCTGCATCGATTCAAGTTGCTTGGCCATGTCCTTCAGCTTTTCCAAATCGGTTGTGGCTGCTTCCATGTCCTTCGCGAAATTTTCTGTTTCACCCTTTTTCAACGCTTCAATCGCGGCGTCGAGATTTGGAATTTGCTGGCCCATGTCCTTTGCTTCCTTGTTCAGCTCGGAAAGCATCTTTTCCATCTGGGCTTTGGCCTCTTGGGATTTTGCCGAGCCATCGTTAGGCATCGCGGCGGCGGCGGCTTTGGCCTGATGCATTTTCTGATTCAGCTTGTCCATCGCATCAGCGCTAGCTTTGTCGCCAAGCGCCTTTTGCATGGCGTCGATTTTCTTTTGCAGGTCGGGCAACGTATTGCCGCCTTTGGTTTCATTGCGGGCGGAGCGTTCGAGCGCTTTATAGGCCGGGCTCTTGACCAGCTCCTTCATTTGCGACTTCAACTGTTCCTGGACCTTGGCGAGGTCTTTCAGCGCGTCGCTGCGGGTAATCGGATTCTTGCCAAGTTGCAAACCGACTTTCTCGACGTTTTCGACGGCTTTATGAACCGGTTCCATCATCGGCGTGCGGCGTTGCAGGTTTTGTTTGGTCAGTTCGACCAGTTTGTCGCCGACTGCTCTGATGACTTCGGCATCCTGCTTTTTATCGAGATAAGCTTTGCTGCGATATTCGGGCACGAAACCCAAGCCGGCACAGAGCGCGAGAATCAATAAGGACCATCGGCTGATGCGGGGCAAGTGAAACGGCAGGAGCTTGCGCGGGTCGAACTTCTCCACAAACTTTGCGGCATCGGAAATCAACAGCTGCCGCCAATTTTCATCGCGATTGCCTTCGGCCATTTCCAAGGCGGTGCTGAGGCGTTGTTGGAGGTTTTGTTTTTCATCCAGCCACCGCGCTGTTTGCTGAATGGTTTGACGATGAAACCAGCCATAAAGAAACCCGGCGATGACGCAAACAAGTCCAGCAACACCCGCGATGGGAACAATGGAGAACGGAACCGGGGCGAGTTTGTAAACGGAGAGAGCAACGAGCCAGAGGAGCGCGCCGATGAAAACCCCACGCCATAAGTTTGCCCAGGCGCGCTGCAAACGCCGACGGCGCACAGCCCGAACCAAGGCGGCTTCGATGGCTTGAAGGTCGCTCATTCCTTACCTTAAGTGTGTGCCCATAGCGGTGGTTTCGCCAGTCAAATAGGGTGGCGAAGTCCGATCATATTGTTGCCCATTGTGATGCGGGAATGTTGCTACAAGGGTTCTCGCTAGCAATTTTGATCTAAGTTGTTGATTTTCAAAGAGCATCCGCCTTCGCGCACCGCTGGCGGCTGGGCTTGGATTCGTCGTTTCGAAGGGAGTCAGGCCCACACGCCGACCATCGTTGGTCGGCATTTGTTGTTTTACAGTGAAGTAGCTAAGTTTGCAACATTGAAGGTGTTGTTCAACGCAAAGACGCGGAGGTGCAAAGGCGCAAAGTGAGGGAAATGATTTCGGGGATGCAACGCAGCGTTTTGTCATCTTGGAAACGTTCGTTCCTTAATTCATAATTGCCGGAGATATGAAAGTGCTGTTGCAGCGTAGGGTCATCTACATCGCCATCTTTGATCGGATCGAAGATACGTTGCCGGTTTGTGAAGCGTTGTTGGCGGGCGGGCTCGATATGCTCGAGGTGCCGTTGCGGACTAGTTGTGCGCTGGCGAGTATTGCCGCAATTCGGAAAACGTTTCCGCAGATGCATGTTGGGGCGGGGACTGTGCTTTCGACTGATCAGCTTAAGCAGGCGATTGATGCTGGGGCTACTTTTGCTGTTGCTCCGGGGTTGAATGAAAAAGTCGTTACGGCGGCGCGCGATTTGAAGGTGCCGTTTATTCCCGGGGTGATGACGCCAACTGAAACGGATCGGGCGATTGAGTTGGGGTGCTACATTTTGAAGTTGTTCCCCGCGGGCGTGCTTGGCGGGCCGGCGATGTTGAAGGCTTTGGCTGCGCCATTTGCGCACACGGGTGTGAAGTTCATTCCGATGGGCGGTGTCAGTCAGGCGAATGCGGCGGAGTATCTTTCAATGTCGGCGACGGCGGCGATCGGTGGGACGTGGCTGGCGGATCGGAAGTTGATTGCGGAGAGGAATTGGGGGCGGATCACGGAATTGACAAAGGAAGTGATGAAGGTTGCTGCCACGGTGAAGGCGCAGGAATAGAGATTCGCGAAGGGACCAATCAACTGGAGCCGAAGATCAGCGTTCAATACCTTCACGGTTGACGAGCTGGTGCCAAAGTGACACCATGTAGATATGGAACGTGTATTAGAAGAGCCTCGCAAGAGGATTACCGCTCGCGTGTCTGATAGCGTGCGAGACACGTTGGAGCAGGCGGCGGAGCTATTGGGTTCGACGGTGAACCAGTTCGTAGTGCAAACGGCGTATTTGGAGGCGCAACGGGTGATTGAGCGCGAGTCGGTCATTCGACTTTCCCAGAAAGACGCGCGCCAAGTGCTGGCCCTGCTGGATCATCCGCCCAAACCCAACACGCGTTTGAAGGACGCCGTGAAAGCGTTTAAGGGCACGGTGCGTGCGTAAGATTGAATTGCTGGCGAAGTCTCACGATCGAGACGGGTTCGACTGCGGGAGTGAGCCTCTGAACTTGTTTCTGAAACAGACGGCGCGGCAACACGCGGAGCGGGGAATTTCGCGCACATTCGTTTTGATCGATGCGGAGGCAGTCGAGCCGAAGCCGATTCTTGGTTTCTTTTCACTGAACATTTGCCAAATAAAGTCAGAGTCACTCACGCCGGTTGAGGCGAAAAAACTGCCGCGGGATGTAGCTGGCATTCGGTTGGGGCGATTGGCCGTTGCCAAGATGTCGCAACGGCAAGGCATCGGGAAAATATTGTTGGTTGCGGCAATGGAGAAGTTTATGGAAATTTCAACTCGGCGGGTGGGATCGGTCTTTTTGTGGATGCGAAAGATCAACAGGCCAAGCGATATTACGAGCAATTCGGATTTATTTCGATGCCGTCGAATGAGCTTGAGTTGTTTCTGCCGGTGAAAACGATTCGTGATGCGTTGGCGGAACCATCGTTGCGGAGCGCTGGCGGAGAGGTTGCCTTTTGAACTTCCGTCAACAGAATCCCGAAATGCTGTGTTCGGTTTGCGGTCCTGTGGACATTATTTCGTAAATGGCTGATCCGACCGAATGAGTTGCTGAATCGATTTGCCTGCCCTGAGTTGTCGAAAGATGTGATGAAAATCGCGGCCATGGCAGACTGATGAGGTTAACGATAGATTTGCTTTCCAGTTTGCCAAGTGGTTTTAGTATTGTTGCCTAGACAACCGGGTCAAAAATCATGAATCAACCAACCGTTCCGCCAATACTGTCCCACACGCACGTGATTCGATGCACGCTTACTAGGTGGGACGTGCTCAAGTGCCGAATGTGGTATGTGCTGCATCACCGAGTGCTGATGACGTTTTTGTGTCGGAATGGCTTTGGCTATTCCTCTTTTGAACCTGAACAATCCTGAAAACACGCAAGAGTCGATTGTTTTTAAGGTGTTCTACGTTGCTATTTCGGCCTGCATTGCGCTGTGTGTAATGTTGGTTTGCAACGTGGCACTACAATTTGTTCTCCTGTTGACGAATAACAACCGTGGCGTAGTTGGCGAACACGAGTATGAGATTCGCGAGGACGGTCTGCTCGAAAAAACACGAGTCAATGAGTCTGTTTACAGGTGGGCTGGCTTTCATCGCATAGCGGGCAGTCGAAACTACCTTTTCGTTTTCGTAACCGATAACAATGTTCATTACTTCCCACGTAGCTGCTTTTCTAGTCCTGAACATGCTGCTTGGTTTCGAGATGAGCTCATGCGGAAGTGGAAAGCCGCCCAATGCTAAACGCAGGTAATTGTCTGCGGTTTGGCAATCAGACTGAGTTTTTGTTCTCCCGCACTTCCGCTGACAATTCCTGCACGAATAATCCGAGACAGGATTGGTCGGTGATAAAGTGAAACTCTCCCTGCAATCCTCCGGCTGAGAACGCAATTGTGACTACGGGAATTGGGTCATAAGTCGTATCGATCTTTGGACGGAAGTGAATGCGAAGGCTCTGGCCGGGGAGGCGGGCCAACTGGAATTCCGAAGCCAACTCATTACCGTTCAGAAGAGGTAGCGGCTGACGAAGCCAATTCGAAATGTGGTCTCGAAGTGTCTTCAAATCGGCTGCTCACAACCAGATGCCGCAAACCGAGGTGTTGAGTGGAAACGTGTGGTCGCCATCCCAGTGTTTTCCGCGCAGGTGGATCGATCTTCATATCCCGCGTCAGTTGCATACCCCGCAGGCGCGTTAAGTTCTATTACGAACTGTTCCTCACCTGTGTTGGGTGAAAGGGTGGCAGCCATTTGGTGCTTAGCTTCTAATTACGGGTTCATCGTCACTACGCGACGAAATTTGTTCTGTTGATGCTAACCGTGTAATCCCACGGAACTCTACCACGCAGGGGAGTCAATGACCTCCAGCGCTGCGAACGTCCGCATTTTTTCGGTTGGTGAACAGGAGTGAGATGGCGATGGCGGCGGAGCCGAGGACGAGCATTGTGCTGACGAGGAAGACGGAACGGAAACCGTATGCGCCGGCGATGAGGCCTAACGCGGGGCCAGAGAGTCCCAAGGCTAAATCGAGGAATGCGGTGAAGGTGCCCATGGCCAAGGCGCGGTTTTCAGGCGGGACGCGACGGACGGCTTCGAGTCCGTATCCCGGGTAGACGAGTGAGTAACCGAACGCTGTCAGCCCTACACCAATGAGGGCCACTGGGGTTGTAGGCGCAAGCCAGATCAATGCCTGGCCGATGGTTTCAATAATCACGAAGGCCAAAGCGACTTTTGCGCCACCGAGTTTGTCCGGAAGCTGACTAAAGAACAGGCGACACAAAATGAATGAGATGCTCAAGATGGTGAACGCCAACCAGACAGGTCCCCAGCCTTGTTTGACAAACAATAGGGCAATGAATGTCGTGATCGCGCCGAAGCCAACGCTGCTAAACGCAAGGCCAATGCCGGGAATCATGACGGCTGCTGCCACGGCGCTGAAGGACGAGCGAGCCGCGGTCGGGATGGGAGTGACACCGCGCGCCGGAGCGGCGACGAACAGCGCGACTAACGGCAGGATCAACGTCGCGAGCGCAACGGCAATGAATCCATAGCGTTCATAGATTAAACTGCCAAGCGGCGCTCCAATGCCAAACGCGGCATACATTGCCATTCCAACCCAAGAGATGACTTTTCCTGCATTCGACCGGCCACACAGCGCCATTCCCCAGCCGAGCGATCCGGTGATGATAAAGCTTTCTGCGGCACCGAGGAATCCTCTGCCGACAATCAAAATAGTGACGGACGTGACCGGCACGCGCGCGAGGTAGAATGAGAGCAAATAAATCAGGCCGGAAAACGCAGCGATCAACAGCCCGATGACGACGGCGCGTTTGGCCCCGCGTGTATCCGCGAAATGGCCTGCCCATAATCGCAAAAGCAGGGAGGCAGTGAATTGACTGCCGGCAACGAGTCCGACAATGAAAGCGCCAAAACCCAGTGTTTGATGGACGTGTAACGGCAGCACCGGCATGGCTAATCCGATGACGAGAAAACTTATAAACACTGCGCCGATATTCGGCAGCAAAGCTACGGCGACGGAATCTGGCGGTGCGGTCGGTTCATCATCAGCGATTGGTTGCGTCGTTTTTGCGTCGCGTTGTGTCGGTGTTGATGGCGGACGAAACTTCATCGCTCAGTCATTTGCGATATTGGGCGTCGGTGACGTGCTCCATCCAATCGACAACTGTTCCGTCGAGATTTTCTTGAATGGCGATGTGGGTCATCGAGGTGGTGGGCGTTGCGCTGTGCCAATGTTTTTCGCT
The DNA here is from genome assembly GCA_963702845.1 of uncultured Verrucomicrobiae bacterium. GTDB lineage: Bacteria > Verrucomicrobiota > Verrucomicrobiia > Limisphaerales > Palsa-1400 > JAICXV01. The sequence continues at coordinate 4,189,611 of OY969763.1, read as the reverse complement.
GGGTGGAAACCAGACGGTGCCGCCGGGACGGATTTCTTCAACTGGGCCGCCCGCGCGTTGCGCCCATCCGCATCCGGCGGTTACGATGAGCGTCTGGCCAAGTGGATGAGTGTGCCACGCGGCGCGCGCGCCAGCGACTCGCGCTGGCGGGGTCGTTGAGAACAACGGATCAATTCGTACCGTTCCTGTGAACCAATCCGCCGGGCCTTTAGCGGACGGCTGTGAACCAACTCGGTTGATGTCCATATGTAGAAATCTATCCCACTCACCACGGTCTGTCGCAACGGCGATTGTGCCACCGGTTATGCGTTTGGGATAAATGCGGATGGGGGCCGACGAGAAGCGCAACTCACCTTTAATGTGGCGAGCAATTACCGTCAGCAAAATGGATTGCAAAATTGACCATGGTCAGGCCGAATGGACGCCGTACCCAACCACTGGCCTTTTGGCTCCTTTTTACCGCGATGAATATTGTCTCCGTGCTTCGAAAGCTGTTAGCCATTGTGGTGGCATTTTCAGTGTTGGCGCGATTGGGCGCTCAGACGACCGAGCTTTCGACGGGGTGGTCACTGCGCACGCAAACGGGACTTGCGGATAGTGGCGCGATGATTTCGCAACCGGGTTATAGCGTTTCGGGTTGGTATCCGATTTCGGTGCCCTCGACGGTGATGGCGGGGTTGGTGACGAATAATGTTTACACGAATTTATTTTTTGGGACGAACCTGCAGGCGGTGCCGGATTTGACGAAGCAGACGTGGTGGTATCGCGGACAGTTTGTTGCGCCGACAAATACAACGCCCGGCGGACAGTATTGGCTGCGGTTTAGGGGCATCGCGTATCGGGCGAAAATTTGGCTCAACGGAACGCAACTTGATACGAATGCGGTCGGCACGATGGTCACGCATGAGTATAACGTGACGAGTCTCATCAATAACGGCGGGTCGAATGTGTTGGCTATTCTGATCACTCCGCCGAGCAGCGCGGGGACAAACCTTTCGTTTTGGTATGCAGATTGGAATCCGAAACCGCCGGATTGGAATGCCGGGCTGTGGGGGAAGGTGCTATTGGATGCAACCGGGCCGGTGGCGTTGCGTGATCCTTATGTGAAGACGGTGCTTCCGTTGCCGGCGACGAATTCGGCGAGTTTGACGGTTTATGTGGACGCATCGAATGGGACTACCAATGTGGTGAACGGGACTTTGAACGGATTGATCACGAAACAAGGGTATCCGAGCATCAATTTTTCGCAAAATGTAACGCTTAATCCCAATGATCGTCGGGAGATTGTTTTTGATCCGACGATTTTTTCGCAATTGCAGGTGACGAATCCGGCGTTGTGGTGGCCGATTCCGCTGGGCAGTCCGGAGCTATATAATCTGCAACTGACGTTCACTGTTAATGGCACGCAGAGTGATGCGGCGTCGGTGAATTTTGGGATCCGTCAGGTTACCGATTATCTGACGGCGTCGGAATATGGGGCGACTTACAGCGGCTATAAGGTGAATGGGCAGAATCTTGTTGCTGCGCGGCGCGGCGTATGTTTGGGATATGTTCATGCGCTGGGACACGAACATCAACCAGACGCATATCAATTATGCGCGCGATATGGGGCTGAATGTGGTTCGGTTTGAAGGGATTCTCGGTAATGACGATTTTTACGCGGATGCCGATCGGGCAGGTGTCATGCTGATGCCGGGATTTGTGTGTTGCACGTATTGGGCGGAATGGAGTTTGTGGAGTGCGGAAGATTTGTCGGTGGCGAATGCTTCGCTGAACAGCCAAATGCGGCTTGATGCGGGCGCATCCGAGCGCGTTGGTGTGGGCCTATGGGAGTGATGAGTTGCCAAACCTTCGGTGCTGTCGGGGTATAAAAACATCGCGACGACTTTGCATTGGCAAAATCCGACGCTCGATAATGTCGCCTCTTATAATAACTCGAGCGGGAGTGTTCCGAAGATGAATGGGCCGTATGTGTGGGAGCCGCCGGTTTATTGGTATGCGGATACGAATCTTGGTGGAGCGTTTGGGATTTGTGTTGAGCAAGGGACGGAGGTTGTGCCGCCGGAGGAAAGTTTGAGGAAATTTATTGCGCCAGCGGATTTGTGGCCGATCGGGAGTGTGTATGGGTATCACGCTGGCGCGGGAATTTTTGCGGGACTGAGTTTTTATTCGCCGGGTGTGATGAGTCGTTATGGAACGACTGTACGAATATCACGCAATATGCGCAACGGGCACAGATGCTGAATTATGAAACGCAGCGGGCGCAGTTTGAGGCGTTTGGAGCAAACGCGTATACGCTCCCGCAGGGGACGATTTTTTGGATGATGAACAATGCGTGGCCATCGGTTCACTGGAATTTGTACGATTACTTTCTCAAGCCGGGCGGAGGTTATTTCGGAACGAAAAAGGCGCTGGAGCCGCTTCACATTCTTTACGATTACAAAACGACGAATATTAAGGTGTTCAATCGACGTTGTGGCAGCGACGAATCTTACTGCTTCGAAGTCGGTTTATACTTCCCTGCTTTAACGCTGAATTATACGAATTCGGTGACGATGGATTTTCCGGCGAATACATCGACGACTGCGATGAATATTTCGGGGGCGAGCGGGCTGACAACGACTTATCTTATTCGATTGCGGTTGGCGGATTCAATCGGACACAATGTGAGTGACAATGTTTATGCGTATTCCATCTTGCCGGATAAACTAGGGACGGTAACCAATTGGTATCATACGTCGGTGAGCAGTTATGCGAACTTGACCGGGCTGAATAATCTTCCGTCGAACACTAACCTGATCGTGTTTGCCTGCCGGCAGATTGGCGGATGGGCAGGAAATGGCGACGATTTTTTTGACGAATTCGAGCCCAAGCAATATCGCTTATTTCGTCCGTGCCGAAGTTACTGCTGGCGATGGTGGGTTCGAGGTGCTGCCGGTTGTTTACTCGGATAATTATATTTCGCTTTGGCCGGGAGAATCGAAGACGATTGCGGCGAGTATGCGAGTTCGGCGCTGGGTGGTCTAAATCCGTCGTGCGCGTCAGTGGGTATAATGTTCCTTGTTTACGAATACGTGCGCGTTGCACCGGCCTTCATTTAAGTTCCAAATGATCGATGGCGGTTCGATTTTGTTCGATGGAATTCGGATGCGGCGAAAGCTTATCAGGCCGGAATATAGTGATGATTTTATCAATGGCTGGTTTCCGCTTGGCGATCCGATGGCAGGAACTGGTTCGAACAACACTTTGCTTGATCCTAACGGACTCGAGGCGGAAAAATTTTATCGTCTTCGAGAGGTGCCAAGGTGACGCAATTCGTCGCAAAAGACACACCCGAAAGCTGTCAGCGTGACAACGCGGAGGTCGGGACATAGTGGCTCTGGCCGCGCGCGAGATCGATGCCGAAGACGATGAAGGCTTCCACGCGCGGGGAATCATGGGTGAGTCCAAAGAGCGGGACGAGGTCCAGATGAGTGCGAGCGGTCGGACGCCATTGCACGCTGGGGCCGAGAAGGAATTCGACGTTGGGTGTGCCGTCGAAATTCGGGCCGGAGGTGCGTTCGAAGTTCATTTCGACTCCAGCGCTCAACTTTTGATCGATGAGGGTGTAGCTGATGCCTTGCGCAAAACCGGTTTCGGATTCACGGCCACCGCCCACTTCCTGTTCGTAGAATGCGTTGAATCCCCAGTGCACACGGCTGGAAAAGCTTTCGCCCAGGAGAAGTTTGAGTTCATAGGCGTCGGCATCGTGTTCGTTGAATTTCCACTCGCCATATAGGGTCGGGTTCAGTGGGATTTTGCCCCAGTCGGCGAGGGCGTAACGGAGTTCGAGTTGATTGCCATCGTGACTGGACCGCTTTTGTCGGGCACTGCGACGTTTTCGTAAAAATCCAACTGAAAACGGTGCGGCAAACCGAGTTCAACTTCTGATTGGAAAAGGTGGTCGTGTCCGCCCCCACGGAGGAATTTTCCTTTCCACCATTGCTCGAATTCGGCCTGCCAGGGAGCGAGGACGTAAATGCGGGTGGTGGGAAAGCGCCGTTGAGTGGTCCATTCCGGTTGATGGTTGTCTCCGACGAGATCATTTTCGGAAATGGTGTTTGTGCCATGAACAGTGACTTCGGGGAGTTGTGTAGCGGAAGTTTTTGTCTGCGCGAAAACAGGCACCGCCGAAAGCACGAGGAACAAACTTAAACCGATTTTTTTCATCTGGTTGTGGTTGTGTTTTTGACTGAGATGGCCGGGATTGCAAGGCTGAAAGGAGCAAACGGAAACACCCGTGGCTCAGGACGCAGGTAGATGCACTCGAGATTCGTTACCTCGTCTCCCACAAAAAAAGGCGCCGAGTTTTGCTCGGCGCCTTGTGAGAATTTTAATTTAGCTCTGGGGAGCAGGGGGTGGCTCGGTGGGAGTGGCACCTTCTGCAGCCGGTGGTTCTTCGGCTTCGGCGTCTTGTTTTTCTTCGCTGATGACGGGGGCGATGCCTTGGAGTTTGTCTTCGCCTTCAAGGTTGATCAGTTTCACGCCTTGGGTGTTGCGGCCGGCTTCGCGGATGTCTTGCACGCGGGTGCGGACCATTTGGCCGCCGACGGTGATGAGCATGATTTCGTCGGCGTCCTTCACGGTCAGCGCGCCGGCGACGCAACCAGTTTTGTCGCTGGTCTTCATGGTGATGATGCCTTTGCCGCCGCGGGATTGCTGGCGGTATTCGCCGAAATCGGTGCGTTTGCCGATGCCACGTTCGCCGGCGACCAACAGCGTCGCATCTGGCACGACGACGGCAAGGGCGACCAGTTCGTCGCTCTGCATCGAGATTGATTCCGCGAACGCCAGTGGCGGGGCGGCCCATGGAGCGCACGTCTTCTTCGGAGAAACGGATGCTCATGCCCTCTCTGGTGATGAGGACGACTTCGTCCTTGACCGCTGGTGAGCCGGCATTCGATCAGCTTGTCGCCTTCTTCGATGCCGATGGCGATGATGCCGCCTTTGCGGATGTTCGCGAAATCTTCAAGCGCAGTCTTTTTCACCGTGCCTTTTTGGGTGGCAAAGAACACGTGCTGCGACTGCGTCCAGGTGATGTCTTCCTTTGTTCTCGTTGACCTTGGACTCGACGCGGATGAGCGCGGCGATTTTTTCGTCGGCTTTCAATTCGAGAATATTCGCGATGCTGCGGCCTTTTGAGGTGCGGCCCATGTCGGGAATTTCGTGCACGCGCTCGACGTAGGCACGGCCGGTGTTCGTGAAGAACATCAGGTAATCGTGCGTGCTGGCGGTGAACAGGTGTTCGATGAAATCTTCCGGCTTCGCCTGCAGCGGCCGACTCGCGCGTGGTCATGCCGATGACGCCTTTGCCGCCGCGCCGTTGCGCGCGATATTCGCTGACGTTGGTGCGCTTGATCAGGCCGGCGTGGGTGATGGTGATGATGACACCTTCGTTGGCGATCAGGTCTTCGATCGCGATTTCGCCCTCGTCGGGAACGATCTCGGTCATACGCGGCGTGGCGTATTTCTGCTTTGATCTCCTGCAGCTCGGCTTTGATGATCGCGAAGACGCGCGATTCTTTCGCGAGAATGTCTCTGCAGGTCGACGATGCGTTCTCAAGCAACTTCGTTGTATTCGGCTTTGATCTTGTCGACTTCCAGGCCGGTCAGTTGATAGAGGCGCAGTTCCAAAATCGCGTTGGCCTGGGCTTCGCTGAAGGAATAGCGGCCGTTGGTCAGGCGCGCTTCGCTGCGGATGATGACAGCAAAGTCGCTCGACTTGTTGGCGCGTGAAAAGTCAAACGCCAGCAACTTGATCTTGGCTTCATCTTTGTTGCGCGATTCGCGAATGATGCGGATGAACTCATCCATGTTCGCCAGGGCAATGAGGTAACCTTCGAGGAATCTCGGCGCGTTCTTCGGCTTTGCGCAGTTCGTAACGCGTGCGGCGCAAGACGACTTCGCGGCGATGCTCGATGTAGCAATTGATCAGCTCTTTGAGTGAGAGCGTCTTCGGCCGGCCATGATCGATGGCGAGCGCGTTGACCGCAAAACTGGTTTCGAGCGCGGTGTGCTCGTATAGATTGTTGATGACGACCTTGGCGATGGCATCGCGCTTGATGTCGATGACCACGCGCGTGTTTTCATCGGATTCGTCGCGAATGCCGGTGATGTCAGGAAGGACTTTTTCGTTGACCAACTCGGCGATGCGCTCGACCAACGTCGCGCGATTGACGTTATACGGAATTTGCGTGATGACGATCGATTCGCGGCCGCCTTTGATTTCTTCAACGCCGATTTTGCCGCGAATCTTGACCGCGCCGCGGCCGGTTTGAAATATTGTTTGATGCCCTCGACGCCGCAAATTGTGCAACCGGTCGGAAAATCCGGGCCCTTGATGAACTTCATCAACTCAGGGATCGTGATGTTCGGGTTATCGATCTGCGCGCAAATGCCATCGATGCATTCGCCGAGATTGTGCGGCGCCATGTTGGTCGCCATACCGACGGCGATACCGGTGCCGCCGTTGACGAGCAGGTTCGGAAATGCGGCCGGGAATACTGTTGGCTCGGTGCGCGTTTCGTCGTAGTTCGGGACAAAATCGACAGTATCTTTGTCCATGTCATACATCAGCGCGGCACCGAGGTGCGTCATGCGCGCTTCGGTATAACGCATGGCGGCCGGTGGATCGCCTTCGACGGAACCGAAATTGCCCTGGCCATCGACCAATCGTTCGCGCATCGCCCAGGGTTGGGCCATGTGGACGAGCGTCGGGTAAATGACCGCTTCACCGTGCGGATGGTAGTTACCGCTGGTGTCACCGCAAATCTTCGCGCATTTACGATGCTGCCTGTTCGGGAACAGGGAGAGATCGTGCATCGCGTAGAGAATGCGGCGCTGCGAAGGTTTCAGACCATCGCGCGCATCGGGCAACGCGCGGGAAATGATGACGGACATCGAGTAGTCGAGGAACGAGTTCTTGATTTCGTCCGCGACGTTGATTTTCTCGATTTTTTCATTAGCCGCATAAAGCGGGGTAGCACCGAAACCGGATGGTTGCTCGGGCGGTGGTGTCTTTTCGTTATCGTCAGGCATGGGGGAAAAATCTCAATTCAACCGATTGATACGTTATAGCGATTCAGAGCCCGCAATTTTGTAATCTGTAATTGGTAATTCAGACTCAAACATCCAAATTGCGCACGTTCAGCGCATTGTCCTCGATGAACTGCCGGCGTGGTTCGACTTCGTCGCCCATCAGCTTGGTAAACATTTCCTCCGCTTCGACGACATCCGTCATATCGATGCGCAACAGTTTGCGATTCTGCCGGATTCATCGTCGTTTCAAACAACTCCTTGGCATTCATTTCGCCCAGCCTTTGAACCGCTTGATTTCAATCCCGCGTTTACCGGCTTCTTTGACGCCGGCCAAAATTTCAGCAATCGAGAACAACGGTTTGACGTGCGCGCGTTCGCCTTCGCCTTCGATCAATTCGTAAAGCGGCTTGTCCTGGGCGGCGTAATGTTCGACGTTCAAACCTTTGCTGCCGAGCAAGGCCAGCAATTCCTTGACGGCTTTGCTTTCGTGCAACTCGACGTGTTTGGCGCGGCGCGTATTGCCGCGTTTTTCTTTCTCGATGATCGACGTATCAATCTCTTCACCGAATAATTTCAAATCCGGATTAGCGCCGCCAAACTTCGCGAGCTCTTCCTCCGTCGGGAAGTAATGCACCGTTTCATCATTGCCATCGCGCACCTTCACCAAATGCCGCGGCAATTCACCGGTTTTGGGATCGCGCTTCTCGATGTAATCACCGAAATCGCCACCATGCCGACGCAATGACTGCACATATTTATCCAGCGTCGCCAACAGCGCCAAAATTTCCTCGAGCTGTTTCTCGGTCAGTTCCTTATTCGGTCGTCGAGATCGCGCAAACGCACGTCTTCGCTGCCGAGCTGGATCAAAATCTTATTCATCTGCGCGTCATCATCGACGTATTCGATGCGTTTCTTGCGCTTGATCTGATAAAGCGGCGGCTGCGCGATATAGACAAAGCCTTGCTTCACCAACTGCGTCATTTGCCGATAGAAAAACGTCAGCAGCAACGTGCGGATGTGCGAACCGTCCACGTCGGCATCGGTCATGATAATAATTTTGTGATAGCGCAGTTTATCGAGTGCAAACGCTCCTTCGCCTTCGCCATCGCCGATGCCGGTGCCGATGGCCGTGATCATCGTGCGAATTTCGGTGTTCTGCAGAACCTTGTCCAGGCGCGCCTTTTCGACGTTAATCAGTTTGCCGCGAATCGGCAAAATCGCCTGGAATTTGCGGTCGCGACCTTGCTTGGCCGAGCCACCGGCGGAGTCACCTTCGACGATGTACAACTCGGTATTGGCCGGGTCGCGATCCGAACAGTCCGCCAATTTGCCAGGCAGACCGCCGCCGGTCAGCGCACCTTTACGCACCGTATCGCGCGCCTTGCGGGCCGCTTCACGTGCGCGCGCCGCCATCAAACTCTTTTCGATTACCCTCTTTGCAATCTGCGGGTTCGTATCGAAGTGGTGCATCAACCCTTCGTAAACGATCGAGGACACGACGCCTTCGATTTCCGTGTTCACCAGTTTGACCTTCGTCTGCGATTCAAAACGCGGGTTCGGCAACTTCACGCTCAGAACGCAAACCAAGCCTTCGCGAACGTCATCGCCGGAAATCGCCGGGTCCTTTTCTTTCAAAAGCTCGTTGGCCTTGGCATATTGATTGATCGCGCGCGTCAACGCCGTGCGGAAACCGGTCAAATGCGTGCCACCGTCCGCGTTCGGAATCGAGTTCGCATAACAAAGGATCTGGTCGGTGTAAGAATCGTTGTATTGCATCACGCAATCGACCAGGACCTCGTCTTTTTGGCGCGACAACACTATCGCCTTCGGGTGCAGCACTTCTTTGTTACGTCCAAGTTGGCGAACAAATTCTTCGATACCCTCTTTGTAGAAGAACGTCTCCTTTTTGTTCTCGAGCCGTTCATCGGTCAGCGTGATTTCCACGCCCGGATTCAAAAATGCCAGTTCACGCAAACGATTCGCGAGCGTGTCGAACTTGAACTCAGTAGTAATCGTGAAAATCGTCGGGTCAGGTTTAAAAGTAATCAGCGTGCCCGTGCTATTGGAAACACCGATGACCTCCAACTTCCTCATCGTCACACCACGTTCGAACGCCATGTGATAAACCTTCCCGTCACGCGAGACCTCAACTTTAAACCAATCAGAAAGCGCGTTGACGCATTTGGCGCCGACACCGTGCAAACCACCTGAATACTTATATGCGCCCTGGCCAAATTTCCCACCCGCATGCAAATTCGTCAGCACCAATTCAACAGCCGGCATCTTAAACTTCGGATGCATGTCCACCGGAATCCCGCGACCATCATCACGAACTGGACACGGAGCCATCAACATGGATCGACACGTCGATTTTTTTGCAAAAGCCGGCCAAGTGTTCATCGATAGAATTATCGAGCACTTCAAACACGCAATGGTGCAACCCGCGTTCATCGGGGTCGCCGATGTACATGCCGGGGCGTTTGCGGACGGCTTCTAAACCCTCCAATTTATCAATTTTTGATGAGTCGTATTTCTCGCTCTCTGGCGCTGTATTCACTATAAAAATCTCTCTTTTTCGAGGCCGTAAAATCGGCCAAAAACCACTGTAGGTTTATTCGGTCCTTTTGGACAAAAAACTTTAGTAAAAACCCCTCGTTCCGACAACCTTTATATTGATGTTTTTTCCTCTCAAAAACGCCATTAGTTGTGGAGCTTTCCCAAGTCGGAATCTAGATGTTGTGGTATGTGTCCCTTTGTCCTGGCCACCTGAAACGACCTGAAAATTAGACCGGTTTGGGCCCAATTCGTTTGATTATTTTTGAGGAATTTTGGACTGCCAAAATCACTTCCGCGCAGCCCACGCCAACCCATCCGCGCCGGCACCCGCATTGATCAACTTTTGGACCTTGAAAGTCTCCACGTCAATGGCCGTGACCTGCTTGCTCGCGTCACATGAAACGTAAGCCATTTTTCCATCCGGTCTAACCAAAACAAATTGCGGCGTCTTCGGCACTTCAACCGTCTTTGTTACCGTAAACGTGTTCAAATCCACCGCCGCAACCTGGTGCAATTTCGGAATCGCGATGATCAACAACTTGCCGTCAGGCGTGATCCCCGTGCCATAACCGGTCGCCGGCAATTCGACCCATTTCACCACTTCATTCTTCTTCGCATCGATCACAGCCAGTTGCGGCTTCGTCTGGTCGGCAGTGAAAACCCAGCGGTCATCCGGCGAAATGGAGATGCGTTGCGTCTTTGCGGAAATCGGAATTACTTTCAAAACTTTCTTCGCCTTAATATCGATCACGGAAACCGTTCCAGGCCCGACATTCGCGGAATAGGCCGTCTTACCGTCGCTCGTAATCGCAAACATATGCGACTCTGTTTGTCCCGTCGGAATCGAGCCCAGGATCTTCCACGACTTCGGATCCATCACTTTGATCGATTTCTCCAACTCTGTCGAAACATAGAGCAGATGGTTCTTCGGTCCGATAACCGCGCAATGCGGTCGCACGCCCTTGTGAAAATCGATGCTTCCAACGACTGCTTTCTTATCCAGATCAATCACGCGAATCAGCGACCCATCCGTCCCGGTCTTGCCGACACCCGCGTTCCCGTAAATCGGCACAAACGCCAGGTTACCATCTGCCGACGCGATGACTTCATGTCCTGTTATTCCGTCTTCTGGTACGGCTGCGAGTTGCTCGCCGGATTCGGGGTCAAAAATCGAAAGTGTGTGGTCCCCTTTATTGCAAACTAGGAGGAGGCCTTTGGATTTGTTCGGCTGGGCCTCAATCGACAAAGCCGTGAAAGCCGCAATGAACAAGGAAACGCAAATAATCGACGGTGTAGTCATGATCGTTGGCGGCGAAGCTAAACCAAACCTCCACAAACAACAATCAAGCGTTTGACGGCAAGCGGTAGGCCGCGTCGTTTCGCGCGCGCCGTTTTCGACGGAGTGCGGACTTTCAGTCCGCAGCAACTCGATCACCGAAAGAAATTTCGAAAGTTTGCTGACGTTTCCCAGCGCGAAGCGAACTAAACTGCACACGCCAACCACGGTTAACGCTTTTCCACGCTTCCTCACAGTTTGCAGTTCCTTCTCAACAGTGCTTCAGCTTACGTTGTCGCCGACGTGACATTCCTGCGCCAACTTGCATTGCTGGTTTTGCTCAGCACAGCCGCGTTCGCGCAGACCAATCCAGCCACGCGCCTCCTGCAACCGCCCGTGCTCGATATTCACAACGACGAATCCGCCAACGATTCGCCCAAGACAATCGCTTTGCGCAAAAAAGCGCTCGAGCGCTACGAAAACAAGGACTACGCCGCCGCCGAAAAACTGTTCACTGAGGTCCTGAAGCAAAACAACAACGACTCGGCTTCGATGTGGCGATTGGCCTATTGCTGTTACGTGCAGGATAAAATCGATACCGCCGCTCGCGCCTTTGCTCGATACACCGCGCTCCATCCCCAAATTCCCGACGGCCACGAATGGCTCGGTATCTGTCTGTCGCTGCTGAAGAAATTCGACGATGCCGAGCGCGAATTAAACATTGCCGTCGAACTCAAAACAGATTCTCCGGACGTCTACGACCAACTCGGCTACATCTACGAACGACGCACCAACAGCGCGCAAGCCGCCTTTGCCTTTGATCGGGCCATTCAGTTTGGTGGTGAAACAGCCTATCGCTGTGAGCGTGGCGGCATGGCCCACGCGCACACCAAGAATTATCGAAGGGCCGAGATACTCCTCAATCACACCCTAAAATTCGAACCCACCAATATTTTCGCCCTTGAATGGCTCGGCTTCTCGCAGTTTCACCTCCATGAATACTCCCCGGCCATCACCACCTTCACCAACGGGCTGAAGATTGAGCCCACGAACTATTTTCTGCGAACATGGCTTAGCTACTCCTATCTGAAGCTCGACCAATACGACCGTGCCGCCGATTCCTTCGCCAAAGCTGCTCAGATCAAGCCAGACGATCTTCGCAACCAGCAATCACAAGCGTATGCATTGATCCAGGCCCATCGCGCTCCTGAGGCCATCAAAGTCCTCGAGCCCGTGTCCAATACTGCCTCCAACAAAACGATCCGACTGACCTTGCTTGCCGCCTACCTGATCAACCACGACTACAAGAAAGCCAACGATCTCTATCCTGTAATATTTGCCGGCGCCGCCATTCTTCTCGGCCTCGTCTACGTCGTCGGGTCGGTATTCCTCTTGCGTAAAAGTTTCCGGGCATCCACCGCCGACCACCCGCACCTCGCTTTTGCCATCGGTTGGCTCCTGTTATATTTCGAAAGTCAGGTCGCGTTGATGTTCTTCGCCGGCCTGTTCACCTCCGCAAATTTAATCGCAGGCCTCCTCCTCGCACCCGTTCCGCTCCTGTTCGCCGCGTTTCATGCCTTCCCAAAACAACCGTGGGGCCAACCCTTCAAACCAGTTTCTGTGGCGTGGAAACAAATCGGCTTGGCCTTTGCGGGTTGGGTCGGGATTGCCGTAATCGCCGGCGTTTACGCAACCGTCATCAACTCCATCACCCACACAAAACCCGAACCGCGCAATATCCGTTTCATCCTCGACCTCGTCCACGAACACCGCGCGCTGGCCGCAATCGCCGTCGCCATCATCGCTCCCCTCTCCGAAGAAACGCTCTTTCGCGGCCTGCTCTATGGAGCCTTGAGCAAATGGCTAACACCCATTTGGACAATCCTGATCACAGCCGCCATTTTCGGCGCAGTCCACATGGACCTGATCTATTTCTTCCCGCTGTTCCTGATTGGGCTACTCCTTGGCTGGGCTCGTCACACCTCCAAATCCATCTGGTTCCCCATGGCCATTCACATGCTCCAAAACACCATCGCCTTCGCGGCATTGATGGCAACGAAGTAAACGGACCATCGCACCCGCGTTCGAAAAACAACTGACCTGCCCGGAGATAAGGTCGGCGATTGCAGAAGGCGGGATGAGTGGCGGGTTGCGTTCTTGATGCCTGCGTGTGTCAACCGAAGTCTCACGGTCCTTTGAGTTTCTGGTGACGTCCGGAATCGGTCAGCGTGATATCGAAAAACGTGTCCACCCATCCGCTTCCATAATACCGACCTTGTTCATCCTTTGCATCCCAGCGAATATCGATTACTCCATTCGTCGTTGTGCCTTTGAAACTTCGGATGTGCTGGCCGGAAGGCGCTTTTAACTCTGCGGTGTAAGTCGCGTTCGATTCAGCGATAAACGCATACAAAGGCCCACCATTTGTCGGGTCGTAAGTGGTGGACACGATGTCGAAGTAGCAAACGTTTGTTATTTCAAACGGCACCATTGGTCCATGGACGACGTAACTTTCTTCTTCCGAAAAGGTTCGTGAGTTCGCTCGCGAATAAGTCCGTCCTTCGACTGTGAACTCCGTCATTAGAAAGTGCTTTCCTGGGGGTATAAAAATCGTGCTCCATTCAATCCTGGCCAACCCGTTGCTCCCTTGGATCACGCGATGAAACTCCGGATCGGCCGGCGATTCAGTGTCCCGCGCGCGGACCGCTCGGCGCGCTTCTGGATCAATCAATAACCGCAGCGAACCCAGATTCGTCATGACATCGGTACTGAATCGGTAACTCAAACGTGACGACCTCCGGTTCCTGCTCCGTCTTGACCTGTTTCAGTGTCAACAGTTCTTCGAGACTCGCGTTCGTGCGGCCGAGTGCATTTCTGATGCCGAGCAGCCCTTTCAGCGGACGTCCCGCATACTTCGGTTCATTGGTCATCTGAATTCTTGGCCTGCCAAACAATCGACTCAATTCCTCCACATGCGCTTTGTTTTCCAACGCAGCGCGGCGTCGCCACTGGATCCCCTTCATCAGATGTTCTTCGTTTTGTCGCGCCAGTTCTCTCTCTGCTCGCGCATGTCATCGCCCGTGGGCGGTCGAGGCCAAACGATATCTTCGGGTTCATGCTTGTTCAATCGCTCCGCTTCCCGAAACGCTCGCGACGTATGATCGACGAGCGCACCGCCATCATCGACTCCGTCGAGACCTATCGAATACAAAGCGTAACGTGGTTGTGTCGGTTGATAGCGCAATGGTTTCCCATCGCAAAAATCCAACGGCTCCGTGTCTAAAACTTCCGGTGCCAATTGCGTCAGACGCGCGGGATACTCGTGATGTCGAAGTTGATATCGCTCCAACGCAACAGCCGTGACCAACACCCGGCAGCGCGCTACCATGTCGGCGGCGCGTCCGAGGATGGTTTGCGGCTGCCCGTTCAACGAGAACGCCCTATGTCGCACAGATTTCATATTCAGTTGAGACTGCACACGCGACCGGTGCTTCGATTGGAATTCCGAAAAGTTCATCACGCCCGGCATCTGTTGCATTTCTGTCCACGTCTTGCCTTCGAGCGCGCGTCGAGTCTCTTGCTGCCGTTGATAGAAGAACTCCAACAAACCCTTCTCATCGTCGTAAGAGCCGTGCTCCTGATAATCCTTTTGCTGCCGATAATACTTTACCTCCTCGACTGCGTATGTGGGATGGCGCAGCGCGTCCTGCAACGGGATTTTCAGGCTCAGCGAATTAGTCCGGTCTATTCGGCACATATCTGCCGCCGACGCACCTTCGAACGCGGCCATCTCTTCAAGTCCAGCAAACCAATTTACCGATTCCCATTCTTTCTGGAGCGCGAGCAATTGTTCGTCATTCCAACAGTTGGTTTGCAATGCCTGCCATGCTGCATCGAAGGCAATCGTCGCGCATGCGTACCGGACCATGTATGAGATCTCCACCGGTTCAATGCGCCACCGTGTAGAAAGCCTTGTCGCAGCCAGTAGATTCGACCATGCCGCATCGGCATGTCCGTCGTGCAACTCCAACATCGCTCTCGCTGCAAATGCTTGCGTCAGACTTTTGATTTGCGCGACATGCGGTAACAACATCGAGTTACCGGCGCGCGCCTGCAGGTCGAATGCATACGGACCTTTTGCCATTGATTGCGCGAGTTCGTCCAATTGCGTCCCGTGTTCTGTAAAAGTTTCTTGCAACGATTGCCAGTCGCTTTCCTGCGAATCGCTATCTCCGATCGACGGCGAATTCCAAAAGACCAACACGGTGTTTGACGTGACCAGCGTCCGTAATTTCAAGCCGGTGAACGAGGCGCTGATGCCACGGGCGTTCGCACGCGCCCAAAGATGCGGGTCAATTGTTTTGACCAATTGTGATCGCTTGAACTCATCAGGCGTTGCGGAAAAGTTGAAATCGGAAAGATCGGTTTTAAAACCCTTGGCCCGCAACTCCTGACGCTTTTTCTCTAAAGCAGCCCGTTCATCCGCCGCCCGTGAGGACGGGCACAACACGGCAAAGATCGAAATCGAAGCGAATACAAGTAGAATCCATCGTGTCCTCATGCAACCTCTCCTGGTCGCGAGAGTGAACCTGCCGATTGCCCATGGCAAGCCTTTCCAACGTGCGGAATTGTTGCGTTCACTTTAGCATTTAGCCGTTAGCTTTAGCATTGTTCGTATGTGCGGCCGTTACACGTTAACTAAGAAACAACTCCGCTTCGCCTCGCGCTTCTCGCACGAGGAGTTGCAGATTTTTTTGAAGGAACGCTACAACATCGCGCCTACTCAAACCGTTCCGATCATCTACATCATTGCCGGTAAACTCATCAGCGAAGAAATCCGTTGGGGACTGCAACCCGTTTGGTCCAAAGCCCCGATTATCAATGCTCAATGCGAGGGCATTCTCAAGAAACCCGCCTTCCGCCAAAGCGTCCTCCAACGCCGTTGCCTGATGCCGTCCGACGGATTCTACGAATGGCAGGGCAAAACGCCGTTCCATTTCACCTTTCCCGATCACGAACCATTTTATTTTGCCGGCATCATCGATTCATGGACCATGCCTGACAAACCGCCAGTGCCGTGCTGCACGATCATCACCACCGCCGCCAACGAAGTCGTCAGCCCCTTCCACAAACGCATGCCCTTCATCGTTCGGCCCGACGAGTACGACACCTGGCTCGACCCGGTCACGACCGAGGACCAGATCGAACACCTGTTCAAATACCCAAACGCCGCCATCTTGCAAGCCGCCCCGAGCAAGCCATTAGTCCCCGACGGCGCACCTCCTCCCCCAGCCAAACCGTCCCAAGGCGAACTGCTCTTCGACTGACGCGTCGTGACATATGTGTCCTTTGTTTTAGTCCTATGTTTCTATATTTTAGGCGTTTAGCGATAAAATGAGGGGTTCTGCGGACGGCGCGTTGGGGCCAACGGACCCTCGTTGGGCTTCACGGATGGCTCGTTGGGCCAACGGATGGCGCGTATGAACCTTTCCGGCGATCGGTTGGGGCCAAGGAAGACGCGTTGGGAACAACGGATGGTGCGTTGGGGTAACGGAAAGCCGTTGAAAACCATCGTTCGCACTTTGAACTTTGAACTCGCCGTGGATTGCGTTTAATCCCACCGTGCCGACAAAAGTAATTTCCGTGGCCAACCAAAAAGGCGGCGTGGGCAAAACAACCACCACCGTCAATGTCTCGGCCTGCCTTGCTCAAGTCGGCAAACGCGTCCTGCTCATCGACCTCGATCCCCAGGCCAACGCCACCAGCGGTGTTGGCATCGACAAAATCGAAGGCGCAAGCTCATATCAGGCGCTGCTCGGCTCAACGACGCTCGACGGAAAAAATAAAAGCGACTGCTTTCGAACGCCTCGACATCGTCCCCAGCGAAGTCGACATGTGCGGCGCCGAAATTGAAATCGCCCGCGCCGAAAACCATCTCCAGCGCATGACCACGGCGCTCCAGCCGATCATCGCCGAAAATCGTTACGATTTTGTCCTGATCGATTGCCCGCCGTCGCTTGGCATTTTGACGCTGAACGCTTTTGCCGCGTCCGATTTCCTGATGATTCCGCTCCAGTGCGAATATTACGCGCTCGAAGGAATCTCGATGAGCCATCGCGTTTTGAACCAGGTCCGCGACAGCGGCATCAATCCGCGCCTGCAACTCCTCGGCGTCATCATGACGATGTTCGATTCCCGCACGCGCCTTTCCGCGCAAGTCGTCAGCGACGTCCGCGACCATTTTAAAGATACCGTTTTCGACACCGTCATTCCCCGCACCACGCGATTGGCCGAAGCCCCGAGTTTCGGAAAACCAATTATCCACTACGATAAATACAGCGCCGGCGCAGCAGCCTATGAAGTCCTGACCGAGGAGTTGCTGCAACGGCTGAAGAAAAATCATGCTGCGCCAATTGCTTAATCTTTCGTTCGCGCTCGCGCTCACCGCGTCCGCGCAAGCCGCCGACTGGACGCAATACCTCGGCCCGACGCGCAACGGCGTCAGCACCGAAACGGTCGTCGCAAAATTTCCGTCGAGCGGCCCGCGCAAGTTGTGGCAACACCCGACGCCCGGTGGTTTCAGTTCCTTCGCTATCGGCAATGGCATAGCCGCGACGATGACCCTCCGTGAAATCGGCGGGGCGGAACAGGAAATCTGCCTCGCGCTCGACGCCAAAACCGGCAAGGAAATTTGGGGGCAGCCTTTTGGTGTCGCCAATTTTCTTGAACATGGCGGCGGTGGAGCGAACTCCGGAAAAGGCGAAAATAAGGGCGGTGATGGCCCGCGCTCCACTCCGGCGATCACCAACGGCCACGTCTTCGCGACCAGCGCCAATCTCGCCATCGCTTGTTTCGACGCAAAAACCGGCAAGCAAATTTGGAAACACGACCTCGTCAAAGAATTCGCGGGTCAAAATATCCATTGGAACAACGCCGCGTCGCCGGTGATCGACAACGGCCTCGTGTTCATGGCTGGTGGCGGGGAAGGACAGTCCCTGCTCGCCTTTGACCAAGGCACCGGTCGCGTTGCATGGAAAGTGGGAAACGAAACGATCACTCATTCGACTCCGACGGTGGCGACGATCGCTGGGACGCGCCAAGTCATTTTCTTCCTCAAGTCCGGTCTCGTCTCCGTCGACGAGAAGACTGGCAAAATCCTATGGAAACAGCCGTTCCATTTCAATGTCTCGACCGCGATGAGTCCGCTCGTCGTCGGCGACATCGTTTATTGCTCGGCCGGTTATCAAGTTGGTTCCGCCGCCTATCGTATCAGCAAATCGGGCGACAAATTCACCTCGACCGAACTTTGGAAACAACCGGCGAGCGTTATCAACAATCATTGGAGCACACCCACCGTCCGTGATGGTTTTCTCTATGGCCTGTTCGGTTTCAAAGAATTCGGCACCTGCCCATTGAAATGCGTTGAGCTTTCCACCGGCAATGTTCATTGGTCGCAAGAAGGCTTTGGCCCCGGCGGAACGATTCTCGCCGGTGACACGCTGATTGTTCTCGGCGATGCCGGTCAGGTTGTCGTTGGTGCGAGCCGATCCGAGGTCGTATCAGCGAGATCGCAAAGTTCGAAGCTGTCACCGGCAAGTGCTGGAACGCGCCCGCTCTGAGCGATGGCCGCCTCTACGTTCGCAGCACCAAAGAAGCCGCCTGCTTCGACTTATCCGGAAAGTAGGATAGGTTTTTTATTGGGCCTTTCGGGGATACATTGCGTGAGCGTTATTTCGCTATTTGAAGAAGCGTACAGTTGCGACTACTGCCGCCGTTGGTTTTGTGCATTTTGCTGACGTTTACTTTCGGTGCCAGCTGGCGCCTTACCACTGTATTGCGGGCAAGAAACCGATCGCATTTTAATGATGCGGTTAATCAAGTGGACGACCGCATCTCCGACGAATTCGACAACTTCATCGCCATCGTCCGGACTGCTGCGGGAATGTTTGCCACCAAGCCAAATATCAGCCGCGATGAATTTGCTACCGGCGTCGGTCGGCTTCGATTGTCTAAATTCTATCCGAATGTCCAAGGCCTAGGTTTCGCTCCAAAAATTCTCGCAGCCGAACGCGCGGCGTTCGAGCAACGAATTCGGGCTGGTGGCCAAACAAATTTCACCATTCATCCGATCGGCCAGACCAATGTCCTGTTTCCAATCCTTTATTTGGAACCTCAGGATCGCCGAAATCAGGTTGCTATCGGCTACGACATGTTTTCAGAACCGGTGCGCCGGGCTGCCATGTTACAAGCGATGACGAACGGCTCGGCGGCATCCGGTCGGGTCACTCTCGTCCAGGAAACGGAGCAAAAAAAACAACCAGGTTTTTTGATCTACGCAACAGTTTTTGCAGACGGAGCCTTGCCTGATAACCTGACGCACGGAGCCCAGGAGGTGCGCGGCTTCGTTTATGGCCGCATTCAGAGGCGAGGACTTTTTCAAAGGCATCGTTCGTAACAAGCCGGACATGCGTCTGCACTGGGCGATTTACGATGGCCCACAAATCGACCCTCACCAATTGTTATACGAAACCGACCGGCCAACTTCATCCGCTCCGCTCTTCAGCACGACCCGGGTTCTACATCCCGCCCAGCACGATTGGACGATCCATTATCAAACCACCCCGCAGTTCGAAACGACCCTGGGCAGCAATACGTCAGTGTTGACGCCGCAGACCGGAATGTTGTGAGCTTTGTCCTGTTTGCTTTCACCGCTTATTTGGTGCGTCAACGCGAGGAATTGTTGCGGCGGGGCGCGGCCTTGCGCGAAAGCGAACAGCGTCATCGCGCGATTTCCGAGACCGCAAGCGATGCCATCATTGTGATCGACGAGCAAAGCACCATCGTCTCAGTCAATCCGTCCACGGAACGGATTTTCGGCTATGCGCGAGAAGAGATGCTCGGGAAAGAAATGACCATGCTGATGCCGGAGCGCATGCGTGAGCGTCATCGGCACGGTCTCTCTCGTTATGTTGCCCTTGGCGAACGTCATATCCCCTGGACTGGAGTCGAGTTGCCCGCGTTGCACAAGGACGGCAGCGAGTTTGCCGTGGAAATTTCCTTCGCCGAAATCCGTTCTGAATCTGGACGACTTTTCACGGGCACGGTGCGAGACATCACGGAACGCAAGAAAGCGCGGGAACAGATTGAGAACCTCAACCGCGAATTGGAGCGCCGCGTCGAAGAACGAACATCCGAACTCAAGGAAACCAATTCTCAGTTGGAAGCTTTCGTCTATTCTGTTGCACACGATTTGCGGGCACCGTTGCGATCGATGCGCGGTTTTGCCGAAATCCTCAAGGAAGAATACGCTGCACAACTGGACGCGAACGCAAACAATTATGTCGACAGAATCATGCGCTCCGCCGAAGAAATGGACCGACTCATCAAAGATCTATTAGCGTATAGTCAAATCAGCCGCGGAACGCCGTCCGCGCTTGAACCCGTAAGCATTAATTCTTTATTCGACAGAATCCGCGTGCAACTTGAACCGGAAATCCTTCGTTCGCATGGCTCTCTGCACGTCGAATCGAACCGGCTGTCTGTTATGGCCCATGAACCGACTCTGTGGCAGGCGCTCATGAATCTGCTTTCGAACGCGATCAAGTTTGTTGAACCAAACGCCAAACCAGACATTCGCCTTTATTCTGAGCAAGTGGCCGACGGCTACGTTCGCATCTGGGTTGAAGACAAGGGTGTTGGCATCGCCCCCGCTTACCACAGCCGCATCTTCGGGGTTTTCGAGCGCCTAGAAAAAGGCCGCTATCCTGGGACAGGTATTGGTCTCGCTATCGTTCGTCGCTGTGTTGAGAGGATGAACGGGCGAGTCGGCGTCGAATCCGAACTCGGCAAAGGCAGCCGGTTTTATATCGAATTGTCAAAAGCCTGACTAAAATCATTGCCGCGACGCGCGCCGTTCCACTAACGTCGGGCATGAAGAATGTATTTATTAGCGTTCTGTTGGCCTGCGTTGTCACCGCAGTCGCAGCTCGCGCTGAAAATAGTATCCCCATAGCTCTAAGATCAGCGGCTTCGCCATTGGCTGCCAGGCTTACACCTTCAATCGTTTCACGACCTTTGAAGCCATTGAAAAAACTGCTGAAGCCGGAGGCAAGTGCATCGAATTTTTTCCAGGCCAAAAACTCAGTGCTGATCAGCCCGATGTTAAGTCTCGACCATAATCTGTCGGATGCCAATATCAAGCTGCTCAAGGCCAAGCTGAAGAAGCACAAGATTCGCGCCGTTAATTACGGCGTCGTCGGCGGCAAAAATCCCGAAGACTGGCGCAAGATTTTTGAGTTCGCCAAAAAGATGGGCCTCTACGGTATCACCACCGAATCCGTCCAGGATCTCGACCTCGTTGAAAAGCTCGTTAAAAAATACAATATCCACGTCGGCATCCACGAGCACGCCCGCCGCGACGATAACCCGAACTATAAAGTCTGGGATCCCAACTACGTTCTATCAGTCGTCAAAGATCGTGACAAACGCATTGGTGCATGCGCCGATACGGGTCATTGGCAAACCTCTGGCCTTGATCCGCTCGAAGGCATCAAGATTCTCAAAGGCCGCGTCATTAGCTGTCACCTCAAAGATAAAAACGAAAAGGGTCACGAAGGCCACGACGTTCCGTACGGCACAGGCGGCGGTCGCATCAAAGAAATCTTGGACGAACTCAAAGCCCAGGGTTTCAAGGGAAACATTTCCATCGAATACGAATACAACTGGCTTCACTCGGTGCCTGAAGTTAAGGAGTGCGTTGATTTCGTTAAGGCGTACGGAAAGAAGTAGCGCTCTACTTCAACAACTTCTCGAGATCCGGGTCCTTTGGAAAACCGCCATCAGTGGCTTTCTTGTAGTGCCACTTGGCGAGTTCGACGGAAGGCGGGGTGTCGGTGGCATAGACGAGGGCCAGATTGTGATGGGCGTCGGGGTAGTCGGGTTCGATTTGGAGAGCTTTGCGCAGGGCGGTCTCGGCGGGTTGGCGCATGCCTTTTCGGCTGAGCGCATTGCCCAGGGCGTTTTCGGTCATCGCATTCGTCGGATTGAGACGAGCGGAATGGCTCAATGCATCCAGTGCTTCGTCGACTTTATCCTGACGCAAACGGAGTTTGCCGAGGATGTATAAACATGCGGCGTCATCGGGATCGACGCCCAGAGCTTGCTTCAACGTCTGTTCGCAAGCGTCGTATTTTTCCGAGGTCATTTGGACGTTGGCAATGTGGGCGATGACGTAGATGTTTTTTGGATCGTCTTTCATGGCGTCGCGAAACTTCGTTTCGGCGCTTGCATAATCTTTCACCAAGTAAAGGCGCTGACCTTCGGCCATCAAGCCGCGGGAGTCAGCGGAAAGATCTTTGACGGAGTGCACGATCTTAAGGCCAGGGCCAGGTTGAGCATCCGCTTTCTTAAAGAGCGCGAGTTCTTCCGGCGTGCGGGCGATCGGCTTGGCTTCGTAAACAGCAATGCGGTCGGTCAACTGAACCACTTGCTGTTGCAACTCCGCCACGCGCCCGTTGTTTTGCGTGTTGGGTTGCTCGTTTTTAAGCGCCGTAATTTGTTGTTCGAGCTGCGCGCGTTGTGCCTGGGCCTCTTTCAGTTCGGCTCGCATTTTTTCAATGTCGCTCTTTGCGGCGAGCACATCCTCGTCGCGTTTGGCTTCGGCATCGGCGAGTTCCTTGGTCAAACTGTCGACCTGTTTCTTGAGATCTTCACGTTCACGCGACAGGGCGCTCATTTGCTCGGATTCCGCGAGCGTGACTTGCGGAGTCGTTGAATGTTCGGAGCTCTTGAGTTGAGCAATCTGGGCCAGGAGCGCAGCGTGGTCCTGCTGCGATTGTGTTTTCAAACTGGCCAGTTCGTCTTTGGCCGCGGCGAGTTGTTGGCGCAGCGCAGCGACTTCCGGATCGGCGTTCGACTTGGACGCGCTTTGTGATTTCTGTTTTTCCTGCTCCAAGGTCGCCGCGAGCAAATCACGTTCTTTGGTGAGCGCGGTAATTTTTACTTCTGCTTTGGCCAATTCTTGCGGGTCAACGGCTGCTGGCTGCGCGGACAGGGCTTCTTTCAGTTTGGCTTCGAGCTTCGATTTGTCTGAGGAAAGTTGTTCGACCTGTTGCTGCAAACCGTTCAACTGCTGTTCCAGGCTGTGCTGGGTCGGTAGTGCGGGAACTGCGTTTGTCGCGACCGCGACTACGGGTTCTGCCGGAACGTATTTGCCGAATTCCTGCATTTTCTCAGCGAGGTAATTCAAGCGATACGAGACGACTTCCTTGTTCCAATTAGGCGCGACGTTTTGCAGAGACTTGAGCTGCGTCTGCGCTTCCTGATATTTCTGCGCGGCCATCTGCGGTTGCGTCTTGCCGAAAGAATCGCCCTGTTGGATCAGATCATAAATGGCGACATACTGTTCATCCGGACCAGCGGCCATCGCAATACTTGCGACAAACAACGATAGAATAAGGGTCAAACTCCACTTCATAGAACAGCTAGTGTAATGACGAAATGCCGCGGTTTGCAATGCTACAACGTGTGTATCGCGAAGCGCTGGAAGAGCGCTCTTTCCTCTAAACGGGTTTCCTGTTTCACTTCGCGAGGAAAATGAAACTACTGCTGATTGGCTCTGGTGGACGCGAACATGCGATGGCATGGAAACTTGCCCAATCGCCGCGCCTGCGCACGCTCTGGTGTGCGCCGGGCAACGCCGGCATTGCGCAGGAGCAACTGGTCAGCAACCAATCACTCGTCGAGTGTGTCCCAATTGGCGCGGAGGATTTGCCGAAGCTGTTGGCGTTCGCGAAAGAAAATAAACCTGACCTGACGGTGGTTGGGCCCGACAACCCGTTGGCACTCGGCATCGTCGACTTGTTTGAAAAGAATGGGTTGCGCATCTGGGGGCCGAACCAAAAAGCGGCGCAATTTGAATCGTCGAAAGTTTTTTCGCAACGGTTCATGGAAAAGCACGGGATTCCGACGGCACGATCCGGGATTTTCAGCGATGCCAAACAGGCGAAGGATTTTGCCGCGTCGCTGAACGGTATGTGCGCGATCAAGGCCGATGGGCTGGCGCTCGGCAAAGGAGTGCTCATCTCGAAATCGATCACTGACGCGTATCTCGGGATTGAGGAGATGTTGGTCTCGCAAAAATTCGGCGCTGCCGGAAAACAGATCGTCATCCAGGAATTGCTCGAAGGAATGGAAATTTCCCTTCATGCGCTGTGCGATGGGACAACCGCCAAACTTTTTCCAACAGCCCAGGACCATAAACGCATCGGCGACGGCGACACCGGTCTGAACACCGGCGGGATGGGGACGTATTCGCCGGCGCCGTTTCTGAGTGATGGGCAGCTTGCGGAGGTCGGTAAACAAATTTTGAATCCGTGGCTGAAAGGCTGCGCGGAGGAGAGAATTATTTTTCGCGGGATACTCTATCCGGGCGTGATGTTGACGAAAGACGGCCCCAAAGTGCTGGAGTTCAACGCGCGCTTTGGTGATCCGGAAGCGCAGGTTTATCTAACACGTTTGGAAAGCGACCTGGTGGAAATGCTGGAAGCGAGTGTCAGCGGCACGCTCGACAAAGTTGAATTGCGCTGGAGCGCGCAATCGTCGGTCTGCGTTGTCCTGGCTGCGGCCGGATATCCCGGCACTCCGGTTAAAGGCAAAACGATCAAAGGGCTTTTCGAAGCGGCGCGTTTGCCCGACACAAAAGTTTTTCATGCCGGCACCGCGCGCGACGGCGACCATGTGGTGACGAGCGGCGGGCGCGTATTGGGAGTGACCGCATGGGCGAACGGATTGACGGAAGCGCGCGCCAAAGCCTACGCTGCGGTTGAGAAGATTGAGTTCGACGGAGCGCAGTTTCGTCATGATATTGGGGCGAAAGCTTTAACAAAATAAATTCGAAATCCGAAAATCGAAATCCGAAACGAATTTCAAACTGAAATGACAAAATATCAAAAACAACACAAACTGCGTTTGGTTGAAATTTCACCCATGCGTACATTTATTTCGGATTTCGGATTTCGGATTTCGTACTTTTGCGTTGGATTGCTATTGGCAGCTCCCAATTTCGCCCAAGCATCGGTAACCAATGACCTCCCGCGTTTTGAAGAAGTTTACAAACTGCTTCGTGACAATGTGGGCGGTGTCAGCGCATCCGAGCTCGACCAGGCGGCGGTTAAAGGGCTGATCAATCAGTTGAAGCCGCAGGCATTGCTCGGCGACGTCAGTCCTGCTGGAGCGCCCAATGTGGCGGGCTTGGCCAAAACTCAGGTTTACGACAACGCCTTTCTTTACATGCAGGTCAGTCACATCACGGACGAACTTGCCGATAAATTGTTGGCCGCTTATCGCGACGTCGCGGCGACGAACAAAACAAAAATCAAAGGCGTTGTCATAGACCTGCGTTTTGCGACGGGGTTCGATTTCGCTGCTGCGGCCAAGACAGCTGACGATTTCCTCAACAACGAGCAATTGCTATTGCAGTGGAGCACGAACTCAGTGCACGCCACGAAGAAACGCAACGCTATCACAGTTCCCGTGGCGATTCTCGTGAATCACGAAACGTCCGGTGCTGCGGAAGCGTTGGCTGGCGTATTGCGCGACACCAATGTTGGTTTACTCATCGGTAGTGCGACCGCTGGTCACGCGAATGTTTACAAAATGTTCCCATTGTCCGATGGTGAAAAACTTCGCATTGCGACTGCTCAGGTCAAAGTCGCTGGTAAGAAGGTTCTGTCCGGCCCCTTGAAGCCCGACATCACGGTGGATGTCGCTGCCGACGATGAAAGAAAATGGATGGCTGATCCATATCAAGTGCTGCACAAGACTGAAACGGCGAAAGATGCCGATGCTGATTCGATTGCCGGTGAAGGCACCTCAAACGCGCCGATTCGCCGTCGCATGAATGAAGCTGAACTGGTGCGGGCACAACGTGAAGGAGTTGATCCTGAGACCGACCTTGCCACAGAACGTCCGAAGAGCAAAACTGACGAAGTCCCCGTTTTGTCAGATCCCGCGTTGTTGCGCGGTTTGGATTTGTTAAAGGGATTAGCGGTGGTGCAACCCCAACGGCCGAGTTAAGTTGCGACCGGCGTTTTTAAATCAGCGAAGACGATCACTCCAGCGCCGGTTTGTAACAGACTGATGACCTTCACCGTCGCCTGCTGGCCGATTAGACTCTGCGCATTGTTGATCACCACCATTGTGCCGTCGTTGAGATAACCGACGCCCTGGCCTTTATCTTTTCCTTCACGCACGACGCGGATGCTGAACACTTCACCCGGCAAGATGACTGGCTTCAAGGCGTTGGCCATCTCGTTGATGTTGATGTATGGGACAGACTGCAACTCGGCCACTTTGCCCAGATTATAATCGTTCGTATAAAGCTTGGCGTTCAACGCGCGGGCAAGGCGAACTAGCTTTGCGTCGACTTCCGGCTCATCCGGAAAATCGCCTTCGTGAACTTTTAGCTCGTTTCGTTTTCCCTGCTGGAGGCGCGTAAGCATTTCCAAGCCGCGACGACCACGGGCGCGAATGATCGGGTCATTCGAATCGGCAAGACGCTGCAATTCGTGCAAGACAAAGCGAGGAACAACCAACATCCCTTCGATGAATCGCGCTTCAATTAAATCGGCGACACGGCCGTCGATGATGACGCTGGTGTCAAGCAGCAACAGATTCTCGGGTTTCGATTGTGAGGCGAATCGGACGTAAGGAATGATGAGCGAAAAATCTTCTTTGTTACTGCGCAATGCGAGGATCATGCCGATGTAACCAAACGCCAGGAACAGCGCGAGGCGGATCATCCAACGCTGATTTTCATCGGCGAAAACGAACAAACCCGAGACGTCAATCAACCACGCGATAATGGTTCCGAGAACGAGGCCGAACGTCGCCGCCGAGAAGGCGCGCAAGGAGAAACCTTTCAACATTTCGTCGACCGCGATTAGAATCGAGCCAAGCCCAAATCCAATCATCCAGCCATACGTCCCTTTCTGCACCAAGTCGGGTCGAACCTGACTGACCGCATAACCGCCAACGGTGCATAAAATCAGGAACAGAATTCGGAGTGGCCAGATCGAGGGCATGTTCTAGGTGGTTGCCGATTTTGGAGTTCCCATGGCGGATTGCAAGGTTAATGGACCCGGGGCGGGCCGCCGAGAGCCGGTGCGGGCGCCTGCGGCGGCCTAGACTTTGGAGTGCGCAACATGGACCAAAGGCCCCTTTGATTGAGGTTGCTGCCGAAGATGGCGAAGTTGGCGGACATGGAGTTCAGGTTCTGGAGCAAGTCTTGCACCTGGCCCTTCATGCGGTCGTCTTTGAGCAACATACCGGCAAGGCCTTTGCCTTTCTGCAAGTCTTCAGTGGTTTGTTTCAAGCTGGCAGAAGTATCGCGAAAATTATCGACCGCTTGCGCTAGATCGGTTGAGTTTGTCGAAATAATGACGCGCAATTCGTCGGCCATTTTGTCGAGCTTGTCGGAAACCTGGTGCAGACTTTTAACTGTTCCATTGATGGGATCGGTATTTGTCGTGATGATTCCGCCGATTTGACGAACCAAAGTTCCCGCATCGGCCGTGAGCGAATAGAAGTTGCTCACAGCCAGGCCGAAGTTGGTCAGGGTTTGCTCGTTCAAAATCGTGCGGTTGACGTTGGTGATCGCCTGGTCGAGGTCTTGCAAAGTTGTTTTTGCCGTCGCGAGCAAACCGGCGGTCGATTTGACGGCTTCCTGCAAATTAAACGGCGATTCGCCGATGACGGTCGCGCCATTCGTCAGGTAAGGAGCCAATGCGTTGGTGGCCGGAGCGATGGCTATGTATTGATCACCGAGGAATCCGAGGGCATCAATGTGAAAATTTGCATTCGTGCGGATTCGGTATTTGGAAAGGATCTGGACGGTGATGTCAACGGCACTACCTTCATCGACCAGTTCGCTGTCAATGACGTTGCCTACGGGAACACCTGACATCATCACGTCGGCGTGCGGCTTGAGGCCGGACACGGTGGTCATGATGACGTGAACGTTGTAAGTAGATTGGAAGCGGGTGATGCCTTTGCTGAAGTTGAGCATCAGCGCCGCCACCAGCACCAGGCCGATGAGAACGAACAGCCCCACTTTCCACTCCGTGCGCGTTGATTTGTTCATGCGTAAAATTTCAAATTACTGTTGGTTCGACTTCACAAAGCAAAGTGTTTCACATCGGCAATTCCGTTGACGAAACGATAAATCACCGGGTCTTGCGATTGAAAGATTTGTTCCGTGGGCATGTCGGCGTAAATCTTGCCTTCGTGCAGCATCAAAATGCGTTGTGAAATCCGCTTCGCGCTCCGCATGTCGTGCGTCACTGCGATTGAGGTAACCTTCAATTGTTGCACCACTTTGGCAATCAATTGATCGATGCTGTCCGACACAATCGGATCGAGGCCGGTTGTCGGCTCGTCGTAAAGCAGGATCTCTGGTTTATAAATGACGGCGCGCGCGAGCCCGACGCGCTTGCGCATGCCGCCAGATAGTTCGGCTGGTTTTTTGGCTTGCGTCCCACTCAGTTCCACAATGTCTAAAACTTCCGCGACGGCGTCGGAAATCTCTTTCTCGGTGCGATTGCCTTCGCGTCGCAACATGAAGCCGACATTTTCTTCGACGGTCATGGAGTCGAACAGCGCTGCGCTTTGGAACAACATGCCGAACTTGCGCCGCACATCGATCAGCTGGCGCTCGTTCATATGTGTGATGGTCTGCCCATCAATCGCGACTTCGCCCGAATCGGGATCGAGCAGCGCGATGAGGTGCTTCAACAAAACACTTTTGCCGCCACCGCTGGCGCCGATGATGACGACAGCCTCGCCTTTGTTGATGCGAAAATTGACGCCATCCAGGACGCAATGGTCGCCAAAACTCTTCTTTAAATCGCGCACTTCGATCATGGGCCGGTCAAAATGCGGTTAAGCAACATAGTGAGGAAGAAGTTGCTGATGAGAATGGTGATCGATGCGTAAACGACCGATTCGGTGGTCGCCTGTCCAACACCTTCGGCACCTTGCGGGCAATTCAAACCTTTATCGCACGCGACGATAATGATGATCGCGCCGAACACGAAGGCTTTGATGATGCCGGTGATCATGTCGGTCGCCCCGGCGTAACGAAGCATGTTGTACCAAATATAAGTAGGGTCGATTCCGAGTAGGTAGACGCCGATCAAATATGCTGCAGAGATACCGATGCAAATCGATTCAGCGGTTAACAAAGGCATCACGAGAAACATCGCGAGGAATCGCGGCACGACGAGGTAATCGATGGGATGCGCCGCCAGCGTGCGCAAGGCGTCGATTTGTTCGGTGACTTTCATCGTGCCGAGTTCGGCCGTGACGGCTGCGCCGACACGTCCAGCGACCATTAAACTGGTCAGCACTGGTCCGAGTTCGCTTCCCATCGCGACGGCCACCACAGCCAGCGTGGCAGTGTCCATCTTGACCTTGTGAAATTGGAAATACGTTTGCGCGCAAAGAACCATTCCAGTGAACGCGCCAGTGATGAGCACCACCGACTGCGATTTTACGCCGATGAAATACATCTGACGAATGACGTCGCGCCAGTTCGTTTTGCGCGTGAAGATCGAGCACACCGTCTCCCAGACCAGGAGGGCGCCGCGCCCGAGGCCAACCAGCCATTCCCGAACGAATTGTTGTGCGATGGTCGTCATAAACCGCCGTAGGGTTAACAGACACGCATCGCGATTGAAACTCAAATTCGGCGGGGAAGTTCGCATCGCGCGACCGAGGGAAAATACTAGCTGCTTTACTTCGAAATCTTTACTCTCGCCGCATGACCACCCTCCAAACGTTCATGATTTGCGGTCTTCCTATTACTGGCATGTGTTACTCGGTTTTGGGAGCGCTCAAGTTGCCGCTGTCGGAACGGCTTAATATGCATGAGGCCAAAGTTGGCGGATTGGTCTCGTCTTTCGGCTTCATGGTGGGGCCAATTATTTTGATCTGCGGATTTCTCGCGGACGCGCTCGGGCGCAAAGGTGTTTGGGTAAGCGGTTCGATTCTGGTCGCGTTCTCATTATTTTTATTGGCGAGGACGAATCGTTATTCGGTCGCGGTGATTGCGGTTGCGTTGTTGTCGGCTGGCTGGGCTGCGATGATCAATGTGGCAAATGTCCTCATGTATATGGCCTATGACAACGTGTTCATGGCCACGAACCTGTTGGATTTCTTTTTCGGACTGGGCGCGTTTTTGACGCCGACAGTGACGGTGGTGTTGATCCGGAAGGCTGGATTTTCCAAAGCAGTGTCCTTCCTTGGTGCTATCGTGGCCGTGCCGCTCGTTTATTCGTTCGCGGTGAACATGCAAGGCGCCGCGCCGGCTAAACCGGTCGGCTTCGGCGCGGTTATCGGCGATCCGATCATGTGGTTTTGCGGAATCATTTTGTTGCTTTGGGTGCCGATCGAATCCTGCACGGCCGCGTGGGCCACCTCGTTCGTGAAAAACGTTGCGCCCGCTGGAGAAGCGCCGGAAAAATCCTCGCGCACCGCCGCGTGGGCGCTCTCTGCTTTCTGGCTTTGTTTCATGGGCTCGCGCCTCATGACGGCGCTGGTCTTTCACTCGGGGAGTGCGACGGTTGAACACTCGGTTCACGTCGCTCGCGTGACACACATCGTGCTGGCGGCGCTGACAATCGCGGTCTTGCTTGGACTTATTTTTACTCGCAATCGCGCAATAGTGATCGGCTTGCTCGTCGCCGCCGGACTTCTTTACGGCCCATTTTTCCCGAATTTAATGGCGATTCTATTGAGTCATTTTCCCGTGGAAGTGCATGGCCGAGCCGTTGGCACGCTCTTCGGGATGGCGTCGGTTGGTTGGACTATTATCCCGATCGTCATCGGCGCGGTCGCCGATAAAAGTAACCTGCAACGCGGTTTTCTCGTCACAGTGGGAACGGGCGTCGCCTTGTTAGGACTCGTCATCGCACATTTGGTTTATGTCACGAAATAAATTCATCGCAGTTTTCGCCGGATTGTTCGCACTGGTGACGAACAGCTTTTGCGCCACTCAACCGAACATCGTTTGGCTATTCGGTGAAGACATGGGACCGGAACTCGGGTGTTACGGAGATACCAACGCCATCACGCCGGTGATGGACAAGCTGGCGACGGAAGGCGCGCTCTATTCGAACTGCTATACGCACGCGCCTGTTTGTGCGCCAAGCCGTTCAGGGCTGATCACGGGTATGTATCCGACCACCATCGGCAGCCATCACATGAGGTCGCGTTTGTTCAAGCCGCCGACCATGTTCACCAAATATCTGCACGACGCCGGTTACACGATTTGTTGGCCGACCAAAGATCAGTTCGGAAAGACCGATTTCAATTTCGAACTTCCCGCCGATGCTTTCGATGTCCGCACTGATTGGACGAAGCAAAAACCAAAAGAACCGTTTTTCGGTTTCTATAACATTGTTTGGTCGCACGAGAGTAAGATTCGTGCAGACGCGGAAACCTTCGAGCGACTGACCAGCAAACTGACATCGTCCGACCGACACGATCCGAAGCGCATGTTCGTGCCGCCGTTCTACCCAGATGCACCAGAAGTGCGGCGCGACATCGCCAACTATTACGACCTCGTTACCGCCGTGGACAAACAAATGGGTGAAGTGTTGAAGACGCTGGAGCGCTGGGGTGCTGCGTCGAACACCATAATTCTCGTCACCGGCGACCATGGCCGCGGCATGCCGCGTTTTAAACGTTGGACCTACGACAGCGGCATTCACGTGCCGCTCATCGTTCGCTGGCCTGGACAAATCCCGCCAAACACCAAACGCGGCGATCTAGTCGGTTTCATCGATTTTGGGCCAACGATGATCTCTGTCGCTGGCTTGCCGGTGCCGACCAATATGCAGGGTAACGTTTTTCTCGGCACTCCGGCCAAACAACGCCAATACATTTTCGCCGCGCGCGATCGTATGGATGAAACGCCCGACCGCATCCGCGCCGTTCGCGACAAACGTTATAAATACATCCGCAACTTCCGCCCTGAACTGCCCTACGCTCAACGAATCGCTTACAACGAGTTGATGCCGACGATGCAGGTGTGGCGTAAATGGAACGGTGAAGGAAAATTGAACAGCACGCAGGAACTGTTCTTTGCGCCCACGAAACCGGCGGAGGAATTCTACGATTGTCAGACCGACCCATGGGAAATCCACAACCTGCTCGCGTCGCCGCAATCAATGACGCCGCAGCTTACTCAAAAAATTGGCGAGCTTCGTGTCGCGATGGATAAATGGCTGGTTGATACAAAAGACATGGGTGCGATCGCTGAGACCGAATTAATCAAGCGCGGCATTGTGGAAGATCGGTTGTCTGAATACGACGAACGAACGAAAACCGGCGAAGTGCAGCCCAAGAAGAAGCGCAATCGTAAGCAAGCTTCAGAGTAAAAAGACGAGCTTCGCTCGTGCGCCATGTTTGCAAATCTTGTGGAGGCAGTGTTTTTGTCTGTGCAAAAGTAGCACTACTTTATCTGCATAATCCGTGTGCAGCAGGTTGAACGTTGTTGAACACCGTGCAATGGCGTGTCACTTTGCGGATGTGAGTGATTCCCTTCAGGAACAATTCGATGACGCTATGTTCGACTTTTCGCAAGGGAAGGCGGACGAAGCTATCGCAAAGTTGAAAGGCATTCTCGAACAGAATCCCGAGTTCTTCGACGCACAACTCGCGTTAGGCGCGGCCTACTACGCCAAGGGCGATTACGCGATGGCCATCGCTGAGGGTCACAAGGCTGAAAAGATGCGGCCGAACGATCAGTTGGTTTATACGAATTTATCGCGGGCCTATATGAAAACCGGCGACAAGCCGACGGCGGAGCATTACGCGTTGCAGTCGCGCATTTCCTCGTGGCGCGGCAACATGTCTGCTCCGGCGACGAAAACGGCTGAAGAACAAGAATTGGAAATGGCGAAACCGCCACCACCACCGCAACCGGTCAAACCGCCGCCGGCGAAGTTTCCGGACATGCCCTGGAAGAAAAACAAAAGTATTCAGTAATCAGTTTTCACTATTCAGTAAGACACAATGAAATCGGCGTATGAATTAGCAATGGAACGGCTCGCGAAAACGCAGCCAACAATGAAGATCACTGACGCGCAGAAGAAAGAACTCGCGGACTTGGATGCCAAATACGCTGCGAAAATTGCGGAACGCGAAATTTTCCTGAAAGGCGCATTGCAGAAAGCCGTCGAAAAAGGTGACGCCGAAGAATATCACCAGATGGAAGAGCAACTCGTTCGCGACCGCAAAGCGTTTCAGGCCGAGTTGGAGCAGAAGAAGGAAAAGATCCGTAACCCAAAATAGGAAATTCCGTTGCGTCGGCTTTTTGACACTTCAGACGCAGTTTGGTAGCTTTTAAATATGACGAATGCAGCCGACACCCAGAACGTCGTGAACCTCACCCCGTCCGCGGCGGAAGAGATCAAGGCGAAGCTCGCCCAACCGGAAAACGTGGGCAAGAACCTGCGCGTTTACGTGGAGCAAGGCGGCTGTTCAGGCATGTCCTATGGGATGGTTTTCGACGAAAAGCGCGCCGATGATACGGAATCGTCCGGCCACGGCGTCAGCATCCTCGTTGACCCGTTCAGCGCCGATTACGTCCGTGGCGCAGTGGTCGATTTTAGCGACGCCTTAACGGGGGGTGGCTTTAAAATCACCAATCCAAACGCGAAGCAAAGCTGCGGGTGTGGCAAATCTTTCGAAACCTGATTTTTAAAACGCTGAGCACCTTAGATTGTTGCGTTTTTGGCGTTTTACATGACGGCGCAAAAAAGCACATCACCACTTTGCATTGACATTTGGCGCGTTAAACCGATGCTTGCGCAGAGTTAAATGAAATACTTGTATTTCAGGACTTGACGCCCCCCAATACGTGGGGCATAGACACAGACCAAAATAAAAATTTGGAGAACAAACCAATGGCAGATAAATCAATTGAGCAAAGAGTAAAAGAAATCATCGTCGAACAACTCGGCGTCAATGCGGATCAGGTCACTCCTGAAGCTAAATTCATCGAGGACCTCGGCGCGGATTCGTTGGACACGGTGGAATTGGTCATGGCATTGGAAGAAGAGTTCGGTAACGAAATCCCTGACGAACAGGCCGAAAAACTGCAGACCGTCGGCGACGTCATTAAATATATCGAAGACACGCAGAAGAAGTAAGGGTTTAATTTTATAGGGCAGCCTGGCCAGTTCCACGCTGCCCTTTTTTATGGCAAGCAATTGGACAGAACGGCGGGTGGTTATCACGGGTTTGGGCGTGATTTCGTCACTCGGGAAGGACGTGGATACGTTTTGGAACAACGTGGTCGCGGGCAAGTGTGGTATTGGCCCGATCACCGCGTTTGACGCGTCCGCTTTCGATTGTCGCATCGCCGCGCAAGTGCCGGATTTTGATCCGGCGGCTGACCTGCCGTCGCCTAAGGAAGTGCGGCGCACGGACCGTTTTACCCAGTTCTCGATTTCAGCGGCGAACCGAGCGTTGAAGGATTCCGGCATCGATCTGGATAAGGTCGATCGTGACCAGGTTGGCGCTTTCATCGGCTCGGGTATCGGCGGTCTCGAAACGACCGAAGATCAGCATAAAATCTATTTGTCCAAAGGGCCCGGTCGTTTGTCGCCGTTCATGATTCCGATGCTCATTTTGAATATGGGCTCGGGGTTGTTCTCGATGTACTACAAACTGCGCGGTCCGAACGTCGCGACATGTTCGGCCTGCGCCACCTCGACGCACGCGATCGGCGAAGCTTGGCGCACGCTCAAAATGGGCGATGCAGTGGCGATGTTCGCGGGAGGGAGTGAAGCTGCCATTTGTGCCTTGGGGGTTGGCGGTTTCTGCGCAATGAAAGCAATGAGCACGCGCAATGATGATCCTCAACACGCCTCGCGCCCGTTCGATAAAGAACGCGATGGTTTTGTGATGGGCGAGGGCGCGGGTGTCATTTTGCTGGAAGAGCTGGAACACGCAAAAGCGCGTGGAGCGAAGATTTACGCGGAACTGGTCGGTTACGGCAACACCGCGGATGCAAACCACATCACTGCTCCGTCTCCGGAAGGTGAAGGCGCGGCGCGTTGCATGAAAATGGCGCTGCGTTCGGCTGGTCTGAACCCACAGGATATTTCCTACGTCAACGCCCACGGCACCGCAACTCCGCAGGGCGATATCGCGGAAACCCAGGCGATCAAAACCGTTTTTGGCGATTATGCCAAGCGCTTGGCCGTCAGCTCCACCAAAGGCGCGACGGGTCACATGCTTGGTGCCGCTGGTGCGGTCGAAATGGCGATTTGCGTGAAGGCGATCGAAAAAGGAATTGTTCCGCCAACGATCAACCTGGACAACCCCGATGCTCAGTGCGACCTCGACTACATTCCGCACACCGCGCGTGAAATGCCGGTGAATGCAATCGTGAACAACTCATTCGGATTCGGTGGCCACAACGCGACACTCATCGCGAAAAAGTTCGTTGGTTAAACCCAACGGCTTCTTTTGGTATTCATTTATCGGTTGCGTTCGGCTACATCGATAGCCGCATGCGTATACATCAAACGTTGCTGCTGGTCGGTTTGCTGGCTTGTGGCTGCGCAACGACGAAGCCTCACAAATATCCTGCGCACTGGTGGACTCCTGTGCCGACCAATGGTGCGCCTGCTTGGGAGATTTTTCCGCAAGACGCGAAACCCAACGAGGTCATCCTTTCCAAACGCAACGAACTCGGTCTTCTTTCAAATTTCGCACCGACGCCCTTCACGTTTCGCGGCAAGCGCTACGCGAGTATCGAAGGATTTTGGCAGGCGATGAAGTTTCCGGAAAGCGCCGATGATGCTCGCGCAAAATTTCCAGGTTTGGAATTGCCTTACACGCGCGCGCAAGTCGAGCGGATGTCCAGCTTCGAAGCCAAGCGGGCAGGAGATATCGGCTCAGCGAACATGAAGAAAATGGGAATCAACTGGGTCACGTTTGAAGGACGGCGTTTTGAATATCGTCCTGCGCAACCCGGTGAACAATATAGGCTCATTGTTGAAGCGATGCGGGCAAAGGTTTTGCAGAATCCAAAAGTTCGCAAAGTGCTGCTCGCGACAGGTGATTTGATTCTCAAGCCCGATCACAAACAGGAGCCGAATCCGCCCGCTGCCTGGCGTTATTACGATATCCTGATGCAGATTCGGTCTGAACTTCAGCATGCGCATCAACGCTCGTTGTCATCGAAGACTAGAGTTCATGTGTTGCGGTTGAATCCGCACGACGATTTACGGTTGGCTCTGGAAGACTACACGCGGGCGCATCATCTGCGCGCGGGATTTATAGTGACGGCAGTTGGAAGTCTTGAATCAGCTAAGCTTCGTCTCGCTGATCAAAAACAATCGACACCATTCAACGGCAAATTCGAAATCGTTTCGCTCGTCGGCACGCTTTCGCCGGATGGTCCACACCTGCACATTTCGTTGTCAGACGAAACAGGCAAAACAATCGGTGGTCATCTCGTCGACGGTTGCAAGATTTACACAACAGCAGAGATCATTATCGGCGAAGCAAAAAATCTGCGCTTCGCCCGTCCCCTCGATCAGCAGACCGGATTTAACGAGTTGATGGTCGAGAGGGCGACGAATTAACGCGCTATTCCGCGTTATTGATGTGGAACTCGTCCTTGATGATTTTGCCGTCATCAGCCGCGATATAGATATCGCCGACATCGGCGGTCGCATTCTTGTTGCTCGTCTTTGCTGCGAAGAACTTCACTTTCCACACAGGGCCGGTGTAGAGGTCGCTGACACGGGAATTGCCCGTAGCGAGCCACAATTGTGAACCGCGCAATTCAAGGCCTTCAAGGATCGGTTGTTTTTTCGCGATGGACAGCGCTTTGTCGGAATCGATTTTAACTTTGGTCATGTCGAGCGTCTTATGTTCGCCCGTGCCCATTTGCAAAACGCGGAACGGGCGTTTCACATCTTTCATTTTGCCGGCTTCGAAGCGCACCTGGACTGATTTGAACGTCGCGGTCGGATCAAAATAGACGACGGTCCAAATCTTGGGCGTGAGGTTGGCGATGGACTTTTCGGAAAAAATCTCGACGACTTTATCCTTCGATTGCTCGCCGACGTATCGATTGCCTTCCGCGATCAGGTCGAGAGCCGTTGTGTCTGCAAAAGCAGATCGGCTGAGAACAGTCAAGGCGGCAACGGCACTAAGTAAAAACCAGCGTTTCATATTTGCTATTTTAAGGGAGTCGCATTGGGGTTGCAATGTTCAGTCGCGCGGAAATTGACATCGTCTGACGTTTGCCTAGCCTGCCATCGCGTGAGCAAACCTTCAGATGTGCGATGTGTCGGCGCGGCGGTTTATTTTCTGCCGATCAAAACACGGATGCCGATTAAGTTCGGACCAGAGACGTTGTCTTCGGTCACGTGCGCTCGTGTTCAAATGCGCGTTCAGTCGCGCGATGGACGCACAGCGGAAGGGTGGGGCGAAACGCCGTTGAGCGTGCAGTGGGGTTGGCCGAGCACTTTGGCTTACGAGCCTCGGCACGCGGAGATGAAGGAGCTATGCCTGGCGTTGGGGAAAGCGTGGGTTGCTAATGCGCAGTTTGGGCATCCGGTCGAAATCGGTTCAGAATTTGAAGACGAAGTTCTGCCGAAGCTGCTCAACTCCGCGAACCAATTTTCAACAGTCGGCGAGGCCATGCCATGGCTGGCGGCTTTGATTTGCGCGTCAGCCTTCGACATCGCGTTGCATGACGCCTATGGCAATTTGCTCCAGCGTTCAACGTACGAGACCTACGGACCTGAACATCTCAATCGAACCCTCGAAAAATTCCTTACACCCGCGGATAAGGCCGTGTCGTTTTCCGGCAAGACCGTTGTTGATTACCTCTTACCGAAACGCAAAGAAAAGCTATCCGCATGGCACCTGGTTGGCGGCCTCGACCCGCTCGACCCCGCCGACCTGACGGGCAAAGAACCTAACGACGGCTACCCGGTTTTGTTGCGCGACTGGATCACGCGCGATGGTTTGAATTGTTTAAAGATCAAATTGCGCGGCAACGACGCAGGCTGGGACTACGAGCGAGTGGTTCGCGTCGGAAAAATCGCCATCGAAACGGGCGCGCAAAAACTGACCGCTGATTTTAATTGTACCGTCAGCGATCCACAATACGTGGTCCACATCCTCGACAAGTTGCGCGCTGACGAGCCGGAGATTTTCCATCGCCTGCTCTACATCGAACAGCCTTTCCCGTACGACCTGGAAAAGAATCCCATGGACGTGCGCGCAATTTCCTCGCGCAAACCGCTATTCTTGGATGAAAGCGCGCATAACTGGAAACTCATCCGGCTCGGGCGCGAACTCGGTTGGACGGGCGTCGCGCTCAAGACGTGCAAGACTCAAAGTGGCGCGCTCCTGAGCGGTTGCTGGGCGAAGGCGCACGGGATCCAAATCATGGTTCAAGACCTGAGCAATCCCATGCTCGCACAAATCCCACATGTCCTGCTCGCCGCGCACATTGGAACGATCGAGGGTATCGAAACGAACGGTATGCAGTTCTATCCCGAAGCGTCAAAACCCGAAGCGTCGGTTCACCCCGGCCTTTATCAAAGGCGCAATGGAGTTGTTGATCTGTCGACTGTCACCGGTTCCGGTTTTGGCTATCGATTGAATGAAATCCCCCGCGAGCTGTCGAACCCTGCAGCCGAGTTCGGAAGCTAAAGCTTGAGTTTTAAATTGCATTAAGTTCTTCTGATGCCGCAGTTAATGAACAAAGCCCTGGTCATCGTCCCGACTTATAACGAGCGGGAAAATTTGCCGGAAGTCGCGCAGCGGCTGCTGAAGCTGCCTGTTCCCGTTGACCTGCTCGTCGTCGATGACAACTCCCCTGATGGCACCGGCAAACTGGCCGAAGAAATTTCCGCGAAGCATCCGTCAATCCACGTCCTACATCGCAAAGAAAAAAATGGTTTGGGACGCGCCTACTGCGCCGGATTTAAGTGGGCGCTGGAGCGTGATTACGAATTCATTTTGGAAATGGATTGCGACCTCTCGCACAATCCCGACGATGTGCCCCGCCTGATTGAAGCCGCCAAAAACGCCGACCTCGCATTGGGCTGTCGCTATAGCGGCGGCCGCATCAGTGTTATTAACTGGCCGTTGAAGCGATTGCTCCTGAGCACCGGCGCGGCCCGTTACGTCCGAATTATCACAGGCATGCCGTTCGCTGATCCGACTGGTGGATTCAAGTGCTTCCGCCGTCGCGCTCTGCAGACGCTCGATTTAGAAGCCGTGCATTCGAATGGTTACAGTTTCCAAATCGAAATGACCCATCGCCTCTGGATGAATGGTTATAAGATTGCCGAAGTGCCAATCGTCTTCACCGAGCGTTCGCAAGGTGGGTCAAAGATGTCGCGCAAAATCGTTTGGGAAGCGCTCGCGATGGTCTGGCGGCTTTGGTTACAAGCGGGCTTGCGGCGCAGTCCGAAAACACGCACTTAACCTTTCGCACGATGCCGCGCGAGGAACGTCGGGTCTTTACCTTCCAAGTCAGCTTTTCGTTGCTGGGTCAGCACTCGTCCGTAAACCGCGATGTCATGCGCCATCATTGTCATGCGGTCTGCAAACGCTTTGCTCACGATCAACCTGCCCTTGACGTCTTCACCGTCGATGAATGACAAACCATACGGCAACGACCACGCATAACATTGACGCGCCACGGTGCGCATTTGGTCCGTGACCGTCAGGCCTTTTTCGTGCGACGCCACCACGGTTGCGAACAGTTTGCCCGCAAACTCGCGCCAAAAATGGTCGAGAAAACTTTTCATCACACTGCTAATGCAGCCGTGGTAATCGGGCGTGCCGAGCACGTAAACGTCAGCGTTATCCACCCGTTGTTTTAGCCCGGGAAATTCCGGCAGGCTGTACGACGTATCGGGATTATAGAGAGGCAAAGGATGTTTCTCAAAATCGAGCACGTCCACATTACAGCCGCGATCACGCAGTTGCTCCGCCATCGCGTTGATGACGACACGCGTGACCGAATCTTTGTGCAAGCTGCCGATAACGGCGAGAACGTTAAGCTGCGGTTCAGGCATGTCTAAAATGTAAAGCGCAGGCGGGTACAATCAACGAAAAGCTCCAAGGGCCAAAAGCAATTGGAGCTTTCTCCTTGTTACACTGGAAACGACTTTTCATACTCCGCCCTTATGGTTCACGTAGGAATCGGATACGACATCCACTCACTCGTCACCGGCCGAAAACTCGTCCTCGGCGGCGTTGAAATCCCACATCCCAAAGGTCTCGACGGCCACTCGGATGCGGATGCTTTGATGCACGCGATTTGCGACGCCATATTTGGCGCCATTGGCGAGTCAGACATCGGCAAGTTTTTCCCCAACACCGACCCTCGTTGGCGCGGTGCGGCGAGCAAAGTCTTTTTGCAGGAAGCCGCGCGGCAGGTTAAGTTTCGAAACGGCAGAATTGTCAATGTGGACGCGACCGTCCTCGCCGAAGCGCCCAAAATCATGCCACACGCCCACGAGATGAAAATCCAGGTTGCTGACGCGTTGGGGATTAACATCAATCGAATTGGAATCAAAGCGACCACCAACGAAAAACTTGGATTCATTGGTCGCGAAGAAGGGATTGCCGCGATGGCCGTCGCCACCGTTGACATGCCTGAAACGTCGGAGTCCTAACATGGCCAAAGCTGAAATCAGTTGGAAACGAGAAACCGAAGGCGGCGCAACTCTGCAGTGTTACGCCCAGCACGTCGGCAAAGATTGGGTTTTCTACAAACGCGCCAAGCGATTTGATCAATGGGAACTTGTCGAGAACCCGCCGATTGAAGATTGGTTGGAGCTGCTTGATTCCGTCCGGCGCCGCATTGCCCGGCTCTTGCTCCGCCCTGAAGAAGAAGGCCGCATCGTCAAAATCATTGCCGAACGATTCCCCGGCATTGTGATCGAATGAACGATCGTCCCATCATTTTGGTTTCACCCAGCACCGAGCGCAAAGGCGCCGAATTCGCCGACGCATCAATTAGTTTGTCGAACCGTTACACCGAAGCGGTCATTGCCGGCGGTGGCCTGCCGCAAATTTTGCCATCCACAACCGCGCACGCGATTGTCTCGGAATTTGTCCGGCGTAGCGATGGCGTTTTGCTCACTGGCGGCGACGACATCCAGCCGCATCTTTACGACAAAAATATTTCGGCCGACCTCGCCAGCAAAGTGGGTGGAATCGAACCGGAACGTGATACGTGGGAACAGCTCCTCATCGAGGAAACGTTTGCGCAAGGCAAGCCGCTCCTCGGTATTTGTCGCGGACACCAAATGATCAATGTCGCGCTCGGCGGCACCTTGATTGTCGATATTCCGACGCAAGTGCCCGGCGCGCTTCAGCACAAACAAATGGATCGCAAATCGGATCCGGTGCATGAGATTTCCGTCAAACCCGGTTCGCTTTTTGCTCGCATTACCGGCGCGGAAAAAATCTCTGTCAATAGTACACACCATCAAGCTTTAGGGAAAATCGCTGACCCGTTACATGTGACAGCCACCTGTAGCGATGGTATAGTGGAAGTAACAGAATTGAAGGACGCGGCGCGGTTGCCGTTTTTTTTAACGGTGCAGTTCCACCCCGAACGACTGCTGGACCGGTATAAAACGTTTTTAAAGATTTTTGAAAGTTTTGTGGAAGCGGCGCAAAAAAGCCGTTCGAAGAAACTATGAAAGCCAAAGTCATGGTGGTTGATGACACGGAAGGAATCCGTGATCTGCTGCGCCGGCAGCTCGAACGCGCGGGCTACGAAGTCGTCCCCAAATCATCCGCCGCCGAACTCGCCAGTGCTTTTGGAAATGGCCAGCCCGACATTCTGCTTCTCGACGTCATGCTTCCCGACGGGAACGGGCTCGATCTGCTGCCTGAAATCAAAAAGCAATGGCCCGAGACCGAGGTCATCGTTTTGACTGGCAATGCGACCTTCGACCTCGCCGTCGAGGCAACCAAACGCGGCGCCTATTATTTTCAAAGCAAACCCTACGACGAAAAGCCGCTTCTGCTGACTGTGGAACGCGCGCTCGAGCACAAGCGACAGAACGAGGTGAACAGTTCGTTGCGTCAGGCGTTGCAAACCATGAGCAGCGGGACCTCTCCGGTGTTCACAAGTGCTCCCATGAAAAACGTGGTGCGCACGGTCGAGCGGGTTGCGCCAAGCGACGTTTCCATTTTGATCACCGGCGAAAGCGGGACAGGCAAAGAAGTCATCGCTGATCTGCTTCATCTCTTGAGCCCGCGCGCCAAAGGGCCACTCATCAAAATTAACTGTGCCGCGTTGCCCCGCGAATTGATCGAAAGTGAATTGTTCGGTTCCGTCAAAGGCGCGTTCACCGGAGCGAGCATGGATCGCGAAGGCCTGTTTCGTCAGGCCGAGGGCGGATCACTCTTCCTCGACGAAATTTCCGAGATGCCGATCGACACGCAGAGCAAACTGCTCCGCGTTTTGCAGGAAAAAGAAGTGCGTCCGGTGGGCGGTCGCACCAGTTATAAAACCGATTGCCGCATTGTCGCCGCCACGAATCGCCAAACGGACGACGCAATTAAATCGGGCAAACTGCGCGAAGATTTGTATTACCGCATCAGCGCGATTACGGTTTATTTGCCGCCGCTACGCGAACGCCGCGAAGATATCATTCCGCTGGCGACCTCGTTTCTGCGGCGTTTTGATGCCCAGGCTGGACGCAATATCGGCGGCTTTACGCCCGCGGCGACTGAGGCAATTAAGAATTTCGATTGGCCCGGGAATGTGCGCCAGTTGCAAAATGAAATTCAACGCGCGGTCCTGATGTGCGATGAAAACATGATCGATGCGAAAGATCTTTCGATCACAACCGTGATGGCGCAACAAGGCGAGGGCGAAGATCTGACCTTAATGGAAGCTATGGAGCGCAACGCCATTCTCCAGATGCTCAAGGAAACGGGCGGAAACAAACTGGAAACTGCCAAGCGCCTCGGCATCGGCCGCCAAACCCTCTACAACAAAATCAAAATCTACGGAATAGAACCGGCCTAAGGTAGGGCGCGTCGCTCCGCGCGCGCCGCAGTCCGTTTACACCTTCAATTTCTTCGACGCCTTTACCACCCGCTGAATCTTTTTCCGCAGCAACCCGTTATTCGCAATCATCCGCACTCCGCCATCCTTCAGCACCTCGTGATAAAATTCTCCTCCGGCGCACTCGATAATCAACGCTCCTGCCGCGACATCCCACAATTGCACTCCGGATTCTACATAAGCATCAAACCGCCCGGCCGCGACCCAGACCAACGACAGCGCTGCTGCGCCCATGATGCGCATCTTACGGACCTGGCGAACGAGGTTGTTGAACACCGGCAAATTTTCCGTCAGGCTCGCGCGCTTTTTCGCGAATCCAATCGCGATAATCGCCTCACCGAGCTCTGCCCGTTTGCTGACGCGAATTGGTTTGCCATTCAGCTTCGAAGTTTCGCCGCGAATCGCCGTCCAAAGTTCGTCCGTGAACGGATCATAAACGACGCCAGCCATCGAGACGTAGTCTTTGCCTTTTTTCTGCTGCAGCGCGATGGAGACACACGCGTGCGGAATGCCATAGGTAAAATTCACCGTCCCATCAATTGGATCAACGACCCAGCGCCATTCCGAATCCTGTTTTCCTGAAATACCTTCTTCACCGAGGATGGAAATCTCTGGAAAAGCACCCAGTAATTTTTTCGTGATCAATTGCTGACTGCGCACATCCAACTGCAGTTTGATATCAAACTGCGACTGTTCATTGATCGTCTTGGTTTCCCGCAGATTGCGGCGCATCAATTCGCCGACTTTTTGAGCGGCCTCGACAGCGCACGCGAGCGCACGTTTAGTGTTCATGATTGTAAATGATTGTTCCGACGCACGATTAAAAACGGCCCAACGTTTCAACGCCGGGAATGGTCCTCAATCCTTCAACTCCTCCACCTGCAGGTGATACGAATAGTTGTCGAAATAAATATTCCCGCCCTTCCATTCCACTTCGCCACGTTGAAAGTCGATGTCGTCTGAACGCATCGTCTGCTTGGGTGGTTCAAGCTGCTGGCTATGATCGCTGTTCGCAATCATGCGCCACCCCTCAAGCCCGCCGAAGTAAAAGTTCTGCAACTCATCGCGCTGCGCCTGTGTCAATGCTGTGCAGTAACGGTGCGTGTAAATTCCGGCCCACGCGTCCACCGGAATCCATCCATAAGGCGCGATATAAATTTCCGTCCAATCATGGATGTCATGTGCGTTCGGAAAAAGGTCCCAGCCAGTTTGCCAGCGCGCCGGGATTCCTTGCGCGCGGCAAAGCGTGATAAACAACATCGCTTCCTGCCCGCAGTCGCCGTATCGATTCGCAAAGCAATAATCGCTGATGTTCGTCAGCGTCGAATACTCGCGCGCGTAGCTGTATTGAATGTTCCCGGCGATCCAATCGTAAAACGCCTTCGCATTTAGCAGCGGATTGGTTTCGTTACCGGCAAGTTCGTGAACGAGACTCTTGATCTTGTCCGAGAAAACAACGTGC
This sequence comes from uncultured Verrucomicrobiae bacterium, assembly GCA_963702845.1. Classification (GTDB taxonomy): domain Bacteria; phylum Verrucomicrobiota; class Verrucomicrobiia; order Limisphaerales; family Palsa-1400; genus JAICXV01. The sequence continues at coordinate 4,145,097 of OY969763.1, read as the reverse complement.
GGCGCTTCCGATGTGAACCGTTTCAACTCACCTTGCGTCACATCGGTTCGTTGCACGTTCTTCGGGTCCAGATCAAAATGGACGCAGCGAATCGTATATTCATAACCCAAACGAAATGTCGTTTTCTTTCCCTTCACCGCCGTCTGCTCCATATATGCCGACCGGATGGCGCTGCTCGACGGCGCAACTGCCTTTACCGGCGTGGAACTGTCCAATAATTTAATCCCGTCCTGAAAATCATTCTGGCGCGGAATCGGCAGCCACGCGCGAATCGTTTCACCAGCCGGCACCGCATCCGTCGCAACACTGACGCTCATCGTGCATCTAAGATGCTTCGGCAAAACATACGGCGAATGTTCTTTTTTCGTCGCAGCAACAATATCGCGCACCATCTGCAAGCGGTCCTTCTGTTCCTGTGAATCATCCTTCGGCGGCGTGCGCCGCGATTTCAATTCCGCATGACGGAAAAACAAATTGCTGATGCTCGTTCCGACGTAATACATCTTCCCGTCGATAACGCGCCCATCGAACCAACCTTGGTCGACCCATTTTTGAAATTCCGACCGCTTCAGATTTTTAACTGATCCCGCAACTTTCGGGTAAAGCGAATCTTCAGTGAGAGAGTAGTCGTTGCGGATGCGCTGAATGCGGTCCTTCTCCCATTCCATTTTTTTGCGCTGCTCCGCTGGCAGATCAGTCGCTTTTAATGCCGCCGCCAAAACCGCATCCGCCTTTTTAAACTCGCCGCGATCCTGCAACGCCGCGGCATCGTCCAATGGCGAAGCAAAAAGTGGCAACGTCAGCGCCAGTGCAAACGCCGACACAATCCAAAAACGTGAGCGGATCAGCATGCCGTCAGCCTACCGACTCACCGCCCATTTTCAAAAACTATTTCGTCTCCGTTGCGGAGCGCGAACTTAAGTCCGTTGACGATCAAAGAAATCCGACGTGCCGAAGCAACACCCTCCCTTCTATGCGTTCTTTGCGACCTCTGCGGTTCAATTATTTTTTCTGAAGTTTGCGGCGATCGAACTCCGTATTTTCGGTGAGGCCGAGTTGATAAGCTGTTGCTGCTATCTTGTGAGTTCCACCCGTAGTTTCGCCGCGATCTCCACCAGTGCCTCCGGAACCACCGTCGTCTTCGCAATCACCGGCATAAAATTCGTGTCCCCATTCCATCGCGGCACCACATGAATATGCACATGCTCCACAATCCCCGCGCCCGCCACGCGCCCCGTGTTGATGCCGATATTAAAACCCTGCGGCTGCATCACCGCCGTTAAAGCATTCTGGCAGCGCCGCGTCAGCTTGATCAGGTCCGCCAATTCCTCATCCGTCAAACCATTCAAGTCAGGCGTTTGTTTATACGGCACCGTCATCAAATGACCGCCGGTGTATGGGTAGCGATTCAGCAGGGCAAAACAAGTGCGGTCGCGCACAATCACCAGGTTCTTTTCATCCTCATTCGAATCCGCAATCGCTTTAAAAATCGGCGGACTGTCAGGCGAACCCTTTGGACCCAGGATATACTCAATTCGCCACGGCGCGTGCAAAGGTTCCATACCGCAAAACTAAACAGACCCGCCCGCCTCAGCAAGCGACATAAACGCGGCAGAGGGTGTGACAGGGCATGATCAAAGTGGATGGCCTTCTCTCTCTCGTCCCCAAAGGGAGAAGAGGGTTGGGGAGACGAGGTTGTTTGTGTTTAGGCGTGGCACATGTAGCTACGGGATGTAACGGCGACCAATGTGAAAACTAACGTAACAATCGCAAAACGGCCGAAAGACCGTCCAAGTGAAAAAGAAGTTTTACACCGCCTTTACAATTTTTGTTCCTTGGGAACACGTGAGCTTTACATTGCGGTGGTCTAGTAAAGGTATGAAACAGGTGATGTTTGCACTGGGCATGGCGATGATCATCGCGACCAACGGGTTTGCGGGTGATCCGCGGATTGAGGGCTGGTTCACCAAAGATTCGGAGAAATATGCGCGGTTGTATCCGACGGCGAACGACCAGGGGGTGGGGAATGCGGTGACGACGTGGAGTCGGGGTCCGGGGGTGCAAAGCGTGCCGGTGTTGGCGGGTGTTCATGACGTGAGTTACTCGCGCGACTGGGTTTATATTCACACCAGCGGATTGGCAAGCTACGTGATGGGGCCCTGGTATAATGATTTAGCGAAGACACGGATGTTTCCCAGTTATCCAGCGGACACCAAAACGACGTATCGAATTCCGCGCAATCCAACAATTGCAAATGCCAAGAGTCTGACCGGTCTGGGGCCGATTGGATATTTTGTGAACGGGGTGGCGTTGTTCGATGATCGCGATGTTTTTTATTTCGATGGCAGAGCAGATACGCGTGGGGAAGGGATTTGGAACCGCGACGCGTATGTTAACGAAGGGATCACCTTCGACGCGGGCATGGCGCATCAGGCCAGGATTGAATACCACTATCACGCGAATCCGATCGCGTTGCGTTACCAACTTGGCGATCACGTCGACTTCGATGCGAAGAATAATCGGTATCACGAGAGTTCAACGCAGCCGACGAAACATTCGCCGATTCTGGCGTGGGCGAGAGATGGTTTGCCGATTTATGGACCGTATGGTTATTCGGACCCGAAGAATGCAAAAAGCGCGGTGCGACGGATGGTTTCTGGGTACGTCATTCGCGACGGTAACAACGGAACGAAAAATCTGGCGCTGACGGGTCGCACATCGTTGCCGAAATGGGCTGAGCGTACCTATCACATGAGCGGTCCGCTGCGGACAAGTGAGTTTGGTCCGAACGTGAGCGCCCGGGCCGCGCTTGGTCGTTACATCGAGGACAATGATTATTTGGGCGATCTCGGTAAGAAGCAGGGGGGCGAGTTCGATTTGGACGAATGCAATGCTCGGTTTTGTGTGACGCCGGAATTTCCGAAGGGAACATGGGCATACTTTGTTGCGATCAATGGCAACGGGAATCCGGCGTTTCCATATAATATCGGCCATAGTTTTGTGGGAGCGCCGAGTGGTGGGCCGGTGCGCAGTATTAATGAGGCGGTTACGACTAGCTTTGCTGTCGGGAAGGCGCGGACGTCGGCGGCACAATCCGATAGCATGGTGGGGGAGAGCGTAAGTCTTGTGTGGAATGCTTCAAACAGCCGTTACGAGGTCGGGCCGGGATCGCATTAACTAAAGTGGGAGTGGCCTAAGATTTGCTAATTGGGGTGGCTGTAGACGTGTATGCAAGAGTGCGAGACAAATAACCCGGTCTATCGCGGTGAACCGATAGATATTCAAAGCGTTCTCCAACGCATCGTTTTTGCTGCCAAGCCGCCTTGGGTTCAAGACAATGTCAGTGTCAGTGACGAACGACTTCCACAACGGATTACGGCGATGGCGTATCGACGCACGAGCCGGTTTCCTCACAAACGCATTTATCTTTCAACCGGCATCCATGGCGACGAACCAGCCGGCCCCTTGGCGATTGCGCAATTGATGGAATCCGGAGCATTTCCGGATCACGCCGAAGTGTGGATTTGTCCGTGCCTCAACCAGACTGGTTTCTATCGCAATTCGCGCCAGAACGAGAGAGGCGTTGACCTCGATACCGATTATCGCAAGCTCGAAACGGAAGAAGTTCGCACGCATGTTTCGTGGCTGAAACGGAAACCGAATTTTGACCTCACGATCTGCTTGCACGAAGACCACACGACGAAAGGTTTTTATGTCTGGGAATCGAACCCAGACGATATCGCCTCGCCCGCGAAGAAAATCATCAGTCGTGTCGCCGGGGTGTGTCCGATTGATCGCTCGGACGTGATTCACGATATGCCGGCGGACAACGGAGTGGTTCGCGCTTACGGCAATCCTTACGCAAATTTCGAGTGGAACGAAGCTGTGTTCCTCGCGACGCACAAGACGAAGCTTTCCTACACGTTAAAAGCGCCGTCGCAACTGCCGCTGGCTATTCGCGCCGCGGCGTTGGCCGGGGCCGTGCAAGCGGTGCTCGATTGGATAAAAGAGCAGGGCTGAGTCGTGCGACTAGACGTCGTCATTTCCATTCAAGAACTCGAGTGCGTCTTCTTCTTCGGTGCGTCGTTCGCGGATTTTTTTCCAGAGCAACACTAGCAACATGATCAAGGCCCACAGCAACGAAACGAAAAATCCGATTTGAATGAGGTGTTGAAAGAATCTCACGTGAGGTGAATCGGGTTCATCATCGGCGTTGACGGATTCAGTTGACGTGGCGAGGGCGGCATGAGGTTTCTCCGGCGGTGGTTGCGGTGTGGCATGCGCGGGAAATGTTTGGTCATCCACTGCAAATGAGCTTTCGCGTGCGGTTCGGCTGTTTGATGATCGAGAACCTGAACCTGGCGGTTTTTGAGGTTTGTCTGGTGGTTCTTTTGGCGAGGCAGAAGGGGAATTGGCACCGGACGGTTGCGCTGGTGATCCCGGTGCGTCGGGTGTTGTTGGCGATGGATCTTGTGATGGCGGCGCGGAGTTTTGTGGAAGGGTCGAATTGATGGCGAGAAGGACCGGCCAGCTGTTGCGTTGTTCAACGTGCACGTCGCCGAATAGCAAGTTGCCTTTGAATTGGTGCAGTTCGGTATTCCACGCGTATTCTCCTCCCGGTTTAAATGTGACGTTTCTGTCGCCCGCAGCCACGATGCCGGGTTGATTTGGACTGGCCTGGGCACCTGCGAAATAGCTGACGTTCTCGGGTTTAAGTGAGCCGAAATTTTTTGCCGCATTTCGTGGATCGGTCGGACAATGCAAGACGGCGGGCGTGCTTAATTCGTTCGAGACGCACGCGAAGACTTCGAACACTTCGGCAATCGCGACCTGAGGCGGAACAAATTCAAGCGCACCGCCGGAATTGGTTGAGACTCTGGCGGGGAATTCGCCGCGATGCTCGACGTCATGCGCGAAAATGACGAAGGAAGTACCAATTTGACGCAGGTTCGAAATGCAGGAGACGCGTTGTGCTTTGAGTTTTGCCCTGCCGACGGAGACTAAGAGTAACGATGCAAGTATCGAGATTATCGCGCAAACCAGCAGTAATTCGATCAGCGTAAAAGCGGTTCTCGCCCTCGATTGCTGCGCTGGAATTAGTGCATCGAACCGCATGGCTCGTTTTTATGCATAACCGATGCCGTCGATGGTGTGCGTCAGGTTGCACACTGTCAATCACAAGGGCTCGACAGAACCGCAATGTTGTGGCACATGTCGGTATCCATGAGATATTTCAAATTGTTTTTAGTGCCGTTGGTGGCTGCGTTTGCTTTGACTGCGTGTAATCAGGAGCCCGCGCCTGCCGGAAAATCGTCAATCGAATCGAACACAAATTCCGGAAATAAATCGGCCAGCGCCGCGCCGGCTTCCTCGGGAGCGAAAAGCGATGCGACTGCCGCGGCGACAACCGCCGGCGGGAATGATGAAGTGGCGGTGATTAAGACGAGTGAGGGAACTATGGTTGCCGAATTCTGGCCGGACGTCGCGCCGAAAACGGTCGAGAACTTTAAGACGCTCGCGAAAAAAGGATTTTACAACGGCACCGCGTTTCATAGGGTGATCAAGGGCTTTATGGTTCAAGGCGGCGATCCAAAGACGAAGGATGCCAGCCTCGAGTCTGAATGGGGCACCGGCGGTCCGGGTTACTCAGTCAAAGCGGAATTCAACGACCGTTCCCATAAACGCGGTGTGCTTTCGATGGCGCGCTCGGCTGATCCTGATTCGGCGGGAAGCCAGTTCTTTATTTGCCACGGTGATCCGACGTTTCTGGATCATCAATACACGGCTTTCGGCCAGTTGATCAAAGGCGACGATGTTCTCGAGAAAATTGCCACGACGCCGACGCATCAGCCGGATCGTCCGAATAAACGCGTCAACGTCGACAGTATTACTATCGTTCCGCGTAGCGAGGCGATGAAAGGTTAAGCAAACGAAAGAAAATTTATGGACGAAGTTGCTGTAATTAAAACGAATGTGGGCGAGATGGTCGTCGGCTTTTGGCCGGACGTCGCGCCCAAAACGGTCGAGAATTTTAAGACCCTCGCGAAAAAAGGTTTTTACGATGGAACGTGTTTCCATCGCATCGTGAAGGGATTCATGATCCAGGGTGGCGATCCGTTGACGAAGGATCCCGCCATGGAAGATCGTTGGGGCACCGGTGATCCGGGTTACAAGGTTAAGGCGGAGTTCAACGATAAAGCGCATGTGCGCGGTGTCCTTTCGATGGCGCGCTCGCAAAATCCTGACTCGGCCGGGTCACAGTTTTTCGTTTGCCTCGGCGACGCACGATTCCTGGATCGGCAATACACGGCGTTTGGCCAGTTGGTCAAGGGTGACGATGTGCTCGGAAAAATCGGCGATACGGCCGTTGGCCAAAGCAACAGCGGCGAACGCAGCAAGCCGATGACGCGAGTTTCGGTTGAGAGCGTGAAAATTGTGCCGGCTGATTCGGTGAAATAAGTTTTACTCGACGCGATACACGTGGGTGCCGAACGGTTCGAACGTATCCGTTAAGGTGGTCCCATCGACGGTCGCCGTGTGCCGTTCATAGAGCACACGCGCTTGTTTTCCCGCAAACGCCGCGCTGGTGAAATGCGTTGTTTGCGGCTGTGAACTCTTGTTTGCGGCGAACAGGTAACGTTTGTGATCGAGTTCGTGGGCGCTGAATTCGATGGCCGGATTTGCGGGCGACAAGGCAACACCAGACACGGTGGGTGACATGATGACCGGGCTTAGCTCGCGAAGTTCGTGCACGAGTTGCTTCACATAATCCCAGTGACCTTCTTCAGGTTTGTTCAAGATTCCCGCCTGATGGCCGTAGAAATCTTTTTGGCCAGAGCCGGTATAGAACCATAGGCCGCGCACTTTGTTGATGATGCTGAGATAGGCCATGCAGCGATATTCAGCGGGCGTAGGAAACTGCGCATCTTTTTTGGGATGTTGATACGATTGAATCGCGATCCAGAGCGGCTTCTTCGAAGTGGTTGTGGTGAGCCACGCCGGTGGCTCCAGCATTTTCGACACCTTTTCCTGACCGTTGATTGGTTCGCCATCGGCACCGTCGAGCGGAATCGGATACCACCACCAAATGCCCGCGTCCATGGCCTGGTCGGGGAAAAAGTTTTGGCGATCGACCATCAAGTGTTGAATTATGTCGCGGGTGTCGCCGAGAACGAGCGGGTGATTGGGGTCTAATTCGTGCACGAGCTTGTAAAGTGTGACGATATTCTTGAGCGCCGTTTCACCTCGAGCGACGCGTTCTTCGGACCCCCAGCAGAGTAAGCCCGGATGGTTGCGAAATGTTTCGATGCGGCGCCGGACCTGCGCCCATTGCGCCTTCTCAATGGCGTGACGTGGCAGTTCGACCATCATGCGCATGTGATATTTTGCGTTTTGATCCAGCAAACGTTTCACATCGGCGTCGGTGGCGTTGATTGGATCGGCGGCATCACCAAGGGTGATGGAGTAACTGTGCGTGGCGGAAAAACCGGCAGCAGCCATTTCGTCGTAATGCGAGCAGCTATACAGACCGATTGGGAATTCCGGTTGGCCGGCGACGCGAAAGAAGCCGTTGCGATCGGTTGTGACAACGGAGTCGGCAGCGGGATGGATGTGGACGTCGGTCTCGCCGTTTGCGATTTCCGCGCCGTCGCGCGTGAGCAATCGAACGGAAACAGTGTAAGTAGCTTCGGTTGTAGTTGGGACGTGGAGCTTCGTGCCGACAAATTCTCCGTGTGAGGACTCGACGGTGCTTTCCGCGATTTGTTTGCCAGAACTGTCGCGCAAGGTTGTTGCAAGCCGCAGTCGCGAGCGTTGCGATGGATTCACAATGACTCGAGCGTCGACGCGAACGTCAGATGCGCCGGGAGCGATGTTGAGATACGACGGGCATGCGGGGAAAACCGTTAGTGGCTGACTAATATGGAATGTTCCTTCGACACTGCGCGGACGCTTTCCGGCTGTGTCGAGCAGAGCGATGCAGTAATGGTGTGCGCCTGGGTTGGATAAAGTTATCGGGACATTGATCTTTTTAGTCGAGCGCCGCGGGATGATGACTGGCAAATCCGTAGCGTGCTCGTCCGTGCTCAAACGCAAAGTGCCGTGAAAATCACCTGTCTGGCGGTTGATGATGCGAACGTTAATTTCGTGCTGTCCGGGCCAGGGTTTTGGTTCCGTATCGAGGAACATCGACTGCGGACTTGTGACGACCGCGCTGACGTCATCAGCCCACACCGACCCGACCAAATTGGAACCAAAAAACTCGAAGTCAGCGACAGCGGCCCGGGGTGGAGCTTTCGCCGACGATTTCAGAAGTTGCCATTGGCCCGGATTGCTGTGCGGTGGCGAAACGCGGGTGCGATCCACGATCCGGTTTTCCCGATCGCGAAAGGTAATACTTATTCCTGCGTTGTTTGTGTCCTGCTCGCGATCGTATCGAATCCAGCCGCTAAAGATAATTTCGTCTTCATTCGCAACCTGAAGTTTTGGGCTGAGAAAAACAAAGCGTGCATCAGGGGTGCCAGATAAGCGCACGGATTGCTTGCCGCTGTGCGCGGTTTTCTTGTCGACGATTGCGTGCGCTTCCCCACGTTTACTGTAAACCCACCAGCCATCGGACGGCGGGCCGTTTTTGTCGGGGGCCTCGAAGCCCGGATCGGGCAGAAAATTTTGTTGGGCAAACATGCTCATCGCCGACCATAGCAGCGCGGCGACAAAAGATAGGAATTTTGAGAAACTCATCTGGGCGACATCATCAAAGACGAAACTCGACCGTTTTGCATGGAAATAATTTTCGCCTTATTGCGGATGCAACTCGGCGAGGGCGCGTTTGGCCTCGGTGTAGTTCGGATTGAGGCTCAGCGCTTTTTTGTATTCGTCGATCGCTTCGGCCTTGCGACCGACCTGAGTCATCGAGAGCGCGAGGTTGAAATGGGCTTGGGAATCGTTGGGATTGCTTTTGATCGCGGCCATGTAATGCGGGATGGCTTCGTCGATTTTCTTTTGCGCAGAGAGGGCGTTGGCGAGGTTCATGTGCGCCCCGGATTCATTGGGTTGCAGTCGCAGGATTTCAGCAAATTGTTTTGCCGCATCATCCATTTTTCCGAGCATCGCATAGCAAATACCGAGACCGTTGTGCGCTTCGGTGTTGTCGGGGTCGAGTCGGGTGGCGGCAGTGTAATGTGGGATCGCTTCTTCCAATTTGTTTGCGCTCGATAAGTGGTTGGCGAGGGCGAGCTGCGCGAGCAGTTCAGGTTTGGTTGCTTTTGGCTCGCCGCGTAAACGACCCGCATTGATCAATTGCTCACCGGCTTCCTGCATCCTGCCTTCGCGCGCGTAACACAACCCCAGGCCCGCCGCCGCGTCGGCGTAGATAGGGTTGAGTTGGAGCGCCGATAAATAATGTGATTCGGCTGCGACCAGGTTGTTGGAGTTGGCCAGTTGGTTGGCCCAGGCAACGTGGGTGAGCGCGGCATTGGTGCGAGCGTTGGTCGCTTGTGGGTTTTTACGAAGCGCTTCTTCGTAGAGCGGCATGGCGTCGGAATAGCGTGAAGCGTTTACGTAACCGTTAGCGAGATTGACGACGTATGTCGGATCGGGGCTGAGACGGGCGGCGTCTTTGTAATGGGCAATCGCTTCGTCGTGGCGGTGCTGCTCTTGCAGGATTCCGGCGAGATTGTTGTGGGCTTCCACGTAATTCGGTTCGGCTTTGAGCGCGGCTTCGTATTCGTTAATAGCAGTTTGCTTGTCCCCGGCGCGCGAATAGAAATTCCCCAAATTATAGTGGGCGAGAAAGTTGTTTTGATCGATCGCGATCATGCGGTGAAAGAGGGTGTCGCTATTTTTCCAGAATGGGATGATGTGACTGGTCATTGCGGCACAGGCTACGAAAGCGGCAATCGTGGCGGCAGCGAGTGCGAGTTTTGGAAGTGAATAGGTCTTCGAAATGTCGGCGATGTCGGCGATGCCCCAGACTACAATGATAAACAAGCCGGTCATGGGAATGTAAGTGAAACGGTCGGCCATCGATTGCATGCCGACTTGAATAATACCGATCACCGGGACGAGTGTTCCGATAAAATAAAACCAACCGAAGGTGAAATATGGTTTCCGCTTGGCGAACACGATCGCGGTCACGGTGAGAACGATTAGTAGCAACGCAGCAGCAACGACATTTGCGATGGGCCAGTCCCCGTGACGCAAGTAAAGACCCGCAAGGTTGTCCGGCCAAAACATTTTGATGATGTATTTGGCGTATGAAACCAACGCGTTGCCGACGCGTGCGCCCAGTGGAAGGTATTCCGTCATCTGCATCGCACCGCCGGATTTTTGAATATTGAACGTGATGACGCAAAGGAGAAGGCTGAGGATGAAGAGCGGGATTTTCTCCAGAACGAGACGCAGCACCGGAATTGGCGCGGGTGTGTTGGCGGTTGCTGGTTTTGTGCTCTTGGATTTTTGAGCTTCCTCAGGCCGGTTAATACGAAAAAACGCGAAGCGGCGAAGGGGCCAATAATCCATCAGCAACAGGACGAAGGGCATCGTGACGAGCATGGGCTTCGACATCAAACCGAGTGCGAGGAAAACAAACGTCAGGACGTATTTTGTTTTGCTGCCTGTGCGGGCGTAGTCGACGTAAGCCCACATCACGAGCAACCAAAACAGAGTGCTCAAAACATCTTTGCGTTCGGCGGTCCATGCGACCGACTCGACATGCAATGGATGCAGTGCGAAAAGCATTGCAACGATGGCACTGCGCCACATCGCGCCTGTCATTTTGCGCAGAAGGAAAAAGAGCAGCAGCGTGTTGGCGACGTGGTAGAGCAGGGTGACCGAATGGTGCATGCCAGCTTTCAGGCCGAAGAGCTGGCAGTCGAACATATGCGTCAGCATCGTCAGCGGATGCCAGTTGCGCGCGACTTCGGTTTTCAGTGAGAACGCCCATTTGATGCTGTCCCAGGTCAGGCCGGCCTGGACGTGTGGGTTTTCGGTAACGAAATCGAAGTCGTCGAAGTTAACGAAATCGTGATGCGTAATCGGCCAATAAATTGCGAGCGTGCTCAGCGTTAGAAACGCGCAAATATAGAGCACGAGTTTGGTCTCGTTCGACGAACTGGTTGTTGCCGGTTTCGCCATTTCAGTTTTTCACGCAACGGAAACCGGTGTGCGAGAGCGCGGTATCAGGAGACGATTTCATGCGAGCGCTCGGACGATAGCCGGTGCAGTAAACGTCGCTGCACAGGTACGAGCCGCCGCGCATGACGCGTTTTTGCACGCCGGGTTCGTTCGGATCGTAGCTGTCTTCTGGTCCGGGTGGATTTTTCGCAGGGCTTTGGGCGAAATAATCAGGGTGATACCAATCGGCGCACCATTCCCAGACGTTGCCGGCCATGTCGTACAAGCCGAAGCCATTTGGTGGAAAGGTCGCAACAGGTGACGTGCCGGGGAAGCCGTCGGCAGAAGTGTTTTCGCTCGGGAAATGGCCCTGCCAAATATTGCCGTTCCATTTGCCCTTTGGCGTGATTTCGTTGCCCCAGGTAAAGGGGGCGTTGGTCAACCCACCGCGCGCGCCGTATTCCCATTCGGCTTCAGTGGGTAAACGTTTGCCGGCCCATTTACAGTAGGCCAGCGCATCCTCCCAACAGACTTGCACGACGGGATGTTTTGCAAGGGCGTTGATACTCGAGTTCGTGCCTTGAGGGTGACGCCAATTTGCGCCAGGGACGTATTTCCACCAAAGCGAATGGTTATCGAGCGGAATTTCTTTCACCGGCTCGAGGCCATCTTCAGAACGCATTTTATTGACGTCGTCGAGAGTTGGCGGGCTGAAGACAATCGCGCCGGCCACGAGGTTTTCTTCGGGCACACCGGGGAAATCTTTTGGATCGGGTTTGCGTTCGGCGACGGTGACGTAGGCGGTGGCTTTAACGAATTTCTCGAATTGCTCGTTACTAACTTCGGTTTTATCCATCCAAAATCCGTCCATGGTGAGCTCGTGAACAGGCACTTCATCGGTCTGGCCATTGGTGCTACCCATCATGAATTTTCCTGGCGGGACCCAAACCATGTCGTTGGTCCAACTGCGATCGTTGGCCGGGGCAGCAGCGGAGTTGGTCGTCCCGACTTCGCTGGGCTGCGCGGATTTATTGCAGGCGCTCAGGAAAGCCGAGCAGCAAACGGCCAGCAGCACAGACCCAACGGTCGAGGTTGAAAACTGATTTATCTTCAAACGCATGTAAGGGGATATTGTAGTCACGATTCAGGGGAAAGAAAGCGCGGGCTGTGGTTCGGTCCATGTTAACAAACTGTCATGGTTTCGGCTATTTTCTTGTCATCCGAATAGATATAGATTGGCGGAGTTCCAAAGATTGTGCTTATGAAAACTAATTTGGCGAACTACTTGGTTGCGGCGTCCGCGTTGGCTGCTTTAACGGCCGTCACTTTGTCAGCATCGGCGGCGAACAAGCCGGTGACTGAACTGAAGTTTTCCGATCCTCGCAACATCACGAATCCATTTCTGCCGCTGGCATCGCTGAAACAGGATATTTTGGAAGGCCGCGAAGGTTCCGCCGCGGTGCGAATCGAGAGAACCACCAAACCCGATTTGCACAAGACCTTCACTGTCGGCGAGCAGAAGATCGAAGCGTTAGCGGTGGAAGATCGCGAATTTAAAAACGGTGAATTGGAGGAAGTGGCGATGGATTACTTCGCACAGGCCGACGATGGCACCGTTTTGTATCTGGGAGAAGATGTCGACGAATACAAAGATGGCAAGGTGGTTGGGCACTCCGGCTCATGGTTGTTTGGCAAAGATGCAAAAACACCTGGAGTGATCATGCCTGCGCGCCCGCGTGTTGGAACGAAGTTCAAATCCGAAGACGTGAACAAAGAGATTCATGAGGACGACGAAGTGGTTTCGGCCACTGAGGCAGTGATTGTGCCGGCGGGCAAGTATAGAAATTGTTTGAAGGTGAAAGAAACGCTCGCTGAGGGAGATGTCGAATACAAATATTTTGCATTCGGCATCGGTTGTGTGCGTGAACTGCCCGGCGAAGGTGACGTGGTTTTAAAGTCGCACCAGGTGTTGCGCACCAAAGAACAAATTCAGCAGGACGCCAAGGCACAAGCGGCGGCGGAACAGGAGACAGGCAGTAAAAAGAAGGTGGTGCAGGATCCATTGGCGCGAGAGGCGCTAGCGATGGTGGGAGTTAACCCGGAAGCCGAAAAATATTGGTATGATGCCGTTCATGACGAGAGTTTGCCAAAGTCCGAGCGCCAGGATTTGATCGACGACTTGAATGAAACGGGCTTACCTGATCGAAAGCACCCGACGCTTGAAGACCTGCCGATTATCGAAAGCCGGATTGATGCGCTGAAGGCGATTGCGCCGACGTTGCCAGACGAAATTGAATGGAAGGAATGTTACGACGATCTCAAGAACCTCTGGGAATTAGCCCACGGCATGGGCAAACCGGTGCAATAAAACGTTTTCCGGAGGGCCCCCATCGCGGGTGCGCTCCGCGATTCGCCTCCATCTTCCACACAGTTTCGAATTGACTCTTCTAGTGGATTTTCCCACCCTACTGGCATATAAGGGCGGCTTGTAGGCCTGATATTCGCAACTTCCGCAATCGTATGAGAGAGAGTTTAAATCGGTTCAGTTTGGATGCCGTCAAATTCAACGATCAGATGTTCATTTGTCTGGTTGCGATTTGGCTGGTGGTTATCGGCACCGCCATTTCCAGCATTTACAGCCAGCCTTTCTCAAAGAAGCAGCGGCTGTTTTGGGTTTTGTTGGTTATTTGTCTGCCGGTGATTGGGGTATTGATCTATTTGCCTTTCTCCATGCCTGAAGGACGTCAATCCGCGTTGCTGAGCTTCATCAAAAAGAAGTAACACGTATCCTAGAGGCCAATTCAGTTGAGTGAAGCACAACCAGGCTGAGTGAGTTTTATATTCTGGAACGCGCTCGGTTTCACCTCGATGTTAAAGCCTTTTAGAGGCGGGTTCGGTTCGCGGGTGTTCGCGCTGCTGACATTGCTTGTCGCGGCGCTTTCTTGCTTCGGCCAGGTTCCGGCCCAACACAGCGGGGAAATTCCGGCGGTCACTCAAGTAAAAGAACCCGGATTTGAAATGGGTGTTCAGGAGTCGGATGGAACGTTTATCAGTTCGGATGTCACAGGTGATCCTGTCATCAATCCTTACGCACAGCGGCGCAGCGCCTTCAGCACTGTTTCGTTTCGCGGTCGTGAGTATGCGCACATCGGAGAAAATACTTCGGCGACATTCGGGACGGGTCTTAATCTGCGGCCGTTGTTCGGCATCGGTGATAACATCCGTCGGTTTAGGCGCGGTGCTCCGACCAATGAAATTTTTCAGGCCGGTCCCTTCTTCCTTCGGGTCCACGAGGTGGATGCCGCCCTTTTGGTCAGCGATAACGTCAATTTTTCGCCAAATAACGCGCATTGGGGGGCTATTGCGGAGTTGACGGTGAGGCTGTCTGCCATTCTTCAGCTCTCTCCGGCATGGCGACTATCAGTATCCGGCAGCATCATATATTTGCCATTCGACAATGAGTTTGGTGTTGAAGGCTTTGGTATCGGTGACGCGATTGGATTTCTCGCCGAGGAGCGGTTCCGTCCTGTCACACATATGCAATTGGCCTATAATAATCGGTTGGCCGATTGGGACGTGCAAGTGGTGGACGACTTTAGCGTCCATTACCTAAACGTCGCCGGCGAATACGATTTATTTGTTCGTGGTATCGAGCAACCCGGCGGTATTCACGCGGAGGACTCGGCGGGTCGCTACGTGTTCGCAAACGGAACGACAATCCCGAATGAAGGCGTGGCTCAACGCCAGCAGGACTTCCTGGACGTTCGCACATTCCTTGAACTGCAAAATACAGTCGCTGGCAGCGCCAGTCGCGTATTGCCGACGGAAACGCGACTTATCTTCGGCGCCAATCACTCTGACTATTGGTTCCACAGCGGTTGGGATGCCGGCACCAATGGTCTTGGATTGAGTGATTACAGCGTCGACCGCGTTTTCGTCATGCTGCGTAACGAGCGCGAGAGCATGCGTTTCAAACCCTTCGCTTATTACGATGCATATCGTTACAATTACGATCCGGAATGGACGCATCAGCTTGGCGCAGGCATCGATGGCCCGGTTACCGATAATACATGGTTCCGCGGGGAGGGTGGTTATACCTGGGGGCCTTTGATTAAGAACACCGAGTTCTATCGTTTCCGTCTAATCAACACCCCGACACCATTAACGCGACAGGAATTGAGCTACTCACGAGTTATTACCGAACCTGTACGTGAGATTCGAGATCAATATCGGTACGCTATCCATCAAGGTACTTGGACCAAATTTGTGGGGGCGTCTATACATGCAACGCTCGGTTTATTTGCCCGAACAAGAAGGAGTATTTGGGTCGGTCGAAGACCGCGCTGCGGCCAGAGTTATCTGGAGACCAACCCCGGGTCATACCATCATTTTGGGGAGTTCTTATGCCGAGAATCGGTTTTCTAATTCTGGGCGTGACCGGGAAACGCTTTGGGACGCGCGGGCTGAACTTCGATATCAATACAGCCCGACCCTGTTGCTGACATTTTTGTACCGGTATGCCAATGTGAATACTAGGCGCGGGGAATCCGAAACTGAGGTCGGCGAAAACCTTTTTCTGTTTACTGCACGGAGGTTTTTTTAAGATTGTCGCAATAGTAGTTTGACTGAAATTGGCTTGCAACTTAACCCCGAACAGAGTTTACTATGCTCCCTTTGAAATCACATGCGTTCGCGTCCACGCCAGAGGTCCAGTTGGCACGGTCGGGGCCATGCCGGAACGCTTTGAGAAAAGCACCGAGTAGTCGGACAATTGAAATGAGTAAACCAAACAGCCCTCTTTTAGTGCTGCTGCTGCTAATATTGACGCTGCAGGCGTTGCCGGCGCTTTCTCAGAATTCTTTGGAAAGCGCGACGGAGCAACATAAGCAGTTGCGCGAAGAATTCAAGAAAGCCGAGCAAGCCGCCGCGAAAATGGAGGCTGAAAACGACTCGGGCACTCGCGACCTCGACAAGCTCACCCACGAACGCCAGAGCCTGGAGGCCGACGTTATCCATTACAAGGGGCAGGTTACCTACGCACAGGGCCAACTTGAAGCCGCGCAGAAGAATAATTCACCGGATACACAGAAATGGAACCACGAACTCATCAACGCGAAAGCCAAACTTGAGAATGCCGAAGCTCAATTGCAGGAAGTCAACGGCAAGATCCGTGGCGCGATTGTTGCGTTGCAACAGTCCATGGGTGGCGGCGTGCAGTCAAATGTGATTGTTCCCGGTGATAACCTCGATGTCATGGTCGCGGAAGATCCAACCTTAAGCCGCGTTTACGAGGTGCGTAGCGGTGGTTCGGTTTTCATTCCGCAAGTCGGCAAGGTGCAGGTGGCAGGCAAAGATTTGGCGGGCGCTGAAGCGGCCATCAAAGATGCGCTCGGCCAAAACTACATCAAAGACGCCCACGTCGCTGTTGAACGTAACGATCGTGGCGGCGGCAATGGACGAGTGCTTTATTTGGTTGGTCAATTTTCCAGAGCGGGTCCATGGCCGATTCCGGCGGGATTTCAGCCGACCGTTGTTACAACGATCCTTCGCTCAGGTGGCGTGACCAAGACTGCTGATTTGACTCGTGTTCGTTTGCTGCGTTTGGTTGGTGGTCAGGGCGTGGTCGAAGAAGTGAACGTCCAGGCGATCCTCGACGGTGTCAGCTTGCCATCCGATCTTCCGCTTAACTCCGGTGATATTATTGTCATTCCCGCGTTCGCAAACGTCGTTTACGTGACGGGTAGCGTGAGGAAGCCGGGTACCATGCCGATTTTACCTGATGATGAACTAACTGCCTATACTGCTGTCCTGCGCTCCGGTGGCTTTGTCCGGTTTGCCAATCGCGCCAAGATCTTTGTCTTGCGCGATCGTGGCAACGGAGAAAAACAGCGCATCGATGTGAATATTAGGAGGGTCAACAAGGCAACAGCAAATGATGTCATTTTAGAACCGAAAGACATCATAGTTGTGCCTGAGAGATTTTTCAGTTTTTAAGCCGCCGCGACTTGCAGTGATATGAAAACCAAAAGCGTCTTTAAAATAAATGACGTGATTATGTACTTGGCCGTCGCGGTCGAGCACATGCGCTTGATGCTTTTGATCATGTGCCTCTGTCTGGTGGCCGGTCTTACCTATTACTGCTTTGCGCGTCCGGTCTACAACTCGCGTTCGCTCATTCGTGTGGATGTCAGCGATGACGTGATGGATAACAGCAGTGTTTTCCGTGACGGCAAGAAACAATTTGTCAGATCCGTGTTGGAATCGGGCATGTTGCGGGAACGCGCTGCAAAGAAGTTGGGCGTGAACGTGAGCGCAAAGGAACTGGAGCGCAACTGGATCAAGCGCATCGAGGTTAAACAAAGTATTGAGGGACTGCAGTTGGAGGTTTGGCCCTATCAATATTCATGGGCAAAAGATTTTCCAGAAATGCTGGTCAAGGAATACAAGGACTTCGTGGAAGAACGGCGCGTGCAGATGATGCAGGACGCATTTACGTCCTATAATTCCGAGATGGACTCATTCAAAAAGAAGGCGGCACTGGATTCGGATGTGAAGCGGAATTATCAGGAAACGAACCGCAAGTTTGGTGAAGTTAAACACATTCCGAACGAGCTTCAATTCATCAAGGCCCGCTTGGAAAAAATGGATTTCATTCGTGAAAAGTGCAATGGCACCACGGATCCGGTAGTCAAACTCACGTTCCTGAATTCGTTGCCCGAGGTTGCCAAGTATCAGGATTTGCAGCCCAAGGTCGGAACGCAGATCGCGCCCGAGGATTCTTCCACTGGGAGTGACACGATTGTTCTTCCCCGCCAAATCGTCCCAAACACGCAGAACTGGCAAAAACTGGATCGCGAAGCTCACACCCTTGAACAGGAAATCGCCAAAAAGAGCGAAAAATATCTGCCCGGACATCCCGAGATCCGCACCCGCCTCGCGCGCTTGAAGCAGATCGGCGAGCAGTTGGACGCGGAATATAATAATCAGCAACGCTCGTTCAACCTCAACTACGACACCTTGGTCGCCAGCCAGCATGAATTGGAACGGCGCCTGCCGGTGTATGATGAACTTTCCCGCGCGAGTGAAAAGGCGTCGCAGGATTACGATTTGTCACGCCAGGGCGGAGCCCACTTGGCCAAGGCGATGGATTCGATTCTGCGCAAATTGAATGCCTTCGACATGAGCGAAGGCCACGACCGCATCAGCGTCGATTACATCGGGCCTCTCGAGCCCATCAAATCGGATCCGGTTTCACCCAACCGCATGAAGATTACGGCGATGTCCTTGATCGCAGGTATTGCGCTAGCGATTGCTATCCCATTCCTGATTGCGTATCTCGACAACAGCATTTCGGATGTTGAACATGCCGAAGAACAGCTTGGATTGCGTGGCCTTGGCGTGGTACCGCGTGTCGATGAAACGGCCATTCAGAACATTCTTGTATCTGGTTCAAACAGCAAACCGGCGGCTAAACCCGAATATCATTTGTTGGAGAATTTCCGGATCATTCGCACGAACCTGATCATGCACTCGGCGGATGCGAACCTGCCGCAGGTCATCCTTGTCACGAGCGCTATGCCGCAGGAAGGTAAAACGATGATCGCGGCGAACCTCGCAATGTCGTTTGCGAGCAAAGGCGAAAAAACGATTTTGGTCGACGGCGACTTGCGCCGTGGCCGTTTGCACCGCGTTTTCGGTGCGCAAAACAAGCCGGGCTTAAGCGACGTGCTCTCGAAGTATAACACCATCGCCGATGCTTGCCGTCCGACCGGCAACGAAAATCTAACCGTGATGACATGCGGCAAGCACCTCAACTGGGCTGCGGAACTTCTCGATAGCGCCGGTTTTGCCAGGATCGTCCAGGAACTGCGTTCCCAATATCAGCGCGTTATTATTGATTCTCCGCCGGTTCTTGGCCTGTCCGAAACTTCGATCATGCAACGTCATGCTGACGGCGTGATGGTTGTGATCTGGGCCAACCACACCCAGGTGCCCAACGTAAAAGACGCCATCCTGGCGTTGCAAACCAACGGCGCGAAATTTTCCGGCTTTGTGCTGAATCGTCTCGATTTCAATGCCTTCGCCAACCGCTATAAGTATTTCTATTACTCGCCGCGGTATTACAGTAACTACAAGGCATTTGAGGCGACGCCGGCCGCTGGCATCGAGAGTTAATTCTCGCCGTGACCTCGCCGTCGCCGTCTCCGAAAAAAGCAGTGCCGACGGTTTCGGCTGTAATTCCATCTTACAATTATGCCGCGTTCGTCGGTAAGGCGATCGATTCTGTCCTCAACCAGACGCATCCGAACGTTGAATGCATAGTCGTGGACGATGGCTCAACCGACAACACGCGAGAAGTTGTCGCTAAGTACGGAAATCGTGTTCGTTACGTTTATCAGAAGAACGCCGGTTTGCCGGACGCGCGCAATACTGGTGTAAAAGCAGCGACGGGTGAATTCGTCGGCTTCCTTGATGCCGATGACGAATGGGAGCCAAAGTTTGTCGCGGTCGCACTGGATTACTTCAACAAATTGCCGAAGGAATATGGTGTTGTCGCTTGCCGTGCTGTTCAGGTCGGTCTGGACAGCAAACCACTCGGATTGAAACGGCTCCTGCCCGATATCGATGAAGAGGTCACGCTTACGAACCTGATATTTCGCACGCGGTTTTTTCCGTCGGCCGTTGTTGCGCGGAAAGCCGCTGTGGTTGACGCGGGCTATTTCGATTCGAATTACGTCTCTGAAGATCGCGACATGTGGATTCGCATCGCCGAACACCATCGCGTTTTCATTCACGGCCAACTCCTCGTGCTCATTCGAAAACATTCGACGAACATGAGCAAGAACGCGACGTCGATGAAGGAGAAGATCAAACGGACGATTCTCAAATCCTATCGCGCCTATCCGGAGCTACGCGGGAAAATCTTTTATTGGCTGCACGTATGGTCGTTTTTTTACTTTCAATCCGCGTGGACCTATTACGATCAAGGGAAGCGTCTGACCGCCATTGGTGAGTTGTTGAAATCGCTGGTGCTTTGGCCGTTTTATATCAAGCCGCACCTGGTCAATGAGCCACCGCTATTCCGTATTCGCGCTCTCGCCATTTTCATGCTCCGTCGCCCAACCGCTTAGCTTAACTCAACGGCGACTTCTCTTTATGCCACGGCGTGGTGCGCTCGTAAGCATCGGCAATCTTCAGGATCGTTTCTTCGCCGAAAGGTTTGCCAATGAGTTGCAGGCCGATGGGTAATTTGGGACTGGACGTAAAGCCGCACGGAATGCTGATGCCGCAAATGCCGGCGAGGTTCGCTGAAATGGTGAAGATGTCCGAGAGATACATCTGCAACGGATCACCAATCTTTTCACCGATTTTGAACGCTGGCGTCGGCGACGTCGGTGTGACGATCGCGTCGACCTTGTGAAATGCGTTCAGGAAATCCTGGCGAATGAGCGTGCGCACTTTTTGGGCACGAACGTAAAACGCATCGTGATACCCGCTACTCAGCACGTAGGTCCCGAGAATGATGCGGCGTTTCACCTCCGCGCCAAAACCGGCCCCGCGCGTCTTACAATAAAGTTCAATCGGATCGGCCCCTTCGACGCGCGCGCAATATCGGATGCCGTCGAAGCGCGCGAGGTTGGCGCTCGCTTCAGCGGTAGCAACAATATAATAGGTCGCGACCGCGTAATCGGTGTGGGGCAGGGAGACTTCCACGATTTCGGCGCCGAGTTTTTCCAGATGTTTCACTGCGTTTTGCACCGCAGTGTTCACTTCAGAATCGAGCCCACCGACGGCGTATTCCTTGGCGATACCGATCTTCAGGCCTTTGATATCGCCAGTGAGCGCGGCTGTGTAATCAGGAACCGGTTCCGGAATAATCGTCGAATCGCACGGATCGTAACCGCTGATCGCATTAAGCATGAGCGCGGAATCGCGAACGGTTTTTGTAAAAGGACCGATTTGATCGAGCGATGACGCGAACGCTACGAGACCGTATCGCGAAACACGGCCGTAGGTCGGTTTCAGTCCTACGCATCCACACAATGCCGCAGGTTGACGAATCGAGCCGCCCGTATCTGTGCCGAGCGTCGCGATGCATTCGTCGGCAGCAACCGCCACTGCCGAACCGCCAGAGGAACCGCCCGGAATGCGCGTCGTGTCCCACGGATTACACGCCGGTCCGAACCCGGAGTTTTCGGTGGAACTGCCCATGGCAAATTCGTCCATGTTCAATCGACCGAAAATGACTGCCCCGGCTTCACGCAATTTCGTCACCGCGGTTGCATCGTAAAGCGACGTAAACGAACCTAAAATTTTCGAGCCACAATTCAGCGGGTGATTTTTCACCGCCAGCACATCCTTCATGCCGATTGGAATGCCAAGGAGCGATTGGTTCGCGCCGGCAGGCAGCGCCTTATCGGCAGCGTCGGCCTGCGCCAATGCGTCTTCGGCGTTGTAGCTGATGAAAGCGTGGAGTTTGCCGTCGACGCGTTTGATTTGGTCGAGGCACGACTGCATGACTTCGCGCGCGCTGACCTCGCGCTTGGAAAGCTTCTGCGACAATTCGGAAATGGTGAGACGGTGCAACATGCGCTTACTCGACAATTTTTGGGACCACGAAAAGACCGTTAGCTTTTGCCGGCGCATTGCGCAAAGCATCCTCGTTTGAAAGGGAAGGGCGGACTTCGTCTTTGCGAAACACGTTCACGAGCGGCACCGCGTGAGCGGTTGGCTCGATCTGGCTGACGTCGAGTTGATTGAGCTTCTCGATGTAGCCGAGAATGTTCTTTAGCTGCGGACCGAATTGTTGTTCTTCTTCGGCAGTCAGCGAAATGCGCGCGAGATGCGCCACGTATTTAACATCAACTTCAGTAGGCATGCGTGTAAATGTCAGGTTGTAAAATTAAGCCTATTCCTCATCAAACTTGCGTTTCACCAACGCTTCCAGTTCATCGAGGGCTTCGTTTGCATCGGCCCCTTCGCAGATCACCGTGATCGAACTTCCCGGGCCAGCGGCCAACATCATCAAACCCATGATGCTCTTGCCGTTGATTCGTTCACCGTCTTTTTCGACAAAACAATCACACTGAAATCGATTCGCCGTTTTGACGAACATTGCCGCCGGACGTGCGTGAATGCCGAGCTTGTTAACAATAACAAACTCGCGCTGATGCGATTTACCGCCGGGTTTTTTGCCTGTGCTCATCAAATCTGCGTGTTGCCGGCCATCTGCGCGACCAGCCGATCGTTTAATTCTTTAGCCGGGTTGTAGCCGGAAGCCTTCAATTTAGTCTGGAACGCCGCGACTTCAATCAATCGCGCCAGATCGCGACCAGGACGAACCGGCAGCGTAATATGCGGAATGTCGGCACCGAGAATCTTCACAAATTCCTGATCCATCCCGACGCGGTCCACGTCCGGAACGTCGTTCCAGGTTTTTAAAGTGATAACAAGATCAACGCGCTTTTCTTTGCGAATGCTCTTAACACCAAACATCGAGGCGACGTTGATGATGCCGATGCCGCGCACTTCCATGTGATTGCGGGTGAGTTCGGCGCTGGTGCCCATCACTTCACGGCCATCAATCAGGGTCACGCGCGTGATGTCGTCGGACACCAAACTGTATCCTCGTTCGATGAGCGCGAGCACGCTTTCACTTTTGCCGATGCCGCTTTCGCCGCGAATAATGACGCCGACACCCAAAATATCGACCATGCTACCCATCTCTGTCCCGCGCGGCGCGAACAGCATTTCCAGCGCGAGCGTCGCCAGATTGATGAACTTCATCGTGATCATCGGGGTGGTGAAGATCGGCGTCTCGTGTTCTTCGGCGGCTTTTAAAAACGCTTTGTCCGGATGCAGGTTTCGCGAAAAGACCACGCCCGGAACTTTGAAGGTAAACAGGTGCGAGTAACGCTGCTGACGTTCCTCGGGCTTGAGCGTCTTGAGAAAGTAAGCCTCCGCATTACCGATAACCTGGATGCGCTTGTTCGCGAAATAGCGCGTGAAACCCGCGAGCGCAAGGCCGGGCCGATTCACGGTCGGTTCGCGAATGAAGCGCTTCTTCAAACCAGTCGCGCCCGCGACGAGCTTCAATTCGAGGCTTCGCGATTGCTCGGTATAAAACCGTTCGACTGTAATGGCGTCCTTTTGCATCACTGAGCTCACAGGTTAAACTCCGGGCCGAGATAGATTTCCCGCGCTTTGGGATCATTGACCATCTCCGGACCCAGACCTTGGTACACCACTTCGCCTTTGTGAATCAAGTAAGCCCTGTCAACGAGTTTAAGCATTTCACGGGCTTTGTGGTCGGTGATGAGGATTCCTAGGCCACGTTCGCTCAAGCGGCGCACGATCTTCTGCACTTCATAAACCGCAATCGGATCGATACCGCTGAATGGTTCGTCGAGCAAAAGCAGTTTCGGGCTTGTCACCAAAGCGCGCGTGATTTCCAGGCGCCGTTTCTCGCCGCCGCTGAGCGTGTATGCCTTGCTTTTGGCGAGCCGGGCGAGATCAAGTTCATCCAGCAGCGATTTGAGACGCAGCCCGCGTTCCTTCGAATCCATGATGCACGTTTCGAGAATCGCCAAGATATTTTGTTCAACCGTCAGCTTGCGGAACACCGACGGCTCTTGCGTCAGATAACCAATTCCCAGCCGGGCACGTTTGTGCATCGGCAACCCGGTCACGTTGTGTTCCAAAAAACTGACCGATCCTGAGTCGGGTTTGACAATGCCGACCACCATGTTGAACGTGGTCGTTTTTCCCGCGCCGTTTGGACCAAGCAATCCGACGATTTCACCGGGCTTAACAAAAATCGAAACTCCATTTACAACCGCACGCCCACTGTATTGTTTGGCGAGCTTATCGGTCGCGAGCAAATGCCCCTGTGCAACCACGAGCGCTGGCGCAGTCGTATCGGGCGTTTGCTTTTTCGGTTGTGTTCGGGGCTGCGCCATCTAGTTAGCGGGATGGTAGCGACTTCGTGCGCGGAGTTGGAGTAATATTATATTTGCCGACCGCCCGGAAGGTGCTGCTCTGGACCAACCACGTGAACAAATCGGCATTGGAAATAACGGCCCGATCCGTCCGCGCTTTGGGATGGCCGGTCACCTCAATCTTTTCAATCGGCGCAGCCGTATAAACCAACTTCGCGCCAGTCACCTGATTAGTTCTCGTCAAAATCGTTTGCATCGCAACAATTCCGCCTTGCGCAGTGAATCGCTCCACTTTGTTTGTCACCGGCGAAAACTCCGCATGGAAATTCGTCGCTGTCAGTGTTCTCAATGCGACTTTCGGAGCATTGCCCGTCTCTTGAAATTTGCAGTTTCCGCGCGCATCGACATCGCGCACCAGGCCAGTTTTTGGGTTGCGATTGACGGTTAACAACTCACAAGACAACGTCTGCTGACCTCTTTTCGCCGGATTGTCACCGTGAACATTTCCTTCGGCCACGGCGGTGATCACCTGATTACTCGGCCCAAGCGTCAATGTCAGGTTGTCACATTGTAGATGGCTTGGCGGCAGATTGCCCTTTGACACTGAGCCTTTCACCTCGCCGATAAACCGAGCCTCGTTCGTCGTGTAATCCAGATCAGTCGAGCGAACCCGCACGGCGATCTCATGGTCGTTGAAAATCGCCGATGTATTTCCGCGTGAATGAAAAACGCTGTTCGATCGATCTATCGATAACAAATAACCGCTAATTTGCCCGCGCTCGTTTTTAATCATTGGGCTTCCGGTGAGCTCGACGACGCCGTTGGTGTCCGAATACGTCGCGCGATAACTCTGCGCAAAGCTGTGGTCATAATGATTTGTCATCATCACGTCACCTTGCGCCAAAACATTCTGCGCCTTGGCGTGCTTCCGCGTCGCATTGTAAATCGTCGCAGTGTTAGCGAACAGCTCGCTGAAATCGTCCGCGTTGCGCGGAGGACGATGCGTGCCATTATCGTAGTGAACCTTCACTCTATCGGCCGCCAGCAATTCGTCCGTGCGCCCGTCGTAGAAGAACGAACGCGCGGTCACGTCATGCTGCCCGTCGTTCCAATGTGCGTTGCCGATTAAATCCACCGTTTCATTTGTGCCTGCAATTGAGTAAACCGCCAGGTCGCCTGTGGCGCGATTGCCATTTGTTTGTGTCAGGATCACGTTTCGTTCGGCGGTGATATTCTCAATGGAACTATTCGTGCCGAAGTGCGTGTTCAAGACGTCGCACGTCATTACCATGCGCGAGTCCACCACGCGGACGTGGCCGGTGTAGGTCGCGAGATTCGATTGATAGAGCAGTTGAAAATGGTCAGAGAATATTTTGACAATCTCGACGGACGCGTTGGTCTTCATGCCGAACGGAAGCGGCCCTTTGAGAACGGACTTTTGAATTCGCGTTTCGACCTGGTTTGAAATGACCAACAGCGAATTTGTTTTCGTGCAGAGGAAGCCGACGCCTTGAATATAGAAATTGGTCGTTGCGGTGAATCCTCGCATTGGACCGGCTGACGTGGCGTATTCTTCTTTCACGTCGATGACGCATTGTGGCGCCTTCGCGATAAATTGGGTCTCCTGACCGCGCAACGTTTCCAGCGTGAAATCCTTCAGCTCAATTTGAGTGCCCGTCAATGGATTCGCCTCTGCTCCGCTACAAATGGCTTCCGGGATTTTTCCCTGTGGCGTGTTGCGATAGAAAATTTTTCTGAAGTCTTTGATCGATTTGGCTTCCTGCGGCACCTGAGCGTGGACGCAACAAGTCGCCAGCGCCAACGTCGCGATCAATGCGAGGAGTGTTCTAATGCACAGCCTCATAAACTTTCATGATTTCGGTCAGCACGCGCGGCATTTGCGCGAGCGGAATCATATTCGGTCCGTCGCTCAATGCTTTATCCGGGTCAGGATGCGTTTCGATGAACAAACCCGTCGCGCCGGCAGCAATGGCACACTTCGCCAAAACCGGTGCCATCTCGCGTTGGCCGCCCGAACGATCGCCACCAGCACCCGGAAGCTGCACGGAGTGTGTCGCGTCGAAAATCACCGGCACGCCATTTTGTTTCATGATCGGAATCGAACGCATGTCAGCCACGAGGTTATTATACCCGAATGTCGTTCCGCGCTCCGTAATCATCACTCGCTTGCCGCCGACAGCAGCCGCCTTTTTCACGACCAACCCCATTTCTTGCGGCGAGAGAAATTGTCCTTTCTTGATATTCACGATTTTGCCGGTCGCCACGGCAGCTTCAATCAAATCCGTTTGCCGGCACAGAAACGCCGGAATCTGCAAGACGTCCGCGACTTCCGCCGCCATCGCCACCTGTTGCTCAGAATGAACGTCAGTAACAATCGGCAAATCCAGTTCCTTGCGAATCTTCGCCAAAACAGCTAAACCAGCCTTCATTCCCGGACCACGAAACGATTGCCCGGACGACCGGTTTGCCTTGTCGTAACTGGCTTTGAAAACATAGTTGATCCCGAGTTTTTGACAGGTTTTCTTAAGCGATCGAGCGACCTCAAAGCACATCTTTTCGGTCTCAACCACACATGGGCCAGCAAGAAGACTAAGCTGTCCCGGGCGGTTCAAGGCTTTCCAGATCTGCGAATCGGTCAACATGGAGAGTTTGTAGCAGCGACCGCGCACAAAGTAAATGAGGGTCCTGACGATTTGTTGCCGTCAGTCTGACGGCTCATTTTCGTCGTAATCTCTTTACTATCAATTGCGCTGACGCCCTGACGGCTATTTACCCCCAGTGGGTATGGGTATGTATCCAACTCACGCAAATTACCGTCTTCTCAATAAGGAACTTTACTAACCGTTCACTCTGGACAACAATACTTGCTGGATTGTTCGCACTGCACCCGATGTGTCGTGGACATCCGAATACGACGGTCCAGGAATCGTCCAAACTTTTTTATATGCAAACAATGCTCGCAGTGTTGGGAATGAGCGGTGGAGAATTAGTCATCGTCGTGGTGGCAGTTTTGGTGCTATTTGGTGCCCGCAAGATTCCGGAATTCGCCAAAGGTCTCGGCCAAGGCATCAAGGAATTCAAGAAGGCTTCCAACGGCGAAGATACCGCTGATAAGAAGTCCGTGGTGAGCAAACCCACCACTCCGGTAGCTTGATTTGCACAGATTTCTCTTCGACATTTAAATCATGAACGCGAGTTTAGCAGTATTAGGTTTGAGCGGCGGCGAGTTGATCATCGTCTTGGTTGCAATTCTTGTTCTTTTCGGCGCGAAAAGAATTCCAGAATTCGCCAAAGGCCTCGGCCAGGGCATCAAAGAATTCAAGAAAGCTTCGAACGAAGTGACCCAGGAATTCCAAAACGCCATGGACGACTCCCATTACTCCAAGCCGACGCCTCCTGCGACGCCCCAGATCGAGCATCAAACTCCCAGCCCAAACGTTGCTCCGCAGGAAACCGCGCAGAACACTCCGCCTTCCACCGTCCCCAAGACCTGACGGTTTGCACTGATAACCCCAGGTCATGGCTGACGACACCCCCGAGGTAATAGATCCTGACGAACAGGAAGTAGCTGGCGGAGCGATAAAGACCTTCTTAGAGCATCTCGAAGATCTTCGATGGATGCTCGTCAAAGCTGGTGCAGCCTTGCTGCTTGGTTTGATTGTGTGCCTCTTTGCGGCCCCGCAAATCATGGCCATTCTCAAATGGCCGCTTGAGCGCTCTGCACAACTACAGATGGGCCCCAATCAACCCATCAGAGTCAAACTGGCTGGGAATACGATCGGCAGCTTCGATCCGAGTACGAATAATTTTGGATCTCTTGATCTGAGCAATCACGCGAACGTCGTTATCAATCTCGTCCCGGTCCTGATAGGGACACAGCAGGTACTTTCCGTTCAGCTGGTCACCAACTCGGCCACCCTTGGCTCTGGCCCCGGCTTGATCATTCTTGATCCAGCAGCGGCGTTCATGCTGGCATTGCACGTCGGGTTCTTTGGCGGGCTGATCCTAGCCTGTCCCTTTGTCTTTTACTTCGTCGGTCAGTTCGTGATGCCTGCTCTCAAGATCAAGGAGAAGAAATATTTCCTGCGCGCATTTGCTGTCGGCCTTCTTTTGTTCCTGTCTGGAATATGTCTGGGCTATTTTTGGATCATGCCCAAAGCGCTCAAGTTCGCTGAGCAGTTTGCGAATTGGATGGGGATTCAAGTGCCGAGCTGGCAGGCGGAAACCTTTATCAGTTTTGAAGTTAAATTCCTCTTTGGCATGGGCATTGGGTTCGAGTTGCCTGTCGTTTTGTTGGCGTTGGTAAAAATTGGGTTCCTGAATTATGCGAAACTTGCCGCGATGCGTCGCTATATGATCGTCGCCAATTTGATCCTCGGCGCGTTGCTGACGACTCCTGAAGTTTATACGCAGATCGTCATGTGCATCATCCTGCAGGTTCTCTACGAAATCAGTGTTTGGATTGCCTGGTATTGGGAACGGCGTGACCGCAAGCGTGAAGTGATCTAAAAGAGCCGCTGTAACAGAGCCGCGCGCGTCAGCAAGCGGTTACTACCGGCGACATCCAATCTTCAAAACCGCTTGCTGACGTGCGCGGCTCCGTAAAAAAACAGCGGCCAAGTCGCACTCACGACCGGCCGCTGCCAAACCACAGACAGAACTAACTAACTCACCAATTACTCCCGATCCTTCAGCACTAAAAATTTACTCGTGCCATTGCTGATCACGTTGAAAATCGCGCCACTTTTTGCGTTGATCCCTTTTGTTGCATCGCGGAACTCACGGAGACTGGTGACCGGTTTGCGATTGACGTCGGTGATGACGTCGCCCGCTTTCAATCCAGATTCTTCCGCGACTGACCCAGGCTCAACCGCGGTAATCAGGACGCCCTGTTGATTCGCTTCGATATCATATTTCGAGGTGTTGTCCTTGTTCAGGTTCTCAACACTTAAGCCAAAGCTGGTCGGTTCATCGCTATTACCGTCGTTCTGATTCGAACGATCGTTTTTGGTCAAGTCCGACGGCAATGCTTCGGTCTTAACCTTCACCGGCACGTGCTGGTTGTGATTGCGCACCACGGCCAGTGTGATGGTCTGGCCGGGTTTCTTGCCCGAGACTTCTTCCTGGAGTTGTCGTGGGGTGGTGACTTTTTTGCCATCGATCGCAACAACCACATCACCGGCTTGCAGGGTCGATTTCTTTGCCGGACCATTCGATTGGATCGTCTTGATCACGACACCTTCATCGACGTCAGGGCGCAGCTTGGGATCGAGATCGCGCAAGTCAGCATCATCCTTCAAATCCTGAATTCCCACACCAAGCCATGAGCGAACGAATTTTCCTTCGCTGATCAAGTGGTCGGTGACGCGCTTGGCGAGGTTAATCGGAATCGCAAAACCGATACCGGTGTTCATACCGCGAATCATCGCGTTGATGCCAATGACTTCGCCGTAAAGATTGATCAGAGGACCACCGCTGTTGCCCGGGTTGATGCTCGCGTCGGTCTGTATAAAGTCCTGGTCAGCATAACCGTTCGGAGTCATCGGGCCGACCGAGCGACCTTTGCCGCTGATGTGGCCGACGGTGACGCTGTAGGTCAATTGGAACGGCGCACCGATCGCAATGGCGAATTCACCTACGCGTGTCTTATCCGAATCGCCAAGTTTGGCCGGCAGCAGGTGGCTCTTGGGTTTAATCTTAATCACGGCGACGTCTGACTCACGATCGGTGCCTTTAACGGTCGCGTCGTATTCCTCTCCGTTTTTGAACCGGACGTGGATTTTATCCGCACCTTCAACGACGTGATTGTTCGTCAGGATGTAGCCATCTTCACTGATAACGATTCCCGAACCTTCACCCTGCATTTGAGGCGCGCGTTGTGGGCGGCGATTACCACGATTGCCATTGTCACCGCGGTTCCCGCGATTGCCCCATTCTTCAAAATAGCGGCGCAATTCCGGCGGGAGCATGTCCCAGGGCGAACCATTTTCATCACCGTTATCTTCCATGTTGCTGCCGTGATAATTCGCTTTCTCGGTCACGGTAATAACAACGACGGCAGGAGACACTTTGTCAGCAACCTCGACGAAGGCCTCGTTAAGTTGCCTCGCCAATTCGAGCGCTGAGGAGTCTTTCGCGAAAGCAACCGCCCCGCTGCCGACCAAGCCGGCGGTTACAATTGCGGACAGAGCTAGATTTCTAATTCGATTCATAAATTCCGATATTCTTCTTTGTGGTTCGAGATGACATTGACACAAAACGTTCAATAATCGTTGTCTGGTGAACCTGCTTTTTAACAGCAATACACAACGTCTTGCAACGTAGCACATAACTGGACAGGCAGTAATCGGCTAACACGACGGTCTTCATTGACTTGCCGGAACGAGCTGATTACCGTCTATTCCACTAGAAGCGGCACTCTCATGACTGACCAAATTGAAAAACTTCTCATACTGCAGGACCGCGACCGTCGGATCTTTGGGGTAAAAACCGAGTTGGCGCGAATTGAACCAGAGCGACACATGTTGCAGGGAAAAACCTCAGGCACACAGGCCGCTCTCGATGCCGCCAAACTCAAGCTGAAGCAAATCGAGACCGACCGCAAAAAGCTCGAACTCGATGCCGAAGCCAAAAAAGGGCAGATCGAAAAGTATTCGCTCCAACAATTTCAAACCAAGAAGAACGAAGAATATCGGGCCCTCGGTCACGAAATCGAAATGGCCAAAGAAGTCATCGTCAAACTCGAAGATCAGCAGATTGAGTTGATGGAGCAAATGGAAGTCGCGCAAAAACAAGCGGCCGTGGCCCAAAAAGACGCGGACGACGCGAAGAAGCTGAGCGAAGGCCAGATGAAACAGCTGGCCGATCGCGAGCAGAATTTGCAGAAAGAATTGGGAGAGCTCGAAGCCAGCCGCGATCAACTCACGTCAGGCGTGGAAGAGACCACTTTGAGTCGATACTCACGCTTGATGAAGCAAAAGGGCGAGAACGTGGTGGTGGGTATTCAACATGGCGTCTGTGGTGGTTGCCATATGAAATTTCCGGTGCAAGTGATGCTCGCCTGCCAGCAGGCCAAAGAACTTGTCACCTGTCCAAACTGCGGTCGCATCCTCTACTACACGCGCGACATGGAAGTCGCATTCGTCGATTAAGAGCTGAGATTTTTTAAAACAAAAAAACGTTACAAGGTTTGATCCTTGTAACGTTTTTGTTTTTCTAAATTCGTTTAGCGACCGACGAGCGATTTGGCTGCTTCGACCAACTTCGCCGCGGTCAAGCCGTGCCTCTCGTAGAGATATTCTGCGACGTAAGCCGATTGGCCGAACTCGCCTTTGATGCCGAGCGATTTCATCTGGTGTGCGACGCCATTTTGCGCGAGCGCATGAGAAACCTGGGCACCCATGCCGCAAATCAATTGGTGATCTTCAATCGTGACCACGCGACCGTTGGCGGCTTTCACTAGCGGAGCAATCGTGTCGAGATCGACGCGGTTGATGAACGGATTGTTAATGACCGTTGCGCTGATTCCTTGCGCGGCGAGTTGCTTGCCGGCTTCGATGGTGCGACCGAGCAGGGGACCGCAACCAATCAACACGACATCTTTACCGGTCGCGAGCACTTGGGCTTTACCCCACGGATATTGCGCGTTTTCGACCCATTGCAGCGGATAGTTTTCGCGGCCGACGAAAAAGACAACCGACTCGCCATCTTTGCCAGCCTTGCGCGCGTCAGCGATACCTTTGATGGCTTGATACATGAACGATTCGGCTTCGTCAGAGCACGAACAGGAAATGACGACTGTGTGCGGAATCGCGCTGGTTGCTGCGAGGTATGTGGTTGCTTCGTGCGATGCACCGTCGGCTGCATCCTGGAAACCAACGTGTGAAAATACCGAGATAACGGGCGCCTGCGAAAGTGCGGCCATCGTCAGCGGCAGGTTGCCTTTGGTCACGCCGAACTGGCCGAAGGTATCGACGATCGGGATAAAACCAACCTTCGCGAAACCAGCGCCGGTGCTGATCATATTTGCTTCAGCAACCCCGACTTCGACGAAACGCTCCGGAAAGGTCTTTTGGAAGAAGGCCATACCGGTTGAACCTTCGACGTCGGATGAAATGGAATAGACCGGATAACCATCCTGCGCCGCGCGCACGGCTGCTTTGCCGAGGCCGGCCTGGATCTTGTCGGTCTTGATTGCAGGCGCGGGAGTCGGACCAGCGGCGGCCGCTTTGGCTTTCTTGGCCGCGTCCTTCTGCTCCCAATCGCAACGCAAGGAATTCGCCCATTCGGCGAGTGCAGTCGGCACATTTGCGCCGCCACCGTAAATTTCATTCACGAAATCGATGATCTTTTCACCGTTCGGAAGCGGGAAGCCATGACCACCGGAAGCACTGTCCATGGTGGCTTTGATGCCATAGCCCTTGATGGTCTTGGCCCAAATCAACACGGGCGCCTTCGGATTCTTGCGCGCTTGTTCGACGCCATTCTCGACGGCTTGGTACACCGCCTGGATATCGTTGCCGTTCGGCACTTTAATGACGTTCCATCCGAGCACAGACATCGCATCGAACGTCGGTTGCATTGAAAAAGCGTCCTTACTAATCCGGCCACTGAGCTTGGTGTCGTTGTCGGAAATGACGAGGACGAACGGATTGACGCGATCTTTAATCGCGAAACCGGGAATGGCCGCGAAGGTTTCTTTTGCTTCGCCTTCCATCGACGCGCCGTCGGACATCACGCAAATGGTGACGCGGTCGTTCTTGCGGACCTTGTCGGCCATCGCGAGGCCTTGCGATTGCGCTACAGCCGAGCTGAGCGGGCCGTTGCTGAGCAGCACGCCTTCAGGGTTCAAATGCGCTTCGCCGTGACCAGTGAGCTTGCTCTGGATGCCACGGAAACCTTTCAGGTCCGCAAAGGTCATATTGTCGAAACCGTAGTTGGCGCGTAGAGCGTAAATGCCGTTCTCAGCGTGGCCGGCGTCGTTGACGAAATTGTAAGCTTCATGCCAGGGACGGTCTTTCACCGAGAACATCACGGCATGAATCGCGGCATTGATTTCCGCGAATGCCGCCGGGCCGCCCCAGTGGCAGGCAGCGCCACCATTAACGGCGCATGTGTCCATTAACGCAACGAGCGCGCGGGTCGCACGAGGATCGGCGACGACGACGTTTTGCCCGGCCGAGTTTTTGACCGTAACGGTAAATTTCGGGGCGCTCGTCGGAGTGCCCGCGAGCTTCGATTTTAGGTTTAAAGGTGCCAATGGCGGTGCCTGGACCGGTTTAACAACAGATTTATCTTCCGACATAAAATTCCAGTTAAAAAAACGAGCGGTGAGTTTATCTAACCGCTCGAGTAAGTGAAAGAACCGTTTGTTTCATAGCCGCCGCTGTGCGGAGGCCACAATGTTAAGCGCCGAACTTATCGAACATCTTCGCGTTCGCCTGCATTAAACGAATCAGGTATTTCGATTCGAAAACGCCGAGCGAACCGATGTTCGCGCCGGTTTCGGTGAAGCGGTCGAGTTTGTCAGTGCCGGAAATGGCAGAGTTCAACAATACCGGCTGCGGGTGCCACGAGTGGCCTTTCACGGCACACGGAGTGGAATGGTCGCCAGTAATTGCGATCACGTCAGGACGCTTCGCGAGGAAAATCGGCAATGCAGCGTCGAAATCTTCGATCGCTTTTTTCTTCGCTTCGAAGTTTCCATCTTCACCGTGCATGTCGGTGTATTTGTAGTGGATGAAGAAATAATCGTAGTTGTTGTATTCAGCGACGTAACGCTTGAATTGGTCGGCAATCGTCTCGATGCCTTCCAATTTCTTCATGCCGACGAGCTGCGCGAGGCCTTTATACATCGGATAAACGGCGAGACACGCGGCGCGCAATTGGTAGCGTTCATCAAAGCACGGGATTTCCGGCTGATGGGCAATGCCGCGCATCAGGAATGCATTGGCGGGATGTTTGGACGCGAGAATCGGCAAGGCTTGCTTGTAAAAGTCGGCGATTAGTTTCGCGGCTTTCTTTTGCTTCGCGGACTTTGGATTCGTCGGCTTCGAGGTTGGAATCGGCAAACCTTCGCGATTCGGATCAGCGTCGGTGAGTGGGCCTTCCAAACCTTTGCCGCGGAACACGACAACGAAGCGATGGCCTTTGCCGGGTTTGATGATGACTTCGGTGTCGCCGATTTTTTTGATGCGCTTCGAAAGCAACGCGCAGAGGTCTTGCGTGACTTCAGTGGCGATACGGCCAGCGCGACGGTCAGTGACGATTTTCTTGTCGTTGAGACTGCAGAAGTTCGCGCGCGCGGCGACGTCGCCGGCTTTCAGCTCTAGACCCAAGCCGAGCGCTTCGATGACGCCGCGGCCGACTTGGAATTCAAGCGGGTCGTATCCGAACAAGCCGAGGTGACCGGGGCCGCTGCCGGGGGTGATGCCGGGTGCTACTGGAATTAAACGGCCCTGAGCCGATTGTTTGGCGAGCTTGTCGAGGTTCGGCGTCGCGGCGGCTTCGAGCGGCGTTAAATAATTTTGCGATGGCAAAGCGATGTCGCCGAGCCCATCGAGAACGATGAGGGCGAGTTTCGCGTTGGTTTTGATCGTCAGTGATCCGTAAAGAGCGTCCAGGTTAATCATTTTAAGAGCAGGAATATTGTGTCCAGAAGTGCAGTCCGTCAAGGAGCGCACTTCAGTTGTAGGCTGACTTATTCGCCCTTTAAGAAGGCCAGCAAATCGGCCATGTCCTGACGAGACATCGTCTTCTCTAACTCCTGTGGCATCAAGGATAAGCGACTGGAGCTCATGGTGGCGATGTTGGCGCGAGGGACTTTTTGTTCCACGCCGGCGGCCTGGCGCAAGGTGATGCTTCCGGTGGAATCCGATGCCAGCAAGCCGCTGTAGCTCTCGCCGTCTTTGGTTTCGACGTTGTAGAGGGTGTAGGTGGGCATGATTTCGTATTCGGGAATGATGATGTGCAAGAGCAACGTTTGCTTGGGCTGATTGCGGATGCCGGTCAGGTCGGGGCCGACGACTTTTCCTTCGCCTTCGACCTTGTGGCAGGGCGAACAGGTTTTGGTGAAGGTGGCGTGGCCGTTCTTCGAATTGCCGGTGAGGGTCAGGACGGATTTCCAATCTTCGTAGACTTTCGTCCGGTCATTCGTGCGCAGGCCTCGGAACAACTCGACGGCGCGTTTGGAAATGGCCGGGTCGTTGTAGTGATTGATGAACTTGTCGCGATGGGCGGGAGAAACGCTCCACGCGGGGATTTCTTGTTTGTTGATTGCGTCGAAGAGGATCGTGACTAATTCGGAGTTTGGAAACGTGAGCGCAACGACGGCGTCGCGAACGCTGGGAGTGTAGCTGTTCCAGCGATCTTTGGCGATGAGTTCACGAATGGCGTCGGCTGTGGCGGAACGGCCCAGTGCACGAACGGCGGCGATTTGGATATCACTCGGTTGCGAAGGAATAATTAATTTTCCGAGAACGTCGCGAGTTTCGGCAGAGCGCGAATGGGCGAGCAAACCGATGGCAACGAGGCGTTGGGATGTCGGTTGCTTTTTCATCCAGGGCGATTTCGCCGGAGCGTTTGAAAACTTGTTCGATGCGCTCACGAGCAACTGGCTGATTTTTTACGAGGTCCATCAACTTGAGTTGCTGAGACGGACGTGTGCTCAGGCCATCGGTGAGTCCGTTGAGAACACTCGTTTGCCACGCGAAATCTGAGTCTGCTCTTGAGGCACTGATTTCGTTGAGCAACGAGGTAATTTTTTCGGGGCTCTCGGTGATGCCGACGAGGCGTGCGAGGCGGATGAGAATGGCGCTTGCAGTCGGGATTGTTTTTATCCGCGAGCAACGCATGAAGCAGGTCATCGCCGCGATCATGAACGGCAGTCAGGATTGCTGTGCCTGTCCAACGATTGTCGAAAAGCCTTCTCCATGATTTTGGTAAGTGCCGGTATGACTTGCGGATCGTCGACCGGCGCCGATCGTCAGCGCGCATTGGAAACGGACGCGCGCATCTGGATCGTTGGCCAAAGCAAGAGATGGGCGCGAACAATGCGGAATTGGCGTTGAGCCGGGGCTCAGCCAATAACAAACCCTGTTCGCGGACGTTCGGGTCGGCGTCTTTGAGCGCGAGCAGAATGTGTCGACTCTTTCAAACTGCCGATGCCGTCGAGGCACCAGAGGGCCTGGGTGCGGGTTTTGGGGGATTTCGAAGTTTTGTACAAGCGCGCGAGGATGGCGGCGGCGGTTTTGTCCTGACGTTCCAAGCAGCAAACGATGGGCGGTCATTCGCCACCAGATGTTTGGGTTTTCTAAGAGGTCGCATAGTTCTTTCGTGCTGGCTTTGTGACAGGTCGAATTTGATGGGTTTCGATTTTGTAATCGGCGGCGACGACGCGATAGATGCGGCCCATGTCGCGGCCGCTTTTCCAGTCGGTGATGGCGACGGTTTCTTTCGGCAGATACTGCGGATGCTCGATGGTTTTGCGATACATGTCGCAGATGTAGAGCGCGCCATCGGGGCCGTTGGCGAGGTTGACGGGGCGGCACCAATTGTCGGGCGAGGCGAAGAATTCCAGATCGTCGTAAGCGCGTTTCGCGGAGAAGGTGACGTTGGATTCAACGAGGACGTCGTGATGGATGAGGTTGCCGGCCGGTTCGCAGGTGAAGGAATTGCCGCGATATTTTGTTGGGCAAGCGCGTCGCCGTCGTAAATCAGTGACGCCGCATGCGGAAGTGAAATAGCCGGTGTGCGATGCGTCGGTGGTGATGTTGTGGCTGATTGCAAAGACGCGCGCGGCGGGTTCGTGGTCGGGTGTGTCCTGGACGATTTCGGCATCGAGATGCGGATTTCGTTCCATGTAACGGAGCTGGATCATCACCTCCTGATTGTGATTGCGATTGGAGCAAACGAATTTGTGGCCGAATGCATCGAACGTTTGGCCGAATTGGGCGGTGCCGGCGGTGGCTTCGAATTCGTCGAGGTCAGGACGGAAGCGGAAGTCTGTGCGTTTGGTGAAGACTTCGGGATGCTCTGGGAATTGGACGGAGCGGACCTTGGCCTCAGTCAGGCCGGAGGTGAGATAGACCCAGTTGTCGATGTTGAGCGTTGGATGACTGACGCGCAAGTTGGGTTGTCGAGAGGTCCTGAAAGCCTTTGAAGATGGTTTGCTTGATGTCGGCGACGCCGTCGTTGTTTGTGTCTTTGAAGTAATAAAGATACGGAGCGCAGGTGACGAAGACGCCGCCTTTCCATGGCATGACGCCGTTCGGGAAGGTGAGTTTGTCGACGAAGACGGTGCGTTTGTCGTAATGACCGTCGCCTTTGGTGCTCTCCAGCAAAACGACTTGTCCTGCGCCGGGTAGGCCTTTGCCGGGCCCGAGTGGATAGCCGCGATCTTCGACAACGTAGAGCAGGCCTTTTTCGTCGAAGGCCATGGCAACGGGATCGACGACGGTTGGTTCAGCGGCGACGAGTTCGACGCGCAGGCCGGGTTCTGTTTTGAAAGCGGCGATGGATTGCTCCGGGGTGAGCGGCCCATCGACGCTCGCGGCCTGGACAGCCAAAGAAAGTGAAAGAAGGACAAATAGAGGGCGCATTCTTGGCAGTCTGCAAAAAACGCGGAAAAAAACTAGTGCTAACTGGTGCCAACTACTGCTGAGTGGTGCTAAGTGGTGCCAAAAATCTGAAATTCTTAGCACCCAATTAGCAGTAGCGTTGGCGGTAGTTCGTAGTTGGAAAAAAGGGAAAAAAACTACTGCGACTGGGTGCGACTGACTGTGACTGGGTGTGACCCGGTGCGACAAATCTGACGTCAGTCGCACCTCAGTCGCAGTAGTCGTCATAGTGGGTCGTGGTTGGGAATTTTTTATTTTGGCGCGGATGACCGCGGATAAGTGCGGATAGCCCCGCATTGAACTTCTAAATGTTTTTATTTTGGTCCCGTTTGCTCGCGGAAAGGTGAAAGTGCGAGTGAAAGCGGGCAGGGCAGCCACCCTTCCAGGGGGGTGACCCGTTACATCGTTACAACCCTTGTAAACATTGGTGATTTTTTCACTTTTACCCGTAACAAAAGGCGTTACAGACCCTCTGCCGAGGCGTAACAAATTTGATTGAGCGTTCCTCGTTGAGCGAGTGTGTTTTATACTCATCGAACCATTTTAAGCGAGTAGCGCGCGGAAGGCTTCTTAGTGGATGCGGGTTTTTATTAAGAAAGAAGAGGTTCTCTCGCGAAGGGAGCAAAGGACGCGAAGATGACTCAAATACGGTTGACAGTGGCACAACGCAGCAGCCCTAATGAAACAGGGAAATAGTTCCGCTGTTATGATTGCTTATGAACATAGGTGGATTGTGGGAGTGCATAATTATATTCGTGAAGGGAATATTGTGACCGCCAACAAAGTCGTTCAACTTATCTGCCTTGCCGCGGTTTTACTGGGCCTCCCCTTGTCGGTCGCAGCGGACGAAAACCGTTGGTGGCCTGTTCAGGCGATGCCCAAGGCGGTGGTGCGCACGAGAAACCAGAGCGCGTTTCCTTCGCCGCGCGTCCCGTACGAAATGCTGGTCCAGTCCGTGGCGGGACTGGCCGCGAAGGGGGTGAATGAGAAACGGGCCGATGAGATGGTGTGGGTCGGTATCGACGACAACGTGGACGTGGAAGATTGGTTTGCCCGGCTATTGCAGAGACATCCGAAACTGGAGACGCGGGGAATATTCGGTCCCTGGGAGCTGGTTGACCGCTACGCCAAACAGGGGCTCATCAAGGGTTACATCCTTTATCGGTCTGACTCTTCCAAGGGTGAAACCAGCCAGCATCGTCCGGGGATGGACTGCTCGGTCAACGTGGCAACCAGCCTAGCGGGTCTGCTCGACGGCGTCATAGTGGACGAAAGTCTGGAGCCAGAGGCCAAGGCGCACGGCCTTAAACTGCTGCTGGATGTGCGAGACAAGACCCAGAGTTGGTGTTTCGAAACCTACAAGGAGCGCTTCAACCACCGGATGGTTTGCACGCAGGATCCTCGAAAATCCAATGTCCGCGATCTGGCCATTGCGCAGAGGACTCTGGTTGTGTTCGGCTACGCCGAACCGGTGCCCACTGTGATGGAATGGCTTGAGCCGCTCTCGCCAATCCTTGGCTGGAACGGTGGCGACGAGTTCAAGACCACCGAGATGTCTACTGTCTGGGGACACATCCAAACCGCCACCGACTGGGCTGTCAACCTTCCGGTCCTGATGGCCGGCACCGAAGAAGCCAGTCAATCGAAGGCAAAAAGTTTTGACCTGCAAACGATCGACTGGAACGACACGCGCAGCGCGGTGAGCTTTGTCGATACCGACGGCGACAACGTAGATTGGTCCGAGGGGGATTTCTTCCGCGCCCGCTTTAGCACGAATTACTGGGCGAATTCCAACCGCGGGAAGTTCCCGTTTGGGTGGTCCTGCTGTTTCGCCCATCTGGCGCAGTTGTGCCCGGAAGCCATCGACTACGCGGTCGGTACGCAATCGCCCAATGACTCGTTCCTTGAGTCGGGCGGCGGCTACTACTACCCGGACCGCTTCGGTCTCAAGCGCCCGAATCGATGGGAGGTGCTCGCCCGGCATGCGCAGCGCACCTGGGCCCTGATGAAGAAGAACAATACGCGCATCATTGGGTTCAATCTGGCAAAGGTCGATTCCGCTGATGCCCTGAAAGCTTACGAGGTCATCGCTCGCCAAACCGACGGCCTGCTGGCCATATTGGTCTTCCAGTACGATGCCTATGAAGCCGGTGCCGGCAAGACGTTCTGGGTCAAAGACCGAAACGGCATCGAGCGGTGCTCAGCGCCCGGTACTCGATCTGGAACGGTATGAACTATCGACCACGCGCGGGAACCCCGGCCAAAGTTGCTCGCGAGATTCGCCAGACCGTGGGAAAAACTCCGCGTGGCGAGCAGCCACGGTATGACTGGGTAATCGTACATGCGTGGTCATGGTTCAATCGAGCCCCCGGCAACGACGAGAACGCCGAGGATATATCCTCGATGCCCCCGGAAGAAGCCGCCGCTAAGGGCGGCCAGAGCATCTACGCCCCGGCTATGTGGTGTGCCGAGCGGCTTCCCTCCAGCATTCGCACCGT
Source organism: uncultured Verrucomicrobiae bacterium (assembly GCA_963702845.1). Taxonomy (GTDB): domain Bacteria; phylum Verrucomicrobiota; class Verrucomicrobiia; order Limisphaerales; family Palsa-1400; genus JAICXV01. Next base: position 4,104,912 of record OY969763.1, on the reverse strand, counting down.
CGGTCCAGAAGAACTCATCTGGCGGCTACGCATGAAGCATAACCCGGAGCAAACCAAAAAGGTGATTCAGAATTGGCCACGATGAGCGGCAGCCTTCTTTCTTGTCGTTTGTATTCCTGGTATTCTGGTTATGGTACGACCGTATGCGAAAAGTTCGCGAGATTCGTCTTTGGCTCAGGCGTGCGGGAGGCGGTGAGAAGAAATCGAAGATGGAAAATGGAAAATGGAAAATGGAAAATGGAAAATGGAAAATGGAAAATGGAAAATGGAAAATGGAAAATGGAAAATGGAAAATGGAAAATGGAAAATGGAAAATGGAAAATAATCGCGCGGGTTTTGTCCGAGTGACGCAACGAGAAATCAAGAATATTTCGATATGCGCTTAGAGCAGATTGATCATGTGGCTTTGCGATGTGCTTCGCTGGAGGCGTCGAAGGAATGGTATGTGAGGACGCTTGGGTTTGAGCATGTGTTTGTCGGACACGGTGGTGGGGTTCCGATTATTTTGCGATTGGGGCCGACGTTTCTCACTTTGTTTCCGCAGAAAGCGAATGAGATGCCGTCCACGAATGGGCGGGCTTGGCATCTGGCTTTACGAGCGGCGACGTATGCGGATTTTCAAGCGGCGCAGGACCGACCTAAAGGCAAAGGGTGTGGCATTTCAGTTTCAGGATCATGAGATTTCGCACTCGATTTATTTTTCTGATCCGGACGGGTTTTTTTTGGAGATCACGACCTACGACGTGGAAACAAAGGCTGAAGGCTGAAGGCAAAAGGCTAAAGTAGAACATAAGTAACTTAGGTGTCGTTACGCCAGTTCGCACTTTCAGTTTAGATTCGTTTCGGCTGGTTGCCACATTCGACATGCCGATGTCCTTTCTGGATTTTGCGGGGACGATGCATCGGAAGCATTGTTGGTGTGAAATTGAGTCAGAGCCTCCTCACGTCGGCTGTTACAAAATTTGAGATATTTACCGGACCTTGAGCGGCGTCAAAATCTTGACGTTTGATACTTTTCTTCCTGTTCCAATTAACCACTGTTCTTGGTGACAGCAAACTTTGTCCTGGCCTTCGGTGGATTGAGAAAATGAAAACGCGATTTTGCACTTATTTCAACGCTCTAGTCTGCATGCTTTTGTTGGTCGCCGGTGCGCGCGGCGGTGAGATTACCACCACGGGACAAAAGATTTCATTGCGCGCGGGTATTCTCCAAAGAACTCTCGACATTTCTGGAGGGAAAGTGGTGACGGGAACAATTTCGATCGATCACAAAGCTGCGACTTCTGCACCATTTTCCGAGTTTCTTTTGACGATTTCCCATGCGAAACCGGATCGCCGTCCGGATTCCTTCAAGGCGGGCGTGGGTGGAGAATTCCAAAGTCACACCACTTTCAACAAGCTCGCGACGCCGGATCGTCTTGATGACAAGCGCATCGGTCAAAGCGTCGATTGGGTCGACTCAGTCAACATCGACGGTGCGCATCTCGACACCGCGTCCTTCAGCTCAGCCACATCGAAGGTCATGACTGAACCGAACGGGCTCAAGCATCTTGTCATTCAGATCGCATCCAAATCGGATAGCCCGCTCGCCGGCTTGGCCATCGACTTGCATTACGTTCTCTACGACGACCATGCCGTCATTCGGAAATGGATTTCCATCCGCAACGGGGGCTCGCACTGGCTGAAGCTAAATAATCTCATTATCGAACCGCTGGACCTTTCAACGCGGCTTCCGGTTCGCACGCCTTTGACGCCCGCCGACTACGGTGCGCAGTCCAGCGTCGTTGCTTTCACTAGCAAAGACCAAACTCGCGGTTTCATCCTCGGCAATGAAATCCCCTCCGGGCTGCACACCATCTCCGAGACTGGCGCGATGAGCTACACTCGCGACTGGTTCGAATGGGTGCTCGGCCCAGGCGAAACGTTCACGACTGAACCTGTTTTTCTCTACGCCTTCAGCGGTCCCGTCAAGTCGACCCCTTCGGCGGTGTCGCGTCCGCTTGACCGCACGCTCGAGGGATCCTACATGGATTTCTTGCGCCAACGTATCGGCATCGCCGCCGACACCGCGCCTCTCGATTTTCCGGTTTGGATTTCGTGGGCTCAGTTCGGCCCGAATATCAACGACAAGCTTATTCGGCAACAAGCTGACGTTGCCGGGCGCGCGGGCTTCGCGTTGTTTCAAATTGACGATGGCTGGCAACGCGGCCGACTCGGCACTGAACCGGACGTCCAAAAGTTTCCGGATATTGAAGATACCTGGCGCTATGTCCGCTCTCGCGGCCTCAAACTCGGTCTGTGGCTCTCCTCCATTCGCGATGCTGAATCGAAAGATCTCAAAGCATTTCCTGACGCTCGTTCCGTCCCGCTCGTCAAACGCAATACGGGGCACGCCATGGCTTTTGCCAGTCCGTGGCGGCAGTATTATATCGACGACCTGCTCGACCTTCACAAACGCTGGGGCATCGATTACTACAAGCAGGATTTTAGCAACCCGATCTATGGCGATGTCGGCGAAGGTCACGAAGGCCGCACACTCAAAGATTCCGTCCTCCGCGCGCTTCGCGGGCTGCTTGACGCCCAGGACGAGATGCGTCGACGCGCACCCGATCTCATCCCGGAAATCACGCACGAACTTTATTGGAACACACCGGGAGTCAGCGGTGACCTCGCAGTCCTCGAACACGCTGTTCGCTACCACATTTCACCCAATCACGTTGTTGGCCTTCCTCCAAAACCGGGTCAGCAGAAGAGCATCGAAACTATTCGCAAAGAAACTGTCGACAACTGTTTCTTCGCGCGACAACGTTTTTTTGAAAATCGTGGATTGCCCCTCTACGCATTGGAATTTTATGGAGCGAATACCGCAAGCTACAACGGCAGCCTTACTCCGGAACTACAGGATCGACAAATCGTGAGTTGGCTTCTCGGAGCGCCTTCCGTTTTTTCGGGCGATCTCGCGAGTCTGTCCGAAGAGAACGTCTCGCAATACCGCAAGCGCTTCGATCTTCTCAAGCATCTGCAGGCCGATTATGACATCTACCGTCATTTCCAATTCAGCGGCGTGCCTGCGCCTACGGATCAGGATTGGCATTGGTGGGGAAAGCTCGGTCCTAAAGGCTGCGCCGTCGTCGTGCTGCGTGGCATCGGCGGTGCGAACGAGCGCAAAATTAACATTCCCTGGGTCGAGCCTCGCGCTAAGTATCAATTAAACGCGCGCTTTGCTGACAAAGCATTGGGCGTCTTTACCGGAAAGCAGCTCCAGAACGGCGCTCTAAAACTCGCTCTGCCGGTGCTTGGTCAGGAAATCATCGAGGTCAAACCTGTCCCTCCAGTCCGCTCGTAAATCATTTCAAATCTTTGAGGAGTTGAATCGCGGTTGCGGCGAGGCGTTCGCCGGTGCCGGCAACGACTCGGGAGTTTTCGGCTTCGTAGCTGCCTTGTTTGAAGCCTTCCACGGTCGGGATGTAGCAGGGGCGGTCGTTGGCTAGTGACATCACCATGGTGTTTTTGAAGGGGGAGTGTTTTTTGATGTCGAGGCCGAACTCGACGAAGATTTCCGCGGGGAGGGTGACGAGGGCGGTGTCGTCGCTTAAGCGGAATGCTTGCACTTCCATCGGGAGTTGATTGCCGCGACGTTCGAGGTCGACGGCTTTGACTAAACGCACTTTGCTGTAGAAGTCGACTTTTTCGGTGCCGAGGTCGGGCAGGAGTTCGCGGCCTTTGGCGATTTGGTCGATAGTGGGTTTTTGCAGATCGGCAACGATGGTTTGGCTTCGGGCTGCGATGGAAGGTTTGGATACGGTTTCGAGTTTCGGCAAATCATCGACGACGGTTTGGCCGATCATTTTTCCGTAGCGCTCAGCGGCGGCGAGGGATTTGAAGTCTTCGTTGGTGTGGACGTTGATCTGGTTGAGATTGCCGCAGGTGCCGGCGCCGAATGCGGAAATGTAATCGGGACCAACGGCTTTGCGCAGGGTTTGCTCGATGGTGTAGGGATAGTCGGCGCTGAATTCTGTGCCGCCGGTGGTGTCAGCATGCATTGCGAAGACGGTGATGCCGCCAATGGCTTTGTCGCCATGCAAGACTTCGAGAATGCCGACGTCGTGATCGACGGGGCCGGCGGGGCGGACGAAGTTCGGGTTATTGAATCCGACATTCCAGCCTACCTTGCCGTTTTTCATGATGGAGCGGCGGTTGAACGGAAGGCCTTTTTGTTGGGCGATGCCGACGCGCAAATGCGATGGAGCGAGGTTGGCGTTGGCTTGTTGGAGTGCTTTGACGATTTGGTCGGCGCAGAACGGGCAGTATTCGATGGTTTGATGGTCGTCTTTGCCGTGTTTGGCGATGGCGTCGGCGTTGAAAAATGTGCCGCGGACGTCGTCGAAGAGCGGGCCGGTGTGGCTGTGGGTGGCGAGGATGGAAATGTTTTGTTTAGGGATATCGCAGAGTTGGGCGGCGCGGTCGCGGGCGGCGGCGGAAATCGGAAAGGTAACTTGGACGAGGTCGCAGAAAACGAGCGCTATCTTTTCGTTGCCTTGCTTGAAGATGATGGCTTTGGCCTTCAGTGGATCGTGGATGCCAGTGCTGAAACGTTCGTCGAAATAGCCGGCCATGCGGTAACCGACGGGCGGGGTGATGTCGATTTCCGCCATGCCGATTTCAAGAGGGGCATCGTTTTTCGGAGTGTTGGCGCAGGTGATGAAAGCGAATAAAAAGGGAAGGCACAGCAGACGGAGAATTTTCATAGCGACTGTTTACGATGCGAAACGGTTCGTTTGGCTTCAAGTTAAAATGACTGCGGTTTTCCTGGCCACGGATGAAACACAGATCAAATACGGACGGGATAGAACGATGATGCAATTGCAAATCGAGGTTTCATCTGTGTTCATCGCTGGCCAAAAACTATTCAAAGTCCTTGTCCCGTCCGCGTCGCACGATTAGTTTGCTTTTTTGATATGACACCTGAATTGGTAACTAACGCGCTGAAGAATGTGAAGTATCCCGGATACTCACGCGACATCGTTTCTTTCGGCCTCCTCAAAGATGTGGTTGCCAACCAAGGCGCGGTTTCTGTGGTCGTTCAATTGACCGGCGGGACGCAGGAGATTGCGCAGCAGATTAAAGGGGAAGCGGAAACGGCGATTCGCGCGTTGGGCGGTGTGCAGCATGTGCATGTGAATGTGTTATTGCCCGCGACCGCTCCTGGATCGGCTCCGGTGCAAAAAAGTCCATGGCAGGGCCAGAACAAGATGCCAGGGATCAAACGCGTCGTGGCTGTGGCCAGCGGAAAGGGCGGGGTAGGTAAATCGACGGTGTCGGTCAATCTGGCCTGCGCTTTGCAACAACTCGGCGAACGGGTTGGTTTGTTGGATTGCGATATTTATGGCCCGAGCATTCCGCTGATGATGGGCATCAATCGCAAACCGACGGTGAGCGAAAATGAAAAGCTGGTCCCGCCATCGAATCACGGCGTCAAACTGATGAGCATGGGTTTCCTGATCGACGACGACTCGCCGGTGATTTGGCGCGGACCGATGATCATGAAGACGATTCAACAATTTATTTCTGACGTTGAATGGGGTGACTTGGATTATTTATTGGTGGATTTGCCACCTGGCACCGGCGATGCGCAGTTGTCGCTTTGCCAAACCGTGCCACTCGATGGCGGTGTGATTATCACGACACCCCAGGAAGCGTCCCTCGGCGTTGTGCGTAAAGGCGTGGCGATGTTCGAGAAAGTTAACGTGCCGATTCTGGGCATCGTCGAGAACATGAGTTATTTCACCGCGCCGAATGGTGATCGGGTGGAAATCTTCGGCCACGGTGGCGGTCGCGCGGAAGCTGAACGCAAAAAAGTGGCGTTCTTGGGTGAAGTTCCGATCTTCACGGCAATCCGCGAAGGGGGCGATAAAGGCATCCCGGTCGTGGTCAGCGACCCGAAATCTGCTCCGGCTCAGGCGTTTATGGCGGTGGCGGAGGCGGTTCGCAAGCAACTTGCCTAGGACATATCCGGCCCGCTCCGAGGATGATATCGGGCAAATCCCCATTTTCATTGAGTTCGAATTAAGGATTTGTTAATCTCCAGATGAATTTACTAAAGAAGCGGAACCATATGTCCAACTTTGAAGGTGGAAACGGGACCGACCTTGTTAAGCGATCATCTTTGTACCGCGAATTCACGGCCGAGCGGGAGGAAATCCTTAAGCATAAATGGATTGAGTCTGAAAAAGCCGGTCACGACATCGGCTTTGAACGTGCATTGACTGATTGGATTGTGAATCATCGCGCCAAATGGCGACGCACGCGTCAGCCAAACGAGAGAAATTAAAGAAACAACGTCCTTTAAAGCGATCCTGCGAGGTCGCGAAGGAAATGAAACGACATTTTAAATTTGCTAGTCGAACGCCGACGCTTTAAGCCGGTGTTCGATTTTTTTTATGCCGCAATCGACCGTAATCATGAACGCCGGCGCGATGCAGCGCGCTCTCACCCGTATGGCGCACGAAATTGTGGAGGCCAATGAGTCCGGCGCCGACGTGGTGCTGATCGGCATCCAACGCGGCGGCGTCAATGTCGCGCAGCGCCTGGCCAAAATCGTGAGCGACATCTGGAAAAATCCGGTGCCGACTGGAATGCTCGACGTGGGCATGCACCGCGACGATCTCGCTGCTCATGCTGCCCCGCCAATGCATCCCACTGTCATCCCGTTTGATGTCGCCGATAAAACCGTGATTTTGGTCGACGACGTTTTGTTCAGCGGACGCACCACGCGCGCAGCGCTCGATGCGTTGAATGATTTTGGGCGGCCGAAAAAAATTCAACTGGCGGTGCTGGTTGATCGCGGCCACCGCGAATTGCCGATCAAAGCAGATTTTGTTGGAAAGAACGTGCCGACTTCGCTGACCGAAAAAGTCATCGTTCGTTTTCGCGAAGAAGACCAGACCGACGAAGTCGTTATTGATAAACCATGAGTTGGCGCCACAAACACCTGCTGGATATCGAGTCGCTGTCCGCCGATGAAATCGTGACAGTGCTCGATACCGCTCGTGCGTTCAAGGCGGTCGGCACTCGCGCAATTAAAAAGGTGCCGGCCTTGCGCGGTAAAACGGTGGTGAATCTTTTTGTTGAGCCATCCACGCGCACGCGCATCAGTTTCGAATTAGCGGAACAACGGTTGAGTGCAGACATTATTAACTTCAGCGCGGACGCTTCATCGTTCAAAAAAGGCGAGACGCTGAAAGACACGGCGCGAAATCTGGAAGCGCTGAACGCGGACATGATCGTCATGCGTCACAGCGCCAGTGGCGCGGCTCATTTTCTTTCCCGCTTCCTGCACGCCAGTGTTATCAACGCTGGCGACGGCGCGCATGAGCATCCCACCCAGGCGTTGCTCGACACGTTTACGGTTCGCGAGAAGAAGGGAAAAGTCGCTGGACTGAACGTTACGATTCTCGGCGACATATTATATAGCCGCGTGGCGCGTTCGAATATTTGGGCCCTGACGAAACTTGGCGCGAACGTGACGTTGTGTGGCCCCTCGACGCTTGTGCCGAAAGTGTTCGAGCAAATGGGCTGTCGCGTGACCCACGATGTTGAGGAAGCGATTCGCGACGCTGACATCATTAACCTGTTGCGCATTCAACACGAACGACAGCGCAAGACGATGTTTCCGAGCATTGGCGAATACACCAGTCTCTTTGGTTTGACGAAAGCGCGCCTCGCGAGAGCCAAGCCGGACGCCCTGATCATGCATCCAGGGCCGATTAATCGCGGAGTTGAGATCGACAGTGAAATCGCCGATTCCGCTCGCTCGGTGATTCTTGAACAGGTCACGAATGGGCTAGCCGTGCGCATGGCGGTGTTATTTCTTCTTAACGGCGGCAAAGGGCCGCAGGAAATTTCGGTGTAGCGGAAAGGAGTGCGGACATCCTTGGCCGCTTGTATATGGTTGTTTGTCAACAATAGCTTGCGTATGGCATTCGCTGTTTTATGCTCGGTTTCTCCCGATCCGGTATGAAAACCCATGAAAACAATACACTACTTATACTGCGGGATGCTTTGCGCATCGTTACTCGCTGCCGGCCAGGCACGGGCTAATGTTTACGCAACAAACATCAAACTCAATGGCGACACCAATGGCGTCTCCATCAAACAAGGAGAAAGCGTTGGCGTCAGTTTCATCCTCAACGAGGATGCCACTGGTGTAGACATTTTGTTAATGTCGGGCACCAACCTCGTTGCGGCGGCGGGTTATCCTAATCCGCCCCGCGGCAGCAACTACGTTACATTTGACGCGGCAACCGGGTATCCGAGTTCCTACGCACCGCCGGGCACCTACTCGATTCGCGTCATTGCCGCCGGCAACTCTCATCCGACCTGGACTCAAATCCGTAGCGATACTGATCCGGGCACTTACGTTTGGGAACCACGCGGACTCGCCGTTAATAAAAACACTAACAGCTTCTACTACGGTCGCGTCTTCGCTTCGAACGCTACGGGTAATAGTGCCGGCTCTCTTCCCGGTGACAGTGTCGGTATCATCAAAGCCAATGCTGACGGCTCGTTTGCGGACGATGGCGCATTCAGTACGGGCGGATATCCATGGGCCGGTGATTTTTTCAGTCCGTGGAAAATGGAAGTTGGCGATGATGACAAACTTTACGTCAACGATTGGACCGGCAATGGTATCATTCTTGCGTTCGATCAGGAAGTTTCGCCTTCATACCTGTCCGTTTTGCGCGACGATAACAATCCCAATGGCGTCGCGAACATGACCGGTCCGTTCGTAACAGGTTCCTCCAATGGAATGCAAATCTGGATGGCGGATGTGAATTATACCACGCCGCCCGGAACCGGCATAACCCGTTGGACCGTTACTGCTGATGGAACCCTTGCGCCTGGCGACACAGGCACGCAAATTGTCGCTGCGTTAACCGGTTCGTTGAAGATTTATCCGTACGACATTGCTGTGGATAAAAACGGCTATATCTACACCATTCAATACCGGGTCAATCCCGGCGACCCTGCGTCGCGCGTGCTCCGTTTTCCGCCGTACAACGAATCCGGCACTCCTGAAACGGTGGCCGATTGGGCCGTCGGTTCGGGCGACGACACCATGCGCGGCGCTTTCGCCTGCGCTGTTGATCCAACCGCAACTTACGTCGCGGTCGCGTTTCGCACCGGCAGCGGCGGGAGCGGAGGTGTCGCTATTCTCGATGCCAACACCGGCGCACTCATCAAGCGCGACCTGGTCCCGCTCGACGACTACCGCGAAGTCGCCTGGGACAATGTTGGCAATCTCTACGTTGCAGATAACGCGGGTAGCCTCTGGCGCGCGTTCTCCCCGCCTGCATCTCCGTGCACGTTCAGCGCTCCGGCTATGGTCGGGACAAACTTTCAATTCACCGTCAGTGGGCCTACGAACCAGTTGTATAATCTTTCCGGTTCTACTAATCTCACGACGTGGCGTGGATTGGTCGGGGGTTCCATCGCTGGCGGCGGCGCGATTAAAATTCATCCATCGACCGCAGCGAGTTTCTATCGTGCGACCGCGATCAACTCGGCGATGACACCAGCCATAGAAACTCTGACGATCGTCAGTGGCCCATAGTGTGCAAAAAAAATTCTTTGAATTGACTTCGGCTACGTATCGTCAGGAAAATACAGATTTATGACCCAGTCCACTAACTCGCTCACGACTCGTCGTGATTTTATTAAAACTACTGCCACCGCCGCTGCAGCATCTGCCGTTGGCAGTTTGGCCTACGCTTCGCCGAAGAATCCTCTGCCGAATGTGCATCCGGGGCACAACAGCGAGATCCGCGTTGCATTGATCGGCTGCGGCGGACGCGGCACAGGGGCGGCTGCTAATGCGCTTTCCGTTGCGAACCGAGGACCGATCAAGCTTGTTGCGATGGCCGATGCATTTCCCGATCGTCTCAACGGCAGCTATGACGCATTGCACAAGGATTTTTCAGCGAAGATGAATGTCGATGACCACAAATTCGTTGGCTTCGACGCGTACAAGAAGGCGATGGATTGTCTGCGGAAAGGCGACATTGTCATCCTCACTACACCGCTGGGGTTTCGCGGTTTGCACTTCAAACATGCGATCGACAAGAACCTGAACGTGTTCATGGAAAAGCCTCTGACGGCGGATGGTCCTTCGACTCGCCGGATGCTGCAGTACGCTGAAGAATCGGAGAAAAAGAATCTAAAGGTTGGCGTCGGACTGATGAGCCGCCACAGCCGGGGTATGCAGGAGTTGCATAAGCGCGTTCAAGACGGCGAAATCGGCGACATCATTTTGATGCGCTGCTATCGGATGGCGGGTCCGCTCGCTAATTGTTTCGTGCCGAAAAAGCCGGCGAATATGACCGATGTGGAATATCAGATCCGCAACTTCCACGCCTTTATTTGGGCGAGCGGCGGCATGTTCAATGATTTTTACATTCATCATGTCGATCATTCCTGCTGGATGAAGAATGCGTGGCCCGTGAAAGCGCAAGCGCTAGGCGGTCGTCATTTCCGTGGTGATATGGTCGATCAGAATCTCGACACGTATTCTGTCGAATATACGTACGCCGACGGCACGACATTGTTGATGGATGGTCGTTGCATCGTTGGTTGCGCGGATATTTATAAGAGCGCAGCGCACGGGAGCAAAGGAATGGCCGTGATGGCGCACAATGGTGACTGCAGCGGGCCGCAGCAAATTTTCACCACGCAGCATGCGAGCAAAAACGGTCTGCAGTGGGAATCCAAAGGCAGGAGCAAGAGTTTCAGTGTCGGAGGCGAGTTGGCGAATTACGACACCAACCCTTATCAAAACGAATGGGACGATCTCATCGACGCGATCCAAAAAAACGATAAATACAACGAAGCTAAATACGGCGCTGAAGCGAGCAACGCCTGCAATTTGGGTCGTTTGGCCGCGCACACCGGCCAGGTCGTCACTTGGGAAGAGGCGCTCAATCACGAGCACGAGATGGCTCCGAACATCGGCGATCTGCAACTCGGGCCGGGACCGTTGCCTTCGGATCAAAATGGCAAATATCCGGTGCCGATGCCCGGAATGACGACCAAGCGCGAATACGATTCCATTCGCACATAGTTTCGTGCGGCGTGTCACTCGACCGCCGCTTCAATATCCTGACGGGCGCGGTCACGTTCGACCGCCCCGTCAGTCCAAGTCAGTTTCTTGCGGTCGGCGATTGCCCGATGGCACGAATCGCCGCGTCCCCAATTGAGAAGCGTGTTGTGAGGCCTACTTTAGGTCACAGGAGTAATCCAAAAGCAAAAAAACACGTATATGAAAAAAATTCTAGTTGTAGCGGCAGCGGCATTGGTGATGGCGGGGTGTAACCGGGAAAATACCGCAAATGAATCCGCCGGCGCTCAGAAAGACGCAGTCAAAGCCAATGCGAACGCTGAAAAAGACGCATTGAACGCGCAAAAGGACGCCATTTCCAAACAGGCGAGCCAACAAAAGGACCAGATCAACGCTCAAGCCAAAGCGGAGAAGGAGCAGATTAACGCCAAGAAGGACGAAGTTGACGCTCAGGCCAAAGCAGCGAAAGCTGACGCGGATGCGCAGGCCAAAGTTGCGAACGCACAGGGCAAAGCGGTCAATGAATCCGCCGGCGCAACGACAGCGACCGCCGAAGCCGGAAATTCGGACAGCTTGATCAAAGCGAAAGTCCGCGCGGCGATTCTCGGCAATAGCTCAGACTCGAGCAATCCTGCCAGTGTCAGCGCGAATCCGAACGCTCCGCAGAACCTGAACGTCGATGTTAGCAATGGCAAAGTGACGCTCAAAGGTTCAGTGGCGAACGATCAAGCCAAGATGGATTGCGAACAACGCGCCAAACAAGTTGCGGGCGTTTCAGCGGTTGATAATCAGCTTGAAATCAAAGCTCAATAAACTGCTAGCGTAAATTATTGCGAGGGCCGGCCACGGAAACATGGCCGGTCTTTTTTGTTGGTCGAACTTAGTTCTGAGGAAATGGCATCGAGAATTTGTAAGTACCTGAGTCCACTTCTACAATTGTTAAGCCACCTTCTGCCTCTACGCGGTTGAAGCCGGCTGTATCCTCAAGTGAACGGCCACTTTCGTGAACGTCCCCCGGATTGCCGCAGGGTAGGTAAATCGTTGCCGTCGTGTTCGGCGGAACTGTGACAGTTAAGTTGAACTTGCCTTCTTTCAGATACCAATCACTGACAATTAACCCGTGGACTGAATTGTAAGTGCCCTTGGCCCATTGCAGGTTGCCGAGCACCTCTGGCTTGATGATAAAATGTTTGAAGCCGGGCGATGCGGGATCGGAATTAATACCGGCAAGCGCTTTGTAAAACCACGCTGAGATGTCGCCATACATGATGTGGTTGTGCGAATCGTTGCCGTTCCATTGTTCCCACAGCGTGCTAGCGCCCTGGACAATCCACCAACCCCAGCTCGGTTGCGTTTTTTGGTTCGCTATTTCGTAAGCGAGGTTGCCGCGCCCATTGTCCGTGAGCGCGTAGAGCAGATATTTCGCACCGAGAATCCCAGTGTCGATGTGGTCGTCGTGGTGATGAACGTTATCGACAAGGTTCTCAACGACACGTTGACGATCGGTTGGTTCACACAGTCCTTGATAGAGCGCGCAGCTTAGTGATGTTTGGCTGCCGTTGCCGTAATTACCAGTAGCAGGGTTATAGAACTTGTTGTTGAACGCTGTTTTGATGCTCGCCGCCAGGTCGGTGTATTTTTGCGCGTCTGATTCTTTGCCAAGAACTTTTGCTGCAAGTGCAACAATCTGCGTGTCGCGATAGTAATAGCCAGTCGAGGTAATATCCGTCGGCGTGGTGGTGTTAGCCGGAGCCCAGTCGGGCAGGCCGAAATTGATGATGCCGCTTTTAGCGCGGCTGGACAGGTAATCGACATAGCGCTTCATCCCAGCGTAATGGTCCGCAAACGCGCGCGTGTCGCCGCAGTATTCGTAGAGATAGTAGGGGATAAGGACGAACGCGCTGTCCCACGCAGGACCGTTGCCCCATTTGTAGCCCCAGCCACCGGTTGGCACGATGCCGGGCAGTTCACCGGTCGGACGTTGTTCGTCGTTTAAGTCGTTCAACCATTTTTCGTAAACGGGGAGGCTGTCGTAGCTGAATAGGCCTTGTTCGCAGGCGAGATGAGCGTCGCCGGTCCAACCGTTCTTCTCGCGGTGCGGGCAGTCGGTCGGAATGCCTTCGAGGTTGCTCAGGTACGAGTAGCGGCCATTCTTCCAAATCTTGTTGAACAATTCGTTTGAACAGTTGAACGTGCCCGACAACCGGCACGGCGGAATGGATGAAATAGGCGCGAAAATTTTCGGCGGTTGGTTTACTGAGAAACCCGCTTACCTCGATGTATTGGAAGCCGTAATACGTAAATCGCGAGTGCCACGTTTCTGTTCCTTTTCCTTTGGCGATGTATGAGTCGGTTTGAAATTGCTGACTGGAATCCATGCGGCGGATGTGCTCGTTGATGATCGTTTGATCAACCAAGCCGTCGCCGTCGAGACGCTCGCCATATTTCATTCTGATGTTCGTGTCGGCTGGCGCAGAGCACGTGAGTTGTACAAACCCGGCCATGTTCTGGCCGAAGTCGATAACGTATACTCCGGGTTTTGGCTCGGTGATGGTTTTGGCGCCAAACTCTTCACACGCTTTGATTGGCGGCATTGTTTGCGCGACGAGTTTTCCTTTTGGCGCTTCGACGAGCTGTGCTTTGCTCCATTTTGAATCATCGAAACCGGGTTTGTCCCAACCTAACATCTCTAATCGCGCATCGTAGTTTTCACCGCCGTAAATGCTGTCGAATGTGATCGGGCCGGTGCTTGTTTTCCACGTGTCATCGGTCGCAATGGTTTGTGTCGTGCCATCAGCGAGTTCAACGCGCAGTTCCAGTAACAACTTCGGTGCAGCGCGCCATGGGGCATTGTCGAATTCCCAAACAGCGCGCGTGTGCACGTTGTACCAGCCGTTTCCAAGAATCGCGCCGATGACGTTCTTACCCTTTTGCAAGTCGTCAGTGACATCGTAGGCAACGTAAAGATCGCGTTTATCGTAACGCGTGTAGCCGGGATCGAGCAGATGGTCGCCAATTTTTTTGCCGTTGATGTGCAACTCGTAATAACCAAGGCCGCAAATGTAAACAGTGGCGTGTTTGATATGTTGGCCTACTTGAAATGCGCGACGTAGAAATGGCGCCGGATTCGAGTTTGTATCGGCTGTGCGCGCGATCCATTTGCCGTGCCAGTCCTCGGGCGAGAGCAAGCCCATCTGCCACAGCGCCGGTTTGCTATACGAGCATGGGTGACCATTTTTGTCCCAGACGCGGACCATCCAAAAACAACGTTGGCCTGACTTGCGACGCCTTCCCGCCATAGCCGATATTGATCGATTGATCGGAATCAACGCGGCTGCTGTCCCACAGGTCGGCTTTGCCCTCTTTGAGCAGAGATTCGCTTGAAGCGACAAGAATCTGGTAGCCGGATTGCAACGCGCCGCGTTCATCGCTCTGCATGTTCCAGCTCAATCGCGGTTGGGTGGCATCAATACCGATGGGGTTCTCCAAATTCTCACAACGCATCCGCGCAACGGACGCCGCATGCATGCAAACTGAAAGACCGAATAGCCCAACGAGCAGAACAAATCGATGAAGGCGTATCATATCGCGAGATTATGTGCTTTGGCATTGCGAAGCAAGTGGAGCGGGATGCCCGCACTCCAAAAACGCAATCAAGTTGTCACCCGCCCGCCCTTGAGGCAGATTACGCTTACAGTCGTATGGCTAAGGCCACTAAATCTTTGCGCGGTCAGTTGCTCCTCGATGGCGGCAAATTACACGGCTCATTTTTTCATCGATCGGTCGTGCTCATCTGCCAACACGACGCCGAAGGTGCTTTTGGACTGATCTTGAATCGCTCAACTGAAAACAAAGTCGGTGAAGCGCTCGTTGCGGATCTGCCGGAAAAGCTGAAGGATGAGACGCTTTTCATCGGCGGCCCGGTGCAGCCCACCGCCTTGAGTTACCTGCACTCGGATCTGCTTCTTCCCGATGCCAACGTCATGGACAACTTGCGCCTCGGCCATTCGCTCGATGCTCTTATGGACATCGGCGAGTCCTACTCGCCATCACAGAAGTTGCGCTTGTTCGCTGGTTACGCCGGTTGGACTGCCGGCCAACTGGACAACGAAATGGCGCGGAAAGATTGGCTCGTGCATCCCGCCTCGGTCGATCTGGTCTTCAATCCTCAGCCGGAAATACTTTGGCAAACGATCGTGAAACAAAAGGGCTTGGTGCTGTTGGCGCAAGCTCCGGAAGATCTCTCTTGGAATTAGTGCGCGTCGCAGTCGCCGTCAGCGGCTCTACTTTATTTTACCGCCTTGTTTTGCAAGTCGATTAAACGCCGAATTCC
The DNA here is from genome assembly GCA_963702845.1 of uncultured Verrucomicrobiae bacterium. Lineage (GTDB taxonomy): Bacteria > Verrucomicrobiota > Verrucomicrobiia > Limisphaerales > Palsa-1400 > JAICXV01. Next base: position 4,089,466 of record OY969763.1, on the reverse strand, counting down.
AGCCTTTCCTAAACTGATCATCGATTGTAATTGGTCGTCAGTGAACGTCGCTTCCTCGCCCGTCCCTTGAAGCTCAATAAATTCACCAGCACTGGTCATCGCGAAATTCATGTCGACCGCCGCAGCCACGTCTTCCACGTAGCAGAGGTCCAACAGCGGTTGTGCTTGAACAATGCCAACGCTCACCGCAGCGACGTTGTGAAGGATCGGGGAACTCGTGATTTTTCCGTCGTTCATCAACTTTCTGACGGCAAGAGAGAGGGCCACAAAAGCGCCTGTGATCGAGGCGGTGCGTGTGCCGCCATCTGCCTGCAAAACATCGCAATCAACACAAATCGTTCGCGCGCCAACGCGTTCCAAGTCGACCGCTGAGCGCATCGCGCGTCCGATGAGCCGCTGAATTTCCTGGGTGCGTCCTTCGACTTTGCCCTTGGACACCTCGCGCGCTTTGCGCGTCAGAGTGGAGTAGGGGAGCATCGAATATTCGGCGGTGACCCAACCACCCGCGACGTTCTGTTCCTTCATCCAGCGCGGCACCGATTCCTCAATCGTCACCGCGCAGATGACACGGGTGTTGCCCCACTCGACGAGGGTTGAGCCGGTGGCGTTCGGCGCGATTCCGTTTTGAAAACGAATCGGTCGGAGCTGATCAAATTCACGCCCGTCAGAGCGCATGAATGGAATGTTAGACTGGACCGGTGTCAGGACTGGCGGCATGGGGAAATGCTACTCACTTGTTGACATGGGGCAACGTGAAAAAGCACCAAGCTCCAAACACCAAGGACCAAAGAAGCTCCAAATGCCAAACACCAATTGCCAGCTTGGAGCTTGGGATTTGGGGCTTTTGCAACTACGTTTGCTTCGATGTTCAACGAGCCCATCATTACCAGCCTCTACGTGCACGTGCCGTTTTGCGCAAAGAAGTGCTCTTACTGCGCCTTCTACTCGGAAGCGAGCAGCGGCGAGGTGGTGAACCGTTACGTCGACGCCCTCGTCCGAGAATTGGAACTAGTTGCGCACGATCTGAAGCCGCGGACGATTTTTTTCGGTGGCGGCACGCCTTCGCTGCTCAACTTGCGTCAGTGGGAGACCATCCTCCAGACGATGCAACGCCTTGGCCTGACGGGGGCGCAGGAATGGACCGTTGAATGTAATCCGGCGACGGTTTCGGCGGATAAAGCAAAGTTGCTGCGCGAATTCGGAGTGAACCGCATTTCGATGGGCGTTCAGTCGTTAAATGAAGCGTTGCTCGATAAGCTCGGTCGAATCCATTCGCGCGAACAGGTCTTCAAGTCGTTCGATATTTTACGCTCGGCCGGTTTCGACAATGTGAATCTGGACCTGATGTTCGCAATTCCGGGTCAGACGATGGAAATCTGGCGCGACACTTTGCGAGAAATCATAGCGCTGGGCAGCGAACATTTGTCGTCCTACGAGGTCATTTACGAGGAAGACACGGCCCTGTTCCACGATTTGCAGCAGGGCAAAATCGCCGTCGACGAGAATCTCGCGTGCGAAATGTATGAGGAGTTATTGGACACCGCGCAGCGCGCCGGTTTCCGTCAATACGAAATAGCCAATTTTGCGAAGGATGATAATAAATCGAGCGACATCCCGTCCCGCGCGTGCTTGCACAACGTGAACTATTGGCGCGGCGGCTCGTTCTACGGCATGGGCCCGAGTGCCGCCGGATTTGTGCGGGGCGTGCGGACGAAGAATTGGTCCAATACGACGATTTATTGCGAACAGATTGAGAAAGGCAAACGCGCGATTGAGTCGAAGGAAGAATTGCCGCCGCTGCGTCGTGCGGGTGAGTTGGCCGCATTCGGTTTACGCATGAACGCCGGATGGCCGCTTGTGCAGTTTGCGCAGCGGACCGGATTTGATTTGCGCCAGGAATGGAACGCTGAAATCCAGGAGATAATCAAACTCGGTTACGGCAGTCTCGATGAAGAACGGTTTCATCTGACCCGTCAAGGAATGCGCTACGCTGATTGGGCCGCGGAGCTGTTTCTGAAAATCTGAACGGTCATCGCGGGGTCGGCGGTGCTTGCATACCCGTCCGAATGCCTCGGGTCGGAATCGTTCGCAACGCAGCTTCCCCGCCGGTGCTGACCGCTGTTCCCTCAGGCGCGGCTTGTGCTGGAGCAAATGCGCCGGGTTGCGGTTGTGTGCCGCCGGCAACGACTGTTGAAGCAGTCGCAGGTGCAATACCGCCGCCAGCGACAATAACGCCGCCGTTCTGTGGATTGTACGGTTGCTGTGTTTGCTGCGGTTGCCCTGGCTGTATCGGCTGCGGCTGTGCTTGGCCGCCATAAGCCGGTGAGCCGCCATAAGGAGCGGCTGGAGGCCGTGCATTCAATCCTGGATTAGCTATACCGGGAAGCGGAGCGGCGGCGGTTTTGGGAACCACGACAGATTGGACGAAACTATTGCTCTTGACCGTGAGGGTCGTCGGCGTGCCGGCGATAATGACATCGACCGATTCCTGATTAGGATCGATCTTTTTCAATTCCAGAATGTCTTCTTTTTCGCCTTCTGCGAGATTGAAATATTTCGGCGATTCTTTCGGATCCTTCGGCACCGTGGCGAACAACGCGCGGACCGGCTCGCCTTCGCGCCTACGAAAACCGGTGATGTTCACTTTCGGCAGGTTGAGAATGGCCGGGTCTTCTTTTGCCTGCGGTTTGGGCGGTTCGGTCAAACGAAATACGTTGCCGCGAACAATGGCTGAATACGGATTGTCGTCCTGCAGAGGGGGGGCATCGGTTGCGTCGGGCGCGTTTTCGTCCGACACCGCGGATGGAGACGCAGGGGCGGGCGCTGGCGCTGCGTCTGTGACCGCTTGGGCGGCACCAACGAACAGTGCAAAGCATACCACTAAACCCATGATCGTCCTGCGAACCATTCCAGTCACTATACCCATCGTGGGACTAAACACCACCGGAAATCCAAAGTTACCCAAAATGCGGAGGCTCTGACTTCCCTCTCGAGAAGGTCAGAGCCTCGCGACGTTCTAAACTAGAATCTTAGTAGGATGCCTGGGCACCTTTAACGGAGCGCTTCTTCATCCAAGGCATCAAGCCACGGAGACGCTCGCCGGTCTTTTCGATCTGGTGCTTTTCACCGGCTTTGAGCAACGCGTTGTATTTTTTGTAACCGTTGTTGTATTCGTTGACCCAACCTTTGGCGAATTTGCCGGATTGGATGTCTTTCAGCGCTTGTTTCATGCGCTTTTTGACGCTGGAGTCGATGATCTTTGGGCCAACGCTGACGTCGCCCCACTTGGCGGTTTCAGAGATGGAGAAACGCATGCCGCTGATGCCGGCTTCGTTCATGAGGTCGACGATAAGCTTGAGCTCGTGCAAGCATTCGAAGTAGGCCATTTCGGGCTGGTAACCGGCTTCGACGAGGGTTTCGAATCCGGCCTGGATCAAGGCGCTGGCACCGCCGCAGAGGACGGTTTGTTCGCCGAACAGGTCGGTTTCGGTTTCTTCTTTAAAGGTGGTTTCGATAACGCCAGCGCGAGTGCCGCCGACGCCTTTGGCCCATGCGAGCGCGACTTTCTTGGCATCTTTGCCGCCTTGATAGACCCCGATCAACGCGGGCACGCCTTTGCCTTCGAGGAATTGGCGGCGGACGATGTGGCCTGGGCCTTTCGGGGCGACGAGGATGACGTTGACGTTCTTGGGCGGAACAATGGTTTTGAAATGGATGGCGAAGCCGTGCGAGAACAACAGGGTTTTGCCGGGAGTCAGGTTTGGCTCGATGTCCTTCTTGTAGGCCTTCGGCTGTTTGGTGTCGGGGATGGCGACGAAAATGACGTCGGCGCGTTTGACCGCTTCGGCGGTGGTGACGACTTCAAAGCCTTTTTCTTTTGCGACCGGAATAGACTTGCTGCCTTCGTAGAGGCCAATGATGACCTTGCAGCCGCTCTCTTTGAGGTTGAGCGCGTGGGCGTGGCCTTGTGAGCCGAAGCCGAGGACGGCGAGGGTTTTCTTTTTCAACACGCCCAAATCGGCGTCTTTATCGTTGTAAACTTTTGCAGGCATTATTTGTTCTTAGTTGATGGTTGATAGTTGATGGAAATTAGCTGTCTTTGCGCGAGAGCGCGATCTTGCCGGTTCGGGAGAGTTCGAGCACGCCGAATGTTTTCATGAGCGTGAGGAACTTTTCCACTTTGCTTTCGTTGCCGGTGATTTCAATGGTCAGACTGTGCGGCTGAACATCGACGATTTTTGCGCGGAAAATGTCGGTGATCTGCATGATCTCGGCGCGCGCTTTGGCGTCAACGGCGACACGGACGAGGACGAGTTCGCGGTCGATGTATTCGCCTTCGCGGTAGTCTTCGACTTTGAGGACGTCTACCAGTTTGTTCAGTTGCTTGACGATTTGATCGACTGTGGCGTCGTCGCCGACAGTGACAATGGTCATGCGCGAGGTGCTGGCGTCTTGCGTGGGAGCGACATTGAGGGTGTCAATGTTGTAGCCACGACCACTAAACAAGCCCGCGACGCGCGTGAGCACGCCGAACTTGTTCTCGACTGTAACTGAGATGGTATGTCTCATTTTTCTTCCGTTCTGACTGCCTAAAAGAGCAGTCTGGTTCAATAAAAAAACCCGCGTTCTTTCGAACGGCGGGCGACCTGTGAGCCAACAATGCGACAGGTCGCGTTAGTCAACTACGACTACGCGAACAACCTGCAGCACGATATTGGCCCGAATATTCATCGCGCGGAAAGTAGCAACTGCAGGGCGGACGGTCAACAGTAAATTGGTTGACCAGAGAGGGCTGTCAGCCTTAGTCGCGTGACGAGCTTTTGGCGTCCCCTCCTTGGCTCTCTCGTCCTCGCGTGTGGAGAGGGAGAATGGCCGCGCCGGGCATCCGGGCCACGGATAGCACGGATAGCCTCTTACTTATTGGCACTCGTGACATCTGAACTTCTATTTTAAAAAATTCTTTTTTAAACCACAACTAACCGCTCCCATCCGCAACCTTCCTCGGAGAGCTAATTCGCAACTTTTGCGGTTTTTCACGCTTTTCAGCGCTTTGGTTGCAGGTTTCGAGTTCACCCTGAAACACAGATTGAAACCATGCTGTTTTTGACCCCTTAGCGGCAGTAGTGTTTTGCATTCCGATGCAAGGCACTTGCGTGCAGCACATAGCAGTTACTACATGAAGACGATAATTGTGTAAAGTGTGAAGCGGATCGCAAACGAATGTCCGCAAAAAGGCGCAAAAGGCACAAGAAAGAATTTTGCCTTCGGTTGGGGATCCGGTGGTCGTGCGGGTTTTCAAGATCGTTTTAACTGTGCAAAAGCGCCAGAGGGCTGGCGCAGTCCAAAAGCTTCGTTGAATTCGCCGGGGCATGGAAAACGTTTATGGGAATGGCACTTTTGGTGCTATTTGCATTGGTTTGACAGTCTCCTTTTGACTTATTCGCGAGAGGAAGAGAAACGCGCGGGGGACTAACGAAGAATTCGGTCATTAATATTTAATGAACTTTCAAGCTCGAATGATGGCTGCATTTGTTGCGTTCCTCGCTCTGGGTGTTTATGTGAATTTATTTTCAGAGCCAGCGAGGAACAAGGAGCAGCCTAAGTTTTATTCAGGAACGACAAACGATGTTTTGGCCGCTTTCGGTCAGCCATTCAGGATGGTGGACTCCACGAATTTTATCGAAGGCGCTGACCAGATGGCGGAGGAAGGGCATCCGGTGAGCGATGCTGATATGCGGCCAAACGGTATGGTGTGGCTTTATGCTCAGGGTGGCGTCGACCGCAAGGGGATGCGGAAATATCACACCGTGTTTTTTGATGCGAGCAATCGTGTTTGCGAAGTTTATACGACTTGTTGGATGAACGATTTCTGGGGCGGGAAGGATTGAGGTGGTTCTGCGTGATCGGGAAAAAGATTTCGGATACGGTAGAAACGTTCGCAAAATCAGCAATCATGACCGAACAACAACATTTCGATTTCACTAGTGCCGCTGGGGAAGAGCTCGGAGAGGTGTTGTCGCCGGTATCTGCGCGAGACGTGTTTTGCATGTCTGCTCGACGAGCCCGAAACGCGCAAGTTGCCACACTTGAAAACCATGGGGCGACGAGATTACGTTGCTGTATTCATGGTGCGTTTGACTCACGTTCTGACGGTTGTCTTTTTGCTTTCACTCTCCACCCGCATGTTTGCGCAGACCAACCTGCCCGCGGCGGTCCGCAATGTAGACATTGCTCTGCAAGCCAAGGAGGATTTCTGGGGGAGCATTGCGGTGCATCAACCCGGCGGGCCGAGTTACGAATTCTTCAGTCAACTAATGCCACCATTGCGCTATGTCGATGCGGCATTCCGATATTATCCAATCGTGCTCAGCGCTCCCGATGCACCGCTGAAAGCGCGCCTTGTTTCCAACGGCAGCGCCATCAACGCACTCGCCTCGAAAAGGGCATGGAAGGATTACGGCTTGCCGATCACATTCAAAGTGGGCGACGACGATGCTGAATTCGGCGCAGACTTGAGCACTCTTACAGGCCCGGCTTACGACCGCGGTTACTTGCCGATTGTCAGCTTCAGCTACAATCACAAAGGTCACACTTACGAAGAAGAGGTGTTTGCATCCGTTCAAAGCGTGTTGTCAGACAGCGGTGTTGTTTTTGTCCGATTTAAAAACCCAACCAATGCGGAAGCGAAAATTACCGCTGCGCTCGCTCCGAATGGTCAATTTACAGTCAGCGACGGCGCCGTCCGCAACGGCAATAGCTACGCCTGGGTGTGGTTCGACAAATCGTGGCAATGGGACCCGACAAAAAATGCGTTAACGACCAAGCTGCTGCTCGGCGAATACGCGTATCTTGCGATCGCTTGCCAGCCGATGGCTCAACCGGTGCGGATGGCTGATCTGCCTGGGTCGTATGATGAGCAGCGGCGCGGTTGCGTAAACCTTTGGGAGTCGTATATCCGAAGCGGCATGTCGTTGAGCGTTCCTGAGCAACTCGTCAACAACGCCTGGCGCGCTCAAATCATCGGCAACTACATGCTGATGAAAGGCGACAACGCCAATTACAGCCACGGCAACGGCTATGAACGTCTTTACGAAGCCGAATCCGGCGACACGGTTCGTGCCCTCATGATGTATGGCTACACGAAGGACACTCGGCGCATGATCGTGCCGCTGCTGAACTATTCACGCACGAATGGCAATTATAGTCTGAGATTCCACCAGGCCGCCTTCAAACTGCAAATGCTCGCGCACTACTATTGGCTCACTCGCGATTCCGGTTTCATTCGCGATCACAAGGTCGAATGGCAACGCGAGGTCGATCTCCTGAGCACGAATCGCGAACCAAAAACCGGAATCCTTCCGAAGGAACAATATGCCGGTGACATTTTTGATCGCATCTACTCTCTCAACTCGAATGCTAACGGTTGGCGTGGTCTGCGCGATATCGCGGCCATTCTCATTGATATGGGCGACCGTGAAGACGGCGAGCACATCGCGAATATCGCGCGCGATTTTAGGAAAGCAATTTCCACCGCGGTGGACAAAAGCATTGATGACACGATCACGCCGCCTTTCATTCCGCTGTCTCTTTACGGCAACGAAGCGCCGTATGATCCGATCACCGCAACGAAAATGGGCAGCTACTGGAATTTGATGGCCCCGTATGTGATCGGTTCTGGCATTTTCGGGCCGGGCGACGAGCGCGAAACATGGCTCATTAATTATTTACAGAAGCACGGTGGCATTTGCATGGGGATGATTCGATTCGACCAACACTCCGGTTTGTTCGCGAATGAAAAAGGCATCGATGATCTCTACAGTCTTCGTTACGTGGATAAACTCGCCGAACGTGACGACGTCGACGGCGTTCTCACCGCCTTTTACGGCAAGATGGCCCAGGGCATGACGCGCGACACTTTCATTGGTGGCGAAGGTAGCAGTCTCAAAGCTCTGGATGGATTCGGTCGTCCCATGTATCTCCCGCCGAACAGTTCCGCCAACGCATTCTTTCTTTGGACACTGCGCGACATGCTCGTCCAGGACCTCGACCTCAACGACGACGGCAAACCCGAGACGTTGCGATTGATGTTCGACACTCCGCGTCGTTGGCTGGCCGACGGTCAGGAAATCAAAATCGAACGCGCTCCAACAGCCTTTGGCGAAGTGTCTGCGAGAATTTATTCGAAGGTGAGCAGCGGTCAGGTGATTGCCGACATCAGACCGCCGATGCGCAATCCGCCCAAACAGATCGTTACTGCAGGATTCAGGCTGCCGGACGAATTACGTCTTACGAAGTGCCGACGTAGAAGGTGTGCGTGTGCCGATCAACAATCAGCGGAACGATGGACATCACGCCATTTAAAGACCGCTTCACTTTGCGTTGCACCGTGGACGAGGTTGCAGTGATGTAGCCGCCGAAGTAACGAGGCGGAGGGGGGCGGGCAGGGGACTCGCGCTTAGCGCTTGTCGTTGCTCTTATCGTTCTTGCGGGTATTACGTCTCGTCGATGAGCCACGCAATGAGCACGGGGCCAAAGCAAATCGCGAGGCCGAGCGGCATCGTATAAATTCCCCACAGTGACAAATCAGGTTGCATATTTCGTCGTTAAAAAAATTGGTGCCAGAGGCAGGAATCGAACCTGCGACCAAAGGCTTATGAGTCCTCTGCTCTACCCCTGAGCTACTCTGGCATTTGTGCCAACAAGCATCGGCTCATTAGCAACGTCTGTCTAACATTGCAAATTCCGCGACAGCAATCAAGTTTTTCAAGACTGCTTCACGTCGACCGCATCAGCCCGCGCAACTTGTCAAATGTGACGGTGTTCAATTCTACGAGGTCGGAAGAGCAGGGGACCGGCACGAAGCCGATCAACAGGTGCTCATCCGACACACGCGGAGACAAGGAGACAATACCGTGGACACCCTGTATTCATCATAACCCGTCCCTTGTCGTGTCCACGCCGCATTCGCAAAGGAGAACCGTATGCAAACCAAGACCAGAAAACTCGCAGGATTCACACTCGTCGAAATTATGATCGTTGTCGCGATCATTGGCATGTTGGCCGCCATTGCCATTCCGAACTTCGTTAATGCTCGACAAAAGGCGCAAGCAACGTCATGCATCAACAACCTGAGGATTATCGACGGCGCCAAGCAAATGTGGGCGTTGGAGGCAAAAAAGAGTTCAGGAGATTCGCCAACGGGCGCGGACTTGCAGCCATACATCGGCCATACAGCAGGCGGCCAATTGCCGACTTGCCCAAACGATTCGGCCGCGACATTCGCGACGAGCTACAATCCGAATCAAGTCGATGCGCAAACCGTGTGCAACATCGGCGGCGCAAACGCTCAGTATCCGCATAAGCTCGAATAGCAGTTCGTAGCGCAGGTTTCCAAACCTGCTGTATCGCCGGTTTCCAAATCGGCTGTCATTGATGACTCCAAGAAACGCAGGTTTAGAAACCTGCGATACAGCAGACCCGGAGGCCTGCGCTACAAATTAGAGACTCGTGTAACTTATCCTCCCGAATTAGAGTCCGCGTTGTGGCCGGTATCAGTTTCGATAAAGTGACCAAATCGTTCCGCGGTAAACGCGGAGAGGTTGTCCACGCCATTCGCGAACTCGACCTTGTCGTTGCTGATCGCGAGTTTCTCGTAGTTGTTGGTCCGTCAGGTTGCGGAAAGACAACGATGCTGCGGACGATCGCTGGTCTCGAAGCGCCCGACAGCGGCAGCGTTTCATTAAATGGCAGTGTGTTGAACGGCACGCCAGCTAAAGACCGCGATATCGCGATGGTGTTCCAATCTCCCGCGCTCTTTCCGCACCTGACCGTTGCGGAAAACATTGGGTTCGGTCTGATGCTTAGAAAATTCGCGAAAGCGGAGATACTCCAGCGCGTCAACGAAGCTGCAGAGATGCTCGGCCTGACATCATTACTGAACCGAAAACCGGAGACGCTTTCCGGTGGTGAATGCCAGCGTGTTGCGCTCGGTCGGGCGATGGTGCGCAAACCGAAAGTGTTTCTGTTCGATGAACCGCTTTCCAATCTGGATTCACCGATGCGCGCGCAGTTGCGAAAAGAAATTAGAAAGCTACGCGAACGCGTTGATGCTACGTTTCTTTATGTCACGCACGATCAACATGAGGCGAATTCATTGGCCGATCGCATCGCCGTCATGCGGCAGGGACGTATTGAACAAATCGGAACGCCGCAGCAAATTCGTGAACAGCCAACGAATGATTTTGTGCGCGAGTTCATGAACGCCAACGACTGACCTATGGATCCTCTAGCACTGCACGAATTTCACGAGGGATTGCATGCGCGCTTCACCGAAGCGAGCGGCAAGGAAGTCGTGGCAGATTACAGCGACGTACTGGCTGAGTATCGTGCGTTGCGTGAAACCGCTGGCGTCATTGATCTGAGCTTCCGCAGCCGCTTGTGTGCGCTTGGGGCCGACCGTCAGAAATTTATCAATGGCCAGGTCACAAACAATGTGCAGGCGCTGAAAACCGGCGAAGGTTGTTACGCCGCGCTGGTTACGGCGAAAGGTCGGATTCAAAGCGACCTGAATGTTTATAGTTTGGCGAACGAAATTCTTTTGGACTTCGAGCCGGGCCTTTCCGACGCGATAAAAGATCGGCTCGAAAAATATGTGATCGCCGACGATGTCCAGATGGTGGACGTTACGCCGCATTACGGATTACTTAGCGTTCAAGGTCCGAAAGCAGCGGCTGTGGTGGAAAGCCTGCAACTCGGTTTAACAATTCCCGCGAAACCGTTCACGCTTAGTTCCGTTCAGGACGGCAACCTTGGTGAGATTTATGTGATCAATCAGCCGCGCCTCGGCATGGCTGGTTTCGATTTGTTTGTTCCGTCCGCCGCGATTGCTGCCGTGGCCGACAAGGCCATCGCTGCAGCAAAATCCGCCGGAGGGCGTGCTTGTGGCTGGCAGGCATTCGAAATCGCACGCATCGAAGCCGGTATTCCACGGTTTGGCGTCGACATGGACGAAACAAATCTCGCGCCCGAAGCCATCGAGAGTCGCGCGATCAGTTACAGCAAAGGTTGCTACATCGGTCAGGAAGTCATCGCGCGCATTCGCACATACGGTCAGGTGGCCAAATCGTTGCGTGGGCTTCGTCTCGCGGATCTGAAGCAGCTCCCCTTGAAAGGCGACAAACTTTTCAAGAACGACAAAGAAGTGGGCTATATCACGAGCGCGGCTCATTCCCCTATGCTGAACGCCAATATCGCCCTCGGATACGTCCGCAAAGAAGTAAATAAAACGGACGAAGAACTTATCGTTCGAACCAGCGCCGGCGATTCCACAGCGAAAATCGTCGAATTACCGTTTGTCAGCGCTTAGAGCCTGAAACTTTACCATTCCTTTACAATTTAGTTTGTAACTGTAACCAAACCTTAACACTTCAATCCGTCTATATCTCTAGAACGTTATGAAACAGGTCACAATCGCAGTCGTAATGGCAGGATGGCTGCTAAAAACAACACTGGCACTGGGTGCCGATTGGCCGGCCTTTCGCGGTGCTGACGGCAACGGCGTGTCGCGCAGCGGACATCCGCCCGTGACCTGGAGCGACAGGGAAAACATCAAGTGGAAGCTCGACCTCCCTGGTGGCGGTTCATCCAGCCCGATCATTTTTGGTGATCGCCTTTTCATCACCTGCTTTTCCGGATACGGCGATGACGGCGGGTCCGTGGACAAACTGCAGCGACATCTCATCTGCCTTGATCGCGCGACGGGCAAAATCAATTGGGACAAAGCCGTCGCCGCGGAACTTCCCGAAGATCCTTACTCCGGGATGTTGACCGAACACGGTTACGCCAGCAGCACGCCGGTGACGGATGGCGAACACGTTTATGTATTCTTCGGCAAGACCGGCGTGCTTGGATTCGATTTTTCCGGCAAAGAAATGTGGCGCGTTAACGTCGGTCACGAATCCAGCAATAAACGCTGGGGTTCGGCTTCGAGTCCATCTCTTTACAAGAATTTGGTCATCATCAATGCCTCCGAAGAAAGCCGTTCTATTCGTGCGTTCGACAAGTTGACCGGCAAACAGGTTTGGAAACAGGATGCCGATTCTCTCGAACAATCTTACAGCACGCCTGCATTCACAACCGTCAATGGCCGCACGGATTTAATCATGCCAGTACTGGGCGAGTTGTGGGGGTTGAATCCGGAAAATGGCAAGCTGCGATGGTTTGCGACGACGCGGGTCACGGGCAACGTCGCTCCAAGTGTCGTGGTCAATGGCGACATGATTTATCTCACTGGCGGTTTTCCCAGCCAGATCACAGCCGCAGTCCGTTCTGGAGGCAAAGGCGATGTCACTTCGACGAATATTCTGTGGCAAAAACAGAACGCATCGTATGTGCCATCGCCGGTCCTTTCTGAAGGACGACTGTGCGTTGCCACCGACCAGGGCTTTGCCATTTGCCTCGATGCCAAAGACGGCAACCTCATCTACAAGGAACGTTTACCCGGCGCGTCTTCCGGCGGTCGTGGCAAGCCATTCTACGCTTCAACCGTATTGGCTAATGGAAATATTTATGCAGTCAGCCGTCGTGCCGGCACTTTTGTTTACGAAGCCAAATCAGATTTCAAACTCGTCGCGCACAACAAAGCCCTCGACGATTCCGATTTCAACGGCACACCGGCGTTCGCTGGTGATGCACTCTTTCTGCGCTCCAACCGGAGTCTTTACTGCATCGCGTCGATGCAGACGGCGGGCGCCGAGAAAAACAGCAACGAAGGAACAAAATGAAAATACAAAGTATGCTCATCGCGTTGGCACTCGGCGCATCGACGTGCCTGCTCTCAGCTCAGCCCGACAATCAGGCACCCGGCGCTCCTGGGGCTGGCGGACAACGTCCCGGTCACAAACAAGGTGGCGGTCCTGGCGGAATGCAACCCGGCGGATTTCATGTCATCCCGCCTTTCGTTCAAGATCAGTTGAACCTGACTGACGATCAAAAGAAGCAAGTTGCCGACCTGGAAAAGGAAACGAAGGATAAGCTCGATAAGATTTTGACTGACGAGCAGAAACAAAAACTCAAAGACATGCGCAGCCAATTTCGAGGAGGTCGTGGCCCCGGCGGACCTGGCGGTGCCGGAGGCGGTCATCCTCCCGGTGGACAACAGCGTCCTCCGTCTGATCAATAGTTAATTCATTCGTGGCCGCCGAGGCATTGGAGAGCCCGGCGGCTGCGACTTTAGGACTTCAGTATTTCTATCGGGTTGGTGGATCAACGCCGTAAATGTCTCCGTGTCTCCTGTCTCCGGGTGCTGGAGGATGAGACAGATTCTTTCGATCAGCCCGTTTGTCCGCTGGAGGTGTTCTGCTTAGCCACTCCGATTCTGGAAAGATGCCTTTGATATCGTTCTTTGTAGTCCATCCACGCACCCGGACGAAACTCCGGATGTCGTCGGCAAAGGCCATCATACTCACGCCAAAACCACTCCGTATCCAATTCTGTCAAACCCATGGCAGAGTGCTGTGCCAGATTGTGCAACCAGTCTGCTAGCTCGCCAGCAAGTCTGCTGCGACGATATTGACGCCAGATCTCCAATGGATTTCGACTTTCGCGCCCGCGAGACCGACAAAGGCTGCGGATATCCAACATAGCGTCATACAAAAGATTTCTGTAGGCACTCCGTTCAGCGTCTGAGAGGAGAGTTGGTTCGTGGGGCCAAGTTGCCATAAGTGCTTCAAATGATGCCATCGGGCTAGGCCGGCGGTCGTTGCTTTTTCAAGATGGTCCAAGTGTTCTGGCGCATATCGAGGATCCGGACGATTCTTATGTGTGTGGGCAATGCTTGATAACAGATCAGTGATTTCTTCACCACGATGCCGCGCAAATTCGGAAAGACGGCTGATTCAATCGGATGCCCGCGCCGGGGATTTTGGGTCACAGCTTCCACTGCGGCCGCGACCTCGCGAGCAATAGACATTTCAACCTGCCGCCCGAATTTGGAACGAAGATAGCGTCGGATATTACGCCAATCGTCGCGGGCTACCCTGGTCAGCGTGGCTTTCAATCGTCCAGGGGCTCAGTGAAAAACTCCGGTGGACAATCCAGCTCGGGCGAATTGGCGGCTTCCCGCAGTTTTTTTTCCAACGCCGGTGTGGCCTTGTATGCCGGCTTAGCTTTCGGTGGCGGAATGGCCACGATGGAAAGGCGTCCTTTGCCTTCGCGAATGATGTATTCTCCGTACGGAGCTTCCTTCACGAAATCGTCCGGCAAGATCAATCGTTTACGTTTGTCATGTTTCGCGATGGTGACGGCTTGTGCCATAGTGGGATTATCCCACAAAAGGGCGCTTCCAGTCAAACGGTGATGTAAGGCTGTAGGCCCCGGTTGTCTCCGTGTCTCTTGTCTCCGGGTGCCGGAGGCTGAGACAAATCGCGAGTTGTCTCACCCTTGCGCTGCCTGAGATATGAGACAAACTTACTGCAAGAGACAGCCTCCCCTCCCATTCTGACTATTTCGCTTCATTCTGATTAAGTTAGTATTGACACGGCCGTAGCTTCACTATCAGGATTGACGTGCTGGCCATTGTTGGCCGGTGCGGGCGGCATGACGCTGTCCGTTGAACTACTTAGGAAAGGAACATTATGGAACCTATAATTGAAGATTACGTTAGCCCTGCGCGACGCGTCGGGGCTGCGCTCCCGGTGGAAAAAGTGCCGCCGCACAGCGAGGAGATCGAGGCGACGGTGTTGGGGAAAATCCTTTATTGGCCGAAAGAGGTGGCGCAGGACATCGAGCGACTTGGCATCAACGCCCAATCGTTCTACGTCCTGCGTCACCAAACCATCTTTAAGCTGATTAAAGCGGTGATGCGCGACAAGTTGTTGCCCGATCTGATGACGGTCAGCCAGCGCGCCAGGGACGAAGGCAAACTGCAGGAGGCGGGGGACCTGGGATATCTAATGGGATTGCCCGACTTTATGAACGGGCCCTTTGAGCAATATGTCCAACAACTGCACGAGTTGCGCAAACGTCGCCAGGTGATCAGGCACGCTGCCTGTGTCCAGGCTTGTGCCCATGATCCGTTGGAACCGCTCGATTCGGTTGCGACGATCTGGAACGTGTGCTGGAGTTCGCGCGTGAAAACAAAGCCTCCACTCTGACCATGCGCCGGCCGGATGAAATCCTCGCCATGTCCTTTGATGAGACCGATTGTTACATGGGCGACCGCTTGATCGCCGCTGGCCAGAGCACGACCATTCTCGGGCCCGGTGGCATCGGCAAGAGCCGCTTGTTGTTGCAATTGGCGGCGGCTTGCATCATTGGCCGCGATTTCCTTGGCCTGCCGACGCGCGCCCAGGGCAAGCGCTGGTTGATCTTGCAGGCGGAAAATTCCAATCGCCGCCTGCGCGCCGACCTGGAACATTTGCGCGCGTGGACGGGCGAGGAAGGCTGGAAAACCGTCTGCGAACAACTGCTCATTCACACGCTCGAAACCGAGGAGGATAGCTTCCTCTCGTTGGAAGCAACGACAGCCGTGGCTGGCATGAAGCGAGCGATCGCGCAACACGCGCCGGACATCGTTGCCATCGATGCGCTCTACAACATTGCCAACGGCGACTTGAACAACGACGCCGAAATGCGCCGGTCGTTGCAATTTTTGAGCCGCGTCGCGGGCGCGGAAAATCCGCAACGTGCCATCGTCGTCCTGCACCATGCCTTGACCGGCAAAGCGGGCGTGGGCAAAGCCGTTGGGTTCGAACGCGCCAGTTACGGTCGCAATTCCAAGGTCTTGCACGCCTGGACGCGCGCGCAGATCAACATCGCGCTCGGGTCGGCGGAGGACAACGGCTCGCTCATTGTCAGTTGCGGCAAGAACAACAACGGGAAGGAATTCCCGCGTTTTGCCGCCCGTTTAGACACTGAACGGATGATCTATGAAGTGGATGGGGAGTTTGACTGGAACGAATGGCAGACCCAATTGGCCGATTCCAAACCGGTAGAAGGGATGGTGGCCCCGCAACGCGTGCGCGACCTCTGTGCGACGCCGCAAGCCAAGGCCGATTTGGCCAAGGCGATCATGGCCGAGTCCGGGTGTATTCGCACCAGTGCGTATCGTTTCATCAAACGCGCCGAAGACTCCGGCCACATCCGGTTCAACGACGCCGACGAGGTTTACCTGGCCTGTTGAGTTGTCTCTTGTCTCCTGTCTCCGGCCCCAAAGGGTGGAGACAAAATAAATTTGTCTCCGGCTTCGCGCCCTTGGAGACAGGAGACACAGAGACAACTTTAACGATTAACCAATTACGAACAGAAGCTAAGAACTTAGAAAGCACCCAAGACTATGAACAACAAAGAACATTTAGAGCGCATCGCGAGCGCTTTGGAAAAGCAATTTAGCGCGGATGTCATTTACGACTATTTCTCCGCCTTTCACGACGTCGTCGTGTTAGGCCACAGCTCCAGTCGCGACGACAACCCGCACGAACCGAATGAGCAACCGTCCCACGAGCTTTACCAGAGCGGAGCGTCCGCCGCTGAGAAACTCCTGGCTGAACTTCGCCGGAATAACGCCGACACAGTTTTTACAGGGAATTGGCGCAATTGACGTTTGTCTCCGTGTCTCCTGTCTCCGGAGGCTTACGGCGGAGACAAATTCTGTTTTGTCTCCGGCTCGGGGCACCGGAGACAGGAGACAAGAGACAGATGATCAATCCGCCGCCTGGCACTGCCGAACGATAAGGTCAGCGGCGGCGGGCCACTGACTCGTGGATGGTAAACGCAGCGTCGTCCCGCCGTCAGATGTCATGAAGGGTTGAGTCGCAGCCCCACACGGGGTCACGATGTTTTTGAAAATGAAAACATATTTACTCAAACCCCACATGACAGTCCCAACCCTAACCAGCGTGCCTGCCGCGGGCAAGCTGGCAAACGTGCCGCCGCGCCAGCCTTTGCCACGTCCTGTGCTGCTTGCCGGCAAACCGGCTCTCAAGCTTGGCCTGGACGTGCATCTGGAGTTCATCATGGCGGTAGCCCAACGTGATCACGCTTCACCCCAAGCGCCACGCAAATTCAGCCGTGAGCAACTCATCGCCCAGGTTCAGAAGTGGACCAGCGAAGGCCTGCAAGTTTTCTGCGTGCAGGAAAGCTGTGGGTTCGGCTTCGTGCTCCATCGCGAACTGGTCGCCGCCGGTGCGCAAAGTTTTTTGATCACGCCGATTGCCCTCAACGGCCAGCGCAAGACCGACAAGCTGGACGCGCGCGCTCTTTGCCTGCGCCTCTCTCGCTGGGTTGATGGCAACATCAACGAACTTGCACCCATCCGCATTCCTTCGGACAAAGAGCAGCGCCAGCGCGAAGGCACGCGACGAAGACAGTTCCTCAACAAAGCCATTCGCATGCTCGCCAATCGCGGTCACGGCCAAGCCGCCGAATACAGCCACGTCAAACTGCCCCATCGCTGGTGGGGAGCGCGCAACTGGAAAAAACTTTCCACCCTCGATCCGTGGCTGCTCAGTGTTCTCGAAAAGCTCCGCGAGGTCCTCGTCGCCATGGAGACACAACGGCAGGAACTGGAAGAGGAACTGATTGCGCGGGTCAAAGAACAACCACGGCCCAAGGGCCTTGGCGAGATCACTCTTGTGACACTGGAAGGCGAAGTGTGCGACTGGCAGCGCTTCCACAATCGCAAACAGATTGGCAGCTACACCGGATGTTGCCCGGGCGAACACAGTTCAGGAGGCAAACGGCGCGTCGGCAGCATCGATCGCATGGGCAACGGACGAGTCAGAGCGATCCTGGTGGAAGCGGTCTGGCGTTTTCTGATGTGGCAACCGGGGTGGAAGGCCGCACTTAAAATGAAAACCAAACTTGCCGCCGGCACGGCCATGAAGAAGAAAACTGTCATTGCCCTTGCCCGGCAACTGGCCGTGGACCTCTGGCGCTGGCGAACCGGCCGTTGCACCATGGCAGACCTCGGCTGGGTCGGCGTGTGAACCACATTTAATTTTTTCGTGAGTAGAACCTCCAGAGTTAAGAGCGTGAAACAATTTGCGATCGGGCGAGTCCAGTCCGTAGCTTCAGCTGGTGAACCTTGCGTTCATCCGTCCGTTAGAAGGGGCGGACTCCCCGGTCGCCGCAGTCAGGCAAGTAAGACACAGTGGGCGTTGAGTCTTATCTCAACTGTCCGGATAGGAGCTGGTGCGGGACAAACTCCCGACACACAAAACGCGGCGACACCGATGCAGCAAACTTCACGCAACCTGCTTTGAGAGAAATAAGAAAGGAACTTTGAAGAGGAACAGATAAGCGGAGACTCGAGAAGAACAACAGGTGCGGATTGAACCAATGTCCAACCGCCTGCCGCGCGCGACTGCGCTTCGTTCCACTGCGCTCCGCGCGATCAACCCCAAAAAAACTATCATCGACGCACACTACGTATTGACAAACCTCATAGGCGCTGGAGCGCTCTGGTTCGGCGAATTTGTCCATGAATTTATCTTTCTGCCTGGGAACCGACTTCGCAATTCTCCTTCGAGGTCCGGCCTAAGCGTTTCCAGGTCATCTTTAGAGTCCCTCCGTAAGGCGCCGGTTATAGTCACTACCTTTAACTTTGGCCCTTCACCAACGCTGACGATAACTGAAGCCCCTAGCGAGGTCTCGTATGACATGCCTCGCAGCACATGACGATTGTCGAAAAGTCCGCCAGCCTTGGAGAACGAGCGCTTCAACAAAAAGTCGTCCAAAAATAACACCGGCACAGGCGCAGTTTGGTCCGAAATATCGACCGAAATGCCAAAAGTTCCTTTGGGCGGGGCATTTCGTGGCTCCTTTGAACAGGATGCAACCACCATTATTAACAAGCACGTAAAGGCGAAGAACTTCATAATGCCTGAACTATATTATTATATACTCCTTCTTTCCGGCTAAGTTCATAAGTGAACGTTAAAGGAGGAAAACTTTCACTGTTTTATTGGTGTTGTGTTTATCGAAGGAGCGTAGTTGCGGCACACAGTGCTGTGCAATCGTAATTTTTGTCTCCGTGTCTCTTGTCTCCGAGGGCTGAAGGCGGAGACAAATTTTGTTTTGTCTCCGGCTCTGGGGCAGCGGAGACAGGAGACAGAGACACTCATGGCGCAACTCAATGCCCAAACTTCACCGGAACCAAATTCCAATCAGCTTCTTCCTCGGCGTTTCGAATCAGGGGAACGAAACCGAACTTCTTATATAGGTTGATCGCGGGGATTCGGCCGGTCGAGGTTCGGAGGCACGCGCGTTGATGCCCCAGTTCGCGCAATCGTGAGCAAACGATTGACATCAGCGGCTTCGCCAAACCGCGCCCCTGATATTCCTGGACGATGGCAACCCAATGAATCCGGCCGTAACGTTTGCCATCAAAGGTTTCGTCCAGCCATGCGGTGGCGGTTCCGATTGGATTCTTCCGTTCATCCAGCAGGAAAAACAGCCGTTGGGGAAGCGCTTCCGGATCCGCTCCGTAACCGCGGTCAAACAGGTCGGTCGGGAATGGCCGCGGATCGAATTCACATCGCTTTTGGATCTCTTCCCACACCGCGCGGTCGCCATCTTTATACCATCGAATTGAAAACGGTTGGGTCAGGGGAAACTGCGGGAATCCGTCGAGATTCTCTCGAATCATCCAGATCGGTTTGTGTGGTGGCAGTTCCATGCGATGACCGTGGTCAATATTGGCCTGTATTACACCAAAAAAGCGCTTGTCGCAGCTTGCCGGTGAGTTTACGTTTGCCCCCCATGAAAGTCGATTTTTACGGACATGTCCGCCAATACAACAACATCAAAACCCAAATTGATGCGAACATTGCTGAGGTAATCCAGAGTGGCAATTACGTGCTCGGGCCCATGCTCAAGCGCTTTGAAGGCGAATTCGCCGCCTACAGCGGCACCAAATACGCCATCGGCGTCGGCAACGGCACGGATGCAATCTGGCTCGCGCTCATGGCCCTCGGCATCGGAGCTGGTGACGAATGCATCACCAACGCCAATACTTTCTTCGCCACTGCCGAAGCCATCTGGATCGCCGGTGCGACTGCCGTCTTGGTTGATTGCGATCCCAAGACCAAGTGCATTGACCCCGCGAAAATCGAAGCGGCCATCACGCCGAAGACCAAGGCCATCGTGCCTGTTCACCTTTACGGCCAATGCGCTGACATGAAGGCCATCCGCAAAATCGCCGACAAGCATAAGTTGTTTGTCATCGAAGACAACGCCCAGGCCATTGGCGCAGCCGGCGACGGTTTCAAAATCGGCGAATTGAGCGATGCGACTGCGACCAGCTTCATCATTCAAAAGAACCTCGGCACCTTCGGTGACGGCGGTGCGCTCGTTACGAACAATGCCGACATGGACACCACGGTTCGCAAGTTGCGCAGCCACGGCTCCAACGCCCGTAACGTTCACAGCTACGGTTTCAACAGCCGTCTCGACGACATTCACGCCGGTGTCCTGAGCGCCAAGCTCAAGCACATCGACCAGTGGAACGACAACCGCCGCAAACTCGCCGCGCGTTACACCGCAGGCCTCAAAGGCGCGAAGAACTTCACCTTGCCTTACGAAACGCCTGGTTATCGCCACGTGTTCCATCTTTACGTCGTCGAAACTGTCGTCCCGGCCAAGCGCGACGCATTCGTTAAATTCCTCAACGACGCTGCCGTTGACGCGAAGACGCACTACTCCATCGCGATTCACCAGCAAGCTGGCTATCCGTGGGGCAAAGGCGCGCGCATCGCGGGCTCGCTCACGAACGCGGAAAAGAACGCCGCATCCTGCGTGTCGCTCCCGATGTTCCCCGAGCTGACCGAAAACGAAGTCGATTTCGTGATCGCGAAGTGCCTCGAATGGGACAAGGCCCAAGGCTAATTCGGAAGAAAAGTTTAGAAACGAAAGCGGCGGTCGAAAGGTCGCCGCTTTTTATTTTAAACCACGGAATCGTGCCGATAGCCTCGGAAGTGACCTCTGAATCTGCTGGTCATCCCAGTTGCGAACTTCTGAATTGCGCAACTGCGGTCGGATATAAGGAATTGGAATATCAGCAAATTTATTGCCGAGCTTTTGGCGGTAAACACGAGTTGGCGTGTAACAAAGATAAAATAATCTTGGAGCGCCATCGTCACCAGTGAAACGGACGATGTTCGCGAGCGTGTCCGATATCGAACAGCTGCGAGAAACACATCTCGACCTTGAGCAATTAACCAGCCCCTGAAATCTGTGAACGAGTCGTCACTGCAATTTCCGAGAATCACCCCAGCAGCAACCCAGAGTTTTGCATCATAAGCCTCATTAAAGCGTGCATGAAGCTGTTCCTCAAATGATACGATGTGTGCAAGTGATTCCTTAGCTAATTGTGCTTCTAAGAGTGAAGGAATCTTGGTGTCCGTTGTAGCGTGGTTACGAGCTTCGTTGATAGCCAGCCAGAATTCATCCGGTGTCATATCGGTCACATCTCCTTCAGCGCGTTGATGCCGCGTTCTTTTCCCGAATCAATTTCTTTAATCCTGCGCTGAATCTTTCTTTGTAAAAGACGGCCAGCTGTATTCCCGGTTTTTCGTCGCGAAGGTCAGCATCCAAGATATTCTCGAGTTCAGACCGCTTCGCCTTACGGCCAATCGGAGAATTAATGGTACTCTTGAAGTGTTTTGACCGCATACCCATTCTTCTTCAACGCAGCAATACCCAAAGCCGCAGCGCGCGCGCCGCTCAACGTCGTCATGATAGGCGTGCCGGTGTAGACAGCGGTCGTGCGGATGCGCACTTCGTCGGAACGAGGCGCCTGGCCTGCGGGAGTGTTGATGACCAGCTGAATTTGTTTGTTCTTCAGCAAGTCGAGCGTGTTCGGACGACCTTCCGCGAGTTTATTGACCCGTGCGACTTTAATTCCGGCATCTTCCAAAATCTTCGCCGTGCCGCTGGTCGAGACGATCTCGAACCCGAGATCAACGTATTGCTGGGCCACGCTTGCGACCTGCTTCTTGTGCGCATCGCTCACGCTGATGAAGACGCGTCCGCTCAAGGGCAGGGGAGCACTGGCGGCCATCTGCGATTTCGCATAGGCGACACCAAGGTCCGCGTCCAATCCCATGACTTCGCCGGTCGAACGCATTTCGGGCGAGAGCAGAATGTCCTGGCCATGGAAGCGATTGAACGGGAACACCGATTCCTTCACCGCCCAATACTTCGGCCAACTTTCTTCCGTAAAGCCAAGTTCCGTCAGCTTCTTCCCAGCCATGACTTTTGCACCGAGTTTCGCCAGGGGAACCCCAATCGCTTTGCTGACAAATGGGACCGTTCGCGACGCACGTGGGTTAACTTCGAGAACGTAAACGGTATCGCCTTTGACGGCGTATTGAACGTTCATCAAGCCCACGACGCGCAACTCACGCGCCATGGCGTGGGTGTATTCGCGAATCGTATCGAGGACCTTTTTCGAAAGCGTATGTGGTGGGAGAACCATCGCAGCATCGCCGGAATGGACACCTGCAAATTCGATATGCTCCAGGACACCTGCCATGACAACTGTGCCTTGCTTCGCGTCTGGAAAATGCCCGGCATCAGAAATGCAATCGACGTCAACTTCCGTCGCGTCTTCCAAAAACTTATCCACCAACACCGGTCGTTCCGGCGAGGCCTCGACGGCGAAGCGCATATAGTGATGCAGTTCAGAATCGGAAAAAACGATCTGCATCGCGCGCCCACCCAGCACGAAGGACGGTCGGACCAAAACAGGATACCCGATCTTGTGCGCGGCTTCGATAGCTTCGATTTCGTTTGTAGCGAGGCCGTTCGGCGGTTGCGGGATGTTGAGCTTGTTCAACATCGCCGAAAACAATTTCCGGTCCTCGGCAATCTCAATGCTTTGCGGCGACGTTCCGATGATGTTGACGCCATTCTTCTGCAGGCCGAGCGCGAGGTTCAGCGGCGTTTGTCCGCCGAATTGAGCAATCGCACCCCAACACTTTTCGCGTTCGTAAATATGCAGGACGTCTTCGAGCGTGAGCGGTTCGAAAAATAATTTGTCGCTCGTATCGTAGTCGGTCGAAACCGTTTCCGGATTCGAATTCACCATCAACGTCTCGTAACCATCTTCCTTGAGCGCAAACGCCGCGTGGACGCAGCAATAATCAAATTCAATTCCCTGGCCGATACGGTTCGGCCCACCGCCGAGAATCATCACCTTCTTCGTCGCGGTGACTTTGATCTCGTCATCGCCGCGGTCGTAAGTGGAATAGTAGTAAGGCGTGTAAGCCTCGAACTCCGCGGCGCACGTATCGACGAGACGATAGCTCGGCACCAGCCCGAGTTTCTTCCGCAGCGCGCGCACGTCGTCTTCAGTGCTCTTGGTCAGATGCGCGATTTGGCGGTCGGAAAATCCGAGCGATTTTGCTTTGGCGAGGAGTTCAGGAGTCATCATTTAACCGAGCGCAAAGTAAGCCGTAAGGTGCGGCTGTTGGCAAGTGGTTTGGTTTCGCCCTCTCCTCCATCGGAGGAGAGGGCAGGAAGATCAGGCAGTATCCAACTGCTTAGCCGCGCCGTTGCAACTTGCGTTCAATGCGCTTCTTGTCGAGCACAGCGAACACAGGTAATCCGTTTTCCATCGGCACCTTCACTTCGCCATCGATCAAAGGACGCGCGTATTCCACGAACTTTTCGTTCGGCAGGAAACCATCGGGGCTGATCCAGTCGCGTGGAATTAGATGTTCCACGTTCGCGATATCGCCCAATGGTTGCAGGCCGGTGGTCCACTTGTAAGGCTGGCTGCTCGTGCGCACGATCTTCACCATGAACCCGCTGGTTCCTTCGACTGCCGCGCGAACTGCCGCCGCACCGCACGCCGCCGCTTCTTCAGAATCGGTCGCGCTCGCAAAATGTTCCGCGCAACGCTGGGCGTAGCCGAGCTTCACCGAGCGGGTCTTCGTGCCGAGTTTTCCGTGGATCAATTCCTCGAGCAACTCACCGGCGCCAGAGAGCACCGGGTGACCGAACGCATCCAAACGCGACTTGTCCGCGCTGAATTCCGTTCCGTCCGCCCGTCGTAATCCTTCGCCAACGATCACGATGCAATAACGGATACGTTCAACAGTTTCGCGCACCTTCGCCAAAAACTTCTCTTCGTCGAATGGGATTTCCGGCAGCAAGATAATGTGCGGAGCGTCATCCGCTTTGCGTTTCGCCAGGATCGCACTAGCCGCGATCCAGCCGGCGCTGCGTCCCATCACTTCAATGATGCAGCAAGCGCCGTCATCGGTTGCCATGCTGCTGACGTCCGTGGCGACTTCCATCACCGTGCAGGCGTTGTACTTCGCGACCGACCCGAAGCCGGGGCAATGGTCCGTGTGCGGCAAATCGTTGTCGATCGTCTTGGGCACGCCGATCACGCGCATTTCATGGCCGTGTTTTTGCGATTCCAAATGAATCTTATGCGCCGTGTCCTGCGAGTCATTGCCGCCGATGTAAAAGAAATAGCGAATGTTCTGCGCTTTGAAGAGTTCGAACAAACGCTCCATGTCCTTGGCCGCTTGCTCGGGCTTCTTCTTGAAATCGATCTTGTAACGGCAGGTGCCCAACGCCGCAGCGGGTGTGTGCTTCAACGCTTCAATTGTCAGCGGCGATTCCTGGCGCAAATCGATAATCTGTTCCTTGAGCACGCCGAGAATGCCGTTCAACCCACCATAAATTTCCTGGATCGCGGGATACTTCTTTGCTTCCTGCACGACACCGGCAACGCTGGCGTTAATGACTGATGTGGGACCGCCTGATTGGGCGACTAATAAATTACCTTTTAGTTCTGGCATAGGTTGTTGGGTATGGTCTCCCGAAACTAGTGCGGGGGACGAGTTGCGCGACTGTGTGTAGTCCCTGAGTCGAACAACTCGTCCCTCTCAATCGACGTTGCCAATCAACGCCAGTTCTGTAAAGTCCAAACCAGCAACTTAGACGCGTCGTACGGCACCCTCCTTCAATTCCGCTACTAAATCAACCGTGTCCCTCTGCGCGCAAAATGCCACATCTTGGCTCAGTTCAACCCTGCTTAACAGACGTCGCGCATTGCGCGAATGCACAAAAGCCCCCATGAGATCTCCGTTAGCCTTAAGATAAATTTCCCGCGCAATATGCGCTGCATCCGTCGCGCCTGGTTCGAACGTTCCCCAGACCAGATCACACAACGCGCCTGCGGCTAAAGCGTCCTCATACGCCGCTTCCTCAAACGTCCCCGCGCAAATCACAATCAAGTTCTTCGTTCCAATCTGTTGCACCGCTCGCGTCGTCGCCGCCAGGTTCAAAAACGAACCTGCGAACACCCGCGCGGCGTGTTTGCAGGATTGCAACGCGCGCGTCCCGTTCGTCGTCGTCATCACAATTTTTTTCCCGCGAACGCGTTCGGACGTAAACTCCCGTGGCGAATTGCCGAGATCAAAGTCCACACTTCCCGTCAGCGCCGCCCGGATCCGCAGGCCGTCACGCTCACCCGCCAACAATGCCCCGGCATGCTTCCGCGCTAGGTCCAAAGCTTCAGGAATGTCCGAAACGGGCAAAATCGCATCGGCGCCATTTCCCAAAGCTGTCACCATACTGGTGGTCGCTCGCAATATATCGAACACCACACAAACCGCCCCCGACAAATCGCGTTGCGGAAGGACGGCAAATTCCGCTGGTGTAAACAATACTTCCAATGTCCGCCCCTGACTTAAGTTGTTCATTTTAATGTACAAACACATTGGCAACACCCAGTCGCCCTCGCGAGCAAATTTGTGTCAAACATAGAAAAGTCGTGATGCGAGTTACTTGGGCCAGTCTATCATTTGACGCTAAAAACCTCAATTTTAACGTTGGCGCGCAACCTGCTGTGTCAAACCAAATGCAGGCGCGTTTGTTAGTGGGCCTATCGGTTTGTTTCTTCGCAGCACTCTCTGCGACCGCCGATGACCAATCTTTTGTCCCTTCGAACTATCTCCCGAGCGCGCTTAACTCCAAATCAAATTTCGATGCGTGGGCTCCCTCGGCTTCCCAGCGTCAGACCTATTTCGATCACGACCACACCAGCGTCTGGGAATCGCAGCATTGGCTCAATTACCGATTAAGCTACGGCCGAAACAACGCCCTGCGCGTTGCCTCCGAACCCGAATTCGTCGACTCGCAGTCGTTCGAACCTCAAACAACATTGTCGTGGAAGCCCTTATCTTTGGACAGTAGCTATCAAATTTGGGACGACTTGGAATTGCCAATTGCCTTCGCCGTGTCAGTTCAACCCCGCACCTCCGACGAAAACGTTTACGTTCAGGAAACGGCCGTCATCGGTCGCACTTATGATTTCTGGCGTTGGGCCATGAGCTTCTCTCAGGGAAACGAATGGTCCAATCGCCTCAAGGAACGTGACGGCGACCTCGAACTCGGCCTCGGAATCGCGCGAGCCATTGGCGCAAACTGGTCGGTCGGCGTCGAACTTCGCGACCACAGTGAATTGCCCGAATACCGTCGTCTCGCTGGCAATAAATTTTTTCTCGGGCCGGTTGTGCGCTGCCACAAAGACAACTGGTGGATGGCCTTCTCGGTAATGCCACGCGTCCTCGGCTTTGATTATGTTGCCAATTTCGATACTCCGCGTGATATCGAGTTCGACACCAATCAAAAAATCACCACTCGTTTCATGTTCGGCCTCTGTTTCTAAAGCGAGGACCGCAGTCAAGTTAGGCTGATTTTTTCCGCTTCGGATTTTCGGATTTCCGCCCTAGCATTCGCGCAATGATTACGCCGCGATTTGTTTTACCAATCGTTGTCACCCTTGCGCTGGTCGCTCCCGTTCATGCCGAACGCGTGCTCGACAAAACCAAACTTCACGCCATCGACACCGCCGTCGAGAAGGCAATCGAGGAAGAACGCTTGCCCGGCGGAGTGGTCTGGGTTGAGCACGGTGGTGCCGTTTACAGTAAAGCCTACGGCAATCGCGCCCTCGTTCCGGCAGAAGAGGAAATGACCAAGGACACCATTTTCGACGCCGCCTCCGTCACTAAAGTCGTCGCTGGCACCCCCGCCGTCATGATCCTCGTCGAGCGCGGCAAGGTAAACCTCGACGAACCAGTTCACAGCTACATTCCGGAATTCGGTGCGTCCGGTGAAAAATCAAAAATCACTGTGCGCCACCTCCTGACCCACATTTCCGGACTCCCGCCGGACGTGTCTACCAGAAGCAAATGGCAGGGGACTGAAACCGCCATCAAGCTCGCCGCCGAAATTCCGCTGCAAAATCCCGTCGGCGCGAAGTTGGTTTACAGTGACATTAACTTGTTCCTTGTCGGCGAAATCGTCTCGCGTGTCAGCGGCATGCCTCTCAACGAATTTTGCGCCAAAGAAATCTATCAACCGCTGAAAATGGTCGATACCGGTTATTTGCCGCCGAAAGAAAAACTCGCTCGCATCGCGCCCACCGAAAAAATTGACGGCGTCGTTCTGCGCGGTGTCGTCCACGATCCAACTGCTCGTTTGATGGGAGGCGTTGCCGGTCACGCTGGAATTTTCACCACCACTGCCGATCTTGCGCGCTACTGCCGCATGCTCCTGAACCTCGGCGAACTCGACGGTGTGCGCATCATGAAACCTGAAACAGTCAAGATGATGACCAGCGTCCAAACACCCACAAACATTCCGTCTCGTCGCGGATTTGGATGGGACATCGATTCCGGATTCAGCCGTCCGCGTGGCGACCTGTTCCCGCTCGGTTCCTATGGCCACACCGGGTTCACCGGCAACGCGCTTTGGATTGATCCGTTTTCCAAAACCTTTTTCGTATTTCTTTCCAACCGCGTCCATCCCGACGGCAAAGGCAACGTCCTTCCGCTCTATAGCGCGATTGGCACCCTTGCCGCTGAAGCGGTTACCGACTTTGACTTCGCCATGGTCACCAACGCGCTGCCGCCGCTGCACCACACTCGCGAAGCCGGCGCAAAAAAAAACGAACTAAGTAACGAAGTCCCGTCCGTCCTGAACGGAATTGACGTTCTCGCTCGTGATAACTTCGCGGCGCTGAAAGGCCTGCGCATTGGTCTCATCACCAATCCGACCGGCCGCAACTGCCGCCGGTATCCTACCATTGACCTCCTGCGCAACGCTCCCGACGTGCAGATCAAAGCGCTCTTTGGTCCCGAGCACGGCATCTACGGAAACTTTGACGAACCGGTCAGCGACAGCGTCGACGAACGCACCGGTCTGCCGGTCTACAGCCTTTACGGCAAACGATCCGAACCGACCATGGACCAGCTCGCCGACATCGACGCGCTCGTCTTCGACATCCAGGATGTTGGATGTCGTTTCTACACATACATCTCTACCTTAGGCCATTGCATGAACGCAGCGCATAGAGCAGGGATCAAATTCTTCGTCCTGGATCGTGTCAATCCGATCAACGGCATCGCTATCGACGGCCCGTTGCTCACCGGCAAAACCACCTTCGTTGGTTATCATCCCATTCCGCTGCGCTACGGCATGACCGAAGGTGAACTCGCCCAGATGTTTAAAGCCGAACGTCACCTCGACAGCCTCGATTTGACCGTCATCAAAGTAGAAGGCTGGAAACGCAACGAATTCTTCGACGAAACCGCTCTGCCGTGGATGCCTCCGTCACCCAATATGCGCAGCGTCACCGAGGCGATTCTTTATCCAGGCGTCGGTATGCTGGAATACTGCCAGGTGTCCGTTGGTCGCAATACCGGCACTCCGTTCGAGATGGTCGGCGCACCTTACATCCACGACATGAAACTCGCGGACGAACTCAACAAACAGAACCTTCCCGGTGTCCGTTTCGTGCCAATTCGTTTCACGCCCCCGGAATACATTTTCAAAAACCAATCTTGCGCCGGTGTGAACATCATTTTGACCGACCGTAGCAAATGCAATGTCGTCGATATCGGTCTCTCAATCGCAAAAATCCTCAATCGTTGGTACCCCGAACAGTTCGAACTCAAAAAGATGAAACGCCTTATCGCCAACCAAGCGACGTTGGACGCGATCACAGCCGATAAATCGTTGACCGAAATCAAGGCTCTTTGGACCAAGGACCTGGCTGATTTTGCTGCTCGCCGTGAGCCCTACTTGCTTTATCAATAGGTGAGCCTCAGGTGGTTACGAATACTTACTTCGGAAAAATTGTTGACTGCACTAGTGGCTTTGCTACAAAGCACACCGTCAGTCGGCGGGGTGAGTGCGGTTTGGTTGACAACCGCGGGGCGCAGCTGATCACGGCGACGACCGGGTCCCGCATATGGAAATGTTGGGCCGATCCTCGGTCTCTCTGTCGTCGAATTTGCGGTTTGTACGGTTAAGACAGTCATGAAGGAAAATCGATTATTCGTGGGGAACCTCTCTTACAATACCATCGAAAACGACATCCACGATTTGTTTGGGCAAGCTGGGAATGTCACGTCCGTCAATCTGATGATGGACAAGTTTACTGGTAAATCACGCGGGTTTGCGTTCGTGGAGTTCGGTAGTTCGGAAGAAGCCATTAAGGCGGTGGAAATGTTTAACGGTAAGGATTATCAAGGCCGTCCCTTGACCGTCAACATTGCGCGTCCACGGGAAGAACGTGCGCCTCGCTCCAATTTTCGTGCGGGTGGCCGCGCCGAAGGAGGCGATCGGGGTGACCGTGGCGGCGAGCGCCGCGGCGGCTATCGCGACCGTTAAAACGCGCGGTTCGACGGAGCATCCAAAAGAGTGCCGGGATAGGGGTTTGTGAGAAGAAATTTCTCCAAACCTGCTAAGTCATCGGCATTTAGAAGGTCGACGCCATCGGCGGCTAATTCAGTCCACGCCTCTTTTGTCTGAGGCGCGGCCCAGAACCGTACCAGTTTGCCTTGCGCATGGGCGCGCTCCACGACAGTTCGCAATTTCGCGCGCTCATCGTCCGGCATTTTACCTTTGCCGTTCCAGTGGAATGTTGGCTTCCAGCTGTCGCTAATCCACAGCGCAGCGTCGCCGCGTTTGATTGACGGCAAATCTTTCAACTTTCCATCGACGCCGGCCAGTCGATTCGTTTCCGCGGCGACTGTTGGCATCGAATAATTCCCCGTCAGCACAACTGTCGCCGTGTTGGTCCGCGCCTTGCCATTTTCAAATCGGGTCAGGATATCAGAATAATCCTCCAACACTTTTCGCAGCACCGGATACAAGGTCGCAAAATCCGATTTAACATCGATCAACAGAAAAAACCGCGGTTCAGCCCCATAAATTTTGCCATGATTTTTTTTCGCCAGCTCTCGTAACGGTTCGAGATACAGCGCCTGCAACGTCCGTTCCGTTTTCACATCCTGGCGATTGTGCGCAACGAGCAACTTTCCGTTCACCAGATAAATGTCCGCCTCCACGCTGCAAAACCCATGACTCAATGCGTCGAACAACGGACGCCGATGCTCGTAATCATTGTGCGCATGCGCGTGGATGAGTGGAACAGGAGCGCCGAAAGTCAGCGTCCGCAAAAACACGCCGACGATAACCAGCGTCATGGAACGAGTAACCATGCGCCTATTAAAGCCGTTTCAAAACATCCTCGCCAGCGCGAAACTGAGCCCTGCCTTGACACCGCCAAAGCCACGCCGTCATAATGAAGTCGAGCTTTCATCTGACTGGCGCAGTGAGTTGGTGTTGTCGGTCGAGCTGAATGCGCGACAAAAAAGCAGCGTTGTAACAAGCGCTATAAATCAATGAAGCTGTTAATCCGGTCACTCGCGCGTGACCTACGAACCACTCTTCACCGCATTCGCGATTGCCGGCATCGCGAAGCTCGGATCAATCGCCTCCTTAAAGCTGCTCGCCCGTTGCTCGTCTATCAGTTCGGCAAAGTCGGCTCATCCTCATTCGAGCACTCCCTCGACCGTGCCTGGCCCGGTTTGACCGTTCACGCTCATTCCATGATTCCGCACGATGGCGAAACCCTGGAACTGACCGGCATGCGCGAATTCGTTGTAAAAAAACGAAAGCCTTTGCTTGTCATCAGCCTCGTCCGCGAACCCATCGGCCGAAATATTTCAGCCTTCTTTGAAAACTTCGATCGCGAACTCGGCAAGGTCGCCGATCGCCCGAACCTCTCTGTCGATCACATGATCGAAGTTTTCCTCTCAAAATATCCGCACGACCTTCCGCTGACGTGGTTCGAGGACCGCATGAAGCCCGATTGCGGCATCGACGTTTACCAACATCCTTTTCCTTCCAATGGGGTGCAGGTCATCGAGCAAGGCCGCGTGCGCCTGCTTCTGATGCGAATGGAAGTCGACGATTCGATTAAAGAAAGCGCGATCAAAGATTTTCTTGGCTTGAAAGAATTCCAGATTACGCGCGTGAATGACTCGGCCCAAAAAGCGTATAGCGAAACCTACCGCTTGTTCCGCGAAAGATTTATTCCACCGGACGCGTATATCGAAAAGATGTACGAATCACGCTACTTCAAACATTTCTACGCGGGGCAGAAGGAGCAGTTCGTTGCCAAGTGGAAGCGCCTGCAAGCGCCAAAAACTTTGGCCGCATAACGGGACGCGCGGACGTTCACTTCCTCGGCAATCGCCCAATCCACGTATCCTTCACCGCATACTTCCATTCCAACCCGCCGATCGCGGGCGGACGTCCCGACGCATTACGTGCCACCAGGCGATCCTCCGGCCGCATCTTCTTCACCCACGGTTCATACGCCTGCACCGCGCCGTGATAATATTGAATCGTGCGCAACGTTTTCAGGTCATCGGCCTGCATAAACGTCGGCTCAAAACCCAAAACATAGCGCCATGGCGCGCGCGGATTTTTGAAAAACGTCTCGTAAAAAACATCCATGCTCGTGGAATAAATGATGCCGTCCTTTTCGGGCAACCACCCGGCCAATTCCGGCGCATCCTGCATCATGTATTCGACCTCGAGACTATCGGTCCAGCGTCCGCCCACATCGCCCGTTGTCATCACAAAAAAACTCGCGCACAACAACACTGCTGCCGTCGCCCGGCCAATCCCATCCAGCGCACTGTCGTTCTCGATTAAGTCCTGCACCTCCAAAGCCATCCAAACGAGCAACGCCGGCACACCCCAATCCAGCCAGAACCGATACACCTGCATGCCACAAATCGCGCCCAGCACCGCCAGCATAAACGCCGGATTAAAAACCGTCGCCGCCGTCCAACGTCCGCGCGCCGTCCGCCATAACAACAGCGCCGCCGCGCACAGCAACAGCAGCGTATCCGCCGTCTGCGCCATAAATTCCGTCACGAGCTGCCGTTGCACCATGTGTTGACTGAACGCCGTTAACGCCAGTGCAATTTCATCCCGCAAATAACTCACTGGATGCCCCGTCAAACACGCGCCCGCAACACTTCCGACAAGCCAGCAAGCGCCGAACATCGTGCCGTTCCGCCACTGGCCTGCCAACAAGAAGGCCGCCAAAACCAGCGCATACAAATACCAACATCCGTGGATCCAAACCACCGCTGCCATTAATGCCGTCGTCAAAATCATTTTTGCCGTTTGCCCCATCTTAAATCGACCCGCTGGCGACCAAATCAAAAGCACCGACATCACCACCACCATTTCCAGGATGTATGGCCGTCCGCTCGTCACCCGCATCAAGTTCACCGGCGCCGCCAAAATCATCACCAACAACGCCGCCACCCACGCCTCCGCTCGACGCAGCCAGATGAGCGGCACAAGAACGAACGCCATGAACAGTCCCGCCACGGAAAACGCCACCAAGCCATCCGGACCCGCTCCAGTCACACGCTGCACCCCTTGAATAATCAATTCCCAACCAGCGCTGTGATCCACCGGCGCGTCCGGTCGTAACACCAAGATGTCCGACCACGATTTTCCGGCGAACGCCTTCGCTGCATATCGCATCGCGTCCGTTACCGGCACAAATCCGTAACCGACGATTTTCAGCGGGATAATAATCAGCGTCGCGACGACAGCGGCCCACACCAACAGTGGGACATAACGTTGCAAGCCGCCTTGGAAACCATTCTCAGTCGCGGCCGACGCCTCCTCTTTGCTCGATTGCGATTGCAGCACGCTCCCTTTGTAGTAACACCCGCCCTCAAAAGCAAACCATCGCTTATACCATGGGTGCGATTAAAGTGGCGGTTGGCGGAGCGCGGCTATGTTGAAGACCAGCCGCGGCGGATTCGTTACACAATTAAGTGTAAATCTTCGTCCTCCAAGTCACTTAACGTGCTGCGGCTGCTGCTTTGCACACAGCAGCATCCCAAGTCCGTAGTAAGTGACCACCGCTTTGAATTCGCACCTGATACCATTCATTCCCGATGCACCGTTTGACTGATTAACTCTCACGAACGCTGTGATCCACCGGAGCATCCAGCTGGTCTCCTAATAAATGTTTGACATTAATCTCAAATTTGTCATTGATACGCGCGCCCCACCCCTTTGCAACCCCGGGGGGAAACATTAGGAAGGTTGCACGCATCTAAGGAAACAACACTTATGAAGACACGCATATTCTGGACACTGGCAATGGCGATCCCGTCATTACTCTTCGCCGACTGTCCTCCCCCAGGATTGTTCGCCATGTGGAAGGGGGAAAGTAATGTTTGGGATTCGGTTATGGGAGTATATGCTGCTACTAATGGCACCGGCGTCACCTATGTAAATGCCGAAGTAGGAACCGGCTTTTCGTTCGACGGCACATCCAATGCGATTATCGACTTAACCCCACCCGATAATTTCATCGATTTTGAGACAAATGATTTTACCGTGGGGTTCTGGATTAAAACCACTAATTTTAACACCAGCCTTCGCACGGAAATCGTGAGTAAACGTGCTGCGTGCGTCAACAATCAGAGTTTTTTCGATATTCAACTTCGAACAAATGGCGCCATTTCTTTCAACTACGGTGACACGGGTGTCGGTCCCGTCGGCTACGTAGACATGGCTTCAGCTGCGACCGTCACCGACGGCGTGTTTCATCACGTCGCATGCGTTAGGCAGGGAACGAATGCCTCGATCTACATCGATGGCTCTTTGAGTGGAACACCGCAGCACCCCACCGACGGGAAAATCGCTAACCTCGTAAACGACGCGGAGCTAATGGTTGGCATGAGCCCATGCACTAGCTCCGGAAATTATGTATATTTTAAAGGGGTGCTTGATGAGATCAGCCTTTACGACACCGCGCTTTCGGCGTCCAACATTCTGGCCCTTGCGCAGGAGGGCACGAACGGAAACTCCTGGCCGAATTTCGTGACGCAGCCTGTTTCAAAATCCGTGCTACTCAACTCGAGTGCCACCTTCACTGTCACGGCGCAGGCCAATGGCGCACCGCTTTCGTATCAGTGGCAACACAACGGAACTGATATCACGGGAGCAACGGGCACTGCGTACACAATTTCGAGCGCTCAACCTTCCGACCTCGGTGATTACACCGTGCTTGTCTCAAATGCCTGTGGCGCCGTCTACAGCGACTCCAACGTTGGTGTTCTTGCTGACCCGCCGATTCTCACAACTGCACCCTCAAATCAGGAGGTTCTCTTAGGGACAAATATTTCCCTCTCCGCCACCGCCACCGGTGATGGCCCGTTCACCTACTCCTGGGCTTTCTACGGGCAAGACGGCTTCGGGTGGTTGGGCAATCACGTTGCGACATCCAACGTTCTTACCATTCCATACTTTACGGAGTCCGATGCTGGCAGCTATTCCCTTGTCGTCTACAGCCCCTACGGTGCGACTGAAGTTGATTTCGTGTTGACCGCCGGCTCTTCTCACTGTGCTACTGCTGACAGTGGCCTTCTCGCTTGGTGGCAAGGTGAAAACAATGGGCTTGATCACGCAGGCGGTAATAATGCGACAGTGAAAAGCGCCGTAACGTACACCAATGGAATAGTCGGACAGGCTTTTTCATTCAACGCCACAACCAACAGCGTGCTCACTGCCGGCACGACGTTCGGTAATTTCAAAACCAACGATTTTACAGTCTCCATGTGGGTTCAGATGCAGGATACCTATGCGAATGACTTGGGCTATACCCAGGGTACGCTCATACAAAAAGAGAGCGCGAATGCATGGAATGCAGGAAATCCCATGTGGGAGGTGGGCATTTGGTATGGATTACCTTACATGACTCAGCAGGGCACCACTACTCAGGGAGGCGTCGCCGCTACCGACTGGGACGAGATGTGGGGATATACGCCAATTGACGACGGCATGTGGCATCACTTTGCCTTCGTGCGTTCCGGCCTGTACGGAATCTTATCTACGTCGACGGCTGGTTGGACGTATCGGATGTAATCTGGGCCTCTGATGATTATCCGCTGAATGTAAACAACAGCAGCACATTTCGAATTGCCCAGGACGTCGGGGGCGGGGAAGGATATGGAGATTTCTGGGGTGGCTTGGACGAGATTGCCATTCACGATCACGCTCTCACCTCCAACGAAATCTTCGCGATCTATGCAGCGGGCACGAATGGAATATGCTGTGCCGATATATCCATAACCGGACAGCCTAAATCGCCTCAAAAAGCTTGGACCACTTCAAGCCCGGTGTTTAGCGTAACCAACCTCGGCACGGGTCCATTGATTTATCAATGGTCCCGTAATAATGCCAATTTGACCAATACACCATCACATATCGTAGGCGCAACCAACAGCAGCCTGACCTTGCTGAGTCCCCTTACGACTACCGATCTTGGCACATACTCGGTGGTTGTTTCCAATAACTGCAATTCAGTACCCGAGTTCCGAAGCCTACCTCGACTTCGGTCCGTTCATGAGTAACAACCCCGTCAGCATCACTGCTCCCATCGGCGCCAACGTGAACTTCTCCGTCACTGTCGGCGGTAACCCTTTGGCCTACAGGTGGCGTGACAACGGCAACACGATCACCGATGGCGGCCAATACGTCGGCACCACCACAACGAACTTTACGCTGTTAGGCGTTCAAGGCGCTAATGCCGATTCTTACTCGGTTGTCATCACCAATCACGGCGGTACGATCACCAGCACCACCGCAACGCTCTCGACTCCGCCGCAAATCACCGGCCCTAACAGTGTAACCAACGATTGGCACACCACTGCCACGCTCACAATTACCGTTACCGGCACGACCAACAAATTGGCCTATCGCTGGCAGTCCAACACTGTCGCCAACCCAACAAACTTCGTCGACGTTGGAGTGACCAACAAAACCCTGACCATCGCCAGCACAAACGTCGATTCAACTTTGTCTAACGTCGGCTTTCGCGTCATCGTTACAAACTCCATTTCGTATCTTTACCCGAGTAGCGGCATCGTGACCAGCGCCGTCGCATATGTCCGCGTCAGGGCAACTTCCGCAGCTATCGACTTCTCATCCACAAATATCTGTGACGTGACGAACTTCGTGACCATATCGGAATCCCCTTCTACGACTGACACGATGTCTTATCAATGGAAGCGCAATGGGACCGCAATTTCCGGTGCGACGGCGTCGTGGTTCACCACTAACTCAGCCGGCAGCTACACTGTCGTTATAACCAACAATTGGGGCAATGACACAAGCGCGTCCAGGGTACTGAGAGCCGTCACGTCGCCATCCATCCTCGTTGGTCCGCAATCCCAAACGGTCCTTTTGGGCAATCACGTTCGGTTCTCTGCGAGTGCAACAGGCACGAGTCCCATCACGTACTCTTGGATCCAGACCACTGCCAGCGCCACCAACGTCCTCGCCATTGGCGTCAACCTCACTAACTATACCATTGCTAGCGTCGCCGACACCGATGCCGGTTCGTATGCCGTGCAGGCTGCC
This sequence comes from uncultured Verrucomicrobiae bacterium, assembly GCA_963702845.1. GTDB lineage: Bacteria > Verrucomicrobiota > Verrucomicrobiia > Limisphaerales > Palsa-1400 > JAICXV01. The sequence continues at coordinate 4,052,689 of OY969763.1, read as the reverse complement.
AACATCTGTACCCCGGCAACCAGCACCCCGGCGGGTGTTCTGACAGTCCTGGACTCGCCAATATGCGCTACCAATCTTGCCGATGCCAGTTTGCTCGATTGGTGGAAATTCGAAAGCAACGTAGTAGACTCGGTCAGCAACTACGACGGAACGGCCAGTTCAGTGACCTATGCCCCAGGCAAGGTCAACACCGCCATCCAATTCGATGGAACCAGCAGTGGTTCGCTTACGTTCGGAACAAATGCGGCGAATTTTGGAACGAACAACTTCACGGTCGAATGTTGGGTTAAAACGACCAATAATAACATCATGGCACTCATGGAGAAATGGCAAGAATGTGATGCTTGCATCCCCGGTTGGAGCATTCGAATCGGACGCAACGGCGTGGGCGACTACCCGGGAGTCATCGGGTTTGAGATGTTTGCTGGAGGCCCCACAAACAACACTGTTGCCTGCACCAATTACCCCATTCTCGGCATAGCCGTTAATGATGGCCAATGGCATCACGTGGCGGTAGTTCGCTCTGGGCTGTCCGTGTCCCTTTACGTGGACGCCTTCAGCATCACAAACATGACCACGCGCACTGTTGTCAACGTCAACAACAACACCAGCTTCCAGATGGGACGAAGCATCTGCGAGTGTTGCGATGGAACCCGGCCCTTTAACGGCAGTCTGGACGAAGTTGCATTCTACAACCGCGCGCTTTCGGCCATTGAAATCAGCGCCATCTACAACGCATCTTACCTGGGCAGATGTAGCCCTTGATTTGCAACTAAGTAGTTGATCACAATCCCGCCCTTTTTTCGAGAGGGCGGGATTTTTTTTGCCGTGTAACTTACCGAGCATGCGTTCTTTGCCGGTTGTAGATATCTGTGCTTCTGTGGTCGCATTTCTCTTAGCGACCTTTGTGCCTTGGTGACTAAAAATAGTGCAGAAAAAGTGCTGTTTCTTTCCCTCCTTTCCCTACATTTTTTGACAGATTAGCTACTTCCGCACACAATCCATCTCGCCTGATGGTTGCGTCTCGCGCGAGGCGAAGCACCTCAGATCTGAAATCAGAAATAAAAGAACTTACGAAGGTGAGAACAAATGAGTCATCTCTCCTCCCGTGCGTCCGAATTTGGCTTTATTAAGGGCAAATACCACAGTCAAAAAAGGCGTTCGCCACTCTGGAAACTTCGCGGAACGGCGCGAGTTGTTTTTGAAAGGATTTTCATGAAACAACAAGATCTCGCGCGCGCTTTGGGGTGGTTTAGTGTCGGTTTGGGGGTGGCGGAACTGCTTGCTCCCCGCAGACTCGAAAAAGCGATCGGCGTAAGAAAGAACCACAACGGCCTGACTCGCAGCTATGGATTGCGCGAACTCACCGCCGGCATCGGTCTGCTCACCGCTAATGAAAAGAAATTGAGTCCATGGGTGTGGTCACGTGTCGTGGGCGACATACTTTCCATTGTCTCGCTCGGCACGGGTCTTGCAACCGAGCGCAACAACAAGAGCAAACTCACTTTCGCCACGGCCGCCGTTCTCGGTGTCACCGTCGCGGATATTCTTTGCAGCATGCAACTTTCCGAAGAAGAAGCGGGAGCGACGCGCAGTGTCCGTCGCAGTGTCACGATTCGCAAATCGCCTCAGGAACTCTATCAATTCTGGCGTAATTTCGAAAACCTGCCCAACTTCATGTATCATCTCGAATCTGTGCAGGTCACCGGGGGCACCCGATCCAGTTGGGTAGCCAAAGGTCCAGCCGGTAGGACCGTTAAGTGGGACGCCGAGATCGTCGACGACCAGCCAAATCATCTCATCGTCTGGCAATCCTTGCCCGGTGCTGATGTCGACAACTGGGGCACGATTAGATTCGAACCTGTGCAAAATGGCAAAGAAACTATTGTTCAGGTCGAACTCGGTTACGTTCCGCCAGCGGGCGCGATGGGCGCGATCATTGCCAAACTGTTCGGCGAAGCACCTGAGCAAAGTGTTAAAGACGACTTGCGTCGCTTCAAACAACTGATGGAAACAGGCGAGATTCCGACGACCGAAGGTCAATCCGCCGGTCGTGCCACTAGCGCGACGAAATACGAAAAACAAATCCGCCGCATGGCCAATGCGTAAAAGGAACCGTTTTATATGAAAGCAAATTGTTGGTGTGGCGTCGGTGAAGTGCAGGTGATGGACGTTCCAGATCCCAAAATCCTGAACCCGCGCGATTGCATCGTGAAGATCAGTTCGACCGCCATTTGCGGTTCGGACCTCCATCTCTTCGACGGCTATGTGCCGACGATGGAAAAGGGCGACATTCTCGGGCACGAATTCATGGGTGAAGTGGTCGAAACCGGCAAAGGCGTCAACAACCTGAAAGTCGGCGACCGCGTCGTCGTGCCATTCCCGATTGCCTGCGGTAATTGTTACTTCTGCGATCGCCAGATGTTTTCGCTCTGCGAAAATTCGAACCCGAACGCATCGATCGCTGAAAAAATGTGGGGCCATTCGCCCTGCGGAATTTTCGGCTATTCTCACATGACCGGTGGTTACGCTGGTGGTCAGGCGGAATTCGCGCGCGTGCCTTTTGCCGATGTCGGCCCGATCAAAATTGAAGACGGCCTGACCGACGAACAAGTGCTGTTCCTTTCCGACATTTTCCCGACCGGTTATATGGCGGCCGAGCAATGCAACATTCAGCCGGGCGACACGATTGCCATCTGGGGTTGCGGCCCGGTTGGCCAGTTCACGATCAAGAGCGCGTGGCTGCTCGGCGCCGGACGCGTCATCGCCATTGACGAAATTCCTGAACGCCTCGAAATGGCCAGAGACGAGGGCGGGGCGGAAATCATCAATCGTCTCGAAGTGGATAGCGTACTCGAAGTGCTCAACGAAATGACCGGGGGACGCGGTCCGGACGCCACTATTGACGCCGTCGGCATGGAAGCCAGCGGCCATGGATTGCTCGGGACATATGACCGCATCAAGCAAGCTATGCGGTTGGAAACGGATCGGCCCGCCGCGTTCCGCGAGTGCATAATGGCCTGTCGCAACGGCGGCACTGTTTCCGTCCCGGGCGTCTACGGCGGTTTCGTCGACAAAATCCCTTTAGGTTCAATCATGAACCGTTCGCTTACGATCAGGACCGGTCAAACTCACGTGCAGCGTTATCTCCGTCCGCTGCTCGATCGGATCAAAAAAGGTGACATCGATCCCAGCTTCGTCATTACCCACACCATGCCGCTGACCGATGCCGCCGAAGGCTACAAGATGTTTCGCGACCACGAAGACGAGTGCATCAAGATTGTATTGAAGCCAGGGCAATAAGCCGCGCGCGGTTCCGTGCGTTTGACAAGTGCGAGTGTGAAAACTAGCGTAGTAGAGTCCAACTGTTTTTGAGTTGGACTCGCGCTATGCAAATCACAAAACAACTGGCTCTTTTTCTCGATAATCGCCCGGGCATGCTGGCGCGTGTCTGTGACGCGCTCTCAGCCGCGAACATCAATATCTACGCGATCTCGACCAGCGACACCGTCGATCACGCCGTCATCCGCATGGTCGTGAGCGACCCCGACAAGGCGATCTACGTTTTCGAGGAGCATGGAACGCTTGTTGTCGAAGACGACGTGATAATGATCACCGGCGACAACAGCCCCGGTACCTTGGCCAAACTCTCGCGGAAATTGGGCGATGCTAAAATCAATATCGAATACGCCTACTGCGCCACGCCACCCGACGCGAAGAAAGGCTTGTTAATCTGCCGCGTGTCCGATGCCAAGAAGGCATTGAAAGTTTTGAATTCCTGACGGAACACAACGACTAACAAGAGCAGATCGCGGCGAGCAGCAAATATAACCGGGCGCTGCCCGCTTTGCCCAACTGGCGGGCGCGATGACTCAGGTCGTCCTTGTGCGCTTCATGATCATGGCCACGACTAACAGCACAACACCACAAGCCAATAAAATATAACTGGCAGTACTCATGGCGACACCTTGGGCCAACGTTGCTGTTCCTTCCAGAGCGTACAGGGTTGGTTTTCCAACGCGGGGAAAACACGACCCTACGACATCGCCCAGCCGAGTTGTTTTCGCTTCGTATAGAAGATCAAACCGATGACGCGCATCTCAACTGACACCAAATATAACGAAATGAACCCATCGAGAACCTGTGGAAGCACGGGGATGACGTGAGCCAGCGCAGTGACGTAGCCGCTGAGGAATCGAAGCCCAACCAATAACCCGAGCACAACGCAGGCGACCATGTATTCGGCCGGCACCCGAAAAACCGTTACGACCAGCACCAGCGGGTTGAGTGCGAAAACTGTTTCGTGCAGGAACGTCGCGAGCATGCACATCGGCAATGCGGCGCAACCGAGGACGATCAACGCGACGAACCCAAGCTGTTCCCAGCCGGGCAGGTCGTAGTCGACGTAATACATGTATGCTAACACCGGAGCAAAACAGAGCAGGAGACATGTTCCCATGAGCAGGATGGGATGGAGGATGTCGTCGTAGAACTCACCGAAGTCCGGCCACTTCGGCATGTGCTCGTCGCCGTAAGCCGAAACGGCCACAATCGCTTTCATGTAGGCGATCAGGTAACCGAGCGCGAACAATTGCACAATCAACACGTTTGCGCCGACGAAAAATCCACCCATGTGAGGCCCGCCAACGATCGCGTCCAAAAAGCCGAAGAACACCGTTCCTGAAACGAGCATGATCAAACCGTCGCGCTTCAACGGATACAGGAACGCTTGCGGTAACATTTCAAAGAACGTTTGTGCGCGTTTCGCTTGAGGCGCAGCTTCACGCATCGAAATGCACTCTTCGCCGCAGGCGCGACAAAACCGCAGTTTGCGATGCGCGATGATTTGCTCGTTGATACAAGAATCGCAGAAGTTCCCACCGCATTTTTTGCATACGAACGCCGCCGCACGAGATTCGTGATTCGCGCAGGTCTTAACACCCGGTGCAACGGGCGGCAGTGGGAGGCTTTCCGCGGACGCAGACGGAGGTTCGGGTGGTGCCGGCTGTCTCAGGCGCACGGTGGTTGGCGCGTGAGTGGTATTTGGAAGGAAGCAAAACGCGCACGAGCCCAGCCGGACTGTTTGGCCTTCGCGCAGGAAAGATTCGCGGACACGGAACTCATCGACAAACGTGCCGTTGGTCGAATCCGAGATCACGCACGCGCACCGTGTCGTCTTCCACAATTACTTCGCAGTGCGTGCCGGAAATGGAAGTGTCCTGGACCTGAAAGTCGTTCGAGGCATTGCGCCCAAGACGGTTGATGCCCGGCTTCAATTGGATTTGCGCTCCGTCACGGCCTTTGGACACGAGCATGGGCATGGCGTCAAGATGAACGCTTACACGCGCTGATAAAAGCGTAAATTCGAAGCAAGAACCTGAAAATTATTGCGCGACTTTGATGCGGCCTTCGCGATGGTCTTTGAGCAATTGCACGTCGGCATCGACCATCAGTTTGGCCAGTTCCTCAAAACGCGTCTTTGGTTCCCAACCCAGTTGCTTCTTTGCCTTGCTGTAATCACCAATCAACAAGTCGACTTCGGTCGGTCGATAGTAACGTGGATCGATTTCCACATATTTTTTCCAATCGAGATCCGACGTGACCGAAAGCGATGTCCAGAAATTCGCGGATGGAATGCGTTTCGCCGGTGGCAATGACGTAATCGTCGGGCTGGTCCCGCTGGAGCATCAGCCACATGGCTTCAACGTATTCCTTCGCATAACCCCAGTCGCGTTTTGCGTCGAGGTTGCCGAGATAAAGCTTCTGTTGCAGGCCAGCTTTGATGTGCGCGACGGCGCGGGTGATTTTGCGGGTGACGAATGTCTCGCCGCGGCGTGGAGATTCGTGGTTGAACAAAATCCCGTTGCTGGCGTGCATGCCGTAGGATTCGCGGTAATTCACCGTGATCCAAAAGGAATACACTTTGGCGCAACCGTAAGGACTGCGTGGATAGAACGGCGTCGTTTCCTTTTGCGGAACTTCCAAAACCTTGCCGTACATTTCGCTCGACGACGCCTGATAAAAGCGCGGACGCAAACCGGCTTCGCGGATGGCTTCGAGCAGGCGCACGGTACCGGTCGCGGTGATGTCGGTGGTGTATTCGGGCGAATCGAAACTCACGCGCACATGGCTTTGGGCGGCGAGGTTGTAGATTTCTTCCGGATTGATTTTTCCGAGCAAACGCGCGAGCGCGCTGGCATCGGCGAGATCACCGTAGTGCAGGAACAAACGGCTCTGGCCCGAGTGCGGGTCGGCGTAAATAGGGTCGAGGCGGCCGGTGTTGAAAGTGCTGGCGCGGCGGATGATGCCATGCACTTCATAGCCTTTAGCGAGCAACAACTCAGCGAGATACGACCCGTCCTGTCCCGTAATTCCTGTGATAAGGGCTTTTTTAGCCATGAATGAGACTAGGGTCGGTAAGAATGAATTCATTCGCAAGTCCGAATTGGGCTGAAGCGACTGTTTTCAAGCGGCGCTCTGTTTGTGCTCGCGAGCGCGGAAAAAACTGGCGTGCGCGCGTTGGTTCGCTCAACATCGCGCCCGAGTGAAAGCCAAAATCATTGTGACACCGAAAAAGGCCGTGCTCGATCCGCAGGGCAAGACCGTCGCGAGCGCGCTGGAACACATGGGTTACAAGGGCATCGGCGCGGTGCATGTCGGCAAGTACCCTGGAGATCGAACTTGCCGGCGACGATAAGGAAGCGTGGCGCAAACAGATTGACGATGCGTGCCACAAGATTTTGAGCAATCCGGTGATCGAGGATTACCGTTTCGAGATTGAGTAGTTGGTTCGCGGTCAGTTGTCAGGAGTCAGTTGTTGCATTACTTTCCCGTCTGTTTTTGGTTCTTACAACTGACCGTTGACCACTGACGACTGACACAAAATGAATTTTGCTGTTTTACAATTTCCGGCGTCGAACTGCGACCAGGATGCGGTGCACGTTTTAAAAAATGTGCTCGGCCATTCTGCGCGCCTGATTTGGCATAAGGAGAATTCGTTGGCCGGGATTGATGCCGTCGTGATTCCGGGCGGGTTCAGCTACGGCGATTATCTACGCACCGGCGCGATCGCGCGGTTCAGCCCAATTATGCAAGCAGTGCAGCAATTCGCTGCGAATGGCGGAGCGGTGTTGGGTGTTTGCAATGGGTTCCAGATTTTGTGCGAGGCCGGATTGCTCCCCGGCGCGTTGATTCGCAACCGTTCGCTTCAATTCCGTTGCGAAAATGTTTTTATCAAAACGGCCACCTCCGATTCGCCTTTTACCAACAAAATTCCTGAAGCCAAAATTCTGCGGGTTCCGATCGCGCATGGTGAAGGATGTTATTTCGCTGATGATGCCACATTGAGCAAGTTGCAGACGAATCGGCAGATTTTGTGGCAATACTGCACGGCGAATGGAGAGTTGACCGAAGCGGCAAACCCCAATGGTTCGTTGCTGAACATCGCGGGTATTTGCAATGAAGCGCGAAATGTGGCTGGTCTCATGCCGCATCCCGAACGCGCCAGCGAGGTGTTGTTGGGTTGTGCGGATGGCAAGGTTGTTTTTGAAAGCCTGATTCAATCGTTGCAAAATCGTTCTCTCGCGAAAGCCGCCTAGAATGACCCAGAACGCGATTACACCCGAGCTAGTTAAAAAGCACAACCTCACGCCCGAGGAATTTGAAAGGCTGAAAGGCATTCTCGGACGCGATCCCACTTACACCGAGCTTGGAATTTTTTCAGTGATGTGGAGCGAGCACTGTTCTTATAAGAATACGCGGCCGCTCCTCAAAACATTTCCCACCAAGTCGCCTAAAATTCTCGTTGGGGCAGGTGAGGAGAACGCGGGCATCATCGATATCGGCGACAATCTCGCGATCGCTTTCAAAATCGAATCGCACAATCATCCGAGTGCGGTTGAACCATTTCAAGGCGCGGCAACCGGTGTGGGTGGAATCATCCGCGATATTTTCACGATGGGCGCGCGGCCAATTTGCGCATTGAATTCGTTGCGGTTTGGACCAATCACCACGAACGGTTCTGGCGATAATTCTCAGGTCGTGAACAATCGACGTTTGTTCAACGGAGTTGTCGCGGGAATTGCGCACTATGGCAATTGCTTTGGGATTCCGACGGTGGCGGGCGAGGTCTATTTTGATAAGTCGTACGAAGGCAATCCGCTGGTGAACGCATTTTGCCTCGGGGTTCTGCGCCACGACCAGATCGCGCGCGGCAAGGCTGAAGGCATCGGCAATCCAGTTTTCTACGTTGGCCCTGCAACGGGTCGTGATGGCCTGGCAGGCGCTGCGTTTGCGTCGCAAGACCTCACGCAAGAATCCGCCGAACAACAGCGCGGTGCGGTGCAAGTCGGTGATCCATTTATGGAGAAACTGGTTTGCGAAGCTTGCCTCGAATTGCTTGCGACTGACGCTGTCGCCGGGATTCAAGATATGGGCGCAGCCGGGCTGACTTGTTCGACCTGCGAAACCGCAGCACGCGCGGGCACGGGCATCGAAATCGAGTTGAACAAAGTGCCGCAACGCGGGCCGAACATGACGCCGTACGAAATCATGCTCAGCGAATCGCAAGAGCGCATGCTGATCATCGTTAAGAAGGGGCGCGAAGAGGAAGTAAAACGGATTTTCGACAAATGGGATTTGCCTTGGGCACAGATTGGCGAAGTGACTGACACCGGGAACATGGTGGTGAAGTTCAATGGCGATATCGTTGCGAATATTCCAGCGAGGAAACTTGCGGATGAAGCGCCGATCTATTACCGCGATGCGATTGAACCTGCATACTTGAAACAAGTCCGCGAGTTCACTTTGAGCAACGTGCCTGATTGTTCTGACGCCGTGGCTGCACTGAAACAACTGGTTGCCTGGCCAACCATTGCTTCGAAAAACTGGGTCTATCGGCAATATGACCACATGGTTCGCGATGGTTCGATCGTTTGCCCTGGATCAGACGCCGCCGTCATTCGCATCAAAGAAGATTCCGTGCCGAACAATGGCGAGAGCAAATCGACGAAGGAAAAGTTGATTGCTCTCACAGTCGATTGCAACGCGACTTACGTTTATCTTGATCCCTACGAAGGTGGAAAACTCGCCGTTGCCGAAGCCATTCGCAATCTGGCTTGCTCCGGCGCGGTGGCGCTCGGCTCGACCGACAATTTAAATTTCGCCAACCCGCATAATCCTGAACTGTTTTGGCAGCTTAAGGAATCGGTGCGTGGTGTCGCTGATGCATGCCGTTTTTTCAATGCGCCGGTGACCGGCGGCAATTGCAGCCTTTATAATCAAAGTCCAAACGGTCCTATCGATCCTACGCCGACCGTCGCTGTGGTCGGACAAATCGAAAAACCGGAATACATCACCACGCAATGGTTCAAAGACGAAGGTGATATCGTCATTCTGTTAGGCGAGATCGCTGATGGTAATGACTCGCTACTTGGTCTCGGCGGTTCGGCCTATTTACAAACGGTGCACCATTTAAAGACCGGCACGCCGCCGCGTTGCGATATGGAAAAGGAACGCGCTGTCCACAACGCGTTGCGCGGCTTCATCGAAAGCGGCATCGTCAAGAGCGCACATGATTGCAGTGACGGTGGGCTGGCAGTCGCGCTTGCCGAATCGTGTATATCGCAACAGATTGCCCGCGAAACTCCGCGGCTCATCGGCGCACAAATTGATTTAAGTTTGGCCAACGTAAACCGCCTGGACGCGCTGTTATTCGGCGAATCGCAAGGACGTATTGTGGTTTCGGTTTCCCCGTTGAATGTTCCGAAAGTTTTGGAGCGCGCAAAAATCCTCGGTATTGCCGCGATGAAATTAGGAACTGTTGGCGGCGACGAACTGGCCATCAAAACAGTTGGTGCTGAACTGAAATGGAATACGATCGAGTTGCACGACCTGTGGTTTAATTCCATCGCACGCGCGATGCAGTGAACTATTCGTGGCGGAGCGCCTCGACCGGATCCATGTTCGCGGCGCGCATCGCGGGATAAATCCCGAAGATAACTCCGACTGCCGCGGAAATTCCAAATGCCAGCACCGGCGACCAAAGCGTCGTAATCGTTTTCATCCCCGCAAAGTGACTTACGAACCAAGGGATGGTGACTCCAAGTATCACTCCAATAATTCCTCCGGTGCCGGAGAGCGTGACGGTCTCGACGAGGAATTGAGTAACGATGTCGCGGCGCTTGGCTCCAAGGGCGCGTCGGATACCAATTTCACGGGTTCGCTCGGTTACGCTTGCCAGCATGATGTTCATGATGCCGATGCCGCCGACGAGAAGTGAAATTGCCGCGATTGATCCCAGCACGATATTGAAAATTTGTTTCGTGCGCTCAGCGCGCTGCAACAATTCGAGCGGGACAATCACGTCGTAATCTTTCTTTTTGTGATTCCGCTCCAGCACCACGCGGATTGCATCCGCGACCGCCGCCACGTCCTCGGACGTTGCGGCTTTGATGGTAATTTCGTGCAGCTGCACGCGTTCCATTTCAAGACTGCCACTGCGAAATTTTCTCAATACCTCGCCATAGCGCGACTTGGCCGTTTCCAACGGAATGAACATCTGATTTGCGGCCGGTTTTTCTTTATCGTTCGCATCTGTGCTTACGGTGCTTGCGGGTTCCATCACTCCGATAATTCTGTAGTAGTCGCCGCCGACGCGAACATTGGCGCCGATGGGAGAGTCCAATGGAAACAGTGATTTGGCCGTGCTCGCGCCAATGACGCAAACGGTGGTGGCATCGTCCATTTCTTTGTCGTTGAAGAATCGGCCCTGCGCCACGTGTTGGTGTCGCATCTCCGGGTACCACGGGACGGTGGCCATGATGTCGCAATCAACGCGTCGGCTAATGTTCCAAACGTATTCACGCATGATACGGCCCGGGACGATGACGGTGACGTTTGGAATCGTTTGGCGAATGCGCTGCACATCGGCGTGTTTGAGCCCGTATTCGAGCGCGAAACTGCGCGACCCACGCGCGCTTACTTTTTGGTCCTCGGGAGGTTTGATGCTGCGGACGATGATGTTTTGGCTGCCGAGATTTTTGATCTGTTCCTGCGCCTCGTAGCTTGCGCCTTCGCCGATGGCCAACATCGCAATTACCGAACAAACGCCGAAGACAATTCCGAGTGCGGTCAGCAACGAGCGTAACTTATGCAGCCAAAGACTTTTGACGCCGAGTTTGACGGCGCGACCGAGTCGCAAAATACGCGGCGTAGAGTTCATGCCGGTGGCCCGTCACTTTCGACTTGGCCATCACGTAAACGAATGGCGCGTTTCGTATGCCGCGCCACCGTTTGGTCGTGCGTGACCATAATGATCGTTTTGCCCTGGCGATTCAGGTCGTCGAACAATTTGAGAATATCGCTGCCCGAGGTTGAATCGAGATTGCCCGTCGGTTCGTCAGCGAGAAGGACCAAAGGATCATTTACCAAAGCTCGCGCAATCGCCACGCGCTGTTGCTGGCCGCCAGAAAGCTCGAACGGCTTGTGATCAACGCGGGCTTCAAGTCCGACGAGCGTTGCCAACTCGATTGCAAGTTCACGACTCTCTTCCGCACCGCGCCCCTGGTAATACAAGGGGACCTCGATGTTCTCGATGACGGTGAGCTGCTGAATTAAATTATAGGATTGGAAAATAAAACCGAGGCGCGCGCCGCGAATGCTCGAAAGTGCGTCGTCATCCATTATCGAAACGTCCGATCCGCCGAGCAAATATCGGCCAGCGCTGGGCCGGTCCAAACAGCCGAGGACATTGAGCATGGATGATTTTCCGCAGCCGGAAGGTCCCATGATGCTGACGTATTCACCTTCCGAAATCGTCAGAGAAACATCTCGCAATGCGTTGATAACGTTTGGCCCGACCTGGTAGGTCTTGAAAACATTTTCAAACTGGACGATTGAAGCGCGCACGAGCTAGGCCTTGCCGATTTTCGGTGCTGGAGCTTTAGCCGGCGTTGCCGCGGGTTGCTTGCTTTCAGCCGGTTTCTTGTCGTTTGCGCCTGGTTCAGCGTTATCGGGTGGATGCAGCAAAACCAAATCACCTTCGTGCAAACCGGATTTAATCTCGATGAACGAGTCGTTGAATTGTCCGACTTGCACTTCCCGTTTCTCCTGTTTGCCTCCGTTGATGACGTAACAAAGCTGTTTGCCTTCGCCAGGGGTGACCGCCTGGATCGGTGCATAAATGACGTCGGAAAGACGGTCGACCATGATTTCGACCTTCGCGCTCATGCCGGGCTTCAGCCATTCGTATGATTTCGGGATCGAAATCGTCGTCAGATAAACTTTCATGTCCGGATTCATCCACATGTTCTGTGAATCTGGTAACACGCCAACTTTGGTGACTTCGCCTTCCAACACCTGATCGGGAAAAGCGTCCAATGTGATTTTGACCTTTTGCCCCTTCTTGATCTTCTTGATGTAGCTTTCGTGAATGCGAACGTTCACGCCCATCTTAGTCATATCGGGAATCGTGATGATGCTTTGGCGTTCGCGAACAGTGGCGCCTTCGCGAATCTGTTCCTCGCCGCCGCCATAATAAAACTGCTCGCGTCCGCTGCCATAAACGACTAGGCCGGTTTTTTTGGCGCGAATGACAAACTTTTCGGATTGATCAATTAGGTCCTGGCGCTGGCGCGACTGCACGTTGAACTGACCTTGAGATGATCTCAATTTGGCTTCTGCCTGCGCCAGTTTTGAAACGGCGGCTTTGCGCGCACGGTCCACTTCGCGAACAGCCTCGGAATACTTCGACATGAATTCTTCGGCAGATTTTTCGAAGTCATATTTCAAAAACAAATCCCGCGCCGTTTCCGCGGTTTGCACTTTGAGCCGCGCATTTTCGTGCGCGATCTCATCCCGTTCCATATCGATGCGTGTGACGAATCCTTTGGCGAACAAACGTTTCGTGCCCTCGAGCGTCGACTTCGCCTGGCCGTATTCCTTTTGCGCCACTTGCAAATCGTCCTCGAACTTTCGCAACTTCTGTTTCGCCTCGCCATCACCAAGCGCGTCCAATGTGGCGAACTTGGAAAAATCGATGACTTGAACCGCCGGCAACGGCGTCGCGTTCGTGGCAATCTGACTGGTTGAATTGGTTAGCGGTTTCGATTCCTTGGGCACTTCAACGGCTAAAAGTCCGTTCGTAGGTTTGCTGTTCGCGGAGGGCAGTTGCGCAGCAATAGCGGTGAGCTGCTTCGACTTCGTGTCTTGGGCGGCGATGAGCTTTTCCAGGCCCATATCATCGATAATTTTGGCGGCGACCGTGTCCCCAAGAAATTTTTCGAAATCCATTCGCGCAAAGCGCGCCTTCTCTTCGGCAGCTTGAGTGTCGCTGATGTTTTGATTGAGTTGGATGTCGTAACCCTGCTGTGCATCGATCAGCGCGGCGGATGCTGATTGGTATTGGATTTCCTGTTGTACCGTCTGTTTCTCGAGTTCCGTTGAATCAAGCTCCACCAACACCTTGTTCGTGCGCACGTCGTCTTCGCTGACCTGGTAACCTTCGTCGATAATCTTCAGAATTTTCGTGCCTTGATAGCCGACGCGGACTTCGCATTTGATTTCCTGCGATTCCAACGCCTGCACACTTCCGCCTTCGAGAACGGTGATGTCCAATGAACCGCGTCGCACTTGTCCAGACGCTGTTTCACTCGTCTTGCCGTGACCTGGTTTAAGCCATGCGATCAACCCGCCGACCACAAGCCATGCGAGCACGCCGATAATGATTCGTCTAACCCACGGTTTACCTTTTCGCGACGGCTTTGTGGCAGCGGCCGGTTTCTCGAGCGGCAGCGGTATTGGTTGCTTGTTAGTTGAGCTTTGCATTTTTGGGTTCCTCCCACTGTCCGGCGTCTTTGATGTAGAGAATTCCGAGGTTATCCCAGAATTGCAGGCGCGCGACCGTATGACCGACGAGCGCTTGCGTGTATTGATTCTTTGAATTCGATAAATCGTTCTGTGCGTCAACTTGATCTTGTGCTTTGGCGCGGCCGAGTTCCGCTAAAAGACTTTGTTCCTCGACGCGCCGTTCAGCGAGCTCGACACCGACCTTGCTGATTTCGAAAGCGCGTTTCGCCTGTTCCAACGCACGGCAACTATCGCGCACCTGCAGTTTGATCTGGTCCTCGTCCAGCGTGTAATTGCGTATCGCTTGTTCGAGATTGATCATGGCTGCGCGATAGGCGTTGCATTCTGCGGTGCGTTCGATGGGAAGATCGACGTTCAGCGAAGCATCCCAAGAATAACGATGGGGGTTTGGCAGCAAATGGCCGCTATCGCTGTCGATTCCCGCCGCTGCGACGAGATCGACTTTTGCGCGGAGGGCGTTCGCAGCAACAGGAATCTTGCGTTTGGCATCGTCTACTTCGTCATGCGCGGTTTGGTAATCAAGACGCATGGCCATCGCCACTTTGATCGAGTCGTCGACGCTGATTTCGGGGTGGTTGATTTTGAGATCGGCAAGCTCCTGGTCATTGAGGACGATGCGTTCGTCGGTCGGCAAGCCGATCTGAATTTTAAAATTGTCCAACCCGCGTTTGTAATTGAGCACCGCGCCTACCCATGTGTTCTCTGACGTCAATTCCTGTTGTTCGAGACGTCCGAGATCGGCTTGAGCGATGCGGCCTTCTTTCGCCAATGCACGCGTGCGGTCCGCGTTGTTACGCGAATTTTGCAAGTTGACGAAACTGTTGCGCGCCTCGTCTCGGTCTCGCAGCACGTTGTAGTAGCTTGTTGCGACATCGACACTGAAAGTTTTTCTGAATCGGGTGAAGTCACGAATAGCATAGAGAACATTGCGTTGAGATTGCGTGAGGTTTTCCATCGTCACCTTGTAGCCGGCACCTCGCCACAGTGGTTGCACAAACGAGCCAGCGAGCCTCGCGCCGGTGGCGTTTAATTGTTCCCCAGAGATATAGCGCAGAAAACTCGTTGTGAATGCGACGGTCAGACGTCCGCCAGTCGCGAGCAATAGGTCGGTTCCGACGGTCGTTCCTCCGTTGATGCGATGTGTTTCGGCGAGATTATCGCTGAGGACAACGATGTTGCTATGTGTGATCGGGTCGACTGCACTTTCCAGGACATTCGCTGTGGTCACCTGATAGTCGGCGGTTCCGTTAGCGCCAAAAATCGGCGCGAACTGGTGTTGCGCGAGCGACAGGCCTAATGCGCTGAGATAGAGTTGTTCTTTGCGCGTTTGATAGGTGCGGCTGTGGTTGACGGCAACTTCCAGTGCTTTTTTCAAAGATAGGACCGACGCACCTTGTTCCGACGCTCCGTCTTTGCCCAAAAAATCCACGGTATTGGTTGATTTCGGCACTCCTGCGAGCGAGAGCGCGTTGGTCTGCTCAATGGTGAAATGCTCATCCATGTTTTTGACGAGCGGAGTTTTTTCCTTGATGGCGGAGTAAGCGGCTTTGTCAGCCGTTTTCTGGAAGTACTTGTTCGTACAACTGGTGCCAAAGAAAACAATCCCCGTCGCGAACAAAATGGCGACAATGATTGCGTGTCTGTTGGATTTGGTTGTTTGGGTCTCCACGCTCAACTATACGACGTTAAACTCCGCAGCTGCTTCAAAGTTCCGTGGAGTCTTCGGCTGACTCGCCACGACCTCCGACGCGGCAGTCAAGAGCATGACCCTACATCGGTTCCTTGGCAATCGAATACCTTTGATGTCGATCAGTTTTTACGCGTCTCAGTGGACGGTTTGTTGCGGCTCACATGACCGAAAAACCGCAAAACTCATTTATTTGTTGCTCGCGTACTATCGAAACCTTTCCTATTGATGAACGTCTAATCACCGACCCTATGAGTCCTAATGTATCGCGCCGCAAATTTTTCAAGCAAACCGCATTCACGACCGCTGGGGTCTGGCTTGGCGCCTCGTCGCTTCTCGCCCGCAAGCTTTCCGCCAATGACAAACTGAACATCGGCGTCATCGGGACCTTCCATCGCGCCGCCAACAACATCGCCGGTGTGAAGAACGAAAACATCGTCGCGATCTGCGATGTCGATGAATCGTATCTAGCTCAGACACACGAAAAGTTTCCGTCTGCGAAGACCTACACAGATTTTCGCCGCCTCATCGATCAAAAGGATATCGACGCCATCGTCGTCAGCACTCCCGATCACACGCACGCCGTCGCTGCCATGGCCGCACTGAAATCCGGGCGCCCGGTTTATTGCGAAAAGCCCTTAGCTCACACGGTCCATGAAGTCCGCGCGATCATGGCCAAGGCCGCCAAATCCAAACTCCCCACGCAAATGGGCACACAAATCCATGCAACCGACAACTACCGTCGTTGTGTGGAATTGGTCGAGTCCGGCGCAATCGGTTCTGTGAACGAAGTTCACGTCTGGTGCGAAAAGGGTGTTGTGGCTGGTCCGGAAGCTAAGGTCATCGCTCCGGTGCCGAAAAGCTTTCACTACGATGAGTGGCTCGGTCCGGCTCCGAAACGCGACTACCATCCCGATTTTGCCCCGAAAAATTGGCGGCATTGGTGGGATTTCGGCGGCGGCACTCTTGGCGACATGGGCTGTCATTACATCGATTTGGCTTTCTGGGCTCTGAAACTCCGATGGCCGACTGCCATCGAAACCGAAGGCCCGGCCGTCCATCCAGAGAACACGCCGGCATGGATTATTGCCACTTGGGATTTCGCCGCTCGGGCCGATTTACCTCCCGTGCGTCTGAAGTGGTACGACGGCGGTCATTCTCCAAAACTCCTGAGAGACTCGCTCTCCCCCGAACAGTGCAAGCACTGGCGCAACGGTGTGCTCTTCGTCGGTTCCAAAGGAATGTTGCTGGCCGATTACACCAAACGCCTGCTCTTGCCGGAAAAATCCTTCGCCGATTTCCAATCGCCGACAGCGTCCATCTCAAAATCAATCGGCCACCATGAAGAATGGATAGTCGCCTGCAAAACTGGCAGTGCGACCACCTGTAATTTCGACTACTCCGGCCCACTTGCCGAAACCGTCCTGCTCGGCATCGCCGCGTATCGTAGCGGCAAAAAACTCGAGTATGATGGCGCCACCGGAAAGATTACGAATACGACAGCCGCTAACCAATTCCTGACTCGTGAATATCGCAAGGGTTGGGAAATTTAATTTTATGAAACAAAAACTCTCTGCGTCTTTGCATCTTTGCACCTTTGCGTTGATCGCCTTGTTCAGCTTTGTTGCCCACGCAAAATCCGAGCACCCCAACATCCTCTACATCATGGCCGACGACCACGCCGCCCACGCCATCAGCGCCTACGGCAGCAAGATCAACAAAACGCCGAACATCGACCCCATCGCGCGCGACGGCATGCGTTTTGCAAACTGCTTCGCCGTCAACTCCATTTGCACGCCGAGCCGGGCAGCCATCCTCACCGGCAAATACAGCCACGTGAACGGCGTGACCGTGTTCAACCGCTTGGATCCGAATCAATGGAACGTTGCGAAGGAGTTACAGAAGGCCGGCTATCACACCGGCATGATCGGCAAATGGCATTTGCAGAGCGACCCGCAAGGCTTCGATTATTGGAACATCCTTCCCGGTCAGGGCGTCTATCACGATCCACACTTCATCACCATGGGTAACAAGCATAAAGTGGAAGGCTATGTCACTGACATTATCGGCGATGTAGCGATCAACTTCATCAAGAATGCGCCGAAGGACAAACCGTTCTTTCTCATGTGCCACCACAAAGCTCCGCATCGCCCATGGGAGCCTGCCGAACGGTACATGAACATGTACACGAACCCGATTCCCGAGCCAGCTACATTCAATGACGATTACAAAAACCGTTCCACCGCCGCGTCTGTAGCCACAATGCGCGTCGATCGCGACCTCAACAAACACGACCTGAAGCAGAAACCGCCGGCGGGGTTGACCGACGAAGAACTGAAGAAATGGAAATACCAGCGCTATATGCAGGATTACCTGCGTTGCGTCGCCTCCGTGGATGACAACGTCGGACGCTTACTCGAATACCTCGACAAAGCCGGGCTGAGCGATAACACCATCGTCATCTACACCTCGGATCAGGGCTTTTTCCTCGGCGACCACGATTGGTTCGACAAACGTTTCATGTATGAAGAATCGTTACGTATGCCGTTTTTGGTGCGTTATCCCGGCCATATCAAACCGGGCACCGTGACCGACGCGATGATTCTCAACGTGGATTTCGCCCCGACATTCCTCGACTACGCCGGCGTGAAAGCGCCAAAAGAAGTGCAGGGTAAGAGCATTAAGCCGGTGCTCGAAGGCAAGACGCCACGCAACTGGCGCAAATCGATGTACTACCGCTACTATGCCCATCCCTCGGAACACACGGTGAACAAACATTACGGCGTGCGCACCGATCGCTACAAACTGATCTACTTTCACGACTTGCACGAATGGGAATTGTTCGACCTCCAGAAAGATCCGCACGAACTATTCAGCGTCTACAACGACCCGGCATACGCTGGCGTCGTGAAAGATTTAAAGCGTGAGCTGGAACGATTGCGTAAAGAACTCGGTGACCATGACCAATGGGTGGACAAACCGCCGAAATTAGTGACCAAGCCGGAGAAGTTGTGAAACTTCCATTCCAAAACGCCTGTCTCCAAAGAAGCTTCAACATCCAAGCTCCAAGTTCAATTGAGGCTTGGAACTTGGAGCTTCTTTGATGCTTGAAGTTTGAGTTTTGGAGTTTCTAACCCTGACACGCGCAAACCAAATTCCGATCCCCGTAAACATTGTCAATCCGCCCAACGCTCGGCCAATACTTATGCTCGCGCGTCCATTCCGCTGGGAAAGCCGCCTGCTCGCGTGAATAGGGCCGGTCCCATTTATCACTCGCAATCGCGATCGCCGTGTGCGGCGCGTTCTTGATCACGTTATTCGCTTTGTCCGCTTTGCCCGCTTCGATCGCTTGAATTTCGGCGTAGATCGAAATCAGCGCATCGCACAAACGGTCCAGTTCCGGTTTTGCTTCACTTTCGGTCGGTTCAATCATCATCGTGCCAGGGACGGGGAACGAAATCGTGGGGGCGTGAAACCCGTAATCCATCAGGCGCTTTGCAATGTCTTCGACAGTGACGGTCTTAAATGGCCGCACGTCCGCAATGCATTCATGCGCCACCAGACCGTTTTTGCCTCTGTAAAGAATCGGAAAATATTCGCCGACCCGATGTGCGATATAGTTCGCATTCAAGATGGCCATCTTGGTCGCTTCGGTCAGACCAGCGCCGCCCATCAATGAAATATAAACCCACGAGATAATCAGAATGTTCGCACTACCCCAGGGCGCGGCTGACACTGCGCCGATCGGATTCTCGCCACCGAGATTTACGACAGGATGGCCTGGTAAAAATTCAACGAGATGTTCCGCAACGCAGATCGGCCCCATCCCCGGCCCACCACCGCCGTGCGGAATACAAAACGTTTTGTGCAAATTTATGTGGCAAACATCCGCGCCAATGTCGCCGGGGCGGCACAAACCGACTTGCGCGTTGAGGTTTGCGCCATCCATGTAAACTTGTCCACCGTTGTCGTGGACGATTTTGCAGATGTCTTTGATCCCATCCTCGAACACGCCGTGGGTCGATGGATAGGTCACCATCAAGCACGCCAGATCATTCTTGTGCGCTTCCGCCTTTGCCCGCAAATCAGCGACGTCGATATTGCCGTTCGAATCACATGCCACCGAAACAATGTTCATGCCTGCCAACGCAGCGCTCGCTGGATTTGTCCCGTGAGCCGAAGTCGGAATCAGGCACACGCGCCGATGCTGTTCGTTACGAATTTCGTGATAGCGCATGATGACGAGCAAGCCTGCGTATTCACCTTGCGCGCCGGCGTTGGGCTGAAGCGAAGTTCCCGCGAATCCGGTGACTTCTGCCAACCATTGTTCCAGTTGTCTGAAAATAATTTGATAGCCGCGCGTTTGCGTCAATGGCGCGAACGGATGCAATTTCGAAAACTCGGGCCACGAGATTGGCAGCATCTCCGCCGTGCCGTTTAGCTTCATCGTGCATGAGCCGAGCGGAATCATTGAGGTCGTCAGCGACAAATCTTTCGATTCCAGACGGCGCAGATAACGCAACATCTCGGTTTCCGAATGATACTTGTTGAACACCACATGTTGCAGATACGCGCTCGTGCGTGCGAATGGCGCGGGCAACTGCATCGGCAGATTTGCCTCGAGTTCCAGCAATGAAAAATTCGGCAGCTTGCCTTCATTGAGCACCGTCAGAATATCGACGATGTCCTTCTCCATCGTCGCTTCATCGACTGAAATCCCAATTGCTTGTGCATCGATGACGCGGAAATTAATGCAGTGCGCTTCAGCGCGTTTGATTACGTCTGAACTTTTTTTCGATCCGAGATCAACGCGTAAAGTATCGAAGAAAAGCTGCGGTCCAACCTCGTATCCCAACCGTTTCAAGCCTTCAGCGAGCACCAGGGCCGCCGCCCGCACTCGTTGACCGATGCGCCTGAGACCATCAGGCCCGTGATACACTGCATACATCGACGCCATGTTCGCTAAGAGCGCCTGCGCGGTGCAGATGTTGCTCGTTGCTTTCTCGCGCCGAATGTGTTGCTCGCGCGTCTGAAGCGAAAGACGCAACGCCGGTTTGCCATGCGCATCTTTTGATACGCCAACGAGACGTCCCGGCATCAAGCGTTTGTAAGCATCGCGCGTGGCGAAGTAAGCGGCATGAGGACCACCATAACCCAGGGGAACGCCGAACCGTTGGGCACTGCCGACCGCAATGTCCGCGCCGAACTCACCCGGTGCGCGCAGAACCGTCAGCGCCAGTAAATCCGCCGCAACCACCGTCATCGCGCCGGCCGCATGCGCCGCTGCAAAGAAGTTTTCGTAATCGAAGATCGAGCCGTAAGTATCTGGATATTGCACCAACACGCCGAAGACTTTGTCCGTAACTTGAAACGTCTCGTGATTGCCAACGACAACTTCCACGTTCACCGCCTTGGCGCGAGTCTTCACCACGTCGATCGTTTGCGGATGGCAATTTTCCGAAACGAAAAATACATTCCGATCCGGTTTTACGTTTTGGCAAACGTGCATCGACTCCGCTGCCGCCGTTGCTTCGTCGAGCAACGAGGCGTTGGCAATGTCCAGACTGGTCAAATCCGTGATCATCGTTTGAAAATTCAACAGCGCTTCGAGACGACCTTGCGCGATCTCCGCCTGATACGGCGTGTATTGCGTATACCAACCCGGATTTTCCAGGACATTACGCAAAATCACCGGTGGCGTGATGCAATCTGAATAGCCCATGCCGATATAGTTGCGGAACACCTGGTTCTTCGAGGCGATTGTCCGAAGCTCGTGCAACACCGCGTGTTCACTCCAACCGCCCGGGATATTGAGGGGCTTGTGCAATCGGATCTGCGGCGGAACAACGTTTCCAATGAACGAGTCGAGGTCAGAATACCCAAGTTCCGCCAACATTTGCGCGGTTTCTTTGGCGTCAGGCCCAATATGACGGCGGACAAAACAATCGGTCGGTGCAAGCGCTTGCGAAGCATTGCCGGCGCTGGCAGAAGGTAGATTGATCAGCTTATCAGACATTGACCGAAGGTAAGGGGGGAACGGCGAGACCTCAATTAAGAATTGAGGTTGGTCGCGTCACTCTGGGCGCTTCGCTGGCTATGTTTGCACCCTTTGCCGTTAAACACCGTTTTTCCTTCTTAATTCCACCGGGTTAATTTTTAATTACGGCGTGGGTAGCGACGCTCAATTATCACCAATGATGGCGCAGTATCGCCGAATTAAAAGCGAACTGCCGCGTGAAGCGTTGCTCCTGTTTCGGCTGGGCGATTTCTACGAAATGTTTTTCGAAGATGCTCAAACGGGCTCGCAACTCCTCAACGTTGCCCTGACCAAACGCGGCGTCGTCCCGATGTGCGGTATTCCGTTCCACGCCGCCAACGGCTACATCGCGCGCCTGCTCAAGGCCGGTCGCAAAGTGGCGATTTGCGAACAGTTGGAAGAAGCCAAACCCGGCCAACTCGTTAAACGCGACGTCACTCAGATTCTCAGTCCGGGAACCCATTTCGACGAACGGCTCCTCGCTCCAGAACGAAATAATTTTCTCGCAGCATTGTGTCCGATTGGCAGTACCTACGGATTGGCCTGCGTCGATATGACGACCGGCGAGTTCAAAACGACCGAATTGGATGGCGACGCAGCGTTAAGCACCGAACTCGAACGCTTGCGCCCGGCAGAAGTTGTCTATCCGACCGGCGCAACATCGCTTGGTCCACTGCTCGAAAATAATTTCTCGATCTGCAATCCCTACGAAGATTGGGTGTTCGCGCCCGAAACCGCGATCTTCACCGTGCGCGAACATTTTAAAGTCTCGACGCTGGACGGCTTTGGTCTCAAAGACAAAACCGCCGCCATCGGCGCGGTCGGAGCCGTATTGCACTATTTGACGCAGCACCTGCGTCGCGACGTTTCTGCGCTGAGCCGGCTGTCGTTTTATCAATCGCGCGATTTTCTTGCCCTCGATTCAATTTCGCTGCGCAACCTCGAAATTCTCGAGCCGCGCCATTCGGACGCCCCGAGGACATCGTGCTTGTTCGGCGCGCTGCACAAGACCGTCACGCCGATGGGCGCGAGGCGATTGCGTGATTGGCTGAGCCAACCCCTCGCTGCCGTCGAACCCATCCGCCAACGACAAGACGCGGTACAACGCTGGCTCGAAACATCCAACTCCCTGGACGATTTCCGCAGTCGAGCTAGCCGAAGTTCGCGATCTTGAACGGACGATTGGCCGCTTAAGCGTCGGCTCCGGAAACGGGCGTGATCTAAACGGACTTCGTCTTGCACTTGGAAAAAATTCCCAACCTGAAACGGATTCTCCGGACCGTGGCCGCCTCCGAGCCGAGCACTTTACGTGAACTGCCCATCCCTCAACCGCCGCCGGAAACCGTCCGCCAATCTTGCTCGAACAACTTGGGAACGAACTAGCCGAAGCCCCCGATCTCGTTGAATTGATTTCCCGCGCCATCGTCGACGAACCGCCGCTCGCGCTGAAAGAAGGCGGCATCATTCGCGACGGTTTCGATCCTAATCTCGACGAACTCCGCAAGGTTCGCGTGACGGTAAAGATTGGATCGCCAAACTTCAACAGGACGAGATCACACGAACAGGAATCACTTCGCTGAAAGTGCGGTTTAATTCGGTATTCGGTTATTACATCGAAGTTACCAAATCCAATCTCGACAAAGTCCCCGCGCATTACATCCGCAAACAAACGATCGCCAACGGTGAGCGCTTCATCACGCCGGAGTTGAAAGAGATGGAAGGCAAAATCCTCGGCGCGGAAGAACGCAGCGAAAAGTTAGAGTACGAACTCTTCCAACGCGTCCGCGAACAGGTGCTCGAACAACTCCCGCGCCTGCAGCAAACCGCCGCCGCCCTCGCCCAACTCGATGTGCTCGCCGGTTTCGCCGAGATCGCGCGCCTCTACAGCTATTGCCGCCCGGAAATGCGCGACGAGGGCGTCATTGAAATTCGCGAAGGCCGGCATCCGGTTCTGGAACAGTCTCTCAACGAAGAACGGTTCGTTCCGAACGACGCCGATCTCAGCAACGCCGCGCAGCAATTAGTCCTCATCACCGGCCCGAACATGGCAGGTAAAAGCACGTTCATCCGGCAGGTCGCACTGCTCGCGTTGCTGGCACACACGGGCTCGTTCATTCCGGCCAGTTCGGCGCGGATCGATCTGGTCGATCGCATTTTCACTCGCATTGGCGCGAGCGACGATCTCGCGCGCGGCCAATCAACCTTCATGGTCGAGATGAGCGAAACGGCGAACATCCTCAACAACGCGACGACTCGCAGCCTCGTCATCCTTGATGAAATTGGTCGCGGCACGAGCACGTTCGACGGCTTGAGTCTGGCGTGGTCCATCGTCGAACACCTGCACAACGTTGTCGGCGCCAAAACCCTCTTTGCCACGCACTATCACGAATTAGTTGAACTCGCCGGACGACTGCCGCGGGTGAAGAACTACAACGTGGCCGTGCGCGAATGGAATGATCAGATCGTGTTCCTGCGCAAAATTGTGGAAGGCGCAACTGATAAAAGCTACGGCATTCAAGTGGCAAGACTAGCGGGAGTTCCAAAAACGGTGGTCGAACGCGCCAAAGAAATTTTACGTAATCTCGAAGACTCCGAACTCACGCCAGAAGGCAAAGTGCGGCAGCATCGTCCGCGACGTGAGGTAGAGGCGTTGAAAAAGCTGGGCCCGCCGCCGCAGATGGATTTGTTCGGCTAAAAGTGAAACGGCGCGCGCCCGTGCTACTTGGCTTCGATGCACTTGACACACATCGCACGTTCCAGCGCGAGCGTCGTTCCGGTCGGCGTCAAACTTCCTGTGTCGGTATTGATTCGGAAAATTGAGGTTCCTTCCGACTGTTCATTTGCCACCAGCAATAACTTCCCCGTTGTATCAATTTCGAAGTGGCGTGGCCAATGGCCGCCGCACGAATGGTGGCCAACCAGAGTTACAGTTCCAGTTTTATCATCCACTTTGTAAACGACAATGCTGTCGTGACCGCGGTTTGAACCAAAGATAAATTTGCCGTTTGGATGGACCGTGATCTTCGGCAGGAAAGTTCTGGCCTTTGAAACCTGTTGGTAAAGTGGAGATGGTTTGGAGTTCTTTCAATCCGTTCCATCTTCTGCATTCCATGAAAATGCTGTCAACGTCGAATCAAGTTCATTGATGACGTAAGCGAACTTGTTGTTCGGATGCAATGCGATGTGGCGCGGGCCCGCGCCCGGTTTCACGGACATCGAAGGCGGCTTGTTGGCAATGACAATCGTGGCGTCGGACGGATTGACACGGAACACCATCACTTTGTCCAATCCGAGGTCGCAGGCCAGCGCCCAGTGGCTTTTGGGGCCGCAAATGACGCAGTGGGCGTGCGGGCCTTCCTGACGCTTTGGATTGATGCTGGAACCTTTGTCCTGAATCAGCGCGGACATCACTCCGACCGCGCCATTCTTTTGGATCGGGAAGGCTGCGAGGCTGCCGCTGTTGTAATTGGCCACCATCACCGTCTCACCGCTCGGGTCGACGCAGATGTGGCAGGGGCCTCGGCCGCCGGAGGGGACTTGGTTCAAAAGTTGGAGCTTGCCGGTTTCGTTATCGATTGAGAATGCGGCGACGAAACTGTCGCGGCAGGTGCTGCCTTCGACGACGGCATAGATGTATTTGCCGTTAGGATGTAGTGCGAGGAAAGTGGCATGTGGGAAGTCGGCGGCACGGCCGGCTTCGAGGACTTCGGCTGTACCGACATCAAACTTGTAGGAATAAATTCCGCGAGTAGGCGAGGCGACGAAGGCCCATTCGGTCTTGCCCGCGAAAGTTGCGTCGCAGAAAACGAGCAGGAGCGTACAGCAAAAAGCAACTTTCGCGAATACAGACTTCGAAACACCGGCAACAGCAATCCCAAAATAGGGCTTAACGAATACGGACACGGGCTATGTGTCCAGTATGCAAGGGCTCGTATTTGTTGCAATAAAATTCGGAAAAGGCGCGCGCGGAGCGACGCGCCCTAGCTGAATTATCTACCGCAGCACTGCTTGTATTTCTTGCCGCTACCGCAGGGGCAGGGGTCGTTGCGGCCAACTTTCGGGCCGGTGACGTGCCGGTTTGGCTTTCGCAAAAGCTTCGGTCGCTTCCGTGACGATGTCGCTGGCGCTTCTTTCGGCAGGAGCGGCGTTTGACGGAGGAGGTCCACCGAAGGTGCTGACCGATTGATGCTCGGTGCGCTTTGGCAGGTTGTTGAAAAAGTTCTCGAACGCCATCTGGCTCGACGCACTACGGAAGATGTTGTGACAGATGCGCGATTTGACGTTGGTCATCAACTCCTCGAAAATGGTGAATGCTTCGGCTTTGTATTCGACGAGCGGATCGCGTTGGCCGTAGGCGCGCAGTCCAATGCTGCTGCGCAAGCTGTCCATGCTGTAAAGGTGTTCCTGCCAGAGTTCGTCGATGGCGCTCAGGATGGTGAAACGTTCGATGGTCTTGAGATGGTCCGGATTTTCGAAGCTGACCTTTAGATCGTAGGCGTCGCGGACTTGTTTGACGACGAACTGGCACACGGCGAATTGCGCGGGGCTCATGCCGTCGAAGGCGGAACCTTCAACGGGAATGTCTCTGCCGGAATCGGCGGCTTTGCGGAGGTCGTCTTCGGTGATGGGCAACGGGAAGTTGAGCGTGACCCAGTCGTTGAGCGCACGGATGTTCCATGTCGAGGGCTCCTCGGCGCTGGTCATGTTCGTGACCTTCACGATGACCACTTCTTCCATGATGTCCATCAAGCGATCGCGAACGTCGTCGGAGTGAATGACTTCATTGCGGAAGCCGTAGATGACTTCGCGCTGTTTGTTCATCACGTCATCATATTCGAGCGTGCGTTTGCGGATCTGGAAGTTGTGTTGCTCGACGCGCTTTTGCGCTTGTTCGATGGAGCGATTGAGCAAACCAGCTTCGAGCTCCTGGCCTTCTTCGAGGCCCATGCGTTCCATGTATTTGACGATTCGGTCGGAGCCGAATAAACGCATGAGATCGTCTTCGAGGCTGATGAAAAAGTGCGATGAACCAGGGTCGCCCTGACGCGCGCAACGTCCGCGGAGCTGGCGGTCGATGCGGCGCGATTCGTGGCGTTCAGTGCCGATGACGTGCAAGCCGCCGAGATCGGCCACGCCGGGACCGAGTTTAATGTCCGTGCCGCGACCTGCCATGTTGGTGGCGATGGTGACGCCGCCGCGTTGACCGGCGCGCGCGACGATTTCGGCTTCCTGCTGGTGATATTTGGCGTTGAGGACGGAATGAATGATCCCGATTTTCTTCAACATGCGCGAAACCTGTTCGCTGGTTTCGACGGAGACAGTGCCGACGAGAATGGGGCGGCCCTGATTGTGAATCTCGGTGATTTCTTTCATCACCGCGTTGAATTTTTCGCGGCGCGTTTTGTAAACGGAATCGTTCTTGTCTTTGCGCGCGACAGGGCGGTTCGTCGGGATGACGAGGACGCCGAGTTTATAAATATCGAAAAATTCGCCGGCTTCCGTTTCGGCGGTGCCGGTCATACCGGCCAGCTTCAGGTAAAGACGGAAATAATTCTGAATCGTGATCGTGGCGAGAGTTTGGGTCTCGCGTTCGACGGCGACGCCTTCCTTGGCTTCGACGGCCTGGTGCAACCCATCGCTCCAGCGGCGGCCATACATAGGACGGCCGGTGTGTTCGTCGACGATGACCACTTTGCCATTTTCGATGACGTAATGGACGTCGATTTGATAAAGGCTGTAGGCCTTGAGCAATTGCGAGATGGTGTGGATCTGCATCGCCTTTTGCTCGAACTCGGCTTGCGCTTTGGATTTGAGTTCCATGCGCTTGCGCGGGTCGGCTTCGGGCCCGGAATCGATTTCGTGAAACTTTGTCGTGAGGTCCGGCATCATGAACGCGTCCGGATCTTTCGGGCGAAGGTGGGCGCGGCCTTTTTCGGTCAGATCGGCATCGTGGCTCTTTTCATCGATGGCGAAAAAGAGTTCTTCTTTTTGCGCGTAGAGATCTTTTTTACTCTGGTCGGCGTGAAGCTCCAGCTCGGCCTTGTTCATGAAGCGCAAGTTCTCGGCCTCTTCGAGAACCTTCATCAGGTTCTCGGAACGCGGATTGCCGACTTTAACGCGATAAAGTAGGAGGCCGATTTCTTTTTCGAGCAGCTCCGGATTCTTCGGATTGGAGCCGTCTTCGGGATGCAGCTTCTTGATCAGCTTTTTGGCTTCTTCGAGATATTCGTCACAAAGGCGGACTTGAGCGCGGACGAGGCCCTCGACCATCGGCTTGAACGGGTCGTATTCGTTTTCCGATGCGGCAACGACAGACGGACCGCTGATGATGAGTGGAGTACGGGCTTCGTCGATGAGGATGGAGTCCACTTCGTCGACGATCGCAAAATAATGGCCACGTTGGACCTGGAGTTCCTTGCGGCTAGCCATGCCGTTGTCGCGGAGATAATCGAAACCGAATTCGGCATTGGTTCCGTAAGTGATGTCGCAATTGTATTGTTCGCGACGAACTTCAGGGTCTTGATCGTGCAAAATACAACCGACGGTCAGGCCAAGAAATTTATAAACCGCGCCCATCCATTCGGAGTCACGGGCGGCGAGGTAGTCGTTGACGGTGACGACGTGGACGCCGCGACCAGTCAAGGCATTGAGATAAACGGGGAGGGTGCCGACGAGGGTTTTGCCTTCACCGGTGGCCATTTCGGCAATTTTGCCGTTGTGCAAGGACATGCCTCCCACGAGCTGGACATCGAACGGGACCATTTCCCATTTGAGCGGATGCTCGCGCACGATGATCTCGGAACCGCACAGGCGGCGGCAGGCGTTTTTTACGACGGCGTACGCCTCGGGCAAGATTTCATTAAGCCGACGGGCAAGCTGTTCATTGTCTTTGATCTGCGCGAGTTCGGCCTTCCACGCTGTGGTTTTCTGGCGCAGGGCGTCCTCGGGCTGAGATTGCAACGATTGTTCGATCTCGTTGATCTTAGCGACGATGGGTCGCATTTTTTTGACTTCGCGTTCGTTTCTCGAACCGATGATTTTTTTTACTATAAATCCGATCATATAATCCGCGCCTCCGTACATGGGCGGGTAGTGCCATTTTGGCGTCTGTGGACGGTATGGGAAGATACGCCTAGCGTCAACTCAGGGCAAACGGTGGAATGAGGGACGACCGAGACCCAAAAACAGGGGGCGTGAGTGGGTGAGTCAGGGTGAGTCAGTAGGCCGATGAGTTGGACCGCTAAGCGATGATGCCTTTGACGATGTTGCCGTAGGTTTCGGTTAGGCGGAAATCGCGACCGTTGTAGCGGTAGGTCAGGCGCGTGTGGTCGAAACCGAGCAGTTGCAAAATGGTCGCGTGGAGGTCGTGGACGTGGACGGGTTTGTCGACGGCTTGAGCGCCGAAATCGTCGGTTGCGCCCCAAACGGTCCCGCCTTTCACACCACCGCCCGCGAGCAGGACGCTGAACGCTTTTGCGTTGTGGTCGCGGCCCGGGTTGGCGTTGCCGTTGCGGTCGCGCGTGGGTTGCCGACCGAATTCGCCGCCCCAAACAACAAGCGTGCTGTCGAGCATGCCGAGGCGTTTGAGGTCGGCGATGAAGGCTGAAAGTGGTTTGTCGATTTCGCGGGCCCGTTCGGGCAAGCGGGTTTCGATATCCTGATGATGATCCCAACCGCCGGCCCAGACCTGGACGAAACGGACGCCGCGTTCCAGCAAGCGCCGGGCAATGAGCATTTGTCGGCCCTGGCCGCTGTCTCCGTAACTGTCGCGAACATTTTGCGGTTCTTTGCGGTAATCGAAAGCGTCGGATGCGGCGGACTGCATTTTGAAGGCGATTTCGTAAGCTTCAATGCGAGCTTCGAGTTGCGCGTCTTTTTGCAGGTTTTGCGCGTGCAGTTCGTTTAGCTGATGGATGAGATCGAGTTGGCGGCGTTGTTCTTCCTCGGAGATATAGGGGTTGCGGATGTTTTGGATCATGTCCGTCACGGAACCGGCGGAGGTGTTGATGCTGGTGCCTTGATAAACGCCGGGTAGGAATGCAGAACCCCAGTTTTGCGTGCCGCCGGGAGGCAAGCCGCCGCCGGCGCGGAGGGAAATGAAACCGGGCATGTTCTGGTTTTCGCTGCCAAGCCCGTAAACGGCCCACGAACCGAGGCAGGGCCGCGCGAGTTGGCGCGAACCGGTGTTCATCATGACGGTCGCGATTTCGTGTGCCGGAATATCGGTGTGCATCGAGCGAATGATCGCCATGTCGTCGACGTGATTGGCGAGGTTCGGAAACACTTCACTGACGGGTGTGCCGGACTTTCCGTGCGGCTGAAATTTAAATGGTGAAGCCATGGCGACGCCACGACCGCCGATGGATTTGCCATCGTATTGTGTGAGCATCGGCTTCGGGTCCCAGGTATCGACTTGGGACGGTGCGCCGGAGGCAAAGATGTGGATGACGCGTTTGGCTTTCGTCGGGAATTGCGGGTTTTTCGGCGCGAGTGGCGACAGGAGCGGAGCGGCATTGGCAGTGCCCACGAAATCTTCATGGAGCAAGCTGGCGAGTCCGAGCGCGCCAAAACCCATGCCGAGGCGGCTCAGGAAATCGCGGCGTGTATAGATCGGAACGTGATCGCAATTATCGCAGTTATCAAACATAGCCACCTCGTATTTTTTGCTCGGTCAAGCGTATCAGATGTTGAGCTTTGCTACAAGCTAATAGGACGCTCTGGCCAGATCGAAAGTTACGATAGCGTAGCTTCATCAGCCCGGTCGATTACCTGAGATATCGGACGATAACTACTCGTAGCGCAGAGCCTGGATAGGATCGAGGCGAGAGGCTTTCCAGGCGGGGTAGTAGCCGAAGATGATGCCGACGGTTGCGGAGACGGCGACGGCAGCGATGATCGCCGGAACTGAGGTCATCGTTGCCCAATGCAGAATTCGGGTGACGATGATGGAGATGGTGCGACCTAAAACGATTCCGGCAAAGCCTCCGACTAAACACAACGCCAGTGCTTCGATGAGGAATTGGCGGAGGATGTCGCGCGCTCTTGCGCCGACGGCCATGCGGATGCCGATTTCGCGAGTTCGTTCGGTGACGCTCACGAGCATAATGTTCATGATGCCGACGCCGCCGACGATCAGTGAAATCAGTGCGACGATAAGCAGGAGGTTGGTCATGACGCGGCTGGTGGAAGCGAAGGTCTGGGACATTTCGGTCCAGTCGCGAATGCGGAAGTCGTCAGGGTGGCCCGGTTGGATGTGATGACGGTCGTGGAAAACGGCGGTGATTTGTTTGATGGCGAGCGGGATGTTTTCGGGTGAACCAGCAGCGACCCAAATGTCATCGAGGTCGGCGAAACGGGTGGTCTGGGGATTGTTCGCAGCCTGAGTGGCAGATTGCGGCGGATAAAGCGGCGGTTGTTGGCCGATGTAGGTTTGGCTCGGGCTAAAGGCGGTTGCCGCGGCTGACGCGGTGGATTGGGTGGCCTGACGCACGCCCATGACCCGGTATTTGATCGTGGTGAGCGGAGCGAGTAGGAAGTCGTCCTGATCTGAGCCCATAACGTTGGCGCCTTTGTGGCTCAGGAGGCCGACGACTTTCATAGCGACGCCGCGCAGGCGGACTTCTTTGCCAACGGGCGATTCGTTGCCAAAAAGTTTTTCGGCAACCGTTTGACCAATGAGACAAACGGCAGCGGAACTGTGGACGTCATCCATGGTGAAGGGTTCGCCTTCGACGACCGGCCAGTTGCGGACATCGAGATAGTCGGGCGTGGAACCGAGGATGCGGCTCGGCCGCCAGTTCTTGTTTCCGGAAATGACCTGACCCCAGGAATCGGCGCTGGGCGCGACGGCTAGCAGCGCGCTGCATTCGCGGCGGAGCGCTTCAGCGTCGTCAATGGTGATGTCCATACTGCCGCCGCGCCCGGTGCTGACGCCGCCGACGGAGACGTCGGTTGAATCGATTTGAATGACGCTTGCGCCGAGGCTGGAGATGGCTTGTTGGATAGCGTGTGAGGAACCGCCGCCGATTTCCATCATAGCGATCACGGCGGCGACGCCGATGATGATCCCAATACAGGTCAGGGCTGAGCGCATGATGTTGCGACGCAAAGCGCCGAACGCCATCCGCGCAGTACGAGCGGCTTGTTTGAATCGGCTGAAAACGCCGAACGTGGCCGCGTGCGGAGGCGGCGGCAATGTTGCCGGTTTGGCTGCGGCCGGATTTGTCGCGGGTTCGCCTTCCTCGACGATTACGCCGTCTTTTACGCGGATGATGCGTTTGACGTGGCGGGCGACGGCTTCGTCATGCGTGACGATGATGACGGTGAGGCCTTCTTCTTCGTTGAGGCGCTGCAACATTCGCAAGACTTCTTCGGCTGTTTGAGAATCGAGATTGCCGGTGGGTTCGTCGGCGAGCAGCAGTTCGGGGCGATTGATTAGCGAGCGCGCGATGGCGACACGTTGTTGTTGGCCTCCGGAAAGGGCAGCAGGTTCATGGTCCATGCGGTCGGCAAGGCCGACGATTCCGAGCATGCGTGTGGCGTGCGCGCGACTATCGGTGTCGGACGGATGCGCGGGTGAATAATCCAACGGCATGCGGACATTATTGAGGGCGCTGGTGCGCGGGAGCAGATTGAAATTCTGGAAAACGAAACCGATTTTGGCGTTGCGCAAGTTGGCGCGTTCGTCGAGCGAGAGTGAGGAAATTTCTATGTCATTCAGTTTGTAGCTGCCGGATGTGGGGCGGTCGAGGCAGCCGAGAATATTCATCAAGGTGCTTTTGCCGGAACCGCTGGAACCAACCAGGGCCACGAGTTCGCCGCGTTGGATAGTGAGCGAGAGGCCGCGGAGAACGGGGATTTCCAAATCGCCGCGGTAGTAATTTTTGCAAAGATTTTCCAGCCGGATGAGTTCCATGTGCAGTTAATGACGGAATGATTTTGCCGGCAGAAAGGGGTTTTTGACGTCGTTTTTAGCGGCAGCAACTTCGCCAGTAATTACTTCATCGCCTTCGTGCAGGCCTTCGCCGGTCACGGCGGTATTTGCACCGTCGGAAATTCCGGTGGTCACTTCAACGGAGGTAATTGCGTCGGCACTCTTAATCCAGATCGTGTGAGTAGATTTTTTTTGCGAGCTGCTTTCCGGGGATTCGGCACGGGCCTCGCTGAGGTTCCTGTGCGATTTGTGGTCAGTCTGGGTCATTGATGAAGGCGAGAAGCGCAAGGCGGCGTTAGGCACGAGCAAGGCATTAGCTTCGTGATTGAGAACAAAGCGCACATTGGCGGTGAGGTAGGGCAGGAGGATTTTGTCGCTGTTGTCCACGGCGATTTCAACCGTGTAGAGCACGACGTTTTGGGTCATCGTCGCGTTCAGGCGGACTTTGCCTACGGAGCCGTGAAATTCGTGGCCGGCGAAGGCATCGACGGTGAAAGTGATCGGCAGGCCGGGTTTGATTTTGCCGACATCGGCTTCGTTGACCGAGGCCCAGATTTGAAGTTGGGTCAGGTCGCGTGCGATGAGGAAAAGGCTGGGGGCGTTGAGGCTCGCGACGACAGTTTGGCCGACGTTGACGCGGCGATCAATAATGACGCCAGTGACGGGCGAGTTGATGGTGCAGAAATCGAGATTGCGTTGGGCTTTCTCTAAATCTGCTTTTGCCTGGGCGATTCCGGATTTGGCAACGGAGACATTCGCCTTGGCGACTTCGTAATTGGCCTTTGCCGTATCATAGTCGACGTGCGAATTGAGTTTGTTTTTGAATAGCTCCTGAGCGCGGTTCCACTCGGCTTCGGTTTGATCGAGCTTGGCTTGCATTTGCTCAAGGTTGGCGGCGGCGCTGAGTTCGCCGGCTTTGGCAACAGAGAGGTCGGCGGAATAAACCGAATCGTCAATTTTGGCGAGCAACGCGCCTTGTTCCACCAGGGAACCGTAGTCGACGATCTTGTCGCTTTTGTCCTTGCCGAACGCGCTGACGCGGCCGGCGACTTGCGCGCCGACATCGATGACCTCGATGGGTTCGAGGGTGCCGGTCGCGCCAATGGTGGCGGCAACGTCGCCGCGCTTTAACGGAACGGTGGTGAATGACAGTTTGGGGCCGTCATTCGATAGCCACCACCACACGCTGGCGCCGATCGCTGCCAGGATAGCGATAACGAAAAGTTTTTTGAAAAAGTGCTTCATTTGAGTTCTGCGAGCGGGTTGGCCTGTGCCTGTTAATTCAACACGAGGTATAATCGTGTGGGCGAGCAGTTGCAATACGCTTCAATCCGATCAGCATGACGGTTTTGTCATGGGCTGATTTTTTTAACCCATCAGTGGTCCAGCCAGCAGCTTATTTGGTTAGATGGCTGAGTTCCTCTTTTAAGCGGCCCAGTGCGCGCGGGTCCCGAACGGTGTTGATGATGTTGGTGAGTTCGTAAGAGTCCTGTTGGAGGTTGTATAATTCGTCCATGTTGGTGAGGTCCACGTAATGGATGTATTTCCAACGATCAGTGCGGACGGCTTTGTAGCCCATTTTCAAGACGCGCGGGAAAACTTTGTCGGACCAGTATTCAATAAGGAATGAATCGCGCCACGGGACGGTCGTGCCTTCCAAAAGTGGAACGAGCGAGCGGCCTTGAATCGAAGCAGGAATTTTCACGCCGCCGAGTTCGAGCATCGTCGGGGCGATATCGATGTTGAGGACCATTTCGTCGCGGGCGGTATTGGGTTTGATCCGTTTCGGATATCTTATGACAATCGGAATCAGCGCCGATTCTTCGTATGCCAATCGGCGTTCGACGCTCAGGCCGTGTTCGCCGTAGAAATAGCCTTCGTCGCTCGTGAACACGAACACGGTGTTGTCGAACTGTCCGGCGTCTTCGAGCGCTTTAATCATCCGGCCTATTCCTTCGTCGACGGCAGTCACCATGCGCAGGCGATTGCGGACGGTTTCGTCGTCGGTGCCGGTTTTGTCGCTGAGCGGCGGTAACGAATCGACCTGTCGCGCCAGAGCAGGTTTGTCTTTTGGTGGAATGCCGTAATTTGGACGGCGTGGAATCGGTTTGCCGGCATACAAATTTTTGTGACGTTCGGCGGGAATAAATTTTCCGGCGGATGGATCCGAGAGTGTGCCGTCGGCAGCTTGTTGTAGGTCGGGATGGACGGCTTTGTGCGCGACCCAAAGCAGGAATGGTTTGTCGTGTTTGCGTTTGAGAAAGTCCACGGCGTAGTCGGAAAAAATGTCGGTGACGTAACCTTTGATGACGTGGCGATTGCCGTTGTCGTTGATTTGCGGATCGAGATATTGGCCCTGGCCGGGGATGCTGACCCAATAATCGAAACCGGGCCGCGGCGTGTCATCAAGGCCCATGTGCCACTTGCCGACGAACCCCGCTTCGTATCCAGCGTCGTGCAACAGGCGCGGCCACGTGATTAATTCGTGGCTATGTTTGTCGCGCGCGGTGTTGTCGATGATGCCGTGCGTGTGCGCGTATTGGCCGGTGAGAAAGCTGGCGCGGCTTGGGGAACACAGCGGTGTGGTAACGAACGCGTGATTGAAACGAATGCCTTCGTGGGCGAGGCGATCGATGTTGGGCGTTTGGACGAATGGATGTCCGGCAAAGCCGAGGTCATCCCAGCGTTGGTCGTCCATCAGGACGAAAACAATGTTGGGCCGTGGAGCTTTGGATTGAGCTGCGCAGAAAATTGCGCAGCCAAAAACGAATAGGAGAATTCGACAAACTCTGGGAAATGGCATCGCGAGGCGAGGCTACTCCACCCAGAACTGGCGCAACAACTGAAAATCACGCTGGCGCTTTTTCCAGGTGACGGTGCGGCCTGCTTCTTCAGAGCGCTTCGACAATGTCAGGTGGTGCATTTGCGCGGCGCCGTTGCGCATTTCTGTAAAGGTTTTGAATGATTCGACGCCGGCCTCGTTATGGCAGTCGAAGCAGCTTGCCATGATTTGGCCTTTGCCTTCAGC
Source organism: uncultured Verrucomicrobiae bacterium (assembly GCA_963702845.1). Lineage (GTDB taxonomy): Bacteria > Verrucomicrobiota > Verrucomicrobiia > Limisphaerales > Palsa-1400 > JAICXV01. Next base: position 4,017,138 of record OY969763.1, on the reverse strand, counting down.
GTCGGCTTTTTTCTGTCCGAGATAATTGATGAATTCCCAGTCCGTTTCTTTTCCGTCAATAGGACGAAGCGTAGCCGGCTTGTGTGCGAACAATGCGGCGCGATCCAAACGGAATTCGAAACGCGATTGTGCGTCATTGGCCATGGTCAACGATTTCTTCGGCTGACGATAAACGCGGACCTGAACAGATTCGGTGATGGTGGTGGGGAAGGGCATGCCTTTGTCGTCGATCGCCATGATTTGGTTGACCAGCGCCATTTGTGAGCCTTCGGGAAGTTCCGGCAATTTGCTGTGCGCCATTGCCGCGGTGGTCAGCTTGTTTAGATAATTAATGGTTGCTGTGCGGCCAGCCGGCACGCGAACGAAAATCATATAGGCGCTGTGACCGCGGAAAAAATCAACATGTTGAGCGGCGAGAATGCCACGAGTGTCCCGATCGCCAACCATGATCCAAGCACTGTTGCGCGTCCATAATCCGCCCGGCAGAAATGGCGTGTTTGGATTTGCACGATCAAATTCGATCGGAAAAATGTCGCTGGTAAGTTGCTCATCATAGTTATCCGGCAACTGACGCAATTGGGCCAGCGGCAATGCGATGTGCTGAATGCAGCGCACCAGTTTGCGTTCGATAACTGGATTCTCAGAACCAATCGCGGACGATTGTTGAGCCAACCAATCGAAGGTCAGCCACAGGTCGCGCTGTAGAAACACACGCTTCACCGGATCAGGAAATTCTTTGGAGATGTTAACTTGCAACAGTTCGTCCAACGCCGCTTTCAAGGTGGCGGTATCGAGCGCCATCTTTTGTTTTGGCCAATGGCTGGGCGGCGCTTCTTCGTTGCTCTTCCAGGCAAAGAGCGCTTTGTAAACGCGATTGGCCACGTGCGTGGGATCGGCATCGTAGAGGGTGACTTCGACACCGTTGGTTTTGTGGAGGCCTTGGGTGTAGCCAGTGCAAACACTGAGCAGTCCCAGGATAACAAACAACAAAGCTCTTGAGATACGCGACGGCATAGAATGCGGGTCCGCGCCCATCGACATTCGATGTCAGGGGGTCAGGACATTTCCCTATAATTGAGCGCAGGAGAGCCCTGGGTTTTCAAGCAAAATCAGCCGATATAGAGGTTTTCCCGAGAATGTAATAGTGACAGAGCAGGGAGTTACAACGGATTACGCCATCCGTACACCACCCGACATAAAATCCGTATTTAGAGGAGTTGTGACAAGCGAATAGAAGCTTAGAGTTGGACTCGCAAGCTGAACCTGAAGTTAAGAGTCAGCGTGTGTTGAGGAACGCTTTAGAGATGCCGACCCGTTCCTGAATCCTCAACACACAAACGCTGACTCAATCGGCAGACGTTCTTTTTGCCTCGGATCGTCTTGAGCGCTCCGAGCGATCTTTAAAAGTTTTGGACAATCTTTGCAGGCGGCCGAAGTGGTGTGGGGTTTCGTTGGGTTCCCTCATGTCGCATGTAAGTCCCTGCTAAGCCAAACTCCCTGTTGAAGGGAAACCTTCAACGGGGATTTTTTTTGCCAAAATGGTTGGGCGCATCGCTCCGCGCGCCTCGTTTTCCCCGGCGTTTTGCTTTTAACGATCGCGGTCGAGGGTCTTATTCACAACAACGCCACTCGAGCGCTTCGCGATTTTGCGGCTCGTCTTGATTTTCGAGACGGTGCCGATCTTCAGATAAAGCGAACGCACTTTTTCATAGAGTGCGTCGCGACGATCGTAGAGACGCTTTTGTTTGCGCGGTTTGCAACGGCTCAAAGCATAAGCCGTGAGCAGCGGGAGCGACACCGTCGAATCGAGATAGGCGACAACACAATCGGGCAGGGAATTGGGATCAACTTTTCCCCAGCTGACGGCTTCGGCAGGCGTCGCGCCGCTGAGACCACCGGTGTCGGGACGGGCGTCGGTGCATTGCAGGAAGTAATCGTGACCTTTTTCTTCGATACCCATGACTTCCTGAATTTGCGGCTCGGTTTGGAGCATGAAATTTTTCGGTGAACCACCGCCCAAAATAAACACGGACGATTTGTGGCCCGAAGATTTGGCTTCGTAAACGATGGCGGCGGTTTGGTTCACGTCGCGATTCACGTCTGGAATTAGTTTTAAATCGCGCATGCTCATGGCCGCGACGTTCATGCCGATCGAGCTGTCGCCCGGACTGCTGGTGAAGACGGGAATGCCGCATTCGTAGGCTGTCGCCAGAACGGAACTATCTTTCAACTTCAATTGGCGGCTGCGTTCGGAGACGTATTTGCCGAGGAGATAATGGAATTCGTCGGTGCCCATGGTGCGTTGGAATTCCGGACCTTGAATGACTTCGCGGACGAACGCGTCGGTGTCGAGCAGGACGTTGTAATCGAACAGAATGTCGTAAATACGAATGACGCCGTCGCGATGCAGCACGACGTCGTCGAGAAACGGGGAACCTTGAAACAGTTCCATGTTCAGGCCGTAGTGTAAATCGTGATAAAGATTCGCGCCGGTGGAGACGATCCAATCGACGAAGCCTGCTTTCATCAGCGGGATGAGGCACGACTTGCCGAGGCCGGCGGGAGTGAGCGCGCCGGTGAGGCTCATGCCGACGAAGCCGTTATTCGGCAGCATTTTGTCGGTGAGCAGTTTCGCGGCTTCGCGGAGGCGGCCGCCGTTATAGGCCAAAAATGTTTGGTCGATCAGGTCGGCGGCGGAAATGTTTTTGCCGATGCCGAGCGGGTTCAACCTCGGATATGCTGCGAATTTACCGGTCTTTTTCATGCGGGGCGAATGTTTGCTTAATGTGAGTGAAACGCAATTAGAATTTGGTAGGGCGCGTCGCTCCGCGCCCGACCTTAATCGAACATTTTGCCGGGGTTGAGGATTCCGTTTGGATCCAGGGTGCGACGGATTTCGCGGGTGACGCGCATTTGCGCTTCGCCGAGAAATTTGGGCAGGAAGGATTTTTTGGCCATACCGATGCCGTGTTCGCCGGTGATGGTGCCCCCGAGACGGATGGCTTCGTCGAAGATTTCTTTGAAGGCTTCTTCGATGCGATGCATTTCTTCTTTGTTGCGTTCGTCGGTCAGGAAGGTTGGGTGCAAATTGCCGTCGCCCATGTGGCCGAAGGTGCCAATGCGCAGTTTGTATTTGATGGCGATGGCTTCGACGAAACGAATCATCTTGGCCAGTTCGCTACGTGGGACGGTGGCGTCTTCTAAAATTGTGGTGGGCGCGACACGCGCGAGGGCCGAGAAGGCGCTGCGGCGGGCGCTCGCGAGTTTGGTGGCTTCGGCGTCATCGGCGGCGGTGCGGAATTCCATGCAGCCTTTTTCGCGGCAGATTTTTTCCATGCTGGCGGCCTCGTCGGCGACGGCGGCGGGATGGCCGTCGGTTTCCATCAGGAGCAACGCTTCGCAATCCAACGGCAGACCAATCTTGGCGTAGTCTTCGACGCAGTGAATGGTGGTGCGGTCGAGGAACTCGAGGGTGCAAGGAATGATTTGCGCGGCGATGATGGCGGAGACCGCTTCGGCGGCTTTGTCCATTTGCGAGAAAGTCGCGACCATCGTTTTTTTCGCGGCGGGTTTCGGAATCAACTTCAGCAAAACTTTGGTGATGACGCCGAGCGTTCCTTCGGAGCCGATGAAAATGTCTTTGAGCGAATAGCCGGCGACGTCTTTGACGCATTTGTTGCCGGTAGTCATGATTTCACCACTGGGCAAAACGACTTCGAGGCCCATGACGTAGTTGCGGGTGATGCCGTATTTCAACCCGCGCAGGCCGCCGGAATTTTCGGCGACGTTGCCGCCGATGGTGGAGATTTTCATCGAGCCAGGATCGGGCGGATAAAAAAGTCCGGCGGCCATCGCGGCGTCGGCGACTTGCAAGGTGATCACGCCGGGTTCGACGAGCATGGTGAGATTGGCGCGGTCGAGTTCGAGGATTTTGTCCATCTTAACCGTGCACATGACAACGCAGTCGGGACTGGGCAAACTGCCGCCGCTCAGGCCGGTGCCGGAACCGCGAGTGACGACGGCAAATTTTTTCTCGTTGGCCAATTTCAGAATGGCGGAGACTTCCTGGGCGTTTTCGACGAACACAACGCAGCCGGGCATTTGGCTCATGGCGGCGGTGCCATCGAAGGAATAAGTGATGAGGTCCTCTTTAGAGGTGAGGACGTCTTTGTTCCCGACGATTTTCTGGAGTTCCGCGATGACTTCTTGAGCAGGCATTGTCCCCAAGGCTAAAGGCTCAAGGTTGAAGGATGAAGTAAAAAACGGAGGAGGAGCGTCCGATTGTGTGCACGAAAATCGTGAAAAGGCACCAAAAATTGCGGTGTGAAATGCAGGAAAGTGCAAGCGGGGTTGCGAAGGCGTGTCTCGCGACGGACGCAATGGGCGCGAAGATCAGTGGGGCTGATGGTCGTAGTTCCAGCGAGCGAGTGCCGCGTCAGTGGTGTCTTCGAGGAGGAATTGGAGGGTGGGCGATTCGACGTGGCCGTCGCAGAATACTACTTCAGCCTTGCCCTGGTGCCGATCGAGGATATTTCCGAATTCGGTAAAAACATCGATTCGCCTACGGGTGAACAGCGCGTTGGCTTCAAAGCAATCGCCCATGGCCATCATCTCGCTCGGTGCGACTATTTCGTTCTCGGCGATTGGAATGAAAGGCCAAGCGGACGCGAAACCGGGACCGGGACGATAATGTCCCTCGAGCCCAAATTTATTGGTGCTGTCGAGTAGCCCTTTGCCAGCGAACTTATCGTCGTTGTAACCGTAATCAGTGAAATTATTCAGGTCGTTTCCGGTTTTCATCGAATCGCTCCAGCGTGCTGTCGGACAACGCCACACGCCGCTGCGTTGGAAATTAGTGGATGGTCGAGGGATGCCAAGTCCTTCACGCGCCAGTTTGCCCAGCCAGAATCTGTCCGAGTTTGGAGGGGACAGGGGCTTGGTCTGGAAAGCGTTGGTTGGATAGCAGCGGTTATCGGACACAAACATGTGGAGACTGGTGCCCAGTTGTCTGAGATTGCTCTTACAATTCGCGGAGTGCGCGGCGTTTTTGGAGCGGGCGAGGGTTGGCAGCAGCAAGGCCGCAATGATGGCGATGATTGCTATGACGACGAGCAATTCGATTAATGTGAACGCGGCCTTCGCGATGATCGGTCTCCTTGAGATCACGTTGTCAAACGTAGGGTGAATGGATGGGGAGTGCAAGAGTGGGTTGGGTGACAACATCTCCCTATGTCTCGGGACCTTTAGGCCTGCCGTGTTTGGGTCATTGATCTTTTTTGCGTTTTGCGTGGCGGGTGGCGGCGATGGTATGGGCTTCGGCTAGTAATTCGCGGACTTTTTCCCAGGTCGAATCGCTCGGACTGAGGACGCAGATGAAATTTTGCGGGGAGTAATCCGGGTGCGGCATGATTTTGTCTAAGGCGGTGTAGTCGTAGGTGCTGACATCGATAAGGCCCGGCCCGAATAGCGCTTGGAATGTTTGTTTGGTGATGCCGATGTTGAGGCGGAAGACTCCGGGGCGGTCGAGATTGGAGACGCGGTCGTAGTCGTTGTCGGCGGTGGCGAGTGTGGCGAACGGAAGCATGCGCTCCGCGCCGTAGAAGAAAAAGGTGTAGCCGAAGTTTTCGGCGGTTTCCACGTTGGGAAATGTTCCGGTAATGTATCGAGTGATGGATGCGTCGGTCATTTGAACGATGCTTTATTTTGCCACGGGTCGACCACGGATGGAACACGGTTTATCCGTGTAGCCGAATTACGGGTTTCAGAATGCAAACGGTGGTCTGCGGATCAGTCGAAGGCGTCTTTCAGGATCCGCTCTTCATCTTCGCCGGTCATGCCGGCGTGCCAGATGGAGTATTTGTCTTCTAAATGGCAAATGCGGTTTTCAACGCGTTCGGCCAATGATTTGTCGGGGAAGTCGGGGTGGCGGAGGGCTCGTTGATATAGGCGGCCCCAGAAGAGGAGTTGTTTGAGCCATTGGTTGTGTTGTGCCAAGGCGTCGTCGGTTGCATAGGGACTGGTGAGGTTTTCCTGTTCCCATGCGGGGAGCGAGGCGCAGACGTTGTCCCAATCTTCAATGGCGGCGTGGACGCTTTGGAGCCGGCGGGCTCCGAAATCTTCCAGATGTTCAATGTCGGTTGCTGAATTTGTTGGTGCGCTGGGTTCCATATTTTAATGTAGCTCTGTTTGACGGTTGTCCAATGGATTTGTGGAGAGGTGGTGTCTCGCGAAGAACGCGAAGAAAGGCGGAGATTATTTTACCGCAGAGAGCGCAGAGATCACAAAGAGGAAGAGGGCTAGAAAACAAAAAGCCCTGCAGTTTCGTGCGGGGCTTTGAGACCGAGTTGATCGCGCAATTTGCTAGAGGAGGACGGGCTCTGGCTTTTGTTTGCGGGCAGACTTTGTTGAGGTCTGGTCACTCTTGATGAAGTCGAGGAGGTCTTGGTTGACGCGGTCTTTCAGGGTGGTGCAGAGACCGTGCGGAGCGCCTTTGTAGGTTTTAAGGATTGCGCCTTTGATGAGTTTTGCCTGGAGCAACGCTGCGTTGGAATAGGGGACGATTTGGTCGTCGTCGCCCTGGATGATGAGGGTGGGGATGTCGAATTTTTTGAGGTCTTCGTATTGATCGGTTTCGGAGAATGCCTTGATGCATTGGTAAACATTGGGCAGGCCAGCCATCATGCTTTGTTGCCAAAATGAATGGCGGACGCCTTCGGAGATTTTCGCGCCGGGTCGGTTATAGCCGTAGAACAGCATGCTGAGATCGTTCCAGAATGCGGAGCGGTCGGTGAGAACGGCTTGACGAATTTGGTCGAAGGGTTGGATGGGCAGGCCGCCGGGGTTGTTCGGTGTTTTGAGCATGAGCGGTGGAATGGCGGAGATGAGGACGGCTTTGGCGACGCGGTCGGTTCCGTGCCGCGCGATGTAGCGAGTCACTTCACCACCGCCTGTGGAGTGACCGATGTGGATGGCATCGGTGAGCTCGAGTTCCTGGACGAGTTCGGCGAGGTCGTCGGCGTAGGTGTTGAGGTCGTTGCCGGTCCAGGGCTGGCTGGAACGGCCATGGCCGCGCCGGTCGTGGGCGATGCAACGGTAGCCGCGTTCGGCGAGAAAGAACATTTGGTCTTCGAAGGCGTCTGAGCTCAGCGGCCAGCCGTGGCTAAAGACGATGGGTTGCCCGGTGCCCCAATCTTTATAGTAAATTTCGGTGCCGTCGTTCGTGCGGATTGTGCTCATGACGGAATTTATGCGGGGGTAGGTTTTTTGGAACGGGAGGGAGATGGAAAGGGGATTGCAGGTTTGGAGGAGGTGGGGTGGGGGAATTGGGAATTAAACTTCAAAATCCAAACTTCAAAATCCAAAGAAAATTCAAATCCCAAAACGGGAAAAGGATTTCTCGCGAAGGTCGAAGATTAATTTAATAAAAAAGCCCCGCCACTTTCGTGACGGGGCTTGAGAGTGAGTGGACGGCGCAGCGCGACCGTCCCTACCTTAGGCGCTGCGGTAGAGTTTGGTCAGGACGAATTCGTCGTGACGCAAGGCTTCGGCAGCAGTGAATCGGCCGTTGATGGTGCGTTGGAGCACTTCCAACGCGTGGTCAGCGGCTTGGTCCAGGTTCATTTCCATGCGGAGAATGCCGGTGACATCGACGTCGACGTGTTCGGACATTGTCCGAGTCGTGAGCGGGTTGCCGGTGAGTTTGATGACGGGAACGATCGGGTTACCGATGACGTTGCCTTGGCCAGTCGGGAAGTAATGCACGACTGAACCGCCGGCGCCGCAAAGGGTGATCATTTCGGCGGCTGCACTGGATGAATCCATGAAATGCAGTCCCGGACCTTTGGGTTCGAACGCGGGTTCGAGCGCAGATTGAACTTTGCAACGGCCAATTTTTTGGATGTTGCCCATCGCTTTTTCTTCGATGGTGGTGAGTCCGCCGCGGATGTTGCCTTCGGTGGGTTGTGAACCGAGGAGGTCAACGCCCTGGCCTTTAATCAGGTTCGTATAGTCTTCGAACATGGCATTGAAGCCAGCGAGGACTTTCGGGCTGACGCAGCGGGATTGAATGATGTCTTCGCCGCCAGTGAGTTCGCTGGTTTCACCGAAGATCATGGTCGCGCCGCATTTTTCCAAGCGTTCGAACACGCGACCAACGGTCGGGCAAGAGGAAAGGCCGGTGGTGGTGTCGGACTCGCCGCACTTGGTGCTCATGACGAGTTTGTTGATCGGGAACGGGACGCGTTGGAGTTCGGTCGCGTATTGGACGAATTCCTGCGCTTTGCGTGCGGCATTGGCGATGGTCATCAGGTCACCGGTGCGTTCGATGGTGAAGCCAGCGACGGGTTTGCCGGTGCGAGCGATGTCTTTGACGATGCGATCGGTCCAGACAGGTTCGATGCCGATAACGATGACGGCAGCGACGTTAGCGTTGCGGCCAGTGCCGGCGAGTGTGCGGAAGGTCAGTTCCAGATCTTCGCCGAATTGGAGACGTCCGTAGGCATGGGGCAGGGCCATCGTGCCTTTGATGAGGGCAGCGACGCCGTTTGCGGCAGCGTTGGAGATGTCGTCGACGGGGAGAATGACAACGTGATTGCGGATGCCGTAGGCACCGTTCGCGCGCTTGTAGCCGGTTAATTTAAGATTTTTTGGATTGATCATACTGACCACCTCAGGGTTTTGACGTTGTGGGTGTGGACATGTGCGCCGCGCTTGATGTCGGCGACGGCTTTGCCCACGGGACGGCCGTATTTGATGACGGGTTTGTCTTTGGCGAGGTCGCGAAGAGCGACTTTGTGACCGAGCGGAACGTTGTGGAGAAGTTTTACTTTTCCAGCGGCTTTTCCTTCGAGGGTCAACGCGCCGACGGTGCTTCCTTTTTTCAAATCCTCAACGGCGACACCGACATCGTCGTGAGATTCATGTAGCAAAATGCCATGTTTCATAGTTTGAATTCGAAATAAGTCAGTTGAAGCTGTTTGTTTTTGCGAACTGGGCTTCGGTTTCTGACGAACAGGGTTTCAATCGTAGAGGCTGGGAGCGGGCACGCAATAATTATTTTGCGAAAAATAGTCCCACTGGAGTAGGTGCTTGGTCCGTTGGGTTATTGCGCTGGAATCTCAGTATTCACAAGGTGCGCAACTCCTCGCGATTGCTTCCAGCTATTTGGGCACAGTCGCAATAAATGCATTCGTTGCGCGAAGAGAAGCAAATCGTTTCGCACATCGTAATCAGAATAGATGACTTGAAACGTGGATCTTTCTTTTGGTATCAGCGGGCTAAGAATAAAGGTTCGACCCGGATACAATACGGTTCGTTGGTTCAGAATTTGCCCCGTAGTAACGGAAGGACCGTGTTCGTGAGGGATGACCATAGCTACCACAATTTGGATTTTCAGCGGGGTTGAATTCGAAAGTACACATGATGCGCATGACCGGCCCCGAGCATCGTTTGTGTAGGTGAGGAAATTCAAGGAGACCGTGCCTCCAGTGTTTCCGATCGGCTCCGATGTATATACGCCGAGAAGGAGGGCGAGCACGATAATCAAATAGGCCAGACCTGCGGCTATTGCGATTATTCTTCTCTGACGACAGACGTTCATAAGCGCTACCTGTTGAAAAGCCAGGTTAGCAGTGGTGCCAATGCGAGGCTTGGAAGGTAGTCGGCGATTTCCACTTTTTTTAGCTGCAGAATGATTAATGCGACGCTGAAAATAAGCAGGCCGTCGGTGGCCAAGATTGATTCGAGGAGCGGCTGCGGATGGTTGTGAGCCCAGGGAATGAGTTGTTGAACGAGCCGAATGATCGCCAGTTCAAAGGCCACCACCGGAATCGCTGACATCGCAAGGCTCCAGCCGAAGGTTGTGGCGAATGCCATTGCGGCCAATGCATCCAGGGCGGCTTTGACTATGAATATAGGCGCAAATCCTTCGACGCCGGATTGGACTGAAGCGAGAATCGCGAGCGGTCCGGCGCAAAATAGTGCGGTCGCGACGAGAAAGCCTTCGTTGAAGTTCGGTTGAGTGGACGTCGAAGGTCGGGGGCCAGACACGCGGGATTCCATGAGGCGGTTAGCGAAACGACCGATCGAATTGGAGAGTTTTTGCAGGTGCAAAATTCTGCCGATGATCTTGCCCAGCGCCATCGCGAGCAGGATGGTCATCAGTTGTTTCATCCAAAAACCGAAACTGCCGGTGAGACTCGACCAGGTCAGCTTGAGGCCAAACCAAACAATGGCCGCGCCGAAGATCACGCGCAGATTGCCCTGGTGCCGCGCCGGGATGGATTTGCGCGTGAGCAATGCCACGGCGACGGCAACGACAATCGCAGCGCCGTTGAGCAGCGGCCCTATCAGGTAATTTTGCACTTCTTAATTCTTACGTTCTAACTCTTAATTGTCGAAATGGAAGGCAGAGTAAAGATTGCACTTGTTGGCGCCGGCATGTTCGGCGGCGACGTTCACATGCGCGCTTACGCCGATCTTCAGCGATTCGGCATCGCGTCGCAACTTGCGCGAGTGGGGCTCGACAAATGGACGCGCGATCTCGCGCCGATTGAATTTGAATTGGTCGCGGTCGCGACGCGCTCTGAAGCGTCTGCGCAACGGGCGCAACAGACTTATAAAGAGCTAACCGGGAAAGCGCCCAAAACCTATTTTGGCAAAACACCGTGGCTCGATATTCTGCGCGACGTTCCAGACCTCGATGTGATGGCCGTTGCCACGCCCGATAATCTGCACACCGAAGTCATCCTCGCCGCGCTCAACAACGGCACGCATGTCATCACCGAAAAACCGATGTGCCTGAACATCCACGAAGCGGATGAAATTGTGGAGCTCGCGAAAAAGAAAAACCTGATCGTCGCGGTGGATATGCACAAGCGTTACGATCCGGACCACCTGCGTATTCGCGATGATATCAAGAATCGCATCGGCGCACCGCTCTACGGCACGGCGTATCTGGAAGAGCCGCTCGAAGTTTCTACCAGCACGTTCAAGTGGGCGGAGCAGAGCGATCCGTTCAGCTATGTTGGGCCGCACTGGGTCGATTTGATTTGGCATTATTACAATAGCAAACCGGTTTCGCTGACGGCTGTTGGGCAGAAACAACGGCTCGTTCGCGACAAGATCAATGCCTACGATGCCGTTCAGGTGCGGGTCGATTTCGAGAACGGGATGAGCATCAATTTCCACAACAACTGGATCACGCCTCCGGACTTCGAAGGGCCGGTGAATCAAGGCCACGAAATTTTGGGTGCCGATGGCAAGGTGGAAAGCGATCAACAATATCGCGGTTTTCGCTGGTGGAATAAAGGCGGTGGCAGTCGCACATCGAACAATCATTTCACGCGCGATGTTGTCCGGCCCGACGGCAGCAAAGCTTACATCGGCTACGGCGTCGACAGTCTCACCGTCGGCCTGGCCGCAGTCTGCCGCAGCAAATTTTCGAACGAAAAACGCGAGCAACTTGCGGAGATTTATCCGACGGCGGAAGATGCACGGATTGTCGTGGCGATTGTTCACGCTGCGGCGATAGTGCGGGATTTGAACTTCAAATATATGCAAGAGGGCAAAGGCGCTCCTGTAACGGCGCGGTTTGATAAAGAGGGAATAACGATTGTGGATCCGTTGGGGAAGATGGAGCGGATTTACGCGAAGCCACTTTGACCGGTCTTCAGCGGATGTCTCCGTGTCTCATGTCTCAGGGTGCAGTGGCCGGAGACATGAGACACGGAGACAAGGTGTGCCGCTGGTAATTCGCCACGAAGCTTGGCATTCGCTTCGGCTGCGGTATTCTTTTGTCACTGGCTGAGCTGAAACGTCAGGCGACCGGATTGCCAGATCCTTGCGCCATTTGGAGGCACAGTTGACAGTGACAAGGTTTAGAATCCTCTCGCTGCAAATTCTATCGAGCGCGTTGTCGGCCTTCATGCTGTGGCGGGCCTCGCTGCTGGTGTCCCTGGATGGTCGAACACTCTCAGCCGGCTTCATTGGGTGCAATCCTGCTTGAGTCAATTCTCCTGAATTTTTACATACTGAGTATCTTTGTCATCGGCTTCGCCTGGCCCATGTATCGGCTGCTTCCCGACTCCTACTACGAAGCCGTGCGTTCGAAATCATTCGCATCCGCCTGCAAGATTTTGAGGATCGAGCTGTTCAGGACGCTCCTCCGGCGGACGGTCTGGAACCCACGGATCAGCAAGAGATTGCTCTACGACAGATTGATCTTCGACGGGACACGGAGCGGTTTAGCGCAATACGATAACAACACCAGGAGAGCGGAATTCATTCACACCGCGGCCTTTGTCATCAGCCTGCCGGTGGCCTTGTACCTAGGAATATCTGCGGACCCATTGCTGGCGATAGGAGTGGGTCTCGTTAACGTGGTCTGGAATTTCTATCCAGCCATGGTCCAGCGTAACCAGCGGTCGAAACGGCTGGCGACGAGGAAGTAAACGGAGCGACGAGGACTAGCTGGCCTGTTGAGTTGTCTCCTTGTCTCCTGTCTCCGGACCACTGGAGGCGGAGACAAAACCAGATTTGTCTCCGGCTGTTGCCCTCGGAGACACGGAGACAAGTCGTGAATCGCCAACGCCATGTTCTGATCAACGACTTACAGAAAGTGTTATCAACCTGCTTTATAAAGTTTGTCTCTTGTCTCACCCCTACGGTGCCTGAGACAGGAGACACGGAGACAAATCGAGCGCCTTCAGCTAAACTCCCGCAATCCAGGCAGCGCAGAAGTTTACGATTGCACCGCGCTGGGTGCCGCAACTACGCTCCATCGACAAACACACACGAACAAAAACAGGGAAAGTTTTCCTCCTCCTTTAACGTTCACTTATGAACTTAGGCGGAAAGAAGTAATACATAATAATTTAGTTAGGTGGCATCGCGCACTAATATGAATTCGTCAAAATTGTTGGAGCCAGTCAGACTAAAGCATGGTCTTCAAGGGTGGCCACCTGATGGTCCTAATAGCTTTTGTTGGCAGAGCGGCCACCTCACTTTCATGCTACCCGGTTTTTCTAATAACTCACGAGACTGGGACGAGTCGATGACTCCCACGGCTGAACAATGGGAGAAGTTTTGGCAAGTTTGCGACGAGATTGATGTTTGGTCGTGGCCTCCGACGCTCGGCGATTTGCACCTGTGTGACGGCCTTCAGTGGATTACGGAGTTGGAGGTCGGATCCCGGAGCATGGCGTCGAGGGGCCAGGTGCATGGTTCCCCACCAGGATTCAGAGAAAAGTTGAAGCTCCTGCATCAGACATTGCAGGCGATGGTAGGCTGGCAATTCCCGGCGTCGCCTTTTTACGGAGATGATGCCCCCATTCCAACAACGACGACGAGTCGGACAGGCGGGCTACGGATGCCCCACTCCAAAAGCACGAGACCCCATCACGTCGCATACCTTTCGATCGATGAGTTCTTTTCCAAGTGTGCGGGTAATTATTGCCTCGCCCCGAATCTTGAGCCGCATCCCAGTAAGGCTGACTTCAAGGAGACACTGACCAGATTGAGCACAGAGCCAGGAGTCAATCGCTGCGTGATTCCGGTTGGAGAGTATGTGGATGCAGAGAATGAGTTGGAGCCTTACAGTGATTGTGTCTTCGTGGCAGGGCCTGTCGATGAGACAGTCATCGCGGCCTGGGCACGCGAGCTTCGAGCGGAGTTCTATCGTGAGGAGCGACCTGGTGCACATATCCCACGCGAGTATTCCAACGACCAGCCCGGATGGTTTTTAGTATGGGATTGACGATATTCTTCGGGACTTCGCAGACCTCGACGTGATGGACGTTGCCACGCCTGATAACTTGCGATTTTACGCGGAGCCTTTGTAAGTCGGCAGGAGCCTCGCCGCAAAAAGGGCGAACTTGTCTCTTGTCTCCTGTCCCCGACCACCGGAGGCGGAGACAAAACCAGATTTGTCTCCGGCCCTTGCCCTCGGAGACAGGAGACACGGAGACAAGTCGGTAAATCGCCATGTTCTAATCAACGACTTACAGAAAGTGTTATTAACCTTCATTAGTAAGTTGTCTCGTGTCTCATGTCTCATGTCTCATGTCTCATGTCTCATGTCTCAGGGGCCAAGGACCTGAGACAAAACTTAATTTGTCTCACCCCTGCGGTGCCTGAGACATGAGACACTGAGACAAGAACCGCGCGGATCGTCTTGGAGTGGGCCGCCGACCGGCGCTTTGGCCTGATGAAACACGCAACATTTCTTTGCTGTAGAATTGACTGCGATTGAGTGCTTGTTCGCCTGTTACAAATATGCGAATTGTTGTCGCATATTAAATGTTAGAACGGTTAGGAAAACAATTAAGCCTTTGATAATGGATAGGAGAAATCGAGACGGGTTTACTCTTATCGAACTGCTGGTGGTCATAGCAATAATTGCCAGTCTAGCGGCGTTATTGCTGCCCGTGCTCAACCGGGCAAAACAAAAGGCTTACACGATAGCTTGTCTTAGCAATACAAAACAACTGGCAGTGGCGTGGACCCTGTATGTTGGGGACGCCCAGAACATTTTGCCGCTCAATCCGCCTAACTCACCGCCGGGAAGCTGGATCAGGGGACTTCAGGACTGGTCCGGGGCCAATAGCGATAACACCAACGTGGCGTTGTTGGTCCAGGGTTCTCTTCTTCCCTACACGGCCCAAAACGTGAGGATTTATCGCTGCCCGGCAGATTTTAGTGCGGCTCCGGGACAGGCCCTGCGCCTGAGGACTTATTCGATGAATGGCTTTGTCGGTTCCATTCCCTTTACCGGGAGCACGGCCTACCACAGTTTTTTTCGCCACACCGAGATCAGCAGGCCCTCGACGACGTTCACGATGCTGGAAGAGCATCCCGACAGCATCAATGATGGGTGGTTCGTTCCAGTGCGCTCGGGAACCGATACCAATGACTGGCTGGATTTGCCCGCTTCTTTTCACAATCAATCTTGTTGTATCACGTTTGCCGACGGGCATTCAGATATCCATAAATGGATGGATGGAAGCACGGCAAAGCCCATTACCCAGATTTACCGGCAAGGCTTGCCGTTTGCCCCACCTGCGCCACCTGCGCCCGCGCGAGATCTTGCCTGGGTCATTGCGCACATGTCGCCACCCTAACTCTGAAGCGCCTCCGCGAGCGGAGCCCGAGACAAAACAGAATTTGTCTCCGGGCGCTTGCCCTCGGAGACACGGAGACAGGAGACAAGTCGTGAATCGCCATGTTCTTATCAACGACTTACAGAACGTGTTATCAACCTGCTTTAGTAAGTTGTCTCATGTCTCAGGGGCCAAGGGCCTGAGACAAAATTGAATTGTCTCACCCCTGCGGCGCCTGAGACATGAGACACGGAGACAATCATGCGGTCGGCTTGCACGGACTGGAGCCGCACTCCAAGACGCTGGCGCGCTATATCAACGCAATTCCTGCAGCAGGACGGCAACTGTTTTCGTTTGCCCGGGCAACACTAATTCCGGCGCAATTTCACTTAACGGTTCCAGAACGAACCGCCGCAAATGCGCGCGAGGGTGGGGCAGGGTAAGCTGCGGACTACTCAAGTTGCGTTGGCCAAAAGCGATTATATCCAAGTCCAATGGGCGCGATTCGTTGAGGATTTTCTTGGGCTGACGACCGAATTCTTTCTCGAGCGCTTGCAGTTTTTGCAAAAGGGAGTCCGGCGTTTCGTCGGGACGCGGTTCAAATACGACAACAGCATTCAGGAAATTCGGCGACCCCGGAGGACAATCGACAGGAGCGGTTTCGTAAAGGGACGATCGCAACATCGGTTCGTCCGAAAATTCCTGCAGCCGATCCATGGCCCGCAACACCAGTTCGCGGGTGTGCCCGAGGTTCGAGCCGATCGCGACGATGGCCAGTTCGCTCATTGAAACAAACTTGCCGCGTTTTGCGATGCTGGCAAAAACTGCGCCTTGAACCATTCCGCCGCGCCATTGCGCCAGCGTCCGATTCGAAAGAGCTGTGCGAACACGAACTGTGGGGCAGCGCCACCCTGGCCACCGACCAACTCCGTTCCGCGCCGCACGTTGTCCTGCATCCAGGCTGGAAGCAGCAGGTGATAGGGATTGCGGTTGACCTCGCCGACATGGAAGGAAGTCGCGGCAATCAGATCAGCGACGTCTTGCTCGGAATATTCGACCATCAAATTAGGAGCCGCCATTTGTCCCCAAAATTCTGTCTCGACCAGAAAGCAATCGATCGATAGCTCCGCTTTCAACGCGTCCATCACGAGGTGATGCACGCCGATGTGTGTTCCGTTCCAATCCAATACATGCGGGAACATGATCACGCGCGGCTTTTGTTCGACCAGGATTTTGCGCGTCACTTGCACCATGCTCGCCCAATGCGTCGAATCTTTCTCGCGCGTGGCAGGCGTTACTTTCTCAAGACCGTTCGGCGCTGTCTGGATTAAGCCTAAGCCCAGGTAATCGCATGCGGCCTTCAACTCCTGTAATCGTCCGGCCTGTCGTTCCTTGTTGCTCCCCTGCGTCACGGCGACGTCGAGGACGTTCCAAGGCCCTTCGCGCAACAAACGCAGAGCTAATCCACCGCTAATTGTTTCATCATCCGGATGCGGCGCGAAAAACAACGCTTTCGGTGCGTCAGGTTTTATGGTTGGTCGGGCGGCTTTTGGAATTCCGCCGAGCGGAAGCGAGCGGCCTTCTTTGACTGCGTTTGAGAAATTCGAAACCAGCTTTGTGTATGGATTCACTCCGCCGTATTAAAGCCCTTTGGGCATTTTCGCAAGTCAAGGCGGTCAGGGCTGCGCGTGACTTTGCGGCGGCAACTCGTGCATCGCTGAACGTTGGCGGTTCATCGATGCTGTTGCGCGCGACACCGTCGAGGGCTTCATTGAGGACGTTTGTGAACCATTCATCAAAACCACTCGAAAGAATGATTGCGCTGTTGTCATGGCTGCGGCTGCGGTCGTGGTCGTGCTGGTCGAGGTGACCGGGCTTCCCAGGTTAATCCATCCGCCGAGCAGGGTCGCTTTGGATTGCAATTGATAGCTGAGATTCGGTTCGGAGGCCCAAGTCACGTTCATGTTGTTACCGCTCGGGACCATGCTGACGATTTCCGGCTTTGGAATCGCGCAAACGAGATTGTATCCGCTCACGTCCAAAGCGATCAGTTCCACGCCGAGATTTGGCGTTGCGCCCGGCATGCCCCATGCATCCTGCACGCGTGGCGTGTGACCGGTGCCGCTGTACCGAATCCTGGAAATCGCCGACTTGCGTTTGATTGAAGCGAACGAGGTCCGTCGTGCCGCCATCAATCGATAGGTATGATTGGGAATTCGATGCCGTGTTAAAACTGCGCGCTCCGTATTGATCATAGCGGAACAAATCCATCACGCGGATGGCACCGGTCGGAGTTGGCGCACCATTATTCAAGTTGTTCAACGACGATGTAAGGCCGAGCGCCTCATCGATCTCATGCTGCACCACCGACGATAGATCATATTTGGTTGGATCTACGTTCGCGCGCGTCAGGTTCATGATCGAAAAATTCAACGCGATGTAGCTGTCCAGCTGATTATTTGGGGGACTCACATTGATGCCGAGCGCACGCAGATTCGCGGTGGTCAACGTGATGGATGGATTGCCGTTGACCGGATTACCCGTGCCTGCCGACAAATAATTCAGAGCAATCGCGTCATTGGTCGTCATTGAATCACCCGCAAGGGCTGTCACAAAATCTGAATACGCAATCGTGCCCCCATAAGTTGAACTTTGCCCGAGTCCATTCGTCATTTTGGAAAACTGAATGTTCACGGTGATCGGATCGGAAAACTGCCACTCGTAACTTGCGATGGCGGCATTAATGGCGTTCTGAATCACCGCAGAATTCGGGTCGTTGGTAATCGTCGCATCGTAAATGGGATGAATGACCAGACCGGCACCTGGTTGCACCGTCAGAGGCGCAGGCGTGCTTACGTCGTTGCTCCTGTTCGTTTGACCCGCCTCACCATTGCAATCCGCTGTGACGACGACGGTGTAACTGCCCGCGGTTGCACCAACCAAACTCATGTTATGCATTTCGTTGGTCGAAGCGGCTGTAGCCACGGGAGCAGTCGAGAAAATCTGCTGGTTCAAAACGTTGTTGGCTGAATCGATGACTTGAATCTTCGTATGGCTCGCTGGTGCAGCCGTGCCCCCAATGTTCGCGACTGTATACATCACGGTAAGTTGACCGCCGGCCAGGGCTGGAGTTGGCATGAGGAATATTTTCTGTGGCATCAAATCGGCTGGGCCAGTTGCGGCTGTCGTTTGCACCGTGACATCGTCGACAAAAAAGCTGGTGACCAACGTGGCGTTGTTTTGACTGGCGAAAGCGATCCGAACCGTTTTGCCCGCGTAGGCGGTGAGGTTAAAGATTTGCTGGTGATAATTCGGATTGCCCGGAGCTGGATCGCGATTGAGGTTTGACCAGTTTCCGATGGTCGCGAGCACAGCGCCGTTCGTGTCCTGAATCGTGGCGGTGAAAGTATCGAGAGCCGACGTGTTCGTTTCGGCGCTGCTAATATTGTAATAGAACGACAAAGTGGCCGACGAAATCGCCATCGGGATAGTCACTGTCTGATATGCGGAGTCGTTCCAGCGAGACATGCCGCCGAGCCAAAGCAAATAAGTGCCGTTGTGAGCGTAACCGTTGTTCGCAACGACCGATCCGCCCAGTACCCACGGAGTGGCGATTCCCGTTTCAAAACCGCTGTTACCGACTAATTGGGTTTGGGCGATCGCGATGTTTCCGGAAACCAACATCCCGCAAATCCCGAGGACCAAAGCGAACACTCTCTTGCCAATCATTTCTGGCAATTGCTAAAGCACTTCGCATGCCTGCTGAATGTTTTACGCTGGAAGAGCTTGCGCGGCGTGCGGTGGTCTAAAAAGGCCGATAATAATTCGTCGCCACACTGATGACCGGCGGTTCGGATGCGAGCCTGGACACAATCGAAGACGACGCTGTCAACACAGCGACACGGTAATAACGTTGCGTTGCGGAAATCGTATCCGAAGCACTCGTGGTGGAACTTGTGGCCTTGATCGCGCTCCCCAAGGTTGACCATCCGACCTGCGCCACGTTGGTTTTATATTGCAGTTGATAATTCAAATTCGCCTGTGACGTCCAGGTCAGCGCGATCGTGTTGCCGCTTTTCGAAGCGTTGATGATTCTCGGAACTGGAACTGCGCTCACTAGGTTGTAACCAATTGCATCCAGCGCGATCAGTTCGACGCCCAGGTTCGGCGTAGCTCCGGGCGTTCCAAACGCATCCTGGACTCGTGGCGTTTGGCCACCCGGGCTGTACCAATCTTGAAAATCCCCGTTCTGCGTTTGATTGAAACGCGCCAGGTCTGTCACGCCATCCATGGAAAAGTATGCTTGGGCAGTGCTCGACGTGTTGAAACTGCGCGCGCCGTTCTGGTCATATCGAAACAAGTCCATAACGTGCACCGGCCCTGTGGGAGCAGGAGAGCCGTTAGCGAGTCCGTTGAGCGACGAGCCCAACCCGAGCGCTTCATCAATTTCATGTTGTGCCACCGCCATCAGGTCATATTTCGACGGGTCAATGCTCGATCGGCTCAGATTAATAATTGAAAGATTCAGAAAGATATGGCTGTCGTAATTCGTGGATGATGTGCCACTCAATCCCAACGCTCGCAGATTCGCGAGGGTCAAGAACATCGAAGCGTTGCCATTGACCGGGTTGTTCGCGCTAACCGGCAGGTTGGCCAGCGCAACGGCGTCATTCGTAGTCTTTGAATCCGAAGTCAGCGCGGTCAGAAAAGTCGAATAGCTCACGCCGCTGAGAAACGTAAAGCTTTGCCCGAGCCCCGTATTTGTTTTCGAAAACAAAATGTTCACAGTGATGGGATCGGAAAATAATCCTTCATACTGCTGAACCGCCGTATTGATCGTGTTTTGAATCGTGGCGGAATTCGGATCGCTCGTGATGGTTGAATCGTAGATCGGGTTGATGATCAATCCCGCCGGCGCGACCACTGTGAGCGGCACCGCTATGCTGGTATCGTTGCTGGTATTGGTCTGCGTCACTTCGCTGTTGGCATCGACGGTCACGTAGACGTTGTAGATCCGGCAATGGCTCCGACCAAACCCATCGTATGACTTTCATTGGTCGTGCCTCCAATCCCGACGGCAGCGGTCGGAAAAATTTGTTGGGTGAAAACGTTGTTGGCCGGGTCTTTGATGACAACCTTCGTGTGACTTGCTGGCGCCGCGACCCCACCCGCATTGGCGACGGTGTAGTTCACCGTCACGGTTCCACCGGCGAGGGCGGTCGTCGGCGAGACAGAAACATTTTGCGGCGTTAAATCCGCTGGTCCACTTGCGAACGTCACCGCGACGCTGACGTCATCGATGAAAAAACTCGTTTCAGCCGAATTGTCGTTTTGGCTCTCAAAATATATGGCAACCGTTTGTCCGGCGTAGGGCAGGAGGTTGAATGTTTGCTGATGGTAAAAGGCGCTGCCAACACCGAAGTCCGCGTTCACATTGGACAAGTTTGTGATCGTCGCCAGTGTGCTTCCGCTTGTGTTGCGGATGCTTGCTGAAAAGAAGTCCTTCGCTGTGGTCGTGCCCTCGAAAGTATTCACGTTGTAATAAAACGAGAGCGTCGCTGAGGACAGTCCGGTGGGTAGCGTCACGAATTGATAAGCGTCATCGAACCATGGCGCCAGGCCACCGAGCCACAGAAAATATGTCCCGCTCCGCGCGTAGGTGGCGTCGGACGGGGTCGAAACGATCGAGTCCTCCAACACCCATGGGTTCGGATTGTCCGGCCCATTTTCAAAACCGCCATTGACGATCAGCTGAGTCTGACCGTGCAGCCACGGGGCCGCAGCGAGCAGAAACAGGCTTATAACAAAACCGAAGGTTCTCCTGGTCATAGGTGTTCCCGGCGATTCTATCGCGGCAGGAATTCGTGCCTATGAGAATTTTTACCAGTTGAGAAGTCAATGAAAACAACCGCGGAGTGGCGCGCTATTTCCAAAAAAACTGAAGCACTTGCAATTCGGTGGGCTTGTTCGGAACGCGGCGAAGAATTGCGGTGTATTCCTTTTTGTAACCATTAATTTCGCAATCCACCTTCACCTGGAACAGATGACTGGTAACACCGAGCAATTGGCCCAACGCGCCGAATTGCGCGCCTCCGGGTGCGGGCGCGGGACCTGCGCCTTGAAACGACTGAAAAATATCCTGTGGGCTCGTGAACGGAGCGTCGTCTTCATTGCCATCGACTCCATCGACCCCTGCGCGCCGTTTCTGCGCATCTTCAGCCATCATGTCGTTCATGCCGGGGATCATTTGCAGAACATTTGGCTTCGCCGTATTCACATTAAGCTGAATGCCACCCGCGCAAAAAATGTCGTTCAGTCCGAACGGATAATTTGGTTGTTGTCGATCCCGCAAAAATGGACTGTTTTGTGCCTTTAATTGGTAAGCGGAAGTCGTGTGGTTGGTTGAATTCGAGCCCCAGAAAATTTCCGGATGCTCGTTGATGCCCCTGATGAGGAGCAGTTCGTTGATATCATCAATCCACCCGGATTTGCAATAATACGGAGGTTGTTGGTTCATGTAATAGTCGTCCTTGGCGCCGCTCAGACGCGCATGTCCGCTGCGAGGGCCGACCCAGTCTTGAATGGAATCGACAATGGTTTGCACCAACCCGGAATCCGTCACGCCCATCTGATTCAAGGCATTCTGCAAAACAACAAGGTTCTGCGGATACCCGGGATTTACGACCATGTTGATGTCGAACTTGGATGAAAGGTCGGTGATCTTGTACGAAATCTTGCCGGGAAATAATTCAATATTGTCAGTCGGCACCTTTGCCAGCGTATCATTGGCCACGCTTACCCCACCTGCCCACGGTTGGTTGAGCGCATCAATGTTTTGCCCTTGAGGACGCAGTGTTATCAAAAAGCGCGCCAATTCGACCCCTGATCGTCCCATCCAGATCATGTCGTTGTCATAATCCGAATTGCGCGCCAGCGTCATCTCAATCTTCATCGCATAGGCAAACCCGCCCACAATCGCGGATAGCGTCAGGATAATAATCATCACCATGATCAACGCGACGCCGCGTTGACCATTCGAGTTGCGAGATTCAACTGTAATTCTTGTCTTCAATGGGCTGATGCTGCTGGCGCAACTACGCGCGTGACGAGTTGCTGCGGTCGATTCCAATCATGCGCCGAATAACCAACCCCCAGGGCAACCCGCATGAGCTTGGGGATCTGGTTCGTGTCCAGAAATTCAGTCACCCAATCCTTTTCTTTGTCCGACCAAAACTCGATGTTGAACACGCTGACATCCCGCGCCAGCACGATAGGGTAGGGCGTGGCATCTTTCGTCACGGCGACCAACAACGGCCACTGTGTCATGACCAGGTTGTTTTTGTTATCCTGCCCGCGTTCCACCTGGAAGGTGATGCGGCGTGTGCTTGAGTCACCAAACAGCGATGAGCCGGGAAAATTGTCCGGCAATCGCGCCGTAAACGCCAGCGCTGCGAACTTGCCGCTCGTGTCCGCCTCAAACGTGTAATAGTCCAAACTGCCGAGCGACATTTGCGCGGTCTGCAACGCTGCCTGGATCGTCAAGATTCCGGTGCGCGCTCGTTGCGCACTCGCTGCCGCTTCGAGTCCGACTTTTGAACCATTTGCGATCAACTTCCAACATTGAAAAATCGACACCAGCACCAGCGTGAAGAGCGTCATCGCGACAAGAAGTTCCAGCAGCGTAAACGCCAGGAGCGATCGCTTGCGGCCGTCGTGTTTCAATTTGTGAGTAAAAAGTTTCATCAATGTCCGAACCCGCTTTTCATCGGCGAATTCGGCGAGTAGTGCAACACGCTCAATGCCGATGCCACCTCTCCTTTGTGTTTCACGATGATGTCCAATTCAAAAACCGGCGGCTGATTACCGTCATCACCCGGCGTGATGCCGGTAAAACGATTGGTGGTTGTCTCCCACGTATAATCCGGATAAAAATCGCCGAAATCCCCGGAATCAGACCCTTCTTCCCACTTATCAACGGACGTCGCCATCGCTGCAACCATTCCCGCTGTCGGCGAATCTTTTTGCAAACTTCCTACGGCGCGAATGCATTGGCTCATGACCCCGAGGATTGCAAACATCGCCATGAAAAACACCCCCACCGCGACGACCACTTCGATAAGGGTGAACGCGCGTGTTCCTTTAGCCCTTAGTATTTGACCTTTAACTTTCATTTATCTAATCGCCTCCACGTCCGGCAACGCGGTCATCACATCGAGAGAAATTTTCCGCGTTTGCAATTGGTCGTCTTGCAAAACAATCGTGAACTCGTCGCTTGTGCCGTTGGGAAAAAAATGAACCTTCGCTTCGTCAGCACGTTCGAATTGCACGAAATTCACGCCGAGGATTTGAATTTCAATATTGCTCGGCAGCGTGGCTTCCTTGAACCCCGGGGCCGAAATCGTCCCATCGACGGGATGCAAAACCAAATCAGCCGTTTTCTGGTGGATAATCGCATCCGACCGCGCCGCCTTGCACGCCTCCATGATATCATCCACCGCTTTGCGCATTCCTTCTTTGCGCAAACTTCTCACGATCGATGGCATACCCATTGCGAGAATCAGGCCCATGATCGCAACCACGACCATGATTTCGATCAGCGTAAACGCTTTGTGAAATGTGCTCTTGTGAAAATGCATCAATTAAGTAGTCGGCAACGTAAGTGGCGGACTTGTGTTATTTCATGCCAATGTTCGACGTAATTGCAAACATGGCTGACAACACGCTGACCAGCAAGAAGCCGACACCCATCGCCATAATGACGATGATCACCGGTTCGATCATGTTCGTCATCACGCGCAACGCGATATTCAACTCGTTCTCGTAAGTGTCCGCCACGTTCGCGAGCGAGCCGGGCACGTTACCAGTTTCTTCGCCGATTTTAATCAGGTCGACCATCAACTGCGGAAACACTTTGCTGCGCGCCAATGGTTGCGCGATCGTTTTTCCGTCCGTGACCTCGCGTCGCGTTTGCGCAATCGCTTCCTTCACGATTCGGTTCGGGATGATTTGCTCGGTGATTTCCAAGGCCGTCAGGACCGGCACACCGTTGTGCAACAACGTCGCCAGTGTGCGCGCGAATTGTCCGAATAAATTTAAGCGCATCACCTTTCCGACGATTGGCACGGAAAGTTTCCATTGATCGATCGCTCGCTTCCCGTGCTCCGTCGTGCTGAATCGGTAAAACACCAACACCGCCGTCGAGACCACCGCCAGTATCAGCCACCACCAATGTTGGAAAAAGTTACTCAACCCGATCAACATGCGCGTTGCCAAGGGGCAGGGGAATCTTGAAGCCATCAAACAACTTCAAAAAGTTCGGCAACATTACGGTCATGAAGAAAATACCAATGCCGATGCCGACCATCAAAACGAATGCTGGATAGATCAGCGCCGACTTAAACTTCGCCTGCACTTCCGCAAAGCGCGTGAAGTGATCCGCCATCCGGCGCAACACATCCTCCAGCGCGCCGGACTGCTCGCCCGCTTTTACCATGTTGATGTAGAGATTCGAGAAAATAACCGGCTGCTTGGCCATCGCATCCGAAAGACCTTTACCTTCCATGACGTCCTGCTTGAGCTGCTTGGCGACATCCGCCGAAATTCCTTTGCTCGTCAGATACGTCATGCTGTTAAGCGCCGTTGTCAGCGGCATGCCGGCTTTGAGCAGGTTTGCGAGCTGTTGCGTGAACGTCGCCAACTCCTGCATCTTAGGTTTGCGCTTGCGATTGACGATATTGCGCAATGCGGGCGGCAGAAAATCCATGCTCCCCTTCGTCGCACCGCCCTTGTCGGCCAATGCAGCAGCCGCCGCCGCACCTTTGGGCATATCGACGGCGATAGGGAATAGGCCAAGGCGATCGATCTGGAGCAGCGCCGCACTGCGGTCGGCCACTTCCAGAACACCTGTCACCACTTCCCCGGAGCGTTTACGTGCTTTGTAAGCGAATGCTGGCATTTGTATCTATAGTTCTAATCAAATAATTCCGTCGTTCGTGAAAAAGTCGGGTACCTGCCTACCATATTAAACCCGTTTTAGCCCAAAAGTTTCAAGCCTGCATCTTGGCGATGCGGCGTGGCGTTTCCTCCGCGTGTGGTCAGTTGCGTACCTTACTGCCTAATTTGAACCTGACCAACACCTTCCCGTTCAATTTCGGCACCGTATTGGTGCGAACCTCCCAAACCTGATCGTTCTCATGTCCCTTGCGCGGATTATTCACCATCGCATCCACATCGTCGATAACGGCCACAATTGAGCCCTGCTGTTGCGCCATATATATGCCATCGACAACTCGCGACCCATTGTAATCCCACGTTCCGCGCGCCGCGGATTTTCCCGTTTGCAAATCCGTAATCCAATCCTCGGCCGCGTTCGTGCTAACGGTAGGGTGCGTCGCTCCGCGCGCGCCATTTGCATTCGTCCAAACCAACTCGATCCGAATCGGATCCCCCTTCAACAAAGCCGCCAACCGATTCGTCGCCGCTCCGGGCGTGTTAACGTGATACTCGCCCGTCGGTACGTTCAACAGTTCCTTCGTTTGCGCCGCGCCCTTCGCGCCCAGCAACAGCATCGCGACATGAATATGGTATGGCTCTGCCTCAGTCTTCAGCAGGCTTTCATGGGTTTTCCCACGGGTCGTGACGAGCAGGTACTCGATCAACCCGTGATCCATGTTTAAAACAGCAGGGAATTGAACACTTTTATTGGATTTGTCCAGTTGCACGAGCCCGATTTGATAGACGCCCGGCGAAACTTCCATCAAAGGCGGCGGGTTTGTCAGGCCACCTTGAGCAAAGGCCCCCGTAGTCGTCCACAAACCGGCAATCACGACAATCCATCGCCAAATTTCAGAACTTTTCATCACGCCGACGACAGCATGACCCAAGAGCAACGTTCTTTGCGACAATACTTTTAAGACGTAGCCATGATCGAAGTGGCAGGGGCCACCCAACAGGTTCGCACTTTCACTTTCCTTTGCCCTTCGATTGCCGAATATTGCCACGTGCAAAAAGACGGAAAAGACAGTTTCCTTCGCCACGCTGGCATCGCTGCTGTGATCGCAGTTGTGTTCTACCTCGTGTTCTTCAGTTGGATGCAGCACCGGCGCGAAGGCAAAGGCCCGTGGGAAATCACTTTCATCACCGACACCAACGGCGCACCGTCGTTGGAGATCCAACAACCAACGTTCCATCTGTCGCATCGGATTATTTTCGATGCCACCAAAACTCCACAAACCAATCTCAATCAAACTGTCAAATTCTACCAGGGCACTACCGAAATTCCATTCGGCAAAATGCTTTTCCAGGACCCGACCTTCCTGCCCGGGACCGTTACTATGGAACAATTTGGACACGTCATCGAATTCCTCCCACGCGTCATTATCGTCGATAAAAAAGAACACGCGTGGACCGAACCCGATTTGCACCTCAGCCCTAAATAGATTTATGCGCCCGACCGACATCCAGACCATCGGCGAAGAACTCGCCATCAAATGGGACGACGGCAAAGAAACTTTTCTCTCGTTGAAATCACTACGCCAGTATTGTCCTTGCGCCGGTTGCAAAGGCGAAATGGATGTGATGGGCAATCTGCACAAAGGTCCTGAAATCAAACTGACCCCCCGCTCGTACATTCTGCTGCGTATCGACAACATCGGCGGCTATGGTCTCCAACCCACGTGGGGCGACGGCCACAACTCCGGCATCTTCCCATTCGCCACGCTCCGCAAAATGGCCGACGCAGAACAGAAAACGTAAGAATGTCAGAAGCGAAAATCTGGAAAGCGGCGTACGGGAAATTGCAGACAGTAAGTAACAACGGACGAAATAAAAAGGGCACCGAGCGAGTCTTGTTCCAGCCGAGAAAGCTAACTCGGCCAGTGAGTCCAGAGTGTCACTCGGCGCCCAAATTAGTATCGGTCACGAAAACCGTCTACCGATGGCAGGGATTTAGCTCTAACCGTGCCAAGTGTTGGGAAATTCGTTCCGTTCCTCGTAACAAATAGTAAAATGTCATTTAACACTGCGGAAATGTGGTAAGGAACTTTCCACATTGATAACTATCTAACCCATGAACCGGGCTCTCAAAGTTCGTTTGGTAACGTTTGCATTGGTGATCATCACCCTCGCCGGCGCCATCGGATTTGCTGCGTACTCGAGCTGGCGCGAAGTCGGCCGCCTTCAACAACAGCTCAGCACTGGCCACTTGCGCAGTTTTGAAATCGCCGACCACCTCCAGGCAACGATCCTCGGATTGCAAACCGACCTCGTGACTTTTGAGCTGCGGCACGACCCGGGCACTCTCGATAAATTTAAACGTGATAGCGCCGCTCTGGATAACTGGATCAATGAACAGAAGCCTGTGCTCAATTCAGCGCGCGAACTTTCCTTGCTGAACGAAATCGACAATGCCTTTGATGCGTTTCACGCCGCCAGTTCCAAAGCTTTGAACGATCCGGATCGATCCGAAGATTCCAGGATACGTCACATCGAAGAAACTCAAAAAACTGTCTCGCCCTTGTTTGAACTCGGCCATCTCCTCGCCGACGCCCACCGTGCAACTCTCGAAGCCGCTTTTCTTGAATCGCAAAAATCCATCTCGCTCCTGCGCTGGGTCATCTTCGGTTCATTGGGATTGCTGATAGGTTCACTGATTTGGCTCTTCGTCACCATCTATCGCGAAATGATCGCCCCGCTTCAGCTCAAGCTCGTTCAAACCCACGCCATCATCGAGCGCCAGGAAAAGCTTGCCTCACTCGGCGTCCTCGCCGCCGGCGTCGCGCACGAAATCCGCAACCCGCTCACTGCCATCAAAGCGCGTTTGTTCAGTCACCAACGCCGTTTAAACAAGGGCACCGAAGAATTCGAAGACGTTGTTGTCATTGGCGCGGAAATCAATCGTCTCGAACGCATCGTCAAAGATTTCCTTGAATTCGCGCGTCCATCCGAACCGCAATTGGTACGGCTGACCGCCGAACCCATTTTGCGTGACATTCGCGACCTGCTCGCCCCGCAGCTCGAAAAACGCGGCATTACCTTGCGTATCGAAGAGCTGTCCAACGATTCGTTCGAAGCTGATCCGCAGCAACTCAAACAAGTGTTGATTAATTTGGTCCAGAACGCCGCCGAGAGCATCGATCAACATGGCCACGTCGTTTTAAGGGCGCGTGCTTCAACCGCACGTCTCAACGGGCATCCGCAACCGGTCGTCATCCTCGAAACTCAGGATACCGGAAAAGGAATTCCACTGGATGTGCAGAAGCGATTGTTCGACCCGTTCTTCAGCACCAAAGACAGCGGAACCGGCCTTGGCCTTTCCATCGCTGCGCGCATCGTCGAAAAACATGGCGGCGCCTTGGAATTCCAGACCCAGGTCAACCGCGGCACCACCTTCGGCATCATCCTGCCAACGGTGAAGTAGCGAAAATCTTCTCGAAAAGGTTGCGTAGCAACTCGAGAGGCGATAGTTGAAAAATGCCTGCCGCAAATTCTAAAGGGAAAGAAATTGAACGATGAGTAACGGCGCGATTAGATTGAGACCAAGTTGCGAGGGGCGAAGGTTGTTGCCTGCCCACGTCGAAAAGAAATGAAGTCCCCAAGATTCAATTCCGTTGAAGACTATTTAGCCTCAGTGGATCCTACAAAAGCCAGGACGATCAAGGGTGTTATTGATTTGATACTTGTCGAATTTCCGGAACTGGAATCTAAAATTTCCTGGAATGTCCCCAACATCCATCGGAACGGGAAATATGTCGCTGGCATTGCTGCCTATAAGCATCATTTAACATTTGCACCCTGGAGTCCTAGTGTGATTCAAGCATTCAAAGTCGAGGTTGGGAAAATTTGTCGTTACGAAGCACTGCTTTCAAATCCCTGTCGATTGGGAATTCGATCGAAAATTGTTGAAGAACTTAGTGCGGGCCCGACTAGCCGAGCTGGACCAACTCACCGACCCAAAATAACCGCATTAGTGGCCGACGTGATGTTGCCCCAATGCCATTGGTAGCGAGGCAGTGTGACAGGGCTCGTGTTAGTATCAAAAGTGATCTGCGTCTGGCCCGCGATAACGCCTGGGCCCTCCCCGTCGGCTTTGTGGTTTGCCGCGCTGTTATTCACCCAGTTCGAGGTTCCTGAACGCTCAACCCAAGGTCTGCTCAAATGCCCGGCACTGAACAAGAAATCCGGCTTTGTCACAAAGCGATTGGCGAGGGCTGTCTCGACATGGTGACCATCGAGAACATAAACCGCGGATCTGAATGTCATCGGCAAAAAAGCTCCCACGCCATTGCTGCGGTGCTTAACAAACGTGATTTTATCGACGCCGAGGTGCCGACCGGTCCTGGCCACCGGACGGCGATTGGCCAATCGAACGTGAACCGACGGATCGAATGTTTCGACGTTTACGTTGTTATACTGCAAAAGGTATTTGAGACCGCCGACGTCATCGCGGCTCAGGCCCGTGGCAAAAAGACCACGGTTGAACACGTTTGCGTCAGCAACTGGAGGGATGACCCCTATAGATGGATCGATTGGGACCGATTGAGCAAACGACGGTCCATGGATTCCCAAGATGTCGATTTGAAACGTATAGCGCTGGCCGCTAAGCCAAGGGGTTGGCTGAAAAGTCACAGGATCGAAATTCAACTTTCGTAGATAAAACGCAATCTGTTCAGGCGACATGCTCGCCTCGTCGTAGAAAAAAAGGTTATTCAAGAAAGCGTCGTCCATGTAGTGCAGCGTCCAAACGTAACGGAGTGGAGAACTCAGCCCCATCTCCTCGAGCACCGTATGGAGCGTCACCAGTTTTAAATCGATGATGTTTGCGTAATATGCACCTTGATTGGAACCAATGACGTTCCTTGGATACCGGTTTACATCAAGCAGCGTGGCACTTGGCAGTCGGTTCAGTGTGACGAAAGCTTGTTGCACTGCAAGAACACCGGCGTTGCCGAAATAATCTAGGAACCATTGATTAAAACCATACCTGATAACTTCACGTTGCGGCGTATCCCTGACCTTTCTCCATCGGTCCGCCGATTTCGCCGGGATAAAACCAAAGATTCGTCGCTTCCATCCACGAAGGAATCGGTCCCAGCAGAGAAAACGCGCCAGCAGTCAGACAAGCAAAAGCGCACTGCAACTCCAAACCAAAATAATCCCGATTCGACGAATGCTGCCACAAGTTGTTGTTTGCACCATGGTCAGTGTGTTTGACCTACCCACTTTTTGTCCACGGCAAACGGCAGGCGCGATTCCGCACAAAGTGAAAACACGGCTCTTTGCGTTCTCTGCACCTTTGCGCCTTTGCGTTAAATTCAGGCCACCAAAATCTACACTGATTGACAAGCAGTGACTTCACTATATAATCCAGTTGCCTGCCGCCTTAGGGTGTTCAGGTCGAAATTTGAAATATGAAATTTGAGATTGCAGCACCCTATGCAAAACACCGAGAGGCAAACATCGGTAACACTTTTGGTTCAATACATAGGTAACACATTTGTTGTTTAGGGTTACACTTCTTTCTGTTTTGGTTCCTCGCCTTTGAGCCTGCCCGTACGGGCAGGCTCAAAGGCGAACGTGCCCGGATCTAAATGACCCAGCAAAAGTTTGCTGAACCATATCTCTATCAGCCCATCGGTTCGCGGTCTCAGGCCCACCGACCACCCATTCAATGCAGTCGTGATAAATATCTCTTCACCCCCGTATCGAATGCTACCGCCCGGCTTACTGATTTTTCGTCGGTCAGCGCCCTCATATTCGATGTTATCCGGTGTGCCTTCAAATCGCCGGTCCGAGCGACAATAGACTTCCGCCGGCATTTTCATCTCCAAGGCCTCGTGTGGCCGCTCCTGATTATATTCATCGCGCCACACATCAAAGGCCGCTTGATCGCGCCCTACGCGACCGGCTTGCAACTCTTGACGCACGTCTCGATGCATCCGCTCATGACCCCCATTGTCCTGCGGACAACCAGGACGACTACGCTCTAAATCAATGCCCAAGGCCAACCACCACACCGAGAGCCTGCTCAAACCCAACAGCGATCGAGCGCTGGCAAAGGGACTGCCATTATCGCTTCGGATCGCTGCCGGCAAGCCGTAACGTTCAAAGAGCCCCTCGAAGCATGCCTGCACCGATTCGGTCCGGCTGTCGCCCAGTATCCGCATATCCAATAGCATGCGACTGTATTCGTCTCTTACCGTCAATGGCTCAACACGTAACCCGTCGCGGTCCTTCCACCAGCCTTTGAAGTCCACTGTCCAGATATCGTTGGGCTTCTCTGCCTTGATGCCGCTGGTCAATCGACCCGCTTCACTGCTGCGCCGCAGTCGCCGCGGCACCGTCAACCCGGCACGTTCAAAAACTCGTTTGAAACTGCTTTCGCTGGGAGCTTCTCCTCCATGCTTGCGTTGATACAATGCGGCAACCTTGCGCGGCCCCCAATGCGGATGGGCCGTCTTTAAACGCACGATCTCACAGACCACCTGCTCGGTGAGCTGATCGGCGTGAGCGTGCGGACGGCGACTCAAATCACTCATGCCGTCCAGCCCGCGCGCTATAAAGCGTTCCCGCCACTTGTATCCGGTCTTGGTGCTGATCCCATACTCGCCACACAGCTCACGAAAGTTCACACAGTTCATCGACTTGATCGCCAACTCGATTCGTTGATCCATCTTCTCGGTCTCTTTCCACGGCATCGACAACGTCTCTCAACGCTGTCTCTACCTATAAAATGTTACCCATATTCTAAACCATCTGTGTTACCTATGTTCTGAACCTGCCCGCTCAACCCACAGCCCTGCAAAAACTTCGCGCTATTTCACGGTGCGATTTTACCCCCGTTTTTACATCGTTTTGCGCGCGACTTGATACCCGTTCAAATCCTCTTGCCACTGCCGCGGTTGTTCCTAATTTGCAAGGAGTGCGAGTCGTTAGCACTATTTCCGCAATGCAGCAGCAATCGCGCGCCTGGAAAAATTCCGGCATGTGCGTCGCGTTTGTTCCGACGATGGGCTATTTGCACGAGGGACATCTCAGTCTTGTCCAACGCGCGCGCAAAGCGGTCGGCGCAAAGAGTAAAGTCGTGGTCAGCATCTTCGTTAATCCGACCCAATTCGCGCCGAACGAAGATCTGAAAAAGTATCCGCGCGATTTGCGACGCGATAAACAGCTCTGCAAGGACGCTGGCGTCGATGTTGTTTTTATCCCGAGCGATAAACAGATGTATCCGGAAGACTTCAGCACGTTTGTCAGTGGAAGAAACCCTTTCGAAATCGATGGAAGGCGATTTCGCGGCCATCGCATTTTCGAGGCGTCTGCACCGTTGTGGCCAAATTATTTAACATTGTTCAGCTCCGAATTTCGCGTGTTTGGTGCGAAAGATTTTCAGCAGGCGGCGATGGTTCAACGAATGGTGCGCGATTTGAATTTTCCGGTGAAGTCATGTTGCTCGGGGCAACCTTACGTGAGGCGATGGTTTGGCGATGAGTTCGCGGAATAAATTTTTGACCGCAGACCAGCGCGCCCAGGCCGACCGTCTTGCACGAGGCTTTGGACGAGGCCAGCGCGACCGTGAAAAACAGGCCGGTGTCGGCGCAACAGCTTAAGCCGCAAATTGCCGCCCACATTCGCACGCGGCCGAAAGCGAAACTGGATTACATTGAGTTTTTCGACGCGAAAACGCTCGAGCCGGTCACGATCGTGAGACGCGGCACGCAAATGGCCCTGGCAGTCTTTTTTGGGAAAACGCGGCTGATCGACAATGCGACTTTGTAGATGAAACAATTTGATTTTTTGGTTCTTGGCAGCGGCATCGCGGGACTTTCGTTCGCATTGAAAGTCGCGCCGCTCGGTCGCGTGGCCATCGTCACCAAGAAATCGCGCGCCGAATCGAACACCAACTACGCCCAAGGCGGCATCGCCGCAGTCACGAGCAAAGAAGATTCGTTCGAGATGCACGTGCGCGACACGCTCGAATCCGGCGCCGGTCTCTGCCACGAGGATGTTGTTCGGACGATCGTCGAGGAAGGCCCGGCGCGCATCGCCGAACTCATCGACTTGGGAATGAAATTTTCCGAGCGGGAAGGGCAATGGCGGAAGGAGTTGGATCTCGGGCGCGAAGGTGGCCATTCCAAAGCGCCGTATTCTGCACGCCAAAGACGTCACCGGGCGGGAGATCGAGCGCGCGTTGCTCGCCGCCATTGCGCAGCAACCCGAACATCGAGATTTTCGAGAACCATTTTGCCATCGACCTCATCACCACGCAGCAAACTGAAAAAGGACGACGCGCAGAACCGTTGCGTCGGCGCCTATGTTCTCTGCGACAAAAACCGGCGAGGTGGAAACGTTCGCGGCCCAGTACGGTCCTGCTGGCCACGGGCGGTTGCGGAAAAGTTTATCTCTACACGACCAACCCGGATATCGCCACCGGCGACGGCGTGGCCATGGCCTATCGAGCCGGAGCGCGCATCGCCAACATGGAATTCATCCAGTTCCATCCCACGTGCCTTTATCACCCGAAAGCCAAATCGTTCCTGATCAGCGAAGCCGTCCGTGGCGAGGGCGGCATTTTGAAGAATGGCGATGGCGTGGAGTTCATGGACAAATACCATCCGCTCAAATCGCTCGCGCCCCGCGACATCGTCGCGCGCGCAATCGACAACGAGATGAAGAAGAGCGGCGCGGACTGTGTGTTCCTGGATATTTCGTTCAAGCCCGCCGAGTTCCTCCGCGAGCGGTTTCCGAACATCTATTCGACCTGCCTGCAATACGGCATCGACATCACCAAAGAACCGATCCCCGTGGTTCCCGCCGCGCATTATCAATGCGGCGGCGTCATGACCGATGTGAACGGCCAAACCGATATCGCCGGCCTGTATGCCGTGGGCGAAGTGTCCTGCACTGGGCTGCACGGGGCCAATCGTCTCGCCAGCAATTCTCTGTTGGAAGCTCTCGTTTGCGGCATCGCGCAGCCGAACGTGCCTCGCACGCAAACCCGAACCAAAAGTCGACGTCCAAATCCCTGCCTGGCAATCCGGCCACGCCACCAATCCCGATGAGCTCGTCGTCATTTCCCATAACTGGGATGAAATCCGGCGCTTGATGTGGGACTACGTCGGCATCGTGCGCACGAACAAACGTCTGCAACGCGCGCGCGAACGCGATCGCCAACCTCCAGGAAGAAATCCAGCAATACTATTGGGATTTCACAGTCAGCAACGACCTCCTCGAACTGCGCAACATCGCCACCGTCGCCGAATTGATTGTCGCCTCCGCTTTGACGCGGCCTGAAAGCCGCGGTTTACATTACAATTTGGACTATCTAAAAACAGATCCGGCCTGGGGAAAACGCGATACGATTTTGAAGAAGATGTAGTAGCGCAAACTCAGGTTTCGTGTATCTTTGCAGGCCGGAATTCCCTCTAATTAATTAAGGTTTTCTCGGGTTAATCCGTTGACCAACGCGCAACTTTAACTATTCTCTGTTGTTTAAGTAGGTAAGTCAGATGGCATTCGCATCAATCAAAAGTTTATTAGCCCGTCATTCTTTGGCGACTCCTCAGCAGTTTGAGGATTGGAGCAAGGCGTGGCGCAAGGCTGCCGACAGCGGTTCGCAAGACTCGCTGCTGGCCTTTATTGCGCGGGAACGCGGCGTGGCCGAAGACGTTTTTTTGCAGGAACTGGCCAAGGCCCTGAACTGGTCGTTTATCGACCTGCCCAAGACCGACGTTTCGCAGGACGCGCGCAGATCGCATCTCAACCAAGGTCGCATTCCAATTCACCGTTCTGCCGATCAAGTTCGAAAACGGCCAGCTTCATGTCGCCGTCAGCAATCCGTTTGATGCGGCCATGCTCAGTGCTGTCCAATTCGACGCTCGCACGCCCGTGCGATTTCGCGCTTGACGCCCAAGGCCGAAATCGAGAAGGCGCTGAAAAAATATTACGGCGTCGGCGCCGAAACCCTTGACGAAATGTCCAACGACGACGAGCCGCTGGAATTGCTTGTCGACGAACAAGGAAATTACCGAAGGCGACCAGGAAGCCAGCGTCATCAAATTCGTCAACCAGATCATCTGGGAAGCCTTCAAAGACCGCGCGACGGACATTCACTTTGAACCTGCCGAAGACGAATTGCGCATCCGTTACCGCATCGACGGCATTCTGCACCAGACCCCGATGCCCGCGCAGTTGAAGCGGTTCCAGGCGTCGCTGATCTCCCGTATCAAAGTCATGTCGGGCATGAACATCGCCGAAAAGCGGCTGCCGCAGGACGGTCGTATCAATGTCCGTATCAAGGGCGAAGAAATCGACATCCGCGTTTCCACCGTTCCGACCGTTTACGGCGAAAGTGTCTCGTTGCGTTTGCTGACGCGCGGTAAAATTTTCCTTGGTCTCGAAAAACTGGGTTTTCGCAGCCGGAAGAAGAATCGCGCATTCGCGAAATCATCGTTAAACCGCACGGCATCTTCCTCGTCACCGGCCCGACCGGTTCCGGCAAATCAACGTCGCTTTACGCGTTTCTCAGCACGATCAATTCGGTCACCAAACGTATCATCACGATTGAAGAACCGGTCGAATACGAACTCAAAGGCATCAACCAGATCGCCGTGCGCTCCGATATCGGACTGACATTCGCGATGGGTTTGCGCCACATTTTGCGCCAGGACCCCAACGTGATCATGGTCGGCGAAATTCGCGACCTTGAAACCGCCGAAATCGCCATTCGCGCGGCGCTCACCGGTCACTTGGTCTTCAGCACGCTGCACACCAATGACGCGCCGAGCGCATTTACCCGTTTGATCGACATGGGCATCGAGCCGTTCCTCGTCGCCTCCTCCGTCGAAGCGGTGCTCGCGCAACGTCTCGTCCGCACCATTTGCAAACACTGCAAGACCGAACAAAAGGTGGAGCGCGATTACCTGCGTCGCATCGGTTTTCCCGAGGAACGAAATCGAGACCAGCAAATTTTACAAGGGCGCCGGTTGCGAGGAATGCCGCCAGCTTGGCTATCAAGGCCGACATGGGTATTTACGAATTGCTCTTCATGGACGAAGGCATTCGCCCGCTCATTCTCAGCCGCGCCGCGTCGACGACCATCGCCGCACGCGCCATGGAACACGGCATGCGCACCTTGCGCACAGATGGTTGGAAGAAAGTTACGGCGGGCCAGACCACGATTGAAGAAGTGCTCCGCGTCACCCAAACGGAAGAACACCTGAAATCACTCATGGACGACAAAGCGGACGTGTGGGTGAAAGGAGCGACCGCCTAATGGCTCGCTGGCAATCCGCAAACGTTCTTCACACAACGCCCGGTGGCCGGCAGCTTTGGCGGTTCAACGCCAACGGCACTGGTTTCGCGTTCGCTGAAGAACAGAAGCTCGGCGTTAACGAGCCGCTCCCCGCTGATCTCGTCGCTAAAGACTGGCGTACGCTCCTGCGCAGCAAACTCAATGTCGCGTGGTTGCCCGCCGATAAAGTTTTCTTACGCGCTATTCAACTGCCGAGCAGTGACCTCAACGAAATCCGTTCGATGGTCGAACTGCAAATTGAAAAACTTTCACCACTTCCGGTGACGCAAATCGTTTGGAGCATTCAAGTGCTGCCAAACGCGACAAAAGCGCCCACGCCCGTGGCTACTGCCGAGGGCGAACCTGCGGCAACCACCTCGATGCCGCTGCAAACGGTCATTGTTATCATTGCGGCGCGCAGTTATGTCGAAGAATTTTTGGGTGAACTCGAGAATCAAGGTTTCCTCGCCGACCGCTTGGAAGTTCTCGGACTCGAGCAGTTGCTCGCAACGAAGGAAGCTAGCAACGGCGTTTGGTTTTATCCAAATGGGCCCGGTGAACCGGTGTTGATTGCATGGTGGGCCAACGGAACGTTGCATAACCTCACGATCGTTTCCATTCCACCCGGAGAGGACAGTGGCGAATTGCTTAAAAGCCAGATCGAACAAATGGCGTGGGCAGGCGAACTGGAAGGTTGGCTGACCGAACCCCCCTCTATTCATCTCGTCGCCACGCCGGAGCAGGTTCAGGTCTGGGAACCCGTCTTGCGACGCACCGCCGAATCCGAATTAACCAATCCCAATGGGATTGCCGGATCGGCTCTCGCCTCCATTCAGATTACCCCGGCGCTCAAGCCCGCTGATGCCGCTGGTAAAACTGCGGAATCCGCCGCGCACGATGGATCGACCACGAATTTATTACCGGAGGATTACGGGCACCGTTATCGCCAGCAGTTTATCGACGGCTTATGGATGCGTGCATTGTTCAGCGCGCTCGTGCTCTACGGCGTTGCCGTCGTTGTTTATTTCGCGGTCGTCCTGGTGCTCAATTATAAGGCATCAACCGTGACCGACAGCGTCAAGTCGATGAATCTTACGTATACGAATGCGCTCAAGAACGACGAACAACTGCGCATTCTCCAGGATCGGCAGGAACTCAAATACGCCGCGCTTGATTGCTGGAAGGCCGTTGCGCAGAACATGCCGACCGATATCACGCTCGACGACATGGGGTTTCAGCATGGTAAATTAGATTTACGCGGCTCGGCGCCTGCCGACGCCCAGCTTGCTATCACCGAATTCAACGACGCCTTGCGCGCCGCCAAATCGAACAACGCGCCAGTATTCAATGAAGTCGGCCCGCCAGCGGTCACAATTCGCGGCGACAGGGCGGAATGGAGATTCTCCTGTTTCACGAAAGGATACGAGGGTACCCGATGAAGAAGAACTTTCTTGAAAAGTTGAATCTGCGTCCGCATGAACGCCGCGTCGTGATTGTTGTGGCGGTGGTCGTGTTCGTCGTGTTAAACGCATGGTTTGTCTGGCCGCATTTTGCGGATGCAAGCAACGCCTTGGCCGCGATCAACAAAGGCCGCCTCGACTGGACCAATCACTACGAAAAAATCCAGACGGACATCCGATCGGGTGGAACCAAAGCTAAAATCGATGCGCTCATGAAAGAGCAGGGCAGCGGGGCCAATCTGGAGGGATCCCGCGAAATTCAGTTGCAACGTAAGGTCCAGGAAAAGGCGCCGCAATACGGCATCACCGTCCTGTCATATACCGATACTCCGACCACGGCTTACAACATGGGCAAAACGAACGCATTTTTCGAGGAACGTTCGCTTCGCATCAGTGTTCAATGTGGTGAGAGCAATCTTGTGAATTTCCTTTATGACATCGGGAACGACAGTTCCATGATCCGTGTGCGCGAGCTTGCTTTGAAGCCTGCCGACCAGAACCGGTTCCGGCTCAACGGCACCATTTTGCTCAGCGCCAATTTCCCAAAAAAGCAGCCTGAACCCGCGCGTGCCACAACGACGCCCGCACGACCACCTGCGACAGCAGTGCCCAAGCCGACGATGAATTCGTCCGGGCAGAAAAAGCCTCCTGGAAAATTATGAGTTCGAAATCGTTTTATTGTTCGCTCCTGTTGCTGGCGCTTGTGCCAGACTTCCGGGCAAACGCGGATGATCTGCTTCTGGCTCAGGCCAGCACAGTGGCCCTGCCAAATCGCCCTTCGAAACCCTTCCGCCCGCATGTTTCGTCGGGGACAAACACGGCGACAACTTTGACCTCCGGCAATGTGACGCCGATCGCCGCGAAAGCCAAACCCGCATTCCCT
Source organism: uncultured Verrucomicrobiae bacterium (assembly GCA_963702845.1). Lineage (GTDB taxonomy): Bacteria > Verrucomicrobiota > Verrucomicrobiia > Limisphaerales > Palsa-1400 > JAICXV01. The sequence goes on along the minus strand of OY969763.1, from coordinate 3,978,414 downwards.
TCATTTCCTTCCGTTCCGCCCGCTGGATTTCCGCAAACTGCTGCCCCCGGCACTCCTGGTGGCACTTCAGTTCTTCCCGGCGCTGCTGGTGTGCCTGCGCCAGCGCCTGGAATGGCGATGCAGCCAGGTGCCCTGGCAAATCCGGACGATGTCCCGAGTTACGATTACAACTTTATTGCCACTCCGGTTGAGCAAATTTTGGACGAATACGCGGAACTGGTAAACCGCACGATTTTGCGTGCGAATAATGGCGCGGCGCTTGTTGCTCCAGGCACGCTCATCACCTTGAAAACTCGTCCGGGCCATAAATTAACACGCCGTGAAGCGATCATGGCGTTGGAAGCCGTGCTTGGCATGAATGGCGTCACCGTTGTGCCTGTCGGTGAAAAGTTTCTGAAAGTGGTTCCTGATGCGGTCGCCGGAACAGTCGGTGGAGCGTTCAATACCACCTCTGCCGCGCAGTTGCCTGATGTGGGCCGATACATCACCCAGATTGTTCAGCTCAAGTACGCCGGCCAGGACATCGCGCAAGCTTTGACTCCGTTCAGCAAATCGCCGAACAGCATTATTTTCATTCCGAGCACGCAAACCTTGGTCTTGCGCGACTACGCTGAAAACGTGAAGCGCATGATGGAAATCGTCGAGAAGATCGACGTGAGCTCTCCGATGGAAGTGAAGCCCGAAGTGATCCCGATCAAATACGCGCTCGCCAGCGACATGGCCAATGCGCTCAGCAGCTTGAGCGGCGGCGGCGGCGGCACGGTTTCAGTGGGCAGCCATCAATCCGGCGGTGGTTTAGGTGCGAGCCGGGGAATCAGTGGTGGCAGCGGCATCGGCGGCAGTGGTAGTGGTGGTGCCTACGGTCAAGGCGGAAATGTTCCCGGCCAGCCTGGATACGGCAATACCGGTGTTCAAGGCACGAGCTCTTTGGCATCGCCCGGCACGACCACGCGTTCTAGCTTCCAAAACAATCTGGCCCGCATCATCAAGAACGCGGCCGGGGGGCCTGGCGGCGGTCCCGGTGGCGGCGACTTCCAAATTCTCGGCCAGACCAAAATCATCGCCGACGAACGCACTAATTCGTTGCTGATTTTCGCGAACGACGACGACATGAAGATGATCAAGTTGATCGTCAGCAAGCTCGACGTTGTCCTCGCTCAAGTTCTCATTGAAGCCATCATCGTGGACGTCGCGTTGACGAAGGATCGAAATCTCAGTGTGAGTTACCTAGCGTCAGGTAGCGCCAAGAACGGCAACTTTGCCGGCGGCGTTAACAATCTGAGTGGGACTGCATCGTCGTTCCTCAACGGTACCGCGACCACTACTCAGGGCAGTAACAGCATCCCCATTTCCGGTCTCACCGCTCTTCCCGGTGGACTCAGCGCGATCGGCAAGTTCAACAACTTCGACGTCGCCGTTGAAGCAATCGAATCCGATAGTCGCGCCACGATTCTATCCCGTCCGCGCATTCAAACCTCGCACGCCGTTCCCGCGCTACTCTTCAACGGTCAAACCATTCCTTACATCACCGGTAGTTATTATGGTGGTTACAGCGGCGGTCTCGGCAGTTCGCAATACACCCAAAAAGAAGTGGGTATCAGTCTCGAAGTGTTGCCGTTGATTAATCCGGACGGCCTCGTCGTCATGGACATCCGGCAGAACATCGAAGAAGTCAGCGGCACGACCAAGATCGACCAGAACGACGTGCCCATCACGAGCAAACGCCAGGCCGAAGCGAAGGTCGCGGTCAAAGATCGCGAAACAGTCATTCTCGGCGGGTTTATTCGCTCAACGAAGTCGAAGAGCAATTCCGGCGTGCCGTTCCTTAAAGACATTCCCGGTATCGGCGTGTTATTCCGCAGCAGCAAGGACTCGTCGGACCAGGACGAACTCATCGTCTTAATTCGCCCGACCGTGTTGCCCACACCTGAAATCGCAGCTAAGTTTGCGACCGAAGAACGCAATCGTCTCTCGGGCGTCAAACAAGGCGAACGCGACCTGCGCATCGAAGAAGAAGAACGCTATCGCAAGATCGAAGAGCAGTTGAAGAACGACGACGAAATCCGCAAAGCCCGTGAAGAGCGCGATGCAAAGCAGGAAAAGAAAAAGGTGTCGAGCCAGCCTTACCAATACAATAACGGTACGTCTTACATGACGAACAAGCCGGTCGCCACGCCCGATCTCTAATATGTAGCCGTCGGCGTGCGGAGGCATAAGGCGTATATATGGCCAACGGCGTCAGCACGCTCTGACTGCCTCCGCGACTGTCGGCTTCAGCAAAGAGTTCAAGTGAACAGCATCCTTGTTATCCGCGGCGGTGCCATTGGTGACTTCATCCTCACCATGCCGGTGCTTTCCGCGTTGCGAACTAAATTTCCCAACGCGCGTATCGACCTGTTAGCAAATCCCTCCATCGCATCACTCGCAATCGAGTTTGGCCTGGCAGACAACATTCGCGATCTCGGTTCACTGCCCTTCGCGCCGCTATTTGCAGAAAACGGCCGATGTTCCTCTGACATTGCAGCCTGGCTCTCCAGTTTCGATTTGATTATCTCGTACGCTTACGACCCCAACAACCTTTTCGAAAACAACCTCCGTCGCCATTCAAAGGCACGATTCATAACCGGCCCTCATCGCCCCAGCGACCAATCAACTATCCACGCGTCGATTCAGTTACTGGAACCCTTGCGGAACCTGATTGCAGTTCACTTCAATTTTGGAAGTTGGAAGTTGGACGTTGGACGTTTGTCTTCCTCTCCCGTCATTGCCCTTCACCCCGGTAGCGGCAGCCCGCAAAAAAACTGGCCCGAAGAAAACTGGCGTTCCTTCCTCCAGCATCTCGTCTTGAATACTGACGATAAAATCCTGTTAATCGGCGGCGAAGCCGAGCGCACTCTTCTTCCTCGCCTCGCCGAACTCATCCCTGAGACCCGCCGCGAAGTCGCATTCAACCGTCCGCTTGTCGAAGTCGCCAGCCGTCTGAAGATCTGCCGCGTTTTCATCGGCCACGACTCCGGCATAACCCACCTCGCCGCCGTGCTTGGGTTGGACTGCATTGTCCTTTGGGGACCGAGCAATGAACAGATTTGGCGGCCACTGGGAGAGCGTGTGCAGATTTTGCGCCACGGCGAAACCCTTAAGAAACTCCCTGTGAAAACAGTCGTGGAAGCCCTGAACAGCTTGCTTACAACCGCATGAAACGTATATCCTATTCACTCTTGAAAATGCGGCGGCTCCATGGTTTTTATCGGCTCCTGCTCTCGGTTCTCTTGGTTCTGAGTGCCGTCACGTCGTCGCGCGCGGACGTGCCTACGGTAATTACTAACGATTTGTCCGTCATCACCAACGGTGGCGCGTTCACCTTTCAAACGAACGGCACATTTACTTTAACCAACTCCATTGCCATCGTCACCAATACGCAAATCGACGCCACCGGCTTGAACGTCATCTTGAGCGGCGGCAACGTCACCCGCATTTTTGCTATTACGAATGCCACGCTGACTTTGACGGGCCTGCAAATCACCGGCGGCAAAAGTTCGCAAGGCGCCGCGATCTACAATAAGTCTGGAACGCTGATGGCCAGTAATGTCGTTTTTGCCAAAAACAACGCGACAAATGGACCCGCTGCCAACGGCACGGATGGGAGGAGCGGCAGCATCAATGGTAATGCCGGCGGTGCTGGTGTCGCTGGCGACGGTGGAGCGATTTATAGCGATCACGGTACGTTACTGCTGACCAACTGTACTTTTACCAACAACTTCGCCGCTGGTGGCAATGGTGGAAACGGCGGCAATGGTTTCAATGATCTCGGTGGCAATGGCGGCGACGGTGGTGCCGGTGGCATTGCCCAGGGCGGCGCGATTTACAGCACCGGAACTAACATTATTATCGGCTGTTATTTTGTGGCGAACGGCGCCTTTGGTGGCAGTGGTGGTGGCGGTGGCAATTCTGGGACAGGATCGATCAGTGGCGCGACCGGTGCAGGCGGGCAGGGGGATCCGGCAGTGGCGGGGGCGATTTACATTCCCGCCGGCGGTATATTGAATGTTACGAACTGCACGTTTGCCGGTAACGAAGCCTTCGGTGGCAACAGTGGGCCGCAAAAGATTTCGGGAAACGGCGTCAGCTTGAACGGCAAAGATGGCGGACCAGCCCTTGGCGGCGCCATCGAGAACTTCGGCATTTTCAATATCGAAAACAGCACCTTCTTCCTGAACGCCTGTCACGGCGGCTCGGGCGGCGATACCTTGGGCGATCCCAGCGCCAACGCTGGCACAGGTGGTTATGCCGAAGGCGGAGCGGTGGCCAATGTCGCCACTTTCGTCGCTCGCAATTGCACCTTCGCCACAAACAACACCATCGGCGGCACCAATGGCGTGAGTCCTTTTTCCAATCGCAACGGCGCAACCGGCCCGGTCCACGGCGGTAATCTTGCCCGGGTAAGTGGAACATCGAAGATTATCAATTGCATCCTTCAACACGGCGCAGGCACCGATAGCTATAACGGCGTCACCGACGGCGGATTTAATATTAGTTCGGATACCAGTTGCGCGTTTACGAGCACGAACAGCCTCTCCAAAACCAACGCAAATATGGCGGCAATTTTGAACACGTATCCCGGCTATCCGCCCGTGCTGGAAATTGTCCTGCCAAGCTGCGCCCACAGTCGTATTCCTGCGATTCCCGCCGATAATCCGACGAATTGTCCCGTCGCCGACCAGCGCGGAGCCTTGCGGTTTACAACGAACCTTCTCTCTGACGTCGGTGCATTCGAGGCCGCACCATCACCACCGCGAATTCTGATCCAGCCGTTAAGTCTCGCGGTCATTAAAGGCGCGAATGCGACTTTCACCGTCTCCGCCGTGGGCGATACGCCGCTCGTGTATCAATGGCAGTTTCTGCCGACCAACGGCCCGCTCGTGCTTCTCCCACTCGCCACGAACACAAGCCTCACGATTACCAATGTCCAGGCAACGAATTTTGGCAGCTATTTCGTTGTCATCACAAACGGTCTTGGGTCAGTTACCAGCTCAAACGCCGTGCTATCGACTGAGGTCGCACCGGGAATTACGAGTCAAACGTCAGACGTCACAGTTGACCTCGGTGGAACAGCTGTATTTAGCGTAGTAGCTACCGGAGCCCCACTGAATTTCCAATGGTACTCCAACAACGTTGCGCTGACGGAGAGCACCCATTACGTCGGCGCGACGACTGCCAGCTTGACCATTACCAGCGCGACCCACGCCGACCAGGGTACCTATAAATTGGTGGTCACCAATTCGCTTGGCACGATCAATAGTTCTCCGGTTAAGTTAACTGTGAACGATCCGGCATTTGTCACGCAACCCTCCGACGTGACGGTCAATTTCGGTGCTCCCGCGGTTCTTACGGTCCTCGCTTTGAGCAGCAGCACAAACACTATATCTTACCAATGGCGTCACGGACCTAACGTGATCAGCGCCACCAACAAGATCGCTGGCGCAACAAAAACCACTTACACAAACTCGCCGGCCACCAATGATACTTACACAGTAGTCGCGAGCAACGCATTGGGGACGGTTACGAGCGACGCGGCCACCGTGACGGTGCAAAATCCCGCGATCACCGCTCCGCCAACCAATCTAGTGGTTGATCTCGGCGCGCCTGCTGTGTTCCACGTCACGGCGACGGGCACTGGCACATTGACTTACCGATGGAATTTCAACGGCGCTCCCATTGTTCCTCCAGCGACAAATTCGTCATATACAATCTCGACTACCGCAGCGACAAACGCCGGTTCCTACACCGTCACCGTCAGCAACGGAACCAACTCACCAACCAGTCCGCCTGCAACGCTGGTCATTCGCGGAGGTTCCACCATCAGCGGGCGAATAACTTTTGGCACCAATGGTGTGGACGGAGTCACCATCGGGAACGGCACAACCAACGTAGTTTCGGCATCGAATGGAACGTTTAGTTTTACCAACCTTCTCGCCGGTTCATACCCCATCACTCCTGTTCAGGTTGGTTCCGGTTTGACTCCCGCCACCAATACAGTCGCGGTCGATGGCGTCAATTCGACCAACATCAACTTCGCCTTCAATCCGCCGCTGTTGCAAATCACGGCCGCCATTGCGAGCAATTCCATACCCGTGCGAATCCTCAGTGCACCTTTGCAACACTCGACTCTCCAATCATCCTCCGATCTGACGAACTGGGTCAACGGATCAACATTTATCACGGATACAAACGGCGCCTTCAACGCCGCAGTCACCAACGACACCGCATTTCCCTACCTCTTCCTGCGCCTCACTAGTCCGTAGCGACTTAATTGTTTGATCGGTTGATTGCTTGGTGCAGTTGCAGTTCGCGCTTGCGTTATCTGGGTAGCACTTATTTACTGCGTTCCAAGTGCAGCCTGAGCGAACAAATTGTTCTCGTCCCCGCAAATCGCTGGTCTCGCTATTTCTCGTTGCGCTTCTCCCTGTTTCATCATTGCTGGCGGTCAGTCCGGCCCTGCACGAACTCCTGCACCACGAGGCAAATGGAAAAACAGCGATTGGCTAAATTACCGGCCGCGGAGCCACCGGCGGCGCAGTTTTATCACGCCTCGGAAGTCCGCGATCCCGATCGCATAATCGCTTGGCTCAATTCAATCTGTCTCGTCGTTCTCATCATCGGACTGGCGGGAGCAAGCGAAGGAATTCCAAAACCAAAACCGCTTCCGTCGATCGAGCAGCCAATTCCCGCCATCATTGAGCCCGTCGAACCTCCAAAACAAACAGTCGTCGAAGAACTGCCTAAACAAACCGAGCAGGACACCGCCGAAACACCCCGCGTCGTAATCGTCACTCCTGAATCGCCGAGTATCAGTTTTTCCATTCCAACAATCGGCAACATTCTCGTCCCGAACTCCGTCGCAGCCGCACCCACACTGCGACCGATCGCGCCCGTCGCACCCTTGCAAAAAGCGCCCGTCAATCTGACCAGCACCGGCGGAGGCGGAGCGCGTCCGGACCCGCCCTATCCAAAAACCGCGCTTCAACAACGGCAGCAAGGGTCAGTCATGTTGCTCATGTCGGCCAACGAGGCCGGCGGAATTAATTCAGTCAAAGTCAAAGAATCCTCGGGCTTTCCGTTGTTGGATCGCACGGCGCTGGAGTTTGTGAAGAAACACTGGACCGTTGCCCCCGGCACCGGCACGCGCCTGTTCCAGGTGACCATTACTTATCGACTGCAATAACCGATTTACCCTTACAATCGCAAAAATATGTTCGCAAATATCGCATACGAATACTTCCTCAAAGGCGGTCCGGTCATGTGGCCGATGCTTCTCTGCGCGTTGGCTGCGATCTCCGTCCTTGGCGAACGCAGCTACTGGTGGTGGTGCGAAAGCCGCCATCGCGACCCGCGAAAAGTCGAGCAAGTGCTCACCGCGTTGGACAAATCGGACATTGAAACTGCCAAAGCTCTTGCCGTCGGCTCTGAAGATCCCGTTGTGCGAATGATCAATGACAGCCTCAACCACGCGCACACGTCCTTGCCCGTCGCCTTGCAAATGTCAGCAGGTATCGAACTCGAACGCGCTGGTCGCTTCCTTATCGTTATGGACACACTCGTCACACTCGCGCCCTTGCTCGGCTTGCTCGGCACTGTCACCGGCTTGATGCGCGCGTTTCTTAAAATAGGCTCTGCTGAACTATCCGTCACCGCGGTCACCGGTGGCATCGGCGAAGCACTCATTGCCACCGCCTGCGGTCTAGGCATCGCAATAGTCTCGCTCGTCCCGCTCAATTATTTCTCCGGTAAGCTCGCACGGCTGCAGTTCGAACTCGAGACCGCCGCCAGCAGCGTCGAAGTCCTCGCCAACTCCGGCAAGTTAGGCCCGAAACAATGAAGGTCGCTCTCCCAGTTCGTCGCAAGCACGCGCGCATTGAGATCATCCCGCTGATCGACATTATGTTCTTTCTGCTCGCCTCCTTCATGATGGTGAGCCTGCAACTTGACCAATCGCGGAATGTCCACGTCGACCTGCCGTCCGCGACCGAAGCCAGTCACGACTTCAAACCGGACATGCTCAACATCGCCGTCGATAAAGCCGGTCATCCCTGGCTCGAGAAAAAGGAAATTTCACTTCCGCAACTGTCGCAAGTCATCAGCAACCGTTTTCGTTACGACACCAACTTGCCTGTCTATATCAGCGGCGACCGCGATACCCTGCACGGCGCGATGACTGACGTTTTGCAACTTGTCCGCGCTGCCGGTGTGCAGAATGTCTCCTTCATGGTGAGCGAGCCAAAAAACGAGGTGACACAATGAAACTGCGCTCGCCATTGCCCAAGCGTCGCACGCGCCTCGAAATCATCCCGCTGATTGACATCATGTTCTTCCTCCTCGCCTCCTTCATGATGGTCAGTTTGCAAATGCAAAAAGTCCGCACGCTCAAAGCGAGCCTACCCACGGCGACGCTGGCGACCTCAGCCACCAAACCGGACATGGTCAAACTGCAAGTCGACAAATACGGTAACGCCTTGATTGATGGCAAACCCGTTGCATTCCCCGAATTGCAAACGCTCCTGAGTAATCGCGTCCAAAAAAACCCGAACCTGCCCGTCTACATCTCCGGGGCTCGCGACGCGACACATGGCTCGATGGTTTACGTTTTAGATTTCGTGAAACGCGCCGGAGTTTCCCGCGTCGCCTTCGCCGTCACACCCGCGCCATGAGAAACTTCCATCGTAGTCTATTTGTCATCATCGCCGCCGCACTCTGCGGCCTCTGCGTCTTTCAGTGGCGGATTCAAACGCGTCAGCGGACCGAAATCCAAAAACTAAGCAACGACGTTTACCAAAGAGACATCGCCATCCAGAGCTATACGAACTCGATCAAAACACTCGACGCCCAGGTCGCGCAAATGCAATCGCAAACGCTGACCATCCAACAATCCACCAAAACCAACCAGCAACAGATCGTCGAACAAAAACGGGAAATCTTCGAACTCCAAGCCGCAGCCCGCAGTTATACCAACCGTATTTCGGAATATGAGAAAGCCATCCCGCAGTTGGAGACAAAATTGAAAGAAGCCTACGACGGCATTAAAAAACAAAACGCATCCTTGAAAGATTTGGTTACTCAGCGCGACGACCTGGTCACCAAGTTGAACAACGCCATCGCCGACCGCAACAAAGTCGTAAACCAATATAACGATCTCGTGCAAAAAGTGGAAAAAATCCAATCCGGCGCAAAACAATGAGCAAGGTGAATCAAACTGAGCCGCGCGCGTGAGCAAGCGGTTGGTACGTTTTCATCGACCTTACGAGCACGCACCGACCAGTTGCGACCAAATCCGTATTGTCTTGGGTAGAACAGTCGCCTCGCCTGTCGTGTCGTGAGTGGCGCCCCGCCGCTCACGCCGACTACGTTTCCACAGCTAATCTTTTTCCCCGAATTGCCATGAGGCGTGGACGTGATCGCGAATGGCTTGGCCGACCTGGCGGCTTAGGTCCGCGACCAATCCGCTTAGTGCGGTTGCGACGGTTTCGGGTTTGTCGTGGGGAGAGGGGGTGGAGCGGACGATGTGGAGGTCGACGTTTTTGGATGGCGTGTTGGTGTCGGAGGAGGTGATCCGCATTTGGCCTTTGAGGGTGCTCCGGCCGTTGACGTCGACATCGAATTGTTGGACGTCGATGAAGACTTTTGCCATGACTGGGCCGTGTCCCCAGCCGGAGGTGTAGATTTTATCCGATGGCAGCGTTTGGGAAAGATCGGCGGCGAGGGCGCGTTGAAAGCTTTGATCCAATCGTTCGGCCCAGACGGCGTTTTCGAAATATTTGATTTCAGTTGGGCTGACGCGAACAAGGAGGGATTGTCGCTCAAGATAGGAGGGCATTTTTACGGACGCGATTTCGACCGGCATATCGTTTTTGGTGGCCGAAGTGAGATTGTTTGTCGGCGCGGGAGTGAGAGTGAATTGCCGCGTTGAAACTTTGGCTGGTTTGAACATGCAGCCGGCGACGAGAGCCGCAGTGACGAACGAGATCAGGAAATATTGTGTCAAACGGCGGAATTTCATGGCTGCTCCTTTGTTATTTTTCTGCCGGTCAACAATGAGTTCGGATGGCGTTGCAGAAAATCTGCAAGGTCAGTAATCGAGCGGCTGGCAGCACCGAGGTCCTGTAAGGCCTTGGTCAATTCAGGACCCAATGTGGAATCCGATCCGATCAGGTTGGATACATTCTGCAGGCCGACGCGCAGGTGCCCAAGAGTTTTGCGCAGTTCGGCGAGGGTGTCGTTGGCGCTGTTGGCCAATGGATCGACGCGACCATCGATGCGTTTAACCAACGTTTTTGCCTGGTCCAAGGTGTCCCGCAGTGATGCGACGGCGTTGGTTAGGTTCGAATCCGTGACGAAACGATTCGCGGATAAGAGCAAGTTTGTCACGCCTTCGTTTATACTGGCGACATCTAACTCGCCAAGACTGTCGTCGAGATGGGCGAGAAGATGGCTAAGTTTTTTGGAAAGGCCACTGACATCCATGTGGCTGAGCTCGGCCAAAAGTTTTTGAGCGTCACTCGGGACGGATGGGATTTCGTGGTACTCCGGCGTGAGTTGATGGAAGACCGGTGGTGGCGCGTTGGAGATAACTTCGATGTCAACGTAAAGGATGCCGGTGACGAGGCTTTCGCTGTCGAGTCTCGCGCGCATGCCGTGTTCGATACGACGCTTGAGATTCTCGGGGTCTCCGATCTGAAGGGCTTCATCGGACTTGGATTGTGCCAGCGTCTTATCAATTTTGATGAGTACCGGCATAGAAAAGTCGGCTGGCGATTGATTGTGACGAATAAAGATTTGGAACACAGAACCGATAGTGACGCCGCGGTATTTAACCGGAGCTCCCGGATTCAAACCCTTTAGCGACGAATCGAAATAGATGATGGTCTTTTGTTGTGGGTGGAAAAAACTGCGCGAGCTGAAGAGGAGCAGGCCAGCGAGACCCAGCGCGACGCCCACCGCGAAAAACAAACCGATAGAAGTGGGATTTGCTTTCTTGCTCATACGTGACCTTGAATTGTTGCTGTGCGTTTCATATCGCGGCGGCAGTGTTCGTCGGCTGTTCGGAACTTTCGCCGCGCGTCAGGAACGCTCGGACTTTTGGATCTGGTGAATGTTTGACCAGGTCCCTTGGATTGCCTTGTGCCCCGACGGTTTTGGTGTCGGCATCCAGAAAAATGGAATCGTCAGCGATCATGAAGATGCTGGCCAGTTCGTGGGTGACAACGACGATGGTTGCGCCGAGGCTGTCGCGTAGTTGCAGAATCAGTTCATCAAGGTTTCGCGCAGTGATCGGGTCCAGTCCGGCAGAGGGTTCGTCGAAGAAAAGAATTTCCGGGTCCAGAGCCATGGCACGGGCGAGGGCGGCGCGTGTTTGCATGCCACCAGAGATTTCGGCCGGATAATAATCTTCAAATCCGCTCAAACCGACCAATGAGAGTTTCAGGCGAACGATGTCTTCGACGTCGGCCTTGCACCAGTCGGTGTATTCCTGGAGGGGCAAGGCGACGTTTTCGGCGAGTGTCATCGAACTCCACAGCGCGCCATTCTGAAAGAGCACACCGCATTTTCGCAATTGAATGCGGCGCTCGTCGTCGTCCGTGTTCCAGAAACTTTTGCCGTCGTAGAGAACATCACCTTTGACGGGGCGCTGCAGGCCGATCATGTGCTTGAGCAGCGTGCTTTTACCCGAACCGCTGCCGCCCATGACGACGAAGACGGTGCCGCGTTTTATTTGCGCATTGAGATCGCGCATGACGACATACGAGCCGTAGGCCATCGTCAGGTCGCGGATCTCAATTTTGACGTCATCGTTCATGTGGCTTCAGATTTGTAGGAAATAGGTGAGAACGGCGAAAATACCGTCGGCGGCGATGATGGCGGTAATTCCAGTAACGACCGCGCTGGTTGTTGCTTCACCGACGGCTGCGGCGCTGGAGCCTGATTGCATGCCGCGAAGGCAGCCGGTGTATGCGATGAGAAAACCAAAAAATGAACCTTTGAAGATACCGAGGAGGAAATCTTTCAAAGCAATCACCTGAACGGTCTGAACGAGATATTCTTTGACCGTCGTATCCAGCATGCTCGAGGCGACGAAGAGCCCGCCTGCGATGCTGATGAAATCCGCGAACGCACAGAGGAACGGCATCGCGATGATGAGCGCAATCATTCGCGGCAGGACGAGAAACTCAATCGGTGAGATACCGAAGGTTTTCAGGGCGTTGATCTCGCCGTTGACCTTCATCGTCCCCAGTTGGGCGGCGAAGGCAGCGCCAGTGCGACCGCATACAATTATGCCGGTCATCAGACAGCCCATTTCGCGGACGGTGGCGACTCCAACCAGATCGGAAATGTAAGCCGATGCGCCAAACTTGTTCAGTTCGTGTGCGCCGACAAAGGCGAGAATCATTCCGACCATGAAGTTGATCAACGCGACTATTCCCAGCGCTTGCGGCCCACATTCGTCGATCACCAGAAATGCGTCCGACCAACGGAATTGACCGCGCCCACGCGCGAGGTTGCCGAGAGCAACCAGATTTTCACCGAGGAACGTGAACGTCTCGACGATGCTGTGCCAGCGTTTGATTGTGCGTTCGCCTAATCGGTGCAGAAATATTGCTCTGGCGACGGCTTGGTGCGAACAGGCGCGCTCCGGAAGGATTTGGGCCAATCGCAGCAATCGGCGAATCCCTTGGGGCAATCCTTCATCATGAAATTGGATGTTGCGCGATTCGCAGAATTCGTGGCACGTCCGCAGAAATGCCACCAACCGTGAATCCCACGACGTTAGCTTGGAAGACTCGAAGAAAAGTGATTTGACGTGAGGGTGCTTTCGCAGCGCGTCATAGCTTTTCGACAAGCAAGGCGTCGCAGTGCGGTCACGCCCGCTGTCTGACAGATGAATGAGAAGCTCATCGGCAGATGGTTGCTCTATCGCAAAATTGACAATTGTTCCCGCCATAGGGCAGTTGCCCGTGCCTCCAAGTCATTTCGTGCGGGGTCTTATTATGTTTGCCCAGCCGTGCGCTTTTTCAACCTGATTTTGAGCAACTCGCGGCAGCATCTTTTTTCCGCACAACTGACACAGACTGCGGCGCACCGTGACCGCATGGGTTGCCTCAATCGCAACTACTCCTCTCCTTGGGCGGCTGGTCGTTAAACATGTTTGACCACCAACAACTTTATCATTGCCGATACCGTAGCTACATGTTAACACATATGCCGTTGCCGAAATTCGGCCACATGGAGCTTGCATCCATTTTAAAAAAATGGATCCAAATTCCGTCGTTAATCGAGCCGTAGGTTGATCCGAAAGCGAGTCGTTCTTTGAAAATTTGCATGCCAATGTCAGTTGTCCTGACTTGTCACCAATCGTGACGAATCAGGACAGCTTACGACCAATCGCGACTAAATCCGCCTCCGGGTAGGATAGGCGCCCTGTGGATTGAACGCGGTTTCGGAGAGTTGCGGGTATGCGAGCCGGACGTTCCGGTTTCGGTTAAAAACACCTACCCCTTAAAAAAAGAGCTCATTTCGTGCGTCGACCTCTGTGGATGAGACACATACGCGCACGGAAGACACCAAAAACGCCATGTTTTCGCACCAAACCGCCGCATCCTTCCACAAAATTCCGTAAGACTTCGCAAAATCGGAGGAGTTTCTGGGGCGCAGGGCCGCTTTTCATGATTGGGGAAAGTTGCTACGGTTGCAACGTTGTTGCTGATAGTAGCTACTTGTAGCTGATTGTAGCATTAGAACATTCCGTGAAGTTCTTTGGTGTCTTGATCTTGGTGGTTAAACGGCGGCAACCTGCGTGAAGGCTCGGCGCAGCCTCGGTGAAACCGCACCTAACCGAGCCAAACCGAAGTAAACCGAAGTAAACCGAAGTAAACCGAAACCTTTAAAAAAATAAATTTTTGACTGGGCTCAAATTTGGCCCTGAGCTGAGTCGCTCAAGGCCCGCTGTGTCTTGACACAGCTTTGTTGAGCCCTAATTTTCATTCATTTGAACGATTTTATGAGTAACCAACACAATCTATTTAATAGCCGCCAGCAATTCGATCTCGGGAACGGCAAGAAAGGTAATTTCTATTCATTGCCCGCGCTCGAAAAGGCCGGCGTCGGTAACATTTCCAAGCTGCCCGTTTCCATCCGGATCGTCCTCGAATCCGTCCTGCGCAATTGCGACGGCAAAAAGGTCAGCGAACAAAGCATCCGCGAACTCGCCACCTGGGATCCCAAAGCCACCCGCACCCAGGAAATCCCGTTCATCGTTGCTCGAATCGTTCTGCAGGATTTTACTGGCGTTCCGTTGCTCGTCGATTTGGCCGCCATGCGTAGCGCTGTCGTTCGTCTTGGCAAAAATCCGAAAATGGTCGAGCCGCTTGTGCCTGTGGATCTCGTGGTTGACCACTCCGTCCAGGTCGACTTCGCCGGCTCCGCTGACGCGATGGCAAAGAATCTCGATCTTGAATTCACCCGCAACCGCGAACGTTACCAATTCCTGAAGTGGGGCATGCAAGCCTTCGACACCTTTAAAGTCGTCCCGCCCGGCATCGGCATCGTCCACCAGGTGAATCTTGAATACCTCGCCAAAGGCGTTCTGAGTTCGTCGACCGAAACCGATCTTTTTTATCCAGACACATTGGTCGGAACCGATTCCCACACTACGATGATTAATGGTATCGGCATCGTCGGTTGGGGCGTCGGCGGCATCGAAGCCGAAGCCGGCATGCTTGGGTCAGCCGGTTTATTTCCTGACACCTGACGTAGTTGGTGTTCATCTCACCGGCTCACTTCGCGAAGGCGTCACCGCCACTGACCTTGCGCTGACGATCACCGAAATGCTCCGCAAAGCCAAAGTAGTCGGCAAGTTCGTCGAGTTCTACGGTCCCGGCGCAGCCGCGCTCGGCGTGGTCGACCGCGCCACCATCGCCAACATGGCGCCCGAATACGGCGCGACCATGGGCTTCTTTCCGATCGACGGCGAAAGCGTCGAATACCTGCGCCAAACCGGCCGCAGCGAAGAGCACTGCAAGATTTACGAAAACTATTTCAAAGCGCAGGGCCTGTTCGGCATGCCCAAGCGCGGCGATATTAATTACTCGACCGACTTCGAACTCGACCTCGGTAGTGTGACTCCCAGCGTCGCTGGTCCGAAACGTCCACAAGACCGCATCGAACTCGGCAAATTGAAGCAGTCGTTCACCAACACATTCACCAAAGCCGCACCCGATGGCTTTGGCAAAAACGCCGACGATCTCAATAAGCGTTTCCAGGTCTCGGATTGCGGTTCGATGACTCCTGGCGGCGGTAGTCAGGAGCCGGTGTCGCGTCGCGACGCGCTTGCTAACAACACCAACCCGTTGACCGAATTAGAAATGGCCAACAATCGGCCAACGCCTGATTCGGTTAAGGAATCCTGCGGTACAGTTTCAGGCGAGATAAAACACGGTGGCGTATTGATCGCGGCCATCACAAGCTGCACCAACACGAGCAATCCATCTGTCATGCTCGCTGCCGGTTTGCTCGCGAAGAAGGCGGTCGAAAAAGGTCTCAAGCCGCATCCGCTTGGTGAAATCTTCACTTGCCCCTGGATCGCGCGTCGTCACTGATTATCTGAACAAGACCGGCCTTCAGCCCTATCTCGACCAGCTTGGTTTCAACACCGTTGGTTACGGCTGTACCACCTGCATCGGCAACTCCGGCCCGCTCGCCGCGCCTGTGGAAGAGACAGTCGTCAAAAACGATCTCATCGCCGCCGCCGTCTTGTCCGGCAACCGCAATTTCGAAGCGCGCATTCATCAAAACATCAAAGCAAACTTCCTCATGTCGCCGCCGCTGGTCGTCGCGTTCGCGCTCGCCGGCCGCGTCGATATTGACTTATCGACCGAAGCCATCGGCAAAGGCAAAGACGGCAAAGACGTCAAGCTGCAGGACATCTGGCCGACACAAACGGAAGTGCGCGACGCGATGAAATCCGCGTTGAAACCGGAAGTGTTCCAGAAACTCTATCGCGATTTTGCCGCCCAAAATCCGAAGTGGAACGAAGTCCCGTCCAGCACCGGCCAGGTCTATCAATGGGACACCAAGAGCACCTACATCCAGGAACCGCCGTTCTTCGAAAACTTCAGCATGGAAGCGGGCAAGATCGCCGAAATCAAAGGCGCGCGTCCGCTCGGCATTTTCGGCGACAGCGTCACGACCGACCACATCTCACCCGCCGGCAGCATCAAGAAATCATCTCCGGCTGGCGCGTATTTGATTGAGCACGGCGTCAACTATGTCGATTTCAACAGCTACGGTTCACGTCGCGGCAACGATCGCGTCATGACCCGCGGCACGTTCGCCAACGTTCGCATCAAAAACCTGATGGCACCCGGCACCGAAGGTGGCGTCACCAAGCTCCAACCAAGCGGCGAACAAATGTCCATCTTCGACGCCGCGGTAAAATATCAACAACACTGCACGCCCTTGGTGGTAATCGCCGGCAGTGAATACGGCACCGGCAGTTCGCGCGACTGGGCGGCGAAAGGCACGCGTTTGCTGGGTGTCAAAGCCGTTGTCGCAACAAGCTTCGAACGCATCCATCGTTCCAACCTCGTCGGCATGGGCGTGCTCCCGTTGCAATTCAAAGAAGGCACCTCGGCTCAAACTCTGAAGCTGGACGGCACAGAAACCTTTGATGTATTAGGCCTGAGCGCCTCGTTGAAACCTCAACAAGACCTCACCCTACGCATCACTCGCGCCAACGGAAAAACGGAAGACGTGTCCAGTGAAATGCCGCATCGATACACCGATCGAAGTGGACTACTACCAACACGGCGGAATTCTGCCGTTTGTGTTGCGCCAACTGATCAGCCAGTAATCAGTTACGGCTTACATCGAAGTTGATCGCGAGCTTGCCTTGCAAGCTCGTCAAATTGACCGAACCTTTTTCATCAACGGGTAAGGCCTCGATTGTCGACACTGGCGTTCGTGACGCGCCAGCCATCTGGCACCCGCACGCGAAGCAGAATCTGATTCGCTTTGTTGCGAGTGGGCAGTTCGACGTTCGCCAGGATGTGTCCGTTGCTGAGGTGTGATTCGATTTGGTAGGACACCGGACCAAATGCCGTTGGCGCGCTCTCAACTTTGATGGTCTTGCCATCTTCGAGCCAACGCTTCTGTGTGCCGAAGGCGAGGCGCAAAGTGTCAGGCCGGCCGTCTTCATCCACGTCCCAGTCTTGGACGAGGATGTTGCGGAGGACTGCAATCCATTGTCCGTTGGCCGAAGTATTCGGCGGGCAATAAAAGAATCGGCCACCTTCATCGAGCGGTTGAATCGAACAACCTTCCGCACCGATGAACGTGTTGCGAGTCATGCCATGCGCGAGCATTCCGTAGAAGCTGACCAACGCGCGTTCAACGTCGTCACGGCGCAAACAATCTACGATGTAGCGCATGCCGTAGAGCGGATTCGTGCGATGTTGTCCGGTCCAAAACGTATGATCAGGTGTGCCTGAGCGTGTCAGTCCCATGAACAATCCGCCATGCTCTTGATAGTAGGTCGGCAGCCATGTTTCTTTTTCGGTGCCAGCAAAAATACGGGAGTCGAGGATATAACCCGAAATCAAATCCCAATATCCGCCAATGCGCGTGTTGTAGATGGGATCGTGTGTTTGTTCAGGAGAATACAATCCCATTGGAATGAATGGGGGAGCTGTTTCGCGATGCAGGTTCTCTTCGACTGCGGCGAGAATCTTCTGCTTAAAATCCGCAGCAAACGCCGCGACCTTCGCGGCCTCCTGTTTGTCGCCGAGGTCCTCGAGCACGGGAACCATATCGCGCACGGCCGACCAACAAGTTGCGTTGGCGGTAAACGAGTAGCATGGCTCTTCGATATCAGTGCAGTAGTTTTCTTTCGGCAGCAAACCGTGTTCACCGGTGCGGCCATTGAGAATGGAATCGAGATATTTTTGCCAGACCGGCCGCTTTTCCTTTGATGAACGCCAAATCGCGCGTCTGCCAATAATAACGAATGACATCGGTCAATTTATGACCGGCGAAATGGTGCGGCAGGCGGTCATCTTTGACGTTCATTATTCCATCAAACACGTGACGCATCTCCTCTTCCTGTCCCCACGCCAGCAAAGGCAATGCGGCGTCGGTGCTCTCGGCTGCGTACATTTTTTGATATTGATTGCCCGCGCTGTAATTCATCTTGTCATCGAGAATGATCGAGATGTCCTGAATGATGAGATTGCGCCAGGCGTTGTTCACGACGGGTTCGGGAACTTCGGCGTTCATGCCGCGCGTCAGCAACTTGTTCCATGTGTCCCTGCATTGCTTTCGCTGCGCGTCGTAGTTGAATTTGCCGCTGGCGATTAGGGTTTTGAGTTGGGCGGCAGGAAACGGTTTTGTGGCGATCGCGATGATGGCGAATTTGTTTGTGCCGATCCTCGCGTGGGCTGTGCCGCGCGCCATGTCCCAGGTTTTCTCCAGCCAGACCAAGCCCTGGCCATCCGCATCAACGATGAAGCCGTTTGTAAATTTATTCGGTCGCGTCTCAGCGTGAACGGTGATGATTCCGTTGCTGCCGCTGGCGAGTGAGAATTTTGCAAAGACGACGCCGTTGCTTGCTAATTCGGCATCTGTGCTCGCGAAGGCTTCCAGACTGTAAACGTTCGACATGTGTTCGAAGCCGGCCTGCTGATGCCCTGCTGCTGGGGCTGTACCCGGCTTTGGTAGATACTTGCTTGCTTCGACTCCATGTTCGTAACGAATCTCGACAATCGGAAGGTAACCGTCGGCGAGCGTGGGCTGATGGAGACGATTCAAAATGTCGCCGAACCTCAATTCGTCGGGACCAACGCGGAAGGTGATCGGCGTTCCGGGATCATTCCAACCGCGCGAGCCGCCGCGCAGATTGACTCCGCTGCCATTGGAAATCAGTCGTGCTTTTACGCGGGCGTGCGGTGCGCTGAGCACGATGGGATAGAACCGGAAGTCGGCGTTTACATATCGCGGAGGCGGCAGCAGGTCTTCGAAAAATTCGTAGCTCGCGCCGTTGGTTTGTTGCATCGCGGCGACTCCCCATTCGTCGCGGCTGGAGAGGACGGCTTTTTCGAATGAAAGCAGCGGTTCCGCTGTGCTCGAAACCACAGCGGCCGCGAGAACAGCAAGAACGCGGACGATCATATTAAATTTTTTCGACGGCGAAATGGATGGTATGTTTGCCTTTAAGGCCGGTGAGGTCGACGGTGCCTTTGTCATCGGCTTTGAAGGTTTTGCCTTCGACTTCCGCAGAAACGGTTTTGAAACCATCTGGGACACGCGCGCGCATCAGGATTTTGTCCGGCGCATTTCGTTCGGGCAACGTGACTTCTGCGGTGACGTTTCCTTGCGCGATGTGCGATTCCATTTTGATTGCAACGGGGCCGAACGTTGTCGGTGCGCGTTCGATGTTCAAAGTCTTGCCGTCTTCCATCCAGCGTTTCGGCGTGGCGAAGCAAAGGCGCAAGGTGTCGGGCTTGCCGTCGTCGGTGTTGTCGTAATCCTGCACGAGCATGTAACGGAGCATCGAGAGGAGGTGGGAATTGGCGGCGCTGTTCGGAGGCAGTGACAATAAGCGCCCGCCTTCGTCGAGTGGCGTTAGGCATTGGACTTCGCCGGATTCGAACGTGTTGCGGGTGAAGCCTTGTCCGAGCATTCCGTAGAAGCAAACGAGCGCGCGATCGACGTCATCGCGGCGCAAGGTGTCGAGAGCGTAGCGGGTTCCATAGAGCGGGTTGACTTTGAAACTGGAATTCCACCAACGCACCACGGGACCACCGGCGCGAATCATACCCATGACGAGACCGCCGTAATTTTCCTGATAATTTGGAATCCAGTTTTCTTCTTCACTGCCCACCGGGAACACGCCGCTGGCAATGGTGTAGCCGATTATGATGTTCCAATAACCACCAATGCGCACAAGGGTGATGGGGTCGTGCGGGCCTTCGTTGGTGAAGAGGGCCATCGGCACAAAGGGCGGCGTGGTCGAATGAATGGCGCTGGCGCGAACGGCTTCCAAAACTTTCGGGCGGAACTCGTTGGCGACCTGAATGTAGTGCTCGCCTTCAGAATTGCCGATTTCCTGCAGGGTCGCGCCGAGGTCGCGCATGCCGCGCCACGCCTTGGAGTTTACGTTGAGGCTTTGGCAGCGGGTGTGAACGTCGCCGCAATATTGTTCTTCGGGAAAGAGACCGTGCGCGCCGGTGCGGTGTTTGTCGAGGCGGTCGGCTTCTTTGCGCCAGCGCGATTCATAATCTTTGAAGATCGATGCGTCACGTGTTTGCCAGTAATAGCGGCAGATGTCATTTAGCTTGAAACCGGCCTGGTGATATTCGAGGCCTTTGCGGGTAAAGTCGAAGAGCGGGCCCATCAAGCGTTTTGCGTCCTGCTCGTAGCCCCAAACCATCATGGCGAGTGCGGCATCGCTGCCTTCGGCTTCATACAAGCCGTCGTAGGAATTGCCGGTGCTGTATTTGATTTTGTCCTCGTTGATGAGTTCGAAGTTTTGCACGAGCAAATGGCGCCAGGCGTTATTGACGACCGGTTCGGGCGTTTCGACTTTCATGCCCTGGCCGAGAATGTCGCGCCAGGTTTGTGCGCATGTTTCGCGGTCTTTGGCGTAGCGCTCGGCGGACATTTGCAGGTCGAACTTTCCTTCTACCGGTTTGCTGGCGACGGCGAGTGTGACGACTGTTTTGCCGCCGAATTTTGCTTCGGCGCGATTGGCGGAGCATTTCCAGTGCTTGTCGAACCAGGCGAGGATCTGACCTTTGTCGTTGGTGAGAACGCCGTCTTTTACTTTGAGTTGGCTGCGCGCATCGGTAACGACGGTGACATAACCGTTGTTTCCCTGCGCGAGTGAGAATTTGACGAACGCAATGCCGTATTCGGCGGACGCCTTGTCGGTGGGAGCGAAGGCTTCGAGTTTGTAAATTTCTGGGGGGATGTTGGCGTTGGTTTTTTGGTTCAGTGGGAGCCATGCTTCGTTGTCGGTTGGGCTGGGGTGCTGGTAGCGAATTTCAACAATCGGCAAGTAACCTTCAGCAAGCGTGGGTTCTTGCAGGCGGCTGAGTTGGCCGCCGAACTCGTATTGATCGGGGCCCAAGCGGAAATGAAATGCGGCCGGATGTTCTTTCCAATTGTGCGCAATGCCCCAGAGGTTGATGCCGCTGCCGTTGGAAATGAGATGCGCTTTCACCGGCGCGTTCGGCGCGCTCAGCGGAATCGGATAGTATTTGAATTCGGCATCGACATAGCGCGGCGGGGGCAGGAGTTTTTCGAAAAATTCGTAACTTGGTCCATTTGGCTGGGCGATGGCGGCTTCGCCCCAAACGTCGCGCTTGGCGACTTGAGCTTCTTCGAGCGTCGGAATGTGGGTGGCTTGCGCGTGAAGATTCGCGGATGTTGCGGTGAACAGTACAAGCACGAGCGATTGGGCAAAACGAACTGGGCTAGTCATACGGCATTGCAAGGCTACGCAGGCAAGCGGTATCGAGTCAATTGCGTCTATGGATTTTTGCCGAAGACGAGTCGATTGAGCCTGCTAATCGCGACCCTGTGCGAAGCGATGAACGAGTAGGAGAATTCGAAAATGAGCCGTGCGCCCGGCGCATGGTAATAAATCCAGTGCAGCCATTGTTTTCCAGTCACGGTTCGGGATCTGAGCACGGCTTCCGCGCCATGGTAGGCGGCACCGTCGGTTTCAACGTATTGGACCGAAGTTTCGTATGCCGACTGAGGGATTTCGGGGAATCGCCTACGCACTTCGGCTTCCTGGCTGGCAATGTATTCGATGCGGTCGCCAGTGTTGCGCTGCCAACGGTCGATCCAAAAACGGCAAAATCCGCAATCGCCGTCGAAGATCATGACGGGCTTCGCCGGAGGCTTGCTGACATGCAATCGATGGCCCACGGGTAAAGCTTACAGATTTTGCGGTGATTTGCGAGCCTTTGCCAAAACGGCTTTCCGGCCAATATTGTACCCAGGGAGGAAACATGACCTACACGTGGCATTCTACTACAAGAAACATTCACGCAGAAAACCTCGGATTAAAATTTGGACCTCGACTCGATTCGATCAAAAAACATTTATCACACTTTCCACAGGGAACGGTTCATTTGGACATCAGTCTTGAAAAAAATGTTAAAAAAGACTGGTACACCGCGAAACTGCACCTGCGCTTGCCAGCGCGAATGCTTAATGCAACCAAAGACGCCGATAATATGATGACGGCGTTCGATCGGGCGGCAGATACGCTGGTGCGCGAGATCAAGAGGCATAAGTCCGAACTGCGCGGCGACGCCAATTGGGGACGTCGGGAGCGTCGCGCTGGATCGGACGATAAAAAGGTGCTCTGGTTTCAAGCTGTTTCCGAGTTCGTTTCCGATCAGCCGGTGCCAGAAATGCTGATGGAAATGTTGTCCCAACATCGCAGTAGGCTGTTGTCGGATATAACCCACATGATTCGCCGCGACGAAGTGGCCGGTCGGGTTCCAATCAATTCGATCAATGCCGATGCCATTTTACAGACGGTGATCGAACGTTCTCTCACGGAATACTCAAGAAAGCCGCCACGGAAGACTTACAAGGGCTGGTTCGAAGTTCTTGCCAAAGAAGAGTTGAGCCGCCGCTACGAAGCCCTCAAGGCGCGACCGGTGCGGCGCGAATTAGTCGCCGCCTAAGTGGTTGCAATAAACTAATTATCGAAGCGTTGAACCTTTTCTCGCTTTCGCCATTCCACTGTCTGTAAATGGCAGGAGTGAGCGAACGCGAACAGTTACCTGTATCGCAAGCCAGAAATGGAGATGCCGACGCTTGGAATGTGTTGTTCCAGCGTTACCGCTTGCCTTTGTTTGTTTATGTTTTTGAGAGCATTCGAAATGAACAGGCGGCTTTCGACATCGTGCAGGAAACGATGATCAGCGCGATCCGCCATATCGGCAGTTTGCGCGACGATGGCAAGTTCGCGAGTTGGCTGTTCGGGATTGCGCACCAGAAATGCATTCAACTCTGGCGTAAGAGCGAACGCGAACAAGCCGCATTTGATGGGTTGGAAGAGGATGCAGCCCAATTCGAACCCGATCCGCGCGAAATGCTCGTTCGTGAAGAACAGAAACGAGACTTCCTAAATCTCCTGGCAGACGTTCCGACCGTGCAACGATCCGTGATCGTATTGTTTTTTCTCGATGAACTGTCTCTCGAAGAAATCGCAGCCAGCACCGAGGTTTCGATTGGCACCGTCAAATCGCGGCTGCATTACGGAAAGAAAGCACTTAAACGATTGTGGAAGGAAAGAGGTGTATGAAAACTCCGCGTCAAATTTTACGTGAACAACATCAGTCAGCCGATGCGCGGCTGAAACAAATTCAGGCGGACGTGATCGCTCAAACGCTTGGAAGCAGGTCGAACGAGGTCAGGGAACGCGATAGGAGATCGCTCGTCGAACTGCTTTGGAGTGAATTGGTTCTTCCCGCGCGACGCATCTGGCTTGGTTACGCCTTCGCTTGGGTGATGATTCTGACGACTTGGGTCGTGACTGCAGATCACAGCGGCATTCGTGAGGCCAAAGGCGGAATCTCAATTGAGGTGGGCGTTCGGTGGAAGGAACAACAGACCATATTGGCAGAATTAATGAAGCCGTCTGTGCCCGAGCCGATCGATCGTCCAAAGCCACGTCCCATCTCTCCACGCAGTGAGGCGCGGTTGATTTCCATTGGATAACGACATGAATAACTCCCCAAATATCGAAACCAACAACCCTCATTTGAATCTGACCCGGTGGCGACGTCGCCTTCTCGTCCTGGTCGGTTTTATCACAGTAGTGGCTGGATTCTATGCCGTAGAAGATTGGCGCGGCAAACGGGCCTGGGAAAAGTGTAAACGTGAAATTGAGGCGAAAGGCGAAAGTGTTGATTGGAATGCTTTCATTCCTCCACCCGTGCTGGACGAACAGAACTTCTTCAAGGCGCCGAAGATGGCTGAGTGGCTGACGGGGCGCGGCGCCACCGAGCTTTCAAAAGCCATCGGCCAGTTGCCTGTTGCCAAAGATCCTATTGTCGTTGCGGACATCGCGGTCATTCATGCGGATCCAAAGGCCCCGCTAAAAGGAAGTGATCTTTTGATTCAAATTGACGACCCAGAGGCACCCACGAAAACAGAAGCGTTTATTAAGAATGTTTTGGGTCGATTCACAGTTGGTTCGATGAAATTTACGCTTCTTGATCGAAGTCCTGACCAGCAACATATCAGCACCATTTTCGTTCAATCCGAGAAATCGTTTTCCGGGCTCGACTTGCAAAAACTGTTTGCTCCCGGTCGCGCATTTTTTTCAGTTGGGGCCAAGGACGGTCGCGCTGCTGATTTGAAAATTGAAACCGTGGCGAAGGATTCGTTCCGGCTGGTTTCCAACAGCGGTTTTTATCTGGCCGCAGATTACTTGCGATGGTGCGACGAGATTGATCCGCATTTCGACCCGATCCGCGCGGCGCTCAGTCGACCGTTTGCTCGGATGGACGGCGATTACGAACATGCGTTCAACAGTCCAATCCCCAATTTTGTGACGCTTCGACAAATATCCCAGACGCTTTGTCAACGCGCGCAATGTTACCTCGTTCTAAATCAGCCGGACAAAGCGCTCGAACAACTGACGTTTATCCATAATCTATGCCGCACGTTGGAAGCTCGGCCAAGTGGCAAGCCGATGACACTCGTAGCCGCGATGATCAATGTCGCTATCCAGGGCGTGTATGTAAACGTCGTTGCCGACGGTTTGCGTCTTCACGCCTGGCACGATGCAGAACTGAAAGTTCTCGAAGCGCAATTGGAGGAGGTCAGTCTGCCTCCGCTTCTTCAAACGTCCTTCCAATCCGAACGCGCGGCTGAATGCCAACTTTTTGAACAAAGCTCGGCTCGCGAACTGGCGAAAATGTTCGATTCTAAATTCAAAGATAACGATTTTTGGCAACGTTGTCGGAGTCCGTTCTATCTTGTGATGCTAACGGTTCCACGGGGCTGGCGTCAGCAAAACATGGTTTTGGATGCGATGATCCTTCAGCAACTGGTGGACTGCGTTAATTCGCCGCATGGCAGGATATCGCCACAACGGGCCAATGCATTCACGACGTTTGAAAGCAAACTTAGGGGCCCGCTGCGGCCGTATCAGTTTTTGGCTTCGATGGCGCTTCCAAATTTCATGAAAGCGATATCAACGATGGGCCGCAATCAAACCTATGTGAATTGTTGTTATTTGGCGTGCGCGCTTGAGCGTTACCGTTTGGCGAACGGACGATTTCCGGAAATCTGAAAGCACTGATGCCTGTATACGCCGACACAATCCCAGTCGATATCGTGAATGGCGAGCCGCTGCACTACAGTCGCAGAGAAGAAGGGTTTTCCCTATATTCTTTGGGTTGGAACGAAAAGGATGATGGTGGAGTTGTGCGCGACACTGAAACGGCCGGAGACTGGGTTTGGAGTTACCCGCTAAAACTTTAGGTTTGATATAAACACCGTAACCATCGTTGCGGTTCGACTTCGACCAACTCCGGCATGGTGTTTGCGCACTCTGGCTTTGCGCTTGGGCAGCGGGGAAAAAACCGGCAGCCTTTGGGAAAGTTGACTGGTCGTGGCACGGTTCCGGAAATGGCAGTGAGACGATCAACGTCGGCTCCGAGCTTTGGCACTGAATTCATCAGCGCGCGGGTGTAGGGATGCAAAGGACGTTTTAACAAATCGCGCGCCGGCGCTATCTCTACGATTTGACCTGCATACATCACGGCAACGCGGTCGGCGATTTCGCCAACGATTCCCAAGTTGTGGGTGATGAGAAGCAGGCTCATGCCGAGGCGTTGCTTAAGCTCTCTGAGCAGTTCCAAAATCTGCGCCTGGATCGTGACGTCGAGGGCGGTCGTCGGTTCGTCAGCAATCAGCAACTTAGGCTGCGACGCCAACGCCATCGCAATCATCACGCGCTGTTGCATTCCACCGGACATTTCGTGCGGATAATTTTTTAAGCGCGATTCGGGGGCGGGAATGCCGACCAGCTTTAACAAACGGACGACTTCGTCGTCGTTGGCAACTTCAGGTCGATGCAGTTTGAGCATTTCTTTGATTTGCGTGCCGATCTGGAAAACAGGATTGAGCGAGACACTCGCGTCCTGGAAAACGTAACTGACGACGCGTCCGCGAATGCGGCGCAAGTCGGCCTTCGAGACTTTGAGCACATCCTTTCCTTCGACCAGAATTTCGCCGCCGGAAAATCGTGCTGGTGGGGTTGGCAGGAGACGGGCAATCGAAAGCGCGGTTGCGCTTTTACCACATCCGCTTTCGCCGACGATGCACAGTGTCTCTCCTGCTGCAATCGATAGTGAAACTCCATCGACCGCCCGAACCGTTTCGTCATTCGAGGTGAAATCGATTTGGAGATTTTTGATGTCGAGCAGAGGGGTGGTCATCAGCTTGTACGTTTTTGCACTGCAGTTACAAATTTTTTGCGTGAAGTGCGGCAGGTTTTCGCTGGAGCTCGGCAAGCGTCATGCAGCAAACATACGGTAATATTCTACGACACCGCAATGGGGAACGCCTAACCTGGTAATGCGTAACTTCGATGGATTGGATTGCGTCTGCAAAGCCATGAGATCCCTCGTTACCGCGATCGTGCTTTTTTGCGTTGTTGCGCTCAGTTGTCAGGCAGCGGAGAAGGCGTCGAAGCCAAACATTATCCTGATCCTTTCTGACGATGTTGGTTTGGGGAACATCAGTTGTTACGGTGCGGACAAGTTTAAGACGCCGCACATTGATGCGATGGCTAAAGCGGGGACGCGTTTCACGTATTCGTATGCAGCACCGCTGTGCGGGCCGTCGCGGTGTGAGTTGTTGACCGGCCGATACGCGTTCCAAACAGGTATGACGGGGAATGACAGCGGGTTGTTGGTCAAGCCTCAGAACGAGATGATGATTGCGAAAATTTTGAAGCCTGCAGGCTACGTCAGCGCGTCTTCCGGTAAATGGGGGCAATTACCGCTCCAGCCAGGTGATTTTGGGTTCGACGAATATTTCCGTTTTCAAGGCAGCGGCGTTTACTGGAAGGGCGATCATGCCGGTCAAAATAAGGACAAGCCCAATGCCAAGACGCTCTACACCGTAAACGGCGTGACGAAAACACTGCACGCTAAAGAATACATGCCGGACCTGGTCCACGAGTTCGCCGTCAACTTCATTCGCAAACATCGGGACGAGCCGTTCTTTCTTTATTATCCGATGGTACACATTCACGAGCCGATGCGCCAAACGCCGGACAGCACTCCTGAGAGCAAAGATCTTTTCGCCGAGAACATTACTTATATGGACGAGCTCGTTGGAAAATTGATGGATGAATTGGATGCCTTGAAATTGCGCGAGAAAACTTTGGTGTTGTTCGCAGGCGACAACGGCACGGCTCATAAGGATTCGGACCGTTCGACATTGAACGACCGCCATATTAATGGACATAAAGGTGAATTGCTGGAGGGCGGAAGCCGTGTGCCGTTGATCGTGAATTGGCCGGGCACGACTCCGCCGGGAGTGGTGAACAATGACCTAACCGATTTCAGTGATTTTGTTCCGACGATTGCGGAGATTGCTGGAGCGAAGTTGCCCGATGGCGTAACAATGGATGGTCGCAGTTTCGCTGCGCAGATTCGGGGCGAGAAGGGCAAGTCGCGCAATTGGGTGTTTGTTGAACTTGGCAACAAATGGTATGTGCGCGATGGGCGTTACAAACTCACGAAAGGCGGGGAACTTTTTGATTTGAGCGATGCGCCTTACGAAGAAAAGCCGATCACTTCCACAAACGACAACGATGAAACCAAAGCCGCCCGTGAACGTTTGCAGGCGGTGTTGGACAAATTGAATCCTGCCGGCGGGAAGCAGGATGATGGCGACGGCTCGGGTCGGCATGCTCACAAATTGAAGAAGCAAGCGAAGAAAGCGAAGGCTCAATAAATTGGTAGCGGCAGGCGTTAGGACGCTCTAATTTATTCGGCGCGCGCTATGTGGCGAGTTAGAGCTTCCTTACATCAGTTGCTACGAGACAGTTTTGTGAGATTTATTGCATTAGTTGTTTGCCTCGCGTTTTCGATCGCGGGTGTTGCTGGAGAAAAACTGCAACGGTTTGAATTCAGCGAGACGGAAATGGGATTGCCGTTTCGAATAGTCCTCTATGCCAATGATTCAGCGCAGGCTCAGCGTGCTTCGGGGGCTGCATTCGCGCGCGTCAAACAGCTCAACGATATTCTTAGCGATTACGATTCGGATAGTGAACTGAGCCGGTTGTCGCACACGTCTGGTTCCGGCAGGGCTGTGCATGTGAGTGACGATCTTTGGAATGTTTTATCTCGAGCGCAGTTTTTTTCGGAGAAAAGCCGGGGAGCGTTCGACGTGACGGTTGGCCCGGTGGTGAATCTTTGGCGATATGCTCGACAGGTGAAGCGATTGCCGGATCCGGTTAAATTGGAACGCGCGCGCAAAGCGGTTGGATACAAAAAGGTGCGATTGAATCCCAAGGAACGCACGGTGGAATTGCTGGTTCCTGACATGCGATTGGACGTTGGCGGGATCGGCAAAGGCTACGCGTTGGATGCAGCGATGAAGGTGCTGAAAACAAATGGCGTGGTGCGGGCGTTGGTTTCTGGTGGTGGTGATATGGCGGTGAGTGACGTTCCTCCTGGGAAAGACGGTTGGAAGGTGGAACTGTCGTCTGTGGAGACGAATGCTGCGAAAGAATTCGTGTTGATTAAAAATTGTGGGCTCGCGACTTCGGGGGATATGTTTCAGCGGCTTGAAATCGATGGGAAACGTTATTCGCACATTGTGGATCCGCGGACCGGGGTTGGTTTGACGGATCATAGTTTGGTGACGGTGATCGCGCCGGATGCGACGACGGCGGATGCGGTTTCGAAGCCGGTGAGTGTGCTTGGGCCGCTCGAGGGGATGAAGTTCGCGCGATCGGTTTCTGGGGTTTTGGTGCGGATTTTGAGGGAGCCGGGGGATGTTGTACAGCGGGTGCAGTCGCCGAGGTTTCCGAGTCGCGTAGAGTGATTTTTTCAGCCGTCCCGTCGGGACTTATTTTCCCCACAAATGAATAGCCCGGCGTTAAAAACGCCGGGCTATTCTCACATGTCCCTTCGGGACAGAATTTGGACTGCGTGTTATACGGTCACGGTTTGGCCGGGAATGGCCAATTGATACATGCCGTCGGCTCCGGGTTTTGTGGGAGTTTCTGCATCCCACGCGAGCGTCTTGGGCATGGTGTCGATGTTCGACGCGATGGCGGCATCCCAATCGAGTTCTTTACCAGAATAGGTAGCCATACGACCGAAGATTGACGTCATCGTGCTATGCGCGCCGTATTCAACTTCGTTGTAAGGCGTGTTGCTGCGGATGGCGGCGAAAAGATCGTCGTGTTCCTGCTGATATTTTTCGCGCTTGTCCTTGGCTTTGTGCATCCATTTCTCAGTGCCGGTGATTGTCCAGCGTCCGTCGCTCAAATTGGCTTTGCCTTTGGTGCCGATGGCGTACTCAGCAACTTCGTTCCAGCAACCTTGTTGATGGCGGCATTGGCTGAAGCACACCGAACCGTCGGCGTATTCGAACTCGACGACGTGATGGTCGAAAATTTCACCGTAATCTTTGCCTCTGCGAGTTTCGCAACCGCCGTTACCACGGGCTTTGACAGGGTGACCGCCTTTAATCCAGTTGATGACGTCGAGGTTGTGGATGTGTTGTTCGACGATGTGATCGCCGCAGATCCAGACGAAGTAATACCAGTTGCGCATCTGGTATTCCATTTCGGTCAGTTTGCGACCGGCCTCTTCTTCCAGTTTGGCGCGAGGGTGGACCCAAGGCGTGTTTCCATTCCAGTAGGCGCGCATGGCGACGACGTCACCAATGGCGCCGTCGTGAATGCGCTTGAGTGATTCGATATAGCCAGCTTGATGATGGCGTTGGAGACCGACGCCTACTTTCAAATTCTTCGCTTTCGCTTCCTGGGCAGCGGCGAGGACTCTACGAATACCGGGAGCATCAACTGCGACCGGTTTTTCCATGAAAATGTTTTTGCCTTGTTTGACGGCTTCTTCGAAGGTCATCGGGCGGAAACCGGGAGGTGTCGCAAGGATGACGACGTCGGCAAGAGCAATGGCCTTTTTATAAGCGTCAAAGCCGACGAATTTGTTTTCTTCGGGAACGTCGATGCGCTCGGGTTGGTTGCGCTTGGTCACTTCGTCTTTGAGCGTGTTCAAGGCGCTATCGAGACGATCGCGAAAGACGTCGGCCATGGCGACGAGTTTGACCGGCCCTTCGGTGTTCAAGGCCTGACCGCAAGCGCCAGTGCCGCGGCCACCGCAACCGATGAGCGCGATTTTCAAGGTGTCGGTGTGTTGGGCGAAAACGGGAGTGGCGGCTGCCGCAGTGGCGACAGTTGCGAGAGTGGTTTTCTTTTCCGGAGTGTGACAGCCAGCAAGGGGGATCAAGATGGAACCACCTGCGGCAGCTGCGCCAGTTGTCTTGAGGAAATTGCGACGGCTGTATTGGCCTTTTGGATCTTGGGGTGTCATAAAGCGAGTTTGTTAGTTTTCAGTTTTCAGTCTTCAGACGGGGTATTTGGCAAAACGGTATCAAGTTCGTTGGCGTCACGTCATTCTTTTTCTACGCCGCTGTTCCAATATTTAAACATTTCTTCTGCCGTCGGCACCTTGAGCGGACGAATGACGCGGAAGCCGACGAATTGGGCATCGGTCAAATACCAAATGCTCTTGGGCAATTGCGGATCCTGCATTTTCCACGCGGGACTGGAGTTGGTGCGTGAGGCGCTACGAAGGCGATCGGCATCGGCATCCCATGAACCGCCACGGACGGCGTGTGGATACGGCTTTTTGGCGACATTCCAGGGTTCCGTTGAGACGGTGTTGGCGAATTGTTTGTAGTAATCGGGATCGTATTGATCGAGGCACCATTCGGCGACGTTGCCGTGCATGTCGTAGAGGCCCCACGGATTGGGCTTTTTCTTGCCGACCTTTTGATATTTCAAATCGCTGTTGTCGCCGAACCACGCATACTCGCCGATTTTCGACGCATCATCGCCGAAGGAGTAAGCGGTTGTCGTTCCGGCGCGGCAGGCGTATTCCCACTCGGCTTCAGTCGGCAAACGATAGAAGTGGCCGGTTTTGGCGCTGAGCCATTGGCAATATTTGTTGGCCGCATGTTGCGTCATGCTGATGGCCGGATAGCCGTCTTTGCCCATGCCGAAGCTCATTTCGACATAGGGCTTAGTCGGGCGCGTGACGGCGTCGGCTGATTCGCTGGTGTAATTGGTGGTAACGCTAGTGTTGTGAGGCTTGTTTTCGTCGGGATACATCCAGAGTTCGTATTCGTTCCAGGTGACTTCGTGCTGTTCCATCCAGAACGGGTCAATCTTCACTTTGTGCTGCGGATGTTCGTCAGCGGAACTCTTGGGTTCAGATTCGGGGCTGCCCATCATGAATTCACCACCGGGAATCGGAACCATGGCGTAATTGACGGTCGTCCCGGCAATCGTATTCGTGTAGGGCTTCATATCGGCGGCGGTTTGTTCCGTGCTGACCTGCATCACTTTTTTGCGGATTTCTTCGATGAGAGTCATTTCCTTGCCGCCTTTTTTGCCGCTGATGGTGGCGTTCTCCGGCCAAAGCGCGCCTTGAGCGACCCACTTACGCAAGGTTGCGATGTCCGCTTTGGAGAGAGGAGCGCCGTTTTCGAAAATCGGCAGAACGTCGCGTGAGAAATCAATCGTTGCGCCAGCGGCGACTTTGGGGCTTTTCTTCGCGGCGGGAACCTTTACGTCGTTCGGCCAGACTGCGCCTTGATCAAGCCACAGGCGGAGTGTGACGATATCAGCAGCTGCGACAGGTCCGGCTTTTTCGAGGATGGGGACGATGTCGCGCGCGAAATTGATCTTCAGGACGTTGGTAAGCGTCAGGTTGTCGGGCCATTCAGCGCCCTCGGCAATCCAGGTTTTGATCGTGTTGATATCGTTCTGCGGCAGTTGTTGGCGGTCCTTCGGATCGGGCGCCCACGGCATGTGTTTGTCGTCTTCCTTCGGCAAGAGAAGAGTTTTGTAGACCATGCTGTCCTCAGGATGACGGGGAAGAATTCGTTGGCGATTGCTCTTTGCCTTGAACGCACCGGCTTTGTTGTCGAGTCGGTAACCGCCGTTTTCTTCGGCGTGCTTTTCGTTGTGGCAGGAGACGCAGTTTTGTTCGAGGAGGGGTTTGACGTCTTTGACGAAATCGAGCTTGGCGTCGGCGCTGGCGACCAGAAGGTTCGCAGCAGCGGCCAGGGCCGTGATCCGTAGAATATTGGGTAAAGTCATTTTGTAAGTTGACGATGGTCGCATGGTGAAAAATTCAATGTCAATGCCTTTGGTAGACGTCACGAGTGGCCTCAAAGATGCACAAATTGTGAGAATTTCCGCAATCGTGCATTTCCCGACAGCATTGCAAACGTGTCGCTTGCCGAGGCGGGCTGGTCTGTTTACGTTAACCCGATGTTGTCACACAGACCCTGGAGTGGCCACGCCGTGTTTCGTTTGTTTCTCGGCGTTTTCTCCACGTACTGTTTCGGCAACATTATCGTCGGTTTGCTCTACCACTTTAAACTCGGTATCAGCGAACAAATGCGGAGCGTGCTTGGCTTGATTATTTCATTGGTCTTTTTGCAAGCAGCGGCGGTGATTTGGATAGCAGTTTTCCTGCGCGAGAATCGGATGACGTGGAAAGATGGGTTTGGATTTGGTCGCCGAGGGAGTTGGTTTGCGATCGGGATCGGGCTATTGACTGGGATGTTGGTTATACCCATTACGGGGGAGCTGATGGTATTGTCGGACTGGGTAATGAGTCATCTGCACCTTCATCCCGAAGCGCAACGAGTGGTGCAGGAGTTGCAAAAGCCGGAAATGCCGCCCTTTCAGCGTGCATTGCTGGCGGTGCTCGCCATCGTCGGCGCACCGGTTGTGGAGGAATCACTTTTTCGCGGTTTGATGTACCCGACGCTGAAGCAGGCGGGGTTTCCGCGCCTTGCATTTTGGGGGACCTCGATCGTTTTCGCAGCGTTTCACATGAGCGGGGTGACGTTCGTTCCGCTCGCGTTTTTTGCGATGGTTTTAATTTTACTCTACGAATCGACTGACAATTTGCTGGCGCCCATTGCCGCGCACAGCATGTTTAATCTTGCTAACTTTCTGTTACTGCTGTTTCAGGAACAGGCAAACCGCGGGCTGCCTTTGCCACCGATTCATTGAACGTGAACGAATTCGAACTGATTTCAAAACTGACCAAGTCGCTGCCGACAAATTCGTTTGTCATCGAGAGCGCTGGCGATGATTGTGCTGTGCTCGATTCCGGCCAGCCCGGTCGATATCTCCTGTTCAAAACGGATGCTGTCGTGCAGGGGATTCATTTTGAGACTGACGCCGACCCTGTGCGCGTCGGGCATAAAGCGTTGGCGCGTTGCTTAAGCGACATAGCAGCGATGGCAGGTAGGCCAATTGCGGCGCTGGTGACGATTGCGTTGCCAAAAAATTTCGACGTGGAATACGTGCATAAAATCTACGAAGGAATGTCGGCGGTGGCGCGTGAGTATGGCGTTGCGATCGTCGGCGGCGAAACGACGACCAATCCGGAACGCGTGCTCATCTCCATTTCGTTGCTGGGAGATGTCGCGAGCGACAAGTGTATCAGACGTTCGGGCGCGAAGGGCGGCGACGCGCTGTTTGTCACTGGGGAACTGGGAGGATCCATCGCCGAGAAACATTTGCACTTCCACCCGCGCATTCGTGAGGCGCATTGGCTTGCTGACCATTTCGACATCCACTCGATGATCGATTTGAGTGACGGGCTCGCTGGAGACTTGCGGCACATCCTCACTGCCAGCAACGTCGGCGCTGAAATTCGTGCGGGTTCGATCCCAATCAGTCGCGCTGCCAAACTGCAGACGAAAACTAAATCGAACGGAAAAACGCCGTTGATCGCTGCGTTGAGCGACGGCGAAGATTTTGAACTGCTGTTCACGTCGCCAAGTAAAAATGCGGTTGCGCTGCTGGACGGTTGGAAGAAACATTTTCCGGACACACGGCTGACGTGTATCGGCAAAATCACTGCCATACCCGGTCTGAAAATTCGCGATCAACACGGCGTTCGTGAGCTAAATATCCATGGCTACGCACATTTCTCATAGCGCTGCGGAAACGGAAGCGTTGGGAGCGCAGTGGGGCAGGGAAGCAAGTGCCGGTCTGGTGATTGGTTTATCAGGCGATCTCGGCGCGGGCAAAACCCAACTGACCAAAGGCATCGCGCGCGGTCTTGGCGTCAGCGAACGCATCCTGTCTCCAACGTTTGCACTCGTGAATGAATATCGCAGCGGGCGGTTGCCAATGTTCCATCTCGACCTTTACCGTCTCGACACCCGTGAACAAATCATCGGCGCAGGTTTGGAGCCATACCTTGCCGGACCAAAAGGAGTGGCGATCGTTGAATGGATCGAGCGCTGGCTGGATACGAATGAAGTTCCCGGCGCAAGATATCGGCGCGTGCAAATCAAACAACTCAGCGAAACGGATCGCGAAATAACGTATGAAGATTTTGGCGGTTGAATTCTCTTCCGAACGGCGCAGCGTCGCAGTCGTTGAGAACGGCCGCGTGTTGGGGGAAGCGTTTGAAATGGGGGGGCGCGCGGCGATCGCGCTGGTCGAGCGCGCGCTTGCGAGCAGTAGCGTTGAACGTGACGAAATTGAGTGCATTGCCGTTGGTACTGGACCTGGTTCGTACACCGGAATTCGTGGCGGAATTTCGCTGGCACAAGGCTGGCAACTTGCGCGCGAGATCAGATTACTCGGCGTCAGTAGCGTGGAATGCGTCGCTGCGCAGGCGCAACGCGAAAAAGTTTTTGGTAAGATGGCGGTCGTCGTTGATGCGCAACGCGAGGAGTTTTATTTGGCCGTTTACGAAGTGACTGAGAACCATCGACGAGAGATTGAGCCATTGCGCATCGTGCCTGCTGCCGAAGTGAAAGCGTTAGCGGCAAGTGGGACAATCATCGTGGGGCCGGACTCTGCTGCACAGAACTCTGCACTGCTCTATCCTCAAGCCGCCATGCTTGGTCAGATTGCCTCGAATCGCACTGACTTCATCGCAGGTGAAAAACTCGAGCCAATCTATCTGAGAGAGGTCAGTTTCAAGAAGGTGGCCCCGGTCGCGACCCGCTGAAGAATTCGTTTGGGCGCGAGCGTGATTGAGACTATTAAAGAGTGTTACTGTGAAGTTCGTTAGTCTCATAATCGCCAATCTCTTCCGGAAAAAGCTGCGCACCACGCTGACCTTTCTGTCGATCCTGATTGCGTTTGTGCTTTACGGCTATCTGGTGGCGGTTCGCGAAGCGTTCAGTGCGGGCGTTTCATTCGCCGGCGCTGACCGCCTGGTTGTGCGCAATAAAGTTTCCCTGATTGAATCGTTACCCGTCAGTTACAAAGGGCGCATGGAGGCGATCAAGGGCGTTCGCACCGTTGCGCACTCGTCCTGGTTTGGGGGCTATTACAAGGAAGCGCGCAATTTCTTTGCGCAAATGCCGGTAGAACCCAAAGACTATCTGGACGTTTATCCGGAAGTTATACTGAGCGAAAAAGAAAAGAAGGCCTGGATGGATACGCGAACTGGCGCGATTCTGGGAAGAAAAACGGCGGAGAAATTCGGGTTTAAAGTTGGCGATCGCATCCCGATCACCCCGACGATTTGGGAAAAGCCGAATCATGACATGAGCGCGTGGGTTTTTGACATCGTCGGAATTTTCGACGGCGCGACGAGAGCGACGGATACGACGGCTTTGATCTTTCGTTATGATTATTTCGACGAAACGCGCGCTTTCAGGAAAGGCCAGGTGGGCTGGTACGTGCTTCGCGTCACCGACTCCTCGCAAACCGAACGCATTGCCGGCGATATTGATCGCGAGTTTGCTAATTCTTCTGCCGAGACAAAGGCCGAAGCAGAAAAAGCGTTCATGCAAGGATTCGCCAAGCAGGTTGGTGACATCGGGAAGATCATGATCGCGATCTTAAGCGCGGTGTTTTTCACGATCCTGCTCGTTGCGGGGAACACGATGGCGCAAGCGGTGCGCGAACGACGCGAGGAACTTGGCGTGTTGAAAGCAATCGGGTTCACCAACGTGCAAGTGCTCGTGCTGGTGCTGGTCGAATCTTGTTTGCTGGCGGGCAGCGCTGGGTTTGTTGGGCTTGCCCTCTCGAAGTTGTTTATTTCATTCGGCGACCCAACGCATGGCGCATTGCCATTGTTCTATTTCCCGAACATCGACGTCGCTCTCGGCGTCGGCATTGTTTTCGCGCTCGGATTGCTGGCGGGCATCGGCCCGGCAATCCAGGCGATGCGGCTTAATTTGGCAGATGCACTGCGCAGAATGTGATCTATGACGTTCACCAATTGGCTCAGTCAAATTGTTGTGGTGACGAAGTTCAGCTTGCTGAGCGTTCCTGAACGGAAAGGATCTGCATTGGCGACGACGTTCGGCATCGCTGGAGTCGTGGCTGTGCTCGTTGGTGTTTTGTCGATCGCATACGGATTCCGGCAAGCCATGACTGTTGCCGGACAACCGGACTGTGCGTTGGTCATGCGAACCGGGTCCGATAATGAAATGACGAGCAACTTAACGATGGAAGAGGGCAGGGTAGTGAGTGACTCGCCGCATCTCGCGCGTGATGTAAACGGCCCCATCGCTTCGGTTGAACTGTATGTCATCATCAATCTGCCGAAGCGTTCGACTGGAACTGACGCGAATATTCCTTTGCGCGGAGTCCATCAACAGGCCTACCTAGTCCGCAGGAATCTCAAAATTGTTGCTGGTCGCAAATTCGAACCGGGCCGCAACGAAATTATTGTCGGTCGCTCGGCTGCAAACGAATTTGCCGGTCTCGAGCTTGGACACAGCATTCCAGTGGCGGGTCAGCAATGGAAAGTGGTGGGCATTTTCACCAGCGACGGCGGCATTTCCGAATCGGAAGTCTGGGCCGATGCTCCATTGATTCAACAAACGTATCATCGCGCCAGCACGTTTCAGACGGTCTATTGCAAATTGAAATCGCCGAAGGAATATCAGGCCTTTAGCGACGAACTGACTTCGGACCCGCGCATCAAAGTGTCGGTAAAGCGCGAAAGCGAATATTACGCCGACCAGTCACGCGTGATGTTCAGCATCATTACGGGTCTGGGCACCGTCGTCGCGGTGCTGATGGCGATAGGTGCGGTTTTCGGCGCGTTGAATACGATGTATTCAGCGGTTGCGGCGAGGACGCGGGAAATCGCCACCTTGCGCGCTCTGGGTTTTGGCACGGCGCCAGTAATCATATCGGTCTTGATCGAATCGCTCGTTCTCGCGTTGCTCGGTGGCGTTATCGGCGGAACTGTCGCCTACCTGATGTTCGACGGCTATCAAGCTGCGACGATGAATTTCCAAAGCTTCAGCCAGGTGGCGTTTGCGTTTGCGGTCACGCCGGAATTGCTGGTGCAGGGAGCCGTATTCGCTGCGATCATTGGATTTTTCGGCGGCCTTTTCCCAGCAATTCGCGCTGCGCGGATGCAGATTGCGCCGGCCTTACGCGAACTGTAGTTGTCTCTTGAAGTTTCGAGGTTAACCGCTAAACTCTCAATCGTATCGGAAGCGGGTGTAGTTCAATGGTAGAACGGAAGCCTTCCAAGCTTCACACGAGGGTTCGATTCCCTTCACCCGCTCCATCCGTTAATTTCCTTCAACCGTTCCTGCGGAGATTTTCTGACGTTTGCCGATGCGAATCCAACTGGCAACCATCGAAACCATAATCGGAATCGCCCAGACCCACATCAGCCAGTAGAAATAAGGCGCAAGCACCATCGCAAAATCGTGACCCCAGGATGATTCGACCATCCCCTGGACAAAAGGCGTGTTCGCCTGCGCGGCAGCGACAGTCCCGGCGCCGAGGGCGTAATCGTGCGCAATGGCATATTCGTATCCCCACGCCAAATTCCATGCGACGGCGCAACCGCCAGAAAATGCCTGCCAGCCAAATGCGAAAGCGCCGAACGACCAGATCCCAAAACTGAATCCAGCCCATGTGAGCGCGCCAAACGCCATAGCTCCATAAGACAACAAACCGATAGCGCAAGCGCCTATGCTCACCGGCGCAATAGCCACACCGCCGTAAGCGAACAAGCCACCAAACGCGAAACCGTCAGTTAGCGCAATCCATGCTTTGACTGGTTTCCAGCAGGAATCAGACATCTGCGCACCCCGGCGGATGTGAATCAACGGCAATCCCAGGAATTCAATGCGGCTGCGATACTCCCAAACGGAACCCGCATCGTTGGCCGGAGTTACAGCGACCCATTGTTGCGCAGCCGCTCCTTTCATAATGCCCATGAACCTCCGGGCAAAAATTCCAATCGCTAAAAAATAGCCAAGAACCCCACCCGCAGTTAAAACGACGAACAATCCCGGGCTTGTTTTTATGATCGCCGCGCCGCGACCTACTAGAACGCAAGCAACCGTCACCACAACGACGATGCTGATTGCAGCGGTTATATAGTACATTTTTAAGGCTTTAAGCATCTCAGTAGAAAGCCCGGTTTTTTTCCTCTGGCGATAATCCACCAACATCCCAAAAAGCATGAACACTGGCGCCAAAAACGCGCCGAACGGAGCTAGCAGACCCGCGGTTTTTGCAATCGTGCCACCTTTGGCGGCGGTCCCAAGCGTTGCTGCTTTTGCAGAAAACGTCATCGCAGGTAACTCAGCCAACACGCCCACCGTGAACGCCGGGCCCGGCGCGGTTTGTCCCAATGCCCCTTCAACAAAGGCCACGACACGTTCCTGCAACAATTTTCGACCACGTGACAATCGCTGCCGTGCCGCTTCCTCGGACAATTCCAGAATCTCGGCCACGCGTTTGATGGACTGATGTTCACGATAAAACAGAACCAGCGGCTCGCGATACGTTTCCGGGATTTGCTCAAGCGAACGCCACAAAATTGCTTCCTCCTCTTTGGTAATCGCATGTTCGGTCGGAGTGGAAGCCGACGCGGTAGTGGTCAGGCCATCGTCCAACGGTTCGTAGACGGCAATGGGATTACGGGTCTTTTTGCGATGGCTATTATGGACAAGGTTTCTCGCGATTCCATAAAGCCATGATTTGAACTTCGCAGGTTCCTGTAAGTCGCCCAGTTTCCGGAACGCGATGATGAATGTATCCTGCGCCAGGTCTTCACTCTGCGAAACGTTTCCGCACGCGCTGTAAGCCAACCCGCATACGGACGATTGATACCGCGCGACCAGTGACCCGAACGCGTCACGATTGCCATTCAGGACCTCGGCCACCAGCGCCGCATCATCCAAGGTTGCTGTATTCGACATGACATCCAATTTCATACTCGTTTAACAAGTGGCTTAAAATTGCAAATTGTGACCGGAAATCTGTGGAATAATCACCAGAGTTCGTTATTCGATTTTGAAAGTTGGCTCTGCGAATGCGATTGTAGAGCAAGTGAAGATACAAACGAAACGGTTTCGGGTTGCTGAAGGCTCCAAAATCAACCTAAAAAACTGGCCCACACACATCAAACCGCTGTGCGATTCGAAAGAGTGTTACCAGGATTTCCTCGGCGAACACATAGAGCGCCTGAGCAAACTGCAACGGGTCTTCTATGCGGACAATCGTTTTGCGTTGTTAATCATATTCCAGGCAATGGACGCTGCGGGAAAGGACAGCGCCATCCAGCATGTCATGTCAGGCGTAAATCCGCAGGGGTGCCAGGTGTTCAGCTTCAAGCACCCGAGCGCGCAGGAATTGGCGCACGATTTTCTGTGGCGTTCGACACGTGTTTTGCCGGAGCGCGGTCATATCGGAATTTTTAATCGCTCGTATTACGAAGAGGTGCTGGTTGTGCGCGTGCACAAGAACATACTTGCGGCCGAGCGCGTGCCGGACGTGGAGAACGACGGAAACATTTGGAAGCATCGTTATCAATCAATCCGAAATTTCGAGCGGCATCTCTATCGCAACGGCACCCACATCATAAAATTTTTTCTTCACGTCTCAAAAGATGAGCAGCGCCAACGTTTCCTGAAACGAATCGACGATCACGAGAAAAATTGGAAATTCAGTCCAGATGATTTGAAGGAGCGCGCGTATTGGAAGGATTACATGCACGCTTACGGTGAGTGTTTGGGCGCAACTTCGACGGATAAATCGCCTTGGTACGTTGTGCCGGCCGATGACAAAGCCGATGCGCGACTAATCATTTCTCAAGTGATTCTCGAAACGATGGAACGCCTCAAACCGCAGTATCCAACAGTAACCAACACGCGTCGGAAGGAATTACTCGATATTCGGAAGAAATTGGAAAAACGAGGCGGGACGTGAGAGCTACATCCAATTGAGCCAGCGGAGAAGTTCAACGAGAACGTAAGCGATTCCGCCTGCGACTGGGATCGTGAAAATCCACGCCCACACGATGCGTTCTACAACAGGCCACTTGATGGCATTGAAACGTTTGGCCGCGCCCACTCCCATAATCGCAGCGGAAATGTTGTGGGTGGTTGAAACTGGAATGCCGAACTCGGTCGCCGTTAGAATAACAATGGCGGAACTAGTTTCGGCGGCAAAACCGTTGATCGGTTGAAGCTTCACCATTTTATGACCTAACGTGCGGATGACGCGCCAGCCACCAGCCGCCGTGCCCGCGCACATCGTGATCGCGCACACGACCTTGATCCACGTCGCGATTGGCAAGTCCTGTCCCGGCGCTGCGGCAGGTGTGTGCAGGAAGTGGAGCCAGTCGGGAAGCTATTAAATAGCGCCGCCAGTGGTGCCGGCGACAAGTGCTAGCGCGATGATGCCCATTGTTTTTTGTGCATCATTCGTGCCGTGCATGAAGCCCATGCTGGCGGCACTGACCATCTGCAATTTGTTGAATGTTCTGTTCACCGCAAGAGGCCTGGCGTTGCGGAGCATGATGTAAAGCAACGCCATGATGACGAAGCCGATGACAGCACCGAGGATCGGTGAAACAATCATTGGCATTACCACTTTCCACAATAGTCCTTTGCCTTTCCACCAATGCTCGGCGCTCGGCTGCGACCAAATGATAACGTGCCAATTGCCTTTCGCTGCTGCCAGACCCGCACCGCACAATCCTCCGATCAGTGCGTGACTGGAACTCGAGGGCAGACCCACCCACCATGTGATGAGGTTCCAAACGATCGCACCAAGTAACGCGCAGATGAATGCCTGACTCGTGACCGGGACAACGTGAGTGTCGATGAGTCCTGAGGCAATTGTCTTCGCGACGGCTGTTCCCCACAACGCGCCCAAAAGATTGGTGATGGCTGAGAGGACAATCGCTTGTCGTGGCGATAGCACCTTTGTCGAGACGACCGTGGCTATGGAATTGGCCGTGTCATGGAAGCCGTTGATGTATTCGAACAACAAGGCAACGAAAACGACCGTCAGGATCAGGGCCATGCGATCAGGAATTTTTCAGGACGATGTGGTTAATGACATTTCCCGCGTCGCGGAAGCGGTCCACCGCCTTTTCAATTATTTCAAACAGGTCCATGAGGAACATCGCTTTCATCGGCTCGTGCTTGCCGGAATATAATTCGCGCAGCACGCTCATCATGAATTCGTCGTGATTGCTTTCAATTTCATGCAGCCGCGCGTTCAGTGATCTCATCTCTTCCAGGTTTGACCCTTTGCGCATTTCTTTGAGCATCGTGCAAAGCGTTGTGCTCGCGTCCTGGAGCATAGCGACCTGGCGTGTGAAGTCCTGGCCTTCGATATATTGCGGCGCGAGCAGAATGCGTTCGCC
This sequence comes from uncultured Verrucomicrobiae bacterium, assembly GCA_963702845.1. GTDB lineage: Bacteria > Verrucomicrobiota > Verrucomicrobiia > Limisphaerales > Palsa-1400 > JAICXV01. Next base: position 3,936,436 of record OY969763.1, on the reverse strand, counting down.
TACTTTCTCAATCGTCTTTGGAATCTTATAGAGCGACTGGGCCAGCGCTTCGATGTCTTCGCGTTCGAGCGCCGTGACAAACGTATTGATGAGCGCGTCACTGATCGCGTTGGAGGTCTTTTTCTCGCTGCGACGGGCCGAGGAAAATTCCTCAAGGCTTTGCAGTCGTTTCGGGTCTTTGATCAGCGAAACCAACGCGTGCACGCTCGTCGTCGTGTGAGCGGCACTCTCTTCGAAGAGGTCGAAAAACTTGTCTTCTTTGCCGAGGATTTGTTGGAGCGAGAACATAACGCCGCCTTGGTAACACAAGCTGACAGAATGGCACGAAAAAAATGTGCCAGCGAACGTTACGTTTGTGTGACGAACGGATCCAATGGCTCTTAGATGTTTAGTTCTCCAGCAAAGTCGTTTTGCCGTCGAAATCGGTGGCCAAAACGCGGTGCGCTGAGAGAGGAGCGAGTGTATGGATGATGGTGTTGCCGAGTTTGTGTGCCAAAGGATGGCGCCGGTTTTGGCATTCAGCGCGAGGACCAAACCATTCTTCGTCCCATAAAACACCACGCCATCCTTTTCGACGATCTGCGCTGAATTGATGTCATAGCCGTAATGTGGATCTGTCGACCACAATTTCTCTGGCTTGTCGGCCGAGTGGAGAACGCCAGCAGGACTGCGGACGTGCCATCAAGTGTACCCATCGTGCGGACATAAAACCGCGATTTGTCCTGTGAAATGCCTGCGGTTTCGCGCACCTGATAGTCAGCAGTGCGCCAAAGTTGTTTGCCGGTGCTCACGTCCAGCGCGGTTATTTCGCGGTCGGGTGCAACGACAAAAATTTTGCCCGACTGCGCTGATCGGATCGTAAGCAGCAGGGGAGACATTGATCCAATGCGCGGACTGCTCCAACCCCAGAGTTGTTTGCCAGTGTTTATGTCCAGCGCATACAGGTGATTCGTCCCACGCGCCGAAAATCACGCGTCATCCAGCACCAACGGCCTAGCTTCCACGTAAAATTTCACGTCGGGAAACTCCCAAAGCAACTTGCCTGTTTGCAAATCCAGCGAACGAAACTTGTGGTCACTGGCGCCGATGAAAACTTTTCCATTGGCGGTGCGGGGCGAAGCAACGATCGGGTGTAAGTGTCGAGTATTTCCACTGTTGTTTTCCGGTCTTTGGATCGAGCGAATAAATTGCCGCCATCGCACGAGGCGAAAACAATATGTCCTTCGCTCGTGTCAGCGGTGGAGTATACAGGCCCGTGCGTTTGGAATTCCCATTTCGGCTTTCCATTCTTCAGCGAGAACGCGTGCACCGTGCCTGACGATCGCCGATGATCGCGCAATCATTGGCAATCGCCGGAGAAGCTGCGGCCAACCACTGGGCGTTGAACTCGCCACTTTACCTTAACGTGCGCGATATTTTTTGTTGATCGAGTAATCCGGCCGGGGCCATTGTTTGTTGTCGTTTGTGAAATCGTGCTTTTCGAGCGTGATATGATGCCATGGCTTTTTTGTGCCATCGCCAGGATTGCGTTCCGTCAACGTCATTTTGCCGTTGTTGATGTCGACGATGGTGTAGCCGCCGACTTTTTGTGCGCACGCAAGTTCGAACGGCCCATGGCTGCCGGAATCCCCTCGAAATTCATTTTGTTATTCGCATGCCCGTGTCCAACGAGAACCGCTTGAATATTGTATTTCTTCAGCAAGTCAATCGCCTGATACCAGTTGTCCAATTGCTCATCCAATGGGTAATGCGTCACGAAAATCAGCTTTTGGTTTTTGGGCAGGGTGTTGAGCGTGGATTTGAGCCAACGCAAATCTTGCGGCGAAAATGTCCGTCGCCCATTTTCATCACTGGCCCTTCATGCATCGCAAGAAACGTGTAACCACCGGCATTAAACACGAACTTGTCCGCAGCTCCAGAATTTCGAAAATGATGTCGCACCGGACTCCGACCACTTGCAGTCGTGATTTCCCGGGCGTGAGTAGACGTGGGATTTTGCATTCGTCGTAAATGCTTTTGGCCAGCTCGAATTCTTCGTCCTTACCAAGTTCCGTCAAATCGCCAGAAACAATGACGAATTGGAGATTGGATTGGGAATTGATGTCCTTAATCGTCGCACGCAAGATCAGCCGGCCAGTCGGCGAACCGACATGCGTATCGCTCAACCACGCGAAATGCAACGGTTCGGCAAATGCGAGAAACGGACATAGGAACAGAAAAATAAACAGGCGCATCGATGCGTAATTGTCGAGACGCCTGCGATTGTGCGCAAGGATTTTGTCGCCGCACACGATTTTTCTGTTTTTCTCCGCATTCAGAGGCATGTTGAACCCGCTGTTAATTATGCGGTTGATTGGTCATGTTACAGGCGAAACGGATGCGCGGATGTTCTCCGATTACTTGAGTTCGTTGGAAATCAAGAGTTCCATCGAGCCCGATGCAGAAAGTAAATGGGCCGTTTGGATCTATTCCGAAGATCAGGTCGACGCCGGCAAACAACATCTCGCCGATTATTTGGCACATCCATCTGATCCGAAATTCGCATTGGGCGCGAGGCGCGGTGAAAACTTCAAGCACACGAACGCGAGGCGGAGTTGAAAGCTAGGGGAACGGGTTTACACGCGGGAAAACGATTTTTCGATCAATCGCCTCGGTGGACGCAATTACTCTGGCTCTGATGTCTAATCTGCGCTGGTTTGTCCGCTACACCGGGTTTTCCTGAGCATGCCGTTGCAAAGCTCCATACGTTGTTTATGAGTGAATACTTCTCGCCACGACTTCCGGAAATTCAGCACGGCGAAGTCTGGCGGCTAGATCACACCAATTTTTATGCACTTCGGCCATTCTACAATACTCGTTCAACATGCTTTGATGAAAACTCTTGGGACGATATTGAGTTGCGACGGGAAGTTGGAGCGTTTTTGGGGATGGTGGTCGGACTTGGAATTGTTTCGAATCTTGCTCAATTCTACTGTAAAGGCCCGAGGTTTGGCGGCATGTCCGGTGTTCTCTACGGTCTGTTTGGCTATATCTGGATGCGCGGAAATTGGATCCCGTTCGGGCCTATTTCGTGCCGCAACAATGGTGAGCATGATGATCCGTGGTTTTTCTCTGCGCCGTGAACATCATTCCGAACGTCGCCAATGGGGCCCATGCGGGTGGATTCGTGGCGGGAATTGTTTGGGGAATGCTTGCCAAGCCTGATTTGGGCGCAAAGGCCGATCACTATTGCTAGTCAATCCCGCTGGCGAGGCGCGCGCGTTTCAGCACTTTGTCCGCGATTGTGCGAGCTTTTGTCGCGCTCTCTTTAAGAACTTGATTAACGTGATCCGGGTTCGCCGCCAGTTCCGCGCGCTTCGTCCGCGCTTCGGCGAAATAATTCCAATAGTGCTCGAACAGCGCCTTCTTCAAATCGCCATAACCTAAATCCGCCCGCGCGCAACCGGTCTTCGTAAATCTCTCGCCACGTCTGGCGGACGCGACAGCTTCAACAACTGAATCGCGAGATTTTTGTCCGCGTCGGGCTTCGGTTCTGCGGCGTGCGACTGTCCATCAACAGGCCCATGATCTTTTTGCGCACCGCTTTTTCTTCGCCGAAAATCTCGATCGTGTTCCCGTAGCTCTTCGACATCTTTTGACCGTCCGTGCCGGGCACCACCGCAGCGTCTTCGCGAATCTGCTCCTTCGGCACCACGAACGTTTCGCCGTAAGTGTTGTTGAACTTGATCGCGATGTCGCGCGTCACCTCCACGTGCTGCTTTTGGTCTCTGCCGACCGGCACGATGTTCGAATCGTAAATCAAAATGTCCGCCGCCATCAGAACCGGATACGCAAAAATGCCGTGGTTCGCGGCGATGCCGCGCGCGATCTTGTCCTTATAGCTGTGACAATTCTCCAAGCATCGCCATCGGGGTTAGCGTCGTCAGCAACCACGCCAATTCAGTCACCTCGGGCACGTCCGGACTGCACGAAGAACAGTGACTTTTTCGGATCGAGGCCACACGCCAAAAAATCCAGCGCCACATCCAAAGTATTCTTGCGCCGTTGTTCAGCATCGAACAACGACGTCATCGAATGATAGTTCGCGATGAAATACAACGCCTCGCCCTGATTCTGCAGTTCGATCGCGGGCTTCATCATCCCGAAATAATTCCCGAGATGCAGCGTGCCTGAAGGTTGTATGCCGGATAAAATTCGCATCGAAGAAATGTAAACAAATCGACCCGCCAGAAAAGCGGAAACGCCTAGAGCTTTCGGGCAACATAACCCACTCGGACCGTGCCAGCCTGGGCTATTCGCGCATTGATGCCCCGCAAATTGAGCTGCCGCCCGAGCGGCGAGTTAACAATATTCATCGCCTCCTGCCCGAAGCCCGCGATGAACTTCTTGCAACCTGTGTGTGGCTCCCGGCTGACTTCAATAATCGCCGAGCCCAGAGCGATGCGCGATCCCGGCGGTAAATTTTCCAAACTTAAATCGAGATCGATAAATAACTGATCACCGGCCAAACGCCCAACGTTCTTTCGACTGAGCGACTAGCGCGACGGCCCTTGCGTTCATGACCGTCAGTTGAGTCGCTGGATTCGGCGTGGTGCTGCGTGCGCGCCAGTTATCTCCTTCAACGCCGCACTCGGGCGATAAAGCGGCTTCCTGCAAAATCTCGCGCTCGTCACGATTCGGGCGACGAACAATCAGTTCAACGGAACCAATGTCTTTCGGTGATAAACGGATGTGCGCAAGGCCGGCTTCCAGTTCTGCCGCGCTGAGATGTTTGGAGCCGTCATCTAGAGTTTTTCGCGACCGGTGAAACCCGAATCCAAATCGTGCCAGAATTCGATGTCGTCCTCGTCCTTCTCCCAGCAAAGGAAAACTTCCCGTCCCTCACGCAACGAAGGAAAATCAACGAGGCCGCGGCTGAAATCTTTGATCTGAATTTCGCGAGTGCGAAATTCGTTCAAGATTGTTTTGCAGTCGACCAGTGTGCGAACGAGCGAATTGACGGTATCGCCACCGATATCATCGCCAAGCCCCATCATGCTCGCTGCGCGTTTATTCAAGGGCTCAAGCTGCGCCTGAAGTTTCTCCAACTCCTCCAGCCACTTCCGCACGTCGGGCAACAGTGCGCGCGCTTCTTCCAAACTGTAGTGCCTGGAAAAGTGGCGGTGCATCGTTAATTCCCGGCCTTTTTGCCCGAGGCCAGTTTCTTTTGCACGTCGTCATTCGCCTCGAGTGACAGAGATTTCTTCCACGCTTCGTGGGCTTTGTCCTCCTGGTTCAAGGCCATGTAAACGTCGCCAAGGTGATCGAGCAGGGTGGCGTCCAGTTCAGGCGTAAGTTCCTGCGCCTTCAACAACCATGTCAGAGCCTCGCGCGGCTGATTCAATTTAAAAAGCACCCAACCCAAGCTATCGAAATACGCGCCGTTCTTCGGCTCTTTTTTCACCGCTCTCTCGATCAACTCACGCGCCTTCTCCAAATTTTGTCCGTGCTCGGCCCACATAAACCCGAGGTAGTTCAGTGCTTCCGGCGAGTCGGGTGACTGATCGATGCACTTGAGAAAATGTTTTTCCGCTTCTTTGTAATCGTGGTTGCGCTCGCACGCTGCGCCGAATTGAAAGTAAAAATCATACGTCAGGCGGGCCGGGTCTTTGACTTTGGCGATGACTTCCGCGGCGGTGAAATGGTAAACCGCCTCTTTGAAATTTTTCATGTGCATGTGCGCAATGCCCGAGAAAAATTCATCCAGAAAGGAGTTTCTAAATTTGGCGCTTGCAGTAGCCAACGTCTTCACCGCGTCCTCGTTGTGTTTGAGGTCGATCTGCACCAGTGCGAGATTGTAATACGCACGTTGCAGATTGGTGTTGAGCATTAGCGCTTTTTCAAAATTCCGCGCGGCATCGATCAAATTTTTATCTTCATAAGCAAGCACTCCCAACTCATACCACGCCTGTGGATACCTCGTCGGATTATCGTGAACGATCGCTTCAAGTTGCTCGTAAGCCCCCTTGCGATCGTCGCTCTGTAGATAAATATTCGCAATCTCCTCACGCACCGCATCGCGCTGTAACCGAAGGCTCCGACTCCTGCGTCAACACCTGCAAATAATACTTTGCCGCCTTTTTCGTTTCGCCAAAATGGTTGTAAGTATCGGCGACGTGTTGGATCAATTCCTCGGGCGGTTTCATTGTCGCCGCGCGGTCGAGCAGTGTAACCGCCTGTGTTTTGACCTGGTCCTTCTTTTCGGTGCGATCCTGCGCCCACGCCGCGTAAAAATCAGCCAGCCCGATCAGAAATTTTGCGTCGACTTTCTGAACTTTGGCCGCGCGATTCAGCACTTTCAGGCTTTCCTGCGGTTCACCAGTTTGCAAATAGATCGCCGCCAGACTGCGATAACCCTCCAAAGCCGTCGGCCACGTCACCATCGAGTGGCGACCAACTTCGATAGCCTGATTTGTCTTGCCGCACTTTAGATACGCCTCGGCCAGCCAACCGGAAACCTCCGGCTGTCGCGTTCGGATGCTTCGCCGCCTTCTTCAATAAGTCCAACGCTTTTTGCGTCTCCTTACGAGCCAGATATTGGCGCGACAATTCGATCACCAGCGGTTCATTTCCAGGATCGGCTTGCGCTGCTTGTTCGAAATGCGAAAGCGCCAACACGTGGTTCGTGTTGGCTTCGTAACTGACGCCGGCTGCAAAATGCGCGAGCGCTTCCGCTCCCGGTTCGGCGACCGAATTGGTGCGCGGCGGAGCAGGGGACTTCACCTCCACCACGTTGCGCGGCGAGGCTGCCCAATGCGGCTTGGGACGACTTGCGCAACCGGCGGCAACCAATGCCACCGCCATCACCGATCCAATCCAGTTGATGCGCATTCTTCTCATTGCGTCCAAACCAAACAGGCGAGCGCACCCCACTTCCACGCGGGATGCGCTCGCTAAACTGTATTTTGCATTCCCGACATATCGGTCGCCAGCTACTGGCTACTTCTGCCAGGTTCGCTTCTTATGGCGATTGGCACGCAGCTTCTTGCGGCGTTTATGCTTATTAATTTTTGCTTTACGTCGTTTTTTTAATGAACCCATAGGTTTCTTAGTTCGTGTCGGCGGCTAGTATATAACCTTATTTAAAGGATATTCAATAATTCCTTCTGCACCCGCCTCTTTTAATTGAGGAATTAATTCTCGGACAATCTTTTCGTCAATGATTGTTTCAATCGCGACCCAGTCCGGCTGGCTTAAAGTCGAAACAGTTGGATTGCGCAAAGCAGGCAAAGCCTTCAAAACGGTCTCCAAATCTTTCTTCCGCAAATTCATCTTCACTCCGACTTTGCTTTCGGCTTCGATCGCGCCGCGGAGCAACATCGCCATCGTTTCGATCTTCTTACGTTTCCACTCGTCCTTCCACGAGTCGTGATTGACGATCAAGCGGGGCGTGGAAACCAGCAAGGTGTCGACGATGCGCAATTTATTGGCGCGCAGTGAAGAACCGGTTTCGGTGACTTCAACAATGGCATCGACCAATTCGTGCGCTTTCACTTCAGTCGCACCCCATGAAAATTCGACCTCAGCCGTAACATTGTGCTGCTTGAGGTATTTGTTCGTCAAATTGACGACTTCTGTCGCGAGCCGTTTGCCATTGAGATCTTTCGGAGATTTAATTGGAGAATCTTCCGGCACAGCCAGGACCCAGCGCGTCGGTTGGCTGCTCACTTTGCTGAATTCGAATTCGCCGACTTCATGGACATTCGAGCCATTTTCCTGGATCCAATCATAGCCAGTGATGCCACAATCCAAATAGCCGTGTTCGACGTAGCGGCTGATTTCCTGCGCGCGAATCATGCGGATGCTTAGGCTTTCATCATCGACGGATGGGACATAAGAACGGCTGCTGACGGAGATTTTATAACCCGCTTTCGCCATGCTTGTCAGGACTGCGTCCTGCAAACTGCCCTTGGGCAATCCCAATTTTAACACCGGCTTTTCACTCTTCATATTTACGAACGGTTTTTTTCACGCGCGCCCGCGAATACTTCTTGTCGGACTCTTTGACCCGCGTAACCGGGTTGATTGTCCACTGTTGGCGGGGCAAAGCCAATTTTTTCTTTTTCGGCTTTCGCATAAATCAACCGCACAGTTAAGCAGAGTAGGGCGTCCGGGAAGCGGTTTAGCAGGCAAATTCGCGGTATTTTGACTTAAGTCGTCAAACTCCAGCCGTTTGTTTCCAAATGGTCTGCCGTCCTCGCACCGCAACATCCCCTCGCGCCAGTGCAGCGACCGCCGCGGGATACAACCGATGTTCCGCCTCCTGAATGCGCTTGTGCAAAGTTTCTCGCGGTATCCCCTTGTAAAATCGGCACAGTTTCCTGCGCGATGATCGGTCCGGTATCAATACCCTGATCAACGAAATGCACCGTCACACCAGTGAACTTCACGCCATAATCCAAAGCCTGCTTCCAAGCCTGAAGCCCTGGAAACGACGGCAGCAACGAAGGATGGATATTGATGACCCGATCTTTGAAAACGCGCAAAAACTCGCCTTTAAGAATGCGCATGAAGCCCGCCAGCACGACCAAATCCACCTTCGCTTCCTGCAAAGCTTTGATGAATGCGACCTCGGCCGCTTCGTCGAGTTTTGTCCGAAATTTCCCGGGCTCGATGTGCCGGCTGTTCAACCCGCGCACCTGCGCGCCTTCCAAAATGCCAGCATCAGCAACATCACTCAACACGATTGCGACTTGCGCCGGAATTTTTCCACCCTCACAAGCATCAACGATAGCCATGGCATTGGAACCTTTTCCCGAATCCAAGAATTCCCAATCGAAATGTTTGCTGGCTCGACACCCGCTCTTCTTCTATCAGAACCTCGCGAGGCGCAAGCTTCAAAGCAGCCTCTAGCGCGTGCCCATGCCGACGCTCTGCACCGTTTGGAACAATTTGCCTTCGGTCTTGATGCTCGGCGCGATGATGATTTCCGTCTCTTGAAATTGACGGATGCGTCGAGGCGCCGACGTTGCCCATGCAGGTCGTAATCGCCCCGACAAGGTTTTGTGAACCATCATCCACCGTGGCCGGACCAAACAGAATCTGTTTCAACGAGCCGGTCACGCCGACCTTGATGCGCGTGCCGCGCGGCAGGTTCGCGTGCGGCGTGGCCATGCCCCAGTGATTGCCTTTGCCGGGCGCTTCTTTGGCGCGGGCGAAAGCACTGCCGACCATGACGGCATCTGAGCCGCAGGCCAACGCTTTGCAAACATCGCCGCCCTTGCTCATGCCGCCGTCGGTGATGATTGGGATGTAACGTGCCGGTTTGTTTGAAATAATAATCGCGCGCTGCAGCGCAATCGACGGTCGCAGTGACCTGGGGAACGCCAAGGCCCAAAACGCCGCGGCTGGTGCAAGCCGCTCCGGGCCCGACCCCGATCAGGACACCGGCAACGCCGCTACTGCATCAATTGCAGCGTGACATTGTAAGTAACGGCATTGCCGATGATCACCGGAATGTTCATCGCTTTGCAGAACGCTTCGAGTTCGAGCGATTTGTATTCGGTGGAAATGTGTTTCACGGTCGAAACGGTCGATTGCACCACAAAAATATCCGCGCCCGCTTCTTGCGCGATGCAGCCGATAGCGCTCCGCCTTTTGCGGAATGGAACTGACGGCGGCGAGGACGCCGGCCTTTTTCAATTCTTGGACGCGGCTTGGCGATCAACTCTTCTTTGATCGGTTCCAGATAAAGTTTCTGAATCAGCGTGGTGACTTCGTCCTTGTCGGCTTTGACGACTTGTTCGAGAACTTCGCTCGGGTTCTCGTAGCGCGTCTGCACGCCTTCGAGATTGATCACACCGAGTCCGCCGAGCTTGCCCATTTCGACGCAGAACTTCACGTCGGTGACGCCGTCCATCGCGCTGGCGATGATCGGAATCTTCAGCTTGATGTCGCTGCCGTCTTTGCGCGGAATCTTGAAGCTCGTATCAACTTCGTTGGGGTTGATCGTGATTTCACCCGGCACCAGAGCGATTTCGTCGAAACCGTAGGTGACGCGTGCTTTTCTATTTCGTCCAATCCACATGCCCATAGGCAAATATTTTTGAGTTAGTTGTTAAAAGTTAAAATGATCTCTGTCCGAAATTGCAACGTCGCATCCGAACCGCTTAGAACTCAATCGCGCCGTTCATCCTGCCCGCACTGCGCGCACCTCGATAATTCCACGTCCGGATCATCCGTATACACTGAACTACATCGGTCACACCGAAAAACTCTGTCCTGCTCGCGCGCGGGTTGAAACCGCCGTCCGCGAAGCTCGGAATATATTGCCAGGATCGAAAGCCCGGCAAGTAAAGAAACAACGTAGCCGAAAATGAGCGCTTCGCCAGTCATGCTATTTCTTTTCAGCCTCCGGTAGTTCGGAAGTCTCCCATTCGAAAATCGCCTGCCCCCAAATTGTGCCGACCGCATTGAAGGTCGAAACCGCAATAGCTTTCGCGTTTGCAACGCGTCATGCATCGGCTTTATCAGACCCGGAGCCGCGGCGACCAACCGTTACGCGACCACTTCACCCGCACCATTTACCGCAATATCCACTACCGAATTATTCAACACTTTATCGCTGGGACGCGCTGGCAATTTCAGTGGCAAACCAACTGCGCGGTCACGCAACTTTGCATCGGCGCGGACGAGCGAATTCGTTCGCGGAACGACGCCGGCGACAAACACTGGCAACGCTTCTGTTTGAGGCGTGCTTTGTTGGCCGAGTTGGAATGGTAATTCCGGTTTCGGCTGCGCGGGTGCGACTCGACCGAGGCTTTCGTTGCGCAACGCCAGCAAATGCGGCGGTTCGATTTCTTCCGGAAATTGTAGATCAGGCCGACTCACGGTCATCCAACCGCGTCCGCTGAACCCGTGTTGACTTGCCAACGGAAAGAATAGGGGATCGGTGGTGAAGAACGTTTTTGATAATCGTTCTTCGGTCAGAGTTCCCGGGATCGTCCTCGCGTTCAGCTGCTGTTCTTTTTTGCCAGAGTGGCCGATGGGCCGATCGGAGACGAAGTACGAGAAGCCAAGTTGAAAAATGAAAAAACCACTGATTAAAACCAGCCAGCGCGCCAGTGACCAACGCGACCGCGCATCAGACGGCGCCAGACGCGAAGCACGTTTCGGCTCCGGGCCTGCGACTGGTTTTGCCATGGTCCGTTGTTCACTCACTTAAAATCTTACTTTGCCTTCATCGAATAGGCACTCGGCCTGACCGCTTCCAAAACTTCGGAAATGCCCGCGTCGCGTGCCAGTGAACGGATTTTCGTAATCACTTCGTACGTTACCGACTTGTCGGGGATAACAACGAGCGTGAGGCCTTTCGCTGATTTTGGCGCGGCGGAAACTTTCTGTGCCAGGACCGATTTCAAATCCGCTTCTTCGACGACCTGGTTGTCGAACAGGAACTGACCACTGGAGGTCACCGCCATGGTGATGGTCGGGTTGTCCGTTCCAGCAAAGCCGTCGGCGACCGGTGGGGTTACTTGCATAATCACCCCCGGAGTGTAAACCAGCGATCGCATCATGAAACAACACAGCACCAAAAAGAACAACGCGGCAAACGGCGCCACGTCCAATTTCCCCCGAAAAATTCTGGCGCGTCGTTGGAATTTCATTTCGCTGGACTCACTATATTCAGGATTTCCGTGGAACTCTGCTCCATGTCCAGCACGATAGCATTCACGCGTCCGACCAAATAATTGTATGCGGCGTAGCAGGGAATCGCGACGGCCAGCCCTGCTGCGGTGCAGATCAATGCCTGCCAAATCCCGGCGGAAAGTTGCCCAACATGCGCGCTTTGTCCAGCTACCTCGATTTGTTTAAACACCACCATGAACCTGATTGCAGTGCCGAGCAGGCCGAGCAAGGGCGCGATCTGAGCGATGGTGGCGATGACGTTGAGTTTTTGTTCCAGGCGCGGGACCTCCCATGAGCCGGCGTCTTCGAGCGCTTCGTAAACGCCGTCACGGCCGCGTTCGCGGTTTAGAATCGCGACTTTGACCAGACGCGCGACCGGCCCGGGCGTGGCGTCGCAGATGGCGATCGCTTCGACGACGTTCTCGCGTTTGAGCACGTTGCGAACGCCGTTGAGGAACTCAGTAGAATTGATCTGCTCGCGGTGATATTGGAGAACGCGTTCGAGAAAAACAGCGAGTGCCACGGCGCTCGAGAGCATGATAACCCACATCATCGGCCCGCCATCCCTCAAAAAGTGCGGCAACATAGAGATTTAATAGTCAGTAGGGTTAGACGTTGGAAGGTTAATCTTTATTTGGTGCGGTAGGGTGAGGCTCCCGCCGAGCCTTTTGGACAAATGCCACGTGCGACACCCTCCATTCTGTCAATAGAATTGTGCCCTTTGTTGGCATAAGAAATGCATCCTGTTTTCAAATCTATGAAAAGCATTATTGCAGGCATAGTCCTTATCGGCATTGGGTTGGCCATGGGCGACTCGATATTTCTCGGCGATTTCGGAATCTTGAGCATCTTCTTTGACGGCTTGGGCTTCTTCTGGATCGGCCAAGGCGCGTTCCACATCTGGCGTCAGAGGCAGCCACAGCAGTAGAAGCGGTCGCAACGCTGCAAAGCGCGACTGGTTATTTGGTCTGCTTTTCAACTAACGTAGCGCAAGTTGCATTGAAGAATTTTGCGCACTGCGCAAGTTCGGGAAGATTGTTATTCCAGTTGTATTCATACTCGATGCAGAAGGCGCCTTTGAAGTTCTGGCGCTTGAGTTCTGTCATCATTTCTTTCGCATTGCCGACGCCCGTGCCCCAAGGGGAATCGTGAGCCGTGCGCTTCTTTTCGTTCAAGTCTTTAAAGTGCAGACAAATGATATGGCCTTGAAGTTGTTTGAGGCAATCGACGGGGTCGAGCCCGGAGCGGACCCAGTGGCCGGTGTCCGCGCACGCGCCGATTAGAGCGCTGCGGCCTTTGATGGCAGCGAGAACGGTTTGCGGGTTCCAGTAGTGCGACGGCTGCGGATGGTCATGGATGGCGACTTTGATGTTATATTCTTTGCAAAGCTTTTCGACCGTGTCTAACGCCTCTGGCTTTGGTTCACTGACAATGACGTCAACACCGATTTTTCGCGCAAACTCGAAACCCTTGCGGCACTCGGCTTCGTTTTCTGTCAGCGGCAGGTAGGCGTTGACGAACGTCAGGCCTTTTTTCGCGGCGTGCTCTTTGATTTTCTTGATTTGCGCGTCGGTGAGTTTGAGAACGGAGATTTGGGTGGTGCTTTCAAACGGAACGCTGGCGGAGAAACTGAAATACTTGATGCCGAGTGCAGCGGTTTTGTCCATCGCATCGAAAAGGTTGTAGCTCTTCAACGTGCGGGCGTGCATGTCGAGTTGCCACCCGAGTTGGTCTGCGGCGGCCGTGCTCTCGGCGGCTGTGACAAAGGTGGTGAAGGTCAGCAGTAGTGCGACGATACAGAGAACGAGATTTCTACGAACAATCTGATTCATTTTCACAAGTTGAGACGTTACAGCATGCGAACAGGTTGCAGTAGCAGTTTATTTCAACGCTGAAACACGGATTGGTTATCGGAAGAAGTTTCCTTACGTTAAATGCTGATGAAGCGGCGCACGTTCAGAGCACTTCGCGCGAAAGGCGAACCGGCGATGCATCACTACGTCTACGTCGTGCTGCTTGATCCGGTGGTTGGGAAATTTCGCAAAGTGCGCGCTGTTAATCCGAAGCGTGATCCACAGAAGCCGTGCGTGTATGTCGGCATGACGGGCTTGAAGCCAGAGGAGCGCTTCGCCAATCACAAAGCCGGGATTAAGTCGGCGTCGTTGGTGAAACGATATGGCGTCCGACTGCTGAAACATCTGTATGAGCACTTGAATCCAATGCCATACGAAAACGCGGTGCAAATGGAGATGGATGTGGCAGAGGATTTACGACGTGAAGGATACACGGTGACGGGCGGACATTGAGCAACGTCGCGGCGAACTCTTTCAGATGATTAGCGTCTGACTAACGAACAGCCGGTTGCGCTTCGGGCTTGCTTGCTGTTTTCTCTTTGGGCGAAGCAAAGCGTTTCATCCAGTAAAGGAGCTCGTTGATTTTCTGACGCGAGTATTCGCCCATCAAACAGATCTGGATCCAGTTCCGTGTCCGAAGGTAATCGCTGCCGGAACTGACAAGGTAACCGGCTTGTTGCAATTGCGCGCTGAAGTCGGAGGAATTGATTTCCGCAGGCAACGTGATGGTGACGACACCCGGCGCGGCGTGCTCTTCGGAAGCGATCAAATCAAAGCCGGATTCGCGCAAGCGACTGCGCAACCAGGCGCTGGTTTCACCAACCTCTTTGTATTTCTGAACCCAATTGACTCGTTTGATGGCGGCATCGAGCGCGTGCAGGAGATTCGATGAATGGGTGAATGCGATGCCATTGCACTTCGCGTAGAGGCCAAGGTCGAGATAACGGGGGAGCTTCGGCGCGGGCACTATTTCCTGTTGATAGAAAACGAGCGAGAGACCGGGATAGGAGCCAAGGCCTTTGCCGCTGGCGCACGTGGCGAGAAACACGCCCTCGAGATTCACGGGCAGGAGGCCGATCGTGCTGATGCAATCGACCGCCAATTTGATTTTGTGTCTGGCGCAAATTTGTTTCAGAGCCTCCAAGGGATTGAGCATGCCGACCGACGTTTCGCCGTGAACACACCAAATCCAGCCAACACTTGGAGCGCGTTGAAGAAAATGTTTGATTGCGGCCAGGTCGTAGGGTTGCCCCCACGGAAGTTTTAGCGTGTCGAAAGTCAGTCCCATGCGTTTGGCGTGATCGGCGAGGCGATCGCCGAATTCGCCGTTACTGATGACGAGCCCGGGATTGGATTCCAGAGAAAGTTGCGCGGCGACGGTGTCGTTGCCGAGTGTGCCGGAGCCGAGGAGGATTTGAACGTGCCTGGCACTGACCATTGCGCACAGGCGGTTTTTCAACTCCTGCACTTCCGCCATGAAACCGTCGCTGCGATGCGATTGCGGCATTTGCTCGAACGCTTTGCGGACCTCCTTGTGAATCGCGACGGGGCCGGGCAGGAAATTAGCGGGGCCGGATTGTTTTAACCCTGCCCGAAAAAATTCTTCGGCATAATTCTCGAACGTTTCCAACGTGATATACATCGGCTGGAACATGGCATCGCCAGTGCCGAGGAGCGGACCGAAGGGGGCGAAGCCGAGGTGACGATAAAGTTTGGTTTGGCGGGTGGTGCCGGAGATGACGCAGAGGTCGTAGCCGCGTTCAAGGCCGTGTTGCCAAAGGAGCGCCAGGAGGCCGCGAAAGACCTGGCCGGAACGAAACTCTTTTTCAACGGCGAGGAGTCGAATCTCGCAAGGCTTCTGACGTTGCGGCAGATGTTCATCGAGCTTGGCAAGTTTTTGATCGAGCGAAAAAGGACGATTGCCACGCACTGCCATCATACCGACGAGTTGACCGCCGCACAGGCAGATCAGATACGTGTTCTCGGCGTGAAATTTGTCCACGAGGCGTGGAGTGGTCGAAGGTTGATGCTGTGGAATTTCTTCGACGAAAGTTTTGTAATTGAGCTGGTGGATTTGCTCGAACTCCGATTCTTCCGACGCAATTTTGAAATGGAGCGGAGGGCGGTCGTTAATGTTCATTTGGTTGATTCTGCCTTGGGTTGCACCTCGACTTTGCCATGTCGCGGCAGCAATTGGTTGATCTCCTGAATCACGTTGCGATAGTGAGCAGTCAAAATAATAGAGGCAAGAACGGAAATCGCCGCGAGGGATCGGGTGTCGAACTTCAGGAAGTAGGCAACGGCCGGCAGAAGCGCAAAAGCGATCAATCCCGGAATGACACTCTTGCGAAAAATGATGATGCCGAGAACGGCGAGCGCGCAGTAGGAAATCGCGAGACTGAACGCGAAGAAGCTAAGTGCGCCCATGCAGGTGGCAACACCTTTGCCGCCGTGGAATCCTAGTTGAATCGGCCATATGTGCCCTACGACAACGCCGATGATCGTCAACAGAATCGCGGTTTCGTTTGCGGTGAGGTAACGAGTTAGAAGAACTGCAGCAGCGCCTTTCCAAAAGTCTCCGAGGAGCGTGAGGAAGAAGCCGACTTTGCCGAGTTGACGACCGACATTGCGTGCGCCGCAACTGCCGCTACCGATTTGGCGAATGTCCTGACCGGTGCGCCAACGCACTAAATAATATCCAGTGGTGAAACAGCCAAAAAGGTATCCGATGAGCGCTCCCAACCCGGGGTGGCTCGTAAAAGGTTCAATCTGAGCGAACCAATGCATGCTATGCGGTGAAGTCATACCGGAACAAAGCGGTTCTATCAAATAAATCCGTTCAGATTTTTGCGCCGACGAGTTCGCGATAGAGAGCCAGAGTTTCGGTGGCGGCACGTTGCAACGAGAACTGCGCTCCGACGCGGGCGTGCATTTCGTTTTTTTGCGCGTCGGTGGGCAGAGGAGCGTTGATTTGAGCAAACATCGCTTCGGCGAGTTTGTTGACATCCTCGGGCGGAACGAGTTGGCCGAGGTTGCCGGCGGCGAAGGCTTCGGGGATGCCGTCGAGATCGCTGGCGATGACCGGTTTGCCGCAGGCGTGGGCTTCGCAGAGAACGAGGCCGAGGGCTTCGGTGCCGATTTGCGGATGCACCAGGCAATCGATCGCGTTCATCACTTGCGGCATGTCGGACATTTGGCCGGTGAGCCAGGCCTTACCTTGCAGGCCGAGTTGGTCGATGTCGGCCTTGAGAATCGATTCCATGTTGCCGCGGCCGATGATGAGGAAACGAGCATTTACGATTTTGTTGTGAATCGATGCGGCGGCGCGGAGGAATTCGCGCTGACCTTTGCCGCGCGGGAGGTCGTAACCGCCGGTCACTGCGAAAGCGAAGTGCTCTGGTTGCAAACCGAGTTGCTTGCGCATTGCTTCAGCATGTGCGGGCCGAAATTTGTTCGTGTCGATGCCGGGACGAATCACATGAATTTTTTTGTAGTCGCCCAGTATCGGAGGTCGATGCCAGCGCTCGTGTTCCGGTGACCTGCGGTCGTCCATGCCTTTGGTCAGGATTTTTTCAACGAATTTTGAAACGGCGATCAAGGCGTCGCATTGAGCCAAGATGAAATTGCGGCTTGCCCAAGAACTGGGGCTTTTGGCCATGTGCCGCGTGAGGACGAGTTTTGGCCGAATGCCAGAAAGTCGCGTTGCGAGAATCGTCGGCCAAATGTCTCGACCATGGTGTCCGTGCACGATGTGCGGTTTGTGTTCGCGAATGAATTTCGCGGCGCGCACGACGAATTTGATCTTCGATTTGGTATTGCCGGTATTGCGGAACGGCACGTTCAATTCAAGGATGACTTTGGAAAAATAGCGTCCTTCGGGACCGGCGATGCGAACGTCTTGTCCCAGTTGTTGCAGACCATGAGCAACTTTGACGCATTGATCATCCGTGCCGCCGCCGGTGAGCAAGGAGTTCAGATGAATAATGCGCAGTGGTGACATGACTCAGGCAGGTTGCGGCGCGTGTTTGGCCAAGCCTGTTTCGCAGCGGCGCGCTTTTGTGTCGATAGCTTGTTGGAGCAAGTTGTCGTTGGTGGCGAGCCCGGCGCGACTGGCCGGCGGATGCCAGAGGTGGTAGCACATGGCGCGTCCGCGCACGTCCATACGCTGAATGCCGGAGTTCATCAGACGCACTGCGAGCTCGGAATCTTCTCGGCCCCAGCCTACGAACGCTTCGTTGTAGCCGTTCACTTTGAGTAAATCACAACGCCAAATGCCGAGGTTGCAGCCACGAATGCCGTGCAAGTCGGACCGAGTGCGCTTCTGCGGAACCGGCCAGCGATAGGCGTGTTTGAGGCCGCGCAGTTGGAAACTTAGTAATGCTTTTCGACGGTCACTGGCGAAGTTGTGGAGGCCGAAGTATTTGGCGGCTTTTTTTTCAATTAGCGCGCGGTGGCCTTGGACGAACATTCCTGATTGCGCGAGTGCGCGGTGATCGGAAATGAATTGGGGATGCGGTAATGTGTCGCCGTCGAGAAAGACAACGTAGTTGGCTTTTGCCCGCGCGATAGCTTCGTTAAGTATGCTGGAGCGACGAAACCCATGGTGTTCCTGGCTGGCGTGACCCCCGGGAATTTTTTGTGATTTAAACCACGCTTTGAATACCTCCGCCGTTTGCGCGTGCGTGTCGTCTTCGGCGACCCAGAGTTCATCCGGCGCATCGCATTGCGCCGACACAGCACGAAGCACGCGACCGAGGTATTCGGGCTGCTGATACGTGTTGATGACCAGTGCGATGCTCGGTTTCACTTCGGTTTTTGCCGCGCTTCCAGAACTTTCATGTAGCGCGTGAGGGTCGAAAACGCGGTGAGACTTGCGATGTAAAGTCCGGGGCGACCGTCGAGAAAGCCGCGACGTAAAATATACGAGCGAAAGAAACGCCAGAACGGACGGCCAACCAAGTCGAGCGCGCTGACATGTTTGTTTTTTGCGATGTAATCCTGAACGAAGTCATCGCTATATGGCGCAATTTTTGCGATCTGGCGATCGATGCTTTCGTTGCTGTAGTGGAGCAGGTCGGACTTAAGCCGGCCGATTTCGCCTTGCACGTCGAGGTGCGCGTGTGGTTCGATGCCGGCCCAGTGCGCGCAGTCTTTTCGCCACAAACGCGTGACGCGATCTGGGTAGTAATCGCCGTGGCGTATCCAGCGGTCGAAGAAAAAGGTGCAACGGGGAAATTCGTAGGCGGCACAGGTTGCAGATTTCAGTGTCGCTGCAATTTCGGCACGGAGGGAGTCAGACACAACTTCGTCAGCATCGATACCGAGGATCCACGGCTGGGTCGCTTTGTCGGAAGCGGAGTTTTTCTGTTTGATGAAACCGCGCCACGGTTCACGAAACACTTTCGCGCCAAACGACTCAGCAATCTTATCCGTGCCATCGCTAACGTTTTCGTTCAGGACGACAACGATTTCGCTGGTCCAGTCGGCGACGCTCTTGAGCGCCTGGCCGATGCGATGGGCTTCAGCGCCGGAAATGAGGCAGACGGAAATGGGGAGTTTGGGCTCCATTTAGTTCGAGCAAAAGTATGCAATCACTGCTGGCACACGCGAGAAAATTGATTCGGTGAATTTTTTTTCTCGGGAAGGTTCATTTCAAGGCATTTCGGCTCATTTTGCCTCAGTTTCCTGCATTTTCCATGAGGCTTCTGTGAGCCTTGAATGAACCTTCGATGACCGTTTGATAAACATTGATGTCAAAGAGCGGTTGGGCGAACCCAATGCGCCCTGGAGCGCGATGAGGTGGTGACATGAAATGACTGCTTATGTAAAGAGTGATGCGGCCTGGGCTCCGCAATTTGAAATTTGAGATTTCAGATTTGAAAATTCTACGAATTACCGTGCATGTATTTGTCGAACCAGAGTTGGAACATGAACAACGTCCAGAGTTGTTTGCGATGGTCATGGCGGCCGCTTTGATGTTCGTGCCAGAGGCGTGAGATGGTGCGCTCGTTAAAGATGCCTTGCTGGCGGATGCGGGTTTCGGAGAAGTAATCGGCGACCATGTCGCGCATCTCGTTGCGGAACCATTTGGCGACGGGAATTCCGAAACCTTTCTTGCCGCGGCCGATGATGTCCTGCGGCAGTTTGCCGGCCATGGCTTTCTTCAGGATGTATTTGGTGGTCAAGCCGCGAAGTTTCAGGTGTGACGGGATGCTGTTGGCAAATTCGACGAATGTGTAATCGAGGAAGGGAGCGCGCACTTCCAAGGAGCACGCCATGCTTGCGCGATCGACTTTGGTGAGGATGTCGTCTTGCAGGTAGAACTTGCAGTAAAAGTAGGTCAGTCGGTCGATGGCGTCGCTGGTTGCGGAATTTGCGGTTGCTTGAGCGATGTCGTCGTAATTGTCGATTGGGCTACCGGCCACCAGCAGTTCACGTTGTTCGTCTGGCGTAAATGAGCCGAGCCATCGTTGATTGCGAATTTCAGCGGGATGACCGAGTCCGCGTAGAAATTGTTTTACCTTGAAATCGAGACTGAAGTTCTCACCGGATGAGCGCAGCAGGTTTGCGATCGGTGTTGCGAGAGTTTTTACTGCGGCTGATAACGGACACAGTCGCGCGGCTCGATCGGCCTGGAAGGTTGGATAGCCGGCGAACAGTTCGTCGCCGCCGTCGCCGCCAAGCGCAACGGTCACGTGCTCGCGGGTAAATTTTGAGAGCAGGTAAGTGGGCACGATGGAGGCGTCACCCAACGGCTCGTCCATAAATGCAGCGACATCGGGCAACGTTTCGATGAGCGTGCTGCTTTTGAAAATGTGCTCTTGATGATCGGTGCCAAAAAACTCGGCGATTCGCCGCGCATGATGCGATTCGTCAAACGACGCGACATCGAAGCCGATAGCGAACGTTTTGATGTTTTTAGCCGGGCGCAACTCGGACATGAGCGCGACGACGGAACTGGAATCGATTCCGCCGCTAAGAAAGACGCCGAGCGGAACGTCGCTGATGAGGCGCAAACGAACCGATTCTTTCAGCCGTTCGCGTAGCTGTTCGGCGATTTCATTTTCATTGGACCCAACAGTTACTTTTCCAAACTGCACGTCCCAATACTGACGAACGGTGGTCTTGCCGTTGGTCCAACTCAGGCAGTGGCCGGCTGGAAGTTTGTGGACGCCCTTGAAAATGCAGTGTGGCGCGGGGACGTATTCGTAAGCCAAATATTTACTCAGGCTGGCGGAATCCAATTCGCGCGGGCACTGCGGGTATTGCAGGAGCGCTTTGACTTCGGAACCGAAGATGATGTGCGTTGGGGCGTCGCGATAATAGAGCGGTTTTTTGCCAAGGCGATCGCGGCCGAGGAACAGCTTCTGGTTGGTCGCGTCCCAAATCGCAAAGGCGAACATGCCGTTGACGTGTTGGATGCAATCTTCGCCGTGCTCTTCGTAAAGGTGGAGCAGGACTTCGACGTCGGAACCGGTTTTGAATTTGTGGCCGCTTGCGACGAGGCGCGTTTTGAGTTCGAGGAAGTTGTAAATCTCGCCGTTACAGACCAGCCAGAGTGTGCCGTCTTCGTTGCACATCGGTTGGCGCCCGCCACTGAGGTCGATGATGGAAAGGCGGCGAAATCCGAAACCGACGTTGGCACGACCGGATTTGGGATCAGAAATATAGTAGCTCTCGTCGTCCGGGCCGCGATGGTGCAAGGCGTTGGCCATGCGCGACAAGACGTCGCGATCTATCGGTGCTTTTGTGTCTACGATTCCGGTGATGCCGCACATGGACTACAGATTGCGCGTTTCGCGGATGTGATAGATGGGTTTGTTTTGCGACTCGTGATACGTGCGCACGATCAACTCGGCCAAAAGTCCCATCAGGATAAAATTAATGCCAAGGCTCGCGAGGAAAATGGCGAGGAGAATGAACGGGTTGCGATGGACGAACGTGCCGTAGGCCCATCTTTCCCAGAGCGTTTCGGCACCGGACAAAAACCCAAGCGTAAAGAGAATCGAGCCAATGCCCCCGAACATATAGAGGGGTTTGGTCGAAAATTCGGCGAGGAATTTTACGGTGATCAAGTCCAGCGCAACTTTCACCGTGCGTTTCAGGCCGTATTTACTTTTGCCGAACTGGCGGGCGTGATGGCGAACTTCGACTTCGCAAATTTTAGCGCCCATCAAATTGGCCAGGGCCGGAATGAATCGGTGCATTTCGCCGTAGAGCCGAGTGCCTTTGAGCACTTCGCTGCGATAGGCTTTCATCGAACAGCCGGAATCGTGCAGTTTGACGCCGGTGATGGATGCGATGAGACGATTGGCGACGCGCGAGAAAATCTTGCGAATAACTTCTTTGTCCTGACGGTCTTTGCGCCAACCGCTGACGACGTCGTAGCCTTCTTCAAGTTTTGCGACGAAAAGAGGAATGTCCTCGGGATCGTTTTGGAAATCGCCATCCATCGGGATGATGATGCGACCGTTGGCAAAATCGAAGCCGGCAGTCATCGCTGCGGTCTGGCCGAAGTTGCGTCGAAAATTGATGGCTTTGACCATTTTGTCTTTAGCCGCGATACCGGACAAAACTTCGAACGAGCGATCGGAACTGCCATCGTTCACGAAGATGATTTCGTATGGACGAGTCTGTTTGACGAGAGCGGCGGTCAGCCTTTCGTAAAGAGGCGTGATGCTTTCCTCTTCATTGTAAACTGGGATGACGATGGAAATATCGATCGTGCTCATGTGGTCTGCGGTTTTGGCCGCGTTTCAACAAAGCAGAGCAGCACGATGAGGAACGCGATCATCATGAGCGGATGCCAGAGCAGCGCAAAGTAATTGCCGAACATTGGCCGGACCAGATTGGGAAGCAATCCCATCGTCAGCGCCATGCCAACGATCAACCAACCGTAGGGCGGAATCTTTAGTTCGCTGCTACCGAAGATAAAGATGCACGCCCACGCGGCGAGGGCAGGGGCGACGATCGAGTAGCTGTTCGCTTCCGTCATAGGGTTGAATAACATGAGATACGATGTCGTGAGCGCGAGCAGCCACAGTGCGGCGTGGGTTTTGTTGAGACGTCGTGAACCCCACCACCACAGCGCTGCGGTGACAGCACCG
Organism: uncultured Verrucomicrobiae bacterium; assembly: GCA_963702845.1. Lineage (GTDB taxonomy): Bacteria > Verrucomicrobiota > Verrucomicrobiia > Limisphaerales > Palsa-1400 > JAICXV01. The sequence continues at coordinate 3,913,809 of OY969763.1, read as the reverse complement.
GCGACGATGCGAACGATTTTGGATGTTTGCGGGCCCAGTTCCGATTTAAACGTGCGGAAAATGCCATTGATGTCGGCGAATCTATGTTGGGTGACGACGGCGCAACTTTGCAGGTTTGCCACCAACCCTTTGTGTTGGGACCACACATATATGGGATTACCGAAAAAGAACGGGAACACCAACATCGCCAGATAATCCAATTGCCAGTGGCACCCGCATTTTCGAATAATGCAACGGGGCGAGAAGGAACAACACAATGCCGAGCGGTTTGATCATCATCGAAAGAATGGTGAGGAGCGCCGCGGCCCACCAACGCTCGTCGAGAATCGCGATGATCGCCCACAGGAGCACACCACCAAAAACCGCATTCGAATTGCCGTTGCGCACCGCGCCAAGAGAGAGCGGCATGGCCAGAAGGGTGGCGAGGAGAAAAGCTTTGTTGGAATTTTCCGGCAACAACATGCGGATCAATTTCCAAACGCCGGTGGCGATAGTGCTGATAGCAATCAACCTCCACAAAACTTCGCCAACTGCCAACGGCAGCAGGTGAAAAGGGGTATAGAGCACGACGAAGTGCGGAAAATAATTCATGCCCGAGGGCCCGACGTAAATGTCCTTTCCGGCCCACCACTGTGCGGTGGCCAGATGATAGCTGCCGCTGACGGTGCGGACCTCCGGACGCGTTCCGGCCATGATGCTGATCGACAATCGCGGGAATGAGCCAAAGCAGCGCCCCTGCGAAACAGGCCCAGCGTGCAGGCATGGGCTTGGACGAAGCAGTGTCGGTCTTTGGTTGCGAAAGTGTGCCCGGCATTCCAATGCTCACTTTTTCAAACACGCTGCCAAATGTCGAGCCGATTTTGCTGTCGCAACGAAACTGACTTCATTATTACGTGGTGCAATGGCGTTTGCACTGAGCGAGTTTTATCAGCAAACGAAATCCGCGCGCAAAATTATCGTCGTCGATTTCGGTTTTCTTGGCGACTCCGTGCACATGATTCCGGCGCTGTGGGAGATCAAACGCAATTATCCCGGGCGCGCAACTGCATACATTATCGGCCGAGCTTGGCGCTGAAGTGCTGAAGCTTGCGCCATGCGTTGATGTGGCCTGGGGATTCCCGCTCGGCGCAAAAAGTCCGCCGTGGTGGCGCGGGATCGGAATCTTGCGCGCACTTCGCCGTGAGAAGTTTGATTTGGCGATTAACTTTAGCGGTGCGGATCGAACCATTTTCGTGACGGCATTTACCGGCGCGAAGTGGCGTGTCGCGCAACAAGGTTCGCGAAAACACTTTTGGGCGAAATGGTTGATCCCGCATTGGGTGGCGCGACAGGCCGAATGACGTCATCGTTTCAGAGCAGCGGCGGCGGATGCTCTCGAACCTTGGAATGTCGCTTCAGCCGCCACGATTTGATCTAGCCATTCCTGAATGCGGCAAAAGACTGGGCGTCGAAAAATATTCCTCCACACGCAATGCATTTTTCGATCAACGCCAGTTCGTGTGTGAAGGAGTGGCCGGTGGAGAATTGGATTCAATTGGCGAAAAAAATTCTAAGCGCTGACGTCGATGCGAACATCGTCGCAACCGCATCGCCGAGACAACGCGAGCAGGAACGCTTGCGAGCATTTGCCGAGGGCGTGCAAAGCAAACGAGTCACCACGATCACTTCTGCCAACGATTCCGCAACTCGCGGCGCTCTTGCAGCGGTGCGTGTTACAAGTTGGCGGCGACTCAGGCGTGACTCATTTGGCGCCGGCGGTGGGCACGCGCACGTTTTCGTTCTTACGCGATTATCCCGCGATCAAGGATTGGATGCTGACAGGAGACGCGCATCGCCAAATTGTCGTGCCGTGCGACTGCATTAATCGCAAAGAGAATGTTTGTGAGGCTTTGGGCAAGTCGAAATGCCTGGGCGCGAGTCTCTCCCGAACATGCTTTCGAAATGATTCGCGGCCAAATCGCGCAGTTAAGCAACGTTCTGCATTTGCGCGTAAATTCCCTGTTTGCGCGCCATTCCAGCGAACGCACCGCCAGCGCGGATAAGTTCGTCAAATGTTCCTTGTTCGACCACGCGTCCGTCCTTCAGCACAATGATCTGATCCATCTCCATTAGCGTCGACAATCGGTGCGCAACACAAATGACGGTCTTATTTTTTTCGAGACGCTCAATCGCCGCCTGAACTTCCATTTCAGCATGCGAGTCGAGGGACGCCGTTGCTTCATCGAGCACGAGAATTGGGGCGTTGCGAATGAAACGCGCGCGCAATCGCAATGCGTTGGCGTTGGCCGCCAGAGAGAGTCTGGCCGCGCTCGCCGATTCTCGTGTCGTAACCTTGCGGGAGCTGCATGATGAACTCGTGCGCGGACGCGGCTTTGGCTGCTTCTTCGATTTCCTCGCGCGTTGCGCCGTGCTTGCCGCATCCGATGTTTTCGGCGACGGTCTGGTCGAACAGAATATTATCCTGGCTCACTAAGGCCATCGAGTTGCGCAGGTCAGCAAACGCCAGGTCTTTCAAATCGATCCCGTCGATTTGCACCGTTCCCGATTGTCGGATCGTAAAAACGCATCAACAAATTGACCATCGTGCTCTTGCCCGAGCCGCTTTCGCCGGCGATACCGAGTTTGCAGCCTCGCGGAATTTTTACAGTCACACCGTGAAGCGCGGGTTTATCGCCGTAGGAAAAAGTGACATTTTCGAACGCGATCACCGACTTGAATTGCGGAAGGGCTTTGGGCGACTGCGCTTCTTTGATGGTCGGTTGTTCGGCGAGCAATCGCCATGAGCCGTCCAACGCCGACGCTGGTTTGCTCAAATGTAACGTGCGCGTTTGCCAGTTTTTTGATCGGTTCGAGCAACATAAACGTGCCAACGAGAAAACCCATCATGTCGCTCAAAGTGGTATCCGACGCGACAATGTAAACAATCAACGCGCCCAACCCAGTCAGTGCAATCACCTCGATCATTGGATTGACCAATGCTTTGGCCTTCATGCCTCGAATGCCGTGGCTGGTCAATTGCTTGCAATTTTCACGAAAGCGTTCCAGTTGTCGATTTTCGAGAGCAAACGCTTTAATGACGCGAACGCCCGAAAAAGCTTCGACTAACAAACTCAATTGGGCGATGAAAGGCGCGCTGCTGTCTTTGCTGGCGCGTCGGACTTTTCTGCCGAGCACAACGATCGGCACAATGCACAACGGCATGAATAAAAGCGCGAAAAGGGTCAATTTGACACTGACTATGAGCAATCCTGCTAACACGAATAATGATCGTAATCGGTTCCTTCACCAGATCGCTGAATCCCAGACTCAATGCTTGTTGCAACGCGATCGTGTCCGAATTTACGCGTTGGAGGAGATCGCCGGTTTTCGAACGGTGATAGAAATCCAGAGAAAGAGTGTTGAGTTTGCCAGAATATCGACACGCAGATTGTTCATCGCGCGTTCGCTGACCCAACTAAGGCAATACGTACTCAGATAACTAGCCGCTCCGCGGATACCGACGAGTAACGGCAACAGCAAAAGCCCGCCGATGATTTGTTTCATGTCGATCTTGCGATTAATTTTCGGCAACCACGGGTCAACGGCGTGATCGACTGCGTCGCCAACGCGATTCAGTTTGCGTTTCAGTTTTTCTTTTAGTGAATTTTTGTCGGTCGCTGTTGCGGTGGATGCACTCAGCGAATTTGTTTGCGCCGATGCGCTAACCGAATTGGTTTGGGCGGATGGCGGAGTCAATCGCGCGAACGTCGTCTTTGTTGCCCAAATGAAGCTACCGTTCGCCAAACCGAAACATGAATCCAAGGAGGACGCCAATGACAAGACGCTGCCAATAGCGCGACAAATAGGGCCAGCCGAAGCTGAATACCGCCTTGATCTTGTTCATTCCTTTACGGAGCTTAGCGCGTGAACTTGGAAGAAGAAAGCCTAAAGCCCGTTCCTACGACTCTGGTCTGCGGCAAGCGCGTTTCGGGCTGTTCATCTTTCGATCGCTCTTCCGACGCAACGGTAGTGGAAGTCGTTGCGGCGATCGCTTCAGACAACAACCCGAGGGATTCGGTGCGCGGCAATGAACCGATCAACCGGTTTTCCTCAAATGTGTTCACCACCGGGATGTTTCGCTGCTCGCTTGAAAGCAGGACCGGCAAAGCATCGAGAAGTTTTTGGCCGGGTGTCACGCAACGCGGCACTGGGCGCATGATATCATAGGCGATAACTGCGCTCAGTTCGATGCCAGCGTTGAGGTGTTCTTTCAAATCATGAAAGGCCACCATGCCGATCAGCCGTCGGTTCGAATCGACAACGGGAAGGAAATTGTTGGTGCCGGTGAGGAAACGCTCTGCGATCTGTGGAAGGAGCGCGGTTTCGCGAATTGGTTCAACGGGTGCGCGCATTAGATCGCCAACGGTTTGTTGGGTTGCTTCGCCAAGGCGATAACTCTCGACTTCCAGACTGCGCAATCGGAGCGGCTCGGTGTAAATCGAGTTCGGATGCAAACGGCGCGAAACCAACGTCGACACCGCGCATCCCAGCATCAACGCCGGCATCAGCGAGTAGTTCAGCGAGATTTCCAGAATCATGATGATCGCGAGCAGTGGAGAACGCGTCGTTGCCGAAAGCATGCTGCCCATGCCGACCAGCGCAAAAATTCCCGGTGTCAGGTGCGCGGGAGCAAGATGCCAATCCTGCAGGATGTAACCGAGCATGCTGCCCAGGCCAGCTCCGAGAAAAAGCGTTGGCGTAAACACACCGCCCACCGCGCCCGAGCCGACGGACGCCAGAGTTGCGAGAAGTTTGGCAAAAAAGATTCCGACGACTGCTTCCAATCCGAATTCCTGTTGCAGGATGTGGTTCGTGACGACGTAACCATTTCCCCAGACTTCAGGAAACCACAGCGCGATTAAACCAACCATCAATCCGCCGGCAGCCATTTGCAGGTAAGGACGCGGGATCGGTTTGAAAACAGCTTTGCTATAGTTAAGCAGCTTTAAGAAAACCGCGCCGAGAATTCCCGCAAGAATGCCAAGAACGATGAACCACGGTAATTGGACGATGCTGTTGAACTCGAATTGCGGAACTTCATACCACGGCTTCAAACCGAAGAAACTTCGCGACACCATTGACGCGATAACGGAGGAGAAGAGCAGGGGAGCAAACAAGTTCATCGAGAAGTTTCCCAGGACGATCTGCGCGGCAAAGACCGCTCCCGCAATCGGCGCGTTGTAGGCGGCGGCCATTCCCGAAGCCGCGCCGCACGCGACCAGAAGTCTCAACCGATACGGTTGCCAATCGCGCGCGTTGCCCGGCTTTGGACGCAACGGTCGCGGAGAGTTGAACAATAGCGCCTTCACGCCCGATGGATGAACCGCTGCCGATGCTGAGCATCGAAGAAAGCGTGCGCACGATGCCAGTGCGAAATGGGAATCGCCCGTCACCGGCCACAACGACTTCGAGCAGATTGCTGGTGCCTTGTTTGCCGGCTAAGCGTGTTCCCCAATATAAAACCAGGCCCGACAAAAGCGCGCCAACTGCAGGGATAGCGACGACCCACACCCATTGACGTGCGTGAACGAGGTTGATCGGCGACTTCGACGATGTTGTGTCCATGCTCGCCCGTGAGCACAAACTGCATGGCGCTGATCGCCTGGTAAAAAAGAATATTGATCAAGCCGCCGCTAACGCCAACACAGCCGGCGATGACCAAATGAACGGCTTCCTCACTGACCGCGCAGGCGCTCGCGGATTTTGAGCAGCCGACGCCAATGGTCACGGATGTAGGCGCGCGTCGCCTGATAAAACGTATCAACTGTTTTCGGCGACAAACGCACGGTTCAACTTACCCGCGAGTCAAATGGACGACCACTTGAAATGCTGGGCTATTGGCCCGAGGCGAGTTGCAGCGCGATTTGTTTGTCAATTTCAGCAGCCATCTGGATGTCAGAACCGAGGCCGGTGCGGGCTTGCACGGAAACTTGCGTGATGTTGCCGTTGTCCACGTTTTCGAGATGCACGTAAACAGAGCGCTGGTTGACTTTGGCTTCGTAATAATTATTGATCGTGTCGTGCGAAATCAATTTGCCCATGCGCGCGAGCACTGCTTCGGTCGCTTGCGAAACCTGCGCGAGATTGCGCGGATAGCGGCTTATCTTGGTATCGGTCAGCAACGGCATCCCGGTCGTCATTCGGCCGGTGGCAGTCTCGACACAACCAGAGAAGATAGCAGCGGCGCTGCAAAGCATAATAAGCCAACAAAATCTTATATTTCATGGCGGCCAATATGAGACGTTCGGGACGTGCGTCAAGTCGGAAACGGACGGACGTCTTCTATCGAAAAACATTGAATCGCACTACCAATGCCCCAATATTCCCGCTCGAATTTTATGAAAACCTACAAAGTCGTCGTCGTCGGAATGGGTAAACGCGGAATGCATCACGCCCAGGCTTTTCACGCCAATCCACGTTTCCAGGTCGCCGGTATTTGCGACATCGACAAAGCGCGCCTCGAAGCTGCCGCGCCGAAAATCGGCAATCCGGAAATCAGCACCGATGCCGCCGCGCTTGCCAATAAAATCAAGCCCGACCTTTATTGCTTTTGCACACTGCCGCATCTGCGCCTCGACTTTGTTAAAATCGGCGTCGAATCCGGCGCGAAATTGATTGCGTTCGAAAAACCGGTCGCGATGACCAGCACCGAAGGCATCCAGATCAAGCAACTGCTCGACAAAGCCGGCACAAAAGCGGTCGTCAGCCACCAACACCGCTACGGCGCGCATTACAAAAAGGTTAAAGAAATCGTCGCCAGCGGCGCGCTCGGTCGCGTCCACACTGTTTACGGCACTGCCACCGGTTGGGCCGCGCACATGCTCAGCCATTTGATCGATTACACCTGCTGGTTCAACGATTACCAACCCGCCGAATGGGCCATGGCCCAGGCCGCTGGTCGCGGCAAACTTGCCGATCTCCATACCTCGCCCGACTACGTCGCAGGCGTGGTGCATTACAAAAACGGCGTGCGCGGCATTTATGATTGCGGCGCCGGCGCGCCTGATGTTCCGGAAGTCGACGCCAGCAAAGAACAACGTTTCTGGTGGCGCAAAGCTCGCATGGGCGCGCAAGGCACGGAAGGTTTCGCCGAAGTCATCACGAACGGCGGTTGGCGCGCAGTCACCAAGAGCGGCGGTGACCAAAGCGGCAGTGGCAACATGGATTACGTCGAAGACATGCCGCCTTACGTTCAGGAAATGGCCGATTGGTTGGACGACGACAAAAAGATGCATCCCTGCGCCTTCGCCACACGCCTATCAAGGTTTCGAAATCATGTCCGCGATGTATCGCAGCGCAGCCGAGGGCGGACAGATCGCATTGCCGCTGACGAGCGGTGCTGACGAAATCGCGATGCTCAAAGCGAAGGTTCCAGATCGCCGCGTCCTGATGCCGATTCCCGAAAGCGCCAAAGAATACCCGGCGTAATTACGGTTTCACAACTGAAGCCCGCACCGTCACTGGTCCGATCAATCCGGATTCAGCCAACGCCTCGTCTTTGTGCCAGAGCTTCCAACTGCTGAACGTGAATCGTCCCGTTGGACTCGGCTTGGATTGATTCACCCAATCCGGCCACTTCTTCAAAGTGCCGTTCGGATTACGGTCACAATCGTCGGCCAGGCTCTCGTCGCCGATCTGGCGATTGATCCAAAGGTTCACGACCTTGATCTCAAGATCATTGGGTCCAATCTTAAGCGCATCAGTGACGTCAACCCGATATGGTGGTTTCCAAAGAATGCCGATCTCTTTGCCATTGAGTTTGATGTCCGCCATAATTTGGACCTTGCCGAGGTCGAGATAGAACCGGCGGTTGCGCTCAAGCAACATCGCGGTCATGTCGAGCTGTTTGCGGTAGACAGCCGTGCCTGAGTACAAGCGCACGCCCGCTTCAGGAGATTGCGACCATGACATAAGACTGGTCAGCAGAATGTTCGTCGGCCCACCGCGTTTGGGATCGAACGAAACGTTCCACGCGCCGTTCACGTCAACTACGACCGGCAGATGGTCGGAGATGAGATCCGTGTTCTGCGCAGTCGCGACAGCGTTGGAACGTCTGCTGCGGAAAATGACGAAGCGCGAGCCAGAAGGTTCGAGCTGCAGTCGAATGGTGATTCGGCCGTCCTTCTCGACGCCCGCAATATTCTTCTGAATCTCGCCGTTGAGCGGATTCCAGATTTCTGGAGATTTTCCCGAAATGCGAAAAGTGCAATCCGCTTCGACTGACGAATCACCGCCATTCGCGACGAAATACAGATCAGCACCGTTCAACTTTTTGTGGATGTAACGGAGTCGCGCCTCGGAACTGAAATCCGGCGGCACGCCCATGCGTTCGAGCACTTGCGCGACTTCGGGAATGTCGATTGGTTGTTCTTCAGGACGAAGGTGCCACGGCGCCATGCCGCGCGTTCCGAGAACCATTGCGCGCTTCCAATTGTCACTATGTGGAGATTCGCTCTTCCAATCCTCGGCGACGTTTTGCGCGGCCTGCCATTGCTTATCCGTGACAACGTTCTCACGCTGGCCGTCTTTGTTTTCGATCGTAATCGCGCCGATCAATCCGGCAGGATTCGGCTCTGTCGCGCCGTTCACGGCGATGATCGAAATAATATTTTTCCCGGTCTTGAGATGCTGCGCGATGGGCATGCGCACCAGGTGATTGAAATCTTCGCCGTTACCCGCACGATGGCCGTTGATCCATAATTCGAATTCGTTATCGGCGGTCATTAACGCGGTTGCGGATTTGATATTGCTCGCGTCATCGATGTTGAATGTGCGTTGGAAGTAGCGCTTACCAGCCGGCGCAGCTTCTGCTGGGTTTTCTTCTGGATACCAAATCCATCGCGCGGCCGAGGGGAGTTGTTGTTGGACGGGGTTGGCGTGAGTTTCCCAAACTCTGCCTTTGCCGATTTTGTGCGGTTCGCCTTTGGCTTCCGTGCCGAAGAGTTCGTCAGCCAGGTTGCGCACTTCTGCATCGCATCGCGGATAGTTGCTCAGGCTCGGTGAGCACGCCGGACGCGAGCCGATGACAGTTGCGCCGGCTTCGGCGAGGTCTTTGATTTTGGCGAGCAACTTCGGCGTCATCGTTTGCACCGGGGGCATCACGAGCACGCGATAGTGCATGCCGTCTGGCAAAACGATGTTGCCGTCTTTCACTTTGATTCGCGTTAGCACTGCTTCAGGCGTGCAGCCATCAAAATTGTATCGCGGGCGATCGGGCGTGTTACCTTCACGGGCACCGATTGGCGGAGCCCATCGTTGCGGAGCATTTTCAGATTCGATGTAACATACGTCGGCGACGAACAAACCTTGCTGCAATAAATATTGGCAGCGCGCGAGATACTCGTGCCACGCGCTCGACTGCTCCCACCACGTTTGCGTGCGTTCGTAATGTAGTCCCCACGGTCCCATCGACATTCCGGGCGCGTAATCGCGCCAGGGTTGCATCGCGTAACGATGAAACACGAATCGGTTGATGCCCTCGCAAAATGCCCAGTCACCGAGCGCCTTGATGGTCGCGGGATGAAGTTCCCAACGTTCGGCATTATTGGCAGTGAAGGCTTCGGCCCCGAGAATGCGCTTTCCGTAAATGTGCGCGGCCGAGGACATTTCGGTGCAGCTATACGCGGTGTTATAGCCGCGCGACCAAAACTCAGCCATCGGCTCGTCAGCGGCAGAGGCGAAAGTCATGTCGTCGCACGGCGTGGCGTCGTAAGCCTCGATCGAAAGTCGCACGCCATATTTATGTGCGAGGTCGCGCAGATGTTTTGCGTAATTCTCAATCACTAAATCGGAAACGGTTTGGCGCAGGTCCCATAGAAATCGTTCCGAATTCGCGAGGCTGTCCACGACGCGGCCGGTGACGACAGGCAAATAGGGCAGCGGATCGTATCCGTGGAGCCGTTTGAAATCCTCGCGGAACAGCCGCGACCAATTTTGTGAGCCGGTTTCCCAACTGTCGATGTGAGTTGAAACGAGGGCGCTCGGAACAAGCGCCGGTGAGTCGGTGATGATTTTTTTTCATCAACCCATCGAACATCACTTCTGTAGCTTTCTTGCTGAGTTTGTCGGACTCGAGCCCGCGGCCAGGTTCTGGCGCGGGATGATTGTCTTTGCCGGTCGGTGTATGGCCCATGCGCAGGATGGTCCATTGGCCGGCCGGCACATCCCACGTTAGATGTCCATCCGCGCCCATCTTTGCAGTGAGTTGGACGATTTGGTTTTGGTCGATGACGTCGGGTTTTTCAACAGTCGGAAACGTGAGCGGTTGCGGTTGCGCGTGCTGCGGGATAAACGCTGACTTCCCCTGGATGCTGTCGATGCGATACGAGCCGGTCTTCGGGAATGCAAACACGACAACGTCTTTATAATAGTTCGCGACCGACTGAGGTTGGGGCAACGACTGGTCGAACTTGCTCGGCCCTTTGACATCAACATTTGTCCAAACGAGTTTTTGCATCGCCAGTTCAGGCGTGATCCACGGACCTCCACTACCGCACCAACCGGCGTCATTGTTCATATTTACTTGCAGCCCGAGACGATGGGCCTCGGCGAGCACGTGCTTGAACAAACCGCGCCATTTCGCTCCGCCGAAATCTGCATCGCCTTTGGGCGCGCCTTGATCCACTTCCATGATGAGCACGCCGCCGATGCCCACGCGCTGCATCGCTTCGAGGTCGGCGGTGATGCCTTCTCGTGACAAATTGCCGTTGAGCCAAAACCAATAAACCCACGGACGCGCGGAGTTAGGCGGCTGGCGAAATCCTTGTTCCAGATCGGGCGCGGCGAAGGTAAGTCGCGCGCAGGCGACGAGCAGAAGCAGCAGAATGAATCGACAGACGCGTGGCGTGGTGGTGAATCGCGTGGGCATAACGTTGGTGGTCAGTTGTTGGTTCAACAACTTATTTGACGGAAGCCTCGCGCGAAACGCCTTGACGCAAATCAACTAAGGTCCAAGCCGGTTTACGGCCCACGAATTATCGAGTTGCCGGGAATAAAGAAAGCGATCGTGCAAACGGTTTTTGCGGCCTTGCCAGAATTCAACCGTTTTCGGTGCAACTCGGTAACCGCCCCAGAACGAGGGCAGGGGAACTTTGCCGTCGGCATATTTCTGCTTCATTTTGTCCCACATCATTTGAAGCACTTTGCGCGACTCGACGATCCGACTTTGCGGCGACGCCCACGCGCTGATCTGGCTCTCCGTTGGCCGTTTGAGAAAATATTTCAGTGCTTCACTCGTGGAAATCTTCGTGGCAGTCCCTGTGATGATGACCTGTCGTTCCAGCGCCAGCCACGGGAACATCAGTGCAACATTTGAGTTCTCACTGATCTCGCGCGCTTTACGGCTCTCGTAATTGGTGAGGAAAACAAAGCCGTCCTGGTCATAGTGCTTCATCAGCACGGTGCGCAGACTGGGCTGACCTTGTGCCGAAACGGTCGCGACACTCATCGCGTTCGGGTCCTGCAACTGCGCGTTGCAGGCCTGCTCGAACCAGATAGTGAACTGATCGAATGGATTGGGTTTGAGATCGGTAACATCCAACGACCCCTGAGTGTATTCGCGCCGCAATGTTTCAACGTCAATCATAACTACTTAAGACATAACCTGCGCCACCGACTCAACCAACTTGAATTTAACCACAGCTTGTCCAACCACCTTCGAATCTGGTTCAATCGCCCGATGCACAATCACGCCGCGCGTCTCTGGGCTTCTATTTGCCTTCTCGCACTTGTCTCCGCACATGCCGGCGTATCGAGCTCAGAAGTCGATTCGCAGATCATTCTGCGCAACGACTATCTTAGCTTTTCGTTCGAACGCAAAGCGAACACCTGGAGTGCCGATTGGTTGTCTGGCGTCGATGCGTCAATTCACAAGGCAAGCTTTGCGTTGGAGGTAGACAGTAAAACCCTCCATGCTCCAATGGCAACTGCATCGGTCCAAACGTTTCAGGACAAGTGGGGCACTGGGACAGAAGTTGTGCAACGGTGGACGAATGGTATCGAAGTCTTGAACTCATTTCGCGTTTACGACGATCGGTCGGGCGTCACGATTTCTGCGCTCATTAGAAACCCCACTGCTGCGAACGTGAGCCTTGGCACGCAGCACATGGTTGATCTCTACGCGACGACCGACATCGGTTGGCGCATCGGCCAGCCGACGATGTCACCGGCGTCGGTTTACGTTGCCGGATTTTCCGAGCTGCAATGTTTGCCCACGGACAGTTCGAAAGAGCGAGATTACAGCAGTAGCAGCCTTCTCGGGCTGTCGAGCCGTGAGCCGGCGAGCGGGCTTGTGGTTGGGTTTTTAACGACGCTGCAGGGGTTTCCAAATTTGAACGCGAAGTTTGAAACCGGCAAAGGCGGCACGAGATTGTTAGCGCATGAGGCGTTCAATGAACGGCTGCTTGGTCCGGGTGAATCGCTTGAGCTGGATCCCGTTTACGTCACCGCGAACACAAACGGTTACGTCTCGCTGGAACAATATGGAGATGCTGTCGCCGCGTTTGCCCAAGAACCCGTGCGCACCAAAGCCACGGCGCTATGGTGCAGTTGGTATGCGCATCGCATGGCGATGAGCGAAGATCTTGTCTTGGCGAATGCGGCGGTGGCGGCGAAGTATTTCAAGCCACTTGGATTCGAAATCATGCAAATGGACCACGGTTGGCAACGCGGCGATATCACTGGTGATTGGGTTCCGAACGAACGTTTCCCGCATGGGTTGCGTTGGTTGTCCGACCAGTTGAAGGAACGATATGGGTTGAGGCTCGGCGCCTGGATTGCGCCCACCGATGTCGCTGAACCGAGTGACACATACCAGAAACATAGCGAGTGGATGTTAAAGGGCGGAAACGGCCAACCGCTGGTGAATTGGAAATGGTATTGGAAACCGAACCCGAATTGTTACGAACTCGATGCGTCAAATCCGGAAGCAGCCAAGTGGATCGAGAAAACGTTCGCACAACTCACTGACTGGGGCGTGAGCTATTACAAAATTGATTTCATCGCAGCATCCGGCGGGCAGCAATTCATTCAAAACAATCCGAAAGTGACACGCGGCTGGGGCGTGTTGCGCAGTGCGATGGAGGCTCTCCGGCGCGGTGCGGGAACGAACGCGTGGATCCGGTATTGCCAAACACCGCCGGTGCTTTCTGCAGGGCTCGCCGACAGTGTCATAGGCGGGAATGATACATCGGATGCCGGTTTAAACGGGAACATTGAAGTCCTGCGCACGAGTGCCCGCTCGCTCGCTGCCGGTTATTGGTTGAACGATCGCGACTACCACCGCGAGGTTTGCGACATGAGTGTCCGCATGCAGGCGGATGTGGAAGAGGTGCGGCTGCGTCTGGCGATTATGACTTTGGCGGGCTGCAGTATTTCGTTCAGCGACGAGTTTCAATATTTGCCGCCGTCGCGTATCCGCATGATGCAAGCATGCCTGCCACCGGGAAATCCGCCGATGAAGCCGATTGATCTTTTCGAACGTGCGATTCCGTCGATCTGGCGTGTGCATTGTAAAAACGATGCAGATGAATGGGACATCGTTGGCTTGTTCAATTTCGAAAATAAATCTGAGGATCGGACGCTCGACTTTTTAACCCTCGGATTCCAAACAAATCAGGACGTGACCGTGTTTGAGTTTTGGGACCAACAGTTCCTCGGAATTAAACACGACAAGCTCACATTAACTTTACCGCCACAGACGAGCCGCATCCTGGCGATACATAAGGCATCCGATCACCCGCAGATTGTAGGTACGGACATGCATTTGTTGCAGGGTTATCACGAAATGAAACAGTTGGCGTGGGACGACAAAGCCCATGCGCTATCGGGACAATGCGAACGGATGCCGGACATCAGCGGAAAACTATTCATCTACGTTCCAAAAGGTTTCAACCCGCATTTTGATTTTCCGTTGACTGAAAAATCGGCTGCGCTCACACACATCTCTGGAAATCTTTGGGCGCACGAAATCAATTTCGCGACCGTGCGGCAATCGTGGAAAATACCTTTTGATCGGTAGTAGCACTAAGATTCTTGAGTGTCGAATATGGTAAGGCGACCGATGCCATATAAACCGGGTTCCGCAATGCCTCAGTGTTCGGTCCAAAAACCTCCCATGGCGCGCTGTGACCGGGACCTTTACGGAAATCTTGGTTGCGCAAGTGTGCGATTATATCGTTGAAAATATTCAGGGCGAGTGATCGATCTTCAGTCCACAACACGTCGATCAACCAGCCCGAAGCCGCGTGCCAGTAGCCGCCGTTTTGATACGTGTTCAACGGCACGATAGATCGTTCCCATGCTGTTGTCGCACTAAAGTCGAAAATCTTCGGGACATGGCGCACGCCGCCTTCAAATGTGATTGTTCCTGAGCGGACCGCGTTGGCGACCGTTGACCGTGCAGCATTCGCAAACTTCTTATCGAGCACACCAAGCTCAAGCGCATAGAGAGTTCCCCAAACATCAGGTTGTTTGCTTAAACCGGTCGATGCTCGCAACCAACCGCCAACGATCGGGTCGCGGAACGTGGGTACGATGTTGTCGCGGATTTTTCGTGCCGTTCTGTTGTAGTGCGCGGCGCCCGTTTTAGAATGCAACATACGGGACAATTCAGCCATCTCATCAGCGGCGCGGAACCGAAGTAACGATGCGAACAGCAATTTGCCCGTGTGCGCCTCGGCGTCACAAAATCCGAAACCGACTCCTCGGTCGTCCTCGGTGGTTTCAACGAGGTCCGTCATTGGATCCGTTTTCACCGATTCAAATGCATTTTGCAGCCGCTCGAATACCGTGAGTCCATTGACGGATTCACTGAGAAATTTTGAATCGTGCGTTGTTTTCCAAAGCGTGAAAGCGATGTGGATGAATTCAAAGTTGTCATCCAGCGGGGGAATTCGGCCGCAAACGCCGGAGCCTTGATCCTCGCCCGAACTCATCGTTCCGGGAAACCAGACTGCGCGCCTGTCATAGTTTATATGGTCCGGAATGGCCCACGGCGGCACGTGTAACCCGTTCGCGAGTTGTTTGTCCGTAGCACCATTCTGAACACGGCACAAAAGAAGGAGATGATTTCGCATCTCGTCGGTGCTGACGAATCCCGACCCGAGCGCCATGGAAAAATCGCGCGGCCAAAACGCCTGATACGTGTCTTTGCCGGGCGTAATCAAACTGAACCCGCACGTGTTGGTGAAAGGGCAATTTCCGCCACCATTTGATCCCGGTTTGACGCGTGAAGCATTAACTACATCGCGCGTGAGATCGCGCAAAAATGATATGTCTTCAGCGGGGAGCTTGTCGGCATTGCTGTCGAAACGATGTGCGCAACCGCCAGCCAATGCGCCACACACGACAGCGACTAAAAAACGCAAATGGAAATTCACCACGTTTGATTACCGTCAGCGCCACTTCACCGCAAGGTCAGGATGGGTGGCGCGAAGAATTCTGACGATGCGCGCGCGTTCGTCATTGTTGAGGTAGTTGTAACGTTCGTCAGGAGATTTGCTCCTAAGCGCCTTATCGAGCCCGACGTAGATCCGTTCCTTTAATAATTTTGGCAGCGCGAGAAACGATTCGGAGTAGATCAGGTAACTACAGCGATTCTCGAAGAGACGGCCTTGCAACGAGAGGTCCTTCAATGAGCCGATGCCTTTGACGGTTTTCGCATTCGCCTCGAACGCGCGTTGAAAAGCGGCCGAGCCTTTGATGTCGTCCGGCAACGCCGCTTCGTCTTTGAAAAGAAGACAATCGACAACGTCACGCGAGCAACTGGCGAAGACACTTTTTACGCTGTCGTAGGTGGGCTCTTCGGTGACTGTCTCTTTTAGATCATGCTGGAGTTTGCGTTGATAATCCATCATGCGACGGCAGCGGAAGTTTGCCTGGACGATGGCATTTTGCATCGCGAGCTGGTGCTCGAAAACCATCAAGGCAACGATGTCGCTGTCACCGCGAAGGTAATTGCCCGATTCAAAAAAGGTCGAGAGGTTCATAATATTTGCGCCTTTGTGAAAATCAACGACAAGCTCATCTCCGCGTTCCTGTGCGAAAACATTTCCGCGATGAGTCGCGGTGCCGTGTTGGCCGGTGACATACCAACCACCCCAGCGATGGTCGAACGGCGTGCGATAGTCGACCATTTCAGAACCGTGACGGAGCAGCGGTTCGCCGTCGCTGTCCGGAAAAACTGAACGCGCGAACACGCCGGGCATGTTGTTAACGCCGCTCGTGGCGTGACACGTCAGGCAATCGGAGTCGCGGGTGAAGCGCGGCGAGTTCTTTTGCGGAACCGCGCTCGGATCGAACGAGTAGAAGACCGGACCAAGTTCAGGATCGATCGTAGTAATCTCCATCAGGCCGCCAGGAACCCACCCGACGTAACAGGAATCAGAAAAGTAGAGTGCGCGCGGATGGGTCGGTTCAATGCGTTTGCGTTGAAAACTCGTCTTCGAAAAGACCACGATTTGGCTCGCTTCAGGAATTTGCAACTCACGCAAGAGCGAGCGCGCGATCGCTTTGTCGTCACCAGCGAACTTCACTCCGCCCGAAACAAGGCGCTTTTCTAAACGACTGATCGCATCGTGCGGTTGCGCTTTGGAGTAGTTGATTGGAGGCTGTTCGTAGTCGTCAATCTGAGCCAACGCGCTGAACGGCACTTGCGCGAACGCGAACAAAATCGGAAAAAGACGGAGCAGACGGCTGACGTTCATCGTAGAGCCGGTATTTTGGAGGTAATCGGAATTGAAACGAAGAAAAAACCGCACAAAAACCGCACCAAAAATTGTGCGGGTAAGCGCAAATAACGGTGAGCGGTTCCTTCGCGTCGTTCGTATCGTAATGCGATGAATCAGTCGCGCATCACAATGCGGGAATTGGCGGCGGAGCCGTTTCGTTTATTTCTTCCGTTAGCCGTTCTCGTTGGGCTAGCGGGGGTCTTGTTGTGGCCGTTGCATTTCGGTGGAGTGATGAAACTCTATCCCGGGCTGAGCCATGCGCGGCTCATGGCATACGGACTGTTCGGTGGATTCATATTTGGATTCCTCGGGACGGCGATGCCGCGGATGTTGTCGGTCCGGCCGTTCACTGTGGTCGAAGCATTTTTGCTCGCCTTGATTTATATCGCGATGGCTGGCGCGTATTTTTTTGGGAAAATTCCATTGGGCGATGAATTATTCCTCGCTGTGCTCATTTGCTTTTTCGGCTGTATTGCCTGGCGATTTCCGAAACGACAGGACACACCGCCACCGGGATTTATTCTCGTGCTGCTCGGATTGCTGTGCGCGGCTGCAGGAGCGGTATTGGGGATTGTTGCCAGTTATTCCGATGAGCCGCCGGCCCGTCCGTTGTTGCAGCATTTGTTGTCCTATCAAGGCTTCGTGCTATTCCCGATTCTTGGCGTGGGCGCATTTGTGCTGCCGCGTTTTTTCGGCCTGCCGAATCCGCATGATTTTCCAGAAGCGAAGAGGCCAAGTGCCAGTTGGATGGCTCGGGCATGGCCGGCGTTGCTGACAGCAGTCTTGATTCTGGCGTCATTCTGGTTGGAAGCCGATGGCTGGTATCGGCTCGGTTCTGCATTACGGTTTGTCACGAGCGCGTTCTATGTCGTGTTCGAACTGCCGCTGTTTCGACGCGCGAAAATCAAGAACGCTTTCAGTCTCGTGTTGAAGCTGGCGTTCGCGTCAATGCTCGCCGGGTTTTTCTTTGTGAGCGTGTTTCCGCAATGGCGCGTCGGCTTGCTTCACCTCACGCTCGTTGGTGGTTTCGCCGTCATCACGTTCAGCGTCGCGACCCGCGTAATCTTCGGACACAGCGGAAACCTGGCGCTAATGTCGAAACCCAATCGATGGCTGCTTTGGGTCACCGGTATTATGTGGTTCGCAATGATCACACGTATCAGCGGCGACTTCTGGCCGAAGATCATGGCGTCGCATTATATTTATGGCGCGATTTTCTGGTCGCTTGGGGTGATTTGGTGGAGTTGGAAAGTGCTGCCGCGCGTTTGGCAACGCGACCTGGAAAGCTGACAGTAGTGGCTTGAGGCTGAACGGAATATTGATGGCGCGTGCGCCTCATACGATTGCGTAGTCCAGTTTCAACGTCGCCGTCTCTGCTATTCGGTCGAAACGTTGCACCTCTTGCTATCGCGATGCGATATCAACCCGCGGATTCACGGCGGTTGTTTCGGTGTTTAGGGCACACCATCTGGGAAGCCCTTGCCAAAAAATTCAAAAATGTGGCACATTGTGGCACATTCCTTCTCATTGTGGCACATTGGAGAAACATGGAGAAACTTCGGAGAAACAAATGAGAAACATTGGAGAAGAATATGTTTCTCATTTATCGCCCCCAGGGCGACGCAGCGCGATCGTCCCCACCTGTTTTTTAAATTTTGACTGCAATTAGGTGCAATCCGGCCATCCGCCTCATCACTTCGGCGGCTACATCGAATGTCAAAGAACGATCCCCGTTTTGGGGATGCCGGTAGCGACCGGCTGCTTCTGCATACTGTGTAGTGAAGTTACGGTATTGTCAAGCGCCAGGGAGCTGCTAGTTTTCGGTGTTCAGGTTTCAAATAAACCACTTTTTTAAGCAGTAACCTTGATGTGACAATACTATTAACTGACCCCTTTTTGACCGTGGCAGCGGCTGGGGGGCGGGGCGATTACGCTTGGAATGTAACCCCATTTGTGTCAAAAACGTCGTCCTGCACAACCAAAACTATTGGCCGTTTTTGTTCGCGATGATGGGTGCAAATCAACCATGAAACTAATTCGCCTGTTATCCCTTTTGCTGCTGGCAACGACGCTTAGCGCGCAGGCTGTTCCGACTTTTTCGATGTCCGAAACGTGGAACGAGGTCCTCGTCACCAATCCCGTCACGCACACGACGTCCATCGTCACCAATGGCGCGGCGTCGCTGGTGTTTTCCGGGATCGTCATGACCAACGTCGGGCCGATCGGCTTTGACACTTTCTTCGATATTGGAGGGGCCGGTGCAGCGCTTTATGGGGACTTATGGGGAATGCCAAACGACGACAACCCGATCATCAGTTCTTATACGCCGGGTGCGACGAGCGCGACGTTCAAGTTTTACCACAACACTCCTAATACAAATGGCAATCCGCATTATGCGGTCGTGAAAACGCTCACGCTGAGCTGGGCCCATAACGTTTTGAGCGGGACCGCCACCGGGCGATCTGGTGCGCTGGGTTTGGAACACATGGCGACCTCGACTAATTATACCTATCCGCCTGTAGGGGGCATTTCGGCGTTCGTGGCTTTCGGAAAGTACGAGCGGATAATCGATTGCGTCTACCATCTCTCCAACAAGGTCAACACGCCGGCATCCTCGCCTGTACCATTGAACAGCGGCAGTTGCACCGTGGTGGGCGATTTCCTTCCGGCGACACTCACCATCACATCGCCTGCGCCGCATCAAGCGACCAACACCCCGAGCATCGAAGTGACCGGCACGATCACCGATAACCTGGCGACCTTCGCGCCGGTGTGGCGTTTGGCTGCGCCGGGAGACGATCCTTCACTAGGAGTGTCGGCTTTTAATGGTTGGTTGTACGCTATCGAAAATACCCCTGACTTTCCAAAACAATCGACGTGGACGACCGGTTTCAATATCGTCAATCTCGTTCCGGGCACGAACTGGTTTTGGGTGTCGGGCTTCGACTTGTGCCAAAACGTTTCATCGATCGTCACGCGCCGCATCTTCTACTCCGTGCGCAGTCCGCTGACGCTCTTAACCTCGGGCAATGGCACCGTCATCGGCAGCAGAGGTGTGCGCGATGGCGCGATGCTTGAGGTCGGACGCGGTTACACCGTCGCCGGCAAACCGAAAGACACCAACACCGTCTTCCGCGATTGGCGCGACGGCGATTTTAAAGTGCTCTCAACGCTCAATCCCTGGAATTTCCTGATGCAATCGAACATGACCATCGTCGGGAATTTCGTCACGAACCCATTCCCGGCAATCGCTGGCACTTACTCGGGCCCGTTCTTTGACACTTTTCGGCCTCCCCTCCATAACAATCCATCGTCGGCCAATTCCGGTTACACCATCATCACGGTAAAGCCCGACGGCACATACACCGGCACCGTCTTGTTTAGAGCGGGCCGCTTTCCCATTGCCGGCAAATTGCGTTTCGATGCCGACTTCGAGGACCCCGACGCGGTCAATTCAACGTTCGCGACCGGCGCGGACCGATCTTTATCCGGCAACATCCGTTTCCCGAGCGACGGCTCTGGTCATCTCTTGCCGACACCAACGCTCTCGATGACTATTTCGTCCCTGATATTGTCGCCGATGCCGTTGGTCCAATCCTCCACCAATGCCGTCGCGCCCGGGCTCTACAATTTCGTGGATGACGTAGCTAACTTGAGCGTCGGTGCCAGCTACGGCTCAGTCGTCGTCACGCCGAAGGGGCAGGCCAATGTGGTCATGCATCTAGCCGACGGCTCGCCCGCGGTGACGTTCTCAACGCCCGTCCGCAAAGACCATTCGATCGCCATCTTCATCCCGCTTAACGGCGGCGACGGAATGATTCTCGCGACCCTCAACCTCGAGTTTCTCTTTCCCTTGAGTGCCAGCGGTGGACGTTGGGTGAAGCCGCCCAATGCGAGCGCGAAGGTTTATCCCGCTGGGGTCGTGGAAAATTTGGATCTGGTCATCGGCAGATATACACCCGACATCGGCAAATCTATCCTGACCAATTTCGCCGTAGGCGAGATTATGATCGCTAACGATACGATCAGTTACTCGGCCCAATTCATTTATTCGCCGGCGAACAATCGAATCGTCGCCATGCCGGGCCAATCGAATGTGACGATGAACCTGACCTTTGATCCGGCGACGGGCCTGGTTGCTGGCACGATCACCTTCGCCGGGCACAATCCATTTCACGTCAATGCTCTCATTGGCGGCGAAAACATCGGCTACACGCTCGACACCGACCACAGCGTCTTGATAGTCCTGCGCGCCACGCCTTTGGCTTCGTTGGGAACATACGATGACGGCTTTGTCCTGGCTGACGAAAGCTCAATCGACGCGGAACTCGGGGCGACCGCGTTTTTCAGTTTTCAAGACGCATGGCAACTCGTCACGACGCCGGTACTGCCGCCTCCGCCTCCGTCTCCGTCTCCGTCGCTTCGTGACGTACTAATCGGACCTCCGACAATTGGAGTACAAGTGCTCATGCGCCGAGACATTCAGATCGCGCCGCACCAACATTTCATCGTCACGGATACCTTTGATAGCATGGACGTCCGAAATCCAGGCCTCTACCCGGAATTACCTTCTGTTGGTCCATACACCGGACCGATTAATCCCGAGGACTATGCCGCCCCAGCCGTCACCATCACCCCAACGCACCGCGCGACGCAGTATATAACGAATTGAGGTTAAGCATCGGATCGTCGCGATGCGAATGGAGTGCGGTGGCTTGCCACCGCTTTTGGCATTGGGGGGAACTGCCCGGGACTGTGAACGTCAAGAATACCATTGCAGCAATCAAACACACCGAATGACGTTTGATCTCACGAAAACCGCCCAAAGCAAGCGCGCGTTCCGGCAACGCCTCGCATATCTGGTGTGACCAAAAAACGTGGGCTAAATCCCGTGTCAGTTCTCACGATTTAAACTTTTTTAAGCCTCACGCGGAGCGCCTATCTCCAGCGGCATCATAGCTTCCTGAACCCGACCGGAAACCCCCGCAAAGCCAGCGCAAGGCGCCCGCAAAGCTTCCGGCAAGCCTGAGGCAAAGTTGGCGCAAGGTTTCGCGCAGTGTCTTCGTTCACTTATCGAAGAACGCCTTTTGCGTTGAATCGGATTTCGATGTCCTGATCCAGGCCAGTGCCGCCGGGGTTGCCGTCTCGCCCAAGACTCTTCAGCAGTCCAAATCCTCGCGCATTATCGAACGATTCGTACATAATTGAGTGACCCCACGCATCGTTTGTTTGGCAGTTTACGAAGACGAGATGCCGTGCATTTCCATTTTTGTATAGGTTTTGGAGGTTTGTCGGCCAAGAATGGTAATCCGCAAAGTAATAGACACAGCCCACCGCAATCTGTTCTAGCTGCCATTTTCGTATGATATTACTTTTCGGACTTGGCCGTCCGCTGGTTGCGAGTTGCGGTAGATAAAGGCTGCAGATAACGGCGCAAAGAAAGATGATAGCAATCCAAATCGGCCATCGCATTGATCGTTCTTCACTCATTCGTGATCCTCGCCCAACTCTAGAACTGTGAACATCTGATGCCAAGAGCGATCCCGCGACAGGTGCGGTGACTCGCGCTATCTTTATTCATGCAAGCAGAGGTTCTGAAGGAGTATGATTGGGTTCGGTTCCAACTGCATCGGCCCAATGACCGGCGTGTCCTGGAAGGTTTTGTCATGGAACTCTCGCCAGACGGTCAGCGAATCAAAATGTGCCGGGAACCGGATGGGCCGGAGTGCGAGTGGTTTGATTTGAGCGAACTTACCATTCTGAAGACGCAGACGTTCGGAACTCCGGTGTAGTTCAAGTTTGCCACTGTTCAGTTTTCAGTATTCAGTATTCAGCTTTAGAAACTAAACACTGAACATTTGATGCGCTCCTTTCTTGTTTGTCTCTTTTCGCTCGTTGCAATTCACGTCCACGCCGCCAAACACGTCGTCCTCGTCGTGTGGGATGGCATGCGGCCGGATTTTGTGAACGCGTCGAATTGTCCGACGTTGTTCCAGCTTTCGCAACAGGGTGTCACGTTTACCAAACATCATGCCGCATACCCGAGCGCTACGGAAGTGAACGGCACGGTTATCGCGACTGGCGTGAATCCCGCGCGCAATCACATCATGGGAAACCATGAATACCGGCCTTACGTCGACGAACTCGCGGATGTGCATACTGAAGCTTTGGCGTCGGTTCGCAAAGGCGACGAAGTTCAGCACGGCGAATACATCGCTGCTCCGACACTGGCGGAAACGGTTCGTGCGTCCGGTGGAACAGCGGTCGTCGTTGGTTCGAAACCCATTGCGCTGTTGTTGGATCGCAAAGCTCGCGCGACCACAAAACAGGGAGTAAATATCTATGCCGGAGGTGCGTTGCCGGAGTCATTGGGCGCGGAACTGACGAATCATTTTGGATCTTTTCCCGAAGAAGAAGCGAAGCCGTCTCGAACGGATTGGACCGTCGACGCCATGCTCAATAATTTGTGGAAAAACGAGGTGCCGACCTTTTCGTTTGTGTGGATGAATCAACCTGACCTCGCGCAGCACAAATACAGTCCAGGGTCACCGCAGGCGCTTGCCGCCATTCGTAATTCAGACGATAACCTTGCGAAAATTCTGCGTGCGTTGGAGAAGAAAGGTGTTCGTGATTCGACAGACGTTGTCGTCGTTTCCGATCATGGCTGTTCGACCATCACCGACAATGCCGATTTGCCCGGCGACCTGACGCGAGCCGGATTTCACGCAGCGCGAAAGTATTCTGCCAAACCGAAGGACGGCGACATCGTTGTCGCGAGTAACAGCGGTTCGACGATGGTTTATGTGATTGGTCATGACCGAAAAATCGTTGCCGATGTGGTCAGGTTTTTGCAGGGCTGGAAATACACGGGCGTCATTTTTACTCGCGACAATATTCCTGCGACGTTCCCGTTGAAACCCGTCCACATCGATTCACCGGAAGCTCCGGACATCGTCATCTCATTGCGCTGGAACAAAGACGCAATCGCTTCGGAGTGCCGGGCACAGTCGTGACCGATGGCACCAGTTACAAGCCGGGCCAGGGCGCCCATGTGACGCTTTGCCTATTCGACATGCACAATACGCTCATCGCCGCCGGACCAGATTTTCGTGCAGGCCTCAAAA
This sequence comes from uncultured Verrucomicrobiae bacterium, assembly GCA_963702845.1. Taxonomy (GTDB): domain Bacteria; phylum Verrucomicrobiota; class Verrucomicrobiia; order Limisphaerales; family Palsa-1400; genus JAICXV01. Next base: position 3,889,919 of record OY969763.1, on the reverse strand, counting down.
GCGAGCTGCCGAGCGGCAATTTAGATGTCACGCCGACTGTGCTGCACGTGCTCGGGATTGAGCCGAAAGAAAAGCTGGATGGACGCGTTCTTTATGAAGCGCTGAAGAATTCGCTGCCGGAAAATTTGGTCGTGCCCCAGACCAGGACGAGACAGATTCTGATGAAGCACTGGGAGCAGTATTTAAAAATCACTGAGTTCAAGGGCGTCCAGTATTTCGAAGAAGGTAACGGGGGGCAGAAGTGATCAACGCAAAGACGCAAAGGACGCAAAGATTCACAGGATCATTTCGCCTTCAAAGTTGCTACATACGCGCCGTCAACTTGATCTTCGAACGGCAGGAATTGGCGTTCGTTTTGCAAGGTGAACATCCGGTTCTTCGCGAGAAATGATTTGATCACTTCCTGGTTTTCCTCGGGTTCGAGACTGCACGTGCTGTAAACGAGCGTGCCACCGGGCTTAAGTCGTTGGATGGCGATCGCCCAAAATGGAAAGTTGCAGTTTCGCGCAAACGCGTGATTTCCTCGGCTTGAATTCGCCAACGCAATTCCACGCGGCGACGTAACACGCCGGTGTTGGAGCAGGGCGCATCGATGAGAATTCGGTCAAACTGTTTCGTGGCGGAGCTCGTGGCAACGCAGGTCACGCCGAGGCGGTCGCAGTTTTCTACAACCAATTTCAGGCGTTCGGCATCGACATCTTCGGCGACGACTTCGCCAGTGTTGCCCATGCGCTGAGCAATGAAGGTTGTTTTGCCACCAGGGGCGGAGCAGAAATCGAGCACGTGTTCGCTGGGCTTCGCATCTAAAGCTGCAACCGCGAGCAACGTGCTTGGGTCCTGGACATAAAACATTCCTTCCTGGAATGTGCGAAGCGTTTTCAGCGATGGGTGCGATTCCAGCTCGAAAATTTCGTCGGTGCCAAGCCAATCGCGTTCGACGGCTTTGTAAATGACGCGCTCCGAATCCCACAGTTGTGTTATCTTTCGCGCATCAGCTTTCAATGTGTTGATGCGCGCAAAAGTCGGCGGGGGCGTGTTGTTCCATTCGAGCAGTGCGATCGTTTTTTCTTTGCCAAAGCGCTGTTGCCAGCGTTCGACGAACCAATCGGGTTGCGAATATCCGATGGCGGGATCGGTTTGTTTCAATTGCTTCCAGCGCGGCTCGGGTTTCGTCGCGTTCCCGGGTGTAACCGCGCAACACGGCATTCATGAACCCGGCCTTCGCCTCCAAGCGCATGTTCTTTGCCATTTCAATCGTCTCGTGGACGGCGGCGTGGTCGGGCACGCGTTCCAACCAGAAAAGTTGATAAAGTCCCAATTGCAGCAGAATGTGAACTAAGGGAATTTGCTCGCGGCCGCCGGTTTTTCGGCCGATGAGCCAATCGAGTGTTTTTTGCCAGCGCACGACGCCGTAGACGAGTTCCTGGCAAAGCGCGCGATCTTCGGGCGCGAGCTCGCCGAGTTCGAGTTCGAGCAGTCGTTCGATGTATTCGTGCACGCTACGACGGCGCTTAAGCACGCGCGCGGCAATTTCTCTTGGTTTTTGCAGACTCACTACGTAATAATAACTGACTATATGGGATCTGAGAACATTTCAATGAAAGAAGAATTTGATAAGCTGGTTGCCACTGGAAAAATTTCCCGACCCCAAATGGACGCGCTGCTGCAGCTGACCGATAACGGCTATTGCTGGCATCGCAGTTGGGGTTTCGGAAAAATCACCACGGTTGATGCGGTATTTGGCCAGTTCGTCATCGATTTTCAAACGAAAAAGGGTCACAAGATGGATTTGGCGTTCGCTGCCGAATCTCTCAAACCCATTTCCAAGGATCACATTTACGCGCGCAAAGTTGCTGATATTGAAAATCTTCGCCAAATGGCAGCCTTGCACCATCTCGATTTGATCAAATTAGTTCTGCAAAGCTTCAACGGTAGAGCAACGGTGGACCAGATTCAGCAGGTCCTCGTTCCTGACGTCATTAAAGATGATTGGAAGAAGTGGTGGGAAGCAGCGAAGCGTGAACTGAAGAAAGACGGCCATTTTCAGGTGCCGCTCAAGAAGTCCGAGCCGATCATTTATCAGGTGAAGGAAACTTCACTGCAGGACCGTTTGCTGACCGAATTCCGCGCTGCCAAAGGTTTGAAGGCGCGTCACACGGTCGCACACGAAATTCTGCGCAATTTTTCGGATCTGAACGACAAGCCTGTGGTGTCTAAGGAAGTGATTGCGGCGTTGAACGCGGAAATAGCAACCCATCAACGTACGCAACCATCTGTCGCGCTCGAAGCGATTTTCGTTCGCGACGACATTCGCGAAGCTGCAAGCCTGCCGGCCGCTGAAGGCGAAATCACTTCCAGCCCAAATTTGGCAGCAGGAAATGCGTAAGATGGGGCATTTGCTCGAAGCAATCCCCGGCGCGAAACATCGTCGATCTTTGCTATCGTTCAAAAGTGCGACTCCTCAGTGGGATGACTCTTTGGTTGGGGCGCTGAACAATGTCTCCACCAAGCTCGCCACCGAAATGTCCGACGCGCTGATCGAAGGTGGTAAATTGGACCGCCTTAAAGAATTACTTTCGCGTTTGATCAGCCAACACCAGGCCAGCAGCGACTTGTTGCTCTGGTTGGCGAAAGAACGCTCCGACACATACGCTGATATCCTCGGGCCTGAAGTGTTCCGCGCCATGCTTACAGCCATGGAACGCGATCAATTCAATGAAAAGCGTTCCAACAAGCTGCGCGATTTTATTTTAGATGATTCGACTTTGTTGGTTGAACTCATCGGATCGGCTGATCTCGAAGTGATCAAAGATTTGACCCGCGCACTGCAACTGTCGCCGTGCTTCGACGATATGGACAAGCGCTCATTGCTGGCACGTATCGTGAAGAGCTATCCAGCGATGCAGTCGATGATTTCTGGCGAGGCGACCAAACAGGAAACGACCTATCAGGTTTCGTGGGAAAGTCTCGAACGCCGCAAAAACGAGTATGCCGAGCTGGTGCAAAAAGCGATTCCGGCGAACTCAAAGGAAATCGCCATCGCCCGCAGTTACGGCGACTTGCGCGAAAACCACGAATACAAAGCGGCCAAGGAAATGCAGAAGATTCTCATGCGCCGCAAATCCGAGTTGGAATCACAACTCGTGCGCGCGCGTGGAACAGATTTCAGCAACGCCAAGACTGACGTGGTCAGCATCGGTACGATCGTCAATGTTACCGACCTGGAACAAAATCATGCGGAGAAATACACGGTTCTCGGGGCATGGGATTCGGATCCTGACAAAGGCGTCATCAGCTATTTGACCCCTGTGGCGCAGTCGTTGATCGGCCATAAGGTCGGCGAAGAAGTCGAAGTGCAATCCGATTCCGCCACGAAGCGCCTTCGCATCGATGCGATTGCGGCTTTCAAGACGGCTGAGGCTCCTGCTACTGCACCTGAAGCGCCCGTCGAACAACCTGCGCCGGTTTAGTTTTTGATGCAAAGGCGCAAAAACGAGTGATCTACTCGTCCTTTGCGCCTTTGCGATTTTCACGGCTTTGCGTTAGTTACAAAGCTTCCAGAATTTCGGCCACGTGCTCGGCAGGTTTCACTTTGGGCCAAATCTTCTTAATCTTTCCATCAGGCGCGATTAGAAACGTGATGCGATGTGTGCCCATGTATTTGCGCCCCATGAAACTTTTCTCACCCCACGCATTGTAAGCTTCGACAATTTGTTTCGATTCGTCCGAGACAAGCGGAAACGGAAGTTTGAATTTTTCAACAAACTTGTCGTGCGACTTCGCTGAATCGGTGCTGACACCGAGAACCACGACGTCGCGCCTGGTGAGGTCGCTTAAGTTATCACGAAAACTGCACGCTTCCGTCGTGCATCCCGGCGTGTCGTCTTTCGGATAAAAATAAAGCACGACGTTTTTGCCGCGAAAATCCGACAACTTGATTGTTCTGCCGCCGTTGGTTGGCGCAGTGAAATCGGGAGCCGGGTCGCCTTCTTTGAGCGTAATGTTTGGACTCATAAAATGGATAATAACATCGGAAATAGTAATCCGGTTCATGCTGGATTCGGCGGCGTCGGGCCGCTTGATGGATGCGTGTTCAAGTGCGACATGCCATCGATAACATATATCAGCCCTGAAACGCCCGTAAAGACAGCCGCCGGGATTGTGATGTAGGGCAGGACGGTTGGATTTAGTTTTATCAAAGTCCACAGCACCGTCGCCATCTGCAGAACCGTCGCAATTTTGCCGGTCAAATGCGGGCGCACGGAAAATTTTGTCCCCGTGTAATGAATAATCGCCATTCCAATCAACAGGATGACATCACGGCTGATGACCGTCGCGGTGAGATAAATTGGAATCCGCACGAAATAGCGGGTCTCCATGCTCAACAGAATAATTCCCGATACGAGCAATAGTTTGTCAGCAAGCGGATCGAGAATTGCGCCGAGTTCGCTGCGTTGATTGAAATGGCGCGCAATGTAGCCATCGATGCCATCAGCGACCGCTGCGGCAAAAAACGAGGCGATTGCGCAATACCAATTCACCGCGTTGCCCGTGCGATTGTAGTAGATGACCTGGACAATGAAAAACGGGACCAGCAAAATCCGAATGATCGTGACTTTGTTGGCAGTTGTCATCGAGCGAACCCTAAAGCCTAAAGGTAAAAGGCTAAAGAAAAATTCTGTATACAAGTTTCGCGCTTTAGCGTTTAGAATTTAGTCTTAGCATTCGTTTATGAGTATCGTTACCAGGACCGGCGACAAAGGGGACACAGGTTTGATGTATAATCGCCGCGTCTCAAAATGTGATCCGCGCGTTGAAGCTTACGGCGCGGTGGACGAATTAACCTCGGCTCTCGGAATGGCGCGCTCTCTCACGAACAGCCCGTACATTGCCGAGCGAATTTTTTCTGTTCAAAAAGATCTCATCGCACTCATGGGCGAACTCGCCACCAAAACAGAGGACCTCGAACGATTTAAGAAGGACGGGTTTTCTGTTGTGACTACAAGCATGACTGCCAAGTTGGACACGTTCGCGAAAGAACTCGAAGGCGCCGGTTTGGTTTTCAACGATTGGGTTATTCCCGGCAAAAACCCGTCATCCGCTGCGTTGGATGTCGCTCGCACCATGTGCCGTCGCGCAGAGAGGCAAGCGTGTCATTTGCATGAAAACAAGTCTCTGGAAAACCCGGAGATAATCGTTTTCCTAAACCGATTATCTGACGTGCTCTGGTTGATGGCGCGACGAGTTGAGGCTGATGAAAAGCTTTCGGGTCCCGAGACAATCACTTAATCAGCATCGCATCTCCGTAACTGAAAAAACGGTAACGTTCGCGAATCGCTTCTTCATAAGTTCCCATCATCAAATTGCGTCCGCGCGTCTCCGTGGGTGCTGCAAAGGCGCTGACTAACATCAATAATGTGGAGCTGGGGAGATGGAAGTTGGTGACGAGCGCGTCCACGACTTTGAATTCAAACGGTGGGAAAATAAAAATTCTCGTTCTGCCGTTTCCCGGAACAGTGTTGCCATTGTTTTGTTGCGCGACGCTTTCCAGGACCCGAAGGGTGGTCGTTCCCACTGCAACCACGCGTTCGCTCGCATTAATTAATTCAGCACTCTCTGGACTGATGTTGAACCGCTCCTCGTGCATGATGTGCTCTTCCAAGCTATCGGCTTTAACCGGCGCGAATGTGCCCAGGCCAACGTGCAATGTGACGAAACAGACTTTGACCCCGCGCTCTCGAACTCGTTCTAGCAGTTCGTTGGTAAAATGCAGGCCGGCAGTCGGCGCTGCCACTGAACCCGCGTCATGCGCGTAAACTGTTTGATATCGCTCGCGATCTTCGGACTGTGGCGCCGCGCGTTCAATATATGGCGGCACTGGCACTTCGCCGAGTCGATCGAGCTCGTTCAGAATATTTGGCGTGTGCTCGAAACGCAGGCGGCGATGGCCTTCGCTGTTCACTTCTTCCACGACCGCCTCGATCGGCGTGGGCTGTTTTTGTAGATCGAGCAGTTGTATCCGTGTGCCAATTGGAGCGCGTTTGCCCGGTTTCATCATCGCCCACCAATTGTTCGGTGAGACTTCTTCTAGAAGCAGCACTTCAAAATGCCCACCCGTTTTCGGGTTCACGGCCCGCAGCCGTGCAGGGATGACCCGCGAGTCGTTCAGCACCAGCACATCGCCTGCTTTCAAATATTCGAGCAAATCAGGGAAGCGGCGATGCAGAATCTCGCCTGTTTTGTGGTCCAGCACACAAAGTCTCGACTGGTCGCGCGCCGGCATTGGCTTTTGCGCGATCAATTCTGGCGGTAATTCAAAGTTAAAATCGGCGGTGCGCACTCACTGGGAATGTACGAGACAAGATGGCGACTCTCTAACCTAAAATTCATCATTTCGTGCTTCGAATTTCGGATTTCGGATTTTGCCAGTGGGGGGTGTGCGTCGAAAAACCCTTTGTGTTTTTTCAAAATGTTGTTTCATTTACAGACAGCACATGCTCGAGAAGCTCAAATTATACCTATATCCGGTATTGGTGTTCCTGGTCATCTGGTTCGCCTATGGCTTCTATCACAATTACAAGAGCATGCCTATCGCCCGGGCGCCCATCGATGAAACGAATGTTGTTGTGGTAGAACCAACGAACGCGGTCGCCGACACTAACACGACTAGCGTCACGACGAATGCGGACGGCACAACCAACATCGTGGCCGCCGCTCAAACTACGAATCAACCATCGGCGACCAATGCCGCATCCAAGAAAGCATCACACGACGAGACAAAAGTTGCTACACATGCCACTGGTGGTTCCGTTATGGGTTCTCTGGCCGCGTTTATCATCAGTGCGATATTGCTCGGGCTGTTGATAGCCTACGACGTGACCCAATACATGGGAAACCAAGCGGTCGATTTTCTATTCAACGACAACGGCGAAGGCCAGCGCGATCCCGAATACGAACACGCCGAGCAAGTATGGGCCAACGGCAATCATCTCGAGGCAATTCAGCTCATGCGCGATTACTTGAAGAAAAATCCGCGCGAACAATACGTTGCCTTGCGCATCGCTGAAATTTACGAGAAAGATCTCAAGAACCCGCTCGCCGCGGCACTCGAATACGAAGAAGTGATAAAACAGAAATTGCCGCCGGAACATTGGGGTAAAGCTGCGATTCATCTGTGTAATATCTACGCAAAGCTGGGCCAGCAGGATAAAATGCAGGCGCTGCTCCACCGCATCACCTCCGAGCATCCGCAAACGTCGGCTGCGAAAAAAGCTCGCCAAAAATTGGGTTTGCCGGAAGAAGCTGTTGCTGTCGAATCTGCCGCAGAAGAAACCACAGCCTCTGTTGCACCCGCAGTCGCGGAAGACTCGGAACTAGCCGCAAAATCCAATCTTCCGCCCGGTTTCCGACCGAAAAAGTAGAGTTCACTTCCAAAAGCCGAGTTGATCGGTTTTCCCCCAGTATCGGTTGTGAATAACTTGGGGATAAGATTTCCTGATTTTTTGATAACAAAATAGTTGACGCAAAGTGTCGTATCGTGGATAAAGGTGGGGCAGAAAGTAGTGAAGTGGGGCAGAGTGTGGAGTAAATGCCGATATGGCTACCGAACCTACAAATGAGATTTGCGTATACAATTCGCGATATCGCCACGGGGTGGACGAGAAGCGACGTGTGCAAATCCCGTCTAAATGGCGCCCGTCGAAGCCTGGCACGGAATTTACGCTCATTGTTTGGCCAAGACACAAAGCGGGGGTGTGTTTGAGAGTCCTGCCTCCAACCGAAATGGCCAAGTTAATGGCTGAACTGGACGCGATGCCGGCTGATAAGCGCGGCTCATTGAAACGCCAGATCGGCAGTCAGTCGGCCCAAGTGGCTTTAGACAGTGCGGGGCGTATTTGCGTTCCGCAGGACCTCGCAGACGCGGCGAACATCAAATCGGACGATGAAGTGGTGATGGTCGGTCTGCTCGATAAATTTGAAATTTGGAATCCGAAGACGCACGAGGCAGTGAAAGCGGCAGACGAAGTTCTGTCGGCCCAGGCGTTCGAGTTAATGGAGTAACCTATGCAATTCCCAAAATTGCTATCATTTAGTAACGCGCTCAACGGTATGAAACGCCGACAGGCCGGTTACAACCTGGAGACGACGGGGATGTTGCCGAATTTCGGCAAGCCCGGCGCTCCGGCAGTTACTTCGCAGACAAGTTCGGTTTCTTCAGCGGTTTTGGATCCGGTGTCCTCGTGGCTGAAGAAGTTTGCAGCTGCGGCCAAACGTGTGTTGTTGAAACCGGAGGAGCCGCAGCCCTTTGGTGGCTCTGCGGAAAAGAAAAGCTATCAGGTTTTTCGGCGGTTGCCCGAACAGGACGCGGTGAGACACGTCGCGACTGTGCAAGCCGGTGAGCCAACCGCCGAAGTCTTTACGGACAATCAGGAGCTTGGCAAAAGAGTCCAGCCGACCGTATTGGAGAAGCTGACGAACACGTTCCGCCGAGAAATGCCGCATTCTTCGGAGGCGGTTTCTGTTCAGTCATCTGCGCCAGCTACTGATGCTCCGCAGCATTTGCAACAACGGGCCAATTTTGGCGCCACTTGCCCTGGTAAACCGGAAGCAAATCCAATTGCCGACGCTTACGAAAAGCGAATGACTGAAAGGAAGGCGAGCGCCCCGGTTGTGGTAAAGCCGGCAACGCCCGTCCTGCATTCGGCTGCCAAGTCGGAAGTGAACCAATCTGTTCCTTCCAAGCTGCGCGAAGCTATTTTTGGACGCAAACGCAATGCCGCACAACCCGCGGTCCAAGGCGAATTCGCTTTAGATAACGTGCGCCCGATTCGCAATGAACTTTTAGACGCCGACCTGGAGGTGGTCTCGGCCGAAGCTAAGGTGGGGACAGGGAAACTACAAACAGCGACGGCCGAAAAAGCGATAACCACGACAGCGACGAGCCGCCGTGGAATCACAAAGAAGACGGACAGCGCGATTAATTCCGCTGCGGATGCTCCGCAAACGGAACCTACGCCGGAATTAATCGCGCGTGTCTGAACTCGAGATTTGAGATTTGGATTTGAGATTTGCAGGAATGAACCATAGAGACACAGAGTCAATGAGAACGGCCAATAAAATAGTGACGTTTTACGTTCTCTTTACGCTCTGTGTCTCTGTGGCTCAGAAAAAAGCTGAGTAACAAATGCCAAGTGCCGGAACTATTTCACAAGCCAGTGCTGTTAAAGGAGGTGCTGGCAGTGATGGCAGTCCACTCCACCGGCCGTTACGGAGACGGAACGGTCGGTGGAGCTGGACACGCCATAGCGATTCTGGAGGCAAGCTCGCCGACTGGATGGCTGTATGGATGCGATCGCGATGGCGTCGCGCTGCAGGCGGCAACCCGCAAGTTGTCGTCGTATGCGGGCAGGTTTGAGCTGCGCCAGGGGAATTACGCTGATTTAGCGGATTGGATTGAGCTGGGAACGTTGGATGGAGTGCTGCTCGATTTGGGGATCAGTTCTTTGCAATTGGGTGAAGCCGCACGCGGTTTCAGCCTGGTTGGGGAAGGACCGTTGGACATGCGGATGGATCCAACGCGAGGCATGACCGCGGCCGAGCTGGTGAACACGGCGGGCGCGGAGGAGTTGGCAAAGATTTTTTGGGAATACGGAGGCGAAGAGAAATCGCGGCGGATTGCGAAAGCAATTGAACACGATCGGCCCTTCCAAACAACACGGCAGCTTGCGCAGTTGATTGAACGTATTTCCCCGCGAGCAGGACATAAGACGCATCCGGCGACGCAGGTTTTCCAGGCTCTGCGCATCGCGGTGAATGATGAAATTGGCTCTTTGAAACGAGGCCTGGCGGGTGCGATGAAGATTTTACGACCCGGCGGCAGGTTGGCGGTTATTACTTTCCATTCGTTGGAGGACCGGGTGGTGAAGGAATTCGGCCGCTATCTGTCGCGGGGTTACGAATTCCCCGGCGAAGTGGATGTGCCGGAGTTGCGCGTGCCCGTGCCACCGCAATTGAAAATTTTGACGCGGAAAGCAATTAAACCGACGGAAGCTGAAGTGCATGATAATCCGCGAAGCAGAAGCGCGCAGCTGAGAGCATTTGAGAAAATTTGAATTCGTAGCAGCCGATGTGAGAAGGCTCTGACTTGCAGGAGGAACATTCGAGCCTCATTACCTCGGCCGCTACAAAAGAACGAAGATGGCGAAGAACAGAAAAAGCGATGCAGCAGTGAGATTCGCGCCTGTCATCAAGGCGCTGCTCCTCTGTGCTTTCTTCGTCACGGCTGGAGTGGGTTATGTCTGGTACAAGAACCAGATCAGCCTGCTCGGCCATCAAATCAAGGAGCGGGAGAACCATCTCGCTGATTTGGAACGCGGAAACAAAGTCCGGCGCGATCAATTGGCGGCTTTGTGCTCGCCGGTGAAGTTGGAAGAGCGCGTTCGACAATTGAATTTAGGACTCGGTCCGCCGGCCCTGACGCAAGTGATTCGTCTGGTCGACGGCCCGGTTCAGACGCAACAACCTTCGCACACTCATGCAACAGAGTTAGCGAAGCGAGACTAGCGTCCAGTCTCAGGTGTTCAGTAGCTGAATACTGAACAGTGAAGAGTGAATTTTTGCCGGTTGCCCGCGCCTAGTTCGGTTGGAGGACCTGAACGGGCGCGGGTGGCCGGTAACTAAGCGCATGTGGCGCTTGGTTGATGTAGTTGTTTGGAGTCCCGCCTTTAGGCGGCACGACGTGTGCCGGGCCGCCTGCAGCCGAAACTCCAGACGAGGCGCAAGCCTCAACCCATCGCGACGATGGGCGCCGGAGCGCAATGCGCGGCTCCAGAGGAGTGGAAGATGAAGTTCGCGGCGACAGATTTGAAAATCGGGCTCGTAACCGGGCTCCTGGTGGTGGCATTTACGGCGCTTGGATACCGTCTGGTCGATCTCCAGGTTCTCCGTCATCACGACCTTCAGACCCGCGCGGAGCACAACACCCATCGCACGATTTCGCGCCCGCCGATGCGCGGCGCAATTCTCGACATTCGTGGCAATCCACTTGCCACGAGCATCCCGGCGAAAATCATTTGCGCTGATCCAAGTTTGGTCGGCGATCGCCGCGCCGAAGTCGCTCGCGCCATCGCACCCTTGCTGCAAACAAACGTGGATTTTGTCTTTGAGCGATTGGCTCCGCACCTCCGCCAAGACGGAAAGACCAATGGCTACATCGTTTTAAAACGCAAAGTCACGCTCGATACGTGGGAAGCAATCAACAAAACAATGTCGACGCTCTCTTTTGGCGTCGACGAATCCAAGCTCAAAGCCGTCGACAAGCGTTTCTATACCAATCTTCGCGCCAAGGCCGTGTTCGCCGAAGATGACGAAATTCGCGTATACCCCAATGGCCGTTTGGCGTCGCACATTCTTGGTTATGTTGCAAACGACGATCTCCAATCCGGCCAGAACGGAATCGAACTTGCTTTCAACTCCAAACTCACCGGTGTTCGTGGTTGGCTGCGCACAGAAATCGATAAGCGCCAACGTGAGTTGGTCGTGTTCCGCGAAGAAGCCGTTAATCCACGCGACGGCTTAAATGTCGTGCTGACAATCGATGCCGGCCTCCAGCACATCGCCGAAACTGAGTTGGTCGAGATCGTAAAAAAGCACACGCCGGTAAGCGCGTCGTGCACCATCGTTCGGCCTCGTACGGGTGAAATTCTCGCGATGGCCACGATCCCGAACTTCGATCCAAATCGTCCCGGCGCATTTCCGATGGACGCCCTGCGCAATCGCGTTATCAGCGATATCGCTGAACCGGGGTCTACGTTCAAGATCGTCGTTATCAGCGCTGGTTTGAACGAACAAGTCGTTCGCCTCACGGACGTGTTCAACTGCGAGCATGGACACTTCGCTTACGCCGGCCGCACGTTGCATGACCACGAACCTTACGGTGACCTGAGCGTGATGAACATCATCACTAAGTCTTCTAATATTGGCTCGGCCAAAATCGGTATTCGTCTCGGCGAAGAACGCCTCTACCACTACATCACCGATTTCGGTTTCGGCAGTAAGACGGGCATTCCGCTGCCCGGTGAAGTCTCCGGCATCGTGCATCCGGTGCAGAAGTGGACGAAGGTCTCAATCGCCCAAATTCCGATGGGCCAGGGCATCGCTGTCACGCCGTTGCAAATGGTCATGGCCATGTGCGCGATCGCCAATCACGGAGTGTTAATGCGCCCGATGCTCGTTGATCGCCTTGAAAATTCCGATGGAAAGATCGTCGCGAAATATCAGCCACAACCTGTCCGCACGGTCGCCGGCGACCGCGCCGATAAAGACATGATCACCGCGCTTAAGACCGTGCCGATCAAAGGTGGCACCGCCGAAAAGGCGCACATGGAAAACTTCACCGTCGCCGGGAAAACTGGCACCGCACAAAAAGTTGAGCACGGCCACTACGTGCAGAAATTTTTCTCCTCATTCATCGGATTTTTCCCGGCGGATAATCCGGAAATTTGCATTTCCGTCGTGATCGACGATCCGAAGAACGGCCATTTCGGCGGCCAGACTGCCGCGCCATTTTTCAAAGAAATCGCCGATCGCGCCGCAAACTATTTGAATCTCAAGCCTGACATCGAAGTTGAACCTTTAATGGATAATCAACCACGCCTGGTCGAGGCGTCGAACACCAAAAAGGGACTGCAAGCCAGATAACACCTGAACCTATGAAAATGAAAAAATTCGAAACGGATCAGCAGCAGGCCGGCAATAATTTTGGGCTCGCCACACAAGGCGGACCGGCATTTCCGAAAGCATTTTCAAAAGAACCGGTCGAACAAGCCATCGCCGAACTCGAATCGAATGCCGTTCCCGAACACATGGAAGGCCGTCGCTTCGCGCTGAATCGCGCCCTGCGCGGACCGCGTTGCCGTTTCAAATCAAACAGTCCGCTGCACGATTAATGGAAACACGAACACTCCAGTATGTCGCTGAAGCGTGCCAGGGCGAACTCAGGGTGGCGACGCCGGACACGACCGTCTCGCGCATCTGCACAGATTCGCGCAAGGCACAGGCTGGAGATTTGTTCTTTGCACTCTCGGGCGAGAATTTCGACGCGCACGAATTCTTGCCGCATGTTCTCGAAACCGGCGTCGCTGCTGTCGTTGTCGAAAAGCACAAGGTAGGGCGCGTCGCTCCGCGCGCGCCGTTCCCGGCAATCGAAGTCGACGACACCCGCAAAGCGCTCGGCCGGCTAGCCTCGCATTATCGTCGCAATTTCGATTTGCCAATCATCGCGGTCGCCGGCTCCAACGGCAAAACGACGACGAAAGAATTGATCGCTTCAGTGCTGCGTCAGGAAAATCCGACACTCTGGAGCGAAGCCAGTTTCAACAATGATATCGGTGTGCCGCTCACCCTGTTGAAGCTTGAAAAAACTCATCAAGCTGCCGTGCTTGAAATCGGCACGAATCATCCTGGCGAACTCGCGCCGCTCGCGTTCATGGTCGCTCCACGCTACGCAGTCGTAACCAACATCGGGCGCGAACATCTCGAATTTTTCGGCGACCTCGATGGCGTTGCCCGCGAGGAAGGGGCGGTTGCAGAAGCAGTTCCTGCTGGTGGAGCGGTGTTTCTCAATGGAGACAACGTGTGGAGTGAAGCCATCGCGCGTCGCACTCGCGCTCGCGTGATTAAAGTCGGCCTCAATGGAAAAAACGATTACAGCGCGAGTGATATCAAGCTTTCGGAACATGGCGTTTCCTTTTTGGTTAAGTCTCGAGCCGGCAAAGTCGATGGCGAATACCGCTTAAAACTTCTCGGACGCCATCAAGTGGTGAACGCCCTCTTCGCTATCGCGGTCGGCGACGAGCTCGGACTTGGCCACGCCGAAATCGCGCGTGGCGTCAGCGAATGTGCTCCGCCCAAAATGCGCATGCAATTCTGGTCGGCCAAAGGCATCGGCGTCCTTGATGACGCTTACAACGCCAATGCCGACTCCATGCTCGCTGCCCTGGAAACATTGCGCGAAATGCCTACGCGCGCTCGTCGCGTCGCGGTGCTTGGTGACATGGCTGAACTCGGCAACGAAGCCGCTGCTGCACATTCAGAAGTCGGCGAAAAAGCTGCCTCACTGAAAATTGATCAACTTTTTGCAGTTGGCCGCCTCGCCAGCGGCATCGCTGAAGCCGCGCGCAAAAAAGGCCTGAAGAACGTTACCGAATTTACCGATGTCGAAGATGCTGCGACCCAAATCAAAGAGTTTGTTCGCGACGGCGACCTCGTTTTGGTGAAGGCCTCGCGTGCGATGAAGATGGAGCGAATCGTCGAGCAACTTATCAGGAACTAAATGCTTTACTACCTCGCCGAGAAAATTCTGATGTGGGCCAAAGACGGCCAATGGCAAGCCTATGTCTCGCCGTTGCGCGTCTTTCGCTACATCACATTCCGTAGTGCCGGCGCCGCCGTTACTGCGCTCGTGCTGAGTTGGATTCTTGGTCCGCGAATGATTCGCTGGCTCAAAGAATTGAAGTTCGGCCAGGAATACCGCGATCGCGCAGAAGAGCAGGGCGCGTTGACCAATCGCGTCGATAAACGTGGCACACCAACGATGGGTGGAATTTTGATCGTTCTCGTCGTCGATCTTACCGCGATGTTGTGGACCCAATACAACACGCTCGTGCAATTGATGTCGCTCACCTTCATCGTGCTTTGCGGCCTCGGCTTCCTCGACGACTACGCGAAAATCACCAAACAAAATGCCGGTGGCATCACTGAGTTCATCAAGCTGTGGGTCCAGGGGATCCTCGCGATTTTCGTCGGCCTCTATCTATGGAAGCTTCCCGCGACCAGCAAAATGGTCAGCGAAGTCATGGTGCCATTTGTAAAATATCCAGTGTTGACGGGTTCCATCGGCGCAACCGTGGGCGTAATCCTCACCGCACTTACCATTGTCGGCACCTCAAATGCCGTGAATTTGACCGACGGCCTCGACGGTCTTGCCACGGGTTGTGTTGTGATTGTCTCGTTTGTTTTTCTGGTCCTGAGCTATCTCGCTGGAAATTTCCGCACTGCGCAATACCTTCAAATCCCATACGTGCCCGGCGCCGGCGAACTGACCGTTTTCGCCGCCGGCATGATCGGAGCGGGTCTTGGGTTCCTTTGGTTCAATTGTCATCCGGCAAAAGTGTTCATGGGCGACACCGGTTCACTCGCGCTCGGCGGCGCGCTCGGCATGATCGCCGTCCTCATTCACCAACCGCTCATCATGATCATCGCGGGCGGCGTCTTTGTTGCCGAAGCCGGTTCCGTCATGATTCAACGTTTCTATTTCAAATACACCCGACGCAAATATGGCGAAGGCCGCCGCGTTTTTCTGATGGCGCCGTTGCACCATCACTTTGAGAAAAAAGGTTGGTACGAATCACAGGTTACGACCCGCTTTTACATCATGTGCGTTTTGTGCGCCGTGGTGGCTCTGAGCACGTTGAAAATCCGGTGAGAAAAAAACATGAATCAACCAAATAACAGTTGCAGCAACTTGGACAAATTGTTACAAGCGAACACAGAAACGGACGTTCAGCGCTTTGTTCAAGCCTTGAAAAATTCAAAAAGAATCATTCAAGGCCGTTTTGTTGCTTAAAACCGGTAGAACGTTGGCGGACGCAACGAATAGTGCTGGGGCCTAAAAACCCCACAAGATGCAGGCTCTGATAAGACGGCCTGAAGGATGCCATAAGGCGAAATTGTGAATAAATTGACGATTTTTGCAGGAAAATTGCAGAAAAATGACTGGGTTTTGACCCCAAACATTTTTGTATCCGGTCTTTGTGAGGGAAGACCAGATACAAAAGAAACAACAAGAACACCTCAACGAATGACATAAACCAGACAGGACCAAAATGAACACTCCAAGCCCACTCGTACCCCAAGGCACCAAGCCTTCGAAAAATAAATCTACCATCCGAATAGCCTTCTTCACGATTCTCATCGTGCACGTGGTTTTCATCGGTGGTTTGCTCATCCAGGGTTGCACCAAGGATAACTCGGCCCCGACCGACAACAGCGGAACCAACGGCGTGAAGACAAACGCTGATGCTTCGATGCCGACGACCGACAACCTCGCTGCGAATCCCGCGCCGATGGATCCGAACGCGGCAATTCCGCAGGCTCCGACCGTTGCGATTAGCCCGACCGCAGTACCCGCTCCGACTGGTGCTCCGGTGACCGCAATTCCTGCTGCTCCGATCACTTCTGCAACTCCAGTTGCTGCAACCGGCGCAACTCGCGAATACGCGATTCAAAAAGGCGACATGCTCGGCTCGATCGCCAAGAAAAACGGCGTATCGCTCAAAGCATTGCAAGACGCGAACCCCGGCCTGAACGCGCTGCGTTTGCAGATCGGTCAGAAGGTCCAGATCCCGGTCGGTTCTACGTCCGCAGTTGCTGCGACCAGCGCAACTCCTGCATCGGCTGACACGGCCTCGACCGACGGTGCCACCTATACCGTCAAGAGCGGCGACCGCTTGGAAAAGATCGCGAAGTCACACGGGACGACCGTGAAGCAGCTCGCTTCTTTGAACGGGTTGAAGTCCATCAACTCGCTGAAGGTCGGACAAAAACTGAAGATGCCCGCAGGCAAAGCGTCAACCGACGCGACGCCGGTGAGCGCTCCGGTACCTGCCGCTTCCGCTACGCCAACAACAACGGCGCAAGTGACGACCGGCACCGCGAATAATTAAATTCGTTTAATGGGCGGGCGTCAGGTGTCCTCACCCTGGCGCCCGCTCTTCACAACCAAGCGCGATGCGTTTGGATGAAATCCGAGCCCGTTTGTAAAAGTTTAAGCACCTGCAGTGTAGAAACCCGACAGCAACGCGTCGGGTTTGACTCGGGCGGCACGCGTGCCGCCTGTTCGTTTAAGCGCGTGAGCGCATTAGGAGGTTTGCCTTTTTGATGAAGTGGTTGACGACCATTCTAATTTGCTGCGTCCTGGCTTTGACCGGCCTTGGTCTCGTCATGCTTTATAGCTGCAGCATGAGCATGGAAATTCGCAAGACCGCCGTCGGCGCAAAGTATCTGATTTCCCAACTCACCTGGTGTGCAGTGGGTCTTGCGCTCGCGGCCGCGATCGCCTGCATGGATTATCGCCGTCTGAAAACAATTTCTCCGTATCTCTTAATTTTCGCCGGGTTTTTGCTTCTGGTGGTTTTTTCACCATACGGCTTTGGAACAAAAGGCGCGCGACGCTGGGTTGCAATCCCTGGAGTCCCACGTTTTCAACCTTCGGAATTGGCCAAGCTCTCGCTGGTTCTTGTTTCTCGCCGCCTATTGCGACCGCTTCCAGCGCCAGATGCACACGTTTAAGCAAGGTCTCGTCATTCCGAGTTGCATCATCGCCATGGTTCTTGCGTTGATATTCATCGAACCCGACCGCGGTTGTACCATTCTCCTCGCACTGGTTAGCGCCGCAATGCTGGTGATCGCCGGAGTTCGTTGGAAATTTATCATCCCGCCGGTGATCGCCGCCGGCCTCGCTTTGGCTTTTTCGCTTGTGCACGACCCGATGCGGTTGCGGCGCATCCTCGCGTGGCTGCATCCCGAAGAAAACAAAGAAGGCGTCGGTTATCAGGCCTACGAAGCGATGCTGGCACTTGGTTCTGGTGGCTGGTTTGGACTCGGCCTCGGCAACGGACGCCAAAAACTCGGCTTCGTCCCCGAACATCACACCGACTTCATTTTCTCCATTATCGGCGAAGAGCTTGGAATCATCGCGACACTTGCCGTCGTGATCCTTTTCATCGCGATCATTGTTTGCGGCACCATTATCGCCAAGCGCTCTTGCGACACCTTCGGCGTGCTGCTTGGGCTCGGCATCACTTTCATGATTGGTTTCCAGGCGTTCATCAACATCGGCGTTGTCACCAGCACACTGCCGAATAAAGGTATGCCGCTGCCGTTCATCAGTTACGGAGGTTCCAATCTTATGCTGATGCTCGTCGCGACCGGACTGTTGCTGAGCATTTCACGATTTGCTGTTGAGCCGGTGCGCAAGCGCCATAACCCGTTCGAAATACCCACTGCGGAGTTAAGCGATGCGTAACGAATTTGCTACACCTAAAAAAATTGCGATCGCCTGTGGCGGCACGGGTGGCCATTTGTTCCCCGGCATCGCCATTGCACACGAACTCGCCCGTCGCGAGTGCGAAGTGACCCTGATCGTGTCGCAAAAAGAAGTGGACCAACAAGCCGTTGCATCCGTTGCCGGTAAATTCCAAATCATCAGCCTTCCGGCCGTCGGTTTGAGCGGAAAAAATTACCTCGGCTTTGGCCTCGGACTCACCAAGTCTGTCGCGCTCGCGCTGCGTCACTTTCGCAAAAACCGTCCGGATGTTGTCGTTGCGATGGGCGGTTTCACCAGTGTCGCTCCCGTCCTCGCCGGAAAACTGCTCGAAGCCAAAACCTATTTGCACGAATCCAACAGCATCGCCGGCCGCGCCAATCGCTGGCTCGCGCGCCTTGTTGATCTCGCCTTCGTCTATTTCCCGAGCACGACAATGCGCGCGAAGAAAATCGAAGCGCTTGGTATGCCTGTCCGTGCCCAATTTTCCAAACCAATGCGTGCAGCCGTCGCCCGTCGCCTGCTTGGTTTGGAAGAACAAGATCCCGTTTTGTTAATTATGGGCGGGAGCCAGGGCGCGACCGGCATCAACGACCTCGCACTCAACTGCGCGCCGTTGCTTCGTGAAGCGATTCCCAATCTTCAAATCCTGCACCTCACCGGCAAACAAGATTTCGACATCGTCCAAAAAGCTTACGCTGCGCAAAACTGCCGCGCCGTTGTCCGCGAGTTTCTCAACGAAATGGACCTCGCGCTGACCGCGTCGGATGTCGCCATCAGCCGTGCCGGCGCATCCTCGCTCGCTGAATTTGCCGCGACTCGTTTGCCGGCAGTCCTTATTCCGTATCCGACTGCCGCCGACAATCACCAATTTCACAATGCGCGCGCCTTTGTCCAATCCGGCGCCGCGCGCATGTTTGAGCAATCGAGTGTCGAGCCGCACACGCTCGCAGCCGAACTCATCGAGATCATCAACAATCCCCAACGCCGCGCCAGCATGCAACAAGCGCTCGAGCGTTGGGACCGTCCGACTTCCGCCGCCGAAATTGCTGACAGAATTTTGGGTCGCCCGACCCACATTGATTTGCCACCGCAAACCGGCGAGATTCGCACAGTGCAGCCGCCGCAACCGGCGACCTCGAAACCCGCGGAGGCGCTGCATGCTTGATGTGATGAACAAGGAGCAAATTTTTGCCGATCTGAAGCACGTGCTCGCACCGGAATCCGTTCTCCGGCTGAACGAATCGCTCGCGAAAAAAACTACTCTTCGTGTCGGCGGCCCTGCGGACGTCTATGTCGAACCGTGCAGCGTATTTGATCTCGCGCGCCTGTTCCGTTTCTGCACGCAAGCCGACATCCCGCTCACCGTCCTCGGTCGCGGTTCAAATCTCCTGATCCGCGACGGCGGGATTCGCGGCGTTGTCGTCCGCCTCTGGCACCAAGCTTTTTCGGAAATCAAAGTCTCCGGCCCGTACCTGAAGTGCGGCGCAGGCGCCAGTCTCAAGGAAGTTTGTAATACCGCTCGCCAAAACGGTCTCGCCGGCCTCGAATTTCTCGGCGGTATCCCCGGCAGTGTTGGAGGCGCGATGCGCATGAACGCCGGAGCTATGGGCAGCGCGACTTTCGAACGTATCGAACAAATCAGCTACATGGATAGGGAAGGGGAGGTTCACGACGTCTTCGTCAACCAAATCGAAGTCGTATACCGCTCCTGCCCGATGCTCCGCACGCACATTGCGTTGAGCGCGATTTTTCGTGGCGACCCTGATAGCAAAGAAGCCATCGTCGCGCGGACAAATAATTTTAACGAACGTCGCTGGTGTTCGCAGCCCAGAAACCCCAGCGCCGGTTGTATTTTCAAAAACCCGGAAAAAACTGCTGCCGGCAAGCTGATCCAGGAACTCGGTTTGAAAGGCAAGCGGGTTGGCGGCGCGATGATTTCACCCGTTCACGGCAATTTTATCGTGAACGAAAAAAACGCCACCGCTGCCGACGTATTGCAACTGATTGAGTTCATCCGCGAAAAAGTGAAAGCCGAGCACAGCATCGAACTCGAAACTGAAGTAGAAATTTTGGGCGAAGATCCGGAATAAATAATGATTAAGCCTTTAAAAATTGCAGTGATGTTGGGCGGTCCTTCAGCCGAACGCGAAGTGTCATTGCGTTCAGGCGCAGCCGTCGCGAAAGCATTGCGCTCGCTCGGGCACGACGTTTACGAAGTCGATCCCGGCGCGAAAGTCGAATCTCCCGCGCCCGCTTCCAAATCCAAACGCAGCGCAAAATCCGTACCCGGTTGGTCCCTCCTTCCCGGCACCGATGTCGTTTTCCTCGCGCTTCACGGCACCTACGGTGAAGATGGCACCGTCCAAACCGAATTGGAAAAAATCGGCATCGCCTATACCGGTTGCGATGCTGAAGCCAGTCGCATCGCCTTCGATAAAGTGCTGACCAAAAAAGCCTGCGTCGCCCATGGCGTGCCGACCGCTCGCTTCGAAGTGTTCGATTCACCAAAAACCACCTGGCCGCGCGGCTGGAATCCGCCCGTCGTCCTCAAGCCGGTTCGTCAAGGTTCCAGCGTCGGTCTGCAGATGGTCGATCGGGTTGAAGAATTCGCCACCAAGCTCGCCGAGGCCTTCCGTTACGACACCCAGGTGTTGATGGAAGAAAAAATCATCGGCCGCGAAACTACTGTCGGCATCCTTGGCGATGAAGCGTTGCCCGTCGCCGAAGTCCGCGTCAAACAAGGGCCCAACGATTACAAAAATAAATACACTCCCGGCGCAAGCGATCATTTTTGTCCTGCGGACTTCGATGCCGAAACAACCAAAAAAATCCAGGCTGCCGCGCTCGCTGCGTTCAAAGCCGTCGGCGCTCGGGACTACTCGCGTGTCGATGTCATGGTCACCGCGCAAGGCAACCCCATCGTGCTCGAAGTGAACACACTGCCCGGCATGACCGAAGTTAGTCTTTTTCCAGAAATCGCAGCCGCTGCGGGCATGAATTACCCGCAAGTCTGCCAGCGCATGGTCGAACTGGCCATGAAACGTAAAAAATAATGTTCGGCAAAAAACGACGAAATCGGCGAATGGTTGAGCGCGCGGAGCTGCTCGACGTTAAGCTGCGTACCAGTCAAACGCGCGCGCACCGCATACGTTTGCTGGGCGTCGGCATCGCTGTCGCTTTTTCGCTCACGCTCGCCGCGCTCGTCGTCTGGCGGGGCGGTTCGTGGCTGCTCGACAAACTCATTTACAAAAACGAAGCCTTTGCCATTCAACAGGTCGAAGTCCAAACCGACGGCGTCCTCTCGACGAATGTCATCCGTTACTGGGCCAAAGTTCGTGCCGGCCAAAACCTCCTTGCCCTCGACATTCTAAAGGTAAAGCGCGACCTCGAAATTCTTCCGCCGATTCAATTCGTCGCCGTCGAGCGCGTCCTGCCACGCACCTTAAAAATCCGCGTGAGCGAACGCGAACCTGTCGCCCAAACCGTCGTCACGCAACCCGGCGCTAACGGCTCATTCCTCGAGGTCACCTACTATCTCGATTCCGAAGGCTACGTCGTCCAACCGATCGACCCGCGTTGGCGCGCCGTCCCTCTCGCTGGCCCTGAGCGCCTGCCCATCATCGTCGGCCTGACCGCCAGCGAACTCCAACCCGGCCACCAAATCGATAACGTCCAGGGGCGCGCCGGCCTGAAACTGCTCGCCGAATTCGAACGCTCACCGATGGTCGGCCTCGTTGAACTCCAACGCGTCAACATCACCAGCCCGGAAATCCTGCAGGTCACCACCAGTCAAAACGCCGAAATCACCTTTTCCGTCGACCGCTTCGAAACCCAATTCCGTCGCTGGCGTCTCATTTGCGACCAATACCAAAAGTGGGGCAAGGCCATCGCTTCGATCGACCTCTCCATCGCCAACAATTTGCCGGTGCGTGCCGTGGCTGCAAACTCTGTGCAGCCGCTTGCGCCCAAAACCATCAAGTCCACCCGAGCCAGGAAAAAACATGTTTGAACCATCTAACGTCATAGTTGGCCTGGAAATCGGCACCTCGAAAATTTGCGCCGTCGTCGGTGAAATCAATTCCGCCGGCGCGCTCAACATCATCGGTATTGGCCAGGCCCGTTCCAACGGCGTGCGCAAAGGCGAAATCTGCGACCCCGTCAAAGCCGAAGAAGACATTCGCAACGCCATCGTTGAAGCAGAGCAAATGGCCAACGTCGAAATCCGTAGCGTTTTCCTCGGCGTCACCGGCAATCACATTCGCGGCTTTAACAATCACGGCGTTCATCCCGTCGTCAGCGCCGATCGCGAAATCACTGAAGAAGATGTCCAGGACGTCATCAAGAATGCCAAGGCCATCAACCTTCCCGCCGACCATAGCGTCATCCATGCCGTCCGCCAATTGTTCCAAATCGACGGCCAAACCGGCATCACCAATCCAGTTGGCATGTTCGGCGCACGCGTCGAAGTTGATGTCCACGTCGTCCACGGCCATGTTAATCGTTTGAAAAATCCGATCCGCGCCGTCAAAAGCCTCCAGCTCGACGTCGACGAAATCGTCTTCACCGGTCTCGCTTCGTCACTGGCGCTTCTGACTACCGAACAAAAAGAACTCGGCGCGCTCGTCATCGACATTGGCGCGGGCACGACCGAATACGTTGTCTATTGCGATGGCGTCATCAAGCACACCGGCGTCCTCGCCGTCGGCGGCGACCACGTCAGCAATGACCTCGCTTACGGCCTCAAACTTCCGCTCGGTCGCGCTGAGCAACTCAAAATCGAACATGGCGCCGCGGTTCTGTGCGACGCCGACAGAGGCCAAAAAATTTCGCTGCCGAACGAACTCGGCCTGCCTTCCAAGACGATCAACGTCGAGCACCTGCGCCGCATCATGTCCTTGCGCCTCGAAGAAATTTTTGAACTCATCGAACAAGAACTTTCCGAACTTGGCCTGCTAAATTACGTTCGTGCCGGCGTCTTTCTCGCTGGCGGCGGTGCGCGCATTTCGCACATTCAGACCCTTGCTGAGAGCGTTTTCGATATGCCGGTTTCGCGCGGCAGCAGCAATTCAATCAGCGGTCTCAAGTCAGCTCTCGATCAGCCCGAATTCGCCACGGCCATTGGTTTGGTCCGTTTCGGTTCGTTCCAACAAAAACGCAAACGCAAACCCGGCGGCGTCGTCGACGGCATAAAAACCGCCTGGGACGAAATTTTCCGTAAATAAAGAGGAGACCACACTATGATCGACCAATCTCCCGAAATCACGGCACCCGAATCGACAACGTCGTTCGATCAAACGCCAAGCGCACCGGCTCCCGCAGCTCCCGCACCCGCACCCGGCCCGCGTGTCTTGACCGCCAAAATTTTCGGCATCGGCGGCGCCGGCTGCAACGCTGCCGACCACCTCGCGCGTTCCAATTTCAACGGCACCTTCTACGCCCTGAACACGGATTCCCAGGCGCTCGACAAATCGACCGTTCAAAACAAAATCACTTTAGGCACTCGTCGTACTCGCGGTATGGGGACGGGTGGCGATCCCGATCTCGGCCGTGCCGTCGCTCAAGACGATCTGCAAAATCTCAGGTCGCTTTGCACTGACGCTGACCTCGTCTTCATCCTGTGCGGACTTGGCGGCGGGACTGGCACCGGCGCAGCTTCTGTCCTTGCCCAGGCCGCTAAAGAAAACGGCGCACTCGTCCTCGCCATCGTCACCACGCCGTTCGATTTCGAAGGCATGCGCCGTCAGGCACAGGCTCAAGCCGGTCTGCAATCGCTTACAGCCGCAGCCGACGCCGTCATCTGCCTGCCGAATCAAAAACTTTTCAAAATTCTCGACGAAAATACGAGCTTCGTTGAGCTGTTCAACACCAGCAACGAAATGCTCGCCGATGCCGTCCGCGGTGTCTGGCGACTGCTCACCGATAGCGCGCTCAAGCCCGTCGATTTCGCCGACCTTTGCAGCGTTACCCGTGCGCGCCACGCCGAAAGTGCCTTTGCAATCGTCGAAGGCATTGGCGACAGCCGCGTCGATCAGGTCATCGAAAAACTTCTCGCGCACCCGCTCCTGGATGCCGGCGAAGTCCTCGCCCAATCCGACGCCGTGCTCGTCAGCCTCGTTGGTGGCCCTGATCTTTCCATGGGCCAGGTCCAACGTTTGATGACCCAGATCAACCGTCATTGTGAGAAAGCAAATTTGGTATTCGGCGCAAGCATCAACGAAACCTACACCGACAAAATCGGCCTCACCCTTATCGCCAGCCGCAACCCGAAACTCGACCTTAAACCGGAACCCGGCTTAACCAGCGATCGCGTCCAAACCGGCGCAACTCCACTCGGCCTGGATCGCCCGCAATTTCTCGATCCAGCAAAAACCGAACGCCCAATCTCACGCGTCGTTGCTCCCGTCCCTGAACTCACGACCGAAGCCCGCGACCAAATCCTCGCCGCCGGAGGCAAGCGCAGCCGGAAAAAAATCTCACGCCTACAAAAAGAATTGCCGCTGGAGATTGTGAGCAAAGGCCGCTTCGATAAAAGCGAGCCAACGATCAGAGGCGGCGAAGATTTGGACATGCCCACCTACATCCGCCGCGGCGTCGCCCTAAACTAGATAGCATTGCGCCGCCTTGCAGCGTATTTCCGTTGGATGATCGTGGTGGATGTTCGGCTTTTCATCCTTTAGCCTTTGTTCCTGCTACCACCCGTAGACCATTTCTCCATTATCACGCAGCAATCCCCATTTGCCCTGAAATTTCACAGGCGCTAATCCTTCAAATCTCCACGCGTGGTCATAAACTGGCGGGATTCGGAATTTTCCATCCGTCCGGATATAACCCCATTTGCCATCCTTTTTTACTGGCGCAAAACCTTGATTGAAGGGCCAAGCTTCCTCGAACTGCGGTGCAATCGCCAACTTCGTTTTACTATATCGCCCGACATAACCCCATTTGCCGTTCACCTTCACCGCCGCGTAATTGTTTTGGAAATTCCATGCCTCATCAAACTTCGGCTCAATCGACATTTTTCCTTCGCCAGTCAAGTAGCCCCATTTGCCGTGGCTTTTCACGGCGGCAAAACCATCGCGAAACGACCACGCATCTTCAAATTGCGGCTGTACAGAGAATGCACCTGACTTGTTGATAAACCCCCATTTCCCATCCTTCTTCACTGCCGCCAAACCGTCGCAAAATCCGAGTGCCTCTTCAAACTGCGGCTGAATCGTCAGCTTCCCGGACGAATCGACATAGCCCCACTTACCCTCCTTTTTTACCGCTGCCACCCGATCACGGAACGGCAACGCATCTTCATAATCCGCGACAATCACTGACTTGCCGTTGCTTGATTGTATAAAACCCCACCTGCCGTGAAACTTCACCGCCGCAAAACCATCGCGAAAATTCGACACATCATCATAAATCGGCGCCACGAACTCTTTGCCGCTTTTGTTCACAAAACCCCATTTACCACCGCTTTTGATGCGCGCGTAACCCGAACGGAATACCGAGCCTTCCTCATAGCGCGGCTGGATCTCAAATTTGCCGTTGTGCCCGATCGATCCCCACTTGCCGTCCTTTTTCACCCACGCATACCCCTCGTGAAACGGCCACACATCCTCAAACTGCGGCGCGATCTCCAGCTTCCCATTATCGTGCACAAATCCCCATTTGCCGCCGACCTCTGTGCAACAAAGGCCTTCCTCGAAGGACCGAAACTCCTGGCTTTCATGCCGCACATAATTTTTCATCAATTCCTCATCCGAACTGTATGCCGATGGCCACATTAAAAATTTTCCCGTGCGTTCCGTGAACGCAAACTTCTGTTCGCCGTTCGACGAGAATGCATATCCGCTCTCGTCATGAATCGAATTAAAAAACGTGCCCGCGCGACCAACGTGCGTTGTCAGGACTACGCCGGCTGTCGCGACCATCCCGGTGATAAACCGGACGACGCGTGAGTAGTTGTGTTGACGAAAAGTTTGCGAATTCAGACCTGTTGTTTCCATAGAAGGTAGGCAAACTCTGAGTCCACCCGCAAAACCCGTCAAGCGCATACCCACCTTCGTAGGATAAGTTCGCAAGCACAAACACTGACGCACCGGGGGGCAGTTGGCGCAAAGGAGCTTCGGTGTGGGAAAGGGCAGAAATCGTGTTTTTGAGCAAAAGTTTTTTTGGGCAGTTAATGAGCTGTAGTGGGCGTAATTGGTCTTGTCTGGGCATAATTGGGTGAAAGTGGACAACCTCTGGTCGGCGAGTTGGGCGCTAATGGACAGGGTGGATGTGGGTATTTCAATTTTGCTGCGGATCACCGCGGATAGGTGCGGATAAGCGCGGATTGAGCAGGGAATTTTAGTTTGGTGATATTTGGTGATATTTACTGGTATCTGGTGATATTCGCTTCCGCCAAGCTTGCCCATAATCCCTGGGCACACGGCTGGCGTCAGATTCATCCCTGGCTCCCGGTTGGCGTCGCAATCTGTTCCTTTCACGTCGGCATTGTACCGGAAGTAGCTAATCTGTCAAAAAATGTAGGGAAAGGAGGGAAGCCAGGGAAAGAAACGGCAGATTTAAGGACAAAAAGTTTCCACGCGAGGTGGCTTGGCATGGAAGTTGAGGTGGGCCGGATGACGACGGAAAGTTGCGATGCCATTCGTTTTTTTGACTAATGGTTTTCTGTGGCCGATGGCCTAGCGCATCGGATGTCGACATGCAGCTTTGTTTGAGTGCGCGTTACAGGGTTTGGCGCATTGCGACGCACAAAGGCCGCGATTACAGGATGTCGTGGTGCAACCTCGCGGCGAAACGAGAGCATAATTGTTCGCTGGTGCGGTGAACCGCGGAGCCGAGGCGGGGATTTCCGGGTGGTCGGCAACAAACAAAGGACAAAATCCAGAAAGGGAGAAAAATGAACAGCAACGTAATTAAACGTGGGTTGTTGCTGCTGACTACAGCGGCGGCGATTTTTGGGAGCGCGGGCGCGATGGCGCGGCAGGACGAAGCCGGCGGAGGCGCGGCTTCAGGTAAAAAGCCGAACATCTTGTTCATCATGGGCGATGATATCGGGTGGATGCAGCCCAGTTGTTATCATCGGGGCTTGATGGTTGGGGAAACGCCGAACATTGATCGGATCGCGAAGGAAGGCGGCATGTTCATGCACTATTATGCCGAAGCGAGCTGCACGTCCGGACGCAATGCCTTCTTCACCGGCATGCATCCGCTGCGCACAGGGATGGTCCCGCCGCAATTGCCGGGCAGTCCGTCGTATTTGCGACCGGGCACGCCGGCGGTTGCCAAGTTCCTGCTCGATCAGGGCTACACCACCGGTGAGTTCGGCAAGAACCACCTGGGCGATCATCCTGATGCCCTGCCGACGGCCCACGGCTTTCAGGAGTTCTGGGGCTACCTCTATCATCTGGACGCCATGCAGCAGGTGAGTTTCCCGGACATCAACAAGAGCCCGACCGAGCAGGCCATCTGTCCGCCATGCCAGCAGGAGCCGATTCCCGGTATTCCGCAAACCCCGGGCGCGATTGATCCTAAAACCGGCACTTGCATGACTCCGCCCCGCCCGGTCCTTTGGATGAAGTCCCCCGACGGCACGGCGAAGAATCAGACGGGCAAGGATGAAGGTCCGCTCACTCTGGAGCGTTCGAAAACGGTGGACGAGGAAATCTCCTCCCACGTGATTGACTTCCTCGACCGCAACAATCCGAAGCAGACGGGCAAACCGTTCTTTTGTTGGTACAACCCGGCCCGCATGCACGTCACGACGGTGCTGTCGCAGAAGTATATGGACATGGTCGGCACCAAGGGCGGCAAAGACTGGGGCGTCAACGAAGCCGGGATGAAACAGATGGATGACAACATTGGCCTCGTGCTCAAAAAACTCGAGGACATGGGTGAACTCGACAACACCCTCATCGTCTTCACCACCGACAACGGTGCTGAGGCAATTTCTTTCCCGGACGGCGGCGTTACGCCGTTCAAGGGGCAGAAAGGCGAGG
This sequence comes from uncultured Verrucomicrobiae bacterium, assembly GCA_963702845.1. Classification (GTDB taxonomy): domain Bacteria; phylum Verrucomicrobiota; class Verrucomicrobiia; order Limisphaerales; family Palsa-1400; genus JAICXV01. The sequence continues at coordinate 3,861,818 of OY969763.1, read as the reverse complement.
CATGGGAAGGCGGCTTCCGTGCTCCCTGCGTCGTTCGCTGGCCTGGGCATATCAAGCCCGGCACTATCTACAAGGAAATGTTCGCGTCCCTCGACTGGTTGCCGACGTTGGTGGAAATTGGCGGCGGGGCCAAGGGCAACGACTTGAAGGCCCAGATCGAAAAGGGTGCGTACAAAGGCATCGTCAAGACCACGCTCGATGGCTTCAACCAGATTGATTACCTCAGCGGCAAGTCGGAGAAGTCCGCGCGCGACACCTTCTTCTTCTACTCGGGCGCAACCCCCTCGGCAGTGCGCTACAAGAATTGGAAGATGTATTACACCATGGCGCAGGGCGGGGCGCAGGGCTGGATCCAGCCACTGATTCCCTACCACTTCACCTTGGTCCAGAACATCCTGCGCGACCCGTTCGAGCAGGCGGTCGGACCGGATCAAAAGACAGCGCTTGGCTTGGGCGGCTCTCTGGCTGGCCCCGTTACAGCGTATTTGTATGACTGGAACATTCTGCCGATCGGCCAGTTGCTGTGGCAGAAGGAACTCATGTCCTACAAAGAATTCCCGGCGCTCCAGGCTCCTGAGACCTATAACCTGGACGGGATCTTGAAGAAGGTGCAGGAGTCGGGACATCCCAGCGAATAAGCTGGAGCGGTGCAAATGAATAGCTGGTGAGCGGCTCGCAAGAGCCGCCACCTTGGTTCAGCCAAATGAACCCGATTCCTTCGATTGTGAAACACGCGGGCCGCCCTGGACGGGCGGCCCGCGACTCGTTATCCGTCTCGTCACAGATCCACGAGTGCTATCGACTTCGACCTCCGCCTTCCAAAAAATGAAATCCTTCCGCCATTCCCGAAATTAATTTCGGCAGTTGCTCTATGCGTTATGTTTGGTGCTCACGTCCAGGGCGTCAGCATCCTTCGCTGGCCGTCGCCAGATGCAGTGTCCGTTTTGATACACCTCGCGCACGCGATGAAACGGAACCTGATGCGTCTGTCCCTCGGCATCGGTTAACTTGAACGCTTGTTCGTGGGGCGTGAATTCAACCTCTCGAAAAGCCACAAGGATGACCACGCCCAGCACCCGGTCGAAGTAGCCGATTTCAAAATTTGCCCGGCCGAATTCGGGATCCCACCGGATTCGACTGAGAAGTTCACGAATCGGAGTCATCGCAATAATATAATCGATGATTTGTTCAGCCGGTAAATCGAAGGGATAAATCTTTCTTTCGAATCGCCTGCGCCCTCATTACTATTGCGCCGTTCTAAGTAATGAATTCTGAATCCGCTGCCAGTAAAGGGGCGAGCTCGCTGAAAAAATATTATCCTTGTTCTGGGCATATGCGTCGCATGGTTGAATACGTCTGCATCATTGTTTGGACAATCTGAGCCTTGCAAACTCGCTTTCGAACTCTCTCAAGACTGCATTGTCGAGTTGGGTCTCAAAGAGAAAGTAGCCACCTTCGAACATAAGATCGCCGAAGCGCAGAGAAGGCTAGGGGCGAGCTATAAAATCCGCCTTCGAGCCATAGGCAGTCTCATGTTTGCACCCTATTCCGGCGACGTGGGGCCAGTTTTTACTGATGTTGTTCGAGATGCGGACATGAGAAATGAATCGTTCATCATCAGTGTTACCGCCGATTTTTTAGCGAATGAGCCGGAGATCCTGTTTGAGCATTCAGCCATTCATGAAGTTGCACATATCATGAACGATGACCTCGAGGGTTATCATCGCAACGGCGCTAATATCGAGCTAGCCGAGGAACGCGTTGTTCTTAACCTCGTGGGAGAATCTCGTTATGAGGAATATCTCAGGGCCTATGCCGAATACAGACATTGGTCGAATTCAAGGTGCGACCAATTTCTAAAAACCGTGAAGTCAGTCGAACTCCTTCGCATGCCGAGCGAAATTGACGAAGCCGACAAACTGGCAGCGGTCACGTTTCAAGAAAATCGCAGACGGCCAAGAACACTTGCTCGTTTATAATGGCGAAATTCATGATATCTCCACCAATTCCGCGATGAACAGCGTGGGGCACGATCCCGAAAAACTTTCCAAGATAATCAAGGCGGGCAAACCGATGATCTTGTTTCATAATCATCCTTCGGACGGCACGCGATCAATGTTTCCAAGTTTTGATGACTTTGGCGTCGCCTCGATTTTCCAATCCCTGGTGCGAAGCGAAAACCCGGATCTCCCGATAGAATTCAGGGTGATGGTTGTTGATAAACAAACCACATCCGTTTCTTACGGATTCAAAAAAAGAATGATTGAAGACCCGATAAAAATTGCCGAGGAAAGTTTTCAAGACTATTTGCAATATGCCTGCCCAGTGGACTTGACCCGCAAAGACCCGGAAGTCTGCAATACGCATCCTGAGTTTTTTCTCTGGCCAAGCGACAAGTATTTTTTGCGCTATCGCGGTGTAGTTAAGGATCTTTAGAGATGGTGGTTTGACCCTGACAAGTCAGACTTTCTTGACATCGAGAGTAGTCTCGATAAAAACGCAACGTGATACGGAGTTTTTGTTCAAGTTGCCTCGCAGTTCTGCTTCTTTGCACCTTCGTTCAATCCACCGAAGCTGATCCCCAGAAGCTGGTCATAAAATTCCCCATTCCGCTTCAGGCAGACGGAATAAAAAACTTTTTTCAACTTTCAGGACGCATCTATTCCGGCTCCGCTCCGGAAGGCGACGCCGGATTTGCTTCCCTCCAGCGGTTAGGCATCAAAAGTGTAATTACGGTCGATGGCTCAAAACCCGACATCGATCTGGCCCACAAACACGGCATGCATTACGCGCATTTGCCGCACGGTTACAACGGAATCAACACCGATACCCAGGCTGAGTTGATCAAAGCGTCCAAAATTCTTCCCGGCCCCATCTTCGTTCACTGCCATCATGGCCAACACCGCGGGCCAACCGCCGCCGCCGTTATCTGCATGGCGACCGCGGGCTGGAGCAACGCGCGAGCCGAAGAGTGGCTCAATACCGCCGGCACTGCCACGAACTATACCGGATTATTCAAGACCGTGCGCGACTTCCACACCCCTCCTCCCGAGTTGCTGGAAAAGCTTCCCGCCAATTTTCCGGAAGTGGCAAAACTTCCCGGATTGGTGGACACCATGGTCGCCGTCGACGGCCAATGGGATCATCTCAAGGCAATACGCAAGGCCAGCTACCGCGCGCCCAGCGAGCAGCCGGATCTGGACCCGCCCAATGAAGCGGTCATCCTTTCGGAGCATTTTCGCGAGGCGCAACGTCTCAAAGCCGCCGCCGATCGTGGCGATGCCTTCCTTGAAAAACTAAAACTCGCCGAAACCCGCGCGAAAACTCTCGAACAACTGCTCCGGCGCTTCCAGACCGACAACTCTTCCGCCGTGCGTGGCGAACTGGACAAAAGCACCGATGCCGTCGGCAAGTCCTGCGCCGCCTGCCATAAAGTCTATCGTGATCCATCCCTGGTTCGTTGAGTGGAGCCCTAGGTTGACGGGTCACTTTTTACTTTATCATCAGGGAAAACCTAATAATTTCCGCGCCCACGCGGTCGTTTATTTTACTCTAGTTGTTCGCGACTCCCATCCTCCGACAAGTTCGAATCCAATCGCCAATTATTTCGGTAAAGTTCACCGCTCAATTACGCCCGTCGTCTGCTCTGCCATCGCTAAGCCGCGTCGCGCGCCTTATCGAAATCGGTACGGAGTTCGGTCATCTCGCCTGCGGTGAACCCGCTGTCCCGGACGATGCCAGTCACGATCAGGCCCTCGCCGACCTCAAACGCATTTACGGCGGTCAGAAGGGGAATCAATGCACTGCTTAAGCCCATTCAATTATTACGCGGCAGTTCCCTGGGGCGAGTGCTCGTCCGGCGTCTCTTCCATCTTATCTTCATCATGTACCTCGTGCGCGAAAATGGCGGTGGCCACAAGACCGCCGATGCTGACAAAGGCCATGAGCGCAAGGACACCGGTCAATCCCCAGGCGGCTTGCAACTGCGGAACAACAAACGTCCCAACGGTCGCTCCAATCTTTGCGCATGCTGCCGCAAAGCCGCTCGCCGACGCCCGGATAGCCGTCGGGAAGAGAACCGGCGCCAAGGTGAATGTCGTAGAATTCGGGCCCACATTCATCGCGAAGTTAAAGATGATGAAACCGGCGATCACCATCCCGACATGCATGCCAGCGCCATTGCCCGCCCTCGCGGCGAACATCAGAAGAAGCATTCCCACGGTCATGCCAGCGAAGCCCCCGATCTGCATCGGAATTCGGCGGAAGCGTGGAACTGCCCACATACCGGCGATGAAACCGAATAGCAGGAACAGGTCGACGATGCCGCTCCCTTTCGCATCCGCATAGACGGACGCCAGTGTGCCGCTGCCTGGCGAACCGAAGTGCATCGCGCCTAAAATGACCGGTGTGAACAGGCCGACGCCGTAAGTAGCGACATCCATCATCAGCCAGGGGAGGGAAATGAGCAACGTGCGCGCCCTGTAGTGTGGGGCGAACAGGGCAGAAATGCCCTGGGCTTTGGGCGATCCTTGTTGGGTCGGTGCCTCCTTCGCGACCGTCTCCATGCCCGCGAGCGATGCTGGAATTCCGGTCAGATGCGACAACACCGCGGCAGCCTCGCGCAGTCGGTGCTTTTCCGCCAGCCAACGCGGGCTTTCGGGAAGGCGCAGGCGCGTGACCACGAAAGCCAACCCGATCAAACCGCCCGCTCCGAGTAATATCCGCCAATCCGTCAGCGACGGGTGCGCCCGAAAAATCGCAAGGGCCGTAAGAGCCGCCGCGATCATACCGACTGATTGCATCGCAATCGTCGCGATCGTCATCCGGCTGCGGACGGCTCGCGGCATTATCTCGGAGACGTAAGAGCTGCTTGTAGGAAAATCGATCCCAACGCCGATCCCGATCACGAACTGACCAACCAGAATGATCCCCGGATCATGCGCGATCACGCACAGGCCAAATCCCACTGTCAGGATCGCCATATCGATAATAAAAACACGTTTACGACCGAGCCTATCCGCCGCAACGCCACCGAGCACAGCGCCAAGCACGGCCCCAAGGACCAGAGCCGAACCAATCAGCCCGACCACAAACGGGCTGATAGTCATGTCCCGCTTGAGCAGGGGAACGGCGATGCCGAGGCTGACGACCGAAAAGCCGTCGAGCAAAGTGCCGCCGCTAGCCAGCAGCCAGTAGAGATACCGCACGGGCGTCATCGGCGCTTCGTCAAGCGCAGCGAAGACCGACGTCTTGGATGAAGCATTGGCATCTGTCTTCATGAAACTCGAGGTAACTTCCGTTCAGGAATACTTTTTCCTACAGAGATTTTTCACGTAATGGCGCACAGGGTTTTGGTTGAGTCGCTGCTGAAATTTAAACGCGCCTCCGATGGACTCAGAGAACAGGTTTTTGGGTTGAGAGAAAGGCGCACGGACGCGTGAGTGATGCCGCTGACAATTTACATCGGAGCATTGATGAAACTAAAGTAAATCGGCCTCTGGCTCTCCTGGCGCACTCGTCACTTAAGTCCCTCTCCGCAGTACAAACCTATGCCAAAACGGCTGCGTCCGGCTGGGCTCCCGCGCCGCCTTTTCCGCGCTCGCACCGGGCAACCGAATCCAAAATCGACTGCCTTTCCCGACCTCTGACTCCACCCCCACGCTACCGTCCATCCGTTCCGCCGCCTTCGCCACCACTGCCAATCCAATTCCTGTGCCCTTGTAATCTGCAGGCGCCGCGCGCTCGAAAATCTGAAAAATCCGTTTCTGATCCTTTGGCTCAACACCAATGCCATTGTCCTCCACGAACACCGTAACCTCCGAATCCTCCTGTGTGGCGCGAATGACCACCTGTGGCGTTCGTTCCTTGGGAACAAACCTTACAGCATTCGAAAGGAGGTTTTCCAGGATTTGCGTCAACAGTGTGGGATTACCCCGCACCGCTGGGAGTGTTGAATCGATTTGAAAATATTGACGCTGCTCCGGTGGAACTCCGTCGATCAATTGATGAACTAACGGATCGAGCTCGACTGTGTCCATCGGCCAGTCCGAGCTTGTGGCGCGACTGTAAGCGAGGACGTCGGCGATCATATTGTCCATACGAGAACCACTGGTAATGATGCGCTCCAGGTAACCTTGCTCCTCGCGATTCAGCTTTTCGTAGCAGTCTTCCTTAAGCACCTGGGCAAAGCCGGTGATGCCACGCAACGGTGCACGCAGGTCGTGGGAGAGCGAATGAGAAAAGACCTGCATCGATTTATTGGCCTCCAATAATTCGGCTTCGGCCTTGCGCCGGACGCCAATCTCTTTCCGTATGAAGTAATTCCACGACACCACGAGCAGTCCGGCAATAGCTGCAGCTATCAAGACCTGCTTCGCCCGTTTCTCCACTATGCCAACACGCTGCCGCGATTCCAACCCGAACAAAAGATGTCTGCTCACGATTTCATCCAGTTCTTCGTGGGTGACTGAGGTCAATCCCTTGTCCAAAATGGCCACTGGCAATCCATGATCAAGATCGCGACGGACCGCCATTCTCTGGGACATGATGGATCTGGAAATCACACCGGTGATCGACAATTTGATTTCCGGATGGCTGTTCAGATATTGGCTGGCGATGTACAGGTTTGCTATGGTCGCATCGGCCTTTTTCTTTTCCACCGATTTGAAGCAGTCTTCCTGCGTCGCTGCGAAAATCACCAGCGCCAAAGGCAGGCGAATGGTCACTACTTGCGTCGTGAGATGGCTTCGAGGCAACGCAATCCTCTTGTTTGCCAGGACCGCTGTGGGGCCGAATGCCTCCTCTCCTTCGCGTTGCACGATAACCAACGGAGACGTGGTATAAGGTATGGTAAAGTCGACCACTTGGGCCCGAACCGGCGATTGAACGGTACTGCATACCATATCGATTTGGTTCGAGTTCGCCAACAAGTCTTCCCAGCTTTTGTACGGTTTGAGTTCAAACCTCAAACCCGTGCGTTGCGAGATGAGATCCAGAATATCGATATCTATTCCGCTCGGGTTTCCGTCTGGCCCGATATAGGTGAAAGGAGCCCAATTAGTCAAAACGCCGACGCGCATCGCCGGATGCCCGGCGATCCACTCGCGCTCCTGCGGCGATAAAGTAACAGGGACGCCGCCTGCTTCTACTGCATTAGTCGCGGCAATCAAATGCGCGGTCGTCGCAAAAAGCCCCACGGTTAGCAGGATGACTCTGACCCCCAACCTCATGGGGCAACGTTGCATCAATCGCGCCATTTTAAAAGGAGGGGAAACTCCTAGAGCGATTGCCAAAATTAATTTCCGGAATGGCGGGAGGGGTTTTGGTTTTTGGCGGGGCGAAGCCGAAGCAGTAATGCTTGACGGTGCAGCTGCTTCACGACACACTATGCAACAGCCGGTCGCTACCGGCATCCTGTCGAGGATTGCTTTGTGTCATCCTGCATTCTGCATTTTGAACTCTGCATTGGCTCGGGGAATCGTTCTTTGAAATTTAGGGCAATGGACAACCGTCAGATGCTCTTAACTGTCCCTCGCGGATCTGCTAAGTGTTCTTAAGCGTGCCATGCGGCAAAATTAGAGGTCCCGAAGGTGTTCCAAAAATACCGATAAGGAACCCTAAGAACACCAAAATAAAATTGTTTGCCTTGCGTTCGTAGCCGCAGTGTCCCGACTTCCTCGGTGGTCGGCAGCAAACGGCACCATCCGGCAGTAAACGGCACCAAAAAAAGTTTTTTCCGGAGCTTCGCACAACGATCGTGCCCTTTATCGTCAATCCGAAGCCAACCGGAGTTAACCGGACCTAAAAAAATCCAGCATCTCGCATCTTGGATCAGAGACGAAAACTTGGAGCGATAAATGAGAAACATATTCTTCTCCAATGTTTCTCATTTGTTTCTCCCAAGTGTCTCCATGTTTCTCAAAAGAGCCACAATGAGAAGGAATGAGCGACAATGAGCGACATTTTTTAAATTTCGGAAAGGTAGAAACCGTCGGGTCCACAACCGACCCAAAAAGCTGACGCAACCGTCACCGCTTTGACTCGGCAACAAGGCGCGGGGCAAACACGTCGACGAGGACGGGGCCGAGAATGGACGTGACGAGGACCAGGACGAGAACGACGTTAAGTGTCCCACGGTCGAGCAGGCGTTCTTTGGCCGAGTTGAAGGTTTGGTAGGCGACGAGGGCGGCGGCGAGGGTGGCCGCGACCTGCGGAAGTGTGAGGGCCCACATCGTGCGGCGGGCAATCGTGGAGTAGCGGAAGCAGCGCCCAACGGTTTGGGCAGCCACCCACTTGCCGGCCAGCAACGCGCCGATTATGGCGCCCGAAAGGGGGAGCCGGTCGGCGATGGTGTGGGCGAAGGCAACGGGGTTGATGATGAACCCGATGGTCAGGAAGAAGATCGGGATGAACAAGTTGTTGCCGAGGAACTCGAGCTTCTCCCGGGCCGGGTTTTTGTGGGCTGCGGAGTTCACCGCCAGGCCGACCAGGAAGGCCCCGACGATCCCCGGGAGGGTGACGATGTCGGCCAGTAAAGCTGCGACTCCGACGATCAAAAGCATCAAAATGAAGTAGACGTCCTCGTCGTGTTCGTACTTGCGCAGGAGCCATTTTCCGATTGGCCCGATGACGAGGAAGAGGACCGCAAGGAAGATTCCGATCTCAGCCAGTTGCCAGATCAGGCCGCTGGCAGAGAAGCCGCGTTCGAACATCGAAACGCAGAGTGCGAAGACGATCAGGGAAAGGGTGTCGGACATGACGGTCGCGCCGATGGTGATGATGACCGGCTCCAGTCGGATGGCGCCGATTTTAGTGACGGCCGAAAGGGCGAGCAAGGTGTGGGAGGCGAGGAGCGACCCAATAACGATGGCAGGGATCGTGTGGTAGCCGAACGCGAGGGCCACGCAGGTGCCGAACACCAACGGGACGCTCGTGGTAACGATGCCGAAGGTGATGGTCCGGTTGCGTGCTTTCTTGAAGAGCTCCAGGTCGATCTCGAGGCCGGAGAAGAACATGAGGAGGAGCTTCCCGAGTTCGCCCAGGAAATCGGTGATGGGGGCCTCTTTCGCGAAGATGTCTACGCCGTAGGGGCCGACGACGATCCCACAGAGGAGCATCCCGACGACGACCGGGACCCGGACCCGGCGGCAGAGCCGCGGGACGCTGGCAATGATCGCCATGACGATGGCGAACTTCGCCAGCAGCGGCAAGGTCGAGGCGTGGTGCCGTAAGGCTTCGACGAATCCCATAGTGATCTTCCTAGCGCTTTAGAGTTGGCTGGTTTTTCCATTTTCCGCTCGGCGGCTTCGGGAATTTGTGTTCCTGATTCGCAGTCAGCGTCGTAAAACTCGGCCCGTTTGAAAAGGTTTCTCCTTTCCTACCAATTTCCATATCCAATTTCCATATCCAAGGCACACTTGCCATCAGGGGCTTCATATTAATTCAGCTAAGCCACAACATGATCCTAAAAGTTTGTCCTGCGGTGTTAGACACATTCCGCGGCGACCGGTTTTAGGATGGTTCTCATCTCGCAAATACTAACGACGTGGTGCGGATCTAATGGTTAAATTGTTGAGGTGGCTTCGCCGTTTGCGAAAAGGGTTTGGGCGACACAGGAAATGGGAACGTCGATGGTTTCAGAATACAGAAATGCCGGATACCAAGCGGACAGACGACGTGCCATAAATTCCGGCATGAAAAAGAGGGTGATAGCGGTTGGTTGTGCCGTGGTAATTGTGTTGCTGGCCGGTGGGTTGGCACGTGCCGGGACTCCCACAGAAGTTGCGGCTGATGCCGTGGTGGTGCGACCGGTTTGTTTCGCAACGATGATTCTGGGCAGCGTGGCCTTTGTTGTGACTCTGCCGTTCACAGCGCCCTGCGGAGGTGTGCATACTGCGGCCAATGCCTTAGTGATCGTGCCAGCGCAGATGACTTTCGTCCGTGAGTTGGGCGATATGGATTCATTGGCAGCGAGCGATGAATAGGTCTTTCTGGTGAGTCGGAACGGCGGCGAGATGCCGCGTACACTCGCACGCTGGACGGGTGAGCGACATCGGGCGTTTCTTGCGAGGGCGGGGGATTGGAGGTAATATTCGCGGTGCTTGTGGAAATGCCGCCGAAAATAAGCGAGGTGCAGGCGAAGGCCGTGCCGATAGAGGTTTTGCCGCCCGAAAGGCCCGCAACGTCAACTGCCGAAGGAGCGCCGATTCATGCGTTGTCGGCTTTGATTTTGACGGCGGTGGATAGTTTGTGGGTGGTGTTTGATTTCGCGCCGCCGATTTGGATTGTGGCGATTCCGTTTTGTTTTGTGGCGGTTTTCTTTCCGACTTTTTTGATTCAAAAACACCTGAAGCATGACGGGAACGGGCGTGCTTTGGCGTTCGCTAGTGTACTTGCTGTATTGGCGGCGATTCCGACTCCGATTACCGGGACATCGGTTGGATTTGGGTTGTTGGCGTGGACCGGGTTGGGGAAATTGTTCGGGAAGAGGTCGAGGAAGTAGCGGCGGTGATTAGCAGAGGGCTGAAACATTTAACTTAGCCACCAAGCCTCCAAGGCACCAAAGGGAAGGAGGGGGTTTCCGGAGTGTTAGTGTGAATTTGCCGATCGATCGAGCGGGCGGCACCCCGCATACAAAATGGGCTACTTGCCTTGGTAAAGCAGGACGCGGGCGCCGTTGGGTTGGAGAAGGTAGAGGTCGGTGGAAGCTTCGGCGAGATTTAGGCCGGCGGCTTTGCCATCGTTCAGGCTGGCAGTGTCGACGAGAATTTCGATGTTGCTGTGGTCGCCGAGACAGGACATCACTTGGGCCGGGCCCGTTTCGTTTTTGCACGGGTTTTGGTCAGGGAATTTTACGTAAACGTCGGTGGTGACGTGATCGGTCGATTTGTCGTATTTCCAATGGTCGGTGTTCGGTTTGGCGGGCGTGTAGACGCAATAGACCAAAGCGGAGCCTTCGGGATGAATCCATTGATGATCCTTGCCACCGTATTCCCACGCAAGCGCAGGAATCACCGGACGCTGGTCGGGGCCGCAGAGGTCAAAGAAACGTTTCAGGTTTGGATCGGCTTCAGTTTTCGAACGACTTTTTTCGTTGATGTCCCAATCTTTTCCACCGCGACCCGGGTGCGCGGTTTTGTATTCGGCGATCCAAGTGGCGACTTGTGCCGCGGTGGGAGTGCTGGTGGGTGATCGGTTCGCGCTATTCTTCGCGCCTGGTTTGTTGAGTTTCGTTTTTGGTTTGCCGTTGTGCGAAATCAACAACTCGTCGCCCGTGTCGGGCATTTCGCGGACGGCCCCGATGTCTTTGGCGTACCATTTGTACTCGATGGTGCCATCGGCGAGCTTTTCTTTGACCCGAATGCAGTCGGTGAAGGTCCCGGCGGGAACGGTGACGGTCTCGCCTTCGCCCATGATTTCATCTGCTTCACTGATGTCTTTGGAAACGTCTTCACATTTAAATTTCATGCCGATTTTTGGGTTGGCCGGCATCACGACACCGGGGATCGGGGTGTCGATGCCAGTCATCCACGATTCAGCTTTGCCTGAGGGAAGTTCTTTGCCGCTTTCGTCGTAATCAGTGACTTCTTCGCCGAGGTAATACACGGTGCCGTTGTCGTCCTGGGCGAAATAGTCGATGGCGAGTTCCTCGAGTTTGCCGTTCATAAAGGCGCGATCTTCGTAAACCAGACTGTCGACTTGCTGGCCATTTATGGTGAACGTCTTGTGCTTGTCCGGGAGCAAGGTGCGTTCGACGCGGATTTTTTTGCCTTCCTCGGTGCCTTCAATGATGTCCTGCTTCAACTTGGAAATCGGCAGGTAAGGGTTGGTAATATCGCGCGGATGACTGAATTTCACGTCTGCGAGAAGTTTTTTGGCGATGTCGACTTTTTCGGCCGACGCATCGGTTGAATCGTCGCCTTTGATTTGAACCAGTTTGCCATCGCCGGTGATAACAAGGTCGACGGATTTGCCGTTTTTTTGCACTGGAGCTTCGAAAGTCGCTTGGTTGCCGACGGTGTCAGCGCCGCTCTCTTTATCGACCGATTGATCAATTTTGCCGCCGTTGGCCAAGATGGTGTCCTGGACGGCTTTCGGAATTTGGTCCCATTTCACCGTCTCGCCTGCGTGGCTGTTAAAGCAGAGAGTGGCGGCGAAGAGCATCGCGCTGGATGTTGTTACGAGAAAAGATTTCGCATTCATGTTCAGCTTTTAAATTTTTGGTTTCGTCAAATAATCCCAAACGTGGGGTCAGGGAGATTCGCAAACGATAGCTCAACGTCGAATCGCAACAACGAATTTTGAATGACAGTTCTATCATTTTCAGCGCCGGGGAAGCTGGCCTTTATCACTGCGCGCCAATTAAGGAGAGCGATAGCGCGGATCTAAACCCGACGCGGAACGATAGCCGGAGGCGGCGGTTTGGTACAGCGCTGATTCAGCGTGGAATTCGCCGGCGACGTAGCTTTTTTCGGTGTCGGGTAAGGATAGAGTGATTTTGCCGGGGATCGCGCCGTCGGTGGGAGCGCCGATTTCCAGTTTCATGGCGTAGCCGGTGTTGAAACTTTTTTGGGAGAGGGCGTAGCGCGGGTTGGTTTTCCAACGTTTGATGATCTGGGGAACGCCTTTGCCTTTCATGTCTTTGGTGATGGTCCAGGTGCGGTTGGTCACGACTTCGCCCGGACTGATGCTGAGGTAGACGAACATTTCGGCGTTGGCGGCGGTGCCTTCGCCCTGGCGCAAGGTGAGGACTTGCGCGTAGCCGGCGCGGTCGATGCGCGAGGTGTCGACGACGAAGTTGGTGCCGGAGAGCATGCCGTTGGCGCGGCCGGTTGGGAGCTGGGCGGAGTCGATGTCCATGGTCCACTCGGCGGGGGCGAGTTTGGCGGCTTCTTCCGCTTGCTTGTCGCGATCTGCTTTGATGGCGTCGAACCGCGCGGCCAATTTTGCTTGTGAAGCTTTCAATTCTTCTTGCTCGGCTTTGGATAGGCGCGGATGGCGCATTTTGTCGGGGTCTGTCGCGTCGATGACATCGTAGAGTTCGCCGATGTGGCCGAGGTCGCCGCCGCCACTTTCTTTGGCGGCTGCGGTGGTTTTTTCCGCGATGTTGGAATCAACGGCTGCGCCGCGTTTCATGACATAGAAAAATCCAGCTACGACGACGATTCCTATCAGGACATAGGCAACGATTTTGCCGGTGGATTTTTTGCCGCCTCCGGTGCGCGCGGCCATGCGTACGCGGGCAGCGGCAGCTGCGGCGTTTGCTGCCGGAACTGGCGCGGGTGTTGCCAATGGTGTGGGCGCCGGAACGAGGACGGAAACTTGACAGGAGGGACAGGCGATCTGGTGCCCGCTCCATTGTGAGTCACAAATAATGCCGTTGCCGCAGCTTGCGCAAGAGAAGGTGAATTCAGCCATATCCCGATTGGTTGTTGTTCGTTTTCCGCTGTTCGTTGCCCGTCCCCACGTCCGTGTGGGGATTGAATAACTCTGGTTTACGGATTGGGCGCAAGTTCGTCAAGCAAACGCGCATTTTTCACTTCCGTTTTTATCGGAAAAGTTCAGGATCCGGCTAATCAACCCAGACGGCAACGGAAACCCCATGTGGAAGGATTACAGTTATGGCGATCGAAAACCCGCAGGACCCTTACCTCAGTTCATTTCAAAAAACGCCTGAACAGGCCCAGCACGAAGCGCGCGCGAAGGTGTTCTGGGGCGATGTGCCGGAGGACGTGGTTAAGTTCTTGCAGATGCAAGGCATCGGTTACGACGAAGCGTGCGTGATGGTTGATGCCATGTTCACGGAGCGGGAGAAAGTGATCCGTGCGCGCGGCGTGCGCAAGATCTGCATCGGCGTGGTGCTGATGTTTGTGCCGGTGATTTTGTGGCTGATTCTGGCGCAGGTGGGCTACATCGACGTGAAGTTGATGGCGATGGCGGTGGTGGTGGGAATTGCGGGCGCGTGGTTTTGCCTGAAGGGGACGTTTATGGTGGTATCGCCGCAAACGGAAATTGGCGAAGTGTCGGATCAGTGAAGGGTTGAGCACAATCATGACAGACTTTACGGAGCTGTTTATTGTGTGAACCGGTTGATTTAATCTTCAGAAGTTGACTGGTAAACACTTAGAGCTTCGTCAGCGGCGAGCGCGTCTAATGCACTGCTCTGTCGCTTGTACCACGGCCGTTGCCAGTGCGGGATATTACACATCGCCACGATGCTGCCGACAGCGCCGCACAGGAGCATCAGAATGAATGGCAGGTGCGTGTTGTTGTGAGAAAAGGAACGCAAGATGCCTTTGAAAAAGAACACCGCGCACGCGAGGCAGCCAAGAATAAATCCGCACACGAATCGGACTGCGAGCGCGAATAAAAATTCAGGCCACTTATTTGGTTTTGCCTTCACACGACTAACGTCTAGCGCGGCTTAAGCTTTCTTCGTCTTCCACGCCATCGTCATCATGTCGGCGTTGTAGGGCGGGGGCACGTTGCCGGTGGTCGCGTAGAGATATAGTGCGCAACGGAAAATCTGACTGGCGACGCTGACCACGTAACTGAAGGCGAAGATGCCGATCAGCCAAGCCACGAAAGCGAAGCCGAACAGCCAAAAATTGTTCAAGGCCATCGAACCAGCAAACGCCGCGCCGAGGTAAATGACTGAGCCGACCATGACAATCAGGCTGCCGAAGGCAACTCCGGCGTAGCCAATCAATGATTCGCCCCAAGTGTTTTTCAGAGTTAGCGCAGATTTTTTCAGGATCGTGAACGGATTGGATTCCGGGTCGGTGATGATGATGGGAATGACGAACACGCACGCGACGCTCCAGGCAGTGCCGACGAGGCGCAGTACGATTTTACCGAACAGGCCGAAGCGTTCTTCGAGCGATTTAATGATGTAGCCGATGACGCCGGCAAAGGCAGCCCAGAGGAGAATGGATTTCCAGCGCGTGCAGGCGAATTGAAATCCGGCACGAATCGAGACAGCCTGGCCGTTGAGCGCTTTGAGAATTTCGTTATAGAACGCAACGTTGCAGAACGTGGCGAGAAACATGGAAACAAAATACATGATCGCGAGGTAAACGACGGCGAGAGGTTTGAGAGCGCCCTCGGAATGACGTGAGCCTTGTTGCGCCGGAGCGGAAACCCAGGCGCTGTTGGCGACGGTCTTCCAATGGGCGGACGAGGTGTAGCTGTAGCCGGTAGGCTGGAAGGCGAATGCCCCGAAGAAAAAGAGCGCGATGAGGAGCATCAGTCCGCTGATGATGATCGGGAAAATGAGCAGCTTTTTGTTTTGCTGCATAACGGTGAGTGAACTCCGGAACAACTGCCAACTGCGCTGAAACTTGTTCATGCCAGATCCTTTCCTTTGGTTGTTTTGCCATTTGAGATGGCGGGATGAGCGGGAGAGTGAAACAAAACCGGGTTTGATGCAATCGGATTTGTTTGACTGCCATGATGCTTTTTCCATTCCGGCTCTTTCATGCCAAACCTTTGTTGCGTGTCTTGCGATCGTCGGTCTAAGCTTGGCCAAGCCATGAAAACCAACTCGCAAGTTTCCCGTCGTAAATTTATTGCGTCGACTTCTGTATTGCTGGCAGCGAGCCAATTCGGAGTGAAAGGCGCGGAGAATGAAACCGAGAAACTCGCGCTGGAAGGTGGAGCGAAAGCGGTCACTGTTCCGATGCCCAAGCCGGTGCGCTGGGGCAAGCCGGAATTGGACCAACTCGCCGCCGCGGTGCAGCAGGACTCGCTTTATTACTGGAAGAATCACCAGACCGCACTGCTCATCGATCGGCATCAAAAAATTTACGGGCACAAATATGTGCAACCCTGTTCGTCAGGCACCGCTTCGTTGCATATCGCCGCGGCTGCCGCAGGTATCGGGCCGGGTGATGAAGTGATTACTTCGGGTGTCACGGACATCGGCACTGTCGTTGGCGTGTTGTTCCAGCAGGGCGTGCCGGTCTTCGCTGATCTTGAACCGAACACCGGCTGCCTTGACGTCGCGGATGTTGAACGCAAGATAACGCCGAAGACGAAAGCGATCATCGCGGTTCACCTTGCCGGAAATCCTTGCAGGCTGGCTGAGCTGAAGGAGGTTGCGGATCGGCACAAATTAATTCTCATCGAAGATTGCGCGCAGGCGTGGGGCGCGTTGTATCGCGGTAAACCGATCAGCTCGGTTGGCCGATCAGTTGTTTTTCGTTGCAGGATTCCAAACACATTACCTGCGGCGACGGCGGCGTGGCTGTTACCAGTGATCCAAAGTTCGGTCCGCTGTTGACGAAGTTCGGCGACAAAGGCACTAACCGTTACAACCCGAAAGACACGGCCACTGCTTTGGGCACTAATTACCGCATCAGCGAACTGCAAGCGGCGTTCGTGGCCGCGCAGTTGGAGCGCTTGGAAGGCATTGCGTCACGGCGCAGTCAACTCGGTGCGTTGCTCACGCAGGAACTGGCGGGAATTCCAGGAATCACCCCGCACCACGTTGATCCGCAGGACCGTTGTGTTTACTGGTTTTACATGACGCGCGTCGTTCCGGAGAAATTGAAGTGTAACAGAGCGCAATTCGTGAAGGCGCTCGCGGCGGAAGGCGTCACGTTCGGTGCTGGTTATATTCCCGTGCCGGTTTATGGCTTGCCGATGTTCCAGAATCATTCGTTTTTCGCCGGTCGCTGGCCGATCAAAGAATTTGGCCTGACCACGATGGATTACACCAAAGTGAAATGTTCGGTAACGGAAGATATTCTGAAAACCTGCATGCTGTTCCGACTCAATGAAGCGATGGATGAGAATTATATTCAAGGCGTCGCCCGGGCAGTGAGGAAAGTCGCAAAACATTACGCGGTTTAACTGCATCGATTTGTAAGGCTGTCGCCTATTTGATTGCACATAGCGCGGTGTTAGTTTTGGCACCCTGATGAAGGCGCTGGGCAGGGTTTTTGCCGTTTGTATTTGGGCTGTGGCCGCGTCGGGTTTGGCCCAAGTCAATGTCCTCACGTATCACAACAATACCTCTCGGTCGGGCGATAATTTAAGTGAAAAGCTGTTGACCTTGGCGAACGTCAATTCGAACGCGTTCGGGAAATTATTCAAATACACGGTGGACGGATTTGTGTATGCGCAGCCTCTTTACGTTTCGCAGCTCAACGTGCAAGGGCAGGGGATTCGCAACGTGCTGTTCATCGCCACCGAGCATGATTCGGTTTATGCCTTTGATGCGGATGGCGGCGGGCAGTTGTGGAAAACGAACCTGGGAATTTCAGCGGTGACACCGAGCCCGGATTTCGGCACGCGTTATCACAACGGGATATACACCGACATCACTAATGAAGTGGGCATCACGGGAACGCCGGTGATCGACCTCGCGTCGGGCACTCTTTATGTGGATACCTTCACGCACGAGGGGAGTTCGTATTTTCATCGGCTGCACGCGATCAATATTACCAATGGCACGGAGCGAATGACGCCGACCACGATTGCTCCCACGTATCCGGGAACGGGTGTTGGCGGCAACGGCACGCAATTGACTTTTAATCCGCAACAACAACTGCAACGCACGGCGCTGACGTTGGCGGGCGGGATCGTTTATGTGTGTTATGCCGGCTATGCCGATACGAATCCGTATCACGGCTGGATCATCGGCTTTGACGCGGCCACGTTGCAGTTGAAAACGAATAATATTTTTGTCACAACGCCGAATTCGACCATCGCCAATTTTGGCAGCGACGCCGGTGAGGGTGGAATTTGGATGGCTGGCTGCGCGCTGTCGGTCGACGCGAATACGAATCTATATTTCGAAGTGGGCAATGGAGTTTTCACCGCCACCAACGGCACAGGCGGCACCGAATACGGCGACAGCATTATCAAGCTCTCGACGTCCAACAACAAGCTGGCTGTGGCTGATTATTTCACGCCTTACAACCAGGCAGCGTTGGCGTTGGGCGATACGGATCTCGGCTCCGGCGGTTTGATCCTTCTGCCTGATCAACCGGGGAACGTGACGCACTTGCTGGTCGGCAACGGCAAAGAAGGCAAAATGTATAACATCAATCGCGACCAGTTCACGACGAACAACAATCACTTCAACGCCGGTGCAACCAATGATGCCGTGTTGCAAGTAATCGCCGACGCCACCGGTCGATCAACGGGCACGCCGGCTTATTTCAATGGTTGGGTTTATTACGGCGGGTGGACCCACGGGCTCACCGGCTTCAAACTCAACAATGGCCTTCTACCGCCCAGCGCAACAGCGACCGGTTCGCGCAGTTACGCGATCCCAGGTTGCACACCGAGCATCAGCGCGAACGGTACGAGCAACGGGATTGTGTGGGCGTTACAGTTGGCGTCTCCGGGAATTTTGAGTGCGTATAACGCGACGAATCTTTCGGAGATTTATCACAGCGGACAGAACAGCACTCGAGACGGCATGACGAATGGCGTGAAATTTGCCGTGCCCACTGTGGTTAATGGGAAGGTGTATGTCGGCAGTCAATTTTCGGTCTACGGCTTCGGATTGCTCGGTGGAAATTTGGCGTTCAACACCAATGCCATTTCAGTCCGGGCAGGGGCAACGGCGACCATCGCCGTTAATCGGACCGGCGGAACAAACGGCTCAGTGTCGGTTTCGTACGCGACTACGAGCGGTGGCACTGCGAGCGCCGGTGTGGATTATGCCGGCGCGTCGGGGACGTTGATTTGGGCGGCGGGTGATTCGGCGGCAAAGGCGTTTTCAGTTTTCACTTCGAACAATCCGGCTGGGCCAACGGTCACGGTGAATCTTGTCTTGAGCAACTCGGCCGGTGCTTATGTCATCTCGCCATCCACCGCCGTTTTGACGATCACGAACACTCCGTATGACGCCTGGAAGACGGCGCATTTTGGTAATAATGCGACGAACAACGCGATCGCAGGTGACCTGGTGGATGGCGATGGCGATGGCATGCCGAATCTTTTGGAATATGCGGTCGCCGGTGACCCGAATGTTTTTGGCAAAGAAGGAAGTCTTTCGGCAACGATCCTCACCAGTCGCCTGAACCTGACGCTGCGCCGAAATACCGGCGCGCTCGAGCTCACTTACGCTTTGCAGGTGAGCAGCGATTTGAAGGTGTGGAATCCGCTCGTGACTTACACGGCTGGGAGCGGATGGATCGTGAACATTGCCGGTGCGACCGTTTCGGAGTCGAGCGCCATTGGAACGGCACCAAATCAATTCGTCAATGTCACCGTCAAAGATTCAGCATTGGTGAATGCGATCGGCGTGAGATTTTTCCGGCTCGTGGTACATCGCTGAACTCAAACTCCTTTGTAACCCGGTTCGGACCAGACTTGGATTGGACCATCCACATCATTTATTTGCAGCCGTCGCCACGGCACGCGCCTGGCGGTCGCGACAAATGGCTTGGCGCGTGCAGCGAGGGCCGCGGCCTTTGCTGCGGCTCGACGGGATTGTTGCGCGGCTGGTTGGCGGGCAAGTGCTGGCAGGCGCGGGCCGCCTTTCTGCGCGCGGGTTGGTTGGGTTTGATGCGGTTGCATAGGATCAACATTTTGCTACGACTACATGCTAACGTGAGATGACACATACCAACATCAGGCGGGGTGTCGTAATTCAATCCGAGGGTTCGTCTGCAAATCGGGTTTCACCAAAAGCGTTTTTTGAACCGGCCCGATTTCGGTAGGCAGAATAGAGCAATTCCCTCATTGCATCCATGCAGGCCCGGCGCAGGTTGCGCTTAATAATGAAAGCGAACGGGTTCTTCCGTCTCTGAGGAAGAGCAGCCAGATGGGGACAAGCGACGGAAATTGTCCTCTTGATTTCGTCTGCGTTTGGGGTGAACGTCGCGAATGAGGGAGACGTGGCCGCAGTTGGATTACGAGGTGTGGAAAGATACCTATGAAACTATTCACCTCTGGACCCAAATCGTCGGCAAGATTCGTCTCTCGAAAGAACCCTGGGCCAATCATTCGTGGTTCTCTACGCTGTATGTCACCCCTCGCGGCTTGGGCACGTCGGCGATTTCTGACGGTGACAAAAATTTTTCGATCGAATTCGATTTCATCAGTCATCGTTTGATTTTTCAGGTCAGCGACGGGCGCGGTCTTGATTTTGCGCTTCAGGCCGAAGATGTCGCTTCGTTTTATCGGCGTGTGATGAACGTGCTGACCGACCTCGAGATTGAAACTCATTTTAGTCCTATCCCGAATGAGATGGAGGATGGGACGCCGTTCTTCGATGACACTCGCCACAAGATCTATGACCGTGATCAGGCCAATACGTTTTGGCGGGCGCTAGTGCCGATAAATAATGTCCTGAAAGTGTTTCGTTCGCGGTTCATCGGCAAGTGCAGCCCCGTCCATTTCTTTTGGGGGAGTTTTGATCTGGCTGTTACGCGATTTTCGGGACGCACGGCTCCTCCGCATCCCGGTGGTGTGCCGCATCTTGCGAACCGCGTGGCGCGCGAGGCTTATTCGCACGAGGTGAGCAGTTTTGGATTCTGGCCGGGCAATGCGGCGTATCCGCAGGCGGCGTTTTACAGTTACGCTTATCCTGCGCCGGAAGGTTTTTCGTCCGCGAAAATCAAAGGGCCGGGTGCGTTTTTTCAACCAAAGCTTCGGGAGTTTTTAATGCCTTATGATGAAGTGCGAGAATCGTCGGATTCGGCTGAAGCGATAGTAGATTTTGCCCAAAGCACCTATGAAGCTGCTGCTGATCTGGGCCATTGGGACCGTCATGCTCTCGAGGACAGCCCTTATCGCGATGAGTGCGTGAGTAGTAGTCTTTTGAATCACTAATGAAAACCGTGTTTTTTGGGCGGCTGGATATGTGCTCCGCGTCTATCCTACAATAATTGACAAGCCGTAACTGCACATTATAATCCCTTCGGCCGCCGGTTCTTATCGGCATTCGGGGAAGTGCAACCCGGATATGATTGTTGATAAAGTTGCAGCATTTCCCTCTAAAAAACCGCTCCACTTTGCAACTAATTGCAGGAAGGAGGCGGAGGTTGCAGGAAGTTGCAACATTTCGATGAATTTTTTCGCAACGCACTAATCGGTGCGGCGGATGTTGATTTGGAGCGTGCCAGCCTTGAGCGAACCGAGCCTGCTAAATGCGGCTGGGCTGAGGTCGACGGTTTTGCCGAATTGATACCACTGGTTTTTGCCGCCGCGGTCGGTGACCTGGACGGTGACGGATCGTTTTTCGTGGGAAATACGGAGTTTAGTGCCGAGCGGGTAGTGCCAACTGGCGCAGGTCAGAGCGTCGGGATTGTAAGGTTTGCCGTTGGCCATGGGCTTGCCGCGCCATGATTCACCGTACCACGTGGCGCGATCGAACCAGCACGCGTGGGCAATCAGCAGGACCACGATGACGACGAGGGCAAGGCGAAGTTTGGTCGGCAATCTCATTGAGGAAAGGGGGCAGCCTAAAGGGGAACTGCACATCGCTAAATGCTAAAGTGTTCAGAATCTACGGGTCGGCGCAGATCATGGTGCTGATGCTGAGGTCAAGATACTGCCGCAATAGGGCAAGTTTTGTTGAATCTTTGGCCCCGGCTGTCACGTCAAACGTGGCGAGCGGGATATCCGCCTCGCGCCGATACGTTGATGTTTTGCCGTAACGTTAGCGCTGTGAAGAACGTCTGAAATTGAGCGAATGAAAACAACAAAAGTGAACAGGTGGTTGACGAAGACGGCCGCTTTTACACTGATCGAGTTGTTGGTGGTCATCGCGATCATCGGCATTTTGGCCAGTATGCTGCTGCCCGCGCTGGCTCGGGCCAAACAGCAGGCGCAGAAGATTTCGTGCGCGAATAATCTGCACCAACTCGGCTTGGCGACGAAAATGTACGCGATGGATAACGGCGGAGCGTTCCCGTCCCGGACCACCGCGCCACGTTGGCCAACGCGCTATTTTCCGTTCTATTACAAAGTTTCGATGCTCCTGTGCCCCAGCGAGTTGAAAACTCCGGCGACAGGCACGCCCGCCAACACAAATTATTTCCCGGATGGCGCACCGCGCAGCTACATCATCAACGGCTTTAACCGTTCGTATGCAGCCAAATACGGGGAGGATTGGCAGACTGCGGCGACCTCGCCGTATTTGAAGGAGAACGATATTCTGATCCCCAGCGACACAATTATCCTGGGCGAGAAGTTGAATACCTCGATGCATTACTACATGGATTGGGACGACTTGGATGACGATAGACAGGTGGATGAATCGAAGCACGACGGCAATCCGAACGACGCGACGGCTGGCGGTGCTAATTACGCTATGATCGACGGCAGCACGCGTTTCTATCGTGCCGGCAAGGTGTTCACCCCCGTCAATTTCTGGGAAAATGAGACGATGTGGCGGACGAACCCAGCGGGTCTTCCTTCCGGTCTCTAGGCTCTGGCCAGTTTATTACGTCATCGTTTGTGCAACAGGATGCGGTAAATGGGCAGACGCGTTTTGTTTGCGCCTTGAGCCCCTGATCCACGGGACAACGCATAAACCAAAGGCGCAGGCGAATACTCCGACTCCGATGTAGAACGCGGTGTCTCGGTAAATTATTTTCAGTTCGTGTTCGCCGGCTGGCATTTCCACCGCTTGAAAGGCGTAGTCCGCTCGCCACAATTTCGCCGGTTTACCGTCAATGTAGGCCTTCCAGTTGTGATAATAGCTCTGGTTGATTAATGCCATTGCTGGATGTGGTGTATCCACCTGAATGGCAACACGGTTTGAAAGTACTTTTTTTGCGATGATTCGCGCTCGATCTTCGCGATGGGCTTTTACTTCCGATTTGGCTTCGAGAGGTAGATAAACGGTGTGCCGAATGTCCGATGCTGCATCAGTTACTGCCGTGAAGTTTGCTTCTTCCGACCCGAACACCGGCTCATGTCCCACTGTGATTACCGGCAAATAGGAATCGCGCCGAACCCAGTCGAAGACTTTTCCTTGTTCGATCGTTTGTGAGACTCCGAGCAAGTCTTCGAGATGTTCGAGCTTTTGCGGCGACGGGTCATCGAATTGACGTAGCACCCGGTCAGTTTGTTTAAGGTTTAGCGAAAAGAATCCGTCAACCTTTGGTAGGCCCTCGAGGAGGTTGAGATCGGCCAGGAAAACGACGCGGTGCAGCAAGAGGGTCGATGCCGGATCCGCAGCGGGGCGGTAATAAAGGTTTTGAGCTGAAAACGGCGACATCATCAAACGCGATTCTTCGGGCGCTGGCTCTGGGGCGAGCTTCACTTTCTGGCGGGCGAGCCCGGGCTCGTAATAAGAGGAGTCCACAGTTGGATTTTGCCATGGCTCGTGCATGAGGAGATCGGCCCAAATCAGTAATAACATCGAGGCCGCCATCCAAGGCTGCCGTTTTGGAACGCGCCAAAATAAAAATGTCACCGCAACGAAAAAGATCAGGAATGCCATTCGCCACAGTCCATTGTTTAAAATCGTTGGCCACGGAATCTCTTCAGAAACGTATTTTCGGCCGGCCCAGGTCACGAGCCCGATTAAGGCAATAAGAACACCAGCGCAAGCGGCGTCGAACTTCCATTGTCGCCGCTGTTCTTCGTAATAGCTGATGCCATATGCAGCCAGCAGGGGAATGAGGAAAAGACTCAGCAAAAGAAATTTTACTGGATAACGAAATTTTCCGAGGAACGGAAATGCGTGTCGCAGCCACGCGAACAGATAACCACTGTCTCCCAACGCGACCACAAGGCTTATCACCAGGAACGTTCCGAGTAGTCCAACACGCCATTCTCGCCTGCGCAGCAACGCTATGATGACGAGAAAAACTGTTGCGACGCCGGGGTAGTAAGAGCTGGTCCACTTTTGTGATTCTTGATACACGATCGTTTCCCATTGGGTCGTGTGAAACATTGGGACAAGAAAATTGGCAAAGCCGGAAACAGGCATGGACCAGGCGCTGCCCCCAAATTGACTGTCACGATTGGAATGCATAGCTAGATCGACGAACGGCAACCACAGCGGCGCGGAAAAGGCAGCGGTTAGCACGACGATTGTGATGAATCGCCGCGTCAGAGTGAGTGTAGCGAGACCGCTAAATTTCATTTGCGCGAGCAGCAGGCCGAACAGAATTAACCACGAAAACACAATCTCCTCCGGGCCACCCGCGAGCACGAGGAGTGAGCCAACGATTCCGCCGACAATCAAGTGCCGTCCCCCTTTCTGCCAGCCTGTTTCGACTGCCAATACTGTCCATGGTATAAGGCTGAATGCCGCAATGTGGCTAGGCCACATGAGAAGGTTCAGTGAGAGGCCATTGAACGCAAAAACCAGTCCCGCTACCGCGCCGCCCAGCGCGGAGCCAGTCCATCGCCGAGCCAGAAAGTATGTCCCCAGTCCACCGAGGTACAAATGCAGTATGCAGAAAAACGGTAGCGCCCATGTGAGCGGCAGGGCGAGGTAGATGAGCGACCCGGGGTAAAGCGCCAGAGTGTTGAACTGTGCAAGGAACGGAATTCCGCACGTGTCCAGTGGATTCCAAAATGGAATTTCTCCATGCGCGTAACTGCCTTTAACAAACGATGCAACGGGGTAGGAGAACAGGCCGAAATCCCTGATAACAAAAGAGCGCCCGCCCAATAAAACGTCGTGAAAAGCAATGAGGACAAGCAACGCCAGAAAAATGGAAAAACGTTTGGGAGAAAACCACAGGTCGCAAAATCGAGCGCATATCGGTTGTGACGCCGCAGCTTGGTCGTTCATCCCCGCGAATCCTATGAAAGTAGGGCGTAAACGAAAGAAGATTTTCGATTTACGTCGAAGGTGGATTCCTGCTGGCACGGTTTTCACGCCCGTTAACTTGTGGAAAAGAACAAATTTTGCTTTAAGCCGGTTTTTGGTAAGAAGGTGTTATGAGCAAAGTTGTATTTGTCACCGGAACGGATACTGGGGTCGGCAAAACGGTGCTCACGGCACTGCTGCTGCATCATTTTCGTTCCCAGGGAGTAAACGCACTGGCGATGAAGCCGTTCTGTTCGGGCGGACGCGACGATGCAGAGCTTTTGCATTCACTCCAGTCAGATGAAGTGACTTTAGACGAGGTGAATCCCTTCTATTTCTCGGCGCCACTGGCGCCCTGGGTGGCGGTGAAATGGGAAAAATCACGGGAGCAGGTGCCCCTGAAAGCTGTTTTGAAAAAGATTGCCGATCTAAAAAAACGGTGTGATGTGTTGTTGATAGAAGGGTCGGGCGGACTGTTGGTGCCGCTCGGGACAAATTATTCGGTGCTCGATTTGATCGAGGCGCTGAATTGTCAGGTTTTACTGGTGGGAAAAAATCAATTAGGAACGATCAATCATACGTTGCTTAGCCTGAAGGCATTGCAAGCTGTTGATGCGCAGGTGTCTGCGGTTGTGTTAATAAATGGCAAAAAAGCTGATTTTTCTGCTGCTACAAACCTTGACGCAATCGGAAAGTGGGGCAATGGTGTGAAACGCTTAAGGCTATTTGAGCTGCCTTATCTAGGCAAATGCGCGGGAACTTACGGGGGAATTACGAGGGGACAAAAAAAAGTTAAAAAAGTTCTTGCAGGAATAAGTGAGTGCATCTAGTTTGGTCACGTTCTTCGAAACGTTCTTAAGAACAGCGAAGAAAAAGAAAAAGCGGTTGGTTTAACAAAACCCGTTGACAACCGGTGGCCGATGAAGATAAAGTAATCGGACAGTTAACGAAGGTGTCTGAGATGCCGAGTAGTTAAGAGCGAGAATCGGCAGCTCGGGCGTTTTTGTCGTCACGACAAAAACAAAGTTGGGAAAACGCAATAAGTTGCGTTGGAACAACAAGGATAATTTTGGGTGGAAGGTGGTTGTTGCGGTAAAAACGTAACAAAGACTGAAACTCGACTGCTCATTGAAAATTGAATTGTGCGAATAGTGAGAGCCCCTTCAAAGCTCACCTGTTAGTTGGTGAGTGTTTGGAGAGTTTTAATTGCAAAATCAGTCCGGTTTAACCAATCGGACAAGATTCAAGCTAACGTTTTTATACGGAGAGTTTGATTCTGGCTCAGAACGAACGCTGGCGGCGTGGATAAGACATGCAAGTCGAGCGCTGCTTATAGTGTAGCAATACATTGTAAGCGGAGCGGCGCAAGGGTGCGTAACACGTGGGTAATTTACCATGAAGTTGGGGATAACTCGCTGAAAGGCGAGCTAATACCGAATGTGATAATTTGGAGGCATCTCTGGATTATTAAAGTTGGGGATCGTAAGACCTGACGCTTTATGATAAGCCCGCGGCCTATCAGCTAGTTGGTGAGGTAACGGCTCACCAAGGCTAAGACGGGTAGCTGGTCTGAGAGGACGACCAGCCACACTGGAACTGAGATACGGTCCAGACACCTACGGGTGGCAGCAGTCGAGAATTTTTCACAATGGGGGAAACCCTGATGGAGCGACGCCGCGTGGGGGATGAATGGCTTCGGCCCGTAAACCCCTGTCATCTGGGAACAATGTGCATTATTTAAAAGATGATGTATTGATAGTACCGGAAGAGGAAGGGACGGCTAACTCTGTGCCAGCAGCCGCGGTAATACAGAGGTCCCAAGCGTTGTTCGGATTCACTGGGCGTAAAGGGTGCGTAGGTGGTCGGGTAAGTCCGATGTGAAATCTCCAGGCTCAACCTGGAAATGGCATTGGATACTATTCGGCTTGAGGAGTGGAGGGGGGACTGGAATTCTCGGTGTAGCAGTGAAATGCGTAGATATCGAGAGGAACACCAGTGGCGAAGGCGAGTCCCTGGACACTTCCTGACACTGAGGCACGAAAGCTAGGGGAGCAAACAGGATTAGATACCCTGGTAGTCCTAGCTGTAAACGGTGTGTATTTGCTGTAAAAGGAATCGACCCCTTTTGTGGCGTAGCAAACGCGTTAAATACACCGCCTGGGAAGTACGGTCGCAAGATTAAAACTCAAAGAAATTGACGGGGGCCTGCACAAGCGGTGGAGTATGTGGCTTAATTCGATGCAACGCGAAGAACCTTACCTGGCCTTGACATGCACATAGTAGAACCATGAAAGTGGGACGAGGTAGCAATACCAGTGTGCACAGGTGCTGCATGGCTGTCGTCAGCTCGTGTCGTGAGATGTTGGGTTAAGTCCCGCAACGAGCGCAACCCCTGTGTCCTGTTGCCACCCGGCCGAGAGGCTGGAGCACTCTGGACAGACTGCCTCATCTAAATGAGGAGGAAGGTGGGGATGACGTCAAGTCAGTATGGCCCTTACGGCCAGGGCTGCACACGTACTACAATGCCCGGCACAAAGGGAAGCAAGACCGCAAGGTGGAGCAAATCCCCAAAAACCGGGCCCAGTTCAGATTGAAGGCTGCAACTCGCCTTCATGAAGCTGGAATCGCTAGTAATGGCGCATCAGCTACGGCGCCGTGAATACGTTCCCAGGCCTTGTACACACCGCCCGTCACATCATGAAAGCCGCTTGTACCCGAAGTCGTCGTGTTAACTCGCAAGAGAGACAGATGCCGAAGGTATGGGTGGTGATTGGGATGAAGTCGTAACAAGGTAGCCGTAGGGGAACCTGCGGCTGGATCACCTCCTTTCTAAGGAGAACATGGAGATGGGTGAAACTTCGGTTTCTAACCATCGTTCCTAGGTCGGTCTGAGATTTCAGAGTTAAATTTGAAATCACAGATTTTGGCTCAATCTATTCGCACAATTCAGATTTCAATGGGCTTTCAATAGCCGGAACGCAAATGGATGCGTTCGGTTCGATCAGCAACGTTAAACATTGCGGAGCGGACTTTTGTTCTTTAACAAGTGGAAGAGATCGAACTCGTAAATTTACGATTTGCGTTTGACGATTTACGATTGACGCGTCGCAAGGCGCGGGTTCAAATCGGAATCTCAAAAGTAATCGTAAGTGTTGGGGCTGTAGCTCAGTTGGTAGAGCGGTAGCTTTGCAAGCTATAGGTCAGGAGTTCGACTCTCCTCAGCTCCACCAACACTTTAATGGGCGTGTAGCTCAGTTGGTTAGAGCATGCGCTTGATAAGCGCAGGGTCACTGGTTCGAATCCAGTCACGCCCACCACTTGATAAAATTTTGCCTGGAAGAGATTGTTCGGGGTTTAAAACCCTCGAGCGATTAAAGCCGGGAAAGTTCTTTGACAACTATACGTAGATAATAAAGGGCATAAATAATTACAATTCGCTGAGTAATCTTGTTTTCTTCAGCAATGAGGAGAACGAGGTCTAACTTTGTGATCAAGCTACTAAGTGCAATACGGTGGATGCCTTGGTGCCAAGAGGCGATGAAGGACGTAGCAAGTTGCGATAAGCCACGGGGAGCCGCTAAACAGGCTTTGATCCGTGGATTTCCGAATGGGACAACCCAGTTGGTGTAACAGCCAATTATCGACCAGATGAATTCATAGTCTGGCGAAGCGAAACGGGGTGAAGTGAAACATCTCAGTAACCCCAGGAGAAGAAAACGAATGTGATTCCGTAAGTAGTGGCGAGCGAAAGCGGAACAGCCTAAACCGGAGGGATTTATCCTTCCGGGGTTGCGGGACCTTGATATGGGAAGTAGAGAGTTAGCATAACGATGTGGAAAAATCGGCCATAGACCGTGACAGCCGGGTGTGCGAAAACTCAAAGCTCCCTAGAGGTATCCCAAGTAATGCGGTGCACGTGAAACTCTGCATGAATCTGTCCCGACCACGGGATAAGGCTAAATACTCCTTGGCAACCGATAGTGAACAAGTACCGCGAGGGAAAGGCGAAAAGAACCCCTGTTAGGGGAGTGAAATAGAACCTGAAACCGATTGCATACAATGTGTAGGAGCTGTCTTCGGACAGTGACTGCTTGCCTTTTGCATAATGAGTCTGCGAGTTATTATCAGTGGCCAGCCTAAGCTGCTCTGCAGTGGAGGCGAAGCGAAAGCGAGTACGAAATGTGCGCCCAGTCGCTGGTAATAGACCCGAAGCGGAGGTGATCTACTCTTGAGCAGGTTGAAGCTGCAGTAACATGCAGTGGAGGACCGAACTCGTGAATGTTGAAAAATTCTGAGATGACTTGAGAGTAGGAGCGAAAGACTAATCAAACCCCGTGATAGCTGGTTCTCTCCGAAATCGCTTGAGGGCGAGTCTTATGGAAGTACCCAGTAGAGGTAGAGCACTGAATGGCTTAGGGGCCCCACCAGGCTGCCAAAACCAATCAAACTCCGAATTCTACTGGTCTCAGTATCATAGGAATCAGGCTGCGAGGGATAAGCTTCGTAGCCGAGAGGGCAACAGCCCAGACCATCAGCTAAGGTGCCTAAATATAGTTAAGTGGAAAGGATGTGACGTTGCTTAGACAGTGAGGATGTTGGCTTAGAGGCAGCCATCATTTAAACAGTGCGTAATAGCTGACTCATCGAGCGATGTCGCGCCGAAAATGATTGGCGATTAAACTATATACCGAAGCTATGGATTCATTTCTTTTTCGAAAGTGATGAGTGGTAGGAGAGCGTAATCTGTGCAGTGAAGCCTTACTGTAAAGGACGGTGGAGCGCAGATTAGTGAGAATGCAGACACGAGTAGCGATAAACCAGATGAGAATTCTGGTCGCCGTAAACCCAAGGTTTCCTGGGCCAGGTTCGTCCCCCCAGGGTTAGCCGGGAGCTAAGATGAGGCCGTAAGGCGTAATCGATGCACAGCAGGTTAAATATTCCTGCGCTGGCTGGGATTAAGACCGGGAATTAGCATGACGTAAGGAGATTAACCGATCGAATCGTGAGCTTAGCCTTCGGGCGAAGCGTATCTCTAGCAGTCGTGCCTAGAAAAGTTCCCGAGTTGTTCCCCCAGTTACCCGTACCGTAAACCGACACAGGTGGGTGGGTAGAGTATACCAAGGCGCGCGAGAGAGACCTCTCTAAGGAACTCGGCATAAATAGCCTCGTAACTTCGGGAGAAGAGGTGCCTGTCGCAAGACAGGTTTCAATAAAGTGGGATTAGCGACTGTTTAACAAAAACACAGCTCTCTGCAAAGTCGTCAAGACGACGTATAGGGAGTGACACGTGACCAATGCTGAAAGATCAAGGCAACTTGTTAGCCGCAAGGCGAAGCTCGGAACCTAAGTCCCAGTGAATGTCGGCCGTAACTATAACGGTCCTAAGGTAGCGAAATTCCTTGTCGGGTAAGTTCCGACCTGCACGAATCGTGTAACGACTGATCCGCTGTCTCGGAGAGGATCTCGGCGAAACTGTAATTGCGGTGAAGATGCCGCATGCCCGCAGTAGGACGGAAAGACCCTATGCACCTTTACTGTAAGCTCGTATTGTGTTCTGATTAATGATGCTTAGCGTAGGTGGGAGACTTTGAAGCCCTGATTTAGGTCAGGGTGGAGTCGCAATGTGAAACACCACTCTTCGTTAATTAGGATTCTAACCTCAAGCTGTTAGCCAGCTGGGGGACAGTGCGTGCGGGTCAGTTTGACTGGGGCGGTTTCCTCCCAAAGAGTAACGGAGGAGCGCGATGCTTGGCTCAGCATGGTTTGCAACCATGCGTTGAGTGTATGGATAGAAGCCAGGTTAACTGCGAGACCAACAAGTCGAGCAGGTGCGAAAGCAGGCCCAAATGATCCGACGATAGAATGTGGAATTGTCGTCGCTCAACGGACAAAAGGTACGCTAGGGATAACAGGCTGATCGGATCCAAGAGTTCATATCGACGATCCGGTTTGGCACCTCGATGTCGGCTCATCGCATCCTGGGGCTGGAGAAGGTCCCAAGGGTCCGGCTGTTCGCCGGTTAAAGCGGTACGCGAGCTGGGTTCAGAACGTCGTGAGACAGTTCGGTCCTTATCCACTGTGGGCGCAGGAAACTTGAGGGGTTCATTCTCTAGTACGAGAGGACCGAGAATGACGCACTTCTGGTGTGGCAGTTGTCCTGTCCGGGGCAGCGCTGCGTAGCCATATGCGGAAGAGATAAGCGCTGAAAGCATCTAAGTGCCAAGCTCATCCCAAGATAATGTTTCCCGGAACGTAAGTTCCCTAAAGACCCCGGGTAGACTACCGGGTTGATAGGTTAGGCGTGCAAGAGAAGTAATTCTTTTAGCGGACTAATACTAATCGGTCGTGCGGCTTGATCGCTTTTTTTTCCCACAAAGGAAAAAAGCGTAATTTAAACTCGCGAGTTGTAATATGCTCCCAAGTCTACGTATAGTTTTCAGAGAAGTTTTCCTGAGCTTTGCCAGGTATGATCTTTAAAATCTCGGTCCGTGCGATCGGTTCAGCAGGGTGGGTGATGAGACTGTTTTCTCGTTACTCCGCTGGTTAACTGATGAATTGAAAGCACTGGCCAAAAGTATTTAAATCTCGGTCAACGCGGCAGAGCCCGCGCGTAGCAATTGCAAAATCGATTGCTACTGACCAAACGATTTTTTGGTGCCCATAAAGCTGTGGTCCGACCCGTTCCCATCCCGAACACGGCCGTCAAACACAGTCTTGCCGATGGTAGTAGTTCTATAGGTTCTGCGAGAGTAGGTTGGCGCCAGATCTTTCATTAAAAGCCGAAACGAACTTTTCGTTTCGGCTTTTTTGTTTTTTTAGGTTCGGACAGCGAATCGTGGAGTCGTGGAGACCAAAGGTAAGAATTTGTAGGCTAGTGATGGGATCGATCGCCCGAAGGGATTTGATGTAGGGCAGCCGCTTAAAATAAATTTGCCGTTTCTGTTAGCCAAAAATGAGAGAAGGGCCCCTGAGTTTGTTTTTTATTGAGTTGCACGCGGCATTTGGTTACTGGAACGGGCTCGTTTAGAGCGAGGTAGTTATTTTATGGATGATCTTCAAAAAGAAATTAGTGAATTGAAGCAGTTTATTGTCGATCTGAAGGCAGATCGCGGTGCCACCAAGGAAAAGGAGAAACGGGAAGCATGGATCAAGTATGTGTCGTTGACGATTGTGGTGCTTGCGGTCGCGGCGGCAACCGCAGCGCAATGGGCCGGGAAGTTTTCGAGCGCTGTCGTTATGAATCAGGCGTGGGCTTCGGATCAATGGGCATTTTACCAGGCAAAATCGATTAAGCAGCATCTGGATCAATCAGTCCAAAATCTGGCAGCAACTCAGCCGGGTAACGAGAAAAGCGAGCAGCTTCAAAAGCAATTGGCTGAAAGAGCGGCTCGCTATGACAAGGAAAAGGCCGATATAAAGGCCAAGGCGGAAGGTTTTGAAAAGACGCGCGATGTTGCCCGGGGGCGAGGAGCGAAAATGGCGTCGGTGATATCGCTGTTTTCCGTTTCTATAGCGATGGCGTCGCTTTGTACTGTGACGAAGAAGAAGCCTCTTTGGTTTATCGCCATGTCGGTAGGAATTCTGGCTATAGCGCAGTTTGTGAGCGCTTGTTTGTAACTTCAACGCGCGTCAGAAGCACGAGTTACACTCGCGATTTATGGGATCGGGATGTTCTCCAGTTTAAACGGCACGTTCACGGAGGCATCGGAAGTCGCCAGGTAGAGGACCATTTGTAATCCTGTCGGTGGTGCGGTTTTCAAACCGTAGTGATGGAAGTCGCCGTAACTCATTTGACCTTGCGATTCGAGAGGTTTGCCGTTGGTGTCCAGGAATTCAACTTTGACAAAGCGTTTGTCGGGATCATTGATTTGCAGATCGACGGAACCTTTTTCGCGGGATGAGTTACCGAAACTGGAGAACATGCTTCCAAAAGCGTCGGCTAGACCCTCACCGATTTTGTCACCCGCCGTTGCGCTGGCTTTCTTTTTCTGTTTTGCCGCTTCGACGCTTTCTTTTGTGTGATACGTAATCTGGATTTTGAGCTGCTTCGGCGTCGGGTTATCAAATGGTTCCCCGGGATGCGCCAAGGCGTCCTTGATAATTGTTTTGCCGCCGTTTGACTCGGTTGGCGAAAAGAATGAGGCTTCGCCTTCAATGAGTTTGATTACATGCGCGTTTCGCGAGGGGTTTTTTAGCGTTACTTCTTTCTTAAGGACCGTTTGACCGCTTCGGTTATTATCGGCGAATCCGCTGAAATGCTTTTTTTCGTCCGACTTCAGGTCACGTCCTGTTTCATCGATTGCTTTGGTGATGCGCACTTCGCGGACGCTCGACGCAGTGGCCGCAGTATCTCCGGTGAACTTGATCTCAACGGTACAATCGCCCGAAAATGTGCCGGAAGAGCGATTGTCAGTGATGTCACCGGCTGACGCGAATACTTCAGGTTTTTGTGACTGAGCGAGTGAAACATGAGCACTGACTGCCAACATGCAAAAGAAGCAGGATGTTTTCATAGTTGTTCGGATGAGCGATGGTGAACCATTCGCCGCGCGAGATATAAACCGCCACTGTGTACTTGAAAACACAATTTTGAACGTCCGCGTTTGAAGATCGCGAAAGTTGGCTGGGGCTGGCGGCGGCGATCAAGGCTGGTGTTCCGCGGGGGAACGACGTTAACTTCAGGCAAGTCGACGAGCTACTTGAGTGGGTGAAGCAACGAAACAGTTGCATGCAATCACGACACAGAAGCGGCGATGATTAACGATGACTGTTTTGAAGCGGAGGATTTGTTTTGGCTTAGTTGCGTCAGTGATTGTGGTTGGCGCAGTGTTCTATATGTTGCGGTCTCCACCGCCTGCTGTTGTCGTTGCCCTGCCGGTACCGAACGGATATGACAGCATTGCTGTGAGTCCGGCGTTTGTGATGAACTCGGACGAGCCGCCCGCGCGAGGAGATAAAGATTTTTCGTTGGCCCGAGCCAAGCACTACGCCACCAACAACGAAGCCATAATTCCGATTATCCGAGGTGCACTGACAAGCCAGTGGGCGGTGCCATTTCAATTCTCCGACAACTGGCTGACGGAGCACTACAATCGTGATTTGCCAAAAGCGAAGCAGATTGCACATTTGATTTCGTGCGCAGGTTATGTGGCGGAGCAAGAAGGTCGCAATCTTGATGCCCTGAAATTGTACTTGGATGGATTGAAATTTGGTTCTGCGGTGGCGCACGGGGGGCTGCTTATCGACTCGCTGGTTTCATTGGCGGACGAGCGGATTGCTCTAACGGCACTGAATTCCGTCGCGCCAAAATTGGACGTGAACGACTGCCGATTTGTTTTAGCTGATTTAGAAACGTGGAAAACGAACCGGCAGCCTTTTGAGCTGACGTTGCAACAAGAGAAAAAATGGGCCGATGCTTACGGCCGGCTACAAGTTGGAGTTTTCCGAATGGAAATGATGCGCCTGGCTGAAATGATCAAGGCCAAGATTTTGCATCCGGAAGACCTGGTGATTGCGCGGGCCAAAGGGAAATACGATTCGGTGATTGTGATCGTCGATGCCTTGCGAGTGCGGTTGGCGATGCGCGCGTTTGAATTGGAACACAAGTCGTCGCCGAAGGGATGGAGCGATTTAGTGCCGGCTTACATGGCAGAGATACCGATCGATCCAACGACCAAACGAACGATGGTTTTCAGCTTTTAGGGTTTGTTCTTCTCGATTACGTCAGCAAGGCGCACCGGTTTGCCGCCTTCACGTTTGCTTTCGTCGGCTGCTTCCATGAAGGCGTAGATTTCGATGGTTTCGTCGGCAGGGACGGGGGCGATGCCGGTTTGCAGGAATTTTATAACTTCCCGCAGAAACGGTGTGTAGTCGCCGGCGAGTTGTTCGTCTAAAACTTTTTTGCTTCCGTAGACGCTTACGCGATAAGGTTCGACGCCACTGCGCATGCCGCGCAAGGTTGCGACTTTACCATCTTTCCAGACGCCGGTGACGACGTGAGTGTCGGGTGTGGCGGTGCAGACGACGGTTTCGCAGCCGGTGCCCATGATGGTGTAGAGGGCTTCGGTGGGGTGGATGCCATACCAGTAGAGGTCGGGATGGTGTTTTTCCAGGTGAGCGGGGCCGGTCGAATACGCGCCTCTCAACTCGCCGACGTCGGTGTGTTTCATCGTCTGGAGATTCGGATAGTAGCGCAGCGATGAACCGCTGAAGACGGGGACGTTATATTGTTTTGCGGCGGCGTAGATTTCGAGCGCTTCGCGCAAGGAGCCGGCGACGGGTTTGTCGATGAATATGCGTTTGCCGGCTTTCATCGCAGGGATGGCTTGTTCGAGATGTTTGCGGCCGTCGATGCTTTCAATCATTACCACGTCGACATCTTTGACGAGGGCGTCGACGGAGTCGTACATTTTCACGCCCCATTTTTCTTCGAGTTCCTTGGCGTAAGGCGGGATGCGTTTCATGCTGTCGGTGGGCATGTCTTCGCTGCCGCCTTTGAATGCGGCGACGATTTTACCGCCTTCGACGTGGTTTTTGTTTTTCGGGTCGTTGATGCGGCGGGTGAACTCGACGCAGTGGGAGGTGTCGAGGCCGATCATGCCGATGCGTAAATCGTCTGCCATGGTGGTGAGAACGGTTGTGGCAAAAATGAATGCCAGGATTCTTGCGGTCATGTGTGTGGTGTTATGCCGGTGGAGAGGCGGAGTCGCAAGAGCTTTTGATGGGCCGAACAAAGATTATCTGTCGATGGCGTGTTTTCACCGAAATGAGAAAGCGGCAGAGGGCTGCCGCAGTCCAAGACGCTGTCGCGCGGAATTAAGCTCCTGCGGAGAAATCTACGACGCGGACGTTCGCAGCAGAGACACGATTTGTGGCCTGGAGCTGTCTCTGAACTTTGGCCAAGTGCTTAACTTTTTTGTCGAGGAGGTCGAGGGTGGCTTTGGCTTTGATGTAGTCGAAGGATTCGGAGGAGGTGATGAGCGTCTGCAACAGGTGCTTTGTCTCGGTGATGTTTTGCAGGGCGAGCGAGACTGAGTCGACGTTCATGTCGGCGCCACTTTATCAGGTTTCGCAAAGAGCCGACAACCTGATTTGGGGAATCATGTGAAAATTCCTCAGCCCTCTCCTCAGAATAATCTAACCAATGCGGAAGGAAATTCGGGCGATGACGTCGCGACCGAAGCTGTTTTGCAGGCGCTCGAGGATTTCGCGGCGGCGATAGCGGACGATTTCGGAGAGCCAGACGGGGCTGTCGACGACGACCATGAGCGTGCCGTTGCGCAGACCGACGGGATGGGCGTGTGCAGCGACGTTCGGGTCCATCTGGCTGGTCCAGACTTTGAGCACTTCGGTCTCGGCGAGGCGTTGATCGATTTTGAGGCTCTTCAACACGCCCTTGAGCGCGTCTCCGGCGGTTGTGCTGGTTTTTTTGCGGTCGTCTTCCGCGATTTTCCACGACCAACCGCGCCATGCGGCGAGGGTTCGGTCGCGGGCGGAGGATTGCGCGGCACGAAATCTTTTTTTGCCGAGACTTTCTTCGGCGCGATATGGGAAGGAGAGGGACATTACTCTTATGCAGGCACGGCTTCGGGTGCAGCAGCTTCGCCGGTGGTGGCTGACCGTTCGGCCGGTTTTTCGGCGAGGCGTTCGTCGAGCACGAGCACGCCATGGGGCGGAAGATCAAAATTGCCTTCGAAGGTGCGGCCGGTCAGAAAATCGTGCATCGGTTTAAAGAAGGTGATTCTAATCGAAGTGTTCTGGTGATTCAGCAAGAAATATACTTTGGTCTCTGCGTTCTGGCGCAGGCTAACTTCAATTGTGTCGGGCACTTTGAGCAACGGATGGAGGTTGCAAAGCTGGCGCAACCAGGCGACGAGGTCGAAGTAGAAATTCTGCTGTGACGTCGTGCCGATATAGATGGCTTTGCCGGCGCCGAAGTTGTTCATCGTCATGGCCGGTTTGCCCGCGTAAAAATCCTTCGTGTAGGTGGCGAGGATTTGGCAGCCCTTTGGCTCGATCAAATCACACCACAGCTTTGCCGAATGGAGATGGCTGGTGTGGAATGTGCCGCGGAATGCGAGATGGTTATCTTCATCCGGCGCCAATTGGTCGAACTCTTCGATCTCGAGCCCGAACAGATCGGTCATGTCGTGAGGAAAACCGCTATCGGTCGCGATATGGTGTTCGTCGATCAGGCCTGTGTTGCAGGTGGCGACGAGTGTGCCGCCGTTGTGAACGTAAAGTTTCAACGCATCGGCCTCGCCACCGGCCAGCATGTGTAACGATGGTGCGATGACGATTTTGTATTGGGACAGATCTTCGGTCGGGCGCGCGAAATCGACCGGGATATTGCGATCGTG
This sequence comes from uncultured Verrucomicrobiae bacterium, assembly GCA_963702845.1. Taxonomy (GTDB): domain Bacteria; phylum Verrucomicrobiota; class Verrucomicrobiia; order Limisphaerales; family Palsa-1400; genus JAICXV01. The sequence goes on along the minus strand of OY969763.1, from coordinate 3,824,726 downwards.
CAAAGCGGTGTGGAACATCTGCACGTGATGGCGCAGGTTGAAATGACGATTGGGTTGGCGCGGCATCAAAAGCGTCCAATCGTTTTCGTGCGAATACAAAATGCAGACGTCGGCCTTCACTTTTGTCCCCTTCAAAGCGGGACCGAGTCTACGAATTTCTTCGCCGATGTGGCTGATTTCTTTATAGACGCGATTTTCGCCACGGCCATCGTGGCTGAGCACGCCGCCGTAAAATTTCTCGGGACCGATGCGAGGCTGACGCCAATAAAAGAAGAGGATGCCATCAGCACCGCGTGAGATCAGTTGATAGGTAAAGAGGCGAACGACTTCGGGCCGGACGAGGGCGTTGATGTCTTGCCAATTGACGTGGCCGGCTTTTTGTTCGATGACCCAAAATCCCTGGTCGTCGTCGGGCATTTTGATGCCGGTTTTTTTGAGCGACCGCAGGAAATCGACTTCGCAGGCGTTTTCGGCGGATTTGGTTTTGACGGTCGCGTTGCTGTTGAGCGAGACGAAATCGAGCGCGTCCGCGACATCGAACAAATCAAGGCGTTGGCCAAAGGTTCGAATATTTGAAGTGACCGGAGCGTTTGGCGTCAGTTCGTGCAGCAGATCGGCTTGCATGCGGACGAACGCGACAATCGTGTCGCTGGTGAAGCGGCGCCAGTCGAGCAAGAGCGCGGAGTTGTGGACATCCGGCGCGATCATCGGCATCGGTAGTTCGCTGAAATCGCCGACTGTCTGGCTCCAGAAACGGAGGCCGAGCATGTCGTTGAGTTTCTCGACGGTTTGGTATTTGGCCTTCAGCCAGGCGTGCCAGTCGCGTTGGGTTTCTTTGTTGAAACAGGGGACCATCGAGTGCGCGCCGATGTTGTTGTCGATTTGCCATGCGATCAGTTGTTGATGTTTGCCGAGTTCTTCGGCCATGGCGCGGACGATTTTTTTGGAGTAATCCCAATAAATATCTGAATTGAGACAGCAGGTATGCCGAGTTCCTGGGTTCAACGCGATGCCGTGTTCGTTGACGGGCAAAATCTCAGGATGTTTTTTGGTCAACCAGATTGGAGGAACGGCCGTGGGTGTGCTGAGGACGACTTTGATGTCTGCTTCGGCCATCAGGTCCATCACGCGCTTGAGCCATTTGAAATCGTATTCGCCTTCTTTGGGTTCGCAGAGGCCCCAGACAAATTCGCCGATGCGGACGACGTTGATGCCGGCGGAGACCATGAGTTCGAGGTCGCGCCTCCAGCGTGCTTCGGGATCGTCGGGAGTTCCCGCGTAAGGATGGACCCAGTGTTCCGGATGATAGTCAGTTCCAAAATACATGGTACGTGTTGTCCGGGTTGCTAGGCCCATTCTAAGCTTCTAGAACAGATAGGCAACTGAAAAGAGCGCGTGTCAAATGTTGGATAGCGGCCCGAAAAGGTGATCTGGGCGGCAAGTATAATGTGCCGTTTAATTCAGTCGGACGTAGTCCATCATTTCGAAATAAGTCGTCGAACGACATGGCCTTTCCACATCCACAATCCCGTAAGGACTATGACAGGAACCGCAACGAACCGAACAATTGGGGCGTAGTTTGGAAGTTCTTTGAACGGGCTATAAATATAGCCGATGATCGGAATGCTGAAGACAAAGTGGATCCAGCGAAGAATCGAACGTTTGGTGGTGTCGCTAATCATTTAATCCCTTTCCCTTTAGAATTTGGGGCATGCATTTATCAATTCTCGTCTCACGGGTTTTGGATTGTTTGGCCCCAGAAAAATAAAGAAGGTATCCTCGTTGCCGTCCGGGCGTTAGGGCGTTGAAAGCAGCTTTGAGGGCAGGCTTTTTATGGAATTTATTTTGAAGTTCTTCAGGAATCGAAAATTCTGAAGGCTTCTTGTAAATTATTTCCAAACCAGCTTTTTCCACTTCAATCGCTTCATAAACGTAGGCCTTCACCATTGGTTCCATGTCAGCTATTTCTCGAATATCGGTGAACCGAATCTGACGCGCCGCCTGCACGTTTTCGGTTTGTTGGATTAGGATGCCTTTGGCGTCTTTCAATAAGGTGCCTTTGCAAAAGAGAAGAGCACAGTATTCTTTAAAACCCTGTATGATAACTACGTTACTGTCCTGAAACGTGTAACAAGGCTTACCCCACTTCAGTTCTTCAGTTAGGCCAGAGCTGAGCAGTATGTTTCTCAGTTTCGCCATTTCAGGCTGCCACTTTTTGGCTGTCGTTAGAAATTTATCAACCTTGGGATTCATCGGGACTGTTATTTCGACTTGCTGAAGGTGTTCATGGATGACGCCGTTCAACGAGTCGGCCTGACTATTTTACTTCCCGGTAGTTTTTGGCGCCGGAACGCTGGGGATAAAACGCGCCGGTTTGCCACGGGCCGCGACGTTGGCGGCGAGGGCTTGCGATGTCAGGAGTTTTCGCGCGCTGTTGATGACGTAATCCCATTGGAACGCCGGGCCGGGGTCTTGTTTGTCGAGTTGGACGTGGTAGTGGCCGAGAATGCCTTGATAAACTTCGTATTGATCCGCGGTGAGTACGTGCGGGATTAAGACGCCTGGTTCGTTCAACGTGGCGAGGGCATTTGGATGTGCGGCGGGCCCTGTTTTGATTATTTGCGGCGTGGGTGGACCGAACGCCGGTTTTTGTCGTGGATATTCACAGGTTATTTTTGGGAAGGCGGTGCACAACGCTGCGGTGAGGTGGATGAGTGAGTTGTATTGCTGTGGGGTGAGATCGTATTGCTGATATTCTTTGCCTTGGACGATGCCTTTGATGATTTGCGAGCGCGCGGGGTGGCCATGAAAATCTTTGGTGCGGATTCCGCTGGTGTATGGGGTCGCGTGACCGTCTTTGTCGACCAGTTGGGTCGGAACCTTGATCACGGTTTGACCAGCGGCATCTTTTTTATACCACTCGTCCAGGTCCGCAGTGCTACCGATGCGAGCGCCAAGATTAGCGATTTCGATACCGACTGATCTGCCGTTGGCTTTGGTGGCGTGCGGCGCTTCTTCCTGTGCATCCATTGTTTGATAGAGGGTGCCGTCGAGATCGAGCATGAATTGGACGGACAGATGGCGTTTAACGAGCGTGTTGAAAGTGTCTCGACTGGTCGGATCTACCGAGTAGTGGATGACGAACTGGTCCACGTTTTGGCGCAGCAATTCAGGCGTCCAACCATCGCGGCGAACCTCGGCGATTTGCTCGTCGGTCAACGGAGCCTGGCGGACGCGACTGGGTATGCGCTCCGCGGGTGTGCCGACGGGAGCTTTGGTGTAGTGAAAATTGTAACCGCCTTGATCGGTCCAGAGGACAATGGGCACGCCGGTGTGGAATCGTTCGCCGCAGACGATGATTTCGTCAGTTGTGGGCGCCGTAGCGTTAGCGAGCTGCAAATGACTTGTCATCGCTGCCACTAATGCGGTAACCGCACACCAAGAGATTATGAGTATTTGTCGGCGACGTGAACGAGTCATCATAAGCATGGAAAGTTGCCCTTCGTTGGTGAGTTGGTAAAGGGGAATTGCTTCGTCGTGCAGTTTCCCAAATCAACGTGGACGAATCGTTGATTTTGCCGGGGGTTTGTTTAGAATCGTGATCGAAACTCCCAAGTGAACAATTCGTCACCAGTATCTGCTGGTCCGATGACAGGCACGTCATCGACCGCAATCCTTGGCATTTCGGCTTTCTACCACGACAGCGCAGCGGCGCTGGTGGTGGATGGAGACATTGTTGCGGCTGCGCAGGAAGAACGGTTCAGCCGAAAGAAACATGATTCTGGATTTCCGGCGCTTGCGGCGCGGTATTGTCTCGAGGAAAGCGCGAACCATGGAAATCGAATCTCTGACAAGGATCTCGACTACATCGCCTATTACGAAAAGCCGCTGTTGAAATTCGATCGTCTCCTGGAAACCTATTTAGGTTTTGCGCCCAAGGGATTTCGAAGTTTCCGCGAAGCGCTTCCGGTTTGGTTGAAGGAAAAATTGTTTTTGAAGCGGACGATTCGAAGCAATCTTCCGGCCGCCGAACGAGCAAAGCTTGTCTTTGTCGAGCACCACGAAAGTCATGCGGCAAGCGCGTTTTTTCCCAGCCCGTTTGAAAAGGCGGCAATCCTAACGGTCGATGGGGTAGGGGAGTGGTGCTCGTGCACCTTCGGTGTCGGTGAAGGAAACCGGATTCGGCTCGATGCGCAATTTGAATTTCCCCATTCGCTTGGGTTGTTGTATTCCGCGTTTACTTATTACTGCGGGTTCAAAGTCAACAGTGGCGAATACAAGTTGATGGGGTTGGCGCCATACGGGAAACCGATTTATCGCGATCTGATTTTCGAGCACCTGATTGATTTGAAACCGGACGGCAGTCTTTGGATGAACATGGAGTATTTCAATTACTGCCAGGGACTGACGATGACGAACGAGCGGTTCGATCGCCTTTTTGGTGGACCGCCGCGCCCGCCAGAAGCCAATCTCGAACAGCGACACATGGACCTGGCCGCGAGCATTCAATGCGTCGCCGAAGAAGCGATGCTGCGGATGGGCGAAGAGATTCATCGTCGCACTGGCGAAAAGAATCTGGTTCTCGCGGGAGGCGTCGCGTTGAACTGCGTGGCGAACGGACGACTTTCGCGCGAAGGCCCATTTGAGAATATTTGGATACAGCCGGCGGCTGGTGATGCCGGCGGCGCTTTGGGCGCGGCGCTGTTTGTCTGGCATCAGCTGCTGAACAAACCGCGACGAGGCACCGGGATAGATAAGCAAAAGGGTAGTTTACTGGGGCCGCGATATTCAAACGAAGCGATTGGCGATTTTCTTGTAAAAGTTAACGCGCCTCACGAGCAGTTTAAACGCGAGTCGGAGTTGATTGAAGCGATCGTCTCGCAGTTGGAACGGGGAAAAATTATCGGATGGTTTCAGGGTCGCATGGAATTCGGTCCGCGCGCGCTGGGTTGTCGTTCGATTCTCGGCGATCCTCGGAATCCGAAGATGCAGGCGGACATGAATTTGAAGATCAAATTCCGCGAAAGCTTTCGTCCGTTCGCGCCGGTGGTCTTGCGGGAGAAGGCGCACGAATATTTTTGCATGCGTTTGGGCCAGGAGAATCCATACATGCTTCATGTTGCGCCAGTCTTGGAAAAACACCGCAAGGCGCTCAACCCCGATGAGGCGTTGGCGATGACGAACGATCCCGATTTGCGCAAGCGCGTTGGGTTTGTGCGTTCGACGATTCCGGCGGTGACGCACGTTGATTACAGTGCGCGTGTGCAGACGGTGGATGAGGAGCGACACGGAAGGTTCTATCGATTGCTCAAAGCATTTGAACAGAGGACGGGTTGTCCGGTGCTTGTGAACACCAGCTACAACGTTCGCGGCGAGCCGATCGTTTGCACGCCGGAAGAGGCGTATCGCTGTTTTTTGGCGACCCACATTGACGTGCTGGTCCTGGAAGATTTCGTTTTGCAGAAGTCGCAAATTAACAATTCTCTCAGCGTCGAAGAGCGCGCTAAATATATGGCGCAGTTTGAACTCGATTGATCACGTTTATGGAATTTCCACGTCATCTCCTGAAACCTGATTCCAAAACCTTACGGCAATTTGCGTGGGGTTGGGTGATTTTCTTCGGCGCATTGGCGATTTGTAAATTTGCGATTCAGCATCATACGAAGCCGGCGATGTGGCTTGGGGTTACGGCAGTCGTTGGTGTCGCGTTTAATTGGCTGGTGCCAGTCGTTTTCCGTTGGATTTTTGTCGTCTGGATGGTGGCTGCATTTCCGGTCGGATGGGTCATTTCTCAGGTTGCATTGGCATTGATGTTCTATTGTATTATCACCCCCGTAGCCTTGATATTTCGCATGTCCGGCCGGGACCGGTTGCGCCGATTCAAACCGGCGAACGCAACGTCTTATTGGATCGCAAAAGAAATGCCGACCGATGTCCGGCGGTATTTCCGTCAATATTGAAAGTTGAAATGTATGAAAGCCCCCGAACTGAACGAATTTGAGAAAGCAGCGCAGGAAGTCGACAAGCACGGAATCGTGAGGGAGTTCTTTGGGTTTTTAAGCGCGAATAAGAAGTGGTGGCTGTTGCCCGTCGTGATCTGCCTGCTGATTTTGGGTTTGCTGGTGTTTCTTTCCGGAACTGGGTTTGCGCCGTTTGTTTACTCGCTCTTTTAATTTATGGGCGAGAATACCGTGCTCGTTTTATTCGCGACCACACCGGTATTGATGGGGTTTCTATTGTTCGTGCTGACACGCCGCAATCAAAAGCGCGTGTCGAAGAAAAAAAGAAAAACCAGTTGGGCTTCGCTTGTTCTCGGGAATTCCGCCGTCTTGGTTTTTTTACTGTCGTTGGGTTTGTTGTCAGGAGAAGTATACTTCCGCTTCTTTCAGGACACGACCGATTCCATCAACTTTTCGCGAGTGAGCCGGCGTTGGTTTTCACGCTATTGGAACACCAGGAACGGGCTCGGTTGCAGGGACAATGTCAATTATTACCAGCCGGTCGGACCGGGAAAACGGCGCGTTAGTTTTTTAGGCGATTCGTTTACCGCCGGACAGGGCATCAAAAACATCGAGGACAGGTTCGTGAACCGGATTCGTTCTCGTCGGCCCGACTGGGAAATTCACATGCTAGCCGACCTCGGCTGGGACACCGACTCGGAATTGGATTTCCTCAAATACGAGGTTGCCCAAAACTATCAGTTCGACAATGTAGTCCTGGTCTTTTGTCTCAACGATGTTTCCGATTTGATGCCGCACTGGATGGATTCGGTGAGAAGTGCTGAAGAGGACATTCGCCACAGTGGCTGGCTGATCCAAAACAGTTATTTCGTCAATTTCCTCTATTCGCACTGGCAGATCATGCGGAATCCGTACACGAAGAATTATTACGGCTTTATTGGCGACGGATTTCGCGGAGAAGTTTGGGACAAAGAAACTAAACTATTGCGCGAATTGCGCGACCTGATCCAGTCGCATGGAGGTAAATTGACGGTTGTTACGTTCCCATTTGTGAATGCGGTCGGACCAAACTATCCGTACGGGGCGGTCCACAAACAGTTGGATGAGTTTTGGAAAGCTGAGAACGTGCAGCATCTGGATTTGCTCTCCGTCTACAGCAACGAAGCGCCCACGAAATTAACCGTAAACCGCTTCGACGCGCATCCAAACGAATACGCCCATCAACTCGCGACTGATGCGATCGAGAAATTCGTCGCGCAAAATTTGCGTTCCGTCCAAAACTAATTGGCGATCTTTTGTGCGCTGGGTAGGGGAGCGTATTGGTGGAGTTTGGTTTTATCGTGATGTGACCATTTTTTCCAGGTGGGTTGGTCGTAGAGCATTTGGAGGTAGACGCCGCCGACGACGGAGCGGGCCTGGAATCCAACCATTTTGCCGGTCTTCGTGTTATACCAGTCGGTCAATGGGACGCGACTCGGGCTTTCGTTCAGGAATTTGTAGACGGGATTGACTAGGGTGTCGAAGTCGGAACGGCCTTGCGTCAGCGTTGCGGTCCAGAGGGTCCAGTCGGTTTTTGTGTAATCTTTGCGGATGTCGAGCGGGAGGCCGTAGGTGTTTAATTTGGTTTTGTAAAAGTCCATTTCTTTGCGCAAGGTCTCGGCTGGGAAGAGGTGGAGGTTGAGGATTTTGTCCCAGACCAAGTTGTATTTTTGACTCCACGTGCCGGGTTTGTCGAAAGCGAGGCGGAAGTGGTCGCCATCGTCAGCCTCTTTGGTCCAGCGATCGGCGAATTCGTGCGCCAGTTGCATGAGGTCGCGCGCTTTTTCTTTTTGGCCACGCATTTCGCAGAGGCGAGCGTACGCGCCGAGGCCGCAGATGGCTTTGGCGGACAGGTTGACGTTGTGCGCGAGGTGACCGGCGAAGTCATCAGTGCAAAGTTGGTTTTCGGGATCAAACCCTTTTGCCTTCAGATAATCAGCCCATTTGTCCAGCATGGGCCAGTATTTGCCACAGAAATCGGCGTTGCCTTCGACTTGGGCGAGCGCGGCGAGCATGATGAGCATGTTGCCCGTTTCTTCGACGGGCATTTGGTTTTCTTCAGTACGCTCGCCGCCGCCGTAAACTTGACCATTGGCGAGCGGGTAGGTGCCGAGGTCGTGCGGAGCGAAGGGCCAACGCCAGCGCGGTGACGCGGCGTAGTCGAGGATAGGCACGAGCATGGCCTTGGTGAGCGAGGGGCTGAAGAAAAGGAATTGCGGGGCCATTGGATAGATAACGTCGACGGTGCCGATGCAGCCGTTGGAGAAATTTTCTTTGGGGAACATGAGCGGTTGGCCATTTTCGTCGGCGACAACTTTGTTGGCGGCGTAACATTGGCGATAGGCGAGCGCGCAAATTTTGGCATATTGCGCACCGCCGGCTTTGGTGAGTGCGGCCATTAAATCGTTATCGAATTTCGTGCAACGCTTTAGAGTGAGTCCGTAATCGGCGGCGGATTTGCGGAGGAGTGCGTTCGCGTCATCGCCATTCCGTCGCCAGTAGGGGCGGAGATTTTTTTGAAATATTGGATCGAGTATTCGTCATCGTAGGCGAGCATGAGCCAGCGGGAGACGGGTTTAGCACCCGACTTTGAAGGGCGGGAAGTCGATGGTGGCGAGCGAGGGTGTCGGCGGGGCCTTCAGCCAGTGTCGGCATTCGAATTGCATGCGGCCGCCCGAAACTTCGCGACCGTATTGAGCTTGTCGTCGCCATGATTCGCGAAATTACACTTCCGACTGCGGGGCGGCAACGTAAAGATGCCCCCAATCGATGCGGATATTGTCTCCTTTTTCGCCAGCATCGGTTGTTCTTTTGTGCCGACCTTTAAAACAGTAAGGCCATCGGCATTGGCTCTGGTCGACAATGCGACTATTTCTTTGCCAGTGTTGCCGGTGATTTCGGCGGACGCATCGAGGTATGGAGCGACCTTGTGTTCTTTGTTATCGATCGATTGGGCTGTCCATGTCACGTAAGTGACCGGACGCGAGTAGATCATCAGATCATCTGGCAGTGCAGCCGTCATGAACGTGAGCGTCATAGCTCAAGCCTTCGCTTTCGAATGTGTAAATCGTGCGCGTAGGCAAGACTTCCAGCCGGTTTGCAGCAACGCCGAAACGGTCGGATGGTTCTTTGCCCATCAATACGGAAAGGTTTGCCATCGATGCGAACGAGGCTGGTGAGGCGATGTGGTTTGCCAGTCCAGTGGACGGTGTCGGCATCGGTCAATTTGTCCGGCCGGCGACCAGATGCTGAAATAAGGATCGCATGCGACGAGCGGGACGGACGGCGGGCGGAGCGTTTGCGCTTGGAGTTGAACAGCAAGGAGCACGAAGGTGAACAGGATGTGGATTCGAGTGCTCATCAGGTCGTAAGGGGCGAGGTTTACACGGCGGAAACTTTTTTCAAAGGAAAACTGTCGGTCGGGAGTCTAATTGTGATGGTTGTTGATTGCGGAGTTTTTCGGGCAGGGTTCGGTCTGGGGCTGTTTTCGTGGCGAGCCGTTTTGAAAAATTAATGTACGATTTTCATTTCGGCGGACATGTATTTAATTGAATGCCTAACGTCGGAGAATCTGAGCAACCATCAGGCGATGCTGGTGTTGGATTGTTGACAGACGTGAAGGTTCATCTCAGCATTACGCTTGAAAGGTGGGCCGGTGGATAATTTAAGAACCAAAAAAATGAGGAGGAGTGGACCGTTTGCTATCGTAGTTTTGCTCTGTGCATTTTTCTTGTCGGCTTGTCACAAAGAAGCGGTGGCGCCATTGAAAGATCCCGCGAAATTGCGTTCCGATGCTGTGAAGATGCTGGAGGACGCCGTTCCGGTTGGCGATGTGCCGAAATCGCAATGGCCAGCTTCGATCAAGGCGCTGAAACCAATCTCGGTTATGAAGGAATTGGACAATATTAAGATTCTCCTGGCACATGAACAGGGAAGATATTCGGTTGGGTATCACATTTATCGTGACGCCGACCGCAAGCCGTCGACTCAAGGTGTTTGGGTCGAGAAGACCGCGTTTGAAGGCATTTACATTTATAAAACGCAATACTGATATGGGTTCTACAAAAACGCGTCGCGCAGGAGCATTTACGTTGATCGAATTGTTGGTGGTGATTGCAATAATCGCGATTCTGGCGTCGTTGCTGTTGCCGACGCTCGGCAGGGCCAAGCAAAAGGCGCTACGCACTTCGTGTCTTAATAACGAAAAGCAGATGGCGATCGGCAGCCAGAATTACGCGGATGAGGACGTGAAGCATGCGTGTTCGGGTGTCGCGAATTTCAAAGAGGACGATTTGAATTGGATGTTTCCTGTTTATATCCCGAACCTGAAAAGTTCCATCTGCCCGTCGACACTAAATCACATCGACGAAAAGCGTTTGCCATTGGGGGGCGATCCGGTCAGTGCAGCCGAGAATTGGACGGGGCTGACTTATAGTGAACGGCTGCATGGAAGCTCTACTTACGTTTCGGATTTGCAGCAGGTCGCGCCGGGCGGGCGCAATGGGATGTCAGGCGGGACCAGCTATGAAGTGGCCGGATGGTTGAATGGTGCTTGGGCGAAGGGCTTGAACAATACACGCAAGACTTCGACGACGATCGCCGGCTATGCATATCAACTGACGAACAATGTGTTTCCGCAATATGACTTTCACGGGCAAGCCGGCGGCGCTGCTGATATGTGGATTGTTTATGATGCGGATGAACCGGGGATTTTGGACCCGAGCCGGCCCAATAACGATTATCCGGATGATGGCGATAATCACGGCGCAGATGGGTCGAATGTGGCGTTTTGCGATGGGCATGCCACGTGGGTGACGCGGCGGGATTTCATGCGAAGTTGGTTTCGCGGGACGGATGAGGATCATGCGCCGGTGCCGCAGTAGTTCTGCATAGTTGATAGCTGAGCCTGTGTCGTGTAAAGTAGTTGAAGATCGAAACAGGCAGCAGGGGCGATCTAAAACAGCGTTAGCGTATGAGAATTGCCAGTCCTTTCGCCTTACTGATGAGTGCCGGTTTTACATTGCTGCTTGGCACTGAGACTTCCGTCCAGGCACAAACCAACACTGCGGTTGCTAATGCTCCTGCGCCGGCTCAAACAACCCCCGCTGAACCTGTCGCGCCAGCCGATCTTTCCAAGGGCGCGAGTGATGTCGTTAAACTGTTTCGCACCGGTAAGAAGGACAGCGTTCTTCACTTTTACGTGAAGTATTCGGAGTTGGATTACAAATTAAGCGCAGAGGACATCGTTTATCTCAAACAAATCGGTATCTCTGCGAACGTGATTACCGAAATGATGGAAACGGATGCGGAGCGACAAAAAGCTATGGCGGTCAGAAATGAGGACGACCGTTTCACGGCACTCGCAGCAACTCCGGCATCGGCCACCATTGCTCAGCTTGTCGTTACTCCGCGCCCGATAGTTCAGGAACGTGCGGCGGCGGTTGAAGAGACTAAAGCTACGACATCAATCGTGTATCCCGACTATTCAGCTTACCCAAATTATTACGAGACCTTCGACAACTCGGAAGCCGGCCACTTCGGGCACTCGGCCATTTCGGTTGGGGTGGGTGTCGGCGTTGGTTTTGGAGACGGTGGTTACTACCGGGGCTACGGCCACGGCGGACATTTTGGTGGCAGGCGCTAATGGTTTCGGCGCGAGCCGACGACCGAGCCAACCATCTACACTTCAGCAACTCTGTGTTTGCACTTTGTTGCAGGTCTGCAAATGATAGCCGTTACTGACTCCTTCGAGTCAGGATTCCGATGACGCGATTTATGGGCGACGCTTTTGTGGCGTGACATGCAGCGCGACATCATTGATTTTAAAATTCAATTGTCGATGGAAGCGTTAAAGACTCAAAAGAGCCAAGTTAAACCGGTCTCCAGCGCGCGCGTCGCGCCGCGTCTTGGAATTATCGGCGGTGGTCAATTGGCTAGAATGACAGCCGTGGCGGCGTTGCGCCTTGGTTGCGATGTGATTGTGCTTGAACGCAACGATCACAGCCCGGCAGCCCAGGTGGCTACGCGTTGTCTGGTAGGTGATTGGAATAATCCGGACGCGTTACTGAAACTGGCCTCGCAAGTGGACGTTGTTTCCATCGAGAACGAATTCATCAACACCGATTCGCTTTCGGCGATCGAGAAATCCGGACACCAACTTTTCCCGAGCACGGCCACGTTACGCCTTGTTCAGGATAAATTGATCCAGAAGCAATGCCTACAGGACGCCGGGTTGGCGACGACGCGGTTTATTGCTGTCGAAAATCAGCAACACCTTGCTGAGGTAAGTCGTGAATTTGGTTTACCCCTCGTGTTGAAAGCGCGGCGCAACGGCTACGATGGCAAAGGTAATTTCACTGTTAAATCAGAGGCAGACATTGCCGAAGCGTGGAAGGCGCTCAACGGTGATCACAATGGACTTTATGCCGAAGCGTTCTGCAATTATCGCGCGGAACTCGCGGTGATCATTACCCGTGCGCACGATGGGGCAATGGTGGTTTATCCAGTCGTTGAAACGGTACAGCGCGATCATATTTGTCACATCGTGCGCGCGCCCGCGGCTGTGTCGCCCAAAGCGGAGGAAAAAGCGCATCACATGGCGCGAGCGGCCATCGAAGCGATTCAGGGCGTCGGCAGTTTCGGTATTGAACTGTTTGTCACCGAGGACGACGACGTCATGATCAACGAACTTGCACCCCGCGTTCACAACTCCGGCCATTACACCATTGAAGGATGCGTGTGCTCGCAATTTGAAAATCATGTGCGCGCTTTGTTCGGTTGGCCCTTGGGCACGACGGAAATGGTCACGCCGGCGGCGGTGATGGTGAATTTGCTCGGCGCGAGCCAGGGTTCGGGTGCGCCTCTTGGGATGGAAAATGCTTTGCAAGTCACCGGAGCTCACATTCACATTTACGGTAAAGCGATGAGCGCGCGCGGACGCAAGATGGGGCATGTCACGGCGCTTGGTTCTGACGTCGCGCAAGCGGAAGCGACTGCGCAGAGCGCGGCCAGCAAAATCTTTTTCGGATCGACGACATGAAATCTGAAACCAAACCTGTTGTTGGAATTATCATGGGCAGCGATTCCGACTGGCCCACGTTGGAAGCTGCCGCGAATGTTTGCCGCGATTTCGGAGTTCCGTTTGAAGCGTGTGTCGTCTCGGCTCATCGCACGCCCGAAGACATGGTGCAATACGCCAAAACGGCCGAGGCGCGTGGTTTGCGTGTGATCATTGCCGGAGCCGGCGGCGCGGCGCATTTGCCCGGGATGGTCGCAAGTCTGACGCCATTGCCGGTGATCGGCGTGCCGGTGGAGAGCAAAAGTTTAAAGGGGCTGGACTCGTTATTATCGATTGCCCAAATGCCTGGTGGAGTTCCGGTGGCGACGACTGCCATCGGCGGTGGCCGCAATGCGGGGTTACTGGCAGTGCGGATTTTAGCGACATCGGACGCGAAGCTCCTGAAGCAGATGAAAAAATTTATGGACGAGCTCGCCGCCGAATCGCGCGGGCGAGGCAAGAAGCTCACGGCATCGCTCAAGCAGGGTAAGAAATAGGTCGTCTTCGACCGTGCAACAATTCGCTGCGTTAATGGATTTACGACCAGCGAGTGCGCTGTTTAGTATTGGGCCATCGCATCCCGAACCCGATGAATGCAACAATGGCCGCATCGAACACAACCTCTGCACAATCCTGGTGGCGGCGCATCAGCTTGACGCAATGGATGCTGATTTCGGTTGTCGTCGGCATTTGGTTCGGCTGGCGATTTCCGCATCAAGCGCAGCAGCTTCAGGTTGTCTCGAATATTTTCCTGCGGTTGATCAAATGCATTATCGTGCCGTTGCTCTTTAGCACGTTGATTGTCGGTATCGCGGGACACACCAGCGATTTAAAAGCAGTGGGCCGGCTCGCGCTGAAATCGATCATCTATTTTGAAATCGTCACCACGATAGCGCTGGTAATCGGGCTCGTTGCTGTGAATTGGGCGAAGCCCGGAGTCGGTATCGTCTTAAAAGGAGGCGCTGATACGGTTGATGCCAGTCAGCAAAAGATGACGGCATCGGCCATTCTCGAACACGCGTTTCCTCGCAGCTTGTTCGAAAGCGCGGCCGCCAACGACGTATTGCAGGTAGTCGTTTTCGCGATTCTTTTCGCAGTCGCTCTGACGCGGGTAAACGCCAAGTCGAAACAAACGGTCGTCGGCTTTTTCGAAGCGGTCTCGGAGGTGATGTTCAAATTCACCGACCTCGTGATGAAGTTCGCACCGTTCGGCATCGCCGCCGCTATGGCCATCACGGTAAGCAGATCGGGTATCGATGTCCTGAAACCGTTGCTCAAACTTGTCCTGACACTCTACGGAGCATTGTTCGTATTCGTCATTATCGTATTGGTCCCAGTGGCGTTGATTGCGAGGATTCCAATCCTGCGATTTTGCCGAACAGTCAAAGACCCCGCGCTGATTGCCTTTTCGACAACCTCATCGGACGCCGCCTTGCCACTAGCTCTCGAACGGATGATCGAATTTGGGGTGCCGCGGCGAATTGTTTCCTTCGTTTTGCCGACTGGCTATTCCTTCAACCTTGACGGAAGCACGCTGTATCTAGCCGTCGCATCTATCTTCGTCGCTCAAGCCGCTGGAGTGGCGCTGACTATCCCGAACCAACTGGCAATGATGCTGACATTAATGCTGACGAGCAAAGGCGTTGCCGCTGTCCCGCGGGCATCTTTGGTGATCCTGTCCGGCACCCTCGTGACGTTCGGGCTGCCATTGGAAGGTGTAGCAGTAATTCTGGGAGTCGACACCGTCATGGACATGGCGCGCACGAGCACCAATTTAGTCGGTAACTGCCTGGCATCAGCGGTGATGGCGCGGTGGGAAGGTGAACTTAAAGAGCCCGTGACAAAATAAATGGTGCACCCAAATGGAGTTGAACCATTAACCTTCTGATCCGTAGTCAGATGCTCTATCCAATTGAGCTATGGGTGCACCCAGAGCGAGAAAACGTATAGACCAACGGCAGTTTGCGCAAGTCCTTTCCAAGCCTGTTGGTTCAAATGCTTTCACTCGCAACGCCTTCGGGGAATAGCTGAGGGACACGCACGGGCAGTTGCTTAGCGACAAACAGGGGTGCCTGATTGTAGAATTGGCGCGTACAATCCTAGCCCTGTCGCAACTGGCGTTGAAAACTACCGTTAAGAAACATTCCAAGTTACCCGCCAAAACGCCGGGTGGAATGTCGCGTTCTGCCACCGCCAATCATTCGAACGGCCGCACAGAACCGTTGCGTCGCAAGGACGGTCTGGGCAACGGATGGCTCCAAGAAAATCTCGTGCGGTTCGACAGAATGTTTGCGGCGAAAGAGGCCAATGAAGTGTTCGGTCAGTATATTTTTTCCGAATTGGCGTTGGCCGTTCAAGCTTCCGCAGCCCAGTTGATTATGGCGGAAGGCGAATCGGCAAATGGAAAGTTTCGCGTGGCCGCCTCGCATGGTGCTTATGCCGACGAGATCAGTAAACCGGATGAACAGCGTTTTCGTCATTGCATCAGTAGCGCAGCCCCTTCAAATGTCGTAAGTAAACACGATGGTTGCGAGCAACGGATTATTCTGCCGATTGTGCAAACGGGCGTGGTCACAGGTGTGATGGCATTGACAGCCCCACGTGCATTTTCCGACGACCAGCGACGGTTGCTCGACCATGCAGCGAGGCGATTCCCGGCGGTGCTGCAGTCGATGGAGCTGGACGTTCGCACTCAGCGGTTGTTGCGCCAATCTGAATCCCTCACGCGTGAGCTGCAGAATCAGCAAGTGTGGTTGAAACACACCAACGACGAACTGGAAGAAAAGGCGCGGATGCTGGCGGTGCAGAAGATTGAAATGGAGACGCGCAACCGGGATATCGAGCAAGCGCGGTTGGCGTTACAGGAGCAAGCCCAACAATTGGCGCTGACATCCAAATACAAATCTGAATTCCTGGCGAACATGTCGCACGAGTTGCGTACGCCCTTGAACAGCATGCTGCTGTTGGCGCGACAATTGATGGACAACCGCGAGAAGACTTTAACACCAAAGCAACTGGAGTTTTCAAAAGTAATTCATGCCGCCGGTCAGGAGTTGTTGCACCTGGTCAACGACATTCTGGATCTCGCGAAAATTGAGGCCGGGAAAATTTCGATCGAAATCGGCGATTACTTGACGGCTGATTTGCCGGAATTCCTGGACCGTAATTTTCAGTTGTTGGCGCAATCGAAGAATCTGGATTTGAAAGTTGAACCCGCGCCAAACCTCCCGCGGGTCATGCAGACGGATGCACGCCGTCTCGAGCAGATTTTGAAGAACCTGTTGTCGAACGCGCTAAAGTTTACCAAACAAGGCGGGGTGACGTTGCGGGCGGAACAAGTCGGATCGGGCTGGGGTGCTGAGAATACCGTGCTGAACGCCGCGCCCGGTGTGATCGCATTTTCGGTAACCGACACTGGCATTGGGATACCGCATGAAAAACAAAAACTGATTTTTGAGGCGTTCCAGCAGGCCGATGGAAGCACGAGCCGTGAATACGGCGGCACCGGTCTTGGTCTGACGATCAGTCGCGAACTCGCTGCGCTGCTTGGCGGCGAAATTCGTTTGCAAAGTGAAGCCGGCAAGGGAAGCACCTTTACATTATTTCTTCCGGAGACCACGGTGGCTCCGGTCCCTCCTGCGCACGGATTGCGAGAAAGCCCGCGTGCCGCATCGATTGAAAAGCTCACCAAGGATCCTCAGGTGACCGAGAATTTGCGCGGTCTTGTGGCGCTGGTCGTCGATGATGATATCCGGAATATTTTTGCGCTCACCAGCTTGCTCGAGCGATTTGAAATGAGTGTGGTCTCGGCTGAGGAAGGGCAGGCTGCGCTTGATTTACTGGAAGCGAATGGCTGCATCGCCGTCGTGTTAATGGACATCATGATGCCCGGAATGGATGGGTTTGCCATTATGGAAAAGTTGCGGCGCACTGAACGGTTTAAGACTTTGCCGATCATCGCCGTTACAGCCAAAGCCATGAAAGGTGATCGCGAAAAATGTTTGCGTGCTGGAGCGTCCGAATACATTGCCAAGCCTCTTGATCCCGAACTATTACTAAACGCGTTGAAAAAATGTCTCCAATGAACACCCCAATCGCCGCAAGAATTTTGTTGGTGGATGACACGCCGTCCAAATTATTTTCCCTCGCAAACCTGCTGGAAAGCGCCGGGCATCAGATTGTGCAAGCGCGCTCCGGCAAGGAAGCGTTGCGTATTTTGCTCAAACAGGACTTTGCGCTGATTTTGCTGGATGTTTCCATGCCAGGGATGGACGGCTTCGAAACGGCGGAACTGATTCGGCAACGTAAAAATTCCGAATACACCCCGATCATTTTCATCACAGGCATCAGCACTAGTGAAATGCACATGTTCAAGGGCTATTCACTTGGCGCCGTTGATTACATTTTTACGCCAGTCATTCCGGAAATCCTTTGCGCAAAAGTCGCCGTGTTCGTTGAATTGTTCCGTCAACGCGAACAGATGAAGGAAAGTGAAGAACGTTTCCGCAGTGTGACTGAAACCGCCTTGTGCGGCATCCTGACGGCGAATACCGACGGGCGCATCAATTACGCAAACCCGAGTGTTGAGCGCATGTTCGGATACACGACCGGCGAGCTGGCCGGGAGCGAATTGTCCCTGCTGTTGCCGCGCAAATTTCGCTTGATGGCGCGCATTGCCAATCTTCAGCCGACGCGCATTAAACGAGTGCTTGGCCGAACCTTTGTCATCAAAGCGCGCAAAAAGAACGGCAAACTTTTTCCGGTGGAACTGTCGATTGCGCGGTGGCATCGAGGTGATCGGACCTTGTTCACGGCGATGTTGCTTGACGTGACGGATCGTGAAGCCTCCCAGGAACAGGTGCGCCGCTACACCGCTCAATTAGAAGATGCGCAACACAAGATGCTCGGAATGATGTCGGCTTTGGAAGCCGAAGTGGCGGAGCGCAAAAACGCCGAGGAAAAGATTTTACAAATCAGTGAGCGCGAGCAACGTCGGCTCGGCGAAGAGTTACACGATGGACTTGGCCAGACGCTGACCGGCATTTCCTTCATGACCAAGGTCCTCGCGAAAAGACTCGAAGCTGAGTCGTCACCGCATACCGACGATGCCGCCCAGATTGCCACCTATGTAAATGAGGCGATTGCAAGAACGCGCGACCTCGCTCGTGGTTTTTATCCGATTGAACTGGAGAAGAATGGGTTGATTTCCGCGCTGCATGATCTCGCCGCGCGCGAGCACAGCATATTTGGCGTTGAGTGCGAAATATATACTGAAGTTCAATCATTGATGCCCGACTTAAACAAAGCAGCGCAAGTCTATCGAATTGCGCAAGAAGCTATCGAAAACGCGATTAAGCATGGTGAAGCGCGAAAAATTACAGTTCGACTTGCAAAAGACAACGGACATGTCAATCTAACGGTACAAGACGACGGGAAGGGATTCCCGAAGTCCTTGACCAAGTCACGCGGAATGGGTTTGCAGATTATGAAGTATCGAGCGGGGATGCTGGCCGGTAGCTTCGATATAAAACGTGGGGTTCGCAAAGGCACCGTGGTGACTTGTTCGTTTCCGGATTCTTCGGTGTAGTTGTCGGACGCTCTTTGGAGCGTAGTTACGGTATATGTGGACACGATCACTATATGAAAACGAAAGTTCCCCAGCGGAAGGATAAAGAAGTTGTCGCCAAAGTTGTAGCAACGATTCCCGGAGCCAGAAAAGATGTTCGACGGGTTCTCATCGTCGAAGACCACCCAATCATGCGCAGTGGTCTGGTTCAGCTCATTTCAGTCGAGAAGGATTTTGTTGTTTGTGGCCAGTATGAAGATGCGGGAGCCGCGTTCGGCGCGGTCGAAAAACTCAAGCCCGACATCGCGGTCATCGATTTATCACTCAAATCCAGCAGTGGGTTGGAATTGATCAAGAGCGTCAAAGCCGCACACCCCAAGCTCATCATGCTCGTGCTCTCCATGTACGACGAAGCCCTCTATGCCGAACGCACTTTGCGCGCGGGCGCCGCGGGTTACGTGATGAAGCAAGAGGCTACTGACAAAGTCATGATTGCGCTGCGCAAAGTGGCGACTGGTGGCATTTATCTGAGCGACCGGATGAGTTCAAAGTTCATGCACCAACTGGTTGGTGGCGGAAGGACTGCGGCCAATGGTTCGCTGATCGAACGGTTAAGCGACCGTGAGTTGGAAGTTTTCGGATTGATCGGCGAGGGCAGGGGAACGCGCCAGATTGCTGAACAACTGCATCTTAGTATCAAGACCGTCGAATCACATCGTGCGCACATCAAAGAGAAACTCAATTTGCGCAGTGCAACGGAACTGGTCCATCGGGCGATCCAGATGAAGCAGGAGTGACGCGGGGTTTTCTTTCTATGGCTCGCGTATCTAACAAAAACTCTTGCGAAAAATTCCTTGGAGCGGCTTCCATTCCTTCGGCTTGGAGCCCTCGAACATTTCCGTGCTCACGACAGCCATCTCGGGCTCCTCATGCACGAACAATGTATGATAGCCGGCGTTTTGCGGGAGAATTTGGCCTTTGTAACAAACCAGTTCGCGTCCATCCGAAATGCAGGAATTAAGCGAGGTCGTATCCGCATCGGCCGCGTAGATTTCCTCTGCGGCATTTAGGACCGCGTCGCCAAGGTCAGGCTTTTGTTTGTAATGACGGATGACGATGTCGAAATACTTTTCCGTATCAATCGCATCCGGACCAGGCGACGACTTCAGTCGGTCGTGTTTACGGATCGTTCCATTTTGGCAAAACATGATGCCCTGACCTTTGCCCGGCCAACAAAACGGATGCAGTTTTGTAAGATTGATGCTCGTCGGGTCAGAGGCTTTGCGCGAATGGAGCAGCAGAATTGTCCCTTCAATCGAATTCAACGCGCTCCGGGCCGCGTCCCAAACCGAGCATTGTTCGCGCACGTGGAACCAATGACCATTCGTGAAAATTGCCGCGCCGAACCCGTCGCCGTGCGGCGATTCGACGCCGCCGCACGATTGTTTCGCCAGTTCATCCAAAAAACGCCCACAGGCCACTGGTTTTTGCGAAACCACTGCGATCATTCTGCACATATAGAACATGAACGCAGCGACCAGACTTTCCGTCAATTCCAATCGCGCTGGACGCAAAGCGCTGAGCATGTCATTCCTATGGCAGTGAAATCGTTCAACGAGGAGCTAATAAGACGAATCGACACATTGAAAGGGCAGAGCCTTTACCGGCAATTGCTCCAGGTCGATTCGCCGCAAGCGGCCAAAATCCAAATCGACGGCAAGTCTTACCTGAACTTCTCGTCGAACGACTACCTGGGCCTTGCCAACGATCCGGCTTTGAAAAAAGCCTCGATCGAAGCCGTGGAAAAATTCGGCGCCGGCTCGGGTTCGTCGCGCTTGATTTCCGGTTCGCTGGCCCCGCATCACGTGCTTGAGCAAAAACTCGCCGCGTTCAAAAACACGGAAGCAGCGCTTGTGTTCTCGTCCGGCTACGCTGCGGCTGTCGGCACCATTTGCGCGTTGCTGGACAGCAACGATGTTATCGTCGTCGACAAATTGGTCCATGCCTCGATTGTCGATGCCGCGCGGTTATCCGGTGCAAAACTCCGCGTGTTCGGCCACAACGATTTCGACGGCTTGGCAAAAATTCTCGCTTGGGCCGATAAACGACACGAACACGCGTCGCTGGTGGAAACCGACCGAGAGCCGCGCACATTGATCGTCACCGAAAGCATTTTCTCCATGGACGGCGACCGGACGCCCCTGCGCGAGTTGGTGTCCTTGAAAGAAAGCTTCGGCGCGTGGCTGATGTTGGACGAGGCGCACGGCACTGGCGTTTATGGCGCAACCGGACGCGGCCTCGCCGAAGAATATGCCGTCGCTGATAAAATCGAAGTGCAGATGGGAACCTTGGGCAAGTCACTCGGATCGGCCGGTGGTTACATTTGCGGTTCACGTGCGTTGGTCGATTACCTCATAAATCGTGGGCGCAGTTTTATTTTCTCCACCGCGCCAGTTCCGGCCGCCGCTGCTGCAGCCAGCGCCGCATTGGATATTTTGCAAAGCGAACGTGGCATCAATTTGCGCAAAAATCTTTGGCAACGGATTGATCAGTTCTGCGAATCGCGCAAAAAAAACCATGACGTGACGGTTGCGCCTCCAACGCGTGGCGCGATCATCCCGTTTATGATCGGTGACGAAGCCAAGGCGATGGATGTTGCACAAAAATTGCGCAAAAACGGCATGTTTGTTCCCGCTGTGCGCTATCCGACTGTTGCGCGCGGCCAGGCTCGTTTGCGCATCACGTTGAGCGCGGCGCATTCCGCCGAGCAGGTTGCGCAACTTGTCGAAGCGCTTAATTCGATTTAAGCCCGTGAATAAGCTCGCCCGCCTCGATCACAAATATCTTTGGCACCCGTTCACACAAATGCGCGATTGGCTCAAACGCGAGCCCATCACTATCGTTCGTGGACGAGGCACATATTTATTCGATGCGAACGGCAAACGCTACCTCGACGGCAATTCGTCCATTTGGACGAACCTTCACGGCCACGCTCATCCGTCGATTAATGCCGCGATAAACAAGCAGCTCAAGAAAATCGCTCATTCATCCGCGCTGGGCTTTGCCAACGAGCCCGCTTCGATTCTCGGCGAACAACTCGTCAAAGAGGCGGGGCCAAAACTGAATAAAGTATTTTATTCAGACGACGGCTCGACAGCGATGGAGGTGGCGTTAAAACTTTCGTTTCAATATTCGCGTCGCAACGGGACTAAAAATCCGAAATTCCTTTCCCTCGATAATGCCTATCACGGCGACACCATCGGTGCGGTCAGCCTTGGGCACATCGACCTGTTTCATAAAGCTTACCAACCGTTATTGTTCAAAGTCGACAAAACGCCTGCGCCGTATTGCTATCGTTGTCCCCACAACAAAGCGAAAGCCGAACGCATCGACGCGCGCGAATGCCGCAAATGCAATTGGGAATGTCTGGAAACTCTCGACAAAAATTTCGTCACGCAAAAAAAGAAAGGAAGCCAGTATGCAGCTTTCGCATTCGAGCCCTTAATGCAAGGCGCTGCGGGCATGATTGCCCAACCGAAAGGTTGGCTTTCACGCGCGACGAAAATTGCAAGAAGCCACGGCGCGCAATTGATTGCCGACGAAGTCATGACCGGCTTCGGCCGAACCGGTGGGCGGGGCCTGTTCGCCTGTCAGAATCAAAATGTGCAGCCGGACTTTATGGCCTTGGCCAAAGGTCTGACCGGCGGCTACATGCCGATGGCCGCAACCTTAACGACGCAAAAAGTATTCGACGCGTTCCTCGGCGAATACGAAGAGTTCAAAACCTTTTTCCATGGCCACAGCTACACCGCAAACCAGCTCGGCGCGGCCGCAGCATTAGAGAGTTTGGAGTTACTGCAATCTCCGCGTTCCGGGAAGCAGCGCTCAGATCTGGAAAAAAACTTACGTACGGGTTTGCAGACAATATGGGATGTGCCTCAAGTCGGGGACATCCGCCAGGTTGGACTCGTCGCCGGCATCGAACTCGTTCGCAATTGGAACACCCGTAAACCTTACGATTTGCGCGAGCGCGCCGGAATCCGCGTCTGCGAAGCGATGGCCAAGCGCGGCGTGCTGACACGCCCAATCGGCAACGTCATCGTCATCATGCCCCCGTACTGCACAACCGCCGAGCAGGTCGAAACATTGATCGCAACGTTGCGCGCCTCCATCCGCGACACTCTATAACTCATAGCAGCCGACGTCAGGAGGCTCTAACTTCTTTTCTGTAACCTCCAACGTGCGATCAAGCGTCAAATTTACCTCGACAACAACCGACACCAAACCACATTCACGTTGAATATTTTGCAACTCAGACCGGTCTGTTCATCGGCCATGTTATTTCCCTTGATCCGATCCATTTGGACTATTTCGGTTGTCTTCGCGCTTTCGTGCTGGAGCGCTTGCGCTCAGATCGGCGACAAGGCCGACAAGCACGGCGAAGTCCAAAAGCTGATTGTTCCACGCGACCAGATTCCTCCGTCGCCCGCACTAACCCCGGCTGAAGCGCTTCACACTTTCAAATTGGCGAAAGGATACCGGATCGAAGTCGCCGCAGCAGATCCTCTTGTTGAAGATCCCGTGGTTGCGCAATTCGATCCACAAGGCCGGCTTTGGGTTGTTGAAATGCGCGGCTACATGCCGAATATGGACGGTCAGGGAGAAGACGCACCAATCGGGCGCGTGTCCATTTTGACCGATACCAATGGCGATGGAGTTATGGATACGCGGAAAACTTTCCTCGACGGCTTGATCCTTCCACGCGCACTCATGTTTGTTCGCGACGGCGTGTTAATTGGAGCGCCACCCAAACTGTGGTTCTGCCGCGACACAAACGGCGATGACGTCTGCGACGAAAAAGTCGAAGTCGCAGGCGATTTCGGCGTGCAAGTTGATCCACGCAATCCAGGGTTAGCCAATCCTGAACGAGCCCCCAATAGTTTGCTTTGGGGTCGCGACAACTGGATCTGTGGCTCGTCCTATACCGCAAAATTTCGCTTTCATAGCGGAAAATGGGAACGGCTCGGAACGATTTTCCGCGGCCAATTTGGATTGAGCCAGGACGACGATGGCAGATTGTTTTACAATTCCAATAGTGACCAACTCCGAGCCGATTTGATTCCAGATTATTATCTCGGTCGCAATCCAGCCTTTCAGCAGCCCGCAGGAATTAACGTCAAATTGCCGAAAGACCAATTCGTTTGGCCGGCGCGCGTCAATCCCGGTATCAATCGAGGCTATCGTCCAGAAATGTTGCGCAACGGACGTTTGAAAGAATTCACCGCCGCCTGTTCGCCTTTCATTTTCCGTAGCGACCGATTCCCGGCAGATTTTTATGGAAACGCTTTTGTTGCTGAACCAGCCGGTAATCTCGTCAGACGCAATATTCTCGTCGAAACCAACGGCACCATCGTCGCCACTAACGCCTACGACCAACAGGAATTCCTCGCTTCCATTGACGAGCGTTTTCGTCCCGTGAGTTTTTGCCAGGGGCCCGATGGCGGCCTTTACATCGTCGATTTCTATCGTGGCGTCTTGCAGCATCGCATCTCAGTCACGACCTATTTGCGCAAACAAAGCGAAGAACGCGGGTTGGTATTGCCGACGCATCTCGGCCGTATCTATCGCGTCGTTCCAGATCATCCTTATGCGCCAAAGAAAGCGAACTTCGCGGCGGAAACGCCGAGCCAATGGGTGGAGCACCTTTCCGATGGCAATGCATGGTGGCGCGAAACCGCCCAACGACTTCTCGTGGAACATCGCGACGACGCCGCGATAACTGCGCTAAACAATCTCGCTTCAAAAGGCCCAAGCCCGCTGGGCCAACTCCACGCCTTGTGGACTTTGCACGGTCTGGACGAAGTGACCATGGAGGCCGTTCGCGCGGCCCTTGCGAGTACCGAACGCCTCAGTCCGAGTGGCGGCCATCCACGTCGGCGAAGGCCTGCTCCGATCCGAGGACAAAGTAGCCGCGATCGAAGCCTTCGAGAAAATGAGCGGCGATCCCGATCCGACGGTGCAATTACAATTGGCGTTAACCTTAGGACAGGTGAGCGACAACGGTACGGATGACCTCATGGCATCTTTGTTGGATTCAAATCCTTCCAACAAATTCCTTCCCGATGCAATCGTGAGCGGATTGTCCGGCCGCGAACTGCAATTGTTGGAACGACTCCTGCAAAAACCAGCATGGGAAAATCCGGACAAAGCGCACGCGGAATTCCTATCCAGCCTGGCCTCCTGCATCATGTTGGAGCGCCGTGCAGACGCCATCGACCGCCTTCTCCAATTAACAGCCGTGCAACAAAGTGCCAGTCAGACCGCCTTGTTGGCCGGTTCGATCTCTCCGGCGCGAACACTTTCCCGCAAACCCATAAAGTTCAAAACCAAACCTGTGACGCTTGCCAAATTGAAATCAGCGCTTCCTAAGAATTCACTTAAGTCCCTGACCAAATTGGAATCAGTCATCGTTTGGCCCGGCAAACCCGGCTACACACCTGAACCCGAACCTACGCCGCTGACCGCAGAAGAGCAGGCGCGATTCGCGTCAGGCAAAACCTTGTTCGCCGGCACATGCGCCGCTTGTCATCAACTTCACGGTCGAGGCATGGAAGGCTTGGCGCCTCCGCTTGCCGATTCTGAGTGGGTGCTGGGAACTGAAAAACGTCTCATCCGAATCGTCTTGAACGGCCTGCGCGGCCCCATCGAAGTGGACGGACGTTCCTTCAGGCTGGACATGCCCAGCATGCGCGCCTTCAACGACGACCAACTCGCCGCCATCCTCACCTACATCCGCCGCGAATGGGACAACGCCGCCGCCCCAATTACCGCGAGCAGCGTTAAATCCCTCCGAGACACAACTGCAAGCCGCCAAGACGCCTGGACGCAAACCGAACTAAAGAAGTTCTAGAGCTTGGTAGGGACGACTTCCACGTCGTCCCAAACTAACATTCGAATTTGTTTCGAGTTTCGTTTGCGCGTTGAACGTTCCGTTTCGTGCTTCGAATTTAATTTCCTTGGCCTTTCTATCCGTCTCTTTAGATTCCTCGCCGAGGATGTCGCAGATGTTGAAATCGTCGGGAGCCATGGGCGCTGCTACTTTGACCAGCCGCCTTCTCGGCCTCGTTCGCGAACAAGTTTACGGTTGGTTCATGGGCACCAGCGCCGTCGCGAGCGCATTCGTCCTCGCCTTTACCATCCCGAACCTGTTCCGCCGTTTACTCGGCGAAGGCATACTCAGCGCTTCATTCATCCCCATTTTCAAAGCCAAAGAAAAAAACGAAGGCGAAACCGAAATGTGGCGCGCGGGCAACGCCGTCCTCTCCGGTTTGATCGTTGCATCGACTATCATTTGCGTAATCGCCGTCCTCGTTGTGACCCTGATCCTGTTCTTTTTTCGGGACCGATTCTCGCCAGATACACAACTCATGTTAGGCCTTTTGCGGCTGATGTTTCCCTACATGATCCTGGCCTGTCTCGCCGCCGTCATGATGGGCATCCTCAATGCCCGTGGCTACTTTTTCATCCCGACTTTAGGCGCAGCCAGCCTCAACATCGTCATGATCGCGTCCGTTTTTATCGCGAACCGCAACCTGCTTTTCCATCACGGACACGTATCTGAATTGTCGGACGAACAACTGCGTACACGAATTTTCGTTCTCGCATACGGCGTCCTCGCCGCAGGAGTCGCCCAAGCCTGCTTCCAACTGCCCAGCCTGCGCCGCGAAGGCTTTCGCTATCGCTGGATTGCTCCGTGGCGCGACGCAACAGTGCATAAAGTTGTCATCCAAATGATCCCCGCTTCCGTCGGAGTTGCGGCCTTCCAGATCAACGTCATGCTCACGCAAATCCTCGCGTTCGGCGTGGACAAATCGATCAACGCCGAATTCAACTACGCGACCCGCCTCATGGAAGTGCCACAAGGCGTCTTCGGCATTTCGCTCGCCACATTCCTGTTGCCGACCTTGTCAGGATTGGCTGCCGAAAAAAACTACGGCGGCTTTCGCTCCATGCTTCGCCAGGGATTGGCGCACGTTTTTTTCGTCAACCTGCTTGCGTCCATTTTATTGTTCATTCTCGCCGAACCCATTGTGCGATTACTGTTCCAGCACGGAAAATTCACCGCCCATTCAACCGCCAACGTCAGCTTCGCCGTCGTGTGCCTCGTCCCAGGACTGGTCGCGTTTTCGTGCGTCAACATTCTCGCCCGCGCCTTTTACGCGATGGGCGACATCAAAACGCCGATGCGCATCAGCATCTTCTGTCTGCTCATAAACCTCATCTTCACCGCGGTATTCCTGTTTCAATTCAAGCTCGGCTCCGGTTCCTTGGGTCTTGCCAATACACTCACCTCCGCAGTCAACGTCGCCTTGCTCGGCAGTTTCCTCGGCAAAAAACTCAAAACCCTCGAACTGACCGATTTTTTCCGCGCCATTCCAAGAATCCTCATTGCCGCCGTCATCGCCGCAATCATCGCTTGGTATTCGCGCGAATATTGGACTGGTCACTATGGCCACGAGAATCTCGCGCTCAAACTCGGCGAAGTCTTCGTGCCGATGACCCTGGCCTCCGCCATCTATTTTGCCATCGCGTTGCTGCTCCGCGTCCCGTCCGCGCAAGACATCACGAATCTGCTGCTCCGCCGCTAAGTGGTAGGGCGTTCGCTCCGCGAGCGCCGCATGAGGATATTCTCAGCAAATCAAATCAATCGGACCTATTCCACGACGCGGCACTAATGACTTGGCTGTTTTTTGTGCTTCTAAACTGT
Organism: uncultured Verrucomicrobiae bacterium; assembly: GCA_963702845.1. Classification (GTDB taxonomy): domain Bacteria; phylum Verrucomicrobiota; class Verrucomicrobiia; order Limisphaerales; family Palsa-1400; genus JAICXV01. Next base: position 3,797,337 of record OY969763.1, on the reverse strand, counting down.
CCGGTTTTGGCCGGCTCCGGCAGTATATAGATTGAAATGACTGCTGCATCGCCTGACTGCGAATTAGTGAGCGCCTACGCGGCGCATGGCTCGGAAGCCGCCTTCCGCGCTCTCGTGCAGCGGCATGTCGATCTCGTCTACGCCACTGCGTTACGGCAGGTGGGTAATACCGGACTCGCTGAGGAAATAACCCAAAACGTTTTTGTCGCCCTCGCCTGCAAAGCGCCACGCCTCGGCGGGGTCGAAACACTGGCCGGCTGGCTCCATCGCGCCGCGGTTCTCGAATCAAAATCCCGCATCCGTTCAGAATTGCGCCGCCGCCGTCGCGAGGAAGTCGCCGTTGAACTCGGTCAGCTTCAACGCGAGGGCGCTTCACCGTTTGCCGCCATGATTCCGCTCGTCGATGAAGCGCTGCTCAGCCTGCGCGAAGGCGATCGGCTGGCACTGATGCTCCGTTTTTTGGAGGACCGCAGTCTGCGAGAAGTTGGTGCTGCCTTGGGCGTAAACGAAGATGCCGCCCGCAAACGCGTTTCGCGCGCCCTCGAACGGCTCAACGCATTCTTCCGCAGCAAAGGTTTCACAACAGGCACCGCTGCCGGTGGCGCGGCAGTCCTTGCTAACGCTGCAAAAGCAGCACCCGCGGGGCTTGCAATATCCGCGAGCAATGCCGGGCTGGCTGCTGGCGGCGCGTCCACCGGTCTCAACCTTCTGCTTTTCAATCTTATGGCCCTCACAAAAACCCAAACCATAGTTCTGTGCGCAGTAATTGCCGCCACGCCTCTCGCCTGGCAATCGCACGCTCAAGCGCGTGTCACTCGCGAACAGGCCCAGTTAAATACCCAACTCGTCGCTTCCAATCGGCAGGCAGCCGACCTCGAAAAAAACCTCGCCCGCACGCGCGAAACTCTGCGCGTCTCGCGCGGTGAAACAGCCACCAACGAGCTGCGCCTGGCGGCACTTAATGCTCGACTCGACGGTCACGCTCCGATCGCCGCTTACCACTGGGACGACAGCTCACCCGTGGCCCGAGTGCCAAAGCAGCTTCTAGCCCAGCTTCCGATTGGCGCCGTGAGCAACCAGCGTGGCCATCTGACCGAACAGATCAAAGAAGTGTTGCAACTCAACGACGCAGAAACCGAAGGCGTGCAAGATTCCATCGACCGTTTTCTGGCCACCTACCATGCCGCGCAAGCTTCGAAAATGCGGCGGGTTGACCCCAACGATAGCGACCTGAGTGGCCGTAACGCCGCACAAACGCGAGTATTTGAAATGACTGCCATTGGGGACCGCTTCGGTGAATTGAGAGCAACCTTCTTTGGCGAACTGGAGAACACGCTCGGACCAGAACGTTCACACCAATTCAAAGCCGCACTTGCCGAATGGATGCCGACCGACGACGAAAACCACGGCCTCAATTCCGGATTGGCTGTTTTCAATTTCGACCGTCGCGTGCGCTTTTACCAACCACGGCCCGGCAATGACTGGCTCGACTGGAGCGTCGGGAAAAACAATGGCGAAGGTTATTGGACATCGATCCCACTGGATGACATTCCGGAAATGTTCCGTGCTGATCTTCAGGATTGGATCACTCTCGCACGAAGCCAGCCTACCAAAAACTGAATCCGCCATGTCAAAGCGCTTGTTTAAAATAATTCTGATCCTGTTGATCCTCTCTGCGGCAACGGCAGTGTGGATTCCGCATCAACGCCATCTCACCGAAGCGCACGCGGCATTGGCCGAAACGAACGCGCAGCGGCTCAAGCTTGAAGAGCGCATCAACGCCGCGACCGCCGAACTGGAATCCGCCCGTCGCGAATTGCAGACTCAGAACTCGAATCGAAAACAAACCCGGTCCGCCATTGCGAGAGCGGAGGCCGCATTGAGTAAAGTGGCCCCAGAAAGCCGTTGGGTTGCGGCACCTTCCACATTGCCGAATTGGATCAACGGGTCACCCTATGTCTGGCTGCGAAAGGACATCCTGCCCAAGCTCCCCGTCCAAGCCTTCAATGAAAACGGCGCGGTAAATGCCGACGTCGCTGCCGTCCTGACCTTGAACGAAAAACAAACCATTGCGCTTAATGCCACACTGACAAACCTGTTAGCTGAGTATCACGCCATTGAGACCGCCAAAGCCGAGAAAACAGATGACGACCTGCCCGGCATCGCCGGACAAAAGGGCGAAAAATTGACCATCCGCGTGCAGCCGCAGCCCGAGGATGGAAAACGGTTTATGCAACAATTCGAGACAGCCCTGCGTGATGAAATTGGTGCGCAACGCGCAGACCTTCTATTACAGACATCCGAAACTTGGCTCGATCAGCAATTCAGCCAGTCTGGTGCGAAACCAAAAACCATCTCACTGCTCCGCCACCCTGACGGAAGCTACAACCTGAGCATCAAATCAGGTAGCAGTTGGTTCTCAACCGGTGGCCCCTGGAAAATCATCCAAGGCCAAATCCCAGCGCACCTGCGCGACCTGTTCAACGATCTTGTCCACCCACAACCCGAGCAGGCCTCGCAGTGAACTGGAACAAGGTCCTTGTGCATGGGCCGATACAGCATTTTGTAATCCGTGCTCGTTCGTGTAGGTCCGTGTAAGCGTCAAGCCGGTCACCTTTTGGGGAAGCTTAAAGTCCTTCACGTTTCGGCTCTGGGATGAACAACGCCGTAAGCTGGTCAGTTTTGGGCACGTCCGACATCTGCCACGTCGGCGCAAAGAACATGGCGCGTCTCGATTCGCAGGTAACCGGATGGGTTAAACTTCAAGCCGCAAAGCGGGAATCGCTTAAGTAATCCTTTTGTCTGGTGCCATGTATTGGAAAAAGCGCGGGCGACGATCTTCGGTTATCACCATAATTTCGCACGATTTTGAGAGCGAGAATGTCATCCCAGGTTTGAGTTTGACGTATAAAGCCCCCGCCTCATCGTTGATGGTGAACCCAGCGTCATTGTCACATAGTAAAACGGATCCAATCGTCTCATTGTCTGCGATCAGCGCTTTTGGAAGAGCTAAAACCACTTCCTCCTCTGGCCTCAACTTTGCGCCTTTAGGAAAAGGGAATGGCGTCCCAGGCATTTGCTGCAATCGCAGCCATTTCTCTTTCGGCCCTGTGATTTTCTTTAGCCAATTCAACATACGGTTCTCGGCAACTATTGGGCAGCAACCACTCCATTGTATATTAAAAAACCCACGCCGCTCACTTGGTGACAGCGGAAAGGACGGGAGTGACCACGGCAGAAGTTCCCGTGCCTGCGGAGAGGGTTGTCATGGTCGCGGAAAGCGTTTGGGTGGTCACGGAAAGGGGCTCGGTGACTGCGGAAGAAGTTTCGCTGCCTAGCTCCGTTAGGAGCGCCATGTCTATAGTAGATCAACCAAGAACAACCAAGCTCCGTAGGAGCGGCACGTTGCAGAATCGCCACCGCCTTCATGCCGCTGCTACGGAGCTTGGTATATCTTGTAATCCGGTTTCTATAAGCATGACGCTCCTAACGGAGCTGCCACCATTACTGCTCGCGCCAAACCTGCGCGCCACCTTTAAAACCCTTGGTCGCGGATTAAAACTATGCGAACAGTTGGCGCAGATTAATTGTTAGCCTGCACTACGCGCATGGCAGATTTACTACCACCTAAAAAGAGTTCGCCTTCCATTCTCTGGATACCGGTGGGTTTGTTCGTTCTCTATTTCATCTTGCCGTCGTTGCTCAACTCGTGGCCACCAGATTGGCTTGAGCGACGCACGCAGCGACAGAAGGTCATCAAGCGAGTTCAGTCAGCAGATGGTTGGGCCGCTTTACAAAAAGAGTGTGATGCACTCGTGGAGCAGCATCGAGACAGCGCATTTGACTGGTATCGTGGCGCGACGAACGCGCTGCCACCATCACTGGCAGCACTCCAGCCGCGGGAGGTGCGTTACTACTCACCGACCCTATCGCGAGAATTCAAGGATGAGCCTCAGGTTGTGGTTGTGCGCATTAGGATTTTCGGTATGCATTCGACTGGTGGACACTCAACCCCGTATTTTGGGCTTGAGGTAGTTTGCGCCACCAATGCAGCGAGCTATCGGCCACAGCCAGCTCGTGGTGGTGTGTCTGGCAACCATTACGACAGTTACAACCGAGTGACGGACAGAATTTATGAGATTTATTGACCTGAAGGCTAACGAGGTCACCTCAGCGGACGGCGGGGCGACGTCACAGTTCAGCACATATTGAGATCGTAAAACGGGTCGGTTCTGAGTATCGACAACTAATCAGCGATTTCCCGCTTTCGGGGCCGATGGCCAAGCTGACGGATACGCGTTGCTTCAATAGTTGACATACAGCAACGTTATAGTAAACTCCTTCACCCCTACTTGGGTAGGAATCAATAGAAGGTCTTTCCGAAGCCCTGAATTGAATCGCTAAAGCGCGATCTTTGAAATCTGAAATTTACAGCTATGCGACCCGCAACAAAACCGCGAACAAATCTCGCTTGTCGCGCCGTAGCCGCGCAAAGGCGGACGCCAGCGGTGTGCCCGTCAATCCTCACCGTTTCGGCGCTATCTCAACTTCATCTTTCATGCTTTATTCTGCGTCCTTTGCTCACACGTACCGGGCAGTATCGAGTTGTACCGGTTAATATCGATTTTAAAAAAAATCATTTTTTTCCCGCCCCCTTCCGCGCCATCTGCGTATTCAGCGGTTAACTCATTCGACGTTACATGTCACCTTCGGACACCTTCTGACACAAAAATAAGGAATCCTTTAATTCCCGCTCCACTGATCGGCCTTTTGCCGTGGAATCCGTTAACGTTATCTAACACCTGCTATCGCCCGCTAACACTTCCTAACGGCAAAATAAAAGATTGTTTAGCCGTTACAGCTCAATCCTCTTCGCGCGAACTGACGACCCCGGTAACCAACGGTAACCAACCGAAGGTAACGGTAACCAAAACTGTTTTTTCCGGCCCTCAACTGGTGCTGCGACCCAACTGCGACTCGGGTGCGACTACTCATCGGTTTGTCGCACCTGGTCGCACCCAGTCGCACTGGGTCGCGCCTAGTCGCACTGGGTCGCGCCTAGTCGCACTGGGTCGCGCCTAGTCGCAGTAGTTTTTTTCCGCTTTTCTCCCTCTCCGCCTCTGGAGGAGGGGGCCGGGGAGGGGAGGTTGTTTGCTTGGGTAAGCTCACCTTAGTTCGAACGCTCTGCCCTCAGGCCCTGTCCCACTTGCGTAAACTATTATTTAGCTTAATCCTTTCGCCTATGACACTACGACAATTGTTGAGCCGGTCCGGATGCGGACTCGCTGCTCTGCTTTGCTTTACCTCTATGGTCGGTGCCCAGGAATCAAAATCCATTCTCGCGTCGGAAGAACATCCGACCTTGGCCAACTACGAAAAAGCCGCCAAACAATTCCACTCCATTATCAGCGTCCCGAAATTCGAGACGAGCTCAAACGCCATCGCCACCACGGTGAAGCACACGATGGACATCGCCAACGCAGAGCTGGACAAAATCGGCAAGCTCCAGCCTGGCGAGGCCAATTTCCAGAACACCATCCGCGCCTTGGACGACCTCGGCTACGACATCGGCACTGCCGCCAATCGCCTGTCGCTGATTAAAGAAACCAGCACCGACGCCGCCGTTCGCGATGCCGCAACGGATCAGATCAAAGTCCTCGAAGAGTGGATGGTCGGCCTCGACTATCGCGAAGACGTCTATAAAGCAGTCAAAGCCTACGCCGACACGCACCCCACGCTCAAAGGCGAAGATAACAAGCTCCTGAAAGAGACGATGCGCGATTATCGCCGTGCCGGTTTGGAATTGCCGAAGCCCCAACGCGATGAAGTGGAGAAATTGCGCAAGAAGCTCTCGGGCCTGACCACCGATTTCGAGAGCAACGTCACCAAAGCTCAAAAGAAGATCGTCTTCACCAAAGCCGAACTCGACGGTGTCCCTGAAGATTTCCTGAATTCGCCGGGCGTGAATCAGAGCAATGAGACCTATGCCGTCATGGCGAATATCACGTGGCACTACACAACCGTGCTCGACAACTGCAAAGTCGAAGCTACCCGCCTGAGGCTCGAAACCGCACGTGACAACCTGGCCCGCAAAGAAAACGTTCCGTTGCTGCAACAGATTATAGTCCTGCGCGACGACATCGCCCACAAGCTCGGCTACAAAACCTACGCCGATTACGAAACCGAAACGAAAATGGTTAAAAACGCCAAGACCGCTGAAGACTTTTTGGAGAAGTTGAAAACAGGTCTGCAGCCCAAGTTCGACGCTGAGATGGCCGAATTCCGCGCGATGAAAGTCAAAGAAACCGGTGACCAAAACGCGAAGATCAACCTCTGGGATTGGCGCTATTACAGCAATCAACTCAAGAAACAGAAATACAATATCGATGCTGAACAGCTTAAAGTTTATTTCCCATACCAACACGTTGTCGACGGTATGTTCAGCATTTACCAGAGAATCTTTGGTCTGAAATTCGATGTGCTGACGCCGCCGTATAAATGGATCGGCGATTTACAACTCTACGGAGTCCGCGACGCCAAAACCGGCGAGCCCCTCGGCCTGTTTTACCTCGATATGTTCCCGCGCGAAGGCAAATACAACCACTTCGCCCAGTTTGGAATCATTGAAGGTAAACAACTCGAGAATGGGCTATATCAGCGCCCAACCGTCGCCTTGATTTGCAACTTCCCATCGCCCTCTGGCGACAAGCCCTCGCTCATGTCACATCGCGACGTCGAAACGATCTTCCACGAATTCGGCCACGCCATGCATTCCATCCTGACGCGCGCCAACTACTCCCGTTTCGCCGGCACCAGCGTCCCTCGCGACTTCGTCGAAGCCCCGTCGCAAATGCTTGAGAACTGGGTTTGGGACAAAAAAGTTTTGGACAGTTTCGCGGCCGATTACCGTGACCCGTCGAAAAAAATTCCGGCCGCGATTCTCGACAAACTGAAAGAAGCGCGCATGGCGACCGAAGGCACGTTCTATCGTCGCCAACTCGCGTTCGGCCTCGTTGACCTCGCGCTGCACACGCGCATCCATGAGGACAACAAGGACCAGGTCGTGCCCATGTCCAACCGCATCGAAGGCGAAGTCTTTTTACCCGAGCCGCCGGACACCGCATTCGTCGCCTACTTCGGTCACCTGATGGGCTACGCCGCAGGTTATTATGGTTACGCCTGGGCCGACGCCATCGCCTCCGACATGGCTAGCGTTTTCGAAAAAGCACCCGACGGCTATTTCGACAAAGATGTCGGCATGCGTCTTCGCGACGAAATCTACGCGCAGGGCGACTCGCGCGACGTGAACATTTCCATCGAGAAATTCCTCGGACGCAAAGAGTCGATCCAGCCGTTCCTGAAGAAGATCGGAGTCGGCAAAACGTCGCAAGCCGGTGAGGCAACAAAAGGCGATGTAATAAAAGCGCCCAAGCAGACTCCGTAATCAGAGCAGCGTTCGAACAAGCCATAGATACCGATGGCGAGAGCCGCCAACGAGTCGCCCGCAATCAATCCGCCGCCGACAAGCGAAGTCGTGCTCATGTCCGATGGAACTTCACCTTCGGCTGGCCGGGGCTTGTGTCGGTCGCTCCATCTGAAAAATCCTTCGAGCGAATCGGTAACGACGCCGCCCAGCCCGAACCATAACGAAGCTCCGAGTTCGACAAACCCGCCGAACGACGACGCATACGGGCTCGGCAAAACGATGGCATCGAGAATAAAGTCGGTGACTTTGCCCGCGGGCGATCCTTGAGCGAACTGTCGATAGCCCTCATTACTGCGAATCACTTTGCGGAGGAATTCGATCAGGATTCCCGCACCAATCCCGATCAACAGCGCATACATGACGAACGCTTTTGGATGCTGCAACCCTTGCAGCGCGCCGACAAATTTGTAAGTCATCGCCGATTGCCATTTCTCGCCGCCTGGCTGGATTCGGATGCGCAAAACTATTGACCGTCAGCACCGGATACGACTGCATGAACACCCGCGCCAGCACTACCGACATAATCGCTCCCATCACAATCCCGACAACCTGGAACCTAAATTGAATGACGCGATTAGTCCCGAGTCGCCAGCCTGTCGAACGATCCTGCTGCATGTCCACACCGGCACTGCATGAAATGAACAGGATTGAAGCACACATCAGTCCCGTGCCCGCGATCTTTCAGTCCGAGCAATCCCATCAAAATCACCGATACGACGAATGCGCTGGAAATCGGATTGCTGTCGGAGATGCCCTGGGAAATCCCGTTAATCATCAGGAACAGGAACACGAGCGCAATCGCGAATAATACATACCCGATCGGCTGTCCGAGAAGTTGCGACGCGACGAACGTCGTTGCCGCCGCCCAAAACACAACCCAGCTCAGCAGCATCCATTGATTAACCTTTTTCCAATCCTCTGTCGGCGGAGCGGCATGCTTTTCGCGGAAACGTTGCACGGCCTTAAACGCAATCAGCAGCAGATCGACAATTGCCGCGCCAAGAATCGTTCCCAGCGCCAGAATAAATCCGATTCTCCGGAACGGATCGTCGGGCCCGAGCCAGCCAATCGAGCGCAACCATGGCGTAGCCCAATATCCAATTAGCGCCACCACAACCGCAGGAATCGTGATACGCGCCCCAACAATCATTCCTGCGCCGACGTTCGACGCCGAGAAACCATTGTTATCGAGCCAACCGGCGACTTGCGGAAAGGGCGCTTGTTGCATTTTGCCGGCTAGAAAAGGGAGCAATCCACCCAACAAACCTCCGCCTGTGCCGCTGCCGAGTTTTAAAACCGATCGGCGCAACAAGGCCTTGTCAGTGAGCGCGCGCAAGATGTTGGCCACCGCGAGCCCCGACGGAAACATCAACTGCATCCGATCCACCAGAATGGGCGTATAAAACATTCCAACGCCAACGCCGAACATGCCGATGCAAGTGAAATACAAAATCAACTTCCACATCGGCGGCTGTGGCAGGCCAAGCCAAACCATCGCTTGAACCAATACCGCCATCCCTGACATGCCTGCAACCGACGCCGCCATCGTCTGGATATAGTTCGCGCCATGTTTGCCTTCGCTCCCGTATCCATAAGTCACGACGCTCCCCAAAATTCCAGCCAGAACTTGTCCGCCGACAAAGAACCCCAGCGAAAAATTCATATAAGCGGCCGAAATGCCGCCCAGTGGTCCAAGGATGAAAATGGCAACAGCCGCGAGAAGAATATAATAACCTACCGATCCGGTCTTCGGCAGAAACGACTTCGGTTTTGTGTTATGTGACTCCTCTGCCACGTCGCTGGAATGTAACGAATCATCTCCGCAGCGCAAAAGTTATTTCCACATAACTCAGTTTTCCCCTGAGAAACTTTTCACGTTGTGAGCTTGGAAAACCAGAGTTACCGTTACGACGACATGAATGTATTTGTCACCGGCGGAGCAGGGTATATCGGTTCGGTTTGCGTCGAAGAATTGCTCAACGCAGGCCATGACGTCACCGTTTACGACAACTTAACCGAGGGGCACCGCTCTGCTGTTGACACGCGTGCGGTCTTTATTCACGCGCGCCTTGGCGACAAAGACAACATCAACGAAGCCGTCCGCGATGCGAAGCCTCAAGCCATCATTCATTTTGCGGCGAACGCACTTGTCGGCGAGTCGATGACGGATCCGGCAAAGTATTTTCGCAACAACGTCTGCAACGGTTTGAAACTCCTCGAAGCCGCCCGCGCCGCCGACGTCAAAAAATTCGTCTTCAGCTCAACCTGCGCGACCTATGGCCCCCCGGATAAAATTCCGATGACCGAAGATTTGCCGCAACGTCCGATTAATCCTTACGGCGAATCGAAGTTGATGTTCGAAAAAATCCTCAAATGGTATCATGAAATTTTCGGTTTGGAATTCGTCGCATTCCGTTACTTCAACGCCGCTGGCGCCAGCGAACAATTTGGCGAACATCATCGCATCGAAACGCACCTGATTCCGAACGTGCTCAAAGTCGCGCTTGGCCAGGCGACACATTGCGACATTTACGGCACAGATTATCCGACGCCCGACGGCACCTGCATTCGCGATTACATTCACATCATTGACCTCGCGCAGGCCCACATCCAGGCGCTCGAAGCGGGCAAACAAGGATTTTACAACCTCGGAAACGGCGACGGTTATTCTGTCCGTCAGGTCATCGAAACATGCGAGAAGGTGACCGGCAAAAAAATTAAAACGATCGAAAAACCGCGCCGTCCCGGTGACCCACCGCGCCTGATCGCCTCAGCCGGAAAAGCAATGGGCGAATTGGGTTGGAAACCGAAGTATCCGAAAATCGACCAAATTATCGGGACCGCCTGGGAATGGCATCGGAAACATCCGACCGGTTATCCGGATTAATTTTCAATTTTAAATATAAAGGCCCGGAGAACTATCCGTTTTCTGGGCCTTTTTGTTTCGAAACCGGATTACTTATTGCGTCGGCGGAGCATCCTGCGGCACCGCGCGATAATATCGCAATTGATTACCTTGCGCATCTGGATCAATAAAGTCGATTGACCCATTCACCACTTGGTTTGTGCATAGCGGAATCCAATTTGCCAGATCCGTTGCGTAATCTATATGGAACCATGCGCCGTCCGGACCGTCGGCTTTCAAATGGAAGCAACGGTCGAGCGTAACCTCGCTCGTCGCGCTCGAGTTGAGGCCGATCCAAAATATACGCTGCCGCCCGTTGCGGGTGTTCCAATCGTGTAATTCGTGGACAACTTAATTTTCAGAATCACCGTGCTATTAATGTCCGGCGGACCATCGTCCAGCGGCACAACGGTAATCATCGAGCTGCGTTCACCAGCGTCGATAGTCACGCTACCCGGCAACGTGACATAATCCACGCCATTGCTGCCAGTCCCGCCGATTTCATAATTCACCGTCAGGCTACCGTTGGTGCTGCCGTCGCGATGTAGCACAAACGTCGCCGACTTTGGCCCACAATTCGTGTAGACCCGGCAAGGCAACGCAGCTCCCGACATCCAGTTCGACCATGTCGTCGTGGAATTCGTCGGAGCGACCCAGGTCCAACAATTCGTGCCTTCAATTGCGATCGGGTCAGTGGCCACGATATTGACGACCGGCGGATGATTCGAAGGCGGTGGTGGTGGCGGCAGAATTGTCACCTTCACCGGTTCCGAAGTCGTGGTTGCGCCCACATTGTCCGTCCCCACCGCAGTTATCGGATAAGTCCCAAGCAGCGCATTGCTCCACACCAAAGTGTAATAATTGCTTGGGCATTCGACACCCGGCGACGGCGTCAGGTAACAAGGCGGGTGCGCCGCACCCAAATCGTTCGTGCCTGCGAATATCTCCACGCTCGCAATCGACCCATCCCGATCAAATGCATACACGTAAACCGGAATATTTACCGGCATGTGATAAGTCGCTCCATTTGCCGGACTCGAAATCCGCACCACCGGCGGATAATTTGTTGGCGGCGGAGGCGGGGGAGTCACCGTCACGTGCACAGGAGCGGAAAGTGTTGTCGCTCCTTTATCGTCCGTTGCCAAAGCTGTCAGACCATAAGCACCGGCTGGCACGTTCGTCCAATAAAGATAAAACGGATTGATCGAATTCGCCGAAGCCGGGTTATTCGTTTTCACCCCGAGACTAATGCCGTTCTCAAAAAACTCCACGGTCTTCACATAACCATCTTTATCGGCCGCTTCTGCGCCAATGAAGATATTCGCCGGCTCAAAAAACGAGGAATTGTTCGTCGGCGTATAAATATGCACCGAAGGAGGAATGTTCGTTGGTGGTGGATTGATATCATTCGTTATGTAAACAGTTGCCGTGTGTGGCTCCCCAATAATGTAAGTGGTCGGTGCGCCGAACGGTGGCTGATGCAATTCCAAGGTCGCGGCCAATGCCACGGTCGTGGACGGATTATTCAGCGGCTGCAGCAAAATATTTTCCGACGCATCCCCAGCGTTGAACGTCACCGTTCCGGTTAGCGTCGTATAGTCCACGCCGTTCGACGCCGTTCCGCTCATCCCATAAAACGCCGTCAGGGGGTTACTGGTCGATCCTGTGCGATAAACCGTGAACGTTCCGGTGTTGGTTCCAGATTTCGACGCGGCCGGGTCAGTCGCAACTACCGTAATGACTGGTATCAAATCGACGTTCGACTTAATCGTGACCACCACCGGCGCGGAAGTTGCGCGATGTTCCAGGAAATCAACCGCCACGGCGCTTATAGAATAGGTCCCCGCCGGAGGATTGGTCCATGTCACATCGTAAAGGCCAGCCCCGTCGGGTGCCATTTGCGAACCAATCAACGTCGTTATGCTGACGGACGGCCCCGCGTAAAAGTTCACGCGCAAAATATTATTGCTAACAGAACTTGTGGTAACCGATGCCTGCAACAGCACATTCACCGGTTTGGTGAACGAGGCGTTGTTCGTGGGATTCACGATTGAAACAGCCGTGCCGTCAGCGCGGGTGAACAAAGGTGCGATGAGTAGGGAAGTGACAATCAGCTTACGCAACCAGTCAATTTTCATAACAATCCTAGGATGGCTTTTTCGGAAAAGTGACACTCTGGGCCCAGACCAAAATGATGCATTTTTCGGCCAATTAGTCAAGCTTACGGCAATCGAATGCTTACGATAAATATGTCGTGGAAATGCGTTTGTGCTAAAGTAAACTCGTAAAACCAGCCCCCCAACGGCGACCTGTCAATGCAACAGACTCGACTAACGCTACTTGCAGTGCTGATGGCAGGGGTGTGTCTGTTACCGTTCAGGGCGGTGGCAACGATTGCTGATCAGATTAATTCCATCCTCGCCGGAAGCGCCGTAAGCAACAACACCTGGACCATCCTGATCGAAAACGATTCCGGAACCACCGCCTATTATCAGAAGAACCCGACAACCACAAAAGCGCCGGCGTCCAACACGAAAATTTTTACCACCTCTACTGCGTTTGGTTTGCTCGGCACCAATCACTGGTTCGAATCACGCGTTTACCGCAATGGCACTCTCGCAAACGGTACGCTCACCGGCGATCTCAATCTGGTTTGCGAGCATGACATCACCTGGAACGACATCACTTTCGGCACGGGCGGCGCGCGCAAGCCGCTCGATCGCATTGCCACCCAATTGAAAACGCTCGGGCTGACCAATGTTCAAGGCAACGTTCAGATCTACGGCGTTTGCATATATAACTATTCCGACACCGCCGATACTCGCGATACGGCTAACCAGGCAACTTACAATGCCGAGGGTGCCACCGCATTCGTAGCGGCGCTGAACGCGCAAGGCATCACCGTCTCTGGTTCCGCTCTCGGCCAAACCGGTTTCAGCCCGCCCGGCACGTTGATGTACACCCACAAATCGTCCGACCTGACCTACGGCGGTAAACCACTTCGGCTCGATGTCGCCTGCATCCCGCTCGCAAAAAGCAGCGCAAATCCCATGGCCGACGAACTTCTGCGTCACATCGGCTATAAGATGAGCGGCACCGATTCTTTTGTGGCAGGCAAAACGCAAGTGTTTAGTTGGCTCAGCACCAACGTCGGTCTCAGCACCACCGATATGGTGATGAACGATGGTTCCGGGCTCTCATCAGGAAACCGGTTCAGTGCGCGCGAAATCGTCACACTCGTTCGCTTCATGGTAAACCACTACGTGAGTTGGTCGACAATTCTCCCAATCGGCTGCGTGGACGGCACAATTTCCAGCCGTTTTTGCGGGACCGACGGCGCGAGCCAGGTCCATGCAAAAACCGGCTCCCTCAGCATCTCCATCGCTCTCAGCGGTTACATCATCAATAAATACGACAACCGCCGTTACTACTTTTCATTTATCAGTAATAACTCCTCGGGCATCGATCAAACCTCTACTCGCAACGCCATCGACAGTTGCGTTGTCCTGATGGGTGCGCGCGGTGTTCCCACCAGTCCGCATCTTTTGACCGTCACAAACGCCGGCAACAACTCCATCAAAGTGACATGGTCAGACGAAGGTTTCATTCACACGGGCTACAGAATCTATATCAGCAGCGACGGTCTTAATTTCAATGGCCCTGTCAACCTTGCTTCAACCGTCCTCAGTTACATCGAAGGAGGCCTCGCGCCCGGAATGAAGCGTTACTACAAAGTGAGCGTCGTTGGCACCGGTGGCGGAAGCCCGTTCTCGCGCGTTTATGGCGCGCAAGTTGGAACAGTGCCGCCGCCGATCCTGGTCGTTGACGGCAACGATCGATGGCAATTTCAAACCACCGAAAATCCGCAAGCCACCAACCACGCCTTCGCGGCCATGACCGAACAAAATATTAACGGACCGGCGTTTGAAACGGTTTACCACAATTCGGTCATCGACGGCACGGTCAAGCTTACCAATTATCCCGCTGTCATTTGGTTGCTCGGTGAAGAATCCACCGACGACCAAACATTTGATTCCACGGAACAATCGCTCGTCACAACCTTTCTTAACAAAGGTGGAAACCTCTTCGTGTCCGGCGCGGAAATCGGTTGGGACCTCGACCGCGATTCCGGCCCGACCGCTGCCGATCGCAACTTCTATCACAACCAACTCCACGCCGCGCTCAATGGAAATGCCAACGACGACGCCGGCACTTATTCGTTCGCTGCGGCCGCCGGGGGTGGCGTTTTTGTCGGGGACGCTTCGGGAACTTTCGATAACGGCACGTATTTCTACAACATTGATTTTCCGGATGTCCTCACGCCTACCAATGGCAGTTTCTTGGCGATGACTTACGTTGGTGGCCGCGGCGGCGCAGCGGCGATCACCTATGACGGTGCGCCATCGAGCGGCAAAGTTGTGAACTGGGGTTTTCCTTTCGAGAGCATTACCACTTCCGCGCTACGCGACGTCTACATGTCTGACGTCCTGCGGTTTTTTGATCTGCTAAGCAGCCCAATCGTTCTTCCAACCACCATCAACGGCAACACGATAACAATCAATTGGACCGCCAGTGCCGGCGTGAAATATCGGGTTCAATACAACACCGACCTCAATTTCCAAAACTGGACCAACCTTACTCCGGACGTCACCGCAACTTCAAACGTTGCCTCGAAAACCGACACACTCGGTCCAGGGCCGCGCTTTTATCGGGTTCTCCTCCTGAATTAATTGTAGGAGACGAGGTAACGAGTCTCTAACTTCTCAACCACTTGATCTGCGCTAGATTGTTTCAGGAGGATACAATGCGTTTTCGCCACGATGAAGTTTTGCAACAGCACTGGAACGACCTGCGCGCTGCCATCAAGACACGCTGGCCTGACATCGACGACGTCGAATTTGAATTGATCCGAGGCCAACGCGATATGCTCGTCGGCGCGCTGCAGGAGCATTATTGGATCACCATCGAAGAAGCTCAGGAGCAAATCGCCGAGTTCGAAGACGAGGTTTTGTCCGGCGAGCAAACGATGCTACACGCGGGCGCTTAGGATCGATTCGATGTAAGCGATATCCGCTTTGGTCGTCAGCTTCGGATTTGGAGCAGGCACATGCACAAGTTTCACCGGTTGCCCGATTAACTCACACGCGGCTGTGTCATCGGTGACCTGCAACTTCTGCTTCTGGACTTCCGCCAATGCGCGCTTAATGACACCGAGCCGAAATGTTTGCGGCGTTTGCACCGACCACATTCGCGATCGGTCCAAGTGCCGTGAAATGAACTCGCCATCCTCGGAAGCTTTGATCGTGTCGGTGACTGGCATCGCTGCGACTGCCGCGCCACAATCCTCAGCCGCTTCGATGCACGCTCTGATTAACTCAACTGAAGTGCAAGGTCTCGCCGCGTCTTGAATGGCGACGATTTCTGTTTGCGCAGGCAATGCCTCCAATCCATTCCAAACCGAATCCTGCCGTTCCTTTCCACCAGCCACCAACGTGAACGGCTTTTTGAATCCATACTGCGCGGCCATTTCGCTGAACATCGGTTGATTGCCATTGCGCACGACCATGACGACGTGCTGAATCTCCGGCGATTCATCGAAGCGTTGCCATGTGTGGGCGACCAGTGGTCGTCCGGCAACTTCGAGGAAAAGTTTATCCTGGTCGATACCCATCCGCGTTCCCTTGCCCGCAGCAACGATAATGGCAGAAGTCACGGGCGCAGTATGCCAATCAGCGTTGAAAGTGAAAGTGAAACTGCGCGAACCAGCTCACACTTTGCGATGGCGTTGTTTTCGGGCGAGAAAAATTACGATCGTCACACAAATTGCCACGCCTACTAGGAACAGTGGCCCGAGATTGAATCGGACGCGTTCGGGCTCGGCGTGGGGTTGTTTCGCTGTCTTTATGTTTGTTGGCTGACTCGCGTTTATGCTCACGGGTTTCACAATAGCGTTTGTTGTGCCGCTCGCACTCTGCGCAATAGCAGCTTCGTTGGTTTGTCGCTGTCTAATTACTTCGTCAAATTCCTTCCGCAACCTCATCACATCTCCCCTCATCGGCTTCAGGTCAACCGAATGCGCTGTCCAATACATCCCGTATTGGTTGTAGCCTTTGCTCATGTAAACGTAGCAGTTCAACGCGTGCGAATGACTCAGGAACGGCTCCGGAATGCCGCAATATTTAATGATCGCGTTATACCAACTTTCGATCTGGTCCGGCTTGGCGAAATCCGGTTTCGGATTGTCGGCGTAAATTTTTTTCAACAATGCTGCCGCACCGCGAATATTCAGGTCCGGATCCTCCTTCAATTCGTCGGGCGTTTTGCCAATCAACTTCGCGGCTTCGACGAGGCTATGGCCAAAGTAGTCGTTGTCCTGCAGGAACATCACGCCGTATCCGCGCGGCGCGCCGGTTTCCGGCGATGTCGTTTCACCCGCAGGCCATTTCAACTGCTCCCAACGCGTCTCGGCAAAAGCGATGGCTGCGAGCACGTCGCTCGGCACACCCGTTTCATTTCCGATGCGCGCAAACTTTTCCGGCCAATTTGCCGTCTGCTGTTTCTTGGTGAATTCAGCGATAGCTTCCTCGCGCGCGATCTCGTTCGGCGACTTCGTTTGCGCAAACGCGACGGTGCAGACGAGTAAGGTCGTTACTAAAATGGCCTTTAGTCGAAACATTATCGTCCGAGGCCAATCCGCAAAAACGACGCGGATTGCTCGGCTCGTAATTCTACACCGGTGCAGCACGCGGGAACGAGACAGAATTGGCCGGCGGATAACGTCAGGGCAGGGGAGTTGCTGGCGACGTTTATTGATCCGGAAAGCATCCCGATAATTTCCATTTCGCCGCTGACCGTGAGTGAGCCGCCCGTTTGAAGTTCAACTTTACCGACGCGAAAGAGTTCGTGGTCCACGAGGCTCTTCTCCCTCTCCTCTGGAGGAGAGGGTCGGGGAGAGGAGGCCGTAACCAGCTCCGGTTCAAAATCCTCGAAATCAATACTCGCCAGCGATTGTTTGACGTGGAGTTCCCGCCCTTTCCCGCTCTTGTCGACGCGATTCCAATCGAACACGCGATACGTGGTGTCCGAGTTCTGTTGCACTTCGAAAATCACCAGGCCTGCGCCGATGGCGTGGACGCGGCCGCTCGGAAGAAACATCGCGTCACCCGTTTTCACCGGGACACGATGAAAACAATCTGCAACGTTGCCGGTTTTGATTTTCGTTTCGAACTCCGCTCTCGTCACCCCGCACTTCAATCCGACATACAACTCCGCTCCGGCTTCGGCGTGGGCGATGTACCACATCTCCGTTTTCGGCTCACCGCCGAGCAACGGCGCGAGTTTGGCGGGCGGATGCACCTGCAACGAGAGCTTTTCCTGGGCGTCGAGAATTTTGATTAACAACGGAAAGCTTCCTGAAAGTTTTTTGCCGAACAATTCGGTCGCGTGATTTTCAACCAACCAATGAAGCGTTTTCCCTTTCAGCGGTCCATTGCCGATCACGCTGACATCGCCAGGCCGATCACTGATTTCCCACGATTCACCGACGGGCACGGTGGCCGGGAGCGTCTTGTGATACAGCTGTTCGAGCTTACGACCGCCCCAGATGCGTTCCTTGAAGATCGGCTCGAAAGTCAGTGGATACAGCATGCGTCACGGTTGGGCCGGCGCTTGGCCTTCGGCGACCAGCGCCTCCGTCTTTTCTTTGTATTTGCCGTAGGCGCGAAACTTCGCATAACGAGCCTTCAGTCGGTCGCTGCTCGAAATCGATTTCAGTTCATTGAGATTCTTGAGGAGGTGCGCCTTTAAATTGCTGGCAGCGGACGGAGGACTGTTGTGCGCGCCACCCAACGGTTCGGGCACGATTTCATCGACGAGCCCGAGTTCGAGCAAATCCTTCGCGCTGATGCGCAATGCTTCGGCCGCTTTCGGAGCGGCGGCGCGATCTTTCCAAAGAATCGCCGCGCAACCTTCCGGGCTGATGACCGAGTAATAAGCGTTTTCCAAAATCAGCACGCGATCCGCCACACCAATACCAAGTGCGCCACCCGAACCGCCTTCGCCGATGATCGCCGCGATAATTGGCACTTCCAAAAGCATCATCTCGCGCAGGTTCACGGCGATGGCTTCGGCGATGTGCCGTTCCTCCGCGCCGATGCCGGGGTAAGCGCCCGCCGTGTCGATCAATGTAATAATGGGCAGACCAAATTTGTCCGCCATTTTCATCAAACGCAGCGCCTTGCGATAACCTTCGGGATGGGCCGAACCGAAATTGCGTCGGATCTTGTCTTTCGTGTCGCGCCCTTTTTGCGTGCCGATCACCATCACCTTTTGACCGTCCAAGCGGGCAAAGCCGCCCACCACCGCTTCGTCATCGGCATAGAGGCGATCACCGTGTAACTCGCTGAACTCGGTGAAAGCCATGCCGAGATAATCCAACGTAAAAGGCCGTAAAAAATGCCGCGCGATTTTGACCCGATCCCAGGGGCTGAGATTCGCGTAGATCTCGCGCTTGGTTTCCTCGATCTTTTTCTCCATCAACGCGACTTCATCCTCAAAACTGATTTTGATGGAGTGAGCTTCTGGATGCTTCTTCAGTTCGTCCAGCTTGCGTTGCAGATCGAGAATTGGTTTTTCGAAATCAAGCTGATGTTTCATTGGCCCGTGCATCATAAACGCCTAACGTAAAACCACGCAATCGAAGATTTCAGGCCATTTAACCGCTAGTTGAGGACGAAACCAACCGTGGGAAGGCTACCGTGATTGGAAACGGGTCACCCTCGTTTGCGGGTATTGTTGACACGGGTGATTTATTGTTCTAATCAGGTAAGTCCCCATGACAAAACACGGCAGGTTTTCGCCTGCCGTTACGATCCGATGGTCGGATCGTGTTTTGCCATGTTTTCGGTGCAAGGCCTGAACCCCAACCCTTGCAGACGTGGGACAAACTCTGCACGTCTATGAATATTATCCGCATACAAACGTTGGTGTTCGCGTTTTTGGCCGTTTTTGCCTGCGGGCATGTGCGGGGGGCGACGGTGATTGTCAGCGATAATTGCAACGTGACGGGTTCAGGGTCGGGTTTCGCGCTGGACACCGGCGTCAATCGCGGCATCAATCCGCCGACCACTCGTCTCACAGGTTCCACCATCGCAAACCTTCGTTACTTTCCAACAGCCATCAAACCGGCCAGCGCCTTCACCATAACCTCCAGCAAAATCCAAATCAACGTCGCCACCGATCCTGGTCGTTTTGTCCTCTCTTCCGACGGCGCCAGCTCATACGACTTTTCCAGCGCCTTGGGAATTGCCGCAGCCACGCCATCCACTCCCGTCGTCTACGACCTCTCGATCAGCATCAAAAACGCTTCCTCAGACAATCAACGATGCTCGTTCGCTCTTGGAACCATTGAAAGCGATGCCTTCAGTTGGGCTTTTGGTTTTCAAATCTATCGCACCAACAGCACGATGACGAAATACCTCATCGGCAAACGCATTGATACGACCGCCTCCGGCCTCGCTGCTGATTTGAACTCGGCCATTACCACGCTCGCCGCCAACACTTTCGGAACGGAAATCATCGTCCTCATGCGCGTCACCGACGCCGGAGCGGAAACCACCGCGTTCCATTCGCGGGTGCAACTCTCGCTCGACGGCGGCTCAACATGGTTTTACGACACGGCCGCCGACTCCGATTTGCCAAACGGCTGGCGTCTAAACGCCTCGGGCCGTCACATCATGTTTGACATCGCACCGGGAGCAGGGCCTATCACATTCGACAATTATTCAATGACCTGGAAATCCGGCCCGCGCACATGGACCGGCGCTGGGACAACCGGCAACTGGAGCAACAGCACCAACTGGGGCGGCGCGGTTCCCGGCAACGGCGACCTGCTGATTTTCGGGGGCTCGACACGCACAGTGAACACAAATGACCTCAGCGCGCTCACTGTCCCATGGCTCAAATTTAACACTGGTGGTTTTGCAATTTATGGAAATGCGCTAACCGTTAGCAGCGCGATCACCAATTCGTCTGGCAACAACACCATCAACGCACCGGTGACGTCGTCCGGCGCATTGCGCCTTCAATCAGACGCCGGAACACTCACACTCGGCGGAACCGTCGCGAACGGCGGGCAAACTTTGACCGCGGATGGTGCCGGCAACGCCACCATCAGTGGTGTTGTAAGTGGCACAGGCGCGCTGACGAAAAATGGCGCGGGAACACTTCAACTTTCGGGGGCGAGCGCCAACACGTATTCGGGCATGACAACAGTAAATTCAGGAACGCTCCTGTTGGCGAAAACCGCTGGCGTCAACGCGGTCGCGGGCAATCTCACCGTTGGCGATGGTGTTGGAGGCGCAAGCGCGGACGTGGTCCGACTCGCGGCAGCCGATCAAATTTCTACCTCGGCGGTAACGATCTCTGCCAGCGGCCTGTTAGACCTGAACGGGTTTAACGAAACGCTTGGTTCCCTGTCAGGCAGCACGGGCGGTCTAGTCAATCTCGGTGTGGGCACGTTGACCGTTGGCGATGGTAACTCGACAACCTACGCAGGGAGCATTTCAGGGACGGGCGGTATGGCCAAAGCAGGATCGGGCACATTGACCTTGAGCAGCGCGAGCACTTTCACCGGTGCAACGGCGGTAAACAGCGGCGTGTTGAATGTTCAGAATGCCACTGGGCTCGGCGGAGCAGGATCGGTGAGCGTGAGCAGCGGTACGGCTTTGGAACTGCAAGGTGGCATCGTTGTCAGCGCTCAGCCTCTGACAATTAACGGAACCGGCACCAGCGCAAACGGTGCGTTGCGAAATGTCAGCGGCAATAACAGCTGGAGCGGAACCGTCACTCTCGGCAGTGCGTCAACCGTCCAATCTGATTCGGGAACACTAACAATCAGCGGAGGCGTCAGCGGCGGCCAGACGTTGACGGTTGATGGCGCGGGCAGCACTACGGTTAGCGGGATCATCAGCGGCGCGGGTGCGCTGACGAAAAATGGCGCGGGAACACTTCAACTTTCAGGGGCGAGCGCCAACACGTATTCCGGCCTGACAACTGTAAATTCAGGAACGCTTCTGTTGGCGAAAACCGCTGGCGTCAATGCGGTCGCGGGCAATCTCACCGTTGGCGATGGCGTCGGAGGAGCAAGCGCGGACGTGGTCCGACTCGCGGCGGCCGATCAAATCTCAACCTCGGCGGTAACGATTTCTGCCAGTGGCCTGTTGGACTTGAATGGGTTTAACGAAACGATTGGTTCTCTGTCCGGCAGCACGGGCAGTCTGATCAATCTCGGTGCGGGCACGTTGACCGTTGGTGACGGTAACTCGACAACCTACGCGGGGAGCATTTCAGGGACGGGGAGTCTGGCCAAAGCGGGTTCGGGCACATTGACCTTGAGCAGCGCGAGCACTTTCACCGGTGCAACGGCGGTGAACAGTGGCGTGTTGAATGTTCAGAATGCCACTGCGCTCGGCGGAGCAGGAGCGGTGAGCGTGAGCAGCGGTACCGCTTTGGAACTGCAAGGCGGCATCGCCGTCAGCGCTCAGCCGCTGACAATTAATGGAAGCGGCATCAGCGGAAACGGAGCGTTGCGAAACATCAGCGGCAATAATAGCTGGAGCGGAATCGTTACCCTCGGTAGCGCGTCAACCGTCCAATCTGATTCGGGAACACTAACAATCAGCGGAGGCGTCAGCGGTGGCCAGACGCTGAGTGTTGATGGCATCGGAAACACGACAATCAGTGGCGTAGTCAGTGGTGCTGGAGCATTGACGAAGAACGACGCGGGAACGCTTACCTTGAGCGCCGCCAACACCTACACCGGCAACACCACGATCAACTCCGGCGCTTTGACGATTGGATCAAGCGGCTCCATCGCCAGTTCGCCACTGATCACAATTGCCAGCGGCACGACGCTAAACGTTTCGTCCGGTTTTGCTTTTGCGGCCTCGCAAACCGTCACACGCGAGGCAGCCTCCGGAACGGGCACGATCAACGGTTCGACGACGTTCGGTTCCGGCTCCAGCCTTTCGATTCCAGTCAACGGCGCCACCGGAGCCGTCGGCGCCATCAGCGTGACCGGCGGTCTGACCCTCAACAATAATACGATCACCGTGAACATCTCCGGCGGAACACTCGGCGCGGGAAGTTACTCGCTGCTCACCTACACCGGCACGCGAAGTGGCACATTCAACCTCACCCCCGTCATCACCGGCTCGGGGTTGAAAGCCAACCTTCGCGCACTGATTTTCATTACTCCCGGCGTCGTCGCACTCAAAGTCATTGCCGTGGAAACCAACAGCATCTTCCGCGTGATGACTTACAACATCCACTCCGGCGCAGACCCGGTAACCGGCAACATCGATACAACGCGCGTCTCGAATTTCATCACCACAAACCACATCGATTTGATCTCTCTTAACGAAGTTGCTCGCAACATGCCGCGCTCAAATGGTCGCGACATCATCGCCGAAATCTCGCAAAAAACCGGCCTGCCCTTCGTTTTCAGCAACAACATGCAAGGCCTCCCCGCTGGCCAGGAATTTGGAAACGCAATCCTGTCGAGCTTCCCGATTTTATTCCGCGATCACCGTCTCTTGCCGAACATCAACGGCAACGAACAACGCGGCTGGCTCAAGGCGATCGTCGATGTCAACGGCAAGTACGTCACCTTCGAGAGCACGCATTTGGATTTCCACGCCGACAGCACCGAGCGGCTGATGTGCGCGACAAACATCAACCTCTGGCTCTTGGATGAAACTTTTCCGACGATGATTTGCGGGGATTTCAATGACACGCCCGACAGCTCGGTTTACAGCCGAATGGACGATAGTTGGAATGATAGCTGGACGACCGCCGGAGATGGGGGCCTGGGCCGGACGGTTCCCTCGCCGGGATATCCGAATAATTTGAATGCGCGAATCGATTACATTTGGAAGGCGACCGGGACGACGATCAAGCCCACCAACGCTTTCGTTGGCTACACGATTGAAGCTTCGGACCATTACCCGGTGATCACGGATTTCATCCTGACCAGCACGACCAATCATTCGATCGGATTCTCTTTCCCATTTGATGAGGGCACGGGAACGACTGTGACCGATGCCGTCGGCGGCTTGCAATCCGACGGCACAACGACACCGCCGTGGAACACCAACTCACCCAGCGGTCACACCGGCGATTTCTCACTCAATTTCAATGGCTTCAAAAAAATAACCGTTCCCGATCCGAAACAGATCATCGGCCCTAATCCGTTCAACGATGACTACACCCTCGAGGCCTGGGTAAAACTGCCGTTGAATTACGCGCCGGCGCAAAGGGCTATTCTATTCCAATACGAGCGCAAACCGGGATTCGCATTTTCGATCAACACCAACCGGACGCTATTCACCACCACCTTCAAGATTAAGGACATCGCCAGCACCGCGACCGTCCCGAATGACGCAGCGTGGCATCATGTGGCCGTCGTTCACACCGATGGCACGGACATGAAATTTTATATTGATGGGGCGCTCTCCGCCACCGTGGTTTACACCAACGGGGCGGGCTATCGCACAAGTGGGGAGATTACCATCGGAGCGGCATCGGAGGGCGCGAATTGGTTCACCGGCAATCTCGATCGCATACGCTTCCACAATCGAGTGCTGACGCCGGCTGAACTGGATTCTTCCGCTGGCTCTACCCATCCCTTCCTGGTGAGTGCAGGGGATTATGAGAAATGGAAAGCACGTTACGGCATCACCGACTCTGCCGCCGATAACGATGGCGATGGACAAAGTAATTACGCCGAATACCTCGCGGGGACAGATCCGACTAGCGCCACGTCCGCATTCCGGATTCTCGACGCGAACATGCAACCGGATGGACAGCTGACCGTCACATGGTCGTCCATCGGTGGCAAGCGATACCGGTTGCAATACGCCTCGAGCGCCGGCGGTCCCTTCACCGACATCGCTCGTGATGCCGCGACCGAAACCGACCCCGCGCCGCCGGGCCAGGCATCCACTCAAACGTTTACGCAAACGCCGACCTCGACGAACACCGTCCAGCTCTATCGCGTCCAGGTAATTCCATGAGGAAGGCCGGAGCAGACTGAACTCGGCGCTCCCCGGTTTCACATAGGTAGGGCGCGTTGGCGAACCGGACGTTCCGGCTCCGCGCGCGTCGTCTGATCGGCATTGGCTCCTCGAAAAAATATCGTCGGAATGTTTCTACTTCTGGCAACTTCCTTCTACTTCCGGCAATTAGTTGCCAAGTGGAGGCGTTTGCACGCGGCCACCGTAGAAGGAAATGTTTCTACTTTTGTCAAAGGCCGAACGTCGGCCTCGCAATGCGGACTAAAAATATCACGGGAAAGTCGCACATTGTCACACATTGTCCCACATTCCCGCACATTGTTCCACTTTCGGTGGGGATTAAGTTGCACTTTTGGTGCGGTTTTCAAAGAACGAACCGGGGAAAGTCGCACATTTTTGACGGTCCCCAGTGCCGGTAAGGACCGGCGGCTGAAGGGATTGTATAGTAAAGTTACGGTGTGTCAATATTATGTAGTAAACTGGCGAAGCAAGTTCGGCGAGAGCCGCGCTTCTAAAGGCTTTGGCAGTGTTACTTCCATTTCAGTATGGTAATGGTGCAGCCGTCGGGCGAACAACGGAGAAGAGAGTCAGCGCCTGACATTGATTGAAGCCCTTATGGCGACATGCAAGGAAACGGTTGAATTCATTTTGGAGAGGCTGCGCGGACGCGGTGACTTTGCTGCGCGCGCGATGTTCGGCGAATACGCGTTGTATGCCGACGGCAAGGTGGTTGGACTCATTTGCGACAATTTGTTCTATGTGAAGATCGTTCCTGCCAGCAGCGAACTGGAGAACGTTTGTGAAAAGGGCGCGCCTTATCCGGGAGCAAAGCCCCATTACATCGTCGACGAAGGACAGTTGGTCACCATCGAGAATCTGCCGGCGATATTGAGCGCAATTGCACAGGCTGCGCCGAACAAGAAACGTAAGAAGACAAGCAAGCCCTGATCAGACACGTCGCAAAGAATAGCGAAACCAAAGCGCCTTAGTCCGTCAGGAACACCGCTACGAGCCCTGAATTTTTTCGTTCCTTGCAGATTCTCCAACCAGATCACCTGCACGAGCCACGACATTTTCCTGATTGTCGCGGCGTTGTTGGGCTGACAGGGCTTCACTCACAATTTTGGGTTTGGACCGATTTAGCACCTTGCGACAAACGCGGGGTCAATCAGTTGGCGGTGCCAGAGGTCGCGAACCGGTTGTTTGAGACGGTGCGGCATCGGCAGGAGAAACTTCTTTGGTGGCCACATTTGTTTTTGATCATGCCGGATCATGTGCATGCGCTTCTTTCGTTTCCGCCATCGGACAAAACGATGTTGATCGTGATTTCGAAATGGAAAGAGTGGACGGCGAAGGGCATCGGGATTGAGTGGCAGAAGAATTTTTTTGAGCATCGGTTGCGGAGCGAGGAGAGTCGAATGGAGAAGGCGAATTATATTTTGCATAATCCGGTGCGGAAGAATTTGGTCGTGAAGGCGGAGGATTGGGCGTTTGTTTATTTTGCGGATGGGGAGAGGCCGAAGTGGTAGGGGCCGTCGCGCTGCGCGGCCCGTTTTTGGGATATTAGAATAGAAGAGCGGCCCGCGTGAGATTTGAACAAATATTTTGATGTTCGCTGCCGCGAACCGCGCGACGGGCCCTACCTGAGAATGAGACGGCCCTCGCGGAGCGACGGGCCCTACCTGGATCTGCGGATTCTTTTTTAATGGACCGGGATGTCGGTGCTGGTGCCGAGTTGGGTGGAGGTGTAGGTGCCGGTCACGCTGTCGCGCACGTAGTAGACGCCGGTTGATGGGCGATAGAGGATGGCGTCGACTTTGTGGTCGGCAGTGATGTATCCGCCCCAAGGTTTGTCGCCGTTGGTTCCGAATTGGAAGACGTGGTCGGAGCCGTCGGTGCTGAAGCGGATGTGCCAGGTACCGTCGGAGGGACGGAAGATTTGGGCGTCGGGTGCGCCGTCGCCGTCGTAGTCGCCGCCGAGGACCGGGATGTCGCCGGTGGTTCCGAATTGGAAGCTGTGGACGCTGGCGTCGGAGCTGAAGCGCACATACCAAGTTGAAGTGGATGGGCGGAAGAGAACGGCGTCCGGAGCGCCGTCACCGTTGAAGTCGCCATTGATCAAAGGAATGTCGCCGCCTTGGCCGAAGGAAAAGTTGTGGACGCCGCCGTCGGAACTGAAACGGACGTACCACATCGCAGTGGATGGACGGAAGAGGACCGCGTCGGGAACGCCGTCGTCGTCGAAGTCACCGCCGAGTAGCGGGATGTCGCCGGTTTGGCCGAAGCTGAAGCTGTGACTGCTGGCGTCGTCGCTGAAGCGAATATACCAAGTGGCGTTTGATGGACGGAAGACGACGGCGTCGGCTGCGCCGTCGCCACTGAAATCACCGCCGAGCAGTGGAATGTCGCCGTTTTGTCCGTATTGGAAGGTGTGGTCGCCCAGAGCGGAACTGAAGTTGATGTGCCAAGTGCCGTCGGACGGTCTGAAGAAGGCGTAGTCGTCGCGGCCGTCGTTGTTGAAGTCAACGCGGAGTTTGGAAGCGGCAATGACTCGCGAGGTGGCAGTCCAAGTGGCAACCGTCCCATTGATGACATCAGCATCGACGCCACCAGAAACTCCGGAGACCGAGGCGGAATCGGTATATTGCCAGGCATCCCAGGCGCCGGCACCCCAGGCTTCGCAACTGGTGCAGACGTTCCATGGATTACCGGTTTGCGAACTTTCGCCATTATAATTGGCTAGATCGGCACCCCACCCGGCAACCGAGGAGTTGAAGTTGCAGGCGCTGCAGGAGCTGGTGTAGATGAATGGAGTGATTTTGACGCCGGTAGCTTTGGCGTCGGCGACAAGGGCGTTGTTGAATTGATTGGCCCAGTCGGAATAACTGCTGGCGCCAACGTGGCCGCTGAAGACTTCGACGTCCAGCATCGGCATAAGCGTTTTGCCATCGGCTTTTATATAGCCGCCGGCGGCCGCCCAAAAATGATTTTCTTCGGTGCCGCCGCTGTTGGATTCGGGATGGGCGAAGTGGTATGCGCCCATGATTACTCCGGCGGATTTGCCGTGACTCTCATTCCCGGCAAAAGTGGAGTCATTGATGGTGACGCCTTCGGTGGCCTTGGCCCAGGCAAAGCTTCGTCCGGCGCTTTTAACGCTGGACCAGTTGACGCCCGAGCCTTGAAAGCTGGAGACGTCGATGCCGAGCGGACGTGCGTGCGCGGGTTCGAGGCCGGATGCAAGGTGGAAAGCTGCGACTAACGGGAATAGCAGCTTGACGGTGCGTGGACAGATACAGGGGTAGTGGTTTTCATAAACGAATCATAAGTTGTCGTTTGTTTGGGGAGCCGTGCGGAGCGTGAGCGGTTGGGGTAATTGTGTCAAGTGAATTGGCAAGTGTGGTGAGTTTGGGATGCGGTTGAGGTAAACAAAACGGTGTTGTTGATCCGGAAGCCGCCTGAAGGCGGAACTCCATACGAGCCGACGGCGACGGACGAGGATGAGGTCCGATTGGAAAAGCAAAAATCGCCGATGTTTTTGCATCGGCGATTTTCTCGATTTGTTTGATCCTGCCTAACACGATCAAGACCAAACAGATTATCAGAATGATCCCAACAGCGGAGCCCAGGTTATGCTGCCATTTGCCTGAGTAACCCCAGTGCGGGAGGAGAACCAGCAGGACGGCTACAAACCCCGCCACCCACCAAATTGCCATCGGCATAATCCATCTCCCGGGGCCGAATCTCGGCGTCGCATCAGCGCATCAACTTTATGGGTTGTTTTTGGGCGCGCCACCAACGTTGACACCTGCACCAACGGAGCCGACATGGGCACCCGCTCCAACGCCGGTTCCGCCACCGACATTGACTCCTGCCCCGACAGGCCCGACGTGGGCACCTACGCCAATGCCACCGCCGGAACTGCCTTGCGTGTTGCTCGCGCCTGCAGGTTCATTGACCGAACTCGTGGTAGTAACCGTAGTCCGTGTTGTTGTCTGCGTCTGCGAGACAGGCACACATGGAGCTGCTGGCAACTGGTTCTTCACGACGAGGTCGTTCTTAACCCATTGCACGCCGTTGACACGGCGAGCGATATTACCTGCGCAATCCTTCTCGTGCTGGCTGTCGACGAAACCTGCCAGTTGCACTCTGCCCTGGTAGACTTCTATTTTGACGTCTCTGCCTTTAACGTCTGGGGAGACGAGCAGGTCTGTTTTCACCTTTGCGGTGGTTGCTTTGTCATCGAAGTAGGCGCCGGTGGACCGATGGTAACGGTCTCCCGCGCAGCCGACGAACACCAACGAGAGTGCTGATGCTAAAATAATGTTATTAATGGTTTTCATTTTATCCTTTTTGTTTTTCCCGACCGGCCAGCAGAGCGGACGGTTGCGGCGCCGGAACTCCCGGTCCGTAACCGTCCCTCCCTAAAGTTCGGTTACGGATTGGTATTGATTTGAGCTTCGACTTTTGCGCCACCTGCCTGGCCCTGAATTTGTGCGCTGCTGTTGTTGTGCGTGGTGTAGGCGCGACCCGCACCGGCTGCTTCCGGACGCAGTTGCAGATTGTTTTGCACGTTGATGACGCCAGCCGTATTGCGCGCGATTTCTTCGGCGCGTTGTTTTTGCTGTGCGTTGTCAACAAAGCCGTTCAGCTGCACGTTGCCCTGGAAGGTGTCCACATTGATTTCGTGCGCTTTCACGACGCTGTCTCCGATCAACTTGGATTTGATCTTCGATGTAATCGCCGAGTCATCCACATAGGTGCCGGTAGTGCGATGTGTTTCACTTCCCGAGCTCTTGCAACCCGTCGTCATTAACGTCCCGACTCCCAAAACCGAAACTGCGACCAACATGATCATTCTGATTTGTCTTTTCATATATGCTACTCCTTAGAGGTTCCGCCAAAATTTCGCACATATGCTGTTATTGACAATGCGGACGCAAACCCGAATGTTTTTTAGTCAAATCCACGAGAAGCCCTGCAAAGAAGTCGTAAGTTAGAACTCTGAAAGAACGCGCATGGCGTTTTGGATCCGACGATAGTCTGGATATTCGTCCGGATTGGTCTTCACCGATTGTCCCAAAAACTGGACTTTCTTGGGCACTTTCCATTTCCAGCGTTCGACGTGACCGTCGGCGAAGGAAAAGTTCGCGCCCTGGTTGTGGCGGTCGGCCGGCATGTCCCACCACTGGCTGTCTTCCGGTGGTTGTGGAAAGCCGAACTGAGCGTCGTATAAGGTATCTTCATGCTCGTCGACGAAGACGAAGAGCTGGGAGGGCGGGGGATTGGTAATCTGGGTCAGTTTCTCGAAACAGGGCTGCCGGTCACCGATGCTCGTTCCGGTGTAGGGATTGAAAACCCAGCCGTAGGCATTAACTGATTGACTCATGTTGTAACTGCGGTTGCGAAGCTGGGACATTTTGTTCCCAGAGCCGTCTTCGACTGTAGAAGAGTCAGCGGGACAATGGTAAATGCCGGGTTGTGTATTGTAGGGAAAGAGCAGACCCGTTTTGAGATTGTCGGTGTTGGTGTCGGTGCGCGCGCTCCCGGAACACCATGAGTATTGGTTGATGTAACCGTTATTGCTTTGTGTCCCGAAGTTGTAAACAAACGCGTTGGGCACGAGGTAGTCGAGATAATCGCCCGGATACATGTGCCAACAGAGTTGGAGTTGTTTAAGGTTGTTTTGGCAGGAGATGGTGCGGGCCCTTTGTTTTGCACCCGCCAGAGTGGGTAACAGGAGGGAAGCCAGCACCGCGATGATGGCAACGACGACGAGGAGTTCGATCAACGTAAATGCATTACGTTTTTCGTGCGTTGCGGGCGGTCGGCCGCGTCCATTTGGGAAATCACCGCTCATGGGCCGGGTTCGAATTGGGTAGTATACGGGCAGGTTGAGGCGGGCTCAACGATAATAAAATGGGCATCCTCTCTTCCGAGGTGGATGGGCAGAAAAAAGGCGGGGCTCGCGGGCCCCGCCGTGGTTGGTTGGCATCTACGAATGGTTGAATTTACGCGGGGACGGCTTCTTCCTGTTCCGCGAAGTTGTATTCGAAGTCGATTGGCACCTGGATGCACCGGCTCGCTGTGGGCAAGACTTCTCGCCATTCGGAGATCAGGTTTTTAAAGGCTTTGCCGACGGGACGGATCTTGCGGTCCAGATCGAACAGTCCGACCGGGGTGACGCGATTGTTTGTTTCGCGCAGTGCGGTGTCCCAGTCCATTTGATCGGTGATGGAATAGTATGTGAAACCCAAGATCGGGACCAGTCGCTGGCGCGCCTGCATGATGTTGGCCCATTGTTTGTGCAACCATTTAACGGCTTCGTCTCCGGCCGGGCCCTGGGCCATATTTGTTTCGGTATGCATCACGGGCAGGTCGTAACGCTCGAAGTATTGGCGGGTGATTTCGCCGTAGCCGAAGATTTCGCCGGACGGACCGGTGTTGCCGTCGGGATATACTATGTGTTCGTTGGTGAAGTAGTAATCATTGCCCATGATGCAGGAGGCCTTGAGGTTTTTGCTCATGAACCAATTGTATTCGTCCTGAGTCATGCCGTTATCGAGCAGAAATTGATAGGCGTAGGCGCCGACGTCGTGGGCGTAGTTCAAATCCAAGGTCATAAAACGGGCGATATTTTTTTTGTCGGCCCAGGCAATGGATTTTGGATTCTCCGGGTGAAAATATTCCGACGATTCGCTCTGAATAAAAATGGCGTCTGGCCGCACTTTGAGAATTTCTTCCATGGCGCGCACGTTGGCCCTGACGATGTGCTTGAGGGCGGTCACGACTGAGCGGTCACTGGTCATTTGCTCGTTCCACCAACCGTACCTGGCGGAGAAGATGGTGCAGATATACATCTCGTTGACGGGTGTATAAAGCTGCACCCACGGAAAGCGTTCGGCGAATGCGCGCGCGTATTTTGCGAACAATTCCGGGAATTCTGGGTTTTGAAAATTGCCGATCCAATCCGGGACGCCGAAGTGACATAGATCGGTTATTGGCGTGATTTTGCGCCGTCTCAATTCCGCATAAGTTTCGTCAGCGAACGACCAGTCGTAACGGTCGGGGCCGAGATAGCATTTGTGCAGCGGTGGGCCGTATCGGAGATATTCGATTCCCAATTCCTGGACCTTGTCGAAGTCGGTGCGCCAGTGTTTGTAGTGGCCGCAACTTTCCATTTGGTCGACGCGGACACGTCCGTTTTGAATGGTTGGGATGCTATTCTCCACGCCGGTTGCAAACATGAATTTATGTTGTTTCATTTTCATATCTAAAAATCCTCCGCTCAAGAGTCGTCTCATGCAGTGGGAGCTCAAGTGGTACAAAGGTCGTAGTGCCTAAACCTAAGGGCCGGTTGACTGAAAAACACTAAAGGACAATTGGGCTTAGGTCTCATAGCGACGCAGGCGGGATATCGATATGTTGTAAAAACTATTTGACAGGCCATGAAACTCACCGAAACACGCGGGGGAATCGATCCGGTCGAGTTGTATTCGAGGGCGCAATCTCAAACCGGGTTGCAGGACTTCGGCGATTCGCAAATCGGCTTACGGTTGACGGTGCTGGGCGCGAGTATTGAGCAGGAAGCGAATCTGCACACCGTCGGTCGATTTTTGATCCGCAATTATTTGTGCCAGCTTCTCAAGTCCAGACTTGTCCTGGAGCAGGCGTGGAAAGCGGCCGGGCCGGTTGCAAACGGCGGAGTGAAATCGCCAGTTTTTATAACCGGGATTCCGCGCAGTGGTTCCACTTTTTTGCACGAGCTGTTGGCGGGAGATGAAGCCAACCGGGTGTTGTCGGCGTGGGAACTTCTGGAGCCGATCGGCGGTTCGGTGGCCCTGCGCAAGTTTCGCACGGGAATGTCACTCTGGGTTTTCAGACGGTTGGCTCCCGGTGCGGATGCGGTTCATCCGTTGCGCGCCAATTCGCCGCACGAGTGCGTTTCGTTGCACAGTTATTCGTTACTCTCGCGGGAATTCGGGACGATGCTGCGGGTTCCGACGTACGATGCGTTCCTGGACCAAATCGACTTTACGCCCGCGTATATATGGCAGAAGCGTTTTATGGAACGTACGCAATCTGAGGGGCGTGTTGGCCGCTGGATTTTGAAGGCGCCGGACCATGCGTATGCGCTTGATTCGTTGTTCAAAGTGTTTCCAGACGCAATGGTAATCCAGACGCATCGCGAGCCGATGCAGGTGGTAAAATCGGCGACGCGAATGGCGTTCGTGGTGCGAAAGGCGTTTTCGAATGATCTGGACCTCGAACAGATTGCACGCGGCGAGGCGGAGGCGCTGCAACAGAAAATCACCAGGATCACACAATTCCGACAACAACGGCCGGACCTTGAGAATCGGTTTATAGATGTGACTTACACTAATTTGACTGCTGATCCGTTAAAGACAATGCGTCAAATTTACGACAGATTGGGTTTCGCGTTTGGCGAGCAAACGGAGCGCAATGTATTGCAATTGGCGGCGCAACGCGGACGGTATTCGCAAAAAGGACTGACGCGAAAATTGCGGGAAACCAAGGCGGATGAATTGGTCGATGCGGACCAATTTGCCGGCTACGGCAAACAATTTGGCGCCAACTCAGTGTGAGATCCGTTGCGTTTCACATTACGACCCGCGCTGTTGCTCGTGCGTTCGTCACTGAGGTTTTCGGTGATCGAGGCGTGCTCGGCTAATCGCACTAATTCGGCGAAAGAAGCGACCTGCATTTTTTTCATTACACGGCTGCGATGCACTTTGATCGTTTTTTCGGAAATTCCCAGTTTGGCCGCAATCTGCTTGTTCAAGTAACCGTTGGTGATGAAGGAGAGGACCTGCTGTTCGCGGCTGGTTAACGATTGCCAGCCTCGACGGAATTTCACGGAACGTTTGTTGGACTCGGAGGTTTTTACCTGTTTCGCGAGAGCGGTCTTAATGGCGTCTGCAAGCACGGCTGCTTCCACCGGCGTGACCAGGTAATCAACTGCGCCGGCTTTCATCGCGGCGATTCCAACCGCGACCGATGAATTTTCGCTCAGAGCAATGACCGGAATAAATTCAAAACGACGTGCGAGCTCCTGCTGGAAATCCAATCCATTATTTTGCGTCAGATTCCATTCCAACAGTAAACAACAGGGTGGTTGCAGGTGGGGTGAGTTTAGCAACTCCATCGTGCTTTCGAACGTGGCGGTGCGATAGCCTGCGCTTCTTACGATGTCGACGATCCGCCGTGATGTAGTGGGATGTTGTGCGACAATTAAAATCATGGGATCCGCCTTAAGCAATGAACCCGTATCGGAGCGGATGCTGGAATAACAATGCGCGCTGGCGACGATCTTCAAACCAGTCGATGAAGTGAATCGTGAATTCATCCAGCTCTTTTCCGAAAGTTTGTTCACCTAAGACCATAGCGCAAAGGAGCTTCACGCGAGAGTGGTAGGACGTGTAAAAGCGGTTAGGCAAATGCTGTATCGTGCAGTCGGTTTGCCGTTGAGCGCTTTCTCCGGCATTTAAATTTGTTCATGTTTCACTGGCAAAGAGGCAGACTCGCTGTCTCTGCGGATAACACAGTTCAGGAGCATCTGGACGATGGCTATCGCCCCGGCTGCGCAAAGGGTAATCCAATTCGGCCAAACGAATGCTTTGATGATGTGGATCGCCAACACGATTTGGACGGCGATGAGAAGCCAGGCGGCAAATGAGTCCCAGGCGGGTGATCTCTCCGGATGTCCAGAACAGCGCTGGTGGTTTTTTAGAACGGAATAGCCGGTTGTCAAAGCAACGCCCGAAATGATGATTACAGCCAGGACTATCAACCCTTCGGCAACGCTACCGAAATAC
Source organism: uncultured Verrucomicrobiae bacterium (assembly GCA_963702845.1). Lineage (GTDB taxonomy): Bacteria > Verrucomicrobiota > Verrucomicrobiia > Limisphaerales > Palsa-1400 > JAICXV01. The sequence continues at coordinate 3,763,041 of OY969763.1, read as the reverse complement.
AACATTATTTCATCTTGCATTATCACCTTTCCTCCACGCCATCGGCACAGATTCCATTTGTGGGGTAAAGGGCCGCTCCTGATACTTGGTCTATCGGCAGATTATTCTCGGTCTGATTTGGCATTCGAGCAATGAGACCTTGGGCTTAATGCAATCGAGGAGAGCAATTTAACAATCACGCTGACGACCAAAGTCCCATGGCGAGCATCAGCAAACGGTATTAACCTCAGGGGCGACCAAGGAGCTAGGAGCTATATGAACGATTTCTTCGTACAACCAGAGAGCCATGGCGTCACTCCTGTGTACAGTAGCTCTGTGTGGGGCATCCCAAGCTACGCAATTTTTTACAAGCATCCGCTTTTTGCAACTGACCAACAGGTAGGGAAGAGGAACCCGGGAGGGGTACGGTGGAGGCGGTTATTTACGCCTGTATCGTCCCCTCCTGTTACTTTCCGCCCTCGAAAGGGTGCGCATCGGTGCGGGCAAAACTTCTGAGGGCTCTCGAGAGCATTTGATGACTGGGAGTGCAGTAAAAAACTAAAAGGAGGAATTATGAGAATGATCGTGTTGACGATTAAAACCTGTGTGCTGCTGGCGGCAGCGCCCTATTTTGTGGCGCACGCGCAAACACAAACGCAAAATGCCGGCTCGCCGGTAAAATCGGAAGAAGCCAAAACCACGAAGGCGACGGTTGACAAAGTTAACAAAGATACGCGTGAAGTAACGTTGCGCAGGGAAGACGGCTCGCTCGTGACAATCAAAGCGCCGGACACGGTCAGGAATTTCGATCAGATCAAAAAAGGTGATACCGTGACGGCGAAATACAGTGAATCCGTCGCATTGGACATCCGCAAGTCGGACGAGCCGCCGTCTGCAATTCAGAGCCAAACTCTCAGCCGCGCGCCGGTCGGAGCGAAACCGTCCGCTGAACAAACGACGACGCAGCAAATCAGCGCCACCGTCGAAAAAATTGATCGCACCACAAGGGAAGTCACGCTCATGGCGCCGGATGGAACAACCACCGTCGTTAAGGTGCCCGAGGACATGAAACGATTCGACAGTCTGAAAAATGGAGACCAGGTGGTGGTAACCGCTACCCAATCGCTTGCAATTGATGTGAGCAGCAAGTAGCCGTGACGACGATTGCCAGGTTCACCGTGGTGCTGTTGATTGTTGGCGAGGCAGCCAACTGACTCCAGCACCACGCTTACCCGGGCCTGGAGGGATTATGATGATGAAGTGCTTTAACAAGCTCAGTGGACTGGCGTTGTTGCTGTTTGTTGCAGTTGGGTGCGTCAGCAAGAGCAGCGAGATGGGGGTGGAAAACAAGTGGCGTGATTCGTCGGCGCCAGTTTTCGAAAAAGGGCGTTCTACCGAATCGGATGTCATGCGCGTGCTAGGCCCACCCTCGCAAGTGATCGCGTTGCACGACCAAACGCTTTTTTATTATTTGCGCGAGCAATCGCGGACGAAGGCGTTCTACCTGATTATTTATAATCAGACGAAGCAACGCATTACTTACGATCGGGCGGTCTTCTTTTTTGATCGGCAGCGGATGCTGACGGATTGTTCCTACAGTCCTGAATTCATCCCTCGCGAGAAATGAACCGTTTTTGGCTCATCGCGCATTGCAGCACGGTTGTGTGTCTGCTTTGCGGTTGTTCGTCTTTTCGGACGGAAATGGGACGACCATTGCCGGCGCAACATAACACTTTCACTGAAGGAAAAACTCAAGTTGGGACTGTGATCCATGATTTAGGTCCGCCAAATCGCGCGAGTCGGTTGCCGGATGGATTTGTTTTTCTTTACGAGTATACGCGTGTGAAAGAATTCCAACTCGGCCTCAGTGTGCCTGTGGGATTTTTACGTTACTTCAAATTCGTGCATGCGTGGAATAATCTCGACCAGCAAGCGGCCATGCTGGTCTTTGATGATTTTGGCGTGTTGCGTTCAATCGGTGAAAAAAAGTGGAAAGAGAAGCTGGGGGGCGGTAATGCGATCCAGGTGCTGGTAACGGTGATGAGCCTGTCGGATGTTGCGAACATTTTGTTGCCGGCGGACGCGCACAGTTGGGGCGAGGCGTTACTGGAACCACCGGCTATTGGCCTCAATCGCAATCAAAGCCTTCGTTACGGTGAGCATGGGTTGCAGCAGCGGCTGAGCCCGGAATACGTCGGACAGCACTCGCTTGAAATGGAAAAGGCCAACACAGAAAGAGAAAAACGGCAGATCAAACGCGACTACCAAAGTCCTTACGGCGGCCCCAAACAGCTTCAATAGAGCAACAAATCCAGTAGCGACGTTCCCTTGTTCGTGAGTTCCCAGCGTGAGCCGCGTTGCTTCACTAATTTGCGGCACGGATTTTTAGCGTACTCGGCGGCGTTGACGGTGAGTAGTTGATATTTCGAGCCGCTCTTCATTTCGGCGGCGGTGTGGGGGATGAGTTGGAAGGGGAGTCCGTTGTAGTCAAAGGCGATCTCGTAACCGGCGATCGTCTTTTTGTCCAAATTGCGTTCGACAACCAACGCGTGATAGCGACGGAGCCATGGGAAATCGGTTTTGCGCACGAGCACGCGAAGGAGTTCGGGGCGGGTCTGGATCCATTGCGCGAGATTGAACTTCGATCCCTGCATTTGCCCGGCTTGGAGCATCAGCTTGGGATCCATGCCGACGAGATTCTGGCCGTTCCATTCGCCGTGGTCGTTTTGTTGTCCGGGGAGGTTCTTTTTGTGCCAGTTCGAGTAGTTGTCGCTGTAGAGGAGATTCAGTTCGAAGTGGACGTGAGCGCGTTCTTTGGTGATGCGTTCGCGGGTGTTGCTGGTGCGGCCCATCACGGCAATCTGTTCGCCGGTGTGGACTTGTTGACCAATTTTTAAGCCATCGCGGATGGCGCTTAGATGTGCATAGAGTGAATAGATCTCGATGCCGTCGACAATGTGGCGCAACACGACGTAGCGGCCGTAATTAGACAGTCCGGGTTTGTTACTAAAATATGCGACGGTGCCTTCGGCGGTGGCCATGACTGGATCGGTGGGTTCGCCGTGTCTGTCGCGCTGGAGGCATTTGATATCGAGACCTTCGTGCATTTGCCAGCCGTCCGAGCGCACGCAACCGAAACAGCCGCTTTCCCATGGTTTGCCGGTCGTGCCTACGAAAAATTTGTCGCCGCCGTTTTTTTCGAAGAGAGCGTGATTGGCGGTGGGGAGATGGAAAGGTTGCGCCGAGGCGGAAAAGCTCCAAGCTCCAAGCACCAAGATCAAGAGAAACTTCAAGCTCCAAACACCAAATCGGAAGGTGGAGGTTGAAGCTTGAAGTTTGGAGCTTCCTTGGAGCTTGGATGTTGGAGCTTGGAGCGTTTCCATTTTAGCTTCTCACGAAAACGGATGGAAACGGCTTCAAAACTGTTTTCGGGCTTTTTCCGCCACGTTATTCAAGCCGCGCACGAATCGTTGGGCTTCTTCCAGTGTCAAATCGGGTGTGAAGGTGAATACGCCGTTGGACATGCGCCGGGTAATCATCGGTGCTGCGATCCAGTGTGATTCCGGGAATTGGGCTAACACTGCGACCCGCCGGCCTTTGTTGGATGTCGAAACCATGTCTAGTTGGAACATGCCGTGATCGGAGAAATTCAGCGCAATAGCGAAGCCGCCCGGGGCTGCCACGATTTCGGCATGATGGAGCTCGCCTTCGCTCAAGAATGGTTCGCGATCGACGTTGACGGGCACCCGCTGCTTTGTCACCAGAACGACGCCGCTGGCGCCGTTGTCGTCGGTTTGTGGAGCTTCCAGATGGAGTCGAACGGTCGACTGCTCCTTCTTTTGTTTGGATTTTTCGGTGGTAGCGCAGCCCGCGATGAGGATTGCGAGAATGAAATAGAGATTGAACGACGAGAACACCTTCTTCATATTGCCTCGGATACAAGACGAAATTAGAAACACAAAGTAAAGTTTTGTATCCGTATTTGTAGTCTAAAAATCAAATCCTTATGGGCCAACAATCGAACAAAGTAATCAAACGTAGCCGTCGCGACGCATACATTAAACGCAAAAAAGTTGTCGCTAAGACGAAGACTAAGGCGAAGAAGGCGTAACGCCCAATTTCCACTGTGGCATAACCACAGACATACAGAAACATGGAGGAGTCATTCCTCTGTGTCTCTGTCGTTTTATTTTCTTCCGGGATACTTCGCCAACCGCAGGGCGTTACCGATAACCACGAGGTCGGATAAACCCATAGCGGCTGCGCACAGGACTGGATTCAAAAATCCAAGGGCCGCCAGCGGCACCGCAGCGGCGTTGTAGAAAAAGGCCCAGAAAAGATTTTGCTTAATTGTTCGCAACGTCGCCCGGGCCAATCCCAGCGCTTCGACGACACCGCTGATATCCGATTTCAGCAGAATGATATCCGCGGCTTCGTTGGCGACATCGCTGGCCTTGCTCACCGCAATTCCTAAATCAGCCTGCTCGAGCGCAGGCGCGTCGTTGATCCCATCGCCAACGAATGCGACGCGCTCGCCGCCTCCTTGCAGGTGTTTGACAAGCGTTGCTTTTTCTTCGGGCCGGACCTGTGCGAAGACATTTTCCTCTTTGATGCCCGCCTGAGCAGCGATCGCTTTGGCTGTTCGCGGATTGTCGCCGGTGATCAGATACACTTTCAGCCCAGCCCTGCGGAGCCGGGAAATGACGTCGCGCGCATTTGCATGAATCGAATCCTGTAGCGCAATCGCCGCTACAAGCTGATGGTTAATGCTCAACCCCAGCACTGTTGCGCCGCGACCTGTCCAGTCCTCGAGGAATTTCGACGCGGCAACCGTGTCAACTCCTGAGCGTTGCAAATGGGCGATGGAACCGAGCCGCACTTTGCCTGTGTCAATGTCTGCTTCAACACCGGCTCCACGCAATTCCTTCCAATTGCGCAGATCAACTTTGGTCGCGGAAATTTTCGCGACCGCTTTACTCAAGGGATGGTTGGAAGCGTGTGCCAGCGCCGCCGCCAATTGGTCGGCGGGCAGGGGAGCGCTGCCGAAATTTTCGAATGCCGCCACGGCTGGTTTGCCCTTTGTTAATGTTCCGGTTTTATCAAAGACGATTGCGGTAAGTTCGCCAGCGCGCTCAAGCGCAATTCCATCACGGATCAATATCCCACGTCGCGCCGCTGCGTTGCTGCTCGCCATAAGTGATATGGGTGTGGCCAATCCCATCGCGCATGGACAAGCCACGATTAGAACGCCCGCGGCGCAAATGATCGCCGCCGTGAAAGCGGAATCTGGCACGTGCGATTTCCACAAATATCGGCCGAGAAAATCGACGACGCGATGCGCGGTGTCCGGTGCGAATCCCCACCAAAGGCCGGTCGCGAGCGCGGTCAAAACGACAATCGGCACGAAAACATTACTGACGTTGTCGGCGAGTCTTTGAATATTGGCGCGGCTGTTCTGGGCGCGTTGCACGGCGGCGATGATTTGCGCGAGGGCGGTGCCTTCACCCGTCGCGCTCACTTGTGCGACAAATTGGCCGGTCACGTTCATCGTTCCTGCGTAAACCTGGGAGCCCGTCTCTTTATCGACGGGCAAGGATTCTCCAGTGAGCATTGCTTCATCGACAGCCGATTGTCCTTCCGTGAGATTGGCGTCGACCGGAATTCGTTCGCCGGGACGAACGCGGATCAGATCGCCCGATCGCAAATCGTCGACGGCAACTTCTCGTTCGTTGCCATTTTCGACTCGGCGCGCGACTTGCGGCGCGAGGTGCAGCAACGCTTTTAATGAACTTTCCGCGCGAGTTGCGGCGAGGGCTTCCATCCAATGGCCGACGCTGATCAGGGTGATGATCGCCGCGGATTCCATGAAGTAGAGGTGACCGCCTGCGTGTGAAAACAGAACCCAGACGCTGTAAGCAAAGGCGGTGGTCGATCCGAGCGACACCAACGTGTCCATGTTCGAAGCGCCTTGTTTCAATTGGCGCCACGCCCCGCGATAGAATCGCGCACCGCAGGCGATTTGAACAATTGTGGCGAGCGCGAATGCCATCCATTGAAACCTTGCCTGCGTTTCGAGGTGCAGCACCCATTCGCCAATCATTAACAGAGCCGTGACGGCTCCGCCGACCACGGCATTGAATCGCCAGCCCTCGAGTGGAGACCACTCGTTGCGGTTGGGCTGTTCTGATGACAAGACCTCCGCTTGAAAGCCGGCGTCGTGGACTGCTTGAATCAATTGCTCGGCACTTTGCGCGCCATCGCTCCAGCGCACTTTGGCACGGCCTTGTTGTAGCGACACTTCGGCGCTAGTGACGCCCGGGACAGCGCGCAGCGCCTGCGTCACGCTGTTCGCGCATCCGGTGCAATTCATTCCTCTCACCACTAGTTCAGTGTTGGCTGACGCCATACTTCACTATGGTTCTAGCGAACCCCAAACCCAACCTCTTTTGTAATTTACGACGGCAATTACTATGCAATTGCAAGTCGACTCGGTCAGGCGTAAACCGATTGTATGAGGTTGCCCCGCGTTTCGGTTTGGTTTCTTGCAGCGGCTTGGCTTGCGTTTGTGGTTTCGCTTTTTCTGCCGGTAACGAAGGGTCTTTTCGCTATAACTTCAGGATGGGGTGCGGCGCAGATGTGCGCGGAGATTTTCATTCGGCCACTGCAAGACTCAAGTGGAGATGGACTGCTGCCTCGTCTAGGTGGGTGGGTCTATTACGGTTTCTTTACTGTCGCGAACCTGATCATGGTTATCTCGCCCGTTTTGTGGATTTATTCATGGCGTAAACAGAATCCGATGTTGTGGCTTCGAATCACGACTGTTGTGCTGGTCTTATATGTGGCGTCGGTGGACGTATTCCTGCACGACGACCAAGGTTTTGGCAGTGGCTATTTTTTATGGGTGAGTGCGTTTATCCTGCTGGCGGGTGGTGTTCATGTGAATGCAAAGGAAATAACTGCCCGCATACGTCCGAATTACATCGCTGGGTTGGCAACGATATAGATTGGGGCGCGATTTTGAGGGCTTGGAGAGCGTTGCATCACCAAAATTCCGGAAAAAAAGCGTTGACAGTTGTAGGGGCCGAACTTAGTTTCTGTGCCAGTTATCGGGTAAATGGCTATAAATCAGCAGCCCCGAAGCTTTTTCTTATTGAAAGAGTCGGGGGTGTTGGTTTTTTTGTCGTCGTTATATTAGGACGGCAAAATTTGGTGCAATTTGAGGGACGAGTTGCAGATCAGGACACGCAAAGATTTTTGGCTTTGCCCATGTAGCTCAGTTGGTAGAGCACGTCCTTGGTAAGGACGAGGTCATCAGTTCAATCCTGATCATGGGCTCCATTTTCGGGAGTGAGAGGCGGAATGCGGAGCGAATTAGATGAGAACATCGCGGCGGCTGAGGCCGATGCGCGAAACAAACAATTGTTAACAAGAAGAAACTAAAACAAATAAAAGTAGGAGTCAGCAATGGCAAAAGAAGCATTTCAACGAACCAAACCACACGTTAACGTCGGCACTATCGGTCACGTTGACCATGGCAAATCCACTCTCACTGCTGGGATTGTAGAAGTGCAATCCAAAAAAGGCATGGCGAAGCCCATCAGCTACGCCGATATCACCAAGGGTGGTACTGTGCGTGACGCTACTAAGACGGTCACCATTGCCGTTTCCCACGTGGAATATGAATCTCCTCAACGCCACTACGCGCACGTTGATTGCCCCGGCCACGCTGACTATGTGAAAAACATGATCACCGGCGCCGCCCAGATGGACGGTGCGATTCTGGTGGTGAGCGCTGCTGACGGCCCAATGCCTCAGACTCGCGAACACATCCTGTTGGCCCGCCAGGTCGGCGTTCCTGCGGTTGTCGTTTTCTTGAACAAAGTCGACCTCGTTGACGACAAGGAACTTTTGGACCTCGTCGAAATGGAAATTCGCGATTTGCTCAACAAATACCAATTCCCTGGCGACACTACCCCTGTTGTCCGCGGTAGCGCGACGGCAGCCTTGCAAGGCACGCCCGAAGGTAACAAGGCCATCGAAGATTTGATGACCGCGATTGACACCTTTATTCCGCTGCCCACGCGCGAAATCGATAAGCCGTTCCTGATGTGCATCGAAGACGTGTTCAACATCGAAGGTCGTGGAACCGTCGTTACTGGCCGTGTCGAACGTGGTGAATTGAACAAGATGTCTGAAGTCGAAATCGTCGGCTTGAAAGACACCCGCAAGACCACTGCTACGGACATCGAAATGTTCCGCAAGCTGTTGGACAAAGCGAGCGCCGGCGACAACGTCGGAATCCTGTTGCGCGGCACGCGTAAGGAAGAAGTCGAACGCGGCATGGTTTTGGCCAAGCCCGGCTCGATCACCCCTCATACGAAATTCAAAGCCGAAGTGTACGTGTTGTCGAAAGAAGAAGGTGGCCGTCATACGCCATTCTTCACCAACTACCGTCCGCAATTCTATTTCCGTACGACTGACGTTACCGGCACTGTTAAGCTGGCAGCAGGCGTGGAAATGGTTATGCCTGGTGACAACGTCTCCGTGGACATCGAATTGATCGCACCTGTCGCTATGGAAAAAGGTCAACGCTTCGCTATTCGCGAAGGTGGCCGCACCATTGGCGCCGGTCGTGTCGCTGAAGTCCTCGCGTAGTTTTTCACAGAGGGAGTCGCTCAATGCGGCTCCCTCTTGCGCTCCGAACCTGGTGAGACGGCGGTTCGCAGGATAAATCTGCGATACGATCTCGAAACTGGGACGCTACAGGCAACGGCGGTAGCTCAATTGGTAGAGTAGCGGTCTCCAAAACCGTCGGTTGGGGGTTCAAGTCCCTCCCGCCGTGCCACTCTTGTTTGAAAATGAGAGTTGAAGTTTGAGTGGAGGGGTGGCAGAGTGGTCTATTGCGGCGGTCTTGAAAACCGCTGTGCGGGAAACCGCACCGGGGGTTCGAATCCCTCCCCCTCCGCCATTGCGGAAGTGGTGAGAGATAAGTTAGGAAAACATGAAAGAATTGTTGCCGATTATTATCGCGGTGGTCATTGCCACCATCGTCTTCGCGTTGCTTGTGCGGCGTGGAGCGTTTTTGCGCGTTTCGGGCTTTTTCAGAGAAACTGAAGAAGAATTGCGGAAGTGCACCTGGCCCTCGTGGAATGAGCTGAAAGGCTCAACCATCGTGGTGCTGGTAGCCATTGTGCTGCTCGGAGCATTCACCGTGGGAATTGATTTTGTGGTTGCCTGGATCGTTCAGGCAATCGTTTGAGGACATTGCGATGCCTAAAAGCCAGTGGTTTGTAATCCATACTTTGTCCGGCCAGGAGCAGAAGGTCAAAGACAACATCGAGAAGCGGTTGAAGACCGAAGAGATGACGGAGTTCATCAAAGAAGTTCTCGTTCCTGTGGAAAAGGTAGTCGATGTTCGTGGCGGTAAAAAGACCGTGACGACGCGCAAGCTTCATCCCGGCTATGTCTATATCGACATGGTTCTAGTGGATGAAAATAAAAGAATTTTAGAAAAGCCGTGGTATTTCATCCAGGATACGCCTGGAAAAATCGGCATCGTTGGCGGGGATCGTCCAATTCCGGTGACGGAAGACGAAATGGCGACGATTAAATCGACGATTTCGGACTCAGAAGATACCGAGAAACCGAAGGTCAACTTCGAAGTTGGCGAAACGGTGAAGATCAACGATGGTCCGTTCTTGAATTTCAGCGGCGTGATTGAGGAAATCGAACCGGACCGCGGCAAGCTGAAAGTCACGGTAAATATTTTTGGACGCAATACGCCAGTTGAACTGGAGTATTGGCAAGTTGAAAAAGCATAAACAGGTCAGTTGTCATAGTCGGTTGTCAGATGCCTCTTGCTGACCACGGACGATAGACAACGAACCACTGACAAATTTTGTATGGCAAAGAAGATTACAGGACAGATTAAGTTGCAGATTCCGGCCGGACAGGCCAACCCGGCACCGCCGGTCGGCCCCGCGCTCGGTCAGCAGGGCGTGAACATCATGGCGTTCTGCAAAGAATTTAACGCAGCGACCAAAGACCAGGCTGGAATGGTGATTCCCGTTGTTATCACTGTTTACCAGGATAAGTCTTTTACGTTCATCACCAAGTCGCCACCGGCTTCGATTTTGCTCAAGAAAGCAGCCGGTATCGCCAGCGGATCCAAAGTGCCGAACAAAGAAAAAGTCGGCAAGGTCACGCGCAAGCAGGTGCTCGATATCGTGAAGCTGAAGATGAAAGATTTGAACGCCACCTCTGAAGAGGCGGGGTTCCGGATTGTTGCGGGGACGGCCCGCAGCATGGGCATTGAGGTTCAGGAATAAATAATAACGTTTGCTGGTGTTCAGGTTTCAGTGTGCAGCACTGAAATATGAGAGCTGGCAGACAAAACGCGCGGGAGAGCTAAAAACTCGTTTGAACCGCTAAGACATATGTCGAATAAAAAATTGCCAAGCAAAAGATACCGCAAGGGGCTGGAACTGGTAGATAAGAAGAAATCTTATCCCTTGAAGTCAGCCGTTGACGTTCTCACCAAATTTCCGAAGGCCAAATTCAATGAATCCATTGATTTGGCATTCAAGCTGGGAGTTGATCCCAAGCAATCCGACCAAATGGTGCGCGGCACTGTCCCGCTGCCTCACGGCTCCGGTAAGACGGTCAAAGTGCTCGTGTTCGCACGTCCAGGCGCTTCGGCTGATGCTGCTCGCGGCGCCGGCGCTGAATACGTCGGATTCGACGACATGATTAAGAAGTGCGTCGAAGGTTGGACTGATTTTGACGTCGCAATCGCAACGCCTGACGCGATGATCGAAGTGCGTAAACTCGGTAAGGTTCTCGGACCGCGCGGCTTGATGCCGAATCCGAAGACCGGCACCGTGACCGAAGACACTGCTCGCGCAGTGAAGGAAGTCAAAGCAGGCCGTGTCGAATTCAAGGTGGACAAGGGCGGCAACGTGCATGTGCCAGTGGGCAAAGCATCGTTTGGCCCCAGCCAAATTGAAGAAAACGCGCGCGCCGTCATCGACGCGGTGGCCAAGTCGAAGCCATCGAGCGCCAAGGGCCAATTCATTGAAAGCTGCACCATTTCGGCGACGATGAGTCCCGGCGTGCGTGTGGATGTGCGCGAGTTTCTCGCGGCGGCATAACGAGGGAATTACAACTTACAACTTACAAATTTTTTATGCGCGCGGAAAAACAAGCGATTAGCGAAGAATATTTGAAACGACTGAACGGTTCCCCGTTCTTCATTGTCGTAGATTACAAAGGCCTGAAGGTTGGACCCATCACTGAATTGCGCAAGCGCCTGAACAAGGCGGGTGCGGAAATGCACGTGGTGAAGAACTCGATCTTCAAGATCGCCGTCAAAGAAGCCGGCGCGGGCGATATCGGTGCGCTCAGCGGCCAATTGGCTGTGGTGACCGGTTCCCGTGACGTTTCGTCGGCAGCGAAAGTCGTTAAGACTTTCAGCAAGGAATTCGATCGTCCGAAAATCCAATTTGGATTTTTGAACAATCAACGGCTCGAAGGCGCTTCCATTTTGGAACTCGCCGACTTGCCTTCGTTGGAAGTTCTGCGTTCGAAGTTGCTCGGTGTGCTCCTGGCCCCGGCGACGAAGCTCGCGACGATTATCAACACGCCTGCGACCCAGTTGGCGCAGGTGATCAGAGCCAAGGCTGAAAAGGGCGAAGCGGCTCCGGCAGCTTAAGGCTTGTTCGTATCGCCGGTTTCTAAGCCGGCGGCACACGAAAACAATTTGGGCCGCGATGTGCGGGGGGCAAATAAAAACAAACTAGAATAAAGTAAATCGTCGGTCAGCAGGCTTGCTGCTCAAATTATCCGCGGCTGCGGATGGCGACGAGACGAAAGGTAATTATGGCAGATATCGCAGGTTTAGTAGATCAATTGGGCAAATTGACGGTTATTGAAGCCGCTGATTTGGTTAAACAGCTTGAAACCGCGTGGGGCGTTACTGCCGCCGCGCCTGTCGCCGCCGCCGCCGCTGGTGCACCCGCCGCTGGCGCTGCTCCCGCTGCTGAAGCGAAGACCGCATTTGACGTCATTTTGGTGTCAGTGCCGGCCGACAAGAAGATCGCCGCCATTAAGGTTGTCCGCGAAGTTAAGGCCGGTTTGGGCCTGGCTGATGCGAAAGCTCTGGTTGAAGGTGCTCCTAAGCCCGTTCTTGAAGGTGCGAATAAGGCTGATGCCGACGCCGCCAAGAAGAAGCTGGAAGAAGCCGGCGCCAAAGTTGAAGTTAAGTAAATTGGCTATATATTGCGAAGCTTTGTAGTGGCGCGCCCGATAAGGGCGCGCCCTATAGGCTCCGAAAGAGAAGCAGCCATCACGATTTCGAAAAGAAATATTGTTACGCCTTAAGGCGTAGTGTTTTAGCCCGGCTCGGCTCATTGGAAAGAATGGGTCGCGCCGCAGCATTTTGCTTTGTACAGAAAATAAGAAGATGTCGGTTGTCTGTCGTTAGCTGTCAGTTGTTTTTGCTACTGACCACTGACCACTGACTGCTGAGAACTGACAACATTAAGAGAAGGTCGCCACATGCCACGAACAAACGAACGAGTTCACTTTGGAAAAATTAAAGAGGTCATCGCTCCACCGAACCTAATCGAGCTGCAGACCAATTCCTATAAGGAATTCCTGCAAACAGATATAGCGCCACGCTCCCGAAAAAACATGGGGCTTCAGGCGGTGTTCACCGAAGTGTTTCCTATTGAGAGCTATGACAACAAGTGCAAGCTCGACTTCCACAGCTACGATATCGGCGAGCCTAAGCACGACTGGCTCGAATGCTTGCGGGAAGGCATCACTTACGGCGCCCCGCTGCACGTGACGTTCCTGCTCAAGGAAGAGAAGAGCACGAAGGAAGAAAAGGTGTTCATGGGCGAACTGCCCCTGATGACGCCGCAAGGCACGTTTGTCATCAACGGCGCCGAGCGCGTGATCGTCAGCCAGTTGCATCGTTCGCCTGGTCTGGCTTTTGAAGCGACCCAGCATCCGAATGGCAAGACCCTGCATTCGTTCCGCATCATCCCTGATCGTGGCTCGTGGTATGAAGCGCAGTTTGATACCAGCGATCTGCTCTACGTTTATCTCGACCGTAAAAAACGCCGCCGCAAGTTTTTGACGACGACGTTCTTCCGCGCCCTCGGTTATGGCACCGACGCGGACATCCTCAAGCTGTTCTACGACATCGAAGACCTGACGGTCAAAGAAGCCGAGAAGCTCGAAGACATCCAAAATAAAGTTTTGATTGAAGACGCCGTTGATGCTGAGAAAGGCATCGTCGTTGCCCGCGCATTCGAACCGCTTTCCAAAGCGGTCGTGAAGCAGATTGCAGAACTCGGCGTCAACAAAATCAAGGTTGTTGATACGACAGTTGATGATGGAATCGTCATCAAGTGCATGAAGAAGGATCCGACGAAGAACGAAGAAGAAGCGCTCAAAGACATCTATCGTCGTTTGCGCCCTGGAGATCCGCCCACTGCAGCTAATGCTCGCGCGTTGATCAAACGTTTGTTCTTTGACGCCAAGCGTTATGACCTCGGTCGTGTCGGTCGTTATAAGATCAACCAAAAACTCGGCATCAAAGGTGGCGACAGCCGCATCCTGACGAAGGAAGACCTCGTTGCCGCAACGAAATATTTGCTCCGCCTCAAAAAAGGCGAAGGCAGCCTGGACGATATCGATCATCTGGGTTCACGCCGTATCCGTACCGTTGGCGAATTGCTCGCCAACCAATGCCGCGTGGGTCTGGCCCGCACTGAGCGTTTGGTCAAAGAGCGTATGACGCTGTTCGATCAAAGCTTGGAAAGCATGTCGCCGCAAAAGCTGATCAACCCGAAAGCGTTGTCAGCCGTCATCCGCGATTTCTTTGGCCGCAGCCAGCTTTCGCAGTTCATGGATCAGATTAACCCGCTCGCCGAGTTGACCCATAAGCGCCGCTTGTCGGCTCTCGGGCCAGGCGGTTTGTCTCGTGACCGCGCGGGATTCGAAGTCCGCGATGTTCATCCGTCCCACTACGGCCGTATTTGCCCGGTGGAAACGCCTGAAGGTCCAAACATCGGTTTGATCGCGTCCCTCGCGACGTTCGCGCAAGTCAACGACTTCGGCTTCCTCGAAACGCCGTATCGTCGCGTCGAGAAGGGCCGTGTCACGACCCATATCGAATATTTGACCGCCGATCGCGAAGAGCAGTACATCGTCGCGCAAGCGAATGCGCCTATCGACGACAAAGGCAACTTCCTGGTTGAAAAGGTGCCGTGCCGTTGCAAAGGCGACTTCATTGACGTCGAGCCGACGCGCGTGGATTTCATGGACGTGTCACCGAAACAATTGGTGTCCGTCGCGGCCAGTTTGATTCCGTTCCTCGAACACGACGACGCGAACCGCGCGTTGATGGGTTCGAACATGCAACGTCAAGCTGTGCCTCTTTTGATCACCGAAGCGCCTCTGGTCGCGACTGGTTTGGAAGAACGCGTCGCGCGCGACTCACGTGCGGTGCTGGTGGCTGAAGAAGCCGGCAAAGTTGCTTCTGTGACTGGCAATCAGGTAATCATCACTCGAGACGGCAAGGTTCCGGAAACGAAGAAGAAGCTGAAGACCGATCCAGGTAACGGTGTTTGGGTTTATCCGATCCGCAAATTCATGCGTTCGAACGCCGCCACTTGCATCAACCAGAAAATCTTGGTTGAAAAGGGTGAAACGGTGAAGAAGGGCCAGGCTATTGCTGACGGTCCTTGCACTCAGGGCGGAGAACTTGCTCTCGGACGCAACGTGCTCTGCGCGTTCATGCCGTGGAACGGTTACAACTTCGAAGACGCTATTCTCATCAGCGAACGCATAGTTAAAGACGACGTGTTCACCTCGATTCACATCGATGAATTCGAAGTCGGTGCCCGCGACACCAAGCTGGGGCCTGAAGAAATTACGCGCGACATCCCGAACCTCGGTGATGAAGCGTTGAAGAACCTCGGACCCGACGGTGTTATCCGCATCGGCGCTGAAGTGAAGCCTGGCGACATTCTCGTCGGTAAAATCACGCCGAAGAGCGAAACTGAACTCGCGCCGGAAGAACGTTTGCTCCGCGCCATCTTCGGTGAAAAAGCCGCCGATGTTAAAGATACTTCGCTGAAGGTGCCCTCCGGCACTTATGGCATCGTCATGGACGTCAAAGTTTCGTCGAAGAAAGAACGCGAAATCGAAATTCGCGAGCCCGAAGCAAAGAAGGGTTCGAAGGCTGTCGCCGATGATTACAAGAACAAGAGCGAAGAACTGAAAGAGCAGTTGACTGAAGCGCTCAGTAACATCCTCCTCGGCGAAAAGATTCCTCTCGACGTCGTTAATTCTGAAACCGGCGAAATCATCATCCCGGCAAATCGCAAGATCACCAAAACGCTCCTGCGCAAGCTGGCGAACGTTTACGACCGCATCGAAATCGATCCTTCGCCGATCCGTAACAAGATCAACGAAATCATCGGCACGTTTAAGAAGAAATTCGACGACCTGCAGATGCAGCACGACGAAGAACTCGAACGCGCTGAAGCGGGCGAAGAAGTTGATTCTGGCGTGATCAAGTCCGTCAAAGTCTACGTCGCCTCGAAGCGTAAGCTCTCAGTCGGTGACAAGATGGCCGGACGTCACGGTAACAAAGGTGTTGTCGCGAAAATCGTTCCTGAAGAAGACATGCCGTTCCTCGCCAATGGTAATCCGGTGGACATCGTTTTGAATCCGCTGGGCGTGCCCTCGCGTATGAACGTCGGTCAGGTGTTGGAAACGCACTTCGGCTGGGCGGCCAAGCTGCTCGGTTTGAAGTTCGCGACGCCGGTCTTCGACGGTATCAAAGAAAAAGAAATTCGCGGTTATCTCAAGCAAGCTGGCTTGCCTGAGCACGCCAAGACGCACCTTTACGACGGTCGTACCGGCGAAATGTTCGACCAGGAAATCGTCGTTGGTTACATCTACATGATGAAGCTCGGTCACTTGGTGGCTGACAAGATTCACGCGCGCGCGGTTGGACCGTATTCGCTCGTCACTCAGCAACCGCTGGGCGGCAAAGCTCAATACGGCGGTCAGCGCTTCGGCGAAATGGAAGTGTGGGCGATGGAAGCTTACGGCGCCGCTTACAGTTTGCAGGAATTGCTCACTGTGAAATCGGACGACGTGCAAGGTCGCACGCGCATCTACGAGAGCATTGTCAAAGGTGACAACTGTCTCGAAGCCGGTGTGCCTGAATCGTTCAACGTGCTGGTCAAAGAAATGCAGTCACTGGGCATGGACGTTAAGGTTGGATACTCCAACCCCGTCGAAGATGCCGCTGCCAACCAGCAATCCCAACTAACGGCATTGCGCCAATAACATTTGCTTAGCGAAAATATGAACACTAAAGAGACAGCCCGCGAGTTGCTCGGCCTGGATAAAGTTAACCAGGTTGAATACGTCGCAATTTCAGTGGCCTCACCGGAGTCGATCCGCGCGTGGTCCAAAGGCGAAGTCAAGAATCCGGAGACCATCAACTACCGCACGTTCAAGCCCGAAAAAGGTGGCTTGTTCTGCGAGCGCATTTTCGGCCCTGTGAAGGACTGGGAATGTTCCTGCGGAAAGTATAAACGCATTAAACATCGCGGCGTAGTCTGCGATCGTTGCGGCGTTGAAGTGACGCTCGCGCGCGTGCGTCGCGAACGCATGGGCCATATCGAATTGGCCGTGCCGACCTCGCACATCTGGTTCTTCAAATGCATGCCTTCACGCTTGGGCCTCGTTCTTGACATGACCGCTCGTAATCTCGAGCGCGTCATCTATTACGAGGATTACATGGTGATTGATCCCGGTTCGACTCCGCTCAAGCTGCATCAGCTTTTGAGCGAGCACGAATATCGCGAAGCCCGCGAAACCTACGGAGCCGAAGCGTTCATCGCCAAGATGGGTGCTGAAGCTGTTCGTGAAGGTTTGGCCAATGTCGATCTGCAAAAGGGCATTGATAATCTGAACACCGCGATGACCGAAACCAAGAGCAAGCAGATCCGCAAAAAGATCGCAAAGCGTATCAAGTTGCTCAGCGCGTTTCTCTCATCAAAGACTCGTCCGGAATGGATGATTCTCACGGTGCTCCCAGTCATTCCTCCTGACCTGCGTCCGCTCGTTCCGCTCGAAGGCGGACGTTTCGCGACGTCGGATTTGAATGACCTTTATCGCCGTGTCATCAACCGTAACAACCGGTTGAAGAACCTGCTCCAGCTCAAGACGCCCGAAGTCATTATCCGCAACGAAAAACGCATGTTGCAGGAAGCTGTTGACGCCTTGTTCGACAACGGTCGTCACGGTCGCGCTGTCACCGGCGCCGGCAATCGCGCGCTGAAATCTTTGAGCGACATGCTCAAGGGCAAGAGCGGCCGTTTCCGTCAGAACTTGCTCGGTAAACGCGTCGATTACTCTGGCCGTTCGGTCATCGTCATCGGTCCGGAACTCAAACTGAATCAATGCGGTCTGCCGAAGAAGATGGCGCTCGTTCTGTTCGAGCCTTTCATCATCCGCCGCCTCAAAGAACTTGGTTACGTGCATACCGTGCGCTCCGCCAAGAAAATGATCGAGCGTCAATCGCCCGAAGTTTGGGACATCCTGGAAGAAGTCACACGCGGGCATCCAGTGTTGCTCAACCGCGCCCCGACGCTCCACCGTTTGTCCATCCAGGCGTTTGAACCGATCCTCATCGAAGGTGAGGCTATCCGTATTCATCCGCTGGTTTGCACCGCTTACAACGCGGACTTCGACGGCGACCAAATGGCCGTGCACGTTCCTCTCTCTGTGGAAGCGCAGATGGAAGCGCGCCTGCTCATGCTCGCGCCGAACAACATCTTCAGCCCGTCCAGCGGCAAGCCGATCATGACGCCGACGCAGGATATTACGCTCGGCTGTTATTATCTGACCGCCGAACCGCGCGCGCGCAAAGAAACACGCAAGCCGATGCTGTTTGGTTCCAAGAGCGAAGTCATTTTCGCCTACAACGACGGTGAGTTGCGCATTCACGAACGCGTGAAAATTGCGAACCCCGACCGAAATCGCAAAACGACTTACGGCAATCCTGATGCCGTCGCCCTCGACACCACTGTTGGCCGCGTTATCTTCAGCGAAATTTGGCCTGAAGAAATGGGCTTCCAGAACAAGGTTGTCGGCAAATCCCAATTGGGCGATCTCATTTGGAACTGCTACAAAATCTGCGGCCACGAAAAGACCGTTGTCATGCTCGATCGTCTGAAAGAGCTCGGCTTCCGCGAAGCGACTCACTCCGGCTGCTCCATCGGTATCGATGACATGATCATCCCGAAGGAAAAGAACGAGGAAATCCACACCGCGCAAAAACAAATCGCGCGAAGTGGAAAAACAATATCGCAAAGGTGTCATCACCCCTGGCGAACGCTATAACAAGGTCATCGATATCTGGACGCATTGCACCGACCAGATCGCGAACGTCATGTTGCGCACGTTGGAAACCAACCAAGGCAAAACGGAATACAACCCAGTTTCCTTGATGGTGGACTCCGGCGCGCGTGGTAACCGCCAGCAGGTCCGTCAGCTCGCGGGTGTCCGCGGTTTGATGGCCAAGCCCTCCGGCGACATTATCGAAAAACCGATTTTGTCGAACTTCCGCGAAGGTCTGACCGTGTTGGAATACTTCATCTCGACTCACGGCGCGCGCAAAGGTCTCGCTGACACGGCGCTCAAGACTGCTGATTCGGGTTACATGACCCGTAAACTCGTGGACGTCGCTCAAGACGTCATCATCCGTCAGGAAGACTGCGGCACGACCAACGGCATTCTCGTCCAGTCCATCTACGAAGGCGAAGACGAAGTCGTCAAACTCAGCGAACGTATCGTTGGCCGATTTGCTTCCGACGACATTCATGATCCCGCTGATACGAAGAAGATCATCATCAAATCCACCGAGATGATTGACGAACTCAAAGCCAAGGCGGTCGAAGCCGCGGGCGTTGAAAAGGTCAAGATTCGCTCGGTGCTCACTTGCGAAAGTAAGCACGGTATTTGTGTTCGCTGCTACGGACGCAATCTCGCCACTGGCGGATTGATCCGGCGCGGTGAAGCTGTCGGTATTATCGCCGCTCAATCGATCGGCGAACCCGGCACGCAGCTCACGATGCGTACGTTCCACATCGGTGGAACTGCGTCGCAGGTGTTCAAACAGCCGCAAATCAAATCCAAGTTTGACGGTATCCTGCAATATAACGAACTGCGCCTCGTCGAACTCGAAGACGGCAACAACATCGTTCTCAATAAGAACGGTTCTGTGTCGATCATGGGCGACGACGGCCGCGAACTCGAACAACACACCCTCGTCATCGGCTCCGTTATCTCTGTGAAGAGTGGCGGCAAGGTGAAGAAGGGCGAGCCGTTCGTCCAATGGGATCCTTACAACGTTCCGATTCTTTCGGAAAAAGCCGGTAAGATTAAATTCATGGACATCATCGAAGGTGTCACCATGAAGCAGGAAGTGGACGAAACCACTGGCCAGGAAGCCATGGTCGTTATCGAACACAAGGAAGATTTGCATCCGCAGATCATTATCTTGAACGATAAGAATGAGCCTCAGGCTAACTATCCGATTCCGTCGGGGGCGCACATCGTCGTGAACGAAGGTGACAAGATCGTCGCCGGAACGCTCATGGCGAAGACGCCGCGTAAAACTTCGAAGACCAAAGACATCACCGGCGGTCTGCCGCGTGTTGCCGAATTGTTTGAAGCGCGCCGTCCCAAGGATGCATCTGAAATCTCGAAGATCGACGGTATCGTTGACTTCGGCCCGAGCGTCCGTGGTAAACGCGCCATTCTGATTAAAGATCAGACGACCCAATTGGAAGAGGAACACCTCATTCCGATCGGCAAGCACGTCATCGTCTTCAAGGGCGATTTCGTCAAGAAAGGCCAGCAGCTCACTGAAGGCCCTGTTGATCCGCACGAAATTCTCGATATTTGCGGACCGCAGGAATTGCAGGAGCACTTGGTCAACGAAGTGCAGGAAGTTTATCGGTTGCAAGGTGTGACCATTAACGACAAGCACATCGAAATCATCGTCCGCCAGATGCTGCGCAAAGTCCGCATCACCGAACCCGGTGATACCCAGTTCCTGTGGGGCGAACAGATCGACAAGATCGAATTCGAAAACGAGAACCAGTCCGTTGAGAAAAAAGGTGGTAAACCCGCCGAAGCGCAACCTGTGTTGCTCGGTATCACCAAGGCATCCTTGGAAACCGAAAGCTTCCTCAGCGCCGCGTCCTTCCAGGACACGACTCGTGTTCTCACCGAAGCCGCGACTTTGGGCAAGGTGGATTACCTGCGCGGATTCAAAGAAAACGTCATCATGGGCCACATCATCCCGGCTGGCACCGGTTACATGACTCACCGCAAGGTGGACCTGAAACCGTTGGTCGAACCAATCCCGATGGAAGAAATGCCCAACATCCTGACCGAACCCCAGCCCCTCGCTGGCTAAGTCAGAACTAGAAAATTAAACAGGAAAGGCCGCTCGCAAGAGCGGCCTTTTCGTTTAAAACAAAAGATGCGCCCTGTGGTACCTACCTGATAGACCAGCACCAACACAGCTGCAGCGGAGTTCAGGTCGATGAAGCAGTGGCATTTTCCAAGTTGCTTGGGTTATTTGTACGCCACAGCGGCGCTGGATGGGCCGGCGAGGTGGATGACTTCGAAGCGTTTGAAGCCGACTTTGGTACACCATTCTCGGAAGTCGGCGCCGGTGTAGTCGAAGGCGTCGCCGAATTCGATGAGCATGTTCAGGGACATTAACAGGCCTTGCAGATTTTCGCGGCGGGAATCGTCGATGAGGGCTTCGATGGCGATGAATGCTCCGCCAGGGGGAAGGGCGTCGTAAGCGGCTTTGATGAGGTGCATCTTTTTCTCGAGATTCCAGTCGTGCAGGATCATGCCCATGGTGATGAGGTCGGCTTTCGGCAATGGATCCTTGAAGAAGTCTCCGGATGCGGTGGTCACGCGTTGAGAAAGGCCGGCGGCGGCGATGTGTTTTTTGGCGATTGGTTCGACCGGCGCGAGGTCGAACGAGATGCACTTAAGATGCGGATGGCGTTTGGCGACTTCGATGGCCAACAGGCCGGTGGCACCGCCGATGTCGCAAAGCGTTTTGTATTTTGAGAAATCGAATTTTTCAGCGAAGGCTTCGAAGTTGATTCGCGAAAGGCCGGTCATTGCGCCGAGGAATTGTTCGAGTTTCTGCGGGTCGGCGTAGAGTTCTTCGAAGATATTTTTTTGGCCGTGTTTGGTTTCGTTCTGTGGCTTGCCGGTGCGGAGCGCTTCAGGGAGATCGTGCCAAAACTTGAAGAGACGCGCATTGAGCATGATGAGGATGCCGCCGATGTAGCGCGGGCTTTTTTCGTCGAGGAAGAGCGCAGTTTCGGGGGTGTTGAAATATTTGGCGGATGATCCATCGCCTTCGCGGTTGAGAGATTTCATGGCGACGAGGGCGTCGAAGAAATCGGCATTGGCTCGTGGGTGCAATCGCAGCTCCGCGCATAGTTCTTTGCCGGTGAACCGGCGGTCGGCGAGCTTGGTGAAGAGGCCGAACTCGACGGCGGTCAGCAGGACCTTAGAGGACCAAAAGGAGAATGCGGTTTTGAGAATCGGGTCAGGAGATAGTTGGTTCATGGCCGGTTTTGTGTAAATACCCAGTGTTGCGACGCGCTGCGTTTAAAAATAGCCGCAGTTAAATGTTACAGCGGTGTGTGTTCGCGGCAAGTCAGGATGACCGGCCGGGATTATTTGAGCGCGAGGTAGGGTTGGCGATTATGCGCACCCGCACCCCGAGAACTTACTTAGCTTTTCGGTATTACCGCCATGCGTCGCAAATCAGAGCGCGTGAGCAATGGATTTTTACAACCGGATTCATGCCGGATTGCTGTTCTTTACATTTACATTTCGTATCGGTGACGACTCTCGAACCGCTACGCTCCGCCGACGCTTGACTGTGCCGGCGGAGCGCGCGCAATATCCCAAAAAATGAGGCCGATTATCTTCGCAATCGTTCTGCTGCTAGGCTGGTCAGTAGTAGCCAAACCTATCCCTGTAATCCTGGATACGGACACCGGAAACGACATCGACGACACGTTTGCCATCGCGCTTCTCATCAGAAATCCGGCTTTCGATGTGGCGCTCACCACCACCACTGACGGTCAACAGGACTACCGCGCAAAGTTGATTGCCAAAGAATTAATGATCGCGGGCCGAACTGACATTCCGATCGGAATTGGCGCGGGACCGACAGCGGGGGAGGGGAAAATCGCGCCGTGGGTCCATGGTTTCAAACTCACAGACTATCCGGGCAAAATTTATTCCGATGGCGTGGGCGCGTTGATCAAGTGCATTAAAAAATCCCATGTGCCGATTACGGTAATCGCGATCGGGCCGCTCCAGACACTCGGCGAAGCACTACGCCGAGACCCCTCGATCGCTTCGCGCGCACGACTCGTAGCAATGCAAGGCACAGTGTCTTCAAAGGCTATGGTGGTTCACCCAAGCCCTTTCCCGAATGGAACGTAAAACTCGATGTACGGGCGGCGCAGCGTGTGCTATCGGCGGATTGGCAATCGATTACCATTACTCCGACCGACACCTGCGCGCTGCCTCAAATTACACTCGATCAGCCGAGACTCGAAAAAGTGCGAGCTTCCACCGACAAGCTCGATCAAGCGATCCTTCAAGCTCACGCGATATGGGGCGGGAAAAGCGATTTTCAGACGACGTCACTGATGTATGACACCGTTGCGATCTATCTCGCCGATCCGACCGCGCCCGATCTCGTGAATTACAAAACCGTCCGCATCACAGTAACCGACGACGCTATGACGATTCCCGCAAACGACGGAAGAGAAATGCGCGTCGCCGTAAGTTGGAAGAATGTCGAGGGCTTTAGAGATTATCTGCTGAATGGGCTGTTACCGAAGCGATTGCCGTGAAGCGTCACCAAACTTTGAGTTTCAATTCGCTGAAATCAGCATGCTCGAATGGTCCCGAAGTTGGTTTGGATGAATTTCGCTTCTTGCCGAAGAAATCGGAATCAATCCTGATTGGTGAACCATCAGCGTTTTCGTACGCCAGTTCTGCAACTCTTGCTTTGCCGAGCAGCGCAGTGAAAATAATGACCGTCCTGCTGCAGCAACTTTAATTCGGGATTAATCTGCGAAAGCACGGGTGACGCTTCGGCGGAGCAGGGGGCTGCTTCGTTGTAATAGACATTACCGCCGGTTCGCAGTGGAAACTCACGTCCATCGTAACCCCACAACCCATCGCTGCTGATCCAACGAAGTTCCTTTAAGTTACCGATCCGTTCGTTTGTTAAACGTTCACCCTTGCCGATAAAAATGTTGTTATAAAAACGATCGCCACCGCCCTTGATCGTGACCAATCCCGCCACTTGCGTAGAATGCGCTGGATGAAAGGGGGTTTTACGGCTGGGCTCCGGTCGATTTGTGATCTTACCGGCGAATAAATTGTGCACATAAGCGCCACCTTCGGACATGTCCAACACACATGTCGGCGAAAGAAACAAATTGTTGTCTACCATGAACGGCCCATGATCCACTTCGACGAACATGTCTTCGCCTGCGTTGTCATGGAATAAATTTCCGGACACACGCGTGCCTTGTGCCATCCAATCCAGCCATAGGCCACGGCAAGTGCGGTAGATATGATTGCCGCGAATCACCGTATCAATTGCCGCGTGGAATTTGATGCCGGCCATCTCCGCACCCGAAAATAAACATCGCACGTGAATATCATGAATCTCATTGCCGCTCACAGTGCTAAACGCCGCGCCGAGACTGCCGACGATCCCAACTTGTTCGCAGTGTGAGATGGTGTTGTTGCGCACGATGTGATGGCCGATATTTTCTTTCGTCCAGGGAATTGCATAAGCATGCGCGCGCTCGATTGTTTTTACGTATCCTTCGGCTGTATTGGCTGAGGTGTTGTCATATTGATCGCCATGTTTGCCGAGCGCGATGCCGGAGCAGATCGAGTGACTGATAACGTTGTTCTCAATGATCCAACCTTTGCTCCAATGTGTTCCGATCAGACCAATCTGTTCGGCAGTGGGCGGCGCCCAGGGCGTGGCCGCGTGACGCATCGTGAAACCGCACACCGTGATAAAGTTGCGACCGGGTTTATCAGGATAGAAAACGGTTTGGCGCACGTTGATCTCGACCAACTGTTCGTTTGGATCCACGTCCTTGAACTCTGCCCAGATGGTTGTGTTCGACGCGTCAACTTTGCTGAACCAAAGTGCATTCGCTGCAACAGGTTTGAGGACGTCGTCGAACTTCGCGGCTTCAGCGAGCCATTCGCCATTCAAATAGACTGCGCCCGTATGATGGTCTCGGCCTTTGGACACGAACCAATCGCCGTGAATAAGGTCCGCGTACGGATTAAAACTGCCGAAAAACGAATTGGCCAGCGTCGCCTTCCAAACGTTGTCCTGCACGCGTGTCCAATTCTTGATGGCCTCTGAACCTTTGATTTCAACCTTCTCGTTACGCGCGCCCTGGTAAACGATTCGTTTCTTATCAGAGGTTCCGCCACGGGGTGGATTGATGCGCTCGCGATAGACGCCTTCATGCACTGTGATGACATCGCCGGGTTTGGCAATCTCGGCGGCGTGCTGGATAGTGCGAAAGGGTGATTTTTTTGTTCCCGCATTCGAATCATTGCCGCTGACACCAACGTGGAATTCAGCAGCATGGAGAACGGTTGTGAACGCGAGCAGTATGAGAGAAGCGATCTGTCTTGACATACGAGGCGAATCATAGCCCCTCAACCCACTCCTTGGATTTGATGCCGGTCAAAGGCGCGCCAAAGTCACTCGGGGTAGTCAATGGTGACCATCCGTCGGTTTCAATTCTGCGACAACACCCCCGTCGACTGCTATGGTGACCCGCAGTCGGTCCTTGGAACGGACTTCACATGTTTCCGTCTCGATCAGGTTTGGGTTTTCCGCGACCTGTGGCGAATCTTTCCAAAGCCGCAGCTCGTATTTACCCCTTGCGAGAAACGACAGCGAGAGGTCAACCATGTGCGCTGTTTTCGCGCCAATTCCGCCAACGTACCACATGTTTCCTTTGCGTCGTGCGGTGACTAGAAGCTCGCCAATCTTTGCGTCAAGGACATGAGTCTCGTCCCAATACGTCGGAACCGTTTTTAAAAAATCAAAACCCGGCTGCCCGATGTATGCCGATGGATAATCGGCCACCATCGGATTCGGATTATCGGTGCAAACATACAGCGCGAGATGATGACATCGGGTGCCCAAAACATTCGGCGCGACCATGTGCGGTTTGAACTGCGAGCGCGGCACCGAACGGAATCCGCCGAGATGATAATCCATCGGTCCCGCCACTAGGCGGGTAAAGGCCATCAACAACGTATGTTCTGGCGGACAGCTATCAGTGAACTTCAACCATTCGAGATTTCGCGAACCTTCGTGATTCATGAGGTTCGGATAAGTCCGCTGCCAGCCGGTGATCTTATACATGCCGTGGAAGTGGATGAGAATGTGATGGCGCGCTGCCGCTCGCAAAATCTCTTCCGCGAACTCCACCGTTTGCTGGTCATCGTGATCGAAAAAGTCGACCATCATCCCGCTCCACCCCATTTTTTCGAAAGCCGCAAAGGCCGGTTCCACCTTGCCTCGGAGCGTCGATTGCCAAACCCAGGTCCAAAGCCGAACACCTTTAGATTCCGCATAAGCTCGAATCGCCGGCAAATCCAGGTCTGAACGAACTCGAGTCACATCGGCATCAGGGCTGGGCAGCATGTTGGTGCTCGATTGGAAATACCATGGCTTGTCGTTTTCATCGCACACCACGTCGTGGTATAAGAATCCCGTTTGCCGCGCAGAAATCGATGTAACGTTTTTGCATCTCCAACGAAAAGATGGGCTGTGTCCGATGATCGTCGTATAGATACCCGTTCCACCATGTCCATGTCATTTTCCCGGGACGTATCCATGACGTGTCACCGATAGCAGGTGGATCATTGAGGCAATAGATCGTGTTCGACTCCAATAAGTCGCCGGGCCGTTTGCCGACCAACACCACGCGCCACGGCGTCTGCATCGGCAGTGATGTTTTAACTTTCGTGCCATCCGGCCTAGGCGAAAGCGCGCATTTCAAAACGGAATTGGTTTTGATTAAAGACATTCCCGCGTAATGGCGCAACGCAGCTTCGGTGATCGCCGCGGTCACGCCATCGTTCCATGAAAGCGTCAAAGGATCATCCAGAAGGAGTCCAGGTTTGATGTCCTCATAGGGCGTGGTGGTTACAAAATGTTCGTGAGACGTCCGAAAGTTTTCCAGCACTTGTATGTATGCTGTTGGATTTCCGGCAACACCAAACGACGTTCCTTCGTCGGCTATAACGATGTGGGCGTCAGCGCCTTGTTGCGGTATTTCATAACGAAACGCGAGCGCGTCGTTGTAACAACGGAACACGGCATCGATTTTTTGGCCACCTGCGCCACTGACGTTGAGCCGGAGTTCCCGGTAGTCGTTATGAGCCGAAGAGGACTTCCCGAAAAGAACCGGTATAGCTTCAGAATGCTTTGCCGTTCGTTTGCCAATGAGGTGCGCTGTCTGAAACCAATCTCCCTGACCGGCGACCTGCAAACTCAAAGCGCAGTTCGTAAACAGGACTTTGTCATGAAACGACATCGACCAAGGCGGAAGATCACGGCCACGCGCTGGTAACTCGATCGTCACACGGACATTCCCGTCTGGTGAACGCAATGTCTCATTGGCGTTCGCGCCGGCGGCTGAAACAAGAGCAGCGACTATCAACGGCGTCGCTCGCAAGGTGAACATCACGGGAGAATAACGACAGACTGCCAGTTGCCAAAACATCTTTATTAGGGTTCGTCTTGGCCTGCAATAAATGCCTAGGGAGGAATACATGCCTCCCCCGAGTTGCCGTTCGGGGTGTTTATGGCAGGCTGAAGCTAGGGAGGGTTTATGAAATATAACGTAAAAACATTGTTTGTGGCCGTAATCGCCAGTTCGACAGCTCTATTGGTTCATGCAGCCAATGACAGTCCATTATCCGTGCAATCAGGCAACTCAGCATTGCAGACGCAGGATCTTGGCCAGAAGA
Organism: uncultured Verrucomicrobiae bacterium; assembly: GCA_963702845.1. Classification (GTDB taxonomy): domain Bacteria; phylum Verrucomicrobiota; class Verrucomicrobiia; order Limisphaerales; family Palsa-1400; genus JAICXV01. The sequence continues at coordinate 3,735,870 of OY969763.1, read as the reverse complement.
TTTCGTTTGGCCAATTGCCGCAACCAGCGAAAAAGACAATCTTGCAATATTCGGGCGGAATGATTCCAAAAGCCGTTCGTTCGATGACACAAAACGGTCAGGAATACTATAGCGCGACGTTCGATCATGGTCGAACCATGGGCAGGGTGACAGTGGCTCCGGACGGGTCAATGGTGGCGTTGCGAGAATCGACGGTATTCGCTGGGAATGTCGATCTGTCGAAATCTGAAAAATCACAAATGGGATTCGATCAATTACCGCAACCGGTGCGGCAACGGATCCGACAGGAAGCCGGAACATCGCCCGTCGGCAACTTGAGTCAAACTGAAGTTAATGGCCAACCGCTCTATCGCGCTGATTTCAGTCGTGATGGCGTTCGCCACGAAATGTTCCTCACGCCGCAAGGTGCAGTCGCCGTGCAGGTGCAGGAAGCGACGGTCGTAAGTAATGTGAGATTCGATGAAAATGGGAACGTCGTTACCGACCCCGGCCAGAAGATTAACGAGGCCGCTGGCGCTCAAGCTCCGTCGGAGAATAAGTCACAGCGCGATTACGAGTAAATCGCTCAGGTGAATCGAAGAGGGTGTGACGCCCCTCTTCTGGTTAGTTGATTATTTTCCTGAGCGCTTGACCTGCTCAGCAAAAATCTTCGCCTCAGTCTCCGTAATCTTTCCGTCCTTGTTGGTATCGCACCTGTCCACCGCATCGTTGAAAGCAGCATTTGGACCGGTCACCACGTGCCTCTTGTAGTCGAGTATGACAGGAATTTCGAATTCGCTCGTCTTTTCGCTCTTGGTTCCACTGTTTGAAATTTGGCTCAGCGCTTCGTAAAACATTCGGCCTGCGGTATCGTTCTCGAATTCAACTTTCCTGCGCGAAACGTCGCGCGTCACCGTTTCATTGTGGCTGATGCAACCGCAAGCCAACACCGCGCTGGCTGCCACTATTCCGAAAAAATTAATCATTTTCATTTAATTGGTATCTGCGACGCAGACTTTCTCTCATCAGTTCTAATGTCAAGCTGCGGTTGCTCAGCAATCGTGCGACCCCGCTCATCTATTGGCCGGCCGATTCAGGCTTTTCAGACCGTCGCGGGTGCTCCGCCTCCTGGCCGATCCGATTCGCCGACATTGGCACTTTACCTAGTGCTTTCATCGTGCCGTCTGCAACCAACTCGTCGTACGACGGCAATTGTAGAAATTCAACCGCCTTCAGGATGTTTGCTTTCTCCTCTGAATCGGTGACACGGTGTGCCGCATCCAATAGGGGAGGGACAGCCGCACGGTCTGCGAGTGCGACAAGATTCGAGACAGCGGCTTGCCGTAACTGTTGGTCGTCAGCCAACAGCTTGGCAGTTAGCAGCGGAAGTGTTTGTTCGGTGACCACGTGCATCGCATCATCGATTTCGGCCAGTTGCTTTTGCGTTTCAGATTGGGCGGCAGCGTCGATTTGCGCTGCGCTTACGACAGTCGCACGAGATCGCGTCGCTTTGGGAACAGGGGATGAAAGCGAATTTGTAACACGGCTCGCTGCTTCCTTCGGACCGCTCATGCTCGTGGTCTTGGAAATGAAGTAACCAACGCAAAGTGCCAGCATTGCGACGCAAAGTGCGCCTAGTATTACTTTCGGCCTCATCGCGGCGTTCTGTTACGGCAGGCCAGGAATGCTTTTGATGATAGCCGACGTTCCCCGAATCGTACCACTGCAACAAGTGTAAGTTCCAGTGTCCGAGTTGGTATAACCTCCGGAAATTGGGGCGGAAAAATTCCACGAACTGAACTTTGTGGAATCAGAGGCACCGGGCGGAAATGCATATCGCGCGTTGATCGTGTCCAGACCGGAGACATTCATCAGCCCTAGACCCCAGGTGTCGTAAGCGTGGCTTAGCTCTGTGACCGTATACAGGCCAGTGGATGGACTGTATACTTCCGATCCGGAACTTACGTTGAAATCATGCGCAACACGACCGATATAATAGCCCGCATCAGCGACAACTCTGCCACCGTCGGTCACGTAATAGCCGATGAAATTCCCGGAAATATCAGTAACCCTGATCAATTGGGGATACTTCACCGTGATATAGTTATCGTGCGCTACGACGAAGCAAATGGCGCGGTCGGTTATCGAAAACGCCTTAGGAGTAAGACGCGTCACATAACCTACGGTGCTGCTGGTTTCGGGGGCCTGATATCCTATCAGTGATAAATAAATCGTCTGTTTGACCAGTTGCGCGTTCGCTTCAGCAATGCAAGTGAGGCAAAACACCGCCATGACTATCGCTTTTTTCATTTGGGAACCCTTTGGTTGATTCGTTGTTTTTCCTAAACGCCACGAGCATCAGCAGGCACGGTATTGTAGTCAAAGAGATAGGGTAAAGCACCGGTGTGGCGAACGGCTAATCTTGTATTCTGTTAACAGGATCGCTGCTGGATGCCGACGTCCCATTACCTGATGTGAACCTTACTGACTCGTGCCTTGTATGCCCTGCTGATTTCTTTAGTGTAAGACGCGTAGTCCGGTTATGAAAAGCCCAGCAACCAACTTCATTCCACCTCGATTCCGAAAGCTCGTTTATTGGGCTGTCGGACTCGTGCTTTTTTATACCGTCGTCGGCTTCCTCGTCTTGCCACCGATCATCCGCTCTGTCGCCGAAAAGCGCCTGTCTCAGGAACTCGGACGCACCGTAACGATCGAAAAAATTAAGATCAACCCCTACGCGCTATCCACGACCATTCGCGGCCTGCTCATCAAAGATAAAGACGGCGAGCCGTTTCTGTCCTGGGACGAGGTCTACGTAAATTTCGAAGCAATTTCCTTCCTCGGCCATCCTTGGGTTTTCAAAGAAGTCAGCACTTCGAATCCCTACGTGCGCGTGCAGGTGAACAAAGATTACTCGATGAATTTTTCCGATCTCGTCGAAAAGTATTCTAAACCTTCTGCAACACCGGTGTCTGCCAAAACGCCACTCGCGCTCCGTATCGAACTCCTCCGCATCAGTGGCGCGAAAGCGTCGCTCACGGATATGACGCCGCGCCAGCCGTTCCACCGTACCGTCGGTCCGCTCGAAGTCACGCTCACGAAATTCTATACCGATCCATCCAGTAAGAATCCCTATTCATTTGCTGGCACGACCGACGCCGGCGAGAAGTTTAGTTGGGCTGGTTATTTCTATCTCGATCCTATCCGTTCCGAAGGCGAAGTGACCTTGGACAACGTCTCGCTTAACAAATACGCGCCGCTCTATCAGGACTTCGTTCGTTTCGACATTCGCGACGGCACGATCAGCCTGCGTTCCACTTACAATATTGTAAAAAGCGCCACTACCAACATCTTCACCGTCACCAATACAACCTTCCGCCTGGAATCACTCAAAGTTGGCGAAAAAGACAACGCCGAAAACATCGTCGACCTACCGCAACTGTCGGTTGTCGGCGCGAGTGCTGATGCCATGCACCGAACAGGGGAGGTTAATTCTGTCTTGGCTAAGGACGCACGATTCGTTGTCCGCCGCGGAAAAGATGACACCGTCAATCTGCTCGAAATCGCCAAGCCCGTCGAAAACGCCACCAACGCGCCGGGCGGAATTCTGTTCCTCCTGCAATCCGTCACCAACGCGTTCGCCATGCTTCTCAACAGCACCAATCTTTCCAGCGGCATTGTTCACGACATCACCGTCACCAATTGTGCGTTGCATCTCGAAGACCTCGCTAACGCCCGCCCCGCGCACCTTGATCTCGACCAAATCTCGCTCAACGCCAAAGAACTCTCCAATGTCCCCGGCAAAGATATGACCGCTGATCTCTCGTTGCGTTGGGAAACCAACGGCATTGTCCGCGCGACCGTCAATGCCGGGCTCGCACCCCCACGCGCTGAAGTCAAACTTGCCATCGATAATCTCGCCTTGCGACCGATCGATCCGTATCTCGAGCCGCACGTCAATATTTACATCATGCGCAGCAAAGTCGGCATGGACGGTACCATTCATCTTGTTCGCACTAACGAGGCGCTTCCCGAAGTCACCTTCCAGGGCGACGTCCGTCTCACCGATTTCTCCACCGTCGATGGCATGATTGGCGAAGATTTCGTAAAATGGAGTTCGCTCCGCGTCTCCGGCATCAACGCCAACCTCAATCCGCCCGTCGTCACCATCAAAGACATTTCCGTGGATGATGCCTACGCGCGTCTGCTTATCGAAACCAATCACACCATCAACATCCTGACAGCGCTTCACCTCGGCACAACCAACGCCGACGCCGCATCCGTCGTTGCGAAGGAAGCCACGTCGAGGAAAAAGCGCGGCAAAAAACAACTCACAATGTTCTCTGACGCCGAACGTTCGCTCACCAACGCCACCGCAGTCACGTTGCCGGCAAAAATTTCCATCGCATCCATCGTCCTCTCGAACGCTAACCTTCAATTCACAGATCGGTCCATCCAACCGCCCGTTAATGCATCGCTCCAGCAAGTCAGCGGCAAAATCTCCGGTATTTCAACCGACGACCTTCAACGCGCTGACCTCCACCTCATCGGCAAAGTCGACAACACCGCCCCCGTCGAAATCACCGGCAAACTAAACCCCCTAAATCAAAAGCAGCCGACCGAACTGAACATCCTTTTCAAAGCCATCGATCTGCACCCGACCGGTCCGTATTCGGTGAAGTTCCTCGGATATCGTCTCAACAAAGGCAAACTCAGCCTCGACCTGCGCTACAACCTCGCCGATCGAAAGTTCAAATCCTCAAACGTCATCGTCGTCGACCAACTCATGCTCGGTGAAAAAATCTCTGGTCCCGACGCAACGAAACTTCCCATCAAACTCGCCATCGCCGTTCTGAAAGATCGCAACGGCAAAATCGAACTCGACGTCCCGATCGATGGTTCAATCGATGATCCGAGTTTTCACCTCGGCAAAGTCATCCGGGGAGCCATTCTTAACGTCCTCACCAAAATCGTCACCTCGCCATTCGCCGCCTTGGGTGCCGTATTCGGCGGCAAGGGCGATGAAATCAGCTTCCAGGATTTCGAGCCCGGCCGTAGCGAACTGTTGCCCGCGAGCGTCGAAAAACTGGACGCTTTGGTCAATGGCTTCTACGAACGTCCCGGTCTGCAACTTGAAGTTGAAGGTAGTATCGACAGCAAAACCGATCTGACCGCGTTGCGCCGTCAAAAACTCGAAAAGAATTTCCGTCTCACAAAGTGGAACGCGATGCGCAAATCGGACCAGTCCGACACCAAACCGGAATCAATCCAGATCACACCACAAGAGCGAACCCAGTATTTGAAAGAAACCTACGCCGCCGCGCTTATCGCTGGGATCATCTCTACGAACGGGGTGGTTTCGACGAACCGCGCCGCATCCCTCAAACTGACGCGCGTTGCCGCGGTCAGTGATGGTAAAGGCGCGTCCAAGTTGATGAATTCGGCACTCGACGATATCAAAGTTCCAGCCAACGACATGGAATCGCAATTGTTGGAGACGATTGAAGTGTCCACCGATGACCTCCAGACCTTAGCGAACGATCGCGCGCAACGTGTGAAGGAATACGTCCTGAAGACCGGCAAAGTGGAGGCCGCGCGCGTGTTTCTGACTCAATCCACCGCCGCGATCACAACCAAGGGCTCGCGTGTTTACTTGCATCTCCAATAAGCGTTCGGAGAACTTAGGCTTTCGACTGTCTGGATTGCTCCTGCTTTCGGAGCTTCTTTTCAACCGCGCCAACTTCAGTGCGCAGCAGTTCTTCAGCGGACCAGCCGTGGGCTTCCGCTGTTTGCGCTAGAGCAAAAAGTTTTTTCGCGATGGCCGACTTTTGAGCGATGGTCTTTTTCGCAGGCGCAATGAGCTTCCCGCGACGCGCTTTCTTCACGAGTTTTTCGGCGCGGAGCATGGCCGGGAGATGTCGTGGAATTCCATCGAGTGCCGACGGACGTGCGTGTTTAGTGCCATGTTTCTCGGCCTTCTTGATCTGCTCCCAGTTGGCCCAAACTTCTGCGATGTCTTTTACTTTCGTTTCACCGAAGACATGCGGATGACGCCGAATCAATTTCTCGGTGACGTGCTTTGCTACATTCTCGAAATCGAACGCCCCACGTTCACGGGCAAGCTGGCAATGGAAAATGACGTGCAACAACAAGTCGCCGAGTTCTTCGGCCATCTCGTGATCGTCCTCCGCTTCGATCGCGTCGAGCAACTCATACGCTTCTTCAATCAGGTAAAACCGAATCGATTTGTGCGTCTGCTCGCGGTCCCACGGGCAGCCTTGCGGCGACCGCAGCTTCGCCATAACGCGAATAAGCTCGTTGAGAGCTTCAGTGTTCTTCTTCATCAATTTACAGGATCACCAAATTATCGCGGTGGACAACAACGCCCGGCGCGGTTCGCGTCTGGACGATCTTTGAATTAAAATCGCAAATGCCGCGCGCAAATTCCGTTCCGTTCACGTCGCAAAGGCGAACCACGTCGCCAGCGGCGAAATCGCCTTCACACCGCGAAATACCCGGCGGCAGCAGGCTCTTACCTTTTTCACGTAAAGCCGTGCGCGCGCCTTCATCGACGAACAGCGCACCTTTGGGATGATGGAAGAACGCGATCCAACGTTTGCGTCCAGTCAGTTTCGTTTGCTGCGGGACGAAGATCGTGCCTTCCTCGTCTCCGTTCAGAATGTTCGCCAAAACGGCTTTCTTTTTGCCGGAGGCGATCACCAGCGGAATTCCGGAGCGAATCACGATCTTCGCGGCTTCGACTTTCGACGCCATTCCGCCAACCGATGTCTCACTACCCGCACCGCCCGCCAGTCCTTCAATGGTGCCATCGAGGTTCTCGACGGTCGGTATCGTGCGCGGATTCTTTTTGCCAAAATTTTCAATCAACCCATCAACAGTCGTGAGAATCACCAATAAATCCGACGGCAACAAACACGACACCAGCGCCGACAGTTTATCGTTGTCGCCGAATTTAAGTTCGGTAAATGAAATCGCATCGTTCTCGTTAATAATTGGCACAACGCCGCGTTTGAGTAACGTAACGAGAGTATTGCGAGCGTTGAGGTGGCGCTCGTGATGTTGCAGGTCGTCATGCGTCAAGAGCACTTGGCCAACCGCCAGCTTGAATTCGCCGAAAAGTTTTTCGTAAATGGCCATCAAACGCGATTGGCCGATGGCCGCACAGGCCTGCAGCTCCGCCAATTCGGCCGGGCGCCTGTCATGTCCCAGCACTCCCATGCCCGCGCCGACCGCTCCCGAACTGACCAACACGACTTCCTTGCCCGCAGCCCGTTGCGCCGCCACTTGCGACACCAACTGTTGCATTTGCACAAGGTCGGGTTGCTTGCGGCTGTCGGTGAGCACACCGGTGCCGAGCTTGACGACAATCCGGCTGGCGCTCTTCAATCCGTCTCGATGCATAAAAAACTAAGGCTAAATGCTAAAAGCCAAACGCTAAAGGAAAATAGGTTTCCATCGCGACGCTCAATCTTCACGTCAAACAAACTTCAGCGTAAGAAGTTTTCGTGCGATCGGACGGAGGTGGTCGTAGTCCGTTGATGTTGCCGGCGCGACACCGCCGAAGCCTGCTCCGGTGCGATACAGGAAGTCGAGAAGCTCCCGCTCCGATCGACTGCCGGCGAGGATGCGCAAAATCGGAAGGATGTAATGGGCTTGAACATCTTCAGGCAAGAGGTCTTCAAATCCACTCGGGTTCCAATCGTCTTGAAGAATTTCGCGAATGGATGTTTGAATGTCAGCCGGTCGTTTGCGTGTGACTGGTTGGGCGCTTTTCTTCGACTTCATACTTCTGAGTATGGCGGTCGCCGTGAAAAGCTCAATCGGCTAAAGCCCGAATGACAAACCGCTTTGCCGTACCTGTTCTTTCGACTACGCTAGCGCCGCAGTGAAAGTAAAACTCGCATACGGACGGGGCCATATTGCCGTCGATTTGCCCGATGACCGCACCACGGTCATCGAGCCATCGCATAGTCCCGCATTGGACGACGAAAAAGGCGCCGTGCTGGCCGCCTTGGCCAACCCAATCGGCACAAAGCCGCTGCGCGATTGGATTAAGCCGACGGACCGGATCGTGATCGCGTTCACTGACCTGACCCGAGCGACTCCAAATCATCGGTTGATTCCCTGGTTGCTCGAATATTTGAATTTCGTTCCGCGCGAGAACGTCACGTTGTTGAATCAGCTCGGGACGCATCGACCGAATACCCGAGAGGAGTTGCAAAAGCTGCTCACGCCTGAGGTGGTTCGCAATTACCGCGTCATCAATCACGAGCCGGAAAACCCCGATGCTCTCGTTCAATTCGGCACGACGCGCGACGGAACGCCTGCGCTGTTGAATCGCACGCTCGCCCAGGCTGATGTTCGGATCATCACTGGGTTTATCGAACCGCATTTCTTCGCCGGTTTCAGCGGCGGCATCAAAGGCATCATGCCCGGATGCGCTGGGCTGGAGACCGTGATGAGCAATCATGGCGCGAAAAATATCGGCGACCCGAAAGCAACTTTTGGCATCACTGATGGAAACCCGCTCTGGGAAGAATTGCGCGACATCGCGCTACGCATCGGTTCATCGTTTCTCCTCAACGTCAGCCTTAACAACGATCGCGGCATCACTGGGGTTTTCGCGGGCGATATTTTGCAAGCGCACAAAGTTGGTTTCGAATTTGTGCGCAAGTCCGCGATGCAAAAGGTCAAAGCACCTTTTGAAATCGTCATCACGACCAACAGCGGATATCCGCTGGACTTGAATCTTTATCAGGGCGTCAAAGGTATGAGCGCTGCGGCGCGAATTATCGAGTCGGGTGGCATGATGATTTTGGCGTGCGAATGTTGCGAAGGTATTCCGCCGAAGAGCCCGCTTGAAAAACTCTTACTGAGCGCGAAAAGTCCGGAAGAAATTCTGACCATGCTCAGCACGCCCGGGTTTGTTCGCCCGGAACAGTGGCAGGCGCAGATTCAAGCACTGATCCAACGCCGCGCCAATGTTCTCCTTCACAGTTCGTTGCCGGACGACATGGTGCGCCGGGTTTTCCTCACTCCCTGCCACGACATTGGTGAAACGGTGCGGCAAAAATTGGCGGAACTCGGCCCGAATGCGCGAGTGGCTGTGTTGCCGCAGGGACCGTTGACGATTCCGTATCTCGCCTAATCTGAGTTTAGCTTCACTTTTGCGGCGGTTTGCGCACAATGCCCGTCCATGGAACGTGTGATTCTCGTGCGAGTTGGAGGCGCGTTGGCGATTGCGGCGACACTGTTTGTCGCCAGTTGCTCGACTTCGAATATCGGCACGAGTGTCACGTTGATGCCCTCCCCAGAAACTGCTCCGGTTGCAAAACCCGCACCGCCGGCTGTCATGGCTCCCGTTGCGAAACCGCGCACCAATCCGTCGGTAGCGGTAGTGAAACCAGCTCCTGTTGCAGCGCCCGCACCTCAGCCGAAGGAACCGGAACCGATTCACGGATGGGTTGGGATTGAACGTTGGGCAGGCGTGAATGGGATGGGGCAGGTGCATGTTGTGTCTGGTGGTTCTCAGCCGAAACTGGAACTCGTTGCGCCTTCGGGCCGGCTTGAGTTTTCCGTAGGAAGTCAGTTTGCCAAATGGAACGGGCTGAGTTTTCTACTTGGTTTTACTCCTCAGATTGTTTCGCACGAAATCGCAGTGAATGGTCTGGATATCCAGAAAAGCTTTTTGCCACTTATCCAGCAACGGCCCGCCACGTTACATGGGCGCGTCGTAGTGATCGATCCTGGTCACGGTGGTGACCAGCGCGGGACCAAGAGTGTTGTCGGTAACAAATTTGAAAAGGACTTCACGCTCGATTGGGCGTTGCGCTTGCAGACGTTGCTCGCGAGCAACGGTTGGAAGGTTTATCTGACGCGCACCAATGACGTCGATATTCCGCTGCATGACCGCGTCACTGTCGCCGATCGCGTGCAGGCGGATCTGTTTTTGAGCCTACATTTTAATGCTGGTTCAACTATGGGCACGGAGTCCGGGATCGAGACGTATTGCATGACGCCGTTTGGGATGCCGGCGAATCTCACGCGCGGGTATACAGATGACCCATACTACAATTGGCCGAACAATGCGTTTGATCGGGAGAATTTTGTCTGGGCGATGCGGTTGCATCGTTCGTTGATGAGCGCGATTGCGACATCCGATCGCGGTGTGCGGCGTGCCCGATTTATGGCGGTATTGCGCACACAGCGGCGGCCAGCAGTTTTGATCGAAGGCGGATATCTTTCGAATCGACACGAGGCCACTTTGATCAACACGCCGGAATATCGGCAGAAACTCGCGCAAGCAGTCGCGAACGCGTTTCCATCTATTCCGAAACCATGAGCCCACACGGGAAAGTTCTTGTGACAGGTGGAGCCGGTTTTATCGGCTCGCACCTGGTGGAACGACTGCTCTCCGACGGGAAGGCAGTTGCCGTTATCGACGATTTGTCGACCGGCAGGATTGAGAATCTCAGCGGGTTTAAGGACCGAGCCGGCCTGACGTTCATTCAATCCAAAGTTTCAGATTGCAAAGACCTCAACACGATCGTCTCGCAGTGTGAGAGTGTTTATCACCTTGCGGCGGCGGTTGGGGTGGAGTTGGTGATTCAGTCGTGTGTGCGCTCGATTGAGACTAATCTTCATGAGACTGAGGTCATCCTGCACGCAGTCGCTGAAAATCGGGTTCCTGTTCTGCTCGCGTCTACCTCCGAAGTTTATGGAAAGAGCACCAAGCCGGCATTTTCCGAGGACGATGATTTACTGATTGGGCCTCCGAAGTTTTCGCGCTGGAGCTATGCTTGCTCGAAGTTGATGGACGAATTTCTGGCGCTCGCCTTCGCCAACGAACGCCAGGTTCCTGTGGTTGTCGCCCGATTGTTTAATACCGTCGGTCCACGGCAGACGGGACAATATGGGATGGTCTTGCCCAGATTTATCGCGGCGGCCAAACGTGGCGATCCATTGCGCGTCTATGGCGACGGCAAGCAGACGCGGTGCTTTTGTTACGTTAAAGACACCGTGGAGGCGTTGGTGCGATTGCAGAATTGTTCGGCGTCGCGAGGCAGTGTCTTCAACGTGGGCAATCCCGAGGAAGTCAGCATTCTCGATTTGGCGAAGCTCGTGCTTGAGATCACTAATTCGAAATCGCAGATCGAATTTGTGCCTTATGAAAAAGCCTACGCGCCCGGGTTTGAGGACATGCTTAGACGCAAGCCGGTGATTGAGCGACTGGTGCAGACGACCGGGTTCCGACCATCGACTTCACTCAGACGGATTGTCGAACTGACTGCCGAGTCTTTTGCCTAACCCAATCCGAGTTTCTGGAATTCGTTCTGCAACTCGATATTGAATGCCTGCAAATCTTCTGGTGACGGCTTGTATCCTTTTTCCGGCGGCACGATTCCGAGACGTCCGGTTTGATCGAGGAACCATTCAGCACCTTTGCCGTCGCTGAAAGTAACTTTGCCGCTGACGAGTGCGCCGGGACGGGCGATTTGGTCGACGGCCACTTTGACGTTTCCAGGTATACCCGGTTCTGGGGCGATCTCCTCGGCAGGTTTTTCGACCTCCGGTGGTTTCGGTTGCGCCGGCGGTTCCGGGTCCTTCGGTTTCAGTTTAAGATCATCGACCAGCATCCGGACTTCGAGATAGGTCAGGCGCAGGCCTAGTTCTTTTTCGAGGCGATTCTGGATTTCGGAGAGCTTCTGGCCCTCGTTGATCCACTGCGTGACCTTCTGTTTCTGTGTCTCGTCGAGTTGCATACCCAGTCAAGATAACGCAGGGCTGTGGTGAATATCAAATTTCACCTTCATATTTCAAATTTGTGAGTCAGCTCGTTCTTTCCTACAATCGACGGGAATGCGAGAAACTCAATTCACCCTCGAGGTTGGCGATTGTGTCGAGCGGATGAAGACGCTGGCCGATGGGTCGGTCGATCTCGTGGTCACGTCGCCGCCTTATAATCTTGGGATTAAATATCGCAAGTACGAGGACAAGAAATCGCGCGAGGATTATCTCAAATGGTCGTGCGAATGGGCAACGCAGGTGAATCGCGTCCTGACTGAGCGCGGTTCGTTTTTTCTCAACCTGGGCGCATCGCCTTCCAATCCCTTGCTTCCGCATGAGTTGGTGGTGGCGTTGAAGTCGGAGGTCGGATTGGTTCTCCAGAACACATTTCATTGGATCAAATCGATCACGGTGGAGACGAAGGATGGACAACAGATTTCATCGGGGCACTTCAAACCGCTTCATTCACAACGGTACGTGAACGATTGCCACGAATATATTTTTCACCTGACTAGGAACGGCGACACGCCGATGGAACGGTTGAATCTTGGGGTGCCATATAACGACAAGTCGAATATCAAACGTTGGGCGCATACGGGAGGGCGGGATGTGCGATGTCGTGGCAATAATTGGTTTATTCCGTATAAGACGATCGTCAACCGCTCGAAGGAACGACCGCATCCGGCGACTTTTCCGGTCGCTCTGGCGGTCAACTGCATCAAGATTCACGGAATCAAACCCGGCATGGTAATGTTGGACCCGTTCGTTGGGATTGGTCATTCGGCAGTCGCCGCGCAACAGTGTGGGGTCCCGACGTTCATCGGTTATGACATCGATGCGGAGTATATGGAAGTGGCGCGTGCAGTGATTGCGGGAGTGGTGAAGCCGATTGCAGATGCCCCGAAGCGCAAAAAAAGTAAGCAGATCGAGTCCATGTTGTTCGACCCCGGACTACTGGGATAGATGGTGGTGTAGTGACCGAAGCAAAAGACGCTTGCTCAGAGGGCGGATTAAATTTAATGTTTTTGGACTCTGGGGGCGCGCTTAGCTCAGCGGTAGAGCATTACCTTCACACGGTAGGGGTCGTAGGTTCAAACCCTACAGCGCGCACCATCTTCTCGAACGCTCAACCGACGTGAAGGCCGCGATTCAAGTTGTCGGAACGCGCGCAATTTATAAGGACTTTTCTTCCCGAGGTATCGGGGTAGATTCGGTTTATGTCCAGTGTGCAGAAACCTTTCTTAGGGCGACTTCGGAATATCCTCTCCAGCATTTTGCTTTTGGTTGCGCTCGGAGTGACCGCGCGGGCGCAGTCGAATGCAACGAATTTTTTTCCGATCATGGCGTGGAATAGTCCGCCGGTGGATTTGGGAGTTTTCCAGAGGATGGCAGAGTGTGGGTTGAATGTGGCGGGGTTTGTGCCGGTGGCTGGGTTGGATTTATGCTATTCGGCCGGGCTCAAAGCGATTGTTTCCGATCCTCGATGCGGCGGATATGACTGGACCCATATTGATGAGCGTGTGGCGCGCAGTAATATTTTGAGTTTGGTCGCGCAGGTCGGGAAGCACCCGGCAGTTTACGGGTTTTACCTTCGTGATGAGCCACCGCCGGCTTATTTGCCGGGGCTCGGCAGAATTGCCGCGCTCCTTCACGAGGCTGCGCCCGGAAAATGGCCTTACATTAATTTGTATCCGAACTACGCCGACAACAATCAACTCGAGGGGCTGAGCTACGCGCAGTATTTGCAACTGTTCGTGACTGACTGTCGTCCGACATTTATCAGTTACGATCATTACGCGTTGATGGATGACGGGACGTTGCGCAATGGTTATTGGCAAAATCTGGAGCAGGTCCATGCGGCTTCGCGCGCGAGTGGAATTCCGTTCTGTGCAATTTTGCTGTCGGTCGGGCACTTCAATTATCGAGAGCCGAGCGCGGCGGATTTGCGGTTTGAGGTTTATTCGGCTTTGGCCTATGGCGCGCGAGGGATTGCTTACTTCACGTATTTTGCCCCGCCCACCGGAAATTATCGCGGCGCGCCGATGGATCAATTCGGCAACCCAACACCGGCCTGGCACAACATGCAGAATGTGAATCTACAGGTGCAAAAGCTCGCGCCGACGTTGCTGCAATTGACGTGTAACGACACCCATCATTTCACAAACATCCCGGAGGGTGCGCACGGACCAAGGCCAACCAGCCTCGTGACCGCGTGCGACGGTGGCGATTTTGTTTGTGGCGAGTTCACGCATCACGACAGGTCGCGATACGTTGTGTTAACGAACAAGGACCTGGTCAAATCGGCAGCGTGCCATCCGCATTACATTCGGCCGCCGCGACGGGTGCAAAAGGTTTCGCCTGTACTCGGGTTTGTTAGAGGATTTTGGTGGGGAAAATGTTTGGGTGCAGCCGGGGCAGGGGGTTTTGTTGAAGCTTACGTATTAGCGGTGGCGGAGCGTGAGAGGGGAACTTGCTGGCGGGTCAAAGGCCAAACATTAAGTTCCAAGCACCAAAATTCAAACTCCAGGGAAGCCCAAAACTCCAAGCACCGGAATTCGTACACGGAAGCTTAATGATTGGTGACGGACGAGCGAACGGCAAAACGAGAAGAGCTGCGAACGAAGAAGTCGATTACCAATTACCGAAATAGCTGGGATCGTTGCCCAGCGAATGATACGTGTGCATCGCGCCGACTTGTTTCCAATTGATTGCGCCGTCGAGCGTGCCGACGTTACCGCCAACCGCGCCGAGATCAGCGCTGGTTTTGCCGGGAAGATTGCGGGTGATAGAAGTCTTGTTCGCCACAGCCGCGCCGGAAATCGTGTGCGGAGCAATCTTCAATTTGTCCTGACCACCGAAGTAGTTGGCGTCAGCCAAGAGCGTAATGTTGGGATCGTCCGTCATTCTTCGTGGCGAAACAACGACGTCCGGACCTTTTTCGGTCGGCGGATCCACGTTACCGAGATAATTGTAGCCGATCAGATAACCTTTCGATTCGGTGTAGCGAGGTTCGCTGCCGAGGACAATGTTCGGACAATAGAGAACGCGATAGTCGCTGGTGTAATCCGTAAAGGCTTGATAGGTCGGATCGGAGACCCAGAGCGTTGAATAGTAGCCGTGGTTGTCGATCGCTTTGGGAAGATATTGATTGTTGTCGTCCGCATACATTGCACAAGCCAGATAGAATTGATGCTGGTTGCTTTTGCAGGCGGTGCGGCGAGAACGTTCTTTGGCGCTAGCGAGGGCAGGGAGGATCAAAGCCGCGAGAATAGCAGTAATCGCGATGACTATACCCAACTCGATAAGGGTAAAGCCATCTCGCTTATAGCTCCCGTGTCTCCTGCGTTGGAGGAACGTTGGCATACGTCGCAAGGCTTAGTGAAGTTAGTATGGTAGTTGATTGGTTATAGTGCAATCAAAAAGTGTGCTAATCAAACATACGGAAAAACCTTATGTTCTGGGACTTGCATGAGTGGAATAGCCTACAGGGTATTGTTCCCACGTTGCTGCGCATAAATTGCGCAAGTTACAACGTGGTTTGTCCGCATTTTGGAATGGGTGATTACGGTACAAAAAAGCTTCTCGAAGTTGGCTCTGAAACGAGCGCCCGAGACGAGAACTCAAATGAAAGTCCGTCGACGTTGACACTGGCGGGCTCCCGTTTAGGTTGTTTATGACGATGTCAAAAGGCCCGGTTGCCAGGGTTATCCGCCTTCGCGGAGTCCGGCAGAATAATCTCAAAAATTTCGATCTCGATTTGCCGCTCGGCAAATTGATCGTCTTTACCGGGCTCAGCGGTTCCGGAAAAAGTTCACTCGCTTTCGACACTCTTTTTGCGGAAGGGCAACGGCGCTATATCGAAACTTTTTCGCCCTACGCCCGCCAGTTCCTGGACCGCATGGACAAGCCGCAGGCGGACAGTATCGAAGGCATTCCACCGGCGATCGCTATCGAACAGCGTAATACGGTGAAGAGCACGAGGTCGACGGTTGGGACGATGACGGAGATCGTTGATTACACCAAATTGTTCTGGCCGCATCTGTCCCACTTGCTTTGCCGAAATTGCGGTCAACCGGTGCAGAAGGATTCGCCGCAGCGCATTTGGGAGATCATTCGGCAGAAGAACTCTGGTGCCGAGGTGTTCGTCACGTTTGATCTGCCATTGAGCGAGAAGCTTTCGCTCGATGAGTCCTTGGCGCTGATTGCAAAACAAGGTTACCAACGCCTATTGGTTGGCGCGGAGTATGTGCGGCTCGAGGACGCCGCGTCAAAGTTGGCCGGCGCGAAGCCGAAGCTCGTGACGGTTTTGCAGGACAGAGTCAAAATTGCCGACGAGAACCGAGCGCGCTTCATCGAGGCTTGCGAGCAGGCGTATCATTTCGGCAAAGGGCATTTGGCAATTCGCGGCGCTCAAACGAAACTATTTTCCAACAAGTTCCATTGTGCGGATTGCGATTTGGAATACCGCGAGCCGAGTGCGGCCCTGTTCAGCTTCAACTATCCGATTGGCGCGTGTCCGACGTGTCGTGGTTTCGGGCGCATCATCACCATCGATTACAATGCGGCGATTCCGGACCGGTCGAAGACCTTAGCCGCTGGCGCGGTCAAGCCGTGGCAAACCGGGCAGGGCGCCGAGAGTCAGGATGATTTGAAGAAGTTCGCGAAATCGCGGCATGTGCCGATGGACGTGCCGTTCGAGAACTTGCCGCAGAAATTTCAGGATTGGGTCATCAACGGCGATCCCGGTTACGGTAAGGACGACGCGCATCGTTGGCCAAAATACTGGTACGGCGTGAAAGGCTATTTTCGGTGGCTGGAATCGAAGGCTTACAAGATGCACGTGCGCGTGCTCTTGTCGCGATATCGCAGTTATCGGACTTGCCCAGATTGTCACGGTGCGCGCTTTCAGCCGGACAGCTTGCTCTATCGATTGCAGGGAAAATCGATTGGTGACTTTTACAAACTGAGCGTGCGCGAAGCTCTTGGTTTTGTGAACGGCATCGCGAGCGCACGAAAACATTTGAAACGAACTGACCCAATCAACCTCGCGCTGCATGAAGTTTGTTCGCGCCTTGGTTATTTGGATGATGTCGGGCTTGGTTATTTGACGCTCGACCGGAGCACGCGTTCGTTGTCGGGCGGCGAAACGGAGCGTGTCAATTTAACAACCTGCCTTGGTTCCTGTCTCGTAAACACTTTGTTTGTTTTAGATGAGCCGAGTGTCGGATTGCATCCGCGTGACACGGAGCGATTGGTTCGGATCGTGGAGCGGTTACGGTCCGTTGGAAATACGGTCGTGGTCGTGGAGCACGAAGCTGGCGTCATTCGCGCGGCGGACCAGGTTGTCGATATTGGCCCCGGCCATGGTGAGTCCGGCGGTCAGGTGGTGTTTCAAGGAACCGTTTCGGAGCTGTTGCAATCGAACAAATCGTTGACCGGCCAATATCTCAGCGGTGCCCGACGGATCGAGCTTCCGACGCGCCGCACCGGAAAAGATTGCGCATGGTTGAAACTCGAGCATGCGCACACGCACAACTTGCGCGATCTAACGGTCGAAATTCCACTCAGCCGATTTGTCGCGATCACCGGCGTGAGCGGATCGGGTAAGACGACATTGATGCGCGAGGTGTTATTGCCCGCGCTGGAATCCAAATTGAAACAGCAACCACAGGCCAAGCCAAATCGCGACGTTGAAGAGAAGGAGAACGACGACGACAAGGATGCCGCCCAATATTTATTCGCGCCGATTTCTGGTTGGGAAAGGTTGAGCCGGGTTGTGCTGGTGGATCAATCGCCGCTCGGTCGCACGCCGCGCTCGAATCCCGCTGTCTATATTGGCGCCTTCGAAGACATTCGCGCGCTGTTTGCGCAGAGCGAAATGGCCAGGCAGCGCGGGCTCAATGCGAGTGCGTTTAGTTTTAATTCCGCGCAAGGGCAATGTGAACGCTGCCGCGGCGCCGGTTTCGAAAAGATCGAAATGCAGTTTTTGAGCGACGTATTCATTCGCTGCCCGGACTGCAACGGGCGACGCTATCGCCCGCATATTTTGGAAGTGAAACTGCAAGCCCCGGGTTCGACGCGTGAGTGGAGCATTGGCGATGTGCTGGAGGCGACAGTTGATGAAGTGGTGGAATTTCTTTCGGCGTTCCCCGACTCAGCGCAGGCGAAACGCGCGGCAGCCGGATTGAAATTGTTGCAGGAGACCGGTCTTGGTTATTTGCGACTCGGCCAACCAGTGACCACCTTGTCCGGTGGCGAAAGTCAGCGGCTAAAACTCGTCAGTCATTTGGCGGAGGTTGAGGAAGCGGACTTCAAAAACAGCACGAAGCCGATTTTATTTTTATTCGATGAGCCCACGACCGGTTTGCACTTCGAAGATGTCCGCGTGTTACTGAAGGTGTTTCAACGATTGGTCGACGCCGGACATTCCGTCGTGGTGATCGAACATAATCTTGAAGTCATAAAGTCGGCCGATTGGGTGATTGATCTTGGGCCGGAGGCCGGGGACGACGGCGGTCGCATCGTCGCTGAAGGAACGCCCGAGGATGTTGCGCAAATTCCCGGCAGTTACACCGGTAATTTTCTCGCGCAACTTCTCGAAACGCTAAAAATATAAAACCATTGTGTTTTGCGTGGTTCACTGTTTAATCACCGCCTGCTGTCTTTGTGGAAACCCAGTATAAAATCATTGGAGGCGACGGACGCGAATACGGACCCGCGACACTCGACGAATTAAAATCGTGGATTCGCGACGGTCGCGTAGCGGGTGCGACTCCAATCTGGCGCAGTGACACCGGCCTTTGGTCTCCCGCAGCTCAATTTACCGAAATTCGCGGCGAGTTAACCCAGGTGATCGCCGCAGCGGGATTGGCGGCGGTGAACGCGGCGCGACCGGCGGGGTTTTGGGCGCGGCTCGGAGCGTATCTCGTTGACCGGATTTTGCTGTCGTTTGTGTGCGGTTTCGTTTGGGAAACAATCGCCGCAACGATG
The DNA here is from genome assembly GCA_963702845.1 of uncultured Verrucomicrobiae bacterium. Classification (GTDB taxonomy): domain Bacteria; phylum Verrucomicrobiota; class Verrucomicrobiia; order Limisphaerales; family Palsa-1400; genus JAICXV01. The sequence continues at coordinate 3,717,093 of OY969763.1, read as the reverse complement.
GGCTGGAAGTTTCCGCCGCCGCCGGCGAGCTTCGGGACATTCGATGATATATTCGCCTACTTCCACAGTCTTGGGCCGCTGCTCGCGTATCAAATGCTGGTCATTTTTGCGTGCGGCTTTTTGTATGAAGTCATTTTCAACGGCAGCTTCGGTGCGACGCTCGGCAAAATGGCGATCGGCGCACGAATTGTTCGCGTCGACGGCACGCGCATCGGCTACGGCGTTGCAGCAGCGCGGTGGTTAGCAGAGCGCCTGAGTGACATCACCTGCGGCATAGGCTATCTTTTGATCGCGTTTCGCGAAGACAAACGGGCGTTGCACGACCTTCTCGTTGGGACGCGAGTGATTTTTGTAAGATGAAGTGGACACCAAATCGGCGAATGGCAGTGATTGCCATTGTAATCTTCGCGCTCGACCAATTGACGAAATATTTGGCGCTGCAATATCTCGGGCCCGTCCAGGGCGGCGTGTCGCGGGAACACATCGTGGTCGATGGCTTTTTCAAATTGGTTCTCTGGGGTAATACCGGCGCTGCCTGGAGTTTATTCCATGACAGCAACGCGGCCTTGGCCATCGTTTCGTTGATTGCATTGCTCGGGTTGTTCATCTGGCGGCACAAATTCGATACGAGCACGTGGCTCGGACAACTTTCTCTCGGGCTGATCTTCGGTGGTATTATCGGCAATCTCTTCGATCGGCTTGACCCGCATCGCGCCCAGGTCATTGATTTCCTGCGGTTTTATTTGCACAAGAGAAGTGGGGAAGAAGTAGGTTTTCCGGCGTTTAATATTGCCGATAGCGCAATCTGTGTTGGCGTCGGTTTGTTGATCATCCTTTCGTGGAAGCGCGACGCCGAGTTGAAAAATGCGCAGCAGGTCGCAGGCGCGGCCCAGCAGTGAACAGTTTTGTCTGTTTACTGATTACTGCTTACTGTTAACTCCCTCTGAATGTCCCGTGACGCAACAGTCGTGATCGATCAATCGCTCCCGATGGAGCGGCTGGATACTTTTCTCAAAACCAAATTCCCTGCCGTTTCGCGTAGCACATTGCAGCGCTTGATGGATGAGGGGCACATTTTGGTCGATGGCAAAAAGGTAAAGCCCAACCATTTTCCACGCCCCGGTCAAACGGTTTCCATTCATTGGCCGGAGCCGCGACCCTCTGAAGCTAAACCGCAAGACATACCGCTCGATGTGCTGTTCGAAGACAAAGATTTTCTCGTGATCAATAAATCGGCGGGAGTAGTGGTGCATCCGGCGGCAGGACATGAAACCGATACTTTGGTCAATGCTTTGCTGCATCATTGTGCCGGAAATCTGAGTGGCATCGGCGGAGTGGCGCGGCCGGGAATTGTTCATCGCTTGGACAAAGACACCAGCGGATGTTTGGTCGTGGCGAAGAATGACGAAGCGCACCTGGCGTTGGCCGAGCAATTTTCCGGACGTTCATTGGAGAAGACTTATCACGCGCTCCTTTGTGGACTTCTCCCCAAAGATACTGGAGAAATTCGGGCGGCGATCGCGCGTCACCCGACCCATCGAAAACGGATGACGGCGACTGATGACGGCCGCGACGCGCACACGTCCTACAAAGTCGTCGAACGTCTGGCGAACGTCACCTATGTTGAGGCGCAGATTCACACTGGGCGCACGCACCAAATTCGTGTGCATTTTCAGCACATTGGCTATCCGGTCGTCGGTGATCTCATTTATGGCGACCGCAAGAATGCGAAGTTGTCGGAAGTCACCGGTTGTGAGGTGACGCGGCAGATGCTCCATGCCAGTCGGATTGTGCTGAAACATCCGCGCACAAAAAAGAAGATGAAGTTCGAGGCTCCTATACCGAAAGACTTCAACGCGGCCCTGAAATGTTTTCGCAAAGGTTCCCAGTAATTTGCACTAGGCAACAAACGAACCGATGCTACAGTTTAGCGCTCATGAGCAAGATGACGCGACATTGTCATAAGTGCGGTTGGGAATGGACGATTCCGGGGCAGCCCGGTCGCAGTGAAACCTGCCATAAATGCAGTTCCGATTTGCGTGTTTGCCTCAATTGCGCCGCCTACGACGCGCGCGTGGCGCACCAATGCCGGGACCGCCGTGCCGATCCAGTGGAAGAGAAGCACGCGGCAAATTTCTGCGAATACTTTGATTTTAAGCCGCGCGTTTTTGTCTCGAAGGAGCAGACCAATTCACGCGAATCGTCGGCTCGCGATCAGTTGAAGAAGTTGTTCGGCGACTGAGTTAGCTGAACAGCCCTTTAAGTTTTTCGAGCGTTACCTCAGTAAGGCGGTCTACGACCATGTCCGCATCGTGCAACGTCTCCGCAGGATGCGTGGTGGCAACGCCAACAACCTTCATCGCCGCGCGGCGTGCTGCTTCCAATCCGACATGCGCGTCTTCGAAAACAACGCATTTATCAGGCGTCACTCCCAGCCGCGAAGCCGCGAGTTGAAATACTTCCGGGTCCGGTTTGCCGTGATGCACATCGGCCCCGCAGATGATCACGTCAAAATATTTCGAAACGCCAAGCACATCGATAATGCACGAGATGTTTTCCCGCGCGCTGGACGAGCCGATGGCGCAAGGAATCGACGCGGCGCGCAATTGCTCGAGCAAATCATGTACGCCCGGCAACGCCTCGATACCGTTCTTCTTAATCAGCTCGCGATAGATCGCCTCTTTCCGGCGCGCAATTTTACCGACATTTTCAGAATCGGTAGCCCAGCCGAGCAGTTCAGGAATGATTTTCTCGTTTTTCATCCCGAAGCTTTTCTTGAAAAAACCGGGAGGCAACTCGTGCTGGAGCTCTCGCGCAATTTGTTGCCAACTAAGCTCGTGCTGCCGGGAGGAGTCGATGATCACGCCGTCCCAATCAAAAATCGCTGCAAACATCATCTGAACATTGTAGAAGACCTGACCGCATCGCCCTAATATTTTTTGCGGTCGCGTGAAATTTTTCTGCTTTCGATTTTGGGCTTTCGAACTGTACTTCTCTGCAAATGGATGAATCTGCGTCAGATCGCCTTTGGCGCGAGTACAACGGGGTGTTTGCGGATTTCGACGACCTTACTTTGGCCCGGTGGTTGTCGCAGACGCTTGGTCAATTGCAGGGCCGTGTCTGGCGCTTTTCACATCCATTGATTGGCGCATTTCGGCTCGGTGCAGAAGTCGGGCACAGTCGCCAAATCTGGTTGAAACGGCTCGTCAGTGTTCCAGCAGCCTTCTCTGAATCGCCGTGTTGCCGTGCTCCTATGGCGCCATTGCTGACCCGCGATATTCTTGAGACTGGCTTGGTTTGTCAGCACTGCTCGGAAACGGTCGTTGCCTTCGACGAACTACCGTTGGAGTTGCAGGAAGCAGTGAAGAACTGGAGCGCTGATTATGCACCGGTTCACGCCGTAGCGCATTGGGAGGATCGCCAGCGCAAGAGCGTGCCGAATTACGACAAAGCCTACGAGGTCGCGGCGCAACAAGCCGAAAAACTGCTGGGATTTGCTGGAAACAAATTGGCGCCTCAGTTTTTAGAGCACTACCCAATGATCATTTGGGAAGACCAGGACGAATGCCTTGAAGTAACGCCGGAGGATATTGAGTTGTGATTAGACGTCTTTTTCGCTGGGCACTTTATTTGTTCATCATTTTCGTGGTGCTCGTCGTCGCGGGCATTCTGTTGCTGGACACTATCGCCCGCGAAATCGCTCAAAACCGGATTCGCGCTGAAACCGGCATGGGTGTGAAAATCGGCAAACTATCCATTGGGCTGCTCTCGCCGACGGTGACGATTGAAAACTTCAAGATGTACAACACCGCCGAGTTCGGTGGGTCGCAATGCCTGGACATTCCCGAACTGCACGTGGAATACGATGTTCAAGCGGCGCGCGCCGGTAAACTCCACTTGCGCCTCGTGCGGTTTAATATGGCCGAAGTGGACGTACTTCAGGACAAGAAGGGGCACACCAATTTCGATCAATTGCAAAAACGCAACGCGGCCGTGCTGAGCGGCAAACCCGCACCATCGAAGCTGGGCACATCAACACTCCGCGCGCCATTCGAATTCATGGGCATCGATACGTTGAACCTGACTTTGCAAAAAGCGCACTTTGCGAATGTCGAAGCGCCGCGTCAGGAGCGCGAAATAAATTTTGGAATAACCAACCAGATCTTTCATAACATCAAAAACGAAGGCGATTTGATGGGGTTGGCTGCAGTGATTTCATTGCGAATGGGCGCATTGAATGGCGGATCGGATGGACCGTTCGACGGTGCGTTGAAACAGTTGCTGCGTTAAATCAGGGCGGCCGCCCGTGCAAATGGCGCATTCCTATGCGAAACTTGGGTATGAGCAAGACGGTGCGATTCGCCGAGTTGGTGAAAGCGGCTGGCAAGCCCTACGTGGCGACGCTTTGGACCGACCCGAAGGACGACCGGCACTTTAACCGCGCGGTGCGCGAAAATCGTGTGCTCACCGTCCATCGGACCATAGGGACCCACAAAAAAGATTTCGGCGTGGTTGGCTTTCGTGAGCAGAAGAATGTTTCATACTTCGTTTTTCCCAAACGCCTGAGAGCCCAACCTGAGACGCAGGTCGTGGGAATTAAATACAATTTGTTGGCGCCCGAACCCGTTGCTGATCCTTTGGCCCGTGCGCCATCCGCGCCTGCGCATAAGCGATTGCGGGATCGCAAATCGGCTGCTCCAACGGAAACGCCAATTCGCATCGAAGAGACTGAGTATACCGCAATTGTGAGACGCACAGCGGTTTGGGAAAGGGTTATCACCGTCCGCGCCGCTAACAAAACTGAAGCCAGGCAAAAGGTCTCAACCGAAGCGAACTCGCAAACCTACGATCTGCATGACGCCGTCGTGCAGGACCACGTCCGCAGCATCCGTTCTTCGCGCTAGGAAACGTCGGGCTAGGTTTCCTCGACGCGTTCGATGCGCAACACTTGAGGCCCTTCCCAACGGGCCTTCCGGCATTCCAAGGCGAAAGCGTTCCAATCATATTTCCAGTCACCGGGAATTCGCCCGAACAAACTGCACTTGGTTGGAATGCCTTCGTGCTCGCGCAAAATGACGCCGCGTCCATAGACAACCACGATTTCGCCAACAGGTTTTTTGCCGCCGGCAGCGCCGAGATTGGCTTCGTAGTAATAAAGTAGTTCGCCGGGCAGGGGAATCTGCACGAGATTTTGGCCCGTTAACGGTTGCGGATTTTCAACCATCGCGAACACTTCCGCGCCTGAATACATGCCGTGAATGACTTTCGTCTCAATCGGTAGCATGTCCCAAACAGCTTTGCAAACATTGGGCGCTTCATCATCGAGCATCTCAACAAGAACGGAATGCCCGCTGGCAGGATAGGTTAAACGAATGTGACGGCGCGAAATTTTCATTGCACCGCATCGTAGCGGGGCGGTGCGAACGATTTCAATCTTTGAAAATGTTTTGGGCCACGGCATACTCTCCCCTCAACATGCCTTCCGAACCGCAAACATCCACGCCCACCTCAACGACCGTCGATTCTCAACCACACCTTCGCCGAGTGCTTGGACTGTGGGACCTTGTTTTCTATGGCATCGTCCTGATTCAACCAGTCGCCGCTGTCGGTATTTTCGGAATCGCCAATCAAAAATCGTTTGGTCACGTCACGACAACGATACTGATCGCGATGATCGCGATGATGTTTACCGCAGTCAGCTACGGGCGCATGGCCACGCACTATCCGGTCGCCGGTTCTGCTTACACTTATGTCGGTCGCGCGCTAAATCCTCATCTCGGCTTCATCGTCGGTTGGGCGATGTTTCTCGATTACTTGATCATCCCTGTCATCAGCATCGCCTACGGTGCAATCAGTGTTGTGCAATTGTTTCCGCAAACGATGAAATCCATCGACACGCAAGTGCTGCAAGCACTTCACATCACGGCGCAACTGCCCGGACATCTCCAGCCGACTTATATTGCGATTGTCGTCATATTGACGGCTCTCACCACATTTTTAAACGTGCGCGGTGTGCGATGGGCAGCGCGTACGAATGAAATTCTGCTCGCGATCATGAGTGTGGCGATTGTCATTTTCCTCGTCGACGCGATTCGATTCCTGACGGGTCACGGTGGTTTTCACAGCCTTATTTCAACTCAACCGTTCTACAACTCCAAGACCTTCCAACTTGGTGCAGTTTGGACCGCGACGTCTATCTCTGCCCTGACCTACATCGGCTTTGATGGCATCACGACCTTGTCCGAAGAGGTCAAAGAGCCGAAGAAGACCGTTGCGCGCGCGACCGTCCTTGTGTGTTTGCTTACTGGAATTATTTGCGGTGCACAGGTGTATCTGGCCCAACTCGTTTGGCCAGATTACAACACCTACTCGAGCGTCGACACCGCATTTTTCGACGTGTGCGGAAAAGTCGGCGGAGTGTTTCTCAATGACACTTTTGCCGCGATCATGGTCGTCGCATCACTCGGGAGCGCGTTGACCGGTCAATTCGGTGCCGCGCGCGTTCTTTACGGAATGGGCCGTGACAATGCGCTGCCGAAGAAATTTTTCGGTCGGCTCGATCCAAAACACAACTCACCAACGTTCAACATTTTGCTGATTGGATTCCTTGCGCTCTCAATTGCAATTATCCTCAGCTACGAGCAAGCGGTGCCCATTCTCAACTTCGGGGCGTTCCTCGCGTTTATGGGGGTGAACGCGTCAGTCATCGGCGAATTCGTTGTCCGCACTCCCGCTGGCCACAAACGCAATTGGCTATGGGATTTGATTTCGCCCGTGCTTGGCTTCATTTTTTGCGCGGTGATTTGGGTCTTTCTGCCGACGGAGGCCAAAACGTACGGCGGAATTTGGTGCGCGCTTGGCATCGTCTATGCCGGTTATAAAACAAATTGGTTCCGCAAAAAGCCGGTGATGATCGACCTTAGCGGCGCGTAAGCTTTCGAATGAACTGCGGCTACGTTTCGTCTGTCGTTGACGTGTTGCCGTTAACGTTCAAATTGCCGTTATGATTGTTCTGCTCAAATTTGGTCTCGCGCTCGGTTTCGGTTTAATGATTCTGGCGCTGCTATGAAGCCGTTTCGCTACGCGCTCGATCCGCTCTGCGTCGCTTGCTGTGCTTTGTATGTGGTGAATCGATGGCTTATTAAACCGCACGTCGCTTCGGTTTTCCTGCACGGCTATTTCAATGACATGCTCCTCATCCCATGTGCGCTGCCAATCATCTTATGGATGCAACGCAAGGTCGGATTGAGGAAAACCGATGCCATGCCCGATGTGACTGAGATTCTGTTTCATCTCGTGATCTGGTCCGTGCTCTTCGAATGGATTGGGCCACACATCATGCGCACGACTGGAGATATTTGGGACGTGGTTGTTTACACCGTCGGCGCGATTGTGGCGTGGGCGTGGTGGAATCGTCGGCAATTGAAAGTGGCCGTCGCATGAGTTTCGATTTGCTCGCGCCGCACTATCGCTGGATGGAGGCGATTCTCGCCGGGGAAAAATTGCAACGCTGTCGCGTGCATTGGTTGAACTCGGTGCGCGAGTGCCGTCGAGCGTTACTGGTTGGGGAGGGGAATGGAAGATTTCTTGAAGTTTGTGCGCAGGCTTTACCACAAGCGAAATTCACCGTGGTCGATGCGAGCGCCCAAATGTTGCGCCAGGCTGAACGTCGATGGACACAGGGCGGTGGTGATCCAACCCGCGCGCAGTTTCTGCAAGCGACGGCACCGGGATTAAATCTGCCGGAGCAAACTTTCGATTTAATTGTAACCAACTGCTTCCTCGATTGCTTCACCCCCGAGCAATTGCAGCAAGTGATTGCTGAACTCGCGGCGTGTGCGAGTGATTCAGCGATTTGGTTGGTAACGGATTTTGCCGTTCCGCAGCGCGGTTGGCCAAAATGGCGCGCCAAAGCTGTTTTGCGCGCCGCCTACACATTCTTCCGGCTCACGACCAGAATCACTGCGCGGGAGATTTGTTCGCCTGATCCGTTTTTGACCAGAGCAGGTTTCGAACTCAAAGGCCGCGTCGAAGCGGACGCAGGCTTAATTTACAGTGCACTGTGGCAACGCACTAAACACTCGCAACGCACTAAACATCCCCATCCCGCAACGCGCACGGAGGTTCACCACCATGACAACATGGGCAAGACGCATGAGTTTCCCACAACAACCGCAGACCTTCGAGCGTGAGCAGGGGATCGACCTTAGTAATTTCCGGTATTTTCGCGCTGATTAACTCCGCGTAACCACCGGTCGCCACCACAGGCAGGCGGCGCGCCTTTAATTGTTGCTTCAGTTCGGAAATCAAATTTCGAATCAAGCCGCGATACCCGTGCACAGCGCCGATGAGCATCGCTTCCTCCGTGTTTTTGCCAATGACAGCTCGCGTTTCGCGAATCTTAATTTTCGGCAGAAGCGCGGTTTTTTCGTGCAGGTAATCGGTCATGACGCTCAGGCCGGGAGCGATAATGCCGCCGACGTAATCGCCTTTTTTATTTACGACGTCGAATGTTACAGCCGTGCCGAAATCGACCACGATGGCCGGTGCGCCGAAATTATGGGCCACCGCAATGGAATTCGCGAGACGGTCAGGGCCGATGGTGCGCGGGTTTGGATAATCGATGCCAACCGTCGCCGTATCAGCGGTCAGTTCCAGGACTTGAACATCGTATTTCCGTGCGGCAAGGTTCGCGACCAGCGGCGTCATCTTTGGGACAACGCTGCAAAGGGCGACGCCCTCAATGGCGCTGGAACGAACGAAATTGGAAACGGCCTTTGCGGCGCGACCGGTTTTCCAATCCTTGGTCGGCACATTGGTCTGGCGAATGACCTTCCGATTGTTCGCCAGCCCGACATGCGTGTTGGTGTTGCCGATGTCGAACAGTAATAGCATCGACGCCGATATTCGGGAGTAATCGCGAAAAAGTAAATGTCATGCGCGAACTCTAGTTCAATTTGATGACCAGATTGGTCCGCTCGAAATCACCGATTGCCCAAAGATTCAGCGGGTTGAGCGCCTTCCACTGGTGATAAAACCGAACACTGTTGTCAACGAACGCGTAATCGGAGCCATCATTATGGCGATGCTGTTCCAATTCCGTGAAGTCGTTTCCAAGGCTTTCATACACGTCCATATAGAAATGGCCGGAAGGCTGGCTCGGATCGATATTTGACTTCTTCTCACCCAAAACGATCGTCTCGGTTGGATATTTAATATCCGTTTCCTTTAAGGTATTCGAATAAGTGCCGGCCATGTAGGTTTGGAAATCAGCGTCGCTCAACGTGTCCTTATACCAGTCATTATAAGCGTCGATGATGTAACTGCGCGGCGCCATGTCGGCCTGATAGTTCGTGTCGATGCCGACGGTCTGCGGTTTTTCGATGTCGGCCGGGCAGCGAAGGACTTTCAGGTTCTTGTAGTAAGGCCAGAATTCCTGCGGCCAGCGCACATTGATCAAACGTGGTGGATAGTGCGAGTTATGGTCCTGGGCATACATGGCATTGGCGAGGCCAATTTGCTTCATGTTATTGACACAGGAGATGCGCAGTCCGGCTTGTTTCGCCTTGGCGAGACCGGGCAGAAGCATGCTGGCGAGAATTGCGATAATCGCAATCACCACCAAGAGTTCAATTAATGTAAAAGCGCGAAAACGCGCAACGTTCCCCAATTTTTCCCCATAGTAACTATTGGTCTTTTTCATATCAGGTGCGTTTTGTTACACGACAACAGATTTTCCGATTGTCAAAAAACAATTCGAATAATCCGCCCCTGGACTCGGTCTTTTCTACATGAGCAAGAAAACCGCCATTCTCATTCTTATCGCCGTGGTTTTAGCGGCGGCTTCTTTGTTCCTGTGGTTTGACTCAATGCCACCGTCAAAAATTCAAATAGCTTACAGAATTATTCCGGCCGGCGGCACCCGCGCGATTGTGTTTTATCTCGATCCAGCATATCCAATGACACGCATCAAGGTAACATCGTTCGAGGAAGCGCAAACTAATGCGCATCCCCACGCTTTGTGGGAGTTGGTCCCAGACAACAAACCAGTGACAAAGACCGAATTTGTTTATGGCGAAAATATTGCGGGAATGAAAGCTTTCATTCCGGGAATGACACCGGAGCCGCTTGATCCGAACGGAAAATATTTTTTGCTCGTGAGTTTTACAAAGAACGTGCGCGGTGAATGCACTTTTGAATCAAACGGCTCTGCCCTGAGATAACATGCAAAAGAAAGAAATCACTCTTATTGCCTTCCTGCTCGTGCTGGGAGTGTTGTATGTCGCCTTCTTTACTGATTGGTTTCGCAAAAAGACTTTGACTATTGTCCCGTCAGCGCGACCGGAACGTGGGATCGTGGCAGGCACGCCTCTTCCGGTCTTTTTCAAACTGAGCCGGTCCTGCGAGTTGACCTCCTTGAAGGTTATTCCGTTGCAGGGGACAAATTTTGACGCCCACACCCCGCCGATCTGGTACATGGTCGCCACTACCAATTCACGTCCCGTGAAACTATTCCAATACGGCGTGCCGATTCGCGGGATGCATCCGGCCATCCCGAAAGCGCGGCCTGACCCATTGGATCCCGGTCGCGTTTACCGATTGATTGTCTCGTCCGGCGATCTGACCGGTTATACGGATTTCAAGACGATGCTGATGCCAGGTCGATAGAAAGGCGTTTTTTTCCCCGCAGGCGCGCTTGAACGCTTGCACTCTTTTGCATGGAACGTTATGGTAGCCCTGTTCGGTGACAGTATGCATTCACCCGCGTCCAATTTGGGGCGGAAAACGGCGCCATCGCTAAAAAAGCTTTTTGCGGTAATGGCAGGTTTTCTGGGAGTTTCTGTGGTCCTCGCCGAATTAGCCAGCGCGACAACCAATAGCCAACCCGCCATTGGACAAATCCCAACAACAACTCCGATCGTCGCCGCGCCATCTTCTGAGTCCGATGCCACACCAGCTGCTCCTGCGGAGACAGTTTCAGAATCAGCTCCTGTAACTCAGCCCAGGTCTCTTGCCTACGGGGCCAATGAAGTGGTGAAAATGTATCGCGGCGGCATCAGCACCGACGTGTTACTGACATATATCGAGACATCGAATTTTCCGTATCAACTCAGTTCGAAGGACATTATTTACCTGATCAAAGTTGGCGTTCCATCCGAGATAGTAAACGCGATGATTCGACGCGATCACCAAGTGACCTTGGCCAAAGCTAATGACGCTCAACAAGCTCAGAATATGTCGGACGCCTCCGCTCCCGTCGCGCCGATCACCTATTCGCAACCGCCGGTTGTCGTTGTGCAACAACCCTCTCCTCGGGTGAACTACGTTTCGTCAGCCCCGACCTGTTCAACGCCAGTCTGTGCGACGCCAAATCAGAACGTGACCGTCATCGGCTCGCGTTATGGAACTACGTTTAACAATGGCTGCTACTACGGGCCGTTTAGCTGCTCGCCGGCTCGTGCTTATTATGATGCCGCGTTTGGTCCGAGTTGCGGCTCGTCATTTTACAGCTTCGGTGGATGGCGATTTGCCTATGACGGTTTTCGCGGCGGCTATGGACACTCCGGTTTTGGCCACCGCTGGAACCGCTACTAGTTCGTTCCGTTCACAATCGGCTTCATCGTCAGCGGATCGCGCAGCGGCACTTCCGTAATCACCTCGTTCGACAATTTCGCCAGCGTGATGTCGTGGTCGGGATGGCCCTTCATGATTTCCTGCTTCTGCCCGACGATGAGGATCACCAAGCGATCGGGGTGTAGAAATCGTTTCGCCACGCGCACGACGTCATCCTTGGTGACTTTCTCGATGTTCGCGCGGAAGTTCTGCCAATAGTGCGGGTCTTTTGCGTAACGACCAGTGAACTCATCACTGGCAAACGTCGTCGCGACTTGTGTCTTCGTTGCAAACGTGCGCGGAAAACGGTCAATGAACGACCGCTTGGCGGTGTTTAATTCGGCGTCGGAAGGCGGTTGCTCGGTCATCTTTGTCATTTCCTGTTCCACAATCGAAATCGCATAGGCGACAGTGCGCGACTTGGACTGAAAACCGGCCGTGAACGTCAGCGGATAGTAAACGCCGCCGGGAAGACTCGATCCAGCCGAGTAGGCGAGACCTTCGTCCGAGCGGACGCGGTTCATGATGTGAGATGTAAAGCCGCCGCCGCCAAGAATATCGTTCATGATGAGCGCATCGAAATAATCCGGATCATCGCGCATGATACCCGGCAGCATGAGTGCGACGCGGCCCTGGTTCACATCTTTATCGACGATGTAGATGCCGGGCTTGGCGAATTTAGTGTCTGTCGGGATCGGCGGCGGTTTCGGTCCCGTGAACGGCCAATCTTTCAGGAACAGGTTCATACGGGCAATCATCGCGTCGCGATCGAAATCGCCGTTGACGGCGATGACAAAGTTGTCGGGATGAAACCATTTACGATGGAACTCCTGAAAATCAGATTTGGTCAGGCTCTCGATCGACGCCGCAGTGGAATAACGATTCACCCAGAAATCTTCGCCGAATGCGAGGAACCCGCGTTCGCGTCCTTCGATGTTGGATGACTCGTCATTGCGCTGGCGAATGCCTTGCATCGTTTGATCTTTTGCCAAAGTGATCTTGTCATCCTGAAACCGTGGTTCGGTCAGGACTTCGTGCAAGATCTTCAACCCTTCATCGAGGTCCTTTGAGAGAAGGTTCAGGTTGATGCTCGCGCTCACGTCGCCGCAATCGATGCTTAGATTAGCCGCGAGAAACGCGAGACGTTCTTCCAATTGCTCCGCCGTCATCGACTTCGTGCCGCCGTGGGAGAGGAGATAGCCAGTCAACGCCGCGAGTCCTTCTTTGCCCTTCGGCACAACGTAATCACCGGTGTGGACCATGATACGGATGTTGATCAGCGGCAATTCGTGATCGGGAACGACGTAAGTGACCGTGCCGTTTTTTAGAACCGTGCGGTAGTCGGCGGATCCGGCGGCTCATATTTGAGCGGCGGAAATTTCAGTTGCTCGGGCCGACTTGGGATGGCCGCATTCGCGGTCTGCGCATTTGCAACGGTTGTCGCCGCAAAAAGTAGGGCGACAGCGAAAAGCTCAAAAGAGCGAATCAGTTTCTTCATTTCTTCTCCTCAACGTGTGCGGCAACTGGTTTCACGGCCTTCTCTGCTTTGGCGCCTTTGCGCATGTAAACGGCAACGGAACGATTGTCTTTACGGAGATATTCGTTGGCGACGCGTTTCACGTCCGACGTCGTGACTGCCTGGATTTTTTTGCCAGCATTATTGATTTCGCGCCAATCGCCATGGCCTTCGTCGCCGATGAGATACATCAGGATCGGCGAGTTCGCTGACAACCGGCGGTATTCGTGCGCGGCGAACTGGTTCTTCACCTTTTGCAGTTCCTCAGCAGGCACTTCGTCTTTCTTAAGTTTCTCGAGCTCGGCGTATACGCCTTGCTCGACTTCCAGTGGAGTGTGGCCTTCAGCGGCTTCGCCGTTGATATCGAACAGCCCGGCCCATTTCCTGGAGTCCTGGCCGGCCGATGCATCGCTCGCAACTTTCGAGCCGAGAACCATGCCTTTGAACAGGCGACCGGTGCGATTGGAGAGCAGTTCGGCTAAAACCTCCAACGCGTAGGAGTCCTTATGCGCGAAGGGCACCGTGTGCCACATGATATCGATCTGCGGATTCGTTTCCGCCTCGGCGTCCATGCGTTTTTCGGCTTCTTGTTTCACCTCGATGGTGACGATGTCCGGCGTGGGCTGGTGCCCTGGTGGAATGCGGCCGAAATATTTTTCCGCCAACGCGAGGCATTTTTCAGGATCAAAATCACCGACGAGGATGGCCGTGATGTTCTGCGGTTGATAATAGAGCGCGTAAAATTCGTCGGCCTGCTTTTTGGAAATCGCCGGAATATCAGAGGGCCAACCGATGACCGGCCAGTGGTACGGCGAGGATTCCCAGAACATGGCGTTGAACTCTTCCTCGAATTTTCCCAGTGGCGTCGAGTCCGTGCGCATGCGGCGCTCTTCAAACACCACATCGCGCTCCGCGTAAAATTCGCGGAAAACAGGGTGAAGCAGGCGTTCCGATTCCATCCACATCCACAGCTCCAGTTTATTCGCCGGGACGGTGATGAAGTAAGCCGTCATGTCTTCGCTGGTGAAGGCGTTCATGCCGGAACCACCATTGCTCGTGTAGACGTTATCAAATTCGTTTTTCACCAGGACAGTTCGCTCAGCATTCACGAGTGCATCGAATTGCTTTTTCAACTCGCGCCAGCGCGGCGTTTTGTTGTCGAGACTGGCGAGGTCGTCAATCTTGCCGCGACGGAATTCCGCGCGCATCTTGCGTTCCTCTTCACGCATCTGATCGCGGATCTTTTCCTGTTCGTTTAAAATTTCCAGGTCCTTCTTATAATCCTTCGTGCCAATCGTCGGCGTGCCCTTGAACATCATGTGCTCGAACAGATGCGCGATGCCGGTGATGCCGGGCTTTTCGTTGGAGCTGCCGACGTGCGCGACCCAGCCGCCGGAAATCATCGGTTCATCGTGGCGCGAGACCATCAGGACCTTCATGCCGTTCGAGAGGGTCTTTTCGATAACCGGCACTTCCTGGGCGTGAACGGAACAAAGCGCCGATCCGACCACGAACAAAAGCAGCAAGCGAAATCTCATTTTCACGGCCTTAATCTTCCTGTGGGAGTTCGCGACGTCAATCGTCTTTAAACCACGAATTGTTTTCAGGTGCAATCAGGTGCAAGCCATTGCAATTAGGTGCAACATTGACCCAGGGTAGTTCTGCTTGGGTAGAACAACCCGTGGGCTGAGTGATTTTACCGCGTTGCGGTAAGTTGGAAAAAGACTGAATGGACCTCTTGCAGATGGAACGCGGAACGAATTGAAAAACTATGCTTTTAGAAAAACCTGTTTTGTTTTTGGCGACTGTGGATGCGCAGCGGGCACGGGCATTTTACGATGGCGTTCTTGGCCTGACGTTTGTGGCGGATGAACCGCCGGCTTTGGTGTTTCAAGTTGGGAATTCGATGTTGCGGATTCAGAAGGTGGAGAAGGTTCATGCGGCTCCGTATACTGCACTGGGATGGGATGTGGCGGATATTCGCGAGATGGTGCGGCGGCTTGCGAAGGTGGGAGTTGCATTCGAATGGTTCGATGGGCTGGGGCAGGACGAAGACGGTATTTGGCAAGCGCCAAGCGGGGCGTTGGTGGCTTGGTTTCGTGATCCGGATGGTCACGTGTTATCATTGACGGAATTTCGTCAGTGAAAGGTTGGGACTTGGGATGTGCGAAGTTTGAGTTTTAGAGGAGTTTATTTAACTGCAAAGAACGCATAGCAGAGATGAGTGTGAGAAGAACAGACGCCAGAAGGGATGCAGGTCCCTACTGGCGTGTATCAAATAGTGGCGCGATCAAGCGCGATTATTACTGATGCGGCGTATAGCCTGCGGGCATGCTTTGTAGGCCTTGGCCGATTTGCGTCGGGAACAGCGAGGGCTCGGTAATGGGGTTCGTGCTGTTGATGGTGCTTTGATTCTGACTGGCGATCGCTGGACCGGGCGCGGGGCCGAGAAGTGTCGGTTGCGATGTTGTCATCGAACTGGCGGTGACGGGACCACTGTTATTCACCGGCAGATTGGATGTATAAAAGACGCTGACGGCGACGACGCCGCAGACGGCCAGGCCCAGGCCGTAAACCACGGCGGGGCGCAGGGTGAAGCTGGGGATGAAGCGCTGCCAGAATTTTGTTTCGCCTTCGCCGGCTTCGATGCGTGCCATGATCTGGTTTGGCAAACGGTTGAAGTATCCCGGTGGCGGTTGCTCGTAGCGTTTTAGCGCGAGCGCTTTGCGGAGGGTTTCGAACTCTTGTGCGGACGTCGCGGAGCGATCGTCGTTACCTTCAAACTCATTCGAAGTTTTCATCTTTGCAACTCGGCGCTGTGCGGTTTGCGTCCTGGCTTCAGCGGACGGTGCGGCGCACCATCCCTACCGTCCCCACACTGAAGCCGGAACACAACCTGCCTTGGCGTCCTATTTTAAATAGTCAGACAAATCGCCCTGTAATTGTTGTCGCGCATAAAATAAGCGCGACCGGACGGTGCCCACATTGCAGTTCATTATCTTTCCTATCTCTTCGTGAGATAGTCCTTGGATGTCGTGCAATGTGACAACCATTCTGTGGTGTTCTGACAGCTTCTGTAGGCCCTCGTTCAATTTTTCCTGCAGTTCAGCTAAATTTAAATCACGCCGCGGCGTCTTGTGGGAAACCAAGGCGACCAGGTCCGGGTCGTGCTCGGCCTGATAATCGACGTCGTTCAAGCTCATCATCCACTTGTTTTTGCGCTGCTTGAGGAAGTTGATCGTCTTGTTGACGGCGATGCGATAGATCCAGGTGTAAAAGCTCGAATCTCCCTTGAAACCCGTCAGCGCGCGGTAGCCTTTGATGAAGGCTTCCTGGGTGAGATCGTTGGCGTCCTCGTGATTGGACGTCATGTGGTAAACGGTCGCGTAAATGCGCTGTTGATAACGGCGGATGAGCGCGTCATAGGCAGAAGGGTCTTGTTCCTGAGCGCGTTTGACCAAGCTCAAGTCCGATTCGTTGCTCTCTTGTGTCTCGTCGACCGTCAATGCGGTGCTTTCTAATATCATCTTGTTCAACAGAGCCGCGCGTTTAGTAAGCGGCTTTCTATCAACAGAGTCGCAACTTTGGCGAACGTCGATAACCGCTTGCTCACACGCGCGGCTCTGTTGATGTGTTCTTAAACCCCCAAAACCTCCGTTTGTTCTGCAAGAAAGCCGGTTAACCCGATCAATCCTGCCTTCGCTTCGCACGACGGCAAACAATTGAGTGCCTCGCGCGCGGCGGCAAGATAGCCGCGAATGGTTTCGCGCGAAAGGGCCAGAGCACGATATTTTGTGAGCAATTCCATGAGTTCCGGCATGCGATCCGGGTTCCAATGTGAGAAACATTGGCGCAGTGCCGCTTGGTCGGCATGGGGCGCTTTGTCCCGGACAATGAGCAGCGGGAGAGTCATTTTGCCCTCGGTCAGGTCAGCGCCGACGGTTTTGCCGGCGACTTTTTCCGAACCGAAGAGATCGAGGCAATCGTCGTAAAGTTGGTAAGCTGTGCCCAGCGAGAGGCCATATTGGCGCAAGGCTTCGCGGTATTTGGCTTGGGTGGCCCCGTGGCCGTGGGTGGTCTGGCCGTGAGCATCGGCTAAAAATGCGCCCAAATCACAAGAGAGCGCGAACAACTCGGCCGTCTTCATGGTCAAGACTTTGAAATAGTGCTGCTGCGATAAATCGAAATTACCGCGAGCCTGCGTCTGAAGAATTTCACCTTCACAAACGGTATCGGTCCCAGAGGCAACGGCGCGGCAGATTTCCGGAGTTGGGAAGCTCGCGGCGAGTTTCAGCGACTTTGCAAAAAGACAGTCGCCTAACAAAACAGAAATTTTATTGCCCCACTTGGCCGCAAGGGTAGGGCGGCCACGGCGCAGAGCGGCGAGGTCAATGATGTCGTCGTGGACGAGGGTGGCCAAATGCACCATTTCAATAATGGCGGCGACGGACACGTGAGAATCATTCAGACCGCCCGCGGCCTCGCCACTGAGGCAAACGAGCATGGGACGGAGTTGCTTGCCTTGGACGCTGAGAGCGTATTTGGCGTAGCTTTCAATATCCGCCTGAAATTCAGCGGTTTGCGCGCGGAGACGTTCCCCGACTTTGAGGAGAAAAGGTTCTGCGCCCGCCACTATTTCTTTCCAACCCAAGGAATAATTGGGCGGTGTTGAAACGGCGGGCTCCGCGACTCTGGAGGTCGGGTTACTCGATCGAGCTGCCAACATTATTGACAAACTTAAAGTGTCCGCCCGACGCAAGTCAAACGCGCAAATCGTCCCGTATTTGGTAGGACAGGCGTCTCGCCGGGATCAGTTGGCGTTGTCGCCGAAAAACGACCGCCCTGAGTTGGTGAACTCAGGGCGGCGTGAATAAATGATCAGCGCGATGGAGACTCGCGCAATAATAGCGTGCCTATTCTTTCTCTTTGCCTTCGGC
Source organism: uncultured Verrucomicrobiae bacterium (assembly GCA_963702845.1). Classification (GTDB taxonomy): domain Bacteria; phylum Verrucomicrobiota; class Verrucomicrobiia; order Limisphaerales; family Palsa-1400; genus JAICXV01. The sequence continues at coordinate 3,699,027 of OY969763.1, read as the reverse complement.
CTTTTCACCTTTTTCTCCCTTTTCGGCGGCTTCGGCTTTTTTATCTTCGGCGGCTTCCTTGGCCTGTTCAGCCGGGCCTTCGACGGCGACATCGACAATTGAACCGGTCACAGCGTTGACCTGGACTTCCACGATGCTCTTGGAATCGGGCAGGGAAATGTCGAAGGAATATACGAGAATGCCGTTTTCCATTTCGAGCTCGCCTTCGCCCAGTTTGCCATGCGGGACTTTTTTCAGCGCGAGTTTGCCAGCTTGTGCCTCGGTCAATTTAGGTTTGGCGATAATGTCGGCGGCGAACGATTTGGTGACGCACAAGGAGATACCAAGAGCGACGATAACGGCTGTAATTTTTTTCAAGTTCATTGGTTTGCGATAGTTTATTTTTGATTTTTAATTAACAGAACGCCGTGATGCTGCCATGCAGACGTGACAAGCGTGTGAATGTTCCATGACACTTCCGTCATACCGAATGGCAACAGAGTTGGTCAACGAGGGCTTGAATGCGGTTCGGTGGCGACAGTAAACTGGGCGGACAAACGCTCTGACATGCGCAACCTTTTCATCATCGCTTCGATCATCGCGCTCCTTGTCGCAGTTGGTTGCACCCCGGAGAAAAGTTTGTCGCAGGTCGCGAACGAATCGGCGGCGACCCATCGCTTCTCCACCTTGTTCATTGCCCAGGATGTTCGCGATGCGCTGACGTCCTCGAACGGCCTTAACGATGCCGTCGGTTGGTGCAAGACCAACGGCATCACGCATGTTTATCTCGAAACAGTTCGCGACGCCTACCAGGCAAATCGCGATACGCTGACGCGTGCGCGCGATCGGTTTCGTTCGGAAGGCTTTCTCGTTTCTGGTTGTGTGACGACAACCCACATTGGCAAGCCGTCGACAGGGTGGGGCCCGCTGTCCAGTTGTTACACCGATGAACCGACGCAGATGAAGCTGCAATTGGTATTCGAATATGCGGCGGGGATTTTCGATGAAATCATGATCGACGATTTTTTCCTGGAAGATTGCCAATGCGAACAGTGCGACGCGGCGCGAAAGGCAAAGGTGGTAACGGTCGGCGACAAAACCTATCCGCTCTCCGACAACACATGGACCAATTATCATTGCACGCTCATGGTGCATATCTCCCAGGACCGCGTGCTTGGGCCTGCCAAAAAAATTAATCCGAACGTTAAAGTCATCATCAAATATCCGCAGTGGTACGATGCCTATCAGGAGCGCGGATACGATGTCGCGCGTGAAACGGCAGCGTTCGATAAAATTTGGGTCGGCACCGAAACGCGCGATTACACGAACCAGGAACACTGGGGCGGCACGGCGCAGTATGAAGGCTATTTTCTGATGCGCTGGCTTGGGGAAGTTGGCGGCGAAAAATGCGGCGGCGGTTGGTACGATTGGCTCGGGACCACGCCGCCTGCATATATTGAGCAGGCGCGACAAACCGTTCTGGCCGGGGCAAAGGAGAGTTTGCTCTTCTGCTACGGTGGTTTGAATCCCGACGCAAATACGAAGCTGCCGGATTCCGTTCCGTGGCCGACCGATACCGGCAGGGCCGACGTGGCCGCGTTGCGCACGAATATTCCCGAACTGCTTGCCACGTCGCGCGAAGTGCAAAAGCGGCGACCGATTGGAATCGCCGCATACAAACCCATCAGCAGTCCCTCAGGGCCGGAATGGCGGATTTTCGATTTCATGGGGATGATCGGTTTGCCGCTGGTACCGTGCCACCAATTCCCAACGAACGCACCCGCCGCATTGTTCACCCTGCACGCGATGCACGACGTAAATATTTATGACGAGCTAAACGACTACATCCGAACCGGCCGACCCGTCTTGCTGACGCGCAATTTGGCATCGATGCTCGGCAATTCCGTCAACGTCAATGCGGCGAACGTTCTCGTGATCACGCTTCCCGAACGCCTCGATTATATGTTGGTTCAGCCCGAGCAGAACCTCGACCCGATTCGCGACAAGTTGCTCGCGCCCTTCAACGTGACCTTCCACGCCCCTGACATGGTGTCGCTATATTTATTCGAGCCAAACGGCTGGGTCGTCGAAAACTTCAACGACAAACCCGTCGACGTCGTCCTCAACGGAAAGTCGCTCAACATCCCCGCGCGCGGATGGCTTTGCCATTGGGAATAGGCCACTTGAAATACATCTCGTGAAATCGACACTTCTTCTTTACGTGTTGATTTCGCTGTTCCCCTCCACGCTCACGGCAGCGGCTGCCGAGGAGCGCGATTTTTCGGCCAACTTTGGTTCTTACTCAGGTGCGTTCGTCCTCTACGATGGTGTGCACCAGCATTGGCTGCGCTTCCATCCGGAACAATGCCGGGTCCGCACAACGCCCTGCTCGACTTTCAAGGTGCTCAACTCGTTGATCGCTCTCGAGACTGGCGTGGCCAGCGGCCCTGATTTCAGCCTCCCTTGGAATGGCACTCACTACCCTGTCGAACCCTGGAACCACGATCAGACCCTGCGCAGCGCATTTTCCGTTTCCTGCGTCTGGTATTTTCAGGCGTTGGCAACGCGCGTGGGGCTCGAACGCTACAAGCAAATCCTGCCAAAAGTCGGTTACGGAAACGCCGATGTGACTGGCGGCGTGACACAATTTTGGCTCGAGAGTTCTTTGATGATTTCGCCCGACGAGCAGGTGGAATTTCTGCGCCGCCTTCACGCTCGCAAGCTGCCCTTCTCCGATAAGGCCATGAACACGGTGCTCGACATCCTGACCCTCTCGCGCACCGGCTGGACGATATTCCGCGGCAAGACGGGCACCGCTGGCGACGCGAACAAAGATGTCGCGACACTCGGTTGGTTCGTCGGGAGTGTCTCCACACCATCGGGTGATTATATCTTCGCCACCCGCATCACAGGCGGCGATAACCCATCTGGACGCACCGCTCGCAAGATTACTGAGTCCATCCTTTCCCAAATGAAAATTCTTCCGGCAAATGAGTAATTGCCTAACCATGCGAACTCGGCCGTAACCAGAGCGCTCCAGCCAATCCCGATGCATCGGGACTCTTGGCATTTTCAATCGTTTCTGTATTCTCTTGTCACCGCTTTACCATGATACCCGTAAAAATACAGTGTGGTTGTGGTCAGAAATACGAGTTCGACGTGGAGCCAGTCAACGGCCAGATGGCAACCGCCATTGCCTGTCCGGTTTGTGGCATCGATGGCACACCCGTCGCAAACCAGATCCTTTCACAAACTTTGGCAGCGCAAGCTCCACCGTCAGCGCCAGTCACCAGATTGCGGATGGCACCCGTTGCAGCGCCAGCCCCGGCGGCGGCTCCGCCAGTTGCGACCGCGGCGCTGATCACGGACCCTGTAGCGTCGGCAATCAAACAGGCTCCGCCGACAAGCAGCAGCAGCACTGAGTTTAGTCTCGGACGCGGGATTGCAGGAGCGTTGATTGGTGCGGCTATCGGCAGTGGTGCCATGTATGGATTCTTTGCCCTGGTAGGTTTTCGATTCCCATTACTTGGTGTTGGGATTGGTGCCATGACTGGATATCTCGCGAAGCTGTTGGCGCGCGGTACGGAATCGACATTGGGTTTCATTACGGGCGCCATCGCTCTTATTTCCGTCGTCGGCACGTTGTATCTGATGTATGGAGAATTTCCGCTCATGAGCATCATTTCCGTGGTAGTGAGCGTCAGCGTGGCCTACCGGATTTCCTCGGGTTAGTCGGGCACTTATTTATCAACAAAATTGGTCGTCCTCGGCGTGATCGGTCTCAGCAAACCCATCGCAAACCTTCGCTACGGGTCAGATCGACGCTCGTTTCAAAAACCTGAAACCAAAATTCATTGCGTGCGTCTCCATAAACAGCATTACAATACGACCTCAAAGCTAATGAATTGTTTTTTTAGATTTACAACTATCGTCACGGCCACCTTCGTCGCTGCTGTTGCAGCCCGCGCTGATTTCATTCTGCCCGCCAACCATCCCGACGGAATTCACTTATTGGCTCCGCCTCCAGTCCCCGGCACGCCGGAGCACAAAGCCGATTTGGCCGAATCCCGCGCCGTCTTCCATGCCCGCACCGATGCCGAACTGAAACGAGCCCAGCATGACGCAAACCTCTCACTCTGGAATTTCGAGCCAGTCATCGGCCCGTTCTTCAAGAAAGGCAAATTCCCGAAAATGGAAACGCTGTTCGCATGCGTGAAGACCAACATTTCCACCACGATCAACACGCCGAAAGACAACTTCGGCCGGTTGCGCCCATACCAGATTGACCCCGCGCTCTCCCTTGGCAAACCGGAACCAAGCAAAAGTTACCCGAGCGGCCACTCCGTTCGCGGCACCGTCACAGCGCTGCTCCTCGCCGAACTCTTCCCCGACAAAAAAGAAGCCGTTCTCCAAATGGGCCGCGACATTGGCTGGGATCGCGTCCTCATTGGTAAACACTTCTACACCGACGTCGTCGCCGGACGTGTCCTCGCGCAGGCGATAGTCGCCGAGTTGCACAAGCTGCCTGATTTCGAAAAAGACCTTTCAGAAGTGAAAACCGAGATCGCAGCAAATCGTCCGAAAGAAAGCGCCGCCGTTAAATGATCTTTTGTAATCTGTGATCTGTAATTATTGGCCAACCGCAACCCGCAACCATGAAATCAAAATCCCTGCTCATTGCCTTTTGCATCGTTGCAGCAATGGCGCAGGTCCGGGCTGCTGAGTCCAAGCCGAATATCATTGTCATTCTTGCCGATGACCTCGGCGTTTGTGATCTCGGTTACACCGGCAGCACGTTTTACCAGACACCGAACATTGATCGACTCGCGACCCAGTCGATGCGTTTCAATCAAGCCTACGCAGCGTGCCCGGTTTGTTCGCCAACACGCGCCGCGCTGATGACCGGCAAGTATCCGCCACGCACGGGCATCACCGACTACATTGGCGGCTCCGCGAAAGCTCGATTGTTGCCCGCGCCGAACGCGAACCATCTCGCATTGGAAGAAGTCACCATCGCCGAGTCGCTCAAGAAAGCCGGCTACGTCACCTGCCACATTGGCAAATGGCATCTCGGTGGCGAAGGTTTCATGCCCGAGCAACAAGGCTTCGACGTCAATGTCGGCGGTTGCGCCAAGGGACATCCTCCGTCGTATTTCAGCCCCTATAAAATTGAAACTCTGCCAGATGGACCTGTCGGCGAATATCTCACCGACCGGCTCGCGACCGAGTGTGAGAAGTTCATCGATGCGAATAAAGATCATCCGTTCTATTTGAATTTCTGCACCTATGCCGTCCACACACCCTTGCAAGCGAAGCAGGACATGGTCAAAAAATATGAAGTGAAGGCTGCGAAATTGGCGCCGGCGGATTCGGTTGAATGGCGTAAGGAAGCAAAGACCGTCGATCGTCGCGTCCAGAACCATGCCGTTTATGGGGCGATGGTTGAGAGCTTGGATGACAGTGTCGGCCGCGTCTTGAAGAAACTCGAGCAACTTGGCCTCGACAAAAACACGCTGATAATTCTCACCAGTGACAACGGCGGTTTATCCACCGGCAAGAACGGTCCGACATCCAATTTCCCATACCGCGCGGGGAAAGGTTGGCTCTACGAAGGCGGCATTCGCGAAGCGCTGCTCGTAAAATGGCCGGGGGTGACGAAAGCCAATTCGCAATGCAACACGCCGGTCATCACCATGGATTTTTATCCAACGCTGCTCACTGCGGCAAGTGCGCCGAAACTTCCGCAACAACATCGCGACGGTATTGATCTGACTCCGTTGCTCAAAGGCCGCTCCATCGCGAGTCGGCCATTGTTCTGGCATTACCCACATTACGGCAATCAGGGCGGTCAGCCCGGCAGTGCGATTCGAGTTGGTGATTGGAAGTTGATCGAGTGGTTGGATTCTCAACGCACTGAGCTGTTCAATTTGAAAGATGACGTCGGCGAAATGCACGATCTCGCTTCGGCCAATCCGAAGAAACTGGCGAAACTTCAGGCGCAACTCAACCAATGGCGCAAAGACGTCGGCGCGGTCATGCCGACCATTAATCCCGATTGGAAAGCCGGCCAAAAGGTCACACGGCCGAATAAAAAGAAACGCCCGGTGCAATCGGCATCGGTCAAACTCGACGAAGATGTTGATTAACCAACCACCCCTCTATGAAAACTAAACTGCTGCTCTGTTTGACGGCGCTTTGTGTGTTCGCACAAGTTGCGACCGCATCCACGCATACTAACGTTCTGTTCATTGCCATTGATGACCTGACCTGTTGTCTGGGTTGCTATGGCAATAAACAGGTCAAATCACCGAACCTCGATAAGTTCGCGCAGACGGCTGTGCGATTCGATCGAGCCTACTGCCAATTCCCGCTCTGCGGCCCGAGCCGCTGTTCGATCATGACCGGGTTGCGCCCGGACACGACCAAGCTATACGGCAACAGCATGAGCACGCCGATCCGCCATTATTATCCAAACATCGTCACGTTGCCGCTGATGTTCCGGACCAACGGCTATTTCTCCGGGCGCGTCGGCAAAATGTATCACTACGGTGTGCCTGGACAAATTGGCACCAGCGGCATCGATGATCCGCCGTCCTGGAACCGAGTCGTGAATCCGAGCGGACTCGATCGCGAGGATGAAAACGAAGTCATCATGACGGTCGCCAATAAAAACAAGGGCGGCACGCTTTGCTGGATGCAGATGAAGCGCGGCGGCGACGAAGACCAAACCGACGGCAAAGTCGCGTCCGAAACGATCAAGATGATCGAGGAGAACAAGGGCAAGCCGTTCTTTATCGGCTGCGGTTTTTATCGTCCGCACGTTCCCGATATCGCCATCAAGAAATGGTTCGATATGTATCCGATGGACGAGATTCAGTTGCCCAAAGAACCAGACCACATGAAAGGCATCCCGCCGGTCGCGCTGACCGTGAATCCGCCGAACTTCGGATTGCCCTCGGAAAAATTGCGCGAGTTCAAGCGCGCTTATTTTGCGGCGACCAGTTTCGTCGATGCGCAATTTGGAAAAGTCCTCGACGCGCTTCATAAAAATGGCCTCGACGAGAATACGATCGTGGTGGTGTGGAGCGATCACGGCTGGTGCCTGGGCGAACACGGGCAATGGCAGAAGCAATTGCTCTTCGAGGAATCCGCGCGCGTTGTTTGCATGGTTCGCTGGCCTGGCGCGAAAGGGAATGGGCAGCCGTGCTTCCAACCCGTCGAGTTGCTTGATTTGTATCCGACCTTAGCTGACTTGTGCGGTCTGACGCCGCCGAGCAATCTGGAAGGCACGACGCTGCGGCCGCTGTTGCAAGATCCGAAAGCGAAATGGAATTTACCCGCTTACACGCAGACCCATCGCAATGCGCGCAAAAACGGTCATGATTTGATGGCCCACTCTGTTCGCACCGAAAAATATCGCTACAGCGAATGGGGAGATAACGGTGTTGAAGGCAAAGAGCTTTACGATCAAAAAAATGATCCGAAGGAATATCACAATCTTGCCAAGGACCCGAAGTTCGCGAGCACAGTTGCTGAAATGCACGGGTTGTTGCAGAAAATTCCGCCGGGGAAAATATTGCAGTAGTATTGGATAAAAAACGATAAGTGAGCAATCCCAGCGACAAATTCAACGGCGCAACGGCTGTTATCACCGCCCACGTGCGGCACGGTCACACCGAAGATTACGAAAATTGGCTAAAAGAGATTCAGCCGATTTGCCGGTCGTATGTCGGATTTCTCGATTCGCAAGTCATTCGACCGATCGCCGGAGTGACGAGAGCATACACGTTCGTCATTCGCTTCGATACGATCGACAATCTTCGCAATTGGATTGAGTCAGCCGATCGGCGGCGCTTGATTGAAAAGGCGCGGCCCTGGATGTCGCACGATGACAATTATGCAATCCGGAGCGGATTGGATTTTTGGTTCACTCCATCGAACGACAAGGTGAGAGTGCCGGCAAAATGGAAGCAGTTTTTGCTGACGTGCACTGCAATTTATCCGTTGGTTTTTTTGGTGCCGATGGCCGTAAATCCGGCGATGCGGTTGGTCGGACTTGGGGAACTTCGCTTATTGTCGACGCTCGTGGGCACGATCGCGATCTGCTGGTTGATGACGTATGTCATTATGCCGCATTACACTAAGCTGATGGAACGATGGTTGTACGGCGAACGGGAGTAAAAGCACGGCTGCTTCCGTCGCGCTTGCCTATTGCGACGTAAGTAATACCACTACCACGAAACGAGCCCAAAAGTTTGCTTTTGATGTTCATTCGCGATTATAATGGCGACTCTTTAAAGGAATGTTACGTCGTCAACGTCAGTTAAGAACCCAGATTCTGCAGTTTTTGGATGGGGCACTTTGCGCACTCTCTCTTTGGGTGGCGCATTGGCTGCGTTTTCATTTCAACAAGAGCCTGGGCGTTTCGGTGGGTGGGGTTCATTTCCTGATGGATCCGATTCAGCCGTTTTTCCAGGGTTATTTCCTTTTGTTTCTGGTGATCATTCCTCTGGCGCCGCTGGCGTTGGAGGCGCAAGGGTTTTATAAGCGGCCAATTCTGGGGACGCATCGCGAAATGTTTTGGCAACTGGCCAAGGCATGCGCGGTCAACGTTATCGGGTTGATTCTGGTGCTTTACATGATTCACCTCGAAGTCGCGCGCGGTGTTGTCGTTATGTTGGGTGTGATCAGCTTTGTGGCGATTTCTTTGAAGGAAGAACTGCTGCGCGTCGTCTATCGGACGAAATTCGGCCAGGCGCAAATGCGTCGGCGTGTGATTTTGGTGGGCACGAGGAGCGACACGCAACGTTTGCGCAAAGAGATCGGCAAAGCGTCGGACGAATTGGATGTGGTTGCAGAGTTTGATTTGAACGAAGCGCCTCTGGACGAACTGGTGACCTTCTTGCACAAGCATTCGGTCAATGGCGTGATTATCAGTGCGCAAAACACGTTGTTCGGCACGATCGAAAAAACGATTCAAGCATGTGAGTTGGAAGGCGTAGAGGCGTGGCTGGTGGCGGACTTTTTCAAGACGCAGATTTCGCAGACGAGTTTGGATGAGTTCTATGGCAAACCAGTGTTGGTGTTTCACTCGAATCGCGAGACGCCATGGCGCAAGCTGGTGAAGCAGACGCTGGATTTCTTTGGCGCGTCGCTGTTGCTTTTGATTTTTTCGCCGGTGCTGATTGGTGCCGCGATTGCGGTCAGGTTGACGTCTCCGGGTCCGATCTTTTTCCGGCAGCAACGTAGCGGAGTGAATGGCAAGCCGTTCACGATGTATAAATTTCGGTCGATGGGGACTGACGCAGAACAACGCAAACAGGAATTGGCCGCGCTCAATGAAATGTCGGGGCCGGTGTTCAAAGTGACGAACGATCCGCGCGTGACGAAGGTCGGGACGTGGTTGCGGAAGTTCTCGATTGATGAGTTTCCGCAGTTGCTCAACGTGCTGCGTGGTGAGATGAGCTTGGTCGGGCCGCGACCGTTGCCGGTGGATGAAGTGGCGCGGTTTGATGACTTGGCGCATCGTCGTCGTTTGAGCGTGAAGCCCGGGCTAACGTGCCTGTGGCAAATCAGCGGGCGGAGCGACTTGTGTGATTTCCGGGAATGGGTGCGATTGGACCTCGAATACATTGATAATTGGTCGCTGTGGTTGGATTGTAAGATTCTGTGCCGCACTGTGCCGGTAGTATTGCTTGGCAAAGGCGCGCGGTAATTCTCACCGCATACTTGATTGTTGCCGACTAATGGGGAATGTCTAATAGGGAACTCGAACGTCGAACATTCAACGTCCAACATCGAACGTGAAAGCAAACAGCAAAAAACTAAAACGCACGAAGAGCGATAAGCCCACATCTGTCGTGACCGGTGGCGCGGGATTTCTTGGCTCTCATTTGTGTGACTACTTGCTCGCTCACGGGCATAAAGTGGTGGCGATCGACAATTTCGTGACGGGCAGTGTCGACAATATTGCGCATCTCGGCGGCAACAAGGATTTCAAATTCATCGAACAGGACGTCACTGAGTTTTTGTTTCTCGATGTTCCGGTTGATTACGTTTGGCACTTTGCATCGCCGGCGAGTCCGATTGATTATTTGGAAATTCCGATCCAGACATTGAAGGTTGGTTCGCTGGGCACACACAAGGCGCTGGGCCTCGCGATGAACAAAGGCGCGCGTTTTCTGATTGCGTCAACCTCGGAAATTTACGGCGACCCGCTGGAGCATCCACAGAAAGAAACGTATTGGGGCAATGTGAACACGATCGGGCCGCGTGGTTGTTATGATGAATCGAAACGGTTCGCCGAAGCGTTGACGATGGCTTATCATCGCGAGCACGGGATCAACACGAAAATTGTTCGTATTTTCAATACGTATGGACCGCGCATGCGAGTGAACGATGGGCGAGTTGTGCCAGCGTTTGTCAGCCAGGCGTTGAAGAATAAACCGATCACGGTTTTTGGTGATGGCAAACAGACGCGGAGTTTTTGTTATTATGCCGACCTGATCGAAGGCATTTACCGGCTGATGATGAGCAACACGAATGATCCGGTGAATATCGGTAATCCGACTGAGTTGACCATGTTGCAGTTTGCCGAAGAGATCATCAAGGCGACTGGTTCGAAGAGTAAGATCGTGCACAAACCGTTGCCGCAGGATGACCCGAAACAGCGGAAGCCGGATATCACGCGCGCGAAAACGATTTTGAAATGGGAGCCGAAGGTGGCGTTGGCGCAGGGATTGGTGAAGACGATCGAGTATTTCCGCACGAAAGTGTGACGGCAACTCCGTCCTGCCTGACTCGACTTTTGCGTTGCTCGGTGGCAGGTTGACGCGGTGTCTGCGAAGCTTGAACAACTTGAGAATTTGATTCGGTCTTATGGGTCCTGCCTGGTGGCCTACTCCGGTGGCGTTGATTCCGTTTTTCTGGCTTACATGGCGCACAAGGTTCTCGGGACGAAATCGCTGGCTGTGATTGCCGATTCGGCAAGTTTGCCGCGACGCGAATTTACGGAAGCGACGGAGATCGCGCACAGATTTTCTATTCCACTTCGGATCGTTGAGACGCAGGAGTTCGACAATCCCGCTTATTTATCGAATCCCAATAACCGCTGTTATTTCTGCAAACATGAACTGTTCACGCAATTGGAACCGATCGCAAAGACAGAAGGTTTTGCGGTAATCGCGTATGGCGAGAACGCGAGTGACATCGGGGATTTTCGGCCGGGTGCAAAGGCTGCGGGTGAATTCCAGGTCCGCGCACCGCTGAAAGAAGCGGGTTTGACAAAGGCGGACATTCGCGAGTTTTCGGAAAAGTTCGGTCTGCCGACCGCGGCGAAACCGCAGATGGCTTGCTTGAGTTCGCGCGTACCGTATGGCGAAGCGGTCACGCCGGAGAAGTTGTCGATGATCGAGCAGGCGGAATACGTTTTACGCGACTTGGGATTTTACGATGTGCGCGTGCGGCATCATGAGTTGACTGGGAACAAAATGGTTCTGGCTCGGATTGAAGTCGGCGCAGATGAGTTGCCGCGATTGAACGAGGCGAAAATGTCGCAGCAGGTTTTCGAAGCGCTGAAGAAAATTGGTTATGCCCACGTAACGGTGGACCTTCAAGGGTATCGACGCGGGAGTTTGAATTACAAAAATGCTTAAGGATTGTAGTGCCAGTCAAATTGGTCCGGCGCTACAGTGTCGGTGGAGTCAAGAGAACAACAGCTTGCATGTGACAGGGGATTGCCATACAAGCAATAACGCGGGAGCAAGGTGGCCCGCACAGAGGCCTTATGTATAGAATTATTGGAGTTGACCAACGCGAATACGGCCCGGTTTCCGCAGATCAAATTCGGCAATGGATCAAAGAAGGGCGCGCCAACGGCGCAACCCTCGTGCAGGCCGAGGGTGTTTTGGGTTGGAGACCTTTGGCGACTTTCCCCGAGTTCAGCGTGCCACCGCAAGCTGCTCCTGTTCCTCCATCGGTTCCGCCGCCTTATGCACCAACGCCAGCGCCAGTGCGGACGACACCGACTGCGCCGACGAACGGCAATGCCATCACTGGTTTGATTTTTGGAATTCTCTCCGTCACCTGTGTTTGCGCCGGTTTGCCGGTGGGCGCGATTGGAATTGTGTTTTCGTGCATCGCTCTTTCGCAACTGGGGAACAATCCGTCACAAAAAGGGAAGGGGATGGCGATTGCTGGTTTGGTGCTGTCGATTGTCGGCGTGATGATTTCGCTCGGTTACGGCGCGCTTGCTTTGTTCCCGCATCATAATGCGCATTTCATGCGTCATTGGAATTTCTAACCTCAATCGAATATGTATAAAATCCTCGGAGCGGACCAAAAAGAGTACGGCCCGGTTTCGGCGCAACAAATCACTGAATGGGTTAACCAGGGTCGAGCCGGCGCCAATACTATGGCGCGCGCTGAGGGCACGGAAAATTGGTTGCCGCTCTCGAGTATCCCCGAGTTCGCAGGATTGTTCACGGCTGGCGCTCCGAACACTCCGCCGAGTTCTTCGACGCCACCGTCAACGAATTTCGGTGGGCAGATCGACACCGACGCCGCTGCGCAATCGGCGCTCGCGCGAGGTGGTGTGATCGCGCCGGGACACTGCATCAGCCGGGGCTGGGACCTGGTAATGAAGAATTTTTGGTTACTCGTTGGCGCATCGCTGGTGATGGGAATAATTGAAGGCGCTATTCCATTTCTGACCGGTGTTTGCCGTGGTGGCTTGTTTATTCTGACGTTGAAATTGATACGCGGACAAAGGGCGGAGTTCGGTGACGCATTTGCCGGATTCAGCGCCAACTTTTTGCAATTGTTCCTGGTGGGCCTGATTTCGCTTTTGCTGACCGCTGTTGGATTGGCCTTTTGCATTATTCCGGGAATTTATCTGGCGGTTGCGTGGTCGATGGCGATTACGCTCGTTGCCGATAGAAAAATGGAGTTCTGGCCGGCGATGGAATTGAGCCGCAAAGTAATGAACCAACATTGGTGGTCAATGTTCGGACTGCTCCTCCTTGGAATTCTGATCACAATACTTGGCCTTTGCGTGTGTTGTATCGGCGTTTACGTTGCGATCCCGGTCGTGTTTGCGGCGTGGGCCTATGCGTATGAAGATGTCTTTGGTTCTACACCCGCGCCGACCACTCAGCCGAGCTGAGGCGTGGGGGTGTTTCACCGCGAACCTGGCCATGCCGGGTTCCGGATCGCTCATCGCAGGACGATGGATTGGGTATTTCCAAATCGTGCTCGCGCTGCTCGGGTTGGGGGTAACTCTTTTCAGGACAATTCAAGTCTTCATCTGGTATCTGCAGAATTACCGTCGCATTAACGAGTCATCCGATCCGTTGGCTGGATTGTTTGAACTTGGCCATCAGTTGGTGAAGCCTGCGGCTGGCTTTGCAATTTTCGCTGTCGCGATTCTTTGGGGTGTCGTTACGAGTTGGAGCATTATTCGCGGCACGGTGAAGCGTTAGAAGATTCGGCGTCTTGGCATTTGGTCGCGGCACCTTTACCATGGTGACCGATGAAATTGAGGTCGGTTTTAATTCTGATTTTGCTCAACGTGGCAGTGTTGTGCGCTGGGTTTTATTTCTTTCGATGGCTGGCAGCCGATGAAGTTGCGACGCGAACGGTTCTGTTCAAGGAACAGCTCTCTCGCGAGCACGACTCAAGCTCTTCGAATACGAAAACTTCCGGTCGCGCACAGGATCGGGTTGTTTACGTCACGAACCAGTTCAACTGGGCGCAGGTCGAGTCGTCTGATTACCGCGTTTACATTGGAAATCTCCGCGTGGTTGGCTGCCCCGAGACGACCATCAAAGACATCATCATGACCGACGTGATGAAGCTTTATGCGCAGAAACGCGGGCAGGCTTCGGTCAATGGACGCGAATTCCGTTATTGGGAAACGGATGAGAAACGCAAGTTGAAGCAGCACCAAATCGAGGAGCGCGAAAAGGCCTTGGCACAAATCGACAAGGAGTTGCCCGCGGTGTTACGGGAGTTGTTGGGCATTAATTATGAGAAGGAGTTGGATAAATATTTCGTGGATACGAGCGAGGATGATCGACGGCTCGCATTTCTGGCCGACGACAAACGCAATTCCGCGATTGCCGTGCGCGATCAATTTGAGGCGGCACGTGACAGAATCTTGAGCGCCAGTGGCGGGCATCCCAGCGGCGTCGACCTTGAGCGATTGCAGCGCATGCAGCAGGAAGCCGACGCGCGTTTGACTCAGCTTTTGACTCCGGACGAGAAGTTTCAATTTGAATTGTCGACGTCGGGAACGGCCGACGCGTTGCGCAAGAACTTGATCGGGTTTAATCCCAGCGAAGCGGAGTTTCGCGAAATTTATCAACGACAAAAGGCGCTGGATGCGGCCTACGCGTTTCAAGACTTGAGCGATCCGACTGTGCGCGCTGCCAAAGACGCAGCGGAACAGCAGATGGAAAATGAATTGTTTTCGGCCCTTGGGCAATCGCGCATGGCGGATTACCAGAAGGTCAAGAATGCTGATTATCGCGAGATGTTCGTATTCAGCGATCGCTTTGATTTACCGGATTCGGTGTCGCAAAGCCTCGTCGAAATGCGGTCCGTGGCGGAACAGCAGCGGGGGCAGTTGCTACGCGACGGGAATCTGTCCGAAGAGAAAAAGGCGCAGGCATTGCGAGCCATCCAGGCGGAGACGGAAAAGACTTTGCGACAGACATTAGGTGACAAGGTTTACGGTGAATATTCGCAGAGCGCGGGCGGATGGTTGCGTGAGCTGGGTGCGAACTAGGCGTGGGTGCGGTTGAAGGTGGTGGTTGACGCGATGAAATTTGAGAAGACGACCTCCTCTCCCCGACCCTCTCCTCCTGAGGAGGAGAGGGAGAACGACATCACCACTTTTAGTGACACCTGATGACATTCTGTTCGTTGACAGAAGGCGGCTGTGAACGGATATTAAGATTATGAAAATGGCCGCCGTTATTCCGCTGGTGCTGCTTTTCGCGGGGTGCGCTGCGCAGCATTCATATTACACTGCTGACCGGCCGCACATTCAACGCGAACAGTTGATTGCCGAATCCAACAACTTTCCCATACGCGGCAAAACTGATACGTATTACTGGTACCAAAAAGATACCTCGCGCAATACGCACGTCGGCGGAGAGCACACGTATCCTGCATACGGACCCACTGTGCCTGAGGATAATCACGGTTACGGACGTTGGGGAGGTGGTTACACGCCATTTTGGTGGTGATCCGCGCACGCGCAAACTGCTGACCTCTTTTCGAAACGGAGCGTTATTCTCCAACCCGCTTGCTCCATGCCGGTGGCTCTGATTACAATGCGCCACTCATGAGCGAACTGGCGACATCCGCACCGGCTGTTATACAAACCGAAGTTTCGCGTCCCAATCAAAATTCCCCGCAACGCCTGGTGTCTTTGGATGCGTTGCGTGGTTTCGACATGTTTTGGATCATTGGCGCTGATGCGCTCGTCTACGCACTGGAACGGATTGCAAACCACGGCGCTGACGCGGCGCCTGCTGATGCTGGTTTCAGCGTGGCTCGTTTTATCGCCTACGAGCTAAGGCACTCACCTTGGGCAGGGTTTCATTTCTACGATCTGATTTTTCCGTTGTTCGTTTTTATAGTCGGGGTGTCGTCTGTTTTCTCGCTCACGCGACTGCTTGAAACGCATGGACGAACCGAAGCGGTCAAACGGGTTATTCGCCGCGGACTGTTGCTATATGGCATCGGCATTTTATATTCCGGTGGCATCCAGGACGGCTGGGACAATATTCGATGGATGGGCGTGTTGAACCGAATCGCGTTTTGTTATCTTTGCACCGGGCTCATCTACCTGTTCTGCAATGTGCGAGTGATGATTGGGATTTGCGTGGCATTGCTCGTCGGGTATTGGGCGCTGATGACCTTTGTTCCGATTCGCAATATCCAATTGGAAAAGGCCAACATCCAACAGCTCTCGGCCGAGAAAGGGATAAACGACCCGCACGTCTTGTTCAACCAAACGACCGAACGCGTCACCGCGCAAGTACGAGCACGGCCTGAATGTTTCCGACCATTTTGATTTTCAATATTTGCCCGGTCGCAAATACGACACCTATTTCGATCCAGAAGGTTTTCTGAGCAATCTTCCTGCGATTGTGACGTGTGTGTTCGGCGTGTTTGCCGGTCTGTTGTTGCGGTCGGCGAAATATCTGGACCAGCAAAAAGTCGATCTACCTGGTGGCGGCGGGTCTGGTGGCGGTTACGCTTGGTTGGGCGTGGAATGTTCAGTTTCCGGTAGTGAAGAAAATTTGGACATCTTCCTTCGTTTTGGTGGCTGGTGGTTACAGCGCGTTGTTGCTCGCGGCGTTTTATACCGTGGTCGATATCTGGAAATTCCAATGGTGGTGCCGACCGTTTATTTGGATGGGAATGAATCCTATTACGATTTATCTGACGAGCAACGTTATCGGCGGTTTTCGCACCCCGGCGAAACGGTTTGTTGGCGGTGATATTAAGGCTTTTTTCGATGACCATCTCGCAATGGGAGCAGGTGATCTTCTTATAGCAATATTCGGCCTGCTACTGGCATTTTGGTTTGTTCGTTTCCTGTTCCAGCGCAAAATATTCCTGCGGCTGTAGGTACAATATTGATGTGCATTGAAACGCACACGCGGAACAATTGACTCACCTATTGACTCGACTATACCCCTTTGGCAATGTGTACTCACCTTATGAGCCGGAACAAATCACAGAATTTTCGTGGCTTTACCTTGATCGAATTGCTGGTGGTGATCGCAATCATCGCGATTCTCGCGTCGATGCTGCTGCCGACCTTGGCGAAAGCAAAGTTGCGCGCCCAGCGAACCTATTGTGTCAATGACCTGCGCCAAGTCGCGATTTCTTGCAAGCTATACGCCGATGATAACCGCCAGTACATCATCTCGGCTTTTCCGAACTACGGCAATTGGGCGGTGAACCCCGCCACTGGGGTCGGCCCAGGATACCCTTGGTGCACCGGAAATGCTGACAGCACTGGCACGGCAGGATCCTACCAGTTCGGCGGTGCCGATGACCACGGTATTAAGTTCGGCAAACTATTTCCCTATACGAAGAATATTGGTATTTACCACTGTCCTGCCGATCACCGTGTAGCCGTCCAAGCCGCTGCTCCGTACAAAAACTTGCCGATTCTTCGCAGCATTTCGATGAATTCTTACATGGCCGGAGAGAACTTCTATAACGGTAATGTAAGCTGGGAGGCCGATCATACGCCACCGGGCAACTTTACTGCTGGTTCGCCGGTGTTCATCAAAGAGACGGATATCACACAGGCGTCGAAGACCTTTCTTACCGTTGACGAAGATCAAGCTAGTATCAACGACGGTATGATCCTTGTAGATATGAGTGGTAGCCGTCAATTCCTCGATTTGCCTTCGCGTGCTCACGGCAACGCTTATGGCATCAATTTCTCCGACGGTCATGCGGAGATTTATACGTTGCACCGAACAAGTATCACATGGGCTCCTGGACAAACGGGCGACAAAGCTGATTGGCAGGCTTTGACGAATGTGACCACCCACGTTTACTAGGTCATGAAATTCAGTTGCGTTGTTCTTCTCCTCGCGGCATTGAGTGTGTTCGTTGGTTGTTCCAAGTCGGAGGCGGTCCTTAGTGAAGTCAAAAGCAAGGACTTGGGAGTCGTCAATCTTACGTACGGTTCTCCCTCAAAACAGGATATCGGCAACGGGATGGTGTGCGTTCTTACCGCAAACTCAATGGGCGCGAGATCGTGCGAGCTCATTATCAGAATCGAGAAATCTGGCAAAGTGATCGACTCACGCAGGATCATTCCGGCCGAACTCGACAAACCGGCAGAGTTGATATTTGAAAATGCGCAGGTGACATTCACGCCACACATCGTCCAATAACTTAATGTGGCATTGCCTACCCCGTGTTTTAGGGTAGGTTCTTGCGGCACCTGAATGGAACAGCCGCCTCACCAATTTCAGTTCGAAGAAGCTGAAGTCCCGCACGAGGACGTTCCCGTTCCTGTTGCGCCGTTCAAAGGCACCCCTGAGGAAATCGAGCGGCAGTGGTATCAGCAACTTTATCTCAAACGCGGCGCGCACATGCGCCAACTCACCTGGCGGGCGGTTTTGATGGGATGTGTTCTCGGCGCCGTTTTGTCGCTGACTAATATTTACGTCGGCCTCAAGGCAGGGTGGGGACTGGGTGTTTCGATTACCGCGTGCATTCTGTCTTACGCGATTTGGACCTCGTTGTCTCGTATCGGAAATCGTTTTGGAATGGGCATTACTCCGATGACCATCCTCGAAAATAACTGTATGCAATCGACCGCGACGGCGGCCGGTTCGTCGACAGGGTCGACTCTCATTTCAGCGTTCTCCGCATATATCATGATCTACGGGCACAATTTGCCGGTGCAGCAGTTGCTCGGTTGGGTGTTTTTCCTGGCTGTGCTCGGCGTGACGATGGCGATTCCGATGAAACGACAGATGATCAACGTCGATCAACTGCGTTTCCCGAGCGGAATCGCGACGGCCGAAACGTTGCGCGCTCTGCATTCGCACGGCGAGAAAGCGATGCGGTCGGCTATGGCGTTGGGCGTTTGGGGACTGATTGCGGCCGTGAATAAGTTCTGGACCGACGGGCTGCATCTGCTCCATCACAGCCTGGAGAAATTCGAACTGGGCACGTTGTTCGGTAAGTTGAACGAGAAAGTTTTTGGCCCGACGTGGATGGGGCGCACGGTTCAATTTGAGTGGGACCCAATTTTCATTGCTGCTGGCGCCATCAGCGGAATGCGGGTTTGTATGAGCATGCTTGCCGGCGCGACGCTGTGCTGGGCTGTTTACGTGCCGATTTTGCAGCATCACGGAATTATCACGGGGACAAAGTATCGCGACATTGTGCAATGGACGCTGTGGGGCGGGGTTTCGTGCATGGTGTTCGCTGGATTATTTTCTTTCGTATTGCAGTGGCGAAGTTTCGTGCGAGCGATTCGCGGCTTAACACGCATGTTTTCAAAAGCGCCACGTGAGGCGGACGCAATGGAGAAAATCGAAGCGCCGTTTACCTGGTTCGTAGCTGGCCAACTCGTAGGTTTAACTGGATTGGCGTATCTTGGCCACGTCACATTCGGTATGCCTTACTGGCAAACAGCGTTGGCCGTTTTCATGTCATTTTTTCTGGCGCTCGTTGCTTGCCGCGTGACTGGCGAGACTGACACTACACCGGTCGGTGCGATGGGCAAGGTGACCCAGGTAATGTTCGGCGCGGTCAGCCCTGGCAAAATGGATATCAATCTGTTCTCCGCGAACATCACTGCTTCGGCTGCGCTTTGTTCGGCCGATTTGTTGACCGATTTGAAAAGCGGCTATTTGCTGGGGGCAAATCCGCGTAAACAGTTCATCGCCCAATTTTCGGGAATCTTTATTGGCACAGTGGCGACAGTATTCTGTTTCGGCATCATGGTGCCCAATGCGTCTGTGCTTGGGACCGATCAGTTTCCGGCCCCGGCGGCGCAGGCGTGGAAAGCCGTTGCTATTGCGCTCAGTAGGGGGTTGGAAGCATTGGAACCTACGAAAATCTGGTCGATTGTGATTGGTGGGATTGTCGGCATTCTGCTGCCGCTGATTGCGAAGTTATTTCCAAAGACCGAGAAACATCTGCCGTCCGCGGCTGGTCTGGGGTTGGCATGGACGTTCCATTGGTATTACAGCCTGTTGTTCTTCCTCGGCGCGCTCGGCGCGTATGCGTGGAACAAGGGCAAGCCGAAGCAATCGGAGGAGTTCCTGTTTCCGGTGGCGTCAGGAATTATTGCCGGCGGCTCGTTGATGGGCGTTATCATGGTCTTCTGGGAGAATGGACCCCAGATGATCAAAGCGCTGCTGCATCATTGAGCTTTGCGCTTCGGGCGCAGCTCGTCGAATTTCTTCTGCACTTCGTCCCAAGGTTTCACGTCGGATTTATTTGCCCAGTCTTCATACATGGCGACGAACCGTTTCACTTCTTTTGGATGCTGCGCGGCGACGTTGTTCATTTCCGTGCGGTCGGCAACCATGTTGTAAAGCTCCCAATCATTGGTGTGTGTTGAAACGAGTTTCCAATCGCCGGAACGCACAGCCCGATTGCCTTCGTGTTCCCAGAAAATGGCTTCGTGACCTTTGCGGAGTTTCCCTTCAAGGATCGGCACAAGGCTGACGCCTGCGAAGGAAG
The DNA here is from genome assembly GCA_963702845.1 of uncultured Verrucomicrobiae bacterium. Classification (GTDB taxonomy): domain Bacteria; phylum Verrucomicrobiota; class Verrucomicrobiia; order Limisphaerales; family Palsa-1400; genus JAICXV01. The sequence continues at coordinate 3,678,807 of OY969763.1, read as the reverse complement.
TGATTTTGTTGTCGTGGAATTTCTTTGGATATTTGGCACCAGCGACGTCGATGCAAGTGGCCATAATGTCGATCACGTGACCCGGTTGTGAACTCATCGTGCCGGGTTTGGTGACGCCCGGCCAATTGCAAATCAGCGGCGTCGAAATGCCACCTTCATGCACCCAATGTTTGTAGAGACGGAAGGGCGTGTTGCTGACGTTTGCCCATGGTTGCCCGTAACTCGCGTAAGTATCGGGGCCACCAGGAATAATGTTGGGCGAATTGCCTTTGCGCATTGGGCCGCCGGTTGGCGATTTCGCGGGAACAATCGGGCCTGAGATTTTTGGGCCCAGATGTTCGGCGCAACCGCCATTGTCCGATAGGAAGAAAACCAACGTGTTATCCAGTTCGCCGGTCTCGCGCAATTTCGCGAGGATTTTGCCAACGTTTTGATCGAGACGATCAACCTGTGCCGCGTATCCAGCCATGCGGCTGTCTTGCCAATCAGCAAACTTATCGTCCGTCCACGAGCCGGGCGCATCACGCGGAGTCAACGGCCATTTTCCGTCGATGATTCCGAGGTCGATCTGTTTCTTGTAGCGCGCTTCGCGGAATTGTTCCCAGTGATTGCCGTATGTGCCGCGATACTTCGCAATGTCTTCCGGCAACGCGTGCACCGGCCAATGCGGCGCGGTAAATGCGACGTAAACAAAGAAGGGCTTTTTGTCCTGTGAAAAATCGCTGATGAACTGCATCGCATTTTCGGCGATGGCGTCGGTCAGGTAGAAGTTCGTGCCGATGTTTTTGATCGGTTCGTTGTCGCGGATGAGATTGCCATTCGGATCAAAGTAGCTGGAGCCGCCGTGGATGATTCCGAAATATTTTTCGAACCCGCGCTGGCGTGGCCAATTCTTTTTGTCGTTCGTAATTGCCGGTGTGACGTGCCATTTGCCGGACATGGCGGTGTGATAGCCAGCCGTTGACAACACTTGTGCAATCGTGACGCAGTGCGGGCTCAAGTCGCCGGCGTAACCAGGAAAGCCGATGTTGGCGATGGGTTCTCCCATGTTCTCGACCATGTGCCCAACTCCGGCTTGATGCGAGTAGAGCCCGGTCATGAGCGCAGCACGAGTCGGACAGCAGCGCGCGGTGTTATAGAACTGCGTGAAACGTAGACCGTTCGCGGCAAGTTTATCCAGATTCGGCGTATGAATTTCTGACCCGTAGCAGCCGAGATCAGAAAAACCCATGTCGTCCGCGAGGATCAGAACGATGTTTGGACGCCGTGCCGCGTGGATGTCTGCTACGAATATAAAGGCAACGAGAGCGACCAAAAAAGTTGTGAGCTTGCGCGGCCAGCAGGGATATTTTTTCACGTCGCGATTTTATCGTAATCAAGTGTGCACGCCATTTCTTTTTCCGAGTGGGAGTGAGCGTGCCGCGAACGCGTAGTCTTCGCTCGGCACGACCAGCGAATTGCCACAGGCCCCAATAACCAGTCACAGCTAGGGTCTCACAAGCGCGGGGATGCTGTATTTCGAAGTGAGCCTTTCTTGTAGTGGCCTGCGCGTCACATTTTTGGCAAATGGGCACGATGTTGAGGATCATCACGTATTCGCCTTCAGGGTAAAACCGGTTGCGATGCTCCCCAGCCCCGACTAGCTTATGAAAACGAATTGACAGTAGACTGTTACGACTTAGCTATGAGCCTTGCGCCTTTATCGCAGAAAGAAATCGACGAAACGATCACAGCCCTCGACCGAGTGGCCCACAACCTCTGGTGGACGTGGAACCAGGGTGCTCAGGAAATCTTCCAGGAATTATCGCCTCGCGGCTGGCAAAACCTTTACCACAACGCGGTGGCGATTCTGCACGAAGTTTCCCGGGAAGAACTCCGCGCGCGATTGTTGGATCCTGATTTTGGGCGGCGCGTCCGTTTAGTGTTGCAGGATTTTGATAGCTACATGAACGACGAAGGAAACGTGGGGGCGTCAGCATGCGCCGTCACTCATCAACAATCCTGTCGCTTATTTTTCCGCCGAATTTGGCTTTCACGAAACGTTGCCGATTGCCGCCGGTGGCCTCGGCATTCTGGCGGGTGACCACACGAAATCGGCCAGTGATTTGGATATTGGTTTTGTCGGCGTCAGCCTTTTCTATCGTGAGGGTTATTTCCAGCAGCAGATCAATCAGGACAACTGGCAGATGGAATATTACACGCTGCTCAACCCGCAGAACCTGCCGATGGTGCCAGTGCTGGATAAAACCGGCCAACCGCTTGTCGGGCATTGTTCAGATCGACATGACGGATGTGTTTTTCCAGGCGTGGCGCGTGAACGTGGGCCGCAGCATTATTTATCTGCTCGATACCAATCGTCCTGAGAATTCGCAGCATCATCGTGATTTGACACGTCGTGTTTATGGCGGCGATAACACGATGCGCATCATGCAGGAAATCGTTCTTGGCATCGGCGGTGTGCGATTGTTGCGCGCGCTCGGCGTGAAACCCTCAGTGTTCCACATGAACGAAGGTCATGCCGCGTTTCTGACGCTCGAACTCGCGCGCGAAAAGTTGGACGAAGGAATGTCGCTTGAGCAGGCGAAAGCTGCGACGAAGGCGCAATGTATTTTCACCACGCACACGCCAGTTGAAGCGGGCCATGACCGTTTCAACAAAGATTTGATGCATTACGCGATGCCGAAATTTCTCGCGCAACTCAACATGTCCATCGACGAATTGATGGGCCTTGGCCGCGTTGATCCGAAGAACGAGCACGAGCCATTTTGCATGACTGTGCTGGGTTTGAAATTTTCGCGCGCCGCCAATGGTGTCAGTGAACTGCATGGCCAGGTCAGTCGCGAGATGTGGCATTGCATGTGGCCTGACCGGAAGGTGGAAGATGTGCCGATCGGTTCTATCACCAACGGCATTCATCTGACGGGCTGGATGAAGGGGCCGGTCCGAAAATTCTGGCAGCGCAAACTTTCGGGAGCGGGATCGCTGTCGGGTAATCGCGCCGAATCGACTGCTTTTTCGCGATCCAACGGCACTATTTCGTTGGAGCGCGAAGTTAATTCAGAGGATTTCTGGAAGAAGATGGAGGATCACAACTTCCTTTCTGATGAAGAACTCTGGGCCTTGCGCTACAGGCTTCGCCGCGAATTAATTGAGTTTGCTCGTCGACGCCTGCTCATTCAAGGCCAGCGCCTGTCGCAGTCCGACTTCATTGCATTTGACCAATTGCTGAACCCGGATGCGTTGACCATCGGTTTCGCGCGTCGATTTGCGACCTACAAACGTGCGCCGCTGATTTTCGATCAGTTCGAAAACGTGGTGAAACTGATTCAGGATACCAAACGGCCCGTCCAATTTATTTTCGCCGGCAAAGCCCATCCTCGCGATGATGAAGGCAAGCGTTACATCCAACGCATCATTCACCTGAGCAAATACAGCGAACTCAAAGGCAATCTTGTTTTCCTCGAAAACTACGATGTGCATGTGGCCCGCCAGATGGTTTCCGGTTGCGATGTCTGGTTGAACAACCCGCGCCGGCCGCTCGAAGCGTCCGGCACCAGCGGGCAAAAGGCCGGCTGTCATGGTTGCTTGAACTTGAGCATTCTCGACGGTTGGTGGCGGGAAGGATTACGACGGGACCAACGGTTTTGCGATTGGCGATGACAGCCATCCCGCGTCCGTGGAAGAGCAGGACCAACGCGATAGCGCGAACCTTTACAAGACGCTCACTCAACAAGTCATCCCGTGCTTCTACGAACGTGATGCTCAAGGCATTCCTCGGCGCTGGATCAAAATGATTCGCCGCGCCATGGCCACGCTTGTGCCTAAATACAATACATGGCGCATGGTGCAGGATTACACGCACAAATATTATCTGACCAAATAAGCGTCCGATGGCATCTGGCCTGCTAAATCCTCTGACCAATGAGGTCGAGGATTTTAGGGCTCCAATTAATTCTGCTGTTACTCGTCTGTTCTGTTGCACAGGCGATGACTTACTACGTCGCCCCAACAGGGAATGATAAGAACGCAGGCACGTCCAGCAGCGCTCCGTGGAAGACGCTCACCAAAGTGAATGGAACCAGTTTTGCCGCTGGTGACGTCATTTTATTTGCCGGAGGCCAGAGTTTCAGCGGCAGTTTAAATTTCGACGCTTCCGACAAAGGAACTGTTGCAAACCCGATCACTGTGTCCTCATACGGGACAGGCCGCGCGACCATTAACGCCGGAAGCGGCATTGGATTTTATGCCTACAATTGTTCGGGCTTGAGCGTCTCGAATTTAAATTTTGTCGGCAGCGGTTCGACGGTGAACACGACAGATGGTGTCAGCTTTTTCACTGATTTGAAAAATAACGTCGTGCTTCCCGGCGTAACGATCAGTCAGGTCGAAGTGAGTGGTTTCGGCGGGTTTGGCATTTCCATTGGCGCATGGAGCGGGGGAACGTGTTACAGCAACGTGACGATCGTAGGCTGCTCCTCCCATGATAATTTGAAGGGTGGAATTACCTTTTACGCGCAAGCGTCTTACGCGCACACCAACGTGTATGTCGGCTATTGCCAGGCCTACAACAATTTTGGCGACCCGGCGGCAACTGGAAATACGGGCAACGGAATCGTTCTCGGGGATGTTAGCGGCGCGCTCGTTGAATATTGTGTCGCGCACGACAATGGTAAAAATAATCTCGTGCAAGGCGAAGGGCCCGTTGGAATTTGGACGTACGACGCGCAATTCGTGACATTGCAGTTCAACGAGTCACACCACAATCACACGTCGGGCGCGCACGACGGCGGCGGCCTGGACCTCGACATCGATACAAAGAATTCAATCATCCAATACAATTACTCGCACGATAACGATGGTGCTGGTTACTTGCTCTGCTGCGACGGCAATAACAGCGGCAACGTCATTCGTTACAACATCAGCCAAAACGATGGCCGGAAAAATGGCTACGGCGGCATTCACACCTACGGCGCAATCACGGACGCGTCGATCTTCAACAACACCGTTTACATGGGCGATACTTCGCCAACACCGGTGGCGTTGTTGTTGGCAACGGGCGTGGTCAATTCGCACATTCATAACAATATCTTGCAAACGAGTGGTGGCGCGCAGTTGGCGTGGATCGCGAGCGGACAGAGTGGGCTTGTGTTGCAAGGCAATGATTATTGGCCGGGCAGTGGCGCGTTTGCGATTGTGGACGGTGGTAAATCGTATTCTGGATTTTCCAATTGGCAGACATCGACCGGCCGAGAGAAGCTCGGCACAACGAACGTGGGTTTCAATTTGGATCCGAAGCTAGCGAATGCGGGCGGCGGTGCAATTTTGAATGACGCGACGTTGTTGACCGCGTTGGCCGCTTACAAATTGCAGACGAATTCGCCGATGCTGGACGCTGCGTTGAACCTGCCGAAGTTGGTCGGCATCAATGTTGGTAAACAGGATTTTTATGGCGTGCCAATTGCGCAGGGGACCGGGTTTGATGTCGGAGCTGGCGAAACGAAGTGTGATGTTTTGATGGAGGCGGCAAAGTGGAGCGCACCCGGTTTCCAGGTGCTGGCGATGGGAACGGTCAATAAAACGAATGTTCTCGAGGCTTCGACTGACATGGTGCATTGGGTCACGCTGACTAACACCACGAGTGCGACGGTGCAGTTCACCGACACGAACTCGTCGAAGATGCCGCTGCGGTTTTATCGCATCAAGCAATGATGCCCGTCGCTGCTTCACCCGAAACATCGGTTAGGCGGAAGTCGCGGCCTTGGAACCGATAGGTCAGCCGTTTGTGATCGATGCCGCAGAGACGCATCATTGTGGCGTGCAAATCATGCACGTGCATCTTCTGATTGTCGTCGATGTATTTGTAACCGAGTTCGTCTGTCTGGCCCCACGTGAGTCCGCCTTTGACGCCGCCACCGGCCATCCAAACTGAAAACGCATTGATGTGATGGTCGCGGCCTGTGCCCTGGCCCATTGGAGTGCGACCGAATTCTCCACCCCACAAAATCAGCGTGTCATCAAGCAGGCCGCGTTGATCCAGATCTTTGACGAGTGCCGCAGAGGCCTGGTCGACGTCTTTGGCGGCGACCGGGAAATCGGGTTCGATGTTGTTGTGATGGTCCCAAGCGCGATGGTAGAGCTGGATGAAGCGGACGCCGCGTTCGGCAAGACGTCGGGCGAGAAGGCAGTTGGAGGCGAAGGTGCCGTCGCCGGGTTCTTTGATGCCGTACAGGTCGAGAATGTTTTGCGGCTCGGTTTTGAAATCAGTCAGCTCTGGAATCGAGGTCTGCATCCGGAACGCCAGTTCGTATTGGCTGATGCGGGTTTGAATTTCCGGATCGTAATGATCATCGTTCGCGATGCCGTTGAGGCGATTGATTTCTTCGATGACCTGACGTTGCGTACTTTGGCAAACGCCGTCGGGATTGCCGACGTAGTGAACGGGATTGCCTTTGGATTGAAAGAGTATGCCCTGGAATTTGCTCTTCAGAAATCCACTGGACCATTGGCGAGCGGAGATGGGTTGCAGTCCCGGATTTGCCACGCGACGTCAGAACCACGAAGCCGGGCAGGTTGTCGGTCTCAGCGCCGAGTCCATAAAGCAACCATGAACCCATGCTGGGACGGCCTTTGATGATCGAGCCGCTATTCATGAATGCATGCGCGGGATCGTGATTGATCTGCTCGGTGTGCATGGAGCGGACGATGCAGATTTTGTCCGCGATGCTACCGATGTGCGGGAAAGAGTGTGGAAATTTCCTGGCCGGATTTGCCAAATTTCTTGAACTCGCAGAACGGGCCGCGTGCTTTCAGGGTTGCGCCTTGCAACTGCGCGAGTTGTTGGCCTTTGGTGAAGGATTCAGGAAATGGTTTGCCGTCGAGTTCTTTGAGCTTCGGTTTGTAGTCAAAGCTTTCGAGATGTGAGGCGCCGCCGGCCATGCAGAGATGAATGATTCGGCGCGCGCGAATCGGATAGTGCGGTGGATTGACGATGCCGTGCCATTTGCCGTTTTTCACTATCGCCGCTTGTGCGCCGCTCAGGATGGCGGGATCAAGTAAGGAAGCCAATGCGAGGCCGCCGAGACCGTAGGCGGCGTTCCGCAAAAAAGTACGGCGGTTGATTGATTGCGCGAATTTGTCTGGATCAAAATGATTCATATCAATAACGCGTGATGGTTTCGTGCAGGTTCAAAATCACTCGGCAAACTTCCGTCCACGCGGTGAGCTCGTTTTTGTCGAGTGTGCCGGACGGGGTTGCCAATCCGATGTGCAGAAACTTATCCGGATCGTCTTTGTGTTCCGAAACGTCGAAGCGTTGTGTGTTCAGGAAACCGAGCAATGAATCTTTTTCTTTTTGTTTCACCGGACGGGCGAGGGCTTTTTCGAACGCATATTCCAAACGGTCTCCATCGCTTTTTTTCCTTTGGGTTAAGACGTCTTGAGCGAAGACGCGCGCTGATTCAACGAACGTTGGATCGTTTAACAATGTGAGCGCTTGTTGCGGAGAGTTCGAGATGTTGCGGGTGCAGACGGATTCTTCGCGCGCGGGCGCATCGAAGTTGGCCAGCATTGGTTGGAGGAAGGTGCGTTGCCAGTGTGCGTAAATGCCGCGGCGATATTGGCGTTCGTCTTTGTCGGCGATGTAATCGCGATCAGGAAATTGAATGTTGGCGTAGTAGCCGGCGGGTTGATAGGGGAACGCGCTCGGGCCGCCGATTTGCAAATTAATCAGGCCGGAAATGGTCAGATGCGTTGTCGCGGACGAATTCGGCGTCGAGACGGCGCGGAGATTGGGCCGAGATCAGGCGATTGTTCGGGTCTTCCTCCCGCATCGGAGAGCGCAGGTTGGAGGCCTGACGATAGGTCGAGGACATGACTAAGAGTTTGACCATATGTTTCACGTCCCAGTGGCTGTCCTGGAATTCCACTGCAAGCCAATCGAGCAACTCGGGATGGCTCGGTGGGTCGCCTTGTGTGCCAAGATCTTCAACGGTCGTGGAAATGCCGGTCCCGAAAAATTGTTTCCACATGCGATTAACGATCGCGCGTGAGGTGAGGGGATTTTCACGGGACACAATCCACTTGGCCAAATCCAGCCGTGTCAGGCGTCGATTGGTTGGATTCGCAATGGTCGGCAGAAACTCGGGGATCGCGGGTTGCACAATCGGAGCGCTGTCGTCCTGCCAATTACCGCGAGGCAGAATGTGTGTGACCATTGGTTCCATTTCTTTTGTCACCATGGTGAACGCGCGTCCGTTGCGGCATTCGAGAGCTTCGCGTTCCAATTTGCGAACGTCAGCCAAAGTGTTCGTGTCCCACGCGGTACTTAGGAAGTAAGTGGTTTGCAATCGCACGCGGTCGGCGCCGAAATGGGCGTGGAGCGCTTTGACGACAGTTGCGGGGGCACCGCTTTCAAGCGGAGCAGCGGCAGCGAAGGGTGAAACGGAAATGCGGATGGCAGCGATGCCGTTTTCTTTGAAGTGGAGGTGGAGGGTGGGACTGGAGTTGGTTGCGCTATTTGTCCCTGCAGGCTTGGAAGCCTGCGATACGGCAGGTTTGGAAACCTGCGATACGGTCCCGATTGCATCGGGAGAAACCTGCGATACGTGCATCGGGTTCTGCAACACCCAGACGGCGGTTTGAAGTTCGTTGGTGCGATCGGGATCTGGTTTCCACATGTCTTCGACACCGACTGTAGAAGCCCCGTTTGAGAACCGTTCCTGTTTGTGGTCGGCTTCGGCATGGTGAAACCCGATCGTTTTCGGTTGCCCGTTTTGCTCAAGGTCGGCGGTGAACGAGATGCTGGCGTCTTTTTCGCGGCGCTTCGTCGAAGTGGGACTTAGTTTCTTATCCGAGAGCAACTCGACGCGGATCGCCGAGAGCCAAACAGTATTGCTGAGGGAAAGGGAAACATCCGTCTCGCCCGGTTTGCCGAGGAATTGGATATTGCCATTCGCTTCAACTAGAAAGTTCGTGTTCGGCTCGGTGTTCATTTCTTTCTTTGCGTACTTCACCGATGGTTTGGGCGTAACCCAACCGTTGGTTTCGGTCTTGATGAAAGTGAGAGACCAGTTACGCCAGGCGTCGAAATCCTGCTTTTGTTTTTTTGTCATCTTCTTCGATGACGCTGTAATGGCTGTATCGATGCGATTCTGGAAATTGGTCAGGCGTGCCTGCAGATATGGGCTGGGGACTTCGATTTCAGGCGGGAACGGATGTTCGTTGCCGAAACCTTTTAGTTCCGGATTAGGAGTGTAACCGTAATCCGAATAAACTCCCCATTGCTTGATGTCGGCGAAGAACGCCTTCATCGAATAGAAATCGCGCGTCTTGAATGGATCATATTTGTGATCGTGACACTCGCAGCAAGCCATCGTTGAACCGAGGAACGCGCCGGACACAGTGCGGACGCGGTCTGCGCCATATTTCGCGAGATATTCTTTCGCTTGTGCGCCGCCTTCGCGCGTCATCATGTTCAAACGATTAAAGCCGGTGGCAACCATCTGTTCGTCGGTCGGTTTCGGTAAGAGGTCACCGGCGAGCTGTTCGATGGCAAATTGGTTGAACGGTTTGTTTTTGTTGAACGAATTAATGACGTAATCGCGGTAGGGGAAGATGCGTTCATTCTGGTCACCGTGATAACCAACGGTGTCGGTGAAACGCGCGGCATCGAGCCAGGGAACGGCCATGCATTCGCCGAAGTGCGGCGACGCGAGCAGGCGATCGACTTGTTTTTCGTAAGCGTTCGCGCTCTTGTCGTGCAGGAAAGCGTTCACCTCTTCGATGCTTGGTGGCAATCCGGTCAGATCGAGGCTGAGCCGACGGAGCAACGTGCGTTTGTCTGCTTCAGGAGACGGCTTCCATTTTTTTACTTCCAACTCGTGCAGGACAAAAGTGTCGATTGGATTTTTAACCCACTGCTTGTCTTTGACCGTGGGCAAGGGCGCTTTGACCGGTTTAATATAGGCCCAGTGCGGTTCGTATTGTCCGCCTTCAGTGACCCAACGCTTGAGGATATTCTTTTGTTCGTCGGTGAGTTTCTTATTCGAGTTGGGTGGAGGCATCAGCTCATCGGGATCAGTCGAGAAGATGCGGGTGACGAGTTTGCTATCCTCGGGCTTGCCAGGAACAAAGGCTTTATGTTGAAGAGCATCTTCGCGGACATCCAGGCGCATACCTTTTTTGCGCTGATTTTTATCGGGGCCGTGGCAGCGAAAACAGTTGTCGCTCAGGATTGGACGAATGTCGTGGTTGAAGCGAAGCGGTTCTGCCGCAACCTTGAGCGTGAGCAGCAAGGCAGCAGAAAAAACGAAGGCCATTTTAAAGTACGCGAACATGGTCAAACGATTAGACGTAGCAACGTAGCCAAAAATTGCGGCCAATCCGATATATTTTTTCGCATTCCGATGTGGTGGAAATATTTAAATGGCATAGGGCTTGGCCTGAAATCGCCGATGGGTCGTTGTCAAAAACTCTGTGTCAGTATTCATTGGTTTAGTTGAGGTCGGTTTCGATTTGTGGAAGTCACGTTAAAATAAAGGATTCCTTTTTTTAGGGTTAAAGAAGTTTAAAGAAGTTTAATTCCTCCATTGAGCGCGCGTGGTTCTGTGCAGCAGGAGTTTAATTTTTCTACTCCCGCCGATGGCTCGAAAATGAAAAAGAATCCTTTTTTTGATGTCAGAAGGCGACAAAAGCCGACAGAAGGTGTCAGAAGGTGACATGCCGGACATCCGATCGTTAAACTATCTTTTTTAAATTGAGTCCAGAGGTGTCCGCCGGTGTCCGAAGGGATTTCGCGCGAAGAACGCGAAGGAAGCGAAGGATTCGGAATCCAGAAGGCTGGATTAAAAAATCGGTGACATTTAGTGACAGTTGGTGACATTCCACATCGCCAGCTTTGGCTCCGATTATTTTGTTGGTCAGATTTCCCGCGGTTTGGTGCAGTTTGGCGCGGATTCGTCGGTTGTTTTTGTGGTGTCGGAGTTTGATTTTTCGGCGATTTGAGATTCGAAATTTGATAGTTCTGAGGTTGGTCGACGCCGTTACTATGGTGACGCACGGCGGCAGACGCGGTTGAGGGCAGGTCGCTTGCGGCGGTGGCGTTGTTCGTATTTATGTTCATGTCATATACTTTTCGAAGAGAAGTCTAACAAGGTCACTTGGACAAAGGCTGTCTAAGTGAAATTTTTTGTTTTTGGAGGAAGAGGTTGCGGTGTAGTGGCTTGGCTCATTTTGTGTAAAATAGTCAGTTGCTTTTTCTGCGTTGCGCGCTCTCGAACGGGTCGATGCCGACGACGATGGGGTCGGCGGAGACGATACGGCGAATGCGTTGCGGTATCTGGTCGCAACGAAGCCGCGCGTGATTATTCAGGGGAGGTTGAGGGGGCTTTAACGTTCAGCTCAGCGACCGCCGGGCCGCTGACCAAAGGATTGTAAACGCAGCGTCAACCCGCGGTCAGATGTCATGAAGGGTTGAGTCGCAGCCCCACACGGGGTCACGATGTTTTTGAAAATGAAAACATATTTACTCAAACCCCACATGACAGTCCCAACCCTAACCAGCGTGCCTGCCGCGGGCAAGCTGGCAAACGTGCCGCCGCGCCAGCCTTTGCCACGTCCTGTGCTGCTTGCCGGCAAACCGGCTCTCAAGCTTGGCCTGGACGTGCATCTGGAGTTCATCATGGCGGTAGCCCAACGTGATCACGCTTCACCCCAAGCGCCACGCAAATTCAGCCGTGAGCAACTCATCGCCCAGGTTCAGAAGTGGACCAGCGAAGGCCTGCAAGTTTTCTGCGTGCAGGAAAGCTGTGGGTTCGGCTTCGTGCTCCATCGCGAACTGGTCGCCGCCGGTGCGCAAAGTTTTTTGATCACGCCGATTGCCCTCAACGGCCAGCGCAAGACCGACAAGCTGGACGCGCGCGCTCTTTGCCTGCGCCTCTCTCGCTGGGTTGATGGCAACATCAACGAACTTGCACCCATCCGCATTCCTTCGGACAAAGAGCAGCGCCAGCGCGAAGGCACGCGACGAAGACAGTTCCTCAACAAAGCCATTCGCATGCTCGCCAATCGCGGTCACGGCCAAGCCGCCGAATACAGCCACGTCAAACTGCCCCATCGCTGGTGGGGAGCGCGCAACTGGAAAAAACTTTCCACCCTCGATCCGTGGCTGCTCAGTGTTCTCGAAAAGCTCCGCGAGGTCCTCGTCGCCATGGAGACACAACGGCAGGAACTGGAAGAGGAACTGATTGCGCGGGTCAAAGAACAACCACGGCCCAAGGGCCTTGGCGAGATCACTCTTGTGACACTGGAAGGCGAAGTGTGCGACTGGCAGCGCTTCCACAATCGCAAACAGATTGGCAGCTACACCGGATGTTGCCCGGGCGAACACAGTTCAGGAGGCAAACGGCGCGTCGGCAGCATCGATCGCATGGGCAACGGACGAGTCAGAGCGATCCTGGTGGAAGCGGTCTGGCGTTTTCTGATGTGGCAACCGGGGTGGAAGGCCGCACTTAAAATGAAAACCAAACTTGCCGCCGGCACGGCCATGAAGAAGAAAACTGTCATTGCCCTTGCCCGGCAACTGGCCGTGGACCTCTGGCGCTGGCGAACCGGCCGTTGCACCATGGCAGACCTCGGCTGGGTCGGCGTGTGAACCACATTTAATTTTTTCGTGAGTAGAACCTCCAGAGTTAAGAGCGTGAAACAATTTGCGATCGGGCGAGTCCAGTCCGTAGCTTCAGCTGGTGAACCTTGCGTTCATCCGTCCGTTAGAAGGGGCGGACTCCCCGGTCGCCGCAGTCAGGCAAGTAAGACACAGTGGGCGTTGAGTCTTATCTCAACTGTCCGGATAGGAGCTGGTGCGGGACAAACTCCCGACACACAAAACGCGGCGACACCGATGCAGCAAACTTCACGCAACCTGCTTTGAGAGAAATAAGAAAGGAACTTTGAAGAGGAACAGATAAGCGGAGACTCGAGAAGAACAACAGGTGCGGATCGAACCAATGTCCAACCGCCTGCCGCGCGCGACTGCGCTTCGTTCCACTGCGCTCCGCGCGATCAACCCCAAAAAAACTATCATCGACGCACACTACGTATTGACAAACCTCATAGGCGCTGAAGCGCCATCGTTAGGCACCGATTTCATCATGAGCTAATTAGAGTACTCGTTCTTCCGAATCCGGCCTGTGTCAAAAAGCGTGCGACAACGTCGGCACTCCAAATGCAGGCGATATGGGCGATCGTATCCCGTTGTTTCGCCACCGCGCAATAAAAAGCCACGAGCGCCGCAATTGGGACAACGGGCAATCAGACAAACGTAAAAACCTTGTACGAGAATTGCAACGACAAGGCCAACAAGGAACCAAACGGTCTGAGTGACGATAGAACCAATGAGGGTGGTCACAAATAACACGATGAACACCCAATCGGGCACGAACACGGCACGGTTTAATGGCCGAACGTCACTCATGTTGTATATGCCTCACATTTCAGCTCAGCCGCAGCCGCCGGAGCGGGACGTGGCCGCAGCCAGTGACAACAGAATATCCGCCGGAATGGAAATGCCAAGAGCGGCGGGTGTTGGCTGGAGCGGTTAGTTAGACGCGCCATATCGCCCTCGTCCTCTGTGCCGAGCCCACATGCCTACCATTAAGCCAAGCGCGAGCATGGAAAGAGCTGTCGTATCTATGAAACGTGAAATCTCGAACTGCGCACTGCGGAAAAGCAAAAATACGTTCGATTTTATAACCCACAGCCCATAATCAGCACCGCCAAGCTGGAGCACCCAGTGAGGCTGCAGACGATCGCCAACGAAACTGAATATGCCAAGGCACAGGCCGCCAAGCACCAAAACCAAAATGCACGTTTGCAGCTTTGCTCGCATATCAACTATTAATATACGACAAGCGTTCGCAGATTTTTAATAAGCGAACAAGGGATTTAAAGGGTGCGTGTTTTTGAGAAAGAGAGCGGAGTCCAGAAGTTGCAAATTTCTGGCGTTCCGCCGTCGCCGAAGGCTATGGCGGACAGGGGAGGTTTCGGGGCGACGAAGGCGCGACGACGCGCGATGGTCTAGTTCTGTTTTGCTTTCGGGGGCGGAGAATTAGTGCTGGGCGCACTCTCTTGTAAGAAGTTTTCGAGGATTGAAAGGTAGCCGTCCAGCATGCCGGTGTCGTCGCCTGTTTCGCGTTTCAATTGCTTCAGGTTGGCGGCGGCTTGTTTCGCTTGGGCGCGAAGGCCATTGATGTCCATTTTGCCGCTCATCATACCGGAGACCATTTCGTTGAACTTGGCGTTTGCTTCGGGACCGGCGGCGGCGAGAAATTGCGATTGCACCTGCTTGATAAAGTTCGTGTTCGCGCCGAGCGCTTTGAGGGAAGCGGCCAAATCGGCCTGGTCGTTTGTCGTGACGACCGCTGGTGTTGGCGGTTGACTGTTTGGGACGATCGCCGCCGGTGCCGCGTTTGTTGCCGTGTTCGAACCAAACGTCACGTTTGACACCTTGGCGCGCGGCAATCGGATGGCGCCCAGGTTCTCGTTTTTCAAAACGAGCGTGTTCGTATCGAGCGAGAGGACCTTGCCGATGAAGCGATCGCCATTTTGCATGTCCACCTGGTCGGCATGGAGGTGGATTGTTTGCAGGAGCAAAGCGGCCACGATGCATGAGGTGGAAATGATGTTTTTCATGGCAAATCAAACCTACCTTGCGCGTGGAGCTGTCGCAAAGGAAAAGCGTTCCTTGGAGTATCGCAGGTTTCCAAACCTGCCGTATCGCCGATTTCCAAATCGGCAGGCCTCGAGATATCGATTACTTGCTAAGTCGGCTGAGCATTGGCACTACTCCATCGCCAATCTTCCGTCCGCGCACACAAGCCTGCGGTGACCGGATTGTTACGAATGTATCGCGCAATGCGCGCGTTGTCGTCGTCGTTACGTATCCAATGGTCGTAGAATTCTCGTTGCCAGAACTCATCTTCCCCATCGAGTTTCAGAATCGGCTTTGCGTTTCTGGATGTGAACTGTTTCCAGGATTTTAGAATCTCGCTCAACAAATGGTTGGGCATTGGCCAAAGCAGCGCGTGGACGTGATTGGGCATGACGACCCATTCGTTCAGTAAATAACGTTCGTTGTGGAAAAACTTCAGGGCATTGGCGACCAACTCGGCTATATCGGGGCGTCGGAGATGACAAGCTCCGTGCCCGCAATCAAGGTAACGTTCGACTTTTCGCCGCGTTTAATCATTAAGTCCAAACGTCGCAGTCGTTGGGCTTTTTCGGCTTCGAATTTCAGCAGGACTTCTTTTGGTAACGCATCAGCCAGGCGAAATGTAACAAAGTAAGATGCGCCTTCACGTTTGACGTGTGGTAGGTAACCGCGGCTGTGGATTCCTGAGCGGAGTGGCGTGCGGGCATCGGCTTTGATGCCGTCGGCGCGAAGTTCGTGGTGAACTCGCTCGAGTCCGCGGTTTGTTTGGTCGTCGCCGGGGCGTTCCACGATTTCATCCTAAAATTCGGTTGATGATTGTCGAGAGGGATTGGGAGGTGTGTTGTTGATGGAGGTTTGGGGTAAATTTTTACGGTTTTGAAATTTCTTACGTCTGCCGGTTTGGAAACCGGCGATACGGCAGGTTTGGAAACCGGCGATACGGCTGCGACACACCGTAATCGGGGGGCTTTTTCGGCTTCGAATCTCAGTAGAACTTCTTTTGGTAACGCACCAGCCAGACGAAACGTAACAAAGTAAGATGCGCCTTCGCGTTTGATGTGGGGCAAGTATCCGCGGCTGTGGATGCCTGAGCGAAGTGGCGTGCGGGAATCGGCTTTGATGCCGTCGGCACGAAGTTCGTGGGGAACTCGATCGAGTCCGCGGTTTGTTTGGTCGTCGTCGGGGCGTTCCACGATTTCATCCTAAAATTCGGTTGATGATTGTCGAGAGGGATTGATGGAGGTGTGTTGTTGACGGAGGTTTGGGGTAAGTTTTTATGGTTTTGAAATTTCTTACGTCTGCCGGTTTGGAAACCGGCGATACAGCAGGTTTGGAAACCTGCGATACGCGGAGACTTGGGATACGTGGAATAGCTTTGCGTTTTGTGTGTTTTTTGCGGTTTAATAATGGCAATGCGTCCTGTTGATTTGATCCGCAAAAAGCGCGATGGAGCGGAGCTTACCCCTAAAGAAATTACCTCACTGGTCGAAGCCTTCACTCGCGGAGATGTGCCCGATTACCAGATGGCTTGTTGGATGATGGCGGTTTTGTTGAAGGGCATGTCTACGGCTGAAACCGCTGCTTTGACGGAGGCGATGTTGGCGTCCGGTAAGGTCATGGATTTGCGGGAGATTTCGGGTGTAAAGGTTGATAAGCATTCGACCGGTGGAGTAGGGGATAAGACTTCTTTGATTCTGGCGCCGATTGTGGCGGCCGGTGGGCTGACCGTGCCGATGATTAGTGGTCGCGGCTTGGGCCATACGGGCGGGACGCTTGATAAGCTCGAAGCCATTCCGGGTTTTAATGTGAATTTGTCGCCGGATGAGTTTATGTCCGTTTTGAAGCAATGCGGTTGCGCGATTGTCGGGCAGACGGCCGAGATCGTGCCGGCGGATAAAAAGATGTACGCGTTGCGCGATGTGACGGGGACGGTCGAAAGTCCTTCGCTGATTTGCGCGAGCATTATGAGCAAGAAGTTGGCGGAGGGAATCGATGCGCTGGTGTTGGATGTGAAGACCGGTTCGGGCGCGTTCATGAAACGGCAGGAGGACGCCGAGTTGCTTGCGCAAATGATGGTCGATACCGGCGAACGCATGGGCAAGAAAATGGCGGCGTTAATTACTGATATGGATCAGCCGCTCGGCCGATGTGTTGGTAATGCGCTCGAAGTTTTGGAATGCATCGAGATTTTGCACGGTGACCGCAAGCCAATGAGCGAAGATTTGCGCGCGCTTTCGCTCGGGTTGGCGGCGTCGATGTTTTATCTGGCCGGCCGCGTTGCATCAGTGCAGGACGGGATGAAACTTTCCGAAGAAATGATCATGAACGGCGAGGCGCTGAATCGGTTTCGCGAAATGGTGCAGTTGCAAAAGGGTGACGCACAGGTGGTTGATGACACGTCACGTTTGCCGACAGCGAAAAACAGAATCGATTTCAAGGCGGATGTGAGCGGTTATATCCAGAGTGTGCAATGCGAACAGGTCGGCGTCGCCAGCCTGGTCCTGGGTGGGGGGCGCAATAAGAAGGAGGATGTGCTCGATTTCGCGGTTGGATTGGAATTGCACAAGAAAATTGGCGATGCCGTGAAGGCGGGGGAAACGATCGCAACGGTCCATTATAACAGCAACGAGAAGCTGGCTGAAGCGCTGGCAATGTTGCACGAGGCGTACAAGATTGGGCCGCAACCAGTGACGACGGCTAGGGTGTTGGTGAAGAAGATTATTGGCGCGTGAAGGGCCGGGTAGGAAACTTCAAACTCCAAAATTCAAAGAAGCTTCAAGCTCCAAGATTCAAATGGGAGAATATCATCGAGCTCTACGAAACTCCGATGGTTTGGAGTTTTTCCATGGTGGATTGAACGGCTTGGAGTGATTCCAAAATCTGCGCGCGCGATTCGTTGCTCGGTGGGTTGACCGGGTCGTTCAGGAAGCTGGTCATCCGTTCCAGCAGTTCAGGCGTGCGTTTCTGCAGGCTCGCGATTTGTTTTTCCCAGGCCAGTTTGCGTTTAGAGCAATCTAGTAACACGGTCAGAAATTCGACGTCTTGTTTGGTGTTTCGTTGGCCGGAATATTTCGCGTTCGTCTCATTCAACTCGATTTGCAGTGCGGTGATCGTTTTTTCGCAGCGGGTGATGTCTTGAACCAATTCCTGTAGTTCGGCGATCAGTTCGTGATGTTTCTGGGCAGCGCGCTGGCTTTCTTTGAGCTGTTTTGAGGCGGACATTCTTAAGAAAGGCTAACGGCTAAAGGCTGAAGGCTAAAGATTTTTTTGCCACTGATGAAACAGCGAATGAACACGGGTGAAGCGCAGGAAGGGAATTTATTTCCCTCGCGTCATCGAATTAGCGCGCATGGTGGGTGGACGTGACGTGGCGGCGCGGCGGACTTCGCGCCAGCGGTTGAAACGGAACGCGCGCACAATGGCGAAGCTCGCGATCAAGGGTAGCACGAGCGCAAGGATGAGGAACGTCAGCCAGGTCATGTAAACGGCAATTTCTGGTGCGATGAAGGAGTCAATGTATCTGCCAGCATGGTTATGCAGAAAGGGCGGTATGAAGGACTGAATCGGAACCGGGTCAGCGCAGTGGTAGAAGCGGTTCGGAGCGAGCCATGACCAAAGTATCGCAAAAAAGAGACCGGAAGGGACGAGGAGGCTTAAATACGTTGCGGCAGCTTTAGGTTTCATTTCCGCGGCATCCGAAGATTCGCAGTGCGACATTGTCGAAGCTCTTGTCATAGTTCAAGACGTTCTTGTTACTTTTTATTAACATCTTGTAGGCAGAGCTATCCGTCGAAACCGGACGTGCAGATAGGGGATGTGACTGAGGTGACCTCAGTTTTGCGCTTGCAACCATTGCTGCGCTTTTTCGTAGCTGCCGCGATGGAGGAAGTGCAAGAGTTGCGGGTCGGTTTCCCTGGGAAGGCTTTTGGTAAGGTTGTCTAATTTTGCGAACAGCGGCTTTAAGTCCGGCTTGGGATTGGCGGTGCGCATGTGTGCGACAGCAGATTGGATTTGCTCCAGAGTGGCCAGGATTTCGCGTTCGGCGGCGGTCATAATACGGGTAAAAAGGTTTAAATGAGCTTTCCCTTGCTACCGGGGCGTGTTGTAACATACACCATCGCTATCGAAAGAAAAATGACGTTAAACCGTAGAAAAACGTGGAAAACGGTTCGTTGACAATGTATTAATGTGCGTCTGAAATGTGCGTTTGAAAAAACCAAAACGTAAATTTAAACCCAAACCTAAACCCAAATCCAAAATGTCCGGGGCAATAGAAACCCAACCTAGTGCCTTGCTCGGGATTGAATGCGGCGCCACGCGCAGCACCGTTCTCTTGTGTCAAGGCGATGACCTTCCGTGCATACGCGCGGAATATGGTCCGGCGAACGTCCGATTAATGGACGATCACCAACTCATCCAACATTTTACACGTGTCCGCACTATTCAAACCGAATCAATGCCTCCTTTGGCGGGTATTGTTATTGGTATTGCCGGTGCGCGAAACGAGTCCGACCGTGAGCGTGTCCGGGAAGCGGCAGCGAAAGTCTGGCCTAAAATACCATGCTACGCGACCAACGACTTGGAGCCTGCCCTAGTCGCGGCCGAAAATGTGAACGCGCACAAGTATCAGGCGCGTGTCCTGATTTTGAGCGGAACCGGTTCGTGCTGTTTCGGACGCACGCGCGAAGGGAAGACGGCGCGTCTGGGCGGTTGGGGACATATCATCGGTGACAAGGGAAGCGGTTATGAAATCGGGCTGCGTGCCTTGAAGGCGATTGTCTACTATCTGGACCGCGACGGTGAATTGGGTTTGCTCGGTCGTTCTGTCCTGGAATTTCTTTTGCTGAATCAGCCCGACGATTTGATCGATTGGTGCAAGACAGCGTCCAAACCCGACATCGCACGCGTTGCGATCAAAGTTTTCGAAGCGGCGCAAAGGGGCGACAAGGTTGCCAAGGACATTTTGGAGAGCGCGGCAGAAAGTCTCGCGGTCGACGGAGTCAATTGCGCGAAGCGCCTGGTGAAGGCAAATGCGTCTGTTGAATTTGTTTTTGCCGGCAGCGTATTGCTCAAGCAGCCGAAATTTTCCGCGCTGGTTCGCACCAAGCTGATGAAGATGTGGCCGAAGGCGTTCGTCACGCCGTCGAAGCGCGAAAGTATTTGGGGAACGATCGAACTTGCTGAGGAACGTTTCAGCAAAGGCGCGCAAGTGCTCACCCGTAAATATGTGCCGATCGTCGTTCACAAATCGGAAATCGATACTTCCATTTTCCCGACATCGACGACTTTGTCGCCGACGGAACAACGCAATCCGCGTTCGCTGAACCTCGATAAACTGCCGTTGAGCAAAGCAATCGAGTTGATGATCGAAGAAGAGAACCAGATTCCGGGCGCGTTGCTGAAGGAATCGAAAAGGATCGAGCAGGCGGTTGAGTTCATTGTTGATTCATTCAATCGTGGTGGACGGTTGCTTTATGTCGGCGCGGGAACGAGCGGGCGACTGGGTGTTCTCGATGCTTCGGAATGCCCTCCGACGTTCCGTGTTCCGCCGGACAAAGTGCAAGGCATCATCGCTGGCGGACAGAGCGCATTGTGGCGTTCTGTTGAAGGGGCGGAAGACGACGTCATCGCGGGCATTGAAGCGATTCACAATCGTGGCGTGAATAAGCGCGATACGGTGATCGGCATTGCAACGAGTGGACGCACGCCGTTTGTCTGGGGTGCGCTGAATGCCGCGAAGAAGCGCGGTGCGAAAACTGTTTTCCTTTGTTTCAATCCGCACCTGGACATTCCAGCGAAATCGATGCCTGACATCGTGATCGCACCGCAAGTCGGTCCCGAAGTTTTGACTGGTTCAACCCGGCTCAAAGCGGGAACGGCAACGAAGCTCGTCCTGAATATGTTGACGACGCTTTCGATGGTGCAGATCGGCAAAGTGGTCAGCAACTTGATGGTGGACATGAACGCCTCCAACAAGAAGTTGCGCGAGCGCGCTGTGCGCATCGTGGTTGCAATCACCGGCAAAGATAGTGCGGCGGCCGTGTGCGCGCTGGAGAAGACCCGTTGGATCGTCAAAGACGCTTGCCAGCGATTGCGTTAGTTTAGTTTGCCCTTATAGGTTCGCTCTTCGTCGATTGCTGCTCGCATTTATATAATGCGACTGCGACCGCGCGCATTTTTCGCATCACATCTCGGTCGTGACTCGGGTTTTAACCTACGGTTGTTCGTCGCTTGCAACTGCATTCGTTTCGGAACAACCCTGATTTTAACGAAGCGGGTGCGGTTCATAATTCCGCGGATGGCGACCCTAGAGAAAGAGGCCCCCGCGCCAGCGGTTTGCAACCCATCGGGAAGCGCTTCGCGACAACGCGAATGGCAGGCTGGCGGAATTGCACGAATTTTTGAGCGGCAAGCTGCAAGTCACCGGGACGTGTTGCAGCGAGTTGCGGCGGCACCACGCTCAGTTACGAGGAGTTGAACGCGCGCAGTAATCAACTGGCGCATTTGTTACGCGCTTCGGGCGTCAAACCAGGTTCGCGCGTGGGGCTGTTCCTGGACCGTTCACTCAATACTGTGGTCGCGATCCTGGCGGTGCTGAAGTCGGGCGCGGCTTATGTGCCGATGGATCCGGCTTATCCGTGGGAACGGCTGAAGTTCATCATGGACGACGCGGGTGTCGCGCTGGTGATCACGGAACGCAGCGTCGCGGCGAAGCTCCAAGAAACGCCACAAGTTGTTTTCGACCTCGACGATTGGCAACCGACGTTGGAACGCGAGCAAACGGAAAATCTGGATATCACCGTTCTGTCGAATTGGCCTGCTTACGTGATTTATACTTCGGGGTCGACGGGCAAGCCGAAGGGGGTGGTGGTGTCGCACTACAACGTGGCACGTTTATTTACTTCAACCGAGCACTGGTTTCGGTTCACGAAGGATGATGTCTGGACGTTGTTTCATTCCTATGGTTTCGACTTCTCGGTTTGGGAACTTTGGGGTGCGCTCTTTTATGGTGGTCGCGTTGTGGTGGTGCCGTATTGGGTCAGTCGCACGCCGGAAACATTTTATCATTTGCTGAGCGCGGAAAAAGTGACGGTGTTGAATCAAACGCCATCGGCTTTTCGACAATTGATCTCAGCGGAAGAGAACGCGCGTGAACAGCTGCAATTGAGTTTACGTTGCGTCGTTTTTGGCGGTGAAGCTTTGGATCTTGCGCCTTTGCGACCGTGGATCGAGCGACATGGCGACAGCCAACCGCAGTTGATCAACATGTACGGCATCACGGAGACAACAGTGCATGTGACGTTCCGAAGAATCACACGAGCGGACGTCGAGCGCGGGCGGGGAAGTCCGATTGGTGTGCCGATTCCGGATTTGCAGGTGCATGTTCTGGATTCGGACATGCGGCCGGTTGGACGCGGCGGTGAAGGTGAAATTTACGTCGGTGGAGCAGGGGTAGCGATTGGGTATTTAAATCGGGCTGAATTGACCGCGGAACGTTTCATTCCCGATCCAATTTGTCCTTTGCCGGGTCGCCGTTTGTATAAATCGGGCGATTGCGCGCGTGTATTGGATAACGGCGAATTGGAATATCTCGGCAGAAACGACGATCAGGTGAAGATCCACGGGTTTCGCGTTGAGACCGGCGACATCGAGGCCGCGATCAACAAGCATCCAGAAGTTGCCGACTGTAAGGTTTTATTGAGGAAAACGCCGGACGAAGACAAGCAGCTCGTCGCCTACGTGATCTGGCGGAGCGCGGTGGCTGACTTTACCGCCGTGCGCAATTTTTTGTCCGATAAGCTGCCAACCTACATGGTTCCGGCAAAGTTCGTCGCGCTGAAATCGTTTCCCTTGACGACGAACGGGAAACTGGACCGAAACGCTTTGCCGCCGCCAAATCGATGCCGACCGCATCTGACGCACCCGTATGTGGCGCCGCGAAATCCCAAGGAAAAGATTTTGGCCGAGATCTGGCAGGGTGTGTTGAACGTGGAGCCAGTTGGAATTCACGACAGCTTTTTTGAATTGGGAGGCGATTCGATTCGCAGCATCCAAGTGGTGTCGCGCGCGGCCAAAGCCGGCGTTCATTTCACCGCAGCCGATTTGTTCAGGGCGGGAAACATCGTCGACTTGCTGCACGTGCGACAGGAATCGACGCGGTCCAACGATGAGGCGCAACTCATCAGCGAGAGCGACACGAAGTTGTTGACGGTGGATGTCGAGGACGCATACCCGATGTCGCAGTTGCAAATTGGAATGGTTTATCACGGCCAGCTCGATCCGGGCTCGGCAGTTTACCACGATATTTTCAGTTACAAAATCAGCGGCCAATTCGATGCCGCCAAAGTCAATCGTGCCATCCAACAACTGGGGGATCGTTATTCGATTTTGCGGACGTCGTTTGAATTGTCGCGGTTTTCGAAGCCGATGCAATTGGTGCACCAGACCGTTCGAATACCGTTCAGTGTTGAAGACGTCCAGCATCTCAATGCGGGGGAGCAGGATGCTGCGATTCAAAACTGGATCGAACAGGAGAAGGGAGTCCCTTTCGATTTTTCGTGTGCACCGTTGTTGCGGTGGAAAGTTCATTTGCGCGGCAAGGATCATTTTCAACTTAGCTACAGCAGTCACCATGCGATTCTCGATGGCTGGAGTCTGGCGGCGATGCTTACGGAAGTGATCGATTGCTATTCGGCGCTGCTCAATGGCGGTGCGGTGCCGCCTGCTCCGACGGTTAGTTACAAACGGTTTATCGCGTTGGAACAAGCGACTGTTCAGGATGAGAACTCGCGTCAGTTTTGGCTAAAGCGATTGGAAAATTTGCAGCCGACGAATTTGCCGCGGACACGCAGTGACAAAGGTGCGGCGATCGGCGAGGTTCGCGTTCAAAACGTGCCGCTGCCATGCGGCGTTTCCGAAAAACTTCGAACGATGGCGGCAGAGGAAGGGTTGCCTTTGAAATGTTTGCTACTTGCGGCGCACCTGAAAGTGATTTCGTTTGTTTGCGGCCAGACGGACGTCACGACTGGCTTCGTGATGGAAGGTAGACCTTCGGAAGAAGATGGTGAAAAAATTCTCGGACTGTTCCTCAATACCGTGCCTTTCCGAATCAAACTGGCAGGAGGTTCGTGGCGTGATTTGGCTCGCGATATTTTTCAACACATCGGCGAGATGATGCCGCACCGACGTTATCCACTTGCGGAGATGCAGCGACGGATGGGCGGTGTTTCGCTGTTCGAAACGGCCTTCGATATGGTGCATTTCCATGTTTACGAGAAAGTGCTTCAGAACCGGGCCGTGACCTTTGTTGAGGACAAGTTTTTCGAATCAACAAATTTTCCATTCTTTGCGTTCTTCCAGGTTGATCCGGCGACGCTTGAGATTTCGCTGCGGTTTGACTTTCAACCGGCGGAAATCGGACAAGAACAAATCGAGGCGTTGGCGGGATATTACGCGGCGACATTGGAAGCGATTGCGACAGACCCGACCAGTCGTTACGAAAAGTTCAACCCGATGTCGCAGTTGGAACAGCGAAGAATATTGGAGCTTTCGCGCGGAAAGAACCTGCCGAACGCGGCTGCCGATACGTCGGTTCTCGCGTATTTCAACAACGCGTGCGCTAACGTTCCAAACAGAGTTGCGCTGACAGCGAACGGACATCAAATCAGTTATCGCGAGTTGGCGCACGCGGTGGAAATCATCGCAACTGCCCTCGGTGCCAACGCAAAAGGCAAATGCGTTGCGATAATTGCGGAGCGTTCTGTCGAGGCGCTGCTCGGCATCTTGGGCGTATTGCGAGCAGGGGCGGCTTATGTGCCAATTGACCCGAACCAACCGCGCGCGCGCGTGGAATCGATTTTGGGGCAGGCGAATGTTTGCACCGTGTTAGCGACTCGGGCGCTCAATTATGAACTGGGCGCGGTGAAAGTCTTGCGGATCGACGAGTTGATGACGGCTGGACAACAAACGTCCGTTGCAAACATTTTTCCATCAGTGACGGCAAACGATCTTGCCTATGTATTATTCACGTCAGGGTCGACCGGTGTGCCGAAAGGTGTGCAGGTGACACACGGCAATTTGTTGCACTCAACACTGGCGAGGTTGGATTATTACGCGCGGCCGGTGCGTTCATTTTTGTTAGCGAGTCCGCACTGGTTTGATAGCTCTGTTGCCGGGATTTTCTGGACCTTGTCGCAGGCAGGCGAGTTGGTGGTGCCGAATGATTTGGAGGTCAAAGATCCAGCCGCGCTGGCGCGTTTGATTGAAACATCGCGCGTGTCGCATCTGCTTTGTTTGCCGTCAGTGTATTCGCTGCTGCTTTCGTATGCCGATCGGTTAAACAGTTTGGAAACGGTAATTGTCGCAGGTGAGGAATGTCCGCGCGATCTGGTGGTGAGGCACCAAAAGTGCGTGCCGGGCGCTGATTTGTTCAACGAATACGGGCCGACTGAAGCAACGGTCTGGTGCAGCGTTTACAAGTGTGATGAAGCCATTCCGGCGAAAATTCCCATAGGACGGCCGATTGCCAATACTGAGATGTTGGTTCTGAACGAGGAGTTGCAACCGGTTCCGATCGGGACCGCCGGAGAAATTTACGTCGGTGGCAATGGTGTTGCGCATGGCTATCTGAACGCCGATAAACTTTCGAAGCAAAGCTTTGTCGCCCGTCCGGCACAATTCGGTTTACGTGGAAAAATTTACAAAACGGGCGATCTCGGACGGTATTTGCCCGACGGCAATATTGAATTCCTCGGACGGCGTGACGATCAAGTGAAAATGCGCGGCATGCGTATTGAACTTTCTGAAATTCAAAGCGCATTGAGCCGCCATCCGGCCATTGAGGAATGCGTCGTTGTTTTGGCGAAATCTGCGCGAGGCGAGCAACGTCTCGCTGCCTACATCCAAACGGCGTGGCCGATCACTTCCGACCAGCTTCACGGTTTTTTGAAAGAGTCGCTCCCCCCTCACATGCTACCGTCCGCTTACGTTGTTATGAATGCAATTCCACACACCAGTAATGGCAAAGTCGACCGCAATGCGTTGCCGCCGATTGCAGACGCACAAACCGCGACCGCGCGCGCTTACAGTGCGCCATCTACTCCATTCGAAAATGAGATCGCGAAAATTTGGTCGGACGTGCTGCAGATGGAAAAGGTTGGCGCGGATTGGGATTTCCTTGAGATTGGCGGGCACTCGCTCAGCGCGATGCAGGTTGCCGCGCGGGTGGTCGACCGGTTCCAGGTGGAAATTCCGCTCGCGGACTTTTTCCACAACGCGACCGTGTCGCAGCAAGCCCGCATGGTGCTGCAGAATCTGGCGCGAAAACAATCTTCTCACGGTGGAGCGCGAGCGATAAAGTGCCCGTCGTGAACGCGGCGCTGACAAGACGTGAATTTGTAAAGCTGACCGCGACCGTTGGGGCGGGTTATGCAACCGGTTCGCTCGCTGCTGGGGCGACGCCCCAGTTGCCTCCAGCAAAGGCGTCGAAATTACCGCGCTGGCGTGGATTCAACTTGACCGAACAATATGTGCAACGGCGAGAAGGGAATCCGCCGTTTCGCGAAAGTGATTTCGAGTGGATTGCTGGTTGGGGTTTCAATTTTGTTCGATTGCCGCTGTCGTATCTATGTTGGACCGATCCGCGCGATTGGCTGAGCATTCGTGAACCGGAGTTGAAGCACATTGACCAGGCTGTCGAGCTCGGACGGCAATATGGCGTTCATGTGAACATCAACTTTCATCGAGCACCGGGCTATTGTGTGAATCCGCCGAAAGAGCCGCTGGATTTATGGCGCGATGATGCGGCGTTGGACGCAAGTGCATTCCACTGGGCGCATTTTGCGAAACGATACAAAGGCATCCCCAACTCTCGTTTGAGTTTTGATCTTTTGAACGAGCCCTCCGATATTGCTGAAGAAATTTATGCACGTGTTGTGAAGCGGTTGGTCGAGGCGATCCGACACGAGGATTCGGGGCGGTTAATTATTGCCGACGGGTTGAAGTGGGGGACGAAGCCCGTCCGCAGTTTCGTTTCGCTTGGCATCGCACAGAGCACGCGTGGATATGGCCCGACACGGGTCAGTCATTACAAAGCGAATTGGATGCACGGCTCAGACAAGTGGCCGGAACCCGCCTGGCCCTTACAGATTAAAAGCGGGGATATGTGGGACAAGGAACGGTTGCATCGCGAATACATCCAGCCTTGGAAAGAGCTGGAGCGGTCTGGCAGTGGCGTGCATGTGGGAGAATGGGGCGCGTTCAAATACACGCCGCACGGTGCGGTGTTGGCGTGGATGCGTGATTGGCTGGACCTATGGAAGGAAGCAGGGTGGGGATGGTCGATGTGGAATTTTCGCGGTACGTTCGGAATTTTGGACAGCGAACGCGCAGATGTTGCATATGAAAATTGGCGCGGACACAAGCTTGACCGGCAGATGTTGGAGCTGATTCAGGCAGGTTAGTTGTCATTTGCGTCCGGCTGGTTCGTGCGTAGGTTGCAATATGAAAGCACCAGAAGTAGCTCACGGCAAAATATTGTGCCACGCCAGCGGGCTAGGCACGGTCACTCGCGAAATGGTGGTTCAACGCGCACGCGAAATCTCCATCATCAATGGACGGGAACCGAATCATTACACACGCGATGATTTTCTCGAAGCCAAGCGCGAACTGGTTGGCATCGAAGGCAACGAAAACGACGACAACGAATTTGAAGCAGTGAATGCGCTGACAACGTGGGATGAAGATCCAGGAACCAGCGGGCACGAAGTTGATCGCACCGAGCCCAACGACGAGCAAACGACGAACGAGGAACTCGTCAATGAGGGGCTTGAAGAAGCCGAACACGACACGATGGTGGAAGGGGCCAAAGCCAATGCCGGAGGAGAATAAACCCGAGCTATGACGCTGCAATTCCGAGACCGCTTTGAAGCGGGACGGTTGTTGGCGGAAAAGTTGAAACGTTTTCGCGGGCGCGAAGATGGTGTCATTCTTGCGCTCCCGCGAGGCGGCGTTCCGGTTGGGTTTGAAATTGCGATGGCGTTGCAAGTGCCACTGGAGTTGTTCATCGTGCGCAAATTAGGTTTGCCCGGACATGAAGAGCTGGCGATGGGAGCAATCGCTTCAGGTAACACAACGTTCATCAACGAAGACATCGTGAAATCCCTGAGAGTTCCACCCCAAATGCTGGAAACGGTCATCCAGCGGGAGAAGCAGGAATTGGCGCGACGCGAGAGCAAATACCGAGATCCTCATCAACCGTTCAATCTCACGCACAAGACAGTTATTCTGGTGGATGATGGTTTAGCCACAGGCGCGACGATGCACGCTGCAGTGAATGGCGTTAAAACACACGCGCCAGCTGCCGTCATTGTGGCCGTGCCTGTTTCGGCGCGGGATACTT
The DNA here is from genome assembly GCA_963702845.1 of uncultured Verrucomicrobiae bacterium. Classification (GTDB taxonomy): domain Bacteria; phylum Verrucomicrobiota; class Verrucomicrobiia; order Limisphaerales; family Palsa-1400; genus JAICXV01. The sequence continues at coordinate 3,650,704 of OY969763.1, read as the reverse complement.
TCAACAAATTTAAGTACGAGGTGGACGACATTGTCGCAGTGGCGTTGCCGGAGGATTTTGCTTCAGTCGGACAATGGTATAGAGATTTTAGTCAAACAACAGACGAAGAAGTTGCTGAACTGCTCGAGCGCGCCCGTAGCGCGCAACGAGAGTTCGGTTTGGTTTCTTCGCCGCATTGATGAAAGGAGTAGGTATGACAGAAGAAATACGAGACTCAGAATGGGACAAGTTTTGCGCGAATTTTTCGCGCATGTTAGCAGGATCGCTTGTCACCATCGAGACAGTCGATCCTGAAAACGTGCACCGCGAAGTCGCGCGCGAAATCCCATTCGAAGGCCTGGCCCTTGACCATAGCGACGCGTGCAATGACGTGCTGACGATTCGCGCCACGCAGGACGGTCAGCGGCGGCTTGAACAGCAAGTGGTTGAACCGATCCATATCATAGCACGTCGGAAATCTGACGGAGGCAAAGTCCTGGAAATTGTCGGCGAACTGGGCGAAACCTTGATTCATTTTCATTCTGGCGAGTGGCCGGAAAGGTTTACTGAGCGACGGCAGCAGCAGTTTGCGACTTCAAGCGCAATAGCAGCGGCGGCTTGAGCGTATACGGCACACGATTGCAACGAGTCGAAGAAGCCCGCGCGGAGCAATTGCATCCGGCGTGATTACGCGACGCACGCGAGAGCTGAAACGCAATCGACGTGTTCGAGATCGCTAACAATCCGCACGTCGCTGAGACCAAGCCAGCGGCAGATATAGAGCGCTTCCTGAACATCGTAGAAAACCAGTGCGCGATCGGGCTCATTTGTCCAACGTTCGATTCCTTGGAAGAAGCGGTTCGTGTGCGCCTGTTGCAAAAAGAATTTGCTCTGGAGCGCAAAGTTGGAAACAACGACTTCGGCGGGCCGGGCTGGACTCAACGCAATGTTATTGGAGGACATGACGGTGCTTACGGTAGCACGCCATTAAAAGGTGTAAGTCGGCTGCCGCCCCGACTTCTTGTCAGTATTTGTCTGACAAGAGCCGGAGCAGGCGGGATAGCGGTTTAACCAAGAATGCGTTTTCCTTCTGTGAGGAAAATGCCCTGGAAATTCATTTCCAGCGCTTGCGCGTTTGTCGCTTTCGCAAGTGCTTCTTTCTCGGAAATTTTTCCATCCTTCACCAATTGGAACAGCGCTTGGTTGAAATTCAACATGCCGTCTTCGCCGCCGGTTTCAATCGCGGCCGGAAGTTTTTCGAGTCGGTTTTCTTCGATCAGTTTACGGACGGTCGCTGTGTTGATAAGAATTTCCTGAGCGGGAATCATGCTGCCGGCCAGCGAGGGCACCATGCGCTGGCAGATGACCGAGTATAACGTGCCGGCGATCTGGCGACGGATCTGGTCGCGCTCTTCAGGTTTGAAAAAGTCGAGAATACGACCAACCGATTGTGCGGCGTTCGTGGTGTGAACGGTCGAGAGCACGAGATGACCGGTGTCGGCTGCGCTCATCGCCGCCTGGAAGCTGGTCGAGTCGCGCATTTCACCGACCATGATGACATCGGGGTCCTGGCGCAGCACGTGTTTCAATCCTGTTTCGAATGCCATCGTGTCGAGGCCGATTTCGCGCTGTTCGATGACGGATTGATTATCTTCGAAAACGTACTCAATCGGATCTTCCAACGTAATGATGTGTTTGCGCGAGTTGCTATTGATGTGTTCGATCATTGCCGCAAGCGTCGTCGATTTGCCGGAGCCGGTGGTGCCGGCGAGCAGGACAATACCGCGCGGCACTTCTGCAATTCTCTTCAAGATTGGCAACAATCCCAAATCGTCAAAGCTCGGCACCTGAGTTTTCACAAAACGCATGGCGAGACAGGGTTGGCCGCGCTGGCAAAAGACGTTTGTGCGGAAACGGCCGATGTCAGGGGCGAAGTAGGAGAAGTCGCATTCGCGATCGGTCTCGAATTTTTTGTGGAGGTGTTTGGGTAAAATATTCGGCACCACATTTTCCATCCATTCCACAGTGGGCATCGGACCATCGACGGAGACGAGGCGACGGTTGATTCGGAAAATAATCGGAGTGTTTGGCTTCAGATGGACGTCAGAGGCCCCCCCGTCAACCGCAGCTTTCAAAATTTTGTAGAAAATATCCATGCAAGCAGGCTAACAAGTCGCTGGTGAAAGTGAAAGTGAAAGTGCCTCAATTCAAAAAAGTTCAGGCTGTTTAATTTGGAAGTTCGATCCAAAATCGGCTGCCCTGGTTCGGTTGAGATTCGACGCCGATATTGCCCCCGATGCGTTCGACACTTTTTTTCACAATAGCGAGTCCCATGCCTGTTCCGGGATATTTCGAGCGGTCCTCCAGGCGTTGGAAGGGGCCGAACAGACGAACGTCTTCCACGTATTCCGCAGGAATGCCGATGCCGTAGTCTTGGATTGAAAGTCGAACGGTTTGATTGCGCGGTTCTCCCCAGATGCGGATTTGAGGAGGGACGTTGTCATGGCTGAATTTTAAGGCATTGGAAGTAAGATTTAGGAAAATTTGTTCGAGCAAGACAAAATCGGCGGTGACGGCCGGAAGCGGGCGGTCGATTTGAATTGTAGCGTTTTTGTCATGGATTTCTGGCGCGAGTATTTGCAGCACGCGGTCAATGACTTCCTCGAGATTAATTTTGGTTAGTGCAATTTCAGTGCGGTCGAGTTGGGTGTATCTGAGGAGGTCGTGGATAAGGCGACCCATCATCTCGGCGGAGGTGCCGATGCGGGTTAGATCTTGTATGCCGATGTCGCCGATTTGGTGAGCGTGGTCGGCGAGTGTAATCTGAGAGAAGCCTTGGATAGCGCGCAACGGAGCGCGGAGGTCATGAGCGAGGGTGTGGCAAAAGGCTTCGAGTTGGCGATTGGACTCCTTGAGTTCGGCAGTGCGATGGCTAACGCGAATTTCGAGTTCGTTGTTGAGGTTTTTCAAAGCGTCTTGTTCTTTGCGCAGGCGCCCCACAAGTGCTGCGAGAACCGCCGCTATGACGCTGGTTACCACAACGTGTTCCCAACCATAGACACCGATCGCAAGTGAGTAATGTGGGGTGTTGAAGAGGACGACGTTTGGCAGCAGTCCTAGTGCGACAGAGAACAACCCGAACCGCCAGCCCCCGACGTAAGCGCCGGCTGCAGCGGCCATAAAATAGAAGGCATCGGTCGCTTCCGAGGCGAAGGTGCCGATCGCGAGGTCCAGTCCGAGAGCGGTTGCGGCGGTCAGGATAGTTATCGAGATGGGCGACATCCTGTGAATAATTGAAGTGCCGGCTTTCAAGCCCGGCGTGGAGCCGGATGCCCAAGTCAGTGGTTTTGCAGTCTGCGAAGCGGCCATACAGGGTAACTTACTGCGCAGTTGCATTGAGACCAGAGGGAATTATTCACACGTGTGCCAGCTGGTTTTGAGGGTGCCCGCTCCCTTGATAATTCGTGCAATTGAAGCTTCCATGACGTAAATACTGAGTTCCGCTGTGGCGGATTTTATGAGACCTGAAGTGGAAATATATGACACGACCCTGCGCGATGGCAGTCAGGGTGAAGGCATCAATTTTTCGGTCGCGGATAAGCTGCGAATTGCCGAAAGACTCGACGCGTTCGGTGTGCATTACATTGAAGGCGGCTGGCCGGGGTCGAATCCAAAGGATATTGAATTTTTCGCACAGGCGAAACGGAAGAAGTTTAAGAACGCGAAACTGGCGGCGTTTGGATCGACGCGGCGAAAAGGAGTGCGCGTTGAGGACGACGAACAGGTGCAGCTATTGCTCGACGCCGCGACGCCTGTCGTGACGATTTACGGGAAGACCTCCATGTTGCACGTGAAGGAAGTTTTGCGAACGACGCCGGCGGAGAATTTGGCGATGATCGCGGATACGGTGCGGCATTTAAAGTCGCATCGAAAATATGTCGTTTATGACGCAGAGCACGCGTTCGACGGTTATAAGCTCGATCCAAAGTATGCTATCGCGACATGGAAGGCGGCCGAGGAGGCTGGAGCAGATATCATCGTTTTGTGCGACACAAACGGTGGCTCTTTGCCTGGCGAGATTGCGACCATCACGAAGGTGGCGCGCGAACATTTGAAGCGTCCGATCGGCATGCATACGCACGATGACATCGGTCTCGGAGTGGCGAATGCCTTGGCCGGTTTAGAAGTCGGCGCGGTGCATGTGCAAGGGACGATCAACGGCTACGGCGAACGCACGGGCAATTGTAATTTGACGAGCGTGATTCCGAACGTGGCTCTCAAGATGAAGAAGTTTTGTTTGCCGGATCGCGCGTTGCGCCAGTTGAAGGAATTGTCGCAGTTTGTGGATGAGATTGCGAACTTGCGCCACAGCCCGCGGCAGCCGTGGGTAGGCTCGGCGGCGTTTTCACACAAGGGCGGCACGCATGTGAATGCGGTGCAGAAGTTGGTCAGCAGCTACGAGCATGTCGATCCATCGGTCGTCGGTAATACTCGCACGGTGCTGATCAGCGACTTGGCCGGGCGCAGTAATATTGTGATGAAGGCGCAGGAGCTCGGCATCAAGCTGAGCAATGATACGCCGGAGTTGAAAGCAATTTTGGGTCGAATCAAGCAACTGGAACACGAGGGTTATGAATTTGAGGCAGCGGCTGGATCGCTGGCCGTATTGATTCGCAAGGCGATGCATCACCACCAATTGCCGTTTAAAGTGCATGGGTATCATGTTTCGATGCGCGGTGAAGGTGGTAAGTCGATTTGTGAAGCGACGATCAAGGTGCACGTTGATGGCAAAGAGGCACACACTGTTGCTGAAGGCGACGGTCCCGTGAACGCTCTCGATAAAGCGTTGCGCGAAGCGTTGTCGGAATTTTATCCCCAGGTGAAAAAAATAAAGCTCACCGACTATAAAGTGCGCATTCTGGATTCAGCCACGGGCACAGCGGCAAAGACGCGTGTGCTCATCCAATCGAGCGATGGCAAGGATGAATGGGGGACTGTCGGAGTCGATGACAACATTATCGAGGCGAGCCTCCAGGCGCTTGTCGATAGCATGGAATATTGCTTGATGAAAAAAGGTTGACAGGAGCAGTGATGTATATACATTGGAATGTATGAAAGCGAAGAAACAGGTTAAGTCCGCAAAATATCCTGCGCATAAACCGCAAGGTGCGATGCTGCGGGACGCGCTGGCGCTGCGGCCTGAAGAAACGCTGGGAGGGAGCCCAATGATTAGAACGCAAATATACTTGAGCAGGCAGGAACATCAGTTCGTGCAGGCAGAAGCATCGCGCCTGGGCACACCGATGGCTGCGGTTATTCGCGATTACATCGATGAAAAAATGGAGCTTCCGGATGACGTTTGGATGAACAACCCGCTGCTTGATCAGCCGGCTGATCCAAATTTCATGGGCCCTGAGGACGGCGCGATCAACCATGATCATTACCTCTACGGCGGCCCGAAAAAATGGATTAAGCAAAAGGGCGAGTGGGTGGAGGCGCCGCCGTTGCCGGACGATTACTTTGAAAATCCGGCGAGTGCCAAAGCTTACGACGAGATGATCAGCAAATTGGAAGAAGAGGAGCGAAAGCGTTGATGACCGGAAAGGTCTTTATAGACTCTTCGTTCTGGATTGCGTTGCGCGACTGTCGGGAGCCGTGGCATGAAAAGGCTCGCCAATCGACCCGACAACTTCTCGCCGAGCGAACGCAGCTTGTGTTCACAAGTTTGGTTTTTGCCGAAGTCCACGCGCACTTCACACGCTCATCTCAGATCCGTTTACAAATAATCAACGATGCCCAACAGAATCGGGCGATGAAGTGGGAGCCGATATCGCCAGTCGAGGAATCAGAAGCGCTGGATTTATTGCGGCAGCACAATGACAAGCAATATTCGTTTTGCGATGCTGTGTCGTTCGTTGTCATGCGTCGTCTTGGTTTACAGCGGGCGGCGTCGTTTGATAAACACTTCCGTCAAGTCGGCGAGTTTGAAGTCATTTGTTAAAGCAGGTTCCTCGCGGCGCCAAATTAAAGTCTCGCTATCTCGAACTTTCGGCACCAACGTCAGTTGTGAAGAAATGTATTTCGCAATTGTTGACGCTGCAAACGATGTCTCTCGAAACGCCTGGTAAAGACCCCACCGTCTCACTGGCCTTGCGTGAACAGATTCCCGCTCACATCCTCAATCACTTCGACAAATTCCTCTCGCGCGGGAAAAAAGGCGTGGCGCGGGTTCAAAACGGTGTTTGCAAAGGCTGCCAAATCCAGGTCCCACTCAACGTGATCAATTCTTTGGTCCTCGGCCTCGACGCCGCGACCTGCGGCAATTGCGGACGCTATCTCATTTTGCTCGACGAGGATGCCATCGCGTTTCGAGATCGAAATGCCCCGGTCATCAAGGTCCCAAAACAGAAAGCTCCGAAATTGGCTGCCAAATCAATTCTGCCCCGCTCTAAAAAGCCGCGCAAAGCAACCCTGACTGCTGCCGTATAAATCCCGAAACATTGACGGAAACAGGCGTCGGTTCCAACTATTGCAGCGCTAACACGACCTTCGCAGTCCATCGGTGTTCATCCGTGTCTATCTGCGGTTTCGACTTTCGACTTATTTCAACGCCTTGAGCATGGCGGTGTAAGCGGGTTTGGGCCGGTATTGTTCGTCGAAGATCAAGCCGCAGCCGCGTTTGCCATCTGAAAACTGCGGCAGCCAGGAGTGCTTATCCGTAAAACCCCACATCAACAATGCAGTGCATGCGCGTTCCTCCATTGCGATTGCTGTTATGTCGCCAAAGATTTCTGCCTGGGTTTGCAGCTTTTTAGCATTGCTGGGCAAGTCCATCGCAACGTCCAATTCCGTGATCTGCACCTCCAGGCCCAACTCACCCAATCTTCGGATCGTGTCGGCCAATTTCTTCGTTTGGCCTTTCGCCCCTAGACCGATGTGCATTTGCAGCCCCACACCATCAACCGGAACCCCTCGCGCCTTCATGCCCTTGAGCATCTCATACATCTTCTCAAACTTCACACCGCCAAATTCCGTCCCATACTCATTATAAAAAAGCTTGGCATTTGGGTCGGCCTCGCGCGCCCAACGAAACGCCATGTCCAAATATTCCGGCCCAAGCACGTCATAGTAATTGTCTTTGCGATAGATATCGCGCGGGCCTGCCGAATCCGAAATCGCCTCATTCACCACATCCCACGCAAAAACCTTCCCTTTGTATCGCGTGAGCATCGTGCGAATGTGTTCATGGACGATATCCGCCATTTCTTGTTTCGACCAATTCTCTCGCGAAAACCATTGCGGTTGCTGAAAGTGCCACACTAGGCAATGCCCGCGCACCTTCATATTATTCGTTTGCGCAAAACCGACGATCGCATCCGGTACACTGAAGTCATATTGCCCCCGCGCATTGGGGCAAACGCATCCAAACTTCATCGCATTTTCGCAAACCACCACATTAAACTCCCGCGCCGCCGTCTCATCAAATTTTGCCTCCCGTCCGGGCTTACCAAACATCGCGAACCCAACCAGCTTGCCCCGCGCCTGCGCCGCCTCCCGCAAGCTAGCCGGTTCCGCTGCCTGCCCCGTAAACACAATCAGCAAGAACCCAAACAGCAAAGTAATCGTGAACCTGAACCGGACATTTACGAAGTCGCTCATCGTTTTATGAGGATGCCACAAGGCGATGCTAACCATTCACAACTATTTAGGAATCGTCCAAAATCTGGTAGGGACGACTTCCACGTCGTCCGATTTTTACTTGTCTTGGTCCATCATCCTTCAATCAACCGCAGAATCCGCCATAACCCGGCCACATCGCCACCTACTCGCAAACACCGGCCGCTGCGCCGCAAAATAGCCGGCCTCGCGCAGCCACTTTGAAATCCCAGAGGGATGACATGATAATAGCCTAGGATGTAGGCGCGGGCCGTGGGATTGCCCTGAAACCTTGGGTAAATTCCCTAATTTTTTGAATGGGGGGCGGCGCGGCTGTCGCGGTCCCAATTCCCAACTCTCACCGTTTGGCGGCGTGATCACATCGTGGACCGATTTTCACGGACGCGTAGATGGGGCTACTCACCAACGCAGGTTGTTTCGTTCACACAGTGCGCGATAATTCCACAATTGAAAACGAGTTGGCGTTGGATCAGCTCCTTTGAACTGCACCCGCATCGCTGTTGTTACGAAGGCCGATCGATCAGCAGTGAGATCAAGGTGCGAAATTGCCAGCCTCCCGGGGATGGTAATCAAGTCTCCCGCGTTCTGCGTCTCCAAATCCAAAAACTTAATTTTCCCTTCCACGCCAGAGAATATAATGCGGTTAGCTAGCGCATCATATACGATACAATAGACAAGCTTGTGGCCAACCGAGTAAGAGGCATCGTCTCCGGGCAACTCGTCGGCATCAGCACCGGATTGTACACGGACGGGCTGCATTCTCGAACAACGAAGCACCTCGTTAAAATCAAGTACACGAACGCCCTCGTGTGTTCCACAGAACAAGAATCTCCCATCGGGACTGAACCCGCAAAGTCGGATCGCATCTTTTGGAAGATGATGACGCGCTGACCTTTTAATGTGCTCATCAACCTCCGATTGCGGCAAATGCTGCTTCAATTCGGCAACTATACTCTGCGACGCTCGCGCAATTAACTCTTCCCTCTGATTTTCCGAAAGCAGGCTCTTCGTCTCTTTAATCCAAACCTCATTGATAATGCGCATTTGCGTTAAATCGACAGCGATAAGAACACCAAAGTTGTCTACAACTGCAGCCATCAAACCATCCGGATGCACAGCAACGTGTTCAAAGCTGACGTAATCGCCTCCAAGCACGCAGTCTTCAATTCCAGAGCGAAGCGAGATGCGATGCAGTTCAATTGGTGGCGCAACTGTGTATATCCAATTCTCGTCAGGAGAAAATGTCAGTCCCTTCGCCATTCGCGGAAAGGTTTTTGTGCGGAGGATTTTCCGCTCTCGCAAATCCCACACGTTAACACGATCTCCAAGTCGTGAAATTTCTGCAAGTAACCTTCCAGAGGGGCTGATCTTAACTTCACGTGCATCTGTAGCCGCCGGGCAGTCGCAAGAACCTTCTTGCCAATTCGGGCCAGACAATCGCCGCCACTCTCCGGCCTCCGGGTTCACCATCGCCGAGTCCTTCCACATCATCAGCACTTCAGGTGTCGAAGGGTTCGCCGTCCAAAGTGGATAGTCGAACCGTCCCTTCACCTTCCCCTTTTCGCCAAGTTCGTCGACGAGCAACATTCCTTCGCTCTGCAACTGTTTGAAGTCGGTTTTGAGCTTTGCCCTCGCTGCGCGCTTTGCCGCCTTTTCAGGAGCAAGATTGGGGACATGGACAAACTTCTTCCACCCTCGCACGCCATCTGTCTCACCAGCCCGAAGATATTCATACGCATACGCCGTATTCGGCAGCCCCAATATTTCCGCAAACTTGTCTTGCCGCTCCAACTCGAAAGCAAACCGGTCCGCATCCAATATTTTCTGCAGTTCACGGAGTTTTGTCGCATCTGATACGAGAAAACGGAACGACTGCGCATTGCCTCCGCGTAGCGGAGGGCTCTTTCGAACCAAAGTAGTCAGGACAAGAGTTGTAACTATCTATGAGTTGCCCTCGATCGTATAACCAATACGCGAATACATCGTCATCGTGCACCAAACAGCAAACAAGAGCGTAACCGGACAATTTGTTGGCTAAAGGTTCGAAAACGGCCGCATCTTGTCCGTTGTGCTCCGGAAAAACAGTGACCCAACCATCGATCACTGGAGCGACCAGAAAGTTGCGCGTTAGATTCACCTCGAATTTATCCAGCGCGCGCAGCACCGCGTCGCGGTCGTCAGTTCGAATATGGATTGATCCGTAACGGCCGCCCATGAGACCCAAACGCTAACGAATCGTATGGTTCGAGGAAAGGGGAAATCGGGCATCTCCCACGTAGTGTTTTTTCGACAAGCCATCCACCTCCCAAGTTCGTTCCGACTAGTGTAAATTAGCCGTTAGTGAGATAAATTTCCCGTGGGCTTAGTCCGAACATTCAAAGATTGGGCGCTCCAGGCCGGAGCCAAGCACTACGCAAACGAACGCATCCAGAAATACGACCATATGACAAACCTGCAAATCGATTCCGCCACTCGCACCATCCCATTTCGAAACTCTCTTGAAAGGCGAAACCACCCAAACAACCTGCTCATCCCATCTGCGTTGATTCGTGTCCATCCGTGGTTAATTCTTCCCTCATCCATCAACACTCAACTATGCGAGGCCGACGTTCGGCTTGACACTGTCGTACCTTCACTATAGTCTATGCAGCAACCGCCGGTGCATTCCGGCCGCGGACTCTCGGCCAGACCTGAAATCCGTAATGTTCTTTGAAATCCGGATGCTCAGTTTAGCGTTATCGATAATCCGAAGCTAACCGAGGTTAACCGAAGTTAACCGAGCCTAAATTTACCTGCGATCCACGCAGCCCACCCTAATTTAAACAAATTTAAACTTTTTTAAACCAAAACCAAAAGATGTTAATCAATCCGCAGAACCACCGTCCGGATACACCTAAATACACCAAAATACACCTTCCCGGAAAAGTTTTGGCGCTGCTTTGGGACAATCTGACACACTAAACCTCAAGAGTTGTCCTCGCCGAACTCTCCTGTAATATTCTGACCTGTGGCTGAAATTCCAAAAGCTTACGAACCGCAGTCGGTTGAATCGAAATGGTATTCCTATTGGCTGGAGCAGAAGTGCTTCCACGGCAACGAACATTCTGCCAAGCCGGCATACTCGATCGTCATTCCACCGCCGAACGTGACCGGCGTGTTGCACATGGGGCATGTCCTCAACAACACGATCCAGGACATTCTCTCGCGCAAGGCGCGCATGGATGGGAAGGAAGTTCTTTGGTTGCCGGGGACCGATCACGCGGGGATCGCGACCGAGGGCATTGTGGCAAAGCAAATTCGTGCGCAGGAGAAGAAGGCCAAGAAAGATATCGGGCGCGAGGAATTTATTAAGCGCGTTTGGACGTGGAAGGAAAAGCACGGCGGCATCATCATCGATCAATTGAAGAAGCTGGGCTGTTCGTGCGATTGGACACGCGAGCGGTTCACGATGGACCCCGAATATGTGCAGTGCGTCACGAGGGTGTTTGTTGATCTTTATAAGAAGGGCCTGATCTATCGCGGGAAGCGCTTGGTCAATTGGTGTCCAGCGACGCAGACGGCGTTGTCTGATGAAGAAGTGGAAATGAAACCGCAGAAGGGCTTCATGTATCACTTCAAGGTGCAGGTTGCCGAAGAGCCGAATACGTGGTTGACGATTGCCACGACCAGGCCGGAAACAATTCCAGGTGATACAGCGGTGGCGGTGAATCCTCATGACAAGCGTTATGCGCATCTTATTGGGAAACATATTGTGCGACCGCTGCCGGTCGAATTGCCTCAGGAGCAAAAGCTGATTCCGATTATCGGCGATAAGCATGTTGATTTTGAATTCGGCACCGGCGTGTTGAAAGTGACGCCCGCGCATGACAAGGCGGACTTTGAAATCGGGCAACGGCATAAGCTCGCGCTCGTGAACATCATGAATCCGGACGCGTCGATGAATGATTTGGCCGGCGCGGATCTGCGCGGGCTCGATCGCTTCGAGGCGCGCAAAGTCGCCGTCGAGAAGCTGAAAGAAATCGGCGCGATGGTGGAAGAAAAGCCGTATGAGAATAATGTTGGCTTCAGCGAACGCGCGGGCGTTCCGATCGAACCATATCTGAGCGAACAATGGTTTTTGAAATATCCGAGCCTTGAGCCGTCGACCAAATGCGTCGCAGATGGAAGCATGAAGTTCCATCCCGAGCGCTGGTCAAAAGTTTATGCCCACTGGATGCAAGGCATTCAGGACTGGTGCATCTCGCGGCAACTTTGGTGGGGGCATCGCATTCCGGTATGGACAAAAGTTGTCACCAAAGAAACCTTTGCGGCAGCACGCCCGAAGCTTGGTCCAAAAGAGTTGTTCGCTTGGCCAGAGTCCGGCACTGCCCAACATCTTACCGGAACTGTAAACCGCAAAACTAATCCCGTGCCCAAGGATGCAGCGGACACAAGTATTGCGATGGGAGATTATAATTGGCGATTCGACTTAGTGTCAGTTGAGAATGGGTTGAAAATTACGGTCGCGACTGATTGGCCTGAACTTGAAGAGGAACTAAAGCAACTTGGATACGAACAGGATCCCGACGTGATGGATACATGGTTCAGCTCGTGGCTCTGGCCGTTTGCGACCATGGGTTGGCCGGAAAAGACGCCCACGTTGAAGAAGTTTTATCCGACGACCGATCTCGTCACCGGCCCAGACATCATTTTCTTCTGGGTCGCGCGCATGATCATGGCGGGTTACGAATACATGGGCGAGATGCCGTTCCGGAACGTGTATTTCACGGGCATCATCCGCGACAAGCAGGGGCGCAAGATGTCGAAGAGTCTGGGCAACTCGCCGGACCCACTTGATCTTATCAAAACGTACGGCGCGGATGCGTTGCGGTTCGGCGTGATGCGCTCGGCACCGTTGGGACAGGACGTATTGTTTGATGAACAGCAGGTCGAACTGGCGCGCAACTTCTGTAACAAACTTTGGAACGCGTGCCGGTTCCGTCAGATGCACGCGGGTGAAGTGGAAGGCGAAATCAATCCGCAGCTTTTGACGAACGACGACAAATGGATCCTGCTCAAGCTGGATCAAGCAATTCGCGAACTGACCGAGGCGTTGAACGAATACAAGTTTAACGAGGCGGCACAAGTTCTGTATCGATTTTTCTGGAGCGAGTTTTGCGACTGGTATGTCGAGAGTTGCAAGCCGACCTTGCACAGCACCGATGAGCCACGCAAGGCGAACACGCTTGCCGTCATTGATTTTGTTTTGTCGAACACATTGCGTTTGTTCCATCCGTTCTTGCCGTTCATCACCGAAGAGCTTTGGCAAGGCATGGGCTTCCACCAGGAATTGCCGGACAACCAGGGTGGTAAAACGATCATGTTCGCGAACTGGCCGAAGTCGTTTGACCAGGACTTCCGCGATTTCTACGGCCTCGACGATTGCTATTTGAAATACGTCGAAGACCGCAACGCATTCATAGTGAACGGACGCAATTTGCGGCAAACGGCAAACATTCAGGCGAGCAAACGGGTTCCGTTTGTTTTCAAGCCGGCGCAGGATCTGCCCGAGCACGATCTCGCCGTGATGAAGCTGTTGCTCAATGCCGAATCTTTGGACGTTAATCCTGAATACGAACCACCAAAGGGCACGCCAGTTCATATTGCTGATTTGGGCAGTTTATATTTGCCGCTCGAAGGATTGATCGATGTCACAGCGGAAAAGGCGCGGCTCGAACAGGAGCTTGCGAAAGTCCAGGCGGAGATCGACAAAGTGGAAGCCAAGTTGAAGAACCCCGCGTTCCTCAAAGCCCCTGCCAACGTCATTGACGAACACAAACAGCGGCTCGTCGATTGGCATAACAAACAGCAACAGCTAAAAAACGCTTTTGAGGCGTTAGGCAGTTAGCTAGTGTCTCCGCGCTAACAACCAAGCGATGCACTGGCTCCAAACTATCGACGTGAACCTTTTTCGGTTCATCAACGCGTCGCTGTCCAATTCGTTTTTCGATTGGCTGATGCCCTTCGCCAGTTCACCGCCGCACTTCGGCACTTTTATCGCACTCGCTGTCGTGCTGCTCGTGTGGAGGGGCGGACGACGGGGACCGGTCTGCGCCATCATGTTGGTGCTTGGACTGATTATTGGAGATGGGCTCATTGTGAACACGATCAAGCACGCTGTTGCGCGGCCGCGGCCGTTCCTCGGATTACCGGACGTCGGCCTCCGGGTTGGAATGGGTGGGAGCTACAGCATGCCATCGGCGCATGCGGCCAATTGGTTTTCGGTAACGATGATCGCGTTCATCTACTATCGGCGGAGTATCTGGGTGATGCTGCCAATCGCCGTTCTCGTTGGGTTATCGCGAATTTACAATGGTGTGCATTATCCGAGCGATGTGCTTGCAGGGACAATTCTGGGTGCCGGTTACGGCGCGGGAATTGTTTGGTCGCTGGATGCGCTTTGGAAGAACTTCGGCCCGCGCTGGTTTCCGATTTGGTTCAATAAAATGCCGTCGCTGCTGGAGCCGAGGCTGACGAGCGAGAAGCGCATTGAAGCAACCCCGGCGACCCGCGAGCTCCAATGGTTGCGCTTTGGTTATGTGCTGATTGGCGTGTTGCTGTTGGCGCGGTTGCTTTTTCTCGCTTCGGGTAAACTCGAACTGAGCGAGGACGAGGCCTATCAGTGGATTTGGTCGAAGCATCCGGCGCTTTCTTATTACAGCAAGCCATTGATGATCGCGCACACGCAGTGGCTCGGCACGCACATCTGGGGTGACAGCGAATTTGGGGTGCGGTTCTTCTCTCCAGTATTTGGAGCGTTATTGTCGTTGGCGGTTTTGCGTTTTATGGCAAGGGTCGCGAATGCCCGTGCAGGTGTTTGGCTGGTTGCGATTACGACGACGGCTCCATTAATTGCACTAGGTTCGATTCTGATGACGATCGATCCGCTATCGGTTTTCTTCTACACGCTGGCGATGATTGTTGGTTGGCGCGCGGTTCAGGAGAATGGAACATTGCGCGATTGGTTACTCGTTGGCGTCTGGATGGGACTTGGACTACTGAGCAAGTATACGAACCTGTTTCAGTTGTTGAGTTGGGTGTTGGTGTTTGCATTGGTTCCAATCGCGCGTAAGCATTTGAAAACGGCGGGACCGTATCTTGCATTGCTAATTGTCGGCCTCTGCTCATTGCCAATTCTGATTTGGAATGCGCAACACGGATGGATCACCGTGGAGCATGTCGCAACAGATGGAAATCTCCACGAGAAGTTGCAGTTGCAATGGAAGTTCGTACGCCGATTCGTATCGAGCGAATTTGGCCTGCTGAACCCAATCTATGTCATCGGAACATTGGCCACGATCGTGGCATTATGTTGGAAAAGAAATCGCACGCCGCTGCACGTTTATCTGTTCGCTATGGGAGCACCGGTGGTTGTCTTTTATTTCATTCTGAGTTTTCACACGCGCATTTTGGAAAACTGGATTGTTCCTGCGGTCATTCCCTGGTTCACGCTGACGGTCATTTGGTGGCAAAATATATGGCCACGCGTTCAGGGATGGTCGAAGGGGATTCTGAGGTTGTTGAGGTGGGTTCTGAAATTCGGAATTGTGCTTGGCCTTGTTGTGGGTGGGCTTGCCGTGGTGCTAGCGCACGATACTAAGCTCATTGACAAAATGCTCGGTCGATCTTTACCGCCGGCAAAAGATCTGTTGCATCGCGTTCATGGCTGGAAGGAATTGGCCGCGATTGTGGGTGACGTGAGAACGCAATTGGCGACTGAAGGTAAACCGACATTCATCATTGGTGAGCATTATGGATTCACTGCGCAGGTGACGTTTTATCTACCAGAAGCGAAAACCAATGTGGCGAACGCACCGCTGGTTTATTTCGAAGCAAGCACGCATCCGGCGAATCAGTTTTATTTTTGGCCAAGCTACACGAATCGATTTGGAGACAATGCGATTTTCATGAGAGAGATTGATCGTGAGCCGTTGCGCGACGATTGGGTGAAGCGCTGGTGGAATCGCGAAGGAGATTTGTTTAGTCACGAACCGTTGAAGCTTAAACCGGCTCCTCCGGATATCGCAAAAGAGTTCGGATCGGTCACGGACCTCGGGGTATTTGATGTGAAATATGCCGATCGCGGAGTGATGCGCCGCGTCCAGCTTTTTGCCTGCCGTAATTTCCGCGGATTCTAAGTTGCGACGGACAACTTCAACTTGCCCGGATCGCGCTTCGGGGTTTGGTTTTATTAGGGAGGTAAATATGTTAACTGCTGAATTACCAAATCCGGCTCAATGCAAAGAATTCTTCGAAGATAAACTCTCGTTTACGACTGGACCTGTCGAAGTCAGCCATCTCATCGATGAACACGAGGACGTAAACGTCATCGATGTCCGTTATGCAGACGATTACGCGAAGGGGCACATTCCAGGCGCGACGAATTGTCCGCCAGACAAATGGTCAACGTGCGAAGGATTGGAGAAGGACAAACGGAACATTCTTTATTGCTACACGCAGCAATGCCATCTCGCTGCGAAAGCAGCCGTTGAATTCGCGAGTCGCGGCTATCCCGTGGTGGAGATGGAAGGTGGCTTTGAGGCCTGGAAGGAGAGCGAACTTCCGATCGAGAAGTAGAGTGGGATTACGTTTCGGATAATCCTGTGAGTGCGCGTGAATCGCGATGCCTGCGCATCCGGTGTTCCATTTCGATCATGTGCAACCGGCGTTGCGCGGCGAAGGCTTGGGCGGTACTCGAATGATCGCGGACGAGGCGTTTCATTATTGCAACAGCGGCGGGTTCGTCGTTGCGATATTTTAATTGCCATGAGCTGATGAGCGAGAGCCACTCTGGAATTCTGGCTTGAGCGGCTTCGTCGGTTGCGGCGAGGTCGAGCAAAGATTCGAGTTGTTCGATCGCGACATCGGCTTTGCCCAGCTGTTCAGCAAGGACGCGCGCAAATGTTTCGCGGGCGGCGAGGTCGTTGGGGTTTTTCTTCAGGATCTCAGAGTAACGACGGGCTTGAGCGGCAGCGGCTTCAACATTCTGTTCGCTCGGACTCTCGCGCTCTATTTCTTTGCCTAGCGATGGGAGCCGAATCGTGCGGCTTGCGGTGGGTTTTTGTTCTTCTTCGCCGCTGATGTTGCGGATGCGCAAGCGCGCCATGCGCTCGACGTGGGTGTTGGGATAGCGACGGCATATTTGCTCGAGAGCTTCGATCGCGGCATTGGAATTGTTATCCTGTTTCACATACCAATCGGCGAGTCGGTGATATGCGACGGCGATTTCAGAAATAGTGGTTGTAGGCTGGTCGCAGGTTTCATTAATCATGCGTGCCGCAGCGGGCAGGTCGTTGAAGTGATTGGCGTAGAGATCGGCGAGAAGCATCCAGCCGTCGAAATCATCCTGGCATCGTTCCAGTTCGGCGAGGACCTCCTGTTCTGCGTCTTCGTATTTGCCGCGCTGGAGGTGAACAGCGGCTTTGGAATAAGTAGGACGGGTCCGACGCTTGGGTTCGCCGGTGACGGAACCAGCGGCTTTCACGACCGGCAGCAACCACACGGTCCCGGCGACACCAAGTGCGCCCCAGCCGAAGGACGCAACAATCAACAGCGCGAGCGGACTTAACAGAACCGCGAGCCAACGAATACGTTTAAAGACCTCGCGCCCGTCGAGATCGTAAGAAGTTAACATGGCAAGGAGCCAACCAGACGTGAGCGCTGTCCAATACGTGGTAATCACGATGACGCCGACGAATATGAGCAGGAGCGTGGCATCGCGATTCACACCACCCATTTTTTGGAGCATTCGGGACGAAACAAAATCGGGCAGGTTTTGGAACACGCCCATGTTGAAAAGCATCCAGACCACGATTGGGACGATGACGCCTTTGATAAACCATGCGATGAGCCACTTTCGGATTTTGTGGCTTTCGATTGTGGGCAGTTGCTCGAGCAGGTCGACAACGATTGCGATGAACGCGCCAACAATAACAATGAGCAGTAGCGCTTCCATGACCCTAAGCCGCTGGCTTTGGTCGAAGCCAGCGGAAGAGGCGTTTGCCGATGGCGTAAATCAACAGCCAGCAAGCGATCAGAATAATGATGACGAAAAGAACGGCAACTACGGGCAGAGCAATCGCCAGAAAAGAAAGGCCGGACGAAAATACCGCTTCGATCGTGGACAGGACGTGATTGCCAAATCCGCCTGTGGTTGCGCTGGAGGCGAGGCGCAGTTTCGTGGTGGCGAGCTGGGTTGAGCCTGCGATGCCGCCGCCAGCGATAACGGCCAGAGTCCAGCGCCACATCGGATCCACGTCGGCCATTACCGAGGCGGTTACCAGGATGCCGGCGATTGCAGCTGTTGGACCGGCGATTGTGTCGAGAACGTTGTCGAGAAATGGAATGTAATATGCACCGATTTCGAAAACGGTCGCGACGGCGAAAGCGATGAGCGCGGGTTTACTGCCAATCCACGCAAAATTCTGTGCGAGGTGAAGGTGCCCGGTCAGCGCGCCGATGCTGACAGCGAGCAGGGGAACGAACACGCGGAAACCGCACGCTGCGCTCAAACCGATCCCGACACAAATGCTCAGCAGGATTTGGGTATCCATGAGGCAACTTTAGGCT
Organism: uncultured Verrucomicrobiae bacterium; assembly: GCA_963702845.1. Taxonomy (GTDB): domain Bacteria; phylum Verrucomicrobiota; class Verrucomicrobiia; order Limisphaerales; family Palsa-1400; genus JAICXV01. The sequence goes on along the minus strand of OY969763.1, from coordinate 3,632,440 downwards.
TCGGGCGGAGAATTTCCAATTACAATTCGGGCGAGTTTTTGGAGTGGATGGCCTCCATACACAGCGGTTGAATAGTTGTGAGCGACGTAAGTCTTGTAACCAACCCTTCCCGCCCGCGTCTGTTTACCCGACCCCATGGCATCGTTGCATAATATTGTGAAAACCAAACCAATCCTCACTGCTTGTTTCCTCGTTTTGTTCGCTTGTCTATCCCACGGCGCACCGGCCAAACCAAACATCATCTTTATCCTCGCCGACGACCTTGGCATCGGCAACGTCAGTTGCTACGGCGCCGACAACTTCAAGACGCCGAACCTCGACGCCCTTGCGAAAGACGGCTTGCGCTTTGACCATTGCTATGCCGCGCCGCTATGTGGTCCGTCTCGCGCGTTGCTCATGACCGGCCGATACGCTTTTCACACCGGTATGACCCGCAACGACACCGGAAACCTCCTCAAACCCGCCAACGAAACCATGATGCCCGTCATCCTCAAACAAGCGGGCTACGTCACCGCCCAGTGCGGCAAATGGGCTCAACTGCCGCTGCAACCCGGCGATTGGGGGTTTGATGAATACCTGCGCTTCGTCGGCAGCGGCAAATACTGGAACACCCAACCCCAGGCCAAGTTCTACACACTCAACGGCAAAGAAGTTCCGTTGCACGACGGCGAATACCTGCCCGACGTCATGCACAAATTCGTCGTCGACTTCATCAACCGCCACAAGGACCAGCCTTTCTATCTCTACTATCCGATGTCCCACGTTCACGGCCAAATCCTGCGCACACCCGACACCGCGCCCGGCACCAAAGACCTTTTTCAAATATACAAAGATAACGTCACTTACATGGACAAACTCATCGGTAAACTTGTAACCGAACTCGACCGTCTGAAATTGCGCGACAACACCCTCATCCTTTTCGCTGGCGACAACGGCACAGCTGCGCCGTGGTACACGCGCTGCACCGTCCACGGCAAAGACCTCAGCGGCCACAAAGCCACCATGCTCGAATGCGGCGCACTCGTTCCTAGCCTCGCCAATTGGCCCGGAAAAGTCCCCGCTGGCAAAGTCACTGAAGCCCTCATCAACATCACCGATTTCTATCCCACCATCGCCGAAATCGCCGGCGCAACACTGCCGCCGAAACGCATCATCGACGGCCGAACCTTCGCCCCGCAACTCCTCGGCCAATCTTCCACTTGGCCGCGCGACTGGATCTACGTCCAACTCGGCCGCAAATGGTTCGACCGTGACCGCGACTGGAAACTGAACGAATCCAGCGAACTCTTCGACATGCGCGGGGCTCCGTTCAAAGAGATTCTCGTGTCCTCAGACAGTCAAGACCAAGCGGCTACCGCCGAGCGCAAACACCTTCAAGGCGTCTTGGACGAACTCAATCCCGCCGGAGGCATCCAGGCCCCGGCTGAAAAGAACGGTCCAGCCGCGCAAGCCAAAAAAGCCAGAAAACAAGCACGGAAAGCCAAACAAGCCGCCGCCATCAATCCGAATGCTTCCCAAAACGCCAACGCGTCAGATCAATAATCAGTGAGGATTCGAATGCATACGAATATGCACCGAACGTAGCCGGAGAACGGCTGTGTAAATCCAAACGAACAACTACTCTTGCGCATTAGCGCCGATCCAAACATCTGCCTTTGCTCGTGCAGTTGCTTCAGCCGAACGTGCCTGTTTGCCATTTCCCTCGAGATGTCTCCTCAGTCCTAACCTACCACGTCGAGGCACAGTTTCATGTTACATTTACTGGGGAAGCCACGGCAAAAAGTGTCCAGAGAAAATGCCATTAACGGCCCTCGGACATTTGACCCGTGCTCAATCGGTGCTACACTGAGGTAATCACTATGAGCGCAAGAAAATCTCTGGAAACAACATTTCCTGGCGCTGCAGTTCGTCAAAGCAACCAACTTTGTCTGACGCTGCCAGCCCACTCTGTCAAAGTGCGTAAAAACGGAATCGAGTTCCGCAGCTACGAGCCAATTGAAACCTGGACGGAGATGAACCTCATGCTCGAAGTTCCGGGCGGCGAGCGCAAACTCGAATGCACCGGAGTGATCGTGGCGTGCAATGGCAACCGCCATGCTGGCTATTTGATTTCCATGCTCTTTACGAATTTATCCCGCGTAGCGCAGGCGCAGTTGAGTATGATGTCTAGCCCTTAACGCCTACAATTAACTTTTTGTATTCCGCGATGCAGCCAATGCATCGCGGTTTTTTTGTGACTTGCTCTTCGAAACAAAACGAACAAATGGCGCAGTCCAAAATGTTGGCGCGTTGATCCAACGCACTTACCGCTTGGCCATTTTATCGCGAGCGGCTTCGAGGATTTTGCGCTCCTGATCGGTCAGGCTGTGGATGCCGTGGGCAGAGATTTTTTCCAAAATAGGATCGACTTCGCGGCTGATGAATTCGCCGGTTGGAACTTCTTCGGCTTTCTTGCGCGGCTTGCGCCACGCTGCGCGTTTCGGCGCGTTGCTGACAAGTTGCGGTTTGCGACGCTCGGGCTTCCACACCACGACAGATCGCCGCGGGCGATTCATCCATTTGATGAAACCAATGCCAGTCAGCATTCCACCAAGGTGCGCGCCGTGAGCGACTCCCGGCATGAATCCAATGGGAAGCAGGCCAAAAATCGCGATCAATGCTTCGATCATCAGCAAAACTTTCGCCGGGAAGGTCACCGGCAGAAAGAAAAACAATAGCAACGTGATCGGCATGTCCGGAGCGCGCGTGGCGAATGCAGCAATCAAACCGAACACACCGGCCGAGGCGCCGACGACGCTCTCCGGGAAATATCCGTGAAACATTTGTTCCAAGCCAACCTGGAGCAGTCCACCGAATGTTCCGCTGAGCAAATAAAGCCTGAGCAATTCCCGACCGCCGATCGCTTCTTCGATCGCACGTCCAAAAAAGAAAACGCCGAGCGCGTTCATCAACAGGTGCATGACGCTTGCATGCATGAATTGGAACGTGATTAGTTCCCAAATTCTCCCATGTTTCAAACCGTCGACGCTCAGTGCGAAATTCGCGAAGAAACCGCCACGACTGCCATCGAGATACTGAATCGTCGGGAAAGCGCGCTGTAGAATAAGCTGCGCGATGTAGCAGACGACCAGCGTAATCAACAGCACAGTCGTGACCGACCAGCGAAAGCGGGCATCCGTGCGCATGTAAGATCGGTCATCTAGCACGCAACCACGATAGCGGTTTTGCGGACGATTTTCAATCACTTCGCGCTGAAAAGCTCGTTTTAGCCGCAGATTGAATTCGGATAACGTCTCCTAGAGGAGAAAAGTGCGTATAGCAGGAAATGCCTGTTTCAGCCGGCTTTCACCGTCCCGTCCGAGGACGAGCAGGGCAGTGGAGAGGGCGTCTGAATCCGTCGCTGATTTACTGATAACCGCAGCCAATGCAGCACCTTGGCAAGGCTCGCCCGTTCGTGGATCAATTACGTGGCCGAGCGTTTTGCCATCCTTCTCGAACGAGCGGCCCCAGATCGCGGAGACGGACAGGGCCTCATCGCGAAGAGTCATCGTCGGCAGATTCGCCGAAGTGGCTGCGGGCGTTCCGAAGGCGTCCGCGACCGCGACTTTCCATGCCTCGCTATCCATCGGCTTGCCGATGCCGTAAACGGTGCTCGTGCCGCCGTGGATCAGCGCGCTTTCAATACCGGCCTCGCGAAGGAATTCCACAGCACGGTCGATAGCGTAGCCTTTACCGATCGCTCCGAGGTCGATCATCATTCCAAGTTTGGCGAATCGAATCGTGTGGTTTGCGTCGTCGAAATGAACGTGGGCCATGCCGATGCATTGGCGAGCTTCGGCGAGTTGTTTTGGGTCGGCAGGCTGGCCGGTGCCGCCCATGAAACCCCAGCATCGCACGAGCGGCGCGATCGTGATGTCGAAAGCGCCGCCGCACTGCTCACTCAAATCGCGCGCATGTTGCAGAAGCTTGAAAACAGCGGGTGTGACTCGGACCGGTTCGTAGGCCGCACGAGCATTCACTCGCGCAATTTCACTGCTCGCTCTGTAGAGACTCAACTGCCCTTCGAGCCGCGTGATTTCGTCCAACGCCTCTTCGCCCGCCGCGCGCAACGCCGTCGCGTTCGTGCCATGAAGGACGATCTCGAACCTCGTAGCCATGGCGTTTCGTGCGACCTGGACGATTTGCATATTTATTTCTTCAACCGTTCGTGCGCTGCTGCGAGGTCGCTCGGCGTATCGATGTCGAACAACTCAGATTGTTTGGCACGGATCAATTTCGCACGCATGGAGCGCGCGAGAGTTTGAAGCGAAAAATCGCCGGATGCAATTTGCTCCTCAACTTGCGTCACCGTGCTCGTCCGCAGTGCGAAAGGAAATCCAGCATACTTACCTTGCTTCGTAAAAACCGCCGTCGTATTCGATTTCAACGCGTTGGCCAGGCGCTTCAGAAGCGTGACCGACAGAAACGGCATATCGCACGCGAGCAACAAAACAGCATCCGCCCGCGACCTTTTCAGTGCCGTATACACGCCTCCCAGAGGGCCGCACCGTTCCACCGCATCCTTTCGCAAAACCCGCACCGCCCAGCCCGTTTTGGCAGCTTCCTGTTTTATGCGCGCCAGTAAACGCTTGCCGTGCAGGTGGATACCCGATTTATCACGCCCCATCCGCGAGCTCAGGCCTCCCGCTAAAATCCATACTTCAAACACCTGTTTCACAATTTGCAAAAAACAATTGGCGCAATGCGCTCCGTCTGTTACGTTTACCGGCCCTTTTGGAACCGAAGTTCGGTGCCATAAGGAAAATGGTCTAAACGGCAGCCGGAGCTTCCGGTCATCCTCGCGTGAGGGTGGCGGCCATAACAACACCTAAATCAATCCCGTGTTCCGCGGGATGGCTGACTCGATATAATTTCGAGTGAGTCTTTAACAAAGGAAAATTATGATCAGCATTGGTATTAAAGAATTGTTGGACGCAGGCGTTCATTTCGGTCACCAGACCAAACGTTGGAACCCCAAGATGAAGAAATTCATCTTCGACGCCCGCAACGGCATCCACATCATCGACCTCAGCAAGAGCCTCGCCCAACTCGACGCAGCTTGCGAATTCATGCGCAAGATCGTTTCCGGTGGCGGACAAATTTTGTTTGTCGGCACCAAGAAGCAAGCCCAGGAAGCCGTCAAAGAATCGGCCAAGACCTGCGGTCAATACTATGTCACCGAACGTTGGCTCGGCGGCACCTTAACGAATTTCAAAACCGTCGAACGCTCCATCAAGCGTCTCAAGACCATTGAAAAATGGGAAACCGACGGCAGCATCAATCAATACGGCAAACAGGAGCAATCCATGTATCGCCGTGAAGCCGCCCGTTTGTTCAAGAACCTCGACGGCGTTCGCGGTATGCTCGAAAAATTTCCGCAAGCCATGTTCGTCGTCGACATCAAGCGCGAACACAACGCCATCGCTGAAGCGCGTCGCTTGAAGATCCCGATCATCGCCATTGTTGATACCAACTGCGATCCTGACCTCGTCGAATATCCTATCGCCGCCAACGACGACGCCATTCGTTCCGTGCGTTTGATCCTGCAAACCGTCGTGCAAACGATCACCCAGGCTCGCGCCGAATACGTGGCCAAACACGTTCGCCGTCGCGACGCTGCTGAAGAGCAGGCCTCGGCACCTGCGCCGGCTGCTGCACCCGCACCCGCTGCGGAACCCGCTCCGGCCACCGCCTAACAATAACGGGCGAGAGAATATCGGTGGGCGGAGAAGCATTAGCTTTTCCGCCCATCAACCCTCAACCCTCAACCATTTTATAAAATGAGCGAAATTACTGCTGCAAGCGTGGGCAAACTGCGCGAACTCACAGGCGCAGGCCTGATGGAGTGCAAAAAAGCTTTAGTCGAGACCGGCGGCAACGTCGAAGCCGCTGTCGATCTCCTGCGCAAAAAAGGCGTCGCTACTGCCGCCAAAAAGGCCGATCGCGATGCCAAAGACGGCTTGATCGCGCAATACATCCAGCCCGGCTCCAAAGTCGGTGTCCTGGCCGAAATCAACTGCGAAACCGACTTCGTCGCCCGCAACGAAAGCTTCAAAGCCTTCTGCGATGACGTCGCCAAAAAATTCGCCACCGGCGCGACCATCGCGTCGCTCGAACCCGACCGCGTCGCCGCTGTCGCCAAGACAGGTGAAAACATCCAGATCCCGCGCTTCGTCCGTTTTGAAATCAACGGCAGCGGAATGGTTGCCGCCTACATCCACACCGGTGCGAAAGTTGGTGTATTGGTGGAAGTCGGCGCTGGCAAAGACTCGACCGTCGCCACCGACGACTTCAAACAACTCGTTCGCGACATCACCTTGCAGATTGCTGCTGGCAGCCCGCACGCCGTTCACCGCGACGAGATTAATCCCGACGTCCTGACCAAGGAAAAGGAAATCGCCGCCGAACAAGTCAAAGGCAAACCACCGCAAGCCATCGCCAAAATCGTCGAAGGCAAACTGGAAAAGTTCTACCAGACCCATTGCTTAGTTGACCAAGGCTTCGTCAAGCGCAACTCCGAAGTCTCCGTCAAAGAGCACCTAGGCAGCATCGCGAAGCAATTAGGTGACGAAATCGTTATCCGCCGCTTCGTCCGCTTCCAAGTCGGCGAAAAAACCGCTTAAAACAGAGCTGCGCGCGTCAGCAAGCGGTTCCGATAAACAATTCCAAACCACGGATCGCATTTAGCGCTCCGTGGTTTTTTTGTGGGTAGCGCAGGCGTCCCGCCTGCGAGTTCGGGCGGCGTTCCGCCGCGCGCCGCAGGTTCATTTCCAAACCACGGATTGCGTTTTTTCGTAATCCGTGGGTTTTTATTTTAACCAGCCTACTCAGCGCAGAGGAGTCGGGCTTGTTTTGGGCCGACCTGCGGTGTTCTTGTAGTCAATTTCAATCGGCAAATGTTCCCAGCTCATTAAAGCAGCCGGTCAGAGACCGTTGATGCCCGATATTGAACTGGCTTGGTTTTTTTGACTTTCTCGATCGTTCCTTCTTTCATCAGTTTGGTCAGCCACTCCTTTGCTTGGGACTTGGTGACATCTAACAAACTCACGATCTCCGCTTCAGTTTGGCCAACCACAAGTTCCCGTCTCAGTATCTCTCGCACGGTTTTGAAAAGTTCTTCGGCTGGGGACGAACTTACTTTGGGCGCATCATCGATGGTGGCAGGCTCGACTGCCTTGGCCGAGGCCCTGTAAACAATTGGTTGCTCCTTGAGCGCGAATGAAAGCGCTTCCTGTTTCGGTTCCGCAGCCACCGATTCCAGTGCTGCCGAAAGCATCTGACCTAGTTCTTCTGCATCCTTCGGATTCGGCCATGGCGACCCACCATGCTGGATGAGCGCCGAGTTTCCACGCCCAGCATTGCTTCCATTCCGCACAAATACCGGAACAAAATGAAAACGTTCAAGCTGCTCTATCGCCCCCGTCCAAGTGCCTCCCTTTTCAAAATCTGAAGTCACCACTAAAGCCGCATCGGCAAGTGCGTAGATGACCTTATTGCGCTGCATCGCGTGCCCCACATTAAATCCCGCTGCCGGATCATAAGGAGAAATTAGAATCAGTCGGCCCTCCATCAAAGGCTCCCGATTATCTCGCGCCAACGCTGCCCGTTCCAAACTGTCCGCCATTACGCCTGCGACATCGCCGTCCGCGAGTACAGCGCCATGCATTGCTGCCCGATCAATTCCTTTCGCTCCGCCGGAGATGATGGTTCGGTGCGCCTTTGCCGCAAGCCGCCCCACATCCTCTGTGAAACTGATGAGTTCGTCATCCACATGTCGCGAACCGACGACCGCCAAACCGCCTTTTTCCAGCAAAGCAATTTCGCCGCAGCCATAAAGCAGCGGCGGAGCGTCTTCCTTGAGCCGTGCTTTCAGACGCTTGGGATAACGTGAATCCGCCCGGCTGATTACCCAAATCGCCCGTGTGTTCCACCGCTCCACTGCCTGACTGAGCAAAAACCCTCGCCCGAGCAGCGCGTCCAATCGCGCCCTGCCAAAAGGCTGCGCACAAAGCCCGATTAACTCCTCTGCGTCTGGTCCGATCAAATCGGCGGGCTGCTTCTGCTTCTCCCGCAGAATGCGGGCGAGCCGGTTGTATTCGCCCAAGGTAAGCAGATCGCGCGATGAATCACTGCGTCCGGCGATCAGCGGGGCGGTCAGTAACAGGATGGCTTGCGTATTTGGTGTAAGCGGCTCGATCATTCGTCAGAGTTTGCAGTTGAAGCCAGTGCCAAAGGATACACCGGCCCGCTGCCGTTTGAGGTTAAAAGATAAGCGGCAACCGTCAAAGTCCACTTTGAATCTACCATATCATCCACTAGCAGCACAGGACCCGTCGGCACATTGCCCTGAATCCGTAGAGAGCCGTCCACGTTCCGTGCCTGCTGGCTGCTGTTCGCCATCTCTTTTTGCGGCGGGCGCATGTCTGACTTTTGCAGCACGGGCTGGAATGGCAAATTCAAGGCGGCGGCGAGGCGTCGCGCGAAGTCTGGCACGAGGTTTGGATGGCGAAGAGAAGGAATGCTCGTCACCCATTGCGGTGCAGGGACGGGTGACCATTCCCGAACCAGAGTCGCACAGGCGGTCACCAGATCGTCTGAGAAATGGCCATCGTGATACTTCCCTAAGCGAACCAACTCGCCCCAACCGGCGTCTCCCCACATGCACAGAATTTTTCCTGACCGTAGATTCTGCTCCGGCGCTATGTTTGTATTACCACGCACGCCGATACTCGCGAGACCTCCCGGCGGCCATTTTTTGCGAGGTTCCAGGGGAAGACTTGTTCGCCGTAGGAATGCCACAGCATCTCTTGCGATAATTGCGCTTACGGTCGCTGATAGCGGCGCGAGATTGGGGGGATGATACAGACTGGGATCACCATCAAGCGCACGTATCAGAAACTCCATGTGGCCGTTCTGAATCTGAACATATTCCTGCATCTGTGACTGTTCGGTTCGGCGTAGTGCAGTCAATCGTTCGGCACGTTGCCAGAATTCCTCGCTCAGATTCGATGCTGTTAACGTCCATTTGCTATCCTGCTTGGCAATCGGCGCAGGCGATTCCAGCGACATGAGCAACAGCGCTTTCTCGATTCTTCCGTAGCTAACATTCACCCGCTCCATCAATCCGTTTATTGAAAGACCTTCCGCTTCCGTAGCGAGTGCGGCCAACACAGCCGCCACTTCGTCCCTTGTGGGAAAGGCACTCCCGATGAAATAATTTGTGATATCGGTCTCTTCTCTGCCGCTCAGTAATACTGCGTGCGCTCCAGGAAGTGCGGCAGGAAGATTTCGTCCGGCACGGCCCACCTGTTGGTAGTAAGCAACGACCGAACCGGGCGTCTGGTAGTGAATCACGAAGGCAAGGTCTGGTTTGTCGAAGCCCATGCCAAGCTTGGTGGTGGCAACCAATGCTTTTACCTCATTCGCGAGGAGTCCGTCTTCCAAGGCATTAGTGTGTTCTGGTGCGAGACCGCTGTGGTATGCCTCTACAGCCAGTCCGCGCAATTTCAGCCACGCAGCTACGCACTCGGCGTCACGTTGCGTCAGCGCGTAGATGATGCCGCTGCCTGGGATGTTCGGGAGGTGGGTTGCAAGCCACGCCAGCCGCTCTGCCTGACTTGGCATTCGCATGGTTTGCAACAGCAAAGTAGAACGGCTCAGATCCCCACGCAACACTGCCAGATTCGGCCCGAGCACCGTTTCCAAGTCCTCCATCACTCGGTTGTTTGCGGTCGCAGTGGTTGCCAGCACGCGCAGATTCTGCGGTAGCAGCCGAATCCGTCGCTCAATGAGGCGATACTCGGGAACAAAATCATGGCCCCAATCCGAAATGCAATGAGCTTCATCTATGACCAACATCGAAACGGTTCCAGCGATTCGAGCCAGCACCTGAGTGTTGAACTGTTCGTTCATCAGACGCTTCGGGTGGATGAGGAGGATATCTACTTCGTTTCGAGCTATGGCCGTCTCAATGTATTCCACTCGTCACGATTTCCGGAGTGGATGGTCACAGCACGAACACCCATCCGTTCTGCCGCTGCAATTTGATTCCGCATCAAAGCCAGCAGTGGCGAAATCAATATGGCCGGTCCAAGCCCGTCTTCACGCAGCAGCTTGGTCGCAATGAAATATACCGAGCTTTTGCCCCAGCCAGTCTTTTGTACAACCAATAAACGCCCGCGGCCGTCCACCACATGTTCTATGGCTGCTTCCTGCCTGTCATGGAAGGCGGCAGCGGGATTCTGCGTGCCGAGGCGCAGGAGTTGGAGAGCACGTGTAGGATTGTACGGCATGGACTCAGTTCTGAAGTTTGGGCGCGCGCAACTCGCTCGAGGGCAGCGCTAGCCTGCTGGAATTATTGTTTGTAATGGGCTTCATTTGCTTTGCAATGCTCTCGCACTTTTTCGAGCCAAGGTTCGTACCAATACCAGCAATCTTCGACTAACACACCGAAACCTTTCCCATCCATTTTTGCATCTTCGGCTTTCCAGAATTCCGTGTGTTCGTGCATATTGAAAGCCTTGAAACCATCTTTCTGCATTATGGCGACAATTTTTCCCGGCCGATATTTCTGTCGCTCTGTCTCTTTTGTGATGACATATGTCGCGTTAACTTGCTTTGCCAGTTCGCTATCAGACTTCACAAATTCGACCACCTGATCGGCTTGTCCCTTACGATTTGCGGTTTTTGCCACAAACAGCACGCGATAGGCAAACTTGGGGCTGTTAAACTCTTCATCCGAAAGTTTGCCTTCAAAACCATCGACAAAGCTTTTGATATGGCTGGGGAGGTTCGATGCGGCTCCTAACGTGTCCGCTTGTTCACGAGAAATGGAAGAGAACTGCAGGCTGAACGCAAGATGCTTATCAATGCCCAACTCGTTACCAAAAAGCTTTTTGACGTAATCGTTGTAGTTTAGGCAACAGGCTTGGAATTTCGCGCTTAGCGAGGCATCAATTCGAGTTGTCATTTGATGCTCAATTTCGTGCCGTATCCCAATTAGAAATCCAAGGTTGTTCGACGTATCTTTATCTACAGGGCTGTTTTTCTCGTTCAAGCAGCGTTCTAGCTCCCAATATTTGTAAGCACCAGCCTTGGTATGATCGAATCGGCGGATTTTGCCTTTCAATTCAAAGTAGCGATACTCAATCCCTTTTTTTCGGTAGTAGCCATGTAAAAGATATGTCCACGCGATGTTCATCAAAACGATGAATATCTCTGATTTGAAAGTGACTTGAGGATTGTTGAAGATCTGAACAGCCGCCAAGGCCGCCTCTCGCGATTTTTCGACGAGTTCGTGACTTACCGAAAACATTCGGCGATGTCGTTTTTGTGCTTCAGGCATAAGCCTCCTTTACGCGCAACTCGTCCGACAGCAGCGCGGAAAGGCGGGACAGCATCCCGAACTTCCAGCGCATTTCCTGACGGAGATTTTCGTCGCCCCAATCGCTCATGTTGAATGGCAAGTTGGCGAGAATGAAATCGCGGATTTTCTCGGCTGCGGCCCAAAGCTGTGCTTCCAATTCAAAGGCTGAACCGTCGGAAATCTTTTTGGATTTGGAATTAGAGTCGTTGTTCACGTTTGGTTGATTCGCCGGAGTCCTGGAATGTCTTACGCGACGGGGTGGGAAAGTGAAAGGATTTTTGTTGCTGTAAAACACACACACTGAACATCCAATGCAGTGACTTTGGCTTCGACTATCGACCACAACCATTTCCTGAGTTCCTGATTTCCAAATAATCCCTTGTGCGCCTTCTGTGCCTTTTCGCGGCCATCCCTTTCAGCGGTTCAGCGGTTAGTTCTACTCTCATCCAACTGAATCCATTCGCGCATTTAGCGCATTTAGCGCATTTCGCGGTCCCACTTCGTTCCCTTCTGTGAAACCTCCGCGCCTTCAGTTCGTTCCGTCCTTAGCCCTCGACCCTCGACTTTCGACTTTCGACCTCCACCACGCCTCATTTGACCCAGCCCACCGTTGACACCAACTTGCACCTGTCATGCAAACGACCGCAAAAACGATCCATCCCGACGTCCGAATCGGCCACGTTCATTTGAAGGTCGCCGACCTCGATCGCGCCCTCGCTTTCTATCGCGATATCCTTGGATTCCAACTCACCCAACGTTACGGCACACAAGCCGCATTCCTCTCCGCCGGCGGCTACCATCATCACATCGGCCTCAACACCTGGGAGAGCAAAGACGGCCGGCCACCCGCCGACGGCACGACCGGCCTTTATCATGTGGCTATTCTCTATCCGACGCGCGCCGAACTCGCCGACGCCTTGAGCAGGCTCATCGCTGCCGGAATCCAACTCCAAGGCGCCTCCGACCACGGCGTCAGCCAAGCCCTCTATCTCCGCGACCCCGACAACAACGGCGTCGAACTCTACTGGGACCGTCCACAGGCTGAATGGCCCCGCGACGCACAAGGCAACCTCCAGATGTTCACCCATCCCCTCGATCTCGAAGCATTGCTCAAAGAACGCAAAACGATTTGACTAAGCCGCTACTTCATTATAATATACAGCCGCTGCTAAAATGGCAGCATCCACCTTAACAAGGTGGTTCCAAGCTTTGCTTGGTGCTCTTTGACACGGGAACCAGGGATCGACACGACGCCAGGGGTGTTTTGCAGACCCGAGCCGACACGGAAGCAGTGTATGGAAACCGGGCAGCGCAACTTTTTTGTTACCTGCCGACGAATTTGGACGCATACAAAGTTGCTACGACATCATCCGTTACGCCTGTAACGCCTCAAAGCGGGTCATAACGGTTCATAACGCTTTATAACGGCTCATAACGCCAAAAAAAATAATTTTTATTTTTCGCAGGCTTTCGCAAGAAGCCGCAACGGAGAAACATTGGGGCAACTTTATCGCTAAAGAGTTTCTCCGAAGTTTCTCCAACTCTTCTCGGATGTTTCTCCATGTTTCTCCAAAGAGAAGGAATGGGAAAGAAAGGGAAGGAATGGGAAACATTTTTGAATTTTATCGAGAACCCCTTGCGTCCTTCGCGAGAAATCAGGTTCGCTGACGATTTGTATTCTCAAAACACAGGTTTTCTGGCTTTTTGGAACGTCTGATATGGAACGACTGCCCGGCTTTCGCGATTTCTATCCGGAACCCTTGCCCCACAAGGACGTCTGGAGCGCCGACGCGCGCCAATACATCTTCGACACCTGGCGCAATGTCGCCCGTCGCTACGGGTTTCGCGAATACGATGGTCCGCCGATTGAGCCGTTGGAACTTTACACGCTCAAGAGCGGCGAGGAAATCGTTGGTCAGCTTTACAATTTTACGGACAAAGGCGAACGCGCCGTTTCGTTGCGGCCGGAGATGACGCCGACCTTGGCCCGCATGTTTGCAGCGCACGAGCGCAATTACAAAAAGCCGGTGAAGTGGTTCGCGGTTCCACAACTCTTCCGTTACGAGAGGCAACAGAAGGGCCGTCTGCGCGAACACTTTCAATTTAACGCCGACATTCTCGGCGAAAGCGACAGCTCATCGGACGCGGAATTGCTGGCCTTGTTGATTGATTCGTTGCGAGGTTTCGGGTTGAAGGCGGACGATTTCGTCATTCGCCTCAGCAGCCGCAATGCGTGGCAGGATTTTTTTCAGAAACGCAATGGCAAGCCGGAGCAGGCCTACGCGTTTTATCAAGCCATCGACAAGCTCGAGCGCGATGTGCCCGAAGAAAGCGAAAAAAAGCTGGCTGCCGTCGGTATCTCGTTGCAAGAAGTGAACGACTTCATCAAGAGCGGTGAGCCGACGCCGGAGCTGGACGTGATCGTCAAAAACTTGCAGGCGCGTGGTCTGGGTGACTACGTGAAAATCGACTACCACGTCATTCGCGGTCTCGCGTATTACACCGGTGTCGTATTCGAAGCGTTCGATCGGAAAGGCGAGTTTCGCGCCATCGCTGGTGGTGGTCGTTATGACAATCTCGTGAAGCTCATCAGCGGCGGCAAAGTGGATTCGCCGGCGCTCGGCTTTGGAATGGGCGACGTCGTGCTGCTGGAATTGCTGAAGGAGCGTGGCTTGCTCCCGCAGTTCGATTCCAAAATCGCCGTTTTTGTCATGATTGAGGACGAAGCGTTGCGGAACACATCGCTCGATTTGGTGCAGAAATTGCGCGATGGCGGCCATGCGGTCGAATACTCATTCACGCCTGCGAAGTCCGACAAGCAATTCAAACGGGCGATGGAGTTGAAAGCGCGGTATACGGTGAAGATCGAAGCGGATGAGCAGGGCGCGCTCATTGCGAAAGTGAAAAATCTCGGCACACGCGAAGAAAAAGCCGTGCCGCCATCGGCAGTTGCAGCGGCGCTTTAATCGGTGCGTGGCTCAAGCGTGGAAATCTCGCGCATGATTGTGTTGGCGATTTCCTGGTAGATTTGTTTGAGGCGATCCTTGGTGCAATTCTCCGCCTCGGCGCGTTCTTTTTCGAAGAGCAACGGCTTGCCGTATTTCACCTGCAATTGATGAGGGCGGGGGAATCTGTTATTCCGGCCATAAGCTTCGAACGTTCCGAATACGCGCACGGGCACGACCGGAGCTTTGGACTTGATGACCGTTAAGCCGATGCCGGAACGAGCCGGTTGCAGATTGCCATCCTTCGATCGTGTGCCTTCTGGAAACAGAATGATGGCGCCGCCCTGGGCAAGGCGCTGCAGGATGGTTTTCAATCCGCGGCCGGTCCCGGCGTCGCGATCGACCGGAACGACTTTCCACGAACGCAAAATGGCCGCGAGAACAGGCACGTGAAAGAGCGATTCGCGAGCGAGATAATTGACCAGGCGCGGCAGTCCTGCTCCGACGAGAGGCGGATCAATGAAACTGGCGTGATTGGCAGCAAGGATTACCGGGCCTTCGAGCGGAACGCGTTCGGGATTGTAGACGCGCCAGCGGAAATACAGTTTGAACAGCGCGCGAAAAAAGTGCCAGCCGAGCCGATAGGAAAAGTTCACGTCTGTGCTCTGGCCAGTCGCTCCTGTTGATTGGCGGCGAGCCGCTTTCGGATTTCGGCCAGAATCTTTTCGCTGGATTGCTGAGCTGTCATCTCAGACGTGTTCACGATCATCGCCCCTAGCGCGACCATCAACGGAGCGCTGGCGCGCTGGCTATCGCGTTGATCGCGAGCAGCGAGGTTTTCCTGCACACCGTCGGCAGCGCGGCGCTTGGAGCGCTCCTTCAAGCAAGCATCCAGGTAAAATTTATATTCCGATTCTGGAAAGACATTCGTGCCGATGTCGCGGCCTTCCATGACGAGATTGCCGAACTTCGCGCATTCGCGCTGCTTCGCTTTCATCCAATCGCGCACTTTTGGGTATGCGGCGATGTGGACTGACCGCTTCGGTGACTTGAGCAGTGCGAATCTCTTTGGCTGGATGGTAACCTTCGACGAGAATGGAAATTTCATTGTCGACGCATTCCAGGCTGGTCTTCCAACTGCGGCAAAGGCGGACACAGCTTTGACATCGTCGACGTCCACTTTCTTCTGCAAGCAATACCAGGCGAGGGTGCGATACATCGCGCCGGTATCGACATGGATGTAGCCGAGTTCGCGCGCAATAATCCGCGCGTTGGTGCTTTTGCCACTGGCACTCGTGCCGTCGATCGCGATGACGATGGGCTGGTTCACGGGCGGTCAGGTTGATTGTTCCAGGTTGACTGCCAACTCCTGTGGCGACAAAACCAATTGCGTTTCCGCGTCCAGAATCTGCACGCCAAGGCCTGCCGGCGCCGGGGTCGCGAGTTTCTGGAAGAAGTTGGGAAATGTTTTCTTCACGCACGAAGGATTTATTAACCTAATCCCCGGAACACGCAACCCGAAGATTGCAAAACACATTGCCATCCGATGGTCATCATAGGTCTCGATTTCAGCACCGTGCAATGTCTTTGACGATGGAAAAACGGTCAAGTCGTCACCGGAAACCTCCACCCGCACGCCGCATTTGGTCAGTTCCGTCTGCATGGCGCTGACGCGATCACATTCCTGCAGACGCAGATTTTGCAGGTCTGTGAACGTGGTCGGTTGATTTGCGAAGGGCGCGAGCACCATGGCGGTCATGATGCTGTCACCAAGCTCCGTGTGGCGCGAGATTTGTTTTGGCAGCGGGATGAAATGCTCGAACGCGGTGTCGATTTGCCAATCCGATTTTGGAAAACCGGTGACATGGACGAGCGTCAGTTGGTTGTAAAGTTCCGTATAGCCCCGCTGCTTGTGCCGGTAATTCTCGGAATTGTATTCTTCGCGGTCCAAACTTTCGCGCGCGATCAAACGCACCAACCAATTGGCCGCGACAAAGTAGCTGGCGCTGGAAGTGTCTGGCTCAATTGCAAACTCGCCGTTGTTTTTTGCGAAGGCGTCGATCAGCTTCTGGGTCATCGCGACGTAAGGTGCCTCTTCGGCATCCTCTCCGATAACCTGAACGTTCCAATCACCCGCCTTTGCGCAGAGCATCAGGGCAGAGGCAAATTGGGAGCTTTCGTGAAGATCGATTTGGCAAGAGCCCTGACGCGGGCCGGTGGCGTGAATGATTGCGGGAAGTTTGTTGTTGGGCGACTCGATTTTATATCCAAGTTGCCGCAGCGCGTTGAAGAGAGCGGCTTGCGGGCGCTCGTGCATTCGCGGAGTGCCGCGCAACATGTAAACTCCATGACCGAGACAAACTAAAGCGGACAGGAATCGAGCCGCAGTGCCGGCGTTGCCGACATATAGTTCGAGCGGCAAACCAACGGTTCCGGCGTCAGGGATTGTTCCGCTGCCACCCTGAACAGTGATAGTCCGATTGGACGGCTCGCCCGGATCAGTAGCAACCTGAATGGGAAATCCAAGTTTCCGCAGGGCGTCGACCATCACCTGAGTATCGTCGCTCCAAAGCGCGCCTTTCAAACGGGTGATCGAAGGTGAGAGCGCGGCCAGGATCAGCGCGCGATTGGTGATGCTCTTTGAGCCAGGGACCGTAATCGCTGCACGCAATGGTTCCCTGAGTGGGACGATTTCTATGACTTCCGGTATGGGCTGCAACACGCTGGGCGTAACTTAAATACGCCCAGCGTGTTTTTGAAACTCAAAATTGTTTTTTTTGAGCCGTTACTGTCGCAAACGATAGAAAACCGCAGGAGCAATGATCGAATTGGTCACGACATATTGGCCGTTGGCAGGCGTTCCAGTGCTGAGATCGGTCCAACCTATCGGGGTCGTTAACGAGCCGACTCCTTGCAACGTGAAGCTGCCTTGTTGCGGCCAAGACACGATGACGTTCTGGCCCGAGAGGCTGATGCTCAACGCGGGCGGATTCGCGCTCGCTGGAGGAAGAATATTGAATGCAACCATGCCGTTGTTGCCGTCGAGGGCGAACACGCGATTGCTGACGACGAGCGTCTGGCAAATGGAGTTGGCGTTGGCGATCTGGTTGGACGGGAAGTTGTATTGACCAAGCAACAGCGGAGAAGTCGGGTCGGCGATGTCATATAACGATACCGCGTCCGGCTTGGTGTTGGCCGCACCGATGAAGTCGACGCCGGCGCCGAGGTTATTGGCCAAGTCTACGGCGAGACCTCCCAACGTCGCTGTTGACGGGGCGTTGAAAATCAATTGGGCGGTTTGGTTCGACAGAGTGTAGGAAGAATAGATCAGCGAATTACCGCGACGCTTCTCGAAGACCGAGTTTCCAGGGCCAAACTGAACACTGCGGCCGATGGAACCACCGCCAGCGACATCGTTGAAGAACAGGTTGGTGAATGTTGCCATGGTGCTATCAGTCGGTTGCAACACGGCAGCGTACAGTACCTTCAAAGGAGTTCATGAATAGTTCGGTGTTTGTGCCGGAACCACGGGCCGCGAGAACATCACCCCATCGGAGATTGATGCCCGCCGGTTGTCCGCTCGGGTCGCCTTGAAAAACGAGGACGGGAGCGGTGCTCGCGCCGGTATCCGGCCAACGGTAGATGTGCATCATCTTGGTGGGATCTCCGGCTGAACCGCCTGAAGCATTTGGAGACGTTCCGGCAATATAAAGCGCACCGTCATCAGCGCAGGCGGCGCCGACGAGGTCAATCGGATTTGAGCCGCTCACTTCAGATCCCGGCTCATGAACCACCCCAGTTGTATTCATCGTGTAGAGGAAGTTACCCGTGTTGGCGTCGACGACCGACAAGGTGTAGGTCGTGCTGGCCGGAGGGCAGCGGACAACCACCAACTGATTTGCCACACGATTGTAAGCGAACGAACGTTCGGCGGGTGTATT
Organism: uncultured Verrucomicrobiae bacterium; assembly: GCA_963702845.1. GTDB lineage: Bacteria > Verrucomicrobiota > Verrucomicrobiia > Limisphaerales > Palsa-1400 > JAICXV01. The sequence goes on along the minus strand of OY969763.1, from coordinate 3,614,150 downwards.
CGGGCCACCAGCAGATGTCACGTATGGGTACGAACTATTGCCGGCGCCGGCTCCCCACACTTGCGCGAGCGTTGGGAATTGTGAGGCATCAGCCACTGTGACGTGTGCTACAAGGCTGGTCACGGAGCCGTTTCCATTGAACGCGACGACGAAATAATCACCGCCGTCGGTCGGCTGAGCATTTGGAATGGGATAAGTGGAGCCGCTCACGCCGGTGTTCACTGGCGAGTTCGTGCCTTTATACCAGGTAATGTTACAAGGCTGATCGAGTGTGACGGACATACTACTGGACGAGCCAGTGAGCATCCGCACGTTGTGTGGCTGGATGAGCACTTTTGGTGCGGGAATTGAGCCGCCTTCGAGAGAGTAGGCATTGACCCCGTTGTTTCCGTTAATGACGAAAACGTAGTTGGATCCAGTCGTTGGATTCGATCCGAAAATGACCTGACTGATGGCGTTGGCATTGGCCGTATGGCCACCAGAGTTGGAGCCCGCCAACGCAACTTGACTCAAGAGAACTGACTGAGTCGGGTCGCTGAAGTCGTAGTAGCTCAGGGTGTCTGGTGATGTATTAGCGCTGCCGATGCCTCCGACGAAGTTAACTGCTGCCGCGATATTGAGCGAGAAGTTCAGGCCGATGGAGCCGTTGGTGAACATCGGCAAGGAAAAGTTCGCCAATACCAGCGGCGACAAACCACCGCCGGACGTATAGCTCATTTGCGCGACCGGTGCGCCTGCAGTGCTGTATCGTTTCTGCCAGAATGTTGAAGTGGTGCCGCTTGCTCCAAACTGCAAGCTGCGGCCGATACTTGTGCCGTATGATTCTGAACCGTAGCTGCCCTGCTTGTTCTGCAATAGGTAGCCGGTCGAATTCCAATTTGTCATCGTGTCGTCGACGGGGCGAATGACGGAGAAATATTTCGTAGAGTTTTGAGAATCGAGAATGATTTCAGTGTTCACGCCCGAACCATGAACAGCGAGGTTATCGCCAAACCGAAAGAACACATTGCCGACAAAATCGCCGATCGGGTTGTATTGGCCGCTGGCGGAGTTCGTGCCATAGATGACCTGTGGCAGCGTGTTCGAGCCTGTATCGGCCCAGCGATAAATTCGGAAGGTCGCATCAGAGGCAACGTTGCAGGCGTAGACGGCACCGTCATCGGCGACGCCAATGCCGCACAAGGAAAGGGTTTGTCCACCTTTGACGTTGGTTGACATGTTCAACGTGTAAAGGTTCGTGCCAGTGGCGGCATCGACCACGAACACTATGGGCGTCGTGGCCGAGCCTCGCACGACGAGCAGTTGATTGGAGAAGGCATTGTAAGCAATCGTGCGTTCCTTGGGTGTGCCGCTTCCGCCGTTGGAGGTGATGTAATTAGTCGCCGCCGTGGAGGTGTTCGCAACGGCCGTCCAGAGGCTTGTCAGGTGGAAGAAATCGGTGGGATTAACGACTTTGAGTTTGCAAGAAGTGCTCGTGATGGAACTGGCCGCGTTATAGGCAATCACCTTGAACACTGAATTGTTCATGCTCGATTGAACATTGGTGATGTCATAGTAGTAGGTGTTCGCTCCGGGAATGGCGACGTTGTTGGAATACCATTGATAGTTCGTCACGTCATAGACAGCTTGAACTTCGAAATGCGCGCTCAATGTCACCGGCACTTTATTTGTTTGGGGCAGGTCGAGGGTGAAGGATGGAACATCGAGGGCTGACGATTTAACCGAACTTGTCAGGAAACCGTTGTTCGACGCGTGCGCATAAAGTTTTCCGCCACCGAAGCGAAGGTAGCCCATCGGCGCGGTTGTTTTCTGGAAATTTGGAATGAATGTGCGCGAACTAAGAACTGCCGGGGCGTGATTGGTCGGATCAGAAAAATCAAACAACCAAACGTTTCCGCGACCGCCAGATGCGGTGCCGCCGATTTCTTCGAGGCCACCGAGCAGTTTGGTGGCTGGATCGTAGGTGATGGCAGAGATGTTGAGCAACGGATCGTTGGGCGAAGAAGCAACGAAGCTTTTGATCACTGTTCCGGCGTAAGTGACCGGGTCATAGCTCAAGACCAGGAGGGGTTTGCCGACTTGTTTGGCGAAGAACGTGTTCCCGGGACCGAAGGCGATGCCGTCGTTAAAGTTGGCGGTCGTAATACCAGGAAAGTAAATGCGGTGCTGAAGGAAGTTGGTTCCGTCTACCGTCGTGAATATCCAGCAGTTCGTGCCGGGATCGCCCGACTGAACTGACGACGTCCCAACGATGATCTGCGTGTTGGTTCCGGACCCGCGAATGTCAATTGTCTGAGAGAGACGCTCGCTGACTTCCAGTTTATTGGAGAATGCGACCTGCGCTACCTCATTGAAGTTCGGGGCATTTACGTTGGCTGTTGGCCAGCGATAGATTTTGAAACTGCCAAGGGTGGCATTGTTAATTTGGTTGGCGACGTAGATCACGCCGTCGTCGGCGACCGCTGCGGTGACGACGCAACCAACACCTCCGGTATCGTTGATAATGCCGTTCGTATTAAGCGCACTGAGGATCTGGCCGGTGTTGCCGTCGAGAATGTAAATGGCGGAATTCGTGGCCATAGTTTGCGAGCCGCCCGAACCGGTGTGTGTATCCACGAACACGAGGTGGCCGGTGACAGGATCGTAGGTCATGCCGCGCATGTCGAAGCCGTTAGTCGAAATGGTTGCGTCGCCAGGTTGAACGCCGTGGCCGCCGGGCGCGCTGATTTTAATGTCGTTACCGCTCTGCGGATTAGTCCCAATGGAATCGTCCGGCTGAATGCTGCCGTCGCCGCGTGAGCCGAAGCTTCCAGCAGCATCCAATGTGTAAGTGGTCTGGGCGTTGACTGCAGTCAACGACAAGGTGAGTGACAGTGAGACTACAATAAGGTGTGAAAGGGCAGTTTTCATAACTGGGAACGTCTGGGCTACGCGGAGGATTGTGCCCATGGCGTGAAAGTTTGTCAATGGATTCACGTTGTAAAACACAGCTTAAGTTTACAAAAACTGTCAATTTACTAATGTTTGTCCGATGAAATCTTCGCGTGTTCTTGGGATTATGTCCGGCACCAGCATTGATTCGGTTGATTACGCCTCGTGCCGTATAACTGACAAGTCCGTGGAGCTGGAAAAGCTTTGGTCGGCGGATTTTCCCAATGCCCTGCGCAAGAACTTGCATCGAGCTGCTGCGAATGAAGCGAGCTCATACGAGGTCGGCCAGATGCATCATGACCTTGGCCGATTTTACGCGGCGCATGCGAAAAAAGGAAAGCGGCCGGATGTTGTCGGTTTGCACGGGCAGACTATTTTCCACAACCCCGATAAAAAAGCTCCGGCGACGATTCAGCTTGGCGAACCGGCTTATCTCGTTGAAGCGTTGGGTGCGCCGGTGGTGAGCAATTTTCGCTCCGCGGATATTGCGGCCGGAGGGCAGGGTGCGCCGTTAGCGACGATCTTTCATCAATTCGTTTTCGCACAGCGCGGTCAGCACGTTTGCGTGAACAATTTAGGCGGCATTAGCAACGTGACAGCGATGGACTGGCGACGGGGTTCCCAGCCGAAGATGCTCGCGTTCGATACCGGGCCGGCCAATGTGCTGATTGATTTGGCGATGCGGCATTTTACCCGTGGCGCCCAGCACATGGATAAGGGCGGAATGTGGGCGGCGCGCGGGGAGATGTGCAAGCCGCTCGTTCAACGCTGGCTGCGGCACGAATATTTTCAGCGCAAGCCTCCGAAGAGCACTGGCCGTGAATTATTCGGCGAACCATTTTTTAAAACGGCGATCCGCGAAACGAAACGGCTGAGCAAGTTCGACGTTTTGGCGACGTTTACTGAATTTACGGCGCGGTCGCTCGCGCTCAATTACGAACGGCATCTCCCCTCGGTTCCTGACCGGCTGATTCTCACCGGCGGCGGCGCAGCCAATCCGCACCTGGTGAAAGCCATCAGCGCGCAATTCCCACCGACGACTCAAGTGATGACGAGCGAGTCGCTTGGTTGGCCGGTGCAGGCGATAGAGCCGGCGGCGTTCGCGTTGCTGGCCTGGTTGCGGATGAATGGGAAGCCCGGGAATTTGCCGCAGACAACCGGGGCGCGTCGGGCGGTGTTGTGCGGACAGGTGGGTCGGTAATTACTGCGCGTTGACGCGGTAGTAGCGTTGTGTCGGAGTGAGGGCGTCGGAGACGATGATGTTTGTTTGCGCAAGTTGCGCGGGGATGTTGGTCAGCACGGTCCAATTCGTTGCGAGCGCATCAGAATACTCCACGGCATAGTTCTGTTGCGCGAAAGCGACGAAGCTGAAAGTAAATTGGTTGCTGGAAATGGTCGGTGCGTCGATGTGCGTGGCGGGGATGAAGGAAATATCGAGCGTGGGTGTGTTGTCGGGATCTTCGCGTGAACCAAAACGCCGCGCTGTCGAAATCTGCGATTCATCGCGGGCCATCAACATCCAGCCGAAGTTCGATTGAGGATTGTTGAGCCAATATTGGATGTCTTGAGCGAGGGTGCCAAAGCGGAAGTCGTATGAGGTCGCGTCCGAGATAAATTTTTCGGCGGTGCTGACGGCAACGTAATCGGTGTCAGCTTCGCCGCCGGGAGCGGTCCATGGCGCGTTGGCATAAGCGAAGCGATCATTCCATGTTGCTTCGTTCGTTGTTGCCGGTGAGCCGCGACCAGCGCCGACGGTTGCGAGTTCGGAGCCTTCGCCCCACGGTTTTAGCATCCGGTGCAAATCGAAAATGGAACCAGCCGGGCCATCCGTTGGAACTCCAACAACCCACAGCGTCAATGTCGCGGAGGTAATCAGTGAACCGGGTGGGATTTGGCTCAAGTCAAATCGAAGCAAACCTCGGTTGCGAGTGGCCTGCATGTTAGAGCCCGCGTTGAAATAGGTTTGCCCGCCCATGTTGTTGTCGGGTGCGATCTCAATGAGACACGTGTCTGCGCCCGGGACCATCGGTTGGTCTAACGTGGCCGCCGTCGCCGTGAGGCACGCAGCGAGAAACAGAACGAAGGCAAAACGCACGCCTAGATAATATTCAATTCGCCGGCAATTGTCGTGTTATCAATTCCGGAGAGTCCGCCGCCTAACAATTTTTCGTTCGACACCGCGTAGCCGGGAATAATGCTGTTCAACTGGGTCTGGCTTGCGCCGAGGTGATCGCGAATGATTTCGCCGAGCACGGATCGATAATCGACGGCGCGTTGCAAATAGTTTTTCGTCGGGCCGAAGAACATTGACCCGCTGGTGCCGGTGTTCCAGTGGATGGTATTGCCGTTGTAAACTTCGGAATTGGGTCCGCAGCAAAATACTCCGCTGGTGCGGGCACCGGCACCGCCAGTTGGAGTTTTGCCGTAGCCCTTTACGCTACCACCGGCAACAAACATCACGCCTGCTTCGGCATGGTCGGTGCCTTTGGAGCCGTTTTCTTTGGTGGTGCGACCGAACTCAGAGAGAGTCACGACAATGACATCGTCCCACGAAACTTTATCGGAGTAGCGCGTAAAATATTGTTTCAACGCATACATGGCCCATGCTATTCGGCGTTGCAAATTCGCGTGTGAGCCACTGTAGTTGCCTTGCGAGTTGTGGGTGTCGAAGCCGCTGAATTCCGTGCCGGCAATAATTGCGTCGGTCTTATTGAGAATGAGCGCGGCCGCTTTGATGTTCTTGAACAAGGTATAAGCGCCAGTGTCCACGACGTAACGATTCGTCACGCCTCCGCCGTTTTTGGCATTGGTTGTCGGAAACAGACTGTAAGGCGTCGAACTGCCATCGATTGGATTGTTCGGGTCTTCGGTGAATGTGTTGCCGGTTTCCGAAAAATCGATTCCCGCAAAAACCTGCAAGGTGGTCGCGAGATTTTCGTAATTCTGCTGAAGAAAATCGCGGTCCAGTTTCGGGGTGAACGGATAATCAGTCGCCGCGTTCATGAACTTATCCGCTTTCGTATTGCCCGCTGTTGTGTTCGGGATGCCGAGCAGATTGTAGCGAGTGGGGTCCGTCAGATTCGTCATCGGCGTGCCGCTGCCGCGCAAGATCATCGGCAACGCGGATTGAATCGAAACGCCGGTCAGGCCCTGGTTCTTGGCGGTGCCATTGAGGATCGATTGCACCATCGTGCGATAGAAAATTCCGTCAGTGACCAGTTTGTTGTTCGGCGCGCCGTTCTCCCAATAATTTTGCGAATCAAAATGCGAACGCGATTGGTTCGGGTAACCGACGCGATGGATCAGCGCGAGTTCGCCGGCATTGTAAACCGGCGCGAGAAATTTCAGAGATGGATTCAAAGCGGCAAAGCCGTTTTGGAGGGCAATCGCGTATTGTTTAAGGTTGGCATCAGCGGGGAAGGTGTCGCCGCCGTTGGCCGGTGTGAAATCGCAAGGACCGCTGCTGTTGTTGTAACGAGTGCCAGTGGTCGGAATTAAAATGGACGACCGGGAAGTCGCATACGCGCTGTCGTTGACCGGAATGAGCGAGTTCAACGCGTCGTTCGCGCCGCGCATCCACAGGAATATAACTTTTTTGCCGTTGCCACCGATGCTGCCATCGGCGAGCGCACGTTTGAGCACGAGCGGAATGTCGGTTAAGGTCGAGAGCGCGACGCCGAGACCGATCTTCAAACTGCGATCCATGAATCCGCGGCGTGTGATGACGTTAAAAGTTTGCATGGCTTATTGTTCCTGAAAACGTGCGAAGCTCATCAGCATCCCGACAGCTCCGCGGATGCGTGTGTCATAATTGGCGGCGCTCAACGAATTTAATAACGAAGCGTTGCCGCTGTCGTCGGTCGATAAATAATTAACCGTGGCGGCTTTGTAGAGTGTCAGGTTTCCGGCGCCTTCAGTGGGGAATAGAATTTTCAACAGGTAATCAGCTATGGCAGATTCGTTGTACCAATTCGTGGAGGGCATTTTGTAATTAATCAGGACGACGGGATTGCACGTGCAGTTGGCTGCGTCATTCCCGGTGCCGCTTTGGGCGCCGCTGTGACCGCTCGTGCCGCTGGCGATGCAGAACGATTGAATAAATCTTACGCGCTCCGCCAGCGTGCCACCGCTGATCCAACCCTGGGCGTCTTCGGGATAACCATTGGGATCGTTGCGATCAAACAGGTCCATCGTGCCCATTCGATCCATCGGGAGGCTGAATGAATAACCATCTGTGTCTGCCGTGTAGGTGTTGTTCGTAAAAATTCGAATCGAACGCACAGTGCTGACCACCATCTCCATAGGTGTTTTCACTTTTGCCATGATTGCTGTCTGGCTGCGGAAAAGGTCGGAGCTGAAAATCGTGCTCAAGACAGCGCGGATGTTTCCTTTCGGACTGCTGTTTTCCCATGCGAGCATGCACTGGTGGACCAGCTGACCTTCGGGCGAAAGATTTGGGTCCGTGTAGTCATATCCCAATGCGAACCCGTCATGCACAAACAAATTGCAAAGTTTGACCGAGAGATACTCTTCCGTGAACGGCAAGTTGGACAGGTGAGCGATGACATCGTAGCCATCTTGCAACCCATTGGTGCCTGCGCGCGACGGGATGGCCAAACCATAAGAACGACCAGCCCACGGCGAGCCGAATCGTGACGGCACGGTCTTTGCCGTTACATCCGTGCCGTTGGTGACGAAATAGATGTATTTGGAATTCGTGTTGTGAGTCGAGGACTTGAACACAAAATTCCAAACGCCAGAGAGGTTGGAGATTGCCGAAAAATTATTCGTGACGAATGGATAGACGTTGGTTGTTTGTGTGGCGAACCGATTGCCTACGTTAGCGGGATCGATGATTTCAGAAGTCCAACCGCTCCACACCCGCGACATCGTCGTGACATCGTTTTGATCATAGCCATTGTCAACGCCCAGACAGAACAGCTCCTGCAATTCGCGCGCATAGTTTTCGTTGGCGATATTGTTGCCGTTACCCGTGCTGGTGACGGTGTCGAGGTAGATGATCATCGCGAGGCTTTCGGCGCTGATGGTCAGCAGGTTTGAAAATGTGCAACTCGGTTGCAGTAGCGCCTGACGCCAACGCAGATTCTCAAGATACTCCAACTGGGTTGAAACGCGGTCTTCCATGATGTTGTCGTCACCGTTGTATTTGCCATTAAAATAAGTCTGGGATTTCGAGTACTGCGTCACGAAATGGTTCTCAAAGAATTGCAGCAGAATCTCCGTCAGCTGCCGTTTCGCATTCACGGCGCGCAAGGTGTGCCAGGCGCGTAAGTCGGCGATGGTCGCGTTCGTGCTGGTGCAAATCACGTTGGTGACGACGCCGTTGGTGTCTGCTTGGAGTTGGCGGGCGAGGTCGATGACTTTGGTCGGGCCGGCAAGTTTGTTCTGGAGCGCCACGATGCTCGCCAATGAATCGGCCGTTTCGGAGTTGGTCTCTGGATTCAACTGCTCGTTGATAAACGCGTCGGGACCCATTGCGGTGACGCGATCGAGTTCATCGGGAGTTGGTCCGTAGGAAAGCCGATTCAGCAAATGCGCGGAGAGCACCGCATTGCTGTTCATTGGCGTAACCTGGATCTGATAAAAACTGAGCGGGAGACTGTTCGTGGTCCGCCACTCGTAGCCGAAATTGGTTAAGGTGACGGTGTTGCTCGGTGAATTGGTGATGATTACCGTGCCGATCAGATAAGGTGACAAAACGAAATTCGGATCGGGCGTCAGTAACGCGATGTTAGTGCCACCGAGGAAAGCATACGCGGCCGCACTGGGATATGGTTGGAAGCGCAAATTTTTAACCGACCCAACTTTGCTGAAGTTGTAAATGGTTACCGGCGACTGCGCGCGCAGTGGATTCGGTAATAGTGTGACCAGGAATACCAGCAGGATGCTTTTCAGTAAAGTTCCTCCACGATGGGCGCGGGGTTTTTTCATGACGTGGTCGATATTATCAGGTTTGCCTATAGTAGCAATAAGGGACTCCCCTGATGGGGCGATGAACGTGCGGGCACGACGCTCACGTTTCAGCGCGCGAATCATCAGGATATTTAACGCATCAGTACGTCGGAGTGTTGGTCCAAATGGGTGTGACAATGTTGGTTCCTTTCCGAATGATTACGCCTGTCCCGGGCATAAAGACTTGTGTGTCGCCAAATACGGCGCTGCCCGCGCCGACTCGACGCCAGGCGCTGTTCCAATAAAAATAAATTGCGGAAGACGATTTGTTTTTCGCGACCACACTGTTGTCGAATGTGAACAGTTCGTCCGTGCGCGAGCCGGGCAGGGGACTGGCGGCAAACGCACCGCTCGAGAATAAGCCGGAATCGTCCAGTGAAACCGGAATTGGACGTGCGATGGCAAAATAGCTGTCCTGTTTATCGCCTGCAGAACCGCCGGGAGTTCTGAGTGGAATGTTCCAATGATGTAACGGCACCGAACCCGCACAAACCAAAGTGGTGTTTGTGGAGACATTGTGCCGTACGATCAACGGCGCGTTCAGTTGGAGGATGTCGTCCCCATGATCGATGCCACCTTGGCCGGTTTGTTTCCAAATGCCGGCATTGAAGAAATAAATTTTCGCTGCGCTCAGGTTGATTCCGGCGGTAATAAAATCGGGAATTAGAATTTCTGTATTTCGATTTCCAACCGTCGGCGAAACATTGACGCCAGCGCCGTTTGGGAACACGGAATTGAGCGTCCAGTAAGGTTCGATGGCGAATGAATCGCTGGCAGCAACTCCCGCTAGAGAATTGCCGTTGAGGTTGAGCGTTACGGAACTCGATGTGTTCGCAGTGATCGTAAATGTGCGACCCTCCGACCCACCGGATGTGAAACGCAAGTAGTAGTTGTTAGATTGCGTGCCTGCCGAATAGACGAACTGATTCGCCGTCCATGTCGCAGGATATTGTTGCGTCACTGTAACAACATTGCTCGAGATGGAATTCACGAGTGCCGTCGCCGCGGCAGGGCGAAGGAAAGGAACCGAAACATACGAATCCGAGTTGCTGAGCAACGTCAGTTGCACGAAGCCAATCGGATCGCTGACGTTGTAAAACGACGAAACGCGGTAGAAGCCTTGGGCGTTTGCCCCCGGTGTGATGTTCAACGCGAGTGTATTTGAGCTCGCCGTGTATGAGGACACGGTCGACCACAGCGTGTTCGTCAGGCTGCTCTTAAATTGCAGATCGTAACCGGTGCCCACATCAGCCGACCACGCGATGCCGATGCTGCCGTCTGTATTGTGTATTGCATTTTGAAAACGAACGATCGTTGGCGGAAGCACGGATACAACTGCGGCGACGCTGTTGGAACTGCCAAAGCCATTCGTCACCGCGACCGTGTAAGTCCCGGAGTCGGACTGCTGCGCGCTCGTCAGTGTGAAGGACGAGACGGTTGCGCCCGGAATATCTGCGCCGTTCTTGCGCCACTGATAATTCAAGGGTGCGATGCCGGTGGCCGACGCGGTCAAGACTACGTTCGCGTTGCTGTAAACGGTTTGGCTGGCCGGTTGCGTCGCAAACTGCGGCCGCGGCACGACACGGAAAACTGAGCCGGTGCTTTGGTTCCCACCGAAAGCGGTCGTCCCGTAAAAGTTTCCGTCCGCAGCCTGAATCAGCCCGGACGAGCTGACGCCGGCGATGTTCGCAATGGTTGTGACCGTTCCTCCCGGCGTCAGTTGGAAGATCGTCTGTCGCGTAGTGCCGTAGAAATTTCCGTCGTTCGCTTGCATCAGAGTGCCGAAGGGTTGATCGCCGTCGGGGTTGAGTGCCGTGGACGTCAATGTTCCGTCAGATTGCATTTTGAACGCTGTGCCGGAGCCGGGGCCGATGGTGGTCCCATAAAAATTATTATCGTTACCGTGTGCGACAGCAGAGTAGGGAAGCGCTCCGTTGTCGGGGCCGAACGAATTCAGAGTGGTGATTGTTCCGCCGCTGAAGTTGAACACCGTACCGTATAAATACGTGATGCCATTTGTCGTGAGATTTCCACCCGACGAAGTGGTTCCGTAAAAACTGCCGGCGCTCGCTTGAATTAACGAAGCCGTTGGATTGGCACCGTTGGTTTGTCCAAATTCGGCGAGACTGGTCAATGTGCCATTAGCGGTGATTTTGAAAATTGTGCCGAGATGCAAGTTGCCGCCATCGAATGTAGTGCCGTAAAAGTTGCCGTCACTTCCCTGGACGAGGCCGCCGTATGGATGCGCGCCGTCGGTGTCGTGAAATGAATAGAGTGTCGTCAACGCGCCGCCGAGCGTCACTTTGAAAACTGTTCCGACTGCTCCCGCACCGCCATCCCGCGTTGTGCCGAACAGATCGCCGTTGGTCCCCTGAATCACACCTGAGAGCGGATACGCACCGTTATTGCTGTTGAACGAAACGAGTGCGCTCAGCGTCCCAGCCGGGGTCATTTTGAAAACTGTTCCGAAACCTGAAGCGCCACGATTCGTGGTGGTCCCGTAAAAATTGCCGTCGGTTGCCTGGACAAGGGTTGCAATCGGCTGTGCGCCATTCGCGCCAGTGAATGACGCGAGATTAGTAATCAACTGGGCCGAGGCACGCTCAGTCAATAACATCGCGGTAACCCAAAAAATTAAAAACCGACTCATGGCACATGGTTTCCGGTGACGTGACCGAAAGCGTTTGGGGGTTGATATGCGATAGTTATATCCGTAGGGGGAAGCATTACAAGTTTTTTTTGAATCGAATGAGGGACGTATTAAGTACCGTCGAAGTTCGAATTTAACTGTAGAATCGACCGTCAATTATGCACTCAATGAAAGTCCATGCGTTCGTTTTCGTGGCTCTGCTAACCCTTTGTTTGTCTGCGTCCGCCGCATTCAAAATTTCCCAAAGCGGCAAGGCCAGTTGCATTCTCGTTCAACAGCCCAACGCCACCGCAACCGAATCGAATGCTGTAAAGGACCTCGCACACACCTTGCACGAAATGACCGGCGCCCAATTCGAAGTATCGTCGGACGTGTCTGATAAACCCGCGATCATTGTCGGTCCCGGCGCGCTCGCTGCAAAATATTTTCCCGACGTGAAACTCGACCAGTTTGGCCCCGAAGAACTCATCATGAAGGTGAAAGGCAACAAGCTGTTACTCGCCGGTAGACGTCCGCGCGGGACGATGTATGCAGTGAATCGCTTTCTTCAGGAACAATGCGGCGTGCGTTGGTGGACGCCATGGGCGACGAATCTTCCACAAAAGCCGACATTGAAAATCAGCAGTCTCAATATCAACGAAACGCCGGCATTCGAATATCGCGGGCCTTATTGGTATCCTGGTTTCGAACCGCATTGGAAAGCACACAACTGCGTAAACAACGAAAGCTGGATCGTTCCCGAAGACCTCGGCGGCTGCATCAAATATAAAGGCTTTTGCCATACTTTTTACCCACTCGTCTCGCCGGAGAACCATTTCAAGGAACATCCCGAATGGTTCAGCCTCGTCAAGGGCAAGCGCACTCACGAAGCCGCCCAGCTTTGCCTGACCAACCGAGAGCTCCGCAAATACATGGTGCAACGCGTCAAAGAATCGCTCCGCGAATCGCCTGACGACCAAATTATTTCCGTTACCCAAAATGACAACTTCGGTTGGTGCGAATGTCCGAACTGCAAAGCCATCGACGATGCCGAAGGCAGTCACGCCGGCACCATGATCGATTTCGTCAACTACGTCGCCGAGCAAATCGAACCCGAATTTCCAAACGTGCTCGTGGATACGTTTGCCTATCAATACACCCGGCACGCGCCCAAAAACATTCGCCCGCGCAAAAACGTCACAGTTCGCCTCTGCTCCATCGAATGTAATTTCCGCGAGCCGTTCACCGACAAATCAAACGCCGATTTCCTCGACGATCTCAAAGCCTGGTCCAAAATTTGCGATCACCTTTACGTCTGGGATTACACAACCGATTTTAGCCATTACCTCTATCCGCACCCGAATTGGTTTGTGATGGGTGACGACGCTCGCATTTTCCAGCAAAACAATGTCAAAGGTTTCTTCTCCGAGGGCGCGTATGCCGGTCAAGGTCACGAAATGGCCGAACTCCGCGCCTGGGTTCTCGCACAGCTCATGTGGAATCCGAAACAGGACGATAAAAAATTGATTCGCGAATTCCTCGACGGTTATTACGGCAAGCCCGCCGCAAAATACGTCTACGATTATCTACAATTTCTGCACGAGGACTCGAAGAGTTACTTCCTGGCCTGTTATCTCCGCAAAGAGCCGCCTTTCACCAAGTTCGCGCCATTAACGAAAGCCGAACTGCTCTGGCAAGCGGCCGAACGCGCCGCCGCCAATGATCCCGACAAACTTGCGCGCGTTAAGATCGCGCATCTGCCTGTTTTATTTGTCTGGCTCGATAACTGGCAAAAGCTGCGGCACGAATGTTGGGAGAAAAACGGCAAATGGCCATTGCCGACAGCGCGCAAAACCGTCGCCGACGAATTCGCAAAAACCTGCGATGGCGTTCCGGGCAAAGATTGGACCGTTGTTCGTGTAGTCAGTGAACGCGGCAAACAAGTCTCCCAATTCCTTGCCGATTTCCAAAAAGACCCGCCCGACCTCGGGCCGGAACCGCCTAAGCGCATTTGGAATCCGCGTCCACCCAAAGATCTGCCAAACCCGCATCATGCAATCGATTTGCAGGACAATAGCGCTGTCTGTTACAAGCCCGGTGAATACTCGGAGATCCGGTTCGATCCGAGTGCCTCTGACCTGCGCGCCGTCTGGATGCCGGGCACGCATCAGGAATGGGCCTTCCGGATTGCCGGAACGCAGCTTCCGAAACGCGCGCAACATGGAAAATGGCAGGTTTATGTCATCGCGCGCGTCGAGACGAATGACCAATGCTCGCCCGACACCGCCGCTTTTTCTGCTGGCGTTTATGGTAATACGAACAAGGAATTCGTCGCGACCATCACACCCAAAGTTAAAGAACTCGGCGATGGCTACCATCCGCATCTAATTGGAACGGTTAAAACAGATCCCGATCGCGACATTTGGATTGCGCCGTCCGGCGACAAACATATCAAAGCCATTTATATCGACCGCGTTTATATGGTGCCGGCATCAGGCAAGAATTGACGAGGCATCAGCCGCTTCATACCTTGAGACCGCGCCAATGCAATTTGCACCACCACGACGAAGAAACGCCCCCAGCGTAATCATCATCTCGCTGATCGACGTCCTGATTGTCGTGCTCATCTTCCTGATCGTCACGACGACGGTTCGGCAGCAGCCCGCGATTAAACTGTCGTTACCCGAGTCCAAACAGCAAAAGGCCGGCGCGACCGAAGACAAGGCTTTGGATGTTTTCATCGACAAGCAAGGCACGGTTTATTTGCACAAAGATCCCGTGACGATGGACCAATTGCAAAACGCACTGACCGAAGCCGCAAAGGGCGATCCGAAAGTGACAGTCTATATTAGCGCAGATACCGACGCTCCCTTTGGTCGGATCATCAAAGTGATGGATGCGACCAAAGTGGCGCACATCACCAGCGTCAGCGCAAAAACGACACAGCCGAAGTAGCATTATTTCATCTTATACTTTGCGCCTGTTCACTTGTCAGACGCCTGCTGGCGAGCGAACGTCATGGCGTATGAGGTTAGGGTTTATTGGTTCCACACTCGGGCTTGTCGCTTCACTTACATTCACGCAAATTGCATCGGCTGACGATGGAGAAAACGATCACAAACAAGGTGGTCACATCCATGGCCAGGAAACTTTCAACGCCCACATCAAACTTACGTCAATGGACAACGCTCCGGGCGCGAGCGGGCAACTGAATCTGCAGGCACAAAATCGCAACGGCACAAACTATTCGCAGATGGAAATTGAAACCTTTGGCCTCGTCAGAAGGTGATTACAGCGTTGCCGCCGTGCTCAAATCCAGTGGCGAATCTATAACTGTTGGAAGTATTACCGTCGGCCATCCTCATTCGCAGGGAAAAGGCGATGAACACGGCAAAGGCCGCGGTCGGTTCCATTCCGCCAATCACTTCAAATTTTCCGATGCCGCTGACCCGATGGACATGGCGCAAATCACAGTGTCTGATTCGAATGGTACGACCGATCTCATCGGCGACCTGGTGAATCTTGCCAAAGGCTCGTTTGTCGTCGATGCGCGCGAATGTGAAGTTGTCGCCCGGCACGTTTCGCCACACGCGACCGGCAGCGCGAGTCTAAGTGTCGTTGCAGTCAATAATACTGTTTCCGGCGCACTAGTAGTTACCGGCAGTAACTTGCCAACGAACACCGTGCTCAATGTCACTGTCAACGATCAGCCGTCTGGAATGGTAACGACGACGAAATCTGGCAGCACTGTGTTGAGGAATTTGCGGAATGTTAGCCTGCGCGATGTTAATCAGGTGACGCTAACCGATACCAGTGGCAACACCGCCGCGACGGCCAGTTTCTAACTTGAGTCACAAAAAAAGCGCGAGCGTTACTAGCGCTCGCGCTTTTTCTTTTAACAATTTTACTTCAACAACTCTTCCGCAATCTGCACTGCATTGAGCGCCGCGCCCTTGAGCAACTGATCGCCGGCGACCCAGAAGCACAAGCCATTATCGAGGGCAGAGTCTTTACGCAAACGACCAACCTGACAATTATATTTCTCAGCCGCGTAGAGGGGCAGGGGATATTCCTTTTTCTCCGGATCATCCACCACGTCGAGGCCGGGCGCTTTGCGAGAATTGCGCGAGCGGCTTCCACGGTGACTGGCTTTTCGAACTCCGCGCTGACCGAGATTGAGTGCGCGCGATAAACTGGGACACGCACGCAAGTCACGCTCGCGCGGAATCCCGGGTGATGCATGATCTTGCGACCTTCGTTTTCCATCTTCTGTTCTTCCTTGGTGTAACCACTCGGGAGGAACACATCGACGTGCGGCAAAACGTTGAACGCGATTTGGTGCGGATAAACTTCTTTCGTCACCGGTTGGCCAGAAACGACTTGTTCGACCTGGCGCTTTAATTCTTCAATTGCTTTCGCGCCGGTGCCGGAAACGGCTTGGTAGCTCGACGCAAAAATGCGCTTCACCCCGAAAGCCTTGTGCAGCGGATACAGGGCCATCAATGTGATTGCCGTAGTGCAGTTCGGATTCGCGATGATGTTCTTGTGCCCTTTGATATCCGAGGCGTTGATTTCGGGAACAACCAGCGGCACGGAATCGTCCATGCGAAATGCGCTGGAATTGTCGACGACCACACAACCGGCTTTCGCCGCGATGGGCGCGTATTCCTTCGAAATACTTCCACCGGCGCTGAACAGTGCGATGTCGATTCCTGCAAAAGAATCTTTAGTCAGTTCCTGGACGGTCATGAGTCTGGCCACGATAAGTCAGCGTCTTGCCGACCGAGCGCGCGGACGCGAGCAAGGTCAATTTGCCGACCGGGAAGTTTCGCTTCTCCAGCGTTTTGATCATTTCGATACCAACAGCGCCTGTGGCGCCGACAACTGCTACATGAGGTTTCTGATTCATACTTAGGTTGAGGAACTCCTCACGCCACCTTGGCGCGAGTCGTAGTTTCCGCAAAATGGGTTTCGTGCTTCCGATGTGAATCGATTTGTTTCACGGGCGAAATTTCGCGCAGCTTCGCGATCATCGGCGGCAATTGCTGGAGCACGTAATCGACTTCTTCTTCCGTATTGTAAATGCCCAGGCTGAAACGAATGCAGCAACGCGCGCGCATCGGTTTGATGCCCATCGCAAGTAACACGTGCGACGGATCGAGCGAACCGGTTGTGCAAGCGGAACCGCTCGACGCACAAATTCCGGCTTGATCCAGTAGCATCAACATCGCTTCAGCTTCGCAGTTATCGAACGCAATGTTGCTCGTATTCGGCAAACGCGGTTCTTTGGGACCAGTGCGAACCGTGTTCGGAATGCTCTTTAGAATGCCGTTCTCCAGCTTGTCACGAAGCGCACGCACACGCGTGTTCTCGTCCTGCAAATGTGCGATGGCCAATTCAGCAGCGCGACCAAACGCAATCATGTTCGCGACGTTCTCCGTGCCGCCGCGAAAACCACGTTCCTGATGCCCGCCGATAATGTAAGGCTGAAATTTTGTACGCTTCTTTACGTAAAGGAGGCCGATGCCCTTTGGCGCATGAAGCTTGTGTGCGGAAAGCGTCAGCATGTTGACGCCAAGCGCGTTCACATCGATCGCCATCTTGCCGGGCACTTGCGTCGCGTCTGTGTGAAAGAGCACATCGTGCATCCGGCAGATCGCGGCGATTTCTTCGATCGGGAAAACAATGCCCGTTTCGTTATTCGCCCACATTACGGAAACGATGGCCGTGTCCGGACGAATCGATTTGTCGAGCAAGATGCAGGTCGAGTTGGCCGTCTGAATCCACCGGCAACAAAGTGATTTCGTAACCCTGTCTTCCGTAAAAAATCAGCAATACTTGATGATCGCGGAATGCTCGACCGCCGTCGTGACGATGTGCTTCTTTTTCGGCTGAGTAATGAGCGCGCTGTGAATGGCTGTGTTATTACTTTCCGTGCCGCAGCTTGTGAAAATGACTTCCTTCGGATCAGCGCCAATCAGCTTTGCCACTTTCTCGCGCGCCGCTTCGATATCTTTGCCAACCTGGCTGCCGAAACGATAAGCGCTCGAGGGATTCCCGTAAAAATCGCGCAAATAAGGAGCCATCGCGTCGAACACCTCGGGGGCAACCCGCGTCGTCGCGTTGTTATCGAAATACACTGTTTTGCGCTGACTCATGAATGCGAATGACCAAAGTAAGATTAAACCATTTCCGCAAAAAATTGAAAGGTCAGAAAACGACTGTATTGACGCGGGTCAGATAATTTGAGCCGTCTATTGTTCTTTAGCATCGCGCCGCAAATGCTTAAGGTTTGCGCCATGCGATTTGCTGCCCTTCTTCTGTTTTTCGCGCTTATGCCGCCAACGCCGACCCTGCGGAGGACCGGCCAATACGACAAGGATAGTTCGTGGCGAGATGAACGTTGGAATAGCACGGACTGGGTCAGTTCCTGTCCTCCAGTATCGAGCAAAGCAATGCGACGATTGTTAAGGCGCTATCGATCAAAGTCGGTGATAAAAATGAGGCTGCCGTCTGTTATGACACTGCTGCGGGCACTATGCGGATTGCATGGACCGGCGGTTTTTTGCATTTCAATCCCATAAAGTTTGCAGTCGTCAATCCGCCACAAATTTCCGGGAATGTTACCTATTTCGTTCCGCAATCCGAGCTTTGGAGCTTTCCTGCACGCTATCGCGGTTTTTCGGTCAGCAGCAATCGCGTCATTCTTTCGTACAGCCTGCTCGCGGCGGGTGTTCTTGAATCGCCATGGTTCGAAACAAACGCAACATCATCCGCCTTCACGCGGAGCTTTCAAGTCGACGCCAGCAGCAGTCCTTTGAACCTGATCCTTGCGATCGTTCCGACCAACAGTCGTCCTATGTTACGCATGCTGGAAGGACTGCAAATTGCATACTACGAAGACGGCGGAAAAGTCTTCGCCGCCGCTGTGCGAGGCGCTCCAGAAGTAAAGCTCGGCGTCAGTGACAACCACTTCGTCGTGATGTTTGGGCCGCATGATCAGAAGCAGCTATCGAAGGTGTTTTTCACTCAGTGCGATTTAGCAGGGCTGGATTCATTCGCCACTTTAGTGAAAGCCAGCGCAAATCCGGAAGATTTGACGGCTCTAAGCAAACCCGGCCCGAGCCATTGGAAAACTCTAAATACTGTTGGAGAAATTGCTCCATCAACCGAGCCTTATGTCGTCGACACAATTCCTGTTCCTTACGACAACCCGGACAAGGCTCTGATGTTCCTGACAGGTGTGGACTTTTTTGACAATGGTGATGCCGCTGTCTGCACTCTTCATGGAGATGTTTGGACCGCCAGCGGCATCGATAACACATTGCAAAAAATCCGATGGCATCGCTTCGCGACGGGGCTTTATCAGGCGCTCGGTTTAAAGGTGATTCAAAATCAAATCTACGTGCTAGGTCGCGATCAGATTACACGTTTGCGCGACCTGAATGGCGACGGTGAGGCCGATCTCTACGAAAGTTTTTACAACGGAATTCAAACGTCTGCTGAGCGCCATCATTTCGTTGCATGTTTGGAAACGGATACGGCGGCAATTTTTACTACGTCGACCCGGTGGGACTCCACCGCGTCGCTCGTGATGGACAATCGGGAATGACGGTTGCGGCCGGCTGGCGCAATCCGAACGGTTTGGCCGTCAGCCCTACTGGCGTGATTACTGTTGTCCCGCAGCAAGGTGAATGGACGCCCTCATCTGCGATTTGCGAGGTGAAGCCCGGCGGTTGGTATGGTTTCGAAGGGCCGAAAATCACAAATGATCGTCCTCTGGGTTACGATCAGCCGCTCTGTTGGATTCCGCACCGGATCGATAATTCCAGCGGCAGTGAAGTGTGGGCTACCAGCGAAAAATGGGGACCGTTGAAAGGACAATTGCTACATTTTTCGTATGGTCAATGTTCGATGATGGTGGTTTTGCGCGAGGTCGTGGACGGTGTTTCGCAAGGTGGAGTCATTGAGATGAAGCCGCACTTCCTGTCTGGTGCGATGCGCGGCACGTTCCGAAAACAGGATGGCCAACTCTATGTTGCGGGTTCGATGGGTTGGGAAACAAAAGCCATAAAGGACGGCAGTCTCCAACGCGTTCGTTACACTGGTAAAAATGTTTATCTACCGAACACTTTGCACGCCTTCAGCAACGGCATCGAACTCGGTTTCACCGACGCGCTCGACCGCTCAACTGCGGAAAACGCTGGCAGTTACGCCATCGAGCAGTGGAACTACCACTATCAAAAGAAATACGGCTCGAAAGATTATCTAACCGACAAACCGAACACCGAAGGTCACGACACTGTCAATGTCACTTCGGCCAAGTTGTTGCCCGATGGCCATTCCGTCTTTCTGCAAATAAACGATCTGAAGCCGGTGATGCAGATGGAGATCAAATTCAACGTCAACGCAGCGGATGGAAAAATCATGCGAGGCGCGATCTACAACACGATCAACAAACTGGCTGCTTCGAAGGCACTTTAATCACCGCGTTGCAAAATCATCTCGTTGCCGCCGCGCGCGAGCGCTCGATGAGAAATTCTGCGATAACCTTCTCGTAACTCTGATCGGTTACGACCTGCCGGTAATCTGCCGTGAACTCGTTGCAACCCGTCCGCAAACGATCCAGAAACAACCGTAATTGTTCCAGGTAACGATCCCGAATACTGGCCGGCTCCGTGACGAGGTTCATCGATGTTTCCAAGTCTACAAATCGCACCGGACGACTGAATTGAAAATCCAATTCAGCGCGGTCGAGCAGATGAAACACAGCAAGGTCGTGTTTGCGAAATCGTAAGTGTTGGAAGCAACTCATGAGCGGTTCCAAATCGCAGAAGAAATCCGAGATGATAACGACCAGCGCGCGGCGTCGAATTTTTTCCGCAATGTCATGAAGAACTGGAATCAGCCCGGTTTCACCGCGTGGCTCCGCCTTCTCCAACGTTTCAAAAAGCGTCTTCAAGTGCGCAGGATTGCGCTTGGGCGGAATTTCGAAAATGGTCTTGTCGCCCGCACAGATCAATCCAACAGCATCCCCTTGATGGGCCGCGAGGTAAGCAAGAGTTGCCACAAGCCGTTTGCCGTATTCCAGCTTCGACTCTCCGGTTGTTCCGAATTTCATCGATCCGCTGCAATCGAGTACGAAGTAACAGCGCAAGTTTGTTTCAGCCTCGAATTCCTTCAGATAGAAACGATCGCTGCGGGCAAATACGCGCCAATCGAGGCGGCGGATGTCATCACCCGGAACGTAGTTGCGGTATTCCGCGAATTCCACGCTGGAACCGCGGTGTGGACTTTTGTGATGCCCCGAAACCGAACCCTCCATTGGAAAGCGCGCCAACAACGGCAGGTTCATCAACCGGCCCAGCACTTCCGAATTCAAGAATTTGTTCGGCTCAGCCACGGCGGTTTTCTCCGCGCAAATCTTCGAGAAGGCGATTAATAATGTCCGCGCTACCCACGCCTTCCGACTGCGCCTGGAAATTTGTCAGAATGCGATGCCGCAAGACAGGATGGGCCACTGCTTCCAAATCTTCCATGCGCACCAAATAACTGCCGTGCAAGACCGCACGAGCCTTTGCGCCGCGAATCAAATACTGGACCGCGCGCGGTCCGGCACCCCACGTCACCCAACGCTTAATCCAATCCGGAGTTTGATCGGACGAAGGACGTGAGCGCCGCGTCAGGTCGACCGCCAAATCGTAAATATGGTCCGGCACCGGCATTCGTTGCACCACTTCCTGGAAATCCGAAATCTGTTTCCCATCAATCATGTGCGCCAGCGCTTGCGGAGCTGCACCGGTAGTTTCGCGGGCAATGCGCCCTTCCTCATCGCGCGTCGGATAATCGACGTTGATGAAAAACATGAAGCGATCCAGTTGCGCTTCCGGCAACGGATACGTGCCTTCCTGCTCGATTGGATTTTGCGTCGCGAGCACGAAAAACGGAGCGGGCAGGGGAAACATTCGTCCCGCAACCGTGACGCGATGTTCCTGCATCGCTTCGAGCAATGCCGATTGCGTTTTCGGCGGCGTGCGATTGATTTCGTCCGCTAAAATGATGTTTGCAAAAATCGGCCCTTTCACGAACACGAACGCGCGTCGTCCCGGTTGGTCCGTCTCCTGCAAAATATCCGTGCCGGTGATATCCGATGGCATCAAGTCCGGAGTAAACTGAATGCGGTTAAACTGCAACGACATCACCTGCGAAAGCGAATTGACGATCGTCGTCTTCGCCAAACCGGGCACGCCCATCAGCAATCCATGTCCCCGCGCGAGAATGCAAATCAGCAGCTGCTCGATGACGAGGTCCTGGCCAATAATTACCTTCGCCAATTCCGCCCGCATTCTTGAATAAGAAGCCCGCAATTCGTCAATGGCAGCGACATCGCCCTGCGATAGAGGGGTAGGAGTAGACGCGGTCGTCGTGGCAGTTGGGCGATTTACCCTGGTTTGCTCGGTCATAAATGATTAGTGAAGGCGACACCAATCTATCAGGTCAATTCCAGACTGCAAATTAGTTGCGCCTGCGACTGACTTCCCGCTCCTTACGGCCCGACCGTGTATTCTAAATCGTCGAAATAAATTTTCACCATCTGCCCGCCTGGTCCCGAGGTTAGAACGCCAAAGTGATCAAATTGCGCTCCTCGCTTTCGATCGCTCGGCTTCAACGGTAGTGTCACCGAATCTTTGCCAAGGGTCACTGTGACGTTGCCATTACCTGTTGGATCGTATTGCAGTGACCATTCGTATTTGTTACCTGGCGCGATGATCGGTCCGCCCGATTTTACTCTGCCACGTTCACCGGTTGAAGTTGTATACGCCGGATTGAAATAATGTCCGATGCGCGTGGGCCCTCCGATGGAAACTCCGAGGAAATTTCCCGCTTGAACTGGTGATTTCTGTTTGTCACTCGAGGTGAACCAGCCGATGTACATATTCGAGTCTGGTGCGCCGACAAGCATTTGCACCTTCCCATGCGCCGTCAGTTTATTGTCCAACGTCATTGGGCTCGTACGACCAGCGTAAAATCCAGGATCTGTTTCAGTGCGCCAAAACACTCCGCCGATTTCGCCGGTCTCACCCCCGGCGATATTTGACTTCGGTTCATAACCAAAATCCTGCACCGCTACTTGATCGCGCTCCGCGACATTGCCGTGATTACTCACGCCGAGCCAATTCGGATCGGTGGAAAAATCCTCATGCTTGCCGTCATGCGTCAAATCGTTGAAGTAAATCGTCACCGTCCCACCCGTCTTCATGATGTTTAGAATTCCAAACCGATCGAACGCTGTGCCCTGATTTTTGTAACCAGCAGGCAAATCAGCTGTGAAAACTTTACCCTCGAACTCCTGCGGTTTGGAACGATTGCTGCGAACGACGAATTGAACCTGACCCTTGCCACTGGCGCCACTTGGATCGTAATCCAGAGTCCATGTATAACGTGTGCCGTCGGCTTGGAGCATGACAGCATCGACGGGTTTGCCGCCGGTCTTGTTTGCTTTCAAAGCAGTCACCAACACACCGGCGGCTTGGTTTTGTTTAGTTGTTAATCGCACCGCCAAATGTCCGCCGCCGGTTTTAAATCCAATATCCATCCCAAGGCCGCTCACCGGACGTCCACTGCCACCTTCCTGATCGGCCTTAAACCAGCCAAACCACAACCCGCCGCCCGACTTCTCAGGAACCGTGAACGTGCCCGACGCGCTTAATCTGTCATTCAGCGTTTTTGGCGCAATCGCTTCAGCGTAGTAGGCCGGGACCGTCGAACGTTGAATTCTCCCGCCGATTTCACCTTTTCCTTTTCCAACGAAATCGCTGTTGGGGCTGTATCCGAAGTCCTGGTGTGCAACGATGTGCTTCTTCGGCGCACGATTCCCGAAACTCTCCCACCCCGGGTCTTTGTCGAAGTGCTCAGACTTCAACGCCTGTGCCGAGCAACTCAAAGCAGTTGCTAACGTGATCGCAACGAGCGGGTGGTGCATGTTTCATTTGACGGACCGGAGCAGGGAAAGGTGACATGTGCCAACAAAAAAGCGCGAACCATTTCTGATTCGCGCTTCGCGTAAATATTTAGCTCAGGCTTACACCTGCTCAGCAGTGGCTTCGCTATCAAGGAAGCCTTGGAGGTGACGCAGACGGGTCGGGTGACGCATCTTGCGCAACGCTTTGGCTTCGATCTGGCGAATACGTTCGCGGGTGACGTTGTATTGCTTGCCGATTTCTTCGAGCGTGCGTTCGTAACCGTCCACCAGACCAAAACGCATTTCCACAATCTTGCGTTCGCGTTCAGTCAACGTCGCGAGGACGTCCGACAAAGTATCCTTGAGCAAGCTATAGCTCGTCACTTCCGACGGATTCGCAGCTTTCTTATCTTCGATGAAATCACCAACGCTCGCGTCATCGCCGTCGCCAACAGGCGCCTGCAGCGAGACGGATTGCTGCGCCATCTTCAAAATCGCACGCACACGCGCGACCGGGATGTTCAGTTCGTCCGCAATTTCTTCCGGCTCAGCTTCACGACCGAGTTCCTGCATCAAGCGCTTCTGCACGCGCATGACGCGGTTGATGACTTCGATCATGTGCACCGGAATACGCACCGTGCGAGCCTGGTCGGCTACCGCGCGGGTGATCGCCTGGCGAATCCACCAGATGGCATAAGTTGAAAACTTGTAGCCGCGGCGATACTCAAATTTCTCGACGCCCTTCATCAGGCCCATGTTGCCTTCCTGAATCAGATCGAGGAACGAGAGGCCGCGATTCGTGTGCTTCTTCGCGATCGAAATCACGAGACGCAGATTCGCAGCAGCCATTTCGCTCTTGGCGGTATCGGCTTTGCCGGCAGCTTTCTTCATCGCAGCATGCTCGGTCATGTATTGCTGATGCGGCATGCGCGCAAACTTTTCAAATTCAACGATGCGAGCCTTCTCGGCGTTCGAATCTGTTGCTCGACCGTGGCCGACTTGCGGGCGCGTTCCAGCTCAGCGATCGCACGGAGGCTGGTCTGGATCTTGTCGCGCAGATTGTCTGCGACAAGCATCACTTCTTCGACCACCTTCGGCTTGTAATAAAACTTCGGGTAAATCGCCTGCAGCTTCTTGTCCATAGCCTCGATCTTTTTCCAGTAGTGATCCTTCTGCGCCTTCTTCGCGTCGTGCCATTTCTCGTAAAGTTCGTCCATCTTTTCGTCGATCTCACGCGTGCGCTTGATCAAACGCTTCAAAGTCAGCAAATGCGCGGCGCGATTTTCGACCTGCTTGTCGACGACAACCCGGTCAAAACGTTCCTTCGGCGGATCACAAATCAACTTTTCCGCCAGCGCAACGTGTTCCTTCGCGGTAAAACCGAACTTGAACAGAATATGGCGCGCTTCCGTATCGCCTTCTTCAATGCGCTTGCAAATTTCAACTTCCTGCTCGCGCGTCAACAGGGGCACCTTGCCCATCTGGCGGAGATACATCTGGACCGGGTCATCGAGAATATCGAGACGCGAGGAATCTTCAGGCTCTTCGCGTTCTTCCGTTCCTTGGCAGCGGCGGGTTCCAAGCTCCGGCGATTCGACGACTTCAACGTCGAACCCGCGCAACTTGGTATAAATCTCATCGAGAACTTCAGGCGTGACGACTTCGTCCGGCAACGCGTCATTCACGTCGTCGTAGGTCAGATAGCCTTGGTCCTGCGCCAAACGGAGCAGTTCCTTGACCTTTTCCTGGATAAAAGCTGGATCAATCTGCTGGCGGGAGCAGCTGGGTTACCGGATGCGGGCAGCGCCGTGGCGCCTTTGCCGGCTTTTGTCCTTTTCCATTCCCTTTCCGGTCTTCGGCGACTTTAGTCGAGGTGCTTTGCGCCCTGAAAATCAAACCGCGCCTTTTTGGCGACCGAACGCTTTTTTGAAGAGCGCGGGCCCAGCTAGCGTCGTGGCGTGGAATCCCGCTTTGAGGGACGCGGGCGCGAACCCGGTAAACTCTCTTTCTTAACATATTTTTCCGACACCGATATCATTGTTAATTCAGAGAAACCTGTGGCCTCGGTGTCCACCAAGACCTTCCTTGTCTCCTGAAAACGCCCCAGGATACCTACGTTACCGCCCCAACAATACACGCATAGGCGAATCTGTCAAAGGAGAGTAGAGGAAAAACTGAGCAAATCCAATAACTGACTACAATACAGCAACTTACATACATGTGCAAATTTCCAAGGCAAAAATACATTAAAGTGCAATGTGGCTCAGCCACAGTGTCTTACGACTCAGTAAAGTGAGTTCTTCAACCGCAAATTTCACAAAATACAGCGTGCGTTCCGCATAAATAGCCAACCGGAACGTGAAATTTGGCGGTGCGTCCGAATTTCCATTGGCTTTCCTTCGCCATTGCGTTTCTTTGAGCAATGCCGCTCTTGCGAATCCGGTCCAGCCTGATGCTCTTCAGCGCGTTCTTTGCATTTGCTCTTTCGTGCTGCCACCAACAATGTTGAATTGAAACCTATGTCAGTCACGCACGCCCACACCAATCGCCTCGCGCGGGAGAAATCACCGTATCTCTTGCAGCATGCAACATAACCCCGTTGATTGGTATGCCTGGGGCGACGAAGCGTTTGCCAAAGCGCGTAAGGAGAACAAACCCATTTTCCTGAGCATCGGCTATTCGACTTGTCATTGGTGCCACGTGATGGAACGCGAATCGTTCGAAGACGAAAAAGTCGCTGAGTTTCTCAACAAACATTTCGTCAGCATCAAAGTTGACCGCGAAGAACGGCCGGACGTCGACAAGATTTACATGACGACGGTGCAGGCCATCACAGGCCAGGGCGGTTGGCCGTTAAATTGTTTTCTTACGCCTGATCTAAACCGTTCTATGGCGGAACGTATTTTCCACCGGAAGCCAGATACGGTCGTGTCAGCTTTCTTGATTTGCTAAAACAAATCGCAAACGTCTGGGAAACCCGTCACGACGAAGTGCTCGCCTCCGCGCTGAACTTGCACAATCGCCTCATTAACATCACGAATCAGGAACCGACGAACGCGCACTTTCAACTCGAAGTTTCAAGCACGCGGCGATTGCAGTTCAAACAAGAGTATCGATCCCACCAATGGCGGCTTCGGCGATGCCCCGAAATTCCCACGCCCAAGCCAACCGCTGTTTGTGCTGCGCTACGGAGCCCGCGCCAAAGATCAACAAGCCATCAAATGGTCATGCACACCTGCGATCACATGGCTGCCGGCGGCATGTATGACCAACTCGGCGGCGGCTTCGCGCGTTATTCCGTCGATGCGCAATGGCTTGTGCCCGCATTTCGAGAAGATGCTTTATGACAATGCGCAGTTGGTGAACCTCTACCTCGACGCCTATCTCATCAGCGGCAAATAGCAATATGCCAACACCGTCCGCGAAACGATTCAATATGTTCTGCGCGACATGACCCATCGCGATGGCGGTTTTTATTCCGCCGAAGACGCCGACAGCGAAGGCAAAGAAGGTAAGTTCTACTGCTGGACAATCACCGAACTGAAACACCTGCTCACTCCCGACGAATTCAAAGTCGCAACGCGCTATTTCGGCATTACTGAAGAAGGCAATTTCGTCGACCACAGCGACCCGAACCCGCTGCCCAACCAAAACGTATTGAGCATCGTTGATCCGAAGCTCTCGGACGCTGAACGGAAAGTTCTCGATTCCGCAAACAAAAAAATGTTCGACGCCCGCACCAAACGCGTCCGCCCCCATCTCGACGACAAAGTCCTCGCGTCGTGGAACGGCTTGATGCTCGGCGCGATTGCTCGATCTTACGCAGTCCTCGGTGGCGCGCAATATCGTCAGGCCGCCGAAACGAACCTCGCGTTCTTGCAATCGCATCTGTGGGATGCCAAGACCAAAACTCTTTATCACCGCTGGCGCGACGGCGAACGCGACAACGTGCAATTGCTCGATGCCTACGCCTATTTGCTCTCCGGCGTTTTGGATTTATACGAAGCAACCCTTGATCCGAAACATTTGCAATTCGCCATCGACTTCGCCGACTCGATGACCGACGCGGTTTTACGATCCGAAAGACGGCGGGTTTTACGAAAGTGCAGCCGATGCGAAAGACCTGATCATGCGCACGAAGGAGGACTACGATGGAGCAGAACCGTCCGGCAACTCCGTCGCCTCGCTGGCACTGTTGAAGCTTTCGGCCATCACCGACAACAAGCATTTCAAAGATGCTGCCGAAAAAACTCTCCAACATTTCTCGGCGCGCCTGCAAGAGTTTCCACAAGCCGTGCCGCACATGCTGCTCGCGCTCGATTTCCTTTTGCACGAACCCAAACGCGCCGTGCTCGTCGGGAAAGACGACAAATGTTGCACGCAATCCATTCTGTCTATCAGCCAAATAAAGTGGTGCTCTCCAATGCCGGCCCCGTCGAAGAGTTCGCAAAAACTTTGCCGACCAAAGATGCGCCTGTTGTGTTCCTCTGCACCGGCACAGCCTGTCAGCCACCAACGAAAGATCCAAAAGAAGTCGCGCGAACGTTGAAGGACTAGCGCCTTCGGAGTGCGGACGTCCACGTCCGCAGCAACGTCGAAATGCAAACCTTACTTGGAGCTTTTCAATACCGGCACGATTTAATCTCGCTGCTGGCGAGACGCCCGCACTCCGAAATCACTTCCGCGCCAACCCAAGCAAGCTAACGATGAAACACGAAAGTATCGTTTGAAATCCCAGCGCACACAGAGTCACGCCCGGAATCACCCAGCGCATCGTGTAACTATATTCGAGATGCCCGAACCCAGCCGCGCGCCATTGCCACACTGCATCGCCCATTAAAAAGACGCCGGCAATCATCCCCATTACGCCAAGCACGAGGCCGCGTTCCAGCGTCGTGATTTGAAGAAACCGCGTGATGCGCGGATCGTTCGGTAACAACTTCTCAGTGATCGCGAAGGTCTTTGCAATAATCGCGAACCAGGTCGATTGATACCCCAGCATCAACCCAAGACTCGCGAAGAGCAACGTGTGCGCATCGAATTTCGCCGGGCCAATCTTCACGCCGGGCAACGCGAGACCGTATCCGACGAATCCTAAAAACATCAGCGCCATGCCCGGAATGAAAAACAACCACCGCGGACTGCAGAGCAGAAAAAAACGCAACGTCCGCCAGCCATCACGAATTGTTTTCAAGTGCGGCTTGTTTGTGACACGACGGTCCTTGTGCAACGTAATCGGAATCTCGGCAATGTTCGCACCCTGCAAGCTCGCCTTGATGATCATCTCCGTTGCGAACTCCATCCCAACGCAACGCAACTCGAGTTGCTGATAAAACTCGCACGTGAATGCGCGCAGCCCGCAATAGATGTCATGAATGCGCGCCTTGAACATATTGCGCGCTAAAAACGAAAACGCCGGGTTGCCAATCAGTCGATGCGTGATCGGCATCGCACCTTCAGCGATCGTCCCTCCGCCACTCGGCAAACGACAACCTTGCACGAGATCGTAACCTTCGCGCAATTTTGCGACAAAACGCGGCGCTTCTTCAAAATCGTAACTGCCATCGGCATCGCCCATCAGCAGATATTTGCCGCGAGCGGAATTGAGGCCGCCCATGAGCGCGTTGCCGTAACCTTTTTCTGAAACATGAACGACACGCGCGCCGAGACGTTCAGCGATTGCGATCGAGTCGTCGCGACTGCCGTTATCGGCGATAATAATTTCGCCCTTGATATTGCCGGCGAGCAACGCCGACTGTGCCTTGCGAATGCAATGCTCCAACGTCTCGCCTTCGTTCAGGCAAGGAATGACAATTGAAAGCTCGATGGGGCCTGTGGGTTCCGTTTGCATTCTTAAGTGCCGGACCTCGGTTGAGCTGTCGCCAGCGGGGCAGAGCTTGTTTGTGCCGGGTGTTTCAAACGCGAAAGGTTGCGACGCAACTGAAGGCGCGCCACGATCAATGGCCAACTGAGGCGCGTGATTCTTTCAGGAATCACTCGATTCGCTTTGATACGCGCTAGGCTCTCGACGATGCAATTGAACTCGTCCTCGAGCCGAAACCACTTCTCCCAGGCAGTGCGCGCGAGTTGCCCCATTTCGCGCCAGCGGGAGTCATACGGCGCGATCAACTCTGGCAAGCGCGCGAGGTCTTTCTCTGCGACGAAGACTGCGAAACTCTTCCAGTCTGGACCTTCGGGTCGAATCCATTTGTCCGAAATAATGACAGGCGCAACGCCCATCTGCATGGCGTCGAACAACCGAATACTGGACGCGCCTTGGCCCCGCGGGCAGAGCATAAAGCGCGACTTCATGCAGACATCCAGATAATGGAGCTGACGATCAAGCTGCTGATTGGTCTGGCTGGTGAAATAGTTAAAGTTCGAACTGTCTTCGATGACAATGTCAGCTCTGTTGAACTTCAGTTTAAACAGTGCCTCGCGGACTTTGGCGCGACCGCGGCCAATGAATGAAAATAAAAATTCGCCGGTTCGCGTTTTGTCTTTTAGCAGGTCAACGGGGTTGCCGTGTTTGGCGTAGCAATAGGAGTAACTGCCGGTCGCAAAACGGCCGACGTTCCAAATCGACTGTGGCATTGAGGTGTAGACGCCGGGAAGAAAACGTTGCGGAAAATCGCCTTCGTAAATCGTGAAAACTTTTTCCGGATAGCGCTTCACCAACGGGTTTTTGCGCAACGACAGGAACAGATCGTCGTCGTTGCTGTCGGTCAGCAAAATCAGATCTGCCTTTGCCGGATCGTTCACGATCTTGTGCCGTTTTTCCTGGGCCAGATCGTGGAGTTTCAGAATGTGCTCGTAGAATCCGCGCCAGCCGGTCGGCGAGTCATCGCACGGGGCGATGAACACACTCAAGGGCTCGACAGGCATTGCTGGATTGTATCGGCCCATTGTCCCTTCATCAATTTGAAACTGGCTCGCTCTGGCTTTCAGTCGCGATGGTTTTTTCCCAGTGCAAGAGGTCGGCGGCGGCCTTTTCCCATTGGGGCGTCAACTCGTCGAGTTCATCGCTGATGCGCGCGAGGTCGCGGTTAAGACTATTGGCCAGGCCGGACTTTTCATAGGTCCCGGGCTTTTCCAATTCGGCAGTGAGTTCGCGCTGCTTCGTTTCCAGCTTCAGAATCTGCGCTTCAAAGTTGGTGACTTTTTCCTGGTACGCTTTGCGTTGACGCGAACGTTCCTGCCGTTTTTCGGCCTCGAGACGTTTTTCGAGCTTCCTATCTACAGGTTTCTGGACCGGTGCGGATTTTTGAGCGACTTGCGATGATGCGGTCAATGCGTGCAGCGCTGAGGTCTGCGCGGTTTTGTCCAAGTAATATTGATAGCCGCCGGGGAAATGTTGCAGTTTGCCGTTTTCGACGCGGACGACGTGGTTCGAAAGCTCGCGAATGAAATAGACATCGTGGCTGATGAAAATAACGGTGCCTTCAAATTGCTTCAACGCGCCGAGCAGGGCGTCAATGCTGGCCATGTCCAAGTGTGTCGTGGGTTCGTCCATCAACAAGAGGTTCGGCGGATCGAGCAAAAGCTTCACGAGAGCGAGACGGCTTTTTTCTCCACCGCTCAAGACGCTCACTTTTTTGTAGACGTCATCGCCGCGAAAAAGAAACGAACCGAGGATCGTCCGAATGAATTGTTCGGTGACGGCCTGAGGTGTATCGGCGGCTTCGTCGAACACGGTGCGATTTGGTTGCAACATGTCGACGCGGTATTGCGAGTAGTAGCCGGCCTTGACGTTGTGGCCAAGAATCCGCTCGCCGGATTGGAATTCGAGAACGCCTGCGAGGATTTTAAGCAAGGTTGATTTTCCAGCGCCGTTCGGTCCAACGAGCACTGTGCGCTGGGTGCGTTCGGCGAGGAATTCCATTCCCCGGTAGATCACGTTTTGACCGTAGGCGTGATGAATGTCTTTTAGCGTAATGACTTTTTGGCCGCTGCGTTGCGGCTGCGGAAAGCGGAATTTGATCTTTTTATCATCGTTGGTCGGCGCTTCGATTTTTTCCATGCGCTCGACTTGCTTGAGCTTGCTCTGCGCTTGCGAGGCTTTGCTTGCCTTGGCGCCGAAACGGGTGACGAACTCCATCAGGTGCGCGATTTCCTTCTGCTGATTGTTGTAAGCGGCCAACAATTGCAATTCGTTCGCTTCGCGTTGGACGAGGTAATCGTCGTAGTTGCCGCGATAACGAATGAGTTTGCTCTGGCGGATTTCGACAATGGAGCCGACGAGTTGGTTCAGGAAGTTACGATCGTGGGAAATCATCAGGATCGCACCGGGATAGTGCTCCAAATAATCCTGGAACCACTGGAGCGACTCGAGGTCGAGATGGTTGGTCGGTTCGTCGAGAATGAGCAGGTCGGGCTCTTGCACGAGCAAACGCCCGAGATAGGCACGCATGACCCAGCCGCCGCTGAGTTCTTTGAGTGGCCGATTGAAATCTTTTTCGCGAAAGGCGAGTCCGGCCAAAATCTTTTTCGCTTTCGGCTCAAGTTGATGGCCACCGAGTTCGTCGAAGCGCTGATGAATGTTATCGTGCGGATCGATTTCGTCGGGATGCGAGGCTTCCCAGGCTTTGAGTTTTTTCTGGAGGTCCGCGATCTCAGGGGTGATGGCGGTGGCAAGTTCGAGGACGGTCTCTTCGCCAGCCGGCGCGCTTTCCTGGGGCAGGTAGCCCATGGTGACGTTGCGCTCGAAGCTGACCGTGCCGGTGTCGCTGCTCTCGGTTCCGAGAATCAGCGAAAAGAGTGTGGTCTTGCCCGCGCCGTTCGGGCCGACAAGGCCGATGCGGTCGCCGCGATTGACCTGAAGGGACACGTCTTCGAACAGAGTACGAGGACCATATGATTTGCTGACGTCGGAAATGTTAAGCATGAAAAGCGTTTAGTGTGCGCCAACTTTCGGCTGACCGCAACACGTTGATTGTTTACGGCACGAGCCAACAGTAGGCGTCGTAACGGATCTCGCTCCACGCGAGGTCGTGGATGGGGCCGCCCGGGTAGAAAGGGATTTCGACGGGGGTGAATTTGACTTGGACGCGGATTTCAGAGCGGCCTTTCGTTAGGTTGAGTGGCAGGAGGAATTCGTCGTCGCGAAATTGGCGGTTGCTGGTTTCCAGTTTGTGTTGGACGGAGCCGAGTTCGTCTTTTGGGTTTGAGTAAACGCAGATGTTGCCGCCGGCGGTGTACCAGATGCCGGCTGGCTTCCATCGAGTAGGTATCGTCATCACACTATACCTCAATTCATCGAGAGAGGGATCAGGATCTGCCACGAAAACTTCGGCTCGTTGGTTTGGATAGGAGTAGTCGAGTTTGCGGCGGAGCATTACGCCGGTGTTTTGGGGATCGAGTTTCAGTGTGAATGCGGAAAAGGTTTTTGTTCTGCGAGCGGTGTCAGTGGTTGTGGGATAGACTTCTTTGCCGTCCTTCAAATGATCGGGGCCTAGTTCGTAGCGCGAGGTGATTTGATATGGAGCGCAGGCGTCGGGGGAATTGTAGTTGTGGTTTTTTTCGCTTTCGATGTCGCCGATATTTAGCGTGTCGGTTTTGAAAAGGGTCGGGTGATTGACGCCGTACCAGTAAGTCACGGTTTGGTAGTGTTCGGTGGATTGGTTTTCGCCGCCGTGTTCCAGTTGAATCCTGGCGTTTTTGCCGAAGGGCATTAGGTCAGCCAAAAGGAAACGGTAGGCGGATTCGATTTTGTCTTCGTCACATTTGGATTCCTTGTCGGATTTCGCGCCGGTGGGATGGCCGGCGAAGGGCAGGGTCATGTTGCGACCGCCCCAGTAATCGCCGCCGCCGCCCCATTCTTCAGTGCCGGTGCCGTAGCATTGTGGGGTTTGGCTATCGTCGAAAAAGAAACGCGGGTCGCCTTCGAGCGTGCCGAGGACGGCGCGGTCGGAGAATATAAATGAGGTGCCGATGAAATGGCCCGACCAATCGCCGCCGCCTTCGGTTTGCTTCGTGTCTAGAAGAACTAAATCTTTGCCGGGTTCGGGTGTTCCATGGTCGCGATAGGTCGCGTGGAAGTAGGTGAGGAATTCTTTTGGATCGGTGAGCGGGACGGTATGGACCCAGATGGCTGGAGTGATTTTGTTGGGGCCGTGGTTGATGATTTCGATTTGGGCACTTTTGAAATATGGCATCGGGAATAAGCAGGCGAGGAACATCTCGGTTCTATCCTGATGGATGGAAACGGGGAAGGCGTTGACGAGGTATTCGCGGTTGTCGCGATTGTAGAGTGTGCCGGCCCCGAAGAAGAGGGCGATGGGGGCTTCGACGGAGGGTTGCTTTGCGTCATCCCATGTGATGCGCAATGTCGAGCGGTCGAATTCGACGGCGTCTTTTACTGGGACGGTAAATTCGATGGTGTTGATGGCGGATGGGTCTTTGGTTTCGATTCGGAGCGGGGCATCGAATGCGTTCGTGTAATAAGTTTTCCCTTCGATGGCATCGATGGCGCGGTAGCGGGTGGAGGTTGGGTTGAGGAGTTCCACAACGTCCGCGTCGGGCGCAGATTCGGTCCATGATTTGATCGGTTGCGAGAGTTTTATGCCGGGGACGAATTGGTGATAAATGTAGTAGCCGGTTCCGTAATGGGTGCGGGTGTAGGCCATGCGGAAACTTTTTTCGAACGGGACGGGTACCCAGCTTAGATCTGCGCCGCGAGTGTCGGACCAGGTCCATGCGAGTGGGTTTGGGAATGCGCTGGTTGGCACGAACACAGAATTTTCTTTTGGATGCAGAGGATCTGCGGTGCTGGATTCTTGAACGATGTGGTCTGTGTCGTCGACGGTGTAATGCCACGGGCTGCCGTGCCAATGGTTGTAGCGCGCGAAGTAAAGAATGCCGGAGCCAGCGACGTCGAGGGTGACGTTTTGATTGTCGTCGAGTTGGTAGAGGAAATGGCTGGCATCAGCGCCTTCATTGCCGCCGGAACGATCGTAGGTGCTGCGCATGTAGGCGCGGACGCCGATGCGTTGCCACGGCCAGTGTTGCCATTGGCGATAGGCATCGAGACCGATGGGGATGGTGGGTGGCTCAATTGCTGAGCAGAGAAGTGGCCACAAAAAGGCACAAAAGGCGCAAAGGATGAAAATTTTGGTTCCGTTAGGTTCGGTTAGGTTCGGATAGCTTCGGTTAGGTTCGGATGAAAGCGAACGTCGAACTTCCAACATCCAACGTCCAACGTCCAACCCGTGCAAAACTTGACTGGTGATACGTGTCATTTTTCGGAACGTATTGAGTATCAAGGGTGCGCTGTTTTGAAACCTTAAAAATCGGTCAAGAAACGGTAAAGAAACGGTCAAGTTTTTAGTGGCTACCGGGGGGTATGTTTTTAAACCGCAACTTCCCGCAACTCTCCGAAACTCTCCTATGACGGGCAATTGGATACAAGTAGGTACGTTTGGAAACTGCTGCGGACAAATTGGGACAGGATAGAACCAATTTGGGCCGGGCACACCTCTGGTGTGGCGATGAGCTGGCTTGGTGTGTTCCTGGGCCATGGTTCCTTTCAAAGCTGAAAACGCCGAAACATTGTTCGGCGCTCCGGTAAATGCTTTTGGTTTGCAGGCCATCGCGAAGCACGGCGCGAGGGTGGACGGCAGCTTTCTGCTGCTGTAGTGTAGAAACTACATCACGCTATTCGATCGTGTCAAGCAAGGACAGGTCTTGACGTGTATTTTTGATGGTCGCAGCATCGGGAAATTGACCGTCGTGGAACTGAATTCTGTGCCGTCGCAGTAACTTTAAGAAATTTATGAAACAACCTTTCTATCCGCAATGTCCCAAACTTCCTTTTTTGGCGGCATTGATATGCCTCTGCCTCGGCGCGTCACCCGCTTTCGCTGGGCGCGACTCCAACTCGGTCAAAAGCTGGGTCTATCAACTGACTACGTACAAAGACAGCAAGCTCGACGAAATCGCGAACGCCGGTTTTGACCTGGCGCGCGATGGCAAGGAGGGCTACTTCAGCAAGGACGAGATTGACGCGGTGAAGCAGAAGGGCGTGGTCGTGCTGGCGTATTTTGAGATCGGCGCGATTGAGAATTATCGGCCGGAATGGAAGGAGTTTCCGGAGGATTTGAAGGTGGGCGTGGTGAAGGGCTGGCCGAAGGAGCGCCTCGTTAAATTCTGGGATGAGCGCTGGTGGCCGATTGTGAAGGGGCGCGTCGATCAGGCGTTGCGGGCGGGGTTCGACGGCGCGTATCTGGACATGATTACCGCGTATGAGGAAATCCCAGCCAAGGAAATGAAGCGTGAGGAATTGGCGCGCAAGATGGTTGAGCTGATAAGCCGGGTTTCGAAATATGCGAAGGGGATCAATCCAAATTTCAAGGTCGTCCCGCAAAATTCGCCGGAACTTTACAATTGGTCGTATTGGGATGGCACGCCGAACCAGACTTACATTCAGGCTATCGATGGCATCGGCATGGAGGACGTTTTTTATCTCGCCCACGACAAACCTGCGACGCAGCGATGGGCCAAGGAGAATCGTGACAATGCGCTGGACATCAAGCGCGCCGGCAAACTTGTGCTGGCTGTGGATTACGCGAAGAAGCCGGCGTCGATTGCAGATGCTTACGCGAAGGAGCGTGCGATCGGTTTTGTGCCGTATGTGACGGTGGTGCAGCTTAATTCGGTGCGGCATGAGAATGCGGCAGCAGCGCCGAAATGATTTATACGTGAACGTTCTCTGCACTGCCGATGCAGTTCATTCGTTGGAAGATTGAAACCATCAGGTGGTCACAAATTGTGACCAACTCTGACGATTAAAGTTTTACCTGTGTTGCGGCGGATCGTTGATTGACGAAAAACGATGCAAGTTTGATACGACGCAATGAACGCGGATGGTTTCGACGTTGATACTCTCATGCGTGGAGTGCTTGAACCGGTTGGATTTCTTCCGCATACTGAATGGATGCAGTTTATTCGGGACATTCATGCGAAGAAGGCCGCGGCGCACAAGCCAGTGGTTTCGTTCGAGTTCTTTCCGCCCAAGACCGAAGAGGGGGATCGGAATTTGCTCGAGAAAACTATTCCGACGTTGCTCCAGTTGAAGCCGGATTATTGCTCGGTCACTTATGGTGCCGGGGGCAGCACTCGGGATAAGACGTTGATGATCGTGGACCAGATTCAGCGTCGGCATGGGCTGACGGCCATGGCGCATTTGACTTGTGTGAATTCGACGGTGGAGCAGTTGCGCGATGTTTTGAATGAGGCGAAGCGGTTAGGAATTAAAAATATTTTGGCGCTACGCGGTGATCCAGAAGGCGGCGCGAATGGCGTGTTTCAGAAGATCGAAGGCGGGTTTGAGTATTCGTATGAGTTGGTGAAGTTCATCAAGGAACTCGATGGATTTTGTATCGGCACGGCTGGGTTTCCAGAGGGCCACATCGCGTGCAAGGAAGGGCGCGAGGTGGATTGGGATCATCTGAAGACCAAGATCGATTGCGGCGCGGATTTCGTCCTCACGCAACTATTCTTCAGTAACGACGATTTTTTTCGGTTTCGCGATTATCTGACGAAGAAGGGTGTGACGGTGCCGATTTGTCCGGGGATTATTCCGATTTTAAGCGCGGGTCAGATCAAACGGTTTACGAAGTTGTGCGGGGCGGATTTGCCGGAGTCGCTGGTGACGGAGTTGGATAAATATGCGGACAATGATGAAGCGTGTGCGGCGTTCGGAGTTGAATATGCCACGAAGCAATGCGCGGAGTTGTTGCGCTGCGGCGTGCCGGGGTTGCATTTTTATACGCTTAATAAGGCGAATTCTGTGACGGGGGTTTTGAAGAATTTGAAGTTGGGGTAGAGCTTTCCAGCCGAAGTTCGAGGGGTGTTGGTTTCGCCGAAAACGACGTGTCGCTCCTAGCGGAGCTTCCGCCGTTTCTGATTTTATTCTATAGACATGGCGCGCCTACGGCGCTTGCACGACGTAAGATCAGAAACTCGTTACCTCGTCTACTACAAATCAATGGGTGGCGTCTTTTAGGTTTTTGTTTTCCTTGAAGACTAACGATGCGGAGTTCATGCAATAACGGAGGCCGGTCGGTTTTGGGCCGTCGTCAAAGACGTGGCCGAGATGCGCGTCGCAAAGCGCGCAGAGGATTTCGGTGCGGCGCATGCCGTAGCTGGTGTCGGAATGGCTGATGACGTTTTCTTTGGCGACAGGTTGGAAGAAGCTGGGCCAACCGGTGCCGGAATTGAATTTGGCTTCCGACGTAAACAGGGGCAGACCACAACAGATGCAGACGTAAACGCCGGGTTTATGGTTGTCGTAAAACGCGCCGCAAAAAGCTGGTTCGGTCCCTTTGCCGCGAGCGATGCGGTATTGTTCTGGCGTCAGTTGCTTTTTCCATTCTTCGTCGCTTTTAACTACTTTGGGAATGGAAGTGACAGGGCCGACCTGGCCTTTGTCGTCGAGAAATCTTACCTGGACCATAGCTTGTTTATTCGTTTTGGTGTTTGCCGGATCTGCGGCGAACGATTGCATGACGCCGGCGATTAAAATCAAAGGGAGCCATTTCATAGCTGTCATAGAAGCATGGTGTGATTTGAGGGCGGCGTCAATTCGGGGGAGGACGAGAGGCAATTACGAAAAAGGAAAGCGCGAAGAATGGTGGAGCCGAGGGGAGTCGAACCCCTGACCTTCTCATTGCGAACGAGACGCTCTACCAACTGAGCTACGACCCCATCCACGCTAAATTCAAGAGTTGGCGAATGCCTTTTCAGGTATTCAACCAATGGCAAATACTATGCAATGTTTCGCGTTGTCGGCAAGCTGAAATGGAAAAGTCTCAGGTGATCCGGGCACTGGTGAAGCGCAGTTGGCGGACGAGCACAACCAACTTCGGAGCGCTTAACGTGGGTTGGTAAGAAGCGCCGTGTTACAGTGCAATCGTGAATGGGCCTGGACTTTTTCGGCTTGTGAAATTGCTCCTTCAGATGTGTTCGTTTAGTTGCTTCTTTGTTTTTCAAATCTGTCGAGGTAAAATAGCAATGAGAACCGTGTATTTTATTGTTGCATTCCAGAATTTCGCTGTTCAGATACGTGCATGGCTACAACGAAAAAGAGCAAACCAGCAACGAAACCGGCGAAAAAGACCAAGCGTACCCCAAACGCTGCATTCATGAAACCAGTCCAACCGGACGCCACCTTGGCGACCGTCGTCGGCAGCAAGCCGCTGCCCCGGACTGAACTGACGAAAAAGCTTTGGGCTTACATCAAGAAAAACGGTCTGCAGGACAAGAAGGTCAAGACCAACATCAATGCTGATGCAAACCTGACCGCTGTCTTCGGCGGCAAGAAAAAGGTCAGCATGTTCGAAATGACCAAGCTCGTGTCCAAGCACGTCAAGTAAACCTCGTCGAGGTTTTGAAATTCAATGGGTGCGGCTGATCGAAAATCAGCCGCGCCCTTTTCCTCGCAGCAGTAGTAGTTGACGCCTTCTCCGCCACGCCAGCGCATTGCCGGCGACGAGTTGGGGGAACGGCGCATTCCTCGTTTTTGCTTTTTCCATTTTCCGTTCACCCGTTGATTGTTTGATACGCCGAGAATGGATGCGCGACGGGTTGGGCTCGCCGAAATCGTTGCCATCAACGGTGATGCAGATAAGTGTGAAACCAGCCTGCGGCTTCGCTGGCGACTTGTTCGAGCGTGCCGGGTTCTTCGAAAAGGTGCGTGGCGCCCGGAATGATGCGCAGCTCTTTTGTGCAACGCATCTGGGCCAGTGCCTGCTCGTTCATTGTGATGACGGTGTCGTCGAGTTCGCCAACGAGCAGGAGGGTAGGGCAATTGACTTTCGGCAACGACTCCGCCGCGAGATTTGGTCTGCCGCCGCGTGAAACGACGGCATCGACGGCCAAGCCGATTTGTGCTGCCGCGACCAGAGCAGCGCCGCCGCCCGTGCTTGAACCAAAAAATCCGAGGCCGAACGAATCCATTTCAGGCTGTTCTCCCAGCCACGCGGCGGTTTGGACGAGGCGATCGGCGAGGAGGGGAATGTTGAAGCGCAGTTCGCCGGTGTATTGATCGATGGCTTCTTCTTCGTGGGTTAGCAAATCGAAAAGTAGAGTGCCGTTTCCGGAATGGCGAATGGTACGGGCGACGAATTGGTTGCGAGGACTATGGCGGCTGCTGCCGCTGCCATGGGCGAAGATGACGATGCCTTTGGCATTATCCGGCACAACGAGTTCACCTTCCAGCGTGTGGCCGTCGACCTCAATTGCGATTTCAGAATTCAGCGCGTTTTGTTTGAGTGCCGTTTCCATAAATCCCTTCCCACTAAATCTACGCGCGATTAGAATTTGTCGCTCAGAAATTGGCGAATGACTTTCATTTCAGTTTCGCCTGCGATGGTGTGGGCTTTGACGAACTCGCGCCATTCGATTTGGATGCCGCGCTTTTGCAGGATGGCAACTTGTTTGCGCACGGCTTCGATAGGGATGAGCGGGTCTTGGGTGCCATGCGTCATGAGGATGCGCTGGTCTTTGGCAACGGGCGCGAGTTCGGTTGTTTCGGGTTCGTGCACGTAGCCGCTGATGCCGACAATGGCAGCGAATTGTTCGGGATAATGCAACGCGAGTTCCATCGACATGAGGCAGCCTTGCGAGAAACCGGACACGACGATGTCGGATGGTTTGTGACCTTTTTTGACGAGGTCTTCAATGAGCGCGAAAAGCAGTTTGCGACTGCGCTCGATGCCGACGCCTGCGTTGGCATACAAATCATACCACGCGAAGCCGCCATAATAGGGATCGGGCGCGTTGACGAGGAGGTAATTGAGCCATGGCACTTGCATGGCTTCCTGGATCCAGCGGTAGCCCTCGATGCTGTCGCCGAGTCCGTGCATGACGAGCATGAGGCGTTTTGAGCCGGGCTCGGCTGCGGGAATGAATTCTGTTTTAAGCGTGTCTGTGTTCACTGTTTCAAATGGCTGTCTAAAAATTTTTCGGCAACATCGCGCGCTTCCGGCGAGTAGCGGTGGCCTCCACGATGATTCACAAAATGCAGATTTGTTTGTGCATCGAGCAACTCGTAAACCGGCGCAACGGCATCGATATAGCGTAAACTGTTGTCCGTGTCCGCGCTATCGCCGCCGAGCAACAAAAACGGGCGGGGCGCGATCAGCGCGAGCACTTGATGGTTGTCCAGTTCGGGACGATCGCGCAATGCATCGCCGAAATACCAGGGCGA
Source organism: uncultured Verrucomicrobiae bacterium (assembly GCA_963702845.1). Classification (GTDB taxonomy): domain Bacteria; phylum Verrucomicrobiota; class Verrucomicrobiia; order Limisphaerales; family Palsa-1400; genus JAICXV01. Next base: position 3,573,449 of record OY969763.1, on the reverse strand, counting down.
GTTCCAATTGCTGGAATTTAAACCCATGCCGAGCTCGCTTGCGACGCAGGCTTTGTAGCGTTCGTCGAAGGCAGCAGCGTAAAGGGCCTGTTTGCCTCCGAGAGAATGGCCGAGGCAACCGATGCGGTTTTTGTCCACGTGCGGCAAGGATTGCAAAAGGTCAGCCGCGCGAGTGGCGTCCCAGGTCATCGCGGTCATACCGGTCCAGTCCGGATGCCGTGCAGTCACGCGATTCGCGTTGCCGGTCCAATCGGCGCCTTCTCCATATATATAATTGCGCGGGCAGAGGACGACGTAGCCTCGCTTGACCAATTGCACGCCTTGCCACTTTTCTTCGGGATATTCCGGGGCGAGACCGGCAACGCCCTTGGCGTGGAGCGGAGTGGTTGGATGAAATACGACAACCGCAGGATTTTTGCGGGCGGGATGTTTTGGTGTGAGCAGGTAAGCGTCGGTGTAGATCCCGTCTTCGATTTGGTAGCGGATGTGTTCGCGAATAAAATCAGGGGTGACCTCGCGATTGAGCACTTCGGTGCGAAGGGGCGGTTTGCGCGCCGGGAATTTGCCGAGCACTTGCTCCCATGTTTGTTTCAACTCGTCACGACGAGTCTTCCATTGTCCGGAAGTGATGACGGCTTTTCCGTCATCCATCTGCAGTAATGTCTCCAGACTACTCTGGGTGTTTTCCGTTTCCAGGACTGCAACCCAATCATGACTCGTCGGCGGCTCGATGGTGAGCTTGCCGGCTTCATTGGTAACGAGTTCGTTTACCGCTGCGGAATTTCCGCCGACGGGATCGAAGGCTGTATAATAGAATTTGGTGTTTGCACGCAGGCCCGTGACGATGACGGGTTTGGAAGCAATGGCGTAGATGATGCGCATGTCGTTGCTGTGGCCGAGCACGCATGGCGCGATGGGTGCGTCGCCCGCGGTTGCCCACGACGTTCCAGAGTTCATCGGCACGCAGCTACGCCAGGCAAATTGTTCGAGAAAGCTTTTGCCGAAACCAACTTGGGCTGAACCAGGCAACTGCATGGCTTCGTCCCACGAAATTTTTCCATAAGTGCCGCCATGTGGAGAAGCGCCGTGGGGTTGTTCGCGACGGTTGCATTGCCAGATGCCGTTTGCGCCGTAAGTGTGGCCGGCTGCGCCGTTCATCATGGAAATCCAAAACATGGCGCGGGTCCATTCGGTGGCGATGGTATCGCTCAAGCGCTCGTAACTGGCTTCGCCGTTGAGAATCGCCATGGTCGGCTTCATCTCGTAGGCGTTGTGCGCAATGTTGAATGTCGGAGCGACAGCTTCGCGCTGGCCGTGCGGCGTTTGCAGCATGTTGTAATCGAGCACGGTGTCGTCAGAAACGGCGTGACGGGCGTCGCATGGGCCGATGCCGGTCGGATGAATCGTCAGCATGCGGTGGAATGGATCTGTCCCGCGCACGTAACGCGCGACTTCACTCCAGCCTTTGGCCTGCTCACGATCGTCGTATGGAAAACCTTTGGCCAAATACCACGGCAGATTATCTTCACCCGCCACACACCACGTGACCGGCCACGCACCATAACGCGCGATCAAATAGCGCCAATGTTGCTTGGCTTTGTCGACGCCCATCCACGGCAGAAAGTAGCCCCACGCCCCGACGATGCACGGGCTGATGCCTTGTTCGACGAGATAGCGGAGGCGTTGATCGGCCGCATCAAAATATTTTGGATTGATACGGGTGTAATTTGTTTCCCATGGATAGCCACCTTCGTTCGCACCGCGCGGGTCGAACGGGAACATGTCGGGATACAAGCCAGCGACGATTTGAACGACGTTGAAACCTTTTTCCACGCGGTCATCCGTAAGTTGCTGGAACTCATCAGGAAAATGGAGCCGATGACAAAGGCCCATCCACCAGGTGTCACCGAGCCAAAAAAACGGCGCGCCATCAGCGTGTTCGAAGTGGCGTTTATCGAGTGCAACGCGAATCGGGCCGTGTTCGTAGAAGGCATTCGTGCCGTGATATGGCGAAACGCGCAATGAACCTTTGGCCGCTTGGAGTCCGCCATCGTTCTTGTCGTTGCATTCGGAAACCCATCGGTGCATTCCGATTTTTGGCGAGGCATAACGAACTTTCCACGTCGCTCCGCCGTCCCAAAATGCCGGGACACGAATTTTGTTGCCGTCGGGTTCGGTGAAAACAACATCGACAATCGTGTCGTTGAACGGGTCGACGTGGGCGTTCCTCGCATTTAGCGTGATCTCGATGGGCACGTTGGCCTCGGTGCGAACTGCGGCGCGGATGTCCTGCGCGCAAATAAACAAACAAACGAACGCAACGAGATTGCAGCGGGTTAGCATTGGTTAATTCAGCAGTATTTCAGTGGTGATTTGCAATCTGAAGATGTTTATTTCACAAACCGCCGCAATCCATGGTCAGTAAATTACAAATTTTTCACTTCCCCTAGGTCTCTTGCCTTACATAGAATTTCGGCTGAATTGTAAATATACATAAAACTATCGCCGCAACCCAAACGAAGCGGCAAATAGGTAAACTATGCCACTGACACATACAAAAAATCTTTTTGCGAAAGCCCTCAAGGGCAAATACGCGCTGGGTGCGTTCAACGTAAACAACATGGAGCTTCTCCAAGCTATCGTGGAAGCCTGCGAAGAAGAGAAGGCGCCCGTGATGCTGCAGATTTCGAGCGGCGCCCGCAAATACGCCCATCCCGTTTATCTCAAGAAGCTGATCGAGGCGGCCGTTAGCACGACCAATATTCCGATTGCGGTGCACCTCGATCACGGCGATTCGTTCGAGCTTTGCAAAGAATGCATCGACGACGGGTTCACCAGCGTGATGATCGACGGTTCGCATGAGCCGTTTGAAAAGAACGTTGAAGTTTGCAAACGCGTCGTCGAATACGCGCACAAACATAACTGCGTCGTTGAAGGCGAACTCGGCATGCTCGTCGGCGCGCAACACGACGAAGGCGAAGAGGGCGGTGGTTATTCCAAGGGCGGCGCCTACACGCACCCTGACGAAGCCGTCGAATTCGTGAAGCAGACCGGCGTTGACTCGCTCGCGGTTGCTATCGGAAATTCACATGGCGCTTACAAATTTAAAGGTGAACAACACCTCGACCTCCAACGTTTGCAGGACATCAAGAAGGCGTTGATGAGTGCCGGCATGGGTGATTATCCGCTGGTGTTGCACGGAGCTTCGAGTGTTCCGAAGGATCTGATTCTGGAAATCAACAAATACGGCGGCAAGATGGGCGAAGACACTGCTGGGGTTCCGGAAGCGGACATCGAAGTGGCGCGCCGCGTGGGATGCACAAAGGTGAATATCGATACCGACCTGCGTCTGGCCATGACCGCGGCGATCCGCAAGGTGTTCGCGGAAAACCCGAAGGAATTCGATCCGCGCAAATACCTCGCGCCAGCGCGTAATAAAGTCAAAGAACTCGTCCGGCACAAAGTGAAGAACGTCCTTTGCTGCGCCGGTCACGCCTTTGATTAATTGAGACTGATTCTCGTAGAGCGCGGACCTTTGGGTCCGCGCTCTTTTTTTGTCAGTCCTTGATTTTCAAACGCATTTCGTCAGAGATCGCTTTGATTTCCGGGACGTACATTGCGAACGCTTTCGTCGGTAACGCATGGAAATGGCCCGGTGTTTCAGCGCGCATTTTGTAGCGCAGGATGTGCTCGCCTTGTTCGAGCAGGCCGATAAAAAAGACGACTTTCTCATCGCGCAACTCGAGGTTCGCGCACAATCCGCCGGCCCAACGTCCGCCGCTGCGCAATTCGACCGGTTCGCATCCCGCCGGTTTCATGTCTTCGAATGCGAGGAAATCATAAGTGTTCTTCGCGGTGATATGGAGCACGACCTCGATCTTATCGCCGCTCGAAACGGTGTCGCCGGTTTTGAGTGGAATGCGTTGATAACCGTCGCGGATTTCCGTGCGGCCTTTGGCTTTGTCATCGCCCCACCACGATTTGCCGAGTTGAACTTTTTCGGTTTGTGGCACCAGTTTGAAATAGTCGCGGGTGACGAAAATTTCATTTCCAGCGCCGCGAACGTCTTCCTGTATGGTGAAATAGCTCACGTAAGCGGAATAGTAGAGCGCGCCCTTGCCGATTTTGGTGAACGTGAGTGTGTGCGGGCCGGGCTTCACGTGCAGGCCTGAAAGGGTGAAGCGATTGTCGAACGTGAAGAAATTTTTCTTCGTGATTTTGATTTGACGGACGGGCGTGCCATCGAGTGCGAGCGTGAGATCGTAATCCGGCGCAGCTTCGCCGCTGGCGCGCATGTAATCAACCATTGCGGAAATGACGAGGGCAGTGTCGCGAGTGCTGCGCCAATAATAACCGTTGCGGCGATTGTTCAGGAGCCATTTCACGAGACGCGGTGCGAGATCGTTTTGCGGTTCGAGGGCGACTAAGGCCTTCAGGGCCCAGGCGTTTGCTTCGATATCGTTGTTCCACCAGAACCACCAGCCAGTCTGCGATGTGCGGACCCAAGCGGTTTCGTTGCTGTCGTCGCGATCGACGAACTGAAGCAGGTTGCGCAAGAGCATGTGGGCTTCGTCCATGCGCGTTTCGTTTTTCATCGTTAACGCGAGCATCGCGCGGCCGTAATTATTCAACTCGGCGCGATTCGTGTATAAACCGGTCAGCCATTTCTTTTGCTCGTCACTTTGAATGTTGTGTTCGAGTGAAAGCGTGTAGGCGACGCCGGCCTGCGTCGTCACGTCACCGAGATTTTGTTTGTCCTTCGGCTTTCTGAGTTCCGCGTCGATGTTTGCCTGCAGGAACTGGAACCCGCGCTCGTAAACGCCGCGATCGACGTCGACGCCAGCCTCGATGGCGGCGTGCAAACCTTGCAGCACATACGACGTTTGAAACGGCGAAGAGTCGTCCTCACTCCACCAACCCCAGCCACCATCGCTGCGTTGAAAATTGTAAATGCGCTCGAGACCCGATTTCACCATGCGATCAAGTTCCGCCGAATCGAACACCGGCGAGTTCCAACGACCGAACCGGTTGGTCACATCACCTGGATTCATCTGCTTGTGTTGTTTCGCGATCGCTTCGAGGTCCGTGCCCATGCGCTTGAGCGTGTCTTTGACGAGGACGCTCGGATAAAAGCGGCTCATCGTTTGTTCGACGCAACCGTATGGATAACCGGCAAGGTAGGGCAGGGCATCAATCATAACTCCACCGAGACTTGGCGAAAGTGTCACTTCCAGTTGTGTTTGCTCCGAATCGATTTCCTTGGGAACCTCGATATTAAGCGTCCGCGTGCCATCCTGCGAAACGCGATAACTTCCGCTCTGCGCGACCGTTTTCATCACGCCGTGAACGAGAACGGGGAAGGTCATGCGCATCCCGTCGCTTTCCTCGTCGGTCAGTGCCTTGACCGTGATGTGTGCGAGACCGGCTTTCGTGACTTTGACCGGCCAATCGAAGCGATGCTCGCCGTCGGCAGAGACTTTGGCGTTCGCGAACAGATGAAGGTTACCATCGTTGCCGCGTGATCCTTCGCTCGATGCAAATAAATCGGCGGGCACAATTAGTTCCGCGCGCACTTTCTTCGACTGCTTCAAGTAATTGTGCACGTTCGCCGAAAGGACGACTTCATCGCGCTCGACAAAAAATCGCGGGCTCTGCAACAACGCGATCAGGTTCTTCGCCGTTTTAGTTTCGTTCGTGGAATCGCCCACTTGTGTCTGACTCGTCAACGCATATGCATGCAAGCGCCATGTCGTGAGCGATTGTGGAAACACGATGTTCGTTTCAGCATGGCCTTGCGCGTCGAGAGTAAGAGAGGGTTGCCAAAGGGCGGTGTCGGCGAAATTGACCCGCAACTCCGGTTCAATGAGTGTTGGCGCACCTGCAATTGACGAATCAAAAAAGCCCAGCTTACCATTTAGCTGCGCTGGCATGGCGGCTACGCTCGCCGGCATCTCCCGATTTGCACCCGTAAGCCCCGATATGCTTTTTGCCATATCTAAGCTTTCCCTTTTTAATATTCCGCCAGACGCGCCTCCGCCCCTACCTCCACGTCTGTCCCCAAATCCGGCCGCAGCGAAGCTGTCCGCCGTGGTCAGCGACAATCCATCTATTGCCACTCCCCAATCTCCATTCCACCCCTCAGGCATGCGGGTTGTGTAGAGAGATTGCTCGGGATTATCAAACCCGCCGCTCGCCTGGAACGTCTCATTAACCGACCCCTGGACTTGCAACTGATGCTGCCTCTTCTGTCCGTAATAAAAAATGCGCGGACTCGGGCCGAACTCGTCCTGAATGTAGGTCACAGCGCGATCGTAAGCAGTTAGCGTTACCTGACCCGTCGCTGGTTTGCCGTTTGCGTCGGTCACAACAACCGAGACTTTGCCCGTCTCGCCGGGCTTGTAGGTCTGCTTGTCCGACGTAACCTGCACGTTCAATAGCCCTTCAACTGGAGGCACGAATAGTTCGCGTGATTCGTTGTGCAACCGGCCATTGCGCACGAGCGTGGCTTCAACGAAAAAGTTCGGCACTTGTTTTTTCTCAACGGGAATATCAATCACCATCGAGTGAGATGGAATATCAATGAACCTGTAGCTGCCAAGCACGCCGCCGCTCACATCATCGCTGAACAATATCCGCGCATTATTTTCAGCCGTGTTGATGAGCAGATGCGCAACGTCACCGATCTTGTAAGTGCGCTTATCGGCGACGATTTCCAGACCGTTGAATCGATAGACGCGTCCATCAAATTTCGGGCCGTTAACCCAGCACACCGCGCTCCCGAGGACTTCTGCGTTTTGCGAATCCCGAGTCGCATAACTGATGCGATACTGGCCTTCGCTCGGGATCGCGTATTTGAACGCGAGCCGTCCGTCTGCATCCGTCTCCGCATCCCAGCGCCGCACTATTGTCTCCTCGGGTTGCGAGCCCTTGTAAGAAATTCGGTAAACGATAACTTCACCTTTCGTGGCGACCGGCTCGTTATTGGGAGTCAACGTGCGCACGTTCAAAAGCGCTTCGTTCCTCGCCTGATACCAACCGGCGTCGCGTTCCACAAATGCATAAAACTCCTGGCGCGTCACCAGCACGCTGCCGCTGCCTTCGATCGTCCGTCGGCTTGCATCGCGAACTTCCACCTCAATCGTGTAACGATGATCGCGATCGCCGAGTTCGGCTTTCGCTTTGCTCGTGTCGATCTCGACTTCATAAGACCCGTCCGCCGAAAGTTCTGCTTCCCCTTGGGCAACGAGGTCGCGCAACGCTTTGCGTGTGCCGCCATCGTAACGATTGTAGTAAGCCCATTGATAATAACCGACGTAGCTCGGAGTCGAGTCCAGCCACGAATCGCCCCAAAGCAAACCGCAGTGCCGCCACCACGGGAACCACGGATAGGAATAATGCGTATAGCCGTAGCCCTTGCCATAGAGCCAATCGTATTCCGCCGACCCGTAATAGACGAATTGGTAGGTTTCCCGGAAAATTTTGTAACTGACCTTCGCCTTCGCGACGGGTGCGCCGTAGTAATAGCGCGCTTCAATTCGTGCTTTAATTTTTTCGCCGAGGCGCGCCGTTGATTTGCCGGGCTTCACCGAGACTTCGTATTCCGGCTTCTTGTATTCCTCGACCCGAAACAAACCGCCAGCGCTGTGGTGCAGATCGGGATAGTTAGAGTTCAGACGCAAATGATACATCCCAAGTGGCGGTTCGGTGCCGAGTTGAAAACTATCGCTGATACAGCCGAATTCATCGGTTTGCAGCGAGCGCTTTTGCGCAACGTTGTTCTTCGGGTCGTAAATTTCGATTTCGACCAATTCACCTTTGTGCGGCTCGCTAAAAACGCGATCGGCCATATCTCGGACCCAAATGCGATATTGCACTTTGTCGCCGGGTCGATAAACCGGCCGGTCAGTGACGACATAATTCCGCGACCCATCCGGGCTACCGTAGTCATAACCGTTCTCGTTCCAATTTTGAAAAAACGAAAATGCCATGCGATTGCTCTCGCCCATGACAATCGCATCGACAGACGGATTATTGTCCGTATGTCCGCGTTTATATTCGATGACGCCGTTGGTTCCCGTGACGCGTGTGCTCGTGTCCCAATGAAAAATATTTTTGCCATTGGCCTGGTCGTAGGTGTTCCAATGTTCGTAAAAGCGCACCGATTTGTCCGGTAGCGGCTGGCCGGTGCGCGCGTCGCAAATATAGACGAGTCCCTTTCCGGAAAGATTCTTCTGAACGATGGCAATGTCGGTGACCAGAACCAGCGCTCGCGTCGGCTGCTTGTTTCCGGGCACACGCGCTTCGACGATATATGCACCGGGTTCGCTCAAAGGCGCGAACGTGCTCCCTTCAGCCGCGCGGTTGCCCGATTCTCGATGAATCGATTCCGACCACGTCGCGACTGTCGCACGCAGGTAATTCGTCCATATTTGGTCCTGGAAAAAATTGTAGGAAATATTGCGGTATTCCCACCAGTTTTCCGGTTTTCGTTCCGCTCGATCACGAACGTATTTAACCAAATCGATTCGGCGGGCTTTGAAATTGGCCGTGTCAGCGTTGCGATACGTGAACGACAACTTCGGTTTTTGGTCCGGCAAATAAACGCCGGTTTGGCCGAGGATCATTTCCGAGTTTTTGATTCGCTTCAGTTGGGTGTGAACGTCTTTGACGCGTTCGTGTTTCGGATACTTTTCGAGAAATAGTTGGTATTCGCGCGCTGCTTCCTGGAACTGCTGGCGCGATTGGTAATAGAGCGCCAGCGAATATTGCGATTCGGCACAAGTCGAACTGCGTGGGAATTGCGTTTGAATCTGGCGCAATAAAGCAATTGTGTTCTCCGACATCGGCAACGTAACCACGCCAAGCTTACCTCCCACAATGGTCAACGCTTCATCATCGCTGAGTTCCCAGGTTTTCTTCAGTGGTTTTGAGTCATCTTTGTCCGCCTTAGGAATATTCGGCTGGCTTGCACTTTCAGGCCCGTAGAGCGTTCGATCGATCATGGCACGCCGGAACACCGCCTTTGCCGCGTCATCCTTTGCTTCCGATTTGTCGAGCCGTTGAATTTCTTCAAGTAGGAAACGCACCTTGGGGCCGGCACTGAGATCGGTAGCATAAGATTTGGGCGTCGTCGGGAATTGAGGTTTGCCGTCTGGTCCTAAAGGTATTCCGGTTGGCGGCTTCTGGTCCTCTTGATTCCATCCCCAGCGACCCCAGCGCGGCTCTTCATAATCCGCCTCATCGACCGCTTGCGAATCTTCTTCGTCGCGATCAGACCACCACCAATCCCAACCAAAGTAGCCTTAGCGATATTCGTCATGTCGTGCCAGACCGGCCGCGAGATCAAAATCCACGCCAATCCTTTCTGCGTCGGCGTTCTTATTTTTGTTGGCCAAGCCAATCAACAAATCGCGGGCGCGTTCATAGTGCTTTACCGCTTCGTTGCGATCCTTCCGCCAGGAATTCACCTGCACACCTTGGCCCCATTGGCCGCGCAAAAACTTTCCGCCCTGTTTCGTGCCGTGGTGTGGAATACTCAGATACAACCCGCCGAGAAACCGTTCACCAATCGCTTCCCCAAAAGTTCCTTTCGTATGTGCGACAAACTGCTGCGCCCTCTGCAACGCATCATCCCATTGCTGTAATTGAATGGAACAAGCAACCGCGCCCTCAACCGCCGTCCGCACCAATGGCGTGCTCCAATTCTTTTCGTTCTTCCGCGCATCGTCATAAGCCGTGCGTGCTTCAGCCCAATTCTTCTCCTTAAAAAGCGCGTCAGCACGCGGCGTCAGCGAATTCGTTTCGCTGGCAATGGTGGAAATGGTAACAAGGAAAAGAAGAAAAACAAAAAGCCGTTGGCGCAATGCACTCATACCTCGATTAGACGGAACCTCGAGGCGAATGCTCCCGCAATTCAGCGCCAAGTCAAGCGCGCTACCCGTGGAACAGAGCCGCGCGCGTGAGCAAGCGGTTTTGCAGGGATGACGCCGATAGTAGAAAACCGCTTGCTTACGCGCGCGGCTCTGTTGTTCGTCGGTTATGACCGAGCACAACTTTTCGATGACCGTTTGCCCTGCCGTGAAAAGAGCAGGGGACTAAACCCCAATCTTCCTGAAAATCTCCGCCGCATCCAACGCATTCATCGAAACCAGGTCAACGGTATCCGACGGTGAACGTTCACGCGCCATATGCAATTGGATGGCGATGCGATCGATAACCGGTTTCGCATGATATTTCATGATGCCTACTCCCAATTCCGCGCGGAACACGAGAATCAGCAGCAGCGCCTCATCGATCATGCTAACCAGAATACTAGAGCGCGAACCTTGTTGGTAAACGCTGGTAAAATCGCTTTCCCCGACACGTTCGGCAATAGCCTGGGTGGCGCTGAACGATCCAGCAGCCAATGCCGCCATCGTCATGGTGTCGAAATCCTTCGTCTGGCCACGTTCGGTAAGGAGTGGGCCGCCGCGATCGATCACGAGGGCAGCCGTTGCGTCGGTTTTACGGAGCAGCTCGTCAAGTGCACCGTCCATGACTTGCATGTCCTCACTCTGCAATTGAGGAAGTGCCGAGCATATATTATGCAGGCACAGCGGCCTGAGTAGTTGCGACGGCATTTTTCGCGGCCGCCGGACTTTGGTTAATGTATTTATTCAACAACATGCGCGTGATCATGTTGAGTGACTCAAAAACGCCTTCACAACGCGACGCCACGGCCTCGAAAGCAGGCACCTGAACTTCGCGGTTGTTAAGCAGATATTCCATGTATTCGACAGGCGCGACATTAGCGAGGTCTCGCTTGTTGTACTGCAGCACGTAGGGGATATCGCCGAAATTCATTTTCAAGGTCCTCAGGTTGTCCTGAAGGTTTTGAAAACTTTCGACGTTCTCCGCCATTTTGTCGTATTGCGAATCGGCGACGAAAATGACGCCATCGACTCCGCGCAACACGAGCTGGCGCGTGGTGTTATAAATGACCTGGCCGGGCACGGTGTAGAGCTGGAACTTGGTCTTAAAACCTTTGATCGCCACCGCCTGGATGGGCAGGAAGTCAAAGAAGAGCGTGCGGTCCGAGCTCGTGGCGAGCGAGACCAGCTTTCCTTTATCCTGCACGTTTTGCACGTTGGCGTGAACCTGTTCGAGGTTCGTCGTTTTGCCGCCCTTGCCGGGACCGTAGTAAACGATCTTGAGCTGCAGTTCCTTTGTAGCTTGATTGATGAGGGCCATAATTAATTTCTCTTGGTAAGTTCGGCAGCGATTTTGCGGAGGAACGGTGTTGGTAATTCCTCCCCAGGTTTGCCGATGATGACGTAGTAGAGTTTTCCTGTTTTAAATATTTCACACTGTTGCTCGCCGAGTCCCAAACGCACTCCGAACTGAGCGCGGGCAATCCGAAGTTCACGCGGCGGATTGTTTGGCGCGTCCAAAAATTTGTGGGACGAAAGCACTCAAGTATTCCTGATTTAAATTGAGCCGGGAGTTGGGTCGCGATCATCAAACCGTCTTCAGCGGTAATCATTGCGCCGGCGACTCCAGGTGTCGCACAAGTGATTTTGACAACCTGGTCGGGCGTCCAATCGATTTTTGGGAATCTCTCCGAGTGGGCGCCTTCAGGATTGAGCGCCGTTGCCATTGGTCGCCGGTTTCTTCGCGAAGAGTGTACGGCGTCTCTGCCATTTCCGGCATGCGAGAGCAGCGGCGACCGCTCCGTTGCCGTTACAACGGTTGCGCCATGCGCATCTGCAGATTCGTTGCGGAGCCGCCTTGAGCAGCAACAGCTGGCAGCACAGGCGCCATCGGGATGGGAGCGGTCGGTGCGGTTGGTGTGCCGGGCGCAACAGGTGCGTTCGGTTTGACGAGAGGCACCGATGCGAGTTCTCGGATCGCATTGGCCGCGGAAGTTGAGCCGAAAACGTCCGGGATGTCTTGGTCGATTTCGGCTTTTTTCTTCGCGACATTATTGCGTGTCGGATGCGCGAAGAAAAGTGGTGCGATGACATTGAGGGCCAACTGAATTTCGACGTCGCCTTGAGCGGACGTGCCGAGCAGGGGATTGGGCTTGATCCATTGGCGCAGTTCGCTCCAGCGGAACATCAGCTTGCCAGTCTTCATCGGCCCTTCGAGGCGCGAGAGCGGAATGGCGACTGAAACACCAGCAGGACGAGTTTGCTCAAGTTCAGCTTTGATCGCTGTCGGCCAATTTTCACTCAACGTCGCGAGCGGAATCAAAACAGGTCCCGATTGCGGTTCAGGCTTGGCAGGCGCTGCCGGCACAGCCGCTGGTTGTGCAGCGGTTGGCATTGCGATCGAGGGAGATTCTTGCCCGGCTATCGCGGGCATGATGATCGGCGCTGCAGGTTCGACCACAGGCGAAACGGGTGCGACCGATCTGTTGTGAACCTTTGGCGGCATTGGAATTGCGCTGGGTTCGGGAGTAACGGGCGCTGCAGGGCGCGTAAATTGAATCATGTCACCGCCTGGAGGTGCAGGAGGTATGGCGACACGCGCGCGCGCCGTCGAGTATTGCCGGAACTTGTAGCGGGTCTGATCGATGCAGGAGCAGCCGCCGCCGGCTCTGTATCGCGTTTAGCTGGTTCGAATTGCTTGAGCGCGGCACGACAACCGCCGTGCCAGTTGCCATTCTTTCCAAAAACGCCGGAAACTTCCTCCGGCACATCAACGCGTTTACGATCCGCGCGGAGGGAAAGCATATCTGGATTTATGCGGGCGAGAATTTCCGAGAGCGGCACATCGATCAATGTATAATCATGCGAATTTTGCTCCGCAAAAATTCCTGCCGGCGCGGCATTGCGCAATTCGCCGAAAGAAATACGAACCACGCCGCCAGGTAACTGCGTGAGAATATTATCAACCTGCAACGCGATTTCCTGGCCGTTGACAACCTGCTCGGCGCTGGCCAAAGCCTGGAGCGCAGGTGACAACCGGTCGAAATATTGGTTTGAAAGGCAAACGCAAGAGGTGGTCTTCCGCCGATAGCGGTGCGCTTCTGTATTCATAGGCGCAGGTGTGGCGGGATGGGCCTCTGCAGTCGGAGTTGAACTTGCGACAGGTGATTGCGATCTAACAGACACAGGGCGGAACGGGTGACGGCTTAGCTTCGTTCGATTAGAACCAAGCCACCGTTTAATCGTGCTACCGGGCCATAAAGCTTTTAATGCGTGCATAATAAGATTGCGAATCGTTTCAATAGCAGGTCGCAGGCCAACTATTTGACATTAAAAAAGCCTTCCAAAGTCAGGCATCGGAATTGCTTTACAGTTATTCTGTTAAAGAACTCAAAAACGAGAACGTCTTGTGCAAACATTAGAACAAACTGAATTGAGTGGTTGCACGAAGGTTGCGCCAACCCGCCGATAAGATTCTTGTGGTCGATGACCAGCAAGAATTGCTGGATATGTATCGCGAGTGGCTTACTAATTTGCCGAGCCGCCCAGAGGTCCATGCTTCCAGCACCGGCGCCCACGCGATCTGGCTCTCCTCGAATCAGAATCTTTTGACCTCCTTGTCACAGATTTGAGAATGCCGAAGATGGATGGACTCCAGGTCCTGGCCATCGTTCGCAGAAAATTTCCACAGTTTGCGACTCGTTGTTTTAACTGGCGTAACGACGAAGCCTATCGGTCTCGGCGCTTACTCCGATGGGCGTCGATCTATTTTGCCAAAAACCCACCACTAAAGAAGAAGCCCAGGGTTTTGAAGCTTGCATTGAGTCTTTGCTCGGGCGCGAAAAAGAAGCCGGCGGTTTTCGTGGTGTGCAGAGCAAGAGTCTGATGGACATCATTCAATTGGAATGTTTGTCACAGAGTTCTTCCGTATTGCGCATCATCCATGAGGCACTTAACGGGAAAATCTGGTTCCAGGGCGGCGAGAGTCATTGATGCCGAAACCGGCTCACTGGCGGCGAAAATGCCTTCAAAGAAATCATGTCACTGGAAGACAGGATCATTTGAAATTTTACCAGCGGAACCGAATCGACCGCGCACAATTCATTCTTCCTATCATGGTTTGCTGCTGGATTCGGCGCAGGCGATGGATGAATCGCACACGATTTTTCAACGCAAGAGCGATACGGAAATCGAGAAGGTACCGGCTCACCTCTGGCCAAGCTGGCGAAATTCGAGGGAGTTGAATTTGTTTTGGAAGCGCGCCAACGACGGCCAGGCGCCGCGCGCATGGGGCGTCGAAAATCCTGAAGTCATGCTCGGTTGGGCCAAACAGACGCGCGAACGCTTGAAAGGCATCGGCAATTTGGTGCAGGCCGGCCCCTCGGCCACGTCCAGGGTAACGGGCTGCAACGGCATGTGATCTTGAGCGACCACGAAAAAGGGACGTTATGCATTGGGTTCCGTCGCGATATGAACGCGGAACAAGTGCTTCAAACCACTAAACAAGTCTTCACAAAATGGGTCTCTTAAATAAATTTTTTAAATCGTCTGCGCCGGAATTGAATCGAAATTCCGAGCGGCAGTTTTACCTTGGATGGAAAGGGTAACCTCGTCAGTTCGACGGTCCCCACGTGGTTCCCCGCGACGCACTTGCATGATATAGGGCACAACATCGTTGCGATTTTCCGGGACGCGCAACAGGCGCAGTTGCAATTGTCTGAGCTAATCGTTCACTACGGCGCACTGAAAATCACCGCCCGCGAACTGCGAGGTGGAGCAATTATTTTTCTGGCGCCAAAAACCGCGCAGTCACCCGTTGCGCTAACAAACTAATACTATGCAAAAAAAATAAAAATATCGAAGAGCTGATTGCGCAGGTGGAAAATTATTTGGAATGCCTGAAGCAATTCAACCAGTTCCTTATCACGCGCGCGCGACAAAAAATTTAACGCCGAAGAGGAAACACAATTTCTCGAAATTAAATCGGTGCTGATCCAACAACTGGAACTGATTTCGCCACTCGTCCAGAGCGAAACGATGACCCGCGACGACGTCCACGCCATGATTTCGACCGCGCCCTCACTTGCGCGCACTAAGCGAATTCAACGATGGCACCCTGCGCGGCATCGAAAGCCAATGGCACAAAATCTACATCGCCGGCCAGTCCATTCTCGGCCAGCTCAAGGTTAAACAGCGCGACACCGGCAAGGGCGGGGGATTTTTTGGATTTGGAAAACAATAGCGTCACGCTGAAGCATTGGGCATAATCACGGGATGAGTTTCTGGCTGATCGCGCTGCTGCTTGGCGTTATTGAAGGCGTCACTGAGTTCATCCCGGTTTCATCCACCGGACATCTCTTAATTTCCGAGAAATGGATCCCGCGCCAGAGTGACCTCTTCAACATCGTCATTCAATGCGGTGCGGTCGTCGCAGTCATCCCGCTCTTCTGGGGGCGGTTTCAAAAAATCCTCCACAACTGGCGTCAGCCTGAAACGCGCGATTTCGTTCTGAAAATTCTTCTCGCGTTTGTGATCACGTGTGCGGGGGGCTTTCTGATGGAAAAATTTCATTTCAAATTACCCGAACAATTAAAGCCGGTCGCCATTGCGCTTATTATCGGCGGCTTGCTGTTCATCGCCGTTGAAGCGTGGCTTAAGGAAAAATCGACCTCCGACTCGGTGACGTGGACAATCGCCATTGCCGTTGGCCTCGCTCAATTACTTGCGGCGGCATTTCCCGGCACATCGCGCTCCGGAGCGACCATCCTCATTGCGTTGGTGCTGGGGTTGAGCCGTCCGTTTGCGACAGAATTCTCATTTCTAGTCGGTATCCCGACGATGCTCGCCGCAGGCGCATTGAAAATCTTCAAAGCAGTTCACCATCCCGACCTGACTGCTCCGCCAGAAAACTGGACCATGCTGGCACTAACGACTGTGATTGCCGCGATCGTTTCATTTATCGCCGTGAAATGGCTCTTGCGGTATGTGCAGACACATTCCTTTTCCGGCTTCGGCTGGTATCGCATTGTCGCCGGCGCATTGATTCTACTGGCGTTGACGAACGAAGTGAAACACCCAACATCTCAGGCTAATGCAGCCCGGCCAGTACCGGCCGCTACAGCGCCATAGGTGTGAATCGGTCAACCCGCGGCTTTAAGCCGAATATAGAAGGTCGTTTCCTTGCCAACTTCCGATTGAACCCACACTTTTCCGCCCATCGTTTCGACCGCTTTTTTCACCGTCGCTAAACCGAGCCCGCTGCCCTTGCATCCGTTGTTTTCCAAACGCTGGAATGGCTCAAAAACTCTTTCGTAATCATCGGGAGCAATCCCGATACCGTTGTCAGAAACGGCAATGAACGCTTCATGTTGTTCTCGTTCGCCAGTGACCTTTATTACCAGCGGCACTTCTTTCCGACGGTAATTGATCGAATTCTCCAACAGGTTTGAAAAAACCTGCGCCAACAAAGTTGGATCTCCCTTAACGGCGGGGAGGTCAGAAGCAATTTCAATTTGGGCGCCGATTTGCTTCAGCCGCAAGTCCAAGTCGGTTGTGACGTATTTGATCAACTGGAGCGTCGGCACTCCCACCATTTTGATCGCGGTATGTCCCATCCGCGAATAGCGCAAGACATCGTCAATCAATCGCGACATGCGCTTTCCAGATTCGAGAATTCTGTGCAACAACTCTTTGCCATCCTCGTCCAGCCGGTCACCGTAATCAGCCTCTACTGCCTCAGCGAAACCGCGGATGCCGCGCAATGGCGACTGCAAATCGTGCGAGACTGTATACGCAAACGCCTCGAGCTCTTTGTTCGTCTGTGCAAGTTGGTGGGTTCTTTCTCTCACCCGTTCTTCCAGAATAGCGTTGACCTCGCGAAGTTCGTGTTCGGCTTCTTTTAATTCGGAAATATCCATGCCGAGACCCATCATGCAGGTCAGCCCATGAAAGGATACGCGTCGGCCGTTCATGTAGAACGGAATGTGCTTTCCTGAATTGGTGACGAAGTCCGCTTCAAGTTCCTGAAACATCCCGTGTTCGATCACCTTTTTGCGCGTGGCCACAACTTCCGCACGATCGTTTGGATGAACAAAATCGTATCCGCGTTTTCCCTCGATTTCTTCGTGAGAAAATCCGGAAACGATTTCCACGTTTCGGTTCCATCGCAACATATTCCCTGCTTCGTCGGTCAGGTAGAAAATGCCGGGGAGCGACTCAATGACTTCGTTTGTAAAATCGCGCTCGTGTACCAACAGGTCGACATAGTTAACGGTCTCTGTCACGTCGCGGGAGAATCCGACCCACCTTACAATTTCTCCATGTTCTCGCACCGGGACGCCACGCGTTGTCAGGTGTCGCCATTCACCATCGGCGCGGAGCACACGAAAATCTGCCTCCATAACCACGCCGTTCTCGGCGGCTTGATCCCACGTCTCCAAAATGCTCTGGCGATCATCCTTATGAACCGCTACGAGCCACCCCATTCCGTGCATTTGATCGAAAGTTTGTCCCGTTAATTCGCGCCACGAGGGGCAGTCCTCATCCAGATTCCCCGACGGGTCAGTGGTCCAAATGATCTCGGCCGGGAACACGGGCGAGCGGTCGCGTTGAAGCGCCTCCCCGGTTGGTTCGATGGCATCTGCTCGCATTTTCATTGGCCCACTTCACAATAGGTAGCAGACTTCGAAAACTGCCAACGTTAAATTTCGTTAAGCCAACGCCCGTTCGCCGGTTGCGGCAATCAAGGACGATAATTGAGATACGGGCCAAGCCACTTTTCCGCGACGGCAACATCGATGCCCTTGCGGCGGGCGTAATCTTCAATCTGGTCGCGGTCGAGTTTACCGACGCCAAAATATTTTGATTGCGGGCTGGAGAAATATAATCCGCTGACGCTGCTGGCCGGCCACATCGCGCAACTCTCGGTCAGTTTGATGCCGGTTTTATTTTCCGCGTCCAGCAGCTTCCACAACGTCCATTTTTCCGTGTGGTCAGGGCAGGCGGGATATCCTGCGGCAGGACGGATGCCGCGGTACTCTTCCTCGATCAGTTGCTCGGTAGTGAGATTCTCCTTTTTGCCGTAGCCCCAATCGATGCGAGCCCGTTTGTGCAGATACTCCGCGAAAGCTTCCGCGAGCCGATCGGCCAATGATTCAAGCAGGATGGCCTGGTAATCGTCGTGTGTCGGCTTTGAATTTTTTGACCAGTTCGTCCGCGCCGATGCCCGCGGTGACGGCGAAAGCGCCGAGATAATCTGCTGTTCCTTTTGGCGCGATGAAGTCAGCGAGGCAAAAGCTCGATTGACCCGCAGGTTTCTCCATCTGCTGGCGCAGGAAATGGAAACGGGTCAGTGACACTTCTGGCGCGAGTCATCGGAGTAAAGTTCGACATCGTCGCCGATCGAATTGGCCGGGAAGAAACCGTAAACGCCTTTGAGCTGCAGCAAATTTTGTTTCGCAACCTTTTGCAGCAACGCCTGGGCTTCTTCGAAAAGTTTGGTCGCTTGTTCGCCGTATTTTTCGTGCTTGAGAATAGCAGGGTAGCGCCCGCGCAGTTCCCAGGTATGGAAGAACGGCGACCAATCAATGTAGGGAATGATTTCGGCGACCGATGGAGAAATTGTGCGCACGCCAGTGAATTCCGGCTTAGCGATTTCTTCTGTCTTCCAATCGACCTTGAGTGCCTTGGCTCGCGCATCGTCAGCGAAACCAACTTCGCCTGCGGCCCCGCGTGGTGCTGCGAAGCTTCTCTTGTTCCTCGCGGATTTGTTCGACGTAGGCAGGCTTCAGCGTCGGATTGATCAATTGGCCGACAACGCCGACGGCGCGCGAGGCATCGAGAACGTGGACGACGGCTTCGTTGTAGTTGGGCGCAATCTTCACCGAGGTGTGCGCTTTGCTCGTCGTCGCGCCGCCGATGAGCAGGGGAAGGTTAAAACCTTCACGCTTCATTTCCGAAGCAACGTGGGCCATCTCATCGAGCGAGGGCGTGATCAAGCCGCTGAGGCCGATGATGTCGACGTTCTGTTCGCGGGCGGTGGCGAGAATTTTTTCGCACGGCACCATCACGCCGAGGTCGATGATTTCGTAATTATTACAGGCCAAGCACCACGCCGACGATGTTCTTGCCGATGTCGTGGACGTCGCCTTTAACAGTCGCCATCAAAATTTTCGCCTTGCGCATGTCTGGCCGCCGGAAGCCTTCTTTTCCGCCTCCATGATACGGCAACAACCACGCCACGGCTTTCTTCATCACGCGCGCGCTTTTAACCACTTGCGGCAAAAACATTTTGCCCGCGCCGAACAGGTCGCCGACGACATTCATGCCGGCCATCAGCGGGCCTTCGATGACTAGGAGCGGCCTGGCATATTTCAGGCGCGCTTCTTCGATGTCGGATCGATGTAATCAGTGATGCCTTTGACGAGCGCGTGTTAGAGACGTTCTTCGACCGTGCCCTTGCGCCACGCTTCGTCGACCACTTCGGTCTTGTCCTTTTTCTTGATCGACTCGGCAAATTTGATTAGGCGCTCCGTGGCGTCGGCGACGCCGATTGAGCAGACACGTCTTCGACGAATTCCAGCAGGTCCTTGGGAATTTCCTCGTAAACGCCGAGCATGCCGGCATTGACGATGCCCATGTCGAGCCCGGCGCGAATCGCGTGATACAAAAACGCCGAGTGCATCGCCTCGCGCACGCCATTGTTGCCGCGGAATGAGAACGAAATATTGCTGACGCCGCCGCTGACTTTCGCGTGCGGCAGATTTTGTTTGATCCAACGCGTCGCATCGATGAAATCGACCGCATAATTGTTGTGCTCCTCCATGCCGGTGGCGACGGTGAGAATATTTGGATCGAAAATGATGTCTGCGGCGGGGAACCCGACTTTTTCAGTTAAAATCTTATAGCAACGCGTGCAGATTTCTTTGCGGCGTTCGAGGTTGTCGGCCTGGCCCTTTTCATCGAAGGCCATGACGACGACGGCCGCGCCGTAGCGGCGAACCAGCTTGGCGTGCTCGACGAATTTCTCTTCGCCTTCTTTGAGGCTGATCGAGTTGACGACGCATTTGCCCTGGACGCATTTCAGGCCGGCTTCGATGACCGACCACTTTGATGAATCGATCATGATCGGCACCTTTGGAAATGTCCGGTTCGGAGGCGATGAGATTCAGGAAATGCGCCATGGCGTTGACGCCATCGAGCATTCCTTCGTCCATGTTGATGTCGATGATC
This sequence comes from uncultured Verrucomicrobiae bacterium, assembly GCA_963702845.1. GTDB lineage: Bacteria > Verrucomicrobiota > Verrucomicrobiia > Limisphaerales > Palsa-1400 > JAICXV01. The sequence goes on along the minus strand of OY969763.1, from coordinate 3,553,311 downwards.
TGCGCGCCGTTCTCGACCTGTTGCCGGGCCACGGCGAGCGCTTCGTCGAATTGGCCATTGAGGATCAGCTTCGCGAATTTAGGCGAGCCGGTGACGTTGGTGCGTTCGCCGACGTTGATGAAATTGATCGCAACGTTGCCGGAGTGCCGGACGTCCGATGTCCGCGCAGCGTTAACTGCTGATGACGCGTCCGAATTTTCGAAAGGTTTAGCTTCGTCTGTAGTCGCTGCGGGCGAGGACGCCCGCACTCCAATAGATCGGCGACGACAAGCGGCTCCAACCCACTCAACCGCAATGCCGGCTCAATCTTCGGCAATTTTGCGCGGCACGTAAATTCTTACCTCATCAGCGATGTGCGCAATGTGATCAGGCGTCGTGCCGCAACAACCGCCGACAATATTCAGCCAGCCATTACGCGGCCCATTCCGCCATTTGCGGCGACATTGTCGTCGGCGTTTCCGGAAATCCAGTCGCCAACATCGGATTCGGCAACCCAGCGTTCGGATACGCGCTGACATAAACCGGCGCAATCCGCGAAAGTTCTTCGATGAACGGCCGCATTTCTTTCGGCCCGAGCGCGCAATTGATGCCGATGCTGAGCAGGGGAAAGTGCGAGACAGAAATCCAATACGCCTCGACAGTTTGGCCCGACAAAGTGCGTCCGCTTAAATCCGTAATCGTAAACGAAACCATCACCGGAATGGTTTGTTTGATGTCATCAAAAAGTTTTCCAATCGCGAACAGCGCCGCTTTGGAATTCAGCGAATCAAAAACCGTTTCAACCAGCAGAACATCCGCTCCACCTTCGACCAGCGCCTGCGCTTGTTCGTAGTAAGCATCCACCAGCTCGTCGTAAGTAACGCCGCGCGCCGCCGGATTGTTAACATCGCCGGAAATCGAAGCCGTCTTGTTCGTCGGCCCCAGCGCGCCAGCGACGATGCAGAGTTGATTGGGATTTTTCGCCAGAACAGCGTCAGCCGCAGCGCGGGCAGCCTTTGCACCCGCCAAATTCGAACTCACGCGCCAGCTCTTCCATCCCGTAATCCGCCAAGGCGATCCGCGTGGAATTAAATGTGTTCGTCTCGATGATGTTTGCACCGGCCTCGAGATATTGCTGGTGAATTTCGCGGATGATGTGTGGCTGCGTCAGGCTGAGCAGGTCGTTGTTCCCTTTGACATCCTTTTTCCAATTCTTGAACTGCTCGCCGCGATACGCCGCTTCGTCCAGCTTACGTTTCTGGATCATCGTGCCCATGGCGCCGTCGATGATGACTATACGTTCGCTCAACGCTTTTTTGAGCGCCTCGCCGCGTTTGATTTGTGCTTCGGTAACAATCACTTTTCGTAGTCTAAAGAGCTAAAGATAATGGGGCAATAGGAAAAATCAACATATCGTGATACGTAGATATGTGCAGAGGAGTTTCAAACTTCAAAATCCAACCTCCAGCGAAGCTCCAATAATCCAAACTATGTAGGAGTGACATGTCTATAGCTGCGCCAATCACCAAACCCCAATTTTGTTTTTCGGCGGCGCGGCGATTAACGCCAAAGACTAACCAACCGTGTTCCGCCGCGCCGCCGAAAAATAGATTTAAATCCCCATGCGCATGGGAATTTTCTGGCCCCGCCCACGGATGGTTGTTATTAGCACAGCATGAAATCACTTGCTCGCCTGACTCTCCTGTTTGCCAGTTTCCTCTTCGCATCCGCGTGCGTCGCCGCCGAGACCCCGCCGATTCACGCTCTCTTTCTCATCGGCGGCGGTTATCACGATTACAAAAAACTCGCACCACATTTGCTCAACACCTTTGGCGAACGCGTCAATGTCCAGTTCGACACCATTTGGGACATGGAAAAATTGCGCGACCCGGGTTTTGCAAAATCTTACGACGTGTTGGTCTTCGACGTCTGCTTCGATGAAGTCGACGCCGCCTTGATCGATAACGCGCTCAAAGCGATTCACGACGGCAAACCGGCTGTCATGATTCATTGCGCGGTCCACGCCTTCCGACGCGACCCGAACATCCGCGAATGGGAAAATGGCGTCGGCATGCGTTCGAAGGTCCATGATAAATATGGCCCCTTCGCAACCGTGAAGGTCGATAAGCGCAGCCCGATTTTGGTCGGATTCCCGGACAATTGGCAGACGCCTGGTGACGAACTTTATCAAACGATCGAATTTCCGAAAACGTCCGATGCCTTGCTGCGCGCGCGCAGTCCGCAAGATGGACGCGAACACATTGTTTGCTGGACCCACACCTACGGCAAAGGCCGCGTCTTCGCGACGACCCTCGGGCACGACATGAAAACGGCGGAGAATTCCGATTATCTTGGATTGATTGCGCGCGGCTTGCTCTGGTCGTGCGATAAACTGGACAAGCGCGGCCAGGCAGAGAAGGGTTACGGTAAATAGGAGCGCGGACGGTCACGTCCGCACAATGGAACATGAAAGCCGTCCAACTGATCAAACACGGCGCACCGGGGATTATGGAACTCCGCGAATTGCCGGATCCAGTTCCCGGCCCCGACGACGTTGTCGTCAGAGTGCGCGCCTGTGGACTGAATCGGTTGGACCTGTGGGTTGAACAAGCTGAGCTGCCCGTTCCCATCACTCTCCCTCGCACGCTCGGCGGCGAAATTTCCGGCGAAATTCTAAAGCTCGGCGCGAACGTTCGTAAGTGGCGTGTGGGAGATCGCGTCGCCGTGCAGTCAAATATCTTTTGCGGCAAGTGCGAGTTTTGTCTGCAAGGTGAAGAATCGATTTGCTTGAACGGCCAGCTTCTCGGCGTGCAGCGCGACGGTGGTTTTGCCGAGCAGGTTCTCACGCCCGCGGCCGCCCTGGTGCGTTTGCCGGAAACCGTTGATTTTGCGACCTCAGCCGGACTCACGCTCGCCGGTAGCACCGCCATGCACATGCTGACCAAACGAACACAGGTTTGCGTTGGCGATTGGGCGCTCGTCATCGCCGGCGCGAGCGGCGTTGGTTCAGCCGCGATTCAAATTGCCAAGCACCTCGGCGCCTACGTCATCGCCACCGCCTCGACCCAAGCGAAGCGCGACTTTTCCAAACAACTCGGAGCCGATTACACCGTCGACATCACGGCGGAAGATTGGCCCGCCGAAGTTCGAAAGATCACGCAAAAACGCGGAGTCGACGTGGTTGTTGAACATGTTGGCGGCGAAGTGTTGCTCGGCGCGTTCAACTGCCTCGCGCGAGGCGGCACGATCGTTACCTGCGGCGCATCTTCGGGCCGCGAAGCCTGCCTCAAACTTTGGTCTTTCTTCGTCAAAGAACAAAAACTCGTCGGCAGCTACGGCCGAAACCGCGACGACATTAGCGCCACATTAGACTGGGCCGCTAAAGGCATTATCAAAGCCGCCATTCACCAAACCTACCCTCTCGATAAAACCGTCCAGGCTTTCGCCGATTTACGCGACCGCCGGATCCAGGGAAAAGCCGTCATTCTTCCGTAAGTAACTCCACTCCAGCCACATCACTGGCTGCAGATTAATTTCAGGAAAGTTTTCACTTGGACAGCCTTTGTCCAAGTGACGGTGCTACACTGCCTCCATGAAAATTAAAAATGCGACGGCAGGGAAGACTTCCACGTCGTCCCATTAGAAAAATGAACAAAAACGGTTGATCCAGCTACCGCGCAACGCCGATACAGCCTGTTGGTCCAAAACGACCTGCTCGCACCGGACGGAGCGCGTCGACTCTTCAAACAAACCGTTCCCGAACCGCAACGCGGTTCCGTCCGTGACATGCCCGACCCTTTCTGCGTAACGTGGATTCCTCAAAATATGAAACTCACTGCAATTATTGGAGGCATTGCCTTTGGCACGGTTTTGTGGATGATGGCCGGACTTATGAGTTTTGGCGCTGATAAACTTCCTGACGATGCCGGACGCAAAGCTGGCGACACCGCCGCCGCCGATCTTTTGATTTTCAACGCCGACGTCCGCACCATGGCCAAAAACATGCCGCGCGCAACGGCCGTGGCGATCACCGGTGGTAGAATTGTCTCCGTTGGCGAACTCGAAAAAGTCCAGCGCCACGCCGGTCCGAAAACCAAGCGCATCGACGCCAATGGCAAACTCGTCCTGCCTGGCTTCAACGATTCCCACGTCCATTTCCTCGACGGCGGTTTTGCCCTTTCCAACGTCAATCTGCGCGACGCCACCACTCCAGAAGAATTCGCCCGTCGCATTGGTGAATTTGCCAAAAAACTCGCGCCCGGCAAATGGATCACCGGCGGTGAGTGGGACCACGAAAAATGGCCCGGCACACCGTTGCCCACGAAACAAATGATCGACGCGGTTACGCCGAACAATCCCGTGTTCGTCAGTCGCACCGACGGTCACATGGGCCTTGGCAACAGCCTCGCCCTGAAACTCGCCGGCATCACCAAAGACACCACCAACGTCCACGGCGGATTCATTGTGCGTGACGAAAAGGGCGAGCCAACCGGCATTCTTAAAGACGCGAGCATGGATCCGATTTGGAAAGCGATGCCGCAACCGGATTTTGCCGACAAAATGGCTGCGGCAATCGCCGCCAGTGAACAGTGCGCGAAATTCGGCGTCACGAGCGTCCAGGATATGTCCGCCGGCAACGACGCGGACCTATACCAGGCGCTGGCCGATCGCGGCGAACTGAAGGTCCGCATCTACGGCATGAATCCGATTGCCCGCTGGGAATCGCTCGCCAAAAAGGGCATCCACGCCAATTTCGGCAGTCCCATGGTTCGCGTCGGCGGCCTCAAAGGTTTTGCCGACGGTAGCCTCGGTTCATCCACTGCCTACATGTTTGATGCATTCAGTGACGACCCGAAGAACACCGGCTTGCTCGGCGATCAAATGTTCCCTGAAGGCGTCATGTTGCAACGCGCTCTCGGTGCCGATGCCGCTGGCCTGCAAGTGATGATTCACGCCATCGGCGATCGCGCGAATTTTGAGATCCTCGAAATTTATAAAAAAGTCGCCGAGAAAAACGGCCCGCATGACCGCCGCTTCCGCATCGAACACGCGCAACACCTGCGCATGAGTGACATCAAGCGTTTCGGGGAGCAGGGCGTGGTTGCCTCGATGCAGCCTTATCATGCGATCGACGATGGCCGTTGGTGCGACGGCCGCATTGGCGATGAACGCGCCAAAGGCACTTACGCGTTCCGATCGTTGCTCGATTCCAAAGCGATCCTGGCGTTCGGGACCGATTGGACCGTCGCTCCTCTCGACCCGATGCTCACCATCTACGCCGCCGTCACCCGTCGCACTCTCGATGACAAACATCCAAACGGTTGGGTGCCCGAGCAAAAAATCTCCGTCGAAGAAGCCGTCCGCGCCTACACCCTCGGTTCCGCCTACGCTGAATTTCAGGACAAAGTAAAAGGCACGATCACCGCCGGCAAATACGCTGACCTCGTGATGCTCGACAAAAACATCTTCGAAATAAATCCGAACGACATCCCGACCGCTAAAGTCGCGATGACAATCGTCGACGGCAAAATCGTGTATCAAAAATAATATGTATGAGGTCAGTGCCCCAACTTCCCACTGGCCTCCAGATAATCCCAAATCAAATTCGCCATCGATTTCACGCCGACCACCATACACTCCTCATCGATATCAAACGTCGCCGTGTGTTGGTTCGAAGTAATGCCGCGCGCTTTATTTCCCGAACCGAGCCGAAAAAGAATTCCAGGCACCACCTTTTGGTAATACGAAAAATCTTCCGCACCCATTCGCAACGCGGGTTCAATTGCGCCAGCGTCGCCGAGCGAATGACGAATCGAGCTCATCGCAAAATCCGTCAACTTTGGCTCGTTATAAACGACCATCGTTTCCTCCGTGATGTTCAGGTCAAAACTCGCGCCATAAATTTTGCACACGCCCTCCAGCGTCTGCCGCATCTGCGCTTTCATCTGCGTGCGCACCTTCTCATCGAAACTCCGCAACATCCCATTCATCGTCACCGTCGGCGCGAGCGTCTCCGCAGTTTTGCCACCCTGAATTTTTCCGATCGTCAACACCACACGCTCCAGCGGGTCGATGCGCCGGCTGCGAATCGCCTGCAACGCCTCCACACATTGCGACGCCACCAAAATCGAATCCACGCCTTCCTCCGGATGCGCTGGGTGCGCCGTCTTGCCGTGGATCACAATTTCAAACAAGTCCGCCGCAGCCTGCGCGCCACCGTCGCGCGCACCAATTTGGCCGGTTTCAATCTCAGCCGTGGTATGCAAACCGAAAATCGCCGACGGTCGCGGATTCTCCAGTGCGCCGTCTTTCACCATCGCCATCGCCCCATCGAGCATTCCTTCCGGTGGGGGACCTTCCTCGTCCGGTTGAAAAACAAATTTAACCGAGCCTGGCAACTCATCGCGCATCCGGCTCAAAACCTCTGCAACACCCAGTGCAATCGTCGTGTGCGCATCATGCCCACACGCGTGCATGACATGTGCGACCGTCGATTTATACGGAACATCGTTCAGCTCCTCGATCGGCAACGCATCCATCTCACCGCGATACGCCACCACCGGTCCGGGCCTGCCGCCCTTGAGCAACGCCACAATTCCGTGCACCGCCACATTCGTGCGAATATCGGTGAACCCCAGCGCCTTCAACCGCTCCAACACAATTCCCGACGTGCGCACCTCGTGGTAACCCAGTTCCGGGTGCATATGAAAATCCCGTCGCTGCGCGCTCATCGATGCCCGCAAGGATTCCGCTGCGCGATTAATTTCAGCAGTCGGTGCAGCCGAACAATTCAACGCCGTCGCAACCAAGGCGAGCAGCAGGGCAGGTCTGATCATGCTTCTATTTCTAGCAGCCCGCGCCAGTCCGCTCAAACTTCTCTTTCGCGTGGGATTGTTCCACATTCCGATAAAAATGCCGTCTTGAACAAGCCGCTCCAACTGCTCGTCGCGCTCATCTGTCTTGCGTCCGGTTGTATTTCCCAACCTCGCGCTCGCAATCCGCTTGCAGTCATTCAACGCACCGTTTCCACAAACCAACCCAGCTACTACCGCGCTTACTACGCCGATTCAACAACCTCCCGGCTAATCAGTCCCGGCCAACTCTCAACCGACAACGGTCGCACCTGGAATGCCTTCACACCACAAACCAAGTTTCAAACCAACCTTCCTTTCGGTTACCGCCGCGATTCCGTTACCACCGTGCTCGACCCTCACACCGGACGGCTCGTCAACATCCTCAATTCCCTCGACACACCCAACCTCGACCCAAAAGCGCACGAACCGAAAATCGCCCAACAAACTTACTACCTTCGCTACCGCGTTTCCCTGGACGCCGCGCGCACATGGCTCCTCGACGAACCGATCGTAGAGCAGGGGAGCTTCGACGCCAAACATCCCGTCGACGGTGTTTGGATCGGCACCAACGCAATCTATCTGGGCGACGTCGGCTGCATTCCCGTGGCTACGTGCTCCGGCAAAATCCTCGTTCCGACACAAGCCACACCCATCGGTCCTGACAACAAACTCTACAACCCCAGCGGCGGCCACACCTATACCGACGTCCTCGTCCTCATTGGCACGTGGACCAACCACAACCGTCTCACCTGGAAAATTTCAGATCGCGTCCGTAGCGATCCATTGCGCACCACGCGCGGACTGATCGAACCTACGCTGACCGAGTTTCCTGATGGCCGAATTCTCATGGTCATGCGCGGTAGCAACGGTGGCAAAAGCGATCCACACAACGAACTCCCCAGCTCCAAATGGACGTCGATCTCAATCAACGACGGACTCACATGGTCGAAACCGGAACCACTGACCTACGATGATGGCACGCCCGCTTACTCCCCCAGCAGCATGTCTGCGCTCCTCATGCATTCAAGTGGTCGCTGTTTTTGGGCCGGGAACCTCACTGCGACCAACTGTGCGGGAAACCTTCCACGCTACCCGCTGGTCATCGGCGAAGTGGACCCGCAAACCTTCCGACTCATCCGCAAAACCATCGTGACCATCGATACACATCGTCCTGAAGACGACGCGCAAGGCCGGCTCGACATCTCGCACCTGTCGATGTTCGAAGACCGCGAAACGCACGAGATCGTGCTGACCTATCCTCGCGCGCACCACGCTTACAAGGATCGTGAGTGGCGGACGGTCCGGCTGACGTTCTGATGTTACTGACAAACAAAAAACCTTGATGAAACCCCACACAACATTTCACCGTCCTTTCAAGGACATGAAAAGGCAACTCCGCTCCCTTTGGCGACATCTGGCTTTATGTCTTTGTAGCGCGATCATCCTTTGCGCGACCGTCCCGGCTCCTGCCGCCAATGCCGCAAAGCCGAATATTCTCTGGCTCATCGCCGAAGATCTCGGACCCGCATTGGGATGCTACGGGCAGAAAAACGTTTCTACGCCCAACCTCGATCGGCTCGCGCACCAAGGTGTGCGCTACAACCATTTTTATACCACGTCTCCTGTCTGCTCGCCGGCACGCTCAGCCTTCATGACGGGCATGTATCAAACGACCATCGGCGCGCATCAGCACCGGACTGAGAATAAAAAGCCGCTTCCCGAAGGCGTGCGCGTCCTGCCTCATTGGATGCGGGATGCCGGTTATTTCACAGCCAACGTGGAGAAGCTTCCCGACTCGTTCGGGTTCAAAGGCGCCGGGAAAACCGACTGGAATTTTCTTTCGCCCGCGCCGGATTTCGATTCCAGCGATTGGTCGGATTTAAGCTCGCACCAACCCTTTTTCGCGCAGATCAACTTCCATGAAACACATCGCAAGTTCAATGGACCGAACAAGGCTGATCCATCCAAAATTGAATTGCCGCCCTATTACCCGGATCACCCCATCACACGGCAGGATTACGCGCGCTACCTCGATGCCATGATGGAACTCGATCGCAAAGTCGGCTTGATACTCGATCAATTGAAGAAAGAAGGCCTTGCTGAAAACACCATCATCCTGTTCATCGGCGACAATGGCGAAGCGCACGTGCGCGGAAAACAATTTTGCTACGAAGAAGGATTGCACGTTCCACTCATCATCCGTTGGCCCAAGTCGATCACCGCCCCGAAAAACTTCCGCCCGGGTTCGGTGGATGACCGTTTGTTGGAAGCAATCGATCTCGCACCAACGATGCTGTCCTGGGTGGGAACAGACATTCCATCGAAAATGCAGGGCAGGCCATTCCTTGGTGAAAAGACCGGCAAACCAAAAGAATATATTTTCGGTGCGCGCGATCGCTGCGATGAAACCGCCATGCGCATCCGCACCGTGCGCGACGCACACTACCGTTACATCCGCAACTTCACCCCGGAGGTGCCGTTCCTCGCGCCAAACAATTATAAAGAGAAGCAATATCCCGTCTGGAACCTGCTCAAAGAATTAAACGCCGCTAATAAATTGACGCCGGTGCAAGCCGTCCTTTGCGCTCCACGCATGCCGGACGAGGAACTTTACGACCTCCAATCCGATCCTCATGAAATAAAAAATCTGGCGAACTCGAGCGATCCTCAAGACCAGGCCGCGTTGAAACGGCTGCGAGACGCGTTGCAAAATTGGATCAAAGAAACCAAAGACCAGGGCGAGACACCTGAGTTATCGAAAGATGGAAAAGGCAAAGCGAAGAAGCGGAACAAAAAAGCGAAAGAATCTTGATGAACGATGAACGAAATCGTGGACATCGGATTATTCAACGAAAGGTCCCGGCGGATTCCAATTCGTCGTCCAAGGCGATCCCAATCAGATTTATGCCATCGACTCGTCAACTGATCTGACCAACTGGGTCCAAATCGGCATCGTGACAAACGCCTGTAGCAGCGCAATCCCGGTGACCGACATTCCCGCGACAAACGCCCCCACGCGCTTCTATCGTTTCCGGGCGCCGTAAGCCAAACCAAGACCAAATAACTCGCGGAGCGTCTTGGACTGCGCCAGTCCTCTGGCGCTTTTTTCCCGGTTCGACAGCACCAGAGGGCTGGCGCAGTCCAAAGCTTCGCCACTCGATTAACGCCCAAACGCACGCGCGATGAAAAAGATCACCACCGCACCCAACAACCCGCCGCCGAACAACAGATACAATATTGAATAGCCGATCGCGCCAAACATCGGAACCATCATCAAGCCGACCATAATTCTTCCTCCTATTGTTTCGGGAAGCTCATGCTTCCCTGTATTACGGTAACCGCAGAGGTTGGTTTCGCTATTGGGAACACGCCTGAACGGGGGTGTAGTGGAAAATCAGTCCGTTCAAACTTTCAATTTTCAGTTCGCTATTTGTGATCGATTCCAGCGATTGCGCAAAAGCAATCATGCCTTAGTTTGACACCAGAGGAGTGTCGCCAGCATTGCCCCTATGGCGACCTAAAAGTGGGAGTTAATTATGAAAACCCGGGTTTCATTCACGGTGCTCGCGAGCGGAGCAGTGGCGTTGTTGCTAGCAGTGACTTCGGCCAGCAAGGGAGATAGCAACACTTTAAAGCAAGTGGGCCCTCCGACAACTCCGGCTCCCGTGGCCGCTCCGGTCCCCCAGGCAATTCCGACTCCTGAGACCACGCCGACTCCCCAGGCTGAGACCGTCCCAACTCCTCAAGCTGTGCCGAATCCTCAGACCATACCCAGTCCTCAAGCTGCGCCGAATCCCGAACCCACGCAAAGTCCCGACGCCTCGCAGCCAATGCCGGTCCCTGAGCCCGCGCCGGCGCCTTCGACCCTTCCGGCTCCTCAAGCTCAGGTGCCCGGGGCCATGCCGGACTTTCCGGCCAATCCGATGCGAAACGGACTCCCTCCGCCGGTCATGCCGAAGGATCTTTCGCAAGGCACGGCCCACGTGATCAAACTTTTTCGGAAAGGGGCGAATGGGGACGCTTTGTTACGCTACGTTAATCGTTCGCATCTCGACTTCGGAATGAACCTCCACAGCGTGAACTACCTGGAAGACATCGGGGTGCCGACGGAGGTTGTCGTTGCCATGATCCGGCCGCAATCGGCGCGTGAGAGAGTCGCCGAAGCGAAAATGCAACGACAATACGTGGAAGAAGCTGCGGGTGCTGCGCCGCCACCTGAGAATCAACCGCCTGTCGCCCAGCAACCTGAGCAGTCGATGGAAGCCGCGCCCGGGAGCAGTTCGGACAGCAGCGCGGGAAGTTTTCCAAATTACTACGAACAACACGAGAACACTGATGCCTACGATTATGGCTACCCATATGGATATGGGGGTGGATACCCGTACGGCGGATACGGTCTCGGTTGGGGTGCAGGCTACGGGGGCGGCTGGGGTGGATCCTGGGGCGGTGATTGGAACACTACGGTGAACCGCAATTGGAATGGCAATGGCAATTGGAATGGCAATGGCGGCAATAACGGGGGTAACCGTCCAAATGGTGGTGGCGATGGCCAAGGTGGTGGAAGACTCAACGGCGGCGGCGGCGGAATGCGTCCGAATGGCGGTGGTGGCGCTGGTGGTGGAGGCGGTGGTGCGGCAAGACCGAGCGGAGGTAGCAGAGGCGGTGGCGGTGGCGGCCGTGGCGGGGCTAGACGATAATGGCTCGTACGTAGGTTTGCGGACGAAATGCAGAATTGCTCAGGGTGGCTCCGTTCGGGTAAAATTCCCCGATGAGAGTCACGATCAAGATTTCGAATTCTCTTTTCAAGCAGGCGAAAACAAGGATTTTGTCCGCGATGGTGTTCTGTGCGGTTTTGACCCTTTTGTTTGCAGCGACTCCAGCCCGGGCCAGGGACGCTAGAGCGTCAGGCTCGAAAGGGGCGAATAAATTGGTTTCCCCGTCTGTAGGTTTGCTGCCAGAAGATATTTCTCCGGAAGCTGCGGAAGTGGTCTGGCTGTATCATCACGGGTTCGAAAACCAAAAGCTTTTGCGATACGTCAATCGATCTCACGCCGATTTCAAGCTGTCAATTGTGGACGTTAATTACCTCAAAGACATCGGTCTCTCGACGGAAGTTGTCATCGCGATGGTGCGCACTGAAAGGTGAGGGAAGATGTTGTGAGGTTAAGAAGTCGGGAACGGATGCTGCATGTTTCTCCCGCTGGCGGCCGGAGAGCTTGATTCAAAAGGTAGGGCCCGCCGCTCGTCGCGCTGCGCGGACCGTCTTCTACCGGGTCATAATTAATCGCACCTTGGATTAGCGGTCAGTAGCGCAGATGAGGGGGTTCGTTTTCCATCCTTTGATCTTTGCGCCTTCGCTACTTTGCGACTTTGCGTTGAATTTTCCGTCACCAGCTTTCCCGCATTCGGACATAAGGTGGAATCGACCCTGTTTTGAGCCGTAACTTGACACGGTGAGTTTGAACTCCTGGATTCTCATGGTTGGAATAGCCATGCTGCTTGCTGCCGCAGTCTTTGTCTTTAGCCGACACAATTAGTGACCGTAAAACACTATAGGACTCGCAGCAGAAACAGGCTGTTTCCCAATTCCATACTTACCGTTTTGTGTTCTATTGCGAGGTGATGAAGGCGCGGAACGCCACAGTTCTGGTTATCGACGATGACGAGGCGAGTCGTATTTTTATCGAACGCGCATTCCGCTCATTCAGTAATCGGTATCATATCCAGCTTGCCACCAGCGGGGACGATGCGGTGGCCTACTTGGACGGCGAAGGTAAATACGCAAATCGTTCTAAATTCGAGTTTCCGTCTTTTGTCATTACTGACCTCAACATGACGCCCGGGGACGGCTTCACCGTTCTGGAATTTCTCAAGAATCATCCGGCGCTGTCGGTTATTCCGGTGATCATGATGTCTTCATCACATGATGATGACGATATTCGCACCGCCTACGTTCTCGGCGCCAGTTCCTTCGTTGTAAAGCCGGATCATCTTGATGGATTTAAGAAGATCCTGAAAAACATCCACGACTATTGGATCGAATGCGAAGTCCCCCAGGTGGATGAAGAAGGGTTTGCTCTAGCGACGAACTGCCTCGGCAAACCGGGCGAACGATTCACGAAACCGAAGAGACACAGTAAACGGCAGCTCGCTTAATACCATCCATGGTAGGGACGATTCGCACGGTTCGCGGCAGCGAACAACAAAATAATTTGTTCAAATCTCCCGTCGTCCGCTCTTGCGTTATGCCGTCCGCATTTTCTAATTTTGTGCCTTCTGTGCCTTTTTGTGGCTATTTTTAGAGTTAGTGAAATTCGTATCCAAAGATCGATTAACCAAAGAGCGCCGGAGCTGACCACATTTCGCAACGCGAACGTCTCTTATGGGGCACCTCACTCGTGGCGGGCTTGGGAAGCCAAACATGAGCCGGATCAAGGGCAGGGACACAAAGCCCGAAAAAATCGTGCGCTCGCTGCTGCACAAAATGGGCTTTCGGTTGCATGTTCGCATTCCGATCTCGCCCTTAATTCTCACCTCGCTCATCAACGCATGTTAACGGCAAAGTGACTTCTGAAGATCCGGCTTAATACGTCCGCAGACGAACCGCTCTTCCATTCACTTGACGGTGGGTTTTACCCGGGCATAATCGCTGCGCATGCGGTCGGGCACGGACCTCCTGCGCAACCAAAATGAACCGGGTCCAAACAACACTCCGCAACGTCATCTTCATCTTCGTCCTCCTCGCGACGATGTTAGCAGTCGAAGCCTCAGCGTTCGGTTTTAACGCGGTTTTCGCCGCAGCCCAAACGCCGTCACTGACCGCCGGTGATTACACCAACGCAACCCGTTCGCCATTCAACGGCAGCGGCCTCAGTATCAACACAAACGTCCATTATGCGTCCGTGCCGCACGACTATTCCACCATCCAGGCCGCAATCGACGCGGCCCGCACCAACCAGATCACCATCATCACCGTCGCGCCCGGGATCTATTTCGAACACCTCGACCTCAAAGGCAAGCCAATCAGATTGCAAAGCGCCGCTGGTCCGGAACAAACGATCCTCGACGGTGACTACAGGGGCGCGGTGATCACCTGTTGGACTCACGAACAACCCACCACCCAAATCCGCGGCTTCACCATCCAAAAGGGACTCTCCGTTCGTGGCGGCGGCATCACTCTCGGAGGAAGTTCGCCAACGATCGTCAGTAACATTTTCCGACTGAACGAGGGCGGCTTCGCAGACGGCGCAGCCATCGAAGGCACCGACGCCTCGCCTCTCATCATCAACAACACCTTCCAGAACAACGTTTCCTACGAGTGGCATAACGGCGCGATCAGCTTTGCCGACGCCTCCTCGCCTGTCATTGCGAATAACGTTTTCGTCAGCAATGCCTGCGCTGCCATCAACCTCGACATGCCCGAACAAAACCGCCGCGTCGTCGTCAACAACACATTGGTGGGCAATACCGCCGGTATTCGTCTCGCTACCTACAGTCATGATGCTGGCGACGACCTCGCGAACAATTTGCTCGCAGACAACGGCACTCAACTGGAGGTTACTTTTCGGTTTGGAGAAACCGTGCTGCCCGACTGGAAAAACAACCTTATCTATCCCAGCCAAAGCTACACCATGGTCGAGCAAATCGGCATCAACGGAAACATTTCCGCGCCGCCGGCGTTCGTTTGCCCTGAAAGTTTCAACTTCCGGCTCCTCACCAACTCACCGGGCATTGACGTCGGTGCGATGGTCCAGGATCTCCCCCAAAATGATTTTGACAACAACCCTCGTGCGCTCATGGGTGGCACTGGAAATGTCTTGAGCAAAACCAACACCGGCCCTGTTGCCATCGTCGACATCGGCGCGTTCGAATTCGATCCCGCCCACCCGGGCAATCGTTGCATCGGTCTCGTCTGCCCGAATGACATCACCGTCGTTGTTCAGCCGGGTGAACCCTACGCCATCGTCGACTTTCCTTTCGCCACCGCTGCTCCAGAAGCGACAGTCGCCTGCGACCCGCTGCCGTTCTCCTACTTTCCAGTTGGCACAAACGTCGTCACCTGCACCGCCACCCTCGGCACCAACATCGAAACCTCCTCCTTCAACATTGTCGTTGTCGATGCTGCTTTCTCGATTGAACCTGTCAGCCAAACTATCGAAGCCGGCAGCAAAGCGACCTTCAGACCCATCCTGGATGGAGACGATGTGTACATCGTTGACTGGAAACGGAACGGTGAAGATTACCCTTACCAATACAGTTACATCCTCGATATCGACAACGTGCAAGCCGCCGATGAAGGTGACTACACCGCCACCGTTCTGCGCAGGGACGGCAGCTATGTAACGCGCGGCCCAGCTCACCTGCACGTCAAACCCGCAAAACCAACTATCACCCTCGCGCCTGAGTCAAGAAGCGTTCGTGCTGGTGACAACGCCTTCTTCTACCTGCAAGCGAAAGGTTCCGAACCCATCAACTTTCAATGGTATCGCGAAGGTCGACCGATCTGGCCTCGCCCGCACGAGCGCCCGCCGTTTCCCGGTTTCTCATACAATTTTCTGCAAATAAGCGACGCGCAGAGAACCAACGCAGGACGCTACACGATTGTCGCGAGCAACGCTTACGGTTTCGCGTCGACCAATTTCACCATCACGGTTCACGGCACACGACCACTCTTGCACCAGGTGCCACCGCCCGCGCAAAACGCCTTAAACGGCAGCGACGTGACCTTCTACTGCAGCGCTTCGGGTTCCGAACCGATGCGGTACCAATGGCAACTTAACGGCCACAACATCCCGCGTGCGAACAACCAGTTCCTCCACCTTCGCAAAGTCACAACGTCCTTCGACGGCAGATATACAATCGTCGTCTCCAACGCGCTTGGCCGCAGCAGCGCCAGTTGCGATCTCAAAATCCACGTGCGGCCGAAACTCGTCGCGCTTCCGCCGAGCACACTCGCCATCACTGGCCACGACGTCACGCTCCGCACTCGCGCGATCGCGGGAGATAAACCCATCGCTTACGAGTGGTATCGCAATATCTACCGCCTTGGTGGACCGCCGAATTCCGGACCAGGATGGCGCGTCATCGTCGATGGCCCGACCCTTACGATTCCCAGTGTCACTGCCGCCGATTCAGACACTTACGAAGTCGGCGCGCAAAACAGATTTGCCAGCGACGGCACCGCCACGCACCTCATCGTCGCGCCCGTTCCATCGCGAGTTTATGCCTGGGGCGACAACAGCGCCGGCCAGTCCACGCCGCCGCAAAACCTTACTAACGCAATCGCTATCGCCGCGGGTGGTTCCCACAGCCTCGCGCTTCGCGCCAACGGCACCGTGGTCGCGTGGGGATCCAACGCCGACGGCCAATGCACCGTTCCCGTTGGATTACGAAACGTTGTCGCCATTTCCGCAGGACGTAGTCACAGCCTCGCGCTGCGCAACGACGGAACAATTGTGGGGTGGGGGAATAATCAATTCGGCCAATGCCATGCGCCAACCAACTTGCCCAAGACCATCATCGCCATCGCCGCTGGTGACCACCACAACGTCGCCCTGACCATCAATCATCAAGTCGCTGCATGGGGCGACAACAGCAACGGCCAATGCGACATCTACTACTACAGCAGCATGATCGCCGCTGGCGGTGACCATTCGTTCGATTGGAGCGATACCGCTGGACTCCACGGCTGGGGCGCCGACCTCCACGGAGAAATCGACATCCCATCCCGCGTGAACTGGTCAATTCTTACCCCCAGCGGGCGGTACTACTTTCCTCCCTCGGCAATCGCCGCCGGGAAGTTCCACAGCGTCGCGACGGGGTACGATGACTATGGTCAACTCACCGCGATCTGTTGGGGCGACAATACGTTTGGCCAATGCACTCCGCCTGAAGAATTGACCGACGTTATGCAGGTCGGCGCCGGCGACTCTCACACGATTGCATTGACGGACGACGGCACGATCTATTGCTGGGGTGACAATACCTACGGCCAACTTAACCCACCGCAATTACCCGGACCTGCGACCGCCATCGCCACCGGCGCAAACCACAACCTCGTCCTTATTGGTCACTAGGCGTCCCGAAGCGCCAAAGGCGCGCTTCAGCCGCAGCCCAGGGCAACGCCCTGGGATCAAATTAGGCGCCCCAAAATCCAATTCATCACTGGCGCGAATCCGTTCCTGCCAATCGGATTTTGGTAGCGTGGGTGTCGAGCAGGGGACCGAGTTCGTAAACGTTCGTGTAACCGTAGCTGACCAGGTTGTTGAACGTGTAAAGATTGAGCGACGCCGGGGCTGCTTTGGTCGCGAACGCACGCGGGCTGTCGAGGAAGTTGTTGTTGCAGTAGATGACGATGCGTGTGGCTTTCGTGGGAATCACCCTGGCCAACTCGGCCGCAGTGAAGTCCGTTAGCGGCAGGTTAATCGCTCCTTCGATATGGAGCAGGGCGTATTTATCCTTGCTGCGCGCATCGAGGATGATGGTGTCGCGTTGCCTCGACGCCTCGACAAATTGCTCTTCCGTCAGCCGATGTCCTTCGCGCCATTGTCCGACTTCTTTGACTTGTTTCTGGAAAGCGGCGTAATCGATCAGGCGGTTCGGGATGTTGTTCGTTTGCGCTGAAACCAAGCCTGTCATCGTCAGCGCTGCCACCATAACCGCAATCGTTTGAGACTTCATGAACGATTAGACGGAACAGCGCTGAAAATGCTCCGGTAAAATAAACAAGATCACTTCCAAAGCGCCAAAGGCGCGCTTCAGCCCCAGCCCGGGGCAACGCTCTGGGAGCAAAATGAAAAAACGCCCGTCCCATTAGCGTTGATTAGCGCAGATGAGCGGTTTCAATTTCCACCTTCGGGTCTTTGCGACTTTGCGTTAGAATTCCTGTGATTCGTGAAACCCGTATCTAAAGATCGTCTCACCAAAGCGCGACGCTCATGGAACATGAGCCGGATTAAGGGAAAGGACACCACGCCCGAAAAAATCGTGCGCAGCCTCCTGCACAAAATGGGCTACCGCTTCCGCCTCCACGTCCGCATTGCGATTCCCCCCTCAACACTCAACTCTCAACCAAAGACAATTTACGTCCGCCCCGACATCATTCTACCCAAATACAAAACCGCCATCTTCGTTCACGGCTGCTTCTGGCATCGGCATAAAGGTTGCAAAAACTGCACGACACCGACGAACCGCAGAAAATTCTGGCTGGCGAAACTGAATGGGAATGCCGCACGCGACAAGATTCATCAACGTGCGATGCGGAAGCTCGGGTGGCGTTCAGTTGTGATTTGGGAGTGTCGCGTCAATACAGCTAACTTAAACGGATGGGCAAAGCGCTGCTTGCGATTTCCAAAAAACTTTTCGTAATCAGCGAAGTTTGATGCGAAAGGCGAACAGGTTGTCCAGAAACTCTGCACGTATTAGTCGCCACGGATAACCATGGTTCCGGATTTCGCCATTCGAGCGTTCGGACATAATAAATTCGAAGACGATGTTTCGCCTGTCAATTAGGTCAATAAACTTTTGAATGCTCGGCCTATCACAATAGACCAATTCGTCATACGCGTATTGCGTTGTGCCCCGAATACTGCGGGTCTTTGCTTTCACGAAAGCCGCGCGAGAATGCTTTTCTATTAGTCGTTGCTCCAGCTGTTTAAATGTCCAGTAACCGACTGGATCAGCATGCTTACGCAAATCAATTTTGCTTTGAGAGCGAATAACGTCCAAAAGTAAACCCAGGTTATTTGCAGTTGTGGAAAGCTGCGAATGACACGCGTATAACCCATCGACTCGTTTTTGACCTAGAATTCGAATGCGATCTCGGGCGCTTGTTTTCGATAGCCAAACTGGTCCTTCTTGGAAAAGATTAATTTTTCCTGTGCCTGTTGTTCGTCCTTCTTTGATTTTTTGGCATTTGAGTTCGATCCCACGAAAATCGCCAAACTCGTCATTATTTTCCTTGATCCCTAAGAGCGTTTCAAATGTATAGCCGATTCCCGTGTCGCCCAAACGCATAGCATCGATCCACCCTGAACTCTTGACCTCGTCAAACTTGCGCAACAACTCGGCTAACGATTCATCGGTGGCAAAAGCGGCCACATCAACGGGCCTAATTACAAAGTTGGCTGGAACATCCGCTACTTGCTCACCGAAAATGAGACGGAAAAGTTCGTTAAATCGTCCACCCAGTGCGGAATTTGCATAGTCGAAGTAATAATTCGTAGTTCCGTCTGAATGTTTGAGCTGAAGCGCGATAAACAGCCGCTTACCGCTGTCTAGATCATTTAGGATCGGGTGAACGCAGGTTATTCTCCGTTCGGGATAGCGCTGATAATATTTGAACGCCACCTTCCGCCGAGTCGCCGAAAGCGCATCAAATACCTCGAATGTTTCAGTCGCGTTTTGCGTTGGATCTGGAATCGGAAGATTCGGAAAAAACGTGTAGGCCTCGCTTGGGATCAATACGCCGTGCCGACCGGCATCGTCATTCCGAGTTAGGACCTTCGCGAAAACTTGACCGGAAACGATTGTTCTACCGGCTTTTGCCGCCACAGCTATCGCGTATTCGAAAAGTGTGGCCATTGGGAGCGATTTATTTGGAAGCCGCTTTTCGGGAACGTTTTTTCTTAATCACATAACGGATGGGCTCAAGCGCAGGAGTGGCGGCTTGGATTTGCAAACGCTTCTTATCTTCAAGGGTCAAATCTGGGCGATAGTCAACTGGCCTTCTTAAGGTCTCTACCACACTTCTTGCGATGCGCTCAACGACCGGAACTACAACAGAATTTCCGAATTGTCGATATGCCTGGGTATCAGATACTGGTATTTTGAAATTGTTTGGGTAACCCATGAGCCGTGCGCACTCCCGAGGAGTTAACCTTCTCGGATTTTTTCGCGGTCCCTGTGAAATAAGCACTTCCGAACCGTCCTTGTGGTAACGAGCGCTGAGCGTTCTGGCTACATCATTGCCTGTGAAAAGTCCGAAACCAAATCCATTTCCCGCCGCTTGATGTTTTTTTGCGTAGTTCTGAAGGTAATTCCAAAGGTGATCTGTCAGGGTATATTTGTCCGGCACTTGCTCGTCAAGTATCGTCGATAGCTTCGGTCCTTCGACTGGAAACTCCGGGAACTCGAAAGCACGCCCTGGCTTGAAACCGACAAGAAAGATGCGCTGTCGTTGCTGTGGTACGACGCATTGAGCGTTGATGATCCGCCAGTACACTTGGTAACCGAGGGCATCGGTGAGTGTGTCATATATGATTTTGAACGTGCGACCTTGATCGTGCCTTACGAGATGCTTAACATTTTCCAAAACGAATGCAGACGGCCGATGGTATTCCAAAATATCGGCGATTGTGAAAAAAAGATTGCCTTGTTTCTCATCGGCGAAGCCATGTTTGCGGCCGAGACTGTTTTTCTTGGAAACACCAGCGAGACTAAATGGTTGGCAGGGAAATCCGCCACATAGGATGTCGTGTTTCGGAATATCGGCGATTGCTACGGAATGAATATCCCCGTGGGGTTTCTCGCCGAAGTTTGCCTCGTAGGTGACTTGCGAATGCTTATCCCAATCTGAAGAAAAAACGCATTCGCAACCTGTTTTTTCAAATGCGATACGAAACCCACCAATACCACAAAAAAGGTCGATAAATTTGAGAGGCTGCTGATGAGTTTCGCCATTGATGCGATACGGAACGATGTCTTCTCGCAAATGCTGAACTTTGCTAGCGCTACCTGCAGATTTTTCGGAACGAGACCTCACTTTTCAATCCCTTTGCTGAGGTCTGAAACTGTCGTCCCCAACGCCACTGCCAAACGGACGATGCTGAGAACACTTGGATTGCGAATGCCGCGTTCAATGCCCGATATGTAGGTCTGATCAAGGTTGGCTTTTTCGGCCAGGCGTTCTTGAGTAAAATCTAGAGCCTCTCGCTTCTTCCGGACATTGGAGCCGAAGGCGGTGAGGATTTGGTTGCGTTTCGCCATGACTTATAGTCCATGGAAACGCGGCTGAAAATCTATGGACGATAAGTCATAATCGTGATTCTTTTCGAACTCTCGCTTGACGGAGGCCGGCGCTTTGCGTGTCATCTGCGGGATGGAGGTAAAACGTTTTCTCTTTGGGCTCTGCTTTGTCTTGGCGTGTACGGGTTTGTGCGCGCAGACGAATATCTGGGAGCCGTCGGCGGGTCATACGCAAATCCGAATCTGGCCGGCGGCGGTGCCGGATGCGCATCCAGCTCCGGGGCCGGAAGGTGTCATGACGTCAACTGATCTGATTGCCGGCAAACCGGTCGTTATCGTGACGAATGTTTCGCAGCCGACGATGACGGTTTATTCGCCGAAGGGAAGGAATACGGGCGTTGCAGTGGTCATTTTTCCCGGCGGAGGTTATCGTGTCCTGGCCATGGATCTTGAAGGGACGGAGGTGTGTGATTGGCTGACGTCCAAGGGGATCACGGGTGTGCTGTTGAAATATCGCGTGCCGGATTCCGGGCCACATTGGGATGCGCAACTGAAGCGTCACGTCGCACCGAAAGCACCGATGGCGCTGGAGGATGCGCAGAGGACGGTTGGGTTGGTACGTTTTCACGCTGCTGAATGGCATATTGATCCGAATAAGATTGGCGTGCTTGGGTTTTCGGCCGGCGGACATCTGGTGGCAGCCATGAGCACGCATTTTGGGCAGCGTTTGTATCCGGCGGTGGATGCGGCTGACAAGGCAAGCTGCCGCCCGGATTTTGCGCTCGCTCTTTATCCGGGGCATTTATGGGACTGGACGGAAACGGAGAATCCGAATTTTGACCTGAATCCAGACATTGCGACGCGCATCACGCGCCAGACGTCGCCTACGTTTTTACTCCAGGCAGAGAACGATCCGGTGGACAACGTAAACGACTCGCTTGTTTACTATATTGCGCTGAAGAACGCCAAGGTTCCCGTGGAGATGCATTTGTATGCGGAAGGGAAACATGCGTTCGGGTTGCGCTCGACGAAGTTTCCGATCACGGGATGGCCTGAGCTGGCGGAGAGGTGGTTGAGGACGATAGGGATGGTTGGGGAATAGTGCGAACGCGGCCCGGACATCCGTCATCCGTCATCTGGTCACCTTTGGTCACCTTTGGTCACCTTTTGGTCACCTTTTGGTCACCTTTTGGTCACCTTTTGGTCACATGTCCCGCTCGAAAAACTGCAGCCCTGACGGGTGCCTGCCGTCAGCCTGACGGCTAACTTACCTCTCAACCCTTTGACCATCAACATTCCTGACGGCCTGACGGGTCCAGAGGGGGGATGGGGGTAGGCCTACCCCCCCTCTCTGGCCTAGGCATGTCAAAAACGCGAATCACAATGAAGACCGGCCTCGAAGAAAATTGCATCGTTTCTGCATCATTTTTGCATCATTTCGGCCGTCGCCGGTCGGAACCTTTGTCCCTTTATGACCAATCCGCAATTCGCAATTCGCGATCGATGAAATGCTTCGGCTCCTTCACGCCCGTCGCGCGAAACCCCTTACCGGTCAAATTCGGTAAAGAGACGGTAAAGAAACGGTAAAGTTTTTGCGCATCGTTTGCCTTTTTGCCTGTACACTAAAAAATCGTGCTGGCACTCGCACGCAACGCTTCGCTGTCAATCTGCACATTTTCTGAGTCCAACTAATTATTTCATCTGCGGTGTAATAAATCTTTCGTCGGCCGCTTTGGATTGAAAGCATCATTGTGGAATGACAACCAGCCGCCGCCCCCTCGCGCGGATTTCCGTGTACCCTCTCGTCCTGATGTTTCTCACCGTCGTGACTGCGCAAGCAGTTGCGAGTAGTGCGATTGCGACTTCGGGGGATATTTTGCAATTTGTTCTGCCCGCGACAGCAGCCACGCTGACGCTGGCTTACAAAGATAAACCGGGCGCGATCCAGCTCGGCGAATCGATCCTCCTGTCCCAGGGTGTGACCTACGGCTTGAAATATGGTTTGAACGAGACCCGGCCTAACGGCGGCAATTACTCGATGCCTTCGGGGCATACGTCGATTTCATTCATGGCGGCGGAATTCATGCGCAAGCGTTACGGATGGTGGTATGGAGTTCCGAGTTATGCGGCGGCATCGTGGGTCGCCTACAGCCGCGTGGAGTCTCATAATCATTGGCCGAAGGATGTGGTTGCGGGGGCGGGAATTGGGATTGTCAGCAGTTACATTTTCACGCGACCGTATAAGGGTTGGAAAATCGAGCCGGAGGTCTCGAGCACGTATTGGGGATTGCGGTTGTCGCGGGCGTGGTGAGGTGTGAGATGGCTTGTAACGCCTCCGCAGAGGGTCTGTAACGCCTTTTGTAACGGGTAAAATGCAAAAATCCCCAATGTTTACAAGGGTTGTAACGATGTAACGGTTCGAACCCCCTGGAAGGGTGGGGGGCCCTGCATTTGGCGCCGCGCCTCGCGCCCGTTGCTCAAATGCCTTCGCTTAGAAAAACAAGATCGGCCGGATGCATTTCGGGCGTTTTGATTTCGGAATAGGCGGACATCCCGCCCATCACGTTTTGAACGTGGTCGAAACGTTCACGTGCGAGCAGGCTGGTGGCGATAGAACTGCGATAGCCGCTCCCGCAGATGACGGCGATGCGCTGGGTCTTGGTGAGCGTGTTAAGTTTTTTTCGGAGTTGGGGCAGGGGAATGTGCCGCGCGTCTTCGATGTGGTCGGACGCCCATTCACCCGGCGTGCGGACATCGAGGACAAGCGGAGCGGTGCCAACGGTGAGGTCGGATTTGAGATCGTTGACGCTGAGTTGGGAGGTCTGACGGGTTTTGGTGAGATTGTCGGCTTCGATGTAGCCGATGATATTGTCGAACCCGATGCGCGCGAGTTCCAGGCGCGCCTTGGGCAACGCGTCGGCCGAACCGACCACGAGCGCGATGGGTTTGTCGCCCGGGACCATGAAACCGGCCCAGGTGGCGAACATGGCGCTGGTGAGGCCGATGTTAAGGCTGCCGGGGAAGTGTCCCGAGCCGAACATTTGCGGCGGTCGGGTGTCGATGACCACGGCGCCCTCGGCCGCTGCAGTTTGCAGGTCGGTTTCAGTGATCGGCGCGATGGCCGGAAGCTGGCTGAAAGGGGTCGCGCCGCGCAGATTGATGTCGACGTCGTAACTGAAATAGGCCGGACGATCGGGCAGATTGCTGATCATCTGGCGGACAAATTCTTTCTGGTCCTTGAGTTGGGCGGCCCAGTTGAATTTGCGTTCCTGACCGATGAGCGAAAACGGGCTGTCCGAAATGGCGCGTCCGCAGAGCGAGCCAGCGCCGTGCGCGGGATAGACACGAACGTCGTCCGGCAAAGTGAAGACTCCGTTGAAGAGAGAATCGTAAAGTTTCGCGGCCAATGCGGAAGGATCTTCATCCGCATCGCGCAAGTCGGGCCGGCCAACGTCACCGACAAAGAGCAAGTCGCCGGTGTAAATGGCGATTGGTTTGCCATTTTCATGCACGACGAAGCTGAGACTGTCTGGCGAGTGTCCGGGAGTCTCCCGGATTTCGACCTCGAGACCGCCAACGCGAACGCGGTCGCCATGTTTGGCGGCGACGCGCTGGTAAGTGGCCGGCGCAAGGTGCGAGGTGTAAATCTTCGCGCCTGTGCGCTGCGCCAGTTCAATGAAGCCGGATGCGAAATCGGCGTGCGGATGAGAATTGAAGATCGCGACGATCTTGAGCCCGTTTCGTTGGGCGGTTTCGATGTAATCATCGACATCGCGTTTCGGATCGACGACGGCGGCTTGGCCATCGGCACCAAAAAGATATGAAGCATGGGCGAGGCCGGGTATGAAAAAGCGTTTTTCGAACATAGTCGGCTCCTGATCTTGGCGAAGGGCACTTCGCTAAGGTCAACATGACACAAACGGTGGAACATAGAAGGTCGAAGTTTGCGTGATTTGACGGTGGGCTGTTTCTATAAATATGGCGCTCCGATGGGGCTTGGGAATGGATTCGGGGACTCGAGCTTGGAAAGGATTCGGGCATCAATTCTATTTCACTGTCAGCTAATTGATTTGGATCTCTTATTCAAAAAGTAAGTCAACTCACACAATTAGGAACAGTTTAGTAAGTTCGAGATTTCACGTCTAATTAATGGACAACGCGTTCCAGTTTTTGCGCCTCCTCCGCCCTTGTGTCTTGGCTTTGATCAACGCTTCAATGATTGACAAGTAGTTGCGACACTTAGTATTACTCTCCTCGCTGGGGTTATCCCTGGTGCGTCTGGCTTGTGCAAAGCGGCGCTTGCTCTTTGAAATAATCCGTAACCGCCGAGTAGGGGAGGCGGGGCACTAAGGGTGATCAAAAATCGACAGCTCGCAAATAGCAACTTTCGATACCGAAAAGTTGCTACCTGTTGTGACAAGTAGCTGGTTGTAGCAACTAGTAGCAACATTCCCGCGATCTTTTTTCGTGGATGATTGGCGATTTGATGGAACCGCCCAAAAAGTCACCTGTGGTCACCTACTGTCACCTACTGCCACCTAAAAAAAGTTTTTTAGAAACAAGTTAAATTCGCGACCAATGTCCAAAGCTGCAACAGGTTGCGCAGTTAGAAGTGGTGATTTTAGCCCCCGTTTTTGTGCTTTTTTGTGGACGTTCGCAACACCTCAGAGCTCGAATTGAGTTTTGGTTTCAAAACATAACTTTTGAAATTTTGAAATCATTCCTCACTCAAACACGCGAACTACGTTCTCACATCCGCCGGTTTATTCCTCAGTTATAAACGGAGAGCGGGGGGCATCGGTGCTGTTAGTTGTGAATCAATGTGTTGCGTCGTTTGATTGACATTCCGTGACGTGCGCCAAGGCGAGTTTCTACCCGGCCTTTTTCTCCACTGGCATACGAGCTGCTCCCGAGAATTCGCGGTTAACTGATTTCTAATTATGAACAACGATACCTATGCCAGTTCGCAAGAAGGCCCTCGTGCCGGAGTTTTGTCGGGTTTATGGCAGCTCTTGAATTCGAAACGCATCTCGTATTTGACGCTGCCGTTGATCGTGATGGCGACAGTGGTTGAATTTGTGATTTTGGCCACCGGTTGGAAGTATCAACAGGTGGTGTGCTTGCCCCAGGGAATGGGCGTCAGCTTCTTTGGCATCGGCCCGATTGGCGCGACCATTCTTGCGGTGGAAACGTTGAAGTTGCCGCTGGCCATCTGGACGGCGTCGCGCACGGGTTGGGCGAAGGGTTTCATGTTGATGATCGGTTTGCCGCTGATTTGCGTGCTGACGTTTCAGCTCGTCAAAGACATGGCGGTTTATGAAATGGGCGTGGCGATGAATCCGGCGAGTCAGATGCTCGAAAAGGCGATTGCTGAAGATGCCAAGGTTGCGCAACTGAAAGGTGAGTTGGTGGGGATTACGGTGAAGAAGGTCGATCGCAAAGCTAAATTGGTCGATCTGGGTATCCGCAAGGCGAAAGCGAAATCGGATTTGGACGAAGCAATGAAGTTGAACGGCGAGATGCGCCAGGATGCCATTTCGATGACGGATTATCAGAAGCAACAGTTGTCGGAAGTGGAAGCGCGCCAGGCGACGATCATCAAACAGGCGGATGCCGATAGCGCACAGTTGACGAAGGCGATCGCGGATTTGCGCGCGCAACGTGAAACGGAAGTCGGCCGGGCCTCGCAATGGAATGCCGAAGAAGCACGGCTGGAAAATGATTTTAAAATCCGCATGTCCGATTACGCCAATAAACGCGCAACGTATGAAAAGGACCTGGCGGCTTATAACGGCGCAAATTTTGTGAAGCGGCAGTTGATGAAAGAGCCGATCAATCCCGGCGTCGCCCCTGTGCGCGAGGATAATACGATTCTGAAACCAACCGCGATCGCGGAAATCGATACGCAGATCCAGACGAAGGAATCGGAATTGGCCAGCGTGAACGCGAAGCGTCGCCAGCGCGTGGCGCAGATTGAGGATGATGCGCATAAGCTGCGCGAGCAGTTTGATACGCGTTCCAGCGCCAAGCGCGAGGAAGCCGATCATAAACGTGAAGCGCTGATGGTCGCGCAGGCTGCAGTGGACACGCAATACGCGGAAGAAGAGAAGCAGATCAACCAGGAGTTCGCAGCGGTGGCGCAAAAGGTTGACGGCATTCAGGCGCAGATCGATACCGCGACGAAAACCGCGGCAGATTTTTACGACCAACGCGAAGCGGCGATCAAGAAGACGCAGGTCTATCGTATCGCGACGACGGTTGAAATCGTTCGCGGTTTGTTGCTCGGACAACGTCCCGTGACGATCAAGGCAACGGCCAAGGAACGTGGCGATTTGTATACGGACCAGATCAGCATGGTGCGTATCTGGGTCTATCCGGTGCTCGCGTTCATCGTGGCGTTTTTGCCGACATTGATGGTCGAGATTGGGTTCTCAACCTTGTTCAAGCCGGAACAAAAACGTGCGTCGCATCGTCTCGGATTTTTCGGTCGTCGCCTGCACTGGCTCTATATCCGCGCCGGTCGGCAAAAGATTTTGCGCGCGGAACGTCTCGCGAGTGAATCATCGGCGCAAATCGCGATTCGCGATCGCGCCATCGCTAACGCGAACGCAACCGCCGAGAAAGCGCTTGCTGAAAAAGAAATTGAATTGCAGGCCGCTCGCGAAAGCGCTGACGCGTTTGCCGTGCAGCACGCGACTGAATTGACGCAGAAGGAAGGCGAGTGGGTCGCCAAATTTAGCGACCTTGCTGAATCGTTGAATCGCGCCATTGCGGAGAAGGACGCGATGCGCGATTTCCAGAAGTCGGAAATCGAACGACAGGTTCAGGCACGCCAAAATGCGTGGTCTGAGCGCATCACGCAGTTGCGCCAGGAATTGGACAATCAACGCGCCGCCAGTGAAACGGAACGCACGGCGATGCTTTCGGATCATCAGAAGAAACTGATCGAGGTGACTGAAGATTGCAAAACGCAGGTCATCCAGGCGCGCCGGCAGATGGCTGATGCGGAGTTGGCCGCGGTGGAAGCTTCGGCCCACATGTCACATGATTTGAAGGAAGCGATACATGCTCGCGATATGGCCGAAGCGCAGTTGAAACAGCAGTCGGACGCGTTTGTCGTCCGTATGTCGCAATCCAAAGAGGATGCGGGTCGTGAAGTTGAAAAGGCTGTTCGCAACGAGAAGCAACGTGCCGATCGTCAACAAATGGAATTTGAAAAATCGCTGCGCCAACGCGAAGAAGATTTCGAACGTCGCTTGCGCCAGCGCGAGCAGGAATTAGCGGCGGCACATGATCTTGAAGTCGCCGAGGCGAAGTCTGCCGCTGAAGATGTGTCGAGCCGTCGCGAAATGGATTTGGAACGTCAGCTCGAAGCGCGTGTTCGTGAAGTGGACGCACGCTGGAAGCAAGAGGTTGATAAGCGCGAAGAATCCGCCCGGATCAAACTCCAACAACGCGAGCAGCAATTGCAGTCGCAAGCCGAAGTGCGCTTGAACGAATCGCACGCGCAAGCCGACGAGGAATTGCGCCGGCACCAGGCTGAAACGGAACGGCAGTTGGTCGCACAAGCGCACGATGCGGATGCGCGTCTGGTGCAGGAATTGCAACAGAAAGAAATGGTTTTCCACGCGCGTCTCAAACAGCGCGAAGTCGAACTCGCCGCGAAGTCCGCGGCGCGCGAAGCCGAATTGCAGAACCAGTGGTCGGCCGACATGCGCGCTCGCGACGAGAAGTCACAACGCCAGGCAGACGCTCGCGTCCAGGCCGTTGAAGCGATGCTCGCGCAAGACGCGCAGCAACGTGAAGAGATGTTCCAAGCCAAGCTGCGCCAGCGCGACCAGGAATGGCAAACGAAGCTGGAGAACGTTCGCGGCGAATTGCGATCGCAATCCGCTGAGGAGTTGCGCCGTCGCGATGCGGAAGCTACCGAGTCACGTTCGCGCGACATCAAGGAGCTTGAGCTTCAGTTGCGCAAATCGATTGAAGAGAAGCACGCGACTGTTTTGGCCGACACCAGAAAGCGCGAACAGGATTTGGCCGTTCGTTTCGCTGCGCAATCTGAAGCTACGGATAAGCTCGAGAAAGAACGTGATGAAGCCAAGCAGGCTTTGCTTGAAAAGCGCCGCCAGGTGCATGATTTGAATAACAAATTGATGCAGGTCTCGGCGCTGATCGGTGGTTTGAATGCCGCGGGCTTCGCCAATGGTAACGGTAACGGAAAAGCCGTTACTACCGTTAGCCGAAACAGCTAGCGCACTTTGAAGTCGGGTGGGTCCGGTTACATCAGGTTAACCGGATCCACATCGACCATCATCGAAACATCTTCCGGGAGCGTGAGGCTCTTGTTTAACTCAGCCAATCGTTGGCTGAGTTTACTCATTTGGTGAGTGCGCAACATGATTTGGTAACGGAACTTCGTTTCGGCGCGCGCCAGTGGAGCAGGGGCGGGGCCGGCGATGATGAGTTTGGGGAACGCGAGCTTTTCAATCTCGCGCTTCACGTGTTCGGCGCTGAGTTTGACTTTGTCTTCGTTGACGCCTTTCAAAGTGATCAACGCGATACGGCTCAGCGGCGGGTATTCGAGTTGCTGGCGAAATTCGATTTCCTGATCATAAAAACCGGTGAAGTCGTGCCGTCGCGCATATTGAATCGCGGGATGAAAGGGCGTGAACGATTGCACGAACACTTCGCCTTCGACATCGCCTCGGCCCGCGCGACCTGCAACCTGGGTGAGGAGTTGGAAGGTGCGTTCGGCTGCGCGGAAATCGGGGATGTGCAGGCTTAGGTCGGCGAAGATGATGCCGACGAGCGTGACGTTCGGAAAATGCAGGCCCTTGGCGATCATTTGCGTGCCGACAAGGATGTCGATTTTGCCGGTGCGAAAGTCGCCGAGAATGTTGCGGTAATCTTCCTTGCGCTTGAGCGTGTCAGAATCCATACGGCGAATGCGCGCGTGTGGGAAAATTTTCGTAAGCGTGGCCTCGACGCGTTCGGTGCCTAGACCGGAGTAGCGGATGCCGGGGTTTTTGCATTTCCGCTCAGGACAAACTGTCGGAGCCTTCGTTTCATGGGCGCAGATGTGGCACATGAGTTTTCCGGCGGCGCGATGGTAGGTGAGCGAGACGCTGCAGTTGGGGCATTGCGCGACGTAACCGCAGAGGTTGCACTGCAGTGATGTCGCGAAGCCTCGGCGATTGAGGAACAGAAGGGTTTGTTCTTTGCGCTCGAGGCGCTTGGTCATCGCTTCCTTGAGTTCGGGCGAAAAAACGGGCGGGCCTTGTTTTTCTTTGCGCGCCACGTGGCGCATATCGACGACACGGACGATCGGCATTTTTTTGTCGTCAACGCGCGTGGGCATCTCGAGCAGGCGGTATTTCTTGTTTTTGACGTTATAAAAACTTTCGAGCGACGGCGTGGCGGAACCGAGAACGACGACGGCATTTTCCATTTGCCCGCGAACGACAGCGACGTCACGCGCGTGATAGCGCGGCGCTTCTTCCTGTTTATAGGAGTGTTCGTGTTCTTCGTCCACGATGATGAGTCCGAGCGGTTCGACGGGCGCGAAAATGGCGCTACGCGCGCCAATGACGATGCGGGCGCGACCCTGGCGAATTTTGTGCCATTCATCGTGGCGTTCGCCGGCGCTAAGATGGCTGTGGAGAACGGCGACGAGTGTTTGCAAAGGGCCGTTGCTGAAACGGGCTTTGAAACGCTCGACGGTTTGCGGTGTGAGCGCGATTTCGGGAACGAGAATGATCGCGCCTTTGCCTTGCTTCAAGGTGTGCGCGATGGCTTGGAGATAAATTTCAGTTTTGCCGCTGCCGGTGACACCGTGGAGTAAAAACGTTTTACCCTGTTGCAAATCCAACGTTGCGGTGATTTGGCTGAAAACAACGGTTTGTTCGGCGTTTAGTAGAAGGGGTTGGCTGGGCAGAATGATTTCGCGCGCATAGGGATCGCGCTCGGAAATTTTGGAAGCAATTTCGAGCAGACCCTTGTCTTCGAGTTTTCGAATGGTCGCTGCGGTGGTGTTCGCGAGCGTGGCCAGTTCCTGCAAGCGCAATTCACGTCGGGCGTTGACGATGTCGAGGATGTCTTGCTGGCGTTTGGTGACTTTGGGCGCCTCGGGCGATTGCAAGGCGCGCACGAAAAGGAGTTCGCGCCAGCCATCTTTCTCGCGACGGACGGCTTCGGGCAAAACGGTTTTGAGAGCGATCTCGGGCGGGCAACAATAATATTCGCCAATCCAGCGCGCGAGTTTGAGGACGTTGGGTGTAACCTGGGATTGTTTGCCGATGACGTTGACGATGGGTTTTAAGTTTGCGTGCGCGGATGAGTCAGGCAGCGCGGTGATACAGCCCATGACGGTGCGGTTGCCAAATGGAACTTTAACGCGCGTGCCGATTTGCACCGCATCCTGCAACTCTTCGGGAACGGCGTAGTCGAAGTCTTTGCCGAGAGCAATTTCGAGAGTTACTCGCGCGATCATCGACGTTTACAGGCGCTCCTTGAGCGAGATGTCGACGATCAGATCGGCGGCGATGCGTTCGAGGTCGCGGCGCATTTTGGGGACGTCGGTGGTGCTCGGGATTCGGAGTTGCGCGCGCGCTTTGAAAATGGATTCGCCGGACATGGCGGCGCTCCCGCGTTCGGTGTCGAGCTCTTCGACGTTCACGCCGTGCGAGGCGAGCACGTGGGAAATTTCGCGCACGATGCCGGGGCGATCATGACCGACGATTTCGATTTCGCTAAAGCGATGGCCCGTCGGTTCGGGCGTGGGATGATCGAGATGAATGATGACGCTAAGGCCGCGTGATTCCAATGCGCGCAACGCTGCAATAATTTTCTCTTCGTGTTCAGCGGGGAATTCAACACGCAAGATGCCGGCAAAATGACCGCCGAGTCGTGACATGCGGCTTTCTAGCCAGTTACCGGAATGTTGGGTGACGATTTCGGCGACAGCTTCGACGAGGCCCGGGCGGTCCGGCCCGATCAAGGTCATGACGAGAGAGCGTTGCATACGTCCCTGCACGTTAACCACCTTTCCTGATTCAGTAAACAGTAAGCAGTGATCGGTAAGCATTCATGGGACAGATTCCCAAATTAGAAGCCGGTGCCGACGGTTTGCATGTTGACCGACGTATGAGAGGCCAGCCAGTACCAGTCGTTCGATCCGCCGACGAAGGAATTTGCGCTGGGATGGCCGCTGGCTTTGGCGGTGAGGTGAAACAAGGTGGACTTCCATCTGTGTGTTTCGGCGTGGCCATCGCAGAAACCGAAGCCGCAACCGTTATTGTGCCAGTCGGCCGGGCGATCGATTGCTTGTGGGCTGCTGCAATCGACCCCAAAACATCCGTCGTTCAGAGAGAACGGACTTTCCTCAAGCAACATGATGATTTGCGATGGACCGGTTTTGCGGAAATCCGTTGCTCTGCCGAAGGTGGCCCACGGGCTGTCGTGCCGATTGCCATGTTGGGTACCGTCGAGCCACGGGCCGATAGTCGCACCAGATCCGCAGCTGTTGGCGCAATGATTGCCGGAAGTGGGGGAAGCGATCCAGGTTTGGCACGCGCTTCCGACAGAGCCTATCATCGAGACGCTGCGCGCCGCTAAAGCGGATTGACCGTTAAAAATCCCGGATCGAGCGTCATCGGGACAACGCCAGATTCTTGGATTTTTAGCGATGTAATGGGTGATCATCGTTTTTTTGGTGTCGGTCAGAACAGAGGAATCAAATTCCTGCGCCTGTCCTACGCCTGCGTCACCGGCGCACCAATTGTGGCCGAAAAGCGAGTTGTGATCATCCGGGTTGGGTGGAAAGAAATTGTTGTAATCACCGGAATAGAGGTTTGCCGCAGCGGTGAGTTGTTTGAGGTTGCCCACGCAATAAATCTGTCGGCTGCGTTCTTTGGCGCGCGCGAGGGACGGCAAGAGCATGGACGCGAGGATCGCGATAATCGCAATCACGACGAGCAACTCGATCAACGTGAAGGCGCTGTTGCGGAATGTTCGATTTATCCGTGCGGAGAATAAAGTGAATCGAGCGGTCATGACGTTGTTCCGATGATAGTTCGGTTGCTGTCGCATGGCGGTGGCTTGATGAGAGACTACGATTTCGCTGTGGCCTTGTAAACAGTACATGACCGTAGGCGGCATCGGGGAATAGGCCGGGCGATGGTGCCGGTCACAACGAGCCAGCAAATCTTCCGGCTGATTTTACAGGTAGCCATCCACTTCAACGTATCGCAGGAATTGGAATCGCGGCCTTGTCGCGTGCACGTACAATCGCTACGTTACCGGCTTCGAATGCAAATGACCGTTGCTCAATCAGATATCGAACAGGCGAAAACGAAGCTCGACGCGCATCTGCGTGAGATCATCAATTGGCATTTCTCGCCGGAAACGGGAAGTCAGTTTTGGCTCGAGTGGGCGAGCAAGGCGGGATGGGATCCGCGCAAGGAAATCAATACGGTCGCGGACATGCTGAAGTTTCCGCATTTCCAGGACGAGTGGCTGCGCGATTTGCAGCCGGAAGTTTGGGTGCCAAAGAAATTCCGTGGCCGCCCGTTTAATATTTTCGAAACCGGCGGCACGACCGGCATGCCCAAGCAACGCATTGGATGGGATGATTACAAAACTGACTACGAAGAGTTCTCAGGAAAAATTTCGGACGAACATTTTCCGAAAGGCGCGGCGTGGTTGATGGTTGGTCCAACTGGCCCTCGCCGTCTGCGACTGGCGATCGAGCATCTTGCGAATTTTCGCGGCAGTTCGTGCTACTTCATTGATCTTGATCCGCGTTGGGTGAAGAAGGTGATTGCGGATAAGAAATTCGAGGTCGCGCGCGCTTACATGGATCACGTCGTTGATCAAGGCGTGACGATTTTGAAGAACCGCAAGATTGCGGGTTTGTTCACGACGCCGAAGTTGCTCGAAGCGCTCGGTGAAAAAATCAATTTATGGGAAGCTGGTATTCGCGGCGTGTTTTGCGGCGGCACCACAATGGCGCCGCAGTATGTGCGCTATATCGTGGAGGAAGTTTTGGAGAATCGGATTGGGTTTTATCCGACTTACGGAAATACGTTGATGGGTTTGGCGGCGAGTGTGCCGTTGCGGCCCGAAGATATATTTTCGATCACTTATTATGCGCCGCAGCCACGCGCGGTGTTGCGTGTGGTGAATCCGAATGCGACGGAGCAGACGGTGGAATACGATCAGTGGGGACGTGTTGAGCTGACGACGCTGACGCGCGAGTTTTTTATGCCGCGGTTTTTGGAGCGTGATGAGGCGATTCGGCGGAAGCCGCGCGGGGCTTATTCTTGGGATGGCGTGGCGGAGGTTAGGCCGTTTGGGGCGATGGAGAAAAACATCGTCGAAGGTGTGTATTGAAAAGCGCCAGAGGACTGCCGCAGTCCAAGACGCTTCACGTGATTTTATAGCGCCACGATTACTTCAGTTTTTCCGGATTCAGCGGCTGCAAATCTTTTGGCACGAACTTGCCGTCTTTGCGGATGAGTTCGCCGTCGAACGACACTTCGCCGCCGCCCCATTCTTTGCGTTGGATGAGAACCATGTCCCAGTGCACGGCGGAACGGTTGCCGTTGTCGGCGTCTTCGTAGGCCTGGCCGGGAGTGAAGTGCAATGAGCCGGCGATTTTTTCGTCGAACAAAATGTCGCACATTGGGTTGAGGATATACGGATTGAAGCCGAGCGAAAACTCGCCAATGTAACGCGCGCCGGCGTCGGTATCCAAAATTTCATTCAGGCGCTTGGTATTGTTCGCTGTGGCTTTAATGATTTTGCCATCCTTAAATTCCAGGCGCACATTTTCAAACTTCGTGCCGCCATAAATTGTGGGCGTGTTGTATTGAATGCACCCTTGAACGGAATTTTTGACCGGGCACGAGAACACTTCGCCATCGGGAATATTACGTTTGCCTTCCGCGAGCAATGCGCCGATGCCTTTGATACTGAAACGCAAATCAGTGCCGGGACTGGTGATGTGGACTTTATCGGCGCGATTGAAACGGCGCTGCAACGGAAGCATCGCTTTGGCCATTTTTGGATAATTCATCGTGCAGACGTCGAAATAAAAATTCTCAAACGCTTCCGTGCTCATGTTCGCGCCCTGGGCCATGCTCGGCGTTGGCCAGCGCAACACGCACCATTTGGTTTTATTAACGCGTTGGTCGAGAACCGGCCGCATGATTTTGCTGTGCAGCCCCATTAAATTACTCGGCACGTCGGAAGTTTCCGACGCGTTGTCCGCTCCGCGAATGGCAATGTAGGCCTGGACCTTTTTCATGCGGAACATTTCGATATCGCGTTGCGTCGCCGCTTGTTTCTCATTGGTGTCGCGGACGATCTCGCGCGTGACGCGGCTGTGGCGGCATTCGATCAGCGGAATGGCGCCTTTGCGACGGACGGCGCGCATTAGTTCGATCGCCATTTGGTCGGGCGTATCGATCATGTCGAGCATGACGTGTTCGCCTTTTTTGAGTTCCGTCGAATAGTTCACGAGCAATTCGGCCAATTTGGTATAGCGCGGGTCTGTCATAGTATCGCCCTTAACTAAGCACGAGCGGGCGCGCTTGGAAAGGGGAGACTGTGAGAAGGGCAGTCGAGGCTTGCAACCGTATGGATGACAAAGTTCAATAGATTCGGCGCCAACATCAACACGCAAGAGCTATGTACTCGTATGCAAAGCAGAACTATAGCCGAAGCCAATGAGGTCTAAAGCAGTTGTTATGCGAAATTAACGCTGACCTACTGAATGACTCGAAGAATCAACATTTTTGCGGACCATCTCGCAGCACGCGGTCTGCGACTGCTGCTTGCATTATTGATTTTTGGGCTGAACTTGGCGCCTGTCGTGGCGCAACCGGCGGTTGCCGAATACAAACTCAAAGCGGTCTTCCTGTTTCGTTTCACCGAGTATGTCACTTGGCCATCGCAGGCTTTTGAACGCGATAACCGTCCGTTCGTGATTGGGATTTATGGCAATGATCCATTCGACGGATTTTTAGAGGATACAGTCCGTGGCGAAACGGTCAAAGGACACGCCGTGGAAGTAAGGAGGTTTAAGTCTCTGGATGAAATCACGAGCTGCAATATGTTGTATCTAGGCACATCTGCTGGCGGACGGGTGCCGGTAATTTTGGCCCGCGTGAAAGGCCGACCCATTCTCACTGTGAGCGATATTCCGGAATTTGCCCAGCACGGCGGGATGATCAGGTTCGTGAAGAATGGAAACCGTGTCGGCTTTCGAATCAATGTAGAGGCGGCGAAGCAGGCTGGGTTGAGCATCAGCGCAAAGCTGCTGCAGATGGCGCAGATCGTCTCGACGACCAAATAGCGTAGCGATGCTGAGAAACGTCCCAATCAAACGAAAGCTGATGTTGGCAATGTTGCTGACCGGCGGCAGCGTTTTGCTACTTGCGTCGATGGCGTTCGTGACATACGGGGTGATCACTGCGCGTCGCAACCTCGTCGTGAACCTCAATATTCTCGCCGAAATTACGGCGGCCAATGCGAGCGCATCGCTGTTGTTTGAGGAGCCGAAAACCGCAAACGAAATTCTTTCCAAACTGCAGGCAGAACCGACCGTGATTAAGGCGGCACTTTACACGCGCGACCGCAAAATCCTGGCGCATTATCCAAAAACACTGGCGGATACAAATTACCCCGCCGTGGAAATTAGAGAAGTGTCGCGGTTCGGTCACGGCGTGCTGGAGGTTTTCTATCCGGTACACGAGAACGAGCGGTGGGTCGGAACATTGTATGTGCAATCGGACTTGTCACCTCTCTATGACCGTTTTCGCCTCTACGCGGTGATCGTTGGAGCGGTTATGCTGACGGCGATAGCAATCATTGCATTGTTGACGAAGTGGTTGCAGCGACAAATTTCACAACCGATTCTCGAACTCGCCAATACGGCTCGGATGGTTTCTGAAAAGCGCGACTACAACGTGCGGGCGAAGACTTCAAGCGCCGACGAACTGGGCACTTTGACCAAGGCGTTCAACCATATGCTCAACCAGATCCAGGAGCGTGAGGCGGCGTTGCAGGCCAGCCAGCGCGATCTGCAGCAGTTGAACCGTGAATTGGAAGAACGCGTGCTGGTCCGGACCGCGGAATTGGCAGCGACTAACAAAGAATTGGAAGCGTTTACTTATTCTGTGTCGCATGATTTACGGGCCCCGCTCCGGCACGTTGACGCCTTTGCGCAATTGGCCGAAGAGCAAACCGCCACCAGTGCGTCGCCGCAATTGCGCAAATACATCGAGCGCATTCGTGTGGGAGTTCAGAATATGGGGCGGCTGATCGACGACTTGCTAAACCTCTCGCGCGTCGCTCGTGTGGAAGTAGCGCAACAACCGGTTTCACTTAACGCGCTTGTGGACGAAGTTATTGGTGAGATGCGACCGGAAATCGAACATCGCAATATCGAGTGGACGATCGGGCGCTTACCGACGGCTGTCTGTGACCCCGGCTTGATGAAGCAGGTGTTTACGAACTTGATTGCCAACGCTGTTAAATACACACGGCCGCGGGAACGGGCCGTCATCTGTATTGACTTGCAGACGGTCGACGGCACACCGGCAATTTTAGTGCGAGATAATGGCGTCGGGTTTGATAATCGCTATGTCGCTAAGTTATTTGGCGTTTTCCAACGATTGCACCGGGCGGAAGATTTCGAAGGGACCGGCGTGGGCTTGGCGATCGTCAAACGCATCCTTGACCTGCACGATGGCAAGATTTGGGCGTCGTCCGAACTCGACAAAGGAGCGACTTTTTGGTTCACTTTCCGTGGCCTTGCAGCCGATCAGCGCGCAACCAAATGAGTACCGCTATTGAAATTTTGCTGGTAGAAGACAATCCGACGGACCTCGAGTTGACGCTGTTGGCGCTGCAGAAGCACAAGCTCGCGAACAAGGTCCATGTGGCGCGGGATGGGGAAGAAGCGTTGGACTTTCTGTTTTGTCGCGGCTCGCATTGCGAACGCAGTTTTGAATCGCCGCCAAGAGTCGTGTTGCTCGATTTGAAGTTGCCGAAGGTTGAAGGGCTCGAAGTGTTGCGGCAGTTGAAGGAAGATCCGAGGACTCGTGCTGTGCCAGTGGTGGTAATGACTTCGTCCAATCAGCAACGCGACATGGTGGA
Organism: uncultured Verrucomicrobiae bacterium; assembly: GCA_963702845.1. Taxonomy (GTDB): domain Bacteria; phylum Verrucomicrobiota; class Verrucomicrobiia; order Limisphaerales; family Palsa-1400; genus JAICXV01. The sequence continues at coordinate 3,515,353 of OY969763.1, read as the reverse complement.
AAGCTATAAATACGGGGTGAACAGCTACATTCAGAAGCCAATCAGTTTTTCGGATTTCCAGAGTATCATGGGACAACTCGGCTATTACTGGCTGGCGATCAACCAGGCTCCGCCAGGGGCAGCTTTCAAATAATAGTTAGCTCTCGCGGTTCGAGGAAAAAGTTTCGCACGGCTGCGTCTGTGAATGCTGTTTCAACCGGGCATCGACGACTTCGATCGTTTGTTTCATCTGGCGCAAAGTAGCTTCGGAATCCTCAATGGATTGTTTCAACAAAGCTAAGCTGTTCATGCCTTCGTCACGATCCATGACCTGTATTCTACAAATCGCTCAAAAGATGTCGTCCTGAAAGTTGCATCAGGAGGTGTTCCTACGCGCTATGTCAAAATTCTACCGACAGATGCCCCTGACGACCGCGTAATGGTTTCACTGGGTGCTCGCGATTTTGGAACTGCTGTCACTGACAAAAAATTTTTGTTCGTTTATAAAATTTCGTGTTACGTTGCCGCTGAATGATTTTGGCACAGGAAGAATTGGAAGGCCTGATTCGCGTCCAGCACCGGTCACCGCACCAATTTTTAGGGATGCACCCGCTCGGCAATGGCGCAGGCCTGGTGGTGCGCGCCTTCTGGCCGCAAGCGGCAAAGGTCGAGATTGTTCCCACGCACGAAAAAAATAAACCCGCCGTCAAATTACAGCGCATTCATGACCATGGCGTGTTCGAGGGCAAGGTCGACAAAGTCAGCCAGGTGTATGCTTACGATCTTGTGATCACCGAACACGACGGTCGCAAAATACAAATGCGCGACCCGTATTCGTTTTTGCCGACGCTCGGTGAACAGGATGTGTTTCTGTTTGGGCAGGGGAATGAACGTCGGATTTACGATAAGCTTGGTTCGCACCTCCGCACGATTGACGGGGTGGCCGGCACAAGTTTCGCCGTCTGGGCGCCGAATGCGCAACGCGTCAGTGTCGTGGGTGATTTCAACAAGTGGGATGGACGCTGCCATGCGATGCGCTCGATTGGAGCATCGGGTATTTGGGAAATTTTTATCCCCAATGTTGGCGAAGGCGCGCATTACAAATACGAAATCAAAGATATCAACGGCCGAGTGAAGTTGAACACGGACCCGTATGCGTTCTTTTTTGAGACACCGCCGAAAAATGCCGCGATCGTTTGGAATAATAATAAGTTCAAGTGGAACGATGAGGCGTGGCTGAAGAAGCGGCGGGAACAAAATCCGTTCCGCAGTCCGATGAGCATTTACGAAGTACACGTTGGCTCGTGGCGGAAAAAGAATGAGGTCGAATCGCTGAGCTATCGTGAGATGGCCGAGCCTTTGGCCAAATACGTCAAGGACATGGGATTCACACATGTGGAATTTTTACCGACGGCGGAGCACGCCTATTTTCCTTCGTGGGGATATCAAGTGACCGGGTTTTACGCACCGACGAGTCGATTCGGAACTCCGGACGAATTTCAATTTTTGGTTAATCGTCTGCATGAAGCGGGCATCGGCGTGTTGATGGATTGGGTTCCGGCGCACTTCCCGCGCGACGAATGGGCGTTGGCCAAGTTTGATGGCACCGCCCTATACGAACACGAAGATCCGCGCAAAGGCGCGCATCAGGATTGGGGTACACTGATTTTCAATTACGGACGGCACGAAGTCCGGAATTTTCTCGCGGCGAATGCGCTGTTCTGGTGCGACCGCTTTCATATGGACGGCCTGCGCGTCGATGCGGTGGCTTCGATGCTTTACCTCGATTACTCGCGTAAACACGATGAGTGGATTCCCAATCAATATGGTGGTCGCGAAAATTTGGAAGCGGTCGAGTTTCTGCGTCACTTCAATCACGTGGTGCACACAGAAGCGCCAGGAGTGATTACGGTGGCGGAAGAATCGACGGCGTGGCCGCTGGTGACGCGCCCGCCGTATCTCGGCGGTTTGGGTTTCACGTTCAAGTGGAACATGGGCTGGATGCACGACACGTTGAATTATTTCAGTCGCGATCCGATTCATCGCAAATTTCACCAGAACGATCTGACGTTCGCGATGCTCTATCATCACAACGAGAATTTTATTCTGCCGTTGTCCCATGATGAAATCGTGCACGGGAAGGGATCGCTGTTGCGCAAGATGCCCGGTGATGATTGGCAGAAGTTTGCCAACTTGCGCGCGCTGCTGGCGTATCAATGGCTTTTCCCCGGGAAACAATTGCTGATGATGGGCACTGAATTTGGCCAAACCGCGGAGTGGAACGCCAACGCGTCGCTGGATTGGTGGCTGCTCGATGCCGGACCGTTTCATCGCGGTCTGCAAAATTTCATGCGCGACCTGAATCATTTTTACAAGAATGAGCCGGCCGTTTTCGACGGGGACTATGATCTGTCCGGCTTCTGGTGGATTGATTGCAGTGACGTGGAGAACAGTGTGTTGTCGTTCATGCGACAGAACCAGGACGGTTCGCGTCGTGTTGCCGTCATTATGAATTTAACGCCGGTGCTCCGTCACAATTATCGAATCGGCGTCCCGCAGCCGGGGTTCTGGAAAGAGGTCGTCAATACCGACGCAGGAACTTATGGCGGAGGTAACAATGGCAATCTCGGCGGCGTGAATGCGGACGAAGTCAAAACACACGGGCAACCGTATTCATTGAATCTGACGTTGCCACCGTTGAGTGTGCTGGCGTTACGGCCGGAATCTCAGAGCTCGTAATTCCGGCTGAAGCTGCCGCTAAAACCACTTAGGGCAGAACCTGCGAACGATAGGAGCGTTGGGCGGCTCCGGGAGTGTCCTGGAAATCAATCACACCGTTCGAGTCAGCTTTGCCATTGGAGAGAGTCAACCAACTGTTGTTCGTGTTCAGCAACGCGGTGACGTATTGCAACGCATAGTTTGCATTGGCGACGCCGGTGAGGTGAATGCCAACTGTGCTGCCGCTAAGCATGTGAATAGCCAGGTTCGGCGACGGGGCGCTGCCGGTGACAACGAGACTTGCCAATCCAGCCGAAGCGGGATTTGAGCCGGCGAGGTGGCCATTGACTGAATCGGAATCAGTGGTGATAAATCGCAGGTCGATGTTTGCGGAAGATTGAGGCGTCACCCACGGATCGCTGCCGTCCAAAGGAGTGGTCGTCGTATACATGCCGTAGGGAATGCCGGCGGTCGGAGCGGTGGAATTCGTTGTCAGTGTGGGAAACCAATAAATAGCGAGCGGGTCGCCGGGATTCCAGTTGCCGGAAAAGCTGAGGCTTGCGGCGACATCGATCAAGACGCCCGGCGCGCCGGAAGAGGCCAGATTAAACTTCGCAACGACGATATCATCGCCCGTGGCGAAAGCGCCGGCGGTGGGGCCGTTGAAGTTAGTGTCGGTCGTGCTGGCAACCAGAACAACGAGGCCGTTAGTGGGCATGGCGTTGCCGCTCGAGTCTTTGAGCAGATCAGCATCCACCTGGATGGTCAGGGCGTGAGAAGTCCAGGAAGCCAAAGCCAGGACCGCAAGAATCAAGATTCGCATGACAGGATTAAAAATGTGCCTCAACGGGTCAGTATTTGCAGTTCCTATTCAATCATAGAGCGGCGTAAATTACAACTGCAACTTTCGCAGCCAGTGGATATTACAGTTATCAGATTAATTCGTGTGGCGCTATCGGTGACTTACCTAACTGTTATTTGTGTGCCCGATTACAAAATTGACGGGCGCTGAGGAAGCGACCGACCTTCTTTTGGTTGATAGTACGTCTTGCTCCAGCGCGGTTGGCAGAGTAAATATTGGTCATGTCCCCGACCGATCAGAGTGAGCGCGCGTCTCCGCGCGAACTGGGCTTTACGTTGATCGAATTGCTCGTCGTCATCGCAATCATTGCCATTCTCGCGTCCATGTTATTGCCGGCGTTGGCACGCGCAAAAAGCAGCGCGGTCAAAGCGCAGTGCATGAGCAATCTCAAGCAGTGGGGGACAGCTATTAATTTGTACGCGGGCGAGAACCGGAATTATTTTCCGGATAATTCGAAAGGACGTGACTTAAGTTGGATGTCGCCTGATCTGAACCCGTTTTACCAAGGTTATCTAAATCCGAATCGGCGCAGCACGACGCAACACGAGCGCACGCGGCAGGATGTTCTTTATTGTCCGACGGACGAGTGGCATCGCGCAGCCGAAACGACGATCAGTACCGATACCACCGCACAGTTGATCGGATATTTTTCGATGTTTGCACGGGAAAACAACGCGGGAAATACCTGGGACTATGCGTCGGCGGGCGTGCCTGATTGGCACTTCAAGAAGAAACTGGGCGGGCAGTTTCGAAACGCGCCGATCATGAGTGATCGGCTCCAGGCAACCGGCTCGTGGAATATCAGCGCGGGCACGGGATCGTTGGCGTGGTCGGCATCGCTCAATGGCACAACGTATTTTCCAACCGCGAGCCATCGTGATGCCGCGAACGTACCAGTGGGCGGCAATTTCCTTTTCGAGGACGGGCGCGTGCAATGGTATCCGTTCAAACTTCAGAATGCGCGCGCAACGATCGATGTTGGTTCGGCCACTGGTAGTTGGGTTTTGTTTTATAAACCACCGAACATCCAGACGAACAGCCTCTGAAAAGTTTAAGTGATTTTTACTGAGTTCTGACCCTCAAATCCTCTTTGCGCTTTTGCATCTTAGCGTCTTTCGTTTTTGAAATCCTCCTGATACGTCACCGCCAACTTTTCAACCCGATGATTGGAAGAGCGAATTGGAATTTGCTTTTCCAGTCGGGCATATCGGCAGCGAGGAAGCAATCGTAGATAAATTTTTTCGGACGTTGTTCACCGTTGGCTGGTGTCAAGCCGCGCAGGCCGAGCATGAGGCCACCTTCGTTCGCATTGTCGACGTGACGATGGAGGATGAAGGCGTCGACGCCTTTCAGCGATTCGACTTTTTTATAGGCGTAACAGAAAGCGGCCGCCTGGATTTTTTGGCCATCAGGACCGTCGGGAGTGTGGAAGCCTTGTTCGCTGAGAATGATGCTGCGCGGTTTGCCGTGATAACGAATGGCCGGCTGGTTCATGAAACGCGTGAGCATCTCGAGATTTTTGAAAGTGATACGAGCGGTGTTGGTGCTGGTGGTGGCGGATTTGTCGTTCCAGAAACGCGGTTCGAATAGGTTTTCGGGATAGGGATGGAAAGCGAGGTTCCAGTCGAAATCGCCGCCTTCTTTGGCGCGGCGTGCGAAGTATTCGAGAAAAGGATGGCCGGCGAAACTTTCCTTATCACTCATCGCCGGGTAATGAATATTCCAATGGTGTTCGAGGGAAATATAGACACGCGCCGATGAGGATTGTTTTCGAATGGCGGTGTGGGCGAGGCGAACAGTGCGGAGATAGTCATCGGCAAATTGCTCCATGGTGGCCGGGCCCATGTTATACCAGGCCGAGTGGGAGTTTACTTCATTGCCAATAATGTAACCCACGGCGCGACCAAAATGTTGGTCTGGTCGCGACCAGCGCTCAGCGACGAATTCGAGGCTGGCCTGGAACCAATCGCGGCTTTCGTCCGTAATTGTGTTGAAGGCGGCGAGGCCGTTGGGAAGATTCGTAGCGCGTCGCGGATGGAGCATCAAACGATCGACTTGAGGATCGTTCGATTGATAGGCGAGGGCGATGATGTAAACGAGGATGCCGTGGTCGGAGAGGGCTTTGATGCGGTTGTCCATCGATTCGACGTAGGCGCGGCGGAAGTGATAAGTTTTTCCGTTGAGTTCGTAGCTGGGGTTCTCCGGCGCTCCGACTGGATCAACAAGCCGGGCGAGATCGAAGTTGAGCGCCGCATGTTTGACGCCCAGGGCGAGCGCGTCATCGATCATCTCGACCTGGAGACCTTTCTTCGAAGCCGCGCGCGGGAACGGTTCATTATATCTTGAGCCAGCGCTCGCAGTGAAAGGGAGTGTCAAAATCCAGATTAGCGCGAGTAGTCGGCCGGCAGTCATTCTGGATGTTTGAAGATTTGACGGGCCGCAGTATTCAATGAGACGACGGAAAGACAACTTCTTCTGGCGTTGCCATTTCCGTAGTCATTTTCGCTGGCATACGCCACACATGCGAACCGGTTTTGTCGGTGAAGTATAAATGTGATTCCGAAGGCTGACGCGGATTGCCATCGGCCCAGAGCGCGTAAAATTCTGGCGCGGCGTCGAGCGGACGTCGCGCGTAAGTCTGGTTGAGAGGACTGTCGTGGGTCAGTTGTTTTACTTTGTTCCAGGTTTTACCTTCATCGGAACTGGTCCACATCACCATTTCGCCGCCGGGATTGTATGGCTGCGGTCCGGCAATGGTGGGAGCGATGACGCGCCAGGTGCCATCGGGCTCGATATAAAGAGAGCCGTGGTCGTAGTTGCTATTGGAAGTCGTCATATCGCGCACTTCCCATTGTGAACCTGTCCAGCGTGCCGTTTTCCAAACGCGCGGTCCGTTCTTCGGCCCCGACTCGTATCCTTTGCTCGTGAGAAAAAGAATTACGGGATGACCAGCGGCATCGAAATTGAGGTCCTTGAGATAGACGAGGCGATGATCTTTGCGCGAGTCGTAGATCAGCGCGGCGTTGTTAGTTTGCAGGGCAGGAGTGTTGAAGGCTTTGCCGTCAATTGTTTGCCAGGTGTGGCCTGCGTCGGAGGTTTGCAGATAATATATATTGGCGCGGGCGTTGAGTCCTCCCGGTTTCGGGTGAAAGTCGAAGGCGGTGGCGAGCGTGTTCGAATGCGGCCAACTGACCTGGTAATCACCCATTTCGATATTCGCGAGTAGTTTGGGCGCGCTCCAATTCGTACCGTTCGGGCTGGTCATCCAATGCAGACCTCGCGTGCCTGTGGTGCCTTCTGTTCCGCTGTTGTAACGCGTGTGCAGAAAAACAAATCCATCGTGCGGCAACCACCACGGCTGCGTATAGGAGAAGTTCGTCGTCAGAATGCGATCAAAGTCGTCGATGGAATAAGGCTTCTTGCTGCGATGGATGTAGGACGGACGACCGGTGCCATGCGACGCCGAAAAAATCCAAATGTAACCACCGTCGTCGATCGCGATCGTCGGGTTGTCGTGTGCGTCATTGGTTTTCTTGTTCAGCAGAATTGTGGGCCGGGGAACCTGGTGCGTGACGTGGTCGAAATATGAAACCATGTGCAGCAGTTCCTGTTTGTCGGCCGCGCTGCGAGCGGTGGTTCCGCCGTAACAGAAGAAAGTTTTCTTAACAGCAGGCGCGTAGATGGCCATGGGCTCGTGTTGCTGAGGGTAAGTCGCGAAGCCGCCGCTGTATTTATATTTGTATTCGTCGTGCGAGGCCTGGTTGAAATACCAAATGCCGCGATAGCCGTCGTCGGTTGCTGCGGTTGCTCGCAAGACGAGCGCGAGCAGGATTATGCAGGCGAGGCGCATGAGTTGTAGAAAAGGTCGAGCGTGTTCCGCGGAGAATATTGGCTAAGAGGTTTACCTTTATCTTCCCAGGGAATTTTTTCGGGATAGACGATTTTTTCCTGAGGATTATTTTTGCAACGCACCTCGGGAAGTTCAGATTCGATTTCGACATGATGGCCGAATGCATCGGGGTAGCTCCATTTCTTCATTGGACTGTGACCAACGACTTCGATTCCTCCACCATCTTTGCAATGAAAGTCCTTGCCAAAAGTGCGTGTGTCCACGATTTGGACGACTAGGACGTCGCGTTTGCTGTCGAGTTCGACCTTGGTAACGTTCCATTGCTCATCAAGTCCTAGGATGCTTGCGACCATTTCGGTGGATGGTTTATGACCGAATTCCTTAACCCCAGGAGCGGGTGCCTTGAGCAGGCTCCCACCCAAAACGAAAAACGCGACGTTGAAATAGATCACAATGCCAGTGACGTCGACCAGCGTTGCCACGAACGGCGCCGATGCAGTGGCGGGATCGAGGCCGCATCTTTTCAAGACGAAAGGAAGCATCGAACCGGAGAGTGAACCCCACATAATGACACCAATCAGGGACACACAGATGGTGAACCCGATAAGCCACCAGTATTGACCGTAGGCGTGAAACGCAAAATGCCAGACGCTGACGCGACAAAATCCGATGACGCCGAGAATAACGCCAAGCGTTAACCCGGTGAAAATTTCGCGACGCATAACGCGCCACCAATGGGAGAGTTTGACTTCGCCGATTGCAATAGCGCGAATGATAAGAGTCGTCGCTTGAGAGCCGGAGTTGCCGCCGCTGGAAATAATCAGTGGTAGGAACAACGCGAGAATGACGGCACGGGCGATCTCGTCTTCGAAGAAGCCCATCGCGGTGGTCGTGAGCATTTCGCTCAGGAACAAAATGATCAGCCATGGCGCGCGTTTGCGGATCATTCGCGGAAGCGCAATCGTGAGGTAAGGCTCGTCCAGCGCTTCGGAACCGCCGAGTTTTTGGATGTCTTCCGTCGTCTCGCGTTCGAGCAAGTCGAGCACGTCGTCAATCGTCAGCACTCCAACGAGGACGCCTTGCGAATCGACGACCGGCAACATCGTCATGTCATATTTCTTGAAAGTCGCGATGGCGGTTTCCTGATCGTCGCTGGCACGCAGTGGATACGTTTGGCCTTCGAGCAAATCAGTCACCGGCGTCGCTGGGTCGGCGACGACGAGATTGCGCAGCCGAACTAAATCCACGAGACGATCTTTTTCGTCCACGACATACAGCTGGCTCAAAACTTCCTCGCGGCTTTTACCTTCACGACGCAAGTGGACGAAGCAATCGCCGACAGTCCAATTGTTTTTGATCGCGATGTATTCGGGCGTCATGCGACGGCCGATCGAATCTTTCGGATAGCCGAGCAGGTCGGAGGCGACTTTACGTTCTTCGGGCGAGAGTAAGTTGAGAAGTCTCTGCGTGACCGGCCCAGGAAGTTCCTCCAGCAAGGCGGTGCGGTCGTCGGGCTGAATGTCGTTCAGGATGCGTGCGACGTGTTCGGTGCCCAGGGCTTGAACAAGTCGTTCCTGATCTTCGAGACTGAGATATTCGAAAACGTCGGCAGCGAGGTCGTGTGGCAGAATGCGCAGCAGAACCGCTTTGTCTTCGCCGCTGAGGTCGGCAAGAATTTCGGCGATGTCAGCCGCCGGGAACTCAACGAGAATTTCGCGCAATTGATTGAAATTGCGCTCGCGAATGAGCTCGACGAGCTCGGGCTGTAAGAGACTGCCAATCACGCCGTTAGTGAAACCTTACTCAGCGCGTGATGCAAATATTAAGTCAACAAACGCGCGTTATTTCGCCGCGTAACCGCCAATGTTGCCGAGGCGATTAACGGCTGAAATATAAACGTGCTCGGGCAACGCGGCGGAATTGGTCGCTTTGATGACGTAATTGGTTTCGGAGCCGGGCAAAATTTCGGTGGTCCAATTCGAGCCGAGCTGTTGCTGAACCAGCCACCAGCGGGCGTCATCGAGCGGTTTCCATGCGAGTTTAACTTCGTAACGTTTGCGTTTGAGCGACAGTTCGGTGGCGGCTGGCGTGTTGGTCCCGAGCCAGGGAGTCGTGGGGATGAGGGCAGGGACTGTGTAAGCTTCCGCCAAAGCGGCGTCGACGCCATTGGTGCTGTTGACCACGCTGGTGGCTTTAAAGATGACGTGGCCCGTTGTTCCAGGTTGAGCGCGGGTGACGGCGATCTGGTTTGTCAGTTCGGTGGGGCCTTTGACGATCATGCCCGGCCAAAGATGTCGGCCTTGCGGATTTTGTTCGGTCCACCACTTCAGGAGCACCGGGAAACTTTGTTCTTTTTTATCGATGCGCCAATAGAGTTGCGGATTGAGGTAATCGACCATTCCGTTGCTCAACCACATGCGCGAATCGCAATACAATGATGCGTAGGAATTGAGGCCTTTGATTTGTTTGGGGTAACCGGGCTGCCAAATGCCAAATGGGCTGATGCCGAATTTGACCCAGGGTTTGTCGGCCTTAATTGCGCTAGCGCATTCTTGAACAAATTTGTTCACGTTATCGCGACGCCAATCTTCGCGTCCAAGTGTGCCGCCGTTGCTCTTGATAGTTTTTCCACGAAACGTCGTCTGGAAAGGGAATGTAAACTTTGTCGTCTTTGTTCGTCTTTTCCTGGTACGGATAAAAGTAGTCATCGAAATGAATCCCGTCGACGTCGTAACGATGGACGACGTCTTTGATGACACTGAGCGAGTATTCGCGCGTGGCCGGTTCGCCGGGATCAAGCCAGAGATGCTTGCCGTAAACGTGCACGAGTTCGGGATGCGTTTTTGTGACGTGCTTGGCGGGAACTTCGTTGGTGAGTTTGCCGATGCCGACACGATAAGGATTAAACCATGCGTGCAGTTCGAGACCGCGTTTGTGTGACTCTTCAACTGCAAAGGTGAGCGGGTCGTAATAGGGTTCGGGCGCCTGGCCGATTTTGCCGGTGAGATATTGCGACCATGGTTCGATCGGTGAATCGTAAATCGCATCGCAACAGGGACGGACCTGAAAAATGACCGCGTTGAATTTGAGCTCGGCGGCGCGATCGAGCATATCGGTCAGTTCTTTTTTCTGCTCGTCGGTGCTGAGCGTGCGCTTGGATGGCCAATCGGCGTTGTTGACCGTGCAAATCCACATCGCGCGAAATTCGCGTTGCACCGTCGGTGGGGGCGGAAGCGTCGGCGTGTGACATCCGGTAAGCGCAAGCAGCGCTATTAAAATTAGTCTGGGTTTCATTGATTGCTTTTAATGATTGCGGGTTGGCTCGCGTTCCCGACGCGATCGATCGCGGTCACGGCAATCGCTGTGGCCGGTTCCTTCACAACGCACGAAGTTTGTGAACCCGGGAAAATTTCGGTGATCCAGTTGCCGTTGATTTTCTTTTGCACGGCCCATTGCCAGACATGACCGCCGCCGCTCCATTTGGCCGTGATGTGTTCGCCATGACTGATTTTGATGCTGGGTTGTTTGACTGCGGAATACCCAAGCCACGGTGAAGCGGGCACGAGCGCCGGTTGCGCGTAGAGCGGGGCGAGCGCTTCTTTGAGGCCGCCGCGATTTTTTTCAAGAGCGACCATGCTGTAATGAATGGTGCCGGACACGCCCGGTTCGTTACGCGCGATCTGGACCTGGCGGACGATGTCGTTCGTCGTGATTTTTACGCCTCCGAGTTCCTTATCCGGTTCGTTGACCGCACTATCGTATAGGCCGGGCCAAACATTGCGATGGAGCGTGTTTTGTTGCGCCCACCAATGCAGCAAGGTGGCGTAGCTGCGCTCGGGATAATCGACCCTCCAATAAAGTTGCGGCGATGTGTAATCGAGCCAACCGCTGAGCATCCATTTGCGGGCGTCGGCAAAAAGTGTGTCGTAGGAATCGGTCGCTTTGACTTTAACCGGCACGCCGTTTTTCCAAATGCCGAATGGCGCGATGCCGAATTTCACCCACGGCTTTTGTTGTTTGATGCCGTCGTGCACGCGTTTGACGAAGGCGTCGACATTGGCGCGGCGCCAGTTGGCTTTGTCGAGTTTACCGCCGCGCGCGACGTAGCGCTGGTAGGTCGGCTCGTCAGGGAAGGGCATCTCTTTCTTGTTCGCGTCCTCTTCTTTGTAGGGGAAAAAATAATCATCGAAGTGAATGCCGTCGACGTCATAGCGGTGGACGATGTCCATCACGACTTTGTAAGAATAATCCTGCGCGGCCGGCTCGTTGGGGTTGAGCCAATACATTTTGCCGTAATCCAAAGTGAACTCAGGATGTTTGCGCGTGACGTGCGATGCGGGCGCGTTGCTGCAATACGCTTTGATGCCGGCGCGGAATGGATTGCACCAGGCGTGCAGTTCAAGCCCGCGCTTGTGCGCTTCGGCGATGGCGAAGTCGAGCGGATCGTAATAGGGGCTGGGTGCCTGTCCCATCTTGCCGGTGAGCGACGGCGACCACGGTTCAAGAGACGATTTATAAATGGCGTCGCATTGCGAGCGCACCTGGAGAACGACCGCATTGAGATGCATCGCGACGGCTTCATCCATGATCTTGACCATGGCAGCTTTTTGTTCGGCTGTGGAAAGCCCTTTCTTAAGCGGCCAATCAATGTTCGCCACCGTCGCAACCCAAACCCCGCGAAACTCGCGTGGAATTGGCGGCGGTGTTTCCGTTGCAGCCTGTAGAAAGATTGCCGAGCAAACGAGCAAGACGAGAGAGTACGTGAAGACGAACGCGCTTTTGTTGGGTCGAGTCATAGAGACGGTCGAGCAAGAAATATCGGAATGGCGACCGAATAGCAATCGAGAGAATTGCGATTCAACGCTGGAGGTGAGTGTCGTGAAGGTGCGCGAAAAGCATGCAAAAACGGGGCAAAAAACAGCGTTCATAATGTGATGAAATGCAAGCGGGCGTGGAGGAAAGTGGGTTTTTGGGGTGTTTTTAAAAAATATTTTTTTGGTGGCAGTAGCCGGCAGTAGGTGACAGCAAGTGACTTTTGCTGACTTTTTCGACGGGATTGAGCGGTGGCAGGGGAAAGCAAATGGCAAATAGCAAATAGCAGATGGGGCGGGGGCTACAGGGTGCAAACGCAGGCAGGCGAACGCGATCAGTTGTGCTGGTCGGTGCGTCCGCTTTGTTTTCTGTTGTGTCTGCCTGTTTGTCTTCATAGCGCATGATTATGGAATGAAGTAGCGGCTTTGTCAAAGATGCAGTGAAGAACTTTATTTAACCGCAGAGATCGCAAAGAACACAAAGAGTTCGGTTCGGAAAGCGAGGTGAAATGACTCAAACAGACAATGATTCTTGTTTTTCGGCGAATTCAGCGAGGGCGCCGCGAACGGCACCTTCAGTAAGGCTTGGATAGGCTTCCACGATTTGTGGAATGGTCATGTTGGCGGCCAAGCACTCGAGGATCAAAGCGACGGAAATGCCGCGTGCCGCGCACCCGCAGACTTCCGCCCAGATGTTCGGCGTCGGCGACAATCCAGCTCTTCATACAGACACTATAACTGGGTGGAAGGTCGAAATCAAAACGGGATGAATGCCCGGCATTGAGTGCGGCACGTTTTTTATGCCCGGTTGTCATAAGCTCAAGATAACCCTGTGCCAGTGAATGCCGAGTTCGCGACACAGCCATTGAAGTCCGTCCAATGTCATGTGGTCGAGCAGTCGCTCAGGAGGGTCCATGCAGTGACTCAGTGGCCAGCCCACGACATCCTCGAACTGCTCAAGGGTGACACCACGCTTGAGACACTCTTCATTGATACGTGACACCAGCTCTTGAGCCGAAACGGGCGACTCAGCAATAATTACCCCGAAAAGTTCGCATGGCGTCGCAGCTAAGACCTTGCAGAATCGCCGCACGTCGGCAGGAGAATAGCTGATAGTAAAGTCATCGTCTGTGGTTTCGATGTGGAACGGCGAAACGTTCATCCTTGCCGACGCCTCTTCTATGGTGAGGCCCGCACGCCCCCGCAATTCTCGGAATCGCTCCGACAGCATTCGACTTTCAGGCATAACGTTCAGAGCTCAGGCGCGCGGGACTACTCGGCGTGAACCGCGAAGCGGACCTGAAGCGGTCATCTCGCGTTGCCTGCAGCGATTTGTTAGCCCACCTCGTCATCGTCTCACCTCTCGAAATGGGCCGCCTGGCAAATGCCCCCTCTGCACTAACGAGTCAATCCAAACTCGGTAATCATCCGTGTCAGATGCAGCATAATCCGGTTGAATCTCGCCCGTGATGTGCGGGTCGCGATGCCGACCTTTGAGATCAACAGGCGTAAATCCCTCAAGGCGAGCAACCGCCTGATAATAGTCGTCCTCGCTCAACTCGAATGGCTGCCAGACACAGCCGGGGCTCATGCCGCCACGCGAACCTCCTGAACGAATGACGGCGGCAACAACGCGAAACGGTGGAATAAAACCGCACCGCGGAATCATGTGTGCATCGAGCATCAAATCCGCAACAGTGCCACGACACTGGCCGTCCGGACCATGAAACTCAGCCACAGTATATTCGATAATCTCCATGCGTTGCGCGTAGCGGCTAACCACTGATTATGAAGTTGTTTTGCCCCGATTTTAACATATTCGCCGACGTTCAAGTTTAGCCGCGTGTTGATTAATGCTGGACATCTATAGGTGGACAGTCAACCGCAAGCAGGCAGGGATGGTATGCTGGTGGCGGGCAGTTTAGGAATGTCCAATGATTGCGACACGCCAATACATTGGTGTTGGCATACGTGTAACAATCAATGATTCGATGCAACGCTTTCAGCGTTGAATTGATTTATTTGGCTGTGACCCAGGGTAGCTCGTTCCTCGCAACCCTGGGCTAAGTGATGGAATCCCTTTGGGATTCGTTGGAGGTTACACGTCGATCTGCGGAGTCCTTTGGAAATCGTTGGTGGTTGCAATCAGTGGGCTTTTATCGCGAAGCGATTGTAGTCACTCAGCCCAAGGTTGCGAGGGACGAGCTACCCTGGGTTAGTGGACAATAATTTATTCAACGCTGAAAGCGTTGAATCAAATGTTCAATCCCAAACATACCGTTCATCGAATTGCACGTCGTACCGTTTCAATATTTCGCGCAATTCGTCCTGGAACGAAATGTTTCGGTGATGTTCTTCCTGGTTGCCGATGTATTTGCGTGCGGATTCGATTTGGGAATATCCAATCGAAAACATGCCGTAACCGCTTTGCCATGCAAAATCCCGGAGGTCGTTAGATTTGGTTTTGATCCACAAAGAGGAACCGCGTTTGATCTCTTTGACCACTTCCGCAGGTTGCGCCGTGCGCGATAGTGCGCATAAAAAATGAACGTGGTCTTCCACGCCGCCGGTGATGATCGGAACGCAGTCGAGGTTTCCGAGAATGCCGCCTATGTAGTGGTGCAACTCGTCACGCAATGGTTTTTCCCGCAGAAAGGGACGGCGTTCTTTTGTGGAAAAGCGCCGTGGACGAGGATTTTCGCCAATGATTGCGACATAAGAATACGATGATGTTTGTGACGGTGTACAATCAATCATTTGATTCAACGCTTTCAGCGTTGAGGTCATTGGTTTGCATCGTAACCCAGGGTAGCTCGTTCCTCGCAACCCTGGGCTGAGTGATTTAAATCCCGTTGGGATTCAGGAGCGTTGCAGTGTCAATTACTTACTTCATGACTTTTCAAACAATGATGTTTTTCTACTTCCCCCTTTACCT
The DNA here is from genome assembly GCA_963702845.1 of uncultured Verrucomicrobiae bacterium. Lineage (GTDB taxonomy): Bacteria > Verrucomicrobiota > Verrucomicrobiia > Limisphaerales > Palsa-1400 > JAICXV01. The sequence continues at coordinate 3,500,198 of OY969763.1, read as the reverse complement.
CGCCAGAGCTCAATCAACTTCCATGCCAATCCTCTAAAATCACCATTTTTTTCCAAATAAAAATATCATTTCTTTCCCTCCTTTCCCTGGTTTCCCTACATTTTTTGACTGAAACGCGGCTACATGTCACAATCGGCAAGTAATTACAAATTACAGATTACAAAGTCTGAAGTTTGAAATTGGAGATTTGAGAGAACGAAAGGTGATTTTATGAATGAGTCAGTTGTTAGTAGTCCGTTGTCCGTCGCAGAAGGGGCACGTGATGGTAGCGAAATTATTGCGGTGTTGCCGCCAGTCGTGGAGGCGGTTTTGCCGGGGCGGAGGCGGAGTGTCAGCAAGGTCGCGCGGTTGCCGCTGAAGGTGAGGGAAATGGTGAATCGGCGGTTTGAGGATGGGGCGCTTTTAAAGGATATCGGGGCGGAACTTAAGAAATCGGGATTTGAGGTTTCGGAGTCGTCGTTGTCGCGTTGGGGGAAAACAGGGTTCCAGGATTGGGTGCTGCGGAAGGAGCGGCGCGTGGAACGACGGGAGAAGGCCGGGGATTTGGCGAAGGAGGTGCGGCGGATGCGGGGGAAGAGCGGGTTCGCGCTGATGAATCATGTGGTGGTCGCGGAGCAGTTGAATGATGTGTTGGAACGGTTTGATGGGGAGAAGTTGCTCGCGGCGGCGAAGAAGGAGCCGGGGATGTTTTTCCGGTTGGTGCGAGCGGTGAATTCGCAGTTGCGGAACGAGGTGTTTACGCAGCATGCGGAGCTGGAGTTGAAACGGTATCGGGCGCTGGAGCGCGCGAAGAAGACTACGACGTCGAAGCAGAACCAGAGGGGCGGGATCACGCGCGAGGAATTGGAACGGATTAAACGGGATATGAGGATCTAAGGCCGAAGCCGAACGTCGGCCTCGCATGAGGAAGAAGAGGGTGGGGGGTTGGAATCGAGTTGGGTAGCGATCGACGTCAGGGGGCTCTGACTTGTTTCGGCGTGTTGCCGAAATGAAGGGAAATTAGAGCCTCCTGACGTCGGCTGCTACGAAGTTTTGTTTATTTGATGAAAGGAATATGAATTTTTATGAATGCAACAGTTTTGAACGCAGAGAGTGGAGTTTTGAAAGCAGAGAACGGATTGATTTTGCCGGAACCGGCAAAGATCATCGTGCCGAGCCGTCACATTGGGCGGGCTAAAATTATCCCGGAAGAAAGAATCTCGCTGCCGTATCAGCGCGGTTGGATCGACGATTATAGCCGGCTGAAGCTTTGGCTGAAGTCGCGCCAGATCGGCGGGAGCAAATCGTCGCAAATGTCGTTGGTGGAACGCAAGAGCCTGGCGGGTTGTACGACCGACGGATGGGTGTGCAGCAGCAATGAAGGGCAGGCCCGTATGTTTCTCGAAGGTTGCTACGCGTATGCGCAGAGGATCCAGGTTTACGCGGAGAAGGAAGGGCTCAGGGTTATCGATGACGAGGGGCATACGGCGTATGTGCTGCGGTTCGCGAATGGGTGCCGGATTTTTTCGATGAGCTCGAGCGTCAACGCGCAGGCGGGTAAAACGGGTGATCGTATTTTGGATGAGTTCGCAACGCATCCGCACGCGCGCGAACTTTATGGAGTCGCTTTTCCCGGCACGATGTGGGGCGGGAGCAAGTTGGAAATTATTTCGACGCAACGCGGGCGCGACACGTATTTCAACGACCTCGTTGAAGAAATTGTCCATGGCGGGAATCCGAAGAAATTCAGTTTCCATAAAACGACATTCCAAGACGCGCTCGATCAAGGGTTGCTCTACAAGATTCAATTGCATTCGCCGGAAGAGGATCCGGTGCAGGAAATGGATGAGGCGGATTATTTCAATTATCAGCGGAGCCAATGTCCGGACGAACAATTTTTCCAGCAGGAATATATGTGCGTCGCGAGCGACATTCGCACCGCGTTTTTGCCACATGATTTGATCGCCAGTTGCGAATACCCGCCGGAAGACAAGTGGGAACTGTCGCAAGACATGATCAACAAATCGCAGAACGATTGGTTTCTCGGCATGGACATCGGGCGCGAAAAAGATTTGTCGGTCATGTGGCTCCTCGAAAAAATGGGCGACGTCTATTACACACGTCTGGTCGAAACGATGGAGAAGGAAACCTTCGAGTCGCAGGAAGCCGGCCTCGACGCGCTCATGCAATGGAACCGCGTCAAACGCGTTTGCATCGACAATACCGGGATCGGCCGCCAATTCGCCGAACGCGCCTTGAAGCGCTACACCCAATGGCGCGTCGGGCCGGTGACGTTCACGGCCGAGATGAAGGAAGAACTCGCTTACCCATTGCGCACCGCATTCGAGCAGCGAACCATTCGTACTCCAAATGAAAACGTAATTCGCGCCGACCTGCGCAGTGTGCGCAAAGAAATCACGGCGAGCGGCAACATCCGTTTTAGCGCGGGTCGGAGCGAGAACGGTCATGCGGATCGTTTTTGGGCACTGGCCCTGGCGTTGTATGCGGCAAAGACGCTGCGCTCAGGGCCGAGTGCTCACGTGTGTTGATTTTCGGATTGCGGGTTGCGAGGCCGAACGTCGTCCTCGCAACCCGCAATCCGAACGTTGTCCAAGTGAAAACGCTTTTCGTTTTATCGTGCATCGGACACAATTCGGTTCATGGTCCAAACAACGCGACGGGTGGTCGCATTTTTTATAGCAGTGCTGGTTTTGGTTCATGTGATGCCGGTTGCGGCGCAAGAGAAACCGAAATCCAAATGTAACTTCGGTCCTGAGTCCGACTGGGTTCGTCTTTTTACGAACCACATCGACAGGTTGCCGCTGCACAAGAACGAATCGTCGGGTCAGGCATTTCTATTACTCGACTCGCAGGAAAATATTGGAACAGGCGAAATCTACACGCGAATTTGCCGGCAGGTATTGAACGAAACGGGAGTGGAACACGGCTCGCAACTCTCGTTCGATTTCGATCCGACCTATCAGGAATTGATCATTCACAGTGTTTGGGTGATCCGCGGCACCAACGCGGTGAGTCAAATGGATGAAAAGAAGTTCAAGCTCATTCAGCAGGAAAAGGATCTTGATCGAAACATTTACAACGGAAGTTGGTCGGCGATTTGTTTGCTGGAAGATGTGCGTCCGGGAGACCTGATCGATTTCAGCTACACGGTTAAAGGAACGAATCCGATTCTTGAAAACCGGTTTGCGAACGCCTGGTACGTTCAGTGGCAGGTGCCGGTGCAAAATCAGCGCTATCGCCTGGTCTGCCCGTCATCACGACGGATTACGATCCAGAACCGGGGCACGGTTGTGCAGCCGACCGTCACGCGGACGGATGACGAAACGGAATATGTTTGGAAATGGTCGAACGTTCCAGCCCTCGCGGCGGAGCCAGGAACGCCGATTTGGTACGAAACGCATCCGCAAATCAACGTGACCGAATATGCAAATTGGGCAGAGGTCGCGCGGTGGGCGTGCAAGCTTTACGTTTCGAAAAACGAGCTGTCGCCCGAGCTGCAAAACAGCATGCGATTGTGGGGGCTCAATAAGCAGGCAGAGGTGCGGGCGACTGCGGCGGTTCAATTTGTGCAGGACCAGATTCGTTACATGGGAATCGAGTTTGGCCCGCATTCGCATGAACCGTCGGATCCATCGACGGTGTTCGCGCGACGCTTCGGCGATTGCAAGGACAAGGCATTTTTGTTGTGCACGATGTTGCGCGAACTCGGTGTCGTGGCAAAACCGGTGCTGGTGAATAGTTACGCGCGACGCAGCATTGAAGATTGGCAGCCGTCACCGTTCGCGTTCAACCATGTCGTGGTTCAGTTGGTGGTTGGTGAAAAAACTTACTATGTGGACCCAACGATCAGTCAACAACGCGGCGGATTGAAGGACCGTTATTTTCCAGATTATCGGTTTGGGCTGGTGGTCGATCCGGAAGCGACGCAGTTGGTGCGGATTGAGCCGATGCAGACTGGCGTTCCGCACATGACGGTGACGGAGAGCTTCTCGATTGTCGGAACAAATGGAATGACCTACTTGAAGGTCAAGTCGCGGACGAGCGGGTTGGACGCGGATGGTTTGCGGCGAGCAGTGGCGAATGTCTCACAAGCGGAGTTGGAGAAAAGTTATCTGAATTACTACGCCTCTGCCTACGCCGGGATCGAAATGGTCGGTAGCGTGAAGATTTATGACGATGAACGGGCGAATACAGTCGATACGGAGGAGAACTATCGAATACCGAATATTTGGGTGGAGGGTCGTGACGAGCGCAAATCGTGTTCTTTTTCGCCGCGTACGATACGCGACCTGCTCGGGGCGCCGGTGAGTGAAACGCGCAGTTCACCGTATGCGATGTATCATCCTGCGAACAGAGAGCACACGATTGAGATCAATCACCCGGCCAAGTGGCGAATCAAACCGGACCGGAAAGAAATCAGGAATGAGTTTTTTGATTTTACGAGTGACGTCACCGATTCGGTTACGCGCACGACATTGGTGTTCAAGTATCGCACTTTCACCGACACGGTGCCGGCTGCGAAAGTTGGAGCGTATAAACGCGCTGTAAATCAGGTGACCGATGACGCGGCGTTTACTGTTACGAAACCGATAGCGTCATTGGTGTCGAACGATCCAAACTGGGCGATCATCGGGATTGGTTTTTGCTTTTCGTCGTTGGTTTTGGTCGGCGGAGTCTTTGCTTGCCGGTATCAGCCCGCGGCTCCGCCATTGATGGCCGTAGAGACAGACAAACACCTGGAGGGACTTGGTGGGTGGCTGGCGGTGCTTTGCTTCCTGCTCATCATGGGAATATTCGCCAAACTTGGAGCGGTCGCAAAATCGTGGCCGGTTTATTCGCTGGCATCGTGGCAAGCGCTGACAATGCCGGGCTCAACTGATTACAATTCGCTGTGGGCGCCGACGTTGATTTTTGACCTGCTCTTTAATTTGGGCATGAGCATTTTCGCGGTGTTCCTGTTAATATTGTTTTTTAAAAAGCGGCGGTTGTTTCCAACGTTGTTTATTCTTTTTCTGACCGTGCAAGCGATCGGAGTGGCCATTGACGCGGGATTGGTGCACATGATCAAAGGAGGAGATGCGAAGACATACACGAATCCTGTTGCGATTTTTCTCGGTGCGTTGCTTTGGGGCAGTTACATGCAGAATTCGCGACGAGTCAAAGCGACCTTTGTGCGGTAGAGTCGTCTCTTGCAGAACATGAGCAAAATTGTTGGCATTGATTTGGGCACGACGAATTCGCTGGTGGCCACGGTGGATTCGGGAATTCCGTACGTCATTGCTGACGCGGAAGGACGGCGGCTCACGCCGTCGGTGATTCATTTTCCCGCGGCGGATGCGGAGCCGATTGTTGGGGAAAAGGCGAATCGTGTGCGTGCGTTGAAGCCGGAGCAGACGGTTTATTCGATCAAGCGTTTCATGGGACGGCGCGGTAATGAAATTTCGCGCGAGGAGACCTCGGTGATTTATCCAGTGCGCGGTGAAGGGGCAGGGCCGGTCACAGTCGAATTGTTTGGGCGCAAGTGGACACCGGAGGAAATTTCGGCAGAGGTTTTGAAGAAATTAAAACGCGATGCGGAAGCTACGCTGGGTGAACCGGTGACGCGAGCGGTGATTACGGTGCCGGCATATTTTAATGATGCGCAGCGCAACGCGACGAAACGGGCAGGGGAGCTTGCTGGATTTACGGTCGAGCGAATCGTGAATGAACCGACGGCGGCTGCGCTCGCGTATGGGTTGGATAAGCTGAAGGAACACGCGAAGGTGGCGGTGTATGATTTGGGCGGCGGCACGTTTGATCTGTCGATTCTCGAACTGAACGAAGGGGTGTTTCAGGTGCTTTCGACGAGCGGCAACACGCGACTGGGTGGTGATGATTTGGACCGACGCATTGTTGAATTTGTTGTCGATAAGATAAAGACGGCGGGTGGGCCCGATGCCGCTAATGATTTGCCAATGTTGTCGCGCATTCGCGAAGTAGCGGAGGACGCGAAGATCCAACTTTCGAGTGAAGAAGTTGTTGAAATTGCACTGCCGTTTTTGACGGCGACTTTCAGCTTCAGTTACAAACTGACGCGCGCGGACTTGGAGGTGTTGACGCGGGATATCGTCGAACGCACGCGTGAACATTGTGTGCGGGCGTTGGCGGATGCGAAGTTGCAGGCGAGTGATTTGGACCAGGTGATTTTGGTCGGTGGCCAGACGCGAATGCCGTTGGTGAGGAAGTTGGTTGGGGAATGGTTCGGTTGCGCGGAGTTTGAAGAAACGCGCGGCGGAATTCGATTGGGGACGGAGTATCACAAAGGCGATGGGCCACAGTTGAATACTTCACAGAATCCGGACGAAGCAGTTGCGCTCGGCGCGGCCATCCAGGCGGAAATTTTGTCGGGCGGATTCAAACACTTGCTCTTGCTGGACGTAACGCCGTTGTCGCTGGGGATTGAAACTTTTGGCGGGTTGATGAATGTCATTATTCCGCGTAACTCGACGATTCCGCTCAAGGCGGGAGAAGTGTTTACGACGGCGGTGGATTATCAGAAGGACATGTTAATTCACGTCTTGCAGGGTGAACGTGAACGCGCTGGCGACAACTGGAGTTTGGGGAATTTTACGCTCGGTTTTGAGCGCGCGCCCAAAGGTGTGCCGCGCGTTGGTGTGCAATTTGAGATCGATGCGAACGGAATTCTGCACGTGCTCGCACGCGATATTCGCACCGGGAAACAGGTGATTGTGCAGATGAAGTCTGCGGTGGATGTGTCGGATGAGGAAGTGCAGAAGATGGTGGAGGAATCGGTGGAGCACGCGTTCGATGATTTGCGGGCGCGGCAGTGGGTGGAAGCGAAGTTGCGCGCGGACGATACGTTGGCAGCGGCGAGGAAGGGTTTGGCCGATTGCGCCGCGGAATTAGATGCCGACTACGCGACGAAAGTGGAAACGGCAATGCGCGGCGTTGAAGCGGTCATTGCTGCCGAAGACGCGACGACGAAAGTTGGCGACCCGATTAAATTGAAAGCGGCGGTCGCAGCGCTCGACGAGGAAACGAAGCCTTTGGCCGATTTGCTGATGGATAAGGCCATGGAAGCGATGTTGCGGAAACGTGGCGTCATTCAGTAGTTGGAATCTGTTTACGTTCGAGGGCCAGAAATACTCGCAACACAATAAGAGCGAGAATGGTGATTCCGGTTGCTAAAATATAACGCTCAAGAGCGATCGAGATGCCGATGGTTGCAACGACGAGCAGGGAGGCGGCGGTGGTTAAGCCGTGAGCCCTATGCACGTTGCGGTCGCGGAAAATTGTTCCGGCTCCAAGGAAAGACACACCGGTGACTATCGCGCTGATGAGCGGAATAGGGTCGGTGCGCAAGGTGACATGGTCCTGAGTCGCGTTGGCGTGAATCATGAGAAAATCGCCGACTCTCATGAAAACCGTCGCGGCCAGACAGACAAGCATATGAGTGCGCAGGCCTGCTCCTTTGCTGGCGCGTTCGCGTTCCCATCCAACGACTCCGCCGAGCACCACCGCAACGGCCGATTGCACGAGGGCATAGAGTTCGGCGTTCATCTGTCAAAAAGATAGCATTGAGTTGATGGAATGAGAAACGGCACGTGGATCGGAAAACCGGAAATCCGAGCTGGTTCATTCCCATTATACGACTTTTTTCTCTAATTTTTGAGGAGGGTCACTATATGAGGGTGAGTCCTAGACCATTACGCTGTTGATGGATTGCGGAAAATTCACGCATAATGCGTGGAAATGATGCGGGAAAGGTGGAGTTTACGTTCCGCAAAAACCTGATTGAAAATTTTTTTATTGCAGGTGCGGCCAATTGGGACACTCTGGCGCGCGTCACAGCATTCGTGCCGACTGAACGAAAGTTCGTTGCTGGCATGTGTTTAGCTAAAACGGACACTTGAGACACAAAAGTTTTATCAAAACGATTGACCGGTAGAGCGAATTTCTGTAACTAGCGACGGACTTTTTCAATTCAATGCGACGAGATAACACAGTTGAGCGGGATGGCACGTGGCAGGCGAACACCGCGGTCGAATAAACCGCTGCACGAAATTCAATGCTCAACACGAAATCATTCCTGGCAGTTGACTTTGGGGCGGGCAGTCTAAAGCTGGCAGAATTCGAACCGAACGAAGCCGGTGGATTGCGCCTTAAGCAATATGCCATCAAACCGCTCGGCGCCGAGGGCGCGCAAGAGTCCACGCGCGAGGCTGCAATTCTGACTGCACTGAAGGAAGTGCTTTCCGAAAAAAGTTTTGGAGCAAAACAGATCAATGTTTGCGCGCCGGGTTTTCACGTTTTTTCCAAGTTCGTCAAGCTGCCGCCGGTAGATACTTCGAAGGTCACGCAGATTATCCGTTACGAAGCGCAGCAAAACGTTCCGTTTCCGCTGGAAGAAGTTGTCTGGGATTACCAGATTCTTGGAACGTCGCCGACGAATGAGTTGGAAGTGTTGCTGGTGGCGGTGAAGGCGGAGATTGTGGAAGGTCTGTTCCGCGTTGCGGAAGGGGCTGGTTTGAAGTTGAAGCTGGTGGACGTTTCGCCGGCAGCGCTGTGCAATGCGTTCCGATATAATTACGGCGATCTCGAAGGTTGCACGATGCTTTTGGATATCGGGGCGAAGACGAGTAACTTGCTGTTTTTCGAGAAGGGCAAGGTGTATTCGCGCAGTATCAATATCGGCGCGAACGCGATCACGCAGGAGTTTGGCAATGAAGCGAAGCTGAAATTTGCAGAAGCGGAAGCGGTGAAGGTCGACAAGGGATTTGTGAGTCTCGGTGGTGCTTACGAAGAGCCTGATGATCCGCAGGCGGCGGCTATTTCCAAGATTGCGCGTCAGGTGATGACGCGTTTGCACATTCAGGTTAATCAGACGATTCAATTTTACCGCGGACAACAGGGCGGGGCAGCGCCGCAGCAGTTGTTCCTGTCGGGCGGCGCGTCGATCATGCCTTACACGGCGCAATTTTTTGCTGAGAAGCTGAATTTGTCAGTCGAGTATTTCAATCCGTTCCGGAATATCGAAATCGATCCGACGATCGATCTGGAAGACCTTTCAAAATACGCCCATTCGTTTGGTGAAGTAGTTGGCTTGGGATTGCGCGACCTGGCGCATTGCCCGGTGGAACTGAACCTGATGCCGAAAAGCTCGATTCAGCGGCAGGAATTTTCGCAGAAGAAGCCGTTCTTTATCGCGGCTGTTTACGCGCTGGCGTTGATGGTGTTTGCGGTGTGGTGGGCGGAATCGCATATCGTGACGTTGCGCAAGAACAAGCTGGAAGAATTGCGCGCTTCACTCGGGCCCCTGAAGCAAAAAGCTGGTGAATTGAAAGCGGCGATGGGTGACACCAGAATGCTGCAAGAGCAGGGGAATCAATTGGGCGGTTTGGGTGAGGATCGCGAGTATTGGGCCAAACTTTTGATGGAATTGCGCCGGGTGATGTTGCAATCGGAATTGAAGACGAAGGCGGCGATGAAAACCAACGCGCCGAATCTCGAGGTTGGTGTGTGGGTTGAAGAATTTTCCCCGATTTATCCGAATGGCACGCCGTTCGTCGCAGGCGCGGCAGACAATCCTGGTGGCGGTGGCGGTGGCAATTCTGCGGTTATGGGTAACGCAGCGCGCTACGGAATAGCGGAACGTTCTTCGACGCCAGCGCCGCAAGCGCCACCGGCAGGTGCTCCGGGTGGTGGGAACGCGAATGAAATATCTTCCGTGACGTTCCGTTGCCGGGCGGTGGACCAACCGCTGGAAGTCGCGAACTCCGCCCTGGCATACCAAGTACAGGATGAATTGAGGGCCAGCCCGTTTTTCGCGCCGCCGATCCAACTCGGGACGCTTGAGCGGAAGAAGGATGAGTCGACGAACACGTTCACTTTTACGGTGACGGTTAACCTGAAGAAACCAGCAAAATTGTAATGCTCTGGATCAAACGCAATCTGATTTTTGTGATCACGGCAGTGGTGGGGTTGCTGCTGGCCGGATGGGCTGGGTATTCGTTGACCAACAGCATGTCGGAAGACAAGGCGGTCAAAGACGATTTCGATTCCGTGATGAACGAATTGACCGGATTGCGGAATATGAATCCGTATCCGACGCCGGACAACATTGACGCGGCGAAGGCTGAAGCGGCGCAGATGCGCGGTTTGCTTGGACAATTTCAAACGGTGTTCGCGCCGTTCCCGGCAGTGCCGGCGATGGATGAGAAGATGTTTGCCGCGGAGTTGAGCCGGCACATTGCGCAATGGCAAACGGGTGCGAAGACGGTGGCGGTGAAACTTCCGGATCCGCAGTATGCGTTTTCGTTTTCGGGACTGACGGGGCAATTGGCGTTCCCGACCAATTGCATTCCGAGTTGGCTGGAGCAGTTCAATGAGATGCAGGGAATTTTGGACATTATTTATCGCGCGCACGTCAATGAGCTGGACGGAATTCAGCGAGTGCCGGTGTATCCCTGCGATCAGGGCGGCACTGATTTTCTGCAGACGACGTGGGTGACGAATCAACTTGGTGTGATTGCACCTTATCAACTCAGTTTCGTTTGTTTCACGCGCGAATTGTCGCAGGTATTGGAAGGGTTTATTACGTCGACGAATTGTTACATTGTGAAAAGTGTGGTTGTGGCGGCGTCGAAGGCGCAAGCGCAGGGAGCGACGCCTGGCTATCAGCCACCACAAGCTCAGTCACGGTATCCGTCACCGGCGGCGCAAAGGCCGCTGACCATGGCGGAGCGATATGGTCCGGGTGGTGGCGGAGCGCCGACGCCCACTCCGGCAGCGCCGGTGTATGGGCCTCGTGCAGCAGGTCCGTCAGGTCCAGTGACCGTTATTCGTGAGAAACCGTTGTTTGTGACGTTGGTGGTGGACGCCATTCAACTTAAACCCGTGAAACCGTAGCCGCGCTCGTTAAATGGAATTCATTAAGAGACATTACGAAAAGATCATCATGAGCGTGGTGCTGCTGTGCCTGCTCGGCGTGGCGGTGTGGCTGCCGAAGATGATCAGCTCGGCGCAGGAAACCATCAATGTGCAGGCCGGTAGCGAACCACCGAACAGACCGTGGAAGGCGGCGGATTTCACTTCGCAATCAAATGCATTGGAACAGTTGAAGCAACCAGTGGAAGTGAAACTGGGTCGTGGGACGCCACCTGAATACCACAACCTGTTCAATCCGGTGACGTGGAAGCTGACTTCGAGCAATACGTTTGTGAAGATTTACGTGGAAGGTCCGGACGCGTTAGTTGCGAAAGATATCCGTCCTCTGTATTTGACAGTGGCGTTCGACCGGGCGGCGGGGACTGGTTATTACTTCTATTACCAGAAGGAATCGGGCAAGAAACACAACGTCTATCTGCACGTCAAAGAGACGGCGAAAGTTACCGGACAGCCGGTATTTACGCTGATGGGCATCAAAGGTGCTCCGGAAGATCCGACGGAGTTCTCAATTGAAATGCTCGACACGCAAGAATTGATAGCTGTAACCAAGACCGTGCCGTTCCAAAAAGTGGACGGTTACGTGGTCGATTTGACCTATCCACCCGAGCCAAATCTAAGTCTGAAGAACAAGCATGTAGGTGACACATTTACGCTTGCTGGAGAGACTTACAAAGTTATTGCTATCAGTAAGAATGCCGTTAGAGTCTCGGCCGAATCGAACGGCAAACAAACAACCATAAATTGGACCGGCGCAACCACACCCTGACAACCATCTCGCTTTCCAAAACTCCCATTAAAACCATGAGAGACGCAGCCAAATTAATTGTTCTATTGACAGTACTTATCGTTGCTTCCGGCTTGCGCGCGCAGGACGCCGCCACCATCGCGGAAGATGAAGCAGTGAAGCGCCAGGAAGCAACTATCCGCCTTCACCAGAAAGTGATCGAAGCCTGCGAGGCTGAGAATAAGCACCGTGTTGTTGACGCTGCAAAGGCTTACCAGGAAGCGGTTGCCCTGATTCCATATTCCGTGGCCAATGATCCGCGCGCTAATGCGGATAAGGCGGCGGCAATCGACGGTTTGGTGCGGATGCGTGTGGAATTATCGAATCGTGCGCGCAAGAACGGCGATTTAGTGGAAGCGAAGGTCCAAATGGATGCGGCTGTGAAGGTCGCGCCGCAGAATGAAAGTTTGCGGCGGATGAAGCTGGAGCTCGATCGCGATGTCGAGGAGAGCCGCGGCACCCGTCCCAGTGTCGATGTCCTGAAGAAAATCCCCGAGGAGCAACAACGGCAGATTGATGTTTCGACCAAAGTTCAAAACGGAAAACTGCTTTATGAAATGGGGCGTTTGAAGGAAGCGGAAGTTGAGCTGAAAGCAGCTATCGCGATTGAGCCGAATAACAAGGCGGCCTATTACTATCTGGACCTGATTAAAGAAGCGACGTATCGCAACCGAGCGTCAGCACGTGAGGAATATGAAAAGGAACGCGTGCTTTCGGTGGAAGCCTCCTGGTTGCCCAGCCATAAGTCTGAAGGCCTTGGGATCGCCAATCCGATGGCTCGCACGAACCTCGTCTATACGACGAAAGGCCGTCAAAATATTTTAGCCAAGCTCGACCAAATTCACCTTAACGAAGTCAGCTACGACTTGCCTTTGAGTGAAGTGCTCAAGACCCTGCGCGATGAATCCAAGAAGCGTGATCCCGACCAGAGGGGTATTAACTTCCTGATCAACCCGCACAGCGATGCTGGCGTGAGTGCCGGGCCCGGGCCAGATGTAAACGCGCCTCCGGGAACGACGCCCGCGCCCTTGGCTGCTGCTCCGACGACAGTCGATCTGAGCCAGGTGACGATTAAGATTTCTCCGCCGTTGAACGATGTCACGTTGGCGGATGTGTTGGATGCGATCACGAAGGTTGCCGACGTTCCGATTAAATATACGATCGAAGACTATGCGGTTGTTTTTGCGCCGCGCCCGCCGGAAGCGGTGGCCCTGTATAGCAAACAATTTCACGTTGACCCGAATACGTTCATTCAAGGTTTGGAAAGCGTTCGCTTGCTGGACTTGAGTAACTTTGGTCAAGGTGGCGGCGGCGGCAAGGGCGGTGGCCGCAGCAGCGGTGGTGGTGGCCAAAATAGTTCGCCAACAGTTGAAATTCCGAGCATTGGACTGGCCGCGTCGCAAGGGGGCGGCCGTGGTGGTCAAAGTGGTGGGGTTGGTCAAGGCGTTGGAATTAATTTTGTGACACACACGAACAACACGCAGACGTTGCATGAAATGGTTCGTGCTTATTTTACGGCTGCAGGCGTGACGTTGACCGATCCGGGCAAGAGCGTGTTTTTCAACGACCGCACTGGTTTGCTTCTGGTTCGCGGATCGTTGCAGGACCTGGAGATCATTGAGGCCGCGGTTGAAATGTTGAACCAGGCGCCGCCGCAATTGACGATTGAATCGAAGTTCGCGGAAATGACCCAGGATGACAGCAGAGCTCTGGGCTTTGATTGGTTCCTGGGAAACACCACGACTGCTGGTGGTAGCATTGGTTTACAAGCTGGCACAGCGCCCTCCTTCCAAGGCAACCCAACAACGGCAAATCCAAGCGGAATCTTCCCCGGTGGCGGTATTCCTCTCGGAAATGGAACGTTTATTCCTGGAGCGGGCGCGATTGGAACCTCTGCCTCTGACCAGTTGCTGACAGCGGGATTGCGACAGACCGTTGGCAATAACAACAACGTTCCGGCAATAGGAACGATCACTGGTATTTTGACTGACCCGCAATTTCGTGTGGTGATTCGCGCGATTGAACAACGTTCAGGAGCTGACCTGCTGTCGGCACCAAAAGTGACGACGTTGAGCGGACGTCAGGCACACATTTCAGTGTTGGACCTCGTGCAGATTGTTACCGGTGTCGATCTCAGCCAGACGGCTGGTGGTTCCGGCGCGGCGAACAACAACAGCACTGCTAGCGTTGGTGTCGTTGCGAGTTCGATTACGTTTTCGACCGACCAGTTGCCATTCGGTCCGACGTTGGATGTCATGCCTACGGTTTCGGCTGATGGTTACTCGATCCAGATGGTCATGATCCCGACGTTTACCGAATTCCTTGGTTACGACAATCCGGGACAATTCGTGCCGCAGGCGCAATCGGTCGGTGGATCAACTGTTGGTATTCCGTTGACTGCAGTATTGCCGCTGCCACGCTTGCGCGTGCGCCAAGTGGTGACGACCTGCAATGTGTGGGACGGTCAGACGGTTGTGCTCGGCGGATTGATTTCCGAAGATATTCGCAAGATTAAAGACAAAGTGCCGGTCCTGGGCGATCTGCCGTTCTTCGGCCGCCTGTTCCGCAGTGAGTCGAACGAAAGCAGCAAGAAAAACCTGCTCGTATTTGTAACGCCGACCCTGATTGATCCCGCTGGTAATCGTTTGCACACGGATGAAGAGATGCCTTTTGCGCGCACTCAGATTCCGCCGCAACCGGCGCCTGGGAATCCATAACGGCGGCAGAAGGAAGAAGTCTGAAAGCTGAAGGCTGAAGGCTGAAGAAGCGGCGCGCGCGGAGCGACGCGCCCTACCCAAAGAAGGTAAATTCGCCATGCCAAGTAAATCGCAACAAACTGAGGCGCAAGCCCAGGTGCCCGTCCTGCCAGCAGGGCGGTCGCGATTGTTATTGGTGGACGGCCATTCCTACGCCTATCGCGCATTTTACGCGATTCGCAGACTGAATTCTCCGACTGGACAGCCGACGAACGCCATTTATGGGTTCATTCGAATGCTGACGAAAATCCAGGAGATAGTTCGTCCGACGCATTTGTTGGTGATGTGGGATGGTGGCAACGCCGCCGAACGAATGACGTTGCTGCCGCAATACAAGCAACAGCGCAAGGAGATGCCTTCGGAGATGGAGCAGCAGCTCGATCAAATTGTCGCGTGGCTGAAAGCTTCTAACGTTGGCTCTTACGTCAAAGACGGTTGTGAGGCGGACGACTGCATTGCAGCAATGACGAAGAGGGCGAGTGCCGGCGGTTATGAAGTAGTTATCGCCAGTTCTGATAAAGATTTCATGCAGTTAGTCAGTGACCATGTCTGGCTGCATATCCCGACTGACAAAGAGCAGCCGTTGTGGGGCAGGGAACATGTCCGCGCGAAAAGTGGCGTGGAACCTGAACAAATCGTGGACTGGCTTGCCTTAATTGGTGACACGGTGGACAACATCCCCGGAGTGCCGGGTGTTGGCCCAAAGACTGCTTGTGAGTTACTCAAGCAATTTGGTTCGATCGACGGTATTTATCGTCGCATCGACGAAGTCAGTTCGGAACGATTACGGGGGAGCTTGCAATCTTCGGCGGAGGCAGTCCGGCGAAACCAAGAGTTAGTGCGATTAAATGACAAGGTCGAATGCGGACCACCAGTGGAAGAGTTAGCGGTCCGGGAAGTCGACTTTGAAAGTTTGCACCACCTTTATGAAGGGTGGGGCTTTCGCACTTTATTACACGAGCTGGAGCAGGCGCGGCTCAGAAAATCTGACTTTTTCAACCAGAATGCATAGACATCGCGAGCCCAGCTTGATACAAATAAATACTGATATGTCGTTCCTGCTTCGCGCTATAAAACCCCTGTGTTTACTAGGGTTTTGCACTGTTTTGGTGACAGCAGTTTCGGCTGATGAAGCCAAGACAACTCCGCTACTGACGGGACTCTCCGCGACGACAATTAGCGGCTCTGTCGATAGCTCAGTTGCGGCAAAAGATGTAAGTGGTAACTACCTTGCTCCAGCGGGAAGCGAATTTTCCGTGCTCGGTAATATACCTGGCGATCAAGTTCATCCAAATCTGGTGCTGACATCGAACGGTGGGTTGGTGACCTGGGAGGATAACGGTGTGGATAGAAATGGTTCAGGGATCGGGATGCGTCGATTTTCGGGAACGACGTTTGCGACCGTGCCGAAGACGACGCAGATCAATGCGATTTCAATTCAAAACCAGTTTAACCCGCAAGCGGCCTTGCTGGCCACGAATGGATTGACGTTGTTCGTCTGGCAGAGCACTGCGACAGGCAACTCGGATATTTATGCGCGCCTGATCAAGACGAATAATCTCGGGCTCACTGCGGATTTACGCGTTAACACTTACTTGAAGGATGCGCAGTCCGCGCCTGTGATTGCGGCGTTGAATGACGGTTGCGCGATCATCGTCTGGCAGAGCGCATGGCAGGATGGTTGCCCCAGCGGCATTTTCGCCCGCAAGATCAGCGCGAAGGGTCTGCTGACGCCGACGCATGAGTTTGAAGTGAACCAATTTAGCGACGCGGGCTATTCCAGTCGCGGTGATCGCGGTGGACGACGTTCTCCAGCCGTGGCTTTATTGGCCAACGGCAATTTCATTGTCACATGGGTTTCTGAACAGCAGAACTACAACGTGTTGGACAGCGTTGACATTTACGGCCGAATTTTCGCGCCGAACCTCACGCCGGTCACGGATGAATTTCTGATGAGTTCATCGTCGGTGAATCTTTGCGCGAACCCGGCTGTTGTTGGTCTGAGCGATGGCGGTTTCATGGCGGCCTGGAGCGAACGTGATTTGATTGTCAAAACCAATAGCTGGGAAATCAAAGGCCGCGCCTTTAATCCGGAGGGGACTGCGCGCGGCGATGAATTCCTGATTAACTCGTTCCGTTTTGGCGACCAATATCATCCCGCGCTGGCGGCTTGCCCGTCGGGTGTGATGGCAGTTTGGACGAGCCTTGGACAGGACGGTAATCGCGAAGGTGTGTTCGGTCGATTTGTGGCGAACGGATCGCAGGTTTCCGGAGATGAATTTTTGGTGAATACGACACGCGTGAGTCAGCAGATGCATCCGACGGTTGCATGGAACGGGGTTGATCGATTCCTGGTTGTGTGGACCAGCTTTATCGCGCGGTTTGGGTTTGATCTATACGGCCAGGCTTACACCCTTAACGCTGCGCAATGAGACCTATGATTTCGATGAGCAAAACAATCCTGGCACTGGTTGGCGCGGTAGCAGTAGCGCAGAGCGCGCTGGCATTTACTCCAACGGGCCCGTTTGAATCATGGCAGACGGCGGATCTGGATTACGCGGCGCGACCGATTCAGGGTGGCGCGGAACTCGCCGGACCGAAGAATCTCGGAGATGAATGGCGGCTCAACACGCCAATCATCACTTACGGTTTCGATTTTACGTTTCTCGATTACTTCGGCTCCAACGGCGTCAAAGCGGTCGATGCGGCATTTGCTGTTTTCAATCATTTGCCGGCAGTGTCGCGCACGAGCGCTGATTTGTCGGAATTCATCACCGAAGGCAATCAGCGCATCAACCAGTCTGCGCAGGCGTTGAATCTTATAGATTTAAAGTCAGCAACTATGTTTTTGATCATTGAGCACATGGGCTTAATGAGCGAGACACATACGTTCGACCTTCGGCAACGCATTGCACAGCCAGCCGGTGCATGCCAATTCGATTACGTAGTCATCAATCGTAACTTTGACCCAATCACGTGGGAACCGACCCATTACGTAAACGGGGTGTTATACACTTACCAGATCGAGGATCTTTGTCCGGTTCGTTCTGTTGGTGATGCGGTGGAGATTCCGGTGGATCCGACGGCCATCGTGCCGACTTCAGTTGCTTCTGATCTGTCCGGGGAACGATTTGGCGGTTTTTACCTTGGGCTGACGCGCGACGACGTTGGTGGGTTGCGCTACTTGTATCGGCACGACAACTACAACAATGAGGTGCTGCCAACCGATGCCACCGCGACCACGGCGGTGAGTCCCTGGACGCCCGTGAATACGTTTTCGTTCACTAATGTTTTCGCCACCAACACGCTGGCATTGCGTGGTGGCATTGAGAAGGTTACGTACAGTAAAAACTCGTTATGATTCACTGTTTGGATCGACGTTCCGGCCAATCACGTTTACCTACAACATTCCGATTGTAACGAACTTCCACCTGGTTAATCAGACGATTCGCCGCACGATTACTCAACCGGATATTCTCTTTACTGCCGCAGATATATCCGCGCCTCCTGTTTACAGTTCTTTGACGCGTTCGATTTCGTTTGTCACTAATGGAACGACCTCGGTAATTGCCACGGCGGGCCCCGGCATCATAGCGCCTCAGTCGATTGTAACGTTCAATAAAGTCGGACCGCTTTTGTTTAACTCGCATCCGTTTTTCCTCGATGAGCAAACCGCGCAGGCTGGGTTTATCTGGGGATCGTTCGACGGGACGACGAATGCTCCTGTGATTTATCCGCAGGGAACAAGCATTCGAGAGATTGAAAACCAAGTGCTTAATCCCGCATTGGTCGATACGAATGTCAGCGGGGCGTATAACCCAGTTTTTTAGTATTGTATGAATTTGTTTAATCCAAACATTTCGCGACAACTCCGCTCTGCAACCAGTTGGTTGTTTGTCGGCGTCGTGTTGTTGGCGACAGCGGCCCGAAGCTGGGGCGCCGTGACACCGGTTTACCAGAATTTTCAGACGACGACCAACTGGCCGGCGATTGACGCGGTTGTTTTTGATAACCGAGGCGTGTTTTTTGATATCGTGACGGGGTTCCCCGCTGACATGACGGATACGAAAGTTTTCCTCAATCACGGTGACATGAATGGCGAAGTCGGATTTCGCTTTGATACGGTGACGGCGACGAATCGCAAATGTGCTCTCGCGTTCACCAATTACGAAAGCGGCACGATTCAAGGCCTGGACAGCCCGTTATTTTGGTTTGGTTCAATTAACCCGGCGAATGGGCAATGGCTTTTCACGCAGGTCCAAACCGCGGGTTCTTACTGCCTGGTCGACGCGACAAATATTGTTAATCGCGGCCTGATGAGCTGCGGGAACATCGGTCTGATGCGTTTGAACGGAAGAGACATCGATCTCGAACGTGGCACGCTCGCCGCCGGTGACATCGCTGACCTGAACACGAACATCTTCCTGAGCAATTTTGGCGTGATTAATTTTCTCGGCCAGACGACCGGGCGCGGGTTTACCGATGGAGTGAATCATTTCATCGCGCCACCGCACGTTTATGATCTGTTTTGGGGAGCACAGGCGGGCAAGAAGTTCGATTCCTCCACCTTGGCGGTTTCCAGCTTCTTTGGTAATTTTGGTTTTGGAAATGGATTTCCCGCTAGTTCGCCCATCGAACAGGTGCGATCTCGCTCCAGTCCCAACAATGGAGTTTTCATTGGTTCGACGTCCATTCCGCTCGATTTTACTGCATCCCTGGATGCAAAAGCATTTGTTAATGCGATTCCGAATAACACCGGGTTTGATTACTACATCAATGTCATTTTCTTCCGCACGAATGCAAATGACACGAATGTGCAGATCGATGCTGAGTTTTCTCCGAGCGGTGGGAATTTCAACATAAACGCAACAAACATCAACGCGGCGACTGGCGTTATCCGGTTCACGGTCACGAACGTGTATGATGTCACGACGGGCCAATATGTTGACAATTCGTTTTATTTGATCGATACGGGTGCGTTGGAGGATCCGATCGTCATGACGACGAACGTGGTGAGTCCTAATCAATACGGGCGACCGTCGAACTTCGAGATTACGACCGCGACACCATTTGAATGGTTCTCGATCGTGACGAACGACTTTTTCCAAGGTGGCTTCAATTTTGGACAAGGTTTAGTGCCGTATGATCCGACTTTGATTTATAACTCGGTCCCGAACGGCGGCACCTTGGGACAGGGCAAATACGAGAACAAAATTGTCGCCTATACTTCCGGGACTTATGGTACCCAGGTCGGACGTAACCCGGAGACGGTTGCTGGCGTGACTATTGCGACGAACCAATTTTTCTTCGGTCTAGGCGGTTTCAACAACTTCTTCCTGAACTTGCCTGACGTATCGAACGACATTCCGCGAATTGAAATTAATGCAACGAACCTCGACCTGACATCGGCCAATTTGCGAAGCGAAGGTGTGCTGGCGGTGAACACGAAGCATCTCTTTCCAGGCGGCCTGGCTGGTGTGGACGCGGGGAGTCTTAACGGTATTCTCGGAAGCACGAACGGTTTTCTTCAGATCTCGCAAGTTGTTCCAACTGAGTTTAAGCGCGTGCGCGGTGACGTGTATGCGTGGAGCGGGACGTGGAACAATGTTGCGACCAATAGCACGCAGACGAACAATATGTTCCTGCACGTGTTGATCGTTGACCATGAATTGCGTGGCAGTTACCAACCAACCTTCCAGAACATTACGTTGCACGGAACAAACACTGTTATCGAAGACAAGTTGCGCGTTGTGAAAACTGCGACGTTCGATGCGGAATTTCTTGATATCAACTCAATCGTGCATTTGACGGAACAAGTGCGTGAGTTTACGCGTGCTAATGTTCCGCACCTCAAAGACATGCTGATCGACACCAACGGTGCGCTCCAGGTCGATGACACGGCGTTCATCGGTTGGGATGTGACCAAGGGCATCAATACATTCATCAATCATGGTTTGTTAGCCGCGACGGCCCCGTTGATCAAAGCGAACTATGTTGAAAATACGGGCGAGATTCTGGCCACCAACGGTGGCTCAATGATTATTCAAGCCAATACGGTCGATCTGATTGTCGGCCCGATGAGCAATGTTGGTCCGACCAATACCTTGCTTGCTGATCGCGATATCGAGATCGATGCTACGACGGTCAACGTGACAAATTCGACAATCGTTGCTGGCCAAAATGGAACGATTGGCAAGCTGACGCTGAATGTCACCGACAGTTTGAGTGATTTCGTGCCGAACCTTCCCGGAACCACTAATGTGCTGATCAATTTCTGGCAGGTGAACAATGGAATTAGTGTTCCACAAAAACCGGACGGCGATTTGTTTGGAACGGAAATCGTTTGCGCGGCCACCAATCGTAATCAGTCGCAAATCATTTGGTCGGCGGAAGACGACGGCGCAGGATCAGATGGATTCAACAACAATCTGGTTATTGGCCGTCTTGTGTTGGATCGGCAGGGATCGAACAGTTCCATTCACATTTCTGCCGCTGGTGGCCAGAATGCACTCTATGTCGATTTTCTGGAATTGCGCGACTTCTCCTTCGACGATTATCGCAACGGTCTGATTATCGATCCGAACATGACGGTGTACTTCGCCGCGTGTAACTTTGAACCGGACAAACTGCAGGCCGTCTATCCTGGACGTTTGGTTTGGGCCAACAGCTTCACGGGGCCGAACAGCACAGCGGCAGTGCCACGCGTTGACGGCAGCATCTGCCTGATGAACCAATCATTGGCCCAAAGCACAATCATCGATTTGGACAACGACGGCGTGGTAAATGCCAAGGACGCATTCCCACTGGACAATATCGGCAATCCTGATTTCAGCCTGCCGTGCCCTGGCGATACTTTGACGACGAGCATCCGGACGTTCCTCACCGAGAATCACGGCGCTGGACCACTGACGAGCCTTGCGGTTTCGGTGACAGGCTCCGGCAAAGTGACGCCACAGCAAAAGAGCCCCGTCGTGCAGCTGGGTCACATTTACAATCTGCGTGCGAATCCAAACCCCGGAAACTTGTTCGCCGGATGGAGTGGCAGCATTAATACGACGCAGCCGAATATCTCGTTCGCATTGTCTTCCAACATGGTGTTGAATGCGCGGTTCGTGACCAATCCGTTTATCGCATTGAAAGGCAGTTTCAACGGGTTGTTCTTCGACACGAACAAAGTGACGATGGACAGCGCCGGTTCGGTCAACTTCTCGGTTGATCAGCAGGGCGGATTCTCCGGCCACTTAGGAATGAATGCGGCGGCATCGGTGCCGTTCGGCGGCCATTTTGATGTGGATGGAAACGCAACGTCGATCATTACGCGTGGTAAAAAGCCGTCGCTGATTTTGAAGTTGAAGCTGGACACGACGGGAGCTTCGCAGCAAATCACGGGGACAGTTTCGTGTGATACGAATTGGACCGTCAATCTCATTGCGGACCGCTCTGTATTCAATGGCCGCAATCCTGCGCCATTCACTGGCAACTACACATTTGCGTGGCAGGGAACAAACGATCCAAGCGCCGGTCCCGCTGGCGACAGTTACGGAACGCCATTTATCAACCGCCTCGGTACACTTGTTTCGGCAATTCACCTCGCTGATGGCGTCACACTGTCGCCGGTGGTGGCAGTTTCGAAGGATGGTAACTGGCCGTTGTTCATGTCGGTTTTTGGCCGCGAAATGGTGATTGGATGGGCACACATCGACGGAAGTGGCGTGATGAGCGGCACGGTGAACTGGATTAAAAATCCATCGACGTTTGGGAACTATCGCGCTGGATTCACCAACGCAGTGTCGTTGATTGGTTCGATCTGGGTTGCACCGAAGAACCGGACAAGCGGCCTGAATCTGACCACGCCGATTATCACATTGAGCGGAGGCAACCTCGTCACAGATCTCGCGCCAGTTATTACGTTTAACGCAAACAATTTTACCTTTAGCTCAACGAATCCGCGACTGAGTCTAAAATTGAGCCCGAATACTGGCCTAATCAACGGCCAATTCACAGATCCGACGAGCAGCCGCGTGCGCCAACTCAATGGCGTCATGCTGCAAAACCAGAACAATGCCCGTGGGTTTTTCTCGGGGGCCGATCAAAGTGGCGCCGTACGGTTGGATAATCCGTAAGGGGCGCAGGGGAACAGCAACCAGGACCTTAGTATGTATAAAGTCGAAGAGAGAGCACAGCGACGCGCCGTATCCGTCCCGCAGGGCGGGAAACAGTTTCTTGTCGGGTTGATCCGCAAGATGTTTTTGCCAGCCTTGATTGGGCTGGCCGCCGTTTCGGCGAGCGCGCAATTGCCGCCCAATGACAAGTTCGCGAACGCGCAAGCGATTTCGGGTACTTCCGGCAGCGTGCATGGCAGTGATATCGGTGCAACCGCAGAGAGTGGCGAACCGGCGCATAACGGTGTGGGAGCTACGAATTCAATCTGGTACGCATGGACGGCTCCAAACAGCGCCTGGTATACGTTTGACACACGCGGGAGCACGGATTCGAACGGAAACAACCTCAATACGGTTCTCGGTGTTTACACAAATGCTCCGATCGATCAATTGGGGCCCGTTCCAACGAGCTCAAACACAGGTAACCCAAACAACGACGATCCAACTGCCAATGCCAACGATACGATCAGCCGCGTCGACTTCCAAGCTGTTGGTGGCAAAACCTATTACATCGCGGTAGACAGCGGCATCAATTCGACAACCGGCGCTCCGGACGCACCGGGGACTGTCGTATTGAATTGGTATAATTCGCCCGCCTCCGGCGTATTCGCATGGGCAAGTGGCGTCCAAACCGGCCAACTCATCTATGTTGGTGGTGGCAGGACCTGTTGCCGAGCAGAATGTCCCCACCAAAGGTATCCGTTCGGCAGGCGGATTTCCAACGCGTTTGATGTATTTGACTAGCGATAATGACCAAACGAATACGGTGACAATCACGCGCAAGGGCGGCTTTAGCGGTCGTGTTCACGTCCAATACGAAGTCACTAGCACCATTTATACGAACATCTATACAACAAACTATTCTGGTACAAATATTTTGATAACGACTTATCAAGCGCCCCCCGGTGCGATTCCTGACCCAACTGTGGACCCCGTTGTGACTTACACTAACTATTTAATTACGAACTTGTCTTTCATAAATCAGTATCAGGACAACCTTTATGGAAACACCGGCAAAGACGGTTTGGGCGTTTATGACGAAGACATAGGTACAATATCTGTTGGAGTTACAAACATCTTAACAACAAACGGTCCACCAAGAACGTTCAAAACGTCAGTCACTTCGACTTGCACTCTTTTTTCAGGGCCATGTTTGAACTCGAGCGACACCGTCACGGTCGGCCCAGACACAAACAACTTGTATACGGTAACGACTACTAACATCTTCTGCGACACTTTCGCACCGGGGTTTGGATATGTTGATTCCGTTGTGGGTGGGGACGTCGACCCGGATGCGTTTGTGCCTAACTACGTGCCTGTATATCCCACTGGAACGAATGAGATGGTTTTCGATGACTTCCAGATGAGTGCGACTGCACCTGTGGACTTAACTGCCGTTGCTTTTAGCCAGCCTGACGCTTCTTTTTTTCCGTCTGACTTCAATTATTTCCACTACGGTGTGAACCGCACGTTTGTCCTGAACATCACGAATGCGTACATTGATGCATTGGAAAGCCCGGACGTTGTCCCGCCGACGATTGACCCGGTGGATGGTTCTGCATCGATCAATCTTCTCGAAACGGACGTTGTGACCCCAAATGTTTCGGCTTGCGAAACGAATACGATCTTCAACTGGGAATATGCGCGCTATACAGTCGGTGAGGGAGGAAACCCGACGCCGGTCCATGGTCGCCCAGGCGAAAGTGGGATTTGGATACAGATCTGGAATGCGCCGCAAAGCGGGGCATCCGTGCAGTATCGCATTAACTGGCTGCCGAGTCCGAATACTTATGATAATTACCACACGTATCCGTTGGAACCCGGGTCGGATTATGGCAAGCCTGGTATCGATCTGTACTGAAATTAAGGGCACTGTAACTGTCCCTGGCCCCGGAAATTGGTTGGCTGAGATTGGGTTGACGAGACCATTTGCATCCAATGACACGTTGGTGGAATTCAACGAAGATATCCGTCTTCAGTTGTTCAATCCGCAACCCAACCAAAAAGGGACGCCGCCAGGTATCTTAGGCAGCCAGAGCGAAGCAACGGTAACGATCAAATTCGGCGATCAGCCGGCGGGCGCGGTTGATCGCGGCCATAACCCTGACTTTTCCGCTGGATCGTATCCAAGTTTCAACCCGATTCCGGGCGCGAACGGACCAGTGTATGGCGTCGCAGTTCAAGGGGACGACCAGTCTGTCATAGTTGGCGATTTCACGGCGTTTGACACGGTTCCCGCGAATCGTATCGCTCGCCTGACGACTGGCGGTTTGCCGGATTCCAACTTTAACCCCGGCGATGGTGCGAATGAGTTTATCACCTCGGCCGCTATCGATTCGAACGGCAAAATCGTCATCGGCGGTGGATTCACCTCGTTCAATGGCACGACACGTTATCACTTGGCGAGGCTATTGCAGAGCGGTGCCCTTGACACTTCGTTCAAGCCCGGCTTTGGCGCGAATGCCACTATTTGGGCGACCACGTTGCAACCTGACGGCAAGATTCTCATCGGAGGTGAATTCAGTGCTTATGATGCGACGAATCGCAACGCAATCGCTCGTATCAACACGGATGGTTCGTTGGACGCGAGCTTCGCTCCATCATCAGGAGCGAATGACACGGTATTCGCCATTGCGGGTCAATCCGATGGCAAGGTCGTTATCGGCGGCCAATTTACTAAGGTCAACGGCGTTCCGCAGGCGCATATTGCACGACTGAACACGGATGGCTCGCTTGACACCACCTTCAACTCTGGCGGCGGCTTTGACGACAACGTCTATGCGATCGCGGTGCAAGCGGATGGCAAGCTCGTGATTGGTGGTGCATTCGCTTCCTATAACCTCGCTCAAGCCAATGGTATCGTGCGTATCAATTCTGATGGTTCTTACGATCCTACGCTAGACGTTGGAACCGGCGTCGACTCGACTGTTTATGCAGTGTCACTGCAGAGTGACGGGGGAATTCTTATCGGCGGTCGTTTCAACAACATCAACGATACGCGACGCGTGGGTGTCGCCCGGTTGCTGACGAACGGTTGGTTGGATACCAGCTTCATGGATACGGCGTACAATCAGTTTGCCGGTTTGCCGAACCATTTTCACAACGAGTCCGTTTACGATGTGACCGATGGGTATAGCCCGAATAACGCGCGAAATTTTGTGCTTGCGATCGGCTTGGAATCCAATGGCAACGTGATGATCGGTGGCGGCTTCCAACGTGTTGGCGGTGGCGGCGCGCGCGATGACATACGCGACCGTTACAACGTGGCGCGTCTCATCGGCGGAGCGACGCCGGGACCGGGCAACGTTCTGCTGACCAAGAATACCTATACCGCGGATGAAAATTCCGGTGTAAAAGGCTGCTTCATCAACCTGCTTCGGACGAATGGTACCCTTGGTGCCGTGGCAGTTAATTTCAATACGAACTTCCTTCCGGTTGGACCGGGAGCGGCGACGTCGAACGACTTCAGTTTAAATGCGAACAACACGAAGGAGCCGACGTACCAGACCTATTGGCCCGCGACGACTACCATTCTTCCTACTCAGTGGGGCTGGATGAAGAGCGATGGTTTTTCCGGCCCGAGCGAGAGCCTTGTCCCAACGCCTAATACGAAGGAGCCAACCATCCCGTTGTATCTCAATATTAATGACAACAGCTTGGTTGATGGCAATCGGTCAGCGTTGTTGGATCTGTTGCAGCCCGACGGCACCAGCACTTTCTCCCTTGGCGGCGAAACAATTCCCCTCGGAGTAGCGTTCGGGAATCGTGATTCGAAACTACAAATTATCGACAATGATTACTATGCGGGCACGTTTGGGTTCTCGTCGACGAACTATGCCGTGAGCCGCAAAGCTGGCACGGTCACGGTCACACTTCTGCGGACGAACGGGTTGACCGGTTCCGTGGGAGTCAATTTCGCCACGGCGAATGGAACGGCGTTGGCCGGAGTCGATTATGTGAAAACAAATGGAACGCTCACCTTCGGGCCCGGCGTGTCCAGCCGCACCTTTCAGGTGAAGATCGTCAGCACGAACGTTGCCCAGGCGGATAAGTTCTTCAACGTCGGCATGACGTTTTCGTCCAATCCCGGCAACTACGCGACGAATGATATCAGCATTTTGCCGACGAACTCGGTCGTTACGATCATCGACGACAACTTTGCTCCAGGCCACCTGAACTTCAGTGCCGCAGCCTATTCTGTCGGTGAAGCTGCTGGATCTGCCAAAATCACGGTTAACCGAACTGGCGGCAGCGTCGGGGCGATTGCGGTCGACTTCAAGACTGGCGATATCACTGCTACCAATGGACAGAACTATGTCGGCACCAACGGCACGTTGCGATGGAACAATACCGATATTACGCCGAAATCCTTTTACGTGCCGCTCATTCATGACAGCATCGTCACATCAAACCTGACGGTCCAGTTAACGCTCACGAACCCCGTCGTGGCGAGCGATCCTTCGAACTCGAACAACACTAACGTGCTGGGCACGGTGGCGAATGCTGTTCTAAATATTCTCAATGAAGATTTCAACGGACAACTCGCTTTCATTGTGCAGAACTTCAATGTGACAGAGGATGCTGGTTCCCTTCGTGTGACGGTTTCTCGAACCGGTGGCACAGCCGGAACCGTGTCGGCAGGGTTTTCAACGCTTACGCTTGGAACGAACGCCAACATCTATGCTCAACCGGGCAGCCATTATACGCCGACGAGCGGCGTTCTTACATTCCTGCCCGGTGAACTCAGCAAGAGCTTCGATGTTCCGGTGCGCAATAACGATAGTCAGGACCCGAACCGGACGTTCGGTCTAATTTTGACCAATCAAACGCCACCCCCTCCTACCAATGCAGTTGCATTGACGAACGCGATTGCGACCATCATCGATGACGAGACGTATCACACGCCCGCAGGTTCCGTCGACACGACCTATGCGAATCCTGGATTTAACAATTTCGTCCTGGCGACAGCATTGCAGCAGGATGGAAAACTGGTCGCCGGCGGCGATTTCACGCTGGCCAATAATCAGGTGCATAATCGTATCGCACGACTAAATGTAGATGGCACAACTGATACAACCTTTGGAAATGGCTTCAGCGGAGTAGATAACACCGTTCGCGCAATCCTGATTCAGACAACGAATCAGATTCCCAGCGGATTTACGAATGGCCCGATCGTGATTGCCGGTGCATTTGACACCGTCAACAATGTCTTCAGGCACAAAATCGCACGCTTGTACCAGGATGGAAGTTTGGACGAGACGTTCAATCCGGGCGCTGGCGCAGATGGTGCAATCTATGCACTGGTGGAAACGTTTTTTGGACCGAAGCAAAATCGTCAAATGTATGCCGCTGGCGCATTTGGAACCTTCAACGGTTTCCCTGCCAACGGCGTGGTGCGCATCAATGACAACGGGACCGTTGATCCGACGTTCAATCCCGGAAATGGTGTTGTCGGAGTTGACGGCACGATTTTTGCAATGGCGCAGCAGGCGGACGGCAAAATCGTCATTGGTGGTGATTTCACCATTTTCAATGGAGTGCCGCACGGTCACATCGCACGTTTGAATCCTGACGGTTCACTTGATGCGACGTTTAACCCTGACACCGGGACAAATGGTTCTGTGCGTGCGATCGCGGTTCAGCCAGACGGTAAGATTGTCGTTGGTGGACTGTTTACCGCTGTTAACGGAACAGCTCTTAGCCACGTGGCTCGATTGAATGCGGATGGTACTGTGGATCCGACGTTCAATGTCGGCGTGGGTGCGAACGATTCAGTGCTGTCGCTGGCGCTTGATTCACAAGGCCGCGTTCTCGTAGCCGGCGAATTTACCCAGGCGAACGGGGTAACCCGTTATCGCCTGACCCGACTTGCTGCAGATGGAACGGTTGACCCCAGCATTAACTTCGGAGCAGGAGCCGATAATTTTGTCGGCACCATGGTATTGCAGGCAGACGACCAGATCATCGTCGGCGGCGGCTTTACGCATTTCGACAATATTGCACAAGGTTGCATTGCCCGGTTGGCCGGAGGTGCAATCAAAGGCGAGGGTAAAGTCACGTTCACTTCAGCAGAGTACGTGGTCAATGAAAACGGAACCAACGCCATTATCACGTTGCGCAGAATTGAAGGTACCGAAACGTCTTCGGTCAATCCTGCATCTTTCGATGTGATTACTCGCGATGAATCGGCGGTTGCGGGCATCGATTACGTTGGTGTGACGAATACGATTATCTTCCCTCGTGGCGAAACATATCAGACGGTGATTGTCCCCATCATCGACAACAACCTTGTCGACGGCGATCGATTCCTGGATTTGATTCTCAATGCGCACAACGGGGCTCTCGGACCTCAGCCATATTCTATCCTGACCATCATCAATGACGACAGCGGTGTGTCATTTGATGCGGCTCAGTACCCGAGTGGCCGAAAACACTCCGTCCGGCTCAGCAGTGATTCCAGTTATTCGTACTGGCAGTACAATTGGCACGATCTCGGTCGATGTGGCAACGGTTGGCGGCAGTGCTATTCCGTTCATCAATTACGTTCCGACGACGAACACGTTTGTGTTCAACGACGGCGAAAGTAACAAGCTGTTCCGCATCCAGATTCTCAACGACGGGCTGGTTGACGGTGATCAAACGGTGGGGCTGCAATTGAGCAATCCGCAAGGCGGATATCTTGTCTCGCCGAATGTGGCTACCCTGACGATTGCCGAATCGAGCTTTGGCCACGGTGCATTGACTTTGTCGCAAACCAATTACTCCGTGATTCAATCTGGCGGCGCAGTCGCGATTAATGTGTTGCGCACGAACGGCAGTACCGGCCCGGTTTCCGTTCAGCTGACAACATCTGACGTCACGGCAATTGCCGGTCAGGATTACACGACGACGAGCGTTGTGGTGAATTTCGCCGATGGCGAAATTGCAAAGACGGTGAACATTCCGATCGCTCATCACACGACAGTCCAGCCGGATAAAATCTTCAACGTTACTTTGAGTAATCCGCAAGGCGGGGCGATCATCGGAGGGATTGGCGCTGCCACGGTTACGATCAACGATGATCATGTGAACTTCACGTTCGCGAATCCGGCGTACTTCGTGCGTCAGGATGCCGGTTCTGTGTTTGTCACTGTTGTTCGCAACAGTGGAACGAACGGAACTGTGACCGTCGACTATTCAACCACCAACGCGCTGAGCACTAACGGTGTCGCGGTGGCCGGTGAGGATTACACAACAACGTCGGGAACGTTGACGTTCGGACCCGGTGAAGTGACCAAGTTGATCTTCATCCCGATTCTGGACGACGGTCAGATCACCGCAGATGAACAGTTTTCTATTATCTTGAGGAACCCGGCGCCAAACACCTTCCTTGGTTTGCCTAATTCGGCTGTGGTGACGATTATCAATACACACTCTGGCCTGAGCTACTCGAGCCCGACCTACGTCGTCAATGAAGGCGGGACGAACGCAGTGATCACAGTCAACCGAAGTTCCATTAATACCGGGACTGTTACTGTCGGTTTCTCGACGGCTGACGGCACCGCCCGCGCCGGATTACGATATGTTGGCACGAACGGTTTGTTGACATTCGTCAATGGCCAGGCCACCGCGACGTTTACTGTCCCGATCATTGATAACACGGCTGTTGACGGTGACCAAACGGTGCTCTTGAACCTGTTCAATCCTTCCACCGGAGCTAAAATTACCAGCTCCAATGCTGTGCTGACTGTGCTGGACAACGATATCGGACTGCGGTTCTCCAGCGCAAATTATCGTGTATTGAAGAACGGGCATGCCGTTACGATCACTGTGCAACGCACCAGTGTTACCAACGGATCGGCGAGCGTAGATTTCGCAACCAAAGATGGGTCGGCAACCGCCCCGATTAACTACGCGGCCACCAACGGCACGCTTTTATTCCTGCCCGGTGAGACGATTAAGACGTTCGATGTTGTCGTTCAAGATAACAACATCATTACCGGCGATAAAACGGTGGTGTTAACGCTGTCCAATCCTTCAACGGGCGCAGTGCTGATTACGCCAACAACGGCAACGCTGACGATTGTTGAAGATAACGGCAGTCTGGTTGTTCCCGCTGGTGTTGCGCTCTTGAGCGAGAGCGGTCCGGTCAACGGTTTGATTGATCCGAGCGAAACCGTCACGCTCTACTTCGCCTTCCGCAATACGGGTGGTGGTAACACAACGAACCTAATCGCGACGCTTCTGAATACCAACGGCGTCACGAACGCGACTGCCGCGACACCTTATAATGGTGTGGGTAACTCGGGATCGTACGGGACGCTCATCGAGAATGGTCCGTCTGTGTCTCAGCGCTTTTCGTTCAAAGCGAATGCGACAAACGGACAAACGATTACTGCGACCTTCGTGCTCGAGGATGTTGTCGGCGCTATTCGTCGACCGTTGGGAACGGGCCTGTTCGCATTCCCGATTGGTGGTCACACCTATTCCTTCACGAATTCGGCCACGATCGTGATTAATGACAGTTCAAACGCACCGACTAAAGCGACGCCATATCCGGCACAGATGAACGTCTCTGGCGTGGTCGGAACTGTTGCGAAAGTCACGGCAACGTTGGCCGGCGTGAGCCACACGTATCCTGACGACATTGATGCATTGTTGGCAGCTCCAAATAATTCGAGCGGGTCTGCTCCGAACACACTGCTCATGGCAGCGGATGGTGGGCCTTTCAGCATTAGCAACGTTCGCCTGACGTTCGATGATTCATATCCAGCATTGCCGAATGAGGCGCCAATTACGACTGGCACTAACAAGCCAACGCTCGGCACGGCCGCGAGCGAGCCGTTTTTCTATCCGTCGTTCCCAGACGCTCCGCCTGGACCTTACCAGGTGTCGATGGGTGCTTTCAACGGAATCAACCCGAATGGCCTGTGGTCGCTGTATATCGTCGACTCGACTTACCACGACAGCGGCACGATTAACAACGGCTGGATCCTTAACTTAACGACAGGCGCGCGCCTGGACCAGAGTGCCGATCTCGCAGTCAGCATGACACAATTACTTGTTCCCGCGACTGTCAGTAACGTTGTTAACTACCACATTACGTTCAGTAACTACGGACCTGCCGGCGCTACCAATCTTGTGTTCACTGATGCGCTGCCTGCCGGTATGACGTATCTATCCAACACTTGCAACTGCACTTTCAACATCAGCAGCAACACGTTGAGCTGTCCGCTGGCCTACCTGCTCAAGGATGGCACGCAAAGCTTCGACATCTTCGTGCGCGCTGATGTGACTGGAACATTCACCAATACGATCACAGTTGTGGCAGACCAGTTTGACCCGAACCTGGCGAACAACATCGCAAGCGTTTTGACTGAAGTCGATACAGCGCAAGCCGACATGGCTGCTGCCATCTCGGTTAGTCCGAACCCGGTGCTGATCAACACCAATGTCACCATCACGATGAGGGCAATCAACAACGGGTTCTCGACTGCAGCCGCCGTCATGCTTACCAACCAATTGCCCGCTGGATTGGCGCTGCAAAGCGTTTCGAGCAGTCTCGGCTCTGCTGTAATTACTACGAACTCAACCGGGCTCGTCGTGGTTGCGCTCGGCGACTTGCCAGTGAACTCGGATCCGAATACCTCGCCGACAGTGACGATTACTGCATCGGCGGTTGGCTTAGGCGGGACGACAAATCTGGTAACGGTTCGTGTTGCCAGCGCAACGTTTGATCCCCTCAAGGGCAACAACACCGCTTCTACGAAAGTTGAAATTGACGGGCCAGCGCTCGGGGCGTTTGCCGCCCAGAACGGTTTGGTGTTGACGTGGCCTGGGTGGGCCGGAAGCAACTTTGTCATTGAGCAAACAACCAGCCTCGCACCTTCTGGTGTGTGGACGCCAGTGACCGATTCCTCGGCAGTGCTGGTGAACGGGCAATACCAATTCCAGGTGTCCTCATCCAATTCCGCGCGATTCTTCCGTCTGCGAGCGCAATAGTTCATCGTCCATGAAAAACCGACCCACAACCTCACAAATCAATTGCGCCGCCCGGGTTTTGCGGCAGGCATCTTGCATCATCGCGGCGCTCTTGCTGACGCCGCTTGTGCAGTGCGCCAGTGCGCAACAAGCGTTCAATCGCGACCATGCGCCCACGCCGAATGTTGATAAACGACATGCGATGCTTACACCGGAGTTACCCGCGCAAAAGAAAAATGGTTTACACAAGCTCGAACAACTTGTGCCGGGCGCAAAAGTCAGTGTCGACCGCCTTCTGAATACGCCGCACTGGGTGCAATCAGCCGATGGATTCCTCACTGGACCAAACGGGCAGGGCGGTGCTCTGGCCAAAAGCCACGCGCAAAATGCAACGCATCAGCAGATTATTAAATCATTCCTCAACGAGCACTCAGCTCTCTTCGGCCATGGCGGCGAAGTATTAAATGGTGCAAAGGTCAAACGCGATTACACGACAGCGCACAATGGCCTGCATACCATGATCTGGGAACAGCAACTGGATGATATTTCGGTATTCGAGGCAGTGCTCATGGGTCACGTGACTAAGAACAGTGAACTCGTTAACATTTCGACGCATTTTCTGCCTGATCCAGCTGCGGCTGCACATCAGGACGCCGCGACCCGCGCGGCGCTAAAAGCCAATTTGCCCATTTCCGCACGGCAGGCGTTGGTTTTGGCTGCGCAAGATGTTGGAAATTCTCTAAACGCTGATGACATCCAAACGGTGTCCGATGCTAATGGTTCTGAACAGGCGCAGAACCTGAAAGCGCCCGGTAAGATTTATGGCGATTCTTACATTCATCTCACTTGGTTGCCGATGGATGCCAACACTGTTCGCTTATGCTGGCAAGTACTCGTCACAGTCGGTACGCCTGTGGAACGTTTCCAGACACTTGTTGATGCGCAGACCGGTGAAATCCTGCTGCGTCAGAATCTGACCTGCCATATCAGCGATGCCAGCTACCGCGTGTGGACGAGCGATAGCCCATCTCCGTTCTCTCCCGGCTTGTCTACTCCATCCAGCTTCCAACCTACAACCGTTGCTCGCACTCTCGTGACAATTGCCGCGTTGAACACCAACGCATCGCCAAACGGCTGGATCGACGATAATAACAACTCGACGACCGGAAATAACGTGGATGTGTTTCTCGATCGCGACGGCGATTTCCAGCCCGACCGCGCGCGTCCGACTGGCAATCCAAATCGTGTGTTCGACATACCGATCAATTTGAATAGTGATCCGAGCACGTATTCAGATGCTTCAGTGGTTCATATGTTTTATTGGCAAAATTGGTATCACGACACGCTCTACGGTTATGGCTTTACCGAAGCTGCTGGTAACTATCAGCAAAATAATTTTAATCGTGGTGGCTTGGGTGGGGATCCGATTATTGCGCACACGCAATTTGGCGCCGATGTTGGAATCGCTGATAACTCATTCTTCCTATCGGCACCGGACGGACAATCTGGTCATATTGTTGAATTTGTTTTCGATTTCCCAACGCCAATTCGTGACGGCGCTGTGGATCAGGAAGTTTACCTGCACGAGAGTACGCATGGCGTAAGCACGCGCCTTGTTGGCGGCGGTGTTTCGATCACCGAACTACAACCGTCCGAAATGGGAGAAGGATGGTCGGACTTCTACGCATTATCCCTTCTCAGCCAGCCAGGCGATGATGTTAATGGCAATTACGCTCTCGGCGGTTACGATACCTATCAGTTCTTTGGCATGACCGCGAACTACTACTTTGGTGTTCGTCACTATCCTTATACAACGGACATGAGCAAGAATCCGTTTACCCTAAAGGACATCGACCCAACCCAAGTCAGTCCGCACACCGGCATTCCGTACAGCCCCGTCTACTCACCGTTTGATCCGAACGAAGCGGACGAAGTGCATCATGCAGGCGAAGTTTGGTGCAGTGCTCTTTGGGAAGTGCGCGCAAACCTCATCACCAAATATGGCGACATTGGCAACCAGAAAATGCTGCAGCTCACCACTGACGCGATGAAGCTCTGTCCGGCTAATCCGACCTTTCTTGAATCTCGCGATGCAATCCTCGCAGCTGACCGTATTGACAACAACGCAGCAAATGCCGATGAAATCTGGCGCGGATTCGCCAAGCGGGGTATGGGTGCGGGAGCGTTCGTTCCGATCAATTCGACGACTGTCGGCGTTATCGAATCATACAATATTCCTGGCCTTGGCTATTTCACCAACTCGCTCCTCGGCGGCAACAATAACGGAATCGTCGATCCCGACGAATGCAACCAGATGAATATTACCCTTACAAACCGGGGCACGCTCATCGTCGGAAGCATTTCCGCAAAACTGATTTCAAAGACCGTCGGTGTGTTTGTCACTCAACCTTTTTCAACCTGGCCCGTCATTCCCGGTACAAATGCGGCTGTTTGTCTGACGCCGTTCGGGATCAGCACGACTCCTGAACTGGTCTGCGGCACGCCGCTCCAGTTTGACCTCATCATCACTTCGGACCAGGACATTCGGACGAACGCTATCACAATTCTCACCGGCACAAATGGGGCTCCCATTTTATTCCAGAACAACACCGCCGTCGTAATCCCTGACGCTAATCAGACCGGCATCATGTCGCCGATAACCGTGACAAATATTCTGGGTGGGATTGCCCACGTGACCGCGTCAATGTTTATCTCCCATACCTTCGATTCCGATTTGATGATGGAACTCATCGCGCCCGACGGTACCAAAGTTCTCCTGTCGCAAAATAACGGCTTTAATGGTGACAACTACGGCATCAACTGCACGCCAGATTCAAATCGCACGACATTCGACGACAATGCGACGAATTCAATAACTGCCGGTTTGCCGCCATATGTCGGTTCTTTCCAACCGCAACAAGCGCTCGCCACGTTTAATCTTAAAACCGGCACCAACGTCAATGGCACTTGGTATCTGCACATCGTGGATCAGGTATTTATTGACGTTGGCACGCTCAATTGTTGGTCGTTGTCGATCGCCCCATATGTATGCACCGACGGCGGCGGCGAATGTCCTGGTTCAGACCTGTCGCTCACAATAACCGACAACCCGGATCCAGTGCTCGTCACCAGCAACCTCACTTACACGATGGTTGTCTCGAACCTCGGCCCGGCGACGGCGAAGGCGGTGGTCTTGAACCAATCGCTACCCCCGAGCGTTCAATTCGTTTCCGCAACAACGACGCAAGGAGCCGTGAATCAGTCGTTGAGCACCGTCACTGCTAACATCGGCAGCTTATCTGTTTACGGTACTGCGACCGTGACCGTCACTGTTACGCCGCTGACCAACGGGATCATCTCCAGCACCGCGAATGTTGGTTCGCCTTCAGTCGACGGGGATCATTCGAACAACTCGGCAACCGCTACAACACGCGTCGAAAAGCCAACTGCTGATATTGCGGTGACAATGATTGGAGCTCCGAACCCCGTCCTCGCCGGTGGAACGCTTACCTACACCATGGTTGTCACCAACAATGGGCCGTTCACTGCGACAGGGGTCGTTCTAACGAACCTCCTGCCGGCGAACGTGGTATTTATTTCTTCGACCACGAGCCAGGGAATGTTTGCAAATTCTTCGGCAGGTATTTTAACGCTCCTCGGCAATATCTCCGCAGGTTCCACAGCGACAGTGACGATTGTCGTCAGCCCAACAGCCGTGGGGATCTTCAATGCCTCTGCACAAGTAGCGTCCGACAGCTTTATTTTCGATCCTGTCACCGGAAACAACCATGCCTCCGTTTCGACGACCGTGAATCCCGCTGCTGACCTCGAAATCACCATGGTTGCGAATCCGGCCAGCGTTCTTCTGAATAGCAACTTCGCCTACACCATCACGGTTGTGAACCACGGTCCGAGCCTTGCCCAGGCGGTGCAAATGTCTCAGTCGGTGCAAGGTGGTGCGACCATTCTCAGTAACACGATCACGACGGGAACAATCTCGAATCAGAACGGCGCCGTGACCGCAAACATCGGGACAATGCAGCCCGGCGCGGTCGTTACTGCGATTGTTTATGCGAAAGCTCCGGCACTGCCGACGACCATTCTGTCGGCGGCAAGTGTGTCTTCGGTTCAGAATGATCCGAACACTGCCAATAATAACTTTATCTTGCACACACCAGTGCAGCAGCCCTTTATCAAGATTGCTGGCGCAGGAGCGACGCTCACTGCTGAAAGTATCCCGCCTGCAAACGGCACTATCGACATCGGCGAAACTGTAACGCTCCAACTGCGCTTGCAGAACCAGGGTAACATCACTGCATCATCGGTTACGGCGACCTTGTTGTCTGGAAATGGCGTGAATTCCCCAAGCGGCCAGCAGTCCTATGGTGCCATTGGAGTCAATGGCATTGGTTCGGCTCCATTTACGTTTGCTGCGACTGGGACAAACGGCGGCAGCGTCACAGCCACTCTTCAAGTTCAAAATAACGGTACCAATGTTGGGACGATCAATTATACGTTTGCGCTTCCGACCACGACGGTGTTTTCGAATTCCGCAGCAATTACCATTCTTGATGCCACGGCTTCCGGACCGAAGGCCGCTTCGATATATCCGTCCACGATCCAGGTGTCAGGTATCACTGGCTTTGTGTCGCGAGTCGCTGTGACGTTGGCGGGGCTGTCACATACGTTTCCGCAAGATATCGGCACGCTTGTTGTGCATCCTACAGGACGCAAATCGATTCTGATGGCCCACGCCGGTGGCGACATTCCAGTGTCGAATATCAGCCCTATCTTTGATTCTGCGGCTTCTACGATAATCCCGAGCGACAATCAGTTGATTTCCACGCGTTACGCGCCGGCGTCCTATACGCCTGCTTATGTGTTCCCAACCAACGCGCCCGCGCCGCCTGTCGGACCTTATGACGCAAATATTGCTGCTTTCGGAGGCTCCAATCCAAACGGCTCATGGTCATTGTATGTAGCTGATGATTCAACGGGCGATTCAGGCAGTATCGCAGGTGGTTGGAGCATTGCAATTACGACGGCCCAGCCGGTCAATCCTCTGGTTGAACTGGCAGTCACCGCTGGATTAAATCCGGCAACGCCGACATCAGCTTTGGTTGGTGACAATGTAACGTTCCAACTCGGGGTCAAGAACGATGGCCCGGCTGCCGCGACAGGCGTGAAGATGACAAACGTGCTTTCCGCAGGGTTGTCGCTCGTCTCCGTTTCCGGCCCGCCACAATCAACTTACACAACCAGCGGCCAAACGATCGTGTTCACGCTCCCACAACTTGCGTTGGGCAGTAATGTGATCTTCACCGTTACCGCAAAGGCAACTGCTGTCGGAACACAAACGGACTCGGTAAGTGTCGGTGCCAATGAACTCGATGCTAACTTTGGCAACAATACAGCGACGCCTTCCGTGAATGTCGCTCTGCCAATTGTTGATCTTGGTCTGTCCGCTACGGCTTCAGTCAACCCAATTACCATCGGCAATAATCTCGTTTACACGATCGGTGTAACGAATCGCGGTCCGAACGTTGCTCTCAATGCGACGTTGACCGACCCGCTGCCCGCCGGTTTCACTTACGTCAATTCGACTGCGAGCCAGGGCACAGCCGGTGTAAGTGGCAATCTCGTGACGATTGCGTTTGGCAACATGGCGCCTCATTCGGCGGCAACCGCAACGATTACAGTAGCACCGAGCATTGCTGGGCTTGTCACCAACACTATAGCTGTTGTCAGCGGTTCATCGGATGCAAATAACGCAGACAATTCAGTTGCCATCCCTTCAACGGTTCTGCAACCGGTGCCAGTGATCGTTCCAACGGGTGTCAAACTGGTGTTAGAAAACGGCGTTCAAAACGGTGCTGTTGACCCGAACGAAACTGTCACGATCCAGATCACGTTGAAGAATATTGGGACCGCTGCGACCACGAACCTACAAAGCCAGGTCCAAAACAACGGCGGCGTCGTTCCGATTATCGGCTTCCAGCAGTTCGGCAGCATCGCTCCAGGAGCAAGCGTTATTGCAACCTATTCGTTCATCGGAACACAGCCGGCGGGCAGCACAAATGTGCTTCAGCTGGCATTAGCAGACGGCGTCTATGAATTTCCCGCGCCAACGTTTTCGTTCGTAGTTCCCACAACCAGTTCATACACCAATGGCGTGGGCGTCACAATTCCTTCAGCCGGACCGGCTTCGCCTTATCCATCAACGATCACAATCTCGAACGTTCCGGGTGTTGTCAGCAAAGCTGTGCTCAAGCTGAGCAAGGTAACCCATACGTTCCCGAACGACGTCAACGTTCTGCTCGTCAGCCCAACCGGCCAAAGTGTCATCGCAATGGCACATTGCGGCGGCGCGCATAGCATTGCCAATGTCGATATTACAGTGGACGACGCTGCAGCAAGCTATCTGTCGGCCACCGCGCAGATTACTTCTGGCAGCTATAAACCTTCCGCATTTTCGCCAACTTCATTTCCCGGCATTCTCAGGCACGTCCAGCACAACGATGAGCGCGCTCAACGGCAGCCCTGCGAACGGAACGTGGTCGCTCTACGTTCTCGACGACGCTGCGGGTAATTCAGGTAGCATTGGTGGTTGGTCGCTGACATTGACTGTGGCAAATACTGTCAATCCGGCTGCAGCGCTTTCATTGACCATGGCCGGCACGCCTGCCAGCCTGCTCACGGGCAATTTAGTCGACTACGTTGTCACAGTTGATAATGCCGGTCCTGCGGCCGCAACTAATGTTGTGATTTCTGACACGTTGCCGGCCGGCGTGTCGTTGGTCTCTGCATCCATCGCATCCGGCACCACAGACGTCAGCGGCAATCTTCTTAACTGCCGTCTCCCATCGCTTGCTTCAGGTTCCAGTCCGGTCGGCATTCATTCGCGTTCAGGCTGTTAGCCTCTGGAGCCATGACTAATTCAGCGCAACTGTTTCAGCCGATGCACTGATCTGTATACGAATCGACAACACCGCATCGTTTGTCAACACGGTCACTCAAGCTGCCAGCGCCCAGTTGACTGGCACATACCAGCATGGAACCGGCTTCCAGATTAACACTTAATGGTCAAACCGGCGAACCATACATCGTCGCAATTCTCAACTGATCTGACGAACTGGATTACGATCAGCACCAACACGCCAGTCGGCGGGACATTTACCATCACCGATAGCGCGGCAACGGGTTCATCGACCCGTTACTATCGCGCATTCCGCATGCCTCACTAACAACGTGACGCTTTTTGGAATAACTGGCGGAGTTGGAATGGGAAAGTCCACTGCCGCCGGTATTTTGCAAAAACTTGGGGTTGCAGTAATTGATACCGACCAGATTGCGCGAGATATCGTGCAAACCGGTCAACCGGCTTTAAACGAAATCAAACGCGAATTGGGCGATCAATTGATCAACGAAAAAGGAGAACTCTTACGGAGGGAACTCGCTGCGGAAGTATTTCGCGATCCCGTTAAGCGCGCCAAATTGGAATCGATTCTGCATCCGACGATTCCGTGCAGTGTGGTTTGACGCCGCGCAACAATGGCGAGACGAAAATAAAACGCAGCAGCCGCGTATCATCCCGCTGCTATTTGAAACCAACGCTCAATCTGCATTTTCAGCGCGACAGTCTGCCTTGCGTGTTCACAACGAAACCCAAATCATTCGTCTGCGCCAACGCGGTTGGAGCGACGAAGAGCTTCAGAACCGAATCGCCGCTCAATGGCCGGTTGATAAGAAAAATAGCGCCAGTCAGACTTTGTCGTTTGGACCGATACGACGATCGAGGCGCCCGCGGACGCAACTTCGACGTTTGTTACAGCGCTAAACGCCGACACCGCGCGATTCAAAATATTCTTCAAGATGGTCGACATCAGTGTCTGGAAATACTTTGTCGTCGATAATCACCGTCGGGCTCCTTGACTGCCCTGATAGTTGCTGCGCTTCATCCCGATATTGCGATTTCTTCATCATGTCTCTTTCCTCGTATTGAAGCCCCTTTTCCTTCAGGAAGTCTTCAACATCCTGCGCCCAGGGACAGCCGGTTTTTTTATAAACGATGATGTTCATATACAAATTCTCCTTTTTCGGCGACTCGGCAACTGTCTTTGTTTCGTAATCGCGACCGCCTGAATAGCAGTCGTGGCACGTTTCGAGCTACCTATGGGGGCATGCAACGCGCCAAAGGTATTGTGGGCGCGACACGGTTCTGCCGTTGTCAGATTAAGGAGTTCAATTGCTTCAGAAACTTATTCTCTGTCGCAATATGGGCTTCTGCATGTCTGCTTTTCTCTTACTCCACGGCTACCGCGACAACGCTGTCCAGTTTTCAGGCAGGCACAGGCGGTTGGCACATGGGCACACTTGCTGTAGGAAATTTGGATTCGGATTCCGCCTTGGAGATTGTTGTTCCATATCGAGACAATAACGGTCAATGGTTCCTCGATGCCTTTAAATGGAACGGCACGCGCTGCCGGGTTTCCCTATAGCAGCGGTTCCGATGAGATGAATACTTCGCCGACGCTCTATGATCTCGATGGCGATGGCAAAATGGAGATTATTTTTATCGCGGCAACGGACTCATCGCACTGCGCGGCAACGGCTCGGTCATGTGGTCAAACGCCGTAACCTATCAAAATTACATTCCGCAAAGCGGCTATCAGGTTGTCACCAATGGATTCTATCTGACGACAGATAATCAATTTCATGCCGACATTACCGGCGAACGCGGTGTTCTCCTCACAAGTTTCGTCGCCGATGTTGCCGACTTCGGTGGCACTGGCGTAAAACAAATTGCGACTGCGTGGAAGATCGATCCTGACCCGATGGTGGTCAACAGGATTACAACCCCTTTATCAACGACATCTTTGGCGGTGGCGAATGGGGCACTGTTGGAGAGTCGTGGTCCGGCGGTGTTGTGTTTTTTAACGCGCTCACCGGTGCAAAAGATTACGTTTACCATCTCCACCAGCTCGTCGAATCAGGTCTCGGGCTCGGTCGGTCGCAAACCGCAGGGGGACTCGAAACCTATGTGCTCAACGACAGCGACAGCATCGTTTGCTTTGATAAATCCAAGCCCTTTGGTTTCTATGGCAATGGTCAACTGCACAAAATGTTTGGCAAGAATTTGCGCATGACTTCTGGTTTCTATCAACAAGGCATTGATATTTATCCCTGTGACATTGATGGCGATGGCCTGGACGAAGTGCTTTCAGTCACGACCCAATTCAATTGTTTGTGGCAACCCCATGAATCATTTCTCGACGATGATGGCGCGCTCCTGTGGCGTAAATGGAAACAGGCGGTCACGATCACGAACAACAATGGTTGGTTTAACAACGCCTGCGCTTTCCCGATTAATCCTGATCACGACAATCGCATCGACGTTGTCAGTTTCACGCACTCATACGAAATTAATTTCCGCACCTGGAACGGTGTTGAATTGGTCGATCGACCGGGCTGGCCGAAGAATTTTTTCCCGTTCATTCCAACTCCACCTGTTGTCGGCGACGTTGATGGTGATGGTCAGCAGGAACTCGTTATCGGCACCTACGATCCGGCGCACAACCCATCCAGTGGCGCTCTCTATGTTTTTGCGTTGGATGGGACGTTGAAACAAACAGCTGAATGTCCCCGGTGGTCTCAAACATATCCCGTTTCTTGCGGACGTGAATGGCGACGGTTCGCTTGATGTCGTCTATCGTTCTCTCGCCGGTCAGGTTTACGTCCAAAATTTCGGCGCCAATAACGCGACAAATGTTTCATGGGCGACACATCGTGGCAACGCGCGACGCGACGGCAATCTTGGTCCGCTCACTATTTCCGCCAAATACGCCGATCGTGACCAAAAAAATCGGCGGTTACGAAAAAGCCTATTTCGAATGGGCAGAGCAGGGGACGAACATTGTTTCTGCTTATCGCTTTATCGCGCATCCGATCCAAACTGGCGTTTTCAACCTGGTCGCAACTCTCCCAAACAGCGCTACCAATTACACTGATTCTGGTTTCGATGTCGGATGGCAATATATCTATGAACTCGCAGCCATTGTGAACGGCAGAGAGGTTCGTTCCGCGCCGTTCGCAGTTCTTTCGTTGCTCAATGGCAACCTTATTGCAAATGCTGGTTTCGAAGAGAACGACAACAGTCATTGGGACAAATGGGATACGGGGAATCTTCCATGGACAAATGTTATTGGGTCGAGCAACGCTTTCCAGGGCCATCAATCCATGCAGGTGGAACTGCGGAACCAAACGACGACTGACGGATCTGAATCAGTACGTCGTCTACGGCACCCCGCGTTCTTACCTTCCCGTCAGCGCCGGCACGCTCTACAGTTTCGGTGGATACATGCAAAGTGGCGGTCTAACAACCGCGACAACGAATTGGTTCGAATGGACCTCATCATTGACAGGCGACGACCACAATGCGCGTCCAACTTTTCCTTTTCCGAACTACTTCACGCCTCCGCTTGCCATTGGCCCAACAGCAACGCCTTGGACTTACTTGAATCGAGTGTTCACGATGCCGGTCGGTTTCCCGAATGTGGAACTGCGCCATCGATTCCAAAGTGCATCACCCGCGAGTGGCTCAATCTATCTCGATAATATTTTCTTTCGTGCTCTGCCACCGCTGAGCGATTCACATTGGAACGTCCTGCTTCCGTTCCGATCGCCGTGGCGGTACTTCAACAGCACTCCCGCAGCCTCA
The DNA here is from genome assembly GCA_963702845.1 of uncultured Verrucomicrobiae bacterium. Lineage (GTDB taxonomy): Bacteria > Verrucomicrobiota > Verrucomicrobiia > Limisphaerales > Palsa-1400 > JAICXV01. Next base: position 3,456,872 of record OY969763.1, on the reverse strand, counting down.
TGGTTTACTACGAATTTTGCCGATACCGTCTGGCCAATCGGTGCCGCAAAATTCGGCGCTGGAAGTGGGCCGACAAACATTGCGACACCTCTTCCCGCGTTCAAGCCGTCTTACTACTTTCGAACGACATTCACATTATGCGACATTGATTTCGAAGAGCTCCTCCTGGAGGCCAATTGCACGGATGACTTTGCCGGCACCACGTATCCACTTCGATTGTGGATAAACGGTTTGGAGATTATCACATCCGGAATTAACGCCGTCAGTTCCGATGGTAACGAAACAAAGTATTTCGACCTGACGCCGTTTCAAAATCTGCTGACGGTTGGCACGAACACTATTGCTGTTCAGTTGAACAACGCATGGGCAACAACGTGGGACAATGTCTCCTTTGATGTGAGTTTATTGGATGTGCCCTCCCTGTTTAACGCAATCGAACTGATTTCCGCCCAACGAACTGGGAGCAACGCATGTTCAAATCAGCGCGCCCGTTGGCACGTCGTTGCGCATCGAGTCTCGCGATGCATTCAGTGATCAATGGCAATTAGTAGGAAATACGAACGCCACATCGCCGATTACGAGTTTCTCGGATTTCGGCCAGAATCGCCGACTTGCACCGTTGGTTGCGCCCTCACGCTACTATCGCGTAATCGGGAACTAAGATCAGGCTGGCTTCGCGGCGTCGATTTGATCGTGCATAATTTGCATCAGCACTTTGACAATGACTTCACTTGCCAACAACGGTTTGCCTATGATTTCTTGGCCGCCGCATAAAACGGCATGCGCCCGACTATCGACGTCAAGCTTCGAGGTCACGAACATGATCGGAGTCTTGCCGTGAGCTGGTAATGAGCGTGTGCCCAAAGAGAAATTGAATCCAGAGACGTCCGGAAGATCGCTCTCCACGAGCATCAAATCGAACGTATCTCGTTCCAACAGCAATGAAGCGGTTGCCGAATCTGTCGCCTGGATAAGACGCAAGTTGAAGTTCGCAAACGCTCTTTCTAGTGTGAAAGCGAATTCAATATCGGGATCGATTAACAACACGCTACTCGGGTTGGGGCTGCCGAAATTGACACCACCGGTTGCGTTAAAGAGATGTTTGAGAAAGTCGATGCCTTCGGCGACGGTCAACATCCGTGAATAATTGATGCTCTCAGGATCCGAGTTGAGATCGCGCAAGAGGCTTTCCACGGCGCCCGTAAATCGAGCGATATACACACACCCAGCTGCCGTCGCGCTGGCATTGACCGTACGCAGCTTCGTCCAAATCTCATTCATGGCGAGCTTCTGTGCAGCCACTCCGTCGTGCAGTAAAACATTTTGCCACAGCGCGCGCATTTCCGTAATGGTGCGCGCCTCGGTCACGGTGAACGCATGCCGCATTTGTGTTCCACCGGCACTGGGCCGCTCCTGTGGAATGTCAGATAGGTTCCGAGGCTGTGATTGTGGTATTTCAGGTGCTGCCGGGGGAGTGAAGGCCGTGGAAGCATCGCGTTTATCTCGCAACGGCGCCGCCAGCAGCGACATGTGCTTTGTATCAAACTCGTCTCCCGCGAGAACGTTGTTGATTACGCCAATCAATTTATTCGGGGTGCAATTCGATTTGAGTAAACCGATGTTCGCGCCCGCATCCGCTGCGCGCTGCACCAGGTCACTCATGAATGCGTTCGAAAGAATGACGATAGGAATTTTCGCGGTTTCCGCGTGGTTTCGCACATATTTGACCACGTCAACGCCGTTTAACTTCGGCATGAGCAAATCCAGAACGATGACATCGGGCTGAACCAGTCGAACCATCTTGATGGCCTGCAATCCGTCCTCCGCCGACTCGACAACAAATCCCTGTTGCTCGAGCGATTCTTTGTAGATGGCGACTATTTCTTTGTCGTCTTCGACAAAAAATATTTTATGCGCGCGAGGTAGTTCCAACCCGGCGCGGTTCATTGAAATTTCTTCGGTTTGCACAGTGGCTCCGATCGTTTAAGTTTTTATCAAATATCTTAATTATGAGCTGTAGCTAGAACTGCGCCAAGTGCGCTCAGTCATCGTTGCTGCTCAAAATCAGCATCTTGTGTGCAGAATGTGTTGCGAACTCTCCTTTTGCCGGTTCTACAAACGTCGCCCGCTATTGTAATTGTGCGATACTGTGAGGTGGCGTAAACCGTTGTTGAACGAATAACGAATTATGAAGAAACTTTTGATCGTCGTCGGTGGGCTCATCGCCATTTTCATTTTCTTTGTCATCATTGTCGCGGTAACTGGCATCGGCGGCTACAACCGTCTCAATGTCGACAACCAAAACGTGAACAGCAAATGGGCGCAGGTTCAAAACGACTACCAACGCCGCGCTGATCTCGTCCCCAATCTTGTGAACACGGTTTCCGGTGCCGCGAACTTCGAAAAATCGACTTTGACCGATATCACCGAAGCGCGCGCGTCTGTGGGTAAGGTGAACATCAACCCAAACGTCGCGCCTGCCGATGCCAATACGCTCGCTCAATTCGACAAAGCTCAGGGGCAACTCTCGTCGGCATTGTCGCGGTTGCTCGTCGTCGTCGAACGCTATCCGGACCTAAAGGCCAATGCGAATTTCCGTGACCTTCAGGCGCAGCTCGAAGGCACTGAAAATCGCATCGCGGTCGCTCGTCGGGATTTTAACGACGCCGTTCAATCGTACGATACGCGCCTGAAATCGTTTCCGACCCTGCTTTACGCCGGAGCGATGGGTTTTAAAGAAAAGCCATATTTTACCGCCACGCCCGGCGCTGAAACCGCGCCCAAAGTGCAGTTCGACTTCAACTCCAAAGCTCCAGCCGCTAAACCGTGACGCGTGCTATTGTCATCTTGTGGCTGACGCTTTGTTGCGCAATCGCGCAGGCGAAGGAAGTCATTCCGCCTGCACCTAAGAACCATTTCAACGACTACGCAAACGTCATCTCGCCGGGCACCGCGACACAGCTAAACAACGAACTCACACAGTTCGAGCGCGATACTGGCAATCAATTTGTCGTCGCCATTTATCCGAAAATGGAAACGGATTCCGCGATTGAAGATTACGCCGTTCGGGTATTTCGAAGTTGGGGAGTCGGCACCAAGGAGAAAAACAACGGCGTCGTCCTTTTCATCTTCATCCAGGACCACAAGCTCTTCATTCAAACCGGATACGGTTTGGAAGGAGCGCTGCCAGACGTAACTTGCAAGCGCATCGTCGAAAACGAAATCGTTCCGCGCTTTAAACAAGGCGACTTCAACGGTGGTGTCACCGCAGGTGTTCATGCTGTTATCGCCGCCACGAAAGGCGAATACAAAGGCACCGGACGCACCGTTGCCGAACGACAACGCGGGCGCGGCGGTAATCAAGCGATGTGGCCGTTCGTCCTGATGTTTCTGTTCGTCCTGATTCCAATCTTGATAGCGCGGTCCACGATGCGTCGTGGTTACACGATCCATAACCGCGGCTACTCCGGTGGTGGTTTTTGGACGGGTGGGATGTCCAGCGGCGGCGGTTGGTCTGGTGGTGGAGGAGACTTCAGCGGCGGCGGCAGCTTTTCAGGCGGTGGTGGCAGCACCGGCGGCGGCGGTGCAGGAGGTAGCTGGTAATGAAAGCGCGCGATTTTTTCAGCCAACTCGAGCACGACCAAATTGTCGGAGCAATCCGTGAAGCCGAATCGAAGATGTGCGGCGAAATCCGCATCTTCATCAGCCGCAAGGAACCCGAAGACGCGGTCGTTACTGCCCAACGCCGCTTTGAAAAGCTAGGCATGACGAAAACAACGGAACGCAATGGCGTCCTCATTTACGTCGCACCGCGAGTTCGAAAGTTCGCCATCATCGGCGACGTCGCCATTCACCAGAAGTGTGGCGACAATTTCTGGAAAGAAGTGGCCCACGAAATGTCAGGCCATTTCCGTAAAGCAGACTTTACCGGCGGGATCATCCACGCGATTCGTCGTGCCGGAGCGTTAATGGCCGAGCATTTCCCACGGCAGGCCGGTGGCAAAAATCAGCTCTCTGACGAAATCGAACACGACTAGCGCAATTGCGGCATCACCGGCTCCAACGCCGTCCCAATCCGCTCCGCGATAAACGCGTACCCTTTGTCATTTGGGTGTACCTCATCTGCCATCATGTTCGGGTGCGTCAGCACACCGTCCAGGATATTGGGCACGTAAAGCACGTGTTTCTCTCGGGCCAGATCTTTGAACCAGGCTGCGTTTTTATCGCGCAAGGTCGCACTTCGAACACCGATCAAAACCACGAACGTTCCTTGCTTCTGCAGCCGATCAACGATCGTGCCCAGATTACGAAACGTCTTCTCGCGCGGCACCTGTTGCAGCGCGTCATTGCCGCCGAAACACAACAACACGACGCGCGGGTGCAATTGCACAATCGACTCCACTCGATTCAATCCATCTTGTGACGTCTCGCCGTTGCGGCCTGCGTTTTCAATCGTGATTCCCAATTTTTTCCCAAGCACCGTCGGATAATCACTGGCTGGATTCGCTCCATAGCCAGCGGTCAAGCTATCCCCAAGCGCAATCCATGGCCCTTTCGCGTTCGGCGGCAAATTGGCATAGTGAACGCTCGTCGGCCAAAGCCACCATCCTACAACCGCCGCCACAGCCACCAACAAAATGACAACAACTTTTCGCAAGCGTCACCATTGTAGAAGATGACGTAAGGAGTCTCTAACCTTTTTCTCGCTGCTACACCCTGATTTCGCCCTCTACTTTTCAGTTGCCCGCACGATTGTCCCAGGTTGGCATGATAATTTCTTCGCTAAAAACAGGCCCTTTCGTTACAACATTGCGAAAAGGGTGAGACAAAATGTATCTGCAATATTACGGACTGAATGAACCGCCCTTCAGCATAACGCCGAATCCGCGGTTCCTGTTCTTCAGCCCGAGACATCGCGAAGCGTTCAATCATTTGCTTTACGGCATTCGCGAACGAAAGGGTTTCGTTCAGCTCACCGGCGAAGTTGGCGCTGGTAAAACGACGCTTTGCCGCGCTCTCCTCGACCAACTCGGCGCTAACTACTCGACCGCGCTTATTCTCAATCCGGTTCTCGACGCCGACCAATTGATCAAAGCCATCGCCATGGAATTCAACCTCGTCCCAAAACGGATGGATCGGTTGGAAATTCTCGCGATGCTCAATAAATTTCTGCTCCAGCAGGTCGAGCAGGGCAGGGAGTCGGTTCTCATTATCGACGAAGCCCAGAACCTCACGCTCGAACTGCTTGAGCAAGTTCGCCTGCTCTCGAACCTCGAGACTGACGAGCGCAAGCTGTTCCAGATCGTTCTGATGGGCCAAACCGAATTGCGCGAACGTCTCAACGACCATCGACTTCGCCAACTGCGCCAGCGCATCACTGTTCGTTATCACTTGAATCCGCTGCGTCGTTCTGAAGTTGGCCACTACATTCAACACCGCCTGCAAATTTCCGGCGGAAACGGCGCGCCTTACTTCACCAGGCCCGCGCTTTGGCGCATCTATCGTTACAGCCACGGCATTCCGCGACTCATCAACGCACTTTGCGATAAATGCCTTTTGGCTGGTTACGTGCAACAAAGTCAAACCATCAACTACCGCATGGTCGGCCGGGCGCTGCGTGAACTCGAAGGAGATCTCGGCGCATGAGCCTGATCAACGACGCCCTCAAAAAAGTGAGCGAGGCCGAGCGCGGTAAACCGTCAGCGGCACAAGCCGATTTCGAAACGCGCGCGATGCAACCAGTCTACCAGGAACGGTCGAACCATCTTTTCTGGGTTTCGGTCGCTTTGTTTGTCGGTGCGATTGGCGTTGTTGGTTTTGTTTATGCCAAATCCAGAACCGCAGCGCCTGAGCCTGTCGCAGTTCAACCTGCGAAAGTAGTGCCCGAGGCTCAACCAATCGTTGCAAAAATCGCCGCGACCGAACCAGCCAAAGCCGTAGCACCGCAGGCCGATGTTCCCGTTCCGGCTGCACTCACACTTTCTAATACGACTGTCACAGCTACCCCTGCACCGGTGACGGCTCCTGCTGTCCCGACGTTTCGTCTCAAAGGGATTCTTTACACGAAGAATCCGACTGCATTGATCAACGAAGGTTCCGTGCAGGTCGGCGGAGAAATTAATGGCGCCACCGTCACAAAAATCGAGTCGACGACTGTTACTCTGGACTACCAGGGTAAAACCACCGTCCTCAAACTCGGCGCTCATTAACAGCGAACGACGAGTTCGACCGAATAAGGGAGACGTCATCGAAGACGATTAAGTTACTACCTAAATCTGAAAATCGTTCTTGCGCGACATGAACGTGTGGATGCCGCATTCAATTTTCTTGAACCCTGTCCAGCGTCCCGCCCGTTCGTGTTCGCCTTCGGTCGTTTTGCGTGTGCAGGTCGTGCAACCGATGGAGCGGTAGCCTTGATCGTGCAGGGGATTGTACGGAATCTTGTGTTCGCGAATGTAGGCCCAAACGGCGTCGCGCGCCCACAACGCCATTGGATTCAGCTTCACGATTTCGCGCTCGTTGCCCTCGTCCGCTTTATAGATTTCGACGATGCCGACGTTGGCGCGTGAATCGGATTGTTCGCGGCGCAGGCCGGTGATCCAGCAGTCAAGTTTCGAAAGCCGGTCGCGTAGCGGTAAAACTTTGCGCATCGTGCAGCACAGGTCGGGGTCGCGGTCCCACAAATTCGGCCCGTGCGCTTCGTCTTGTTCAGCGATTGTCAAATCGGGGTGAAGCGATTCGATTTCGTAACCGAAAAAAGCTTCGAGCCGTTTCTTGAGCTGTTGCGTCTCGGGAAAGAGCAAGCCGGTGTCTAACGTAAAAACCGGGAACGGCAGGCCGTGAATTTTGGCCTGATGCAACATCACGAGGCCTGCGCCCTGAAAGGCTGTCCCGATGGCGGCGCGAGTTCCGAAACGTTCCCAGGCCCAGATCAAAATTTCAGCCGTATCGGTTTTCGCGAACCGCCGATTGAGGTCCGTGACATCTTGTGCGGTGAGGCGAAACGGGGGCTCGGGGTCCGACGGTGCGTCGCTCGACGGTAGAAACGGTGCAACACTTGCGCGCGGAACGGAAAGCGGTTTGTGTTTGCGTTCGAACATCGTTAGAGCCCGATTGCCGCCGGCGAATGCGCCTTCAACGCATCAACCTCCGGCTTGATCACCCGCTGGCAGAAATCGCCGAAGCGTTCGCCGGTGATTCGTTGTTGCACGAAACGAGTGAAGAGCGGACGCAATTCGTTGACGATCTCTTCGTTTTTTACGCTCTCTTTGTAAGTCCAATTCAAGCGCGTGCTGGCCTCATTGCCGCCGAGGAAGAGCGCGTATTTACCTGGGGCACGGCCGACGAATCCGATTTCCGCGGCGTAAGGGCGAGCGCAACCGTTCGGGCAACCGGTCATGCGAATGACGATTTCCTCGTTCGGCACTCCCACTTCCGCCAAAAGGTTTTCGATGCGACCCAAAATGTCGGGAATCGCGCGTTCAGATTCGGCGAGCGACAAACCGCACGTCGGCAGGGCGGGGCAAGCGATGGAAGCACGACGAAGAATCGAGGCCTGGTTTTCCACCGGCACACCGTGTTCGGCGAAGACTTTGGAAATGGCGTCACGTTGCGCTTCGGGAATATTGACGAGCAACAAATTCTGCGACGCAGTCAGGCGCATTTCCGGTTGGAATTGTTCCACGACGCGGCGCAGGCCTGATTTGAGTTTGTAATTGTCGGCATCTTTGATGCGGCCGTTTTCGATGAACAGACCGAGGAAATATTTTCCGTCGAATTGCTTTTGCCAGCCGTAGACGTCGTTTTGTTTCGTAAAATGAAACGGACGCGCCGGTTGAACAGGGAAGCTGAGGCGCTTTTTGAGTTCTTGTGTGAACCATTCCACGCCGCGTTCTTCGATGACGTATTTCAATCGCGCGTGTTTGCGATTGGTGCGATCGCCGAAATCCCGGTGAATCGTGAGCACGCCTTTGGCGGCGTCGATGACTTGATGCGGTTCGATGAAACCGATGACGTCCGCCATGCGCGGGTAGGTGTGCGCATTGCCGTGGCTCATGCCCATGCCGCCGCCGGCCGTTAAATTGTATCCGACGAGTTTGTCGTTTTCGATGATGGCGATGAAGCCGCAGCAATTGGTGAAGATATCAATGTCGTTCAGTGGCGGAATGGCGAAGGCGACTTTGAATTTGCGCGGCAAATATGTTTTGCCGTAAAGCGGGTCGACGAAATTTGCGTCTTCCTCGAGCTTGAGTTCGGTGCCTTCGACCCAAATTTCGTGATAGGCGCGCGTCTTCGGGAGCAACGCGTCGGAAACTTCTTTGGCGTGCTGTTGAATCGAATCGACTAACGGACTCGTCGCCGGCGTCGGCGCGGCCATGACGTTACGATTGACGTCACCGCAGGCGGCGAGGGTGGTGGCCATGGCGTCGTTGATGCCCTTCATGAATTTGCCGAGGACACCCTTTGTCACGCCGTGAAATTGAAAGCCCTGGCGCGTGGTGATGCGCAATGTGTTGTTGCCGCACGTACTCGCAAGCGTGTCGAACGCGAGATAAACATTCGGCTGCACGATGCCGCCGGGCAAACGGCCGCGCACCATGTATATATATTGCTTGCCGACTTTGCGCTTGTCCCGGTCATCTTGCTGGTAGATGCCGTGGAACTTCATGAACTCGTAATCGTCTTCGGAAAAACGGTCTTTGGTGGCGTCGTCGAGAGTCTGACGAATGGTGCCGCGCAGCAACGGATCTGCTTGCTTCAGCCCTTCGTTTCGGGTCAACTTCTGCTCTGCCTTGAGGTGCTCTGCGGTAATCATTAGTTTCTTAGTAAGGTTGCTTATGTTAAGTAAGCCTTCATTCGGGAATTCTGTCAATTGGTATTTTAGGTGTCCGTTCCTCCGAAAAGCTTCTGTTGATGGTGTATTTCGGTGTAGTTGGACGTATTTCCCGTGCGGTGATCATGCAGTAAACGTGGTGAAGCTTCAAAATTCAAACTCCAAACTTCAGAGAAAATCCAACATTTAAGCGTGCAAAACCTTGCGGTTGGGCCGGGTGATGTTCGATGGGTGGGACTCGGCACCGTGATGTTGTTGATGTTGGCAACATCGGGTTTTCAAGTTCTTTAGTTGTGTTCATAAGGTTTGGTAAAAATATTTTTTTTGGCTTTTAGTGGACGCAAGTGGTCGTTTTTGGGCGCAATTGGATGTTAATGGACGAAAGTGGGCACCCCCCTTTGGTTGAAAATGGACGGAAGTGGGCAGGCGTCGGTGGCAAGGAAGCCGCAGTCACCATCGACAAAGAATTGTCGTGGCTCGTTTGGCTCGGTGTGGGAATCGGAATCGCCGCTTTATGTTTATGTTGCATGTATCGCATAACGCCACCAATGATGGCATAAAGTAGCTACGTGTAAAAAACTGTAGGGAAGCCAGGGAAAGGAGGGAAAGAAACAGCATTTTTTCTGCACAAAATGTTACCATTAAGACGCCAAGGCACGAAGGTTGCTGAGCGGTTTTTTAGCCACTGATTGAACACGAATCGGAGAAACCACAGAGTTACGGAGACGCAGAGGTTACTTCAAATGAGGCACTTGTAGTAGGTTTATGAAACGCCTCGACGACCCACCGAGGCGCCGCAACGTGATCCGAATCGGCCCGGCGATGTGATGAAGGTCGATGCGGATGAAGAAGGCATCGGCGGCGATGACACCGCCGATGCACTACGTTATTTGATTGCGACGAAGTCGCGCGTCGTGAATCAACGAAAGTTACGCGGGCTGTGATGGTGTCTGGCCGGCTGTCTGCGCCATTTCAGTAACAATCCTCGCGAAGTCTTCCAGGCCGGTAGATGGAACAATGACGTTATCGCGACGGCCGTTGACGTCCTCGGTAATGCGGAGGAAACGACCGCGAGGGTTCTCTTTCAGAGTGAGGATGAAAGTTTTGCGCTCGATCTGAATTGTTTCAGTTTTGAGAGTGTCCTCGTCGACGCGTGGTCGGAGTGGCGCTGATTGATAGGAGGGGCGATCAGAATTAAAGGAGCGATCGTTGAATGAAGGGGAGTAACCGGACGGACGTTCGTTTGATATCATATTGCCATTGCCTTTGATTGTTGCATTGCCAGTAGAGCCAGGACCGTTGGAATGATAGGTGAAAATACGATACGGCGCAATGGTTAAGAGGGCAGTTTTGTAGCACATTGAAAGTGAGCGGAGTCCAGAGATTGCAAATCTTTGGCGAGGAAGCGGTCGGTCAACGGTGTTGACATAGTTGTTTAAAGGCTCGGGGTTCTTAGTGGCCTCTCAGTATCGACAACTGCGCCCATTCCATTTGTTCGCGCGATGCCAATAGAACAAATGATATCGGTGCGTTTTGATTGATCGCCAACTCTTGCGCAATCCATGCCGAGCGGGACAGGAAGTGAAACTTCGTTTGTTTGGTTTTTACCCAGGGTAGGTCGTGCCTCGCAACCGCTGGGCGGCGTGACTCAACCCGCTTTGGGGTTGGGAGATCGGATCGGAGAAGCCATAGAGCGACGGAGATACAGCGGGCGCTGGAAAGGACGCCGATGTTTGATGAAATATGTCGGCACCACGAACAGACCCCCTTTCGTTCCTGAGTTCTGGTAAAAGAGAAAGTCGGAAGGGTTACGACCGGTCCGTCTGCCGTTAAATTTTTACGATTTTCCCTCCCTGTTAAACGGGTGTAACCAATGCGAGGTTGCCCAGTGAAATTGGGAGCCAGACACGTCTTGCTCATTGTCGGGCTTGTCGTGGCAAATGCGCGATTGTTTGCTTCGACGAATACAGCAGAGGAAAGCCGTGTACAACTATCGCCGCAGGAGCACGTGTGGATCGCCATGCATCCGGTCCTGCGCGTCGGTTGTCTGACGACTTGGGCTCCGTTCTCTTATGTCCGTGAAGATGGAAGTTTGACCGGAATTGATATTGATCTTCTGGAGATCATCTCGCAGCGGACGGGCTTGAGATTTGAACTAATACGCCAAACAAGCTGGGAAAATTTGGTAACGAACCTGGACAAGGTAGATATGGTGTGCAGTACCGCGCAATCGCCGCTTCGGGAACAGATAGCCGAGTTTACGAAGGAATATTCCACGTCACCGGATGTTATTGTTGAACGGGAAGGAAGCGAGACATTTGGCCCCGCAGCCGTTTTGCGTCACAAGAAGCTCGCGTTACCGAGACGACATAATACGACGCAAACAATGGCTAAGCGTGTACCCTTGTCGGAGGTGATTTTCGCGGCAACCCAGGATGAATGCTTCGAATTGGTCGCAAAGAAAAAAGCGGACGCGACTGTCGTGAACCTGTTCGTCGCCAGTCAATATCTGAACAGCCATCCGGAAATCAATTTAGACATCACGGGTGTGATCTCTAAATCCGATCAGTCTTTAAGGATGGCGGTACGGCGCAGTCTGGGTTCTGGTTTGGCAGTCGCGATTTTGAACAAGGGGCTGGCCTCGGTTTCCCAGGAAGAACTGGACGATATCGTTAGCAAACACCTTTTGTTTGGCCTGGAAGCGCATCGACGCGCTGGCCTCTTGCAGAAGCGGGCAAAGGAAGTTTTCATCGCGACAGTGGTTGCCGGAGTTCTGCTGTTGTCATGGAATTTCTTCATGCGGAGAGAGATTCTCGCCCGGCGCAAGGTTGAGGCCGAATTGCGGGAGGCAAACGAATCGATGCACGTTTTTTCTCATTCGCTCTCCCATGACCTGCGTGCGCCGTTACGTGGCATCACCGGCTTTGCCGCGGCACTGAAAGAAGACTATTACAAAAAACTCGATTCTGTCGGGCAAGATTACCTGGAGCGCATCGTTACTAGTGGTTCTCGCATGGACCAATTGATCGAGGACGTCCTGACCTACAGTCGTACCGCAAATTCGAAGTGGCCGATGAATACTGTCGAACTCGATCCGTTAGTTCATCAATTGATCGAAGGATTTCCGCCGGACCAACGCCCATGTTTTCAAATTGTTTCCAAACTCCCAAGCGTGCGGGGCCATGCTACACTCCTGGCCCAAAGTTTGGGGAACCTGCTTTCGAACGCTGTTCGTTTTGTTCCCAGGGAACGAACGCCACAGGTGGTGATTCGCGCCACGCGGGAAGATTCAACGGCTACTGTCTTCGTGGAAGACAACGGCATTGGTATCGAGGCAAAGGATCAGAAACGGATTTTTGAGATCTTCGAACGCGCGGCCCCCGCAGCTTACAAGGGTACAGGAATCGGGCTTTCCGTAGTGGCGAAAGCCGCCGAACGGATGGGCGGTAGTGTCGGCGTCGAGTCGGAAATCGGCCAGGGCAGCCGATTCTGGATTCGATTGCCCGTCGCGAGCGCGCAAAAATCCGCACGTGAGGCCAGGCAAGCGCATCCGTTTTGGGGTCGGTTGTTAAATTGGAGAAGGGCTTGACGTCAGAATACCACAGAGGCAAAGAGGCACAGAGATGCTGGAAATGAGGCGTCGGGTAACGGAGCGGCAGCGTCTCTCCGGAACTTACTGTCCTCGGCTGCTACGATTGAACGATGTTGCATTGGTCGTAAGGGGTTTTAGACTCGCGCTTCAGAAGGAGATTCTTGTTTTATGAAAATTTTAGCAACCATCGCACTAATTATCGGCATTATTCCCACCGCATTCGCTGAACCTGAATTGCGCGGGAGTCCCACGGAGTTGGCGCAGTATTTGAAGGATATTCCGAAAACGGTTTCGGTGGTGGGGACGGCTGAGGTGAAGGTGCAGGCGGATCGTGCGGTTGTCAGCTTGAGCGTGCGCACGGAGGATAAGCTGCTGGCAACGGCGTTGCACGGGAATCAGAAGCTGCGCGCGGAAATTATTTCGTCGCTGATTCAAAAGGGGCTGAAGGCGGACCAGATCAAGGCGTCGCAGTTTTCGCAAACGCCTAAATACGGTTTGTTCGGCGATAAGGCGAAAAGTTATGTGGTGGAGAATACGATCAAGGTCACGGTTCATAATGAGAAGGAGTTTCAGGCGGTCGCGGGCGTGGTGGATAGCGTGACTGAGGCGCGGTATCTCGGCGTGGAATTTGAGCAAACAGACAAGGCGACTTATAAGAAAAAGGCTTTGGCGGAGGCGTGCGATAAGGCGTCGGAAAAGAAAGAGCTTTTGGAGAGTAAGTTTGGTTTCAAGCTGGTTGCGCAAAAGATGGGCGAAACCGTTCATGTTACACCGGCTGGGACGCAGTTGGCGCGATACGCGGAGTATGGGAATTCTTCGAGGGCCAGCAAGGCGGTGGGAGTGACATCTATTTCTGGATCGGCGTCTGACGGCGAGGATGAAGGTGGGGCGAATTTTGGTGAATTGGTTTACACGGCGGAGGTCACGGTTGAGTACCCGGGTGGACAAATAGTGGATGGTTTATCGTATTTCCTGAAATCTTGCTGCGCGGGGCGGGGGCTGCTATAAGATAGACAGCCCGCGATGCACTATAATCCTTTAAATGTTCGTTGTGTACGGACGGCGAGGATTTGTGGATTCGTGGTTATTTTGTTTGGCGTTTTAGGCATCGTTGCTAAAGCGACTGGCAATCTCCTTCTTTCGTCTTTTCAGACCAAGTACGCTTCGATGTCACCGCATCTTGCGGCTTATCTGATTGCTTTCGGCGCCGCTCTGCTGTTGACGCAAACAAATTGGACGAAGGCGAGGAGTGGCGCGATTCCACTCTGCATCTTGATCGGGTTGCTCGGCGGGTATGACCTGCTGCCGTTGTTCTTCGGTGTTAAGGTTGTGCCACAGTCGATTCCGTTCAATGGTTACGACTATAATATCCGCCCGTTTGTCGGGATTTCGCGCATTTCAGGAGCGGGACTGATTCTGTGCGGTATCGGGTTGGTCTTGCTGTTGCGCAAGGGGATTCGACTTAAATCGCTGGTGCCGCCGCTTGCCACGATTGTGTTGATTGGCTCGTGTGTCGTATTGCTTGGATATCTTTACGGGACGCCGTTGCTCTATGGCGGAAAGCGAAACAGTCCGCTGGGCCCGGTCGCGCTGTCGACGACGATTGCTTTCGTTGCTTTGAGTGTCGGGCTGGTTGCTGCTGCTGGACCTGAATATCTGCCGATGCGTGCGTTAACGGGACGATCCTCGAGCGCACAGCTTTTGCGAGCATTCTTGCCGATCACGTTTCTTGTCGTGTTCATGGACGGATGTTTGTCGCACTGGTTTCGCGCCTACAAAAATTTGAACCCGGTAGTTCGCGACGCATTTCAGACGCTTGTTTCGGCTTTATTTGTCACGCTGGTTGTTTCGCTGGTGGCGCGTCGAATCGGGCGTCGGCAAGAGCAAGCGGAATTTGCATTGCTGCAGGCGAATGAGGAATTGGAATCGCGTGTCCGGGCGCGCACGAGCGAACTTGAATTGGCGAACGCGGGGCTGCGTGAGAGTGAAGAACGGTTCCGGCAACTTGCGGAGAACATCAAGGAAGTGCTTTGGATGACGGACCTGACGAAACAGCAAATGCTTTACGTCAGCCCGGGATACGAAATCATTTGGGGCCGGTCGTGCAAGAGCTTGTATGAACGACCGCAGGATTGGGTGGATGCCCTTCATCCGGACGACAAAGAGCGCACGTTGAACGCGGCGTTCGAAAAGCAGGAGGTTGGAGAATACAACCAGGTTTATCGAATTTTGCGTCCAGATGGAACGATGCGCTGGATTCGCGATCGCGCGTTTCCGGTGAAGGACCAGGACGGTAAACCGTATCGTATCGTTGGTCTTGCTGAGGATATTACCGAGGAAAAGCAACTCGATGAAAAGCTGGCGGCATTGGGTCACGCCGTCGAAAGCAGTACGGAACCGATCAGTATCACGGACTTAAATAACAAGGTGATTTTCGCCAATCACGCTTTTGAATTGTCTACGGGTTACACGCGTGACGAGATCCTTGGGAGACACAGTTCGATGCTTCATTCGCCACGTAATCCACCCGGGTTGGCAGAGGCGATTGTGGAGCAAACGCACAAGGGCGGTTGGGTGGGGGAAGTTTGGGACGTGCGCAAGGATGGTAGCGAGTTTCCAATTTTTTTGAGCACTTCTGAAGTCAGGAACAGCGATGGTGAGCTAATTGGTTTGATGGGTATCGGGCGTGACATGACTGAACGGTATCGTGCCGAAGCAATTTTGCGGGAGAGCGAAGAGCGGTTTCGCAGCCTGTTTCAATCCTCGCCGATTGGCATCGCTTTGCATCATGTCGATGGTCGTTATTTGCAGATCAATTTGGCTTACGAGAATATCACCGGCTACAAGGAGCGGAACTGCAGGCGTTCGGCAGTTCGGCGGCAGTGACCCATGCTGATGATGTGGTTGGCGAACGTGAGATGTTCGAAGCGTTGATCCAGGGGCATGTAGATACTTATCGCAATGAAATCCGGTACGTGCGAAAGGATCGGAACGGTGGTGTCAACGATGTTGACGACTTCGGCGGTGCGCGGAGCGGATGAGAAAATTCGGTATGTCATTTCGATGATCGAAAACATCACCGAACAAAAAAATCTGGAACGGCAGATGTTGGAAATTGCGGCGATGGAGCGGCAACGCATCGGTCATGAATTGCATGATGGGCTCGGGCAGTTCCTCGCGGGCGTGGCTTTTAAGGTGAAGGCGCTGGAGGTCGCACTGGAGGCGTCGAATGGCGCGATTCCAAGCGATCGCAAGGACGACGTAAAAACGCTGAGTGCCTTGATGCGCGAGGCGCTAAGCCAAACGCGACGTCTTGCTCATGGATTGCAGCCGATTGAGTTGGAAGGGCGCGGAGTGATTTCGGCGCTTTCAACGCTGGCCGATATGTCGGAGAACATGTTCGATGTGGATTGCCATTTTGAGTGCAATCAAACGCACTTGCCGTTGCGGCCGGAAGCAGCGCTCGCGCTCTATCGTATCGCGCAGGAGGCAATTCATAACGCGGTGAATCACGGGGCAGCGAAGAGAATCCGGGTGGAACTTGCGGTGGACGGGAGCGAAGTGAATTTCAGTATTAGCGATGACGGAAAAGGTTTTCGGTTGCCGCCGCCGGCACCGACTGTAGTCAATGATTCGTCGCACGTGCTCACGGGTGGCGGGATGGGCTTGCGAATCATGGAATATCGCGCACGAGCAGCGGGTGGGCAATTTGAGATCAAACCGAATGCGCCACGTGGCACGAACGTGATTTGCACATTCCCGCGCACGGCAGTCCTGCCGGAACACTGGCGCGATTAACTAGACAATCTTACAACTCCCCGACCGCGACAGACACTTGCCGATGATCCAGGCTTTGTGTTTTTGAGCGTGGATGGATTTGAGGACGGCTTCGATTTTTCAGTCGCGACGATAGCTGTCATGCCGATGCCCATGTTGAACACTTGATACAATTCCTGTTCGTCGACGCCGCCTTTGTCGCGGAGTAGTTGAAAAATCGGCAGGACAGGCCAGGAACCTTTTTGAATGAGGACGTCGCAGGTTTTTGGCAGCACGCGCGGAATGTTGTCGATGAAGCCGCCGCCAGTGATGTGAGCGAGGCCTTTGATGACGCGGTCTGTTGTTGCCACGATTAAATTGTTTCAGCAACTTCTGCACGAGCGGGCCGTAACTGACGTGAACATTGAGCAGTTCTTTGCCGACGGAATTGCGAATGCCGGGCAACCGTGAAGTGGGCTTGAGCTTCAGTTTTTCGAAGAGGATTTTGCGCGCGAGCGAATAGCCGTTTGTGTGCAGGCCGCTCGAGGCGATGCCGATAATGGTGTCGCCAGGTTTGATGGTTTTGCCATCGAGCATTGTTGATTTTTCAACCACGCCAACGATGGTGCCGCTGACGTCGTATTCGCCTTCCTGATAGAAGCCGGGCATTTGGGCGGTTTCGCCGCCGATGAGGGCGCAATTGTTTTGGCGCAGGCGCGAGCGAAACCGGTGATGAGTTGCTGGAAAACTTTGGGCTTCAATTTGCCGGTGCCGATGTAGTCGAGGAAGAACAGGGGTTCAGCGCCGAGGACGGCGATGTCGTTGACGCAATGATTGACGAGGTCGGCGCCGACGGTGTCGTGCTTGTTCATCGCGAACGCGATTTTGAGTTTCGTGCCGACGCCGTCGGCGCTGGAGACGAGAACGGGTTGGCGATATTTTTTGGTGTCGAAAGCGAACAGGCCGCCGAAGCCGCCGACTTTGCCGAGGACTTCAGGACGATGGGTGGAAGCGAGTAGGCTGCGGGAATGTGCTTTTGACTCGGTTGCCCAAATCAATGTCAACACCGGCAGAGGCGTAGGCTTTCGTTTTCATCGAAGCGGGAAGTAAACCCCGTGCCGCAGAAAATTCAAATAGAAACGTTTTAACCACCAGGGCACCAAGACACCAAGTTTTTGGAAAGAGGATTCGTTTCGATTAGTCCGGCAGAGGTTTGCCTTTTGTTTCGGGGCCGAACCAGATGACGACCATGCCGGCGAAGTAAACGAGCACGACCATCGTGCCGGCGTGTGGGTAGCTGCCGTTGTAGGCGGTGACGAGTTGCCTTGAAAAGACGCCAGCGGCGGCGAAGATGCGACCGAAATTGAAGCACATGCCTTGGCCGGTGGCGCGCATGCGGGTGGGGAAGAGTTCGGGAAATAGAGCGGCAACCAGCCGTAGAATGCGGCGGTGAACAGGCCGACGAGGCCGAACATTAACGGCGAAGCAGAGGCTGTAATGATCGAAGCTGCGGAATAGGGTTGTGGTGATGATCCACGATGCGAGGCAGAGGGGAAGTAGGTCCAGCGGCGGCCGAATGCTCGGCCAGCAGGGAACCGACAAAGCATCCGATCATCGCGCCAATGGCTGCGAAGAGGAGTGAAGTGGGTGCGGCGTGTGGGTTTTGATGCCCGACCATTTTGTTGACCCATGTCGGGATCCATTGCACGGAGCCCCATGTGCCGATCAGAGCAATGGCGGCAATGGCAATTCCAAGGAGGGTCCGACGCAACATTGCGCGTGAGAATACTTCGCGGACGGGATGGGTTTGGCTGTTTCGACGGCGGCTTTCCAACGTCGGATTCGGGGACGAAGATACGCGATTAGCAAGCTGAGCAAGGACGGCGCCGCGCCTGCGAGCATGACCCAGCGCCAGGAGGTTTGGTCGATTTTGATGAACATTCCGGGAAGGAAATCAAGGCATATCCGGCGTTGGAAGCTGCACCGATTGCGCCGGCGAGAAGTGGGCGCGCTTTTTCAGGCCAGAATTCCATGACGAGCGCGACGCCGAGAGCCCATTCGCCGCCCATGCCGATGGCGGAAATGAAACGGAGCGCGCCGAGTTGGTACGGACTGTTCGCGAAGTAGCAGAGCCCGGTGAAGATGGAGTAGGTGAGGATGCTCCAAGTCATTGTGCGAACGCGGCCGAAGCGGTCCCCGAGCCAGCCGAAGACGAAGCCGCCGAGGGCAGCACCGATTAAAAACAAGGCAGTGATGTAACCGAAGTATTGGCCGATGATGGCGTCGTTTTGGGTGTGCAAGAGGTCCTGCAAGGCAGGGCGACCGGCGAGTGGGAAAACGGCTTGTTCAAGTCCGTCGAACATCCAGCCGAAAAAGGCAGCGGCGAGCACGAGCCATTTTTCGCGATTAGACGCGACGGCGGTCGTGGGCGCGGTGGTTTCGGCGACGGATGAGGGCATTAGGGATAGTTTTAGCGAAACCGCCCTGGAGCTACAACGGAAATAGCGAGCTGCAGAGAGTAAACTGGCAAGGACGATGGTGAACGTGCAAAAAATGGCGCGAAAATGCGTGGTTTTTTGCAGTGCAAAATGGAGCAAAACGTAAGCGGGCGTGGACTTTTCTGCGATTCGAGGTCGTTTTTAAAAACTTTTTTTTGGGTGACCGTATGTGACTTCGTCAAAGCAAAGGCGCGCGCGGCAGCTTGAAAAACAGAAAGTGGCTTGCATGATTCGGGCTTACGGTACGGCGTAACAACGAAACAAAATGATGCGTAACGTCCTTGAACGCTGTTTTTCATCAGAATACGCTCGGCTTGTAGCTGTAAGATAAAGTCCGTATGCTGAAACCGACGATGCCGATTCCTGAGATTTTTGATTGCATCCGCAAGCTCGTGCTCGCGCATGCGATGCACGATGAGACTGGGTTCTCTCGAAATGCCGAAACCATCGTCCGTGAGTTGAGTATGAGCAACCGCCCGAGCGAAGCAAAAGCTCTACGAGAGGCATTGACTCAAATAAAACGAAACGGCAACTCGGTTCCCGCAACAGTTCAGGTTTTAACGCGGCAGGCTGATTCGTTGGTCACATTCGTACCCGAAGGACTTCGTCGTGAGCAACTGTTTTTCAGTCGCGATACTCAGAGCTCGCTAGATCGCATAGCTTTAGAATATCGAGCGGTTCACCAGCTTGAGCAGGGTGGACTGCAGCCGAAACGAAGGTTGTTGTTCTGGGGTCCTCCTGGATGTGGGAAGTCCGCAGCTGCGCGTCTAATAGCGAGTGATCTCGGCATTCCATGCGGCGTGGTTCGGTTAAGTAGTCTAATAACCAGCTATGTTGGCGAAACAGCTTCGAATTTGCAGAAAGTATTTGCCGTCGCAGAAGGTAGACCGATGGTGCTCCTGATCGATGAAGCAGATGCAGTTGCGAAGGCACGAGGAGATCGTAATGACGTTGGAGAGCTGCGGCGTGTTGTGAACTCCTTGTTACAGGCTTTGGACTATTTCTCACCGAAACATAGCCTGGTGATTTTGGCCAGCAACCATTCGCAGACATTTGACCCAGCGATTTGGCGGCGATTTGACGACGTTATCGAATTCCCCCTTCCGGGCGAACCGGAACGCGCGGCACAACTTCGGTTTTTAACCGGCGGCCTCCGTGTTCAAGGAGATTTGGTCGGCGCTGCCCGGAAGTTAAAAAGCTATTCATATGCAGAAATTGATCGCGCCGTAAGAGAGGTTGCCAAAACCAAACTCCTTGAGCGCACTTCTATTACTCCCGTGGATGAAATTGTGAAGGAGTGTCACGCATGGCGTAAAAAACTGCATGCTGCGTCTCGTTCGGGCTCACGAGCTTCATGAATAGCGAATACCCGCCAATTCAAATCTCTCAACCTCATATAAGCGCCCGTAGGCGCGAAAGGTTACCATTTCCTAGGTTGCCACCCGTTGCCGTTTCGGAAAGGACCACAAAATGTCACACCCTTCGAACGGAACTTCGAGAAATTGCGACAGTTGTGCGTCAACTTACACCTGAGCAGAGGCGAGCGGCATTTCTTAAACTGACGCATGATAGACCGCTGACAAAATTGGACCTTCGTGGAACCGGTCTTATGCCGATGGGCCCTTCGACTTCGACCGAGACTTTGGTCGTACCGAAGAAAAAAAGTTTAGAGACGCTGGAAGAACGTCTTGGCAAAATCGCGGCTGACACTGTTTCTGAACGGCCAACGGGAGTTGAGTTTGTCACCCGCATTTCATCGATTGCAGTTGCTGATCCTAAAGCTCGGTTGTCGCCGGAATTTGCAGCCGACTATGAATCACTTATTCACCAAGAATTCGTTGTTTACGAAATAGAGGTGGCAAGCTTTGCAACGCGATTAGAGACACGTCGTCGCGAGGTGGAGCGTAGCTTAACGGAACTGCGTGAGTTTCTCGGCGCAATCGACGGCCGAATTTACGAAACGGACTTTGCCGGTGTTGGTGCAAGAGCTGTCTTATCCAGCACAGGTGAGAAGTTGAAGGCGCTTGTTGAGGATCCGCGGTGGTGGCGTCAAATCGTTTTGTTTGAGAAGCGACCACATTTCGAAACGTTTGAGACGGTTTACCAGAGCTTTTCGGTCTCGAACACCACGCTGAGCACGCCGCCCGATGATGCCGAGACGATTTGCGTCATCGATACCGGTGTAGCCGGTGCTAACCCATTTCTGCAACCTGTACTACGCACGCAAATATCACACAGTTTTATTGATGGTTTTGCTCCTGATGCAGATGGCGTGGGACACGGGTCAGGCGTAGCGTCGTTAGCGGCGTACTATCAAATTGACATGAGCCACGGGTCTGCCAACTCGGCATCTGCATTCGTCGCATCCGCCCGCATAACCAACGATGCAGGAGAGCTGGACACCCCGTACATTGATGACGATGGCGTCCAGCGTTTACGGGAAGCCCGACTCCTATCGAGAATCCTCAGGGATGTAGTTGCTCACTTCCGTCCGAATGGGGTCCGCATCTTCGTGCTTTCGTTTAGCATTGTCGGGCACATTTGGAATCAAGCCGGAGGCAACCTTGTGCCCCGCAATTCATGGGTGGCGCGGACGGTGGACCAGCTTTCGCGAGACTTCGATGTCGTGTTCGTCGCAATTACAGGCAACCTCTCTCCCGCTGATGTCGAAGACCTCTCTGCTAATCAGCAATATCCATTGTACTTGCGCCAGGCGCTCGCGAAAATCCTTGATCCTGGACAAGCGGCGTTAGCTGTTACCGTCGGGTCGCTTGCGCCCTCTGAAAGGGTGATCGTTGCGCCATCGGTCCCAATTGCACGAGAAAACCAGCCCTCACCATTTACGCGGACAGGTCCTGGGTTCGGCCAAGCAGTCAAACCAGACTTTGTAGAACGAGGCGGAAATCTTGTTCGCGATCCTCAACAGCGGGTCGCCTCCAATGCTGGAACCAACGTTGTAATGGCGAGTAACAAGTTAACTCCTCCACTTCAACATGGGAACGGTAACAGCTACGCTGGCCCGCGGGTCGCAAACCAATTAGCATCTATCGTTCGGGATTTGCGGCCACTAATCGCTCAACCCTCAGCACCCCTTCTTCGTGCGTTTTTGGCGTTGTCAGCCGAAGCGCCGACAGATCCTGTTTTTGCGAGAGCGGAAGATTTGCTAAAATGCGTTGGGTATGGGTTGCCGATTGCGAGTCGCGCGACCGATTGTGCACCGCATTCTGTCATCCTGTTCTACGACGGTGCAATCTTAGTTGATAGAGTGGGATTGTTTCGGATTCCTGTGCCTGTAGAAATCCGCGATTCAGAAAATGGGTTGAAAAGGATAACCATAGCCGTCGCGAGTGCTCCACCGGTGCAACAGTGGGGTGTCGCTGAGTATCTCGGTGCACGATTGAAATTCCGATTGTTTCGAGGGGATAAGCCTACTGACCAGATTGTTTCAATGATGCAACGCAACGATGATGAGGAAAACTTAACGTCTGATGTGCAAGTTGATCATCTTCCCGGAAAGCTGAAAATTCAGAGGCGCTCTGTCGGCACTCTGCAGCGTGATGTTTTTGAGTGGCACGATCACGAATCAGAGTTCAGCGCGAATGACTACATTTTGGCCGTTTCACTGTCTGCCGCATCATGGTGTAAAGACACGACGTCGGTTCCATTAGGGCTTGCGGTCCGGTTAGAAGATACCACCGGACGGTGTCAGCGTTTGTATAGTCAAGTTCAGGCCCGAGTGCTCGCTCAAGTCCAACTTCAATCGCGCGTCAGAGCATAACCTACAAGGGCTAACTCGCTGGCTCTAGGTAGGTTGCCCTATGCGATGCGGAGACGACAGGCAAATACAAATTGCAAACGACGGGAGTTTATTTTCTCTTTGTAAAGACGTCGTGAGCGTTGCTTTCTCCGTCTCTGATCGCGAGGTGCCACAGGGTTGGGTCGTCGTGGTCGGCTACACAGTATAAAATAATCCCGCTCCAGGTGCCGCCGTTAGCGGCGCTCGCGGAGCGACGAGCCCTACCTGGTCACAGGCGGCAACGGTTGAGTAATATGGCAAATGGCGGATGGCGAAGGGCAAATCGCTGGCCTCACAAAATTCAAGAGCCCGGAAGCAGCGATTGTGCTCCGGGCTTTTTGATTGAAATTAAACCTGACGGGTGCCTGCCGTCAGCCTGACGGCTGAATTGGCCCGCAACCCATTGACCACCAACATTCCTGACGGCCTGACGGCTCTAACCCCCCGGTGGGGGTGGGTGTCTGCGAAACTTTGCCGTCGCTACAGCAGCGAGCGCCTTACCCTGGATTACTAGCGCTCGCTTGCGGACGGGTGTCGGCCCGCGGAAACAATGGATAATTTTTTTTGGCGGTTGATCTATAGATATGGCACTCCTAGCGGAGTTTGGGGAAGTGTCCCAGCAGTTGTTTGGGAATTGCGTTTGATCGCGATCGGCAGCACGGAAACGGACGCGGGCGGCGGCGATAGCAAATGGCAGATAGCAGATATCAGATAGGACATAGCCATGCGAGCAACTTTGAGGTTCCAAAGGCTCGGGCGAATTAAGGCATTGAGAGGCGGTAGAAGAGGTTGGGGGAGGCGATGGTGTTGGTGAGTTTGTAGGTGTTGCCAACTTTGCTGGGTGTTGTCGTGATTTTTTTCCAAGCAGCTGCAGCAGCCACGTTGGTTGAGGAATAAAGGTTGTAGCCGGCCCAGTTGGTGGTCCAACTGAAGATCATTTTGTTGTTGGCGACGGCGCAGTCAAGGGATGGGGCGTCGAAGATGTGGATGTAATGGTGGACGGCGCTTGAACCATACCAGGTGGCTGCAGAGGTGTTGAGGACTGAGGCGGCGTGTGAGGCGACGTGGCCGTTGCCCGTGTACATGGTGACGTGGTCGAGATTAGCAATGTTGTGGTCGCCTTCCCAGTTCCAGCCAATGACGTCGCCGGGTTCCATTTCAGAAAGGGAGGAGACTTCTTCGGCGTAACAGCCGCCGATGAGGACGGTGTTGACGAGACGACCGGCACCGGGTTCGCCGTAGGTCGGTGAGGTTCGGCTGGGAATGTAGAGGCCGCCGCCCCATTGCGCCGGCTGGCGGCCAATGCAACAGGAAACGAAATGAGCGCAGTCGTCACCGGTGAGGTTGCTGGGGACGGGCGTGCCGGCACCGTAGTAAAAGTAGGACCAGTCTGCGGGCACGTTGCCGTTGGTCCAAAAATATCCGTCGCTGGCAATGTAAGCTGCGTAGTTGTTGGCGTATGAAATGGCCCTGGCGCGATCGTATTGGTTGGTTGAGCCAGCGTTTTGGACGTTGATTTGCACGGCGACTAGCGGGCCGAAGAAGACGCCGCTGGAGTTGTTTAATTGAAATACGTTGGAGACGAGGCCCGGTTTCTCGGGCGCTATGAACATCATTTTGAATGTGCCTTGCGCACCGGGTGCGATGGATGTGTTGCTGGAGATTCGCGCGACTGTGGTGAAGGTCTTTGTGGTATTGGTATGGAGCGGAATGGCCCCCAGGGAGTCAGTGCCGATGAGGTTCAGTGTATAGCTGGAGCCGGATGACCACGTTGTGGTGCCGGTGTTTTGGAAGGTCCAACTCTGGGTGAAGACGGTGCGCGGCATGACGGGCGTGCCGTTGGTGATGGAAACGGAAATTAAGGTGGCGTTGTCTGCGGCAAGCGCTGCGATGGCAGGTATCAGCAGCGCCAATAGGAGAAGGGCGAGGCGGAATGGTTTGTGAATCTGTTTCACAGCGGTGTCAAACACGTTACTCCTTTTAGCGGCGGATTCCAAGAAGTTAAACAAACACAAAGGACGATTTTGCTCGGACTGATCGTGAGTGTTAGCGGGGGAGTTTCGGGGATTCAATACGACTTCGACTGATCGTTTGTCAGGGTCTTTTACGGAAAGATGGTGGAGCGATGACCGGCGAAATCGTCCCTGATTACCGCTGGACTAACTTAGTTGGGGCGGACCGGTTCTACCATAATCATCCCGGCGATATCTGAACTGAGAGCAACTCGCGCGTTGCAGACTAAACAGATCAGGCTGGATTGGCTTACCAATAGTTTCAGGACTTGTTGTTCGCAGAAGCCGATTTCGCGCAGGCGCTTTGAAACATCTTCAGGGGTGGAGAGTTCTTTGATGCGAACTTCAGCGCCGGCTTTGACACGGCTGAGCGGGTAGGTGGCTGGACTTGAACAGGCCAGCGTCACGGAGGTCGCAGAGCGATACGCGCTACCAGTCGAGGTGACTGCTTCTTTCGCGATGTGCCACAAGTCTGAAAGTTTCATACTTTTATTGGCTCCAAGTTAAGACTGAGTCTCAACTCGCACTCCACCGCACTTGTCATACACCTAACATTTTTTGCTAAACCGGTAGGGTGGCGGGTCGCGTTTTGAGAGTTAACCGGATTTGGTTCGGGCGCAAAAAATGGTTATGCATTGGCAATGGTTGTGTAGAGGGAACTTACGGTACGGGTCAGCATCTCTATGTGATGTTTGACAATAAATGTGGAGTGAGCCGGCGCCCGATCACTGCGCGCGTGTGTAGCCCAAATACTCACTCAAAAGAGTGCATGAAATTCGCAATTTCGGTGCAGCCGAATTTTGAACGAAACGACAATGATTAGCCCATCGAATTCATGAATATGAATTTCATTAGAACAACAAATCAGACCAGCGTTCCCTTTGTCGCCGGTATCAGCTTCAAAACGGCACCAGTTGAAGTGCGCGAAAAGATGGCGATTTCGCAACATGCCCTCGCCTGCACAGGGTGCCAACTGAAGGTGAAAAAGGGTCTCAGCGAAGTGGTCGTTTTGTCCACTTGCAATCGCGTGGAAATTTATGGCGTTGCGCCGGATCGTGGCACGGCTGAAACCGTTCTGAATTCGGTGGCGCGCGGCGGCTTTGATGTGACGCCCTATATATATGCGCACGAGAACGACGGCGCGGCGCGGCATTTATTTTCTGTGGTGAGCGGACTCGACTCGATGGTTCTTGGCGAAACGGAAATCGCCGGTCAGGTCAAAGGTGCTTACGAAAAAGCGTATCAAGTTAAACTGACGGGCTCTGTTACCAACCGGATGTTTCAAAAGGCCCTGCAGACCGCCAAAGCGATCCGGAGCAAAACCCAAATTCAGCGCGGCGCTACGTCAGTCGGTAGTGTCGCGCTTCAACTTGCTGAAAAGATTTTCGGAACCGCGCTGGCCGATAAAACGGTGATGATCGTTGGCGCAGGTAAAATGGGAGAAGCGTGTGTGCGGCATCTGGCCAAGAAGGGCATCAAATCGGTCATCGTGGCAAACCGCTCGATGGAACGCGCACAAAAGTTGGCCGACGAGTTCGGCGCGCGCGCAGTGAATTTCATGGACGATGGCATCGCTGAGATGCGCAATGCCGACATTGTCGTCAGTTCGACCGGGTGCCCTGAGACGGTGCTCGACCGCGATGATGTCGCCGCAGTCATGCAAACGCGACGCAATCGTCCTCTGGTTTTAATCGACATCGCCGTGCCGCGCGACATCGATCCCAACGTGCAGGAACTCGAGAACGTGTTCCTCTACGACATCGATGATCTGGAACAAATCGTGAAGGAGAACGTTCGTCTGCGCCAGCAGGAGATCGAGACGTGCCGTGCGATCGTCGAGCAGCACACGATTGAATTGATGGAGAAATTGACTGGACCGGTGGGCAAGCCAGTGAAAGCGCCCAGGCAATCAGAACGGGCTGTTCCGGTGTACGGAGCAGTTCCATGCGCAGCATGAAAAACAAACAACAAAACAATTTTGGAAACGATCCGCGGTCTAGCGCTAGAACGACGAATCGAGTCCAGAAGTGGGTGCATCACACGATGCATCTCCAAAACGACATCGAAATCGAACAACTAGCTAGTAGAAAGCGAACCTAAGTATGACAACACCAAAAACAATCCTCGCAGGCTTAGCCCTGGGAGCAGTAGTTGCCTTATCGGCGACGACTGTAAGTGCGACTATCATAGGTAGCGTGCACGACTTCAGTTCCACAGGAGGAGCTGGTGCGCTCAGCCAGGTACAAGCCGCCAAGTTTGCATGGGGTGGTGGAGTTAAGACCAATGCAAACGGCAGCGTCAATGCAGCCGCGTATTATGAAAATCCCTGCCAGGTATGCCACATTCCGCACAAAGCCCCGTCTTACAGCGCTGTGAATGCGCCGTTGTGGAACCACAATGCGGCGAGCAACGCGACCACCCGTTATATGACGTATGATCAAGGCGGATCGGCCACGTTTAACGCGCTTGGTCTCGGTGCGATCACTTCGTTGGGATCGTCGGCTGCCTGCTTGAGCTGCCATGACGGCTCAATCGGTATCAACCAGGCTTATGGCAAAACCACATTCAACGGTGACGGAACAGTGACGACGAACGTCTTTGCTCCAAGTTTTGCTGTTGAGACGGTTGGTGGCAGCACAGACCTGACCCACATGCACCCGCTCGGCGTCAATTACGACCAGGCAGTGGCAGCGGATCCTCAGCTGAAACCTGTCGTTAATGGAACGATGATCTCGCACATGATTAAGGGACCCGCTGGTACCCGTACGATGGAATGCGCCTCGTGCCATGACATTCATGAAACGATCGGTTCTTCCGGCACAATTCAATACGACCATGCGCTGATGGTTCCCCTTCAAGGTGGCCAGCTGTGTTTGACGTGCCACGATAAGTAATCAACTGCATGCAGCTTAACGCTGCGTTTCATCAGGGTCACATGGAAACATGTGGCCCTGTTTTTTGTACTTGGGAGGCGGCGGTCATGACGAGCCTAACGGTGTTAATTGGGTCCAGAAGTTCGGGGCGGCGTAAATGTTGAGCCGCATAAAAGGCAGGCTCCGAAAAGACTGAACATATTTAGTTGCAACGATGTCAATCTATCACATATCCATTCTGGCCTTCTTATCGAGAGGGCTAACCAATTTAGGCGGGGACAATAGCAAGATACGGTTAGTGCAGTTTTTCACCGGTTTCTACACTTGGAGGCATAGGAAAATTGCACATATGAAGAACCTCCAACACACGTTTCAACAAACAGTTCTGGGAGTCGTGTTCGCAACGATGATCACTGGCTTTTTGACCAGTGGTGCTGCTTCAGCGCTCGGCAAGAGCGAGAAGAAGGGAGCTGAAAAACCCCCGGCGAACCAGCGCACAGATATTTTCTATCCGGCGCCGCCGGATGCGCCGCGTTTGCAGTATCTGACAGGGTTTGCTTCGGAGAAATCATTTCGCCAAAAAAAGAGCCACAGTTTCAAATCGTTCATTACTGGCCAGCAGGAGGCCACGAAGGAAATAAGCAAGCCCTATGGAGTGACTGACGTACGACCATAAGATTTTCGTTTGCGACACGGCGCTGGGCACGGTGTTGGTGGTGGACCTGAAGGAGCAGAAGATCGGGATGCTTGAGGCGACAGGCGAAGGTGCGTTGCGAACGCCGTTGAACATCGCAATCGATAAAACCGATGGCACGGCTTACGTCGCTGACAGCACGCGCGAGCAGGTTGTTGTTTTTGATAAACAGGGCGCTTACGCCGGCACCATCGGCAAGACGGGTGAGATGAAACCGCGCGATGTCGCGATTGGCGCTGATCGGATTTATGTGGCGGACGTGCAATCGCACAACGTTCGTATTTATGAGAAGGCGTCGCGCAATTACGTGACGAACCTCGTTAACGGAGCGGCTGCAACGAACGAGATCACGGGCTTGTTTACACCTGGCAATCTCGCGATAGACGATCAGGGCCGACTGTATGTCAGCGATACGGGCGCTGGACACGTTCAAATTTATCAGCCGGACGGGAAGCATATTCGGACGGTTGGCGAAATGGGTGATGGGCTCGGCATGTTCGCTCGCCTGAAAGGAATCGCGGTCGATCGCGCGCACCAGATTTATGCGGCGGACGCGATGTCACAGGTCATCCAGATTTTTAACGATGAAGGAAAGCTGCTGACGTTCTTTGGTGATCCAGGTGAAGGACCGCGCATCCAAATCCTGCCGACGAAAGTCGCCGTCGATTACGAGGACGTTGAGTATTTCAAAAAGTACACTTCGCCAAATTTCGTTGTTGAGCACCTGGTGATCGTCATCAACCAACTGGGACCGCACAAGGTTGCCGTGTACGGCTTCGGTCACAAGAAGTGAACGTCGCTCCCAAAGAACATCCGCCAGTGAGTGAGAGAGTGAATCCCCTCAGTAGAAGCCTGTTGGTTGTCGTGGCTGTGGCGGCCGTTCTTTGCGGTGGTGTGATCGCGAGCAAGGCGGTTGAAACGGCGAAACCAGACGTGTCCAAGGCTCAATCCACAAACGCCGTGCCCGCGGCAGTTCAATCCACGAATGCAACGCCGACCAAGGCTGAATCGAAAAAGCACAAAATCCTGAAGTTTCTGTTCGATGGAGTTCCTGATGAGGGTGTCACAAACAAGGTAACCAAAACTGGTCCCAGGAGAGATTCAACGAGAAAGAGGCCTTCGGTGCTTTCGGCATTTCGTTTTTCTCAGAACACGACATCGAACTTTGTTTTCCATCCGCCCTTCGAAAAACAGGAGTGTGGGCAATGCCATGGCGGGTCGGCCCTGAATCCGGTTCTGAAAATGCCGCAACTGGAGCTTTGCATGCAGTGTCACAAGAAGAATTTCGCAATGCCGGTTGCGGTGAAGCATAAGCCAGTGGAAATGGGGCAGTGCACGAAGTGTCACGATCCACATAGATCTCCGAATAAGAAGTTGTTGCTGAGGACGGGCAACGCCCTTTGTTTGAAATGTCATGAGCAGATCGGGCAAGAGCCGGTGAAGCACGCCGCGCTGGAGATGAACGGTTGCCTGGAATGTCATCTGCCGCACGGCGGGCCGAACAAGTTCCTGACGAAGTTCGCCGGCAAAGAACTCTGTTACAAATGTCACGATGATTTCGCGAAGACGGCCAAGTTTGTGCACGCGCCGGTCGAATCGGGCGACTGCACCGTGTGCCACAATCCGCACTCCACGCAAAATGAAAAACTTCTCAAGCACAAAGGGGGCGACACCTGTTACCAATGTCACGATGATTTTCAGAGTCAGCTTCAGGTCGCCAAGTCGGTCCACGCGCCGATTCAAAACGGCGAATGCATGATGTGCCATACGCCGCACGCTTCGAATGAGCGGTTCATGCTCGCGAAGCCCGGGTCGACGATTTGTATGGATTGCCACGAGCAGAAGGACATGGCGGCGTTGGCCGGGCACGCAGGGTCGGAAGGCAAATCGTGCGTCGAATGTCACAACCCACATTTCAGCGAGCAAAAGCATTTGCTCAAACCCGTGTCGAAGGCTCTGACGGCATTGCCTAAATCACAATGAACCTAAGACCATCCAAAATAACAGCGACCATCGCACAGGTTGTGATGGTGTTGTGGATGTTCGTGACTGTGATTGGCGCGCGCGCGGAGTATCGCGATTGGATCGGGGAAGAAGAACAGGCGAACTCACGGTGGATTCCGAAATTCAAATACATGCTCGTGGACACGGATGCGCAGCGGGACACATTTGACTCGCAGTTCGGCGGCCACCAGGAGGTCACGCGGTATTACATTTCGCCAAGAGTTGCCGTGGGTTGGGACAATTACATCTACCACCCGTATTTGTTGACCTACTCGGCGCTGTTTGAGCCCGGCTACACCTGGCGGCGCACGTCCGTGAATGGAGCGCCGAATGATAACAACGAGTTCACGGTGAACGGCAAAGTTAACGCCCAGTTTCTTTCGGCCAAGCCGTATGCAACGACGTTTACGTTCGATCGCGGCCATGATGAGGTGCAGTATGGGTTCTTCAACATGGCCTCGGTTGATTCGGAGACGTGGGGGATTGTCACAGGATATCGGCAAGGAGGAATTCCAGTGCAGTTGTCGTTTAACGAGTCACATGAGGATGCTGATGAGTTGTTTCAAAGGGCACTTACCACGCAACGAGACCTGGACCTTTCCGCGCAAAACGAGCGTCAGAATCACAACACAACTTTTTTCACTTACCAGTATACGGAGTTTGACCGCACGGTTCAGACCGGGAATGCAACCGGAACGGGAAGGACTATTTCGAATGATAGCTCGATCAATCGTGTGGATGTGCAGGACACAGAACATTTTGAGCGAAGCATTTTGAAATCGACGCTGCGGTTAGCGAATCGTGAGTCCGATCTGTCGTCGGTGAATGATTTTACCGGCGCGGTGAACTATGATTTGGATCTAACTGAGCGATTGCACAACTATTACCAGGGGTCGTATTCGCAATACGCGGGCGACGGATTTGATTCGACGTATGGATATGCGAGCGCTGGTTTGAGGCATCAACTCTACGAAAGCCTTGCCTCCTCGATCGATGTGCATGGGAGTTGGGCGAACAACGGGTCGAGCACAGACTCAACGGAGTCCACTTCAGCAGGCACCACCATCACTGAAGACTACAGCAAGCGGCTTGGCTCTTGGGGGCGGCTGTCCTTGAGTGATAGCGCGAGTTTTAATTTGAATCATCAAAGCACCAGCGGAGGGATTCTGCTAATTGCGAATGAATCGCACGTTGTGCCGGCAAACACCATCGTGCGTTTGAGTCATGTGCGCGCGCTGACGCTCGTGAGTATCGTTGACTCGAATACTGTGCCGCTTGACACGACGGATTACACGGTCATTCATTCCGAGCCGTGGCAGATTCAGATCAATCCGTTTGGTCCGAGCCACATTCAACCCGGCGCGGTGATCCAGGTGACTTACACGGTGCAAATCAATCCGACGGCGAGTTCGACGAGTTTCAGTGATGCGGTGCAATTACGATTGAGTTTTTGGAACGAGATGGCGTCGATCTATGCGCGATACAGTTTCACGGATAATCACGCGTCGTCGCCTGACGTCATTGTCGATAACGAAGATGTGTTTGAGGCGGGCGCTAATTTCACGTGGAAAAGGCTGGTGTTGACTGCGGATTACACCGATCAGCACTCGACGTTTTTCACCCTGAAGAGCTTCAATTTGTCGGAGAGCTATTCGATGGATATGACGGACAACTCGACACTCGAAATTAATTTCAACCAACAATGGTCGGATGATATCAGCGCGAGCGGGCCGGCTCAGACGCAATTGAAGCAACATTCCACGTTTTACAATTTCATGCTCAGTCATGACTGGCGGCCGCTGCCGAGGTTGAGTTGGAAAAATGAAATTGGTTACCAATATCAAACCGGTTTGAATATCAACGAGAACTTGTTCGCCGCGCGCTCGTATCTGAATTGGATGGTGGGCAGGATCCAAATGAACATGGGTTACGAGCACGATAATGTCGATTACCTGCGCGAGACGAAGGTGCGCGATTACGTGTTCTTCAAACTGAGGAGGACTTTCTAAATGTTGAAAAGAGTTCATTACAGCCTGCTTGCTATTGTCGTTTTGGTCGTACTGGGAATATGCAGTTTTTCCAGTGCGCGGGAGAAACCTGCGGTGGTGGTGAAACGGCGCGTGTGGCCGTCCCCACCGGACGATGCGCGAATTGAATACGTGCGGAACTTGAATCATCCACGCGATATCGGTCAGCGGGTGTCGGCTTTCGCCAGGTTTGGACGTTGGATCACCGGCGACGAAAATGAGGAAATGGCGTTGCAGAAGCCGTTTGGCGTTTGCATCGATGACGTTGGCAATTTGTGCATTACCGATACGGGCGCGAAGCGGATTTCGTATGTGGATCTGAACAAGAAGCAGTGGCGCAATTATGAGGCGGTGGACAAGGTTCGTTTTGCGTCGCCCGTCGCCGTCGCGCGTGAGAAGGGGATTTTTTATGTAGCGGATTCTGAGTTGGCGCGAGTGATCGCGTTTAAGGAAAACGGCAAATCGATCTGGACCATTTCCGAACCGTTGTTGCGGCCGTCCGGTGTTGCAGTTGCAGGTGACACGCTTGCAGTGGCCGATTCCCAGGCGCATGCGGTTTTTGTTTTTGATCTGAAAGGCAAGCTGCAGTTTCAGTTCGGCAAGCGGGGCACAGGGCAGGGCGAGTTTAACTTTCCCACACACATTGCCAATGACGGGCGGGGGCATTGGCTGGTGACTGATTCTCTAAATTGCCGGGTGCAGGTTTTTGAACTGAGCGGGAATTTTGTTTCGATGTTCGGGAGCAATGGCGACACGTCAGGGCACTTCAGCCGGCCAAAAGGAATTGCGTCGGATTCATTCGGTCATATTTACGTGGCCGACGCGGTGTTTGCGAATTTCCAGGTGTTTGATTCGGGAGGGCGGTTGTTATTGAGCCTCGGTGAGCGTGGCGATGGGCCGGGTGAGTTCAGTATGCCGGGTGGGATTGCCATATCGCGCAAGAACGAAATTTATGTAGCCGACGGTTACAACCATTGCGTTCAAGTTTTCAAATACATCGGAGCGCCATAGTCCATGATTACGAAACGCCAAATTATTGCTTGCTGGATTGCGCTGGTGGTTGCGATGGCGAGTCGCGCTGAATCGGTTGTGCATTCGGTACACAATCTTTCTGCGAGTGGGCCGGGGACGAACAAGGCGACGATTGAATTGGATGTGTGCATTTTCTGTCACACGTCGCATCGCGCGCAGGGAGCATCGCCGCTGTGGAACCACAATTCGTCTGGCATGACGAATTACATCGTTTATAGCAGTCCGACGCTCGATGCGATCGGTTTGACAATTCCACAACCGAACGGAGCGTCGCGGCTTTGCTTGAGCTGTCACGACGGCACGGTTGCACTCGGCAGTGTGAGCAGCCGGGTGAATCCAATTGCGATGCAGAATGGTGTAACGACGATGCCAGTCGGGCATGCGAATCTCGGGACCGATTTGTCCGGGGATCATCCGATTTCGTTCGTTTACGACCATGATTTGATGGTGAAGGATCCGACGTTGAAAGATCCCGCGACTTTGAAAGGCGGCAAGGTGCGGCTGGATGGTAACGGGCGGATGCAGTGTACGTCGTGTCATGATCCGCATGACAATCAGTTTGGTAATTTTCTCGCGATGGACAACACGGCATCGGCGATTTGTCTGTCGTGCCACTCGCCATCGACGTGGCCGGATTCGGTGCATGCGATGGCACCGACACCTTCGCCGCAACTGGCAACGACGAAGATCGCGGTGAGCGCGCGGGTGAAAACGATGCCAAAAACGACCACCGTTTCGGCGATGGGTTGCGCGAGTTGCCATTCAAATCATCGCGCGGGCGGGAAGAAAAACCTGATGAAATTCGATGCGCCGGAGGACAACTGCTTGAGCTGTCACGACGGGAATGTTTCGAAATACAACATCGCGACGGAACTCCGAAAGACGAGCGCGCACTACAGCGGATTCAACGGCAAGGCCCATGATAAGACTGAGGATTTGGTCAATCCAAAGATGCGGCACGTCGTGTGCGCGGATTGTCATAACTCGCACGCGGCGACGACGACGAAAGCTGTTGCGCCGTATGCAGCGGGCGGATTGAACGGGGTGCCCGGTGTGACGGCGGCGGGTGGAATCACGAAGCACATCGAAATGGAATATGAGCTTTGTATCCGCTGCCATGGTGACAGTGTGCAGAAAGGCGGATCGGTTATGCCGCGGCAGTACAATGAGACGAACAAACGGCTAAATTTCCAACCATCCAACGAGAGTTTTCATCCGGTGGCGGCGGCAGGACGCAATCCCAATGTGCCGAGCCTGATTTCGCCGTTGAAGACGACGAGCATTATTTATTGCACGGATTGTCACAACAATGACTCGGGACCACGCGCCGGTGGGGGCGGGCCGGATGGACCGCATGGATCGAGATATGCGCCGTTATTGGAGCGGCAACTTGTCACGACCGACAACGGTCCGGAAAGCCCGGCGAGTTATGCGCTGTGCTACAAGTGCCATAGCCGCACGGCCATTCTGAGTGATCAGCCGGATAGCTTTAAGTCTCATCGCAAGCACATCGTTGATAAACAGACCGCCTGCACGACCTGCCACGATTCGCATGGCGTCGCGACATCGCGAGCACTGATTAATTTCAACAAGCTTTACGTGACTCCGAACAAAGGTGTCATTTCGTTTAATGACGGCGGAGTTGGGAGTCGGTCGTGCACGTTGACGTGTCACGGAACGCCGCACGATGAAAAGATGCGGTACTAAATGCGATTATGAAACTGAGGCGCGCGCGAAGCAACGTGCCGAACCTATGAAATTATGAAAATTAAAATGATATTGATCGCCGGTTGCCTGGTTGTGGCCGGTATTTGCGCAAACGCGGCCGAGACGATTTCGGGCAAGGTGCTCGAAACGACTAATGTGGCGTCCTACACCTACATACAGATCGACACGGGAAAGGCGAAAGTCTGGGCAGCGACGCCGACGATTAAGGTGGAGGTTGGTGACGCCGTTGTGATCGTGAATTCAATGTCGGTGGCGGGTTATCACAGCCGCGCGTTGGACCGCGATTTTGATTCGGTTTATTTTACCGACAAAGTTTCAGTGAACGGCGCGGCGGCGGAGGGGGTTGAGCGGCCGATAGCGAAGAGTGATGAACCATTGCCGTCGGGACATCCGAGTATTACTAAAGCGCCAAAGGTCGATTTGACCGGGGTCAAGAAAGCCGACGGTGGCGTCACGGTTGAGGAGATTTTTGCCAAGAAGGACGGTCTCAAAGGTAAAACCGTCACAGTGCGTGGCAAAGTTACGAAATATAACGGTAAAATATTGGGCAAAAACTGGATTCACGTCAAAGACGGCACCGGCGGCACTGGCAATAATGATTTGATGGTTACTTCCGAAAGCGTGGCGAAACTTGGCGATACTATTTTAGTGACGGGCAAAGTCACGCTGAACCGCGATTTCGGTTCCGGTTACAAGTGGCCGGTGATGATCGAGAACGCCAAAGTAACTGTGGAACACTAAATGAAACACCTTTCACTGATGCTCGCGGCTTTGATGGCTGCGACAGTTGTCGCCCGCGCGGAAAAGAATCCGCTCGCGGTCGCAACAATGGTTCACCCTGACAAAAAGTTACTGTTGCCATTGGCAGTGAAGGGCGCGTCGTCGCACCAGGCGTACGACGCGGACAAAAACGACTGCAGCAGTTGTCACGTCAATAAAGACCCGAAGAATCCCGGGGCGTTGTCGAACACGAACATCAGCGCGAGCTGCATCGAGTGCCACGATGATTTCAAGAAGCTTATCACGCTAAAGTACAAGCACAAACCAATGGAGGCCGACTGCACGCTTTGCCATAACCCGCACGATTCGATGAAGGTAAAATTGCTCGTGAATGAGCCCGATGCGCTTTGTTTGACCTGCCATGACCCGATTAAAGATGCGTCGCTCAATTCGAAGGTGAAGCATGACGCATTAACCACGGGCAAGAAATGTCTTAACTGCCACAATCCGCATGCGTCGGAGCACGAACATTTGCTCGCGAAACCAGCTTACGAGCTTTGCCTGGATTGCCATGGCAAAGACGGCGTGACGAACCACGTCGGTAAGCTGTTGCAGAACATCAAGACGGTGCTGGCGAACAATCCGGAACAGCACGGACCGGTGGCGTCGAAGGATTGCACGGCGTGCCATCAGCCGCATGGTTCGGACCATTACAGCATTTTGATGGATGCCTTTCCCGCGACGTTCTATTCGCCATACGACGCGAAGAATTATGGGCTATGTTTCCAATGCCACGAGGAAACGATTTTCACCAGCGCGACGACGACCAACCTGACGCAGTTCCGCAATGGCTCAAAGAACCTTCACTTCGTTCACGTCAACAAGGCGGAGCGTGGCCGGACCTGCCGTGCATGTCATGAGGTCCACGCGTCATCGCAAAAACATCAGATTCGCGATGCCGTTCCATACGGCAAGGGCGGCTGGATGTTGAAGGTCAATTTCATTCAGAACCCCAATGGCGGCTCGTGCACGGGCACATGCCACTCGACGCGAAGTTATACGAACGTGGTGTTGAATCTTGCGGCGGTCGCGCCTGTGGTTGTTGTGAGCAATAATGTTCCTGCTGTTACCTTGAGCACCAACACCATTGTGCCTGTTCTGCGCACGAGTGCGCCCGTGGCCAGGTAGTTGCTGGCTAGTGAGTTTATGCTCGTGTTTCGAGGAATTCGGAAAGTTTGGTGCCGTCGGCAACCTGTGTTTGGATCGTGAGAAGGTTCGTGATGAAGTAAAGGATTGCGAACGGGATTGTTATACCGAATACGCAAAGAACGAGGAACAGGAGCCAACTGCCGTGCCATTCGTATCGTGTGACTTTGTCCATAATGGTTTTGAGTTTTGGTGGTGGTGACGGACCAGTTTTGCGCTCTGACCTCCTCTAATGCAATGCGGGATTGTGGCGAGGATGTGATTGGGCCCATCAGTCAATTTGAAAACCAACGCGTCGGTAGTTTCCTTTTCATAATTTAAACGAGCGGGCGAGCTGGTGGTGGCCAAGCGGGACCAGGCATTTTTTGCCTGCGGGAATTGTGAATTTGACAACATAATTTTTGCCTACAGTAGTTCACTTCAAACCGGATTTACGTCGTATTCACAGCACATTCCTCTGTCAGCTAAAGGCACATCACCAAATGCGGTTTGGTATGGCGCAAGAAACGTCAACTAATTGGCAATTACCGAGAAGCCCATAATTAGCCTGTGCTTCATTCTGATGGTGTGAAAGTTAACAATGCTAATGCTAACGAAGGCCAAGCGGACCAGAAAGTATTGGCATGTGCAACCGCAACAAATCAACCACCACATATGAAAGTATCAACATTAGTTGCGACACTCGTCGCATTTGGAACCATTACCGCCTCTGTTTGCGCGGGGGATGCCAATGCAATCTGGGAAAAGACCTGCGCCAAATGTCACGGCCCTGACGGCGTAGGCAAAACAAAGATGGGTGAAAAGATCGGCGTGAAGGATTTCACCGATGCGAAGTATCAAGCCACATTCACAGACGAGAAGGCGATCGCCGCCATTAAGGAAGGGGTGAAAGAAGGTGAAAAAGTCCGCATGAAACCCCTGGAAGCCGCCACTGATGAGGATGCAAAAGCACTCGTCGCCAAGATTCGTTCGTTCAAGAAGTAATTTCGGTGCCGGTCTTGGATCGGGTCCCGGCCGGCAACGATTTCCCGCAGGAAATCGCCCGACGAGCTAGAGCTTGGCGCCGGGATGAAAACATAAGCTCAGGAGAAAAACATGAAAAAGAACCTGTTGATACTGGGAATTGCACTCTCGGCACTCGGCCTGATCAGCGTGCGTGCCGACGATACCCAGGCCAACTATGACAAACAATGCGCCAAGTGCCATGGACCCGATGGCAAAGGCGACACAAAGATGGGCAAGAAACTTGGCGCGAAGGATTACACCGACGCCAAGGTTCAAGGAGAAGTGAAGGACGATGAAGCGGTCAAAGCCGTGAAGGAAGGATTGAAAGACAAGGACGGCAAGACGCTGATGAAACCGGCTGACGGTCTGAGCGACGATCAAATCAAAGCGCTCGTGGCCAAAATGCGCAGTTTCAAGAAGTAATAATCGTCCGTGAATTAATCCCTCTCCTCATTTGAGGAGAGGGGATAAGGGTGCAAAGGGCGTTGTCATCAGATTTTCAAATTGGAACAAATCAATATGTCCGCAATCCCAACACCCGCTTCTGCGCAACGCCCCTCTTTATTTCGCAATTGGATCAGCCTGAGCGGCCTGACCATCGTGGTGGCCAGCGTCTTCGCGTTTGTGCTGTTGTTTGTGCTGGATTCGTTTTCGCATTTTTCGAATCCGTATGTTGGAATTCTTACTTACCTCGTCGCGCCAATGTTTTTGGTGCTCGGGTTTGTCATTTTTGTGGTGGGCGCTGTCTTGTGGCGGCGCAAGGTAGTGTCCACGGATGGAACTGCGCCGATACGCATTGATTTATCAAAACCACGTGATCGGCGGCTGTTGGCCGGCTTCCTCACAGGCAGCGTGGCGTTTCTGCTGGCGACGGCGGTGGGCAGCTACCACAGCTATCACTATACGGAGTCGGTGCAATTCTGCGGGCAGGCTTGCCACGGTGTGATGAAGCCAGAGATGGTCAGCTATCAGCACTCGCCACATGCACGCGTCGCGTGCGCAGAATGTCATATCGGCAAAGGGGCAGGGTGGTATGTGCGTTCAAAGCTTTCCGGCAGCTACCAGGTTTACGCGACTCTCGCAAAAAAGTATCCGACGCCCATTCCGACGCCGGTGAAGAATCTGCGCCCGGCTCAAGAGACATGCGAAGAATGTCACTGGCCAAAAAAATTTGTCGGCAATGTTGAGCGAACCTTTAATTATTTCTTAACCGACAAAGACAATTCGCCGTTTTCGATTCGCATGTTGCTGAAGGTTGGTGGTGGCGATGCAACACATGGGCCGGTGGGAGGAATTCATTGGCACATGAATGTTGGCAACAAGATTGAGTACACCGCGGTGGACGATGCGCGGCAGAAAATTCCATGGGTCCGCATGACCGATCCGCAAGGCGTGGTGCGCGAATTCCGCGATTCAAAATATACCAATGATTTGACCCAGTTTGCGGTCCGGAGAATGGATTGTATGGATTGCCACAATCGACCGGCGCACCGTTACGAGACTCCTGAGAATGCAGTCAACATGGCTCTCTCGCTTGGAAAAATTGATCGCGCGTTGCCTTTTATAAAAACGAACGCCATCGGGGTATTGGTAAAGCCCTATAAAGACGACGCCGAGGCGATGCAAGGAATCGCGACCACACTATTGAACAAATTTGGTGATGAGCCGCGCGTGCGCACGGCCATCGACACCGTACAACGGATTTACAGTGACAATTTTTTCCCGGAAATGAAAGCCAGCTGGCGAGCCTATCCGGATAACATCGGGCATAAGGATTGGCTGGGCTGCTTCCGTTGTCATGACGGCAAACACACAACGAGCGACCGTACGCTGAGCATAAAGTCCAACGACTGTGATGCATGTCACACAATTATCGCGCAAGGAAAGGGCAAGGAATTGGAACAGCTCAGCCTCGGGCAGAAATTCAAACATCCTGAAGAGGAATATGACCCGGCGTATCTCTGCACGGATTGTCACAACGGCGGTCTGTGAACGGGTGGGGACTACTAAGCAAAAAATGCGAAACCTCTGACAAGTAAAGTTGAGTCAAAATTGGTGTCAAACGAGCAAATTACTACCAGCAAATGAAAAGTTCGAAAACTAACGCAGTATTGACCGGACTGACAATTGCCCTATTCGGCCTTGCGGGATCGTTCCTGTTGAACCTCTGGGGCAAGGCGCCAGTGCTCCCGCATATCGATCTGGTTGACACGAACTTTCTGAGCACCGCGACCGCGCGTGTTCCGGCAGAATTTCTTTACCGCACTGGAGCCGACCTTTCCGACTTTGACTGTTACGCCTGTCACGACAAAGCCAAACCGCCGAAAATCCAATTCGATAAGGAAGGGAAGATCGTAGTGCCGGTCGAACATAAAGACATTGTGATGGGACACGGCACGCACGATCGAAATAATAATTGTTTCAATTGTCACAACGAATCGAAGCTGGACACGCTGCAGGCACGTGACGGCCGCGAGATTAGTATTACCAATAGTCCAGCGTTGTGCGGCAGCTGCCACGGACCGACTTATCGCGATTGGGAAGCTGGTATGCATGGCCGGACCAGTGGCTACTGGAATACGCAACTCGGCGAAATGAAGCGCGAGGTTTGCACGGCTTGCCACGATCCGCATCATCCGAAATTTCCCGGACGCAAACCCGCGCCGGGGCCGCACTTGTTGCATCCACAGCCAGAGACGCGCAAAGCGCAAGGTTCGAAGGAACCTGCTTCCAAAGAAGTTTCAACGACCAAAGCTGTAACCTCACTACAGGAATTTTACTCATGAGCTGCAATTGCAAAACCGATTCGAGTTCGGGTGGATGTTCTTCAGGCGGACAACGGGTTGATCGTCGCAGTTTCCTGCGCACGTCAGCCGTGGCAATTGCCGGCGTGGCGGCAATGGCGGCCGCGCTAGAGCCGTTGCGTGACCTGACGGATTACACGTCCATGGAAAAGTTTTTCCAAAAGCATTATCGCGAGATGACGCCGGACGAAATGGGCCTGGTGCTAAAGCGCATCGAGAAAGAAGTCGAGAAACAATACGGCATCCGTCCCCATGTGAAGGATTACAAGCCGATGGACGGGGTGGAGTTTGTCTATTGCCTGAACCTGACGCGTTGCATCGGTTGTCGTAAATGCGTTCACGCCTGCGCCCAGGAAAATAATTTGTCACGCAATCCCGAGATGCAATACATCCGCGTGTTGAAGATGCCGCATGGCTCGCTCAATCCGGAAGAGGGCCAACACAATTATGATACGGCGCAAGTGCCGGAAAAAGGCTTCTTCTACATGCCCGTGGCATGCCAGCAATGCCGCAACTCTGCTTGCAGCCAGGTTTGTCCTGTCAAAGCGACGTGGACGGAATCGGATGGAATTACTGTAATCGATTACGATTGGTGCATTGGCTGCCGCTACTGCGAAGCCGCGTGCCCCTACTTTGCGCGTCGCTTCAATTGGACGAAACCGGAAGTGCCGAAAGAGCGGCTTAACCCGAACATGTCCTATCTTGGTAATCGTCCGCGCCGACAAGGCGTGATGGAAAAGTGCCACTGGTGCATTCAACGGACGCGCGCCGGAAAGATGCCCGCGTGCCACGACGTCTGCCCGGCGGGCGCTCGAAAATTTGGCAACGTGCTCGATCCGAATAGCGAGGTTTATCACATCCTTCGGGAGAAGCGCGTGTTTATTCAATTGAAAGAGGAAGTCGGGAACAACCCACGATTTTATTACTACTTTGACGTATGATTACTGCTGCAAAAAATTATCTGCGGTTTTTGTACCGCTGTGCGAGGGTGGCATTTGTCGGT
Organism: uncultured Verrucomicrobiae bacterium; assembly: GCA_963702845.1. Lineage (GTDB taxonomy): Bacteria > Verrucomicrobiota > Verrucomicrobiia > Limisphaerales > Palsa-1400 > JAICXV01. The sequence continues at coordinate 3,415,289 of OY969763.1, read as the reverse complement.
GACTGGCGTTACTACCTTTGGCTGGGCGTTTTATTTATCCTCTGCATGGTGGGGTTAAATGCCTACTGCAAACAGTTCGTGCATGGATTGATTACAACGAACATGAGCGACCAGGTGTCCTGGGGCGTCTATATCTCCAACTTCACATTTATCGTTGGCGTTGCGGCTGCGGCTGCCATGTTGGTCATCCCTGTCTATATATACAGCAATGAGGACCTGCATGATCTTGTCATTTTCGGCGAGTTGTTGGCGGTGGCTGCGATTCTGATGTGCCTGGCGTTTGTGACGGTTGACCTTGGCCGACCCGACCGCTTCTGGCACCTCATCCCTGGCATTGGACAATTCAATTTCCCTCACTCGATGTTGAGCTGGGACGTCGTCGTTCTCAACGGCTACTTGTTTCTTAACGTCTATATCTGCGGGTATCTGCTCTATTGTCGGTATCGCAATCGGAAGCCATCAAAGTGGTTTTACATTCCATTCGTATTTATCGCAATTGTTTGGGCGATTTCGATTCATACCGTAACCGCCTTTCTGTATGTCGGGTTGGGTGGAAGACATTTTTGGAACTCGGCGATAGTCGGTCCACGCTTTTTGGCGTCGGCGTTTACGGCTGGCCCGGCGCTGATCATTTTGGCGCTACAAGTGGTGCGGCGAGTCACCTCCTCAACGGCGTTGCGGTATGGGCCGTCGCCGCACGAAGTTTTACCCAGCCGTCCAGCGACATTGGACGACCTCAAACACCTGGCGAAACATTTGTTGGAAATGGAAGGCGTCAGCCAGGCGATCAGGCAGGAAGTAGCGGCGGATGCAACGGTCCTGGAAGCATCTGTGGGAGATATTTTGCTCACCCAGGGACAAATGAAGAAGGAAGCGTTCTTCGTATTAACTGGCCGCGTCGTCATCAAGCGCGAAGAGAATGGGCGCTATCGAATTATCCGCACGGCCGGTCCGGGAGATCAATTTGGAGAAGTCTCTGCTCTTGCCGGAACGGTGCGGACGGCCACGGCCATCGCGGAAGAGCATTCAACTATCTTGTGCGTCTCAGCGGAAGGCCTGAGGAAGTTGATGAAAACTCCACGGCTGAACCAGATTGTCCACGCGAGGATGTCGGAACGATTGATGATCACTGACCGGTCATTGATGACTTTGCGCAGCATTGTCCAGGTCGCGATGCTGATTAACGTTTTCCTGTTGCTTAACGAAGTGTTTAAGGAGTTTTACAGCAAGTCCAAGAATGTCTCATCGGCGACTTACCTGTTCTTCGGTCTGGACGGTCACCACGCATTGGTGCCGTGGATTTGGACCGCGGTTGCCTTTAACCTGATCGCGATGGTTCTGCTGATTCTACCCATTAGTCGGAGCTTGAAATGGCTCGACGTTGCTTGTGTCCTGTCCATTGTGGGCATCTGGATCGAAAAAGGCATGGGGCTGGTGGTGCCTGGATTCATCCCAACCCCCTTGGGCGAAATCGTCGAATATTCGCCGAGCATGAACGAAACATTAGTCTGCGTAGGCATCTGGGCGTTTGGGATTATGGCCTATACTCTGTTCTTACGAATGGCCGTTCCGATCCTGCAGGGCCGTCTCTTGCAAGTAAATGAGAGCGTTTCATTGCATGAACTGGTGATGCCCACTGAGACCGACCTAAGCAGGGAAGTCGCGACAGCTAAAGTGTGATTGTATGGAAAAGAAATTAACCGTCGAAGATGCCCGCCAATCTCTTACGGCACACGCCGGTGACAAAGGCGCGCAGGTGTTTGAAAAATATGGCCCGCACATCGGTTGGAACGAACTTCAACTGCTGTTGGAAGATCGGATGTGCGTGCGGTATCCGTGCACAATTGTGTTCGATACGGCCGGTCTGCACCTCGGCGAAATGGCACATCCTGAACCGCTGGGCGAAAATCCGGAAGATGGCTTCAAGATTTTCGTTCATCCGCTTTTGATGACCCGTTTGAAAGAAGTTCCGGCTGTAGTGCTTTATCAACTCGTGCTGGTGAACTACGGCGAGTTTGCTTCAGCGGAAGACGCAGAAGTGTTTGGCGCCTACGCGCTGGGGATGTCCAAGGAGGATTACTACAACCTGCTGTGTGAAATAGCGGACCAGATTGAGGAAATTGCAGCATAGCTTCGCCGAAATTGCGCTGCAGGTCGCAATAACAGTTGCTCGTTGTTGTGGGTCAAGAGTTTGCAATGCAAAAAATGGGGATCGTTCCACAAACAACGGAGAGTATTAGGAGGGCTTAAAATTCATGCTCGTTGCATGAGTAAAAGTGGTGGTGTTGTTGCGGCCTCTCGACGATGTACTATTCTGCTCTTTGCTGCGGTTATCTGGCTCTTATTCAACGGTACATCTGTTGCTGTCACCGAAACATTTTCTAATCAGGACTGTCTCGATTGCCATACCGACCCAACCACTTCTCGCATGGTGAAGGGCAAGTCCGTGCCGATGGCCGTTTTTCCAACCAATATATTTAAGGCATCTATTCACGGAAAACTGAACTGCGTCGATTGCCACCGCGGCTTCAAAGATCTGGTTCACGAAGCGCATCCGCCGGCACCGCGTTGCGATAATTGTCATGAAGCGAAATCGGACCACGACAACGCCGTAAAAAATTACGCTGAAAGTATTCATGGCGTGAGTAAATCAATGGGCGCTTCAGCGGCCGCCGGCTGCTCGGATTGTCACGGCACGCACAACATCATGGCGGTGAAAGATCCCGAGTCACCTGTTTACAAACTCAACCTGCCGCGCACCTGTGCAAAGTGTCATAGCAACGAGGGCATCACGACGGAGTATCGGATGAAATATCCGGAGGTCGCGGCGCAATACACGGACAGTATGCACGGCAAGGCGCTATTGAAGATGGGGTTGATCGTCGCGCCCTCGTGCAACGACTGCCATGGGGTGCATGATATAAAACGCAGTGTTGACCGCAGTTCCACGGTAAACCACGCGAATGTCGCGACAACATGCGGCAAGTGTCATCTGGGTATTGAAAAACAATACAACGCTAGTGTGCACGGACAGCTTTTGGCCAAAGGTGACAAACGCGGGCCGGTTTGTACGGACTGCCATACGGCGCACACTATCGGGTCACCGGAATTAAGTAGCTTCAAGGAAATTAGTGACGAGCGCTGTGGAAAATGCCACCAGGACCGGCTCGAACATTATCGCGACACGTATCACGGCAAAGCGATGGCGCTAGGAAAACCGAACGCCGCGCCAGAAGTGGCCGCTTGTTACGACTGCCACGGCGCACACGATGTTTTGCCGCGATCCAATCCGGCTTCGCGGTTATCGAATGCGAACATCGTCGGCACTTGCAAAAAATGTCATGCCGATGCCAGTGAGAGCTTTGCGCAATACGTGCCGCATGCGAATCCGTTGGATCACAAAAACTATCCAGCACTTAACGCGGTGTTTTTCGGGATGACGGGATTGTTGATCGGTGTATTTGCATTTTTCGGTGGTCACACGGCGCTGTGGATTTTCCGATCTGGTTATCTATACGTGAATGATTCGAAAACGTTCCGCGAAGCAAAGGTTCATGCGCATCAACGCGGCGGCGAATGGTTCACGCGATTCCAGCCATACGAGAGATTCCTGCACTTCCTGGTCGTCACAAGTTTTCTGCTCCTCGTTGTGACCGGAATGCCACTGAAGTTCTATTACACGAGTTGGGCCAAATCGATTTTCTATATCCTCGGCGGAACGCAAGTCGCCCGCGTATTGCATCACTTCGGCGCAATCATCACGTTCCTGTATTTTGGGCTGCACGTCGGTCGCTTGCTCGTGAACAGTTGGAGCAAGCGGGAGGCATTGCGTGACCCGGCGACCGGCAAGTGGTCGGTTTCACGGCTCCTACACGTTTTGTTTGGTCCAGATTCCATGATTCCGACGTGGCAGGATGTAAAGGATTTCATCGCACATCAGAAATGGTTCTTCGGCAAAGGACCGAAACCGGAGTTCGATCGCTGGACTTACTGGGAAAAGTTCGATTACTTCGCGGTGTTTTGGGGCGTGTTCGCGATCGGCGTGTCGGGCTTGATCATGTGGTTCCCGCAATTCTTTTCGAAGTTCCTGCCAAGCTGGGCCATTAACATCGCGCTGATCGTTCACTCTGACGAGGCGCTCCTTGCCGCTGGATTCATTTTCACGGTGCACTTTTTCAATACGCACTTCCGTATTGAAAAATTCCCCATGGACACAGTGATTTTCTCAGGACGCATTTCAAAAGCGGAAATGCTCCACGAACGCAAGCGCTGGTATGACCGGCTGCTCTCGTCGGGCAAGTTGGACCAATACCGCGTCAAAGACGAGTGGGAGCGCTGGAAGGGCATCGCGCGCAGCTTTGGATATTTGTTCTTCGGTTTAGGACTGGTGCTGTTGGCGCTGATTATCTACGCCATGGTCACCCGCCTGGTCCACTGAGAGGTTGTATGAAAATAAAACTTCGGACACGCGGTGCCGCGTTGTTCGTGCTGACGCTTCTGCTCTGGTGCGGAGCGAAAATCCTCGCTGCCGAAATCAGCAACGCAGACTGCCTGCAATGTCACGAGGACAAGACTCTCACCGCCACTAACAAAACCGGCATCGTTCGTTCGGTTTTCTGTGACGTGAGCAAGCTGAACGCGTCGGTGCACAAAACGAACTCGTGTATGAGTTGTCACAGCGATCTTACCGACAAGCATCCCGATGACAATCTCGCAGCAAAGCCGGTCGATTGTGCGCGCTGTCACCAGACGCAATCGGACTATTACGCAGCGAGCGTTCATGGCTTGGCCGCGAAGAAAGGGGCAACCAACGCGCCCAGTTGTGTCACTTGCCACGGAAACCATAGCGTAATCACGGCGGCATTGCCCGATTCGCCTCTGAATTTTGAGCACATCACTCAAACCTGTGGACAATGTCACAAGGACCCAGCCGCAGACGTGGCCGTGAGTGTGCACGGCCAGGGATCATTGCACGGCAAACGTGAAGCAGCCACCTGCACCGATTGCCATGCAGAACATAAGATCGAGGTGCTGAAAGCTCGTTCGCCTTTGGATATTTCGAGAATGGTTTGCAGCAAGTGCCACGCGTCGGAGCGGATTAACACCAAATTCCGAATGCCGAGCGATCGTGTGAAGACGTTTTTTGAAAGTTATCATGGGCTTGCGGCGACCTACGGGTCGGCGGTCGCTGCTGATTGCAGCAGTTGCCATGGGTTTCACAAAATTCTGCCGTCATCTGATCCGCATTCGACGATTAACAAGGACCATTTGGTCCAGACCTGCGGCAAATGTCACCCGGGAGCGAACGAACGATTTGCGTTGAGCAAAGTCCACGTGGATGTCGCCAGCAGCAAAGCCGGCGCAGGGTTCGGCGAAAAAGTGAATTGGTGGATACGCAAAATTTATCTCGCGATGATCATCGGAGTGATTGGCGCAATGATCGCTCACAACGGTCTGTTGATGGGACGAAAAGTTGCAGCGCGTCGCCATGTGAACGGCGCGAGTGTGGTGCGCATGTACGTTTCGCAACGCACTCAACACGCGATCCTCGCGCTCAGTTTCATTGTGCTGGCCTGGACGGGTTTCGCGCTCAAGTTCCCGGACAACTGGTGGGCGCATGCGCTCGGCACCGAAGCAGTGCGCAGTTGGACGCATCGCATTGCTGGAATCATTATGCTCGCTGGTGGTGTCTACCACCTGGGCTACATCATGGGTTCGAGGGAAGGTCGCCGATTGGTCAAAGACATGTTGCCGGCGCTGAAAGATGCCCGCGATATCTCAGAGCAAGCGCAGTACCTGCTCGGCATGAGTCCGCTGAAACCGCGGTTCGGACGGTTCTCCTACATCGAAAAGATGGAATACTGGGCGGTGGTTTGGGGAACGATCATCATGGGCGCGACCGGCTTTATGATTTGGTTTAAAATGGATGTGACGCGCTTCCTGCAGCGGTGGTGTGTCGATGCGGCGACCACCGTGCACTTCTACGAAGCGATCCTTGCCTGTCTGGCGATTCTGGTGTGGCATCTCTACAGTGTCATCTTCGATCCCGATATTTATCCCTATAGTCGTGCGGCTGTGACAGGAAAAGTGCCACAGGAGTTGTACGAAGAAGAGCATCCGCTTGACGAGGCCGCGAAACCTTCGGGCCAGAGTTCATCGGCGGTAAAACACAACATCGAACCGCCAAAGTAATCAGCGATGCTCCGCAAGAAACTTTTCGCGGTAGGCTTTTCGAAAAGCATTACCGGCGGTGCCGCTGGTGATACACGCATCCCAATCAAGGTCGGGCCGTGGCCCGATTTTCTTCGGTGGGATAACGGTGCCCGCGTAGTGCGTTGAGAGCTCGTGAAATGTTTTGCCCCACTCTTTAACGTGACCGTCAACGCCGAGCAACCCGGTAAGTTCGCTGCAATCGCCTGCGCCAGGATGATCATACAAACCCCAGTTTAGCCAGCCGACCACGAAACCCGACGTCGTTTCAATTTCGTTCTTTAAAAACGAAGCCTGTTGTTCTTCAGTCCCGAGCGGGTGGGCTCCGTGATCGAACTTTGGTTTCTCTTTGCCGCCATACCACCCGAATTCGGCCATAACGACCGGCTTGCCCGCCTTTGCAACCTCGCGAACAATTCCTTCGAGATACGCGAGGTTCGCTAATTCGCTGGCGTGAGACTTGTATTCGTAGCCGCCGCCTTCGGATGGATAAAAATGGATTTCAAGAAAGTCCAGATATCGCGCCTGACGTTTGGGAACGAAGCCGGTGAAATCTTCGATGCCGCCCCAAAAGCGCGATGGCACGGTCGTTTGTAAACAGCCAACCGTAGTCAGGGCTTCGGGATCAGCGGATTTGATCGCCGTGACCTGTCGGCTGGTCCATTCGTCGGCGATATCTTCGCGGAAATGTTGGAAGTCGAGAAGCTCCGGGTTCTTCACGGCATCGTGGGCTTTGGGCACGGGAATATTTCCAAACGCGGTATTGTTGTTGGTCCTCCACGCGATATTCAGGCTTTGTGTCGTGACGTATTTCTTTTTCAACCAATCGTTCCAACGACGTAGGATAATTTCATTGTTCCAGGTAATGCTCGGCTCGTTGTTGAGGTCGTAGGCGAAAATGACGTGGCGATTGCGATACCGCGCCGCAAACTTTTTCCAGAATTCGCAGGTATAGTCGAGCGTGCGTTCGTCCTCGAGGGCGACTGGCTTCCAGTGCGGCGGGCCTTCCCAAAATTCCGGTCCGGTCGGATGAACGTAAATACCGGCGCTTTCCGCGATATCGAGGAACTGGTCGAATTTGGCGATGCCGTTGGTGTTGAGTTCGCCGGGCTCAAAATGCATCGAGTGGTAAGTCACGAACACGCGAACGCAGTTCACGCCCAGTTCTTTCATCCGTGCGAAATCTTTACGGGTTGCTTCGGCATCGAACGTTTTCCAAATCTGCGGTGCCCAGCCAGTGCCGGGTCGATAGTAATTTACACCGAATGGGACGAATGGTTTCCCGTCATCGGTCACAAACGTGCGACCGTCCTTTGCGATGCGGATTTTTTGCAACTGTGCTGATGAAGCAGGGAGGATGATCGCGAGAAATAGCAACAGGATGCGGGTCAACATTTCGAAGCGACGCTATCGCATCGCGGGAGAGTTGTCATTCCGAGACTTGCTTTGCCGCGTTATCCTATCATTCTTTTTCTATGCGTTTCATTTTCCTGTTGCTCTTCATGGCTTGCCTTGCCGCGCGTGCCAACGTTGATTGGCCTGAAATGCGCGGCCCGACTCAGAATGGCCACGCGCCGAACACGGGCTTGCCATTGCGTTGGAGCGAAAAGGAAAACATCAAATGGAAAACTGAAATTCCATTGCGCGGTTGGTCGACGCCGGCGATTGCAGACGGAAAAATTTGGATGACGACTGCCGATCCTGGCGGTCACGATTTTTACGTCATCTCGGTCGACGAGTCCTCTGGAAAAATTCTCGTGAACAAAAAGCTGTTCCACTGCGATAACCCGGAATCGCTCGGTAACGATGTGAACAGTTACGCGACACCATCGCCGGTCATCGAACCCGGACGCGTCTATGTCAATTTTGGATGCTATGGAACTGCGTGTCTGGATACCAAAACCGCCGAGGTGATTTGGAAACGTGAGGACTTGCAATGTCGCCTATTTCGTGGCCCATCTTCATCGCCGGTTCTATTTGAAAACCTGTTGATCGTCACGTTGGATGGCGTCGACCTGCAATACATCACCGGCCTCGAAAAGGGATCGGGCAAGACGATTTGGAAAACCGATCGCTCGGCGATTTGGAATGACGCAAACGAAGGCGGGTTCGCAAAAGAGGGTGACCATCGCAAAGCACATAGCACTCCAATCATTGCGACGGTAAATGGCCACGCTCAGTTGCTCAGTTCCGGCGCAAAGGCAGCGTACGGTTATGATGTGAAAAGCGGAAAGGAACTGTGGAAAGTCACACATTTGGATTTTTCGTCCGCACCGCGGCCAATCTTCCACAACAACCTTGCCTACTTCGTGAGTGGCACTACGAAGACAGATCTATTCGCCGTCAAGCCGGACGGCAGTGGCGACGTTACCCAGACACACGTGCAATGGCATTTGCGCACGCACGTCGGGAAATTTTCGTCACCGATTTTTGTCGATGGTTTGATTTATACCGCGGCTGGAGAAAGTTTTGTTTCGTGCGTTGATGCGGCGGATGGAAACGTCGTTTGGACCGAACGATTTGGACGAACTTATGAAGGCTCGCCAATTTATGCTGATGGGCATTTGTATTTCTTCGACCTGGAGGGAACCGCCTCCGTGCTTAAACCGGGACGCACATGCACCGTGATTGCGACGAACAAACTGGATTCCGGCTTGATGGCTTCACCAGCGGTAAGCGGTCATGCGTTAATCATTCGCACCAAAACTCACCTCTACCGAATCGAACAGTAGGACATCGGGGATTGTTGTAGTCCGCGGAAGGAGTTGTTCCGTTTATGTGGGGAGGTACGGTTGCAATAACAGGAGGAACTATATGCATGTGTTAGGAACGATCATAATCGGATTAATCGTCGGAATTATTGCTAAACTACTGATGCCTGGCCGCGATCCCGGCGGGTTTATCATCACAACGTTGATCGGTATCGCCGGCTCGTTTGTGGCTTACTACATTGGCCGGGCCGTTGGATGGTATCGGGAAGGTGATTCGGCTGGGTTCATCGCATCGGTGGTTGGCGCCATTGTTCTGCTCGCGCTCTATCGGATGCTGTTCGTGCGCAACCGTCGCGTCGATGTCTGACAATCAAGCACAGAAAATCGAGCATTCTCTCAGAAAGGTTTGAGTAGGCTTCTCGATTTTCCGCAGCCCTCCCAAAGCTCATACTCAGGAGCATGGGCTTTGGGATGCAGAATGCGGTGTGTTTGGCATGGATTGCGTGCTCCGGTATGTTAGCGATTGCGCAATCGCAGCCGACTGTTGATATCAATGACACACAAGTGATCGAAGGTAATTCCGGCACGACGAACGCTGAGTTCGTCATCACGCTTTCGGCTCCGTGGACGAATGCTCTCACGGTTGCTTATACGACGTTTGAAGTTCCTTACGACTATTTGAACCAGCCCTATCCCGCGCGTAGCGGCGTGGATTTCGTGGCGACGAACGGGACAGTTACATTTGCGCCCGATGAGACTAACAAGTCGGTCTACATAAAGGTCATCGGCGACACTGTCAATGAAGCGAACGAACCATTTGGCCTCGGTCTTTCGCTTCAAGGGCAGGGGACACTCGGACGTTCCAGCGCCCAATGCATGATTCTCGATGACGATCCGTTAGAGATTTACGTCAATGACGTCACGACGCCTGAGGGCGTTGCAGGCGCGACGACTATTGTAAACGTGACGCTGACGACCTACGAAGCAACCGAACAAGAAGTATATGCCCTTTGTTCGCCTTCTGGCGGAACCGCGGCGGCCAATGTGGATTATTCCACCTTTCCAAGTCGCTGGCAACTCGATCCCGGACCTGCACGAACCAACGTGGCTTGCTGCATCGTCGTCGTGAACGGTGACGACACCAATGAAGACGACGAAACGTTTTTGTTAAATCCCTCGTTGGGGTTTGGCCGCTTCAGCCTTCGGCCCAAAGACACCAACCCGCAAAATGCGCGCGGAGTCGTATTTGTGAGTCAGCCGAAGTGCACGATTATCAACGACGACTTTTATTTCACACTGCAGTCGACTGCGACGAATCGGACGCAGATCACCCTTTACGGCGCGCTGAACGCAACCCACGTCCTGCAATCGTCCAGTAATCTTGTGGACTGGCAATCGTTCAGCACAAACGTGCTCGATGGAACGAGGCGGGCGAGCGTGACAGTGACCAATAGCGGGAAACTATTCTACCGCGCGTTGCGAACTGTGGACGTCAACAACTGACGCCTAGCGCATCAATTGCTTTTCCAGATAATGCACGACCTGGCGGACGTGCGAATCAACTTCCATCCGGTCTTTCACCAAACGGCACGCGTGCAGCACGGTCCCGTGATCGCGGCCACCGAAGGCTTCGCCGATGGTGTTCAACGAACTTTCGGTCATTTGGCGCGACAGGAACATCGCGATCTGGCGGGGAAAAGCGATGTTTTCCGGGCGGCGCTTGCTTGTCATGTCGGCAAGACGAATGTCGAAATGTTCGGCAACGCGCTTTTGAATCGAATCGATGTTGATGGCGAACCGGCCTTCTTCGTGCAGCACTTCGCGCAGGAGACTCTCAACCGTTTGAAGAGTGAGCTTCTTGCCCGTAAGTGACGCAAACGAAGCCACGCGAATCAGCGCGCCCTCAAGGCGACGAATGTTCGTGCGAATCCTGTTCGCCAGGAACTGTAGAATGTCTTCCGGCAACTCGACGCCCATCGCCGCGGCTTTTTTGCGCAAGATGGCCATGCGCGTTTCGGGATCGGGCGCCTGCATTTCGCAAACCAGACCCCATTCGAAACGCGAGACAAGGCGCTGTTCGAGATTTTGAATTTCACTCGCCGGACGATCGCACGAGAGCACGATTTGTTTGTGCGCTTCGTGAAGGGCGTTGAACGTGTGGAAAAATTCTTCCTGGATACGTTCCTTGCCTGCGAGAAATTGGATGTCGTCGATCAACAGCACATCCGCCTGGCGATATTTGCGGCGGAACTTAACCACTGAATTGTTTTGGATGGCGTCGATGTATTCGTTCGTGAACTTCTCCGAAGACAAATACATGACGCGCGCGCCCTTCTTATGATTGGCGACGTGCTGGCCGATGGCATGGAGCAGGTGAGTCTTACCTAGACCAACGCCTCCGTGGAGGAACAGCGGGTTGTAAGATTTTCCGGGCGCCGAAGCAACGGCTTGCGCCGCCGCATGAGCATGATTGTTATTTTCGCCGACCACGAACGTATCGAACGTGTTCTTGGGGTTGAAAGAACCTTCAGTTGTTTTGGTGGTGCTGCGTTCGGCTACTTCAATCGAAATCTTCGCTTTGGCTTTGATCTCTTCCGTGGGTTTCGGTGTCGAGACCGACGCCGGAGCGCCGTTGGCCACCATAAACTTCACCTTCATTTGCTGGCTCGAAACGGTCGAGAGCACGTCACGCAGCAAACCGGCGTAGTTGTCCTTCAGCCATACTTCACAAAAATCGTCGCCGACTTCGAGCGTGAGCGTGTCCGTCTCGAGCATGACTGCTTTGAGCGGATGAAACCAAAGATTGTAGATGTCGGGGTTCAGCGTTGTGCGCAGCACTTGCTGAGCTGCCTGCCAGATTGTTTCCGCGGATGCTTGCATTTGTTTTCTTTCCATGACCCATTAACCCGTTTTATTCACCGGCACCAAAAACGCCCTTTTTCAGGCTTTCCGCAGAGTGACGCAAAAATTCAGAAAAATTCACACTAATTACCCTGATTTGTCGATGCGCGCCATTCTTCGGGACGAAGCAAACTATCTTCGTTGTAAGTCTTTGATACACAGTAAATTCTATTCCACTCGGGCAGGTGACATTTAGTTAGTTTTCAATCGAATAAATTCCACATGCCCGTCACCGAATGGGTGTGGGAAGTTTTTAAGCGTCTTTTGCTTCCGTGACTAGGACAATATATAAAGTCTTATTCACGAGTTATTCACAACCCAGAAAACCCTTCAAAATCAGGCATTCCATTAAGGTCACCTCAGTTTCGTGCCCGATTATCAAGGGTTCTGTGATGTTCACTTCAATTATACGTCGTAATAAAGGAAAAATTCATACGGATGCGGACGCAAACGCAGCGCATCATGTTCCTTGCGCTTGTGAGTTATCCACATTTCCAGGAAGTCAGCGGTGAATACGTCGCCCTTGAGCAGGAATGCATTGTCCTTCTCCAAACAGTCCAGCGCTTCGCCGAGGCTGCCGGGGACATTCGGAACCTTCTTCAGTTCTTCCGGAGGCAGTTCGTAGATGTTTTTGTCCAGCGGTTCGCCCGGTTCAATCTTGTTCAACACGCCATCGAGACCTGCCATGAGCAGGGCGGTGTAGGCGAGGTAAGGGTTCGCCGCCGGATCCGGCGGACGATACTCAATGCGCTTGGCCTTCGGGCTTTCGCTGAAGGTCGGAATACGAATCGCTGCGGAACGATTACGGGCGCTGTAAGCGAGGTTAACCGGCGCTTCATAGCCCGGAACCAATCGCTTATAGCTGTTCGTCGTCGGATTGCAGATTGCGCACAAGGCTTTGGCGTGTTTCAAAATACCGCCGATGTAATAGAGCGCCATCTGGCTCAAGCCGGCATATTCTTTACCAGCGAATAACGGCTTGCCCTTGTACCACAACGATTGATGCGTGTGCATGCCAGAACCGTTATCTCCGAACAAAGGCTTGGGCATGAAGGTGGCTGTCTTGCCGTGTTTACGCGCGACGTTCTTGATGATGTATTTGTAAAGCATCATCGTGTCGGCGGTCTTAACCAGGGTGTCGAAACGAAAATCGATTTCGGCCTGCCCGGCAGTGGCGACTTCGTGATGTTGACGTTCCATTTTGATCGCCGAGCTGTTCCATCACCAGGCACATCTCGGTGCGGATGTCCTGCTGCGTGTCCGACGGGCGCGACCGGGAAGTAACCTTCCTTGTAGCGGATCTTGTAGCCGAGGTTGGGCATTTCATCGCGGCCGGAGTTCCAAATCGCTTCTTCGGAATCAACGGAGTAGAAGGTGCCGTTGGCTTTGGAATCATACTGGACGTTATCGAAAATGAAGAACTCAGCTTCGGGACCGAACACGGCGGTATCGGCGATCTTGGTGCGATTGCAGATATTTCTCGACCACGTTGCGCGATGCCGCGAGGATCGCGGTTATAGGCTTCTTTGGTGCCGGTTTCGGCGATGGTGCAGGTCAGCGACAGCGTAGGGTCAGCGCAGAAAGGATCGATGAAGGCAGTCGTCGGGTCGGGCATGGCGAGCATGTCGGACGCTTCGATCGATTTCCATCCACGGATGGAAGAACCGTCGAAACCGAAACCTTCTTCGAAGACTTCTTCGGTCAGTTCGCCCATAGGGACGGTGAAGTGTTGCCAGGTGCCGAAGGTATCGACGAACTTCACGTCAACCATCTTCGCACCCTGTTTCTTCGCACTATCAATTACACTTTTAGGAGTAATCATTTTCATCAAAAATTCAGAATTCAACTTTCAAAATGCGGACATGTGGACACTAAGGGAAAGAAAAACATAATCCGTCCATCACTCGATGACGGATCGAATCCGTTAAATAGCCTGCTCGTCGCTCTCTTCAGTGCGGATCCGAATAGCAGTTTCAATATTGCTGACGAACACTTTGCCATCACCGATTTTGCCGGTGCGCGCAGCCTTGACGATCGCTTGCACGGCGGCATCAACGGTGCCATCAGGCAGGACGATTTCCATTTTGATTTTCGGAAGAAAATCGACTGTATATTCGCTGCCGCGATAAATTTCGGTGTGGCCTTTTTGGCGGCCAAATCCTTTGACTTCGGAAATGGTCATTCCTGAGACACCAACATTGGCGAGGGCTTCTTTTACCTCTTCCAATTTGAACGGCTTAATGATGGCTTCGATCTTTTTCATTGGATTCTTTTGGTTTCCACGAACCCGAATTCGGATACTAACAAGCGACTTAATGGTGTAAACAGAAAAGGAAAAAAAGTTAACAAACGGCGATTTCGTTTTGACTTTTGCCCTATTTCGCGGCGTCTCGGTCGAGCCTATTGCGTGGCGGACGGCTTGGGTGCGAATTCGGAAGCGCGTCTGGTCCCTTCCTGCATCTGTTCCGATGCCATTCGCGGACGGAGTTTCGCCATGTTTACCTTGGCGTTTCCTTCGTTTTGGACTATGGCGAGCTGATACCACTTAAACGCTTCCGCCAAATCCTGTTGCACGCCACTGCCTTGATCGTAGCAGTAGCCCAGAGCGTTTTCGCCTGCCGCCAAACCCTGAGCCGCAGCCAACGTGAACCATTGTGCCGCCTGGGTCTTGTCGACGGCGACGCCATCGCCGGTCGCCAGTTGCAGTCCGGCTGAGTACCTGGGCTTTGGCGTGACCGGCCGCTGCTGCTGTTTTGAACCATTTCAGTGCTTCGTTGCCGTCCTTTTGGCACTGGATTCCATGGAGGTATTTCTGGCCAACTTCGAATTGAGCTTCGGTCTGGCCCGACTCGGCAGCTTTGCGCAACCAGGCGAACGCTTCGGAGACGTTAGTAGCGACACCAGCGCCATTGTAGAGTAGAACGGCGTAGGAATACTCAGCCTCTTTATAGCCCGCATCGGCGGAAGCACGAATGAGACGGGCGGCTTCGCTATAATCTTGGGGCACTCCGTTCCCCGCCATATAGCAGCGGCCAAGATTGCACATGGCGTGAGCGTTGCCTTGGGCGGCGGCCTTCGTGAGCCAATTGGTCATGGCTTTGACATCGCGCGGAACACCGTCGACCCCTGAGCATAACACGCCCAGTTCCGCCTGGGCCAGGACATCGCCCGCCTCAGCGGCTGCGGTGATAAGGCGCAGACCTTCGGTGGCATTTCTCTCTCCGCCGGTGGCGTAGAACATTTGTTTGCCGAGGTAGCCTTTAGCGGGGGCGCTTCCGCCGAGAGCAGCTTTTCGAATGAGTTCCTTGGCTTTGGTTTCGTCGCGTGGCACGCCGGTGCCGTTCATATAACATTCCGCGATCATCCATTGGGCATCGGCATTTCCTGCTGTGGCGGCGGTTTCGAGATAGCGGAGGCCTTCGGGAACGTTTCGTTCGACGCCCAGGCCGAAAAGCAATCGTTGGCCCACTTGGAATTGGGCCCGTGGTTCGCCGTGTGCGCCAGCGAGTTTGTACCATTGAAAAGCTTTGCCGCTGTCAGCAGGCACGAGATCGCCACGAATGTAACTCGTCGCTATTTCGTATTCCGCCTTGCCGTAATGGTTCAAACTAGCTGCGGCGTACAGCCGGAGTGCTTCCTTCCAGTTCTTTTCTACGCCGACGCCGTTGTAATACGCGACTGCCAACCAGTATTGGCCGATGGCCGAGTCGTTGTTGGCCGCTTTTTGGAATAGTTCCACGGCTTTCCCGAAGTTCTGTTCGACTCCGCGACCGTACGTGTAGGTTAGGCCCAACTCCGCCTGGCCATCACCGTGATTTTGGTCCGCTGCTTTTTGGTACCAAAAGACCGCGTTTGTGAAATCGCCGGCGGTGGCGTAGCCGGCACCGACGGCGCATTGCGCTTTAGGCGAGCCCAGTTCGGCGGCTTTGCGGAGCAATTCCTCGCCCTTGGTTTTATCCGAATCGTGGATAAGCGCGGCGCGTTGGGCATAGGCTTCCCCGGGATCAGTCGCTTCGACGCGTGCGAGCCACTTTTCGGCTTGATCGTGATCTTGCGCCACACCCGCACCATTCCAGTAGGCGATCGCAACTGCGCATTGCGCTTTGACAAAACCGTTTTCTGCCGACTTAACATACCATTGGAACGCCAGAGGTTCGTTTTTCTCAACCCCGACACCTTTTTCGTAGTAACCGGCCAATTTCCACTGTGCGACCTCGTTGTCGAGTTCGGCCGCTTTTTTGCAGAGGCGAGCAGCTTCGGCAACATCGTTTGTCACTCCGTTTCCGTACAAGTAACGATCAGACAAAGTGTTCATGGCGGTGGGTTCGCCGACATCCACAAGGCGCTTGAGCATTTCAATCCCTTTGGTTTTGTCCGGACGAACTCCGCTTCCCAACAAATAAGCCCGGGCGAGGCCTACCCCCGCCTCACGATCACCTTTTTGCGAGGCTTTTTGATACCACGTCACTGCTTCAAACTCGTTCTTTGGCAGGTATTTCCCCGCAGCCAGCTTTTGCCCGAGTTCACGTTGCGCCACCGGCACTCCACCTTCTGCGGCCAAGCGCAAATAACGCATCGATTCGGCCAAATTTTTTTCCACGCCATTTCCAAACCAGTAGTAACCATAGAGGAAATAGTTTGCCGACGCATATTGTTGGTCGGCCGCTTTCTTCATCCAGGCCGCCGCTTCTGTCCAGTTCTTGTCAATGTTCGCCAGAAGCCCCAAACCAAATTGGGCATCAGGAAGGTTTTGTGCGGCGGCCTTCTGAAACCACTCGCGTGCCGTCGCGATGTTTGTCGCAACACCCCAGCCGCGCACGTACATGTTGCCGATGTTATTTTGCGAAGGCGCGCTACCTTGCGCCGCTGCTTTGAGATACCACTCCATTGAGAGTTTGTAATCCTTAGAAACGCCATGACCGTGCCCGTAACAAAGCCCGAGAGAGTATTGAGCCTCCTTTAGCCCTTGCTCGGCGGCCTTGCGATAACAACGCACCGCTTCGGCAGGATCGGCCGGCATGCCAAGCCCAAAATCGTAAAATTGCGCAAGGTTGTATTGAGCCACGCGATCACCCGACGCCGCCGCGACGGTAAAACGCTTCAATTTATCTGAATAGCCTTCTGGGCCGGGGCGATCGTTCAGGAAATGTGGCTGGTCACTGTTGCGATCGGAAGCCTCGATTGCTTCGACAACCTGGTGTCGTTCGGTTGGCAGGCTCGCTTGAGAGCCAAAAGTGAAAATAAACAACTGCGAAACGAGGATTACCCGAAAAAGGATTACCCGGAAAAAACAATTTATCATGGTTTACTGACCTGGTCTAAGGCCGGAAGATTATGTGTTTGCACGTAAAGTAGGTCGAGCGGAAACTCTTTTCCGAGGCGAAGCATCAGTTATCCTGATGATTTGTATGGGTTTAGCCAATTCAACGAAACGCACAAGATTACGTGAAAAATCTTTGAATAAATTTCATGATACAGATGTCTATTGACTAAGAAGCCCATATATGGTTTGGTAGGAACCGGATTGGGATAGATTTTGCGGGCAAAGATAATGGAATTGTTCTTTGTTGCCCGAGTAAATTTTCAGTATTGGTGTTGTACAGGCCAGTATTGGGAAACCCCTAATCCTACTAATTGTACTAAATTCGAAAATTCCCCGGCCTTTTTGGTCATCTCCTGACCACCTAGGCCGGTTTTTTTTGTATTTATTCGATACCTCAAGTGTCCAAACCTTCCAGCGCGCTTCCGTAAGGATAAGGTAGGGATGATCGCGCCACGTCCTCCGTCAACTATCGTAGGAGACGAGGAGCTCGCGCGAGCGTGGGTCAAAATAATTTGTTCCGTCGTGCAAGTCTCTACCTTCTCTCTGCCCGTGAAAGTCCGTGTGGGTTCCGTGAAAAAAGTCCTTGTTCCCCGTTTCGTCCTGTGCCCGAACCCTCTTTAGGGGCGACATGTCTATAGAAAAAGGCACACCCCAAACCAAACAAGCTGCTGATCATTGATTCACGCGAACCATCCTCGTTTAACTTGTTATGAAAGTGCGCCGGAACTCTGGGTAGACATAAACGCCCTGAATTTGTCTGTTGGGTTTCGCCGGAAGCGGACATTAATATATGAATGGGAGAATTGGATGACATCGAGTTGTTGCGCAAATATGCCTTGGACAATTCCGAAGCAGCGTTCGCCACGCTCGTGTCGCGTCATATCAACCTCGTCTATTCAACAGCTCTGCGAGCCGTAAGAAATCATCATCAGGCCGAGGAAATCACCCAGGCGGTGTTTGTCATCCTGACGCGCAAGGCGCAATCGCTCGGCTCGGAAACAATTCTTTCTGGCTGGTTGTTTCGCACCGCACGGCTGACGGCTGCCAATTATTCGCGAACGGAAATGCGCCGGATCCGTCGCGAACAGGAGGTTTTCATGCAATCCAATTCCCCAGACCACACCCCGGATATGTGGCAGCAAATCGAGCCAGTGTTAAACGATGTCATTGCCGATCTGGGTGAAAAAGATCGCAACGCCATCGTGCTCAAATTTCTCGAGGGCAAAGCTTACAAAGAAGTGGCCACCATTTTAGGAGCAACGGAGGAAGCGGCGCAGATGCGGGTGAACCGGGCGTTGGAGAAGTTGCGGAAGTCGTTCGCGAAACGAGGCGTGACTCTCACCGCCTCGGTTTTGGGTGGAATAATGACGGCGCAAGGCACTCAAGCTGCGCCAACTGGCCTCGCGACATCCGTGACTACCGCTTCAGCACAAGGAACGGCTTTGGCCTCATCGACATCAAACCTCATCACAAACACTCTGAAAATTATGGCTTGGACTAAAATCAAAACGACACTGGTGATTGGCGCAGCGGCTTTATTGGCTGCGGGTACCGCGACGAACTTTCTAGCGAGCAGCCATTCTGGCGCCGGACAACCAACCGGGTTAATCGATAAAATGAGCAAGAAGTCCGCGATTATGCAACAGATGGACTTGATGCGAGAGGTGTCGCCGGCTATTCGAGCCTTCGCCGCGGCTCACAACGACGAACTGCCTACGACTTTAGCGGAGTTGCAACAGTATCTGCCCTCGAACGGCGCTATGATTGACGATGCGCATTGGGAGATTCGCGCGACGGGAAAGATGGCGCGCTTGATGGAACGCCCCGACCTTGGCAAGGTCGTATTGGTTCAACAAAAAGATGTGCCCGCCGATACCGCCAAAATCATCGTCTACGCTGATGGAAGCATCCGATACAAAAAGTAGCCGTAGCAAGCGGCAAGTAATCTTCGGCGCCGACAACGGCTTTACCTTGATTGAGATGCTCGTTGTCCTCGCGATTATCGGAATTCTGGCGGCGTTGATACTGACGCCGTTGAGCCGGGCCCGGGAAAAGGGACGAAAGGCAGCGTGCATCAATAATTTGCGACAGATCACCGCGGGCGTTCGTATGTATGCCGATGACGCTAATCAGTCCGTGCCGCCGCCTGGGAGCAATCCAGACCGAGTTTGGGGCGCATACAAACAATACATGAAGCACTACGTCGCGCTCCGGGGTGCCTCGTCAGAGCATGATGCGCTTTTTGCATGCCCATCGGACACCTGGTGCTATACCGACTTTGAAGGCGCACGTTCTTCCGGGGGTGAACATTCGCGCGCGCGGAATGACTATTCGAGCTACGCGTTCAACGCGGGAAACTACAACACCAATTTCCAAGGCATCGCGGGGCGGCGTCTCACGAGCATAAAAGAGCCGAGCAAAACCATTCTGCTGGCCGAGGCCGCCGCGTTTTGGCCTTACTCCTGGCACGACCCGCATATCCGCGACGATTCCATCAACGTCTGTCACTTCAACAACGCGCAGGATGTTGTTAGCTTTGTCGACGGACACGTCAGCTACATCAAAATGTATCTCGACACAAAAAATGTGTGGGTTGGTCACGAGGAAGCATGGCACTATGATCCGCCGGCGGGTTATGACTACAAATGGTGCGGAGATTGAACGCCAACCAGAAATCAGCATTCACCTTGGTCGAATTGTTCGTGGCAATTGCCATCGTTGCGATTCTCGCCGCGTTGTTGTTTGTGACGTTGAGCCGCGCAAAAGATAAGCAAGGCGGATGGCGTGCATGAATAACTTGCGCCAAATCAATTTGGGATTGCGGATGTATTCCGATGATCATTCCGATACCCCGCCAACCAGTCTGCAAACGAGTAATTCGTATCTGATCGACTTCGCAGGTTACAAAAAATTGATGAAGAGTTATGTCGGGCTTAACGGGCAATCGTCGGCACGCGACAAATTATTCGCCTGTCCGGCAGACGCGTTCTATTACGAGTTCACCCAAACGAATTACACTTACGTAGCTAAGAGCTTTCACGATCAGGCTACCAATGATTATTCAAGTTATTGGTTCAACTCTGGAACGTTGACGGTCTTTGGCACTAATAGCCCCGGACTGGCCGGACGAAAACTCAGTTCGATAAGGCATCCAACCAAAACCGTGCTCGTTGCGGAAATGCCGGCATTTTATCCCTGGTCGTGGCACAATCCGAAACCACTTGGAAAAAATGGATCGGTGCTTTTTAAGGATGCGAAGAACATGGTTAGTTTTGCGGACGGCCATGTGAGCTATATCGAAATGTATTGGGAAATGACTTATTCTCCGACGTTGGCATTCGATCCGCCTCCTGGATACGACTACCAATGGAGCGGAGATTAATTATGAAGGTTATAATCGTTAAATATTCCTGCTTCGCTGCGCTTTTTTTATTGGCTGGTCAATTTGCGCGTGCAGCCCAGGACGGCTTCAATGACGACACTGCGATCAAAGCCTTCCTCCATGATAACTTTGATGGCAAGAGCGTCGGCATGGTCGTTGGCTTGGTGGACGAGCGTGGCAGCAGGACTTTCAGCGCTGGCGGTTTAGACAACGGCACGGGAAGGAAAATCGATGGCGACACCGTTTTCGAAATCGGCTCGGTTACAAAGACGTTCACCGCATTGTTACTACAAGACATGGTCGAGCGTGGAGAGATGAAGTTGGATGATCCGATTTCAAAGTATCTGCCCCGGTCGGTCACGATGCCGATCCACAACGGAAAAGAAATTACCCTGCTTGAACTGGCCGCGCACACTTCCGGCCTCCCGGAATTCCCGAACAATTTTTCGCAGGGAGACGGGAACAAGGCTTATTCCAGCTATACGGTCGAAAGACTGTATGCCTTTCTGTCGGGTTACACTCTCACTCGCGATCCTGGTGCCAAATGGGAGTATTCCAACGTGGGGATGGCCTTGCTGGCGCATGTTATCAGGCTGAAAGCGAAGGCCGATTATGAGTCGCTGGTGGTCGAACGGATTTGTCGGCCGCTGAAAATGGACAGCACGCGCATCACACTCACGGATGAACTGAAGTCCCGTGTCGCGAAAGGCCACGATCGCTCCGGCCATCCCCTGGCGAATCAGGATTTTCTCGCAATGTCCGGTGCAAGCGCTTTGCGTTCGACCGCGAATGATCTGCTGAAATACGTCAATGCCAACGTTGGTCTGACGCAGTCCAGCCTCACACCGCTAATGGAAAAAACACAGAGGCCTCGTCATAGTGCCCCACCAAAGCACCGCACCACAGCCATGGATTGGTATGATCATGGAATGGACGATGGAACGAAACCGCTGGGACACGGTGGTCAAACGGTCGGCTACAATGCCTTCGTCGGTTTTGACCGAGAGAAACACCGGGGCGTCGTTGTGTTGTTCAATCAACAAACCGCCGGCGGACTGCAAGCTGACTCGATCGGATGGCTTCTGTTGGAAGGAACGCGATTGACGCCGCAAATCGCGGCGGTTTTGCTGGCGGGCAACCAGGCCGAAATTGTCGGCATCGGAGCAGAACTTAATTTTGATGGGCCAACTCATGCGCTCAAGATTACAAAAGTTTTTCCGAACTCTCCCGCGACTCAAGCCGGTTTGTCGGTTGGCCTCGTGGTGCAAAAGGTGAATGATGTTCCGACCTCGGGCAAAAGCATGACGGAGTGCCTTGGCCTCATCCGTGGAAAGGCCGGAACGACAGTGCGTCTTGAACTGGTGAGCCTGGAGCGAAAGACGACGAACACTGTCGAATTGATACGGCAGAAATTTACGACGCTCAATTGAATTTGAAACGTGCATTTACGCTCACTGAGTTGTTGGTGGTTTTAGCGGTGATTGCGATTCTGGCGGCTTTAATATTACCAGCGCTCAACAGCGCAAAAGCAAAGGGAATGCGAACGGTGTGCATGAATAACCTGCGCGAAGTGAATCGCGGATTACGAATGTATACCGACGATTTTAGTGATTGGTCGCCCAGCACCCCCGCCACTAATAAGTCGCCATCGCTGCAGAACATGGTTGCGTTCACTGGTTTTAGAAAACTCATCAAGACCAACCTCGGTTTAAAGGCAGCATCATCGTCGAAGGATCGGGTGTTTGGCTGTCCGGCGGATCTGTTTTACTACGACTTGAGGCTTGGCGGAGACGGCTACATCCAGCGCGGATTTCGTGACGAGTCGTTTTCCGATTATTCCAGTTACGGGTTCAACGCAGGAACGACTAACCCGATCCTCGCAATCAACACACCTGGCCTTGCCGGAAAAAAGGTCAGTTCCGTTCGGGAACCTGCGAAGACCGTTCTGATTGCGGAGCTCTCATCGCTTTTTCCCTGGTCCTGGCACGAGTCCAAAAAGCCTTTGGCAGTGGAAAACGCGGTTTTCAACGACGCAAAAAACATGATGAGTTTCGTGGACGGCCACGTGAACTACGTAAAAATTTATTGGAACTCCAACCGCATCGAATCTGGAGGAATCGCATACGTCCGAAATGCTGCCGATTACGACCCTCCGGTTGGCTACGATTACCAATGGAGCGCGGATTGAACCGACCCCGCAAAATAGCGAGGGCGACGTTCGTCGTGAGTCGGACATTCCGCTCTGTCCGTGAAAGTCCGTGTGAGTCCATGCAGCCCTCATTCGCCGCTTCGCCTTCTGCGTGTAGTTAAACCCCAAAGTGGGTTTAGTCACTTAGCCCAGGGATGCAGAGGGCAGCGGGGGTGCTTCCCTGGGTAAAACGCCCAAAACGAAGTTTCACTTTGTCCCGCCCTGCGGGACGCGACGAAGGAGTTAACAATCTGTCTGTGATTGCCTCCTCGCCCCTTCACGCCCTATCCTCGCCCCTTGTCGCTGGCAACCAAACTGTGGCTTCTTTTAACGACTGTATTTATCAGCTTTTCAATTCAAGCGCAGGACCTCTCGCGTGCATTGTGGGGAGCACCGGGTGGCGACCAATTATCGCTTCTCAAACATCCCGATCAATGGTCAACTGGGTTTGTGAAACAGCTTGGTTGAATCACGCTGCCAGGGAATCGTGGTAAAACGCATGGTGAAGACAAAACTATTTTTCGGTTCGTTTGCGGCGACGCTCTCTGTGGTGTTGATCCTCTTCTTCATTGGCCGTCCTCCCAGCGCAACACTGCAACGGATCAGCGACCATGTCTTTGTTACCGCTCAATTGCAAACGAAACATATCCGCAGGCTGACCGACCAGGGCATCATGACTCTCATCGATCTTCGCCCGGATGGTGAAGCCAAGGATCAACCTTCTTCCACTGCCATGAGAAATGCTGCGGAACCGCGCGGGCTCAAATTCTTTTACATCCCCGTGCCGCATGAAAGCATTCCAGACGAGTCGGTCGCCGTATTGCGGGAAGCGCTTTCTGACAAACAGCGGCCGGCCCTGCTTTATTGCCGCACAGGCCGTCGGGCCGTGAGAACGTTTGCGCTCGTAGAAGCCTCTCGTCCCGACGGCCCTACCTCTGAAGCCATATTGAAGATGGTCAAGCAGGCGGGATTTTCCGCTGACGACATCGCCAACGAAATCACCCAACGCATAAAACATCGGAAAGAGGAAAAGCCATGACCGAGTCTGTTTCCGTTCCAAAAACCGCGCAAGTGGATCCACATAAAAACATCTCCGGATGGGAATCTTTTTTGCGTTGCGTAGTTCTTCTATTGGGCATTTTCCTGGGGCTGGTTGTAGCGGTCGTGATCGCCGCAGCGATAGGATGGTTTCAGATCGCGTGCTGAAGTAGCTGCGTGTCGAGTCACACCTGCGCAAATTCCGAGTTCAAAATGCAGAATGCAAAATGAGGCTCAGTAATCCGACTACCAATGATCTACACGCCGAATAACCGGTCCCCGGCATCGCCGAGGCCGGGGAGAATGTAACCTTTGTCGTTCAACTTTTCATCGACCACAGCGGTAAAGATCGGCAGACGCGGATAGAATTTGCGGACGTGGCGGATGCCTTCGGGCGAGGCGATGAGATTGACCAGGCGCACGTGTTTGGCGCCGAGTTCAACGAGCAAATCCATCGCGGCGACGATGCTGCCGCCGGTCGCCAGCATGGGGTCGATGAGCACCACTTCAAAGTCCGTTAAATCCGGTGGCAGGCTTTTGTGGTAGAACATCGCGCGCTGGGTGGTTTCCTCGCGCTTGAGACCGATGAAGCCGACGCGTGCGTTGGGAATCAGTTGCAGGATGGAATCGAGCATGCCGAGCCCGGCGCGCAAAATCGGCACGAGCACGATCTCGCGTTCCAGTTGGAAGCCCTTCGCTTTGGCGAGCGGCGTTTGCACGGTTATGGGCCGCAGCGTGAACGAGCGGGTGGCTTCGTGCAACATGAGCGCGGACATCTCGCTCAGGACGCGGCGGAATTCCTGGGGACGCGTTCGCTTATCGCGCAACCGGGTGAGATTGTGCTGCACTAACGGGTGCGAGATGACGGTGACGCCTTTCATGCTATGCAGATTGACAACCGATTTTCTGGTTAACTGATGCGACTCCCAATAAGATCATTCGCCAGCGATATTGGATGAGTAGCAGAATAAACGAAAGCGAGATTTGACGGCGAAGCGTTGAAAGATTGAGCGACGCGTCCTACTTGTTAATCGTCAAAATTTCTTTAAGCACGCGGCCGTCGGCATTTGGAATTGAGATGCCGAGCAGAGTCGCAGCAGTGGGAGCGACATCGACGTTTTTGATTTCGCGGATTTTCGTTCCGGGTTTGATGCCAGATCCCCACGCAACGAACGTTGCATACAAGTCAGGCAACGTCGGACTGTGGCCGTGAGCTCCTTTGGTCTGCGCGGATTTTGCCGTGACGACGGTGTCGCCGTTCGCATCGTCTGAGAACGCGTAGCCGTTCTTCGCGGTGAGGATGAGGTCGGGCATGTGAGGATCTTCGTCCGCGGTCGAAAGGCCGTGTTTATGAAATTCCTTGGGCTTGATTATTTCATCGATTCCCTCAACGCCCTTGAACGCATCAGCCGCCTTTTCGATCAGTTCACCGCGATGCTCTTTGTCGGTGATGTAAATGAAGGTGCTGCCGCCCTGGTCCACGGAGAAGACGCGCCGGTCGTTGCCTTTGGCTCTGCTCTTCAACAAGCCGGCCTGGCGAAGTTTCACATTCGGCAGAATCTGTTGACGCATGTAGGCGAACCCGTGATCTGAAGTGACAATCAAAGTGGCGCTCGCGCCGAAATGCGTTTTGAGCGTCTGCAGAATCTCATTCACACACGCATCATCGAAGTGAATCGCTTTATAAGCTTCAGCGCTACGTGGACCAAAAGCGTGTTCCTTATGATCGATTTCGACCAGATGCAGCAAGACGAGATTTGGATGATGATTCGTTAATGCGTTAATCACCATCTGCGTGTACATCTTGTCGCGCAACTCGCCGCCATCGGGTTGTCTGCACCATGTCTCCTGTTTATCAACCGGTATTCCTGCGGCTTTGCATTCAGCGAGGAACGATGGCGTGGCGTACTTCTGGAAGAGCTGGTCTTTTTGGACATCGGGAAACGTCCAGTCAAGCGTCGTCGCGCCGCGACTCGCCGGCCAGCAAATAGCAGCGGTCGTCAGACCATTTTCATGCGCGACGTCATAGAGCGTGGGCGCTTTAACGATTTCGTCTTTGTTATAGATCGGGTCGGGGATGAGTTGAATATTCTTTTGCGTGTCGCGATCCCAATATCGATTGCCGATGACACCGTGTTTTGCCGGTGTGACGCCAGTGATGAGCGTTGTATGGTTCGGCCACGTCATCGTTGGCAGCGATGCTTCCATGCGCTCGGCGAATGCGCCTTCTTTGGCGAGTTGCCGCAGAGTCGGCAGGTCAGCCTTCGGATCGTTCAGATAAAAAGCGGCCAGGCCATCCATGCTGATAATCACAACAGTTCCGCGCGAGGGCACAGGTTCAGCATTCGTGCGCATGTTGAGCAGCAGGCAAATAAGCGCGACCAACCAGTAGGAGACTCTGTTATCAGTTCGATTCATGCGAAACTATCATTCAGGAGACGTTACACCGTTGCTACAGGTTTCTTCACATTAGTTGTGGGCGCGCACAATCTTTATTGTATCCAGTGCTCATCCCTACTCCTCAGCATGTTTCGTCTAAATGAAAGTGAAATGGGTCAAACCAGGGTATGGTCCGTTTCGACTACCCCCAAGATTAGGAGGAACCGTCTCCGCAAAATACCGAAGCCGACAGCATCCTCGAGAGGTGCATCAAGTCATGTTGTTCCATCTTTCGTCGCGAGGCGGACGTTCCGCTTGACAATACCGTAGCTTCACTACACAGTATGCAGAAGCAGCCAGTCGCTACCGGCATCCCCGTAATTGGGGGATCGTTCTTTGACATACGATGTAGCCGCCGAAGTGATGAGGCGGATGGCCCGTTCGTGCTCAATTGCGCTCAAAAACCGTTTCGGATTTCGGGCTTCGAGTTTCGGGCGTGACCCTGTGACCCGTCCCACGGGACGGGTCAAAACCGAGAAAACGCCAGTGTTTACAGGCCTTGGGACGGGGTGACGGGTCCAGAGGGGGTGGGTGGGGAGTGCCCTATCGCCACTTGTCACTCGTCACCGCACCGATGCCGCGAGTCGCAGCCAATTCAACCTTTTTAACCCTTTTTAAACTAAAACAAAAAGATGTTAGGTCCAAAGTTTAGAAACCCGAGTTACCGAGAGTCAACGGGAGCTAACGGGACTAAACGGGAGTTAAAAATAATCACAATCGACCCGGGTCGCCGACCTCGACTGGAGATCGTTCTTTGACAAAACTTTGTCAAAGTGGGCCTATTTCGAGTAATTTCGACCTAATTCGACCTGAATGTTGTTTGAACCGATGATGAAACCGCTTGCCCAGTGCCAGCTCTATACCTTTGTCGACACCGCGTACCTGCACGGACGCGATCCGGCGGAGGTGGCGCGCCGACTCTGCGATGGCGGCTCCGACATCATCCAGTTGCGCGCAAAGACTGCAACTGCTGATGAAGTCTGCCGCATGGCAGAACAGATCCTGCCGGTGACGCGGGCGGCCAAGTGCGGTTGGTCATCAATGATTTTTGTGACGTGGCGGTGAAAGTTGGAGCGGACATCTGTCATTTAGGCCAGGAAGACTTTTTTGATGCCGGCTTCACCAATGTTTCGCAGGTTTGCGACGGGAAGCCGTCCGTTCGATTGGTTTAAGCACCCATGCGCCGGAACAAGCAGCGCGCGCGATCGCCGCTGAACCAGCCTACATTGCCATTGGGCCTGTGTTTGCGACAGGGACGAAGCCGACGGCGAAGCCGGTGACTTTGGAGTATGTGAGTTGGGCGGAGACAATGTGAAAATTCCGTGGTTCGCGATTGGTGGGATCAATTTGCAAACGATCGATGAGGTGCTGGCAGCAGGTGCGACGCGGATTTGTGTGGTTTCAGCGATTTTGAATGCGAAGGATGTGGCCGAGCCGAATGTTTGAAGTATCGGAAACATTGGACGAGCAATCGCTTGCGCCGCGCAACACGGCGACATAAAATACCGAATGTTACCCAGCGAATAAACGTCTTAGATAATACTCGTGGATCTATTTCAACAACATCAACATGCGTTGACACGTCGGCACTTTTTTAAATCGACCGGCATGGCGCTGGGTCACATCGCGTCTGGCGGGAATGATGTTCCCTGATTTGTTGCGCGCTGCGGGCGTTGGAACAGGCTTGCCGGGCAAAGCGCATCGCGGCATTGAATGCGACTTCCGCATTTTGCGCCGAAAGCGAAACGGCTCATTTATCTGTTCATGAACGGCGGGCCGTCGCAAATCGATTTGCTCGATTACAAACCGGGCCTCGACAAAATTTACGACACCGATTTGCCGGACTCGATCCGCATGGGCAACGACTGACGACGATGACCTCGGGCCAAACGCGTTTTCCGATTGCGCCTTCCAAATACAAATTCAAGCAGCGCGGGAAATCCGGGATTTGGTTCAGCGAACTGATGGACAAACCGCGCAGGTTGCCGACGAACTTGCGGTCGTAAGAAGCGTTTACACCGAAGCCGATCAATCATGACCCGGCGGTAACTTACATCCAGACTGGAAACCAAATTCCTGGCAAACCGAGTCTTGGTTCGTGGCTCTCCTACGGACTTGGCAGCGAGGCGGACAACTTGCCGTCGTTCGTCGTCATGACACCGAGTTGGTCAGCTAAGCGCGATGCGCAGGCCCTTTATCAACGCCTTGTGGGGCGCAGGCTTTCTGCCCACGAAACACGCCGGCGTGAGCCTGCGCGCCAAAGGCGATCCGGTTCTTTACATCAATGATCCTCCTGGCGTTGATCGCAAAGGCACGCCGCGACATGCTCGACGCGCTCGGCGAAGCTGAACCAGATCGAATATCACCGCAAGTCGGCGACCCGGAAATCAGCACGCGCATTTCGCAATATGAAATGGCGTTTGCCATGCAGGCCTCCGTGCCGGACCTGGTCGATATCTCCAAGGAAACTAAAGCGACGCTCGACCTTTATGGCCCTGATGTCACAACGCCTGGAACATTTGCCCACAGTGCACTCATGGCCCGACGACTTGGCCGAACGTGGCGTGCGTTGCATCGAGCTTTTCCATCGCGAATGGGACCATCACGGCGATCTCACGCGCGACTTGCCATTGCAATGCCGCGATGTCGATCAGGCCTGCATGGGCTCTGATCAAAGATTTGAAATCACGCGGCATGCTGGATGACACGCTCGTCGTTTGGGGCGGCGAATTTGGCCGCACGGTTTATTGCCAGGGCAAACTCGAACGCGACAATTACGGCCGCGACCATCATCCGCGCTGCTTCACGATGTGGATGGCAGGCGGTGGAATTAAAGGCGGCGTCGTTCACGGTGAGACGGACGATTTCAGCTACAACGTCGTCAAAGACCCGGTGCACATCAGCGAAATCAATGCGACGATCTCTGCACTGCCTGGGTATCGATCACCGCCGGCTGACCTATAAGTTCCAGGGCCTCGATCAAAGGCTGACGGGTGTAGAAGAACGCAACGTGGTGAAGAGTATCCTCGCCTGATTACTGCGCACGCAAATCAGAGATGCACTCGACGTGCTGGGTCTGCGGGAACATGTCGAGCGGAATGACTTTGTTCAGCTTAAAAACTCCGCCTTCGGTCAAAATTTTGATGTCGCGCGCAAGTGTTGCGGGATGGCACGAGACATAAATCAATTGCGCCGGTTTAAGCAGGCGTAAAAGCTCGAGACTTTGCGGCTGACACCCCACGCGCGGAGGATCCAAAATGATCGTCGTCTTTGCCGGTTCAGCTTTTTGTAAGACCTGCGGCAGAAATTGCTCCGTGCTGCCGGAAATAAATTCGCCGTTGGTGGCGTTGCGCGTTTCGGCGTTGCGACGGGCGGCATTGATCGCCAGCGCATCGAGTTCGATTCCGGTGAAGCGTTCAACAGCGCTCGCGAGCTCGAGACTGAAGAAACCGACGCCGCAATAGGCATCGATCAAGTGTTTCGTGCCAGCATCTTTGATCCGCTCGCGCAGCACGTCGACAAGTGTCGGCAGCAGGAAAAAGTTGTTTTGGAAAAATGAATCGCGCGGAACTTCCCAACCTTCGGGCTGGATGCGCAGCACGACTTTGATGCCGCCTTTTGGTGGCGGGTTTTTGTGGACGTGCTGAATTTGTTCGTTCAGCGCGGGCTCAGCGATTTTACATTCGTGAATGTCTTCGACCAGACCGCAGTCGGCGCGGATGAAGCCGATGTTTAGCTTTCTGCTCTGGTTTATTCCATTGGCTTCGAATCATGATGCGATTGCGATAGCCGTAGGGTTGAGGGCAGGGGAGAACAGCGATCGATGGGAGCGTTTTCAAACGCGCCGACGCGCTGGAATAAGTCGACGATTTGTTTGTGCTTCAACGCGAGTTGCGTTGAGTAATCGAGATGTTGATATTGGCAGCCGCCGCATGCAGTGAAGTATTGGCATTGTGGGGTGACGCGCTGAGGGGAAGTTGCGTCACCTGCAAAAGCTTGGCGCGCGCGAAACTTTTTTTGACCTCAATCACCTCCGCCTCGACCGTCTCGCCGACGGCCACAAATGGCACGAACACGACAAACTCACCGACACGGCCAACGCCTTCGCCTCCGAAGGCGATGTCGTCGATCGTGAGTGTCAGCTTTGTGCCGACGGTGAGAGTCGAGGGAGCTTCCATAAAAATGTAGCCGCCGACGTCAGGAGGCACTTCACGGAATGCCTCCGCCTCCTCACGTCGGCGGCTACGAAAGTATTAAACTTTGAAATTCAGCGGCGCAGCTTGCGGCATTTCGTGGGCGCAAGCCTGATTGATCGGTGCGTCAGGCACGCGGTCATTGTTCTGCACCAAAGTATTCGCGAGCAAATATGCTTCGACTTCTTCACCGCTGATGTCGGCGAGCATTTTGCCGTTCACTTCAACACAGGGGCTGAGCATCTGGCCACTTTTCTCAATCATCTCCTGGCGCTGATTGGGATCGTTGATGATATCACGATCTTCAAAGGGCAATTCGTATTTGCGCATAACGGCGCGAACACCTTGGCTCCAGCCACAAGTCGGTTTCAGGTAAGCAACAATCTTAGGTTTCTGCATAAGGAAAAAGCTGAAGATAAGTTGCCACAGGTTGTGGCTTGCGCAAGTTTTTTGCCCGTCCGCATTCAATTACTGCCAAAAGGAAAACTCGTCCGGCGCGGGTAAGTCGCCGAGAAGGCGATCGGCGAGCGCTTGATAGGGCGTCAGAACTTCGACGCAAATTTCCGTGGCACGTTGGGCGCTGGTGAATTCGTTGCTCAACTGTTCCATGCACCCGCGCAAACCGGCGTCGACTCTTGTGTAGTTAGCAAATCGTTTGGCTAAAAGAGCGGTGACCGCCGTGGCATCCAGGGTCTTCCGGAAAAATCCGCCGGCAACGAGTGCAATATAAGTGTTGTCGTCGACTTCGCTTGTCGCGCCATAGTGCCGAAAGAAACCGACGAAATCTTCAGGAGAGGCCGGGCAAAGGACGCAAAGGTCGTAGATCCATTCCCGAGGAACGACGGCTTCGGGCTCGATAATTCCCAATTCGACGGCCTTAAGCCGATGCGGCGGAGGAAGTTGCAACATGACACGTTTAGTTTATACCACGGTTTTCCCGGAGCCTCCGAGAGGGAGAGAATCAGGCTGTTGCTTGCAAGGGAGAGGCACAATCGTTCCATACCTGGTTGCTGTCAACATAAAAGTTGAGCGCCGAGTGACCCGTCAGGTCAGTGTCGTGGATGCTGGCCACCCGCGGCCGCGATTTGGATCGGGCCGTGTGTCGAATGACCGTCGTTGTTCATGACAATGTCAGTGACGAGGTGCTTCATCTTGCGAAAGTAGTTGAATTCATAAACGGCCAACCATGGTTGATGAAACGAACTGGCCACTTGCGACGCGATGTGTTGCAACTTGCCGTCGCTCGGCAAGCACGGATGTTTGGCGCTGCGGAAATTGTAATCGAGATAACCGTGAACTTCGTCGACATAGAGGACGACGTGAGTTTCGCCGGGCATGCGGACGGTGATCAAATGGGTGGTGTAACCTTCGCGCGACAGGGTGTCGTGCGCCAAAGTGGCGAAATCGTCGCAGTCACCTTTTTTCGTTTTCAGGAACACAGCCGGGTCCTGAACATCGGCGTGGTATTCGAATTTGAAATTGGCGAAACGATGAGCGAAATGCTCGGGAGTTTCAGCGTAAGACGAGCCGGAGAGACCAGCCAGGCCGACCAGCAGCGCCAGCTTGCAATATTTCGTGCGAAACGTTCTCAACAATTTGCTCATGTTTTTTATGTCTCATAAGCCAAACCCCGATTCTCCGTTAAGCTTTTTGGCGCTGGAATATCGCCGCACTTTGCCGCAACGCAAATTTTTGTTTTGGCCGAGCTCGTGCTTTACACACACCTGAGACGCCGAAAAAGAAGAGATGGAGGTATATGAACGGATTGGTTGATAAAGACGCGGCGATTTGCGCGAATGAGATGAAAGGGTATCTTGGTAGTGTGAAAGAGGTGGCCGAGGGGCTCGAGAGGCTAGAAGTAGGCGAATTCAACGAGCCGGCTTGGACCGGTCTAATCAGCCCGCAGCAATGGGCGATTTGTAAACGGGCGATTGATGTCTTGCGCGCAGAACAGGTGGATTTTCTCCTCGGTGGTGCTTACGGGCTGGCGTCCTACACTGGCCGGTTGCGGGATACAAAGGATGTCGACTTTTTTATACTTCCCGAACACGCGCCGCGTGCTGCAGCCGCTTTGGCCCGCGCTGGATTTGAGGATTATTATCCCAAGGTGGCGTACGACCGTCGTTGGATTTACCGCAGCGTAATGGACAATTTCATCGTCGATCTGATTTTCCGGATGGCTAACCGCCGGGCGGATATTGACGACGTGTGGTTCGAACGGTCGCACGAACTGACCATCCACGGGGACAAACTCAGGGTCATTCCTGCCGAGGAAATGCTTTGGCAGAAGATGTACGTGATGCAAAGAGACCGTTGCGACTGGCCAGATGTGATCAATATTCTGTACGTGTCCGGGCATCTTTTGGATTGGGAGCATTTGATCAACCGTGCGCGTGAAGACGAGGCGCTGCTTTTCGGCTTGTTGCACATGTTCGAATGGCTGTGCCCCGATCGAGCGGGAAAGATCCCCGCATTTGTGCGAGCGCGGGCGGGGCTTCCGCCAGCGATGCTTGGTCAGGACGATGAGGTGACCCGCATTCGTGCGACGCTCTTGGATTCGCGCAGTTGGTTTGCGCCGCTGGGGCAAGGAACAGATTTGCTGCAGGTTTAGAACGTCCGAAATATTTTGGGAGATTTGGCGAAAAGGAGTGGAACATGTTGATTGGAGCGATGAATCATCCGGCTTGCGATCCGTTGACGGAAATTCAATGGATGGCCGACATGGGCTTGGGCTTCGTCGACCTGACGCTCGAGCCGCCGTCCGCCGCGTCGTGGCAGATTAATCCAAAAGCTATTCGCGACGTTTTGCAACGACGCAAGCTGCCGGTCGTCGGACACACAGCATACTATCTACCGATCGGCTCCCCCTTCCGCAGTTTGCGAAAGGCTACCTGTGAGGAGCTGAAAAAGTGCATCGAGATTTTTGCTTTTCTCGGAGCGAAGTGGATGAATATCCATCCCGACCGCGAACAACATCTGCACGAGCGTGAAGACATCATTGGCTTCAATCTAGAGACGTTTGGTGAACTGTTGCCGATTGCGCGTGATGCCGGCATTGGCCTGATGGTGGAGAATGTCCCGATGCATTTTAATTCCGTTGAACAGTTATCGGAACTTTTGGATCCGTTGCCGGATCTGGGGCTGCACCTCGACATCGGGCACTGCAATTTGCTCGGATCAGAAACCGGCAATTCCTACGAAGAACTTATTTCGGCCTACGGTTCACGCCTGAAACACGTTCATCTCCACGATAACAAAGGCGGCACCGCTGATCTCCATTTGCCCTTAGGCACAGGCAATTTGGATTTGTTCGGCTGCATTCGTGCTCTGAAGCAAGCCGGTTACGATGAAACGATCACACTCGAGGTGTTTGCGAAAGATCACCACTACTTGCAATACAGCCGTGACGTCTTGCGCAAGGTGTGGGACGAAATGGACGCCGATGTCGGCCGGGAAAACGAGCCTGAGCACGCGCACGCGGGTGCCTGAGCTCAAAAAAACGGGTTGTTTTCCTTTTCCTGTGCAACGGTTGTCATTGGCCCATGACCGGGGCAAATCAAAGTCTCTGGCGGTAGAGATAGGATTTGTTCGCGAACCTTTTGTTTCGCCAAATCCCAGTGTTCTTTGCCGCTGCCCATCGATCCGGCGAAAATGGCATCGCCAACGATTGCGACGTGCGGTGCGTCTTCGGGCCAGGTTCCAACGATAAAGGTAACACCTTCTTCGGCGTGCCCCGGTGTTTCGCGATTGGTCATTCGCAAACTGCCGAGGTGCAGGAAGTCATTCGCTCGCGTGCGATGTTGTGGCGGCACGGTTTTCGAGTTCACGTGCAAATGAATTTTTGGATATTTCTGCCGAATCGGTTCCATCGCGGCAACGTGATCCTCATGCAAATGCGTGATGAAGAGATGGCGCAGGTTCAAGCCATTCTCGTCGATGAGTTGAAAGATGGGCGCGGCGTCAAATCCGGTGTCGAAGAGGGCGGCCTCGCGGTTAACTTCA
Organism: uncultured Verrucomicrobiae bacterium; assembly: GCA_963702845.1. Classification (GTDB taxonomy): domain Bacteria; phylum Verrucomicrobiota; class Verrucomicrobiia; order Limisphaerales; family Palsa-1400; genus JAICXV01. The sequence goes on along the minus strand of OY969763.1, from coordinate 3,380,902 downwards.
TCCCAAACGAGATAGCAATTAACGGTTATGCCGTTGCCAGCCGTGGTAATCTGACGCAATTCGCGCCAAACAGAAATATCGATGCCGCTGGGTTTCCAACCTCCGGCGATGCGCTGAAGCTTAATGGCGTCGAGGCCAATAGCTTTGCCAAGCGCGGCCCAGTTGGGTTGTTTTGTGATCTGGCCGGATTCCTCGATCGCGGCCAATTCCGCTTCGGAAAGGCCTGCCGCTGCGGTCGCAGTCGCAGCAGTTGCGTTCGATGCCAACCGGCCTTTACGAATGATGTCACCAATATTGTCTTCCAGATTCATGCAGCGGCGCGACATTAGCGCTTCGTGGAGAAATGTCGAGAGCGTGTTGCGAACTCGTCATTTTGCCGGTTTGTTGTTTTCGGCGGAAATCTTAACTGAAGAGGAGCGACAAACCCGAAGTGAGATTGCTTTAATTGCTGTGAAAGTAAGCCTTCTCCGGCACAACTTGTTTTTCAAAACCCGGTCCGCTCCACGACATTTTCAACGACGGCTCACCTTTGCTTTGTTTTGCGTAAGAAAGACGAAAAGAATGTTTGCCCGCTTTCAAACGAATTGTGCCGGACTTTTCCACTCCACCTTTGTAACCAAAATCCGCATCAACCACCGTCGCCTCATGAATACGTAGAAGTGCAGCGGTGTCCGCATCTAAATAAAAGGTGTAATTACCATCGGAGGGAACGTTGATGAGCCCGGTGAAAAGCAAGCCAACGTCGTTGTTTCGCGTGCGAACGTCGGTCGTTGGCTGCGCGGCGATTCCGTTCTTTGTCACGTGCAACCCGGCAAATTGTGGCACCCAGGGAAATCGACCTTCATAAGCGGACCATTGGACACCTGGCTTGGCGTCATGCGGATCTGCCGCAGGTACGAACTCCTTGTCGTAAGGACGTGCTGCTTCAGCATCAGGCCGGCGCAATTGCAAAACCGCGTCCTTCATCTGTTGCTGTAGCCGTGCATATTCGGCACTCTCCCCCACGTTGATCCGTTCGCCTTTATCATGGGCAACGTCGTAGATTTCGAAATTGTCGGAATGCGACTGCACATTGTAGCGAACGCCTTGAAAATCTCCGATGCGAATGGCCTGCATCTGCTGCCGGGCCCGTCCACGATGCGCCGCTGAAAATTGTGAGTAGTCGGGCGTTTTGGCGTTGTGGAAATATTCAGAATAGATGATCGAATCGCGCTGCTCGCCGTTGCCCGTTAGCAAAGGCAAGAGCGAAACGCCATCGCTACGCGCTGGTGCCGGAACTCCAGCCACTTCCGCAAACGTCGGCATCCAATCGTGCGATTGGGTCGGGTGAGACGAAGTCGTGCCGGCTTTGATCTTTCCAGGCCACCACACAATCGTCGGCACGCGAAATCCGCCTTCCCACAAATCGCGTTTAATTCCATCGAACGGCCCGAAGCTGTTGAAGAACGTCGGCGCATACGGCGCTGTTAAATACGATTCCTTTGACGGTCCATTATCGGAACTGAAAACAACCAAGGTATTCGTCTCCAAATGTAAATCACGCAACAGTTGGAGAACGTCACCGACACAATCATCAACTCGCCGGACAGCCGTCGCGTAACGCTTGCAGACATTAGGCCACGCCACCTCTGGCGTTTTTGGATTGTTGTCATTGTCCCAGGTTGCATTCGCGTAATCGGGATGAATCCACGAATCGATCGTCCCGCTTGCTGTATTAATCATGTGCCCGCTTTTGCCGAGCCACTGCAAACCGCCTTTTGCACCGCTGCCGGAAGGATACGCTTGCGTAGGCAGTTCAATGACCGCGTGCGGAGTGTCAAACGCGAGATAGGCAAAGAAAGGCTGTGCAGCATTTGTGGTTTGTTCATCCACAATCCATTTCTTCGCGCGTGCGGCCCACAAATCCGCCGTATAACATTTGTCCAGTTCTGCCGAAATTTCGTGGTCATTGTCCCAAACTTGTTTCGGCTTTTGGTAAAGACCTTCTTTTGGATAATGTTCGTGACCGTCACTGTGTCGGACATATCCGAAATAGTAATCGAACCCTCGCTTTGTCGGGTACGCCGCCCATGAAGTCGGATCTTTGCCTTTACCTTGCAACCCCCATTTGCCGATCGCCGCTGTTTTGTACCCCGCGGCTTTCATCACTGTCGCGAGCGTGTGATTATTTTCCAATGCTTTGTCGAACTGATTATCGCGCACATTCGCGTGCCCTTGATGGACGCCCAGCATCAGCGACGCACGTGACGGTGCGCACACCGGGGCAGGGCAGTAATGGTCAGTCAGCTTGAGTCCTTCGTCAGCCATCCTGTCGAGGTTCGGAGTGTTCTGCCACGGCTTGGATCGGTCGTTCTGTTCTTTTCGAAAATGCTGAAAGAAAGTGCCGAGATCACCGAATCCCAGGTCGTCGGTCAAAATGAAAATGATGTTTGGTTTGATGGTTGTGGCCTGCGCTTGAGCATTTACCGCGAGGACAGCGCTCAGAAAAAACGCGAGTGTAAGCCTGCCTGTAGAGAAATGAATGCGGTGCATTTAAGTTGTTATACGCAAGAGACGCTACGAGTGGAAGCTGCGGTTACAGCTGGGTATGAGTTATCGCTATGGACGGTCATTTGACCCGTCCGCCTGCACGGGTGATTGTTATAGGGAGGGGAATGAAGACGACGAAAATTGTCATTGTTGGGGGAGGTTTCGCCGGCCTTCGTGCGGCGATACATTTCGATAAAGGCTTGGCTCGACGAAATGATATCGAGGTGACGCTTGTCAGCCGTGAGAATTTCACGCTCTTCACGCCGATGCTGCATGAGGTCGCATCTGGAGAACTTTCCGCCGGCGACATCATCAACCCGATTAGACGCGTTCTTCGCCATGTCAGATTTGTCGAAGCCGAGGTGCAATCGATCGATCGCAAAGAGAAATTCGTTAAGTGCGTATCGGGAGTGGAACCTGTTGAATTTAACCTGGATTACGATCACGTGCTGCTCGCGCTGGGTTCCGAAACAAAGTTCTTTGATCTTCCTGGCGTGAGCGATTGGGCCGTGACCATCAAAACGTTGAACGACGCTGCGTTTCTCCGTAATCGCATCGTGGCCCTTTTGGAACAGGCGAGTTTGCGGACCAATCCGGCTGTGCGTCAGCGGTTGCTCACGTTCGTTACGGCTGGCGGCGGTTTTGCTGGAGTCGAAACCACGGGTTCGCTAAACGACTACGTCCGCGATGCGTTGCGCTATTACCCCGAACTGAGCGAGGACAGCGTTCGAATCATCGTCGTGCATCCCGACAGTTTTTTGCTGCCGGAATTGGGCGAGGAACTCGGCAACTATGCCGAAAAGAAATTGCGCGAGCGCAAAGTCGACGTGATAAAGCACACGCGCGTTTCGGCCTACGACGGATATGTGGTTACGCTTAATAACGGACTGGAAATTCCCGCCCAAACGCTTTTATGGACCGCTGGCGTGAGACCGAGCCCGGTCATCGATTCATTTCCTTGCCGAAAAGAAAAAGGCCGCATTTTGGTGAACGAGTTTTTGGCCGTGGCGGAATTTCCCGGCATGTGGGCCGCTGGCGATGCAGCGGCGGTCCCGGACGTTAAAACTGGCAAGTTTTTCCCACCAACCGCTCAACACGGCTTGCGCGAAGCTCTGGCCGCAGCACGCAATATTGAAGCGACAGTTCTCGGTCGCCCACTTAAAGCATTCGTTTACCGAACACAGGGACAACTCGCGACCATCGGGCGGCGTACGGGAGTCGCAATGGTTTTCGGATTTAAGTTTTCGGGATTTATCGCGTGGTTTTTCTGGAGAACCGTCTATCTCGCCAAGCTGCCAAGGTGGTCGAAAAAATTGCGAGTCATGATGGATTGGACGCTGGATCTGATATTTGGCAGAGAAATCGAGCAGACAATTACGTTGCATGATGTTGAAGTCCTTACTCAACGACTTGCAAGACTACGTGCACGAGCGAAAACGTAAACTATGTTTCGGAAACGGGTGCCTTCGCACAGTTTTTACTCTCACATGCCACTTTTGGGACATCCCCGCTGAAAACTGGAGAAAGATTAACGGTTAGGTGGTGCCGACGGAGGGGGTCGAACCCACACACTCTCACGAGTACCAGATTTTGAGTCTGGCGCGTCTGCCAATTCCGCCACATCGGCCACCGGGAGAAAGTTTACGGGTTAACGTTCAAAGTTCAAGGCCCGTTAAAAACAAAAAAAGACCCAGGATTTCTCCTGGGTCTCGCGGTGTGAGCTTTTAACTCACTAAGATATCATTACGGGAGCAAGTGGTTCGTCGCGTCCTTTTTGCAGACAGGGGAGATACCCACGCTGCCGATCGTATAAGAGGCATTAAAGGCGACTACCGGGTCGATGTTGCTTTCCAGTGGGCAGGAAGGCAATTGGCCAGCAGTACCGCGGCCGAGATACGACTGAAGGTCGGTATCAACTGGGGAGTCCGTCGAGGTCTTCTTGCTTTCCAAAGCCCATTGCTGCTTCGCACCGTCGATCAAGCGCAGGTTGTTGATGCAAGCATTGGTTTGGGAGGTTTGGCGAGCACGAACGAAGTTCGGGATCGCGATAGCGGCCAACAGACCGATGATCGCAACAACGATCATGATTTCAACGAGGGTGAAGCCCGATTTGCGGCTGGTTTTCATTTGCATAGTATTTATCTTTCTTTTCTATGCGGTAGTGAACGTGTCAGAGGCGTGTTATTATTAATACATTCGTTCACTCTATTGCCTCTGACGAACCGCACTTATGGTTTAGCAACCCCTGTGCCATGTTCTATCTTAAGAAAAACCATAGTTCAACACTACAAATGGGGGTCGCCTCAGGGGAAATACGAGGGATGGTAGGCTATTCCCCTGATCCGACGTTTCTCAAGTCTGAAAGCCCGAAACTACTTAAGCACAGGCGGAGGGGGCGTAATGGTAATGCCACTGCCCAAAGGGATAAAAACGCCCGTTGGCTGGGCTTGGTGCGATAATACGGAATTAGCCCCTTCGTTGATAGCCACCGCCCCAACGAAGGTCGAAGTCGCAATGTCCCAATACTGTTTGAATTTCTTATATGGCGTCTGAGGGACGTACACTATGTCTCCGGGGGCTAAATATACATTAGGCGCTTCGCCTCTCTGAATTTTGTTAAGATCTATCAAGGCAATCTCCGGCGCATGAAGCGATCCGCGAATAATCGCGACCTGGCGCAAGTAGGCATCTCGGTTCCACGCGCCGCCAGAATCAGAGATGGCGGCAAGCAGTGTCAGACCCGGGCGGTAGGGTAACGTTCGCGGCGCACCTACGGCTCCAAATATGTGGACTTCCTGGGAATAGCCCGGCGCTAGGTAGACGTAGTCGTCCGGATGCATATATATATTCTGCGACATATCGCCTTTAACGAGTCGGCCGATGTCTACGGGCAGCATGTGTCGATCACGCAGGACAAAACTATGTTTGTAATCCACCAGGTCTTCATTCACGCCGATTGTGTTAATATCTCGTGTGCCTCCGCTGCCGGTGGCACCTAAAAGATTAAGCGGGCCGCCGGCGTTAAAAATCGCTTCCATCAATGTGATCGAATTGCTCATCGAATAGACGCCGGGCGCCGCGACTCGGCCAAGCATCCAGACTTTTTTGCTTTCCACTTCACGCAAAACAATTTCGACATCTATTTTCCCGCGGACGTAGCGACCGAGTTCTTTTTGAAGAAGCTCCTGCGTCTGCGCCATCGTCAGGCCCCAAACATCCAGGCCCGCTAACATTCCATAATATATTCTTCCGTCGGGGCCGACGGTGAGCAGGGCGGCAGTGCCCGGTTCACCTATGACATCCACTTCGATCTTGTCGCCAGGGCCGAGAGTGAAGGGCTGGTCCGGCAACTTGAGCAAACCTGGATCGAGCTTGGTGGTGAAGCCGGTCATGTCGATTTGGTCAGACGTCAGTGCGGCGGGCGGAATAGTGGGATCAAATTTACGTGGTCCGGGGTATTGGCAGCCGGTCAAAAGAACGAATACCGCTAAGAGACCGATGCCACGGAGCGCGGACTTTAGTCCACTTCGATTCAAGCATGGCTTGAATGGTTTGATGTTGAAGCGGACTAGAGTCAGCATTCCGATAGAGGTCTTCATAGGCTGGGGACGAATGGTTTGCCAATGATCGGCCCAATGTTTGCTCCAGACCACTCGGTCACCGCCGATTGTAGAAAAGCAATGCACGCAGTGTCCAACAACTCTTCGGCGCGAGCCCACGGTCGCCTCGCCACATAGATGATGTCGCGCGATTTGAGTTTGAAATCAGCTTCGCGCGCGTCGAGCGCGGCCCAGGTATTGACGATGAACGTTTCCGGATGCTGCAACGATCCGCGCACGACCAGCACGTGATGTTTCCACCCTTGATCGTTGAATCCACTTCGGTCAGCAATAGCCTTAATAACCGTCAATTTCGGGTTCCACACGACAATGCCGGGATTGCGGACCTCACCCAAAACGTAAACCTCCTGCAAGGCTGCCGGTGGGAAGAACAGGAAATCATCTGGTTCGAGGTACGCGTTCTGCGAAAAGTCACCTTGGAAAAATAATCGCTCGAAATCAATCGGAACGCGTTTGCCGCTGCGAACCAAAAAACTGTGCTGCAGGTCGGCGAGGTCAACGGCGTCGCGATTCAGGATTCCTGTTTCGAGACCGCGCGCGCGTGACACGGCTTCGAGAATAGTGATGGGCCTGTCTAAAACATAGACGCCGCGTTGGCCGACTTTGCCGAGGACGTAATATTTTTTGCTATGGTATGCCACCGGGCTGACGATGACGCGCGGTGTGCGGAAGATATTTTTTCAGGTCCTCGTTGAGACGATTGCGCAGTTCGTCGATGGTCAGTCCTGCCGCCATCACGCCTTGGGCTTGCAGATAACTGATGCGGCCGTCCATGCCGACAACCACGTCGAATTTGGCGAGGTTTGTTTCTCCGAAGAAACCGAGATTCAAAACATCTCCAGGACCGAGCGTAAGCCGCTGCTGCCACTGCGAGCGTGGGGCAGGGGCGTTCGTGTAGTAGATGTGTGGCGACGGTATTTGTTGTCCACAAAGTGCGCTGCCGGCGCTGAATGGGGCGGGAGCATCGGCGCGCAGATTTTCGACCCTTGGGCGCATCGTTCGCCATGGTGTTTTGAAATGCGAAGCCCAACGCCAGAATGATGGCGAATTTTGAGAACTTGCCGGCGCACGAAAGAAGTCGGCTCATGGTTCAACACTGCGCCAACCAGATTGCATCCCGCATGCCTTAACGTTTCCAACTGGCTGCGCACTTCCGAGACGGTGACCTTGCCACTTTGGCAAAGCCAGATGAGTTGCGGAACATTTTCGGCGAGCAGAATTGCTTCCGGCTCGTTGGCGGGCGGCAATTCGACAAGGAAAACGAGGTTCTCGATATTCTGCCATTCCGCGAGGGCAGCTTGCCATTGTTCGCGGCGTTCCAGATTCCAGACCCATCCCGGCAACGGAATTTGCACAATGGAATGGGTGTTCGGATCGTTCAATTGACGCGCTGCCTGAAATGGAAATGCGAGCACGCTCGGCGCAACCGCAGTGCCTGTCACCGCGTCTGTGGCTGCGTTGGGTTTTTCCGCCTTTTCGTGCGGATGCATTGCCGGTTCCGCGCTTGGCTTGGTCGTGGCGACCAGCACTCGCAATCCACGTTGAAACGCGGTCTGCGCAAGCATTTGCGTCCACGTTGTCCGTCCCTCGCCATGTCGCGCCGAAATCAGCCCGCAAACTAACGAATGATTCTGCGTTTCGGTAATTTTCCCTTTAAGGATCGTCCATGTGCGGAACGCCCAACGTTTCTTGTCATCATCCGACATTTTGGACAGGTCGCCCAACGTCGCGAGCACCGGCAGCCCGCTGATTCTCTCCAAATCAGCCTGTGATTTTATGTGTGGGTCGAACACTTCACGCGCCATCACTAAACCCGCTGTCAGGAACAATCCAAAAACCGCCGCCGCGAAAGTGAACATGATTCCTTTTTTGAGATCAGGCTTATCACTGGCGCGTTCGGATTTTGGAAAAATTTGGTAAAAGCCCAACGCATCCTGCGCGTAAAGTTGTGCCTCGCGTTGCCGGCTCATCAACATCGTGCGCATTAGATCGAGCGCCGTGTGCCGGTTTTTCGATGATGACGTAACCCATGTTGTTGTGTGAAAGCGCGTCGATTTTCTTCTGCGTCTCTTTGCGAAGTTTGTCGATTTGCTCCAGCTTCATGAGGAGCGCTTTGCTCGGCGCGTAGTTGCTGAGCGCTGTTTTTCCATCGAATCCCTTGGGAGTTGGCCCTTTGTTCTGATTATCCGCCTGTTTCTCCATGGCTTTGATCTTGGCCATCTGGTCCTGCACTAATGGATTTTCATCCGTGTATTTTGCCTGCAGCGCGACCAACGCGTCCTTCTCAGTTTGAAGCTTTTCCTGCAGCGGATTCGCGGCGCGCACATCGATTTCAGCCATTGAATATTGCGTGTCCAACTCGGTTAACTGTTTGAGATACGCTTGCAGCTGTTGATCAGAATCCAGCGTGCGTAACTCCGGTGGAACTGACGCAAGTTGCTTTTCGTTGTCGGCCAGATCACGCTCAACAATTTCCAATTTCTTGCCGATGAAGGTCGCAATGTCATTGCCCTCACGCGCCTGCAACTCGCGCATGAACTGCACGATTTCTTCGCCAAATATATAGACGAGCTTCGACGCGACGGTCATGTTCTCGTCACCTTTGTAGGCCAGTTGCACCAAATCACTTTGCGGTTCCTGGTTCGCCAACAACTGGCGGCCCAGTTCCGCACCTGAAATCATCTTGCCCACCACCATTGGCGTGCGAGCGCTCACGCGCCGAACCACCTCTGGGGACTTCATCAAATTGACCAGCGTTCCATCCGCGTATTGCGGCGGTTTGTAAGATTCTCCGCCTTCCGTGGCGCGGAACAGTGTCGGAGCATCCTTTTTGATAAGCTCTATCGTCGCAATCGTGTGCGGACGCGTAAACATGAACGCGCCAACCCCGCCGCCAAATGCAATGGCTATGAGCAAACACAACCACCAATTCCGCAAGACTGCTTCGACCACGCGCATCGGGTCGAACGGCAGATTCATTGGAGCTTCGCCTTCCGGTTGTGTATCGAACTCAAGCGGCGTCGCCCGCTGCAAGGCACGCGTCTGTGTCGCGGGCCGCGTGGCTAGCGGATGGGCTTGTGCCGAAGCGCGTGAGCGGCTGGCGAACGTCGAACCATTGCCATTGTCATTGTCGTGCGCATCGGACTTGCCATCAGGCTGATCAGAAGACAAAACGGACGCACCGCGGTTCTTCCGCAATTCACTTATACTTAGCTCTGTGGTCTCAGGCATAGGGGTTAAAATTGGTGCCTCGGCTCTTTCTTCTCCCTCTCTTCCCTTTGGGAGAGGAGAGGTTGGGGAGAGGAGGGCCGTTTACTCGTGCTGACGGCAGCACTGTTAAAATTCGCTCCGGTTCTGAGCTTGGAGTTTTCATTTCACGCAGCGCAGAGGTTTTGGTGCCGGCTCAAGTCGCGGATGACAGTGTCCACGGCCGGAACGCCGACCAGGGGCATCTGCCTCAACCACGCCACTTCCAGCGCGAGTTTTGCCAGACGATTTAGTTCACGTGGAACTCCGTGACACGCGCTGAACAATTGCGCCACCGCATCCGGAGCGAACACATCGCCGCTCGAATGCCCCGCCATTTTCAGGCGATGCACGAGGTAAGCCCCGGCTTCCGTGACGTTCAACGGATTGAGGTGAAACCGCAGGCTGATACGTTGGTCGATAGCGGGCAGCTTGACGACCTTACTGCGTAGCTCAGGTTGACCTAGCAGTATGATCGTCAAGTAGTTCTGCCCGCCACCGTTCAAATTGGTAAGCATCTTCAGATCGTTCATCGTCGCAGGCGACATCTCCTGAGCCTCGTCGAAGATAAGAACAAGGTGCCGACCTTCATCGTTCAAACGCTTGGTCGCTTTGGCCAGCCGATCGCACCGCGCAAATTTCGTCGTCCCCTCGCCGGTCGGATCGAGTGTCCCTAAAACGGCTCCAAGTAAGTCTTTGAATGGAAAAGCCGACGTATCCTGAACGATCATGGCAAACTGTTTCGGGTCCAGCCGCGCCGTGAACACCGCGCGCGTCAGCGTCTTGCCACAACCGACCTCACCGGTCAGCATACCGAGATTCATCGTGCGTTCGGCGACGAGATACGCGAGCCGATTGAGCGCCTCGTCATGATCGCGGCTTTGAAAATAGAAACGCGTGTCCCATGTTGCTTCAAAGGGCCTTTCGCGCAAATTCCAGTAAGCCAGTAAATCCGTCACTTGATAAACTCCGTTGTTGTCGGATGTGACTCGAATAATGGCTTATCTGATGTTTCCAACAAATCGGGTGAGCAGCGGATTCTACGTGCGGACAAACCCTTGAGCCCCGTCAGGTAAATGACTTATGGGAGGCGCGGCTTTGAAATCGACAGATGGTCTCGATTTTTGGTTTACTTGACGATTATCAATCGTTGTCGTTGCCAGTTTATTTTCACCGCGATTTTCACAGTGGTGAGTGTTTTGTCGCTGGCCAAATCTGCCTCTGGCGCAACAACTTATTTTTGGACCAATTCCGCTGGATCTGGGGCGAATTATTCAGTCAGCGCCAACTGGTCCCCGAACACCGTCCCCGCCGACAACAATTCCAATGCGTGGATCACGAACGGCGGCACGGTCAGTTTCAACGGCTCCTACACCAACGGCCAACTTTACATCGCAACAGTCAACAACAGCTCTGGCACATTTAATATGATGGGTGGGACACTTTGGGTTTCCACCAATAGTCTGTTTATTGGCGGCTCAGGCCAGAACACCGGCATTGGCAGCAGCGGCTCGTTCATCATGACTGGCGGCACGCTCAATGTTGAAAAGAATGGCGTCCGCGACGGGTTGATTCTCGGTCAGGCGCTGAATTCCACCGGCATTTTTACCATCAGCAACGGTGCAGCGAATTTCTTCGGTGGAGTTGAAATCGCCTTCTACGGGTCCGGCGTATTCAATGTCAACGGCGGCACCGTGGTCGCCCATTCCTGGTTCCAGCCCGGCCGTGGCCAAGGCACACTCACTGGCTCGGGCATCTTTAACATGACCGGCGGCACGCTTTACGTACTGCGCAACGCTAACAACGAAAATAACAACACCCGTGGTTTTTATCTCGCGCAGGCTGGTATCAACGGAGTCGCTAATATCAGCGGCGGCACGCTCTACTGCAATCGCATTGCATTCAGCACTGGCAACGTTGTGCAAAACGAACAATTCAATGTCAGCGGCGGCGATCTCTACATCGGCTCCGACGGCATCAGCGGTGCGAAAGCGGGTATTTCATCGGTCAACATTTCCGGCGGCACCTTCCACACCCTAGACATGGTTGCACAGGTGCCAACGTTTCCCGGGGACATCAGTTCGGTGCTCAGTGATGGCGCGAATTGGACGTGGTCCGGCCAATCAGTGAATCTCACCGATACCATCGACGGACTTGGCGGGGTTGGTTATGTGTCCTTTGCACCTGAACCGGGGCGCACAATCACCCTGAGCAGCCAATGGAGTGGCGTCGGAAGTTTCGTGATCAACGGTCCGGGCACCGTCGCGATGGCGGTAACTAATACTTACAGCGGCAACACGACGGTTTCGCAAGGCACGCTTGCCTTCAACGGCGGCGGTTACATCAACAACACATCAACGATCGCTGTTGCCGGTGGCGCAACTCTCGACACGTCCGGCCTCACGTCTCCGCTGACGATTGCTCCGGGCCAAACGGTTAGCAATAGCAGTTCCGGCGCAATTCTCGCCGGCGACATCAACTCCGGCCCGGGCATCCTCTCGCTGCGTTATTCTGGCACACCATCGTTCACCATTTCAAACGGCACGCTCACGCTGAATTCCAGCACGACGTTCAAAATCAACAATACCGGCGCGCCATTGGCTTCCGGCAATTACAAAATCATCTCAGCCACGACGGCTGGTGCTGTTTCCGGCGCCGGACTTCCGCCAGTGACGGTGAGCGGCGGGGGCGTTGCGTCAGGCCAATACGTTTCGTTGAACGTCGCGACGAGCGAGTTGTATCTCGTCATCACAAATGATCACCCGCCCGTTATCGCAAACAATATCACCAACAATCCGACGCCTGGCGGCAGCTACCAAATTGCGATCACTAATCTGGCGACCCTCGCCGGCTGGAGTGATCCAGACCACGATCCTGTTTCGTTCAACGGTGTTAATTCGACGAGCGCCAACGGCATCAGCGTCACGACCGACGGCACGAACATTTACTATGCCGGCCCGCTTTACGCGGATGACTCCTTTAACTACACCATCACCGATGGCCGACTTACCGCTAGCGGCACAGTTTATCTCGACCTGAAAAGCTCAAATGTGTTGGCCGTAGTGCCGACGGATACCAATTACGTCATGTCGCTCAATGGCACGTGGCGTTTCGACCTCGAGCGGATGTCCAGTTACTTCAGCGGCTCAGTGCCGAACATTTTCATCACCGACTCAGGCGAATTGTTCCAGCAAACCAACTATGTCGAAACGGCGTCCTGGACCAACATCGCCGTTCCGAGTAATTGGGAAATGGGCGGCTTTTCACCCTGCACCTACACCGGCATCGACAACACCTCCGGCCTCTACCGCTATTGGCTGACCGTTCCTGATTCGTGGCGCGGCCGGCTTATCTATCTGAACTTTGATGGCGTGCAAGACAGCGTCGAAATCTGGCTGAACGGTCAGTCGGTTTCGGTCGACGAGCCGACTTGGGGCATCAGCAACTATCACGAAGGTGGTTGGTCGGCATTCAATGTGGATCTGACACCGCAAATTAAATTCGGCACGTCCAACCTTCTCGCGGTGCGCGTCGTCAAAAAAGCGGCATCAGTCGATCTCGATACCGGCGATTATTTTGCGCTCGGCGGAATTTTCAGACCGGTCACGTGCTTCTCAGTCCCATACACCAACTTCGCCGATGTCCAGGTCACAACGTATCTGCTCCCGAACAACCAGGCCGAAGTCGACGTCACAACTGCCGTGAACAGCGGCGATGCCTCAACTCTCGTTTCGCTGACGTTCAACAACGTTACCATCACAACGAATGCAGCTAACGGCAAAGCCGTTTTTTCACAAATCGTCGATCAACCAAAACTTTGGTCCGCTGAATTTCCGAATCTGTATTCATACACACTTCAACTCCATAACGGCGCCGGGCAACTTCTCGAAACGGTCATCAATCGCGTCGGCATTCGCGAACTGACCATCAGCAACGCCGTGTTGCTGCTTAATGGGGTTCCCGTGAAAATGGCTGGCGTTTGCAATCACGATTCATGGGCTGCTTACGGCAACGCCATCGGCTCCAATCAATGGCGTGCGGACATTCTTCAAATGAAAGCGGCGAACATTAACGCCATCCGCACCACGCACTACACGTTTGGCGCCGGCTTCTATGATCTCTGTGACGAACTCGGCATGTATGTTGCCGATGAACTGCCGCTCTGCTGGTGCGACAACGAAACGCCTGATCTCGGTTTCCGCTCCGCCTTCGAACAACGCACGCGCGAAACGCTTCGACGCGACCGCAATCATCCATCCGTTGTCATTTGGGCAATCGGCAACGAAAACGCCGCGGGGACAAACCTGCAAGTTACCGCGGACTTGATCAAATCCATCGACCCAACCCGCCCGCGACTTGTCTCTAGGTTCGACGCGTCGCAATACAACGTCGAACTCGGCGATCGTCATTATCCGACAACCAATACGATGATCAGTGATGCGCTCGCGGCACCGTCCACGGGTCATCCATATATTTATATGGAACAGCCGAATACGTGGGATGTCCGTCTCGCAGCCGATGCGAGTATGTGGGAACGCTGGGGCCTGGCGCAGCAACGTGTTTGGAAGGTTTGTATGCAATACGACACGATCATCGGCACGTTCCCGTTCGAGTGGTCAGATCGTGCCGTCGCCGATCCGAATCCTGACTCCAGCTATAACACGTATCAAAGCACTGGCGTGCAATTGCTCTACTACTTCCCGCAAACCGGCATTCACCTTTTGAAATGCAAGGGGATGACGGATGGTTTCCGCAATCCGCGCCCGAGTGTTTACGAGGCAAAAATGATTTATTCGCCGATTCAATTCGCCAACGTGCTGACCATCTCAGCGTCTGGCCAATTATCTTTTCCGATTACGAATCGGTACTCGTTCACCGACCTATCGTATTTAACAATCGCGTGGCAACTGCAACGTGGTGCCGTCACCCTTGCATCCGGCACTACGACTACGTCCGTGCCGCCGCGCAGTAATGGCGTCGTGCAAATTTCGGTGCCGACAAACGCGCTGGCCATCGCTGATTCGCTGCAGGTCGACTTCATCCATCCCGATGGTAACGATATTGTCGCCGGCCGGTTCGTCATCGCGAACATCACGACCTCTTCACTGAATACCACGCTTCCGGCAAACCTGCCGATTCCGCACCTCAACGTCATTGTGCGGCAGACGGTTTCGGATCCCAACTATTGGCAAAAAGTAAACCGGTATCCATCGACGCTGGCGAACGTTGTCATCACGCCGGTAAATGCAACGAACCTCAGCCAACTGCAAAGCCTCTCCGGCAACATCGTTGGCGGCAACGGCGGCGCGTCAACGCTCGGCACACTGACGGCGCAATACACCAACAATCAGTTCTCTTACGCTATCAATTGGACTGGGGCCAATTGGATCGTGCAAGAACTCGGATGGACGTTCCAGATGCCGACGACCTACACGAACTTTTCGTGGGACCGCGCCTCACGCTGGTCGTATTATCCGAACACCAGCATCGCGCGACCGACCGGCGCTGCCACACCCGCGTCCATGAACGCTGACATCACTGGAATGTGGGCGCCGAATTCGTTTGATTTCGACTCGACCAAATACGACTGCAATTGGGCCGGTCTTACTTCGTCGCAAGGCGATGGTTTGCGCGTTGCGTTCAGTTCATCACAACGGTTCCATTGCCGCGGTGGTACGAACAGCCAGGGCACGGTGCTCTATGTTAATCAACAGGTCAGTCTGCCAGACGATTTCACCACCCCGATTGTGCCAGACCAAATCCTGACGCTGAAATCCGGCAACGTCGTCAGCGGCAGTTTCACTGTTGGGTCGATGGCGACGGTCGTTAGCAATGCGACGGTCTCGCTGTCGAACCTTGTCCAGAATTACGACGGCACAGCCAAAACCGTTTCTGTCGCTACGATACCGCCAAGTCTCAACACTTACGTCACTTACAACGGCTTGTCCGTCGCGCCGACCAACCCCGGCGCTTACACCGTTGTCGCAACCGTGGTTGACCCGCAATACCAAGGCGCAGTCACGAATACGATGAGCGTCGTTCTTGGCGGCTTGCGGCTTATCAATGCGACACCGAATTCAGGCGGCGGCATGACGTTCACGTGGAACGCGATTGCCGGCAATAGCTACAGTCTTCGTTACAACGACACATTAGTTAACCCGCAATGGTTGACGCTCAGCAACGGGCTCACGCCGTCCGGTTCGCGAATCACGGTGACCGACAGTGCCACCAACTCACAGCGCTTTTATCGAATCGAATCCGTGGCTGGATTCAGCGAAATCGCGGGTTACATGCGTCTGCCGTTTTTCAGCAACTCGGACAATTTCGTATCGGTCCCATTTGTTCGGCCAGGAGCGACACCGGCGCAAATCAGTTTCATCGCCAGCAACGTCATCGCCATTACCGGCTTTCCCGACTGGGCTGCGAACCAGTTTGTCTATTCTGCCGGGACGCAGACGAATCATTATTACGTGCGGCTGACCTCGGGCACCGCCGAGGGTCGTATCTGGCCGGTCGTCGCGAACAATGCAAATTCGCTCACGGTCGATTTGTCGGCCAGCGATCTGTCGACGCTTTCACCTGGCGATATCGTGTCGGTCGAACCAAATTGGTCGTTTACATCAGTATTCAATGGCGCCTCGGCTATCAACGTCTCTCCAACCCTCGGTACGCGTAACAGCGAATTGCTCATGCCGGACTTGGCCAGCGCGGGCATCAATCTCAGTGCCGCGAAAATTTATTTCTTCAACGCCGGCGTTTGGAAAATCGTCGGGCAGGGGAATACCGATCATGGCGATGACATAATCCCGCCGAACTCGCAGTTTATAGTTCGTCACAACGTGGCGACGAACACCACTTGGACCGCGGTTGGCATGGTTGACGCGGCGAAAATTTCCATCCCGTTGCGCGCGCAAATGTCTGTCGGGCAAGACAACTTCATCGGCCTCGCTCGCCCCACTTTTCTGACCCTGAACGAATCTGGACTGATCAGCAGCGGCGCGTTTATGGCGAGCCCCATCCCGGGAAGCCGCACCGACGAACTGCTGACGTTCGACAACACCGTCATCGCGAAAAATAAATCGGCGGCGGCGGTTTATTATTATTGGAACAACGCGTGGCGATCGGTCGGCGCGGGTTCGACGGATGTCGGCAACACACCGGTATTTGTCCCTGGCAACGGCGTGATTATTCGCAAAGCCACCAACAACTCCGTGCCGATTTGGAGCAACAGCGCAAATTGGTAATCGCGCTTGTTTAACGCTAATTCGCAGTGAAACTCACGGCGCCGGAGTTGTGATCTCGAGTGACGAATTGGCCGCCGCCGATGTTTTGCTTTTGCAGGACGGCTCCATGAAATCCATAGATACGGCCATCGGTGTGCATGAAAGTGCCGCCGAATAAACCAGTGGTTGGTGAGACCCACATTGAATCACCCATTTGATGCGGGGAGAAAATGATTCGATTATATTGGTTGAGCGTTAGGTCACGATCGATTTCGTTTTCCAATCCGCCATCGGTGAAAGTGAGGTGAATGTTGTTGGTGCTGGAGTTAAGGTCGAGCGCGGTCATGCGCGGAGTGTAGACGTAGCGGCTCCCGGCGACATTGATGCTGGTGACGAATTGCGGGACGAACGCGTGGTTGGGACCAGGTTCTTCGGGCCCAATCCATGTGAGTTGGCCACTAAAATCGGTATCAGATTGGTCCTGGAAATTCAGCCAGCCAGAAAAGACTCCGTTAATCGTGCCTGACATTTTTGTGAAGACGGGCCAACGGTCATTGACGGTGACGTTTGCGCTCTGGGCGAAGAAACGGCCATCCGGCGTGTATCCATAAGCGTAGAGATAGCCTGATGTATTGACGATGACACGACCGTAGCCAGTGCCGTTCGGGTCGGGTTGATGTGTCGCGGAAAAGAGATAGGTGTAAACGCCCGCTTCGGGGCAGGGATTGAAACGGCTCGCGACAAAAATCTTTTCCAACTCGATGTGCGATGAATGGGTATAATCGTTTAGTTGACCTGTGATGCGCGTGGGTGAATCGGTCGAGTCCAGTTGCAGGTCCATGTTGACTGGAATTTCGTAGCGAGTGTCGGTCGGCGCTGGGCCTGAAAATGAATAATGGCCGCTTTGATCGAACTTGCCGACGCGGCTATAGTAATGATGGCCGACGCTGTTGACGCCGACGTTAAAGGACATGGTAAATGAACCGGTTTTATTGAGTGTCAGCCTGATGGAACCGAAACCTTCATCGTTGTCGCTATCGGAGTAAATGATGCCCTGGAACGTGCCGGTGCCAAAGGTCTGCGCGACGGCGGCCGAGGCGTGCAGAAGGGTGAGTAGCAGCGCGGTGGTGGCGCAGCACAAAGCGTATTTGCCGTAATTCCCGATAATCATAGGTCGTAAATCATTTTGAGTTTAACAAACGTGAGGTGGGCTCCAATCGGGCACGGGATGAACGGGTGCATGCGGGTTTTACGGAGAGGCGTTCAGGCTTCGCTTGTGTGCGGCTCAGGAGAACTTGATGACGTCGGGTGTCGGGTGTTTTATCGACGGCTCGTGCTCGCGTCACTGACGCAGGAACAGGCCGACAGTAAGTGCGAGACCGAGGACAACGATGCCGATGCGGAGGACTCGTTCGTTGACGCGCTGGAGCAGGTGCGCGCCGATCAATCCACCAATGACTGCGCCCAAGCCGACGATAACGGCATTGAGCCATGCAATTTCTTTTGAAAAAAGGAAGATGACCACCGCTGAAGCATTCATGACCGCGGCGAGGACGTTTTTGGTTGCACCGGCGGCGCGGACTTTTAGGCCGGCGATTGTCAGAGCGGCGAGCATGAGAAATCCAATACCGCCGCCGAAGTAACCGCCGTAGATCGCAATGAGTAATTGCGCGCCGCCGGCGAGCCACGGACTGAGCGGTTCGTGATCGGGTGATTGTTTTCGGAAAAAACTGCCCCAGGTGAAAATGCTGGTGGCGAAGAGGACGAGCCACGGAACGAGTTTTGCGAAAAAACTCGGCGGAGTGAGCAGCAGCAGAAACGCGCCAAATGCGCCGCCGATCAAGCTGATAATGAAGAAGGCTTTGAAGGAGAGGCGCGCGGTGCCGGTGGCAGATTTGTGACCCGCCCAGCCGGTGGTGACCTGGCCGGGGAAGAGTGCGATGGTGGAAGTGATGTTTGCTGCGCGGGCGGTTAATCCTGACAGTATCAACGCTGGCAACGTGACAAACGAACCGCCACCAGCCAATGCGTTTTGGGTGCCAGCCCAGAGGCCGGCGCCGAAAAGCAGAAGAATAAAACCGAAATGCATCGCGGCGATGTTAGCGGAATTTATTTAATCGCAAGAACGCAAACAGCCCGGGGACTCACCTCGTCGTCGCGGTTGGTGTGTTCAGAAGCATCGGGTTGATTTGACCGGCAAACCGCAGATACCAGTCGCTGGAAAGTTTGGTGCCGTCGACATCGAGCACTATGGTGTTTTGGCGAGTCGTTTGACTAGTGATCGAAGTTGGCGTTTAAGATCAGGCCATTCGTCATGATGAACTGTAGAGTAATGCCGTTGGTGAGCGAGGTTCCGTCGCCATCAGTCCATCTGACGAAGTTGACGCCGTTAGTAGTCGCCACAGCTTTTATGGCATAACCGCGGTTCACATCTAACAATGCACCATTCTTTGCCGCGCCGAAGTACGTGCCGACCGGAACAGTCTTTCCGCTGCCGTTCACGTTTACGACCAACGGCTCACGCGTGCGCAGGAATATGATTCGCGGATTGCTTTGGTTGGTCTTGCCGGTGTTGTCGGTGGCGGTGGCAACGAAGGTATTTGTTCCATCAACCAGCGTGACGTTTGTTACCCACGTTTGCCGAGTGGGCGATTGACCGTGTGGCGTTACGTCCCACTGCGAATTGGTCGCCCACGGTGGGAAGGTCCGAACCAGCGTGACATTGGTGATTGACCCGTCGTCGGTGACGCGCCCGGCGATGACTGTATCCGGAGCTGTGGCGATGACCATCGAGTTCGAACGAACGACGCCGTTCGTCAAAATTGTTGCGGTCGAAGGATAAGTAATGAATGACGCTGGGTTTTTGCTGTCCGGGTTCACGATCAAGTGGCCGTTCGAGATCGAGGTGTGTGTGCTTGCGCCCAGCGTATTCGTGACGGTGCAGATGTAAGTGCCCGCATCGGCAGGCTGAACGTCGAGCCGTGTGTATGAACTGTTCGTTGCACCTGGAATTTCTACACCGTTGAAGCTCCATTGATAGTGAAAGGGCGCGGTGGCAAAAGCCAAAACAACGAACGGAGCATTGTTGCCTGCGGTCCTGACGATGTTGGTGGGTTGAGCCCTTATCGCTGGCGGATAGAAGGTCGTGATCGTGGCCACCGCACTCGTAACAATGTTGCCATTCGGCACGACGATTTCGCCGGGCAGAAAGCGATTTGTCACAACACAAAAATACGAACCCGCATTGATCACGTCGATGGCTGTAAACTTTAGCGTCGGGTTGGTTCTTCCGAGCATCGGCTTTGCGGCCGGTCCACCGAATTTTTGGAAGTACCATTGATAATGTAATCCGGTCGCGAAACCTGGAACCGGCGTGCCGGCGACCCCCACACTCAGAGTGTACTTCGTGCCGATTGGCGCGTTGCCGCTGGTGGGTTGATTCGTGATAACGGGGTCAATGACAGTGACGAATGCCGGATCACTGTTCGTCGACGATTCGCCGGTAACGACAACGGTGTAGCTACCTGCGGTAGCGCGAAGGACGTTGGTGATGACCAAGGTATCATTCGTTGCATCGGCAATGTCCGTAGCATTGTGCGTCCACTGGTAGGACAGATTTGGTGCCGCTGAGGAGTTGGAGAGAGTGAGGGTGTCGCCCGCCAAGAGAGTCTGATTGGCTGGGCTGATGAGGATTTGGGCGTCTGCGGCGATTGCCGTCATTAGAGCAGACGTAAGCCCGAGCAAGAAGAGACCTGTTTTCATAATAGTAACCCGATGCAGTATTTTGTTGACGGTATGTCGCCGGTAAACCCCTGTCAATACAACAGTCTTCACCCTGTTTTGGCACAATATGGTTTCACAGGACCCTCGGACGTTGGCATGGCACAGCTCGTCTGACCCGAGTGTCGGGGTGAGGTGAGGCCTTTCTATTCACCAACACAAAATAGAGCTAAATGAGTTTCCCCTGAGGAAACTCACAGTGAAGTTCGCGTGCACTCATCAGGTAAGTATTCCACCAAACATCAGGGTAAAACTTATCCACGGTCAGGGCACGAGTTGTGAATTATGCGGTTTGTGCAATTGACACAAAACGTCAAAAAAGCCGCGAAAACATTGATTTTATTGAGGTTTTTGGTTGTGAATAATTTTTGGAAACGGTGAATAACCTTGTGAGCAAGATTCAGTAGTCAGTTGTGAGTTTCCTGATAAAGTCATTTCAGTTCATTGAAAGAGCTGGGATGCGAAAGACGGACGAAAGAAAGTCAGACGCGTTCCAAGGATAATCCCGGGCAACCGGGGAAAGATCGAGCGAGGCTGGTTCGCTTGGTCCCTCTAAGTCCGATCCGTGAGGAGCGGAGACCGGAGGCAGGATTCACTAGTTCCTCTGGTGGCGTTCGCGCGCCATCAGTAAACGCGAAAAAGGAACTGAGCGATCAGGAACGAAATAGAAACCGTTCCGAGTCGAGTCAGTAGTTCAAGTCTGTTTCGGATTTGAGCGAATCGCAGTTACCCAGAGGGTAATCGGTTGCTACTGTGCATCAGCACGGTTCGAACGACTCTGGCGTTGCAGATTAATTTTTGCATCGGCCAAACGAAAGACATCGAAAGATGGGACAAAGTGAGCGAGCGAACCGGGAAGGACAACCTGGCCAAGGCAAGGCCTTTGAAACCTTCCGAAACGTCGGCGATTCTAAAAAAAGAACCGCTGGCTTGTGAGCGAAAAGCAACCTGAGAGTTAAGAGGTCAGACCCGTAGCACTGGGCCAACGCACTGTCAAAAGCGGTGGCCGACCCAGCGCAAAGTGGTTAAGACGCGAAGCCGCAGTCACAAGCGTGTCTTGACCTGGTTCGTAAGCCGGCGGTGCAAACGCCAGCCTAAGCGAGCCAAGAGGCCTCACTCAAATTTGGTCCGGGCAACCGAGATCAACGGCCCTGCTATGAGGCCGAAATAAACTCCGCTTGCCGTGGAGAATGGCGTCGGGAAACCGGTGACCTTGCTTGCAAGGTGCCTAACATCGGTGCGGGAAAGAGAGAGTGGCGCACTCCCATCCCCCAATTTGCTCCTGTTCAGTCGCAAGACTGGACGGGAGCTTTTTGTTTTTTGGGAGAAGGTTTCGCGCGAAGGATGCGAAGGGGAAAAGATGAACTTTGAACGTCGAACGCTGAACTTTGAATGAGAACACGGGAAATAAAGCGGCTGCGTTTCGGACGCAAAAGCTCTGGAAACTGAAAAAGCAGCTTCACGATTTCACGCGCGACTTCTGCCGCGAATGTGGAGGCGAAAGGGTGATTTCTGTCAAAAAAACGGTGGATTGCCCATTTTTACGAACTTTCGGGTAACTCTGGCTCTGTATCTAATCTTCTATAAGTGTCACATAGTCAGTTAGTAACGAGCGGTGTTTCGCGCTTCTGAGACTGGCACGAATATTTCTCTTGTCCGTGGCTCGTATGCAGCTGTCAACCAACAAAATTTTTATTTTGAAAACAATTGCGAGTCGCCTGAAGGTGACGAAACCTTTTGGTTTCGCATTAACCATTTCAACCCTGCTTTTGCCCGCGCACATTTTTGCGTTAGGCCTTCGGCTACCTGACCAGGACGCTTTTGCCACTGCACGTGGTAATGCGTTTGTAGCTACGGCAGATAATCCATCTGCTATTTACTACAATCCGGCCGGAATCACCCAGTTGGACGGAATTAATACGCGCAGCGGAATTTACGGGATTTACATGAACGACCATTTCGAGAATGGCGCGGATTCGGTGAACACGAAGCAGAAGCTGCAGGTGGTGCCGCAGTTTTATATGACGGCGAAGCTGCCGACGGATGTTCCGTTGTCGTTGGGTTTGGGTGTTTATTCGCCATACGGACTTGGACTGGAGTGGCAGGATAATGCGCCATTTTTGAACAATCCGGCGTCGGCGTTCAATGTGCCTAAGAAAGGGCAACTGATGTATATCACGGTGAACCCGGTGATTGCGTTCAAGCCGTTCAAGACGTTATCGATCGCGGCGGGACCGACATGGAACCATGCGGAATCGGAATTGGTGTTTCAACCGTTTGGGGTGGATCACGCGCGTTTTCGCGGACGTGATGATGCCTGGGGTTATAATATCGGCGCTCTCTGGCAACCTTGTTGTGAGCATTCGTTCGGTGTGACGTATCGCAGCGAAACGACATTTGACCTGACCGGGCACTCAGATACGAAGCTGGTGGTTCCGTTCTCGTTAAATGTGCAAGGTGAAGACGCGCATACTGCGTTCAAGTTTCCACAGACGATTGTGGCTGGTTATTCGTACCGGCCGAATACGAATTGGAATTTCGAATTTGATGCCGATTGGACGGATTGGCATCGGTTGAAAAGCCTCGCGCTTGTGAAACAATTCACTGGTGTAAAGTCGTTGGCGCTGGATTGGCAATCGTCGTGGATGTTGGAATTTGGCGCGACGCGCTACCTGGAGAACAATTGGCACGTTAGCGGTGGTTATATCTACAGCATGAACTCGACGCCGGACGAGCACTTCAATCCGGTTGTTCCGGATTCGGACCGGCACATTTTTAGTCTTGGTTTTGGCAAAAGCTACAAGTGCATCAGTTGGGACGTGACGTATCAATTTGCATACGGGCCGGACCGAACGATCACCGATGAGCCGGGGATCAATGGAACTTACCGGTTTGTCAGCCATGCGTTGTCTGCGAGTCTCGGCTTCCATTTCTAAGCCAGCGGGCTCGACTGAATGTTGATGTAGGTCAAGGCTGCGAATTCCTTTAAATATGGTGACCCTTGCCGGGAATGAGCAGGGGTCACTGTATTTTATACAGGGCGCTACTTTGTAACTGACTTCCTTACGCGGTTGGCGATTGTGTTTTCATAGGTAAAAAGAGAGGAATTGGCATGGAAATAGTTGGTCATTACATTTGATTTTCTTGTTTTTATACAGTAAAAACCCGGCGATGAGTTTAGGGCTTTTACCGATAGTGTCTGTGTCAGCCATGTTCGCGTGTTGCGCGATGGCTTTGGCATTGCTATCGGCATTGGAAATGCAATTGAGATTCGAGGAGAACACGCTAGTCGAGAAGGTTGGAGAGACTGATCGGCGATTACAACTAACTACAGCCATTTTTAAATACAGAATACCCAAATCCAAATGACCAAAGACCTACCGTCGCGTCGAGTTGTCATCACTGGTATGGGAGTAATTTCCCCATGCGGGAAGGACCTCAAGGAATTTTGGACGAACGTCCGCGAAGGCAATAGCGCCGCTGCGCCGGTGACCCGGTTTGATGCGAGTGATATGCCGGTGAAGATTGCCGCGGAAGTTAAGGATTTCGATGTCACACATTATCTGAAAACGAACAAGGCCGGGCGATTTGATCGCACGGTTCAATATGGTGTCGCCGCCGCAACGTTGGCGACGGAGGATGCGAAGATTGCTCTTACGGAACTTGATCCGGATCGGCTCGGTGTGGTGGAAGGCACGACGATCAGCGGCGCCGGCAGCATCATCAAGGCACGGGATTCATTTAACAGCCACGATCAGAATTATCGATCATTACATCCTTACAATGTCGTCGCTGGTTATTGCGGTGAGGGCAGCAGCACGATTGGTTTGCATTTAGGGATCCGCGGCCATGCGATGACATATTGTTCCGGTTGCGCCTCGGGTAACGATGCGATTGGTTACGCGACGCACATGATTCGGTCGGATGAAGTGGATGTGATTGTTGCGGGGGGCGCGGAGGAGTCGATGGAGATGTTGCACGCGGGCTTTTGCCGAATTCGGGCGATGACGGAACGCAATGATGACCCACACACGGCAATGAAGCCGTTCGACAAGTCGCGCGATGGATTTGTTTTGGGGGAAGGCGCGGCATTTTTCGTTTTAGAAGAGTTGACCCATGCGTTGAGCCGCGGCGCGCGGATTTATGCGGAGGTTGTTGGACACGGACGCAGTTGCGAAGCGTATCACGCGACGGATCCGCATCCGGAAGGGATTGGTTATGCTCGTTCGATTGAGAAAGCATTGCGCCAGGCGCGAGTGAATCCGGATGAGGTTGATTACATCAACGCGCACGGCTCGGCGACTCCATTGAACGATCCGATTGAGACGCGCGCTATCCGCAAGGTTTTCAACGGCCATTCGAAGCGTCTTGCGGTCAGCGCCACGAAACCAATCACCGGCCATTTGATGGGCGCATCGGGAGCGATCGAGACCACGATTTGCGCCATGTCGATTTTTCATCAGGAAATTCCGCCGACAATTAATTTGCGCGATCCAGATCCGGCTTGCGATTTGGATTATGTCAGTGGGAAATCGCGCCCGTATCCGGTGCGTGTGGCGGTGAATCTCAATGCGGGTTTTGGTGGTCGTTACGCGTGCCTGGTTCTCAAACAATATAGCGGTCACGGCGAATGAATTTCCTGCAAATCACAGCTTTAAGCGTCACGATTTTCAATGTCGTGTTGACGCTGTTGGTTGTCGGACGCGACGTTCGGTCGCGGCTGAAGCAAGTGTACTTGCTGTGGGGGACGTGCATTGCGCTTTGGAATATTGGATCGATTTTTCTGAACCGCACCGTGCCGCTGCCGCCGGCTGAGGCGTTCGTTTGGGCGAAAGTGTTGCAATTGGGCGTCATCTTCATGCCGTTGAGCATTTCTCATTTGTGCATGCTGGTCGCGGGAGTTGATGTGCGCCGGTGGGCTCCCTGGATTTATGCGGCTCATTCGATCATCGCCGTCAGTTTATTCTTCGACAAATTCGTAGTCGGCGTGCGCATGTTGCACTTCGGCTATTACGCGGTTCCCGGACCGATGTTTCACGTGTTTTCGATTTTTTACGTCATTGAAACGGTCGCACTGGTTTCGGTGCTCTACATCAAGCAAAAGACTGCCGCACCGCTTTTGCGGACGCGGCTGCGCGCGATGTTGATCGCAATTTTCATGCTCTGGTTATGTGGAACGAACGACTTGATGCCGTTGTTGCACATCGACAAGTATCCGTTAACGAACTGGCCATTCTACCCGCTCGGACATTTGGCAGCGATGTTCTATTTAACGGTGGTTGCCTACAGCGTGCTACAGCACCAACTGCTCGACATTCACGTCACGCTCAGTCGATTCGCGGCACAAATCGTCCGCATGAGCTTCATGTTCATCGTGGGTTTGATGATGCTTCTGGTGATTAAAGAAATGTACAAGGATTCGTTCACCGCTTTTTCCTTCTTTGCGGCGCTGGGCGTTGTCTTCGCAAGCGCCCTTACGGCTTCGCTCTTTTTCCCGCAGTTCTTTGGCAAGGGAACCGACGCGTTGGAACGTAAAATTTTGGGTGATCGTTTTGAATATCACGCGCGGGTGCAGGGTTTGATCGACATGATGCGTTCGTATCCTGACCCCGAAATTTTGTTGGAGGAAATGAACGAATTGCTCTCGAAAACGATGCGGGTGAACAGCTACGAGTTGATCTTGCTTGATGAGACGTCGCGCGGGTTCATGTTGTATCACTCGTTTCCATCGCGTCCGCATGTGGCATTGCCAGAGCTGAAGATGGACTCAGCGGTGGCGCGCTATTTTCTTGAGACGCGCGCTCCGTATCTTTCTTGCAACGCAACCTATACACGAAACGAGGGCACGGAAGTCGAGCGCGCCGCGCGGGTTTTGTTGGAACCGTTTGAGCCGGAATTTTGTTTTCCATTCTTTTCGTCGGACGGGTTGGTGGGATTGATGTTGCTCGGGCCCAAGTCGAACCACGAAGTGTTCACGCCGTATGACCTGCGGCTGCTGAGCGAGTTTTCGACGGATCTTGGTCTGCTGCTAAACCAGGTCCGGTTGCGCGACCAGGTGCAGAAGTCGCAGGAACAGGAGTTGTTGGGACGGATGTCGCGTGGACTGGCGCATGATCTGAATAATTTGCTGACGCCGGTGCACACATTCCTGCAATTGTTTCAAGAGCAGGAACAAGCCGCCGGCCCGTATGGCGAACTCGCGCCCGTGGCTTTGCGTAATCTGGGAACCGTGCGCACTTACATCAATGAAGCATTATTCTTCTCGCGCACGAACAAGCTGAACGCGAAATTGACGCCGTTGCACGAAACGATCAAAGAAGCCGCCGAGTTGGTGCAAACGCGCGCTGATCTAAAGAACATTTCAATAAATTTTACGAGCGACCTGCAACCGGCGATCGAAATGGACCAGACGTTGATCAAACGTTTGATTTGCAATTTGCTTTCCAATGCAGTGGATGCGTCGCAGGACCGGTCGAGCATCGAAATCGCCTTGGCGGCGTTGCCGAAGACGGAAATGAGCCGGGATTGGTATCGTGTCGAGGTCATCGACCACGGTGAAGGGATCAGCCCTGAAGATTTGCATCGCATTTTCGCACCTTACTTTACAACGAAAACCACAGGCGACAGCGCGCGCGGCTTCGGCCTCGGCCTCGCCATTTGTCGCAAGATCGCCACTCTGCATGGCGGCGATTTGAGTGTGGTCAGTAAGGTGAATAAGGGCACGACGATGCGCCTGGACCTGCCCAGCAAACTTTTAGTTTCAGAAACAACGACCCAACCCCAGCCGCAATCTGCGCGGCAGACCCTGCTGTTTGAACATCCCGCAAACGGCTCCACAGATTCAGTTCCGCCACCCGGCGGGGCGAGGGACCTGCCCGCAGCACCCGCGCCTGCCCGAATTGCTGCCGCATGAAAACCATTCTCGTCATCGCCCAAACGCCCGCGCTCGCCGCCGCGCTCAGCACTTTGCTGGACCGCGAGCAATACAGAGTTCTGCACGAAACCGATTTGCAGGATGAAGATTCCGTGAACCCGGCCGGCGTCGACTTGTGCATGCTCGATGCCGAATTGACGAACGTGCAGCCGATTCGGGTCGTGGAAAAAATTCGCCGAACTTTTGCGAACTGTCCGCTGATTATTTACACCAACCAGGCGCAATGGGATGTACCAGGAAGAAGCGTATTTGCTTGGAGCAACTCACGTGCTCAACAAACCGGTGCGCACAAAATTGCTGACCGCCTTGCTTGATCGGTTGTGGTTGACGAGCACGACGCCTAATCAGGGGTCAGCGCAATCCACTGACTATAGTCGCGCTCAGCCCGCTGGAAGACTTCCGGCTGCCGGTGTGACGCCTTATATCGCGCCGCAAACGTTACCTGCAGGGGAGAGTAATCATGCCAGCCCAAAGCTGCTGGAGCTGTTCCGCGAACATTCTGTAATTCTCTCGCACAGCCTGAGCCAGGATGCGTTGTTGAAGGAATTCCTGCTGCGGGTTCGTGTCATCACTCGCGTTAATCGTGCGGCTATCTTTTTGCGCAACCCTGAAACGCGAACGTTGCGTTCGGCTTGTGCGGTTGGGCTCGCTCATGGGTTTTTGGATCAGTTTGAGTTGTCGTTGAAGTCGGGTATCGGTGGATTTCTTCAGCGCTACGGCCGCATCTTGCGCCGCGATGGCGCGGATGCTCAAAACGATCCGCAAATCCAGCGGGAGTTTGAACTGTTGAGCGGTCAGATTGCGGTGCCGATACTGGATCGCGAATCGCTGATCGGCGTGGCTGTTTTTGACGGCCGAGTGACTGGCGAAGCTTACAGCAGCGATGATTGGCGTTGTTGTTCCATTTGCTTGAGCAAATCGGCATGGCCATTCGCAACGTGCAATTGCACGAGGACCTCGGCACGAATAATCGGCTGATGACGTCGGTGCTCAAACACCTGAACAGTGCCTGCATCGTCGTTGACCGCGAACTGCGGGTGCTGCACTCCAACGAAATGGCGGCGACGATGTTCGGGAAACTGATCAAGTTTGCCGACCTTCCGCAAAATGTTGGCAGTAAAATTTTTGAGGTGTTGAACAGCGGTGTGCGTGTTGAAAATTTCCGCCATGAGATGACCTCGCCGACGCGCCGGATTTTGCACATCAACATCACCCCGATTCGCAAAGGCGAGTCTGGCAACGCTGACGTTGCTTTGTTTGTTGCGGATGATTTCACCCAGATTGAGCGAGTGCAGCAGTTGGAAGTGGAAACGGCAAACCTGCGTCTTGTGAAACAAATGGCGGAGCGCCTCGCGCATGAGATTGGAAACGCCGTGGTGCCGCTTTCGACGCATCAACAGCTTTTGCAAGAACAGGCAAGTGATCCGGAGTTCCAGAAATCATTGTCATCGACGATGGAAGATGCGGTGAAACGCGTGACGCGTTTGGTGAATCAGATGCGTTTCCTGGCACAGGATAGCGTCGAGCGTTCACAGCCGGTTCACGTAAAAGAAATGATTGAGAACGCTTTCCGTGAAGCGCGCATTTATCATCCGGCATCGAGCGTTTTGTTGCAGTTTGAAGGCACTGGTGAAGTGACGTTGCCGGGTGACGCGAAAGGCCTGCAACATGCGTTTGCGGAAATCATTCTGAACGCGTTGCAAACCAATTCGCAGCCTTGCCAGGTGCAAGTGCGGGCGAGAACTGAGATCGACGCTTCCGGCTCCCGCTGGGCAAAAATTGAGGTTCAAGATAACGGCACAGGTTTTACGACCGAATCGGCGAGAAAGGCCACGGAGCCTTTTTTCACGACGCGCACCGTCGGTCTCGGCCTTGGCCTCGCGGTCAGCACCAAGATTATCCAGACGCATCGCGGGACGCTTGAGATTCCACCTGCGCAGATGGGACAAGCGGGAATGGTGCGTGTTTCGTTGCCGTTGGATGCAAAGCCGGGGTTGAGCTGAGTCCTGCGCTGCTGCTATTTCGAAATCACTGCGGGATCCGGTTCTACAAACCATAGTCCGGACACGTGCTGTTTAGTGTCGTAGACGACGCGGATGCCCATCGGTTCACGTTCGAACTGGCACGTGACCAACACCAATTTGTAGCCATTGTCGTCCTGTGCCTTGACGCCGAGTTGTTTTTGAAACGGGCCAACTTTCGTAATCAGCTCTTCCCACGCTTTTTTTAGACCGGCTTCGGGCATGGATTTCCTCATGGTATCGTCGAATTTCGACACTGCATCGGCGAACCGATCGTTTACCATCAGGGTGACAAACTCTGAACCTGCTTTGGTGAAATTATCCGCAGTCGCAACTGCGGTGGTCGATGCGTTCCCCTTGGTTTCTTTCGCTATGGAGTGCAGAGCCATCGGAACGATGCACGCTTTGGCGATTATCTCCGCTACGATCAGGCCAACAATAAATACGCCGATCGCTTTGCCGCCTGAGACGTTGCACGAAACGCTGAATGATTTATACATCAGCCGCACCGCCCAGGCGAGGAAGGGGAGCGTCGCAAGAGTTAAGGCGAGGAACACGGCAACATGCGGCACGTTCAGGTGATAATCACCGCGCTGAAGTTGCGCGACGAATTCGGCGCCAGAGCGACGATATGCTTCGGGCAGCACAAGCATGCTGATGAAGATCATTGGCCAACGCGCTAATGCCTGCGTGCCGAAAATGTCGATGGTGCGAAACATCGTTTTTGAAATAATTTTGCCGCAGATCCACAACACTATCGCTAGGCAGATCCAGTCGATCAGTCCTTCTGCGAAGAAAACCCAGAGCGGTGCTGCTGCGCCGACGTGGGTGTCGAGCACGCCGTCGAAGTGCGTGTTGCCGAACGATGAGATGAGTCCTGTTAACAGAATGGCGATCAGACCGAGAATTAATGCCTGAACACCAGCGACGTAGAAAAATGGATTGAAAAGAAAGGTGAGGGTTTTGTTCTGTGGCTGTTGAGCATTCATTTCTTGTCCTCTGTTTTGGGTTCGTACCGTTTGAGTTTTGAAATGATTTCGTCCAGGCGATTGCGGACGGTCGGATAGCTTACGCCGAGCAGGCTGGCCATATCTTTAAGGCTGCCGCTGCTCTTGATAAATTCGACGATGAAATCCTGATCTTCCTGTGGCAGTCCAGCAAGGAGGGGCAGGGCGTAGAGACCTTCGACTTCGGTCTCACAACTTTCGCAGTGCAGCCGTTTAACCGCCAGGCAACCACCGCAACTCGGACACGAAGTCGGTAATCGTTTCATACAACGAAAACTTACCAAATGAACATAGTAAGTCAATAATATTTATTATACGATAAAGAATATTGAACAATTACTTCAAATTGTTAGTTGGCTCGATTACGTGGCGATTGCCTCATACGCTCGCACACATCATTTGTCGCCACCCTACACTGTGGAATTTGCTATCGAAAAGGGAGCGAAAATCACCGGTGATGTCGTGAAAAATCACAAACGCAGCTGCGAATACGTGCGCAAAGTATTCGGTTGCTGATTTGTAATGCTTGCAATCGCGACGTTTTGTGGAAAATGGGTTTACGCATGGAGCCGATCTCAAGAGAAGAAATCCAACGAGCAGTTCGAGCCGCGCTGGCCGAGGACGTCGGAGCAGGGGATGTGACGACCCTTGCGACGGTGCCCCAGCACGCGGTCGCCAACGCGCTGATGGTCGCGCGCGAACCGCTGGTTGTTTGCGGGATTGAGTTCGCCGAATGTGCGTTTTCTGAGCTTGCGTCCGATGTGAAAATCGAGCGAGTCGCGACTGACAAAAAACGCGTCGATGCGGGCGCAACTATTTTGAACATCACTGGCCCGACGCGCGCGGTGCTGACGGCGGAGCGTGTAGCGTTGAACTTCGTGCAACGGCTTTCCGGTGTGGCGACGATGACGGCGAAATTTGTCGACGCCATTAAAGGCACGAATGCGAAGATTCTTGATACGCGCAAAACAACGCCCGGCTGGCGACGATTTGAGAAATACGCCGTTGCATGCGGTGGTGGAACGAATCATCGGATTGGATTGTTCGATGCCATTTTAATCAAAGACAACCATCTCGCCATGCTGCGCAACGAACCGCCGAATGCGATCGAAGCAGCGGTGCGCCGGGCTCGCGAGAGGTTTCCGAATTTGCCAGTGGAAGTTGAAGCGGATACTCCTGAACAGGTGGAGCAGGCGCTGTTCGCGGGAGCGGATACCGTTCTTTTGGACAATATGGACCCTCAACAATTGCGGACGGCCGTTGGGTGGATTGCCGGTCGAGCAAAGACCGAGGCAAGTGGAGGCATTACTTTGGCCAATGTGCGTGCCGTGGCCGAAGCGGGCGTCGATTTTATTTCGATTGGCGCGATCACGCATTCGGCGCGCGCCGTCGATATCGCGTTGGATTTTCTATGACGGCCGACGCACAAATTCTTGCTGCGTTACGCGAGTCCCGATCAATGGGGATTTCAGGTGCGGAACTCTCAAAACGACTCGGCATCAGCCGCGCAGCTATCTGGGCACGCATCGAGGATCTACGGAAGCTGGGCTATGACATCGAAGCCGGCCCACATGTTGGCTATCGTTTGATCAGCACGCCTGACGTCCTTCACGCCGACGATTTGATGGCGCGTTTGGGAGGCACGCGCGCGATTGGCCGCGATATTCGTGTTTTCGAAAAAACCACTTCCACCAACGACATCGCCGCTCGACTCGCCCAGGACGGGGTGAAAGAAGGCGTGGTTATATTCGCCGAAGCTCAGACAAAAGGGCGTGGCCGTCTCGGCCGGACTTGGGTTTCACCACCGCGCAAAGGACTTTGGTTTTCCGTTTTGCTGCGTCCAGAAATGCGACCGCAAGCTGCCACTCAGCTGACTGTTGCTGCGGCAACAGCCTTGGCGCGCGCCATTCAGCAGCAGACTGAAATTGTGCCGGAAATTAAATGGCCCAATGACATTCTCATCGGCGGGAAAAAGGTGGCCGGTATCCTGACTGAACTGACGGCGGAACTGGAGCGGGTGAAGGACATCGTGCTGGGAATCGGCGTGGACGTTAACATTGATGATTTTCCGGCGGACCTGCGCAAAATCGCGACATCGTTGAAAATCGAATCCGGTGCTCACGTCGATCGTCCGGCTCTGGCTGCGGCCATGCTGCGCGAACTGGACCGCGATTATGCGCGCGTTTGTGCCGGTGAATTTGCCGACATCGCCGATGAATGGCAGCAACGATGCACGACGATTGGACAGGCTGTCAGCATTCGGCTTGGTGAACGCGTGGTGCGAGGGCGAGCAGAAGCGTTGGATGCCGATGGAGCGATGCTGCTGCGGACGGAGCACGGACATCTCGAGCGCATTATTGGTGGCGACGTGACGATTGAGAAAAATGCCTAATCGCGTGCTTCAGAAAAACATTGCAAACACCGCGGGCATCAGCGACCTTCTCTGCCTTGGTCGCGGGGCGTAGCGTAGCCTGGCTAGCGCGCGTGGTTCGGGTCCACGAGGTCGTGAGTTCAAATCTCACCGCCCCGACCATTTTTTCTCTCCCGAGCTCTATTTAAAAGTTCCCACTGAGGCGTTGCGATAGTACTCCGCCAAACCTTCAGTAGATATTTCCAATCCTTCCGCTTCGATGGCGTTTAAGATCCGTTCTTCCGTCATGATGTAGCGATCGCGCTTGTATAACAGATAGTCGCCCCGTTCGTTCGTCGGGGTCATGTTGATGGTGACGAGGTTTGCGCCGGTGGCAAGGCCGCGTTGATAGCCGCAGGTTCCGCCAGCCAGGTTGAGCGCGCTCACCGCCGGAATGATCCAGTCAGGTCGCATCAATCGCAAAGCAGCCATGCAATTAAGGGCAAGATCGACTGAAGCATTTTTGTTTTTCGCGAGCGGGGTTGCTTCACCGGAAATGTAAGGACTGACGCTGCAACCTTGCAGCGGTAATTGTGAGGCGATTCGGAAATCGTTTAGCAAATCTTCCCCGATCTCATCGGGCAGACCACAAATGAAACCCGAACTGACGTTCCAGGCTTTGTCGCGAAGAAATCGAATATGCGCAAGACGTTCATCGAACGTGCCGGGACATTCGTAGCGCGCGTAGAGATTGGGCGTGCCGGTTTCAAACTTAATGATGTAAATCGATGCACCGGCATCCTGGAGCTCGGCGTAAAGCGATTCGTTCAAAGTGCCAAGGCACACGCTGACCCCGAGCGGCGTTTGCTCGCGAATTAGTTTTATAAGCGGAATGGCAACTTCGCGGACCGCCACCGGATCTTCGCCCGCTTGCAGATTGATGTCGGTGACACTCGCGGGCCGATGATGCACGATTAATTCGGCCAGTTCGTCCACCTTGAATCGAAAACGGCGAAGGTTTCGATTGTCGCGGCGCATGCCGCAATACTGGCAGTTTTCGCGGCAGAAATTGGAAATCTCAACCACGGCACGGACGAATACTTTTTTTCCAAAATTTTGACGTGCAACAGATGCAGCTTGCTCGTGCAACTGTTCTTGTTCGGCCCCGGTCGCTGTCAACTGGTCGAGGCCGGGGAAAAAGGCCATGGACATAAGAACAGCTTTACTAAGCTCGTGCGGAGGCGCAACTCTTTTTAGTTTTTTAAGCGCCTATCAAATATATCGGGAATTTCCCCGTCGAAATATCGTGTTTCGGAGAACCGTTTTGGCTTTTGCCTGATGGATTCACCTTGTAGGTTGCGCGCGTGAATTGGTCAGAAAAGTGTGTCGTCATTATGCCGTGCCGGGACGGTTCGGGTCAGATTGGCAGAGTCATTGCCGAAGTGCGCAATAATTTGCCGAACGTAATCGTCGTTGATGATGGATCGACTGACTCGACAACGGATGCGGCCGCCAAAGCTGGCGCACAAGTTTTTCGCCACGACAAAAACCGCGGCAAAGGAGCGGCGTTGATCACTGGTTTTCGCGAAGCCCGCAAGCTTGGATACGAGTGGGCTTTGATGATGGATGCCGACGGACAACATTCGCCTGGCGACATTCCGGCGTTTTTTGCCGCCGCGGAAAAAAGTCATGCGCCTTTCATTGTTGGCAATCGGATGGCGAATCCAAAAACGATGCCTTTGCTACGCAGATTGACCAATGCGACGATGAGTTGGTTGTTGTCCAATTATACCCGGCGCATTCTTCCGGACACACAATGCGGTTATCGTTTGGTGAAACTGAGCGCTTTTTCTGAAGACGCACTTGAAACGAGCCGGTTTGAGATTGATTCGGAAATGCTCGTGTTGTTCTCGCAGAATGCGCAGTCGATTGAAGCAATTCCCGTTCAGGTCATCTACGCAAATGAACGCAGTAACATTGACGTGGTCCGCGACACGATTCGATGGCTGAAATGGTTCCGCAGTTTGCCGCGTGAGACGCCTCCTGCATTCAAGCTGATGCTCAATGCGGCCGAATCCATTCTACAGTTTGTTATTGTTGGTTTGATTGTCGGCTGGATTTTGAACCATACCGCCAAGCCCGGCACGACGAAAGAACCCGCTGGTTTCTTTCTTGGTATGTTGCACGGCGCGTTGACGCCTTGTGCGCTGCCAAATCTCGTGGGTGGATTCGACGTCGAAATTTATGCGCCTAACAACGTCGGGCACATGTATAAGATCGGTTTCGCCGCCGGGATCAATGTGTGCGGCTTGTTGTTTCTTCGCATTCCTCTATTCGCAGGTAAGCCTCTGGCGCAAAAAGCCAGCTCACAAAAATAAGCCGCGGTAAATCTTCTAAACATTGACTTTGCCACCCGAGAAATAGTGGTTTTCGCGGGAAATTGAAGCTACGTTTGGCCTTGTCGAAGAACAAGCTGAGCTGGCCGATCAATGATGTTTGGGTCGTAGGCTAAAAACTCCACCCGGTCCTCTGAATCACGTGCGTCGAACAACATGATCGCATGATTAATTTTTAAGCGCGGAAACGTAACGATGTGGACGATGGGCAACGTTGTGATCCGGCTTAAGCAGACTCTTTGCTTCGCGCTCCTGATGCGAACGTGAAAACGGAAATACCATCCGCCAGTTCCCACGCTGCACGTAACTCTGCCAGGCTCCTCCGCAGTTTGACTGGAGCAGTTCTTTTTTGGCTGCAGTAAATTCGCGCAGATTTGCGAAGCCCGGAATTGAAATTTTATCGAGTGACGCAATTTGCGGACTGCGTCTCATCAATCTACGGATGACAGTGGTATATTGCGAATCGGTCAATGGCGCTTCGGAAGGAACAAAGGTCGCGTGCAGGAAAAACTGCTTGGCCGCCCGCACAACAACAAAGCAATGATGTGCGTAAGTCGGTGGTGGGTCGTTTTTGAAAACTGTGGTTTTGCGCGTAACTGGATCAATTCGATATTCCCAGACCAGCTCGTTTGGAAACGCAAAGGTGTCTTGGTCGAAGTCAAAAGCTCGCGATTGTTCTCGCGGCATTTGTTCGGTCTCGACTCGTCCACAGTTGGTTGCATATCGCTTGCACAAAAGGTAGTGCGCTCCTAATACTCTGACAATGCTTTACGAAGCGTGGCTCAAGACAGTTCAGTTGCACCGCAACGATGTCGCGCTGGTTGAGGCTGGGCACAAATGGACCTTTGCTCAGTTCGCTGCTGAGGCTGAAAAAAAGGTAGAGCTGCCCGCCGTTGTTTATCCAACCGGAATCTCCAGCCGGTTTATCATCGAAGTGCTGCAAGGCTGGAGGAATCAACGGCTGGTTTGTCCTGTGGACGTTGCACAACAAACGCTTCCTCAGGTTTCCGTGCCATTTCCTGATGGTTGCATTCATCTGAAAACCAGTTCCGGCAGCACTGGCGACCCGCGATTCATTGCCTTCACTGCCGAGCAGCTTTGGGCGGATGCTGATAATATCGTCGCTACAATGGGACTGCGCCGCGACTGGCCGAATGTCGCCGCAATTTCTATTGCACACTCGTACGGCTTTTCGAATTTGGTGTTGCCACTTTTGCTTCACGGTATCCCGCTCATTTTGTGCCCATCGCGTCTGCCCGAGGCGTTTCGGTTGGCCACGGAACCTTTTGAGTTTGTTACGGTGGCTGGAGTTCCTGCTCTGTGGAAAATTTGGCACGAAGCGAAAGTCGTTACGCCAAAAATCAAACTGGCAATCTCGGCTGGCGCGCCTCTGCCGATTGATCTCAAGCGGACGATTTCTGATGAAGCGGGAGTAAAGATTCACAATTTCTACGGAGCCAGTGAATGCGGGGGAATTTGCTACGACAAATCAGCTGTTCCTCGCGAGTGTGCGCAGGACGTTGGGTCGCCGATGACGAATGTGGATGTGGATTTGAATTCCGACGGGTGTTTGCGCGTGCGCAGCAAGGCTGTGGCGCTGAGCTATTGGCCAACGCCGCAGCCGACAGTTTCCAACGGTGTTTTCCAGACCACCGATCGAGTGCAGATTTGCGGCGGAAGAGTGAGATTGCTGGGGAGAGATACCGACGTCATCAATATCGCCGGGCAGAAAATTTCGCCTGATACGATTGAGCAAGCGTTGTTGAAACATCCGCTGGTCAGCGAGTGCGTGGTATTTGGAGTTCCGGCTGGGGACAGCGCGCGAAATGAAACGATTGCGGCATGCGTTACGTCCCGGGCACCAGTGGAGCCGGAGGAATTGAAACAATTTTTATTGAAGGTGCTTCCATCGACGCAAGTGCCGCGGCATTGGAGCTTTGTGTCTTCTCTGGCTGATCCACAACGTGGAAAAATCTCACGCTTTCAATGGAGGCAACGCTTTCTGGCAGGTCAGTGAGCCTGGAGCAGCGCAAAGTAGCGCAATCCGCGAGTGCTGACGCGGACTTCGTTAAAGCCAAATTGCGTCATCACTGCTTCGTAAATGGCCATGCCGGTCAGGATGACGTCGGCGCGCTTTTTTGGAATGCCAACTACCTGCTGACGTTCAGCCAGAGACTTCTGCCAAAGGGATTCCAGGTCGTGCTTTAGTTTTGTAAGGGGCACGCGCGCATTTTCGATGCGGTCGCGATCAAATGTGTCGAGCTGCTGTTCAACGCGCGCGAGGATGGTGGCCGTGCCGCCGACGCCGATGAATTGCATTTTCTTGCCCGATTGCTGCACGGCATTGCCGATCTTGGGCGCGGCGTCATTTGCAAAAAAGTCTCGCAATGAACCGCGGCAGTTTTCGAGTGCGGATAAACCGGGAGGATCGGAGAGTTGTAACGGTTCCAATAGACGGACCGCGCCAATATTGAAACTGCCGGACCAGGATTTATGGCCATTCTCGCCGAGTATGATTTCGGATGAGCCGCCGCCGACGTCGATAATGAACAGGGATTCAGCGGATAATTTTGGATCGGTCATCACTCCGCCGAAGACCCATTCGGCTTCTTCGTCGCCCGACAGGATTCGCACGGGCAATTGAGCGGTGTCTTTGATTGCGTCTAACAACTGCTGGGCATTCTGAGCGTCGCGAGTTGCGCTGGTCGCGATGACCAGAATCGACTGCGCGCCTTGCTGCCGCGCTTCGATCGCATAGTCGGCGACGGCTTTGGCAGTATTGGCGATAGCTTCTGGTTGCAGCCGATGATCGCGATAGAATCCGGCTCCAAGTCGCGTTTGCTTGCTGCCCTCGGAAACGGGTGTGATGAATCCGTCTTTGACATCGCCGACCAAAAGTTTGATCGAGTTCGTTCCGATGTCGATGACCGCGCGTCGAACTGAGCCGGAGGCTGGGGCGGGAGTGCTCATGCGTTCGCGTGGGAATTAATTCGAATTGAGCAGCCGTTCGATTTTTGTTCGCAGTTCCAGGTTAACATCGTCTGGTGATTTATTACCATCAACGATGGTGAACCCGTAGGTGGCCTGAAGGTCCTTGAAGCGCGCGGCGACGAGCGATTGATATTTTAAGAAGCTGTCGAAAATTTCGGGGGAAAGGCCGAGGTCCATACCGCTTTCCCAATGGTCGAGCGCATGGTTCTTGGCAAAATTGCGATCGATCAATTCAACTGGTGCAACATCGAGGTAAAACACAGCGTCGGGAACGAGCGCAATTCCGTAAATATTTTTCAGCCATTGCTCGTCCATGCCCCGGACGAGATCGCGCACGATCAAGGTGTAGATGTAACGGTCGGCCATGACCATGAACCCTGAACGTAACGCGGGCAGAATATTGTTTTCCAACTGATCGGCAAAATCGGTCGCGTAGAACAGGCTCATCGTGCGGTGGCTGAGAATGTTGCCCTCCTGCGCTTTGTCGAGGTCTTCGCTGACGAGAGTCGAACGTTTCAGGCCGATCTGCACGGTGGCGTGACCGCAACCTTCGAGCCACTGCACCAGTCGTTCGATTTGCGTTGAACGACCGGAGCCATCGGCGCCTTCAACGACAATCAGTTTGCCGGCGAGTTTAGTAAGATCGACGCCAGGAATTCCTTGTCCGTAAAACCGGCGCGACTGACGTTTCGCAGTTGTGGATTTAGCGTTTTTTGGCGGCATGAGTCAGGAAAGGGGGCTTCGTGTGAATGTGCATGGCGAACTTCGACAGGTCGATCCGCTTACCCACCAGTTCGCGCACTCGCTGTTGTTGCGGTTCGATGGTGGCGTTTGCGTCGATCGTCACAAAATTGAATTCGTCGCGCATGCCGAGGTATTGCTCCAGGATGCGCCCTTGGAAAATGCGGAAGCTCTCGTATGGGTCGGTCGAAAGGCGCATGTCCATGCCGGCTTCGAAATATTTGAGTTCGGGACGATTATCCAAAATGCGATTCAGCGACACTTCGAGGTCCGCTTTGAAAAAGAAGGTCAGATCGGGCAATGCCGCAAAATCGTAAATCCGCCGCACCCATTCAGGTGGGCAGCCGCGGACGGTGTCGCGAGCGAACGCCGTATAAATATAGCGGTCGCAGAGAACGAGGTAACCGGCGCGCAACAAGGGAACGAGGTGGCGTTCGTAGCGGTCGGCAAAATCGGTGGCGTGAATGAGGCTGAACGTCGTCGGCGTGAGTAGTTCGCGCTTTTTGCCCTTGCTGGTGGCGTTTTTGACGAGAGCTGAGGAATTCCACTCGCTGAAGAAGACTTTGAGTCCCTGCAATTCGAGCCAGCGTTTCAGTAGATAAATCTGCGTGGATTTGCCGGAGCCGTCCAATCCTTCGACGGCGATCAATCGGCCCGGAAATCCCAAATCAGCGAATGTTTTCATTCGAGCTATTCAGTCTACGGGTGGGAACATTGTTGAACAAATCAAATTAGTGGCTTCGCCGATATACCAAGTCTAATAGCTAACCTGTCGACGGCCACAGATTCTCAACACTACGGTTGGTTTCCAGAAAAAGAATATCTACCCTCGGGCCATGAAGCGATTCGTTACTCTCTGTGTTCTCTCGCTCGCGGTCGTCACCGTCTATGCGGACCAATCCGGCCCGGTGCGGTTTGCCATTCTTGGCTTGAACCATGACCATGCGGGCGGCTTTATCCCGCACATCGCCGAACACCCGGAGGCCCAACTGGTAGGCATCGTGGAAACCAACCATCATCAAAGGGGTCAAACCATAGCATGGTCCATTTTTTGTTAAGGGTTTAGGCACGAATTGGCGTGTGATTGAGGTTTCTGGTTCTTCATCCATGCGTGAATCCTGGCGTTGGCGCTCTTGGACGTTCCAAGATGCAGGCGCGTCGCAATCCATTTCAGTGGCAGGACCGTTTCGCGACGCAACCGTGCCGCGATCTTCAATTTCTCTGGATCGCTTTTGCGCAGGTTTTTGAGGTGGCCTTCGGTCCAACGGCGCTGAGCCATTTCTTTTCCAATAATCTCCTCGGCTTTTGTTTCCGCGCTTTGACGACGCAGTTGGCCTGAGTGGTTGTCGCCCAGTTTTGATTGCATCCGCAGCAGCAGGCTTTTGCGGAATTCTTCGCTCCCCAGGCACCAGCCGCGGCGTAATGGAGCGAGCGTTTTTTGGTCATCTTCCCACGTGCGATGCGCTTCCATCCGCCGCTCGAACTGTTCGCGTCCAGACGCATTATCCTGGTTAATGCCGTGTTCGCCCAAGAGCCGGTCGACTCGAATCCAAGAAGGACGATGTTGCGGCGCGGTCAGATACCAAAGGAGGCTGCTCCATGGATAGCTGATGAGTCGCTGGTCTCGCGGCAAAAGTTTTGCGCGCACGGGATTTAAGTGGACGTAATCACATGCTGTGCGCAGATAGCCGTTGCCGCTGCCATCGACGATCTGCGCCTTGTATCGTCCACTAAAGACGTGCCCGAAGAGCTTGTGGCGATGATTGAGCCGAATGGTATAACTGCTCAGAAGCCAACGCATGCCGCTGACCAGATTGGCTTCGGGCGTTTCTAAAACCAAATGAAAATGGTTTCGCATCAGGCAGTAGGCGTGAATTTGCCAGCGGGTCTTCTGGCAGGCTTCAGCCAGCGTTTTGATGAAATCGTGTCTATCGACGTCGCCCACAAAAATATCTTCGCGGCGATCACCGCGACTCATGACGTGGTAAATCGCGCCCGGATATTCAACACGAAGCTTGCGGGGCATGCTTCGGTTTTACAGCGCGCCAAATCCGTGTCAAACAAAATGAACCATGCTATGGTCTGACCCTTGTTGCGAAAATTTGTCAAATATAAAAGCTTGCCCTTATCAGGGAAAATCCCTGACAATCCCAGAAACCACTCCCTTGCGCCCCTGGGGACGAAACGCACATGGCTCTTGGCAAACAGTAACAGCTCATTAAGGTCAAAATGAAACCTATATACAAAACCAAAACCATTGCCAGATTCGCAGGCGCCTGCCTGACTGGCATCATCACCCTAACCGCAGTCCAACTTCGCGCGGATGTAAACTACGAGCCTTACACCTTCACCTCGTTTGCCGGGAGTGTACAAGGCTACGCTGACGGCACCGGTAGTGCGGCACAGTTTTTCAGTCCCTCCGGCATCGCGTCCGATTCGACCGGCAATATATACGTCGCCGATTTCAACAATCAGGTGATTCGCAAAATCACGCCTGCTGGCGTCGTAACGACCTTAGCCGGTCAAGTTGGAGTTTCAGGCAGCGCTGACGGCACCGGCAGCGCGGCGCAGCGCTGACGGCACCGGCAGCGCGGCGCAGTTCTACTCGCCGACCGCGGTCGTGCCGGATACGAATGGGAACGTCTATGTGGCCGATACTTACAATGCCACTATTCGTAAAGTTACGCCCGCAGGAGTGGTGACAACATTCGCCGGTCGGGCGGGAGTTTGGGCCGCTGCTGATGGCAACGGTTCGAACGCGTTTTTCGCGATGCCGAGAGGTCTAACGATCGATACCTCAGGCAACCTCTACGTAGCTGACGGCTTAAACCGTGTAATTCGTAAGATCACACCTGCGGGCGATGTCACGACGTTCGCCGGTTCGCCTGGAATTCCAGGTTCCAATGACGGCGACGGCAGTTCAGCAACGTTCACCGGCTTGTTTGGCCTGGCGATCGATGGGGCTGGGAATATTTATGCGGCTGATTACGACAACAACAACATTCGTAAAATCACCCCTGCCGGTCATGTCACAACTATAGCGGGCCTGGCCGGAGCTCAAGGCAGCGACGACGGCGTTGGCAGCGCCGCCAGATTCTACGCCCCTTGGGCAGTCGCGACCGATTCTTCGGATAACGTTTACGTGACGGACGGTTTTAACAAAACGATTCGCATGATCACACCGGACGGTGTCGTAACGACGTTGGCAGGTGTCCCCGGAGTCACGGGCAGCGCCAACGGAAAAGGTAGCTCGGCTACGTTCGACTGGCCGCAAGGTATCACGACCGATTCCTCGGGCAACGTTTATGTCGCCGACTTCTATAATGAGACGATCCGGAAAGGATCGCCTAATTGCCCGACCATCTCGTTGAGTCCAGCAACAATGCCCGCCGGCACGGTGGCGGTGGTGGCCTACAGCCAGAACATTACTGCCAGTGGCGGGGCTGCTGCATACACGTATTCCGTAACCGCAGGCTCGCTGCCGCCCGGGTTGAACTTGTCGGCAGGCGGCGCTATCTCGGGAACGCCCAGGGCACTTGGAACGTTTAATTTTACAATCCAGGCGACAGATACCAACGGATGTAATGGCAGCACCAATTACAGTCTCGCCGTTAATTGCCCAACCATTGCACTAAGCCCAGCGACACTGCCCGACGGCACACTGGAGGCGGCAGCCTACAGCCAAAACATTACAGCGAGCGGCGGCGCTGCTCCGTATACCTATCTCGTCACAGGAGGCTCGCTGCCAACCGGATTGCACTTATCAACGGGCGGCGCTATTTCAGGTACGCCCGCGGCCCTTGGAACGTTTAATTTTGTAGTTCAGGCAACAGATACCAACGGATGTAATGCCAGCAGCAATTACAGTATCACCGTTAATTGCCCAACCATTTCACTACATCCAGGGACATTGTCCGCTGGCACACTGGCGGCGGCATTCAGTCAAAACATCACAGCAAGCGACGGCGCTGCTCCATATACATTTGCCGTCTCCGCAGGCTCGCTGCCGCCCGGGTTGAACTTATCGACGAGCGGCGCTATTTCGGGTAGTCCCACGACA
Source organism: uncultured Verrucomicrobiae bacterium (assembly GCA_963702845.1). GTDB lineage: Bacteria > Verrucomicrobiota > Verrucomicrobiia > Limisphaerales > Palsa-1400 > JAICXV01. Next base: position 3,338,004 of record OY969763.1, on the reverse strand, counting down.
CTTGGAACGTTTAATTTTACAGTCGAAGCGACAGACACCAACGGCTGCAGCGGCGCCGGTAATTACAGTATCACCACTGCATGCCCAACCATTATCCTAAATCCCGCGACCTTGCCCGGCGGCACACTGGCGTCGGCGTATAACCAAAACATCACCGCGAGTGGCGGGGTTGGATCATACTCGTATGCGGTGACGAGCGGCTCGCTGCCGAATGGAATGACGCTCACCTCAAACGGAACCCTTGCAGGCTTGCCGATTGGCTTAAGCACAAACACCATCACCGTTACCGCCACTGATACGAATGGCTGCACAGGCGGTGCGACTTATACACTGGTGATTTCAGGCAGTGGCAATCCACTCGATACCAACAATCCTGTGGTGACGATCACTTCACCGCACAACAACGCCATCTTCAGCAATTCACCAAACGTCACAGTCTCAGGAATTGCAAAAGATACGGCCGGCAAAGTGAAAACCGGTGTTGCGGTTGTTTTATACTCGTTGAACGGCAATGCCCCACAACTGGCGACCATAACTAAACTCACCAATTGGACAGCGAACATCACCCTGACGCCGGGATGGAACACATTCAGCGTCCGATGCTTTGACTATCGCGGCAATCCTAGCGCGGCCACCAACCAGACATATTACTACGGCACACCAGCCTCTGTAACCGGCACGTATCAGGGCCTATTCTGTCAAACCAACGGCGACGGTTCGCCGGCTATCAATATCCAAAGCGCCGGAACACTCACAGCCTCTGTGGCCATGCAACGCGTTTATAGCGGCAAACTCTACCTCAATGGCGTAAGCTACTCGATCAAGGGAACCTTTGATCTTGCTGGCAACAGCACCACCACCATCAGCCGATCGAGCGCATCCAAACCCGATCTTGCAATCAACCTGCACCTCGACTGGACCGGCGCCAGCAAACAAATCACCGGCACAATCTCATGCCCCGGCGAAACCTGGACCTCCTCCCTCACCGCCATCTGGACATTTAAAGCAAAGTAATTTCTCTATTCTTCACCCGGTGGTGGAGTGCCGGCTTTCAACCGGCCCCACCACCGCGTAGCGATTCTTAAAGGTAGGGACGAACCGGCATCCGGCGATCAGCCGTGCCATCGACCAATTTGTTCTGACTCGCCGCGTCGTCCTCCTTCTTTTCAGATTTCAAATCTCCAATTACTATTCGTGCCAATTCGTGAAATTCGTGTCTCACTTCGCCTCCTTCTTGTCGCGCCGGAGCGCCGCGCGAAATCCCTTACCGGTCAAATTCGGTCAAGAAACGGTAAACTTTTGCCCCTCGTAAAATGAACTCGTTTCAAACGACAAAAGGGGCAAAAGGGGTCAAACCATAGCATGGTTCGTTCGGTGATGTTTCAATCCACTCTTCGCGATTTCACTTAGTGTCGCTGCGCTCGGTGCGGTTCGCGCTTCATTATCAGTCTTTAGCTTGGACCAAATGAATTCGACTTCTCCACCAGGACGAATCAAATGCATGTTTTCGCGACCGGCCCATCGGGCCGCAGAAACCATGCCGTTGGGTGATCAAAGACGGGAGAAAATTTCGGATCAACCAAAACCAACGTCGAATAATTCGGACGATCAACCTTCGCATTTTTCGAGCGCTTTCAGAAAGTACATTTGGAATTGTCCGGAAATTTCCATAGCCCAGAAATCGGAGGCGGTTTTTTCGTTCAACATCTTCAATTTCATACCCTCCTCGGGAGAGCCAAGGATAGTCCAGCTTCCGACGCGAACATCGTTCAGGATTTGCAGAAGCCATTCGAGTTCCGATGGTGTAAGCGAAAGGTGCGAGCCCGATGCACTATCAATGAAACGGCGCGGGTCGGTAAGGAAGGTCTGCAAAGTCTTGCGATTTTCCGCGCGTTGTTCGGTCAAAGATTCGTCGAGCAAACGCTGATTGGCTTCGGCATCGGGCAGATTGTCGGATTTGCTGAGACGAAATGTCGCCGGAGGGATCCTGGGATAGAGGCGCAGGACCTGCAACAGGCGAAGTTTTTCGAGTTTGCCGAGTTGAAAGAGAAAATTGCCTTTGGTGGCGCGGATCAGTTTCACTCGTCGCACTCCATGGTGGCGTGCAGGCTGTACTTTTGCAATTGATGCACGTAGTGCTCGGCCTTTTCCATGCTGTCACGCGTGAGAACGCTTTTGCCCTGTTCATGGACCTGCAGCATGTGGAACTCGGCCTTTTTGCGAGCCCAGCCGAAAACAACCTGGAAGACATGGGTGACGTAATCCATCAAGTTTACGGGATCGTCCCAACAGATGACGAGGTAGCCCGGTTCCAAACCGGATTCAGTCTTTTCTTCGGGCGTTTGAATCGGGGCCGGTGCTACTTCGGGCGTGGCGGTCTGAGCCATGGTCGCAAAATAAAAGAGAGCGCGCAGGATGTCGAGCGCGCCGCGGAGCGTGTATCAATATCAACCTCAAAGCATCTAACGCCAACCTGCGAGAGGATCGATAGAATCGAATTAGTCTCCTCTTCCTGTTTGATAGGTATTGCACGAGGTTCTTGCGGGTTTATAAATCAGCCCCAAAGGGGGTCAAACCATAGAATGACGAAAGGTTGGGATCATGGAACTACCAGTCTTGTTTATCGTGTCTCAGGAACAGTCGCTGCTGAAGGTGCTTCAACGTGACATTCACCGGCGTTTTGGAAATGATTGCCGCATCCTGAGCGAGAACGCTCCCACAGCAGGCCTGGCCGTCCTTGAGACGCTTTCGTCCCAGGCACGGCCCGTCGCCGTGATCATGGCCGACCAGCGCATGCCCGAAATGAGCGGGATCGATTTTTTGGTGCGCGCTCATCAACTGCACCCGATGGCCAGCCGCGTCCTGGTGGTCGAGAGGGACTACACCCGCGCGAACCCGATTGTGCCGGCCATGATGCTGGGCCAGATCGATTACCACCTGGTTAAGCCGTGGAACCTGGAGCTGGGCCTCTACCCCGCCGTAAGCAAGTTCCTGGCCTCAGGGGCAGGTGCGCAGGAGCGGGGGCCGGAAATGTTTCGCATTGTCGGTCCGGACCGGGGCGCGCGCGGTCATGAGATTCGTGACTTGCTCACCCGCATGAACATGCCGTTTAGCTACTACGCTCCGGATTCTGACGCGGGTCAGAAGCTGCTGCGGGAGGCTGGTCAGGACGGCACGCGGTTTCCCGTGGCAGTGCGACAGGACGGCCGCGTGCTGGTTGAGCCCACGGACACTGCTTTGATCGAGGCAATTGGAGGTGGGACCCAACTAGGCTCCGGGGTGCACGACGTGGTCATTGTTGGGGCGGGGCCGGCCGGACTGGCGGCAGCCGTCTGTGCGGCATCCGAGGGACTGGACACGCTGGTGCTGGAGAAGGCCATATCCGGAGGCCAGGCCGGAGCCAGTTCTCGCATTCGCAATTTCCCCGGTTTCCCGTGGGGTGTCAGCGGCAGCGAACTGGCGTATCGCTCGTGCGAGCAAGCCTGGCTGTTTGGAGCGAACATGGTCTTTACGCAGCAGGTGGTTGGATTGCGGGCTTCGGGCTCGGAGCGAGTGGTGCAGCTCGCCGACGGTCGGCGAGCTGCGGCAAGGGCTGTCATTCTCGCCACCGGCGTAGCGTGGCGGCGGCTGGGTATTCCCAGCCTGGAAGCTCGGCTTGGTGCCGGCGTGTTCTATGGCGCAGTGGGGAGCGAGGCCCGTGCCCTGCAGGGACAGTCAGTCTGTGTGGTCGGCGCGGGCAATTCGGCGGGTCAGGCAGCAGCGCATCTGGCCAAATACGCCGCTTCGGTGACCCTGCTGGTTCGTGGCGAGAGTCTGGCCCGGAGCATGTCGGATTACCTGGTCACCGAGCTGCGACACGCACCCAATGTCACCGTCCGATTTGGCGTCGACGTAACCGATGCCGAAGGGGACGGACGTCTTGAATCCATCGTCGTTCGGAACCGCGCGAGCGGCGCCGCCGAGCGGCTACCGGCATCCGCTCTTTTCGTCCTCATTGGGGCTGACCCACATACGGATTGGTTGCATGGTTGCGTGGAGCGTGACCCGAAAGGCTATATTCTGACCGATGGCGATCTGATGCGCGACGGCCAGTTTCCTGGAAGTTGGCCGCTGAGCCGGCCACCCCGGCTTCTGGAAACCAGTATGCCTGGGGTTTTTGCCGCAGGAGACGTGCGCTACCGCTCCTTCAAACGTGTCGCCTCGGCCGTGGGCGAGGGCTCAGTGGCTGTCGCGCTTCTGCATCAGTACCTGGCCGAAACCATGGCCAGACCTTAGAAAGCGTGATAAGGCTTGATCATGGGTTGAAACCGGTTGAAATCCACGGCTATCTTCAAGAATCGCTACGCGATAAAGAGAACCAACCTCTTCAGCTTCGAAAAAATTCAGAAATACATGTGCTAAAAACTAGCACCGGAATGCGACCGTGAAAACCCTGTCAAACTTTTTGTGGATGAGAAATGGCGCGTCTGTGCACGTTCCGGCACGTCCCTGCATGCAGGTGCACGTCACACAAAGGGCTTCGGAAAATTTTTCAAAAAGGTGTGATAAAAATCTGCGCATGAGCAAGAGCCATCAGTTTCCCAACGCGCCGGCGAAGCCGGTGCCACATCCACAGTCGGATAAGCAAGCTGCGAATGTTCAACGCAAACGTGCTGAGCAGAAGAGGGTGCCAGCCCGCCAGTATGAGCCATCCTCAGAAACCTGCCCGAATGTCGCATGGTTTCGCTTTGTTTCGCGTTGCTTCGCTAGACGCCCAGCGGCGAAACGCTCACCCTATACACACATGACAGAGACATCGCGTTCGCCCAACTATCTGTCGCGCCGAAGTCAGACGCAGGCGGATCAACCCTCAACCCTCAACTTGTCTTAACGAATGCATGCTTCAGACACTAAATCCAGGTTCCTCGAACTCCGGGCCAAAGATCATCGCAAACTTCGCGGCCGTTGCGCCCTTCGCGAGAACTTCAAAACGAAAATTGCACTATTTTTGCCTCATTTCTGCAAATCGAGGCTGTTACAAAATGCATCGCCGGCAACGTTCAGTCACGTTCAGTCATCTTTGGTCACGTGCACCTATTGGCTCGCGTTCTTCGCCTCCTACTTGTCGCGTCCTTCACGCGAAACCGGTCAAATTTCGGTAAAGAAACGGTAAACTTTTGTCCCCTTCGTAAAATGAACACGGTTCAAACGAAAAAACGTACAGAAAATGTAAAGAAAAGTTCAGTTTACGGTCCATGCCTGAAAAACCGTGAAAGAGGTAACCGGATGTAATCAGAAGTAATCGGAGGTCATCCAATTATGCCGCAATTCGAAATCCGCGGCGGGTATGAAACTGCACCATTATAACCTTTGCGAAGCTTCACTAGTCGCGGAAAAATATCAGGGAAACCCCCGATTTTCTCCTGCAATCTGGGCTGATAGGCTGGCGAGATGCAAGTTTTGCGTCCATCTTGAGCCAGCTGGCCATTCACCCCCATGAACTGCAATTGCTCACCCACCGTTTCATCGGAAATTTCGCAGAGGCCCAACAGCGATCTTCGTCAGGATCTGGAGCGTTATCAGCAGCAGGTGCGTCTTTTGGAAAGTGTTACCGCGAACACGCCGGACTTCGTTTATGCGTTCGATTTGCAGGGACGTTTTCTTTATGCCAATCGCCGGTTACTTGAGGTGTGGGGTATGGAACTTTCGGATGCTGTCGGCAAAACGTGCCTCGAATTGGGTTATGAGCAATGGCATCACGACATGCATATGCGCGAAATCGCGCAGGTGATCAAAACGAAGCGATTGATAAAAGGCGAAGTGCCCTTCAAAGCGCCGCGCACAGGTGTCTACGGGATTTACGAATACATCTTTAGTCCGGTGATCGGTGAAGACGGCGAAGTTGAATTTATTTCGGGAACAACTCGTGATGTGACGGAGCACCGAGAGGCTGCGGCGGTATTGGCGCGCAGCCGGGAGGAACTGGAGCGTCTCGTTGCCGAGCGGACGGCGAAGTTGCAGGAGTTGGTCGGGGAATTGGAACATTTTTCCTACACGATTACGCACGACATGCGCGCGCCGTTACGGGCCATGCATGCGTTCGCTCAGATTCTCGCTGACGAATACACGACGCATTTGGACTCAGCCGGGGCTGATTATCTGCGGCGCATCATTCAGGCTGCCAGCCGCATGGATCGTTTGATCGTCGATTCATTGAATTATGCGAAAGCGGTGCAGACCGAATTAATCCTCGAACCGGTCGACCCGAATGTTTTGTTGCGCGGCATGCTCGAGTCTTATCCGCAATTTCAATTGCCGCGCGCGGACATCCAGATTATTGAAACAATTCCACCAGTCTTGGTAAACCAGGCCGGGTTAACCCAGTGTTTTTCGAACCTCATTGGTAACGCAGTGAAATTTGTGGAGCCAGGAAAAATGCCGGAGGTTCGGGTGCGTCCAGAGGTTCGAGGTGAGGTCGTGCGAATTTGGATCGAAGATAATGGGGTGGGAATTGCAAGTGATCAACACGACCGCGTCTTCGAGATGTTCCAGCGCGTGAGCACCCAATATGACGGCACCGGTGTCGGTTTGGCGCTGGTGCGCAAAGTGGTGGATAAGATGCGCGGTAACGTGGGCGTGGAGTCGGAACCCGGGAAAGGCTCGCGTTTCTGGGTGGAGTTTCGCAGGGCGAAGTAAGTTACAGGTTTTATCCGCAAGAATTCTCACGGTTTTGCATCTCTTCGCAAGATTCCACATCTTTCCGCGGGCAGCGGCGAAGATGACGGCCGCTCGTTGCTCATTAATTCTGCGGCGGGGTTCGTGAAAGAATTATCAACTCGAAGTAGCGTGAGCTCGTCCGCCCTGTGGATGCGGAGCGGTGGTTTGCGGTCGTGCCCGAGAGCGTCAGCGGCTTCAAAGCAAATGTGGAACGTGAGCGAGCGGCGAAAATTGTCGTGCATCCGGTGGCGATGGCGGCGTAAGCCAACTCCATCTAGTCGTATATCTCAGTTGTCTTTGTCTCGACCGTCTTGGCGTCTTCTCTCTTTCAGTTTCTGCGTCGCCCTCTCACTTGCAGAGGCTGACCACGCCAGCAATTCAGGGCTGGAACAGAGAGACAAAATATCACCGTTGCCTCGCGAGAACAAATCAACCTGCTCAGTGCTGATCAATTCGATGAGGATGCTACCACGCTCCAGACTGCAATCGTAACACCAGTAAATCGCGTGACCATCTGCACGCATCTCCCCAGAATACGCCTCACGGCCACAGAACTCGCACTTCTTGTCGGCAACGGACAAGGCCTGAATTTGTTTGAGGTCTAGCGTATCCAGATCGAATCCCATTGGTGGGGCGCAGTCCTTGCAGAGGTGAACCGTCTCCTTATTCGCACTGCCCCCAATGGTAGTGAAATGGACCTTAGCTTCTTTTTGCTGACACTTTTGGCAAAGCACAGGGATGGTATTTAACTAAAATGCAACGCTGTTCAACTACTTCAATAGTCAACATGTCGATTGATCGGCATAAGTGTGACAAGAAAACACCATGACGGAGGATTGGTTGCATAAACCTGTAACTGCGCTGCCGGCGCTCGAGGCCAGGTGCACGAAAAGGTAATGCCCTCGATGCTAATCCCTCGTTGTTTCGGATGCGTTCGAATATTTGTGTGTGCAGTTATCGGATATGTACCTGCGCGCCAAACGAATCGGGGTGGTAGTAATCGCAATCACGCTTGCTGGAGTGCTCGGTTATTTGGTGTTACCCAGAGAGCCGGAATTTGAAGGGCGGAGTTTGACCAGTTGGATTGATGAACTGCGATTCAAACCTTCGGACGGCAGCAAAGACTTTTATCTTCGGCAGGAGGAGAAACGGCGGAAGACGGAATCTGCAATTCGTAGTATCGGCGCGAACGGGTTGGCGGCGGTGCAGAGCATGCTGGAGCGTCGCGACTATGCATGGAAAAAACGTCTCCTAGCGTGGTTGGGAAATCAGAAAGCGGCGAAACTGAGACTCAAACCAGCCTATTATTATAACTGGGATGGCATTGCAGCAGCGCGTGTGTCGGGGCCATTGCTGCTTCGCTGTCGGCGGATGTTGCGCCGTATCTTACCAACAGTGATTCGTCGCTCCGTGTTAATTCAGTCGTATAGCCCAGGCGCGCGCGTTGCGGTTCCGGATATGCTCGCGGCGCTATCACTAGCAGGTAAGGATGCTTACTTTCGTAACGAACTGTTGAGTGCGATCGCGATGGTTGGGGCCGATTCCAAAGTTGCGAACCCGGTGATAACCAAGTTGCTGTCCGACCCGGACGAACAAACACGAGGAAGCGCGTTGGCCTGTCTGCTTGCTATCAATACTAGTGCTGATGAAATCGCTACTTTTGGTATCGACGCATTGCACGATAAAAGCAGTTATGTGCGGAGTTGCGCACTGGTGGGCCTGACGAAGCTTGGAACTAACGCGGTAAAAACATTGCCCGCGGCTGTAGCCCTTCTGGATGATAATGATCCGGCAATCCACCGAGTCGCTACGAGGACAAAGCGTGGAAAGCGCTCCGAATTTAGGAATGCGAATTATAAGACTAAAGACGGCTGCGCCGGTAACAAAAACGAAGGCTGTAGGTTGAACAGGCGCTGCGCGATCAAGGTCACGTGGTCATCGTTACGAATGCAGCCGGAAAACTTTATGCGACGGGGACGAACTCTATAGGGGGACCTAGATTGCGCTGAGACTCGATATCGGTACAGAAAAAAGCCCGATGGCGAGTCAGTTGTGCGTTACTCGTCTGGATTGCCCAAATTTCGAATTAGCGACGGATCGCTTTGCACGTGCCCAGTTCCGCCATCGGAAGCTGCGCGATGCTCACACAGGCCCAAAATGTTGTCCAGAAAACGAAAGGAATTTTGTTGTCACGGGAATAGCGACACTAATGCGAGGGAAAACCCTATTTGTATAATGTTACACGCCAGAAAGGATTGGTTACAAATACCGCTTCAACAGCGCGCGGACGGTTTTGGTGATAAGGTTAAGCGGGCTGGCCGGCTGCCTGTGCCATATCAGCGACGATCCTCGCGAAGTCTTCCAGGCCGGTGGATGGAACGATGATGTTATCGCGGCGACCGCCGACATCCTCGGTGATGCGGAGGAAACGCCCGCGAGGATTCTCCTTCAGGGTAAATATAAAGGTTTTGCGCTCGATCTGAATTGATTCGGTTTTGAGGGTGTCCTCCTGAACGTGTGGTTTGCCGGGTTTCGTTTGATAGGAGCGTTCAGTTTTCTGGGAGCGTTCGTTGTAGGCGGGACGCAGGTTGGAGTTTGAGTGCTCGTTTGATATCATATAACCAGTGCCTTTTTTGAAGTATTAATATTCACTTGACAGAATGAGAATAGATGTAAAGACGAGGCTGTGGCAATGATTAAACGGGTGTTTGAAATTGGCGGATAGCTGCGCGCATTGAGAAACCGCGTGTGTTGTCGGATCGGTTTACGCGGCCCCACAGTTTTGATCCGGCGAAGTATTTGCGCGACAGCCACGGTATGATGAATGGAGACGGTGATTACGAAGTGGTGATTGATTTCGACGCGTTTGCAACGGACCAATTGCGCGGCCGGAAATGGCATTCAAGTCAGGAGATCACGGAAATGCCGGGCGGCGGGTCGAGGATGCGGATGCGGTTAAGCGGGTTGGAAGAAGTGGAGCGGTGGGTGTTGAGTCGGGGTGTGCGTGCGGCGGTGGTGGGACCTCTGCAGCTGATTGAGCGGATTGGCGCGACGATTAGGGATTTGGCGGCGCGGTATCCAGTGGAGGAGCATTGACCGTTGATCGTTTCAGCTCAGCCAGCATCAGGTGGGCCGTCAAGTCCTTCCACCGACACCAGCTTCTCGATGATGACCTGATGATGATGGTCGGTGACTCGTTGAACGGCCGGTTTTGCAGGAGGTGCGGGCATCGCAATCTTGTCTGACGTCACCTTGAAGTCGTGATTCGCGTTCGTTTCAATCCCTCTGCCCAGTTCCGGGTCGAACCAGATCACGCCGGAAAAGGTGCCCTCCTGAATGAAGTTGCCTCTCCTGACCGCTTCGGCCTCTGCTTGAAGATTCGTTTTCTCGGTCCCGTGAAATTCCAGGCGGGCGCAAAGCCGGTCCGCGCGCATTTCCCAGGTCCGGAACGCGACCGTCCATTCCTGAACGATGCTGAGTTTTGGAAAGGCCCGTGATTCACGAGAGAATGTCCAAGTGTCACTGGGCTGAACGGTCTTACCCGGTAAGAAGGAAGGGTCCAACTTGGTCCTGAAATAGCCCTCGTTAAACATCTTTCTCATCCCCCAATCGGTAGTCTCGAGTGGAGGGCGCGGCCCGGAACGCAGCCGCTTCAGCACGTTATCCAGCGCTTGATTGTCCCAGGCCATTCCCGGTTTGCGTTTTACTCCCCCGCGGAGGTTCAACCGGTTCACCAGTTCATCAACACCTTCCATTCGTTCGACCCGATTGTTTGCACCCAGAATATATCGCACCTTCGCGCGCAAGATTGTTTTGAAGACCTTAGCAATTTCAGACTGATCCGCCGTGGAACTTTGGGCTGAGTCATACCGCCTGAGGCAATCTCCCGAATCGACTTCTAACCGAAATCCCAAGTGTCGCAAATCCACTTCGCATCCCCCACCGGGGAGTTCTTTGACCACGGTATAAGCGTGTTGATACTTCAGGGAGAGTTCGTGTTTGACGGGGTCGGCCTTTCCCGGAGTGTAAATCTCCATGTTTTGTTTCAGGTCTGTTTCTCTGACGAGGCGTGCACCCGGAGGCCATTTCTGCTTGAGCTCAACTGGCCCTGGAGGCTTAAAACTGGACGTCGGTCTGACGATCGAGGCAGCTGCTTGCGCTGATGCCTCAATGTGGTGTTTGAGCTTCGGCCATGTGTCAAACCCGTATTCACGCGCGATGATCAATTGGGCATCGGCGAGCGAGAGTTTTGAGGTGCGGATTTGGTCGTTGCTCATTCGAGCGAACCCAGGATGAAATTCCTGCGTGCGCGCAAGGGCTTCGGCGCTTCCGAGGTTTAGGGCTTTGAGCAAATCCCTGGCCTGATACTTGAGATGTTCCAGGCTGGCATTCGACGGCAATGATTTAACTGGCATGCGAACTTCTTTCGTTGCGCCTGTTGTCCGCACTGTCAGGCAGAAAGTAAGTTCGTGACTTACGGTTTTATCAAATGTGGACTTCTGTCCTTTCCGCGGACCGGATGCGCCGTGTGCGCATGGTCACAATATTTGACGTGTAGGCAAAATCAACCATGAAACTGGAGGCTCTCGTATGAGTGAAATCAGCTTTTCATAATTTGGCACTTCAGCTTGAGCGGAGCACTTGTTCAGAAGTGCACGGTGAAGAGAGAAGAAACACGCTTGTGGGCTAACCAGTTGAGTCTGAAGCCGATTTGACCTGATAACGAGATATTACCACGTTTTCAGGGTAAACGACTGCGTCATTGAAACTAAACCTCTGCCATTTCCAATCAAGTGAATTTGCCCGCGCTGCCCAAGCTCTTGAATCGGGTGCGCAATGCGGTTGAGCGGGTTGGAAGAAGTGGAGCGGTGGGGGTTGAGTTGGGGGACACATTGCCATGTGGTGGAACCTGTGCAGTTGATTGAGCGAATTGGGGCGACGGTTAGGGAATTGGCGGGGCGGTACGTGTCGGAGGAACATTGACCGTTGCATATTACACGTTTTAAGAACCCGCTTCCTTAGCCGAATGGGCCGCACTCCCCGGGGACTCCATATTTGTCCGTTTAAGATACATGGTCCGCCGTGGAAAATTCAGCGTCACTAAATGCCGTGCCAGAAAGCGAAGTCCCAGCGAGTTGTAATTGGCATCTCCGACAATTTCGAGCTCAGGATAGCTTTGTCCGTCAAAGACGCCATTCGGGCAATTCGCTCCCCTGCTCACAAAACCATCCCAGTGGTTTGTCCAGCGCTTAAATTCCGCCGTCTTTAACTCCCCATCAAAGTTGCACCCGGTATCAATCAGCGTCTTTTCACTGCTGCCCAGGAGGTTCTGCTCAACGAACGGTTGGCCCCAGGACAAAGTCAGTGGGAACGCCTTCCCCAGTTCGTTTTCCTGCAGATGATCTGGATCGAGAAATTGGATTTTTCGCCGGTCGAAATCGAATTGAACACAATAATGCTGCAGGCAATCCATGCCCAGAATGCCCATCACTCGGTAGTTCGAGTGGGTGATTTCATTCAAATCCTTTGAGACTCGTGTCAAATCAAAGGTTGCGACCCGGGTTGAAGTCCTAAGCTCAACACCATTCAAATGAAGCTTTGGCGCGATATACACGCTTTCCCAGGAACTCCCGTAACAGGAATTGATCCACATTTTCTTTAGGAGGCCCTGCCGTAATTGCGATTCCAAAGACTTGTCTAAAATACAAAACGGCGCTCCTGTATCCACCGCAAATAACAAATCATTGGTGGTGCCTAGCATCCGGAGCGTCAGCAGGAGCAGGTCTCCGGAGCCTGAATTCTTGCCAAGTGCCACCTCAGTCGCAAGGGGTAAGTGATTCGAACTTTGATTGCCCCAACAGCCGAGCAGCATCGGGTGCTGTTCCCGGTCTAGGAAAAATATTGTGACCAGGCTAATCAAGGCTATTGAAAGACCTGCGATTGTGATAACTGCTTTTCGTTTCATTTTTTGCCGCGCGAAAAAAGCTAAACGGAATCGGAGCTTCGATTTTCGTAAGTTATAATCATGGTTCCTGCTTCGTGCATTGACTGTATGCGGCTGTTTTTTGTCATGGTGTACCCTGTGGCCTAACCAGTTGAGTGTTAAGCCGATTTGACCTGATAACGACATATTTTCTCTGGATTGTGAATAACTTTTTGGGGGTGTCACCCCGTAGCTGTCCAACCCCCTGGAATAGGATCCACTACATGAACGCTATAGAAAACCATGTCCGAAAGTATTGCATTAGGCGTCGAGCCAGCGTGGCAACACCTTACATCACCGACTTCTAATCCATGAAATCCGTAAGCAAGTCTTCCTCTGTGCCTCCCGCGAAGCGGACGTTCCGGCGCCTATGTGCCGAGTGTCCGTGTAGCGTCACCCCTTGGTGCTTTGGCGCCTTGGTGGTTAATTTGGTCACGTCCGCGCCTATTCTTGGTCTCGGGTCTTCGATTTACTTGTTGGCACCGGAACTTCCGGTTCGGATTTCGGATTTCGAGTTTTCCAAGCTGTCGGTGTCGATCAAAACGCTGCTTTTCGATGCGTTTTATTGCCCATCGGTGCGGTCACATTCCCAAAAAAACTCGTTTTTGCTTTCTTTTACTTCCTTTAGTTGACCTTTTTTGACTTTCTATAAACGACCAACAATTTTCATCTGCAGGTAAGGCCGCCGTCGGATTGACTCTCCGACTGCACTCGTGAACAATCCTCAAACTCAAATACCGTGGAAATACGAAAAGCTATCATTACCGCCGCCGGTAAAAATCAGCGCACCCTCCCGCTGCAAACGCTGGTCGATCGCGACGGCACGCAAAAAACTGCTTTTGCCATCATCATCGAAGAAATCTTGCGCGCGGGTATCGAGGATATTTGCGCGGTAATTTGTCCGGGGGATCAAGCTGCTTACCGAACGGCCGCCGGCGCACATGCGGGACGAGTGCAATTTGTCGAACAAAGTGCGCCGCTTGGGTACGGGCATGCGGTGCAATGCGCTCGCGGATTTTCCGGCGATCAACCGTTTCTGTTGCTGGTTGGTGATCATCTTTATGTTAGCCGTGCGGCGAACGGTTGTGCGGAGCAATTGGTGGAGGTCGCGAAAGCTGAATCGTGCGCTGTGTCGGCGGTGCAGGCGACGCATGAAAGTAAGCTGCCATTTTACGGAGCAGTCGGCGGGCATCTTGTTACAGGCCGGCAACGGCTTTATCAGGTGGAGCGAGTTTTGGAGAAACCGACACCGACGGAAGCGGAGCAGACGTTGATCGTGCCCGGTTTGCGCGCGGGACGGTATTTGTGCTTTTTCGGAATGCACGTGCTCACTCCCATGGTGATGGAGATGTTGACGGAGATTGTGGCGAGCGCAAAGACCGGTGCGCAATTGTCGACGGCGTTGAATAAATTGGCTGGGAAAGAGCGGTATCTCGCTTTGGAACTGCAAGGGCGACGTTACGACATTGGCGCGAAATACGGATTGCTTACGGCACAGCTTGCTTTGGCTTTCGATGGCAAGGATCGAGACGAAGTCTTGTCCAATTTGGTTGAGATGCTCGCGGTGAAAGGCGTATGACCGGCCGGCTTCGTCATATTATCACCGCCTCAGACCCGGCGGTTCGCAACGAATCGCTGGACGCATTTTGCCGAAAGGCCAGCGTTTCGGAGCTTTTGGCGGAGTGTGAAGATCTCGAATCATTTCGCGAGCACAGCGAGAATTTATACGAACGCGTTCGCGCGTTGTTTTTTCTTTATGCGATTCATCGGTTTCATCTGCCGCTCAAGCCAGGGCTGAACCAACGTGGTCTTGTTCCGTTCAAAGGTTACGGGCATCTGCTGGAACGGCGGTTTGAAGAAGCGATTGAAGTGTTCCTCACGAATCAACAGGCGAACGGGCCGAGTGACGGAAATTGCAGCGCTTTGGCAGTGGCGTATTACCGGTTGGGAATTCAAACGCTGGCTGACCAGGTGCGTCGGAGCGTTCGGTCAGTGAAAGGTAATCAATGGATGTTTCGGATGGGCCATCCGAGCGACCAGCCGCTGCGGATTCGTCGCGAACTTCTCGAGCGTGGCGCGGATGGATGTTACCCGGTTTTGCGCGAGCGCACTCCAGTGCGCATGGACCTGACTCACAGCGCGTGGAGCGATATTTTCTTTTTGGGCATGGATTATCCTGAGGGGGCCAAGGTTCTCAACGTGTCGATTGATCTTGGTGTGAAAGGGCGCGATGCCTCGCCTCGTCCGCCGATTGAAGTTTTTCTTCGAGTGTTGGATGAACCGGTGTTGCGATTGACGAGCGTCGATCTTGGTGCGTCGGCGGATATTACGAGCCTCGCAGAAGTTTTTGATTTTGCGAAAGATTACCTTGGTTTGCTCAAGGCGGCGGTGATTGCGTCGGGAATTGTTCCGCCCGGTATCGAAGGATCGGGCCAAAATCTTTCGGATTTGTTGGCGCAAGTTGTCGGTCAAGGGCGAGGGTTGGAGTTGGTCAGCAACGTTAATAATATTCCGAAAGGCTCGCGGTTGGCTGTCTCGACGAATCTGCTGGCGGCGTTGATTTCGGTATGCATGCGAGCGACGAGTCAGGCGCAATCGTTGGAAGGCGCGTTGCAGGAACATGAACGCCGGCTTGTTTTAGCTCGCGCAATTCTCGGTGAGTGGCTCGGCGGTTCCGGTGGTGGTTGGCAGGATTCAGGCGGTGTTTGGCCGGGGATGAAATTAATTCAAGGCGCGCTGGCGCAGGAAGGTGATCCGGAATTTGGGACGAGTCGCGGTCGCTTGATGCCGACGCATCGCGTGTTCGATCAGACTGAAGCGAGCGCCGAGGTCCGGCAAAAACTTCAGGACAGTCTGATTCTTGTTCACGGCGGAATGGCGCAAAACGTCGGGCCCATTCTGGAGATGGTTACTGAAAAATACTTGCTGCGTTCGGAAGCGGAATGGAAAGGGCGTCAGGAAGCGCTCGGGATTTTGGATGAAATTCTCGCCGCGCTCCGCGCGAATGACGTGCCGAAAATTGGCGCTGCGACATCGCGCAATTTTCACGGGCCGTTGCAAACCATCATTCCGTGGGCGAGTAATTATTATACGGAAACGCTGATCAATCGCGCACGCGGCGCGTTTCAAAAAGATTTCTGGGGATTTTGGATGCTGGGCGGAATGTCCGGAGGCGGCATGGGCTTCATCGTCGCCCCCGCAAAGAAAGCCGTTGCGCAAGCGCAGTTGCAGGAGATCATGACGCAAACGAAACGGGAGCTGGAAAGTGCGTTGCCGTTTGCGATGGATCCGGTGGTTTACGATTTTGCAATTAACGAAAAGGGCACTTGGGCTGATTTGCTGAGTGATGATGAATCGCTGCTGCCGGATAGTTATTATGCATTGGTCGTCCCACAATTGTTGAAGCAGGACCTGCGCTCGCTGTCGGTGCAACGTCGTGCCGAACTGGATAAATTTGCTGCTGCGACGCGTCGTAAACCGGAACTTGGGTCGATTGTACAAAATATTTTCGATCGAGTTGTTCCGCGTCTGAAACAGGAATCGACGAGCGGACAAACGTTGACTGGCGCTGCTTGAACAAAATGGTTTTGACCGCGCGCAACACGAACAAATTCGGGATGACCTTAAAGACGGTCGAATTGGTTTGGCGCAGAATCGGTTGGCGCCCAGCACGAAGATCGAGGATGTGCAGCCAGAAGATGTGATTGATGCGACCGCTGCGACACAACATCGGGATTTAGGAGACGCTGCTATTGCTAACGGCGAGGTTGCGGTGATCACGTTGGCCGCTGGTGTGGGCAGCCGTTGGACGCAAGGTGCGGGCGTGGTGAAAGCGTTGCATCCGTTTTGCAAACTGGGCGGCCAACATCGCACGTTTATCGAAGTTCATCTCGCAAAGAGTCGTCGGGTCGGACGGCAAAACAAGACAGAGATTCCGCACGTTGTTACGACGAGCTATTTGACGCATGGCGCGATCGAATCGTTTTTGGCCCGGCACAAAAACTACGGTTACTCGGGACCGGTTGTCCTTTCATCTGGGCGCGCCATCGGTTTGCGGATGATTCCGATGGAGCGCGATCTGCGGTTTCTTTGGGAAGAAATGCCGCAGCAGATGTTGGATGAGCAGGCGCAGAAGGTGCGCGACAGTCTACGCTCAGCACTGATCGGCTGGGCGAAACAAGTCAGGCGAAGGAAGCGATTACACGGACAATGTTCCTTCACAATGTTTGCATCCAGTGGGTCACTGGTATGAAATTTCGAACCTTCTCCGTAATGGCGTGCTCAACCAACTGCTGAAGGACCATCGGAATCTAAAATATCTGCTCCTGCACAACATTGATACTCTCGGCGCAGACGTCGATCCGGCGTTGCTCGGATTGCACATTGCCCAAGGCGCGTGCCTTTCGTTCGAGATGATTACGCGGCGAATCGAGGACCGGGGCGGTGGCCTGGCGCGGGTCAATGGCAAGGTGCGGATTCTGGAGGGGTTGGCTTTGCCCCGAGAAGAAGACGAATTTCAGCTCGCCTATTACAACACGCTGACGACTTGGATTGATGTTCATAAGCTATTGGCAGTTTTCGGACTCGCCGCTGCTGATTTAGACGATGCGGAAAAAGTCTCTGCCGCTATTAGAACGTTGGCTGCGCGAATGCCGGCTTATGTTACGCTCAAAGATGTGAAGAAGCGCTGGGGACATGGTCAGGAAGATATTTTCCCGGTGGCGCAATTTGAAAAGCTGTGGGGTGACATGAGTGCCTTGCCTGAAGTGGATTGCCGATTCGTTGTTGTGCCGCGCAGACGCGGTCAACAACTAAAGGACCAGGCGCAACTGGATGGATGGTTGCGCGACGGTTCGGCGGCTTATGTCGAGTCGATTTGCGACTGGCAGTAAACAGCATCGGGAAATAATAGAGGCTCCCGTTGCGGTTCTTCACGAAACGTAATTTAGAGCCGTGCCTTATAGACGGCTTTTTTGATCGGGATTACTTTCTCGCGGCGCGCGGAGCGCAGACGTTCCGCCAAGGAGCAACCAAGCGATGGGACAGCGCCATACTCATTCGCGTAACGATTTACCCACGGGATCGAAAAACGAAAGGGAGGCATGAGCAACCAAGGCATGGTTTCAGTGATTGTTCCCGCATACAACGCGGAGAATTTCATCAGCGAGACCCTCGACTCAGTGCTGGCGCAGACGTACGAGAATCATCGAAGTAATTGTGGTGGACGACGGATCGCGCGATCTCACTGCTGCGATTGTGAAAAATGCGGCTCGAGGCGACGGCGGGTGAAATTATTGCGGCAGCAAAATCTTGGGGTCGCAGCGGCGCGGAATCTCGCTATTGAAAGAGCTTCCGGAGAATACATTGCTCCACTGGACGCGGATGACCTCTGGTATCCGTCGAAAGTTGAGAAGCAGGTCAAATCATTGGAGATGGGCGGAACGAAAGCAGGCGCCTCTTATTGCTGGTGTATTTCGATCAACGAAAAAGGCAAGTCCTCGGGGCTCGGGCCGAAGTGGGATCTGGACGGCGAAGTTTACCAACCTTTCGTGTTACGAAATTTCATCGGCAACGCGTCAGTTCCTTTGTTTCGTCGCGACTATTTGCAAAAAATAGGAGGATACAACGCCGACCTGCGCGCACAGAAAGCGCAAGGTTGCGAGGATTGGGATATTTGTTTGCGACTGGCGGAAGTTTGCGAGTTTCGCGTCGTCAAAGAATATCTGGCGGCGTATCGCTGCTACAGCCAAAGCATGTCTTACGATCACTCGGCGATGGCGAAGTCGTATGCGCTGGTGCTTGAGCAATGGAACGCAAACACCGTGAAATAGCGGGTCGGGTCTACCGCTGGTCGAAAGGGATGTTCTATTTATATTTGGCAACGAAAAGCAATGCCTGCGGCGACCTGCAAACTTCTTACAGATGGTTATGGCGCGCGCTGCGACAGGATTGGTCGGCGGTGCTGCTGCCATGGGTCGATTCGCAATTGGTTAAAGGCACATTGCGCTGGATAGCGTCGCCATTTTTGCGCAGCGCCTGGCAACGCGTCGGCGCATTCCGCACCGACGAAGTGCTCGACATTCCGAGTCGAAGATGTCCCGCGATGTTTATGAACAAATCCCAGTGCCAATCACGTGGTGGGACCGCATCCAGGTCGCATCGTTGGGCGCGCGTGACCGACTTTCGTTCTTATTGCTGCCAGTGAAACACATCAAAACCATCGACATCGAATTGTGCCGTCCGTTCACAGCCTGTGCGCGGATTGGAAGGGTATCTCAATGTTCGCGCGCTGTTGCGATGGCGCGGCCAACCTGTCGAAACAATCACGATTCCAATTACGAATGGCGAGTGCTCGGCCAGAGATTTTGATTCCGCACTGACGGGCACCATCAGGGCGAAAGTGTTAGCGGTCGTGCTTCGGTCGCATTTATCAAATCTCGGCGAACGAACGCTGGCGCAGATTGCTGCGCGAACAACCAAGTCCCGCTGAAGGCCGCAGGCTGCCGTCGATTTCAGTTGCCGTCTGCACTCGCGATCGCGCGGACGATTTGCGTGCTTGTCTAACCGCGTTGAGCGACTTGAAGAACCTCCTCTGGAGGTGATTGTCGTCGACAACGCGCCTCGGACCAATGCGACGCGTGAAGTCGTGGAGGCGCTGCAACGGAGTTCGATGCACGGGAGAACAAGATTTCGCTACATTCTCGAATCGAAGCCGGGGTTGGATTGGGCGCGAAACCGCGCGATCGAGGAAGCGTGTGGCGAAATTGTCGCTTAACCGACGATGATGTGATCGTGGACTCGCCATTGGACGGCAGCAATTGCAAGAGCTTTCACCGAAAACCCTGATGTCATGGCGCTGACCGGTCTTGTTGAGCCGTATGAACTCGAAGCCGAAGCCCAGATTCTGTTCGAAGAACTTGGGGGGTTTCAGTCGTGGCTACAATCGTCGGTGGTATCATACCGACGCGGGCGATTTGATTGGTGGGCATCATGGCGGGGCAGGGAAATTTGGTACCGGCGCGAATATGGCGTTTCGCCGTTGCTTTTCCACAAGATCGGCACATTTGATCCGGCGCTTGATGTTGGAACGCCCACGCGCGGCGGTGGCGACCTGGAAATGTTTTTCCGCGTTCTCAAAACGGGCCACACGCTTCTGTATGAACCAGGCGCACTGGTCCGGCACCGGCATCGGATTAGTTACGGCGCGCTTTACGCTCAAATCCGGAATAATGGCGTCGGTTTCTTTTCATATGTGACGCGTTGCCTGCGCGAGTATCCCGAGGAGCGCCGCGGTTTTCTCAAGCTGAGTTGGTGGTTTTTCTGGTGGTGGAATATTCGTCGATGCCTTTGGGGGTTATTTCACCCGGGCAAGGCGCCGTTAGAACTGTATCGAGCGGAGTTGGCGGGGTCGGTTTCAGGTTTGTTCCAGTATAGCCGGGCGCGTGAGGCCGCTTCCAAACATGGGCCGGTCGATGCATGGAAACCATCGTCGCCATCGCATAAGCCAATTGCGGGGAACATCGTGCAACGAAAAAATGGAATTGCCGTTCGCACAGTGGACATCAGGAATGGGTTAAGCGAGCTGCACTGGTGTGCAAGAATATTCGTCCGTTCGCCTCTACGTGCTTTGGGACGGCAGCCCGGTCGGGAGCGTTGAAATTGAAAATAAATTTCATCCCGTGAGCGCTGCGGAACTCGGCGATTATGTCATGCAGCACTTTTTCCTGCAGTTGTTGCAAGCGCAGCAGAAAATCACTGAAGAAGAGTTGGTGGCGAAGTTCGAGCAAACCTTGCGGTCATTCATTGGCATCGAGAATAGCAGGGAAGTGGATTGTGAAGTTGCGCCCATGCGCATTTCTGTGGTGGTCGCGACTTATGATCGGCCCGATGACTTGCGGCTGTGTCTGAAATCACTTTCTCAGCAACAAACGCGGCACGACGTTGAAATCGTTGTTGTCGACAATCACCCGCAGTCCGGGTTGACGCCGTCGGTGGTCGCCGAATTTCCCGAAGTGAAACTTATCACTGAAAAACGTGGCGGACTGTCCTTTGCTCGTAATGCTGGGTTCCGCGCCAGCCGTGGCGATGTTCTCGTCGCGACAGATGACGATGTGACAATGCCGACTGATTGGCTGGAAAAACTTGCGACGCCGTTCGCGCAGTCTGATGTGATGATGGTCACCGGCGCCGTGTTTCCGTTCGAATTGGAAACCGATTCACAAATCCAATTCGAAATCTACGGCGGTCTGGGCCGTGGTTTCGAGCGCAGACGTTTTGATCGCGATTGGTTTGATGCCTATGGCCGGCGCGCCGTTCCGACGTGGGATATCGGGGCGACTGCAAACGCCGCAGTTCGGGCCAGCGCACTTGCGCCATCCGCCAAATTGGATATCTCGATGAAGCTCTCGGAGCAGGGCACCCCCACCGGCTGCGCTGAAGACACGTATCTATTCTATCGCGTCTTAAAGGCAGGCTATGCGATTCGCTATGAACCCTCTGCATTCGTTTGGCATCGCCATCGACGCGATGCGAAGTCTTTGTGGAGACAAATTTACGCGTACTCCAAGGGCCACGCTGCATATCACGTGGTGACGTTCCTGCACGATGGAGACCGCCGGGCGTTGACACGTTTGTTTGCGGAAGTGCCCCTTTACCTGGCCAGATGCCTTCGCGTCGTGGTTGTTTGGTTATCGGAAATATCCTTTGTCATTACTCCTTGCGCAGATTTGGGGACACATCGTCGGTCCTTTTTCGTTGTGGAAATCGCGGCGTCGAGTAGAGCGAGCTGAACCGCGAAAATTCGGGCATCAGGAGCCCGAGGAAGTGCTGCGGGCGAGCGCCAGCTACAGTAAAAATTTAAAATGAATTCACAGGGCAATACAGGTCGGAACATTTGAGGTGCGAACTTCGGAGCGATTACATCGTCTCATTCACCTGCGCGATTTATCGTGATCGTCTTGTCGGCCGCAATATAAAATCGCAGTATAAAAACTCCATTTTGGGATCGCCTGGTCGTTGTTGAACCCGTTGCTGCAACTGCTGGTGTTCACGTTCCTGTTCCGCAAAGTCATATCGCTCGACATTCCCAATTATGGAACGTTCGCGTTTGCCGGACTGTTGTGTTGGTCGTGGTTTCAACTTTCTCTATTGCAGGCGACCGGCGCTATTACCTCTCATCGGGAACTGGTTCGTCGGCCCGGATTTCCAGCCGCGATTCTTCCGGTCATTACGATTACAACGAATCTTAATGAATCTGTTGCTGGCGCTGCCGTTACTGGTTTTGTTCGTCATCTTAGGCGGCGGCCATATCACGACGCATCTGGTTGAGTTGCCCGTTGTCATGACCGTGCAATTTGTGCTGATGCTCAGTCTTGCCTATTTGCTGGCTACGGCTAACGTCGCGTTCCGCGATATGGAACACATCGCCGCTTCGTGCTGCAGTTGTGTTTTGGCTCACTCCTGTTTTCTATCTCGCCAGCAGGGTCCCGGGCAAATACCGCGCGATTTACGAACTCAACCCGATGCTTCACATCATCGACGGCTATCGCGTCGGTGTTGTTGCTTGGACAATCGCCAGATTATGTGGCGCTGGGTGTTGTTGCGGTTTTTTGCCGTCGCGTTGCTGGTTTTCAGTTACAAACTTTTCTCGCACCGTTGCGATCGATTTGTGGAGGAACTGTGAGCCAACCAGCTATCATCGTTGAAAATGTCAGCAAACGCTTTCGCGCCTACGACTCAAATCGTCCTACGTCGCTGAAGGAAGCGGTGCTCCAGGGCCTGCGCCGCATGGGGACGAAGAAAAATTCTGGGCGCTCGATGGCGTCAGCTTTGTTGTCGAAAAAGGCATCGCGTTGGGAATCGTCGGCCGCAACGGCGCTGGCAAATCGACGTTGTTGCGCTTGATCGGCGGCGTCGGTAAAACTGATTCCGGCCATATCAACGTCAATGGCCGCCTCGGCGCGCTTCTTGATTTAACCGCCGGGTTTCATCCCGACCTGACTGGTCGCGAAAATGTTTTTATCACTGGCGTGATTTGTGGCCTCACGCGAAAGCAAGTCGCCGAACGTTTCGATGAAATCGTCGCGTTCGCCGAACTCGAAAAATTCATCGACAGCCCCGTTCGCACCTACAGCACCGGCATGCAAATGCGCCTGGGATTCTCGATCATCATCCACACCGAACCAGAAGTATTGTTGGTCGATGAAGTTCTCGCGGTTGGCGATCTCGCGTTCCAAAAAAAATGCATGGACCGTATCCAGGGATTGAAAGAGAAAGGATGCACGCTCATGCTTGTATCTCACGACACCGCGCAAACGCGCCAAATCTGCGATCGCTTGCTCTGGTTGCGCAACGGAAGTATCGTCGCGCTCGGGCCGACCGAAGAAGTCCTCAATGGTTACGTAAACGAGCTTGCCGATGAAACGCGGCGGCGCACGCCCGGTTCCGCGAATGTCTGCTCAACTCAATTCGGTACAATGCTGCAGCCGCAAACAAACCGCTTCGGTTCGCAAGAAGTTCAAATCGAGGCCGTCGAAATTTTCGGCACTTCCGGCACGCCCACCACCGAAGTGACAAGCGGCGAACCTCTTTCCGTTCGCATCCGTTACTCCGCGCATAAACCGGTGCCAGGACCGATCTTCAGCGTCAGTCTCAGCCGCGAAGACGGGCTTGATCTGTTTCGACACAAATACGGCCGCACAAAACATTGAGTTGCCGCCAATCGCGGGACGTGGAGAAATCGTATTGCATTTGCAACGGGTCGATCTCGCGGGAGGAAGATATTTCATCGACGTTGGAATTTTCGAACATCAGTGGGCGTTTGGCTACGACTACCATTGGCACGTTTACCCTGCTGACGATTCAATCACCTCGCGTCGATGTCGGATTTCTGCACCCACCGCATGTTTGGGAATTAGCGCGGCCAAACGAAAGCGCGCACACCATCAAGCGCACGTTGTAAGGAAAAGCCATGCTCACTGCATTCTATAAATGGAAAGTTAAGTTCCTGAAAACGCCACGCGGTTGCGCCGTCTGGCGACGTTGGCAGAACTTCCGGGGACGGACGATCGGCAATTACTCGCATTTGCGCGATTTGATCCGGCAGCACGTTGAAGGAAAAAGTTTCGCGGACATCGGCTGCATGTGGGGCGTGAATGGGGACTATTCTTTTCACGCCGAGCAATGTGGCGCCAGGGAAGTGAAAGCGGTGGACGTATTTGGTCCAACGCCCGAATTCGAAGAAAAGATGGCAAAGCTAGGTTCCGATGTTGAATTCATTTTAGGCGACGCCAGCCATCCAACAATTATGGGGCAGATCGGTGTTGTTGATGTCGTGTTCTGCGCCGGTGTTTTGTACCACCATCCAGCGCCGTTCGATCTGTTGGTGGCGCTCCGGCGAATTTGCCGCGGACCTTTGATTTTACGCACCTCAACCATTCCGGAGATGACCGGCCTGGCCAACGCAGCTGTATACTGGCCGATGATGAGCGCCGAAGATCGCAAACTTTGGAACCTAAGCAGCCTCGGTTTGCTTCGACAAGAAGGCATCACCGAAGAATTCAATCCGGAGGCGGGTTATGGCAATTGGTTTTGGGGCCTGACGCCAAGCTGCCTCGCGTCTCTGCTGGAGACTGCCGGATTCCGCGTCGATCGCCGCGAAGCCGAGCCGTTTGCGCAAACATTTATCTGCACGGCCGTCGAGAGCCCATTTGCACATCGGTTGCCGGACGAAGAAGAATCGCGCGCAGATGGCTACAGAAATCTCGACGCAGGGAATCGCACAACCCGCTTAAGCGAATCACGGACCTTAATGCCCGCGATATTGGTTACGCGGTTGGACACACGGACACCACTGTCCGCGCTCCTATCTTGACACCACCGTCGCAACGTGCTTCCGTCTTTGCCGTTCTTGAAAAACAAATTTACTCCAGTCACTGGCTCCATCACCGCTCCGAAAGGACTTTCGGCCTCGGGTGTTTTTTGCGACATCAAACGTCTCGGGACCGGTAAAGGCTCCAACAAAGGAAACAAACGCGACCTCGCGCTAATCGTTTCCGAAGCGGCCGCATCAGTCGGCGGCACCTTCACGACGAACCAGGTGTGCGCCGCGCCCGTCAAAGTTTGCGTCGAGCGCATCAAATGCGGTGTTGCTCGCGCGATTGTCGTCAATTCCGGCAACGCCAACGCCTGCACTGGCGAGCAAGGAATGCGTGATGCTCGCCAAATGACAGAAATCGCCGCTAAAGCTCTCGGCTTGAACGCGCGTGAAATCTTCGTCGGCTCGACGGGACGTATCGGCGTGATGATGCCGATGCAGAACGTCGAAAAAGGGATCCTCGACGCGTCGAAACATCTTGGCGCATCAGTTGAAAACGCCGCTCACGCGATCGAGGCCATCATGACGAGCGACACCAAGCCAAAGGAAGTCGCGATCGAGTTTTCTCTGGGAGGTAAGAAAGTCCGCATCGGCGGAATCTGCAAAGGCGCCGGGATGATCCAACCCGGCATGAGCCCAACGGGCGCGCGTCCCGCTCTGCACGCGACGATGCTTTGCTTCGTCACTACAGACGTGGCGATTGATTCCAGAACATTGCAAAAGTGCGTCAACGAGGCCGTCTCGCACAGCTTCAACCGAATCACCGTCGACGGCGACATGAGTACGAACGATACGGTGCTCGTCCTCGCAAATGGTCTCGCAGGCAATTCGCGCCTTTCCAGCAAAGACCTCGCGAAATTCCAAGCTGCCCTAAATCACGTCTGCCTCGAACTCGCTAAAAAGATCGTGCTGGATGGCGAAGGCGTTTCCCGTTTTGTCACCGTTCGTGTCACTGGTGCGCGGTCATTCGGCGATGCCGATGCCGCGTCCCGAGCCGTCGCCAACAGCGCCCTGGTGAAAACCAGTTGGTTCGGCGGGGACCCAAACTGGGGCCGAATTCTCGATGCGCTCGGATATTCACCCGCAAAGATCGTCGAAGAAAAAGTCGACGTCGGCTACAGCCTGCCTGGCGATAAAAAGATTTTGTTCTCATTACGCAAAGGCCGTCCGACCGATGCGCCATTTGCCGCGCTCTGCAAAATCACCGCTCAACACGCGTTCGACCTGCACATCAACCTAAACCTCGGTAAATCCAACGCCCTCATGTATGCAGCCGACTTGACCGAAGAGTATGTTGATTTCAACAAAGGCGACGTGAGCGATCCGTCGTCACTCGGAGGCTAACATTTTGCAACATCTTATCTCAAAAGCCGACGTCCTGCTTGAAGCGCTTCCGTATTTGCAACGGTTTCGCGGCGCAACATTTGTCATCAAATACGGCGGCAGTTTCATGGACTCGCCCGACCCAGCCGTCCGCGAAGGGGTCGCGCGCGACGCTATTTTTCTCGCTGCGGCCGGCATCAAAACCGTGCTCGTTCATGGCGGCGGCAAAGCCATCACTCGCGCTATGGAAAAAGCCGGGCTCAAAGCCAACTTCATTCAAGGCATGCGCGTGACGGATGAAGCGACGGTCAACGTTGTCGAGCAAGTCCTCTCGCACGAAATCAATCCCGACGTTGTCCAAACGATCAATCGACTTCATGGCACGGCCAAAGGCTTTTCCGGCACGCAGATTTTTCGTGCGGTAAACTATGGCTCGATTCCCCGATCGGCGAAAAAATCGACATCGGATATGTCGGCGAAGTTTCAGGCGTTAATACCCAGCCCATTCTCAATTGTCTGAAAGAATACATCACCCCTGTCATCAGCCCGACCGCTCGTGGACAGGACGGGAAAATCTATAACTGCAATGCAGACGTTGCCGCCGCGCAAGTCGCCATCGCCCTTGAAAGCAAAACGTCTCGTCTTCATGAGCGACGTTCCGGGTTTGTTCAGCAATCCAAAAGATCCTAACACTCTGATTTCTCAGTTGCGCGTCAGCGAAGTCGATGGCCTGAAAAAATCCGGCGTGATCGACAAAGGTATGATTCCGAAAGTGGACAGCGCTATTGCTGCATTAAAAGCTGGAGTGGAAAAAGTTTCGTTTGTTGATGGCCGGGTTGATCATTCGGTCCTGCTGGAAATTTTCACCGACGCCGGCGTCGGCACCGAAGTCGTAATCTAATACCAACTGATACTGAGGTTTACGGCGAAATCTGCTCGATCTAAACCGCCGCTGGCGTCAGCCCAACAACCGTTACATCTCTCGGCGCATCCGCGCGCAATTCACCGTTGGTCACTCCCTTCGACCTCAAGTCCGTTAAATCGACGTAAATTTTAATGTCCTTCGCGCTCATCCTGCGCAAAATCGGTTCTTCGCCGATCGATCGTTGCAGTAATTTGCTTCGGCGTAATTCTGTAAACGCGAGCGTCACCCGGTTGCGTGATGATCGAAACCGGTAGCGCACGTACTGTCGAGAAGGGTGGGTGAGATTTGGGTTCGTGAACGAAAAATCCCGCGTGATGCCGATGTGCACCGTTATCCAGATCATCGTGGCCAACCCCAGCGAAAACATCTTCAACCAAAAATTATGAAGCAACCGCGCCACCATAATATTTGGGCTCCAGTTTTACCGAGGGTTGAACCTGCGGTGCGTGCGGACGTTGTTCGGTCCAAT
The DNA here is from genome assembly GCA_963702845.1 of uncultured Verrucomicrobiae bacterium. Taxonomy (GTDB): domain Bacteria; phylum Verrucomicrobiota; class Verrucomicrobiia; order Limisphaerales; family Palsa-1400; genus JAICXV01. Next base: position 3,310,733 of record OY969763.1, on the reverse strand, counting down.
TTCGCATCCACGCCATCGCACTGTGCGACTTGCTTCGCTTCACCAGGATGGAAGTGAGGAACGCGCGCAGGGCTTCGACCGTCACGCCGCGCACGAGGTGTCCTTTGTAGCAATGTGAAATCGAACCCGTCTCTTCCGAGACAACCACGACAATCGCATCAGTCTCTTCCGTCAGCCCGATGGCCGCGCGATGCCGGGTTCCAAGAGAAGGATGCAAATCCGTCCGTTGCGTCAGTGGAAAAATACGTGCCGCAGACACGATGCGGTCGGTGCGGATGATGACGCCACCATCGTGAATCGCGTTGTTTGGAAAGAAAATCGTTTCCAACATTTCCGGTGTGGCCTGGCAATCCACCGGCACGCCCGACTCGGTCGATTCGCTCAATGGGATCGCTTGCTCAATTGCGATAAGCGCGCCGATGCGAACGTCGGCCAATCGTTCCACCGTTTCACAAATCACCTCGATAATTTCGCGTTTCTCCTGGTTGGCATTGAACACCGGGTGTGTGCCGAGCTCCGCCAACATGCGCCGAATCTCCGGTTGAAAAATAATGAAAATCGCGAGGGCAGCAAAGCCGACGAACCACCGCAGCAACCATCCCAGCACCTCTAACTTTAAAAAAAACGCAACGACCGTGAGACTCAAAAGCAGCACGAGAAATCCATAAACCACAGGAGCGCCACGCGTCCCCCGCACGAAGTTGAAGGCATAATAGATCCCGACCGCGAGGATGAGAATTTCCAGCGCGGGCTTCCAGCCTTCACTTAAGATGTGATGAACGTTCCACATTTCTTTCCATCAACGCGTCCGTCATGCGCAAAGCCTGCCGCGTTTCCGCCACGTCATGCGCGCGAATGATCTGAACGCCATTGGCCACCGCCCAACAAGCGCACGCAAACGATCCGGTCAATTTACCTCCATCCCCGCTGACCTTTTCCACAAATGATTTTCGCGAAGCCCCGATCAGCATCGGTCGGTCGAACTTCGCAAATCGCCGCACCTGCGCCAACAATTCCAGATTATCTGCGATGCGTTTCCCAAAGCCAATCCCAATATCCAAAACAACTTGCTCTGCATTGACACCGCATTGCCCAAGAAAATTCAAACGTTCAGTAAAAAAAAATTCGACCTCTGCGGCGACATCTTTATAGGTCGGATTTTCCTGCATCGTCTGCGGCGTTCCTTGCATGTGCATGAGTACGTAACCGGCTCCCGTTTCCGCCACCAGGCGCCACATTTCGTCCTCAGTTCGATTGGCGGCGATGTCGTTGATGATGCTCGCGCCCGCTTCGACGGCAGCACGTGCCACCGCTGGCTTCATCGTGTCGATCGAGATAGAAATTTTGACCTGCTTCGCAAGCGCCTGAATCACCGGCAGCACCCGTTGCAATTCCTCTTTTTCCGAAACTGGAATTGCTCGCGGCCGAGTCGATTCGCCCCCGACATCAATAATATCTGCGCCTTCTTCAACCAACTTCAGCGCATGCGCCACGGCGGCGTTGGTGTTAAGGAACTGCCCGCCGTCCGAGAAGGAATCCGGCGTCACATTAACGATCCCCATCACCATCGTCGGACGCGGAAATTCGAAGCTAAAATGGCGCGCGCGCAGCCTCATGCTTTCGCATTAAACCACGCGCGCGCGAAGTTGTCCTGTCTAATAACTTTTACTTCTTGGCCGCTTCGTAATTCTTGGCGACCTCAGCCCAGTTAATCACATTCCAAATCGCCTTCAAATAATCCGGACGACGATTTTGGTATTTGAGATAATAGGCGTGTTCCCACACATCGACGCCGAAAATCGGTGTGCCTTCGCAACCAGCCACCGCTTTACCCATGATGGGATTGTCCTGGTTGGCCGTGGAGCAGACCTCCAGCTTGCCATTGTTCACCACAAGCCACGCCCAACCGCTGCCAAATCGGGTCGCACCTGCCGTTTCAATCTTTTCCTTGAAGGCGTCAAAACTGCCAAAAGTCGCGTTGATATCTTCGGCGAGTTTTCCAGACGGCACGCCGTGAGTGTGCCCGAGGATTTTCCAGAACATCGTATGGTTCACGTTCCCGCCGCCGTTATTACGAACCGCACCGCGAATCTCTTGAGGCACCGCGTCCAGATTGCGGATCAAATCTTCCGGCGACTTGCTTTCCAAGTCAGCTTTGCCCGCGATCGCTTTGTTCACATTCGTGACATACGCGGCATGATGTTTGTCGTGATGGATTTCCATCGTCTTCTCGTCGATGTGCGGCTCCAGTGCGTTTTTCGGATAAGGTAAAGGCGGTAATTCGTAGGCCATAAAAAGTTCTTTGGTTAATGGTTTGTGTCTCTTTTATTTGACTGATTCCGTCAACCTAGCAAAGGAGTGTGCCTACCGCAAGGGGTGCGAAAATAAAAAGCGCGGACATCCAATCCGCGCTCTTGACGAAAAGGAGGCGCACTTACGCGTAGCGCACTTCCTTGAAATCGGCCTGGTAAAACTCCGGCAGCAAACGGTCAACGCACAACAGTCCCGCCCGGGTCAGTTGTATTGACCTGCCATGATCCGTTTCATTGATGACGAGAAACCCCGCCTTCTCCAGTTTCTGCAGCGGTTTTTTAAACAGTTCGAGAATATCCTGGTTAAACTTCTCGTCGAAATAACAACTGCAAACGGCGCCAGTTTTCAGTTGCAGAATGAACTCGCGCACAACCCGGTCCTCCTCGGACAACAGATACGAACGCTTCACCGGCAATTCATGGCGGGCGAGGGTCATCACATAATCTTCAAGCCTCACCTTGTTCTGGTAATGGAAGCCGTTGATATATCCAAACGACGCCACGCCTAGCCCAATCATATCGCCGCCGTGCCAGAGATGATCCGCGTAAACAAAATGATGTTTCTTCGGATTCTTCACCGCCATATAACCATTCACGATCGTGTAGCCCGCGCGTTCCAATTGATGCAGCGCATAATATAACCGCGTGCGCTTCACGTTCCATGGCGTCAAAGCAGCCGGCAGCTTCCCGGATTCCATATCGCGATAAATCTTTGTGCTATGCGGGATTTCCGTCTGATAAATCGTCACGCTGTCGGGCTGTAGTTCGATCGCGCGATGCACGGCGTCGCACCATTGCGCCGGTTGTTCGCCCATCAATCCGACCATCAAATCAATATTCACCCACTTGAACTTCGTTTTGCGGATCATGTCATACGCACGCAAAACATCGTTCGTTTCGTGAATGCGTCCGTTCAGTTTCAGCAAACTGTCGTTGAAACTTTGCACGCCCATGCTCAATCGCGTCACGCCGCACTTCTTCAAAGTTTGCAATAGTTCAGGGCGGACCGACCGCGGTGCGCACTCAAACGTCACTTCCTCAACTGCATCCCAGGATTGGCAACTCTGCAATCCACTGAATAAAAAGCGCACCTGTTCCGGCGACAAAATAGAGGGTGTTCCACCGCCGATATAAACGAACCGCACCGGCCGACTGTTAATCGCCAGCCGTTGCGAATACCGGGCCATTTCGCCCACGACCGTCTCCAGGTAGTTGTTGACCGTGCCTAGGCTTTGGCCGGCATAAGATAAGTAATAGCAATAATCACATTTCTTTTGGCAGAAGGGCAGATGCACATAAATGCCGATCGGTTCCGCGTGCGCCGGCTCGTCTAACAAATCGAGAAACGCCTTGTTCTGTCGTGGTTCCCAAACCGAGAAGGGCGGGTAAGCCGCGACAAAATAATTGCCAATCTCCGGTTGATTTTCAGGGTCGTGGGATTCAACAGATGCGCTCATGCCGTCAGTCTGAACGTCAAAAAAGCGAGCGGCTTACCATGTTTTGCTCAAAACTTCGCCAATTTTGGCTCATCCCGAGAGAACCGCCGCTTCGTAAGGCTTTTGCCCTGTTTTAGGTGGCTTTGGAAAAAATTGTTGTGACCATGCCAACATTTGCAAAACGGTTCCTCGAACGAGTTCTCCGATTTGACCCAGCTTTTCTCGCCTTTTTCGCGTGGTTTTCAGATTTAGCGCCCGACTAAACAAAAAACGACAGGAGAATGACAACAAGCGGGTAGTTGCCTTACGCCGCGGGATGCAGAGTGCACACATCAGGTTTTAATGACGTGCATCAAAACAAACATATGATCAACAACACTGTCCAACTCCGTCATACAGCGATTTTCAACACGCTACGGAACTGTCCGCTTCTGGCAGGCTTACCGGCGGAAGAGGTTAACCAAATCGCTTCGTTCTCTTTTCTGAAGCTGCTCTCGAAGGGACAATACCTCTTCCGTGAAACCGATTTGCCAATCGGTTTTTACATCGTCCAGAGTGGCGCCATTAATCTTCACCGCGTCAACGGCTCCGGCAAAGAACAGATCATCCACATCTTTCGCACCGGCGAATCATTCGCCGAAGGCACGCTCGTTACCGACGGCGGATTCCCCGGCGACGCTCGCGCCATCGAACCTTGTGGGGTAATCCTGGTTCGCAAATCCGAATTCCTCGCGCTCATCAAGCGCCAGCCGGAACTTGCCTTGCGCGTCATGTCGGCGATGAACCTCCACTTGAGCATGGCCATCGCCCAACTCGAAAACCTGATGTTGAACGACGTCGAAACCCGCGTCGCCGATTGGCTCATCCAGCGCTGCCCCGACCCCGCCAGCGTTCAGCCTGCCAAGATCGAACTCCACATGACCAAGCGCACCCTTGCCGCCGAACTCGGCACCGTTAGCGAAACGTTGTCTCGCACCTTGGCCAAATTCCGCGACCGCCAGTTAGTATATGTTAACGGCAAGAGCGTCACGCTCCTGAACCCATCTCGCATGGCCGCCGAACTGCGCGGCGGAATCTTGGCGCGAGTGTAAGTCCTTCCATTAGAACCATCAGACCGCCCTCGAGGCGGTCTTTTTTATTTGGTAAGGACGCCTTCCACGGCGCCCAATGTTTTATCAATGCGGGCGAAAGAAGAATTTTCACTTGGACAGCCTTTGTCCAAGTGACTTTGCTACATTGGCCATCATGAACATCGAAAAGTTGAATCAATCTTGGCAGGTCTGTCGGTCTCATCAGTCCTATCGGCCCCATGTCAAACTTCTTAAACCAACCCTCAAAAAGGAATCCTTTATTTTTGCGCTGCATCATTCAGTCTTTCCCATCTCCGGACATCTGCGGATACCCGGCGAAATCTGCGGACACCAAAAAAAGAATCCTTTTTTCGGTTTTCGATTACGCATGGCTGGGCACGAAGTTGCGAAACGCGCCGTTTCATCGTAACGCTTCATTGCGCTCCATAACGCTTCATAACGGCTCATAACGCCAAAAAATAAAAAATATTTTTCACGACCCCGTGAACTCCGGGTCAAAAATTTTCAGTTTATCTCCAGCAAACCACCATTACACTGCACCGATGCAATCTGCTGAAAAACCAGAGGCCCAGCGTAAAACGCTCGACGACCGCGCCAAGATGTCCGAACTCGAGCGCATCCGCCATTCGGCCGCTCACGTCATGGCCACCGCCATCCTGCGTCTCTGGCCGGAAGCCCAATTCGCCGCCGGTCCACCCGTCGAAAACGGCTTCTACTACGACGTCGATCTCTCGCACCGCATCTCACCCGAAGACTTCGCCAAGATCGAAGAAGAGATGAAGAAAGAGATCAAAGCCAACAACGTCTTCGAAAAAATCATCGTCACCCGCGAACAAGCCATTAAAGACGCCGAAAGCGGCCGCCTCGGCGGTTTAGCCGAACGCCCAGGCAATCAGAGCAAATTCAAACTCGGCAACCTCACCGACATTCCCGAAGGCGAACCCATTTCCTATTTCAAAAACGGCGATTTCCTCGACCTCTGCGCCGGCCCGCACGTCATGCGCACCGGCAATATCGGCGCGTTCAAGCTGACCCAGGTCGCCAGCGCCTACTACAAAGGCGACGAAAAAAATCCGCAGCTCCAACGCATCTACGGCACCGCCTTCAAAAACAAGACGGAGATGGAGGCCTACTTCAAAATGATTGATGAGGCCAAGAAGCGCGATCACCGCAAGATCGGCGAAGAAATGGGCCTCTACAAAATCGACACCGAATACGTCGGCCCTGGTCTCCCGCTCTGGTTGCCCAAAGGTGGCGCAATCGTCGAAGCCTTGGAACAATTAGCCAAAGAAACCGAATTCCAAGCCGGCTATGTCCGCGTCAAAACCCCGCACATTGCTCGGGAGGTGATGTACAAAACTTCCGGTCATTTGCCGTATTACGCTGAGTCGATGTTCCCACCTATGGAATTACGAGAGCATGCTCACGAAAATATCTCAACTCTCGACATGAAGCGTGATCGAGAAAAACAGGCGTTACGACTTAAGAATCAGATAAAGGTAAAGCTTGGTGAGGACGTTTCCGACGATGATGCGTTGGAGAAGCTGTTGATGGACAAGCTTGACGACGGAAGCTTGGGGAAAGCACTGGGAAATGAGTTAATGGAAAAACTGGAGCGGTTAGAAACATTTGCGGGATTAGACATGCTGTTCGGAACTATGGGACGTGGGGTAGAGCGTTATTACCTCAAAGCCATGAACTGCCCGCATCACCATCGCGTCTTTGCGGCGGAACCGCACAGCTATCGCGACCTCCCGTTGCGCCTGGCCGAATACGGAACCTGCTACCGCTACGAACAATCCGGCGAACTCTTCGGCCTCATGCGCGTGCGTTCAATGAACATGAACGACGCCCACATCTATTGCACCGAAGAACAATTCTCCGACGAGTTCAACGCGGTGAACGAGATGTATCTGAAGTATTTTAAAATCTTCGGCATCGATAAATACGTTATGCGCTTCAGCACATCGTCGCCCGAAGGTCTCGGCAAGAAATACGTCAACGAACCCGAGCTTTGGAAAAAAACTGAAGACATGGTTCGCAAGGTTCTGATCGATTCCAAAATCAATTTCATCGAAGTGCCGAACGAAGCCGCCTTTTACGGCCCGAAAATCGACGTGCAAGTTTGGAGCGTCATTGGCCGCGAATTCACTCTTGCCACGAACCAGGTCGACTTTGCCGTCCCCGCGAAATTCGGCCTGACCTATCGCGACAAAGACAACACCGACAAAACACCCTTGTGCATCCACCGCGCCCCGCTCGGCACGCACGAACGTTTCATCGGCTTCCTCATCGAGCACTACGCCGGCAATTTCCCATTGTGGCTCGCGCCCGAACAAGTCCGCGTCATTACTATCGGCGACGATGAAAAGCTCGTCGCCTACGCCAAAGAAATCGTAAAGGAATTGCGCGCCAACATGGTCCGTTGCGATAGCGATTTTGGCACCGACAAGGTCAACGGCAAAATCCTGCGTGCCGAAGAATCCAAAGTCCACACCATGCTCGTCATCGGTGGGCGCGATATGGATGCCGGCGCCGTCAGCGTCCGCCTCCACGGCAAAGGCAACGTCGGCGCGAAACCAAAGGGCGACGTTATCGCTGAAATCTTGAAGGCGATTAAGGAACGGCGAGCGTGATCATGCGGAGCGGGCTTTGGTATCTGAGTTGCGTTTGTATCGTCTTGGCCGCTCAAGCGGTCGATGCGGCAGGCATTCTAAGACCGCAGGTTGTCCCAGCCAGCGACGTAGCACGATGTATTAAGTCGCTGCCCAGATATGCCGGCTTCGGTTACAATGGTTTGGAATTTTACCGCGGGAAATTATATGCCGGATGTAATTTCGGCCTTTTAGAATTCAAGAATGGCCAGCTTACACAACTCTTACAGTTCGATCGGTTAGATAGTGACGTGGAAGGCCCGTTTCTTGATAAAGCACATCAAATGCTTTGGATATGGCGTGCTGACCAGTTTATTCGATTTGATGGAACCAACTGGCGAAGCACTCAAATCCCTTCGCCAAAAGGCAAACCATACATCACCAGTGGCGATGTGCTGGAAGGATTTCGTGGGGTTTCGGGAATTCGAGATTTCTGGTTGGAGGGTGCTGGAGGTGTATGGCAGTGGACTGTTCGCGATGATCTGGCCGGTTGGGTTGAACAACCTTCACCAGTTGATAAAAACCATTTCGGCCCACCAGATGTGTTCAGAGTAGCTCCATTGGGTAACGATATTTCATACGTCATTCGTTATCGTGCTGGCGAAGGTGATGCGATCCAGGTTTTGCACGATGGCAATTGGAGGACGATAACAAACGTGGATACCAAGTTCGTTTCTGAACGTGCGGCATCGGTCGGCGATGCCGTATATGTGCAAACGACTTCTGGCGGATTAGTTAAAGTTACATCAAAAACTATTTCGACGGTTAACACGCCTGGCATCTGCGAAACGATTGCTGTTACGAGTTCCAATAAATTGGTCGCGAGCTTCCGGGGTGCAGGGATTTACGAGCTAAAAGAGTCCTGGCAAAAAAGGTTTCCGGCGCCGGCTATTGACACCGGCGAGCATTGGACATTCTTGGCCGAAGGGCAGGGCATAACCGCATTTGCCACTGTCGCTATGCCGCAATTGGATGCGAAGGGTAATCCCGCACCCTATAGCGGAAAGACCGCACTTTGGATTTCAGACGCTGGCGGATTAAGGACAGTTCCAATGGCGGACTCGCGGAGACGTTAAAAGTCTGCTTTTAGCTGCCAATCTATGGCGCTAACTTGAGCCGATAGAATCGCGGCGTATTCGCGGTGTTCTCGCTATAGTCGAGATTCCCTGAAATGGTAGTAACGTCAATCCAGTTGACAAAGTTACTACTTGATTGTAGCGTCATGTTGCCGTTGTCACCGAGCGCCTGCAGGTGCAACTGACCTCCGAGCGCCGTCGCTTGGGTGAATCGCGGCTGTGGCCGCGGCGGCGTGACATCGAGCCATGTGTTGCCGACGCGCAGTTCGTCCCACTGCATCGCAGCAGGAACGCTCGCCGCTGTATTTTGGCGAATATTAAAACGGTCGATGACAAAGCCGTCAGTGCCGGCCGATGTCGTCAGCACAGGCGTCGGAGCCGAACTCGCGCCGAGCGTTGTCGGATCAGGATTGATCCACATCGAAACAAGGTTCGGTGAGACGGTGAAATCGTATGCGCCGACGAGCAGCACAGTGTCGCCGACGTGATATTCGTTCGTGCCATAAACGGCCGCGCTGCCGGTGCCGCCTTTTTGTAGGCCGAGGACATAGCTCGAGGCCGAATTGCTCTTTACCATAAACTGTAAACGGAAGTTGCTACTATCCGTAGCAGTCAATGCACCGACCTGCGCCCCCGTGCCGGTCCAAGTGCCATAGCCAAGATCATTGATGCGAAACAAAGCGGATACGTAGGAGATGCCGCTGCTGATATTCGTGCCAATCAGTCGACGTACGCCAACTCCAAGCCCGCCGTTGGTGACGCTGTTTCCAACGGACGTCTGAAGTGGCGCATAAGACAGACTGCCCGGCACAACCATCAAGTCATTGGTTCCAGTGCCGCCGGATACCCAATTCGCGGGAGTGTTGGCACTGACCGGCGAGCCGATGTTCGAGTAGTTAAATGGCTCATAGAAAAACGGCGCGCTCGTCGCAACCGTCAATGTGGCCGACGCGCTCGCCGTGCCGGAACTGTTGCTGACAATCAGCGTATAAGTTCCTGCATCGACGAACTGCAAACCCGATCTGCCAAAACTCGCATTCGTTGCACTGGGGATGTTTGTGCCATAGTGTTGCCACTGATAACTCAACGGTGCACCCCCAGCCGCACGAGCATTGAAAGTCACGGAGCCATTCAAAAGTGCGGTCTGATTCGCGGGGAACGAACTAATCACCGGTGGTCCCGTTAATTGTGATCCAATAAACGGCGCGCCATCGGAGAACTTGAACAACACCGCATCACCGCCATTGAGATTCAACACGAGTTGGCGAACACCGTTGGTCAAGGGCAACGTCTTCGCTTCGGCCAATCCCGTCAACGGATTCATCATCTCGATGGCCATGAGCGACGAGTTAAAGTTCAGCGTGATTTGCTGCATGCAATCGGGTCCGTCTCCAGTCGGATCACTCAGCCCGTTCACGACCATCATGTAGACCTCGTTCGTGTAATTCGGTCCATCGAAACTCTCATCCAACGGTTTGAACCACGACATAATCACGTCGCCGAGGTAACCATTGTTCTTCGTGCCGATATTTGTAACGTTCCAGCCAGTGAGATACGGATCATTGCGCTGATACGCCCAATCGGTGTTCACATCGCCGCCACCGCTTCCGGCGTAAAAGCCAATTGGAAAGCCGTGCAGCGAGCCATTCGGGCTTCTGCCGCGAATAAACAACATGCTGGTCGTGCGCAAATCGGGAAAAGAAACGTCGGGCACTGGCGTCAGTCGAACGAGCGTTTTGCCGAAGTTCCGGGCGCGCAACGCACAATCGGCCTTTTCGTAATACAATGCGTTCGGCGCATTATCGCCACCTGCGCTGTTTGTAAACAGAGCCGATGCGCTTGAGTTGTAAGTGAAATCAATCAGTGATTTGCAATTGAACGCCATCGCCGCGAAATGTTGCAAACGCAGTTGTGATTTCGACGGCGCGGCGTCACCCTCGCCAAACGACTGGAATGTTTGCATATAGGTGCTCAGAGGAATCCCGGCGCCCCAGGCGTGTTGGCGATAACGTCGTAAGTCGCCATACCAGTTCATCAACGTCTCGCTGACACTGCCGCTTCCATCGCCGTGAAACGGATAACTGTCGAAGGACAATATGTCCGGGTGCGCGCGCGAATAGAAATCGTACAACTGCGAGTCACCGACCTGACCGCCATAGTTATTATGGAACAGAATGACATTCGGCAAATTGCTCTGCACGTCAGTGAACCAATTTACCAATTGCGTCCGCGTGGCGTCATTGTTCAATTCCCATTCGTCGCCGAGTTGGAGCATGACCAGTTGGCTGAGGTAAGGGCTCTCGCCGTCGCGCGGCGGCATTTGGTCTTCGCCACCGATCCAACTGGCCCACGGAAAACCGGGAGCCGATCCCATCTCAAATGGAACTGAGGTCCACATCCAAAACATCGTGGTGTAGTTCGCATTCGAGAACGTGTTCAAGTGAAACGGGTCCGTTGGCGAGACATTTCCTGCCACCTGGAAACCGCGATTGATGAGGAGCTGATGTCCTTTGCTGATTTGGGCACAAACGTTGAAGCAGCAGGAGAGAACTAAGCAGGCGAGCAAACGGGCACAACAGGGCATAAAACGCCAGTTTAGAGGTTTCAATGAGTCCGGGAAAGTGCTAACTACCCGTTGAGAGCATCAATTATCCAATGTACACGATTGACACCCCGACTTCCGCCGCTATCTTCTCACCTCTTAATTTAGAGGAACAATGAAACGTCAATATCAACCGTCCAAGATTCGCCGCAAGCGGCAGCACGGCTTTCTGAATCGTAATTCGAGCAAGAGTGGCAAGGCCACCTTGGCTAATCGCCGCCGCGTCGGACGCAAGCGCCTCACACCGGTATAACCGATGCCTGAGACGCCATCGGCCCGGCTGCGATTGCAGCGTTCGAGTCGCATTAAAAGTACCGGCGACTTCGCCCGCACTCGTGCCAAAGGCCAGCGTTTCACATCAGGATGCTTGATCCTAAACATCGCCGATCGTCCACCAGGCGCCGGGAGCAGGGTGGGGGTGATAACCAGTCGCAAGATCGGCGACGCAGTTGTTCGCAGTCGCGCCCGCCGGCTCCTGCGGGAGACTTTCCGGTTGCACCAGCATGAATTGGGGCGTCCAGTGGATGTAGTGTTGGTGGCTCGTGCCTCGATTGTCGGCAAGAAATTTGCCGACGTGGAACGAGATTTTCTCAAGGCACTGGGACAGTCGGAACTCTTGAAAACATGAAGCCTCAAACTTCAAATTTCAAACTTCAGAGAAGCACCAAATGCCAAGCTCCCATTTCGGGAGTTTTGAAGTTTGGGGCTTGGTGCTTCTTTGGCGTTTGGGGTTTGGTGCTTGGAGTTTTAACGGTCGCAATCGTTACAGCCATTCGGTTGTACCAAATCTGTGTATCGCCATTGCTAGGCGCACTCTTTGGCCCGACCGCCGGTTGCCGCTACACACCGACCTGCTCGTGTTACGCGCGTGAAGCTGTGCAAACGCACGGCGCAATCCGTGGAAGCTGGCTTGCCACAAAACGCGTCTGCCGTTGTCACCCGTGGGGTGGAAGCGGCGAGGATCCGGTCCCGCACCCGACGGCTCCTGCTCTCAATTTTCCAAATTCCAAAACGTCAGCAGCCTAATCATGGATCGTAAATCTCTCACTATACTCGTTGTCGCCATTGGGCTGCTGTTTCTGTTGTCGCCTTTGGTGGACAAACTTTTTCCGCCAGTGCCACGTAAACCGGGAATGATGACCAACGAAGTTGCCTCAGTCACGAACGCGACCACGGCGAGTTCAAACGCTGCAACAACCACGTCCGCGACGTCAACGTCGACAACTCCGACACCTTCCGGTCCTGAGAAAACGTTGACGATCACGAACAACAGCTTGGTCTGGCACTTCACAAGTCGCGGCGGTGGCATCAGCTTGATTGAGATGCTCGATTATCCCGCCGCGATTGCGTGTGCACGGGACGTTCCTGCGGAAACGAATATGGCGAGCCTCAATACCCGCGCCCGTTCGCCGGTGCTTGAAATCTCCGGCGCTGAGGCGATTACCGGCGACAACAACTACACGCTTTCACAACGCGGTAATTCCGTCGTTGCCGAACAAATCCTGGCAAATGGCCTGCGCATTACGAAGCAGTTCGAAATGTTATCGAATTATCTGTTCACTGCGAAGCTGCGCATCGAGAACACCAAAGGAGCAGCGATACTTCTGCCTGAAAGCCAGGTCACCGTCGGCACCGCGACACCAATGGCTTCCACCGATGATCCCAGACACCGTGGGCGTATTCTGGTACAACGGCAAGAAAGCGGAAGAGGTCACCGATTCATATTTTGCAAACCGCACCTTGGGTTGCATTCCCGGCACACCCCGCACCGATTACGAAAACGGCGCTGGTAACGTCTACTGGACCGCGGTTCACAATCAGTTCTTCACTCTGGCGGCGATTCCAGATCACCCGGCGCTTCATGTGAGAATCCACAGGTACGAATTGCCGCGCACGAAGACGACTAACACCGTGGCATCGGCTATCAACAACGGATTCGAAACGACTTTGTTCTATGCGCCGACGAATCTTGCGGCCAATGCAAGTATCGAGCGCAGTTATACATTTTACGCTGGTCCCAAGGAATACAACCGTCTCGCGCAATACGGCGAAAAATTTAATAACAACCTCGATCAGGCGATGGGTTTCGGCTTTTTTGGATTTTTCTCCAAGTTGCTGTTGCTTTCGATGAACGGCTTACATGCGATCGGCTTAAGCTATGGTCTGTGCATTATCGCCATCACCGTCATCATCAAAACGCTCTTCTGGCCCTTGACTCACGCGAGCACCAAATCAGCCAAGCGTATGCAAACGCTGATGCCGCAAATAAAAGTCATCCAGGATAAATACAAAGACGACGCGGTCAAAAAGAACCAGAAGACGATGGAGTTCTATAAAGAGCACCGCGTCAATCCGCTCGGTGGGTGCTTGCCGATGCTGCTGCAGGTTCCGGTATTTATCGGGTTTTACGGCATGTTGCGCACCGCCATTGAATTGCGCGGCGTTCCTTTCCTTTGGGCCTGCGATTTGTCTCAGCCGGACACTGTCGCCTGGATTGCCGGTTGGCCGCTCAACATCATGCCGCTCATTATGGGTGTCACCATGCTTTGGCAATCGCACCTCACCCCGCCATCGCCGGGCATGGATCCGTCGCAACAGAAGATCATGCGCTACATGCCACTGATGTTCATGTTCATCCTTTACAAGATGTCGGCCGGTTTGACGCTTTATTGGACGATCAACAATCTGTTGACCATCGCCCAAACGAAACTCACGAAAGCCACCGAACCGCCCACCGCTGCCGCGACTGCTCCGATGGCGCCGAGGAAGAGGAAATAGGCTGATTGACGTCAGGATAGTAGTCGCTATATTCGCGACTGCTTAAGAACACTGCATATATGCCAGCTCCAGCAAAAGCAACTTTGGAACGGCTCTTAAAAGAGCTCGGCTTTGAAGCCGCCGTTGAAGAACATCAGCTCGAAGACGGCATTTTTCTCGACGTCAAAACCGAGGACTCCGGCCGCCTTATCGGGCGCCAGGGCCAAACGCTTTCTGACCTGCAGTATTTGATCAACCGCATCTTGTTCCAGCAGGACCAGACCGTTCCGAAGGTCACGGTTGACGTTGGTGGCTATCGTGCCAAAGCCCGCGACACGCTCGTGCAGAAGGCCCAGGCTGCCGCGGAAAAAGTCCGCCGATGGGGTGATGTGGTTGAGCTGGAACCGATGAGCGCATTTGATCGTCGCATTATCTATGCTGCATTGAAAGATGCTCCGGGGATTGAAGCGAGCAGTGTTGAAGTTGAAGGGACGAATAAGAAGGCGATTCTGCTTCGGCCGAAGCATTAATAAGCTCCAAATCCCAAGCTCCGAAGGTGGGTTCGGAGCTTGAAGTTTGTTGCTTGAAGTTTCTCTGGACCTTGGATGTTGGAGCTTGGTACTTTTTTCCCATGGGCATCTTCTACGAATGCCAACGTTGCACTGCCTGCTGTCGATGGCCGGGCAATGTTCGTTTGTCAGAACCTGAAATTGCCGCGATGGCAGATTTCAAAGGTCTTTCCGAATTCGATTTTATCCAGCAATACACTCGCTTGCATAGTGACCGTCGCAGCTTGTCGCTGATCGAAAAACCGAATCACGAATGCATTTTTTTGGATGGGATTGATTGCACCGTGCAGCCGGTGAAGCCACAGCAGTGCAAAGATTTTCCGAACAAGTGGAACTTTCCCGGCTTCGAAAAAGTCTGCCAGGCAATTCCCCGGGAAATTCCAGACTGACTACTCGCCGACTTGCGCCGTTGTCCGAGGATATACCTCGTGCATAATCCAAGGGCCGATTCCGTGCAGTTGCACGATCGTCTCGGTATCGACCCACTCCGTGTGTTTCATTCTTGGAGGAAGGGTGGCAAAACTCAGGGTTCCGATTTCCTTGCTTCTGGTTTCGTCGAAATTCGGTGCGATGCCAATGTGTAATAGTCCGGAAAGGACGGTGATATTTACTTCGTTATCGTTCCAATGCAACGGCACCTTGTAACCAGCCGGTATCCGTAGCCGAATTGTAAATGGCCCCGGTTTTGTGATATCACCCTGCAAGATCATCATTTGCGCACCGCCAAGGGCAGGGGGCGCTTGGATCCACGCGTCCTCTTGCGCAATGTAACCTGCAATCGCGCTACCGGGGGGGGGATTGGCTGGCGGCGCTATTACCGTTTGTTGTGACGGTGCAGTTGAAGGCACGACTGTCGCGTTTGGAGCGACAGGCGGGAAAGTCGCGACTGTCGAAGGTGTCGTAAACGTTGCCGGAGGCGCTGTTACCGCCGCGGAACCTGTCGTGACTCCTGCGGAGGGCATTGTGACTGCTGCCGAAGGCGCGCTCACCGTGGCCGTCGGAGCTGGCACCGCTGATGAGGGTGTCGTGGCTGTTGCCGAGGGCGTCGTTGCTGATGGTGTTGTTGCCGTCGCGTGAGGCGTTGTTACGGTTTGTTGGGTTTGTGCGTTGAGAGAAAGCGTTGCCGCAGCCAAGCCAACTAGAACTGGCGTGAGTATTTTCATAAATTTTCCTATGCCCTGGTTCATCCCTTCCCGAGCGCCCAGAAGCAACTCCTTGTCTTAAGGAACGACTGAAAAAGGGGAAAGTCAATCGGGGCGGACACGGAGATTGGACTATTCAGAAACAAATAATGAGAAACCCGCAGCAGATTTCTCAAAAATGAGGTTGGATTTTTATTGTTTAACACTGCCGCTTACAGTTGGTTACGAATGATTTCATGAGGCTGGGGGTTGGTCTGTCAAATAGGCCCCTGAATTGCTCCATACCCATTGTTTCGGATTTGAGAAGGGTCTATGAGACGACTGTGTAAACATATAGCGCAACTGCTTGCAGTTGCGGTTACGATGCTGCTGGCACTCGGCAGCTTCGGCGCCGCGATTGATTTGCAGGGCGTCAACAAAGGCAGCACCAATTACAATGGTGGGCCGCTCAATGGCTGGTTTGAACTAGAGTTTATTCCTTGTCGCGTGGTTCTCAACAATCCCGGGAGCAATCAAGTCGTTGTCTTTTTCGACAATAACGCTAATGGGAAACCAGGTATTCAAAACCTGTTCAATTTCGTTCCGTCATCAAACGTTGTAATGTCTACGCCGGTTTTGACAGCGTCGAGTACGTTGCAGGACTGGTTCTACACCATTAACGCCAACGTAACGAACAGTCAGACCGGATACATTTATTATCAGGCGCGCATGGCTGCCGGCGCACATCTGTTTGGAGGCGCTTCCCTGCACATGTATAATCCTCAGCTTCAGCTTGCGAAGCCGGTGCCTGTATCGGGCACACCTGACCTTGTCATCATCAAAACGGGTACAGCCATCGTCACACCAGGGCAGACGGTTACTTATTCCGTGACATTTTCAAATAAGTTCACCGCGGCAAATGCGGCCCTCGGCGTTGAGATTCACGATACACTTCCAACCGGTATGACCTGGGCCAATACCTGGAGTGGAAGCCCAGGAGTGCAGTTCCTCCAGTCGCTTGGCAACGAACTCTGGTGGGACATTCCCGATTTGCAACCTGGCGATTCGGGTACGCTGACGTACCAGGTCACGATTGCGACAAACGCTTCGAATGGAACTGTTCTACAAAACGACGCGCAAATCCTATGCACCCAAAACGACGCCAATATGGCCGACAACGTCTCGATCGTGACGAGCACTGTCTCGGCTGCGTTGCCCCCAAATGCCGTACCGGATTCCTATAGCGTTAATCAAAACCAAACCTTAACAGTATCTGCGCCGGGCGTTTTGACGAACGACTCCGATCCTGGCAACGGCACATTGAAAGCGGTTCTGTCGACGAACGTCACCTCTGGCACGCTCACATTGAACACGAATGGTTCGTTCACATACATGCCACCCGCAAATTTTTCAGGTACCGTCTATTTTTACTACTTTGCCAGCAACGCTACGAACTCTTCCCCGCCGGTTAAAGTAACCATCAATGTTTTCCACTTCGCCGCGCCTGCTGACGCCAGTCTTTCTTGCGCGGCGTCGATCCCGGCAGCGGCAACGAATCTGACGCAGTTCCTTTCACAAGGGGGCATAGATGGCGGTCCATATTGCGGACAGCCGACGGCGCTATCTTTTCCGGGTGATTCATCGAACGGCGGTACGGGTTGTGCGGCGAGCCCGCTTGTCGTCACACGAACGTACAAGCTGACGACCGGCTGCGGAGACGTGACGAACGTTGTTCAGAGATTTACCGTGGTCGACACAACATCGCCGGTTATTAGCGCCTTTCCCGCCGACGCAACCTATTCCTGCGCCGGACAAGTTCCTGCGCCAAACGATTCTTTAGTGACGGCGAGCGATAATTGCAGCGCTATAACGGTGACTCACAACACCGACAGCGTCACATCGAGCAACTGCGTCGATCGCTTCACTATTTCTCGAACGTATGTGGTGTCCGATGCGTGCGGCAATTCCACCAGCCGAATACAAATGATCACGGTCAATAGCACCACGCCTCCGACGATTACGGCCTTTCCTCCCGATGCGACTTTTTCCTGCGCTGCCGCCGTGCCCGCCGCCGATGACACGCTCGTGACGGCGGCAAATGCGTGCGGCGGCAGTGCAGGACTCGTCATCACTCACGCCACGGATGTTGCGACCTCCAGTAATTGTGTGAATCGTCTGACACTCAGTCGCAAATATATTGCCACGGACGCATGCGGAAATTCTTCCAGCAAGACTCAGATGATCACGGTAAACGGAACGACACCTCCGACGGTTGTTACGTTCCCGTTTGATTTGACAGTATCTTGCTCCAGCGCGGTTCCCGCGCCGGACAATTCCCTCGTTACCGCCACTGATAATTGTGGCGGGAGCGCGACCGTTACGATTTCGCACGATGCAGACGTGGTCGCATCAAGCAACTGCGTCAGCCGATTTGTTATCACACGGACCTACCGAGCGACAGACGCCTGCGGTAACGTGACGTCCAGGAGCCAGGCGATTACGGTGAATCAAAACAAAGCGCCGACAATCGTTGCGTTCCCGGCCGATGCGACGTTCTCCTGTGCTAGCGCAGTGCTTATTCCAGACGATTCGCAAGTGACCGCCACCGACGGCTGCGGCTCAAGTTCAGTGACGATTAGCCATGGTCCCGACGTCATCACTTCCAGCAATTGCCCAAGTCGCTTTACGATCAGCCGCACGTACGTAGCCACAGACACTTGCGGAAATTCCTCGAGCAAAACACAGATAGTTGTTGTGAATGGCACCGTCGCGCCCGCTATTACGATTTTTCCTGTGGATGCGACTTATTCGTGTGCGAGCGCTGTGCCTGTAGCGGATGACTCAGTCGCTGCTGCGATTGATAATTGTGGCACATCGGAACCGGTGCGCATTAGTCACGATCCTGACGCCATCAGCTCGAGCAATTGCGTCGGTCGTTTCACTATTTCTCGTACCTATCGCGCGACTGATGCGTGTGGGAACATCGCCAGCAAAACCCAGATAATTACTGTAAACGCAACGACGCCACCAACGATTACGGCAGTTCCGCCAGATGCGACTTACGCCTGTTCCGATGCTGTGCCTGCCGCCAATGATAGCTTGGTAACAGCCATCGATGGGTGCGGCGGCAGTGCCGGCCTGGTAATTAGTCATCTTGCTGACACCGTCGGGTCCAGCAATTGCGTGAATCGCTTTACCATCACTCGCACCTACGTTTCGACTGATGCATGCGGCAATTCGTCCAGTAAGAGCCAGACGATTACAATCAATGCGACGAATGCTCCAGTTATTACCGGTTTTCCGATTGATGTGACGTATGTCTGTGCGGCGGCAGTTCCAGCAGCAGATGACAGTTTGATCATTGCCTCGGATAATTGCACCGGAAGCCCAACGGTAAACATCACTCATGATGCGGATGTGATTACCTCGAGTAATTGCGTGAATCGTTTCACCATTGTCCGCACCTATCGCGCAACCGATTCATGCGGGAACGTCAGCACGAAAAACCAGACGATAACTGTCAACGCGACGACGCCACCAGTGATCACCGGTTCTCCAAATGACGCAACGTATTCCTGCGCCAGCGCAGTCCCCGTGGCAAACGACAGTCTGGTCACTGCCGTCGATAATTGCGGCGGGAATTCCAGCACGGTCGTTACGCATAATGCTGACGTCATTACGCCGGGCATCTGCGCGAATCGTTTTGGCATCGCGCGCACCTACATCGCAACGGATGCTTGCGGCAATTCCAGCAGCATAACTCAAACAATCACCGTCAACCAAACAACACCTCCAACCATCACGACTTTGCCGGCTGACGCGACGTATTCGTGTGCGAGCGCTGTTCCTGCGGCCGATGATTCTCAGGTAAGTGCGATTGACGGCTGCGGCGGCAGCGCGGGTGTGGTCGTTACGCACAATACGGATGCGATCACGTCCAGCAATTGCGTGAATCGATTCACGATTACCCGTGCGTACATTGCAACCGACGCCTGTGGCAACGCGTCCAGCAAGAGCCAAACGATTACGGTCAACGGCACCATTGCGCCAACTATCACTGCTTTCCCGGCGGATGCCACAGTTCTATGCGCAACTGGTGTTTCTGCGCCGAACGACTCGCTGGTGACTGCAAATGACAATTGCGGTGCTTCCTCTACCGTAACAATCACGCACGATGCCGATGTGATCGGTTCCAGCAATTGCGTCAGTCGTTTTACGATTACGCGCACCTACCGCGCCACGGATGCGTGCGGCAACGTCACAACCAGGAACCAAACAATCACCGTCAATGCGACGACACCGCCGACAATCAGCGGCTTCCCCGTCGACGCGACTTATTCGTGTGCCGGAGCAGTTCCTGCCGCAAATGATTCTCTCGTGACTGCGATCGATGGTTGTGGTGGAACCGGCGGCATCGTCATCAGCCACGGTGGCGATGTCATTACGTCGAGCAATTGTGTCAGTCGTTTCACGATTTCGCGCAGCTATATCGCAACTGACGCATGCGGCAATTCTTCGAGCAAGGTTCAAACCATCGTCGTCAACGGAACGACAGCCCCAACGATCACTGGCTTCCCGGGCGATGTCACCTATGCTTGCGCGGGCGCTGTTCCGGCGGCTAATGACACGTTGGTCAGTGCCGTTGATAATTGCGGCGGTGCCGGTGTTGTGACAATCACTCATGACGCCGACGTGATTACGTCCAGCAATTGCGTGAACCGCTTTACGATTGCGCGCACATATCACGCCACCGACGCCTGCGGCACCGTCACTTCAAAAAATCAAACGATTACGGTTAATGCCACGATTGCTCCGGTCATCACGACATTTCCTGAAGATGCCACTTATTCATGCGCCAGTGCGGTACCTGCCGCCGTTGACACGCTCGTCAGCGCCATCGACAATTGCGGGGCAAATTCCAGCGCGGTTATTACGCATACCGCCGACGTCATCACGCCAGGCGCATGTGCCAACCGTTTCACTCTTGCGCGAACGTACGTTGCGACTGACGCGTGCGGAAACTCCAGCAGCAGAACTCAAACCATCACGGTCAGCCAAGTGACGCCGCCGACAATCGTAACGTTCCCAAATGACGCGACATATTCATGCGCCAATACGGTACCTTCAGCGGACGATCGGTTGGTTAGTGCAATTGATGGTTGCGGGAGTGGTACGGGCATTGTGATCTCACATTTTTCTGACTCGGTGTCAGTAAGCAACTGCGTTAACCGTTTCACGGTAAGCCGCACATACGTTGCGACGGACGCTTGCGGCAATTCTTCCAGCAAGAGCCAAACAATTCTGGTTACCGGTACAACGCCGCCAACGATCACCGGCTTCCCGGTTGATGCGACCTACACTTGTGCGGGTTCAGTTCCAGTGCCAGACGATACCCTGGTCGCGGCGACGAACGGTTGCGGTGGTAGTTCGGGTGTCGTGATTAGTCACTTGGCTGACTCGATTGGCTCCAGCAACTGTGTGAATCGTTTCACAATTGCGCGAACTTATTTAGCGACCGACGCTTGTGGGAATAGTTCTAGCAAAACTCAAACCATCACCGTCAACGGGACAACCGCGCCTTTGATCACAGCATTCCCATCTGATGCAACCTTTTTGTGCGCCAGCGCTGTGCCGGCTCCAAATAACAGTCTTGTGGGCGCGACCAACGCGTGCGGAGGTAATTCTGGAGTCGTAATCACTCATACGCCGGACGTAGTCACCTCGAGCAACTGCGTGAATCGGTTCAATATTTCTCGCACATATATTGCCACTGATGCCTGCGGCAATTCATCGAGCAAGACCCAAACGATTACGGTTAATCAAGTGACGCCGCCTACGATCGTAACGCTCCCAACTGACGCGACTTATTCGTGCGCCAACACCGTGCCTTCAGCGGACGATCGGTTGGTTAGTGCAACGGACGGTTGCGGGAGTGGGGCAGGCGTAGTGATCTCACATCTTTCTGACTCCCTGTCAGCAAGCAATTGCGTGAATCGTTTCACGATAAGCCGCACATACATTGCGACTGACGCTTGTGGCAACTCTTCCAGCAAGAGGCAAACGATTTTGGTTACTGGAACAACGCCGCCAACGATCACCGGCTTCCCGGTTGATGCGACCTACTCTTGTGCGGGTTCAGTACCAGTAGCGGACGATACCCTGGTTGCGGCGACGAACGGCTGCGGTGGTAGTTCCGGCGTCGTGATTAGTCATTTGGCTGACTCGGTTGGCTCCAGCAATTGCGTAAACCGCTTCGCGATCACACGCACTTACGTCGCGACTGATGCGTGTGGCAATTCGTCGAGCAAATCGCAAAAAATCACCGTCAACGGCACAACCGCTCCGACGATCACTAGTTTTCCTGCCGACGTCACAGTTTCCTGCGCTGGTTTGGTCCCGGCTGCGGATAATGGTTCTGTTGGTGGGACAAATGCCTGTGGCGGAAATGCTGGCTTGGTCATCAGTCACGCTGCAGATGTGACAACGTCCAGCAACTGCGTGAATCGTTTCACGATAATCCGCACGTACATTGCAACTGATGCATGTGGCAACTCTTCCAGCAAGAGCCAAACGATTTTGGTTAATGGAACAACGCCGCCAACGATCACAAGTTTCCCCGCAGATGCGACGTATTCGTGCGCAGGGGCTGTTCCGGTTGCTGATAATAGTTTAGTCGTGGCAACAAATGCTTGTGGTGGCAACTCAGGAATTATTGTTACGCACAATAACGACAGCATTGTCTCCAGCAACTGCGTGAATCGATTCACAATTGCGCGAACTTATTTGGCGACCGACGCTTGTGGGAATAGTTCCAGCAAAACTCAAACCATCACCGTCAACGGGACCACCCCGCCTTTGATAACGACATTCCCGTCCGATGCAACCTATTCGTGCGCCAGCGCTGTGCCGGCTCCCAACGACAGTAATGTGAGCGCCACCAACGCGTGCGGAGGGAATTCCGGAGTCATAATCACGCATACGCCAGACGTAGTCACATCGAGCAACTGCGTGAATCGGTTCAATATTTCCCGCACCTATATTGCCACTGATGCCTGCGGCAATTCATCAAGCAAGACCCAAACGATTACGGTGAACGCGATAACGCCGCCGACAATTACTGCATTCCCCGCCGACGCGACTTTTGCTTGCTCGGTATCGGTTCCGGGTGCAAACGACAGTTTGGTCACTGCCCAGGACAACTGCGGTGGATTGCCAGTGGTGATCACGCACGACGCCGATGTGATTACGTCCAGTAACTGCATAAACCATTTCACAATTACACGCACATATCGAGCGACGGATGCGTGTGGTAACGCCACGTCGAAAAACCAAACGATCGTGGTAAATGATACGCAGGCCCCGACGATGTCGTGCCCGGCCGCAGTGACAGTGTCGTTGCCGAGCGATATTCCGGTGCCGGACCCAAGTCGCGTGACAGCTGCAGACAATTGCAGTGTGCCGCAAAAATCTTTCGTGGCGGATTCTAATTCCACCAATGGCTATGCGGTCACCATTACTCGGACATACGCAGCGACCGACGACTGTGGTAATCGCTCCACGTGCTCGCAGACCATCACGTTTAATCCATTGCTCGCCAAGCCGACGGCCAATCCTGATTCATACAGCGTCCTGGAAAACAAAGTGCTGAACGTTAGCGTGCCGGGCGTGTTGGGCAATGACACGGATCCAAACAATCTACCGCTGCAAACGGTTATTGTGAGCGGGCCGACGAATGGTTCGTTAACTCTGAATGCCAACGGCAGCTTCCAATACACTCCCAATACTAATTATTTCGGCCCCGACAGCTTCACCTATAAGGCGAGCAACACCGGCACGCCGAGCGATGCCGTAAAGGTTACGATTGACGTCGGATTCGTTAATCAACAGCCGTCCTTTACAAAAGGTGCCGACATTTCCGTCCTGGAGGATTCAATTACGAGCACGACCACGCACTGGGCAACCAATATCAAGCCCGGGCCGGCCAATGAATCAAATCAGTTGCTCAATTTTATCGTATCCAATGACAATTCGAACCTGTTCACGATCCAGCCGTCGATTGCGACCAACGGAACGGTAACGTTTACGCCAATACCGCTGACGATCGGTAGCGCTAATATTACTGTCGTGCTGCACGACAATGGTGGCACGGACAATGGCGGCGTCGACACATCTGTGGCGCAGATTTTTGTCATCACCATTGTCCCTGTGAATCACCCACCGTCATTTACAAAAGGGGCGGACCAGATCGTCAACAATTACGCCGGTGCGCAAACGCGTTTGAACTGGGCAAGCAATCTTTTGGCGGGTCCCGCGCATGAATCGTGGCAGGCATTGGACTTTATTGTCAGCAATACAAAGAATTCAATCTTCAGTTCGTCGCCGGCGATCAGCACCAATGGCACTTTGAGTTTTGCTCCTACCGCGAACAAATACGGTGTCGCGACTGTCTCCGTTGCGCTTCACGATAATGGCGGAACTGCCAATGGCGGTGTTGACACGTCACCAACACAAACGTTCTTCATCACGGTTAACAACCCGCCGTCCGTCAGTATCATCACGCCCACGAATACGTCTCTGTTCCTGTATCCTTCGCCGGTGACTATCACCGCCGACGCGTATGACGTCGATGGCTTCGTGACCAACGTCACATTCCTGAATGGAACGAACGTCATTGGGCAGGGCGTGCCAGAAGATGATGATTTGTATTCATTCACATGGACAAACGCGCCGTCGACCAATTCTGTCCTCTATGCAATCGCAACGGACAATTACGGCGCGACGAATGTCTCGGCGCCCATCAACATCCAACTGGGAAATCCGGTGATGGTGTCCGGTGGCCCAATTGTGTTCAGCCCGAGCTTGTTCTCATGGGGGCAAAAATTGAGCGTGACCAATCCAACGATCAGCACAGTGCAGTCGGTAACCGTCACGTTCACGAGCATCTCGAGTGGAGTTTCTGTGCAGGGAGTGACCGGCACAAATGCGTTGGGCCAACCCTTTATTACTTTCAACAACACGGTTGGGCCAGTTAGTAGCATAGCGAATTACGCGACCATTCTTTACGTCGCGAGCAGCCAACCGGTTGTGACGTTTACAACTTCCGCCAGTCTTACGGCCGGCCCGACCTTCACAGTCAATTCGACTAATCTGGTGAAAGTAACGCGGTTCAAGTTTCAAACCGACGGCTCGACGCTTGTGAACTTTGTGTCAAACTCCAACAAGACGTACTACGTTCAATACACATTAGATCTGAAGAATTGGTTCACTTCGCCGCTGCCGCTCAAGGGTAACGGGACTCAAATGCAGTGGGTCGACTTCGGCCCCGGTGCGACCGAAAGCGCCCCGAAGAGTACGGCATTTCGTTTTTATCGCGTCGTTGCGCCTTAATGATGGTTCAACGGCGCAGGTCTTAGGACCGGCTTTCGTTCACCAATTTCAAGATCGCAGTCGCCGCTCGTTCTGTCGCGCCAACGCCGCCTAATTGCGAAAAGACGTGTTTCAATTTGGTCTTCACTTGTGTCCGCTTCGTCTCGTTGCGCAATAACTCCAACGCTTCAGTTGCGATACGGTTTGCGGTGGCGTCCTGCTGGAGCAATTCGGGGAACACCGCTTCGTTCGCCAGCAGATTTGGCATTGCCAAAAACTTCACCTGGATGAGGCAACGCGCGATAAGGGCCGTCAGCCACGAAGTTTTGTAAATCGCAACGGTAGGCACCCCAAAGTAGGCGCATTCCATCATCACCGTTCCCGTTTTTGAAATTGCAACCGTCGCTTCGCGCAATGCCTCAGCCAGTCCGCCGTGTTGGATGAATAAATTGCGAGGCAGATCCGGGAACATTCCGGTGATGTCCAGAGTCTCGGGTAAAACTATCCGATACCGCACCGGCACTTGCCGTTGAATTTGGTGCAACGCGGCGAACATGACTGGCAGGTGCCGCTTCAATTCACCCTTTCGGCTTCCGGGTAGCAATACGACTAACGGCAGATTTGGGTCCGCGCTGGCCCACGATGGCACGGGATATTTCTCGGGGTGAAATTGGTAATTGGCGTAACGATCGAATATTGGCGACCCAACAAACTCGACTTTCAACGCCGGGAATCGTTCCGCATACCAAGGCTTTTCAAACGGAAACAGGCAGAGCAATAAGTCGACATCACGCACCAACGATCGCGCACGCCCTGAGCGCGAAGCCCACACTTGCGGCGACACGTATTGTACAATGCGCGGCTTCCAATCTCCGTTTTTCGGTTGCCGCTCGCGGATTGCTTTCGCGAACCGCCGGTTGAATCCAGAGAAATCGACCAGCACGATCAGATCCGGCTGTCGTTCAACGGCTAGATTTACCAGGTGACAGAACCGTCGACGAAATTCTGGCAGCTTTTTGAAAACGTCGCTGATGCCGATCACAGAATCGGAGGTGAGATCGAACACAAGTTCCACTCCGGCTTCGGCCATCTTTGGTCCGCCGGCGCCGAAAAACGAACAGAGCACCGGCGACAACTTTTTGCCGAGTGCGCGAACAAGGTCTGCGGCCAGCGCATCGCCGCTCGGGTCACCCGCGATAAACATGATGCGTTTGGTCTTCATACCTCTGCTTTCACTTGCCGGAAAAACTCGCCGAGTTTGAACGGGAAGAACGCGAGCGCAATGCCAAACGCAAAATCCACGAAGTAAACCGCTAATTGCATTGGACGCGGCAGTGGCGAATTAACCCACCTCGAATCCTGTAAATACGTAAACACTGACGGGACGGGAAATGAATGCAGCCGAAGGGTCGCCCCCATTTTGTATTGCACGCGGAACGTGAACAGCCAGCCGAGAACTATCCCAATCACGACGACGATAATCAAACGTGTCCACCGGCCGCTCGCCAGTGTCTCCTTAAAAACGCGACAGCCCGTCGTGGCCAATAACCAGACGCTGAACGTGAAGATTGGTAAAATGAGGATGATGCTGCCCATTTATGCCGCCAAATTTGCTTTTTGAATTTGTCGCGTAATTTCGAATGCCAGGTCCAGAGATTCTCTTGCCGTTTCTCCGCTTACTCGCGGCGTGCTGCGCGCTTTCGCGCATTCCACAAAATGCTGCAGCTCCAATTTCAGTGGTTCGTCCTTTTCAATCGGCACCGGTTCGCGCACGATTTTGCGTCCGGCGAACTGGCTGACGATTGTTGAATCCTTTGCGCGTAGCAGTTTTTTCAGGAACGACGATTCTTCCTCGCCGTCCCTCGCGATGCGATAGATGAACCCTTCCTGCGCGCGATAATCCAGCGAAACGTAGCTATTGATTTCTCCGCCGCTGAAGACGCGAATCTTGCGCATCCGTTCAGGGCTGACCCGGCTCGCGGTCAAATTGGCGAGACATCCGTTGGCAAATTTTATACGGGCATTGGCAATGTCTTCCGATTTGCTCAGCACCGAAATTCCAACCGCATCAACGCTGGTCACCGGCGACTTCACAAACGCGAGCACGACGTCCAAATCATGGATCATCAGATCAAGCACCACGCCAACATCCGTGCTGCGCGCGGGGTAGGGCGACAACCGATGCGTCTCGATGAACCGTGGGTCGGTCGCGATCTTTTCGAGGTAACCGAGCACCGGATTAAAGCGCTCAACGTGGCCGACCTGCAGCACACATTGGTGTTCCTGGGCCAGATGCACCAATTCCGTTGCTTGCGCAGCGTTGTCGGTCATTGGTTTTTCAACCAACACGTGGCGCCCGGCTTTCAAAAGTTTGCTGGCGATTTCGAAGTGCGTAAATGTCGGCGTGACCACACTGATGGCGTCGCTCGCCGCGCATAACTCCTCGATCGTTCCAAACCGACGCACCTTCATCTTTTCGTTCACGCGGTCAACCGATGCGTTCGAGGTGTCGTAAATTCCCGTGAATTCAACTTTTCCAGCGGCTGCGAGTTCCGCGTAGATCCGGGCATGTTCTTTCCCGAGTGAACCCACACCAACCACCGCAACTTTCAACTTCTGCATGGGGCGAGATTACGGAAATAACCTGCGCCTGAAAGCATAAATTGCACAGGTGCGGGCTGGGGTGGTGTTGGTTTTGCGGTTCGCTTCGATGTGGCACTCGCGCTTTCGACTACGTTCGCATTCAGCGTTCCCCGCCTTGCAATGGTTGCTCACGCATCGTATCGTTGTGGCACGAGCCGAGTTATGAATCGCAGACTTTTACACACAGTACTACTGCTTACTTTGGGGCTGAATCTTTTCTTCGGCGCTCAGATTTATTTCTATTCCGCGCACGCGTCGCAAAAGGACGATCCATACGAGAACTACAAACTTCTCGCCGACGTGCTTGAGAAGGTCCGTTCTGAATACGTCGATGGCGAGAAGCTTAGCTATCAGGAACTCATTCACGGGGCTCTCAAAGGCATGTTGAATACGCTCGATCCTCACAGCGAATTCATGGATCCGTCGAAATTCGATGAACTCAAGAAGGACACCCAGGGCGAATTCGGCGGAGTCGGTATTGTTGTTCAACTCAGCAAAGATAAATTCCTGACCGTTGTTGCGCCGATGGAAGATACTCCGGGCTATCGCGCCGGCATTCTTCCGTTGGATCGAATTTTGAAGATCGACGGCAAGAGCACAGAAAAGTTCGGTTTGGAAGAAGCGGTTAAATATCTCCGTGGCGAAGCCGGGACCGACGTCACGCTCACGATGGAACGTCCATCCACAGGGCAGGTTAAGGATTACAAACTGACGCGCGCCAATATCAAAGTCGACACCGTCAAAGATATCAGCGGCAAGCGCCAGTTCCCGGTCGACGAAAATAAAATTGGCTATGTTCGCATCACACAATTCGGCGAGAAAACTTCCGACGAATTGGAGAAAGCGCTCGGAAAACTGCAGAGCAACGGCATGAAAGCTTTAATCCTGGACCTGCGTGGAAACCCAGGCGGACTGCTCGATCAAGCCGCAGCCGTGTGTGAAAAATTCGTTCCTCGTGACAAACTGATCGTCTCCACCGAGGGTCGCAATTCCGCACAGAAATCGGAATACCGCTCAAGCGGTCATGGACATCGCTATGAGTTGCCGATGGTTGTGCTCGTGAACATCGGCAGTGCCAGCGCTTCTGAGATCGTTGCCGGTTGTTTGCAAGATCTGCAACCGGTGACGCACGCGATCGTTGTCGGTGAACAAACCTTTGGCAAAGGCTCCGTCCAAAGCATCCTGCCATTGCCGGACGGTTCTGCCCTGCGCCTGACCACGGCGAAATATTATACGCCCAGCCATAAAGTCATTCACGAACACGGCATCACGCCTGACATTATCGTGCCCATGACCGACGACGAGGATCGTGACCTGTATTACAAACGCACTCCCGGCGCCATGAACACGCTTGATGATAAGGACCGTGAACGCGTCAGGAGCGCGCACGATACTCAGATGGAACGCGCCATTGATGTGCTGAAGGGAGTGCTCCTCTACGCGCAACGCAATCCGGAACCGTCCAAGGTTGCTTCGAAGTAGTTTCGAATTTCTCGCTGCATTGACAGTGCAGCCAGCACTTTTGCAAAACCACTTGCTAACGAGTGGCGCTCTGTTAACCGTTCTCAATGACGCTGCTTGCCTTCGAAACTTCCTGCGACGAGACCAGCGTCGCGGTGATTCGCGACGGTGTCATTGTGTCGAACGTCGTTTCTTCCCAGGTCGCGTTACACGCTGAATACGGCGGCGTTGTCCCGGAACTGGCCACACGCGAGCACTTGCGCAATTTTCTGCCGGTCAGCCGTGAAGCGTTGAAGCACGCAGCAATCACACCTGAACAACTCGACGCTATCGCGGCCACGCAAGGGCCTGGATTGCCAGCGGCGTTGTTGGTTGGGCTGAAAGGAGCGCAGGCGATGGCCTTCGCTCTGCGTAAACCATTCATCGGAATTCATCATCACGAAGCGCATCTTTTCTCTCCCTGGATTGTAGCGACCGAATCTGGCGCCCGGGTCGACATTGGGGCGTTCGAAATGAACGTCTCCCTCATCGTCTCTGGCGGCCACACATTACTGGTTCATGTTGAGAGCGAGCTGAAGCATCGCGTTGTTGGTTCCACCATCGACGATGCCGCGGGCGAATGTTTCGATAAGGCCGGCAAGTTGCTGGGATTGCCGTATCCGGCGGGTCCGGAGATCGACAAACTCGCCGTTCACGGAAACGCGCGGGCGTTCGATTTTCCGCGACCGATGATTCACGATCCGACTGATGATTTTAGTTTTGCCGGGCTGAAGACTTCCGTCCGCTACTTTCTCCAGAAAAATCCGCAACTCTTGGCCGACAGTTCGCGGCTTCCTGATCTCTGCGCGAGCGTGCAGGCGGCGATTGTGGAAGTGCTCGTCGCAAAAACGATGCGCGCGGCAGAGCGGCTCAACGTGAAGTGCGTGACGGCGTCGGGCGGGGTGGCGTGCAACTCGGCGTTGCGACGCGAACTCGCCCGTGCGTGCGAGAAGCGCGGCATTCGGTTGCGATTAGTCGAAAAGAAATTTTCCACGGACAATGCGGCGATGATTGGGATTCTTGCCGAGCGCAAGTTGCTCGCGAATCACACGTCAGAATTGGACGCTGATATCCAACCCAATTGGCCGCTATAACACAAAGGCGTCCCGTCGAAACGGAACGCCTTGTGTGAATCAATTTCTAATTACGGGTGGTTGGAGAACACAGCCGTATTGGTTCGTCCAAGTGACATGGTGAAGGTCAATGGATTGGCCAGTTGATCAGCCAATGGGCCAGTGCTGTCTGACACGGTCCATTTCTGGAAGGTTATGCCTCTGCCGATTGGCGTGGCCTTTATTGTGTAATTGTGGCCGACCGCCAGCACCGCTGTATTGGTCGGGTTGCCCCAGTTCTTTGAGGTCGCGTCGGTCACCGAGGTGATCCGGCCCGTCCCGCTGGTCGCCAAGGTCAGCGCTTGCGGATTGGCAATGAAGAACATGTGCGTGCCTTTCGTGGTCGTGGTCGTGTTGCCGTCCGAGTCCGTCGCCAGGCCCCAGAAGATGTTGGTTCCATCTACCATGCTCACGTGCGAGAGGAAGAACGCCGGCTTGCCTGCCGAAGTGTTCGTCCCCGTCAGGTCGGTCACCTTCTTCACGAATGTCGCCGGGAACACCGCCTGATTGACGGCGTTGCTGACCCAGGCCGACACGATCAATCCTTTATCCACTGCCTTGCCGAGGAAGTCGACATTAGGCGCGTGATTGGTTCCGGTCGGATCAACAGGAACGTCGTTGGTGGTCAACGCGTGTTTGGCTGCCATGTCCGTCGGTTTCAACAAGAGCACCACTTTGGGAACTTCAGTGTCTTGAGTCACCGTCAGGGAGAAACTGGCTGTGCCACCTGTCGGCGAGTTGTTGCTCACCACGCAGGAGTAGACCGCTGTGTTAGGGGTTTGAACATCCACCAGCGAGTAGGTCGAGGTGGTTGCGCCACCGATGGCATTGCCGTTTTTGTTCCATTGATAGCTCAGGGTCTGATTGAGCGCACCCTTGGTCACTTTGGCTACCATGGTGTAGTTGAAACCAGCCAGCAACGTCTTGCTGGGTGGAGCAATTTTCACCAACGGCGCGTCGTAGACCGTCAAAGTCGCGCTGGTGCTGGTCACGCTGCCAATGCTGTTGGTCACGAGGCAGTAGTAACTGCCCGCATCAGCTGTACCACTGACCTTCACGACCGAGAGGGTGGCGTTGGTTACGGCCGGGTAAACGGCGCTGTGGGCCAACTTCTTGACCGTCGTCGTCCCGTGTTTGATGAAATACCACTGATACTTCAACGGGCCAGTGCCGCCAGCAGTAATGCTGAAGGTAATGTTGCTCTTGGTGGTGGCGATCACGTTGACCGGCTGGACGCTGATTCCTGGATCACTGACAGTGATAACCGCGGAATCACTCGAGATCGTGCTGCCGCTGGTTACATCAACAGTGTAAGGACCAGCATCGGTTGGAGTCATGTTTGTCTTAGTGAATGTCGAATTCGTCGCATTCAGAATCGGGGTGCCGTCAAAGTTCCATTGGTAAGTAATGCCAACACCGGTTGCAACGACACTCAGGTTAAGTGTGCCACTGGCAGGGACTGTTTGCGATTGTGGTTGGACCGTGATGGTCGCAACGCAAGAGACAACGCTCACGACGCGGGTGGCAGACGTACCGTTCAGGCTTGAATCAGCTGCGGTATACGTGAGCGTGTAAGCGCCGACGATGCTCGTGTTAACGGAGCCCGAGGTGCTGACGGCCACAGTGCCATCGCAGACGTCACTGGCCGTTGCTCCCGGATTCCGAATACAAGCTGCTGAGACAGACTGTGCTCGGGCCGCTGTTAACCGTGATGGATGGAGCGATTGTATCGCTAGCAGTAACGGTGGCGCTGCTGCTGGTGACCGTGCTGGCCAATCCATTGCCGACGACTACTACGTATGCCGTGGACCCGTGAACGTTGTTCACCGTCAAACTGGAGCTTTGTCCGCCAGGAACGGGCGTGCCGTTAGCGTCAGGTGTGTACCATTGGTAGGTCAGGGCTGGTGTCCCAGAAGCGGAAACATTCAGCACTGCGCTGGAACCGCACTCGACAGTCGTGTCGGCCGGTTGCGCAGTGATCGCAGGATCGTGCACGACGAGAGTTGCACTGTCGCTGGTGGTTGATCCGGCGGAATTGCTGACGACGCAGGCGTAAGAGCCGTCATCAGCGCCTGCCACGCTGCTGACAGTGAGCGTGCTGGTGATTGCTCCACTAATGTTGCCAACATCGGTTAACGGGGTTCCGTTTTTGGTCCATTGATAACTCAAGGTACCGCCGGACGCACTGACACTGAAGTTCGCCGTGTCGCCAAACTCTTTGGTTACGCTGGTCGGATTGCTTGTAATCGTCGGAGCCACACTGGCCATGACAGTGAAAAGTTCAAACCGCATCACACTCTGCGTGCCTGAATTGGTGTAAGTGGCGTTCGACGTGGGAACATAGTTGGCATTCGCGTTTCCGATCGCGGTGCTTTCGAATTCCGAGACGAGACGGAAGCCGACGTTCGCATTGTTGTTCAACTCCGTGAGCGGGGCCAAGTTGACTGTTTCATACACAAACAGGTTGTTGGTTTTTGTGATGACATTTGAGTCGGTCCAGTCAACACCATTACTTGTATATTGGAAGCGAGTGTATTTGCTGGCGCCGCCGTTGTTCAGACCTTCCCACGACACGGAGATGTTCGACCATCCAACGGTGCTGACAGTAAACTGAACGCCAGCGGTCTTGTTGCTCGTGCCTTGCGGCGAGTAATTCGTTGTGCTGAGGGTTGAATTATCAGTGCCACCAGCGGGGTCGGATGGTGACCCTGTCGAAAACCCGAGAGAGACACCGTTGAGCGACGTCAACGTTCCGCTGCCGGTCGAAGGGTTCAGATTACCCGTGATGGTGTTGGCATCAGGGGTGATGCTGTTGAAGTTCCACTGCGCGACTTTGCTCGCTGCCAGATAAGGAATGACGAGGAGCGCATCGGTGCTCGTTGCGGTGCCGACGGAGTTGGAAACGACAACGGAGTAGGTTCCGGCGTCAGTCGCTGTGATGCTCGAGCGGGCATAACTGGATGCAGTCGCGCCGGAGATATCGGTTCCATTGAACTTCCATTGATACGAAAGGGCGGTTGTTCCCGTCGCAGTGACAGAGAAGGTGGCGTTGTCGCCAAGGTTGTTCGTTCGGGTATTCGGCTGAGCGGTGATTAGCGGATCAACCACGCTCAGGATTGCATCCGAGCTTGTGGCTGAGCCGGCCGGATTGCTGATCACGATTGAATAACTTCCCCGGTCGGCACCAAGGACGTTGGTGATGGAGAGCGTTGTGTTGGTTGCTCCAGAGACTTTTCCGCCATTGCTGAGGTTGCTGCCGTTCTTGCGCCATTGATAAGTAAACGGAGCTGTTCCCGTGGCAGACACAGTAAATGTTGCGGTGACGCCGGCATTCTTTGTTACGCTCGCAGGCTGTGTGCCGATCACCGGCGGATCAATGACGGTGAGTGATGCCGAGGAACTGGTTACGTTGCCGCCGGTGCCTGTGACGACCACGTGGTAACTGCCTACGTTACCCTGGGAAACAGCGTGAATAGTCAGCGACGATGTGTCAGCGCCGGAAAATTGTCCACCGTTGCTGATGGGGGCATCAACAGAATCGCGCCATGAATAAGTCAACGCGCCGGTGCCGCTGGCCGCGACGCTGAACACCGCATCTTGCCCGGCATTGCGCGTGAGGCTAACCGGTTGCATGACGATTCCAGGGTCTTGAACCGTAATTGTCGCCGTCGAACTCGTCACTGAGGTAAGGCTTCCGGTAACGATGACGTCATAACTATCGGCGTCGGAGAAACCGGTGCTTACAATTGTCAGGGCCGAAGAATTCGCGCCAGAAATATTTGCGCCATTCGAAAGGTTGACCGTGGCTTTACGCCACTGGTAGGTAAGCGTGCCAGTGCCTGCCGCACCAACGTTTAAGACCGCTGGAGCGCTGAGTGCAACTGTCGTGCTTGCAGGTTGCACATTGATGGCCGGATCGTTGACGGTCAACGCCACGTCAGCGCTGGTCGTCGGGGCCGTGTCGTTGAAGACCAGCACATGATAATTGCCGGCGTCGGTGGCGAGAGCGCCCGAGATCGTCAGATGGGCAGTTGTTGCTCCGGAAATGTTGCCGCCGTTGGACAAGTTCACATTGTTTTTCTGCCACTGATAACGCAAGGTCGTCGGACTACTGGCGGTCACATTCAATACCGCAGCAGAGCCGGCGTTAACGGTTGTGTTTTGCGGCTGCGAGGTGATGGAAGGTGCGACACCTGCGCCAGAGAAGCTCTCAACCTTCAAGTTCGAAAATAACCCGAATTCCACGTTGGGATCAGCGCAAACGCTTGCGAACGGATCCAGGTAGCCGATGCTGATGTTTGTTCCCGATGCAGGAATGACAGCATTGGTCACGGAAGCGATTTTGATCCCATCAATTAACCAACTGACGACGTTTCCTGACTTATTCAGGATGACTTCGTGCCATTGGAATGCCAGTGCGCCTGCGTTGCAGGCGCCAGTTTGCGTAGCAAAAAGAGCGGTTTGCGCCGCTGGAATAGTAGAATTGCCAAAGTTGTTCGTGTAAACAGCACTTGCGTTGTCATTAGCTGTTGTAACCGACGTTCCGCCTGCATAAATACCAGTTGCCGCTGCAACCAGGGTTGACGCTGCGCCGGCGGAGGCATTTGTATATATGCCATAGTCGTAATAAGTGTTTGCGCCAGTTCCGATGTTGCCGTCGCCGGTCGAGGAAACCCAAACGCCGTTTGCTGTGTTGCCCGACTGAGCCCACATTACCCTGTCGCCGGACGTGGCAATACCCGCAGAAAATGATTCGGTACCGCCAGTGCCGCCTGCCGGAGCGGGCCCAAGGAAATTCATCCACAAGTTGAACCGCAATTGGTAGTCACCCGTAAAATTCTGGCTGTTGGGTGAAAGGCTCACAGCAGCGATTGCCGCAAGGGTCAAGTTTGCTTCCAGCTTCAAAGCTTTGGTCGTCGAGGATCCGGGGCATTGTGGGATTCCTGCTGTAGCCAAATAATCGTATGCCCATGTCACTCGATTATCCGCGGACGAAGTATTGGTATGCCAATTAGCCGACGTGTCCGCGTCCAATGCATCACTGAAGAATTGATTGCCGATCCTCAATTGCACGGTCGAGCTTTGCACTGAGCCTGACGGATTACTAATAATGACGTAGTAGTAACCAATGTTCGTCGTGGCTACACTCGCGATATTGTAGCTGGAGTTAGTTGCATTCGGGATGGTGCTATTGTTGAAATACCACTGATAGTTCAATGGATAACCTGTTGCTACGACGCTGAAGGTTGCGCTCGATCCTGTCTGCGCTGCAGTTTGCGAGGTGGGTTGGGTCGTGATTGCCGGCGCTTCGTTGACGGTTAACGTCGCAGCGCCGCTGGTGACCGCTCCTGCAAAATTGCTGACAATGCAACTATAGCTCGCCATATCGGGCGTTTGGGTAGCGCCGGTGAACGACAATGCTGCCGTTGTTGCACCGGTCACGTGGCCGCCGTTGCTCAAATTCACGCCTCCACGCTTCCATTGATATGAAGGTGATGTGCCGCTGGCAGTCACTGTCAAAGCGGCGTTCTGTCCGGAATTGATGGTGACGCTTGTGGGTTGGCCAGTGATGACAATTGGATCGATGACAGTGACGGCTGCGTCCGAACTGGTGATCGTGCCGTCGAAGTTGGTGATAACAACGCTGTAGGAGCCAGCGTCAGCCTGGCTAATTGGGCCAAGGGTTAGAACCGCGGAGTTAGCGCCAGCCAAAACGTGCCCGACGCCGTCGGTCAATGGGCTGCCGTTCAAGCGCCAGAAGTAATTTAGCTGCGGACCGGTTGCGACGACAAACAGCGTGTTGGTATTTCCTGCTATGAAGGTGCTGTTGTGCGGTTGTGATGTAATGACAGGGGACGTAGCGACAACGAGTTTTACTTCAGTGCTGATGACGTTGGTGGCGGCGTTAGCAATGACGCAACGGTAGAACCAATTCGTCGCTTCGTTCGCTTTCACGGCATTAGTGATCGTCAACACTGCACTGGTTGTGCCGATATAATGGGCGTCATCGCTGATGGGCACACCGTTGGTTTGCCACTGGTAAGTCAGGTGTGGTCCAGTAGCGACAACCGTAAAGTTCGTCACGTCCCCGAACGCGACCGCTGTATCAAACGGCTGCGTTGTGATCACCGGGGCGGTATCGACCACAAGGATGCCGCTTCCACTTGAGGCGGTACCGTTGGCGTTTGTCAGCGAGACGCTATAGCTTGCCGCATCGCCAGTGACCGCTGCCACAACCGTGAGTGTTGGTGAAGCGGTGCCGACAAAATGCGCGCTTTCGACCAGGTTTACGCCGTTGGTCTTCCAACGGAATGTCATGGGTGTGACGTTGTTTGAAGTTCCTGTATACGAAACCGTGAACGTAGCGTTAGTGCCGACGCCGATTGATAAACCGGCTGGGTTGGCGGTGACAACCGGCGGGTCAACAATGGTCAACGAAGCCGATGCGCTGGTCTGGCTGCCGCTTGCGCCAGTGACGACACAGTCGAATCCACCGATGTCGTCGCCGTCCTGCACGCCAGTGATTGTCAGGGTGGCAGTCGAAGTGCCGTTGAAATGCGGGCCATTGCTGAGGTTTACGCCACCTTGACGCCATTGATACGTCGGCGCGGCGCTAGCAGCGCTCACACTGAAGTTCGTCGTGCCAGCGTGCGCGATAATAACATCAGCGGGGTCGGTCAAGATGGCAGGATCGCCAAATTGCAATACGAGGTCGTTGCCGATGACTGCAATGCGGAATCCGCCGCTTCCTTGTGAGTTAGAGAAGCTCGACGTGTCGACGATGAACTTACGCGAATCAAAGCCGGTGATGCCCGTCGTCGTGTGAACGAGCGTCTTCGTATAGGTGCTCGTATTGTTGAAGTTCGCGGCATTACCTGCAACGCCGCCATTCAAAGAGACGACCTTGATCGTCATTCTGTTCGCTGCTGTTGCGTTGATGGTCAAGCCGCCGGCGATATTGATCACGTCCCAACCAGCCGAAGAATTTCCTTCGGTGCCGGCAAAGTCGTTGATTTCCCAATTGTTTGTTGAACCGCCGTTCCAGGTTTCGCTGCCGGTGCTCAAAGAGCTGGTGCCCGGCCCAGGCGAAAGCGTTCCGCTTAGTGTGACTGCGGGCGTCGTTCCAATGCCTGACAGGGTGCCATTGGCGCTCACCGTCACACCTGAACTGGTGGCGATGCTGCCGTTCACAGTCAACGTGCCGCTCGAAACGGTCGTTACGCCGGTATAAAGGTTGTTTGCATTGAGGATCGCATTGCCGCCGGTGCCGGAGGTAACAGAGCGACGGACGGAGCCGGTGCCGCTGATGACGCCATTGTAGACCTGGTCACCAACAACATTGTCGTTGAACATCGTCAGTTGGACGCCGTTTGTTTCTCCCGCAGGACCAACGACGATCGGTTGTGCAAAGGTAAATGCATTAGATGTGACGAGGTCGAACGTCGTTGCGCCGCTCGTGCCACCGTTGGTGAGAGTGAGTGTGCCGCCAGTGGCCGACCACGTTCCGCCACTTCGGAAAAGGAAGCTGCCATCACCGCGCAATGTTGTATCTGCTGACATTACCACGGGATTGAGGATGTTCGCCGCCAGGGCGCGAGTTGCTGTCAATTGAACCGTGCCGCCAGACAGGCGCAGCGTGCCAACTCCGTTGCCGAAGGTGCCAGTGGCATTGATGGAAAGAGTGCCGGTCAGATTGGTCGTATCGCCGCCGTAAGTGTTCGCGCCCGTAAGCGCCAACGTTCCGGTACCGGTTTTCGTGACCGCGTAACCGTTGCCGCCGTCACCAATCGCACCACTGATGGTCACCGTGTTGGTCAACGAGTCGATGGTTCGGGAACCACCGCTCAGCGTCCAGGAGCCGCTGAATGTTAGCGCGCCAGTATTCACACTGTCACCGAACGAGGCGTCGGACGCCTGAACGACCGCGTTTGTAAATGAGCGAGCCGTTGAAGCGCTCGATCCCATACGAATGTTCAATCCTGCAGGCTCGCCGCTGCCGCTCAAAGTGATCGCCCCCGTGCCCAAAATGTTGTTTCCGCCGGCAAGAATAACACCTTGCTGGAGAGTGGTTCCACCTGTGTAGGTGCTGGCACCGGACAATGTCAGTGTGGAACTATTGTTTGTGCCAGTTTTGGTCAAAGCACCCGAACCGGAAATCACACCGGCATAGGTTAGTGAGGAGGAAGTATCGATGCGACCGCCACTGGAGCCAAGAGTGATGCCTTTTTGAGAAGCGAGAGTGAATCCTGCGTTTGCGCTGATACCACCGCCATCAAGTGTGATGATGTCGGAGGCGAAACCCAACGGCGTTGATGGAGCTGTACAAAAAGTGCCGTCTGTTGCGCCCTGATACAACCCGCCAGTCACCTTCAGTTTGGCAAATGTAAGCGCGGTAGGGGTAGTTACACGCAATGTGCCGGCGCCCGATTTCGTAAGTGTTGCGTATTCCGTCGACGAAAGCGCTGTGATCTGACCGCTCGTATACAGCAGGATCGCGCTTGATGATGGGATATCGATTGTGCCGCCTTTCGGTCCGATACGAATCCCACGGGTCGCGGTCAAAAATGCTCCGCCTGGCGTCGTGCTCGTGTGTCGCAGGGTCCCGCCATTCAGAACTACGTTTTCCACCACTGCTGCGATTGGCGGGGTGCCCAGGCAAGAATCTGCGCTGATCGAAAGAGTCGTGCCACTGATTACGGTTGGGCCCGAATACGCATTAGACA
Source organism: uncultured Verrucomicrobiae bacterium (assembly GCA_963702845.1). GTDB lineage: Bacteria > Verrucomicrobiota > Verrucomicrobiia > Limisphaerales > Palsa-1400 > JAICXV01. The sequence goes on along the minus strand of OY969763.1, from coordinate 3,271,771 downwards.
GGCCGCTGCCAGTAGCGGCAAAGATGACGATGCCGGGTCCGGTGCCGGTGACAATGTTGGTGATGATTCCCGTGCCGTTGTTCGTGATCTTAGCATTGACGGTGAGGTCGTTTGCCGAATTATTGATCCACTGCAATTCTGCACCTACGTTTGCAGCAGCATTGCCTGATATGAATCCAGACCCGACGCTTGTGCCAATCGTGAGAGGCCCGGCAGTCGGGGGCATGAATACGCCGCCAATGGTGCCCAAGCGTAAAGTGTTGCCGGCGGTATCGATCGTGGTCGCCGTGGTTTGGTCTTGTTTCAAGGTGTTGATTAACGTTGTTGCGGCGCCGAGCGCAATGTTACCACTGGCACCGCCGGTCAATCTCACATTGCTGGTTGATGCGTTGGCAATAGTTCCGCCAAATCCAACATCTGTATAGCCAGTGTAGGCCGTAATTCCCGTGTCAACACCTCCTGTTGCTGTCGCGCTATGCGCCCAGTCAGTCCCACCTAATGTGACCGATCCTCCGAACAAAATTCCATTAACGTCGCTGGTGGTTGTCGTGGCAATGCCCGCTGTTGCAATGTCCAGATATCCGGAGGCATTGCGCGACATGGCTTTTAAATTAATGGTGCTGGTGCCGCTGCTGCGGGTCAGAAAGCCTGCTCCAGAGCGATTGTTCGTTGCCGATCCGAATGCAAAGGAACCCAAATTTTGCGTAAAGGTGCCGCCCGATAAATCAACCGTTCCACCCGCAAGTTGCAATACTTGCGCCGGGTTTAACTTATTGACTCCGCCCGACAAATCCAATTTCAAGGTTCCGGCCTGCACGATCATGTTGCCCTGGGTATTGGCAACGGATCCGCCTAACTGCAACATGCCCGAGCCATTCTTTGTAAGCGAAGCCGTGGTTAAGCCGGTAATTGGGCTATTGATTACGAGGCCCGCCCCCGCGTTGATAACGTTGAAAGAACCACCCGATGCTGCCGAGAGACTCAAATTGGCGGTACCGGAGTTTACGGTTGGCTGGAACGTGATCACGCTGCCGCTCGAGCCTTGATCGACGAGCAAGGGAAAGGCAGTGCCGCTGCTGAAAGTCATAGTGACAGGGGAAGCCGTCCCATTGCCTAACGTCATGGTGTTCGCAGTGTTGAAGCCGCGAATGAATTCCAAGCCACCCACGGTGATGGCCGCATTGACTTCAACGGTCGAAGGCGCAGTAACGTTGTTTGTGAAATAAGCGTCATCAGCGGTGCCGGGTAGGACGCTGCCGATCCAGTTACCTGGGGTGGTGAATTTGCTGTCGCCTGCCGAGCCATTCCATGTGATCGCGCCAGCAAAAATGCGCGATGGAGTTAATAATATGGCAATAGCGAACAGAGCCAGGGAGGTCTTTTTCATACGGGTCGAAGTGAGGGTTTTTGTATCAGAATTGTGCTGTCGAGATGCGGCTTTTTTTAATCGGCTGCGATTACTACAAATTATCTACAGGGCACTGCGGATGGATATGGGTCATTCAATGACTTTTGTCATTACCAGTCAATAAGAAAAAATATGATGCCTGTGTAGTAACTGGTGCTACATCCAAGTTGCTCGCAGGTTGAGGTTTGGAAAGTGTTCGTTGTGTCTAAACTGCGTATTCAAAACATTGAAAAAGGCGTCCCGCTTTTGCGGGACGCCTTGTGAATTAATTCCTAATTACGGGTGGTTGGAGAACACAGCCGTATTGGTCCGTCCAAGGGACATGGTGAAGGTCAACGGATTGGCCGTCTGATCAGCCAATGGGCCAGTGCTGTCTGTCACGGTCCATTTCTGGAAGGTAACGAGGTGACCGATTGGCGTGGCCTTTATCGTGTAATTATGGCCCACCGCCAGCACCGCTGTGTTGGTCGGGTTGCCCCAGTTCTTCGAGGTCGCGTCGGTCACTGAGGTGATACGGCCAGTTCCGCTGGTCGCCAGGGTCAGCGCTTGCGGATTGGCAATGAAGAACATGTGCGTGCCTTTCGTGGTGGTGCTCGTGTTGCCATCAGAGTCCGTTGCCAGACCCCAGAAGATGTTGGTTCCATCTACCATGCTCACGTGTGAGAGGAAGAATGCTGGCTTGCCGGCCGCGGTGTTCGTTGCCGTCAGGTCGGTCACCTTCTTCACGAATGTCGCAGGGAACACCGCCTGATTGACGGCGTTGCTGACCCAGGCGGACACAATCAAACCTTTATCCACTGCCTTGCCGAGGAAGTCGACATCAGGCGCGTGATTGGTTCCGGTCGGATCAACGGGGACGTCGTTAGTGGTCAACGCGTGTTTGGCTGCCATGTCCGTTGGCTTCAACAAGAGCACCACTTTGGGAACCTCAGTGTCTTGAGTCACCGTCAGGGAGAGACTGGCCGAACCGCCTGTCGGTGAGTTGTTGCTCACCACACAGGAGTAGACCGCTGTGTTAGCGGTTTGAACATCCACCAGCGAGTAGGTCGAGGTGGTTGCGCCACTGATGGCATTGCCGTTCTTGTTCCATTGATAGCTCAGGGTCTGATTGAGCGCGCCCTTGGTCACTTTGGCTACCATGGTGTAGTTGAAACCAGCCAGCAACGTCTTGCTGGGCGGAGCAATTTTCACCAAAGGCGCGTCGTAGACCGTCAGAGTCGCGCTGGTGCTGGTTGCGCCTGAATGGAGCGAGTTGGTCACGGTGCAGTAATAGGAGCCGCCATTGGCCGCGTTAGCTACGTTGTTGATGCTAAGCGTGGCGTTGGTCACAGCCGGGATGATCGCGCTCTTGACCATCTTCTTGGGTGTCGTGGTGCCGTTCTTAACGAAGTACCACTGATAGACCAAGGGGCCTGTTCCAGCAGCAGTGATGCTGAAGGTCACGTTGCTCTTGGTGGTGGCGATCACGTTGACCGGTTGGACGGTGATTGCTGGATCAGCGCAATTAACGACGGACACGACGCGGGTGGCAGACGTAGCGTTCAGGCTTGAATCAGCGGCTGTATACGTGAGCGTGTAAGCGCCCACGATGCTCGTGTTAACGGAGCCCGAGGTGCCAGCGATGACAGTGCCATCGCAAACATCACTGGCCGTTGCTCCCGGATCTGAATACACGCTGGCGACACAGACTGTGCTCGGGCCGCTGTTCACCGTGATGGACGGAGCAATCGTATCGTTAGCAGTAACGCTGGCACTGCTGCTGGTGACCGTGCCGGCCAATCCATTGCCGACGACTACTACGTAGGCGGTGGAGCCGTGAACGTTGTTCACCGTCAAACTGGAGCTTTGTCCACCGGGAACAGCCGTGCCATTAGCGTCGGGTGTGTACCATTGGTAGGTCAGGGCAGGTGTCCCGGAAGCGGCAACACTCAGCACTGCGCTGGAGCCGCACTCGACAGTCGCGTTGGCGGGCTGCGATGTAATTATCGGATCGTTTACAGTGAGGGTCGCGGTTGAGGAGTTGACAAATGCGGAGAGGCCGCCGGAGATATCGGCGCCGAACACGTAGGTCAGCCGATACGTTCCGACATCGGCTGAGGACGCCGGTGAAATCGTTAAACTTGCAGTCGTTGAGCCGGAGACGTTCCCGCCATCACTTATGCTGTTGCCGTTTTTGGTCCAGGAATATTGCAAGTGACCACCAATGAGTGAAGCGCTGATTACAGCGGTGCCCCCGTAATTAACAGTCGTGTTCGCGGGTTGTGCCGTGACGATTGGAGGGTAATAAACGATGTCCTCGAAGCGGGTCGGGACGATGCGATAGTTGTTTGTCGGAGGCACATTGGTAGTAGCCTGATCCATTGTGCCGACGATGTAGCAATATTGCGGCTTGGGCTGGCCCTGGAAGTCGGCGCAATGAGCATCGATACGGACCAGGAACGTCTGGCTGGGATCGTCATGATTGGTGACGGTCAGGAGTGAATTTGTCGCAAATGTGTTGGTGCGCGTATCCATATCGACCAAACCAATGGCCACACGTTTGCCTTCCAACGGATCGTTGGCGGTGAAGTTCGTTAACGTCGTCCATGAAACTTTAGAGACGGACGGGAGCACATTGCCGGAAGTCAGAACCGAATAGCCTTCGGTCGGGTTTCCTGCCGCCACTGAGAGTTCAAGGCGTCCCTGGAAGCTTGCCAATGGCGCGGTGACCTTCACGGAATCGCCGGCGTTGATTGTAACAGCAGCGCCTCCCAAAAACACCCAAATACCACCGGTGCCATCGTCCATCGCGAAGGCTGTATTGTTGCCGGTGACAGAGTTGGTGAACGTCGTGACCGTTCCTGTTGTTTGGTAAATCGTGGTGGTGTCCGCATTTGTCCAAGTGGTGCCGTCTACCAGCGCGCGTAATTGGGCGATCGTTACCGCAACTGGAGGTGTCACAACCAATACAGCATCCGAGCTGGTAGTATCGCCGCCGCCGTTGTGAACGACACATTTATAGGTTCCGTTGTCGGCTGGCGTCACTGATGTCAAAGGAAGCGACGAATCGGTTTTACCAGAGATGGAGCTGTTGTTCTTGTACCATTGATACGTGATAGGCGCTGAGCCCTGCGCTCCAACTGCAAATGTAAAGTTCGTTCCTTGCCATACCGTTCCGCCAACAGGCTGACTTGTGATGGTTGCGGGAACTTCATGAGGCGCCGTCACGGTTGCTGACAAGGTGAAATCATCCAATCCCAGGCCCTGGGAGTTGGCGCCGGTGGTGTTGAAATTCCAACGGAGATAGACGGTGCCGTTGGTCGGGAGATCCATTCCGCTCATCGTCACGGAACAATTGGAGACTTGAACCGCGGTGAACATATAAGAGCTGGTGCCGGTGTCGTAGGTGCAATTGCCTGTGGGATAGTTTGCGTTCCAGGATGTGCCGTCGCCCGAGGTGCTGAACGTGATTGCGGCCGCGGCCGAGTTGCTGCGGTAGCGCTCATAATTAAACGTCAGGGTCAGCGAAGAAATATTGCTGCCGGTGGAGTTGACGAAACCAAACATAATACTGTTTGGTGAGGTGTAGCCGCTGCTGGAGGTCATGAAGCCGATTGCGCGGTCGGTGGGCGTGTTGCCATCACCCCAATTGTATCGGGCGCCGGTCGTAGGAGCACCCGAACTCGCTTGTTGCGTGACGGTATTTGTGCCTGCCGCGAACGTGGGAGTCGCTCCACCGCTTTGCGGCGACATGACCCAGCCGGGAGGCAGTGTTGCCGGGGCAGCAGTACCGATGCTGTCAAAATTCTGGTTGTAAATATTGGTGGTTAGTAAAATTTCACCATTGGAGCCAGTTACCACCAATTGTGCCGAGCTGCTGGTTAATGTGCCTCCGGCACCGGTGACTATGGCGCTATATGCAGCCGCATCGCTTACGGCGATATTACCGATCGTTAAATTGGTGCTGGTAGATCCCGTGTACTTCGCGCCGTCCGTCAGGTTGTTTCCATTTTTCTTCCATTGATACGTAATCGGCGCAGTGCCTGAGCCAAGCACTTTGAGAATGGCGCTGCCGCCGATGGCTGCTCCAGTGTCGACAGGTTGCAGAGTGATGAATGGGTCGTTGACCACGACGATCGCAACGGTCGAAGTCACGTTGGCGGTTGAGTTGCTGGCAACGAACGTGTAACTGCCGGCGTCGCCTGCAATCACGTTGGTGATGCGCAAATTACCACCCGTTGCGCCAGAGATTCCAAAGTTGCCCGCGGAACACGCGGTGCAGTTTGTAATCGTAACACCGTTACGTTCCCAATGCGTACTGGGAGTAGGTGAGCCACTGGCTGTTGCGCTCAATAGAAGCGTTACACCGGCATTGACTGTTGTGCTGGAGGGTGGAGAAGTGACGGTTGCAGGCGCCGTTACGACTAAACGCGCGAAGGAACTGGTCACCGAGCCGAAGCTGTTATTGGCGATAAAATTGTAGCTACCTGCATCGGTTGAGACGATGCCGGCGATGCTCAATGTGGTTGAGGTTACGCCGCTGTAGGTTCCGCCACTGACAACGTTCGTGCCAGCGTGTTGCCACTGGAATGTGACGGGCGCTGTGCCTCCAGCTGTCGCAGTAAATGTAACTGTGGCACCAGCGCTATTCGTTTGATGGGCTGGGTTGGTCAGAATCGCGGGATCCAGGATGGTGAGGATGGCGGTGGCGCTGGTCGCGGCGCCGAGCGCATTGGTAACGACGAGGCTGTAGCTTCCAGCGTCCGTCGAGAGAACTCCCGTTCCGCCGAGTGTCAAATTGGCCGTCGTGGAACCTGAGATCGTTGCGCCCGATGTGGCAGTGCCGTTGTTGAGAATCGTATTCCCTTTATACCACTGATAGGTCAACGGTGTTGCGCCGCCGACGACAGCGGACAACGTCGCAGTAGTAGTTGCATTCGCGGTCGTGTTGGCTGGTTGAAGGGCAAACGATGGTGACGATGTTTCTGGATTGTTAAACGACATCAGCACCGGCAGGTGGTCGGAGGTGGTGGAGTCATCGTTGGCATTCAATCCAGTGCCAGTGAGCGAGGGCAGGGTGCTGGTACGGAAAACTTTGCTCGTACTGATGTTCGTAAAAAGAGTTCCGCACGGCGCGATGTAGTCATAGCGATCGTTAAATTGTTGACCCACTGCAATGGAGTGAGTGAGATAATTCGTCGTGTCACCGGGGGCATTCGGATCCCTCGGCGTCGTCAGGAACAGCCCGGTGAAATTACTCGCCGTGATCGATTCCGCAGGCTTGTTGGTCGGGTCACAGGTCGTTAGATCATTAATGCTCTGGTTCCAATCACCTGTCATGACGTAGTAGTCGGTATTGGTCTGTTTGAAATTAAAGAAGAAGTTCGAGACGACATTCGCTTCCGCGGCGCGCCTCATGCAAGCATTCTGGGCCGCGGGATTGCCAGAATCATTGGATTTGAGGTGTGACGTCGCCACGTTCAGCGGCTTACTCATGCCAGGGACCTGGATCTTGGCGATATAAAGGTCGCGAGTATAGGTCTGGCCCGCCGCGCCCCACGGTGTCAGGTCGAGGTTATGGAAAAAGCTGTTGGACGAAATGATCGGCCAGCGGCTGACAACAGCGCTGCGAATCCCGCCATCGGTTGCCGCGCTGGTTTGTGTCGAAATATATCCGGGCAGGCAGGCTGCGATGATGGCGTTCAGAGTCGCATTGGAGCCGTTCGGTATTTCGTTGAACGTAATGATGTCGGGCTGCAGATACGTCAACTGGTTTGTCAACGCCCGCACCTTGGGATCGTCAATGGTCCAGTGCGACGCAAAATTTCCGTTCACATTGTATGTCAGCAACGTGAATGCATTGACGTTGAGCGTCAGCGTGCCGACTGAGCTGACAGCTCCGCCGAAAGCGTTGGTGACGCCAACGCTGTAACTTGCTTCATCCGGCTTGGTGACGCCGGTAAGAACCAGGGTTGAGTCGGTCTTACCAGAAATGTCGTTACCGTTTTTCTTCCATTGATAGGTGAGGGGAGTGGAACCTGAAACGCTGACAAAGAATGTCACGTTAACTCCAGCGTTCGTCGTGTAACTTGGCGGAGGCGCTGTAATGGTCGGCGCAACGGCCGCGACTGTAATCGTGCCGGAATTTCCGGTGAGCGCACCGGAGGTCGCCGTGATTACGGCGTTACCAGCGGCATTGCCGGTGAGAATGGCAAATTTATTGCCCGCATCGACCGCGAGATCACCTGCGACGACGCCGCCCCCGATGCTGGTCAACGACCATGAATCAGCAGCAACGTTATCGACGAGATTATTAAAAGCATCGCGACGGATTGAGCGCGCGACGAGACTGTTGCCGGTGGGCAACGTTTGGCTACCGATGACGCTGCCGTTGCCGTTTGCTTGAGTTTCGATGCTCAGTTGAGTTGGGGTGCCATTGGTGACGGTAATCGTCCCTGAGTCGACACTTGTGAGTCCTGCAGTTGCGACGTCGATGACTGCCGTGCCGGTAACGTGGCCTGTCAATGTGGCGCTGAATCCACCTCCAGCGGCAACGAGGTCGCCGTCAACTACACCGCCAGTTTTGCTGGCGAACGACCAGGTGCCGTTAGTTGCACTGATGAAGTTTAACGACGCGTCACGCGCGACTGCATAAACAGTAAGAGATGCGCCTGCTGCGACATTGATTGTGCCAACGGCAGCGCCGGTTCCGTCGTTCGCTGTTTCAATGCGTACTTGGGTGGGAGCTCCTGCTCCACATGAATGCGTGGCTGTGGCAGAGTTGCGTGGTGCCGGGGTGCCAGTGGTAAAATCGTTAGCGTTATTGTCTGTATCAGAGCAACCGCTACTGCCGCGCTGGTCCGAAGTCGTGTTCGACGGAGCGGGTGCTTTTGTGCCGCCTTCACTGACGCTAGCCGTGGATCCATAGCCAATCAAGTCAACGATTCGTGCGTCGGGCAGGGTTACCGTGCCCAACCCGGTCGTCGTATTCGCCAAAGCTACCTTGCCCGCTGTTCCAGACATATTTATCGTACCGGTCGCATCGGGCGTCGGCAACACCAAGCCGACGGCGCCGCCACTGGCTAGCTGAATCAAATAATATTGTCCGGGCTGAATGCTGACGTTTGGCAGATTCAAGTCATTAGCTCCGAAGGTGCCAGCTGCTGAAGCGTATTGAATCGACCAGCCGTTCAGGCTTACGGCCGTTCCGCTTTTGTTGAACAGTTCAACAAAGTCATTTTGGTATGTCGCGCCACTGTTACCACCACCGCCATATACCTGGCTGATGACGACGGTTGACGACCCCGTCGCATGTGCCGAAAGGGCGAGCAGTGCGGTGACGAACACGAGGGTGAGGCGAATACACGTCGCCCAGAGCGAGTGGGATGAGGTTTTCATGGTGTCTTGGTTCGGATTACTTAGTTGGGACAAAAGGGCAGGCGCTGAGCGAGTCAGTATAGAGTTTCACCATGGTTTCCCGAAATTCTTGCAAACGCGGCATCGAAGTTGTTAGTCGGTCAGACGCTTTTTCTGTGCTGGTTATCTGTATCCTATACGTTTGATGGCGGCTGACAACGAAAAACGGCACGAGCATAACAAACGCGATTTCGGAGCGGCTTCGCGATGACTTAAATCCTATGCCATTACTTTAGCGATGGTGGTTCCGAAGTGGAGCTCGAGTCGCGTTTTTATCTCTTCGTAATCCGTTGGCGAGAGGCCAAGGTAAACGATTCTAAATTCGCCATGCACTGTGCAAATGACCAGGCCTCGAGGTTTGATAGCGTCACCATGGAGAGCTTCGCGATGACTTCGATGCTCGTGAGGGCTCAATTTGTCCGTCAGCGAGATAATGTCCGAGAGATTTATCTTATGGTAACCGGTTGGATTGGCAGAAATCCAAATCGCTTCTTCATCCATCGTTATGGATTGCGGATGACGTTTGTTGCGCCACCAGGCAAGTGCAAAGTGCACCGCGGGCAGACTGCATGCGAGTCCTACAAACAGGTAAAAAACAGTGGCTCCGTCTTTGTCGAATTGCGCGCCGAAATTTTTGATGATCAAGCCACGGTCGTTCGTGGCAGCGAAGTATAAGTTTAGCAATCCAACGACACCCAAACCCACTGCGGTCTTGCGGCGAAAATACATTCTGCCGTTGTAATCATAACGACGGCTGTTTGGCGTCGACGGAGGAGAATCGTATGTCAGGACTGTCTGGACTGTTTCGACGCGCGGATTTTCCTTTGCGACAACGAGCCGCGTTTCATCAATCGGACAGTCCCTGATCTCGTCAGGATATTCTTTTCCGCAATAGGGGCACTGTTTCAATCGTTCTGGAGAATTGAGCGGAGATTAATATGCACAGGGGGTTAGTCAATCTGATTGAGTCACCGCAGATGGACACAGACGGAAGGAGGCATTCCTGACTGGACCACGTGAATTTGTTATTGCACTCCGAACAGGTCGTTAAACAGGCGCGCAACCGGGTGTTCGTCGGCCCGATTTCGCGGAAGGGGGCGTGGTGGCAAAGGAACCTGGATGATGTCTCTTTTTGTATCGGCGTAAGGTGGGGGTGGAACTGGAGGCGGTTGCGGGGGCGGCGCAGCCTTCTGTCTCTCCAAAGCTTCGGCCTCTCTTGCGGCTAAAGCTTCGGGGCCGTAGGCGCGTTTGAGATCTGTCAACGCTTGCGCGTGGGCGGGCGGTTCTGAAGCGGGATTGAACGATCCGCAGGCGAGACGGCCGAGAGTCATCGCGGCATCAAGGAGTCGGGCCAGTTGGCAGAGTGACGGCAGCGCATGAGGCCGACGTTGTTGGTAGCGTTTTTGGGCGATGTGGCTGGCTTCCATCCAGAATTTCCATTCGGCGTATTCGCGCTCAATGACACGTCGGGTGCGAGCACATCGTGGTAACTGTGGTTGGTCTGCTAAAGGGTCACGATGGGACTCTTCGGGAGGAGACGGTCCGTAGACTTCGATCAGTGCGGGTTCCCAAACGGCTTGCCATTCGGCGTCTTGCCTGCGGCGGTGAGCGAGGCGGTTCACTTCGGTAGAGTCGAAGATTTCAGGAGCCAGCTTGGCTAGTCGGCGATGGGCGCGGATGGCGCGGTTCATGGCAGTGATGGCTTTAGATAAGTCGTCGGGACCGCGCCGGTAGCCGGGCAGATTCCGAAGGCACGGGCGGTTGAGACGACGCATGTGGTAATGAACGTGCCGTCGCACAACGGAGCGAGATGCATCGCGTCGACGTCGGAGCATGGGCTGGAACTTTACCATTTGTTTACTTTTTCTTTACCGGTCGGAACGTCCGACAGCGCAACTTACGTTTACTCACCTGACCTCCGAAGAGCGGCGCGCGCGTCCGGAACGTCCGGTTCGCACGCACGCCCGACCGATAAAAACTTTACCATTTCTTTACCTTTTCTTTACCGGCAACCGATTTGGTGGTTCAGGCTTTCCAATCCTGGACCTGTTCATGGAATTCGGCGGAAGGAATTTCGTTTACGGGAACGCTGAACTGGAGCGGGCCGGTGGCTTGCTCGATCTGGCGACGCAGGTTGCGGGCAGCGCTCATGAGTTGAGGCGTGGTTAGTTCTGTGAGATTGCGGGTGGCGAGCTCGGTTTCGACACGGCGCAACTGTTCGCCCACGGCATCGACATGTTCCGATGTCGAGGCGAGCCACTTTGCGCGCATCGCTTCGAGCTCGATAGCGTGAAGGTTTTGGATCTCGAACTGGTGCTTGCGGCTCCAGTCGATGAGGGTGGGTTTGGTGACATTGAGTTCGGTCTCCAGGCGCGCATAGGTCCAACCGCGGGCGCGGAGTTCGACAAAACGACGGACGGTCTCTGGTGTGTGCATAGCTGCAATCTTTCAAAGCCGGTACAAACGCCGGCACGTTGGTGTCAGCGAACGACAACAGTTCGTTGACGGATTCTTAGGATTCTTTGAGTTTTAGAGTTCTAGAGTTATATGGCGGACGCGTTTTCACGCATTCGCTTAAACCCTCTCTCACCGAGAAAGGCCCGAGTGGCGGGGGCGCTGCATTCCACCGGAATGAGTTGGCCGGTCGCACAAACCCTGCACCGCAGGGTTGATTGACAGGAAAATATTTAATAAATCTTAAAAAACAATGCAAGAAAATGTTTGAGAATTGCGGCGTATTCGGTCGTAAGAAGTCGAAGTAATTCCGAGCAGGTCGTTACTACTGCTTGCACCTTGGCACTGCACATGGGGTTACCAACAAAAAGAGCGCCCCCGATTTGCATCGAGGGCGCTTTAAATATTCTTCCGCCTGCTTACGGAGCGAAGTTCGCTTTCAACATCAAACCACTGCTCATGATGAAGTTGTTTGTCTTGCTCGTCGTGAGAATATTGTCGAAGGCGTCGGTCCAGTTGAGGAACACTTTGCCCGCCGCCGGCTGTGCTGTGATCGTGTAGCCGATGCCGATGTCCAACGACACACCGTTGGTCGGGGTGCCAAAGGCTGAGGCTTTTCCAACTACTTTGCTCTTGCCGGCGTTGCCGGTGATGTTGACGGCAAGAGTCGCCGGTGTGAGCAAGTAGTAGGTCCGGGCGACACTGGTCCCGATGAGGCCGGCTGAGTCGGTCGCCATGGCGACAAAGGTGTTGGTGCCATCCACCAGTGTCACATGGTTGGTCCAGGTGACTTTGCCGGGTTTCGAGTGAGTCATGACGGCAGCCGTGCCAGCACTCAACGGCACTGTTCGTGTCAGGGTGACGTCGGTGATCAATCCGTTGTCAACCGCTTTGCCGGAGATATCAACCTCGGGCGCGACGTTCGTCTGGCCGGTCACAGCCAATCCATTAGTCATTTTGGCCTTGTTCAGCGGGGCCAGGATCGTCACGACCGGTGCGGTGGCGTCTGGAATCTCGCTCAAGATACCATGCGCGATACCGTCCGACGTGGCGGAAGAGGCGACATTAGCCGCAGTGCAACGGTAGGTTCCGATATCCCCTGACTGAATGTTGATGATCGTCAGGTTACTTGAAGTGGAGCCGATGATGCGGGCGCTGTCGGACAGACCTGCGAATCCCGTGCCTGGATTGAATTCCCATTGGTAGCTGAGCGTGCCGGTCCCGTGGCCAACGGCTTTGAAGGTCACGTTGTTGCCTGGCGTCTTGTTCTTGTTGTTCGCCGGGTTGGTGATGGTGGTCTTCGCATAAATGGCGAGAGCGGCGCCAGAACTGGTCACCGTTGAAACCGGTCCATTGCTGACCACACACGAATAAATTGCTCCGCTGGTCGCAGCGACCTTGATGGCACACGTGGAATTTGTGGCTTTGGGAATCTTCACGCCGTTTTTCAGCCATTGATAGCGAAGCGTCGGCGTCCCTGCGGCAACGACCGTGAAAGTGTTGGTAGTGCCGACCACGCCGTTTTGTGAGAGCGGTTGAGTGATGATGCCGAGATTGCTGACGGTGATCATCGCCGGATCGCTGGGAGTGGTACCGCCGACGGTGACATCGACGCTGTAAAAGCCAGCATCAGACGTGGTGATGTTCACCTTGGAATAGGACGAATCGGTGGCGTTGGCAATCGGTGAACCGTCTTTCTTCCATTGATAGGTGATGCCCGTGCCTGAAGCAGTGACACTCAAGGTCAGGGTCTGGCTGGCGATGAGGTTTTGTGATTGCGGTTGGACGCTGATGACCGGCGTGCAAGCGATGACGTTCACGACGCGGATTTGTGAACCTGAGTTGTTGCTCGAATCCGTTGCGGTGTAGGTCAAGGTGTAGGCACCAACGGTGCCCGGATCGACTGAACCCGTCACCGTCACGCTTAGGTTGCCTTCGCAACTGTCGTTCGCCGTCGCGCCGGCTTCCGAGTAAGAACTGAGCTGGCAAATGGTAGAATCGCCACCATTCAGGGTAACAAGGGGAGCCGTTGTATCGGCGACTGTTACAGTGCGATAGGAGATTGAGGCGTTGCTGGCGCTGTCCGTCGCGCTGTAGGTCAGGGTGTAATCACCCACCGTATTCACATCCACCGTGCCACTGGTATTGACCGAGACCGAGCCTTCGCATGCGTCGTTTGCCGTCGCTCCGGGATCAGTGTAGCTGCCGTGACATTCGGTGGTCACGGCCCCAGGAAGAACACTAATGATTGGCGCCTGGGTGTCGCTGACGGTGACTAGCGTCGTGGCCGAAGCGCTGTTGCCGCCCGCGTCGGTGGCGGTGTAAGTGACCGTGTAGACACCGACTGTATCGTCGTTGACCGGGTTATTGGTTACGACCACTGGATTAGAATCGCAGGTATCTCCCACCGTTGCACCGGCGTCGGTAAACGTCCCGTGACATTCAACGATGACATTGGTCGCGTTTGCCACCACCGTCGGCGGCGTAGCGTCACTCACCGTCACCACGCGGGTCGAGCTGCTGTTGTTGCCCGCGGAATCGGTCGCAGAATAGGTCAAGGTGTAATCACCAGCGAGGTTCGCATTGACCGATCCACCGGTGATGGTGGCCGTTGTAACGCTGGCGTCGCAGGAATCGCTGGCCGTCGCACCGAGTTCGGTGTAGACGCCATGACATTCCACGGTGACATCAGGTGCACCGTTCAGGGTAACGCTCGGAGCAATCGAGTCGCCCACAGTCACAATGCGAGTGGCAGAGGTGCTGTTGAAACCATCCGACACGCTGTAGGTCAGTGTATAAGAACCGACCGCGTTGGCATTGACGGAACCGCTGGTGCTGATGCTGCCGGTCAAGTTGCCCGCGCAGGTGTCAGACGCGGTGGCACCGGGATCGGAGAACGTGCCGTGGCATTCGACAATCAGCGGATCGTTGCCGGTGACGGTTATGTTTGGCGCGGTCGTGTCTACCACATGCACGGCGCGGGTGTTGGTGGCGGAATTGCCGCTTGGGTCGGTAGCGACATAGCTGAGAGTATAGTCGCCCACGCTGTTGATATCGACGCTCCCGCCGGGTGTCACGGCTACACTGCCGGCAAAGTCGTCGGTAGCCGTTGCGCCAAGATCGATATAGGAGGTGTGGCATTCCGCTGTGACTGAGGCGTTGCCGCTGAGGGTGATGACCGGGGCGTTAGTATCAACGGCATTCACGGTGACGCTGTAGGTTTTGACTACAGTGGAACCAGCGGAAGTGACTTGCACTTCGATGATGTTGGGGCCGACGTTGAGCGGCAGGGCACTGCTCGGTGTAGCCGAGGCCACGGTCGCGTAGCCACCTCCGTTAACGCGGACGCGGATGACGGCACTTGCAGCGCTGCTGGTGGGTGTGACTGTCAAGCTGTTCGCGCTGAGAGCGATGGCGTTGGAATAGGTGATGGTGCCCGAGGCAAAGGTGGGCGACAACGAGCCCGAGCCAAGGGTCAAAGCGGAGAGGTCCGCATCTGCGCTGGAGTCATTATAGAGGCGGGCGAGGTATGCTCGCACCGTCCCGTTGACGGTGAGGAAAATTCCCCCGATGAGCACCTTGCCATCACTCTGCACCGCCACGGAAAAGACCATGTTGTTGGCCCCGGCCAGGCCGTTGCCAAAGGTGGTGTCCAAAGTGCCGTCGCTGTTCAGACGCGCTATTCTCCCGCTCGCCGTCCCGTTGACCAGGGTGAAATCTCCTCCGATGAGCACCTTGCCATCACTCTGCACCGCCACGGATCTGACCGTGTTGTTGGCCCCGACCAAGCCGTTGCCAAAGGTGGTGTCCAAAGTGCCGTCGCTGTTCAGACGCGCGATACTGCCGCGCGCCGTCCCGTTGACGGTGGTGAACCCTCCCCCGATGAGCACCTTGCCATCGCTCTGCACCGCCACGGATACGACCGCGATGGCCCCGGCCAGGCCGTTGCCAAATCCGGTGTCCAACGTGCCGTCGCTGTTCAAACGCGCGATACCGTTGCGCGCCGTCCCGTTGACGGTGGTGAAAGCTCCCCCGATGAGCACCTTGCCATCGCTCTGCACCGCCACGGAATTGACCGTGCTGTCGGCCCCGGCCAGGCCGTTGCCAAATCCGGTGTCCAACGTGCCGTCACTGTTCAGACGCGCGATGAAGTTGCGCGACGTCCCGTTGACGGTGCTGAACCCTCCCCCGATGAGCACCTTGCCATCGCTCTGCACCGCCACGGATTGGATCGTGCCGTCCACAACAGAGCCGCCGGCAAAGGAGAAATCCAGACTGCCGCTCTTGGGTGAATTGACCCCCAGCCCAGCCGCGCTACTGGTCACGGTGCCGCCGGTGTCGGTCACGTCCACGGTGTAATTTCCCGCATCGCTGAAGGCCACGGGGTTGATCAGAAGATACGCGAGGGTGGCGCCGCCGATGGAGTTCCCGTTCTTTTTCCACTGGTAGGCAAGCGTCCCGGCGCCGGAGGCGGTGACGTTGAAGACGGCCTGGTCCCCGAGGGTCAGCGCCAGGCTGACCGGCTGGGTGCTGATGGTGACGGTCGCCCGGGCGGCCATCGGCATCCCGATGAGCATGGCTAGAGCCAGTATGGCCAAGAACATTTTACAGGAAGACATGGATTGGATTTTCATAGCTTTTTTTGGAGGAATATCGACGGTGAGGATTGTCCGGTAGAGGCAGTGGTAACGTTCTCGGGTAATTAGAACCGCGCCGCGCTGCCGGTGCTTCCATAGTTACCCCGGCCCGCGAAGATGGTTCTGGAAGCGTTAATACAGCAGACGCTCAGAAACGTTAAAGCGAGGAGTGTGATGGTTTTCATAATGTGAAGGGCCAAGGATTTGATTCCCGTCCATGTCTTCCGATTGATTAATTCTTTTGTCTATGCCTATTACCGTGCCGATGCGTTGAACGCATACAAGTCCGCTCCGATGTGCAGTAGAGTTAGGATGAATGAATCTTATGTTTGACATTTTCTATGACAAGAGCAATCGCGACGAAATATCTGCAAGTGCCAAACCGGAATGTTGTGTCGGCGAATGTCAACCGTTCACTGACGGATTCTTAGGGTTCTTTGAGTTTCAGAGCGTATAAAAAAATGCTGTGTCCATTCGGCTGAACAGAGGGGAGAGCGGTCTTTTTGAGTTTTGGCTTCGTTTCGACTCAGTCACAGACCGCTGCGGGTATGATCCTTCGTCAAAGCCTCGCCAAATTCCAAAAATCCTCGCTCCGAACAGCCACAGAATTTTTTTATACGCTCAAGAGTTATATGAGCGGCGCGTTTTCACGCATCGCATAAACCCTCTCTCACCGAGAAAGGCCCGAATGGCGGTGGCGCTGCATTCCACCGGAATGAGTTGGCCGGTCAACCGAACCCTGCACCGCAGGGTTCGGTTGACAGGAAGAGATTCGGATATTTCAGAAAAAATTTCAAGACGTAGCTGCACAATTTCCGCGGATTCACCCACAATTCTGTCACTACTCGCCCGGGGCTAGACTTAACTCGTGAAGGATATGGTTATTTTTGGCAGCCACTTCCGCTCCCAAGTTGTGTCTCAATGCAGATAAATTGCCCCCGTGTTGGTCTTACCCGTTCCATCGTTGTTGCCGATAAACGCCCCGTATGCAGCATTACTGCTCTGCAACACCACACCTACGGCGTTTTTTGTAGCCTTGCCGACCCGGTGAAAACTAACCTTGAGCAATCCGGTCGGGGCTGCAATCGAACCGGTCAACGTGTTCGTCGCGCCCGGCAATGATACGATCGTGTTATTATTATTGACCTCGGCATTGATCGTGAGCGGCAAACTCAATCCCGAGCCATCAGTAATCTCTAACAGGCCGTGGGCAGGTGTAATCGCAGGTGCAACTGGTGCGTAGACAGATCCAAAGACAGTCACCATGTTGGTGAAACCGCCCAAGTAAGTCGTCAGTTTTACTCCAGCAGGATTTGCTGGTTTAATCCAAGTCACCTCACCAGCAGGCACACCGCTGCTAAAATCCAGCCAACCTTCCAGCAATCCCTGACCTTTATATAAATTCACATACAACGGCCAACGACCGCCCTGTGCAATCGGCACCGATTGCAAAAGCGGCGTGGAATCCGCCAGTGCGCCCGTCAGCGAGATCATTCCAGCTGGCGTATTCGTAACCAGCCCATAACCGTAGCCGCCGGGTGAATCCGTCGGCGCGTTGGTCGCAGGTGGAATGGCCATGGTGTAACGAGCCGGTGAAGGATACGGATTCGCCCTGCTATAAACGGCGAGATCGGCGAGCAAGGATGAGGACCATCCTTCGGCCAGGCATGAAACGGTCCCCGTCATCTGCTTGGTCGCGCCGGTCCAATCAACGTGCAGGTTCACGGCCAAATCCGGCTTGCCTGAATGCGCCCGGCTGACGGTCGCGGCGCTGTTTCCGGCGAGATCAAAACTTCCTGCCAATGCATAATTCGTCCCAGCCAGATAAATTCTGCCGCTATAGGTGCGACTGATTGTGACGTTCACGTTCAGAACAGCACCCGCGCTTAGCTCGGTGATGACTGGCGCACCAGACCCATTGGTTTCATAGAATAAACCGTTGTATTTACCGACTGCATTTGCCGTCGCGCCATAGAAATAAATGTTGCTGGCCAGGAGCGACCCATTGCCGCGGAAGTCCAGTGCCTGCGCGACAAACGAGTTCCAACCTGGCTGCAAAGTGACGCTCTCCATCCAATTGGTGAATTTGTTTATTGTTCCCGCCAGTTGTTGTGATCCGCCATTCAACGAATACCGTACCAGCACAACTCCGCTTTTTACCGTTCCCAGTGAATCGTGCGCCGATCCCAAGATTTGGATCAAGGGCGAGCTGAATGCGCCTTTGTTCGCGGGCGAAGTGATACTAATTGTCGGCTTGGTTGTATCCAGGAGCGAGCCGCTGGGCAAAACGGCCACGGTGTAATCGGTGCTGCCGGTGCAGCCGTTCGTTTCCGTTGCCGTTACAGTGAACGTGCTCGTGCCCACGGCAAGCGGGATGCCGGTCAGAGAACCATTCGTGCCTAGGGACAAGCCGCTCGGCAATGAACCGCTGGTCATGGCATAGGCGTAAGGCGGCACGCCACCACTGGCCGCAATCATTGTGTTGTAGCTGACTCCAAGATTGCAATTCGGACCCAAACTGAACACCGTGCCACCGCCCGAACTGCCGCCTCCGGTCGCCGTCCCGTACAGGGTGTTGCCCGATAAAATCAAGCCGGCATTCGGATTACTCTCCGTCACTGCCGAAAGTGAAATTGTGCAGGGTCGTAAAACCCGTGCCATCGGTGTTGACGGCGAACACCGTGCCACCGCCCGAACTGTCGCCACCGTTCGCCGTCCCATACAGGGTGTTGCCCGATAAAATCAAGCCGGCACGTCGGATAAGCTCCGTCGCTGCAGTGAAACTATGCAGGGTCGTAAAACCCGTGCCATCGGTGTTGACGGCGAACACCGTTCCAGCGCCCGAACTGCCGCCTACGGTCGCCGTCCCATACAGGGTGTTGCCCGATAAAATCAAGCCGCCTTGCGGACCAGCTCCGTCGCTGTTGGTATCAAATCCAGTAACGGACCTAATGGTGCCTGTGAAACTGTGCAGGGTCGTAAAACCGGTGCCATCGGTGTTGACGGCGAACACCGTGCCACTGGTCGGAACTGCCGCCCTGCGGTGCCGTCCCATACAGGGTGTTGCCCGATAAAATCAAGCCGCTTCGGATAAGCTCCGTCGCTGCCGCGAGTGAAACTATGAAGTGTCGTAAAACCCGTGCCATCGGTGTTGACGGCGAACACCGTGCCACCGCCCGAACTGCCGCCAACGTTCGCCGTCCCATACAGGGTGTTGCCCGATAAAATCAAGCCGCTTCGGATAAGCTCCGTCGCTGTTCGTGTCCGTAAAAACTCCTAGTGCCGTGAAGCTGTGCAGGGTCGTAAAACCCGTGCCATCGGTGTTGACGGCGAACACCGTTCCAGCGCCCGAACTGCCGCCATCCCCTGTCGTCCCATACAATGTGTTGCCCGATAAAATCAAGCCGGTTACCAGAAAAGCTCCGTCGCTGCCGCCAGTGAAACTGTGCAGGGTCGTAAAACCCGTGCCATCGGTGTTGACGGCGAACACCGTGCCATTGTCCGAACTGCCGCCTACTCGCGCCGTCCCATACAGGGTGTTGCCCGATAAAATCAATCCGTTCGGATACTCTCCGTCGCTGTTCGTGCCCACAAGACCTCGTAGTGCCGTGAAGCTGTGCAGGGTCGTAAAGAGATTTGGCAAGCCTCCGAGCGTAATGGTCGGACAAACCACATTGACTGTGTAATTGCTGCTCCCGGTACAGCCGTTGGTATCCGTCGCTGTGATTGTGAATGTGTCGCTGCCCGTCGCAGTTGGAGTGCCGGAAACGGCCCCTGTGCCGGAGTCGAGGCTTAGGCCATTTGGCAGCGAGCCGCTCGTCACTGCAAAAGAGTAAGGAGCCGTTCCACCGAAACCTAACATTGACTGATGGTAAACAGTCCCAGCCTGTCCATCAGGAAGTGAGGCGGGAGTCAGCGTAATCGTCGAGCATGTCATGGAAACCGAATAATCCTGAGAACCCATGCACCCATTCGTATCTGTTGCGGCGATCGTAAAGGCGCTGGTCCCGGACTCATTTGGCGTGCCCGTTAGCAAACCGTTCGCCGCAAGTGACAAACCGCTCGGCAATGTTCCGCTCGTCACGGCGAACGTCGCTCCCGTTACCGGAATATTCGGATGGAAAATCTCGGCGGCCGTCGTGCCGACATAATCGTCATCCGCTCTGCCGCCGACAACAAGGACTGTGCCGTCGCCAAGTAACGTGGCGCTTCCTACCAAGTGATGCGCCTGCATTGGTACCGCCGTCGACCAGGTGTCCGTCGCATAATCGTATAGTTCGGCAGTTTGGAGGAGTTCGCCGTCGCGACTAACTCCGCCCTGGATCATAACTCGGCCATTCGATAAAAGTGTCGCCGTATGACCGTAGCGGGTTGTCGCAGGAGCGGACACTACGGTCCATTGTCCGGTCGCCGGATCATACACTTCAGCTTGAGGTGCGTCGCTGAGGCCGCCGATAGCGAGCACCTTACCGTTCGGCAAGAGCGTCGCAGTCGCATCGTAAAAACCGTAGTGGGTCGTGCCACTCACCATCCATGTGCCAGTGGAGGGATCGTATATCTCGGAGTCGTAAACATTGTCTATGTCACCTTGGCCGCCTACGACGAGTACCCTGCCATCAGCCAGCAAGGTCGCGGTGAAAGTGAAATCTTCTCGCGGCTCATTGAGTGAGCCCGATGGTGTCCAGGTTTGCGCAACCGGATCGTAGAGCAGCGTATCATTTCCGACGGCCAGGACCCTCCCATCCTTCAGAACTATAGCTGGTCCAAGATGCCCTGATGGCAGAGGCGTTGTCGTGGACCATGTATTATTTGTCGGGTCGAAAAGATAAGCGCTTAATACATCATTAAAATCGTTATCGTATCCGCCCGCCACCAGCACTTTCCCGTTTGGCAGCAGCGCCTGCACATTTTCATAAGCAGCGGGGCTCAGGGGCACGGTCGACCAGAGCGCCGTCGTCGGATCATAAATCTCAGCATCAGCGGTGACGTTAGCGTTCTCGTCCAAGCCACCAACGACCAGGACTCTACCATCATTAAGCAGCGTGGCCTGATGCTGGTAATGGGCTGCCGACAGACTCGTCGTAAGCTGAGACGTCGGACTGCTGGCCGAAAACGTGATGTCTACCGGAACGCCGTTGGTTTGATCCGCCAAAATGGATGGCGTGAGCGCAATATAAGGGCAATCGCCGCGTAAATTTGACCCGAGAGCACACCAGGCCAATAACAAGATAGATGCAAAGGCAGTTCGACTGCGGAGACAATTGTGCATAATGGTTTTCCCGATATCTGGGGTGGGTGAATACTTTACAAGAGAGGAATGTTTTACAAGTGATTTCTATCTGCCGAGGCGAATCGCTTTCCAATCGGGCAGCGCTTATGCAGTGCCTTCTCGGTGGGAAACGTTTCGCCCTTATCGACTGAGGGGTGGGGTATGCTTGATAAACCGAACCCTGCACTGCAGAGTTGATTGACAGGAAGAGATTCGGATCTTTCAGAAAGAATTTCAAGACGTAGCTGCACAATTTCCGCGTATTCGCCCACAATTCTGTCGCTGCCCGCTCAGTGCTAGACGTAACTGGTGGAGGCGAGCTTGATCTGCTGGTGTGTTGGGTTGGGTTGAAAGCTTGCTTGCGACTTGCTCAAACTTGAGAGTTAGAGCGATTGCCAAATTTAATTTCCGGAATGGCGGGAGGGATTTTGGTTTTTGGCGAGGCGGAGATCGAAGTCAATATCCCTGGTGGATCTTGCCGAGACCGACAAGGAAGCCAAAAGACAAAAGCCCCCCGGCCTACGGCTGAAGCGGGGAACCCGGCATTGCGTTGTTGCTCGTTCCTTACAGGTCCATGAGGACATGCGCGCAGTCAGAACTGTATAGTCGCTGCACCGCTTCGCGGATGCTACTCGCGCCTAGCACTGCCGGGTTCCCCGCTTCACCTTTCCCGAAATTACTTTTGGCAATCACTCTAGAACTTTCCTGGTGGTAGGTTCATATGTTGATGGACGGAGCAAGTTCGTTGCACCCCCGCCGGCATTCATGCCGTCTATCATTTATTTTTTTGGACTGCAGCTGCAACGCTTAGACTAATAATTCACAGTGAATGTCAGTGTTCTCCCTACGTTTTTCTTGCCGCCCGCCAAGACAACCAGTTTAATCGTCCTATTATGAGTTCTCCGGCAAACGGCGGTGCGGCGCGCAGTGTTCTCATTGTGGATGATGATTTGCCGCTGGCTGCGTTGATACGCGAGCATCTGGTGAATTGGGGCTTCGAAGTGGAGTTTGAACCGGACGGCGCTCAAGCCCTTAAGAGGATCGTTGCACGCGATTTTACCTTCATTCTTTGCGACATGGTGATGCCGAATTTCGCCGGAGACTTGTTCTATCTGGCGGTGTTTCGCGTTCGGCCGGCGTTATGCAGGCGATTCCTGTTCATGAGCGGCCATCGCGACAACCCCAAGATTGACGCATTCATCAAATACGTGGACGGCACTATTTTGACGAAGCCATTCTCGGCGGAAGTGCTTAAGAAGGCCCTCGATCATCTCGAGAAATCACCAAAAAACACCTGTATAGGCCAGACGGCGTTGGCGACTCTGCTGGGCGGGTAGTTGTCGTTTTACTTTCAGGGTTGGACGATACGCATGCGAATTGCTCCCCGCAAACTTGAGAGCTAGAACTTTCCTGATGGTTATTCATATGCTGGTGGACGCAGTAACTTTGTTGCACGCCCGCCAGCATTCATGCCAGCTATCATTTTTGCCCGAACGATAGCCTCACATCCTACTCCGACCCGAACTGGGCCTAAAAACCCATTGACGCGCCAGCGTACAAAAAGCAATTTCTTATGATTGACAGGGCTGGGGAAATTGCTCGGTAAAACCCTCATCCTACGATGAGCGAAATGAAGTGAATCTGCTTTTTGTAGGCCGGCGCGATGGAGAATTGAGCTGTGCTAGCTGATGAACTTGCTAACTGAGGCGTAATTTCGGGGTCGTCCCGGTGCCGATTAACCGTATCCACGAACATGAGCAACACAGACTTCAAGGAGTACGAATTGCCGGCACCGGTTTATGAGGAGGTGGCTGCGGAGTATGCGCGGATTGGGGCGGCGCTGGACGCTACTGCGTCCGCTTGTGGGGCGATTGCGGCCGTCGAGCAATGGGATGCGTTGCGGCGTCGGTTGGGGAGTTGGAGTGTATTGGCTTATATCCGCTTCCAGCAGGATACGCGGAATGAGGATTACAAGCGGGCGCGTGAGATGCGCGATGAGCTGGAGCCGAAGCTGACGAATTTGGCGGTGGGGATGAAGCGAAAGCTGGTGGCGAGCCCGCATCGGGAGGCACTGGTAGAGCATTTTGGGGCGCATGCATTTGAACTTTGGCGATGTGACATCGCGTCCTTTGATCCGGCGATTGAGGGGGACCTCGTCGAGCAAGCGAAGCTGGAGGCGAGTTACACGGAGCTGTTGGCGTCGGCGAAGTTTGAATTTCAGGGCAAGACACAAACGCTCGAGGATATGAAGGCTCTCAATGATCACCAGGATCGCCAGGTGCGCCACGAGGCGGGCCAGTTGCGATGGGGCTGGTTTGCTACGCATCAAGCGCAGCTCGATTCGATTTTCGACGGCCTCGTGACGCGACGACAGGCAATGGCGGAAAAGCTCGGCCGGGACAATTTTGTCAGCGTTGGCTACGAGCGGATGCAGCGCGTCGGTTACGCGCAGGCGGACGTGGAGCGATTTCGTGTTCAGGTGCGCGACCTGGTCGTGCCGTTGGCGGTTAATATTCGCGCGCGACAGGCGGAAAGGCTGGGCATCGAGCAGCTGATGTGGTGGGACGAATCGGTGCAGGATTCGACGGGGTGTCCACGGCCGCTGGGCGGTCATGAGTGGATGGCGGAGCGGGCGAGTGAAATGTTTGCCCGGGTGGATCCACGGTTGGAATCGTTCTTTGCGAAAATGCGTGCGAGAAACACCATCGACTTCGAATCGCGCGAAGGGAAAGGTGGGGGCGGATTCTGTGAGGTGGTGCCGGGCTTTGGGCTGCCGTTCATCTTCGGCAGCTGTACGGGCACGAAGATCGACGCGCTGTTGTTTACGCACGAGATGGGGCATGCGTTTCAAGGTTATTTGGGACTCGAACAGCCGCTGTGGGAAAATATTTATCCGACGATAGAGACGTGCGAGATTCATGCGACCGCGCTGGAGTTTTTGACGTGGCCGCAGATGGAATTGTTCTTCGGGGAGGATACGGAGCGATACCGGCAGCAACATCTGCTGGACCGGCTGCTTTTCTTGCCATACGGAGCGGCGGTCGATCACTTTCAGCATTCGATTTATGCGAACCCGACGGCGACGCCGGATGAGCGGGCGGCGATGTGGCAGGAGTTGGAGCGGACGTATTTGCCGTGGCGGACGTATGGCGACCTGGCCCATCCGGCGAGCGGCCGATTCTGGCAGGGCCAGCTGCACATCTATCGGTATCCGTTTTATTACATTGACTATGCACTGGCGCTGACGGTGGCGCTGCAGCTTTGGGAGCTGGCGGCGCGAGATCGGCGGGCAGCGATGGAGAAGTTTTTCGAGCTTTGCCGCCGCGGAGGGGAACTGGCGTTTGGTGAGTTAGTGCAGTCGGTGGGGCTGGTTTCGCCATTTGAAGACGGGTGCCTGGAGCGGGTGGTGGCACACGCGCAGCAGGAACTGCAACGGATGGCGTAGAAGCTGAACCTCAAGCGGAAGAGCGCCGATACGCGAGTGGTGCATCCCTCGATAATGGCTTCGGAACGCAATACGCGAAATAGTCATCAGGAAAATTCCCTAAAACAGGGGTAGAGCCTCCAGCAGTGGCGGCCTTACAGAAGTGCCCTATCTCACGTTACCGGTTTTATGTGGTAAACAAACTGACTCGCCTGATGTTGTCAAATGAACTCCCTGCGGTCGGACTTACGTGTCAAATCGACTTGCCCAGAAACCACCAAAACGGAGTTGTGTAAATAGTGAGAATCGACACTTGTGTCGCCTCAACATGCCACGCGGCGCAGCACGCGCATCCGCTCCCGGCCCACGCGCGTGTCAAAGGACAGATCCGGCACGTAATCATCCACGAGTTCGTAGCCCTTTGCAAAGAGCGCTGTCAGGTCAGCCACGCTGAAAGGGAAGGGAGGCCCCTCTTCTCCAGGATCGAGATCCGGATTGATGAACCACACCCCGATGAGCAACCCCCCGCGTCGCAGCGTCAGGTCAATGCCCCGCCGGTAGTCGGCGCGCAGCGTCGGATGCAGCCCGCTCAAACAGGTGTGCTCCAGCACTACATCAAACGCGCCGCGCATTTCCTCCGGCGGGTTAAACAAATCCCCGACCACGAAGCGCTCGGCCAACTGAGGATACAGCGCGCGCGCCTCTGCCACCCCGGCCGGCGCAATGTCCAGCCCAGTCGCATCCAACCCATGCTCCACCGCCAGGGCCACCTCATGACCGTGGCCGCAGCCCGGCACGAGTGCGCGACCGCGCACGGCGTGCCGATCGAGATATTGTTTCATCGGCGGCGACGGCTCACCCTTGTTCCAGAACGCTTCGCCTTTTTGGTAAGTTTCTTCCCAATTCATACGTCGCATCTTTGCGTTCATTCGCTGGATGTCAATTGCGAGCGGTAGCCGGTGTCACCGCGCCAGCGTAGAAAAAGCAAAGTGTTAGGACCTTGTAGTTATTCATATGCTGGTGGACGTAGCAACTTCGTTGCACACCCGCCAGCATTCATCCCATCTATCATTTTTCCGGCCGCAGCCACGCGGAACCGCCACAAATGCTGATATCATTCCTCTTCGTCAGGTCCTTACGGAGTGCGGATATCGATGAGGTAGAATCTCTGAGCTGTGCCTTGCGGAGTGTTAGTGACTGCGAAGGCTCCTGCGGAGTCAAAGTTATTTGTAGCGATGGATGTCCAGTTCGTCAGAGACAGCCCAACGTTGGTGGAGGCCAGTACATAGTAAGTGCCGTTTTTCGGACCATTGGTGCCGCCGAACATCACGTTGCCGTTCAAGTACGTAATATTGGTGATCTTCGGTTGAGGAATTGCTCCACCCGATGTGACGACCAGGTTCAGATTGACACCGCCCATAGAAAGCGAGGCTGTCGTGCCAGCGGCCAGGCCCGCGCCGGTAACCGTGACGCTGTTGTTCGCGAGGGTTAGCGAACCGCTTGCTTGAATTATACTATATGTCCCCACGCCCAGAGGTGTTCCGGTCGCATTGTTGACGGTGAGTCCAGGTCCGTTGAGGGTCAACGATCCGGCAGAGACGTATAGCGCCGGATGGGAAGCGTCGCCCGAAAAACTTTGCGGTTTGAAGTTCAATGCCATTGACCCAAGCGTGACACTCGAACCGCCTTTGATCATCGCCGCAGTGACAGCGGTTCCGGTGCCGCTGGCTTGCAAAGTCGTATTGGCGTTCATCGTATACGGGTCGATGGCAGAAGCATCAAGGGTTGAGCCAGCCGCGATCGCAATAGATGGCGTTGTGTCGATCGAGCCGGTCAAGACGAGGGTAGCGCCGTTGGTGATAAGGGTATTGCCCGTATACGAATTAGCTCCGGCCAATGTGAGGATGCTTGAGCCGGTTGCGGTCACTCCGCCGGTCCCGGAAATAGTCCCGGATAACGTCTGTGCAGTCGAGCTGGCGTCAGTGAAAGTGCCGTTGTCTAATATATTGCCTGCATAATTGTTCGCATTGGCTGCGCCCAAAGAACCCGAACCGGCCACGACCAGCGTGCTGCCGTTTGTCACCCATGTGTCGCCAGTGTAAGCGTTGGCGCCAGTCAATGTCAGCGTGCCAGGACCACCTTCGATCAACATGCCACTGCCGGAGATGACGCCTGATAAAGTCTGCGGCGCGGTGCTCGCGTAAGTAAGGTTGCTGGCGTTATTAAGAATATCGCCCGCATAATTGCCACTCCCCAATTGGCCGGCTCCGCTGATGATCAGCACGCCTTTATTGATCGTCGTCGGACCGCTATAAGTATTTACACCCGAAAGCACGATCGTGCCCGGTTCCGATGTAAACGTGATGCCGTAAGAACCGCCGGATTCGTGAATCGCTCCGCTGATCGTTGCCAATTTGGCAGGTCCGGCTGCACCGTTGCCCATCGTCGTGTTGCCGAACAATGTCACCGGCCCGCTGATCAACGCGCCATTTTCGATTCGTAATGCACCGTAAGTCTCACTGTTGCCAGTCCCGTACAGATTGACGGTGCAAGCGATAGTGACCCCGCTATTGGCGACGTAAAATGTCCCGCCAGCAGCGACATTGATGGTAGCCGCGCTGTTGATATTGACAGCCGTCGTGAGGATCTGCGCCTTGGCCGCGCCGCCGGGACTGGTCGGACAATTGAGCACGCCGGTAAAGGTGGACATCGAACCGCCCAATTGCAGGTTGTTGGCCGATGTTTCCTGCAGGTTCACTGTTCCAGTGCCTGTGATCGTGTTGGGGAAAATGACGTTGTTGCCAACCAGGGCCACGACCAATGTGCCGTTGGCGTTGACGGTGACTGCTCCGCTGCCCGCTGCGCCGGCGTTGTTTGCGAATGCGACGGTGCTGCCCGCGCTGACTACGGTTCCAGCACTGAAAGTGTTCGCGTTGCTCAAACTCAATGTGCCCGAGCCAATATAGGTCAACGGGCCGCTGCCGGTAACTTTGCCCTGGAGACCAATGTCGCCGACACCGCCAATAGTCGTCGGGCCAGCGAGCACCATTCCGCTGCCGGTGTTGTTCAGCAAGCTGAGTGTAGAAGCGGCACTGTTAATGAGGGCACCGACGCCAGTTGGGCCGGAACCGGACAAGGTGAGCGTGCTCATGCTGTCGTTCTGTCCGTTCAAGTCGAGCATGCCGTCCGGGCTGTTGACCGTCAGGACGCAGGTGTTGAACAGGTCGAAGCCGCCCGACCCGCTCAATTGGAGGATGGCGCTGTTGCCGACGGTGCCGGTGCCGATGGAGCTGGAGCCGCCGCCCAACCCATGCGCGGTGGAAGCGCTGTTCTTGGTGATGATCACGTTGCCTTTTTGGATCGCCATGGTTAACGCGGCGTTGTCGCCGGAGCCGCCGAGGGTCAATGTGCCGCCGCCAGTCAACGTCAGCAGCGGAGCCGCGGTAGTTGTTCCGCTTCTGACCTGGCCGTCCAACTCGAGACTGCTGCCTGAAGGGACGTTTAGGACGGAGCTATTTGTGCCATTGAGTGTGACCTGGCTGGCGGTGAGACCAGAGCTTCCGGTGAAATTAAGATTCGCGCCCTGGCCTCCTACAGTTCCCAACATCACGTTCGCGCCGCCCACGCCTAAAGAACTGCTCCCCGAATCGCTGATCGTGTTGGCGTTGACCGTGGTCCCGCCTGCGATCGTTGTGCCGCCGCTATAGGTGTTTGCTCCGCTTAAATTCAGCGTGCCGGGACCGCTGACAGTCACGGTGCCTGAGCCGGCAATGGCACAGCCAATGGTTGTGGTGCCCTGGGGAATCGTAACTGTCGGCGCGGTGCCACTTAAGGTAAGAGCGGAAGTGCCGTCGGTATTATTAAGGTTATAGTTCGGCGCGGTAACTGTCAGTCCGGCGGCGGTGACGTTATCATTCAGCGTCACCGTGCCAGCCGTTCCGGCAAAATAGGCGACGTTTCCTGGGCTCCAAATCGTATCCGCGTTGCCGCTGACCCACCAGCTGGCGGTGGCGTTGTTCCAATTTCCACTGCCGCCGCCGTTCGCGCTGCTTTGCGAACCGGCATCGGTGTGATTTGCATCCCAGAAGGTTTGCGCAACATACAAAATACCGACGTTTTGAAACGCGGCGTTCTCGTGTGTCGCACCTGAACCGGGCGCGCCGTAGGTGCCACCGGGCATTGAAGTTGTACCGATAAACAGAGCGCTGATGGTTTGAGTTCCGGAGAAGTTAAGATTCACAATGCCGGTGCCAGGCGAGGCAGGCAGCGTAAGGATGGCGGTCGGGGACAATATAGCAGCAGTATCGAGCGACAATGTGCCCGTGCCAGTGACAGCGACGTTTCCGGGAATTGCGCCATTGAAAATGCCATCAAGTAACCCCGAGCTGACGACCGTCGCGCCGGAATAAGTGTTGGCTGCGCTTAACGTCAATGTGCCCGTTCCAGCGTAGGTCAAACCGCCCGTGCCGCTCACCACGCTTGGCAACGTGATGCTGCCCGCGCCACCAATAGTCGCACCGCCAGCCAGGACGACTAACGCCGTCATGGTGGAGGTTGTGCTGGCCGCGCTGTTGATCAGCGCGCCGCTGCCACTGCCGGTTCCGGAGAGGGCCAATTTGTTAAACGTTTGACTCTGACTGTTCGCGTCAAAAACACCGCCGCTGTTGATCGTCACAGGCGAGTTGGCATTGTTGGCAATTTGATAATTAGAGCTGCCGGACAACTGCACTGTCCCACCACTGTTTACTGTAAGGGGATTACCGATTGCATGAATGGCGGTGGTGCTGTTCTTGTTCAAAATGACCGTGCCCCCGTTGACGTTCATCCCGAGAAATGAATTGTCGGTGCTGCCGCTGAGGGTCAGCGTTCCGCTGTCAACCTTGTTCACCACCCACGCGGCGCTGCCTGTGACGCGCCCGGTTATTTCCAAGTTGGCCCCTGACGTGACGTCAATCGTATTGGTGGTGCCAGCGATGCCGGTAAATTGACGCGCTGTTGAATCACTTGCTCCCGTGTAATTCAATGTTCCTCCGCCGAGTGTAACAGAACCAGTGCCAGCCGGACTGCCCGAATCACTGAGGGAGTTTACAGTTAGAGCGCCGCTGGTGATTGTCGTGCCGCCGGTGTAAGTATTGGCACCAGTCAAAGTAGTCGTGCCGGAGCCTTTCTGAATCACCACGCCGGTGCCGCTTATGGCAGAGTTAAAGATCGCGCTGTTATTCCCGCTGAACGCCAGAGTGCTATTGTCCGTCACACTGCCCGTTCCCAGTTCCTGTCCGGTGATCGTGCCGCCGTTACCCACTTGCACTGTGCCCCAGTTGATCGTGACGCCGCCGCTGAATGTGTTCACCCCTGTCAGAATAGCCGTGCCGTTACCAGATTGGACCAATGAGGTCGGGTTGGCACCGTCCTTGATACCAATGCTGTCGCTGCTGTTGAGAATAAAAGTTGTGGCTAAATTATTGGCGAAATTGATCGTTCCAGGAGCATTGGCTGTGGCTACCGCCAGGCCGCCCGGGGCGATCGTCAGATTTGTCGCGGCAACAGCAATCGGCAGTGAGTTGCTATAGTAAGTGCTGGCAAAAGTAACACTCGGCGGCAATGCGCTGCCGTTGTCCAGTGTCAATACATTGCCCAGGCTGGCAGCCGTTCCCACCGGCGCAGAATAAATGTTCGTGCAGAAATTGAGCGATGCGGTGTCCAGCGTGGCATTTCCGCCGTTTCCCGCCGATCCGTTCCAGTAGCCGATCCCACTATTGTTGGGGGCGAAAGCTTTGTTGGCGTACAATTGAGCGATGTCGTTGGCGGAGAGCGCCCGCGAATAAATGCGCACGTCATCGATGGTGCCCGCAAACGCCGCGCCGATGTCTCCACTGCTGAGACGACGACAGCCGATGGTCACCGGCAGGTTGGTGCTATAGACAGTGGTATAAGTGTTGGCGTTAGCCCCGCTTTCGGCCACGCCATTGACATACAAAATCGCTTCGGCGTTCGCGCTGCTGCTCTTTGGTTCCAAAACAGTGACAGCCACATGATACCAGACGCCGTTCTGCGCAACTGTGGTCGAAGTGGCGACCTCGGCACTGCCGAGAGATGCATTGTGAAAAATGCCCGAGAACTTTCCGGTTCCGGCAGTGTCGTTCATGTAAAGCGCATAAGCTTCGGCACCCTGGTTGCCTTTGGCGATGATGCCCGCGTATCTTGGTTCGGCCGTGCCGGCTTCGCTACATTTGACCCAGGCCGACAAAGTCCATGTTCGGTTGGCGCTGGGCGTATTCAAAACGGAGGAATCGGGGACGTTGATATAGGTGTTGGCGCCTTCACCGCTTTGATTGAAGAGCATGGCAAACGGCCAGCCATCATTCGTGTCGCTGGAACTCGTCCACATGTTGTTATACGTGCCATCGGTAAAATTCGTTAATGTACCGTTATTGCCGTTGCCGGTGAGATCAGTGACGGTCGACGCGCCGGGGCCGTCACTCAGGCTCCAATAGCCAATCAGGCCGGTGGTGATGTCTGCTCGTGCGGCAAGCACGAGCGAAATGCCGGCGAGTAGAGTAAGTGCTTTCGCAAAGAAGTTAGATTTCATGGAGCGTTTGTGATGGATGTGGCACCGAGCTAATCACCTGATTTAATTTGAAATCAAAAATATCGTCTGCGGTATTTGTTTACGGGTGAATTTTTGAGTAACGGCGTTTTACTGATAGGCATGAGCTATGTCAAGCAGTGATTGTCAAAATTCCTTCGTAATGAGTTGTCGGGGAGTGCTTAATACTGACTGCTTTTGCAGACGGACGCCTCTTCGATCTTACCGACGGCAACAGCTTCCAGGTCAGCCCAACCGGCACGGTCATTTTGCGTGGTTGATGCAAAATTAAAGGCAGGTGTCAGACCTGAACGGCACTTAGATATGCCATGAGTTGGGCCGGTCGATCGAACCCTGCACTGCAGAGTTGATTAAGATATGAGGCCGGGAAAGAAATCGCAAGAATGTGCCGCGCGAATTCCCGACAATGGCGGAAAATCGATTTTGTGCGAGGGCAGAGCAGAATGCTGAGTTGACTAAGCCAATCAGATATGGAAAACAAGAAGCCAAACCCAACGTCCCCAACATGGTTGAACACCTCGGCAACGAAATGAAAAAATGTTCCTATTGTGGAAAAGAGTATGCTGACAACATGGCGGTCTGTGCATTTGACGGATTACCTCTTTTCGCGGTTGGCAGTGAGTGCTCCGGGCGGACACGCCAAAACCATATGACCTCGATGTTTGATCTAGCAAAAGGAAGTATATGAGTTTATCGAACCCTTCCGGTCGAAACGATAATGAGACGCCTGCCTCACCGTCTGAATCCCCTCATCTCGATCGATACAGCGCGTGCCACGAGCAGATCTGGCAGATGGTGCACGAAGGCAACTTTCAGGCCGTTCTCGATAACTTCATCAATCCGGTAATTCGTGAGTTCGAACAACAATACGGAAGCAGAACAGAGCGAGTTTACTGTGCCAACGGGCCCATGGACACGCTTTGCTGTCTAGGTTTGGCCGTCAAAGATAAGGTGACTGCAATTGTGGTCTCCTTCGGCTACGCCCACGCCTACTTCCTCAAGGGTTTCATCGCTGTCGAACAACGAGACCTCAATCAGGCAATTGAACATATGAGTAAGGCGGTGACGCTTTCACCGATGAATACCGATTTCTTATGCGAACTTGGTTACAGTTACCAAAGCACACGCGTTTGGGACAAAGCCCTTGAGTGTTTCGCTCGAGCGCTGAGCAATACGCCCGAAGATGACCGCAATGGTAATATCGCCAGGCGGCGCGCTTTGAGAGGCCAGGCATTCGTATTGGTGGAACTCGGCAAGATCGACGACGCCGAGCATCTTTACAAGAAGTGCCTTGAAATCGACCCGCGGGACCAAAATGCGCTGCACGAATTGCAATGCATCGCTCACTTGCGAGCCGGCGGACGGACCGGGTTCCAAATGGTCAATATCGTAAACAAAGAACAGCAATAGCCGGAATATTCTGCAGTTGGCTAAAAACATTCAGCTTCAGGGCCGGTCGGGCTGAATGAGTTCTGCCGCACCATCGGACAAAAAACAAAGTGCTGTTTTTATAAAAG
The DNA here is from genome assembly GCA_963702845.1 of uncultured Verrucomicrobiae bacterium. Classification (GTDB taxonomy): domain Bacteria; phylum Verrucomicrobiota; class Verrucomicrobiia; order Limisphaerales; family Palsa-1400; genus JAICXV01. The sequence goes on along the minus strand of OY969763.1, from coordinate 3,239,060 downwards.
ACGCGGTCAACTAACTGGAATTGTTCACCATGAAAATCACGCGATGTTGGAACGACTGGATAAAAGGAACGCGTATTGACGAAGGTCATGAGCAGGGGCGTTGGGAAGTCCTAGATGTGTTACAGGGCGGCATGGGGCGCGTTTACATTGTTTTCGATCACCAATTGCAGCGGCGGCTGGCGATGAAGGGATTTCAGTGGGAGATGTGGGACTCCCGAACGGCCGATGTCCAAGCTAAATTTGAAAAGGAGGCGCTCACCTGGGTGAAACTCGATCCGCATCCCAATGTTGTCCAAGCACTCTTTGTTTCAAATGTCGGCGTCATTCACCGATTCGGCCCCGCTCATCCGAGGGCGGGTAAAACCCTCGGTGGCCTTTATCTGCCATTTCTCTTTTTGGAATTTATAGAAGGCGGTGACCTCGGGAAATGGATCGGGACGCCGGCTCTAATTCACGATCTGGCGCGAGTGCTTCAACTCGCGATCCAGTTTTGCGATGGTATGCAACATATCCTGGCCAAAGGGATCGTGGCACATCGCGATATTAAGCCGGGGAATTGCCTTGTCACAAAGGAGGGTGTGTTAAAGGTGACTGATTTCGGATTAGCCAAGGCGTTCGATGATTCTGTGTTTCGACCGAATGTCAATTCTGACGGCAAGGAGTCTGGCAGTTCTGAGGAGCGCGTCGTTGCGCGAGAACAAAACTTACACGCAAGTCTGAGCCGCACAGGGACTGCCGCCGGGACGACGCCGTATATGGCACCCGAGCAATTCATAGATGCCAAACATGTGGATGTAACGGCGGACGTTTACTCTTTTGGCGTGATGTTGTTTCAAATGGTGTGCGGACGTTTGCCATTTGTCGGTTCAAGGCCGGAGGAGTATTTCAAACTGCACGCAACGAAACCGCCGCCACCATTACAAACTCACGCCAATGTTTCTGCGGATGTTGTAAAAAAGTTGAACGGCATTGTCGCCGGTTGTCTAGCTAAACGAGCGAAGGACCGCATTGGAAACTTCGGCATCCTGCGAGAGCGACTTTGTGACCTTTACCTTGAACTAACGGGGCGAGAGGGGGCGTTGCCAGAATTGACGTCACCACCCGATCCTATGGCGCTGGCGGACCGCGCGGCGAATCTCGTTCAGCTCAGGATACCGATGGCTGAGGTGATGCCTCTTTTTGACAAGGCGTTGGGCATGACGGTTTCGAACGACTACGTCTGGCTTAAAAAGGGACATGCCCTTGTGCGGTATAATGAGCGCGAGAAAGCGCTCGAGTGTTTCAATACCACGCTAAATCTCAATCCGGCAAATGTTAATGCCTGGGTGAACAAGGGATGCATGCTAGCTTACGTTAATCGCCAGCAGGAAGCATTGGAGTGTTATGAACAGGCGTTAAAGCTCAGTCCGCGGCATCGCGCGGCGCTTGTAGGGAAAGGCTGGAGACTGGCTGCCTTGGGTCGAAGGAACGATGCGTTGGCCCATTTCGAATACGCTCTGCGGCTCAATCCTACGAACAGCGAATTCGCCCTGGGCGTTCAACTCATTGCTTGTCATGACAGGGCGAGCGGCAATGGGTTTGATGTTATAAATCGTCTGAGCTATGAGGCGAATTTGCAACCGGGCAAAACTTTTTATCCCAACCCATCGGAAAATGCGAACCCCGGATTAGCCGTGACCATCAACCCGTCGATCGATGATGACGGTCTTCTGCCTGAAAAAGTTGAGGGTACCATTGAGGAATTTTTTAATCGAGGTGTCGAAGCGGCCCAGAGCGGAAGGTGGGAAGAGGCTGGAGCATGGTTCGAGCGGACCCTTGAGCTGAATCAACAACGCTGGGACGTTTGGGGTTTACATGGCACGGCACTGAAGGCGTCGGCTCGACCCGAAGGTGCATTGACATCTTTCGAGACTGGTTTGCGCATCAACGACCGTTCCGAACAGCTTTGGTCCAGTAAAGGAGAGGCGCTTCACGCATTGGGGCGATGCGAAGAAGCACTGGCGGCTTCAGAACGCGCAGTATCTTTGAATCCTCGTTATGCTCTTGGCTGGGCTAGAAAAGGCACAATACTGGTCGAGCTTGGCCGAGACGGTGAGGCGCTTTTGTGCTTTGACATGGCACTGTCGATTCACCCCGGCATTGAAGATGCGTGGACCAACAAAATTGTTCTATTTACTAAACTTGGACGTAATGACGAAGCCCTTGCGGCTTGCGATGCGCACATTCCAATCAATCCGCGCAACGGCTGGTTCAATAAAGGTGTATTCCTGTTGCAAACATTGAAGCGTCCGGCGGAGGCTTTGCCGTGCTTTGAACAGGCGAAGAAACTCGGGCATGGGCAGGCGGACCAAGGCATTCGTTCGTGTCAGCCGCAACGTCCTCCCGAGAAAATGGTCACAGTCAAGGCCTCGTGGACGTCAGCGGACGTGCGAAAGCATGTCCTCAGATCCGAGGACGGATCACCTTCTACAGTTGAAGACTTAATGTCACGTGGCTCGACTGCAATGCAAGGCCAGCGGTTTGATGAGGCGGTGCAATTGTTCAACCGAGCTTTGGCGCTAAATCCGCAGAGTGGCGAGGCGTGGTATCGCCACGGGATAGCATCGCTTGTGCTTCAGCGCCATGCTGAAGGACTCACCTCGCTGGAGAAAGCGCAGCAACAAAATCACGCCGAGGCGGCAAGACAACTCCTTTACTGGAAGCAAAAAATGGGAATGTACAAAGCGTAGCTTCGTTGCCGCCAGCCAGCATTCATGCCATCTATTAGTTACTCTTTAGGATCACACCTCAGGTCTCCAAACATTTCCGGACGACGTTGAGGATTTGTTTCGAGGAGTATGGCTTTTGCAGGAATATCTGGCCCTTCTTCAAATTCAACTCGCGGCTGGCGTATTCAGCGCTGTAACCGCTGGCGAAAACCACTCTCAAATTGGGTTTTTGCATCAGGAATTTGTTCGCCAACTCCCAACCGCTCACGCCCTCTGGCATCACCATGTCGGTAAAGAGCAGATGAACTTCTCCCTTGATCTCCCTCCAAATGCGCTGGGCTTCCACGCCGTTGACGGCTTCGATCACCTTGTAGCCGGACGCTTCCAAAATCGTGCGCGTCAGTTCACGCACTGCTCCTTCGTCTTCGACGACGAAAATGGTTTCCGTGCCGCCGTTGGTTTTGTTGATAAGTGATGTGTCGATTTTCGGGCCTGGCTTGGTTAAAACCAGTGGCAAATTGATCTGGAACGTTGTGCCGCGACCGACATCGCTTTTCACGGTGATGAAGCCGCGATGCGATTGCACGATGCCAAAGACCGTGGCTAAACCGAGGCCAGTTCCTTTGCCGGGAGCTTTCGTCGTGAAGAACGGTTCGAAAACGTGTTTCAAGTTTTGCGGTGAAATGCCTGTGCCACGGTCGGTGACGCTCAAGTAAACATACCGGCCCTCGACCGCGTCGGGTATCGATTTAGCCTGCGCCGCGTTCAAGGTTGTTTCGCCGGTCTCCACGACTATTTCTCCGCCGCCACTCATGGCGTCGCGCGCGTTGTTGACGAGGTTCAACAGCACCTGGTCGACCATTCCCGGGTCGGCGCAGGTCACAACCGGTTGCGGGGATAATTTTAGTCGCAGTGAATATTGTTCGCCAATGATCCTCTCCAACATGCGGGTCATGTTCGAAATCAGCCCGTTCAAATCAAGGTCGCGCGGTTGCAAGACCTGCCTGCGGCTGAACAACAGAAGCTGTCGCGTCAGGTTGGCGGCGCGCTCCGAAAAGCTGTTGATTTGATTGAGGCCCTCGACAACTTCCGGCCGCAGATCCTTTGAATTTTGCAGCAACTCGGTCTGCATCATCATCGCGGCGAGAATGTTGTTGAAGTCATGCGCCACGCCGCCGGCCAGTTGCCCGATGCCGTCCATCTTTTGCGCCTGTCGAAAGAGTTCTTCGAGTTTGCGGCTCTCGGTGATGTCGCGCGAATTGATGACCATGTAGCCATCGGCGGAGAGGCCTGGAATGTTGCGCCCGACCGTTTCCATCGTGCGCCAGGAACCGTCGCGATGCCGAAACCGACATTCCACGCGCACGGTCGCAGAAGGATCGCTTAACGCCTGTTGCAACGCGCTCAGAGTCTTTTCGCAGTCCTGCGGTTCGATGAATTCGAGCACGTTGCGGTTCAAGAGTTCTTCCGGCTCCCATCCCAGCACGCGTTTAACGGACGGCCCAACAAATTGCTGCACGCCATCTTTGTTCAGCACCGTGATAATGTCGGAAGCATTCTCGATCAAGCGCCGGAACCGCTCTTCGCTGGCGCGCAAATTCGTTTCGGCCAATTCCCGGACTTGTTCCTTTTGATAGACTTCTATGGCGAAGCTGATGTCGCCCGCCAAACCATCCAACAAACGCAACTCTTCGGCGTCGAACCAGTTTTTCTCCGGCCCATAGAGCGCGATCGCAGCGACCAACTTGCCGGCGACCTTCAGCGGAAAAACGCCGGAGGAGCCGTAGCCGCGTTTCAACGCGTCGGCACGCCACGGCGCCATGCGCGGATCGTTTTCGATGTCGTTGATGATCTGGTGTTCGCCCGTGACAAACGCCTGGCCCACCGGCCCGGATCGACGTAAGGCGTCGTCCATATGGATGTCAACCCGATCGAGATAGCCTTCAACGACGCCGGCGCAGGCGACCGGTGTGATCTGGCGCGTTTCGCCATCAAGCTTGCTCACCCAAGCCATGCGAAACTCGCCAACGTTCACTGCCAATTCGCAGGCGCGCTGAAAGATCACATCCAGGTCTCGCTCACGGACGATCAAATTGTTGATGCCGCTCAAGACGGCATACAGGCGGTTCAAGCGCTGAACGCCTTCCTCGGCCGCTTTGCGGTCGGTGATATCGCGGACGAATGCCAGTTCCGCGCGGCCGTCGCGTAACATGACGCCCTTCTTCGTAACACGAATTGGAAACTCGGTTCCGTCTTTTTGCTGGGCCGTGCCTTCGTATTCCTCCACGAAATCGAATTCCGCGAGGAATTCAAATTCCTTCTGCTTGACCCGCTCCGCAACGGTCGCTTTATCGCCGGTCCACCAAAATTCGGCCACCGCTTTTCCGGCGACTTCATTGAGGTCGCCATAACCGAACATCTGCAAGAACGTTGCGTTGGCGTAGAGCGTTTTGCCATCGCGACAGATTGCGACGCCTTCTGGCGCGTCGTCGATCAACACGCGCATTCTTTCTTCGCTTTCTCGTGTCGAAGCAAGCATCTGGCGCCGCCAATAGGAGCTGGCACCCAACCCAACCGTAATCAGCAACAGGCCGATGATGAAGGTGACTTGCCATGATTCGCGCCGCAAAAATCCCAGGGCTTCACTTTCATTGATCCTGCTTTGGATCATCCATGGCGTTCCTTCCACCGGCGTTTGTGCCACGATGACCGGCACGCCGTGAGCATCCTGCGCGTCGAAGATTCCGCTCGCGCCCTGCGTGGCCAACTCCGTTAAGGTCGGGCGTTCGTGGCTGACATGGCGGCTGGTTTGTTTGACCGTCTGGCAATCCGTCGCCGTACGATATACGACGAGATCGTTGGTCCGCCACACCAGCACCGACCGTCCCGTTTGAGTCGGCACCGGCCAGCTCGACAATCTCGGAAACACGAACTTTTCCAGATCAATGACCAGCGAAATCGTGCCGACCTGCGTCCCGTTTGTTTTCATTAACGCGTAGACCGGGTGCGACCACCAAAAGAACGGCGATGGTTTTCCGTTTTCAATATCACGCAAGTCCGAACGCACCAATCCATCGCTCTGCAAAGCCGCTTGCACGCTGCGGTCCAGAATAGAACAGTTTAGCGAAAAATTCGTTGGCGCGATTGCCTGGATCACGTTGTTGGTATCGACGAGAATCACGGCCGCGTAATCGTAAACCCGCCGAAAATTCTCCAACCGCAGGGCAACGTTCTCCGGCTTGCTGCGGGGAGTCTTGGTCAGGACCAGTTGTGGATCCAGGCCCATGCGCGCGACTTCCATGTCCCCGACGCGTTCCCCATACCAATGCGACAGGTCAGACGCTCGCATCGCCGAAACCATCGAGACCACCTCGTGAGCCATCCGTCGCGCCTTGTCGCTTTGATGCCCATAGTAAAGCCAGCCGCCCCCAGCAATAAGCAACGCCAACCCGACGATGGTGAGTATGAAAAATAACCCGGGCCGGACTTTCCTGCGAGGGCCTGGAACGGGCGATTGAAATGGGTTTTGGTTGGAACCCGTCATGGAGAGGTCAGGGCATAGCTAATGCAAGATAACAACCGCTCGCAATCGGTGCAGGACTGGGCATGGGCGCGAGTGTAAACGTTCGTTTTAATTTTTTCTACGCTTTTCCGCATTTGGAGGCGAATTTTCTGCTCACGCTAGCGGACAAACAGCAAATTCCTGCTATGAGGGACGTCAACTTGTGATCCAAGTCCCGGCACGCGTTTTTATCGCGTGGTCGGTCAACACGACCGGCACATATGTAAGCGAACGACAACAGTTCGCTAACGGATTCTTAGGATTCTTTGAGTTTACGAGTCGATATGGCGGCGCGTTTTCACGCATCGCATAAACCTTCTCTCACCAATGTAAAAAAAGATCGAGAGATCCGAATGGCAAGCAGCTATTCGACGCAGTCAGTTACCTTTGCCCGTCCAACACCGTCTCCATGTCCATCTTTGTATCGTTAACCGACAACGTAATGAGAATAACTATTCTGCTCCTTTGCTCACTGCTTGCGCCGATGCTTCAGGCCGCTCCCGCCGCCGATGCGCGGCCTAATTTCCTGTTCATTTACACTGATGACCAGCGTTACGATGCGATGAGCGTTGTGCAACGCGAACAAGGTGAGCATGGGCGCTTTCCATGGTTTAAGACGCCCAATATGGACCGACTTGCGGCGGAGGGAGTGCGCTTTCGCAACGCCTTTGTCACCAGTTCGCTGTGTGCGCCCAGCCGTGCCGCGTTCCTCACCGGACGCTACAACCATCTCAACGGCGTCGCCAACAATCACACGCCGTTCCCGATCAACAGCGTCACTCACGCGTCCGTCATGCGCGCCAATGGTTACAAGACCGGTTACATCGGCAAATGGCATATGGGCAGTCAGAGTGGGCAACGGCCCGGATTCGATTTTTCGGCCAGCTACATCGGCCACGGCCGTTACGAAGATTGCCCCTTCGAAATCAACGGCGTCTCCCAACCCACGCACGGATGGGTGGACGATGTCACAACAGAATTCGCCATTAGCTTCATTCGCACGAATAAGTCGCGGCCCTTCTCGCTGGTTGTCGGGTTCAAGTCGCCGCACGATCCGCGCACGCCACCGGACCGTTGGAAAAATGCCTTTACCGATGCGGTATGGCATCCCGCCGTCAACGAAGACGCCAAACCGCCCTACCTGGCCGAGATGCGCGCAAAGGTGAACAAGCCCGCTGGGCTGGACGCCAAATGGAAAAAGACCAAGGGCCGGATGAATTACTTCCGCTGCATCGCGGCAGCAGATGAAGACCTCGGCAAACTGTTGGCGACGCTCGACGAACTAGGCATTGCCGACAACACGATGGTGATCTACACCAGCGACAACGGATATTACCTCGGCGACCACGGACTGGGCGACAAACGTTCCGCTTATGAAGAAAGCATGCGCATTCCGCTGTTGCTGCGTTATCCACGGCTCGGCGTGCGCGGTGCATTGGTGGACGAGACGGTGTTGAACATTGACCTCGCGCCGACATTGCTTGATTACGCCGGGATGACCGTTCCCAAACCGATGCAGGGCCGGAGCTGGCGTCCATTGCTCGAACACAAAAGCGCTACGCCGCCGGATTGGCGCACAGCTTTCTTCTACGAATACTTTTTCGAACGCAACTTTGCCGTGCCAACCATCTATGCGGTACGGACCGATGCCAGCAAGCTGGTGCAATATCCTGGGCACGTGGATTGGACCGAAATGTTCAACTTGAAAGCGGATCCTTACGAAACCGATAACCTGGCCGCGAATCCCGCCCAGAAAGACCTCCGCGCACAGCTTCAAACCGAGTTCGAGCGTCAGTCCAAGCTAGTGGACTTCCGCGTTCCGGATTATGCGGACGACATCAGCGCACCCGCCGGGGATAGGAAGCGACCGGGCAAGGGCGCAGGCAAAAAACGCGCAAAAGTCCTGGGCAATTCGGATCAGTAAAAGTGAAACCTAATAGTTAGGCCAGCAACAAGCCACTGCCCCAAGCTCCGGCAGGAGTGCCATGTCACTTGCACCAACGCCCGCACGAAGTGGAGTGCGGCAGTGCTCTGAGCATGAGGGACGTCAACTTGTTTGCTTTTGGTTTAGGTTAGTTTCCCTGCGGCGTGAGGAGAGGGTGAAGTTTCAGTTCCTGCCCAGTGGCTGTCACTTCACGCAACAGTTTTCAACGCACGATTCGTTGTGGGGGCATGATCTCCAATCGAAATAAACGTTGTCGTGTCATCCGCGTTTTCCGCTGCGGGGAGTTCGATCCAAAACCTGCTGCCCCAACCCTTTTCTGATTCGACGCCCACGTGACCTCCCATGTCTTCGACGGCTCGATGGACGATGGCGAGACCGACCCCGGTGCCGGGAAACACTTCGGTCGGGTGAAGACGTTGAAAGAGCTGAAAAATCTTTTCGCGATACTCCGGCGCGATGCCAATACCGTTGTCTTCCACCCACAAGCGCACGGCGGAGCCGCGTGTTTCGGCGTGAAAAAATATTTTCGGAGCCATGCCGGGCGCGACGAATTTAAGCGCGTTGGAAAGCAGATTCGACAGGGTCTGTTCGAGCAGCCTTTCATTGGCCAAAACAAGGGGCATCGGTTCATGGATGCGGATGGCGGCATTTGTTTTCGAGATATCTTCAGCAAAGTGCGTCAGGACATTATCGATTTGATGTTTCAGGTTGACCGGGCGGGTACAGAATTGGATGTGAGTCAATCGACCATAATCGAGCAAATCGCTGAGAAGCTTGTCCATACGTCTGGCGGCATTATGAATTCGTTGCGCGTAGTCTTTTCCGGTTTTATCCAAGGGAACGTCTTCAAGCAACGCAACGGTGATGCTGGACATGGCGCGGACAGGAGTGCGCAAGTCGTGCGCCATGGAGTAAGTCAACGTCTCCAACGATTTCATCGATTCGCTTAATTTGGCCGTGCGTTTGCAGACTTCCTTTTCAAGGCTGGCAGCCTGTTGGGCGAGCCTCGCATTGAGCGCTTCGATTTGCTCTTCGGCCTTTTTCCTGTCGTCAATGTCCGTGCAGGTGCCGAACCACTTCAGGATTGCGCCTTGCGCATCTCGCACTGGCAATCCTCTGATGAGAAACCAGTGATAGGCACCGTCGGTCCGCCGCAACCGGCATTCGAGGTCGTAAGGCCCGCCCGTTTTGATGGCGAGCTTCCAGGCATTCCAGGCCCGCAACTGGTCATCGGGATGAAAGGGTTTGTTCCAGCCGTGGCCGTTGCACTCCTCGACGCTTTGTCCGGTGTAATCGACCCACTTTTGATTAATGAAAATGTTCCAGCCGTCGGGCCGACACATCCAGACCATTTGTGGAACTGACTCTGTCATCATCCGCATGGTTTCTTCGCTTTGGCGCAGAGCGTCTTCTACCTGTTTGCGCTCAGTGACGTCCCAGTTCGTCCCCAGCATGCGAATGGGCTTGCCCGAATCATCGCGCAGAATGGTAGCCTTCGTTTCCAGATAGCGGACCGATTTGTCCGGCCATACAACGCGGAACTCGAGGGCATATTCCTTCTCACCCCGCACAGCGCTCTGGACATCTTCACGCACCCGCTGGCGATCATCAGGATGAATCATGGCCTCAAATGCCTCGTAGGACGGAACAAATTGGCCTCGTGTAACACCGTATATATCATACGTCGCGTCGTCCCAAAACAATTTGGCGTCGGCGATATTCCAGTCCCATATGCCAACGTTCGTCGCGCGCGTGGCCAGTGCCAGCCGTTCAGATGCGACATGGAGATCGGCTTCAACGTCTTTCCGTTTCCAAAAGTCATGCCGGACGATGAGGCCGGCAAGTCCCACGAGTGCCAGGGAAATCAGCCCGCTCACAATTATGATCACAATGGTGGTATGCGTTGCCGTCTCTTCGTCTGCCACACGCGTGCGCAGCTCCACACTCTCTTCGGTTTCCACCTGGGCTATGACTTTTCGGATTTGATCCATCATCCGTCTGCCCTGACCTGATGCAATGCGTTGGCGAGCGCCGCTGAGGTCTCCCTTTCGGCAGAGTTGGACTGTTTCGTCTACAAACGCGAGTTTCTGTTCGATGAGCGGCTCAAGGGTTTGCAACTGGACTCGCTGTTTGGGATTTTGGTGGGTCAGGCGTTGCGCCATCGCGAACGACTCGTGAATTGATGTAACACCCTCCAAATACCGATCAAGGAGTTTTTCATCACCGGAGCCGACAAATTCCCGCATCCCTGTTTCGATATCGAGCATTTGCACGAAGATGCGGTCGCAACACTCTACGGTCTGGCGAATTTCGTTAACTTGACGAAATGTTTCGATGTTCCTGGAGGCGCTCCATACCGCGACTATGCCGAAACAGATCACCGCTGCCATCGAGATGGCAAAACCGAACGGCGTTTTGTTTTGAGGTGATGATCTCATACAAGAATTGGTTTTTGGTAGCGCTGTCCAGCCCAGGGGGTCAGTAACGGATGTTTAATGAGTAGATTCCCGCGGTACGGACGTTGTCAACATAAATTCAGCTTGGTTTTCGGCGAAGTGAGTTTGCGGACGCTGGAGAAGTGAATTGACTCGGTATTCAGAGTGGTGATCTAGATTAGACTTGGTCGTCGTCGGATATTCCGCTGACATTGGAAGGGGCGGACGTCAAAGGCAAACTCCTGCAATGAGGAGGGTCGACGTGTTTCTTTGATTTTGTCGAACTTTCAGGAGCCAGACGGCAAAGGCGGCGATGGGCGCGGATGGCGCGGTTCATGGCAGTGATTTGAAAATGGCCGATAACTTTCAAACGGGCCGTCGATGCATTTGCGTGTCGCGCGGAGTCAACCCTTTGTAATTGCCGTCGTGGCCGTGAATGAACAATGCATAGTGTCCGCTGGCGGCCGCAGGGCCGTCGAGGTCAACAACGTGACAGAGCATGTTTGACGAGTTTGTAATTAGAGCCTCCCTGTCAAGATAACCTCAAACGTCGAGCGCCGCTTCGGAGCCTCGTTAGTGCGATTAGAACTAAAAATGGACGATTGTTGCGAGAAATCCGTGTAGCTTATTTGACGCCACGGCAATAACGTGTTACTGTAGGAGGTCACCGAGGACCAACATACTACTGCAATTGTTAGACTGTTACTGGTGTGCCCTGTAAAATCATTCGCCAAAGGTTCCTTTTTAAGCCGCTGCGAAGCGTTCGCTCTCGCCGTGTCCCCAATCTTATGACAAAAAATACTGTAATCGCTTTCTCTGCTCTTTGCCTTGCGTTGGCCCAACCGGCACACGGCGCTATCCAATATTATGACTCTGATGGTAGCGGCGCGAACAACATCTGCGCGACTGGCGTAGGGCTGGGGGGAAGCGGTAGCTGGAGCACCGCTACCGCATTGTGGACGGCCAGCGACTGCGGCACAGACGCAGATGTCGTATGGACTGAAGGCAACGATGCATTTTTCTGGGGCACGGCTGGCTTAGTTTCCCTTTCCGGTCCTCGCACTGCAGGCAATCTTACCTTCCAAACTGCTGGTTACACGATTACCAACACCACCCTGACTCTTGCAGGAGCGGGCAAAGGTGTAATTACTCTTCCCGGTAGTGGAACCACACTGATCACCTCCGGACTGGCTGGTACAGTTGGTTACAGTGTTGTTGGGCCCGGCACCCTCAAGCTTACCAACAACGTGCTGGGTGCCATTACCGGACCGACGTCCGTGACGAGCGGCGCTGTGCTCGAATTGAGCCTTAGCGGCGCTATCGGCGGCACAAGTGCAGGTGCTGGTAATATCACGCTGAACAACGGAACGTATCAAGATGATACTACGACCGTTGATAGTTTGACAGCGAACCGCTTGTTCAACATCGGAGCGAGCGGTGGCGCGCTTAACATTCCAAGTTCTGCCGCAATTCTAATTTACAACGGCTTGATCCAAGGCGCCGGGAATACTCTCACAGTGAGCGGAGCCGGTGACATCCGACTGCAAACAAATTCGGTCAATGCTACTTACGGCCATAACACGTTCTCTAAGTTGGTCGTCGATACTGCATTGGTGACAATCGGCCAGAGCACCGTCGGTGGGGTCGACGAATGTTTAGGCGCAACTCCGGGCAGCTTTCTGGCTGACGCGGTTACGCTCAAAAATGGCGGAAAAATCCGCGGCAATTCCTATAGTTTCAGCCTGAGCGCTAATCGTGGTATCACGATCAACAATGGCGGTTCCATCGGTGCGGTATCAGGCTTCACGCTTACCGTGCCAGGCCAAATCACCTCGCCAGGTTTGCTGACGATCAACGCAAATGCGACATCGCAGGATTCCGGTGCCGTTTTCTTCACCGCCGATAACAGCTCCACTATAACAGGCAAACTCTTTGTCAAGGGGGGCGGGTTGAACTTCAACACCGATAGCAACCTCGGAGCAGTTCCCGCCAGCGCGACCCCCGATGCTATCACGCTGACGAACGGTGCGTTTTTGGCATTTAACCAAACTGGCGCGACTCTCGCCGCAAACCGTGGAATCACGTTGGGGAACGGCTCCAGTTCCATCATTGCTTGCATTGCAAGTGTCACTGGCACGATTGCCGGTGTCATCAGCGGCACGGGCAATCTTACGAAGAGCAGCGCCACCGGATCGCTCGTGTTGACTGGCGCCAATACTTATAGCGGCAAGACGACAATCAGTGGCGGCACGTTAAACGTGACTTCGCTGAACAAAGTCACTTCCGGATCTGCCAGCAGCAGCCTTGGCCATCCCACCACTTCGGCTAACGGCACGGTGTCAATCGGTTCTACCACTGTCGCTGGAACGTTGCTTTACACCGGCACGGGTGAAACAACTGATCGCATCGTTGACCTCGCTGGCACCACCGGTGGAGCAGTGATCGATCAATCAGGAACCGGTTTGTTAAAATTCACTGCAGCTAACACAGCCAGTGGCAATGCACCCAAGGTTTTGACTCTCCAAGGTTCGACCGCGGGCACAGGCGAAATTTCCGGTTCGATTCCCGACGGCCCGACTGGATCGACGGTGACTACGGCCAGTGCCTCGAGCGGCGCTGCCTCACTGACGCTCGCCTCGGTGAACGGCATATCAGTGGGAGCTGCTGTAACCGGCACGAGCATTCCGGCGGGTACAACGGTTCTAGGAATTACGAACAGCACGTTGAAAATCACAATCAGCGCGGCTATCACCGCAACAATTAGCTCTGGTGCAACGATAACCATTCCCGGCGTGAAAAACATCACGTCGTTGGCACACTCAGGCACCGGCACATGGACCATCAGCGGTGTTAATACCTACAGCGGCAACACCACCAATTTAAGTTCCGGCGGCAACGGCACCTTGGCCTTTGGTAACGCAGCCGCTCTTGGTTTCGGTACTTATGTGCAGGCTGCGAACAGTGCGATCGACAATGCATCGGGCTCCGCAATGACCATGACCAACGCCTTCCTATTTAATAACGGCAGTCCGACCTTCATTGGAACCTCTGATATGACGATCTCCGGACCGGTGACGATCAGCGCCGCGAATCGCACCGTCACTGTGAATGCCGGAACGCTTACGCTATCCGGGACTGGCGGCGTCGGTCAGGACAGCGGGTCGCGCACACTAACAAAGGCCGGCAACGGAACATTAGTTTTGGCAAGCGGCACCGCAAGCACCTATTTGGGGGCGACCACGGTTAGCGGTGGCACACTTCGGGTCGACGGCACCATGGCAAGTTCGGCTGTTACGGTGAGCGCGGCTGGAACGTTGGCCGGTAATGGAACGGTTCCCGCAGTGACTGTCAACGGAACGATTTCGCCCGGCGCGGGCCCGGGCACACTGACAACCGGCGCGGCCACCCTGGCTGGCGGCGGTAGTTACGTTTGGGAAATTAACAATTTGACTGGCTCGATCGGTTCGGCCTACGACACGATTAACGCCACTTCGGCCAACATCACGGCTACGACTGGCAGCAAGTTCAACATCAAGGTCACTTCACTTAACGGCACTGCTGCTGGTTCGGCTGCAAACTTCGACGGCAACACAGACTATGACTTTGTCATCCTGCATGCGAGCGGGGCCATCACTGGCAACGGCGCAACGGCAATCAATGTCGATAGTTCCGCCTTCCAAAACACTGTAGGTACTGGCGGGTTCTGGTTTGTAACCGTCAGCGGCAGTGATCTGGTGCTCTCCTATCGCCGTGCGGCATTTATCACCAGCAATCCGACCTCGTTGAACCTCAATGCCGGACAAACCGCTAATTTCGCTGGTAGCGCGACCAGTTCGGGCACCGTCTCGTATCAGTGGAAAAAAGGTGCGACTGCTCTTTCCAACGGCGCACAAGCGGGCGGTTCGGTTGTTTCCGGTGCGACCACTGCCAACCTCACTGTTTCAGGCGTCACCTATCAGGATGAAGGTGCGTATACACTCGTTGCAACCGGCACTTATGGTGCGGCGGCAACCTCGACTGCTGCCAGCTTGACCGTAACTGACCCGCCTGTCATCACCAGCCCTGTCGCAGCCAGCACGATTACGACAAACGCTGGTTCAACGATTCATCTTTCTGTGATTTCAACCGGCCGCACTGGCACTTACCAATGGAAAAAAGGCGGAGTTAATCTTGCCAACGGAGCGTTCGATAATGCCGCCACAGTGGCAGGATCCCAGAGCGCGAACCTGACCCTCGCCGCCGTCATGGCCGCTGATGCAGGTGTTTACACTGTCGATTTGACAACCACCGATGGCAGCGCCAACACCGATGCAGCGGGGACGACATTGCAAGTTGTTGACCCTGTGTTCACAACTGACTTGACCAATCAGGCATTCAATTGCGGCACGTCGAACGCGTTGAGTGTTGTCGTTGCTGGAACCACGAACATCGCCTACCAATGGTATCAAGGTGATACAAATGCTTCTACGGTGATCACTGACGCCACCAATGCCGCGCTGCCTTTCCCTGATTCGCGCGCCCTAAACGCCGGTTCTTACTTCGTTATCGCCACAAACGCCTTTGGCAATTCCATTACCAGTTTCGTTGCGACCGTTACCGTGGTTGACACGTTGGCGCCAGTCATTACCCAGAACGCGGGGGTTTCGACTGTTGAATGTCACACCTCATATACCGATGCTGGCGCTGCAGCGACGGATGCTTGTGAGGGATCGATCAGTGTCACAACCACTGGTGCTGTTGACGCGAACACTCCCGGGACTTACACGATTACCTACACAGCAAGCGACTCGGTTCCCAATACCGCGACATCGTTCCGCTTGGTGACAGTTTCCGATAACATCGCTCCCGTTGTTACGATCAACCCAGGTGCGACCACCGTCGAATGCCATAGCAGCTTCAGCAATCCTGGCGCAACCGCCTCTGATGCGTGCGATCCTGGCGTCACTGCCAGTCTCTCCGGTTCAGTGAACGTTAATCTGCCGGGCACCTACACGTTGACTTACTCGGCGACCGATGCCTCCGGGCACACTGGCTCGGCGATAAGGGTTGTTACCGTTTCGGATAACGTTGCTCCTGTGGTTACAATCAACCCCGGTGCGACAACGGTCGAATGCCACAGCAGTTTCACCAATCCTGGTGCAACCGTTTCTGACGACTGCGATACCGCTCTGACCACCGCGACCCTGTCCGGTTCAGTGGACGCCAACACACCTGGGACTTACACCCTCACGTACTCGGCGACCGATGCGACCGGCAATACAAGCACGGCTACTCGCGTCGTGACAGTGTCGGATCACACCGCGCCTGTGGTTACAATCAACGCTGGCCCGACCACGGTCGAATGCCATACCAGTTTCACCAATCCTGGCGCAACGGCGTCTGACGCTTGCGATGCTGGCGTGACGACCGCGACTCTTTCTGGTTCGGTCAACGTCAATACGCCCGGCAACTACACCCTGATCTACTCGGCCACCGATGCATCCGGCAACACAGGGACAGCTACTCGCGTGGTGACAGTGTCTGATTCTATCGCGCCGGTTGTTTCCATCTCTGGTTCCAATCCGCTGACGCTAAATTGTCATGATTCGTTTAGCGCACCTGGAGCGACGGCGTCTGACGCTTGCGACGCGGCTGTTACGACGGCGACTGTTACGAGCGGTTCAGTGAATCCAAACGTCGTCGGCGCCTATACGTTGACCTACTCCGCCACGGATGCGTCCGGCAACACCGGCTCGGCCACGCTCGTTGTCAATGTCGTCGATACAACTCCTCCGAGCATCGCTCTTACCGGCGCAAGTTTGGTAACGGTTGAATGTCACACTGCTTATACTGAATTGGGCGCGACGGCGTCAGACGCATGCGCGGGCGATGTGACCGCCAGCATCGTGATCACCGGCTCATTCGACACGAATACGGTTGGTACATATACGTTGACTTACACTGCCTCGGACAACGTTAACACCGCCTCCGCTCTTCGCACTGTTCAAGTCACGGACACAACCGCGCCGGAAATCACCATCAACGCCGGTGCAACCACAGTGGAATGCCATACCAGCTTCAGCAACCCCGGTGCGACCGCGTCGGATACTTGTGACGCTGGTGTCACTAATGCGACCCTCACCGGTTCAGTCGACGCCAATACTCCCGGCACATACACGTTGACCTACACGGCAACCGACGCGTCCGGCAACAGTGGTTCCGCTACTCGCGCGATCACAGTTTCGGATAGCACCGCTCCGGTCGTTACGATCAACGACGGCCCTACAACTGTGGAGTGCCATACGAGCTTCAGCAATCCTGGCGCAACGGCGTCGGATACTTGTGACGCTGGTGTAACGACCGCCACGTTGTCCGGCGGTTCAGTGAACGTCAATACACCTGGCACATACACGTTGACCTATTCAGCGACTGACGCCTCAAGCAACACAGGCACGGCGACTCGCGTGGTGACCGTGTCCGATACGACAGCACCCGTGGTGACGATCAACGCTGGGCCGAGCACGGTCGAATGCCATGGAAGCTTCAGCAATCCAGGAGCGACCGCGTCCGACAGTTGCGACGAGACACTGACGACCGCGACCTTGACCGGTTCAGTGAACGCCAATACGCCTGGTGTTTACACCTTGACCTATTCCGCAACGGATGCCTCCGGTAACACCTCCAGCGCGACCCGCGCTGTGACGGTCAACGACACGACCACTCCTGTGATTACGGTCGCTGGCAACAGCCCTGAAAGCGTCTGCCAGTTCACCGTCTACACAGACGCAGGTGCAACGGCCGATGACGCCTGCACTGGCATCGTGAGCGTGACCACCACCGGAACAGTCGATACCAGCGTTGCTGGGGCCTACACCTTGACCTATAGCGCGCAAGACATTACCGGCAACAGCTCGACCGCGACCCGCGTGGTCAACGTTGATCCTCTCACTCCTTCGCCATTGCTCAAGGTGGTGGGCTCGAATGCATTCATAGTCGTCTCGTGGCCAGCGAGTGCGCGCTGCTATTCACTGGAAGAAAGCACTACTCTTGAAACGAATTCCTGGACCTCGGTAGCGCAAACCACAACCACCAACGCGAGCGAACTCTCAATGACGATTCCCGCGACAAACGGGATGCGGTTTTTTCGACTGAAGTCTCCGTAAGCTCAGCCGAGAGGCAAATTGTTGGAACAGGTTCTGGTCGGCGAATCCGCATGATTGTTGAAAGTGGTAGCAAGTGGGTCGGTCGTACGAACCCTGCACCGCAGAGCTGATTGACAGGAAGAGATTTGGATATTTCAGATAAAATTGCAAGACGTAGCTACACAGTTTCCGCGGATTCGCCCACAATTCTGTCGCTGCTCGCTCATTGCTCGTGAAGGCCAGTTTGATCTGCTAGTGTTGAAGCTTGGGTGAAAGCTTGCTTGCGACTGGCTCCGCGCAAACTTGAAAGTCAGGACTTTCCTTGTGGTTACCCATAGGCTGGTGGTCGCAGAGCTTTCGTTCCACGCCCGCGAACATTCATGCCATCTATCATTTTTGTGGCGCATCAATAAGACGCTTGGTTATCGGAAAACGGTTGAGCCTTGATCTCGGCGGGACGGACTGTTATCGGTCTTTCCATTACCAATCGCCAACCGCCGGGGGCTGTGTATACCGGTATTTATGAAGATCTGTACGTGGTGCGGGAAAGAGAATGACGATTCAACTCTGAGTTGCCGCGAGTGCGGCACGAGCGAGTTTAAGTCCGAAGCGCCGGTCTCGAACAAAGGTGCCAAAGGTTCTGATTCCCCACCCGAGATCATCGCTATCGATGAGAGCAAGGTTGAGTTCATGCGCTCGCTCGCGGCCGTCACCCCAAGGGCATGGGTTACACCCGCGATAGTCGGGCTTAATGTGATCTTGTTCCTGCTCGTATCGGTGGATGCTCAAACGATATTCAGTCCGTCGATAGCAAAATTGATAGCATGGGGGGCAGATTTTGGTCCCCTGACAGTGACGAACCATCAGTGGTGGCGTTTGTTGAGCAGTTGCTTCCTTCATATAGGCGTGGTCCATCTGGCGTGCAACCTGTACGCTTTGCTTCAAGCTGGAAAGCTAACGGAAAGACTTTTCGGCAACTGGTTTTTCCTGCTGATTTATCTGGCGTCCGGTTTGGCGGCCAGCCTCACCTCATTGTGGTTTAATCCGATGATAGTGTCAGCGGGTGCATCGGGAGCTATCTTCGGAGTTTATGGTGCTCTGCTCGGATATATGGCGAGAGAGAAGGGTGGTCTGCCGAGCGGCACGGTTGCGTCAGTAAGTAAAGGAGCCACCGTGTTCATTGCTTATAACGTGTTGTACGGCCTGTTGTCCGCCGTAAATCAAGCGGCGAATAACATCATCAATTCGGTGAATGGTTCCAATTCTCACGCCGGTGGCGGCGGGATTGATATCGCTGCGCACGCGGGCGGGCTGATTGCGGGCCTGATATTCGGCTATCTGGGGGCGCGGCCATTGCAGGATGTCGAGCGGAACGCCTTAACTCGCATTCGCGGATGGGCTCTTTCATCGGGAATCTGTGCCGTTATGGTTTTTTTGTTAAAACCCGCGTTAAATTCCAACCGACCCGATCTTACAAGGTACACGCTTTTGGGCGCGATGTACTTTCACGGCGAGGGAGGAGTGGGCCGGAATAGAAGTCTCGCTGCGGATTGGATCACACAAGCGGCGGAGCAAGGCGATCTGACTTCGCAGAAATTGCTTGGCTCTATGTATTTTCAAGGCGAGGGGGTTGCCACTAACATTGAAAAGGGTCTGCGTTGGTTTACGACAGCGGCAGAACAAGGGGATCCGCAAGCCCAGAAAGTCCTGGCCGGCCTGTATTTTCGAGGGGAGGGGGTAAAAACGAATAAAGAAGAGGGTGTGAGATGGTTGACGATGCTCGCCGACCACGGCGATATCGAAGCCGAGAAGCTGCTCGCGACGCTGTATTTCGCTGGTGATGTTATAATAAAGGATACAAGCAAAGGTGTTTACTGGACGCGCAGGGCAGCAGAACACGGTGACGTAAAGTTCCAACAGGCGCTGGCTGCCACCTATTACAAGGGCGAGGGTGTGGAACAGAACAAGGTCGAAGCGGCGAAATGGTATCTGAAGGCGGCAAACCAGGGGGACGCTTCGTCCCAGGTCCTGTTCGGAGTGATGAACGCTATGGGCGAAGGAGTCGAAACGAACCAGGTCGAAGCTCTTAAATGGTTCATTGTGAGTGGAAGCAACGACAAAAGGGTTCGCGCCGTACGAGAACGGCTGGAATTTGAAATGAGTGGGGACCAAAAACAACAGGCCGCCGAGGAGGCGGAAAAGTTTCTGCATCCGCAGCAAAAAAGGCGATCGCATCGGTTGTGAAAAGCAGAACAATCGGCGTCAGTTCGGATGACTCGTCGGGTTGCAACGGGGAGTCAATTTGTCAATACGACGTCGTTTTTAACCGCCCACTTTGCAATCTCACCACGGGCGCGTGCGCTTCAGATGCTCGGGGTGATTCACGGGCGCGATTATTTTCTCGGGAACGGCTGACTCGCCGTCTGTCACCGACTCCGTCTCCGCGGAACTTTCGAGCGGCTCTGCGGCCAGCGACTGGTCGATCATTTCCAGCAGTTCATTCCGGCCCGCCCCGGTCTTTGCTGAGCATGTGAAAATCTCCGGCAGCGCTTCAAACGACGTCGCGATGCGATCGGTGAACGTCGCGATGTTCGCCTGCACTTTTGAGGGCGACATCCGGTCGGTCTTGGTAAAAACCAGAACCAACGGGATTGAGCGGCCCGTGAGCCACTTCAGGAAGTCGATATCAATTTCCTGCGGAGGCACGCTCGAGTCGATGAGCACGAAGACGCCGGAAAGATTCTTCCGGTGTTCCAGGTAGCGGAGCACCGCTTGGTTGAACCGGTCGCTGTCCTGCCGCGCCACCTGCGCGAACCCGTAGCCAGGCAAATCCACCAACCGCCATTTCTTGTTGATCGTGAAAATGTTGATCAGCTTGGTGAAGCCCGGCATGGGAGATACGCGCGCCAAACCGTCTTTGCCCGCGAGCATGTTCAGCAGCGAGGACTTCCCCACGTTCGACCTCCCGATAAAGGCGAATTCCGCCAGCGACTCGTCGGGACACGAATCCAGATCCGGAGCGCTACGATCAAATATGGCGGATGAAATTTTCATAATGGCAATCCAGCCCGCGATTCTCGCACTGATTCCGCCCGACTGAAACAACCAACTGCTGATTTCCTTCCCACGGACGCCTCGACGGGCTCCCGTCCGGTTCGACGCGACAGGCTGGGTCGTTATGCAAGCGGGAACTATCGCCGTTTTATTCAGGCAGAGTTACATCTGGGTTCCGAGAAATAGTGGAGGGGTAGCGGGTGGGTAGTGGAAACAGGCGTTTTATCGGGTTGTTGGTTTTTTCGATT
The DNA here is from genome assembly GCA_963702845.1 of uncultured Verrucomicrobiae bacterium. GTDB lineage: Bacteria > Verrucomicrobiota > Verrucomicrobiia > Limisphaerales > Palsa-1400 > JAICXV01. Next base: position 3,217,987 of record OY969763.1, on the reverse strand, counting down.
TAATAGGGCGTTTGAAGAAATCCAAAGCGGCAGAGGAGCCGAACGTCGGCCTCGCATGCCGTACGACGCTTCACGTATTCTCCAACCGGAGCCGCTGGCAGCGGCGTTGTCCAAGTAGCATGGATCAAAAGCCATGCCGAGGGAGCTGTTGTGCCGAAGCACAACAGTTTCCCCAGCCCCATTTGCAACACATAAGACGTTCTCCGCAAACGCCAACCCGAGGTTGCGAATTTGTGGATAACGCGCTTCCCGTTAGCAGGGCTCGCACCGATGCGGCCTCGCACAGCGATCGCCCACACCATGGATACGGCTGACTTCCAAAGAATCTTTCAAAAAATCTGGAAAATCTAATGTCGCGACCTCAAGCCCCTGTGGCTAAGTCACATGCTGCTTGAGCCTCTCGACTTCCGCTTTGACGAGCTGAGTCACGCGGTGTTTGACGAGATAAACGTGGTCAACAGAGACTTTGAGGTTTTCGGCTACTTTGGCGGCGGGCCATTGATGGTTCACCAGGAGATCAAACACCCGATATTTTTCCGGGTCGATCGCACGCCTGGTTTTGTCGACGGCGGCATCGAAAAGCGCCTGTTCCCACTGTTGATCCCAAACCGCCTGGAAATCTTCGGTTTGTTTATCGACAAGTTCGTCAAGGCCATCGGAACCATCAATTCCAGTATCCTGGGGTAAATTTCGAACGACCGATCGTTTTCGGAATTGGTCAGCGATGCGCCAACGGACCATATTCAACAGCCACGACTTAAAAGAGCCGACGCTTCGATCATACTTGAAGCCAGGCATCGACTTCATCGCGGTGCACATGGTTTCCTGGACGACATCTTCGGCCTCGGTTGGGGTCAGCCCGCGATTTACGCAGATGCCGTAGATGAGCTTCCAATAGGTATCAAAGAAATCCTGCCAACTGTCGTGGTCTTCGAGATTCTTGAGACGCGCCAGGAGCGACGCGCGCGTAGGAATTAACTCGTCTCGATGATTGGGCATGGACTATGTATCGCAACCCCACGGTGTTTTGCAATTTTATTGACTAGTGCAGTCAAAGAACGGTTGGGCAGGTTTGGATTGCAAAAACTTCGCGGGTCGGCAAATTACGCCGCTCAACCCCGCATGTGTTTTGCATGCGACAACCAACAGGCATCGATTGACAACCAACAATCGCAGATGTGTTTTATTGTACGCGGCGGCTGCATTGATTTTATCAACCGTCACAACCGCTCTGGCGAAAGAGTCGCCAGCAACCAATCAAATTCGGATCGTCGAGATTCAAGGCAAGGTCCAGGTGCTGGCGCGAAACACCGCGGACTGGCGGGTGGCACAAACGAACCAATGGCTGCATGCGTTTGATCGTTTGCGGACCGGACCGGACAGCCGCGTCGCCCTACGATGGTCGGGTCAAAGCGTCATGTCGTTTGGTGCGTCGACCGAAGTGGAGGTGTTGGAGCCGCATGAGACTGGAGCCGACAACGGTCTGCATTTGCTGAAAGGAATCACGTCGTTCTTTCATCGCGACCGTCCCGGGCGCATCCGTGTGATCACGCGCGGTGCGATCGCGGGGGTTGAAGGCACAGAGTTTGTGCTGGCAGTGAATGAGACGGAGCGAAGCACGGTGTCAGTGATCGATGGCAAGGTGAGTTTTGGGAACGAACATTCGACTTTGGTGCTGACCAACGGCGAGCAAGCAACTGCCGCTGTCGGCCAGGAGCCGGTGCGCGGCACGGGATTCATCGCGAACAATCTTTTGCAATGGGCGTTGTATTATCCTGTCGTGCTGGACCCGGCAGATTTGAACTTCAGTAATGACGAACAGAAAACGTTTTCTGATTCGTTGATTGAATATCGGCGCGGCGACGTGCTTCAGGCGCTGGCAAATTTTCCAAGCCAACCCCCTGCGTCCGATAGCGCGTCGATTTATCATGCGGCTTTGTTGCTTGGGGTCGGACAGGTTGAAAAAGCACAAGTAGATTTGGCCTCCCTGCAAGGCGCGGATGCGCGGGCTGTCTCATTGCGAACACTCGTCGCAGCGGTCAAGCGGCAGGCTCCGCCGGCTTCTGGCGAGACGAAGCTCACGTCTGAACTGCTGGCGCGTTCTTATTACGAACAGTCTCGCGCCATTCCGGACGTTTCACTGAAAGCGGCATTGGATTTGGCAAAGCGCGCGGCACAACAGTCGCCAGAGTCCGGTTTCGCATGGGCGCGCGTGGCCGAGTTGGAATTTAGCTTTGGCCGGACGGATAAAGCCCTCGAAGCCTTGAACAAGAGCTTCGAGTTCACGCCGCGCAATCCGGAAGCATTGTCACTGAAAGGTTTTATTCTCGCGGGCCAAAATAAGCCATGCGAAGCAATCGATTGGTTTGATCGTGCGATTGCCGTTGATGGCGCGATGGCCAACGCGTGGCTCGGACGCGGCTTGTGCAAGATCCAGATGAACGACATCAAAGCAGGTAAGGATGACTTGTTAGTCGCGGCTGCGCTGGAACCGCAACGCGCTGAATTGCGCAGTTATTTAGGCAAGGCTTACGCGACGGTGAACGATTATCCGCGCGCCGAAAAAGAACTGCGTTTGGCAAAGAAGCTTGACCCAAATGATCCGACGGCGTGGCTGTATTCGGCGTTGGTCAAACGCAACAAGAACGAAATCAACGACGCCATCCGCGATCTGGAAACATCGCAAGCGCTGAACAACAACCTGAGCGTTTACCGTTCGCAATTGCTGCTGGACCAGGACCAGGCGGTGCGCAGCGCGAACCTGGCATCGATTTATCGGGATGCCGGGATGAATGACGTGGCCTATCGTGAAGCCTCACGCAGCGTCAACTACGACTACGGGAATTATTCGGCGCATTTGTTTCTGGCGAACAGTTACGCCGAATTGATTGACCCTGACACGCTAGCTCGCCGCTATGAGACGCCCAAGCGAATCGAGTATCTGCTCGCTAATTTGCTTTCGCCTGCATCCGCCGGAACGCTCACGCCAGAATTGGCTGAGAATCAAAACTCGCGGTTTTTTGAACAGAACAGGCTTGGGGTCACATCCGACACGACATACCTGAGTCGCGGGGCGTGGATACAGCGCGGGGAGCAATATGGCATCTCTGAAAAGTTCAGCTACAACGTGGGAGCCGATTATCTTTCAGATCGCGGTCAGCAATCCAACCAACAGAACGAACAGCGTATCCTATATCTGACATTGAAGGAACAGATTACTCCCAAAGATTCTCTGTTTGGCCAGGTCGTTGATGCTGACATTGGCACCGGCAACCTGTTTCAATACTATACATATCCGAAAAATCCATTGCGTTATCAAACGTTTGAGACGCAGCATCCGACGGCGTATCTGGGTTACCATCACGAATGGAGTCCTGGCGTTCACACCCTTTTTCTGGCCAGTCGCACGGATGATGATTTTGGCCTCTTGTCAGGTGGCATTAACTCTTACCTTCGCATTTTTCCCGACGACCCGTCTGGAAAACCAACGCTGGTGTCGGCTGACAATATTTCGCTTTTTCCGGTGATTTTCACAAACAGGCTGACGCTGTATTCTGGCGAGCTTCAACAGATCTGGCAGACAGCCGAGCACAACACAGTGTTGGGTTGCCGTGTTCAGCATGGGGAACAGGAAACGAAAAACTTCGAGCAGTATCCTTCAATGTTAGCATCCGCCTTCGTCATTCCAGTCGCTGATCAGGATATTCACACCCATTTCGATCGGCTGAGCCTTTATGCATATCACAACTGGAATGTTCTTGAGTGCCTACAGTTGGACGGGGGCCTGGCGTATGACGTGATGAAGTTCCCGGAAGCGGTCCAAGGCAGCCCGCTGCTCAGTATTGAGCGTTCGATCGAGCGATTCTCGCCCAAGGCTGGCTTGATCTGGACACCACTGAAGTTGACGACGGTTCGCTTCGCTTACACGACATCAGTTGCAGGGAGTCAGCTTGACCAAAGCCTGCAAATAGAGCCCTCGCAGGTGGCTGGTTTCCCCCAGGCCTTTCGCAGCATCATCCCGGAATCTGTAGCATCTGAAAGCGCGGGAGCGACGTTCGAGACATTTAACCTCTCCCTCGAGCAGAAACTGCCGACGGGGACCTATCTGGCGATTTATGGAACTATCCTGAATTCGAATGTCCGCAAGCTGGTCAACACTTACGATTATTTGATCGATGAGTTCGACTTCGCCAGGCCATCAGGCATGCGCGACAAAGTCGACTATACCGAAGATAGTCTTCAGTTCACGGCGAACCAGTTGGTCGGAACGCTTTGGTCGTTCGGTGCCCAATATCGGGTCAGCGATGCAACGTTTCAGGAAAATTTCTATCAGATGCCCGATCACACCACGTTCGGTAATTTTCAACCAAGACATCGAAACGAAGCCGTGCTTCATCAAGTCCGTTTGAGCAGTAATTTCAATCATCCGAGCGGGTTTTTCGCCTTGGCCGAAGGCATTTGGAACAGTCAAAACAACGAGGGATATGTTCCTGATCTACCCGGTGACGATTTTTGGCAGATGAATATATTTGGAGGTTATCGCTTCTTACATCGTCGTGCGGAAGTTACGTTAGCACTGCTTAACGTGGCGGATCAGGATTATCATTTGAATCCGCTGAACCTACACGAAGAATTCCCTCATCGTCGCACGCTTATGACTCAGCTGCGCCTGTCATTTTAGTGAGAGTGGGGAGAGTAAACTATCCCCACTCCTGAACAACCCGAACCCCAACGCGCCTTTCGCGCTGGGGCGCGGGCCGAAATTCTGAACCATTACGGGAGAAAACCGTGCAACTGGATCGGGTAGTTCGTGGTGGGGACAGGTCCCGTCCGAAAATAGATCGTAAAACGATAAGCGGTGCTCGAAGGAGGACTGCTCGTGATCGTGACGCAATTCGTGTCGCAACCGCGATCAGCTGATTTCCCGAGATATTCAACTTTCGTGCCGCTCATATAAGGATCGCAGGCGGTATGAATGTTAGTGGTCAAGTCGGGCTTCCACCCCCAGCCGTTGGCGATAGTTTTCGTGTAGTTGACCAGGCCGACGTAGGTGCCTGGACAACCTGTCCCAGAGCCTCCCATACCGGGGGTCGGAGGTGCATAGATGGTAAGAACACCAGAGTCCAATGCTATTACCTGCACAGTTGTTGTCGGCGACATAAATCTTTTGCCGCCGCTATTTTTGTAGTCAGCAGAATAGAAGCCGCCATCTGCAGGTTGAACATCTGTCAACGTCAGGGTTTTGTCCGTTGCACCCGGAATAGGATTGCCGTTCTTAAGCCATTGGAACTGCACCCCTCCGGATGTTTTCGTCTGCAAGGTGACGTTCTGACCTACATGGACTGTTTCAACATTATTGACCTGCGCAACGGGCGCCTTTGTCTTGTTGGTGGCGGGTGCTTTGGTCGTTGTTTGATCGCTCGAGCATGACACCAGCAATGCTGTTGTTGCGGCGATTCCCATCATTATTTTTGTTCGGTTGTTCATTGTTGTTTTGCCTGAGGCCGGGTTGTTAGATGGCCTCAGGAGGGATATACGTTGGAAAACTGCTCTTTCTTTCAACTAAATTGTCGAATTTATAATATGCGTTTTTCGAATGCCCCGGTATGATGCGCGCAACCAACGGTGAATTCGCACGGCTTGATGCGCAATAAAACTGTCCGATCGCTGATCGGACTGGCGCTGACTGCGCTTTGCGGCCTGCTGCTTTGGAAAGCTCCGTTTGCCGATCCTCTCGTTAACGCCAGCTACGACTACTCATTTTTCTTCGGCAACCGTGGCGCAACCAACAACGTCACGTTCATCATGATGGACAACGAGTCTTACGACGCGCTCCATCAAACGCGGGGTGAACCGTGGGACCGCGCGTTACACGCACAACTGCTCAACAAATTGGCGGACGATCATTGCGCGATGGTTGTCATGGATTCCTTTTTTAGGCAGCCGCGCGACGCGCAAAAAGACGAAGCGCTCGCGCGTGCGATGCGACGGCAGCAGCATATCGTGCTCATGGCCGAGCAAGCGCTGGTGGCACATTCCGAGTTTGCCGGCGTGCGCCCCGTCCTTCCCACGGAGCCTTTCTACAGCGCTTCCGGGACAAATTGGGGCGTCGCATGGCTTGATCCTGATCCAGACAACATCGTCCGACATCATTGGCCATTCCCCGCGCCCGGCCCATACCCGAGTCTTGCAGAAACGGCGGCTCGGGCGCTGGGCGCCAAACTGCCCGATACGACAAATGAGCGTTGGCTCCGTTATTATGGGAAGGAACCGCCATGGACTCACCTCAGTTACAGTGTCGCGCTCAAGCAGCCGGCGAATTTCTTTCGTGGCCAAATCGTTTTCATCGGCACACAAGTGAAAACGTCCGTTGCCGACAATGAACCCGATAAATTCCGGACGCCTTATAGCCGTTGGACAGGTGAATCTTCGGCCGGAACAGAAATCGTTATCGCATCGTTTCTGAACCTCACGAACCACGAGTGGCTGCGTCGTTCCGCGTATTTGGAATGGATCGGCCTGCTGCTCGCTGCGTTAGCGATCGGCGCGGGTCTGCCGAAGCTGCGAACACGATTCGCCTGCGTTTCTGCAATTTGCATCGCCGCGCTGGTGACCGTTCTGTCGATCGCGCTCAGTTCTGCCACAAATTATTGGTTCCCGTGGCTGCTGGTGGTTGCAGGACAATTGCCCGTCGCCTTTGTCTGGACATTGGTCGCATCGCGCACGGATGCGACGACACCAATCCAGCCGGAAAATCAACGCGCGCCAGTTGTTGAAGCTCCGGAGATCCCCGGCTATCGGTTGGTGGAACCGCCATTTGGTCGAGGCGCTTATGGCACCGTTTGGCTGGCGCAAAATAAACGGGGGGAATGGCGAGCGGTCAAAGTCGTTAGTCTCGATAAGTTCGACAACGATTCCGGACCTTATGACCGCGAGTTTGAGGGCGTCACGCGTTATCGCGACATTTGCGATAAACATTCCGGTCTCTTGCGAGTCGAGTTCGTTAGTAAAAAATTCGACAGCCATTTCTACTACGTCATGGAACTCGGAGACTCGCTCGAAGCCAGCTGGGAGAAGTTTCCCAATGCCTATAAGCCGCGTGATTTGAGCCGGGAATGCGCGCGCGCACCACAGCGGCGGCTGCCGATTGAGGAGTGCCTGCGTATCGGATTAATTCTGACTGATACGCTCGATTTCATTCATCGCTCGGGGATGACGCATCGTGACATCAAGCCGCAGAACATTGTCTTTGCGAATGGACGACCGAAACTCGCTGATTTGGGACTTATCGCCTATATCCGGTCGCCAAACGAGGAACACACGCTCGTCGGAACGCCCGGCTATATGCCGCCTGCACCCGAACGGCCGGGGACACCGCAAGCAGACATTTATGCTCTGGGAATGGTCCTTTATGTGATCAGCACAGGGCGCAGCCCGGCGTTGTTTCCCGAATTATCTGCCACATTACTAAGTGAGAAAGATCCGGCAGATTTTTTCCTGTTGAACAACGTCGTATTGAAAGCCTGCCATCCGGATGCGGCGGAGCGGTATGGTTCAGCGCGAGAGATGCATTGTGTGCTCGAGCAGTTGCAACGAAACCTGTGTCGACCGTCGAGCGAACGGGCGTGATCGTCATCCTCTGTCCCACACAAATTGTTTGAGGTTTTGAGTTATATAGCGGCGCGTTTTCACGCATTGCATAAACCCTTTCTCCACCGAGAAAGGCCCGAGTGGCGGGGGCGCGAACCCATAAGGCCGTTCCCTCAGAAAGCGCCAACGAGAGCTATGATGACAATGATCAGTGTCACGATTCTCGAAGACACTAAACGGTTGAAAGCTCAACAGTAACTAGCTCCTGATCGCGGCAGCCGTTTTTGGCTGGAGCTACCGGCGGGCGATCAAGTGACTAAATAGAAGTGCGTCGGCGATAAGTGGTCGCAATCCTGCGCCGGTTGCGGATGGTGAGCATTGCCTCGGCATTTGCTTGCCGCCGATTAGCTAAGTTCTTACTTTGGCTGCCCGTGGCTTCCCGCCAGACAACCGCCAAATCAGAATTTCCCGGAATGATGTTCGCGCTCGCGGCTTTGGCTGCGCTGGCGTTTATCATTTACGCGCCGGCGATCAAGGGGCCGTTCATCTGGGACGATGCGATCATGGTTTCGAACAACTCCCTGGTGCGCGCCCCGGATGGTCTGTTGGGGATTTGGTCGGGCAAAGACGTGGATTATCTTCCGCTGACGTCGACAGTATTTTGGTTCGAGTGGCGTTTCTTCGGCGACAATCCGGGCGGATATCGAGTGTTGAATTTATTATTGCACGCCGGCTCGTCTTTCTTGATCTGGCGGATACTGCGGCGATTGAAACTTCCTGGCGCAGGAATCGCCGCTGCCATCTTCTGCGTCCATCCGGTCTGCGTCGGGACGGTCGCGTGGGTCGCGGAATTGAAGAACACGTTATCGACCTTTCTTGCGCTCGCCTCGGTGTTGCTGTTTTTGCGCGCGCGTCCGGTGCTGAATGGTCCAAAAGCAGTCGGATGGGATAATGCCATATATACATGCGCGCTGCTGGCATTTGCAGGTGCGTTGTTAAGCAAGATCTCCGTGGTCATGCTGCCGTTTGGTTTGCTGGCGATGGTCGGCTGGCGAAAGAGAGCGGACCTGGCGCGCATGGCTCCGTTTTTTCTGTTATCGCTGGCGGCGGGATTGGCGGGCATTTGGTTTCAACACCATCGCGCGATGGTGTCGGTTGAGGCCGGCGAGATCGCGCCCTTCATGACGAGGGTGCTTGGTGGCGGATATGCGCTTTGGTTCTATACCGGCAAAATTTTGCTGCCGATCAACCTGATGCCAATTTATCCGCACTGGGAGATTGACCTGAAAAATTTCCTCACGTGGTTGCCACTGTTGCTGTGGCTGGTGTGGTTAGCGGTTTTGTGGGGGTTGCGACGAAACACGGTCGTCGGGAAAATTCCATTTTACGGCTTTCTATTTTTTACCGTGATGGCGATCCCGGTGCTGGGCGTCATACCGATTTCCTACCTGCTGCAAACTCAAGTTGCGGATCATTTACAATATTTTCCGATGATCGGGCTTGTGGCGGTGATAGGCCTTGTCGTGCATCAGCTGGTTCGCGCTTGTTCATCGGCCCGGTCGGCGAAAGGGCAGGGGGATGCGTTCAATCTCGGTGTTGTGACCGTGTGTTTGACCTGCGCGCTGGCCGCGGGCTCGTTTGCGCGCGCACGATTGTTTGCAAATCCTGAAATGCTCTGGCGCGACAACGCGCGGAAAAATCCGGCCGCGCCGATGGCCTGGGCGAACCTGGCCGATGCGGTGATGCGTCGCGGCGATTATGACGAAGCCATTCGTTTATATCGCGAATCGATCAAGCTGGATCCCGGTAACAGCAACGTGCACGAAGATTTCGCTCAACTCTTGAACGCGGTGGGCCGACCGGATGACGCCGAGGCTGAGTTAAGGGCCGTGCTCCAACGGCAACCCAACAGCGCGCACGTCCATAATAATATAGGCACACTGCTATTCGCGACCGGCCGACTGCCTGAAGCCGTCGCCGAATATCAAGCCGCGCTGAAGATCGCGCCCGATAATTCGCAAACGCACATCAACCTTGGAAATGCCTATGGCCGGGTGGGCCGGCACGATGAGTCGATCGCGCAATTTAAAGAAGCATTGCGCCTCGATCCGCAGAACGCGCAAGCGCAAGCGAGTTTGGAGCAAGCGCAGCAATCGAAGAATGCGGGCATTAAGCGATAGTAGAACGGCAGCGTAACGTGCAACCTAATTATCACCTTTGATTTGAGACACGCTGTTGCTAGCCTTGCTTTTCACGGCTTGAACCGCAAACCGACTATCTTCAGTTCATCGGTCTTTACCCCCATTTTTATCGTTGCGGTATTGATTGGTTGCACTTGGGTGATCTATTGGCCGACCATTCACTTCGATTTCGTTTCAATCGATGATCCTGAATACGTCTACTCGAATCCGCATATCCAGCAGGGGCTGACGTGGGAAACCGTGAAGTGGACCTTTACCGGCACGGCTGCATCGAATTGGCATCCCCTGAGCATGCTGTCACACGCCTTGGATGTGCAGCTGTTTGGGTTGAATGCCGGCCCCCATCATCTCGTAAATGTTGTTTTGCACGCAATCAACAGCATTGTTTTATTTTTTCTATTACGGTCTCTCACTGGGGCGATATGGCGGAGTGCGTTTGTGGCACTACTTTTCGCAGTCCATCCGCTTCGCGTTGAGTCCGTGGCTTGGGTAGCAGAGCGCAAAGACTTGCTGTGTGCTCTTTTCTATCTCCTGACGATTTGGAGTTACGCAGCATGGGTAAAGAAGTCGAAGTTGGTTTACTACGTCGCAACGCTGCTTTTATATGCGGGAGCATTGATGTCTAAGCCAATGGCGGTGACGGCTCCATTCGTCTTACTCTTATTGGATTATTGGCCTCTTCGAAGATTCCCCGGAAATTTGGCGACAACTTCTGACACGTCTGTAGGAGGGAGCAAAGACGCTGTACGCCTTCTCGGACGACTGATAGTCGAGAAGATCCCGTTGTTCGTGATGAGTGCCGTAACCTCAGTGGTGGCATCGAGTTTGGGACGGACGCAGGGAAATATTTATTCTGTCCAAACCTATTCCTATCTTGGGCGACTTGGCGATGTAGCAACATCGTACGTTCTTTACTTGCGGGAGTTAGTTTGGCCGTTCGAACTTGCGCCTCGCGTCGATTTGCCAAAAGTTCTCAATTGGTTCCATATTGGGATGGCGTTTGCGTTGCTGGTAGCTGTTACACTGGTCGCGGTGCGATTGCGCCGGAAACCATTCATCGCGGTTGGATGGTTTTGGTTTCTAGGAACCCTAGTGCCGGTGATCGGATTTGTTCCTGTCGGCGTGCAGGCTCAGGCCGATCGCTTCACCTATATTCCATGCATCGGGTTTCTTATCGCCATGATTTGGGGTGCGGGTGCATTCCTCGCGGGGGGGCGGTGGATCGCAAGTTTTGCCGGCGCCATCGTAGCTACCGTAACGGCAGGATTGATCGTATTGAGCAGGCAGCAGGTAGGAATTTGGGAAAATAGTGAACGACTGTACACCAGCATGGTGACGGCATGCTCCGACAACTACATTGGTCACAACTTGCTCGGGTCTATCGAATCTCGTCGAGGACAGCACAAAGACGCTATAGAGCATTTTGAACATGCATTGCGTGTTGTTCCGTCGTACCCCGATGCGCATAACAATCTTGGGGCAGAACTCGCGCTCAAGGGGCATATGTCTGAGGCAGCAGCTGAATTTGAAGCCGCGTTGCGACTGAAACCTCGTTGGGCAAACCCTGAAATCAACTGGGCGCATTCACTGGCGGATGCAGGTAGGTTTGAGGAAGCGTTGACGCATTACCTGCGCGCGGTAGAACTTGGCCCTGAAATCTCGGACACACGGACGGGGTTGGGGGTTTGCTATGAGAAGTTAGGTAAAAATGATGACGCAGCCCAGGCGTTTAGGGAGGCATTGCGTATTAATCCGAACAATGCTTTGGCCCACGCGTGTCTGGGCAAGGTTTTGGTGGTCCTAAATCACGTTAATGAAGGTATCGGCCACTACTCGCGTTCCATTGAGCTCTTTCCTGGGAATCCGGATATACAAACGCAGTTTGGGTTATTGCTAGCATTGAATAACAACTTTCCAGAGGCCGAAAAACATTTGCGCGAAGCGTTACGGTTGAATCCGAGCGCATCAGAAGCAAAGGAAGCTCTCGAAGAGATCGCTGCTTCACGGCACGAACAAAAATCTGGAGTTCAATCGAAATGAGCCGTCGGCGAGCAATCATCATTGGGGCGGGCCCGGCGGGTTTGACTGCGGCTTATGAATTGGTCCAACGAACAGACATTATTCCGATCATTTTCGAAGCAGGTGAAGGGGTCGGGGGGTTGGCGCGGACAATTCAATACAAAGGCAATCGAATGGACATCGGCGGGCACCGTTTTTTTTCCAAATCCGAACGCGTGATGAAATGGTGGGACCAGATTTTGCCTCTACAGGGCGGCATTGAGGATGGCAACGTCTCAATCAGGTATCAACAACAGCAACATGACGTTGTCCTGAACCAAAACGGGCCTGACCCGGAGCAGACGGACAAAGTTATGCTGGTGCGTCGCAGGTTTTCGCGAATCTTTTATCTGCGGAAATTTTTCAAATATCCCATCTCATTGAGTTTCGAAACATTGAGGCTCCTCGGGGTAGTTCGAGTATTCCGTATCCTTGCCAGCTACATCCGTGCACGCCTGGTGCCGATCAGGCCAGAGCGCTCATTGGAAGACTTCTTCATCAACCGCTTTGGTCGCGTTCTTTACGAAACGTTCTTCAAGGATTACACCGAAAAAGTCTGGGGGGTGCCTTGCCATCAGATAAAAGCAGAGTGGGGGGCCCAACGCATCAAAGGTTTGTCCGTCTGGTCGACATTGAAAGATGCATCAAAAAAATCGTTCACTCGCGACAGTTCCATCGCGCAATCGTCAACGGAGACGAGTCTCATCGAGCGTTTTCTATATCCGAAGTTCGGCCCCGGGCAACTTTGGGAAGAAGTAGCTAACGAGGTGATAAAGCGCGGCGGCGAGATTCATTTTAACCAGAAAGCATCTCACATTGAATGCAATGGCGCACGCGTCGGTTCGCTGCAAGTCACTGATATCGTCAACGGGACACAAAATTCCGTTGCGGGAGATTATTTTTTTTCGTCGATGCCGGTCCGGGATCTTATCCAATGCATGGAGGACTCGGCTCCTCGAGAAATCCAGACGATTGCCAATGGCCTGGTGTATCGAGACTTCATCACTGTTGGTCTGCTGCTAAAAAAACTGAAGGTTAAGAACACAACCACCCATAATGGGGGAGACCTGATTCCCGATAACTGGATCTATGTGCAGGAACCAGACGTCAAAGTAGGACGGATACAGGTCTTCAATAACTGGAGCCCATATCTGGTGAAAAATGCAGAAACGATTTGGATCGGTTTGGAATACTTCTGCAACGAAGGTGATAGTTTGTGGGAGTTGCCCCGGGATAAGATGATTGAGTTCGCGAAGCGCGAGTTGGTCCAACTAGGTTTTATCGATGCGGAAGATTTCCTCGACGGCACAGTTGTAAGGGTTCCTAAAACGTATCCGGCGTATTGGGGTACAGTATGATCGGTTCCACGAGATTCGCGCTTTCACCGACAGATTCGAAAACCTTTTCCTGATCGGGCGCAATGGCATGCATCGCTACAACAATCAAGACCACTCAATGCTCACAGCGATGACGGCAGTCGACAATATCATCCAGAATATCTCGACCAAAGATAATCTCTGGTCGATCAATACCGAGACTGGATATCACGAAGAGAAATAACTCCAAGCAAGACATCGGGAAACCAGATGTTCACGGTTAAGCTTGTTAGCGAAAAAATCCATCCCTACTTTATAGGCTCAAATGCACAGCGTTGAAAAAGGTCGCGCCCTCGATTGGCTCAGTTGTGGGATTGCTGCCGGGTTGGCGCTGGTTATCTGGATGACCTTTTGGCGCGTGATGCAGTGCCAGTTTCTGAATTACGACGACAGTTTTTTGGTGATTGAAAATCGTCACGTTTTCACAGGGTTGACGTTGGCAAACATTCAGTGGGCCTTTACGCACAGTGTCTTGGGAAATTGGCATCCAGTCACAATGTTATCTCATATGTTGGACTGCACGTGGTTCGGGCTGAATCCGTCGATGCACCACTTCACCAATTTATTGATCCACACTGCCAACACCCTGGTGCTTTTCTTTTTATTGCGCGACGCAACCGGAAACATCTGGAGAAGCGCAGCCGTCGCTGTGTTGTTTGCGATCCACCCGTTAAGAGTTGAATCCGTCGCCTGGGTTGCCGAAAGAAAAGATGTTTTAAGCACGCTGTTCTTTTTGCTGACAATAGGAGCGTACTTCGAATGGGTGAAAAGGCCCGGGTTCTGGAAATATTCGCTTATCATTGTGCTTTACTGCCTTGCAGTCATGTCCAAGCCGATGGTGGTCACCTTGCCGTTCGTCTTGCTTCTGCTGGATCACTGGCCGTTGCGCCGCCTGGATAATTTTCCGAAACGGCTGCGCGAAAAAATCCCATTATTCGCTCTGAGCGCGGGACTCAGCATTGCAACTTTTCTTGCTCAACGAAACATCGGCGCGATGGAAGGAACATTTCGATTATCGTTCGGATATCGAATTGGAAATGCGCTGGTGTCGTACGTCCGTTATCTGGGAAAGATGTTTTGGCCTGACAGCCTTGCCCCTCTGTATTTGCGTCTGACACCATGGCCTGTTTGGCAAGTGCTGCTCGCGATATTATTTCTAGCTGCTGTTACATGGATGCTCGTGTTCTACGGCCGGTCAAAACGTTATCTCTTGGTTGGTTGGCTCTGGTATTTAGGGACGCTGGTTCCTGTCATCGGCCTGGTTCAGGTGGGTGACCAGTGCATGGCTGATCGTTATTCGTATGTGCCGTCGATCGGAATCGCAATGCTGGTGGTTTGGGGTTTTTCCGAAATACTGGCGCGGGTTGCTGGAGCGCGTTGGATTTCCGGTTTCGCAATTCTCGCCGCCGTTGTTCTCCTTGCCATTATGACCCGCGCGCAAATCCTATACTGGAAGGATACTGAGGTGGTGTTTATCCGCGTGTTGAAGATTTCGCCGGCCTCCGCTCTCGCGCATAACAACCTCGCCCACTATTACGTGCTACATCAAAATCTTCCAAAAGCGAAAGAGCAATGCACTCAGGCGCTCAATCTCAAGCCGGATTACGTGATGGCACACGTCAATATGGGGACGATCGATTCGTTGTTAGGCCATCACAAGGACTCGATCGAGCAATACCGAGCTGCCCTTGCTAAGGAACCTGATAATTTTTTTGCGAGAGCGGCAGTTGCCGAAGAGCTTGTGGAAGTGGGGCAATTACCGGAAGCTGTCGAACAGTTTCGTCTGGGCCTTCAGAATCCCGGTCACATGGAGAAGGTTGATTTATGGAGGGCGGAATACCGATTTGCTGACGCCCTTTGCCGACTGAAGCGCTACGACGAAGCTATGTCACATTACGAACAGGCGGCGAACTCTAATCCAAAGTCATTTGCTATCTATCTCGATATGGGGGTTTGCTACGACAAGACTGGACAAATGGAGCGCGCGGCGCAGGCTTATCGGAAGGCTCTCCAATTAAATCCCGCAAGTGCGATCGCACACGCGAATCTGGGAAAGGCACTCGTAACGTTACAAGATATTGATGGTGCCCTTGCGCACTACGAGCGCTCCGTTGAGTTGTTCGCCGGAGATGCCGATACGCAGTTGCAGTTGGGCCTGCTTCTTGCGATGCACGGAAAGAACGAAGAAGCGCGAAAGCACGTTAACGAAGCGTTACGACTCGACCCCAAATCCCAAGAAGCCAAGGAAGCTCTTAAGTTGCTCGATCAAGGGGTGCCTTAAATGCCTAGGTTTCGCGGAGTCACTGCAGTCACAATTTTGTGTAAGTGCGCCTCGCTACCACTAGATATGGTAATACTTATGACTTAAGTCATTAGTTTTCGTTCTTTCTTCAAAAATCAGTCAATAAGTAACTTTTTCTATTGACCTCGTCAGGGAAAAGCTGGAAAGATAGGCGCACTACACAGAAGAGAAGTATTACGCATTCGCCCCGACCGCTAGAATTGATATGACTTTGATGGTAAAAGGAAGTTTCGCACTTTCCCTTCAGCCTCGCGCACTGCTAACCAGCAGCTTTGTTGCGCAATTGTTACACATTAGTCCTTTGATCGGCGCATCACTCGAGTAATAAAGCGCTGGAAAAAATTTCCAAACAAAAACCAAGAAAGAAGCAGTAAGTAGAAAAAGTCCATAGTAAACCTCCACCCGCATTATGAACACCTCAACTAACCTCGCTTGGCGCAGTTGTCGCGCCGCTGTTGTAACCCTTATTTTAACTTGCCTGTCCCTAATCAGCGCTTGGGCGACGCCTCTGTCACCTGACGTGGTTATCGCTCAGGTGTGTCCTTCGAGCTCCGTTGGCTCAACCTACAACCAGAAGTTTGTGGTGTTGTTCAATCGCAGCGCAACTGCGAAGAGCATTCAGGGCTATACGCTCCAGGCCGCAAGTGCCACGGGCACCAGTTGGGCAGCCGCCTGGACTGGCGGAGCTGGTGCTACCATCCAAGGGTATGGTTATTACCTGATTTCCGGCAGCACGACAGCGAGTGGCGGCGTAGCACTGCCTCTGGCCGCTGATGCCACCGGCACATTTAACTCTTCTGCAACGGCGGCCAAAGTCGGCCTTTTTAGCAGCGCCACTGGTCCCGGAGCTATCATAGATCCCCAGGGCGCCGCCAACATCGTTGATTTTATCGGCTATGGAGCTACCGCCAATGCCGCTGAAGGCGGCTCGGCAAACGACGCAACAATTAACTCCAACACTCAGGAGATTCAGCGCTTGAACGGCGGTTGCACTGACACGGACAATAACAAGCTCGATTTCGCTGTTGTAACAGTGGCAGGTGCCCTCAAAAACAGCACCAGCACCTTGAACGCTTGCGGTTCGTCGATCCAGCCTGAAACCGCCGCCGATGGTTCTGCTGGCAGTGCGTACGCGGGGACGACGATGAATGTCGGCGGTTCAGTTACTCTTTTCACCATTGTTCGTGATAGCGGTAATGCTTTCTTCCTCAATGACACCGCCACATGGTCGTTGGTCAATAAGACCGGGAACATTGTGGACGGCGACCTCGTCGCTGCTGGCAACGGGCGCAGTGCGGTGTTTACTGGCAATCATACCGGCACGGCGACGATCCGTGTCACCGCCGGAAGTTTGACATCAGTTGATTCTGGAACCGTAACGGTTCAGCTTGGTTCTCCGACGCAGGTTCGAGTTGAGACTGCGGCTGATGGTTCCGGCACCGTCGTTTCCGGCCAAACGATTTCTCAAGGCGGCGCAAACTTGACTGTGTACGCGATCGAGCGTGATGGCGGTAATAACTTCCTCACAAATACACCGGATGCGACCTGGTCATTGCTTAGCCTCTCCGGTGCGGTTGTTAGTGGCGACCTCGTTCCTGCCGGCAACAATAAGAGTGCTGTTTTCCATCCGAATAACGTCGGTTCTGCTGTGATTGATGCCGCTGTCGGTGGATTGACTTCCGTAGATTCCGGAACCATCAACGTTTCGGCAATTCCGCCAACATTTACCAGCTTCACCCCAGCCAGCCCTGTAACTTCGAATGCTAATTCAACAGTGACCATCACCGGCACATTCGCCGGTGCTACTGGCGGTTATCAGTGGAAGCATAACGCGGGCAATTTGACCGATGTCGCTGCCGTCGCCAATACCAGCGCGGCGATCGCAGGCTCGACAACGGCAACGTTGACTTTGACTGGCGTCTTCGGTGCTGATGCGGGTTCTTATACGCTCGTCGCCACCAACAATGCAGGCGCAACAACCAGCTCGGCATTTGTCCTGAACGTGACTGATCCCTTGATCAGCACTAACCCTGCTGCCGCAGTGGAAGTTCGCGCTGGTCACATCCCCGTCCTGATTGGTGCCGCTACTGGTACAGCTCCGATTACCTATCGTTGGCAGAAAAATGGCGTCAACTATCCTGGCGCGACCGCGAGTACGTTTAGCGTTCCCGTGACCATCAGCGACAGCGGTTCCTATACTTTAATTGCGACTGGTTACAATGGTAACTCCGTCACCAGTTCGGTTTCTGTCGTCACTGTTAAGACATCGACTTCGCAGCTTAGCCTCACCCAGAACCTGACCAAGGGTCACTTGGTCGTCTGGCGCTTAGGTGATGGCGCAACCTCCCTGACCACTTCCAACCACCCGCTGTCCATCGTTGAATTCGATACAACGGGTAGTTTGGTTCAAGCGATTCCGTTGCCGACAACCGGTGATCTCGCTCTGACAGTTGCCGGACAGGCTTTCGGTGAAGGCTGGATCTCCACCACCCCCGATACCAATAAGTTGGTCATCGTCGGATACAACGCGAACGCATTGTCCGTGACCAACGTCGCTGCCTCCACGGCGGCAAATGGTCGCCGCAGTATTGCGACCCTCGACTCCGCTGGTAATTTCAGCATCCAATATACTTTGACTGCTGGCCAGGCCAGCAACATCCGTGGCGGCACTGGTGATAATTCCGGTAATTTCTGGGCGACCCTCGCCACCGGCACCTGCTACATGAACACCGGCGTGGCGGTTGATGCAATTAACTCCCGCGGTTGCTATGTGATGCCTGACGGTAATCTGTGGAGAAGCAGTGCCTCGAGCGGGTACTGGCGCGCTGCAATTCTCGGGTCTTCCGACCACCACTTCGGCCGCGACCTTGATGGCTACCAATACCGGCGGCAGCCCATGGGGTCTGTCGATGAGCCCGGACGGCAACACCATCTATATGGGTGACGCTAACGCAGTCGGCACCAGCACAGGTGGCGCTCGTAAATACACCAAATCCGGCGGCGCCTGGACTTTCCAATATGCGTTGACCAACACCATCAGCACGAACATTGGACCGTTCGATATGGCTGTGGACTACAGCGGAGCAAATCCAATCCTATATTGCACAGTTAATGACGGCGGCGCGAACAACGTCAACAACTCGATCGTGAAGATTATCGATACCGGATCGAGCGCGGTCGGCACGACCATCGCGACGGCAGGAAGCTTCTATTCCTTCCACGGAATCAAGTTCGCTCCGTTCGGCGCACCGGTCGTCACAGTCCAGCCTCAAGCGACTGCTGTTACGGAAGGTAACGATGCCGCGTTCAGTATTACCCTGGCATCGGGAACCAGCACGAGCGGTTTAACTTACGTCTGGAAAAACGGTCTCGGTGCCACCCTCGCGACTCATACGCCCGGTATCCTTACTGACTCGTATACCTTCAGCAATGCTCAGTTGGGCGACAATAATACGCAAATCCACTGCGAAGTCAGCAATGCTCAAGGCAGTGCGGCTAGCGCGAGCGCGACCCTGACAGTTAATCCTGCAGGCCAGCCGCCCACAGTGTTCTTTGATGTCACACCTGACCACGACCCAAGCTTCGCCGGACAAACGGTCAGCATGTCTGTCACCGTCACCGGAACATCGCCCTATACCTTCTCATGGGCTGGTCCAAGCGGTCCGATCAGCGCTGGCGGTCGTTATGCGATCTCCACCAACCCTGGTGGCGACACCTCTACATTGACCATCACTGGCGTTGTCATCGGTGACACTGGTAACTACTACGTTGGTATCACCAACGGTTTCGGTGGAACCAGCAGCGCGGGCAGTATCACAGTGAATACACCGGCTGCGCCAAGCATCACTGTGATCAACCCCTCCGGTACCGTCACTAACAACGCCGGTAGCACACGCAGCATCGCCATCGGTGCAACCGATGACAGCGGCGTGTTGACCTATCAATGGAAACACGGCGCGGCCAACCTGTCCAATGGCTCCCATCTCAACGGCGCGACCGTTGCTGGTGCGACGACTTCCATCCTTACCCTGGCTGGAGTTCTCGGTGGCGACGACGGTTCGTATCATTGCGTCGTCAGCAACGCCGGTGGTTCGACCGATTCAGGTCCGACCTATCAAGCTGTCTTGTTCGTCTACGATCCTGTCGTTACGATTCAACCGGCCAGCCACATCGTGGTTGCAGGCACGACTCTGACTGTCAGCGTCTCCGCTGCTGGCACAGGCATGACCTTCGCCTGGAGCAAGAACGGCAATCCTCTGAGCGACGGCGGCCGCATCTCTGGCTCGACGACGTCGACCCTGAGTATCACCTCCGCTGACGCCAGTGACGCCGGTGAATATTCCGTCGCCTTGAACAGCGACTTCGGCTCCAGCCCGACGATCCCTGCAACAATCGCTATCGCTCAAACCACGCCTCAGGCCATTAGCGCAACCAACCTCGTTGTTCTGCAACGCGGCGATGGTCTCGAAGTAGGTAGCGCAAACGGCAACACATTGTTCCTGCTGCAATACACGCCTTCTGGTTCGCTCGTGAGCTGCTATCAAGTGCCGAACAGCGGCGTTGATTCCCTCATTCAAGCGGGTAACACCCCGAGCGAAGGCTGGCTGACCAAAGCTGCTGACGGCAATTCACTCGTGTTCGCCGGTTACGCCACCGCGTTGTCCGGAGCTCCGACGCTTGCCACCTCCACCGGCATTGCGGTTAACCGCGGCGTTGGCACACTCGACAAGCTTGGTAACTACACCTTGGCTGCCAGAGGCACCAACCACAGCGGCACCAACATCCGCTCCGCGGCTGGCGACGGTCTCGGTAACTTCTGGACCGCAGGTGCGACGGCAGGCATTGAAGCCTACCTCAGTGGCAACCCCAACGGTGTGCAGATTTGCCCGAGCATTTTCAACCTGCGCGTCGTGCAACCTGTCAATGGCGACCTGATGTTCTCCAGCAGCACCGTGTTTGGCACGGCTCCTAACGGCAGCAACGGTGTTTACAAGTTGACTGGATTGCCGCTCACCGGCACGACAGTCACCACGACCGGTTGGTATCTGCCTGTTGGCCCCACCAACCAAAACGACTTCGGTCTGTATGACTTCGCTGTCAATCCGGCTGGAACGGTTGCATATGTCTCCGACGACCAGGGCTTCTCAGCTCCTGACATCGGTGGTATCCAACGTTACGACAAATCCGGTGGCGTTTGGAGCTACAGCTATCGTATCGGACAAGCCTCACGTGGTTTGACCGTTGATTGGAATGGTGCGAACCCGGTCGTCTATGCGACAACCTCAATCGGCGGCGCAACCAACGGCGACAACTTTGTCCACAACGCAAACGACATCGTCAAAGTTGTTGATACGGGCGCGAACTCCTCAATCAGCACGATCGCAACCGCGGTCGGCGGCACCTTCGCTGGTATCCGCACAGCCCCTGGCACCAGCCAGACGATTACCTTCGGCGCCATTGCTGATAAATTCAATTGCGCCGGTGATTTCGACCCCGGTGCAACTGCCAGCTCCAGCCTTGCTGTGAGCTACTCGATTGATAGCGGCAACGCTACCATCGTCGGCGGTCTCGTTCATATCACTGGCACAGGTGCAGTCACCGTTCGCGCCAGCCAGGCCGGCAATGCAACCTATAGCGCGGCCGCAAGCGTGACGCAGACCTTCAACGTCACCGCCTCTTCGGCTGTGATCACCGTGTTGGGAGTTGACCCGACGCCTGTTGAGTGCCATGGCACATATACCGAAGCAGGTGCGACCGCCGTTGATTCTTGCGGCAACTCGCTCAGCGTTTCGACCTCAGGCTCCGTCAACGCGAACGCGGTTGGCAGCTACACGCTGACCTACAGTGCGACCGACACAGCCTCCGCCACGACCAGCACCGCGACCCGCGTGGTCAACGTCGCTGACACGACAGCGCCTGTGATCACAGTCCTCGGCAGCAGCCCCGATTCAGCATGCCTCAACGGTGGCGTTTACGCTGATCCGGGAGCCACAGCGAACGACGCTTGCCTGGGCCCGATCACTCCGACTGTCTCCGGTATTGTTGACACCACCACTGCTGGTTCCTATACGCTGACCTACTCGGCAACCGATGGTGCCAACGTTTCGACCGCGATTCGCGTCGTAACTGTCGCCTCCTGTGCGCCGTTCGTTAGCGTTGTTGTGCAACCGGTCAACCTGGTCGTCACCACCAAGGCCTCTGCGACAAACAGCATCGTTGCTGGCGGAACTGGACCGTTCGGCTATCAATGGTACTTCATCAAGACTGGCACCACGACTCCCAAGAAGATGGTCAAGAGCGCGACAGTCCCGTCTGTGACCAACGCCACGCTTATCATCAACAACGTAGCTGGCCCGGCCAATAACGGCTCCTACTACTGTGTTGTCACCAACACCACCCTCCACCTTGGTGCGCAGAGCGCCAATGGAACGCTGACTGTTTACGATGCACCGACGGTAGTAATCGCTCCGCCAACCAAGACATTGCTGGCTGGTTTCAATTACACCATCGTTGCCAAAGTGACCAAGGGCGCAGTTGGGCAGACCTTGAGCTATCAATGGAAGAAGGATGGAAACGCCATCCTTGGTGCAACCACCTCGACCTACTCGCTGGTGAACGTTCAGAACCCTCCTGATGCTGCGGTTTACTCCTGCTCGGTGAGCAACAACTCGCCGACGGTTGGCTCGGCCAGCATGACGCTGTCCGTCACTCTAGACACCGAAGTTCCCAAAGTGGTGCTCTTGTTGAAGCCGACAGACATGGCGGCCAAACACGCGTTGACGACCAACGACGTCCCACTCGATGCGACCGGAACCAATCACGCGCCTGATGTCGACTTCATCGGCAAGGCAGTGGATAAAGGTCTAATCGTCTCAGCCTGGGTCAGCAACTCCGTCAATCAGGCGGTGTTCCCGGCGACATTCGTGAAGAAGATAACCGATCTGACGGGAACGAACACCTCGGCTGGCAAGCCGGCGTTCTTCCTCTCGCACGTGAGCCTGGTAGATGGAACCAACATCTTCTGGGGTTTGGCGACTGACTCGGACGGTAACACGACCAATACCGCGAAGGGCACCAAAGTGTTCTTCATTGCCAATCCGCAAGCGCTGACCTTGGCGAAGAGTGGAACTGGCAATATCACCTCGGTGACTGACACGACCACGAAGAACTGGGGCAACCCGACGAACACAGCAGTGCTGGCGGTGGGCCACAATTACACAATAAAGGCCACGCCAATCGGTCACCTCGTTACCTTCCAGAAATGGACCGTGTCAGACAGCACTGGCCCATTGGCTGATCAACTGGCCAATCCGTTGACCTTCACCATGACTCCTGGACGGACCAATACGGCTGTGTTCTCGAACCACCCGTAATTAGAAATTGATTCACAAGGCGTCCCGCAAAAGCGGGACGCCTTTTTTGTTATGCTGTCATTGCTGATAGTCGTTCAGTTGAGCGTTACTACTTTAGATTGCCGCGTAGCTACTTTATGGTATAATCATTGACGAGCTTGATGATTAGCTGTTTTTTTGCGCACGAATCGGCGATTTAAGAACGTCAGATGCAACATGGACTTCCGTCAAAGAAACGCCGAAAACTCGCTCAAGGTGCTAAATCGGGCTAGACCTATTTCAGAGATTCTAATAGAATTCGTGGAATAATATTTAGAGGTAAAGACTTCGGTAGACATCATTACACTGACTCAGACCCCGCATGAATCGCATGAAAAAACTCATTCTTTTGTCGTCTCTTTTCTGTGCTGTTATAGCGCATGGTGCTGTCGTGCTGACAGAGCCTTTCGCCTATCCTGACGGCTCGCTGATCGGCAATGAACCTGGATGGACTGCCCACTCTGGCGGCGGTTCAGGCCCGCAGACTGTCACCAACCAATCCGACCGCATCGTGTTCGCAAACGCGGAAGATTGCAGCGTGCTGTTTCCCAACAGCCCTTATAACGGAACCGCTACCGGTAATCCCCTGGTCGGTGCGCTTTACGCGAGCATGGTGCTCAATTTTGAATCGTTGCCTGGCGACACAAACTCACTGACCGCAAACTATTTTGCGCATTTCAAAGATACGTCCGCCAATGCGGCGCAAACCAATGGTTTCCGCTGCCGTGTATTTGCCTATACCAACGGCGCACCGAGCGGAAAGCTTTTGCTCGGGCTAACGGCAACCGGCGGCAGCTTCACGAACTCTGAATACGTTGTCAATTCGACGCCGCTGTCCACCAATACCGCTTACACGATCGTCCTGCGCGTTGGCGTCAACGATGGCAACTCGCAGATGTGGATTAATCCGAATCAAGAGGGCGACGCAAGCGTTTCCGTGCCGGGTCCCGGCAATGCCGTTGACTTGAGCTATTTCGCGTTTCGCCAGGTCGGCAGCAGTTTTCCGGGGGTTGTGCGCGCCGGTAACCTGAAGATTGGGACTTTATTTACCGACGTGGCGGGCACGAACACCCCGCCAAGCATCAGTGGTCTGCCTTTAAGTCGAGCCGACACGCCAAGGAATGTCGCTTTGACTATTCCTTTTGTCGTCACTGATGATCATAATCCGGCCAGCACCATTGGCACTACCGCCATCTCTTTAAGTTCGACGGTGGTTGCGAACAGCGGAGTGGTCATTACAACCAATGCCACGGACCCATCGCAGCGTTCTTTAAAGATTACCCCTCTTAGTAACCGTCAAGGTCCCGCCGTTATCCAAGTCTCAGCATCCAACCCTGGTAAAGCTACGAACACCGTGACGTTTACGGTGTTTGTTGGTGCGCCTTCTATCTCGCAGATTCCGTCTCAACTCGCGCACGTTGGTGATGCACCGAAAGTCGTAACCTTTCAAGTGTCAGACCACGAGTCGGCGGCGACAGCGCTAGCCGTTGTTGCCACTTCCTCCAACCCAACGCTGGTGCCCAGTACACCCTCTGCGTTGGCTTTGACGAGCGATGCCAGCGGCACCAACCGGACATTGACCGTCACGCCACAACCCGGGCAAACAGGTCTTACTACGATTACGGTTACGTGCAGCGATAATAACAGCGGGACTGGCAACAGTACCTGTGACAAACACGTTCACATTCGACGTCGCGCCGCAGTACGGTTTGCTGTTCTCGGATAATTTTGATGCATATCCTGATAACACCGCTTTGTCTCAGTCAGCGAGCAGCCCATGGTTCCAATTCAGTGGGACGCTCTATCAATTAATCGTCAGCAACAAGGTGGCGATTATCAACGAGACGAATTCAGAAGATATTTATGCGCCACTGGCTCATATACCGTTTGGCACCAACGATGGTTCGATCCTCTATTACGGCTTCAAGCTCACCTTAGGTAAACTGCCAGGTGCTGCTGGCGATTACTTCGCGTTGTTGAAAGACACGACGACTTCGGGTTTCAAAGCGAAAGCATTCGTTTCCAGCGGTAACGCCGCGCCGGGCAAATATCGTGTTGGTATTGCCAACGGCGGTTCTGCTCCGAATATTGACTTCCCCCAGGATCTCCAGTTTGAACAGTTCGTATTATGTCGTCGTCCGATACATCGTCGGTAGTGCTTCAACGACGCTTTGGATCAATCCAACCTCTGAAAGCAGCGCCAGCGTCACCGCAGCCGATGGCACGCCGCCGCAGGAAATTGATCACATCGCACTTCGCGAAGGCATAGCCGGCGAAGGTATCGAATACATCGATAACATGGTGGTCAGTACCGCGTTTGCCGATGTGGCGCCTGCGCTCATTGTCAATTCGATCGCGAATCGCACCACGCCGGTCAGCACCTCGACGGGGCCTATTCCGTTTATTGTCACGGACAAATCGGTATCGCCAGATACCTGCACTTATGGCGGTTCGTCCGATAATCAATCGCTCGTTGCCAATGGCAGTATTACATTCGGTGGTAGCGGAACCAATCGGACGGTAACGGTTGTTCCTGTAGCGGGTCAGCAAGGCTTTGCGAACATTTCCGTGAATGTTTCCGACTCAGCCGGTAACGCTAACACGACCACGTTCCTGTTGACCGTCGGCGCGCCCGCGACCAATGGCCTTGTCATCAGCCAGGTTTATCCCGGTGGCGGCAATGCAGGAGCGACATACAGCAGCAAGTTCGTCGAGTTGTTCAATCACTCGGCAAACCCCGTCAGCTTGAATAACTGGTCGTTGCAGTATGCGTCGTCGACTGGTTCTACTTGGGCCGCCGGCAACCTGCCGAACGTCACAGTCCCGGCATATCGTTACTACCTCGTCGTACTGAGCACAAATGGAACGACGGGCGCCGCGTTGCCGGCAAGCCCGGATTTTACACTCGCTGCAATCAATCCGGCGCAAGGCGCCGGCAAGATAGCGTTGTGCAATAGCGAATCCCCGTTGGCGGGTGCAAGCCCGTTGGCCACTTCGTTTGTGATGGATTTCGTTGGTTACGGCACGGGCACGACTGCGTATGAAGGTAGTGCTCCAGTGAATTGGACCACGGCAAACGCCAATGCCATGTTCCGCGCCAGTGCCGGTTGTGTGGATACAGGTGACAATGCCGCGGACTTCACCTCCGCGCCTGTGAGCCCGCGCAATAGCGCAACGGCCCAGAACATCTGTGTGTCACCGTCTCCGACAATGCGCGCATTCATCTCCGGCAACAATATCGTCCTCGCCTGGCCTTCGAGCGTCGTTGGTTTCAATCTCGAAACCGCGACAGCGGTCAATCAGGTTTCATGGAACACGGTTGGAGGCGCAACAGTCGTTGGAAACGAATATCAGGTGAGCGTGCCGATCAACGGCGCTGCCTACTATCGTTTGAAGCATTAAACTAGCGCCCTTGCGAGCGTTGCTCGCGTAGTCGCGCCAGTGCAATTTCGGCATCTGCGAATGGTTCAGCCGCAAGGCTTCCACGCAGATGCCGTTCTGCTTCTACGAGGCTATTCTGCATCGCGTGAAACACCTCATAGGCCAAAAGTGAAAACGGCCTTACATTCATAGTGGTATCCTATGAAAACTCCGGATTCGACGGCAAATAACCCCGCGCCTGATACGAGCCAATGGAAGGCAATGGTCGCGCAATATCAGAAACCCTCCCTCGGACGCGCGGTGTGGCAGATGATCAACACGCTGGTCCCTTATGCGGCGCTCTGGTATTTGATGTATTTCACTTTGCAAGTGTCGTGGTGGTTGACCCTGCCGCTGGCGATTTTAGCCGGGCTGTTTATGGTGCGGATTTTTATTATCTTCCACGACTGCGGGCACGGGTCCTATTTTAAATCGCGCACGGCCAATGACATCGTCGGCTTCTTCACCGGCATGCTGACGTTGACGCCCTACTTTCACTGGCGCTGGGAACACTCGATTCACCACGCGACTTCCGGCCATCTCGATAAACGCGGCACGGGCGATGTCTGGACGATGACGGTGCAGGAATATCTGGAGTCGGGACCGTGGAAACGTTTCGCGTATCGACTGGCGCGCAATCCATTCGTTCTGTTCGGGCTGGGCCCGTTCTATTTGTTCCTGATCGGAAACCGCTTTACCACCTCCGGCGCGAGCGAGCGCGAACGATGGTCGGTCTATTGGATGAACCTGGCGCTGCTGGCGATGGCGGTGGGGTTAAGCGCCATATTCGGCATCAAACATTATCTCTTGCTGCAACTGATCGTGATGGCGGTGGGCGGGTCGGTCGGGGTTTGGCTCTTCTACGTCCAGCATCAGTTCGAAGGCGTTTACTGGGAACGCAGCGCTGACTGGGATTACACGACGGCGGCATTGCAGGGCAGTTCCTTCTACAAATTGCCGAAGATACTCCAATGGTTCTCCGGCAACATCGGCTATCACCACATCCATCACTTGAGCGCGCGCATCCCCAATTACAACCTGGAGCGATGCCACCGGGCGCATCCGCTTTTTCAAAGCGTCAAGCCGGTCACCTTTTGGGGCAGCTTAAAGTCGTTCACGTTTCGGCTGTGGGATGAACAACGCCGCAAGCTGGTCAGTTTCGGGCACGTCCGCCATCTGCCGCGTCGGCGCAAACATGGCGCGTCTTGATCCCAGGCAGGGAGAGGCTCCCTAACAACCCAAGCTCAGCGCATGGTTAGAGCGCACGGTGTAGGGCCTGTAATTCCTCTCTGCAGGCGTTGCTAAAAGCGCGTAACGGGTCGTAGAGCTCTGAGTCGGGGTGCTTGCGCATCTGTTCCAATGTCATCTTGGGTTGCTGGTATCGAGCGATGATCAATTTTATGGTCTCCGCTGAAGCGCCCGACACAGCATCTGTCGATACGAGACGAATTCGATGATGGATTGCATAGACCTGTATCAGTAGGTTTGGTTTATCCAGAGTGCTGTCTAGTGCATCCATTGCCAGTCGAGAGCATTCTTGGATAAACTCAGCATAGACCTGCTCGCGCCGCCTTATCTCCGAAATCATGGATTCTCGTTTGCTTTGCGAGCGTTGGGTAAGCCAAGCAGTAGATATCGATGCCGCGCCACCAACGATTGATCCCAAGACTGCTGAAAGGGCGCCAATAATTGCTATGTCCATGTGCTACCTCGATTGCGATCTAACAATTAATATACGGCAAATTTACGACATGTGTTCGGATAGTTTTTTCTGCGAACAGTGGGCTGTAAATCCCCACCCCGCCATTCATCAAGATTCCTCACGTTTTTTTGACAGCGGAAAGGGAGGGGGATGACCACGGCGGAAGTTTCCGTGGCTGCGTTGTCGTGGTCGCGGAAGTCCTTTGGGTGGTCACGGAAAGGGTTTCGGTGACTGCGGAAGGAAACCTGACGGGTGCCTGCCGTCAGCATGACGGCTCGTTTACATCCCAACCGATTGACCATCAACATCCCTGACGGCCTGACGGCTGTAACCCCCTGGAAGGGGTAGGGCGGTGCGTGAATTCCAACTTCCATGCGTGTTAGGCACAGCGGCGAGGCGATGACGGGGAGAGTTTGTGTTGTGCCAAGCTCTTTGCTGGGCTGATACGCGGGGTCGCCGCAAAATCGGAAATCCGAGTTCCCAAAGATGGATGCGGATCTGATTGGTGCGGCCGGTCACAGGAATGACTTCAAGCAGCGTCGTTCCATCCGCGTTGCCCAACAACCTCAAAGAGGTTGCGACCTCCAGCCCAGGGTTGGCTGGGGGGCGAACAGGGGCCAACCCTGGGAACAAACGACGATAATAACATCCAACCTCGAAGAGGTTGCGGCCCCATCCCGTCATCAATCCCAGAGATACCTCTCGTCAAATTCAAGCTTGTGCCTGCGCAACATCGCTCGCACCTCATCCTGAAAACTCATTGTCCGGTGATGTTCGTCTTGTCCTGCGATATACGCCTCCACCTTTTCCAAATTCGACTGGCTGACCGAAAAGTCCGCATAGCCACCCTGCCATGCAAAATCCTCATACGCTCGGCCTTGGCATTTGATCCACGCATTGGAGACGCGCTTGAGTTCTTTTATCCACTCTGCCTGCGTAATTGTCCGTCCGAAACAGCAGAGCAGATGAACATGGTCCTCCACCCCTCCTATAATAATCGGCGGACACTCCAATGTTTTGGTAACGCCACCCAAATACTCGTACAATGAATGCCGCATTTGAGCGTTGCGGAGAAATGGACGTCGCTCTTTTGTCGAGAACACCACGTGAATATAAACCGCCGAGAGAGCCTGTGGCATGCGCGTTGTGTGCCGCAACCTCTTCGAGGTTGCAACGAATTTCGTGACATCGATCCCAAGGTAGAGCCCCGCTGCCCTCCTCAACCTTGGGCTGGAGGGCGCAATCCCTTTGGGATTGGGAAGAGTGAAGCCGATTGCCGGACTGATTCCGATTCCCCAGCCCATGAGTTGTCTGGACTCACACAGATTCATGGGGACGCCGCGTGTGTGCCAAAGGCAGGAAAAATCGTCAAGCGCGATTTATTGACGCGAGCGTTTTATTCTTCTAACAACTAACCCGTGACAGATAAATTAGATCAACCTATTGCTCTACCGTATCAACTTATAGGGCTGCCACACTTTATCGCGATAGCTGGCCAATATTGGAACGAAATGGGTTGGATATTCCGTGGTCAAACGAAAGGTTTAAGCGAATGGCCTCTTTTGCCAAAGGCTGGGCGACCCGAGTACTTTAGTGTGGCAAATGATTACTGGAGAGAAAAGGGACAAGACTCTAATGATCTTGGCAGATTTCGGGAATGGCGAAGAAATGCGATAGCCTATTGTGATAAACTCCCGTCGAACGATTTTGAGTGTCTTGCCTTTGCTCAGCATTACGGACTGGCAACTAGACTGCTCGATTGGACAACCAATCCCTTGGTGGCGTTGTTCTTTGCAGTTGAGAACAATTTACATCTAGATGGAGTTGTAGTCTGTCACAACCCTTGGCTTGTAATCGAACATGATAAAATATCACTCGAGGGCGTTAGTGTCGTTGCCAAATTGCAACCTAGTCCGTTCGACCGCCGAGTCGTCGCCCAAAGCAGTACGTTCACTTATCACCCGTTCCCAAAGCAGCAACTTATCATGGGGCAACTTACTCCGGAGCAAAAGGCAATGGAGACAGAAGGTCTAACTGAGAATTTGGTAGCTATTCAGATTCCTGCGAAGCTGAAGCAAATTCTTCAACGCCAATTGAGCTCAGTCGGCGTTAGTCGCAAAACGCTTTTTCCTGACTTGGAGGGCCTTTCCAGTTTTGTCAATTGGAGCACTCAAAAACACTCAGATGGGCAGGACGAATTGGACTCTAATGCCGACGTCAATCAATCAAAGTAGGGATCTACTCGCGGACTAGCTAAATAATCGTCACCTCGGCTGCTACAGGATAGAAAAGCGTCAAGCGCGAGTTACTGTAGCCAACCCGGCTCAGGAGCAACCAACGCCATAGGTTCTTTGGTGAGCGGGTGCGTGAATTCCAACTTCCACGCGTGCAAGCAAAGTGGCGCATCGGTGACAGCCAACGTTTGAGTTGTGCCAAGCTGCTTGCCGGCCAGGTAAACAGGATCTCCGCAGATCGGAAACCCAAGTTCCCAAAGATGGATACGAATCTGATTGGTCCGTCCGGTCACAGGATTGACTTCAAGCAGCGTTGTGCCATCTGTGTGGCGCTTCAGAACTTTAAACTCCGTTCGGGCGGCGCATCCGTTTTCGTGATCGACATCGCGCGAGCCAGCTTTACCTGCTTCAAGGCTGATGGGCGCTTCGCAAACAAACGTATCGTCAGCGGGCGTGCCTTGCACTTGAGCAAGGTATGTCTTCTTTATTTTGCCACGCTGGAATTGCGGCTGAAGCAGCTTCGCGAAATGACGTGTGCGAGGGACCAGCACCAGGCCTGTTGTATTAGCATCGAGCCGGTGGGCCGGATGCGGTTTTTGCGGGTGGTAGGCAATGTTGAGAATGTACCAGAGCGTGTTTCGATTGTAACGACCGCCAGCATGCATGGGCAGAGGAGCCGGTTTATTGAGCACCAGGAGCGCTTCGTCTTCGTGCAGGATGGTAATGTTCGGGTTCACATCCGGCTCGACCATGGCTGGGAGTTTTTCCAAATAACGTTCACCGGCGCTGACCCGGTGAGTGAGCGCGACAGGCGTCCGATCAGGGCCGAGAAGAAGTCCTTTTTCGGCAAGGTTCACCCATTTGGAGGCCTTGAGATGCTTGAGAGTGGTCGTGAGAAAATCGATCACAGAATTGCCATCGCATTCGGTGGGGACGGTGATCGGACGAAAATTATCGTAGGCGACACTGCCGGGCAACGGCGTGGCGGCCAGCCGAATTTTCTCCTGGCTTCGACTGAGGTTCAAAGCCGCCTGTTCCACGGTCGTTTTGAAGCAATAAGGACAAGAGTTTCCCGCTACGTAACGTTCATCCTCCTGTTCAGCTTGCGTGAGCGGCGTAAGGCAATTAAAGCACTGGGTGCTTTCCGTTTCATGCAGGTTCGGATCGACACCGACGCGTTGATCAAAAACAAAACATTCGCCGTTGTAATGAGCGCCGCCGCATTCCTCGAAATATTTCAGAATACCGCCTTCGAGCTGAAAGATGTTCTTGAAGCCCTGTGATTCCATATAAGGCCCGGCCTTTTCGCAACGGATGCCGCCGGTGCAAAACATGACGATGGGCTGCTGTTTCAATTCCGCAGGCAATTTTGCCACGGCCGATGGAAAATCGCGAAAGTGATCGATGCCGATTGGCAGCGCATTTTCGAATGTGCCCAGCTTCACCTCATAATCGTTTCGTGTGTCGAGTAAAGTGACGGGACGTCCTTCATCGAGCCACTGCTTGAGTTGCTTTGCTTGAAGTTTGGGGGAAGTGCGCAGGGCAGGGTTGATGCCGGGAACACCGAACGCGATGATTTCTTTTTTGATGCGAACGAGCATGCGGTTGAAGGGCTGATGCGTCGTTTCGCTGATTTTGACTTGGAGAGTTTCGAGGCCCGGAATTTTTCGCAATTGGTCAAGGAGACCGCCAATTTCGTCCGGACCACCCGCGACGAAGAGGTTGATCCCTTCGCTGCTGATCAGGATGGTTCCTTTCAGGCACAAACGTTTCGTGAGCGCCAGCAGATCAGCGCGGAGCTCTTTGAGCCCGCTTAGTTGAGCAAACTTGTATGCAGCGATGTTATGAACCGTGGTCATCAGACAAAGTCGGAAGTTTAGCCTGAATTTGTGAAGTTGCGAGTGGCAATTGTCTAATCAACGTGACAAATCATGCACAACACCTTGTACGGCGGGAAACACAAGGCAAGGAATCGCGAAAAGCATAATGATATAAAAAGTCCAACTTTTGTCTCGTTCGCGCAAAGCAACCGCGACCGCCCATCGTAACAAAATCAATGAAATAACGATGAGGTTGAATGGATGTAGTGGGTCAGGTGGCTTCGATTCTGTTCCGAGCGGCAGCGATACAAATGCTGCTAAAGGAACAAACAGCCAAGTCGGCCATGATGATTTCGGGGACTTACGACCCATGAATAACGAGAACAGCCCCAAAACGCCTATGCTCAACAGCATTATCGGTAGCTGCACTGGATCTGTAATAATCGAGCATAGCACGTCTAACAATTAACCACGAACAGTGGGTTGTATATCACCAACCCGCTGTTCGTCGAAGCATTCTTCACGGGACCATCTTGCAACGATGGCTAATCGATTACACCAGGTAATCCCAAAAGTTCTAAGAAAACTGCTGAACAAAAAAGCAAGATGACTCCAATGATCGCCGCCGACACACCAAGAACGATTTGCCAAAATTCTGTCGGAGGTTTGCCACCTCGACTTCTGGTCAGAGCGAAATAATAACCCCTCAATGACACTCCCCAAATCAGGATGAGAAGAATCAGATTCCAAATAGTAGAAGCAGAGCTTGGAATGACGCGGTAAAGAGCCATTAGGATCAGTTGCACCAAGAAAACCATTAACATCCATAATCCAAGCCTCATACGATTCACTTGTTACCGCATTGATTAACTTTTTGCGACGTTGTAATTGTCGCGGAACCCCTTTTCTCACCGGCCTGCCGGAAAGATTTTTCTGAAGAAAACAGTGTTTACGACGTCTGATAAACGTTACTAAAAAAAGCTGAACCATGCGTCTTCATAAATTACTTCCAACTGTATTCCTCTTCGTGGCACTGACCATCACTGCGCACGCCAACGCGGCAAACGCCAACTCGAACATAGTTGTGATGGTGACCCTTGATGGGTTGGCCGCTTACTACTTCGATGATCCGAAAGCGGAAATGCCGAACCTTCACGCTCTTGCCGCCGCTGGAGCACGAGCGAAATCAATGAAAGCGGTTGCGCCATCTGTGACCTGGCCGAACCATACCACTCTGGTCACTGGCGTCACGCCGGCCGTTCATGGCGTCGTTGGAAACAACTATTACGACCGCGCCAAAAAGGAACAGATCACGCTGATCTTTGATCCTGTATTAGACAAAGAGCAGATCGTCAAAGTTCCGACACTTTACGATGTCGCGAAATTAAGTGGACTCCACACCGCCGCGATCAATTGGCCGGGGTCGCGCAATGCAAAAAATCTGGATTGGACCACGCCCGAAGTTCACAAAGCCGATCTGTATCTCAAATACACCACACCTGCAGTCCTCGACCTCTGCCGCGAAAATGGATTTTCGCTCGTTGACGAAATGTTTCCCGGTGGCGTTCGCAAGAAAGAATACGAAACCGATGCGATCAACTTACGTGTCTTGAAGCTCTTGATCGCGAACAAGCGCCCGAACTTTGTCTTGCTGCACATCGGAAATTCCGACCACGTTCAACACGAGAAAGGGCCGCAATCGCCCGAAGCCTACGCCGCGATCAAAGAAGCCGATGCAGAAGTGGGCCAAATCTGGCAAGAGTTGCAGAAAGATTTCCCGGGTCACGCCACTCTATTCATCGTTTCCGACCACGGCTTTTCACCCATCAACACCATGCTTTTCCCAAACGTCGTCCTGCGCAAAACCGGATTGGTCAAGGTCACGAATAAAAAGGTGAGCAGCGGTTCGGTCCGTATCGTTGTCCAGGCCGGCACCTGCATGGTCTATGTCCTCGATCAAAAAAATCGCGACGCGATCATGAAGAAGGTCGATAAAGCCTTCAAAAACCAAAAAGGCATTTCCAAAATTGTTCACACTGAAGAATTAAAAAAATACGGCGTCGGCAATCCGAAAGACGATCCGAACGCGCCTGACATGATTCTCTTTGCCGACTACGGCGCAACTTTCGGCGACACCGCTGGCGGCGATTTGCCGTTTGAAGAAAAGCCAGAGGGGCGCGGCACTCACGGTCACAATCCTGAAATCCCGCAACTGCACGCCACCTTCGTCGCCTGCGGCAACGGAATCAAACCGGGAACCACACTCGGCGAAATCGACAATGTTTCAGTCGCTCCAACGGTTGCAAAACTTCTGAACATCCAAATGCCCGGAACAACCGGTCGACCTTTGAACGAAATTCTTGATCAACAGTAATCCCGTCTGAACGGTTCAGAGAGTATCCTCTTACTTTGCCACTTTGCCGGTGAGTCCGGCTTTGTTCAGTTCGGCGAAAACGTCTTTGGGGCTGAAATCGCCGGTGACTTCAAAAGAGGCGGAGTCTTTGGATGCGGTGTTGCCGGTGACGCCGGGGGCTTTTGAGACAGCGGCGTTGACGGCTTTGACGCATTTGGGGCAGCAAAGATGGACGCCGGAGACTTTCATGGATTGGACTTTGGCGTCTTTGGCGCCGGTTTTGGACGCGACCTTGATAGAGGCATCACTGGATTCTCCGAAATAACCGGCCCTCGTGATGGCGTTGACGGCTTTTTGGAGGGTGGCCTTGTCAGAGGCGGTGAGCGTGACAGTGCCGGCCGCCTTGTCAGATACGGCGCTGGCGCCGGAAACATGCCCGACAGCGGTGTCCACGCCTTTGACGCATTTATCGCAACAAAGATGGACGTTGCTGAGGGTGATAGTGGAATCAGCGGCTTGGACCGAAATCAACAGGGCGCAGAAAATGGTGGCGAACGATAAGATTTTTTTCATAGTCACGGCAATTGTGTTAGCCGGATGGTGAAACCGAGTGGGTCAAACTTCAAGCTGCAAAGAGGGATTGTGATGACGTCCAGCGCTTACCACCGCAGCACCGCCGTCACAGGATAATGATCGGATGGAAATCTTCCTTCGGGGGATTGAGTCCGGTCAATCGTCGCGGACAAAGCGTGGAGTTCGGGCGTATGCAGGATGAAATCAATACGCAAGCCGTGCACCGTTCCTTTGAAGCCATTAAAGCTGGACTCGTCGGGCGAGCGGTTCGGGTGCACTTCGCGAAAGCTGTCAATGAAGTGCGCCATGTCCGGCTCTGTTGGATGCATGATCGTCTGGTACGGCGGATCGTTTTCCTTCGTGTTAAAATCTCCAGTCATGATGATCGGATTGCCCTGCGAAAGTTTCGGCAATGTTTTCATGATGAGCCGCGATGAATTCTCGCGCGCGAGATGGCCGACGTGATCGTAGTGCGTGTTGGCGAAAACGAATTCTTTGCCATTCGCTTTATCTTTAAGGCGGGCCCACGAACAAATCCGCGTCAGCTTTGCGTCCCAGCCAATGCTTCCCGGCACATCCGGTTTATCGCTGAGCCAGAACGTTCCACCGTCGAGCAGATCGAACCGGTCCTTGCGAAACGCGATCAAGGACCATTCTCCCTTTCGCTGGCCGTCATCGCGCGCTACGCCGGCCAGCCCGTAACCTTTCATTCGCGTGGCGATGTCATCGTGCTGATCGGGGCGCACCTCCTGAAATCCGACCAGGTCGGGATGGAACGCCTCGATGGTTTGAAAGAACAGGTCCTTGCGATGTGACCAACCGTTCTGGCCATCGGACGCAGTGGAGGTGCGGACGTTAAACGACATCACACGAATATCTTGAATTGTTTCAGCTCCGCGCGCGCTGCTAAGAGCAAACCAGCCGAGTATCGAAACAAGCATTACCAAACGAGCGATCATGGATGCCATTGTAACCAACCGCCAAAAGGGTCAAACGATAGTTTTACCTTTTTCAGCCGACCATCATCGACCAGCTAATTCCAATTCATCGCTTTAAGGATTTGTTCCCGCCAGATGAGGTAAGCGGGTTCGGTGAGATGCAAGCCGTCCCTGGTAAACTCCGATTTCAGCGAACCATTCTCGTCGCTCATGAGCGCATGCAAATCAATGAACGAACATTGGAACTCCGTCGCGAGCTTTTTTAAACGCTCATTGAAGTCGCGCACAGGAGCGTTGTGTTTTTCGTACTTATCGCGCGTCGGCAGGACTGATTGCACATGAATCCGCAAATCCGGGCGCTTCGCCCGCAACCGTTTGAGCAAATCGCGGTAGCCTGCTTCCATCGTCTCAACCTTCTTCCCCGAACCCAGGTCGTTAATGCCGATCAGAATGAAAACGTCGGTGGGCGCGCAGTCGAAAACGGAATTATCCAGCCGCTGCAACACGCCGCGAAAATCATTTGTCGGCATGTCGTTCCCGATGACATCCGCGCCGATACCGCGATTGAGCACGCGCCGGCCGGGCAAATATTTCGTCAGGTCAAATCCCTCCGTGATGCTGTCGCCGAGCAACACGACGTTTTGCAACGTGAGGTTCTGCTCCTTGAACGAACGGACGCGATTCTCCCAATGCATCTTGAACATCGCGCCCAAATCCGGCGCCGGTTTGGCTGGAGCGTTCGTGGCGGCGTTGGCAATTGATATCGAAGCGAGCCCAATAAGGCAGAGCAATTTGTTCATAGTTTATTTCGCGTGTGGATTTCGGCTCTCATGTTGACAACAAGAATTCTGCACAGTCCAGCCAGGAATGCCTTTTCGATTTGGGCAGAAATCACGCGTTAGGGCCGAAGCGCTATCAGGCGTCCTTCCCGGGAATCATGAAGTTGCGAGTCGCAATTGCCCCTCCCGGGCGTGCTATGGTTTGTGCGCATCCCGCACAAACTCGATGCACTGCCGGATGTCCGGCACGGCGTCCGGCACCGGGTTTTCATACTCAATCGAAATGAAGCCCTTGAATTTCTGCTTCCTTAGCTCGGCTAGTATCCCTTTGGTATTCCCGATGCCTTGCCCGTAGATCGTGTCGTCGCCAGTCGCGCTGATCGGATCTTTCAGGTGAAGGGTGTGAAGTCTTTTGCCAAAAATTTTGATGGCCGCAATGGGGTCGCCACCCGACCGGATCAAATGCCCGGTATCAAGACAAAAACCCATGCGTGGATCGCGGTGTTCCATCAGCTTGATGGTATAGCTTGGGTCCCAGTTTTTGTACTCGGGGCGCTTTTCATCATGTCGATGCCCGTGCAGGCAGAATTTGATGTCGTATTCCTTGCAGAGTTTTTCCACCAAATCGAAACTGCTTTCAGGCGGTTCGCCGGTCAGCGCG
Source organism: uncultured Verrucomicrobiae bacterium (assembly GCA_963702845.1). Classification (GTDB taxonomy): domain Bacteria; phylum Verrucomicrobiota; class Verrucomicrobiia; order Limisphaerales; family Palsa-1400; genus JAICXV01. Next base: position 3,180,589 of record OY969763.1, on the reverse strand, counting down.
ATGAGATCCAGTTTCTTCGCCCATTCAAAAACTTTCCGCGCCGCCTTTTCTGGATCTTTTTGGGTGAAGGCGTTGTTGCCGATATACGCGCTGGTGGCCCGGATGCCGGCCTCCTTCAATTTGTCCTTAAGCAGTTTCAGCTTGTCGTCAGGCAACGTCTGGTTCACCTCCAGCGCCGGAAATTCCGGGCTGAGTTTTTGCCAGGTAAAGAGCTCGATCGTCTTGCCCCCGGCTGCCTTCGTTTTTTCAATGGCCTCAAAAGCCGTGAATTTGTTGAAAGAATAAGCCTGGCAACCAAGCGAGAAACCGCCGATTTTTGTCTCCTTGCTCAGGGGCGACGCCGCCTGTAGGGAAAACGCGGCCAACAGTGACAAACCGATAATGGCTTTCATGGCCATATTTACTACCCGGCGCAGAACCAAACTGCACGGCTCTTCCTTCATTTTTGTCACCAGGCTGCCCGGCTCCTTCATTCCATTCCATCAGCCAAACTAAAGCTTCACCATCTCCTCATGCCGCAAGAAAACTAAACAAAATCAAATAAACAAGTTGATGCCCTTCTTAGCGGGAATTTGCTCGGTTTACGACGTCGCGACGAAAAGGCCAGCAGGGGAATGTCCGGGACTCAAAAACCTTGCTCAAAAAGTGCTGACGTTTGGCTGACAGTCTCCTAGACTGCGCGCCCCAATAGAGGCCTTTTTATGAGTACCCAGACAACAACGCCCATTCAAAAAGCAAACGCAAGCCCGGCCAAAACGCCCGACAGCGCGCGCTACTTCTATAGCTGCGCTGCCATCGTGCTCTTCGTGCTGATGTTCCTGGGCTTCCAGTCATATTATCTCCACGGCAATGCTTTCCCAAACCGCCCGATAGCGCCGCCGATGCGCAAGTTAGTCTTCGCGCACGGCACCATCATGTCCACGTGGATCGTCCTGTTTATCGTCCAACCAATCCTCGTAGCCCGAGGCAATCGCAAGCTTCACATGACCCTGGGCAAATTCGGCGCGGCGCTGGCTGTCTGCGTGTTTGGGCTTGGCTTACTCACCGCGATTATCTCAGCCAAATTCACACCGGCAGAAGTCCGGATCTGGGGCTTGCCCGCCAAAAACTTCATGGCGATACCTATGTTCAGCATCATTACGTTCGCGGTCTTTGTCACCATCGGCATTTGGACCCGCAAAAAACCGCAGATCCATCGACCAATGATGTTCATGGGGGTTCTGGCAATGATGGGCGCGGCCATCGCCCGTATCGGATTCCTCAACTCGCTTTATCAAGGGACTATTTTGGAAACCATCTTCGGCCCGACCTTAATGACGTTGGTCTTAGGCCTTATTCTGTTCATCATCAAATCAGTCCTGACCCGTTCCTTCGATCGCTACTACGCGATCGGCTTTGCGGCGTTCACGGCCATATTCGTGTTCGCCTGGACGATCGCCCCAACCAACGCCTGGCTCAACGTCGCGAACGCGCTGACAAAGTAAGAAGCGCCGGTTTTTAGCCGGCGCAACTTCAGCATTGCTTCGCCGCCCAAAACAGACGCAACACCTATGAGAATGGTGTTATTGTTTTTGTTGGCGCTGGTGTGATTTGGGCTTGCGCATACGCGTGCTCGCACGGTGACATGATGATCTCGGTTCGGAATCGGCACCAAACGCTGCCCGGCTCCCTTCGCTCCATCCCATCAGCCAAAAAACTTTTTCACGTTCAACTCCCATTTGACGCAATCGCCTTGATCAAAACGCACATGAACACGCAGGATATTTTCTTCGGTGATCTTGAGGGTGTAACCCGGAAAATCGTAGAACAGAAACGGGTCCGTTTGCTGCCACGGATGTTTTTCGGGGAGGTAGAGGAACACGTTGTGATCGGCGCCGCGCGCGCCCAGGGAAACCCCGCGCAATGTTCCCGCCGCGTCATCCCATGTGACGCTTTCGAGTTCAACGCCGCCCTGCGAGACGTGGCGGTCGGTAGCGATCAATTGCGGTTTGCCGGTACGCTCGTGAATGGCCAATACCATGCACGAGGCCGCTGCAAGTTTCACCGAAAACTCGCCTCGCAGTTCACCAAAGAATTTCTGATTCCAAAAATCGAAGGCCACGTAAGTTTTGGTCGAATCCAGTCCAAGGCTCTCCATCGAAACCGTTTTTGTCGTCGTGGACTTTTGGTCGGCGTTGAACAACCCCAGCACCAGCCACTGTCCGAAAGGCTTCTTGACCTGCAAAGCGAACACCTCCGGCTTGTCACTCTGAAAGAGGTCAATTGGCCGGGCGGCTTCGCCATAAGAAGGAAATGCTTTACGCAAAATATCCAGCCGGATGGGATCGAGGTCCGCCATTCGATCCCCTGAAATCATGTTGCCGCCCGAGAGCGACACAATACTCGCCGCCGCTTGCGCCTGGATCGGCGTAAGATTTGCCAGGACCACGTGATCGTCATCGTTGATCCAGGTGCGTTTGTGGAAATAGTAACGCTTGGCCGCGGCCGGCGCGCTGCTGGCCGAGTGCAGGAAGTATTGCTGCCAGGTGACGGGCGGTTGATCGAGTTCGATGCGCATGCTGTCGATCAACCCCACGCTGACGTTGCCCGGGCCGCAATCAAGCAAATGCCGGTCTGGCCCCATCGCTTTGCGCATGATCTCTATGCCGCGCCGGTAGGCCGCGGCTTTGGTGACAGTCGGATCATAAAAGCGATCCGCCGCCAGCAGACTCCATTCGACAAAATCGATCTTGATGAAATCGTAGCGCCAATCCTGCGCTACGGTCTTGAACAGCGAATGCAGCCATTGCGCCGCGCCGGGGTGCGTGATGTCGAGCGAGTAAAGCTTCGGATTTTGCTGCGCCGCCTCAGGCGAGCCTTCGGTTAGATTTGGCCCGATCTGCTTGAGGCGGCCATCGGGATGATGCACCAGCCAATCGGGATGCTGGCGATGAACTTCAGTGCCTTCGGCGATCACGTAAGGTGCCAGCCAAATCCCTGGTTTCAGCCCGTGCTTGCGAATGGTTTCTGCCAGCCATTTCATCCCATGAGGAAAACGATCGTTGCCTTCCCAATCGCCAAAGCTGCGATAGAAACCGTCGTCGACCTGAATGTATTCAAAGCCAAAAGGCTTGAGATGCTCGGCGGCAAAAACGGAATTCCGGATGACTTCTGCCTCGCTGATCGCGCCAAAAAATGAGAACCAACTGCACCACCCGTTGATCGGCGGATTGAGCCGCACCTTGTGCAAATCGCCGATGGACTGTGCATACGATTCGAGGGTCAAAAACGGATTGGCTGCGATATGAAAAGCCACCCGGTCTGAAGAGACGCTCGCGCCCGGAGGCAAAATAAAATCACGTTCGTATTGCGATTCAACCGTCAATTCCAACGCATCCTGTGATTCGCCGGATAGTTTGCCGGGCTTTGTGTAAATCATTCCACGAGACGATTTATTTTCCAAGTAGCCGACGACCAGGCCATCTCTTTTTTCACCTGCACTCAGCGCGATGTTCCACCAACTTTTGCTTTTCTCGCCCTCTTTGAGTTGTTTGACTTTGCCGGCGTCATAATAAATCTGCCCGTTGGTCAGCAGCGCCTTCGCGCCCGGCCAAAACAATCCTCCATTGTCCACCTGAAGCGCTTGCACTGGATTAATTGTCTGCAGGTTCAATGGCTTCTTCGAAATGTTGTGGCAGATAGTTTCGATCCCAAGTGTTTCGCGATGGTCGTAAAGCGAGAGGTGAATCTCGAAATCGAGCTGCCGTTTGGAATCGCGGCAAGTCGCAATCAATTGCCGGCCCGCGCCCAGTTCGTTCTGAAAGGGAACCACCTTGATTGAGTGCGAATATTGCGGATCCGCGCTGCTGCAAATGCCCGGCGGCACTGACGCTGTTGCTGCTGCATTGATTAGCAGGGCCTGTTCTTTACGCCAGGCGCTAAAACGACCTGTGGTGAGGTCAAACTGGATCGAAAAAAAAGCGTTTTCGAGCTGCGGTGCAGCCGGTTTCTCCAATCCACCGGCAGCAGCCTTGCGCGTCAAGATTGGCAATGCCGCGCTTGCCAGAGCCATGGCTTTTAAGAAAGTTCGTCGATGCCAAATGAGAGGAAATTGCTTGTTGCAAGCCGTCGCGGCTGAGAAGAATCGCTTTTCATTCAAACCCACAGCCCTGTGATTTAGACCTCGTTCGGCAGTCAGTCAATTGATTTTAGAGCGGAGACAAAATGCATCAATGTCCTGGGCGCTTTTCGCAGCCGACTGAAAAGAGCAGCGAGGCTGGACGAATCCAAACGCGGTAAACTCCGTTAGGCGTGACCTGTTTATAGAACGTCGCGAATTCCAAAATTATTTTTTGTCGTGAGACTGCTCGGCGCCCGCCGGTTCATTCAAACCGTTCGTCGCGATGCAATACAACCGGGTTGCGGTCGCCAGATAAAGCGCATCGCCGACTTGCGCCGGACGCGAATAAAGCGGCGCATCCATCTTGATCTGCGCCAGCAACTCCTTCCGCCGCCCGGCCCGAAGAACGGTCATGGTCCCTCCAACGTTCCCAACGTACAGCTGATCGCCGGCTCAGCAGGAGGCTTCCCCAAATGGCCTCGTTCGTCTCGTGCTTCCAGATGCAGACGCCGGTCGCCGCGTCCAGACAATGGATCGTTCCGCCCAGGTCCCCGACGTATAGTAGACCGTCTTTCGCAATGGGTGTTCCGACCACGCGACCGACATCGCCAGAGGTCCAGAGCAGCCTGCTCTCGGTGACGTCTCCCTGGCCGTTGGGACTTATTGCATGAATCAATGAAGGTCCATTGAGCTGCCCGGGGCTCTCTCCCATTGCAACGAACACGCGGCCGCCGTCGAAGACTGGTGAAGCAATGATAGCGCCGCGCGAAAGGACTCCGGGCCGCGGAGGCCACGGGGCGTTTTTCGGATTGCCGTCAAATCGCCAGACTTCGCGACCGGACGTCGCGTCGTAGGAGCGCAGCCAACCATCTCCTCCGCCGAAGAGCACCTGCATGCGGCCATTAATATTGGCGGCCGCCGGGCTGGACCACTGGCCGTGCAGCACATGCTCGCCCGCCCCGATGGCGCGCCAGACCACTTCGCCCGAACGTTTGTCCACTGCGATCAGGCTGGGAGCGCGCGGCGATGGGACGCGTGTGTGACCTTCATTTCGACCGTTGGATGTAGAGACCAACAGCAGATCGCCTACGGGCAACACTTCGCTATTGGAGGCTTCATGTGGAAAGACGCCCAATCGTGCACACATGTCCAACTCCCAGATGATGTCGGCGGCAGCGTCGTCGTGAAACACTTCATCTTGATACGGACCATTGTTCTCCCCATCACGAAATCCCTCTGTGTCGAGGCAACGGAGTTGGCACTCGGCGGTGACATAGTACAACCGGTTCCCTTCCACATACGGCGCGCTTGTCGTCGAGGGCAACAGGAACTCTCGCAGACCTCGCTCTATTCGCGGGGCCACGTCCTGCCAAAGGAATTTCCCATCGTTCGCTCGAAATGCCACGAGCACTCCGGCTTCTTCCTGGCAGCGAGGATTGAGGTGCCTTGAGTTGTCGGTGCCCACATAGACCGCTTCGCCGGCAACCACAGGACGACCAAACGTTTCATTTCCCAACTCAACGCTCCAGATGATGTTCCGACCGGTCGTGGTATCCCAGTCAACCGGTGGATTGCCCGGTTGGGCAACTGTGGTTTGAAGGGCCGGTGTGACAGAAGTTGCGGGCGCAACGTGTGATGCGACCCGGTGCGCGTCCGGTTGGTGCCCGTGCGGAAGCACTTCTCCAGATTTGACTCCAACAATTCGACTCAATGCCCACTCTGCTTCGTTTCGCAATGCAGGATCGTTTGCTGCCGCCGTCAGTGCCTCACGTGCCGACTGTGCCTTTGGCCCGATACTTCCCAACGCCCCAGCCGCACAGATACGCACATAGAGGAATTCATCCTTCAAAGCTTCAATCAATTTCGGGACTGCAGGCTGCGCAGCGGGGCCCATGCTTGCAATCCCCTCACACGCCGCCCAGCGAACGCCCGGCATGGGATCGCTCACTGCTTCCACCAACGCGTTAATTGCATTAGTCGCGTTCGGCCCGATGGACGCCAAAGCCTCCGCTGCATAGACACGGACGTATGGATCCTTGTGCGCCAGAGTTTTGACGAGCGCGTCTACTGAAGGGCCGGCCCGCTTGCCCAAAGCGCCCAGGGCGCGTGCGGCATCGCCTGCGACCATCGAGTCCGCGTCTCTTAGCGCAAGGCTCAACGCCGGTTGAACCCCTTCGGTGTGGGGGGCAAGGTCGATCAATTCACTGATGGCGGCACGCCGGATGGAGTCGGACTTATGCCGTAGCAACTCTACCAACAGCGGGATGGCAGGAGGACCGATCCGCTGAATGATTTGAAACGTCACGACGCGCAGGTCTTCTCGCTCAGGGTCGAGGAATTTTTTCAGCAACGGGAACGAACTTCGTCCTCCTTGCACCAGGGCCGCTTGAGCGGTGGCGCGGACCTTCGGGTCCTTGGCCAGCAGGCGATTCGCCCAGTCCGGTGCATGGGCGGGATCTTTGGAAAGGCTTGGCTCCATCGGAAGCGACGCCTTCCCGGTCGCAGCGGAGACGGACGCACTCACCAGGAACAGTCCGATGCCCAGCACCAACGGACAGGCGTTCGCAACAATATGCCGGAAAGGTTTCATCCTATTAATGGTGACATTCTCCTTTTTGCTAGGCGCGCTAGTTGTTTAGAATCTAACACACACCTGCACTGAACGCGGTGATGACGTTGCTGTTTCACATTAAGAACCAATCGGCCGTCCGGAACGTCCCACACTGTCAAAGAACAATCCGCCTTCGCCAAGGCTTCGGCGCGACAAGTCCGCCTTTGATCAGTCCTCTTGGCTCCCGGGCTGCACGTTCAGTAGCTGCGTTAGTCTATGGTAAAGTAGACACTGTTTCAAGAGTATCTAGTTGAAACGGTTGATCGTTGAGACCGCTCATCGGCCGCAACGAATCCGGCCTCATCTGGTCTTCAATCTTTTAACTGAAATCGAGGATGGCGGATTAAAGTTGTGTCAACAGTTGAAACCGATTACCTGAAATAGTTGACACTGATACCTGAACTTATTTAATCCTTCGCAAAAAAGATGTTATGAAACCCAAACAAAGCATCAGATTTTTACGGCTGTTTTTTCTCTTTGGCCTTGCCATGGTTTGTATAGGCGGATGGTTAGTCGTGCAAAGCCTCCGAACCTACGGTTGGCCGGTTGTTGACGGCATCATTCGCACAGCCGAAATGACATCACGTAGTAGTGGAGAAGGAGGAACGACCTGGTCACCGAAGATCACCTACGATTACAACGTCGGCGCCTCGGAGTTCACCGGCGAAACCATCGCATTCGGAATGATGGGGGGCTCCTCCTCATTTGATGACTCACGCATCTATCCCGTCGGCAAAAAAGTATTAGTGCATTACAACCCGTCCGATCCTGCCCAGGCCGTTCTTGAACCCGGCATTCACGGCGGAACGTGGTGTTTTTTCGGCCTCGGAACCGCATTCATTCTGGTAGCTGGCGTTGTGCTAAAATCTTACAATTGAACAGATGTGACGCGCCAAACTTCGGTGCAAACCGGCATTGCTACCTAGCGCAGGTTTTCAACCGGTTCACGGTTTGGGAAGTGCGACTCGCACCGAACATCAAAACAATTTGTTCAAATTTCCCGCACCGCCAATTTGCAATCGCCCTTCGATGTTTTTGTAATCTGTGATTTGTAATTCTGCGTTGCACTCAACCCTCAACTTTCTCCAGCGGTCTTCTATCTTTTATCTGAAATCGGGAATGCCGGATTGAAGTGTTGTCGAACAGTTAGGACTGCAACAGGCTCCGATAAATCGGCCTGAGTTTTCCGGCGGCTGCCATTTAGTTGTCAATACAAAGAACCGACCCCTTTTTTGGCTGCAGAAGTTCACTCCGCGACGTGCGGGCAGCGGGTGGTCGAAAACTAACACGCAACACGTCGAACGACTCACGCGATCCGGGCTGATGGAAAGTGCAGGCCGCAAAGCTGTGGAAGAGGCGAAGGCGGATGGAAGATGGCAAGCTGCCTACGATTCGCCGAGGCAGGCTGCTCCGCCAGAGGACTTCCTGGCTGCGCTTGCCAGGAACACGAAGGCCACGCTTTTTTTCCAGACACTCAATAAAGCCAATGTTTATGCAATCGTGTATCGCCTTCAAACCGCGAAGAAGCCCGAAACAAGAGCCAGGCGAATGAAGATGATCGTGGAAATGTTGGAGCGCGGTGAAAAGTTTCATCCGTGAGTTTGGCGAATACTGGGTCTTGCTTCTGAGCCTCCTCTTGTCCCTAATCCTCTGGTTTTTCAGAAAATAAACAGCGGATTAGGCGGAATGCACTGATAAAATTTCCTATCCGCGTAATCCGTGGTCGAAAGCGAAACGGCGCGGACTTTCGTCCGCGCCGCTTTGAGCACCCCCACTAAGCGTAATAGTGGAGGCAAAAAACGCTGCCAGCTCCGAGCCGCTTAAGCAGCCACCACTTCGCGCTTGCCGAGTTTGCCATTTCCATTTCTCTTCGCACCCTTGGCCGGGCTCGTCGGAACGGTGGCAATCGTCTGCAGGATGCGGCTGGCGATTTTGTACGGGTCGCCCTGCGAATTCGGACGACGATCTTCGAGGTAACCCTTGAAGTCATCGTTCACGAAGCTGTGCGGGACGCGCACGGAAGCACCGCGGTTGGCCACGCCGTAGTTGAACTTGTCGATGGACTGCGTTTCGTGCAGACCGGTCAGGCGCAGATGGTTGTCCGGGCCATACACGGCGATGTGTTCGTTCTTGTATTTGTCGAATGCCGCCATCAGTTTCTCGAAGTATTCCTGGCCACCGACTTCGCGCATGTAGGTCGTCGAGAAGTTGCTGTGCATGCCGGAGCCGTTCCAATCGACGTCCTTGCCCAGCGGCTTGCAATGCCAGTTGATATCGATGCCGTAAGACTCGCACAGGCGCATCAGGATGTAGCGCGCAACCCACATCTGGTCGGCGGCGGTGCGGGAACCTTTGCCGAAGATCTGGAATTCCCATTGGCCCTTCGCAACTTCAGCGTTGATGCCTTCGATGTTGATGCCAGCGTCGAGGCACAGATCAATGTGCTTCTCGGCCAATTCACGAGCGACGCAACCGACGCCCTTGTAACCAACGCCAGTGTAATATTCACCCTGCGGATAGGGATAGCCGCCGTTGGCGGGGAAACCGATCGGAGCATTGTCCTTCCAGAAGAAATATTCCTGCTCGAAGCCGAACCACGCGCCGGAATCGTCCAGGATCGGTGCGCGACTATTGCTCGGATGCGGCGTCTTCATGTCGGGCATGTAAACTTCGCACATCACCAGCGCGCCGTTCTTGCGGGTGGAATCGGGATAAACCGCAACGGGTTTCAGCATGCAGTCCGAGGTTTTGCCTTCGGCCTGGCGCGTCGAGCTGCCATCGAAGCCCCACCAGGGCAATTCGCTCAGCTTCGGAAACTTGGAATATTCGACGATCTTGGTTTTACTGCGGAGGTTGGGAACGGGCTCATAGCCGTCCAGCCAAATGTACTCTAATTTATATTTCGCCATTTGTTTATACAGGGTTAAACGGATCTTTGTAAATCGCAGGGGAATAGGTTCAGCTTCCACCGGCGCACATAAGCTCAGCAGGGAAAATGCCATGCCGCAAGCAAATTGGAGGCAGACGTATTAAAACCGTATTAATAAGGCGTTTCGACGCGCAAATTTAAAATATAACCTTTCTGTGCCTATATGTTTTCGGCGCAATCGCTGTTGAGTTTATTTCAGGCTGGTAAAATTTAGCCATCTCTCGACGCCTGTTGAACGGTGCTTTTCAAGCCCTTTCCTTTACGCGATTATTCTCTGCGAAGTGCTAAAAGTTAAAGACACGCTGCGCTCGACCGTCAACCTGACCTTCGATGGTCGGGTCGTGAAATCCTATCACGGCCCCAACGCCCGCGAGCGTTTCGATCATGAGGTAGAGGTCCTTCGATATTTGGAGCAACAACGGTGCAAATTTGTGCCACGCCTGCTCGAAGCGGACCCGGTCGAAACGAGAATCGTCACCACCAGTTGCGGGTCGCGCGTTGAACGGATCGATGACGAACGATTGCAGGAATTGCTTGCGGAACTTGAAAGCTACGGCGTGCGCCACGACGATCCAGACCCGCGAAATGTCACGTATCGCCAATCCGACGGTCGCTTCTGTCTCGTGGATTTCGAACTCGCGACGATTCTTTCCGATAAAACGCCGAAGCCCCCGCAATGAATCCTCCCCAAGACGTTTCCACCCCTGCGTTGCTCAAATGGTCCGGTTACACCGATCGTGGCAAGGTGCGTCCCAACAATGAGGACGCCTTTTTGGCGCTGCGATTTGATGCCAAAGAAGTTCATCGACTTGGCAAATCAGGCGAGACCTCGACCGCGAAAACCGATTTTGCCTTCGCGGTGAGCGACGGCATGGGCGGCGCGCTCGCGGGCGAATACGCCAGTCGCATCACTATCGAAAAGATCACGACTTTACTCCCGCGCTCTTTCAAACAATCCGCGACCGGCTTCATAACGGACTACGATGGCGTGCTGACAGAGCTTTTCGGCGAGGTGCACAAGGCGTTGGTCTACCTGGGTGGCAGTTACGAGGAATGCAATGGAATGGAAGCCACGCTGACCCTTTGCTGGTTTACCCCCGGCTGGATGCATTTCGGGCACATCGGCGACAGTCGCCTCTATTACCTCCCCGCAAAGGAGGACAAGATCAAACAGCTCAGTCACGACGATACGCACGTAGCCTGGTTATTTCGCAACGGCAAGATCAGCGAACGGGAAGCTCGGACACATCCACGACGAAGCGTATTGCAGAAAGCGCTCGGCGGCGGCAATCAATTCGTCGACCCGCAACTCGGCGCAGTTGGCTACGAAAGCGGCGATATTTTTCTGCTGTGCACGGACGGCTTGGTCGAGGGCCTTTATGATCACCACGTGGTAGAAATCCTCCACGAATCAAAATCGGGGCAATCGCGCGCGGATCTAGCTCAACGCCTGGTGAAAGAGGCGGTGGAAAAGAGCGGTCGCGACAACACAACCGCCCTCGTGATAGAAATCGCATAATCCCGACTCAATTTGGAACGCAGCTTCCAGAAACCCCGACGGGGTTAAAGCATTTAGCCCAGGTGTTGCGGAGGGATGCGGGGCGCTACCCTGGGTAAAAGCCCAAAACGAAGTTTCACGACAGCGCGACAAAGGAGCTAAAAACCTCTCAGCAATTCCTGTCGACCAATCCACGTACTATAGCGGAACATACAACCTCTGCAGAGCCGCCGAATCCAGTGCTTCAAGTTCCGACCATTCAGCCCGTGGCAGCGCCGCAAAGTACCATGTATCCCTAAGTTCGTTATCTGGCGATTTCCGAAATTCGATGTGCGACGGAACAACTGATTGGATCGCCACAATCGTGTCCGTGAAGTCGTCGTGATCAGCTGGCACGTACTTCACTAGAATTTTGTTTTCACCGCTGCCGACGAATGCTGTGCTGGCAACTGCATCTACTTTGCTCTCTAGCCTGACCCTAAGCTTCGCGAGGCCGTCGACGATTCGCGGAAGCTCATCTGCGATGTCTGCCCTCCAGTCGACAACAAAAATGAAAGGGCTCTCGGTTAGAACGTTTGCAAAATCATCGAGATCGAACCCATCCTCCTTTACCCATCGTTCATAATCCTTTGTCGGTTTCGTAATCCCGAAAGTCGCGAGAAATCGGTTCGCCGTCTCAATCGGAATTCGAGGCACTTTCACCGGTCTGGATTCTTTCCGCTTCGCCCAAAGCGCAGCCGCTAAAAAGCCGACATTGCCCATCGCCATCAACGACACAATAAAGATCAGCCCCCCACGATCATAGTCCTTGTTTGTCCCCGAAAGGATTGGCCAGAGAACAGGTAAGGCTGCGCCCGTCGCAACGGCAACGGCAACAAATGCACGGAAGAACAATTGAGAGTTCCGTCTCATCCTGAGGCTGAGTCTGGTGAAGGGTAGTTAGCTCCTTTCGGTAGGTCAAGCTACCCCAAATCGACGACGGTGCCGGTGCGAAAACCCCAAACGAACTTCACGACTGTGCGACGAAGGAGTTGATCGTGTTTCTTCGCGGTTTGGAGTCGATACACGATTGCATAAACATTGGCTTTATTGAGCGTCTGGAAAAAAAGCCTGGCCTTCGTGTTCCTGACAAGCGCAGCCAGGAAGTCCCGCGCAGCGTGCCGTGGCGAATCGTAGGCAAGCTTGCCATCTTCCATCCATCTTCGCCTCTCGGCACCTCTAGCTTTAGTGGCGTTCCACTGGACCGGTTGGCGCGTTCACTGCCAGCAACCAGCCGTCAGGCGCTTCGCGGCAGCGAAGATCAAAACAATTTGTTCTAATCTCAACGGGTTCCCGGCAACCTGACGGCTACCAGCCGTCAGCATGACGGGTAAAACCAGTCACAATATGTTGACCATCAACATTCCTGACGGCCTGACGGCTCTAACCCCCCGGTGGGGGGATGCCGTGGTCATAACTGAACACGGGAAAGACAACACTTCGTTCCCTTCTGTAAACCTTTCCGCGCACTCGGCGTATACCGCGGTCTTTTCCCGCTGATCTAATAAAAAGCCATTTCCACTAAGAAGCGTTCCCGCATTTATCAGTAGTTTAGTTTCAGTTTGCGCGTGTTCACGGCGTGGGGACGCAAGGGGCACACTTTAACACCGCCAGGTTTCGAAATTACTTCGACTTCGAAACTTGTTGCGGCTGCATGAGGAAGCCAATGAGATCGCGACGATCGTCCGGCTTTAAAGCTTCAAGCAATCCTTCGGGCATCACGGACAACACGGAGTTTTGCAACGATTCAATTTCACTTCGCTCAACTGTGACCAAGCCGGTCTGGCTTTGGATCGAGATCGTGCGTTCTGTTTGGTTGCGGAGGACGCCGTTGAGCACGCGATCATCTTTCAAGGTGACGACGGTCATTCGGTAATCGGCGGGCACCACCGCGCTGGGATCGATGACATTTTCGAGAAGGTAATCCAAATTGGCGCGGCCGGATCCGGTGAGGTCAGGCCCAACGTTGCCGCCTTCGCCGTAGAGTTTGTGACAGACGGCGCAGGTCTTATTGAAAATCTGGCGACCCTGACTCAAGTCAGCGGATTTCAGGCGAGCCTCAGAAAGCTCCCCACGCAAGCGGTCGATGCTGGCGCGTTTCTGCGCATCGGTGGAATGAACCGCACCCCAGACCTCGCCAAGGCGCCGGGTGAGCGCGACGTTATTGAAGCTCGTGATTTGACGGGCATAAAACGGGGTGAGGTCAGAGCGCGCAATCAGTCCTTCGCCAATTGCATTGAGCAAAATGGTCGCAGCCGCCGGACGTGTCACGAGTGTAGCGAGCAGGCGCAGCCGGTTTTTGTCATTCGCGGTTTGATACTGTTTCACGGCAAGATCGGCGCCTTCCGAATCGTTGAGTTCGATCAAGGCGATGATTGCGTCGATGCCCAGCGATTTTTCGTGCACCAACTGTTTAAGTGAAACCGCAAGATTTTCCGCGTTATGGTCGAGCAATGTGCGCAACGCCTGGCGGCGTGTGGTGGGTTCGGCCTTCGTGTCGATGAGATTCTGGCGAACCACCTCCAGCGCGTGACGATCTCCGAAAAGCACGCGGAATTCCTGCACGTTGTTCTGGATTTCGCGATCTTGAATCGCCGACGCGCGCCTGGCGAACGATTCCCAATTGGCGGGAGGTTTCGCTTTGTGCCAGCCCTGCAACGCTTCCTTCATGCCGTGCAGAATGTCCTCGAAATTTTTGGCGAATGCTTTCTCGGCAGTTTCTTGTTGAGCCGCGGCCAGCAGGTGTTCCAACCCGAGCGGTTTCGTTTCGATATCTTCGGCCAAACGTCGCGCAATGTATTGCCGCACGATGCGATGTTGGCTGGTGAGCGCCAACTCGATGCTGGACTCAGGTTGCGCGCCGACGAGAGGCTCGATACCAAACCAGATCATCAAACCAAGGTTGTGGTCGCCCACATCTTCAGGATGATGGACCAGCGCAAGCGCCAATTCGCGCCGCGATTCGAGTGGCAGTTTTTGCAACGCAGATGCGAGGTAAAGACGAACGAGCGCGGAAGAATCGTTTCGGGCAAGTTCAACAAACCGGGCCGGAATTGATTTTAGAATTTTCTGATCTTTGGAACTGGAAACCGTCGCCACGGTGGCGATGCGGTCGGCGAGAAGTCGCACCGCCCAGCTTCGAATGGATTCATCCGCGTGATGCGTTTGTTTCAGCAACCATTCGTTGCTGGTTGCAGCGATGGCGTCGAGCGCCCAAAGCGCGCGCAATTTTTGAGGCGCTGTATTTTCTTTGGCAAAAGCGCTTTCAAGTTGGCGCGTGATGGCTGGAATTTTTCCCGTTTCAAAAACGCGGTCGGTCAATTCTCTTCGCGCGTGACGAGCAGTCCATTCGTCGGAGGCAAAAAGCGCCGGCAGTAATTCTTTATCGGAAAGGCGGGTCAAATCGCCGAACTTTGGCAAGCTCGGCTCGCCGTAAGTCACTTTGTAGATGCGACCGGAACTGCGATGCACGCCAGTGTTATCATGACATTCACCGGTGTCCGACCAGTCCGAAATAAAAACCCCGCCATCTGGTCCTTCGATTAAGTCGATGCCGCGAAACCATGGATCGCCTATGGTCAACAAGTTGTGGCCGTGCTGGCCGACGTAGCCAGACCCTGTGCGTTTAAGCTGGTCCACATTGATGCGTCGCCCGTGAAAATTGATCGTGAAAAGTTTTCCGCGATATTCCTCTGGCCAATTGTCGCCTTGATAAATCATCAAGCCAGTGTGCGCGTGGCCGCCGCCGAGCGAATCGCTGCTTGAGGCAAAAGAACTGCCGTCCATTGCCGCGCGCGAATTCGTCCAACTCTGGCCGGTGTCGAAGTGGTAATGGTCCGCATGTTGGTCAATCAATCCGTAGATATGCGGATTCGTGTCGTCGCCATACATGAGTTTGAAGTGCGCCCCGGGAATTGCGTGCCAAAGATGGCCGATGACGGTGTTGATGAAAAAAGGTTCTCCCACGGGATTCCAATCGAGACCCCAGGGATTCGTGGTGCCTTGGCAAACGGCTTCAACGACGTGACGGGTCGGATGATACCGCCAGATTCCGCCATTCATGTGAACGCGTTCGGCTTCCGGTGTGCCGGGCCGGCCGAGGCGCGGAGTATTCGAAATTCCCAACCGTCCCCAGAGCCAGCCATCGGGTCCCCAGCGAAGACCGTTCGCAAACGTGTGATGATTTCCGCCAGTCACATCAAAGCCGTCGAGCAACACTTCGGGTTCACCATCGGGAATACCGTCGTGATTACGATCTGGAATGAATAAGAGACGCGGCGGGCAAAGCAGAAACACACCGCCCATTCCGACTTCGACGCTAGTGAGCACTTTGGCGCGATCATAAAAAACCGTCCTTTTATCAAACTGGCCGTCGTGATTGGTATCTTCGAAAATCAGAACACGATCAGAAAGGTTGGTGTCGTATTTTATTTTCGCTTCGGCATAGGTGTAATTTTCGGCGACCCACAATCGCCCGCGCGCATCGAACGTCATTGCTATCGGTTGACGGACATCCGGTTCGCTGGCGAAAACCGTGACCTTGAAACCGGGCGGCATTTTAAAAGATTGCGCGGCGAGGTATGCGGACATGGGCGCGCCATTCGTTTCCGAGTCGTAGGGCTTGGGAAAACTTTCGCTGCAAAAAGATGACAACATTCCCGTCATCAAAACCAGCACGCTGCAAAACATCACATTGAGCCTGTTTCGATTCTCTTTATGCTGCCGGTGAGTGCCGCAAATGCTGCGTCCGCCAATAGAGATCATGAGAAACAAAATAACGAGGCGCGTGTGCGCTATCTAGCTTTTCCTTCTTATCCGTAACGATACGGGCGCGAAAGTGTGAACGTGTTCGGCAAATGGCGAAAAGGGGTCGATTCTTAGTATCGACAACCATTTAGTCATTACAAAAAATTTGAAAGGGCCTGCTGGGTTAAACTCGGCGAGCATTCGCAAACGATATTTTTTGTCGCTTAGAGCGATGCCAAAATTACTTTCCGGAATGGCGGGAGGGATTTTGGTTTTTGGCGAGGCCCGGTTTCGTGAGCTTTTGGTCGGACTCCGGCACGTCATTTATTAACGGACGTTGAGGTGGAAAGGTGTTTAACTCCTTCGTCGCGCTTTCGTGAAGCTTCGTTTTTGGTTTTTGACCCATGGTAGGTCCCTTTTGCCCTAACCAACCCTGGTCTGAGGGGTGCAACTCCTTCAGAGTTGTCAGCGTCCGCATGTTAAGGAGGTCGTGATGAAAATTCTGTTGGCTAATCCCCGGCATCCTTCGATCGGGAGTCGAAGCAATTGGCAAAATAATTACACATTTCTGCCTGAACGCTGTGTCCCTGGGGGCAAGCTATCAATGGTCAAATAGGTATCCCAATGGATCGGGCGCGGCCGGGTGGGCGGGAAGCTTGTTATCGTCATCCGATGAACAGGTGACTTCCATTTTGAGGGGCCGGGAGGTGAAGGTCACCGGCCCGTGGGCCATCCGTTGCGCCGGATCGAAGAAGAACGACGCGGATTTTCCATTCACTTTGATCTGATCGATGGCTTGGTTTTCGCACGCGATAAAAATCGTATCCTGCAAACCGGCCGGTCCCTGAATGGTCAGGGTCAGTTTGCGTTTCCGGCTGTCCCATGTTTCGGAAAGCCGTTTGCCGCCCCACAAATGGCATGGCCCTTCTGCCGGCAGTGATCGCAAACCCAAGAGCTGGAGACTTTGAGCGGGAATCGCAATCTCGCTCAAGGCTTCATTGATGCGATCTCCGTTCAGGCGCTTCACCGTTCGTTGATGAATGTTGAATAAAATATAATGGGCTTGCGGGTCGATGCCCAGGGTCTGCGGCGCGCGGATCTCCAGCGAAGTTTTGCGAGATTCCGTGCTCATATTGGCCACGGGAATGAGCCAGTCGTTCCATACTTGATTGTGGTAGAGGGTCGCGTAGGTCTGAGGGGCGCTAGTGCTGAAGAGTTCGGAAGCTTCCGCGAAATAAAACGGTTTCGACTCGTATAGTCCGAAATAGTATTGGGCCAGGTTATAAGTTCGAACGTAGGTCTGCTCGGTATCGGTTACGCCGGCGCCGTAAGGAAATTTTTTCGGAAACATCCGCCAGTCTATGTGGCAATACTGCCCGCCGCCGGTCAGCAGGTCGTAGTTGTAGGCCACCGAGGCCGCGCAACGGGCCGCGTCCTGGCCGCCGGGCCAGATCATGCCTTGCGCCGGGATGCCGTCAACCGGCCGGTAATAATCCCGGTAGTCCTCCAGCGAACCGAAGGAATAGCCTTCGCCATACAGAATCGCGTCGAAATCACAGATGACCGGCTGGATAATCCCGCGCGTGTTATGGCTGACCAATACCTGGTGAGGATTTTTCTGGCGCAATAACTCCCGCCGCCGCCAGTTCATCTCGTGGAGTTCAATCAGGCAGTCATATACTTTTTGGGGATGACCGTGTTCCTGCCAGAGACGGCAGGTCGGGTAAGCCATGTTGTCATCGAGATAAATGCCATCGACATCGAATCGTTTCATCATCCGGTTGATTGTGGCCAATCGGTATTCGGCCAGGCCGTTGGGCGAAGCCATGCAAGTGCAGGCCAGGTTGCAAAACGGGTCCATCGTCGCTTTGTAATTGCCGTCAATGTTGAAGCCCTGCCAGAGCGGCCACTGGCCCTTGGCTTTTAATTCCCGCACGCCGGGCGCGTTGTCATACATCAAGTCGGCGTTCTCCGTCCAAAGGAAGAGCATCCCCATCTCATGCACTTTCTTGATCACTCGTTCGAGTTCGCCGGACGGCGGACGGGGTTCGCCCGGCGTGCCCAAACGATGCATTTGAAACAAGGTATAACCGGCCCGGGCCACGGACTCGATTTCCTGGTCGGTGGCGTAAGGATATTGCGCATCGCCGATCCAGGCGAACATCCGCAGATCATGCTGCCGGCGATGCGCGATGCGGTTTGGGGAAACACTGATCCCCACACGGAAACTGAACTCTTCACCTGCCTTGAGCAGATACGGTTTGTCCCCGTGCGCAACGTGAATCAAATACTGGCTCAAGCGAAGTCCGACGTGTTTCTGTTCCCGGCTCAACACGTCCACCGTGGCTGTATCAAGGTCGCGTCTGCTCACATGCGTTGCGCCGCAATCGGTGAATATCGCCAGCGTGGCGCTCGTGCTGAAAACCTGCAGACAGGAAGTCAGCGTCGAAAAGTGGACAGCTCGGCCGGTTTCGGGGAGACTTCCGCGAACGGCTTCTCCTCCGTTTTCGTCGCGTCGTTTGTGCAGGTAATGGCTGAACTCCCCTTTTGTCTCAACCTGAAAAGCGACATCCTCCCGCACCGCGAGATCCTGGCGCGGCTTTAATTTGACGGTTGAAACCACAACGCCATCATCGAAGAACGTATGCAGTAGCGTATAATCCACCTCCGGCCCGGCCTTGGCCTGGTCACGCAAAACCCCTTGGCCACGGATCACAATCTTATCTTTGCCTTGGGTGACAACCGCCATTTCGCCGGTCGTCAGGTCGGAAGCCAGGCGATAATTGCCGTCGATTTGAACATCCACGGGATTGGTAGTTCCTATGACTTCCTGCCCGTTGTTCAACACGCGCAGCGCGCTGATTGCGCCGTTACTTTTCCGGACGCGATAAGTGAACGTCGGCCCGGTAATGATCCATTCGGCGGAATTGGAGGAAAGACTCAACTGCTCCGGCGGAAGCGGTTCCCGCAAGACCACGCTGATCGGATCGCTGACTTTGCCGCCGCCCATAACCGCCCCGGCCATCAGAACCATGGTCATCAACATCAGCCATTGCGACAAACTACTGATAGGAACTTTCTTTTTGTACGCTGTCGCGCCCGAGAAGAACTGGTTTTCATTCAAACCCACAGCCCAGTGATTTAGACCTCGCTCGGCGACGCGTCAACGGATTTCAAGCCCCAGTTCGGGTCGGATATAACGCAGTTTCTGGAAAAGTTCTTCGTCTGTCAATTGAACGCGATGATCGTAGTCCGCGCTACGCTGGGAACGACCATTGAAATTGACTAACCTCTTCCCGGTATTAATCACCGCTCAATTTTCCAGAACAATTGAAACGGCGTCCCTATCGCGGAAACGAATTTCCTGGCGACATCAGAAACTGTCCCATTGATGAGACCCAAGTCACGGCGAAGTCAGGAGTTGTTTGGCGAGCTTGGCGGTTTTGCCACCGGCGGGAAGTTGAGAGATGAATTGGCGCGTAACGGGATCGGCGAGTTTGGAATTGGTTTCGTTGAGGAGTTCGTTGAGAAGTTCGAGAAGGGCGCTGGTGTCCCGCGGGGCCTTGGTTGGGTCGCCCTTCAAAGTGTGGATGAGAAGTTGGGCGCATTCGCGGGCGTGTTGGGGAGACATGCGGGAGGCCTCGCGAAGGGATTTGGACCAGCGGGCGAATTTGTTGAAGCCGCTTTCGAGCAGGCGCGACATAGTTTGGCCGAGGTCGGCGGGATTCAGGCGCGATTCTGAGATTGCGGCAATGAGCGAGTCCTGGGCGAGGCTGCGAAGGGCGCTGTCTTCGGCGGCGAGGCTGAGAGCGAATGTGAGGCAGGCGATGGGGTGGAGTTCGGTGTGAGAATCGCCGAGCGGTTCAACGTAGGCGGCGTAGTCGCGGTCATCAACATCAGCCCACTGGGCGGCGATTTTGAGTTGTTTGCAGGCGCGAGCGAAGAAGGATTCGCGATTCGCCAGCCGAGATGAGCGGCGTAGCGGATGAGATTCCTGGCACCGTTGTCGCTAAAGTCGCCAGGTTGGTGGAATAAAATCGGGAGGAGAGCTTCGTCCACTTTTGGGGGAAGTGGAATGGTCATTCGGAGTTCGAATTCGAGGGTGATCCATTTGTAGTTGCCCGCGCTTTTGTGTTCGGAACCGGCGGTCCAGGTGTATTGCGCAGCGACACCAGCGTCGGGACCAAGGCGCGGATGCTTCGCCTCGAATTCCGGAAGGTCGCCATAGGGTTGGCGGCTGCGCCAGGCGGCGAGCCAGAGCCCGGCATTTTTGCCGGTGTTTTGTTTTTGGCCTAAGGCAAAGCGTACGGCGTCGCCGGATTCACCAGATAGTTTTTTTGCGGCAGACAACGCCTTGTCGCGAGCTTCGGGGGCGATGCGGAGGAGAGCGAGAATTTGCTCGTGCGGGTCAGGATCGAGTCCGGCTTTTTGCCAGACGAGCCAGCGTTCGACAAGAACGCGCGGTTCGATCCAACCGCCAAGATGAGTTGGCGCGGAAAGCAAAGGCATGGTGCGACCGCTGGCGACGCGACGGCCGATAATTGTGAAGCAGCGAAAGATGAATCCTTGTTCGTTGCCGATGCGGCCTAATGCTTCAGCGATTTCATTGAAGCGATCGGCGCCGTCAATCCAGGTTTGAATGAACATGGCGAGCATTCGCTCGAGCGGCTTATCGCCAAGCCATGACGAAGGTCCCTCGTCGCCGCGCTTTTGCAGAGCGCGTTTGCGCAACGGCCCGGTGCGAGCAAGGAAATCATTCGGACGTTGATCGCAGAGGCGGCTAACAGCATCGAGGAGGCGTTCGATGTCGATTGGATTGGCGGGGTCTTCGAGAACGGCGGAAGCAAGATGAATGAGGTCGTCGAGATTGGTGACGGGCTCGATGGCGCGCGACGGATCGATTCTGCTGAGTTGTTTGTGTATCTTCGCCGTTTCAGGAATGGATGTGGCGGATTTTGCAACGGCCTTGCCGAGCCATTGAGCGAGCCTCGGCCTGAGGCTGGCAGCTATGGCAGCGCTATGTTCTTCGATTTTCGAACGAAGTGTTGGGTCGTTCTTGTCGGCGTGGGCAACGAGAAGGTCGAGCGCAGCTTTTTGAACATCGGTGGCTTCGTTGAGGAGCGCAGGAAGCGCGGCGAGGGAAATTTTATTGCGCGCGGCAGGCTCGCGTTTGGCGGCGGCGTCGAGGAGTTTGAGGGCGTCCTTGACGACGGCTTTTCCGCGAGCATGCAGAGCAGGTTGCAAATGATCGATCAACTTTTTGGCCGGAATCGGATTGTTTTTGTCGATGATGACGAGGGCGCTGTCAGCGAAAGCGACAGTCGGCGGAATGCTGCTGCCGATGAGGCGAAGGTAGGCATCGAGGCGCGCGGCACGTTCGGTGGCGGTGGGCTCGAGGAGTTCGTGGAAACGCGAAAACCAACTGGAACGAAATTGAATGAAGTCGCGCGAAAGCGCTGAGAGGCTCGCGTCAAGAAGGCGGTCGCGAGACAGAATGCCACGGCGCGAAAGTTCCACGAGGGCTTGCGCCCAACCCATCTCTTCTTTGCAGTATTTGTCGTGGTTGGCAAGGCTGACTTCTCCGTTGCCGTCGATTTCGAAGAGGCGCCAGAAATCGTTTTCCAGCCAGTCGCGTTCTTGGAGAAGAAGATCAGTAAGTTTTGGACGCGGCTTTCCTTGTTCCCAGCGCGGCCAAATGCCGTTCAACGCTGCCAGGATGTAGTTGTCGTGCAGAGGCGGCCGACAAAGGCCGGGGCGAACGAGGGAGCGAATTCGTCTCCAATTCCCGCCCCATCGACGGAGGTCGTGTTCGCACAATTGTTCCACGAACTTGCCGACCCATGGCGGACGACGATCGGAAAGGATTGATTGCAGCGGCTCTGCTTCCAAGTACATAAGTCCATAGCCGTCCGCGACCGCCTTGATCGCATTGATGTCACCACAGGCCAGCGCTGCCGCAAAAGCGGTTGGCGCGAGTTCGTGCCAATCGGCGATCGACCCCTTTGCCTCGACTTCGGCCGCGACTTTTTTGTTGAACCGCGCGTGCCAATGCGCTTCGAGGAAACGGCACCATTCAACAGCGCGCGGGGCGACGGCGCGGCGATCTGATTCACTCGCACCGGCAAAGAATTTCACGACGGCATCGACGTCGTCTTTGCGAAGAATTGTTTTGAGCTTTTCGATATCCAGAGGCATGCGATCTCACTTTCCATCGGCAGAATTCAGCCCAGTGAAAATCTTAACGGCAAGCATGTGTTTGCAGGGGCCGCGCGCGCCCTGGTGTTTTGCGTGCCATGGACAGGTGCAACGATCGCCGGCGTCGGATAGACGAACGCGATGGGTGACATCGCTGCCTGGAACCTCGGCTTCGATGAGTTTCGCGGTTTGCTTCAGGATGCGAATGCCGCCAGCGTCAATAAGTTTGCGCGCATTTTTTAGGCGCGGATGCATTGCTTCGATCAGGCTGAGGTCGAAGGGAAGTTCGCGATGAAAGTAGGCGTTGCGGCCAAGATCGTAGCCGACGAGTCCACGGGATCCAAGGAGCGCGAATGCCTGGCGAAGTTCGTCGGGGCTGGTCTTCCAATTCAAGGCGAATTCGGTGGGACGAATTTCGGCCTGCCACTTCAACAGGCCCTTGACGAGATTGAGAAGGCGGTCGCGATCTTTTGAGGCGAGGTCGTTGAGGGCCTGACCTTCGCCGGAAAAGCCGCGCCAGACTTCGGCGCTGAGAGCGAGGTGAAATGTGAGCGGACCGAAATGAAGCTGCCATTCGGTGGCTTCGCCGCGGGCATCGGCGAAAACGGTGAGACCGTCGGCGAGTGGGGCGAGATCGTCGAGGAGGCGGAGGCGTTCGATTCCGGCGACACGCAGGCTATTCGGGGCTTCGCGCTGGCTGAGGCGCAGAGCGGTGGCGGTGGGCACGATCCAGTAGACGGTTTTGGCGATTGTCGAACGCGGGATGGAGCGAAGAAAACGGAGCGTTTCGATTTTATTAAGGCGGACGCGCGACTCCATGCGCGATTGGTAGGATTGGATCTCTACGAACCCTTTAAGCCAACGCATGGGCAGCGGTACTTTGCGTTCGATCACTTGTTCCGCGCCGCGAAGAAGTGCGACTTCATCCGTGCCGACGGCGAGGCTGACGCGTTCGTTGTCTCGAATTTGCGCAAGAGCGGCGCGCATACCGGTGTTGAAGTCGACGTTGGTCGTCCCTTGCCCCACGACGACGCCATCGTAAGCGTCGGGATTAAGATCAACGCGGGCATAGGCACAGCAGCAGGACGAAAATCCCTCGAAACGAATCATACCGCCGCCGCTGGTGACGACCGGATCGCTCAGCAGGATAATTTTGCGGAGCATTGCGGCCGGAACATGGAAACGGGTGGTGACGACTTTGGAAAGGGTGCGAAGAAGTTGCGCAGTGAGGCGCGGATGTTTGAGTTGGCCCTGGAAAAAATAGGGATATTGCGCGGCGCCGCCAGAGGTGGCGAGTTGGAGACGTTCGCGTTTGCCTTTTTCGATAAACTCCGACGCGAACGGATAGCGATAGGTGTGCTCGATGGCTGCCGAACTCATCGCGGCGCAGGTTAATTGACAGGGGGAATCTGGCAATACGAAACAGTTAAGAAAACGCCATTAATGGCGTTGCAGCGTGAGATTGATCAGGTTCGTGGAGTTTTCGAATTGCAGCACTGCGGTGTCGGATTTGATGTCGAGGCAGCGAATTTTCGAGCTCTGGCCGTTGATCTTAATCATGCCTGATTCTCCTTTGCCCAAAATCAAACCGCTGGTGAGAAGGACGAGGGTGCCTTTTGCGGTGTGGATCGTCCCATTGACGCTCAACGTTTCAACTTGCTTCTGAGGACGAGTAGCGGCTTGAGCGAGGGCGATCTGAATGTCCAGCGGAACGTCCGGTTTAGGCAGCTTATATGTTGTGCCATCCCTTACCCAATCCAAAACTTTGGAGAGCATTTCACGTGTGTTGTATTGAATCAGGTCCTGCAGGCGGCCATGCGTGTAGGTGTTGTGGAGCATAATTTTTTGCGCGACAGAATCGCTGCGCCGTTCAGCAACTTTGTAAGCGATCAGTTCGCAAATGCCTTCGATAGTGTTTGGTTCGATGTCGTGGTTACCAACGTTCTCATTGATCCAAAGGTGGGTGTATTCGTGAATGCAGGAGTAGAAGGCTTGCTGCTTCGTCTGGCCAGTGCGCACGAAAACGCGGTGAGTGACACCTTTGCGTGACGTTTGGGTTTCGCTGATTGCGAGGACGTGCGTGTCGCCGGAAAAAATAAATCGAGTGGTGCTAAGATTATCAGCAACCCGCACCGTGACGTCGGACTGGTTGAGGCCGAAGGAATTATTAATCAGATTGACCGCTTCTCTTTGCGCGGATTGAAAAATTTTGTCGGCGGTGACTGCGTCCATCAAAACATCGGATGCTTCGCGCGCGCATATTAAGCGACCGTCGCCAGTGCGCATGGTATCGTCGGGTACTGGCAAGCCACAAACCGAACAGAACTTGTAAAGGTTGTTGCAGGTATCACAGAGATGCACATAGACGCCAGAATCGATATCGTTCAGGAATTTGGTATGCGCTTGTGAAGGAGAAATGGCGCCACTTTTAACGTATCCAATTACAATCTCCGATTTAGAGAAAACAGTGTATCGCGGGCCGTCGCCTGAGATAGCTTTGCCACATAAACCACACTTGTGGTCAAAGCTCGCGGCAAATACAGCGCCAGTATGGAGAAGAATTGTCGCAATGAAAAGCGCCCGTGGGATCATGTGTTTTAGCTTTATAACGGTTAGGTTTAGTCGCCGCAAGAAAGTTGAACGCTTCAGCATAGCTATATGGAAAGAGTGTAGGGTTCGTGTAACCGGCCAACCACCGGCTTATTCATTCACCCGTTGGCCATCAACCGGTCAACCCTAACCAGGGCACTGTCGAACAGTTTCCTACCTCGACAATTCTCAAAGGCTCTTCTACGTTCCCTTTCAAGAATCCGGCCAACGCGAACAATACCACCGCGATCAAGAGCGCGGCTTCCCAAGGCTACCATTTCGGCGTCAGCTACTTTCAAGGCACTGACCAATACGGGCAGATTCTGCTACAACAGAATTAGCAGCGCCTTTTTAATTGGGGTAATTGGATGTGCGTGAGTCAGACATTTTTGCGAAGTTCTGCCTTGCACGAAGGACGTGAAAAAGACAAAAGGCGCAGAGCTATAAAGCCTGCGCCTTTTTAAAGAAGGAAACCGGTATTACTTTTGTATCTTCCGGCGCAAAACTCCAGCACCGGCGAGCGCAAGACCCAGCAACGCGACCGTCGAGCCGCCGTCCGGCACAGTCGTTATGTTGGTCGTGATTTGGTTGAAGAAGTTCCAGCCCGACAGTCCGTACTGATCGTTATCGGTGCCGAAGGCGTTCGCCGGGATGTTGATCATCGTGCCAGCCGCAACGCCGGCCAAGTCCCACACTTCAGTTACTCCGTTTGGCCCGTCGTATTTCGCTACCAGGTAGGTATATCCCGTATCGATAAACGAGGTCGAGGTGCCTGTTCCATTCATGTTGACAGTCGTTGGAGCAGGCAACGAGCCGAAATTGTTTTGAGACCGATAGACGATGTTGCCACCGTGCGCACCGCTGCCACCAAGGCCCAAAGTGAGCAAGTAGGTGATGGCATCAACCTCAGAGGCAGGGTTTGCCGGGTGGTCTGGATCTATGGCACCCAGCACATAGGCGGTAGTGCCAGGCGGCAAATTGCCGTCAACTGTTAGGGTAAGAGAGGGAATCGCCGATGCTTTGATCGCTATCAACCCAGCCCCGACTATCACTGCAAGAGTTAGTATTCTTTTCATATAATCTTTTGTATTGGATTACAATTAATGTCGTATCCCGCGATTAGCGCGTTCTCTCCGCGATACCTGAGGACCTATTCCAAGAAACTATTAGCAGGAGCCGTGCCCATCACCCGATCGAATATTACGACTAATACCTAAGTGCTTACACAACAATTGATTAGTTTATAATATTGCGAATGGAAACTTGCCTTCGGACGCTTGGTGAAATGAAAAGTATTCCGACACCTGAAAGTCGCAGAAAAATCCAATTCACTCATTAAAAGCTACTTACGCGTCAAATATATCTCTGTAAATTATGCCGACAAACTTTGCCCTTGGAGACAACAAAAAGCTCCCATCCAGACTTATGACTGAAAGGAGCAAATTGGGGATGGGAGTATGCCGCGTCTCTCTTTCCCGCACCGATATCAGGCACCTTGCAAGCAAGGTCACCGGTTTCCCGACGTCATTTTTTATCGCCCTATGATGGCGATGGCGGCTGATTCGGCAGCGAAAAATAAAACGTGGCTCCTTTTCCTATCATGCCTTCCGCCCAGACGCGGCCCCCGTGGTGTTGAATGATGCGTTGCACAATAGACAACCCGATGCCGGTGCCTTCAAATTCTTTTTCACTGTGCAGGCGCTCAAACGGAAGAAATAATTTGTTTGCGTGCTCCATATCGAAGCCATTCCCGTTATCGCGGACAAAATAGATTATGTCGTGATCTTGCTCCATGCTGGATACCAGGATCTCGGCTACGGTCCGCCCCCGCGTAAATTTCACGGCGTTGCCAAGCAGATTGACAAAGACTTGCGTGAGCAGCGCAGGATCGCCGAAAGCTTTTGGCAGCGAGGTAGTTTTGATTTCGATCTGACGGTCTTTGGCTTCGCTGCGCAATTCCTCTGCAATATCTGATGCCATCGCTTGCATATCCACCATCGTTTTGTTTAACGCCTGTCGATTAAGTCGGAAGAAGGTTAACAAATCGGTAATCAGCCGATTCATCCGCCCCGTATTAGAGCGAATTGATTCCAGCAGTCGACCAGCTTCAACGGGAATACCTTCGCGATAATCCTCAAGCACGATGTTGGAATAACCTTCAATGGCTCGCAAAGGCGCTCGCAAATCGTGAGAAACGGAATATGAGAAGGCTTCGAGATCCTTATTTGCTGTCTCCAGTTCCGCGGTTCGATCCCGCACCCGCTTTTCGAGACCGCGCGTGAGCTCTCGATTCCTGGCTTCGGCTACTTTGCGGGCGGTAATGTCAGCCTTCGTGCCCAACATCCGCGTTGGCTTCCCCGAAGCATCGGTGAGAAAAATGCCGTTGTCTTCTATATAAATATAAGTGCCGTTTTTGGTGCGAAAACGATACTCCGCCTGAAAAGTGCCGGCTCGTCGCATCGCTTCCTCAAACAAAGCTATCGTGCGGGGACGATCTTCCGGATGGATAAGGCCTGCCCACCTGTGGATATCGATGTGGCGAAACTCCTCCACCGTATAACCCGTAAGATGCACGATAGCACCGCGCCACATGATAGCGTCGGTGGCAACGTCGTAGTCATAGACAATCTGCCCGCTTTGCTCAACCACGAGGCGATACACCTTTTCACTCTCAAACAGCGATTTTTCCGCTCGCTCGCGTTCAGCCAGTTCACGTCGCGCGCGCTCCAGTGCCCTTTCGATGGCGCTGGTAGCGAGGAACTGGAGGCAGATCATCAACGTCGTGTAGAGAATCTGCTCCCCCCATAAAGACCAGGTAGTGTCATGCACAACAGCCTCAGGAAACAGCCCCCTGTTTTCAAGAATCACAAAAACCAATGTTGTGCCACAGGAAAGGATTCCCACCAGAATTCCGGCCCTGAGTCCAAAAAAAAGACCCGCTCCGAAAACGATTAACAAATACACCTGTGTTGCTGGAGAATGAACGCCTCCGCCATTTACAAGCAGCAGCGTTATGATCAGCCAGCACTCGGCCACCAGCAGGAAACTGACTAAACGCGTGCGTCCACGCTGGTTCAATTTTAGAAGAACAAAACTACACGCATTAAAACACACTATGAGTGCCACCCATCGGAAAGCGTTTTGTGGCAGGAGGAAAATATTCGCTACCTCCACCACAGTGACTGCCAGTGCTGATGCTAAAAGGAAGATATGAAGCACCCTTACCCGTCGCGTCAGGTCCTCGTCTGGAAATACCGGAGGCGAGAAAAAACCGTGTGCCTTCATGATCATCCATTCGTTCTGGCACTATGGCAGAACCTTTTGAAGATAGCGCAGGCGTTCTCGTCCGGCCATGCGTGGAAAGATTACCTGCTTCTCCAGAATCACCCACCTGTTCGATTTGGGCCAACTGCCCGGCTCCCATCGTTCCATTCCATCTGCCAAACGAGAGCGATCGCCAAAAAACCAAAAACCCTCCTGCCATTCCGGAAATTGATTTTGGCAATCGCTCTAACTTTCAAGTTTGCGGGAACAAGTCGCAAACAAGCTTTCAAACCCAACCTCGACACCAGTAGATCAAACTGGCCTTCACGAGTTAAGTTTAGCGCTGAGCGAGCAGTGACAGAATTCTGGGCGCACCCGCGGAAATTGTGCAGCTACGTCTTGAAATTTTATCCGAAATATTCGAATCTCTCCCTGTCAATCAGCTCTGCGGTGCAGGGTTCGGTTGACCGGCCAACTCATTCCGGTGGAATGTAGAACATTTTGGTTCCGCGGGTCAATTTCAGGGCACTTTTTGTAAAGACCCTCGGCGTCGTCGAACTTGCTGGAAACACCAAACAAGCAGTTCGTATGGCCGTTATGCCGTCACAGGGTCCAACATTCTTTGGTGCTGGGCTGAACCGAATCCCAGGATTGGGTAAAAAATCCACGGCAAGAAGATTAGTCCCGCCGCAAATCCGCCGCCCTTGCCAAAATTCCGTGAGATGGCGATGGCCAGCATGATGGCCACGGCAATGTTGACCAGCGGAACCAGGAGCAGGAGTAGCCACCACCATTCCTTGCCCGCGATTTTGATCAGACAGTACCAAGTTGTATATCGGAATAAGGCACGCCCATCCCGGCTGCCCACCCTTTGCGAACACCTTCCACACCCCGATAATGAGGATAAACCAAATAGCGATGAAAAGCAGAACTGGGACAATTCCTGCCAACGCCCCGACTGATGCAATGATCAAATGTGTATTCATTCACCTTCCATATAAAGCAACGCCGGTAAAAGGTTACACGAGACAGAATCGGCCAGGAGATGCCTGACGATGATTGGCACAACACTTATGGAAACGGCTTTGGGCGATCTACGGTTTTCGTTTCTGATTCAAAAACGGAATGCTTTGCATTATCGTCTTTCGAGCGCGAGCCAATACCCGATTGTGACGACGAATCACGTTGCCCCTGGAGAGGCGGTGCCTCTCTCGATATTTGCCACCACTCGCTGGTCGGTAGTGCTGTCTGCTGGCCAGAACGATTCTGAGCGCGGGCTCGCGAGCCTGGAGCAACTTTGCCAGAGTTATTGGCGACCACTTTATATTTACATCCGACGTAGAGGACACAACGAAGCCGACGCCAAAGATCTGACCCAGGCGTTTTTCACCTGGGTGATTGAGCGCAATTGGATCGCGCGCGCCGACCAGCAACGTGGGCGGTTCCGGTCTTTCCTGCTCACATCAGCCAGCGCGTTTCTCGCAAACGAATGGGACAAAAGCCGAACCCAAAAACGCGGTGGCGGCCAGGTCTTTACCGTTCGGTTCACTGCTGCCGACGGCGGAGATAGTTGGTTGCCGCCGGATAGAACGACGCCGGAACAGAGTTTCGAATGGCGCTGGGCATTGACCTTGCTGGACAAAGTGCTGAATCGACTCGCCGCCGATTACCAAGCGCAGGGCAAGGGTGAATTGTTCAATGCTTTGAAACCATGCCTATTGGGAGAACGCGACGCGCAACCGTACAAAACTCTCGCCGCAACATTGAATATGACGGAGGGTTCGATCAAAGTGGCGGTGCATCGATTGCGTCAAAATTATCGCGCGCTGTTGCGGGCTGAAATCGCCGACACTGTCAACAGTCCGGCCGATGTGGATGAGGAACTGCGCTACTTGTTCACCATCCTTGCGCGGTGACCGTTCGCATATGAGCAGTGTGAATTGTGTAACCTTTCGACGGATTCCTTTTATATCATCGTAGAACGACGATACATTTAGAGCCTCTCTGTGATTGATCCGACACCAACCTGTCCGGTTTGCATGAAGCCATCCGTCCCGGATGCGCCGCAGGGACTGTGTCCGGAGTGCCTCATCAAAACCGGGTTTGAGAGTCGGGCTGGAAACGAGCCGGCACGCGGCGGGTCGGTTTTCGTGCCGCCTGCAGTGGAAGAGCTGGCCAGGCTCTTTCCGCAGCTTGAGATCCTCGCGCTGCTTGGCCAGGGCGGAATGGGTGCGGTCTACAAAGCTCGACAGTTGCGCCTGGATCGCTTCGTGGCATTGAAAATTCTTGCTCGGGAACGTCAAGATGACCCGCAGTTCGCCGAACGTTTCGAGCGCGAAGCCCGTGCGCTTGCAGCTTTGACACATCCGCACATCGTAACGGTCTACGATTTCGGCGAGGCAGGAGAGCATTATTACCTGCTGATGGAATTTGTGGATGGTCTCAATCTGCGGCAGCTCTACCGCAGTGGTCAATTTTCGCCCGCCGAAGCCCTGGCGATCATTCCGCAGATCTGCGATGCACTCCAATACGCGCATGAGCGGGGCATCGTCCATCGCGACATCAAGCCGGAGAACATCCTGCTGGATCAAGATGGCCGGGTGAAGATTGCTGACTTCGGGCTCGCAAAAATTTTGGATCCCGATCCGAAAGATCTGTCGCTGACTGGTGTCAATCAGGTGGTCGGCACGCCGCACTACATGGCCCCCGAGCAATTGGAAAAACCGCTGACGGTGGATTGCCGGGCGGATATCTACTCAGTCGGTGTCGTGTTTTACGAAATGCTGACGGGCGAGCTGCCGCTGGGGAAATTCCAACTCCCGTCACAAAAGGTGAAAACCGATTCGCGCGTGGACGAAGTGATTCTCCACGCTCTCGAAAAGGAACCGGAACTCCGTTACCAACAAGTCAGCGAAATAAAAACGGCAGTGGAAAATATTGCGGCAACGCCACCGAAAGAGACTCCATCAACGAATAAGAAAACGTCTCCTGCCAATCCCGCAACACCACCGCAGGCCAGTCCAAAAATCGAAGGTAGGAAAATCTCTACCTTTAGCCTGGTCGCCGGAGTGACGGTGCTGATCGGCCTAGTTGTTCTTATCAGCATCGCCATTAAAATACTAAGCCAGCCGGCGGAAACTCGGCACGTCAATGTTCCTATTTCCCAACTCAAAACAGTGCGCGAATTGAGCTCCAATGCCACGCTCCCGCGCGATGGTTTGGTGGCGTTGTGGTCCGGTGAAGGGAACGGGATTGATTCTGCGGGAACGAATATCGCCGAGCTGACAGACGTGACTTTTGCGAAAGGCAACACCGGCCAGGCCTTTGCCCTGAACGGAACCAGTTCCTACGCGAGAATTCCCGGCAACCCCTCGTTGGATATGGAGAATCAACCGGGCCTCACGATCTCTATGTGGATCAAACCCCTGGATGTAGATGGTTTCCATCCAATTCTTGAATGGCATTCCCCATCCGCAGCACGGCACACCATCGGCGTGCAGTTGCGGTTGGCACGAAGCAAGGAATCGCAAGGTGAATTGACAGCCATCATCGTGGATATGGAGGGTCATTATCACACGCTTAAGTCGGCACAAGGCGTGGTGATCAAGGATGTTTTCCAGCACGTCGCCGTTACTTACGATCGCGGGACCGGCACCGGCACGCTGTATTTGAATGGCCGGGTCATCGCTGAATCAACCTGGAAAAGTTTTGCGCCAAAGACGAAAGGCGACATTTGGATCAGTTACCGTCCCAGCGAAGCGACAAACAGTTACACTTACAACACGTATTTCGCCGGATTGCTGGATGAAATCGCGATCTACAACCGGGCATTGACCGCTGCCGAAATCCAAATGTATTGCGCGCAGTGAAGCTCTCATCCCCGGTTTGTAACCTTTCACACTCTTTTCTTTATAGATATTCGAATGACAGTTTTCCTGACGATTATCAAAGCACTATTACTCACACTGACCACATGCGCGTTGTTCTTTTCAGGAGTTACCAATGGCAATGCACAGACAAACACAACATCAATGACCTCAACACGAACCAACTCTATGACCTACGCGTTGGAATTCCAGGATAACGATAAAATCATACATAACCCCATCGAAACCGATATTCGTCCGGCATTGGCATCACACAAGGACGACTTTGGGCCGGTGCTGGTGATTAAAACAGATGGAACGGCGGATTTTATTCGGGTCGTTGCAGAACAGGATGGTCATTTCTCATTTCAACATTCACCGGATGGAAAGGTTGTGTTCGTTTCGAAAAAGGAAACTTTCTCAGTTGATGAGGCAACGAAACTGGCGGCTGGCTATGCGAAAGGCTCACCGGACTGGAAGAATTTGGTGGAGTGGAAGGAACTGAAGTAGTCGCGGATGATTGTCCGAATTCCACATTTATTCCATGTGCAAATACAACCGCTCGTTAGTGCTCGCTCTGGCGTTTTTCTGGTCGGCAACTGTTCAAATCGCATTTGCCGCCGAGATCTTACCCGAGTTCGCCTATCGCGACATAAGCCTCAAATTCACCAGCACGGACGGCAAACCAATTTCAGGCGCTTCAATCTACGGTTTTTGCCGTGAGCTGAATCTCATATGGCCGCGCCAGGATCGTCTGGTAAAAAACCGCAATGATATCCTTTGGGATGAGTCGTTCCTTGGAAAAACAGGCGTGGACGGCATGGTCAAAGCGAAAGTGCCTCCGGGTAAGTGGGGCTTTTTTGCGTTGGCGCAGACAAATGGAACCGTCTCCGCCGGATGGTCGGACTTTCGCGAAAGGCCCGCTGGCGAAATCGTTCGTTTAGCTCCAACGGCGACGAAACATTGGACGTTATGTTCGGCCAATACCGTCCTCACGCCAAAGCGTCTCTTTCTCAAGCCGCAAGGTTTTCCAATTTGGATCAGCGCCAGCATGGCTGCGGCCACAGAGTCGGTCCAAATGGAAATCCCGCCTGGCAATTTCCAGTTGTGGGCCGAAGGCGATGCAACCGCCGACCATCCTGGATTTGCAATGAGCTGGGGAAGCCCGAACAGCCAAATAGCGGACGGCAAAATCTCGTCGCCGGAGAAAACCGCCGTCGTGCAATGCAAAGGCGGAAAAGGCCAGGTGACATTCCGCTGGGCTCGGCGGCAAAGCTTCGGTTTGGAAGGGCAACTGCGCCTTTGCGACAACGCGACCGTCTTGCTGACTGCTGGAATGTTTTCAGTGGGATACACCGGCCCGGTGGCAACCGGATTGAGAGGAAACTTTGTCGGCCAATTATACGACCTTCATGCAGGCCAATCCTTTGTCCTTAACATGGACTCGCCACTCACTGGGGGGCTCGATCAAATCCTTTCTGAACCAAACAAAAAGGGAGAAGCCAAACTCATCGGCCAATTGTATCTGGTGGATGGCAATGGCCATATTCTGCACGAATTATCTGATGACCAGCACAACCCCATCAGTTTGGAAGTCTACGTCACTTTGAACGGACAGCGTATCAAGGCTCGTCCCGTCTTGCGCTCCGTCGAGACTCTGAGCGCGGGCGAAGAAGAGGAAGAAACAGAAACTGATAAAGCGGGACAAATGTTGTTCTCGGCCAGCGCCGGTTCAATTCGTTCCAACGCAGGCGCAGTCTGGGAAATCACATCACCGCGCGGTCTTTTGAGCCAGACGCGATTCACCACAGGCCAGCGCGTTACCGTGATGACCCCAACGTTCAAAATGGCCGTGCCGGCTGTCATTGCGCGAGATGCACAAAATCTACTCTCCCAGACCGAAATGCTCGCTGCCGCCATGAACTACTCCGCTGGCAAAAGACGTCGCGTGGAATCTACCGCGGTCATCATTGATCCGTCTCGCCGGGGTGCGTCTGGCGTTCATAACGGAACTCGGATCACCATCAGTACGAGGTTATTCTTCTCCGATGCGCCAATGTCCGAGCATGGCATCGTTCACGAACTCGGACATAACTTTGGTTTTCATCACGGCGGCCTCCACGAAACGGTCGTCGAAACCTCACGTTGTGCCGGAGCTGACCAGATCACCGAGCAGCCGGCAAAATGGATGTTTATGGATCGCATGAACGGTATTCCGCGCGACGAGACACCATACCGTAAATATCACAACGTCGGCCTCTACCTCTACTGCTACGCCCAAGGCGGCATGAACTTCTTGCATTTCATGTCGGCAAATGAACAAGCGGTTGTTCGCCAATTGGAAAGGCAGGGCTATACGGAGGACGAACTCACGGCGGCGCTGCTGAATTTGGCGATGGGCCGAGACATGACACGGATTTGTCACAACTACGGTTTGAACTTTACGCCGGAACGACTGGAACAGGGGACCCAGGCCGCGCGTATTTTATGTCGAAGATGATGTTAACGTGTGCGGTCAGGATATCTGCGCGAACGCGCGCAGCATTGTGGGTTTATCCGCGGAAATTGTGCAGCTACGTCTTGAAATTTTATCCGAAATATTCGAATCTCTCCCTGTCAATCAGCTCTGCGGTGCAGGGTTCGGTTGACCGGCCAACTCATTCCGGTGGAATGCAGCGCCCCCGCCATTCGGGCCTTTCTCGGTGAGAAACATCTCAGTCGCTCAACAACAAATGCAGTTAGCTTCCGCGAACCTCAAAAGAAAAAGCCTTAGCACGACGGGTATTTTGTCCAGGTGGGAGAGACAACAGTCGCTGACAATCGTTAGCTCGTGCGATTGATCTCCGCATAAAGCCACGCTCGGGCGTGAGTCCAATAATACTTTGCTGTGCGCGGCGAAATGCCAAGAGCTTCTGCAGCCTCGTCGTTGGTCATTCCGACGAAGTAACGCAACTTTACCAACTCCGCCTCGGCCTTGTGTTCGATTGCGAGTTTGTCCAGCGCCTCGCTGACGGCGATCAAACGATCGTCCGTTGCTGCAGCAAGCAAGTCTGAGTCCTGAAGCTCCACGCGCTGGTGGTCGCCCCCATGACGGATCGCATTCTTGCGACGCGCGCGATCAATTAGAATTCGGCGCATCGCTTCTGCAGCAGCGGCAAAGAAATGGGCGCGCCCATCCCATTTTTTGTCTTCGGTGCCGACCAATCGCAGCCACGCTTCGTGAACTAAAGCGGTCGCTTGTAATGTTTGGCCAGCCGCTTCATTAGACATTCTGTGAGCGGCGAGCCGTCGAAGTTCCTCGTAAACGAGCGGCAACAACTCGTTCGCAGCCTGAGGATCACCTTTCCGGGCCGCTTGGAGAATCCGGGTAACATCGCTCACGCGGCCAGAGTAGCGGAGAACCGGGAAGCGACAACTTGAAACAGTTGGAGAATCCAACTCTTTCTGGATCATTCTAAGAGAGAAACGCAAAACGGGCAGCGCCGGCCATCACGGCCTGCGCTGCCCGAATCGCTGGTGCAAAAAAATTACTTCACAATTACCGTGTAGGTGATTTCAGCTTCAAGAGGTCCACCGAACGCGTCCACCAGTGCCGTGCCATCAAATACACCTCGAATGGTGATGGTGTGCGTTCCCTTGGTCAGGGGCGTGACGAACGCGCCGATCTGGATCATGTGCTCGCTGCCGTCGGGTGAGGTCGGCGTCGCGACCGGCCCACCGATGTAACCGGGATCATCCAGCGAAGACACCTGGCCATCCACCACGACCTGAAGATCGTGCCCGCCGAGTTGATCCGCGCCAAAGACGTAATTCCCGGCTTCGGCTTTGTCCGCCGGCCAGTTGCCGACGACCGGAGCGGAATCGTCAATGAAGAAGAACTTCAAATACAACGTGGTGCCAGGCTTGACCGTGAAAGTTCTGCCAGGTCGGTTGTAGATGATCTGGAACGGCGTGGTTGGATAAAAAGACAGGTCATTCCCGCTGATACTGAAATTGGCAACGGCGGCCGCCATGTCGTCCAGGGAGTATCCGTGCGTTTCCTCCGAGGGCGAGAGCACGTTGCCGGAACCGGCGCTGGCTGACAGGGTGGTAGCGAGCATAGCGAGTCCGGCAGCGAGTGTTGCGGTCAGGCATTTGGTTTTTAATCTAGCCCAAATCGGCCCGATCAAATTACTGGTTTGTGGTGTCATGAATTTCATTTTGTTTCCTTCGATTTTCAGGCGAATTTCGCCCGGGTCTATGTTTGTTTGTTGTGATCAGATTTCCATTTATCCCTGATCGTCCATCTAGCAATGCGAAGTTCCGGTGGAAAAAGGGCAATGAAATTTTTGGCAAGAGTCTGCGGTCGGAACGCACACACGTTTTGCACCCCGACCTGCAGTCTTCCCACCTGGGAAGAAATTCATTCCTCTCTATTGCAATCGAGCCCGATAAAAGCGCTTCGTAAAAAGCCCCGAGCCCGAATCGCTGAATGTCACCGGCAAACTTCCCAGTGTATTGGTCTGGAGTGGAATCCAATCCAGGAGATTCGTTGACCCTTCCACGACCAGGGTCTGGTTGGAGTAACCGTTTATATTGAACCCGAACTTGTCCGCGACGATGCCGGCCTCGCTTAGGGAAGGGACGGTCCCGAAAAGTCGCGCGATGCCATTAATGGCGATGTCATTGATCGAGGTGAATGTTCCTCCCGCCAGGATTTTTCCATCGGCTAGCGGAATGATGGAATTTATTCCAAAACCGCTACCGCAGTTCCCATCAATGTTTCTTTCAAAAAGATTAACATCCAGAGAACCATCCGAATTAAGCCGGGCAATTTTGCGGCGTGCCACTCCATTGACGTTACCGAAAGTGCCTCCGATAAGAATTTTCCCGTCGGTTTGCACAACGATTGTGCTTACATCATATCCGTCGCAAAAGGAGCCACTCGGGTTGCCGGCTCCATTCATTCCTGATCCAGTGAGAAAATTTGTGTCCATCGTGCCATTGGCATTGAGCCGGAACAGGCTGTTGCGAATTGTGCCATTGCTCGTTGATATAAAATTACCGCCAATGAGCACCTTGCCGTCGGGTTGCACGGCAATTGCAACGACTCCACCGCCACTCCTGGAAGTTTCATCCAGAAAGCCCGTGTCCAGACTGCCATCGGTGTTAAGCCGGGCGATGCCGTGGCGCACCTTGCCGTTCATAAGTCCGAAATCGCCGCCAACGAGCACTTTTCCGTCTGGCTGAAGGGCAACCACATAGATATCGGGATAACCTTGGTCGTGATCGCCAATCATTCCGTGTTGGAAACCGGCGTCGATGCTGCCATCAGCGTTGAGGCGGGCGATGTCATAGCGAGGCTCGGGTCCAATCACTTGAAAACTTCCGCCAATAATAATTTTGCCATCGGGTTGGAGCGCCATGGAAGCAACCATCGGTCCCACCGAAGTCGGGGCTTGGAAACCGTCATCCAGGCTGCCGTCAGCATTCAGCCGCGCGACCGAGCGTCGCGACTGCCCGTTGACCATCGTAAAGCTGCCAGAAATAAGCACCTTGCCATCTGGTTGTGCCAACACTGCTCTCGTTCCGAGATATTCAACCACTCCGGTCATGTTGCTTTGAAAACTGGTATCAAGATTTCCATCGGTGTTGAGCCTCGCAATCTGATTTCGAGGAACGCCGCCAGCCGATGTGAATGCTCCGACGACAATGATTTGGCCGTTCGTCTGCAAGGCGGCTGAAGAAACCGTTCCGTCCAGCGTGTTTGAGGAATTAAAGGTCAAGTCCACCTCCCCGGGTTGGGTGGCCCGAAGGTGAAGGGTCATGGCAAGAAGTGCGACATAAACAAGTCCGATGTGTTGCAAAGATTTCATAATGGTTTTCCGCTTTTTAAGATCACGTTTCAGCTAGCAATGCGGAATTGTGGATCAAAAAGGGCAAACAATTTTCGATTTAACTACCGAAAAGAAAAACCAGTGCTGATTCACACTTGGAAGGCACGTGCATTTCCCGTTGAGCACCGCTTTGGCGAACACGGAGGCTTTTTAATACCGGTCCCGATAGGGATTATTCACTTCATAGAGCTTCAATCGGGAGGAGAAGTCTTTCTTGAAAGCTTCATTGGCCCGAAGGGCCATCGCCTCTTTTTCGGTCTCGATTGCTTTCGCAAATTCGCCACATTCGGCATAACCAGCCGCCAGTGTATCCAGGAAAAAAGGATTTTGACGGTGTGTGGCATCAACATTTTGTTCGCCATATTTTACAGCGTCATGTCCGTCGCGGATCTCCTGCAAGGGGCAGGTGGCTAAAAGCCAAGCAATGCTGTTTAATACATTTACATCCTTCCTACCCGCCACACCCCGATAGCCCTGGACCACTTCTCGGTAGGCTGCCAGAGCGTCGTCACGTTTGCCGTTTTTTAAAAGGACAACGGCCAGTCGTCGGATAAATTCGTATCGCTCCATGTCCTCTGTGTTTTTCCGCAAGCGTACGACTTCCGCCGCCTCTCGCAGGCAAGTTTCCGCTTCAGCCAGGTTGCCTTCTTTTTCGAGGACACTTTCAAGATACGAAAGTCGGATCGCGTGATGCCAAATATTCGTGCTCTTCTCTCTTACATCAATTGCCAGTGCTAGCCGCAGAGACTCTTCGGCTTCTTTCAGTTTTCCCTGGGCGGACAGCACCCCGCCCAGCCACGTTAAGGAAGAGGCTATCGTCGGATTATCTTCACCATATAGTTTTTTGCGAATCGCGAGGCTCTCGCGAGATGCGATTTCAGCCTCTGCCAGCTTGTTTTCAACCCGCAGCAGGAGACTCAGAGTATCGAGGGACTGCGCTATCTCAACCGCATCATTGCCAAGAAGTTTCTTTCTGATCGCGAGTGATCGGCGAATTGCGGTTTCAGCTTCATCGAGCTTGCTATGTTCGTAACCATCCCACTGGTTGCGTAGCAAGTCACAAAGAGTCAGCAACGCAGAAGCTTCTTCCAGGCTATTAATGCCGCGTAGTTTTCTATCCAGTGCTATCGCCTCGCGGGTAACGGTTTCGCCTTCCGGTAATTTCCGAACAAAATTGAGGGCGCGTCCGAGGATGCTGAGCGCATCTGCTACCGCCAGGTTATTCTCGCCGTAATGCGCGCGGGCCAATTGAAGAGTCTCCCTAGCAATTTGCTCTTCTTTTTCAAAGAGCGACAAATCCCCATACACGCGCGCCAGCACGAGGCTAAGTTCGATTCTCACCTCGGGTTGATCTTTGAGATCCGTCCCTATTCGTTCGGCCGTCTTATCCACGATCTCACGCAGCATGGTTGTATCGCGACCCAGCGCCACATGGGGACTGACTCCTTTCAACATGTCCTTGAGGAACTGAGCGACTTGTTCACTTTTCTTTTCTTTTGTTTCGGCAACGGTCCTAAGGCGGGTTTGCTCCCGCTCTGCGCGCGTCGCTCGAATTGCTTCCAGCGTGCTCACCACAATGCCTATTACCAGTGCCGCCGCGATGGCTGCTACTGCGGCGAATACGGATTTATGGCGACGAACTGCCTTTTGGAGGCGATACAAGCCGTTGGGAGGGTGAGCAACAATGGGTTCTGTGTTCAGATGGCGCTGGATGTCCGCTGCCAAACCGTTGGCCGTTTCGTAACGACGCGAACGATCCTTCTCTAGGCACGTCATGACGATCCAATCCAAATCGCCGCTGATCATATGCAACAATTTGGGAGGATGGGTGTGACGTTGCGAGGCTGTAGTCGTAAGCGCATCAGCCGTCATCGTGCTCAAACGCGCTGATGGACGCTGCGGTTCCTTCTCTCGGATCATTTGTCGCATCGCGTCAAAGCCAGATTGCAGAAGTTCAGTGGCGTCAAAGGGCGTTTCGCCGGTCAACAGTTCGTAAAGTAAAACGCCGAGACTATAAATGTCGCTCCGTGTATCAATATCGAGACTCGTCATCAGCGCCTGCTCCGGGCTCATGTAGGCCGGCGTGCCGATGAATTGCTCGAACGCAGTGAATAGCGTTTTGTCCGTCAGCCGTCCCTGCGTCGCCTTGGCGATGCCGAAGTCAATGACCTTAGGCACCGGCACGCCGTCATTGATCGTGACCAAAATGTTCGATGGTTTGATGTCGCGATGAATGATGCCCTTTTGATGCGCATGCTGGATCGCTTGGCAAACCTGAATGAAAAGTTTGAGCCGTTCCTCGGTGGGCACCTTATTCTCATCGCAGAACTCGGTGATTTTGATTCCGCGCACCAACTCCATCACGAAATACGGACGTCCAGTATCAGTCGCTCCCGCATCGAGTACCTTCGCGATGTTGGGATGATCCATCATCGCCAGCGCCTGACGTTCGGCTTCGAACCGAGCGATGACCTCCTTTGTATCCATTCCCAGTTTAATGACCTTCAGCGCCACTCGACGGCGCACCGGCTCTTCCTGCTCAGCCATGTAGACCACGCCGCAACCGCCTTCGCCGATTTGCTGAAGCAGTTTGTAGCGGTCGATCTTATCCCCGGGTTTTTCAGTGATCGGAATCCGCACTGTTCTGGTCAGTGGCAAGCCGGTGGGTGGAACTTCCAAAAAGTTCTCCGCCTGTTCATTGGCCTTCAACAAGGCTTCAACTTTTTCGCGTAACGGAATGTTGCCCGCACAGGCCCGGTCCAGATACGCGCTCCGCTCCGTCGGAGCCAGTTCGAGCGCGTCATTAAAAATGGCGACTTCAGGATTGATCTGCGCCTTCATGGATTATGCATCTACTAACAGGTAATGCGTGAAACAGAAGGGAAAAGGGCAAACAAGTTCCTTCCCGCGGTTCATCTCGTTTGCGACGCGAACGAGTAGCCGCTTGTTTCGGACAATCCGTGAATGCCTGTGATGACGTTAGCAACACCCGAATATTGGCAAACGATGACAGTTCGCTGATGAATTCTTAGAATTCTTTGAGATATATAGCGGCGCCAGTTTCACACATCGCAGAACGTCCGCCTACCGAAAAAAAAGAAAGCGCGACAGCCTGTGACTTCGCCGTTCAGTCAGGGGGTAATCTCTTGAGAAGCTCACGAAGAGTATCAACGTCTTTTTCGGTCAGGGACAGGTGCGTCGTCATCGTGCCGGCGTTCGTCGGATAATGATAAACCACACGACAAATGTATTTGGCAGTCTCATCCCCGAATGGTTCGCTAAAGGCATACTTAAGAATGTCCTCCCGCCGAGAAGGTGTCTCATCAGCCATGGCCCGGATTGCTTCGGTCCATCGAGTCTGGGATTGGACGGCATTGTTAGATGACGATAGGATCGCGTCCAGAGCATCCGCAACCCGAAGATTTAGCTGCCGCTGTCCAGGGAACTTGTCAGCCATTTCCCGGAGCGCTTGAGCCCATAAACGTTGGAACTGTTGTGGAGTACAGGCCGACGACAAAATCGCCTGGATCATCTGTCGAACCGTCTTGGGCCTGTAACTGGGAAATTCTCCCTTGCGACTCCACTCGCAATTTATCGACATTGGATGTTCCACGATCCAAAACATGCAATCAGGCTTCGGCGGAATGCGAAATGCCGAATGACCGTCTTGAACTTGTGTAACGATAGGGCCGCGATATTCAATCCCAGTGGGGAGTTGATGGCGTTTCAGCAAACTTTCCGTTGGATTGATGAGTGTCAAACCGAGGCACTCGACAGCGCCACGTCGCCGTATCGACTGAG
Source organism: uncultured Verrucomicrobiae bacterium (assembly GCA_963702845.1). Classification (GTDB taxonomy): domain Bacteria; phylum Verrucomicrobiota; class Verrucomicrobiia; order Limisphaerales; family Palsa-1400; genus JAICXV01. Next base: position 3,139,076 of record OY969763.1, on the reverse strand, counting down.
ATAAATTGGATACCCACGTCGAAACACCGAGCCCAACAGTTAGTGCGCACATTATGGCCGCCATCGCCGCATACGTCCGCTTGTTTCTCCGCATCGCTTTTTGCAAGCGGTAAAACCCGCCGGGCGGGCTCGCGCTGACCGGTTCGTCGTTCAAATGTTTTTGGATGTCTGCTGCGAATCCATTGGCCGTCTCGTACCGGCGCGCGCGGTCTTTCTCCAGCGACTTCATCACGATCCAGTCAAGGTCGCCGCGCACGAGATGAATCAGTTTGGGCGGATCAGTCTGGCGATGAGAGGCGGTAACCGTTCGATCCGCATTGAGCATTGTGCTCAATCTAGTGGAAGGCTTGGGCGGTTCCTTTTCCCGGATGGTGCGACGCATCGCGTCCAGGCCAGATTGGAGCAGTTCGCTTGCGTCGAAGGGAGTTTTGCCGGTGAGAAGTTCGTAAAGCAACACGCCCAAACTGTAGATGTCGCTGCGCGTATCAATATCCACGCTGGTCATCGCCGTCTGTTCCGGGCTCATGTAGGCCGGCGTGCCGAGGAATTGCTCGAAGGCCGTAAATAGCGTCGAATCGGTCAGCCGTCCCTGCGTTGCTTTCGCTATGCCGAAGTCGATGACCTTGGGCACCGGCACGCCGTCATTGATCGTGACCAAAATGTTCGACGGTTTGATGTCGCGATGAATGATTCCCTTTTGATGCGCATGCTGAATCGCCTGGCAAACCTGAACAAAAAGTTTGAGCCGTTCCTCGGTGGGCACCTTATTCTCGTCGCAGTACTCGGTGATTTTGATTCCGCGCACCAGCTCCATCACGAAATACGGACGTCCAGTATCTGTCGCCCCCGCATCGAGCACTTTTGCAATGTTTGGATGATCCATCATCGCCAGCGCCTGACGTTCAGCTTCAAACCGGGCGATGACCTCCTTTGTATCCATCCCTAATTTGATGACCTTCAGCGCGACTCGCCGACGCACCGGTTCTTCCTGTTCAGCCATGTAAACCACACCGCAACCACCCTCACCGATTTGTTGAAGGAGTTTATAACGTCCTATTTTATCGCCGGGTTTTTCAGTGAGCGGAATCCGCACTGTTATGGTACGCGGCAAACCGGTGGGCGGAACTTCCAAAAAATTTTCTGCCTGTTCACTTGCCTTCAACAGCGCTTCAACTTTTTCGCGCAGCGCCATGTTGCCCGCGCATGCCTGGTCCAGATATGCGGCGCGCTCAGCTCCGGCAAGTTCGAGGGCGCCATTAAAGATGGCCACTTCGGGATTGATCGGCTCCTTCATGGGTTATGCATCTACTAACAGGTAATGCGCAAAACAGAAGGGAAAAGGGCAACCGACCAACCGGGAATGATAGGAATTTGCTTTTTCTCCGTGGGACAGTGTTTCACAGTGCACTATTGGTACCCGGAAAATCATCAAAATCCGCAGCACAAGTGTTAAGCCGCTAATGCGCGTTCAACGATTACCAACTCCATGCAAGAGCACGTCAACTTTGTCTCTGAGGCGATGATTCACGATCGAGTCGAAAAGGCGTTTGCCTTTCACCGACAGCGCCTTGCTGCCCTGTTGCCTGAGGCCGAGAGCCATCACGTCGGCACTCCATTTTGTCAGTTACCCCCTATTCAAGTTGTAAGATGAAACCCGCGCCACTGATCTGGCTGTTCAAAGGTCCGGTTGCTGCAAACTCAGTCAAACAACAGTGTTCCGAAAAGCGTATAGTCTACGCCGGATTTTGCCGGCGCTAAACCATCAGTCGCAACATTCAGTTGCCCCGGGAATGCGAAATCATTGCATAAAAGGATGCTTTTGGGCGAACATGGGAAAGCAGCGTTTTTGCTAACGTTGCTCGGTGCGCTCTGTTGCAGATGTCTTCGTTCGCACATGAGTTAGATGTATGACCGGAATTGTCCAAAATATTGAGCGCCGTTCCCGACCGATTCTGATACTGACGTGTTTTGGGATCCTCGGGTTGGTTGGCGTCATTGATTATTTGGCCGGATTCGAAATCGTATTTTCGGTTTTTTATTTGTTGGGGGTTGGTTTTGCAACCTGGTTCGTTGGGCGAGGGTTTGGATTGTTCATGTCGGTTATGAGCGTAGGAACCTGGATAGTGGGTGACTTGGCGGCAGGTGCGCGTTTTTCGAGTTCTTTCATTCCGATCTGGAACGCTACGATTCTGCTGGTTTTTTATTTCATCGTGGTTTGGTTGTTGGCGCGATTACATGACTTTCATGCTGAATTGGAAGATCGGGTGCGGCAGCGGACGGTGGCCCTGACAAAAGAAATGGCGGAGCGTGAGCGGCTCGAAAAGGAAATCTTGGAGGTCAGCGAAAGCGAGCAGCGCCGGATCGGCCACGATTTGCACGACAGTCTTTGCCAACACTTGACTGCGACGGCCGTCGCCGGGCAGGTGCTCGAGGAGAAGCTGGCGAGCAAGTCCCTGGCGGAAGCCGCGGATGCGAACAAGATCGTGGAGTTGGTGGAGGATGGCATCGCTCTGACGCGCAATCTGGCCCGCGGAATTTCTCCGGTGGAGATGGAGGCCGAAGGTCTGATGATGGCCTTCCAGGAACTTGCAGCGAATATTACGAGGATGTCGAAGTTAACGTGTACGTTCGATTGTGATTCGCGAGTGTTGATTGACGATGCTGTGACTGCGACAAACCTTTACCGCATCGCACAGGAAGCCGTGAGCAATGCGATTCGGCACGGCAAGCCGAAGAACATCTTGATCAGCCTTGTCCACCTGGGTGGCGCGATCGTTCTGACGGTGGAAGACGACGGAACGGGCTTGCCGGAAACGTGGCAGGAAAATCAGGGGCTTGGCACGCGAATTATGGCGCATCGAGCGGCGATGATTGGTGCGTCTTTTTCCATCGAGCCTAACCCGACTGGTGGCACTTTCGTAAAGTGTTCGCTTTCGCCATCGATTGAAGTCCACAAGCCGAAGCAAACTAAGCCTGCATGACGACCGCAACGAACAAAAAGAAGAGGAAAGTCTTTTTGGTGGATGACCATCCGCTGGTGCGGGAATGGTTGACTAATCTCATTAATCAGCAATCCGATCTCGTGGTTTGCGGAGAAACGGAAAGTGCTCCTCCAGCCTTGCAGGCGATGAGCGTTTGTAAACCTGAGGTAGCGATTGTGGATATTTCATTGGATAACTCTTCGGGTATTGAACTGATCAAGGATTTGAAGAATTCACATCCGGAAATCGCCGTTTTGGTCCTTTCGATGCACGATGAATTGCATTATGCCGAACGCGCGATCCGCGCCGGTGCAAAGGGCTACGTGATGAAACGGGAAGCGACCAAAAAAATAATTGAAGGGATTCGCAAAGTTTTGGATGGGAAACTCTACATCAGCCCCAGGGTCAGCGAAGTCATGACAGCGCGGCTGATTGAAGGGAAGTCCGCCTCAAGCGCTTCGCCGGTGGAACTGCTGAGCGACCGGGAGATGGCTGTATTTGATCTGCTCGGAAAAGGGCTTGGAACACGGCAGGTATCGGAGGCGTTGAACGTCAGCATGAAAACGGTCCAGGCATACTGCGCGCGAGTGAAAGAGAAGCTGAATCTTAAAAGCGCAACGGAACTGCTCCGCGAAGCCATTCGCTGGAATGAAGCCAAACATCCGCGGTGATCAGTGCCTGTTGGCGTGTAGTACCTCGCCGTACAAAATAATTAGACCCCGCCTAACAGACACCCGATGGATCTTCGCTACCCTGACAGGGCTAGATGAAGTTTTTTCCGGATCGGATTCAACCAGGAGTCGTCGCCGTATTATTGTTGTTATGTGCGTTCGCCTCGCAAGGAGATCAACAGACAACCGCCATGGATGCTGTCGGCTCAGGCGCGTTGGAGCGGCTTTCCCTCGCCGATGCGCAAAGGATTGCGTTTGAGCGCAATTGGGACCTGCTGGCCGCGAAAAGTGATGTGGGCATTGCCACTGCGCAAAAAATAATTTCCAGGGAATTTCCCAATCCTTCGTTGAGCGTATCCGTGACACAGGTCAGCGTCGACGGAAAGTATCCCAATCAAGGCGGCTCGTTCTGGTCGCGCGATTACGATTCGGTCGCGGCCATTAATCAGCTTTTTGAGATCGGCGGCAAACGGAAGAGTCGCCAACTTTCAGCGCAGGCAGGGATCGAAAGTGCGCGGGCTCGTCTTGCCGATGCCCGACGTAAACTCGATCTCGCGGTGGCCAACGCTTACTCGGCGGCCGACCAGGCGAACGCAAACGTTCTGGTCTTCCGGGAATCGGCCGCGAGCCTGCGTCGTGAAGCGGATATTGCTGCTGCTCGATTGACGGCCGGGGATATTTCCACGGCGGATAAAAGCCGCATCGAAATCACTGCGCAACAATTTGAGTTGGACGCGCGGTCAGCTGAAACGACGGCGAAGATAGCGCTGATCAACCTCGAATTGCTCCTCGGCGTTTCGAAGGCAGCGGGAAAAGCTACGCTGACTGACGATCTGGAGGATCTCGCCAGCGCCGTGGTTGCGACCGGCGGAACGGAGGCTGTGGGAAATCGCGCAGATCTGATCGCGGCGGCACAGGCATTGAAGAAATCGGAGGCGGATTTGCACCTGCAAAAAGCGCAACGCATTCCCGATCCAACTTTGTTTGCTCAATACGAGCACCAGCCACCGTCGATGCCGAACACGATCGGGTTTGGTCTGAGTTTTCCTTTGCCGTTGTGGAACCGGAATCGCGGCGCGATAAAGGCTGCTGAAGCCGCGCGCGAACAGGCCCAAACACAGATGGAGAAAGTAGCAGCGCAGATCGCCGCGGAGATCGCGACCACGCGGCATACTTACGAAAGCGCTTTCACGCGCTGGCAAAGCTACCGCGACCAGCTTCGTCCCAAATCCGGCCAAATTCGCAAGACGGTTGTCTTTGCTTATGAAAAAGGCGGCGCTTCATTGCTCGATTTGCTCTCAGCGGAACGAGACGACAACACCGTCCGCCTGGCAGCGATTCAGGCTGCAAATGACGCCGCCACCGCCGCCGCCGCATTCAAAGCCGCGACAGAGGTGATAGCCACACGAACAAAATGAAAACGATCCATTTGATGAGTTCATTGCTGCTGGCAAGCCTGGTTGCAGGTTGCCATCGCGAGATGAAAGAAGAGCAAGCAGCCGAGCCCAAGGTTGCCGACGAGAGCATCACTTTTCCGGCGGAGTCGCCGCAACTGACTTCCTTGGAGGTTAAACCCGTTGATTCGCGTCCTCCCACAAGCACCGCGCTTTTTGGCCGGCTCGTTTGGAATGACGAGGTGACGGTGCACATTTTCACACCGTTCGCTGGGCGTGTGCGTAAAATTTTCGCTCATCCGGGAGAGACAGTCGAGAAAGGTGCACCACTGGCAGAAGTCGAGTCGCCGGATTTCGGCCAGGCGCAGGCGGAGGCGCGCAAAGCTGAAAGTGATCTGCAATTAGCGGAGCGCAACATGAAGCGTGTGCGTGAATTGTTTGCACACGGCGCTGCTCCGCAAAAGGACGTCGAAGCCAGCGAGGCGGATGAAGCTCGCGCGCAATCGGAACGCGCACGAACGCTATCCAAATTGGTCGCTTATGGCGCGAATGCGGATTCGGTTGATGGAGTTTTCGTCCTGAAAAGCCCCATTGCCGGAACGATCGTCGAAAAGAATATCAATCCCGGACAGGAAATCCGTCCTGACCAAATGCTGGCGAACGCGCCGCAATTTTTTTCGCCGCTGTTTGTCGTAAGTAATCCGTCGAAATTGTGGATTCAAATCGATGCAACGGAAGTTGATCTGTCGCGATTAGAGCGGGGCCGGGAGTTTACATTCATCAGCCGGGCGTTCCCAAACCAGACCTTTACGGGACGTGTGGACCATGTTTCGCAATTCATCGACCCCGGCACACGCACGATCAAAGTCCGAGGCACGGTGAACAATGACGGCGGGTCGCTCAAAGCGGAGATGTTCGTCACCGTAAACCTGCCAGGGAGTGGAGTGTCTGTCTTAACTGTACCGTCAAAGGCGGTTTTCCTGAAAGGTGAAAAGCACTACGTCTTTGTCGAAGAAGCTCACACCCAATTCAAACGGCAGCAGGTCGCGATTGGCACCGAGCAGGACGGACTTGTTCGTATTGTAAGCGGTCTGCAACCGGGTCAGCAAGTCGTCACCGACGGCTGCGTCTTGCTTCAACAGATGCTGGAATAGTCATGACGGTTCCTCCCAGCCCTTCACTCAAATGATTAAACGCGTCGTCAGTTTTGCCCTGCATCAGCCGCTGTTCATCGTGCTGATGGCGGTTCTTTTTATCGGTGGTGGTCTCGCGGCATTTCACAGCTTGCCGATCGAGGCGTTTCCTGACGTATCGGATATTCAGGTCAACGTCATCACGCTTTATACGGGCCGCGCTCCGGAAGAAGTGGAGAAGCAGGTCACGATGCCGCTTGAAACAGTATTGAATGGTCTGCCGCACATGGTGCGGATGTTTTCACACACGCAGTTTGGTCTCTCGTTCATCATGCTGACTTTTGATGACCGAACGACTGATAGGCAGGCGCGCCAGCAAGTGCTCGAACGGCTTACGACAGCTGATTTGCCTCAAGGCGTCCAACCGCAACTGGCGCCGCTCTCTACCGCGATCGGCGAAATCTACCGCTACACCCTGAATGGCCCCGAGGTTATACAACGCGGGATTTGCGCACGCTTGAAGATTGGGTTGTGGAGCGAAACCTGCGCGGCGTGCCAGGTGTTGCCGATGTCGTGACTCTTGGCGGGCTTGGTAAAACGTATGAAGTCAACCCCAGCCTCGGTCGGATGCGCGTACTATGGTATTACGCTGCAGCAACCCTATTACCGCGTTGGGCCGCGGCAATGCCAATGTGGGCGGAAGCAAAGTGACGCAGGGTTCACAGCAGTATATCATTCGTGGTGTCGGTCTTCTTCGCTCTCCTGATGATATAAGCAACATCGTCATCACCAGCCGGGGCGGCGACACCGATTTTGATCAAGGGACATTGCGGACATTACGATTGGGCCATTTGCCGATGGAAGGGATTATCGGGCAGGACGACACAGATGATATTGTCTCGGGAATCGTCCTCATGCGCAAAGGCGAAAATCCTTCGGATGTGCTTAGGCGCTGAAGGCGAAGATTGAGCTGCTCAATACGTCTATCCTCCCGAAAGGTGTCACAATTGTTCCTTATTACGACCGCACGTGGTTGATTGACACAACGCTTCATACCGTTTTCAAGAATCTGGCGGAGGGCGCGATTCTCGTGACATTCGTTTTGCTGCTGTTTCTGGGCAACTTCCGCGCTGCCGCCATCGTTGCACTTATGATCCCGCTGTCTTTGTTGGCCACTTTCATTGGGCTGAGTTGGCGAGGGATACCGGCTAATTTGCTTTCTCTGGGAGCGATGGACTTTGGCATTATTGTGGATGGTGCAGTGATCGTTGTTGAGAATGTCTTCCGGCGTCTTGGTGAATTGAAGCAAAGCGGTGACAAAAGAACTTTCCGCGAGGCGATTGAACAGGCGACGATTGAGGTTGGCCGGCCAACGTTCTTTTCCATGCTCATCATTATCGCCGCGCATATCCCGATTTTCACATTGCAACGTCATGAAGGCCGGATTTTTGCCCCCATGGCATGGACTGTGACCAGTGCGTTGGCCGGGTCGCTGCTGTTTTCGCTCACGTTGGTGCCCTTGCTCTGCATGTTTTTGCTGCGGAAAAATATTCCGCACACGGAAAACGCGCTCGTGCGGTCCATTAAGAAGCCGTATTTGGCTGTCCTCCGGCGTGCGATGGCCCATCCAAAGTTTGTCCTCATTGCCGCGTTGGGGGTGTTTGTCGCCAGCCTGGTGATGGCTACCAGGCTCGGCACGGAATTTTTGCCCGAGCTGAACGAAGGAAAGATTTGGGTTAACGCCAATCTGCCCCCGGGTATTTCGGTCGAGCAGGCGCGGGTGTATTGCCGAAGATGCGCGAGCTCATTCGCAAGACGCCCGAAGTCGGCACGGTCATTTCCAAAGCAGGACGGCCGGAAGACGGGACTGATCCGAAGTCGATTAATATGGCGGAGACTTTTGTGGATTTAAAGCCGCCCGGCGAATGGAAACGCGGGCTCAGCAAGGAAGCGGTCATCCAGGAGATGGGGCGGAATCTTGAAAGTTTGCCGGGAGTTGAAATCAGTTTTTCACAACCTATCCGCGACAATGTGCTGGAGAGCATTTCGCAGATTGACGGGCAGGTCGTGATCAAAGTGTTCGGCGATGATTCCGCTGCCTTGCGCCGTAAAGCGCAAGAGATGGTGAAGGCTATTGCCGATATTCCTGGCGTTGAAACGGCGGTTGTCGATCGCGCCGGGGAAGTGCCCCAGGCGCTCATTGAAATTGATCGTGAGAGTGCTTCTCGGTATGGGCTCAATGTCGGCGATATCGAGGACGTGATCGAAATCGGCCTTGCCGGAAAAGCCGCCACTGAGTTGTGGGAAGGGGAACAGCACTTCAGTATCGTTGTGCGACTGCCCGAGGCTGAGCGCAGCCTGGCCAACTTGAAAAAAATCCTCGTGGACACGCCAGATGGTCTCCACATCCCGCTCGAACAAGTGGCTGTGTTCAAGGAAACCGGCGGCAGCATGAACATCAGCCGCGAAAACGGGACGCGGCTCTCGGCTATCAGCATCTTCATCAAAGGACGCGACATGGGCAGCGTCGTGGCCGATATGCAGGCTCGTTTGCAAAAAACGTCGCTTCCGCGGGGCTGGTTTGTGAGTTGGAGTGGGGAATTTGAAAACCAGCAACGGGCGATGAAACGCCTCGCTCTCATTGTTCCGATTAGCACGTTCCTGATTTTTGTGCTGCTATTTGATGCGTTCAAATCCGTCAAAAGTGCGCTGCTGATTTTGGTAAACGTGCCGCTTGGTTTGATCGGTGGAGTACTTGCCTTGCTGCTCACCGGCATCCCGTTAAGCGTTTCGGCGGCGATCGGTTTTATTGCGCTTTTCGGCCAGGCCGTCCTCAACGGCGTGGTCATGGTCAGTTATTTCAACCAGCTTCGGGATGAAGGTGTCTCCCTCTATGAGGCAATCATGGAAGGCGCCGCGACACGGCTGCGAACGGTGCTGATGACGGCATTATTGGCGATGCTTGGGCTGTTGCCGATGGCGCTCTCGCACGGGATTGGCTCCGAAACACAACGGCCGTTAGCCGTTGTCATTATAGGCGGCTTGGTTTCAGCCACGCTCCTCACGCTCATTGTGCTGCCGGTCCTCTACCTGATTTTCGAACGGAGTAGTGATTCAACGCGTGGGACTGAAAACAAATGAGAACACGAACTTTTTTCTACTGTTCAGCATGCAAACGAGCTAAAGCGAAAGTAACAAGTCCTTCGGATCGGCTCGGTTTGGGTTGACCGCCCAACTCATTCCGGTGGAATGCAGCGCCCCCGCCATTCGGGCCTTTCTCGGTGAGAGAGGGTTTAAGCAACAAGCCAGCATCACGCGCCCTCGCACGGTGACTTGATGATGATCCCGATTCGGAACCGGGACCCACGGTTGCCCGGCCTCCTCCGTTCCATTCCATCTGCCAAATTGAACTTCACCCTCTAACTCATGTCGCAAGAAAACTAAACAACATCAAAGAAACAAGTTGCCGTCCCTCATAGCAGGATTTTGCTTTTTGTCCTCTTGCGCGGTAGAGGGTTTGATACAGCCTGGAGCGAACTGGTCCTCTAACCATTGGAAATAAATCATTGCAGTTCTGAGCCGCCAGTCCGGAATTGAAACAGCGGCCCCATTGGGGATTTCAAGTTCGATGGTTCCTTAGGCTGAATATTTTGGCCGTGCAGGATTCATGCTAGTAAGCTGAAGCTCTCGAGCGAGTCCAGACCAAGTTTGATTGGACAGACGGAAGGAGCTCGCACATGTTCACCCGGGGGGACGGCGCGTTTGCCGTTTAGCCGCACTTGGTAGCACAACACATTAACCGAAAGGTACGACATGCCATACGTCATGATTCAGCACAAGGTCGCCAATTACGCGAAGTGGAAACGGGAGGTCAAAACCTTCGCTGCCGTTCGCAAGGCGTCCGGGGAGAAAAGTTTTTATGTTTGCCGCGGCAGCAAGAGTCCAAACGACCTACTGGTCTGGTGCGAGTGGGATACCACCGCGCGATTGAAAAAATTCATCAAATCCGCAGAGCTGCGGAAGGCGATGGCGGGGGCTGGTGTCGTCGGCAAACCGGAGATATCGTTCTATGGTGCGATGGAAGATTTGAGCGCAGGCTGAACCGGCACAGGGTGTTCGGCACGGTTCGAAAGCGCGACTACCGGTGCTGGGTTAACGAGGCTGAGTGGCGGATGAGGTGCGCGCTCACCAGTGTTAATGATATCAACCAGCAGATGCTTTGGTTCCTTAGTGTTCATCCAGACTGAGTGAAACCACTCCTCAGTCCAGCCTACCCAGCGACGCCGGTTGTTGTTCGGGCAAAATAACCCGGTTTTTGACATAGGACTCCCTTGGCCGGCGAATGGTTCGCTGCACTTTCTGCCCGCGCCGCGGGTTTTTCGCATCTTCATTCAGCCCCGGTCGTTCCAGTAATGCATCTCATGCCACCCTGGCTGCACGCCAGCACCTCCGTTCCCTCCGTTTGCTCCTGTTCCTTTCACTCACTACTCGCCCACTACCCCTCCACTATTTCTGGGAATTCGCGCGGCACAGTCTTGCATTTTCTTACCCATATTATATTTTTCTCCTGTCAATCAGCTCTGCGGTGCAGGGTTCGATCGAACCGGCCAACTCATTCCGGTGGAATGCAGCGCCCCCGCCATTCGGGCCTTTCTCGGTGAGAGAGGGTTTAAGCGATGCGTGAAAACGCGCCGCTATATAACTCTAGAGCGTATAAAAAAATTCTGTAGCCGTTCGGAGCGAGGATTTTTGGATTTTGGCGAGGCTTTAACGAAGGAGCATACCCGCAGCGGTCTGTGACTGAGTCGAAACGAAGTCAAAATTCAAAAAGACCGCTCTCCCCTCTGCTCAGCCGAATGGACACAGCATTTTTTTATACGCTCTGAAACTCAAAAAATCCTAAGAATACTGCCGCGAACTTGGAATCCTCCTTTCGTTTGAGTCTCTGGATGACATTTCCACCCCATTACTTGATCCGACGCCCGACGCCTTCCATTTCGCGCGATACAATGCATACAAAGTCGCGTAACGGTGGTGAGTGCACTGGGCTGATTCGCTTACCGAGCGAATTAACCGCGCCAGCGTCAAAAGCAATTTCCTTTCAGTTAAGGTTCTAGGCGGGAATGCTAAAGAAGAATTGCAGTGATAATGGCATTAAGGGTGCTGGCTTCGGCAGGGTGGGTGCTTTTGCTCCATCGTTTTTTGGTTATACTCACGAGATGCACCGGCCAAGCCGAGTCCTTCTTCTTAGTTTTCTCTGTGTCTGCGTGCTGGCCGCGCCGATCATACCGGCTTGTGGTGCGCTGCTGGGGTCGAATCTTTTTCCCGCCGATTATCCGTGGAACCAAAAGCTTTCCCAGGCGCCTGCCGCGACCAATTCGGACGTAATCATAAGCAACATCGTTAACAGATACGGAAACGGTCATCTCCACCCCGATTTCGGGCAGGACCAAAGGCTCGCCAACACTGATTTGTATGGCATTCCTTACAACGTCGTTCACGGCAACGCTACCCCGAAGGTTCACGTTGTAATCGATGCGTACGCCGGCGACAGCGATTTGCTCGATGCCCCCATTCCTGCCAACGCCGTAATTGAAGGCGATATGCAGACTGCGCCGACGGTCGGCGTCGACACTCGGGGCGATTCACATCTGCTGCTCTGGGACGAAGACAACAATGTGGCCTACGAATTTTATCGCGCGTCGCGCCCGTCGGAAAACGCGGATGGCAAGTGGCATGCGGATAGTGAGACGTTTTGGAACATGACAAACAATTACTTCCGTCCGTTGGAATTGACCTCAGCGGATGCGGCTGGACTTTCGATCCTTGCCGGACTGGCGCGGCCCGACGAGGCGTTGCCAGTGGCGCAGGGAGGGCAGGGCGGCATTTATCATGCGCTTCGGTTCACGCTCCCAAACTCAATCATCCTGGATCAATTTGTTTATCCAGGCTCACACGTCGCGAACTCTGGCACTAACTGCGCCATTCAACCGCCGATGGGCGCACGGTTCCGCTTGAAAGCCAACGTGGACATCTCCTCACTCAATCCGCAAGCCCGGATCGTTGCCCAGGCTTTAAAAGATTACGGACTAATCGTTGCCGATAATGGGTCGGCTTTCTACATCAACGGCGCCAGTTATTCGGTCAATGCGACCAACGGATTCGCCCTTACCTGGAACGATAACGACATCCAGGATACCGTCCATGGGCTAAAAAGCCTTTGGTTTACAAATTTTGAGATGGTGGATCTCAGCCCCGCCGTGACGTCCGTGAGCCCGATGCAAGGTGTGGCAGGAACATCGGTCTCAATCACCGGCCAGAATTTCTCGGGAGCGGCAGGCCGCTTAACCGTCTGGTTCGGAACCAATCAGGTGCCGGCGAGCGCTAGCGACGATGGCCATGTGACCGCGGTTGCGCCTGCAGGCTCGGGAACGGTGGACGTGCGGGTCCAATCGGGCATTGGCACGACCTCGACGGAAAATTACACGGGTGCGATTTGGGGATACGGGTTGTCTGCCACCTCGACGGTTGCGCGCTTCACGTTTCAGACGCAAACCGAGGCGTTTCACACTTGGTTGGCGTCTTACGGCCTGCCGACCGATGGCAGCGCCGACAATCTGGATTCGGACGGCGATGGGATGAACAACCGGCAGGAGTATGTTGCGGGAACTAATCCGACCAACGCCAATTCAGTTTTTAAAATTACGAGCAAGCAGGTCATTTCGGGCACGCAATTCGTTCTGCACTGGTCGAGTGTGTCCAACCGACTTTATGACGTCCTTTGTGCGACGAACCTAACCTCGGGCGCAGCTGCTTTCGCAGCGCTACCCGGCGCAGCCAACCTCATTGCCACGCCCCCGGAGAATTCCTGGACAAATATCCTGAGCCACATCACCGCCGGTTTTTACAGCATCAGCGTGCATCAGTAATAGAGATTGAATTGATCGGAATTGGCTCGTGCCCGATTACCACCGCAGTATTGCTGTGCCTGCATAATGGTCGGACGGGTATCTGCCTTCAGGAGATTTGGTCCGATCAATTGTGGCTGAGGTCGCGTGCAATTCTGGCGAAAAAGTTAATGGTATTGTCATATCAGTGATATCTGACCTTTAGCTGGCGCCAGCTTCGCCGACAGAGAATTTCACTCTCCCATAACCGCCACCATGATCGCCGGTTTTGGCTTGATCATACTCCGACCCGGTACCAAGCCCGGAGCAACTTCCAATTCCAACCGCAGTTTTATCTCTTGCAAATTTCTTTTGAAAACCCAAAAATGCCTCTGTCAATCAACCCTGCGGTGCAGGGTTCGTGCGACCGGCCAACTCATTCCGGTGGAATGCAGCGCCCCCGCCATTCGGGCCTTTCTCGGTGAGAGAGGGTTTATGCGATGCGTGAAAACGCGCCGCTATATAACTCATATCTGAATCCTAAGAATCCGTCAGTGAACTGTTGTCGTTCGCTGACTTAACGTGCCGGCGTTTGTCCCGGCTGGAAAGGTGTCCGTCTTATGAAAGATCAGGAAACTGGCCTGAGTTCCAAATTCACAGGAAGAATCTGTGTTCAATCCGTGTTCGCGCGCCGGACGTTGCGGTCAGTGGCTAAAACTCCGCAAGTGGTCAAATTCGGTAAAGAAACGGTAAACTTTACCAGTCGCGATTCCGGCAGAGGTAAAACTTCGGTAAAGAAAAGGTAAACTTTTGCCGCCTTTCGTAAAATGAACACGGTCAAAACGAAAAAACGTACAGGTAAATGTACAGAAAAGTTCAGTTTTCGGGTCCACGTCTGGAAAAAAATGAAAAAGGCAACGGGAGGTAATCAGAAGTAATCGGAGGTAATCTCACTATGCCGCAAATCCGCCAACGAGCAAAGCGAGCCCCGACGGTCGTTCGGTGGTTCGAAATCCGCGACCGAAGAAAACTGCACTATTTCTGCATCATTTCTGCATCATTTCCCAAATCGAGGCAGTACAAAATCCACCAGCGGCAACGTTCAGTCACGTTTGGTCATCTTTGGTCACGTCTGGTCATCTGAGGTAATCCTAATGCGCCACCCATCGTCAACCGTACGCAAAACTGCACCATTTCTACCTGATGTCGCGTGCATTGCGCCCATCGCAGAAGGTTTGTCTTGAACCATTCCGCAATTCGCAATCCGAAATCCGTAATTTTATGTGGCCGGTCAAATTCGGTAAAGAAACGGTCAAGAAACGGTAAACGATTCCAAATCTTGGTTGTTATGGCCCACGCAAAAATGATGATTCTTACCCTGTTTTTGATTTGCTATGAGCCCGTCAAAAATCCATAATCTACTACTCTAAAGAAAGGTAAATCAAAGCTGCTTAACCAGCACAAGCTTCGAACGCCCGGCAAATCCGTATCTCGCGCAATTTTATGAAAGCAACCCCTGTAGGATCAGTATCTAAAGTTTCCCTAATAGTTCGGGCCGCATTGTTCGCGGTCGCACTAATGTGCTCTTGGAGTGCAGTCGCTGCAACGCCTTACCCGATGTCGTCCGGCAATTACTCCGAAGGTTTCGATGACATTGCTAACTGGGGCGCTAACTTTTCCAGCGGAATTGGTGCGAGCCGCTGGTCCGCCGCGCCTATCAACACATCCGGAACAGTTCCCGATGGCGTGAAAATCACGACCAATGCTACTGCTACTGCCGGCTGGCCCGCTGCCGTCAGCCAAAGCACTGGTATTCAGAAGGGAACCGGAGCCATGCTGTTCTTGACCACCGGTAGCACGGATCATTCAGCGGCAATTGGCGCGATCTCTTTCTCGATTTTACCGGCATCACTGCCGGAACTTTGAGCTTTGATTGGGCCGAAGTAAATAACGGTCACTGGAGACAGAGCGGCCACACTTAAGGTTTATACCAGCACTGATGGGACGACCTTTACAGAACTGACGGCTGCTTCAGTATCGTGCAATAACAATGTACCTGCCTCGGGAACCCGCTCCTCGATCACGCTTCCAGCCGCCTTTAACAGTAATCCCAATGCGAGAATTCGCTTTTACGAATACAACGGCGATGGTGGAACCACTGGCTCTCGCCCAAAAATTTCACTGGATAATATCGTAGTAACGGGCACTGGCGGAGGTGGTGGCAGTCCTATGGTTCGCGTGGAAACCCAGCCCAATGGTAGTGGAACAGTTGTCGCGGCCCAAAATCTTACTGCTGGAAATTCCATCACCGTCTATGCAATCCAACGTGATGCCGCGAATAATTTCGTCGCGAATGTGGCCGCAGACTCATGGACATTAAGTGGGTCAACTGGTGGTGTTGTTGCTGGTGACCTAGTCCCATCAGGCGACAAGAAAAGCGCTGTAATCACCGGGCATGTTGCCGGAACGGCAACAGTTCGCGCGGTCTCCGGCAGTTTGATTAATATCGATTCCGGCATTATCACTGTTGTTGCTGGAAGTCCTGCGCAGGTGCGTGTGGAAACTGCAGCCAACGGCGGCGGCACAGTCGTTCCTGCGCAAACTCTCATAGCCGGACGCTCGATCACGGTTTATGCGATCCGTCGTGATGCGTATGCCAACTTTGTTGATAACGTCGCAGCGTCCGCTTGGTCGTTGCCTACTATAACCGGCTCAGTTGTTGCAGGTGACCTTGTTCCAGCAGTTGATTCAAAAAGTGCAGTTTTTACCGCTAACGGCACCGGAACTGCAACGGTTCGCGCTAGCTCGGGTGCGTTGACTGCGACGGACTCTGGGGTGTTGAACGTTGTTCAACCTGTTCGCGCCGCTGTCGTGATCAGCCAGGTCTACGGCGGTGGCGGCAATTCCGGCGGACAATACGCTAACGACTTCGTCGAGTTGTTTAACCGCACAAGCACCAACGTGAGTCTTGCTGGATGGTCACTTCAGTATGCAGGCAGTGCTGCGGCGTTTACAACGACCACGAATTTCTGTGTCAATCTGCCCTCCGTTAACATCGCCCCGTACAGCTACTTCCTCGTTCAGCTCGCGCCGGGCGCTAATACAGGAGCAGCCGCGCTTCCAACGCCGGACGCAGGCAATACTAATATTGCGGTTAGCGCAACCGGCGGCAAAGTTGCGTTGGCAAATACCACGAATGCGCTTGGAACGGTAGTTTTGCCCGATGCGCGCGTGGTTGACCTCGTCGCTTTCGGTTCCGGCTCAACTCCAGCCGAAGGAACTGGCCCGGCTCCAGCTCCTTCCAATACCACTGCGGATTTCCGTGGAAGTGCCAGCGATGTCGCCAACGGGACTTGGGGCTGCATCGATAACGACAACAACGCCCTGGATTTCGTTACAGCAGCGCCGAATCCGCACAACAGCGCTTCGCCGCAGAACATTTGCTCCGCGCAAACGCCGCCGACGATATCCGCTATCGCAAATCAATCGATCGATTCAAGCGTTCCCGTCGGCCCGATTTCGTTCAACGTCGGCGATGCTGAAACGGCTCCGGCAAATCTAATTGTTACTGCTTCGTCGTCGAACCCAACACTCCTTCCCAATAATCAAATTACATTGGGCGGAAGCGGAATCGTGCGAAATATTACGTTGAACCCCGTTTCCGGCCAAACTGGAACGGCTCTGGTGACTGTCACTGTGACAGATACTGACAACATGACCGCGACCAGCAGCTTCGATTTGTTTGTCGGTAGTGGTCCTCAGCTCGGAATTTTGTTCAGCGAAAACTTCGATGAATATCCCGATGGCACATCGTTGTCCTTCGCAAATAACAGCCCATGGTTCCATAGCAGCGGCACGAATTACGAATTGATTGTGAGCAACTTTTCCGCCCAGGTCAGTCTGTATTTGACGAACTCAGAAGATCTTTACGCGACGTTTCCGAGTGGGCCGTTTACCGCGACTTCTGGAGACGTTCTCTACATTGGCTTCACGCTTAAACAAACAGTATTGCCAGGTGCAAATGGTGACTACTTCATTCACTTGCGTGACGCTGCGGGAACAAACTTTGTTGCCAAAGTCTTTGCTTCGATCGGCAGTGCTGGAAGCGGCAAGTTCCGTCTTGGTCTGTCCAATCGCGCCAATAATCCGCCGAATGTGCAATTCCCATTGGACCTGAGTCTGAATACGACCTACAACGTCGTTGTTCGATATAAAGTCAGCGTCGGGTCTTCGACCATTTGGGTGAATCCGACCTCGCCTAACGACGTGGGCGCTACCGCTACGGACCCATTGACGCCGTTCGACGTAACTGGGATTGGTATCCGCGAGTCGGGAACTCCATCGGCTCCGACAGCTGCTGGTTCCCAGATAATCGACAACATCGTGGTCAGCACGTCCTTCTCTGATGTGACAACAGTTGCGCCGAGTTTGACAGCCGCGCGCTCGGCCAGCGCGATTCAGATTTCCTGGCCGACCAATAACAACAGCGCTTACGTCCTGCAAAACGCCGGCACTGTAAACGCCGCGTCATGGAACGCAGTGGGTGGTGTTAGTGTTTCCGGGACGAACTACACCGTGACGGTTCCATTCGGAGCGACACCTGGTTTCTTCCGTTTAAAGCATTAAGAGTCGGATTCTAATTCATTTGGCCCCTCTTCTCGAGTGAGAAGAGGGGCTTTTTGTTTCCCAGGGAAAGTTTGTTTGTGGACCTCAAGCATTTATGTTTTGGGTTTTGCGCTTTAGCTTTATCTTACAGTAATGGCGTTCGCCCAAACATTGGAAGGCAGCCTGTCCAGCATGGGTGGAATTACCATTCCCGACCTGTGGCAGCAACAGGCTGTCGGTGCGTTGCGCGAAGGTCATGACGTTGTTGTTCATGCGCCGACCGGCGCCGGCAAAACGCTCATTTTCGAATTGTGGTCCCGACACGGGAAGAATCGCGGGCAGGCGATTTACACGGTGCCGACGCGGGCTCTGGCCAACGATAAATTGGCGGAATGGCGCGCGCAGGGTTGGGATGTCGGCATTGCCACGGGCGATTTGTCGGAGAATCTTTCTGCGCCGGTGATTGTCGCGACACTGGAGACACAGAAGAACCGGCTGATTCGCGGCGATGGTCCGACTTTGCTGGTGGTCGATGAGTATCAAATGATCGGCGATGCGGATCGCGGGCTGAATTACGAATTGGCGCTGGCCCTCGCTCCGCCGCAAACGCAATTACTTTTGCTGAGCGGCAGTGTCGGTAATCCTCATCAGGTTGTGCAATGGCTTCAGCGCCTTGGCCGAAAGCCGGTGCTGGTTCGACATGAACTGCGCCCTGTGCCGCTGGAAGAAGTTCACGCCAATAATCTCAACTACAATGTGCCTTCGGAAATTCGCGGCTATTGGCCTCGTTTTATTGCTAAAGCGCTGGCGGAGGATCTCGGTCCGATTCTGGTATTTTCACCGCGACGACAAGCAACGGAGTCCCTGGCCGCTGAACTGGCGCGCGTTTTACCAAATCCCAATCCACTCAACCTGACGGTGGAACAACGAGCGCTGGTGGGCGAAAACATGGCGCGCATGCTGAAGAGCCGCATCACCTATCATCACAGCGGACTGAGCTACGCGGCACGAGCAGGCGTGGTCGAGCCGTTGGCAAAGGCGGGTCAGCTTCGCGTGGTCGTGGCCACGATGGGGCTTGCCGCAGGAATCAATTTTTCGCTTCGAAGCGTCGCGCTGGCGGCAGATTCATACAAGCGCGACGGGATTGAACAGCCGCTGCGCTCGGATGAAATTCTGCAGATGTTTGGTCGCGCCGGCCGACGCGGTTTGGATGAAACGGGCTTCGTTCTGATTACGGCTAATCAACTTCGGTTATTAGATGGACGGCCTTGCCATCTCTCGCGCTCGGCCCTGGTCGATTGGAACGCGTTGCTCGGGCTGATGTGGGCGGCAGCAGAGCAGGAACGCGATCCGTTCCGCGAAGCTGTGCGGGTGCAGGATCGGTTGTTCACGACCAAGCGAATTGCTTTGGGAGTTGAGGAATCGATGAAGAATCCAGACGTGCCCTGCGGCTTAATGACGGACGCCGAGCGAGCGCGCCACGTTCGCAAGCGCGTTCGCCAACTACTGAACAGCCGTGGTGAATGGCAGGATTATCCGACGTCGACTGAAGTGCCGTTGCGTGATGTGTTGGTGCAAACAGGAGTTTCGGATGCGAAGTTCGAGAATTTGCGGCCGGCGGTCACCAGCGCTGCAGCATTGGAGAAGGTCGGGCAGGGGAGCCTTTGCATCATTAGCGAAACGGAGATCGAGAAAACTTACGGACGAGAGGTAACAGTTGCCGATCGATTGAACACAGAGCGAGTATTGATTGCCAAGTGGGTGCGCCGGCTGACGAATTGGAATGGCCGCCAGGTTCCTATAAAAGTTTGGGAAGAGCAGATCATCCCGCTGTTGTCCGAAAAGTTGGCTCACCAGAAAACGCCGGTGGTCCAATACATCGATCGGCACGAACGCGTCGTTGCACATTTAAGTTTAGCCGAACAGACGGTGCGTGTTCCGGTAGACGCACACGGCGTGGCGCTTTGGCGACCGATCGAACGCGACGTCTTGCCTCCCGATTGCGCTATTTGTCCGCTCGTTCCGGTCTGTCGCGAATTGCCCGCCTCAACTGGCGTCGCGCTGCTCTGGCGTCGGCTTGGTCTGGTTGATGCAGGTGGCGCGCCGACATTGCGCGGTAAAGTTTGCAGCTTTTTTTCACAAGGCGATGGGCTGGCGATTGCTGCCGCGCTTGATGATGAATCGTACCCGATCGATGAACTCGTTTATGATCTCGCGGACCTGGACGCGAGTTATCGGTTTTGCGGCGAGGACAATCGTTGGGGGGGCGGCTCGCCACGGCGTGCCACAAACTTTACGGGAATCAGACCATCCCCGGTTATTTAGAGAATGGTGTCCCGCCGAAATACGGTTTTGGTGCGGAGCAAGTTGTCGCGGGAGTTCACAAGAATCCACTCACGAAACACGCGTGGGTGACGGAGTTGCTCGGCGCGGGAGACATCGATCGTATCATTATCGAATGGCGCAGCACGTTGCGACAGATCAGTCACGCGGCGGATTTGGAATGGCCGCGTTGGAAGACGCTGCAGGCAATAGCGACTGCAATTGTGAAGGAGACGGAATCACCAACGATCACGGACTTGCCACCGTTGGAGTATTCACAGACAAAACGCGTCGATCACCGGCTGATCTTGCGCAGGCATTGAAGCGGTTATTCCGGCGAAGCGCTGGCGCCGCGATTGTGCCATTGTTCGCGGCGGGTCTTTGCGTTGGCAAAAAACTCTTCGATCGCGCTTTTGTCCTGGCGTTCCAGGGCGTGCTGAAATTCCTGAAGGTCTTCGATAAAAACGCCCAGCACGCGCATCAGGTTCTTGCGGTTTGCCAGGGAAATATCGCGCCACATTTCGGGCGAACTCGCGGCAATGCGGGTCGTGTCGCGGAAACCAGATGCGCACACGAGCGATTGTTCTTTCGGATGAACGGGGCTCAGGACGTAATTGGCCAATTCGGCGGCAACGACGTGCGGTAAATGGCTCGAGCGGCTGACGAGGTCGTCGTGCAGTTCCGGGCTCAATCGAATGGTTTGTGCGCCGACTTCTTTCCAAAAATTCTGCACTGTGCAAACAGCATCTGCGTCGGAACGTTGCGTGGGGGTGACAAGGCAGACGGCATTTTCAAAAAGATCGCCGCGTGCGGCTTTGACACCGGTCTTCTCGGAGCCCGCCATCGGATGGCTGCCAATGAAATGGCAACCGATGCTGGCGAAAACAGGTTCGAGCTCGCGCACGACACTTTCTTTCACACTGCCGACATCGGTCACGACGGTGCCGGATTTGAGGTGCGGACGCATTTTTTGGGCGAGTTCACGCATCTGCCCGAGCGGGGTGCAGAAAATAACGAGCGACGAATCTTTCACCGCTTCGCCAAGATCCAATGTCGCTTTGGTGACGGCTTGGGCTTGCTCGCATTCTGCAATGGATTCAGGCCGGCGCACATAGGCGTAGACGGACGAGGCGACGTTGCGTTGCCGAATCGCCAATCCAAGCGAGCCTCCTAAAAGGCCTGCGCCGATGATGCTGATTTTTTCCCACTGCATTGAATCAGGATAGGAGCGCTGAGTAAAAAGTCGAGAGTTGGAGAAATCGCCGCTTGGCGAGTGGTTGACGGGAAGTTAGCTTGGGACGTGAGTTTGCCGCAGGAATTTTTGGAACCCGAGGGATTGCGAGTGACGGTCGATCGGGTGGTGTATAACCCCAGCTTCGAGGCGCCGGAGGATCGGCCGCATTGTTTTGTCTATTTCATCAGCATTCACAATGACACGGATGTTCCGGTGACGATCAAGTTACGCAAATGGGTAGTGACAAACGATCGTGGGGAAGTTTGCGCTTACGAAGGCAACGGTGTTGTCGGCCAATATCCGCTGATCAATCCTGGATCAAAATTCAGCTATAACTCATTTCACCTGCTCGACACAAAAACGGCGGTCGCTGAAGGAAGTTATCTCGGAGTGGATGATGAGGGGCGGCGGCTGCTCACGAGAATTCCGCGCTTTAAAATGGTCGTGCCGGAATAGACGGCAGACTTATTGGCGGAAAGAAATGCGGCCTTTGCCCAAATCGTAAGGAGACATCTCGACGTTCACCCTGTCGCCAACGCTGATGCGGATGAAGTGTTTGCGCATTTTGCCCGAGATATGGGCAAGCACTTCGTGACCGTTGGGAAGCGCAACCCGAAACATTGTTCCGGGCAGCACTTGGGTCACCGTGCCGGTAAGTTCAATTGGTTCTTCTTTTGTCACCGTTTCTACTCTGATTAAAAACGTGATTTGCGCAAGCGGCTCTACCGCCTTACGAGGGCAGACCTTGCCCACAAAACGCCGAATTTACAAGGAACTTTTAATTGGCGCTAAAGGCGGCTTCCGGAGACGCAACCCGCAAGGAATCAGGCAGGTTTTTTGGATCAAATTTCAGGACGAGACGATGGACGCCGGACTTCAGTTCGGTCGTTACTTGTTTGCGGCATTCGATTGGCTTTCCGTCCAACCATGCGGCGACGCCTTGGGCTTTGCCGTCGAGGGTCAGGTCCAAAGGCACCAGACCATTTTGCGAAACACGAAACTCCGTCGCACAAAAAACAGACACCGCGATGCTGCCGCGTTCGGCTACTGCGGCGTGTTTCAGATCAGCGCGATACAAACGGCCGTCAACGTAAGTCGGCGCGGTGTGCCATTGTTCACCGGACCAATCGGCCTTCACTACGTTATCGTCGCCAAATTGTTCAGAGTGTATCGATGAGACGGTAACTTTCCACAAACGAGCAACGTTCGGATGTGAGGCGTCAAAGGCGCCGGGTTTCCCGAGTTCGGCAAGGAAGCGGAACAGGTCAAGTTTCTCTTGATGATTAAGAGCATCGAGCAAGCCGGAAGGCATGAGCGAACCACCCTGGGTTTTCTTTTTGATTTTATTTTTTGGAATTGAAACCTCGTTGTTGCTCGCGTTGCGAAGGACAAGTTCGTCGTTGTTTTCGCGAACTAGGATTCCGGAGGCTTCCGTGTCGTCGTCGGTCTCAATCAGATAAGAGTGATAGCCGTCTTTAATTTTTGCGTTCGGATAGAACACAGATTCGATGAGATAATCGAGTGGTGAACTGGCACCGATAGAGGTGAGGTCGGGGCCGACTTTTCCGCCGACACCACCTATAGCATGACAAGAAGCGCACGAAACCTGCGCACGGCGGAATATTTTCTCTCCGCGAACGGCGTCGCCGGATTCGTTAATCGCCTTGATGAGTTCCTTCGTTTCGGTTTCGGTAAGTTTTGTTTCAGCGTCTTGCAACCCGGCAGCGCGGGTCAGTGCGACGATGAATTCTACGTCATTGTGACCTGTTTCGCGGGCGGCTCGCAGACCGGCTTTGCCAGCAAGTTGCGGAAATCCTTTTTGAGGTAACGCGCGAGCGAGCAGGGGCGTGGCACCTTTGGTTTCCAAGAGGGACTTCCAAATTGCGATGGCCTGGTCACTGTTGGTGGAATCGCGCAACAGCGAAATGGCAGCAGGAACGGCATTGGAAAGATCGAGCGCCACCATTGATGTAATCGCAGCGCGTTGAATTTCCATCGGCTGATCTTTTGAGGCTAGTTGTCGCACTGCGGCGAGCGCTTTGTCGCCACCGATTTTGCGCAGGGACTCGAACGCAGAATCGCGCAGTTCGCCAGTTTTTGCCGTTTTGACTAGCGTGGCGAGTTCTGAAACGCTGGAGTTGATCTTCCATTCGCCGGCCAGTCGCACGGCTTCAAGTTGGTTTTTGGCAGTGCTGCTCTTTATCACACCGCTGATTTCATCCAGACGCGACGCCGGCTTGATGCTTCGGTTTTTCGCTGCTTCGCGCAATGCAGTCAGTGCGCGTAACGAAGCAGCGGAATCGAATTCGTTTTGGAGGACGTGATCGTAGAGAAGCTGCAACTCGTTGGCGGTCCCGGCGCGGCCGATGAGCTCAATCCAGCGACCTTGGCCATCGCGTGTCAGCGGGTGGTCTTTGACATAACTGGCAAGCGCCGGAACGGCGAGGTCGGATTCGATTGAGGTGAGACCGAACTCAAGCTGGTCTTCGTGGCCTTCGACTTTCCATTCGCCGGACTTCACCGCAGCCAGCCAGGGTTTGGCGAGTTCGTTGATGCTCAGCCAAATTGCATAGTCGACGAACGTGTCTTTGGTGCCCAATGCGTTCAGGACGAGTTCGGCGGATTTTGCGGTTGGAATTTTTCCGAGACCACGAACAGCTTCAACTCGAACACGAAGGAAAGAATCCTGCGAGCCGCGCGCCAGCCACGCAGTCGCTTGCGGCACGCGCTTGTGCCATTCGCTTAAGACACGGTAGCCAGCCGTGCGAATGTGACCATCGTTCGATTGCAAAATTTTGCTGAGAACATTTGTTTCGACGATGTCGAGCGATTGGAACATCCACAACGCTTGAAGCAACCCGGTATCGGTGTTTTGAAGAGTCATCCACTTTCGCAGAGCGGGCACAACGCGCTTGCCGTGTTCCGTTAATACGCGCCGCGCTTGGGAAGCGTTGTAGGAATTCGGAGAAACGAGTTCGCGAAGAAGTTCTTCATCCGAAAGTTTTGTGAAGTTGACGCGCGGCAGCAGCGGACGGTCCTTGGCAGCGATCCGCCAAATTCTTCCATGCTCGTGATCGCGACGTCCATCGCGGAAATCGACTTCGCCGTGGTTGATGATGGGGTTCGACCAATCAGCGATATAAAGCGCGCCGTCCGGGCCGAACTTCATGTCGATCGGCCGGAACGTGACATTGGTCGTGCGCACAAGATCCGAAAGTTCTTTGGTAACATAACCGGCACCTTCTTCCGCGACGCTGAATCGGGCAATGCGATGGGCGCGAAAATCCGCCGTGATCATTTGCCCTTGGCAATCAGCAGGAAATTGTTGGCTGCCGACGATTTCGAGGCCGCAGAATTTCGGATAACTCCCGGGACTGATGCTCTGCAGTTCGCGCCGCATGCTCGCGTAAGTGAAATATGTCGCACCGGGCACCCCGTAGGTAATGCCCTGATATCCTGCGCCGTCCGTGACGAACGATTGCCCGAACTTATCAAACTGATGTCCCCACGGATTGCAGAAGCCGCGCAGAAAAACTTCGAGTTCTATCGTGGGTGGACGGAATTCAAAGATGCCACCGCTGTTTAGTCGAACGACGCCGTTTGGTGTTTCGATGTGGCTGTGAATGTAAATCGACTGGTCGAAATAGAGCATGCCATCGTGCCCCCAACGCAACGTGTGGAGGATGTGGTGGGTGTCTTCGGTCCCGAAGGCGGAGAGAACGACGCGGCGCGTGTCGGCCTTTCCGCTGTGATGTTCGTCAGACAAATGCAGCAGTTGCGTGCTCTCTGCGACGTAACACCCGCCATCGCCGGGTTCGATGCCCGTCGGTAGGAAAAGACCGTCTGCAAAAACTGAACCTTTGTTGGCTTTGCCAGAACCGGTCGTGTCTTCGAGCACGATGATTTTGTCGTCGGGTTTTTGCCCCGGCATGATTTGCGGGTAGAGCGACGAACTCGCTACCCACAACCGTCCTTGCGGATCGAAGTTCATCTGAATCGGTTTGGCGAGGAGCGGATTTTCAGCCCACAACGAAATCTCAAATCCAGGCGCGACATCGAACTGCGGCTGCCATTGTGGTGGCGCGTTTGTGTCCGGCTTAATCAGATTCGGAATGGTGGCGGTTGGGCGCGGTTCGGGTTCGTTTAACTTGTGAGAGATCAAATCCTGCACGTGGAAGATATTGCGCTCTTCATCCTGAACGAGCGGATCGAACAACGGAATTTCTTTCGCATTCTGCCCTTGTTCGTGTTTTCGGAAGCCGAGTAGATACGTTTCGTTTTGCGGACGCCAGCGATCGAAATAAAGATGGTTCTTGCGAACGATCGTATCGCGCAGCCGCTGTTCGTATGGCTTCACCACTTTGAATGCAGTGGAAGGAAATTTCAGTTGACGCGCGATCTCGCTGGATACGAGTTGGTAGCCGGTCGAAGTGAGGTGGATTCCGTCGTCAGAAATTTCGCGCGCGGATGCGGACGGTGACCAATCGAACAAATCAACAAACGGCAGAACGCGTTTTCCAGCGATTTCGCGGATGGCTTTTGTGTAGGCGAGCAGTTGTTTGTTGTGCGCCGTCGGATCGGGCAGGGGAGCGGGTAATTTGAAATGTCGAATCGGACTCAATAAAACAAAACGAACGCTGTTACTCGAATGGTCCTGGATGGCCTGCATCAAATGTTCGAGATCGCTCTTAAACTTCGGCAGGCCAGCGTCTCCGTCGAACGACGACGCCATGCCGTACCCTAGAAAAACCACCGTAGGTTTGACGTCGGCGATGTTCGCCATCAACCGCTCGAACCCTTTGTTTGCGTCGGTAAAATCAAAGCTCGCGCGCGATTCGCCCATCGGCGTGTCCGCGCTCCAGCCCAAATTGCGCACCGTGAAATGCCGGTCGGCAAAGCGCGAGTAGAGGACCGTTTCGAACCAGCCATATTCCTGTTCGCGTTCAATGAATGTGTCGCCGACCAGCGCAACGCGGTCGTTTTCCGAAATTTCAAACCGGCCCCCGACCTTCGCAGGTAGGGACGATCGCGCTGCGTCGTCCTTTGTAGAATTCTCCGCAAAGGCGAGGGCACGCAGACAGATCAGGAATAGTAGGACAAAAGTTTTGCGCATGATCAGGGTTTTGGACGATGGTTCGTTGCCGTCCATTGAACATTTCGCAAGCCCCGCGCGCCAGTTTTTTTGTAAGTTTTCCGGTGCAACGCACGCGCCGCGAATGTTTTCCATGGGGTGAGAAATAAAGCTTTTCCCTGTTGAACAACCAAATTGGGAGACTAGATTAACAACAAGGTGAGCCCTTCAGAGATTAAGGAAGTTGCGTGGCTGCTGATGTTGATTCCTTTCGGCATCGTTTTAGGGACGGGGATATTCTTCATCGCCTGTGCGTTAAGACGAGCCCAGGCTCGCCGGCACGAGGCGGCTTTGGAAGCCCAGTTTAACACACCCGTTTTTAATACTGGCGTCAGCAGCTATCGTCCGTTTTCGTTCGACCAGCCCACTCGCTGGCTTGCCGTCAAAAGCAACAACGCCCGGGCAGTTCAGGAAGCGCTCCACCTTCACCACACCACCCCCTGTTCGTGGGAAGAAGGTTTGGTTGAAGCGCACGACGATAAGCTATTCGTCTCACCCGTAATTTCCGGTTGGATTCTGGTGGTCGGTTCGGGACTTCCAGATCCGGCCGAAGACGTGGATATTACCTATCACTTCCTCGCCGACCTCAGCCGCAAGCTCGGGCACGTCCAATTTTTTGATACGAATCGTGTTCTGAATTACCACGCGTGGGCCTTGATCGACAAAGGCGAGGTGTTTCGCGCCTACGCATGGGGTGGCGAAACGCTTTGGAACCAGGGTCCGCTCACCGCCGCAGAAAAAGAACTCGAAATGACCTGTTATGAATACGGTGTGAGCGCCAGTCTCTTTAGCGCCAAGGATGGCCTTACGCTCAATTGTGAAAAGGTGAACCAATTGGCTTCGCGCTGGAGTATCGATCCAACTACCGTTCCCGATTCCGCCTGGAACGCGCACGGCATCGTCGGTGAGTTCACCCAAGCCTGGCCGCATTGAGCCGTTTCTTTTTCACTTTAGCCTTCAGCTTTTAGCCTTTAGCCTTGCTTCATGACTCCCGAAGTCTGCCCCAACTGCGGCGCCGACGTCCCGCGCAACGCTAAATCCTGTCCCGAATGCGGGTCAGACGAATCGACGGGTTGGTCTGACGAAACGCACGTTGATGGCTTGGACTTGCCGGAGGAAAACTTCGATTACGACGAATTCGTCGACCGCGAGTTCGGCAAAAAGAAAGCCGTTCCACACGGCATCAGCCGATTTTGGTGGGTGATCGCGATTATTTTACTAATCGTCATCAGCGGCCTCTGGGCGATTTTCTTTCGGTAGACCATTTCCCCTTGTGCGACATCGGTCTCGGGTTAGCTTAGTCAAATGAAAGACAAATCAGTCCAGCCGTATTTGTTCTTCGGTGGTCGTTGCCAGGAAGCGCTCGATTTCTATAAATCCGCACTCGGTGCGCAAGTGGACTTCATCATGCGTTACAACGAAAGTCCTGAGCCGCACCCGCCGGGGATGGTTCCTGCGGGGTGGGAAAACAAAATCATGCATTCAAGCTTCCGAATTGGCAGTTCAGTGCTGATGGCCTCCGATGGCTGCGAAGCCACCGCGAAATTCGAAGGTTTTTCCCTGGGTGTTTCCGCAGCGAACGATGCCGAAGCTGAAAAACTCTTTAACGCTCTTGTTGCCGGCGGACAAGTGCGCATGCCTCTGACAAAAACATTTTGGACATCCAAGTTCGGTATGCTCACCGATAAGTTCGGTGTTGGTTGGATGGTAAGCGTCGAGCATTGAAGATCGATGGTAGTCAGAGCTATCTGACTTCAACGATCAGAGTGCCGCCTGCGCCTACAATCGCTTCAAGCGTATCGCCGTGGCGTGACAGGCGCGAACTGGCGGGCCACGCGTGGATTACTTTCGCTGATTTCATGGAAAATTTTGGCTGAAAGACTTCTCGTTGCGCGCAGCTCTCGTTCAGAATGCTGCCAAGGTTCCTAACATCACCACGACGAGCACCCCACGGATTATGCAGGCCAACGATCCACGCTCCGTCATGCTTACGGTAATTGATTTGCATAGGCAGGTGTGTGCTTCGTTCGAACGGAGATAGCTTCTGCGCACTTCGGATGATTTCTCCGGCCTGCTTTTCGGGTGGGAAAACTTTAGCGCCCGGAGGAGGTGCTCCAGTTCCGACCAGGATCGTTTCTTTGTATTGGTTCCAAACAGAAGCGGGTGCATCCGCGGGCACGATGTTGAATATTTCCGGGACAACACACGGTGCGTAGCAATCCGCTTCGGCAATGCCAGAATTCTTGCGGGTAGCGCAGGCCTTGTCTTTGGGGCTATTTTGAAAAAGAGCCGTTTTGATTTCTTCCCACAGCGGCGCGTCAGACGTGGGAATCCGCGCGTCCAGAACGAGAGCAAGTGGCGTGTATGGCTCGCCGACGTCAGGATGTTTCTCCTGAAAGTCCAGCAGTGCCTGCGTGATATGGCCGCAACAGGAAAGCTGTGCTGTTTCCCAATCGAGCAAATTACATTCGGCACCCCATTCCTCGTGAAGCGTCCAGGCCCCGGACAGGTAAGCATGAAAAAACAGCCGCTGTTGTAATGCGGTGGATGGACCGCGGTCTGGTCCCATTGGCCAGCCGGTTCCTTCGAAAAATGTGATGGGGCATTGCCAGGACCAATCCTTTTCCGGAACCATCGCGGTGCATCCTTCTGGACCCCATGGCGCATAGAAAATGCCCCACGGCTTGCCCGCTGCCCGCGCCGCGCCGCGCAGGCTGGCAATGGCAAATTGCGATTTCGACGAAGCCCAAGCACCGAGTTCAGCCAGACAGAAGTTTGCGCCAGATTTATAAAAAGCGTGCCACGTCAGGTCTCCCCACGCACTGCCTTCGCAGTAGCTGGTATGCGAGCCGAAACGTTTGCTCTCACGACGGAAGTTCGACTCAATTTCCCGCCAGAAATCATTGTTATCCCTGGGATGCATTCGTCCGGCGTAATCGTCCACTGTTCCGTATTCCAGGCAGCGTGGGGCGTTTTTGCAGGTAAAATAACTTCGCAATTCGTCCGGATTGATTGGTTCAGTAGTGAACTTTTTGTTCGCACTGACAAAACGATCCCAATCGTTATGCGTGTTACAGACGGTTTCATGCACTTGCCCGCCCAGGAATTTGTTGCCGAGCAACCTGGCGTAGCTCTCGATCAGTGATTGGTCGTAATTGTAGGGTCGATAGTGCGCGCCGCCGGTCACTCGATCGATGACAAAGGGGCACTTTCGTTTCTGGATAATGCGATGCAATTCACCGTCTGCCCGGGCGACAGAATTAAAACGCAACGCGTCGTCGGCCCAGGGCGAATTGACCAATCGCACGCCCGTGGTGCGTCGCAGCAAACCAGCCTTTTCCAGGCCGCGCCAATAGCGTCCGCTGCCTTCATATGTGTGCAGAAAAGAAAAACCCGGTCGGGAAAAAGTCGGTCCCTCCGAACCAGCCATCTTTGCCAAACCCATTCCCGGCGCGGCAGCCACCGCAGCACCCATCGCCATCGCCGTTTTCTCAAAAAAGTTGCGGCGCGTAAATTTTGTCATGATAGGAAATGACCGGCTGGGTTTATCGAGTATTCAGTAACAAACTAAAATTTGCGACAAAAACAACGTCTGACGTCAAGGAGTCGATCCATTCGACCGAAATGCCGGCGCTTTGTTCCACGAGGTCGAGAACACGTTTGCCAACGAAATGGCTTTTGCGGGCGATGGCAAGGTTGACGGTCTCACTGATAATTTGATCAGTGGTAACGAGCTTCCGGTGGCTTTGGAGGATTTGGCGGACCAAGTGGGCGGCTTTGTCGTGCCAGCCGTCGTTTTTGTCTACCAGCGCAGAAAAAAGGCCCGAGGTGTCGAGAAATACGTCACGACGTCCGACCATAAAGAAGGTGATCGATGTCTTTGTTGGTTAGTTTGCCACCGGGGCCTTTTACTGCGAACGGTTCCGCTGTGACTGTCCACTTTCAAGCGCCCTTCGACAATTTACATTGTTGACAAAGAAAGCTGCGTTATGTAGACACTACTTACGTGGCATGTGACCATTTGCATCGGAATGCAGTGAATTGGTCAAGGCGACCGGATCATGCCACAGGAACAACGAATATGAATACAATGACACGGAAATATGCGGAGAGTTACGGAATCTTGCGGAATGTTACGGATTTCGCCAACTTAGCCTTCCGAGGTGAATTGCGGAGAGTTGCGCCTAGTTGCGGTTAAACACACCACCCCCCCCTTACTATATGGAAATTAAACTTCATCTCTCACGAAAGCCGACCGGCAAAGTGTCTCAATTGCCCTCTGCTCTCATCGAATACGTTAACCAATCCATCCACGATGGCGTGGAATATAAAACGATCATTCAACATTTGGCGGACAAGGGCTACCCCGGCCTCAACAAATTTAACCTCACCCGCTGGCGTCGCTCGGGTTACGGCCAGTGGCTCCTCACACGGACTGAAGCCGCCCTCAATCAAGTGCGCACCATGACTGCCGAGGACGAAGCGCACGTTGGTCGCTTTAACGAGAATCTGGTGGCGATGCAAATCGCCGACACTGTTGCCGCATTCGATCCTGCGAACCTGAAGCTCGACACCGCCGATGGCTTTTTCAAACTGGTTCGCATCCATACTCAGCGCGAAGCAACCGCCCTCTCTCGCGATCGCCTTGAGATTGAAGCTAAAAAGCTCAGCGCGTACACCGCTCGTTTTAAATCGCAAAGCGAACCCTGAATCAATTTTCCGGGCCGGCGTTATCGCCCGTCCGTTGTTCTTTGATATTTAATAGAAATCTGATGGCCGACGAATCAGCCGAGGATGTCTTTTACGACATTCCCGCTGACATCGGTCAGGCGGTAGTCGCGGCCGCTGTAGCGGTAGGTCAGCTTTTCGTGGTTGATGCCCATCAGGTGCAGGATGGTGGCGTGGAGATCGTGGACGTGGACTTTGTTTTCCACGGCGTGCCAGCCGAATTCGTCGGTCGCGCCGTAGGTCATGCCGCCTTTGACGCCGCCGCCGGCGAGCCACATGGTGAAACCGAAGGGATGATGTTCGCGGCCATTGGTGCCTTCGGCGGTGGGCGTGCGGCCGAATTCGCCGCCCCAGATGACGAGAGTATCTTCGAGCAGGCCGCGGGCTTTCAGATCTTTCAACAGGCCGGCGATGGGCTTGTCGACGGCCGCGCAGTTGTTCGGCAGTTCTTTGCGGAGTTCGCCGTGTTGATCCCAAAGTTGGCAACTGGAGCGATAAGTCGTCTGCGTG
The DNA here is from genome assembly GCA_963702845.1 of uncultured Verrucomicrobiae bacterium. Taxonomy (GTDB): domain Bacteria; phylum Verrucomicrobiota; class Verrucomicrobiia; order Limisphaerales; family Palsa-1400; genus JAICXV01. The sequence continues at coordinate 3,107,480 of OY969763.1, read as the reverse complement.
TGATAGACCTGAACCATGCGGACGCCGCGTTCGGCGAGGCGGCGGGCCATCAGACATTGTTTGCCGAACGTCTCGGTGATTTTTTCGTCGAGGCCGTAAAGTTTTTTAGTTTCGGGCGATTCGCTCGAAATGTCGAAGGCTTCGGGCGCTTTGGCTTGCATGCGGAAGGCGAGTTCGAAGGATTCGATGCGCGCGCTCAAACGGCTGTCTTCCTCGCGCGCGGCGGCGTGGAGTTTGTTGAGGTCTTTTAGGAGATCGAGTTGATGGCGTTGTTGCGCGACGGTGAAGGTCGGGTTTTTGAGATTGTTGATCGGGTTCTTTAAATCGGAGACGAGCGTCCCTTGATAAGCCGCAGGGAGAAAACTGGAGCTCCAGAGCGGCGCGCCCTGGGCCGGTTGCGCGGGGCTGATGACGATGAAGCCGGGCAGGTCCTGGTTTTCGCTGCCGAGCCCGTAGTTAAGCCACGAGCCCATGCTTGGTCGCGAGAAGGCCTGCTCGCCGGTATTCATCTGCAGGCAAGCGCCGTTGTGATTGATGTTGTCGGCGACCATGCAGCGGATGACGCACATGTCGTCGACGCAGGTGGAAAGGTGCGGCAAAAGTTCGCTGACTTCCGTCCCGCACTGGCCGTGTTTTTGGAATGACCAGGGCGAGGCGAGAAGGTTGCCGGTTTTCGTGCGTTCGAGCTTTGGTTTTTCAAACGGGAGCGGTTTGCCGTTGTCCTTTGCTAAACGCGGTTTTGGATCGAAAGTGTCGACGTGCGATGGGCCGCCGGACATGAACAGGAAAATGATACGCTTTGCTTTCGCCGGAAATTGCGGCGGTTTGACGACGAGCGGGTTGTCAGCCGCAAATGCGCTCGAAATAAAATCGTTGGCGAATAATCCAGCGAGGCCGAGCATGCCGAAGCCGTTGGCGAAACGGCGGAGAGCCTGGCGGCGGGTTATTGGCAAAGGGTACATGATTGATCAGCTAGGCGTCCTCCCTAAAGCCTTGCCCCAAATATTAATATCGCTTGTGAAGGAACTTGGATTGGATGCGACGATTTTGATCGCTATTGGGACGAAGCTTTTTCCGGCATATTCCGGGACAGCCTCATAGCGCGCCACCTTTCCTTTCGCGACGAGCGGTTTAATGATGTTGTTGTCGATATCGACTTTAATTGCCACGAAGCCCCGCGGCACGTAGACGACGTTTCGTGAATCTTCAGAACCGCCAAATTCAGCTGGAAGAAGGAACAACTTTTCCAGTTCACCGCTTTGGCACCCCGCCTCTGCTTTGTCTTTTGTGTTTATGCCAGAAAAGTCAGGTCCTTGCACAGGCGTAGATTTTTTGTTGAACCAGTCAAACATATCGATGCGTTGATTAATCTATATAAATAAACTCATTCGCGCAAAGGAGCACTTGGCAATATTGCTGCCATTGGACGTCGGCGGGTTGGGTTTTATCGAAAGAATTTAGGGCGAGTTTGATTTCGCGATCTGTTGCGGGGCGGCTGTAGAGGAGGTCGTAGAGCCAAGTGATACGTTGTCTGTCTGATTTTGGAACGTCATGTATCGCGCGTTTGGCGAGTTGGGCGGCGCGGGTCATGACGAAATCATTGTTGAGTAGAAACAGACTTTGCGGCGCGACGGTGGAGGTGATGCGTTTTTCGACGACAGCGGTCGGGTCGGCGCAGTCGAACAGACTTTGATAGGTTGCGCGGTCGCTGCGGATGGTGGTGACGTAGACGGTGCGGCGTTTGGTGTTGAGGTCGCGGATGCTCGGGCCGAACATGGCTAGGTCGAGTTCGCCACTGGCGCTCAAGAGGCTGTCACGGATGGACTCGGATTCCAGACGTTGGCGGTTCATGTGGCCTACTAGCAAATTGTCGGGATCGGCTTTTTGCGTTGCAGGATCGGGAATGCTGGATTGTTGATAGGTGGCGCTGAGCATGACGGCACGATGCATGGCTTTGATGGACCAGCCGCTCTTGATGAATTCGGTGGCAAGGTAGTCGAGGAGTTCGGGATGGTTCGGTGGCGTGCCGAGTTTTCCAAAGTTGTTTGGGGTGCGCACGATGCCTTCGCCGAAATGGTGTTGCCAGATGCGGTTGACCATGACGCGCGCGGTGAGCGGGTTTTTGTCACTGGCTACCCAGCGCGCGAGTTCGAGGCGACCGCTGCCGTTGGTGATCGCGGGTGGTTCGCCTTCGCTGAGGATTTTCGGGAAACCGCGTGGGACTAAATCGCCAAGGCGATCGTAGCGGCCACGGATGTGGAGTTTGACGTCGTGAACTCCAGCGTGCGGGCTTTCGGGAACGCCGCCTTCCTGGAGGCCGTTGGCCATTTGAATCGGGGGCAGAGAAACTTTGCGGATGGAATCCGCTTCGGTGCGCAGAGAGACGAGTTGATCACGAGCGGATTTTGAGAAAGCGGATTCGTCCGAGCGCGCCGGGTTCCAGAACGCGGAGTGGGAATTTGTTAGGTCGGCGAGGAGGTTGGTGATTGCGACATTAGTCTTGGTAAGCAGCGCTTGTTGGATTTCGTTGGCGAGATTTGTTTTCTCCGTGTCGTTGGTTGAGAATCGCCATTTGGCCAAGAGTGAGCCGGCGGCGACAGGATCGGCGAGTTGGGTGGAGAGGTCGTAGAAATGCCAGACGCTGTTGTTGCCGTAATTGTCGGAGTGTGGGTTGGAGGCGAAGTCGTTGAGGACGTCGGATTGGAGTTTCCACGTATGGTTGGCGTCACTGATTTCGAATTGAATCAGCGTGGTGTCGCAGGAGTATTCGCCTTTGGGAAGGACTTGGAGTTCGAGCAATTCGCCGGCGTTGATTACGACGTCAGTTAGTTCGTGGATCGGTTGTTCGCCGCCGTTGGAAATCATTCCGGATTCCAGTGGTTCGGATTTGTTGCGGATGGACAGTTTCCAGGCGATGCCGTCGCCGCAGTTTGGGTCGGCGTCGGTGACGTGACCGTTGATGGTGAATTTGCCGGAGGTCGGACATTTCCATGCGACGGCGACCGCGCCACTCGGCGGTGGATGAACGGCGACGGAGTGGGGTGGCATTTTTATGGTGATGAATGAGACTTCTTGGTCGGTGGTGTTGGCGACAGCGGATGGTGTGTCGGCGTTGGCGACGTTGCGTATGGCATGCAGGCCGGGTTTGTCGGTGATGTTGGGGACGAATTTGGATAGGAGATGGAGATCGGCGAGGCCGAGATAGGAGCGCCAAAGTTGTAATATCCGTGTATCAACTGTGTTTGGGGAGTTTGCCGGTTTGGAAACCTGCGGTACGGAATTGAGATATCCGGCGATGCGCGGCAGAAGTTTGTCGCTTTGGGATTTTAGTTCGGTGTCGATGAGTTTTTCGATTTGGGAGTCGAGCTTGGTGATTTTTTCTTCGCGAGCTTTTCGGCGCTTCATTTCAGCGTCTGAAATGAGAGGGATGCGCAGGATGTTTTCACCCTGACCCTTTGGTGTGAGTTTGGGTAGGATGTGGCTGCTGAAAAATATTCCGGCCATCGCGTAGTAGTCGCGCTGGGTGAGGGGATCGAATTTGTGGTCGTGACAGCGGGCGCAACCGAGGGTCACTCCGAGAAAACCGCGCGCGGTGACGTCGACGCCGATCGTCGGCAATGTCGGTGAGGATTTTATCTTTGTCGGCGTCACCGTTGCCCCAATTGCCGATGGCATACATACCGGTCGCGATGATGGCATTGGTGTTGATTTCGGCGGGAGGTTCGACGGGCAGGAGGTCGCCGGCGATTTGTTGTTCGATGAATTTGTTGTAGGGGAGGTCGTCGTTGAACGCTCGGATGACCCAATCGCGATAGCGCCAGGATTCAGCAACATCGCTTTCGCCGCCAATGCCACGCGAATCCTGGGAATCGGTGTAGCGGACGACGTCGAGCCAATGACGGCCCCAGCGTTCGCCGTAATGTGGCGAGGCGAGAAGTCGGTCGATGACTTTGGCGAACGCATCGGGAGATTTGTCGTTCAGGAACGCGTCGATTTCTTGTGATGTCGGTGGTAGACCAATGAGGTCGAACGTTGCGCGTCTGATTAAAGTTCGTTTGTCAGCGGCTTTGGCAGGTTTAAGACTTTTTTGTTCGAGCCTGGTGAGAATGAAATTGTCGATGGAGTTTTTCGGCCAGCGTTGATTTGTAACAGATGGAACTGCCGGCTTCGAGGGCGGTTCAAACGCCCACCATTTTGCGGCCAACGCCGTTAATGACAGAGACACAAATGCGATTGCAAAGACAACTCGACTGATGTGTCTGATGAGCATTTGTTGGTGTGCCTAGGAAGATAGAACATTCAACATCCAACGTCCAACACTGAACATCGAACAATCGAAGACGGGAAAGTCGCGGTGGCCCGTCTTCGCTGTAAGCGAAAATGGCGGAGAGGGGGGGATTCGAACCCCCGGTACCTTTTGGGTACTCACGCTTTCCAGGCGTGCGCGTTAAACCACTCTGCCACCTCTCCACGCGTTTGAATCCAGAAACTTACTTCAGGATAGATGGTTTTATTGCCAAATTTGATCATACAAACCACCGAAGATGTTATTCGCACGGGTTCGCGTGGGCGGCAAGTTAATTTTTAAGTCCCTTGCTGCCTCACAACGTGAACGACAGTGAATCGGATGGCCGCAGTCACGTCCCGCAGTGTCACTCATCTGAGCGATTCCCAAGGCTTCCGATTTATTGCCACTATCTGCTTGACCCCTGCTGCTCAGTTGCCGCGTTGACGACTGAAAACATATCTATCCGATGAATATGCCTTTGTCTGATTCTGTCCGCCGCCTGGCTGGACTGGTCCTCCTAATGCATGCGTTGCCCGCCGTAGCGCAACAAACTCCGCCCGAAGTTTCGACTGAGATTCGGTTCTTCGACAGCGCTACCGGTTTTGCGCTCCAACCGGATGCGATCGCGGCCAAGCCGATGCGCGCTGGAGCCGCGGAACGCCATTTTGACAAGCGCCATTCGAACAAAGCCCGGACGAGCGATCCTGTCGTTGGAAGCCGGCGCGCATAACGTTTCTGCCAGCGCGCGGAACTACAAGGAGGTATCTGGACTGCTGCACGCGAGGCAGAATGCCATGGCGCATATTCATTTCCTTTTGGATCCGATTGAGCCGCCACAGGAATTGCGTCGCGAAGTGGTGGACGCGTTGCGTCGTGATGATGCCACGATCTTCGAAGGATTCATCTCGGACAACGACAGCGGCGAACCGTTGCCTGGCGTGCGGGTGCGAACCTTGCCCAGCGGCGGCGAAACCGTAACCGATGCGCGCGGATTTTATCGACTGCTCGTTCCGGTGCAAACGAAGGAACAGCGAGCGACCGCGTCCGCCAAATTGATCTACGATAAAAACGGTTATCGAGCGATAGAACGCCAGCATCTGGAACTCTGGCCGCGTGGCGACTGGACATTTAAGATCCAACTCGAACGCGGCGGCGGCAAAGACATTATCGACGAGCGCTCCAAGCATCGTAATAGCGTTTATGATGAACCTGAGGAAGAGGTGGACCAGGCCACTACCCCGGTCTCGCCCGAGATGTTAGCTGCTATCCAGCCGGCGCAAAACTTCAAGTTCACTCCGCACGCCACATTGCCCGCCAACGCTACCGTCCGCATTCCGCGCAGTATCCGCGTGCAGGACACAGTTAACGGCGTCATTACGAACTACTACGTAACGATGAATTATTACTGCAAGCACGTGTTGCCCCATGAATGGCTTGCATCGTGGAATACGAACGCTCTCAATGCCGGCGCGGTGGCGGTGCTGGGATATGCGATCAATCGTTATCAATCCAAGGACGCTGATTCGGATCAGGACATTTGCGGAAACAGCGATTGTCAAAATTATAAAAACGATTCAAGCGCCACGAAAACGGACAACGCTGTGGACTACATGACAGATTACGTGATGCTCAATTCTGATGGGAGCTTTGCCAACACCGAATACTCCAGTGAAAACAACCAGATGGGATTTCCCTGCGGAGACGGTTTTACTGCTCCGACGGACGGCTGTCTTTATGATCCCATTTGCGTGGGCAAAGATAAAAGCGGCCATGGTCGCGGCATGTGCCAGGTCCGGGACTTACCGTTGGGGCAAAGGAACGCTGGGTTATCCTGTGCGCGATGCATTCTGGATGCTGGCGCACTATTATCCCGACTTGTATCTCGTTAAAGGCGCTGAGCTAATTGTTGGAGACGATGTCTCGGCGCGCACGGCCAACAACTGTCGAGTTTATCAGTGCGATAATGGGGGCATCAGTAAAGGCGTCAACTGCACATTGCTGACCACCCGGAGCTCGGGAGACACGGGTGTTATCATTGGAGGCCCCACGTCAATTACCAATGACGGCGCAGGTTTCACGTGGTACCAAGTTCAATGGAACAGCGATGGCCTTGTCGGCTGGTCCTCGGAGAATTTCCTGTCGCGAGTGGTGCCCAGTGCGACGGCCCCGACGAGCCTCATCCCGACACCAGTGGGAACCAACCGCATTGACCTCCGATGGACAGACACCAGTGGCTATGAATCAACCTATTACGTGGAACGTGCGCCTGGAACGAATGGGCCATGGGTAGCACTTGCAACGTTGGAGGCTGACGTTACTAATTACTCAGATCTGAACCTGTATGCCGCAAGCACATGGTATTATCGTGTCAGAGCATACAATTCCGTTGGTTTCACTGCGTATTGTGCAATCACCAATGCGACTACTGCAGGAGATCCGCCCACCGTCGCGCCTGTTTCGAATCGAACTATTGCACCCAACACGCTCCTGACGATTACGAACGTGGGTAGTTCCTCGGACCGGGTTCGTTTGATTACCGATTTCGAACCGTTCCTGAGCGAAACAGCCAACGGCATAGTTATGTTCCGCGACCCGCTGTGCGCAACCAACACTACGAATTTTCTGTCGAAGGCACCCGAGGTGGATCTCACGACGGTGACGGACACCTATCCAACGGGAGGAATGGCTTCGGGGAAGGTGTTGATGACCCACTTCCTGGTCACAAACACGAGCAATCCCTGGCTGCGATTGACGACATTGAACGCTTCAAACTATCCAAATCCGGTCATCGATTTCACCAAAAAGCTGCGGTTCGATGTGTATTCGGATCAAACTATCAAACTCGCAGTTGGTTGCCGTGAAACGACAAATGCCGCTGGAACGGCGATCGGTTTCAACGGCGGCACCAACGGAGCCATCGAATGGGCTGGTGTCACCAACGTGGCTGGGACGGCTCCGATGGCAACGCGTGTTCTTCCCGCCAACACCTGGACGAATCTCGTGTTTAACTTCCCATCCGAACCCATCCGCAATTTCTCTGGAGGCAATGGAGTGTTGTCCACCACCTCCGGACTCGGCGTCCTGGAGCACTTGGCGATTGTGCCAACAGCGGGAAGCAACATTTACAATGTGTATTTGGATAATTTCGCGGTGCTAAATCCGCGAACCTTAACTTACAGTCTTGGTGCAGGAGCGCCGTCGGGTTCTTCGGTCAATTCCGCAAGCGGCGTGTTCTCGTGGACGCCCACATCCGGTCAAGCGCCGAGCACGAACGTGATTTCGGTCATTGCCAGCGACGATAGTGTGCCTGCATTGAAGGCAACCAATACGTTCACGGTGTTTGTTTCTGACGGCTCGATTGTCATCACCAATCAACCCCAGAGCGTGACTACCAACGTTGGCGCGAATCTTACGTTTACCGTGGGGGCATCCGGGACCTCACTGAAATATCAATGGTTGTTTAATGCAACCAATGTTTTGTCTGCGAAGACGAATGCGTCTCTCACATTGAGCAACGTTCAGATTACCAACATTGGCAGCTACTCGGTCGTGGTGAGTAACACCTTGTTTTCAGTGACCAGTTCCAATGCGGTGCTCAGCGTTCTGGCTCCGATTATTGTTTCATCGGCTCCAGAGAGTCGGACCAACAACATCGGCGACAATGCGTTTTTCGGTGTGACGGCTACGGGCACTAATCTGACCTATCAATGGCAGTTCAATGGTGGAAATCTCTCCGGCCAGACGACCAGCGCGATCAACATTACTGTCAACGACGTGACAAATGCGGGCACCTACAGTGTCATTCTAAGCAGTCCCTACGCAACCAACCTGACCAATAGCGCAGTGCTGTCAGTTCCGTACGGAGATTTGCTCAAGATTGTGCAATGGAATTTCAATAGTCCAACTGCTGATGCAAACGTCACTACTGGCACAAACGCACCCTCGACAGGCGTTGGAACTGTGACTGTCATTGGCGGAGCAAACAGCCGTTTTGCGGCGGGAAGTTCCACGGATGTTGCGTCGCTAGGGACCGATAATTCGAGCTGGGCGATAACCAATTATGCCGTCACCAATATTGGCAATAAGACCCACGGCATACAGGTCAATGTCAGCACGCTGGGATATCAGAACCTTGTCGTCACTTGGGAACAGTATAACGATGCCCAGTCCAGCCGCTATTCCCGCCTTCAATACACTACCAATGGAACAGATTGGATTGATGGAGATGTGATCGTAAACACCAACTTCGGGAAGTTTGTGTTCCAATCGAGTGATCTTTCTGAAGTGCTGGATGTAAACGCCAATACGAACTTTGCTGTTCGAATTGTTACTGAATTCCAGAGTACGGCAACCGGATCAGGCCTCGCTGCGTATGTGCCAGCCGACCCTGCCGGTAGTTATAGTACCAATGCTGTAATTCGTTACGACATGTTGACTGTCCTGGCTTTAGTCGGTCCACCAGTGATTACGGCCCAACCGCAAAGTCAGACACTGCCCACCGGTAGCTCGGCCGTATTTACCGTCGCAGCCGTCGGGGTTGATCTGGCTTATCAATGGCAGAAGGATGGCGTGGATTTGTCGAATGGCGGCAACGTTTCGGGCGTTACCACTACCGGTTTGACAGTGAACAACGTCGCCGCGACTGACGCTGGAAATTACACCGTCGTCGTGACCTCGGGTGGAGGCGCATATACTCAAGACAGTGATCCGGCGTTACTGACGGTCGTGTCAGGCACGCGTTATTGGTCAGCGAACGGATCAAGTTACGGCGGTTCTGGAACGTGGAACACGACGAGCAACCAATGGGCGCTTTCTTCGGGCGGACCGTTCAATCTGACATGGAACAACGGCAATGGCGATATGGCCGTTTTCGGCGGCACTGCCGGAACGAATACCATTGGCGAACCAATCACCGTCAACCAACTGATCTTTCAAATTGCCTTGTATGGTTTGCAAGGCACAAACGCGATAACGTTTACAGGCGTTGATTCCGGCATCAGCAATCCGGGTGCGCTGAGCAGCAGTACGACAAATGTTATGACGGTGAGTTGCCCGCTGGCCGGGCCGTTGCTCGTGAAGACCGGGGGCGGCCGGCTCAACTGCAATAACACGGGCAATTCCGTGAACGAGTGGGTGGTGAAAGATGGGATGATTACTTCCACCACCGGCAATAATGCGAATGTGCTCTTCGGGTCAGCGCCTGCCGCGCTCGATCCGGATTTCATCACGCTTGATGGCGGAGCGTTGGGCTTCGGCGCATCTGCTGCGATGACCGTTGGTGCAAACCGCGGTATTTATCTGGGCACGAACGGCGGTCGAATCGGCAATAATGGCACCGGAGGCATCGTCACCATTGACGGCCCCATCAGCGGCCCTGGCGAACTGAGTTTCCCGGGCACTACAGAATTTCCGGGCCAGATTCACGGCGACAACTGCATTTTCATCCTTAGCAACACCAATAATTGTTGGACAGGTGTGACGCGAATAAAGACCGCTGAAATCCGCATGGGCACCAATCAGGTCTTCCCGACTGGCACATCGCTCATCATCAGCAATCTCTCCATTAATGGACGCCTCAATTTAAATGGTTATACCCAAAAGGTAGCCACGGTGGTTTTGGACAGCGCCGGCAATTCCCGAATCTTCGACACCAATGGCACGGGGAGTTTGTCGGCTGATTTGTTTGATCTACGAGGAAGCGCGTATGCCAGCGGCCCCAGTGTCAGCGCTGTGCTGGCAGGGACGGGCACTCTGACAAAAACCACCGCCGGAAACATTTACCTGGGCGCTGCCAACACTTACACAGGCGCCACGGTTGTCAGCGCTGGTACGTTGACCATTGATGCAGTGGGCCGTTTTGGAAGTGGTGCGGGGACTTTGAATCTGGCGGGTGGCAGCATCGTGTTGAACACGAATCGTCCCACGGCCAATGCGCTGCTCAACCCGCTGCTCCTTACAGCCAATTCGAGCATCAACAATGGAGACACCACTGCCAACCCGACACAATTGCCTTACGGCGGCACATTGAGCGGGACGTCTGGCACGCTGACAATTCGCAATACGACCTCTACCGGAGCTGGTTCTTTTGATGTCTTGCTGACGAACGGCTTTAACTTCGCGCAGCCGATTATCATTGGAATCGCAGGAGATAAACCCACGCAGTTAACTTCGTTCAGCCCATTGGGTGCGGCGGATCAGATTTTTTCGGGTCAAATTTCCGGTGTTGGAACGTTTCGCCGGTCTGTTAGCAGCAGTTCCGGAGGTCGTACCGTATTTGCGGCCGATAACACCTACAGCGGTGTGACCACTGTGGATGGCGGCATCTTGGTGGTGAATAATCCGGGTCCCGGTAGTGGCACGGGAACGAATACTGTAACGGTCAGCGCCGGTGGCGTGTTGTATGGCTCCGGCAAAATTGCAGGAAACGTGGTGGTCAGCGGCACAATTTCGGCAGGTAATGGAGTCGGGATTTTGACCCTGCAGAATGGTTTGAACCTGTCGAGTTCAGGAACAAACACTTGGGAGTTGGCCAACTTGCAGGACGACGCATCCGGGGGCATTCCTGGAACGGATTACGATCAGTTGCTGTTGACTGGCGGGCAACTCCAATTGGGCGGCACTTCCAAATTGCAGCTCAGCTTCAACGGCAGCACTACGCCCAACGATTTCGATCAGTTCTGGCGCGCCAATCACGCATGGAAAATCGTCAGCCTGACCGGCGCATCGAACCTCGGCAATGCTGCATTCGCATCGATCGTCAACGGAACCTATAGCTGCGGAACATTTACCAACCAAGTGGATGGCTCGGGAAACATCATTCTGCGGTTTACGACTTCGATCTCGAGTTCGCTCTGGTGGTCGGCTAACGGCAGCACGTTGGGTGGCACGGGAACTTGGGATGTAACCAACACCCGTTGGGGCGCAACGAACGCGCCGCCATTCAGTCTCATCTGGAACAACTCTTTGACCAACACGGCAACGTTTGGTGGAACTGGCGGCACAGTGACTATCGGTGCGAACGTTACTGTAAATCAAATTATAATCGTAAGTTCCAACTACACAATTCAGGGCAGTAGTACCGCCACTTTCGCCGGGGATGGGGCGGGTGTTGATGTGCCGGGAGTCAATAACGGAGATGCAACCAATAACCTTACCATAAAGGTCCCGGTCGCGGGCTCCGTGTTGACGAAGACCGGCGGCGGACGCTTGAATCTGAACAACACCGCCAACTCGGTCGGTCTGTGGGTAGTCAAAAACGGCACGATTGGCACCGGTAATGTGACGTCCAATCCGGCCAACGGAATCTTCGGCACCGGTAATCCTGCTTCGCTGGTGACGAATTTCCTGACTCTCGACACTGGGGGATTGAGCTTCACTGCATTGGGAGTTCCCAGCAGTTTCTCTATAGGAGCAACTCGCGGAATTTATCTGGGGTCCGGCGGCGGCAAAATCGGCGCGAGCAATGCGTCAGTGGTTATTACGATTGATGGTCCGATATCCGGCCCCGGCGATCTAAGCTTCCCCGATCCATCGGAATGGCCGGCAGGAGAGGCGGGCTCGGACACAACATTCGTGTTGAGCAGCACCAACAACAGTTGGGGCGGCGCGACGCGAATCAAAACGACCGAAGTGCGCGCCGGAACGAATCAGGTCTTCCCCTTGGGAACGACGATTATCCTTGGCGGCACTTCACTCAACGGCCGCCTGAATCTGAACGGAAAAACTCAGACGGTTGCGGCAGTAACACTCGATAGCACCGGCACCAACTCGCGTATTTTCGACACGGTTGGAACCGGCAGCCTGATTGCAAACATATTTGATTTGCGCGGCAGCGGCTACACGGCGGGCTCGAGCGTCAGCGCCATTCTGGCCGGAAACGGAACCTTGACCAAGACAACCACCGGGAATGTTTCGCTGGGCGCTGCCAATACTTACACGGGCGATACAACTGTCAGTGCTGGCACATTGACCATTGATGCGGTGGGCCGCTTTGGCAGTGGCGTTGGAAAATTGAATCTGTCGGGTGGCGCAATTGTTCTCAGCACAAACCGTGTATTGGCCAATGCCATTCTCAACCCGTTGCTCCTTACCGCCAATTCGAGCATCAACAACGGAGATGCCACTGCAAATGTGACGCAACTGCCTTACGGCGGCACGTTGAGCGGGACGGCTGGCACACTGACGCTTCGTAACACGACCTCTACTGGAGCTGGTTCTTTTGAATTGTTGCTGACAAACGGATTCAGTTTTACGCAGCCCATTGTCATCGGAAACGCTGGAGATAAGGCGACACAATTGACGGGGTACAGTTTATTGAACGCGCCGGACCAGATATTTTCGGGCCAGATCTCGGGCATCGGAAGTTTCCGCCGATCTGTGAGCGGCGGTGCCGGAGGACGGACCGTATTTGCAACCAATAACACCTACAGTGGTGTGACGACTGTGGATGGCGGCTCGTTAGTGGTGAACAACCCCGGTCCGAGCAGCGGCACGGGAACCAATACTGTGACGGTTAATACCAATGGCATGCTCGCTGGCTCCGGATTCATTGGCGGTAATGTCATAGTCAATGGCGGCGGCGTCATTTCCGCTGGCGATACTCTTGGAGCGCTAACATTGCAGAATGGGTTGACGCTGACAAACGCTGGAACAAACATTTGGGACCTTGCGGCGAATGTGGATAATTCGAACGGTGTGGCTGGCGTAGACTTCGATCAACTGGTTCTCACCGGCGGCTACCTGCGATTGGGCGGCAGTTCCAAACTGCTCATCCGCTTCTCCGGCACAGCAACTTCGCCAGACATCCTCGATCCGTTCTGGCGGACGAATCATTCATGGACAATCGTCAGGCTCAACGCCGGGCAGAATACAAACAACGCGAGCTTCGCCACGATCATCAATCCCACAAATGCCGCAGGTTACTTCTCGACCACACTCAGTAGTGGCAGCGTGGTTCTGAACTTTACCAGTTCCAGCACCAACGACCTGTTCTGGTCGGGTGATGCTTCGGCGCTCGGTGGTTCAGGCACATGGAACATCACCAGTAACAACTGGGCCAAATCTTCCGCAGGACCTTTCAACCAGGCCTGGAATAATTCGAACGGCAAGAACGCCATTTTCGATGGCGTCGCCGGAAGCGTTACCAACAGTGTGGCGATTACTGTTAAACAGATCATCGCAGGCACGTCCGCCTATTACCTTGAAGGAACGAATACGATCACGTTCGCGGGCACCGGAAATGGAGCCGACTACAAAATCGTAGACGTCGGTGACACCAATCGGCTGACATTCGATTGTCCCATTGCCGGCACAAACTTCACCAAGACCGGGGCGGGGCGTATTCATCTGACCAGCACCAACAATAGCGTGAGCAAATGGTGCATTAACGGCGGCATTATTTCAGTGGCAGCCGTCGGACGCTTTGGCAGCGCTCCACCGACTCTCGTTGCAGACTTCATTAAGATCGACGGCGGCGGCATTGGCTTTGACGGAACCGCGCCAGATCTGGACAGCACGCGCGGTGTTACACTTGGCACGACAGCGGGCAACAAAATGGGCGTTCGTTCCAGTTCGGTCACTCTAACGCTCGATGCGCCTCTCACCGGGCCTGGTGGAATTACTTTCCCTGGATACGCGAGCTTCCCATCGCAAATCCACGGCGGAGCAGGCACGTTCGTGTTCAACAACACGAACAATAACTATCTGGGTGAAACAACTGTCGTCGTCGGCACCCTGAAATTAGGAACTAATGGAGTCATTCCGAACACCACGACGCTGACGATCAGCAATAGTGCAAAGGTGGACCTAAATGGATTTAATGAAACGGTTAATACAGTGGTCCTCAACGGCAGCAATGCCCGAGTAATCGGTTCAGGCGTATTGACCGCCAGCAGTTATGATGTGCGGCGCAGTGGTGATGTCTCCGCTGTTCTCGGTGGCACTGCCACGTTGACCAAGAGCACGACGAACATCGCGACCTTGAGCGGAACTAACACATACAGCGGTGGAACGGTCGTTAATGCCGGGACGCTTCTCATTAACAATGCAAACGCCAGCGGCACAGGAACGGGTACCGTGCAGGTCAATTCCAGCGGGACGATTGCTGGAACCGGATTGATTAGTGGCAATGTCGTGGTCAACTCTGGCGGAAACATTTCCGGTGGCAGTGCGCTCGGCAAGCTGAGGCTTCAGAACGGATTGAACCTGAGCAGCGGAGGAACCGATGTGTGGAACCTCTACTCTCTCGCAGACGACACCAGTGGTGTTGCCGGAACCAATTTCGATCAACTCCAGATCACAGGAGGTAACCTGGTTTTGAATGGCAGTTCACAGGTTTCGATACAATTTGCGGGAACGGCAACCAATCCCGATTTTGGCGATTCGTACTGGCAGACAAATCATAGCTGGACGATTGTCAGCCTCGCTGGCGGACTGAACCCCGGCAATAGCCAGTTTGTCAGTATCGTGAATGGGACATTCAACACCGGCAGTTTCTCCGTATCGCTCTCCAGCGGGAGCATCGTGTTGAACTATACCCAGGGCGGTGGTGCTGGGCCGCACGGACTAAGTCTCGGAACTACTGTGATTGATTCCGGTCCGGTTATCATGTCGGTGACCAGTGTCAGTTCCTCGGAAGCGGTGATTAGTTGGACGTCCGTATCCGGCAAGCTCTACGAATTGCAGTCGAAAACCGACCTGGGCAGCCACGACTGGAAAACCGTCAGCGAGGTAGTTGGAACAGGCGCAGTTACTTCAGTGACGATCAACGCATCTGCCGGGGAGCTGCAGAAATTTTATCGGGTGCTGCCTAAGTAGCCGTGTGAATTTGATTCAGCAACACAACACTTCATTATTGACAAAGGTAGTTACTAATTAGATGCTGAGGTCCATTGGGCCGACTCTGTCGGCTCGTGTTCCTTGATACTAAGTAAGGTGAGTGCCGGATATTGCGGGCGCAAGGCGCGACCAGAATGCGCGTTGCGTCAAAACGCCTCAAAACGGTTTGTAACGGCTTATAACGCTTCATAACGGCAAAAAGTAAAAAAATATTTTGTCGGTGGTTGTGGAACTGGTAATGCTCCCGGACCATCTCCACTTGCGAAAACCGAAACCTGCCGTAAGCTCCTGCCACTTTTGCGCCATCGGGCAGATGCCTACGTTAGAGCATCTTATGTAAGTATTCGCCGGGCTTTTGAATAGTTATGATTGTCCGGCGTCCGATGGTCAGATGTTTCGCGAAGAAGCCACGGGCGGTCAGCCAGCCAAAACGGTTGGGATAAACTTGTGGCAAAGAGCGCGAAACGACTAAAATGCAGAGCTGCAAATCAGCTTTAAAACGGAGATTTATGAACACCCTAAAAAAGCGAGGTTGGATGGTCGGCGCTACGGCGCTTGTCCTGACCGGAACCATTGCCCAACTGACAACCAGTCGCGCGCAAACCGACACCCCCGCACCGGCTCCCGCAAACGCGCCGGCATCTACGAACCTCGCGCCAGCGGAATTGCCGAAATTGCCCGCCGACCTTTCACCCGGTTTAGCCGATGTCATTAAGCTGACGCAATCGAACGTCGGCGATGACGTGGTGGTCGGATACATCAAGAATTCCGGTAACACCTTCAAACCGACTGCGGACGAAATTCTTTACCTCAACGACGTGGGCGTTTCTCAGGACGTCATCAACGCGTTGATGCAAAATGGAAAGACCGGCGGTCAGCCGGCTCTCGCGGCCGCTCCTGCTGATCCGGCGCAGCAACAGATCCCGACACCACCGTCGAATGCTACACTGAGCAGCCCAGAAGTCCCGACCTACAATGTGACGCAAGACCCAGGGTTTGATGCACCGGTTGCGCCGCCTGATGTACCAGCTCCTTCTGCATCCGCCACTGTTGTGGAACAAGCACCGCCTCCGGAAGTAACCGTGAACTATTTCTACGACTCGCTCTCACCCTACGGTTCATGGGTCAACGTCGAAGGCTACGGACGTTGCTGGCGTCCGAGCGCCGCGGTCGTCAACACCGGTTGGCGTCCCTATTGCGACAATGGATATTGGGTAAACACCGATGCCGGTTGGTATTGGCGCTCCTATTATTCATGGGGCTGGGCTCCGTTCCATTATGGTCGTTGGTGTAGCACGCCGCGATTTGGTTGGTGCTGGGTTCCGGATAGCACATGGGGACCGGCGTGGGTCGCTTGGCGTGAGCACGATCGTTATTGTGGTTGGGCTCCATTGCCACCATACGCAGCCTGGCGGCCCGGTGTCGGCATCGTGTGGGCTGGAGGACACGGCGGACATGGCGGACACGTTGATTGGGGCTTTGGCCTGTCGATTGGTGCCTTCACATTCGTTGGGTACGATCACTTCACCGACCATCATCCTTGGCAACACCAGCCTTCACGCACAGAAGTCGTGAATATTTATAATCACAGCACTGTCATCAAAAACACGGTTGTCGTGAACAAAACAACGATCATCAACAATGGCATCAGCAAGGACAGGATCACGCAGGTCACCCATAAACCGGTGCAAACGGTCGTCTTAAGGGACACGTCATCGGCGGCGGCACACGGTCGTATGGAACACGTCGGCAACAAACCGGCGTTGGCCGTTTATCGTCCAAGTCCGACCGTCATCGCCAAAGTATCGGCGACATCAACGGTTCACAACAAACCTGTGTTGATTAACACCGCGAGCAGGACGTCATCGGCTGGTTCCGTGCAAACGCGTTCAGCATTTACCGCTCCCGTGCGGCCATCGGCAAGCCATTTGCCAACGGTTACTCCGAAGGTCAACTCCCATGAGTCGTTTTCCACGCCGCGTTCGACACCGGCACGACCTGCATCTCCTCCAGTGAGACAGAACTCAGCTTCGACCAGTCCTGAAGTCCACCAATCGTGGCCGGGGCAGAACGTGAGCGCATCATCAGCATCGCATTCCCCGTCGGTCGCGGAGCGGGTTTCTAGTGCGAACACTACTCACTCGTTTACTCCGACGACGCCGAGCCATGAACCGACCATTCATTCCACCGCGGCGGAGCGTCCGAGCCCGACTAAGACCGTCGAACAGCCAGCGAACTACTACGGTTCAGGCAACTTCCGGCACTCGGCATCCGCGCCGAGTTCTCCGGCCGGTCATTCGGCCGCTGCTCCTGCAAGTTCCGCAGCGCACAGCGCAGGCGGAGCTTCTGGTGGTGGCCACGCTGCACCCGCAGCCTCTCGCGCCGACCGAAGCGATAACAGCCGCGGTCACTAAGCTAAACAGTTTTGCACGAGCCCTGGTTTTATTTACCAGGGCTCTTTTGCTGTACGCCCTAAAGGCAAGCGCCGCGTGTAAGGCGAAAGTCCAGCTTCTGACCTCCAAAACCTTACCTGTTTCCTGCCACTTACCGCCGAAAAAACTTGAACCAGAGGCTAAAGCTCTGAATCATTAAAAACCGCGACACCAATGTGTCCGGCTGAGCCTTTTATGAAAATGTTGCGTCCGTTCTTGCTGACTGTCGTGTTGTCGCTCGCTTGCTCGTTCGCTCACGCCGAACCAAAAAGGGTTCTGGTCGTCACGGCTACGGAAGGGTTCCCACATAGTTCCGTCATCACCGCCGAACGCGTGCTGAACAAACTCGGGACTCAAAGCGGTGCTTATAAAGTGGTGGCCGTCATTCGCAGCGGTCCGCGTCCAAAAGACACCGCTGAAGAAAACAAATGGATGGAAAAGATGCGTCACGACTTCGCCGAGTTGATGTCGCCCGCTGCGCTGAATGACTATGACGGCGTGATTTTCGCGAACACGACCGGCGAACTTCCCATTCCCGATAAGGACGCGTTTATAAACTGGGTTAAAGCCGGCCATGCTTTCATCGGCATGCATTCGGCCACGGACACTTTACATAAATATTCGCCCTTTATCGAGATGATCGGCGGCGAATTCCTACAGCACGGACCCCAAGTTAGCGTGACTTGCGTCAACCAGGACATCCGCCATCCGGCAACCCGCCGGTTGGGCGCGACGTACGAAGTGTTCGACGAGATTTACCAATTGCAAAACTTCCATCGTGACCAAGTGCACGGTTTGCTGACGCTGAACAAGCACCCGAACAACGGAACGCCCGGTGATTATCCGGTGGCATGGTGCAAACAATTCGGCCGAGGCAAAGTGTTCTACACCTCACTTGGCCATCGCGAAGAAGTTTGGGACAGCCCGACTTACCAGGACCACGTTTTGGGAGCAATTCGCTGGGCGCTCGGGTTGGAGCAGGGTGACGCAGTGCCTCAGAATGCCGCTTTGAAATTGCGGCAACGCGAGAAGATCGACGGTTATCAAGCTCTCTTTACCGGTGTTGATCTGGCAAATTGGAATGTCCGCAATCTCGAAAAGGAAAGTCCGTGGCACATTGCTAACGGCATGTTGATTGAGCATGCGAACGAATCCATCAATGATCTTGTCACCGAGAAGCCTCATACCGACTTCGTCCTGCGCTTCGAATATGTGGTAGCGGGCAACGGTTCGAGCAGTATTCTTTTGCGCGGTCGTTACGATGTTCTGGACAAGATTGCGCTTCCTCTTTCCGGTGTTTGGCAGAACGTCGAGCTCATCCTGATCGGCGATAAGGTCAGCGTGACGGTAAATAACCATCCGATTTACGACAAGCAACCACTCTCTGAGGTTAGCACCGAAGCTCCCGATTCTCCGTCAGCCGAAAAAAGCCCGCTCATTTTGCAAGGTGGTCACGGCCCTGTGGCGTATCGCAACATGCGCGTTCGCGATTTGTCGCCGTTCGATGTCCGCATCATGAACGGCGAAAGTAGTTACTTCTATAAGACGGCCAAAACATCCAAGGGCTCCAAAGGCTCTAACGCTCCTAAAGCTGCGAAAGCTGTAAAAGCGAAACCCGCAAAATCACTCAAATCACCCAAGGCGAAGACCTCCGGCGATGCGCTCAGCACCGCTGTGAATTAGTAGTCTCGCTGGCACGTCCGATATACACGAGAGGCGCATGAACAAAAACGAATCTGAATTGAATCGCCGCGATTTCCTTAAGAAAGGTACTTCCGTCGCGACATTGATGGCATTGATGGGCGGCATCGAACTTCGCGCAGAAGATGCGAACGCCGCTGCTACTCCCGCCGAACCGGAACTGACAAAAATCCCTGACCTTCCGCGTCTCAATTTCGGCATCATCGGTATGGGCGTGCAAGGCCGTGCCATTCTCGATGCGCTCCAACAATTTCCTCAGCAGAAAGAAGAAAACGGACCGCACGTCATCGCCATTTGCGACACGTATAAACGCGCACTCGCTCGTAACTCCGAAGCGGCCCCCAAGGCGCAGCAATATGAGGATTACAACCAGTTGCTGGCCAACAAAGATATCCACGCCGTCATCGTCGCAACGCCGACGCATTTGCACAAAGACATCGCGATTGCTGCGTTGAAGGCCGGCAAACATGTCTATTGCGAAGCGCCGTTGGCCCATACCGTCGAGGACGCCAAGGCGATTGCCCGCGCCGCTCGCGATTCAGTTCGGTACTTCCAAAGCGGATTGCAGGAACGCTCGCATCCGCAACGCCAATTTCTTTTGCCCTTCATTCGCTCGGGCGCTTCTGGTAAACAGATCATGGCGCGCGCGCAATGGCACAATAAACAAAGCTGGCAACGGCCGTCGTCCAATCCCGATCGCGACAAGATCGTGAACTGGCGCCTGCATAGCGAAACGAGCGCTGGTCTCGCTGGTGAAATCGGCATTCATCAACTCGACGCTGTTACCTGGTTCTGGAAAACGCGTCCGACCGCAGTCAATGGTTTTGGCTCGATTCTCTTGTGGAACGATGGTCGCGATATCCCTGACACGATGCAGGCTGTGCTCGAATATCCCGAAGGCGCGAAGTTCATGTACGACGCGACTCTCGCCAGTTCCTTCGATGCTGATTACGAGATGTATTACGGTGTCGACGCTTCGATCATGCTGCGCGAAAACAAGGCGTGGATGTTTAAGGAAGTCGACGCTCCGCTGCTCGGTTGGGAAGTCTACGCGCGCAAGGACCAGTTCTATAAAGAAACTGGTGTCGCACTCGTCGCCAACGCGACCAAGCAAGCAGCACTCGGCACCAAAGCGACGGAGGATTCAGCGTATCCGTTTTCTGCTCTGCATTATTGCCTGGAAAATTTCATGATCAACGCGGTGGCAATTAATGCAGCCATTGACGACTTCGTTCAGCTCTACGGTGACAGCGATCAAAAAGCGATGGCCGAGCAGATGCAGGCGGCGAAACATAGCGCTTTCAAACAACATCCCGCCGCCACTTGGCAGGACGGTTTCGACGCCACCGTCATCGCTCTTAAGACACATGAAGCCGTGATGAAAAACACACGGATCAAGTTCGAGAACGAATGGTTCGAAGTTTAATTTCAAGCAAAGCACCAAATGAAAACACGCCTAATACTCACGACTATCGCACTAACGTCCGCGCTCGGTTTACATGCTGCGGATGGGGATCGCTATCAATCTCAACCGGCTGGGAACAAAGTGCGAATCGAAGGCACTTCAACTGCGCACGATTGGGAAATGGAAGGCACGTTGATCGGCGGCTTTGTCGAGTTTGAGCCTGGCGTCCAATTCGATACCGCGCAAGCGACCATTCCCGGTCTCAAGGACAAAAAACTCGCGATCAAATCGCAAGTGATCATTCCCGTTCGCTCCCTCAAGAGCGACGCGAAGGCGATGCCGCAGGTTATGGAAGGTTTGATGCAGGAGTCTTTGAAAGAACCTCAAAACAAGAAGATTGAATGTCATATTACTGAACTGACGTTCAAAGAACCGCATGCCGCCGGTAAGCCGTTCGAGTTCGACGCATCCGGTGAACTCGCCATTGCGGGCGTGACGAACAAAGTTACATTTCCCGTAACGATCGACGTGCCGGAGAAAGACAAACTGAAGATCGCCGGATCCGCTCCCGTCAAAATGACCGCTTACGGCGTCAAGCCGCCGGCCCCGAGCTTCGGTTTGGGATTAATGAAGTGCGGTGATGAGGTGAAGGTCATATTCGACTGGACCCTCACCAAGACTGCTACGACGGCGTCGAAGTAACATAATTTTCAGTCGCGGCTGTAGCGGAAAACCAGCCGAAACCGGAAAGTCCGGGTTCGCAAAACCGCACATGAAACAATTTCATTCACTTCGGGATTTTTCAGGGAGTTGCTGGCATTTATTGATTCCGGTAAGAACGATCCTGATCGATTCAACGAACTCGCGTTGGCGTTATTTCAATTGCAGTTCGACAGCGTGCCGGCCTATCGTAAGCTTTGCGAACGTGTCTTACGCAATGCCAAGCCCGCGCACTGGTGCGCCATCCCATCGGTCCCGACAAGTGCGTTCAAGGATTTCGAACTGACCAGCCTCGCGCCTGAAGAGCGGACGCGCGTCTTCCATTCAAGCGGCACGACCGAACAACGTCCAAGCCGTCATTTTCATTCCGACCAATCGCTGATGATTTACGAAGCGTCATTAATGCGTTGGTTTTCCGAAAAGTTTTTTGAGCGCGATAGGAAATTGAGGTTTATCTCATTAACGCCGTCGGCATCCGCCGTGCCGAATTCCTCTTTGGTCCATATGTTCGGCACGATTGCCGACGTTCACGATACGGTATTTACAGGAACCATTGCTGAAGATCGTGCATGGGTTGTGAATGCCGATAAAACCCTGACTTTGCTGGAAATGTTCTGTAGCCAGCGTGAACCGGTTGCGGTTGTTGGAACGGCATTCAGCTTCGTCCATCTCCTGGATGAAATGGCCGCTCGAAACATTCGGTTCAAATTGCCGTCGGGCTCGCGCGTGCTCGAAACCGGCGGATACAAAGGCCGCAGCCGCGTCGTGCCGAAAACAGAATTACTCGCGATGATCGAAGATCGGTTCGGGATTGCGCCCTCACAAATCATCTCTGAATACGGAATGAGCGAACTGAGCTCTCAAGCTTACGATAACCCAGATCGCGTCTTTCGTTTTCCACCGTGGGCTTGCGCGCAAATCATTTCGCCGGAGACTGGAAAAGAAGTTGCCGTCCGTGACATTGGCCTTGTCCGCATCTTTGATTTGGCCAACGTTTATTCGGTCCTCGCGATTCAAACTGAAGACCTCGCGATTCGGCGCGATGGCGGTTTCGAGCTGCTCGGGCGCGCGGTAGAAGCCGAACCGCGTGGCTGTTCGTTGATGGCCACGCAACCAGCGATGCATTAACGTGAAGATTCGATGAGCGATCATTTGCACAGAAAACGCACGTTACTGCTTTGCACCGCGTTGCATGCTTTCACGCACATTTACCAGGTGGCGTTGCTGCCGCTCTACGTGCTCATTCGAAAAGACCTTCATTTAACTGGCGACGCGCAAGCTACGTTGCTCGTTACTGTCATGGGCTTTGCCTATTTTGTCCCAAGTTATCCGATGGGAATGTTAGCCGACCGATTCAGTCGCAAGAAACTGCTCGGTATAGGGCTAACGATCAATGCGCTCGGCTTCATTACTTTGGCTTACGCTAATTCGTTGCCGATGGCGCTGCTGTCCGTTGTTTTGGCGGGCTTCGGTGGAAGTTTTTATCATCCTGCGGCGACATCGCTGATTGCACGCCTCTATCCCGAAGCCACCGGCAAAGCGCTCGGCACTGCTGGAATGGGCGCAAGCTTCGGATTCTTTATCGCACCGTTTTATGCAGGATGGCGCGCCGGGATATCCGGTTGGCGTGCCCCCGTCCTGGAACTTGGCATTCTCGGGCTCATTGCGGCGGCTGCGTTCATGTGGCTCGCGCACGATCATCCGACGCGCGAGTTTCAAGACGATATCAATAAATCAAATGAGAAGCTGTTCGCGACACCTATGCTTTGGGTCCTGTTCCTCAGCGCGGCGTTCTTCTTTTGCTTGCGCGATTTCTCGGGTATGGGCGTCGCGAGTCTCGGTTCATTGTTTTTGCAACGCGCGCATGGCATGGACGCGAAGCAAACCGGTATCGCGCTCAGTTGTATTTATCTCGCGTCGTTGATCAGCAACCCGATCTTCGGCAGTTGGAGCGATCGTGGGCGTATCCGCCTGACGGCCGTCGTCCTGTGCATTGCGGCGTTTACAGTCTTTATCTTCCCGCATCTCAACTCACATTGGCTGGCACCTGCGCTTGGTATTTACGGATTTTTCTTCATGGCCAGTTATCCCATTGTGGAAGCAGCCTTGATGGAAGCAGTGCACGACTCGGTGCGCGGACGTGTGTTTGGGCTGTTCATTACCATTGGTGGTTTACTCGGCAACATCTCACATTGGTTTGTTGGACGTTGGGTGGAAATGCTCGGAGTCGGTGCTGGTAACGTCGCAAATTATTTTAGCATTTATGCGATTCTCGCGGTCATGCTCCTGCTCTCCCTTGCGGGTCTCGCTTTCCTGCATGGTATCCGGCGCCGCGATCACGACGTGTTCGAACATCGCGAAACTCCGCAGCCGGTAACAACGGCTGAAAATCATTGAGCAGCAATGAACCTTCCGAATTATTTTCTAGCCGATTTACCTGCGGAAGCTTCTTTGACGCCGACGCTCATTACGGAGGCCTGTCAGACGTTGCGACGTAATCGGCAGCAGTATCTGACATCACGTTCAACGAGCAGTATCATTCAATTGCTGGACTCGCTTGGCCGCGAATGGCTGGATACTGATTCACTATTTCGCGTGCACATGCTGGAGCAAGGCCCGGCAAAAACTGGATTTGCACAACGCACTTTACAGCACGGCTTGGATTCATTTTTTAAACAACTCACAGCAGAAAACCTCGAAGCACTTGTAAAACAAGAACTCGGCGACATCAACCGTCTTGACGGCTTTCACGACGGTTTGCTTGCGCGCGGCCCGCAATTGCTCATGCATGTTGGCGCTGGGAGCATTCCAAATCCCATTCTGTTGGATATGGCGCTTGGCTTACTCGTCAGGTCGGCGCAGTTCGTCAAATGTCCATCGGGCCAATCATTCATACCGCGCTTGTTCGCGCATTCGATTTACGAAGCCGATGCAAAGCTTGGCGCGTGCATCGAGATCGCGGAATGGAAAGGTGGAACCGACATTTTAGATTCCGCTGCATTCGCCGAAGCTGATTGTGTTTCTGCAACCGGCAGCGATGAGACGCTCGAGGCGGTCCGAAACAAGCTTCCGGTCAAAACGCGATTCGTCGGCTACGGAACGCGCGTTAGTTTTGGTTTTATCACACGTGAAGCGCTCGTGCGCGACACGAAAGGTTTGGCGAAAATCGCCGCTCACGATGTCGCGGCCTGGGACCAACAAGGATGTCTGTCGCCGCACGTTATCTACGTTGAATCCGGTGGCAAGGTTGCCCCTGAATTGTTTGCGCAGCGATTGTCCGAAGAACTCGACGCCCTCGAAGAACATCAACCACGCGCACAATTGACCACAGCCGAAGCAGCCGCAATCTCGACACGGCGCGCGTTCTACGAAGTGCGTGCCGCGCATTCGCCGGAAACGCAAATGTGGGCGAGTTCAAATTCAACGGCGTGGACGGTGATTTTTGAGAGTGATCCGCGCTTTCAAATGTCGTGCTTAAACCGATTCGTCTACGTCAAGCCAGTGGCAGATCTGACGCAAACCTTGCAAGCGGCCGAGATGGTTCGCGACAAGGTGTCCACCGTGGGCCTTGCAGCAATTGCCTCGCAGACGAATGAACTGGCCGTCCAACTCGCCCATTGGGGCGTGACTCGAATCTGCCCACTTGGCGAGATGCAACGTCCACCGCTCACCTGGCGGCACGACGGCCGGTCGCCGCTGGCGGACCTCATCACCTGGACCACTCTCGAATCTCAACACTGACCTTACTCATGGAACTCAGAAAAACATTTCAGTTCGAAGCCGCACACCTCCTGCCAAATCTGCCCGTCGCGCATAAATGTCGTCGGTTGCACGGGCACAGTTTCAAAGTCGAAATCGCCGTCAACGGCCCCTGCGACGAGAAATTGGGATGGGTCATGGACTACGCCGACATGA
Source organism: uncultured Verrucomicrobiae bacterium (assembly GCA_963702845.1). Classification (GTDB taxonomy): domain Bacteria; phylum Verrucomicrobiota; class Verrucomicrobiia; order Limisphaerales; family Palsa-1400; genus JAICXV01. The sequence goes on along the minus strand of OY969763.1, from coordinate 3,082,183 downwards.
GCGACGCGTTCAAACCGATCTGGGAAAAGCTCGACCATTACTACTTGAACGAAGTCCCCGGCCTTGAAAATCCGACCAGTGAAAACGTAGCGATTTGGATTTGGAAACAGCTCAAGCCAAAGCTACCGCTGCTGACGGAAGTTGTCGTCGCCGAGACGTGTACGGCGCGATGCATCTATCGAGGTTAAGCTGCGTCGATGATCCTTTGCGCAGCGACCTTGACGGTTTTGCGCAATGCGATCGGTTGAATAACCTTGGCGTTGCCTGCCCAGCTCAGGACCCAACGTTCTACTTCGACAAGGCTCGACAGCGTCAGGGTCAGTTCAACCCCGCCGTCAACGAGTTCCTTCAGTTGCTGCGAATCATGCCACTTTTTTTCGCGAATGTAGTCGGCCACGATTTCATTGAAACGAATCACGACTTTGAATTGTTCGTTGCCCGAACGAACGCCGAAACTATCGCGCAATCGTTTATCGAGTGAAAACTTTAGCGGACGCACGAACGTTTTGCCGGTTTCTTCAACTGATTTGATTCGTGCCGGAGCAAATGTTCGAATGGCTTTGCGCAAGTGACACCAGGCAAACATGAACCATTCACCGTTAATGTTTGCCAGATGATATGGGTCGACGATGCGCGATTCGGTTTCGCGCTGGCCGGGTTTGCGATAAATCAACTTCAGTTGCTTGCGTTGTGCAGCGGCTTTTGCGAGCACGTCAAAAATTTCCAGATTAAGCAGGGGCTCGGCGCGCGTGCGGAAGGAAATGGTCTGTTCCCAGTCAGCGACGCTCAGCGAAATCGTGTCGGGTAACGATGCCGACATTTTGCGAAACGCGCTCACCAGCGGTTTTTCAAATGTTGTTCCGCGATATTGCTGGAGCGCTTTTTCCGCGACGAGCAGGGCAAACAATTCGCCTTCGGTGATCTGCAACGTGGGAAAGCTGCTGACCTCCTGCGTGTAATAGTATCCCCGGTGATCAAAACAGTAGGCGAGCGGCAACCCGAGTCGGTCGCGCATGAACTCCAAATCGCGATGAATGGACTTGGCGCTGACCTCGATCAATTCCGCCAGTTTATTGGCGTTCGGGTAATCAGCAGCTTGAAGGGCCTGATGAATCCGCAGCATGCGTTCCAACGGCGCACGCGAAAGTGGATTGTTTTTGCCTGAAGCGGTCTTCATCGCGCGCAATCCTACTACCTGGACATCCATTGTCCAAGTGAGTTCGCGCACCTGAAAAAAAATGCGTTTGCGGCATTGAGCATCCTGTGAGTCGCTCCAGACACTTATGCTGGAAACGAGGGCGGTTCAGCCGCAAACGCTTTTCCCTTTTATCCCACGCAAACCTATGTGCGCTCGCGGTTGCGTCAAAGATTGATTTGGAGTCTCGCGCAAGTATTCTGATCTCATCAATACCATTATCCGAAAAGCTGAACTGCGGGACGTTGAAATCATTGCCGATTTCAATGCGTTCCTGGCTCATGAGACTGAAGACATTCGCCTCGATCCGGCAACCGTTCGCGCCGGTGTCGAAGCTTTGGTCCGCGATCCAGCCAAAGGGACTTATTTTGTTGCGGAACTCGGTGAAGACCTCGTCGGCCAGGTGCTGATCACGTATGAGTGGAGCGACTGGCGCAACCGCAACTTCTGGTGGTTGCAAAGTGTCTACGTGGATAAGTCCGCGCGCGGCAAGGGAGTTTTCAAATCGCTTTACGCGCACGTCGTGACTGAAGCCAAAAAGGCAGGAAATGTCTGCGGTGTTCGCCTCTATGTTGAGGGTGACAACGCGACTGCGCAAAAGGCCTACGAATGGCTCGGGATGAAGCGGAGCGATTATCAGATTTACGAACGCATGCTGAGCTGATGGCGATTTGCCGATCTCAAATCCTACGTGGCGCGATACGTTTTCAGCCATTCCAAGGCTCCCGGTAAATCAAAAAACGTTCCTTCCAGCTGCGCCTCGTAACCGGCGTGGAGAATCTCCCCAAATTTTGAACCTGGTTGCATTCCCAATTCAATCAAATGTCGTCCCATCAGGATCGGTGGTGCTGGTTGTTTGCGAACCTGTAATTCATGCGCTTTTTCCAACAACTCGGTTACATGCTCCGGCACCTGTGGTGGACGCGGTGGTCGTCCCAAACTGTCCGCCGTCATAATCAGCGCGAGCGACTCAATGTTCTCCGGTTCGAGACGCTTTGCTAAACGTCTCACGCCGCGATCGGTAATGGTGTTGAAGTGAAAAAGATGACTGCGCACGAGCGGGACGACGCGTTGCTGAATCGCGAGCGGCACATTGATGCGATCCATGAATGATTTCGCGAGATCAGCGCCGATTTCGTCATGGCCTGGCGAAGTGATGCGCATGACGCCATCTTTCATTTCACGGCGCGTTGTTTGCGGTTTGCCGAAATCGTGAGCCAAAATCGCGAGCATGTGCGCGATTCGTGACTGTTCGTCTTCTTGTTGCCACTGTGGCAATTCGGCCAGTGCATCGCAGCAATGACAGGTATGCACGAAAACGTCGCCTTCAGGATGCCAAGCCGGTTCCTGAGGCGTAGTGATGCAGGCTTTGAGTTCGGGGTAATGATCAATCCAGTCAGTCGCGACGAGAAATCTCAAGCCAGCCGAAGGGCTGGTGCTTTTGGCGGCCCACTTGAACCACTCTTCGCGAACGCGTTCCGGAGCGAGTTGGCCGTGGTGATGAGAAATTGCGCGCGCCAGCGTTAATGTTTCAGCGGCTGGTTCGAGATTGAACCGCGCCACGAACTGCATGCCGCGAAGAACGCGCAACGGATCTTCACCAAACGCGTCGCTGGTGTGCCGTAGGACACGCTTTTCCAAATCCGCTTTGCCGCCGAAAAAATCCAACAGCTCACGCGAGCGCGGGTTGTACATGATCGAGTTGATCGTGAAATCGCGCCGCGCAGCGGCATCGCGCAAACTAATGTTAGTGTCGAACTCGATGGTGAAACCCTTGTGGCCGGGCGCGACTTTGGAATCACGGCGTGGAATGGTGAAGTCGTAGGTGTGATTGCCGCCGGTAGTCAATTTGACGACACCGAAAGAACGGCCAACCAGATCGGTCCGACCCCAGCGCGAGAGTGCCTGGGCCAATTGCTCGTAAGTGACTCCGAAAACTTCGACATCGAAATCTTTACCGACATTTCCAAGCAACCCATCGCGAACACAACCGCCGACGAGGTAGGCGTGTTGCAGTTCAGGTGTGTCCCTGAAAATCGTTTCCAGCTCTGTGGGAATGAAATCCATTTCAGTTCCGATTTAGCTGTTGAGTTGTTTCCAAACACGCAGTGCCTCCAGGACGCCCCATGCCTGCGCGTCGCAGCCGCGTTCGGCGTGCGGTGTGTCGCCGTCGAGAATTTCAGGAATCTGACCGAGGCAGCCACTCATCAGCAGGTGGTCCATGCTCGCGAGGTAAGCTTTTGCAGCGGCGACTGCCGTTGGAGAATTATCCCAGGCCTTCACCAGAGCTTCGCAAAGCAGCGGTAATGTCCACGTCCACGCGGTGCCGTTGTGATATGCAGGTTTGCGACGTGTGTCTTCGTCGCCTTCGTAACGGCCGGAGTACGGTTCGTTCGGATTGAGTACGGGCTGGCCATTATTGCCAACAACGTTGAGCGGTGGCGAGACGGGCAGGGGAGCAAGCGAGCGTAACCCGCCGGGCACAATCAAATATCGGACCGCCGCATCGACGGCACGACGTGCGTGCTCACCAGTGAAGAATCCAAACGCAACCGCCAACAGAAAATTGCCGCGCAGTGCGTTATCAGGGATTGCTTGCGATGCGGATTGACCGGCGCGCGCGATCAGGACGTCGCAGATGTAACCTTCCTTATCGAGCCAGAAATATTTCTTCAGCGAAGCTTCAGCGCGATTGGCCAACTCGCTCCATAGTTCGCCCGGGGGCGCGGCGTTTAGTTCTTCCAAAAGGCGCAGCAGCCGAATCCAGAGCACTTGAATTTCAATTGGGTAACCTTCGCGCGGTGTGCATGCCGGATAATTGGTGTCCATCCACGTGAAATGTGCGGGACTCCATATGAGGCCTGATTCGGGATCCATGCGGATTCCGTTCGGAGTTCCGCGTGCGTAATTGACCGCGATATCGCGCAACACGTCGACGATCCGACGTCCGCGTGAATCTACAGTAATCGTGTACAGATTTTCATTCATCTGCTCGGCAGTTTCCTCGCAGAGCACGCCATACCACAGCGGAGCATCGGACGTGTCGCGGTTCGATGCGTTGTCACCATTGATCGTATTCGGCATCGTGCCGTTTGCTTCGAACTTGCCGAACACCACGAGCAACTCCGCGACGTCCGCGACCATTCCTGCGGCGAGCATACCGCGCGCGCTGATAAAGGTGTCGCGGCCCCAATCGAGGAACCAAGGATATCCCGCAATGACGGTGTCGCCGGCGCCGCGTTGAACGATGAACGCGCGCGCTGCCAACGCGAGGCGGCGGCCGAATGCGTCACTCTCGAGCAACTTAGCTCGTTCGAGAGCGAGTTTGTTAGTGACTCGTCGTGCGGGGAAGACTTCGTCCACCAGGTCAAAGCTCGCGGGTGGAATGTCAGCTGAAAGCACCACCGAAACATTGTGACCGCGAGCCAACGGTAACTCGAACCAGCCCGGGCTATACGCGTCGCCTTCGCCTGTTTGGCCGCGCGAAGCTTCCACCGGATGAGGAACGCGCTCGGTCCATTCAGGTTCAGGATGATAGACGCCGGAGGTCGCAACGACACGCAGTTGACGTGTCTGGTCCGGAGTGAACACAAAACCCCTGAGTTCATCCAGCGTGTGACAGTTCGTTGCGAAATGATTTTCAGATTCCGGATTGCGACGTGTTTCCCAATGGAAACTTCTGTCTTCAATATCCACTCGCACAGTGAGACGCACGTCAAACTCCGCGGGAAGTTCCGTCGGTTGACCCGCCGGGCGAACGAATCGGAACACGGTCGTGTTGTAGTCGTCCAGCATATCGGCGGTTAGCTGAATCTCGACGGTTCGCCCGTCACCCGCATCCGCCGAAAAAGTCCAAACGGCCGGTGGTCCGATTTCGAGGCTCACCATGTTGAGCGAATTCAACGCTGTGATAAAACCATTCGCATTTACCCAGACGCGAAGACGTTTAGCGAAAACGTGGCGATCGACCGGGAACTCAGGGTGGAGATTCGCAGCGAGTGCACAATCGTATTTCGAACGAATCCTGCCAAGGTCAACACACAGTCGCGCCATGCCACCGCGTCCATTCGTCAGTAAGACCATCGCGTCTTCCGGCACGTTGTGGACTATCGACGACACCACGGGTTGCAGCCCCAGAAAGCGCACCGTTCCAGAAACTCGTTCGGTTGTCAGCGCATAGCGTTCCAATTGAAGATCGGCATCCGTGGATTCGTTCAGCTTCCTCGGCGCGAAAAATGCAATGTGACCGTTGCCCGCTTCAATTGACTCGATGTGTTCCTGGCGGGCAGTGCCGGCAGTCTTCAACGTTGCTCGAAATGGCCGCGAGTCTTTGATCAGCAACCAGTGATTCGGCGGGACTGGCGTGATGCGCCGCGAATCGATCATGCTCCACGTGACGACTTCGGGAAACTTCCCCTTCGCGGCGTCGAGCGCGCCGAGGAGATCGCGGCGGGAATGCAGGCGGTCAATATGATGAATTGATCCAAGAAATTCGCGTGGGTTTGTGGCGACGCGTTGAGCCAGTTCGCGCCACGAGTCAGGCCCGATATCTTCGGGCAGTAAAACTTTGCTCAACGCACTGATGGCCCAGGCCGCTTGTGACTTGGTCTTGCGATAATCGTTTCCGCTAAATCCGATAGGCGTCCGTGTTGCCGACAAGCAGTAAGCTTCACCGGCATTAACGGTAATCGTTACGGCTTTTTCACCCGAGTCCATGAGCGGCGTCTTTTGGCCAAGTAAATCGAATCGTGGCGAACCGAGCTCTTGAAAAACCGCTGCGTCCAATTTGACGGAGTGAGTTTGTTTGGCGTCGGTGTTGACCAGCACGAGAACGTGATCAAGCCCTTCGCCGGAATCGCGGCGCAGTGCCAAAACAGGAGAGGTCTCGTCGCTGATTCTTTCGATGCGTGCGCCGTCGAAAAAGCACGGATGTTCAGCGAGCAACCGATTGATGTTGGCGAGTTGGTCGATGATATTCGTTTCACTGCCCCACGACATGCCGCGGCTGGAATGCACATTGATCTTTTCGTCGGCCAGCCATTCTACGCCGCACGTAAAACCAAAACCACCGGCGACACTCGCGAGGGCAGAAAGCCGATTGCGCATTAAAGACCATTTAGCGCCACCGGCGGCGAGGCGATTGTTGTCGTGCGTTTCGCTGTAGTGAACGTAAACACCGACACGTTCGCTTTGGCGCAAGCTGTAATCGAGGTAATGCGCGACTTCCTGAGGCGAATAGTTTTGGAACAGTTCCGAGTAGGCCCACTGCATGCCGCCGTTGGTCAGCAGGTTTTCCGTCGATTCGAGTGGCCCGCCCAAACCTTCGAGCAGGAACAACGTGTCGGGATATTCCTGCCGCACGCGCGCTTCTATATATTGCCAGACTTGGACGGGAACTTTGTAACCGGCATCGCAGCGGAATCCGTCAACGCCGCGACGGCACCAGGTCAGAAATGCTTCGGCGAGGACGTCCCAAAGTTCGACATGGTTTGGATCCAGTTCGACAAGGTCGCCCCATTTGACGCCCCACGCGCCAGGACTGGCAAAACGACCGTCCGGTTCGCGTAAAAACCATTCGGGATGATTTTCGTAAAGTGTCGAGCCCCAGCCGGTGTGGTTAATGACGAAATCCAGAATGACTCGCGCTCCGCGACGGTGCGCGGCAGTGGTGAGTTCGCAAAATTGTTCGATGCCGGTGGTGCGTTCGTCAAACTCGACCAACTCGGGATCAATGGCCGTCAAATCCAAACAAGCGTATGGACTGCCGAAACGGCCCATGCGTGCGAAGACTGTCGGAGTCGGATTGATCGGCAATAGATGGAGGATACGGCAACCGAGTTTGTCGACGATGTGCGGTAGTTCGCGGATGACATCGCGCAGTTTTCCAGAAGGTGGAATGACGCTGTAGCCTTGCGCATCGAGCTTTGCCAATTCTTTGTCGCGGGTTTCGTCGATTGTTTTTCGCGCAGTCTTGCTCTCGCCGAACATGCGGACGAACGCGCAATAAATCGTATTGTTCGTCCGGTAGATGTCGGGATGGACGGAGATACCAGCATCGGGACCGTCCGGCCAAATTTGCATGCCGCGGTTGTCGATGAGATAGGCCTTGGCGCGGAAAAAGCCGACATCGGTTAACGGAAGTTCTATGGCCCACTCGCCATTGGTTTGTGGCTGCAGTGGGATGTCGCGCCAGAAAGCAACGGACATGGGATTTTTGCCCGCATGCGTGTTGATGATTTCCTGACGTGTGCGATCAGCTTTGCCGAGATTGGTACGCAGGAGGGCGCGGCCGTTGGTTGGGAAACCGTGCGGCAACCGTAAACTGAAGCGCACGCGGTCGCCGACGAAGCGCAACATGCGCTCGCCCGGCACCGGTGTCATTATCGGTTTGTCCATTGTCAATCGTAGTCACTTAATCAATACGCTCGTAGGCGGGCAGCGTCAAAAAGTCTTCGAGCTGTTGGCTCTTCGATAACTGAGTGAACATTTTCACGGCTTGATCGAAGTGGCCGTTTTTGAATCGCTCACTGCCGATTTCTTTTTCGATACGGACCAGTTCTTCTTTGAGGAACTGGTCGTAAAGAGCGCTATCCATATTGCGGCCATCGGCGAGCGTGACGTTGTAATGGAGCCATTGCCAAATTTGGGACCGCGAGATTTCGGCGGTGGCCGCGTCTTCCATCAAATTGTAGAGCGGGACGCAGCCTTGGCCGCCGAGCCAGGCTTCGAGATATTGAATTCCCACGCGAAGGTTTCCTCGAATGCCGTCTTCGGTGACGGTGCCTTTCGGAACGGAGAGCAGGTCAGCAGCGGTGACGTTGACGTCTTCGCGCAGTTTGCTGATCTGGTTCGGTTGCGGCATGTGTTTGTCGAAGGCCTTAAGTGCGATCGGGACGAGGGCAGGGTGGGCAACCCAGGTGCCGTCGTGGCCGTCGGTGGCTTCGCGTTCTTTGTCGGCAAGAACTTTGGCGAGCGCTTCTTCGTTGGCTTGCGGATTGTTCTTCACCGGGATTTGCGCGGCCATTCCGCCCATAGCGTGGGCGCCGCGACGATGGCAGTTGCGGATGACTTGCAGGCAATAGGCGCGCATGAACGGAACAGTCATCGTCACTTGAGCGCGATCGGGCAAAATGAATTTAGGATGGGCGCGCAGCTTTTTGATGAAGCTGAAGATGTAGTCCCAACGACCGCAATTGAGGCCGGCGGAATGGTCGCGTAGTTCGTAGAGAATTTCTTCGGTCTCGAATGCGCCGACGATGGTTTCGATCAGGACGGTGGCGCGAATGCTGCCGCGTGGGATTTTGAGTTGGTCTTGCGCGAAGTTGAAGACTTCGTTCCAAAGACGGGCTTCGAGATGGCTTTCAAGTTTCGGCAGGTAGAAGTACGGGCCGGAACCGTTTTCGAGCAGATGGCGCGCGTTATGGAAAAAGTAGAGGCCGAAATCGAATAAGCTGCCGGAGATGGGCTCGCCGTTGAAATGGACGTGCTTTTCGGGCAGATGCCAACCGCGCGGGCGGACCATCATGGTCGCGATCTTTTCGTTGAGCGCGTATTTTTTGCCTTCTGGACTTACGAAATCGATTTTGCGACGGACGGCGTCGGCGAGGTTGACCTGGCCTTGCAATTGGTTCACCCAAGTCGGCGAGGTGGCGTCTTCGCTGTCGGCCATGAACACTTTCGCGCCGCTGTTGAGAGCGTTGATGATCATCTTGCGATCGAGCGGGCCGGTGATTTCGGTGCGGCGATCCTGAAGGTCGTTCGGGATGGAGGCGACTTTCCAACTGCGATCGTCGCGGATGTGTTTGGTGGACGGCAGGAAATCGGGGAGAAAACCGGCGTCGAGTTGTTTCTGGCGTTCGACGCGGGCGGCGAGGAGTTCTTTGCGGCGCGGGCTGAATTCGCGGACGAGTTTTTCGATGAACTGAATCGCGTCGTTGCTAAGGATGTGTTGCGCGGACGATGGGATGGGGGATTTGATTTCGAGTGACATGTTGGCTTGTAAATCTTTCCGATGAAAATGATTGGCGACGGCGCGGGTTGCAATGTTTTTGTCAGCGCTAAAGGTGTATTTAGGTGTATTTCGACGTAGTTGGGCGCATTTTCGATACGGCGAGAATACGGTTGGGATAGGGCTAAAATGTGGCGCGGATTTTTATTTAGGTGCGGATTGGTCCGCTTTTGAAGCGCGTCGGCGCGGCTTGGTCGCGTTTCTGCGGCGGGTGGCATGATGTTCATAATTCAAATTTCAAATCGCAAATTTCATATTTCAAAAAACTGAAAAACGGGTCTGGGGAATATTTTCCAGCGCCCGTCGCCTACCTAGATAGACGTGAAGAAGCTTAACAGAAAGTCACGGTCTGTCAACAGGTGAAGAAATGGCTGGAAGTTAGAAGCTGGGATGGAAAAGTTTAACCTCGAAACACACAAAACACGCGAAAAGGTCTTGATCGGCTGTTAGAGCCTCCTAACGTCGGCTGCTGCGGTTAATTGATTTGGGCAATGCGCCGACAGGGCTGGGCTGCTGAACCGAGGCTAGTTCAAAAGGCGTGTCAGGCGTGGGGCCAGGGCTGCTTTGATGTTTGGCTTTTCTTTGACGACTGCATTGAGGGTGACGGAGGCTGTGTTGGTCTCGCGCAAATAGAGTTGGGCGTGAACGATGGCAAGGCGTGCCTCTGGAGTGAGGTCCTTCCGGCGGTTGACCGCATTGACAGTCGCGTTCAGGTTGGATTTTGTTTCGGGCGACATCGTCGTTTCGGGTGCAATCTTTTCAGCGTACTGCACTTGTGCGATTGAGGTAATGAACGCGGTGGCAGCAGCGGGGTTGTTGGGGTCCTTCTTGAATTGTTCACTTGATTGAACCAAGTCGCCCGTGTCGAGTTCCGCGCCGGCGATTTTGACGTGGGTGATATGTGGGAATCCGATCATAACGATCGGGAAGGCAAAGAAGGGCAATAGCGGGGTGAATTTGCGCTTGCCGACGACCATGATGACGAGCAAGACGCCAAGTGTCACAAGGAATATGGCCCCGCTAATCAGCATGACTGTATTGACGGGGTCACTGGATGTCGGTTGCATAAAAGTCGGTATCGGTGTTGGCCGGTTTAGGCGCAGAACAGGGTTCGGTCTTTGGAATGGAGGTCGTTTGGATCGTAGAAGCTGGTGCTCCAGATGTCGGTTGTTTTTAAGTTCCAACCGGCGTCGGCTGCCATCTTTTGTTTGTCTGCTGACGGTTTGACTTTGTCAGCCTTGGGGGCTTCGGCGAAGCGGTCGAGGAATTCGAAGTGATCGACCAGTGCCACGGCTTCGATAGCGAAGGCAGTGGCGACGTCGGTATCGGTGATGGTGATGAGGTTGTCGCCGTTAGCGCCTTCGCCGCCGGTGGTGAGGTTGGATGAGCCGCAGATGACGGTTGCATCCGGGCGATTGAAACCGCAGACGATGAATTTGTGGTGGATCTGGTGGCGACTGCCGACCGATGGGACCTGGTTAAAGGGCGGTGGGAGTTTTTCCTTGGATGGCTTTCCTGTAACCATGACGCCGCGACTGTTGCCGGGACTGTAGAGGCAGATACCGCCGGGTGCATCGGAGATGCCGTAGCTGAATGTTTTTTGGTCGTTATGGAGATCGCGCAAGACGGGGAGGACGGTGCCGCCGCCGCTGGAGAGACCCATGACTGCGAAGAGAACGCTGCTGTTGGCGCGACCAGACTCCGCTTTGACGCGTGCGCTGACCTGATTGATGATTTTGGTTGCTCCTGCCGTCGTGTGCGGGGAGAAAGTAATCTCGGTATTTGGAGTGCTTTTGGAATCGAAACTCGCCGGTTTGGTTGCCAAGGGAGTGTTTTTGAAGGTCGCGCTGACGTTCAGGTCCCAGGACTTGTTGAAGACGTCGCCGTAGCTTTGCGCGACTTTGGCGTCGTTGAAGATGAGAATGTGATTGGAGTTAACGTATAGACCGGTGATGGAGAAATTGGTGGAACCGGCTAAAACGCGCACGGGAATATTATCTTCTTTAACGATGATGACCTTGTCGTGGGCAAAACGGGCGAAACGGCCGCGTTTGATTGCCGTTCTATCTTTTGCTTGCGCGAGAAAAGCTTGCTCGAAGTTGTCTTCGGAAGTGGGCGCTTTGGGATAGCCCTTGGTGTTTTTCTTCGCGGGGTCGAATAGATGGAGCGAGGCATTGTCGAGAATGATGCGAATGCGGCCTTGCTTGGCCAAGGTGAGAAAGCGGGCGCAAATATCGGGTTCGCTGAGGTCGTAGGCGAAGACGTCGATGGTTAGTTTGTTGTTCTTGAGGACGTTATCGAGGACTTCGAAAATGCGTTTACGAGCGGTGAAGCCGAGCCAATCGTATTCGTCGGCCCAGGTGAAGCTTTCGCCTTTTTTGTTTTTTCCGGCAGGTTTTGAGGTGTCGTAGAGCAGATCGTGTTCGTCAGGTTCGATGACGGCTTTTGGCCCAAAGTGGTTGACGTAGCCTTGCGATTGGATGAAGCCGCGGGTAAAACCGAGTTGCAGTCCGCCTTTGACGAAGGGAGTGACGGCAAGCGTCACTGCAACACTCAATTTTGGATCGAGCGGCAAAAGGTTCTCTTTGTCGCCAAAATAGCGAGGTGTAACGGTGTAGGTGTAGTTGCCATAAACCGGATCGGTGCCCTGATGGAACGAGCCCGGGACATGGAGCCAGCGGAATTTCTGAAAGGGTGCGTTGACGCTGGAATGAGGCAATTCGCCAGTCACTTGCGCGTGCTGGGCCGGTTTGCCGAAGGTTAAGGTATTAAAGAGGTAGTATGACGACTTGCCCTTGGGCTGACACTGGATGCTGAAGCCGGCAAGTTTTTGAGTGATGTTCTTCGGCATGTTCCATGCGAGCAGCGTCTTGGCGTCGCCCTGGTATGCATTCAGTGTAAAACCGTTTTTCTGATTCGAAACGACCATAAAAATTTCCTCTCGTTACGTTGTTAAAACCCAACCCGGATGCTGTGTGAGCAAGTTAGTGGCTGTGGAAGTGACGTTAGAGAAACGTGGAACACTGTCAACTATATTTGCTGGGGCAGCGCGGTAGCGTGAAAACGGGACAGAGGTCAGAATTTATTCGGCTACAAAGACACGGTGTGAAGGATAAACCTGTTCCGCCACAGCCTGCCCGCAGTGGCGCAAGCCACCCGACGGGGCTGTGCTCCGCGGTCGCATAATGTTGCCCAAGTTGTGCGGTGACTCACAGGTTAGCCGCAACGCAAACCATCAATCAGGGGACTCGTTGGCCATCGTAAGTCCAGTTGATGTCACTGTTTCCCGGGTCAACCGCCTTGGTCACGGCGTTGGAACAGATGTATGAGTATTTGAAATAGGAGACGTGGCCGTCTGCAAAATTCAGGTCTGCGCCGGCGTTGTGGCGCGAGGAGAGTTGGGCCACCCAACAATGCGACGAGCCCACTTCTTTTGCCGGATTTGTGCCGTAGAACGGCTGTTCGGTCGAATGGGTGCGCACGTCAGATATGAACACAAACGAAGATGGTTTGCGGACCATGGTCCCGGCGAAATTGGTCCCATAGCTAACATTGGGCAGCCCTGTGTTTCCTTTGTAGTTCATGCCGAAATTGAAAACGATTCGGGTGGGATCAAATTCTGAAGGCTGCATCAGAGCGGCGGGGCAGGTGAAAATTGTTTTGCTGCTGAACATGTTATTTGGATTATTCGCGTAGGCCCACAACGCAGCTTTGCCGATGTAAGGCGGCAGCGCGTTATACCAGACACTGTCGCCTTGGCCTGCTGCGTGAAAGGCTGCCAAGTCGCTCCAGTGTGGCTGATCCTCGTCGTAGCCGGGGGCGCCCGGCGTTCCATTGGCAATCTTGGCCAGCGGAAAAATTTGGCGGTTGTCATCCAGATACATGGTCAGGGCCAATCCCCATTGGCGCAGGCTGCTGGTGCAGTCGGCGCGTTGGGCCTTTGCTTTCGCGTTGGCTAGAGCGGGGAGCAACATGCTCGCGAGGATGGCGATGATGGCGATGACGACGAGCAACTCAATGAGAGTGAATGCTTGTGCTCGTTTTTTCAGGATCAACTTGAACTTCACGCCAGAGAGTTTGCATCAACTGTGTTTCGCGCGCTTGCGTTGGGTTGCTAATTGCTGGCGTTTGGTTGCGATACGATTGCCCGGGCTTTCGCTACAGTTTGGCGTGTTTTGGAGCCAGCGTGTAAAGTCCGGGGCAACAATCGAATGTTTCACGGAAAGCTTTGCTGAAGTGCCCAGGGCTGGAATATCCGACTTCCATCGCTACTTCGGTGACGTTGAATTTTCCACTCTTTAAGAGCTCGGCGGCTTTTTCCATGCGCACTTGACGTAAGTAAAGCGAGATGGTCATGCCGGTTTCGGTGGAAAAAGTCCGGCTGAGATAGAAATGGCTGCACCCGACGGTTCTGGCGATTTCTTCCAATGCCGGCGGTTCGGCAAAGTGTTGTGACAGGATGGCGATGACTTTTTTAACCCGCTCCTGAGCGACTGCTTTTTGTCGCACGCAAAAGAAATCTTTGCCGCTCGGTTCTGGAAAAAAGAACTCGATCATTAATTCCAGTGCCTTGCTCTGGTACCACAAGAACTGCGTCGCCTGGACGAAGGGCGGATGGCGCAGGCTCGTCAGCAACTGCAGTTGACGATTGTTCAATGGCACAGGGTTCGATGCGCCCGAAATGATTTTGGACTTCGCGAGCAAGGCGCCAATGAGCGAATGGAGTCCCCCGGTGTTTTGACGCAAATGGTCCCGCAAAAAAGCCGGGGAAAATTTTATGCTAAAAAACTGGTGCTGCTCGCCAGCATTGCGAGTCGCGGTGAGAGGGGTGTCGCCATGGCAATAAAAAGCACCGGTTCTTTGCGTGAACTCCGTCCGTTTGCCCGCGCAAATAACGGTGCCGCTGCCAAGGATATTGAGGCAAATCTCGACGGTGCCTTGCTGGAAACGGGTGGCCCAATCGAAGGGAGTATTCGTCAGCTTGAAATCCTGCCACTCGAAGGTCACGCCTGCGTCGCGCAGATCGCCGTAGAGGTGCTTGCAGTCGGAGTCGGTGCCTTGCCAGTTTTTATCGGCAGGATCGGGTTCGATTTGGGACTTGTTTGATTTCAAACCCACTATTCCTTATTGCGACACAGTCTCAATAAGAGAGCAATAAAAATCCTGCGGGTTAACGGGTATGTGCCTTCGGCACAAGCGGCCGCGAGGGAAATCGGTGACCTGGATGCGAGGCATTGCGCTGCTGAGGAGGTTTGTTGTATTGAGGGTGGATGCTGCCTTGTCTTATTCATCGGATGATTTCGATTTCGTGTGTTGTAGCTTTTATGTCGGCAGGATTGTGTTTTGGCGCGCCAAATGGGACGAAGGCGCCGAAGGATGGGAATTTTGTGATTGGGCCGAATTATTCGGATGCGGCGGAGGTGGTGGCGCGCGCGGGTGTTCCGAAGGGGGCGGTGCATGAATTTGTGATGGAGTCGCGGGATAGCAAAATTTATCCGGGGTTGAATGGGCCGTATCAGCGGAAGGTTTGGGTGTATGTGCCGGCGCAATATAAGAAGGGGACGGCGGCACCGCTGTTGTTGGTGCAGGATGGACAGCATTATTTGAAACGGGTGACTAATATTTTGGATAATCTGATCGCGGAACGGCGCTTGCCGGCAATGGTGGCGGTGTTCATTAACGCAGGTGGCGGTGATGGGAAGGGCAGTGAGCGCGGGTTGGAATACGACACGTTGTCGGATCGGTATGCTAATTATATCGAGACGGAGGTGTTGCCGAGGATTACCCGGGATTACGGTGTTAATTTTACAAAGGACCCGGATGGGCGCGCGACGATGGGTGGGAGTTCGGGTGGTGCTTGCGCGTTGACGATGGGGTGGTATCGGACGGATTTGTGGCATCGGATTATTACTTTTTCAGGGACGTTTGTGGCGCAACAGTCGCCTGATGATCCAAAGACGCCGCATGGGGCCTGGGAGTATCATGAGCATTTGATTCCGCAGGGTTCGCGCAAGCCGTTGCGGATTTGGTTGGAGGTTGGCGATCACGATATCGGGTTCGATCGGGATGAAGCTTCGTATCACAATTGGGTGATGGCGAATAACCGGATGGCGGCGGTGTTGAAGGCGAAGGGGTATCATTATCATTACGATTTCGCGAAAGAGGCGAAGCATGTGGATGGGAAGGTTTTGGGACAGACGTTGCCGGAAGCGTTGTTGTGGGCATGGAAGGGGTATGGGGGGAGGTAAGTTCCAAACTTCAAACTCCAAATTCCAGAGAAGCTCCAAGGACCAAGCTCCAAGGGACCCAAAAAACGCCAAACGAATTTGTGGTATTACGTATGCTATTCGCAATCTTGTGAGATTAGATCAGTTGATTGCCAAGTTGCAGAAGTTGTCATTGCAGGTTGAAAAAGGGATGTCGCGCCAGGGGTTTACGGTGTGGACAGGGATGATACGAGAGGACTTATATAAGATTTCCAACGCGGAGGTGCGAAAGGGGGCTCTCAAAATGCTCGGGGTTGTAGAGTGTGCAGGGTTTTGTCTGGACCGAGCGCCGGAAGCGAGGGAAACATTGATTTTGCCGAATCTGAAGCCCCTTATTGATTATTTAAAGGATGGCGGCAAAAAGCCGGTGCTGGTGAACGCCGCGGCAGAGGTGGATTCGGCTGTTGTTCAAATGATCGCAACGGACGAAGGGGAGGATGGCGGGTTCAATCCGAGTTAAACGAAGCGAACGTCTGACAAACGAAGACGAACGTCCAACTTCCAACGTCCAACATCGAATCAAGACAGCGCGGGCCTTAGCCACACAGTTTGATGAGAATTCGCCTTCTTACGTCGGCGGCTACGGGGTCATAGCAATTTTCGCAAGATAGATTGAGGTTTTGCCTTCGTGGCTGGAGTAATACGTAAGCCAAAGTTTGTTGTCATGCCAGACCATGCCGGGATAGCTGCAATCGCCGCCGCTTGGAAGAATGAGGTCGGGCGTGACGCTGGTTTTGGTCATGTGGCCGACGAAGGTTTTGGCCTGCTTACCCGGGTTCATGCGGCCGGCGGCAATCATTTCGCCGTTCGGAAGCACGATGAAGTTTGGACCGCCGACTGACATTCCCGCAGGGTGCCATTTCCAGGTTTTATAAGGTAGAGAAGCCACGCCGATCCATGCGCTATTGTCGGTGCGATCTTTAGCGGTGCCTTCGCGGCGGGCGAGGATAATGCAATCATCATTCGCGAGGAAACGTGCGGTGGCCTCGTTTGGATTTGCCGGGATTTCAAAATCCTGCAGTGGTTTGAAGTCGATGCCGTTGGTGCTTTCGACGACGGTGAGGACAAACCCGGGTTTTGTTTTGCCGGAGTGATAATCCATCCCGTAGGCGTGGCCTTTGTGCCAGGTGACGCGCCAGAGCCAGTCGCCTTTGCTGAGGACTAGCTGAGGAGTGGTCCAGGTTGTGCCGCCTGTTGAAAACGACACACGAGATTGGCGGCTGATGAGTTTCTTGTTTTCGTAAACTGAGCCGCCGATCGTCAGCATGAGGCGGTTGTCGGGTGTGATGGAGAGTTTGGGGTCGCGCAGATCAATGCCGGATTCTTCGAGGAGGGCAGCGGATCTCCAAGTGTCGCCGTCGGTTGAGGTGAGGATGCGAATTTTGCCGTTGCCACCGACGTGCGCCTGGGATTCGCGAAAGGTGCAGAACCATTGGTTGTTGAAACGGGTCAGGTCGGTGAAGGCATTGTGCGGAGCGGCATCCCAGATTTTTTTGACGGAGAGGAGTTTTAAGTTTGCTGCGTGGGTTGTGGCGACAAAGACGCAGAGAGAAATGGCCAGCGTTAGAAACCAGTTGAGCTTTCGTGTTGGACGCATGAGGTTCGGTATCGTTGGGGCATGCGGATGTGGTGTCAATGCTACTTTGACTTGAGGCAAGATGCGCCGTGCTTGACCTTGCTTTAGGGCGAGGGATTCTTCATGCTCCGCGCGATTAAAAATTGAGAAAGTTATGAGTAATTCTTTTCGGACTGAGTCGGATTCGATGGGGCAAATGCAGGTTCCCGCAAATGCCTATTACGGCGCGCAGACGGCGCGTGCGGTTGAGAATTTTCCAATCAGCAATCTGCGATTCCCGCGTTCGTTTATTCGCGCGATTGGCCTGATTAAAAAGCAGGCGGCGATCACGAACCACGGGCTCGGTTATTTATCGGCTGATGTCGCCAATGCGATTGAGCAGGCGGCGCAAGAAGTCGCGGACGGGAAGTGGGATGCGGAATTTGTTTTGGATATTTTCCAGACGGGCTCAGGCACTTCGACGAACATGAACGCCAATGAGGTGATCGCGAATCGCGCGGTGGAAATCATGGGCGGCAAACGTGGCGATAAGAAGGTGCATCCGAATGATCACGTGAATCGTGGGCAATCGAGCAACGACGTGATTCCGACGGCGATTCATGTTGCGGCATTGGAGGCGATTGATAAGCGATTGATTCCGGCGTTGAAGGAATTGCACGAAGCCTTGGACAAAAAGGCCAAGGAATTTCATGACGTGTTGAAGATCGGTCGGACGCATTTGCAGGACGCGACGCCGATTCGGTTGGGGCAGGAGTTCAGTGGATATGCGAGCCAGGTGCAGCACGGAGTTGTGCGCGTCCAGAGCGTGCGTAAGAACCTCGAGGAGTTGGCACTCGGTGGAACGGCTGTGGGCACTGGTATTAATACGCATCCGGATTTTGCGCGACGGACGATTCAGGGGTTGATGAAGGAGATTGGATTGCCATTGACCGAAGCGGAGAATCATTTTGAAGCGCAAGGGTCACGTGACGCTGCTGTTGAAGCCAGCGCTGCTTTGAAAACTGTGGCGGTTGGTTTGATCAAGATTGCTAACGATATTCGGTTCCTTGGTTCGGGGCCACGATTGGGTTTGGGTGAAATTAAATTGCCGTCCACTCAGCCGGGTTCGTCGATCATGCCGGGAAAGGTGAATCCGGTGATGTCGGAAATGTTGATGCAGGTTTGCGCGCAAGTGATCGGCAACGACAGCGCAATCACGGTGAGCGGCGCGTTCGGCAATTTTGAACTGAACGTCATGATGCCGGTGTTGGCGCATAATTTGTTGGAATCGATTGAACTGCTCGCGAGTGGCAGCCAGGTATTTGCGCGCCGGTGTATCAATGGATTGCAGGCTGATCGCGAGAAGTGCAATGCCAACCTGGAATTGAGCTTGATGAATTGCACGGTGCTTGCGCCGGTGATTGGTTACGATAAAGCCGCCAAGATCGCGAAAGTTGCCATGGAGACGAATCGCACAATTCGGCAGGTGGCGGAGGAGATTTCCGGGTTGGAAAAGAGCAAGCTGAATGAGTTGCTCGATCCGTCGAAACAGTGTGAGCCGGGTGGGGTGGAGATGGCGGGTTCCGGAGGGTAAGAAAGCTCCAAGCTCCACGAACTAGGCTCCAGAGAAGCACCAAATTTCAAAGCACCAAGTCGGCACCAAAGTTGGCCGGTTTGGTGCTTCCTCTTTGTACGTTGGAGGAGTAAAGCAGGTGTTGAAAAATCAGGGTGGAAATTTGTCAGATTTTTTCACGTTGGCATCGCACTAGCTAATTTCCTCCTGTCCGGCGACCAAGGAACCGGCGGACCAAAAAACAAGGCGAAAGCCTTAGGAAAAACGAACAACCGAACACGAACTGTTAAAGACACCTGTCTGGATTCAAGACAAACCGAGCATGAGCGCCCTGATTCCCGCACCCGCAGCAGACCCCTGGATGGTTTTCCACAACGGCAACTACTATTTCTGCGAGAGCCGTAACCAAACGACCCTGCACGTCCGCAAGGCGGGCACGATTTTCGACATCGCCATGGCGGAGAACGTTAAAGTCTGGGAGCCGCCGCAAGGTGCGGCGAACAGCAAAAACGTTTGGGCACCGGAATTACATTTTATCGAAGGCAAGTGGTACATCTACTACGCCGCTGACGATGGTAAGAACAAGAACCACCGCATGTGGGTGCTCGAAGCTGAAACGGATGATCCGCAAGGGCCTTACCGCTGCAAAGGCATGTTGGACACGCAGGGTTGGGCTATCGACGGCACGATTCTCGAAGCGAACGGGAAGCGTTATATGGTGTGGTCGGGCTGGCCCGGCGGCGAAGATGGACAGCAAAATCTGTATATCGCGCCGATGTCCAATCCGTGGACACTCGCCGAGAAACGTACACTTTTGACGAGCCCGACTGAAGCATGGGAGAAGAACACGATGTCCATTTGCGAAGGTCCGCAGGTGCTAAAGCGTAATGGCAAGACGTTCGTCGTTTACTCCGCCAGCGCGAGTTGGACGGTTGATTATTGTCTCGGAATGATCGTTTTGGACAACGAAGCTGACGTGATGAAGCCGTCGGCATGGCGCAAGATTGTGGAAGCGCCGGTGTTCCAGAAGACCGATAAGATTTGGGGCGTTGGACATTGTTCGTTCGTGAAGTCGGCCTGCCAGACTGAGGATTGGATCGTTTACCACGCCAAATCGAAGCGCAAAAAGGGTTGGGACGATCGCCATGTTCATACACAACGGTTTTCCTGGCACAACGACCATCCGGTGTTTGGTATTCCGTCGCCTGAAACGAAACCCGCGCCGGTTGTGACCGAAGTCATTCGTCCTGTTCCGTCCGTTCGTCCGGTGGCACAGCCTGCATTGGCACCCCTGGTCGCGTAACTTTTCCCCCACCGCTCCTCACGGGCAGGCCTTATCCTGCAAGGATCAGCCTGTGAGGTAGCGGAGGTTTGCGTAACAACTTCCGTCTGGGTAGCGTCTATGCCAATAGATGAGGCACGCGTTATTTTGCGCTGTTAGTTTAGCAACGTTGGTTTTGATTTCCGGATGCTCGCACAAAGCGAGTGCATTCAGTACGGAAGTCGAGCCGGAGATCACCGGCAGTTCCAGTGATCCTGCCGTTGAGTTGAAATGTGAACTGAAACCGGACCGCCGGTATGCGTTCCATTTAGAGACAGATAACAGCTATCGTTCCAGTAAATGGAAATTTGGGACCGATTCGCAGGAGACACACTTCGAGACAGACTACCGTTTGATGGTCACGAACGAGACCAGCAAAGCGCATAAGCAACTGGACGTCGAATATCTCGCACTCGTTTTGCAGGTTTTTACCGGCGATGAGACGAAACTTTATTTCGATTCGGAAAATCGCGCGGTGCCGATGGTTGGGGATTTTGCGGAAGCGATGCGGAACATGATTCACACACATTTCAGCGCTGAATTATCGAAGCATGACACTTTGGTGAAGGTGGTGGGGCTCGATGAACAAGTGAATGCGGCGACGGCGAAAAAGAACATGCGCAAGGTAGATGGGTACGTGCGCCGGCTGTTTACGACATCCACGGTGAGGCAGATGGTGGAGTTCAATCATCTGCCCGACAAGTCGGTGCGCGTTGGGGATACGTGGCATCAGACAGATGACCTGAACAACGGTTTGCAATCGGATGCGAATTACACGTTCCGCGGCTGGCAATGGCACGATGAGCCGCAAGTGCGCGCTGATTGAATTTGAAGGAACGATTACCAGTCCGAAATCCAAGAGTAAGAGCTCCGCTCGAGGACAGCAAATTTTACGGACGATACTGGTTTGATCCTGAAGCGGGAATTACCACCGATAGTATCGTTCACGAAGAATATACCGTGAACCGGGGCAAAGGGCCGGATGGCGAGAAATTTCCGACTTCGCAAACTGATTTCGGTGAAACTCGATTCAGGTTTCGACGCTGCCGAAATCGGTCGCGAGCTAATTAGCCGAGGCACTCGCGATAGGCCTTTTGGATTTTGTTGGACCATCGGCGAACGGCTGACATGCTTTCCGTCCACTTGTTCGACTTCGACAATTCCCATCGTGGTGTGGGAAAGGAAAACGCCGTCGGCTTTGAAGAGAATATCGGGTTTGCTGGCGACCTCTTTTGTTGGGATTGAGAGTTTCTGCGCAAATTTCCAAAACGAGATTGCGCGTGATGCCGGGCAGTGCTCCGCTTTCGATTGGTGGCGTGAAGATGCTGTTGCTTTGAATCCAGAACACGTTGCAGGACGTGCCTTCGGCGAGGTCGCCATCTGTGTTTACCAGAAGAGCTTCGTCGGCGTCCGAACGCATCGGCTTCAGCGCGGGCGAGAACGTGAATGAGTTTGTTGGTGCTCTTGATTGCGGTCAGCGGATGATTGGCTGGGACGGTAATTTTCGCGACGATGACTTTGCGAAGCGGTGGATTGTTTAAATCAATAGTTGGCGCTGGATAAAGCGCCATGGCGAAGAATGGATTGTTCGCGCCTTTGGGTGAATAGCCGCGTTCGCCGATCCCGCGTGATACGTAGAGACGAAGGATGGCTTCGGGCATGTGGTTTTTTGCCGAGAGTTCCTGCGCGTAACTTGAGAAGGTCTTCTGAGGAGAACGGCAGCTTCAACTTCAACAAATCTGCGCCTTGTCGCAGGCGTTGCAAGTGCTGGGTCCAACGGAAAGGTTTGCCGGCGCGGATGCGAATGGCTTCAAACAAACCGTCGCCATAAAGAAAACCGCGGTCGAAGATTGAGACAACTGCTTGTTCTTCCGGAACAAATTTGCCGTTTAGGAAAACAATCATACGATCAACTCTTGAAGTGGCGCGCGCGGAGCGACGCGCCTTACTCTATATTGATTGCGGCGCGGAAGCCCGCGGCCTTTGCTAGAGTTTCTTCGTATTCAGCTTCGGGATTTGAATCAGCGACGATGCCGGCACCGACGTGGAAGTATGTTTTGTAGTTTTTGCAGAGCGCGGTGCGAATCGTGATGCTGAGTTGGCTTTCGCGATTGAAGCCGAGATAGCCAATGGCGCCGGTGTATGGACCGCGCGTGATTGGTTCGAGTTCGTCGATGATTTCCATGGCGCGAATTTTCGGCGCGCCAGTGATGCTGCCGCCGGGGAAGCACGATGCGAAGCTGGAGAAATGCGTTTGGTCGTTGCGCAGTCGGCCTTCGACTGTTGAGACAAGATGTTGCACCTGCGGATAACGCTCGAGACGGACGAGTTCAGGCACGTGCACGGAACCGTATTCGCAAATCTTGCCGAGGTCGTTGCGAAGTAGATCGGTGATCATGACCAGTTCGGACATTTCTTTGGGCTGGTCTGAAGTTCGTAAGTTAGTTGAGCATCACGGACGGAATCTGTCGAACGCGGACGGGTGCCTTTGATTGGACGCGTTTGAATATGGTTGCCACTAAGACGTAGAAAAAGTTCGGGTGAGGATGAGCAGATTTGGAAATTGCCACAGTTGAGATAGGCGGAGAATGGAGCAGGAGAGACTTCGTGCAGATTCTGGAACAAGGCCCACGCGGACTCCGGCCAATCGGCGGCGAGGCGATGCGAAAGGTTTACCTGGTAGATGTGGCCGTGATGAATGTAGTCCTGAGCTTGGCGGACGTTGGTGATGAAATCTTCGCGGGTGAGGTTGCTTTCGACTGAGAGGGTAGCAGGCTCGGAGGCCTGCGATACAGCAGGTTTGGAAACCTGCGATACCAGCGTCCTGTCCACCAATCGCAAACGGTCGTGGGCACGTGTTTCGGTTCTTGACCCGTCGGCTTGTAGGCCCGTTGAGATGATCCAGGTTTTGGAGAGACGGTGATCGAAGACGACGAGGCTGTCATAGAAACCAACATGGCAATCGGGTAACTCGAGATCGTTTACGGCAGTGCGCGGTAATTTAGGTTCGACGAAGTTCTTAAGATCGTAGCCCCAATAGCCGAAGCATCCACCGAGCGGAAATGGCAAATCGATTTCATCGAGCAATTCGTATCGCGACATCAAACCGTCGAGCACGTGCCAAGGATTTCCGAACTGAATATGTGGAATGTCGTTAATGGTTTCGCAACGCGAACCGGAACTGCGGAATTCCAGGAACGGCGAGTGGTGACGAAAGAGTAATGCGCGTGCGCCGAATCGAACATCGCGCTACGCAGGAGAACAATTCCCGGTTCGCCAGCAAGCTGCTCGACGAGCGACTCGGGCGTGTGCGAAGTTTGGATTTCCTGGATGATTGGGCGCACGTGTTACCCGGCTAAGATTCTCTCTAAACCATTGGCAGATTTCATCGGGCTGATCAACGCGAGATTCAGCCTGTTTGGCACGAAAAACTCGTTGGCAGCGTGCCGGACGTCTGAGGCAGTGACTTTGCTGAGACGGGCTTTGACTTTTTCCGGTTCGAAGATTTTTCCGTAGCCGAGCATGTGTTCGCCAACCCACATCATCTGGTTCTCGCTGTTTTCAAGACTGAGTTCGAGTTGACCGATGACGTAGTCGCAGGCGCGGCGGAGTTCGGATTTTGAAACGGGTTGGGCGCGCAGTTTTTTCATCTCGCGCATGATGATTTTTAATGTGCGTTCGAGATTGTCTTCGTCCAAACCCGCGGAGATGACGAGATCGCCGGTGTCGTCAAAAAAGCTGTTCGAACTATAAACCGAGTAGGCGATACCTTCGTCCTCCCGAATCGTTTGGAAAAGGCGCGAACTCATGTTCTCACCGAGAATGGTATTGAGCAGACGCAGGCCGAATCGGCGTTCATCGTGGCGAGGGCACGTGCGTATGCCGAGAGCGAGTTGGGTTTGTTCCGTTTTCTTACTGAAGAGCCGAATGTTCGGTTTGGTCTGATTTTCGATGGCTGGGGTGAACTGGGCGCGTTTGCCGTTAGGCCACGATCTTGCGTAGCGCTTCACGGCTTTGACGACCTGGCTGTGGCTTAAACGTCCGGCAGCGGTGATGAGGCTGGCCGGCGCAATGTAATTGGTGCGTTGAAAATCAACGAGGTGTTTGCGATGGATATAATCGAGATTCTTTTCGGTGCCGGTGATGGAGCGCCCAAGTGGTTGGTCAGGCCACATTGTAGCATTGAGCAATTCATGAACGTATTGCTGCGGTTGATCCATGTACATGGCCAACTCTTCTTTAATCACGTCACGTTCTTTGCCGATTTCGGCCGCGACAAACGTCGAGTTCAACAGCATGTCTGTGAGAACGTCGAGCAATTCATCGAAGCAGTCGTGACGGGCTTTGGAATAGAAGCAGGTGTTTTCTTCGCTGGTGAAAGCGTTTAGATAACCGCCGATACCTTCGACGTCCTGCGAGATTTGTTTTGCGGAACGTTTGTTCGTGCCTTTGAACAAAAGGTGCTCAATGAAATGGGAAATACCGCTGATCCGCTCGGGTTCGTAGCGACTGCCGATGCCGACCCAAATTCCAAGGCTGACACTGGCCATGTGCGGCATTTCCGCAGTGGCAATTGTCAGTCCGTTTTCCAGCCGAGTGACTTTATACATCTACTTGAACTTGCCTGAAAGTATGGCGGTCGCAATGCTTACGCGAGGGTCTTCGGGACTTGCTCCGGTGGGCCGACTTTGTGCATGTATTCGCTAATAATGGAAACGACCTCGTCGGTGCTGTCGGTGATGTGCAGTAAGTCTAAGTCACCGGGAGAAATCATGGCGTTTCGTTCCGTGGTAGTTTTTAGCCACTGGAGCAACCCGCTCCAATATTCGGACCCGAAAAGAATCAGCGGGAATCGCGGGATGCGCGTCGTTTGAACCAGGGTGAGCACTTCAAATAATTCGTCCATGGTTCCGAACCCGCCCGGCATGAAGACAAATGCGACGCTGTATTTCACAAAACAGACTTTACGCGAGAAGAAATAGTGAAAGTGCAACGGGACATTGGCGTAGCGATTTCCCTGCTGCTCGAATGGCAGTTCGATATTCAGCCCAACTGACTTCCCTCCGCCTTCGGTTGCGCCGCGATTGGCGGCTTCCATGATGCCCGGCCCGCCGCCGGTGATGACGGCGAGTTTGTGTTTGGCGAGTTCGCGCCCGATTGTCACCGAGTGTTGATAATAGGGATTGGATGGAGGAAGGCGGGCTGAGCCAAATATCGTTACGGCGGTTCCGACCTGCGAAAGAACTTCGAACGAATCCACAAATTCAGCCATGATGCGGAAAATGCGCCATGGATCTTCCTTTGTGAATGGAACGGATGGGCTGGTCATGGAGGCAATGTACCGACAAGTTGGTTTAAATGTCGAATGCGATGAAGGGACAAGCCTTCCGATGTCGTAAAGCTGCTCTGTCAGTTGAATATCGCGGCGACTGTTTGAAGTTGGTTTTTCGGAATGAAGGAGGCAGCGACAGCGTTGCGATTGCATTGCTTGATTTCGTCGAGGCTCATTCCGAGGATTTCGTGCGCGATGCGGTATTCGTTATTGAGATTCGTTTCCAAAACTTCTGGATCATCGGAGCTGATCGTGACCTTCACTCCCATGTCGAAGAGGCGTTTGAAGGGATGTTCTTCGATACGGCTAACGGCGTTCGTGAGATAATTGCTCCAGGGATTCAGTTCCAGTGTGACGCCGCGCGCCTTAACGAGGTCGATTGCTTTTTGGTCGTGGATAATGCGCACACCATGGCCGATGCGGTCTGGTTCGACAGCGCAGATGGTGTCGATGACTGCCTGGCCATTGGTATCTTCTCCGGAATGAATTGTGATTTTGAGCCCGGCATTCTTGGCGCGGAGCACGGGGCCGATGAACTTTTGGATGGGATGGGTTGCTTCGCCATCGGCGAGGTCAAAGGCGTGGATTTCGTTTTTGTGCTGGATAGCCCAATCGACGGTTTTTTCGCACGAGGCCATTCCCATGCTGCGCGATGAAATGGCAATCAGCCCGATAGCCATGCCGAATTTTTCCTGGGCGCGTCGTTTGGCGCGGAGGATTGCTTTGAGGCCAGCGTCCCAATCGATTTTGTGACCGCTGAAGGCGAAGTCAGGCGAGAAACGCACTTCGAAAAGTTTGATATTTTGTTTGGCGGCATCCTCGAACACTTCCCATGCAATCCGCTCCACCACGTCCACGCTGGTGATGCTGTTTTGCGCAATGCGAAACGCGCGAAGGACGGCTTCGAGGTCCTTCATTTGTTCCAGGACTTTTACGTGCGGATCTAAACCGGTGACATCGTGTGACGGAAGTTTCAGCCCGTATTGTTTGGCAACGTCGATAATGGTGGAGGTGCGAATCGCACCTTCTAAGTGACAGTGTATTTCCGTTTTAGGGATGGCGTTGTATTTCGTATCGAAGCACTTCATCGGCGGCGTCATTTAAGCACGTATCCGAGCAATTGAACATATTCTTTCTGACGTCGCGATAAGGTTGCGGGAGGCTGGTATTCCGGGACAGTGGAATCCAATGATACGCGCGAAAGTTAATGCAAAGAGGAAAGGTGCATTGCTCTGCGTCGGTCTTTTTCTATTTCTCACGATTACTGCTTCAGGAGCTTCGAACCAGGACATCATCGGTGTGACTGCTCTTCGTGCGGTTGATTCAACACTGAATGGTTCGGGTGTTTATTTGAATCACCCTGAAGGGTCTGAGTTGGGCGACACGGAGTTTGAAGTCGATCCAAGTGCGGTTGGTCAGCCGACGAATTTGTTTACGTGGATCGGCAACAACAACGCGACGGCGACGACGGTTCCAAATTCGCTGGGCACCAAATCGGCGCATGCCGTTGGAGTCGCAACGCGTTTGTATTCGGTTAACGAAGGGGTGGTGCCCGCAGTGTCGCACGTTGATAACTATTTGGCGTGGGCTTACTACTCGAACATTGTTGTGACAGGTGTTGCGACGCCCGGCACGGTGGTGAATCAAAGTTTCGCCACCTACGGCACTCCGCCTGACAGCGTTGTTGGGGCTGCGTACGACAATTATGTTGCGCGCTATGGAAAGATTTTCTGTTCGGCGACGGGCACGGGCCAAGCGGTGCGGGAGCCGGCGGCGGCGTACAACACCATTGGAGTCGGCGTCAGTGACGCGGAGAGCAGCGTCGGCGGCACGCCGGACGGACGCGCTAAACCGGATTTGTCCGCGCCGGGTTTGGCGACGAGCTATTCTACGGCTTATGTGACTGGGGCGGCGGTGATTTTATTCCAGGCGGCGGCGAGAGGTGACGCGGGCACGAATATTTCGGCGGCGTCTGATGTTCGGACGATCAAGGCGCTGTTGATGAACGGGGCGGTTAAGCCAACTAATTGGACGCACACGGCGTCGATGCCGGTGGATGCGACGCACGGGACGGGAGCAGGTGTTTTGAATGTATTCAATTCATACAGGCAAATGAACAACGGGCAACATCGAGCGATTGAAACGACGAGTGTAGCGACTGGCGCAACCCATCCGCCGGGATCGAATCAGGGCAACGAGCCAGTGTTGTATGGATGGGATTTTGGAACGATTACAACGACGAGCCAGGATTCGATTGTGCATTATTATTTTAATCTGCCGGCGATGACTGGGAATTATACGTTGACGGCGACATTGGCTTGGAATCGCGGCTTGAACGCGACGTCGATTAACGATTTGGATTTATTTTTGTACCGGACATCGGACGGCGCGCAGATTTCGATGAGTATGAGCCGGGTCGATAACATTGAGCATATCTATATGCGTTCGCTGCCGGCCGGACGCTATGATTTGCAGGTGTTGAAGAACAGCGGAACGCGGAGCATCACGGCGACGGAGACGTACGCGTTGGCTTACGAAAGTTTTGCCCTCCCACTGAGTATGACTAAACAGGGCGGAAATATTCTGATCACGTGGCCGATTTATCCCAATGGCTTTGCGCTGGAATCGACGTCAAGTCTTTCCTTGCCGATTACGTGGACGCAGGTGTCCAGTGGGGTAACTATTTCAAACAGTTTATACCGGTTTGGATTAATTCCTCCGGTGGCATGAACTATTACCGGTTGCGTCGGTGATATTGTAGTCGCGGTAACGGAGGTTGAAATGCGCAAGTGATGCTTCGTTCAGGTTGAACGGAAGAGTTGTTTCTGGCACACTCCTGCGAAGGCAGGATGATCGCTATTGCTCAATACCGGATTGCTTTGGTTTTCGGCGTCCTCCTTTTCCTTAATTTCCACCTTTTAGGTTCTGATTTTGATACGATCGGCGTCACGCCATTGCGCGCGGTCGATCCTTCTTTGATCGGGACAGGAATTTATGTGACGCAAGCGGAGGCGTCGGAATTGGGCACGAGTCAATTCGAAGCGAACCCCGCTGCGACAGGTCAGCCCACAAATCTTTTCACTTGGATCAGCGGGAGCGGTTCAGCGACGACATTCCCGAATGCGGTTGGAACGGAGTCGGGACACGCCGATGGAGTCGCGACGCATTTTTATCACATATATTACGGGCCTTCGCCGGGCGTGCTGCACGTTGACAATTATCTTGCGGATACTTTTTATGAAGACGTAGTGGTGGCGTCGCTGGCGACATCCGGTAAGGTTGTGAACCAAAGTTTTCTGTTCACCGGAGATCCTCCGGACGCCGTGGTTGATTCGACTTATGATAACTATGTGGCGCGTTATGGGACAATTTTTTGTTCAGCCGCTGGTAACGGAACGACCGTTTACCCGCCGGCCGCCGCTTACAACAATATTGGCGTGGGGGTGAGTGACGCTACGAGCAGTATTGGCGGGACGCCGGATGGGCGCGCAAAGCCGGATTTGTGCGCGCCGGGAGAGGAGACGAGTTTCTCGGCGCCGTATGTGAGTGGGGCGGCGGCCATTTTGTTGCAGGCGGCGGCGCGAGGTGATGCAGGAAACGGGACTGGATCATCCGATGTCCGCACGATCAAAGCGCTGTTGATGAACGGCGCAGTCAAACCGAGCAACTGGACACACACGGCTTCGATGCCGGTGGATGCGACCCATGGAACGGGGGCGGGGATTTTAAACATTTTCAATTCGTATAAGCAGCTGACCGCTGGGGCGCATCATGCCATCGAAACAACGAGCATTGCCACTGGCGCTGCGCATCCGCCCGGAGCAAATTCGGCCAACGAGCCGACTGTGGTTGGGTGGGACTTCGGAAGTATTACGACGACCGCACAGGATTCGATCGCGCATTATTATTTCAATCTACCCGCGACAAATGGGAATTATACACTGACAGCGACGCTGGTGTGGGATCGAGCGTTGAGCACCACGTCGATCAATGATTTGGATTTGTTTTTGTATCGTGTTTCAGACGGGGCGCAAGTTGCGATGAGCACGAGCCGAGTTGATAACGTGGAGCATGTATATATGCCGGCGCTGCCGCCGAGCCGGTATGATTTGCAGGTATTGAAAAATAGCGGGGCCAAAAGCATCACGCCGACAGAGACGTATGCGCTAGCCTATGAGAGTTTTGTCATTCCACTGAATGTCAGCTATCAATCCGGCAGCGTCCTCATTGCTTGGCCGCTTTACCCGAATGGATTTACGTTGGAGTCGACGTCCAGCCTTTCGCCGCCGACTATCTGGAAGACGGTGACAAATGCGCCGGTAATATCGAACAATTCCTATCGTGTGACCGTCAATTCTCCAAGCGGGATGAGTTATTACCGGCTGCGCCGATAGCATTGCAGTCAATAGCAAGAACCGGTATGCTCATGACCTGTAGGAACGTGCACATGATTTTATCCGCACTTATTAATCGCCTCATTCGAAACGCATGCGTTGCGTGCGCGATATGTGCGTTAGTGGTCGGGGCGACGGCAGTGCGTGCGGATTCGCTCGACTGGAAGAAGTCGCAGGACCGGGTGGATGCGTCGATCGATGATTGGAAGCTCGGTGATGTCCTGGAAAAAATCGCGAACGTGACCGGTTGGCAGGTCTATGTCGAGCCAGGCACGAAGGCGACGATATCGGCGAAATTCAAAAATCTTACATCGGACGAGGCTCTGCGCCGCTTGTTAGGGAACATCAATTACGCCCGGAAAGACACCAACGGGACTTCGCAATTGTTTGTCTACCGCACCGATGCACGTTCGGCGACGCAGTTAATTCAGTCGACCAAACCGACGCAGGCAAAGAAAATTGTGCGCATTCCCAATGAGCTGATCGTTCAGCTCAAGCGAGATTCGAAAATGTCGATTGAGCAGTTGGCGGCGAAGTTGCACGCGAAAATTTTGGGGCGCGATGATCGGTTGAAATTGTATCGGCTGGGGTTCGACGATGAAGCCGCCGCGAACGCGGCACGGCAGATGTTGGCGGGTAATGATGACGTCGGCGCAATTGAATCGAACTACGCGATTGAGAGGCCGAACCCGAATCAAATGACGCCGACGGCTACGGCCAGCGGCTATTCGCTGGATCCGAAGGTGATGCCGGAAGGTAAACAATTCGTAGGCCTGATCGATACGGCAGTTCAGGAGCAGGGAAATCTTGGCGCGTTTTTATTGCCTGGCGTGAATATTACGGGAACGGGAGTGACGATAACCGGGGGCGACACCCCGCTGCACGGCACTGGGATGTTCGAAACGATGTTGCAAACAATGGGCGACCATCCAAGCAAGGTGATGAATTTTGACGTCTACGGCTCGGGCGAGACGACGACAACTTTTGATGTGACGCAAGGAATCATCGCGGCGGTCAATGCGGGCGCAAATCCGATTAACCTGAGCCTCGGTGGCGCAGGGGAAAGCGAGTTGCTTCACCAGGTAATCAAGGACGCGTATGCCAAAGGCGTGGTGTTCGTCGCTGCGGCCGGCAATCAGCCGACAAGTGCGGATACGTTTCCCGCAGCATGGCCAGAGGTGCTGGCGATTACGGCTGGGAATGCATCCGGACAAATCGATTCGTACGCGAACAGAGGTTCGTTCATTGATGTGATTGCGCCGGGCACTTCTTATATTTCGTTGAATGGCCAGACGTGGATGATGCAGGGGACTTCTGTTTCCACCGCATATATCACTGGGCTGATCGTCAATGAAATGAATCGCGATCATCTGACTCCGATTCAAGCCGAGCGGAGGATTATCGCCACGCCACCGCCTGGAATGGTGATCACGCGAGCGAGGTAGTCTTTTGCTTGTAACCACCCCGCGTGCGCTTCAGTCTGGAAACAAGTGAACTTCCGAACACGCTTTGCCCTTTTTTCTGCGCTCGCGCTCATCCCTCTATGTGGTTTCTCCGCGGATGCGCCGCAAAAGCCGAACATTGTTTTTGTTTTGGTCGATGATATCCGATGGGATGCGTTTAGTTGTATGGGTTCACCGGTGGCGAAGACTCCCAACATCGACCGAATTGCCAATGAGGGGGCCTTGTTCAAAAACTTTTTTGTCTCAATTCCGCTGTGTTCGCCGAGTCGCGGCAGTTTTCTGACCGGGCAATATCCGCATCGCCATGGAGTAATCGACAACGCCGACCACAGTGAATTGAGTCACAAGCTGGTCACGTTCCCTAAATTGTTGCACGACGCTGGTTACGAAACGGCATTCGTTGGTAAATGGCACATGGGCAATGACGATACGCCGCGGCCCGGCATGGATCATTGGCTGGGTTTCAAAGGGCAGGGTGTTTATAACGACCCGGTGCTCAACATCGATGGCGAGCGCAAAAAGGTGCCGGGTTACATCACGGATATTCTGAACAGCAACGCGGTCGCGTTTATCAATAAGCCGCACGATAAGCCGTTTATGCTGTACCTCAGCCACAAAGCGGTGCACGGGCCGTTCATGCCGCCGGAGCGTTACAAGAAATTGTATGGGGACGTGAAGGTGCCGTTCCCAAAGAGTATCCATGACGATGACCACGACAAACCTGTGTTACTGGTGCATGATCCAAAACATCCGAAGGCAATAGTACCCAAGGGACCTGATTGGGCGGGGCCGGAAAAAGCGGCGAAAGATCAGCTGCGATGCCTTGCTGCCGTCGATGACGGAGTCCGCGATATGCTTGCCGCACTCGAGAAGAACGGGCAACTCGATAACACGATGTTTGTCTTCACGAGCGACAATGGATTTTTCTGGGGAGAACACGGATTGGGTGACAAACGCTGGGCGTACGAAGAATCGATCCGCGATCCATTGTTTATTCGTTATCCAAAGCTCATCAAGGCGGGAACGAAATATGATCAAATTGTGATGAACATTGATATCGCGCCGACGTTTCTGGAGTTGGGCGGCACTACCATTCCAAAAGACGTTCAAGGTATGTCGCTACTGCCATTATTTAAGGACAAATCTGCGAACTGGCGTAAGTCGGCGTTGTTCGAATATTTCACCGATCCTCCGTACCCAAGATTCCCAGCATGGAAAGCGGCGCGGACGAGCGATTGGGTTTACATTCGTTACGAAGGTGTTAGCGGCATGGATGAGCTTTTCGATCTAAAGAAGGACAAGTTGCAGATGCACAACCTAGTCAACGATTCGAAAGCTTCAGGACAACTGAAGAATATGCAATCTGAACTCGACGCTTTATTGAAGAAGTATTAGCTACTCGGTCGAGTCGATCGGTTTAGAACGAGAAAAAAGCATTATGGAATTTGTGTTTGCCATCTTTGTATTCGGGGCGATCGCAGTCGCCATTGGATTGGCTACTCGCTCCTCTGCCGGTCGCGACCGGAAACGATCTACATCTGATGCAGGCGGCGATTTCTTTCCCATTGAGTCCGATATGTCGTCGGATTCAACCGACCACCAACACCATCATCACTCGTCGGATCATGGATCGTTTGATAGTGGTCACTCGCACGACACCGGTAGCGTCGATTCAGGCAGTTGTGATTGCGGGGGTGGTCACCATTAGTTGTAGTGTCGCCTCGGTTCCTCAAAATTTGCCCTTTGCAATTCAGGTAACCTCGTGTATTTTCCCCCGCTTCGGCCGCTCCGGAAACCGAGCAGTCGATACAAGAAAATACTATGGCATCAGCAAACGATTTACGTAAAGGCATGGCAATCAATTACAACGGCGACATCTCCGTTGTGTTGGAAACGCAGCACCGCACCCCGGGTAACTTGCGTGCGTTTGTCCAGGCCACCCTCCGCAGTATTCGCACTGGTAAAGCGTCCGACGTGCGTTTTAGCTCCACCGAAAAAATGGAAGTCATCCCGATGATGACCAAGCGCATGGAGTACAGCTACAAAGATGGCGAGGACTTTGTTTTTTCTGATCCGGAGACGTACGAAACGGTGACCCTCACCTCCGAAATCGTTGGCGACTCGATGAATTACCTCGTTGAAAACGGCAGCGTTCAGATGACGATCGTCGACGACAAGCCTGTTTTGATTGAATTACCCTCCAGCGTGATATTGACGGTGTCTGATGCACCTGAAGGCATCCGCGGCGATTCAGCCAACAACGTGCAGAAGCCGGCGACGATGGAAACGGGCATTACCGTTCAGGTTCCGCTCTTTATCAAAACCGGCGAACGTTTGAAGATCGATACACGCACGGGCAAGTACATGGAACGCGCCTAAGCGCCGTTCAGTTTTTTTGATTCGAGGACGCACTTAACGGTGCGTCCTCGTTTGTTTTAAGAAGCCAATACCGGTCTCGAATTCGGAATACCGCGCCACCCGCGAAACCACGCGCGCATATGTTCGAAGAGCAGATACATCACGGGAGTGGTGTAGAGCGTTAGGACTTGGGAAACCATCAACCCGCCAACAACGGCGATACCAAGAGGCCGTCGGAGTTCGGAGCCGACTCCAAAGCCAATCGCGAGGGGGAGCGCACCGAGCATCGCGGCGAGTGTAGTCATCATAATTGGGCGGAAACGGATGATACAGGCTTTATAAATTGCTTCCTCCGGTGTGAGGTTTTCGCCACGTTCGACCTCCAGGGCAAAGTCGATCATCATGATCGCGTTTTTCTTCACGATACCCATGAGCAGGATGATGCCAATGAAGGCTACGATCGACAGGTCGTAATCCAGTAACCTTAATGCCAGCACAGCCCCCAAACCAGCCGAGGGCAGCGTTGTTAAAATGGTGATGGGATGAATGAGGCTTTCGTAGAGCATACCGAGCACAACGTAAACTGCGATGAGCGCGGCCAGAAGAAGCAGCGGCAACGTGGACGTGGACGCCTGGAGAATTTGTAGCACGCCCGCAGGGTGGCTGGTGACGGTGGCAGGCATTCCAATTTCTTGTTTGGCGCGTTCGATCAGTTGCACGCCGACCTCTTGCGCAACACCAGTCGCGAGATTGAAGGAAAGCGTAATAGCCGGCGATTGTCCCTGGTGGCTGACAGAGAGGCTGGTGTTGCTGTCTTCAAATTTTGCCACGGCACTGAGCGGGACTTGTTTGCCAGCGGTTGATTTCACGTAAATCTGACCCAGAGAGGCGGGTGATAACAGGTAATTGGGTTGGACCTCGAGGATGACGTGGTGCTGGTTGTAACGCTTATACAATGTCGAGACTTGCCTTTGTCCGAACGCATCATAAAGGGTGTTGTCGATGTCAGTAGGCGACACGCCAAGACGTGCCGCCGCGTCACGGTCGATGACCACGTTGGCCTGCAGGCCGCGGGTTTGTTGGTCGCTGTTGACGTCTTTGAGTTCGGGATATTCCTTTAGCTTATTCATCAGCGCAGTGGACCATTTGCTGAGTTCCTGCAGGTCCGATGACTGGAGCGTGTATTGGAATTGTGATCGGGAAGTTCGACCGCCGACGCGAATGTCCTGCGAGGCAACGAGGAATAGATTTATTCCTACGACGCCATTGAGTTTTCGCCGCAAGCGATTGATAACATCCTCGGCGGTGGCGTGATGTTTTCCGCCGCTGAATAGCTTTGTCGTTATTTTCGCAACCCAATTCTGTGCTTGCTGCGGCGGCTGTGACTGTGGTGATTGGGCGGATTTCCCTGATCTTGATTTTTCGTTGCGGCCCTCCGGTGGGATATTGCTCGCATATCCACGCTCCTCGATCGGTTTTAGCGTGATGAACATGCGCCCGTTATTCACGGTGGATGCGCCACCGCCGCCTGCGCCAATAAAGGAGGCGATGGTATCGACGGCTGGATCCTCGAGAACAACATTGGCGACGCGTTGCTGGAGTACCGACATCGCAGCAAAAGAAATGTCCTGTGAAGCTTCCGTTGTTCCCATGATAACACCCGTGTCCTGTTGTGGGAATGTGCCCTTCGGACATATGATGTAGAGGAAAGCTGTCAGCCCGGCAGTGATGAAGAACACCGCGAGCATGAAAATCTGATGGCGCAAGACCCATTTCAACCCGAATTCATATTTGGCCAGCAACCAATCGAAACAACTTTCCAATGCGCGATAGACCCTGCCTTCTTTGGCATAGCTCGATTCGGCGCGGAGAAAGCGCGAGCACAACATCGGCGTCAGCGAAAGGGAGATCACGCCGGACACCAGGATTGCCATGCTGAGGGTGACTGCGAATTCGTGGAAGAGGCGTCCGATGATCCCGCCCATGAAGAGCAGCGGTATAAATACAGCTATAAGGGAGAGGCTCATCGATACGACGGTGAATCCGATTTGCCGCGCACCCTTTAGCGCGGCATTCATGGTGGTTTCGCCCTGTTCGATAAAACGATAAACATTTTCGATCACGACGATGGCATCGTCGACGACGAAGCCGACCGAGATTGTGATGGCCATTAGCGACAGATTATCAATGCTGTAGCCGAACAAATACATCGCGACGAAGGTGCCGGTGAGGGCGAGTGGCACGGTGACGCTGGCGATAAACGTCGGCCAGAAACGGCGAAGGAAGAGAAAAATGACCATGACGACGAGCGCGATGCTGATGAGGAGAGAAAACTGCACATCCTGCACGGAGGCGCGAATAGTGGTCGTCCGGTCGCTGATGGAAAAAAGTTTGATGGATGGCGGGATCCATTTTCCGATTTGAGGGAGGATCGCTTTGATGCGGTCAACTGTTTCGATAACGTTGGCGTCGGGTTGCTTGAATATAATTAATAGAACGGCGGGCTTGGTATTCGCCCAACCCGCCTGACGGGTGTTCTCAACGCTTTCGATGACGTTGCCAAGTGAGCTCAGACGGATCGGGACATTGTGTTTTTGGGTGATGACCAGGGATTGATACTTGGCCGGGTCGAAGAGTTGGTCGTTGGCGGTAATGGTATAAGCATCGCGCGAGCCCTCCAGGCTGCCTTTGGGTGAATCAACATTTACTAGTCCCAAAAGGCTGCGGATTTCTTCGAGGCTCAGGCCAGTTGAAGAGAGCGCGGTTGGATTGATTTGGACGCGGACAGCCGATTTTTCCGCACCGCTGACAATGACCTGGCTGACGCCTTCGACCTGGCTTAAGCGCTGTGCGACAATTTCATCGGCGTTCTCATAAACGGTGGTTGGGATGAGTGTGTCCGATGTCATCGCCATGATCATGATCGGCGCATCTGCTGGATTGATTTTGCGATAGGTTGGCAGGCTCGGAAGATTGATGGGCAAGTCCGCCGAGGAGGCATTGATGGCAGCCTGGACATCGCGGGCGGCGCGATCGACGGTTCGGTTTAAATCAAATTGCAGGGTAATCGATGTGCCGCCGAGCGTGCTGATGGACGTCATTTCATTGACGCCCGCGATTTGGCCGAGTCGACGCTCAAGCGGAGCGGCAAGGGACGAGGCAACTGTTTCGGGATCTGCGCCGGGTAACGACGCGCTGACGCTGATCATCGGGAAATCGACGCGAGGCACCGGCGCGACGGGCATCGCGCGATATGCTGCGATTCCAACCAAAAATAATCCGATAGCCAACAGCGAAGTGCCGGCTGGTCGGCGGATGAATGGGCCAGAAATGTTCACGGAATGGTTTGAGGCACAGTTGCGTCCGGCAGATGTGCTACTACCACGCCATCGTCGCACCCGTGCAGCGAAACGATCGAGGTATAAATAAATGACGGGCGTCGTATACAAAGTCAGGAACTGTGAGAGCAGTAAGCCGCCGACGATCGAAATACCCATGGGTTTGCGCAGTTCGGAGCCAGTTCCGCTTTGCAAAGCCAATGGCAATGCGCCAAACAATGCCGCAAATGTCGTCATCATGATTGGCCGGAACCGCAACAGACAGGCCTGATAAATCGACTGTTCCGGCGGCAGATTTTGGTTGCGTTCAGCGTCGAGCGCGAAGTCGATCATCATGATCGCGTTCTTTTTAACGATGCCGATGAGGAGAATAATTCCAATGAGGGCAATGAGCGAAAGATCGTAACCGAATAACATCAGTGCCAACAACGCGCCGACACCGGCAGACGGCAATGTGGACAGAATTGTCAGCGGATGGATGTAGCTTTCGTAGAGAACGCCGAGGACGATGTAGATCGCAATGATCGCCGCGAGCAAGAGGTACGGTTCGCTCTTAAGAGAACTGCGGAACTCAGCCGCGCTGCCGGTAAATGTGCGAGTCACCGTTTCAGGACGTGGATGTCTTGTTCGGCCGCTTCGATCGCTTTGACCGCGGCCCCCAGTGAGCTGCCGCGGCGTCAGATTGAACGAAAGGGTCACGGCCGGGAACTGGCCTTGATGCGATATAATCAGCGGCTGCAAACCGGTTGTGATTTTTGCAAAAGCGCTTAACGGCACCATCTGGCCAGTCGCTGATTTCACATAAATTTTATCCAGGTTTTCGGGTGATGATTGGATAGCGCTGTTCGGCTTCGAGAATGACACGATATTGATTGAGTTGCGTGTAAATCGTCGAGACCTGGCGCTGGCCGAATGCATCGTAGAGCGTGTCGTCGATCGCTTGAGGCGCGATGTTCATCCGGCGGCAGACTCGCGGTCGATATCCATGGCAACCTGAGAGCCACCGGGTTGCTGGTCGGTCGCGACGTCGGCGAGATCTGGCAATTGCCGCTAACTTTTGCTGGATTTTGTTTGCCCAATCGGCCAGTTCCATCCTCATCGGCGTCTTGTAACGTGTATTGATATTGCGTGCGGCTGACGCGGCTCTCGATCTGCACGTCTTGCGCGGCCTGCATGAAAAGCGAAATGCCTTCGACGTTGCGCGTGGACTCGCGCAAGCGATCGATAATTTGCGAGGCGTTGGATTTGCGGGCATCGCGAGGCTTCAACATTATATAAAGCCGGCCGCTGTTCATGGTTGGATTTACCGACCCCGCGCCGACGAACGACGCGACGCGGTCCATATCCGGATCGCGCGCGACGATTTCTGAAAGCACGCGTTGCTTGGATGCCATGTTCTTGAACGAGATCGACTGTGCGGCATCGGTGAATCCGAGGACCATGCCGGTATCCTGTTGGGGCAACAGGCCTTTCGGAATCAGAATGTAGAGCCAAATCGTTGCGACGAGAGTGATGGCCGCAACAATCATCGTGAAAACGTGATGATGCAACACCCATTTCAAGCTGCGATCATAGGCGTTCAGCAGGTCGTTGAAATATTTTTCTGAAAGGTGGTAGAAGCGCCCATGTTTTTCTTGTGATTCTGGTTTGAGCAACCGCGCACACATCATGGGCGTCAAGGTGAGTGACACAAGAGCGGACACCGCAACGGAGAAAGTCAGCGTGAGCGCAAATTCGCGGAACAATCGTCCGACAATTCCGCTCATGAAGAGCAGGGGAATAAACACGGCAATCAGCGAAACGGTGAGTGAAATAATGGTGAACCCGATCTGGCTGGCGCCTTTGAGCGCTGCTTGAGCGGCGTCTCGCCCATTTCGATATAGCGGACGATGTTTTCGATCATGACGATGGCATCGTCCACGACGAATCCCGTCGCGATCGTTAGCGCCATCAGCGATAAGTTGTCCAAGCTGAAGCCGACCAGTTCCATGATGCCGAAGGTTGCGGCAATGGTGATGGGCAGGGCAACGGATGGAATGACGGTTGCCCACAATTTTCGGAGGAACATGAAAATCGCCATGACGACGAGCGCCATCGTGAGAAGCATCGTGAACTGCACATCGTGGACCGATGCGCGAATCGTTTCCGTTCGGTCCGAGAGAATCGCGACGTGAACCGAGGAGGGCAGGTTAGACTGCATTTTCGGCAGCAACGCTTTTACACGATCGGCCGTTTGAATGATGTTGGCGCCCGGCTGTCGTTGAATGTCGAGAATGACCGCGGGTTTTTGCAGCGTCGAATTATTGGCTCCCGTTTTCTTTCGCTTCGGCGCTGAAGTGTGGACGATGGCATCACCGGGCGTGTCCACCCATGCGGCCAGGCGAACGTTTTCAACATCATCGATCACTTGCCCGATGTCTTTCAATCGAACGGGATTTCCGTTTTTATACGCAATGATCATGTCCGCGTATTGGCCTGCCGAGAAAATCTGGTCGTTGGCACCGATGGCGTACGACTGGCGTGGACCGTCAAAACTTCCTTTCGGCGCGTTGACGTTGTTTTGGTTTAACGCAGTGCGGATATCTTCAAGGCTGATGTTGCGTGCGGCAATGGCGGCTGGATTGACGCGCACGCGGACGGCTGGCTTTTGATTTCCCTCGATCGTAACGAGACCCACGCCACTTACTTCGCTCAGCTTTTGCGCGAGCACTGTGTCGGCAAGGTCGTTCACTTTTTCGAGTGGCAACGAATCGGATGAAACTTCCAGGGTAATAATCGGGACATCGGCGGGATTGACTTTACTGTAAGTCGGCGGGTTCGGCATTTTTGGCAAAAAGCCGTTGGCTGCATTCATCGCCGCTTGTACATCCTGGCCGGCAGCGTCGATGTCCCGGTCCAGTGCGAACTGCAATGTGATGGCGGTATTCCCGAAAGAGCTGACCGAGGTCATCATCGTCAATCCGCTGATTTCGCCGAATTGCCGCTCCAGAGGAGTGGTGACTGATGAAACCATCACATCCGGACTGGCACCGGGGAATTCTGCCGTGACTTGAATCGTGGGAAAATCGACGGTCGGCAGCGAGGAGATGGGCAGAAGAAAATATCCGAGCAACCCCATCAATAGCACGCCAGCCATCAAAAGCGAGGTTGCGACCGGCCGCCGGATGAATGGCTCAGAAATGCTCATGAACGTCGGAGTAGTCGATGTTGCATCCTATTGCTGCTGCGGCGCTGATTGCTGTTGCCGTTTTTTCCAATCGCCGCCCTGGCCTTGTTTTTTGCCGCCGGCGCGATTTGTTGAGTTCTGCGAATTTGCATTTATGGCGGGGGCGTTCGTTCCGGTTGGCTCGGCAACCTTGATTTGGGATCCCGGCTGCAACTTGTATTGTCCATCGACAACAACTTTTTCGCCCGGTTGCAAACCGCTGTCGATAACGGCGTCCAGTTTTTCGATAAATGCGACTTTTACAGGTCGCATCTCCACGGTCATATCATCCTGAACAACGAATGCGTAAGACCCTTCCGGCCCGCGTTGCACGACTGACGCAGGCACGACGATAGCGTTGGTGCGAGTGGTTAGCAGCAGGTGGGTGTTGGCAAATTGGCCGGGCCAGAGATGAAGGTTGGGGTTCGGAAAAGTCGCTTTCATGCGAATGGTTCCGGTGGTTGGATCAATTTGATTATCGATTACTGTAAGTAGCCCTTCGTCCAAAGTTGTTTTGTTATCACGATCGACGGCGAGGACCTTCAGTTGCCCGTGTGCGAACTGCGCCTGGATGTCGCCCAGGTTTTGTTCCGGCAAAGTGAAGTTGATCGCGATCGGCTTGAGTTGTGTGACGACGACGATGCCATTGGTGTCGTTTGCATGAATGATGTTTCCCACGTCCACCTGCCGAATTCCTGTTCGACCGTCGATGGGAGATTTGATGGTGGTGTAATTGAGTTGGACCTGCGCGCTATCGATCGCGGCTGAATCTGACTTTATCAAGGCGGTAGTTTGCGTAATGCTCGCGCGGTTCGTGTCGACGACGTCCTGAGAGACGATTTTATTGGTAAAGAGAACCAGGTTGCGCTGCAACTCGACTTCGGCGAGATGGAGCTGCGCCTCATCCTGGGATTTTTTGGCTTGGGCTTGCTCGAGCAGTGTCCTGAAGGGATCAGGGTCGATTTGAGCGACGAGATTCCCCGTGCGGATGTCTTGGCCTTCTTCGAATCCTAGCTTCTGAAGTTGCCCATCGACACGGCTACGGAGCGTCACCGTATTGAATGCCTGAACGGTTCCGATGCCATCAAGGTACACTGGCACATTCTTTTGTTGCGCGACGCCAACGATGACCGGCACGGGCCCCGTGAAGCCGCCACGCATTCCGCCTTGCGGCTTGGAAGAATTGGACTGGGTCACTTGTCGCCAGACGATTACACCCACGACGATGAGGGCTAGGACAATGATGATAGTCAGGATGGGAAAGCGTCGCTTTCCGGACGGAACGGGGGCTGTTCCGGGGGTTCCCGCAGGTTTGCGGGCATCATCAAAATTCGCCATAAGTTGTTTAGACGCGGTATCTTGCTATATACTCAAAATTTCTGAAAGCACCGTCAGCGCCATCAGTTCTTTCCTATACAGCCAGATGTGTGCGGTGTCCACTCATGACTTGGATGGGACATTGCCTCACACGTCGCTGATTTCCGCTTTGGCAGTAATACTGTAGGTTTCGGTGCAAAACTTTGTAGTCGCGCAGCGTTGCGCAAGATGTTAAGCGAGTAGCTCGAGAACATTGCTATGGCTGTTGAGTTCAAAGATTATTACAAGAGTCTCGGTGTCCCACGCACCGCTAGCTCGGATGACATCCGCAAAGCGTTTCGCAAATTGGCGCGCGAGTATCACCCCGACGTCGCCAAGGACAAAAAGAACGCCGAAGAAAAGTTTAAGGAGATCAACGAAGCCTACGAGGTGCTCGGCGATGCCGACAAACGTAAGAAATACGATACGCTCGGCGCTGATTGGAAGAACGGCGGATTCCGTCCACCTCCGGGAGGAGGCGCGGGCGGGCAAGCTTATAAAACTTACACCTGGCATTCGGGTGCGCCGGGAGCGGGTGGTGAGGATTTTGAATTTGGCGGCACCGGATTTAGCGATTTTTTCGAACAGTTTTTCGGCGGTCGAGGCGGCGCTGGCGCTGGTGGATTTGACCGTCGTGGCGGCGCTGCACAGCAAGGCGAACAAGGCAACGACGTTGAAGCAGACCTGATGGTAACCCTCGAGGAAGCAACGCGCGGCGCCATTCGTTCGATTACATTGCGTCGGACGACGCGTTGTCCGGACTGCAACGGCAGTGGTGTCGTCGGAAGACGTGCTTGTCCAAAGTGCGGCGGACAAGGGCA
This sequence comes from uncultured Verrucomicrobiae bacterium, assembly GCA_963702845.1. Classification (GTDB taxonomy): domain Bacteria; phylum Verrucomicrobiota; class Verrucomicrobiia; order Limisphaerales; family Palsa-1400; genus JAICXV01. The sequence goes on along the minus strand of OY969763.1, from coordinate 3,039,998 downwards.
AGTCCAGGTGACTGAAACGCACAAGGTCAAAATTCCCGCGGGCGTTCGCGATGGACAACGTTTGCGCGTGGCGGGGCAGGGCGAACCGGGAACAGGCGGCGCGCCGTCCGGCGATTTATATTTGCGCGTGCGTCTGGCGAGTCATCCCGATTTTCGCGTCGAAGGTGGAGATCTTTTCCATGACGTTGACCTTGCTCCGTGGGAAGCGGCGCTGGGAACGAATGTGACGGTGCCAACACTACACGGCTCGGTGAATATCAAAATCCCGCCCGGAACCCAAAACGGCCAACGCTTACGTGTGCGCGGTCGTGGCTTGCCTGCGCGCGAAGGCGATGCCGGCGATCTTTATGTGATCGCGCGCGTGCAAATGCCGAAAGAACTCAGCGCCAAAGAAAAGGAGCTTTGGGCAGACCTTGCGCGCGGATCGACTTTTAATCCGCGCGCGTGATTAAGCGCGACGGGGCGACGAATCACCTCGCGCTAACGAATTTGAACTCAGAACCAGCAACCAAACGCAACCCACCCGTCTACGGGGCGTCCGAGCGCGTGGCGCGTGTTGCACTATTGAGTTTCGTTCTGACGTTTCTCGTGTCGCGCATTGTTGTGGTGCTGATTATGGCGGGGGAAATTCCGAATCTGTTTCTGTTCCTGCGCGGCACGCATGTTCATCATCTGAACTACGGGATTTTTCTGCTGTCGGTCGTTGGCGGATACTTGTTGTTCCGACGACCGCAAGGGATGGCTGCGGAACGCGTCGCAATTGCGTATGGCATTTCGATGGCGCTGACTTTTGATGAATTCGGAATGTGGTTGCACCTGGGCGGAAGCTATTGGCAACGCGCCAGCGTCGACGCGGTGATTGTGGTTGGCGCAGTGCTTGGTCTGATTGCGTTTGCGCCTTCCCTGCGCCGTTTCGAAGTGAAACATCTTTGGGCCGCGATTGTCCTCGGACTCGCCGTGGCCGCTTTCGGATATGTTCTCGTCCTTGCGGGCAACGAGGTTGGCCATCTGTTTGGCCCAAAGCTGCGCGAACTCGAACTGTCATCCTCGCCGTAGAAGGCGCGCTATTCCCACTCGATCGTTGCAGGTGGCTTGCTCGAAATATCCAGACAAACGCGGTTCACGCCTTTGACTTCGTTTATGATTCTGGTCGAAAGCGTTTCCAATAAATCGTAGGGCAGTTTCACCCAATCGGCCGTCATTCCGTCCTGCGATTCAACGGCACGGATAGCTATCGTATAATCATAAGTGCGTTCATCGCCCATGACACCAACGCTTCGCACCGGCAAGAGCACGGCGAAACTCTGCCAAATTTTATAATACAGATCGGCGCGCTTCATTTCTTCGACGACAATGGTGTCGGCTGCGCGCAAAATCTCACATCGACTCGGGGATACTTCGCCGAGAATGCGGACTGCCAATCCAGGACCGGGGAAGGGCTGGCGGTAAACGATTTCTTTTGGCAAACCGAGTTCGAGCCCAAGTTGTCGCACTTCATCCTTGAATAAACATTTCAGTGGCTCGACCAACTTGAACTTCATGTTTTTTGGCAGACCGCCCACGTTGTGATGGCTTTTAATCAGCGCTGCGGGATTGCCGGCGATCGGAACTGATTCGATGATATCGGGATAGAGCGTGCCCTGGGCGAGGAATTTGGCTTTGCCAACGCGTTTCGTCGCTGCCTGAAATATTTCAATGAAAGTTTTGCCGATAATCTTCCGTTTACGCTCGGGATCAGTGACACCCTTGAGCCGGCCAAGGAAAAGTTTTCCGACGTTTTCATATCGCAACTTGATCTTGAAATGCCTGCCAAAAACTTCCTGCACCGTTTCGGCTTCGCGTCCACGCAATAAACCGTTGTTCACGAAAATACAGGTGAGCTGATCACCAATAGCCTTGTGCAACAGCGCCGCCGCAACACTCGAATCGACGCCGCCGCTCAAACCCAAAATAACGCGTTCGTCGCCGACCTGAGCGCGAATTTCCTCCACTGCCTGGTCGACATAACTGCGCATCGTCCAATTTTTTCCACACCCGCAGATTCGATGAACGAAATTAGAAATGATCGCACGACCTTGCAGGGTGTGTGCGACTTCGGGATGGAATTGCAGCCCGAAAAACTGGCGGCTGCGATCTTCAATTGCGGCGAAATCTGAATTTTCCGTGGTTGCGACAGGTTTAAATCCTTTGGGCAAACTGGTCAGCTTATCACCGTGCGAATTCCAGACCTGGAGTTTTGCAGCGAGACCTTCAAACAGCGCGCACTTGCCATCGCGAACAGTCAGAGTGCCTTTGCCGTATTCGCGCTTTTGTCCGGGCTCAACTTTGCCGCCAAGGAATTGTGCCAGCAATTGGACTCCGTAACAGACGCCGAGAATGGGAACACCGAGTTGAAAAATCGCTTTGTCCGGCAACGGTGCGTTCTTCGCGTAAACACTGGAAGGGCCGCCCGACAGAATAATACCTTTGGGTCTGAGCGCGGCGATTTCTGACGCCGGTTTATCAAACGGCACGATGACCGAATACACGTTGCACTCGCGAATGCGCCGCGCAATGACTTGTGTGTATTGCGAACCGAAATCGAGAATGATGATCTGTTCCATGAAAAAGAAGCCGGAACGCTAATGGCTAAATCGCCGGTCGTCAACGGATGCGTGACGTCGGATAAACTTTATTTCGCGACACGACAGACGCCAATTCGTGAGGGCAGGACGCGGCCCGTGCGTTTATTCCTTCACCACGGAAACTTTCCCGTCGGCCGCATCGTAGGAAAGTTTCATGCCAACGGGGGCCGCTCGGGAAGTTTGCCGATATATTTCTTCTCGACGAGTTCGTTGAGGTCTTTCGGGTAGCGGCCTTCCTGTACGTTGAACAACTGCACCGCCTGATTCAGGGCGGTGAGTCCACCGTTTTAACGGCCGATTGCTGCTGTTTAACGGCCGAGCCGATGTAATCGACGGCGCGGTTATCGGGTTCGATTTCTCGTCGCCGCAACCGACCAACAACACAATCGCAGACAAAAGAAAAGTGCAGGTGTGGCCTTCATGGCCACACCTTGGCAAACGCCATTCTCGATGGCCAGCCTAATCCCGAGAAGTTACTTCGCCGGGGCGTTTGTCATTGCTGGGGCATTCGTGCCTCCGGCGTGGAGCTGTATTATCGTTATTGCAACCACTTACGAACAAGCAGCCGCATACCGCAATTAAAAGAGCCAATGCTAGTTTTTTCATTCGGCTGCAATCTGCGCAGTTGTCAACTAAATGCAATAGGAAAAACTCCTTAATATTTGTTCAGGGATTGTTTTACCGAGCGCTCGTGCGTGCTCAACCAGAGGACGATCCTGGATCAAATCACCAAATCGCAACGCCGGACGACCGCTTTGATCAGTACCCAGAAACTCTCCGGGACCGCGCAATTTCAGATCTTCTTCCGCCACTTTGAACCCATCGGTGGTTTGCTCCATGATTTTCAATCGCGCTTTGGCTTCGGCAGTTTTCGCGCTCGCCAACAGTATGCAATAGGATTGCTCCGAGCCGCGACCGATGCGCCCGCGCAACTGATGCAATTGGGCCAAACCGAATTGGTCGGCATTTTCAATGACCATGACGGTGGCATTCGGCACGTCCAAACCCACTTCAACGATGCTCGTGGCCAGCAACACATGGAGACGGTTTGCGTAGAAGGCTTGCATCGTTCGTTGTTTTTCTTCCGACTTTAAACGCCCGTGCATCAGGCCAACACGAAACGGCGCGAATACTTTTTGGAGTTCGTCGAATTCTTTTGTTACCGCTTTCAAACCTACAACCGTATCTTCCTCTTCGAGGCGCGAATAGATGACGTATGCCTGACGCCCACGCGCCAGTTCGCTTCGCACGAACTTCCAGACTTTTTCGCGGCTCTCGCCGGTGCGTAGAAATGTTTTGATCTGCCCGCGCGTAACAGGCGGTTGTTCAATCGTCGAAATATCTAAATCACCATAAAGCGTTAACCCGAGTGTTCGCGGAATAGGTGTTGCCGTCATGACCAGCAGATGAGGGTAATTGCCTTTTTTCACCAACTGCTCACGTTGCGCGACCCCGAACTTGTGCTGCTCATCGATGATGACCAACCCCAAACGATCAACTGCAAATGTTTGCTCGATTAATGCGTGGGTGCCGATGAACAACGTTGGATGTTCTCCTCTGACCATCGCCGGCTTATAGCTGCTCGTCAGCAGTTCAACTGAAGTCTTCAAGTGGCTCCAACCAGCGTCGGAAATTTTGGAAATGTTGTTCAGCGAGAATTTCAGTCGGCGCCATTAGCACGACATTGCTGTTGCTCTCCAGCGCCATCAACGCTGTGCAAGCGGCCACGACTGTCTTGCCGGTGCCTACGTCGCCTTGCAGAAGCCTTCGCATCGGGACAGGACCGCCCATGTCTTTGCGTATCTCGCGCAGAACTGTTATTTGCGAATCCGATAGCTTGAACGGGAGTTTCCCGAGAAACGGTTTAATCAGGTGATTGTCCCCGGAAGCGGGCAGGGCGCGGGCGTTTGCTTCCAACTTCTTGCGCCGGAGCTGCATTGAATGTTGCAGTGCGACAAATTCATCAAACGCAAGCCGCCGCCGCGCATGTTCGACATCTTCTGGTGCAGCCGGAAAATGTAACAACCGAAGCGCTTCAGCCCTATGAAGGGTTTGGCCCGGCAGTGCGATTTGAGGGTGCAAATCCGTGAATGCCGGCCCGTATGCTTCGAGTGTTCGCCAAATCAGCGCGCGCAGCCATCGCTGCGGCAAACCTTCCGTCAGCGGATAAATAGGCACAATCCGATTCAGGTGAACCGACCGATCCACCGCATCGATTACTTCATTTTCTGGATGATCAATGGTCCGCGGTTTGAGTGAGCGCACCTTTCCGAACACGACCACTTCCTCGCCGACTTGAAAATAACCCTCCATATACCCTGCATTGAACCAGCGGCAGTGCAATCGCGCGGTCCCGTCATCGAGAACGATGGTGAATATTGAACGGGTCCCGAATTTCCATTTTTTCACGCCGGCAGCGACGATTTTTCCACAGGTGAGCGCCGATTCTTTGAGTTGCAATTCGGCAATAGGAGTGAAATTGCGTCGATCCTCGTGCCGATTCGGCCGATGCAGCAGCAAGTCTTCGACGGTCACAATGCCCATTCGCTCTAATTGCCTGGCCCGCTCCGGTCCGACGCCATAGAGCGTCGTTACCGGCCGCGCCAAAACATTCTCCTCGCTGGACATGCGCCTGTTATAGAAGTGCGGCTGCGCAGAGGAAAGCGCATTATGTCGCTTTTCGTCCTACATTCGTTTCGCCGTTTGCCCGACTGTCGAACCCCACAGAATCGGGTATATCACAGACATTGAGCAGTTTGTGAACAACCAGTGTATAAGTTGTTCCCACTTTTTTGCTAATTCGAATTGACCAAAGCCGCCGGTTATGACGAGATATAACGCCTTTAATTCGGGCCCCAAATAATGTCCAAAAACACGTCAAAGACGGGATTTACCACCCGTTCAGGCAATACAACCAAGTATGACGCACATCATACGGTGTTGGCGAAGACGTATGGGGTCCAGGCAGACCTTCGGCGCGAGTTGGCGGATTCCAAGGCAGCCGTGAGCGAGCGCACCGAGCTCCTTAAGATTTTCGCCGATTGCACGGATTCGCAGCGCGCTTGGCTCCTGCTAGAGGACTACTTCGATAAACTACAGCTTTCGCGTAAAGATTTCTCAGGACAGGAGTGGTGGCCGCGCTTGATGGCGTCACAAGGCAAAAAACGTCTCGAAGAGACTGCTATCCTGTTCCTCCGCGCCAATCGTCCGTTGCCGACTGAACTGCAAGGGCACGCCAATCTCACGCGCTTCGCCGAAATTGAAGCTGCGGAAGAGGAAAACAAGCTGGTCCATCAATTGGAACAATGGCTTTACCCGCCGTCACCGGCCCACCTTGATTCCCCTCGCGCCGCGCTACGCGTCATCTGCGAACCGGTCGCCTTGACGGAGCATCCTGCGCTCCACGGGTTGTCCGTCTCTTTTCATGTCTTTCGTCAGCGCACCGGGGAGAAAATTAAAACTCTCGGCGAAATCGTTGACCTGACGACCCGTGCCGCTCACGAACAGGAACTTTTCCCCGGTCACGATTGGGAATTCATTCAATGGCTCGCCGAAACTCACCGCGACCCGGAAGGTTTGTGGGATAAATTTATCCTGACTGGACTCGACCTCTTGCAATGGCTCGTACGGTGGGGTGACAAATCGCGTTTGCAGATGGCAGCCTCGCAATCCCTCGTCAACTTTCAGGGCCATCTCGCCGAACTGAAACCGCATCTCGCGCCCGTCGATGGCGACCTGACCTTTACACATCGTCTGGTTCTCCCGGCCGGTGAAGCGCATCCCCTCGAAGCCGCTAAGTTTTTCGGTGGACAGCCGCCAATCGCGCTGATCAATGACTCTTTCTATTTGCTTCGAGCAGCTCCGCCGACGGATTTGCTGAACGCCTGGGCACAAAAAGGCGGATTGCCGGTGAGCAAGTTGAGCCGACGCCTTCTGACCAAGCTGCGCAAAAACCAATCTAACGATGGTGTGGATTGGGAACAGCTTTGCATCGTTCACAAGGCCAAGCCGCGATTCACGTTCGAATTGGAAGACAACGTTGTCCGCTTGCGATTGCTCGCCCAGAGTGAACGCGACAATACTCCCTGGCATTGGACCGGACACGATTGGAATCAGGACAACGAACCGGTCAAGCTGGACGCCAAACCAGAAATTTTAGACGACGCGCGCCTGGATCCTTCGGTGCTTTGGTTGCGCCGATTGGATTGGTTCACGCCCGAGCCCGGCGTGTGGGTTGGTGATGCGAACGAAAACTCGTTGCAGGTTCTCGCCAACGCGTGGCCCACGAAACCGGAAGACGCCGAATATCTTGGCAATCCGGCGTTCCATCGCCTGTTCCTGTCACCCCGCGCACTCAAACCGCGCCTGTTGGTCAAAGGCAGCGGCATTGATTGGTTTTCAATTTCCGCCGAATGGGAAGCAGAAGGCATGCGTCTTACGCCAGCCGATCTGTTGCGGTTGCAGTCTGCTACCGGACGATTTGTTAAATTGCCGGATGCAGGCTGGGTCGAACTCGACGCTGCAGCCGTGCAGCAAGCTCACGAAGCCATGGCCGATCTTGGCGTCGACGGTTTGGTTGCTGTTCCGCAAAAGCTCGGTTTCGAACAGGCCGCGCATCTCGACGATGCGGGCTTGCAGAAATTCGGCGATGGCCCTGAAGCCAAAGCGCTCCGCAAAAGCCTCGAAGAATTCAGCGGGGTTCCAGAAACCCCATTGCCACCGACGCTCCAGGCAGAAATGCGTCCATACCAGAAGCAAGGCTTCGATTTCCTTTGCCATCTCAGCCGCCACAAACTCGGCGGAATCCTCGCCGACGACATGGGTTTGGGCAAAACGCTCCAAACATTGACGTGGCTCGAGTGGACCCGTTTGCAGCAAAAGGAAAAAACACCGGCCTTGGTCATTTGTCCCGCTTCAGTTCTCCACAATTGGCGTCGTGAAGCCAACCGCTTCACCCCACAGATGCGCGTGCTCGTCCTTGAAAGTGGCGCGGCGCGGCACAACCTGCGCAATCAAATTCCCGAATACGATTTGATCGTCACCAATTACGCGTTGCTTCGCCGCGACCTTGAAGCACTGCAAAAGTTTTCCTTCCGCGCAGTCATTCTCGACGAAGCCCAATTCATCAAGAATCCCGACGCGCAGATTACACTTTCCGTCAAACAACTGCACTCCGACCAACGCCTCGCCTTAACTGGCACGCCGTTGGAGAATCGCTTGCTTGATCTCTGGAGCATTGTTGATTTTGTTCAACCCGGCTATCTGGGTAACCAACAGAAGTTTTCGGAAAAATACGAACCCAAGGGCGAGAACGCCGCTGACGAACAACGCATTGCCCGACGCCGGCTCGCGTCGAAACTTCGTCCGTTGCTCCTGCGCCGCTTGAAAAAAGAAGTCGCCGCAGACTTGCCCGATCGCATCGAGCAACGTCGCGACTGCGATCTCGGCGAAGCCCAGCGCAAACTTTACCTCGCTGAACTCCGCCGTAGCCGCGAGCAGGTCATGGATGCCGTCTCCGAAAAAGGCCTCGGTCGCATCACGATTCATGTTCTCGCTGCGCTCACGCGTCTGCGCCAAATCTGCTGCCACCCGCAGTTGGTCAACAACGACTCCGATTCAGGGAAGACCACTACGTTCTTCGAATTGCTGGAGCCGCTCCTCGCCGAAAACCAAAAGGTTTTGGTCTTCAGTCAATTTGTCCAAATGCTGCGCATTCTCGAAAAAGAATGTCATGCGCGCGGTATCAAGACCCATATCCTCACCGGCGAAACCAAAGACCGTTCCCAGGTAACGCAATCGTTCCAGGAAGACACCAACGGCTGCGTGTTCTTGCTCAGTCTTCGTGCCGCCGGCACCGGATTAAACCTGACCAACGCCAGTTACGTCGTCCTTTACGACCCATGGTGGAATCCAGCCGTCGAAGCGCAAGCCATCGACCGCTCGCACCGTATCGGCCAAACGCGCACGGTTAACGCCTACCGTCTCATCGCTCCCGGCACCGTCGAAGAAAAAATCTGGGACCTGCAACAGCGCAAAGCCCAAACCATCGCGGACGTGCTCGGCGAACAAGGTTTTGCACAAAACCTCTCGCAAACCGATTTGGAATACTTGTTCTCAGAAGACTAGGCCCGCGCACTGATAGTTTGACTTGGATTGGTGTGCGCAGCATTGTCCTCACGTACACTTTTTGAACGAGTTATTAGGAAAACGCGTTATGAAAATTCCACGCCGCACATTCCTCAAACAATCGGCTCTAAGCGCAGGCGCTTTGTTGCTTGGCAGCAATATTGCCAGTGCAAAGAGTGAATACTTCGATCCCACTGAGCGCTTCACCCTCGGCAAAACCGGCATCAAAGTCAGCCGCCTCTGCCTGGGCACCGGGATGAAAGGTTGGAAGCGCGAGTCGAACCAGACGCGCCTCGGAAAAGAAAAGTTTAGCGCACTCATTCGCGGCGCCTACGACCGCGGTATCAGAGTCTACGACACGGCGGATCTTTACGGTTCACACCCATACATCATTCCCGCTTTGAAGGGCATTCCGCGCGATAAGTTCACCATCATTTCCAAAATCTGGTGGCGTCCCGACGGCATTCCCGAAAAGGAACGCCCTGACGCTGACGTCATCATTCCGCGTTTCCTGAAAGAATTCGGCTCCGATTACATCGACATCGTCCTGCTGCATTGCTGCACCGCTGGTGGTTGGTCGAAGGAATTGCAAAAGCAAATGGACATCCTCGACAAGTTCAAACAAAAAGGTGCCATTCGCGCGCACGGTGTATCCTGTCACTCGATGGAAGCGCTCGAAACCGCTGCTGCTGAGCCGTGGGTCGATTCCGTCAATCTTCGCATCAACCCCTACGGCATGAGTATGGATGGACCACCGGAAAAAGTTGTGCCGATCATTAAACGCATTCACGCCGCCGGAAAAGGCGTTGTCGGAATGAAAATCGTGGGCGAGGGGAGGCTGCGCACCGATCCAGTTAAGCGCCAGGAATCGATTAAGTTTGCGCTCCAGTCTGGAATCGTCGACATCCTGAACGTCGGATTCGAGAGCACCGCCGAAATCGACGATTTCGCCGCAATGGTCAAAAAAGTGCCGCGCCAGGCAATCGCTTAGCTCTGCTATTTCTGGAACTCGGGATAAAACGGATTGTGTTTTTTCTGTTCCCCGACCGTTGTCAATGGCCCGTGCCCAGGACACACAATCGTATCATCAGGTAAACTGAAAATCTCTTTCCGATTAGTGCGCAACGCCTCTTCGTAGGAAATCATTCCGCCGCCCATCGAACACGCAAACAATGCATCGCCGACAATGGCAACGCGTCGGCCCAAACCGGAAATCACAAATGTAATTCCTCCACGTGCATGACCACTCGTTTGGCGCGTTTCGATTTTAAGATTTCCAACGTGAAAAGTTTTCCCAGCCGCGAATGCATCAGCATCAGCGAACTGTTCCTTTTCGCCGACGTAAGCCGGTGTGCCGGTCGCCGCTTTTAGACCTTTCAAATCGGCAATATGATCGACGTGCGTGTGCGTGAGCAAAATCAACTGGATATTCAATCCGTTCTGCTTCGCAAAATCCAACATCGGCTGAGCCGTTGCTCCGGTATCGAATACGGCCGCTTCCTTTGTTTTTGGATCAAACACCACATACGAATTCACAGTCATATCGTGGTAAGTGGTATTGAACTGCGCCAAACCGTCCAGTTCATGCGCGGGCGGATACCAAGCCTTTTTTCCCAGTTCGACGAGCGCGTCGGCAGCGAGATCCAAAGCTGAGGCAAGATTCCGCGCGACGGCTTCGCTAAACTGTCCGTCTTTAAACGCACTCAATTCAGCGACCGAAACACCGGCGCGGGTTGCTACCGCATCGTCACTCAAACCCAAACCACGCTGCGCTTTTCCGACAATGTCGGCAAAATTATCTTCGAGAGGAATGTTGGCCGTGCTCATCCCACCAAGATGAACCAATCCACCGCGATTCGACAAGAGTCGAAATTAGCCGCGCGGTCCTAATCGAAACCAGATGCGCAGCGGCGATTGTTGCCAGATATCGCGCAACAACTCTTCCATGCTCGCCGCCTTCGGTTCGTGCAATCGCTTCGTCAGAATCATCGTCACGAAATAAACCAACCCAGCCGCCGCGAAAAACAGGCTGAATCTATTCCACTCCACACCTTGCCAGTGGCCGTGAAAGCCTTTCAGCGCGTCGATGAATATCCCCCAAAAAATTGGCGCCAACCCAAGCGTCACGTTCGTAACTACCGAGTAATAAGTGAAGAAATGATTCCGGCCCATGGGCGGAATGACCACCATTGCCAGCCGCGTCGAGGCCATGTTGACCAGCGAGAATCCGAGTCCCATCGCTAATTCCAATACCAAAATCAACGGAATGATATGTGCGGTGACGAACTTGCCCGAAATCAAAATCCAACCTGTCAGAATCACGATCCACGTCATCATGCAAACCGCCAACACCGGTTTGCTTCCCAAATGATCCAGTCGCGAACCAAGCAACCACAAGCTGCTCAATCCGCCGACGAACGACACGGACGTTACCAACATGATCTCTCGTTCGCTCAGACCCGTTTCGGTTTTCAGAAACGCCACGATAAACGTAGTTAAGCCGCCGTACGCGACCGACCACGCGATCGCCATCCAGACCAATTTGCTGAACGGCGGGTAAGTAATAATTTCTTTCCAGGGCACCGGCGTGCGCGAGGCCTGAATTTCCGCTGGTGCTTCGCCGTCCGGCACCCGTCGCAAAAAACTCAGGCTGATACCAGCCATCGCCGCACTGAACGCAAACAGCAGCGCGAATTGCCACGCATGCGGGTCCGTTTGTAGAACGAGCGCGGCAATGATGAACACGAGAAAACTGCCGATGTTCATGCACGCCGCATCTCGCACCAAATATTGCCCACGCACCGTCGCTGGAATTAGCGCCGTGATCCAAGGCAGCCACGCGCAACTCGTGATCCCGCGCGTCAGGTTGAATGCGAACAACAGCAGGAGCACCAATGCAAGCCGTGTCGTCCGATCAAGAAATGCGCCCGTCAGCGGAACCAGCGCCAAACCCACCACAAACAACGTGCGCGTTCCCCAACCCGCAAAGACAAACTTTTTATATCCAATGCGCCCGAGATGTTTCGACGCCGGTATCTGGAAAATCACCAACAGCGGCATCATTCCAGCGATGATTCCCAACACAGTTGCACTCGCTCCGAGGGTCTTCGCGTAAAGCACCATCGGGCTGCTGAGAATTACCTGGTACGACAACGCGTTGAAAATGATGAACGCGTAAATAGGCCGGACCGCGGTGGGTAGAGATTCGGTTTGGTCTCCCAGCGGTTTCGTTTCGGATGAAACCTTCGGCATCAAACAATTCAAGAAGTAAGAACTGACTGTGTCACCTCTTACCTCTTCCTTCAAAGTGGTGGGTTGGGTGGGACTCGAACCCACGACCAATGCCTTAAAAGGGCACTGCTCTACCGACTGAGCTACCAACCCATAGTCGAGCGGGGGAACTTACAGATGCTTGGCCCCTCGTGCAAGCGGATTTTGGCTGCTCACTATTTTAATTTCGGCGGCGTCGGTGCGAAAAAGTTCATCGTGAACCCATCCTGGTTGAACGCTCCCGAATAAACCGAGAAATAAAAATACTTCGAAATCGCGTCAAACTGCGGCAGTAAACTGAAATCCGCGAACTGCTGAAAACGCTTCGCCTGCTCAGTTGGATCATCAATGTTCGAGGTCAGGCCCATCGTCGCGCCATTGCTCGTATTGCCAGCGAACAAAGCCGCCGCCGCCGTCGGATCCTTGCGCAATTGATCAATCAGCCGATGCATATGCTCCGCGGAATTGCTATAACCAAACAGCCCCGTGCCCATACCGCCGACCTTTTGCGCCGCATCAGCCAGTCCCGGTGTTTCTATCAGCGGCTTCGGTTTGTTTTCGGCGCCGCGCAGGTAGTCCTGAACCAGGTCCGGATCAGATGAAAGCGCGACGTATCCGTTGGCAGCCGCAAACGTCAGGCCTTTCGACGCGTCCTTCACACTCGGATTCGCCGGAGGCGTAAACGAGTAAATCTTTCGTCCAAGAAACTCACGCTCCTTGATCGGCGCTCCGCCCGGAGCCAGCGCGCCCATTCCGATCTTCAACGTGGCGACCAGCTTATCCGGGTTTGGCGAGCCCAGCAAAAACACCGAAGGCGCCGAATCATCAGAGAGTGGAGCATTCGCCGCCGCCGATTTTTCATAACCGACAACGTCATCACCAAGGCTGCTGAGCAATTCCGATTTAAAGTTGTACTTCTCATCTTTATCTTTGCCGGCGCTTTCCAAAACAAAGTTGATCAGCCCGCCGTAGCTCGGGCTGATGTCCGCAAGCGTTTTCTCCAGCGTCGTCCAACTCTGCGACAAATTCAGACGCCACCGATTAAACTTCGTCGCATCAGCCGGGACGAACGAAGGAGGAGTGGAGTCCTTTGGTTCAGCCGCAAAAACCTTCAACAAACCTTTCCGCGCCGACTCGGGCGCGCCGACATAAACCTGCGTCAGCATACCTTCTGGCGCTTCCCTCCAGGTGAACGTCGCAGTCGTCAATCCGTTGACGCCAAGCGCAGACGCCACCTTTGTCGGATCAAACAGTGCACCTAATTTCGTTTGTTCCTTTTGCGCCGTGAACTCCTTCATGAACTCATCGACGACAGCTTTAATGTTCAACCACGCGTAAAACGAACTGTTGCGCAGGCGCGCCGCGTAATCGGCCTGGAAGGCAGGCGACTCCTCGAGTGCGCCAATCATCCCGCCAGATTGCCGTCCCAAAACTTTCTCGACCGCCGCTTTCGAATCGCTGATCAGCAAAAGCGAGTCCGCTTGGCCGAAGGTTATTTCAATTTTCCTGTTTTCAGGTTTCGGCGCATCGTCGTCGTCAGGGCCAGGTGCGGGCTGCGCTTTTTGTTTAGGTGGAAAAATTTTCGCCCACGAATTTGATAGCTCTTTCGTGGTGGTGATCAGAGTAGTGAAATCGAGATCACGAATTTTTTCAGTGCGATTGGCCTTTCCGGAATCCACCCACTTCTTCTTCACTTCGACAAGGTTGGTCCGGAGTTTTCCGGCCAGGTCCTTCGCATCGACGATCAGCAAGCGCGCATAACGGTCCTCGGGCTTGGTCGCCGCCGGATTTTGAATCACGGCAATGGTGAATTGTCCGCGCGCGATTCCCGCGTAATCATCGAACTTGAAACCAAACTCACGTTCGATCGGCGCAAGCACTTCCGTTTGAAAATTCGAAATGAACTTATCCTTGAACGCTTTCACCGCCGGGTCTGCCCACATCTTGCCGTAAGGACTGTTCGTCATGGTCGACCACGCTTTCGGCGCGTCTGGTGCGGTGAGAACAAACACCGTGTCCTTCGGGAGCAGCTTTTCTGGCGGCAACGTCACCGCGCGAGCCGACAACGTTAAAACCAGCGCCAGCCCAAGCGTTGCAAAGCGATAAATCATGCGACGCCTAAGCTGCACCAATTATGATGTCGCGGCAAGAAACGTATGCCGAAGCTCCCCGGAGTGCGGACTTTTAGTCCGCAGCAGCGTAATCACTGAAAACCGATTCGAAATCCTCGAGGCGTTCCTCGCGAGAAGTGGGCTGAACTCCGCGCACCTAAAAATGTCCAAACGCCTCATTCCGCAACACAATCTTGTCCGGCAACTCCACCCACAGGATTTCTCCAACCTTGCTGACGAATATAAATATCTTGCGCCCAAAAACATTTGTTTCGAGTCGATACACACCAACCCGCGAATGTCCGAACTGCATCGTATCCGCGTAAGCCTTCCACTTCAGCGCGTGGGCGGCCGCCACCAGCCCATTTTGCCCGCCCGGTATCAACACGCCCAGCATGCCGATGTCCAAATCGCCGCCCAGCTTTTGCACCAGCGCTTCGGGATCGCGCAGGTCAGAAAATTTCAACACGCGTTGCCACACCCCGGAGTCATCAGTGACCTGAAGTTTTATCCGCTGTTGCGCTGCATTGGCTGAAAGGTCCCACGTGTTTGGACGCAGGTTGGCGCGACCGTGAAATTCCTGCCAATCCTGATTCGTCGAAAGCTTCACCAGAAAATCAACATGCATCACGCTGTTCGAGTTCAGTGCCGCGCGACCTTCCAAACCCAGCGTGTAACCCGTCACCTGCGTGGTTAATTCTTCCGGCAAATACTCGTCTGATTGCGGGCCGTTGCCGATCCGTGGCGCTTCGCCGATGGTTGCGGACCACGTGCAAAACCCGATTCGCTCGTTGTAATGCAGAATTTCCAGAGAGGAATTGTCGGGCGCCGTCAAAATCTTTTTCCAAACCACTTCCACCGGCACTTTATTACCCATCGGCTGATGGCCATCTGTCTGCGACCGCCACAACAGGAAGTTCATCCCCAGCCAAAAGGCGAGGAGGAACACAAATGTAATACGCGAAAACATCGTTCGTAGTTCCGTCCCGCTCGAGCAGGACGCCAATGTGTCATTATTGTACCGGCAAATTAATGTTCTGTCCCACGCGCAGTCTCTCCGGTCGAACCTTCGGATTCGCCGTGAGCACCGCCGAAATTTTCAACTTAAACCGCGAAGCAATCCCGCTGATCGTGTCTCCAGATTGGATTTGATAACTGTGCGGCACCTTCAGTTGCGCAATCGGATCCCGCGTCGCGCTGGTTGTGCCGACCCGCGCGTTCGCGACCGCTATCGCCTGATTTGTCAGCGCCAATTGAGCCATCGCAAGCTGGCCCCGTAACGTATCCAGTTGCTGCTTTAACATCAGATTCTCGGCATTAAGCCGATCCGCTTCCTTTTGCAAATTTTGTGAAGTCGGCAGGGGATACTCGCCGTTCGCCAACTCGCGCCTGCACGCGCCGATGCGTTCATGGATTTGCGCAGCCCGCTCGGAGTCCGGTTTTAATTCGATGTGCTTTCGGTAATGATAGATCGCCGCGGCATAATCGCGAATCTTGTCGTTCTCACAAATCCAACCAAGTTCGTAATGCGTCGCCGCTGACCGTGGATTTTTCTCCAACACCTTTTCGAATTCCGCGACCGCGCCTTTGAAATCCTGTGCGTTGATCATTTCGTGCGCACGTTGAAAATGTGGATTCTGCTCGTCATTCGGCGCTTCCGACGTCTCAGTACAACCCACGAGGCACACCGCACAAACTGCAATGAAAAGCCACCCTGGCACTCGACTCATGCGTCGAGCCTAGGATATATCCGCCCCGCGCGGAAGCTGTAAATAACGTTCTAACCGACCTGCCTGCGGTCGGGGAAACACCGGTATATTGATGAGGGTGTCCTTTATATGCGAATGAGTTTTTGTTGTAAGCGACGTAATCTCTGCTATTCTTTTTTCACTACTACTGCCTAATCCTTAATCGTCCCAGAACCCTTGTCCTCCAAAAAGTTCGTTCTCGTTTTTGTCATTTTCGCAGCGTCGACCGCGTGGGCGTCCCGGTCTTTAAATCTCGCCTGGGACCCCAGCCCGGATCCGTCCGTTGCTGGTTATGCGGTATACTACGGCCCGGCTCCGGGGCAGTACACCAACCGAATCGATGCCGGTGCTTCATTGACCCTCACCACGCCTTCGCTCGCCGATGGCCTTTATTATTTTAGCGCCACAGCACACGATGCCCAGGGTAACGAAAGCGATTTTTCCAATGTGGTTGGCACAAATCTCGTGACCACCGTTGTGTCCAATGTCCCGATCAACGTCAGTGTCTCAAGTATGTTGGCCAGTATTGACGGCAGCATCAGCATTCTCTGGACGGTCAATGCGGGTGTGAGCTACACGTGGCAATACAAGAGCAACCTGCTCGACACACAATGGACGACGATCGGCAGCTTTGTGGCGCAATCAAATTCGTTATCGCTCTCTGATAAAACCGGCGTAACGCAACGTTATTATCAATTGCATTCCGATACCGCTTCCAGCCCGCCTGTCGGATTCCTGAATCTGTCGCTGCTTGGTAATTCCGATAATTTCGTTTCGCTTCCCTTCGCTCGACCTGGAGCAATCTCGGCAATTGTTGCCTCGGTATCCGCGAACGTGGTTGCAGCGGGAGGTTCACCCAATTGGGCATCCAGCCAGTTCGTCTATGCCGGCGGCCCGCAATCGAATACCTATTGCGCGCGTTTTACTTCAGGTGCCGCCGAAGGTCGCCTCTATCGCATCACCAACAACACCGCAAATTCGTTCAGTGTGGATTTGGGAACTGACACAAACATCCCCGGGGCCGGCGCTGGCGATTCGATTTCGATCGAATCTTATTGGACGTTGGCAGCCGTGTTCCCGAACGGCGACGGCGTGAACATTTCGCCAACCGTCGGCAATCGCAATACCGAAGTGCTGATCCCCGCCACCAGCAATCAAGGTATGAATTTGAGCGCGACCAAAGTTTATTACTTCAATGCCGGCGTTTGGAAACAAGTCGGCCAGGGAAACACCAGTTACAACGATGAAGTGTTGGCGCCCAACTCGTATTTCGTCGTTCGCCACAATGTCAGCACCAACACCTTTCTGACTACCCTCGGAGCCGTCGTGACGTCGAAGCTAAGTCTTTCCCTCCTGACCGATGCGACAGATACGCAGGACAACCCCGTTGGACTGATGCGACCATTGCCGATTTCTCTCGATGACTCGGGCCTGATTTCGAGCGGTGCATTCAGCGCCAGCCTGTTGCCGGGCAGCCGAACCGATGAACTTCTGACGTACGACAACACCGTCGCGAGCCGGAATAAATCCGCATCATCTGTTTACTATTATTGGGGCAGCGCATGGCGCAAGGTCGGCGCTGGGACGGCTAACGTAGGCGCGAACGCGGTGTTCGGAGCAGGCACCGGAATTATCATTCGCAAGGCTACGAACAACGCGCCCGTTCTCTGGACATCGGCGGCGAATTATTAACATCCCTTCGCGATGAAAGCCGAAAAGGGCTGCTGAAAAAGTCTGATTACTCAAACTGGAATCGTCTCCCGCAGGTCCAGCTCATTCCTTCTTCACCTTGATGCTCTTAACCATCGTCATCGCATCCCGATAATCCGCCCCATCAATCTCGTCACACATCATCGTGATCTTAATCAGGTAATTCGAGTTGATACTCACAATGATCGGCGTCGCGGTTTTGTACCTTCCTTTCTGGATCGGTTTCCCCACGAGATCGGGATCAATGAAATTTGCATAAAAGCCCAGGCCTCCCTCAATCTTCATTTCCTTGACGTCCAACTTGGCAAGTACATCTGCCGAACTCACATAAGGCTGACAATCCCCTTTAAGAAGTTTTTTAAGAAACGCCGCGTTTGAAAATTCCGGCTTCTCCTTATCGTAAACTGTGACCAGGCAAATTTCATTGCGATTGCCGGACGGTTCAATTCGAAACGTCTCGAACGGAAACGTAGCGACCGGTGGTCTATCTTTCGTTGCTTTCCATCCATCTGGCGCAACTACGACAACCAGTTCTTTGGAAGAAACGCGCAGTTCCGCTCCATTAACAATTCCCGCAATAAACAATATCGCCAGCGACCAGGTAGTCTTCATGAGCTTTAACTACCGGATACAGTATTCATAAGCCAGCGTCGTTCCGGAATTGTCGGGGAGGGCGAATCATTTGGAAGCGGCGAGCATTCCAGCCAGCAAAACGAGCCCGTGAAATCTCGCTAGCAATGACCTAAAACTACACAACTTGACAGGTAGTTACTAACATTCATAATGCAGGTGGCTAAGTAAGCCGCCGGAGATTTGGAGCTATGTTCCCGAGCTCCGTTCGTTCTTTGAAATGATGAAATTTAACCGCGCGCCCCGTCCTGAAGCCGCACGCCAAAAACTTGACCATTTCTTAACCGAAAACTGACTTCTGAACTGGTCGACCATTTGCAATTCAACAACTTGCAAAAGTTGTAACAAACCCTGACGAAGTAGCAACAAGACATTCCAAAGTCGCTACCAGTTGCGACTAGTAGCTAATTGTAGCAACTAGTAGCAACATTCCCGCGACATTTTTGGTGCCTTTTTGCGACCATTTCGGTCTTGGTTTCTTGATGCCGTGGTGGTTCGCCCAATGCTCCTGCCCAGAAAACACCTGAATTCCCCCTTTACACGGTCCGGCGTTGCAGATATGTTCCCCGCTCAATTTTGTTAGTTTGCTTCTCGTTTCGAGACACAAAGAATTATGGAAAAAGGTAAGACTATTGAAGGATTTCGAACTCACGAGCGTGACACTGGTTCCGCTGACGTGCAAATCGCCCTTTTGACCGAGCGTATCAATCACCTCACGACGCACCTGCAAGGTAACGTCAAAGACCACAGCTCACGCCGCGGTCTCCTTATGATGGTTGGTCAACGCCGCCGTTTGCTCGATTATTTGAGCACGACCGACGTCTCTCGTTATCAGGCGATTACGAAAAAACTGAAACTGCGCCATTAATCATAAAGCCGCCCGACGAAAGAAGGCGGCTTTTTCGCAGTTGATACTAGGACTTGCGTAACAGGTCCTTCCCGTTTAGAAATTTCGTTGGGCCATCCGCGCGAGTGGTCTAATGTTCAACGTCAAGTCGCGCAAATAGAAACAAGACCCGCTGGTCTTGGGTAATTCAGAGAAAAGGTAGAATTAAGAATTAAGGGTTAACGAAGGTAGGGACGATCCCACTGCATCGTCCGGGTCAAAGGGAAATACTTCTTAACTTTTAATTCTTACTTCTTAATTCTCAAATTTCCCGGGCACAGCGGGTTCAACGGACACTCATTACTTATGGTAGCACAAAAAGTTACAGCCCAGCTCGGGGCTAATCAGATTCATATCGAAACCGGCAAACTCGCCAAACAAGCCGACGGCTCAGTCACCGTTCAGCTCGGCGAAACAATCGTTCTGGTCGCCGCTGTCGCTGCGATCAATGCGAAGCCCGGTCAGGACTTCTTCCCGCTCACGGTTGATTACCGCGAAAAAGCGGCCGCCGCAGGCAAGTTCCCTGGCGGCTACTTCAAGCGCGAAGGTCGCCCGACGGAAAAAGAAATCCTCACCAGCCGTCTCACCGACCGCCCGATCCGCCCGCTCTTCCCGAAGGGCTGGTTCAACGAAGTCCAAGTGCAAAGCATCCTGCTCAGCGCCGACGGCGAAAACGATTCCGACATTCTCAGCATCATCGGCGCTTCCGCGGCGCTGTCTGTCAGCGACATCCCGTGGGACGGCCCGCTCGGTGCGTTGCGCATCGGCCGCGTCAACGGCCAGTTCGTCGCCAACCCGACCCATTCCCAACAAGCCGAAAGCGACTTGGATTTGATTTACGTCGGCAATGATAACGACGTCGTCATGTTCGAAGGCGCCGCCAAAGAAATCAGCGAAGCCGATTTCATGGCAGCACTTAAGTTCGGCCAGGAAATGTGCGTCCCGCTCATCAAGGCCCAACGCGAGTTGGCTGCGAAAGCTGGCAAAGCAAAGCGCAACATCGTCCTGACGCCGGTGCCCGAAGATATTTTGAAAGAAGCGAAGGCACTCGCCGGCGAACGCATGATTCCCGCGTTGCTGACCCAGAAGAAACTGGAACGCGAAGCCAATGTCCGCGCCGTCACCGACGACGTAGCCAAGAAGCTCGTGGAAAAGTTCGGCGAAGACAAAGTAACGCCGAACGTGCTCAAGGAAGCGTTCTACTACATCCAAAAAGAAGCGGTTCGTAATCTCGTCATGAAGCAGGACAAGCGCCTTGATGGACGCGGCTTTGACGACGTTCGCGCGATCTGGAGCGAAGTTGGATTGCTGCCCCGCGCTCACGGTTCAGCCGTCTTCTCACGCGGTGAAACCCAGGCGCTCGCCGTTGCGACCCTCGGCACGACCGAAGACGCTCAGGAATTTGATTCTTACACCGGCGGCGACACTTCCAAGAAGTTCATGCTGCATTACAATTTCCCCAACTACTCCGTTGGTGAAACTGGCCGTATCAGCGGTCCTGGCCGTCGCGAAATCGGCCACGGCGCTTTGGCCGAACGCTCGATTGAGCCCATGCTACCGCTCGATACCTATCCTTACGCAATCCGCGTCACCAGCGAGATCATGGAATCCAACGGTTCCAGTTCGATGGCTTCCGTTTGCGCCGGCACATTGGCGTTGATGGACGCTGGCGTTCCGATGATCCGCCCCGTTGCTGGCATCAGCGTCGGCATCTGCACCGAGCACGATGACAAAGACAAAATTTCCGCTCACAAACTGTTGATGGATATTATCGGTTGGGAAGACGGTTTCTGCGACATGGATTGCAAAATCGCCGGCACCGAAAAGGGCATCACCGGTTTTCAACTCGACCTGAAGCTCCGCGGCCTGCCGCACAGCATCATGGCAGTCACCCTCGAAAAGGCTCGTGACGCTCGTATCAAAATTCTGGCCAAGATGGCCGAAACCCTTGGCACGCATCGTACCGAGATGAGCAAATACGCACCGCGTATTGTTCAAGTGAAGATCAACCCCGAGAAGATCGGTGCATTGATCGGGCCTGGCGGCAAGAACATCAAGCGCATCGTTGAAGAGTCCGGTTGCGAAATCAACATCGACGACGATGGCACAGTCAACATCTACTCCGTGTCTGAAGAAGGCATGAAAGTCGCCCGCGCTGAGATCGAAGGCATGACCGCCGAAGCCGAAATCAACAAGATCTACCGCGGCAAAGTCGTCACCATTAAAGAATTCGGCTGCTTCGTCGAATTCCTCCCCGGAAAAGACGGCCTCGTCCACATCAGCGAACTCGCTAACTTCCGCGTGAAATCGACCGAAGACATCGTCAAGATGGGCGATGAAATATGGGTCAAATGCCTCGGCGTCGACGAAAAAGGTCGCGTCCGCCTCTCGCGCAAAGCCGCGATGGAAGACAAAGAAAAAGAAATGGCCGCAAAAGCCTAAGCTTTTTAACAGCTTAAAAACGAAAGCCGCTCACAAATGTGAGCGGCTTTTTAGTCTTTGGCTTCTAGGCCTTTAAAAAAAGATAAGGCGAGCCACACCCCAATGGCTCGCCTTTTTTTTCCCCTTTGCCGCGACCCCAAGCGGCAACCCAAATCCTTTTGATCCCTCTTTACCCTTTTTCTTCCCTTCACCCGTTTCCCTTTTTTCCCATTCCCATCTCCCACTTTTCTTTCCCCACTCCCACTTCCTTGGTCCCTGTTCTTATTACGTGACCAGTCTAGCCAAACGTTGAAAAGTGAACATCCGGCTCATGCCTGAAAAACCAATGGAGTTGCACCGCTGTTTCCTTCAGGACTTCGGTCTTAAGAAGCGTCAGCCGTCATTCCGAACATGAGCATCCGTTAAAACCCCGCCAATCGCGCCGCTTGACCTGATGGGCACTCATGCTTTAACTGCCTGAATGCGTATTGTCCTTTTGTGTCTGTTGGTCGCCGTGACCGGTTGTTTGTTTCACCGAAAATCAGCCACGCCAGCGAAGCAGACGACTGCCGGTGCTGTGGTGACGCCCGATTTCAAGGCCACAGGGAAGATCGTTGTGTTCAACGATCAGGCTCGTTTCGCGATTGTGAACTTTCCATTCGGCGCTATGCCGAAACCGACATCAACGGTTAACCGTCTATCGGAAGGGATTAAAAGTCGGAGAGCTTCGTTCTACGGCTCAGCAAAAAGAAAACAATGTCGTTGCGGATTTAATGGCTGGTTCCGCGCAGAAGGATGATGAAGTGCGAGCGGAGTAGTCGATAGCTCGTTACGTCGGCCTTGGGTTAGTCTTCCTTGGCCGCCTTCGCTTGCGCGGGCTTCTTTTTGTAAGGCGAGTAGAGGTTGAAATAGATCCCGCAAAGCGGTTTGTCGTTTTCGGTCTGGCTCAAGATGATCGTGACCTGTTTATCGAGGGCGATGCCGTGACGGAGATTCGGGCCGCGTTCGCGATAGGCTTTGATGGCTTTTTCCATCAATGAAACCAACGAGGCCATGCATTCCTCGGGAGTTTTATCGAGGCAGACAATAAACTTATCGTAGGTCTTAACCGCCTCGGCGATCTCCTGCTGAAATGTTTCAACGGTCAAATCCATCGTTCAAATTTTCACTTTTTTACTGCTTCGCTTTTTGTCGCGGTCCGAAGAGCGCGGTTCCGATTCTAATGATAGTCGCTCCCTCTTCAATCGCTACCTCAAAATCGCCGCTCATACCCATGCTGAGATGCGGAAGTGGCGCGCCTAAAATGTTTTCACACTGTTCCTTCAATTCGCGCATTTGTCGAAATACCGGCCGAACTTTTTCCGGGTCTTCGGCCCATGGTGCAACAGTCATCAAACCGTGTATTTCAATCTTTGGTAGAGCGTTTATTTGTTCGAACTCAGCGAGCAGTCGTTCAGGCTTATAACCAAACTTGCTCGATTCACCCGCGACATTCACCTCGAGCAAAATCGGCATGGTCTTGGCTGACTTGTCCGCCCATTTATTAATCTCCTGCGCGAGTGCGAGACTGTCCACGCTCTCGATCATTTGAAAAAAGTGCACCGCATCGCGCACTTTGTTCGACTGCAAATGGCCAATCATGTGCCAGCGCAAATGTCCCGGACACAGGGAAGTCTTCAATTTTCCCTCTTGCACTCGATTCTCACCAAACAATGTTTGTCCAGCCGCCGCCGCTTCCCGAACTTCATCCGGCGTGTGGTTCTTGCTGACGGCGACCAGCGTAACTGAATCAGGCGAACGCCCGGCGCGAGCACAGGCGTCAGCTATGCGTTGTTGGATCGCGGTGAGATTTTCGGCAAAGCCCATGTGCTGTTACAACAGACCTGTGGTTTCAGGATAGCCGCAGAGGATGTTCATGCTCTGGATCGCTTGGCCGCTGGCGCCTTTGGTGATGTTGTCGATGGCGCTCATGACGATCAAACGACCGGTGCGCGGGTCTAAACGCCAGGCGATTTCGATGGCGTTGGTGCCGACTACGTTTTTTGTGTCCGGCAGCCCTTTGCCTTCGAGGAGGCGGATGAAAGGTTCTTTGCCGTAGGCCGCTTGGTAGCAGTTGGCGATTTGTTCGGCCAAGGCGGACATTTCAGTGGCGTTGATGAAATGTTTTTCCGGGGCGAGATAGAGCGTGGTCAGAATGCCGCGATTTACTGGGATTAGGTGTGGTGTGAATTGGATTACGACCTTTTCACCAGCGGCGTTGCCGAGTTGCTCTTCGATTTCTGACAGGTGTCGATGTTTGGGGATGCCGTAGGGACGAACGCTTTCGTTACACTCGGCAAAGAGGTAATCGACTTCCAGTTTGCGGCCAGCGCCGCTGACGCCGCTCATTGAGTCGGCAATGATGCCGCTGGATTTGATCAGCTTGGCTTTCAGCAATGGAAGCAAGGGCAGTATGATGCTAGTCGGATAACAACCCGGCGATGCGATTAGCGATGCCTTCTTGATTTCGTCGCGATATGCTTCCGGCATTCCATAAACAGATTTCGCCAGCAACTCGGGGGCGGGATGATCGTGCGCGTAAAATTCTTTGTAAATATCTGCGCTCTTCAAACGAAAATCAGCGCTCAAGTCGATGACCAGACATCCAAGGTCCAGCAACGGGCGGGCGTATTCGGCGGCGACGCCGTGGGGCAGGGCGAGGAAAACGATTTGGGCTTCTTTGGCCAACAGTTCGGATTTGGGTTCGCTGAAGCGCAGTGCTTTGGAACGGGTGTAGCTGGAGAATTTTGGAAAAACCTGGGCGACCGTTTGCCCGGCGTAGTGACGCGAGGTGACGGCGCGGAGTTCGGCGTGTGGATGCTGCAAGAGCAGGCGCACGAGTTCCTCGCCGGAATATCCGGAGGCTCCGACGATCGCTACTTTGGTCGTTGTCATGTCAGGTGTAATCAATAATGGGTTGGTGGGTTAAATCAAGTGTGGTTCCGTTGTTTACGCCTGCCGACTTGGAAGTCGGCGATACGGCAGGTTTGGAAACCTGCGATACGTAAAACCTGCGATACGTAATAAAAAACCCCGCCGGACTTCCGGCGGGGCTTGGAAAAATTCCACGCGATTAACGCTTGCTGAACTGGAAGCGTTTGCGGGCGCCGGGTTGACCGTACTTCTTACGTTCGCGCATACGAGGATCGCGGGTCAGGAAACCAGCGGCCTTGAGCGACGGGCGCAAAGTGGTGTCGACTTCGAGTAGCGCACGGGCGATGCCGTGACGAACTGCGCCGGCCTGACCAGCAGGACCGCCGCCTTCGACGTTGACGCGGACGTCAAACTTGCTGGCGCTATCGGTCGTGACCAACGGTTGTTGGACGACCATGCGGAGCATTTCGGTGGGGAAATAGGTTTCGAATGCGCGGCCGTTCACGGTGATTTTGCCGGAACCGCTCGCCAAACGAACGCGGGCGACGGCGGTCTTACGACGGCCGGTGCCAAGAAATTCTTTTTCAGTTTTAGCCATGGTAAATCGTTATTTCGCCGGAGCCATAGTGGCGGGCTGTTGTGCGCTGTGCGGGTGCTGGGCGCCTTTATAAACTTTCAGTTTGGTGAGGAGCACGCGGCCGAGGCGGTTCTTCGGGATCATGCCTTTAACGGCGTGAGTGATGAGCTTCTCGGGATGCTTGGCGCGAACTTGCGCCACGGTGGCGTATTTTTCGCCGCCTTTCCAACCTGAATAGGACATGAACTCTTTGTCGGTTTCTTTCTTGCCGGTCACGCGAATTTTTTCCGCGTTAATGACCACAACGAAATCACCGGCATCGAGATGCGATGTAAAAGTTGGTTTGTTTTTGCCGCGCAGGACGTTAGCAACTTGCGCTGCGAGACGGCCCAAGATCGCGCCATCGGCATCAATGATGTGCCATTTGCGCTGATCCAAGTTGATTTTAGGTAAATGCGTTTTCATCCAAAGCTAACAAAGAGCGCAAAACCTATCAAAGGAGGGGTGGAAGTCAATAGGTAATATGCGTGTTTTGGCAGTATTATTGTGCCCGACGAATGTGCTTGCGATGAGACAGTCCGTTTGACACACTCAGCCATTAAAGCCGCCCGTTAGACACGCAAACAACCATAGACTTTAAATTCGCGACCCGCAAATGAGATCTTTTCTCAAGCAGCATTGGGTACATGTTACGCTGAACTTCTCGCTGGATGCGTTGATTTTCTTCTTTGCTTTCTTTCTAACGACTATCGGACGATTTCCGGACCAGCTTACTCACAAATGGGTCGCCTATCTGCCGGCGGTCATATTCGGGGCTCTTTTTTTTCCGAGCATTACTTACATTTTTGGATTGTATGCGCCGAACAGCGTTCACCGCGGCGTGTTCAAGCGTGCCTTGGTTCTTGCCATTGGCGTGGCTGTGACGACGGGATTGATGTTCGGATTGTTCTATATCAAGAAGTCGACCGAAGTCGCTCGTTCGGTCATGATCTTCGCTTTTCCTCTCGCATACTTCGCGGTCCTTTTTCACCACTCGGTTCTGTTACGGGTGATCAGTAATTATCGCGAACGCGTCGCATTCATCGTGACGAACACATTTGATGAACTTGAGGCGCGTCTCTTCGAAAATTTCGGCAAGCAACACCTGGAGTTGGTGGGGTTGGTGCGTTGCGAAGATTTTAAACCGAGCGGGCACATGCGCGTCCTCGGCAGCGTCAAAGACCTTTCGACGATCGTGAAGCGCAACAACGTTCACCGAGTGTTGTGCAGCAACAAGAGCATCATGGATCCTGCGATGTGCAAAGCTTTTTGCGAACTGCGCTACTCAGGGATCACGGTGAAGCCGCTGATCAGCTTGTTCGAAGAAGTCCATCAGATGGTGCCGCTGGAACTAATTACGCCCGACTGGCTTTTGAGCGCCAGCACTGGCCCGCATCAGCTTTATATCACCAAAGTCAAACGCAGCTTTGACATCATCGTTTCTTTGCTCGGGTTGTTATTCCTTGGGCCTTTGATGTTGGCTGGAATGGCGGCTCTTAAATTGACCTCGCGTGGCCCCGTTTTCTACAAGCAAACCCGCTGCGGCCGGTTTGGAAAACTGTTCCAGGTAATCAAACTTCGCAGCATGAGCGTGGATGCAGAAAAGAATGGTGCAGTGTGGTCGAAGGCGAATGATTCACGCGTCACGCCCCTCGGTAAAATCCTGCGGAAATATCGCATCGACGAAATTCCACAACTCATCAATGTGTTGCGTGGCGAAATGTCCTTTGTTGGGCCGCGCCCGGAACGCCCCGAGTTCCTGAATGAACTGGCGTCCGAAATTCCATATTTCCAGGAACGTTTGATGGTGCAGCCCGGCATCACGGGTTGGGCTCAGGTGAATTATCCTTATGGCGCATCAATCGAGGACGCGCGCCGCAAGTTGGAATATGATTTGTATTACACCAAGAACATGGGCGTGTTCCTCGACATGTTCATTCTGCTCGATACTGTGCGCATTTGTCTGACGGGTGGTTTGGGAGAGACGGACAAGAAGACGCTGTTCGATACATCCTTCTTAAAGCAAAGCGACGTAAAGCCAGTCTTGAGCGTTTCGCCCAGTTTGGCTGCTCAACCTGCAATGGTGCGACGACCAGTCGAGATCGGTGTGATTTAGCCGTTTAATATGCCGAAGGTCACCGTCGTCATCCCGTGCTACAACCACGGGCGATTTCTCGACAAAGCGGTCGACAGTATCCTTGCCCAAACGTTTGTTGATTATGAGATATTCGTGGTCAACGACGGTTCCACTGATCCGGTCACGATTCGGAAGCTGGAAAACTACAACAAACCGAAAACCACTGTCTTCACAAAGAAGAACGAGCACCTGTCTTCCGCAAGAAATTTTGGCATCACCCGCAGCAAGTCTGAATATATTGTGACGCTGGACTCAGACGATTATTTCGCACCGACATTTTTGGAAAAAGCCATCGCGGTGCTAAAATCTGAGCCGTCAGTAGGAATCGTGACCAGTTGGTGCCAGACTTTTGGCGTTGTTAAACGATTGGTTAAGCACGAGCTGAAAGTTGGCGTTAAAGCATTCCTTTCGCACAACCCTTGCCATGCGAGCTGCCTATTCCGCCGTAAATGCTGGGAAGAGGTGGGTGGCTATGACGAGACGATGCGGCAAGGCTATGAGGATTGGAACTTCAACATTGCCGTCACAAAACGAGGTTGGTTTGTTCACGCCATTCCAGAAGTGCTTTTCCATTATCGCGTCGGGAATGTCAGCATGGTTACGGGTTCGGACCGCATTCGCCCGGAACTGATGGGGCGTCTCCTTAAGAATCACATCGAGCTCTATCGCGAACATGTTGAGGAAGTCGTGTTGGAAGAAGAACGGCAGATTCAGGTTCTGGAGGAACGCCTCGATGCGACTCGCGGTTCGCTGGCGCACCGTGTCGGGCGGGCCATGACGATCCGGCGGGAATAGCCAAAGGTTTGCTGCGCCGATTTCAACGCTAGAGAGTCTAGTGAGCGTGAGGTTTCCGGCTGGCGCTCTTCACTAATGTTTTCAAAATGGCGAGACAGGTCTTTGATCGAAACGCCAATTTATTGGATTTGCGATACGCAGAGAGGGCGCGTGCCGGGTCGCTCGATGAAACGGAATAGGCGTAGTCGAAATACTTTTCAGCCACGAGCGCGCGAAATTCCTTTTGCTCCAACGGCGTTAGCAATTCCATGACGCGTTGCGCGACTGTTTCGGTGTCGACGGCCACTTTTTGTAGCAATTCGGGAGTTGCGACGGTGAGATCGTAAATATTTTTGCCGTCACGCATTTTTGTCCACAACTGTCGCATGGTGAACGCGCAGCCGATGCGTTGTTGCAACACAGCCTTCAGCAACATCAGCCAATCTTCGCCCATGGTCAGACCTCGCTCCCACCCTTGCGCGATTAAATTGCGGCGCATGATCAGCCCTGACGATGGCGCTGCCAATCCGTTCAGGAAAAGCTGGCGGCATTGCTGTGATGAGAGTTGGACATCGCCGTCGCTATTAACCAACCCGTGAAAAGGCTGCATTATTTTCGCCTTTGCGAAATAATCGGGGCAATCGATTTCTCCTTTCGGCCCAACCTCCTTCCAGTTTGCGAAGAAAACTTCGACGTTGTACCGGTGCATGCGTTGCATTCCGTAGGCCAGATACTCTTTGCTCCAGCAATCATCGGAATCGAGCGTGGCGATGTATTCACCTTTGGCCACGTTGAGTCCGCGATTGCGGGCAGCGCTGGCGCCTTGGTTGGATTGTGAAATGACTTCGATGCCGCTGAACTGTTTTAATACGTCCAGTGTGTTATCCGTGGAACCGTCATCCACCACAATAATTTGCCTGGCTGGATAATCCTGGCCGAGTGCGCTCTGGACCGCTTGGCCGACAATATCACTGCGATTGTATGTCGGAATGATGACCGAAACCAGTGGGGGCGACTTGTGCATCAGCAAAAAGCGAACAGTAACTCGCGATCAGACTAGTGGAAACCGTTTACCATTGCGAGATTTCAATCGGAGGCCACGGCGCTTGAAAGTGACGGATGAGGTCGTGAAGTTCGTCGATCGCCTTCGGGTCTGTGTCCCGCGCTCGAGGTGGAAAAGCACGTAACGCCTGTTTTGCCAGCCAACCCGGTTCGTGAACCGCTGCCTGTTTCATGCCCCGAAAGAATTCCTGTGGATTTGATTTTAAGGTCCAACGGTAGAGTTGGAATGAATCCAGAGTACCAGTTATGGCGGTATTGCAGTAATCTTTCGCGCCATCCGGATACCTGCTTCCATTCTTGTGGGATACGTGAACCGGGTTCGTCGAGCACGTCTGTGAGGCTATCTAGATATATGCGCCAATGCTCCGGCGTGTTCCTTGCTGGTGTTGCCTGTTCGGGTGACAAGCGGAACGTAGTCCATTGGCCGGGGACATGGGCAATGTCAGTGGCCAGCGACGCGCGAAGGGTCCAATCTGTATCGGCGAACGATTTCTTGTCGGTTCGAAAAAGTCCGGTGTTTGTCAGAAGTGAGCGACGAAATAAAACCGACGCCATAGTATACCACGTGGCGATGAACACGGTGTTGGCCAGAAACTCGGTTTTGCCACTACGTATGTGCGGGACGTTCAACCACCGACTGAGAAACTCCCGAAACCGCACGCAACGGTGTGCCGTCGGTCGAGATTGCGCGTCAATTTCCTGGAAGTCGCAAACCGACAGATGTATGTCGCGTCGGCGTTCCAGGGGTTCGATCAATTTTTCCAGAAGGCATGGGCTGGCGGTATCGTCGCTGGTTGCGATATTGATGTATTCGCCTTGAGCGCGTTGAAGGCATTCGTTCCAGCCGGCATAGATTCCATGACGCGGCACCTGATACAATCGGATTCGAGGATCGCTTTTGTACTTTTGCAGCAGCTCCCACGAACCATCGTCCGAATAACTGTCGCACACAATCATTTCCCAATCGGTGAAGGTCTGGGCCAAGAGCGTTTCCATTCGCTCCGGCAGATACCGGACCTTATTCAGGTTCGGAACGCAGATGGAAATGAGCGGCGTGGACATTGGTTATGGATTGAACATCAAAGTTATTAAATCAATTTTCGGTCACCAACTCCAATAAAGACTTCGATGAGGAAATGAACCGCTAGTTTCTTGAGGCGAATGGTGCGGCGAAGAAGAGCCTCGGTCCCATTTAATTAGTCGGCAGCTTCGAACTGCCATTTGTTCCGGTAAAGGACGCTTCCTTTATCTGCCGCGGTTCGGCCGCTGCCGAAAAAGTTGCCTTCCTGCACGTCGAAAACGAGGGCCTGTTTGATGTGGTCGACCAGTTCTCCACGGACACGCGCTCCGATGTTGATCGAAAACCGTCCGGGGTTGAGTGAAAATTCCTCGCCAAATTCGAGCCGGACTTTTCCACAACGAGGGAAATCGTGCGGGAGCGTGGCGTCGACCTGGCTATCGAGATACAGCACGCGAACGTTGAATGCGTCAAAAACACCGATGACAAATTGAATTGGGAGATCAGCTTTTTCCGCTTCGTAGGTGATCGTGAAATGCATTTTTGCGCCGCAAACAACCACATTTGGTCCGCGACTCGACGAGACCTCAAAATTTTTGATTTGCACCATGCCCCCGCCGGTTCTGTTTGTCGCAGTGAATTGATGTGCGCCCTGACCGGTGGTTGCGACGTAAGTTGAAACGATTCCTTCGATAGGGCCTGCTTTGGTGAGACGTCCGCCCTGAAGCAGAATGCCTTTGCGGCAGAGTGCGCTGACTGCCGCCATGTTGTGACTGACGAATAGAACTGTGCGACCTTCCCGCGCGACTTCTCCCATTTTACCGAGACATTTGCTTTGGAATTGGGCGTCGCCTACGGCGAGCACTTCATCGACTACGAGGATCTCGGGTTCGAGGTGTGCGGCGACGGCAAATGCGAGGCGCACATACATACCGCTGCTGTAACGTTTGATTGGCGTGTCTAAGAATTTTTCCACTTCGGAGAACGCGACGATGGCGTCAAATTTTTTGCGAACCTCGGCTTGCTTCATTCCCAGAATCGCGCCGTTCAAGAAGATGTTTTCGCGCCCGGTGAGTTCGGGGTGAAAACCTGTTCCGACTTCCAATAAACTGGCGAGTCGGCCACGGACACGAATTTCGCCCGACGTTGGTTCGGTGATGCGACTGAGGATTTTGAGAAGGGTTGATTTTCCCGCGCCATTTCGGCCAACGACGCCGACGACATCGCCTTGTTCCACGTCGAAGGATACATCGCTGAGAGCCCAAAGAATTTCGTCGCCGTTGCTTTTGTCGGAGCCGCCAGAGACCAACTGACGCAGTGAGTGCGTGATGCGATCGCGCAAGGTGTCGTGAGCGTGAGTGGCTCCGAGGCGGTAGCGCTTGCTGATGTTGCGGGCGGAAATGATTGGTTGCGCCATGCTCAGATGATGTCTGCGAAAGTTTTTTCCGTGCTGCGGAAATAATACGCGCCTGAAACCAGCAGCACGCAAATTAATCCCAATCCAATCCAAAAACCGGGCCAATACGGTTCGAAGTTGTGGCCGAATGCGCTCCAGCGAAATCCTTCAAGAATGCCCACCAATGGATTCAGGGCCGAATAGAGGAACTGCCATTTCGCCGTGATCGACAAATACATGACGGGACAAATAAACATGCCAATTCGAATGATGAACGGAACGATGTATTTTACGTCGCGATATTTTACGTTCAGTGCGCTGAACCAGAAACCCATTGCGCACGTTGCGGCGACGATCATTAAAAAGAAAACGGGGATCAGCAGCAGGTTCGTGGTGAACGGCATGTGATAATAGATCATCATCACAAATAACAGAACGAGGCTGATGACAAAATCGACGCAACCGCTGAGCACCGAGCTAATCGGGATAAGGATTCGTGGAAAATAAATTTTGGTGATCATTGCCTGTGATCCCAACAACGATGCGCTGCTGTCGCCGAGCGCGTTGGCGAAGAATTGCCACGGCAGAAGTCCCGCCAGCACAACTAAAGGGTAGGGGACGCCTCGCGTATCGATTTCAATTTTGGCCATTCGCTGGAAGACAAACGTCAGGACAGCCACGGTGAGCACGGGCTGCAAGACCGCCCATGCAATGCCCAAATACGTTTGCTTATATCGAATTGCGATATTCCGCCACGCGAGCATTCCCAACAGCTCGCGGTAGTGCCACAGTTCGCGCAAGTCGATTGCGGCCATGCCATGCCGGGCGCGGATGACGCGCTCTTCGCCGGTCCATGCTGGAATTGCGGCGGCGTTGGTTGGGGTCACACTCATTTAGCGTAGCAGAGTATTCTTTGAATTTGGCAGGTGAAGTAAAGGCTATTTGGGCGTCGTTCGTAGTTCCCTTTCGGTCGTTCGCGCCTTAAATTGAATTCGTGAAGCGCGACATTCGCTCGATGACATCAGAAGAGTTGCAGGCCCAGTTCAAAGTCTGGGAGCAACCGGCTTATCGCGTCTCGCAGTTGCTCGATTGGATATATGTGCGCCGGGTCGCGACCTGGGACGCAATGACCAACTTGCCCAAAGCGCTTCGGCAACAGCTCGCAGAGACTTACGCATTCTATTCACTCGAACTCGTGCGCAAGCAGGGCTCGCGCGACACCACCCAGAAATTTCTCTGGCGCTTGAATGACCAGGCGCTGATTGAAAGTGTGCTTATTCCGGCCAATCCAGCGCTATACGGCGAGGCCAGTGATCGCCACACGCTCTGTGTCTCGACGCAAGTAGGCTGCGCTTACGGTTGCAAGTTTTGTGCGAGCGGTTTGGAAGGCTGGAAACGCAACCTGCACGTTGAGGAGATTGTCGACCAGGTGCTCGCGATTGAACGCTGGGCTGCCGCTTCCGGCGAGAAATCTGCCGCGGCCGACGGGCGCATGGTCAATAATCTTGTTATCATGGGAATGGGTGAACCGCTGGCCAATTACGATAATTTGCTCAATGCGTTAGGCCTCTTAAACGCGTCATGGGGCGGAAAAATTGGCGCGCGAAAGATCACGATTTCGACAAGCGGTCTCGCGCCGCAGATCCGCAAGCTCGCGGATGATCCTTTGCAATTTCGTCTCGCCATCTCGTTACATGGCGCTACTGACGAGGTGCGAAATAAGATCATGCCGGTTAACAAGAAATACCCGCTGAAGGAGCTCACCGCTGCGTGCGAGTATTATCAGGATAAAAAAGGCCGGATGATCACGTTGGAATATATTTTGATCGCTGGCGTCAATGACGGTTTGGACCAGATCAAACCGCTCGCGCAACTCGCTCATAAGCTTCACGCCAAAGTAAATTTGATTCCCTACAACAAGGTCGAAGATCTTCCCTGGGAGCGGCCTGACGAACCGTCGCAGGAAGCGTTTCTCAGCGCATTGGAAAACAAACGCGTCATCGCAACACTCCGTCGCGAAAAAGGACACGACATCGACGCGGCCTGCGGGCAGTTGCGGTTGAAAACGGAACGCGAACTTGCTTCGGCATAATTGCTGCAGCCGCAACAGTTTTGCGGACTGTGCAAAATATGCGAAGCAAATGGCAATTAAGGTCGAGTCGCTAAATCCCCCCGCCAGTACGTTCAATAGCGAGCCTTATGCTCGATTGGACTATATACCTCTCGTTTGTTGCAGCCGCGCTGCTGATGATCACTCCTGCGCGATATGTGCGCGCTGTTGCTTTGACAGCCGCTATAGCTGGTATGGTTTTGGCGGTTATCGCTTTTCTTGGCGCAACGCGCGCTGCTAATCCGGGCGCGCTTAATGTGGTACGCGACGTCGTTTGGGTCCCACAACTGAATATTCATTATCATCTCGCGGCGGATGGCGTTAGTCTGACCCTCATTTTGCTAACCGCGATTGCGTCTGTCGCCGGCGTTCTCTTCTCATGGAATATCAATCAGCGCTCGAACGAATTCTTTGCACTATATTTTGTTCTCATCGGTGGAGTTTATGGTGTGTTCCTTAGCTTCGACCTATTTCTGCTGCTGGTCTTCTACGAAATCGCAATCATCCCAAAATATTTTTTGATCGCAATCTGGGGCTCAACGCGCCGGGAATACGGTGCGATGAAGTTGGCGCTTTATTCCTTCATCGGTAGCACGATGGTGATTGTCGGTTTGATCGCGGCGTTTGTCGTCAGCGGTGGAACGACGTGGAACCTGGTCGAGCTTGCGAAGTTCCCGTTCCCGGCACAGTTCCAAATTTGGGTATTCCTTGTGGTGTTCCTCGGCTTCGCAATTCTCGCCGGTATTTGGCCATTGCACACGTGGGCGCCGACCGGTCACGTCGCCGCACCTACCGCTGCTTCGATGTTGCTCGCGGGCGTGGTTATGAAGCTGGGTGCATACGGCGCGTTGCGTGTGGCGATGACGCTGTTCCCGCTAGGATTGGACTATTGGCGTCACTGGCTGGCTGGACTCGCGGTGATTGGAATTGTTTATGGCGCGATGGTCGCTTTGGTGCAGAACGACTTCAAATTCGTCATTGGCTATTCGAGCGTCAGTCACATGGGATTTGTTTTGCTCGGGCTGATGACTCTTTCGCAAATTGGTTTAAGCGGCGCGGTGCTGCAAATGTTCTCGCATGGGATCATCGCCGGGCTGTTATTCGCGGTCGTCGGTCGAATGATTTACGAACGCACGCACACGCGCGACTTAGGTAAGCTGGAAGGTTTTTCATTGAGCAAAGCGCTCCCGTTCGCCGCGTTCACATTCGTAATCGCAACCGCTGCTTCGATGGGGTTACCTGGGTTCAGTGGATTCATCGCTGAACTACAAGTGTTGGTCGGCGCATGGAAAACATTCCCGGTGCTGGCAATTATCGCCGCGCTCGGGATTGTTATTGGCGTGGCTTACACTTTGCGGGCGTTGGTTCGTGGATTCTTCAGTGATGCTCGCGCTAGTCAGAAATCTGCAACGAAACTTGCAGAACGACACGAGGCGCTGATTTCGATTTCCTGGCCGGAGCGCGCTGGTGCGGTGCTTCTTTTGACCTGCACGATTTTCGTTGGCCTTTATCCCCGTGTGTTACTCGATCTTATTACCCCAACGTTCAACTCGCCGCTCTTTGAGCGCATGTGGAAAGGCGGCGTATGAGTGGGGCGGCAAATTTGTTCACCTTACTACTGCCTGAAATTGTCATCGCGATTTCCGCGTTAGCGGTGCTGTTCGTCGATGTCTCGATTCTTCGACAAAAGCCAATTGCACTGCGGTCGCGAATTATCTCTGCATTGACCATAGTTGGTTGCTTGATCGGAATCGTTTGTGCCGCCAAAGGTGGAACCGCCAAATCGTTTGCCATGGTCGACTTACCTTCGGTTGGGCCGTTGCTCAAAATCGTGCTGCTTGGACTGACCATCTTCACTGCGTTGATTTCATGCGATGCCAAGTTTACCAGGCACGTTGGCGAATATCACGCGCTGCTGCTCCTGGCTGCTACGGGGTTGATGCTGCTTATAAGCTCGAACAACCTGCTGATGATCTTTGTGGCGATTGAATTGGTAAGTCTTTCGCTTTATGCGATGACTGCGCTGAACAAGTCGAGCGCGGCCTCGGCGGAAGCCGGATTAAAATATTTTCTGTTCGGCGGCACTGCCGCCGCTTTCATGTTATACGGCATCAGTTTGCTGTATGGTTTGACCGGCAGCCTTGATCTGGACGTCGTTTCTACATCACTTCAAGCACACGCGCTTGAACCGCTGCACTATCTCGCGCTCGTTCTGACGATCACGGGTTTTGCTTTCAAAATCGCAGCCGCGCCATTTCACCTTTGGGCTCCCGATGTGTATGAGGCTGCACCGACACCCATTGCCTCGTTCATAGCGTCAGCCTCAAAAGTCGCCAGCTTCTTCGTCCTTGCTCGCGTGTTGCTCGTTGGTCTCGCTCCTCAACGTGGCATTGACGGTGCAGCGGGATGGACACAAGTCCTCGCCGTTCTCGCTGCGCTTTCCATGGTGCTGGGAAGCATCGCCGCGATCGCGCAAACCCGTGTCAAACGATTGCTCGCCTATTCGGCTATCGCTAACGCCGGCTACGCGTTGCTCGCATTCTGGTCCGGTGAATCGCGCGCGATCAGCGCGCTTTTGTTTTTCGTCATCACGTATTCCCTCACGGTCCTCGGCGCGTTCGGCATCGTTTCGTTGGTCGAGAATGACGGGAACCGCGATAACTTGAGCGCCTTTGCTGGATTGAGTCGCCGTGCGCCAGTGCTCTCCATGTGCATGTTAATTTTTCTGCTGTCGCTTGCCGGAATACCGCCGCTCTCCGGCTTCTTTGGAAAATTTTACGTGTTTACCGCCGCGCTTTCTGGCCCTGAACACTTACGTCCGCTGTGGCTTGTGGTGCTCGGTGCGGCAACCAGCGCGATCTCGCTCTATTATTATCTTCAAGTTCTCAAACAGATTTACGTTATCCCCGCGAAGCCTGGCGTCAAACCGTTGCAGGTTAACGCCCCTGCAACTTTTGCCGTCGTCACGCTGGCGATTGTTGTGGTCCTTTTGGGCTGCGTCCCCGGATTACTCCTTAACAACCTTGGCTCGGGATTGAGCTTGATTGCCTCTCGTCTATGAAAACAACCACTGAACCCGAAACTATTTTTGCAACCGTCGATGCGAATGAGGCGGCAGCTTCCGTGGCCTATCGTGTGACCGAGACGATTGCAATTTATCCGATTACACCATCTTCGCCGATGGCTGAATCCTGCGACGAATGGTCATCGGAAGGGCGCAAGAATCTTTTCGGGACGGTGCCGCACGTCGTGGAAATGCAATCGGAAGCCGGTGCTGCCGGGGCTTTGCACGGCATGCTCCAGGTCGGTTCATTCAGCACGACGTTCACCGCCTCGCAAGGTCTGCTGCTGATGATTCCGAACATGTATAAGATCGCCGGTGAACTGCTTCCGTGCTGCATGCACGTAACGGCTCGCACGATCGCGACACATGCTCTTTCAATTTTCGGCGATCACTCCGACGTCATGGCATGCCGTCAAACCGGCTGGGGGATGCTGTCGTCAGCTTCGGTTCAGGAAGCACAAGATCTCGCCGCGATATCGCACGCTTCCACGCTGCACTCGCGAATTCCTTTCGTTCACTTTTTTGACGGGTTCCGCACTTCGCACGAACTTGGTAAAATCAAACTGCTCGGCGATGAAGAGTTGCGTCAGATGATTCCGCACGAGTTGGTGCAAGCATTCCGCATGAACGGTTTGTCGCCGGATCGCCCATCGATCCGTGGCACCGCGCAAAATCCCGATGTCTTCTTCCAGGCGCGCGAAGCGGCAAACCGCTTCTACGATCGCACGCCAAACATTGTGCAGGAGCAGATGGATCTATTTGCGAGCCTCTCTGGACGACAGTATCGGTTGTTCGATTACGCCGGCCATCCTCAAGCGGAACGGGTTGTCATCGTTATGGGTTCGGGTGGCGAAACGGTTGCTGAAACGGTCAAATGGTTGAACGAGCACGGTGAAAAAGTCGGCGTCTTGAAAGTGCGCCTCTTCCGGCCGTTTTCGATTGAAAATTTCATTGCCGCTCTTCCCGCCACCACTCGCAAAATCGCTGTGCTCGACCGCACGAAAGAACCGGGCGCTGTCGGCGAACCGCTTTACCAGGACGTTGTCACGGCGCTGCAAGAGGGAAGCGACGAAGGCCTTGCTTCGTTTGACGTTACCGTTCAAGTCGTGGGCGGTCGCTATGGATTGTCTTCGAAGGAATTTACTCCTGCGATGGCGAAAGCCGTCTTTGACGAACTCAAGAAATGTAAACCGAAAAACCATTTCACCATTGGGATCAACGACGACGTCACGCGCCTTTCGCTATCCTATGAAGCGGATTTCGATATTGAATCGCCAGACACGGTCCGGGCTATTTTCTTCGGACTTGGTGCGGACGGGACGGTCGGCGCCAACAAAAACTCGATCAAGATCATCGGCGGCGAAACCGACAACTTCGCCCAAGGTTATTTCGTTTACGACTCCAAGAAATCCGGCGCGGTCACGATCTCACATTTGCGGTTTGGTCCGCGCGAGATTAATGCTCCTTACCTCATCCGCCACGCCAATTTCGTCGCCTGCCACCAATGGCAGTTTCTCGATCGCTACGATGTCCTTGAATGCGCCGATCAAAATGGCGTGTTCCTGGTGAACTCAACGTTTGCTCCGGACAGAATCTGGGATCGGTTCCCTCGTGAGGTGCAGGAACAGATCATCGCAAAGAAGCTGAAAGTCTTCACGATCGACGCCTACAAAGTCGCGCGCCAGGCCGGAATAGGCGGGCGCATTAATACGATCATGCAGACCTGTTTCTTCGCCATCTCCGGCGTGTTGCCTCGCGAAGAAGCCATCGAGCAAATTAAAAAGGCCATTCGCAAAACCTATGCGAAAAAGGGCGACGCAGTCGTGGAAAAGAACTTTGCGGCCGTTGACCAAACGCTAGCCGGTTTGCATCAGGTGCAGATTCCCGCTACACCAACCGCCACGCATCACAAGCTCGCGACGGTCGCCCCCGAAGCGCCGGACTTCGTCCAACGCATCACCGGCATGATGCTCGCTAATAAGGGCGATCAATTGCCGGTCAGCGTATTCACTCCAGATGGCAGTTGGCCGTCCGGCACGACAAAATGGGAGAAGCGCACCATCGCTCTGGATATTCCGGAATGGGATCCCTCGATTTGCATCCAATGCAACAAGTGCGTGCTCATCTGTCCCCATGCCGCCAGTCGCGCAAAATGGTATAACCCAGCGCATCTCAGCGAAGCGCCCGCAACTTTTAAAGCCGTCGACTTCCGTTCAAACGAACACAAAGGTTCGAAATATTCATTACAAGTCGCACCCGAAGATTGCACCGGTTGCACGTTGTGTTTCGAAATTTGCCCGGTCAAATCGAAAGCCGATCCGAAAAAGAAAGCGTTGAACATGGTGCCTATGGCGCCGCTGTGCGAGCAGGAGAGCAAAAACTTTAAGTTCTTCCTCGAACTGCCGAACCCGCCGCGCACGTCGCTCGTCGGCGAAGTTAAATCGACTCAATTCATGGAGCCTCTGTTCGAGTTCTCCGGTGCGTGCTCAGGTTGCGGCGAAACCCCATATGTAAAATTGCTTACGCAAATGTACGGTGACCGCTTGATCATCGCAAACGCGACTGGCTGCTCGTCCATTTATGGCGGCAATCTCCCGACCACGCCTTACACCACGAACTGCGAAGGCCGCGGTCCCGCCTGGTCCAACTCCCTGTTCGAAGACAACGCTGAGTATGGCCTCGGACAACGCATCGGCGTTGATAAACAAACGGACCTCGCGCGCCTGCTCCTCAAGGGCTTTGCTCCGAAATTTGGCGATTCATTCATTGATGAACTCTTGAACGCGACGCAAGCGAACGAAGCCGAAATCGCGCAACAACGCGCTCGCATCGGTGAGTTGAAGCAACGCTTGCAAAACGACAGCTCGCTTGATGCCTCACGTCTCTACGCCTTGGCCGACTTGTTGGTCCGCAAATCCGTTTGGATTCTTGGTGGTGACGGTTGGGCCTACGACATTGGGTTTGGCGGCCTTGATCACGTGATCGCTTCGAACATCGACGTGAACATTCTCGTGCTCGACACGGAAGTTTACTCCAACACCGGTGGCCAAAGCTCGAAGTCGACACCTATTGGTGCAGCTGCAAAATTCGCCGCGGGCGGCAAACGTCAAAGTAAGAAAGACCTCGGTCTAATCGCCATGACTTACGGCTCGGCTTACGTCGCGCAGATTGCGATGGGCGCGAAAGACAATCAGGCCATCAAAGCCTTCGAAGAAGCCGAATCACATCGCGGCACCTCGCTCATCATTGCTTACAGTCCATGCATCGCGCACGGCTACGGTTTAGGTCACAGCCTTGATCAACAGAAACTCGCGGTCGACACCGGTTATTGGCCGTTGTATCGGTTTGACCCACGCCGGGCTGCAGCCGGTGAACCTGCATTGAAGCTCGACTCGCCTGCTCCGAAATCGCCGCTGGAAAAATTCTGGGCTGCGGAAACCCGCTTCCAGGTCCTTTCCTCGAAAGACCCGAAGACAGCGAAACAACTGCTGATGCACGCGCAAGCCGCGATCAAGGACCGTTACGCGTTTTACGAAAAACTCGCGGCGATCAAACCTTCACTTGCGATAAATGGTGATAATTTAGTGGAACGTGAAATCGTCCTCGCCAAATGAGACTTGAAGTCCAACTTGTATGACTGATCGACGCCAATTCCTGAAAACGATTGCGGTTACAACCGTCGCAGCTTTACCTGCATCTCAAGCAGCAGCTACGGCGGGCCGGCAGTTTGAATTCAGTAAATCTGATTCGAGCAACGATCGCAAATACTGGCTTAAAGTAGTCGAAAAACTCGGCACCCCGATTCTCGTGAATCTTGCCCGGCACGAACTCAAAGCCAAAATGCCGATAGAGGGCAATGGCTCGATCGCTCGCGCCAGTCACTGCACACATCTGGAGGCCTTAGGACGCCTTCTTTTCGGAATCGCCCCGTGGCTGGAACTCCCCAAGCTCACCGGCCCGGAATTGGCGTTGCAGCAGAAGTTCGCTGAGTTGGCGCGCGTCGGAATAGATGCCGCCACAGATCCAAAGTCGCCCGACTTCATGAATTTCACCGACGGCGGTCAACCTCTGGTCGACACTGCTTTTTTGTCGCAAGCGTTTCTGCGTGCGCCGAAGACGCTTTGGGAACCTCTCGACCCGCGCGTGAAAGGGCAGGTGATTGCCGCGTTGAAAGCCAGCCGCGTCCGCGTGCCCGGGCCGAATAACCACATTCTTTTCTCGGCGCTTGTCGAAGCCGCATTGTTCAAAGTCGGACAACCGACCTTGGAATCGCGCCTCGAAAATTACCTTCGCGAAATGCTCACCTGGTATCGCGGTGATGGCGCTTACAGCGATGGTGAATATTTCCGGTTCGATTACTACAACAGCTTCGTCATTCAGCCTGCGCTAGTGGATATTCTGAACCTGCTTCGCCATCATGATTCACGTTACGAACCGGCCTTCAACGCCGTGCTTGGCCGTGCCCGTCGCTTCGCGCAAGTTCAGGAACGCCTCATTGCACCCGATGGCACGTTTCCGTCACTGGGTCGTTCCACAACCTACCGATTTGGCGCATACCAATGTCTCGCCCAAATGGCGCTCATGGAAACGTTGCCCGACGGCGTTTCACCCGCGCAAGTCCGCTGCGCGTTGACGGCAATTATCCGTCGTATGATCGAAGCCCCGCACACCTTCGACGAAAACGGCTGGTTGCGTGTTGGTTTTTGCGGTCATCAACCTGCACTCGGCGAGGCGTATATTTCAACTGGTAGCTTGTATTTGTGCAGTGTCGGACTGCTTGCGCTTGGCTTATCTCCCGCGAATAAATTCTGGAGCGATCCACCAACGAAATGGACTCAACAACGGCTCTGGTCAGGAGAATCGTTATCGGCCGATGGGGCGTTGCACGACGAGAAGGTAGTGTTCGATATTCCGACTCTGCATCGAAGTGCTTAATCAGAAATCCAAGAGGAAATTCGTCTCGACAGTTTCGCAATTCTGCGGAATTAGTAGCCGCTCAGCGGGGTGCTATTTCTTATCCGGCCAAATCGTTTCCAAAACGTAAGCCAAACGATAGCCACCGAGAAGAATCTGTTGATCGACCATCTTCGCAGCAAACTGCGTATAATCGGGACGCTTCGGTTCAACTGTCCAT
This sequence comes from uncultured Verrucomicrobiae bacterium, assembly GCA_963702845.1. GTDB lineage: Bacteria > Verrucomicrobiota > Verrucomicrobiia > Limisphaerales > Palsa-1400 > JAICXV01. Next base: position 2,998,248 of record OY969763.1, on the reverse strand, counting down.
TCGCCATGTGCGCCGCGGCGGTCATTAACTTCTTTATGACTGAGCACCTTCAAGTCGTGTACCGGTTTTGAAGCTATAAGACTCTGCGTCGCCCACTGGACGGACGCTTGCTGCAAGCCACCTTTGGTCTGCCACTTTGGGGCCGGTCGTTTGAGTAGAGCAGCACCGTATTCCTGTGGCGTGCTTGCATGTGCATTCGTCATCGCGGTTTTGACCGCGTCCATGTCCCAAAACAAATGCAGCTTTTCGCCGTGCAACATGAGCCGGTTACCGCCCTGGTCGTCTTCATGAGCACCTTTGAAGTTGTTCGGATCGACCCACGTTTTGTCGTTCAAATAACCCGCACCCACATGCAATGGTTGATGGATGTCGCCGACATAATGCACCAATAAACGCAGCGCGATTTTTGGGCTGACGTTGTTGAAAAGCTTCTGTTGCTCCGGCTTACCTTGGAGAATCAGCACGCACGCATTAATGGCGTGGACCACGTCCACGTTTGTCGCACCGACCGACTTCTCGCTATAAGCCGATTCCTGAAATGGAATGTCGGTATAGTGATATTGGCTGTTATGCGGGTTTGCGTTTCGGAACTGCTCCATCTCATCCGTTTGCTCGCCCCAACCCTTCGCCTGGTCCGCCCAGGTCGAAGCAGTGCTCATCGTTTCCGTGCCGAGAAGTTCCCGGACGTGCTTTTGCGCAACGTGTCCTTGAATCAACGAATCACCAATCGCGCCAACGGCCTGGTGTCCTTCATCCGTCCAAGCGCGAGCGCTTATTACACCAGCAACGAGACAAATTGTTACTCTGGTTATTAGTATAACTCGGTCTCTAACTATCATAAACGACTCAGCCGTTTGGGCTTAATTAGGTGTCGTGGGGGTGGGCCACCAGTAGGCCGGCCAAGATGTATATCCGCCCCCAGTAGCGTTCCATTCGGCAGCGGCCGATACAGAGTCACCTGTGTGCCGGAATTCGTTCGTCTTAAGGACCGCTGCATGGCCGTCAGCAAGCGAGAAAACGCCCCTGCTGGAGGTACTATTGGTTTGCGGGTGCCGTGCGATGGCATATTGCGGAGCAACACCGGAGGTTGACGGTAGAGTCGCATCATTACCGTCGACTTCAGCCATAAGGATCGTGGCAGACGGTCGGGGCAATGTGGAAAATTTCGTCTGGGATGCGCCTCCTGCGACAGTCGATTTGTTTACGCAAAGCCAATTGTTTTCACCATACATAAAGTACGCGAAGCTTTTACTCGGTGTCTTAGTGGGAAGGGGGTTTGCCGCCGCCGGACAGGAAAAGATGCTGGGAGAACTCGGCACAGGATATTGGCCGCCAGCGTACATGTTACTTAAAGCTCTCAGCCCAGTCGTAGGAGGAACGGCGTTATACCAGGCGTCGCCATTATTTACTGGATCACTAATCAACGAGCCAATGTTACCTTCTTCAGGGACGACATCTCTGTTGTCGTCAGAATACATCTTAAAACCTAAAGCCCACTGCTTCATGTTATTGATGCACTTCGTGGTCTGCGCCGCGGCTTTGGCACGCGCTAGCGCGGGTAACAGCATGGACGCGAGGATAGCAATGATCGCTATCACAACCAGCAACTCGATCAGCGTGAAAGCTTTCACGAGTCGGTTGCTGAGGTTTGCGAATGAAGATTTCATGATTTATCTCGGCTGCCCTTCGGCGTCGTTGGTCGGGCTGGTTGGCCGCCACTAGGTCGGTTCGGGCTAAGGACTTCGCCTGTTGTTGTTTATCGTTTACGTTTGCGCCTGCAGCATCATTAGTTTCCTTCCGTTGGCGCTACAAAGAGCCTGCCAAATCGCTTATATCTTGTCTAGATATATGCATCTCAATCTAAATGTGCGTTTGCACGCTCACTTTGACGCGAATCATTGAATTGTCACCGTGTTTTCGATGACAGCAATTCGTTGAGTGGCTTCGCTAAACAACTGACAATTTCCCATTGTGCGATGCTTGGGAAACGTCTAAAGTTCCCGCCGAACCACCAAATCACTACTCGCATGAAAACCACGGCTAACCGCCGGCGGACCATCGTTAGTTCCGCCATAGTATCACGCAACGCAAAAGTCTCCTCCAACGGCAATGGAAACGGAAATGGTAACGGCAACGGGTCGAGTAAAATGTCTCAATTGCACCCCAGTCGAAACGTCAATAGTTGGTTGCGCAAACCAAAACACAATTTAATTGACGGCAAGTGGGTCCCGGCCGCTTCCAGCAAAACATTCGAAGTATACAATCCAGCCGATGGCTCTGTGCTCTCGCATGTGCCCGACAGCGAAGGGGAAGATATCCGCCGTGCTGTTCGCGCCGCGCGCCGCGCCTTTGAAGGGCCATGGGCGAAAACGACCCCAAGTGAACGCGGCAAAGTGATCTGGAAAATTGGCGATTTGATTTTGAAGTACGCCGATGAACTGGCCGAAATCGAATCGCTCGACAACGGCAAACCTCGTGCCGTCGCCCGCGTTGCCGATGTCGCACTCGCCGCCGACCTGTTCCACTACATGGCCGGTTGGGCGACCAAGATTGAAGGCAACACAATTCCCATCAGTGTCCTCTACGCACCCGGCGCGAAATTCCACGCGTTCACCCAACGCGAACCCGTCGGCGTCGTCGGCCAGATTATCCCGTGGAATTTCCCATTGCTGATGGCCGCGTGGAAACTCGGTCCCGCGCTCACCACCGGAAACACCGTCGTGCTCAAACCAGCCGAACAAACTCCGTTGTCAGCATTGCGTCTCGCTGAAATTTTACTCGAAGCCGGCTTGCCCGAAGGCGTCGTCAACGTTGTCACTGGTTTCGGTGAAACCGCCGGTGCTGCGCTCGCTGCAAATGAGGACGTGGACAAAATCGCATTCACCGGTTCAACCGAAGTCGGCAAAATCATCGTTCGGGCTGCCGCCGGTAATTTGAAAAAAGTCAGCCTCGAACTCGGCGGCAAATCTCCGAACATCATTTTCAAAGACGTCAACGATCTCGATGCGGCGATTCAAGGCGCTGCCAACGCCATCTTCTTCAACCACGGCCAATGCTGCTGCGCCGGTTCCCGCTTGCTCGTCGAAAAAGACGTGTTCGACAAAGTTGTCGACGGTGTCGCGCAACGCGCCAAAAAAATTAAACTCGGGCCCGGCCTTGATCCCAGCACCGAAATGGGCCCGCTCGTCTCGACCGAACAACTTCAACGCGTTACCGGCTTCATGGCCCAGGGCCTTCGCGACGGCGCGTGTTACCTGAGCGGCGGAAAACGTAAGGGAGATAAAGGCTATTTCGTCGAGCCCACCGTCATCCGTGACGTGAAGCCAACCATGAGTGTCGTCCGCGAAGAAATCTTTGGACCAGTCGTTGTGGCCGAACCTTTCACCAATCCCGAAGAACTTCTTCCTCGCGCCAATCAAACAAACTACGGTCTCGCTGCTGGTGTCTGGACCCGCGATATTTCCAAAGCGCACAAAATCGCCGCTGCTCTCCGTGCGGGAACCGTATGGGTCAATTGCTATAACATATTCGATTCCGCGCTCCCATTCGGCGGCTACAAGCAATCAGGCTGGGGCAGGGAAATGGGCCACGAAGTGCTCAATCTCTATACACAAACGAAAGCCGTCGTGATCGGTTTGTAAGTTGTCTTCTCCCTCTCCTCTGTGCGAGGCCGACGTTCGGCGAGGAGAGGGTTGGGGAGAGGAGCCAAACTTATTCCTTCGTTCCATCAGGCGCACGCCCAACCCACCTCTCCAACTCCTTCACGCGTCGAATCAATTCCGGCAGCTGCTGAATCGCAATCAGCGTCCGTTTCGCGTCGCGATCTGGTTGCGCGGGCGCGCCGAGATATTTTGCGCCATCCGGAATATCATGCATCACGCCGCTTTGCGCAGCGACGATGACCTTGTTGCCGATCTTCAAATGCCCGGCAACTCCGACTTGTCCGGCGAGCGTCGTGTAATTCCCAATCTTGGTGCTGCCAGCCACACCAGCTTGCCCGACGATCAAACAATGTTCGCCAATCGTGACGTTGTGCGCGATCTGCACAAGATTATCGATCTTCGTCCCTTTACCAATCGTTGTCGGCCCAAGTGCACCGCGATCAATACAAACATTGGAGCCGATTTCGACATCATCTCCTATAATCACGCAACCCACCTGCGGAATTTTACGATGCACGCCTGAATCAAAAACATAACCGAAACCATCCGATCCAATTGCCGTGCCGGCATGAATACGCACGCGCTGCCCAATTTGCGTCAGTGCATAAATCGTAACATTCGGAAAGATGTGCGAGTCCGCACCGATTGTCGTCGAAGGCCCCACATGAATCCCACTTTCCAAAACGACATTCGCACCAATCTTCACACCTTCGGCAACGACACAATGCGGGCCGACATGCGCACTGGGATCAACCTTTGCCGACGCGTCGATAGCCGCAGTCGGATGAACACCCGGCGCAAATTTTTTGTCCGGAAAGAAAAACGGCAACACTTTCGCGAACGCAATGCGCGCGTTGGTTACCTTGATCAAAACCTTCTTCGTTGACGTAAACGGCCCATCAATCAAAATCGCGCTCGCCGCGCTTTGTTCTGCCTTGAGAAAAAACGTTTCGTTTTCGGCAAACGTCAGGTCGCCGGGTTTGGCAGTAGTAGCGGGTGCGAATCCCGTCAGAGCCAATGAATCATCCCCGAGCACCTCGCCGCCGAGGTCTTTTGCGATTTGTGCAGCAGTAAATGACATACTATATCCGCGCTCCTTTGATTGACTGGCAAATCATGTCTCTCTATAAAAGCGTAGTTCGCAATCAATATTCAACAACTAACACAACGTAGCCGCCAACGTAAGCAGGCGGAATAAATTTATGAGCCGAAAACTTCGTTATGGAATGGTGGGCGGTGGCCGTGGTGCTTTCATTGGCGCAGTGCATCGCATTGCCGCTGCCATGGATCAACAGATTGATTTAGTTTGCGGAGCGTTTTCGAGCGACCCCGAAAAAAGCAAAGCCAGCGGCGCAGACCTTTTCCTGCCGCCGGATCGTTGTTACGGCACGTTCGAGGAAATGATCAAGTCCGAGGCCAAGCTGCCCAAGGACAAGCGCGTGGACTTCATTGCCATCGTCACGCCGAACCACATGCATTTCCCTCCGGCGAAGATGGCTCTCGAAAACGGCTTCCATGTTCTCAGCGACAAACCCGCGACCTTCAATCTCAAGCAAGCCAAACAACTTCGCGACCTCGTCAAAAAAACTGGCCTGCTCTACGCGCTCACTCACAACTACACCGGCTACCCGCTCGTCAAAGAAGCGCGCGACATGGTCAAGTCCGGCAAAATCGGCAAGGTCCGCAAAGTCGTTGTCGAATACCCACAAGGCTGGCTTGCCACGCGCCTTGAAATCCTCGGCCAAAAACAGGCCTTCTGGCGCACCGACCCCAAACAAAGCGGAGCAGGGGGCTGCGTCGGCGACATCGGCACGCACGCCGAAAATCTTGCCGAATACATCACCGGCATAAAAATCAAAGAACTCGCTGCCGACATCACCACCTTCGTCAAAGGCCGCGTCCTCGATGACGACGTCAACGTCCTCCTCCGTTTCGACAACGGCGCCAAAGGAATTCTGCACGCCTCCCAAATCAGCATTGGCGAGGAAAACAATCTCAACATCCGCGTGCACGGCGAAAAAGGCAGCCTCGAATGGCATCAAAGAGAACCGAACACGCTCATCGCGAAATGGCCTGATCAACCCGTTCAACTCCTGCGCACCGCTCAGGGATATCTCAGCGCCGCCGCGAAGTCCGCCGGTCGCACTCCGCCCGCGCATCCCGAAGGTTACCTCGAAGCTTTCGCCAACATTTACAAAAACTTCGCCAACCACCTTCGCGCCGTCGAAGATAAACGCAAACTTGCGCCGAGCGATCCAGCGTTGGACTACCCGCGCATCGAAGACGGCGTCCGCGGCATGGCATTCATCGAAGCCGTCGTCGCTTCATCGAAGGCCAACGCCAGGTGGACGAAGCTCGACGTAAAGTAGCGATCTGCGCCGCCGTGGTAATCACCTCAATGTTGTGCCGCATCGGCCGTGCGACCTTGGCTTTTCCGTGACGCGCTCAAACCTAATTCTGTATCTCGCCTATACCGCCGTGGTTGTGGCGTGCGGCGTCGGCATCTGGTTCATCCTTCAGGAAGGCAAACATCTCGAACAACAAACAATCACCGCGCCGCAATCCACTGCTACAATCACGACGCCCTTAAACAACAATTCTATCTCCAGTTCACTCCAGGGAATTCGTGAAAACCTTCGCGAACCCCTGAGCCTCTTGCTCGTTCAACTCATCCTCATCGTTCTGCTCGCACGTTTGTTCGCCGCAGTTTTTGTCAAACTGCACCAGCCTGCCGTCATCGGCGAAATGGTTGCCGGCATCGTTCTTGGGCCGTCCGTTGTCGGGGCGCTTTTTCCCGCCGCGTTCCAGTTCGTTTTTCCGCCCAACTCCCTCGGTGCCCTTCGCATTCTCAGCCAGATCGGCGTCATTCTTTTCATGTTCGTCGTCGGGATGGAACTTGACGTCAAACAACTCCGCAGCAAAGCGCGGACCGCCGTCATGGTCAGTCACGCCAGCATCGTTTTTCCCTATTTTCTCGGCGTCCTTGTATCATTGTTCATCTACCGCGCTTACGCCGCCTCGAATGTTCATTTCACTCCCTTCGCGCTGTTCATGGGCATCGCCATGAGCATCACCGCATTTCCGGTGCTCGCGCGGATCATCGAAGAACGCGGCCTCACCAAAAGCCAACTCGGCTCAACCGCTCTAACCTGCGCTGCCGTCGATGACGTCACGGCATGGACTATCCTCGCCTTCGTCGTTGCGTTCGCCAAATCTCAAAGCCCAGCCAACTGTTGGACGACAATTGTTCTCCTCGTCATGTTCTTCGCCGCGATGCTCCTCATCGTAAAACCATTCCTCCAACGCTCGCTCACTCCCGCGCCGCAATCAACGCCAACGCTCACTCGCAACACCATTGTTGCCGTACTTGTGCTCGTTTTCGCCTGCGGCCTGCTCACCGAAATCATCGGTATCCACGCATTGTTCGGAGCATTCATGTCTGGCGTCTGCATGCCGCAACGAACTGAATTCCGTGCCCAATTGCGTGAGCGACTCGAAAGCTTCAGCTCCGCATTCCTCCTGCCGTTATTCTTCGCGTTTACCGGCTTACGCACACAAATTGGCCTGCTCAACGATTGGCAAACCGCTTCCATCTGTCTGGGACTGATCGCCGTCGCCACCCTCGGAAAACTCGGCGGTAGCATGATTATCGCGCGTTGGACCGGGATGAACTGGCGCGACTCCTTTGCCCTTGGCGCAATGATGAACACGCGTGGCCTCGTCGAACTCATCGTCCTCAACATCGGCTTCGATCTCGGCATCCTCTCCCCGCGAGTCTTCACCATGATGGTGGTCATGGCCCTGGTGACCACTTGCATGACCGGTCCGCTATTGTCATTGGCGATGCGTTCCGGACGCAGGCAAGTATAGCGAAGTGTCAGACGGGGATCACCTCTGTCCAACAGCTTCCAAAAGGGGCGGATTGCATCTCTCGCATCTAGACGCTTCCCGCTCCTCGCCGCATATTCCCCCAACGCGCAATGACCAACACAAAGCCTATGAGCAACTGGTTCTGGTACGCCATTGGCGCCGCTGTCCTCTACGGCCTGCACCAAGTTTTCACCAATCTCGCTTCCGATCACATCAGCGATGGCCTTGGCGGCTTCGTTGTCGAAGCCAGCGCAGCCCTCACCATTCTGGTCTACCTTGGATTTCTTTATTTTTCCGGACGCTGGCAACAGCAGGCGAGCACGCCCGGCGTTGGGTGGTCGCTCCTCACCGGCATCTGCGTCGGTATCGGCACTATTCTTTTCTTTCTACTGTTTCAAAAAGGCGGCCCGCTTTCTGCCGTGCCGATGATCCTCGCAGGTGGCGCTGCCATCATGGCTGTGTCAGGCATCTTCTTTTTCAAAGAATCCGCTTCATGGCCGCGACTTCTTGGCGTTGCAATGGCGATCGGTGGTCTATACCTCCTTCGCAAATAAACCGTCAGGAGACTACTCGGCCGCGTTCGACCATTGCAGCGGGTCATATGCAGCTTTGCTGATAAAAGCGTCTGAGACCTTGGTGGCGCCGTTGTACGCTTTAAGGACGATCCCAGTCCTGAACTCTCCCCAGAACTGGCCCCACGTCAGCTGGCTCGGATATGTCGCCGCGGCGTGACCATCCACATAAATCACATTGATTCGGTTCGCATGCTTCGCGTAAGCCGTCTGCACCCGTCCATTAAATCCAGCGACCGCCATTGTCGGACCGGATCCCCCCGCCCAAACTGTGTCCAGCCACGCTGCATCCGCGTCGCCGTTAATGTGCGAAGGGTCAATCGAACCGCTACAATCACAGATAGCCACCATCGATGCCGGCCTTTGCACGCTGGCAGATTTGAACTTTTGAATATTTCCGGTCATATCGCCGGTAGCTAAATCCGGCCCGCCAAAAACGCCGATTTCATTGAAACCATACGAAAGAAAACCCGTGACGCTGGGATGCCCCGGTTTCACCGAACTCCCAACGCCATAACTAAGGCCACGTTTGCGCTTCGGACACGTCCAAACCACATCATTCACCACATACTTCTGCAACATGGGAGCGATCGTATTTGGAGTAACCCGATCCTTACGAAACCATTCACCACCGCACGCCAAACCAGCAGAATTTTGATAAGGCCCGGCAGTCCACCACGGAGTTACCTGCGGAAAATAATCCTGATTATCGCCCGCGTACATCATAACACCCAGGGCGATCTGCCTCGTATTACTTAAGCACGACGTCGCCAGCGCCTTATCCTTCGCGCGGCTCAAAGTGGGAAGTAACATCGCCGCCAGAATCGCAATGATCGCGATCACCACCAGCAGCTCAATTAAAGTAAAGGCGGCACCTGCAAATGCGTTTGCAGAACCCCAACGTACAAGCTTCCTGATCCTCATAAGTGAGTAGTGTCCGTTGGGTGTCTATTCATTGCCCTGATTCACGCCCAACAGCAAGCAGCATCGACGCGCCATTGAATTAGAACCACGACCTAAGAAACTCTTAATGACACAAAACCCAATCCCTCGTAGTAGCCGACGTCAGAAGGCTCTAATTTCCTCTTTATTAATGTTAGCGCTAATCCGTCCTCAACAATAACCCCGCGTCTGGTTTGTGGCCTAAAACAACAGGATCAAAGAATATCATCGAAATGTTTCTACTTCTGGCAACTTCCTTCAACTTCCGGCAATTAGTTGCCAAGTGGAGAAACTTAGTAGAAAGAAATGTTTCTACTTTTGTCAAAGATCATAATCCGGGTTGCACTTCCCCGAATGCCGGTAAGGGCCAGCGGCCGAAGGGATTATAACGTGAAGCAACGGCGTGTCAACGTTGTGTAATAAAACCTCAAAGGGGTTTAGTCCGCTCAGCCCAGGGATGCAGAGGGCAGCGGGGTGCTTCCCGACGATTTACCTCGCCTCGTGGTCGCCTCCGTTGAGTTTGAGTAACATTGCTACTGTGTCAAGCGGGGTGGGATATCGAAAATGGAAAATGATAGTGAGGACACCTGTTTGCTGGCTTGGAGTCGGCAGCCCTCTGCCGCTTTCCCGTTGCTTCCGTCCTCGACCGAACTCCTCTAATTTCCAAGCCAATGCTCAACGCCTCGCTCCTGGAACAGCGTATATGCTTTGTCGCCCAGCTTATCGCGCAACATCGAATCCATCTCTCCTTGCAGCCGCGTCAACTGCTGCTGTTGCTGATCCGGACTGAGCGTTGAATATTGGCGGAGTTCATTCTGCATCTGCTGGTGTCGATCAAGAATTGCCGCCGCCGTCTCTGCCGGCAAATCAAATTGCTGCGTGAATTGATACAACTCCTGAAACTGCGGATTATTCGCGCGTTTATACTCCGCATAGCGCGTGTCACCCAACAAACTCTTGATTTGTTCGTCCATCGCCGCCGCGGTCCTTCCATTTTTGTTCCGGGAGCGAATCATCGCCGGGATCCGCATAACTGAACTTGTCCTCGTGCGCCTTTAACAATTGAAATAACGATTGAAACTCGGCTTCAGAAGGCGCAAACCCGACCAGGTTGCGCCGCAAATTGTCCGCCGTTTCGTCCTTGCGCAATTGATACTCGCGCAACTCGTCACTGGAGAGCACTTGCGCCAACTCCGATTCCCGCTGGTCGAAAACGGCTTTCAATTGCTTCCAGTCGGGAGCGACTCCAAGCCGTTTCCGCCTTCGCATAAATCCGCTGTTTGCGCTTCCTTGAACCGATTTTGAATCGCCAGAATTTGCGCCCGTTTTTGTGATGACAAAAAATCCAAATGCGAAATTTCACTCGTGCCGGAATCGTATTTCGCCATCTCTTCATCCAGCTCGATTCCGAGCAATGCGCGGATCACCGCCCGCTTCTGTTCATGCAAGGCCGCCAATTGCGCATCGCGTTCCTTGCTGATTCTTGCCGGTAACGGGTTGTTCGCGCGCCAATATTTCCAGGCATCGGCCCCCGACACTGCCCGTTCGCGCGCGGCAAAAAGCTTGTTCACATCGGCAATGACGATGTCGCGAATTGTTTCTTCCGGACATCCGATGGCGCGCAGATTGGCAATAAAGGTCTTATAGTCCGGCGACTCAACCTGCTGCCAATTGAACGGCTTGATGACAACATTGGTTTTCGTGCGCAGGCCAGCGCCCGGCGTGCTCTGAACTGGATTGATCCGGAGGGAAGCTGTTCTGTTCGTGCCCAAATACAAAACCAAACCAAACAGCAGCACATTGCAAAGAAGTGAACTGACAATGACTACTCGCGATCTCACGGTGAAACGTAATCATGCCACTGCTGATTTGTTTGCGCTTTCGCAGGCTGTTCGCGGATCTTCTGGTTTGGCTCTTCAATCCGTCGCGGATCGTTCGCCTGTTTTTCCGAAGCCGCTTGAGTTTCTGCGTCAACGATCGGGGGTGAATTCGCCGAAGTGATGGTGCATAGGTCTTTCCTCATCGTCCATTTCCGCCCTTGCTTGAGCATCGCAACAGTTCCAGTGAAAGAATGCTTCGACGGATTGTTCTGATAGGTAACGGTGTAGTGCGCTTCGAATTCACGAAAGAATACATCCTCGTCCGCGACTTTTTTCGTGTAGTCCTTCAATATTTTGAACTCATCCACTTTAACGTCGCCTATGTCTGCTCGCGCCATGCCCACGTAGGATGCGACGACCTTTTCGACTTCATCTTTCGACGGGGATGAGGATGAGCCGCATCCAGTCAGTAACGCAGCAGCGAACGCCACGATTAAGAAAGTGAATGTCTTCACGGGGTCTGTTTCTTGATCAACGCGGCGTTGGTCACAGCGCCGTCCGTCGACTGCGGATGGCGCGAAACGGATCAGAATCAGGTACGCGGCAAGCGTTATTGACTTCGGCCTCAGTTCAACGGCCCGCCATGGGTCGTGGCGAATGCCGGCATCATCGAGCCGACTCTTCCGCCATCGCTGATCCATTCCTTCCAGTAATCAAAGTCGGTGTCTTTGACTGCGGCGAGCGCTTTCAAATCCGGAACGCCGCTCGCGCGAATAGGTGAATCGTGGCAAATACCACAATCGGCGGCGTAAAGTCCTGCGCCTATCTGGCCGACGCCTTTGTCAACGTGGCAGGAAGCGCAGTTGTCATCAGCCGTCGCGCCGCGATGGAAAATCGACTGGCGATCTTTCATCGCTTTTTCGGCATTCGCCTTGCGTTGCGCTTCGGTCATGGCCACAGCGGGATTATTCACCTTGACGGTGAGCATGCGCATGCCGACGGAGGTGTAAACGGTCACTTCCTTTTGAATTAAACCGGGCGGTTTACCAGCGAGATTGACGGTGACTTTGATTTCACCGTAGGCACTCGGTTTCAGGTGCCAGGGTTGTTCGGGCAACTTCGCCACGGTGCAACCGCAACTGGTCGCGGTGCGGTCGATAACGATTTCATTGGTCCAGACGTTGGTAAGATTGAAGACGAATGGCGCCTGCGCTTCGCCGACTTTGGCATCGTAGGTTTTCGTTTCGGAATCGAACATAAGCGTCGGCAAAGTAATTACCGCCCGGCGGAGTGTGCCGCCGTTCGGCGAGGACACCGGGCGCCGTGGAAAATAGGAGCCGTCGGTTTTGTGCCAGGGCAACCGTCGCTAATGAAAGTGACGCCAGAACCATAATCCGTCGAAATTTCTGCATAAGGAGCAGCACGAGATTACACGGGGATCTTGATAATTACGATTTACTTCTTCTGCGCTTCAATAAGCTTGCTGAATTGTTGAAGGGCGCGCCGCCGATGATAGGCGGGTTGCCGTTGCCAATCACGAACGAAGGCGTGCCGTCAACGCTGAACTTGCTGGCCTCAGTTTGGCCGGCTTTGATAGCGGCGTCATACTGTAGTTTGTTTTGTGCCACAAGCTGGGCAATTTTATTAGTGTCAATGCCAGGCACTTTCTGCGGTCAAATTCAGATATGTAGTGAGACCATTCGGGTCGGCATTATGGTTCTCCTCGCCCTGATTTTGAAAAATAGCCTGGCGCCATTGGTAAAAGTCGTTCGGATAAGCCTGCCAAACCGCGCGAGCAACTTCACCTGCCGTGATAGAATTGGGCCCGAGGAATTGAAAATCTTTAAAGACGATTTTTACTTTGCCGGTTTTAATATAGCGGGAATCAAGCTGGGGCAAGATGGTGGCTTCAAATTGCTCGCAATAGGGGCATTGGTAGTCGGACCATTCAACAATCGTCACCGGCGCATTAGGTTCACCCATAAAGGGTTCGCCGTTCGTACTTATCGCGCTCACGTTAATCGGTTGGAGGGGCTGGCTGGCGGCGTCTGCGGATTTTGACCGGCAGCAGCGCCTTGTTGGTTGGCAGCTTCTGGCCAGCATTGAAGCCCAATTGCTGGGCAGCGTCATGGCCGGCATTAGCGGCCAGGCGCTGAGCAGTCTCATGGGCAGTATTCATAGCCAGGCGCTGAGTATACACGAATGTGCCGGCAATAATAATGCTCGCGACAATAACCGCCCCCGCGACCACGTAGAGCGACGAGGTTAGCCGGCAGAACGTCACGACTGCCCCGCTTTGCTTCTTCTCGATTTGGGGGCTTGGATTGGTGTTGTTTTCCATAAAATAATTACAATCTAGAAACGGCTACACGCAAGCTCACTGGCTCGGCCTCAAAGGAAAGGGCCTTCCCGCAGATTCGCGCGGAAGGCCCCTAAATTAATACAGACGTTATTTGTTTAATGCGTTGTGCAGTAGTTCATAGCCTGCCAGAAGCTATTCATATGAGAGCTGTCCAGGCCGTTGGAATAGAATCCGATCCAATTCCGCTGCTGACGCCTGCAGAGGGCCGAGACACTGTTGGAGACAGTGCCATCGATTTGGGCTTGCGCGAGGTTCCACATTGGTCTACCGCTGTTATTAATGCAACCGCCGCCAAGCCATTGATTGTTCACGGACCCGCTGTTGTAGCACTCGTTGAAGTAGCGGTTGACGCCCGTGACGCCGCTGTGCGACCACGTGTCAAACCCGCCGCTGTTCGGTGTGACATATACGGTATCGGCAGCCCCGCCGTTGCGGCTCTTGCACGTTTGGATATGGGCTTGATCGGTGCTGGGGTTAGTTATTTCATTGTATGCCCACCGTGTGCCTCCGCTGGGTTGACTCGAGGCGCTGCAAACACTCCAGACATCCCCTCCGCTGTAGAATGGGGCTTCCAATCCCCAACAAGTGTTCTTGTTGTTAAGGATTGCGCCAGTGTCGGTGAAACCGAACCCGACATAGTGAACGTAAATTGTCTTGGTGCAGGTGGCTTGAGCCGGCGAAGACGCCAAAGCTAACAATCCCAACACCGCAGTTCCCGCGTACGCGATCAGTGTGTGTTTGATGTATTTCATAAGGAATTAAACGTTGAGATTATGGTTTTTGACACGTTAAGAAGCTGGGCTTGAGAAGACGCTAGCAGCCTTACGTCGTAATTTACAATCAGGGGTTCTACTTATTGAGGCATCAGGCTTTCCCTGATTGATTGGAAACTGCTTTTTGGATGCTGCGCGGTTGAGGGAGAAATGCTTTCCTGCCGTTCGTGTCACCGGCATGGCCGAGATTCTTTTGATTCATGCCAGATTTCTCGCACAAATTTTGGAGCTGAAACAGAACTCACACGTGAAGCCGAGCGAAGGCACGGACATGCTTCTTTATTGGTACGTCAATGATCAAGATGACGATTTGCCTCGCCTCGTGGCCGCCTCCGTTGATGAGTAACGTTGTTACTGTGTCAAGCAGGGTGGGATATCGAAAATGGAAAATGATAGTGATGACACCCGCTCGCTGTTTGTTATCCATATTAGAACCCGACCTCTTTTGTTCATAGCAACGATTACGACAGTCCTCCCTTGCCGCAAACCAGATCCGGCGCAATGCTTACGTTCAATAAGCCTATGCGTATTCGCTCCGGGACGTTGTTGGTTTTCCTGTCGCCGCTCGTTGTCGCGATCGCCGCAGCCTATATCCAATGGGGCTTGTTCGACTTGCCGGCTATCCCGCCCGGCGCACAACCGCCGCCCGTCGGCACCCCTCAAGGCTTCCCATCCTGGCTGCGCATCACCCACTATGTTAATTTCCTTTTCCTGATCCTTCTCATCCGCAGCGGCGTCCAAATCCTGTTCGACCACCCGCGCCTTTACTGGAACGTCCATTGCACACCCGGTTCCGAATGGCTGCGCTTGACTCCCGTTAAAATGCCGCGGGACGGCGTTTGGACCGCCAAAGACGACGCCCGTTACCTCACCCCCTGGATTGGCCTCCCCGGCGGACGCCACACAGTCGGCATGGCTCGCCACTGGCATTTCCTCAGCGTCCTCTTTTGGGTCGTCAACGGGCTCGTTTTCATCGTCCTCCTCTTGAGCGGCGATCAATGGCGACGCCTCGTTCCCACATCGTGGAAGATCATTCCAGACGCCTGGGCCATATTCGTGCACTACGCCACCTTTCACATGCCCGAAGAACCCAACGGCTACTTCCAATACAACGCCCTTCAACAACTCACCTACTTCGTCGTGGTCTTCGTCCTCGCCCCGCTCGCCATCCTCACCGGACCATCCATGTCGCCTGCGTTGACCAACCGTTTCAAATGCTATCCAAAAGTCCCCGGCAATCGTCAGATCGGCCGCTCACTCCATTTCCTTGTCATGTTGGCGTTCGTCATCTTCATCACCTTTCACATCGCACTCGTCTTCGCCACCGGCTTCGCCCGCAACATGAACCACATCGTCATCGGCACCGACGACACCCACTCGATCGGCTGGCAGCTTGGCCTTGTCGGAATTGCTGTAGTGATTGCCGTCAATATTATCGCCTGGTGGCTTGCATGGAAGCATCCGCGCACCGTCCAACACACCGCGAAGCTCATCGTCACGCCCGCAATGAACCTCCTCCTCAACCGCGCCGCGCCCAGAGCCAACTTCCAACCCTCCGACATCTCGCCCTATCTTTGGTGCAACGGCAAAGTCCCTGACTGCGACGAATGGAAGAGACTCGATGCAAACGGATTCAAAAACTACCGCCTCAAAATATTCGGCCTTGTCCAACGTCCAATCGAACTCTCACTCGACGACCTCCGCGCCATGACAAAAAAGACGCAGATCACCCTCCATCACTGCATCCAGGGCTGGTCCGGAATCGCCGCATGGACTGGCGTCCCACTCTCCGAAATCATTCAACGTGCCGGTCCCGCCGCCAACGCCGGCGCCGTTGCCTTCCGCTCCTATGGCGAAGGCCGCGAAGGCGGCAGATTTTACGACACACTCTCCCTCGAAAACGCCTGCCATCCGTTAACCATGCTGGCCTATGAGATGAACTATGAACCTTTGAACCGTCACCACGGTGCGCCGTTGCGATTACGCGTCGAAAACCAGCTTGGCTTCAAAATGGTTAAATGGATCGAATCAATCGAACTCGTCGAAAGTTCGGCATCAGTTGGCCAGGGCGAAGGCGGCTACAACGAAGACCACGACTACTTCGGTGAACTCGCCAACATCTAACTGATAAGAATCTGTTTTTGTACGCTGGCGCGGTAGAGCAACGGGTTGGGCAACTGAAGTCGGTCCGCGGAGAGAAGACCGAAATGGTGCTCGCGGCAATTGATCGGCACGTCAGCACTTTCCGGATTGCTGATTTACAGGCGCAATGTCCAGGAGTGGGTGTGGATATGATCCGTCAAATTCTTACCAGGCTGCGAAAGAAAAAAACAATCAAAGTATTGGGGACAGGTCGCAATGCCCCATGGTAAAAATTAAAAACTACGTAATAACTCCTAAACTAAGTATTAAACTACGTAGCATCTCAATGGGATGATCCCCATTGTATCACTTGGCCAGTGAGGACTGACGCGTTTTTTAGAGTTTTGGGACGCCGTAAAATTCGTCCTTACCGCGCTGGAGTCAATGGGAATGCAAGCGGGGGGATCGGAAATTAATGTCCGAACTGCCCATCTTCCGGCTGATATGACGGGTTCGAATCCCAACCCTTTACCACCGGGTCATCCTCTAAATACGGCATCGCGCGAAATTCGTAGGTACGTCTATCGACCTCATGCCGTTGCATAGTATCCAAAAGCGGCAGAATATTCTGTAGATTGGCAACTGCCAGCTTGACCGCATTCGTTTCGCCCATGTGCCTTTGGGCCAGGTCACACCACATTGCCGCTTCTACTAGATCATGTTTTCCGAGCAAACCGCTTGAAAGCGCAAAACCCAAATCATTCTGAGCCGTCGCATTCCCGTGGTCCGCCGCATTGCGTAGCAGTCTCTCGGCCTCGACGGGGTTAGGGCGAACATCTCTGCCGTCAAGCATGAACACTGCCAACCTTCCTTGAGCTTGCAAGCTTCCGTGTTGGGACGCCCGACGGAGCCAGCCGATCGCCGCATTCGTGTCGTTGGGATATGCGCCACAACCCGGACCAGGAGCAAGGCCCTTGTAGTAATAATAGAACAGCCAAAATTCCGCGTGCGACCAACCATTACTTGCGGAGATGGCCAGCCAACGCTTTCCAGCTTCACAATCGGATCCGCCCAAGTCCCCGCGGAAGCTGCTCAAAGCACATTGAAGTTGAGCTTCTCTGTGTCCGCCTTGCGCCGCGTCCAACATGTACGTCTCTGCGCGCATTCGCGAGAGCCGGTTTGTTTTGTCCTGAAGAAGATGAGCGGCCACAGCGAAGCATGCAGTTGGGTGATGTTTTTCCGCCGCTCTACGATACCACATCAGCGAGGTGTCCTGCGTCTTTTGGCACGCCGTCCCCTGTGCGGTAAGCATCCCCCATCATATATTGCGCTTGCGTCGCCCCCAGCACTGCGGCACGCGATCTCCAAAACCGATATTCGTCAACATTGGTTTCAACCGCTCCCCGTCCTTGGTAATAAAAACTCGCCAACTCCATGCAGGCGAGGGCATCGCCAAGTTCCGCGCTTTGCCTGAACCATTGTAAACCTTCTGTCAGCATCCGTTTGTCGTATATATTGGTCATGCATAGTGCTCCCAAATCAAACATTGCCCGCCGGTTTTTGCCCTCAATTGCCGCCCGGCTGAACCAATGTTTCGCCTCTTCTTTGTCCTCTTTCACTCCGATGCCATTCGCCAGCACGTATCCGAGACTTTTCATCGCAATATAATTGGTCAATTCGGCCGCTCGCCGGTAACATTCGGCCGCTTTCGCAACGTCTTTCGTCGTGCCCAGTCCGTAGGAATAACAGCCTCCCAGTTGGAGATTTGCCTCCGCATTCGTTTGAGCAGTTGCTTTACTGAACCAATAGAAAGCTTCGGAATAATCTCGCGGAATATAGACACCACTTTCCAGCAGAAACCCGAGATTCACCATCGCCGGCACGTAACCGTTTGTGGCGGAATTTCGAATCAATTGCAGGCCGCTCTTCATTTCCTCCGGCGAATGGCTTTGCACCAACACCGCCATGCCCCACAGTCCTTGCGCCGCCGCGTTTCCATTTTGCGCCTCGCGGAATAACAAATTAGTTAAAGCTTCAAACCTGGTTTCTGTTGAGATTACGGCTCCGGGAATTGCAGTTTTGATCTCCGCCAGCCAATTCGTCGAAAGAACTTTGCTGGATATTAGGGGGCCCAGTTTGACGTCAGTATAAGTCGCAAATGCCGGTAAACCCGTCATCACAAACGCCAAAACCAATAGTAAACGTTTCATCGATGCTTGGGGCGATCCCTACCTGTCATGAAAGTCAAAAACGAGCAAAACCGGGAAAATGGAAAAACTGACGATGTGGTGAGATTGTCGCTACCCATCAAGAGGGGGCAACCCATATATGGTGCGTTTTTGAACTTGTTGCATCGTTTTTCATCCACAATAAAACGATTTATACTATGGGTGACCCGAATGGTGCAGAGGGCAGCGGGTGCTTCCCTGGGTAAAACCAAAAAACGAAGTTTCACTTCCTGTCCCGCGCAGCGTGGATCGTGAGGCGGCGACGAAGAAGTTAAATGTCTTTAGTCCGCAGGTCCCTGGTGCAGCGCATTTCCTGAAAACAAGCCGTTTCCCGCTAACCCGCACCTCAATGAATCGCACGTGAAAGACGCGCGCGATTCAAACTCCACAGCCAGGGACTTACATGGGTTGCGGCGCCCCAAGACGCTTTACCTTATTCCAAGATTATGGTGTCATTGCAAATGAAATGGGAGAACCTGCAAACGGCTTGGCGCCTTCGCTTTTTAAACGAAATGCAATCGCCGCAGTTTTCTTTGTCTTGGCGTTGGCGCTTACCCGTAGCTGCCCTCAATTGTACTTTCTGCCTTGGCAGGCAATTGCCGCAATGGTCGTCTGTGGTTTCTTTTGGGCAAACATTCCGCTGTACAGAGCCGGAAAACGCGTCGTGGCCATCTTAGTAAGTATTGCCCTGCCAACGCTTGTTGGAATTCCGGGTATGAGTATTGCAATCGCGTTCAGCAAATTCGAATCGGCGATGGAGTATCGCGCGAAGGGTTTTCAACTGGTTAGTGGATGCAATGGCGGGGCTGATAATTCCGCAACGTTTGAACTCAAACAATTGGATGACTATATCGAGCGCCTAGGCGATGCAAAGAACACGAACTTGCTCGCGCAACTTCAATCCGTGCGCGTTATCGCGAAGGAAAAGGCAAAGGTTCTGAACGCAGACTGTGGAAAACGGGGACACCGCGAAGACCATCCGTGGAAAACGAATTGGGTCGGCATTAAAAAAACTTTAGCGGCAGCAGAAAAAGTCATCTACGAACAGTAAGTCTCTAATCAGATATTGATTTTTCGGTAAGCCGGTTCTCGCCTCACGTGCCCGTCCTTTGTTTGTTGACTAGTCGCCCATTCCGGGGGATATCCATCTGCATCACCTTCCAAACAGCCGGCCGAAAAAGCCCGACCTTTCGATGGCCGATTTCCTCTTCGGATCAACTATCTCAGAACCCCCTGCTTCCAAGAGCGCCCTCTCAATCGCTTCTGCCCCACTCTTCAATTTGAACTCGAGTTCGTCGTTATGCAGAGGCACGACCGAGAAGAACCGAACCGTCTTAGCGTCATTTACCTTCAACTCATGAAAGTCCGACGGAATCCGAAACGGCCTTAGCAGGATCAATGACGAGAGCTGTGTCGACGGATCGAACGGCGCGGGCGGGTTGCCATTTGGAATTGTGTGTCCGTAGGAAAGCCAGGTTTCGTATTGGTGCGGAAAGCGCGCCAAATATTTCAATGCTTGAATCGGCCAATAATTTTGATGCTGTTTCCATTGCTCCTGACCCATTTTCCAGTCGGGTGGCAGGCAAAGAAACAGCTCCGCATACGCGAGATCGGCATGACTCGGCGGCGCGCGCATCGGCAAGTCGCTCATCCCCGAAGTTACCAGTGTGTAACATAGAAACCGTTCGGAGGGATTAACAATGTGAACGTCTATGTGAACCTTGTCGGAAATAATCTCGTGATAAACCGTGTCTGGTTTCCCAATCCACTTCTCGATGTGTTGATCCACCGATTGAATCGTTCCCTCATCCCCGATCGCAAACTCAAACGGCTTTGGCTTGTCGTAATGATATGTAGGACCAACTTCGGGATCTTGCTCGTTCATAAGTCGTCGACAACTGACCGCACGTTAACCAAGCCGAATGTTTTATTGTTTAACTGCACGCTTTCTTAACTATCGATATAACGCCCGCACCGAATCGCGCATCAATGGAATTTGTAGACAATCCAATGCCGCTACGACCAGCGAAAATGTTCGACACTATCTTTGGGGCAAGCACAGATTGACAAGTAAGCATCCCGTCGGAATGCTGCGTCGGCATGTTCCGCGTTGCCCTTGCAATCCTAATCTTGTCCGCACCGCTTTTTGCAGCTGTCACCGGGCGGACAGCGCTGGAACGCTTCGACGTTCGTGCGTTCGGTGCGGTGGGTGACGAGGTTGTCGATGATCAGCCCGCGATAAACAAGGCGGTTGGGGCGTTGGCGCAACACAAGAGCGGGATTCTTTTTTTCCGCACGGTATTTATCGTTGCGCCAGGCAGAACGGGATGCAGAACGCCATTGAATTCGCCGGCATTTCGAATGTGACGATTCTGTTCGATCCAGGCGCGGTGCTGTTGATGGATAATCTGAATCCGCAAAGCGGCGCGGGGGACTTCGGCCACGGCGTCGTTTTTCGCGGGCCCTGTCATGACATCTCGCTGACGAACGTCGCGGTGAAATGGGCGAAGAAACCTAGCGGCAGGAGCATGGGCGATGGGTTTCGGTTTGAGGGATTTCCGGACGAGGCCGAGTGCATCTCCAATGTTCGCATGGTCGAGTGCAGTGCAGACTTGAGTCCACAGGCCGGCGCGGTTCTGATGGGTTGCTCGGATATTGAGGTGGAGAACTACCGCGTCACACGCACTTACGCCGATGGCCTACACTTCAACGCGTGCCGTCGGGCGCACGTTTCCGGTGTGACGGGCATCGAGACGGGCGACGATACGCTCTCGTTCGTCACTTACGAGGATGATGGGGCGGTCAATGGCTACAGTGGCTATCCGGGCGCGTATGCGCGTGCGGATTTCGGGGAATGGAACTCCAACGGTTCTACCGCAACGAAGATCTACGCCAAGGGCGGGACCGCGAACGGCGTCCGACTGGCTGGCGCGGTGAATGTTGCGCTTTCGAACGTTACGGTTGAGGGCAAGCTTCGCGCGGTCATCTCGGATTGTGGGAAGAAAGAAGGCGACAAGCATAGTTGGTCGTGGCTCGCAAGTCGCGGGATCACGATCTCCAACGTGGTGGCCATCGGCTGCACGACCGGTTTTTACGTAGCGAATTTCAATCAGCCGATGAGTGGCGATGATAAGTGGTGGCGGTTTGGTATTCAGATCTCGGACTTGAGCGCCCGGGATTGCAAGGACGACAGCGTGCTCATCAAGAATGCCGCCGGTGTTGTCGTGCGGGGCGTCAAAGCGGAGAACAAAAGAATTCGCATCCTCCACGCCCGCGATTGCGCGCTCGCGGACATTCGATCTCAAAAACGGCGAGTTTTTAGTCGAAGGCCAGAGTGGACGCCTCGACGATGGAGACGATCGCCAAACCTTAACCTCGCGAATTCGAAATGTCGCCATCGATAATGGCTATTTGGATATCCACAACTGCCGCGGCCTGAATTGCACCGGCGTGCGCGTTACGCATCCGGTTGGTGAAGGGCTTCGCGTGAGCCGGATTGTTTCCTGTCGGCTGGACGGGATTTCGGTTGAGTAGGAAAGGGTTGGTTCGTGGCAATTACATACTTCATCAAGCCATAAGCGCCTTCCTTTCCGGCAACTCTATGCAACGGCAGTCCTCCACGTTTATATTCTTCTGTCTCTGCGCTCTTTGTGCTCTTTGCGGTTAAATAATCTTCTCCCGAAATCCGTGTTTGAATTTTCTGAGTTCCTGATTTTCAAATTCTCTTTGCGTCTTCCCACACTTTGCGCCTTTGCATTGACCCTACTTCTTTACCCTTAGCAATCTTTGTACCGTGGTGTCTTGGCGGTGACATTTTGTGCAGAAAAAGTGCTGTTTCTTTCCCTCCTTTCCCTGGTTTCCCTACAGTTTTTGACGCGTAGCAACTTTATGGCATTATCAGTCGCGTTATGCGATATATGCAACATAAAGCCAACGCGGCGATTCCCGCACCGAACCAAGCGAGCCACGACAAATGTTTGTCGGTGGTGACTCCGGCTTGCTTGCTACCCACGCCTGTCCGCTTTCGTCCATTTTCGACCAAAGGGGGTGCCCACTTACGTCCATTAACATCCAATTTCGTCCAACAACGACTATCTGGGTCCACTAAAACCGAAAAAATAGTTTTGCCAAACGCTATGAACACAACTCAACAACTTGAAAACACCGATCTTGCTAACGTCAACAACACCCTACCTGTGCTCCAACTGCATCCCAACCTCATTGCACGTGTATTTTCACCGTATCGTTACCGTAGCGGAAATACGTCGAACTCCGCCGAAATACACCTAACTACACCAAAAGACACCTTTAACAAAAAAATATTCCGAGGTCTGCCGATGTAACCGTTTTTCGCTCAGACTCGTCCAATTACTTATGCTGAACCCATTGCCGCACTCTAAATGGAATTATGCTACCGCCGCGCATCTCGCGAACAGGGCGGGCTTCGGCGGCAAACCTGCCGAAATCGACCACCTCGTCAAAATCGGTCCCGACAAAGCCGTCGATTCATTTGTTGATTACGAACAGGTTCCCGACAAGACGTCCGCACCGGACTGGGCGAAGGCCGAGGCCAACGGTAACGAAAGGGAACGGTTCGCTGACCTTCGCAAAATCCAGATGCAGGAAAAGGAGTCGAACCTTACCGACGACAAGAAATACGAGTTGGCGGAGAAGAGGCGGCAACTCAACCGGGAGCGTCAGCGCGAACAAGTCACCCATTTACTCGAAATGCGCGGCGATTGGCTGACCCGCATGGCCACAACTCAGCGCCCGCTTCAGGAAAAATTGACGTTGTTCTGGCATGGCCACTTCGCCACCAGCGCCCAAAAAGTTCAGCGCGCCAACTTCATGTGGCGGCAGATCCAGACCTTCCGCGAGCACGCCTCCGGCAAATGGCTCAAGATGCTCGAAGCCGTTGCTAAAGATCCGGCCATGCTCGTCTGGCTCGACCAGGCTCAAAGCCGTCGCGAGCATCCGAACGAAAATTTCGCGCGCGAAGTCATGGAACTCTTCGCCCTCGGCGAAGGTCATTACACCGAAAAAGACGTTACCGAAGCCGCCCGCGCGCTGACAGGTTTCACGCTGAACCCTGGTGAGGGACAATTCATCTACCGCCCCTACATGCACGATAACGGCACGAAAACCGTTCTCGGCAAAACCGGCAATCTCGATGGCAACGACGTAATTGAACTCATCGCTTCGCAGCCCCAGACATTCCGGTTCATCAGCGGCAAGCTTTGGAAATTTTTTGCATCCGAAAATCCTGATCCGAAAGTCATCCAGGCGCTCGCCAATGTTCTCCAAAAGAACGACGGCAATTTCAAGCCGCTCCTGCGCACGATGTTTCGCAGCCACGAATTTTACCTGCCTGAAGTGGTCCGTTCGCAGGTCAAGAGCCCGGTCCAATGGCTCGTTGGTTCCATCCGTTTGCTTGACCGCGAAATGCCGCCGTCGATTGTCGCCGGTCAAATCACCAAGTCGATGGGCCAGGACCTCTTAGTCCCACCGAACGTCAAAGGTTGGGACGGCGGTCTGAGTTGGATTACCACGAACAACCTGCTCACGCGCTACAATCAGTCGGCACTGCTTGTCATGGCCGAAAACAAAATGGCGCCTGAAGGCCAGGGCATCCAACGTTTCATTTCTCAACGCGCTGCCATGGTCGCCAATCGCATGCACGCCGTCGAAGTCGATAAAATCGTTTCGGAAAGTGATCGTGCCGACAAAGGCAAACTCCTCTCCACGCTCGAAAAACGTTTCCTGCAGTCGAAACTCTCGAAAAAGCAACACGACGTGTTGCAGGACTTTTTGGATTCACGCGGCGCGTTGAATGACGACGATGTTCGCCATGCCATTCGCCTGATCATGTCGACTCCAGAATATCAACTCACTTAACCTATGAAAACTGACGCGAAACTTTGCACACGACGTGATTTCCTGCGCACTAGCGCACTCGGCGGCGCGGTCGGTTGGACGATTCCGACCTTTCTCGCCAACACCTTCGCGTCGTTGCACGCCGAAGCGAAAGACGCGAACAATATCGTCACCGGCAAAGACGGCACGATCCTCGTTGTCCTGCAGATGGCCGGTGGCAATGACGGCTTGAACACCGTCGTTCCCTACAGCAACGACTATTACAAGAAGGCCCGCCGTCGCGTTGGTCTGGATGCAAAGTCCGTCCTCAAAATCGACGACACAATCGGTCTGCACCCGAACCTCACCGGATTTAAAGAGCTCTACGACGCGGGCAGTCTCGGCATCGTCCAGGGCATCGGCTATCCAAACCCGAACCGCTCCCATTTTCGCTCCACCGAAATTTGGCAGACCGCCAGCGATTCGAATAAAAACGAACCTTACGGTTGGATTGGCCGGTACTTCGACAACGCCTGCAAAGGCGCGGACCCGACGGTTGGCGTCAACATCGGCCGGCAAATGCCGCAGGCATTTTCTTCGCTGCACCCCAAGGGCGTCAGCCTCGATAGCCCCAAGAATTATCGTTTCGTCAGCAGCGAACACGCGAAGCGCGGCGAAATGGATTCCGAAGAACACACTTACCGCGAGATGAATGGTCTCGAAAACGCCATGGATGGCGGCAGTATCGGCGCAGTCCATGGTCCGACCAAACACGTCGGTTCACCTCTGGATTTCATCGAACGCACCGCGCTCGATGCCCAAATCAGTTCCGATAAGATTCTGGCCATCAGCCGCAAGGTGGAGAGTCACGGCAAATATCCACAATCGGAATTGGCCAATTCGCTCAAGCTCGTCGCGCAACTGATCGGCGGCGGATTGCCCACACGAATTTTCTACGTGTCACAAGGCGGATATGACACCCACGCCAACCAACTTAATGCACACGAACGGTTGATGCGCGATCTCGGCGATTCAGTGAAAGCCTTCGTCGAAGACCTGAAAGAGCAGGGGAACTTCCAGCGTGTGATGGTGATGACTTTTAGCGAATTCGGGCGGCGCGTCGTGGAGAATGCGAACAATGGAACTGACCACGGCGCTGCCGCTCCGATGTTTGTCATCGGTAATAAAATCAAATCCGGCCTCCTTGGCGAGTATCCAAGCCTCGCGCCTGCGGACCTCGTCAACGGCGACCTGAAGTTCACGACCGATTTCCGGACCGTTTACGCTGCCGTTCTCGAAAATTGGCTCAAGACAAAGAGCGAGCCGATTCTGGGCAAAAAGTTCACGCCGCTGCCTGTCGTTTGAACTTATGTAGGGGACGAGGTAACGAGTCTCTAATATGCCGGCAGCACTCAGCCGCCGAAAAAAGTTAGAGACTCGTCACCTCGTCTCCTACAATATGGATTTGCATGAATCGCGTCATCGCATTCCTTTTGCTTTCGGTCTCTCTCGTCTCGGGTCAAACCAAGTCGATTGGCAAAGACCCGATCACTGGCTTGGCCCAGGCCGTGGTCGTTGAGACCGCGCCATTGATTCACACCGCGCAATTCCTGCCGGTGGATCGCAAAGGTGAAGTGATCGGAAAAGGTGATCCGACGAAACAAACCGCGCGCGTCCTTGAGAACATCCTCGACGCGTTGAAGAGCGCTGCCCCCGGCGCGCAGGTTGTTAAGCTGAACGTCTACATCGCAAACGAATCGATCCTGCCCCAGGTTGAGAAAGCCCTGCGCAAACCTTTTAGTCGATTCGAAAGGCCCGCCGTCAGTTTGGTTGTAACACCGTTGCAAAATCCCGACGCGCTCGTGGCGATCGACGCTGTCGCCGCGGATTTAAATCCAGCAGGCGAGAGCCCCACCGTCAAACGCCTGTTCTCACCATACCTTTCCGAGTCGATGCAAGAAGCCGACATGGCCATCCTTCCCGCAGGCGGCGCCGTTTATATCTCGGGCCAGGCGAAAACGAATGTCACACTCGGAGCGTCGACGCGCACAACTCTTGAAAGCCTCTCCAGCACCTTGGATTTCTTGCGCCTGACGAAGAGCGATGTCGTCCAGGTGAAATGCTTTTTGAATCCGATGGTTGGAATCCAATCAGTTAAACACGAGATTGAAAACTTCTTCTCGCCCGATGTGACTCCTCCATGTGTTTTCGTCGAGTGGACGACAAACAATCCGCAGCCAATCGAAATTGAACTCATCGCTCGATCTGAAGCCGCGCCCGGCGATTTGGATTTCCTCAATCCTCCCGGCCTCGCAGCTTCCAAAGTTTTCACCCGCGTTGTACGTGTCAATCGCGGTGGTCGCATCTACTGCTCAGCGCTATATGGCGGCGAAAAGGACACAACTGGCGCCGAGCAAGTCACGACCATCTTTAAAGACCTCGGTGCTATTCTAAAAAAGTCTGGCAGTGATTTCGATCACCTCGTCAAAGCGACGTATTACGTCAGCACGCCCGACGCCAGCAATCAGTTGAATGTGCTGCGACCGAAGTATCTGAAACCTGATCGCCCGCCCGCCGCTTCTAAAGCGATGGTCAAATCCGTCGGTGTGCCCGGCAGGACAGTAACGGTCGATATGATTGCGATTTCGTCGCCGTAAATCAGGCGCGACGCGAGTAGGGCAGGTGCCACGGCTTGCGATACTGAACCCCGACGAGATGATCGGCTTCTTTGTCGTTGATGATCCGTTCGCGTTCACCGTCCCAGAAAATTTTGCGTTTCGTGCGATACGCAATATTACCAAGATGCGCGACGGAGGAGACGTGATGACCGATGGTGAGGTTTTCGTTCGGTTGCTGGCGTGACTTCATGCAGTCGAGAAAATTGCGCACGTGCGCCGGCACTTCATCCGGTCCGGCGGGGAATTTGATCGGCTTAAGGTTTTTGGATTTCCTCTCCGGCGTCACCTCCCAGCCTGCCTCACTGATCAGCAACGTCCCTTCACTGCCGGTAAAACGAATGCCCCAGCGTTGACCTTCGAGGCCGTTGTTACTGCCGACGCGATGTTCCCACAGCAGCATGTAACTCGGGAATTCGTAAACAGTTACCTGCGTATCGGGCGTTTCGGTGTTGTCGTCCACGACAAATTTTCCGCCGCTCGACATGACGCTCTTCGGGTGCTCGGGACCCATGGCCCAGAGCATGACGTTGATGAGGTGAACGCCCCAATCAGTCATCAACCCGCCCGCATAATCCCAGAACCAGCGGAAGTTGAAATGAAATCGGTTCTTGTTGAACGGACGTTTCGCAGCAGGGCCGAGCCAAAAATCGTAATCGACGGTCGCGGGTGGCTGGCTATCCGGCGGATTGCCGACGCCACCAACCCAATCGAGATATACCCATCCGCGCACAAGACCGACTTTGCCGAGCTTGCCGGAATGGATGAAATCGATCGCGTCTTTGAAATGGGTTCCGCTGCGCCATTGCGTGCCCATTTGCACAACACGGTTGTGCCGAAGCGAGGCTTCGAGCATCGCACGCCCTTCGTCGATGGTTTTTGCGAGTGGCTTTTCGACGTAGACGTCTTTGCCGGCCTGGCAGGCATTAACGGTTGGTAACGCGTGCCAATGGTCCGGGGTTGCGACGAGAACGGCGTCGATGTCTTTCCGGTCGAGAACGCGGCGAAAATCGCGGCAGGTCGCTGGACGTTTCCCGCGGGTCTTCTCAACCGTCTCGGCGGTTTTGGCGCTTCGTGCATCGTCGACGTCGCATGCGATGACGCAATCGACTTCGGGATTCTTTAGGAAATAACTGAGAACATACTGTCCACGATCGCCGCACCCGATGACACCAAGGCGGATTTTATCGTTGGCACCGACATCTTCGCCGCGCGTGATGCGAGGCAGGAGCATCGGAGCAGCGGCTAACGCAAGAGTGGATGTGTTGAGAAACCGGCGTCGGGAGAACGGTTGCATAGGCGAAGTGCCAGCTTGCGTTCCCGTCGAATAGGGTCAAGTAGAAACCCGCGCGGTTTCGGCGGATGCAGGTTTCGGAATGTGCGTGAGGTAACGGGCAGCGAGCATTCCAGTCACAAATGAAAGCACGCCGCAGGTCACGTAAGGAATAGCTGCGTGTTTATCAAACAAGGTAGTTGCGAAGATTGGACCTAGAATACGGGCGAGACTGCCGACTCCTTGGGCAACACCAATGTTCGTGCCTTGTTCATGTGCTGCAGTAAGTTGAGAAATCATTCCGAAAACGGGCGGGCGCGTGAGGCTTGAGCCAATCGAAAAGATTGCTAGTGCCATTAGGAGCAATGGCCACGAATTCGAAATGTATGGCAGAACCCCGATACCGATGGCAGCGACGAACAAACTCATGGCGATGACTTTTGGCTCGCCCATTCGTTTAACAAGCCGCCCAGTTCCACCTCCCTGTACGACTGCTCCGACTAACCCGCAATAAGCAATCAACCACGACACTCTGGAAAGACCCGCTCCTGTGGTTGTGTCGATGTTAAAATTGCGCATCACGAGCAATCCAATCGTGCTTTCGAAGCATGTAAAACAGAAGGTCGCGAGAAAAAAGACGGTAATCAGCAGATTCAAACGTGGAGTAGTCAACGTATGGACCCATTGATCAAGATGAGGTCGCTGTGGAACATGCTCTTCCATGTTCGGTTTCCAGCTTTCCGGTAAACGCATGAAGGCCCAGATGAAATTGACTGCACAGAGAAATGCAGCCACCCACCCCGGGGCACTTTCGCCAACCATATGAATCCAGGCATCTGACCAATGTTTCAGAAAGTGTGTGATAGTGTCGGGCAGCCAACGTGCGACTGGGCTCCAGATACCCTCAGGATTTAGGGCCGCGCCGCCAAGAACAGGCCCCAAAATGAAGCCCAATCCAAACGCCATTCCTATGATTCCCATCCGTGCGGAACGTTTTTCCGCTGGGGTGATATCAGCGATATAGGCTTGTGCCACCGTGATGTTTGCTCCGCAAATTCCTGCAAACGCGCGCGACAGGAGGAGTATCCATAAAGCCAGTGAATGATTGGACAGTGAAGATCCGAATGCGAAGATCACGTATGAGATGGTCGCGCAAAATGTGCTGCCCAAGAGAACCGGACGGCGTCCAATTCGATCCGAT
Organism: uncultured Verrucomicrobiae bacterium; assembly: GCA_963702845.1. Classification (GTDB taxonomy): domain Bacteria; phylum Verrucomicrobiota; class Verrucomicrobiia; order Limisphaerales; family Palsa-1400; genus JAICXV01. Next base: position 2,968,935 of record OY969763.1, on the reverse strand, counting down.
ACGCGGCCCCAAATAGGCGCGAAAATAAACTGCATCAGGGAATAGGAAGCGATGATGGCCCCAATCATTAGGCCGCTCGCCCCGAAGTTCTTCGAGTAAACGGGAATGAGTGGGAGAATGAGACCGAAGCCGACCAGATCGATCAGCACGGTTATAAAGATGATTACTATAGATGGCTTCTTCACGTTCTACGCTGCGGGTGGAATTTAATAGTTACTCGGCAAAGCACAACTGCGAAGCGTTAATCTTTCTGAAGGTCCTCGCCGATCGCTCGCTGGAGGCGCGAACGCGCGACCGAATAATCGTGTAGAGCCTGGACCTGGGTGGTGCGTGCATCAGTGAGGGCTGTCTGCGCGTCTAATACATCGAGTTGCGTGCCAGTGCCGGCGTGCATTCGCGCTCCGGCAAGGCGCAAGGCTTCCTCGGCTTGCTCCTGAACTTTTTTCTGCGATTCCAAGACTTCCTTCGCGTTTACGAATTGAGAATAGGCGGTGCGCACTTCAAGTTCGATCTGGCGTCGCGAGTCATGGATGTCCACCTGAGCGCGGTCGTGCCTCGCTTCGGCTTCCATGACTCTACCCCGGGTCAGACCGCCATCCCATGGTGACCATGAAACATTTACGCCCGCTTCCCAGCCGTTGAGTTGATGGCTTAAATCCTCAACGAATGTTGGACTGTCGAATTGGTATCCGCCGTAGATTTGAATCGCTGGCTTATGTCCCGCTTGAGCGTTGACGATATCTTCGCGGCGCAGTCGCTCAGTCTTGCGTAAGGCCGCGAGTTCGGACCGCTGGTCGAGAGCGCGGCCAATTGCGCTAGAGAGGTCAACGTTGACTGCTGGCGCTTGCAATGTGTCGACAAGTTGCAGCGGGATGTCTTCGAGTGTGCCGATGGGCAAATTGTAACCGAGCAGGTTCACTAAATTATTTTTTGCGATGCGATACTGATTGCGGGCGGTGATTAAGCGGGGGCGGGCACTGGCGAGTTCGACTTCGGCGCGAAGGACGTTGAAGCGCGGCACCGTTCCGGCGTGATACCTCTTCTGACATCTTCAAGTTCGTTCGAAAGCAATTTGACGGAGGCTTCCTGAACGACGGTTTGCTGTTGCGCGAGCAGGACGTCGTCATAGGCGATGCGCGTGGCGAGCAAAGCATCATTTACGGTGGCGTGAAAAATGAGGACGGCCTGTTCACGAGTCAATTTTGCCGAGCGCAACGACGATGTGATTTTGCCGCCGCTATAGAGAGGCTGTTGCACGCGCGCGTCGGCTTGCCAGTTTTGGTTGGGCAAAGGGAACGTGGTTGTAGCAGTTCCCGGGAAAGGTTCGTTCACCAAAGACGGATCTTGCCCGCTGTAAAACCCGGTGACGGCGACGCGCGGCATGGCAGCGGAACGCAATTGCATTTCGACACCATGCGTCGCCCGCAGGTCAGCGCGACCGCGCAAGATCGTGCTGTTCTGTCCCATGGCGATCTCGACGGCGTCATGGCGCGAGAGAGGCCGATTGAGCAAATTGGTGGAAACGTTGGTCTGCGCCGAAGCGCAGAGGGTCAGGCCGGCAGTGGCACAAATCAGGAGAGCTTTCATTTGCGCTGTGCTCTGGCTTGTAAACCGGCCAATGAAAACGCAGTGATGTGTGCGGCTAATTTGTCGATCTCTGGTCCATTTGGTTTGAAGTGCGGATACAGGCGCAAGACCACTTCTCTGCAGTGATGATAGAACACGCATTGACTGACAATGCTGAATTCGTATTCGCGAAGTTCGTCTTCCGTTGCCTGAGGCCCGAGGAAAGCGCGAAGAATCTCGCGCATGTGTTTGTGCATCGGGCGAATGCGTTCGTCGATCGACGACGTCCATTGCCGACCGATGGCTCAACCATTTCGCGTGCGAGAAGTTTGCCATCCCACGCCACTGGCCCCGGAGAAAGTAATTTGACAAGGAACGAACGAATGAAGCCCTTTAGTTGCTCTTCAGGCGAAACACTGCGGTTGGCCTTCGCCAATCCGGGATTTGTCTGGTTATCCAGTAACTGAGCGTAGCGCAAGACTTCCAGGTAAAGCTTCTCCTTGTCACCAAAATGGTAATGAATCGAGGCAACATTGGCGCCCGCGCGCAAACAAATTTCCCGAACCGTCGCCGCTCGATACCCGTGTTCCGCAAACACCGGCCCGGCAGCTTCCAATAATTGCTGTCGGGTTTTCGTTTGGGAAGATTCCGAATTAGGAGCAACCATTGAAATTTAATCTTAAACACGCATTTGAATTGTCAACGGCTAAAAAAGATTTGATTGCGCGCCGCAAACTGCCACAGTCAATGGGCTTGCGATAATCGCGGGCGAATTTTTCTTAATGAAGGTTATTCACGTTGTTACTAGCGCCCTTGTGGTGTGTGGCTTGGCGGCATCGGCTGCCAGCATCGAACAGGTTTTGGATTTTTCAGTGACCGGCTGGTACCAAGGTATCTCGACTAACACCGGTGTCATGGACCGCGATCGTTCCGCGATTGTGCGCATCACCAGCGATAATATTGTGAAATCGCTGGCGCTTGATCATCGCGATAATACGAATTTTACGAATTATTTTCGCAGCGGCCGTTTGTTCTACAAAACGCCGTTGGACGGCAGCGCGACAAACGTAGTCATTCGCGTGCCGGGTAAAACCAACGAATTGGACGTAACGGATGCATTTACCTGGGAAACAGGTCTGTTTGTTGTCGATCAACTCTTCAATACAAAGACGTCGTTCACCAACAGCTATGTTGAAACTGGCCTGCGTGGGGTGTCATTCACGAGCAGCAATCTATTGTTTTCGAACAACGGCGGTTTCGCGGAAGGCACATTAACGCGCACGAAAAAAATCAGTGCGTTTATCAATGGAGGGGTATCGAATGGATATGCCAATCTGCTTTCCTATTCGGGGGGTGGCGGAACGATTACGCTCAACACGAATATATTCTACACCACAAACTTCCAGAATTTGCCGCGACGAACCCCCCCGTGACGGACCAGCGCAAATTAATTTCCGTACTTTTCGCGCCGGTGATTTCGCCGATACTAAGATTTCTTCTTCTTCTTTTTCTTAGCGGCGGCTTTTTGTCGTCTTTGCTTTTGCATCGTCGGCCTTCGTGTCGGTCTTAGCGATCCGGCGCAGTTCCACACCCCGGATGATGCTGCACTTGGGCAACGCCTTTTGAAGTTTCGCCACTCCGGCGTCGGTCACTTTGGCTTCCCAGAAGTGCAGGTTTTGCAAATTGGTCAGAGCCGGCGAGGTGTTCAAGTCCAGCATCGGTGATCGCAGTGTCGAAAAGGTTCAAATATGTCAAATGAGCCATTTCTTTGACATTTGCCAAGCCGCCGTCAGTAATTGAAGTGTGTTCCAGATGTAAGTGGGTAAGGCTTACCAGCGATTTGAGGTTCGCGGCCGATGCATCGGAGAATTTCGTGCCGGACAAATTCAATTCCATCAGCGTGGTGACATCTTTTAATTGGGTGAGCGCTCCATCGGCGGAATTGGTGTAACCGCGCAAATTCGCTTCGTGCCAATTGCAACTTTGCGCGATTGGTCGAACGGAAATTCCCATGGTGTCCAGTTTCGCAATGGCTTTCAGTTCGCTCGGGAGAGGATTTTATATCCGGCAGTTTGGTGGGCTTCAGCAGACACGGGTTTGTCGGTCTTGGTGACAGCGGTGTCAGGCCAGGTCGCGCCTTGATTGATCCAGTCGCGGATCAAGTCGGTTTCGGCTTTGCTCAAGTAAAGTGCCTTGGTTTGGCATCACATCGTCGCTGCCATCGGGAAGGGTAATGCGGCGATAAAGTCACTTTTGGCGGTGTCACCGGGAACGATTGCGACTGCATCTTTGCCGCCTTTTAGCGCGGCTGCTTTTTCGATCGAGACGCAGGCCGCCTTTTTGTTTTTCGGGGCCGTGACATTTAACGCACGACTTTTCGAAAATCGGCTGAATTTGCTTGGCGAAATCGACTTTTGTGTCGGCGAGAGCAGGCAAGCGACGATTGCCACTGCAGTAGTCAAAATGGAAAAGCGATGAGTGTTGTTGTAACATTAGCATCACAAACCTCTATTAGCAGGTTCAATAGAACGGCCAGATTCTAAATGGTGTAAAGGCGAATTTAGGTTTTGAACCGAGCATTTTTGAGCGGTTCGACCGGGAATCGTGGTCAAAACGCGATTTCGCCAAAAAATTATCTGTTCCTCCGTTGACGCCACAACCCTTTGTTGTTAGAAGTCGCTTAGCCACATTGGGTGGTGTTAAAGGAAGGTTTCACAGCTATGCGATGTCCAAAGTGCGGGAACCAGGATGATAAAGTGATTGACTCACGCGCTTCGCGTGAAGGCTCGACCATTCGGCGTCGTCGTGAATGTCTCGCCTGCGCACATCGGTTTACCACTTACGAAGAGATTGAGCGCGAAGGGCTTATGGTGATTAAGCGGGATGGCCGTCGTGAAGAATTTTCCCGCGATAAGTTGCTCTCCGGTTTGCGCAAAGCCTGTCAAAAACGGCCGATTAGCCCCAAGGTTATCGAAGAATTGGCTGACAAAATTGCCGATGAATTGAGCGACAAATACGATCGCGAGGTTCCCGGAATGGCCGTTGGCGAGCGTGTGATGGAGGCCTTGCGTGACATCGATAAGGTTGCCTACGTCCGTTTTGCCAGTGTTTATCGTCGTTTCGAAGAAGCGACGGAGTTCGTTCGTGAAGTCAAAAATTTGGAGGATAAGCCAGATGCACCTCAGACATGATTCGTTGATTTTCCAAACCTCATCCGGCGAAGACATCCCGTGTTCGGCGGAGTGGGTCACGCTCGAATTGATGGGCGACGCCGCCACTAATGTGGAACCGGAGTTGATCCGCAACGCTTCCGCCGCGGTCTTGCATTATTTCAAAGAGGAATTGCACCGCACATATGTGTCGATTTCGGAATTTGCCGATGCGTTAGAAAAAGTTTTGCGTGGTCTCGGCTTTCAGGTGTTGAGCGACGCACCGGCCCCGTCAGCCGCGGTTTCTGAAGGTGACCTGCGGCATATTGTGACTGCCGGCAATGGCTGTGAATTGTTCTTTTTCCAAACGTTGCGTGAAGACTTGAAGAAGCGGTTAAGTGAATCGCCTCAAGTGGTGGCGTTTCGTGGATTGCGCGGCAGTGTGAAAATTTTGCTCGGCGCGGAACGTTGGAGCGCGAAGTGCCAGAAATTGTCGGATCAAATTGTGGACTACATGCGCATCTGCTGGAGTTCAGATTTTGGGAGCGACAAGTGCGCGTTGGTTGTATTGTAAACGGTCAGGGCGAGGGGAATAGTTTATGACGATCTTCGACAAAATTATCGCGAAAGAGATCCCGGCGAACATCGTCTATGAAGACGAGATGGTGTTGGCATTTAAAGACGTCAAACCAGGCGCGCCGACGCACATCCTGGTGATTCCAAAGAAGTGCATTCCCCGCATTGCTGAAGCGCAACCGGACGATCACAAGATCCTTGGACACATGCTGCTGAAGGCTGCAGAGATTGCGAAGAAAGCTGGTTTGGAACAAAGTGGTTTTCGGCTTGTGATCAACAACGGACCGGATGCTGGAGAATCGGTTCCTCATCTGCACCTGCACATTCTCGGCGGCAGGTCGATGGCGTGGCCGCCGGGTTGACACTGTCATGTCACCCACCGATGCAAAAGTTGTAGCGACCGGAATCGCGATCGTCGTCGCATTGGGACTTTACCGGCTGTTCCAACATTTCCGTAAACTGGTTCCTCGACCAGACCCTTGGGAGAGCGATGTTCAAGCTGCCGTTTCAGAGGAAACCGCCAGGCCTATTTGCCATCGATGCCTTACGGATCATGATGTTAACGCGTGGTTTTGTCCGAAGTACGGGGCTGCGGTTGGAGATTACAATAACCTCCTGCCATACGTTCAAGTTTTCTCAGAAGGCGAGGTGTTGCGAAATGCGATTTCACAACGCCTTCGTGTCAATATTATCACAATCGTCGGATTCGTATTATTTACATTCTGCCTGGCACTGATGACCGGCGTGGGGATCGTGCTGGCACCTTTTTATTTGTATCTCTTTTTTAGGAACGTCGGGAAAAACCGCTTGGTGGACATGGAGGAAAATATTTCCAATGCCCCCCAACCTCCCTATGATTCGCCGCAGTGATTACGTTCCTGCACGGTAAACTTGCCGAAGCTCTCCCAACACAGGTCATTATTGACGTTAACGGTGTCGGGTATGAAGTGCTGATTCCGTTGTCTTCGTTCGATAAGCTGCCGCAGCCGGGACAGCCTGTAAAAATCCTCACGCATCTGGCCATTCGCGACGACGCACATATTCTTTATGGATTTATGACCGCTGCTGAACGCGATTTGTTCCGCTTGTTGATCAACACCGTCAGCGGAATTGGGCCGAAAATCGCGCTTAACATTCTTAGTGGCACGAGTACGACGACGCTCCGGTCTGCGGTTGCGAATGGCGATGTCAAAATGCTTTCGCAAATTAACGGTGTTGGAAAAAAGACTGCCGAACGCATCGTCGTAGAGTTGAGAGATAAAATCGGCAAGTCGGCTGCATTTGAAGCTGGCAGCGCGGAGCGTTCGCTTTCGGCCGATGATCAGAAGATTAATGACGCCGTGCTGGCATTGATGGCGCTTGGGTTCAAGCAACCCGACGCTCACGATACTGTTCGCGCGGCACTGGCCATGTTGGGGCCACAGGCGACGGTCGAACAATTGGTGCGGGCCAGTTTGAAAAAGGGAAACTGATGTCGGCCCCCGCAAGAAAGTCCGTGGGTGTAGTGGTTCCGCACGTTCTGCCATTCCACAAGCGTTGCGGTGTGGAACTTCTATGCGCTTTTGCACGAGTTGTGATTGCTACGTGGCGTATTCGGTGGTCGCCCTTTGACGAAGCTGCACGTCAAGCGAATGAAACGGCTTCGCCATCGCCGGTGATTTTTTGCGTTTGGCACAATCGGTTGGCAATGGCGCTGGCGAGTAATAACGTCGCGTTCCGCAAACTGTGGCCAGCTACCGGATTGGCTGCCGTCGTGAGTGCGAGTCGGGATGGCGCTTTTCTGGCGTCGATTCTTGAGCATTTTGGCATGCAGCCAATTCGCGGCTCGTCGAGTCGGCGTGGCGCCCAGGCTTTGTTGGAGGCGACGGGATGGCTTTCAGAGAAGGGATACAACATTGCCATTACGCCCGACGGTCCGCGCGGACCGTGCTACAAAATTCAGAAAGGAATCGTTTCGCTTGCCCAACTGACGGGGCGTCCCATCGTCCCGCTTGCTTTTGAGGGGCGTCCACATTTTAAGGCGCGGAGTTGGGATAAATTTCAGGTTCCGCTGCCGTTTGCCGGCTGCAAAATTTCTTTTGCCGAGCCGATCTTCGTTCCGCGCACAGCAGACGATGCTGAACGGGAGCGAATACGCGCCGAGATCGAGCGCGTCATGCTGAAAATTAACACGCCATAAAGGGCAGGGGACAACGCCCAAGCGTCATCCACGCGTTGCAGCGCGATGCTCCTGCCTTCTATGGTGTGCTTACACGGTAAAACTTTGTGACCTGCGAAACAGGGTCTGTGACAACGTAATTTGTCGGCGCGCTTGAGGCCGGGAAGGTCGTCAACGTAGCCCATAAAGCCCCATCGAATGCCTGTCGGCTCTCCACGGTGTAAGACCGATTGGCTTCGGCAGTGAATGCAAATTGAAATTGGCCGGCTGCAGCGGTCGCGTCAGTCAACGTCGGTTGCTGCGGAGGCGGTGTGCTGGCCGTGTATGTTACAGACAGGCTTGCTGCATCCCCGGCGCCAAATTGCGCAAGAAACGTGGAACCCCACCTGCGGCCGTTTTGGCCCGATTCGAATGCATCCTTGAAAAACCAACCATTGTTGCTCGTCGGATCGTTGATCCAAGCCTGCACATCGGCAATGAGGCTAGTTGTTGAATCAAAGGTGTTCGGACCAAACGCATTTAATGGGGCAGTCATCGTGCCGCTGGCCACTGGGCTGTAGTCAGTGCCTGAATCAAGACCTGGTGTTCGATTATTCCACGTTGTTTCGGTGTTGACCCAGCTTTGTAGGATGCGATGCAGTTCGTAGTCGGTGCTGCTAAGCGAGTTTTCTTTGATTTCGGTAACGGTCACAGAAACGGATGTCACTGTGGCATTGGCTGGAATTTGCGACAGATTGAATTTGAACATCGCACGCATCGGTGAGCCGTGGCTGTTCCTGCCAGCCCCCAAGCCGTGTCCGTCGCTGCTGAAGTTAGCGTCCGGATTCTCGCCGAGAATCCAAGTGTCAGTCGATGCGGAAACGGTGAGGGTGTCCGCGCAGACCGGGAGAACTGCGGCCACGCCAAGAAGTCCCGAAATCAAACGATTGAGATAGTTCATACTGATACAACAACAGCTTGCGCCCGGCGTGCCGTCGCGGTTTGCGAATCCGAACAGCGAAAACAACTGGGACACCGGTTTCAACGGTTAGGCTTTGGCGCCCCACAAAAGGCTTTGTTAGCCGTTGCATATTGGTAGGATGCGTCGCCGTAGGATTGGTTCCCGAAAAAAAGGCGGGAACATCCAAGGTCCAGAACCCTCATATATTCAGCGTGTGCATGAAAAAGGCGAGTTGCAGTTCGAGGAATTAGTGGAGGCGTATTACGCCCCGCTGTTTCGGTTCGCCTACAGCTTAACACATGCGGAAAGCAGTGCTTGCGACCTGGTGCAGGAAACGTTCGTGGTTTGGGCGGAGAAAGGGCACCAGTTGCAGGATGCATCAAAAGTGAAGACGTGGCTTTTTACAACCTTGCACCGTCGTTTTTTGCAGGACAAAAGACGCGAGACCCGCTTTGTCCATGTCGAATTGGGCGGTGCTGAAAGTGAACTGCCGGTGTTGCAACCGGAGTTGGTCAGCCGCCTGGATTCACATTTGGTGGTGAAAATGCTCGGCCAGGTGAACCCTCAATTTCAAGCGCCCGTGGCGTTGTTTTATTTGGAGGAATATTCTTACAACGAAATCGCCGAGGTGCTGGAAGTGCCGCTGGGAACTGTCAAATCGCGCATCGCCCGTGGATTGCGTGAGTTGAGAACATTGTTTGCGAAAGATTCAGACGGGCGGGCAGGGGAGGCAAGGGTATGACACGAACAGAAGCGCAAAGAATTTTGGAACTGTTTCGTCCACCGGATCGGGAATCGACCGATCCGGCGATGCGCGATGCATTGGCGCTCACGCGAATAGATCCTGAGTTGCGGGCATGGTTCGAACAGCATCTACGCACCGAACATGCTTTGCGTGAGAAATTTCGCAGCATTGCCGTTCCAGAAACACTAAAGCAGCGATTGCTCGAGCAACGCAAAATTGTTCGGCCTCGATTCGCGTGGGGCACCGCGGAGTGGCTGAAGTTGGCGGCGTGTTTTGTTGTCCTTCTCGGAGGTGTGCTGGCGCTGATTTATTACGGCTTTGCAATGCAGTCTGGGTTGACCGAATTCCAATCGCGGATGGTTCGGTCTGCTTTGCGTGAATATAAAATGGAACTCTTGACCCGAGATATGGGCCAATTGCGCCATTGGATGGAGGCGCGGCGTGCGCCAGCGGATTTCGAGGTTCCTAAAGGTTTGGCACAATTGAAACTTACGGGAGGCGGTGTTCTGCACTGGCACAATCACCCAGTGAGTATGGCTTGTTTCGATCGAGGAAATAAACAGATGGTATTCCTATTCGTCATGGAAAAGAACGCTTTGGCCGATCCTCCCTCCGCACCTCAATCGGAGAAGATAAAAAAGCTGGCAACGGTATCCTGGTCCCAGGGTGATAACACATATTTGCTCGCGGGCCCGGGTGACGCGGAGTCGCTACGCAAGTATCTCACTGGCTCGTAGCCCTGTTCAGGTTCAGCAGTGTTTCACCGATTCGGCGCTCAAGCTTGAGCTGATGCATAAACATTTTGAATTCCGGCGCACGGTCTACTACCCTCATGTTTCGTTAATGGGACCGTGTGGTCGTTATGGCCTTTTCCTTCACCAGTCCATCAGTGGCGCGGCGACGCGTGCGTTTCCGCGGATTGCGCGCCTTCACGTTGATTGAGTTGCTGGTGGTTATTGCCACTATTGGTATTCTGGCAGCTCTTGTTTTGCCCACCCTCGCACGCGCCAAAGCTCGGACCAATGGCATCATGTGTGTAAACAATGTGCGGCAACTTATTCTTGCGTGGCATTTGTATGCCCATGACCAGCGTGACCGCCTGCCCTACAATCTTGGCGGTGATCCCGATCGCCGGACGATCGCGCCGTTTAATGCGTTAAATTGGGTCAATGGAAACATGGATTGGGAAACAACGCCTGATAACACGAATACCACGTTGATGCTCAAGTCCAGCCTGGCCACATATTGTTACAATAATTCCCGCGTCTATAAATGTCCGTCTGACCATGCGCTGAGTGATGTCCAACGATCTGCTGGTTGGTCGGAACGGGTGCGCAGTTATTCAATGAACGCGATGGTCGGCGACGCCGGGGAATTGACTGCGAGCGGCCAGAACGTTAACAACGTGGGCTACAAACAATTTTTCAGACTCCCGCAGATTCCGGCTCCAGCGAATATTTTTGTGTTCATCGATGAACATCCCGACAGCATCAATGATGGTTATTTCCTCATGCAATGGACGTATCCATTTGAGTGGGCCGACTTGCCCGCCTCCTATCACAACGACTCGTCCGCACTTGCGTTTGCCGATGGCCATTGTGAAACGCATCAATGGCACGACGCTTCCACGCTCGCTCCACCTCGTCCTGATGCCGCGGATTTGCCGCAGTATGTAACCAATCGTAATGACTTCATGTGGTTGCTCCAAAGAACGAGCGTTGCGACGCAGTAATTGGCAAGTTGACCATCACCAGCCGAAGGTGTTCGCGACAGCGACGTCCAATTGGTTCACCGCGTCAGAGATCGCTTCAAGCACCGCCGTCCAATCCCATCAACTGAAGTTGTTTGTTTCCGCGTCAAGGGCTTGAACGAGACTGGTCCATCCGATGCCGAGAGGTCGGATAGTCGTGTTGAATTGTAACTTCCTGATGGGAATAAAAAAGCCGGCAGGAATAAACCTGCCGGCTCGTTTAGATTAACCTATTTAGTTGTGATGGATGCGGTAGAACTGCGTCGATCCAGATACAGGAAGCGTCGCTTGGAATGTTCCAGGTCCACCAGTGATTGTCGCCGGCGTATCGGTAAACGTGCCAGTCACCACTGCCACATTACGAACGGTGAACGACGACGTCGTGTCACTGCCATTCGGTGAGGTGAAGTTGATGACCACACTCGCACCATTCACAGCGGTGCTGGTGATTGTGGGCGCGGCGATCGCTGAGGCGAGCCTGACGACCTTCAAGTCCGAGAAGTAAACGGCAGCGTCTACTGATCCATTTTCAGCGTTTGGCACTTCATAGCCAAGCATTAGGTGACCGCTCTGGAAGAGCGAATTGGTGTTCGCCATGCTAAAGATTTGGCTGTGGTTGATGTTGAGTGTGACGATGTTGTTTGACGTATTGATTTCGACATCCGCCCAGTTTCCGACGAGGGTCGGTTTGACAAACGGACTGGCGTTTGACGGTAGTCCAGCAACAGCATTGCTCGCGGTGTTCACAGTTGTGAAATCTTCAGGGTCTTTGAAGATGTTTTGGAACGACGTCGCAGTCGAGATTGCGGGACGGCGCCAACCGGAATTCGGAATGTTATTGGAAATACCTGTGAATTCCATGTAATCACCAAGCGTAGAGGAATAACCGCCAGCCCAGGCATCGACCCAGTACCACACGCCGTCGGCAGTCCATGGACCACCTGTCAGAGTGCCTGCTGCATACCACCAGTTGGTTTCCAATCCATCATGGTTGATGCCAAACAACGGACCTTCAGCGGAACTGCCGATTGTCTGCGCTTGCGAGATATACATGCTAAAACGGACAGCGTAATTGCCGCTAAACGTAGCGCTCGGATACAAATTGACAGCATTCGCCTGGCCTCCGAATTGTTTGTTTGCGGTGACCCTTAAAGCAGCGGTGGCACCGTTCGGTGGCCGAGTAATTAAGCCGTTCGCACCCGATTGCCCGTTGTTTGAAGTCAGGTCGTAGCCAAAATCTACGTTGTTATCCGGCGAGGCAGTCTGATCACCCGCAAGCGCAGTGATGGTCCAATTGGCTGCATCGTTCGGATCAGTCAGCGGGTTAGAATAGAGTACGGTAGACGGCGGGTAAGCGGCGTCAACAATCGTCAACGTTGCTGCGTTATTGCTCGAGTAAGTATTATACCCGGTGCCGGATGGTATCGCGACAGTGAAGGTTTTATCGCCGACATAGGTCGGAGTTGCCGTGTGCACAGGGGGTTGGCCGTTGATCAGTGGCTTGGCAATTCTGACCGTCTTTGTCACGTCGCCTGCGTTGAACGCGACCGTCGTGCTCACAGGAGTATAATCGGTGCCATTAACGGCGGCCCCACCGTAAGTAAATACTGCGGAGGTAATAGCCACATTCGTATTGCCCCAGCGTGTAACGCTGATCGACGAGTAATCGTTCGAGTAAGCGTTATACATCTTTGCTCCGCCCGGGGTCACAACCAACTGCGGCGTCGCGGTGTTGATGATGAAAGTGGTCGCCTGGTTCTGGAAACCGACGTTGTATTGACTCGTACCGTTTGTCACCAAAGTGACTATCACAGTCGTTGTCGGACGCGGGACACCATCGCTGACCGGAGTGATAATCAGGTTGGTGGATGTTTGACCAGCGAGGAATTGGACTGAGTTGGTGACGCTAGTGGTGTAGGAGCCTGCAGGAGCAGTCCCGCTCAGTGTGAATTTCACGATTACAGGTGAGCTGACGTCGCCAGTGCGGGTGATGACATTCGTGGCGCTTGTTGGATATCCGTAAGGGTTACTTTGAGCGGCGACCGATTGTGACGGTGTGATGTCCGCTTCGGTTGGGGAGATCAACGTGAAATTGGTCGGACCAGTAATGTTACCAGACGTTACGGCAGTAGCGGTACGGCCGAGAGAATACTGATAGACACTCCCAAGCCCGGAACTGCTCATCCAAAGGTTACCGGCGGCATCCCATGCAATACCTCGCCCATTTCCGGCTGTTCCTGGACCGGCGAAAAGATACGCGGTCGTGATATCGGGAATACCGCCTCCAAAGACATCGTTAGTCATCGTCAGTATCGTGAAGTGATTGTCAATATGGACGATAGCAACGTACCTACCATCCGGAGACAGAGCGGAATCGGACGGCGCACTGAGGTTTTCAGCGAGTTGCGTTGTAATGTCCAGCAGCCAGTCGGCGTTGGTGTTGTTTCTTTTGAAAAACGAACTCCAGAGCAACGTTGCGCCGTCTGGCGCGTATACCTGCATATTCGGATTCGAATGGTTCTGGCGTTGAACGGTGACGTAGAAGTAACCATTGGAGGCGCGGGACAATCCAGAGTAGAAACCGAAGCCGCCTGCATCATTGTAGCCAATCAATCCGGCTGGATTGATGTTGGTGCCGATCAAGTCGGGTTGGTTTGACCACGGCAACTGCGCATTATCATAGCTTCCTGTGCCAAGGTTGTATTGAAATATCTGGTTGTAGGGCGTTACAAAGCTGCCATCCACTACGAACAGTTTTGCATCGGTGCCAATCGTGCCGGTTAAGAGTGGTCGCGATTCTGCCGAACCGTGGTTTATTTGTTGGCCTTGACCCGCCAGCAACAGTTGCCCTGTTGTAAAGGTGGGGTCAATCCGCATGACACCACCCGACCCTGCGGAGAAATCGCCGACAAGAACGTAATCGTCGGGTGCAACGCTGAGTTTATTTGGACTAAAACTGGTAACGCCCCAGAACCCAGCCGGATTTAATCCATTTCCATTGAGAACGCCACTGCCATCGGCGTTCTGCATGACAACGCCGGCACCGCCGATCGCGGAATAAACGTATCCGAAGTATTTAGATGCTCCGTTTTGGTTGACGGCAAGGCCACGTGCACTACCTCGCGCGATTGTGGTTGTGACCGTGGGAGCACCGGAACCGGATTTGAAGACGGAAATGGAGTAGCCTGAATGGCCAGTCAAATCAAAACTCTGATAACCGGCCGGAAGATTTAATCCGGTCGTTACACCGTTGAAGTTGGCATTGGTGCTGTGGTCCTCATACGTAACGGTGACGTTGCCGCCAGCTTCGTTGAGGTCGAAGTAAACTGTGTTACCCGAGTTAGTGATACACGACGCGTATGGCGTCGCCTGAGCGGTTAGGCCGGCTAGTAAACCACCAGCCACAATGAGAACGGAAGTTAGTTTTTTCATAAGATTTGATTTTGGAGCACGCGCACCAAGGTCGTCCTTATGGTAGAGGTTTTTCAAACGGAATGTCAATCGCCCATAGCGACTACCGCGCTGAATCAGGGGTTTCCTGATGGGAATAAAAAAGCCGGCAGGAATGAACCTGCCGGCTTGTTTAGATTAATCTATTTAGTTGTGATGGATGCGGTAGAACTGCGTCGAACCAGATAAAGGAAGCGTCGCTTGGAATGTTCCAGGTCCACCAGTGATTGTTGCCGGGGTGTCGGTAAACGTGCCATCCACTACGGGCACACTTCGAACCGTGAACGACGTCGTCGTATCACCGCCATTCGGCGAGGTGAAGTTGATGACCACGTTGGCACCATTCACAGTGGTGCTGGTAATGGTGGGCGCGGCGATCGCTGAGGCGAGGCTGACGACTTTCAAGTCCGAGAAGTAGACGGCTGCGTCTGGGCCGGCACCAGTTGATGCGGCAGGCGTTTCATAGCCTAACATCAGGTATCCACTCTGAAAAAGGGAGTTGGTGTTGGCGAGGCTGAAGATTTGTTGCTTGTTGATAGACAATACAACGACATTGTTCGAGTTCCTGATTTCAACATCAGCCCAGTTGCCAACGAGGCTTGGCTTCACGAACGGGCTGGCGTTTGCTGGCAGACCTGAAACGGCATTGCTCGAGGAGTTTACAGTCGAGAAGACGTCAGGACCTTTGAATATGTTTTGGAATGATGCCGACGTTGATGTGGCCGGATTTCGCCAACCGGAGTTTGGAATGTTGTTTGAAATTCCGGTGAACTCCCTGTAATCGCTGCCTAGGCCGCCCGCCCACGCGTCGATCCAGTACCAAACGCCGTCTGCCGACCATGATGTGTTAGGAGTCAGAGTGCCCGAACCAAACCACCAGTTGCTTTCCACACCGTCGTGGTTGATGCCGAACAGTGGGCCTTCGTCCGACATTGGGACGTTCTGGCCCTGGACAACATACATGTTGAACCGAACGGCATAGTTGCCGCTGAACCGTTGACTGGTGAGGTACACGTTCACTGCTTGGGCTTCATTGCCGAACTGTTTGCCTGTTGTCACATGCAGAGCGCTCGATTGCCCATTCGGAGGCAGCGAAATAAGGCCATTGGCACCCGATTGACCGTTGTTGGCGCTGAGATCGTAGCCGAAATCGACGTAGTAATCGGTGCTGGCGGATGTGTCGCCAACGGCAGCGGTAATGTTCCAGTTCGCCGAGTCATTAGGATCGGTCAACGGATTCGCGTAGAGCACCGTGGCGGTGGGGTATGCATTGTCGACGATCTTTAGCGTTGCGACATTGTTGCTCGAATATGTGTTGTAGCCCGTTCCTGACGGGATCGTCACGGTAAAGGTCTTATCTCCAGTGTAGGTTGGATTTGAGGTGTGAACCGGAATTTGGCCATTCACGAGTGGTTTGGCAATCTTGACCGTCTTCGTGAGGTCGCCTTTGGCAAATGCGACTGTGGTACTGATGCTGGCGAAATCCGTATTTCTGACTGCCGCACCGCCATAAGTGAATGCAGCGCTCGTTACGGCAATGTTTGTATCTCCGATACGCGTAACAGAGATCGAGGCGTAATCGTTGGAGTAAGCTTTATACATCGACGTTGCAGCGTTGCCGACAGTCAATTGCGGTGTGGCGGTATTGATGATGAATATTGTGGCCTGATTTTGGAAACCAACGATGTATTGCCCCGAGCCACTGCTGTTTAACGTCATGATGGCCGTTGTCGTCGGACGAGGAATGCCGTCGGTGACCGCGGTAACGGTGACGTTTGTCGAACTTTGTCCGGGAGCAAAGGTAATTGAACTAGGGACACTCACCGTATAGGTGCCGGCCCCAGCCGTTCCGCTCATTGAAAATGTGACAGTAAGCGGCGAACTAATGTCGCCGATACGAGTGATTACGTTCGTAGCCGCGATAGGATAATTCGGATAGCTGTTGGCTTGGGGAGCAAAAGGTTGCACGGGCGCTATGTCCACCTCGGTCGGTGAAACGATTTGGAATCCAGTTGTGCCAGTGGAATTACCACTGGTGATAGCCGTGGCTGTACGACCCACGGAAATCTGCATCACAGCACCAAAGCCAGTATTGGAGGCATTAGTCGTAACGCACGATACCCAAAGGTTATTCGCTGCATCCCAGCAAATTCCACGACCAGAGATGGTGCCTTGGACGTTCGTTGTGAACAGTTCTTGTTTGGCATTAATCAGGTATTCCGTGGAAAGGTCAGGAATGCCATTGGTAAGGGTGAAGATCGTTAGGTGGTTGTCGTCGTGAATCAGCGCAATGTAACGGTTGTCGGGAGACAATGCCGATTCCGCTGGACCTGAGTGAGTTTCAGGGAGTTGTGTGGTCCCGGTGACCGTATAGTCCTGAAGCACTCCGTTATTGGTGTAGAATGAACTCCAAAGCAGGGTTACGCCATCTGGAGCATAAACCTGAAGGTTGGGATTCGATAGGTTTGCTCTGTCGCAGCTCGCATAGATATAACCGTTTGTGCCCATTGACAAACCAGCGCGAAGAGTACCTGCCAAATCCCGGGACTGGGTTGGTCAGCGGGCCATTAGGAGCAACAGATGGATTGATAGCCGCTAGAATTGAAGGCTGACCAATAAACGGCATTGTTCCGTTTCCATAGATCGCGTTTCCTAGGTCGTATCTACAAAGCTGGTTGTAATAAGGGAAAGCTGTTCCGTCCACCACGAACAAAGTTGCGTTGCTCCCGACGCCGGCAGTCATGATTGCGCGCGATTCGGCCGTTCCGTGATTCTGGCCACTGCCAGTATCGGCAGGGCTGCTGAGGCCAGTGAGACCATTTAGGAGTAGTTGCGCACTGGTAAACGTCGGGTTCACGCGAATAACGCCGCCTTCTACAGCGGAGGTGTAATCGGAGACGAGGACGTAATCATCCGGAGCGATCGAGATGCCGACCTCAGAGTAAGTATTGGCTCCCCAAAGGTCGCCACTAACCATCGTCGGTTTCAGTGTGCTCCCTGGAAATGGATTGCCGGCCGCCCCGCCACTGCCATCGCTGCGCATGACTACTGTACCGGAACCGCCGATTACAGAGTAAACGTAACCAAAATATGGCGACGTCGGCCTGACGTTGCCTACTATGCCGCGACCGGTGTTCCGAGCGATGTTTTTGGTAACGCTTGGCGAACCGCTGCCTACCTTATAGACGGAAATGGCGTAGCTGGAATGGCCGACAAGACTGAAATTTTGATAGCCGACAGGAAGGTTTAGGCCGGTTACTTTGCCGTCAAAATTGGCGTTAGTGCTGCCGTCTTCATACGTGACGGTGACGTTGCCACCGGGTTCGTTGAGGTTGAAGTAGACGGTGTTGTTGATATTACTGATGCACGAAGCAAACGGCGTTGCATTCGCGGTAACAGCTGCTAGTAAACCACCAGCCAGGATCAGGACGGAAGTAAGTTTTTTCATAAGTTAAAGTTTGGAGCACGCGCACTAAGGTGAGCCGAATGCTAGGCGTTTTTCAATCAGATTGTCAATCGCCCATAGCGACTTATCGCGCTGAATCAGGGGTTTCCTGATACCGTTGTAGCTGTACATTTTACAGCGCCAATTGAACAAGAAAAGGTCGGCAGAACGAGGTCTGCCGAGCCATTTTTAATTAGATCCTTTAATTGTGCCGGATTCGATAGAACTGAGTTGCCCCAGCGAGCGAAATCGTCGCCTGGAACGATCCAGAGCCACCTGTAATCGTTGCGGCAACATCCGTGAAAGTGCCGGTAACATTACCTACACTCTGTAATGTAAATGCCGAGGTCGTGTCGCTGGTACTCGTCGTCGTGAACGAGATGACAACATTAGCGCCATTAACCGTGACGCTCGTAATCCTCGGTGCGATCGCGATGCCAGAGCCTAAGTCGACGACGCGCGCATTTGAATAGTAAGCGGCGCCGCTAGTGCCCACTGAAGCGAATGGATCGTCGTAACCGAGCATGACGGCGCCGGTGGTGAAGGCCGTCGTGTTGGTAAAGACATAGATGGGCATGTGGTCGATTGACAAGGTAACCACGTTATTACTTTGCTTAATTTCAACGCTGGCCCATTCGGTCGCGAGACCAGTTGCATTCGCCGGGACACCAATGGCGCCTGTGCTACCGACGGTGAATACTGACGTATAGACGCCAGGATGTTTGTATGAGTTGGTGAAGCCAGCACTGGAGAGCGCGCTACGCAGTGTAGCTCCGCTGAATTCAAAGAAGTCACCAGATGCGGCTCCGCCGGCGTCGGACGAAATCGTGTACCACACACCATCGGCGCTGCCAGTGCCAGCCACGCTCGAGCTGAGCCAGTTTACGTTGTTGCCGGCGTGATCGATGCCGAACAAAGCGGATTCGGTAGCTGTGCTTAAGTTCTGGTCCTGGACCAAGTTCATATCGAAGCGCAATGCAAAATTGTTGCTGAATGAGCGTCCCGTCGGAAACAGATTAAGGCCTGCGGCAGCATTGGCAGATTTGTTGCAGGTAACTTTCAGTGCCGTTGCCGCGCCATTCGGTGCATTGCCAACAAAATCATTCCCGACCGGGTAAGCGAAATTCGCGCTGTAATCTGTGGTTGGGCCAGCCGTCGTTCTCGCCATGGCCGTCCAATTCGTCGAGGTGTCGGCGCTCAAATCATCTGACCACAACACGGTTTCTGCAGGATACAAATTATCGAGCAGGGTCAGAATAGCTGTGTTGGTTCCGGCGGTATAACCGCTACCCGATGCGGTTTGGACAGTAATCGTTTTGTCACCGGAATAAGTGGTGTTCTTGACCGGTTGGGACACGCTGGCAATGACGGTGACGTCACCGGGGTTGATTGTGACTGTCGGAGTGCCAGTCATATAGTCTGTGCCAAGCACAGCGGATCCGCTGTACGTCATGTTGACGTCATAGGCGCCGGACGGCGGGTTTATGTCACCCCAACGTGTGAGGACGTAGAGAGCGTAATCGGTCGTGTGTCCACGATACATCTCGCCAGGGGCAACGACTGCGGAAGCAAACACATATTGAGGGCCGGTGTTCAGGATGGAAATTGTCGCGCTTGCGGGCGGTGTGATGATGTAGGATTGCGACGGCTGCAACGAAAGCACTACGGTCAGCGTTGGGCCTGAAACCGGCGTTGCAGTCGGTGTGATGTTGATATTGGTGGTTGTTTGATTAGGTGCAAACGTAATGTTTGTCCTAGCCGGAGTGGTGTAGGTGCCGTTAGTGGCAGTTCCGCTGAGCGTGAAGTTGACAGTTAAAGATTTTGTAAGGTCACCGCTGCTGCGACTGATGGTAAAAACGCCGGGAATCGGGCTGCCGTGGTTCTGCGAAGCAATAGGCGTCGAAGCTTGAAGTGAAACATTATAGGGAGGAACAACCAATGAGAAACTGCCATTGAGGCCGGTTGAGTCGTTGCTCGTTATTGCGGTGGTCGTCTGGCCCAACGAATAGCAGCGAAGCAGAGCTTGGCCAGAGCTGACTTCGTAGATGTTGTCCGCTGCATCCCACGCGATATTGCGGCCCGTAATGGTCGTGGGCGTGTTTGGAATCGTGAACAGGGTCGTCGGGTCAGGTGATCCATTGATAATGCTCATGACATATATGAGGTTCCCGGCCGACATACATGCAACATACTTGCCATCGGGTGACACGCGCATGGAATTGCAACCGTTGGTAATAGTTTCAATATTGTTGCCGGTATCCAAAGAGGAGTAATAAGGTGTCGAACTATTGGGTGCGAAGACTTGAAGGCAAGGGGCGTCCTTCGCAGCGCGGTTGAAACCGCCGTAAATGTTTCCGTTGGGGTCGATATCGATATCAACAGGTATATCCTGTTGCGTGGTTGGCAATCCGAGATTGATTGCGAGATTCGGTGCATTTCCCCAAGGGAGAGGGCCGCTGCCGATGTTGTAACGGTTGAGGTTGTTGTAGCTGTTTGGCGTCGTAGAGTTTGTTGCCGCTGAAAGCAGTGATGGATCGCCCGTCCACAGAACGAAATTGCTGTTGGCAATGGTGCCACGGGCATAGACGCTATTAATTTCACCGTGCACCCCTGCATTTTGACCCTCAACTTGGCCGACGACGCCCAACACCTGAGTTGGTGTGGTCAAATCGGAGTCTGCCATCCAAACAGTTGCCGCTGCCGTTGAAAAGTCACCAATTACAATACTGTTATCGTCAGGGTTGAAACCGAGGCGATACGGCTGGCTGGCCGAGGCAGCCGTGAAGGTGGAGGACAGGGATGCGTTGGTGCCGCGGCCAAGTGCTTCGGTGAAATTGGCGTTCAATGCATATAGACCTTTGCCTTTGGCGTTGGGAGCGGTTCCACCGATAGCGCTGTTTGCAACATAGATGCGACCGAATTTTGAGCCGATTTTAGGATTGAAATTAACGGCAACACCGCGAGGAGAGTTCCATTTGCAAAATACGGCGGCGTCACTGCTGATCAGCGACGGGTTCCCGGAGCCAACCTTATTGACGTAAATTGAATAGCTCGTGTGCGCACCGAGCGCGAACGACTTAACGCCGGACGTGTTTACGCCGGACAATGTGTTTGTGGTGTGATCCTCAAACACAACGTAGGCGCTGTCAGCAGGTTCGTTCAGGTAGAACGAAACCGTGCCACTTGTAATAGTGACACCCGAAGCATACGGGTGGGCTTGTAATGTGTTGGAAGCAAGAAACGGGATGGCGAATGACAGAATTAGAGATAGCTTTTTCATTTGGACCTCTGGCTAGGAGTTGTCTAACTGGGCATCAGACGGTATAGCCGAGAATGTACAATTGATTTGATTCGTATGTCAACGCTGGAACACACCAGGTTGGACTGCTTGCCGAAATGGTTCGCTCTGTCATTATTACTATCGTGGCATTTGACGCGGACACACAGTTTATCGTCAAGGACGGCAAACGCTCGCTTGAGCTATTGCTCGAGCCGGCGGTTCGTGCGCCGCATGTTCAGGCGGAGTGCTTGGGTTCGTTTGCTGTTGGCGGCGCAGAGTATCATTTGCCGAGGCTAACGTTTCGCGATCCAAACATTTCCGACCCAATCCGTCTCGGTATTTTTGCGGCGATTCACGGAGACGAACCAGCGGGAGCGTTAGCCGTCGTGCAATTTCTCAGTGAATTATCCGAACAGCCTGCCCTTGCCGAAGGTTATCGCATTGATGCATACCCGGTCTGTAACCCCACCGGCTTCGAGGAAAACACGCGTTATTCGCGCGCCGGCAAAGATCTGAATCGCGAATTTTGGAAGCACTCGACCGAACCGGAGGTCGAGCTTTTGGAAAAGGAACTGCGCGCCAGACATTTTCACGGCATTATTCAGTTGCATGCTGACGATACGAGCGAAGGCATTTACGGTTTCGTGCGCGGGCATACTTTGACTGAAGCGTTATTGCGACCAGCATTGCGGGAAGCGGGAAAGATTTTGCCCCGAAATGTGAATGCGACGATCGACGGTTTCGCAGCGCGCGACGGAATTATCTATAAAGCGTACGAAGGCATCCTGGCCGCTCCGGCGGAAGTCGACCCGGTGCCGTTTGAGATTATTTTCGAAACACCGCATGCCGCTCCAACGCAGCTTCAAGCCGATGCGATCATCGTGGCATTAAAGACAATCATGGCGGAGTACCGCGGCCTGCTGGCGTTTGCCCAGAATATCTAAAGCAGTTTGGACACTTGCGCCCAGATGTCGCTGGTGACTTTGTCAACGGTTTGCGTTCCGTCGATCGCTTTAATCCGCTTTTTATCGGATCCTGCAATTTCTCTATAGCCCTCTTCCACGCGTTCGAAGAACGCGCGGTCAGCTTCTTCCATTCGATCGCGGATAAATCCAAGTTTCGGCGGTCCGGGCGCTTTCGTGGGTGGAACCGGAATCAGCAAAGGCTGCCGAGCAAGACGACGCGCTTCGCTGATTGAAACGGGAACGGTGAGGAGCAAGGTCAGATCGGGTCGGGTATCGCCGATGGCGAAATCAACAATGGTCTGCACCCACTTCGGATCCAAACCGCGGCCGTAGCCTTGATAGGCAATCGTCGAGTCATAAAAACGATCGCAAAGGACAATTTCGCCGGCATCGAGCGCTGGACGAATAACTTCCCGGACGAGTTGCGCGCGCGCGGCATTCATCAGGAGCAATTCCGTTTCGGGCTTCATCCCGCGATTGAATTCGCTGTGCTTGAGGGTGTGGCGGATTTCTTCGCCAATAGGGGTTCCACCCGGTTCGCGCAGCATCTGGACGACGTTTCCGGCTTCGAGTAAACGTTCTTCCAGCAATGCAATTTGGGTTGATTTGCCGCTACCCTCGGTGCCTTCGAATGTGATGAACAAGCCTTTCATTGTTCGCGGGGGGTATTCTTAACGGTTCCGTCGCGCGATGTGCAGAAGTTTTTCAAAAAATTTATGCACAGGGCTGCGGATGGGCAAAACCTTGAAGTCAAACTCCCTTCACTCAAGGTTGTCTTTTCCATAGCGTTAGTTAAACTGTCAATCAATTATACACCCGCTATGATATCATTGCGTTTGGCCTTAGTCGGCGGTTTTTTGATGGTGGCATGCGCCCGTGCCCAAAACGATCAACTCGACGGAGCAGTGCAGCGTGAGATAGTGCGGCTGGATGCGGTCAAACCCAGACCTTCGATCCGGCCGTTGAACAACGTAAGTATGTCCTATCAAATGGGCTTGAATATTCGCACGGGTTTCAAAGGTTTTGGCGGTACCCAGCCGCCGTTCAATCCTGGTCCAGCGACGCATCCAGCTAATCATACCTATGACGACGGATATAATAAGGTCGATGCGCAGGGCAACGATCACAGCGCTCAAACGTTTCCAAATACGACCACGTTTTGGGGCTACCAGAATGACAGTCAACGGAACGATACGGCGAACACGATTTCGATGCACAGCAGTTTTACGCAGCCGTTCGGAGAGATAAAGAACGATGACCCGCGCCACGGGTTTAACCTGGAGTATGAGCGCATTATTTGCCAATCCGAGAAGTGGTATTGGGGCATTGAAGCAGATTTCGGTTTTACCAAGATTGATGTGAACGAAAATAAGACGACCACATCGCCGGTGCTGGTGACGACTGACGTCTATGCGATTCCGCAGATCTGGTTTTCGCTACTGGTGTTCCGGCGGCTCCTTACAACGGGCCGTTTTCGGGGGGGCTTGGCACATCACTGCTGGGCGATACTCCAATGCGCAGCGTCGCGCCGAATGGCCAAATCGCAACGGTTGTCTCTGATCGTCATTTTGACGCCAATGTTTGGCAGCTTCATTTGGGGCCGAAACTGCACATTCCGATTTGTAACCGACTGGAACTCGATTTCGCCGGTGGCTTGGGCGTAGCGGTGTTTGACAGTACTTTCTCATTTCGCGAGCAGGTCTTTCTTCCAGCAAGCGTGAGTCTCAGCGGCGGTGCAACGTCAGCGGCGCAACAAGGATCGAGCGATACAATAGGGGTGGTCGCCGGAGGATTTCTGGCAGGAAACATAGTCATTCCCATTTATCCCGACGAACGCATTTTTATCGGAGTGCAGTGGCAGGACCTCGGCACGTATGAGCATAGAATTGGTCCGCATGTGGCGGCGGTAGATTTCACCGATGCCATATCGGTAAATGTTGGTTTGGCCGTGTCGTTCTGAACAGCCATTGAAAAGCTCACCGCGGCCGAATCACAATTTCTTCTACGATTGCGCGATCGGGCAAATTTAACGCGAGCAATACGCATTGTGCGATGTCATCCGGCTTTAACATTTTTGCACGGGCCTCCGCCGGCGGCGGCGATTGACGTTTGTTGAGCAGGGGAGTGTCAATGTCGCCCGGGAAAATGGCGCAGGCGCGAATGCCGTTCGCGCGTTCTTCAGCATTGATCGATTGCACCAGGCCCGCTTGTGCAAACTTTGAAGCGCTATAGGCAATGCCTGATTTGGCGCTGGCTTGCTTGGCTGCATCAGAAACGATGTGAATGATCGTGCCGTTACTATTCTTGCGCATGTCGCCGATGAGCCCGCGCGAGCAGAAAAATGCGCCGGTCAGATTTGTATCAATAATGCTGCGAAAATCTTCAGTGCTGATTTCGGACCAGCTTCGGCGCGGAACGTTAATTCCCGCGGCATAGATTAGCGTCGACACAAAGCCGAATCGCTCGCGCGCTTGTTGAATCATTTTCGTTACGTCCGCCTCGTTGCGCAGATCGCAGGGTGCGACCAAAACATCGGAGCTTTCCGTCATACACCTGGTTTCTTCGAGCGGCGCTTGCTGCCGTCCGGTGATCGTTAATTTCCATTGCTCGCGCGCCAATGCAATTGTGATCGCGCGCCCGACGCCGCTGCCTGCGCCTGTGATGATTGCGGTTTTTGTCGTCATGAACTTACGTCGTTGCAGGTTGCGGATTCTTCAACCCGAAAACTTCGTGAAGGTATTGCAGGCTTTTTGTTGCGATCACTTCCGGACCTTCATCGAACTTGAACACTTCAACTGAAACGTATCCGTTGTAACCGGATTCTTTCAATGCGCCGGCAATCGGACGAAAATCAACTTTGCCGAAACCCGGTCCTTTTAAGTTTTTATCGTTGGCGTGAAAGTGGGCAAAGTGCGGCGTCGATTCGTGAATGATTTGCGGAATTGAGATTTGTTCCGAACACATCGCTTTGACATCGAGGATAATCTTCATTGCCGGGCTTTTGAATTGTTGCGCAAACTCGACTGCTTCGTACGCGGTATTGATGAAGTTGGTTTCTGTGGGAGCGAGTGGTTCGATGCAAATAGTTACACCCCGATCTTCGGCTGTCTTGACAGCATCGCGGAAGGTGTCGGTGGCAATGGCCCAGGCTCGCGCCGAACTGACTTCCTGCATGACGTTGCGCTGTTTGGGCGAGCCAACCACCATAGTTTTTCCACCAATGTCTGCGCAAAAATTCACAAGGTCACAGAGATATTGCCTCGTGCGGTTTTGAACCGGAGTGTTTGGATGGTTCAGATACAATCCTTCAACACCGATGAGCACCCAATGAATCCCGCAGATTTCAATGCCGACGCGAGCGGCTAGTTTTTGGATTTGAGAGCGCTCAGTGGCTGAAACCTGGGTAACGGCAGAAGCAATTGTGTAAGGCGCAATTTCAATTCCCTGATAACCGGTCTTCTGCGCAAACCCCAATGCATCCTGCAAATTCCAATCAGAAAAAATTTCGTTACAGATTGCAAACTTCACGTTGGCTATTCGTCCAGAAATTGAGCGGGTGCGCAAGGAAATGGTTCAGCGGAGCAGGGGAGTATCTGTACAAAAAGGAACCGATGGCATGATCGAATAGCCTGCATAACAAATTAATCCATGTGCCCAGTCCCCATTGTTTAATGCTGGCGTGGTTCGGTGCCCCTGCCATCGGTAGCCGCATCAATATTGCAAAAAGTCGGTAATTTGTCTGTCAAGCTGTGTCGGCAACGTGTTGTCACACGTGAATTTACGCATATGTGAGGGCGGGCCCTACAGAGCCCCTAGGTCCCTTGGCCCTGACGCCAGCGGATTGCATATTGCAAAAGCTCATTTGTATCGCTGAACCCAAGTTTTTCTTTGATGCGGGACCGGTAGGTTTCGACGGTGCTGATATCAAGATGGAGGGATTCCGCCATTTGCCGGGCGCTGCGACCTTCTCCGATGAAGGTCAGGATCTGGAGTTCGCGATCGGACAATTTATCGGTTGGGCGCGGTTCGCCGACGCCATGGCCCACGATTTTTCTCGCGATTTGGGTCTTTAATTTTTCGCTGAGATAAATTTCACCGGCAAGAATCTGGCGGATTGCTTTCAGCACATCCTGAATTGCTTCCTGCTTCGTAATAAATCCTTTGGCCCCTGCACGCATCGCGCGTTCGCCATAAATAGATTCCTCGTACATCGAAACAACGAGAATCGGAAGATTCGGATTCTGCACGTGAAGGTTCTTTATCAGGTCGAGGCCGTTGGAATTTTTCAGGCCAAGATCGACAATTGCCAAATCAGGTTTGGCCGTCTGGATCATTTGTCCAGCTTTGCCAGCGTCGTCCGCCTCACCGCAAACCGTTAGGTCGGATTCGCGTTTGATAGCGTCGGCGAGGCCTTCGCGAACCATTGCGTGGTCCTCGACCAGAAAGATTCGGGTCTGGGGAGATTTTGACTTGAATGTTGTAGCCATAAGTATTCTAACAACCTGTCGTGCGGGAATTAAACAATTAATGTTGCGTGACGCAAGTCTTGTTCCTTTCTCATGCAAAATATCGCTTGCCCTGTCACGTGAATGGGACAAGATTGAATTGCTACAAATACCAATCTTTTTATGGCACGTATTTTCAATAACATCGTAGAAACTGTCGGACACACGCCGCTGGTCCGTCTAAACAAAGTCACCGCTGGCGTTGATGCCAATATTCTGCTGAAGTGCGAATTCTTCAACCCGCTGGGCAGCGTCAAAGACCGTATCGGCATGGCCATGATTGAAGACGCTGAAAAGCAAGGAATTCTTAAAAAAGACACCGTGATCATCGAGCCGACCAGCGGCAACACAGGCATTGCTCTGGCATTTGTCGCCGCCGCCAAAGGTTACAAGCTTATCCTGACGATGCCCGAAACGATGTCGCTGGAACGCCGCACATTGCTGGCAATGCTCGGTGCAAAAGTTGTCCTGACTCCGGGCAGCGAAGGCATGAAGGGCGCCATTGCGCGCGCGGAACAAATTGCGAAAGAAACCCCAGGCGCCTGGATACCGCAGCAGTTCGACAATCCTGCTAATCCAGCCGTGCACATGCGTACAACGGCGGAAGAAATTTGGGCCGACACTGATGGCAAAGTGGATATTCTTATCTCGGCCGTCGGAACCGGCGGAACCATCACCGGTTGCGTTGAAGTGATTAAACCGCGCAAGCCATCGTTCGAAGCCATTGCTGTCGAACCGAAAGATTCGCCGGTCATTTCGCAAACCCTCGCTGGTCAGCCTCTCAAGCCTGGTCCACACAAAATTCAAGGCACGGGCGCTGGTTTTATCCCGAAAAATCTTCACCTCAAAGACAGCAAGGGCAACGCGCAGATTACCGAGTGTGTCGAGGTGACAAACGACGATGCATTTGCGATGGCTCGCCGTCTGGCCAAGGAAGAAGGAATTTTGGTTGGTATCTCCACCGGTGCCAACGTCGTCGCTGCGATCGAAGTTGCTAAGCGCCCACAAAATAAGGGCAAGACCATCGTGACGATTGCCTGCTCGACCGGCGAACGTTACCTCAGCACACCTTTGGCCGCGGAAGCGCGCGCTGAAGTCGGAGGTTGATTAATTCGTTGGAAATTATTGATGCTTTGTGAGGCCGCTCGCCATGCGAGCGGCCCTTTTGTCTACGCCGCAGCTACGCCTCTTGGTATCGCGATGCGATACCAACCTGCAGATTCAAGGCCGCTGTTTCGGTGTTTGTTATTAGGTGGGGTCAAATAGAGTCACAAAATTTCATAAAAAGTCATTCCGGTCATTTAAATTTTTAATAAGTTCAAGGGCTTTTTTATAGGTGTGCCCCTAAACCATTTCAGCCTCAGTCTCATTGAATACGCGAAGCGCAATTGGGGAGCACCCGTTCTAATCTCCACTCCATTTGTAATCGTATCGGGCAGGCGGATCATGATGTAGCGCCAGTGATCCAGGAGGATTATTGCCGCCCCAATAAATTTTAATATAGCTGACATGACCATCCACGAAGCCAACCACGTTTTTGGCGTCATCAAACATGGGAGCTCCGTTGGGGGCCGGCGTCTTCGGTTCATGCCAGGAGTAAGGAATAAGCGCTGGCCCGTCGGCAACGAGAACCGTTTTGGCTGGATCCTTTATCGAAGCAAGAGACCGTCCAGCGATACCGGGAGCATTTGAATTCGTCCTCGCGTTTCCACCATTAAACGCGTAGCTCAAATACTCCGGCCCTTGGTCATGCAAGGCCTTGGGCACGAACTCAAAATGGCCAGCCACGTTGTAGTAGAAAGTGTCAGCCGGGCAGGCAAACAACTTGTCCTGCGGCGATGATGTTCCGTTGAGGCCAACATAATGTTTCATCCTGTTTTTATAGCCGGTCCAATTCAGCCCCGGAGCGGCAGTCGTTCCTGGTGTTCGCGGCGTTTTATCGCTGAAGTCATCGGTATACAGCCGCAAACCGATGCTGATTTGGCGCAGATTATTCGAACAAACCGTTCGCCTCGCCTTCGCCTTAGCGCTGCTGAGCACGGGAAGCAATAATGCGAGGAGAATCGCGATAACCGCGATGACGACCAGCATTTCGATAAGCGTGAAGGCGCGTTTAAATTCAGAGATTGTGCTCATGGGTTTCTATTTTCGGCTCCATTGATAGTCGCCGCGCTCAAGGGCTGCTCAGGCGGTAGAACTTTTTGTCCTCAAACGGGTCGGTCTGGGAAAGCTGGTTGCCGGAGATAGTCGGTGCCCCCGGAACATTCGACCAGGTGGCTGTTGAATCGAAGTTTGATGTCGACTGGAGTTGGAACGCAGCATCGTTGGTGCTCCAGGAAAGGATCGCGTCGGTCCCCGAGCGGGCGATAGACAACAACGGGAGAGGGGGGAGCACTGTAATGGCCACTGCATCTGGTTGGGAATTCGTTTGGCCGTCATTTACCATTAGTTGAATTGTGTGCGTCCCTACCGGGAGGGCAATTTGCGGGTTCACTCCGTTAGTTAGATAAGTCGCCGCACCGATCGACCAGGCCCAGGCAAGGCTAAGCAAATTGCTATCAGTGTCGGATGACGTTGAACCGTCGAGCACGATTGTTGCTGTTCCGTCGAGCCCTGCACGAACTATCTGGGTGGTGCCGGCATTCGCAAGCGGTGGATGATTCGCAGGCAGTTTTATCAGCCTTGGGTCTGCATAGATCGTTGACCCGAATTGGTCGTAGGCTTTGACGGTCCACCAAGTTTGAGTAAACGGCAGGGTTAAGACGGTCTGGGTTGGCGGATTGGTGGTGTCGGATATAACGGTGTAGTCCATGACGCGGTCGGGGTTGGAACCGAAGAGCAGCTGATAATGCGCGGAATTTTGGACCGATCCGCAACTAAACACCGCGCCATTTTTATCAAGTATGGCCCCATCGGGTGGACCGGTCAGTTGGACGGGCGCCAGGATTTTTCCAGGGTATAAAGACTGATTGAAAAACACGATGGATTCGGTTGAATCGATCGTGAAGTAATATTTTTGGGAAGCGGTATTGAGCTGATAATTCTTTCCACTCCCAATAAGAGACAGATAGGCGAAAGCGGTAAGGCCACCGTTTGTGTAGTCGAGGCTCGAAGCTTTATATCTTTGATACGGGTAGGCATGGTCGCGAGCTGGATTGCAAACAATGTTGAATGCCCCGGGCAATATCGGCTGCCGCGTATGAGCGGGGTCGTTGCTGATATAATTGTCGACCCAGCACTGCTCGCCGGCGATGGGTTTGCCATCATATTGCGCAACGCTGGTACCCAGATTACTGCAAACGGCGTCGAGTAACGAAACGCGATTTACGGCATAGCGCGCATCCGCGTAGGTCGCATTGTCGTATCGGGCGACCTCCATGGCGGGCAGGTTTCCGGTGCTGAACCCAATCGTCTGGATCGGCTTCTTATAATCAGGCGCGACAGTGGAAAGGTAGGCCACGAGCATATCGCCGTATCTGGCATAAGGCGGGCTGTAGCTATCCACTGTGATCCAGTTTGCCTGTTGCGACCACACTCCCCCGAAGGTCATCCCGACCCCAGTGCTGCAGTTGCCTCCGTCAAAGGCTACAATCGTAGGTTTTGCCGAATCGAAAGGCGGGTTTCTCAGCACAAGGACATTGCTGGCAAAGTTGGGCACGATCGTCACAGTAACATTCGTCGGCAAACTGATGAGAGCGCCGTCGCTTACCACCAGTTCAAATACACATTTTGTGACGAAGGATTTTGTTGTTACGGTGACCAACGGAGTGGATGTATTGGTTCCGGTGATCGTCACCGCGGGGCCTGAAGTCTGTCTCCATTGGTAAGTCAACGTGACACCGTCGGGATCGTAGGACTTCGTTCCATCCAGGGTAACGCTGCCTGCCACCAAATAACGCGACGGGCCTGCGTTTGCGACTGGCGCGTGATTTGGACCAATAACAATCTTCACGACAGCTGGCGGGCTGTTCTGCAAACCGTCATTAACAATCAACTGAAACAGGTAACTCCCGGGCCAGGGATTCGCGAAAGCAGGTTTCACGGCGGCTTGATCAGTCAACTGGACAGTCCAACCAGCTATCTGTGTCCAGTGATAGTTTAGCGGTGCATTCTCAGGATCAGAAGACCTGGAGCCATCCAATGTGATTGATGCAATTGGCGTTTGATCGCTATACAGTTGATTATCTCCGGCGTCGGCAATCGGAGGATCGTTTTTCACGCTGACTTGCACAGCATCTGAAAAACTGTCGAAGCTGCCGTTGTTTACGACCAGTTGGAAGATGTACGTCCCCAGTGTTGAGGCGCTAAACGTCGGTTTTATTGCATTGCTATTCGAGAGACTCACGGCGGGACCGCTAATCTGGCTCCAGTGCCAGGATAAAACCACAGCGTTAGGATCACTCGAAGCGCTTCCGTCCAACGACACAACGACCGGTAAACTGGTGACCGTCAGTGCTTGATCCGGCCCGGCGTCAGCGAGCGGCCTGAAGTTGTCGAAATATTCAGCAGCTCCGATGTCGACACGTTTGGCGTAGACGCGGGGGTTGCCGTAGAAGGCGAGTTCAGCGGGAGCCGGCTGGAAGTTGGGATCACCTACGTTGATGCAGGGTGAATTGTCCTGAAGATGATAATCATTATTTGCGCCATCAACAAATAGCGGATCGTGGGAAATATTGCCGTTGATGCCGGTGCGATTTGTCGCCGCGTAATAATCGTCATCCGTGTTGTTCCAAACGTCGTTGAAAGCCATTTGAGTAATCGTGTCCTGGGTGTCTACATAGATGCCTCCGCCCATCGTGGCGCTACAAATGATATTGTCCGTGATGATGCTCTGACCGCTAGCATCCGAATCGGCGTACACATTTCCTCCACCTTCGGTCGCGGCGTTTCCCACGAACGTGTTGTTGATGAGCTTGCCGCCAGATATCACCGCCGCTCCGCCACCGATCGCAGCCGAATTGCTGTAAATCAAATTGCCCGTTATTTTGGCATTGCCGAGATACGTGAATATCCCGCCTCCTGCGTAACCGTTGTTTGCTTTGATTACATTACGTTCGATGATCGCATCGGACTGGACGCAGCCGATTGCGCCACCATATCCAGCATCACTGACGGCACCATTCGGTGCCACGTTTGTCGTGATGATATTGCCAAGAATCAACGGCGAAGAAGTAATGCAATAAATACCCGCGCCGAAATAGAAATTAGTGCCAAAACTGGCATTTACCGTTCCGAAACCACCGGTAATCGTGAGGCCGGCAAGAACGGAATTTGAGGTTTCCCCGGTGGCAAAGGTGACCACGCTTGTCTTGCCGACTCCATGGATAACGGTGCTCCCGGCAACATTGAGATCTGCAATGTTCGTGCTACTGACGGTGATGGCCTTGCCCTTGAAATTGATGTTCTCAAAATAATTGCCAGGACTGACGAGAATCACATCGCCATTTGTGCTGTTATCAATCGCGTTTTGAATGCCGGTAAAATCGGCGGGTACACGCAACACCGCCGCGCGACCGACGACGGAACACATAAAAGCAGCAATCAAAACACCAAACATCTCGCGAGACTTCGTTGTGAACATAGGTTTTAGATGAGTACCCGAATTCAGTAGTAGGGACGTTCCCCATGCTGGTTTTCGTCTATGGCAATCCGGCGGGTCTTACGGCCCAGCCGTGCCGTCGATTTATTTCCAGTAAATGCAGAGACCGATTCCTTGGGTTAAGTTAGGACTGTTATACATTGTGCCTCTATGTATTGTCAACCGAATAAAACATTTTGGCAGTGTCTCGTGTCAAGAGAACATCCGACTTGCCTGGAACTTAGCATTGTTTGTGCCGCCTCTGCTTTAGGCTACCCGCAAAGAGGGACACTCTGATTCTGCGTGAAAAACGAGTCCTTCTGTGTGAACGCCGCACAATGAAATCAAAACCATCCAGACCACCCGGTCGTTTTTCCTTAACGGTTCGGCTTGCTGTTTGTCTGCGATGTTTTCAACCTATCCCCATGCGGAATCTCCATGCTGGATTTGTAAACCAATTGCTTCTTGGCTGCTCAATTGTTCTAGCGCTCACGTTCGATATGCCTGTTTCTTTTTCTGCACCTTCCGAACCGGCCGCTGCTTCGCGTGCGTTTACGAGCCAGGACAAAACCGTCCTCCAGGCGCGACGACTGATGGATCAAGGCCGCTTCCGTGATGCTGAGAAAGCCCTCCAAGCTAAGGTTGACAAGGGTCACTCCAGCGAGGTCGAGGCACGAGCGGAACTACTCGAAATCATTCGCCGCACTCGTCTGGAATATGCGCTTAGCCCCGACGCGCTGCTGCGTAAAATTCAGACGGACATTCCCGACGCCTCGGCACGCGATCTCGATCAGTGGATTCGCGAAAGTAAAATCCGCGAACGCCGCATTGATGGACAGCGGTTTTTCTTCAGTGGCGAACCGAAGAACATTTACCTCTTCTCATCCACCGCAAAAACTCGCCTCGCAAAAGCAGGCAAAGGCAAAAAAGCGCCGAAATGGAAACTAACGGATCATTTGCAGGCCATCGTCAATGAAGCGGAAAAGACCGGGCAAGTTGAGGTTCTGCCGGTAAAACAACGGTTTACCCATACACTGACGATCGATCCAAACCTTCCGGAGATCAAAGCGGGCTCAGTTGTTCGAGTCTGGCTACCGTTCCCGCAGGATTATCGGCAGCAGAGCGATGTCAAACTTCTCAGCGCATCGCCCACTCCGAAAATGATCGCGCCCGCCGCACAAGACGGCAACCCGGTGACAGGCGCACCGCAGCGGTCCGTCTATTTCGAGAAGGTTGTGACGAATACGGCCGAACCTCTCGTGTTCCAAGAGGAAGCGGAATTCATTTCTCGCGCATACTATCCGAAGATTAATCCGGGCGCGGTCGAACCTTTACCCGCCGATTGGAAAAGCGCTTACCTCGGAGAACGCCCGCCGCATATAGTGTTCGCGCCAGAAATTCGGAAGCAGGTTGCCGCAATCGTGGGCAATGAAACCAACGCGCTGCAAAAGGCGCGCAAGTTATTCCGCTGGGTGAGCGCAAATATCCCTTGGAACTCGGAGGACGAATACTGCATTATTCCGTCGTTCGCGTTGAAAGGCTTCGAGGCGCGCCGCGGAGATTGCGGCGTTCAAAACACCGTGTTCATCACCATGTGCCGTATCGCTGGCGTGCCGGCGCGATGGCAAAGCGGTTACGAAACCAAACCCGTCAAAGACGATTGGGGCATGCATGACTGGGCGGAAATTTACATCGCACCGTGGGGATGGTTGCCTGCCGATGCTTCCTACGGCGTCAAAAAATCAGATGATCCGCGCATCGCTGATTTTTACTGCGGCCACCAGGACAGCTATCGGATGATTCTGAACCTCGATTGGGGACGCGAACTTTTCCCGCCCAAAAAATCGATGCGCTCGGAACCAGCCGATTTTCAACGAGGCGAAGTCGAAGTGGACGGCAAAAATCTTTATTTCAACAAATGGAAAGTAAAAACCGACGTCATTCGTGAACCAGTGACGCCGGCCTTGTAAAGAACGGGAATTAGAATGCGAGGCCGACGTTCGGCAGTGAGCAATATTTTCGATTAAAAAAATTCGCGCGCCTATTCGGAATAGGCGGGATGACTCGGGAAAACAAGCTGATTATTTGACAGCCCTTTCCGGTTTGGGTGAGGGAGATGGAAAGGGCGAAGCGGTTAAACGCGGGTTCTTTTCGATAAAATAATTTAGAGACCATTCCGCTGTGAAAAGCAAAGCTGTTCGACCGTGCGTATCGTTCGCCCAGCGACAGCCCGTCGGAACAACCGCTTGCGCCAATTCCTCGGGAGAATCCGGTGTGATCCAGCGAATCGCTTTCCATGAGCCCATTTCCAATCGGGAATCCGCGCCGTATTCGGTTTTCAAACGGAACTGCACCACGTCGAATTGCAAGGGCCCGACTGCGGCCAGCAACGGAACGCGTTGCGCCGAATCCTTTAGGAAAAACGATTGCACCACGCCTTCCTGCAACAACTGATCCAGTCCTTCGCGAAACCTTTTGAACTGCGCTGTGCTTGAGCTGTGCAACCAGGCAAAACACTCTGGGGTGAACTGCGGAATTTCATCGTAGGCAAGCGAAGGCTCACTCGAAAGCGTGTCGCCAATCCGGAATTCCGAATGACCAACCAAACCAATCACGTCCCCGGCATACGCTTCATCCACCGTGTCCCGCTCTCGTCCGAACAATTTGTGGGAACTGGCCAGGCGAACTTTCTTTCCCGTTCGCGTATGCGTCACCGTCATGTCGCGTTCGAAGCGTCCCGAGCAAATCCGAATAAATGCCAACCGATCCCGATGCCTAGGATCCATGTTCGCCTGGATCTTAAAAACAAAGCCGGAGAAAGGGTCTTTGGCGGGATCAATTTCTTTTCCCTGGATGGAACGTGGTTGCGGTGCCGGAGCGAGGTTCAAGAATCCGTCCAGCAGCAGTTGAACGCCAAAGTTGTTCACGGCGCTGCCAAAGAACACCGGCGTCAATTCGCCCGACAAAACCTTGTCGCGATCAAAAAATGCGCCCGCGCCATCGAGCATTCCCAACTCGTCTACCACCCGCGCATAAACGTCCGGGGCCATATGCTCGCGCACCGCCGGTTCCGACAAATCATGCACCGAAACTGGCGCTTGATATGAACCACCGACCACGCGCTCGAAGAAATGGACCTGTTTGGCTTGCCGATCGAAGACGCCACGAAATTCGTGTCCATCGCCGAGTGGCCAGTTGATGGGATAAGCGTGAATGCCGAGCACGCGTTCCAGCTCATCCAACAGCGACAACCGATCTTTCGCCGGACGATCCAGCTTGTTCATGAAGGTGAAAATCGGAATGCCGCGTTGGCGGCAAACTTCAAACAACTTGCGCGTCTGCGTTTCGATACCTTTACCCGCGTCAATCACCATGACCGCGGCGTCCACGGCAGTGAGGACTCGATAGGTATCTTCGGAAAAATCTTTGTGGCCGGGGGTGTCGAGCAGGTTGACGACGTAATCTTGATAGTTGAACTGCAAGACGGTCGAGCTCACCGAAATGCCGCGCTGCCGCTCCAATTCCATCCAATCCGAAGTGGTGGCCTGTTGATTCCTGCGAGCCGTAACTGATCCGGCCAAATGCACTGCGCCGCCGTAGAGAAGGAACTTTTCCGTGAGCGTCGTCTTGCCGGCGTCGGGATGCGAAATGATCGCAAATGTTCGCCGCCTTAAAATTTCGTCTGCAATCTTATCCATTATTCAAATCGCTTTTTTTCGCTATGGGCCAACTTATCCGCATAAGGTGAAATTTAAAGCACGAACCGGAAGTTCCGACTCCCATCGAGTTTTGAAACAATCGAAGCTCAAACAAGAAATGGCTGAAACGGAGTCACCTCAGATGACGCAGTTTGCGCGGAAAGGGTTGCATGGCTTTGCCGTAGGTCTATCTGTCTGTCGCCGGACGAGTTTCCACGCGTCAGGTTCCATGTTGTTTCCGGCGGCTGCGGAGGTGCTACACCGTCGAGGGCCGGAGGCGTGATTCCCCAACTTCATTTTACAAGAAGTCTGGGATTCACCCGCCCCCACATACCGTAAACCTCAACCAGAATCGTCCCCGACATATCCTCGAGCTCCGTTTGGGTAATCTCCGCCGCGCCCTGCTTGCCGTAGAGCACGACCTCATCGCTCATTTGAACGTCGGCGAAATCCGTGACGTCTGCCATCACCGTGTTCATGGTCACACGGCCGACGATGGGACACCGGTGCCCATGGATGAGGACGTGTGCTTTGTTGGAGAACACACGACGATAACCATCGGAGTAACCGACCGGGATGTTCGCCAGCCGCGAGTCGCGCGCCAGAGTGAACGTGCGATCATAACAGACGGTGTTGCCCTTTGGGTAGGTGTTAAGGCTCGCGACCCGGGATTTGAAGGAGAGCACCCGCTGATATTCGGTGTGCGAGGGAACGGTATCGCCATACAGTGCGCCGCCGGGCCGAACAAGATCAAGGCGCGCTTCGGGAACTTCGAGCGTGGTGAAAGAGTTCGCAGTGTGGAGCAGCAGCTTGGAGCGGTCGAGGTGGCCTTCACGAATAACCCAGGCAGATTCGCTGTTGAAAGCTGCGAGCCCGGCGCGGACATCCGCGACTTCCTCCACCGGGAAGTGGCGTCATGATGCCCACAATCCGCAGGTTTGGTAGGCGGAGCAAGGCCAGCGCGTCGGCTTTGCCGGCGTCGGTCTTTAGTTCGATGCCGTTGCGGCTCATGCCACCGGAGTTCAGCGCTAGATGATAGCGCAGCATGATGTGACGCCGGTGCGCGAGCGCGGACACGTCCTTCGCCAGCGTGAGGTTTCCCAGCAACTCTTCGATATTATAGGGCAGGGCAGCTTCGATTTCTGCCGAGGTTGCCGTCCGCAGTCGCATCAGTTTTCCGGTGTAGCCGGCGGCCCGTGCGTTGGCGGCTTCTTCATTCGAGGTGATGCCGACATACGGGATTGCGGCTCGGACGACAGCCGGGATCAGCAAAGCGATTCCGTGCCCGTAGGCATCCGCCTTCATCACCGCACAAACCTGCGTGTTCGAGCCCACGAGTTTCTTCATCTCCGCAAGATTGTGTTCGAACGCTGGCTCGGAGATCTCAAGCCATGCGTGGGCATTCTGCGCGTTCGGCGTCGGCAACGGCGCCGTAGTGTGGCAGGCCGTGAGCAGCAACAACGCGAGCAAGCCGGGGACGACGCGTTTCAAAATCATGGGCCGAACTATCAAACACAGTCCGTCGAACCGCAACCTCCGTTTTCTCTGTCAGACAATCGGTCCCGAACCCGCTTGGGGAAGTTGCCCGCGATAGGGAAAAGCAGCCAAACCGGGCACGAGCAAGGGACAAGAAAGCCAGCGAGCGGACTGGTGAGTGTTCACATATTGTTTGGTTTATCGAGCCAATGTGCGAAAGAACAAAAAAGGCGTCCCGTCGAAACGGGACGCCTTGTGTGAATCAATTTCTAATTACGGGTGGTTGGAGAACACAGCCGTATTGGTCCGTCCAGGAGTCATGGTGAAGGTCAATGGATTGGCCAGTTGATCAGGCAAGGCTCCAGTGCTGTCCGTCACGGTCCATTTCTGGAAGGTAACGAGGTGACCGATTGGCGTGGCCTTTATCGTGTAATTATGACCTACCGCCAGCACCGCTGTGTTCGTCGGGTTGCCCCAGTTCTTCGAGGTGGCATCGGTCACCGAGGTAATTCTGCCAGTCCCACTGGTCGCCAGGGTCAGCGCTTGCGGATTGGCAATGAAGAACATGTGCGTGCCTTTGCTGGTCACAGTCGTGTTGCCGTCCGAGTCCGTCGCCAGACCCCAGAAGATGTTG
This sequence comes from uncultured Verrucomicrobiae bacterium, assembly GCA_963702845.1. Taxonomy (GTDB): domain Bacteria; phylum Verrucomicrobiota; class Verrucomicrobiia; order Limisphaerales; family Palsa-1400; genus JAICXV01. The sequence continues at coordinate 2,931,020 of OY969763.1, read as the reverse complement.
GTTCCATCTACCATGCTCACGTGCGAGAGGAAGAACGCCGGCTTGCCGGCTGAAGTGTTCGTCCCCGTCAGGTCGGTCACCTTCTTTACGAAGGTCGCCGGGAACACCGCCTGATTGACGGCGTTGCTGACCCAGGCGGACACGATCAAACCTTTATCCACTGCCTTGCCGAGGAAGTCGACATCAGGCGCGTGATTGGTTCCGGTCGGATCAACGGGAACGTCGTTGGTCGTCAACGCGTGTTTGGCTGCCATGTCCGTCGGCTTCAACAAGAGCACCACTTTGGGAACTTCAGTGTCTTGAGTCACCGTCAGGGAGAGACTGGCCGAACCGCCTGTCGGAGAGTTGTTGCTCACCACGCAGGAGTAGACCGCTGTGTTAGCGGTCTGAACATCCACCAGCGAGTAGGTCGAGGTGGTTGCGCCACTGATGGCATTGCCGTTCTTGTTCCATTGATAGCTCAGGGTCTGATTGAGCGCACCCTTGGTCACTTTGGCAACCATTGTGTAGTTGAAACCAGCCAGCAACGTCTTGCTCGGCGGAGCGATTTTCACCAAAGGCGCGTCGTAGACCGTCAGGGTCGCGCTGGTGCTGGTTGCGCCTGAATGGAGCACGTTGGTCACCGTGCAGTAATAGGAGCCGCCATTGGCCGCGTTAGCTACGTTGTTGATGCTAAGCGTGGCGTTGGTCACAGCCGGGATGGTCGCGCTCTTGACCATCTTCTTGGGCGTCGTGGTGCCGTTCTTAACGAATTACCATTGATAGGTTAACGGGCCAGTTCCACCAGCAGTGATGCTGAAGGTAATGTTGCTCTTCGTGGTGGCAACCACGTTGACTGGCTGGACAGTGATTGCTGGATCAGCGCAATTAATAACGGACACGACGCGAGTCGCGCTGCCACTGTTTGAGCTGCTGTCAGTAGCGGTGTAGGTGAGCGTGTAATCACCGACAATGCTCGTATCAACTGTTCCAGACGGCGTCGCGGATACTGAACCTTGGCAAACGTCATTGCCCGTAGCCCCTGGATCATTATACAAACCGTTCACGCATACGGTATTGTCGCCGCTGTTAAGCGTCACAACTGGAGGCGTAGTATCTGCAACAACCACCTGCAGCGTGGACGATCCATGGTTGCCCCCGGCGTCTGTCGCAGTATACGTCACCGTGTAGTTACCGGTCACATTGACATTGACCGAACCGGTCGTGCTAACACTCGGGCTAGCATCGCAAGAATCCGAAGCCGTTGCACCGGGATCGGTGAACGTACCGTGGCATTCCACAGTCACACTTGCTCCACCATTCAACGTCACCACGGGAGCGGTCGCATCGCTCACCACAACCTGCCGGGTCGCCGAACCATGATTTCCTGAAGCGTCAGTCGACGTGTAGGTCAACGTGTAAGTTCCAGGAGTATTAACTGTAACAGACCCGGCCGTGCTCACAGACGATGGAGAAGGGTCGCATACATCCGCAGCCGTCGCACCCGGATCGGAGAATGATCCGTGACATTCGACAGTCACGCTTGCGCCGCCGTTAAGCGTCACGACAGGCGCTGTCATATCGACCACAACAAACTCGCGCGTTGTGGAAGAGTGATTACCGGAGGCATCTGTCGCGGTATAGGTTACCGTGTAATTGCCAAGCGTATTCACATCGACCGTCCCACTGGTCGTAACAACCGGACTGGCGTCGCAAACATCGCTCGCACTCGCACTCGGGTCCGTATAAGAACCATGACACTCCACATTAATCGATGAAGCGCCAATCAATGCAACGTTCGGAACGGTTGTATCTTGCACGTGAACGACACGTGTAACGGAATTTCCAGGATTGCTGGAGGAATCGGACGCGGTGTAAGTCAACGTGTAATTGCCAACTGCGTTCAGATTAGCGCTGCCGCTGGTCGGCGCAGAAATACCGCTGTTGCCGTCGCATGCATCCGCAACCGAAGCGCCAGGATCAGAGAAGCTCCCATGACACTCGACCGTCACGCTCGCGAGTCCGTTGAGCGTCACGACTGGAGCCATTGTGTCATGCACTGTTACCACCGCCACCTGGCTGGTGATAGAATTGCCAAATGCATTGCTGACAACCACCACGTAAGAACCCTGGTCGGTATGAACATTGTTGAAACACAATGTGGAGTTGGTCGCATCAGCAATCGCGGTGCCTGCAGCGTTGGGTGTGTACCATTGATACAGCAACACGCCATTCGCATTCGTGGTTCCCGCAGCGGTCACGCTCAAGCAACCGTTAGAACTACATTCAATCGCAGTATTCGTCGGCTGCACAGAAATTGCGGGGTCATTCACGACCAGTGTGATCGCCGCGCTCGTAACCGTGCCAGCGGCGTTCGATGCGATGCAGCTGTAAACACCCGGGCTCGCATTGGCAGCTTTAACGCCAGCCAAAGTTAAAGTTGCAGCAGTCGAACCGATGACGGTAGCAGCGTTGTCGTGCGCACCGTTGGCAAGGTTCACACCGCCTTTGCTCCACTGATACGTGATGCCGCTCGAATCTTGCAGAACAATGGTGAACGAAATGCTCGTTCCGGCATCGGCAACCGCGGTTGATGCGGATGTCGGGCTGACGAGCACCGGAGCCTGGACAATGCTTTCCGTGTAAATGGCAGAAGTGCTCGGGGCGTAGCTATTGTTTCCAGCCCAGGTCGCGGTCATCGGATGTGTGCCAAGCGGAAGTGCGCTGGTTGAATATGTGGCCGCTGCACTACTTCCAATCGTCGGCGTCAACGCGAATGTCCCAAGGTTGCTAGCGCCGTCGAATAAGGTGATCGATCCATCAGGAATCGAACCGTCGCCCGTTCCCGTAACCGTAATCGTAAAGGTGACATTTTGACCGACCGTTGCCGACTGAACATCAGAGGTGACAGTGGTGATTGATGTGCCACCGCCGGTGACCGTCAAGATACCGCTGCCGGTAAATTGTGCGTTTTCATGGGTCGCGCCCGAACCAATGGCACCATAAGTCCCAGCCGCCTTGTAAACGCCCGCGTATTGCAAAGCACCAACCGTGGCACTGTTCGCCAGATCAAGCGTGCCGCCGTTCAAGTTAACCGTCGAAGCTGCCGGGAGTGTATTCGCTGCTCCAACACTCAACACACCGGACAGGATCGTAACCGGACCTGTGAACGTATTTGCACCGCTCAATGTCAACGTAGCCGAATTGCTCTTGGTGAGACCACCAGTCCCGCTCAATGCCTGGCCGATAGTGAGGTCGTTTGTCGCATCGACGACCAAACCACCGGATTGAATTTGAGCCACGTTCAGTCCAGTGAAGAAATTTGCGTTGCTCGAACCGGACCCGGTCGACACCGTGGCGTTGTTGAAGAAAATCGAGGCCGTGCCGCCAGCGGTATTCTTTCGGATCGCACGCGTGATCAACGTGCCATTTGTAATTCGCGTATGTACCGGTTGCTGCAGCATTTTCGCTGAAACTCGTTAGCGGAGCAGTCACCGTTCCGCCGTTTTGACTCACCGTAGCTACGGAACCCGCATTATACCCGATTCCAAATATGACGCTGCCAGCGAGTGTCACCGTGCTGTTATCAATGATCAGCTTTGCGCCGTTAGCATTCGCACCGTCGCCGACCCGCAAGTTGCCGCTGGTCGCTGTGATAGCGAGAGTGGCGTTGTTGGTCAAAATTGTCTGAGCGCCTGCGCCGATCGTTGAACCGATTCGGTAACCACCTTTAGTCGTATATGCTGCACCATCCATAACATGGGTACCCTCCAACACGGTAAGTGGGGGGTTCGCCGTTGATCCCACGGCTTGACCAATATTCACCGGGCCACGGCAATACAGAGTCCCACCACCAAGAAGGGAGTGATCTCCATTCGTTTCAATCGAAGTTGTGTTAGCGAGAGTCAAAACGCTACCTGCGGCGATATTCCAGGTTTTTAGGCCAGTCGTGCTGAACGACGAGAGGTGTTCCGATCGTGTTCGCACCCGCAACGTTGCTGATAGTGCTGCTGACCGAAAACACATTTCCGGTGAGCGAGAACCCGCCCATATTGAACGACAAGATAGGGCGCATCCAACCCGGCAATATCGTTACTATTCGCTTGTCTATTGACTCCGTCGAAAATCAAGGGCTGACCAGCTTGCGGAGCAGTACCGCCCCAGTTTTCCACGGACGACCAATTGCTATCGATTACACTTTGACCAGTCCATGTTACCGGCGTCGGTGGGGCCGGCGAGGAAATCGACGTGATCGATAAATTATCATAGAACACGTTGCCGGCGGTATTTTGGGCTTGATCGAAATCAAGTATGCGAGCGGGACCGTCGAAACGAAAACCGTTGGTCAAAACGGCTGTGTCAGAAGCGGTGTCATACTGCCACGAGGTTCCATTGTTGGTCGAAACCTGGATACGTGAATTGTACGCCGTGCCAGACTCCGCGCCGGCATCGGTTACGCGGATGACAAACGTTTGCAATGTCCCGTTCCCACTGGCGGTCGTTGTTCCGGGTTGCATTGTGATCATTGGCGCGTTGATGTCGGCCGCCATTCCCGTCGATGCCGAGTCAAATCGCTTCTGTATTGTGTAAAAATTGTCTGTCGTGGTAGCGCGATACATTTGGAGACCGAAATCCCAAGTGGTCGCATCGCCTTCGACTGTTGTGAGCGCGAAGCTAAACCGAGGTGTGTTGCCATCACTGCGCATGCTGATCTTGATGTCGTAAATGGCAGGGTTGGCCTGCGTTGCATACGTCGCACCAACTGACGGGCCGAAGTCAAATGGCGTAGCACCATTGGCCGAAAGGGTGAATCGACCGATTGAGTTTTCGGTCTGGACACGAATCATGCTGCTGTTGAGACCGTATTTGCTTGCGGTTCTCATTGATGGCGTCGTCGCCACTTGTATGTAGCGGAGGTTCGCAGCCGATGTTCCTGTGATGCGCGTCGTCGGCGGATTGATGCCCGCATTTACTCCAGTTCCAAGCGCAAAACCGGTGAGATTTGTTGTGGTAGTATAATTATCGCTAAGGACAATCGTCTGGCTCTGGACGGACGCGACGCCGAGCAGCGCGCCGACAGCTATCAGGAAAATGGAGTGCTTTAGTTTCATGCTTTTTGTGTAGTTGAGGGTCGAGTTTTGTTGGGAAAGATTGTTGCGTCCTACCTGGCGACTACGGGTGATTGACGTTGCGATCGGCAGTATTCACGTGTTTGGTTTTTCCGGAGGGCGCCCACCAGAGACAGGAAACCGGGGTTAGCGGAATACGTTGCTCAGGGGTCGACCGGGATTGTTGCTCATGGTTATGAATGTGGAGTGCGTTTGAGTCAACCGCAGACCGCCGAAAGGCGGTGCCCTAAATTTAGGGTGCTACCCGCCCGAGAGGGAAACAGCCTAACCTTTGTAGGGCCGCACCTTACAATGCACTTACAACGGCTTCTAAAGGGGTCATTTTCTAAGGGTGTCATATTCTGAAAAGCCCTAAGATTGTCAGATTCTCCGTGTCATCGGGTCGCATAAAGGCACAAAAGATCACGTGAAAATAAATTTTTTGGCACCGGACGAGAGGTCAAAAGATTGAGATCGAAGCCGGAGCGGCACCAAATGGCACCAAACCTCGTCGGAAAATAATGTGCTGCGGCGTCTTGCCACGATCGCGACGGGCGCAACCAGTTATCAAACCGCACCCAAGCGCACCGAATGGCACCGAACGGCACCAAAAATAATTTCTTCGCGTTTGGATGTTATAGGTAGACGAAGTTCTTCCGGGTAATAAGCACCGAACAGCACTTTTTTCGACATTTTTCTCCATGTTGGGGATAACTTTGTCGTTTACTTGATTGATTTGGATTTCATTCGGTGATGGCGAAAAGAATGATGCATGCGAAGGCTCGGCCACCAGCTCCTGGGTGGGCAAGTTCGCTTCGCTCGTTGGCACCGAACGGCACCAAACGACACTGGAAAAGAAATTTTTGCGCTGTCTGGCATTGGACGCGGAAGAGGTGAAGGGGCTCGTCGTCGATGAATTCGTTGGGATTTGGTTCAGAGTGATGCTTTTTTCGTGATGCAGGATGCAAGATTCAGGTTGTTGGATCGGGTTGGTGAGTCGACGGTGCTCACTTCGCTCGTAATCCGTTTGGGGGGCCTGAATCGGTGCAGGGGGTGGGGAGTTTTGCGGGACGTCCGCAGCGTACGGTGAGTTGGATGCGGGTTGGCTCGGCGATAATTCGGGTTTTGATTTCTCGGGATGTTCGATGCCCGCGAGGGCCATGCGTGCGATTTTGGAGGCGATCACCAAAGCGCGCGTGGCATGGGAAAGCGTCATTTTCTCCAACTGTTCGTCACCGAAATTTTCCAAATAGCATTGAACGACGGCGAGCAGTTTTTGAGCGGCGGCCCATTGCTGCTCGCGCAAGGCGGCCATGCGAGCGGACCATTCGGCAACCTGTTCGCTTTGGGAAGCAACTTCGGCCTGCATCTGCTGTTGCAGAATTTCAGCATTGAAGGAGTGGATGCGGTCGTTCCAATCGAATCTGCTCGACCATTTTTTTATGGCGTCGATGCCCATATCCAGTTGGTCGGCGACGGCTCGGAGTGATCGGCCATGGCCGAGTTGGAAAAAGGTCATGAACGCACTGCTGGCGCGCGGACTTTCGCCGGGCGCGAGGGAAAAGGATAGTTGATGGTTGAGCGTTGACGGTTGAGAGACGGGCTTGGATTCGTCGAAAGTATTCATTTGTTTGAAAAATCCTAGCAAGGTCACTTGGACAAAGGCTGTCCAAGTGAAATTATTTTTCGAAGAGTTTTTAATGGCGTAAACGGCCCCGTAAGGGCGGCTTTTTCTGTTTCCGGTACCGCGACCCACCACTTTGCAAACTGTCTATTTGTATCTTTCATGCCAACTATTTTACAGAAGGGGGTTGGACAGTTATGGGGTGGGTCGGAGAAAAGTTATTTATAACCTCACATTTTTACGCAAAGAGTTGAGGGCTATTAGTTTGGTTGGCGCAATGGGCGTAACATTCAAAGCACGAAGCTCGAACCGGAAGCTTTGGCGGCCAAACGAAACAAATTCGAAATTCAACGCGGATTATTTTAAACGCAAAGGGGATGAGGGTTGAGGGTCGAAGAAATGGAAAATGGAAAACTTTTGAACCGCGAAAAACGCTAAACACGCGAAAGGGTGGCTAGGGAGGATTATCAATCATTGTAAGACCGACCGACCACACCTACCACGTCGGTGTGGTCAGCCAGATTGGCGAACCTGAATTGGTATTCTTGCGGATGATCATGCCTGTTCCCGGGGTAAATGCCGTCGTCGCGCCGACGTCCGAGGAGCCGCTGCCGACACGCCGCCAGGCACCGCTCCAGTAATAGTAAACAGCTGACGAAGATTTGTTCTTTTGCGCGACGCTGTTGTCGAACGTCAGCAATTCATCCGTGCGCGTGCCGGGCAGGGGACTGGCAGCGAACGCACCGCTGCTGATCAGTTGTGACGCGTCGAGTGTCACCGCCGCAGGTCGCGCCAAACACACCGCGTTGTCCTGAAGATTTGTTGACGAAGATCGCAACGGCACCGCCAACGGCGTTGACACAATCAGGCCCCCGACAGTCAATGTGGTATTTGTCGCTACGTTATGTCGAACAATAAAGTGCGCGTTCGGCGGGAGGGTGGCATCGTTGAAGTTGCTATTGCCTTTCCCGACCTGCTTCCAAATGCCGCCGTTGAAAAAGTAGATTGCAGGTGCGCTAAGATTGATTCCCGCACTCAACGAGTCAGGCACGAGGATTTCAGTATTTCGATTCCCGCTCGTCGGCGACACGTTAATGCCGGCCCCATTGGGAAACACCGTGCCGAGCGTCCAATACGGTTCGATGGAAAATTGGTCGCCCGCTCCGGCTGAAGCTGGTGAACCATAAGGCGACGTGACGACAACCGTTGTCGCCGTATTTGTCACAATCGGTAATATCTTGCCGGCCGACACTCCCGTGAGGAATCGCGCGTAATAAGTATTGGTTTGGACACCGGCGCTATAGACGAATTGTCCCGGCGTCCACGTGCCGGATGTAGTTATAGTATTTCCAGACACGGAAGCAACGGTAGCCAAAGCCGCTGCGGGCCGGACAAACGGCACCGAAACGAACGAGTCCGAGTTGCCCGGCAACGCCAGATTGATGGAACCGGCCGTATCCGTGGTAAACGATTGTGTTGGCGACGTGATCGAGTTGCCTGAACTGTCCGTCACTTTCACATACCATTCATACGTCTTGCCCGCCTGCAATCCACTCCACACCAAACTGTTTGTCGTGCCCGGTGCCACGCCGCTATTCGTCGCAATCGCCACCCATGGCGTTGGCGCAACGCCCGCCCCGTTCGGCTGCATGTTATAGCTGAATGACATTTTACTATCCGCATCAGTCTCGTATTGCCCCGTCCACGGGGAATACGTCGCGATCGTCACCAGATTGTTACTCGGCGAAAACCGCATCAACCGCATCAACCCATCGCCGCCGTTCGTGCGCCCCTGATAATCGGAAACATACGTGCGCACCGTTCTGCCCTGATACGTGTCCGACCTCGAACCTTCGCCATCATTTGCAAACCGATGTCCCGCCAGCATCAAAAAGAAATTAGTGTTCAACTTCAAGGTGTCGTAGATCGTCTGTCCTTGCTCACTGAAATCAACCGGTGTCGCGTCCGAACCCGCGTTGTGAATCGCAACGATCACGCGCCGATTTTGGTTCGTTGCCAAAACATCCTGCGCCCATTGCATGATCGTCGAGCCATAACGGTCAAATTCAAACGACAACACGATAAAATCCAAACCGCCGGCGCTGAAGAAATTAAACCAGCTATCGTTATTAGTGCTAAAGTGCCCGCCGTAATACGGCTTATCAGCCCAGTGATCTTCACCAAAATATAAATTGTAATTGATCGTCGTGCCGTCTGGATCTCCGTTTGGCTCCTGGTCGTGATTGCCGACGACCACGCCGTATGGGATCCCGTTATTGAGCAACGTGCGTGAACGAGACTCCAGCCGCCACATCGCGTTCGTGGCATTGCGCCACTGCGTCGTGTCATTCGCGCCGTTAAAAATGTCACCATCATTCACGCAATCGCCGAGTTGCACCGCGTAGACAATATTCGACGCCACCCGATTCGTGATGATCCACTCCGTTTGCGCAAACCACATCTCCTTCTTTGCGTCCCCGATGCTCGACGACTCCCGCGCGTAGTTCTGCGTATCCGGTAAGGCAGCGATCATAAAGTCCGGCCCGGGAAATGGTTTCCCCGGTTGACGGCCGTAATAAGTCACCGTGAGATTTCCGGGAGCAGTGTTCGACACAACCGCTTTCAACTGCGCAGTCACATTCGTCGCATTAGCAAATGGAACCAAAGTCGCCGAAACCGGCACCGGCCTCAGGGCAAAATCATCATACGTCACCGGCCCAGCATTCGGAGCAATGTCACACATGATATAACGCCCAGTCCCATTCAATCGCCATCCATTTGGCAAATCCGGATCAGTGTCCGTGTCATAAAACCACGTGAAACCGCCATCGGTAGAAAGCTGCACGCGCGAGTGATACGAATTCGTTTCGCGGCCAGCATCAGTCACCCGCATCAGCAACGCCACTTCAGTCCCGAACGTCCCGGGCGCAGTGTTGGTGATGAAAGTGTTTATATCCGTCGCAAGGCCGCACGCCTTCTTATCGATCCTTTTCCCGATCGTATAAAAAGTGTCCGTATCCGCCGTCGCAAAAAGTTGAATCCCAAAATCCCACGTCGTCGCATCCCCTTCGGCTGTCCCGAACCCAAACGACATGCGCGCAACACCCGTCGAGTTATTCGCCATCGAAATCGTTAGATCATAGACCACAGGATTCTGTGGCGTCGCCGTTGCTGTTGCCAGCGCCGACGCGAAGTTAAACGGTGTAATCCCATCAGCCGACAACACAAACCGTCCCGCAGTCGCATCCGACGTCACGCGCACTTTGTTGGAAGTGATACTAAACGTTGAGTTAGCCCGAGTCGTCGTGGAGAGATAACGCAAATTAGGCGCGGCACTTCCAGTCAACCGCGTCGTTGGCGGATTAATTCCAGAATTGATGCCCGTATTGAGAGAAAACCCCGTTCCCGACCCCGTCACATTGAAACTATCGCCCACAACGAGTTGCGCCTGCGCAAATGGCGCGAGCAGCAGACAAGCCACCGTGATGAGCAAACGCATAGGGTTTCGAATCCGCAGACTATCGGATAGCCAAAACAGTCACAAGCTACGCGATGCCCAAATCACCCTCCCTTTTTTAGGGTAGTCGCCAACGTCCGCCTCGCGCCGAACGTCGGCCTCGCAATGCGCACTGAAAATATTGCGGGAAAGTCGCACATTGCCCCACATTCCCGCACATTGTCTCACTTTTGGTGGGGTTTAAGTCCCACTTTTATTACGGTTTTCAAAGAACGAACGGGGGTAAGTTGCACATTTTTAACGGGTCCCCAGTGCCGGTAAGGACCAGCGGCCGAAGGGATTATAGAGTAAAGTTACGGCGTGTCAACGTTGTGTAATAAAATGGCTCTGAAACGGAGCAACGCCTTCGCACCTGCCCAGTTACATTAAAATCGCCCATGTTTATGGGGATACCTCCGTCAAAAAAGTTTTTCGACCTCCACCAAGCAACATTCCCGACTAGTTCCTTCACGTCGTTGCGCGGCCAGAACGGAATTAGCGCGCGTTGTGTATTGTATAAGGGTTGAAATACGGTGATGCTCAGGACGATGACGCCAAAGACGACACTCTTGATCGCTAGTTTATTTTTATTACCGTCGGTATTGGCGCGCGCCGAAATCCAGGTGGTGCATGCCTTTGAACTCGGTCCGGAAAAACCGCAGGGGCGTTTGCTGCAGGGATTGGACGGCAATTTCTACGGCACGGCTCCCGGTGGCGGCGATGGTGGCAAAGGCTGTATTTATAGAGCGACCCCGGCGGGAGTGATGACGAACATGGCTTCATTTTTCACGACCAATGGGGCAAATCCGTTGGGCACTTTGGTGCAGGGCTCGGACGGCACCCTCTACGGCACGACGCAGATCGGCGGCACCAACGGCGGATTTGGCACCGTCTTCAGCTACACCATTGGCGGTGCTTTGAAGCTGCTTTATTCCTTCGACAACACACACGGCGCAACGCCCCAAACGGGTCTGACTTTTGGGCCCGACCTCGCGCTTTATGGCACCACGTTCAACGGCGGCGTGAACAGCAAAGGCACGGTGTTTCGCATCACCACCGGCGGGTCGTTGTCGACGCTCTATTCTTTCGGCGTGACCAACGCAAATCCCAACACAGCCCTGTGCCTCGGGTCGGACAATAATTTTTACAGTGGCACATCGGTGGGGCCGGCCAACGGGGCCGGTGCTTACAATGCCGGCACACTCTATCGCATCACACCTGCCGGTGCATTCACGCAACTTGTCGGTCTGACCAATACCGTCGGCACCGTGCCGGGCAACACGTTCACGCTCGGCAGTGATGGTGCGGTTTACGGCACCTTGCAATCCGGCGGCAGTGATAACCAAGGCACCGCGTTTCGCCTTGCCGCCGATGGCAGTTTTAATGTGCTCGCCAGTTTTTTCTTCGTTAACTCCACTGGCGTGACCCGCGGCGGTTTGACGCTGCTTTCCGGCACCAATTTTTACGGCACGAGCCTGACCGGCGCGGGGGGAGACGGTTCTGTGTTTCAGCTCAGCGTCAACACCACTACTTTTAGCAATAGCGTCATTCATCTCGTGGACACCTTTAGTTCTCTGGCTAAGGGTTCCAGTCCCGGCAGCGGTCTGACGCTCGCCAACGACGGCAAATTCTACGGCGTCACGACCGATGGCGGCAGCGCAAACCAAGGGATGTTTTACAATGTTCCTGTGAATGGCTCGATCACACCGATCGCTCCATTTTTGATCAGTGGTGGTGCAGATTCAGAATCACAACTCACCCTCGGGCCAGATGGAGCTTTTTACGGGACCACTTTTCTAGGTGGGCCCGGCGATGCCGGCACCGTATTTCGAATCACGATGACCGGCGCGTATTCGCAGTTAGCCACGTTTGGCGGGACAAACGGCATCAATCCCTTCGCCCGCCTCTGCGTGGGCACTGATGGTGCGCTTTATGGATCGGCCTCCGGCGGTGGTGGTGGAAACGTCGGCACTTTGTTCCGCGTTACCACCAACGGCGGTTTCCGCACGATTGTCACGCTGACCAACAGCGTCAATGGCGGCACTCCCATCGGCGGCCTGGCCGTCGGTCCGGACTCCCTCCTCTATGGGACGACCGAATACGGCGGCACCAACTCCGGTCAGGGAACAGTTTTCCGGCTCAACCCCGCGGGCACTAATTTTACTTTGGCCACGCTGTTTGTCTTCTATACCACCAACGGCGCCAATCCGCAGGGCACCTTGCTCGATGGCGGGGATGGTTTTATGTACGGCACCTGCTTTGCGGGCGGCACCAATGGCAATGGCACCATCTTCCGCTTTGATACCAACGGCGCATTCAATACCGTGGCCACGTTCATGTTGACCAATGGCTACCAGCCCGGCGGCGGACTGGTGCGTGGCGCTGATGGCGCGTTTTACGGTGGCGGCTTTGGAAATTTTTCCAACTCCCGGCGCATTTATCGGGTCACGACGAACGGGGTGCTGACCTCGGTGTTTGCGTTCCCCAACAATTTTGGTAACGAACAATTTGGCAGTCTCGTCGCGGGTGTGGATGGTTATCTATACGATGCGCTCTATGATGGCGTGCTCTTTCGCTGCTCGACCAATGGAGTAGGCTCTATCCTGAGTGCTTACACTGCGGCCACGGGCATACAGCCATTCGGCCCGCCGATCTTTGGGCCGGACGGCAATCTGTATGGCACTACTTCGGCGAACGGACCCGGCGGCGGTGGCTCGGTCTACCGTTTTGTGTTCGACGACATCCTCAGCGTTTCGCGCATCAGCACCAGCGCAGTCGTCACTGCCACCGGCACGTCCGGCGGCAACTACGTGCTGTTCGCTTCCACGAACCTCTTGTCCGGATCATGGGTCAATATCGGCACCGCCACCGCAGCCAACTCCATTGTGCAATTCACCGACCCGAACGCCGGAAGTATTCCGCGTCGCTTCTACGTCACCGCGCCTCAATAACCGCCGGCATGCACGCACTAAAACTTTCACCATCCAGTTTTTAGAATTGTTTTGGAATATCCGTACCGCGAAAACATGCATTTGATTCGCCCCGGTGGAGAAGTCGAATTTATTTGGTCCAAGCTAAAGAGCGTCAAACGCCCCGACGGCTGCGACGAACGCGCTTTCTACATGAACCTTGCCTTGAATTCTTTGGCGAAGGACGGTTACCAAATCGTGACAATTTTCAACGACGACCTAATAATGAAACGCGAACCGCACCGAGCGCGGTAAAAGGAATTCGAGTGAAAAACCGACGAGCAAGAGCTGGGTAATATGACAATGCCATTAACTGACCCCTGTCCGATATTCTTCCAGCAATTCTGCTACGGTGCGGCTATCGCTTGTATCAACCGAAAGCCTCTCGGCGGGTGTAAACTGCGTTACGCCTTCTTCACTAGGGTTATCGTGCGAATCTGTCGGCTATCAGTCTTTTCTAGGAAAATTTTAACGGTGCTGGAATCTGTCGACACGCAAACGAAGGCATTTCCGTATGGTTTAAACGACTCCTCTTTGGCCGAGCTCGGAGTTCCAAAAAAAGAAGCACTGCCTAGAATGGAAAATGTCCACGATTCGACTGCTGCCTTCGATGCTAATCCCTCAAGCGTTCCGCGAACGCGATACTTTTCCGTAGCTACGCCGGCCACTAAAAACTCCTCACCCCATTTAATCTCAATCACGTTCTTCGTGGGGTCGAACGATATTTCAGTCGGATTTCCGTCTTCACTTGCCCATGTTCCAACAATATTCAGATGTGCAGGTTTCGCCACAAAAAATGCATCAGAATATTGAAGAAGAACTTCGCTCAATTTGGCCGCATAAGTTAGGCATTTGGTTTTGATTTCGTCGTTCTCGCGGCGTAGCTCCTCGATTTTAACCAAAGCGTGCCTGACGTTTTCATGAACACGCTTATCCTTTTGGGCTTCTTCCAGAATTTTAGCAGCCGATTCGATATCGCCAGCGTCAATCAAAATATACGCTAGATTTGAAGCAGCGAGCGTGTTCCCGTGCTCAAATGATGCTTTGTACTTTGCTACAGCGAGAATCGGTGCACTCAAATTTGCGTATGCAACTCCCAAATTATTTAGCGCAGCGCCGTGCTTGCGATCCATTGTGATGACTGTGTCATAATAAAGAACCGAAAGTTCTTTGAACCCTGCTTCTTCCGAGGCGTAAGCTGTATCAAAACTTAGATCTTCGAATTTGGCCTAAAAGACAGTGCTCGTAGCAACGCGAGGCACTTAGCGAGCTTGTTACCATCAAGCTCGTAAAGGCCTGCTAATCCGCGGTACAATTCAACCTTGGCGGTTTCGTCATTAGAGGTTTCGCAGTGTTGGCGTAAGAAGTTGAACGCTTCGGGTTTTTGATCCTGTTTATAAAGCGCTGAAGCTGCTAAACAAGCGCTCTCTGCGCGGCCCGCAGCTGTCACGCACAGCTTTGATGCTTCGCTAAAACATTCAAATGCGCAGTTATACGTCCGGGAAAACATATAGCAATAGCCCTGCATTCGCTTTATCAGGCCGACCTTCGTTGGGAATTCCTTGGTCCTGAGCTCTAGCTGATGGAGGCTTTTTAACGCCGTTTCATCACCCTTCTCAAAGGAGTTTCGTAAGTAATATGCCTCATGCTCAATCTTCAACTCTGGGTCCTTTGTCGCCGCTTGGAGTTCCTCGAAAGTTTTTTTGGCCTTCTCGAGATCGCCGAGGAAAAAATAGAAGTCTACCCTGGTTCTATGATCCAATTGTAACTCCGGTTGTGCCGGATCGGTTTCTCGACTGTCATCTTGCGGTTTGTTTGTCTCGACTTTCGGTTTGGACTCCGTCGCATTCACGCCTGTTGACACCCCACGTTCCTCTTCGACGCTCAACGTGTCGATTTCCGAATTCCTTTTAAGGCCTTTCATCGCATCGACAAATTTCTCGACGTCTTGGCTGGGTCCGAATTCGGTGGGGGAATACAATACGTACGGCTTGGTCCAAAGAACTAAAAAAAATGCCGACGCGATACCGCAAGGAAAACCAATAGCGAACTTGGTGAACAGGGATTGTATTTCACCGGTTGTCTGCGTTGCTGCCGCTCCAATTACGATTTCGGTCAGCGAAACGAATGAGGCAATGACCCATAATGGCGTCATTGACCGCTTGTTGTTCGTCTTTTTTGCCATAGCTGATATTGGTTGCAAGCTGCCGGGCAAATCCTACTGGTCTGAGTGGAAACAACGCAAGCACTGCCATGTGGGCACAGGAAGCAACCTTGGGGGTGGAGTCGGTTGCCCCAGCGCCCCGCCCGTTATCTGTGACTGCCGCCCGATGTGTTTCGTAAAATTCGTCGGCGTGCATTCTTGCTAAACGGTATTGTCGCCTGCACGATACATAAACGATGGAAGATCGAAGAGATTTTTTCATTAGCCGCAGCGGCAAAGACACGGAATGGGCAACGTGGATTGCGTGGGTTTTGGAGCACAATGGTTACAGTGTGCGACTTCAGGATTGGGACTTCACGCCGGGCACCAATTTTATAATTCAGATGCAGGCGGGTGCATCGAAAGATAATCGGACCATTGCCGTGCTAACTCCTCAATATTTTGAATCGGCGTTCTGCCAACCGGAATGGGCGGCGGCATTTGCGACCGATCCTCAATCTGCTGTAGCAAATTTAATTACGGTTCGAGTGGTTGATTTTAGTCCGCCGGGACTATTTAAAAGTATAGTTTACATAGATTTGGTCGGCTTGAACGAAGTTGAAGCGACTGAGAAGCTGACATCTTCCATCGATTTTGCTGTATCCGGCAAACGTTTAAAGCCCGGTTCAAAACCTCCATTTCCTGGTCAATCAACTTCTCGTCCTCCGTTTCCTGGTGCTGTCGCTGTCAGACGATTTTTGAACAACTTGCCATTTGCGCCAAACCCGTTTTTCACGGGACGTGAAGAGATACTTCAAAGTTTGAGAGCCGCGTTCGAGTTGAAGAGTGCAGCCGCAATTACTCAGCCTCAGGCCGTTCATGGTCTGGGCGGTGTTGGGAAAACGCAATTGGCTATCGAATATGCGTGGCGGTATAACAAAGACTACGAATTTGGCTTATGGGTAAACGGTTCTTCGGTAATTGACCTACGCGCTGGCATTGCAAACTTGGCAATGCTTTTGGAGTTGCCTGTCGATGCCAAGGGACAGAATTCAGTCATCGGTGAAGTTATAAAATGGCTACGATCACAAGAACGTTGGCTGTTGATTTTGGACAACGTTGATACCGACGATACGCGTCTTGCCGTTGCACACCTACTTCCGCCTGATGTTCGGGGACATGTGATCGTGACCTCAAGAAGGGCGAATTGGCCAGTAACCTATACCGATTTCGAAGTGAGCGTTCTACCTGAACCAGCAGCGATTGATTTCTTATTGAGCCGTTCGAAAAAAACGGCGTTCAACCCTGGTGATGACGTCGACGCTCGTGCCGTCGCAACCGAATTGGGGTGTTTGCCGTTGGCGCTGGAGCAAGCTGGAGCGTATATTGCAACCCACCGCGAACCGCTTAATAAGTACTTGGCTGAATTAAAGCGTTCTCGCGCGCGCATTCTTATGTTTCCTAGTCAGGGGGGGACGGGATACCAGCAAACTGTTGCGACTACTTGGTTGGTTTCCGAAGAGCGGATATCATCCTGCGCAAAGGCGTTACTTCAGGTCATTGGCTTCTTAGCACCGCAAGAGATTCCGCGTGAGATATTTGACCAGGACATAAAAGATTTTCGTCAATTAAGTGACTCTCTTGGGTTTGCTTTTTTCGGGCAATCGGAAGGCACTGTAAGCGATGCCCTGGCTGAGTTACATAGCCATTCGCTTATCAGGCTGGATACTGAAGGTTTGGCTTGTCACCGGTTGCTCCAGGCTGTGCTGCTTGACCGACTAACGCCGGATGCACGAAGGAACTGGGCTGCGTTCGCAGCGTCGCTTCTCGCAAAAGTTGCCGGCGACATTCAAGACCGTGAAGATTTCGGCTGGAGCAATCTTGCGACGCAGATCAATGCAGTATTAGAACACCTGCCGGATGAAGGCCAGTCGGTAATTGCGGATATAAAGGGGTATTTGGGAGTCTATTATTATGAAATCGGAGCGTTTCAATCTGCAGAAGAGTTATTAAGGAGGGCCCTTGAAATAAAAAACGGTTCCGTGACCGAAACGTTAGATTTGGCGACCTACCAAATACCATTTGCGTGGGTTTTGCTTGAGGCTGGTCAATTGGAGGAGGCTGAGCGTCTTTGTGAACAAGTCGTCAAAGCAAACGTTGCTTCGTCGAGTAAAGGTCGAAGTCTTACAGTAAAAGCGCTCACGATGATGGCGCAAATTTACGACAGCAGAGGAAATTTTTGCGAGGGTGAAAAGTTACATAACAGAGCGCTTGATCTTATGGGTAGGAACAACCCTGAAGATCCGATTGTGTTTGCCTCGGTGTTAAATAACTTGGCCTTAATCCTAATCCGCACCCATCGTTCCGATAATGCGGAGACGCTTCTTCGCACCTCGCTCAGAGCACTCGAAGAAAAACTCGGTAGCGATAGCCCGACATTCGCCACGGTAGTCGGGAATTTTGCATATTGCCGCCACCAACAGGCAGTCGAAAGCGAAAGTCCTGCTGCATGGCAAGAAGCTGAATCTCTCTATCGCCGCGCACTGGAAATCGATTCAACGGTTTATGGTGACGCTCATCCGATCGTCGCACGTGATGCGAACAATCTTGGGTTTTTGTTTCTTGATACCGGAAAATTCGATGAAGCTGAGCCATTGTTGCGTTCGGCGCTCAAAATACAAGAATCAGCTCGACAGAAAAATGATCCATCGATCGCCGCGACGTTAAACAATTGGGGGCGCGTCTTAAATGCGAGACGGCGCTATGATGAAGCTAAGCACGTTTTCGAGCGGGCGCTTTCAATCAATTACTCGTGCTTTGGCAAAACGCACGAGTATGCAAAAAATCTAGTGAATCTATGCACGTCGGAAGCCGGCCTCGGCAATGTCTCGGCAGCTGAAAAATGTCTGACGGAGGCGCTTGCGATTGACGAGGTAGTCTTCGGACGAGATAACCTAGAGGTAGGAAGAGACTTAATGCATTTGGGTATGTTTTACTTGGAAAACAACCGATACAATGATGCGGAGAAGTATTTTCTTCGGACAGAGAGAGTTTATGTGAAACATTTCGGCTCAAAACATAAATCGGTGCTCGATCTTCGGCGAATGATTGAAACGGTTAAAACTGCGCGTTTGCTTGAAAATAAAAACACTCGATAAGGAGTCGAATGAGTCAAGAGATCGATTTCAATAAACCATGAAAAGGCGTGATTTTGTTAAGACAGCGTTTGCTTCGGCCGCAGCCGTTGCATTCAACTCAAGTTCCTCCGCTGCTGAACCAGCCTCGACATCCGGCACCCACGAGTTTTATGAATTGCGTCTGTATCATCTGCGCCAGGGCGCGATGCAAAAACGGTTCGACGAATATCTCAAAAATGCATGCGTTCCGGCGTTGAACCGGGCCGACGTTTCGACCGTCGGCGTTTTCAACGGCATGATCGGGCCTGATCGTCCAACGGTTTACCTGCTGCTGCCGTTCACCTCACCAGCCTTTGCCACGTTAGACGAGCGAATGAGTCACTCACCCCTCGGAGGACTGACCTTTCGGACCTCGGACCGATGACAGTCATCCCTTCCTATTTGACCGGTCACATCCGGTTCGTAGCCGCACCCGGGCGCACCTTTGAATCAAATTGTCACCAATTACGCTCTGTATAATAATCGGCACAGGGGAACGATTCGTGTCCGGTTTCGTGGTCCGGCGGCAATCTACTGATAGAAACTACATGTCGGAACAGGACAAACAATGGATCGCAGAATTCGACGCCCGGCGCAGCGAAGAGGCCTTTGCCGCGCTGGTGCGCCATCACGTTAATTTGGTATTCGGCACCGCTTTCCGACAGGTTGGCGATCGGAGCGCCGCTGAAGAAATCACCCAAAACGTTTTTGTCGCGTTGGCGCAATCCTCCGGCAAATTGCGTTCCCATCCAACCATCGCCGGCTGGCTCCATCAAACGACACTGAACAAATCCCGTGACTGGCTGCGTTCCGAATTACGCCGCCGCAATCGCGAACAAGTTGCAGTCAGCCAGGAATTAGCTGGCGCGGAAGGCGATTCCGTCTGGTCGGCACTGGTGCCGATGCTGGATGAAGCGCTATTGCGATTGCGCGATCCCGACCGTTCGGCCGTCATCATGCATTTCATGGAAGGCCAGACTTTCCGGGAAGTCGGTTCGGCCCTTGGCGTGGGCGAAGATGCCGCGCGCAAACGGGTCAGCCGTTCTTTGGATCAACTGACCCAATTCTTCCGCAGCCGTGGTTTCGCGACACCGTCTCTCACCGCTGGCGCGCCTCTCTTTGCACTTTCCGCGCACGCCGCCCCCACGGGCCTGGCCGCATCCGCCACGTCCGCCGCCTTGTCCGCGGCGCACTCCGCAGCATCGATCTCAATTTTCATCAAAGGAGCACTAAAGATTATGGCGTGGACAAAAACCAAGACCGGGCTTGTAGCGGGCGCATGCGCTTTGCTGACAGCGTCCATTGCCACAGTGGTCGTCTTGCGAGAACCAATCCAACACAGCATCGCACTCGCTGCCGGCAAACGCGCCATTGCAAATCATACTGCCACGCCGATTGATCTAACGGCCCACTACTCTGAGCCGGTTTCCTTTTTTGATACGATAACGCAGTATCCTGTTTCGGGGAATGCTCCCGTGGCGGTTGCTCCCGTGGGGTTTCAAGTTTTCGAGCATGTGCCGCTCCAGATCGATGGAACGATTTTTCTTTGGGGAGCTATGAATGCCGCAGGTGGTGCGGTTTTTCCAGAAAAGGCCCTTGGCATCGACGTGAACCAGAAGTTTGAGACGCTCTACGTGTATAATAGCGCTTTCTTCCCCTCGCCCGATAACACGCCCGTTTGTCAGGTCGTCTTTCATTATGACGACGGATCGACGGCGACGAATCAATTGCTTTACGGCTCGGAAATCGTCGAGTGGGCCGCCAGATCTGGTAAAAAAGCAAACACTCCGACTGGACCGAAATCCAAGACGATGAATGATCCAACCGGCTCCAATTCCAAAGCGGTCTGGGTGGGTGGGACCCGCACCCGCGGGCAAAACCGGCCGGTGCGTTTCTGTCTGACCGCGATCGCCAATCCCAATCCGTCCGTAACAGTTACGAGCATGGATTGGTTTTCTTGCAAAAACCAATCCGCGGCGTTGATCATAGCGATGACGGTTGGCCGGTCGGGACTAATGAAATGAGGAGAAATATGTTTATCACCAAACCCAAGATCTTATTGACCGGGAAACAAACCCCAGCCTTTACACTCGTGGAACTGCTGGTCGTGATCGGCATCATCGCGATTCTGGCGGCGCTCTTGCTGCCCGCATTATCCGTGGCCAAGGAAAGAAGTGCTCGGACGCAATGTGTCAATAATTTGAAGCAACTGGGCATCGCCATCGAATTATACGCCGGCGATCACGCTAATCAATTGCCCGGCCCGGCCTGGCTCGGCCTCTATGCAGAGTACGACAACCTTGATTTTACGCGTCTGCCATATTACCTTGCCCCATACATGGGATTACCCGCGCCATCGGTGACACCTCACGACGCTCCGCTCGCGCGCTGCCCATCGGCTGCCCAGCATTGGAAGTCGGTTTCGGCAGACACGCCCCTGATGTCCAATTATGTGCCGCTGAGTTACATGGCCGCTCTCGAAATCACCAATGTGACTTCGGGCACGGTTAGCCGTCCGTTCGGATACCCCTACACCAAGCCGCCATATAATACAGGGACCAACGAGCCGCCGAAACATATCGGCGATATCTACAATCCGTCCCTGTCCTGGGCGTTGACAGATGTGGATCAGGAAAATGGAAAGCCAGCCGCCTATTATTTTGACTTCCTGCCGGCAGGCCCCGCTCATAAAACCGTGCGCAACGAACTTTTCTTCGACTGGCACGTCGCGACGGTGCGATCTGATTAGTTGTCAATACTAAGAACCGAACCCGTGTGTCGGAGCCGGACATGGCGCACTTCAGTGACAGCTACCGCGAGGTCTACCCGAAACGCTCGCCCGACGAGGCCAGTTTTCATGGGTTCAAAGGAACGGTGCACGGCTCGCGGATTGATTTCATTCTGCACACGCCCGAACTGCACGCGATCTCGGCGACGATAGACCGGACGAAATCGGCGGAAGGAAGATTTCCGTCGGATCATTATGCGGTGACGGCGGTGTTGCGGGGGCGAGTGATGAGTGCGTTCAGGGTTTTATCAGCCTGAAGAAACGCGCGGCGTCGGTGGAGTTTGTCTGTAGGGAATTGCTCACTGTTGTGATGTCCGTCCAATTGGTCGAGTCGCCCAGGTTAGTGGATGTTTGCAGACGGTAGTCGGTGTAGCCGATTGGCCAACTGACTAGGTAATTCGCATTGGATGTTATTCCAGTTAGGACGGGCGGTGTGATTGAATATTCAATTGTGCCTTTCACACCGAAGGTTGTGCCGTCGCCACCTTGGCCGCCTGTGAGAGTCTTTAAGTCGCCTCCAATTCCGCTGCCGGTGTTATTAACGATGGCATATAGAACATTGGTTCCAGGAACGATGAAACCGCCGGTTACCGTGTTGCTGACTGCGCCATTCGGCCCGCTGAAGAAATAGCTTTGCGATGGGCCGCCTTCAGTAAAGACCATTTTTCCGGAGGTAAGCCCGGATGTTGTTTGACCGCCGGTTGCGCCGATGGCTGTGCCGTTTAATTCAAAGACGACGCGGTCGTCTGAGAGAAGGTTGGAATAAACCAAAACGATGTTGGTCGCGCCGTAGGGCAGGGTGAAAACGTATTTTGCCGTCCAGAAGCCGTCAAAATTGGCGAGACTGCCGCCTTGCAGGAAAGTGCCGTTGCTGAAAGCGTTGCTCGTGATGGTGATAGTACTCGCGTCGTGATACGGAATCGCGTCGACAGCCCCACCCGCCGTTGCAAGCCATCCTGAAGCATTGGTCGTCGAAAAATTAATGATATTGACGGCCGACGGCACAGAAAAGTCCAGGCGCGCGAGGTAAATGCCGTTGCTGACTGTGTTGGTGACGACAAGATTTCCGAAAACACAGTTCGAGGAACAGTATCCCGAAATAAACAAATGGCCGGAAGGATCGAACTCAATGGCACTCGCTTCGTCGTCAGTGGAGCCTCCTGCTGAAATCACCCATTGAAAATTTCCGTTCGGATCGTATTTAACGACTGCGATATCTTCCCCTCCGGCGTTGGTCAAGGTGACGTTGCCGAAGGTCGCGTTCCCTGAATAATGGCAGCCCAGGTAAACGTTCCCTTGGGAATCGAAGACCACGGGTTGAGCCCGATCGTCGCCGGGGCCGCCCGCACTTCGAGCCCAAAGAAACGATCCCGACGGAGAAATCTTGGCTACGAAAATATCGTTGCCTCCTGCTGTGTGCAGGGTATTCGTTCCAAACGTTGCCGTGGCTGAAGCAATATAGCCCGAAACATAACAATTTCCCGACGGATCAATTCCGATTCCGAATGCTTCGTCTTCCGCGCTTCCCCCGCCACTGATCGCCCACAAAACATTTCCGTCCGTATCATATTTCGCGACGAAAACATCATGCTTCCCGGCCGACACAACAGTGTGACTGCCGAACGACACAGTCCCGCTGAAAGGGCCGGTTATGTAGTAATCATCCGAAGAATCCACAGCCATCCGGTATCCCGCGGCTCCGTTAGCACCTCCGGCCCATTGCGCCCAGATTACGTGTCCCGCTGGATCAACTTTCATCAAAAAGAGATTATTATTGGCGGTTGCTGAGAGCGTAGTGGTGTCGAACTTGATGCTACTTGCGGCGAACGTCCCCAGGATCATCAGGTTTCCATCGTGATCCACCCGCGCATGATAACAAGTATCGATTCCGCTGCTCCCACCCCATCGCAACCACTGCACGTTCCCGTTGGTATCGAATTTAGCGACGAAAATATCCGACGAGCTTGTGCCAGTCGAATTGGTCACCGAAAAGCCGCCGAGAGTCATCACGGCAGAATAAAAACTTCCCACCACATAAACCGGGCCGGCCGGGTCCACTGCCACTGCGAGGCCGAAGTCGCTGGCGGCGCCGGTTGCCTGCTTGAACCACTGCACTTGCCCTTGATTGTTATACTTGATCACCACCGTGTCATAGCCGGTTCCGCTGTTCGTCAGGGTGATTCCGTTGATAACCGCATTGGTCGAATGAAAATGGCAGACGGCGTAACAGTTTCCGTTGGTATCGAAATCGAAGTTCGGCATGTTCCCGTCGGCGCCGGTCAAGGAATTCACCCACGCGAACGATGCGTCTGCAGCTTGCAGTGATTGTGCGTTAATTTCTGGCATGCTGAAGATCAACGCCAGCGCCGCGACTATTTTCCAGCCAGTCAACTGTTTCATACGCCAAATAAGACAATCCCGAACGCTCAAACTTTTGAGGATCTTGAAAAGAATACACTTCGCCTAAACTGATGCAATCAGAAGCGAAGACGCGTGTTAGGTGCACTCGATTGCGTTTTGCTGGATTCGATTCGGTAACCATCGGTAAGCAAAGGTAACCAACGGTAGGTTAAGTAAAAAAAGAGCGATTTCGGGCAGTAAGAAGTCCCGCCTTTAGGCGGCCCATCACTTCCGACCCTCAACCTAGGGCTCAGGGTGAAACCACTCGATAGAAACGCGTCGTATGGCTACTGACACTGCTCGGATCATTGAACGTCTCAATGGTATTCCCGAAGACTCCCGACGAGATGATCTGCCAACTGTTGCTGTCGGCGACATCCGTCGTGACTAGCACTTGGTATGATTGTCCGGCGGGTCCGATGAAATTAAACTGAACGTTGCCACTCGCCACTGTCGGGTTGGATAAAACAATCGGTGTCGGGGGCAGGGTGGTGGGGATGATCTGAGCCCGGCCAAGGAAACGACGGAGAAAGAAGCTGTCCGCGGTCGAGGTGACAGTCACGTCATACAGCCCGTTGTTCGTTTCACCGCCGACGTTGATCATATTTGTGCTGTGGGCGGGCAAGACATAACTCGCAGTCTGTAGCGTGTAGCCATTGGTCAGACCGAACGTCACCGTTGAACTCGAAAGATTTTCGAGCGCAATCGCGGTCGCGCCATTGGTCGGATTCAGAATAGAAACGGCCTCAATCTTGTTGAAGTCGGAAGCAAGATTCCCGGCGAACCGCCGCTGGAAACCGTCCGGGCCATAGCAGCTAAAATCATATTTGCCTGCCGTTGCCGAAAGGCTGAACGTCGTGTTAATCGAGGTCGCGTGTGGAACATCGAACGGTTGCGGGTCGGCAGTGCTGTAAGTATTTGGGTAAACCCCAAAGTGAACAGACGCCTTGCCGGAGTTTGTCATCGTAACAGTCAGCGTGCTCGCGCTGGAATTCAGCGTGCAGAATGCATTCGGCTGATACGGCAACGGCACGGGTGTGAGCGTGCCCGGTTCCTGTGTCGGGACCGTTTGCGTGAGCGGCGGCGAAACCGTGTTGCCCGAAGGACAACTAACGGTGGTCAGATTGGTGAACGAGCCGCCTGGATAAACAAAGTCCGGATGCGCGAAATCAAACGCGCTCGTGAGATCGCCGCAAACCTGGCGACGCCACGCGCTGATGTTCGGACATCTGACGCCGGTCCACTCTTCGAGAAACCGCAGTGTCGAAGTATGGTCGAACACCTGTGAACAGACACGTCCGCCGCGCGACCATGGAGACACCAGGATGACACGGCACACGAACGCCAAGTCCGATCGGCATATTGCCGACAAACTCATCGGCTGTTGGTTGCGGTGGAAGAATCGGCATGGCGTGATCGAAAAACCCATCGTTCTCATCGTAGTTCACGATGAACACGGTGGAATTGTACACTGCGGGATTCGACGCAATCGCATCGAGGATCGCTTTCGTGAGTATCTCGCCGTTGGCGGGCGAATGGGGCGGATGCTCCGAGTAATCGCTCGGGCCAATGATCCACGAAACGCTTGGCAGCTTGTTGCCGGTCACGTCGCCCTGGAACAAATTCACCATGGCAGTGACGTTGGCCGAAAGGACCATCCCGCGGTCGTAGAGTGGATTGCCGGGCTTTGCATTTTTGTAAGCGGCAAACTGCTTCGTGATGTTGTCGCCGTCGTCACTGTTGACTTGATAAATTTTCCAGCTCACGCCCGCGTCTTGCAGCATTTCGGGATACGTCTTCCACGTGAAACCGTTGGGTGGCGTAGAATTGTCGATCTCCGGGCCGCCGCCGGTGCTATGCGGATCGATCATGCCAGTCATGTACGTGAATCGGTTCGGGAACGTGGAAGAAATCACCGAGGCATGATACTCGTCACAGATGGTGAAGGCGTCGACCAGTTGGTAATAAAAGGGAAGATCATTGCGCGTATAAAACATCATCGTCTCCGGTGTCTTGTTCGGTACCCATTGGTCGCTTCTCCCGTTATTGAAGGTGGTGTGCGTCACCGGCCAGCTATGGTTCAAATCGGTGAGGCACTGCTCGCTGGAATGGAAAGGTAGTTCATAGGCGGATCTCCGAGCCGGTCGGCTGGTGGAACGCATTGAGGCCAGTGGTCAACAACATTGCATTGCGATCGTCGAAGCCGCGTCCGCCGTGCAGTGTCCCGAAGTAATGGTCGTACGACCGATTCTCGTTCATCAGCAAAACGACATGGCGTACATCGCTGATAGTGCCGTTCAGAGGCGCATTGGTGACGACCAACTTGAGCTGTCCGGCAGAATCGACGAGCAACGCTTTTAAACCGTTGCATTGCAGCCCCGCCGGCTGTGTGAGCGTGAAGAATCCAGAGCCAGTTTCTGCGCCGTGATTCAGCAGCAGGTATTGCGCAGTGTTTGTCAGCGAGATGTTGCCCGCAACCATAACATTCACTTCGCCATTCAGTGTGAGCGACGAATTGATGCTCAACGCGTCGGCAGGCGAGAGAGCAAGCGAACTGCCGGCCTCGCAAATCACCGGGCAGTTGACTACGCCAGTTCCGGCAAGCGTGCTGCCGTTTCGCACCGTGAGGCGATTAGCGCTCAGCGTGCCGTTGATCGCGAGTGTGGCGTTGCTGACGATTGCATCGCCCGTGAAAACATCATTGCCGGTCAGGGTCAGCGAACCGCCACCGGTGGCGACCAGATTGATGAAACCGCTATTTCCCAGCGTCCCGGAAAACGTCGAGTTGGTTGCGGCGTTCACAGTCAACGTCACCGCGCTGCCATTATTATATAGCGCACCGTTGCCAGAGAGATTGTTGAGTGTGGTGTTGAACCCCGCGAGGTCCAGGATGCCGTTCAACAAAACGCTGCCCGCATTATCGCCACCGGGAATCGCCCCGGATGCGCCCAGCACGAGTCTGCCCTGCAGAAGCGCGGTATCGCCTGAGTAATTGTTGACCGTGCCAAGAACGAGAGTTCCGTTACCCTGTTTGGTGAAGCCTGTCGCGCCAGAGATTGTCCCTGAGCCACTCAAGGAATAACTGTGCAGGATGTTCGACACCGTGACAGTGTTCGGAGAAACGGTTCCCGTCACCGTAACTATGAAGTTTGACGCCAAGTCGTCAAAGATCACCAAGTTGCCATCTGCATAAGTATCCGCCGTGCTGCTGCCGGTTTGACGCCAGACATTGCCGCCGGTCAGGCTCCAAGTCGTTTGTGGCGAGCCGACCCAAGTCAGGGAACGTGGCGGCGGGGCAGGGATAAAAACGAAGGACGCGACATCGTTAGTATCGGGAAGCTGTTGCAATGCGGGCGGGTAACCTGCGGTGATATCGCGCGTCTGGATGTCCCAGCCGTCGCCGTTCATCTGATAGCTGACCATATTGTCGACATTGATCGCATCGCCGCCTTCAGCCGACACAATCAGGACGCCGTTGGCGGGATTCACTCCCGGAATGCTCAGATGATACGTGCCGACGCCGACGCTGGTCACCGTGAACGACTCGCTCTTTAACGCGATGGCCGCGTTTCCACGAAATCTTCCCGACACCACAGTATGGTTCGTCAACGGCACGCAAACAAAGCCGACGTAATCCTGCTCGTTTCCACCATTGTCATCGTGGCAATAAACCGTCCACGTGCCGTTCGTATTGTTCCCGGCCAGCGCAAAGTTTGCTTCGTTCTTGCCGCCGACTACCAGCAACACCGCGTTGCTGCGTGCGTCCAGGTCGAATGAACGCAAATCCACCGTAGTCTGGCCGCCACCCAGATCGATAACGTGGATGCCAATCTGCAAGCTGGGGTTTCCGATGAGATGATTGTTCGCGCCGCCGTTAGTTCCCTTGTTATTGCTCAGCCAGCCTCCGAGCCAACCTTCCGAATAGGGAAAATAGGCAGCGGCGACGTTGAAGTTATATTCTCCATTTTGCGGTGCCTGAAAAACCGGTATCCACCACTGGCCACTGGAGCCGGGAGAAGTGGAGGCGCCACTGTCGATCGCGCTCGTCCCGAAATTCACGCCGTAATAATCGCCGGTTTCCCCGTTGTCGCGGCCATTCTGGTCAATGCATGAGATTAAAATTCCATTCGTGACGTCATCTGTGGCGCTCGCGCCGATCTGCACAAAATAATCGCCACGACTGCTTTGCGTTCCGCTGATGACCCGAAAATCGTTGATGGAAACGGGGGTGGAGAGCGTTACCGATGTGGCGTTATTACTGGTATCGTTTTGAACGACGTTGATGTTCGCTGCAGAAATCTGGTTGGTGCCTGAAAGCGCATGCACGCGCGACGTCCCCGCAAGCACAAGAATGGCAGCAATCCAAACCGCGCTTTTTGGGATAAATCTGAATCTCACAACTCTCAATGGTGGTGACTGTGGAGCGGTAGTTTACACCGATTGAGGCTCGAAATTCAATTGAGAAACCATTGACGTCGCATTCCGAGTGCCGGCGTTCATCAATGTTACAACATGCGAGCTATGGACGACATGGACAGGACGATGCGGTTGCTCGTTAACGCGAGCGACTGCTTTTGGTTTACTGCGGATATTTGGCGCCTATTTAATAGGTGAATAGTCGGTTGCGGTCATGAAAACGGATTCGACTTTCTCTACGATTTTGCCGTTCTTCTCTGATTCGTCGCGAGCTTTGATCCATTCAGGGTCCTGACCAAATTCCTTGAAAGCCTTGTCGCGCGCTTCGCGGCTGGGGAAGCCGAGGATGTAGACCAATTTATTTTCGTATTTTTTATTCTTGTCCATCGGAACCCAGAAGCCAACGAGTTGCATGCCGTGTTTGATGAACAATTTGCAGGTGTGATCGCGAAAGCGCGCATGAAGCGCTTCCAATTTGTCAGGCGCAGCGAAATAAGTGCGCATTTCAAAGCAGCGCGAGTCTGGCGCCAGCGAAGGCGACGCCGGTTCAGCGGCGAATGTGTTCAGTGTGCAAGCAGCAACAACGATGAGGGCGAGTTTGCGGAAAAACATAACGCGCGAAGTTTATGCTTCGCGCGTTTGATTGCAATAACGACTCACTGGAGGCCGCCGCTAGGGCGGGAAAGTTGTTTAAACCGGTTCTTCGGTTTCCAGGAAGCCGGATAGTTGGCGAATACGGGTTGGATGACGCATCTTGCGCAACGCTTTCGCTTCGATCTGACGAATGCGTTCGCGCGTCACTTTGAATTGTTTGCCGACTTCTTCCAACGTGCGGCGAATATCCGTCGCCGAGACCGAAGCGCAGTTCCAAAACTTTGCGTTCACGTTCAGTCAAGCTGGAGAGCACGTCTCCCAGCTTGTCTTTCAACAAGCTGTAGCTGGTCATGTCGGACGGATTCTCGGCGGACTTGTCTTCGATGAAATCACCGAAATTGGTATCTTCGCTGTCGCCGACAGGAGACTGCAGGGAGATCGGCTGTTGCGCCATCTTCAGGACGGCGCGGACGCGCTCGACCGGCATCTGCATTTCGTCCGCGATTTCGTCCGGAGAAGGTTCGCGACCGAAATCCTGGATCAACTGCTTCTGCACGCGCATCAGCTTGTTGATCGTTTCAATCATGTGCACCGGGATACGAATGGTGCGCGCCTGGTCGGCGATGGAACGGGTGATCGCCTGGCGAATCCACCACGTGGCGTAAGTCGAAAATTTATAGCCGCGGCGATATTCGAATTTTTCGACCGCCTTCATCAAGCCCATGTTGCCTTCCTGAATCAGGTCCAGGAACGACAGGCCGCGGTTGGTGTATTTTTTGGCGATGGAAATGACGAGGCGCAGATTGGCTTCGACCATTTCTGTTTTCGCCTGGATAGCCTTGCGGCTGAAATACTGCAACTGCTGATAGGACTTGATGTAATCCTGGTGCTGCATGCGGACGAAAATTTCGAGCGCCTGAATTTTGCGCTCTTCGCCTGGATGATGTTTTGCTGTGCCGGCGATTTGCGTTGCGCTTCCAGTTCGGCGATCGTCCGCAGGCTGACCTGGATTTTGTCGTGAATGTTCTCAGCGACCAAACCCATTTCTTCGATGACCTTTTGCTTGTAGTAGAACTTCGGAAACGACTTCTGCAGTTTTTCGTCGGCTTTTCGAAATTCCTTTGACCGGCTTCGTCCTCGTCGGTCTTGCTGGTTTCGAGCGCTTCGCTGTATTTTTCGTCGACGGTTTCGTCGAGGACGCGAACGATCTTTCACCAGCTTGCGCAGCTCTTTAAGATGGTTTTCGCGACCTTCGATTTTTTTATCGACGATGACGCGGTCGAAACGTTCCTTGGGCGGTTCTGAAATCAATTTTTCCGCCAGGGCGATGTGCTCTTTGCCGGCGAAACCGAAGCTGTAGATGATGCGCTTAACTTCATTTTCCGCGTCTTCGATGCGCTTGGAAATTTCAACTTCCTGTTCGCGCGTGAGCAATGGGACCTGGCCCATCTGCTTGAGATACATGCGGACCGGGTCATCGAGAATATCGAGGCGAACTTTGTCTTCTTCTTCCTCGGGTTCCGGTTGTTTGACGCGATCAACTTCGGCCTGGTCGACGATCTCAACTTCGAGATTGCGCAGCTTGCTATATATCTCGTCTAAGTCATCCGCGACAACTCCGTCGGGCAATGCTTCGTTGATATCGTTGTAAGTGAGATAACCCTGTTCCTGCGCGAGCCGGAGTAACTCTTTGATTTTTTCCGTCAAATCAATACCGCTCGAACTCTTCATCATCGTGGCGCCGGCGGCGAAATCACGGCCTGCGGCGATGTCCAAACGCGTGCCTGCTAATGCACCGTTGGTTGCTGCTATGGCTGTGTTTTTTATCTCTCCGTTATTGATGTGACCGTTGGTTTTTGGTTTGCGGGCTGCTGAAATTTTCTTCACCGATGTCTTGGCCATAAAAAATCTGTGCTTTGGCTGTTGTTAAAGCGAATTGGAAGAACATGATGCGCACGACGAAAATGAAGGTCAATATTTCGACGGCAACTTTATTTTCTAAAATGAAAACTTTTTGCGAGCGCTTGGCACAGCGGCTGCACTTCGAAATTTCGTGCCACGTCGACCCTGATTTTTGGTGAGTGGTTGCCGCTAGTCAGTGCCTCCGGCATTGCGTTGTAAGTGTGTTAATAAGTCGGATGCTTATGCGTTTGACTTGGTGCTGAACGTTGACTATTACGAACGCGTTCACACACGAAAAAGTGCGGCAGGCGAAGTGTGTCCGGGTCTGGAGAATTTCAGGGCACTAACCACAAAACCCAAAAGAAAACGGCCCAGGCGTAACTGCCCGGGCCGTTTTTCTATTCGAAACAGAGGTTAATATTTCGGTACGTTGTGATCGATTTCGTCTGACCACGCCGAAATACCACCTTTGACGCTCTTCACGTATTTAAATCCTTGCTCGCGCAGGAATCTCAACGCATTGAGCGAGCGCACGCCGCTCTTGCAGTGAATGTAAATCTGCTCGTTCGGATTGAGTTCGGTAAAACGCTCATGCAACTGGCTCAACGGAACCAGAGGAACGCCTTTGATGTGCGCGATCTCGTGTTCGTCTTGTTCGCGAACATCAATTATACGTATTCCGAGTTTCGGGTCGTCCAAAGCTTTCTTCATTTCTTGCACCGTAACTTCGTCAGGATGCTTCGTCGGCTCAAGCGGTTCAGGTTGAATGCCGCAGAACATTTCGTAATCGATCAGCTTGGTGATCGTGGGATTATCGCCGCACAAAGGACATTGCGGATCGCGACGCAGTTTCACTTCGCGGAACTTCATGTCCAGCGCGTTGAACAATAGCAGGCGGCCGATGAGTGAGCTGCCTTTGCCCAAAGCCAATTTAAGAATTTCCGTTGCTTGAATCGTTCCGACGATGCCTGGCAGAACTCCCAGCACGCCACCTTCGGCGCAACTTGGGACCATTCCGGGCGGTGGCGGTTCCGGATACAAGCAGCGATAGCAGGGACCGCCAAGATGCGGGGCGAAAACGCTCGCTTGTCCTTCGAACCGGAAAATCGACCCGTAAACATTCGGCTTTTTCAAAAGCACACAGGCGTCGTTGGTCAGATATCGAGTCGGGAAGTTGTCCGTGCCGTCGACGACAATGTCGTAGCCGGAAATCAAATCGATCGCATTTTCGCTGCTGATGCGAGTGTTGTGAATGACGACTTCAACATTTGGATTGATGCTGTTGATCGTTTCCTTGGCAGATTCCGCTTTTGGTCGACCAACGTCGCTTGTGCCGTGGATGATCTGGCGCTGAAGATTGGAAAAATCGACCGTATCGAAATCAACAATCCCGATTTTGCCGATACCAGCGGCGGCGAGATACATCGCGATCGGAGAACCGAGGCCGCCTGCGCCGATGCACAGGACGGTGGTGGAGCAAATCTTCTTTTGTCCTGCCAATCCGACTTCTGGAAGAATCAGGTGCCGTGAATACCGGCGTATCTCGTCATTGTTCAATTGCATATTAAATCGTTTGTTGAGGGTAATTTACCCACGCCGGAAATCAAGTAATGCTCGGAGGCGCGGATAGTCACCTCCGCGAGTCGCAGTAGAATCGTGCCTCTGCGGACGTGACCATCCGCGCTTGAATCAGCCGCCAGCTATCGCGCCGATAATCATCAGCGGCTCTTTTCCGTTGATCACGTCTTCGGGAAGCTGCGTATCCGACGGTTCGTTTGACAGATCTTCCTTGCACGCAAAAAACCTGACAAGTGAACGGCGTTTGTTCGTGCCGTATTCGCGAATCGTTCCGCGGAGAACTGGATATTGTGCTTCCAGCGCTGTTAACGCCCCACCGAGTGTTACGGGCGCTGGAACATCCACCTGCACTTCCGTTCCGGTGCGTGCGAGATTGCGCAAATGAAATGGCAGAACGATTCGAATCATGGCAGCATCTGCACTTCCACGGACAATACCGCAGGTAAATCGCGCACAATCGGGTTCCAGGTATTGCCGCTATCGGCCGACGCATAAACCTGTCCGCCGGTGGTGCCGAAATAAATTCCGCACGGTTCAAGGGAGTCGACGCACATCGCATCGCGCAGCACATTGACGTAACAATCTTTTTGCGGAAGCCCTTTGGTCATCGCTTCCCATTCGTTGCCGCCGTTGCGACTGCGATAAACGCGCAGCTTGCCGTCGGGCGGGAAATGTTCGGAATCGCTCTTGATGGGCACGACGTAAATCGTGTTCGGTTCGTGCGCGTGAACGTCGATTGGAAAGCCGAAATCGCTCGGTAAATTTCCGCTGACCTCCGTCCACATATCACCCGCGTTATCGCTGCGCATCACGTCCCAATGCTTCTGCATGAACAGAACGTCTGGGCGCGACGGGTGCATGGCGATGCGATGGACACAATGGCCGACTTCCGCATCCGGATCTGGCAGTTCGTAGGGCGACTTCAAACCTTTATTAATGGGCTTCCACGTCGCGCCGCCATCATCCGTTCGGAAGGCACCCGCAGCAGAAATTGCGATGAACATGCGTTTCGGATTTTTTCGGTCCAAAATAATTGTGTGAACTGCCATGCCGCCGGCACCAGGTTGCCAGAGTTCGCCTTTGGCTTTGCGCAGTCCCGCCAACTCATGCCAGGTCTTACCGCCATCGGTCGTCTTGAACATCGCGGCATCTTCGACACCCGCGTAGACGGTGTCGGGATCGGTGAAGGAAGGTTCCAGATGCCACACGCGTTTGAATTCCCAGGGATGCTGCGTGCCGTCATACCATTTGTGTGTGCCGACCTCGCCTTCGTAGACGAACTTATTGCTTTCACCGTGCGGCATACCACCGGGGCCGACCAATTCTTCCGGTTTGCTGCCGGGCGGATTCCACGTTTTGCCGCCGTCATCGGAGCGTTGTATAATTTGGCCGAACCAGCCGCTTGACTGTGAAACGTAAATCTTGTTGGGATCAACCGGCGAACCTTTGGCGTGGTAAATTTCCCAACCGGCAAAGTGCGGTCCGCTCACATCCCAGTTCTTGCGGGTGCCGTCTGAGGTTAGAATGAACGCACCTTTGCGCGTGCCGACGAGTACACGAATCTTGCTCATAGATTTTGAATTAAAAGCTTCGCTGCAACGACGAATCTTTTATTGCCTGTCGGCGATGATTTTGCCCAGCAGAAAAAATTTTCGATCTGGATACCAAAGAATCGTTTTGCCCTTACGGACAATAACGCTCGAATAAAGTGCGAGGTCAATTCGACCGTGTTTGCCGGGAGCACCGAGCAAAATGCCGTCGTTATCCATGAAGAAATTCGGTTCATCAAACCAGATTGGTTGCTCCGCGTTGGGTTCAAAATGGCCATTAACTTGATAGACAGGACGCCGGTGAAAGTTCGCGTCGGAAGGTCCGTAGCCTTGGTAATGTCCATCGTGATTGTGGATGAACAGCGCGTAACGACCGCTTCCGGCCGCGCCGCCGCCGAGATCAAAAATGGGGCAGGGCGACAACGGATGCTTTAGCGGTTCGCCACCGTCTTTGCGCAAGAGCGGTATCGGTTTTGTCCACGTGTCGCCATCGTTCGCGCTCATGCTCCAATACGGGCTGCCAGCCGATGTTCGAACCACGCAGAACAAACGTCCATCCGGAAGTTTCACAATGGACGGTTCCTGGCAAACGCTAGTTTCAGGATAGCCTGGATAAGGCACCTTCAAAGCGTTCGTGTCGAACGCCAGCCACGAGATTTTTAGTTTCGAGGGTTCAGGATTGTCATCGAGGTTTTCAAAGCGCATGAACTCAACAACCGCGGGGTAAGACGTCCATGACTTGGTTGGATTCTTAGCAACTGTTTTACTCATCCAGCGGGTGAGTCCGACGAGATATCGGCCGTCTTTAGTCAGCCGCAGAGGCTTCTGCCACGTGATGCAATTCGGCGGCATCGTCGGGTCAGGGTTGTCGTGGCTGGTGCGCGGCATCACGATCGATTGCGGTTGCGACCATGTTTTGCCGGAGTCGTCGCTATATTTTCCAGTGAGCAAACCAGTCGTGTGAAAAAATGAATCTACGCGGCCGACGTGCTGACTGTAGAGCACGTAAATGCGACCGGATTTGCTCACCATTGGGTATGCCCAGCTTGCGATAAAACCTTGCCCCGGTTTTGCCGGACCACAGATCACCTTGGGCGTCGACCAGTTCTTGCCGTCGTCGTTGCTCTGCGCGAAAACGATATGTTGGTCGGGATTGCCTTCACCGGAGCTTTGCGTCCAGATCGCCTTCAACGATCCATCCGGCCCATCGAAAACGAGGAAATGTTCATTGCCCGTATCGTTGACGTTCGCGTCGTTGACACGAGGGATAAACGCGACGTAATCGGGTTTCGTCGAGTGGATCGTCACCGTCATTTCATCGCGCAGCTCATCTAACGGCGCGACCGTCAGGTCTGGAAAATGCGATTGCGCACCTTGGACATTCCAAATTGCGAGCAGACAGCCAATCGCAATCAGCAGCCGGAAACGCTGTGTGATGGGACGGGTCATTCGCCTATTTCGAACTCAATCGCGGGCTTCGAATGGAGTCAGTATGCATAGAACTTAACTGGCTCGTTCGCAGGAAATTTAGAAAAGTATTGTTATTTTGCATCACAACGTCGTGCGAGTTGTCGGTGAATAGAAAGACTAATTTGTTTTTTGTAATCGCTTCCGTAGACGCTGCTGGTTCTTTTGCAAAGTAAAACGGGACGGTGTTCTTCTTTAGGTCGGCCATCAGATTTTCGGTTTCTTCTTTTGTGCCGCCGTGCTCGGTGTAGATGTCGATAAAGCGGGTGCGACTTTCGTTGGAGAACCACCAGTTCACGAATTTTTCAGTGCGTCCGTAAAGTGCATCAAACAACCAAACCTCGCGGACGTGATCGTTAAGGCCGCCGCGCTCCAGTATGGATGAGATTACTTCGTAGCCGCCGCTGTGGCCGGACAGGATGATCTTGCCGAGCCTTGCATGCCGGATGACGCTTTTTTTCTCGAGAACATTGACTGCCTCGTTCATGAAGCGGGCGAAACCGTTGGTATCTTCGAGTTTTCCATCGAAAGAATCCTGCGCATCGAATGGCCCTTGCGGCACAATCAAAATCGCGTTCCGCTCGCTCGCGGAGAACTGTTCAATCAGATGATAGTGGTTGAACGCGCGCGTGACGTTGTTGCCCCAGCCGTGAAAATGCACAACGAAGTCGATCGTTTTGCCGGCATGAAAACCTTTCGGCACAAACATTGCCACCGTGCTATCGCTGTAATGTTCCTTCGCCGAAAGAAAATTGGTGTGGTAAGAGTGCCCATTCGCGCGGTCAGGGTGGGGGAACGGAGCGGTCGTAAACGGCGTGACAATCAAGTTGCCGTAAGCTGCATATTTTTCCGAAAGCGTTTCGGCGCTGGAATTATTCATGAGCAACCCAAGCGCGGCAAAGGTGGCATAAACGGTTCGCATACCCGTAACAATGCGAAAACGTTCGACGATTGTGAAGCGTGCAATTACAGGCGAATCAGGCATTTCCTTAGAACATCTTTACTGACAACAGGAAGTGTTTCAGTTCAATTACCCGCGCATGAATCCAACAGCGATCGAAGGTCACCTGCGCATGGTTATGCTCCAATGGGGCATTATTATCGCAGTTGCCTGGATTTTCGGACGGCTTGGTAAAAAACTCGGCCAACCATTGGCCGTTGGTGAAATCTTCGCGGGTCTGTTACTCGGTCCGTCGGCGCTGGGATTAATTTGGCCGCACGACTGGGCGCCTCTGTTTCCGAACGAAACGCAACAATCGCTTCAGCTTCTTGGCAAAATTGGTCTTATCCTGCTCTTGTTCCAGGTGGGGATGGAGTTCGATTACGGACATTTACGTTCGCGATCGAAGACGGTGATTGGCGTTTCCATTGCCGGGATTGTCGCACCGATGCTCGGTGGGCTGCTCATTGGAAAATGGTTGCACGCGACGTTCGCACCGGAAACAAACTATGTCGGATTCCAACTGTTCGTCTGTATCGCGCTCTCCATCACCGCGCTTCCGATCATGGGCCGCATTCTATTGGAAATGAAACTCGAGCGCACACCCCTGGGTGCTCTCGGTATTAGCGCAGCGGCAATTGATGACGTGGTTGGCTGGATTGGTCTGGCGGTCATTACTTCTCTCGCCACATCGAATTTCGATTGGTTCAAAGTCACGTTGCAAACCGCTGGCGTGATTACGTTCTTCATTTTCCTGCGTAAAGTTGTCGGGCCGATCATCAAATGGTATTGGCGTAAGAGCGTGACGAAAGGCGGTGATGGAACGTCGCCCAATTCGGCTCCGGGCAGAATGCCGCCAACGTTTCTGGCCGTCCTTCTCATTACGCTTTTTGCGGCGTGTGAGACGGCCAGTTATTTGAAAGTGTTTTCCCTGTTCGGCGCATTCATGTTTGGCGTTGCGATTCATGATCAGGTGGATCTGGTCAAATCCTGGCGCGACCAATTCGCGAATTTCGTGCTGGTCGCTTTGGTGCCGATTTTCTTTACCAATACCGGACTGCGCACTGAAATTGGATCTATTAATTCGAGCATAGCCTGGTTGGCGTGCGGCGCAATTTTCGCCGTAGCCGCGATTGGCAAACTCGCCGGTTGCGGGATCGTCGCCAAACTCAGCGGTCAATCGACGCGTGACTCAATCTGTATTGCCGCACTAATGAACACGCGAGCATTGATGGCGCTCGTGGCCATCAACGTCGGTTACGAACTAAAATTGTTGCCCAAGGAACTGTTCTCAATGTTCATCATTATGGCTCTACTGACTACAGCCATGACGGGGCCTCTCTTGAAATGGAGCCTTCCCGACGACCTATATAATATGGTGCCGGATTATCCGAAGAGACGGCGCAAAGGTACTGGCATCGCAGAAAACGTTCCCGTAGAATCCGCCAAAACCTAAGTCGGAGTGCGCCCCACGGGCGCAGCAATCGTAGGTCGATTTGCTGAACCAAGGGCGACGCACTCCATACGCCCATGGCGATATATAAAGAAGAGCAGCTTCAGGAAATCTCGAAACAGTTCCAGATTTACGGCGAAATCTTGCACGCTGAAACCTGTAAGATTGGGCACATCAACGAAACCTATTCGGCCACCTACAGGCAAGGCGGCACAAAGGTCCGCTACATTCATCAGAAGATCAACCAAACCGTCTTCCGCGATCCGATTTGTCTGATGTCCAATGTCGTGCGCGTCACGCGACACATCCGCCAAAAACTCGAGCAACTAAACGCCACCGACATCACGCGCCGGTGCCTCACGATTGTGCCCACACGCAAAGGCGATTCATTTTACCGAAACGGCAATGGCGAATGCTGGCGGACGTTCGTTTTTGTGGAGGGCGTCCAGACATTTGAATGCGTGCAGACGCCGCCGCAAGCGTTTGAAGCCGGCAAGGCATTTGGCCATTTCCAAAGTTTGCTGGTGGATTTACCGGGTGAACGGCTTGTCGAAACGATTCCCGATTTCCACAACGCC
This sequence comes from uncultured Verrucomicrobiae bacterium, assembly GCA_963702845.1. Classification (GTDB taxonomy): domain Bacteria; phylum Verrucomicrobiota; class Verrucomicrobiia; order Limisphaerales; family Palsa-1400; genus JAICXV01. The sequence continues at coordinate 2,892,859 of OY969763.1, read as the reverse complement.
CGCAAACGTTTCGCCGCGTTGCAGAAAGCAGTTGAGGACGATCACTTGAACCGAGCGGAAGCCGCGAAAAAGGAAATTGATTTCGCGCTCAAGCATGAAGCTGTCGTGGATGTGATTCTTAATGCGCTCGCAAAGAAAAAAATTCCCGAACGCGTTACGCACAACGACACGAAATTCAACAACGTGATGCTCGATGTGGAATCGGGCGAAGCGATGTGCGTCGTTGATCTCGACACTGTCATGCCGGGATGCGCGCTTTACGATTTCGGCGATATGGTCCGCACTACAACCAGCCCGACTCTTGAAGACGAGCGCGATTTGTCGAAGGTGCGGATGCAGATGCCGATGTTCAAGAAGCTGGCGGAAGGCTACTTGTCGACTGCCGGACAGTTTTTGACCAAAGCAGAAAAGTCGTATATCGCGTTTGCGGGTAAATTGATCACGTTCACCATCGGCCTCCGCTTTCTCACCGACCATTTAGCCGGTGACACCTACTTCCGAATTCATCGTCCCAGCCACAACCTCGATCGCGCAAGGACGCAGTTTAAGCTGGTCGAATCGATCGAGCAGCAGGAAGAAGCGATGCAGAAGTTCGCCGATACCGCCGAACCGGGAGCCACCCCTAAGAGAAAGGTTCGCGGCAAGCGCTAAGGTGTTGTGGTTCGTTATTCGGTGCAGGACACAATTCTGCACAGACCCGTTTTTCCGACGGTTCTCATGGCAGAGTGTATATAGGCTTTCATATATCCTGGTTTGCTTCGTTCCCTTCGTTTGCTTCTGTTCAATCTTCCTGTCCAGCTTCTACACCAAGCAAACAAAGGAAACGAAGGCGATTTTGTCATCCGCCCTTGTGATCAAATGCTCGAGTTGCGGCTTGCAAAGGCCCTTAATCGGTGCATTTTCCATCTCGTCCAGAGAGGTCTGAAGTTCCGTATAGCAGCGTTCGGTTCCGAATAGAATTATTTTATACAAATTCGACGCCACCGGTGTCTATTCAATGAAAGCGCGGTAAAAAACGCATTGTTCGGGTGCAAATAAAGTGAACAACTCAGAGCTTAACTGCTGGTGCAAGGAGCTTTACGAAAGTAAAGCGGCCGGTCTGCTGCTCTACGGCAGGGCGCTGGGGCTGAGTCACAGTGAGGCCGAGGACGTCCTACAAGAGACATTCCTGGCGCTGCTAAATTTACCCCGCGAACCGGAACAGCCCGAGCGCTATTGTCTGCGTGCGTTTCGCAATCGGGCGGTGAATTATCGCCGAACTTTGTGGCGGAGGTTTGCGCGCGAGGTGGAATCGAAACGGTGGTTTGATGTTTCAAGTGAAACGACCGACGCGGAGATGGCGGCGATGCGCTGCTTGGAAAAGCTTCCAGCGGAACAGCGCGAGGTCATCGTTCTGAAGATTTGGCACGGATTCACTTTTGAGGAAATCGGCGAAGTGCTGGAAGCATCGCCGAACACCGTGGCAGGCCGTTATCGCTACGGCATCAGTAAATTGAAAGTTCGTTTGAAAGGAATTGATTATGAGCAATCCGGATATTTTGGAGAAACGGTTGCAATCCTGGAATCCTCGCCAGCCCTCGGATAAAATTTCGAGAGTATTGTTCGAGGGCGGTGCTGCGGCTAAACCGCGCGCCCAAACCGACGCGCCGCATCATTGGCGCGGCATCGAGCTTTGGAATTGGTTGACGCCGGTGGCGGCGTGCTGCCTTACCGTGGTAGTGCTTTGCAGCGGCAATTCCCGACGCCCTCTGCCATATCCCTCCCGCGATAACGCGACTTTTTTTGCCACGCTCATGGTCGACGCCTCGTCGTCGAACATTTCTTCCCAAACATTTGCATTGAGCAAGGCCGACGAAAACATAGAATGGAACGTTTGGCCCCATGCCACATGGCGAACAACAAATTTTAGCTCTGCACAACACGAGTTGCGACCCGCGTCCAACTCCATAAATGGAATTTACCCTTAAACGATGAATCCCGAGACTCCAGCTTCACCTCAACAACCGACGCCACCACGAAAAGGCAACGCTTCGAACGCTACGACTCAGTCGGCGGGCGCTGCCTCCAGCAAGACAACCGTGGCCCAACCAGCAAAGACACCGCCGCTCTACCGGCGCGTCGACTGGCTCACGTTCGGTATCACTACACTGGTGATTTTCGTCGGTTACATGCTGACACTGTCGCCGGACCTCACCTTGGAAGATTCAGGTGAACTCGCCGTCGGCTCGATGTATGCCGGCGTGCCACACCCTCCTGGATATCCGGTTTGGACCGTGTTCACGTGGATTTTCACCAAGATTCTCCCGTTCTCTAACATCGCCTGGCGCGTGAGTGTGGCATCGGCTGTGGCCGCGTCGCTCGCGTGCGGTTTGCTCGCTCTGCTCACATCGCGCGGCAGCAGCATGATTATTGAGAGCATCGCGGAACTGAAGGGCATTGAACGTCGTTCGGAAAACGCCATTTGCGTCGTTGCTGGTTTTGTTTCGGCAATGTTACTCGCTTACAACGGCTTCATGTGGAGCCAGGCGGTCATCGTGGAAGTGTATCCGTTCAGCGTCTTGTCACTTCTGGGCGTGTTGGCTTGTCTGTTGCGTTGGATGTATGCGCCGCATCAGCGTCGCTATATATATTGGGCGGCGTTCCTGTTCGGGATTTGCATCACGAACCACCAGACGCTGATTGTAGCTGCGATGGGCTTGGAAATCGCAATCATCGCGGCAAACCCGAAGGTCGGGCGCGATTTGCTGGTGATCAACTGTTTGTGCTGGTTGGCGGGTTTGATCATCGACCCGGGTGCTTTCAAAGACATGGCCGGCAAGCACAACATGGTGTTCAACATTTTCAACCTGGTCGGTATTTCATCAGCCGCCGCATTGGCGTGGTTGATTATCAAGACGCAGTCACTTTTGACGGAATGGAAGACGGTCCTTTTCATCGGACTGCTGTGGGCTCTCGGCGTCGCGTTCTATTTCTACATGCCGATTGCCTCGATGAGTAATCCGCCGATGAACTGGGGTTATCCGCGCACTGTGGAAGGCTTTTTCCATGCGCTCTCGCGTGGTCAATACGAGCGAACCAATCCAACGGATTTTATTCATGACCCGGGTCGGTTTATCAGCCAGGTCGTGATGTATTTCCAAGGCGCGGTCGACGAATTCACGTTGGTCTACCTATTGTTCGCAATTGTTCCGTTCATTTTCTTCATGCGCATGCAACGGCGCGAGAAGGCGTGGATGATTGGATTGTTCGGCATCTATATTTGCCTCGGGTTCTTGCTGATGGTGTTGCTGAATCCGTCGCCCGACCGGCAAACGAAGTCTTTGGTTAAGGTGTTTTTCACAGCATCGTATGTGCCGGTTTCGTTGTGGATTGGTTATGGTATAACGCTCACGGCGGCGTGGATGTTGACGCAGTTTCAGCGCACGCGCTTTTGGGTGGTGATAGGCGGCGCGGTTGCGGGGCTGGCGGCGTTCATGGGTTTGTATTGGGCGACGATCACGACGTATGGAGATATCCCCGGTGCGACGGGTATAATGGCAGCGCCGAAAGCGCTCATTTACGCAATGCAACATCTAGTGAGTCGCGGATTGGGTTCGTTGCCGATTTGGGGCGCGCTGTGGGTTGTTGTGCTGGTGATTGCATTCCTGGGCCTTGTCCTTTTCTCGCGAGATCGGGTGAACCTGAAGGTTTTGCTGACCATTTTTGCGCTGATGCCGTTGGTGTCGGTGATTTCGCACTGGGCAGAAAACGAGCAACGCGGACACTTGTTCGGATTTTATTTCGGTCATGATATGTTCACACCTCCATTCACTGGCACGGATGGCAAGCTTACCTATGATCCGAAACTCCGGGCAGAAATGATGAAGGATCCCGCCAAGGCCAAATTGATCTATCCTGAAATGGACCGCGACGCGGTGCTATACGGCGGCACCGACCCTGGCCGGTTCTGCCCGACTTACATGATTTTCGACGAAAGCTTTATCCCGCCGAGCTGCCGTCGTGATCCGAATTTTGATCGTCGCGACGTCTATATCATCACGCAGAATGCGTTAGCGGATAATACCTACCTCGCATACATCCGCGCCCATTACAATCGCAGCCTGCAGATTGATCCGCCGTTCTTCCAGAAGTTCTTACCGACGGAATTCCCAAATACATTCCATAACGATACACGCGCATTGGCGTGGCTCGATGACATCTTCGAAGGACTTGGAGCAAAGATCGAGCGCAGCCGCCGTTGCGGCACGTCCTGGTTCAAGGAAAGCGATTTCCTGAACGTCAAAGACCTGGCATCGAAGATGCAAAAGAACAGCTCCGACGCGCTCGGAAAATATCTCTACGACAACTGCAGTAAGGAAACGCAGGCGCTCCTGGATAATAAATCCGACGAGAGTGCCTTGAAACGTGCGCTCGTTAAGGATTTGAACGAGATCCTGCAAAATGGCTCGATCTATAGCGCTGATCGTTTCCAAAATGTGAAGCTGCCTATTCTGATCCTCCACACCGTCCAAGGTGCTCCCGAGGGCAAGCCGACACCTTTGACTGCATGGGCAAATACGTCAGTGCGTTTGAATCGTCGCATGCTGGAAGAATCGTATCCGTTGGACATCGTGAGAAGTCTGGGCGGTGTGTATCCCGACACGGAAATTCGCAGTGCAACTGTTGAAGACTCCGCAGCGTGCTTCAACGAATACATCACGGACGCGACGAAACGCGCCGAACACGACGCCCGTTCTCAAAATGAACCTCGCCAGATCAGGCAAGGCGAAGACGTTCACTTCGACAACTCTGGCCACGTCCAGGTTTCCGGTCAGGTTGCTGTCATGGCTATCAACGGGTTGTTGACCAAAGTAATCTTCGATAAGAATCCGGATCACGAATTCTACGTCGAAGAAAGCTTCCCGCTCGACTGGATGTATCCGTATCTGTCGCCGTTTGGAGTCATCATGAAAATCAACCGGCAGCCGGTAGAAATCACCGATGAAGTCGTCGCTCGCGACCACGACTTCTGGAGCAATTCTCGGACCGGCTCACGGGCAACTGGATCACGTATGACACAACGGTCGAACAGGTCTGTAATTGGGCCGAGAAGGTCTATTATCATCACGACTACAGCGGTTTCACCGGTGATCCCAAGTTCGTCCGTGACGACGATGGGCAGAAGGCATTTTCAAAATTGCGCAGCTCCATTGGCGGCATTTATCAATGGCGTTCTGATTACCGCACTGGCGCCGAACAGGCCCGTTGCCGCAAAGAAGCTGAGTTTGCGTTCAAGCAGGCGTTTGCTTACTGCCCCTACAGCCCTGAAGCGGTGTATCGGTTCGTCCAGCTTTTGCTAAAGATGGGTCGCGTCGACGACGCTATCCACATCGCGAAGACGTGCCAAAAACTCGATCCGTTCAATGGCCAAATCACGAGCTTGATCGAGCAACTTGAAAACAGCAGGCATCAAGTCTCATTGGAAGGCGCCCGTAATGTCATGGTCCAAATCGAACGTTTCATCCAGGCTCGGCAGACGAACGAAGCCGCGCACATGCTCGAGACGCTCTCAGGTCAATACGGATCGGATCCGACGGTGTTGATGAGCGTTGCCAGCGCCTACGTTCAAATGGGCGATCTGTCTGGCTCGGAACGCATCATGAAAAAGATGCTCAGCGTAGCACCTGATTCGGCGGAGACCTGGTACAACCTCGCCAGCCTGCAATCCGCCCAACATAAAACGAACGAAGCGCTCGAGACGTTGAAGAAAGCAATGCAAGTCAACGACAGCCATCCCGCTTCACAGGATTTACGCACTTACAACAAAAACGATCATAACTTCGATGTCATTGCGAAGTTCGCCAGAGTTCCAGCGGATCATGAAGTAGGCGAAGGAATCATACCTTCGGCAAACTGGCGGCGGCGATGGCCTGGCCGTGACGTTTTTCTTTTTCGTCCGGCACGTGGAACTGGATGTCGAGCTCCGGAAATTCTTCACGGAGCACACGCCTCGCGTTGTCGACGATGATCGTTCCGCCGATGCCCGTGGTGACGCGGCCTAATACCAGCACGTGTTTGCAGGCATAGAAGCTCGCGTAATGTGCAGTGCCGTAGCCGAGGTAGATACCGATGGTTTCGTAAATTTTACGTGCGCGTTCGTCGTCTTTGTCCATCAACGCTTGCACGTGTTTTAGTTTTTCCGGCAGACCATCTTTTGAATCGACCTCAATTCCGGCGACAGGGATGAGGCGCCCGACGCATTGTTGGGAAAAATACTGGGCGCCGACACCGCGGTCGCCGGACCATTCATCGGCGGGGGCATGGGGATTGTAATCGACTGGCACGAATGCCAGTTCGTTCAACCACGTTGTGATGCGGCCTTCGGGTGTGACGAATCCTGCGGCTTCGCTGGAGCCCATGGCTACGCCGAGCACGGCGTTTTCGTTGAGTGACATGGATCCGGCCAACGCCGTGACTTCGCCATCGTTGACGATTTCGAATGGGATGTTGTTCCAGGCTTTTTTGATGCGGAGGAACAGGTCTTTGACTTGGAATTGAAAACATCGGTCGGGACGCCGCGGAACAAGGAGGCGACCATGACGCGGTTGTTTACATACACGCCGGCTGAACTGCCACCGATGGCGTCAACGCGCGGCAGGTGTGCGGCAGCGCGTTTGAGCGAATCCATGATCTCGTTGAAGTGCCATTCGGGGTCGGTTTGTTGAACCGGATTCCAGAGGCATTCCTCGCTGAAGACGACTTTGCCGTCGATAACGGCGGCGGCTTTGCGATCGCTCGCGCCGAGATCAAAGCCAATGCGATAGACGTCGGTGTGGCGACCGAGAGCGCTGGTGCGACTGCGTTCCGTCGGCAGAGCAGGGGAGAGGACCACTTCGAAGGGCTTTTCATAAATTCTCTCACCCATGATGTTGGCGTCGAATTTGCCCGTGGCGGTTGTAACGAAATGATTCTGAAGCCGCTTGCCCAAATCGGTCGGGCCGACGAAATGAACTCGAAAGCCTCCGCGCGACCAGAGGAGAAATTTCACGAGGCGCTCAATGTGTGTGAAATTCGCGGCAGCATCTTTGTGTGACGGTGGTAGAACTTCTGTCCGGTAGTGCGTCACCGAGCCATCGCCTTGTTCGAGTGCGATTTGCACGGGAACAGCGCCGGCACCTTGCGCCGCTTTCGCGAACGCGCGCGTTGCGAGAGCGGCGGGTCGGAAAGCCGGATCGAGCGGCGGTACAATTTTCGGCGCTATTAAAAAAGAATCGATTGGGTTCATTGACGTTTCAAAATATCACTGCCTGACTTGTTCTAACAAATTCATGACCGCAGTCACAATCTTTGGAGCGGCTTCGACTTCAAGGTAGCTCGAACGCGCCCGCCACGTTTCGTAACCACCAAGTTTGTGTTGGGCGGGGGTGGGCAGATAGCCGTGATAGGCGTTCGCCAATTCGATGGTGAAGGTTTGTTTCATCGGCGAGTGGGCTTTTATTCCCAAGCCGATTTCGGCGAAAACTTCGCAAGGGATGGCGACGATGCCGAGTTCGCCGATGCGGATTGCTTGCAGCGGCACTGGCACTTGAGACGGAAAGGCATCGAGCAAAACGGTTTCGCGAGCATAGGTGTCCGGGCTCCATGGGTAGAGTTGGCCATTTTTGATGTGTGGTGCTTTTGCGAGGCGATTTTTGGCGGCTTCGACCTCTTTGGCAGCGCCGCGACGGACACCGAGCGTGATTTCTTTTTGAGCCACTTTCAAGGGAACCCAGTCGTGGTATTCCGCGCGTGCGAAACATTTCAATGCGTCGTTGGCGATGTCGTTTGCGACGCGCGTTGATTTTTGTAAATGGAGGCTCGGGTGTCGGTGCGTGCAGAAAATCGGTTGAACTGCAATCGCCGCTGGTACCGTTGGAAAGTATTGCGACAAAGCCGTTGGTGCCTTCCGGATCTAAACGATGTTGGGCGGCAGCACAGAACGCGCCGAAGTAGTCGGCTGAATAGATGCCGTCGCCGCCAACGTCGCCGACGTAGTGCATGGAATAATTTGCAAGTAATGCGATCGGATTGTCGTCGAGTGATTTGACGACGAGGACAGAAACGTCTGGATCGGTCGGGCCCGCGGGTTCGAGCAGATCGGGACTGCCGGGACGTGGGTTCATGCGGACTTGATCGTTTGTTCCGCCGAACATGTCTTTGTTGATGACGCCGGGTTTCATGTGCCAGCGGCGATTGGAAACGTGACGCGGATCGCGTTCGACCGACCAGCCGATTTTGGCGGGTTGTAAATTGTTGATCGCTTGCAGAGCAGCGTCGGCGAGTCTCCTGGTGAGGAATTGTTGGTATTCTTTGTCGGCATCGGTTTGGAAGATGCCGACGGAGGCCGGGGCGGAATGAGCGTGGGTCGCGGACATCAGAATGTTCTCCACGGGAAAGCCGCTCTTCTCATGAACGATCTTTTTCGCGTTGTCGAAAATCTCGCGATAAATCATGCAGCTGTCCGCAACGACGATCGCCAATTTGTTGGTGCCATCATCGAGCACGAGCGCGCGCGCATGCAGTTGGTCGTGCAGGTTCGTGCCGACGTGGTTGTGCATGTTGCCGTTGATGGACAACCCCATCCAGGGCGAGATGTCGCTGGTGGCTGCTCCCGCGCGAAATACGGGATTTGCGCGAACGACCCACGTCGAACATGCGCCGATTGCTATTACACAGAAAATTTTGAAAAAGTTTTTATGCACGTAATTCCTTTAGTGTGGCAATGATTTCATCCTGTAGTTTTATCGATGCGCGCTCACCGAAGGGCGAGTTGTCGACTTCGTAGCCGCCCTTTGGCCATTCGTCAGGTGTCGGCCATGTAGGCCATGCGACCGTTGGTGTAACCGCCCATGATCGTGAATGGAAAGGGCGAATGTTTTTTCACATACATGCCGGTTTCGCAGAAGGGCTCGATGTTGCAGCCGATGATGGCGACGTCGCCGAAAGTAATGATGTGGGTGCGAACACCGGCGTTGGTTTTACCGCCGAAATCGTCGGCCATACGCAATTGGATATCGGCACGGCGCGCCATGTAAGTGGCTTCGGTGATGGCGGCGTCGTTCTTTTCTTCGCGGGCTTGCTTCAGTTTGTTTTTCCAGTGGTCGAGCTTCGCCGAGGCTTCGTCTTTTTTGGGCAAGCCTTCGCGTAACGGAACCTGGATCTCTTTGGAGATGACGCGTAGCGGGGTTGAACGGACGGCTGCGAATTCTAGCTCGTATTTTCCGAGGGGCGCGCCGGATGGAATGATTTCGGCGAATTTTAATGACGACGGAATATTCGTCAGGCCCAGTGCTACCTTGGCGACTTCATGACCCAAAATTGCGCCGAGTTGGTGGTAGGCTTTGGTGTTGGCGTGAAAGCCTTGCATGGGTCCCTGGTCACCAGCGCAGCCTTGAATGAAAAGGCATTTGCCGCCAAGCGCCTGTTCGACGACCCGCTTCATCGCGCCGGGGTAGTCGGGAGTGATCAGCTTGTCTGGCGGCCCCATGATGGTGGCGTGGCAGGCGTAGTTCGCAACAGTAGCTAATGGCGCGTTTTCGTTGGCGTCGAATCGCAAGACAGCGACTTCGCGATCGCACGAACCTTCAGGATTTACACCGAGGAATTTTTCACCTTTCGGCGAAGTGGCGCGACGATTGGCGTTGATGTGGCACTGGCCGCGACCTGCGCGAACGGTGACCGGTTGCATGTTCGCGATGGCTTCAACGGCGGCTTCTGTGCACCAGCGATAAACATTTTCAAACCACGGCGCGACCATCTCATAGCCTTTTTCGATCCAGCTCTTGTAGGGAACTGGGCCGGTGTGGGTATGCGTCGCTGCGGCGCGAATGTTTTCAATCGGGACCCCAGTGGCTTTACTGACGGCCTGACGAATTCCGTCAGCACGTTCGTTGGTCAGGATTTGGATATCGAGGTCGAGAATGATGGCAGTTGTTTTGCCGTCAGACAGCGCCAAGGCCGTTGTCCACAAATCCAAGTCGATGCCTTCGGCTTGCTCGTGTTTTTGCGCGCCCCAGCCGCCGTGGGCAATGTTTGGGGGCGGATTGGTGCAACGGCGGGCGACGCCGGCGAGCAAGGTTGAGTCTGACGCAATCATGGGAAATTCATTTCAGCATAAGTTGACGAAAAAAAAGAATCCTTTTTTTGGTGTCTGGAAGTGTCCAGAGGTGTCCGCAGGTGTCCGCAGGTGTCCGCAGGCGACATACTGAACGGAAATGGAACATGGAACGTGGAACGTGGAACATGGAAAAATAAAGGATTCCTTTTTTTAGGGTTAAAGAAGTTTAAATAAGTTTTATAAAGTTTAATTCGCAGATCGTTCTGTTTGGATTGCATAACATCTTTTTGTTTTGGGTAAATAAAGGTTAATAAGGGTTAATAACGGTTAACTCGTGGAAATTTGGGTAAACTGCAGGAGATCGTCGGTCGAAGAATTGCAAATCGCATATCGCAAACGATAATCGAATACGGGAACTCGTCGGTTTTTGGGGCGATGTGGGGCTGCGGGCTCCGACACGGTCCGACACAGTCAAATTGAAAAGGGGCTGAACTCCGCAGTCCGGTTGAAACAATCTTCATATTGACGAGGAGTGTAGCAAGGTCACTTGGACAAAGGCTGTCCAAGTGGAATTTTTTGTTTTTGGAGGAAGTGGTTGCGGTGTAGGTGTTTGACGGTTTTTCTGTAAAATAGTCAGTCACTTTTCTGCGTTGCGCGCTCTCGGACGGTTTGGTTGAGAGTTGAGGGAAGCAAGACGGCATTGCGGAAAGGTCCGAGCCGAATTGGTTTAAGTAGTCCTCGCCCTTGAAGGGGGAGTTTATTGCTGGTTTGTAATAAATAGTGAGAACCGACACTGGAAACTGGAAATGCGATCGTCACTCTCGCCGTAAAAAAGTTAAAAAGAATTGCCTGATTTTGCATTTCCACGGCCATAAACAGATAGATGGGCGATGTGAACGACATTGAACTGATCCAGGATTATAGCCGACACGGGTCGGAGGAAGCGTTTGCCGAGTTGGTCCGGCGGCATATCGGGCTCGTCCATTCTGCGGCCATGCGACACGTTGGAATTGCCGCGCATGCTGAAGAGATCACGCAGGCGGTCTTTCTTATTCTGACGCACAAAGCATCGACTTTGCGCAAGGACATCGTTTTGGAAAGCTGGCTCTACGAAACGACCCGGCTGACGTCGTTAAGTTTTCTGCGCGGGGAGCGGAGACGTCAAAACCGCGAACAAGAGGCTTATATGCAATCCACCCTGCAGTCGACGACGGACGCTTCAGTTTGGGAGCAACTCGCACCACTCCTTGATGACGCGATGTCGAGGTTGGCAAAAAAAGATCGCGACGCTGTGGTGCTTCGCTTTTTCGGAGAAAAAAATCTGCCCGATGTGGCAGCAGCGCTGAATATTTCCCCAGCGGCGGCGCAGAGTCGGGTGCATCGAGCGCTCGAAAAATTACGGCGGCATTTCCTGAAACGTGATGTCACTACGACCACTGCGGTGATCGGGATTGTCCTCTCGGCTAACGCCGCGAAAGCGGCACCCGCGGCGTTGACAGCTTCCGTTATGGCGACGGCGCTGGCGAAGGGAGCCGCAGCCCCGGGGTCAACGGTGGGTCTGGTCAAAGGATCGTTGAAACTTATGGCATGGACGAAAATGAAATTTGCGGTCATCGCCGGTGCGGGAGTCCTGCTTGCTGCGGCAGGTGGGACAGAAGTCTACAAAGGACACTTTTTTGACTGGCATAAACCGGTGGCGGTTCTTCCAAGAGGCTCGTGGGCTTTCAGGGGATATGCCACGCCCGAAGCCGCCATTGAATCGTCTATCTGGGCCAAGAGCACCGGCAATTCGGAAGCCTTTTTTGCCGCTTTAACACCTGAACTGGCGCGAGAATTCGGAGGTTTGCTTTTTAGAAACACGAAGACTGATCAGGACAGGTCGCAGATCCTCGTTGAAACTATAAAGCCTATCAGCGCTATGCGTATCGAGAAGAAGGCCGTTCTTCCAGATGGCCAGGTATCACTCGAATTGCGCTTTGACGGTTTGCCACAAGATGGTTACGAGATCATTACCATGACCAACATGGATGGAAATTGGCGCAGTGTAATCGACGAAGAACACTTCGGGGAGACGTATGCAAGATTTCCATCTCTGGCTAAAAGCGAATTTGCCGGAAGGGCCGGTTCGGATTTGCAGAGTTCCTGGACGGGTGAGATAAAAGCCGGCAAAGGTGTATTGCACTTCAATGTAAATATTGCCGAGCCGTCTGCCGGAAAGTTTCGCGCCGACTTTTATTGTGTCGAGGGAGGGTACTTTCGCCAGTCGACGCTGGTGACTTATGAAGGAACCACTGTAAAGCTTGCTCCCTTTGGACCGCGGAACGGTGCGTTTCAAGGCACATTGAACAAGGATGACACCCAAATTATCGGCAAATGGCGGCAGGGCGAGCGAGTCATCTCGATGACTTTTGCGCGTGTAAAGTAAATTTGAAAAACTTCCTTTACACGATGAGGCCCACGATGAAAAAAAGTGAGAGCGCGTTTACGCTGGTCGAGTTGATGATCGTCATTGGTGTGATTGCGATCCTTGCCGCGCTTCTGCTGCCAGTTTTGGCCCGGGCGAAAGAAAAGACGTGTCGCACGCAATGTGGCAATAATTTGAAACAAATTGCCGTTGCGTTCCAATTGTACGCCAGCGAGCACGACGATCGATTGCCGGGGCCGGTCTGGTTGGGGTTTTATGAGAATTACGACAATCAGGATGCCACCCGGCTGCCGTATTACATCGCGACCTACATGGGACTGCCGGCACCTCGATCCACTCCGCAGAACATGCTCCTGGCCAGATGTCCTTCGGCGGCGCGGCATTGGTTTTCGGCTGATCCTGGAACGCCCTTGATGGCGTTGACCATGCCGTTGAGCTACATGGCCAATCCTGTTGTCACCAATATTAATTCAGGTGTTGTGACCCGACCGTTTGGCTACCCCCATTCGCAGACCCCGCCGTTTACGAACGCGGATGAGGCTCCGAAACGTTTGCGCGAAATCTACAATCCGGCCCTGTCATGGGCGCTTACGGATGTGGACCAGCAAAACGGTTTTCCCGCGGCGCAATATTTTTGGTATCAGCCGATCAATCCGGCCCACGGGAACGTTCGCAATCAACTCTATTTCGATTCACACGTAGCCGCGACGCCACAATGATCAGGTCGTTTTAGAGTCGACGGACGAACAACCTGCGATCAGCAGGCACAGCGCCAAGATACTTAGCTTGGAATGCACGGGCGTGTAGTGTGGCCTAGCAATTGATATCCAAACAGGTTTTTTGGGGGTGCGCAGGTTTGGCGGCACTTGCTGAAGATGGGTTTTTAACTCCTTCGTCGCGCCTTCGGCAAAGTGAATCTGCGATTGAGGCGGTTTACCCAGGGTTGCGGCGCACATCAGAACAAGTTATTACGAGGACGCTTCGCGTGGGCCCTCAAGGCCGCGCTTTCACCCTGGGCTATAATTATGTCGCCCTACGGGGCTTCGGAGTGGCTTCGCGGGTTAGGGTTGCGAAATAGTCAGTTACTTTTCTGCTTGGGCGTCCATATATAGGCGAGATGACGAGTGACGACATGGATTTGGTGCGAAGGTATGCGGAGACGGGCTCCGAGGAGGCTTTTGCCTCGATCGTCGCGCGGCACGTTAATCTCGTCTATTCCGTTGCACTGCGACAAGTGACGGACGCAGACCTGGCGCAGGATGTCACACAAGCGGTGTTCATCGTTCTTGCGCGCAAGGCGGGTTCGCTCAGCAGTAAGACGATTCTTCCCGGGTGGCTTTGTCGCACCGCACGATTTGCTTCGGCTGACGCGTTGAAACAACAGCGCCGCCGGCTTGCACGCGAACAGGAGGCTTACATGCAATCTAGCAGCCATGAACCAGAAATTGACGCGTGGGCTCAACTCTCGCCGCTGCTTGAAACCGCGATTGCCGGATTGGGCGAGAAGGAACAAGACGCAATCGTGCTCCGGTTCTATCAAGATAAGAATTTTAAGGACGTCGGCGCAGCGATGGGCGCAAGTGAGGATGCGTCCAAGATGCGTGTCAATCGCAGCCTTGAAAAGTTGCGCAGGTATTTCAGCAAACACGGTGTGGTTTCCACGACCGCAATTATTGCGACGGCAATTTCGGGTAATTCGGTGCAGGCCGCCCCGATTTCTTTGGCCCAAACAATTTCAGGATCTGTTGTCAGTGGCGCAGCAATCAACGGTTCAACCTCAACCCTAGTGAAAGGAACGCTCAAGATTATGACCTACGCAAAACTCAAATTGGCATTCGGTATCGCCGCAGGAATTTTATTGGCGGGTGGCGTGGCCACAGTAGCGCTGTCTGACAAAGGGACGGCAACCCCCTTCGGTAGCAAAAATAATTCCGGCAAAAAAGCGCAGGTCTTGATCAAAGGCTTGTTCGTCAGAACTCCAACCGGGAATGTCAGCGCCATTCTCGAGGAGTTCGCAAAGCCAGTGATTCCTGTCGACCCCAGCACGAAGGCATTTCGCGCGCTTATCAATAAACACCCGGGTGTCACTTTATATGATGCGCCCGGTATTACCACCGCCACTGGTATGGGAGCGACGGGTTCAATGCAGAAAACGGTCGAGGCCATCGGCACAAACGCGTTTGTCGGAACCACCCTGAGTGTGACACCTGTAGTTGAGCGGGATTCGAGGATTGCGTTGAAGGTTGAAGCTGAATTGCGGGACTTGGTGGATGGGCCGTCGCCTTCGATTCGCGTAACCAACATAAAAGAACAGACTTTGGCGGTCGCTTCCGGGCAGACGGTTGTTTTAAACAGCAAAATCGAGGGGGACGCGCCGGAAACCCTGCTGGTGTTTGTCTATGTCTCACGATTGAAGTGACCTGCGCCAGGCTTCTCGCAAATTAAATTGTCGGATTCTTTCGCGGGCAGACAATTATAGGTAATGAGCGAGTTGGATGACGCGGAATTATTGTCTGCTTACGCCTCCCGGCAATCGGAAGAAGCCTTTTCCATGCTGGTGGAGCGATATATCGCTCTCGTCTATTCCGCCGCATTGCGACAAGTTCAGAATCCAGAGCAGGCCCAGGAAGTCGCGCAGGCTGTTTTTATAATCCTCGCTCAAAAAGCCGGGAAGCTGAGTGATACGACGGTGCTCGCCGGCTGGCTTTGTCGCACTGCGCATTTCGTAGCGCGCAATACCCGGAGGACGGAATATCGACGGCTGCACCGCGAACAGGAGGCGTATATGCAATCGCTCTTGAATGAACCCGATGCGAAAGCATGGGCGCAAATGTCGCCGCTGCTCGACGAAGCGGTGGCCCAACTCAACGAGCGTGATCGTAGCGCAATCGTTTTGCGGTTCTACCAGCAAAAACCGCTCAACGAAGTTGGAAACATTCTAGGCGTTGACCCGGATACTGCGCAAAAACGCGTGTCACGGGCTTTGGATAAATTGCGCAAGTTTTACAGCAAACGCGGTGTGGTTTCGACGACGGCGATCATTGCGACGGCAATTTCGGGTAATTCGGTGCAGGCAGCGCCGATTGGCTTGGCAGGAACGGTTACTGCGACGGCGGCTAAAGGAGCGGCCATCGGCAGTTCAACATCAACCCTCGTAAAAGGAGCAATCAAACTTATGGCATGGTCAAAGGTAAAAGTCGGTATCATCGCGAGTGTGGCAGTTTTGCTTGCCGCAGGAACGGTAACGGTGGTCTCGAAGAATGTTTCTTCATCGCCAACGGTTGCCGAAATTTTTGCGCGCTACACGAAAAGCAAAGGTCCGATGGCCGGCGCAGACAAGACGACGACGCTGACGATGAAGGGCGTTTTCGAAAGTGGAGATGGGTTAGGAACGCTGGACGCCGCGGCGATAGTCAAGGCGCCAGATCGTTGGCTTGAGGTGCTCAAGGCGGGAGGTAACCCGGTTTTCCGTCGCGGGTTCGATGGAGTGGCTGGGTGGGAAGTCTCTCCATGGGGAGGTCCTGATTTGGATCCGGTTAACGCGCTCGTGACGGGAATTATTTTGGGTGCTTATCGAGGTGATTCTCTCGCCGCGCTGCTTCCGAAGGCCAGCCTCAAAGGTAAGGAACCGATCGGCAAACGTTCGGCCTATGTTGTTGAAGTGAAGTTACAGGACCAATCGCCGCAATTGTGGTTCGATACGCAGACAGGGTTGTTGGTTCGGATCAATTACGCAATCGGGGCTCAGCAGTATCAAATGGATGGTGAGGATTATCGGGAGATTGACGGGTTAGTATTGCCGTTCGTTTTGCGCCAGAGCGGAGCGGAACACTGGACGCTTAAGTTCACCGAGGTCAAACGCAATGAGGCGGTGGCCGACGACGTCTTCTCTCGACCGAAGGCGTGAACCTGGGCCTAGCCGTTCGCTGCCTGAGGTTGGCTGACGCCGCTGGGGCGTTCAAATAAAATGTCCAGTTCCAACGCTGACCGGCCAATACTATGTAGATGCAGGATGTCAGCGACATGGAATTGATGGGGCAATTTGTGCACCAGGAATCAGAACCAGCGTTTTCTGAGCTGGTTCGGCGTCACATCAATCTGGTGTATTCCGTGGCGTTGCGTCTGACCGGCGATGCCGAGGCCCACGACGTCACGCAAGCTGTCTTCGTTATCTTCGCAAAAAAAGCAGCCAAATTGGGCGATCGCACTGTGTTAACTGGTTGGTTTTACGAAACTACGCGGTTCACCGCAGCCGGATTTTTGCGGGCACAGTCGCGCCGCCGATCGCGGGAACAGGAAGCGTATATGCAATCGCACTTGAACCAATCCGACGACGAAGGTGTTTGGCCTCAACTTGCGCCACATCTTGAAACGGCGATGTCGCGATTGGGTGAAAAGGATCGGGCGCTGTTGGCTTTGCGTTTCTATGAAAACAAAAGCGCGGCGCAAGCGGCGGCGTTGATGAACATCAATGAGCAGGCGGCGCATAAACGGACTGCCCGCGCGTTGGAGAAGCTGCGGAAATTATTTAGCAAGCGTGGCGTGGTTTCTACGACCGCGATCATCGGAGCAGCGATTTCGGGCAACTCGGTGCAGGCAGCACCGATTGGCTTGGCAGGAACGGTAACTGCGACGGCGGCCAAGGGGGCCGCCGTCAGCAGTTCAACAATAACCCTAGTTAAAGGAGCACTTAAACTTATGGCATGGTCAAAGGCGAAAACAGCAATCGGTGTGGGCGTAGCAGCTTTATTCATTGGCGGTGTGGCGACGGTGGCGATTTCGAAAACAGCGAATGGAAGCGACGCGGCAGCGCAACAAATCGTGAAAGGCACGATGGACGCGTATGCGGCGCTATCGAGTTACAGCAGCAGCGGAACGGTCCTTGTGAGTGGGGGTGGTGCAAACACGGAAACAGCATTCAACATTCGGTTGCAACGCCCGCAATTGTATCACGTCGATTGGACACAAACCGGTGGTGCGTTTACCAGCACAGGTGCGACTTGGAACGACGGGACGGGGGACTATTTTCAGATGACTGGTGCGGGCGGCGTGCAAGGGAAAGTGCAGAAATTTCAGAATATGCAGTTGGCAATTGGTTCGGCGACTGGCGTGTCGTCGCTGGCGGCCTCGATGATACCGTCCGTGTTTTTCAACCAGGGTTGGGGAAATATGTTGAGTTCCGCGAAGAGTGGGAGTTCGCGTCAGACAAAAGGAAAGGATGAGAAGGTTGGCGAAGCGGATTGCTTCGTGATCACGATGGAGTTGGATACAAGTGCAATTCCCAAACAAGCTGGTCTCGCAGGCAAAATGGCTTCGCGAGTTGGGAAACTTAAAAACACATTTTGGATTGGCAAACAGGACCACTTGATCCGGCGCACCCGAACTTCCGTTACGATGAGTTCGGCTGAAATAAAGCTATCCGATGCCGACCTTTCCGAGATGCTTCGGGTACAAAAAAAACCGGTGACTCCGGAGGCGATAGCGGAGGTGCGCGCTAGAATGGATTCGATGATGAAGAACACGACCAAAGCAATGAAGTCGGGTGAGTTTATCTACACGCAAACGCAGGAAAATATTCAGGTGAACCAGAATTTTTCAGCGGCGGATTTCAAGTAGGAGGTGCGGGTGGGCATCATCCCCGGTCGTGGCGGAGACATTTGTGAAAATAGATGTCCAATTTCGCCGCGGTCGGGGATTACTTATTTAGATGGCCGAGCCAGATGACATGGAGCTATTGCGAGAGTTTGCCGATAATGGCTCGGAATCGGCTTTTGCCGAGCTGGTTAAACGCCATCTGAATATGGTGTATTCCGCGGCGTTGCGTCGCGTCGGTGATGCACGTGACGCCGAGGAGGTGGCGCAAGTGGTCTTCCTGATTCTGGCGCGCAAGGCGAACCGATTGAGCCCGCGTACGGTTCTCGTGGGTTGGTTGTATGAAACGACACGGTTTACTTCGAAAAGACTGTTAAGGTCGAGACTTCGCCGGGAAATCCGAGAACGAGATGCAGCTATGCAGACGTTGAATTCTGAACTTGGCCCTGAGGAGGCATGGGCCCGACTCGCGCCGTTTCTAGAGCAAGCGATGGAAAACCTGACCTCTAATGAGCGCGCCATTTTGGCGATGCGGTTTTTCGAGAACAAATCGGCATCGGAAACAGCCAGCGTCTTGGGAATCGGCGAATGGGCAGCGCACAAACGAACGACGCGCGCGGTCGACAAACTTCGACGGTTCTTCAGCAAACAAGGAGTCACGCTTACCTCAGTCATCCTCGTGGCTGCGATTTCGGGAAACTCGGTGCAGGCCGCGCCGATCGGCTTGGCAGGAACGGTAACTACCACGGCGATCCACGGGGTCGTCGTGAGTAGTTCGACTTTAACCCTCGTAAAAGGAGCAATAAAATTCATGGCTTGGTCAAAAACGAAAACGGTAATCGGCGCGGCGGTTGTCTTGTTATTGGCAGGGACCGCAACGGTGATTTTGAAGAGCGTGGCGGCGAAGCGGCAAGCTGCAGAAAAAGCGGCTCTTCGGCAGCGGTTTGCTTCCATACCCGGTTCTGTCCTCGATAATTCGATGAACCGCGTGTTTAAAAAGAGTCCGCACCGAGCAGAAATCTTAAAACTTCGTGCGGAAGTTTGGCCGGGTGAAAAACGGGCGAGGGAGGAAGAGATCAAGGCGAGGCAACAAGTCAACGACACGACGGATGCAGTGACGATTGATTTGAAGCCATACGTTAACACGAAGTTGGCTGACGGGCCGTTGGGGGACAAAGGCGATAATTCGGATAATTTGGCGCAGTTACCGACTGGAACGCACATTTTCGGAGGTGTGCCATTTGACGTTGAGGGAGCTGTATATCTTACTGGCGGGTGGCTTGATCATTATAAGAAGGGAAATGATTATCCAGCGAGGGTGAAGGACATCCGGATCGATCGACAGTGCAGCAAGATTCATATTCTTCATGGCGCGGGACTCATTTCGTTCGAGATGGCTGGACAGCCGATCGGGCAGTTGGTCCTTCATTTTTCTGATGGCAGTAAAAGTGAACTACGCATTGTTCCTGGGGTAAACGTTTGGGACTGGTGGGCTCCGTTGTTCAAGACGGGTGTGAATTCATTGAATCTCAAAACGGATTCGTTGACCGAACCAGCCTGGGTTGGAATGAACCCGATGATTAAAAGGATGCAGCCCGACGAATCGCTGGTGTTGTATCGGACAACTTTTATCAATCCCCATTCAAACCTAACGCTGTCGACGATCGATTATGTCTCGGATAAAACAATTAGTGTTCCCTTTATGGTTGGGCTGACAGTTGAATAGAATATTCCGTGCGACAACAAGCATTCACGTTGACCGAGCTGTTGGTGGCGATCGCAATCATTGCGATTTTGGCGGCGCTCCTTTTGCCGGTGTTGTCTCGCGCGAAAGAAAAGGCGCGGGCGACAACGTGTCTCAACAACATGCACCAGATCGGAATTGCGAGCACGCTCTACACGGGGGAGTTTCGGGATATTATTGTTCCGATTGCGTGCGTGGTGAATCCGTTGCCGTCCGACCGGCTGATCCCGTATCAAGATTATTTGTGGTGGCCGGATATATTGCGGCCTTACACCAAGGGCGGTCCGAAGCTTTATAGCTGTCCAGATGTGTTCCCAACACAAGCTGGTGTGACGTTGACGAACCTTTATGGCATCGGCATGAATTTCAACGAACTCGGTGTGTTTCCGGAAAACGTCGACCCGGCCACGGGTCCATTTGTCAAAGTGTCGTCGGTCAGAAGACCGTCAGAGACGGTGATGTTTGCGGATTCCGCCTATATCGACAACGTAAAGGAGACAAATGCGGATCTCTGGATTGCTTCTATTAATCGAGAAAACTACTGGGAAGGATATGGGGTGTGGCTTTTTTTGACGCCTGCGGCGCGCAATGATCAATGGCATCGCAATCCGGTGCGCGTCTTTAATCGGCATAATGGACTGGCGAATTGCGCATTCGTAGATGGACACGCCAAAGCCCTGAAATCCAGTTCGCTCGGCTGGCAGTATCCGCGAGGTGATGACAGAGCGATGTGGGACCGGTAGCTCGCGGAATTCGAAATCAGTCAGAGCCTCCTCACGTCGGCTGCTACAAAGTTATTTGAAAGGCGACGGGGGAATTCGTTTCACCAAATCGCGTGCTTGTTGCACGGTGGTGACTTCCTTCTTCAACGGAATCAGCACCCATTTCTCGGGGAAGCTGAAGTTTTGGCCGGGCTCGAGTTTTGTTTCGGGACTGAGCGGTTCAATTTCGGCGACGCGTTGATCGAAATAGACTTCAACAGAGTTGCCGCCATCCGTGTATTTGCCCTTCCGATTGTACGGAAAATATTTCACGAAAAGTAATTTGCCGCGCACATAAGCGACCCAACCTGCGTCGCTGTCCGCGCCGATCTTGCTCGGTTCCCCAAATGTTTCAGTGACGAGCACACCGTCGAGAATTTGGACCTGGGGCAGGCTAGGGTTCTCGCTGTCGTAAACGTAATTATTTTCGACTCTCGCGCGGACTGACCACCCATGCTTGAAGTGACTATGTTTGTTCAGCGGGAAAAAGGCGTAGCCACCGCCTTTGCACAAGCTGCGATCCCATAGGCAATAGGATTTCGCGCTGCTCGATTCGTTGCGCAATCGCTGCACGATCCCGAGCTCCCCGGTGTCGGGTGCCATTACGATTTGTTTATCGATGGCAATGCCGAGGTTTGTATCCGTTTGACTGGTTAGGTTCACATTGTAATCGTGAGGCGCTTTCCAGGTATTGGCCCCGATCCAAAGTTGATCGTGTGGCGGGATATGCCCGATTTCGGGACCGATGTCGCATTGATAACCGCTGGCCCAGAACGGTCCTTTGTTATCGGCAACAGTTCTGCCGGCGGAAGCGGCATTCTCAAAGAGGATGTTGTCGTTGTCGTAACTGAAGTTGATGATGCGACCGCCAATCGCGGGAACAATGATCGCCTGAACGGGTGTTTCAGAGGCATTGAGAAAAACGCATTCTTCCCAGCCGGTGTATTGCTTGGCTTCGACACCGCGTGGCAAATCCTTCTCAGCAGCGCGCGAGAATGCGGCAAACGAAAAAATTAAAAGGACGCAGCAAGCTTGTCTCATGAGACTAAGTTGCTTCGGTTCGCGAAATCGCGAAAGAAGAATTAAAAGCGCGGCGGGGTGTTACGCCCGCCGCGTGAAAAACAAACCTTAGCGTGAGTATTCCCGGCGTCCGCCGCCACCACCGCCACGGCCACCACCACCACCACCGCCGCCGCCGCCGCCACGGTAACCACCGCCACCTCCACGGCCGCCGCCGCCACCGCCGCCACCGCCTTCTTCCTTCGGACGGGCTTCGTTGACGGTGATCGCGCGACCACCAATATCTTTACCGCTCACTCCTTGAATGGCGGCCTGCGCTGCTTCCGGGGTGCCCATGGTCACAAACGCAAATCCACGGGAGCGCCCGCTCATGCGATCGGTAATCAGGTTAACGTCCGAAACTGGACCAAACTGACCAAACAGGTCCTGGAGATCATTTTCCGTCGTGTCGAAGGAAAGATTCCCCACGTACAATCTAGTGTTCATGCAACTACTACTTTGGCGAGACGGCTTGCTGGCTTCCGTCGCTGTTCCCGACTACCGGGTTTCAAATCATCATCGAACTGAGTTCACCTGAAGATTTACCACGCAATGGAATCTTGACAATGCCCCTCTATCTAGCGGAAACCTCGTATGGAGTTCTGGCTTTTGCAAATAAAAATTTTGAGGCAGCGATGACATTTGTCCGCAAAAAGGTTTTATCGATATCGATTTTGGTCCTATTCCTGACAGGATTATCCATCACGTGGCTGGTAGGTGGCTTTCTCACCGCGCCTTCCAGACGCCAATCCGGTCCATTGCCCTCAGATTTACGCGCAGAAACGGTGAAGATTCAAAGCGCGTCCGGTTCGGACTTGAGCGGATGGTTCTTTGCGTCGCCCGACTCCAACGCGCCGGTCATCATTCTGATGCACGGTGTCCGGGGTTGTCGCGGCGATATGATGGGCCGCGCGCGGTTCTTACACGAAGCTGGCTACGGAACTTTGCTGTTCGATTTTCAAGCACATGGTGAAAGTCCGGGAAAACAAATCACTTTCGGCTATCTGGAAAGCAGAGATGCACAAGCAGTAGTGGAGTTTACGAGAACAAGGAACCCGAAGGCAAAAATCGGTCTCATCGGTGTTTCAATGGGAGGAGCCGCCGCGCTGCTTGCGAATCCACCGTTACAAGTCGATGCGATGATTCTGGAAAGCGTTTATCCCGATATCGTGCGCGCAACTGAAGATCGCATGGTGATGCGACTCGGGCCGGTCGGAAAAATTTTCACACCGCTTTTGACGTGTCAGTTGGGTCTGCGCCTTGATATCAGTCCCAACCAACTCCGACCAATCGATGGCGTGAGCAAAGTATCGGTTCCAAAATATTTCCTGGCGGGAACGGAGGATCATCAAACAACACTTGTTGAAGCCAATGAGTTGTTTGCCGCCGCGGTTGAGCCAAAGCAATTTTGGGCAGTGGAAGGGGCAGGGCACGTCAATCTGCATGCATTTGTGAAGGGACAATACGAGCAGCGCGTGCTCGCCTTTCTCGCGCAAACACTGAAACGAGACAAATGAAATCCGACCAACCCGCCTGGAAAAAACATCGTTCACCATTGGCGCGCTTTATTCACAAACACTCGCTCAGCATCGTGGCGATCGCGCTACTGGCTTTGTGGATTGGACTTTATTGTAACTCTGACCCGACGACGCACATGGGAGCGTTTTATGGTAATGCGATAGCGGATTGGAGCGGATCGGTCGTCATTATTTTAGGGACTAAATTTCTTATTGAGATTGGGTCAGCGGAGAGCAGACCGTTTCGGGGCCATTATTCGAATCGAATCTTTAACTTCTTGATGTGCCATTCGCTGCTGATCTTCCTTTCGATCACGGGGATTGGCTGGGCGATTCTCTACTTTCGCATGGACGCAAATTCTAAATGGGGCCAGGTCGTCGGTAATATCGTGTCTGAATGGATCCAAATGGGCGGTCTGGTGTTTTTAACGAAGCGCCTGATCGAACGTGGTTCGAAAGAGAGCAAATAAATCTACGAGCGAGTGGAGGGTTCAGTCGCCGACGCGTAGAAGCGTTTTCAGTTAACCCTTCTTCTCGATCAACTGCCGAAACTCAGCAAACAGCGGCGTTGAATCGTGCGGTCCAGGGGAAGCTTCTGGGTGATATTGCACGCAGAATATCGGCTTCGTTTTGTGGCGCATGCCTTCAACCGTTTGGTCGTTTAAATTGATGCGATCGACCTGCACGTCTTTTGGCAGAGAGGCTGCATCTACGGCGAAACCATGATTCTGCGAAGTGATTTCGACTTTACCTGAATTCAAGTCTTTGACCGGTTGATTGGCGCCGCGATGACCGAACTTGAGTTTGAAAGTCTTGCCGCCGAATGCTTGTCCGAGAATCTGATGCCCAAGACAGATCCCAAAAATCGGGACGCCGCTCTTCACCAAATGAGAAACCGCTTGCACAGCGTAACCAAGCGCCGCCGGATCGCCGGGGCCATTGGAAAGGAAGATTCCAGCAGGTTTGTATTTCAGGGCTTCCTCGGCAGGCGTCGTTGCCGGCACCACCTGGGGTTTGAATCCAAGCTGACGCAAACGCCGCAAAATATTGTATTTCATTCCGAAGTCATAGGCGACAATCGGAATATCGGCAGTCGGCAACGGTCCGAAGATAGCGCGAGTGGTGTTGCCAACGGGCAGCGTAAAATCGCCGCTTTGCTCATCTTTTTCATCCCACAGGAACGGCTTCTTGTGTGTGACTTCCTTCACGTAATCGACACCGACCAATCCGGGCCAATTCTTCGCACGATCGATGGCTTCCGCGTCTGAAATTTCTTTTGTGGTAATGAAACCATTCAACGCACCGCGCACGCGCAATTTCTTGGTCAACGCCCGTGTATCGATTCCTTGAATTCCGGGGATACCATTCTTTCCCAAATACGTCGGCAGCGACATGTCTGCGCGCCAATTGCTCACGATGGGCGAAAGCTCACGCACGATAAAACCAGCCACGTGCGGTTGCCACGACTCGACGTCGTGTGTGTTCACGCCGTAGTTGCCGATGAGCGGGTAAGTCATCGCAACGATTTGGCCTTTGTAGGACGGGTCGGTGAGAATTTCCTGATAACCCGTCATCGAAGTGTTGAAGCACACTTCACCACAAGCTTCAGCGCTGGCGCCAAAGGCGGTGCCGCGAAAAACAGATCCATCTTCAAGAGCGATAACAGCGGGACGATTCATTATTTATTGAGAAAAAAGCGTGGCTGATTCAGCCACGCTTGCAATATTAAAATTGTTTTTAAGCAACTAGGCTCCTTTTTTTGCTTTCTCGATTTCGTCGATCATGGCTTTCGGTCCGTCAGCGAGATAGCCTTCATTAGTCCAAACCACGGTGCCATCCGGCTTTACCACAACGATAGTCGGAAATCCTTCCACCTTATATTTCTTCTGCAAGGCGTCGTTCGCGTTTTTTAATGATTCCGGCAGTTCTTTGGAGTGGGGAAAATCCACTTCGACGAGAACCAGGTTCGTCTTGGCGTAGGTCGCCCATTCTGGTTTGGAAAACGTGTCGTGGTTCAGTTTGATGCACCATCCGCACCAGTCCGAACCGGTGAAGTTGAGCAGGACGAGTTTCTTTTCTTTTTTGGCCTGCGCCTGAGCTTTCGTAAGGTCCGTTTGCCAGTCGAGTTTGTCAGCCGCGGCGACTTGGAAAGCGGCCCAACAGGCGAGTAGAGCGACGATAACTTTTTTCATGGGTGTATAGATATTGCCGGGTGAGTGGCGGTTATTCTGTCATTGCTGCACTAGTATTTGACACTAACACAGAATCCGATTCCTTCCAGACGATTTTTCCGGCGACCACTGTCGCAACGGCTTTGCCGCGCATCGGCCAATTATGAAAGGGCGTGTTCTTGCTCTTGCTGGCGGTCTCGTCAGCTTTGAACAGCCAACTCTTATCGGGATCAATGATCGTGATATCAGCATCCATACCGTTGCTGAGATTGCCTTTGTTCAGTTTCAGCAGACGCGCTGGGGCGCTGGTAAACTTCTCGATCAAAGCGGGCAGGGAGAGCTTGCTGGTGTGATAAAGTTGCATCAATGACAGCGGTAGCTCGGTTTCAAAACCGGTAATGCCGAACGGCGCATAGTCAAACTCCACTTCCTTTTCGTAATCACAATGCGGCGCGTGGTCGCTGGAGATGATTTCGATCGTTCCATCGGCCAATCCTTCAATCAGCGCAGCGCGATCGGCAGCGGTTCGCAACGGCGGATTCATTTTGAAATTTGTGTCATACACCGGCCATTGCGGTAACTCGCCACCGCCCGCAATGAGCTCTTTGCCGTCGCTGTTCCAAAACTTGTCGCTTCCGGCGATCGTCGTATCGGTCAGGGTGAAATGGTGCGGGCAAGCTTCTCCAGAAATTGGAATGCCCTTCTTTTTAGCTTCGCGAATCAGGTCGACACTTCGCGCCGAACTCAAATGTTGGCAGTGGATGTGCGTGCCAGTTAGCTCGGCCAATCGAATGTTTCTTTCCACGATCAATTCTTCACCTAGCGCCGGCCAACCGCGCAAACCCAAAGCCGCACTCCAATAACCTTCATGGACGACACCGTCGGAAACCATCGAGTAATCCTGGCAATGATCCATGACGATGAGGTCAAACATTCCGGCATATTCCAGAGCGCGCCGCATCAATTCGTGATTTTGGATGCAATGGCCATCGTCTGTGATCGCAATGACCCCAGCCTTTTTCAGTGAGCCAATCGGCGCGAGTTCTTCACCGGCGATGTTTTTCGTGATCGCACCGGCGACGAAAATGTTAATGGAAGCTTCGCGCGCGGCCTTTTCGCGAATAAGGGCGACGGTTCCGGCGTTATCAATCGCAGGCGAAGTATTCGGCATGCACACGACAGAAGTGAATCCGCCGCGTGCGGCTGAAGCCGAGCCGGTCGCGATTGTTTCTTTGGACGATTGCCCCGGTTCGCGCAGGTGTGCATGAATATCAATGAGGCCCGGACACACGATCAAACCCTTGGCATCGAAGCGCTCGATTTTCTTGGGAGCTTTCAGTGCCGCGTCGGTGCCCGATGCAGAAATCTTCCCGTTTTCGACAAGCACATCAGCAACAGCGTCGAAATGATTTGCCGGATCAATAACACGGCCGCCGGTGATCAGAAGCGAACTCATCGCGCGGCAGGCTAGCAGAGCCGGGCGCGTCAGCAAGCGGTTTGTATCTGCGCCATGCCTCAAGCCGCTTGCTGACGCGACCGCGTCTGTTTAGTGTCTCCACCTTGAAACTGGCGTTTGCCATATTGGCCTACTTAAGTTTGGCGCTGACGTTTTGGCGCTGGGCCGTGGCGTGCCGTTTTCCGTTACATCGCCGAAGTCTCGCGCCGCCTTCGTCAAAGGGTGTCACGGTTTTAAAACCTTTACGCGGGTGCGATGCCGAAACCAAACGCTGCCTTAAAAGCTGGATGACTCAACAGCATGCCGGGCCTGTGCAGATTCTCTTCGGTGTCGCGTCACCTGACGACCCGGTTTGCACCGTCGTCAGCGAGCTAATGGCTGAGCACCCGAAGTGTAACGCCGAATTGATAATCTGCGACCAGACGATCGGCACGAACGGAAAAGTTTCCAGCCTTGCCCAACTGGAACCGGCAATCGCGCACGAGTTGGTCATTGTTAGCGATTCCGATGTGTTCGTCCCATTTGAGTTTTTGGCGAACGTGGTGCCAATGTTTGAAGACGCAACGATCGGTCTAGTGAATTGTTTTTACCGTCTCGCTAATCCGAGCACGCTCGCGATGCGCTGGGAAGCGGTGGCTGTGAACGCCGATTTTTGGAGCCAGGTCCTGCAATCGCGTAGCATTCAGAAAGTTGAGTTTGCTCTCGGCGCTGTCATGGCCTTGCCGAAGGCGCAGCTTAAAAAAATCGGCGGCTTCAAAGCACTGGCTGATTATCTCGCCGACGATTACGAACTTGGCCGCCGCGTTGCCAAATCCGGAAAGCGTATCGAGTTCTCAACAATCGCCGTTGATTGCTACGAAGCGCAGCAATCATGGGGAAAAGTTTGGGCGCATCAATTACGTTGGGCGCGCACTATCCGCATCTGCCAACCGTTGCCATATTTTATGAGCATCCTGAACAACGCCTCGGTGTGGCCTGTGCTTTGGATGATCATTGATCCAGAAGCCGCGCTCTGTGCCGCTGGCTTTTTGTTCTTTCGCATGATCACTGCGATCCATCTGCAGAGCAGGCTGACGCAATCGAACAAACATCTCAGCTGTTTCTGGCTGGCGCCGGTCAGCGATCTTTTGGGAGTTGCCGTTTGGGCTCTTTCGTTTGTCGGCAACACCGTCATTTGGCGCGGCCAACGTTTGCGCGTTCGAAGCGATGGCAGATTGGCGAAGTCGGAATAATTTCGGATACATGTTTGGCGGTTTCCCCTTATCAGATACTCGCCAGTGCGATGCTAGCATGTGGCTAGATGTTGGTGTGTTCGTCCAAAACAGCAAAACGATGTTGGAGGCAATGCCCAATAGTTCAGAACGGAATGGCCACATTCAAAATGTAATGCCCGCAAAACACACGTTTAACCTTGAAAACACATAGCGTTTAAGACTTCTTTACGCAGTGCTTTTTCCGCGTCCAAGGGGCTCATCGTCATCTGCTCGCGTCGTGATTACCGGCGTCGGCATCATTACGTCTCTGGGGCGGGGCTGGAATCAAAACGCGGAAGGTTTTCGCACCGGACGCCGCGCTTTTCGTGGCGTGACTTTGTTTGATGTGTCAAAGCATCGCACCAAAGTCGCTGCGGAAGCGGACATCCCGTCCGATGTCCCAACAATGAAGTTGCACTCGCGCGCCACGCACCGCCTTGATCGCGCCGCGGAACTTTTGCTCACCGCTGCTGATGAAGCGCTGGGCCAATCCAAACTGGATCTGAGCGCGGCGTCATTGCACAAAACGCCTATCGTTCTCGGAACGACGAGTGGCGGCATGACCATGGGGCAGTCCTATTATCGAACGGCCATCGAACAACCGCTTGCAAAAACAAAACAAGCTACGCGCGTCCTGCAGTATCTCGCACAAACCCAAATCGCAACGCTCGCCGAGGCCCTTGGAATCGCTGGACAAACCATCACCATCGCCAACGCCTGCGCGTCCGGTTCCAACGCCGTCGGGCACGCGTTTGAAATGGTGCGCAATCGCCAGGCGGACGTTGTGGTGACCGGCGGGTATGATGCGCTTTGCGAAATGGTTTTCACTGGTTTCGATTCGCTCCAAGCACTGTCGCCGACACAATGCCGTCCATTCGATGCGAATCGCAATGGCTTGGCTTTGGGTGAAGGGGCCGCAGTTTTTATTTTTGAATCCGCCGAGCACGCTCAAGCGCGCGGTGCAAAATCTATCGGTGAAATCGTCGGTTACGGAGCAGCGACGGATTGCCACCACCTGACGCAGCCTCAACCTGAAGGAAACGCTGCCTTGGCATCGATGTCTGCAGCGTGTGCATCGGCTGGGTTGAAAACCGAACAGATCAAATACATCAATGCGCACGGCACAGGAACGACTCTAAACGATGCCGCCGAAGCTGCCGCGATTTCGCGCTGGGCAGGGGAAGCTGCGTCGCGTGTGCATGTGAGTTCCACGAAAGCCAGCGTCGGCCATCTGCTTGGAGCGGCGGGAGCGGTCGAGGCCGCTATTTGCTTGATGGCGCTGCAAGGTCAATGGTTGCCGCCGATGTGCAGCACGCAAATTGCCGACCCCGCTTGCAAATTTCCGTTGGTCCTCAAACCGACTGACGCGCCGCTCCAATACGCGCTTAGCAACTCTTTTGGTTTTGGTGGTGCCAATGCCAGCGTCATTTTCCGGAGGGCGGAGTGAAGCGCGTATTCGTAAATGGAATAGGTGCAGTGTCGCCAGTTGGCTGGAGCGTTGAAGCATTGCGCAATGCATTGGCCAACGACCAGGTTCCCGCAAACGCCTGCGTGCAGCGACCGGGTTGGTTGCAACCATTGGCCTGCCGCCGCGTGCCTCCGCCGAATCCAGTTCCAGCAATTTTTGCCAACGCGCGCCTTCGCCGGACAACACCGATTACCAGTTTCGCCGCCAGTGCCACCTTGCAAGCCATTGCTGATGCCAAGGCCGATCCAAAAACCGAACGCATCGGCATCGTCCTTTGTGTGCTCGCCGGATGTGTCCAATTTACGCGCCGCTTTTACCACGAAGCCTGGCATGATCCCGCAACCGCCAGCCCGCTCGTCTTCGCCGAAACGGTTTTCAATGCTCCCAGCAGTCACGTCGCCGCCGTGCTTCCGAGTCCCGCTATCAATTACACTTTGCTCGGTGACACCAGCGGGTTTTTAGAAGGTTTGGCGCTCGCTGCAGATTGGCTCGATCAGGACCTCGTTGACGGTTGTGTCGTGGTCGGTGCTGAGGAAATCGACTGGCCTATTTTGGATGCGTTTCATTTGTTTTCACCCCGTGTTGTTTGTAGCGAGGGGGCTGGTGCGTTGTATGTTTCAAACCGACAACGCGTGGAGGGCTCCAGCGCCGTTGAACTCACCGGCATTACCGACCCACATCTCTATTCAAACCAAGCGGAAAAACTTGGCGCGACAAAACACGTGCGCGCCGATTTGATGCCGCTCGCCAGTGAGGCTTCGTTATTGTGCGATAGCCGCGTGGGTTTGAAAAACTACGACAAGTCGGACGATGCTGTTTGGTCTGATTGGTCACAGCCGCGCATTTCTCCCAAGACAGTTCTCGGTGAAGGAATGATGGCGGGTTCGGCATGGCAATGTGTCGCCGCGGTCGATGCCCTTAAACAAAACACCGCAAACAACGCTCTCGTCAGCATCGGTGGTTGTCTCCAGCAAGCCGTTGGCGCATGCTTCGTGCAAAATAAATAGATGGCCCAACGCACTATTATCATCACCGGCGGCAATGGCCGGCTCGGCGCGGAAATGGCACGAGCGTTCTTACGCCGCAATCCCGAAGACTTTGTCTGGCTTACCGTCCGAGAACGACGCGACCACGCAGACCAGGTCGCGAACGAATTCCCGAACCGCTGCGCCTGCATAACACTTGACGTCACCAAACCTGACGCATGGAAAAAATGCGTCGCCACAATTGCCGAGCGCAGCAAGAGCATCGACGTCCTCGTCAATAACGCCGGTCGTCACGATGACAGTCTTCTCGCCACGATGTCGCAGGAATCATGGACGAGCGTTCTCGACGCCAATCTCGATTCCGTCTTCCACGGATGTCAGGCAGTGTTGCCGACAATGATCGGCCAGCGCCGAGGCCGGATTATCAACATCGCTTCCTTGAGCGCCATCGTTGCTCCCGCTGGGCAAACCAATTATGCCGCTGCTAAAGCAGGCGTCGTTGCGTTGACACAATCGCTCGCTAAAGAAGTCGCCCGCATCGGCATCACGGTCAATGCGATTTGCCCCGGCTACGTTGAGACTGAAGCCCTCAACAGCATTGCCGCGCAGGAACTCGACGCCATTCGCCAGCGCATCCCGATGCGCCGCCTTGCCAAGCCGGAAGATATCACCGGCGCAATACTCTTTTTTGCCAGTGACGACGCAAGTTATGTCACTGGTGCTGTTTTGAAAATTGATGGAGGATTAGTCTGAATGAACGAAGCTGAACTGCGACAACAGATCAAAGCAATCATGGTCGAAAACTTGATGCTCAAAATTACTCCTGCCGAAATCGGTGACGACCAGCCGCTTTTCGGTCCCGGGAGCCTTGGCCTCGATTCCGTCGACGCCCTTCAACTCGTCGTAGCTCTCGACAAAAACTTCGGCCTGAAAATTCCTGACGCCGCCAAAGCAAAGGAAACTCTGCAATCGGTCAGTGCGATGGCTAAAGCCGTGCAGGCCAAACAAGCCGCCGGTTAGCCGTGCTTCGCGCGTAAGATTTCGGCGGCGGCGACTTCGTTCCGCAGTTTCTGGTAGGCTTCGTCCATGCTCACGACAGCGCCTGAGCCAGGAGCGAAACCGCAATCTGGATTCAAAGTGATTCGTTCCGGCGCGAGAAATTGCAGCGCCTGTTCAACACGCTTGACGATCGTTTCTGCCGAGTCCACTTGTCCGGGCGCAACGCTGACGCAGCCCAAGCCGATCTCGAGATCTTCACGCAATTTCTTGAACACGGCCATGTCACCAGCACCCGGCGCGGTGAATTCCATCGTCAGATGATTTACTTTCAACCGGTTTAGCTGGGAGAGAATGGGATCGTAGCCGCCTTGGAATTGCGCTTCACCACGGACACGCGCACCGGCACGACGGCAAAGATGCACGGCAAGTCTGATATCTTTCACGCCATCGACAAGCTGATTGACCATATCGACGGAAAAATCCGCTGCTGCATCGGCATTCGAATATTGCGCGCGTACTTTGGGATCGACGAAAAGGCAAAGGTGCGGATCATCGATTTGCGCGATATCAGCGCCGGCTTTTTTGATTAGTTCCAATTCGCGGTGCAACACCGGCACGCAATCACGGACAAAATCATCGCGGTTCGGGTATGCCTTCTTCGATCTTTCCGGATGCCACATGCGTTCACCCAATAGAGCAGGGGAGGGCAATGTGGCTTTGATCGTTCGATTCGTGAGTTTTTTTAGGAACGTGATTTCGTTGGCGATGAAGCCGGGTTTTTTGGCGGAAAGCTTGTCGACGACGATCGTCCACGGGCGTCCATCTTCAGGATTGTAACCGAGTTCGAAACCGTGCGCCAATTCGGCGATGACGCCAATATACGATTTACGTCGCCATTCGCCATCTGTCACTACGTCCAAACCCGCATGCTCCTGCAACGCGACGATGTAACGGATGGCCGCGTCCATTTCCTTTTCGTAACGCTCGGGGGAGAGCGGCGGTTTGTCGTTGATCAAGTCGAGAACGAAGGCCGAACGCGGCATCGATCCGACAACCGAAGTGGGGAAGAGTGTTTTTGCCATGTGTTATCCTTGCCAAAGTTGCTTTGCGAGTTCGAAGTCCTGTTGCGTGTCCACTTCCATATAACTACCCGGCGTGTCCGCGTGTGCCATTTTCGCGCCGTTCTCGATCATGTCTTGCAAGAGATGGATGAGATAAGCCTTCTCGAAAACCGCTGCTTCACGATACGGCTTACCGGAAAATTGTGCGCGGCGTTGATGAAAATGTTTGCGCAGAGCTTCACCGCCTGCGGCTGAAAACTTCGCAAGGCCGGTGTATTCTCCGTGCGCTTCTTCGGTCGCGATGCCGCGATGAACACGCGTGACGTGTCCGTTTTGTGTCGTCACTTTTTCCGCGTCGGTTGGTGGATGCATGGTGCGATGGACGTATCTATCGAGCCACTTCGTATCGACTGAAAGGACAATATCCCCGCGGCCTTGCAACAGGCGGGCGACAACGTCGGCGGTGTAAAGGACGTCTGCATACGTGCAGATGAAGGGCTCGTTCATCAAGTCCTCGGCATACATGAGCGAGGCTAGGATATTGTTGTTTTCCCAATTGTCGTTAACGCGGAACGTGAAATACGGATAATCACGGCGCACTTTTTCAATCTGGTATCCGCCGATGAAGCAAACGTCTTTGATGCCGTTGGCCGCAAACGCTTGCAGCGACCAGTCCAGCAAACGTTTGCCTTTTACCTCTGCAAAACACTTCGGAGAATCAGCGGTCGTCGGCATCAAACGCCGTCCACGACCTGCTGCAATGATGATGGCTCGCACGCGACAAATCGTAGCGATGTTGCAAAAAGACGGAAGAAGAAACTAGTCCAGAGGTAGGCCTAATTTTTTCGCGACATCAAACGTCTGCTGCGGGTTTGAATGAACGTGCGTCTGCCAACCGCGCTTGAGACCTGCTTCGATGTTCTCGGAACGGTCATCTATATAGAAAATATCCGCACCTTTGCGACCGGTTTGTTTCTCAACGACTTCATAAATTGCGGCATCTGGTTTCATGCAGCCGTGCTCATAAGACAGGATGTGGCTGTTGAAATTCGCAAAGAACGGGAAGCGTTCACGGATGTGGCGGACAGCGATACCGTTTGTATTCGAAAAAATGTAGGTCGGAATTCCCTTGCGACGGAGCGTCGCGTTCCACGCGATCATTGGTTCGATCTCCCAGAAAATGTCGGCGAAATGGCCGCAGAATATTTCGAACGAATCTCGGAAGCCGGTGTGCGAACAAATTTCTTTGTAAAATTGTTCGTTCGTAATCAGACCGGTTTCGAAGCGATAGAGCAACGGCGATTGATCGATAACCTTTTTCACCGCGGCTAATTCCATGCCGCAAGTTTTGGCGATTTTGCTGGAAGCAATGCCGTAGTCAAAATCCACGAGGACTTTGCCCAAATCGAAAACTACAACGGACGGAACTGGCATACTTACAATTGGTCCATGGCGCGCCGGCCTTCCAGTGCGCGGCTCAACGTGATTTCATCGGCGAACTCCAGGCCGCTGCCGGCGGGCAGGCCATACGCGATTCGTGAAACTTTGATGTCTTTGTCCTTCCAACGTTTTGCGAGATAGAAACTCGTCGCGTCACCTTCGACGTCGGTGCTCAATGCGAGAATCAGTTCTTTGATTGGTTCGCGAGTCATCCGCTGTTCCAATTCGGCGATGCGCAAGTCTTCGGGTTCGACGCCGTTCAGTGGAGAAATTTTCCCGCCGAGCACGTGATATTTGCCGCGAAAGCCTGCCATTTTTTCGATGCTAAGAATGTCGGTCGGACGTTCGACGATGCAAATGATTGATGCATCGCGTCTCGCATCTGAACAGACAGCGCAAGGATCGTATTCGGTCAGTGCTCCGCAAATTGAACAGAGCTTCACCTTTTCGCGCGCTTGCACGAGCATGTTAGCGAGGTCGCGCACGGCGGAGCTTTCACTTTGGACTAAAAACAAAGCGAGGCGTTCGGCGGAACGCGGGCCGATGCCGGGAAGTTTTCCGAGAGCGGCGATCAGGTTCGTGATGGCGTCGGGCAAGGCGGCCATCAAGTCAGTCCTGGAATATTGAATCCGGAAGTGGCTTTGCCCATTTCAGCGCTGGAGATTTCCTTCGCCTGAGCCAACGCCTGGTTCACCGCAGCAATAATCATGTCTTCGAGCAACTGCGCGTCATTCGGATTGAGCGTCTGCGGATCAATCTTGATGGAGGCGAGCGAACCGTCGCACGTGGCGGTGACCTTGACGGCGCCGCCGCCGCTGGTTCCTTCAACTTTGCGCGCCGCGAGCTGGGCCTGGATTTCGGTCATCTGCTGCTGCATGCGAGCAGCCTGTTTCATCAGTTTTCCAATACTGGACATATTTCAAATCAAGTTGTCAGGATTCGTTCTAAATTGCAAATCAGCTCACTTCGCGAGGCGATAAAAATTTGCGCTGGTCGGAGTGATGGTCACGGTGTTTGTGCCGTTTGCAGTCACAGGCGAGAGGCCGGTGTTCAACCAATTTCCGGAAGCGAGTGTCGGGTTTGCCTGCAAAACTTCGCCAGCGCCCGTGACCGGCCACGAGATCACGACCGAACCGTTGCTGGATACCACCGACATTTTTGGGGCCGGCGGAGGGACAATGATGGTTTTTGCTGGGGGGAATTCCGGAACGGCGATGATGCCGTTGTTGGCATCGATGGCGAAAATCTTTCCGCCGCCGATGGCGACTTGCGCGATCCAGTTGGCGTTGGCGATGTGCGCGACGGGGAAATTGTAGCATTGCTGGGCGCTACCGTTGCCGGCCAGTGGGGCGTTGTAGGTGGCGACCATCAATGGGCTGTTGAGATTTGAGAGATCATATAGATAGAGACGGTCGTAATCGCCGGCAACGGAAGAAAAGAACACGCCGGCGCCGATATTGTTGCTGATATCGATGCCCATTGCACCGAGTTGATAATGATAATCCGCGACGGAGCTTAAAACTGTTGCGCTCGACTGATCGCCCGGCGTGGTGTTGTAGGCGGTGAGCAGGTCTAACGGAAGGGCAGGCGTACTGGTGGACGCTTGTTTCTTTTTGAGGAAATAAGTGTTGGTCGGTCCGAATTGTATTTGCCGCCCAATTTGCGTTCCGGTGTAAGGATGAGTGAAAGAATTTGGGGTCCAGTTGACTCCGTCACTCGTTGTAAACAGAAAGGAGACGGCTGCCTGTTGCGCATCGGTTAGGAAGAGAGCGTTCGTATAATTCCCGCGCACGTCAAAACAGTCCAGAGTCCGGTAACTACCACTGATCACACCTTGATAGACAACTTCGCCGGGGGTGCTGCTATCCGGAAAACGCCAGCGATAGATCATGCCGGTTTGGTTTGCAGTCGGTTCGTTGGCGGCGTAAACGGTGCCATCGTCGCCCACAGCAACACAGTTTAATGGAAGGTTGCCGGTGGCGGTGACGACTGCCGTGTTCAATTGGAACAAATCAGCGCCCGTATTGGCATCGAGGACATAAATGTTGCCGTTGGCGGCAGTTTCTCTGCTGGCGATATAGACGACGTTTGACAATGGATTATAGGCTAGACTTCGGCATTTTGGGACCGTGGTTTCGCTGGTTGCGCTAAGATAGGGTCGCGAACCGGGGGCAAGGGTCCATAAAGGCGCGTTGGTGATGCTGAAGGTCCACGTCATCACTTCGGCGGGCCCGCTGGAATCGACAATGCTCATCGTCGCGGTGTTGACAGAGCCGGGGGGCAAGCCTTGCGGATCGTAGGTCGCAACTGGTTTGCCCGCACCGTTGCTGGTCCATGTGATCGGGACTTGAACACCGTTGAATGTCATTGTGGTCAGATTCGTATCGACGTCGTTTTGTAGTGGAATTTGCACGATGGCATTGGTGACGTTGGCGAGGGAATTATTGCCGATCGGATAGGCGGATTTGACGTAGTGGCGATAGGACGGTTGCTGCACTGTCGTGATGTTTAGATCGTCGATCCAATGCTCTTGATATAAGCCGCCGGTTTTAGCGGTGAAGCTGAAGCGCCAACCGGTTGCTTCGGTCCCGGTCAAAAACAAGTTGGTGAAAAGGGCTACGTTGTTCCAATACACGTCCAATGTTCCGCCGACGTTCATGCGGATCATGACCGGAACATAGCCGCCGCCTGTCTTCAATTGGTTTGTCAGCTTGCGACGCGCGACGAGTTGGGGCGAATTGCCGGGTGAGATACATGCGCACGCAGCATTCTGGCGCTTCCTGGTCGTCGGCGGTGCCATTGTCATAAGTGTCGAATCCGACAGAGATTCCCGTCAGACCTGCCCCGTAAATGATTCCCGCCGGGCCGAAAGTGGAGTTAGCAGGAGCGGCACCGAAGTTGAATGCGAAACCGTCTGCTGGCGTCGCGGTGCCGTTTCCCATGTGGCATTGAAGGTCGCTACGAAGCTTTGGATGCGATTTCCGGGATCAAGGTCCGGCAATATAAATCCTCCGTCAACGTTGTTCGTCGCCAAAGTCATTTTCATGCATCCGCTGCCGTCGGGGCCGCCGGTGATGTCGACGGTCGCACCGTCGAGCATCGTGATCAGCCGACCAGTGACCCTTGGTCGTCGTTAAAATTGCGCCGAGAAAACTTCCGGCGTGCGCGGCCAACGCAGCTATTAATGAAGAGATGATGAACCAGCGTGTAGTGAACTGGGGCTTCATAGGGGACGGTAGGTTGATACGTTGTGGTCAGGGGCAATCTTATGGTCATTGAGCCATGTTGGTTCTTTTAAGGCAATTCAAAACCGTGACAGACGTCAAAGATTGGTGGTTATCAGGTCGACGGTTCGCGCGGTTGCGCCGCTGTTCGACTCCACGACGGCGAGGGCTCGTTTGCCGAGTTGTGCTCGTTTTGCATCGTCTTTGAGGAGCTCGGCGAATTTGTCGCGCAACGCGGCCGCATCGGGGACAGTGACGATGGCGTCGTTGGCGCGAAATGCGGCCATGATGCTGCGAAAATTTTCCATGTTGGGGCCGGTGACGATGGCTTTGCCGAGGGCGGCGGGTTCGATCGGGTTTTGGCCGCCGTGTGCGGTTAAACTTTTGCCGACGAAGACGAGCGTTGCGACTTCGTAGAAGGCCTTCAGTTCGCCAGTGGTGTTGACCAGTAGGCACTCGGGTTTTTGTTCTCGTGCCGTTGTTTGCGCGGTGATTTCTGAACGGAGGATGTATCGCAGTGATCGTTTGTCGAGTTCGACACAAACCTGTTTCGTGCGTTCGAAGTGGCGCGGGACGAGAACGAGGAAGAGGTCGGGAAATTTTTCGCGCAGTTGCACGAAGGTGCCGGCGAGGATCGCTTCTTCACCGGCATGGGTGCTGCCGGCGACGAGAATTTTTGCATTCGATGGAACGCCGATTTGTTGCAGGAGTTTGGCGGCGTCGATTTTCGAGGGGCCGGGTTTGGCGGCGTCGAATTTGAGGTTGCCGACGGCTTTGACATGTTCGGGGGGGAAGCCGAGTTCTTTCAGACGAGCGGCATCAGCGTCGCTTTGGCAACCGACGGCGCGGAATGCGGCGAAGATGGGGCCGAAGATGAAATTGAATCGTTTGTAGCCGCGGAGGGAGCGGTCGGACAAACGGGCGTTGATGAGAAACATCGGGATGCCGGCGATCCATCGTTTGCCAGAGGAAATTTGGCCAGAGTTCGGCTTCGACCAAAACAAAGGCGCTTGGGCGAAAGGTGTTCAGTGCCCTGCGGACGGAGAAGTAGAAATCCGAGGGATAGTAAATTTTGCGGACGGCCGGCGGCATCAATCGTTGCAGTTCTCCCATGCCAGTGGAAGTGGTGGTGGAGACAACAAACTCGTAGTTCGGAAGTTTTGGGGCGAGTTCGCGCAACAGTTGAGCGCAGATGCCGACTTCGCCGACGCTGACGGCGTGAAACCAGATGCAGGGTTTGCCGCTGGTGCTGCGCAGGGTGGCGTCATAGATTCCGAAGCGCTGGCCGAAACCCGCTTGCCAATTGCCGCGCCGCCACATTTTCAGGAAATAAAAGGGCGCGCTGAGGACGAAGAAAATCGGGAACAGAATGTTATAAACCAAACGCATTAACGGACCGGGCACAACGTTAGGTATCGAAACCGCGCAGACAAGTCCAAACGTCAGTGACCTTTGCGGTCTTGCAGTAGACGCGAAGGGGGCAAGCGCTGCAAGTTGAACGCGATTTCGCGCGAAGGCTTCAAACCACCGATTATTTCGTTTTAGACGTCAAAAAGCGTCATGAACCGCATTTTTGTGATTGATTCCGGATTCACTACCTCTCCTTTTTTGGGTGTCAATGGGTCGAAATTCGGAAACCGGGAAAAATTCAAAAATGTTGCTCATTGTTGCTCATTCCTTCCCATTGTTTCTCTTTGGAGAAACATGGAGAAACTTCGGAGAAGGGTTGGAGAAACTTTGGAGAAACTTTGGAGAAACATTTGTTTCTCCTAAACGGCTCACCCGCCGGCAACACGTGTTCAGTGCCACTTTGGCTCGGTTTTGTGATTTCAAAGAACATTCGCCTTCGCAGGCGGCCGGCATGCACCGGCGGCTGCAAGGTTTAACATGAAGTCACGACATGTGTCAAGCGTTGCAAGTTGAGCCGATTTCGCGCGAAGGATGCGAAGGGAGCGAAGAACGCGATGGGTCTCTCCGGATCGAGGGGCGTGGGATATGACCGTCAACCGTCGCGACCGCTGGTGACGACTCACTAGCGGGGCCGGTATGGCGCAGTTTAACGTTTCCAAAGTGCAATACTTTTTGGGGGCAGATTACGAAGGAAACAACAATGAGGGTAAAATGGATCGCCGAGAACCTGGAGATGGGCAGTTGGACTTGCCTGTCAAATCCGCTCGCCCAAGAGCCATCAAAAACAGAAGTTGTGTAAATAGTGAGAACCGACACTTGCATCGGTTTTAGTGTGTCATGTTCATTTGCTGATAGAGTTTGTCGTTGCGTGTGCCTGTGCGGCCCTAATGATCGCGTCGAGGTGCTGCTTGCGGTGAAATTGGTGAACGGCCATCGCGATGCTCGCAGCACATAAACAAATGCCGATGACTCGAAGCGACCACCGAGGACCGAGAAGTATAGCTGCACATGCGAAAGGCAAAGCGAACATGAATGGGCCGGGGCAGTAACACAGCAATGACATTCCCTCCAAAAAGGCAAGCCCTGCAACCACGAGTGCTGCAATCGTGAGTTTGAATTTCAGTGTGCTGGTCATTGAGCCCTAACAATAAATATGCGATAACGTTTCGCATATTTTTACAAGGGGAACAAGGGTTTTAAAGGTGGCGCGCTTCTGCAAAAGAGACCGGAGTCCAAGGCTGCAAATCTCTGGCGCGGGAGATCAAAACCAAAAAAGCGCTATGCCGAAGCATAGCGCTTGAACCAAATTGCCGAATTAATTTCGTGCGCGTGGGACCGGCAACAAATGCGATCGCTGCTCATTTGAGAGTTGAGCGATTGTCAGCACGGAGATTTTGACGCCGTCAATGCTGGCGCTAGCAGGCGTCAGTTGCACGTTGACTCGTTCCGGATACAGAGTCCACATGCCGCCAGTCAAAGGATCGACGGCCAGGAGGCCGATGGCGCCGCCAAGGAAAAAGTTTCCGAAGTACCAGCCATTGAGTTTATGTGTGATCTTGAACTCACGGGTTTGGAAGCCGGTTTTTTCCACAACCAGGCGGTAATCAGCACCTTGGAAGTAGCCGCTACCTTTTTTAAGTTTAATTTCAACAGGGGTGGTGCCAATAGCGACCACTGTTTTATTCATGTCGTAGATCGTGACTTTGGCTTCGTTGGGAGTCGAAGCGATAGGTATCCGACCGTCTCCACTCGTAATGATTGTACCACACCCACAGAGCGTCAGGAGGGCTATGCTCATGGCTGAACTGAGGGCGCGTCGGAGGTTTTTGGATGCAGTATGAGTTTTCACGTGTTGTTTTTCTTTCCTTTTTATTTTTGGTCTGTCGCGGCACTGGTCTATCAAAGGTAGTCAATAGAGACAACGTTGAACTGCGTTATCGGATCGCAGACCAGCATGCCAAACGGACAAAGGAATCCAGCGTTGGAATTATCGAGAGCGGACGCAAACATGTTAGCTCAGCGGCGGCAGGCCACTGACTTGAGGATTGTAAATACAGCGTCGTCCCGCCGTCCACTGCAGCGTTGTTGTTGGGCGAAATCATGGGACATTGATAGTAAAAGCGACACCGGTCGAACGCTGCGTAAGCGAAACATCATAACGCACCGCGCCATCTCCATGCTTGATAAACCACGACTCTTTAACTCCATCCTTGGTGCTGCCGAGTGCCTGGACATCGAGCAGATGAGTTACAGTAGTGTCTCCCCACCCTGACTGCAGGCGCGCAATGTCGGCGAGGATGTCTTGCGTGAGCTTCGCATCCCCTGCCGTTTGTTGAAGATTCGCGGGTACCGCAACAACGCTAGGCGGCGTCGCGCGGTACTTCTCCAGCACGACACCTTGCGGTGTGTGACGCACCCGGTACCGGTAAGGACTGCCCGATGCCTTAGCATCGCGATTCGCGTAGCGTGCGGCGCTGTCTTGAATGGTCCAAGACGCGCAGCCAACAAAAAGTAGAGCGACCGCAAAGCAGGTTATAAGGCGTAGGTTCTGTTTCATTAATAAGTCGCCTAACGCCAGAACTGAGCCACAACCGCTGGCGGCGCGCTCGCAGCTGCAACCACAGAGTTGTGACTCCAATAGCCGTCTGACTTGCTCAGTGCAGCGGGTGTTGGCTCCAGTGAGCTGGTTATGTTCCATTCTTCAGTTTGCGAGATAGATCCTTGAAAACTAAATCCAGAGCGGCATTGCAGCCATTGAATCCAATCCGGCCAACATACCGCGATCGGATTCTTTGCTCATTGGTTTTTGCATCAACGAAGGCGATGTCAAAATGATTAAATGTCTGATGGACCACATCAAAAAAGGTCGTGTAATCCACATCCACGAAATAATCAACTCGGCCAGCATCCCTCGTCGTCGTAAAGCCCAAGTCCTTGATCCGCTCAGAAAGGTTGTTTGATAGGTTCTCGGTGTCGTTTTGTATTCGGAGAAGAGCAGTCGGTGAGCGTGCGATGTCAATCGGACTCGACTTATAAGTAGATACCGAACTGCACGCTGGTAGTAGCGCCAGCACCAATAAAAAGAGAATATTCCTCATATTCATAGCTTCTGAAAATAACTCTGATTATGCGACGGGGTGTCGCGGTAATTTTGATAGACGAACGGTTGGTTCATATTGGTTGAGGAGACTATTGTTCTGCTGCCGCTGCGAATCAAGCGCAACACAAACATTACATCCGCGAGCACGGCGACGACATGCCGGAGATCCGCGATTGGAAATGGAGCGCGTTGGGGAAGGGCGAAGCAGTTTGACGACGAAGCTCAGCGTCAACCCGCCGTCGCTGAGCGCTCTGGTTAGGCCGATGTCTCATGTCACATCTGCTTCTCTCGGAGCAAAACTCCACGTCCGTCGTAATACAAAATGCGCCTACCTTCAATCCGAACCTGTGTAATTTCATTCGTGCCCGATGCCATCACGAAATCATCAATAACAGCAACCTTGCCTCCCGAATTCCGGCCGATGAAATAACGCTCTCTGTCACACATCGGAATCTCGACTGAGAAAACCGAACACGTCGAACCGTCGCTCTGAGGAAAACTGCCATGACCGCCGCAGCCGTAACCAGGAAACTTGAGATGGACTACGGCTCCTGCCATATCCACGCCACTCGCAAAGGATAAAGGAAAGGGCGCGTTCGTGATCGCTCTCTCAATCCTCGAACGCTCGTTTGTGGCAAGGTTATTCGGATCGTCCTTGTAATCCTCATAACTCAAATACGCCTTGCTCAGATCGAACGTCTCACCGCGATATTGGATCGTGCGACTGCCGCCAATATGGAAGCTTCGCAACAGCGGGAGTATCGCCACAAGCGCCACGCCTAAAACAAACCGGGCTGAACGATTCATGCGATATGTGATGTGCTCATCGGCCTAACACACAAGCTCAGCCAACAGCCGCTGGAGCGGGACGTAGCCGAAGCCAGTGACAACAGAATACGCTAGGCGTTGCAAATGCCAAGAGTCGCGATTGCTAAAGAAGAATGTCTGGCGCGCGGTTGGGTCGGTCTGGCTGACTCTCCGGGGTTCATTGAAACTTGAAATCGAAATGGATCATGCGACAGCCGTTCGTGCTCGAACCGGAACCCCACAGCGCCTTCGGGTATGGCTCAAAGGGAGCGCTTTGAAAGATAGCTTGCTTGCAGACCGTCGTGAATCGGTCGTCAACCGTGGTATTGATCACCTGAAGATCGGAGACGTGTCCATCTGGGAAGAGCCGGAAATCGACCGATACCGCCCCGGTTGTTGGCCAAGGAGGAGACGCTGTATAAATCAGGCCGTCCCACCGTTTGTTCACGCGGCTGATAAGCTCCTTGTCGTAGGCAGCGCCCGAATTCGACCGCTCGATCATTCGCGCCTTCACGCTTTGCAGTTGGAGCGGCGCCCGATGGACTGCGGGCGTCTGGCCAACTTCCGCAGCGGAGCTGGCAACACTCGTTGGCTGGTTTGTTAAATCACCACTACTCGGGTTTGGCGGAGCAACTACCGCACGCTCACGGAGCTGATTCTCTCCCACAGCCGGGGGACGGGAAATCTTTCCGGTCGCGCACCCTGATAACATTGCCCACGTAACGATCATCGCCAGAGTTGCACCGGTTCTGCGAATCAAAGTATACGGTGTTATTAGTGCGCGCATCGGTGGATAACGCCCCGCGCTCACTCGCGCGGCGCCTGTGACGTTCAATATGTAACACAGAGGTAACCACCGCGTCGAGTGCAGCGCGATAGTTAGCTTTTCGCCGTGGCACGGGTCCTTCCGGCTTTGACGCGAAAGACGACGTAAAACT
Organism: uncultured Verrucomicrobiae bacterium; assembly: GCA_963702845.1. Lineage (GTDB taxonomy): Bacteria > Verrucomicrobiota > Verrucomicrobiia > Limisphaerales > Palsa-1400 > JAICXV01. The sequence goes on along the minus strand of OY969763.1, from coordinate 2,849,373 downwards.
GAGCCGCGATACCCGTCAACATGTACCAGCCGGTGCATCTCGCCTTGTCCGCATGGAATTTTGATTCGATGTCCTGGATGTCATGTTCCTGGTGATACACCGCCGCAAGTATCACTTCGAGCTTCTGTGGGTATTCTCCGCTTTCAACCTTCCGAACCATTTCAGCCACCTTCTTCTGCTGCATCGCCCTGAGTTGATCCTTTTCGCCAGGGGTGTAAAGGTCCGCATAAATAAACAAGTATACAGTCACCCATAGAAACACGATGCTGGGTGCGAGCAAGCCGAGGATTTCTTTCTTGGTCATAGGGAGAAAGCTAACAACTCTAGCTGAGCCACGCCGGGCACCTGATGTCAACCGCGATAGCGGAACTGCCAACGCACACCGGCGTTGGCTCAAGCTCTTCTCGGTCCATGTTAACTTTTCGGATTGATCCCTCCTTTGCTAGATTGGCCAAAGTTTTTTTTGTCACATTTTGACTTTGGCGGCCATCTATAATTGAGCGACGAATTGGCAACGTGCCAACGTCTGTATAGGAGAGCTATGCGGAAGTTCCAACAATTTGCGGCAGGGCGGCGACACCGTATTGTCGCATTTACGTTAATTGAACTCCTTGTCGTCATTGCCATCATCGCGATTCTGGCGGCCCTGTTGCTGCCGGTCTTAGCCGCGGCCAAGGAAAAAGGGCGGCGAACCAAATGTATCAACAATCTGAAACAGGTTGGCTTGGCGCTTCAACTCTATGCGGATGAACATGGGGATCAATTGCCCGGTCCGGTCTGGCAGGGCTTTTATGAAGAGTACCGATAATCAGAACCGGCTTCGGCTCTCCTATTACATCGCCACTTACATGGGGCTGCCCGCGCCCGCTTCGACGGCGAGGACCAACTTGCTTTCCCGATGCCCGACTGCAGCATTGAAATGGAAACCGTCTGTGGACCCCGACCCGGCGTCCATCCACGTGCCGTTGAGCTATGTAGCCGCGTCAACCGTCACCAACCTGGACACCGAGGTGGTGAGCAGGCCGTTCGGCTATCCGTACTCATCTCCACCATATACCAAGCCCGACGAACTCCCAAAGCGCTTGCACGAAATCTACATCCCATCATCGTCTTGGGCGATGACGGATAGCGACCAGCAGAACGCCGTCACCATCGCCGGCTATTACTCGTATCTGGCGCCTGCCCCCGCGCACGGCAACATACGCAACGAACTTTTCTTCGACTGGCATGTCGCAGCGGTGAAGGCTTCAAACTGACTCGGTCCACTTGTTTTGGAATCGGAGACGTTGAGCCGCGACGAAGTCGGCGCGGTGTTCGCTTACGTTCGGCGGCGGCTTCGTTACAAGCTGCACTGCATCATTGATACGGCGGGCAAATCTTTGCACGCGTGGTTTGATGCGCCGCGCACTCGTTTGCACGAGGGGCGATTGAAGGCCGCGCTCGAGGTGTTTGGGTGTGATCCGAAAGTTTTTACGTATTCGCAACCGGTCCGTGTGCCTGGGGCTTTCAGGGACGGACGGCTACAGAAACTCGTTTGGTTGAGGTCTTAGCAGACGGCCACGATGAATCGAAACAAACCACAGATGAACGCTGCTTCACATCAGACAAACGAGCCGTCAATGCGAGGAATGCTCGAGACAGTACAATACGAACCGGGCGGTGCTACGCATATGCGGATCAGCATCAGTCAGGCTCTGCCGAACCTCGTCTGTCACCGTTTTTTGATCAATAGAAGCACACAACTTAAGTCTATCCAAAGTGACTTCCCGATAGGGGTTGTTCGGATTGTGAAGGAGCGCGACCATCGCTTGCATTCCAGGTTTGCCGATCGCTGCCATAGCCTCAAGCGCAGGCCGAGCAGAGTCAGGATGCTTGGAGTTGATGACCATAGTCGTGAGCTGTGGGATCGCGGGAGACGCATTCGTTCCGAGTGCATCGAAGGCTATCACCGTTTCCCAGATGCGTGCCTTTTTCTTGGTTATCATTGCGTACAACCTGCTGTCGTATCCAAAGACGCGAGACACAGCGTATTCGAAATAAGGCGGGGAAGTGGGTATTTCATAGCCAATCCACTCAACGAGAGTGGGAAGCGCGGCTGGATTCATCTCGCGCAACGCCTGCCCGACTTCGCTTGTTCTTGCGCTGTTGAGGTCTTCGTTCCGACGAGCAGAGAAGTACAGCGGTTTGTAAGCAGAAACCCATTCCGAAAGCGTGCGACCGTGGTAACTCGGTTCGGGATCGCGCGTTGCCAATTCAAGCGAAGCGACAATGGCAATCAGCGCTGCTGCGGCAATCGCAATTTTCCACCGTCGTTTCACGTTCACAGAGTAGGCAGGTGCGTTGAATGAGCGAGCAAATTGACATTGCGGTTGATCTTGGTGCTGTGGCGGCAACTGGTTCGTGTTCCTGGGGCTTTCAGGGATGGGCGGCTGCAGAGACTCGTTTGGTTGAGGGAGTGAAATTACGGATGAGAACGGAGACAAACAGTTTTGTGCGGTTATTGCGCGGCCGATTTGCGCATCTTCTCCACTTTGCGCAAAGATTGCAAAAGATTGGTAGCGGTTGTGCGCGTTTGTACGTCGGAATTTGTCAGGTGTTGGTTGATTTCTTTTATGAGAGTGTCGCGATCCACGACAGAAAAGTAAAACAAGCCGTCCAGAGTTTGCGAGCGGTGGGGGTTGTTTGCATCGTGCAGCAGCGAGACAATCGTTTGTTTTCCCGATTTTCCAATCAACGCAAGGGCCGAGAGCGCACGACTGGCGGCGGTACCGGGATTGTTTGCATTCATAACCATATTCGAGAGTTGTGGAATGGCAGGCGCCGCATTTGTCCCGAGGACCTCGAACGCGTCGAAGGCCGTGTTTACACGGTTTTCTCCTTTTCGCGTCATAAGGTCGAACTTTGCTCCCACGCCAAGTTTCTCGGCAATCTCCCAGATGAAGTTCTCCACACGCTTGGTTTGATCCGACTTTTCATAACCTATCCAATCGACAAGTGTCGGAAGAGCGGTTGGGCACATTTCACGCAATGCTTGGGCGGCTTCCTTCGGCTGTGCCTCCGAATAAGCGTACTTGCACTCAGATATCCACTCCGAAAGTTTGCGGCCTTTGTATTCCGGTTCGGAGCCGGTCAGCTTGATAGCGGCGACGATTGCAATCAGCGCCGCACCAGCAATCGCAATTTTCCACTGACGCTTCACGTACACAGAGTAGGCAGGTGCTTTGAATGAGCGAGCGAAAATGACTATGAGTGAGACTGAGTTCAAAATCGACAAGAGCATTCCACTCCCGCCCACAAAACCCGTGGGCAACCGTTGGGCCCGTGGCGCGAAATGGGCAACGCTGATCCGGAGCATGGAAATCGGCGACAGCGTGCTGCTGTGCGAGCCGCCGATGCCGAACATTTATGCGACGTGCCGGCGCAATGGTTGGAAGCTTCGTGTCAAACAACAACCCGATTGGCGCTACTTGCGCTTGTGGCGAGTGAAATGACGGAATGAGCGAGCAAATTGACATTGCGGTTGATCTTGGCGCTGTGGCGACAAGCGGTCCGTGTCCCGGGGGCTTTCAGGGATGGACGGCTGCAGAAACTCGTTGGGTTGAGGGTTCAATGAACTCAACCGAACAAGAAATTCGTTCAATCGGTGGACTGTGGTGCCTACTGGCGGGCCCGCAGACATCTTTGAGCTGCTCCCCTAATTTCCGGCATTGGGTCGGCAAGGCAGTTAGTCAACGCCACCTCCATGTTCATATCGCGATCACTCACACTCCAGTGCGTTTCAAGCTCGTAGATCAGGAGCAGCCGATTATCGACGGACATTTTCGTGTTCGTGATACAATTGCAGAGTGCTGCTACCGCGGCGGGGGACCCGATACTGAGAAGTGTGTAGCCCAGCTCTTCGACGGCAGGCGACGGTTGCAAGCGTTGCAATTGTTCGGTTATCAAAGGAACAGCGGGATCTGTGTTGGTCTCATAGTGATTGAGCATATCGCGCGATCCCCTTACGAGGGCGGTCTCGCGTACCGCGAGCTTGCTGAGCACCGGAATCTCCCATCGCAACTGGGCATATTGTCCAGTCGGTTCGGAGGCAATCCAGTTGACCATCCATGGCAGAGCATTTGTTCCTATTGCAAGGACAGCCTCAACCGGCACGCTCCCTTCAGCCACGTTGGTTCTAATGCCGAAGTGATAGGTGCTGACGTCGATAACCCACTCAGAGAGCCTGCGGCCTTGGTATGTGGGCTCGTCATTCCTGATTGTCAGGAGAACGGCGGCAGAAATCGCGGCAGTCGCAACGACTGCAAGCGCAATTTTCCATCGGCGTTCCACGCTCACAGGGTAGGCAGGTGCTTTGAATGAGCGAGCAAATTGACATTGCGGTTGATCTTGGCGCTGTGCCGCAGCCTTTGCCGGAGATTGTGTCGTTTCGCGACTTTGTCGTTAACCCGCCGACGCCTCCGCCTCAAGTCATTGAGGGGGATTCTGTATCTTTCTCGCCGAGAGCCCGACGCATCCCAGTGCTTTTTGCGAGTGTGACATTGTTTGACAGAGGCGTCTTTGATGCGGGTCAATCGTGAATCTATTTGCGCTAAGTAGTGATTTCGCTACTTGGTGCCAGAAGAAGTCATAAAGCAGGGTGATTGTCTGCGTGTTCACCGGACGTTGAACAACCGTGAAACGCAGCGAATTGCGACGTCGAAATAATCCGCCGCCTTACGTTGGCGGCTACGAGCGGAAGAAACCCGCCCATAGAATCGTCAGCAGCGCATTGGCAACGGATCCAGCTTCATCGTGCGATTGATTTCAGTTCGTCCCTTCCGTCGCTTTCCATCTTTAATTGTTTGTTGAGCTTTGGAAATTAAAACGAGCGCCAGAGCGAAACCGGTTGACAGCCCTTCTTTGGTTCTTTAACAATCGCAGTCGACCCTCGGCACTTAAACCAAAAAATCAAAAAAGCCTATGTCGAAAAATAACCTCACCCGCCGTATTGCAGCTACAGCCTGTCTGCTGCTGCTCACCGCCAGCGCGGTAGTCGCCCAGTCCACCGCCAGCGTTCAACTCACCATGGGAAATCCGAGTGGAGCGACCACCGATGTTAACTTCCCCTCCAATTATCTGATGTCCAAGCCGCAATATGCGCATTCTTATCATCGTGACCATGGCGTGCCGAATTGGGTGAGCTGGCATCTTGGACCGCTGGATTTAGGAAGTGCCGCGCGTTGCGATTGTTTCAAGTCTGACTCGAATTTGCCATCAGCATGGTATCATGTGACCACTGGCAGTTACACCAGCAGCGGCTATGATCGCGGACATATGTGCCCTTCGGCTGACCGCACCGCCAGTTCGACCGACAATGCCGCGACGTTTTATATGTCGAACATCGTGCCGCAGACCCCGGACAATAACCAGGGGCCGTGGGCTGTATTGGAAGATTATTGCCGATCCCTCGTTTCGGCGGGAAATGAACTTTATATCATCAGCGGTGGACGCGGTTCCAAAGCCACCATCGATAGCGGACGAGTGCTGGTCCCCACCTCGACTTGGAAGGTCATCATGGTCTTGCCAAATGGTTCCAGTGACGTTTCACGTGTGACCACCTCCACCCGTCTGATTGCCGTGGACATCCCGAATAACAGCGGTATCCGCTCGGCCAACTGGAAGAACTACCGCACGTCCGTAAACCAGATCGAATCGTGGACCGGTTACAATTTCTTTTCGGCGGTGCCTTCGAGCATTCAATCCGTGATTGAAGCGAAGGTTGATAACCTGTAAGCTGACCGCATCTCCAGCTCGAACTTGAGCAACCCGGCGTTCAACAACGCCGGGTTTTTAATTGCGCATCCACCAACGATTGTTTTGGCGATAGGTATCGAAGCCCTGAGGTCCAAGAATTTGCTGCAAGCGCGCATCACCCTCTTGCTGGAGATTGAAAAATAGTCTGAGGCGTTGTTCCTCGTCAGCGTCAGGATTGCTGCGCAGTTTGGTAACTTCAGCGTCCTGTTGTTGCTTGAGCGTGTAAACTTCGGCCGCGGCGGTTTCAGGCAAATTCATGTATTTCGTTAGCCGCAACGCGTTCTGGTAATCCACGTCCTGCGAACGAACGAATTCCGCGTGGCGCGATTCGCCCAGAATTTCTTTACCGCGCTGAACGAGCCGTTGTTCGTTTTCCTCGCGCGCCTTGATGACGTTTGGATCACTGACATCAAGGCTCGCGCCCATCTGCTGCTCGTAAGTTTTGCGCAATTCATACAGCTGGCGAAATTCCTGTTCCGTGGGATGGAACCCATTCAGTTCGCGGCGCAGGTGCGAAGCCGTTTCCGAAAAGCGAAAATCATATTCCTGTAGCTCCGTCGGCGAAAGTTGGGCGCGCAGTTCTGCATCCTCTACCTTGCGCAACTCGATGATTTTTTCGCGGCTGCGATCAGTCAATACGCTGTTCGCGTCCCATTCCATGGCCTCTTGCTCCATTTCGTAATACCGCTGCTGAAGCGCTTTGAGCGACTCTCGCTTTTCCTCGGGCAAAAACGCCAGCTTGCGATTGACGTTTTCTTCTCCGCCCCAAAGCTGATATTTTTTCATCCGCTCGACGGCATCGGCTCCGAGAAGGTTTTTAATCAAAGCCGTCTTTTCTTTTTCTAAATCGCGTCGCATCCGTTGATGGGCGGTCTCCTCGCGCGAAACGATCTCATCTTCCGCATCCCAATATCGCCAGGGAGCGGCGGAGTCTGCGGTCTTCAAGCGAAGTGCATAAAGGGTGTTTACGTCTGCAACGATGATGTCATAAACCGTTTCCTCCGGGCACCCGATCGCACGCAGATTACGAATGTATTGCCTGTAATCCGACGTTTCCACCGATTGCCAATTTAATCGGATTACTTTCGAAAGGGTGGATGCGGCCGCGAGGTTTGTTCCTTGATGTTCCGCTGGCGATTGAATTGGCTTTGAATCGTAGTGTCGAACACCAAAAAAAACGACGAGGCTAACATTGCAAGCTAGGGATAAATACAACAACAACCGACGATTCATGGCTTTCGTTCATTTTGGCCGGAAAGGCTTTTAGAGTCGAGGGACAACGCAATGGGGTGGACGCGGTTTTGAAACGGGTTTGTTTCAATAGCTCGAACTGACATTTGTGGTGAGTTGAGGAATGTGAGGTATACCCCATTGAAAATGAGAGGGAAAAGCTTGACGAGTGAGAGGGAAGACACTACAAAAGTCCCAAGCTCGCCAATATTGTTGGCAGCTAACAAAAAAGCGTTCCTCTTAGTGCGCAGAACTGTACAGGGTTTGCGTGCAATAAAGGCGATGTCGTCGCCGCAACCAAAGGAGCGAGATGAACAGTTTAACAACGTTTCGCTATGCCTTTGAAGTTTACCGAAAAGCTCTGGCCGAAAACCGTCAGTAAGCGCAATTCCACGTTGCCGTTCACTTCGGCGGATGATGATGTTTTTCTCGTTTCCTATCCACGCTCCGGCAATACCTGGTTGCGATTTCTGATCGCTAGTTACCTTTCCGGCAGCAAAGTCGATTTCTTCAGCGTCCACGACATCATGCCGGATATGCATGAGCGGCCCGAATCGATCAAGCAACTCAAATCGCGGCCGCGCTTCATCAAAAGCCATTTCTCTTACTGTTCGGAAATGCAGAACGTCATCTACCTGGTGCGCAATGTCCGGGAAGTGGCTGTGTCGTATTTCCATTTTCATCGCCGGAACAAACAAATCAGCGAAGACAGCACGTTCGAGCAATTCCTGCTCACCTTCAATCAGGGCAACGTAGGTTACGGACGATGGAGCGACCACCTCAATTCCTGGATTGATCACGCGCCCGCTCGCTTTCTGCTCGTTCGTTACGAAGATTTGGTGCTCAACCCGGTTGGCGAACTCATCCGGATGTGCGTCTTCAGCAAAATTCCTGTGGACCTCGCCCGAATAGAAAAAGCCGTGGAGCAATGCAGCTTCGAGAATATGTCGAAATTGGATGCGGCCCAACCTCGTCGCGGCCTTAACCCTACGGAAAAAAATAAAATGTTTATCCGCGAGGGAGGTACAGATTACAGCAGTTATTTCACTGGATCGATGCAGGCGGAATTCATGGCAAATCACGGGACGGCGATGAAACGCCTCGGTTACGTGTAATTGGATTGCGTCGGCGGCTACGAGCGGAAGAACAGAAACCAGAGCAGCGCGAACAATGGTCCGAGGATGGGCAGGGCCCATTTTATGATGTAGCCGAAGAAGGTTGGGCCGGGGGCCTTTTGATGCATGGCGATCGAACGCACCATGAAATTGGGGCCGTTGCCAATGTAGGTGGCTGCGCCGAAGAAAACTGCGCCGACGCTGATGGCTTCGAGAAACACATCCAGATGGTCTCCGACTGGATAGGTGCCGCCGAAGATCATGGTGAAGAAGGCCAGGTAGGTGGGGGCATTGTCGAGCACCCCGGAGAGCAAACCACTGACCCAATAATATGTTCCAACATGCGGGGAACCGAAGACGTTGTGGGCATTGAGACGCAGCCAGTCGAGGACGGGCATCATGGTGGAAAAGATGGCGGCGAAAAGGATGACGACTTCGATCACCGGATGCCAGTTGAAGTGGTTGGCGTCGTGGACGGATTTCCTGGTTGTGACCCAGGAGACCAAGGCGGCGGCGATCATGATGGTTTCGCGCAGGAGCAGGGGTTTGGAGACGAACACTCCAGCCAGAACGACGGTCAGACAGGCCAGGTTGGCCAAGCCTTCGAATTTCCATTTGTCTGTTTCGTGCGGCAGTTTCGGCGCGCGCGGAGCGACGCGCCCTACCTTCGCGTAGTTGCGGCGGTCGAACACGTAGAAGATTGCGAGCAGGAAGCCGACTCCAATCAGCCACATGGGCCAGCATTTTTGGACTACCCACCAGAAGGGCACGCCTTTCAAATAACCGAGGAAGAGCGGAGGATCGCCGATGGGCGTGAGACAGCCGCCGATGTTCGCGACTATAAAAATGAAAAACACGACGTGATGGGTCGCGGCCCGATGTTGGTTCATGCGCAGCCACGGCCGAATGAGCAACATCGAGGCACCGGTTGTGCCCAGGATATTCGCAAGCACTGCGCCGATGAAGAGGAAGAGAACGTTCAAGGCGGGGGTGGCCTCGCGGCCTACGTGGATGTGGATGCCGCCGGAAACGACGTAGAGCGAGCCGATGAGCGCGATGAAGCCGAAGTATTCGTGAGCGGTATGGAAGACGGTGGTTATCCCGCTTGGAACGGCGAACAGGTAGTATGCCAATGTGATCGCAGCAAGCGATAGCGTGACTTTGGAATAGTGTTTGTTCCACCAGGCATGGAAGAGCGTCGGGCCAATGGCAATTGCCATTAGAACGATTCCAAATGGGATCATCGCCCATGTGCTGGGTTGATACTGCACGAGTCAACTGTATGCGTCGGGGCACGAATTCGAAAATTTTATTTTTTTAAAAACAACCGTTATAAGCCGTTATGAGGCGTTATGAACCGTTATGGAGCGTCATGAAGCGCGATTCTGTCACGGGTTTGTCACGCCGATTTGGAAGGAGCGATCGTGGGTGGCATAACATCTTTTTAGTTTTAGTGAGAAAAAGCGGGATAAAGCGGCAAAAGCCGGAAATCGGCGGGATTTGGTGTTGGTGCCGACCGGACTTGTGCGAGGTTCGAGGGCGGCTATGCCGATAGGTGCGGGTGTTGCCTCGGTGTTGATGGAGTCGGTGTGGAGCACGAATACTTCGGATATTTCAATTTTCATGGGGCGAGGTTAGCAAGGTCACTTGGACAAAGGCTGTCCAAGTGAAAATTTATTTTTTGGCGGTTTTTGATGACTTTGTGGAGGAGCGTTGAGGTAATTCGTAACCAGGGGTGCTCTTGACGTTGCTGCGGCCGGGAGCCGAACGTCGGCCTCGCAGCCCGCACGCCCGAAAAGCGAAATGGTGGGGTTGTGCTACGTTTCATCATGTTGCACCGGGTGCATGAGGAGGAGGGGATCGTTGTTATCAGTCAACCGGCTCACGCATGGGTCGCCGGACAGGTTGCGCGCCGTTGGGGAAATGACACGTTTGGCACGTTTGAACCGGATGCGGATGTTTACATCGCGGCAGCTCTTCATGATATCGGTTACTTAAACTGGGAACATTCGCCGACGCTTAATGCCAAAACCGGCTTGCCGTATTCATTTCTGGAACTGCCGACCGAAGCCAGGCTGGCACTGTGGCATAAGAGTATTCAGAAGATGATGCGGTATGGGCGGTATCCGGCGCTGTTGGTGTCGCTCCATTTTACCCACCTCTGTGATGGGCGTCGGAAATTCAATTCCCCGCGTGAGTTCGAATTGGAAAAGAAATTTTTGCGCGACCAGGAAGAACGGCAGCGAACACTGGTGACTTCGTTGCAGAATGATTTTTATTATGGCGAATGGGCGGCGGACGAAAACATTGATCGCAACGCGCGGTTAGTGTCGGTGTGGGATTGGATATCGCTGTCGTTGTGTATCGGTTTTGAAGAGGAGCGAGTGATTGAAAATGTGCCGTGTGCCGCCGGACAAATGAATCTGACGATGAGCATCCGGGATGGTCATGTGGTTCGGTTTGATCCGTGGCCGTTTCGTTCTGAGGAGCCATTGCAGATCGTGTGCGAAGGGCGGCATTTGCTGAACACGTTTGCGGATGAGGAGAAGATGCGCGAAGCGTTGCGGGCAGCGTCGCCGGTGACGTTGAAGTTCGAGCTGGTGCCGTCGTTCGAGCTGGCTATATCTGCTGCGTAGCGGCTTTGGGTTTTCGTTTTTTGCGCCAGCGCAGCCCGATGGTTGTCAGGATTCCATTCAGGACGACGAGAATGCCAAAGGATTCCCAAGAGTGTACGATTGCAGCGACAATGATGAGGTAGGCGTTGAGAACTGCCCAGATGGTGACAGGGCCGCAATCCGGTGGAGGAATGACGCCGCCTTTTGGAATTAAGAACGGGGCGACGATGGCGAGAAAGAATACGGCGGCGAGAAAGCGAACAGCGCAAAAGGCGACGAGCGCGCCCCAGTTGTAGAATCGTCCGGAGACGGCTTCGTTTACCAGCAGAACCAAGGCGGTCATGACCGAGGTGTAGAGAATCAGCCATAAACCGTAGCTGCCTTTTTCGCGTTTTGGCCACAAAACCATTCGAGCGACGCTGCGGGCGTTGAGCATGGCGACGAGCCAGAGGAGCGGCAAAGTCCAGGGCACACCGAAAAATGCAGTGCCAGCGGTGTCGGGATAGGCCGAGCCTGTGCTGATGGTGAGAACGTGTTCGAGGACTCCGGACAGGGCGACGGTGAGGAAGGAGACGGCGATGACATTTTGGTTCGGCCACCAGCGGCTTAACCCGAAGATGGTGGCGAGCGTTGCGACGACGATGGTAATGGCGTCGACGGAGGGTAATTCAAGCGGAACGTGCAGGTAGGCCCCGTGAACCAACCAGCGTGCCACGAACCAGGCCGTCAACGCGATGACTTCGAATCGATAGAACATGCACGCGAGGGTTTCTCGCAACGGACTTGACTGTGCTTGCTCCTCGGCGATGACGTTCACGGGCGCGATTGTATCGGGTTTGGTTTTGAAGGGCGAGGGTGGAGTTGCGTGGAAGAGAGAAAAGCGAACGCAACAAAGATACGATCGAAGGGCGTTCTAAATGCGGCTTAACAACCCAAGCTGAGCCACGTCGGACACCTGATGTCGACCGCGTAAGCGGAATTGCCAACGCAAACCGGCGTTGGCTCAAGCGCATGGTTGGGCATCAGCGTCATAAAATATATAACAACCTTCTGCCATCAGGAGTATCCGTTTCCAGATTCTAGCCGCCTTTGGTGTAGACGCACACATGATGCCTAATGTTGTGCCGAAAAGATTCCGCTCGTCTCACCATTGACCAACCGTAAAAGAACGACCAGATGCTCTTGCTTGCATTCCAAATAGGTGACATTGGTGATGGCTTGTGTCACGTGATCTCGGATCACTCGCTCCTTCCAGATCGCAGTTTCTTTCGGTCGCACCCGCTGCATCTCCTCGAGGCTATCGAATGAAGTCACGGAGCACCTGTATTGATGCTGCTCCATCCTCTGCCGCGCGGTAGTGAGAGAACTCCTCATCGGAACCCATTGCCGGACTTGTTCGCTGGTTTGCGCCAAAACAGCTTCCTGCCCGGAACGGTCACAACCAACAAGAGCCAGCAGCAGAATAAACGGTAATGTTTTTATAATGTTCAAGTGGCCTAACGAAGATGTCAGCGATGCGGCGAAGCCGCATTCGCTGCACCGTCTGGTTCGACCCTTTCGATTCTCGGTTCATCGTCACCAAAAAAGACACGGTAGCCGACCGGTAACAGCCAAAACCTGACCAGTCGCTGATCACGAATAGACAACTCGTAAAGCGACTGGTGGACGAAAGAACTAGCGAGTCTCATATCCAATGTGTCGCCAAGGACGCCGACATACCAGCCTGAATCGGACTGGCTTGTCAGCTGACCGCGCTCGATGAAAGCCTGTTTCGATCCGGGCGAATACGACCGACTGACAAGAGCTGGCTGGCTCAACGTACAAGCCATAGCCGAAGCACCGAGACGCCGTAACGTCTCTTGTTGAGCCCAATGAACACGCTCAGGAATTTCAAAATCTGTAGTAAACGAGGCGAGTGCCTTAAAGTCTAATGTCTCAAGGTCAAGCCCCTGGTCAGTCGCGATTATCCGGAAGACAAACCAACCCAACTGAACCGTTTCACTAGGCTTCGCGTTCCTGGCCTTCAAATATTCGAGTGCGGCTTCTCGAAGCATAGCTATTGGGTCGAACTATGATTATGCGACGGGGTGTCGAGGTAATTTTGATATACGAACGGTTGGTTCATATTGGTTGAGGAGACTATTGTTCTGCTGCCGCTGCGAATCAAGCGCAACAAATCGCGCTTGACCCGCAACTGGGCGCGCGGGCTGCCTACGCCAAACAGGCCATCCAAAACAAACTCATGGAACACAATCATTACATCCGCGAGCACGGCGACGACATGCCGGAGATCCGCGATTGGAAGTGGAGTGCGTAGCGCAGGTGCGAAGCAGTCTAGACCATATGGCTTAACGAGAAAGTCAGATGGGTGTTTGATCTCGGTGTTACGCGGGTTATCGGCGTGTGCCGACCTATCCGCAATATGAGAGTCCCGACGGCGGGTCGGGGCTGATTCAGCATCAATGAAAGAAACCAAACACCCATGAATAAAATCGTGCATTACCTCGGTCTGGACGTCCACAAAGAAACTATTGCCGTGGCCATCGCGCCGCAGGATACCACCGAGGTCCGTTCCTACGGCATCATCGGCGGAGCCCTTGAAGCCGTCGAAAAGCTCGTCAAAAAACTATCTGCACAAAACATTGAACTGCGTTTTGTTTACGAAGCGGGTCCCTGCGGCTTTGTCATTCATCGCTATCTTAAAAGCAAAGGCATCCAATGCGATGTGGTGTCGCCTTCGCTCATTCCCAAAAAGGCTTCCGACCGGGTGAAGACTGATCGGCGTGATGCCGAGCAACTGGCCCGTCTTTATCGGGCGGGAGAACTGAGGGCCATCTACGTGCCTGATCAGGAGGATGAAGCTATCCGCGATTTGATCCGGGCCCGCACTGCGGCGGTGTGTGACCAGCGCCAGGCCCGAAATCGTTTGAAAGGCTTTTTGTTGCGACTGGGTTTTCGTTACAGCGGCAAGACCAGTTGGAACGATGCGCACAAGCGTTATCTCTCCGGCTTGCTCATGCCGCAACCGGCGCAGCAAATCGTCTTTCAGGAATGCATTCATACGATCGACGACGCCAGCCAGCGACTGGAACGACTGACTCAAGCAGTGGAAAACTCTTTGTCGGGCTGGAAATGGGAACCGGTGGTGCGCGGGCTGATGAGCTTGCGTGGGGTGCAAGTGCTCAACGGGATGACTTTGGTGGCTGAGGCTGGGGACATGACCCGCTTTACTGAGCCGCGGCAGCTGATGAGTTTTTTTGGACTGACTTCCTGCGAGCACAGCAGCGGCGGAAAACGCAGCCAAGGTGGGATTACTAAATGCGGCAACACCCACTGCCGGCGCGTCCTCACCGAAGCGTCCTGGCATTACCGTCTCAAACCGCAGGTCAGCGAGGCCATGCAAAAACGACAGGAAAAACAAAGCAAAGAAGTCCGCTTGATCGCATGGAAAGCTCAACAGCGACTGCATAAACGGTTCCGCTTCCTATCGGTTCGTAAAAAGAGCGTGGTGGTGGTCACGGCCATTGCGCGGGAACTGACCGGCTTTGTCTGGGCCATCGCCTGCCAGATCAAAGCGCCGCAAAAACCAGCTGCGCCGGAAATTATCCGGACTTGCCGCGGCCGCGTTTACAAACTGAATCCAACCCGAACTTATAAAAAATAACATTTAAGAATGAAGTGGCACGAACCGATTATCAGCAAACCAACTGCTGATGAGCACGTGAGCCGAAGCGCTATCGCGCCAGCTCTCGCTACGCTGCCGCTGCGCTCACCCGGTCGAATCGCTGGGCAAAACCGAACAAATAAAAAAACTTTAACTTTGCAGTGGATTGATGAGTTGGCAGAGAGCAGCTCGGTTAGGCGAACCCTCGTGAGTGTTAAGAGGAAGTTCCTTGCGAACGAACCCTCGTGCCTAGAGAGAGGAAGCGCCGCGACTCGAACCGTGGTCAGGTCGATAAGCCCAGCACTTGCGTTGCAAGAGCGGGGTGAACTCACGCATATCAGCAGGATCAACCGTCGTTGATTGCCGCTTCTGCCAACCCAACAGTCCATTGCTCAATGCCGGAAAGAAAAAACCGTGAAAAAACGGAAACCGAATCGCACTGCCCACTTGACAATCAGAGAGCCATATCAACGTGTTCAGCTCAGCCACAGCCGCCGAGGCTGGACGCAGCCGAAATCAGTGACAACAGAATACCAACGGCGAGCGAAAAGCCAAGTGCGGCGGCTAATGGCTGGAGCGCTCTGGTTAGGCGTCAGTTCTTGGCACATAACTCAAAATCCAATAATACTCAAGAAACTCAACCTGCACATCTGATGCTAACCCTTCCACGGTGGCACGTAACTCTGACTCTGTCGGGAAATTCTTGAGAACCTCGTGTGTGCTGCCGTCATCCAACCGTCGTAACTGATATGTGTCACCGTGCTCATCGGTGCGAGAAATCGACGTGCTGCTTCCCTCGGCGTAACAATTCTCGATGAATACGATCCGCGCACCGGGTGCAAAAATGCGGTGGAAGCCCCGCAAAAAACCACGCAGCCTCGCCTTCGGAACATGAGACCACCAGAAAACCGATAAACCACTGGTAAAACTCTGTATGGAGTCCGGCAAATGATAAGCGTCCGCTATGCGAAAAGTCGCCTTGCGAGTATCAATGGGCTTGGAACGGGCAATCGCCAGAACCTCCTCGTTGATGTCCGTGGCAACAACCGATGCAGCCGTGCGCGATAAAATCTCCGTCCAGTAACCTGTGCCGCAGGCCAACTCGAAAACATCAGCACCAGCAAACGTGCGCTCGACAAAAATGCGCAACTGCCGCAAGTCAGCCTGACGCTCCGGCTTGTGATAAATGCGCTCATATTCTGCGGCTCGCTCCGCGTAGTAGCTGACCATTGTTGCTTCTATACTCATGGCGCGTGAATGATGCCTAACATAGAAAGCTGAGCCACCGTCGACTCGTGCCGTGAACCGCGACAGCGGAACTGGCAGCGGCAACGGAGGTTGGCTCCAGCGACTTGTTAGAACACACGGTTACGACTGGCGAAGCCTCAATGCTCGTGTGCTGCTGCGCTCTGGCTCTCGCCGCCATGAAGTTCGTGACAAAAATGAAAAGCAACAGTCCGTTAACAATGATGCCGACAATGGCTGGTGCGAGGATGCCCTTCGTGCCGTGCTTGGAAATCCCGAACAAAGCGAAGATGCCGAAAACCAGACCGACGACGATGAGTAAAAGTGCAACCATCTCAATAATCACTCGCGCGCCAATCTGCCTAGTGAACATCAAAAGCACGAAGACGATGATGGGGCAAACCCAACTGAGCTTGGCTGCCTGATGTGAGAACGATGTCGTTTTTGGCGGTGTAGGCATGTCCATATTTGATGTGGTCTAACGAGTCAAGCTGAGCCACGCCGAGCACCCAGTGTCAACCGCGAAAGCGGAACTGCCAACGCAGACCGACGTTGGCTCGAGCACCTTGTTAGCCAACGTCATGGTTTTGGAACTGTAATTTTCATTCTGGGCAACTGTAGCGTGCCACTCCACACAGCACGAGCAGCCTCGAAATCCTTCGGAACGAAATTCGTCGGCGTGGTTACAGTAAACGTGCCTGACAGATAGTAACTGTTGGTGTCTCCAGCTCTGAACTCCCATGCATAAGGTGGATACAAAGTTAGAATCAAACCCGCACCGCGCTTAGTGCCGTAGCCAAACATATTGGCGCGCAGCCGAATCGTGGAATCATACGGTAAGGTGATCCAACACGCGCCAGCGCCGCCGCCGCTGCCACTTCCACCAGCAGGCACCGTGTTGCCATTGGCGTCCTTCATCACGCATCGCAAGCCACGGGAAGGATCAAAATAAAACTGAGTCGGTGAAATGATAGGGCCTGAAACGTTCTGAAACTCCAAATAGAACTGCGTCTCGTCGTGCGGGCCTCCGAATCCCGGTCCACGTCCGTAGGCCGCAATCATTCGAACGCGAAGACTATCATCCGTCGTGTCGACGGGCTTCGACCAATCACTCATTGCGATGATATTCGTGTCGCCGCTCGCACAACACAAATGACATGCGGCGAGAAGAAGAAATGCTGCAATAGCTCTCATAGCGCGCGAAGGCCTAATCACTGATTATAAAGTTGTTTTGGCCATATTAGCCGATTTGCAGGTTAAGTCGCGTGTTGATTGATGCTGGACCTCTGAATGTGGGCAGTCAACCGAAAGCAGGCAGGGATGGCTATATTCGACTCCAACAACCTCTGTATCTCTGTGGTTTCTCCGATCCCTGTTTCAAATCCTAGTGCTATCTGGAAAAGTTGCGCATTTTTGGCAAAAGTTTTCCAATTGGCTATAGGCTCCCTTTTGGCTCTCGACTTTCGACCTTCGACCCCTCGACTTGGGTTGCGGCTTGGCCGCGCTGTGCCTTTACATTGACTCAGCTTCCATGCCACCCCCGCCTTTTTCTAACTAAAACTATCATTTCTTTCCCTGGTTTCCCTCCTTTCCCTACATTTTTTGACGCGTAGCTACTTTATGTCACAATCGGTCGTGTTATGCGAACGATACAACATGAAGAAAACAACCATAAACTCGTGGCTGACCGCGACCAAAACCGAGCACCAAAATCCTCAATCCAATCAATCACCAGTCCGCCTGCGGACACCAAAAAAAGGATTCTTTTTTTATTATGAACATCAACGACGCCAACAACCTCATCTACGGGTCAGTCCATTTACGAGTCGATTCCATGGTGTTGACATATTTCATCAGGCGATCAGCGCCTCCTTCCCAGCAATCTCTGAGTCTCTGTGCCCCTGTGGTGAATTCATCGGCTGTTTTCTCCCTCATCACAAATGGCAGTTTCAGCCCACAGCCCAAGGCGCTCTTTGGCCGTCTCTGGCACTAATTGGCAGTCTTTGCCCCTGTTTGGCCGCACTTTTTGCGCAAAAAATTTTTAACCAAAAGGAACCTCTATGAACGAAATATTAGATCCAAACGTGCCACCGGCAGTTCCCTTTGAGGGAGGAGAAGGCTGTGGAGAGGAGGGCCGTTTACTCGTCCCAGCGGTAGCAGTGTCAACATGCGCTCATCTATCACAAAAACCACTACGACGCGGACATCCGTTTGCGTGCGTAAAAACCCCGTCCAAAACCTTGACACCACCCCTCCATCCTCATAGATTCTGCGCTCTTTCGGACTCCGCAGAGGCGGCGTTCTCAATTTACGTAATCATGAATAAAGGCAAAATTGTTCAAGTCATCGGCCCAGTGGTCGACGTCGAATTTCCCGGCGAGCTGCCATCTATTTTTAATGCGCTGACCGTCGAGTACAACGTCGAGAACCAGCCGACCAAACTGGTCCTCGAAGTGCAACAGCACCTCGGCGACAACTGGGTTCGCGCCGTTGCTATGTCCAGCACCGAAGGTCTCAAGCGCGGCTTGGACGTCATGGACAGCGGTGGCCCCATCTCCATGCCCGTCGGCGAAGGCGTCATGGGCCGCGTCTTCAACGTCACCGGCGACCCGGTCGACGAACAAGGCC
Organism: uncultured Verrucomicrobiae bacterium; assembly: GCA_963702845.1. Lineage (GTDB taxonomy): Bacteria > Verrucomicrobiota > Verrucomicrobiia > Limisphaerales > Palsa-1400 > JAICXV01. The sequence continues at coordinate 2,831,083 of OY969763.1, read as the reverse complement.
CGGTCAAATTCGACAAACGTTTGCCCATTCACCGTCTGGCTCCGCCGCTCGTCGATCAGTCGACCTCGCCGCAGGTGCTCACCACCGGTATCAAAGTCATCGACCTCATCTGCCCCTTCTTGAAGGGTGGTAAAGTTGGCGCGTTCGGTGGCGCAGGCGTCGGCAAGACCGTCGTCATCATGGAACTCATCAACAACATCGCCAAACTGCACGGCGGTGTGTCGGTGTTCGCGGGCGTCGGTGAACGCACGCGCGAAGGAAACGATCTCTACAACGAAATGATCGAGTCCAAGGTCTTGAAAGTCGAAGAAGACGAAAAAGGCCATCCCAAGATCGGCCCGAACGGCCTTCCGATTTTGAAGGAAGGTTCCAAGATCGCCCTCGTTTACGGACAGATGAACGAACCACCCGGAGCCCGTCTCCGCGTCGCGCTCTCTGGTCTGGCGATTACCGAATATTTCCGTGACGAAAAGAACCAGGACGTGCTCCTGTTCGTCGACAACATTTTCCGTTTCTCGCAAGCCGGTTCAGAAGTGTCCGCGCTCCTCGGCCGTACGCCGAGCGCCGTCGGTTACCAACCGACCTTGGCCGCCGAAATGGGGGACTTGCAGGAACGTATTACTTCGACCAAGAAAGGTTCGATCACATCCTTCCAGGCCGTTTACGTGCCTGCGGACGACTTGACCGACCCCGCGCCTGCGACCACGTTCGCGCACTTGGACGCCACCATCGTGTTGGAACGTTCCATCGCCGAATTGGGAATTTTCCCGGCCGTCGATCCGCTCGCCTCCAACTCACGCGCCTTGACCCCTGACATCGTTGGCCAGGAACACTACGACGTCGCTCGCGGCGTGCAACGTGTGCTCCAGCGCTATAAAGATTTGCAGGACATCATCGCGATTCTGGGTATGGACGAACTCTCGCCCGAAGACAAACAGACCGTGTTCCGCGCGCGCAAGATCCAACGTTTCTTGAGCCAGCCGTTCACCGTTGCGCAAATCTTCACCGGTCGCGAAGGCAAACAGGTTCCTGTTGCCGAAACGGTAAAATCTTTCAAAGAAATTTTGGAAGGCAAATACGACGATGTCGCCGAAGGTAACTTCTACATGAAGGGCGGCATCAGCGAAATCAGAGAAGCCTAATCGCTTCAAGGATCAACTAGTCGATGGCCAATACTTTAAAACTGGAAATCGTCACGCCGGACGCAAAGACCTATTCTGACGACGTCGAAATGGTCACCTTGCCCGGCGTGGACGGTGAAATGGGTATCTACCCGAATCACGTCCCATTGATGACCCAATTGGTGAACGGCGAACTCATCATCCGCAAAAACGGTCAGGATTCCTTTCTGGCCGTGGGTGAAGGGTTCGTTGAAATCACCGGCGACCGCGTCGCCGTGTTGACCGACATGGCGATCCGCGCTGAAAGCATTGACGAGGCGCAAGCAGAAGAAGCGCGCAAACGCGCTGAAGCTCGTTTGGCCGAACATTTAGGCGACGAAGAAACCGCCACCGTCTCCGCTGCTCTGGCCCATTCGATCACGCAACTCAACGTCAAGCGCCGCCGTCAGGGCCAGTAAGGAAGCGCGGCATTATGCCGCTTCAACTACGTCAGAATGTCTTTGACCACGCGCCCGTAAACATCCGTCAGTCGGAAATCACGACCAGCGTAGCGGTAGGTAAATCTTTCGTGGTTGAAACCGAGTAAGTGTAATAACGTCGCGTGGAGATCGTGGACGTGGACTTTGTTTTCGACAGTCTTGAAACCAAACTCGTCCGTCGCTCCGTAAATGGTTCCACCGTGTACGCCGCCACCAGCCAGGCAAACGGTGAACCCAAATGGATTGTGGTCGCGGCCATTGTCGGGCTTTCCCGCTGCGTTTAGTTCGACAGTCGGGGTGCGCCCGAATTCTCCGCCGAAGATGATCAACGTATCCTCCAACATGCCGCGTTGTTTCAGGTCTTTGATGAGAGCCGCGGCTGGCTGGTCGATTTCTTTGCAAAGGTTTCGATGACCTGCTTCGATGTTGGTGTGGTTGTCCCAGGGCTGGCCGGCCCCATGCCAGAGTTGGATGAAACGGACTCCGCGCTCCAGCAAACGGCGCGCGATTAAAGTTTGTCGTCCATGAACACCGTCCCCGTAAAGGTCGCGGATGGATCGTGGTTCCTTCGAGATATCGAACGCATCGGCTGCGTCCATCTGCATGCGGTAGGCCAGTTCGAACGACTGGATGCGCGTTTCGAGACGGGCATCTTGCTTGCGGCGCGCCTCGTGTTCTTCATTCAACTGGTGGAGCAAATCGAGTTGCCGCCGCTGGTCGGTCAACGAAGTTTGATTGCTACGAATGTTTTCGATGAGCTTCTCGATTTTCGTGAATTGCGAATCGATGTAGGTACCTTGATAGGTGCCGGGAAGAAAACCGGACTGCCAATTATCCGTTTCCTTCACCGGATATCCACCGGGACACATGGAAATAAAGCCGGGTAGATTTTGGTTTTCCGTGCCGAGCCCGTAAGTCGTCCACGAACCGAAACTCGGACGGCTCTGCACCGCATCACCGCAATTCATCAACATGAGCGACGGCTCGTGATTGGGCACCTCGGCCACCATCGACCGAATCACCGCCATGTCATCAACGCACTCACCGAGGTGCGGCAACAGTTCGCTGACTTCGATTCCGCTCTGGCCGTATTTTTTAAATTTAAACGGCGATGGAAATGCCGCGCCCGTTTTGCGTTCGGTCTTGATGTATTCGCCGGGCAAGGATTTGCCCGCGTATTTTGCCAATGCCGGCTTTGGATCAAACGTGTCGACGTGTGATGGGCCGCCGTTGAGGAAAAAATGAACGACCCGTTTCGCCTTCGCTGGAAAGTGCGGCAGCTTCGGGGCGAGGGGATTGACGGCTTCGGCCGCGTGGGCTGGTAGAATTCCCGTTTCACCCAACAATGCCGCCAGCGACACCGCGCCCATTCCCATGCCGCATCGGCGCAGGAACTGGCGTCGCGTCAGAAACGCATCTTCCAATCGTGGCTGGTGGTGGGACATTGGTTTAATCCTAGCACTTAGAATATTTTCAATCCACAAACATAAACTCGTTCGCCAGTAGCAGGACTTGCGCGTATTTCTCCAAAGGACTCAGTGGTTTGCCGGGTAGTGGATGGCGTGCCACCGAATTCGCGTTTGGCGTTCCATTCTCTAGCGTAGCCGTTCGCGTCGAGGAGCTCTTTGCCTTGCGCCTGAATGACGGGCGACCATAGGAAATCGTTACTGTTCAGTGTGACGGCGATGCTGACGTAAAAATCCAACGTGTCGCCGGTTTTAACTTCGATCGACCCAATGTTCGCGTCCGCAGAATTATTGTGCAACGTCCACTCCTTTAACAAACCGTGCCGGCTGGAAATGATTTTGGCTTTGATGCCTTCGCCGGCTGGGCGTTCGTGAACGATTTTTCCCTGCACAGAAACAGTTCCATCGATTGGAGAAACCCATCGACGAATGACGGCGTGTTGCGGGTCATTGCCAGCATGTCCACCGGTCGCGGTCAGTTGTGCCCAACCAAGCGTTGCGTCCGGCAAAGTCGGCCCGCCTTGCCACGCATCTTCAGTGTAATGGGGCAAGGCAGTAAACGACTTCAACTTTTTGGAGGACTCATCAAACACCCCGTAGCCATATTGCCATGCACTTGGCACAGGTTTTGGTTGCGTGTTCGTCGTTTCGTTTTGGGCGGAACTAATATATGCAACGGCGGCATTCAACTGTTTGCTGGTCGGTTCCCGTTGAAAAACAATTCGATAGAGCTGGCTGATTTTTTCCTTATTACTGCCACTGCCACGAGCGGCGAGCGCGCGTGATTGTTCAATCACAAACGGACTGTTCATCAGGAACAACGCCTGTTGCGGCACTGTTGTTTCCGCCCGTTGCGGACTATGCATGTCCGGATTTGCAAAATCGAAAACGCGATAGGCTCCGGCAAGAAACTGGCGATCGATGAAGCCGTAAACCGAACGGCGTTTGCTGTAAGGCGCTTTAAACAACTCTTCGCTGGGCCCGCCGACTTTCAAATCGATTTGCGCTGAAACGGCGAGCAACGAATCGCGCATGGCCTCGAAGTCGAGCCGTTGACGAGTCATGCGCGAGAGCAACCTGTTCTCCGGGTCGACCTGAAGCGTCATTTGGCATCCTCCGGATCATCGCTTCGTTGCTGGTAAACGGACGAAAGCATGATGAGTCGATGCACCTTTTTCATCGACCAGCCGTTATCCATGAAATAACGCGCGAGCCAATCGAGCAGTTCCGGATGGCTGGGTGGTTCGCTGCGTGTGCCGAAATCGCTCGGAGTGCGAACGAGTCCTGTACCGAAGTGGTGGAGCCAAATACGATTGACCATCACGCGCGCAGTCAGAGGATTGTTCTGTGCTGCCGATGGCTTCAGCCAATTCCAAGCGACCGCTGCCTTTAGTAAACGGTTTGCGATTCGGCCCGCTCAACACTTCCAAAAATTGCCGAGGCACTTCGTCGCCTGTGTTAGCGGGATTGCCACGCTTGAATACATGCGGATTTTTTTGGACGGCGCGATCTTCCAAGATGACCGCGTGAGGCGGCGAGCCCGGCGATTGAATCATCCATTGATCGATCTGCACCTGCAACCCGCCGAGTTCCACGCGCGTCGGTTCGTCGAAATACCATTCCATATCGACAATCGCGCCCGGAGGAACAACGGCCGGTGAATCCGGGCCGTAAAGCACCTGGCGCAATTCCTCTTCGTCCGGCGATAGCGTTTTGCCTTCCATCGACTTCTTATCTGCGGCGACCAGTAACTTGCCGTAACGGTCGGCCATTCATGCAATGATGCCGGGGCATTCGTCTTGAATGCCTGGGCAACAAGCGGATTTGTTTTATTGGTTGAAACCGTTACCGAACTTAACGGCTTTTTTGCTTTCGCCGCATCGACGTAGCTGTGCCATAGCCCCCAAATTGGATGTGCCTCTTTTGCCTTCGAAAGCAAATAGCTCTGCCACTGCCGCACGACGACCGGATTGACGTCGTCAGCCGTGACAAAAGAATAAAATACTTCCGTCTCAAACTTTTCCGCGTTCAAAACACCGTGCAGATATTCGGTCGTTTTCGCGCGAAATCGTTTCGCCTGCTCTTCGCATTTGTCATGGAACGTCGCAGTAAACTTATCCTCCCGTTTTTTGAGTTCGGTCTCGTATTCGAGAAACGCCTTCGCTGCAATCGACGGCGCATCCAATGCGACCGTTCGCTCATAACAACCCGCGAATACTCCGTAAAGCGAGTAGTAGTCCTTGGTCGGAATGGGATCAAATTTGTGGTCATGACAACGTGCGCACCCGACGGTGAGCCCCTGCATTCCGCGCATCGTTACATCGATGCGATCATCAATGATATCGTGCACCACGCCGAGGAATCGCCGTCCCATCGTCAGATAACCCAAGGCGGCGAGCGAATTGCGTCCCGCCTCCATTTGATCAGCCGCAATCTGCAATTTGAGAAACTGGTCGTAAGGCAGGTCTTCATTAAACGCGCCGACGACCCAATCGCGATATGCCGACGATTGGACAAACTTCGTTTCCTCACGCCCGGCGTAAACGTAACCTTTCGTGTCAGCGAACCGCGCCACATCGAGCCAATATCTGCCCCAACGTTCTCCGTAACAGGGCGAAGCCAGCAATCGATCTATCAATTTCTCGTAGGCGTTGGGTGATCGGTCTTTGATAAATAAATCCACTTCTTCCGGTGTAGGCGGCAACCCGGTCAGGTCATAACTGGCGCGTCGAATCAGCGTGCGGCGATCAGCGCGCGGACTGGGTTGAAGTTTGTCCAGTTTTGCCAAAATGAATGAATCAATAGGTGTCGTAATCCATTTCTTGTCTTTAACTGGTGGGATGGCTGGCGCGCTGACTGGCTGAAACGCCCAATGCTTCTTCGCGGGAGTCTTGTTGGAGATTGAAGTCGAATCCGGGGAAGCCGCTCCTGAATTGATCCAGACGATGAGGTCCGCGATTTGTTCGTCCGAAAGCTTGCCCTGTTTCGGAGGCGGCATCTTGAGGTCTGGATTCTTGTAGCGCACCGCTTCAATCAACGGGCTCGATTCAGCATTGCCGGGCACAATCACCGGTCCGTTTTCTCCGCCCTTCAACAGGTCTTGCCGCGAATCGAGCTTCAAGCCGCCTTTTACTTTTTTCGCATCTGCGCTGTGGCACGGATAGCAATGGGCGACCAGGACCGGTCTGATCCGTTTCTTCGAAAAACTCGAGGTCGTCCGTTTGGGCGGCAGTGGCAACCCGAATGGACAAAAGCAGAATGATGCTGGCGAGAACTCGAATCATTTGGATGCTGTCTGACTATGATGAGGTCGCAAAAGAATGGGAAGGATTATTGAGGGGTCTACGTTCGTAACATGGTCGGCAGCAAACTGTAGGGCGTTTAAGGTATTGAAGGTTGCCGGAAACTGGCGAAATCAGGGTTTTCTGCTATAGTGGGCGCCATGCCGAGGATTAGCTTATCGATCTCGCACGGCCTTGAAGCAGAAGAGGCCAAGAAGAGGATTATTGGATTCATCGCGCAGGCGCGCCCGCAGGTTGGTGGCGTCAGCGATTTGAAGGAAACGTGGGTCGAAAACGTAGGCAGCTACAGTTTTCGCGCCGTCGGTTTTCTCGTCCAGGGCCGGCTGGAAGTCGACAATCACAACCTCGACGTCCAGATCGATTTCCCATTCGCTGCGCTGCCCTGGAAGAGCAAAGCGGAGAACGAAATCCGCACTCAGGCAGATGCCTTGTTGGGAATTTAAAGGGCGCCCCAAAATTTGTTCAGGCTTTCACAAAAAATGTAAACAGTTGTTCTTTGACACTGAGACTGAGTCTCAATAGACTCGCTCTTGAGATTGAGTCTCAATAAGAACAACTGAACATGAAATCAACCATAGCAACACTGGCGATCCTGACAGCAAGCCTGCTCAGCGCCTCCGCGAACGAACGTCTTTTCACCTACACCTACGAACCTGAAACCATGCCCAAGGGCGGGTGGGAATTTGAACAGTGGGTGACTGCCCGCGCCGGCCGCAACGACAACGTCGGCCAAAAAGACTTTCGCCAATGGGAATTCCGCGATTCCATCGAATACGGTGTCACCGATAATTGGACCACGGAATTGTACTATAATTCGCACCAGCAAAGTTTTCGTGATCCTGCGAACGGCAATCAGCATTCCGGTTTTCGTTGGGACGGATTTTCGCTGGAGAACCGTTACCAGGTTTGGAACCAGGCCGATCATCCGGTAGGGTTGACGCTGTATCTTGAGCCGCGCATTTCCGATAGCGAAGGCGAGATCGAAGGGAAAATCATTCTCGGCCAGCGTCATGGTCAGTGGAAGTGGGCGTTAAACCTGACGGAGGAGGCTGAATGGAAGGATCACTTCCATACTTCGGAAGGCGAAACGGAATTGAGCTTCGGCCTGGCGCGGTTAATCGGGAAGCATTGGGCGGTCGGTTTCGAATTCCGCGACAACGCGGAACTGGAAGAATGGAAAGTGTGGGACAATAACGCTTTTTATATGGGACCAGTCGTCGCCTATCGCGCGGACCGTTGGTGGGCTACCTTGAGTGTTATGCCGCAGGTTTTCGGCAATAATTTTCCGGATAGCCCGGACAATAATCCGAATTTGGAACTGGAAGCCCATGAACGTTTGAATGCACGGTTGATTTTTGGATTTAACTTTTGATGCAGATCATCAAAACAGTTTTGGTGTTGAGTCTGCTGCTGGTCGCCTCATGCGCGCCAGCAGCAGACCATTTCGCTTCGACGCGCAGCGGGGGCAACGAAACCGATGGCGGTAAAATCTACGTGCGCAACTGCGCCAAGTGCCACGAGTTTTACCCGCCGGCAAATTACTCTCAGGCCGACTGGGACAAGTGGATGGTGAAGATGCGGCGTAAGTCGAAGCTGAAATCGGCTGATTTCGATCGAGTTCTTGAATTCACGCAGAAGCTGCGCGACGGGCAGGCGGAGATGCCAACGAAGAAAAAATAACTCTACTTACAAGTGGTGCTCTTGCGCTTGCAGGATCCCGAGCGTTTGAGTTGTTCGCACGAACCCGTGATTTGTAGACGGTGGGTCTTTACCGAAAAGCCGAGCTTCTGCGCCATTTCATCTTCAAGCTTTTCGATCTGTGCGCTGTCAAACTCCACAATCTTATCGCAGTTCTCGCAAACGATATGGTTATGGTGCGGATGCTCGGCGTAGTTGGGATCGTAGAATTTGTGATCCCCTCCGAAATCCATTTCATGAACCAAACTGCTTTCGGTGAGCAGGGGAAGAGTCCGATACACGGTGGCGCGTGACACTGTTTTGTCACGTTTGCGGGACCACTTGAGAAGTTGTTCCGCGGTGAAATGTTCTTCCGTGCTGAAAACCGAATCCACAATCGCCTGACGTTGTGAGGTCAGACGAAGATTTTTCGTTTGCAGAAAATCAACGAACCGTTTTTTAGCCCTGGATTTCGCGTCTTCAGCCATGGGCCGATACTATAGGTCAGAACGACGGAGGTTCAAGAGTTGTTGCGCAAAGCTTCGGCGTTATAGTTGACTGGTGTGATGCAAGAACCGCCTTGCGACCGATACGATAAAAAGGCACATTATGGATGATGAAGGTGCGAGTGGACCTGTTGAAATACGCCACGCCAAAGGAAGCGCTCAAGGAAGTGCTGGCGAACAACAGCCGTTACAAACCCGAGCCGCTTTTCTCCAAAACTGGGACTGGGAGTCTGTCGTCGGCCTCAACCGAGCAGCGTGCGCAAGAGGTGGAGCGCAGCACGGCAAGAATTCAGAAAGCTTTGCAAAAGTCAGCGAAGAGTGGGAAACCCGCCGGGCACAAGAGTTCACACTAGCGGAACTCCTGGAGTATTTTCGCACGTGCCATCGAAACGCGCCTTTTCTCTTTTTCAACGGCAATACCTTCGCGGATATCGCACGCACCATTGCCGATTACCTTTTTGCTGAGCTGCCGGTGGTGCGTCGGCGCGAAGTCGCTTCTGCGATTGCACACTACGTAGCCGGCGTTCTCGATGGCGATGCGATGCGACAGATCATCGAAAGTCTATGTGAATCGGCCTCGCTTAAAGCTGGTGACAACGTAAAAACATTGCGCGTTTCGACTGTTGGTGTCGTTGTGCGCATATTAGCCGACAGTCGCATTGTGTGGAGACCCAATGCCAGCAACTCGGAGCTAATTGCACTGCCGGAGAGCTTGGTGCTTCAAACAAAACGACAAAAGTAAGACATGTACCGTACCGAAATTATCAACACGGGAACCGAACTGATGCTGGGCGGTATCTTGAACACCCATCAGCAATGGCTTTGCCGGCGACTGACCGACCTCGGTTATATCGTGGCACGTCAAACAGCGGTCGCGGATGAAGGGAAGCAGATCATCGAAGCGGTACGCGAGGCGCTTGGACGGGCTGATCTGGTGATTACAACTGGTGGCCTTGGGCCGACGTCCGACGACATTACGCGTGATTTGATTGCCGGGTTGATCGGCAAAAAGCTCGTGGTGGATGACAAAGTCATCGCGCGCATGGAGAAGTATTTCGCGCTGAGGAAACGTCCTATTCCCGAAAACGCTAAACGTCAGGCGCAAATTCCGGAAGGCGCAGCTGTTCTTTATAACAATCATGGCACTGCCCCGGGACTCGCTTTGGAAGTGAACCCAAATCGATTGCGCGCCGGCGAAGGGAAGAGTTGGTTGGTTTTGTTACCAGGACCGCCACGCGAATTGCGGCCGATGTTTGATGAGGATGTCGTGCCGTTTTTAGCTCGTGAGTTTCCGACGAAAAAATTCATTTGTCGCACCCTGAATACCACCGGACTGGGCGAGTCATTGGTGGAAGAGAAAATCGACGCGCCGCTCGCGCCGCTGGTGAAAGAAGGTTTGGAGCTTGGCTATTGTGCGCGCATCGGATTGGTCACGGTGCGCTTCGTTGCTCATGGTGAAGGTGCCGAAGCCTTGGTTGCCCGCGCTGAGTCGATTGTGAAACTACTTTTAGGACCGCACGTTTACAGTGTCGGTGAAGAGACGATCGAGCAGTCCGTTGTGCAGCTTTTGAGCGATCGAAAAATGACACTTGCTGTTGCTGAGTCATGTACGGGCGGTTTGATTTGTAATCGGCTGACGAATGTTCCAGGAGCTTCGGCGGTCTTAATGAGCGGGATGATTACTTACAGCAATCAATCGAAACGGGACCTGTTAGGTGTGAGCGCAGAAGCGCTCGATACATATGGGGCAGTCAGCGAACACGTGGTGCGCGAGATGGCCGATGGTGCGCGCCGAAGCGCACGAACGAATTATGCGATCGCAGTAACAGGAATCGCCGGCCCCTCAGGCGGCACACCGCAGAAACCGGTTGGAACCGTTTACATCGCCGTGGCCGGAGAGGGCGGCACGATTGTGCAGCGGCAATTTTATCCGTTCGATCGCGAGACGTTCAAATATGCAGTCTCGCAACAGGCCTTTGATTTGTTGCGGCGCATGGTTTTTGGGATTCAGGAATAGCCGGCTTTTTGACATGGCACTGTGGCGGGGTAGATTTGGATGTGGTGAAGGATGCTCCTGTTCAACTTGCTCCGGGCAGGCACGCGGAGTCACTCGATGTCGCAACGTTCAGTAATCTGCCATTCATCGAGGAGTTGTATGCCGATTACGCGCGGGATCCCGGGTCGCTCAGTCCTGAGTGGCAGGAATATTTCGACAACCTCGTAAACGGCGACGCTCGTGTCGCGTCGCAACTCGGGCCATCGTTCAAGCCACGCGGATTATTTTCGGCGACAGCAGAGCGGCGAGGCGAAGCGACGAGCGCTGCGACCGGCTTGCAGGATCGCGTCAATCAGCTCGTGCGCAATTACCGGGTGCGCGGTCATCGCATCGCGCGAGTGAATCCATTGGGAATCCAACCGGCGGTTCCGGCGGAACTCCAGCCTGAGTTTTACAAGTTCACCGAAGAAGAGCTGAACACGTCGGTGACGTCGGTTGTGCTGCAAATCGACAAGCCGATGGCGGTGCGCGAGATCATCGCGTTAATGCGCGATACCTATTGCCGTTCGATTGGCGTCCAGTTCATGCACATCGACGACCTCGATGTGCGTCGTTGGTTGCAGCGCAGGATGGAAACATCCCGCAATCGCATTCAACTCACCCGCGATGAACAACTGCGCATTTTCACGCGACTAACCGATGCAGTGACGTTCGAGGAATTCATTCGTAAAAAATTTGTTGGCGCAAAAAGTTTTTCACTCGAAGGCTGCGAAAGCTTGATACCGCTGCTGGACCTCGCCATCGAGAAAGCCGCGACTCAAGGCATCAAGGAGATCGTCTTCGGCATGGCTCATCGCGGTCGGCTCAATGTTCTCGCAAATATTATTGGCAAAAGTCCGCGACAAATTTTCCGCGAGTTCGCCGATGATTCAAAATTGCCGGTAGGCCACGGTGACGTGAAATACCATCTGGGCTACAGCAACGAATGGACGACCTCATCCGGGGCCAGGATTCATCTCTCGCTTTGCTTCAATCCGAGTCATCTCGAGTTCGTCAATCCAGTGGTGCTCGGGCGTGTTCGTGCCAAGCAGGATCGCACGAACGATACGCAAGGCGAACATTGCATGGGCATGTTGATTCACGGCGACGCCAGTTTCGCAGGGCAGGGGATCATTCAAGAGACGCTCAACATGAGCCAACTGCCCGGTTACACAGTGCACGGCACGTTGCATGTGGTCGTGAATAATCAAATCGGATTCACCACGTCTCCCGACGAGGGCCGTTCGACGACTTACTCCACCGATGTCGCGCGCATGTTGCAAATCCCGATTTTCCACGTGAACGGTGAAGACCCCGAAGCCGTTGCGCAGGTCGTGCGGCTCGCGATGGATTTTCGAAACGAGTTCAAGCGCGACGTGGTTATCGATATGTATGGTTATCGTCGGCTCGGTCACAACGAGAGCGACGAACCATCGTTCACTCAGCCGGTCCTATACCGGGCAATCGAAGATCGCAAGTCGGTCCGCGAAGGGTATCTGGAACATTTGCTCGCGCTCAAAGGTGTGACGCGCGAGGACGCTGATGCCATCGCGCACCGTCGTCGCGAAGCACTGGAACAAATGCTGAGCGAGGCCCGTGACGAACGGTTTCAAACGCCTGTCGAAAAGATACCTGGTGTCTGGAGCCGCGGCCAATACCTCGGCGGGTCCGAACGCAATGCGGAGCAACTTCCGCCCGTTTCGTCCAATGCACTTGCACGGTCGAACGTTTCAACCGGCGTCGATCGCGCAACGCTTTCACAGCTTTTGCTAAAGCAAACCGAGTTGCCAAAGGACTTTAATCCGCACCCCAAGATCACTAAATTACTGGAAGCACGTCGCAAGATGGCACGCGGTGAACAACCGTTGGATTGGTCAACCGCCGAAGCTCTCGCGTTCGCCAGTCTCAGCACGGAAGGTTTTCGAGTGCGCCTCAGTGGTCAGGACAGCGGGCGCGGCACGTTCAGTCAACGACACGCGATTTTCTACGACTACAAAGATGGCCATCCGTATATTCCATTGCGCCACCTCGGCCCGCAGCAAGCGCCTGTTGAGATTATCAACAGCCCGTTGTCAGAGAACGGGGTCCTCGGCTTCGATTATGGTTACAGCCTCGATTGCCCTGACGGCCTGGTATGTTGGGAAGCGCAGTTCGGCGATTTCGTCAATGCAGCGCAAGTCTTCATCGATCAATTCATCGCCAGCGCCGAGGACAAATGGAGCCGCCTCAGCGGCGTGGTGCTTTTGCTCCCGCACGGATTTGAAGGGCAGGGGCCGGAACACAGCAGCGCGCGGCTCGAACGCTTTTTAGCATTGTGCGCTCAAGACAATATGCAGGTCGTCTATCCGACGACTCCCGCGCAGTGCTTCCATTGTTTGCGCCGGCAACTGATACGGCAATGGCGCAAGCCGTTGATTGTTTTTACGCCAAAAGGTTTATTGCGCGATACACGGGCCGTTTCATCTCTCGACGACTGCGCGACCGGCAAATTCCAACGGATCATCGCGCCGCAAAATCCCGGTGCCCGGCGCATTCTTCTCTGCGCTGGCCGAATTTATTACGAACTCGAAACGCAGCGCCAAAAACTCAAACGCGATGACATCGCGGTCGTGCGAATCGAGCAGCTTTACCCGCTCGATATCGAACGTTTGAACGACGGCCTGGCTCAATATGCTCAAGCGACTGAATTTTTCTGGGTCCAGGAAGAGCCTGAAAACATGGGAGCTTCCCGTTACATGCGCATCCTTGTCGGTGAAAAGCTTCGAAATGTTCCGTTCCGCAGCATCTCGCGACCGGCATCGCCGAGCCCCGCGACCGGTTCTCCGCGCGTCCATAAGAAGGAAGAAAAAGAGATTCTTGACCGCGCGTTCGCCTAATCTTCGATGTGGTGTCACCCATTAGGGCGCGTGTCAATAAGGCAAAACGTTGCTGTCCTCAATTTTTAAATTGAGTTTCTCTATAGCTGCCGATTTTTTGCAAGCTGCGGCATCTGGTCACGACGAAGCCGCGCGTGATTATTCAGGGGAAGTTGTGGGGGGTGTGAGCTAGGTACGATGACAAGGCTCTGTCATTGTCGACGCGTCCAGGAGTGCTTCTGGCGCCGTTTATCCCTTCGCGTCTTTTGGATCAATGCACACATGAGCACGAGTGTAACGACGCACCCGATGCCGCCCATGACAACTGCCCAGCCGGGCGTTTTGTCTGAGAGCTTGCCGTCAGGCGGTATTGCCATGTAGACCGCAAAGAGAGAATGAAGGTTGTGAGTCATGCCCAAAATTGATATGCGACAATTGTTCGCATTTCTTTATTTGCGAACAAGGGTTTTATAGGGGGCTCTTCTGGAAAAGAGAGCGGAGTGCAGAGGTTGGAAATCTCTGGCGGTCCGCCGTCGCCGAAGGCTATGGCGCGACAAGGGAGGTTTGGAGGCGATGATGCGGCGGATGCGTTGCGATATCTGGTGGCGACGAAGTCACGGGTTATTTTGCAGCGGAAGCTGCTGGTTAGTCCAAATGTTGATCTCGCCCATTTGGGATACCCTATTGTTGATCTTGCGCTTTAGTCTCATCAACCTCCGTTGGACTCTTGGATGTCGCCTGGGGAAATGCGAAATCCACCAAAGGGGCAATGCCACGCAGCATGGCCAAACCGAGGACAATCTCCGAGATAGCAAACACCGTCCCAGTGTGTGCTGTGGTCTCGTTGGAGTGGGAGGTCTTCATCGCATACAATCATATTATCCCTATGTCCAGTGTCAGTCCTACACATTTACACATTCTTTGTGGGATTTTCCGGGAATTTCTGCAACACACCCTTGCGGTTTCCTTCCCGGTAACCTGCCGCCAAGAAGTATTTCACCTTGGAAACGTAAAGCTGCGCCATACCGGCCACGCTAGTGAGTCGTCACCAGCGGACGCGGCGGTTACGGTCAAAGAATTCGATCGCTTGGTTGATGTTTTAACTCGTATTCAGTGCATTACCGCCTGCGTTTAAGACGTTTGCGCCAATTCTTCTTTTTTGTTCAAAAAATTTTCACTTGGACCGTCTTTGTCCAAGTGACTTTGGTAGGGTTTTTCAAAAATATGAATACCTCCAATGATTCCAACACGGTCTCAACAACAGTTTGTGCGACACCCGACACAGCAAATACGCCATCGATGTTAGAAACTGGTCCCGATTCAATTCGCAATCCGCAATCCGACCCGTCCGCCGTAGCCTCGGCGAAGGTGGAAATCCGAAATGGACAAGATGCCCCTCAACCCTCAACGCCGAGCGGAGCGAGCCCCGACACACATGTCGGTTGTCAACCAACCTTTTCCCGTTCCCCCGGCGAAACCCCACGTGCCTTCAACGCTTTCACGACCTACTTTCGCCTCGGCCACCGCCGTACTCTGCAAGCCGTCGCCGACAAACACGGCGAGCAATTGCCCACGGTCAAAAACTGGTCCAGCAAATACGACTGGAGCGAGCGCATAAACCGTTTCAATTCCGGCTTACTCGAACAGGAAGCGCAGGCTGAAACAGAAGCGGCTCGGAAAGCTGCTGCTGATTGGGCCAAACGCACCGCTGAATACCGCGAGCAGGAATGGGAAGACGCACAAAAACTCCTCAACGTGGTGCGATGTTGCCTCGAAAATTTCGGTGATCGCGACCTCGAAAAATTCCGCATCTCCGAACTGTCGCGCGCCCTGAGTATCGGTTCCAAAATGTCCCGTTCGGCCCTGCAAAGCCCAACGACTGACGACGATCGCCCTGCACTATCACCCATACAGAACGAACTCCTCGCCGCCCTCAATAAAATCTGCCCACCACCTCCACCACCACTCGCGACGGCTAATTCAAACGGCACCCATTTCCAAAATTAGATGCAGTAAAACTCATCACTCATCACTTGGCACTTTTCTTTCCAAATGTCTCCCGAACACTACATCAACTTAGCCACTGAAGCAGGTTGCCCACCGGATCAGCTAAGGCACTTCATCAACGCCGGCGTGATACTTCAGCCCAAACAACTCGCCGCCAGTGCCGCCGCGCGCCTTTGCGATCTTGCAACCGGCCCAACCTCCATCGGCTTCGGCGGTGCGCGTGGCGGTGGCAAATCTCATTGGCTCATCGCTCAGATGGGCACCGATGACTGCCAACGCTTCCCCGGCCTCAAATGTTTGCTCCTGCGCAAAGTCGGCAAATCCAACCTCGAAAACTTCGAAGACCTGCGCCGCCGTCTTCTCCTCAGGCTCAACCACGAGTTCAGCACCACTCGAGGCGTTCTCACGTTCGAAAACGGCTCACGTATCATCATCGGTCATTTTCAAAACGAAAACGACATCGATAAATATCTAGGGCTCGAATACGACGTCATAGGCATTGAAGAAGCCACCACCCTGACCAGCCGCAAATTCCTGGACATCTGCACCTGCAACCGCACCTCAAAAACCGGCTGGCGACCTCGCATCTATTCCACCACCAATCCCGGAGGTGTCGGCCACGCATGGTATCGGTCTAAATACGTCGTTCCATTTCAACGCGGCGAGGAGAAGCAGACACGCTTCATCCCAGCGACCGTTAACGACAATTCTTTCGTCAACGCCGGATATAAAGATGCTCTTGGCTCTCTCACCGGTTGGCAACGGCGCGCGTGGCTGGATGGCGACTGGGACATCAAGGCCGGCCAATTCTTCACCAACTTCCGCCGGGAATTGCACGTCATCGACGAGTTCGACGACCGCCGCGCCGTCGAATGGTTCGCTGCGCTTGATTACGGCTTCACCCACTATACCGTCGTCCTGCTCGGTTGCCGCGACAGTGACAACAACATCTTCATCGTCGACGAGCACGCCGCGCGTAATTGGATTCCGGAACGTCACGCAGAGGCGATCAAAGCCATGCTCAAACGGCATCACTTGGGACTCAACGAACGCTATTCGATTAACCTCGCAAGGTTCGTCGCAGGCGCTGATATCTTCGGCAAACAAAGCGACGGCACAACGATTGCATCGCAATACCGGCAACTGGGAATTTCTATGCGCCAGGCCAATATGGAGCGCCTGAACGGCTGGGCTGCCATCCTCAAACGTCTCGGCGATGAAGAAGGAAAGCTCAAACCAACACTCTTTTTCCATCGCCGCTGCTCGCGTCTGATCGATTGCCTCCCTACGTTGCAAAGCGACCCTAACCGACCGGAAGACGTCCTGAAAACCGATCCCGACGAAACCGGTGTCGGCGGCGACGATGCCGCCGACGCACTCCGTTACATGATCGCAACCCAACCACAGAAGGTCCACCAAGTCAGGCTCCGTGGTTTTTGACGTGAAAAATATGAAAAAAGGTAATCAGAAGTAATCACAGGTAATCGCAAGTAATCTCGATCCATGAAAACACCGTCCAGCATATGTCTTCCAGGTAGGGACGATCACGCCGTTTCGTCCGTCGTTATACTAATGTAGCAGCCGACGTAAGGAGGCTCTAACTTTTATGGAAAATCGAAAAAACACGAAAGAGGTAATCAGAAGTAATCAGAGGTAATCGCAAGTAATCTGTCCCGCCCGACAGGCCGCGACACTACTGATTGCGATTGAATCATTTCAAGAAAGAGATATTTTTAAAATGCAGCCCAAATATTTTTGTCCGATGTTACGTCTATAATCGTATGCTCAAGTTCACCGGCAGAGGTTCGATCACGACTTGCGACGGAATAACCCGTCGCGACTTCCTTCAGGTCGGCACGCTGGGCGCGATTGGATTATCGCTATCGAAGTTTGCGGAACTTCAGGCGATGGGCGCCGCACCTAAGGGAAATGACGATCGTTCGTGCATCATGATTTTTAATCTCGGCGCGCCCAGCCAGATCGATACGTGGGATATGAAACCGGATGCGCCAGCGGAAATTCGCGGGCCATTCAAGCCGATCAGGACGAACAATCCGGACATTCAGATTTCAGAGATTTTCCCGCTCCACGCCAAACACGCCGACAAATTTTCGCTGGTGCGCAGTTGTTATCACACCGGTCCGGCGGTGCACGATGGTGGGCATCAGTTGATGCAGACAGGGCGGTTATTTACGGGCGGAGTTAATACGCCGCATGTCGGGTGCGCGTTGGAGTTTTTGAAAGGCCGCCGTAACGAGTTGCCTGCCAATATTATTCTGCCCGAGCCGATGGGCCCGACCGGCGGAAACATGCCGCATGGCCAGGACGCCGGGTTCCTCGGCAAGTCATTTGACCCATTCGTGCTGAATGCTGACCCTTCGAAGAAAGGTTTCAAAGTTCCAGATCTTTTGCCGCCGACCGAAATTGGCGAAGCCCGCCTCGAACGCCGTCGCGAATTGCGCCAGGTGGTTGACGATGCGGTGAAGAATTTCGAAGCCAGCCCGAACGCGCAGTTGATGGATACAAACTTCGCGTCGGCCTATCGCCTGATGACGAGCAGCAAGGCGCGCGAGGCATTTGACCTCGAGAAAGAACCGCAAAAAGTCCGTGATCGTTATGGCATGACGCGATTTGGCCAAAGTTGTTTGCTCGCTCGCCGTCTTGTCGAACGCGGCGTGCGTTTCGTCACCATCAACACGTTCATCACCGTGTTCGATGAAATCACGTGGGATATTCACGGCTCGAAACCCTTCACGTCCATTGCTGGAATGAAAGACATCGTCGCGCCGATGTATGACCAGGGCTACACGGCGCTGCTCGAAGATTTGTTCCAGCGCGGCATGTTGGATAAGACGATGATCGCCTGCCTCGCCGAATTCGGTCGCACGCCAAAAGTAAACCCGGCCGGCGGTCGCGATCACTGGCCGCAATGTTGGACAATCAATTTTGCCGGTGGTGGGGTGAAAGGCGGTCGTGTCGTCGGCAAGAGCGACGACATTGGTGCATATCCAACCGAGCGGCCCGTGAAACCGTCTGAAGTCGTCGCGACCATCCTCAAATCTGTAGGCGTTGATCTGGAAACTAAGCTGCCTGGACCGCAGTCGCGGCCGTTCCCGGTCGTCGATTTTGGGACGCAACCAATCAACGAACTGTTCTAGCCGTGGTTATGTCTCGTCATTTCTTATTTTGTGCGTTGCTCTTCGTTGGGCTTGTCGCGCGTGCGTCCGACACGATCGAAATCCTTCCGCGAAAAATCACGTTGCACGGTCAAGCTGCCCATCAACGGTTGATTGCTGAAAAAGTGCAAGGCAAACAAAACGTCGGCGAAATTACCAATGCGGTTTTTGTCTCCAATAATCCGAAGGTTGTCAAAGTGGAGAACGGGGTGGCGATTCCGGTCGGCAACGGCAAAGCAACGGTTACTTTAAAAGCTGGAAAGGCGTCGGTGGACATCACCGTCGTCGGCATGGAAAAGCCTTTCGAATGGAGTTTCCGCAACCACGTCCAACCGGTCCTTGCCAAAGCCGGATGCAGCTCGGGCGCCTGCCACGGTGCCGCTGCCGGACAAAACGGATTCAAGCTCTCTCTGCGCGGCTATGATAATGAAGGAGATTTTTTGACTTTGACTCGTTCCGCTTTAGGCCGCCGCGTCATTCCAAGCGATCCCGGCCGCAGCCTGATGTTGTTGAAACCGACCTCCGCCGTTCCACACAAAGGCGGCAAGCGCTTCGACGTTGATTCGATCGACTATCGCGTCATCGCCGATTGGATTGCTTCTGGAACGCCGGGGCCCAAACCCGAAGATCCGCGCATTGAGAAAATCGAAATCATCCCGAGCTCTGTCGTGCTGAGGAACGGTGACGCGCAGCAACTGATGGTTGTCGCATCGTTCAGCGACGGCCACACCGAAGACGTGACGCATTGGGCGAAATTTAACGCTGCAAACGGAAGCGTGACGCAGGTCGATGATGAAGGACATGTGAAGGTCATCGGAAATGGGGAAGGCGCGATCACCGCCTGGTATTTGAGCCGCATCGCCGCGGCGACCGTCACAGTCCCGTTCACAAACCAAATTCCTTCGCGTGTGTTTACCCAGGCCAAGCGGCGCAATTTCATCGATGATCTCGTAAATGAAAAGCTCCGTAGCCTGAATATTCCGCCGTCACCGAAATGCACGGACACGGAGTTTATTCGTCGCGCTTACCTCGATACCATTGGCGTTCTGCCCACTGAAAAAGAAACGCGCGATTTCTTGGCCGACAAATCTTCCAAAAAACGCGATCAACTGATCGACCGCTTGTTGCAACGTCCGGAGTTTGTTGATTATTGGTCGCACAAATGGTCGGACCTGTTGCTCGTCAGCACCAAGAAGCTGAAACCAGCGGCGATGTGGTCTTACTATAATTGGATTCGCGAGAACGTGACCGCCAACACGCATTGGGACGAGTTCGCGCGCAAGATCGTGACCGCGACCGGCAGCACTTTCCAAAACGGCGCCGGCAATTTCTACGTTTTGCATGACGACCCTAAATCTTTGGCCGAAACCACGTCGCAAGCGTTTCTCGGGATGTCGGTCGCGTGCGCGAAGTGTCACAACCATCCGATGGAAAAGTGGACGAACGACCAATATTATAAGTTCGCGAACCTTTACGCACGTGTTCGCGCCAAGAGTGGCAATGGCGATGGTGAAGCAGTGGTTTATACGGTTCCGGATGGGGATCTCGTGCAGCCTTTGACCGGCAAACCACAAGTTCCTACACCGCTGGACGGCACGCCCGTTCCGATCGATTCGCCCGAAGATCGCCGCCAGCATTTAGCGGATTGGCTCGTCTCTCGCGACAATCCGTATTTCGCGCGAGCGATCGTCAACCGCGTTTGGGCGAACTTTTTCGGCGTGGGCATTATTGAAGCAGTCGATGATTTGCGGGTCACCAATCCGGCCAGTAACGAAAAACTTTTGTCAGCAACAGCAAAGTTCCTGAGCGACCAAAAGTTTGACCTTAAAATTTTGATGCGGACCATTCTGCAGTCCGAAACCTATCAGCGCTCCAGCGAGGCGTTGCCGGAGAACGTTGCCGATACCCGGTTCTATTCGCGTTACTATCCGCGTCGGCTGATGGCTGAAGTGCTGTTGGACGCCGTCTCGCAAGTGACGGACACTTATGATTCATCGAGCTTCACGGGCAGCACGGCAGACTTCGGCGGTCAGGCCGTGCCGTTCCCGAAAGGCTGGCGCGCGATGCAGTTGCCCGATACTCGAGTGGATTCGTATTTCCTCAAAACCTTTGGCCGTCCCGATCGCAGTATCACCTGCGAATGCGAACGCACCGCTGACCCGAGCATTTCGCAGGTCTTGCACGTTTGTAACGGCGACACGATCAACAAGAAGCTCGAGGCAAAGAACAACGAGATCGGCAAGTTGTTGAGCAAGAAAACGTCGCCGCAAACAATGTTGGACCACGCGTATTTGAGCGCGCTCTGTCGGTATCCAACCGAGCCGGAGAAAAAGAAACTCATCTCCGCTCTCGAAACGACAAAACCGGACGAGGTTCGGCCGGTCGTTGAAGACATATATTGGGCGCTGTTGAGCAGCAGGGAATTCTTGTTCAACCATTGATATGCGCGCAGCGTTTTTATTTTTGTTCAGTCTTGCGCTATCTGCGGTGGCGGCTCCGGATTACGTCGCCGTCGACGCTATCTTTTCCAAATACTGCCTCGATTGCCACGAATCCAAAGAACCCGAAGCGAAACTCGTTTTGGAAAACTACGAAGGCTTGATGAAGGGCGGCGAGAACGGCGCCGCCATTGTGCCGGGTAAAAGCAGTGACAGTTTGTTGGTAAAAATGGTCGAGGGCAAAACCAGCAAGGACGGCAAGACGCTCGTCATGCCGCCGAAGAAACGCAAAAAGCTCGACCTTGAAGAAATCGCCGCGATCAAAGCATGGATCGATGCGGGCGCAAAACCACCAGCGGCAGCAATCGTTAAAGAGCTCAACGTTCCTGAAATCAAACCAAAGGTCGCGCCGCGCAATCCAGTGAATGCGATTGTGCATATCCCGAATTCTTCGCTCTTTGCGTTAGGACGCTACGGCGAAGTTCAGTTGTGTTCCGTGGAAAACGGTTCGTTGATTCGCACACTTTCGGGGCACCACGGCAACGTCAATGCATTGGTCGCTTCAGCTCACGGACATCGTATCTACGCCGCCGCCGGTGAGGACTCGCGTTTCGGCGAAATAAAAATCTGGAAGGTTGCTGATGGTTCCCTCGTCCGAACTTTGAAGGGACACAAGGACGCCATCTATTCAATCGCGCTTTCACCTGACGGAAAAATTCTGGCCAGCGGCAGCTACGACCAAAAAATCAAGCTGTGGGATGTCGTGACTGGCAAGGAACTCAAAACGTTATCAGGCCATAACGGCTGCGTTTATGGCCTGGCGTTTCGACCAGACGGCAAAATCCTTGCCAGCGCGAGTGGTGATCGAACCGTAAAACTTTGGGACGTCGCGACCGGTAATCGCCGCGACACGCTCTCGCAACCCTTGAAGGATGTGTACACCGTCGCCTTCACTCCCGACGGCAAGAAACTCGTGGCCGGCGGCGTTGATAGCCGCATTCGCACCTGGCAGATCAGCGACAACGCGGCGGAGACGACCAATCCCATCCTCGAATCCAAGTTCGCGCACGAGGGCGCCATCCTGCACCTCGCGTTTTCCTCCGACGGGCAGGTGCTCGCTTCCACGGCCGACGATCGCACCGTCAAAATTTGGAACTTCAGCGGCATGCGCGAACGCGTCCTGCTCGAAAAACAACCTGACTGGGCTCCTGCCTTGGATTTCGTTTCCTCCGACAAAATCGCTTTAGGCCGACTGGATGGCACCGTTGCGTTCTATGATCTCAGTGGCAAGCCTCTGGATATTCATATCTCAACCGACCACAACGCGAAGCTTTCAAAGAAATAATATGTTGCGAGCTTTGAAATACGTTTTGCTGCTGCTGCTCGTTTGCGCGATCGGCTCTGTGGCGATAGCTGCACCGAAGAAAGCAAAAAAGATGCAGAAGCCGAAAGTTATCGGCGAAAAACCGGACATCACACGCTTTGAACCTCGTGGTGTTCAGAACGGAATCGAAACACGCGTCAGATTAATCGGCACCAATTTCGTTGATCTCACCGAAGTAAAAACAGGCAACTCAAATCTCGTCGCGAAACTCGACGGCGAATCAGATGAAGATACCACCGAAGCGTGGATCATGGTCAAAGCTGCTTCAGATTTACACCGTGGCGCTTACGATATCTCGGTCGTGAACGCGAAGGGTGAAAGCGCCAAGGTAAAACTATACGTCGACGATATTCCCCAGGCGCAAGAGGTGACTAACACCAAAACGCTGAAGCTTCCCGTCGCCTATTGGGGAGCAATCAATCCCGCGGGCAATCTCGACGAAGTGCAATTCGAAGCGCGGGCAGGGCAATCGTTGGTTCTGGATTTGAGCACGACGAGCATCGGCTCCAAAGCCGACGCCATGATCGCTTTATTTGATCCGCATGGAACGTTGATTGAGGCGAACAGCGGTTTCGACGGCCCTGAACCATTGATCGCTTTCACTGCACCGAAGACCGGCCGTTACAAGGTTCAAATCAAAGACACAACCGCAACCGGTTCTCCAGAGCATACCTATCGTTTGACCATTGGTGAATTGCCGGTGGTCGTCGGCATGTATCCGTTGAGCACCGCCGTCAACCAGGACCACGACATTCAACTCATCGGCTACAACCTGCACGAAGCCAAGGTGCACGTAAAACCGACGAAAGCGGGCGAGATGGACCTGCCGGTCGACATGGCAAAATTTCGAGTGCGCCGTAGCTTGAAACTCCTTGCGACAGACGGGCCCGAGTTGGTCGAAGTTGAACCAAACGACACGCCGAGTCAGGCAACTCAAATTCCAGTGCCCGGAACCATTTCTGGTCGTATCTGGTCTGCGAGTGGTAGCGATGCCGATTTATACCGTTTCAAAGCCGCAGCAGGGCAGTCACTCATCATCGAGACGGATGCAAGCCGTCGCGGTTCGCCGATCGATACGAAAATCGAAGTCTTATATGGCGACGGCAAGCCAGTGGAGCGCGTCCAACTGCAGGCCGTTCGAGATTCAGCCATCACTTTCAAGGATATCGATTCACGCTCACCAGACATTCGGGTCGAGAACTGGCAGGAAATGGAGTTGAACCAGTATCTATATATGGGCGGCGAGGTTTGCAAAATCTTCCGGATGCCGGAGGGTCCCGACTCTGGTTTTCAGTTGTATCAATCTGGCGGTAAGCGACGCGATTACTTTGACAGCAGCGCGTCAGCGCATGCCTTGGACGCGCCTTGTTATATCGTCGAGGCTCACCCCTCTGGAGAAAAGCTCGTGGCAAACGGTCTGCCGGTATTTCCGATCCTTTACGCCAATGACGATGACGGTGAGCGGGAACTCGGCACAGATTCACGATTGCAGTTTGTTGCCCCCGCCGATGGCGAATATCTTGTGCGGGTTACCGACACGCGCGGTTATTATGGCGAACGATTCGCCTATCGCCTGACCGTCCGCGAATCGCGCCCGGATTTCAAAGTGACTTTGAAAGAGACGAGTCCGACGATCAGCCCGGGCTCCGGTCAGCAATTCTCGGTCGCAGTCGATCGCATTGACGGCTTTGACAACGACATTGTCATCGACTTCCAAAACGTACCCGCCGGTTTCAAAGTTTCGACACCGTTAACAATTCAGGCCGGCCATTTGGAAGCGCGCGGAACAATCAATGCCGCGACAAATGCCGTTGAACCGAAGCCTGAAACACTGGCGCAATTGAAAGTTACCGCCAAAACCAAGGTCGCCGGGAAGGTAATGGTTAAAGACGTCAACCGCTTCGAAAAAATCAAAATTGGTGACAAGGCGCAAATGATCGTCGCTGCCGAACCTTACTCCGAGTCCTCCACTAACTTCGTCGTTCGCACGATTGCCGATCCGCCGCAGGATATCACAATCGCGCCGGGCCAGATTATCCCGGTTTGGTTGAAAGTGCGGCGCACGGGCTTTGACGATATTGCCACCTTCACCGCCGAAAATCTTCCGCACGGCGTCATCGTCGATAACATCGGTTTGAGCGGCGTGCTCATTCCCGCCAACGAAACCCACCGTCAGATTTTCCTGAAAGCAGCCAAGTGGGTGTCTGACACCGACCGTCTCTTCTACATCCAGGCAAAACAAGCTGGTAACCCGACCTCCCTTCCCGTGCTCCTGCATGTCCGCCATTCCGACGTCGCCAAACAATAAGGGCGTTGTCTAATTGACTTTTTTTGAAATCGGCGTATCACCGTAGAAAGTATCCCAATTAAGTCGTCTAAAGCGCATGCCTACCCACAAAAAAACTGGTTTTACACTAATCGAATTGTTGGTGGTTATCGCAATTATTGCCATTCTTGCATCGATGTTGTTGCCTGCTTTAGCCAGGGCTAAACAGAGCGCGTTGGCAACCCAATGCCGAAACAATTGCAAACAGATTTCCGTGTCCTTCACTATGTATTCGGGAGATTACCGGGATCGCATGGTTTGGCCGAATTGGGGAACAGCCAACCCCGGCTGGCTTTATGCGCCAAGCAACAACGCGCCACCCGTTCCGTCTGCTCCACCTCAATTAGCCTATAGCGGCGGGCAATTAATTGCCTACACAAGGAATTACAAGGTTTACCAGTGTCCGGCAGACGCAACGAATAACACGCTTTGGGCGACCCGCGGCAATCGGCTATCTACTTACGTGATGAATGGCGCGGTTATGGGGTGGCATTCCAAGCCCCAGGCGATTGCTGGGTCGGGTTTGGCCGGAACGCATCGGTTGGGCGACTTCAAACCTGCGACTGCATTTTGCATGTGGGAACCTGACCCCACAAAGCCGGGCAATTGGAATGACGCAAGCAGCACGCCGAAAACAGGTGAAGGCCCGGGGACTTTTCACAGTAAGAAGGGATGCATCATTACGGCGTTTGACGGGCACGTGGAGTTTTATCAAGTCTTCCAGTTCCTGCGCGATACGACGAATTACGCCGGCAATTTGTGGTGCGATTACCCCGATTCCGCCCGCGGGACCGGAGATTCAGGACAGCAGGCTGGAGACAAATGTAGTCTTTGGCCCCCAACGGGTTTGTGATTATATGGCTCCAGTGATCAAATCAAAAAACGAGCGCACACGCCGGATGGGGCGTTTCAAGATCAAGCACGGCAGCATAGCGTTGCAGCAGGCCGACTTGCTCCGTCGCGTGCGTACTCGTGAAGGGTTGTCTCGAGTGGAACTCGCACGCGGGCTGAATCTCGCCCCCTCCACGGTTGGTATCTATGTCGATCACCTTGTTGAAGAAGGGTATCTTTTCGAAGGCAAAGCCACCGAACGGGAGTCTGGCCGACCCCCCACTATTCTCGCACTGAATCCTCACGGGGGACGCTTCATCGGCGTCGATTTCGAAGCGCGCAATATCATGGCCGTTTCGGTCGACTTTTCCCAAAAACCGGTCAAAGAATTTCACGGCACCATTGCTCGATCAGATTCAGTAGAAGATATTCTCCGCAAGATCGAATGTGCGATTCAGGAAGTTGCTCTGGACGACCCGAGGCCGTTGCTGGCCATTGGCGTTGGCGTTCCCGGCGTCATCGATCCAGCCACCGGCGTTGCCAAAAAATACAAACACATCAAGGGTTGGGAAAACGTCCCATTGGTCCAGCGCCTTAACGACAAATTTAAAGTTCCTGTATTCCTCGAAAACAACATCCGCACCATGGCCCTCGCCGAACTGTGGTTCGGACAGGGCAGGGGACTATCCAATTTTATTTGCCTCGGCATTCGCAGCGGCGTCGGCGCTGGTATTATCGTCAACGGCGAAGTCCTGCAAGGCGGCCACAATCGCGCTGGTGAAATTGGTGAGTGGCCCTGTGCATTGACGAAAACGAACGGCCACTCCGGCAACGCCGGTTTTGGGCGTCTGGAGGAAATCGCTTCCTTCGCTGCCGTCGTAAATTCGCGTCGGGCCGGAACTGCGCCTGCTCACCCGAGCAACGACGTCCCCATCAAAGAACTCGTTTTGGCCGCGCAAGCGGGCGATCGCGAAGTCCTCGCCGTGCTTGATGGTGCTGCTCAGACTTTTGGCCTGGCACTCAACCAGTTGAGCTGCGCATTCAACCCCGAAATCATCATTCTCGCCGGCGGTTTGACCGCCTTTGGAGACCAGTTTCTCGACCGTTTGAACACACAATTGGCGACATTCGCGCCTTTGGCGGGTCCTCCGAGAGTGGTCAATTCAACCTTGGGAACCTTTAACGGCGCCCTTGGTGCGGCGGCGCTCGCCGTGCATGAGTGGAAACCATTGGCGAAGTAAAAAATTGCGATTAGGTAACTAACCCTAAAAAGAACCCAGACCCGTATTACTTAATTAAAATAGCTTTCAAAAAGCTATTTATTTCGAAAGTGAAAAAACTAATTGACAATCCATCTGCGGCTGGGCACCTTCGCTCTAAGCCCATTTCCTTGTCAAATATGCGACTGATACGCATCGCCCGGTTAGAAGGTTTCACCCTCATTGAGTTACTCGTTGTTATTGCAATCATCGCAATTCTGGCCTCGATGCTCCTTCCCACGCTGGCCAACGCTAAACGCAAAGCACAGCTCACCTACTGCAAAAACAACCTCAAGCAGTGCCAGCTTGCGTGGATTATCTACGCTGATGAGTACCGTCAACAATTGGTGCCCAATGTCGGTTTCAATCAACTGCCGTGGATAAACAATACGACAAATAGCTGCTGGGCCTGGGGCCGGGTTGACACTCTGCCGCAGGCGCAGAATGCAGACATTCTCAAACAATCACTGTTGGGACCATGGATCAAGAACGTGAACGCTTACCGATGCCCCGCTGATCCGGGCAATCCAGCCGGCACATTCCGCGTTCGCAGTATCTCCATGAACAACTACATGCATGGCTATGGCAATCCTGGCAGTATCAATTCGAACCAATTTTGGTGGTACGACAAAATCACCCAGATTCGCAAACCGTCCGATTCATTTGTGTTTGTCGATGAACTACCGAGTTCGATTAACGACGATTTCTTCGAGGTGTTGATGTACCTCCCGGCCAATTACGGCAGTCTCACCGTCCAGGATTGGCCAAGCAGCACCCACGGTAAGACCTGCGGCTTTTCTTTCGCTGACGGCCATGTTGAAGGAAAACATTGGCAAACTCAGGCATTTTGGAATGCAACTCCTAAAAGCGTCCCGAACAATCCCGACGCAATTTGGATTGTTGAACATACAACTGTTTCCCTGAACACAACTTCTGGCTTGTAACTCATTACCCTAATTTTTTTCATCACTACACATACCCTTTTGACCCTATGAAGAAATTATTTATCCTATCACTGCTGTTAAGCTCCGCTTCAGTCGCGGTTTGTTACCCAACGTTTGACCAATTTTCTGATGCTAGCGCTGGCGGTGGAAGTTTGTATCTCGCCGGCTCGCCTCTAGGCGGAACCAATTCCCCCAACGTGGGCGGCCAAACTAACATTAACGGCGATATTTGGTTCGGGATTAATACCACCACAAGTCCCGGTGCCAATTTTGTGAGAGTTGCCAACAGCAATCTTACTTACGGCGGTTTCCCCGCTGGGTTTCCAGCGCCTTCCGGCAAAGCCGTGGTGTTGACAAATGTCAACGCGCCGGGCGCGGGTTTAGTGATTCAAAAAGGGAGCGGGGGATTCACCAACGTTTTTGTATCCTATCTCCTTCAAGTCGCCGACGCCAGTTCGCTCCCCGCGTCTACGGCAACAAGTGCCCTTCCCTGGGTCACTGCGTTCAATGACGCCAACAACGGCAATACTTCTCAGGCAAATACTCCGTCCTCACTCGCTGGAAAGCTTGCGTTGAGACAAGGCGCCGACAACCAACACTACCAACTCGCCGTCGCCAATAGTTCCACTACCGCTTATTCGTTCGAAACTTCCGGCGGCAGTCCTGTGACTCACTCGACCAATGAAGTCGTTTTTGTCGTGATGCAGTACATAACCAATTCCAGCACTGCCACTGCGACTGGCGCGTGCTGGGTCAACCCTTCGTCGACAACGTTCGCTTCCGCAACCGCACCGGCACCGACAATGTTTGTTAACGGAAACGGGATTGGCGCCACGCCAACTATTTTTCGGTTTTTGCTCGGTAATGCCTTCACGACCGCTCCCAAGACTACTGTCATCGGAGAATTTCGTATTGGCGATACCTGGGCTTACGTGACCGGCGGTGCCTCTATCACTAACCAGCCTACAAACCAGGTCGTCAACGCCGGGAGCAACGCGGTTATCAAAGTCGGTGTGGCATCCTCCGGCACGGCGCTTTCTTATCAGTGGTATAAGGGCGCAACCCCAATGAGCAACGGCGGGAATGTGTCCGGCGCAAAAACGGCGGTTTTGACTCTTACCGGCGTAACTCAGGCACATGATGCCGACAGTTATTCGGTCGTTGCCAGCACTCCGATCAATAATTTTTCTATTACCAGTTCGGTGGCGGTGATCACGGTCAATGATCCTTACATCGCCGTGCAACCTCCCAGTCAAAATGTTCCTACAGGCCAAAATGCCATCATTGGTGTTACTGCTTATGGCACAGGAATAACTTATCAATGGCGTATCAACGGCTCCAATCTGGCCGACAATGGGACTCATATCGTTGGGTCGCAAAGCGCCACGCTGACACTTTTACATGTCACCACTGCGGATTCGGCGTCTTACTCGGTTGTCGTTAACAATACCTTGGGCGGTTCAGTGACCAGTTCCGACGCGGTTCTGGTGGTGCAAGATCCGGTCGTTACGAGCCAGCCTACGAATGTCACGGTGAATTACGGGCAGACTGCTGGGTTCAGTATCATTGCCGGTGGAACGGCACCGTTTAGCTATCAATGGCAGGCCAATGGCGTAAACCTCGCTGAAGGCGCGCCAACTGGTGGCGGCGGCACAGTGACTGGGACAAAAACCGCCACACTAACGTTGAGCAGTGTCGCTTATACAGACCAGACCAGTTACAGTTGCGTCGTAACCAACAACCACGGGGATTCGCAGCCGCATTCCGCCACAAGTTCCCCAGCAACATTGACGGTTAACGACCCTTACATTGTTACGCAGCCGGTTTCCTCCAGCGTTGCGGCGGGGACGACTGGCAATTTGTCAGTTACGGTGGCGGGCTCGCCGACCCCGACATACCAGTGGTTCAAAGGAGCGACTCCCTTAGCAAACGGCGACACTGGAAATGGCTCGACACTTTCCGGTTCGACAGCAGCGACTCTCACTATTTCTACTGCGACTGTCGCTGATTCAGGAACCTATTCAGTGACTGTTTCTGGTCCGAGCGGCCAGGTTGTCACCAGCAGCAATGCTGTTTTCACAGCGGTTGTGCCTGCGACAATCAGTTCTATTTTCCCCGCCACGCGCACCCAACGCGTCGGAGACCATCTTGCTATTGTAGTAACTGCTTCCGGCACCGGCCCGTTCTCATATACGTGGTCACAGAACGGAACGGCCATCCCAAGTCAAACCTCGAGCGCGCTGAATTTGGCAAATATCCAACTTGGCAGTGCTGGAACTTATTCAGTCACGATCAGCAACGCGGCTGGAACAGGTCCGAGCGCGAGCGCGACGTTGAACGTCGTTACGAATTTGATCCGCTTGCAGACGAACAATCTGATCGTATCGCGAGTAGGTGACGGCGCGCAAAGTTTGAACAACACCACTGGAAACACGCTTTATCTCGACCAGTTCCAGACTGACGGTAGTTACGTCAGCACCATTATGATTCCAGACGCGCCAACGGCATCGTTCGGGTCGCAATCGATTGCCGGTGTGAACATCGGCCAGAACGTGATGTTGAGCGCGCTTGGCGCGGGAGCTGATGCGTTTTACGAAAATGTGCTGACCCGTTCTGCCAATCAACAATACCTTAATTTTGCAGCTTACAATGTATCCATCCCCGCTGTCGCCAATCCGATTAACGGCACGGCAGATATTCGCGGCATCGGTGCGGTGAATGCCATTGGTTATTACCAATTGGCTTACACCAATTTCGGCCTTTATTCCGGCGGCAGTCAATTCATTCGCTCCGCTGTTTCAGACGATGGGCTGGTAGATTTCTGGACGACAGGTGCGGCAAGTTCAGGAGGGCTCAAGTATGTGCAGGTCGGTGTTGCGAGCTATGCCACAGGAAGCGGCGTGCCCGGGCTTTCAGGCAGCGGTCCTGGCACTCGCGTGGTAGACATCGTCGGCGGCAATGTCGTCTTTACAGATTCAACTAACAATATCGGTCTTAATGCTTTCAATGGATTGCCTAAACCAACTAGTGGAACAGTAGCATCAACACTGGTTCTCAATCAGGGCGGCAGTCCCGTTGATTTTGCAGCGAGCCCGGATCTGCAAACGATCTATATCGCGGATGATCGCGTTTATGACGGCACGCAAGCGGGCGGAATCCAACGTTGGGACACGAACAGCGCCTCCGGTGGATGGACCTATAGTTACACTCTGGCGTCGGGCGCGGGAACAAACGGTGCTTCTTGTATGACTGTTGATTTTAGCGCGAATACGGTATGGGGACCTGGTGTCAACGGCGCAATCATCTACGCGACCACTTCGGGCAAAAATAATAGCCTCGTTAAAATTGTCGATAACGGCTCAGGTTCAGCCGCGAGTGTCCTGACCGCAGCCGGACCCAACCAGATTTTGCGCGGTGTGCGTTTTGGCCCCGTGGCAGTGCCTATACAGATTACCACACAGCCGCAAACCCAAACCAACTTCGTCGCGCAGACCGTCAGCCTGAGCGTCGCCGCAACTGGTGATGCTCCGTTCTCATATCAATGGAAAAAGAACGGAGTTAATCTCTCAGGCGCGACCGACTCCGTCCTTTCGATCACCAACGCCCAAACTTCTGATTCTGGCAGCTATTCCGTCGTCGTCAGTGATCCGCTGCCGAGCGGTGCGACCAGCCAGGTTGCGGTCGTTTCCGTCATCGCGGCGCCGCCGGTGGTGCTGACCCCGTTGCAATCGCGCGTCGAAACTGCCGGTGATCACATGGCTTTTACAGTCGTGGCACTCGGGACTCCGCCATTTACTTACTCCTGGACGAAGAATGGCTCGCCGATTTCCGGAACGAACAACGTTCTTGCGCTGAGCAACATCCAAACTTCCGATTCGGGAACTTATGCCGTGAGGATTACAACTCCGAACGGCTCAGTAACCAACTCGGCGACATTGACCGTCACCTCTGGTTTGCAGAATCTCTATCCAACGAACATTGTCGCAGTGCGCGTCGGCGACGGCTCACAGGGATTGAGCAGTTTTACAGGGAACACCATTTATCTCGATCAATTCAAACCCAACGGCACGTACGTCAACACGATCATGATCCCGGACACGTTGCCCAATGCGCTGATCGGTGCTGGTGGTTCGGATGCGTTGACCGAAAACGTGATGACGTTGTCACAAAACGCCAGTTATTTGAACTTGTCCGGATTCAACGTATCGCAGCCCTATAATGGACCGACCGGCGTTGGCTATGGCAATGGAAATGCCGGCACGGTCCGTGGCATGGCTGCGGTCGACGCCTACGGCGCCTATTCCCTGGCAATTACCAACGTGGGGCTCTACAACGCCAGCACGCAATTCCGTTGCGCTGTATCATCTGATGGCATTAGCCAGTTCTGGACGACAGGTTCGGCGAGCACCGTTGCAGGCATGAAGTACCTGCACAACGGCGGGGCAACCACTGCGATTGCCGGCGGCTTGTCCGGAACTCGCGTCGTTGACATCACGCCGCATGGTAACCTTGCGTTTACCGACGTTGGTGATAACGGCATGACTGGATTGAATGCGTTGACAGGTTTGCCCAACACTACGGCTACCCCGACGTTGGTTATCAACGTGGGGCCGACGGCGAGCCCTAACGACTTTTCAATCAGCCCGGACGTGGCGACGGTTTATATCGCGGATGACGAAAATTACACCACCGGCGCGGGTTATGGCGGAATCGAACGCTGGGACAATGTCGGCGGAACTTACGTCCTGTCCTATACACTTGCGACGGGTGGCAATTCTTTGGGGGGCGCGCGCTGCATCGTCGTCGATTACAGCGCCAGCGGAAGCTGGGGACCAAGCGTCAATGGCGCCGTCATTTATGCGACCACGTCGGAAGCATCGACAAATCGCATTGTCCGAATTGTTGACAATGGTCCTGGGTCGACTGGGACGGTCCTTGCGGCAGCGGGCCCGAACCAATTGTATCGCGGCATGCGTTTCGGTCCTGGTCCGGCGGGCGTGACCATCGTGACTCCACCACAAAATGTAACTGCCGGTGTCGGTACGAGCGCGACCTTTACCGTTTCTGCTGCGGGCGGACCGTTTACATATCAGTGGCAACGCAACGGCAATCCATTAACCGACGGCCCGAGTCCATCAGGCACCGGCGCAATCATTTCAGGATCCACCAGCGCGGTCTTGACCGTAAGCCATGTCGCAGTGGGTGATTCAAGCGACAATTTCAGCGTGATTGTCAGCAATCCAAATCCGAGCGGTTCTGCCACGAGCACCGCTGGGGCTTTAACAGTTGTCTTCTCGCAATTCGGTGGCGGTGGCACGAGTCCCGTGGTCGTGAACCCTGACAAAACGGTGCAACTTAATTTCAGCGGAACCGCCGGCAGCAGCTACCGGGTGTGGGGCAGTACCAACGTCGCGCTGAAACCGATTACATCGACTTGGACTTTGTTGGCCAACGGAGCCTTCACTGGGGGCGCCGACAGTTTTACCGATACTAACGCTCCTGCATTCAAACAGCAGTTTTACACGATTACGATTCCGTAGTTCCCAGTAACCCTGAGTCTCAAAACCAAGACCCTAAAACCAAAACTACGCCTTCAGGCTGAATCGGTATTCAGCCTGATGGGGACATCCCAAAAAACCAGTATGAAAAAGACCCTCACCTTACTGGCGCTGGCGATCGCGCCGACGCTATTCGCGTTTCCTACATACGAACCGTTTGTCAGCATAACAAACTCCACGGTCGGCGATACCAACGGTTGGTCGGCAACCACCAGTTACACCAACAAAGCGCAATTGGCTAACCAGACGAACGGCATGGGAGAGTTCTGGTTTGCCGGCAGCCCTGCCGCTACCAAATTACCGGTCTCAATCACCAATATTACCCTGCATTACACCAACGCGCTCGGTGTTTCGCAGATTCCCTCCGGATTCCCCGAGCCGAATCAATGCGCATTCTTGCCGAACATCGGAAGTAGCAGCAGCAATGGTCCTGGAGCGACGCTCAATTTCAGCAAAGTCGTATATCCGCCGTCGAACACCAGTACGACCAACAAAGTTTACGTGTCGTTTCTAATGAGTCTTCCGACCGCGAATGCTGCTGGGTCAGGTATATATCTGATGGGGATGGTGCCAAGCGGACAAGTGACACAAACGTTCAACGGCTCTGTCAATGGTAATACCGCGCGGTTTTTCTGGGCGAGTAGTAATAACGTTAATGGGAGCAACATTGGGACAAATGCATTCCAGATTGGTTGGGGTGACAGCAGTGGCGGCTTCGGTACCGCCGCCAAATCCACGAATTTGCTGGCCTCGCCAATCCCGAATAACAACGGATACATGATCAGCAACACGACTTATTTCGTGGTTATGAGCTATGAATTTGGCGGAACTAATACTTCCAACACGGTAACAAATGACTGGATGCGTTTGTGGGTTGATCCGCCGACAGCTTCATTCGGCATAGCCACACCGCCAACCGAATTGGTGAATCATCTGGTTCCAAACGGCGGCGGAATTCTTACCAACGCGGCAGGTTGGTTTATGTTGGCACGCGGTGCCAACAGCACTCCAACGAATGGCGTTGTGATAGGAAGTATGCGCATGGGAACGACGTGGGCATATGTCACCGGCGGCCCTGAGTTCACCAACCAACCTGCTTCGGGTACCTACGCATTGGGCACTACCGTGACGCTCAGTGCCAAGGCGGTTGCCGGTGGTATTACGATGAACGGTTACCAGTGGCAACGCAATGGTGTGAACCTCACCGACAGCACCTTGCCTGACGGCGCGGTTGTCTCTGGCTCGCAAACAGCCTCACTGACAATCGCTGGAGTAACTTCACAGGATTCGGCTAGTTACACCGCTATTGCCACAGATGCGATTTCTTCCATCACCAGCTCGCCTGCAGTCATTACAGTTTCTGATCCTTCCATTTCCTCGCAGCCGACGCCGCAGGTTACGTATCCCACCGGATCGGCAAACTTCTCGGTGACAGCGAACGGCAGCCAGCCGGTAACCTACCAATGGAAGATGAATGGAGCGAACCTGACTGACGGCGCAAGTCCAAGTGCAACGGGTGCGACTATTTCCGGATCACAATCAGCTAATTTGACGATCGGGAACGCGCAAATAGCCGACAGTGGTGAAACGTTCACGTGTGTGGTGTCGAACGTCTATGGTGCGAGTGTTACCAGTTCAACCGTTTCATTGACAGTTACGGATCCGGGTGTTGTCACCCCGCCAGCCAATACGAACGTCAACTATGGCCAAACCGCCAAATTCACCGTTTCGGCGGCCGGCGCGACTGGCTTGTCGTATCAATGGCAACTGGGTGCGAATAACTTGAGCAATGGCGCCAGCATCTCCGGCTCGGGCGCGACGGTTTCGGGTGCCACGACCTCGGCGCTGACAATTTCAGGCGTCAATTATCAAGATGCAGGCAGTTACACGGTTTTGATTACCGACACAGCGGGTAGTACTTCAAGCTCAGCAGTGCTGACGGTGAATGATCCGTACGTCGTTACACCACCTTCCTCAACTGCTGTGGTACTCGGCAATACGGCTAATTTCAGTGTCACCGCAAACGGGTCGCCCACGCTGAACTATCAGTGGTATAAGGGCGCCAACCAGCTTAACAACGGCGGCTCGATTTCTGGCGCGGCGACCTCGGTAATTACAATCTCAGGCGCTCAAACAACGGACGCTGGCAGTTATAGTGTTAGAGTTACCAGCGCTGCTAGCACCGCTACCGCAACCAGTAGCAGTGCCATCCTGACGGTTAATGTTCCAGCGTCGGTTTCCGTAACTCCAGCGACGCGAACACAAAGAGTCGGCGATCACCTCGCGTTTGTAGCGAGCGCAACCGGGACATCGCCCTTCACCTATTCCTGGACGCACAATGGCAATAACCTTCTAGGTCAAACGACAAGCGTGTTAACGCTGAGCAGTATTCAGACGAGTGACGCGGGAACTTACGCTGTGACCGTGAATAATGCTGCTGGAATCCCGGCGACGGCGAGTGGCACGTTGAATGTCTCGACCGATTACCTGCGAATGTCCTCAGCAAACCTGATTGTCGCACGCGTCGGCGACGGTTCACAGACGTTGAACGCGACCATTGGCAACACCCTTTACCTTGATCAGTTTGATACCAGTGGTGGATATGTCAGCACGATCATGATTCCCGACACGCCGACCTCCGCGTTCGGCACTGACCAATCCATCCAAGGAGTGCCGACTGGGACAAATGTCATGCTACTGACGATGGGATCGTCGGATGGAATCTTCGAGAGCGTTCTGACGCGCTCGGCCAACACCAATTATATCAACTTTATTGGTTACAACGTCGCGTATCCGTCGACGAACTTTAACGTCAATAATGGTAGCAGCGCGATCCGCGCCATCGGTGCTGTCAATGCACTTGGGTACTACGCGCTAACGTATACGAACAAAGGGATCAATAACGGCGGAAATCAATTCGTACGCGCGGCAGTTTCGGACGACGGCTTAACGAATTTCTGGACGGCCGGCGCGGCCGGAAGCGCGGGTGTTAAGTATGTGCAGTGGGGAGCGAGCTATTCGAATGGCGGCGGCGTTCCGGGTATTTCGTCGAGCAGCGGTGCTGGTCCGCACTGCGTCGATATTGTCGGTGGCAATCTGGTATACTGCGATACTTCCGGCAGTGTTGGTCTGAACGTATGCGCGGGCTTGCCGAAAATCGCAGCGAACGGCAGTACCAATTCATCGTTGCTCCTGGCTCCGTTGAACGGCACCAACTTCCAGGACTTCGCCGTCAGTCCAGATTTGAAAACCGTCTTCATCGCGGATGACCGCACCTACGATGGTTCTCAAAAGGGTGGCATCGAACGCTACGACACCAACAGCCCCTCCGGCGGCTGGACCTACGCTTACACTTTGCAAGCGCTACCCGGGGGCACCAATGGCGCTCGTTGTTTGACGGTAGATTGGAGCGCGAACACGAGCTGGGGCACCGGTGTAACTGGCGCGATTCTCTATGCAACGACAGCAGCGGCGCAGGCGAACAGTCTCGTTCGCATTGTTGATGGCGGTTCCGGTTCAACGCCGACCGTGTTATCGACTGCCGGCCCTAATCAATTACTGCGCGGCGTCCGCTTTGGTCCCGTTCAGGCGCCCGTTATCACAGCGACGGCTCCTGCGAATAAGACAGTCGCGACCGGCGCCAATGCCGTGTTCACGATTGCTGTAACCGGCGACGCGCCATTCACCTATCAATGGTCAAAAGGTGGGACTCCTCTCAGCAATGGCGGCAATATCGTCGGTGCAACCACCTCCGCGCTGACCATTACTGGCGCTTCCGCTGCTGATATCGATACCTACACGGTCGTCGTGAGTGACGCCATTCCGAGCTCTGTGACGAACTCGGCCACCCTCACCGTGATTGACGGCGTCACCATCACCAGCCCTCCGGCGAGCGCTACTGCAAACTATGGAGATACCGTAACCTTCAGTGCGACCGCGACCGGCGGCGGCACAATCACCTACAAGTGGAAGAAAAATGGTGTTAACCTCACCGATGGCGGCATCGTCAGCGGATCGAGCACCCCCAGCTTAACATTGACCGGTGTAGCTTTTGCAGATCACGGCAGCTACACCATTGCCGTCACCAACGAAGCCAGCTCCGCATCGAGCACTGCGATATTGACCGTCAACGATCCGCTGGTCGTGACATCGCCCGCGAACGTTTCGGCCAACGCCGGTGATAACATCGGCTTCGCCTGCATTGCGACTGGCTCCGGAACACTCACCTACGCCTGGTCCCTTAACGGAACACCTCTGATCGACGGGGCCGGGGCCAGCGGCGCGAGTTATTCTGGCACCCACACAGCCGCGCTCTCCATCAACGGCGTGTTGCAAGGCGACGAAGGTTCCTTCACTTGTACCGTTTCCGGTTCCGGTACTCCCGCCACCACGGCAGCCGCGACCCTCACCGTTCAGGATCCTGTCATCACTGCAAATCCTGTCAGCCTCACTCGTGCCACCGGTCATAGCGCCACGTTCAGTGTCACTGCCATCGGCACCGGACTCACCTACCAATGGCTGAAAGACAACAACCCGATTTCCGGCGAAACTGCGGCATCAACAACGATCGCCTCGGTGACATCCGGCGACACTGGCGCATATAGCTGCGTCGTCACCGGCCCTGATGGATCGCCGACCAGCTTCGCTGCGTCGTTGACCGTTATCGATCCCGTTGCTTTAACCGGCCCGGATAACGCCACCAACGGTTTCGCCCAAACCACTGTCTTCACAGTCGTGGCGAACGGCACTGCTCCATTCACCTATAGCTGGATCAAAGACGGCAACCCTGTCACCGATAACGGCACCACCATCGTTGGTGCGACCTCCGCCTCTCTGACTATCACCAACCTGCAGGATTCGGATGCGGGAAGTTATACGGTCACCGCGAACAATGCCGACAGCACAGCAAGCGCGACCGCAACGCTGGTTGTCATTGACCCATTCATTGTTGTGAATCCTCAGAACACTACCGTGAATTGCGGCGGAGGCACCTGCCTTGCCGTTGTTGCCACCAGCTCCGACGCGCTGACATATCAATGGTTCACTCCTGACGCGAACGGGACAGCGATCACAGATGCGACGAACAGCACCTTGTGTTTCACTAATGTCGACGCGTTATCAGCCGGCAGATTCGCCGTAGTGGTGACTGGAACCAGCGGTTCAGTAACAAGCGCAGTAGCTATCGTTGCTGTTAACGCGTGCGGACCGGGTATTATCGGGCAGCCAGTTGGTCAAACCATCAACGCTGGCACGACTCTTACATTGACTGTCGTTGCGACTGGCTTGGATGCAACCTATCAATGGAGCAAGGACAACATCGCCATCGATGGTGCAACCAATGCCATCTACAGCAAAACCGATGTGACCGGTGCTGACAGTGGCAGCTACGTCTGCGCGGTAACCGCGAATAACATAACGCAATCGACCACTGCCGCAGTAGTCTCCGTGAACGATCCTGCGGTCAACATCCAGCCCGTCAACGTGGTCGCCACCACCAAGAGCAACATTACATTCAGCATCACTGCTGGTGGAACTGGCCCGTTAACCTATCAATGGTACTTCGTTAAGAACGGCACCACGACACCCAAGAAGATGGTCAAGAGCGCGACCATCCCGGCTGTGACCAACGCCACGCTTAGCATCAACAACGTAGCTAACGCGGCCAATGGCGGCTCCTATTACTGCACCGTGACCAACTCGCTCCATTCAGGCGCAACCAGCATCAGCGCGACTCTGACGGTCTACGACGCGCCTTTGGTGAAAATTGCTCCGCCCAGCAAGACGTTGCTGGCTGGTTTCAACTACACCATGGTAGCCAAAGTGACTAAGGGTGCGCTCAATCAGACCCTGAGCTATCAATGGAACAAGAACGGCAATGCCATCAGCGGCGCAACCACCTCGACCTACTCGCTGGTGGATGTTCAGACCGCTAACACAGCGGTCTACTCCTGCGTGGTGAGCAACAACTCGCCGACAGGTGGCACAGCCAGTCTCTCCCTGACGGTCACTCAAGACACTGAAGTTCCCAAAGTGGTGCTCTTGTTGAAGCCAACGGACATGGCAGCCAAACACGCGTTGACCACTAATGACGTTCCAGTTGATCCGACCGGAACCAATCACGCGCCTGATGTCGACTTCCTCGGCAAGGCAGTGGATAAAGGTTTGATCGTGTCAGCCTGGGTCAGCAACGCCGTCAATCAGGCGGTGTTCCCGGCGACATTCGTGAAGAAGGTGACCGACCTGACGGCAACGAACACCGCAGCCGGCAAGCCGGCATTCTTCCTCTCGCACGTGAGCATGGTAGATGGAACCAACATCTTCTGGGGCCTGGCGACGGACTCGGACGGCAACACGAGCACGACCACGAAGGGCACGCACATGTTCTTCATTGCCAATCCACAAGCGCTGACCCTGGCGACCAGCGGGACTGGCCGGATCACCTCGGTGACCGATGCGACCTCGAAGAACTGGGGCAACCCGACCAACACAGCGGTGCTGGCGGTGGGCCACAATTACACAATAAAGGCCACGCCAATCGGCAGAGGCATAACCTTCCAGAAATGGACCGTGTCAGACAGCACTGGCCCATTGGCTGATCAACTGGCCAATCCATTGACCTTCACCATGTCGCTTGGACGGACCAATACGGCTGTGTTCTCAAACCACCCGTAATTAACGACTAATTCACAAGGCGTCCCGCAAAAGCGGGACGCCTTTTTTATTTTTCCTAAGCGATTTTCACCACCCCAGCTTAAATCTTATTGTGAAATGCGTTTTTCCCCGAGGTAGCCGTGTTGAATTCAGGGCCGATATTAAGCAGGAGGAATAATGAAAAAGATTTTCGTGAGCAGCGTGGTTGGATTGGGATTGTTGCTCCCATCCATTGGACTTCAGGCGCAGGTCATCACCATTGGAGGATCAGTTCTAGGCCGACCTGTGGCGATCACAGGCCGGACCTCAGTTCGGTTTAACCAACTACCGGCCAATGTTCAACAAATAATTCGTTCGCAGGCCGGCGGTGGCGTGGTAGCAGGCGTTGAACGAGGTAACATACTCTGGCCCGGCATACCGCGTGACTTTAGTGCAATACGGAGGGGTTCAGACGCTTCAATTTACATCGAACGGATCTGTGCTCAGCGGTGACGGCGGTCTGATCGCCGACCCACTCAACGATGCCCGAACTATTCGATTCCAGCAACTTCCGGCGATCGTGCAACAGTCGGTCTTGGCGGAAGCCGCCGGTGGCGACATCACATCTGTGGTGCAAGGCATTTACCGGGGCCCTGTTTATGACGCGCTCATTCAGGCGCCGGGCTCATCGTCACAGCATGTAATCGTGACGGAAAGTGGCGGGCTCCTGCAGGGCGCAACTGTAAACGAAGCCGCCGGTGCCAATGTCCCCGCCAATTCAAACGCTGCCGCGGCCGCGAGCACGCAAACCGGACAAGTTACCGGCAATTTAGCGTTTCAAGACCTCGGTTGGTCTGTGCAAAAACCGATGCTCGATCGCACCGGCTATGCGCATATTGACATAGTCCAACAAATCACGAACCCCGATGGCCGAGTTGGTTACCGTGGGTTGTATATGAAAGACAATCAGCAATATCAAATCACCGTCGCGCAGGACGGAAGTGTTATTAGCGAAGGATTAGTCGGCGCCGGAGTTGCGCAATAACAGGTCGCAATCACAAGCCGGCCGAATTACGGGTCGGCTTTTTGTTTTCTAAATCGTGCTTGTGTTACCACCGATGGTGCTGAATCTTTTCATCGAGAAAAGATGTCTCGCGTTAAATCATTTTTGTTTGGCTGGATTATCACGACGCTCGCAGTCCTTGTTGCGACGAAAATTGTGAAGGGGATCGATTATAATCAACCGATCGACCTCATGGTCGCCACATTGTTGCTCGGATTTCTGAATGCATTCATTCGGCCGATCATGATGTTCTTAACTTTTCCGCTGATGATTGTGACACTTGGTCTGTTTTCGCTAGTCATCAATGCGTTATTACTCATGGCCGTGAGCGCGCTCCTCGGCGAAAATCATTTCCACGTGCAAGGCTTTGGCGCGGCGTTCTGGGGCGGACTGGTCATCAGTTTGACCACACTCATTTTAAATTCGCTGACCGGCACCGGCCGCTCGCGCGTCCGCTTTCAACGCCCTTCGGAGCCTCCTCCTCCGCCTCGTCGCTCAAACGACGACGGTCCGGTTATCGACGTGTAAGTTCAAACGCGGCGCGATTTGTTTGCACACCACGAATGAGGAAACCGCGTTCGAAATCCGTCAAAACTGAGCTTAACGATTCGGGTGTCTCAATTTGTCGGAACAACGGAGACGCTCCGAACACTTCCTGCATCTGCTTGAAATAATCGGCATCATCAGTCCGCAGATACACCCGTCCATCCGTCGTCAAAACACCAGCACACAATTCCGAAAAGCCCGTTTGAATTAATCGATTCTTGCGATGTTTCCGTTTCGGCCAGGGATCGGGAAAATAAATGTGAATCGCGGAAATAGAATCCTTCGGTAACACATATTGGAGAAAATAGGACGCTTCCAACCTCACCGCCCTCAGGTTCTGCAAACCAGCGCGCCTTCCTTTCCGGTCAATTTTTCGCAACCGCCCAAGCAACCGCTCGAGCCCAATAAAATTGTGCTCTGGATGCAACGCCGCGTACTGCATCAGGAACGAGCCATCGCCGCTGCCAAGTTCCACTTCAACCGCCTGTTCCTTCGGAAATACCCCGGCGATTTTCAGCCGCTCAAGAATCGAAACGGTCAGAATCAGACTGCCTTCTTCGGGAGCTTTCATCACGGGTTCACCAGACGTAGTTGGATGTTCTTGATCGCAGAGCTTGTTGTGTATGTCGCAATCCCAAGCGGCTTCGACTTATAAATCTCGCCGAAGCGCATTGCGATCTCTCGGTTTTCAATTGGCACATCAATAATCAAATCGTTATCGATCCACGTTTCAATTTTTTTATCCGTGACGCGCACCCGCACATGGCACCACTTATCCGGCGCGAAATAGAGCGACTTCGTCGTTTCATTCTCAGACGCGTCCAGTCCATCAATACTCGACAATCCGACGACCGATCCGCCCCAGCCACCAAGGATCAAACTACAAAACGAATTCCGCACCGGGAACGTCAGGCCACAGAAAAAATCGCTGCCCTGCACCTTCATCGCATCCAGCGCGAGTTCGTAGTTTGTCTTTGGAAGCGATCCATTGGTCCACGTGATGCCGCTCAACTCCGCACCGGCCTCAATCTGAATCGCGCCTTTCTCGACCGTCGCTTCGATGCCGCCCGCAAAATCCGTGGTCGCCCAATTACGCAACGATTTCCCATCGAACAACGGCTTCCAATCCGCCGACCAACTATTCGTGCGACCCGACTGAACCACTTCGCCGCCTGGCCGTCGGGCAGGCGCCACTTCTACTTCTCCTGAGGACGCTTTCGTGGCGCACCCTGCGCTACATCCGAGAACAAGTCCGATGAGCAATGTGTGCCCAAACATTTTGTTTATCATCGCTGCTGGTATAGAATGTTAAATGGGTTGAATACAACCCGCTTTTTGTTTTTTCGAAACTGTCACGTGAACGCATTAGTTTGCAAATTGCTGGATTCGTGGGTGATTCGCTCAGCAGCAGCGCGCATGCCCGCTCCGACGGGGTGTAATCCGCAGCTCGCCGCCGCCGAAGCGTT
Organism: uncultured Verrucomicrobiae bacterium; assembly: GCA_963702845.1. Lineage (GTDB taxonomy): Bacteria > Verrucomicrobiota > Verrucomicrobiia > Limisphaerales > Palsa-1400 > JAICXV01. The sequence goes on along the minus strand of OY969763.1, from coordinate 2,788,014 downwards.
GATAAACAGTGAGAACTTTTTTGCGCCGGAAGTCAGCGCGCCCAAGCTTATCTTTGCATCTAACGGACGATTCGAGTTCCGGTCGGCGATCCAAACTCCGTTCGTGCAAAACAACGTCGTTTACGGCCGGATTTTTCGCTGTCGAAATTCCTGGACGTCCAAACCTACCGTGATCCTGCTGCACGGATGGAACGACGATATCAGCTATCGGTTCCGGTTTCCTTTCCTCGCTCGGCAGTTTAATCGCATCGGAATGAACTGTGTGATTCTGGAATTGCCTTACCATTTTCAACGTCGTCCCGCGCCGCCCGCGGCCGTGCGCAATTTCATCTCCGACGACGTTCTTCGCACCGTGCAAGCCACGCAACAAGCGATCGCCGACATTCGCGCGCTCCGCGAGTGGTTGAAAGAGCAGGGGTGCGAGCAGGTAAGCCTTTGGGGAATTTCACTCGGTGGCTGGCTCGCTGGTCTGACCGTTTGTCACGACGAACAATTTCATTCCGCGGTTTTGGTCACGCCCGTCGCACGCATGGACAGGATGATTGCCGAAACCGCTTTCGTCGCGCCGATTCGCCGTGCCCTACGCGGCGCAAAAATGGATCTGGCGCCGTTCAATCTGGACAACCACCGCCCGCGAATAGCCAAACAAAACATTCTCATCGTCGAAGCCACCTACGATCGTTTTGTTCCTGCGGAAACGGTCGAAGACTTGTGGCAGGCCTGGGGCGAACCAGAAATTTGGCGCCGCCATTCCGGACATATCACCGTGATGATTTCCATCGGCTTGATGAAAGCGACCGCAAAATGGATGGCCGGGCGCTCGGTAAAAGTTCCAGCCCCGGCAAACTGAACTGTTCACTTTGCGCGGGGTTTTGGGACTCGCTTCGAAATAAACCTGCTTTTGTCCAAATAAAATCTAAGTGGCAATTCCGCTGCTTTCGTAAGCCCGATTCGTGTCGTCGTCACCATTGGCCCACGTTCAGCCAGGTATTCTGCCAAGTCGAAATTTCGTGCAACAAACACCGCCGAGTAAGCGCTGCACAAATCAGCCCCATCGAGCTCGCGCGTAATTTCCATCGCATCGCAAAGTTTCCCTGGCCCATTTGTGAGTTGCTCGACGTGTTGGACCGCCCGATTCACCCGCATCAAGTCCTCGCCCATTTCGGCTTCAACCGCACGAACCAGTACCGCCTCAGCTTTCCCTTTCGCGAGGCACACCGTATTGAAACAAAAGTAATTACCATAAATCAGGTAAACGTAGACAAAGCCCGGCGGGCCATACATCACACGATTGCGCGCCGTTTCGCCTACATATCCGTGGCTCGCCGGATCGGCGATTAAATACGCTTCTGTTTCAACAATCCGTCCCGCCATCAACCCGCGTGGCGAGCGCCTCACTAACCAATGCCCCAACAATCTTGGCGCAACCACCTCGGCGGACGGCAAATAAAATGAACGCGGCAACGGCTCAAATTTCATCGACGTTTAAGTGAAGCCGAAAACTAGCGCGCGGGCAACGACCCGTTTGCTTTGGCTCGTTCTGGCGTATATTACCGACGGGTATGAGCCAGGAAATCTGGACAATTGGTCACTCGCGCCGTTCTGCCGAGGAGTTTTTGGAACTGTTGCAGGCTTACGATATTGAAGCGTTAGCGGATGTTCGCCGCTTTGCCGTTTCGCGTCGATTTCCTCAATTCAGCCAGATGGAGTTGTTCAAATCGATGAAAAGATCGGGCATCGAATATCATCACTTCGCCGAACTCGGCGGTCGACGACGCCCAAGCCTCGATTCTCCAAATACTGCCTGGCGCAACGAATCCTTCCGCGGTTATGCCGATTTCATGATGACGCCCACGTTCCAAAGCGGAGTCGAACGTTTGATGACTCTCGCCGAGCAGAAGCGCACCGTTATCACGTGCGCCGAAGCCGTTTGGTGGCGTTGTCATCGTGCACTGATTGCCGACTACCTCAAAGCGCGGGGTGTCACCGTTATTCACATCCTTGGCAAGACCTCCAGCCAGGAACATCCGTTCACCAGTGCCGCGCGAATGATTGACGGCAAGCTCGACTACTCGGGCCAGGAAATTCCCGAACCGGAACTCCACCTCGTTTGAGGCGCACTTTTTCCTTCTTAATTGCTGCCTCTTAATCCTTAATCTCGGCGTGGATAAGACCGATGCGGAGCTGATCGCAGCCGTCCTCAAGGGCGACTCGGCCAGTTTCGAGCCGCTGATTCAGAAATATCAGCCACGCATTTTCGCCACGGCGCGCCGTTACGCTCGCCGTGACAGCGAAGTGGAAGATATTGTTCAGGAGGTTTTCATCAAAGCTTTCCAAAAACTCGGCAGTTTCCGCGCTGAAGCACCTTTTGAACATTGGTTAATGCGCCTCGCGGTCCGCACTTGCTACGATTTTCTCCGTGCCCACCAGCGCAATCGCGAAACCGCATTCACTGAACTAAGCGAACCCGAAACCGATTGGCTAGAGCGTTTCAAAGTCGAGCCGGACGGCGCCAGTGACCACGCTGATGCCGCGAAACAATTAATCGGCCGCGTCATGGAACAATTGTCTCCGCCAGCGCGTCTGATTATAACACTATTGGAAATCGAAGATCGTTCCGTGAAAGAAATTGCCGAGTTAACCGGCTGGTCCGTCCCGTTGGTTAAAGTGCGGGCTTTTCGTGCTCGGGCCGAAATGAAAAAAATCTTGGCTAAAATGACCAAAGAGAAATATTTGTAGCTTGGTTTCGGTGTAACCCCGATGAAACCGAAACCGTCTAACTTTTTGAAATGAATTTAGAGGCCCTGCAAACCAAACTGATGAGCGCTGCGAAGGCTAATCCGCCGTCGCAAAGTGTCCCGTATTGCTTTGAAAAACGCGTAATGGCGAATCTGCTTGGGCATTCACCCCTGAACATCTGGGCGGTTTGGGCGCAACCCCTCTGGCGCGCCGCACTCTCCTGCGTCGCTATTACCATGCTCTGTGGCGTGTGGTCATTTTCACACTTGGCAACAAACGACACCGGCGATCTTTCCCAGGATCTCGAAACGGCCGTTTACGCCGGGCTGAATCAGCACGTTGAGGACGCGGCCTGGTGAGTCCTTGGAAGGTCATACTCGCGACCATGATCATCTTTGGTTGCGGTGTCGTGACCGGCGGTCTCGTCGTTAAGGTCAAGACTGCCCATCCGCGCGCTGCGCGAGTCGACCATTCGTCGGCTGGAGCTAAAAATGCATCGGCACCACCCGGCGCGCCACCATGGCAATTACAACGCAAAGAGTTCCTGGACAAAATGGATCGGCAACTCGATCTCACTCCGGAACAACGCCAGAAAATCGACAAAGTCATGCACGACAGCCTCGATCGGACCCGTCCGCTCTGGCAACAAATCTCTCCACAAATGCGCGATGAAATGCGCCGTGTCCGCGAAGAAATGCGCCAAGAACTCACTCCCGAACAGCAGAAAAAATTCAACGATCTGCTCAAAGCGCATCCAAATCGCAAAGACGGCACCAACGCCCCCCCTCGCGTCACGGCGACCAACTAACGCGCCGAAATTGCGAAGCTTTTGGACTGCGCCAGTCCTCTGGCGCTTTTGAATTGCGATCGCACGATTGGATAGAACATAACGCCGAACGCAGTTTGGCTCGTGCTTGGATATTGAAGCTTTTTTGAAGTTTGAAGTTTCTCTGGTTCACCTATCTGCTCGCATTTCCCTCTCCTCTCCGCTTAACTCCTGCCACCATGACCGCGGACGCGAACTGGCTCAAGCTACTCAAACAATACTTCGGATTCTCGGGATTCCGCCCGCTCCAGCAAGAAATCATCACCGACGTCCTGGCCGGCAAAGACGTTTTCGCGTTGCTCCCCACCGGCGGCGGCAAATCCCTCTGCTTCCAAATGCCGGCCCTGATCCGTCCCGGCCTCGTGCTGGTTGTCTCTCCTTTGATCGCCCTGATGAAAGACCAGGTCGACGCTCTGCAAGCGAGCGGTATTGCAGCGACGTTCCTGAATTCCTCGGTAGAAGCCAGTGAATCTCGCGAGCGCCTAAGCAAATTGCGCATGGGCCACTATCGTTTGCTCTACGTCGCCCCCGAGCGCCTCATGCTCGTCGGCTTCCTGCGCGACCTGCAGGAATGGAACGTCAACCTGATTGCTATCGACGAAGCCCATTGCATCAGCGAGTGGGGCCACGACTTCCGTCCCGAATATCGAAAGCTCGCACAACTCCGCGAATTATTCCCCAAAGTTCCTTTCCTTGCCCTCACTGCAACTGCAACAACGCGCGTGCGCAGCGACATCGTCACTCAACTCAAGCTGCACGAACCAAGTTGCTACGTCGCCAGTTTCAATCGTCCGAACCTGACCTATCGCATATTCCCGAAGTCTAAAACCTTCGAACAGATACTCGATTTCCTGAAATCCCGTCCGAACGACAGCGGCATCATTTACTGTCAGGCCCGTAAAACCACCGAGACAGTTGCTGAAAAACTGCGCGAAAATAAAATCGCCGCTAAACCGTATCACGCCGGATTAGCCAATGACGAACGCGCCAAACATCAGGAATCATTCCTGCGCGATCAAACCCGCGTCATGTGCGCCACGATCGCCTTCGGCATGGGCATCAACAAACCGAACGTCCGTTTCGTTATCCATCACGATCTGCCGAAAAATATTGAGGGTTACTACCAGGAAACCGGCCGCGCCGGTCGCGATGGTTTGCCCGGCGAATGCCATCTTTATTTCAGCGCCGGCGACATCGTGAAATACAGCCAGTTCATCGACGAACGCCCACCTGAAGAACAAGTCATCGCCCGCGAGCAGTTGCAGCAAATAGTCCACTACGCCGAATCCTCCGGCTGCCGTCGTCGGTCGTTGCTCGAATATTTCGGCGAGACCTTCGCACAAGAAAACTGCGGCGGTTGCGACAATTGCCTCTCTCCACGCGACACATTTGACGGCACTATCGCCGCGCAAAAAGTCCTCTCATGCGTCTATCGCATTCAGGAGCGCAGCGGGTTCACCACAGGTCTGCGTCACGTCCTCGACGTGCTGACAGGTCACGAGACCGAATCAGTCAAAAAATGGGGACATGAAAAAATTTCTACGTTCGACATCGGTTCCGAACACAAACTCCCGGAATGGCAGGCCATCGGACGAGAATTAATTCGTCTCGGCTACCTGCGTCAGCGTATGGACAAATTTAACGTCGTTGAAGTGACCGAAGAAGGCCGGGCTCTTTTGCGCGAGCGCCGGAAAGTCGTCCTCACCAAACCAATTGCCGTCGCAACAAAACAAAAGGCATCGAGGGTAGGGGACATCAGTTGTGATGAGGCGCTGTTCGAGAAGCTCCGCCAGCTCCGCCGACGCCTTGCCGACGAACTCAACGTTCCATCTTACATCGTTTTCTCCGACGTCTCACTGCGCCAAATGGCGCGCGACTACCCAACCGACGCCATCGCATTCAGCCAAATCAGTGGCGTAGGTGACAAAAAACTCGACGAATTCGGTCGCGCGTTCATGAACGAGATCTCAACCCACCTCCAATTCAGCGCCAAGCAAATCTTTGCCGACTAATGAATCGCAACCTGACTACCCCGGTCACGACTACTTCTCCCTCTCCTCCCAAAAAGAAGGAGAGGGCGGGGGAGAGGAGACCGTTTGCTTACTTCTGATTGGAGCACCAGTTCGACGCAAGGAGGTGATCCATGACTTCCACCTCACCGGCTCTCAGGAAAACAGTCTTCGTCACCACCCGTTGGTCAGTCGTCCTCGCCGCCGGACGCAGTGATACCCCTCGTACCCGCGACGCCCTCGCTCGCCTCACCGCCGGTAATCGCTCTGTGCCGTACCTGCTTTCTTTGAAAACGGCGAGCAAGTGAGCGTGCCGTTGTGCCGTCAGACGTCGGCGAAGTTCTTTGACATATTAAACGGTGATTCCGAATCGTGGTTTCCTCTGACGGTGGGTGAAACATCTCGATGCGTGTTCCTGTGTGTGCGAACTAGCGAAGATTTGCACGCCGCAGTGGGGGAAAACGCGAAGGCATAATCACTGCCTCACCCTGATTCTAAAGGCGTTGCCCAATCTCTACGATGGGGGGCGTGAAGCAGTTTTGTGAGTCGACTTCGATACAAGGGGCATTGGAAGCGCAAGTAGCGGCGAGGCCCGAGAGCATTGCAGTTAGCTGCGATGGACAAAGCCTTACTTATAGCGAACTGAATCAGCGCGCGAACCAACTCGCGCACTATCTGCGTCGCGCCGGAGTTAAATCCGGAACGCACGTCGCCTTATTCCTTGATCGCTCGGTCGAGATGGTCGTCAGCATCGCCGCCGTTCTAAAGGCGGGCGGCGCTTATGTCCCGATCGACTTGGCCTATCCGCAGCAGCGTCAGGCCTTCATGCTCGAAGACGCCGAAGCACCCGTCGTTCTCACTCAAAGTGCGCTAGCGAAATCGCTGCCTGAGACATCGGCACGCGTCATCTGTCTCGACCTCGATAAAGATGCGATTGAGCGCGAACCGGCAGAAAACCCTGAGGCCAAAACCTCTGGCGAAGACATCGCGTACATAATCTACACGTCAGGCTCGACAGGAAAACCAAAGGGCGTTCGTGTCACTCACCACAACGTCCTTCGACTGTTCACACAAACCGATCAATGGTATCGGTTCGACAGCAGTGATGTGTGGACTTTATTCCACTCCTACGCCTTCGATTTCTCAGTGTGGGAAATCTGGGGCGCGCTGCTCTATGGCGGACGATTGGTCGTGGTTCCGTATCTGGTGAGCCGTTCGCCCAGTGAATTCTATGAACTGCTCGAACGCGAAGGTGTGACGGTTTTAAATCAAACGCCGTCGGCGTTTCGTAATCTCATCCATGTCGAAGAAGAATTCGCTCAGACCAAATCAGCCGGACGCAACCTGCATTTGCGCCACGTAATTTTCGGCGGCGAAGCGTTGCCGCTGCAAAGCCTCGCGCCATGGTTTGCGCGCCATGGTGACCAACAGCCAACGCTGGTGAACATGTACGGCATCACGGAAACGACGGTGCACGTGACATATCGTCCAATTCGTCAGAAGGACCTCGACGTAAAACTCGGCAGTGTCATCGGCGTTCCGATTCCCGATCTCGAATTGTTTTTGTTGGACGACAATTTGCAACCGGTGCCGAATGGGTGTCCCGGCGAGATTTGCGTGGGCGGCGCTGGTGTGGCTTCGGGATATCTGAAGCGACCGGAGCTGACGGCACAAAAATTCGTGTCGAATCCATTCTCAAGCCAATCGCATGCGCGCCTTTATCGCTCCGGCGATTTGGCCCGTCGCCTGCCGGATGGCGATCTGGAATATCTCGGACGCAAAGATCAACAGGTCAAGATTCGCGGGTTCCGCATCGAGCTGGAGGAAATCCAAACGGTGTTGTTGCAGCATCCAGGTGTGCGCGAAGGCGCTGTGGCGGCCAAAGCCGATGGTGACCAACAACGGCTCGTTGCTTACGTGGCTTTGAAACGAAACGGTGAAGCGACGGTGTCGACATCAGAACTGCGTGGTTGGTTGGGGCGGCAGTTGCCGGAATACATGATTCCGTCAGCCTTCGTATTCGTCGATGCGTTACCTCTGACGTTGAACGGCAAAATCGATTGGAAATCGTTGCCAGAGCCCGATTCACAGCGGCCCACGTTAGCGCAGGAATACATCGCACCGCAAACTGCTGAGGAAAAAGCTCTCGCGCAAGTTTGGCAGGACGTGCTCGGACTTAAAGACGTCGGTGTAAACGATAACTTCTTCGAACTCGGCGGCGACTCAATCCGGAGTATCCGTGTGCTTGTGCGCGCCGGTGAAGAAGGGCTGAACATTTCGCTCGAAGACCTGTTTGAGAAACCAACAATTCGCGAATTAGCTACGGGGACGAAGATTGAAAAGCGTTCGACGGCTGCACAGCAGACGAAGGAAAAATTTGCGCTGGTCGTGGAAAGTGATCGGGCGAAGTTGCCGGCTGGATTTGGAAGACGCATATCCGATGACACAATTGCAGGTCGGAATGGTGTTCCACAGTGACTACGATCCGACCTCCGCGATCTTCCACGATGTCTTTAGCTTCCGGATCAACATGGCGTTTGATGATGCGGCATTGCGCGAGTCAGTGCGTCTGTTGGTCCAACGACATCCGATTTTCAGGACGTCGTTTGATCTGGCAAAATATTCGCGTCCGCTGCAACTGCTTCGTCGGTCAGCGCAGCCGGATATCAGTATCGAAGACTTGCGAACATTCAGCGCTGATGATCAACGGGAACGGTTGGTTAAATGGGTCGAAACGGAGAAGCGCCGTCCATTCGATTGGGCAGTCGCACCGATGATGCGATTGCACATCCAGCGTTATACGGACCAAGCCTTTCAAATCGTGGTTAGTTTCCACCATATCATCATGGATGGATGGAGCCTGGCTGCGATGTTGACGGAGTTGTTCCAGGATTACGCCGGTTGGCTGGAAGGGAAACCTACGGCCATCGCTTCGCCGAAGTCGACCTATCGCGACTTTGTTGCGCTCGAACAGGAAGCAATCAACAGCGACTCAACGCGCTACTTCTGGAATCAGAAACTGAAAGAAGCACCTGTGCAAATGCTGCCGCGTTGGCCGAAAGCGATGCGTGCCGGTGGGCGTGAACAAACGCGCGGGCCAGAAATCATTTTCCCGAAAGATGTGTTTGAAGGCCTGCAGCGACTCGCGCATGCGCTGGGCGTGCCGTTGCGGACCGTTTTGCTCGCGGCGCATTGTCGCGTGATGAGTGCGTTGACCGGACAGGCAGACGTTTTGACCGGCTTGGTCAGCAACGGCCGTCCGCAATCGGTCGATGGCGAAAAAATCATTGGGCTGTTTTTGAATACGATTCCGCTGCGCGTCGGAGTTGGTGGAGGTCAGTTGGAAAGAACTCATCGGGGCAAAACGTTCGCGGCGGAAAAAGAGTTGCTGCCGAATCGTCGCTGCCCGCTGTCGGAAATCCAGCAATTGGCCGGTGGTCACGCGTTGTTTGAAACAGCTTTCGATTTTGTGCAGTTCCACGTCTATCACGACATTCCTGGATACGGCGAACGCACGTTCCTGGAAGATTATTATTTCGAGGCGAACAATTTCACGTTCTACGCAACGTTCATGCTCGATGCCAGTGCCTCCGAGTTGCAGATGCATTTTGATTACAACCCGAATCTTTTCTGCGCGGAACAGATTCAGCTTGATGTGCGACTACTATTCGAATGCGCTGGCGTCAATGGCACGCAATGCCGACGAGTCGTACGAAACTATTTCGTTGCTGCCTGCCGCGGAACACGCGCGCCTTGTCGAAGAGTGGAATAACACGACGAATCCAATTCCGAATGTTAGTGCACACGAATTGTTTGAAGCACAGGCCAAAAAAACGCCCAACGCCGTGGCAGTGGTTTTCGAAAACAAGGCGCTGACTTATCACGAATTGGATCGTGATGCGCATAACCTGGCCGCTCGCTTGCAACGGCTAGGAGCGGGTCTGGGGAAGCGCATTGGAATTCAATGTGAGCGTTCGTTGGAAATGCTCGTGAGCGTGTTGGCTGTGCTGAAGAGCGGCGCGGCTTATGTGCCGCTTGACCCAAGTTTCCCGAAGGAGCGACTTGCCTACATGTGCGAGGACGCCGAACTGACGGCAATTATTACGCAGGAGAAATTCTGCGATGCTATCGCGGCGACGGGCGCGAAGGTGGTGTGTGCAGATGCGTTCTTGAGGTTGCAAAGTGAAACCGCCACGCACCGACATAACAGCGACCTGGATGCGCTGGCGTATGTCATTTATACGTCTGGTTCGACCGGAAAGCCGAAGGGCACTGAGATTTCACATCGCGCGCTGGTGAACTTCTTAGCTCGATGCACGATCGGCCTGGTATTTCGCCGGAGGATATCTTACTCGCGGTCACAACTATTTCATTCGATATCGCGGGGCTCGAACTGTTGTTGCCTCTTACGGTTGGTGCGCGCGTCGTTATTGCGCCTTCGAAAACGGTGACGGATTTTTCAGCGCTGGGCGCACTGATGCAATCGTGCGGTGCAACGGCAATGCAGGCGACACCGACGACTTGGCGGGGCTTGATCGAAACGGGTTGGAAGGGCAGTAAGCGACTGAAAGTTTTGTGCGGCGGCGAAGCATTGCCGCCGATGCTTGCGGAGCAATTGCTCCCGCGCTGTGGCGAATTGTGGAACATGTATGGGCCGACCGAAACGACGATTTGGTCCACGGTTCATCGCGTGACGGCTGCTGATGAAGCGCAATCGCTTGAAGCGGAAGCGATGCCCATTGGCGAACCCATTGCGAACACGGACGTTTATATTCTGGATTCACACTCGAATCTGGCGCCGACCGGCAGCGAAGGTGAAATTTGCATCGGCGGCGATGGTCTGGCGCGTGGATATTTCAAACGAGACGAACTGACGGCCGAGAAATTTGTTCCGAATCCATTAAAGCAAGGTGCACGTTTGTATCGAACTGGTGATGTGGGACGGTGGTTGCCGGATCCGAAAACCAACGCGGGCACTTTCTTTATAGCGGACGTCGCGACCAGCAGGTCAAGATTCGCGGGTTCCGCATCGAACTCAGTGAAATTGAAAATGCGCTGAGCCGTCATTCGGCAGTTGCATCTGCGGTGGTGACCGCGAAAAATGATCGCTCCGGCAGTAAACAGCTCGTCGGCTACTGGGTGCCAAGGTCTGGAGACCGCCAAACCGAGCTCTGCGGATTTGCGCGAGTTCCTCGAGCGGACATTGCCGGCGCAAATGGTTCCGTCGGTTTGCGTGGAATTACAACGTTTGCCGCTGACGCCAAACGGAAAAATCGACCGCAAGAATCTACCTGACCCCGGAACATTACAGCGTGACGCCGCACGTGAATACGTCGCTCCACGCACGCCATTTGAATCCATGCTGGCGGAGATTTGGCGTGACGTATTGCACATCGATCGCGTTGGGATCACGGACAATTTCCTGCAGCTTGGCGGGCATTCGTTGTTAGCCATCCAGGTCGTGTCGCGAGTTTGCGCGCAGTTCGGAGTGGATATCAGCGCGGGACAATTTTTTGAGCACTCCACAGTTAAAGATTTTGCGGTGCTGTTGGTGCAGCAACTGATGAAGGCGCAAGATGGGTCTGCGCCTCAGGTTGCGGTGCGAGCAGCATAAACGTGAAGTGAGATAAGGGAGGGAGTTAGAATGAGGGTTGGACTTTTGGCGCAACGCGCGCTCGTGATTTGGGGGCTTGTTATTGTAGGTTGGAGTGGGAGTTCTGCCTTTGGTCAATCGCAGTCGACGCAGCCCAACTCTCCGTTAGTTGATTTGTCTTTCAACAGCGGGGGTGGAGGAATAGACGGCGGTCTCGTTGAACAGATTGTGCCACAGCCGGACGGGAAAATTCTTATTTGCGGTAACTTCACGCAGTTTAATGGCGAACAGAAATCGTACATCGCCCGGTTAAATGCGGACGGTACGATCGACAGCAGTTTCTCTGCTGGTGTGGGCTACTGGGTTCGCACGATGTCATTGCAAAAAGACGGTAAAATAGTTATAGGTGGATACTTCAACAACGTCGAGGGACAGTCGCGGAACTTAATTGCGCGATTAAATTCCGACGGCAGCCTGGACTACAGCTTCGACCCGGGCAACGGGGCATCAGGTTCATTGGGGACCGCAATTAACGGAAATCCATCGCCATTTGTCTTCTACACGGCGCTGCAGCCCGACGGGAAAGTTCTCTTTACAGGGAACTTCACGACGTTCAACGGAGTTGGTCGCAATGGAATCGCGAGATTGACCACTAATGGCACTCTTGATGTGACGTTCAATGTGGGCGGCGGTCTTAACGGCGGTTCATGGGGCCGATCGCTGCTCGTGCAATCGAACAACCAAATCATCATCACCGGGTGGTTCACCAGTTATAATAGCCAGGGGTTTAATCGAATGGTGCGAGTTAATCCGGATGGCAGCGCTGATAGCACATTTACTCCGAACTTCGGGGATCTGACAGCCGTTTACACCTGTGTGCAGTTGGCGAACGGACAATACATCGTCGCCGGCCACTGCGAGAATACGAGTAACTATTTTACGAACGAAATTGCGCGCCTAAACAGCAACGGCTCCTACGATCTAGACGTTTCACGGCTCCGCCAATGACAAGGTGGAAACGATTCGTTTGCAGTCGGACGGTAAGATCATTATGTCTGGTTATTTCTCGCTAGCTGACGGTGTCGGGGTCAGCAGTGTCGCTCGATTAAATCCTGACGGCACTTTGGATCGTTCGTTCTTCGCGAATTTTGACAATTACGTCTGGTATAACTGCGTTCTGCCGAGCGGGAAAATTCTCTTTGGCGGCGGCTCTTATACAGTGGATGGAATTTCGCGCGCGGGTATCGCGCGTTTGAATGCTGGGCCGATGTTGCTCGGCCCGCAACGAAGCGGAAACACCTACAGCGCATCCATCGCGACGGTCAACGACGTTACGTACAGTTCTGCAATGCAAATCGTCGGTGTCGGCGCCGAATTGGACTGATGTTTCGACGACGGTAGGTGATGGCACGATCCAAATACTTTCGGACGCGACTGCGACCAACAACGCACGGCTTTATCGTTTGCAAGCGCACTGATTACATCTGAACCAATCGACCAGTTAACAATTACATAACCAATTAGCAAAAGGTAACAAATGTGGACCAATCTGAGTTGTGGCAAGGTCGGACGGGCCGTCTTGATGACGCTGTGTTGTTTGTCTTTGAGTGTGCGCGCGTCTTCGCTCGTGGACACATCTTTCAATCCAGGAAGCGGCACTGATGCTCTTGCTGAAACGGTCATCGCACAGCCGGATGGTAAAATTCTGCTCTCCGGAAGTTTCACGCACTTCAACGGCACGCCGCACGGCTACATGGTGCGGTTGAATTCCGATGGGAGCATCGACAACACGTTTTCTGCTCAACCGTCCTATCGAGTGCGCACGATGGCGTTGCAGCCGGATGGCAAAATTGTCATTGGTGGTTTCTTCAATGCAGTGGGAGCCGAATCGCGTAATTTGATTGCACGGCTTAATCCTGACGGCAGCCTCGACACGTCGTTCGATCCGGGCACAGGCGCGTCGGGGACGCTTGGGGTGGCGATCGACGGTAATCCGAATCCGTTTATTTTTGCCACGGCTGTTCAGAATGACGGGAAAATTCTTATTACCGGAAACTTCACTAACTATAATGGCACGAGAATTACCGGCCTCGCGCGATTGAACAGCAACGGCTCGTTGGACACTTCGTTTAATGTTGGTGATGACCTGAACACATGGGGACGGTCGCTGACGCTTTTGGATGGTGGGCGGTTCATTGTGACGGGTTGGTTTGATCACTATAACCATGCCGATCACAGCCGTATGGCGATCGTTAATCCGGACGGGAGTGCGGATCCGTCGTTTAATCCTAATATCGGTGATGCTACGGCGGTCTACTCGGCGATTCCGCTGCCGAATGGGAAATATATAATTTGCGGACATTCTGAAAGCGTTCAGAAAATCTTTCAGCAAGACATCGCGCGGTTGAACGCTGATGGGTCGTTCGATACCAGTTTCCTCGGGATTGCCAACGACAAGACGGAAATGGTTCGATTGCAATCGGACGGGAAGATTTTGTTGTGTGGATATTTCGGCTATGTCGATAACGTGCCTCGGACGAGTGTTGCTCGGTTGAATCCGGATGGTTCTTTGGACGAAAGTTTCAAAGTGGACGTCGACAATTATGCATGGTCGATGTTTGTCCAGCCCGACGGAAAGATTCTCGTCTCTGGCGGATTTAGCACCGTTGATGGTTTTTCTCGAAGTGGGGTCGTGCGCCTGTATCCGACGATTCAACCTGAAGATCACGTCCCGCCCAATCTGGTGGTCACGACGCCCGATGAAAGTCTGAACAAGATCACAGGTACGACTCTGACCATGTCGGGAACGGCCAGTGACTCAAATGGAGTGGCGAGTGTCTCGGTGACGATCAACGATCAACCGGTGGACGTCACCGGCACAACGGATTGGTCTGCAACGGCAACGTTGTTGCCGGGAACGAACGTCGCTGTATTCTCCGCGACGGATACATTCGGCAACACAGCCTCATTGACGCGATATTTATTCCATCCAGGCAAGACGCCGTTGGTCGTGACGACTGACGGAAACGGAACGGTGGCGCCGAATCTCAACAACTCGATGCTGACGGCCGGAAGTATTTACACGCTGACGGCTACTCCAAAGGCTGGATTTGTGTTCGACAGTTGGAGCGGCAGCGTGACGTCGTCGAGTCCAACTGTGACATTCACGATGGATCGAGGGGCGGCGTTGCAAGCGACGTTTGCGCCGAATCCTTTCATTCCGCTCGCGGGTGTTTACCGGGGATTGGCGTTCAACCCCGACGCTCCTGCGGCCGCGACGGCGGGAACGGTTTCTATCACGTTGGTCAATAACGGCACTTACACTGCGCGAGCAATGTGGCGCGGAACAACGTATTCATTCAGCGGGCGCTTCAACGTGGCCCTGACTTCGGCCGTAACGCTGTCCCGCGGCAAAACGATACCTGCTTTGAAGCTTAATTTGCAGATTACCGATGGGCGAACGATCGAAGGAACTGTCAGCGATGGAATTTCAACTTCGACCGTGGCCGCGAACAAAACTCCTTTCGACGCACGGCATCCGGCGACAAGTTACACCGGATTATATACTGTCTTGGTGCAGGGCGATGCGGGAACGGGAGCGCCGTCGGGTTATGGATTTCTAACAATTTCTGCACTGAACTCCGGCTCAGTAATGATTTCCGGAACGCTTGCGGACGGAACATCGACCGTCCAAGTGACATCTCTGGCAGCCGACGGAAGTGTTCCGTTTTATTTTACCTCTGGCGGCGGGACGGCGTTTGGTTGGCTGACCTTGACGCCCAATGGGTCGAGCGATAGTGACGTGCAGGGAACGATTCATTGGGAAAAATCGTCAACAACGAAGCTGTTGTTCAGTGAGGATGTTTCAGTAGTTGGTTCTGTTTATCACGTGCCACATTCCGGAACGCCGATTTTGGCTTTAAGTAACGCGGCATTGGAGGTCGATGGCGGTCCGCTGACCCAGACGTTTAGCGATACGTTGACGTTGGATGCGCGAAACAGGGCTTCGTTTACGACGCCGAACACGAATGTGTTTACGCTGACATTCCTGACCGCGAACGGCCGATTTTCAGGAAGATTTACTGATCCTTCGACCAAGCGGACAGGGTTCTACCAGGGCGTCGTGCTGCAGAAGCAAAACAGCGGTGGCGGGTTCTTCTCGAGCAATCGGCAGTATGGTCGCGTTTTCCTGGGTGACAGTGGTGCATCGCAGCCGTGATCGGCATCGGGAGTGGAATTGGGGAACGCGCTTGCGTCTGCGGGTTGGGCCTTTAACATCCCACTCCAGACGAAAAAAGCATGATTCGCTCGTTCGCTTTCACAACCCAGGGTCGGCTGCACAGCACAAATATCGACTTGTTCTTGATGCCGACCTTGCTCGCGGACACGAATCTTTTTCTGTGGGTCGATTTGGAGAAGGCAACAGCCGAAGAGACGAAGAGCATTCTCGAGAACGTGTTTCATTTTCATCCGCTGTCGATTGAAGATTGTGTGGCCCCGAGTCCTTCGCCGAAAGTCGAGGAATACGTTCCCAAAGAAGGCGACCTCTTTTGCCAGTACTTGTTTATCGTCATCCACGCTGTTGATTACAGCCGGCAAAACGGCGTGTTTGCCACAAGTGAGCTAGACTTTTTTCTCGGGAAAAACTTTCTCGTTACCTACCACGACGTGCCGCTGAAGCCCGTGAATTTGACAGAGGATCGGTGCTTGCGCGGAACCGGTCAACCGGCACGTGCGCCCGATCGCGTCGCGCATGTGTTGCTTGATGGATTGGTGGAGAACTACAAGCCGGCGCTGGACGAGTTGGCGAGTGAAATTTCAGAGCTCGAACAGCAAGCACTCCATAAACCGACGCGCTCGGTGTTGGACAAATTACTCCAGATCAAAAAGGAGGTTGGCCACCTGCGGCAAATCATGGGGCCGCAACGCGAGGTGTTGGCGCGGTTCGCGCATGGGGAGTTCAAGCTGATTCGACCGCACCTGGTGCCATACTATCGAGACGTTTATGACAGTCTTTTTCACATGAGTGAACTGGCGCAGGGCTATGCGGATTCGCTCACGGGCATCCTGCAGGTCTACTTGAGCATGTCATCGAACGAAACGGGCGAGGTGATGAAACTGCTGACGATGATCACTTTGATCACCACGCCATTGACGTTGATCGGCACGTGGTATGGAATGAATTTCAGCGAACAAATGCCTGAATACCATTGGAAACACGGGTATTTGTTCGCGTTTGGATTGATGGTCGTGTCCACCGCCGCGACCTATTGGTATTTCAAACGGAAGAAGTGGTTCTGAGTTTTTTGGGTGAGTGATTACGTTTTTTGGATCAAAACGACACCGGCGAGAAGTAGGACGATGCCGATGATGCGGGTGGAACCAAGGCCAAGTTGGGGAACGCCAAATGCGCCAGTGGAATCCAGAATGAGGGCTGTAATTAGTTGGCCGGCGATGACCAACGAAAAGACCGCGGTTGCGCCGAGTTTGGGAAGCGCAACGAGTGAGGCGATCAAATAATACGCCGCGCACACTCCGCCGAGCCAGGCCCACTTCGGTATGGAATTAAACGTCGGCATCGAACCTCGGCCGGTGACACCGCTGACCCAAAGCAGGCCTAACGAAATCAACGTGACGACAATCGAGATCATCGTGGTCAGAACCGGTGAGCTGGTGGCGATTCGCAAACGCGCGTTCCATGCTGCTTGCAAAGCCAGCGCCGCTCCGCCTCCTGCGACGAGAACGAAGAAAATAATTCGAGTGAACATGCGGTTGGTTTATCACCGCTGCTGAAATTGCGAAAGACAATCGAGATCAGTTCGCTGTTGGTTTCAGCAAGACGCTACGCAGAGAATGTGGAGGGAGGACTATATTTGCGGTTCCGAGACGGTTCGTGCGCGTCTCAGCTGTTGAGTTGTGAAGGATTAATTCACCGTTACGAAGAAGTGTTGTGTAGACGCCGTCGTAGTCCTCATCGACTTCGGGGCGGTCTTTTTTCGACGCCTCCAATACGCTGGGACTGTAAACGGTGGTGCGGACCAGTTGTTTGAACGCGTTTTTATCTGAGACAGAGCTGACGCACCAGCCCTTTGCCACTCGGCGAGTTCCGCCGGACAAACTCACTAAGGAACGGCTGAGGTTCGTATTGCCCTCGACCGTTTGCGGAACGTTCGTGCCGTTCCAAATAAGCACGCCCCCTTTGTTGACCCACGCACGGATTTTGCTGAGCGTTTGCTCCTCGATGAATGTTCCTTCGATCCACACGAGGACGCGATATTTTTTCAAGACACCGTCCGCGATCAGGGCTTCGTCGACCATGTCAAAGTCCATAACATCACGAAGTTCGCTGCCGATCGTTTGGAGTTTCTGCGGGAAAGTGGTTTGTGGATGCAGTCGGTGGTCGGTTGTGGGGAAGAATAGCGCGACATCGACGACTGGCTGTTCTCGTGTGAAATAGTTGGTGTATTCGCGGAATTTATCTGCGGCTGTTAAAGGATTCGCGCCCCAATCCCAGAAACCGTAATTTCCACAAGAGATCGCTTCCATGATACGAGCGACTTCGCCATCCGGCGTAATTGCGCCGGGAGGCTCCAGCCAATGCGGCACGTCGTAGAATTTGCACGGCGTAGCGATTTTCTTGAGCATGCCGGCGTAGTTTTGCGCGAAGGGTTGAAAGCCGCCGTGCGTGGAGCGGATGTGGACGTTGTAGCGCTTGGCGATTTTTGGAATCGCAGTCGTGTCCTGGCCATACATCAAATCTTCGGAGCCACCGCCGACCGGTAATTCGAGCAGTGCATTCGGAAAATGTTTGCGCGCGATGCGACAGACTTCGCCTGTGAATCGCGTCATGCTGTCGTAATACCATTGGACGAAGTCCAGCCAGTATCGACGCGATTGAGCGGTATCGATGACCGGCGCGGCTTTATTGAAAGCAGCAGGTGGATAGGACAGGTCGGAGAAATTTTTGAAAGTTGTGTTCCATGCGGTGTTGAGTTTGGAAATAGTTTTGTATTTCGCGCGGGCAAGGTTTTGAAAGTTCGTTCGTGCGTAGTTGTCGCCGCACCAGAAATCAGGAACGGGTCTTGCCGATTCGGCAAACCGTTTCTTTTCGTCGGGATGCCAGCCCATCGGAAAGATCGTTTCACCAAAATCCCCGTGAACACCGAGGTAGATGGCATACATGTTTGAGGTCCCGCTTCCGTAGTGATTCGCTAAAGCGGCGTAGCAGTCGTCAAACCACGGCACGATGTCCGGACTCCAGATCGACATGGCGGCGAGTTCGCGTTTTGTGCGCAGGCCGATGCAGGGCACGAACTTGTCGGTTTTACGATACCACTCGGGCGGCCAATGAAAATGCGGGAAGTATTGCCAACCCATGCCGGCCTTTTTCATCGCAGCGAGCCCGGCGTCAGCTTGTGACCAATCCCAAACACCCGGCGCGGTTTCGTTGACGGTGAGATGATCGGAATCAGTTTGCGAATGCGAAAAACCGATCGATTTAGCGACGCGATTCTGATCGTCGGTCATAACGCTTGTGCCGAGAAGCATCGGTGGACCTGGTTTGCCGGCGCGCGGGATTGGTTCTGCATTGCAGACCAAAGCCGCAATGCAAAGCGCGAACGAAATTTTAATGCGAATCAACATGAATGTGTGGCTGTAGACGTTCGATGCGGCGGTCGGGAATGAGCCACATCAGCGCGACGAGCAGAAAAAGTAGCTGAGAGATGAACACATTTACGAATGCGAGCGCCACGGCAATTGCGTAAATCACTATTGAGCTTTTGCCTTTGAAATCGCGACCGACCGCTTTCGCTAACACGGAGTCGGGTCCCTGGTGCCGGATGATCGTCATCTGCAAAATCCAATAGGCGAGGGCAGCCATGAAAAGAATAATTCCGTAAAGAACTGTCGGCCATGGTGCGTCATGATTTTTTCCCAGCCAATCGGTCACGAACGGAAATAGTGATATCCAGAAGAGCAGGTGGAGGTTGGCCCAAAGGATTTTGCCGCCGATGTGTTGTGTCACCTGGAACATGTGATGATGGTTGTTCCAATAAATTCCAATGTAGAGGAAGCTCAGGATGTAGCTGAGGAAAACAGGGAGCAGGGGACGCAACGCCGAGAAACCAGCCTCGGCGGGTGCGCGCAACTCGAGCACCATGATGGTGATGATGATTGCGAAGACGCCGTCACTGAATGCTTCCAGCCGTCCTTTGTGCATAATTTCAGCGAATTGCGTTGAGCAGTTCCTCGGGCGCAACCTCGATTTTATCGGCGATAAACTCCGGAATATTGCAAGCAGCCATTTTGCCGTCTTTCTCGTGCCGAACGCAAACGACTGTCAGTTTGCCATGGGCAACTTCAATAACCGGTGATGCGTTCAGTTTTCGGAACCTGAAAAGGTAACTCAGCGATTTGGATTTCTTTTCTGTGACGAGAAGATGCACTTCAATTTCGTCTTCGAAATAAAGCGGCATGCGAAAATCGCACTCGGCATGGACCCGAGGCCAACCGACTGGCGGGTCAACTTTCGTTACAATTGAAAGACCAAGTGAACGAAAGAATGCGTGCTCGGCTGTTTCCATGAACCGGAAATAGTTCGAGTAGTGCATGATGCCGGCCATGTCGGTCTCGGCAAATTCTACGCGGCGGACGGCTTTAAATTCGTAAGCCATGACGGGATTTTGGATTACGATTTACAATTTACGAGTGGAAACTGACGTCACTTCGTTGAAAACTTTGGCGACGTTTTTTGCCATTTGATCGACGGTGAACTTTTGGTTCACTGCAATGCGTCCGGTTTCGCCGAGTTCGCGCGCTTTTTTCGAATTCAAGGCAAGCGATTCGATAGCGTCAGCCAGCGCGGCAGGCTTTGTTGGATCGTAGAGAATTCCGCCACCCGTTTGTTCGAGCAGTTCAGGAAAAGCAGCGTGGCGCGGTTGAATCACCGGAATCCCAGCTGCCCACGCTTCGATGAGGTAGAGCCCGAACGCCTCGCCGTACATGGCTGGCACCGAGAAAAGCGTCAGCGAATGTAGAAACTGCAATTTTTGTTCGCGCGACAAATTCGGATGAAACTCCACTGAGCTCTCAAGGTTGGCTTTGCGAAGCTTTTCATTTTGTTCATCGACGACTTTTCGGTCGGCTGGTCCGCAACTGCCGCCGATTTTCAACCGAAGACCCGGAACAGTGCCGCGTCGATGCAGTTCAATGAACGCATCCACCAACGTATGGAGTCCTTTCTCGCGACACATGCGAGCGAAAAATCCTAGCGTGACCGGTTGGCCCTCGGTGCGTGGCTTCGCGACGCCGTATCCCTCCATGTTAATGCCGTTGTAAACAACTCGCATTTTTTCCGCGGGAGTTCGGAGTTGTTCGCGCATGAAGTTCGCGAAGTAATTGCTCGGAGCAATGAATAGATCGACATCAGTAGCGCGTTCCGCGGCGGTGTTCCAGGCGCGTTCACGAACGTTGTCTGGCAACGCATTCAGGAACACATCTTCGCCCTGCAACGAACAGACCACCGGCACGTTCAACGTGCGTTTGATTTGGCGCGCCATGCCGACGAGCAGCGCATTGGAGAGCGACACCACGTCCGTGCGCTCATTTTTAAGCCACGCAATCAATTCCTGTAACTCGCGCGCCTGCTTACCGTCCTCGCCTTTAAGCATGGAAATCGTGAGTTCACCAACATCGTCAGGTCGCGTCGATGCCGCTGCGCCGGCGGCCAAATCCAGTAGCTTGCGAGATGCAAACAGACGATGAAACCAGTTCGGCGCGAACCGGAACACCGCCGACTTCTGTTGCAGATAAACATTGATGCCGCTGTAGAAAATCGGCGCGCCCTTCGTTGCGTCAGCTTCGTCCAACGTGAGTGGCAGATACAGCGGCAGCATCGTCACATCATGGCCCAGGTGCCGCAATGCAGCGACGAGGGCGTTATCGCGGAAACAAGCTCCGCAATACATTTTGCCCGCACCGGGTGTCAATTGGACGATCTGCACGCGAATAACATAGCAGCAAAAATGTGCGGTGCGACAACGCCAAAAACGTCGTGGGCGCAAAACGACAACGACGAGAGGATGCCTTCATCGTCTCGGCAGTCGTGACGTTTCTTGTATTGAGAGCAAACCGGTTGGCTTACCTACGGGAGCGCTTCTTCGTCGGCAGTTTGCTGCGCTTGGTCTTCGCGAGCTTCCGCAATTCGGCCGCGCTCATAGATTGAGCCATCCCGCGTGAGGCGCCCTTCAGCGCTTGTTTGCTTCTCTTTCCACGTTTCGCGGCCAAAGCCGCACCGGCCGCCATCTGTTGCTTTTTGGATTTAGCAGGCATTTGAAAATAATCCATTTCGTCTCATGCGCTTGCAACCTTGACGCGAGCACCACAAAAAGCTGACCCACTCTCGTGGAAAGTGCCGATTGCGCACGTATTGTCGGACAAAATCCGACGGCTGATCGTGCGTTCATCCTACAGCGTTTCACGCGCTGCTCCTATCTGTTTGACTGAACCCATGTGCGTCTAATGTCGCCGAATGAAGAAGACAATTTTGGTGGTCGATGACGAGGTGCTCATCGCGGAGAGCATTTTATCGACCCTTCAAAGTACACGATTGTACGATGTTGAGGCGACGACGAGCGCTTATGATGCGTTCGAACGCGCCAGCAAAAAGCCTTACGACCTGATAATTTCAGACCTGCTTATGCCAGGCATGAACGGCGATACACTTTACCTTTGCCTCGGCGTGCACCCAGACGATCCACAAAAAACTGTGCCCCGCCCGAAGCTGCTTTTGATCAGTGGCGTCGCGGACGAGAAATCGATGCACCAGAAGCGCAAATTCATTGGAGCAGCCGATATTTTTCAAAAGCCGTTCACGCCCGAATCTCTGATCCGCCGCGTTCATAAGCTCCTCTGGCAAGAGGATGCGACGCCGGAAGGTGATACAGGTGATACTACGTGGGTCAAACTGCGCAACCGCCTTTCGTCGCCCGTCTCTTTAGGGAAGTGGTAAAAAAATTTGGAATGATATAGTCTTCGCCCGCGCTGCAAGCGCGCAGAGCTGTGGGACCATATTTTGAAATTCCAACCCGCCGCAAAGTGACCACCGTCGCTTTGTTCGCCAGTATTTTCGCGTTGGGCCTAGTCGTAATTGCTTTCGGCGCGTATCGAACGCTTACCACCGAACAACGAACCATTCAAAGCGCCTCGATCGAGGCCGACATCATCGCGCGTCGAGCGCAAGTTGCACTGCAATCCAACGACATGGCGTCGGCACAAACCGTTCTGCTCGGAAGCCAATTAAATCCGCAGATGCAAGCGGCGTGTATCTATACTCGCGATGGCACGGTCTTCGCGAAGTTCAGTCGCACTGGAGACTTTCAGTTTCCCATCCCCGACGTCGACTCTTATGCCTTCCATGGCCAGTCCCTGTATTTGTTTCGATTGGTTACCAGCGGCGGGCAAATCGTCGGCCACGTTTTAGTATGTATGGAGTCATCGTCGTATTTAGCTGGTCTGGTCAATCAACCGGCAATGTTCGTGAGCGTTGCTGCGATGCTATTTGTGCTAACGCTGGTTTTCGCCCTCTGGCTACAGCGCCTGCTCGCGATCAAAGCCATCGAAGCCGAACCGCTGTTTCCCCTCGTGCCGCCCGGCACTGAGTCAGCGCCCGAACCGCAGGAAATCATGCCCGACGAATTTCGCCTGCTGAACCGAAAGGTCGACAAGCTTTCGACCAAGGTGGACAAAATCGAAAAACAACTCACGACCGTCCCGAAAGAACCAAAACCGCGCCCGGTGAAAAGTGCGCCTGAACCTGAGCCTGTATCGGCGCCTGTTGTTCACGAGGAATTAACCTGCGCCATTCTCGATTTAAACAGTGTTACGAAAGCAGCCGTACACATGATGCGCGCTGAAATCCAAGCGCAAGAGGCGGAAGTAACGATACAGGCGAACTTGCCCTTCATATTTGCGAATGCGTCCGTCATCGAACAGGTCCTGAAAAACTTAATTTCGAACGCATTGACGTTCTGTCCGCAAGGTTCGCGCCCGCGCATTCGCATTGGCGGCTGCGTGACCGGCAACGCTGTTCGCCTTTGGGTCCACGACAACGGCCTCGGAATCGCGCCCGAAGAACATCAGTTTATTTTCGCCGGATCCGATCGCGAATATCTCACCATCGTCAAAAAAGGTGTCGAGCGCATGCGCGGTCAGGTCGGCTTCGATTCGGCAGCGGGACAGGGCAGCACCTTCTGGATCGAACTGCCGAAATCCGAAGCCGCAACCTTGAATTAATTAATTCGAGCGATAGTAGTCATCAGATGTGACTGCCGTGCTGTCATCAAAACGCTTATTCGGGCCAGCCGAACGGATGAGAACGCCTTCGCCGGCGAAATAAATCCGCAGCGGAGTTCCCCAGGGATCGACCAATTCGCCTTTGGAATTCACCGGCTGTTTGCGGCCGATGAGGATGATCATGTTCTTGGGATTGTTGCCCATGAGGGATTTAGCGATTTCGCCATTGCTACCCATTGGGTAAGAGCCGATGTGCTCTTTGTATTGTTGGAGGGCATAGAACAAATTGTCTATTTCCTCGTTGAAACGACCGGTATTAGCGTTTCGTTGAAATGCGGTCCAGGCCTGCACAGCCCAGCCGCAACCGGTAATCATGGCGACAGCGCCCACGATGAGGAGGAACCTTTTCATGCCTGATATGCCAAGCATAACAAATGCCAGTCAAAGTTTGCGCCTTTTTGCCTCGGTTGGTATCAATTGCAGATATGAGAACATTGCTGCTGGGAATTGATAGTGGGACTCAATCCACCAAGGCTTTAGTCGTTGATGCGCGCAATGGAAAAGTGCTCGGTGCCGGCGCTCAGGCCTACGGCTTAATCCCCAATCTCTCTCCGGGCGCTAAAGAACAACATCCAGCCACGTGGGTCTCGGCCACTTCAAAAGCGATCAAAGCCTCTCTCAAAGAAGCCAAAGCCAGCGGTGACGAAGTCGTCGCCATTGGCGTCAGCGGTCAGCAACACGGCTTTGTTCCGCTGGACAAGGCCGGCAAAGTCATTCGCCCAGCCAAACTTTGGTGCGACACCTCGACGGCTAAGGAATGCGACGAAATCATGGCAAAACTGGGTGGACTCAAATCGACCATTCGCGAAATTGGCAACGCCGTCTTGCCCGGGTTCACCGCTTCAAAAATTCTCTGGCTCAAAAAGCATGAACCAAAAAACTTTGCGCGACTCGCCAGTATTTTGTTGCCGCACGACTACTTGAATTTCTGGCTCACCGGCGAAAAGAAAATGGAATACGGCGACGCCAGCGGCACCGCGTTGCTCAATGTGAAAACGCGCAAATGGTCCGAAGCCGTGTTGCGCGCGATTGATCGCGATCTCGCCGCCAAACTTCCCCCACTGGCTGGCAGTGATCAACCCGCCGGCCTGCTCCAAGCGAGCACAGCGCGCGCGCTCGGATTAAAACCCGGCGTTCTCGTCAGCGCCGGTGGCGGCGACAACATGATGGGCGCCATCGGCACCGGCAACACACGTCCAGGCACAGTCACCGCGAGCTTCGGCACCAGCGGCACAATCTACGCCTGTGCCGACAAACCAGTCATCGATCCCAAAGGCGAAATCGCGGCGTTCTGCGATTCGACCAACAGATGGCTCCCGTTGCTCTGCACCATGAACGTGACCGTCGCGACCGAAATGGTCCGCAACGATTTCGGAATGACCCACGCGCAATTCGAAGCCGAAGCCGCCAAAGCCCCAGCCGGCTGCAACGGTCTGCTGCTGCTCCCATATCTTGAAGGCGAACGCACCCCAAACATTCCCGACGGCACCGGCGTCTGGTTCGGCGCAACCCCAAAAACATTCACCGCACCCCACTTCGCCCGCGCCGCCATGGAAGGCGTTACCCTCGGCATGAACTACGGCCTGCAACGCCTACGCGAACTTGGCCTCAAGCCCAAACAAATCCGCGCCACCGGCGGCGGCGCAAAATCAAAACTCTGGCGTCAAATCATGGCGAATGTATTCAACGCCGAAGTCGTCACCATCAAAGTAGCCGAAGGCGCCGCCTTTGGCGCAGCCTTACAAGCCCTCTGGTCCTGGCGATTGCAGCGCGGTGAAAAAGTTGGAATCAATCAAATCACCGACGAGTTCGTGCAACTCAACGAGAGCGAAACGGCAACGCCGAATAAAAAGGCCGTGGCTGTTTACGAAGAATTGCAGGAATTGCAGGACAGTCTTTCAACAAATCTCCGCCCGGTTTTTCCAAAACATCGCCACTTCGCCAGCGCGTATTGAGTGTTCTTTGCGAAGCGTATCGAAGGAAATTACTACGAGTGCCTGCTCGCGAATCATATGCGTGAAACTCCGTAGGAGTGACATGTCTATAGAACCCGACCATTACCCGTTGATTTATTGGTTTTTCGGCGGCGCGGCGCAAACCGATCGATTTCTCCTTAACGTGAACCGCCGCGCCGCCGAAAAACCAACACACCTTCATCCTCGAACATGCTGTTTTGAATTGAGAGGCTCGGGAGGTGAGGAGACGGTGAAAAATCTGTCTCTTCAGTTTGTGGGAGGTTCTTTAAATCTTCTTTTTCGGCCATAGCGGTTTGATCTGGCGCTCCGGTCCTGCAAAATAAATGACCAGTGCTCCAATAATCATCATTCCTAGAATGAAGTTGGCGCAATAGGAAGCAGTAACCAACGGTGGAGGATCTGGACTGACATATGGCTTTTCAATCCAAGGCAGGTGCGGAACGATCCAGTCGAGAACAAACATCATACCGGCAACCGCTAGGTAGACGAACGCATAAACGCAGCCCATAAAAATTAAAATTCCCGGGCGGAGGAACTTCGCGCGCCCAAGTCTAAGATGCCACCGCTCGACTTTTTTGTTTTCTTCGTTCGTCATGTAGGTAAGAGCTGACACATAACCTCAGCGGCGGCGGGCCACTGACTAAAGAATTGTAAATGCAGTCCCAACTCAGAGTCGGGATCCGCTGCAGCGCTCTGGTTAGGCCACGGGTTCAAAGTAACGAGTCGGGTAATATGCTAAAGCCCACCATATCTCTCACGCAATTCGCGGACATTTAGCCGAGACCATCGAGCCTCGATGGGCATGTCTTCTCCTTCCCGCCAAGTGATCTCTGCCTCGACTAAGAAATTGTCTGAGCCGATAAGGTCTCCTTCCAAAATAAATACTGCAGGTTCTGGAATCTGTAAGTCGTCACCAACCGCAAAGATGAAAAATCGCTTGCTGTCTATTGAGAATCCGGTGGCAGCCTCCAACTGCGCCGCTAATAGCTCGCCCAGCCTATCACGATACCGTTGCGTGAAACGCTCCTTGAGCGAGCCATACATATAAATGTCAATAGACTGCATGGATTCACGTAGCCGAACTATATTATTATATACTGCTTCTTTCCGCCTAATCTCATAAGTGAACGTGAAAGTCGGAATACTTTCCGACTTTCATCAGTAGCCCCACCGTATGCCTCGATTTTAGCACTGTCAATAAAACCTCGTAGCAGCCGACGTAGCTCGCGGCAGCGTGCGCCAAAACAATTTGTTCCGTTATCGGAGGCTCAAAAATCCTCTTCTCCCATCCCCTCAGACAAAACAATACGCGCAACCTCCTCCTAATAAACAAATTGGGACCATTCCCACCCCTCGCAAACTTTCTGCACAAATATTTTCACTTGGACAGCCTTTGTCCAAGTGACGTTGTTACACTCATCCTCAAAAAGTAGATATATGAACACCGAAACAACAACCGCCGAACCGACAAACACTGAATCAACAATCGCCGCCACCATCTTGTGTGCCGAAGGCACAACTGAACCTAGTCCGGCACTTGAGTGCCGGGGTGAAGCGAAGAACGATATAAGTCCCGAAGGGACGGCTGAACCCACGCCATCGCCATCAACTTCCGCCACCGCGCCCAAACCAAAACATCGCCACCGCCCGCACCGCAGCAAAATCAGCGAGCTCCCCACCGCCATCCGCGACTTCATCAACGAATCCCTGCACGACAACGTCCCGTACAAAAACATCATCCAATCCGTCACCGAAAAAGGCCACCCCGGCATCGCATCAAACAACCTCTCCATGTGGAAACAATCAGGCTACAAACTTTGGTTGGAAGAACGTGAACGCTTCCAGTGCCTCAGACTTAGGATGGATGAAACCGACCAATACTTTCGCCATCTCGACGCCAATGGCCAAAACCGCGCCAACTACGTTAACGGCCGCTTGATCGACCTGCACATGGCTCAAATCATGCGCGACTTCGATCCCATTGTTCTCAAACAAGAATTACAGAAAGATCCTCTGGAATTTTTCAAATTCGTCCGCGCCACTCACACTCGTTCCTTGGATCGCCAACGCGACGACCGCATCAAACTGCTGCGCGAGAAACTTCGCGGAGACGCCGAGGCCGGCCCAACCGAATTCGGACGCCAGGCGGTGAAAGCGTCCCTCAACCTGCCGGACTCATGGTTGGCTCCGGCTCGCACCGAAAGCCGTTCAACCTAAGTTCAGCCATTTCAACTTTTTTCAACCAAAACCAAAAGATGTTATGCAAACCAATTCACAAATCACTTCACTCTACGACTACCTCGACACCATCGCCGCACAGGCCGCTACTAAACACATCGGCAAAGCGAAAATCCGGCCCGCCCATTATTTACTTCCCAATCAGGCCGCTTGGATAAACGACACCTCCCCGCGCAAATTCTGCGTCAAAGGCCGTCAGTTCGGCTGGTCCGACATCACCACCCTTCGCAGCTACCTCATCCTCGCCTTCGGCAATCCCGGGCGCGACACATGGGCCACCAGCCGCGACGCCAAACAAGCATGCCTCCTCCTCGAAGACGTCGAAAAATGGGATCGCATCCTCTCCGCCGGCAACTTCGGAAAAAATTTAATCAAATCCGTCACCCAAGACTGCGTCACCTTCGCCAACGGCAACCGCATCCACTCCTTATCTTCAAATCCCGACGCTCAAGCCGGCAAACGCGGCAGCCGCATCATCGACGAATTGGCTCTCCACGAACAGCAGGAGAAACTCATTTCCATCGCCATGCCCGGCGGCGATTGGGGCGGCGACATCGAAATATTCTCCACCCCACGCGGTTCCAGCACGTTGTTCCATCGGATGCAAATGGACATCGAACACAACGGCAACCCGAAAAAATTCAGCTACCACAAAATCACCCTCCAACGATTTCTCGACCAGGGCGGCCTCTTCAAAATTCAGTGTGCGCTGCCCGAAAACCATTTCGTCCAACAAATGGACGAAGCCGAATACTTCGACTTCAAACGTCGCGACGCCATCGACGTAGAAACCTTCAACCAGGAATACATGTGCATCTCCGCCGACGAAGCTAGCGCCTTCCTCAGCTACGACCTAATCACCGCCGCCGAATACCCACATAATTCCCATTCTTCCCATGATTCCCATTCCGCCTCCTCTGATATTTCCAATCCGCAATCCGAAATCCCCAATTCGCAATCCTCATCCTGGTCCTGCGATCCCTCCCTCCTCTCCAAAGACTCCGAACTCTACATCGGCGTCGACATCGGCCGCGACAAAGACCTCACCGTCATCTGGGTCCTCGACAAACGCGGCAGCACCTATCACACCGCCGCGATCCAGGTTTTCGAAAAAGAACCCTTCGAAGCACAAGAAGCCGCCCTCTACGAACTCTTAGCCCTCCCCATCGTCAAACGCTGCTGCATCGACCAAACCGGCATCGGTCGTCAATTCACCAAACGCGCCCAACAAAAATTCGGTAAATACAAAGTTGAAGGCATCACCTTCACCCAGGCCATGAAAGAAGAGCTCGCCTATCCCGTGCGCATGGCCTTCGAAGACCGCACCATAAAAATCCCGAGCTCTCCAGAAATCCGCGCCGACCTCCGCGCGATTAGAAAAGAACCCACCAGCAGCGGCAACACCCGCTTCACCGCCGACCACAGCGAATCCGGCCACTCCGACCGCTTCTGGTCCCTGTCGCTGGCCGTGCGCGCCACGAAACAAAAACATCAACCCCTGGAAATCACCGTCGGCTATTAATGTAGGGCGCGTTGGCGAACCGGACGTTCCGGCTCCGCGCGCGCCGCTTTTACCCATTTGTAGCAGCCGACGTGAGGAGGCTCTAACTTTATGAACGCAATGAAAACATTTTCGCTTGGACTGACGCCCCGCGCTTCAATCCGTGTTCGTCGGTGCGAGTCCGTGTGCGTCCGTGTTGCCGCCCGCTCGCCAACCCGATGTAGTTTGACGCAACCCCCCAACCTTGTAACGTAAACCTATGCGAACAGTTTTTTAGTCGAGACCATCGTGACCTTTATCACCCAATTCAATTCCTTGCCCATCGAACCGCTGCAAGCACAGTCAGCAACTTGCAGCGTCGCCGACGTCCGCACCGCTCTGTCTAAGCCACAGCGCACCCTTTCCGATTTCGCCACCCTGATCTCACCCGCCGCAGAGGAATCACTTGAACAGCTCTGTTCAAAATCGCAGGCAATGACCCGTCAACGTTTCGGCAAAGTCATCCGCCTCTTCGCCCCGCTCTATCTTTCCAACGAGTGCATCAACAATTGTCAATATTGCGGATTTTCCCGCGACAACGCGATTTTGCGTGTGACCCTTTCCGTCGAAGAAGTCCTCCGCGAAGCGCGCGCGATACAAGAGCAGGGCTTTCGAAATATTCTGTTAGTCGCGGGCGAACACCCAAAATTCGTTTCCGGCAATTACCTCAAAGATTGCATCGCGGCGTTACACGAACAAATTCCCAGCATCTCGCTCGAACTCGGCCCGATGGAAACCGCCGAATACGAGCCACTCGTCACCGCAGGCGCCGACGGCTTGGTGGTCTATCAAGAGACCTACGATCGAAAAATTTACGCTGACATGCACACCGCCGGCCCGAAGCGCAACTTCGATTGGCGCGTCGAAACTCCCGAACGCGCCTATGCCGCTGGCTTTCGACGTTTGGGCATCGGCGCATTGTATGGCTTGGCCGATTGGCGTTACGAAGCCTTGTGTGTTGCCGCCCACGCCGAATATCTCCTGAAGAAATGTTGGAAAGCGCAGCTAACGATTTCCTTGCCTCGTTTGCGCCCGTGCGCCGGAGAATTTCAACCGCTCAGCCACATTTCCGACCGGCAACTCGTCCAACTTGTTTGCGCGCTTCGCCTGTTTTTGCCCGACGTCGGCCTCGTTCTCTCGACGCGCGAACCTGCAAAACTTCGCGACGGCCTGATCCCGCTCGGCATCACCATGATTAGCGCCGGCAGTCACACCGAACCCGGCGGATACACCGGCGCTGGCAAAGAAAACATTCACCAAACCGTGCGCGGCCGAATCGTCGAAGCAGGTTCCAGCGAATGGGCCGGGCAGGGTGCAACGCCTGCGACCGGTCAATTCGAGATCGCCGACGAACGTTCCGCAGCCGAAATGGCCGCATTGTTGCAGCGACTCGGTTACGAACCGGTTTGGAAAGATTGGGACGCCGCACTCACCGCATGAGCGACAACATCGTCATCGCAAACGGATTGGAAGTGCCAACATCACTTCCATGCACGCTCGAACAATTCCTTGTCACTCAAGGCCTGCTCCCGCGCAGTGTAGTCGTCGAACACAACGGCGAAGCGATTGCGCCGTCGCAGTTTTCGCAACGCGAACTTCGCGCTGGCGATAAGCTGGAAATCGTGAAGATCGTTGCAGGCGGTTAGCATGGCGAATAAACTTTGAACATCTTTCCTAACCAGTACACCCTTACAATATGACAATGAATCGATTGAGCCGATGGGTTTTGGCACTGATGCTTTTGCTGACAGTAAATCTATTCGCCGACGCGCCCGCCGCTGACCCCGCAGCCGACAAGGCCTGGGCCGATGTGCAGGCAGCCATGCGCCCAACACCTCCGAAGGAATGGCAAACTAAGCAACCGACTGAGGCTGAACAAAAAGCTTTTGCCGCGCCGGCATTTCTCAAAGCCGCTGACCTCGCGCACGATTTCTATACCAAATACCCGCAGGACAAGCGCGCCAGCCAGGCCAAGTTTTTCGAAATGCGCGCGTTGAATATGGCCGAACGCATGGGAGCAACCAATGCTCTTCCGCGATTGGAGAAATTGGAAAAATCTCAACTCACCGACCCTAACGCATCCGAAGATGAACGTGTGACAGTCCGCATCTCCGAAATCGTACGCACTGCACAGAAAAAGGGCGAGGCCGGCACGACCGCATTCAACACTGAACTCGAAAATGGGGTTCACGAAGTAATGAAGGAATTTCCAAAAAGTGGTGAACCGTATAAATTGCTCGTCGAACTCGCCAGATTAAGTGAGCCAGACAAGGCCAAACAATTGCTTGCCGAAGTGGCCAACAGTTCCGTAGCGCCCGAAGCCGCGAAAGGATCTGCGAAAGAATCGTTGGAAAAAATGGATCGCGTCGGCAAACCCGTCGACATCAAGTTCAAAGCCGTCGATGGCCGCGATGTTGATGTTTCGAACATGAAAGGCAAAGTCGTGCTGATCGATTTCTGGGCCACGTGGTGCGGACCGTGCGTCGCTGAAATTCCGCACGTGAAGGAAGCTTATGCTGAACTGCATCCCAAAGGTTTCGAAATTGTCGGCATCAGTCTCGACAAAGACAAATCCAAGCTGACGAACTACGTGGCTGACAAAAAAATGGATTGGCCGCAGTACTTCGACGGCAAACAATGGCAGAACGAAATTTCGACCCGGTTCGGTATCGAGAGCATCCCTGCCATGTGGCTGATCGATAAAAAAGGCAATCTCCGCGACATCAACGCCCGGCAGGATCTCAAAGGCAAAGTCGAAAAGATGCTCGCGGAATAGCCCATGGAACAATTGACTCACCTCATCTGGCACGACGGAAAGTTTCTCGGCATTGAATGGAGCTTGTGGAAAGTCATTGGCTGGCTGGGCAACTTCATTTTCTTCACCCGCTTCTTCGTTCAGTGGTATGCGACCGAAAAGAAGCGCCAGGTCGTCATCCCGGTTTCATTCTGGTGGTTGAGCCTGACCGGATCGCTCATCATCCTCGCCTACGCGCTGACGCGGCATGACTCGGTTTTTATCTTTGCCTACCTCTTCACGTGGATTCCGTACATCCGCAATTTGATCATTCACTATCGGCATGTTCGCGAACTACGCGCGTGCTCGGGATGCGGAACTAAATCGCTCGCCACCGCGAATTTTTGTTCCAATTGCGGCGCGCGTCTGAACAGCGCGCCGGTCAAAGAGGTGACCAGCGTTTGACGCAGGTTGCGCATTGCGGTAAAACTTTTGCATTCCATGAAAGCCCGTTTCCTTTTCGTAATCTCGTTTGCCACCGTTTGTTTGTTAAGCCGCGCAGCCGACGATGGCTTCAAGCCGCTCTTTAATGGCACGGACTTCACGGGCTGGTATCTTGTCAGCGGGCAAAAACGTCTTGAAAACGACACCAACCATCTCTTCACCATTCACGACGGAATGGTGCACATGTACAAGGATTGCGAGGACCGGAGCAGCCAAAAGTTCGGCTACATGATTACCGAAAAAGAATATTCGAATTACCATCTGCGCTTCCAATACAAGTGGGGTAAGAAAAAATTTGATGGAAAAGTAGACGCGAAGCGTGATGCCGGGGTGCTCTTTCATTGTATCGGTTCGGACGGCGTTTGGCCCAAGAGCATTGAGTGCCAGGTGCAGGAAGGGGATGTGGGCGATATTTTTACGGTCTATGTCCGTATGAAAACCACTGTGGATCCGGCGACGACGAATTCCTTTCCGGACGTGGTGGTCACAAACCGAACCACGCACGTTGTGAAAACCAATAGCAGTTCGAAGCCGTATTTCAAAAAGGACGGAGTGCCGTACACACAAGGTGTGTCTACAGGCATTGCTCGAGTGCATCATGCCGAGGGTGATTTTGAAAAGGACGGTTGGAACACTGTCGATATGATCGTTCGCGGTGACAGCGCGAAATATTTGATCAATGGCAAATTGAACAACGGGTTCACTCATCTCGAACACTTCGTGAATGGCAAGTGGGTTCCTTTGACCCAGGGCAAAATTCTTTTCCAGCAAGAAGGCGCAGAAGTGATGTATCGCAACATCGAAATCAAGGATAACTGATTCATGTCGCTAAGTTTCGCCGACATCCAACAAGCGGCCGAACGAATCGCAGGGTACGTCGTCCAAACTCCCTGTCCTCTTTCCATTCCATTATCCGAAGCCACCGGCGCCAGGATTTATTGCAAACTCGAATACCTCCAGCGCACCGGAAGTTTCAAAGAGCGCGGCGCCGCCAATGCCCTGACACTCCTTTCCTCCGAGAAGAAAACGCACGGAGTCATCGCCGCCTCCGCTGGCAATCATGCCCTAGCTCTGGCGTATCACGCGCAACGACTCAGTATCCCTGCAACCGTGGTGATGCCAACTTTCGCGCCGCTTACTAAAGTGAGCAATTGCCGCAAACTCGGTGCAAAGGTAATCCTGAGTGGCGCCGATCTTGACGAAGCCCGCGTCAAAGCCGATCAACTCGGATCCGAGCAGCAACTCACCTACATCAACGGCTACGACGATTTGGACATCATTGCAGGGCAGGGAACACTCGGCCTTGAAATCGCCGCGCAAGTTCCGGATGTCGATTTCGTTCTCGTTCCGATCGGCGGAGCCGGACTTATCGCCGGCGTCGCTCTCGCCATGCGGACGCTTAAACCGAACGCGAAAATCATCGGCATCGAACCTAAACGCGCCGCCAGCTTTACTGCGGCGGTCGAGGCCGGCAAACCCGTTGCCGTGAAAGTTCGGCCAACATTGGCCGATGGTCTCGCTGTGTCCCAGGTCGGCAAAAACGCCTTCGCCATTGCTCGCGATTTCGTGGACAAAACGGTCATTGTCCATGAGCGGCACATTTCGTTGGCCATTTTGCGACTCGTGGAACTTGAAAAATCCGTCGTCGAAGGCGCAGGAGCGTCAACATTGGCCGCGTGTCTTTGCGGCGCGTTGCCGGAAATTAAAGGGAAGAATGTCGTTCTGCCACTAACCGGTGGCAATATTGACACGCCGATTCTCGGACGAGTGCTTGAGCGCGGATTAGTTTCAGATGGGCGACTCTATCGGTTTACTGCCACGATCAGCGACCGACCCGGCGGGCTTGCGGCACTGGCGCGAATTGTTGCCGATACCGGCGCGAGCATTTTGGAAATCACGCACGATCGTGCGTTTGCGGGGGAGGACATCACGACGGTGAACGTCGAGTGCATCGTTGAAACGCGTGATCAGGACCACGTCACGGAACTGCACAACCGCCTGCAAGGTGAAGGCTTCATCTCGGTTGCATCAGGAGACCCGAAATGATTCGTTCACGCCGCAGCTGCTAACACAGCGCGCAAGGCAGCAGAGTGATGCGCTTTGCGCAACTGATGGGCATCCGCTTGCGACATTGGCTCTACGTTCGCTGGCAATGAGGTGATCATTTTCGGTTTCACGAACCATGTGCAGGGTTTGCCCCAGCGGCAGGTTAACTCAGAGACTCGATTTGTTGATATTTTCATTTCTTCGCGTGCTCGTCCACGTTGGTTCATCGGCCATGAGCCGAAAACGTGGCAAGAACAGCAATGAGTCAAGCATGGCCTGTGCCATCTTACGCGAAGACGCGACCCACACTCTCCCTAGCGCGGTGGAAGCAGCCGATGCCCCATATCTTCGATTCGCCCTGCAACACGCGAAATGAGATCCACGCTAATATTCTCAAATTCGGAACTATCTTCGAGAAACCCGGAAACGTAATCGACCGATTGTGTTTTCAAACCCACCCGGCGACAGACGAATGGCTTGTTCGTTCAAAGTGTAGACGAGAAACTTGTGTTGTTCGTTGGTGATGTGTTGAGTCGTTGCGTAACGACTCGGGCGGTCCCGAAACAATCATCCGAGCGGCCCAGCCGATGTCGCGTTCGATGTCGGTCAGAAAAGTCAGCGGCTGAGCCGTGACGTTTGTCGATCCACTGAAGCGTGAACTCCGTGACCTGGTGATAGAGGTCCACAGCTACATTGCCGTCCAGCCGCCATCGACGGCGAGCACTGCGCCCGTGACGTAGGATGCTTCGTCGGACGCGAGAAAAACCGCCGCGGACCCGACCTCGCGCGGTTCGCCGACGCGACCGAGGAATGTTTTGCTGATTTGGCGCTGATGCAATTCGGACCCGGGAGGCGGCGAAATCCGCGTGCGAATCGCCCCCGGACAAATTGCGTTGCAACGGATGTTTTGCGTGCCGTAATCGTAAGCGACGCTGCGAGTGAACCCGATGAGCGCGTGCTTAATGGTGGTGTAGGCGGCAGAATTGCGGCCACCGACCAGCCCTTGAATTGAACTGATGTTGATGATGGAACCGGATTTTTGTTTGACCATCAACGGCAAGACTTCTCGGGTGCAATATTCGGTGCCCATCAAGGAAACGCGGTAACACTTATCCCATTCTTGGTCGGACGATTCGCAGGCGTTGTGCCACTGGCCGATGTAAGCTGCGTTATTGCAGAGCACGTCAACACGTCCGGTCTTATTTGTCGCGGCTTTAATGGCACGCGTCACCGCAGCGGCGGATGACACGTCGCAAGGAACAAACGCCGCGCCAATTTTTTTTGCGGTTGCCAGTCCTGCTTTTTTGTCGAGATCGAGGACGAACACTGACGCGCCTTCTTTGGAGAAAGCCTCGGCAATGGCGCAGCCGATGCCGTGGGCAGCGCCGGTAACGATGGCAGTTTTATTTTTAAGACGTTGCACGGTCACGAACTCGCTTTTTTGCGATCCAAAATCTGACGTGCTTTTACCAGCAGCGCTTCCGGCTGGAAAGGTTTTTGGAGAAATTCCGCGCCACGCGTGATGGCGGCGCACTGAGCGATTTCTTCGCCAGTGTAACCGGACATATATAGAACCGGGACGCTCCCGCGCGTTTTCGAAAAGCGATCGGCAAGCTCCCAACCGGTGAGGACGGGCAGGGTAACATCGGTGACAAGAAGATGGATTTCGTTCATATACGCGTTACTGATGGAGAGCGCCTGCATGCCGTCTCCGGCGCAAAGGATGTTGTAGCCTTTTGATTTTAATACTTCTTCCAGCATGGTGCGGACGAGTTCTTCGTCTTCAACGAGCAAAATCGTTTCAGTGCCCAACGTCGCGATTGGTGGAGGTGTTTTTTCTTCAGGAATCACTTCTCCGGTGACGCGCGGCAGAAAGATGCTGAAGGTGGTGCCTTTACCGACCTCGCTGCTGACCATGATCTCGCCGCCGGATTGTTGCACGATGCTATAGACAATCGACAGGCCAAGTCCGGTGCCTTTGTCAGTTTCCTTCGTCGTGAAAAACGGTTCGAAGATACGCGCCTGGACTTCAGGACTCATACCGGAGCCCGTATCGCTGATCCTGAGCACAACGTATTGGTCGGGTTTGGATAGACCGAGTGCGCGGCTTTGGCGTTCGTTAATGGCGTCAGTTTGAATCTTCAACTCGCCCGAACCCGACATGGCATCACGACCGTTGATGGCCAGATTCATCAGCACCTGTTGCAATTGTCCAGGATCAGCGCGCACGTAGAGCGGAGCGCCAGACAGCGAAATTGTCAGATGAATTGATTCACCGAGCAGCCGCTGCAGCAACTTATTCAAGTCGGCAACGATTGCGTTCACGAAAATCAACCTGGGTTTCAGCTCTTGTTTACGGCTGAAGGACAGGAGTTGGCGCGTTAACGAAGTAGCGTGATCGACGGATTTTTGGATCTGTTGAACTGCGTCGCGGTTCGGATCATTTTCCGCCATGCGATCGTGCAACAGTTTGCTGTAGCCAAGGATTGCCTGCGTCAAATTATTGAAGTCATGGGCAATGCCACCTGCCAAACGACCGATCGCTTCCATTTTCTGCGATTGCCGAATCTGGTCCTCGAGTTTCTTGCGCTCACTGAGATCGCGCACCATGACGACGAGCATTGCCTGCGTGCCGACAAACGTTTCAATGGCGGCAACGTCGACGGGCACGGGGCCGCGCTCGGCCGTGATCATTGTCAACTCAACAAATCTTGGTTCCCGGTCGTGGAGGTTGTGCGCGAGATGCTCCTGAAACAGCGCTGCATCGGGACCTGCGAACAAGGTGTGCAGTGGCTGGCTCAAAACGTCGGTGGCTTTGCGGCCGAAGATTTTTGCGGCGGCTGGATTAAACGTTGTAATAAGCCGCGTTGGATCGGCAACGATGATGCCATTGGGCGAGGCGTTCAGCACGGTGCGCAGGCGTTCCTCGCTCACGCGCGTGGCTTCTTCCGATTCCTTGCGCCGTGTGATGTCCTGGATGATCGTCTGAAACTCGGTGATTTCGCCTTGGCGGTTGAACAGTGCGCGAACCGTGCATTGTTGCCAGATCGTTCTGCCGTTCGCGATGACGCGATCATCGAAAGCGACGGACGGGTTTTCGGACGTCAGCGAGCGAAAAACCGCCAAAGGAATGTCGCGATCAATCACCTGGAGTTCATCGAAATAATTGGTCCCAATCAACACATCTGCGCTTTTGTTGCGAAAGCGGCAGAACGCTTCGTTCACAAACGTGAGCGTGCCGTCGGGCTTGAAGCGACAAATGAGGTCGGATTGATCTTCCACAACGGCCCGGTAACGACGTTCTCCGGCGGCGGTAAGGCGCAGGGCTTCTTCGTGTTCCATGGAAGTTCCGGCCAGTAACAGATTCGTTGCCGAAAGCACAGCAATGTAGCACCCGAGCAAAAGCAAACCGGTGGTCTCATTTCCGGCGAAGAACGGACCGGCGTGGTGGAGCAATTGGTAAACGGCCATCGATGTGACCAGCGCGGTGCCGGTCGTGGCTCCGCGTTGACCGAACCGAATCGCGCCCCAGACCAGGAATGGGTAGGGCAGGAAAGCCATCGGATAATTCTTCACGCCGTAAACGAGCCACGAGTTGAACGATACGTAAGTCGCCATCGCAAGGCCAATCGTGCACAGCACAGCCTCGGTTACCAAACGCCGGTTCCAGGTGATACTCGCGGGCGTGCCCCAGCTCAGAATGAGCGGCGCGACTACCATCGTGCCGAGAGCGTTAGGTATCCACCAATAAATGACGTTCTTGAACAAATCGCTCCATGGCAATTGCCCGCCGTAACAGAGTCCAACGACGTTGAACGCCGCATTGATTGTTGTGCCGATGCCGCAACCGAGGACGATAAACGCGGCCACGTCGCGCGCGCGTTGGAGTGAATTGTCCATGCGCACGAAGTGCTTCAACAAATAGGCGCAAGTGATAGCGCCGACGGTATTGCCAATGGCAGTGGCAGAGGTGAAGAAACCGAACGGCTTGCCGGTGAGCAGAGAAAAAACAATCGCGCCGATCGCGACGCCCGGCCAAAAACGAAAACCAAAGAGAAGAATGGCGGCCAGCGCGATGCCGGCGGGAGGCCAGACGAGGGCGACGTCGCCGGACATGAAAGAGGCGGCTTTGCCTAGCATTCCACCGACGAAATAGAACGCCGTCAGAATCACAACCCGCGTAACCGGTCCCAGCCTCGTGAGCTTGGTATTTGTGATGATTGAATGTAGCTGTTTAACAGATTGAAGGCACGCTTTTTTGGCGCAAAACTTAGGCGCAAAATGTTTAGCGGGCAGGTATGAAATTAAACGGCTGGTGTCCAGGTTGCCCCGAACACCAGCCGGTGGGATTTCCACCCGCGCTAACGGACTCTTAATTATCGCGGATGGGGTTTCCGCACGCCTGTGCGGAGATGCCCTTCGTGCCGGTGAGTCGGACACTGGCGCAAAATGAAAATGAAGCGGGGCCGACGTGTTTGGCAGTTCCTCCTGCGGAGTAAGCGTCGGCCCCGATCAATCGATTGTGGAGATTCAGGACTTTGTTGTGTTTGACCAGCGATGGCTTGGCCCAATCACAGTCGTGAATCTTCCCGCGAAAATGTCGTGGAAGCCGGCGTAGCCGCAACCCGTTTCCGCGCGTGGGCGAAAGTCGTAGCACACTGCAAAAAAAACTCGGGTCAGCGGCAGCGTTGTTGGATATCGGGGAGAAAAAGGCGACTGCGCTTTTGAGCACAGCTTCCATCAGGCCACGGATGCTGATTCCGCAGTTCATGTCTGCATGGTTGGGTTGCAGGATCATGGGAACGTCGCGATTTAATGCCTTTATTGCCGATGCGTCAATAATTTACATGACAACTAGTTTTCAGGTGAGGCTCGCGCAAACACTTTCAGGTTTTTTGAATAGCTAACGCTTCCGTGCTAACGAGGATTACCGCATGGGCTCATACCACGAACACTCTTGGGAATTCATGGATTCCCCTAAACGATTTTTGTCGGTCAACGGGTTGCGTTGCTGTCTACTGTCAGTGGTATGAGACGCCCTGCGTTGAGCAGATAAGAATAAAGATGAGTGGTAAATCAGACCTGAGGGAAAGCGATAGTTCCAAAGAACAGATCAAATCGATTTTGTTTGTTGAAGACCAGACGGATGACTTCCTTGTCGCGTCACGCGAACTGCGACGCCTCAATGTCGCCAATCCCATCTGCCACGTCTCTTCTACCGACGAGATGATCACTTATCTGGGCGGTGTCGGCAAATATGCGGAGCGCGACAAATATCCGTTACCCGGTCTGATCATCATCGATCTGCGCTTGCCGGGTCGCAACGGACTGGATGCGCAAGCTTACCTCCGTACTCGCCTCAAATTTCGCGATATACCCATCATCGCCATCAGCAGCTCTGAACAGGTCAACGCGCTTCGTTCCGCTGTTTCACTCGGCGCCAACTCCTACATGGTCAAACCGTTCGACCGCGCCGAATTTGGGCGCGTCGTGCGCAACAAGAAATTGCCGGTAGAGTTCGAGATCGCTTAGGTTCCCATTGCGAACCAAATTCTTGTCATTTCGAGGTTTGTTTTACGGTGTTTCGTGATAGCATCGGCCGATGTTTTTCAGCTGTTTCCCGAAGCGGTTACTTGCGATGCGCTTGCAGCTAATCTGCTTGGTAATTTTGCTTGGCTTTGTCCGTTCAAGTGTCGCCTTACCCGCGGGGCAAGCCCAGTCAGGAGACAAAGCCACCGCCGCTAGTGCGCGGGTAGTGTTGAAGAACCATGTCCCGGCAGTTGTGAAGCAATTGCAACCGCTCGAGCGACTCAGTGCATCCAGGCGAATTCATCTTTCCATAGGATTGCCATTGCATGATCCGGACGGCCTTCAGAGTTTGCTCCAAAAAATCTACGACCCGGGCAGCCCGCAATACCGGCAGTATCTCACGCCGGATCAACTAACGGAGAGATTTGGGCCGCTCGCAGCAGACTACGATGCGGTCATTGCGTGGGCGAAATCACAGGGCTTGGTTCCAACGTCCAAACATCCCAATCGATTGCTGCTTGAAGTTGAGGGTCCAGTGTCCGCCGTGGAAGCTGCCTTCCACGTGAAGTTGCACAGATACCAGCATCCGACTGAACAGCGAACGTTTTTTGCGCCGGACGTTGATCCCGCTTTGGATATCGCAGTGCCGGTCATCACCGTGAGTGGCTTGAGTGACTTTTTCGTTCCACGACCGCACAGCAAAATTCAACCTATGCCGGCCGGTGTCGCCACGCCCAGGGCAGGTTCCGGTCCGAGCGGCACTTATGCCGGAAATGATTTTCGCGCCGCGTATGCACCGGGACTCTCGCTCACGGGCACGGGACAGAGCATCGCCCTGTTGGAATTCGATGGTTATTACACATCTGACATTACGAGCTACGAGTCGCAGTTCGGATTGCCTTCGATGACACTGTCGAACGTCGCGGTGAATGGTGGTGTTTCCAATCCGGGTTCCGGGAATAGCGAGGTTGCGCTCGACATCGAGATGGTCATCGCCATGGCACCTGGTCTATCCAAGGTTTATGTTTATGAAGCTCCGAACAGTCTGGCAAATTTTGAGCCGATGCTCAGCCAGATGCAAACAGACAACCTGGCAAAACAGATCGGTTGTTCGTGGGGCGGTGGTTCAGAGAATCCCACGGCTGAGAACGTTTTCCAGTTAATGGCGGCGCAAGGCCAGTCATTCTTCAATGCCACCGGAGATAGCGATGCCTTCGTGGGAGCGATCCCTTTTCCGTCCGATAGCCCAAATATCACGCAAGTGGGCGCGACTACGTTGACGACGGGCACGGGAGCGAGTTTTTCGTCTGAAACAGTATGGAACTGGGGACGCGTTCAAGGATCCTATACTGGCAGCAGCGGCGGAATCAGCACCGTGTTTGCGTTGCCGGTGTGGCAGCAGGGCATCAGTATGACCGCCAATAAAGGTTCAACGAGTTTCCGCAACGTCCCCGACGTCGCGCTCACTGGCGATAATATTTATGTATTATACAATAACGGCAGCGCGGGAACATTCGGCGGGACGAGTTGCGCCGCGCCATTGTGGGCCGCGGTTACGGCTTTGGCGAACCAGCGTGCGGCGAGCGTCGGCCAATCGCCGGTTGGCTTCATCAATCCCGCAATTTACACTCTCGGAAAGGGCGCTTCGTACACCAGTTGTTTCCATGACACCACCACTGGTAATAATTTCAGCAGTAGCAGTAAGACGAAATTCGCCGGCGTCACCGGATTCGACCTATGCACCGGTTGGGGCACGCCAATCGTCAGTAATTTGATCAACGCGCTCGTTGTAGATCAAAGCGCAGCCACGAAGCTGACGATTCAAACGCAGCCATCATCAACTGCGACGGCAGGCGTTCCGTTTGATGTTCAACCTGTGATTCGCATTGAAGATGCCACCGGGCATCTTGTGACTAACGATAACTCGACGATTGTGACTGCGATCCGGTCTGCGGGTGCAGGCACGTTACAAGGTGTAACGGCAATGACGGCAGTGGGCGGGTTGGTGACTTTCACGAATCTCTTACATCAATACGCAACGAACATTACGATCGCGTTCACGTCGGGCGCGTTGACTGGTGCGACGTCGAGCGTCGTTGCAATCGCGCCTGCGGCTGTCTCGCAGTTGCAGATTTTACTGCCCGGTCAGACTGCGACGCCAACGGTGAGCCCTGGTTTTACTGGCACGCCGACCGCGCACATTTCCGGAACGAGCTTTAACGTGACCGTTAAAGCTGTGGACGCGTTTTGGAATCTTGCGAACAACGTCAGTGATACTGTGA
Source organism: uncultured Verrucomicrobiae bacterium (assembly GCA_963702845.1). Lineage (GTDB taxonomy): Bacteria > Verrucomicrobiota > Verrucomicrobiia > Limisphaerales > Palsa-1400 > JAICXV01. The sequence goes on along the minus strand of OY969763.1, from coordinate 2,745,644 downwards.
CGTTGTCGTCGAGTGACACGATCGCCACTCTGCCTCCTAATGCCGCTTTGACTAGCGGCACGGCGACTTTCAATGTGACTTTGAAAACGGTCGGCACCCAGAACGTTTCTGTGTCGGATGTGTCGCAACCTGCCATTGTTAGCGCTGTTTCTGCCGGGGTGTCGATTACTCCAGCGACTCTCACAGTCGTTGCGAGCAATTCTTCGCGCAGTTATGGCCAAACAAATCCGATTTTTGGCGGGACTTTGACTGGAGTCGAATCTGGCGACAACATTACGGCGACATTCAATTCGTCCGCTACGGCAAACAGTGCAAAGGGTAATTACGCCATCGTTCCGAGCTTGAATGATCCGAACAATCGCCTTGGCAACTATACTATTTTGTCGACGAATGGGACGCTGACGGTGACGGCGGTTCCGCTGAGCGTCACGGCTAGCAATGCGTCACGCCAATATGGTCAGACAAACCCCGTGTTCAACGGCAATCTCGCTGGCCTACAGAATAATGACAATATCACGGCAGTGTTCGTCAGTGCAGCGACCACGAACAGCGCAGTCGGCAATTATAACATCACGCCAGCGTTATCTGATCCCACCGGCAGGCTGTCCAATTACACTGTGACGACAAACAACGGCACCTTGACGGTGATGAAGGTGCCGGTCTCGGTCACCGCGAACGATGCTTCGCGCGGTTATGGCCAAACAAATCCGATTTTTGGTGGGACTCTTGCTGGAGTGGCGTCTGGCGATAACATCACCGCGACGTTTAATTCGTCCGCTACTACAAACAGTGCAATGGGTAATTACGCCATTGTTCCGAGCTTGAATGATCCGAACAATCGCTTGGGTAACTACACCGTGCTTTCGACGAATGGCACCTTGACCGTCACTTCTGTGCCTCTGAGCGTGACCGCCAATAATGCTTCACGTCAATATGGGGTGACCAACCCGGTGTTCAGTGGAACCCTCACCGGCGTTCAGAATAATGACAACCTAACGGCAACGTTCTTCAGTGTAGCCACGACGAACAGCACAGTCGGCAATTATAACATCACGCCCACGCTGTCCGATCCCACTGGCAAGTTGTCTAACTATACGGTGACGACGAACAACGGCACGTTGACGGTGACGACCGCGCTGGTTTCAGTCACTGCGAATGATGCTTCGCGCGGTTATGGCCAAACAAATCCGATTTTTGGTGGGACTCTGGCTGGAGTGGAGGCTGGCGATAATATCACGGCGACATTCAATTCGTCTGCAACTACAAACAGTGCAAAGGGTAGTTACGCCATCGTTCCGACCTTGAATGATCCGAACAATCGTTTGGGTAACTACACCGTGCTTTCGATGAATGGCACCTTGACCGTCACTTCTGTGCCTCTGAACGTGACCGCCAATAATGCTTCACGTCAATATGGGCTGACCAACCCGCTGTTCAGCGGCACTCTGGATGGTTTACGAAATTCCGACAATATCACCGCGACGTTTACTAGCGCTGCGACCACAAACAGCGCAGTCGGCAATTATAACATCACGCCCACGCTCTCCGATCCAACTGGCAAGTTGTCTAACTATACGGCGACGACGAACAACGGTACCTTGACGGTCACGACCGCGTTGGTTTCGGTCACTGCGAACGATGCTTCGCGCGGTTATGGCCAAACAAATCCGATCTTTGGTGGGACTCTGACTGGAGTGGAGGCTGGCGATAATATCACCGCGACATTCAATTCTTCCGCTACGACAAACAGTGCAAAGGGTAATTACGCCATTGTTCCGAGCTTGAATGATCCGAACAATCGCCTTGGGAACTATACCGTACTTTCGACGAATGGCACCTTGACGGTCACTTCCTCGCCGCTGAGCGTGACGGCTAGCAATGCGTCACGCATATATGGTCAAACGAACCCCGTGTTCAGCGGCGCTCTCTCTGGCCTGCAGAATAATGACAACATCGCGGCAACGTTCGTCAGTGCAGCGACCACGAACAGCGCAGTCGGCAATTATAACATTACGCCAACGCTGGCCGATCCCACTGGTAATCTGACCAATTACACTGTGACGACAAATAACGGAACGTTGACGGTCACGACCGCGCTGGTTTCGGTCACTGCGAACGATGCTTCGCGCACGTGGGGCGCTACTAATCCTGTGTTCACCGGAACCATTGTCGGTTTGCAAAATAACGACGACGTCACCGCGAATTATTCTACAATTGCGACAACGAACAGTGCGGTGGGGGCTTATGCAATTACGTTCACGTTGTCCGACCCGAGTTCGAAATTGTCGAACTATGTTGTGAGCACGAACAACGGCACGCTCACGGTCCTCAACAATCCGCCGGCGGTTGTGCCAGTTGCTGATCAGGTGGCGAGCGTTGGAGCGACGGTTTCGTTGACTGTTTCTGCCAGCGATCCTGATCAGGCCTCGCAAACGTTATCGTTTAATCTTGATCCCGGAGCACCTGCCGGGGCCGCAATTGATTCGAGTTCGGGCGCGTTCGCATGGACAGTGCCCGCTGTCGCGCAGGGCACGACAAATTTGGTCACAGTCCGTGTGTCAGATAACGCCGTACCATCGCAAAGCGCGACGACGACGTTTAATATCGTTGTGATCGATCGTCCAACACTCGCGGACATGCAAAGCAATCCGGATGGCTTGGTGTTCCTCACCTGGAACGTTGCTCCCGGTGCTACTTACGCATTTCAATCCAAGAACGCGCTGACCGACTCGACATGGACTGATCTAACGCAGATTACTCCGGGTGGTTCGACAGTGACGGTTTCGGACAACCCTGGAGGTAGCCAACGTTTTTATCGTTTGGCGGATGGTTCGGCTGTGAGTGATCCTGCTGGTGTGATGCCATTGGTATTTTTAGGCGTCTCGGACTCATACGTTTCGATCCCGTTCACGCGTGCGATTACATCTTCAGGTGCGGTCGCATCGGTCGTAAGCAATACCGTAACCGTTAACGGTGCGAACTGGACGGCAGGGCAGTTCGTCTATTCGCCGGGCGCGCAGTCCAATAATTACTACGCGCGCTTTGATTCTGGCGCGCTTGAAGGTCGCGTTTACAACGTGATCACAAATGACACGAACACATTGACGGTCGATTTTGGCGCAGACACTCTCGACGGAGCCGCACCTGGAGATGTGGTTTCTGTCGTTCCTCACTGGTCATTGAATTCAGCGTTCCCAAATGGCAAAGGCATCCTTGCCTCACCTTCGCAAGGAAATCGTTTTACTGAAATCCTTTTGCCCGATAGCGCAGGAACCGGAATCAATCTGAGCGCGACGAAGATTTATTATTTTAATTCCTCCATCTGGAAGCAAGTGGGGCAGGGGAGCGTGAATCACGGTGATGATGTCTTGCCCTTGAGTTCGTATTTCATCGTCCGCCAAAACGTGCCGACAAATAGCACGATGAATTCTGTTGGCGCGGTCATTGTGTCGACATTGGCGTTGCCGTTGCACGCACAGACAGAAACTGAACAGGACAATTCGGTCGGTTTGATTCGCGCCTCTGCTGTTGCGCTAGATAATTCCGGGCTGATCAGCAGCGGCGCTTTTGAAGCCAGCCCTCTGCCGGGAACGCGCACCGATGAGCTGCTGACATTCGACAACACCGTCGCGCAAAAGAATAAGTCTTCGAGCGCGGTTTATTATTATTGGAACAGTGGTTGGCGTCGTGTGGGTTCGGGTTCAACTGATTTTGGCACTGCGCAGGTATTCACGCCCGGCGCCGGTTTCATCATTCGCAAAGCCACCAATGCGACGAGCGTCATTTGGACAAACGCGCCTTAAACAGCGCGCTTGGCCAACGCGTCGAGCCCCACGATTGATGCGCGGTTACCAGCGCTCTTCACGATCTCGCAAATCATGTCGATGGTTTTGAATTCCGGATCTTTCACATTAAGCACGGCTGGGTGCGACAAGTAATCGTAGACGGCGCCATGCTCAATCGCCCATTCAACTCCGAGACGCACGCCTTTTAAAAAGTGATCGAGGTCCCATTTGCCGCCACGAAACGCAACAATATCGCTCAAGGGACTCATCGGCACATCGATCAATCCACTGGGATACACAAAAGGCTGGGCGGCGGTTTGCGCTTTGACGATGCCGTCATAAATCGCGTCCGTCGGTGGCGTGCCCGGTGGATTACTGTTGGGGTGCGCGGGGTATTTGCAACTGATCCATTTGTAACCGAGATCGAGAAACATCTTCTGCACGTCGGGTCGAGTGGCCAGACCGTCAGCGAAGCCACCTGGTGTCCGAAATCCCGCAGGCTCTATTCCGAGGCGCTTGTGAATTGCTGCAGTCGCCATTTGAATATTTTCGCGCACAGCGTCGAGGGGCTTCTTGCCATCGAGCAACCACGGTGCGCGGGCGAACTTGAACTGCACATCTTCCAACTTTTCCGCGCGAACATAGACGTGGTCGTAAGTGTGGTTTCCAATGAAATGGCCCATGTCGCGGATTTGCTTGAGCCAATCGACGTTCTCCTGTTCGAGCGCGCTTGCGACCAGAAAAAAATGAATGACACCACCATGCTCCTTCACGCGCCGCGCCGCTTCGACCGCGTATGTCTTTGTGGCGTCGTTTAGATTTCCTTTTTCGTAGTCCCAATGGGTGTCGTCCCAATTCGGGAAATTACGTGCCATTTCCAGATCGAGCGAAATGGCAATAAGCGCCTTCTTTTGCGGCACTGCTTGAACACTCGTTGCAAGTGCGCGGGCCGCCAAGGCGGACGTCGTGAGGAATTTTCGGCGTGAAATGACGTTCATGAGTTACTTCGAAGCGCGTTTGGAGTCGTAATGAACCCACGAAATCTGTGTCACGAGATGATCGAGAGATGCGAGGGAGAGATGCGCGCTCGTGGTAAACTTCGGTGTTGCCGCTGCCGGGAATGTCGCCAGTGAGGCGTCGCCCACGAGGAAAACATCAAAGTCGCGCGAGAGGTTGTCGTAACCGGCGGTCGTGCGGCAATAGCACATGTCGGTCGCATAGCCCGTCAGCAGCACGTGTCGAATGTGGTTCACTTTGAGGAACTCCTTCAGCGGTCCGTAACCTTTGCCATCATAGATGACGACGTCATCAGGATAGACGTCGATGTCTGTCGTTACCGGAATCGGCAAGGACCAAAATCCGTCATGATTGTATTTCGCTCCCGCATCCAAACCCGGGAGCGCTTTAAAGTAATCCAGCACCGGTGTGCTTTGTGAAACTGAAAAGGTCGACGGGATTGGCTGGCCGGTGTAGGAAAAGTTCTTCAATTTTGCCGTGAGTTCTTTTGCGCCTTGTTCGCGATCGGCGTCGGTCGGTTTCGCGGTGAAGGATCGATACAGTTTTTTTCGGATTGGATCTTCATCGCCCGGCAAGCTGTAGAGGACCAAACCGACTTTGCCGCGCAACGACTTCAGGAATGGATTGATAACGTTGTGGGTGTGTTTTGCGGCAAGGTGGTTTTTTTGTGGCGTGCAGAAATCGCAGACCCCCGCGGGTTCCGGAGTGGACCAGCCCTGGCCATCGTCGATGCCCCACGGATGTACCATCACGACTGCGGTATCCTGCGCGCGAAGGTTGTTGGGCATTTCGATGATGCCGCGCGCGTTATAGGAGAAACGCCATGCGCGAACGTGCAGGTCCGCGTCTTTGTCGTTCACCAACACTGGCGCTTCGAACCGGTTGGTTTCGCGAATCGGCTCGACCCAATCGGGATGATCATTAAGCAAGGGCTTGGGATGCTTGATCCGCGTGAGGGTGTTTTCATAGGTGCGGACGTCTTCGCCTGCGTGAAGCTGGAAAACGCACGCGAGCAAACACAAAGGTGCGACGAAGTTGCGGGACAGGTGCATGATTGCACTATGTCAAAAACCACGCCGCGACGGCAATCCAACAATTGGCGTTTTTCACACAGGGCGAATAGATTGCGTTAAGGAGGGATTATGAAAGAGAAGAAAGACACCAACATTCGCTCAGCCGACATTGATCTTGGTTTTTTCGATCTAAACTATGCAGCCGAACAGGATATTGCGCAGATTCCAGGTATCGGCAATCAATTCGCTCGCACTATCATCCAAAATCGTCCCTATCGAACAATTGAAGAAATGCTCGAGAAGGTTCCGGGACTAACCCAGGACAACGTTGATGAGCTGACCCGCGCCGGGGCGTCGGTCGGCCAACCGATGAAAGATAAACGTGAATTTGAAGAAGCGCGTTAGTCTTCATTGCTAAAGTCTGTCGCGGTGCTAAACAATCTTAGTGATCGCGACCGCCGCCAAACCAAATCTACGTTTACGAATCACCGCCGCTGCGGAGACATTTGTACGCGGCGGTCATCCTTGGCTGTTCGCTGACAGCGTCCGCGAACAAAATCGCGAAGGCGAAGCAGGGGAGTTAGCCGCGATCTTTGATCGGAACGACAAGTTTTTGGCAGTGGGTTTATACGATCCACTTTCTCCGATTCGCGTTCGCGTCCTGCATGTGGGCAAACCAACCAGGATTGATGCGAATTGGTTCAAGCTGAAACTCGACGAGACATTGGCCAAACGCACAGGGTTGTTCGACGAAAGCACCAACGGCTTTCGCTGTATCAATGGCGAAAGCGATGGTTGGCCGGGTTTGGTTTTGGATCGTTATGCCGACACGTATGTTTTGAAAATTTACACGGCAGCCTGGTTGCCCCGCCTACAAGAGGTAATCGGGTTTCTTCAGTTCGCCCCGCGTTTAGTTCTTCGCCTCAGCAGAAACATTCAGCACATCGCCAAAGACAAATTCGACATAACCGACGGTCAAATCATGCGAGGCGAATCGGACAATAAGCCAATTGTGTTTCTAGAGAACGGGATTCGTTTTGAGGCTGATATCGTGCGGGGACAAAAGACGGGTTTCTTTTTGGATCAACGTGAAAACCGCAAGGAAGTTGAATCGCTTGCGCGCGCGAAAACGGTGCTGAACGCATTCAGTTTTTCCGGTGGCTTTTCGGTCTATGCCGCTCGCGGCGGTGCGAAGTCAGTCGCGAGTCTCGACATCAGCCAGCACGCGCTCGACAGCGCTGAACGAAACTTCGCTCTTAATCCTTCGCTCAACTGCCCACGTGAATCGATTCGAGCGGACGCATTCGATTGGATAAAGCAATCGACTCGCAACTTCGATTTGATCGTTCTCGACCCGCCATCACTGGCGAAGCGTGAAGCAGAACGCGCTGAAGCGATGCGCGCTTACAGCAAACTCATCGGTAGTGCTATTGATCGCGTTAACAAGAATGGAGTTCTCGTTGCCGCCTCATGTTCCGCACACGTTCGCGCTGATGACTTTTTCGAAATCGCACGGATTGCAGCACGAAGTTCAGCACGAAAGTTTCAGGAGCTGAGGACGACTCTCCATGCGGCAGATCACCCGGTGACGTTTCCAGAAGGCGATTACCTCAAGTGCATTTATCTGAAGTTTTAGAGCGTGTGGTGCACGAGCTGGAACACAATGTGGACGCCTTGGCCACCTGCGAGCAGGAGTAAACCGATGCCTGAAAAATGCTCCATGCGCAGCAGCGTTTTGTCACTGAACTTTCCGTGCCCGAGGGAAATTGCCCAACAAAGGACCAAAAACCACGCGCTCGTGCCCATGCCGACACCTGCGACACAGGACAATTTCGATGACCAGGTCGGTTGAACCCAATCGCGCGAAAGGAAATGCGCCGCCAGCACGATCCAGAACAGGAGCACGCCGGGATTTCCCATCGTGCGCACGAAGCCAATCATGAACGCTGAATGGGGATGGAGCTTTCGTTCGATGCGTTCTTCTACTTTGCTGACGCTCTGGACCGTCCGAGCGGTCAGGAATCGTAAGCCGAGATAGAGCATGAAAACGAAGCTCGCCAGTTCCATGGAAGCTTTCATTACCCGTCCGGTGAACAGCGCCGCAAAGCCGGTAAAGGCAATCGCGCAATAAATCATTTCCATCAGCACTGCCCCGGCGCTGATCAGCAAGGCGATGACGAGGCCGCGGCGTGCGCCTTCGTTCAATATTGTGAGATTGACGGGACCAACCGGAACGGAAAGCAGGATTCCCGAGATCAAGCCGGTCAATGCCGCGCCTAAATCAGATTGAAGTGCGTCCATGTTACGCCGTGTACGACGGTTCGTCGTCTTCGGTTTCGTCTTCGATCTCTTCGCGCACCTTGCGCGAAATGCGCGGACGAATAAAACCGTAGAGGAGATAAGCGGTGAAAATGATGGGCAGGATGACTGGCAAAATGTACTGACGTAAAATCACCAGGCAACCGATGAACAGAATAGCGATCACCATTCTTGAAAACGGACGGCGTGCTTTGAGGTCGAGCTTCTTGAATGAGGGATACTTCACCTCGCTCACCATCATGATCGATAAAAACAGCATCAGTACCGGGAGCACGAATCTTCCCCAACTGGTCAGGAAATCGGTTTCGCGTTGCTGGTTCCAAATGAGAAATAATGTTACCGATGATACCATTCCTGCCGCGGCCGGGATTGGAAATCCCATGAACTCCTTGCCACCGCTTGCGCCGGGCATCGTTGCAAGGCAGTTGAATCGCGCCAGTCGAAGCGCTCCGCAGATCAGATAAACAGAGGCAATGAACCAACCGATTTCGGGTTGATGGATATGGGGGTCGCTAAAAATAGGATGCAAGACGATGCGATGGACCAAAAACGCCGGCGCGGCACCAAAAGAAATCAAATCGGCCAGTGAATCGAATTCGCGTCCAAATGGGCTCTCTACACCGCCCATTCGCGCAAGTCGCCCATCCAGCATATCAAAAACCATCGCCAGAAAAATGAACAACAGGGCCAACTTGATCGGACCATAATCACCAGGCTCTGCTTCAACGATTTTCGTCAGTGCGACGAAACCGCAGAATAGATTGCCCGCCGTCATCAGGTTCGGCAGGAAATAAATCTTCAGCCGTGGAGCTGGTGCGGGTTCGGCCTCAAGTTTTGTTGGGGTTTCCATGTTTTCAGGATTTTGACGCAAGGACCGTCTCACCACCGACTACTTTGTCTCCGAGTTTCACCTTAATGTCGAAACGCAGCGGGATGTAAACATCACAGCGCGAGCCAAATTGAATCAAGCTGATGCGGTCGCCCCGGGCAACTTCGTCGCCTACTTCAACAAAGGGAACAATACGCCGTGCGATTAACCCTGCCATTAGTTTAAGCCCCAATTTCTCGCCCGCGTTCTCGGTGGAATCGAAACCGATGTAGACATTTTCGTTGTGCTGACAGCACTCGGCTGCTTTGAGAGCGCTGAGAAACTGGCCTTCAGTCTCTTTCACAAAAGCGACCTTGCCGCTGATGGGCGCGTTCTGAACGTGAATATTGATGACGGAGAGAAAAATGGAAATGCGGTGGCAACGGCCTTTCATGAAGACCGGTTCATCCATTTCGTCGATGACATCGACCTTGCCGTGACCGGGTGAAACCACGCAGCCGACGGTGGTTGGTGTGCGTGCTTGTGGGTCGCGAAAAAAGTAGAGGGTGAAAATCGTAAAGGCCACCCATACGACGATGGCAATTGTAAATACCACCGGAAGGACGACGGCCGAGATGACCGCCATCATCCACAAAATGCCGATGACCAACGGTATAACCAGGGCCAATAAAATCAGCTTAAACGCGGCACGCCGCGCTTTGCCTGCATGTTTCATACGCCTCAATTAACAGGCAAAGCCTTGAAGTTCAAAGGCAATCTTTGGGGTTAACCACGGATGGACACGGATAAACACAGATTTGGAAGGCGGTTTTGCCTTTCAAAAACTTCGCGGAATGTTGCTACTAGTTGCTACTAACAGCTACTTGTTACAACTCGTAGTAACATTCGGTAGTCGATTTAGCTACCAACTGGCAACGAGTAGTAACTTTTGTAAGTTGTTGGTTTGCAACCTTGTGGTTTCATTGCTCGCGTGCTGAACGGGCATTGGTGCAGGTTTTCAAAGAACAAGGAGGGCCGGATGGAATCCGGCGCTCCACAGGGGTAGGATGCTACGTCGTGAAGTTGCTACGTGTCAAATCATAAAGCGTGGCGGTGTGTCCGCCCCCCCCCACGTGGCGCTACGGGGCTATTTCCAGAATAGCTGCTCGTTCAGGTAGCCGGCTTGCTTGAGGTTGTTTAGCATGCGCAGGCGGATCAGGCGTGATTCGCGGAAGTTCGCATCTTGAAATGCGATGGCTTCAAGGCCTTCCTTCAGTTCGCGGACGGTCGCGTTTAAGTCGTAAGCCGGTTGATGCTTCGGGGCGAGTTTGCGATAAAGCGCGAAGTCGACGCGATACGAGCGCTTGTCGGGGGCGGCGTCTTTGTTGATTGAGACGTCCACGCCGGGCATTTGCTTTTGGACAGCAATCGCGAGTTCCTTGACCTGGTAATTCCACTCGTCGCTGCCGACGTTGACGACTAAATACGCTCCACCGTTGTCGGCGGGGCGGGTCGCGGCCCATTCCATGGAGCGGGCCATATCTTTGGTGTTGATGAGCGGACGCCAGGGGGTGCCGTCGCTGAGGATCGTGATCTTTTTTGCGGCAATCGCGCTGGCAACGAAATCGTTCAGTACAAGGTCCAAGCGCAACCGCGGGCTCATGCCGCAGGCGGTTGAAAAGCGCAGGCAGGAGACGACGAAATCATTGTCGGCCAGGGGCTGCAAATCTTTTTCGGTGGCAACTTTCGAGCGGGCGTAGGCGGTGAGGGGATTCAGCTCGGATGATTCGATGCGCGCGCGATCGTCGGCGAAACCGTACACACTGCAACTCGACGCAAACACAAATGCCTTTGCGCCGGCTTGCTTGGCTTTCTTCGCTATGGCGACGCTGGCCTCGTGGTTGACCTGCATCGTGACGTCTTCATAGGCCTTGCCCATCGGGTCGTTTGAAATGGCGGCGAGATGGATTACGGCGTCGACGCCCTTGAGAATCTCGGCAGGGAGGTTGCGGACGTCGCCGAAATATTGTTGGTCGATTTGGCTTTCGGGAAAGCGCAGGGGAGTGGTGAGTGCGTCGGCGAAGAAGGCGCTGTCGTATCCGATCAACGTCGCATCAGGATGGGATTTGCGGAAGTGAGCGACGACGTTCGGGCCGATGTAGCCCATGTTGCCTGTGATTAGGATTTTCATCAAATTTGGAGTGAGGAGTATGCGGTGAATATGTGTCGAGAAGCAAGTTGCGGGTTCGGTGAATGGAATCCGATGTCGCAGACATATCGGCCACGATATACGCCGGTTCAATCGTCGCTACGCGACGAATTCAGCGTTCATCCGTCGCTGTCCGTGGGATGAATCCCACGGCTACCTTCAAGAACCGCTACGCGGTGGAAGAAATGCGTGTGTTCGCCTTCACGTTTTGACGGGCTACTTCCAATTCTTCCACGGCGCCTTGCCGTCCGCCCAGAGTTTGTTGAGCAAATTGTATTCGGAGAAGGTGTCCATCGGTTGCCAGAAGCCGTCGTGGTTGAAGGCCATGACTTGGCCCTTGCTCGTGAGTTGGCGAATCGGCTGCTGTTCGAACATTACATTTTCACTGTTTTGGAGGTAGTTGAAGATCTCGGTATTGGCGACGAAGAAACCGCCGTTGATGCGGCCTTCGGTGACCTGTGGCTTTTCGTTGAACTGGTCGACCTGGCCTGAGGCGTTCACGCCCATCTCGCCGAAGCGACCGGGAGGGTGGACGGCTGTTACCGTCAGTGTCTTGCCGTGTTTGCGGTGGAATTCGATGGACTTCGCGATATCTACATTGCCGACGCCGTCGCCGTAGGTGAGGCAGAATTCTTTGTCATCACCGAGGTATTGGCGGATTTTGTGAATGCGGCCCGCCGTCATCGTTTCTTCGCCAGTGTCGGCGAGAGTCACAGTCCAATCCTCTTCATCGTGGTGCGTGTGAAACTTTGCATCGGCGCGACGGCCCAGCTTCATCGTCACATCACTCGTCATCCAAAGATAGTTGCGGAAGAAATCTTTGATGACTTCGCCTTTGTAGCCGAGGCACAGGACGAAATCTTTAAAGCCGTGACTCGCGTAAATTTTCATGATGTGCCAGAGGATTGGCCGGTTGCCGATTGGCACCATGGGTTTGGGGCGATATTCGGTTTCCTCGCGCAGGCGGGTACCTTTGCCGCCGCATAGAATCACAACTTTCATTGGTGCGCCCAACATATAAGGCCGAGTTGGGGCTGTTCAAGCTAAGACGAAGCGGGGGGCGACCTCTATGGATAGGTCGAATGGCTTTTAGCTGTTAACGTTGCTGCGGAATCGTGGCAATCGTCCGCACTCCGGAAAAAACAACGGTTACGCGAGGTTGATGTCGGTGAAGATTTGGGCGGCGGGGCTGGATTTTAATACGCGCGCGAGGGGCGTCGTGCCCGAGGGGGAGACGGATTCTTGCAGCGCCTGTTTTTTGCCAGCTCCGGATGCCAGGACCCAAACGCGTTTTGCCGCGGCGATGGCAGCGTAGCTGAGGCTGAGACGATTGGGTGGCGGTTTGGGCGAATTATTAACGTGCAGGTAAGCAGCGGTCGTGCTGGTGATTGAGTCCGGCGTGTCCGGAAAAAGGGATGCGACGTGACCGTCTTCGCCCATGCCGAGAATGACAAGGTCGAGCACTGGCATTCCATTGGTGTTCACGGCCGCGATTCGCGAGACTTCGTCGTTTGCCTGGTTGACGGCAACGATCTGGTCGAGCTCGCCTTTTAATCGGTGGACTTTTTGTTGCCCGATTTTCAACGGCTGCAATAAATGTTCGTTGGCGAGGTAGAAGTTGCTTTCAGGATCGGTTGGAGCGACGCAACGTTCGTCGGCCCAAAAGAAATCGACATTGGCAAATTCGACTTCCCGGAATTTCGTTTGCGCGACGACGCGTTCGTAAAATGTTTTTGCGATACGGCCACCCGATAGCGCGACCGTCATTGATTTGTTTGCGAGCAGAAGGTTGACCCATTCCGAAGCCGCAGCGTTGGCGACTTCGGCGTCGGTGGCGTAAATTTTCGTGGTGCGTGTTTTCAAAACTTCTCCGAATTCCCGGCGGCTATTCCGGTTTGCCGATGGGATGCGGCGGGCGCCATTTGTGGGCGCGCTTGGCGAGCAGCTCGTCGGCCGCAGCCGGACCCCAGGTCCCAGCGGGATAAAATTCCTCGTCGGTCAACGGTTTGCCGGCCCACGCTTCGCGAATCGGGTCGACGATGCTCCAGGCGGTTTCAACTTCGTCGCGTCGAATGAACAAGGTGGAATCGCCGGAGATCGCTTCAAGCAAGAGGCGTTCATAAGCTTCCGGTGTGTAGGCGCCAAATGCGGCGTTGTAATCGAAGTGCATTCGCACTGGCCGAATCTCCATGCTGGTGCCGGGGACCTTGCCGTTGAAGCGCAGGAAAATTCCTTCGTTCGGTTGCAGGCGCAGCGTGATGGCGTTCGCATCCAGAAGCGGTCCACATTGTGCAGCGAACAGGACGTGCGGCGTCGGGCGAAATTGCACGCGCACTTCGCTGGCGCTCATCGGCAGATGTTTGCCAGTGCGGAGATAAAAGGGAACGCCGGACCAACGCCAGTTATCGATCAGGACGCGCAACGCGACAAACGTTTCGGTGTTGGAATCCGGTTTCACCTTCGGTTCCTGTCGATAGCCGGGGACTTGTTGGCCGTTGATTTGGCCGGCAGTGTATTGCCCGCGCACGGCGGAAAAGGGGACCTGGCTTGAATCGACCAGACGAATCGATTTGAGAAGTTTGACTTTTTCGTCGCGGATCGCTTCGGCTTCAAGACTGACTGGGGGCTCCATGGTTACGAGCGCGAGGACCTGGAGCAGGTGATTCTGCACCATGTCGCGCAATGCGCCGGCCTCGTCGTAATAGCCGCCGCGGGCACCAACGCCTAAATCTTCGCTGACGGTAATCTGCACCTGATCAACCGACTGCCGGCCCCACAGCGGTTCGAAAATGGAATTCGAAAACCGGAACATCAAAATGTTCTGGACGGTTTCTTTGCCGAGATAGTGGTCGATGCGGTAAATCTGTTTTTCATGCGCGTAGCGCGTTAGCTCGCTGTTCAGTTGTTTGGCCGATGCGAGATCGTGGCCGAAGGGTTTTTCGACAACGATGCGTTGCCAGTTTTTCGCGTGTTCCTGGTCCTTCTGCAAGAGGCCACTGCTGTGCAAATGTTCGACGATGCCGGCGAATTCGGCAGGAGCGGTCGCCAGGTAGAAAATGAGATTTTTTTGCAGAGCTTCGTTGTCTGCCGAGGCGAGTTGTTTCTTAAGGTTTTCAAAAGCGCTCGCGTCGCCAAATTCTCCCTGGCAATAGAAAACGTTCTTGGCGAAGTCAGCCCATTTCGAGCAGTCCAGATCTTTGTTGCGCGAGAATTTTGCCAAATCACCGGCGAGTTCGTTGCGCCAGTCGTCGTCGGGTTTAGGTCGGCGCGCGAAGCCAATGATGCGAAAGGGAGTGGGAAGCTGTTTATGGCAGAAGAGGTGGTAGAGCGCTGGGATGAGCTTGCGCGCGGTCAGGTCGCCACTCGCGCCGAAGATGACAATCGTGCAGGGTTCGACCGATTTACGACGCAAGTCGAGCCGGCATGTTAGAAGCTCGTCCAATTGTTCCAAGGCATCCATTGGGTAACCATGGCCAAGGAATGACTGGAATTCAAGCGTAGGTCGAGATGAGGTGCGATGGTTAACCGAGCCGCGCGTGTGCGCAAGCGGGTTGATCCGACGGCGCCAAAGTGGTAAACCGCTTGCTCACGCGCGCGGCTCTGTTGCGGCCAAATCTTCGAATGACGCGGACAGCGGGAATGCATTGTCGACAATTGAGCTTACCCCTGATGAATTCTTGATGGTAGCGGTGGCAAGCGGAGGCCTGTGACCGTGATATATTAGAGCAGAAGAAAGGAGGCTTGAATGAACAAAACAATCGGCATCGTGCTTCTGGCAATTGGAATTATGCTGATCGTCTTTGGCATCAATGCTTCCGATTCGTTCAACTCAGATGTTTCGCGGTTCTTTAATGGCCGTCCAACGAATGAGACCGTCTGGTTTCTCATCGGTGGCGTGGCCGCATGCGTCATCGGAGTTGTCGCGTTGCTAAAAGGTCCTAAATCAGTCTAGGAGGTAACTATGTTAAACTATGCGGTATTGTTTCTAATCATTGCAATTCTTGCGGCTGTGTTCGGGTTTACCGGCCTGGCGGGCACAGCAGCGTGGATTGCACAAATCCTGTTTGTGGTGTTCTTGATCTTGTTCGTCGTGTCGCTTATTTCGCGACGCCGCGTGTAACGAATAGAAGTTGAGTAACAAAGCTCGAATCCGGAACAGCCTGGCTGTTTTGGTTCGGGCCTTTTTATGTACGAATGCTGTGTCGACGCCAAGAACACTGGCAACACGAAGTTTAATCAGTGCTAAGAATTCGCTCAGAACACGAGTCGTTACCAATCTTCCTGGGTTGCTTCCGCACGTTTAGCCTCTGGAACACCCGCTTCGCTTGTAACAGAGATGTCCTGCGCACCGGCTTGGGTGAAGATGTCTTTGGCGCGCTTTGATTGCTGGGGGTTGTCGGTGTGGACGGAAATCAAAATATTGCCGGCGCGGATTTTTCCCTCGTAACGCTTGGCTTCGTATTCAGGTATCCCCATGCCGACAAGCGCGCCACCAATTCCGCCAACGGCCGCACCAACAGCCGCTCCACCTAACGCGCCCATGATCGGGCCTGCTGCGATAAATGGGCCAACACCGGGAATTGCCAGCGCGCCGATACCTGCCAACCAACCGAGCGCGCCGCCAACCACACCCAAAGTGCTCGCGCCAGTGACTGCGCCCTCAGGAGCTTTAGTGTGTTGTTCGTGGCCGAAGTCTTTGGTTCCGGTTTTGTCGGGGAACAATACCGAAATATCGTTATCGGCAAACCCCGCCGCCTTAAGATCATTAACAATTGCTTCCGCTTGAAACTCGCTTGTGCCGATACAAAAAACCGCTTTGGCCATATTCTCCTCCAAAATTCCGTTCTCTAACCCGCCCTAAGGAATAAAGCAGAACAGGGGCTGCGCGCAATTAGGCGAAGGCCTGCTTTTGTGCGAGGAAAAATGTTTAGTGCGGGCTCGTCTGCGCCCGTTGGACCGTTGCAGACAGCATTGCGTCAGACTGTGACGCCGAGAACTTCTTTGATTTTATCGTAATCACCAGGGCCCATCGGCTTCGGAATGAAATTCTTCGCGCCGAGCTTTTGCATGCGCATGATCAACTTCGACTTGTCGGTGCCGCTGACTGCGATGACCGGGATGTGGCCGAGCTTCGCTTTTTTGAGCCATTCCATTACATCGCTTCCTGTATAGTTCGGCATGATGATGTCTAAAATGATTAACGAAGGAAGCGGTTGCATCCAGGAACTGATGGTAAAACACACGGTGAGATATTCGATCAACATGGCACCGTCGAGGAGGTGGTGGATCGGGTTGGGAAGGCCCCACGCCGAAATAGTTTCTTCGAGCATGTGAGCGAATTCAACATTGTCATCCACAATTAGAATTGGGCCTTTATTTTTCGCCAGGGGAGCAGATGGTTGTATTTCCAGAGTCAGGTTCATACGAAATTCTCAATTGCATTAATAGCAATCGAAATGCCGCTTTTTCTCGCTGAAGTTACTTTCCAACAATACCTTAACTCACGTCAAAAGAGGTTGACGTTCGGAGAACGTTTAAGGCACAATTGGTCGCCTTTTTCCGGAGGCCAATCTGAGGTGCTGCTATATGAGCCGCAATGTAAACTGCTGTCTACAAACGTGCGGCGCTTAGTCGCGCGGAGGCGAAAGCCACTCGCGGTCTTTGCGTAACTGGTCCATCGTTTCGGAGAAAAGCGGAGCCTTGAGACGCTTGCGGATGACGACTGCAGCCACGGTCGCCCCGACGAGGTATAAGATGCCAAATCCCAATCCAACCCAAAGCGCGTATTGCCATAGTGCCAGAATGACACAAAACGTGAACGCCACGACGGCCATGAATACTAGAAATAGCATCACGCCGCTCCAGACGAGGACGTTGACGGCGCGATCGCGCTCTTCCTGGAGCTCGACGACGGCAAGTTCGATGCGGCTGTGAACCGCGCCAACGGCGTTGTCGAACGTCCGGCGAATGGATGACAGAAAACCAAATCCAGTAGAGGCGAGGCCAAACATAAGCGATAAGCGTTATTTGCGTTTCAAGAGCAGACCGACCGCGAGACCCACACCGAGCGCAATGGCAAGTGCCTGGTACGGATTTTGGCGGATGCTTTTATCAACCTGTTTCAAACTTTCACCGGCGTGTTCTTCGACGACCCCGAACGTTTCTTGAATCACTTCCAGCGCAGCGGCGAGTCGGTCACGAATTTCTTTTGCTTTCTCGTTTACGTCATCACCGCCGAGCGCCGACAAGCGCTTCGGCCTGGTCCGCCAGTTCTTTCAGTTCGTGAGAGAGGTCCGATCCGCCGTTTTGTTTCATATTACTGCCCCAGCATAAAACGCACACCGGCACCGGCAATCGGGTCTGGCTTGGTTTTCCAATCGGGATTACTAGCAGGAAATGTTCGTGGCTTCCACCGTTACGACGCAACTGCGATTACGGGTATGGTGCTGGATAACAATGAGAGTGTTGTTCGTTCACGAGCGGTTCGGCGCGATGGCTGGCGCAGAAGCAAATCTTTATCTCACTGCAACCGAATTCAAACGGCGCGGGCATTGCGTCGGAATCATCCATGGACGACCCACCGGCAAGGCGGAGAGCAGATGGAACGATACGTTCGCGCATAAATTCGCGTTGAACGGGAATGCGACCCAGTCGGTTGAAAGCGCGCTGGCGGAGTTCACCCCTGACATTGTTTATGTGCACAAGATGGCGGACCTCGATGTTATCGAAACGTTACTGCGTTCGCGCGCGCGTTTGGTGCGCATGATTCACGATCACGACATTTATTGCATGCGCAGTTATAAGTACAATTATTTTTCGCGCAAAGTTTGTAAGCGCGCGGCCTCGGCGTATTGCGTTTTTCCGTGCGGCGGCTTCAGTTGCGCGGAATCGGGGAGGGTTGCTGCCGGTGAAATGGGTGAGCTATTTCGATAAGAAAAAGGAAATCGCGCTCAATCAATCAGTTCAATCGGCTCGTGGTGGTTTCGCGATATATGCGCAATGAGCTCTTGCGAAATGGATTTGATGTGAGAAAAATTGAAATCCATCCGCCGGTTCCTCGCGCGGGCGATCCATCGGTGCGCAGCAATTTCAGCGATAAAAACCTGATTTTTTACGCCGGGCAAATCATTCGCGGCAAAGGCGTGGACGTTTTGTTGCGTGCGCTCGCGTTGGTCACAATGCCTTTTGAATGCATCATCCTCGGAGAAGGATCGCACAAAGAATATTGCGAGAAATTAAGCGTGAAGCTCGGCCTGCAAGACCGTGTTCGATTTCTCGGGTTCGTGCCGCAAGAGCAGCTTCAGGAGTTTTATAAGGAATGCAGCGTGGTGGCGATCAGCTCGATCTGGCCGGAGCCTTTTGCGACGATTGGCATGGAAGCGATGCGATATGGGTTGCCGGTGGTAGCGTTTGATGTCGGCGGTATTTCCGATTGGTTGGTTGATGGCCAGAACGGCTATCTTGTTCCCGCTTCGGATTGCACCGCTTACGCCGAACGCCTCGAACGACTGCTCCGCGACAAATTGATTGGCGCGCCAAATGGGCGAGAACGGCCTGAAACTGGTGAACGAAAAATTCAGTTTCGACAGCTATATCGATGATCATCGAAAAGATGTTCGCAACGTGTAATGTTGCGAGATGAGCGCTCAGCGGCAATCCTGTTACGTCGTCAGCTTATCGTCACTTTGCTTGCCCGTCATGAAATCTTTATTTTTGTCGCCAACCCAGTAGCGATTTCCGGCGATGCACCAGATGAAATGCAGTTCCTCTTCCTGGCTGAATACCGGATGGTAATTCAATAGGGGAATCGTGACTGCGTCGCCTTCATTGACGGAACGTACGAAGCTTTTTGATTCTTCATCCGCGTAAACTTCCATCGAGCCGCGGCCTTCGGTGAAGATATAAACTTCTTCCTGGTCGGTGTGATTGTGCGGCGGATAGGAGCGTTGGTGCGGTTGGAAAATGGTGTAGCCGGCGATTAGTTTTTCCGCGCCTTCACTGACATCGAACATGAGGAACACGTCCTTGCCTTTGAGATGGCGGATGCGCTTTTCGTCTTTCGAAACTTGTTTCCAGTTCGCGTAATAAACCGGGTGCGTTTTGTCCGCTGTCGCGCGGCAAACGATTACTTTCGACTGCCTTGTGTCTGCGACAAGACGATACGTTGCGCCGCGCGGAATGTAGAGGACGTCGTAATGTTCCAGGCTGTAAGTCTTGCCGTCGACTTGTGCTTCGGCAGAGCCTTTCCAGCAAAAGAGCAGGGCCTCTTCGCCAGGATGGGCGAGTGCGCCGCTGCCAATGGCGCCATTCAATTCGTAAACGCCGTAGGTGAGGAAACTGAGGTTTGACGATTGCGGGCTGGATTTTTCAACGTAAGTGAATTTCGCAGAATCGTTCGCGAGAAAATTAGCTGGTTTTGGTTTGTCCATACTGTCGGATCAAATATTCAGTTTCAAAAAATTAACGCCATGCGGCACTATCCTAGACGGCAATTGAGATGTGCTTGGTTTCAAGAAAAGCGTCAAGCCCTTCGCTGCCAAGTTCCCGTCCCCAGCCGCTTTGTTTCACTCCGCCAAACGGCGCGTTGCTCGTGGTCGGAAGTCCGTCGTTAACGCCTATCATTCCAGCTTCGATGTTCTCAGCCAATCTGAAAGTGCGGCTTAAATCGCGGGTAAACACATAGGCGCTCAGGCCGAATTGCGACGCGTTGGCGAGGTCGATGCCTTGCTGTTCGGTTTCGAACCGGGCAATCGCGGCGACCGGTGCGAAGGTTTCTTCACCCATGCACAAGCTGCCGGGCGGAACGTCTACGAGAACAGTTGGCTCGAAGAAAAATCCTTTTCGGTCCAAACGCTTGCCGCCGCATAGCAATCTCGCACCGTGTTTCACCGCGTCCTGCACGTGCTCTTCAGCCTTCTTCACCGCGTTTTCGTCGATCATCGCGCCGACCTCGACGCCTTGTTCGAAGCCATCGCCAGTCTTGAGGCCTTTGGCTTTTTCGGCGAACAGCTTCGTGAATTTGTCGTAAATACCGGACTGAACGAAAATTCGGTTCGCAGCGATGCAGGATTGGCCGGTGTTGCGGAACTTTGCGAGCATCGCGCCTTCGACGGCTTTTTCCACATCCGCATCATCAAATACCAGCACAGGATTTAAACCGCCCAGTTCGAGTGACAGCGGCTTGAGGTTTGCGGCTGCACCCATGACCAGATTTTTGCCGACTTCAGTTGACCCTGTGAAAGTAATTTTCCGAACCAGCGGATTTTCCAAAAATTCCGCGGCGATTTCCGACGCTTTACCGACGACCATTTGAAACACACCTTTGGGCAACCCGACCGCCTGACACGCTTCCGCGAACAGCACGCTGGAAATCGGCGTGTGGCTCGCCGGTTTCAAAATTACGGTGCAACCCGCCGCGAGGGCAGGGGCCACTTTGCGAATCGAAAGAACCAGCGGGAAATTCCAGGGAGCAATCGCGCCGACGACGCCGATGGGAGTCTTGATCACCATGTTGCGTTTGCCGTCGGTCTGGTGCGGAATCATTCGGCCATACGCCCGACGGCCTTCTTCGGCGAACCAGCGCAAATGATCGACGGTCATGCCGACTTCCCCAACGCTTTGCGCCAGCGGCTTGCCGTTTTCCATTGTGATGATGCCGGCAATTTCATCGCGGCGCTTCTCGAGT
Source organism: uncultured Verrucomicrobiae bacterium (assembly GCA_963702845.1). Classification (GTDB taxonomy): domain Bacteria; phylum Verrucomicrobiota; class Verrucomicrobiia; order Limisphaerales; family Palsa-1400; genus JAICXV01. The sequence goes on along the minus strand of OY969763.1, from coordinate 2,724,808 downwards.
TCGTTGGCGATCTTATGCAAAAACTCGCCACGAGCCTTGGCCGTGAGTTTGCGCCACGACTCAAACGCCGTGTGTGCGTCCTTCACAGCTTGCGCGACCTGCGCGCGTTCCACGACTGAAACGCTCGCGAACGCTTCGTCCGTGGCGGGATTCGTCACCGGCATAGTTTTGCCAGTCGTGACAAACTCGCCATTTAAATACACAGGGTAAGTTTTCATAAAATTCTAAGCTATTTCGACAATCTGCCCCTTGCGAATAGATTCTTCGCCGGCAATCGCCAGCAATGTGCCATCGATACAATTGCGAGGGGTGGTCAAAGGTGGACGCTGCTCCAATATGCAATTCACAAACTCGTGATGGATTTCGTCGAAGCCAAGATGACTGCCCCAACCCTCGCCAAACTTGGCCTTCACGTTGTGAACGATTGGTTCCTTTTGCTGAAACCCGCGCTTCCATTGGAGAATTTGAATATCGGAAATGCGCGTTTGCAACAAGCCGCCGTCACCAATGATTCCCATTTCGAGATCTTCACGCGGAAAGTCCAATGCAAACATGCAAAGGTGATGCGTGCCACGCACGCCATTGGCGTATTCAAAACTCATCGAGACGTGATCGTTCCCCTGGTACGGGCCGTCCATGACACGGTTAACCGCGTTGCCGCCGAACGCGCAAACGCTCTTTGGCCTTGAACCAATCCACCAGTTCATAAGGTCGAAGTGGTGGCAGTTCTTGTCCACCAACGTTCCTCCCGACTTGCGATCGTCCTGAATCCAATTGCCGGTCTTCGGCTGGAACGGCCCACGAAATTCGCGGCACCAAACCATGTGCGGTTTTCCGACCTCACCGGCATCGACGAGATCTTTGAGCTTCTGGAAAAACGGCGAGTAACGCAGTTCATGACCGACCATCACAATGCGATCTGACTTCTCACTCGCCGCGATCACTTGCTGGCACTCCTCAGGAGTGATTCCAATCGGCTTCTCCAAAAACAGGTGCTTGCCTGCGGCCAAAATTTCCTGCGCCAATTTCGCGTGTGTAAAATTCGGTGTTGAAACGACAATCGCGTCCAATCGCGAATCAATTAGCTCGCTTTCATTTTCGAAGACCTTGGCGTGCGGAGCGACGTCGTGAACTTTTTTGACGGTGGTCTTATTGGTGGTGCAAACCGCCGCGATTTCGACTTTGTCGCCACAAAGCCGCGCGAACGAATTCACGTGGCTCAACCCCATCGCTCCCACACCAATAAAGCCGAATCGAAGTTTCACAGGCGAAGTTTAACCACCAAGACACCAGGAATATCTTGGTGGTTTAAAACCATTGGCGATTGTTACGCCTTCGGCACTTTCGCCCAATCCTTCAAGAAGATATCCACGCCGATGTCGGTCAGCGGATGATTGTAGAGCTGTTCGAGAACATCAAATGCCATGGTGATACAGTCCGAACCAGCCATCGCCGCTTCGAGGACGTGCAGCGGATGGCGCACGGCGGCAGTCAGGATTTGTGTTTCGAAATCGTAATTATCGTAAATCGCGCGGATCTGTTTGATGCAATCCATGCCGTTATGACCAATGGCATCGAGGCGTCCAACGAATGGGCTGATGTAAGTCGCGCCACATTTTGCCGCGAGCAACGCCTGAAGAGGCGAGAATGTGACGGTCACATTCGTCTTGATGCCTTCGGCCGTGAGTTGTTTGACGGCGATTAGGCCTTCGCGAATTATCGGTACTTTGACCACCACATTCTTGTGCATTTTCGCCAAAGCGCGACCTTCGTCCACGATTTCTTTTGCGCTTAACGAAATGGTTTCGAGGCTGATCGGGCCGTCTACGATGTCCAGGATCTCGCGGTACACATCCATGTGTTTGCGACCGGTTTTGGCAACGTGACTGGGGTTAGTGGTCACGCCATCAATGATGCCCCAACCCCAAGCTTCACGAATTTTGTCCACATCTGCACTATCAATAAATATTTTCATGTTGTAAAAAATGAGTTTATACGAAATCGTAATAATTCGAAACCACAAACGACATTAATGCGTCTTAATGTCGTCTGTCACTATAAACAAAGCGTTTTTACCTAACTTATGTCAACGCCAAATGAACAATCTGCGCTCTCCCGCCGCAGCTTTATTAAAAATACCACCACCACGGCCGCCGGCCTTTCGTTGCTCGGCGGGTTAAGCATCGAACGCTCTGCCTTTGCTGCGGGCAGCGATGAGATCAAACTGGCTCTCGTCGGCTGCGGTAATCGCGGTTCAGGCGCGGTTGACAATGCTTTGAAAGTGCCTGGAACGAGATTGGTCGCAATGGCTGACGTGTTCCAGAAACGGATCGACGAAAGTTTGGCAGTGCTCATGGGGCAGGAAGCGGCCGAGGATCCAACCGCAGCCAAGCCGATCAAGATGAAGGTAGACAAGGCACAGGCGAAGCAAATTGATGTTCCTCCAGCTCGCCAGTTCGTTGGTTTTGACGCCTACAAAAAAGCGATTGCGGAGGCTGATGTCGTCATCATCGCGGGCCCTCCCGGTTTTCGCCCGGTGCATTTCGAAGAAGCCGTTCGCCAGGGAAAACACGTTTTCATGGAAAAGCCGATGGGGACCGACGCTCCCGGCGTTCGTCGCATTCTTGCTGCCAATCAGATTGCAAAAGAGAAGAATCTGAAGTGCGGTGTCGGGTTCCAACGTCATCACGAGAATTCCTATCTCGAAATGATGAAACGAGTGCATGGCGGTGACATTGGCGAAATCCTGGCGATCCGCGTTTATTGGCGCGGCGGTTCACGCGGCGGTATCCCGAAGCTTCCCGGCGAGAGTGAGTTGGCATATCAAATCCGCAACTGGTATTTCTTCACCTATCTTTCGGGCGACCATATCGTCGAACAGCATTGCCACAATATTGACGTGGGCAACTGGATCAAAACTCTTGACCCGACAAAGCCCGCTCATCCGATTCGCGCGCACGGCTTGGGTGGTCGGCAAGTTCGCAATGATCCCAAATTGAACGGTCAGATTTTCGACCATCACTTTGTTGAGTTCGAATACGAGGACGGCACGCACATGACTAGCGAATGCAGCCAGATTCCCAAGTTGTGGGGTAATACTTCCGAACACGCGATCGGCACCAAGGGTTCGGTGGATTTCGGCGGCTCTAACAGGTCTCAAATTAAAGGTCCGAAACCGTTTCGTTTTAAGGGCGGCAATGAGCCCTATGTGCAGGAACATCGCGATTTGATCGCTGCAGTGCGAAACGACCAGAAATATAACGAAGTGGATGCCTCAGCTTACAGCACCATGACCGCGATCATGGGCCGTATGGCGACGTATTCCGGCGAGCAGATCGAATGGGACGATGCCTTCAATTCGAAGTTGGTGTTGATGCCCGAGATTACAACGTGGAATGATGCCCCTCCCGTGATGCCAAATGCCGATGGCGTTTATCCCGTGGCAGTTCCTGGTGTAACACGAGCCTTATAATTCGGTTCGTTTTAATCAGTGCGAAGCGCCGAACAAAAATTCGGCGCTTCGTCTTTTCGTGGTAGGATGACTTCCACGTCGTCCCACTTTTTCAGCCTTCGCCCCTAATCATCACTCACGCCGCTAATGCCGGGAATGCCCATCGCGATTGGTTTGCCCTCGTGAGCACCTTCCTGCCGGCCGGGCCAACGCGGTTCCATGAGTTGGGCGTTCCAAATGTCGAACTTCTTTTGCATCTCCTGAACCACTTCCGGTTTCCGCGCGGAGAGATCCGTTTTTTCACTGGGATCGTTGGCGAGATCAAAGAGCTGCGTCTTCGTCTCTCCTAGGGCAAAGACGAGTTTGTAATTTCCTTCGCGCACCGCCCAGGCCGGCTTGAAGCGCCAGTAAAGATTATCGTGTGGGGAACCCGACTTTTTGCTGGTGAGCCATGGGAGAAGATTCACTCCGTCGAGCTTCAATTTTTTGCTCGGTGCAATATCGGCGGCGGCGAGAGCGGTGGGGAAAATATCCAGTGAAATGACTGGTTGGTCGAACACCTGCGCCGGTGTGATGTGGTCTGTCCAGCGCATCATGAACGGAATGCGAATGCCACCTTCCCACACCTGACCCTTGAAGCCTCGGAAAGGTGTGTTGCGCGAACCGTCCTCGTGCGTCGGGCCGCCATTGTCGCTAAAGAAGATCACCAACGTATTTTCGTCGAGGTGATTGTCGCGCAAGGTCGCCAGAATTTTGCCGACCCCATCGTCTTCAGCCGAAAGCATCGCCAGCATCAGCTTTCGTTTCGTATCCTTCACATCGGCGAAGCGATCCTGATATTTCTGTGGCGCTTCCTGTGGAACGTGAACGGCGTTGAAAGGCACGTATGCAAAAAATGGTTCTGATTTGTGCCGCTGGATAAAGGACATCGTCTCGCGTGTGATCGCCTCCGTGAGATATTCCTTTTCATCAATCGGCGTATCGCCACGGCGAATCTGGCCTATACCCGTGCCCGAGTGGGTATAGCTGTGCATCCCCCCGATGAACCCAAAAAATTCGTCGAACCCGCGTTTCTGCGGACGGAACCTCGGAGCGTCTCCGAGATGCCATTTGCCGAACGCGCCGGTGACATATCCATTGCGCTTCAATTCACCCGCGATCGTGATTTGATCGACCGGCAGCCCAAAGACTTTGTCGAATTTCGCCAGCGGATTAGCCTCGTGCCCAAACCGTTCCTGGTAGCGCCCGGTGAGAAATCCCGCGCGCGACGGCGAACAAACCGGGCAAGAAACATATCCAGTCGTGAACCGCACCCCATCATGCGCGATAGAGTCAATGTTCGGAGTGCGCACATCCTTGGAAACCGCCTGCACGCCGATGTCAGCGTAACCCAGGTCATCCGCGACGATCATAACAATATTCGGCTTCGGCGCGGCAAAAACTGATGAAGCCAGAACCGCGACTAGCGCGGCTGCCATAGTGATAAGCTTTGTCATTGTTAAGTTGGATTCGAGCTTTGTGATTTCGGGTTAAGTTCGCGAAAATGTCAATTGCAACCAACCCGTCAGGAAAAGAGACGCAGTTTGTTTGCACAAAGTTTCGTCGCAGAGTTGCGTCCGGGAATTTGCGTTTTTTACGCTGGCGCGGTAGTTTCGACAATGGGCAACGTAAAAGTTGAAGGGCAGAGCTATGAGATGCCCCCGCGGGACGGAATCAGCATCGCGCATTTTCTTACCGTGGCCGACATCGAACGATCGGCTCGCTACTACGCGAGGGTTTTCGGCGCTCGCATTCTGAGCCTGGGCGATGGCAACGCTCCTGGGTACCTTCAGCTCGCGAATTTCTGGATGATTTTGAACGTCGGGGGCGGCCCGACGCCGGATAAGCCGACGGTAACGCTCAGCGTCCCCGACCCGGATCACATCAGCAGCTTCATGAATTTCCGGGTTGCAGATATTCAAGCGTGCTATGAGCTGTGGAAGAGTCGAGGAGCCGACTTCATCACGGAACCGTTGGACAAGTACGGCGAGTGGCGCTGCTACATTCGCGATCCTGACGGCTACATTATCGAGGTCGGACAGAGCAAACCGGATTTCAAGTACGGTTAACGCTCGGCTCGGTCTGCGGTCTGGAAACTTGTTTTGGACAGGGCTCCTGCACGATTCGGCAAACCTCAGCAAACCAGCGCGAACCTATGCAAGGTTAATCAAACCTTTGCAAGGCGATCCCGGCAAAAACGCGCAAACTGATGCAAGCCTTTCAGTCGCGATCCTCTCGTCGTAAACTTGACGCATCGTTTCGCAAAACGTACGCTCCTTGGCGTTAGATGAGCCTGGAAATCAAAATCGAATATTGCAGCGTTTGAAACTACGCACCGCGTGCCGTCAGTTTGACGGAGAAGCTGTTGCAGTTCAAACAGGACATCAGCCAGCTCACGCTTGTGCCAATGGGCGGCGGTGTGTTCGAGGTTAGCGTCAATGGAACCAAAATCTATTCCAAGAAAGCCACCGGCCAACACGCCGACCCGGACGCTATCGTCGAGCAGATTCGCAAGATGCTCTGACTTCCAGGTAGGGCGCGTCGCTCCGCGCGCGTCGCAAAAGCTATTACTAAGCGGCGGTCGCGGAGTGACACGCCCTACCAACGAAAATTTATCCCGGAGAGTGAAGGGTGCCTGGTGGCCCTCGCGGTCTTCAAAACCGTTGTCTCGGCATTTTATGTCGAGGGGTTGGTTCGATTCCTACCCTCTCCGCCAGCTTGAATTGCGTTCTTCAATTCGCAATCCGCAATTCGCAATCCGCAATTTGAAAGGGGGTGGGCCGCATGTCGCGCGAGCAGATTCTTAAACTGACGTCGCTTTCCTCCTGCGCTGGCTGAGCTTCCAAGCTGAGCCAACAGGCCCTGGCGCAAGTTTTGCGTCAGCTCCCGGTTATCAAGGATCGCAATTTAATCGTCGGCACGAACACCGCCGACGATGCGGCGATCTATCGCATCGATCGCCAGCGCGCGCTGGTGCAAACGGTGGACTTTTTCACGCCCATCGTGGACGATCCTTTTGTCTACGGCCAAATCGCCGCGACTAATTCTTTGTCTGATGTTTACGCCATGGGCGGACGACCTTTGACCGCGCTGAATATATTAGGTGTTCCGACTGATAAGCTCAGCCCGACGATCATTTCTGAAATCCTTCGCGGCGGTGCCGAAAAAGCCCGTGAAGCGAAGTGCGCAATTGTGGGCGGACATACGATCCAAAATCCCGAACCGATCTACGGTCTCTCCGTCACTGGAATCGTATCCACTAAGCGTATCGTGACGAATGCCGCAGCACGCCCAGGCGATCTGCTCATATTAACAAAGCCGTTGGGCACAGGAATTGTGACGACCGGCATAAAACGCAAATTGACGTCGCGTGCGTTGGAAAAAAAAGCCATTGCGGTGATGACACGTTTGAATTCTGCCGGTGCGGTGCTTGGAGAAAAAGGACTCGTGCGCGCGGCTGTTGATGTCACCGGCTTCGGTTTACTCGGTCATCTCGGCTCAATGTGTCGCGCGAGTAAAGTCGGCGCGACGCTCTATGCCAATCGCGTGCCGGCCATTGATCCACAGGTATTCGAATTGATTGCGGCTGATTGCATTCCCGGCGGCAGCCTGCGAAACCTGGAGTACGCGAACGAGTTTACTGGATGGAACAACATCACGTCGGCGCACAAGGCTCTATTGAGCGATGCGCAAACCAGCGGCGGGCTCTTGCTGTGCGTCGCGCCTCGCAATTTGAAATCGGTCGAGAAAATCCTGAAACGGGAGAAAACGCTGTGTGCGGCAATCATCGGTGAAATCATCGAATCGAAGAAACCGGAAATTTGGGTGCATCCATGAAAAAGCAGCTCCGAGCAATTCCTGCTGTCGAAAAAGTTCTGCAAGAACTTGGAACAACGAAATTGCCGCGTCCGGCCTTGGTTGCATTGGTCCGCCGCGAATTGGCCACATTACGAAAAGAGAAATCGATTCCCGCTCACGATGTCGTCATCGCGCGCATCCACAACGCCGTTTCGCTGCTACAGCGTTCCCGAATTCAACCGGTGATAAACGGAACCGGCGTCATTGTTCATACCAATTTAGGCCGATCCGTCTTGCCCGCTGCCGCGCAAGAAGCCTTGCAAGCAGTAGCCTCGCAATACAATACCCTCGAATACGAGATCACGACCGGTGAACGCGGCTCACGCGCATCGTATCTCGATCACAATCTTGCGGTGTTATGCAGTGCCGAAGCGGCGACCGTCGTCAACAATTGCGCGGCTGCGCTCGTTCTCATCCTCCATCACTTTGTCAACCGCGACCCGAATCGCAAACAGGTTGTCATTAATCGAGGAGAACTTGTCCAAATCGGCGGTGGCTTTCGCATCCCGGAAATTCTCGAGTCGAGCGGCGCGGTGTTGCGCGAAGTCGGAACCACGAACAAAACTTCGATAAGCGATTACGCAAAAGCACTTGGACGTGAAACGGCGATGATCCTCAAAGTTCATCGGAGCAACTTCTTCATGTCCGGTTTCACCGAATCTCCCGAAACCGCAGCGATCGCCGCTGTCGCGCGCAAAAAGAAAATTCCTTTCGTCGAAGACCTCGGCAGCGGCGCCGTAGTTCAGACCGACAAATACCCGGGTTGCGAACACGAACCAACTCCGGCGGAAGTCCTCAAGCAAGGCGTCGATTTAGTTTGTTTCAGTGGCGATAAACTCCTCGGCGGTCCACAAGCAGGTATTATCGCGGGCAACGCGAAGTTAATTGCTGCCCTGAAAAGAAACCCACTCTTCCGCGCATTGCGATGTGACAAACTAATTCTGTCCGCACTTGAAGCAACGGTTGACCTCTATTTGTCAGGCAACGATAGCAGTATCCCGAATTATTCCATGCTGCAGACGAGTGAAGCGGACCTTCTCGCCCGCGCTCAAAAGCTGATCGAGCAGTTGAATGGGCTGCCGCTGAAAATTGCGATCGGCAAAGGCCATTCCCAAATCGGTGGAGGCACATTGCCACGATCCGCCGTTCCTTCCATCACTCTCGACATCGTTTCCCAGCAGTTCTCCCTCACCGAGCTTGCGACCGGGTTGCGTTTACCGAAAGCAGGCATGCCCGTCATCGGCTATGTTTCTCACGGACGTCTCAAACTGGATTTGCGGACGATCTTTCCAACACAGGACGCGCAAGTTGTCGAAGCGATCCGCAACGCGTGTACGGTATGAGGAAGGCATTTGTCGCAATTCTTTTGCTGAGCTGTTGTGTTCTGCGCGCTGGAACGGTCGAACAGCAACAAATCGTTCATCGCACCGACCGTTTTCAGTTCGGTTACGAAGTCACGCTTCCAAAGGAACGTGGCTTAACAAAGGTGTGGCTACCTGTCGCCAAATCCGATGCGTTTCAGCAGGTGAAAATCGAAAGCCTGTCGTTGCCGGATTTTGCCCAAGTCGTCGAGGACTCCGGAAACGGCAACAAACTTGAATTCATTTCCTGCACGAATTGCGATGCGAGTCGGAAACTGCGCGTGAGCTACCTCGTGCAGCGTAATGAAAAGTCTGCTTACAAATCCGTCGAGAAGGACCTGAGCCGTTTTCTGAAACCCGATCGACTGGTTCCTATCACTGCGAGGTTTAGAGAAATCGCGCAAGGTGCGACGCACGGCATAGACGGCGACCTCGCGCGTGGTCGAGCGCTTTACGATCATGTGCTCCAGCGCATGAAATACGACAAGTCCGGAACCGGCTGGGGCAGGGGCGACGCGGTTTACGCCTGTGATATGCGCACGGGCAACTGCACCGATTTCCACAGCTACTTCATTGCACTCGCGCGTTCGATTGGTCTTCCGGCGCGCTTTGCGATTGGTGTTTCCATTCCCGCTGGAGAAACGAATGGAGTGATTGAAGGCTATCATTGCTGGGCCGAGTTCCTCGCTAACGGCAAGTGGTTTCCCGTCGACATCAGCGAAGCATCAAGGCATCGAGAACTTGCCGATTATTATTTCGGTCAGCAACCGGCGAACCGATTTGAACTGAGCGTCGGGCGCGATTTGGTCGTGGATCCTACGCCGGCATCCGGTCCTATTAATTTTTTGGTTTACCCGTTGGTCGAAGTGGACGGCAAACCGGTCAAAGTAGAAACGAAGTTCACGTTTCACCGCCTGCAATGACTGAAAAACATTTCATCATCGCAACCGCTGGACACGTCGACCACGGAAAAAGTGCGCTCGTAATAGCGCTCACTGGCACCGACCCCGACCGTTTGCCTGAAGAAAAAGCACGCGGCATTACAATTGATTTAGGTTTCGCCAATCTTCGCCTCACCGATAAGGACACCGTTTACAACATCGGCATCGTTGATGTTCCCGGCCACGAAGATTTCGTCAAAAACATGGTTGCCGGTGTGGGCGCTATCGACGTGGCGCTATTCGTTGTCGCTGGCGACGACGGTTGGATGCCGCAAACCGAAGAACACCTCCACATTCTGACCTATCTCGGTATCGAGCGAGCCGTTGTTGCCCTCACGAAATCCGATCTCTCGCCAAACATCCCCAATGCCCAGGAACAAATCCGCGCTCGCCTGTCCGGAACTCCGTTTGCAAATGCACCAATAGTCCCCACCTCAGTCATAAACGGCACCGGCATTGATGCATTGAAGCAGGCGTTTGTGCAATCGCTCAGAGCTGCCAAGTCTGCGCGCGACATCGGCAGACCACGATTGCCCGTCGACCGCGTGTTTACCTTGCACGGCGTGGGAACGGTCGTTACAGGCACATTGATGGGTGGCAGAATTTCGCGGGGACAATCCGTCGCCATTCAGCCCGGCGGCGCAACTGCTCGCGTTCGCAGTGTTCAAACTCACAACGCCGAAATCGAAACAGCGCAGCCCGGTTCCCGGACTGCGCTCAATCTTCCCGACCTGCACGCAAACGAAACTGTTCGGCGCGGTGATGTTGTGACGCTTGCGGAACTTGGTAAACCGACGTCCGTTTTAAATGTTGCCATCCAAAAACTCGGACGTGGCAACACTGAGAAGATGTCCGTTCTTGCTCGGCCACTAAAGAATGGCGCGCGTGTTCGCGTTCATCATGGGACGGGCGATTTTCCGGCAACCGTTGTGCTTCTCGATGCGAAACAGTTGGGGCCAGGTGAAAACAGCTTTGCTCAACTCCGGTTGGAATCACCCGCGTTTGCGTTTAACGGCGATCACTTCATCATTCGGGACTGGGCCCAACAAACCACGCTGGCGGGCGGAGTCATTTTGGACGCGCACGGCGACAGCAGAACTTTTCGTTCCGACAACAATCGCCGATTTACGCAAGCAGTCGCCTCGAATCCCGCGCTCGAAGGAATCATAATAGCTGTCGCTGATCGGGATTATTTCCTTTCCGCGAACGAAGTGCTGGTCCAATCGCAATTCAGCGCCACCGAAATCGCTGCCGGCGTTTCGCAACTTGCTTCCGCGAAAAAAGTCGTGCGGCTCGGCGATTGGGTAGCCACCTTTGACACTTGGTCGAACCTTCGCAACGCCGCCATTGACCTCATCGACGCAGCGCATAAGAAACAACCAGACGCCCTCGGCTATCCGTTGACTGAATTGCGTTCTCAGCTAGACACCACGTTCGAAATCCCGCCCGACATTTTCGAGCACCTCATGGCTGATTTGACGCGCAGCGGTTTTGTCCAAGCTGGCGATCGAATCAAACGCGCGACTCACCAACTGTCTCTTCCACCGCACTTGCAACCCGCCGGCGTCAGGCTCCGCGCCGCTCTTGCCGCCAAGCCGCTCGATCCACCATCCCGCAAAGAACTCGCGCCGGACGCCTTATCGCAACAAGCGCTACGTTTTCTCATCAACTCCGGCGAGGCCGTCGAACTCGATCCTCAAATCGCACTCTCCAATCGCGCATTCGCCCAGGCACTCGACACCATTCGCAAGGTGCTTGCAAAACAACCTGCCACCGTCAGCGAAATCCGCCAGGCCCTCGGCGCGAGCCGCAGGGTCGTCGTGCCGCTGCTCGAAAAACTCGATCGCGACGGCATTACTCGCCGTGAGGGGGACAAACGCTTTTTGAAGTAAACGCAATGGCCCGTCGCCAGCTTGATTTCCGTCAATGCGCAAGAACCGATTATATAAGGGCAATCCCTGTATACTAAAACGGTTTGATACGTTATGACTCTGCGCAATAGTATTTTGCGTCGATGCGTTTTGGAGTTCCAATTGAAGCCCATCATAACGAGACCCGTGTCTCGATGGTCCCGGACACCGTCAAAGTCCTTATTAAAAAAGGGCATACAGTCGCGGTCCAAACGGGCGCAGGGTTAACTGCATCCATTTCCGATGCCGATTTCACCGCCGCCGGCGCAACCATCGTTTCAGACGCGACACGATTACTCGCCGACTCCGATTGTTTGCTGCGCATCCAACCTTTCGCCGAATCCGAAGTTTCATCACTGCCAGAAGGCAAAGCGTTAATCGGTTTTCTCGCACCGGCGCGAAATCCCGCATTGGTCCAGGCGCTCGCGAAACGCCGCATCACCAGCTTTAGCATGGACGCAATACCGCGCATCACGCGTGCACAAAGCATGGATGCACTCTCCAGTATGGCGACCGTTGCCGGTTATAAAGCCGTGCTGCTCGCGGCCTCGCACTTGCCGAAATTGATTCCGATGCTGACGACCGCGGCGGGCACGATTCGCCCGTCGAAAGTTCTGATTTTAGGAGCGGGCGTCGCCGGTTTGCAGGCGATTGCAACAGCGCGCCGCATCGGCGCGATTGTTGAAGCCTACGACGTCCGGCCAGCCGCAAAGGAGCAAGTGAAAAGTCTCGGCGCAACGTTCGTCGAAGCGCCTGTCGCAAAAGAAGCCGAAACCAAAGGCGGCTACGCAAAAGAAGTTTCTGCCGAAGTTCTGGCGCAACAACAAAAGCTCTTACACGAACACGTCGCCGCTGCTGACATTGTGATCACCACCGCGCAAGTTCCTGGCAAACCCGCGCCGCGTCTCGTGACAAAGGAAATGGTCGCCGCGATGAAAGCCGGTTCTGTCATCGTCGACCTCGCCGCCGAAACTGGCGGCAACTGTGAATTAACCGAGCCGGGTCTAGTCGCAACGAAGAATAATATCACGATCATCGGCCTGAAGAATTTACCCGCGACCGTGCCGCTTGACGCCAGCCGCATGCTCGCCCGCAACTTCATGGCCTTCATTTTGGAAATTACCAACGAAAAAGGTTTCACGTTCGATTGGAACAACGAAATCTTCCGCGACACGTGCATCACCCATAACGGCGAAGTAAACCAGAAACGGAGCAGTCCATGAGTGCATTGGCGATGACATATATTTTCATCCTCGCGATTTTCGCCGGGGTCGAAGTGATCAGCCGGGTGCCGACGGTGTTGCATACGCCACTTATGTCCGGCGCGAATGCCATTCACGGCATCGTTCTCGTCGGCGGCATCGCGCTGCTTGGCTCATCCGGAGACAATAAACTTTTGTTCACCCTCGGTTTCGTAGCGGTCATTCTCGGAACGCTCAACGTTGTCGGCGGATTCGTCGTCACCGATCGCATGCTCGAAATGTTTCGCGCCAAACCGACCAGCAAAGACAAGGAACAGAAATGACGACTGCGTTTGTGCCGCCGGCGGCATACCTCATCGCATCGCTGCTTTTTATCCTCGGCCTTAAACGCCTGAGCAATCCCCGCACTGCGCGTTCGGGAAACCAGATGGCGGCCGTCGGCATGGTGCTTGCGATCGTCGGAACATTTTGTCTGCCGAACATGGGGCACTTCGGCTGGATTATTTTGGCAGTCGCCATTGGAACGGTTCCCGGTTGGGCGCTGGCACGCGGCGTGAAAATGACCGCCATGCCGCAAATGGTGTCTCTCTTCAACGGCATGGGTGGCGCCTGCGCACTATTCATTTCTCTTGGCGAATGGTGGAAGCACCCAGCCGACCTGACCAAAGCTCAGCCCGCGGATTTGTTCATCGCCGCAGTGCCGATGCTTTTGGGAATTATTCTCGGCGCGATCAGCTTCTCCGGCAGTTTAATCGCCTTTGGCAAACTGCAGGGAATTGTCAGTGAAAAATCACTGCGCTGGCCTGGCCAGAAAATCATCAATGCCTGTCTGCTCCTTGCAATTTTGATCTGCGCATTTCAAGCGCCTTCGTCCGATCAATCCACCAATTGGATCCTCGGCCTGACCGCAGTTTCACTCGTCCTCGGCGTGCTTCAAGTATTGCCCATCGGCGGCGCTGACATGCCTGTTGTCATTTCCGTTTTGAACTCATGCACCGGCGTTGCCGCGGCCCTCACCGGCTTCGCCATGCAGAACATGTCCATGATCATCGCCGGAACATTAGTCGGCGCAGCCGGCGCGCTATTGACGCTCTTGATGTGTCAGGCCATGAACCGTTCCCTCGCGAAAGTCATCTTCGGTTCATTCGGTGGTAACGGTGTTAAGGCTGCGAATGCGGCCCAGTCCGGCGACCATACCATGCGCGAGATTACTGCCGCCGAAAGCGCAATCCTTCTGGCCTACGCACGCAAGGTTATCATCGTGCCCGGATACGGTCTCGCTGTCGCTCAGGCCCAACACCTCGTTCACGAACTTGAAAACCAACTCGAGAAACGCGGCGTCGAAGTTAAATACGCCATCCATCCAGTGGCCGGTCGCATGCCTGGACACATGAACGTGCTGCTCGCTGAAGCCGATGTTCCATATCCCAAGCTGCTCGACATGGACGAAATCAACGCCGAGTTTGACCAGACCGACGCCGTGCTGATCATTGGCGCAAACGACGTCGTCAATCCCGCTGCGCGCACCGATGCCGCCAGCCCGATCTACGGCATGCCCATTCTAAACGCCGACCACGCGAAAAACATCATCGTGATCAAACGCGGTCGGGGCGCTGGCTTCGCTGGGATTGAGAACGGACTATTTTTTGACTCCAAAACACGCATGCTCTTTGGCGACGCCAAGAACATGGTGCAAGAACTGGTGACAGAAGTGAAAGCGGTTTAAGCCGCCTGCTGCAAATTCTTCCGCGGATCAGTCGCAGAAATAATGACGCTCACGGCCTTCTGGTTGAAACCTTTGAAACCACCGCGGCGTTGCAGATTTTCCAGGTGACTGCCGAGCGCGCCTTCCCGCAAAAACTTGTCGTGCTGGTCCTGGGTAATCAGACCTTTGTTCAATAACTCAGCCGCGCGCTCAGGACAAACCGCCCAACGTTCGCCTTCGGTGAACGCCTGGCGCAGGAATTCGAAATCCGAGAAAGGCTTCATCGTATTGACGCCTTCCGCCTTCAACTGATCGCGCAACTGGTCAAAATCAAAACGCGCTTCCAAATGATGCATGCCGGCTTGCAGGAAACTTTCGCCGTGCAACCCCGTCCAAAGACCAACCGTGCCGAGTTTCGGCGCTGCTTTCAAACGTCGCGACGAAAAATCAACTTCAGTCTCGTCCGGCATCAAATCAACATCTGCGAAAACAACAATACCAACGATCGGCTGTTCAGATATCTGCGCACCCCAACCGGCTTCAGCACCGGCGTAATAACGTTCGCGTTTCTCGAAACCGAGTTTCAACAAAAAGTCGATGACATCGACGAAATGTTCCCGCGAACAACGGAAAGTATGGTGATCGTGATTGCCCCAACCAAGCCCGAGCCGATCCTGCCGGGTCTTTTGAATGCGGGCGGCGCGGTTTCGGATTTCCCAATACCGCCGCTCATCTTCAAAGAAAAATTGGCACGACAAATCGCGACCGACCAATTGAAACGATTGCTCCAGAACAGCGTTGGCCACTGTCACACCCGCGTTGCTCGTTCCGCAATTGCGCTGGCGCGTACGCCACAGTTCCTTCGCTCGCAAAACATTCTTCGCAGTCTTCCCATCCAGAACGCCAGGAACAAATCCGCGATACGCGTTTCGTTCGATGACGTCTAAACGCGAGCCATTTTCTTCGCTCACAACCGCATGGCGATATTGCGAGAGCGGATCGCCTTCGATCTTCGACGCGAGCGAATGTGCGCTGATAAATTCGGTAATATATTCAGGCTTCAGTGCGACAACCGCGGGGCTTTGCTGAACTTTCGGGTCCAGAATAAATCGCGGCAATGTGGCGCGTGGATGTTGCAAAACCAATGCGCCATTTGCAGTGTCGACCTTGTCAGGGGCAAACCCGAGTTCGCGCAGTTGCTTTTCGTCCGCGGACGAAACGACCAGATGATCGACCCATTCAAAAAAATCCGTGCCCGTTTCATCGCGCATGCGCTCGGACAACTTTTGCGCGTAGGAGTTGCGGGTCAGAAATCGCGCGATGCGTTCGCGCACAAAATTTTCCGCCTCAAACGCCAGCGGCCAATCAAAAGTCTTCGGAGCAGATGAAAGTGTGTGAGTCATAAGAATCTAAGGCACAATAGTAGAATGGGCCTATCTGTGCAATTGGGAATCGGCACCGCTCTCACTGGCATTTGCTGGCTGGCGGCGAAGCGGGGACTTCAGCTTTGCACCAATAGCCGAGCAATTCTTGAAACAGTGTCGTCAGCTCAGTTTGACCGTGCGGCTTGCTGAAAAACGTGTTCACCCCCAACTCATACGCGCGCTTCACGTCGGCCGGAATCATCGACGACGACAGGATGATTGTCGGGATCACCGCGCATTCCGAATGTGCCCGGACCCATTGCAAAATCTCGAATCCGTTTTTCCGCGGCATCTTCAAATCAACAATCATCCAGTTCGGGAATGGATACTCGTTGCGATCGGCATACTTGCCTTCGCCGCGAAGGTAGAGAATGGCCTCTTCGCCGTCAGGCACAAAACGCACGTTTTTGAAACCGATTTTCTCAAGGGCGCGCCCGTACATAAACCGGTCGTCTTCGCTGTCTTCAGCGATAAGAATGACAACTTTAGCCGGATTGTTCATGAACTTATTGTCCAGTATCAAAGGGTTGCTTCCGCGCGACAACCGGCGAAAGTCAGCTTCCAACCGTCAGTCAAATTAAACTCCAAAATGAGCAATTGTCCAATCCCAGAAATCGGGAATTTTCCGATAAGCCAAAAACACTCGCCAATTCCGCGCGTTCTTCGCTAACATCTGAAACATGCCGACAGTTGCCGTGTCCATCCAACGCTCCGCCAAAGCAGGGGAGCCTGCCACATTCGACCGGCACGAAGTGGAAGTCAGCGAACGCGCCAGCATCCTCGACGCGCTCTTCGCTTTGCAACGCGGCCCCGTTCCCGACCTCGCCTTTCGGTTTTCCTGTCGCGTCGGCATGTGCGGTTCATGCGCCATGGTCGTGAACGGCAAAGAACGCCTCACCTGCAGCACGCTTATCAAAACGGTCGGCTACGATCTAAAAATTCAACCGTTGCGCAACTTGCCCGTTGTGCGCGACCTCGCCGTCGATCTCAAACCGTTCTTCAGCGCTTATCAACGGACGATGCCCTATTTCGTCCCGCGCGCAGACCTCGACAAAAACGATTTCTACAAAATCCCGCACGCGAGCAAAGAAGGCAAAGCGCTCAACAACCAACCACAATGCATCGATTGCGGCGCCTGTTATTCAAGCTGCACCCTGGTGACACTCAACCCGCGCTATGTCGGCCCCATGGCTCTCAATCGCGCCTTGAGTCTAGTCACCGACCCACGTGACGGAAAACGCGACGAGCGTTTGAAGTTAGTCACCCAAGAAGACGGCGCTTTCCGTTGCCACACCTTGGGCAACTGCCGCGACGTCTGCCCCCGCGGCATCTCACCGACTCACTCCATCGAACGCCTAAAGCGTTTAGGCGTCTGGTCCATGTTCAAAAGCATCTTCGGCCTATAGTCGCCAATCGTTACGACGCATTCCGTAACGATCGAATGGTTCCCGAGGGTGTGATTAACAACCCGCCCTGACATTGCCGTCTTGCCTCGCGCGACTCGCCATTCTACGCTGCTTGACTCTGGCGAATAACCATCCCATGCGTATCCGATCACACCCAAAACACAAAAAACTGAAAATTTCGCTCACATTTCTCACCGTTGCACTAACGTTCCTATCGATTACTAAGACGCCGGCCATCGCTATGAATTATGGCAACACCATCATCGTCTCCACCACCGCAGATGGCTATCAACCTGGAACCCTGCGCGCCGCAATCCTCGCAGCCAACGTCGCACACAAACGAATCGTCATCCTCCTCCAACCCGGCAAGCATTACGCCTTGACGATCCCCGGCGCACACGAAAACCAGTCCACTCGTGGCGACCTCGACATTCACGGCGACATCGTCATCAGCGGATATCGCGGACTGGCAATCATCGACGCGAGAGGCTTGGGCGACCGCGCTTTCCACGTTCACAAAGGCGGAAGATTGTTACTATCCAACATTCGTATTACTGGCGCGCAAGCGGCGTCAGGGCAGAGTTGGTCGTCGAGCGGCGACCCCGGCGGAGCATTGTATAACGAAGGCACCCTTAGCCTCGCCAACTGCATCATCGTCGGCAACACCAGCGGCAGTGGCGGCTACGCCGAAGGCAACGCCGGCCAGCCGCCGGGCGGCGACGGTGGCGGTATCTTTAACATCGGGACCCTCGTCATGTCTCATACCATCGTTAGTTCCAACGCTTGCGGTGGCTTCTCAAACCTCGGTGGCGGCGGCCTGTGGAATTCCGGCATCGCCTTTTTGGACTCCTGCTTCGTCGAAGCGAATTCCTGCGCCGCATCGCAAACAATTCCCGGTGTTGGACTAGGAATGAACGGCGGCAATGGGGCAGGGATTTATAACCAAGGCCAATTGCGAATCATCAACAGCACACTGCGAGGCAATACCTGCACCGACGGCGCTGGTGGTACCCAGCCGGGTGTTAGCGACGCCTTTACTCCCGGAGGACCGGCTGGCTCTGGTGGAAATGGCGGCGGAATCTACAACCTCGGAACGCTTACCCTTATAAGTTCGATCTTCTGCAGCAACCGCTGTGGAAACGGCGGCCCTGGTGCATCATCCGGCTTTTTCGGTGGCGCTCCTGGCGGTGGAGGTTCCGGTGGCGCAATCTGTAATTTCGGAACACTCAATCTCACTGGCTGCACATTGTTCGCGAACTCTACTGGCAGCGGCGGCGCTGGTGGTAGCGGTGCTCGCACCGGTGTAAACGGTGGAACCGGCGGCGGCGGCGGAGCTATCTATAGTGCCGGTAATTTGGCTCTAACCAACTGCACAATTAGCGGGAACCTGACAGGTTCAGGAGGGAACGGCGGTGCGGGAAGCTTTCCCAGTGGCGCGTCCGGCGGTGACGGCGGGCCCGGTGGTGGAATTTACAATACTGGTATTTTAACCGCAATTTCATGCACAGTATGTAGTAACGGTACTAGTTTCGGTGGTGCCGGTGGAGCGGGAACCGCTTGGGGCTCATTTACAATATACGACCCTCCAAATTCTATTGGCGGTAGTTGCGGCAACGGCGGTAATGGGGGTGGCATTTTTACCGTAGCCGACATTCCTCCAAACATCGGCAACAGCTTAATTGGTTTAAACAGCACCGGAAATGGCGGCACTGGCGGGCCGGGAACCACTTTTTCTTTGAACACCAACACTGAAACGTTCGAAATAACAAACACTGTTGGTCCTGCCGGTTTCACCGGATCTGGCGAAGACCTTTCCGGCACATTGACATCGCTAGGTTTCAATCTCACCGGCAATGCCGACAACAGCACAGGTCTGACCGATCGCGACCTCTTCGGCAATTCCGCAACTCCACTCGATCCACTGCTTGGCCCACTCCAAATGAACGGCGGCCCAACACCGACCCACGCGCTACTCCCCGGCAGTCCTGCAATCGATCAGGGCAACAGCTTAGGCCTGAAAACCGATCAAAGAGCTCATCGCCGTCCCGTCCGTTTTCAATCTGCGCCATCAAATGACGGCGACGCCTCCGACATCGGAGCCTTCGAATGTGACCGCCACTAACATTGCAACGACTGCTTGCTTCCGAGTCTTTTCCGCCGAGTTCAGCCTTCAGCATTCACACTTTTCCCCTCTGCCTCGCCGCCTCATACAAAAACACCGCACTCGCACTCCCCACATTCAACGAATCCACCTCCGCTGGCATCGGAATCGCCACTGCCTCATCACACACTTCCAAAATTTGCGGCCTGATCCCTTGCCCTTCGTTTCCAAATACAATGCAACAACTCTGAGTAAAATCCGCCTGCGGCAACGTGCGTTTATCAATGTGCGGATGCGCCGCGATACAACGAACCCCCCGTGCGCGTAATTCTTTGATCGTCTCTGCCAAATTTTCCGAATCAATTGCCGGCAACTGAAAAATCGTCCCCATCGACGCCGCAACCGCCCGCCGCAAAAACGGACTGCACGAAGTTTCACCGACCAACAACGCATTCGCCGAGAACGCGGCGCTATTGCGCACGAGCACGCCGAGGTTTTGCGAATTCCCGATCCCATCCGCTGCCGCTAACAGCACAGGTCCACGCGAATTACTTAACACCGAATCCAGCGTCGTTCTCTCCGGCACTCTGCCCACCGCCAAAATGCCTTGATACATTTCGTAACCCGTCAGTTGTTCCAGCACCGACTTCGGCGCGCAATAAACCCGGACCACTTCCGGCCGTTTTTCCAACGCCTCCCTAAAGTCTTCAATCATCGTGTCTGGAATGATCACCGACAACACCGGCAACTCGCTGGCGAGCAGCCGTCGCGTCACCTTTTCGCTTTCGGCGATAAAGATTCCCTGTTGCCGCTGTTCCAGTTGAAACCGCATCGTCCGATACGGCGCCAGCTCCGGCAAATCAAACGACGTGATGTGCTGCACTTCAAACATGTGACCCGATTGTGCCTAAACCAGTGCGGGCTGCACGCTGAATACTGAACCCTGATTAATGTCGAGCAATGCAGTTGCGGTCACCCCTCCACCAACTTCGCAAAACTCTCCGTCAACTGGCTCCATCCGCTCGCGTGATTGTCTCGGCTCTCCACCGTGGCGAATCGGGTGTGCGTCAAAATGAATTCCGTCTTGGTGCCCCGCCTCAAGAACTCCACCGTTAACTGCGAGGTCTTGCCTTCAACCTCGCCAAACTCCGTGCCGCTCCCGTCCTTTTCCCAATCCCACGTATAAACCAGTCGCTCCGGTGGCTTCACCTCTTTGAATTCGCCGACTGCTGTAAAATATTCCCCGTCGACTTTCCTCGTCTGGATGCGAAATTTCCCACCCACTCGCAAATCCACCTTCGCCACCGTAACCGTCGTCTCCCCGTGCGGGCGCATCCACTGCTGAATATGTTCCGGCGATATCCACGCCTCAAACGCCCGCTCCGGAGTCGCGTTCAACAACCGTCTCAGGACTAATGTCGCATTATCCGGCTTCTGCACGTCAAAGTTTGTCATGTTTGTTTTCTTTCTTTTGTAGTGTGTCCAAATATTTCTCGAACTGATCCAAGTTGCTCTCCCAGAACTTGCGATACCGGTCGAGCCAGGCTTGCGCCTCTTGCATCGGTTTCGCTTCCAGTTCCAACGAATGCACCCGTCCCTTGCGATGCCGCTTCACCAATCCCGCCTTCTCCAAAACAATCAAATGCTTCGAAACCGCCGCCAACGACATCGCATGCGGTCGCGCCAGGTCCGTGACGCACCTGTCACCGTTCATTAACTGCGCCAGGATGCGGCGTCGCGTCGGATCCGCCAATGCCCCAAAGGTTCGATCCAACACCCTGGATTTATATTCAACCATATGGTTGAAGATAGAACGAACCAAAACGAATGCAAATAATTTTTTCAATAACGTGAAAATGGTGAAGTCCGTGTCTCTTTGCTTTTATCTTCTTTGTTAACTTCGTTGCCTTTTGTTCTTTTTTTCATCCGGGGGTTATCCGCGAAATCCGTTGTTATTCACACCTTGACGGGAAAGCAACTTCACTCCACAATCCTACTCGGTCGACACGTGTGTGTCGGTCAAAGAAATGAACAGAAAGGTAACCAGTGCAAATGTCCGGAACGCCATCGCGAACGCAAATCGCCTTCGTTGCTGCAAAAGCAACGAAAGTAGCGATTTTGCTCTCCGAGGTGATGCGAGCCCGACATTCGGGTACCGGTTGGTATCGACTTGCACCGGCTAATACCGGTTTAAAAAAAGAATTATTTTTCCCCTGTTTTTTCCTCTGCTCTGTTTCGAATTTCGAAATTGGGGCGTCGGATTTCCGCCGTGACGGCGGCGGGCCGTCCCACGTGGCGGGTCAAAACCCAAAAAACATCAATAACGACAGCCCTTGGGACGGCGTGATGGCTCCAGAGGAGGTAGGCGGGGGTATGTTCGACGCCTGGTGGTTTTCAAACCATTTCAAAGCAATTCAAAGGAATTCAAACCAAAATAAAAAAGTATTGCACCTATCCGCACCAATATTAAAAAAGCTCAACCCATCAATCCGGCAGCAAACGGTAGTAAACGGCAGCAATCGGCACCAAACGGCACTCAAATTAAAATTTTGCATGTGTTCTCAGACGGTTCGTGCGTTAAGCTGGTGAAGTTTGCGATGTCCGCGATTGTGTCACATTTAATTGGAGCTTGGTGTTTGGAGCTTCTTTGGAGTTTGGTTCGCAAGCCCGACGTTCGGGTTGGAGTTTGGAGGTTTAAATGACTTTCCTCCAACCCTTCATCCTCTGGGGCTTGCCGCTCATCCTGTTGCCCGTGCTGATTCATTTCCTGAATCGCATGCGCCACCGCCCGCAGTATTGGGCTGCCATGCGCTTTTTGATCGCCGCAACGCGCAGCTCAGTCAGCAACACCAAGCTCAAACAATTTTTGATTTTGCTCTTTCGCGTCCTGGCCGTCGCGATGCTCATCTTCTTCATCGCGCGCCCATTAGCCGGCGGCTGGCTCGGTTGGGCATTGTCACCCGCGCCTGATGCCATCGTCATCCTGCTCGATCGCAGCGCCAGCATGGAGGGCAAAGCCAACGGCGCGACCAAACGCGAACAAGCACTCAAACTCCTCGCCGACGCCGCCAAACAATACCAGGACACCAGCCATTTGGTCCTGATCGACAGCGCCACGCGCAACGCCCAGGAAATCGCCAAAGCCGCAAATTTAACCGACCTGTCCCTGACCCAACCGACCGACACTGCCGCCGACATTCCGGCCATGTTGCGATCCGCGTTTAATTGGTTGATCGAAAACCGCGCCGGCACCGCTGAAATCTGGATCGCCTCCGATCTCCAAAAAACCGATTGGCATCCGGACGATGCTCGCTGGAAAAACGTCGTCTCTCAATTGACTTCGCTCTCGCAGAAAGTGCGGATCCGATTGCTGAGCGTCGCCGAAGCGCCTGGCAACGACACCGCCATTGCTTTAAACGAAGTCACCCGACGCCAACGCGGTGACAAATCCGAACTCCAGTTCGTCCTCGACCTCCAACAGAGCCGCGCGCGTGAGCAAGCGGGTTCAAAGCAGACTCTCCCGGTTTCCATCACCTTGGACGGCGCACGCTCCCAATCCGAGATCGCCATCGAAGGCCAATCGTTGCGATGGCGTCATCGCATCGATCTCGGCAATCGCACCAACGGCGGTTGGGGCAGCTTCGAAATTCCCGCTGATGCCAACCCGCGCAACAACACCGCCTATTTTGTCTATGGCCCCGAAATCGTCGCGCGCGCTGCTGTGATCGCCAGCGATGAAGAAGCCGCTCGTGTCCTGCCGTTCGCCGCTAGTCAAAACGGCAAGCCCGCACAAGCGCTCACCGCCGATAATCTTGCTTCACTCGATCTGTCCAAAGATTCTCTGCTGGTCTGGCAACAACCGCTTCCAACCGGCCCGACCGCCGACACATTGCGCACGTTCGTTCAAGATGGCGGAGTCGTTGTCTTCTTGCCGCCTGGCCAACCTGATTCACAACAATTCAACGGCCTGGGGTGGGGGACAGTTGAGTCCGCCGAAGCCGACAAGAATTTCCGCATCGCCCACTGGGACGAAGATCAAGGCCCGCTCGCCAAAACGGACGAACGTGCGAGCCTGCCTCTCGGTCAAACCGCTGTCCAAAAACGCCAACTCATCACAGGTCAGAAAAATGCCGTTGCCGCATTCGAAGACGGTGCCGCCTTCCTCGTCCGCCAAAGCCTCGGCAAAGGTGAAGTTTACTTTTGCGCCACGTTGCCAAATTACAATTGGTCCAGTCTCGCTGACGGACCCGTCCTCGTCCCGATGTTGCAACGCCTCGTGCAGACCGGTTCGCGCCATCTGCAACAAGCCTCGATCATCTCTTGTGGTGAACTCAGCGCGAGCGACCAGGGCAAGAAGTGGGACAACGTCGATTCGACGCAGCACAAAGATATTTTCACGCAGGCTGGGGTTTACCGTGCTGGTGATCGATTCCTCGCTGTGAACCGTCCTGCTTCGGAAGATGAACCCGAAGTGCTCGACACCGAGCAAGCACACAAACTCTTCGGCGATCTGCCGTTCCAAACAATGCAAGACCGCCGCAGTCCCTTGAGCAAACTTCAAGGCGAAATCTGGCGCGTCTTCCTCGTCATCATGCTCCTGTTCCTGATTGGCGAAGGCATTTTGATTTTACCCGCACGCAAGGTAGGACGTCCCGCTCCGAGCGGACTCCGCGCGCGCCGTCTTCGCGCGAGCGAAAACTCGAGGAGGTCGCATGAACAACCTCTCAATCGCCGCGCCAGTTTCGGTCCTGCTCATCGGCCTCGCCATCTGGCTCGGTTCGGCGTGGCTTTGTTACACAAACTGGCGTCGCAGCCCAAACCCAAGCG
Source organism: uncultured Verrucomicrobiae bacterium (assembly GCA_963702845.1). Taxonomy (GTDB): domain Bacteria; phylum Verrucomicrobiota; class Verrucomicrobiia; order Limisphaerales; family Palsa-1400; genus JAICXV01. The sequence goes on along the minus strand of OY969763.1, from coordinate 2,700,583 downwards.
TCTCCGGAAAACTCGAAGCGCTTCGACTGCTGTTGATCACACTTCTCGTGTTCACACTGTTGCGTCCTGAATACATCAAACACATCGAGCGCAAAGACGCTCCGGAAGTCGCGGTGTTGATCGATTCGTCCGACAGCATGAAAACGCGCGACATCTTCGCGACCAATAAAGTCGAAAGCCGCGCCGATTGGCTACAACAACAACGTGCGCGCCAGTTCTGGAAACCGTTGGAGAAAACCGCCAAGGTTGGCGTCGAAGAATTCTCCGCGCCATCAACCAACACTACCGCCGTCAATGGAACCGATATTGGCGACGCATTGGAAACCGCGTTGACCCGTCACCCGAATCTCAAAGCCGCTCTGTTGCTGACGGACGGTGATTCCAATTACGGCAAGCCGCCGCTCGGCGCCGCCACGCGCTATCGCGAACAAAATATTCCAATTTTCACCGTAAGCGTCGGACGCGATGCAGCCGTTGCTGACCTCGTGCTCGACAGCGTTTCTGCGCCCGCTTATGGATTGCTTGGCGAGGAAATCGCCATTCCATTCAAAATCACCAGCCATCTGCCGCGCGAAGTGAAAACGTCCGTTTCACTCGTCGACCAGTTCGGTGAAGAAACGAAGAAAGACATCACCATTCCGGCAAAGGGTGAACTGGAAGAAGCCATTCTCTGGGCGCCGCGGTCCGTCGGTGAAGTTGTCGCCACAGTGAAACTTCCGGTGCAGCCCGACGAAGCGATCGCTGAAAATAACGAGCGTTCGTTCCACATCTCCATTCGCGTTGAGAAACTGAAAGTGCTCGTCGTCGATTCCGTGCCGCGTTGGGAATACCGATATCTGCGCAACGCACTCGCGCGCGATCCCGGCGTGGATATGAATTGTTTGCTGTTCCATCCCGACATCGGCCCCGGCGACGGACTGCACTACATCACCTCATTTCCGAATACCAAAGAAGCCATCTCCTCTTACGACGTTATTTTTCTCGGCGACGTTGGAATGGGGCAGGGTGAGTTGACCGAACAAAACGCCGAACTGATCAAAGGCCTCGTCGAACAACAATCCAGCGGTCTGGTGTTTGTTCCCGGTCGCCGCGGCCGCGAACAAACTTTGGCCAATAGCGCGCTCAAAGATCTGATGCCGGTCGTCCTCGACGCGTCCAAGCCGCAAGGCATCGGCCTGCAGAACGAATCAAGCCTGCTCCTGACCAGCGAAGGAAAACGTCATTGGCTCACGCGCTTTGACTCCGACGAAAACCGCAATGACGAACTTTGGAAACAACTGCCCGGTTTCTTCTGGTCCGCTGCTGTCGAAAAAAGCCGGCCGGGTTCTGAAGTCCTCGCCGTCCATTCCGCCATGCGCAACAACTGGGGCCGACTCCCTCTGCTCGTCACTCGTAGCGCAGGTTCTGGCAAAGTCCTCTTCCTCGGCACCGACGCCGCATGGCGTTGGCGGCGTGGTGTTGAAGATAAATTCCACTATCGTTTCTGGGGACAGGTCGTCCGTTGGATGGCGCATCAACGGCACTTGTCGGAGAAAGAAGGCATTCGTTTGAGCTACAGTCCCGAAACGCCGCAAGCCGCCGACACCGTTTTCCTGCAAGCCACCGTCATGGACCCATCCGGTTTCCCAATCGAACACGGGCCGGTCACCGGCAAAATCATTTCACCTAACGGCCGCGCCGAGCGTCTCGACTTCACTCAACTTGAAGGCGGTTGGGGTGTGTTCAAATCCAGTTTCGTTCCGCAAGAATCGGGCAAATACCAAATCGAAATCTCGTCTGATCCAAACTCGCGCCATCTTCAAACCGAACTCCTCGTCGCACGTCCAAACCTGGAAAAACTCGGCGAACCTGTGAACGGCCAACTCCTCGCCGAAATCGCCTCTATCACGCATGGCGCGAGTTACTCGATCGATGACTTCGACAAAGTCATCCAACAGATTTCGTTATTGCCGGAACCCAAGCCAAAAGAAAACCGCATCCGCATCTGGAGCGAACCGTGGTGGGGCGGGGTATTGCTGGGGATGCTGACGATCTACTGGATTGGTCGGAAATGGTCGGGACTGGTTTAAAGTCGAATGATCGTAATTCTTTAATTTTCACAAGATTCCGTTGCATCAAGCAAAACTTTTTAGTTATTTTGATTTCGCATGCCAAATTCGCCCGACTCTTCTGCTGTTAGCCGACGCACATTTCTGCGAAATGCCGCCATTGCCGCCGCCAGCCTGACCGCCGCGCCGTTGCTCGCTGAATCGATCAAGCTCCCTTTCGCCAATGGCGAACGTCAGTTGGTTAAGTATCCGCAAAAGCGTCCGCTCATCCGGTTGACCACGCGCCCGCCGCAACTGGAAACTCCATTCTCGGTTTTCAATGAAGGCGTGATTACGCCGAACGACGCTTTCTTCGTTCGCTACCATCTCGCTGGTGTGCCGACCTCGATTGATACTGCCAGGTTTCGCGTCGACATCAAAGGGTCGGTCAACAACCCTCTCTCGCTTTCGCTCGATGATCTTAAGAAGTTCGAGGCCAAAGAAGTCGTTGCCGTTTTGCAATGTTCCGGAAACAGCCGTGGTTTTGTGACGCCGCGCGTTGGTGGCGGCCAGACAGCCAATGGCGCGATGGGCAATGCCAAGTGGCGCGGCGTGCCGCTCAAAGCGATTCTCGACAAGGCAGGCCTGAAAGCGACCGCGAAGCAAATCACGTTTAACGGTCTGGACAAACCGGTCGTCGAGAAAACTCCGGACTTCGTCAAAGCGCTGGATATTGATCATGCAATCGATGGCGAAGTCATGCTCGCCTACGAAATGAACGGTGAACCGTTGCCAGTGTTGAATGGGTTTCCGTTGCGCCTGATCGTTCCGGGTTACTACGGCACATATTGGGTGAAGCACGTCAATGACATCACTGTCATCGACGACGTTCTGAATAATTTCTGGATGAACCCTGCCTATCGCATCCCGGATAACGAAGGCGCATGCGTTGAACCCGGTGCGACTCCGAAGTCGACAACGCCAATTAAACGTTATGATGTGCGTTCGTTCATCACGAGCGTCGAAGATGGCACCGAGGTCAAAGCCGGCCAACCGATCGAACTGAAAGGCATCGCATTCGATGGCGGATATGGCGTTAGCGATGTTTTAATCAGTAGCAACAACGGCGAATGGCGTTCGGCTAATCTGGGGGATGATCGGGCAAATATTCATTTCGCGAATGGCGCGCGCAATGGACGCCTTCGAAACCCGGCGATTACACATTGAAAGTGCGCGCGATTAATAAGATCGGCCAATCGCAACCGGACGACCCGTTATGGAATCCATCTGGTTACATGCGCAACGTCGTCGAAACCACTCGCGTCAAAGCTGTTTAACTTTCAACCGATTACCGAGATGAAAAAGATTTTAATTCCTTCAATTCTGGCGATTGGGTTTGTTGCGACTGCTGAAGTCGTGAAAATCGAATTGCCGGTCGAGACTGCCGTATACAAAACCGCGCCCGGTGTTGAGGTTGCCAACGCGCAGTGTCTCACGTGTCATTCCGCTGACTACGCCGCAATGCAACCGCCGAAGCCGCTCGACTTCTGGAAGGCCGAAGTCGCGAAAATGAAAGGGAAGTACGGCGCGCCGATTCCTGATGACGCGACCAATTCGCTGAGTGCCTACTTCGCAAAGAACTACGGTACCGACACGACGGACGCGCCGACAATGGCGTTCGACTCGACGATTCTCGATCCGCAAACGCTCGCGACAAAGATGGGTTGCTTTAACTGCCATAACGTCGATAAGAAAGTTATCGGCCCGGCTTATCAGGATGTCGCGGCGAAATACGCCAGCGATCCGGATGCGATGGATCGTGTCCGTCAGCAGATCGTCAATGGCGGTTCCGGCAAATGGGGCTCTGTTCCAATGCCGGGCTACAAGATCATGTCGGATGAGCAGGTGAACGCGCTCGCGAAGTGGGTTTTGGCGCAGAAGGCGAAATAGCAACAGCAGCTTAAATCGCCAGCGTCCGGATCAGAACGAAAACCATCGTTGCGACCACCAGCACGCCGATAAGCGCAGCAATGAAAGGCTTCGCGCCGGTTTGCTTCATCGCGTTGAAACGTGTTTCCAAGCCCACGCCAGCCATGCTGATGACGATGCACCACGAAGAAAACTTCACTAACCAATCCGCGAGGGTTGGGTCCTGGGCTGGTTTGCTGAAGAAGCTGGGGGCATCAAAGTGCAATGTTGGTAACCATCCCAATGTGCGTGCGAGCGCAAAGGCGAGGAATCCGAACACAAACGTCGGAAACATCTGGAGGTAGTTGATCTTCTTTTTGGAAGCGAGGCCGTTTTCCCGGGCTTCGCCGCGCGCGTGGAGTAATCCAACGATAAACACCACCGGGGCGAGAAGGCACACTCGCGCCAATTTGACCGTGGTCGCCGTTCCACCGGCTTCAGGGCTGTAGCTGAACCCGGCGGCAATCACTTGAGGCGTTTGATGAATGGACAAGCCGGCCCAGTAGCCGAAGGCTTTATCGCTCATGTGCAGCGAGTGCGCGAGCACCGGCAACACAAACATTGCGATCAAACCGAGCAAGGTGACTGTTGCGACGCTGAACACCACGTCTTTTTCTTCAGCTTCCAAGACCGGCGCCGTCGCGACAATCGCGGTGCCTCCGCAAATGGCGGTGCCGACTCCGAGCAGGAGGCCGAGTTTGCGTGGGAGCTTGAACAGCTTTGAGAGCCACAACAGCAACATGAACGCAACGGCTGTTTCCAAAAGGGCCATGCCCGCGCCCATAACGCCTTCTTTAACCATTTCGTTGAAGTTCAGACGTGCACCAAGAAAAATGATGCCGAGCGGTAGAAGTTTTTTGACGCAAAATTTAATCCCGGAGTTTAGCGATTTCGGCAACGCTACGAGATTGCTCACGACCATTCCCAAAATCAGCGCCATCATCACCGGTTCGATCGGGTGCGAAGCTTTACCGCTCGCGTCCTTCAACGTGAACGGCTTAAACGGAAGTTCGCTCAAGAAAATGGCCGCGATCATGATTCCGAATGCGAGCAGGAAACCGTAGATCGGAGTCTTTGCGGGGGAAGCGGCTGCTTGCGCCGCTTTGGTTTTCGGTTCTGTGGCGTGTGGAGGAACGGTGAGGATGTCGGCTCCTCCCTCCATGAAATCGAGGTATTCAGCCCACGAATAGTCTTTCGGGGGATTATTAGCGGCAGTTAACTCGGGCATATTGGCGTCGCTAGCGTAGTCGGCATCAACGGCTTCAATCAACATTTTTTCGGAAGCGAAATAAGTATCAGGCGCTTGTGCTAAAGAACTTATTATTTTGAACCGTGTCGTTCAAGGTAGTCCCACAGTACATTGGCCATGCTCTTCACGCCAACGACAAGGCAATCTTCATCGATATCAAAATCAGGCGTGTGCGCTTCGGCGACAATTCCTTTGTCTTTGTTGCCTGAACCGAGCCGCCAATAAAATCCGGGAACGACGCGCTGGAAATAGGAAAAGTCCTCTGCACCCATCCGCAGTTCGGCATCGACGACCTTTGCATCACCAATCGCTGCGCGTAACGCCGGAAGCGTTTCCTTCACCAGCGCGGGATCGTTCATCACAGGAACGGTCGCTTCATCAATGTGCAGTTCATACGTCGCGCCGTACGCGTCGCAGATCCCTTTTAAAGTCTGGTGCATCTGCTGTTTGATGCTGGTTAGCGCGCTGTCGGTGAATGTTCGAATCGTGCCCTCCATCTTCACTTCACCCGCAATAATATTCCGGCGGTTGCCTCCGTGAATCGTGCCAATGGTCAGAATGACTGGATCAAACGTATCGATACTGCGGCTTTTGATTGTTTGCAATGCGGTCACGCATTCAGAAGCGACAACGATGGTATCAATCCCTTTTTCAGGATGGGCGGCGTGCGACATCTTTCCGCGAATTGTCAGGTCAAACATGTTTGCCGAGGCTTGCGCCGGGCCGGCCCTCACGCCGATTTGGCCGACTTCAATTTCAGTGGTCGCGTGCATGCCAAAAATCGCGAGCGGCTTCGGACTCTCCATGGCGCCTTCTTTAATCATCAACGCGGCGCCGCCTTCTTCTCCGCTCGGCGCGCCTTCTTCGGCTGATTGGAAAATAAATTTCACCGTTCCTGGTAGATCAGCGCGCATTTTGCTGAGCACCTCGGCGACGCCGAGACCAATCGCGGCGTGCGCGTCGTGCCCGCAAGCGTGCATGACATTCGGGACCGTTGATCGATACGGCACGTTGTGGACTTCGTTGATCGGAAGCGCATCGATGTCCGCGCGATAGGCGACGACCGGGCCGGGCTTGCCGCCTTTGAGCAAGGCGACGACGCCATGATGCGCGACATTAGTCCGCATGTCCGTCAAACTAAGCTCGAGCAGTCTGGCTATAATCACTTGTTCCGTGCGCACCTCGCGATTTGATAACTCGGGGTGCACATGAAAATCGCGGCGTTCACTGACGACCATTGGGCGTGCATCGTCGGCAAGTTGGTTGATTTGTTTCGTAGGAACGGCACCGGAGGTGAGCGCGCAAAGAAAGACGATCGCGAACGAGAAACTGGCTTTCACAAGGCCATTGAACTGAGTTTTCTAACGCAAGGCAACTTGGTTCTAAATCGATACTGAAGTAACAATGGTTTGACAGCGCATTCAAAGCGAGCCATCTCCATGGCATCCAAATGAAACTGCCGACACGTCTTATTGCTCTGTTTGCGTCGGTAATTGTTGCCACTTCGTTATACGGAGCGGAGGGTTTGACGAACGGCAACCTATCCCATCCACGGCTGTATTTCAATGCTCAGCAATTAATCCAGTTACGCGCTATGCGCGCTGAACCCGCCCACGCCAGAATCTGGACGAACCTTGCGGCATCAGCGGAATGGTGCTTAACGAAGAGTCCTCGCACGAATTGGATTGCTCCTGTTTCACCCGATCCCATTTATGAAAATCTGTATGACCGTTTTTATGCGATCATGCAGGATCTCGCGATTACGGAGCATTTGTCTTTTGCGTATGCGTTGAGTGGCAATCGACGATATGGCGAAGCCACGCGCCAATGGGCTTTGGCAAGTTGTCGCGCGTGGCAACACGAAGCTGACGGCGTGCCCGACAGCGGCAAAGGGTATGCGGTCTCGCGTTTGCTCAAGGGAATTGCGGTGGCTTACGATATGGCGTTTGATTGTTTCACGGAGGAGGAACGAAGTGAAATTCGTGGGACGTTGGAACGAATTGGGAAACTTTATTACGATAAATATTTCAGCACGCCGACAATCGCCGGCCCAGGATTTCACACTCATCATGCGGTTGTAGAGTGGAGTTCGTTTGGGGTTGTGGGTTTGGCGTTGTTGGGAGAAACGCCGGACGCTCAAAAGTGGGTGGATGCGACGGCGAAAAAGTTCGAAGAACATCTTTTGCCGAATGGCTTGGCGAGTGATGGAGCGCAAGTTGAAGGCGCGACGTTTTGGGCGTCCACGATGCAATATCGGATGTTTTTCATGGATCCATTGCGTCGGGTGACGGGCCGTGATCTTTTCAAAAAATTTCAGAATCAGATGAACGCGGATCTGGCGCTGGCGTCAGTCGCAAGCGAACACATTCCCGGCTACTCGCAAAATAACGACGACACGGTGCTTGAACCTTATTACGGACAGCTCGATTACTATTCGCCGGTGCTCGCGTTTTTGGCTCGCGAGTACAGGCGTCCGCTCTATCAAAAATTGGCCAATTGGGACCAAACACTGGGCGCGCTTCAGAAAACGCGCGCGACAACGCCGCATGGTGAGCAATTGCTTTTTGAACTCGGTGGATACGGCTACTGCTGGTTCGATTCGAGCGTTCCTGATCAGGTCGATGCCGGGGCGCTGTCGTATTATTTCAAATCAATTGGTGAAGCTTACATGCGGCAGTCGTGGCAGCCGGCTGATTTATTGGTGGGAGTAGCAAAGGATCGACTTGTTGTCCATGCGGGTGGTGAACCAGTCTTGGCTACGATAAACGTTGAGGGTAAGCCGGCATTCGATTGTGCGGTTGATTCTATAAGCGACAATGGAACCAACGCCGCGATTCGATGCAGTGCGAACACGAATCAGTTACTCATTGAGATGAATCGCAAGGAACGAGAGTTGCGGTTTATCAAACATGCCACGAATGATTTTATCTGGTACTGCCCACGCGCACCTAGGCAGGCTGGCAATGATCTAGAGTGGAACGGAAAGGCAACAGTTCAAATCGAAACCGGAAGACTGGTTCGAATTGAACCAGACGCTTACGCACCGCTATTCGCAACGGGTTTTAATAAACTGAAGATGAAAGATCCTGCGCCGATGAAATACACGCGCATCATTGTGCGGCCAGATAACGGCATCATTGAACTGAAGATTCGTTAGCGTTGATCAGTTCATAGAAACGACAGAACCTTCTGCACTTCCTTTTTGCTGCCGATGATGAGCGGGGTGCGCTCGTGCATGAGGGTGGGTTGGATGTCGAGGATGCGTTCTTTGCCGGTGCTGGCCATGCCGCCGGCTTGTTCGGCCAGGAAGGCCAGCGGGTTGGCTTCATACATCAAACGCAGTTTGCCTTTGGGCGCTTTCGTGGTCTCGGGATACAGAAAGACGCCGCCGCGAATGAGCGTGCGATGGAAGTCGGCCACAAGCGAACCGATGTAGCGGGAGCTGTATCCGGCTTCGTCGGTTTTCACCCAGTCGAGATACTTTTGAATGCCTTCGGGATACTTGCGCGAATACGCTTCGTTGGTGCTGTAGGTTTTGCCGGTCTCGGGCATCTGCACGTTTTCTTGTGCGAGAATGAATGCGCCGATGCTGGGCTCGAGCATGAACAGGTGGACGCCATTGCCGGCGGAAAAGGCGAGCACGGTGCTACTGCCATACAAAACGTAACCGGCAGCGACTTGTTTTGTGCCGGGTTGAAGAATGTCGCCGCGATGGTCTTTGGAATTTCGTTTTGTGTCGCGTTCTAAAATCGAAAAAATGGTACCGATGTTGACGTTCGCGTTGATGTTGCTGGAGCCGTCGAGCGGGTCGAAGAGCACGGTGTATTTTCCACCTTCCTCGGCGTCCTGGATGACGTGTGGTTCTTCGTCTTCTTCACTCACGAGCAGGCCGACGTTGCCGCGATAGCCAAGACAGCGCACCAAGGTTTCATTCGCGATGATGTCGAGTTTTTGGACTTCTTCGCCTTGCACGTTGACCTCGCCGGTTTTGCCGAAGACATCGAGCAGTCCGGCGCGTTGGATTTGCGACGCAATGATTTTTGTCGCGAGCGTGATGCCGGTGAGCAGCCAGCAGAATTCAGTGGTGGCGTGCGGGTTGCGGCCTTTGCGTTCGAGAAAGTGGCGTTCGACTGTTTTGATGGATGCTGGATGAGCGGCTTGGGGCATAAGTTTAAAATTCCGGGTAATCTATGGCGCAATTAGCTGCGAATCTCAAGTAGTCCGAGTTTATTCATGAGCGGCGCGGCGGCTTCGCGGATTTTTGGGAGTTGTCGGAAAAAGGCAATGGCGACGACGAACACGACTGCGCCGGAAATGGATAATGCGATCGGCGCGGTAAGAACTTTTGCGATCCAACCGATAAGCAGATTTCCAAAAGGCATCGAGCCCATCACGGCCATGGTGAACAGCGCCATGACGCGGCCGCGCTTGTCCTCTTCGACGATTGCCTGCAAGACGGTGTTGCTTCCGGCCATCATTAATACTGCGCCAAAACCGGCGATCATTAGGAAGAGCAGCGACAGAGGCAGCGATCTTGAAAAACCGAAGGCCATCAGGCCGATGCCCATGATCATTCCGCCGAGAGCGATGACGTTGCCGAGGCCCTTAATTGAAGTGCGCATACTGAGGTAACCGCCGGCAATGACTGCGCCGACGCCGGTCGCGGCCATGAGGTAGCCGAGGGTGCGGGCGTCGCCGTGGAAGACGTCCTTCGCAAACAGCGGCATCAGGATGGCGTAGGAGAAACCGACGAAACTGATGAGGCCGCTGGTGACGAGGATTGCACGAATGGGATGGAAGCCCCATGCGTAGTCGAAGCCTTCGCGCATTTCGGTGAGCGGATGGCGGCGTTCGCGTGCCGGCAGTGTGTTAATGCGTACGAAAAATAGCGAGACGATTACAGCGAAGTAGCTGATGCCGTCGACGAAATAGCATCCGGCCGCACCGACGTAGACGATGATGAAACCGGCGATGGCAGGACCGATTAGCCGCGCGAGGTTGAAGACAGCGGAGTTGAGAGCGATAGAGTTACCGACGTGTTCGCGTTTTTCGACGAGTGAGATGACAAGCGATTGGCGCACGGGCATATCGATGGCGTTAATGACTCCTTGGACAAGCGACAGGCCGATAAGCCACGATTCGTTGATCAGCCCCCAATAGGCCAACGCTGCCATGACGAAAGATTGCGCGGCGGAGAGGATTTGCGTGAATTTCAGCAGCGTGAGCCGGTCGAAGCGATCTGCCAGGACGCCGCCGATTGGAGAGAGGAACGCGATCGGCGCCTGACTGGCGAAACCGATAACTCCAAGCAAGAAAGCGGATGAACTGAGATGGTAAATGAGCCACAGAGATGCGGTCGAAGTCATCCACGTGCCGATGAGCGACACGATCTGTCCGACGAAGATCAAACGATAGTTTCTAGAATTGAGCGCGACGAGCGCGCGTGGCCATGCCATGCGTTACTATAATCTGCGGCTTCGCGCAGAACAGAACTATTAGGTCGGCAACGAATTGCGCGGTTGGTGCATCGGTCAAAATACTAGGAACAAGTAAGGCGTTCAGGCATCATATGTTGGTAAATTAATGCCTGCGCGATTTTTGTTCCCCAAAGTTGTTTTGTTTTTGTTTGTCTGCACTTCTGTCCACGCAGGATTGGTGTGGGATGGGCCGTTGATTACCTATTCGCAGCCTGGAATCGACACGACCCAGCCGGCGAATCAGGATCGGCTCACGCCGCATGTTTGGCTGACGCGGACGAATTCGAGCGGACTATTCAATGCATTTTCGGAAACATTTGCGGGGCCTCTCAGTCCTGGTGATACGGAATGGGCTTTTGGAACGGCGAACCAATATCAATCACTGACTTTTACCAACTGGCTTGGGTGGTTGAATGGGCAGTCGCCGACGAACCTTGTGGGTAAACAGTTCGTCGTTCATCTGATATCCGAGGATATTTATGTTTCAATGCAAATGACGTTTTGGGCTTCGAAGGGGGCGGGTGGGTTTGCTTATATCCGATCGACACCGCCGGTTTTGCCGACGATTTGGGATGCGAGTGTGACGGACGGACAAGTGCAGTTTAATTATTCGACAGTTACGAATTTGAGTTATGTAGTCGATGGGTCGTTGGATTTGGTGAATTGGGTGGCGGGAGTGACGAATGTTGCGGCGAGCACGGTGGGGCAATTTTCGGAAAATTCTTCGGGTGTGATGCGGTTTTATCGGGTGAGGCGGGTCTTGCCGTAGCGCCGATTGGCAATCCGCGCTACTGGAGTTTCACTGTTAATGTCGCAAAGATGGAGTGGGCGGTGTAGTCGGTGACGCCGACGGAACTGGGTTCGGAATAGGTGTAGAAGGCGTATTGCAGTTTTCCCGAAATGGTCGCGTTGAACCTGTGGTTTAATCCTGCGCGGACGGCGTGTTGGTCGTAATCAATTCCCAAAGGTACGGCAAAGCCGTTGAAGGGTTGGCTGTAGTTGGCTTTAGAATAGGAGTAGCTGCTGAAGAAATCTGTGTTCGTTGTCAGAACGTAGCTGGCGCTGGCGATGAGGCTGTAGATATCGCCCTGATAGTTTTGGATGAACTTAGTGCCGTTGTCGGCGGTGGTGGTGGATGTTGGTTGGTATTGGAAAGTCGTGTCGAGAAAGAGGCGGCGAATCGGTGTGATTGTTGTGCTGATGCCGTAGACGTGCGCCTGGTCGCGGCCAGCGAGAAGCGCGCCGCCAGTCGAAACAATATCCGGCGAAAATTGATTGATTGCGGCTGGCGTGACGGAGTTGTAATCGGTGATTAGATATCGATAGAAGAGTGTGGATTTGAGCCAGGTGGCTGGATGGATCGCGAGTTTGGTTTCAACTTCGTCAGTAAGCAGCGACCGTGATTTGATAAAGCCGGGATAGCCACCGGTCGGTAATTCGACGGTTCGTTTTTCATACCAGCTATCATCTTCGTAACGGCGGTAGTGAGCGCTCCATGTGACCTGTCGCCATGGCGAGGTGTTGAATCCAAAACGGAGGTCGGTGACCTGGTTCGCGTAATCTGGATTCTCGCCGTAGATAAAGCCGGGCTGCACGTCGAAATCGGATTGGCCAATGCTTTGTTGTTGGGCGCGGGCTTCGGCGAAAAGTGCGGTGAACGGAATTTTCGTGTAACGCAGCGCGATGTTTTCGGAAATCGAATTCAAATCGTAATCGGATGCAAGGGTCGTGAATAGAATTGGCAACGTCGTCAGCGGATCGGCGGAATTAATTTGATTGAGATTGCCTTTGCCAGTGCCTATTTGGCGGGTCCATTCGCTTTGGACGCCGGTCGATATGGTGAGGCCATCGAACGGACCGAAGAGGCCGTTGAGATTGAGTATGTGCGATTCGCGCTCGAGCGTGATCTGCGGGACGCTGGCAATGTGTAGTGCCGCGCACGTTGACGATTGTGTCAGAGAAATTGCCATCACCGTTGAGTTTACTGAAGAAGTAGCCGCCGGATGCGAAGAGCCAGTCGTTTACTTTGCGTTCGAGACGCAGCGAGTTCTCGCCCTGGAAATAGTGATTGGCTTCGGTGACATTTTCGAAACTGCCGCCACGGGCATCGGCGTTGGTGTAGTGGGAATTGAGCGAGTAGAATTCAGCGCGGAAACGGTCTTCGATGCTGATGCCGCTGACTTCAGCGTCGAGGTCGAACTTCGCGATGTGCACGGCTTCATTCAAATTGCGACTGCCCGGACCGAGGTTGGGCGCGCCGTGGGGTGTCGAGTTCCATGAGGTGTCGGATTCGTCTCCGCGTTTGAAATCGTATTCGTAACCGAAAACCATTCGTGGCCAATTCGGCAATGTCACGCCGAAGTCGGCCCAAACTTTGCCGATGTCGAGGTGGAGATCGCGATTGAGCGAGAGCGGCGTGTTCACGATGCCAGGGAAGTAACCGCCGGTGTCGTCAAAATATTTCCGGTATTCCTGAAAGCCGGTGTGGAAGAAGCCGAGGTCGTTGCGATCAACTTGGTACGATACGTCGTAATCATCGAGCAAGGCATGGCCGGTAACCGAGACTTTGGTGTTTTTATCAGCCTGATAGAACATTTCGAAATTTTCCGCGCCGCCGTTAGCGCCTTCGCATTGCCAGTAGTGTTCGCGGAATTTACGGTTGTCACCGGTGAGAAATGTGAACCCGACGGTTGGAGAAAGCGTGACGGATGAATAGTTTGTTGGCGCCGCTGAATCCCACGCCAAGCCTTGATCAATCCATGCGCGGAGCAATCCAACTTGTTTCGGAGTGAGTTTTGCGCCTTTGTCGGGCGGCGGCATTTCCATGTCTTCGACCAAACCGGCGACGTAATAGATCATCAAACTTTTCGCGCTGTTGTGAGAAATGATGTCGACGCCGTCTTTGCCGCCTTTCAATGCGTCTTCGCGATTGTCCAAACGGAATTTGCTGCGTGGACGTTCGGGGCCGTGACAGCGGATGCAGGATTGGTCGAGGATTGGTTTGATGTCGCGCGTGAAATCGATTTCAGCGTTGGCAGGTGGAGGAAGTTTTGTCGCGTCCAAAGCTGCGGAGGCGGAGATGCAAATGAACAGAGCCGCATGCGTGAGCAAGCGGTGTGTTATCCACACGGCCACGGTGCGAAACCGCTTGCTCACGCGCGCGGATCTGTTGAAGGCATAGACCATGGCTCAGTACAAATAATAGGGTTGAACGTTCGAGCCGTGCACGGCGCTGTGGCAACCGGCGGTCCAGCAGGTGCCGTAGTGCAGATAAGTTGTGTGATTGATGTTGCCGATGAAAATGGTCCCCGGTGCGAAGCTGGGTTTTTGGACTTGGGCGTGGCAGCGCAGACAAAGATTCGAGTCGCGAATTGTAAGGAGCTTTGCGTTTACTGAGCCGTGAGGGGAATGACACGTCGTGCAGCCTTCGCGCAAAGCTGGATGTTCGAATACGTGTGGTTTTGTCTGTTCGCGGTGGCAATTGGAACACGCTTCGTTCATGCGTGCCATGGCAAGGCCGCCGTGCGGTTTCATGATGTCCATACCGTGCGGATCGTGGCATTGGACGCAGTTCATTTTGCCTTCGAGGACGGGGTGGTGCTGAGGCAGGTGGAATTCAACATTGGCGGAAATGTGGCATTGGAAACAGGCTTCGGGTTGTTTGCCGGGATTGATGATAAATCGGCGTCCGCCGGCAGCCACGTGTTTGCTTCCCGGGCCGTGGCACGATTCGCAGCCTTGTTGGCTCGGCATTTTCGCGTTGGATACGCGGATGCGCGCGTGCGGACTCGATGGAAAGACGCGAGTGATCTTGTCATGGCAATCAGCACAAGCTTTGTCGCCGACGTAAGTCGCGCCTTCGATCTGCGGCGGGGCGATGACGGTGCCCCCTTCGAAACTTGCGCAGGAATTGAAAATCACAACCGTTCCCGCTGCAAGAATCAGCAGGAGCAGGGGAACGATGATGCGTTTCACCGGGACTGGGCTTATCGATTCGGTTGACGTGAAACGCGGTAGAATCGGTATGGTGGAACAGCGGCTTGGCTGAACGGCACTGAATTGACAGCGGCCGAGTTGGTCGGTCCGGAGTTCCAGTTGGTAAGGTCGCTGGACGATTGCACGGAGTAAAGAATGCCGGGGTCTGCGGAATAGTTGAATGAAACCTGGCCGTTGGAGACGACCGGAGTTGTTAGCACGACCGGAACCGGATTGATGATGCTGACGGTAACAACGGCAGATGTTGCCGAAACACCAGCGGCGGTGGCGACGGCGGTTATATTGTAAGAACCAACGGCAAGATTGCTGGCAGTTACGCTATACGGCGAGACTGCCGAGGAGTCGATCAAAGTTGCGCCACGGAAGAAGCTGACGTTGGTGACCGAGCCGCTGCTCACGCTTGCGATGGCCGTGATTTTAACATTGGCAGGCGCAGAGTAAACGGTTCCGGACGGCGGATTTGTAATGGCGACCGTCGGAGTCGGCGCGACGGCGGGCGGCGTGGAACGAGTGTAAGCAAATCCACCGGTGCGGTTTTGACCCCAAGCCGTGAATTTCACCGACAGGAAAATATCGTCAGTTTTAAGATGGCAGACCGCGTTTTTGTTTATTACGCCGGCCGCGACGTCACCTGGAGAAGAGGCGGTGGCGAAGCTATAAAACGATTTATATGTGAGGTTTGTGTTGGCCAATGTGCCGAACGCCCATTCCGTATCTGCAGGGCTGCTGATTTTGTTGGCAGCGCCTTCCGACACTGTGTTGTAAACGGGGAAGTTTCCGCCTCGGCTGATGATAACTTTTGACGTCAGGAAATCGCTCGTTCCCGAGACGTTTTGGGTGAAATTTGTTGTTGGTCCGTTCCAGATTGTTCCCGCGTGAACTGCGGGCATGGAAAAGCTGATGATAGTGGCCAGGACTGCCCGTATTGTCGTTTGGGATGAAAAACTAATGCACATGCAGAGGTATGATGAACAATTTTTTGTTTTGTTCCCATAAAAATGGCAGGGTTTCCCTGAGAAGTTTTCACTACCCATCGGCACCGCGAGTGCTATAGTCGCTCTGATCCATGCAAACAATCGGTACAATCGATTCCATTTTGCATCACAAAGGCCCTCAGGTTTGGTCCATCTCGCCTGACAAGACCGTGTTCGAAGCCATTCAATTGTTGGCTCAGAAAAACATTGGCGCTCTGCCGGTTATCGAAAACGACAAAGTTATCGGCATCTTCTCCGAGCGCGATTACACGCGTAAGATTGCGTTGGCCGGCAAGTCATCGAAGGACACGCGCGTGCGAGAAATTCTCAGCACGGACGTGATCTTCGTGACCTCGGACACCTCCGTCGAAGAATCCATGCGATTAATGACCGAGCACCGCATTCGACATCTGCCGGTGTGCCAGGACGAGAAGTTGGTCGGAATTATTTCGATCGGCGACCTCGTGAATTGGACCATCTCGATGCAAAGCGCGGCACTCGACCAGATGGAGAGTTATCTGGCAGGGCGTTGAGTAGATGCGGGATTGGTAAAACCTAAATGCCGGTTGATGCAGCCGACAAGCGGATGGCTTTGTTGATTTTCCCCAGAGGTATTGGCATGAACCTCGCAAGCATTACCCGGCTTCAAATCTTCGCGCGGTTGAATTCCAACGCTTAAAAGGAGTGGGAGCGATTTGCCCCCACTCCATCAGTTTGTAATTTGATTAACCCGACGAATGGTTACGGTTGTGTTTGCTTACCCTTTTTTGCAGTGCCGTCGCAAAGGAACCGGTTCACAGCGTTCAAATAGGCGCGTGCGCTCGCTTCGATGACGTCGGTGCTCGCGCCTTTGCCAGTGACGATTTCGCCGTCGCCAAAATCAACTTTTACGGCGACTTCGCCCAAGGCGTCTTTGCCTTGCGATACCGCGCGCAGGGAGTAGTCCATGAGTTTGCCGCGCGTTTTGGTGAGGCGATCAATCGCTTTCAACGAGGCATCAACCGGGCCGTCGCCAATACCGGCGTCTTGCAAGACGGTTTGGGTGTCTTTCTTGCCGGCGACTTTGCGCAAACGCACGGTGGCCGTGGGAACAGTGGCGTTGCCGGAGGTGACGTTGAGATATTCGAGCGACCATGTTTCGGGCACTTCCGTGATGTGACCTTCGACAAGCGCGGTCAAATCGTCGTCGTAGACGAATTTCTTTTTGTCACCGATTTCTTTGAACCGCGCAAAGATGGCGGCGAGGTCAGTCTCGGTCATTTTGAAGCCGAGATGTTTCAAGCGCGCTGCCACAGCCGCCCGACCGCTGTGTTTGGTCAAAGGCAATTCGGTCTTGCCCCAGCCGACCTCCTGGGGATCCATGATCTCGTAGGTTTCGCGTTTTTTGAGAATGCCATCCTGGTGAATGCCGCTGGAATGCGCGAAGGCGTTTTCGCCGACGACGGCTTTGCTGCGTTGGACCGTGAGGCCGCTCATGCGAGCGACGAGGCGAGAGGCTTTGACTATCTCTCGCGTCTTGATGCCGCAATCGTATTTGCCCACTGCGTCGCTGCGCGTTTTGAGCACCATAACGATTTCTTCGAGGGCAGCGTTACCGGCGCGTTCGCCGATGCCGTTGATTGTGCACTCGACCTGGCGCGCGCCGTTGCGAATGGCCGCTATGGAATTCGCGACAGCCAAGCCCAAGTCATTATGGCAATGCACGCTGATAATGGCTTTGCCGGAACGGAATTCTGGAACTGAATCGTGCAAATGTTTGATCAATGCGCCGTATTGATCGGGCACCGCCCAGCCGACGGTGTCCGGAATATTCACGGTCGTGGCACCGGCGGCGACCACCGCTTTGCAAACTTCGACGAGGAAATCGGGTTCAGTGCGCGAACCGTCCTCGGGCGAGAACTCGACGTCATTTGTGAAACTTTTCGCGCGCTTCACGCCATCGACGGCCAAGCGCACGATTTCGTGTTGTGCTTTGCCGAGTTTGAATTCGCGATGGATTTTCGACGTGGCGAGAAAGACGTGGATACGACCGCGCTTGCCGGCGGGTGCGACAGCTTTACCGGCGGCGTCGATGTCCTTCGGCACGCAACGCGCGAGACCACAGATGATCGGGCCTTTTATATCTTTGGCGATCGTTTGGACCGCCTCAAAGTCGCCATCGCTGATGACGGGGAAGCCGGCTTCGATCACATCGACATTCAGTCGCGCGAGCTGGCGCGCGATTTCGAGTTTCTCGCGCAAATTCATTGAAGCGCCAGGGCATTGCTCGCCATCGCGCAACGTGGTGTCAAAAATGACAATGCGATCGTTTTTCATACAGTTACTTTCAGTTCTTTTACTTCAGGTGCTATTCGAACAAAACAAAAACCTCATCCCGACTTGCGGTCAGGATGAGGTTTGGAAATTGTTCGTGGTGAGCGAAAATTAAACCCGACCCGCCGCGCGGCTTAGCAGCAGCGCATTTAGCGACAGTCGAATGTTTAACAGATAACTCACGCCAGAACTGTTAGCTGGTTCTATGCCGCCAGTCAAATTATTATTTTTGAGTGTCTGCCGATACCGACCAATCCAGAAAAGGAAAACTCGTCACCAAACGTCGTGTTTGGGGAAGTGTGCTGGGAATGGTCGGCTTCATGTTATCTCCGTTGTCGTGGTGGAATGATGCGTTTGTGAATTTGCCGCTGGCGATAGCTTTTGGGTGGGTGATCAGCCTTGTTTACAAACCAGCATTTGAACCAGCGGTGGTGGTTGGTTATTGGCTGACGAACGTGGCGGGATTTGTGTTGATGCACAAAGGCGGTGCGAAGATCGTTAGCAAAGAAGATAAGAAATACTCAGGAAGAGATTTCCTGCGCGATATCGGGACTTCGTTGGTCTACACGCTGCTGATTGTGGTGCTGATCAGATTGAAAGTGCTCCAGCCGTTCAGCGATTACTTCAAACATTGACTCGGACGTAGCTTACTTTGTCATGGCCGGGCGCGGTCGAGGTTTGTGCAGGGCGAAGATGTCGGTTTGATGACGGTGCCCGGGTTTTAGGGCGTCGGAATGTCCTCGGGAAAAGGCCGGACTGTTCAAGCGATCGCTTGGCTTGCCGGTTTTTATTTCGTCCACGAGGTCGGCGACGCTTTGCAGAACGCGGGTCGGCTGATAGACGTAATCACCGACGTCTTCGAGCCGCGTCGATCCACTTAGGACGAGATAGGATTGCATTCCCGATTCGAACGCGCCGCGAATGTCGGTTTCCATGGTGTCGCCAATCATCACGATGTGGTCGGGTTTGACGAGGCTGATTTCGGTGAGCTTGCGGCAGGCGCGGTGAAACATATAGCCATTTGGTTTGCCGACGTAATATGCGCGGCGGCCGGTGCTGGCCTCGAGAAAGGCTGCCGTCGCGCCCGTGCCGGGACGGGTTTTTTCCGGGCCGACGGGACACCAATTATCGGGATTGGTTGCGAGCAAACCCGCGCCGCGTTCGATGCATTCGTGGGCTTTGGTCAGGCGCTCGGTCGTGGGGGATCCTTCTCCGACGACGACGTAGCGGGGGCGAATGGAATCGCTGGGGATCGATCTTTCGTGCAGCGCCGCTAGCAGGCCGCCTTCGCCAACGACGAACACGGTGCAGCCGGGATCGGTTTCACTGAGGAAATCGGCGGTGTTCAGAGCGGAGGTGTAGAAATGCCGCGCGGTCACGCCTTGAATTCCGAGGTGGCGCAGACGAACGGCAAGGTCATCAGGTGTTGGCGCGGAATTGTTGGTGACAAAAAGAAACGGCGTGCTGGTCGCCAACAGGACCTGCACAAATTCCGCAGCTTGCGGAATAAGTTGGTTTTCCCGGTAAATGACTCCGTCCATGTCGATCAGGTAACCGGTTTTCATATTTTTTATTTGTCTGCCGCTTTCGTACAGGACGCCACTTTAGACGAAAGTGGGGGTCCTGCCGGGATTTGGCAGCGAACCATGACAAGCAGAATTTACGCCATGTGGCGACCATTCTTTTATCAGAAATTTAATAACACTCGTAATCTACCGACGTGGTTAGTCGTTTGAAGAGCGGTGACGTGAAGTTCTTGTGACAAATCAATTTTAACGAGTGGGCAATTCGCGTATTCAGCGATTTCTCCGCAACAGTCCGGGCAACATAAATGCCCAGCGTGCGCAAAAGTATACAGTGC
Source organism: uncultured Verrucomicrobiae bacterium (assembly GCA_963702845.1). GTDB lineage: Bacteria > Verrucomicrobiota > Verrucomicrobiia > Limisphaerales > Palsa-1400 > JAICXV01. The sequence continues at coordinate 2,680,718 of OY969763.1, read as the reverse complement.
GGTCGTTAACCTTGCCACGGTGAGATTCGTCCAACTGACGTATGCCAAAATGTTTTTTGAGGTTCTTGTTAAGTTTCGCTTTTGCACTGTTCGCATCGTTCACCGCGAAGGCTGAAGTGCTGCGCGATGTGCCTTACTGCACGAATTCAGGTGTGGTGCTGAAGTTGGATTTATATCTGCCGGACAAACAGTCCGACAAGCCGGCGCCGCTGGCAGTATTTGTGCATGGTGGCGGTTGGCAAAAGGGGAGCAAGGCAGGCGGAGTCTGGTTGAATTCCGTGCGAGGCGAGTTGAACAAACGCGGCTACATCGTCGCATCCGTCGATTACCGTCTCGCGCCTGAATATAAATGGCCGTTGTTCATGAATGATGTGAAATGTTCAATTCGCTTTTTGCGCGCGAACGCGAAGAAGTATCAGATCGATCCGAAACACATCGGAGCGTGGGGAACGAGTGCCGGAGGACATTTGGTCGCGATGCTCGGAACGACTGATAAAAAGGCGAAGCTCGAGGGCGAGCATTATGAAAAGCAATCCAGCAGTTTGCAGGCAGTGGTAGATATGTTTGGGCCGTCAGATATTCCGTTGTTGGTCAGCGAAAGCCAACATGTGCAGCGCGCAGGAATTGTTTTCGGTGCGGATTTGGAGAAGAATGGAATGACCACCCATGCGTTGCTGGAACAGGCGAGCCCCATCACATACGTGAGTAAACACTCAGCGCCAACGCTGATTATTCACGGCGAACGCGATGAGCTGGTGCACTCGAATCAGGCGCAAGTTTTCTACGACAAACTAAAAGCCGCTGGCGTTCCCAGTCGACTGATCATGGTGAATAATGGGACCCACGGGTTGGCAACCCCAAACATCGAACCTTCGCGCGACGAATTGGTGCAGACTATTGCTGACTGGTTCGACCGCTACCTGAAGCGCTAAAATAAAAAAGCGCCAGCGGAGCCGAACGGCGGGTTCGCATGGCGGCCTCGAAGGGTTTCGTGCGATTCTAGACTGTCGGCGCCTGGTATGGCATGCCGTGCGCTTCGGCGACGGCTTTATGCGTGAGCTTGCCGCCCATGACATTGATTCCGCCGATGAGGGCAGGTTGTTTTTGACAGGCTTCTTTCAAGCCAAGGTCAGCGAGCATTTCGATATAGCGAAACGTGACATTGGTCAGCGCTTGCGTCGCAGTCCGGGCGTAAGCACCGGGCATGTTCGCGACGCAATAGTGAGTCACGCCTTCTTCGACGTATACAGGATGATCGTGGGTTGTCGGACGCGAAGTTTCTGCACAACCACCTTGATCGATCGCAATATCCACAAGCACGCTGCCGGGACGCATTTTGCGAAGCATCTCGCGGTTGATGAGCTTGGGAGCTTTCGCTCCGGGCACGAGGACAGCGCCGATCAGCAAATCAACGGTCGGAAGCAAATCAACAAGGTGCGCTTCGTTCGAGTAAAGCGTGTGCGCGGTATGGAGCGTGATATCGAGGAAGCGCATGCGTTCCAGGTCAACTTCGAGAATCGTGACGTCAGCTCCCAAACCTTGCGCCATGCGCGCGGCGTTGATGCCGGATGAACCGCCGCCTAACACGACCACGCGACCGGGCAAAACTCCGGGAACGCCGCCGAGAAGGACTCCGCTGCCGCCGTGATGTTTGGCCAGAAAATATCCGCCCACCAAAATACTCATGCGTCCGGCGATTTCGCTCATCGGCTCAAGCAAGGGCAAGCGACGATTGACTTCGACCGTTTCATAGGCGATGCCGGTGACGCCGGATTTCATCAGGCCTTCGGTCAGGTCGCGGTCGGCGGCGAGGTGGAGGTAAGTGAAAAGGATTTGGCCGGGGCGAAGCAGGGGAATTTCCGTTTCCTGCGGCTCTTTGACTTTGACGACCAAATCGGCTTTCGCAAAAATTTCTTTATGATCGGCGACAATTTTTGCGCCGGCCTTTTCGTATTCGGAATCAAGATAGCCGATACCCGCGCCGGCGTTTTTTTCCACTATCACTTGATGACCGCGTTTGACGAGTTGATAAGCCGCGGAGGGAAGCAGCGCAACGCGAAATTCCTGAATCTTAATTTCTTTCGGAACACCAATAATCATAAGTTTGGCTGAAGGCTAAAGGTTGTAGGTTAAAGGCTGAAGTAAAAAATCGAATGCAAATTTTGACTCAAGTCACTGCACAAGCTTGTCTAATGTAATCTCACCCGCGACGGAGCTGCGGGCGGTTTCAATCTTTTCCATTTCACGTCGGACAATTGCGCAGTTGGAATCGTCGCGCGTGGGGACTTCCTGGCCGATGCCACAGCGCATGGCCTGCATCACGTTATCGTAACTGATTTGTGCGAGCGGCCGGCCGGGAGCATAGGCGGTTTCTTTTCCGGCGGTTTCGAAAATCAGGCCAGTTTGGATCAAAGGTTCAATGACTTTTTGGAGGAGTTTGCTTGGCACCGCAAGGATTTCGGAGATTTCCAAAAGTGTCGGTGGGGTTGTGCCATTATAAAAGCGCTGGCCGATAAAGGTCATGACCCGCAACGCAACGAATTCGCGACCGCGTTGGTTGATGTTTTCGGTCATGCGTTCCTGGAAATAGCGGCGGCGGTTTTGCCATGCGTAGGAGACTTGTGCGCCGAACAGCACGATCACCCACGAGAAGTAGAGGCCGACAAGGAACAACGGCAACACAGCTAGGCTGCCATAGAGGTTTGTGCTTGAGACGACTTGGCCGAGGTATAACGAACTGAAGCGATGGTTTAAGTGCACAAGAATTCCGGCCAGGATTCCACCGATCAACGCGGCGTCGGGCCTGACTCGGGTGTTGGGCATCAAAATGTAGAATAATGAGAATGTGAGGATAAGGACGATGACGGGCAGGACCGAGTAGAGAAAATTGCCGAGTAATGGAGTTCTATCGATAATGTCTTGTGTCGCCCGGAAATACGGCCCGGCGCTCAAGCCGATAGCCAGCAGTAGCAGCAACGGGACGAGGGTAATCGCGGCCCAGTAAAGGACGACGCGCGAAAACCAACTTCGTCCGCGCTGCACGCCCCAGATGTCGTTCAAGGTTGCTTCAATGTTGCTGAGCAGTGAAATCCCGACGAAGAGCAGTGCGATAATGGAGGCGGTTTTGAGCGTGCCATTGTTGACGGCATCCATCGCATGGTGGACGTAGTCGAGTACTTTTTGTTGGGCATCCACTTCGCCAGTTGCGGGGACAAGCCCAATTTGAGGTGCGAAGCGATTAACGGCGCTTTTGATCCATTGGTCAACTCGGGTCATGTCGCTTTTGGCAAAGCTGCTGACAAAGCTCAACCCGACCGCCAGCAACGGAATGACGGAAAGCAGCGTGGTGTAGGCGAGAGCGGAGGCGCGGATGAGGCAACGGTTTGCGACGAAGGTGCGACCGACCAGAGCCCAGAAGTGGATAAATTTTTCGAGTTTGCCGTGCTCGGCTTCGTCGTAACCGGCGCTTGGGTTGAGAAAGGCGTGAAGCGATTGCTGAAATTTTTTGAACCTGGAAACCGTATGACTCACCACAGCAACGTTAGAGTCAAGCATTCAAAGTGCAAACGCAAAGTTTGAAGACAAATTCAGTGGGGTCGAGGTTTCCCCTAAAGAACCATCCGGTTTTTGCCCGATTTGCGCTCCGATTTAGGTATGACATCCTTCACGGTGCTATGCTGGAGGTCGTATATAGCGATGTCCCGTGGGCAAGAAGTATGAAGCTGTGAATATAATCCAGGCTGACCTTCGCCAAATCAAAGTAACTCCCGAGCCCCGGCGCGATGACTTGTCCGCAAGTCGTGGTGGTGCTAAGCAGCCCTCCAACGCAACGCTCGCCGGCGTTTTGGAAACGGTTACCGACGGTTTTATTGCCATCGATCGTGATTGGCGCATCATCTACGTCAACAGGACTGGGCGTGGGCTGCTTGGTGAAAAGGTTTTCGTTGGGCTCAACTTATGGGAAATCTACCCGGAATTGATCGGCACTCCCGTTGAAGAAGCGTATCGACGTGTAGCGCGCGACGGCGTTTCTGTCGAATTCGAGAGCTACGATCGCACTTCGAAACGCTGGTTTGAGTTCCGCGTTTGTCCTGCAACAGAGCAGGGGATATCGGTATTCTTTCGTGACGTCACCGAGCGGAAGCGGTCGGCGGACCAATTTTTGGAATTACAAACGCAACTCGAGACACAGGTGAAGGAGGCGCGGCGACTGGAGGAGTTCAATTCGGCTTTGTTGCGCGAGAAAGCTGAAAGAGACTTGCGCGACCGGCATAGGTCCACCGACCAATTGCGCGACCTCAAACTGGCGCTCGAAACGCAAGTCGCTGATCTACGAAATCTGCAGGAACTCAACCGTCTCAATGAAGAGCGGTTTCGGATGGCAGCTTGTGGTGACGCCATTACGCTCTATGAGCAGGATGCCGACTTGCGCTACACGTGGCTTTATCCGCCACAGCCGGAGCACGCAACGTTGCTTGGTCGGACAGACTCGGAAATCCAGGGTGGACCGGAAGGTGAATTGCTGGAGTCGTGGAAACGTGAAGTCTTGCGCACTGGCGTTCCGCAACGACGCGAGATAACGACCTCGCTAAAAAGAGGAGCGCGATGCTACGACATGTCGATCGTTGCGCGGCGCGATCATACTCGCAGGATTATCGGGGTTGCTGGCGCGGCCCTGGACATCACTGCGCGCATGCACGCGGAAAACGAGTCGCGGCAGTTGGCGGCGATTGTCGAGTATTCGGCAGATGCCATTATCAGTGAAGATTTGCAGGGAAATATCATCAGTTGGAATCAAGCCGCCGAGCGTATTTTTGGTTACGCCACTGACGAGATGGTTGGCAAATGCATTTCGGCGATTATTCCAAATCACACCACTGGTGAACAACCGGAATTGATGGCAAAGGTGTTGAACGGCGAGCGAGTCGAGAGTTTTGAGACTCTTCGTCGGCATAAAGACGGCAAGCTGATCGAGGTCTCGATCAGCGTTTCTCCGATCCGCAACGATTCTCAGACGATTGTCGGTGCCTCCAAAATAGTGCGCGACATCTCTGAGCGTAGACGCCGCGAAACCCAGGAACGTGCCATTTACGAACTGGCGATGCGCGTCAATCGCGCCGCCGATATCTCTGATATTTTCGAAGCGTCCGTGGATGCGGTCAAGCGTGCGCAATTGGCGGACCGAAGTTCCGTTTTAGTTTACGACGATAAAGGAGTGATGCGCTTCAAAAGTTCGCGTGGTTTATCAGAAGCGTATCAACGCGCTGTCGAAGGTCATTCACCGTGGAAGATGGACGACCCGGATCCTCAGCCTGTTTGCATCGACGATCTTGCCTCCGTTCCGCTCGATGAGCATTTACGGCAGGTAATCAATAAGGAGGGCATTCGCGCGCTGGCGTTTATTCCAATTACCTACGAAGGCAAGTTGGTCGGCAAGTTCATGGTCTATTACAACTCGCCGCATACGTTTACACCTCCGGAAATTCGACCTGCCCAAACGATGGCGACGCAGGTCGCGTTTGCGATCCAACGTCAGAAAGCCGAGCAGAAATTGGAACGTCTCGTGTACGAGCGCACCGCTTCTTTGCAAGAAGCGGTCCAGCAGATGGAGGAGTTTTCCTACACCATCTCGCACGATTTGCGCGCGCCGTTACGTGCGATGCAGGTCTATTCGCAGGCGCTGCTTGAAGATTACGCTGACGCTTTGTCGGTGGAGGGTGTTGGTTATCTCAAGCGCTTGGCGCTGAACGCCACGCGGCTCGACAAAATGATCTTGGACGTGTTGAGCTTTAGCCGCATCGCGCGCGGTGATCACACGATGGAACGGGTTGCCTTGGACAAGCTCGTTCGTGAAATCGTCCGGCATTATCCGGAAATGCAGTCGCCTCGCGCAGTGTTGGCCATCGAGTCGTTAGCCGATGTCACTGGGCACGAACCGTCCCTAACGCAGGTCATCTCCAATCTCTTGAGCAATGCGGTCAAGTTTGTGCCTGCGGGTGTTACGCCAGAAGTGAAAGTCTGGACAGAGCAGCGTGGAGGGCAGGTTCGTTTGCATGTTCGGGATAACGGCATCGGCATCCCGCCGCAATACCAACACCGCTTGTTCAACATGTTCGAACGCGTTCATCCTGATTTGCCTTACGAAGGCACAGGCGTGGGCTTGGCCATTGTTCGCAAAGCTGTTGAACGCATGAACGGCACTCTCGGGGTGCAATCAGCGCCCGGCACTGGCAGCACGTTTTGGATCGAATTGCCCGCGATTAATGTAAACGCATGAGCTCATCGATGCCCACTATCCTATTGGTTGAAGACAACGATGATGATGTCTTTGCTATGCAACGTGCGTTGCGCAAAGCGCAGGCCGTGCATCCGTTGCAGGTTGTGACGGATGGCCAAAAAGCGATCGATTATCTCTCGGGCACGGGCACTTTCGAAGACAGAAATTATTATCCATTGCCGTCACTGATTTTTTTGGATTTAAAATTGCCCTATGTCGGTGGGTTTGAGTTTTTGGAATGGATGCGGGGGCGTCCCGAACTTCGTGAACTGAAAGTCATCGTTCTCACTTCGTCGGCCGAGCAGAGCGATCGCGATCGCGCTGCGATGTTTGCTGTGCATGGATATTTGGTCAAACCGCCAGAACCGAAAGAACTGAGCCGCATTATCGGGTCGATTGTACCGTCACCTTTGCGCAACGCTGTTTGATATTGTGCCTAAGGGTTTCGCTCATTTTTCACTTTAACTTTCCGCCGTAATCTTTACAGTAGCGCCCAATGGCTCGAAAAGATGCGCTCCCAAGGACGCACGGTTTCAATGATGTCATAGGCGTTGTTCTAGGCGCAGCAGCTCTGCTCCTTTTAGTCGCCCTATTTTCGTTTGAACCCCACGACTGCTCGGCAAACCAAGTGCCGCCCAACTCGCCCGTGCATAACCTAGGCGGGCCCATCGGCGTTTGGGTCGGTTGGGCCGTGTTCCAGGTTTTCGGTTTAGCTGCATTTGCCGTTCCAATTTTGATGATCGCTTTCGGGCTCGGCTATCTGTTTTCCTACATGTCCTATTTGCAACACCGCCGAACATGGGGCGCGGTGCTCCTCGTTTGTACCATGGGCTTCCTGACGTTGTTTGAGCACGACTTGCGAATTCTTCGTTCAGCCAGCGCGGGCGTTTCAGCGCCGAGCGCTGGCGGTTACATCGGAGTGTTTCTCAATTTTACGGTTCTTCAGTTGCTCGGTAAGGTCGGCGCCAGCATTGTGCTCGGTGCTGTCTACGTCGTCGGCATCATGTATCTGACCAATTTCCAACTCGGCCTTTGGTGCCGCAATTGGTGGGCGGAACGCAACGGGAAGTCTATTGCAAATACTCCTGAAGAACGCGAACTGGAGAAGCGTGCTCGTGAACTGGACCGGCAAGCGAAGAAATTGCAGGACCAACTTGATAAGAAAATCGCCAAAGGCCCGAGCGTGGCTGAAAAGGTCGCCGAGCCAAGCGGCCTCGGAGCTGATCTCAAACCTGTGCCTGAGCCGACCGTTCGTGACTTGAGCGTTCCCACCTCGAAAGCGAAGAAAGCAAAAGCGGACGTCAAAGAAGTCAAGGAACCCGCCGTCGTGGAAGAGGGCGAAGTTATCAGCGCCAGGGAAATCGCCGCTGCTACCACGGCCGATATTATCGGTGACAAAGCGGAATTGTCGAAACAAGTGGCGGAAGTTTCCAGTGGCAATGACAAGGATGAAGAATCGGCCGCGAAACCAAAAGCGCCTGAAGTGCCGGCCCCTCAGATCCACGGTCTCACGCCGCTTAGAGCGATGAAGCCGAAGAAGCCGAGACAAATCACCGTCGCCTCGACACCGAAAATCGGAAATTACCAGCTGCCGTCGATGGATTTGTTGCAATATCCCGATACCACGGTGCGTCCCACCGAATCAAAAGAAGAACTCATCGCCAACGCAAAATTAATGCAACAAACGTTGGCGCAGTTCGAAATTGAAGTGGCAATCGGCGACATCACCAAGGGTCCGACGATCACTCGTTACGAACTGCACCCGGCCCCGGGCGTGAAGCTGGAAAAAATCAGCGCATTGAACAACAACATCGCCGCGGTTCTCAAGGCCGAGCGTATTAATATTCTCGCGCCCGTGCCCGGTAAAAGTTCAGTGGGCGTCGAAGTTCCGAATGCGGTTAAGACCAAAGTCATCCTCCGCGACCTGTTCGAATCAGACGAATGGCGCAACACCAAGGCCCGCATCCCGCTCGCTTTGGGCAAAGACGTTTACGGTCACCCCATCGTCGCCGACCTCGCCGAAATGCCGCATGTGCTCATCGCCGGCAGCACCGGTTCAGGCAAATCCGTTGCCATCAGCTCCATCATTGCGTCGCTTCTTTATCGCTTCGGCCCGGACAAATTGCGGTTCGTTATGATCGATCCAAAGGTCGTTGAACTCCAGCAATTCAACAAGCTGCCGCACCTCGTCGTGCCGGTCGTCACAGATCCCAAGAAAGTCATCCTCGCGTTGCGCTGGGTCGTCAGCGAAATGGAAAAGCGCTATCAAATTTTTGCCAAGGTCGGCGTGCGCAACATTCACTCCTTCAATGATCGGCCGAAAAATCAGCCACCTCCGGTGCCGCCGCGCGAAGAACCGAAACGCGACAAGGGCGAGGCCGGCGTGGACGGTTTTGCAGTCGAACTGGATGACGAAATTGCGGTGCCGCGTGACGAGGAAATTGTCATTCCAGATCACCTCAGTTACATCGTCGTCATCATCGACGAGCTTGCGGACTTGATGCTCGTCGCTCCGGCTGACGTCGAAATGGCGATTGCCCGCATCACGCAAATGGCGCGAGCGGCTGGTATTCATTGCATCGTCGCAACGCAACGTCCCAGCGTCGACGTTATCACCGGCGTCATCAAAGCGAACATTCCCGCTCGTATCGCGTTCCAGGTCGCTGCCAAAGTCGACTCCCGCACGATTCTCGACGCGATGGGCGCTGATAAATTGCTGGGCAAAGGCGACATGTTATTTTTGCCACCGGGTTCAGCGAAACTCATTCGCGCTCAGGGTGCGTTGGTGACCGACAACGAAATTCAACAGCTTGTCGAATTTATCGCCGCTCAAGGCAAACCGAGCTACGAACTGGAGATTCACCAACAGCTTTCAAAACCGGTCAGCTCGTTTGATGGCGACGAGAACAGCAGTGGTGAAGATGAAGCATTAATCGAGCAGTGTATTGAGATCATTCGCACCGAACAAAAGGCGAGTGTCTCGTTATTGCAACGACGTCTGCGCCTTGGCTATACGCGCGCTGCTCGAATCATGGACGATCTTGAGGCCCGTGGTATCGTCGGGCCGAATAAAGGCGCCGAACCTCGCGATATCCTCATCGATCTCGATGTGGAACTACCTGGTGCAGCGCAGGAAACGAGCGGTGCTCAAGCCGGCGTTGGTTCTTAGCGCTGATGCTTTGACGGATTTCAACATCATCTTTTCACGTGCTATCAAATACGTTGATAGGTCGTATTTTTTCAGCGGCATAATAGTGCCACGATGTTCTGGGGTGTAGTGCCGGAGTGATGTCGGCTTCGGTTGCGCAAAGTCGTGCAGAAGCTGCCGTGTTGTTTCGGTAAAGAAATACATGGGGAAGGGGAGAGATGAACTGGGTGCTGCCTAATCCGACGAGGATCCTGCGCCGATATGCGTGGGCTGCGGTTTTGTCCGCGGGCGCACTTCTGCTTCGGTTCGCGTTTGATCCGGTTCTCGGAGATCGCCTTCCCTATTGGACTTTTTGGGTCGGCGCGGCCATCGCCGTATGGAGACTTGGGGTCGGCCCCGCCATATTTGTCACCTTGGCTGGCTTTATCGCTGGCGATTATTTTTTTGTTTTTCCGAGGCATACGATCGGTTTTGACAGCTCTATCGATATCATTTTGGTCCTCGTCTATGTCATTGTGTGTGCGATCATTTGCAGCCTCGGTGGTCTAATGCGTGTGGCCAATCGCCGATCCAAGATTGAAGCCGTCGAAGCGTTAACACAGAAAGAACGGGTCGAACAAGAGGCTGCTGAACGGCGACATAGCGAAGCGGTTTTGCGCGGGATACTCGAAACCGCCCCTGTAGGTATATGGGTCCTCGACAGGGAAGGCCAAATCCTCAGTAGTAACGCGGCAGGTGCGCGAATCTGGGGCCTGCCTCGCGCCGCCGGTGTACGGGAAGTCCGCAACTACAAAGGATGGTGGCCAGATACCGGTAAGCCAATCCAGCCGCGGGAGTGGGCTGCCGCGCGCGCAATTTTGAATGGAGTGAACACGTTTGATGAAGAGGTGGAAATCGAAACTTTCGACGGTGTTCGCAAATGTATTCTCATTTCCTCAGTTCCCTTGCGCGACGAATCCGGCACCATAACCGGCGCGGTTGCGGCCATCATCGACATCACACAGCGAAAGCATTGGGAATCAGAAGTCGCGCAGGAAAAGCAGCGCATTGACCTTCTGCACGAAGCCGCTGCGCAGTTGTTGTCGCCAATGCGCACGAATGAAGAAATCGCCGACCTATATCGACGTGTCGGGGATTTGTTTCAGGCGGATGTGTATTTGGAATACGCGACCACCGACCAGACCACCGTAAACAGACAGCTCGTCATCAGCGGCGGTATTCCGGCTGATGCCGAAGATCGTTTGAAATATATGCAATTCGCCGAGGCGTTCTGCCACACGATTCCCGAACGACGAGAACCGGTCTTCGCGAACAACATTCAGCAATCGAGCGACCCATCGTTGGAAGTCATAAAAGCCTTGGGCGTCCGCACCTACAGCGTTCATCCGCTTTTAGTCGGGGATCGTCTGCTCGGGACACTGGCTTTTGCCAGTCGTCACCGCGATGCGTTTGCAGCCGACGACAAAGAGTTCTTCCAAACGCTTGCGCACTATGTCGCCATTGCTCGTGACCGCAGTCGCCTGAGACGCTCGCTCGAAGCATATACGCACGACCTCGAACACTCTGTCCAGGAACGAACCGTGCGTTTGGAAGAAAGTTCGGAACGCCTGCGCGTCATCGTCGATACCGCGATCGATGGCATCATCGCAATCGACGAAAATGGAATAATCGAGATGGTCAACCCGGCCGCCGAAAAGATGTTCGGATATTCTGCCCAGGAACTGCTTGGCCGCAACGTCAGCATGCTCATGCCTGAACCTGACAAAAGCCGGCACGATTCCTATCTCGAACTGTATCGACGAACCGGCCGTCGCAAGATTGTTGGCATCAGCCGCGAAGTCGGGGGCCAGTGTAAGGATGGAACCGTTTTCCCGCTCTATTTAGGTGTGAGCGAAAGTCGCGTCGCAGGACGGCGGTTTTTTACCGGCATCCTTCGCGATATCACCGAAGAAAAACGCGCGCAGCGTCGTGTTCGCCAGGCGCGCGATGAACTCGAGCAATTATCTTATAGCATCGTTCACGATTTGCGCGCGCCGTTACGGGCGATGCGCAGTTTTAGCCAAATTCTAAAAGACGAACACGGGCCGGCGCTTGACCAAGAAGCAAATGATTATTTGCGCCGGATCATTGAGTCTGCCGAGCGCATGGACCAACTCGTCACGGACGCTTTCAATTACACCACCGCGTTGCGCGAAGAGTTGCCGCTGGCCGTGGTGCGCCCCGACCAATTAGTGATGAGCATTATTGAATCGTATCCCCAATTTCATCCGGAGCGCGCGCAGATTACCGTAGCCGCTGAATTACCGGCGGTAATGGCCAATCGCGCCGGGCTGACCCAGTGCTTCTCGAACTTGCTCAACAATGCCGTTAAATTTACCCCGCCAGATCGAAAGCCAGTCGTTCGTGTCCGGGCTGAGAAACGCGAGAGCGTTGTGCGGTTATGGGTGGAGGATGAAGGTGTCGGGATTCCCCTTGAGCATCACCACCGCATTTTCGAGATGTTTCAGAAACTCCATTCTGATTTACCCGGAACTGGGATTGGGCTCGCGCTGGTGCGCAAGGTCGTCGAAAAAATGCACGGAAAAGTCGGGGTCGAATCCGAACCCGGACGAGGGGCGCGGTTTTGGATTGAATTGGAGGCGGCCTAAATCTTGGACGCCTTGGCATGGATGGGCGCCCCGCCTACCCACGCGGTGGAATAGAAAAAAGCCGCGCCTGAAAAGGCGACGGCTTTTACAAATCTCTTCGACCGTTCGAAACTACTTCATCAACAACATCTGACGCGCGCGTTTGATCGAGCGGTTCAGACGGCGTTGGTAGTGTGCCGGGAGTCCGGTGTACTTGCGCGGAAGAATGCGGCCTTGGTCGGTCACGAATTGCTTCAGCAAAGTGACGTTCTTATAGTCCAGCGCGTCCACGGTGAAGTCGATTTTCGGCTTCGGACGCGGTGTGCGGACTTCGGAACTGCCTTTGCGGCCCGGTTTTTCAGGATGTGTTTTGCGTGGCATAAACGTGTCTTACTTGATTTCGCGATGGACAGTGTGACGGCGCAAGAAAGGATTGTATTTCTTGATCTCAAGCTTTTCGGTCTTGAGCTTTTTATTGCGCGTGGTCGTGTAGCGGGAGGGCGGCTTGCCTTCCTTACGCGCTTCCTGACATTCGATTGTAATAATTTCGCGAGGCATAAATTAATCCTTGTCCTTGGCGGGCTTTTCTTCGGGTTCGTCGCCTTCGTCACTGTCGGCGTCGCTTGCACTGGTGCTGTCAACGCTGCCGAGCGTGCCGAGACGGCGCGACTTGAGCGCGCCTTCACGTTCGAGCTGGCTCTGCGCTTCAACAGTGAAACGAGTCCAGGGAATCGCATCCAGACGGCTTCTGGGAATCGCCTTACCGGTCAATTCACAAACGCCAAAGGTGTTCTTCTCGATGCGCTTGAGCGCTTCTTCGATTTCGTAAATTGCGTCCTGGTCCGATGACAACAGGCTCAGGGCAAAGTCGCGGTCAAAATTATCCGTGCCGGCATCGGCCATGTGCAGGCTGTAATTGGACATTTCTTCGGCCGATTCCTTGGCGAGTCCGTCCATCTGATGGGTCAGACGGTCGCGCAGCTCCAGAAGATTGTCGTAATATTTAACCCATTCGGCCTTGATCTTCGGCCTGCCATTGCTAACGCCGTGACTCCGACCCGTGGGCAGACCCAAAATGGAAGCAGCCGTAGCAGACGCGACGTTTTTCGGACGCGGTGCGGGCTTCTTTTCGTCTTTTTTATTCTTTGTTGCCATTTCTTAAATTCGTTTAAATCTCGGCTAACAGCTCAACCACCCTTTCCAAGGGTTGCGGACTGTAGCAAAGGGCAAAGAATATGCCACAATATTCTTTGGAAAAAAGTGGTTTCTTCAAATGAATGGCTGCTTCGATCAACGGCGCGAGATTGGTGGATGGTGTTCGCACCCAGCGGTTTGTTGCAGACGCCGGTATCGATAGGGAACCGATTGAAGAAGCTTTGCGATGCGTTTGGCGTTTGCAATGTGTTGATGGTCAGCCCATTCGGGCAAGTGAACGCTTGTTTAGAACGAGCTCCGCTTGCGTCCGGGTTGCGTTCGGAAAAAATTTCGCGGGAATGTTGCAACTTCCTGCAACTTCCGCCTACTTCCTGCAATTAGTTGCCAAGGGGAGCGGTTTTGTAGCCGAAAATCTTGCAACTTTCGTCAAAGGCCGAATGTCGGCTGCGCATCTCGCACTCCGATAGAAAATTTCGCGGGAAAGTCGCACATTGTCGCACATTGCCCCACATTCCCGCACATTGTTCCACTTTTGGTGGCAGTTGAGTCGCACTTTTGGCGCGGTTTTTCAAAGAACGAACTGGGGAAAACTGCACATTCTTGACCGTCCCCCAGTGCCGGTAAGGACCGGCGGTCCAAAGGGATTATAACGTGAAGCAGCGGCGTGTCAATTGTATGTAGTGAGCCGGCCCGGCAACTAGTCTCGCGTGGGCGACACATGGGTATCGCGCTACAGCCGCCGATGCTTTTAATGCGGCTCAGGCGCGCGATATAAGTAGGACTGACATGGGATCCTGATGTGCGCCGATGTTGAATCTGCTGGACGGTTTGTTACGCTGGCGGGGTGAAGATGAACACGTCTGCGATTTTTCGTTTGCTGCTACGGCGGCACATTTCGGTTTGCTTCGTTGCAATTACTGCTTTGGTCAACACTTCGGCTCAGTGCCAAGTTGCCGCGCCAACAAACCCCAGTTCCATATTCCCAGGAGTAATCCAGTCTTCGGCTGAGGGCCACGTTACAGCGACACCCAAAAACCTGGATCCGTCCAAACCGGAAAGTCGCCGGTTCCTTTATACGCCCAAACCATATCCGGTCGATGAACGCGGGTTCTCGCCGGTCGACAAGACGCTGGCAAAATATTATGCGCGTGAACAACTGGTGCAGGACGACGAAGAAGGCGCGTTGAACCCGTATGTGATGGCGGTCATCTCCGGTTATCCGCTGGACGGATCGCTGCCGTATCATTGCAGTTGGAAAGTGCGCGAGTATGACATCTACAACGGCGTGACGCAGGACATGTGGTATAAGGGCATGGTCGTGGCCAAAGCGTATCCGGACGGTTCGCGTTGCAGTTATTGTTGCGGGTTTACCTTTGAGGTGTTCACCCGCGCGATGAAGCTGCGCAATATCCAAAAGGGATTGGACCCCGACGATTTCAACGGCATGACCTTCGGCGATCTCTTCAACGCGCTCCAATTTTGGTATATCGAGGGCAAGGGCGATTGCGAACGGCGCGCGATCAAATCCTACGGCCTGGGTTACGGCATCAGCGTGGATGATCTGGAGAAATGCCGGCCCGGAGATTTCATCAGCTACGACACGACCAAGCCCAGCGGCCATGCCGTCATCTTCGTGGGATGGCTGCGTGATGAGCAGAACAAGATTGTTGGGTTCAAATATTTTTCATCGAACCTCTCCGGGACGAAGGGCGTGGGCTACGGCCAGGGCAAATTCAGCGATGCCAACGGCGGCAAGGGAATCATACGCAAATCGCTGCGGATCGCGCGAGTCGGGGCGATCAAGGATTACAAACCGTTCAATCGCGCCAACATTCCCCAACGCAACGCCTATGCGCCGACGCAGCCGAATCGAGTGGTCTATGTGCCGGCTCCGGCGACGACGAGTGCGTCCGGTAAATGAGGCTGAGGTAAAGGGCGCATTTTCGTTGGACGGTTGCGGAAAGAAAGCCGCTTGCAAGTTCCAACGCGGTGGTTCAATAAGATAGCGAATGAAAGCACCCTCTTTTAGCGCACGGCCTTACCGTGCAATCTTGATGGTCAAATTGGGTGTTCTGGCCTTGTTGCTTTCTAGAATTTTCGCGATCGGCGCTGTAACGGTGACTAACAGTGCCGTTGGTGATCTTTACAGCCTATACGTCAAATCTGATGGCAGTCTTTGGGCCATGGGAAATAATGTCGCCGGCCAGCTTGGCGATGGGACTCTGAATCCGGCCAAACGACCGGAGTTGATCGTCTCCAACAGCGTGACGGCAATCGCCACCGGATTTCGTCACAGTCTGTTTATTAAATCGGACGGAAGTCTTTGGGTCATGGGGTCGAACCAATACGGCGCACTCGGCGATGGAACTTTCACCGACACGAACAAACCGGAGCAGATCGTATCGCAGGGAGTGGTGGCGATCGCTGCTGGAGGTAACCATTCTCTTTTTCTTAAATCGGACGGAAGCCTTTGGTCGATGGGCTACAACAATTATGGCTCGCTCGGAAATGGAACGTTCACAACGACAAACCGACCGCAGAAAATCGTCGATAGCGATGTTACAGCCATAGCCGCTGGAGAAGATCATAGTCTCTTCCTGAAATCTGATAGCAGTCTTTGGGCGATGGGGGCCAATTTCAATGGTCAGCTCGGGGATGTACTTTGAGCAATACAAACCAACCCGAGCAGATCATTTCCAACGGGGTTGTTTCTATTGCAGGCGGCGGTGGCTTCAGCCTGTTTTTAAAATCTGACGGCAGCCTTTGGGGAATGGGTTCCGGCGTTTTTGGACAACTCGGCGAGACCGTCTACGTCACCAATCGGCCGGTGCAGATTGTGTCCAGCAACGTTGTCGCAATCGCTGGGGCATGGCAACACTGTCTCTTTCTTAAGTCCGACGGTTGCCTGTATGTCATGGGCGCAAACCAATACGGCCAGCTTGGCATTGGCGGCGTTGGCAGCACAAACAAGCCGACTCTCGTGGATTGCGATGTTATTGCAGTCGCAAAGGGATGTGAGGCCCATCACAGTCTGTATTTGAAATCCGACGGCGTCCTTTGGGGAATGGGTCAGGACACCTATTATCAACTTGGCGATGGTTTTACGGGCAATTGTCAGTTTCCCGAACGGATTGTTCCCGCGCCGGAGCCTGTGCTGACGAGTATCAGCATTGTTTCAAACACCAATCTGCAGCTTGTCGGGACCTGTTATTTTGGTGGCCTAAATTATTTGCTCGCGACCACGAACCTTAGCGATCCGCCCGGACCGTGGACAACGATTTGGACTAATACTATCAGCATTCGGGGCAGCAATAATTTCACTTTGACCGACGGCCAGCACAAACCGTCATCTCTGAACATTGATCCCAACGTCGCCCAGCAGTTCTACATTCTACAATCGCAATGAAACTGGACGACGAGCACTCCGGGACAAAAGGCGTGGGCTACGGCGAAGGCAAGTTCAGCGACAGCAACGGCGGCAAGGGAATCATTCGCAAGTCGCTGCGCATCGCGCGAGTTGGGGCGATCAAGGATTACAAACCGTTCCATCGCGCCAACATTCCCCAACGCAACGCCTATGCGCCGACGCAGCCCAATCGAGTGGTCTATGTGCCGGCGGCGGCGGCGGGTAAATAAAGGCGAGAATTGTAGATGAACCAAATACCAAAAAAGCGAAGATTTTGGGGACGTAGGTTCTTCATGCTTATTTTTTGCACTGCACTTTGCCTTCTCATGCTGTCGTTGAAAACTACACACCAAAAGGAGTCTCCATTATTTGTCGCCTTGAAGTTGTTGGGTGCGGGAATATTGCTGGTTGGCGGTATTTATCAGTTTGTTAAGCGAGACAAGGGCAAATGACACCGTTCTATCGCAAACGATGGTTTTGGATCCTGCTTTCGGCCACAATATTTGCTGGCATATTGCTCGCCATCCTATTGCCGCACACAAGCAAACCACCTATGTAACGCTTGACACGGTGAACGTGTCGGGAACAATCCCGGGCGAATCATGGCACGCGCGTCAGCATACGCCGTCCCGGCGGGTGGTCGGGACAGGGATGGGGACTCCAGCCGCACCGCTGGACTGTTCAGCCGCACCGCTACGCCTTCTGGACTTACCGCTGGAATTTCTAGCGGCACCGCCGCAACCGCCAGCGGTCTAGCCAGAACTTCCAGCGGCACCGCCAGCCGTTCCAGCCGCACCGCCGGAACATCCAGCTTTAGCGCCAGAACCTCTGGCTCTACCGCCAGCGTCTCTGGCGGTGCCGCCAGAGCTTCCAGATTTTCCCCCGAGCGTTCGGGGGAATTTCCCGGGCATCCCGTGGAAACGTCCAGAGTCAGTTAACCACTTAAATACAAAGAACATATGGCTAGAAAAGACTTCATCCCCCACAAAGACGCAGAGTTCCTCGCCTGGCACGACATCTTCAAGGCTGCGGCCGTCGCCAGCGGGACGACTTACGGTTTGACCGCCGGCGAGGTCACCGCCATCGGCGCCGCCAACACCGATTTGCACACCAAAATAAGCGCCAACAACACCGCGCAAGTGGCGGCCAAAAACGCCGTCACCGCCAAAAACACCAGCCTCATCATCGCCATCGCCCAGAGCCGCGGTTTGGCCAATCGCATCAAATCCAGCGCCGCCTACAATCCGGGCGTGGGCGACACTTACGGCATCAACGGAGCCGAAGACACCTTCGACATCCACACCGCCGCGCCGAAAATCACCGGCAAACCGCTGGTCAACGGCCAGGCCCAGATCGACTTCACCAACCCCAAGGGCGACGGCGTGAACATCTATTGCCGACGCGGCGCGGAGACCGAATTCAGTTTCCTGGCCCGCGACACCGAGTCGCCCTACGTCGACACCCGCGTGCTGCTCGCCGCCGGCAAACCGGAGCAACGCGAGTATAAGGCGGTGTATGTTTTGGACGGCGTGGAAGTCGGCACCTGGAGCGAAAGCGTGATTGTCACCTGCGCCCCGTAAACTGCGCGATTGAATTGCGACGAACAGCGGGTTGGTGATATACAACCCGCTGTTCGGACAATCTGTATGCATCTGCGCCCCAATTTCACAGTCGCTATTGTAATTGGGATTATTCATCTCCTGCTGGGATTTGGCTGCATCGTTCTAGCAGCTGCGGAAGCGACGAGTCCTACTGGCGGACACGGTTCTTGGGAGATCCCGATGTATATTTTTACTTTTCCTCTGACTACGATATTTAAGCTGCTGCACCACCGGGAAGGATTTGGCTCCGAAGGAAGCACTCTAGTGATGATTTTGCAGAGTCTTTGCTGGGGTTTGTTGTTTAGTCTGCCGTTTTCGAAAAAGAGCGCATCGTGAGCCTCCGCTTTGCTTCTTGAACTTTAACCCAACCGGTTATGCCGGCTCGGGATGTTTGTGTCCGGCGCGGAGAGCTTAATGCGACTTGATAACGAAGAACTGCGTAGGGGCGGTGTTCGTGATGGCGTTGGTGATGGCAAAATTGCCGCTCGCGTCATAGGACCCGGTGGTGAAGGTCGTCCAATTCGTCAGGGAAGCGGCCACGTTGGTGGAGGTCAGCACGCTGAAACCAGCCGACGGATAGCCATTGGTTCCCGCCAGGATCAGGTTGCCAGCGCTGAATGAATAACTGGCGATGCCCGGGGTCGGCACTGTGGCGACGGAAATGGAGCCATCCACCGCAAGATTATTGTTCCAAATTACTCCGCCGCCCGAAACCGCCATGGCATTGCCGGTGAGAGGTTGGTTGAAGATTTGGAACCTGTCGCCCACGGCGAGCGCCGGGCCCAGGTTGGTAACGTTTAGCGTTCCCGCGCCGGAATCGGTCAAGGCGCCAGTAACAACCACCGCGCTGTTGCTTGGTGAAAGTGATTTATTGATGGCAATGGCTACGTTGCCGCCAATGGTGAGATTGTTGCTAATGGTCAATGTCCCCACCGACAAGGCCGTCGGTCCCGGAGCAAGCGTCGAACCGGAATTCATCGTGACCGCGCCGCTGATAGAGCCGTTTCCGCCAAGGGTGCCCGAGGTGATGAACACAGAGCCGGTGCCTGTTCCGCTGCCACTGGTGTTGTTAATAAACAGCGCGCCAGTGGTGTTGGTGGTGGGGCCGGAATAAGTACTCGCGCCGGTGAGGGTGAGGGTCCCGCTCGCGCTTTTGGTCAATGACCCGGTGCCGCTGATGATCTTGTTGTATGAATAGCTGCCCGTTCGACTGATTATCAGCGTGCCGTTGTCAGTGGTATTGCCCGCGCCGAGCGTTCCATTCGCGCCGCCTGCGCCAACGTTGAGGATGCTACTGGCGCCGACTGTTGTCGTTCCGGCATAGCTGTTATTGGTCGTTAAAGCCACCGTCGTGGTGCTGCCGGTCTTGCCCAGGGGAAAGTTCATACTGCCCGGCCCGCTGATTGGCGACGCGACAGTCACAGTTCCGCCGGAAGTGACATCCTCGATGGTTCCGCCACCCGACGCAACGTAGATCCCGCGCGTGGCGCCGATCGTGGTGCTGTGACCGACGTGCAGCTGGCCTCCATTTAACACGATGTTCGACGCATTGAGAGTGCTGGGCACCGCTCCCAAACTAGTTATTTGACCGGCGGTCACATCGTAATTGAAAGTGACGCTGCCGCCGTTCACCACGAGGTTGCTGTAGATTTCAAGCGCAGGATTGGCGAAACCCAAATGGCAATCGCCGCCGCCGCTCTTGATGAGGGCTCCTGCGCCCAAATTGATGGTGCCGGTCGTTGCGCCAGCCGCACCGCCGGGTCTACTGCTTCCCGCGCCTCCGAGTGTAACAGCGGCATTTGATTGGCTGTAAATATTGCAGGTCGTCAAGGTTCCACTAGCGACAGTCAATGTGCCGCCATTGGTGGTCCCCGTGATACCATCGGTGGCATACATTGTGTAGGTGCCAGTCGAGTTAATCGTGCCGCCATCCAAAAGCACGTTTGTCGTCATCAGTGTGCCCGGTTGCGTTCCAAAGCAGGTAGCGTCCTCGACGTAAAGCGTGCCGCCTCTCGAGATAGACGTGCTTTTCCAAGCTGCCGGCGTAATTGAGGTCAGGTAAGCGTAACACGACGCGGGGCCTTGGACGAACAGGGTCCCGCCAATGCTGGTTTGACCCAAATGAACGTTGCCCGTCCCCGACCCGCTGATAATCAGATTATAATTATTTCCATTGTCGGTAAGCGGGCTTGACCCGAGGTAAGCCAAAGCGCTGCCGCTATCCGCATAAATGACACTGTTGTTCTCTCCCAATGTAATCTGTCCATAAAAAGTCGTTACACCCGACAGGTTCCGAAGCGCCCCGCTGTTGGTGATGCCTGAACCATTGATGGTCACGTTAGCATAAAACCCAGGCAACCCCGTAGCGCCGCCGTTCAACACCAAAGCCGCGCCGTCGGCTACCGTTATCGAAGTATATTGGCCCGCGCCATTATTGTTCTCAACCGAAAGATCGCCTTGGTTGATCACCACAGCGCCGGTGAGGGTCGCACCGTTGTCCACGGGCAAATGCAACCGTCCTGCGCCATTCTTGTTCAGCGTGCTCGAATTGCCGATCGGCGCGGTGACGATATGTTCACCGCCGCCAGTGTCAACGGCTCCGGCAACAGTCAAAACTTCCGCGCCTGTCGCATTCCCAATAACGTAATTCCCGGTCGCGTTGGTAAAATATAAATTTCCGGCGGAAATATTTTCCGTCAATGTGACCGTGCCGGCGGTTCCAGAGAAAATCGCGTCATCGTTGTTGGCGTTGGCCCAAATCATATCGACTGTTCCGTTGAACCAATCGGACGATGCCTGGTCCCAGTTTCCAGGTCCTCCCAGCGCCGCACCTGCGCTTCCGGCCGGATCCCAATTAAGTGGGGCGGCGAAAAGATGTAACGAGCTGAAAGCAAGGAGCGCACCGAGAAGGGCCAGTTGGGTAGTTTTCATAAACGGACTGGAATTTTTTCGGTTTTATTGACTTTGATCAAGGTCAAACCCTTGAACCGTTTTGGCGCTCAACTCTGTGAGGGCCTTAAGAATTCAACCGACGTCCAGTTGATACTGCCGACGATTTTAGAGGGAACCACCAATGCCCGAGTAGAATTCAAGACGCGCGCTTTTTATAGACAGCAGCGGTCGGGAGCTCATTTGGCAAAGTAGAATGTGGCGACTTGCTTACCGAGCTTGGTGGCGATTTCCTCGTCAGTGTTGCTGAGGATGATCACCACGAGATGATCGTCCGGAAATCGCTGGATCGTGGCAGAAAATCCAGAGGTAGAGCCGCCGTGGCCAATGTTCCTGTGGCCATCCACCGTTGAAATGCGCCAGCCAAACCCGTAGTCGGTCTCTGTGCCATTGTTCAGTTTGGCCGGGGTCCACATCTGCCGTTTGCTTTCCCTGCTGAGAAGTTTATCGGTGTCGAGAGCGTTATTCCAACGGCTGAGATCCTCGACGGTCGACACGATCGCACCAGCGGCAAAGATGTCCGTGAGGTCGTAGTCGCGGTTGATCAAGCCACCCCGACGCGGATGCTCGTAACCGTTCACGCGATTGGTGACGATGATCGACGGGTCGCGCGAAGTGGTGGAGTTCATGCCCAAGGGTTGGAAGATGCGTTCCCGCAGAAACTGCCAGTAATGCGCGCCACTGACATTTTCAACAATCAGCCCGAGAAGGTTGTAGCCGGTATTGCAATAATTGAAAGCCTCGCCCGGCGCGAATTCGCGCGGCTGTTTGGCGATGAGATCGATGAATTGTTTTTGGGTGAGATGGCGGGTCAGGGCGAAACCATCGAGGACGGTGTAACTTTTCAACCCGGACGTGTGCGAAAGCAGATGGCGGATGCGAATGTTGCTCCAATCCGCGGGGGCATCCTTTAGATATTTCGTGATCGGGTCATCAACCGAGAGCTTTCCTTCCTGCTGCAAAAGGAGAATGCAGGCGGCAGTGAATTGTTTCGTGTCCGAACCAATCTCGAAAACCGACTTCGAAGTGACCGGCACGTTCAATTCAATATTGGCCAGCCCATAAGCTGCCGTCTTGATCGGTTTGCCATTGCGAAGCACGCGTAAGGCAAGGCCGGGGATGCGATGCTCGCGCATTTGGGCATTCAGGTACCTATCGGCTTTATCGGCCTGCGCGGCGATGCTTGCGCTCAGAAAAATGGAAGCGGTCAGAATAGACAGGTTCACCGCGCCAGAATAAAACAGCCATCAGGCTAAGCGACAAAAATTTAATTTTGTAGGAGACGAGGTGACAAGTCTCAAATTGAACTCCGCTCGTCCGACAGGAAGTCAGAGACTCGTCACCTCGTCTCCTACACATTTCTTCGCGAATGGATGGATGTCATGGGTCGGACGGTCTTATTTCCTAAGCGGCATTAACCCAAAGTGCAGCAACAGCCACACCGGCACCGCAAACATTGCAATCGCCGCCAAACGATCCCACGTCCAAACAAAATAATGCGCCTGGATGGGATAGATCGTGATCATGAAATAATTGGCAAACCGTGTCTGGCCCAGGAACGAGCCATACCTGGGGAAGCGATGCCGCAGCCCGCTGAACAAGGCCACCGCACCCAACGCCAGCACCAGGAACGTGACGAACAGGTTGATCGGCACCACCGGGCGCGGTTCCACCTGAATCCCCAGATGCGGGTGCGCTTGGCGGTAAAGGTAGAGCCACTGCGCCGCCGCCCAGATAAAACTGAAGCCCGTCTGAATCGCCGTGCGGAAATTCGCCTTGGCGGAGTTCAATTCGCTCACCAGCAGGGCGAAGTAGAGCGGCACAATTCCCCAAATCAGCTCAATATGCTGAAACGGAGTGTGGATTAAATCCCAGAAAATTGATGTGTAGTAACTCACTCAGTCTGCCTTCAGCGGCTCAGCGACCCACGGCCGATGTTTGGCCATTTGAATCACTACTTCCATAGCTCCTCATGCGAGCGGTGGTCGTAGTTCCACAATGGGGCCGTCTTCACCGGATCGTAAATCTCGCCTGGGGCTCTGGACGAAACATGGCCGTCCACATACGCCTGATTGTCTTTGCGGCCGTGGCGTGCCACGAAAGGAGCAGTCACCAGTTCGCCACCGAAAGCGTTGATGCACCCCCAAACATCCGAGGCGCCTGACGTGCCGACCTTCATGAGAGCGTCGCCCATCGCCAGGAACTCGCTGGGCGACGCAATTTTCGATTGGGAGACCGCTGGCACGTAAAGTCTGGGGGCCATCTGCCAATACTGTATTGGACCGAGCCCAAAAGCTCCTCGGGTGGTGTTGCCCGTCCGCACCCCATAGGTATTGTAAGCGTAACTGCCGGCGCGATCCGCAGCATCTTTCCACTTCGGGGCAGCGATCTCTCCCGTGTAGCCCGGACAATGAAAAGCCCGATTCGTCCAGGCAAGCATGCCGTAAGGGCGAAGGTTGGACGACCAGTAGACCAATCCAGCCGCTCGGCTCCGTTGACCTGTGGTATCGCCGTAAGCAGAGCCAGCCGAACCAAGGTAGTGCGGGTACAAGGCCTTGTCGTCTTGCGCGTAAAGTTGGAGGGCTATTCCCATTTGCCGAAGGTGATTCCGGCAGGCGGTGGAACGTCCGGAATCCTTCGCTCGCGAAAGCACCGGAAGCAGCAATGCGGCTAAAATGCCGATGACAGCGACGACGACAAGAAGCTCCACCAAGCTGAATCCGGTTTTTCTACGCCAATTTGTTCGAATCATTTTGTCACCTGATCATGAACTGATTTCCAATCGTCCAGATTGTTTATCATGATCCCATCCTTTATCGGAGTATCTTCAGGCAATCCGCTTTCTCTGAGTATTTCGAATCGAGCCTCGGGCGCTTTCATTCTGCCCACCAGGAGCGCGTTGATTTTCGAAATGTTCTCTTGAGAAACATCCACGCCGGGCTGCTCGGAGATCCATTTTTCAAAAGACAGATAGGTAGGTCGATTGTTGAAAATAAATTCGCGAGCAGAGTCAGGATTGATCCCTAGACCTTCCAACACGACAAAGTCAAACCCCGGCCGAATGTCCTTGTACCCTTCCGGAAGTCGCCCAGTCGCACTCAGTAAAGTTTTTATCCATAGCCTGGGAAGATGTTTTAAACCAAGCGGACCTTCCGTCCCGGAGCTGATCAGGGGGATGATTTTTTCCATTTATTCTATGTTTTTTTCGAACGATTGTTATCTGGTTTTTGATTTGCGAACAAGGGTGTTTTCCAGCGGAGTCCGACCTGAGATCATCGAAAGGACAAATGAAACTTTGTTTCAATTGAAGTCTCTGAAATCTTTTTTTGGGATTCGATAAACCGCTGACGTACGGTATCAATGCTCCGCTTGTTCTGAGAAATCCAAGTTTGCGTTGAAAGGATTGACCAGCGGCAGCAAGCTCTGGTTCCGCGTCCGCGCCATCGGTAGTTTTTCCCTTTAGCATTTAGCCTTTTTTCAGCGACCCGGCCACCAAGATGTCCCATGATTGAATTGCGACGAACAGCAGGTTGGTGATATACAACCTGCTGCTCGTGGATTAATTGTTGAGGCCATACTGAACCTATGATTCCTCGATGGATAAAAGTATGGGCTGGGCTTGGAGTGTTTTTCATTGTCGTGATTCACTTTCTCGGCGACATGACTCGAAACGTGGAAGTTGCATACGCCCAGAGAGAAGTATTCGGTTTGCAGCGGTATCGCGATGAGGCGCTTGGCACGAATGTTCCAGAAGCGGCTAAGCGCCTATCGTACGCTAGCTACGGCCTGAATATGAAGCAGAGAGAAGGGTCACCGCTCGACCAGGTTTGTAATCTTCAGCGGACGAATGTCATTCGAGATATAATTGGGTATTTGCGCACGAAGACGGGCGAAGATTTGGGCAATAAGCCAGAGCCTTGGATACAAAAATACGCGCCAAAGAACTAGATTCTGGCCTTTGAGGTCGTTATACCGGCTCCGGATGTTTTTATCATGATGCGATATCTTTGCGCCATCCTTTGTTTCGCAGCGAGTCTATGCCTTGCGGCGCCGGACCCGTTGCCTGACGTCGTCTTCCGCGATTTGGCCGATGTGGCTCGCCACCCGTTGAAGCCGGCGGAGAAGGACGCTTCGGTGCTGGTTTTTTTCTGGCAGGATTGTCCCGTCTCAAATGGCTACGCTCCCGAGTTGAATCGCATCGCCGCCAGCCACACCAACTGCGCATTTTATATCGTCCAGGTTGATCCGGAACTCACGCCTGCCGCCGCCCGGGAGCACGCCACACAGTATCATCTTTCCATGCCGGTTTTGCTCGATCCCAAACATCAGCTCGTAAAACTCGCGCGCGCCACTGTAACGCCGGAAGCCGTCGTCTTCGGAAAAAACGGCGAGGTGTTATATCGGGGACGCATCGATGACAACTATGCCGCGTTTGGAAAAAAGCGTGCATCGGTTCGGCAACATGATTTGATTGACGCGTTGGACGCCATCGCCGCGGGCCAACCGGTAAAACTCAAGGAAACCAAAGCCATTGGCTGCGTCATCCAATAAAATATGAAAGCCCACTGTGTTCAAAAGTTCGCCGTATTTCTCGCGCTGACATTCGCGGCACGAGTCGTTCAGGCGGGCGACGCCGTCACGTTCAACAACCAGGTCGCCCCCATCATTTATCAAAACTGTTCCTCGTGCCATCGTCCGGGCGAAGCGGCCCCGTTTTCCCTGTTGTCGTATGAGGATGTGCGACGAAAGGGCAAAACGATCGGCAAGGCCGTCTCGTTGCACAACATGCCGCCGTGGAAAGCCGAACCTGCCTCCTACGCCTATCGCGATGAACGCCGTCTCACTGAGCAGCAAATCGCCACGATTAAAGCCTGGGTCGCCGCCGGCATGCTCGAGGGCGATTCCTCCCAAAAACCCACGCCGCCGAAATTCGCCTCTGGTTGGCAACTGGGCGAACCCGACCTCGTGATTGAGATGCCTGCGGGTTTTCATGTCCCCGCCGACGGGCCGGACATCTATCGCAATATTCCGGTTCAACTTGGTTTGGCCGAGGACAAATGGATCACGGCCATTGACATGAAGCCTTCTGCACGCGCCGTCGTCCATCACGTTCTCTATTTCGCTGACGGCAGCGGCCACGCCCACTTACGCCCGTCCCAGGGCGCCGAACCCGGCTTCAACGGTATGCGCCCCGGCGGTCGTCAGGTGCTTCCGCTCGGCGGTTGGGCAGTCGGTGCGCAACCGCATTTCCTTCCGAACGGCCTTGCGCTCAAAGTGCCGGCGGGATCGGACTTCATCGTCCAATATCATTTCCATCCCACCGGCAAGCCGGAGGTTGAAAAATCGCGGATCGGATTTTACTTCGCCAAAAAAGCGCCCGAACGAAACATCACCCGCATTCAATTGCCTCCGCACTATTCGCTCTTTTCGGGACTCGATATTCCCGCCGGTCAAAAGGATTTTGTCCTGCGCGATTCCTATACCTTGCCGGTCGCGGTGGATGGAGTCGGCGTGAGCGCGCACGCGCATTACCTCGCCACGCAAATGAAAATGACAGCGACGCTCCCGGACGGCCAGGTGAAGACGCTTCTGCTCATCAAGGACTGGGATTTCGCCTGGCAGGACCGGTATTATTTCAAAGACTTCGTTCCGTTGCCCAAAGGAACCACGCTCTCGTCGGAAATTCATTGGGACAACTCGGCGGACAATCCGCACAACCCGTCGACCCCGCCTATCCATGTCGAGTGGGGCGAACAAACCAAAGACGAGATGGGGAGCATCAGTCTCATCGCGGTGCCGCACGTTGAGTCCGACCTTGAAACAATCAGGCGCGACGTCGCCACCCGCGACCGAAAACTTGCGCTCGAGAAAATGGGTGCGGATCCCGAATTGGCCAAAAAAGTAAAGCGCCTCCTTGCCGACTGATTTTCTAGCTTACTAGTGGTGTCTTTTATTGGTTTTGCATCGGTTGGAGCCCCCGCCGTTCCCGCCATTTTCCTGCGGCGAGCATCAATTCCGATGATCCGCTTTCGGCACTCGTCGCGATTTTTATTGGTGTTCCCCGTAAGGGTAGGCGAGAAGTTTCGTTTTGGATACGATCGTTGGGGACTTTTCAGCTTTTCCGAGACTCAATTTTTGTAATGTACAAGGCCCGGTTCCGATTCCCAAACAGAGCGCGTCTTGCCACGGGGCTGTGACGCCGCCGGCGATGTAGTCCTCGCCCGGCTTCAGCGGAAGTGTGGCGACAATTCGTGGCAATGCAGCAGATTCATTCCCTGGATCGATTTTCAAAATTGCTGCCTGCGAATCACCGGAGCCGTCCGCGCCAAGATAACCGTAACCAGAATTGTCGCTGCCGAACGTGTGCTCAAGATAGCGAAAGCTATTGGGCACCTGCATCACTCCGAGAAGTTTCGGCGGTTGGTTCTTATCTCCAATGGAAATTTTGATCACGAAACCAAAATGCGAAATGAAACAACAACACCTCTTTCGCGGGTCCAGCAGCGCGCCTCGAAAACCGCCCTGATCCCTCGGCAATTCGATCGTGCCGATGATGCGGGGAGGGGACTCGTTGGTTCCCAGATCGAGTTTATAAATCATGTTGTATTCACTACCCAGCAACACCTCGTGCGTTGATGGATCCAAGACCGCTGACACGATCTCCTCTGCTCGATCGGGCAGCTCCAGCGTCGAAATGAGGCTCGACATTTCGTCTCCTTTGCCAAGTTTGATTTTGAAGATTTTGCCTCTACCGGAAAAGCATCCGTAACCCGCACCGGAATCGGCTACACCGGGGCCGACGCTGTCATTTTTTGCAAGGAGCAACGAACCGATGCGCTTGGGTGCTGCATCACCTTTGCCCAGCGCAATTTTCACCAAGCGACCGTACTTGGCATTGTAATATGCATAGCCGCCCGCGGATTCGATCGTTCCATAAAAACAATCGTTTTCCTCTGGTTCCATAACCACCGCGCCGACTACTCGTGGTGGATCAGTCTGTTGGTCGCCTGGCGACACTTTTAGAATCCGGCCCGGCTCATGAACCGTGCTGAAGTAGGCGAAGCGGTTGACGACGTCCACCAACCCGTTTCCATACAATCGCTCGTCTTCGGGGACATATGCGTTTTCTACGCGCAAGCTTGGGTTTGGCGCAGTCGGCGCGTCAGTGGGATAGGACTGCCGGTTTAGCCGCGTAAAATAAGCGTCCTCGGCAATGTAATTAAACGTTTTGGCTTTGAGTGGGCGACCTTGTTCTACCGTTTCATCGATTACGTGATCGAGGTCAGCGCTGGTAAGTTCCACGATAAACGCCGTGTCGCCAGAGTATGACTTGGAGGGCATCGTTGAGGCTTTCAACCAGATGCGTCCGGGCGGAAGTCGGACCTGGCTGAAATAATAATCTTTTTCGGGGACAACGATGGTTCGTCCCAGTCGTCGAGCGGCCAATCGCAGGACGGCAGGTGAGATGACCATTGGCGGGCTGCCTGGTTTATGCGCCATCAAGACCGGTGTGTGGTCCGGCATTGCCGCCGTAAAAACAATTCGGCCATCCAGCACGGCGGCATTTGGTGATTCGTATCCATAGGCAAACGCAGGCCAGATCAACTCCCGCTTTGATTTTGGCTGATTGGGAACCCTCACTACGACGAACGTGCCGTAATGATTTGGTAATCCATGCCCATCGAGGTAGAACCCCCATGTGACAGTTTCCCAAGCGTATTCTGGCCCTAGAGGGCGCAAATTTTTTCTGTCGATCTGTTTTGCCGTGACATCAAACGCGTCCTTACCGAACACGGGGAACATACCAATCGCCCATACAAGACAGGCCAGAATTATTGGAATGAGGCGATGAAACCTGACAGCCATTCGCAGAATCGTAATCAGCAATTGACGATAATGCATGACAAAAAGCCAATGCGACCTTTCGCGAATCTCGAATTGGCCAAAAAAGTAAAGTGTCTCCTTGCCGAGCATTGGGCGTCACTGCGGGAGGCGATGGCCAATTTCCTGAAGCCCGGGCTTGTCGCCCAGTGCCGTTTGATAATAT
Organism: uncultured Verrucomicrobiae bacterium; assembly: GCA_963702845.1. GTDB lineage: Bacteria > Verrucomicrobiota > Verrucomicrobiia > Limisphaerales > Palsa-1400 > JAICXV01. Next base: position 2,651,508 of record OY969763.1, on the reverse strand, counting down.
TTATCGCCAACGACGCGCAGTCTGAATTTCGGACGGGCGCCGACGTAACTGGCCATGGTGCCGGTTGCCTTTTCGATTGTTTCGGTATAAAGGTCGCCTTGCAATTCGTAGGAGCCGCTGGCCGAGTACACGACATTCGACTTGGCATCGTAAGTGATGATGGCCCAATTGGTCTCGGTCCACATTTTCAGGCGGTTGTTGTCGTTGAAATGGCTATATTTTTTATCGACGCCCAGCCTCTTGGCTTCGAGCGCCCAATTCCCGATGAGTTGTTCTCTCAATTTGTCGGTTGCGATTGGCGATTGATTTCGGAACTGGTAGGCGACGGGATCGTTGGCGAGGGCCGCGCGTGCCTTCGCCTTGAGGACGATGGTGGCGATCCCGCCTCCAAGCAGTAGAGTTACCACACATACGACGACCGTCGATTTTGTTTTTGACCATGCCATAAGTTTTAATGCTCCTTTGATAAGGGTTAAGGTTGATGCGGAAGCCGTCGCGCCTTTGGCCAGCGCGATACTCGTTACGGTTTTTGAAAGCGCGACCGGCGCGGCCTGGACAGTGTTGGTGGAAATCGCTCCGGCAATCGACCGTGGACGCCAGGTCGATTCCGCGTTTGACGAAAAACTTGCGCAATTTTTCCAGTGCGCGCCTGGCGCGGGTCTGGGCGGTTCGTTGGTCGATGCCCAGTTCGGCCCCGACCTGTTTCCAATCCTTGCCTTCAAAATACCGGAGCACGAGTGCGCTGTGATTCTTCTCGCCCAATCCCGCCATGGCGACGTTCAGCAGCGGAGCGATGTCCTGCCATGCGGCCGAGTCGGGCTCAGTTTCATTTAGCGTGGATTGCATGTAGGCCTCCTGTTCGCGGATTTGGCGGCGGCGCTGAGATCGCAAGGCATCGGCGGCGCAGTATTGCGCGGTGCGGCAGAGCCAGGCTGAGAGAATCGTTTTCGAATCGAGCGAGCCGGCCTTTCGCGCCAGAATGATGAAAGCGGCCTGGGTAACTTCTTCCGCCAGATGAGTGTCACGAAGCTGGTGCAGCGCGACCGAGTAAACCAAATTGACATGGCGCGACACCAGCGTGGCGAAGGCCTCCTCGGACCCGCGTCGGGCATAGTCCCGGACCAACTCCATGTCATCACCGATCATCTTACAAGCATATGGCCGCCGATGCGAAAAGGATTCAAATTTTTGCCTTTAGTGCAGATGTGACCTTCCTTGAATCTGCGATAGGCCGGCTGCGTTTATCGATCGCCGCCCGGACGGTCGGGTTCGGCGATTGGTTAGCTTCAAGGTACATCGCCGCCGACGTGGCCGGAATCACCCTTCCAGACCAAATAAGGAATACGAAGCCGATCAGAAATAAAGCCCCAAACACTTGGCGCGTTTGGGTACAGGTGGTCTTTGTCCGCTAAACACGACGCATTTATTTTGGAGCATACACAATTGGCTTATCGCTTGTCTCCCATTCCGATTTGAATATTTCTTTGCCGCCCTCGGAGATCATCAATCTGATTTGTCCATCGGCCGAGGTTTTTCGCACAGTGCAGGATTTGATCCGGTCGCCCCAAAACGCTTTGCTCGTATTCCCGTGATGAAATTCGTCAACGATGCTTTCTTTGACCTCTTTACCGCCCTTGAGATAGACGTAGCTGCCTTCGAACATTGCCGGGTTCGGCGAGATGGTGCCCTGAATACTGATGTTTAATGGCTGTTCTTTGACTGCCGGCTCCGTGGAAACTCGTTCTTCAATAGTATTGGACAGATAAAAATGACCGTCCTTTTTTCCATAGGGCACCTGCGCTGCAGACGAATGCGTGCCTTGCGTCGCAAACTGAACATCGATGATGCCAACGATCGTCACGTTGGGGCGGTATCGAACGCCATTGCGTTCAAACTCTGTTATCTGGCTGGCTGGCAACGGGGCGAGTTTGATGCTCTTCACGGGCGCTCTGAGCAGCACTTGCACAGTGACGCGCTCGTGCATACTCCTGATTTCGGCGGAGACCCCTTGCCAATCGAAAAGGTGCAGCACTGCATCTTTGTCTTTTGCTTTCAGAGCGGCGTCGAATTTTTTTAGCAGATCCTCAGCGGTCGCCGGCGCGTCTTTTTCCGGAGCGGCGAATGCCGTCAGTGCCGAACTCAGAGCCATCAAGGCCAACATTGTTTGGAATTTTTTCATGATGTGTGTTGTGGTTTTTGTTTTTGTTCTAATCTAAAGTTTGTTTTCAAACGTTGGTTTTATGGAGAAACGGCGACGCTGAACGCGCCATTGTTGGGCCCGCCTTTGAAAAATTCCCATTTCCCTTCCCCTCGTTCCACCGCGTAGGCATGACCCGTTGCCAGATTCTGATTGTTGAAAGACCAGCCCCACTGGCTCGACGAATCCACAGGCTCGGCGCACAACCAATATTTTTGGCCCGCTTGCAGTTTTGGTTTTGCCGTTGAATTCAAAACAAGTATCGAACCTTTACCGACGGCGGATGGTAAAACTGAAAAATGTTCCAGGACTTTTCCCGGAATGCCGTTTCCGTCTTCAGTAATGGAAAAATCAAGCGGTCCGCCGTTTCGCCGGTCGCAGCGAATGGCGGCTTCAATCGTTTTCAATCGTCCGTTGATGTTCGGCGAAAACCATTCTGCCTGCCCGCGGTAGCCATCGCGTTTGCCAGGCTTGCCGGTATCATAGACAGCCCAGGAACCAGACTTGTCGTATTTTTCTGTTGAGCCGAATGAACTGAAAACAATTCTCGGCTTAAAAAAGGTGGCCCACGTTGCTGTCGAGATTCCGCCGATCATCAATAGTCCAATTGTAGCAACGGCTGCGGTTTTGATTTTCATCCAAACCATGATCTTCGAAACTCCTTTTGCCATGGTGAATGCTGAACTGCCTGCTGCCGCGCCAGACGACAATGCACCGCTCGCTACCGTTCCTATTAAACCAGCGGGCGCGGCCTGAACTGCATTGGCCGAAATGACTCCGGCCAAAGCAGTCACGCCCACCACACAACCTCGCTTGGCGAAAAGTTTTCGAAGCTTTTCCAGCGCACGTCCGACCCTTTGCTGCGCCGTGTTTTGGGTCCAACCGAAAGCAGCACCAACCTCGGTCATGCTGCGGTTTTGAAAATAGCGCAGCACCAACGCGTCACGGTCGATTGGGTTGAGTCGTGCCATGGCCGATTCGAGGTGCGGGCTGAGTTCACGCCAAGCGACGTCGTGCGCACCTTCGTTCGGGTCTAATTGCATAGCTGCTTCCTGTTCTCGTCGGGTGCGCCGCCATTCAGCCCGTTGAAAATTCGCCGCGGTAAAAAGAGCCGTTTGATAAAGCCAGCCGGGCAGGACTGTTCCGGAGCGGAGCGTGGCAGCTTTCCGCGCCAGGATCATGAATACCGCTTGTGAAATGTCCTGGGCGTCCTGGGGATTGTCGGTTTGTCGCAACGCGACGGAATGAACCAAAGCCAGATGGCGTTCCACCAGGGTGGAAAAAGCCGTCTCGGAATTGTTCCGGACAAATTGTGCCAACAATTCGCCGTCAGAGAGGTTGCTCATTCATATATTAAATGTCGGCCCGGACAAAAATATGACAGAAAAGTTTTACGCCTTTGACTGCCCCCGCGATAGTTCGACGCGGTGGCGCGTTCGCTCGCCAGATGAAGTGAATCGTTCCGGCTATGAACCGCGTCTTTTATGCCGGCCTCGGGATGTTTGTATCCGCTGCCGTAGGAACGGCGCGGAACGAAGGCTAAATTCTAAAGGCTAAAGGAAAACAGAGACCGAGTTTCGCAAGGTTCGTGTCTCTGCGTCCTTCGCGCGCCGCTCGTATGGGCCGAGCCCGATGTCTAATGGGACCAAATCAGCATGTTTGTCTGGCGCACTTGAAAATACCCGACGCACCGCGTCCAGATAGCCGAAGCCATATTGGCGATGAGGCGCGATATAGTGGCCCTCACTCCACTCATTCCAATTATCCAGCAGCAGTTTACGGATGCCCATCTCCGCCCACCACCGATTTCGGACCAAACTAAGTTTTCTTCCAAGCGGATGCCCTTACCACTACCCTCCCGCCATGAGCACCTCCGAGGTCTCAACCGATAAACAAACGCAACTCGCCCAACGGATGGCTTCCCTCGGCGTCCGCGAAACCGATATCGACGAATCCTTCGTCCGCTCCGGTGGTCATGGCGGACAGAACGTCAACAAGGTTGCCACGTGCGTGATGCTCCTCCATCGTCCGAGCGGCGTGCAGGTCAAATGCCAGGAGACCCGACAACAGGGCCTCAATCGCTTCCTCGCCCGCAAACTCCTTCTCGACAAGATCGAGTCGATGCGAAAGGAACGCACGGCAGCCGAACGCGCCAGGGTTGAAAAGGCGCGCCGCCAAAAACTCCGCCGCAGCCGCGGCGCGAAGGAACGCATGCTCGCCAACAAATCCCGCCACTCTTCCAAAAAAGAATTCCGCAGGAGAGTTTCGCCGGAGTAAACACAGCCTTGAGGCAGGCGTATTTCGCCGCATAGAACGCAGAGAGGGAAAACCGCGAAAGACGCGAAAGACGCAAAAAGGGGAAAAGCGCCGGATGACGGCGCACTCCATGCGCTTCGCGTTTGTTTTTGTCGTGGGGTGAGGGTGCCAGATCCGTAGGCGGCGGCTCTTCTGTTTCACCAGTGATGCGGGAAAATAAATGGGACATCTTGAGAGATTGCTAAACGCAGCCAACAAAAAGGAAGGAGTGCGTTTGCGTCAATAGTTAGGACTGACACCTGATTTTTTGACACCTGATTTTTGATTTGATTTACAAAAATCCCTTCTGAACGGCGACGCACGCTTGACTAGACGGGTTCGGATGTGCAATATCTTCAGAAATCAGCCGTTGTGAAAAGTAATTCGCCATTGGCCTCGCCGCGTACAAAACGCAATTTCGTAATTAGTTCAGTATCAGTTTAACCACCATCAGAATCACGCCATGAAAATGCCATTACACAATACGTTCGTGACCCCGCGATTAAATGCGAAATCAAAAAAAGCAGCGGTAAAAGTCATGACCGCCTGGTGCCGTTGTTGCACGTGGGAACGGTTAGCGTTCCTTTTGCCGTTATTGTTCATGACCGGCGTGATGCAGGCGCAGGTCACCAATATCATTTATCGAGACACCTTCGCCCGGGTGGGACCATTGGATGGTTCGGCTCCCGATACAGTGAATGCTCCCGGCGCCACGTGGACAGCCTGCAACGCTCCAGGGTTGAATGCTCAGTTGCAAACGGATGGATCGGAGATCGCCCTCACCAATGTACCCGCTAACGGCCTCTCTTTGAATGGTTTCCTCCCCTTTGTTCCGCAAGTGGGGCATATCTATACTCTTAGTTGCAAAGTCAGCGCGCTCTCCGGCGGCACCAATTTTCTGGCGATGGGTTTCGCCGTGAACCCGCTCACCAATGGCAGCTATCGCACTGTGCCTCTCGGTGCGGGATGTATGTTCATACGCGGAGACGGTACCGGAGTTCAGCCTCACCGATTCCCGGGCGGCTCGGGCAACCCCGCCATAAAAGCAGCCACGTTTGGAACCACCACCAATCTGTTCACAGTCGTTCTGGACACCACTACGGGAACCGGGACGGCGAGAGGCTGGACCTATCGATTCTTTACCAATTCGGTTCAAGTGGACTCCTACGCAACTGCAAATGTCAATCCGACCATGATCCAGTACGTGGGCATTGGTGCCGATGCCGCGCAAGGGTTTTTCCAAGAATTTACTTTGACTGATGTCCTGATGCGCCAGGGAGCGCCGACGATTATCGAGCAACCCCAGAATAGAACGGCGCAGGTCGGTCAAACCGCCACTTTCTGGGTGGGCGTCACGAATGATTATCCCGCGGCTGCATACCAATGGATGACCAATGGCGCGAGCGGCCCGACCACTCCGATCGCCGGAGCGACCAATGCCTTCTACACCACCCCGTCGCTGGATCCGTCATACAACGGATTAAACTACAGCGTAACTATCACCAACGTGAACGGCTCGACGAACAGCGCCACCGCAACTTTGGCCGTCGTATCCGGCCCGCCAACGGTTTATTCCGTGACGAAAACGGCGAATGCGACGAACATCGTGTTGCCTTTTCCAAGGCGGTTGACCCGGTGACCGGCTTGAATCCCGCTAATTATCACGCTGACTCCGTGCTGGCTTCCATTGTTTCCGCCAGTTTCGGCAGTACGTCCAATAACGTCATCCTGCACGACTTCGACGCTGAACACAAACACCGGCTATTATCTTAAAGTTCAAAACGTCCAGGATTTGTTTGGCAACGCCATGACTGCCAGCACCAAGCGGTGCTTCCCGCAGGTTTGGTGCTCTTTTTGAGAGGGGATTCGGGTGTGGTGCTTGATGCCAACAACAACGTGGTGCAATGGCTCGACCAAACCACCAACGCGCAACAACGCTTCCCAATTCTTCGGTGTTCCTTCAGTCGGTTTAACCGGCAGCGCGGCCCGGCCGGGAACGAACATCATTAACAATGGCCAACCGTCATTGGACTTCGGCAACCATGGCAGCGGCGCCAATGTTCTTCACTGTCTGCAGGCGCCATCCTCACCCAGTCTGGATTCAATGACTAGCAACACAACGATGTATGCCGTCGCCGAATTTTATTCAACCGCCGGCAACGATTTGTTCAACAAAACGTGGGGCAATTTGCCGGCGCCTTTCGATTGGGACCCAAGCCGCCAGTGAAAACTGTGCAATATGGAAATGGTTTCAATAACGCCCCGGCTGGCGGCATCGGAGGCACGATTTTGATCAACACTCCTTACGTTATGCCTCCATGCTGTCATTTCCGCCAGAAAACGGGCTGGCGACGAACAACTTCAACTTCTGGCTGAACGGCGCAAACAACGGCAGCTGGCCCATCGGCCCGTTACCGGCAACCCTCCGGGCATTTATGACGGCGGGACGCCAGTATGGATCGGCGGGCGCAGCGATCTGCAAGCCGCGAATCCGAAAATGAGAGGCCAGATTGCGGAAATCATGCTCTTTAACACAGCCCTGTCGGACGCAGACCGCACCATTGTGGACAATTATCTGGGCGTAAAATATTTCACCTTTGCCATTACCACCGACCTGCCCGCAAGCACCACCTCCTCCAATGGATTTTCCGTGACCTATACGTTTGTGGCAGGCGCGGGGAGCGCTCACGGCTTCTCCTTCCAATGGCAGGAAAACGGCACGAACATTCTCGGGCGCCACCAATTCGACTTACACCACGCCAATTCTGGCTCCCAACGACAATGGCGACGAAGTTCGATGTGCAGGTGACCTTGCCCAATGGTTCCTTTGTCTATAGCACCACAAATACCTTGACGGTTCTCACGGTGCCGCCCTTCGTCACGTTGGCGGGAATACCCATTTGGAACACGAATCAAGTCATTGTCACTTTTGACGAAGCGGTGGACCCCGCCACAGCCACCGTTGCCGGCAATTATTCGTTGAACAACGGGGCTAGTGTCCTTTCCGCCGCGATGGGCGACACTGCCCAACAAAGTGGTGTTGACCACCTCGCCTTTGACCTTCAATGCCAACCCCGGCTTCTACTCGCTGACCATTCAAAATGTGAAGGATCTGTTTGGTCTTACCATGACCCCGCTTCAACGCCGGTAGGACTTTATCCAAACGCGGCTCTCTGGGTCCGGGCCGATACCGGCGTCACGATGCGACGACGAACAGTGTGGTCTTATGGAGCGACCTGTCCGGAAATAACAACACCATTTACGGGGGTGGCGGGCCGACGATTCAACCGACAGCTTGCCACCAATGCATCGGGAGATCCGGTGATCCGTTTCAACACCAACGATTTGGTTACGAACTACATGACTACGGCCGGCGGTTCTTCCACCCTGGGTATCACCGGTGATATGTCCATTATCGCCGTGGTCAACCCCAGGGTTCTGAACGGCAGAACGGGCCATCTCGTTTCAAAGACTGGAACCGCGAATAAAAACATTGCCGCACCGTATGATTTCTATCTTGGCACCCCCGGGGCGCAACTCTACCGCGGCAATGGCAATGGCACGGTCGCAGGTATTCATTACGGCTCATACCCCGCGACGAGCGGGCCGTCCATCGGCAATACCTCCGTCGTGATAGCTTCCGACACGGGCAATACCGTCAGCCACTATGTTAACGGCCAGCCTGCGGGAACGGGTCTGTTGAGCGCCAACTTCGACGAGTCGAATAGCTTCGATAACGGACAGCCGCTATACATCGGCGCGCGGTCTGATGGTTTCAATCGTCTGGCGGGCGACCTTTCCGAACTGATCGTCGCTGCCTCGCCCTTGTCCAGCAGCGACGCTGCAAGCCTGGCCAACTATCTCAGCGCGCAACACCATTTTACGTTGTTTAATCCCACCCCGACAAACCTGACGGTCTCATATTCGAACAATCAATTGACGCTCTCGTGGCCGGCTGACCACACGGGCTGGCAGATACAGAGCAACTCGGTAGGGGTGGCGGTAACCAACGCATGGTTCCCTGTAAGTGGTTCGACCTCGACCAACCAGATCACCATCACTCCGAATGCGAACCAGACTAACGTCTTTTATCGCATGTTCTTTCAACAACCCTGAGTGAAGAGCGTTATGAATGATATGACACCAAAGTTGGATAGAGGGATAAATCAATCCGGCGCGCCGACGCGATTGGTGGAATCGGGCGCAGACAAGCGGGCGGGTTTTACGTTGATCGAATTGCTGGTGGTTATTGCCATCATCGCGATTTTGGCCTCGTTATTGTTGCCTGCTCTGGCCAAAGCCAAGGAAAAAGCCAAGACCACTCAATGCCTCAGCAACATGAAGCAGTTGCAACTGTGCTGGCACATGTATGTTGGCGACTACAACGATCATCTGCCACTGAACGGAGCCGCGCCCGTCAACGGACCGGGTGGCAACGGTTTGCCAAACTCGTGGATTCAAGGCGGGGCGCAGACTGACCCGGCGAAGCCTTGGATCCCCAATGGGGTTCTCTTTCCATACAATGGGTCACTTTCCATTTATGCGTGTCCGGCCAATACGAGGCAAATTCTCTACCCGGCGAACCCGCCGTTTACTTTCGCCGCTACGCTGGGGCCCCAGGCACGTACCGTGTCGATGAACTATCCTCTTGGCGGGTTCACGGCCAGTAGTCCACAAGGTGGAATACTGCTCAATGGACAAAATAGCATTATGAAATTCGCCCAAATCGGTGCTCATACCAACGGGTTTGGCAAGATGATTGTCTTTGTGGATGAGAATGAGTTTAGCGTGGATGACGGCGACTTTGCCATCGCCGTACCGGGCGGGCCGCATGACGGCCAATGGTGGAATTACCCGGGCAGCCGCCACAACAAAGGCACCACTTTTTCCTTTGCCGATGGCCACGCTGAGTATTGGAAGTGGCACGGAACCGCTGTGCTCACTTTTACAGGTTATTATAAAACCGCTGATAATTCGGACGACCTTCCCCGTGTCCAGGCGTGCACATCTCCCCTGGCGAATTGATTGACCAGCCGTTTCAGGACGGAGCGTTTCGTGTTGTCCCTTCAGGACGCGGGCGCGAAAAATTTCTCACCACTTTCCGGCAACTGTTTTATGCTCGCGCCGTGAAACTGTCTGTTCTGATCGGTTCCATTTTTTTAATTTTCCTAACGATTGCCACGGTTAATGGCGGGTCTCTTGATCATGCCAGGCTTGATTGGTTTGCGAATCCTTCCGGACAAATCAAAACGATAGCGACTCCTGGCGATTGGCAGTTGCGGCGGCGAGCTATTCTTTCCGGAATGCAACAGGTGATGGGTCCCTTGCCCGATCGCTCGAAGCTCGCCGCGCCGGTGGTGCAGATCCGCCAGTCGCTGTCATTCGCCACTTATCACCGCGAATTGGTGACGATCGATACGCTGTTTAACGAACATATTCCGGCTTATCTCTACGTTCCGAATGACATCGGGCCAAACGAGCGTCGGCCGGCGGCGTTGGCGGTGCAGCAGACTGCGACGGTTGGGAAAGATATCAGTGACGATACGTTTCCCGGTGATCGCAATTTTGGCTATGCGACCGAGCTTGCACGGCTGGGATACGTTGTCATTGCGCCGGACTATTCTTCGTTCGGCGAGCTGACGAATTATAACTTCAAAACTTCGCCGTATCGGTCAGGAACGATGAAGGCGATCGCAGACAATATGCGATGCGTCGATGTCTTGCTCGCGCGCAGCGATGTGGACCGGAAGCGGATCGCTGTCATCGGCCATTCCCTTGGCGGGCACAACGCGCTTTTCACAGCGGCCTTTGATGAGCGTATCACGGCTGTGGTGACGAGCTGCGGGTGGACGCCGTTCCATTATTATTATGGCGGGAAGAAGTTGGCGAACTGGGCGCAGGATCGGTATATGCCGGCTATCCGCGATGTTTATCACAGTAATCCGGATGAGGTGCCGTTTGATTTGACGGAAGTGATTGGGGCGATCGCGCCGCGCGCGGTTTTTTCCAATAGTCCCAAGTTCGACGCCAACTTCGAATTCGCGGGCGTGCGGTCGGCGATACCGGAGATCGAATCGGTCTACAAACTTCTCGGCGCTGCCGATCGCTTTGTGGTCACAAGTCCGGAATGCGAACATTCGTTCCCGACGACAATCCGGCGTGAAGCGTACCGGTTTGTTGAAACGGCGTTTGGAAAGTAGCGGTGAGAGGGGGGATAGTTGAGGGTTGAGGGGAAAATACAAATTACAAGATGACCAGAGTCGTAAACGAGCGGGCGTGGTTGATCACGTTGTCTTTTTGCCTCTGCGTTGCTGGCTGACTTTGGCTGGGGCGTCGGGTTGGTAAGGGCCGATGCGTTGGTTGAGCAGGGTTTTCAATTCCGTAATCACAGCCCCGTTCTGACGCGCGGAGGAAACGTCGTGCGTTTCTTCCGGGTCCTTTAGTTCGTCGTAGAGTTCCATGTTTCCATCGCTCCATTGAATGAAGCGCCAGCGTTCGGTGCGCACCGCCTGGCCGTAGTTTCTGCCGCGCACAACCAGGGTGAAAGCGGCGTCGCGCCCTTTGCCTGCGGGATTTTGCAACAAGGGCCGCAAGCTCTGACCGGCCAATTTATGCGGTGCCGGCAGCCCGCAATAATCCGCCACGGTGGGGTAAATATCTACAAGCTCGACCAGTGAGTGACAGACTTTGCCCCGCGCGCCGCCTGGCGCCACGACAATCAACGGCACCCGGCAACTGCGCTCGAACAAGGTGTTTTTGTTCCACCAACCCCGCTCGTTGTGATGATAACCGTTGTCACCCGAGAAAATCACCAGTGTGTGTTCCCAAAGCCCGCGCTTATCCAATTCTTCCATGAGCCGGCCGACTTGCGCGTCGGTAAAAGAAACCCCGGCATAGTAAGCGCGTTGAAATTCCTGGCGCTCGCGCTCGGTGAATGCATTGAAAGCCTCGGTAAACGCGCCACCAGCTATGGATAGGGGCGGCAGCTTCGTGACGTTGGTCGGGTCGTGATAGATTTTCATCGAGCCGGGCGGATACAGGTCGAAATACTTTTTGGGCGAGATAAACGGGTCGTGCGGTCGATGAAAACCGGCTGCGACGAGCCACGGTTTGCCGGCCTTGGTTTCCCGTTCGATGACTGCCAGGGCGTGTTGCGCCGTCTGGCCGTCGGGTTGATCATCGTCGCCGCCCGCCGTCGCGCCCCATTCGCACCATTTCAATTTGCCGCCGGTCAGGTTGCGGCCTTCGATGACGCGCCCGGCCTCGGTGGGCTGGAACATAGCCGCTTCATCCCACGATTTGCCCAGGTCCATCCAGCCGTCGCGAATTTCCCCGATGCTTTCTCCGACATGAAATACTTTGCCGAAAGACGCCGCATGCCATCCTTGCTGCCGCAACAGTTGTGGGAGAGTGACGATGTCCGGCAGCTTCGTGCGGAACATGGTCCGGTTGCCGACGACGTGCGTTTGCTCACTACGCAAGCCGGTCAGAAAGGAAGCGCGGCTTGGGTTGCAAATGGGGTATTGCGCATAAGCCCGCTCGAAGCAGACGCCGCGTTGCGCCAGCCGGTCAATATTTGGAGTCTTCACCGCGGTGTTGCCATAACAACCCACCGTGTCACGCAAGTCATCCGAGATGATGTAGAGCACGTTGAGCTTTTCCGCCGCGCCGGCATTCAAAGCGAGCACGAGCAACCACCAGCGGCATAAACGCATCAATCGAGACATGGAACGAAGGCTAAATTCTAAAGGCTAAAGGCTAAAACAAAAAAGAGATCTTTTGATGCACGCGGCTCTGTTCTTTGCTCATGCCGCTCCTACGGAGCTTGTTTGGTCTTTTTGTGGGTTGTTTCTATAAACATGTCGCTCCTAACGGAGCTGCCGCCACCAAATTGGTCCCGTGAAGAATGCTTCAACGAATGGCGGGTTGGTGATATACAAGGCTCTGGTCAGAGAACCATGTTACGCCGTCAGAATTCGCTATGCCGTGCAAATGCTCTCAGCTTCCAGACATCGTAAAGCTGGACAATCATCCGGAAATCGGGCGCTTCGAACTATTGGAAACAGGTAATTGGGTGCGTCTCTTTCGCTGCCCGTGTTGCGACCAGCTTTGGTCGGTGGACGAATTCGACAAACTTCAGACACAGTTCGCTGTTAAGATCCCCGAGCGAGATGGGTGGAGAGAATTCGACACTACGTTGTTGCGGCGTGATTATTTAATACGGTCGCGAGGCGGACTTACGGACGAGAAGTGCATTCGGCAGGGATGCGATCAACCTCGCGTCCGAGGGGTTGTTTATTGTGCGGAGCATCTGTATCAAACCGGTGCCAGAGAGTGAACTACGTCGGCACTCTGCTTTGCTTGTTGAACTTTAACCCAACCGCTTACGCCACGTCGGGATGTTTGTATCCGGTGCGGTAGGGACGGCCCAGAACGAAGGCTAAATTCTAAAGGCTACAAAGGCTGAAGTGAAGAATGCTTCAACGAACAGCGGGTTGGTGATATATAAGGCGCTGTTCGTGAATTAAAAAATATGCGAACACATGTCGTATTAATTGTTCGGCTGAACCAATGACCAATACACGCATTTCGAAATCCCGCCTTAAGACATCTCGATACTTGTTGCACACCGGGATAGTGCTCGTTGGCATCGGTCTCCTGATGTCGAAATTCGGTCAGCCGAGTGGCCGGATTGGCCCTATGTTGCCCGGCTTCGGGGTGGTGTTCTGCATTTTCGCTGTTGTCCTCGGCAACAATCGACTGGTATGTCCGAAGTGTAAAAAACCATTGCGCACGGTAACCGTCGAGGTCACACACTGTTCTAAGTGCGGTGCTGATTATTTTGAGAACACTTCGAGTTAAACGGCATCCGCAGGGTGTTTTGCTTCTTGAACTTTGACCCAACCGATTATGCCACCTCGGGATGTTTGTACCCGGTGCGGTAAGGACGGCGTAAAAGTTTTGTTGCTTCGTGATCACCGACGACCTGGCGTTTGGCCTGGTCGTAAACGAGCGGGCGGCCACCGAGTTTCATGGAGACGTTGGCGAGGATGCAGCTTGCCGTGGAGATGTGGCCTTCCTGGATGTCGGCGACGGGGCGGCTGCGTTTGTCGATGGCGGCGAGGAAATCGAGCATGTGCAGACGCGTGGCGGGCGCGGCGTTGAGTTCGATTTTTGGTTCGGTCACGTCTTCGGGAAATTTCTCGCGCTCGAAAACGCAGTCTTTGTGGATGGTCGTGCCTTTGTTCGGAATGAAATCGTATTTCCAGGTGCTTGCTTTAAGCGTGCCTTTGTCGCCGTAAAGAACGAGGGCCCAATCGTATTGCGGATCGGGCGGAGCGCCCCAGGTGCGGTGCTGCCAATTCACCGTGAGGTTGTCGTAGTCGAACGTGGCGGATTGGGTGTCGCTGATGTTGGACTTGCCGGTTTTGTCGACGAAGATTCCGCCAGAGGAGGTGACGCGATTCGGCCAACCGAGCTTGAGCATCCAGCGCGTGGTGTCGAGCATGTGCACGCACATGTCGCCGACGATGCCGTTGCCGTATTCCATGAAGGTGCGCCACCAGCGGGTGTGCGGCATGCCGTCGAACGGCCGCAGCGGGGCTGGGCCAGTCCACATGTCGTAATCGAAGTAATCGGGGACGGCGGTGACCGGCGGGTTGCCGTTGGCGCGCATGTGGTAGTAGCAGCAGATGTCGACGTGGGCGATTTTTCCGAGCAGGCCGGCTTCGACGATGTTTTTCTTGGCCTCGATGAGGTGCGGCGTGCTTTTGCGTTGAGTGCCGACTTGCACGACTCGGTTGTGCTTGCGTGCCGCCGCGATCATGGCTTCGCCTTCCATCACATCGACGCTGATGGGTTTTTGACAGTAAACGTCTGCGCCTGACTCGACGGCGGCGATCATTTGCAGTGCGTGCCAGTGGTCGGGCGTGCCAATGAGCACGATGTCGAGGTCTTTTTCCGCGAGCATCTTTCGATAGTCGGTGTAGGTGCGGGGAATCTTTTTTGATTTCTGGCGCTGGCTGACCATGGTCGCCGCTTCCGCGAGCTGATGTTTGTCCGGGTCGCACAGCGAGATCACTTCGATGGGCGCGACCTGGATGAGGCGGAACAGATCGCTCTTGCCATACCAGCCGGTGCCGATCAGGCCGACGCGTTTGGGTTTTTGGTTGATGAGTTCGACGCCATAGCTGCCGAGGGCCGAGAAGGCGAGCGACGCGGCAGAGGTTTGGAGGAAACGGCGGCGATTAATTGTGAAGCTCATAGGAAATGCGTTTCGAAATCTTAGCGCGACGGTATGAACTGGTTGCAAGCGAGGCAAGGGGCAAATGCGCGATCGATTCCACCACGTTAAATGCAATGCGACTTAATCCATCCATATACTTTCCTCCGATCTGTGTTTCGTTTTCCTCAGTCTTACGGCAGACCCCTCGTGGTATTTGCCATGAGCTCACCAAGTCACGAACCGACCTCTTTTCTTTGCGCAAGTTTTCGATAATCTCAGGCATGAATCAAAAACGTGTGGGGATAATCGGCTGTGGCTCGATCGGCGCCGTGTTGGCCCGGTCAGTTGTTGCTGATCCTTCGCTTGAGCTGGCATTCGTTTTTTCCAGGACCGACGCTCGGCTCAAGGAAGTTCCACAACATCTGCGCATCACATCGTTAGACGAAATTGCGGCGCGCCATGCTGATCTCGTGGTGGAAGCGGCGCATTCTGATTTGGTGAGGGCTGTTGCCACGAAAATTGTGCAAAACTCGGATCTGATGTTGTTCTCTGTGACTGCGCTCGCCGATGATGCATTTCGTGATGAGTTGCAAAATGCAGCGATGAAAGCGGGACACCGCGTATTCTTGCCGCACGGTGCGATTGTCGGGATCGACGGACTTGTCGATGCGGGGCGGACTCTTCAGTCCGTTACGATTACGACGACGAAGAGCCCGGCGAGTCTTGGATTGCCGCCGCAGGATTACAAAGTTGTTTATGACGGACCGACGCGTGGCGCGTGCGAAAAGTTTCCGCGCAATGTGAATGTCCACGCGATGATTGCGCTGGCAGGCCTGGGATTTGATCGCACGGTGTCGCGAATTGTTGCTGACCCGAAGGTGAATACGAACAGCCATCTCGTTGAGGTGGGCGGCACGGGTTATCGTTTTAACATTGAGGTCAGCAGTGAAGCTGGTGGAAAGGTGACCGGCGCCTACACACCGCAAAGCGCAGTGAGCGCGTTGGAACGGGTGTGCAGCGAGCAGGGTGGCTTGCGGTTCGTTTAAAGCCACCGCCTCATTCTAACGGCGTGGGGACCTTAAGGACTACAGGAGGTTCGGTCCAAGGTGGTTTGATGCCGAACGATCTCAGGGTACGTCCCAGCGAGGCCAGTGGTTCACGGGACAGACCCAAAGCTTCGCCCCAGTGCCACACTTCGCCATCGGTTGTTAACGCGACGCCGAGGCCGTGGCGGCCACCGCAAAAGGCGACGATGTTTTTGTTGAGATTGACTCGGCGCAGTCGGCTGGGTTGGTAGAGAAGTTCTTGTGGCGACAGATGGTCGAGGTCGGCAAACTTTTTCGGGTCGCCGTAAAGTGCGCGGGTGATGGTGAGCGTCGAGTCAGCGTGGCCGAGGTTTACGGTTGAGTCCTCGCGGAAATCCGCAACGGCATTGGTGCCGTTGAGTTGGTATGTGATTTGCAAATGTTTGACTTCGCCGAATTCCGAATCGCCACCCAACGTGTCGCTGTTGGCGATGCAGGTCAGTTGATTGTTGGTGACGAGGTTCTGGACGAGTTTTGTGACGACGGCGACGCCGCGATGATCGCCGCCGTCGAGGCACCAAAGGGAGCCGTCGCGCTTCATCAAGAGCGGAGTTGAGGATTGAAAGTGGGCGCAGGCGCGCCAGTCGGTGTCGCGGCCAACCTGGACAGGCGATGAATTGAGGGCCGGGGTTTGCGCGGTGCTAAAACGGTTGGACTGTCGGCCCCACGCCCATAATGTGCCGTCGGATTTGATCGCAAAAACCATCCAATCGCCCATGCCAACGTCGACCCAATTTGTGTCAGGCGAGACACGGGTGGGAACAGAGATGCTTGAGCCTTTGCTGGACTGGCTGTAGTCCCAACCCCAGAACCAGAGGCTGCCATCGTTTTGTTGCGCGACGTTTTCGATGAGGTCGGCCCAAATGCGGGTCCAGTTTGTCGAAGCGCCGACTTGCACCGGAGTGCGGCTGGAACTGGTGGTTCCATCGCCTAGTTGTCCTGCCCAATTGTTGCCCCAGGACCAGAGCGAGCCGTCGCGTTTGAGCGCTAAGGAGTGCGGGCCGGCGCAGGCGACCTGTTTCCAATCGTTGCCCGGCAGAGAGCGCACTGGTGTGAGGCGCTCGCGCGCACTGGTTCCATCTCCAACCTGGCCGGAAACGTTCTCGCCCCAACCCCACATGGATCCGTCGGATTTGAGGGCGAGTGTGGTCGAGCCACCGACGGCGACATTGACCCAGTTAGTGTCGGTGCCGATTTGGCGGAGGGTGGGTTGTTTTACGACGTTCGGGCCTAACCCTAAAACATTCCATCCGTGTAGTGTGCAATCGCCCCAGGTCCAAAGCGTGCCATCTGGCGCGAGAATAACGCCATGGGAATTCCCGATGGCGACTGCCGGCGCGCGCGGTCCGGCGGGTAATTTGAATGGGGATGGAGGAAAAAGTTTTGGAACGACCGCAAATGACAGCAGGATCGCGACGACAATAATTGCCACAATAATGGTCGACCTGCCTTTAGTGCGTGGTGTCATGCCTCAGGGCGAAGTAGACCTGATTAGAATTCGTCAGAAAAGACTAAACGATCGGTTCGAGATTATGTTCCGATTCGTTTTTGGTTTGCGCCTTGGTGTCTTGGCAATCGACTCTAAACTTGCACAGAATCTTTATGACTTTAAGCGTTGTTGGCATTGGAGAGGTGCTGTGGGATTTGTTGCCTTCGGGAGCTCAACTTGGTGGTGCGCCTGCCAATTTTGCCTGGCATGCCCACGCACTGGAGGCTCGGTCGCAGATTATTTCTCGCGTTGGCGATGATCAGCGGGGCAATGAAATCCGGCGACGTCTCGTTCAAATGGGTCTGGCAGACAAATTCGTGCAAACGGATTTTGCGCATCCGACGGGGACGGTCAGTGTCGAAGTGTCGACTGATGGCGCGCCGGAATATGTCATCCATGAAGGTGTCGCATGGGATCACATCGCGGTGACGACGGAAGCGTTGGATTTGCTGCGGGCGGCTGATGCGGTTTGTTTTGGGAGTCTCGCTCAGCGGGAGCGCGTTTCACGTGAAAGTATTCAAACTTTAGTGTCGGCGGCGCGCGCGGAGGCCTGGCGGATTTTCGATATCAATTTGCGGCAGCATTATTTCAGCCGCGAAGTAATCGAGACTTCGTTGAAGTTGGCGAATGTTCTCAAGCTGAACGATGCGGAGTTGCCGATCGTTTCGAAACTGTTTGGTGCTGCTGGAAATGTTAAATCTCAGATTGAGTTTTTCGCGCAGCGATTTGATTTGCGCGTTGTGGCATTAACGCGTGGTGGTGGAGGGAGCTTGTTATTTCAGGAGGGACGCTGGTCGGATCACGGTGCGGTAACAGTCGCAGTGAAAGATACGATTGGGGCAGGGGATGCGTTTACGGCGGCGCTTTGTCTTGGGCTATTACGGGGGCTGGATTTGGATCGCATCAATGCGATGGCAAATCAGATTGCTGGTTTCGTTTGCGGTGATGCTGGCGCAACGCCGGTGTTGCCGGAAGATTTGCGTCGGTTGCTTGTTTGATTTTTGTCATCGCGTGGGCCGGCAGGCGCCGCAATGATTGGCGTCGTGAAACTCTTGTTGTGCGAGTGGCGTCTGGTTGAGGCGATGAGATTACGATTGTTGTTGGCGCTCTTTATTTCCGTGCGATGCCTCGCGGCAGAACCGGTTCCGGTGCCGGAGAGTTCGTCGGTTTTAAAAACGTTGCGGCACGAGCATCCGCGATTGTTGGCGAACGCGGCGGATTTCGAGCGGTTGAAACAAGCGGTGCAGACGAATGAGACGCTGAAGGGGTGGTATGGAAATGTGCAGCATCGTGCGAATGCAATTTTGAACGAAGCGCCTTCGAAGTATGAAATTCCGGATGGGTTGCGGTTGCTGGCGACGAGCCGGCGGGTGATGAATCGGATCTACGACTTGGGAATGATGTATCGGATGACGGGTGACAAGAAATTCGCGGAGCGCGCGTGGGCGGAGTTGAAGGCAGCAGGGGAGTTCAAGGATTGGAATCCGCGACATTTCCTCGACACGGCGGAGATGACGCATGCGTTTGGAATTGGGTATGACTGGTTTTACGACTATTGGACGCCCGAACAGCGGACGTTTTTAAAACGCGCGATTGTGGAAAAAGGATTGAACATGGCCTTAGCTCTTCATCGCAATCACGGCACGTGGACGCGCATGACGCACAATTGGAACCAGGTGTGCAACGGTGGCACCGGCATGGGCGCGTTGGCGATTGCGGATGAGGAACCGGTGGTATGCGGCGAACTTTTGCACGATGCGCTGGAATCGATTCAGTTGGCGATGGTGAAGTTCGCGCCGGATGGAGCGTGGAATGAAGGGCCGGGTTATTGGAATTATGCGACGATTTATAATGTGACGTTTCTCGCGGGGCTTGAGAGCGCGCTCGGGACTGATTTTGGTTTGTCGCAAATCCCCGGTTTTTCGAACTGTGGTTTGTTTCCGATTTATATGACTGCGCCCAACGGGCATATCTTCGATTTTGCTGATTGTCACGATGGGCGCGACGGCGATATGCCTCAGTTGTTTTGGCTGGCGAAGAAATTTAATCGACCTGAATACGCGGTTTTCGGCCAGCAATACGCGGGTGGTAGCCCTCAGGACATGATTTGGTATTCGAGGCGTAGAACGGACCGCGCAGCGCGACGGTCCCAACCTGCCGTTGGATAAATATTTTCGTGCGGCGGAAGTCGCTACGTTTCGAGGTGATTGGAAAGACGCGAATGCGGTGTGCGTGAGTTTCAAAGCGGGCAGTAACCGCGCGAATCATGCACATCTGGATATCGGTTCGTTCGTGCTCGATGCGCTCGGCGAGCGATGGGCGTTGGATCTGGGCAGTGATGATTACAATTTGCCGGGATATTTCGGCGGCAAACGACTGACATATTATCGACTGCGCGCGGAAGGTCATAACACCTTGCTGATCGATCCGGCGGAAGGTCCGGATCAAAATCCAAAAGCGGACACTCGAATTGTTCGTTTCGAATCGAAACCGGAGCGGGTTTTTGCAATTGCGGATATTACCGCGTCCTACACGAATGCGAGCAAGGTGCTGCGCGGGGTTGCGCTGTTGAATCGACGCGATGTGTTGGTGGAAGATGAGATTGATCGGAAACAATCAGGTAACGTCTGGTGGTTCCTGCACACGGTGGCTGCGATTAATACGAAGGGCGCGGAAGCGGTGTTGGAACTGAATGGTAAAAAATTGTTCGCGCGGATTTTGAGTCCAGCGAATGCGAAGTTTGAAGTGATGAAGCCGGAACCTTTGCCGACGTCACCGCAGCCGCCGGTTCAGGCAAAGAACGGCGGCGTAACGAAACTCGCCGTTCATTTGCCTGAAGTGGCGCGTGTGCGTCTGGCAATTCTCCTGAGTCCAGACTCGACCCAGCGGACAGAGGTGCTGCCGCTGGATCGGTGGTAATGCCGCAACGCAGCGTGCCTGTTGTTAAGGATTACGCGGAGTCGTGTTCAGTGGACTCGGGGCGGTGCCGTTTTGTTGAAGGCCTGGGTTGGCGTTCAAGTTGTTGTTATTCGTGTAAATGCTTGCACCGGCTGCGCCCGCGGAACCACCGATGATCGTGCCGGTTCCGGTGCCATTATTCAGACCTGTGCCTGCGCTGGTTCCAGTGTTAAGGCCAGTTCCTGTAGTGTTTCCGGTGCCTAGTCCGGTTGAGCTGCTGCCGACTCCGCCGACGCCGGTTCCGTTGGGGTTAACACTGTTGTTGCCGGTGGTGCCTGAGACACCAGCGCCCGTGCTTGTGCCTGAACCTGTGGTCCCAACGCCCGCTCCCGTGCCAGCTGTTCCAGTGCCAGAGACACCGGCTCCGCCCGCTCCACCTGTTCCGGCTCCCGCTCCGCCAGCGCCGGCGCCGCCTGCACCAGCAGCCCCGCCTGCACCACCACCGCCGGCCTGCGCCAAGGCGAGGGAAGTCGCGAGTGTGAAACACCCAATGGTAGTAACAATCTTCTTCATGATTTCTCCTTGTGATTTGCCGGTCGGAACGACCGGATGGAATTAGTCCATACCTTTCCATCGCTCAGGATGGTTTAGGGGCAACTAGGAGAGGGAACGATTCGGTTGTGGGCGAATTGCTGAGATTGACCAGAGCGGATCTAACGCAACGCTATGAAGACGCAAACGTGATTGTCCGCGCGCCGAGTGGAATGAAGATCCGCCTCCTCACCTCGGCGTCTACGAGGTTAACCTTTTTCGATGGAGGCGTAGGCGTTGTGGCTGTGGATGCTTTCGTAGTTCTCGGCTTCGATTTTATACCACGTGACATCGCGATGGGCGTTGAGTTTTTCGGCGACGCTACGGACGAGGTCTTCGACGAAAACGGGATTTTCGTAAGCGCGTTCGGTGACGGCTTTTTCGTCACGACGTTTGAGCAAGGAATACAGTTCACAACTGGCGCTTGCTTCGACGAGAGCGATCAGGTCCTCAATCCAAATCGCTTTCCGAGAACGAATCTGGACGGTGCAAAGGCCGCGTTGATTGTGCGCTCCGTATTTGGAAATTGCCTTGGAGCAGGGGCAGAGCGTGGTGACACCGACTTTGACGGTGAGCACGAAATCGATGTCTTTGGCGCAGGCGGTGGCATCGAAGCGCGCGGTGTAATCCATCACGCTTTCCATTCCCGAGACGGGCGCTTTTTTGGTGAGGAAAAATGGGAATTCCATTTCCAGATGCGCAGTAGCGGCGTTGAGCTTCGCCTGCATGGCGTGGAGAATGTCGTTGATGTTTTCGACGTGGACCATGCTGCCGTGGGAGTTGAGCACCTCGATGAAGCGGCTCATGTGGGTGCCTTTGAACTCGTGGGGCAGGTCGACAAACATGCCGATGGTCGCGACTGTGTTTTGCACGACTTTTTCTTTGTCGCGGATTTGAATCGGGAAACGCAGGCCACGAACGCCGACTTTGTCGATGCGCAGTTTGCGATGGTCGCGCTCGCTCTGTTTGTCGTGCATGACCTCAACCTTGGGATTGTTTTTAGAAGATGTGCTCATGGTCCGTAAAAGCGTGTAACGATAGCAGGGGAATACCCCGATGGCAAACGGGCAAACGGTCCTCAACGAACGGCGGCGGCTAGGACATTTGATGGAGCACTTTGTCGAGAGCTTTCAACAATTGTTCGGCGGTGTAGGGTTTGGCGATGAATTCGTGGACGCCACCGCTGATCGAGCTTGGCGGGGCCGTCGTTCGATCCAAGTCCGCTGGAGCCGATGACTTTTACGGTCGGATTAATTGATCGAAGGGCGACAATGGCAGCGGCCCCATCCATCACCGGCATCATCATATCGGTGAGCACGACAGCGATTTCGGTTGGCCGTTGGGCATAGAGCGCGACTGCCTCAGCGCCGTTTGAAGCAGTGACTGTGCGATAGCCGAAGCATTGCAACGTCTGTTCCGTGATGCTGCGGATGGCGTCTTCGTCGTCGACGATCATGATTAATTCGCCGTTGCCGCGCGGAAGTTGGTCTTCTGCGGTGACGACTTGCTCGGTAACAGCTTGATGCGGGCTGGCCGGGAAATAGATTTTGAACTGTGCTCCCTTGCCGGGTTCGCTGTAGACGTTGATGAATCCGTGGTGACTTTTGACGATCGTGAGCACGGTGGCAAGGCCGAGACCGGTGCCTTTACCGATTCTTTAGTCGTGAAGAATGGATCGAAGATTTTGTTGCGAATCGATGCAGGGATTCCCGCGCCTGTGTCCTCAACGGTCACGACGACGTGTGATCCGGCTTTGCCGTCCGGATTCATGCGGGCATAGGCCTCGTCGATTTTTATATTTTTGATGCTGAGAGTCAGTTTGCCGCCATCCGGCATGGCGTCGCGCGCGTTCACGCATAAATTCATCAAGACTTGATGGATATGCGTGGGGTCGCCTTCAATCGTCCAGAGTTCTTTTGGCGCCTCGATTTGCAACTGGATATTTTTGGGGAAGGTGTCGTGGACAACTTTCTCAAGATCTCGCGTGAGGTGACTGACGTTGATGGGGCCGCGTTTTCCTTCGACCCCGCGTGCAAATGAAAGCACTTGTTTGATAAGATCAGCGCCGCGCTGGCTGCTGGTCTGCAGCGTGTCGAGCATCGCCTGGCCTTCAGAAGTGTTGACGATTTGTCGCAGCATCTGCACAGACATCAGAATGGGCGCGAGGACGTTGTTGAGGTCGTGGGCGATGCCGCCAGCGAGGGTTCCGATGCTCTCAAGGCGTTGGCCGCGCAGAATTTGTTCTTCAAGCCTTTTCTTGTCGGTGACGTCGGTGTTGATGGCGAGAATCGCTTTTGGGTTCTCGTTGTGGTCGCGGACAAGGGTCATACGCACCTGGACGACGAGGTCGCGGCCATCCTTGGTGTGTTGCATCATTTCGCCGGTCCACTCGCCGTGTTTGAGAACGGCGTCCATCGATTCACAAAACTTGGCGTGGTCTTTGTGGATCGTGGCGGCTTTGCGTCCGACTGCCTCGAGTGCAGTCCATCCGTAGGTGCGTTCGGCGCCTTTGTTCCAGTAAATAATGCGGTCCTCGAGGTCCTTTACTAAAATCGCGTCCTGCGCAATGTCGAGCAAAGCGGCTTGTTCTTTGAGGCGCTGTTCGACCCTGCTGCGTTCTTCTTCAGCAGCAATGCGGTTCAACGCGCCGGCAGCGTAATCGGCAAACATCTGGAACAATTCCAGATCTGATTTGCCATAGGCGTTCAGGCGATAGCTCTGGACGGATAAAATGCCGATCGTGTGAGCTCCCTGGCGAATGGGGACGAGCATCAATGACCGGGACGGTTTTGAGGCATCACCGAACATATGCGTTTGCGCGTCTGGAAAGTCCTCGGGTTTGCGGAGGATTAATCGCGCGCCGTGAGCGAGCACAGCCCGGGCAAGTTTAGAAGGCTGAGACCAGTGAACACTCGGGCGACATGAGGTCCGTTGGCCATCGATCGTGTCGACGGCGAGGATGGATGCAGTGATGTCAGTCTCCTCATCATACAAATCGAGGGTTGCCGCGTCCCAACCGAATAACTCATCCGCGGCGTCGACGATGGATTGGGCGGCTTCTTTGGCTGAAGTTGCTGAATTAAGGGCGCGGCCGAGGCGCGAAAGGGCGGTCCAGCGTTGTGCGCTGCGCTTTTTTTCAGTTACATCCAGCGCAGTTCCGACAATGCGGTAGATTTTGCCGTTTTCATCACGAACGGGGTTCGCGCGGTCGCGAAGCCAACGGACTTTGCCGTCGGGTCGCACGATACGATATGTCTCATCGAACGTATCGCTGGCCAGTCTCGGCTGTGAGGCCATGAATCGTTCGACGTCTTCAGGATGAATCGAGTCGTCCCAACTTTCACGGTTATCGAGCAGGTTTTGGCACTTTTTACCAAACACCTTTTCGTAATATGGATTGACGTAAATGATTTTGCGCGAGGGCCACTCGCAAATCCAAAAGACGGTGCTGACATTTTCAGCCAGCTGCCGAAAGCGTTCCTCGCTCTCGGCAAGCAGCTGCGCCTGCAGACGCAGGTCGTCATGCGCAAGAGATTGCACGGCATCTCCGCTCATAATGGCAACACTGTTGGTTTTGAGGCTGCATCCATATACGCTGGTCCGTTGCGTCCCCTATGTTGTTTGGGGAACGCTTCGGATCAACTGGCATATTAGCAGCATTGAAACGGTAGTTCTAAAGCAATTTTGTGATGAAACGTCTCATTGTTATGTAGGACAGAGGCGGACACGAGCTGGTACGAAATACTGGCTAGGACGTGCGTTACGAGAGCGTCAAGTGAGAGATGAAAATAATTCCTCACGCAAATGTTGACGGTGTGTGGGTCGATTTGTAGATTATCCGCCCTTTGGTGACCGGAAGGTTGCTGGAGGAAGGGAATCCAGAGTAGCTCAATGGTAGAGCGCGCGGCTGTTAACCGCGAAGTTGTAGGTTCGAGTCCTACCTCTGGAGCCATTTTTTATCTCCTCCTCTAACAATCACAACATTGTTCAATCATTGAGTCTCGATTCGTGATTAACCGTGTGTTGCTATAGGTTCTCCCGATTGGTGAGGAGCAATTCTTCGATTTTCGCTTGAATACCTCCAAATTTCGGCGACTGATGGCACATCTTCTTTGAAACAAATGAATTGATTTGACAGGGAGATAACACCAGAGTCAGACCTTTTACGTATAAAAGCATCGCCTGCGCCCGCGCTCTCACAGTGCATTTCAGGCCAATCGCCCCAAGCAATATCATGATGAAATCAATCAACCCCAAATTCGTGCTTGTGTGTCTCGCACTCGGTTGTGGCGCGTTCTTAAGTTTTGGAGCCGGCGTTTTTCAGAAAATATCGGCGAGTGGCTATCATTCGTTGGCAATCGCTAGTAACGGCACGTTGTGGGCGTGGGGCACGAACTCATTTGGTGAATTAGGCGATGGGACGACCGCCTCGCGGGTCAGCGCTGAGCAGATCGGGGTGGATAATCATTGGCAGTCGATCTCCGCGGGAGAATTTCACAATCTCGCTTTGAAAACCGATGGCACTCTTTGGGCCTGGGGTAACAACAGCAACGGGCAGTTGGGCGACGGAACGACCGCTAATGCGCTTAGCCCGATTCAAATTGGGTCGGCAACGGACTGGAAGTTAGTGGCCGCAGGCGCGTTTTACAGTTTAGCAATCAAAACAAATGGAACGCTTTGGGCATGGGGCGCGAATAGTACGGGGCAATTGGGTGACACAACGACTGCGGAAGAGCATAGCCTGATTCAGATCGGCTCGGATACGGATTGGGCGTTTGTTACCGCGGGACAGGCGCACTCGCTGGCAGTGAAGACCAACGGCACGCTTTGGGCGTGGGGCAAAAATAATTTTGGCATGTTGGGAGATGGGACCACAACGCAGACGAATAGTCCGGAGCAGATCGGTGCAGATACAGACTGGAACATCGCTGCCGCGGGTTTTTTCCACACGCTGGGACTGAAGACAAATGGTACGCTCTGGGCCTGGGGTGGCAATTTCGACGGCCAATTGGGTGATGGAACAATAAATGAGTTAGACAGTCCGACACAAATCGGTTCTGCGACCAATTGGCAAATAATCTCAGCAGGACAAACGCATAGCGTAGCGATGGCTACGGACGGCTCGATTTGGGCTTGGGGTTTTAACGCCTACGGCCAATTGGGTAATGGGACAACTAATGATGCGCACGCCCCGTTTCAGATTGGGTCGGAAACCAACTGGACGGGATTGGTCGCCGGACTCTTTCACACAGTCGCGCTGAAGTCTGACGGTTCAGTTTGGGATTCGGGCAGTAATAATGGAGGCCAACTCGCGAATGGGACGACCGATAATCAACCCAACATGGTCAAAGTGCTGCTCACCGCAACGGTTACGTTGAATTCGCTTGCCCAAACATATGACGGCTCACCAAAGACTGTGCCGGTGACGACTGTTCCGTCGGGATTTTCGGTCACGGTGACGTACGACGGTTCGGCCAATGGACCTGTGAACCAGGGAAGTTACGCAGTCGTTGCAACGGGCATTGACTCGGATTATTACGGCAAGGCTACCGGGACATTGGTTATCAATAAGGCGACGGCACCGGTAGCTTTGGGTAATTTGCTGCAATACTTTGATGGAACAATTAAAAGCGTTTCCGTTGTCACGGTTCCGGTGGGTTTGCCAGTGGATGTAACTTACAATGGTTCACCTAGTGCTCCGAGTGCTGTCGGCAATTACGCTGTTGTTGCAGCGGTTAACGACTCCAATTATCAGGGCAGTACCGCGACTAATCTCATCATCACATTATTACCGAACGCGCTCGCCAAAGGCGCCTACGCGGGACTTTTCTACGAATCGAACCATGTCACGCATCAAAGCTCCGGTTATTTCAGTTTGACGATTGATGCCAAATGGAAAATTGGCGGCAGGATTTTCATCGAAGGTGGCAGCTATCCTTTAACAGGCACGTTCAATACAAATTCGGCTGCGGCCAGCGTTTCGGTCCTGCGCACCGGGACAAATACTCTGGCGGTGAATTTGCAACTTTCGTCTGACGGTTCAAGCGGAAGTGTCTCGGGTTCGGTATCGGACGGAGTATGGAACGCGTCGTTAATGGGATATAAGAACTTCTATAGTTTGACGAATCCTTGTCCGCAGGCGGGTAATTATGCGATGACGTTCCTCGGCGTCGGTAACGGGACCAGCGCTCCTGATTTCGGAACGCGAGGTATTGTCAAAGTGAAGTCCACGGGATCCATCGCTCTGAGTGGGCAACTGGCTGACGATGTTGCTCTCGCCCAGACTGCCATTCTTTCCAAAGCAGGACAGTGGCCTTTTTACATTCGGCTGTATAAAGGCGCCGGATCCGCGCTTGGATGGATCACATTCACCAACTCACTCGACTACAAACTGACCGGCAACGTGAGCTGGATTAAAACTGGCGCGTTCGGCACTTTTTATTCAGCGGGTTTCACGAACACGATGGCAGTCTACGGATCGATTCGACAATGAGTCGGTAAAAAGGTGATGAGCCAGGGTAATTGTGCCGATAGAGTCGATGGGGCGGCGCCATTTCTAATTTTCGAATCGTAACCTTTTCTGCTTCGTCCAAGTCTCGTAAGGACGAGGTATTCCTCCATATTTGAATGAAGTTTGCTAAATTTGTTTTTGCCTGTTGCTCGCTATTTGTTGTTTTCTTTGCGCTGAATTCGCGCGCGGCGTTCGATACCAATCGAATTGTGGTGCTTGTAAGCCTCGATGGTTTGGCGGCGTTTTATTTTGATGATCCGAAGGCGGAGATGCCGAATTTGCATGCGTTGGCTCAGCAGGGGGCGAAGGCGAGTTCGATGATGGCGGTGATTCCAACGGTGACGTGGCCGAATCATACCACGTTAGTCACTGGGGTTACTCCTGAATTGCACGGGGTGGTCGGGAATAATTATTTCGATCGTCAGACCAAGGCGGTGGTGACGCTGATTCAGGATCCCGTTTTCGATAAAGAGCAAATTGTCAAAGTGCCGACGATTTATGATGTGGCGAAGGCGGCAGGCTTAAAGACGGCGGGCATTCACTGGCCGGCAACGCGCAATGCGAAGAATTTGGATTGGCAGGTTCCAGCAACGCGGTCGATCGCGATGCAACGGGAGTTCACCACGCCATCGTTGATCAAGGAATGCGCGGAAAACGGAATTATGATTGTTGATCCGGCGGTTAGTGAACGGCAACCGGGCGAGTTTTCTGATGCTCTTTCGACGGACATTTTCGATCTGGTGTTGAAAAATCATCGGCCGCAGTTTGCGATGTTGCACATCGGCAATAGCGACCATGCGCAGCATGAGCATGGGCCGCGTTCGGAAGAAGCGTATGTGGCGATCAAAGCGGTCGATGTGCAGTTGGGGAAAGTTTGGAAAGAACTTCAATCCGATTATCCCGGGCGGGCGACGCTGTTCGTTGTTTCGGATCATGGATTTTCGTCAAACGACCGTTATATTCCGATTCACTCGGAACTACGTAAGTTAGGTTTTGAAACCACCACCAAAGCGCATACGAATCGAGTCGAGTGCGTGACGCAAGGTGGTTCGGTGATGCTTTATATAATGGATCGGGCTCATCGTCGGGATATTGAAAAGAAAATTGTGAAGGCATTCGCCAAAGAGAAAGGCGTTACGCGAGTGTTAACGTCGGTGCAATTCAAAGCGAACGGACTGGCCACGCCCGAGGAGGATCCGCATGCGCCAGACATTTTTATTTTGGCGGGGAGTGGTTACGCATTCGGGGACACGTCGAGCGGAAAGATTCCGGCCAGTGAAAAGCCGGAACGTCACGGAAGCCATGGACATGATCCGCTTGAACCTGACTTGCATGCGACGTTTGTGGCGTGGGGAGTCGGCATCAAGTCCGGTGCGAGACTCGGAGAGATTCGAAACATCGATGTCGCTCCGACAATTGCGAAAGTTCTGGAAGTGGAACTGCCGAGCGCGCAAGGCAAATCGCTGGACAAGATTTTGACACGGTAACCCTGTATCCTGGCCTGTATCATTGGTTGGCCGCGGCATCGTTGGTTTCGCAACCTGCAACGAAATGGTCGTTTTTTAAAATGTCTTCCGTCATGCTCAATAGGCTTTTGTTAGAAGCGCACGTAAATGACTGAATTTTTCCAATTATTAAAAACTGATACCTCATCGAAGGCGCGGCTTGGACGTATCAACACCACGCGCGGAACGATCGAGACGCCGGTCTTTATGCCGGTCGGCACGCAAGCGAGTGTGAAGGCGCTCGACTCTCGCGAACTGCGCGAGATGGGCACGCAGATCATTTTGGGAAACACGTATCACCTGAACATCCGCCCCGGCATGGAGATCATCGGCGAAGCCGGCGGCTTGCATCAGTTCATGAATTGGCCCCTGCCGATCTTGACGGATAGCGGCGGATTCCAGGTTTTCAGCCTCGCAAAAATCCGGAAGGTAAAGGCGCACGGAGTGGAGTTTCGGTCGCACCTGGATGGGTCTGCGCTCTTTCTTGGACCTAAGGAAGCGATGGAGATCCAACGCATTCTCGGCTCGGATATCGCAATGTGTTTTGATGAATGCCCTGCGCATGACGCGCCGGCGAAAATGCAACAAGAAGCCGTTGAACGCACGATCCGCTGGGCAAAAGAATGCCGCGTACAACCTCGCGCCAAGGGGCAGTTCGTTTTCGGCATTTGTCAGGGTGGGGTGAATCCGCAGTTGCGCGAACATTGCGCAAAAGAGATCGTGGCGATGGATTTTGACGGTCACTCTATTGGCGGTGTTAGCGTGGGCGAGCCTGAGCCTGAAATGATGCGAGCCGTTGAACTAACCGAACCATTTCTTCCGGCGAACAAACCCCGTTACGCAATGGGGCTCGGCACACCTGCGCAAATGGTGGAGTTGGTCGCGCGTGGTGTGGACATGTTTGATTGCGTGCTGCCGACTCGCGTTGCCCGAAATGGAACTGCGTTCACTAAAAAGGGCGCAGTGAGCATTAAAGGCGGATCCTACAAAAAAGATTTCACTCCAATTGAAGCCGATTGCACCTGTTTCTGCTGCCAGCATTTCACGCGCGCTTACGTTCGCCACCTGCTCAATGTGAATGAAATTCTCGGTTTGCGTCTTGTGAGCGTTCATAACTCCCACATGTATTTGAACGTTATGTCCGACATGCGCGCTCATTTGGCGGCGGGGACGTTCGGAGATTTTCGACGGGAGTTCATTGCGAACTACACGCCTTCGCGGAAAATTCTCTCGGCGCGCGTCAAAGCATCACTGATCACTGACGATCGCGGTTGACGCTTGGGCTGAATCCTGAATTTTGTGGTCGTGGTTCGCGCAACGGGATGATATATCGTTGGCCATTGACTTGTGACCGCGCCCTTACGTCTCAGCTCGTTCTTACTCATGCTTGTTGTGACCGTGTGTTCACATGCTGCTACGGTCCTCCAATCCGTTCAGACAGTCTTCATCATCCCGATGGAGAACTACAACTGGTCATCGATCAAAGGCAGTCCTAACGCCCCATATATCAATAACACGCTTCTGACCAGTGGCGCTCATGCGGAGCAATACTACAATCCGCCCACCATGCACCCGAGCTTGCCGAATTATCTTTGGCTGGAGGCCGGCACAAATTTTGGAATTACGTCGGATATTCTTCCGTCAACTGGCGGGCAGAGCACGACCAATCACTTGTGCGCATATTTAAAAGCTGCCGGAATTTCCTGGCGTTCTTACGACGAAGATATCTGCGGATGTAATTGTCCGCTTGCGAACACCAATCTTTACGTGCCGCGCCACAATCCAATCGTTTATTTTTACGATGTCACGAACACGAACAACGCCAACTCGGCAACGTGTACCTCGAACGTGCGCCCGTATTCTCAATTGGCGACCGACCTGCAAAACGGCACGGTCGCGCGGTTCAACTGGGTCGTTCCGAACCTGTGCAGTGACATGCACAACAGCAGTGGTTGTGGCAGCACGAACAAACTTCTAACTGGCGACACCTGGCTGGCGAACAACTTGCCGGCTATTTTCAAGTCGAGCGCTTACACCAACAACGGCATGGTCGTGATCGTCTGGGATGAAGGGGCAGGGACGAGCGATGGTCCGATTGGTTGTATGATTTTGTCGCCGCTCAGTAAAAATAATTATTCCAACACAATTCATTACACACACAGTTCGTTGCTGCGCACGTTTCAGAACATTTTCGACGTCCGGCCTTATCTGGGCGATGCCGCAAATGCTACCGACTTGTCGGATTTGTTTTTGAGTTCACTGCCGATTACCCATGCCACGTTGTCTTCATGCCAATTCAATGGCGGACATTTTCAATTCAACGTCACTGGAACCGCCGGAACGAATTACGTCGTGCAGGCATCGAGCAATCTTCTGGATTGGATTCCGATGCTGACCAATCCGTCGCCGTTTCTAGTGGTGGATACGAATGCCGTGCCGTGGTCGTTTTATCGTGGAATCGCGAACCCGTAAGCAGTCGTGATTAGCCCGCCTTTCTATTCAAGCCAGGTCTTTGTCCTTTGAACCAGTAATCCTGAATCGTCTTCGTCAATTGGATTAAGTCTTCGAACGTGGTCGGTTTAACGAAATACGTATTTGCTCCAAGTTCGTAAGCCTTGGAAACGTCCGACTCCTGCTGCGACGAACTCATGATAACAGTTGGAATCACCCGGCATTCCGGATGTTCACGAATCCACGCCAGCAATTCCAGGCCTGACATGCGTGGCGTTTTTAAATCGAGAATGATCACGTCAGGGAATGGGAATTTCTCGCGGTCGGTGTAGTCGCCGGAGCCTTGCAGATAATGCAACCCTTCCAAACCATCTTTTACGCGGATAATCGGGTTTTCTATTTTGTTTTTTCGAAACGCGCGTTCGAGCAGGAAATAATCTGAGTCGTCATCTTCAACGACCAAGATCAAATAGTTTGGTTTCATACTGCTGGTAGCTAAATGCAGAACTGGCTCCTTTTGCCTGGTTCTAATCCAAGTTGTATGTTCCCGCCCATTGTTTCCCGCGCCTTTCTTGCAATAGCGAGGCCGAAGCCCATTCGAATCTTTCCACCGCACAACCCGTCGAGGAACAATCGTTCACGTTTCATGAAAAATCCATCTGCATTCGTTTTTTGCGCCGTGCGTCAAATCACGTTGACAGTATTCGCAGCAATTCCTACCTTCTGCCCGTAAATACTGGTTCGATTGCCCGAATTTACGTTCGGGCTTTTTTATTGGTAAGGCGTGCACCGCGTGCACGCCACCGTCCCAACTGGACGCACAGCAACTTTTACGTTTTATGGCCAATACAATTTTAGTAGGCGCGCAATGGGGCGATGAAGGCAAAGGCAAGATCATCGACGTCCTCACCGAGAAAGCCGATATCGTCGTCCGCACTCAAGGCGGCAATAACGCCGGCCACACCGTTTACCTCGGCAAAAAGAAATACGTCCTGCACCTGATCCCGTCCGGCATCTTGCGCCGTGGCAAAGTGTGCGTCATCGGCAATGGCGTTGTGATCGACCCAGTCAGCCTCGTTGAAGAAATCGATGGGTTGCTGAAACTCGACGTCGCCGTGAAGAATCTCTACATCAGCGAGTCCGCCCACTTGGTGTTTCCGTATCATCGCGAGCTCGATTCACAGCGCGAGATTCTCAAAGGCAAAAACAAAATCGGCACCACTAAGCGCGGCATCGGCCCCGCTTACGGCGACAAAGCAGCCCGGACTGGTTTGCGCATGATTGACTTAATCAATCCCGAACGCTTCGCGGGCGTGTTGCGCCTGAAGATTAAAGAGAATAACGAAATCCTTAAGGCCTTCGGCGCAAAACCGCTTAACTTCAACAAAGTCCACGACGCCTACCGCGAGGCCGGCGATCGTCTCAAAGAGTACGTCACCAATACGGTTGTGCTGCTCCATCATGCGACCCGTCGCGGCGACGACATCCTGTTCGAAGGCGCGCAAGGCACTTTCCTCGACATCGATCATGGCACGTATCCGTTCGTCACCTCATCGAATACAACGGCCGGTGGCGCTTGCACCGGCTCCGGCGTTGCGCCGAATAAAATGGATCGTGTTGTGGGCGTAATGAAAGCTTACACGACGCGCGTTGGCGAAGGACCACTTCCGACCGAAAATGCCGAAATCGCCGATATGCTCCACGCGATGGGCCGTGAATTTGGCGCGACGACCGGGCGGCCTCGTCGTTGCGGTTGGTTCGATGCCGTTGCCACTCAACACGCCTGCATGGTGAACGGAATCGATGATCTCGCTGTCACAAACCTCGACGGCTTGGACACCATCGAAACAATCAAAGTTTGCATCGGCTACCGCGCCGGCATTTCGCGCATTGATTACATGCCCGCCGACATTGAAGTCCTCGCCAAGTGCGAGCCGATTTACGCCGAATTCCCAGGCTGGCAACAACCTACGGACAAATGCCGAAGTTGGAAGCAGCTGCCTGCCAAAGCGCGCAGCTATTTGAAAGCGATCGCCGAATTGACCGGTGCGAACCTCTATATCGCGTCCGTCGGTCCCGCGCGTGAGCAGACGATTTTTGTGTGAGCACCGCGCCACATTTAAGCGAAGAAGCCAAAGCGACGTCGCCGACGCACGTCGCCATCATCATGGACGGGAACGGTCGCTGGGCCAAAGCCCGCCATCTTCCACGCGTTGAAGGCCATCGCAATGGCGTCGAATCCGTTCGCGCTATTGTTCGCGCGGCCGGTGAAGCCGGGGTCAAATATTTGACGCTTTACGCCTTTTCCGTGGAAAATTGGAATCGGCCGAAGGACGAAGTCGATACTTTGATGAAGTATTTGGCGCGGTTCCTGAAAAACGAAATTGGTGAGTTGAACAAAAACAATGTTCGGCTGGAAGCGATCGGTCAAATTTATCGTCTGCCCGAATTTGTCCAAACGCAGCTCAAGAAAACCAAAGCAGCCCTCGCGAAAAACAACGGCCTGACGTTGATCCTTGCCTTGAGCTACGGCGGCCGCACTGAAATCGTTGAAGCCGTTCGCAGCATCGGCGACAAGATAAAGCAGGGCAAACTCGACCCGGCGGAAATCAACGAGCATCTGCTTTCGCAACACCTCTACACGTCGAACTACCCCGATCCAGACCTGCTCATTCGCACCAGCGGCGAAATGCGCATCAGCAATTTCCTGCTCTGGCAGATTTCTTACGCCGAATTGGTTGTCACCCAGACGTTGTGGCCAGATTTCCGCAAACCTCAGTTCTTCGCCGCATTGGAAGAATACACCCGTCGGCATCGGAGATTTGGGTTAGTGTGATTTTTGATGTCTACAGACTGTAGGCTAGACACATTCCTTTAGTCGGGTAATTTCTTCCGCAGTGGCTGAGTCAATTCCACAATCAAAATCCGGGCCGTCAAAGGGAGTCGTCTTCCTTCGCCGTCTGACGAGTTTCGTTGTGCTCTGGGCGGTTGTGCTCGGCGCGCTGTTCTCTGGGAACAAGCTTATCTCCGACTCTGTCTTCCTCGTCATCATGGCGCTGCTGACGTGGGCCGGATTGGTCGAGTTCTACGGCATTGTTCGCAAGCTGGGGCTCTCCTGTTATAGCAAGTGGGGAATTTTCGCCGGACTGCTTCTGATTTGCGCGACGTTCCTCTTCTTCACCCAGCGCCTTGGCAAAGACTCAACTCCTGGGCGAGTAAACGATTTCGAAACGAGTTTACTGATTTTCTTCGTGCTCGGCCTGTGCGTTCGCCAATTTGTATCCAAGCAAACGACTGCCGGTGTGGTGGCGATTTCAACGACACTGTTTGGACTGATGTACGTCGCCTGGCTGCTGAACTTCATTCAAAAGATCAACTTTTTCCCCGGCGTTGAAGGCCATTATTACGTTCTTTATTTCATCCTCGTCACGAAGTTCAGCGACTGCGGTGCGTATCTCGTCGGTTCGTTGATTGGTAAACACAAAATGATTCCGCGCATCAGCCCTGGTAAAACGTGGGAAGGTTTTGGTGGTGCGATTGTCGTTTCAACGATTGCAAGCGTGGTTTTTCTGAAATTAGCCGGCTCTCATTTGTATGGCATGACGATGAAGCACGCGATCATTTTGGGCGTCATTCTCAGCGCTGCCGCGGTCATTGGCGACCTTATCGAATCGCTCTTTAAACGCGAAGCGGGTCTAAAAGACTCGGGACAGCTTTTTCCCGGGATTGGCGGGATTCTCGACTTGCTCGATAGTTTGTTGTTCAATGCACCCCTGATGTATTTGTATTTGCGTCACGTGCTGACTCATCCATGAAGAATGTAGTTCTACTGGGCTCCACCGGTTCCATTGGCACCAGCACCGTCAAAGTCGCCGAGGATTTGCCGGACAAAATCCGCCTGATCGGGCTTGGTGCCGGTAATCAGGTTGATTTACTCGCCAAGCAAACGTTGCGTCATTGTCCAAAGGCCATTTCCGTCGCCGATCCGAAGAAAGCGGAAGCGCTCCGTCAAACGCTTGGCGGGGGCGTTGAGGTCTATTCGGGGAACGAAGGGTTGATTAAATTGGCAACGCTCCCCGAAGCCGATGTCGTGCTCATCGCCATCGTTGGCACCGCGGGTCTGCAGCCAGCGCTCGCCGCCATTCGTGCCGGAAAAGATATCGCGATCGCGTCCAAGGAAATCCTCGTCATGGCCGGCGAGATTGTCATGAACGAGGCGCGCAAACACGGTGTGAAGGTGCTAGCCGTCGATAGCGAACATTCAGCAATTTTTCAATGCCTCGATGGCAAACCTTCCGATTCCGTTCGCGCATTGTGGCTCACCGCATCGGGCGGTCCGTTCCGCAAAACTCCGAAAGAAGACTTTGCAGCGATCACCGTCGAACGCGCGCTTAAACATCCGTCGTGGGTCATGGGTAACAAGATCACGATCGACTCCGCCACACTATTTAATAAGGGACTCGAAATGATCGAAGCCCGGTGGCTGTTCGATATCGAAATGGCCCGGGTAAAGGTCGTCGTCCATCCGCAAAGCATCGTTCATTCGATGGTCGAATTCGTCGATGGCTCAATCCTCGCTCAAATTTCCACGCCTGACATGTGCCTGCCCATCCAATACGCGTTGACCTATCCAAACCGAATGCCCAGCGAACGCGTGCAAACGAATTTTGCCAAACTCGGCCAATTGACCTTTGAAGAACCCGATGAAGATCGATTTCCATCTTTGAAATTGGCCCGCCACGCTGGAGAGATTGGCGGGACGTTGCCGGCAGTATTGAATGCCGCCAACGAAGTTGCTGTAGATGCGTTCGTCAATCGGCATAAAACTTTTGTGCAAATTACAGAAACCGTGTCGCGCGTGATGGGCTCCCACAAGGTGGTGGACCATCCAACCCTGGAACAAATTCTCGAGGCGGACGCGTGGGCTCGCGTCGAGGCGGCGCGCTAGTCAAAAGAAACGGATTGCTCCAAACCCCTAAACCCTAGATAAATAAGGATATGTTGCAGACAGTGGAGAGCCGTGAGTCAGTGGGTTCCACTCTTCGCGATGAATATTTGAAGGCGTTTCGGTTCATGATTTTGTCCAGAGTTCTGGACGAAAAATTGGCCAGCCTCTATCGCGGCGGCAAAATCCATGGCGGAGTTTTTCTTGGTAAAGGGCAGGAGGCTTTGAGCGTTGCCCTGGGACTCGCTTTGCACAAAGGCGACGTTTACGCCCCTTTGATTCGCGATGGTGCCGGACGCCTTGCGTTCGGTGAACCTGTCATCGACGCCTTGCGCAATTACTTAGGTTCAGCACTTGGACCGATGCGCGGTCGCGACGGCAACGTGCATCGTGGCCGTCCACGTGAAGGTTATCTCGCAATGATCAGCCATCTTGGCGCAATGATTTCCGTCGTAAACGGCGCGCTCATGGCCAAGCGTTTCAAAAAAATTACCGGTGCGGTCGGCGCAGCGTGCATTGGCGAAGGCGCAACTTCCACCGGCGCGTTTCACGAAGCCATCAATCAAGCCGCCGTCGAAAAACTGCCGCTCGTGTTAGTCATTGCAAACAATCATTACGCCTATTCCACTCCGTCATCGAAGCAGTTCGCTTGCAGCAATCTGACCAACAAAGCCGTTGGCTACGGCGTCACTGCTCATCACGTCGATGGCACCGATTTACTGGCTTGTCTGAACACCGTGGGCACTGCCGTAAAACAGGCGCGCGAAGGTGGCGGGCCGCAAATGGTCGTTGCCAAACTGCTTCGTCTTTGTGGACACGGCGAACACGACGATGCGCATTACATTGATGCACGGCTAAAAAATTCACCAATCGGCCGTGATTGCCTCAAGGTCGCTGAAGAATATTTGCTTCAACAAAGCTGGGCTGACACCGCTGCCGTTCAACAAATGCGTCTGGATGCGATCCGAAAAGTCGAGGACGCCCTGGCCATCGTTCAACGCGAGCCGACTCCAGACCCATACCGCGAGAATTGGTGCGCTCTTGCGTCGCGTCATTTGAGCGAAGGTTTTGAAGGCCCGGCCAACGACATTCCATGAGCATCACCTACCTTGAAGCCATTCGCGAAGCGCAGGCGAAAGCTCTCGCCGATGACCCTCGCGTGTTTATTTACGGGCAGGACGTCGGCGCATTCGGCGGTGCGTTCAAAGCAACAAAAAATCTCGCGGAGCAATTTCCCGGCCGCGTCATCGATTCGCCCATCAGCGAAGACGCAATGGTCGGCGCTGCCATCGGCGCTGCGATTGAAGGAATGCGGCCAATCATTGAAATGCAATTCGCCGATTTTTCGACGCCCGGTTTCAATCAGATCATCAATCACGCCGCGACACTTTACTGGCGCACGCAAACTCCGTGCCCGATTACAATTCGTCTCCCATCCGGCGGCACATCCGGCAGCGGTCCCTTCCACAGCCAAAGCATGGAAGCGATTTACGCGCATTACCCCGGCGTGATTGTCATGACGCCTGCGACCGTTGAAGACGCCTACAGCATGTTGCTTGAAGCGGTAGCCATTGATGACCCCGTTATTTTCTGCGAGCACAAATATTTATATTACCACTTAAAGGCCGACAAACTTCCGACCGAAGCCATGCCCGTTGGCAAAGCTCGCATCGCTCGTGCCGGTCGCGACCTCACCATCGTCGCCTATAGCGCGATGCTCCATGAAGCCTTGGCAGTCGCCGAAGAACTTGCGAGCGAAGGCACCGAAATTGAAGTGGTCGATCTACGCACGATTAAACCGCTCGATACCGACACCGTGATGGCGTCAGTGGCGCGCACCGGTCGACTGCTCTGTGTTGGTGAAGCCTGGCCGTGGGGCGGCGTTACCGCGGAAGTCATCGCACGCGTTGCGACCGAGGGATTCGGCCTGCTCGATGTGCCTCCGCAACGGTTGAACGCGAAAGACACGCCGATCCCGTATCACCCGAATCTTTGGTCAACCCATAGGCCGACAGCTAGAAGTATCGCTGTGGCTGCCCGCAACTTATTGCGCTCCTAACATGCGTCACGTTCCCATCATCATGCCGCAGCTCGGCGAATCAATCGCCGAGGCGACCGTTGTTAACC
Source organism: uncultured Verrucomicrobiae bacterium (assembly GCA_963702845.1). Classification (GTDB taxonomy): domain Bacteria; phylum Verrucomicrobiota; class Verrucomicrobiia; order Limisphaerales; family Palsa-1400; genus JAICXV01. Next base: position 2,613,189 of record OY969763.1, on the reverse strand, counting down.
TTTTGATTAAAGTCGGCGACACCGTCGCGGCCGACCAGGACATCATTGAAGTTGAAACCAACAAAGCGACCATGAACGTCTCGTCGCCGTGCGCCGGGAAAGTTGGTAAGTTGCTGGTCAAGTTGAAAGAGAGTTATGCCGTTGGCACGACACTCGGATATTTAGAAGTCACAAAGGAAGTCGCCGATCGCCTCGGGATGAGTGAACATCAACCCACTGCTCCGGCCAACGGTAATGACACCGAAGTAGTCGAGAGGACCATCGAAGCCCGCAGGAATGTCGAACCAACGGTTCGCGGATTGCCTGTTCCAGCGCATGCCGCCGGCGCTAGCTACATGTCGCCGCGCATGAAAGCTCGCATGCACGAATTGGGTTTGCATGCCGCAGATCTTGCTGGAATCGCCGGCAGTGGCGCGGCTGGACGGGTCACTATCCAGGACTTCGAGAAATTCATTTCAAACCTTGAGAAGCACAAACTGACAGGTGCCTCTTCGATGCGCGTGGCGGTGGCTGACGCGATGCGCCGTAGTTGGACGCGTCCACTTGCGACGGTTGCTTTGCCTGTTCCGTTGGATGCAGTACTTGCTCATCGCAAAACAAACACGCTGAAACCAGGGCCTGCTCTTTACTCCTTGCGCGCTCTTGCCCTGGCATTGGCTGAAGATAGCGCACCCGCTGGTCGATTGGTTGGAAATAAAATCGTTCATCCGCCCGCGATCGATGTCGGCTTTGCCGTTGAAGTGACCGATGGCGTTCTGGTTCCTGTCTTGCGCAACGCCGATAAAAAGCCACTGAGCGACATGATGGTTCGTTACAATGAATTAGTTGAGATGGCTAGGCAGCGTCGGCTCCCGAGTGACGCGACTGGCGGTTCGATTGCCACAGTCACCAATTTCGGCACATTTGGCCTGACGTTCGCCACCCCGATTCCGCTCCCCGAACAAACGATCGTTCTGGGTTTAGGCGCTGGGCGGAAAGTGCCGCGCTGGGATGAGAAGAAAGGTCAATTCGTTCCCGTCACGGAAGCAAATCTGACCCTCAGCTTCGACCATCGTGTGCTCGACGGCGGCGCCGCCGGACGTTTGCTTGCCCGAATCGCCGAACTGTTACAGTCGCCGGAAAAGCTGTAAATTCTGCGGATGAAATTCGGCGCGCATTGTTCGACTGCAGGCGGATACTGGCGCGCCCTCGAACGCGGCTCTTCGGTCAATTGCGAGGTCATCCAGATCTTCGTCAAAAACAACATGCAATGGATGGGGCGCCTGCCGGTTCAATCGGAAATTGACGAATTCGCACGCGCCAAAAAGCAGTACAAGTTCGCAAAAATTTTCGGGCATACCGGTTATCTCATCAATCTGGCCGCAGATCCTTCACCAAATCGCGACAAGTCCCTGCAGTCGCTCATTCAGGAAATCCAAATTGCAGATCTGCTCGAAGTTCCTTTTCTCGTAATGCATCCGGGTGCACACCTCGGAGCGGGCGAGGCGCACGGATTCAAGCAAGTGATTGAAGGCTTGAACGAAGTCTTCACTACCACGCACGATGCCAATGTTCGGATTGCATTAGAAAATACAGCGGGGCAAGGCTCCTGTTTCGGCAATCGGATCGAACACCTCGCGGAGATTTTTGATGGTGTTGACAAGCCAGAGCGCCTCGGCTTATGCATCGACACCTGCCACTTGTTCGCTGCTGGTTATGACGTCCGCACGCCAAAAGGTTGGGATGGAGCGATGGGGGACATCGAAAAACTTATCGGTCGCAAGCAGATTTTGGCCTTTCACCTCAACGATTCCAAAACCGACTTGGGTTCACGCGTTGATCGTCACGCGCACATAGGGCAGGGGAAGATCGGCCGCGCAGGTTTCAAACACATCGTAAACGACGCTCGTTTCAAAAACACACCCGGCTGCTTGGAAACCCCAAAAGGCAAAGACCTCAAAGAAGACGTGGAAAACCTCAGCGCATTACGGTCGTTAGTAAAGACCGCAAGGTCCTAACTTCTAGCTTCGCTTCAACAAATTGTCGTAAACAATCTGCGTCCACGATTCCATCTTGTCGTAGACCGCAGCCATCTCTTCTAAACTCGCCCAATTCGCAGTGTATTTGTCCTTCTCTGCGATCTCGAACTCCGCCGTACCCGTGGTCAGCACGTAAACCAGCCCCATGTGGACGCGGGATACCTCGCTGGAATTGTCATTGATGACACCAACCAATTCGCACGACTGCTCTGATTTGATGAGCATCTCCTCCTCAATCTCGCGCCGCATCCCGTGCTGGATGATGTTCTCAATTCCCTTCGCCATGTCCTCGTCATTGATATGACCACCGACGCCGATGGAATATTTATCGTGCAGGCGCGCTTCCGTTTGTTTGGTCGTGCGCCGCATCAACACGTAACAGTTCTCATGCCGAACCAGCACGTATGGAATTATTTGTTTAAAATTGAAATCTGTCTCGGCGATTTTGCGCGCGAGAAACTGCGCGTTTTTAATCGCGGCATCGATGACGCCCTCGGTATTCCGCGAAAACGGCTTCGGACAAAGCGAATTGATGATTTCGCTGGGAACAACCAGCACTTTTTCTTGCAGTTCGATACTCATAGACGCGGCTGCGACTTCTGCGCGGCATCGTATGTGCCGATGCTGGCTTTGTCTATGAAAACACTTCGTTTACGTCACGATTAAATACAAAAGCAATGACGCAAGTGCGACGATTACAGCTAATTCAACTTTTTCAATTCCCGACCATCCCTGTTCTCTAAACTGCACATTACCCTCCGTCTCTTCCCTTGGGTCGACTCCGACTTTATCAATTCTTCTAATTTTGGAAACTAGGCGTAGTGCGGCAATTGGCCATCGCAAGGTTGCCGACTGCGTTGAACGGCGTTCCCTCACAAATGCTGCTTTTTGCAAAATCTCTATTCTCTCGGGCAAATCCGGCATACCATGCTGCATGCCACTGGTGCGCATACTCGTCGACGGCTATAGCCTGCTGCACAACTGGCCGGAACTCGCGCCCGGCAAGGCGCGGCATTCCGCTACGGCCCGTGATGAGTTGATCCATTGGCTCACGCAGTATCGCGACGCCATCGGCACTCCCATCACCATTGTGTTTGATGGAGCAGGGGCGCCGCCCGGAACTCCCAAACCAATTTCCACGCCCGAACTGGAAGTCCTCTATTCAGGCGCCGGCCAAACCGCCGACGACATCATCGAACGAGTCGCAACGCGCCTTGGCGCATACGGCGAAGTATTGGTGGTGACCGATGATTTCAAAGAGCGTGACACAGTTCTATCCTTCGGCGGCATGGCCTCGAGCTGTCTGAATTTTATCCAGGATATCGAGAGCGCATTGAAAGAACAGCAGCGGGAAATCACTGACCGAAATCGGCGCGAGCGCCAGAAATTCAAAATGCCCAAATGAAGAACCTACGGTTTTGCCTTTACCTCCTTTGCGCCGCGCTCTTCATCGGGCTGCGTGTGTCACTCTTTGCGGCCCCCGAAACAACGACGCCTGAAAAAGCTGTTCCCGAGAAACAGGGAGGTCGATTTCTTTTCCTCATCGAAACCAGCCAGGCGATGGATGCCGACAAGACGGTCCTAAGAAAATCTATTCGTTCCATCATTGAATCCGGACTGAATGGCCAGATGAAGTATGGCGATACGGTTGGCCTGTGGACCTACAATGACAAGTTGACCACCGATTTCCCAATGGTCATCTGGCGAAACGAGCATGTTCAAGATGTCGAGAGCGCCATCGAGTTCTGGATGTCCAAGCAAAAATTTGTCCATCGTTCTGACCTCAGCAAAGCCTTGCCTCTATTGCAAAACATCGTCAAAGCTTCACAAAAGTTGACGATCATCTGGATAACGACTGGGAATGATCGTCTCACCGGCCTGCCCTTCGATAACGAAATTGATCAGTTACAAAAAGAATTCCGCGACGGTTTTCGTAAACAACACATTCCATTCGTGACGCTCCTCGCAGTACGCAAAGGTGCGCTGGCCGATTTTACGGTTAACCCCGCAGACGCTAAAATCCGGCTACCTGAAGTGATGGAAAAAGAAACCGCCGCTTCACAGGTGCCTCAAAGCATTCCGGCCCCAGCCGAAGTAGTCGCCCCAGCCCCCCTGGAGAAAAAACCGCCGCTGATTATTCACGTCGGTCCTTCACCCGATTTGATTCAACAGAAGTCGAATGCCGCAATCGCCGCTGTTCAAGCAGCGCAAACCAATGCTGTCACCGCCACTCCAGTGACACAGCAGTCCGCGACAAACGCTGCTGCCGTTGCAAAAGCAGAGAGCACGACGAACGCTCCTATCGTAACACCGACGACTGTTGCAAAGCCCATAGCTGTGACACCACCGTCAGTCCAATCGAATGCGGTTGTTCCCATCACGCAGCCTGCTACCGCAACCTCCGCTCCCGTCGCCGTTGTTGCTAAAATAAACACACCCCTTGCCGCAGCGTCTGCGCCCGCGTCAAATTCCGCCGTGGCAATGCCGACAACCGCGTCTGCACCGTCGGTCACGCCCGCTCAAGCCGTCGTCACTCCCGCTCAACCGAAAACAATGTGGATCGCGGCCGGATCTGGAGTGTTGGCGCTGTTGGTTGGTCTAATCATTTTCTTTGTTAGAAAATCGAGCGCTCCCAAAGGTCCAAGTTTTATTTCCCAATCGATGACTCGTGAGCGCCTCAGCTCAGGCGCATCCAAACCGTCTTCAGATAACCCGGCTGCTCCCGAGTAATCGGGAAATCCGGTGTTTGCGGGACATAGTGCTGCTGCACGATCTTGCGGTTCGCGCTGGCGACCGATTGCGCGATGCTTTTCAAATAGTCTTCCGGCTTCAACTTCGCTGCATTCGTCGAAGCAAATAGCACGCCGTTGCGCTTAATTAGTGGCAGCGCCGCCGCGACCAATTTCCCGTAATCTTTTTCAGCCTGGAACGTCCCTTCCTTCGACCGCGAAAAGGTTGGCGGATCCAACAACACCCCATCAAACAGCCGATTCTGTTTCGCCAGCCGCCGAAACCAATCGAATGCGTCACCATAAATAAAGTCGTGCTGCGCAGGGTCGAGGCCGTTTAATTGGAAGTTTTCTTTGCCCCATTCGAGATAGCCTCGTGACAGATCAAGACTGGTTACACGATGGCCTGCCTTCGCGGCCGCCACAGAAAAGGCGCACGTGTATGCGAATGAATTCAGAATTTCACCTCGAGCCGGCAACGCAAATTCCGGCGCAATGTATCCGCTTTGCAATCGGCGACGGTTGTCGCGCTGATCCAGAAAAATTCCAACCGAATAACCTTCGCTGAAGCGAATGGCGTATTGCACTCCATTTTCGCGAATCGTCCATTGCGTTGGCGCGGCATCACCACAAATGAGCTGTGGCGACGCATCCGACCCGGCCTTCTGCACTTCTTTCCTGAGCAGCTTGTGATAAACGCCCCGGCACGACAGATCGCGCAGGAGCGTTGCCAGTTGTGTCTGCTGTTGCGACGTAAGAGGCCGTTCCGATTGCGCCAGCAACCAATCGCCAAATCGTTCCACAAACAAACCGGCATTGCCGTCGGCGGCGCCATGGATGACACGAAACGCATTCGTCAATTGCGGATCGATTAGCTGCTGCCGAATCGCAAGCCGTGGGTTTTCGAAGAAATTCGGTTCGGCTTTGAAGCTGACAATTTTCCGAGTAGCTGGATGTTCAAAGCTCAATTCTGCTGCATGCAAACACAGCCGTGGAGCAGGGGACCCGGCGTAAATTGGATCGCCCAAAATCGCAAACCCTTTCTCCGTCGCGTGAACCCGAATCTGATGCGTGCGCCCTGTGAGCGGCTGTGCTTCAACCCACGTCAGGCACGGATTGTCATTCTGAGGCGGAAGTTTTCGAAACACTGTCTCAGCCAAATCCCCCTTTTCCTTACTGCTCGCATAACGTTCGTTGATCCGAACGAGTTTAGTTCGCGCCGTGAACTGCTGAAACGAGACAGGTTTGTCCGTGACGAGAATGTAAGCTTTACGAACACGCCGCGTGGCGAACTGCGCTGTCAGGGATTTGTTTGCAATGCTGGATTTCCCAAACACCATCAGCCCCGAAGTATCTTTGTCGAGCCGATGAATAATCGCGAGCCGCGCCCAACGAGGTTCACGGTTCTTGAGCCATTCATAAATGCCCTCACCTGCGTACGGACTCGGCGCGTGAGTGTTGAGCCCGGCTGGTTTGTTGATCACCAGCAAATGCTCGTCCTCGAAAACGATCAAAGCGTTCTTGCCCGAGTCCGCGTTCATGAACGCGTTAGTTCCCTTTCGCGGTGGAAACGTATTCCAACAAATCCGCGACGTCTTGCGGTTTGAAACCCGCTTCAAGCCCTTCGGGCATGAGCGATTGATTTTGATTACGAATACGCGCGATGTTCGAACGCGGCACAACTTCTTCTTTGCCGAACGCCTGTCGTACCGGTGATGCTCGAAGCCGTTTCATTGCCGACCAACCCAATCAAGCTGTCGCCATCTTTCAACTCCACTTCATAAGCCTGGAATTGCGGCGCCACTTCGCGGTTCGGATCCAAAATGTTTCCGAGCATTTTCTCTTTGCCGGTCGCCTGCACCGTGACCAGGTCAGGCCCAAGTGCATGCCCTTCGCCGCCGAGACGATGGCACGAGGAACAACGTTCTTCGTACAGTTTCTTACCGTGCGCCGCGTCTCCCTTTAGGCTAAGCGCAGGCATAAATTGGTTCACGACATCCTGGCGCTTAGCCACATTTAGTCCGGCCAAAACTTTCTGCGCTTCCGTGCGCACGTTCTTGTCGCGGCTATTGTTCAAAAACTTGATTTGCGCAGTCGTGAGTTCAGCGCGGCCAACGATCTTGCCCTGCACCGCCTGTAGCAACACCAACGCGCGTTGCGGGCGTGACAGTAACACGTTCAGCGCTTCGGCCCGCACGCGCGGCGTCAGCGTTGCCCAACGATTCGTCAGGTCAGATGCAATCTGCGGATTTGAAAACTTCGCCACGGTCGACAACGCCGCCAACTGCACCGCCTCGGGTTCATCCAAATTCAACAACGAAAGAAGTTTCGTGCCCACACGATCAAAGCTCGTTTCGCCGAGAAGTTGAATCGCCTGCACGCGCTGCTTCGCGTCAGCCTGTGAATTCGCGACTGTTTCCTCAGCCGATTTCATGATCGTCGCCATCTTTCCATCCGTATCGACTGCCGCCAGAGAAGTCCCCGATCGTTGCAGTCCTTTGCCAAGCCCTCGCACCGCCGCGAAACTCAACGCCGGATCGTTGCCAGACGCGAGATAGCCAATCACTTGCTTCACTTCATCCGAATTATTCTTCGCTCCGATCAACTCGACCAGTTGGCGGATAAAATCCTTCCCGCCATCGCGAAACTGCGGATCAGCCGCCGCCATCGTGAACATTTCACCGGCACCCTGTGCCAGCGAACTGAACACCGCTGCTTGCATCCACGAATCCGATGGGCTGCGCGCGATAATCTCTTCCAACAATTTGATTCGTTCCGGCTTGGTTGTCTCGCCGAGCGTGAACGCCAATTGATAACGCACCTCAGGCGAGCTGTCCGAAGTCAACGACGCCAGTCGCGTCCAAAGCTGTGTGCTCGGCTTTTTCAAAAACTTTTCCGAAAGCTCGATCGCATGCGCTCGCACTGTCCAATCCGAATCGCCCATCGCAGCAATGACGTGGCTCTGGCGCAACACACCCAATCCATCCAGGGCGTGCAACGCGTGCAACCGTCCATAACGATTGCCATCCATCAACAATTTCGCGAGCGCAGGAGCCGCGGATTTGTCCTGCCGTTGGTACAGCAAACGCGCTGCCGTATCGCGATACCAACCATTCGCATCGTCCAAAGTCGACACGAGTTCAGCAGTGGACGCTTTGCCCAACGGACGGAACGGACGTTGTTTAAAGTTGTCCGGTATAATCCGATAGATGCGGCCACGATCATTGCCGCTGTTGAGGTCCAACTTCGCCTTCAACTCCTCAGGCAAGGACCACGGGTGCTCGATGATCTCGCGATACATATCGATGAGATAAAGGCTGCCATCGGGAGCATTTGCGAACAGCACCGGGCGGCACCACAAATCCGGCGACGCCAGAAATTCATTCGTTTTTTCGTCAGGTGCGCGTTCCGCTTTTAGCGCGACCGTCTCCGGCGAAACGTGCGAGACCAGTTTCCGGCTGACAAGATTGCCCGAAGGTTCCGCGATGAACGCGTTGTCCTCAAATCCATCCGGGAACATATCGCCTTGATACATCGTGATGCCGCACGCGCTGGTGAAATAACCGGAAGCCTTGCCCCCGCCTTCAATCATCCCTGGATGCACACCGCTGACGCGCCACTTCGTCCGAACCTGCCGCCACGGTTCTTCAGGGCTGATCCGAAAAACTTCCGCGGCTCCACCGTCGACCGGAATCGACACCATCGACGCCGGCATGGAATAAAGCGGGTTGCGATCATATCGAAGCTCATACATGAACGTGTCGATATGGTCGGCGTTGCTGCACGTGAACTTGCGCCCGCGCGAGTCGAAGCCCAGTCCATACTGTCCGCCGCCGGCTTCCGCGCGCCATTCGTAAGTGTGCGGGTTAAAAGAATAATTGCGGCGCTCCAAGTCGAGCGGCTTTGAGTTCGGGAGCGCAACATTCGTCACAAAACCACCGTTGCCCGCCGCCAAACCATGAATTCGGTTGTCCAAACCCCAATTAAATCCATTAACCAGCGCTTGCACGTTCAACTTATCTTTCTTCGTGCCAAATCCGCTGTAGATGACTTTGCGAACGTCCGCCTTGCCCGTGCCTTTCGTGTCCTTCAAGTAAATGATATCGGGCGAAGCCGCGACGAAAATTCCTCCGTCGTAACAAAACACGCCCGTCGGCCACGGCAAATCATCCGCAAACACGTGCGACTTGTCGTATTTGCCGTCGCCATCGGTATCTTCTAGCACAACGATTTTGCCGAGGTGCGGATGAACGTCGCGCAACTCAGAATAATCATTCATCTGCACGACATACATCTTGCCGTTCTCATCGATCGAGAGCGCAATCGGGTCTGTCACCAACGGCTCGCACGCGATGAGCTCGACTTTGAAACCGGTCTTGATCTTGATTGACTCGACGGCCTTGTCGCACGGGATCGCAGGATAACGCGGCAGGTCTTTATCGGAAAGCTCGGCGGCAAGCGCGAGAATCGGAGAAAGCAGTAGGGCACAAAACCAACATTTCATCGCGTCATTCAACATTGCGACCCGCCATTTGCCAAGAATCTTGTGCAGTGTGCGGTTAAACGTGCTGGCTCTTGAGGGGGCTGGTAATCATCGTGCCCGGCCAACGGATTTGAATCGCGCGATCATCGTAAAAGCGCAATAAATCGTAATCCTTCTGGTGCGTTACATCGAGATCACCCAGGCCGTGCTTTTGCGCCCAAGCCTTCACCAATGGCACGTTGCTTGGTTCACAGGCGCGTGCGGTGAAAATTTTAACCTGCACACCCGCATTCTTTAACGCGCTCACCACGTCCAACATTTCAGAGAACGGTTCACCGATCGGGTAGGGCGGTTCGAAATGCCCGGGATTATCCGTGCGACTTAGCGTCCCATCCAGATCGAAGCCAATCCAGTGGCCCTTCTGCACGAGCACCGGTTCTTCGTCCGGCAAAAAACGGACCCAATGTCCATGAGGCGGCGCCGGCTTGATTTCAGGTAACAGATGCTTTGCGGACACGCCTTAAGAATGCGGAACAAAATCCATTTCGGCGAGCACCTTCTGCCCGTCCGCCGAGGTCACGTAATTGATGAAGTCCAACGCCGCTTTTTTGTCGTGATTCTTGTTGGTGTAGAGGTGCAAGCCGCGCGCGTAAGGATATGAACCCTTTTGCACCGCTTGGTCACTTGGTGCGATGTTGTCGACCGAAACCAATTTCGCGCCGCCTTCTGTTGCCGTCTTCAGGCTGGAATAGCCAATCCCGTTTGGATCATTTTTGATCGCCGCCACAAGCGCCTTGTAATCGATGAACGTCTTGGCATTCAGCGCATACGAATTTGTGCCCAGGGCCAATTCCTGAAATCCCATATGCGTGCCGGACACAGGATTACGGATATAAATATTGATTGGCGCATCCGGTCCGCCGACTTCGTTCCAGTTTTTGATGGTGCCCACGAAAATATCGTGTACCTGTTGGCGGCTCAAATTCGCCGTCGGATTTTGCGCATTCACCACGACGCCGACCGCGTAAGCGCCAATCGAATGGTCTTCGAAATTAACATTGCGATCTTTGCCGAACGCGACGTCGTTTGTGTTCACCACGCGCGAAGTTGCCGCCACGTCGCAACGGTCCACCATCAACGCGCCGAGTCCGTAGCTGGAGCCTTTAAACTCCGTGTCGAACTTCACGCCCTGATGTGCCTTCGAATATTCCTGGATCAATCGCGGCGCGAGTTCTTCGCCGACGGTGTTCGAGCCGCGAAGGACGACGCTGTCCTTGTCTGCAGCCGGAGAATCGTTGGTGGCTTGTTCAGAACAGCCACCAATGATGGCGAGCGCGATGAGCAACGAAGCGTTTTTTAAAACTTTTTTCATAAACAGTCGTTAATTACACTTATGGGACGTTTCCGAGACTACGCCTCGGCTCGCGTCACCGTCAATCGTCAATTGACCCGATGCGCGCGTAGTGTTAAGAAACGACACGTCATAACTCCAACCGACATGAACAAAAAATGGTTCGCCGCGGGAGACGTCAACGGCTTCTTCGGCCTGATGTTTGACAACGTCACCGTTTTGTCGTTCCTCGCGGGCATTCTCATCTTCGCTTTTCAATTCCCTGCTGACATCGTTTATCAACGCATGCTGCCCGGCACCGCGCTGGCGGTTTTGTTCGGCAATCTTTGTTACACCTGGATGGCGGTGAAATTGCGCCAGCGCACCGGCAACCCCAATGTCACCGCCATGCCGCTTGGGCTCGATACTCCATCGACCATCGGTCTCGCGCTCACGGTTCTCGGGCCATGCTTTGTCGCGCTGAAACAACGCGGCATGGCCGAACACGACGCTGCCATTCTCACATGGCAAGTCGGCATGGCCACCATGATCATGATCGGCACGCTCAAACTCGTGCTCTCGTTCTTTGGCGGCTGGGTCCAAAAAATCGTTCCACAAGCCGGCCTGCTCGGTTCACTCGCCGGCATTGGCCTCGCGCTCATCGGCTTCCTGCCGCTGCAGGATATTTTCAGCCTGCCGGTTGTCGGGATGATTTCACTCGGCCTCATCCTCTACAACCTCGTCGCGCAACGCCGATTGCCCGGCAATGCGCCCGGCGTGCTTCATCGCCGTCGGGTTCGGCACCATTATATATTATGCGCTCGGCCACTTTGGCATTTGGGGTGTCGAGATGGCGCATCCGAAAATGGATAACCTCCATTTCGCAATGCCACAGCCAACACTCGGCTTCGTCCACGGTTTTCGCGAGGCACTCAAATATTTGCCCATCGCCATTCCGTTCGGACTGCTCACCGTCGTCGGCGGTGTTAACGTCAACGAAAGTGCCCGCGTCGCTGGCGACGACTACAAGACCCGCGACATTCTCCTTGTCGAAGCCTGCGCGACGTTGCTCGCCGGCGTCTTCGGTGGCGTTGCGCAAAGCACACCATACATCGGCCAACCGGCGTACAAAGCGATGGGCAGCCGCATAGGCTACACGATTTTCACTGGAGTCTTCGTTGGTCTTGGCGGAATCCTCGGCTATCTAAGCTTCATCGTCGACCTCATCCCGCGCGCCGTGCTCGCGCCCATTCTGATCTTCGTCGCGCTGGACATCATCTGCCAGGCGTTCCTCGCCTCACCACCAAAACACGCGCCGGCCGTTGCGTTCTCTTTTTTCCCAACTGTCGCTCGACTGCTCCAAATCAAATTAGGCATGTGGTTGCCTGCCGCGACCTTCGCCACCCTGATTGTCAAAGTGGAAAAAGGTTTGCCCGATTTGCAAATCATCGTCGCGCTCGGCAACGGTTTCATATTGACCGGCATGCTTTGGGGCGCGCTCATCGCTTGCCTCATCAACGGCACGTTACGACAAGCCGTCATCTACTGTTTCGTCCTCGCGGCGTTCACATTCTTCGGCGTCATCCATTCGGCCATGCCCGACGGCAACATGTATTTCCCATGGCACCTCACCGATCCCACGCGCCTTGTGCCATACCAATTCACCTCCGCTTACCTAGTGCTCGCCGCGATGATCTTCGTGCTGTCCTTCACCAAGGGCAGCAGAGCCGCGACAGCCGCGCATACTGAAACGGTTTCCGGAGTGCGGACGGGGACCTCGCCCGCAGCAGTGCCAAGCATCGACTGAACGTTCGAATTAACCCCGCGGTGAGTTTTACGTTGCTGCGCCCGAGACGGGCGCACTCCGAAAAAGTCACCGACCTCGCGCCGCCTTCAACAACCCACTTACTCTCTTGGCTTCAACGCCATTAGACCATTTCCCATCTTTCTTAAAATACGAGCCGACAATAAACGCATCGGCCATGTGCAAAAATTCGCGCACAGTTTGCTCGTCGATCCCTGAGCCAATCACCACCGGTAACTCGCAACCATCCCGCGCCGCCTGGCAATCATCAGGCAAGGGCAAAGCGCCGGTCATGTTTCCGGTAACGATGACCGCGTCGGCGTCAAAAAACTCCGCCGCATGCGCCGTCTCAGCGAGCGACACGTCAGCCGTGATCGCGTGCGAAGAATGTTTCTTTTTGATATCCGTCCAAACCTCGATCTTCTCCGCGCCGATCTGTTTGCGATAACGCAACAACTCCGCCGCGCACGATTCGATGTAGCCTTCATCCGCGACATGCCCGAAAACGAAACCTTCCGCGCGCACCCAATCGAGTCCTGCCGTGTGCGCCACCGCCATCGCTTCCTTATTCGCACCCGCCAGAACCTGCACGCCCACACACCCGCCGAACTCCGTCTTCACCGCTGCTCCGACCAAAGCCATCGCGGCCGTAATCTCCGGGCCGACCGCGCTGCGCAAAAAGGGCACGTCGTGCATGTTTTCAATTGCGATGCCATCGATGCCGCACTGCCGGTAAATCTTCGCTTCCGCGACCGCGCTCTTGATGATCTTGCTCAACGGTTCCCGATTGCGCGGCGTGCCCGGCAGAGCGCCGACGTGGATCATGCCGATGATGGGCTTTGATTGTTTAAAACAGCGTAATTTCATAATTGTAGCCGCCGAGGTGATGAGCGGATAAGTAGCGAGATTGTCGTAGTTGACTCGAAAACAAAAGCCCTGTTTCGAAGCGGCCCATAAACTCCAGCTAGGGACGGTCGCTCCCCTTAATCTATCACAATGGGATTCGTCCAATCCGCCCCGCACAAAAAATATCATCGGAATGTTGCAACTTCCTGCAACTTCCGCTTCCTTCCTGCAATTAGTTGCAAAGTGGAGCGGTTTTGGAGCAGGAAATCCTGCAACTTTTGTCAAAGATCATATCCGGGTTGCACTTCACCGAATGCCGGTAAGGACCGGCGGCCGAAGGGATTATAACGTGAAGCAACGGCGTGTCAATGTTGTGTAGTCAACCCAAAGCAGCGCCTTGATTTCCCCCTATGGAAATTCCAGCGTATTATTGATTGGACAGGCCGTCGAGAATGGGTTTCAGGTGGTAGATTGGGAGACAGTATGGATCGACGCACGTTGAGACGAAAATTCCTCAAGGGGCTATTCAGTGGCTTGGGCGTGGTGTGGCCGATCCTGTCAGCCATCCTCATGCTCATTGTCGGGCTCGGCTTGGTGGTCGGTCTGCGCGAAGGCTGGTCCATCCATGAGTCGATCTATTTCGCATTCGTGACCGGCCTGACCATTGGCTACGGCGATATCGCGCCAAAGTTTTTTCTCACGCGCCTGCTGGCGGTAACCATAGGGCTGTGCGGCCTGTTGCTGACCGCTCTCATCGCTGCGGTCGCCGTAGAGGCATTGGGGGAGGCGACTGAGTTTCGCGAGAAATAATTACAGGACTCAGGACAAGCAGGTTACGCCATCCGGTTTGCAATTCCAAACCGACGCGCCACCTATAAAACCCTTGTTCGCCAATTAAAACTATGCGAACAGTTGTCGCATATTAATTATTCGGCCTACCTCGCTACATGAGATTCTATATCAGTCTTTTTTTGTTAGCTGTCGTTTTGTCGTCCTGCTCGAAGACCCCATCGAACACGGTGCCAAAAGCCACCTTTTTGATAAGCATGGACCTTATCAGGGAGACGAATGCAGAACCCGTTTCCATGTTGGATGGCTTTTTTTCCGAGCGCTCATTTTCAAAAGACGGAGGCATATACGATAACCGGCACAAATTGCGGGGCATGTCCTATCAGGCACTGCAGCGTACGTTTGTCATAATCAGTCTGGGGGAAGGCCCGAACATCGAGTCGCTGGCCATAAACGGCTGTTGCTACCAAGATTCGATTAAAGATTTTGAAAAGCTATTTCATGATCTGGAAGCGGAGCTTGCGAAAAGATTTCCACAAAGAAACATATATACACAATTCAAACCAGCTCTGCCGAACAAGCCGCATGCAGCTAACAGCCGCCGTGACAGTCGTTGGCAATTCGGAAATCTCGGCCTGGCGGCTGTAGCTGATTCGGGACGTTCGCTATCGTAACGCGTATGGGTGCATCACTAACTTGGTTTGCAGTTCGTGGAAAACCGTCGGTGGCGGTCTTGCACGACTTCGGACTGAAGAATATCGGCAAGGAGTATTGCAAGGCACCATACTGCGGAGGCTCGTTGCCGAGCGGTTGGTATCTGGTGATCCATGGCCAGCATGAACTCACAAACGACGAGGCACGGCAAGTGTCGCGTGGTTGTGAGGTCGTCGCATGCTTTGTTGAGGAGCATGTTATGGTCAGCCGTGCAGCCGGCTGGAAAGACGGCAAGCAGATTTGGTCAGTCACTCATGACGCCCAAGAGGGCGATGGGCATTTGGAGGTTGAGGGTCAGCCCCCCGCTGTCTTCGCCGCGATTCGCGAGCGCTTAACCAAGCAGCAAGAGGAAGAGGGGGGCGCTGATTTCATCTTTAATATTCCGGTTGATTTGGCCAAAGAGATGACCGGTTACAGCCACGAGGAGAGGCCAGAAATTGCGTTCGACAATTTCGTGAAGCTGACATATTTCCTCAAGCTTTCAGCGAATCTTTTCCAGCAACCTCTGTGGGTCTTCGAAACTCCATAGGAGTGACATATCTATAGAACTGCACGACCACCTATATCTAATTTTATTTTTCGGCGGCGCGGGGGAAAGCCGTTCGAATGGTTTTTGGCCGTAAATCCCGCGCCGCCGAAAAACAAATTGGGGCGGTGGGGTACATCCATCTATAGACATGTCACTCCTCTGGAGTTCAAAACGCGTTGGTTCATGGTATCAAGATATTTCATCAAGCTATCAGTAACTCTTTGCATCAGCTCTGTGTCCTCCGTTCCCCTTTGGTTTTTCCGATACGTGTGTTTGATCCGTGGTTAAAAACAGCCTCAGCAATCTTTGTGCCTTAGTGCCTTAATAGCCACATTTTGTCATATAAAAGTGCTGTTTCTTTCCCTCCTTTCCCTGGCTTCCTTCCTTTCCCTACAGTTTTTGACGGGTCGTAGCTTTATATGTAAAACTTTGGCATGAATTTGAATAACGATAACAAAAATATGGGTGGTGAGGGTGGTGCGCCTGACGAAGCTACCAATCGGTTCGGGGGAGTAGATCACGCATTGGGAATAAGAATTCCTCAAGTGGAGTCATCTGCGTCAGGCGGCGTGGATCGCGGTCGCGTGGCGTCGAGTGGTGATGCAGAGGGGCCGGCTTCAATGAGCGGCGGGGTGGCTGGAGTGCTCAAGGGTCATAAACGCTGGGGGAAGGTGGCGAATTTGCCGTTTGAGGTGCGTGAATGGGTGAATGCGGAGATGAGGGATGGGCGCACGTATTCGGAGATTTTAGCGAGGCTTGCGGAGAAGGGGTTTTCTGGTTTGAAGAAGTGGGATTTGTCGAGGTGGCGCCACGGAGGTCATCAAGACTGGTTGCAGGAACAGGAACGTGTTGCGGCATTGCAGGCGGATTTGGGACGGGTTTTTAATGCGCTTGGTGAAATCGACGAAAATCAGAGGGAAGGGTTTGAGCGGTTTAATGAGTTGCTGATTGCGACGCAGATTTTGCACGCGTTGCAGGATTTGCAGAGCGGGAAGTTGGCTTCGCTTATCCAGAGTAAACCGGAGGTTTTCTTTCGGATTGCGCGGGCGGCGAGTGATCAGGCGCGGGATCGGGGACGGCGCAAGCGCATGGAACTGGCGTTTCAACGGTATCGCGATCATGTGGCGAAACAGAAGAAGGAGCTGGTTAGCGCGGTGGAGAAGGCGGAGGGGATTTCGGAGGAGGGGTTGGCGGAGATTCATAAGGCGATGCGGTTGCTCTGAGAATCGAAAGTGGGTGAGTCGGTGAGTCGGTGAGTCGGTGAGTCGGTGAGTGGGAAGGCGAACGTCCAACGTCCAACCGGAACGTCCGGATCGCATTCCAACGTCCAACATCGAATGGAAGAAAGGCGGGAATGGCAGATAGGGAAGAGCAGATGGAAACGAAACAATGAAAGGCGGTCGAGGTGAGGGGGTTGGTGCCTCCTGACGTCGGCTGCTACTGAAAGGAAAAAATATTATGAAGATGAGTTTGAAACAGAAGGTGACGGCGCAGGCAGCTTTGCTGGCGTCGCAGTTGGTGTCGGTGGAAACGGTGGAGCGGTTTGTGGATAGGGTGGAGTTGAAGCCGTTCGCGGATGTCAGGCTGGATGCAATGTATCCGGATTTGTTGAAGGGACCGTTTTTCGGCAAGGCGAAGGTGAAGCCGGGTGGGGCGCTTTTATTGCCGTATCAGCGGAATTGGGTGTTGGATCGGTCGGCGTTCAAGTTGGCGGTTAAGGCGCGGCAGATCGGGTGGACGTGGATGACGGAGTTGGAAACGGTCGGACGCAAAAGCGTGAAGAGCGCGCGTTGTGATGCCTGGGTGGCGTCGCGGGATGAGGCGGGAGCGTTGGCTTTTGTGCAGGAGTGCAAGTCGTTTGCGACGGCGATGAATATCACGGCGAAGTATTTGGGGACGTCGATCGTGGATGAGGAGGGAGGGAAGGCGCATGTGTTGGAGTTTCGGAATGGGCGGAAGATTCATGCGATGAGTTCGTCGCCAAATGCTCAGGCGGGCAAGCGCGGGGATCGCATTTTGGATGAGTTCGCGCTGCATCGGGATCCGCGACAGCTTTTTGCGATTGCCGGGCCGGGGTTGGCGTGGGGTGGAACGATGGAGATATTTTCGACGGCGCGCGGCGGGCAGAATTATTTCCAGGAGCTGATTGATGAGATTCTGCACAAAGGGAATCCGAAGGGGTTCAGCTTCCACAAGGTGACGCTGCAGGATGCGCTGGAGCAGGGGTTGTTGTACCGAATGCAGATGAAGTTGGCGGAGAGTGATCAGCGCCAGCAGATGGATGAGGCGGAGTATTTCGATTATCTCAAGCACCAGGCGCCGGATGAGGAAACGTTTTTGCAGGAACAAATGTGCATTCCGTGCGATGAGCAGAGCGCGTTTTTGTCGTATGACCTGATCGGGTCGTGCGAATACCCGAGCGGTGAAGATTGGGAAATGCCGGCGAACCTGACCGATCCGGAATTGTTTGTCGGCGTGGACGTCGGTCGTGCTCGCGATCTGACGGTCATCCACGTTTTGGAAAAGGCCGGCAGCGTTTATTACACGCGTGGAATTGAGGTGATGGAGAAGGCGTCGTTCGAAGCGCAGGAGAAGTGCCTCTACGACTTGCTCGCGTTGCCGCAAGTGAAGCGCTGTTGCATCGACCAGACCGGCATCGGCCGTCAATTTGCCGAACGCGCCCAACAACGCTTCGGCAAATACAAAGTGGAAGGTGTCCATTTCACTCCTGCCGTGAAGGAAGAATTGGCTTACCCGGTGCGGATGGCGTTTGAGGATCGGACGATTCGGATTCCGAATGATCGGTTGTTGCGCACTGATTTGCGGGCGATCCGCAAGGAGCATACGTCGAGTGGGAATGTGCGGTTCAGCGCTGATCGTGGGCAGAACGGGCATGCGGATCGGTTCTGGGCGTTGGCCCTGGCGTTGCATGCGACGAAACGGAAATCTGCGCCGTTGGAAATTACGATTGGGTATTGAACGTATCGCAGGTTTCGAAACCTGCCGTATCGCCGATTTCTAAATCGGCTGCGCGTGAAAATATCCACGCGCGTCCGAATTTCGACGGCACGCAGGTTTGGAAACCTGCGATACGGGAGATTAGAACAAATTATTTTGCTGTTCGCTCCCGCGAACCGGCTCGGAGGCCTGCGATACGAAACACAGAAACAAAAACCATGTAGCAGCCGACGTGAGGAGGCTCTGACTTTTTGAGTCAAAGCGCTGAGAAATTAGAGACTCCTCACGTCCGTCTCCGACAAATAAAGAGAAAGAGTTTTTATGAAGATGAATGAAGGAATCTAGCTATTCATACGACGAGGAAACGTTTGTTCGCACCTGCCCGACGTGCGAAAGAAAATATTCGGCGGCATGGCGGACGTCATCATCCCCGTTAATGGCAGCAACACGCACGGCTGGTATTGCTGTTTTTGCAGCATCACCAAAGTCCAACAGACAATAAATCAGGTGCGAACGTACCGCAGCATTAGTCGAATTAAGCCGCCGGACAATTACCGGAACGACTTGGTCAGCACAGGCTCCGAGGTCGGCGAGAGTGCTTGCTGCTTTGTCCGCGATCTCGACATCAGATGTATTTGCAGTAGCGATCAGCAAAGGAACCGCAGACAACACATTCGTTCCCAGCCTGTGACGCATCGGACCGATTGCGCCAATGGCCATCAGTGTTTGAGACTTCGTCCATCCGGCCACGATCGCATTTGTAAAAAATTGAAAACCAGGTTCGCCCATGCATTGCAACGAAATGGCGGCAATATCGGCCTGCTCACGATTTGTGGTATTGCAGAACCGGCGACTGAGTTCCGGTATCGCGGGAATAGCGTTGGTACCAAGGATGGAAAAACCATCTTGTGCAATCGCGATATGTTCCATGGTTCTCAAGGCTACGGAGATGATGAAATGGTTTTTCAATATTCTGTGGGGAAGCCTGCGCCACAGTGCGAAATACCGTCGGTCGCGTTGAAGTTGTTCAAAAGTCGTCCATTTCAACAAAGCGGGTATCGCATTTGTACCAATTGCGATAACCGATTGTCTGGAATTCTCCTTTTGTTCCGATTGAACGGAAGCATCGCCATAAACTCGCAACCAAGCACTCAACGTCCGTCCATTGTAGGAAGGCTCGTTATCGCGAAGGCAGAAGAAGCAGACGGCAATGAGCGCAATCAGAATACACGCGCCCAGGAGCAAAATTTTCGACCGTCGCCTCACGGGACGAGGGTTGCAGCTCAAGGTGCGTCGTTCAAGGGGCAAAGTTGGACGGTTCCGAAACTCCGGAGGAGTGACATATCTATAGAACGGCACACCCAGCCACATTTGATTTTGTTTTTCAGCGGCGCGGGGGAAAGCCGTTGGATTGTTTTGGCCGCAAATCCCGCGCCGCCGAAAAACAAATTGGGATGGTGACACACATTCGATCTATAGACATGGCACTCCTAACGGAGTTCATCCAAGTCGCGACTGTCGTGCGTGGGTTGGTCCAAGTCTGGGTAAGATTTTGAGCGGTTTCTGAAAAATATTTTCACCCAACTCGCCGCCACCGCCAATTTGGAATATGAAATATCAAATTTGAAATATGAAATCCGATTGTTATCCGTTTATATGACACAAATGCGAATGACTAACTCTTGCCTCGCTGTTGCTGCTGCCCTCGCTTGCATGTTGATGCCGTCCACAGCGTCCGCTTCGGATGCGAGCCGGTTGATGGACGAAACGACGAAGACGGATTTTGCTTACAAACGGCTGGCCACTTTGTGTGACATGTTTGGGTCGCGGTTTAGCGGTTCGACCAATCTCGAGGCGGCGATTGATTGGGTTTTGGCAGAGATGAAGAAGGACGGGTTGCAAAATGTCCATGGCGAGCTGGTGATGGTGCCTCATTGGGTGCGTGGTGAGGAATCGGCGGAGTTGATTGCGCCGCGGCATCGGGTGTTGCCGATGTTGGGTTTGGGTGGAAGTGTCGCGACCCCGGCCGAGGGGATTACGGCGGAGGTTCTGGTGGTGAAGAGTTTTGATGACTTGCATCAGCACAGCGATCAGGCGCGTGGCAAAATCATTCTCTTCAACGAACCGTTCAAAACATATCACGAGACGGTGCAGATTCGGCGACGTGGCGCGATTGAAGCGGCGCGGGTCGGCGGTGTCGCGAGTTTGATTCGGTCGGTGACGCCGTTTTCGATGCAGACGCCGCATACGGGCGGCATGCTTTATTCGAATGATACGGTGCGAGTTCCGCACGCGGCGATCACGCCGGAGGACGCGGACTTGATGCAGCGGATGCAGGAGCGCGGCGAACGGGTTGTCGTGAAATTGAAAATGAATGCGCAGATGTTGCCGGATGCGCCGTCGCGCAATGTGGTGGCGGAATGGGTCGGGCGCGAGAAGCCGGAGGAGATCGTTATCGTCAGTGGACACATTGATTCGTGGGACGTCGGACAGGGGGCGATGGATGATGGCGGCGGTTGTTTGGCGGCATGGGAGGCGGTTCGTGCGATGAAGAATCTTGGGATGCGACCGCGTCGCACGATTCGTTTGGTGCTCTGGGTGAACGAGGAAAATGGACTTCGGGGCGCGCGCACTTATGTGAAGGATCACAAGGCTGAGCTCGCCAAACACGTGCTGGCGATTGAGTCGGACCAGGGTCCGTTTGCGCCGCGCGGGTTTGAGTTCAAGGGAACGGACGCGGCATTTGCGCGCATCAAAAAGATCAGCCGCCCGCTCGCGTCAATCGGTGTGAAGGAATTTAAAGGCGACGCAGATGAGGCGGATGTGGCGGAGTTAGCCCACGACGGCGTTCCGATCGCGGACCTGATGGTCCACGACGAGCGATATTTTTGGTATCACCACACGGAAGCGGACACAGTGGATAAGTTGAATGCGAAAGACGTGAGCGCATGCGCGGCGGCGTTGGCAGTGCTCGCCTACGGTGTGGCTGATGCGCCGGACGTGTTGCCGCGTTAGTGCGCTTCTTAGTTCGTCAATGCGGTCGCGATGTTTAGCCAGGCGTTCGTTGGGGCGATGGCCCAGATGAACCAGTTGGACGCAACGAGAGTGACAAAGCCGATGGCGAAGTAGCGATCGAATGAGCGCGTCAGAATTGATTTAATCACGAACAAGACGCCGGCGATCACGAGGGTCATGAAGTAGGGGCCGAACATAGTTTCCCAAATGGTCGCGTGATAGAGTGAGCTGAGATAATCGATACGGGCGATGGGCGCGGACATGGTTGACATGACAGCCATGAACATCATGGGGCGATGGATTTGCGGTTTTTTGCGAGTGAAAATGCCGATGGCGACATAAGCGGCAAATGAAATGATTCCGAGCACGGGCACGGCCATGAAGTTTTTGCCGGACAATCCCCAGATGCGCGCTTCCGGCGGGGTGAATTTGGCGGATTGGATGGCGGTGAACATGCCTAAACCGATAATGCAGGCAGCAAGGACAGCGCCGATTTTGCCAAGGGTCATGTGCATTTTGCGATTGCCGGTGGCGACGAGGAACGGCTGCACGAGGAACAGGACCATCCAAAGGGACATGGCGATGCCGTGGGTCATGAGCAAACCGCGGATCGGTGGCGCGAGTGGGCGGTTGGGGAAGGCTTTGCCGTGCAGGTAGAACTGCTGGAAGCCGATGAGCATGAGGATGAACATCAGCAGAGCCGCACAGCTGTAAAAGTAGCGTGCGGCGTCCGGCGATTTGGCCGGGTTTGCGATTGGGCTTTGGATTGGGGTGGTTGTTTGGATACTCATAAACAAGGGGCGCGAAGGGTAGAAAATCGGGCGAGAAATACCAGCATTATTCAAATGGATTTGTCGGAGTCAGCCAATCCCTTACTGCGCGTTCATACCTCACCTGATTGCCTGATTGACTGCATCGGTTGCAGTCTAACACGTCAAATAAATAGCTATTGCAAATACTATGAACAAATTACTGAGTGTTGCTGTGACGGGTGCGGTGCTTTCGATGTGTTTGACCGCGGACGCCGCGTTTTTTGACCGCAATGAGCCGCCCCAAACCGGCTATGATTTAAAGCAGGGTTATCCGCTCCAGACGCAGGACGCGTTTGCGGTGCCGACCGGCGAAGTGCGCCTGCAGACGCCTTTCATATTCGATCGGCGTGTGGGGACTGAAGAGCAGCGTGGCGACTTGTTTACGATGATGCCGGAAGTGCAATGGGGCTTTGCGCCGTATGCGCATTTACGATTGGAGGTTCCGGTTTATACCGGGTCGGGTCCGACCAGCACGAGCGGTGATATTATCCTCGGCGCGTTTTACAATTTCATGACTGAGACTGATGGCCGCTTGGCGATGGGTGTTTCGGCTGATTTGGAATTTCCGACGGGCACGCACAGCCGTGGCGTTGATCCGATATTCTACTATTATGTTACGAAAACTGTGTTTTCGGAGGAATGTGGTCGCGTGCATGCGAACGTGGGCTGGATCCATAACTCCGATCCTTTTCCGGACGAGCGGGAGAACTTCTATGTCCTGCGCTTTGGTTACAGCCAGAAAATGTTCGGGGACGGCATCATAGGCGCCGATTTTGTTCGCCAAAAAATTCGCCAACAAAATATTACTGAGAATATCATTGAACTCGGCGCGCAGCAGCCTTTGGCCATGTGGATCAATTTGAATTTCACTGTGGGTGCGGGCATTACGGATGAATCTCCCGTTATCGCGTCGGCGGCGGCGTGCAGTTGAGATGGCGTTGAGAATTTACGATTTAAGATTTACGATTACGACTGAACGTACATCGTAAGTTGAAAATCGGAATCGTGCTCATCGCGTTCAACAAACCATACGGCGTTTTATCGCAATTTACTTCAGACGGCTCGGCCAATCGAACATTGGCCGAGTTTCGTTTTCCACCGCATGTTTATCGCTATCGGGCGGCTGGATGCAGATTCGGAAGGGCTGCTTTTGTTGAGTGATGAAGCGGGGTTGAACACGCGATTGTTGATCCGGAGCGCGCCCATGCGCGTATTTATTGGGCCCAAGTGGAAGGGATTCCTACTGCTGAAGCGCTTTGGAGAAACTGGCGCGCGGAGTGGTGGTGCAAGGTCGCAAGACATTGCCGTGCCGGGCGTGGATGGTTGAACCACAACCGAATGTCCCGCCGCGTGAGCCACCGATTCGGTTTCGCAAGAGCGTGCCGGATCGATGGATTGGATTGGAGTTGGTGGAAGGGAAAAACCGGCAGGTGCGGAGGATGACGGCGGCGGTCGGGCATCCGACATTGCGGCTGATGCGAGTGCAAATTGGGCGACTTTGAGTTGGGCGATTTGGCGCGCGGAACAGTGGAAGGAGTTGGACGCCGCGGCGCGTGGGTTGGTGTTTGCGTAGTTGAAAAACTACTGACACAGCGATTTTTTGCTGCGCACAATGATTGTGCCATGAAATGCTGTTTCGTGTTCTCTTATTTGTTTGCCTGGTTATTCCATCCGTCGCACGCCGCCCCGGAGGTTGCTGATTTGATTATTCGAGATGCGCGGGTGATTACGGTTGATCAGAAGTATTCGGTCGCGCAGGCGATCGCGATCAAGGGCGACAAGATTCTCGCGGTGGATGACGATCAACATATTGCCAATTTCCAAGGGACGGGAACGCGCGTTGTTGATGCGCATCGGCAAGACGGTGATGCCTGGGCTTGTATGATAGCCATGTTCATTCGTATAAGGCTTCGGTGAGCACGCTGGATGGCGGCGCGCCTTACATCAAGTCAATTGCGGAAGCGCAACAGTGGATTCGTGCCCAGGCAACGAAAAAGCCGGCGGGGAGTTGGATTGTCTTGGAGCGCGTGTATGCGACGCGGATGAAGGAGATGCGGTTGCCGACGAAAGCGGAGCTGGATGAGGCGGCATCGAATAATCCGGTGCTGTGGAATTCGGGACCGGTGGCGGTGGTGAATTCGAAGGCGCTCGAGGTTTCGAACATTACTCGCGATACGCCCAATCCGACACCCGGTGAAATTGTGAAGGATGCGAAGACGGGCGAGCCGACCGGGGTGTTGCGTAATGCGGCGTCGCTTTTGAAAAATCCTCAGGCGACTCGTCAGCCGACTGCCAGCGAGCAACGTGACGCAGTCAAACATTTGCATCATCTCTACAATGAGCAGGGGATAACGAGCATCGGCGAACGACGGACGGAAACGGCGGCGATCGATTTGTTTCGCGATTTGGAAAAGACGGGTGAGTTGACGGTGCGGGTGAATTGCACGCGGTTGATGGATCCGTTGCCGAAGACTTTAGATGAAGCGATCAAGAAACTGGATGAGTTTACGAAGACGACGAACGGCGTTTATGGGCCGACCGGTCTGGGTGATGATTGGGTGCGCATCGGGCCGTTTAAGATTTTTCTCGATGGCGGGATGTTGATCGGCACGGCGTATATGCGCGAGCCATGGGGTGTGACGGATATTTACCAAATCACTGATCCGAAGTATCGCGGGCAGTTGTTTGTGAAACCGGAGTTGCTCAATCCGTTTTACGCGGAAGTGGCGCGGCGCGGTTGGCAGGTTACGGCGCATTGCGTTGGTGATGCGGCGATGGATGTGTTGCTGGATTGTTATGAGAACATCGACAAGCAGATGGATATCACGAAGCGGCGGTTTCTCGTCACGCACGCGAATTTTGCGGATGAGAAGAACCTCAGCCGATGCGCCAAGTTGGGCGTGGTTGCTGACGTGCAACCGGCGTGGCTTTATAAAGATGGTGACGCGTTGAAGAAGGTTTTGGGCGAACGGCGCATGGAGGATTTTTTCCCGCTGAAGAGCTGGTTCAAACACCACATCGTGGTTGGCGGTGGGAGCGATCACATGGTGCAATTCGATTCGATTAAGAGCACCAATCCGTGGAATCCGTGGCTGGGGATGTGGGTTGCACTGACGCGTAAGACGGAGCGAGGGAGTGTTGATAAACCGGAGCAATGTCTGATCGCGCGAGGAAGTGATTCGGTTTTATACGATTAATAACTGCTACCTGAATTTCGAGGAGATAAGAAAGGTTCGCTTGAGGCGGGTAAGTATGCAGATTTGATTATGGTTGATCGCGATGTTCTGCATTGCCCGGTTGATGATGTGCGAGCGACGAAGGTGTTGATGACGATGGTGGGCGGGAAAGTCGTTGCGGGTTCGCTCTGATAGGCATGACGATTTGTCATAGTCGATTCATGCGCGTTAAATGCAAATTCGGTTTACTGTTAGGTGTCAGTTATACAAAAAACTATGAACTTGAAAATCGCATTTTGCACGTTGGCGGCGGCGGCCTTGATCGGCACTGGCTGCGAGACTCATCATCATTATCACGCTAAGATCAGCAAAGAAGAAGCGACTCGCTGCCGCGTGAGCCCAGGTTCCTGGCGGAACGGTGAAGGAAGGCGAGCTTGAGAAGGAACATGGACGTTTGATTTGGTCCTTCGATGTCGCTACGGCTGGAACTGCGAATATTACTGAAGTGCATGTTGACGCGAATACCGGCGAAGTGTCGCAAGGAAATCGAAACGCCTAAGGATGAGGCCAACGAGGCCAAGCACGAAGGTAAGAAGAATAAGAAAGATAAGGAAGACGATGACGAGAAGGATGAAAAGAAGTAATCCTGCTTTCTATTCGTCTGATTCCGTCATTAAAATCCGCTTATGCGCGTTTTGGTCGTTGAAGATGAGCGGAAAACGGCGTCGTTTATCCGCAAAGCGCTCCAAGCGGAGAGCTTTGCGGTGGATGTCACCGGCGACGGCAATGAAGCGCTGGTGATGGCGAACTCAACGCCGTTTGATGCTATCGTGATGGATATTATGTTGCCGGGGCGCGATGGATTAAGCGTGCTCCGGCAACTTCGCGAACAGAAAAATTTGACGCCCGTTCTCCTGCTGTCAGCCCGAGGACAGGTGAACGAGCGGGTGGATGGGTTGAATGCCGGGGCGGATGATTACCTTCCAAAACCGTTTGCTCTTGCGGAATTGATTGCGCGGGTTCGTGCGCTGGGGCGTCGCGCGAATGAACCGGTGACGTTGCAGTTGCGTGTTCGTGATCTGGTGTTCGATACAGTCACGCATCTGGCGCGGCGCGGTGAGCGAAAAATCGAATTAACGGCGCGGGAATATCGATTGTTGAATTTTTAATGCGCACGCCTGGCGGATTTGCGGACGCATGGCGATCCTCGAAAAAGTTTGGGACTACAATTTCGATCCAGGGACGAACCTGGTGGATGTTTACGTTAAGCGGTTGCGAGAAAAGTGGATGATGGGTTTGAAATCAAATTGCTGCATACCGTTCGCGGGGTTGGTTATGTGATTAAGGAGTGAGTGTCCCATGACGATCCGCACAAAACTCACTGTTTGGTATTCGGCGATTCTTTTTGTTTCGCTTTTGCTGATCGGCGCGCTTTCGTATCACGAACTGGTGATTGAAAAGGCGCGGGCGTCGACGGCGAAGCCGATAACGATGCTGAAGGTTGGGAAGATGTTGTGGCGATTATTGCATGGTGCGGTTTGCCGGCGGCATTGGTGGGAATTGCTGGCGGATGGTTCATGATGAAGAAGTCATTGGAGCCTGTCACAGAAATCACAACTGCGGCGGCGAAAATTGATGAGCGCAATCTGCATCAGTCGGTTGACTCGCACGGGAAATGGCGATGAACTTGATCGGTTGACGGAAGTTTTCAACTCGATGATTGGCTCGTCTTGGAGAATTCGTTTCAACAGATTCGAGAATTTACTTTGCACGCTTCGCATGAGTTGAAAACTCCCCTTACGGTGATGAGCGGTGAGTTGGAGACGGCGATGTTGCAAACGAAGGTCGGCGATGAACAGCGCGAACGGCTTTTAAGTGAATTGGATGAGGTATTGCGACTGACGAAAATTGTCGATGGTTTGACGCTTCTGACGAAGGCGGACGCAGGTCAGATTACGCTGGATTTTGAGAGCTGGTGCAATTGGATGAGTTGGTGCGGGATTGTTTTGAGGACGCGAAAATTTTGCCCAAGCGCGCGATGT
This sequence comes from uncultured Verrucomicrobiae bacterium, assembly GCA_963702845.1. Lineage (GTDB taxonomy): Bacteria > Verrucomicrobiota > Verrucomicrobiia > Limisphaerales > Palsa-1400 > JAICXV01. The sequence continues at coordinate 2,585,944 of OY969763.1, read as the reverse complement.
GCAGGTTTGTCTTGGGAAAGTGGAGCAGGTGAGTTTGATGGGGGACCGGCACCGGTTACGGCAGTTGTTGTTGAACCTTTCGGACAATGCGGTGAAGTATAATGTCGGAAACGGCGTCGGCGTGGTGAATATGCAACTGCGCAAGTGTTGGACGGCGCGGTAGAGTTTGAAATCGCGAATACCGGGCTGGGGATTGCGCCGGATATTACAACAGCGGGTCTTCGATCGTTTTTTTCGCGGCGATGCGAGTCACAACAGTTCTTAGATGGGTGCGGTCTTGGATTGAGTATCGCGCAGTGGATTGTTCACGCGCATGGGGGGACCATTGCGGTGCATTCGTTGCCCGAGCCAATGACGACCTTTACGGTCCGGCTGCCGATCAAGGCAGAGGCTGCTTAGTCTCGTTTGTCGTGAGAAAGTTCCACCTCCTCACGTTGGCGGCTACGGACTAGGTGAGACTATAATCGAATGGTTTGCGCATTTCGCGTGAGAGCCATTTGTTGGCGTCTTTGTCGTCGATGAACTTTTCGTGTTTCGGGTCCCACTTTAGTTTGCGGCCAAGGCGCATGGAGAGGACGCCAAGGTGGCAGACAGATACGGAACGATGGCCGATTTCCGCTTCGCAGATCGGTTGTTTGCGCGAGCGGATACAGTCGAAGAAGTTCTGCATGTGATTTTCGCTGTGATAGAGGCGAACGGCGTTGGCGGGAAGCGGTTGGGTCAAGAATTCGGGGTCGCTTGCCCTGATTTCTCTGCGTGAAACGAAGATCCAACCGTTGGTGCCTTCGAAGGTGACCCCATTCGTGCTGTTGTCCGGTACGGCGTTTTTACAGGTGAGTTTCACGCCATTTGCGTAGGTGTATTTAACGCGGAATTGTGACGGGGTCGTGTAACCGCCAGGAATCATTTCGAGGAGGGATTTGCCTTCGATTTCGATCGGGCCGGTGCGTTCGGTGCCGTTTGCCCATTGCGCGATGTCGTTATGGTGCGCGCCCCAATCGGTCATCATGCCGCCGGAATATTCAAACCAGTACCGGAATGAACGGTGGCAGCGCTCGGGGACGTATTCGATCGCTTTTGTCTGGCCTTGCCACATGTCCCAATCGAGGCCGACGGGAACAGGGGCGGTGGCAAATGGTCCTTCATGCGGGCCGGTGGGAATGCTGGTGATGATGTGTGTGAGTTTTCCGATTCGACCGTTGCGAACAAGCTCGCAGGCGAGCCGGAAACGTTTATCGCTGCGCTGCTGGCTGCCGGTTTGGAGAATGCGTTTGGTTTTGTCGACGGCGTTTACGAGGTGACGGCCTTCGTCAATGGTGAGGGTCAGAGGTTTTTCGCTATAGATATCTTTGCCGGCATTGATGGCGGCAATATTGATGAGGGTGTGCCAGTGGTCGGGTGTGGCGTTGACGATGACGTGAATGTCGTCGCGCTCGAGAATTTTGCGGAAATCTTTGCAGGGGGTTGCGTTCGGATATTGCTTCTGTGCGGCGGCGAGATGTGAATCGTCCACATCGCAAATCGTCACTATATCGCCGTGATGAGATGATTCCTTGCCGATGACTTTGCCGCGGGTGCCGCAGCCGATTAAGGCGATGTTCGGTCGTTCGTTAGGCCCGAGTTTTTTCGTGTGCCGTCGTGCCGCAGCAGCTTCTTCAACAAACCATCCGGGTAAGCCAAGACTGGCCGAGACGATGGCGGTTGTTTTGAGGAAGCGTCGGCGTGAGATGTGAAAATGGGGCGTCATGACGAAATCGCATTGAATCGCGATTGGGCTGGGGCGTCAATGCTATCCCTTTGCTTTCCACCAAGTGATGGCGACGAGCACCATGGTGAGGCATACGCAGACAAAGTTGACTCCGAATACTTTCAGGCGACGGGGATCAATCCAACTCAGCGCGTAACCAAAAATTGCACCGGCGAAGAATCCGCCGAAGTGCGCGATGACGTCGCTTTCGGGCGATGTTCCAATCAGAATTAGAATCAGAAGTGAGGCGAAAAATGCGCGGGCAATTAGTTGGCGAAAGCTGCGGTCCTTGTGCCACAACGAAAATGACTGCACGGCTAGGATTCCCAACGCCGCCATGACCATGCCTGAGGCGCCGAGGGAGCGGTGATCGGCCCGGTAGAGGTATAGACCAGCGACGTTTCCGAGGACGCCTGCGAGATAGGTCGCGAGCACGGCTGGGCCGGGACCGAATCGGGCCATGGCGAAACCGAGGAGGATAATTCCCGTTGTCATGTTGGCCATGAGGTGGCTCATATCGGCATGCAGGGTGACGGCAGTGAAGAGTCGCCACCATTGGCCGGCGCGGACGAGTTCGCTATCCATTGCTCCGGCCATTTTCATTTGCGGGAACAGGACCATACTCCAGTAGTAAATGGCGCCGACGGCGAGCGCCCAAAGTAAACTGCCCCAATGAAAGAACAAATCGGAGCCGGGCAGGCTGTGCTGCCATTTCCAACCGCGATTTTCGGCGACGTATTGATTGACGACTTTGACGGCGCGCTCGTAGTCGCGTGGGTCAATGGCAAGAGCCCAGGAGTCTTCTTCGCGCACGATGGCAGCTTCAATACCCTGGCTTGTCAGGACCAAACCCCAGTCCATCACCTGCCGTCGCGAGCGGGCGCGGATGAATGCGGGTTCGGTGTTCATTTTATAGGAGTTTGGCGGTTGGTGAAGGTGGATGCAATTGCAAGCTGTCGCATATAAGGGCTCTTACGGATACAGGGCTCCAGTTGAAGCGCTGCGCTGAGCGGGGTAACTTAATGCAGAAGTAGTTTCGTATGAAGGGCCGCGTAAGTGTCAAAAAAACGAGTTCGGGACAGTTTTTCCTTCCAATTTAGTCGCGCTTATGGATGATATTCTTCCAGCCAATAACTTGGAATCGAAGTTGCTGATTGCAGTATTATGAAAGTGATTCAGCCTAATTGCCGGGTGCAATTTACGGCGGAAGATATAGCTTTTATCTCGTCAGTTCTCGCGAGCAAAGGAAGCGCCGCCCCTTCGCTGGTTTCTCTCCTGACCGACCCGGAGGCACGAGATCTAATTTTAGATGATGACGATTTGTTCCGGGCTTTGCTGGAACAGCGCCGATGCCTTCGAGTGTCGGCGCATTTTTATTTTTACGTTTTAGTGCGGCACGTCTTGAAAGAAGCTGGGATTGAGGATCGGCAGGTCGCCGATTATGTCGCTGAAGTCTTGAGTGAGTTTTCGCATCAGCAGAACAGGCGCTGCATTCTGCCGGGGAGCGACAAGCCTTTGGATTACTTTTTCGAAATGCTTGCCGCGTTGCAGACGGCAGATGATCGCACGAGTTTTTGCATCCGCGCGCACATCGGCAATCAATCGCTTTTTATGTCCGGCGTTTTTCCGGATCGGATTCGCGAACGATGTGAGAGGCGCGGGTTTCCGAGCTTGCGCTATTATGAAGACATGGGCCGGGCGAATTATCACGCAGCGAGCAGTCATCGGTTAGCTCAAAAATATGATCTCGCGCCGATTTTCGAAACGCTTTCCGCGCGTTTTGAAAGCACGCGCATGGCTTTGAACGATTTGTCGGAGCGGATCTTTTCGATTGGCGATCCTGACCTTCCGGGCAATTTGCTAAAGTCGCTCAGCTAGAATCCTGCTTTTCCTTTTTAATGTACAAGATTAGCTTTCCCGCATGAACCCAATTGAATCGCCTAATCATAACAAGGCGCGCAGTTTTCTTCGCGCTGGTGGAGTTGTGTTGGTGGGCATTGGTGTGATCCTGATGGCGACGGGCATGATCAGTTTCTTCAGTGCGTTCAGTGGCGGTGGAGCGCCGAAATATTTTTGGTGCTGCTTCGTTGGCATGCCGATTCTGTTTGTCGGAGGTGTCATGTGCCAGTTCGGATTCCTCGGCGCGGTGACTCGCTACTTTATGGCTGAAGAAGCGCCAGTTGCTAAAGACGCCATTAATTACATGGCTGAAAACACGCAAGACGCTGTTAAAACCATTTCACGAGCCGCGACCGAGGGTGTGGTGGAAGGGCTCCGCCGATCCAATAACGATTCCAAGTAGATTGGACTGCAGCACAAAACGTCCTGTATTTTTCCTCAATCCGTGGCATGACGTAGGGATGGTGTGCAGAACAATCCTTTGTTTGAGCGCGGCGCTTTGCCTTGTTTCATGCGCTCCTCATCGCACCGAATCGGTTTCAGGGACGATCGAGACGGATGAAGTTCACGTTGCATCGCGGTATGGCGGTCGCGTGGAAAAAATCTTCGCGGGCGAAGGTGATTCCCTCAAGACCGGGGAATTGATTGTTCAACTCGAAGCTAACGAGTTGCAGGCGCGGTTGGATCGGGCCAATGCGCGACTTCAGGAGTTGATTGCCGGACCGCGCCCCCAGGAAATCGCAACGGCCAAGAGCGAATGGGAAGCGCAAACGACGGAGTTGGACCTGGCGGGCAAAGAGGAGAAGCGCAGTGCTGAGTTGATTGCGCAACACACGATTTCGCCGGAAGAATATGACCGCGCCGCTAATCGCGTGAATTCATTGGAGAAGACTGCGGCAGCGGCGAAAAGCAGATTGGAATTGCTCGAAGCCGGGACGCGAGCGGAAGTCATTGCGCAGGCGAAAGCGGATGTGGCGGAGTTGCAAACGCAAGTGCGTGAAATGCGCATTTATTCGCCGACGAACACGATTTTGGAGGTGTTGAGCGTGAAGGTTGGAGATGTCCTGGGTCCCAATCGTGAGGTGGCGACGCTTGTTTTGGCCAATGATGTATGGGTGCGTGTGTACGTTCCGGAAACATGGCTCGGCTACATTAAAGTCGGTGAAGCCGTAAAGGTGACGGTCGATTCGTTTCCCAATAAGACGTTTAACGGAACTGTAGAACAAATCGCGCGCGTGGCAGAGTTTACGCCGCGCAATGTGCAGACGGTTGAGGAGCGGATAAAGCAAACCTTCGGGATAAAAATCCGCCTGGAGCCAGTTGCTGAGCTGCGGCCCGGGATGTCAGTTGATGCGACCTTTCCGAATGTTCCCGAGCGCTTGCGCTAATTTTTTATGGCCGGCGAGACGATGATCGAATGTGACGGGCTGACCAAGCGGTTCGGTCATTTTACGGCCGTTGACCATGTGTCGTTCAAGATTGCGGCCGGCTCGATTTTTGGATTCCTCGGTCCTAACGGCTCCGGTAAATCCACGGTCATTCGGATGTTGTGCGGGTTGCTTAAGCCAACGGAAGGTTTCGCAAAAATCGCCGGTTACGATGTCACCCAGCAAACCGACGAGATCAAACCGATCATCGGTTATATGTCGCAGCAGTTCTCGTTGTACGACGAACTGACCGTTTACGAAAACCTGACGTTTTACGGGCGGCTTTATGGACTGCGCGGAAACGCATTGGCGCAAAAGCGCGATCAATTCATCAAGCTGACGCATCTGGAGCCTTTTCTGCGGCGGCGAGCAGCGCAATTGTCCGGCGGTTGGCGCCAGCGGCTCGCGATGGCGTGTTCACTGTTACACGATCCACAGGTGTTGTTTCTTGATGAACCGACCGCTGGTATCGATCCGGTGGCGCGTCGTGAACTTTGGGATTTGTTGTTCGAATTTTCCAGTCGCGGCATGACGCTGTTCGTTACGACACATTACATGGACGAAGCGGAGCGATGCACGCACGTTGGTTACATTCACATGTCCAAGCTCATCGTGTGCGGCTTGCCGGATGATTTGAAGAACTTGCCCGAGGTAAATCCGCCGGGAACGAAACGGCTGGATGTGACGTGCGAGCACGTGACGAAAGCGTTGCAAATCGTGCATCGTTTGAAGGGCGTGAGGACGTCGACGGTGTTTGGGCAATCGATGCGTCTCCTCGTTGATGAATCAGTGCCCGACGACTTGATTCGAACCGAACTCACCCGCGCGAACATCACTCACGTTGATATCCGGCAGATTTCGCCGTCGCTTGAGGATGTTTTTGTCGCGCTCACTGCGAATCGTGATCGCGAATTGCAGGAGGCGGCCGCGTGAAACCGCCTTTTCGTGGATTCGTCGCGGTTCTCTACAAAGAGTTCATTGCCGTGCTGCGCGATCCGATGACGTTGTTTTTCATGTTCTTTCCGCCGTTGGTGGAAATGATTGCGTTCGGGTATGCGCTGGATAACGACATCAAGAATATGTCGCTGGTGGTGCTGGATCAGGATCGAACCGTGGAGAGCAGGCAATTGATCGACCGCTTTGCAAATACAGGGACGTTCCGGGTCACGGGCGAGGCGCGAAGTTTGGATGATGTGCGGACGATTATGCGCCGCGGCAAAGCCTGGGCGGCCGTGCAAATTCCACCGGATTTCACCCGAGAGCTTCACGCGGGACGAACCGCGCATGTGCAGGTGTTGATCGATGGATCAAGTTCGACGCCGGCGCTGCAGGCCTTGAATACCGCGTTGGCGGTGACATTGCGGCAATCGGTGGTGGCGCTGTTGCAGGAAAGCGGACGCACGCAGGTGCCGATTGAGGTGCGACCACAGGTGCTCTACAACCCGGCGTTGCGCAGCCCGAACTTTTTCGTGCCGGGCGTGATCGGGATTGTTTTGCAAATTGCGACGACCTTTGCGAGCGCGATGTCGCTGGTGCGCGAGCGCGAACGCGGAACTTTAGAGCAGTTGTTGGTGAGCCCGGTGTCTCGATGGGGATTGATGCTCGGGAAATTAACTCCTTACATGTGTATCGGCCTGATCATGGCGACGACACTGTTCGCGATCATGCACTGGCTGTTCCTGGTGCCGATTGCGGGCAGCGTGCTTTCGATGTTTGTCGCGACGGTGGTGTATGTGTTCACGCTGTTGAGCATGGGGTTGCTGGTCTCCACGCGTGCGCAAAACCAAATGCAAGCTATGCAGATGTCGATGGCGCTGATTTTGCCGTCGGTGTTCTTTTCTGGATTTATTTTCCCGCGCGAAACGATGCCGTGGTTCTTTTACGAGATTGGTTTCTTTATCCCGACGACTTACTTCATCGAATTGATGCGTGCGATCGTGCTTCGTGGGGCGAGTCTGCAGGAGTTCTGGGTGAACGTCGTCGTTTTGATCGGCATGGGCCTTCTGCTGTTTATGTTCAGCGCGCTTCGATTCAAGCGTCGGCTCGGATAACTAGCGGATTCGAATGATGTGCCGATATCCATCGATGCGTCTGCCGTCGTCAATGGTAACGTCAAACTGCTGATTGCGCTGCAAACATCGCTTAATCGTTTCCAAAGTTTGAAGCCGGACACGCTGCAGTTTGCCAAACTGCGCGGCTTTCATCTGTGAATTCGGAGCGTCGACCCAATCAAACTTGTCGAACGGGAAAATGAGCCCCCCGGGCAATGTAATGGCCACGTCGCGCTTCGGCTGCGGAGCGTAAATGGATTGGCGCGGATGTTTGGCGGCATACTCCTTCAATGTGCGCGCGAGAGTAAGCTGTTCGTTCCAGGGCAAATGGTGATCGTGATCCGAAGTCCAGAACCAGAAATAACGCGCGCCCATATCGTAGGCCGTGGTCAGCGCGGCCGGCGAGAGCAAGGGATCGCACTGGCCGTAAATAGCCGTTCCCCAGAATTTGTTGAATGGCGTTGCCGCACCGCGCAAAACAGCGAAATGGATTTTGAGAAGATCATCGGCGGAAAAATTCCAGTTCCTGCCAGTCGCGTCCTTTAGTTCTTTATTGAAGCCCTCGACGTTGTATCGAGCTTCATGAACAATACCTGCGCCGCCGCCGCGCAGCTCGTAAAAACCGAATTCCAATCGTGTTTCCCAAACCGGGAAATCGGGCTGGAGAAGTTGCATGTCACCGAAATTGACTCCCATGTTCTTGAACATCAGTTCGAGGCAGCGTTCGCCATACGAATGGGATGAGAGGTAGGTGGCGTGTGTTCGCGTCTCGACTAATGAAGCAAGGGCATCATAGCTGTGTGTTTCGAGTCGCACTTTGGGATCGAAGATGGTCAACACCGCCGGTTCATCGACGAACATCGTGTGGCCCAGATAATTTGCGCGATAAAGATCGGCTGGGAAATTCAATGACGGGTTCCCGTCGGGTTGCCGCAGGTAAAACACGGGCTCGCTGCGAACAAATTGTTCCTGATGTGCCGCGATCCAAAACAGGTTGATGCCCGAGTCGATCATTGTGCGGTAGTCATCGGCTTTAAATTCCACGTAGGTGTATTCGTGTTTCTCGGGTTTTTGCGGGAGACGATGTCCTTCGGCGTCTTTGAAATTTCGGCCTGTGCCAACGAGAACTTCGCGATTGAGGCACAGAATTTTGGTGTTGGTCCATTGCTGCCAGGCCGTGGTCGAGGCGTTGCTTTGCAGTGATAACAATTGGCCGAGCAGGGTGCACGTGCGCGGGATGCCGTCGATCCAGGTCGTTGCGTGAGTTGGCTGCGGAAGAAAGTAACCTTCAAAATTTCCCCAGCCCGGCAATAACGCTCCACCGGTGATGGCATCGTGGTAATCTAGGGTCTCGGTTCCAACGGTTACTTGATAACGGGCGATGTGGGATGCTCGGGTGTCGGCTTTGAGGATCCTTACGGAGCACAACACGTTGGTGCTGTTTCGGATGGTGAATTGAAACCATCGATGTGACACGTGATGAAGGAATTCACGAGGACCATAGAGAACGTCGACGTCGGTGAACGGCGCGCTGGAATCAGTCATCCCGCTGGAAGCAGTATAATGAGCGGATGCGCCGGCGGGCGGTTCAGTTTTGGCGAGGACGGAAAAGCAGCAAAGACAGAGCAAAAGAACGCTACGAAAATTCACGAGGTATATCTGCCAGAACGCGTCTGCTACTCGCAATGCAAATACGGGCGTAAAATGGATGTCCAGATCGCGTAACCCTTTTCGTTCATGTGCAACCGGTCAGGGCCGTAGATACCTGGGTTCGGTTTGCCGGTGGTGTCGAGCATTGTCGAAACAACATCAACATACCGGACGTTTGGCATGTCTTTGATTTCAGCTTGAATGAGGCGATTGGCTTCTTTGACGCGGTTGAATTGACCCCACCGGCTGGGGCTTGTGCTGATGGACAGATAAATAATTTCAGTTGATGGTAGGGCGGTTCGGACTTTTTGCACAAACGCATTGAAACTCACAGCCACGTCTTGCGGCGACAATCCGTAGCTGATGTCATTTGAGCCGGCGAAGAGCACGATGGTTTTTGGTTTGTAGGGCAAGACAATGCGATCGGCGTAATAGACCGAATCATCTAAATGCGAGCCGCCGAAACCGCGATTGAGCACGCGGCAATTTGGAAAATCTTTCGCGACGGATATCCACTTGCGGATGCTTGAACTGCCCACGAAAACAATTCCGCCTGCTGAAGGAGGATTCTTTCGATCGGAGGCTTCAAAGGCTTGGATCTCTTTTTCAAAACGGCGTGGATCAGGAGCAACGGTAGTCTTTTTTTGCGCGCTTACCTTAATTGCGTAGAGCGACGAATGCGCCGTTATGAAAAGCGTGTCGTGATCCGCGCCGCCAAAGCACAGATTCGCCGGGGTTTCCGGCACGAGTATTTTTCCGATCAGTTCACCGGTTGGTGAAAAAATTTGGACGCTGTCCTCAGATGTCGACCAGGTGCGGCCCGCGCGGTCGCAGCGAATTCCATCGGGGAGGCCTTTGTCGATGACGCAGAAAACTTTTCCGCCATCGACATGGTTATCATGCGTGCAATTGAAAACACGGATGTGCCGCGGCGCCCCGGAATCGGCGACGTAGAGCTTCGATTCATCGGGCGAAAAGCAAAGGCCGTTCGGCATGTCGAAGTTTGTAACGACGGCGACGAGGTGTTTGGTTTTTGGTTCAAACCGGAAAACGTAATTGCCGGGCAGTTCGCGCTGCTTCAAATCAATTCCGTAAGGCGGATCGCTGAACCAAATCGTGCCGTCCGATTTTACAACGACGTCATTTGGTGAGTTGAGCTTGTGGCCTTCGTAGGAATCAACAAGGGTTTCAACAGCTCCACTTCGTTGCTGAACGGATACGCGCCGAGTTGCGTGCTCACATGTGATAATGCGTTCACCGCTGCCGACAGCGTTTCCGTTCGAGTTGTGGCTGGGTTTGCGGAAGGTTTTGAGACCATCTTTTGTGTTCCAGATTTTCAACTCATCGCTGGGAATATCGCTAAACACAACGGACGACAGCCAATCGACCCAAACCGGACCTTCGGTGAACGACATGCCGGATGCCAGTTTTTCCAACCTGGCATCCGGCGGAATGATTTTGTGAAACTCCGCTTCGTTGCGAATGACGAAATCTGCTTCTGCCGCGATGCTCGCGAGCGGAAGCAGCAGAAACGCGCAGACCGTGCGGAGGTTCATTTGCTCTGAATTATTTTAGCCAGGCGGCAATGTTTTCGTCGCGCCAGATGTCTTTCACTTTCTGGCGTTCGCGAACGACGGCAGCTTGTTTGCCGTTGACGAGAATTTCGGCGGCCATCGCGCGCGCGTTGTAATTAGACGCCATGACAAATCCGTAGGCACCGGCGCTCAGCAGTGCGAGATAATCGCCTTCGTCGACCTTCGGGAGCGGGCGATCTTTGCAGAAGAAATCGCCGGATTCGCAAATCGGTCCGACAACGTCTGATGGAATCGTTTTGCTCGCGCCGTTGCGTCCTTGCTGCAAAGGCACGATTTCGTGGTAGGAATCGTAAAATGCGGGGCGGATCAGGTCATTCATGGCGGCGTCGACGATGACAAAGTTTTTCTTTGCCAGTGCGCTTCACGTATTCGACGCGCGTGACGAGAATGCCGGCATTGCCGACGATGAAACGGCCGGGTTCAATCAGTATCTTCAAGCCAAGCGGCTTCAACAATGGGATCAGTTTGTTAGGCGTAGGATCGCGGCGTGAGGAGTCCTTTTGCTGTCGGATGATTTCCACCAGCCTTCCTGTCCGCTCGCGAGCGCGGGCTTATAGATGATTCCCAGTCCGCCGCCGATGCTGAAGAATTCGAATTTATATTTAGCGGCGAGCTTTTTCACCATTGGCAGCACTTTTTCAACGGCTTGCTCGTAGGGGTTGACGCTTGTGAGCTGTGAACCGATGTGCATCTGGAGACCGCGGAAACGCAGGTTCTTCAGTTTTGACGCGCGCGCATAAATGCCTTCGACCTGTTCGAATTGGATGCCAAATTTATTTTCGTATGTGCCGGTTGTGATCTTGGCGTGCGTGTGTGCATCGATGTTCGGGTTCACGCGAACGGCAACGGGAGCGATTTTCTTTAGGCGCGCGGCGACTTTGTTGATGCGAAGCAGTTCCGGTTCGCTTTCAGCATTGAAAGTGTAGATGCCCTTGCGCAAAGCGAACTCGATTTCTTCTTCTGTTTTGCCGACGCCAGCAAACGCGCATTTACGCGGATCACCACCGGCAGCGATGACTCGTTGAAGTTCGCCGCCGCTGACGAGGTCGAAGCCACTGCCTTGATTTGCGAGAACGCGCATGACGGCGAGATTCGAATTCGCCTTCATGGCGAAGCAAATCATGTGGTCGAGCGGGGCAAGCGCCTTGTCCAGTTTTTGATAGTGGTCGGTCAGGGTGGCTTGGGAATAAATATAAAGCGGAGTCCCAAATTTTTCGGCGAGCGATTGAATGGACACGCCTTCACAGTGGAGTTTGTTGTTTCGGTATTGGAAATGGTGCATGGCAATCTCGTTAAGAAATTACGAGTGCCGAATATCTAACGGAAGCTCGCCCGATGTCGAGTTGGGAATTTAAAGAGAAATGCCGCAACCCATGGCTGCGGCATTGTGTGGATTAAACTGAACGTAAAACTTACGGTTCAGACAAAACTTTCGCGCGTTCCATACGGTATTCAAGCGCCGAAATTTCTTCAGCTTTGTAACGACGCAGCAATTCAGCAACGCGTTGTTCCTTTGTTAAACCGGTTCGAGGCGTGAGGGTTGCGGTAGCGGTTTGCACTACCGGCGTTTCAGCCGGTGCAGCCACGGGAGCAGGGGCTGACGTAGGTGTCGTAATTGCGATAGGCGTAACTTCAGATTTTTGTCCGCCTGATTGTAGTTCAGTTTGTTTCTGGCGAACGGCTAGAAGAATTGCGTCCAGTGATGTCGGGGTTGCCATCGAAGGATGTGCCGTCACCGCTGATGGTGTCGCCGCTGGTGCGGGGGCTTCGACGCGAGCAGTCTGTTGAGCGCGCGCAGCTTCTTTGTGAGCGGCTTCGGCGCGCTCTTTTTCCATTTTCAGGAGGCGATTGGCGTAAGCAGCATCAGTCGACGTTGGCTGAGCCACTGCAGAAGGCGCCGGGGCTGAACTTGCGGTAATTTCTTTTTCTTTCGAACGCAACGCCCTGACCAGTGGATCAGTCTCAGCTTGTTTTGCCGCCAACGCAGCCTGATGCGCCGCTTCCTGGCGGGCGGCTTGTTCTTGCGCAGTGCGAGCCTTCGCGTCCGTTTCACGTTGCGCTTTATCCTGAGCGGCTTTGGCGTGACGGGCGTCGGCGAGTGCTTTTTGCGCTGCTTTTGATTCGGCTTCTTTTTGGGTGTCAGCAGCGACAGCAGGTTGCGTCAGTAATGGTGTGGCGATTTGAATCGGGGCCGCGGGAGTAATATCTCCACCGGCGAGAACGTGGGAACGCTGTTCGTGATATTCGCGCGGGGTGATTTCGTTTGCACGATAGCGGCGAAGCAGTTCGGCGAGTTTTTGTTCTTTGCCTTGACCTGATGAATCAAGAGCTGGCGTTGAAGCCACAGCCACAATTGGCGCTGGAGTCGAAACTTTCGCAGCGGTCGCGGTTGCCGCGGCTGCGGCAGCGCGTTCCTGTTGAGCACGAGCGTCAGCAGCTTTGTGCGCTTCTTCAGCCTGACGAGCCATTGCTTCAGCTTTTTCCTTTTCGGCTTTTTCAGCGGCCTGCTTACGAGCGATTTCTGCTGCTTCTTTGCGTGCGGCTTCGGCTCGTGCGCTTTCCGCCGCGGCAACACGTTGCTGTTCGGCTATCGCGTCGAGGCGTTGCTTTTCCTGTTGTGAATCGACTTTGTTGATCGGCTTTGCAGGTGTGACTGGTGCGACTGGCTCCTGACCAGCCATTATCGCCGCACGCTGATCATGATATTCTTTCGGAGTGAGTTGATCGGCACGATAGCGCCGGAGCAGGTCCGCTAACTTCTCTTCCTTCGTGGTGGCAGCCGGAGCAATCGGAGCGGGCTGCACTGCTGTAGACTGCACCACCGGGGCTGCGGGTTTGGCCGGTTTCGCAGATGCTTCGGTTCGTTTTACCGGAGCGGGAGCTTGCGGAGCCGATGGTTTGAGTTCGGCTTCTTTACTGCGCAGCGCACGCAGAAGAGAATCGGTATCCGTCGACGGCGCAGAGACTTTTTCGGAGACGGGGATTAATTTGACCGCAGGTGTTTCGGTTGTTCTCACTGCAACGGCTGGTTCAATAACGGCCGCCGATTTCGGTTGCGCAATGACGGAAGCTTTCGGTTGGGTGACGAGGGCAGGGCGAGGGCTTTGCGCGAGCATCTGAGCTAAACGGTTCGCTTCGTCCTGCTGTAACGCCTTGCGGTCTGCATCAGTCAATTGGTCGGTCTTCTTTGGAGCCGACGCAACGCTCTGTTGAGTTTGAACTTCGCGCTGTTTTGCAGCTTCCAATGCGGCAATCTTCTGGCGCTCCTGTTCCAATTTTGCCATGCGGGCTTTCTCCGCTTTGTCCTGCTTCGCTTGAAGTTCTGCTTCTTGCGCTGCCTTCTTCTGTGCGGCTAACTCTTGGCGGCGGGCTTCCTTGGCCTGCTTTTCCTGTTCGGCTTTCGCGCGGGCCTGTTCAGCTTTAGTGTCAGCTTCGCGCTGGCGTTCGGTGACTAACAAATGTTCTTTCGCCGCTTTGTCGTCCGTAGTTGTTGTAGTAGCGGCTGTCGACTGTGCCTTCTCAGCGCGGGCGGCATCACGCTCCGCTTTTTCCTTCACCTTGGCTTCGCGTGCGGCCAACTCTTCTTGTTGTTTGATCCGCGCGGCTTCTTCAGCAGCGGCTTTTTTCTCCGCAGCGATACGCGTTTTTTCCTGGCGGGCGGCTTCTTTTTCCGCTTTCACGCGTGCTTTCTCAGTAGCGACCTGTTCAGCGTGGGCTTTTTCAGCGGCTATCTTTTCGGCTTTGCGGTTAGCTTCCGCTTCTTGTTTCGCCTTTTTCTCAGCGGCGAGTTGCTGGGCGTTGCGCTCACGTTCGTCCTGCTTGGCTTTTTCTTCAGCAGCTTTGCGATCGGTGTCGTGTTGTGCCTTTGCCAAATTCGCGAGACGCTCTTGTTCGGTGCGTGTTTCGGTTGCGACGATTAAAGCTTTTTCTTCCTGTGTCTTTTTCGCTGCAAGTTTGTCGGCTTGACGACGGGCTTCTTCCGCCTGGGCTTTAGAACGGGCGGCTTCTTCAGCACTTTGCTTTTGAGTGGCAATTCTAGCAGCTTTGGCTTCAGCTTTTGCACGGGCAGCTTCTTCGGCTGCCTGTCGTTCAGCAGCGATTTGGGCAGCTTTGGCTTCGGCGCCTTTTTGGATCTCGAGTTCCTTCGCGCGTTTATCTTCGGCCAGTTGCGCCTTGCGGTCAGCTTCTTCCTTTGCTTTCGTTTCGTGAGCTTGCTGTTCCTGCGCGTTACGTTCTGCGATAGCGCGTTCTTGAGCAGCTTTCTTGTCAGCGAGTTCGCGTTCCTTCTGCTGGCGTGCAGATTCCTTGTCGGCTTTCTTACGGGCTTTTTCAGCGGACGCTTGTTCGGCAGCGAGACGATCGGCGGCTTCTTTTTCACCTTTAGCCTTCAACGCGGCCTGATGTTCTGCTTCTTTCTTCGACGCCGCTTCCTCAATGGCGAGTTTGCGATCTTCTTCTTTGCGCGCTTTTTCTTTCGCCGCTGCTTCAATCTGGGCTTTCTTAAATTCCGCGGTCTTTTCGGCTTGGCGCGAACGTTCAGCGGTTTCGGCCTCAATGCGAGCGCGTTCCAAATCTTCTTTGGCCTTCAACTCCGCCAAGCGCGCTTCTTCAGCTTTAATGCGTTCTTCCGCGGCTTTGAGTTCAGCGCGCCTTTGTTCAAGCTCGCCACTTTGGGTATCGATCGGTGCCACCTTAACAACGGCTACAGCCGGTTTAACAGGCTGAACCGCGATAGATTCCTTCGATTCAGCTATCGGGGCTGTCGGAACCGCAGGTTTCTGTTGGCGAATCGTCTGCTTGGCTAACGATTCAGCGCTGGATTGGGCCGCGCGATTTGCGTTGGTAGCGATTTTGGCTTTTCGTGAAGCTTCTTCAGCGAGCTTCTTTGCAGAATCTTCGGCGCGTTGCTGGACCTGTTTCAACCAGATCGCGTCGTAATATTTATGCTGGCCATGTGCGCCCGGATTGTCGGCGGCGGCTTTGGCGGAATCACTGCGGTCTTTAGCGGCTTCGGCGCGATCCTTGGCCGCGTCAGAGCGAAGTTGAGCTGCGTCTGCTTCCGCTTGAGCGGCCTCGGCGCGTAATTCCAGAAAACGTTGCGCGATTTCAGGAGTTCTCTTTTCGCGGGAAGCTTCTAGAATTTGCTCTTGGGCGTAACGCGCTTTGGCATCGGCTTCTTTGGCGCTGACGTCGGATTGATCGGCACGCGATTCGAGCTGTTTCTGCCACGAGGTCTCGTATGCCTTGAACGCGTTACGTTTCGTGCTGACCTGCGCGTACAGAAGCCCGGCGCTGAGCATAAGCGTCAGCGAGCGGACGAAGAACCGATAAATTCGCATCCTGACTTTTTACTGAAAACAGCCTCCGCAATCAACTTCAATCAATGTCGTGTGGTCCCTTACAAAGCTGTGATTCCCAAACCTTTTTGAGGGGATAGCTCGCTATCGACCGCATCACGATGCGGCGCACCTCGCGGCGGCTGACTTTGATGGTGTGGCTGGGGTCAAGGATCGGTCCGGTTTTCAATTTTTGCAACGTTTGGATCCCAATAAGGATAGGCCAGGCGCACGCCAGGCGCAGTCGAATCTGTTTTCTCGGAAGCCGAATGGTGTACCGCCAACCCGCTTCCAGATGCGACTCCGCCATCGCCAAATATTCGTCATATAACGGACGAAAGGCTTTCTCTCGTTCTGGCGCCAACAGGTCCTGGGGCGCGAGGCCAAGTTGGCGCAATCGCGGTTCGGGAAAGTAACATCGACCGTTACGAAGATCGCGCGGCACGTCACGCAAGATGTTTACCAATTGTAGTCCCTTTCCGAACCGAATCGAATCCGGCACAAGTTGATCCACATTCAACTCCGGGAACAGGTGGGCATGGCAAACTTTCGTCCAAAACTCGCCAACGCAACCGGCGACGCGGTAGGTGTAGTCATCCAACTCGGCGTCAGATTGCAGAGCGACTATGCGCTCGGCGGTCGCGCAGGAGAAACGTTTCAAATCCAGCTCCTGGCCGCTCGTGATGATGCTTAGCACGTTCCGAATCCGCTGACGGTCGGCTTCGGAAAAACCATCAAGTAACGAAACAGCTTCTTCGGCCCGCTCCAACAAAACGCGCTCGGCCGGTAATGACTGGTTTTTCGCCAACGCGCCGAAATTAAGGATCCCCGAACTGGTGCCGCTGATTTTCTCGCGCAGTTGCCCAAGCGCTGAAAGCCGTGAGTCGATCGAAATGACACCGGTATCAGCAATCGTGTCCGTGGTCCGCGCAAGGAGATATGCGGTCCCGATCTGCGGCCGGATACGAGCGGGCAGAATCCGCATCGTCAGATAAAATGAACGCGAAACTTCTTTAAGCAGACTGGAAAGCAGTTCCGAGCGCATCCTTATGTGGCCCGCAAGAGTTTCTTCCAGCGGGCGAGTTGTTTTGCGACCTGTTTTGTTCCAGGTGCGCCAATCAGCTCGCGGCGGCTCATCGCGCTTTTTAGGTCAAAGATTCTAGCAACGTCATTATCGAAATGAGAGTCGATCTGCTTCAATGACGTTACGGTCATCTGATTAAGTGATTTGCCGTCACGTTCGCCAGCAGCAACGACGGCTCCAACAACGTGATGTGCCTGGCGGAATGGCATTCCTTTTCGCACGAGGTAATCAGCCAGGTCTGTCGCGAGGAGCCCAGCATCGGACGCGGCAACATTGCACGACTGTTCATTGACCTTCGTGTTATCGAGCATGGCCGCCGTTAGTCGAACCGAGGTATGGACCGTGTTTGCCGTGTCAAACAAACGTTCTTTATCTTCTTGCAAGTCGCGGTTGTAGGTCATCGGCAAGCCTTTGAGCAACGTGAGCAATGCCATCAGATTGCCAACGACGCGGCCTGACTTTCCGCGCACCAATTCTGCCACGTCCGGATTCTTTTTCTGCGGCATTAAAGACGAGCCAGTTGTGTAAGCGTCGGAAATCTTAATGAATGAAAATTCGGAGCTGCTCCAAAGCACAATGTCTTCAGCCAGTCGCGATAAATGCACCGCCAGCAACGCCGCCGCGCTGCAGAATTCAACGACATAGTCGCGATCGCTGACCGCGTCCATCGAGTTTTGCGTGACGCGCGGTTGGTTTTTGGCGTCCACAAATCCGAGCATCTTTGCTACAAGCTCCCGATCGAGGGGTAACGTCGATCCTGCAATTGCGCCGCTGCCCAGAGGACAAACATTCGTCCGCCAAAAGCAATCACTGAAGCGTTGGTGGTCGCGTTCCAACATTTCAGTATAGGCGAGCAAATGATGCGCAAAATAAACCGGCTGCGCTCGTTGCAGATGCGTGTAACCCGGGATAAGAACGTTCGAATATTTCGTGCCGAGATTGACGAGCGACAACTGTAAGCTGCGGATGGCGCGATTCAGCAATACAATTTCGTCGCGCAACCACATCCGCAAATCGAGTGCAACCTGGTCATTGCGCGAACGGCCAGTGTGCAATTTCGCACCGGCGGGAGCGCGGCGCGTCAACTCCGCCTCAATGTTCATGTGAACATCTTCGAGCGCCGCATCCCAACGAAATTTGCCCGCGCTGATTTCCTCGGCGATTGCCTCGAGCGTTTTCTGAATAGATGTCAGCTCGGTTTTTGTTAACAGCCCGATTTTGTGGAGCATCGCCGCGTGGGCCAATGAACCGAGAATGTCGTGCTCCCACAAGCGCCAGTCAAAAGAAATCGATTCAGTAAATTGGGCCGCATCGGCCGCGGGTCCGCTGACAAATCGACCGCTGCGTGATACTGGAGATTGTTTCTTCATCCGTGTTTCGAAATTTGATGGCAAAGCGTGTCAAAGTCACGCCAAACCGAGTGACAAAAAAGCGCCCTCGAAATGGTCGAGGGCGCTTTGAGTTTAGCGATTTATCTTCGCGCGTTAGTTAAAGTTGGCGCGGAGGGTCAGGTTTGTTCCCGGCATGATGAAGTGCAGGGTGTTGGTGATGATGATCGGGCCGGTGCCGTAATAGGCGTTGTTGTCACCGTCGGTCCAACCAAGGAAGGTGTGGACGCCGACTTTGGGCAGGGCCTTGAGGGTGTAACCAATGCCCTGGTAGACGTTGGTCGTTCCGATGAGCGGTTTACCAAGGACACCCAGCGAGGTGATCTGAATGGTGCCGGGGCCGTTGGTGGCCAGGGTCAGTGCCTGCGGCACGAGGAGGTAGATGTTGCGCACTGGCTTGTTCGTGCCGGTGTTGCCTTCGCCGTCAACAGCCGTGGCTGTGAATGCATTCGTGCCGGGGGTCAAGGTGACGGCGTTGGTCCACAGGACATTGCCAGGCATTTGTTGATGCGCGGCGTTGGTCTTGTAGGTGATGTCCGAGGGCAGCGTGTTGGTGGCATCAACGGTGATCTGCTTGAGCGAGACGTCCGTGACCAGGCCTTTGTCGGTTACTGTTCCAGCTATGTTCATGTTCGAGCTGGTGACAAGGCCAGTGCCGGTGGGATTGATCACAACCACAGGGGGGTTGGTGTATTGTCTGACGGTCAACCCAGCACCGAAGGCGCTAAACACGTTCGTCGGAGCCCCGTTGTTGACCATACAACGATAGCCCGTCGGGGTATGAGCAACCGACGCATCGCCGGTCTGCACGTTCACGATCGTCATGGTCGTGGTGGTCGTGCCGGCGTAATGGCCGTTATCAATCAACACAGTGTAGTTGTCGGGCGGCCCTTGAACCCATTGATAGTGGACCGGGCCACCATAGAGAGGATTGTTCGCAGTGGCCGGACTAACCGCCACTTTGAAGATCGCGTTCTGACCAACGAACTTTGTCTGGTTGGCCGGGGTCGAAACCTTCGGCGCTTGATAGACTGCAATGGTAGCCATGGAGCTGGTAGCGGTAATGCCATGGCCGGCGTTGCTCACCACGCAGAAGTAGGTGCCCGCTGAACCAAGGGCCAACGGTTTGATCGTCAGATTGGTGGTGGTGACCAGTTTATTGGTGTGGAGGGCAGTCTTGACGTACCATTGATACCTCAGCGTCGGGGTGCCATCCGCAACGGCCACCAGGCTCAGGTTCGTATTCACTCCAACCGCCAAGGTCTGCGATATCGGGTTGATGGTGAAGGCAGGATCCTGGACGGTCACTACTGCAGGGTCGCTGGTGATGGTCGTCACGCCACTGATCACGTCAACCGTGTAGGTGCCGGCATTGCCACGGAAGGCATGGGCCACAGTGTAGCTCGAGTCGGTCGCCCCACTGATGGCAACGCCATTGGTCTTCCACTGATAGGTGATCGGGTTGCCCGAAACGGCTGTCACGCTCAAGGTGAACGAAGCGTTCGCATTGACGTTGGTGTCATGCGGTTGCTGGGTGATAACCGCGTTGCAAGGACCAACGGTGACCACGCGGGTGGCCGTGGCGGTATTGCCGGTCGTGTCCTGGGCGCTGTAGGTCAAGGTGTAGGCACCAGCGGTGCTGGTGTCGACGCTGCCGCTGCTGCTCACGCTGACGCTGCCTGTGCAGACGTCATTTGCTGTCGCACCGGCATCGTTATACGCGACGAATTGGCAGGCGCTGACCGTGGTGCCCCCGGTGACGGTAATCACAGGAGGAACCGTGTCATTGACGGTGACGGTGCGGGTGGCGGAGGCGGGGTTGCCGCTGCCATCGGCCACGCTGTAGGTCAAGGTGTAGACACCAACGGTGTTAGCATCGACGCTGCCGCTAACAGCAATGTTGGCGCTCACGTCGCCTTCGCAGGCGTCCGCCGCGGTTGAGCCGGCATCGGTGAAGGTGTCGTGGCATTCCACGGTTTGATCGCCGCCGGTGACGGTGATGACAGGAGCAACCGTATCAGTGACGTGAACCACGCGGGTCGCGCTGCCGGTGTTGTTGGCGGCATCTGTCGAGCTATAGGTCAAGGTGTAGAAACCCACCGCGTTCGCATTGACGCTGCCGCTGGTCACGACGCTCGGACCGGCATCGCAATCATCAGCCGATGTCGCACCAGGATCGCTGAAGCTGCCATGGCATTCCACCGTCATCGGCGAGGTGCCGTTGATCGTCACCAAAGGGGCGGCGGTGTCAATGACGTGGACGATACGAGTGGTTGCCGCGCAATGGCTGCCGGAGTCGCAAGCTCCGTAGGTCAAGGTGTAGTTACCAACAGTGTTCGCATCAACTGAACCAGTCGTGTTCACGCTGACGGAACCTTCGCAGGCATCATTGGCCGTTGCACCCGCTTCGGTATAGCTGCTGTGACATTCCACTGTGACGCTCGCTGCGCCAGTCAAGGTCACCACAGGAGCGGCGTTATCAGAGACGGTAACAGTGCGGGTCGCGGTGCCGGTGTTGCTGGAAAGATCCGTCGAGTTGTAGGTCAGGGTGTAAACACCAGGTGTGTTCGCGTCTAATACGCCGCTGGTGGAGACGGTGACGCTGGCATCGCAGGTATCCGAGGCGCTCGCGCCTGGGTCACTGAATGAGCCGTGGCACTCAAGTGTCACGGAAGCAGCGCCATTGAGCGTAACCACCGGGGCGGTGCCATCAACCACGGTCACCACGCGAGTGGCGGTGGAACTGTTACCCGACGCGTCCTGCGCCGTATAGGTGATGGTGTAATTGCCCGTGGCATTCACGTTCGGCAAACCAGTCGTGCTGACACTGACAGAACCGTCGCAGCTGTCGGTCGCGGTTGCGCCGGCATCGCTGTAGGAGGTGTGGCACTCAGCCGTGGCCGCGCCGACGATAACGCTAATCACAGGGGCGTTGGTGTCTTCAATGGTCACGACGACAACAGAGCTGGTGATGAAGTTGCCGAGCGCGTTGCTCACGACCACTGAATAGCTGCCTGCGTTAAGGAAGGAAACCGTCGGGAAGGACAGGACGGAATTGGTCGCATCCGTAATGGCTGTGCCACTCGGATCGGGCGTATACCATTGATAGGTCAGAAGACCGTTCGCGTTGGTCGTGCCAATAGCGGTTACGGTAAGGGCGTTGCTCGAGGAGCATTCGAAGGTGGAGTTCACCGGCTGTTGCGTGATGACCGGGTCATTGACGGTCAGTGTCGCAGCGGAACTTGTGTCGCTGCCTGCTGAGTTGGTTGCCACACAAGTATAAGCGGCACCATCAGCCGCCCGAGCACCCGATAATGTGAGACTGGCAGTCGTTGCACCAGTGACAGTTGCCGCATTGTCCTTAGCGCCATTGGACAAATTGTTTGCGCCTCTCTTCCATTGATAGGTTGGCGTAGGGGATCCGGATGCGGTGACAGTAAGGACTACGTTGGCACCGGCATCGACGGTGCTGCTGGACGGGCTGCTGGTGATTGCCGCGGGATCAGTCACGGTCAATGTGCCGTTGTGATAAGTGATGTCGTAGTTAGCCGGGTTGAATGTACCTCCGGTCGCAGCGCTTGGGACAATCGAATAGGTGCCAGCATCAGCGCCCGAATCAGCGCCTGCACTGGTTATGGTAACAGAGCCAATTGTTTCAGGACTAATCAGGCCGGAAGATGTAAATTCCGTTCCGTTGAACAACAGTGTATTGCCCTTCGCCTTGGTTTGGTTTGTCGCTGTAATCGATAGAGCGGTAGCGTTGACAGTTACCGAGCCGCTCGCGCCCGAAAGGGTGTAGTTACCGGAGTTAGCTCCGCCTAATACCAAGGAACCCAACGACGTGATGGCTCGGGAACCTTGATCAGCGCTGGCAAGTGTCGCCGTGCCGGAAGCAACGCTGACATCGTCAACGCCGACCTTGTTGCCGACGGTAAGTATAGCAGCTGCCGCATCAGTAGTACCATCGTAACCTCGTGTGCCCGCAAGTGTTACAGGGCGAGGATCGACCGTTTGAGAGAGGACACTAGAACTGCTCAAATCGTAATTATCATCACCAGCCCACGTAGCGGTGATGTTTGCATGTGTTCCTGCGCTCAGTGAACTGGTCGAGAACGTTGCCGTAGAGACATTGCCGCTGCCGCTAAGTGTTGGCGTAGCGATTGGAGTTCCATTATCCAGAATAGTGACGTTGCCGACCGGCGTAGAACCGTTACCTGTTCCGGTCACTGTTACTGTAAACAAGACAGGGTTACCGTAGGAGGAAGGTGATCCATCAGAACTGATGCTGGTGGTTGAAGTGCCGCCGGTTGTGACGCTCAGGATACCCGTTCCAGTGAAGGAGGTATTCTTGTGCGTTGCGCTCGAGGTTGTTGACCCCCACGTTCCGGGTGCTTTCACCGCAGTTCCGAAAGTCAAACTGTTGATCGTTTGCGTTCCGGTGAAGGCGAGGTTAATGGAACTGGCAGCGGGCGAGGTAGCATTTGTAACGTTGGCGGAAGTCTCAAGTCCGGTTGTCGTAGTCGTAAGCTTCAAGATGCCGCTGCTGCCGATGGTGACAGATCCCTTAATGCTGCCGGTCGAACTCACGTTGACAGTTCCCGCACTGATGATTGTTCCACCCGTGTAAGTGTTCGCGCCACCGAGAGTGAGGACGCCGTTGCCAGCTTTAGTCAAACTGCGACCTGCCACGTCCTGACCAATTACACCGTTAATCGCGATAGTGTAGCCGTTGTTTGCAGCAGTATTGATTGTATAGGTTCGGTTGCCGCCATTGATGGTCCAGGGAATTGTCGCACCCCAAGTGATCGTTCCTGGAGTCGGAGTAACAAATGTGTCGTCTGATGTTAGATTACCCGCGAAAGTTACCGCTGCCGGAGTTGGTGCCCGACCAGTCGCACTCGCGGCACAAAGGGTGCCACCATTAATTGTCAATGTCCCTACTCCAAAAGCCGGATTGGCTGAAATGGCGAGTTTTCCACTATTTAAGGTAAATCCGCCAGAGTATGTTGCCGTCGAAGGGCCAAACGTAAACTTGCCATTACCCACACCACCGTCGTTCATGATGATGGTTCCGGTGCCGCTCCCGATGTTAACGGTTGAGGTATAAGATTCTCCGTTGGGATTAGCGATTGTCAATGTGCCACCATTGCACAGAACGACGCCAGCAGTTCCTGACAGAGATTTGACCGTCTCACTCTGCCCGTTCAAGTCCAGCGTCGCACCGGCAGCAGCGAGAGTAACCACAGATGTATCAGGTATAACGCCCGACGCGCCGAGTTTGAGCAAACTGCTCGCTGCAATCGTTGTAGCGCCCGCATAATCATTACCAGTGTTAAGTAGAACAACCGGCACTGCTGCAGCAGCGCCAGTAATTGAAAGGGCCCCAGGGCCAGTGATTTTGCTGTTGATTGATTGAAAAGTGGCACTTACTTCGAGAGCGCCGCCACCCGACCCTAAGGTTATTCCTTTATTCACGTTGAGGTTCAAGCCGACACTTGTCGTCCTCAAACCGCCGCCCGAGTCCAGAGTAATGAAATCTGGGGTCACGCCGGCGGGAGCGGGTCCAAAGAAAAGATCAGTCGCCGCGCTGAGGCGACCGGCTGTGCAGGCCCATTTACCGCCGTAAGTGTTTACTGAGTTATTCAGGGAAAGCGTCCCGGTGCCGGTCTTTGTCAGAGTAACAGAGCTGGATGCCGCCGCATAAGGCGCGGTGAAGACGGCGATTCCGGCACCATCGATGTTAACTGTCGCCCCGGCAGTAAATGTCATCGCACTCGTTCCTACGATCGACACGGCGCCTGGAGATACACGGTTAACTGTAATGTTATGAACACTAACAGGTGCAGTTACGGTTACGGAATAAGCAGCTGACGTAGAGAAAACTGCGTCTCCACCGGCAGTCCAAGCGACGTTACCGCCCGCATCACAGGCCGTGCTCCAATTGGCGGTGGTAGTATCCCACACGCCGACAGTGGAGGAACAACCAGCAGTTGCGCCGTTAGGGTCCCATTGCTGCGCTGCGCGGAGTGGAAGCAATCCCATAACCAAGGACGCTATGCTTAGAACATGTATTAAGTGGGTTTTTTTCATACGGCTGATGGGTTTATGCTTATGCGGAATCTGATTGGGTGTCGAGGATTGGGTTAGTGAACAAGAGGTGCCGTCAAACTAAGACGGCGAAGCCTTTAGAAAAAGCTGCCTTAAGACACATGGGTTTTTGGGTTAGGTATTCGGTGAACTTACCGACCATCTCACCGGAGTTTGGTCTAACTGTCAACTTGTTTCTTTTGGCTATTTGGCCCAGCCGTTTTCCTAAGTCTTTCCAAATAACCCAACTTAGTCACGGAACGGTTTGCCTGCTTTGTATAGGGCGAGGCGCTTCTCGATCGAATCCACTAGCTCATTGCGTCGCGCCACCGTGGCAAGTTTAACGGCTTCTTCGGCAGCCATCTCCGCCTCTTTGAATTGTCCGGCTTCAGCATACGCAGCGGCCAACGTATCAAGTTGGTCGGCGTCCTTCATCTTTGCAGAATTGATGGCCCGTGTTGCGTAGCGGACGGCCTCAACACCATTGCGCAAGCTGAAGTCCGGATGGGTCGCCAATACCCAAGCCAAATTGTTTAGAGCTTCTGTCCAATTCGGACGTAATTCAATCGCCACCGTCAGTTCTTGAATTGCGGCTGGATACTCGTTTTTCATCTCCAGCATTCGAGCGATCTGAAAATGAGGATCAGCAAATGACGGGTTTACCTTAAGGGCCGCTTCATATTGCACCTTCGCGAGATCCAGGGCGTGATGTTTCAGAAGAACGTTTCCAAGCCGATAATGTGCATCCGCATGGTTTGGACTTAAAGCGAGCGCTTGTTCGAAGCATTGCTTCGCTTCCCCGTCTCGATTAAGCATGAGCAAAGCAATTCCCAGCTTAACACGATAGTCGGCAGAACCAACATCAAGCGAAACCGCCTGCTGCAGCACTGGAATCGCCCTAGCGGGTTCATCCAGCAAAAGGAAAACCGATCCCAGTTTGAATAATGCACTTGGATCTTTCTTGCTCGAGATCGTCACCTCGTTAAATTCCCGTTCTGCTTCGTTACTCTTCCCCATTTTGCTTAACACGTATCCGGTCCCAACTCGATAATCGGCATTACTCGAATCCAGTTCCGAGGCGCGTCGAAAATGGTCCAGTGCTCCCTTCAAGTCGTCCTTGTTAACCAATGCTCGCCCCCGTTCAACGATGATACGCGCGTAATCGGGATCAAGGCGCAGAGTTTTCGCATAGTAAACATGCGCTTGCGCGATATCCCCTGACTCAACCCAGGCGATAGCCATGTTGTATTGTCCATCGACGTCAGCAGGCTTAATCCGTAGAGCCTTCTGATACCAATCGATAGCTTCTTTCACATGATGTTGGAGGTAGAGACAATTCCCTCCAAAGAAATAGACCGATGCATCACCGGGATTGAACGGTAAAACCTTTTTGATTTCGTTGAATGCACTATCGAGATCGCCTTTCATCAGATAGCACTGCGCCATATTGCGGTAGCCAGTCGGTATATCTGGCTCCAATTCGATCGCCTTGCGCAGGTGTGAAATCGCCTCGTTGAAGTCCCCCATTTTCATAAGAGCGACCCCGAGATTATTATGTGCAAGTACGTAGTTCGATTCTAAAGCAAGAGCCTTCCTATAGTAAGCAATGCCTAAATCAATGTCGCCCTCACGTAAGAACAGCATCCCAAGATTGTTATACGCCTCAGGAAACTCGGACCTCAATCGCAACGCCTCGCGAAAATGAATCTCAGTTTCCTGGGGTCTTACGCCGCGATTCAGAAAGTCTCGCGCCAAATTATTATGCGCAGCCCAACACTGCGGATTCTTTTTTAAGACGTCCCTCCAGACCAATTCTTCGCTCCCAAATACAACTGCCCTGTCTCGTGCCAAAACACAACAGACACCCAGGCTGACAAGCGCAGCATAAAGATTGATGCTTTCACGGGAAAAAACAGGTGCCCTAGCTTCGCGCATCCAGTTGACGAACTTTTGAATCCCCGCGTTTGCGACCCCAACAACTAAAGCCAGGATTCCTGGCAACGCCACGTAACTCCAATGGTCCGCCACCCGGGCGTAGACGAGGAAATACATGTCAACG
Source organism: uncultured Verrucomicrobiae bacterium (assembly GCA_963702845.1). Classification (GTDB taxonomy): domain Bacteria; phylum Verrucomicrobiota; class Verrucomicrobiia; order Limisphaerales; family Palsa-1400; genus JAICXV01. The sequence continues at coordinate 2,559,621 of OY969763.1, read as the reverse complement.
AACCCGAGCACTGGCAGCAAGGCGAGTATGAAATACGCTAGCGCGGCAAACCAATGACGGCCCCAGCGCGCGCGTTTTTTCCACAAAATTACCAAAATCACGACCAGGGCCACGGCCGGAAAGTAGATAACAAATGAACCCCCGGTGAAATCGTGATGCGGATACAGTAACGTCAATCCCAAAGGAACTATGGTTTTGAAAAGATAGAACCAGATCGCCCATCCTGCCGCTGCGCAGCGCTCCCAAATGTTTTCGGTTTGTACAACGGTACCACCCATTGCGCGGTGCCACTGAAACCAAATCGTCAGCAGTCCTAACACAAGTGATAGCAGAAAAAACGGGGCGGTCCGCACGAGAATGCCGGTTATGGTCGTCTTTCGCGCTGGATTCTCCGTCTCAACCTGTCGGCCCTTCCGCCACCATTCTAGCACCAGCAGAATTAGCGGTAACGTTACGACTGATGTCTTACTGAGCAACGCCAGAAGAAAACAGCAAAGCGACAGGACGTAGAATCGACGCCGACGAGCCCGAAACTCCTCCCCACTCGATCGCAAATACCAAAGCACGCTTAGTAAATAAAACGGCATGGCCAGCGTATTCTTTCGTTCTGCAATCCATCCGGCAGACGCAACACATAAAGGGTGCACGGCAAACAAAAACGCCGCCACGTACGCTCCGGGGATTTTTAAATAGCGAAGCAGCCGCCATAGAATAAGAGCGCTGGTGACGTGCAACATTAAGTTGACCGCATGATATCCGAACGGATGTAGTCCGAATATTCGCCACTCAAGCCAGAAGGAGCTTAGAGTCAGTGGAAAATAGTCAAACGGTTTGCGACTGAACCAAATGTCTATGAGCCCGTGCGCAGACTTGATCAGGGGATTTTCGGTAAGACTTACCTCGTCGTCCCATACGAATCCACCCATCAGCGCAGGCATATAAACCATCATCGCGGCCGCAATCAACAGAACGCCGCATAGCCACTCTTCCCTAGAGTATTTGGTTGGACTTATCCGCATGTGAGGTCCCTAAAGAGGCATGCCGCCGACTTCGCTTCACCGCTCGATCGCTGTAGCAACTCAAGCTGTTGCTTCGCTTCTTCGAAGTCGGGTCGTAGCCGCACCACATCTAAAAAATGAATTCTTGCTTCGGCATTTCGGCCTTGTTTGGCAAGAATCAGCCCAAGATTGTAATGCCCATCAATCGAATCCGGCTGCAATCGCAGCAGCGCGGAATAATATACCGCAGCCTCCGTCAGCTTTCCTTGCTCGAGCAGGACGTAACCGGCATTCGCGTACGCTTTGACCAACGTCGGATCCAAAGCTATCGCAGTTTGAAACTGTTGCAATGCTTCCGTTCGCTTGCCTGTCCGTGAGAGCAAAATACCGTAGTTATAACGTGCCGCACCGAGGTTGGGCTTCAACTGTAGCGCAATTGTGAGATGCTTCTCGGCTTCAACGAACTGATTGGTTTCAAGCAAGAGCCCGCCTAAATTACTGTGGGCGTCTGCATAATTCGGTATGATTCGAACTGCCGCAGCGTAGTGCTCTAGCGCTTCCTTCCATTTTCCAGATTTCTGAAGCAAGTCTCCATAATTGTTATGAGCTTCTGCATAATTGGGGTTATGGCGCAACGAAAGGACGTACATATCTTCCGCCTCCTTCACTTTGCCTTTGTCTTCGAGAGTGTAACCCAAATTATTGTAAGCAGCCCACGCTGTTGGATTCTTAGAAATAGTATGACGCCACAGGCTTTCTCTCGTCTGATAAAAATGCGATTGATACAAGGTTAAGAGGCAAAACGCAATGATCACAGGCCCCAACGCCAATACCCGGGTGCCCAGCTTTAGTTTTAAACAGCCCAATGCAACCACTGCCGCAATTGGGGCAATCAAAGACATATATTGCCAGTGATCCGCTGCACGCGAATAAATCAGGAAATACATGTCCACGATCCCAAGAACGGGCAAAAGCGTGATCGCATAGTAGCCGAATCCGAACAACACCGATCTCCCCCATGCCTTCACTTTCCACAAGCACCCCCCCCCAGAATCACCAACGCCGCTGCGGGCAACCAGGTCACCACCGATCCAGGATTAATCGACCACCTTGGGTAAATCATCGATAGGTTTATCGGCAATATTGTCTTGTAGAGATAAAACCAAACAGACCAGGTGCCTCCGAGCACTCTGACCAGAAACGGATCACTATGAATTTCACCGCCGGCTCTCGCTCGGTGCTGTATCCAAAGGGTGATAAAGCATGAGGCGATAGTTAACGCGAAAAATGGAATCGTGCGAAGTATATCGCGCCAGCCCACTTTTCCGTAACGCCACCATATACATCCCAGCAATATTACTGGTAGTACCACTGCCGAAGGCTTGCTTGCCAAAGCCAGCGCGAAAGCCACTAAAGACGCCCAATAGAACGAGCCGGATCCAGGCTGCGATGTTGCCATTGAAGTAGCCCCGTGCAATTCTCGCGACCCTTCCCCGCGAAAATACAAAATCAAACTCAACAGGACGAATACGAGCGACAGCGTGTTCTTTTGCTCGGCGATCCATGCGACCGAAGCGACGCACACTGGATGAACGGCAAAGATGGTAGCAGCAAACCATGCTCCAGGCAGCTTGAACATCCTCAACAAGCGCCACAACAGGACCGATCCCAGTGCATGCAGTAACGCATTCACGAGATGATAACCCGCCGGGTCGAGGCCCCATATGCGCCATTGAAACCAAAATGACGTCATCGTCAACGGGACGTAATCGAGTGGCTTGCTGGTAAACCAAATGTCAAACAAGCCACTGGTAGAGCGAATGAGAGGATTGTTGGTAAGAAGTATGTCATCATCCCAAATGAACTCCCCGTGCATCGCGGGAAGATAGATCAGTAAGACAAGGACGAAGATCGGTAACGCTCCAACCGCTATGGGAAAGCGATGAGCCAATGCCGAAACTCCGGAAATGAAAGGGCTGTCAGACACCCAGGCGTCGCCTGCGCGAAATCCAGCAATCCAGCGCGCGATCGGTTTGCGAACAGTTGCGCCAAGCGCCACAAAAAATATGAATGCGGAGACGATCGAAAGCCATTTCCCAACCCGAAACCCCACCGGCGCGTATTCAAGACGAATATGATGGTGACCTGCCACCAGCGGAATAGCGCGCAGAATATAATTGGCGGGCATGACTGTATAGTGGTCCGCCACGGAACCCGGCAATGGCAATGCGCGCCAGCCTTTGGCGTAAGTGTCGGTCACCAGGAGAATCGATTGGTCGCTGACGTCAACGTCGATTGATAGTGCATCGGTAGTGGAGTTCAGCAATTTCACGGTGCCATGGCTGGTCGTCGGCTTCACTTCCGGCTCGCTTTCGAGAATCACTTCTTTGTGAAAATCAAAATCAGCGTTGGCAAGAGTTGAGAGAATTCGATCGGCGTTCGTTATGACGCGGTAATTCGAGATCAAGAGCAGTTGGGGCAAGGCGTTCGTATGTTCTGAAACGGTAACGCCCCCTCCACCCGAGCCGAAAACGTATCGGCACCGCAACATGTCAAATAATCGGTCGTAACGCTGGTAGACAAAATCCTGCGTCAAATTGGTGCGTCCTTGTTGCTGCGTCAGCGCCAAAAACTCCGCGTATCGTCGCGAAATGGCGGGATCATTGACCCAGATATCCTGCGCATCCAGACTCATCGCCGCGTTTGGGTTTCCGGAGTTGATGATGCGGTAATCGCCGCGGTGCTGATCAAGAATTTGGCGGATGGCAGCAAAGTCACCCTCGTTCGGTTCAAAGGACGCCAGTGCGGGGCGCGCGAATCCGTAGAGTTCAAAACCCGCGAGAGCCACCAGAGCCATTGCCCATTGCGAAGATTTCTTAACCAGCAGCAGGAGCACGCCAAGAGTGATCAGCGCTGCAATCGCAGGAGCAAAACTAGCCGCCGCATGCTGCCCGGCTGTAATCGCAAATTGAGCGCTCTCGTGAGCCGGTTGACCGCTCATCGCTTGCGGATAGATCTCCTGTGTCGCTGCAAGCGTGTGAAGGACCCTTCCCCACAATGGTGTGTAGAAAAGAGATATTGCCAACACCGTTAGAATAGCTGCGCTTGCAAAGGTGCTGGCGATCAGCAAGCGCGGGACGCCTTTCGTCATGATCCTGTTCAGACCCCGCGCAGCCAGGAAAGACAGAAATAATGCGGCGAGAAAAATGAACTTCGAACTGCCCCTGAACTTGTTGAAGCCGGGCGCATACTCGTAAAGCATGCGGAATAAGGGCGTGTGACCGCCCAACGCGATGACGAGCGCCACTAGCACCATGATAATCGCCGTCCATGGGCGTTTCCCGTGGTCGCCAATTGTCCCGACCGCGGCCAGCACCAACACCGATACCCCTGCAAACAGACACATTTCAAAGAGAAAACAACGCCCCCAATACGGTACCGTTTGCATATCGCCGAAAAACCATGGCGCAACGGTGGTAAGAATATTTTCCGGAGGAAAAGAAAACGTCGACGCCGTTTCATAGCCAACGCCACCGCTGCGTAGACCTTCCCCGGCCTCCTGGATTCCCGTCAGCAATTGAACCGCAGTCAATAAGATTGGTCCAACGCCGATCGCCAACAGGTACACGACCACACGGGAATCACCGACGACATAACGCCAATTAAGCAGACAGTAAACAGCAGCTGCGCAACCCAAATAAAAGACGTACTGCACATGCCCGGCCAGGAGAGCCATAGTTACTGCAAAGATGCCCAGTAAGCAGCCGCCTGGCGAAGGTTTGGCAAAAACTTTGTCTATCGCCAAAAATAAAAGTGGCGCCCAAACCATCGTGCAAAGATTCGGCAGGTGACCAGCGTAGATATGCAGAAAATAGGCCCCGCCGAACATCATGACCATCGCTGCAAGCAAACAGCTCAGTGGATTTAGGCCTTGATGCCGAACCCAAAGGTACGTGAATGCACCCATGAGAAACACATGAAGAGCCACTGACCAGTTGACGGCCAATTCCACCGGAAGGAAGAGAAAAACAGCGTTCAGCGGGTAAAGCAGCGCCGATTGAAAGCCACCGAAAAACGGCATCCCAGATCCATAGTGCGGATTCCACAAGGGCAGGTTCCCTTTCAGCAATTCGTGAATGCCGAAGTTGCGCCAGTGCAGGAAATAAAAATAAGTATCCGTTCCAGCGGCAGAAACGACAGTGCGCGAACCAAAAAGAAACTCCGCGAAAACTCCGAATGTCAGTGCCGCCAATACGATCATCGCGCCCCAAATCGGCAGGCCACCACCCGATCGAGATTCACCAGTCTTTGGTGGAAGGATCTTTGCCTCGACGATGTCGCTGCCTGGGTTCGCTGTCTCCGGAATCACTATGCGGAAAAAGGTTATCAAATCATTCTGGAAAAGGAAAACCACCCTTTTTTACCTATCGTATCGAGAGCAGCAACCGCAATTGACGCACTGGATAGAACCCCGACTAGCACCAACTCCGACACGGGCAACAGACACAAAAAAACGCCCAGGCGCAGACCATCCAACGAGAAAAGAACAACTTTGCCACTAACGCACATCGGATGAATTACAAAGATATCGTCAAACGTGGATGGCCGATTGGCTCTGGAGCCGTTGAATCAGCATCTCGACAGTAGCAATGTCGCTTTAAGTGCGCCGGACAGTCTAGACACACCAAGGCCTGTGTCGGCTGCTCTCTTTGGATGAAGCCCGCCGCGACGACCATTGGGACCAACTCTGGCATACTTCCCAGTTTTTAGAACAGTGTGAGGATGGACCCTGTTAGATGGTCGATTTCGCCTTGAGTTCCGTACAGAGCACTGCACCATTGCAGCATGTCGAACCCTTCTCAAATCCTGGCTGGGCCCGATTGTCGCCGGATGAATCCTTCTATCGAGAAATCTGGGAAGTGGCCAAAGAGCCTGCCGCCGCTCAGCCCTGAACTGAAGCGGATCAACGACGATTTCATGGAGTATTGGCATGACGTTTTGCCGAGTCGCTTCGCTATTGCTGACCAGTTCAACCACCGCTACGTGTTACGTCATTGTCCGAATGAGTTCCGTCGGACGCTGGAGATCGGCTGCGGTCTGGGGGAACACCTGCTTTATGAGAAACTGACTTCTGAACAGGAGCGCAATTACGTTGGGCTTGATGCGCGGGAGAACATGGTGCAGCGCATCAAACAGCGTTTTCCGAAAATCCAGACTTACCTCGGCGATTGTCAGAAGAAGTTGGATTTTCCCGATGATTACTTCGATCGGATCATCGCGATCAACGTGCTGGAGCATTTGTCTGACTTGCCGCGAGCAGTGGATGAGATGCATCGCCTTTGTGATAAGAAAACGGGATTCTTGTCGGTGATTATCCCATGCGAAGGCGGGTTGGCGTACGGCATTGCGCGCCGCATTTCCGCGCAGCGCATCTACGAAAAGCGGTACAAGATCCCTTATATCAATTTCATCGGCCGCGAACACATTAATGTTCCATCGGAAATTTATGAGGAACTCCGCCGAGGTTTTCGTGTCGTCAGCCGGACGTTCTTCCCGTTCCCTCTGCCACTGGAGTTCTGTAACCTGTTCATCGGCTTGACCCTTCGTCCGATTACTTAATCGCGAAGAAGGCACAAAAATTTCAGCACAAAGTAGAAATTGTTTCGCGAAGGACGCAAAGACAAGAAGGAAGAAAGCGGGCTTACTCGAACGAGATGACGGGAAGCCTGGACAGCAATCATTTCCTGAATGCTTTGCGAGATTGATAAAAGGATGAGTGGGAAGGGGAGGAAAGTCTCCGCTGACTTGCGGGGAGCTTATCCGTAAGCCCCGAGCTGGTATTTCCTCACCAACTTAACTGTAGGTGAGATGGCTTCCGGGAAATAAAGCGGTTTATTTGACAGTTCTCTCCGATTTAAGTGCTTGCTTTGGGGCTGAATCTTTTCTTTGGCGCTCAAATTTATTTTTATTCGGCACACGTGTCGCCGAAAGACGATCCATACGAGAACTACTCATTTCACGCCGAAGAGGTCATTGAGCAGGCGCGCGACCGGGTGTTCGTCGGCCCGATTTCGCGGTCGTGGACGTGGTGGGATGGGGACCTGGATGATGTCCCTTTTTGTATCGACGTAAGCCGGTGGTGGAGGTGGAGGCGGTTGCGGGGCCGGCGCAGCCTTCTGTCTCTCCAAAGCTTCGGCCTCCCTTGCGGCTAAAGCTTCCGGTCCGTAGGCGCGTTTGAGATCTGTCAACGCCTGAGCATGGGCGGGTGGCTCGGAAGTTGGGTTGAACGAACCACAGGCGAGCTGGCCGAAAGTCATGGCGGCATCAATGAGACGTGCTATTTGGGAAACGGATGCGAGCGCATGAGGCCGGCGCTGTTGGTAGCGGTCGGTGGCGAGGCGGTTGGCTTCCATCCAGAATCGCCATTCCGCGTATTCGCGTTCGATGACACGGCGGGTGCGAGCACATCGTGGTAACTGTGGCTGGTCTACCAGAGCATTTCGGCGGGACTCTTCGGGAGGAGACGGTCCGTAGACTTCGATCAGTGCGGGTTCCCAAACGGCTTGCCATTCGGCGTCTTGCTTGCGGCGGTGAGCGAGTCGGTCGACCTCGGTAGAGTCAAAAATTTCAGGAGCCAGACGGCAAAGGCGGCGATGGGCGCGGATGGCGCGGTTCATGGCAGTGATGGCTTGAGATAAGTCGTCGGGACCGCGCCGGTAGCCGGGCAGATTCCGAAGGCACGGGCGGTTGAGACGACGCATGTGATAATGAACATGCCGTCGGACAACGGAGCGAGAGGCATCGCGTCGACGCCGGGGCCTGGGCCGGAACTTTACCATTTGTTTACCTTTTCTTTACCGGTCGGAACGTCCGACAGCGCAACTTACGTTTACTCACCTGACCTCCGAAGAGCGGCGCGCGCGTCCGGAGAGACGGAACAACAGGACTTGATGCACCTCTCGAGGATGCTGTCCGGTTCGCACGCACGCCCTACCGATAAAAACTTGACCATTTCTTTACCTTTTCTTTACCAGCAATCGATTTGGTGGTTCAGGCTTTCCAATCCTGGACCTGTTCATGGAATTCGGCGGAAGGAATTTCGTTTACGGGAACGCTGAACTGGAGCGGGCCGGTGGCTTGCTCGATCTGGCGACGCAGGTTGCGGGCAGCGCTCATGAGTTGGGGCGTGGTTAGTTCTGTGAGATTGCGGGTGGCGAGCTCGGCTTCGACACGGCGCAACTGTTCGCCGACGGCATCGACATGTTCGGAAGTGGAAGCGAGCCATTTGGCGCGGAGCGCTTCGAGTTCGATAGCGTGGAGGTTTTGGATCTCGAACTGATGCTTGCGGCTCCAGTCGATGAGGGTGGGTTTAGTGACGTTGAGTTCGGTCTCCAGGCGGGCATAGGTCCAACCACGGGCGCGGAGTAGAATAAACTGCTGGACTGTTTCTTGATCTTTCATAAGACGGACACCTTTCAAAGCCGGGACAAACGCCGGCGCGTTTATGTCAGCGAACGACAACAGTTCACCGACGGATTCTTAGGATTCTTTGAGTTTAAGAGTTTTAGAGTTATATGGCGGACGCGTTTTTTGACGCATTCGCTTAAAACCCTCTCTCACCGAGAAAGGCCCGAATGGCGGGGGCGCTGCATTCCAGCGGAATGAGTTGGCCGGTCGCACGAACCCTGCACCGCAGGGCTGATTGACAGGAGTAAAATATAATATGGGCAAGAAAATGGCAAGACTGTGCCGCGCGAATTCCCGGCAATAGCGGAGGGGTAGTGGGCGAGTAGTGGAGAATCGATGATAAGACCCCTGCGGGCAACAATTTGAATCATAGCCACGATAACGTCATGGTCTATTGAAGAAGCGACCGTGCGCGCAAAAAGAAATTCCTATCAGTTTAGTTTTAAACAACCCGCCGCGATCATGTATTTCGGATTTGTTCGTGTGGATTTTCCGCCGACACGATCATAATCGTCCGGCGGCGGCAAACGCAGCAGCAAGAGCGACGAGTCAAAAGCTTTGAAAGATCTTCTGCTACTCGTGTGAATAGGATGATTGTGGGCGCGACGGGATGGCAGTTCTTCACTTGCCGAGGCCGGGCGTGTGCAAAGACAGCATTTTCCCTCGCAAGAAAAAACCTCCCAAAGAGGTGTTACTGTGTCTTTACTCGTCCAATCGATAATTACGGCTCATGTAAAGTGTGTCGGCTGTTTGGAAGAGCGAAACCGCATCTTTTTCCAACTCCACATCCTGCGCATCGCCCGTCGGGGAGAGTTGCATATCCTCGGCTTTAGGGTCGCCGTGGAAATATTCGACCGTTTTGTTCAGGTTTAACACCACCAAATGTTTGTCTCGATACATGCCGATATCGCGATTGTGGTTCATCACGACAAACTCTTTGTGTGGCTTCAACAGATCTCTGCCGTAAAACATGCTCTCATAAGGCCGTCCGATCATTCCGAGAACGGTCGGGGCAACATCAAGCTGGCAGCCAAGCGCTGCATTTCGCGCGGGCTCTTTTACCGCCGCAGGCCCGAGCACCAGCAGGGGAATTTCGTAGGAGTGAATTGGAATGGTCTGTGTGCCGTAGACACGGGCACCGTGGTCGGCAACCACCACAAAAATTGTATTCGTCCAAAAGCTTTCTTTCTTCGCCGCATCAAAAAATTGGCCCAGCGCCCAATCGGTGTACTTCACCGCGTAATCGCGTTGCTGCGCTTTTGGATCCTCGGCAATTCGCCCGGGCGGAAACAAGTATGGCTTGTGATTGGATACGGACAGCACTGTCGCCATGTACGGCTGTCCGGTTTTTGATGCCGCGCGCAATTCTTCGAGCGTCCGATTGTAAAGGTCCTCGTTGCACACGCCCCAGATCGTGGTGAACGTCGGGTTCAGAAAATCTTTTTGTTCAACAAACCGGTCGTATCCATTGTGCACTGTAAATGACCGCATGCCGTCGAATAATCCACGGCCACCGTAGAGGAACATCGTATTGTAGCCATCGCGTTTGAGCACACGCGCGATCGTTTCGACGTTTTCCGAATGGTCTCGCTTCACAATCGAATCACCTGGCAGCGGCGGAAACGAAGACAACACACCTTCGAAACCCCGCACCGTCCGATTACCCGTCGCATAGATGTTCTCAAAGAGCAGCCCTTCAGTCGTGAGTTTATCGAGGTTGGGCGTCAATGTTGCGCCTTTTCGACCAAGCGAACCCCAAAACTCCGAGCCAAGACTTTCCTCAAGAAAAATAACTACATTCAATCGCGGACGTGTTGAATCGCCGGCGACGGTTTTCCTCAACGAATTTGGATCATCGCCAAACTTCGTCCCTGGCGCCTGCAACAAATCACGCGTGCGCGCAAACGCCGCCGCTTTGTCCATCGTCTTGTAGAACGCGTCGTAATCGAGATTACGAGACCACGCTGCGGTCAGGAACGAGACAGTCCCATTGTTTGCGATTTCATTGAGCGTGCGTTCGGTGCTGAATTTCGCTTCCGTCAGATGCGTGGTAAGCGCTAGTCCGCCTGCGACCACAATGCCGCCAACGAGCGAGATCGCGCGTTGTGTGCCGGAAACAGGATTGAATGTGTAAAGCGCGAACCGCCGTGCTGCGAAATACATCAGTCCACCTACCACAACCGAAATCAATACAACCCAGATAATCGGATACGAATCGTAGATATTCACGAACACCTCGTGTGGATACATCAGGTAGTCGATCGCAACCGTGTTGAAGCGGGATTTAAACTCGTCGAAAAAGAAATATTCCACGAACAACAGGAACACTTCGACAATCCAGAACAGCAACGCCCCACACGACATCAATGTCCGATGCCACTTTGCGCCAAACCACGAATTTGGAATGACACAGCACCAGAGCAGGAACGGGAACAAGAGGCAGGTCGCCGCCGTCACATCGAGATGCAGTCCGATCAGCATGGCACGCATCGTATCGCCCGGCGCCGGGGTATTGACGCGAAACATTCCAAACAACACGACGCGCATAACCGTCCAACAAAAAACCAACAGCGCACATTGAACTGCAACAAACCCAAATCGCGATTCGCGCCACTCGCGGAACGATGCCAGAGACCTTGCCGTCGAAGTTTTTGACTGTGATTGATGTGACTTCGGTTGCAACTGCACTAAGTTCCTCTTTGTTATGATTCCGATAATTCGGACCGGCATTGTGCGAACGCGGCAGCTCTGGACGATGACCTGCTCTGTTGTCGCATCTTTTCCCGGTTCGCATATTGTCGCAGAACCGTTTTAATAAGATAGCGACTTTTCATCATCCAATATTAACAAATTTTAATTATGCCCAAACCAATGGTTATTGAACTCCCCAGCGGCGCGCCTCTTCCGATCCTCTACGAAGACCGCGTTGTACTTGGCGTCGATAAACCAGCTGGTTGGATGCTCGCGCCCGATGATTGGGATCGCACTCAAAGAAATCTGCAACGCGCATTGGTGTCATCGCTCAATGCTGGAGATTTCTGGGCTCAATCACGCGGATTGCGATTCATTCGATTTGTTCATCGATTAGACGCCGAAACCAGCGGTGTTCTGCTGCTCGCCAAAACACCGGGTGCGCTGACGGTGTTAAGCGAACTGTTTGAAACCCGCAAAGTTGAAAAGAAATATTTAGCGGTCGTTGAGGGAATTCCGCGCGAGCAAAAATGGGTCTGCTCACTGATGATCGGCCCTGAACCCGGCGTGCACGGTCGAATGAAAATCGACCCGCGCAACGGAAAGGAAGCGGAAACAGAATTCACCGTCCTGAAAGTTTTGGAAAACCGTGCTTTGGTTGAGGCGCGTCCGTTGACCGGCCGCATGCACCAGATTCGCGTCCACCTGGCTGCGGCAAACACACCTGTGGTCGGCGACTCACTGTATGGACCACTACGGGTGGGTGAACGACTTTCTATGGCGCTCCGTGCTACAGAACTTTCCTACCCGGATCCTTTTCAACGCAAGAACGTCGTGATCAAGGCACCCACCGAATCGTTCCTCAAACAATTTGCGTTCGCTTAGTAAAAACAAAAAAGGCGTCCCGCTTTTGCGGGACGCCTTGTGAATTAGTCGTTAATTACGGGTGGTTTGAGAACACAGCCGTATTGGTCCGTCCAGGAGTCATGGTGAAGGTCAATGGATTGGCCAGTTGATCAGCCAATGGGCCAGTGCTGTCTGACACGGTCCATTTCTGGAAGGTAACGAGGTGACCGATTGGCGTGGCCTTTATCGTGTAATTATGGCCCACCGCCAGCACTGCCGTGTTCGTCGGGTTGCCCCAGTTCTTCGAGGTCGCGTCGGTCACCGAGGTGATCCTGCCCGTCCCGCTGGTCGCCAGGGTCAGCGCTTGTGGATTGGCAATGAAGAACATGTGCGTGCCTTTCGTGGTGGTGCTCGTGTTGCCGTCCGAGTCCGTCGCCAGGCCCCAGAAGATGTTGGTTCCATCTACCATGCTCACGTGTGAGAGGAAGAATGCTGGCTTGCCGGCTGCGGTGTTCGTTGCCGTCAGGTCGGTCACCTTCTTCACGAAGGTCGCCGGGAACACCGCCTGATTGACGGCGTTGCTGACCCAGGCGGACACAATCAAACCTTTATCCACTGCCTTGCCGAGGAAGTCGACATCAGGCGCGTGATTGGTTCCGGTCGGATCAACGGGGACGTCGTTAGTGGTCAACGCATGTTTGGCTGCCATGTCCGTCGGCTTCAACAAGAGCACCACTTTGGGAACTTCAGTGTCTTGAGTGACCGTCAGGGAGAGACTGGCCGAGCCACCTGTCGGCGAGTTATTGCTCACCACGCAGGAGTATACCGCTGTGTCAGGGGTTTGAACATCCACCAGCGAGTAGGTCGAGGTGGTCGCGCCACCGATGGCATTGCCGTTTTTGTTCCATTGATAGCTCAAGGTCTGATTGAGCGCACCCTTGGTCACTTTGGCTACCATGGTGTAGTTGAAACCAGCCAGCAACGTCTTGCTCGGCGGAGCAATTTTCACCAAAGGCGCGTCGTAGACCGTCAGGGTCGCGTTGGAGCTGACCGTTCCGGAGTGGAGCGAGTTGGTCACCATGCAGTAGTAGGAGCCGCCATTGGCTGCGCCAGCTACGTTGTTGATGCTAAGCGTGGCGTTGGTCACAGCCGGGATCGTCGCGCTCTTGACCATCTTCTTCGGCGTCGTTGTTCCGTTTTTAATGAAGTACCATTGATAGGTTAACGGGCCGGTTCCAGCAGCAGTGATGCTGAAGGTAATGTTGCTCTTGGTGGTGGCGACCACGTTCACTGGCTGGACGTTGACCGCAGGATCGTTCACGGTGACTACTGCTGGGTCACTGACGATGGTCGTGCTGTCCGCAGTTGCGGCACAGGTGTAGGTAGCGGCATCAGCTTGAGTGACGTTCAGCTTGGTGTAGGTCGCGTTGGTAGCATCGAGGATGGCAATGCTATTCGAGCTCCATTGGTATGTGGGGTTCAGACCACTGGCGGCGATCGTCAGCGTCAACGTCTTTCCAGCGTTGATGTTTGTACCCAGTGGTTGCAAGGTGATCCCAGCTCCGCAGGTCACGACCTGAACAACACGGGTTGCTGTCGACGGATTACTTGACGAATCCTGCGCCGAGTAGGTCAGAGTGTAATCGCCCGCAATGGACGTATTCACCGTGCCGCTTGTCGAGGTGCCAACCGAACCCTCGCAGGCATCAGTAGCCGACGCACCAGGATCGGTGTAGATGTGGCCCAAACAAATGGTGCTTACACCGGCGTTCATCGTAATGACCGGTGCGGTCGTATCGACAGTCGATACTGTGGCCACGCTGCTCGTTGCGGTGCCAGCCGAACCGGTCACGACAACTGCGTAGCTCGATGAGCCGTTAGCATTATTGATAGTCAGCGACGAGGCGGTCGCGCTGGGGACTGCCGTACCGTTAGCATCGGGCGTAAACCATTGGTAGGTGAGAGTTCCGGTTCCAGCTGCAGTAACGCTCAGGACAGCATCCGAGCTGCATTCGACGGTTGTATTCGTCGGTTGAGCAGTGATAGCCGGGTCGATGACCGTCAGAATTCCCGAACCACCGCTGACGAAGTCGGAGTCGTTAAGCACAGTGACGCTGTATGAACCTGCGTTCGTTGCCAGCACACCGCTGATAGTCAGCGCCGAACTGGTCGCGCCAGAGATGTTGCCACCGTTACTGAGGTTGACACCACCTTTGGCCCATTGATAACGCAATGTCGTCGGGCTGGTCCCCGCAGTGACACTGAGGATCGCCGCCGATCCTGCATTTGCAGTCAAATCGGCGACCGGCGTGGTGATTGTCGGAGCGACACCTGCGCCAGGGAAGCTTTCAACTTTAACGTTGTTGAAGAGCGTAAATTCCCAGTTGGTTGAGCCGCCGCCAGCGAAGGTAGCCCACAGACCAATGTCGATTGCGTTGCCACTATTGCCGAAGAATGCGTTGGTCACAGTGCCAATTGGTTTGCCGTCGATGTAATAGGTCACGGTTGTGGTGCCTGTGCCGGTACCGGAGCGCTGGATCAGGACGTGATGCCAAGCCAATCCGAATGTGCCTACGTCGTACGGAAGGGGCCTGGATTGGCTAGCCGCTCCGTCGAGCGTTGATAGCACTTCATTGGTCGGGAATGTGACGGTGTTACTAGCGCTGACGAAGGCATAGTAGGAATTAATGTGATAACCACTGCCAGCAACCAAGTCGCTAAGAGAAACTTTGGCTGAGCCACTGCCGGCACTTGAGTTTGCATACATCGCATAGTCATCCGCGGAAAGGGCGTTGTCGCAGTTAGCAAATGCTACGACACCGTTACTAAATCCGCTTATTCCGTTTGTGATGTTAGCAACGCAACCGAGAGCTGCGGTCATGCTTTGCGCGGTTTGAGATCCAGGAGTGCCCGCGCCTCCCAAGAAGTTCATGAACACATCGAAGCTGAACTGGTAATCGCCAGTGGCATTGATGGTCTTGGGAACGAGCGTTATGGACGCGCCGTTGTTAGTGCCGGAGCTGTTAATGGTTAGCTGCAAGGCCGTCGGTGAGGTGGAATTCGTATTCTGCGGAATACCAGGTCCAGAATTGTCGTCATGCAACGTGTAATCGAACGCCCAGTTGGTGGTCGAGTCGCTCTTGTTCGTGAAGACGTTCCAGTTTGCGGCGGAGGTACTGTTGGTCAGAGCATCAAAGAAGAAGAATTGACCGATCTTCAACGTCACCACCGAGCTTTTTACAGTGTTGTTCGTGTTGCCTACCACAACATAATAGTAACCGATGTCTGCTGAACTGACGCTCGTATTCGTGTAAGAAGCGCTGGTCGCTCCAGCGATGGCGTTGCTGTTGAAGTACCATTGATACGCCAAAGGATTACCAGTTGCTACAACCGTAAATTTGGCAGTGTGGCCAGGAACGTCAACAGTTATGGAAGAGGGTTGAGATGTTATTGCGACCCCTTGATTAATAGTAATAACAACCGGAGCGCTGGTGGTGGCGCCGGCAAAGTTGGTGACAGCGAGCGAATAGCTGCCAGCGTCTGTCAACGCCGCACTGGAGATGCTCAGGGTGTCGGTTGCAGCACCTGAGATGGTGCCTCCGTTGCTGACATTGGCTGCGCCCTTTTTCCAATGATATGTGAAAGGACCAGTACCAGCCGTCAAAGGAGCTGTCAGGGTAATCGCATTGCTACTAATATAAGTACCGAGCGCCGGGTGTCCCATCGGCAAGGGTGGCACTGATTGTGATAGGATCAAAGACCGTCAATGTTGCCGCAATCGTGTTGGCAGTGAATGCGTCGAAGTCGTTGGTGACTTCAAGCAAATATCCAGGCGTGATTGCAGTATCAGCCGTCGTGAGGTTGGCCAAAGTCAAACTCGCCGTATGAGCGCCGGTGATGTGGAGGCCATCGTCAACGAGATTTACACCGTCTTTCTTCCAGTGATAGAACAGGTTTGGTTTACCGGAAGCGATCGCGGTGAAGATTGTCGTCTGACCTGTAACTGCAGAGCGGTTGGTCGGACTTGAAGCAATGACCGGCTCAACTGGGATGCTGACTACTGCAACCGCGCTGGTTATAGACCCAGCGTAGTTTGTAATGATCACAAAATAGCCACCGGAATTCGTATCCACGGCATTGGTGATAATCAGGTTTGCAGTCGTTGCCCCAATGTAGTTGGTCGCATCCTCGACCACCAAATTTGTGCTCACAGTGTTGGTATACCACCAATGATAACTGAGGTCTCCGCCAGCGGCCGTGACGATCTCATTCGTCCATCCACCATAAGGTGAGATGATGTGGCCGACCGGCTGGAGTGATATGGTCGGGATGGTATCAACTCCAAGGATGGCAGCAGTGTTGGTGGCCATTCCGAACAAGTTCGAGAGAACGACGGTGTAACTTGCCGCATTGGTAAGCTGCGCTGCGACAACCGTCATGTTGGTGGTAGTAACCCCAGCGTAGCGAGCGGTGTTCGCTAAATTCACCCCATTTGTTCTCCATTGGAATTTGGTGTAGCCCTTAGCGATATCATCGGCTGATCCGTTCCAGGTGACGATGAACTGAGCGTTGGTATTGATCCCGACTGTCTGGGAAGCCGGTTGAATCGTGATCACCGGTGCGTCAGCGATGTCCAAGGTAGCGCTGGCGCTGGTGACACTGGCTGGGATGGTGGAGTCGGTAACGACAACGCTATAGGAAGCAAGGTCGCTGTCGGAAATATTCCCGACGGTGAGGCTGCTGGTAGTGGCGCCAGTGATGTTTCCGCCGCTGATGTTGATGCCGTTTTTCTGCCATTGATAGCTGAGCGATGCGCCAGTCGCGGTGACATTGAAAACAGCGTTCGATGTATGGCTGACAATGATGTTCACTGGATCAACCGTAATCGCCGGGTCGGAATAAGTCAGCACGAGGTTGTTGCCAGATTGGGTAACGCGGAAGGCTTTGTTCGGGTCGAGTGAGGCCGTAAGACCAGTCGTGTCGATGGTAATCGAACGATAGTCAAAGCCGCTAACTGCCGATGCGGTAGCAATAGTCCAACTGCCGCTGCCAGGGAAGTTGGCGGGCGTGCCAGTGATTTTGAGTGTCATCGGACTTGCGGGCGTCGCACCGATTGTTAACGCACCACTCATGTTGAATGTATCGTAGCCGGTACCTGCCACGCCAGCTGCATCAGAGAAGTCCCATACGTTTGTGGAGCCGCCGTTCCATGTTTGGGCGGTTGTGGCCAGAGCGCCAACTCCAGTAGAGCCGGCTGAAATCGTGCCGCCGGTGTTAACCGTGACGGTAGAAACGGTGCCGGAGCCAACAAGCGTGCCGCCACTGTTCACCGTTGTTCCCGAACTTGTCGATACGTTGCCGTCAATCTGTAGGGTCCCAGCGCTAACTGTGAGGGCGCCGTTGAATGTTGATGTGCCGCCGAGGGCGAGCGTGCCGAGGCCGGCCAACTTGTTAATTGCGCCGCCGGAGCTGGTTGCTCCAGCCGCCCATGTCCAGGTGTGGCCGAAAACAGTGGTATTTCGGCTCGCGGCGTTGAGGTTGACTGGCTGGCTAAAGGTTAGATTGTTATTCGTGCCGCCATAAAGAACACCGCCGCTTTGAACAGTAACTGCGTTGGTCACGATAAGATCGGTGCCAGCGGTATTTTCCAGAATTCCGCCCAACGGGGTGTAGGTGCCGGTCCCCAAGGCATGGGCGTGACTGATGTTGAGCACGCCCGCAGCGTTACTTACGCCGGTCGCGAAGGTATTGTTTGCAGTAAGGGTAAGCGAGCCGCCGCTGGTAGTTTTGAGGCTACCAGGACCGCTGATCACACCATTGAGAGTCAACGAACCGCCGGTGCCCCCCATGGCTGTCAACTGAAAATTAGTACCCCCTCCGTTGGTGATGATGAAGTTATTGCCAAGCGTGATGTTGCCGACACTACTGAGTACTGGGGTGTTTGATACAAGGATCGTACCTTGGCCGACAGCATTATTACTGCCCACGATCAAGGTAGCAGGCGCGCCAAACATGAAAACCGAGCTAAAATTGTTCGATCCGCTGAGGGTCTGAATGAGCGAGCTAGTGCCAGGAAGATTCTGGATATTCAGCACGCAATTGCCGCCGGGGCCAGCACTGATGTTGCCGCTGAAGTTAGTGGTCGTGGTAGCACCGCTGTTGTTGTTCATACCGATCAAAAACAGGTTGGTAGCATTAATTACATTACCAGCGCCGTTCAAACCACCGATCGTGTCACTGAAGTTGTTCATGTCCATAGTACCAGCGGCACCGATATCGATAAGGCTAAGGTTGGGGAGACCTGATGCAGCGCTACCATTCACAATTGAACCGCCATTGATCTCGAAGTGTCCTGTGGCACCCCAACTAGCTACTGTATATAAGTTGGTAAGGTTACCCGATCCTTGTTTGATGAAGTGGCCTGCGCCGCCAATGTTACCACCAAAACCAGTATTTACATTCTGATTAAGGGTAAACGTAGCGGCAGCGCTATTAAGGGTGAGGCGATAGCCGCTGTTCGCGCCATTAGTCAACGTAATGGAAGGAACGGTTGTATTCGCATTAATGAGCAATCCCTGGAAAGTGTGGTCACTTTTAGTTCCAGGCCAGTATACTGGATTGTTCGGAAGCCCGCCTGCGACCTCGACCTCGTTGAACGAGCAATTGACAATGGTATTGCCGGTATAAGTATTGACATGGTTCAAGTGAATATTGACGCCTGAGGCAGCGATAATGGGCTCATTGAAATAGGAAGTGGCAGTGGTCGCATTGGTATAACCGAGATTGAGGTTACCAGGACCAGAAATTTGACTGTTCAGCCAAAAGTCCTGCGTCGCGGAGGAGTTAACCGTGGCGCCCGTAAAATAGCAATTGTCGCCAGGAGCAGTTCCCAACGTGATTCCGCGATTGGTGTGAATTGAGGTGACTTGGAGTTTGGCACTGAAAATCGGGTCGTTAGCCTGCAACACGGCGTTGTTTTGCATCAGAATCGCATCGGATGTAAAACTCGCCGGGATGGCACCACATGCGCCAGTATCGTTAGTTCCCGAGGTAGTGATCTGGTAGCAAGCCGGACCGACAATAATCAGTTTAGAAAAGGTATTGACGGTTTGCATGCGCAACGTCTGTTTGCCGTTGTTAGGCGAAGATACGGTTAAAGGTCCACCTTGGATTTGGCAATTACCTCCATTGGGCCACTGCAGGAGGCCTGAGAGGGGGGCAGACAAGCTTACCGTTGTTCCACCCATGGCAATCGTGCCCCCGTTCACTGCATCCAGGAGGATGTTACCTGAATAACCGTTCGGGTAGAAAACTAAACCGTTTTGCGAGCCGTCGTCATCGTTTCTGAGTGTCCCACCATTAATTGTTACAGAACCCGAACTGGCCATCGAAGCACCGGTTACAAGCTCGAGCGTGCTGCCGGTTCCAATCGAAATTGGACCAGATACGAGATTGGGGTTGTTGCCGAGCTTCATCCTGCCTGTGCCGCCAACGTTGTAACCACCAGTGCCAGCAATGGAAGCGTTGATGGTCGCCAAGCCGCTGTTTGCGGTCAGCGTCGGTGTTCCAGACAAAGTCAGGCCGGACGCTCCTGACAGCGTTAGACCGGAGGCTTGGAACGTGATGTTACTTACGGTAAATGCGCTGCCTGCAGTAATCGTCGTGCCCGTGCCCGGCCAGAATACCACGTCGCTGCCGCTGACCCATGGAATATCAGTCGTGCAGTTGGCGGAATCAGCCCACTGTGCTGTTACCGCGTCCCAGGTTCCGCCGCCGCCGAGGCCAGCTCCAGTCGAACAATCATTACCGGCCCCGGTGGTATCGGGGTCAAAATTTAATACTGCGGCAGAGGCGCGCAGGCCAAAGGCTGCGATAAACGCCATAGGCAATAATCGGCGGACGAAGTTTGTTTTCATAGCGACGGAACGGAGTTACTAACTGTTTATAACTGGTTTTTTTATTGACAGGAACGCCTGACAATGCGGAACAGGCGGTCCCTAATCTCGGTGATTACTGGGTTAGCCTATAAAAGTAGGGGAGACCCCGTCAAACAAAATCCTAAGAGAAATCAGGCAAAATGCGTCCGTACTTACACGGAATACACCTGCGCCTTTATCCGATGCCGCTGTAGCTATTATTGCTACTCAGACCCACGCGACACAGCCCCGCTCACTCACTATAAGCACTGTGTTTGTTATACAGAGCGATGCGATTTTGAATATCGGTGGCAAGATTGCTTTGGCCGGTTTGAGTCGCTACTTCCATCGCTCGACGCGCCGCGTCAATTGCTTTGGTAAACACTTCATTGCGCGCCCATGCTGCCCCGAGTGTGTCGAAAGCACCTGCATTGCGGCCGCCGGAAAGTTCGACGGCGCGTTCGGCAAGGCGTACCGCCTTGGCACAATCGGCAGCGTTAGATTTACGGTCGGTGGCCAGAAACCAGGCAAGATTATTGATCGCTTCGATCCAGTCGGGCTTGAGACGAACGGCGTCACGAAGGTGCGCTATGGCCGGATCTTTTTGTTTATTTGCGACTAGAAGCATGGCGAGTCGGAAATGTGATTCGGCGTGGTCAGGATTCTGGATGAGGATCTGTTCGTAGAGTTTGGCGGCCTCCGAATTTTGGCCGGAAAGGCTGAGGCAGTTGGCTTGCCCATAGAGGGCCAGATCTTGTGATGGATTGAGTTTGAGTGCGACGGTGAATTGATCCTGCGCTGCGGAACTTTGTTTCAGGTGGAACAGCGCATTGCCAAGAGCGGCGTGGGCATCCGCGTCGTCAGGGTATAACGTGACGGCTTTTTGACAGAAGGAAACTGCTTGATCGGCCTGATTCTGGTCGGTAAGGAAAACGCCGAGATTGATGAGGGCCGGGGGAAACTCTGGATCGATGGCGAGCGCATGGCTCAGTTGAGCAATACCTTCATTCTGATTTCCTTGCAAGTACAACAACCGTCCGAGCGCATTATACGCTGGCGCATAGTTCGGCTGCCACTGAATAGCTGCACGGTATTCAGCTAAGGCATCATTCACCTTGCCCTGCTTTTCAAAGATGCTTCCCAGACTGCAATGCGGTGGTGCGTGATGATTATCAATGCTGATCGCAGCACGATATTGCTGAATTGCATCGTCACTACGGCCCACCGTTAGCAAGGCGTTACCGAGATTAATGTGAAGGTCTGTTTCGTTGGGATTCAGTTCGAGAGCGCGGCTATAGAGCTTGATGGCGTCTTCTGGATGGCCGGCTGTTTGTCGATAATAACCCAAGAAACTGAGGGCGAGTTCAGAATTTGGGTTTTTGTTTAAGACATCCGCACAGAGGGTTTCGACATCGTGATATAGACGACATTGAGTAAAAGTCAGCGCGCTGAACAGGATCGCGAGCACAAGCCCCAGATAGGTGAGTTTGGATTTATACAGGCCGAGCGCAATCAGGACGGTAACCGCAGGTAATGCGAAATATTGCCATCTGTCGGTTACGTACAAGAAACGCTGGTAAGACATGGCAAAGAATCCGAGCACCGGTAACAGCAACAGGAAGTAATAAGCAAGGCCGAGCAGCAGAGGTCTTGTCCAGTTGTTGCGAAACTTAGCCAGTATACAGAACAGCGCAATGAAGCCGAGCCAGGGGACGTACGACACGGGTGAATGCGGGTCTATTGCCCAGGTCGGGTATAGGATTGTCAGCGAGTGCGGCAAGACGGCCTTGCCGAGGTAGAACCAAAAAGCGCGGCCACCAGCAGCTACCCGCGTCAGAAGGTCTGGATAATTGACTTCCCCCCCATTGAATTGTGAGATTGGAACCAAATCGTAACTGGAGCAATTATCGCGGCACTTAGAAAAAATGGGATTACCCATCGGCAACACTTTCGAAGAATTTCGAGATTGGTTTGGGAACCTCGATTGTCAGCTCGGTTGTTGCTATGCGTACAAATCCACCAGCCGGTGGCGAAAGCAATTAGCGGCCATGCCGCTGCGGCAGGTTTTGCCAGCAGCGATAAGATAAAAGCAGCGATGGAGAGCACATAAAAACGGTGGTTGCGCGACCGCACAAAGCAAACGAACGACCAGGCGGTCAAACTATAAAACAGCATTGCGAGGACGTTTTTGCGTTCGGCAATCCAGGCAACAGATTCCACGTTCACCGGATGGACCGCGAACAGGAGTGCAGCCAACCATGCAGCAGGAAAATTTAGTTGGACAAATGAGCGCCATAAAATTACGCAACTGAGCGCGTGCAACAACACATTTGTAATGTGATAGCCGAGCGGATTCATCCCCCAAAGGCGCCATTCGATCCATAGCGTTGTATAAGTAAGAGGGAAATAGTCCACTGGCTTTGCTGAAAGCCAAAATGCGTGCAAAGGCCCGCTAATCAGCGGGTTGCGGGTCAGCATGATGTCGTCGTCCCATATAAACCCAGCAGAAAAAACAGGCGAGAAAGCAACGACGACCGCCACAAGAATTAAAAGCGGTGGGCTCCAGAGCCTACAACGTTTTTGAAATGCGACTTTAGCGTCCAGGGACATTTTGATCGTTTGGTGCGCTCAGGATGTGGGAGTCGAAATGTATTTCAAATCATGGCTCGATATAAGCCGTGCGTTTGGCATACAAATCGATCCTTTTTTGAATATCAACTGCGAGATTGGTTTGGGCTGTTCTCTCGGCCAACTGCAGGGCGAGTCGGGCCGTGTCGGAGGCTTTGGTGAAAATTTCATTACGAGCCCAAGCTACGGCAAGCGTGTCTAAAGCAACTGCATTACGACCCGCGGAGTCTTCGACCGCTTGCTCAGCAAATCGAATGGCGGTGGCGATGTCGGTTGGTGTTGAATTTGCATCAGTGGCTAGAAACCACGCTAAGTTATTGATAGCTTCGAGCCGTCCGGGATTTAGACGCACAGCTTCTCGGAGATGTTCTACTGCTGCGGCTTTTTGTTTGTTTGCGGCAAGGAGCATCGCCAACTGGTAATGGGACTCGGCATGTTGCGGGTTTTGCGCGATAACTTGTTCGTAAAGTTTGGCGGCTTCGTTAGTCCGTCCAGAAAGTCTAAGGCAATTGGCTTGTCCGTAGCGGGCGAGATCCTGTAATGGGTTAAGTTTTAGCGCGGCCATGAATTGATCCTGCGCTGCGGAACTTTGTTTCAGGTGGAACAGCGCATTGCCAAGAGCGGCGTGGGCATCCGCGTCGTCAGGGTATAACGTAACGGCTTGTTGACAGAAGGAAACTGCTTGATGGGCCTGATTTTGGTCGGTAAGGAAAACGCCGAGATTGATGAGGGCCGGAGGGAACTCTGGATCAATCGCGAGCGCATGGCGCAATTGGGCCATGCCTTCGTCGTATCGTCCTTGCATGTACAAGAGTCGGCCGAGGGAATTGTAAGCTGGTGCATAATTAGGCTGGAAGCGGATGGCCTCACGATATTGATGGATAGCTTCATCTGCTTTGCCCTGGTTTTGAAAGATTCCGGCCAGATTGCAATACGGTATCGCGTGATGGGGATTGATTCTGATCGCCTCTTCGTATTGTTCCATTGCCTCATTGGTTTTTCCAAGCATACAAAAGGACTTGCCTAAGCCGGTGTGGGATTCGGACTGCTCGGGATTAAGCTGCAGCGAGTGGGTATATAGTTGAATCGCTTCGTCAACCCGGCCAGTCAATTCCTTATTGAGTGCAAGGTAATTAAGCGCCACCCAACTGTGAGGGTTTTTGCGGTAAGTATCGGCCCACAACGTTTGGGGATCACGATACACTCGACTCTGGTTAAAAGTAAGAAACGCGAACGCCAGAGCCAATCCGGCGCCGATTATATAGTGTAGTTTGAATTTATTCAGTCCAGCCGCGATCATGATTGTAATGGCCGGCAACGCGAAGTACTGCCAGTGATCGGCGACGTAGGAGTAACGTTGAAAATAAATGTTGAAAAATCCAAGGATGGGCGCCAAGAGGAGAACAAAGTAGCCGAGCGCAAAAAAATATGGGCTGCTCCAGCGGTCGCGAAACATCCATAAGATAACAAACAGCGCCAGTAGGGCTATCGCGGGAACAAAGGATATCAGCGAATGGGAGTTTATATTCCACATCGGATAGAAAAACATGACTGGATAGGGAACTATTGCTTTGCCGATGTAGAACCAGACCGCAGTTCCAGCCGCCGCAAAGCGCGTGAAGAAATCGTGATGATGGATGGTGTCATCGCCGATTGCCCGGTTATATTGGAACCACACAGTAGCAACACTTAGGGATATGGCTACGATCAGGAACGGCAAACTCCAAACGGTACATTTGGTAAATCGGTTCAGTCGCGATGAATGATTCCGTTTGGAGAATTCGGAGTTTCGCAAGATCCACCATCCAATAGCAAATGCAACTATCGGCCAGGCTGCCGCTGCTGTTTTGGCGAGCAAAGACAGTAAAAACGCGGAGAGTGACAAGATATAGAACGTTCGCTTGCCGGATTGCGCAAAGCGGATGAATGACCAAACCGTTAAACTGTAAAAAAACATCGCGAGGACGTTTTTGCGTTCCGCGATCCAGGCGACGGACTCGACGGTCACGGGGTGGAGCGCAAACAGGAGGGCAGCCAACCATGCTGAAGGAAAGTTTAGACGCACAAACGCGCGCCACAGGAAGATGCAACTGAATGCGTGCAACACAACGTTAGTGACGTGGTAGCCCATTGGATTCATCCCCCATATCCGCCATTCCAACCACAAGCTTGTGTAGGTCAGAGGGAAATAATCCACCGGTTGTGTGGTAAACCAATAGGTTCGCAATGGACCACGGATGAGAGGATTACCAGTCAACATGGCGTCGTCGTCCCAAATGAATCCACCGGAATAAGCGGGCCAGAAAGCGACGATTACCGCGACGAAAATGACAACGGCGGGAAGCCAGTTTTTGAACGTGCTACGCCAAGCTGCGTTGGTTGTCACCGGGGAGTTACGCAAGGATATAAGGTGCAAACAACGTAAGCTTTTTTCAAGAAAATAGGTCAAAGTTGGAATAATAAAGGCGTTCTGCCGAAGGAGGTCGCCTTTTGTATATGAGGCAACTTAAGCGTCTTTGTTAGGCTTCAAATGTGCCCGAGCTATCGAAACAGCGTTCTTCCTTTAGTTAAGGTGCGCCACATGACCTTAGTTGACTCTGGCTTGCCAAAAAATCTTTGGTTCACACGGTGAATCGGGTGTTTGAGGTTTCCGATTCGAAGTCCGCCCGCAGGACTTGCCTTTGAGACTTGGATTTTTGGCTGCCGGTCCTAAAGTATTTCCAATGAGGGCTCGATATCGGCCGGTTATACTTTCGTTATTGGCGCTGGTGGCTGTGTGGCTCTGCGCCTGGGGTGGTTACGCCATTTCGCAACATTCCCGGATGACCGCCGATAAAATCCGCGCTTATGTCGCGCAGATCGACTTGAGCAAACTTTCCGGATCCGCTCGTGCGCAAGCTATCCGCGACCTTGCCAATAAAATCAATCGCCTCTCGCCTGAAGAACGTCGTACCGCGCGCCTCGATAATATCTGGTCAAAGTGGTTCCAGGAAATGACTGAGGATGAAAAAGCGACTTTTCTCGAAGCGACGATGCCCAGCGGCTTCAAACAAATGCTCGCCTCGTTTGAACAACAACCCGAAGACAAGCGGCACCGCGCCATCACTAACGCAATGGAACGTTTGAAGGACGCCCGCGAAATGTCGCAGACCGATTACGACAAGAAGACAAAACCCAAAGGCACCAATCAACCCGTCGTGAGCGAGGACTTACAAAAGAAAATTGCTGTCATCGGATTGAAAAGCGTTTACAGCGACAGTTCCGCGCAAACGAAAGCCGAGCTCGCGCCCTTGTTGGAAGAGATTCAGAAGAACATGGAAGCCGGTCGCATGTTCCGGCGCGGCGGGCCATGACGTTCAAAGTTCAACGTTCAGTGTTCAATGTTCGACGTTCGTTGCGTCCAACTTGTTTCACCCTCATCGAGCTCATGGTCGTCATCGCCATCATTGCGATCCTCGCTTCATTACTCTTGCCTGTGCTAGCCCGTGCCAAGGAAAGTGGTCGCGCCACCCAATGTCTGAGCAATCTCCACCAACTCGGTCTCGGCTTGCAGATGTACGTCGCAGATAATCGTAATCGCCTGCCAACCATGCGTGATGCCTTGCTCGATACGAATCAGATCCCGACGAATCCAATTCCGAACACCGTTCTGTCGCATTACGTGCCTGGCACGAACATCTGGCGCTGTCCGTCTGATCTGAAAGATTTATTTCAGCAGACCGGTTCGAGTTACGCCTGGAATAGTTTGGTCAACGATCAGGACGCGGATCATTTGCAAGTGTTCGGCATCAATTTCAATCCGCACCAGATTCCACTCTTCTTCGACAAGGAAAGTTTCCACGTCCTGCGCGGTGCGAATAAAGCGGTCAATTATTTATACGCCGACGGTCACATCAAAAACCTGCTCGAAATCGAAGGCACCAAATGATCGAACTGCAGCAGGTCAGAAAAGTTTTTGCCGGACGCCTCGCCGTTGATGATCTCAACCTCAACGTGAGGGCAGGGGAGATATTTGGTTTGCTCGGCCATAATGGCGCGGGCAAAAGCACGACCATCGGGATGATTCTCGGCCAGGTCTGGCCGACCAGTGGCAAGATTGAGATTTGTGGGCATGACGCCATTTCTGATCGAGCGAACGCTTTGAGAAAAGTCGGCGCGATTTTTGAATCGCCTGTGTTCTACGATTATCTCAGCGGCTGGCGGAATCTCGAGATTCTATCGCATTACACCGCGCCTACTCCGAAGGAACGCATCCGCGAAATCATCGAATGGGTTGGGCTGACTGGTCGTGAGCGTTCGATTGTCAGGACATATTCACACGGCATGCGCGCGCGGCTGGCGCTGGCGCAAGCGTTGTTGCCCAATCCGAACCTGCTCATCCTGGACGAACCGGGCGATGGACTCGATCCGGAAGGCATTCACGAGATGCGGCAAACGATTTTGCGACTGCACCGTGAGATGGGCCTGACGATTTTGCTTTCGTCGCATCTGCTCACTGAAGTCGAACAACTCTGCACACGTATTGCCATCATGAACCAGGGTCGCAAAGTGTTCGAAGGCACACTTGCCGAAACGCGGAACGCGCAACGTTGGGTTCGTTTGCGTGTCGGTGACTTCTCGCGCGCCGCAAAGATTCTTCTCGATGCGCATTTGATTGATCAAACGCAGGACGAAAAATTTGTGCAACTTACAGCGCAGGCTGAGACTAATCAGCTTGTCGAACGTTTGGTCGTATGCGGTGAACCGGTTTTCGAGATTGCCAACAAAGAACAAAGTCTCGAGGACTTTTACCTGACGTTGTCGCGCAGCCGTCGACTTCTAACAACTGACAACTGACGAACAATGTTTTACTACCATCTTCGCGCGGAACTCTGGAAGCTATTCGCCAAAAAGCGAACTTACATCGGCTTCTGCATGTTCCTCGCCGCGCAGATGTTCATCATCTTATGGCTGCGCTTTCGGCCAGCGCACCGGCTCGAACTTGCGCATCGCCTGGAATTGATGGGTTATACGCCTGACCAATTCATCACGAGCATGACGATCAGTCTCATCATGATCATACCAATGGCCGTCTTACTTTTGCCGCTTTATGCGACGCTCATTGGCGGTGATCTCGTTGCCAAAGAGGCCGAGGACGGCACCTTGCGTATGATCCTGTCCCGGCCCGTTTCGCGATTGCGGTTGCTCACGGTTAAATGGCTGGCTGGCGTTATCTTTTCAATCGTTCTCACCATCGCACTTGGCGCGTTTGGTGTTGGTTTCGCGTCGTTGTTTTTTCCGAGCGGCGGGCTCTTTTTCTTCCTCCCTCGCCGAGAGTTTATTCTCTGTATTCGGCCCTGCAGAAGCGTGGCAGCGTTACGCTGGCGCAATCTCCATGCTCATCATCACTGCCATCACCATGACGGGCCTGCTTGGATGTTTTCCTGTTTCAACATCAAGCCGGCAGCGGCGACGATTCTGGCGATTTCATTTTTGTTCCTATTCCGCATTTTGCAGGAACTTGAATTCTTTAAGGAACTTTAGCCGTTCATGATCACGTATCACTTCCGCATCTGGCTCGATATGTTGCGTGAGCCAATACCGTGGTGGAAAGTCGGCGAGTCGATCAGTATTTTGTTCGCCTATAATGTGACGTTCTTCATCATCGGCACGGGCGCATTTCAGACGCGGGATATTAAGTCTTAGCTAATAGATCTTTCAAAAATGCTTCCGGTATGCGACTGGCGATTTTTCGCGATCGTTTCTGGTGTGCCCTCAACGATGAGCCGGCCCCCGGCGTCGCCACCTTCGGGGCCGAGATCGATGACCCAATCGGCTTCAGCGATAAGGTCCAAATTATGTTCGATAACGAGCACGGTGTGGCCTGCGTCGACGAGGCGTTGGATGACTTCGACTAAACGTTTCACGTCCGCCATGTGGAGGCCAATGGTTGGCTCTTCTAATATGAAGAACGAAGAGGTTGCTCTTGGCTTCTTTACCTCAAGCAAGACCGGCTCTTTCAATGGCAGCAGCTCATCGCTTTTCCTGCTGGTGAAACCGGTCAGCAAGTGTGTCACCAATTTGAGGCGTTGAGCTTCGCCGCCGCTCAGGGTTGGGCTGGTTTGGCCGAGACGTAAGTATTCAAGTCCGGTATCGCAGAGTGCTTGCAGCGGGCGCGCGATTTTTTGGAATGATGCAAAGAACTCGGTAGCTTCACCAACGCTGAGGTCCAGGATTTGCGCGATGTTTTTGCCGCGATACTCGATGTCGAGCGTCTCACGATTGAAACGTGTACCCTGGCATGTTTCGCAACGGACATAGGCAGGCGGCATAAAATTCATTTCCAACTTTGTTGTGCCGGCGCCGATACAGTCCGGACAACGGCCTTGTGCGCTGTTGAATGAAAAGCGGCTGCTGGTGTAGCCGCGCATGCGGGCTTCGGGAACCTGTGCGAACAAGTTTCGAATCTCGTCGAAGAAGCCGACATAGGTCGCCGGAATGGAACGTGGCGTGCGGCCGATTGGTGATTGATCGACTTCGTAAACGGCGCGGATGTTTTCGTAACCACTCAATGAATTTTCGGCATTAGTAGGAAGCTTCGCTCCGCGCGCGCCGTTTCGTTTCACATATTCATTTAATGCCGGCAGCAAGCAATCGCGCACGAGTGTGCTTTTGCCGGAACCGCTCACGCCGGTGACGACGACGAAACGGTTCAGCGGAAATGCAATGGTGACGTCTTTGAGATTGTGCAGCTTGGCGTGGTGCAACGTCAGGTGGGGCGAGTTCGCTGAAATCTTCCGCCGCTCACCGCGAGCTGGATAACTTTTGTGCGAGCGCAAACATTTCGCCGTGATGGAATCTTTGTGCAGCATCAGTTCCGGCAACGTGCCGGCAGCCACGATTCTGCCGCCATTCACGCCGGCACCCGGACCGAGGTCGATGACATAATCGGCGCGCCGCATCGTTTCTTCGTCGTGCTCCACGACGATCAAGGAATTGCCGCGTTGCTTGAGCATCTCCAGTGCGCTCAACAGTTTTTCATTGTCGCGTGAGTGCAATCCGATGGTCGGTTCGTCGAGAACGTAAAGAACACCGCTTAAATTGGAACCGAGTTGGGCGGCGAGACGAATGCGTTGGGCTTCGCCGCCGGACAAGGTCGTAGCGGCGCGACCGAGTTGGAGATAACCGAGGCCGACTTCGCGCAAAAATTTCAGGCGCTCGCGGATTTCTGGAACGATGTCGCGCGCGATTTCGGCTTCGCGTCCCGCTAGCTTGATATTCTGAAATGCGTCGAGAGTCTGGTCGACTGACGCGTTGGATATATCGACAATCGTAGGCTTCGCCGGAATGCCGCTCCGTTTTGGCGGTGCAAAGCTTTGCCAGCGGACGGCGCGGGCGATTGGATGTAATCGAGTGCCGTTGCAGGCGGTGCAAAGTTCGCGTTCGCCTTCCTGCCATTCGAACCAGGATTCCTCAATCGCTTCGGCGCGTGCGCCGCGTTCCACGTCCGGCAGGTAAAATATTTCTCCGAAACCGCGGCAGGTTGGACACCAACCTTGCGGGGAGTTGTAGCTGAACATTTTTGGGTCCAGTTCCCCGAAAGAGTCGCCACAACCGGGGCAGGAGCGTTCGGTGGAATGAACGGTGATCTTGCGATCGTTGCCCAATGCGTAAAGCGTGCCGTGACCGAGCGCGATGGTTTCATCGATCAGTTGTTGCGGCGTTTTTTTGGAACGTGAACCTTTCTTCTCCAGGACCCCAGTAACGATTTCAACGTCGTGCTCGCGGAAACGATCCAGGCGCATCGGTTCACTGGTGCGATGCATTTTGCCGTCGGCGCGGACTTCGGCGTAGCCGTGCTTGGCGGCCCAAATCGCGACGTCGGTGTGAAAGCCTTTACGATTACGCACAACCGGCGCGAGCAGCAACAGGTCGCCGCGCTGCTTCAACTCCGCCTTGAGACGCTGGGCGAGTTGATCGCGGGTTTGGGCCTGAACCGGCAATTCGCACTTGGGACAATATTGCGTGCCAAGTCGCGCAAAGAGCAGGCGCAGGAAGTGGTAAACTTCGGTGACCGTCGCGACGGTGCTTTTGCCGCCGCCGCGCGAATTGCGTTGTTCGATGCTGACGGTCGGCGGAATGCCGGTAATCGAATCGACGTCCGGCCGCGCGAGTTGTTCCACGAATTGCCGCGCGTAGACATTCATCGAATCGAGAAACCGGCGCTGCCCCTCGGCGAACAGAATATCGAACGCGAGGGTGCTCTTACCGGAGCCGCTCACGCCGGTGATGACGACGAATTGGTGTCGTGGGATTTCGACGGAGATGTCCTTGAGGTTATGTTCGCGCGCGCCCTGAATCACGATGGATTCGTTCCCGTTGTCTGGAGTGTCGGCCACTGGAGAGACTATTCTGGATGGTTGGCGCGAAAGCAAGTGAGCGCCGCCGATGACGTCTCAACGGCAACGGACGCGCCGATGTGAGGCATGGGAGTTCTGCGCAAAAGCTACGAAGGGTCCTTTGGTTTCCGTAGTCTGAACCAGATGAATTGGAAAATAAAAATCACGACGACCGCTGCTGCCAATGGTAAGCCGAGCGGTCTGTAGGCGAATTGGCATAACAAGAAAGTTCCGATTGCCAATGCGCCATAGGCAATCGGATTTGGATTAGTTGCTATTTGTTTTCTGCGGAGTAGCCGCAGGCCGAATATAATTAGGCCAATGCCAATGCATAGCATCACCACGAATATCGTGAGGATGGCGAGGATGGAGGACATTTCGCCACCATCTGCTAAAATTATTCGATATTCGCTCAAGGTACCATTTTGGTCGCCGGATCGCTCCAGGCGCCGGGGGCGTTGTTGCCGCCGATTGCGCGGACGCGGAACCAGAGCTTGGTCCCGCTCACCAAGCCGGTCAACGCGTATTTGGATTGGGTGCAGGTCACGCTGTGGCCGCAACTGGCCGAGGTGGATGGGTGTTTTTGATATATGTTTCTTATTTATAGATGTTTATACACTGGCTTCGCTCTGGTTTTTGGAGGTTTTGAGGGATTGTCCAGAGCGGCTGGATTGTTGTCCAGAGCCGCTGGCTACTTGGCTGGAGCCGCTGGACAGTTGTCCAGCACGGCTGGATTGTTGGCCAGAACCGCTGGATTGTTGGCCAGAACCGCTGGACAATTGGCCAGAGCCGCCAGCCACTTGGCCAGCGCCTCTGGATAGGTGTACAGCGGCGCTGTACACGTCTACGGAGCCGCCGGTCAAATGAATGCCGCCGCTGTCCATGAGATTGGCGGCAGCGGAAGGGGTTTGGGTGGTTCAAATAGCCAAATTGCGAATATCGGCTAGTAACAGCCGTTCGGGCAGAGTTGTTCTATCATCTTCCAATCCTTGCTTGAGATGAAATGCTTAATTATTTCAATCTTGGCGCACGATTGGTAAGTCCACGGAAGAATCGAAATTACAAGAATCGTCATGGTGAGAAATGTCGACATTCCCAACATGACAACTCGCCAACGATATCGGATAAGCAGGAGAAGGAATGAAAGAGAAAACTGAACGCGACTCTTTGGAAAGATGCGCGATGTATTCATTGGGCTTTCATAATAGTGTTCTTTGCGTATTTCTCCAGCTTAAACCAAAACGGCGGCGCGGATTTTTACTTGCACGGTCATTTTGTGTTCGAGGGTTCCCTTGTAATAGCCCGTCACGGGGGAGACGTCGTGGTAGTCGCGACCGTTTCCTAACTTGATGTATGTGTAATCAATTTGACGATTGTGTGTCGGGTCCAACGCGCGCCAACCGATGCCGGGCACGTAGACTTCCACCCAGGCGTGGGTGGCGCTGGCGGCTTCGGTGGCAAGATATCCGCTGACGTATTTGGCTGGAATTTTTGCGCAGCGGCAAAGGCCGAGCATGACGTGAGCGAAATCCTGGCAGACGCCGCGACCTTGTTCCAAAACCTGACGCATGTGGGTGTGAACACGGGTTGAATTCGGTTGGTAAACCAAGCGGGTGTGGACGAAGCGCATGATGGCCAGCGAGCGCTGCCATAAATCGGCGGTTCCATCGATCGCATCGACGGCCAATCGCCAGGTGTCGGGATTGACGTCAACATAGCGGCTGGGTTGAAGGAAATCGAAACAGGTCGGGTCGTTCATGATTTCTTTACCCGGAGCGACGGTGGCGTCTTCGGCGAGGGGCGGCGGCGGGTTGGTTTCGACAACCGAATTGCTGTCGACGAGCAACGCTTTGTGTTCTTCGGGAATCTCGAAGTGATGCACGACGTTGCCGTAGAAATCAGAGTAACGCTGTAGCCGGGTGGCGGGGAGCACCTTCAGGTAAAACGATTTTACAACCTGATGTTGGTGATTGGCGGGCGTGACGCGCGCGTCGTTGAAGCTGTCGCGGACAGCCGAAGCGTATTCGTAACGGGTCGTATGTTGGATTTCCCATTTCATTGCTCGAATCGCGCACGTTCTTCGCGCATGGGCGTTGAATAATCAATCCTTTTTGCGCTGGGGGGTGAAGAAAAGCCGCGACCGATCACAAGGAACCGCCGGAGGTTTGCTGCTGTTGCTCTTCCTGCTGCACGAGTGCTAGCTCGCCGGGATTGTTGAAAGGCTGGAAAATGTAGGCGTTGAAAAGTTCGGTGCCGATAGCGTTCAAGCGAAGCTGAAGCTGGTCGAGGTAGCCATGCAAGCCATGCTCGAAGATTTCGTCGATAGCTCCGAATTGCAGTTCTGCTACCAGCCGGCCAGCCAGACGTTCGGCATGATTGCAAAAGCGTCCATTCGCCACGCCGGAAATACGGCGCAACGCGCCGTTCAATTCTTCAACGCAATATCGCATCGAGCGTGGGAAGTCTTCGTTCAACAATAGAAACTCGGCAACCAATCGTGGATGCACTTCCGCGCCATAAATGGATTTGTAAGCGTCCCACCCGCTGCAAGAACGCAAGATAGCGGACCACTCAAGGGTCTCTGCCTGGCTAATCATTTGCGGGACACCTTTTGTGGGCAAGGTCTCGTGTCGGACATCGAGAATGCGCGAGGTTTTGTCGGCACGTTCCAGAAATTTTCCGCACTGCAAGAACCACCAGCCTTCGTTGCGAATCAATGTCGCGAAGGTCAGGCCAATCATTTGCAGCGAACTCGCTTTGATTTGTTGAAAGAATTCGCTCGGGCTGTCATGCCACATCTTTCGCGCATGCGGCGAGCGGACGAACAGGTAAAGGCGGTTTAATTCTTCCCACATTTCGACGGTGATCTGGTCGCGGACTGTGCGGGCATTTTCGCGAGCCTGGAAAATGGATGAAACAATCGAGTTCGGGTTTTCGATTTGGAAGACCAAAAATTCTGTGACCGCTTTGCCGGTCGCTTTTTCGTGCAGACGCAAAAATTCGGCCTCCTCGCCGGCGCTCTGCACGATGGGCATCCAATAACGCGCGAGACGTTCATCGTCGAGATTGCTGTAATCGAGCAGCAGCAGGAGATTCACATCGACAAGTCGGGCAATATTTTCGGCGCGCTCGATGTAGCGCGCCATCCAATACATTGAATTGGCAACTCGACTAAGCATGGGCGAAATTCCTCAGAACGTTATTGCACTTCATCGCCGTATAAAACCCAGGTGTCTTTGCTGCCGCCACCTTGCGAAGAATTCACGACAAGTGAACCTTCGCGAAGGGCCACGCGAGTGAGACCACCGGGGACAATGGTAATTTTTTCGCCATAAATGATGTATGGACGCAGATCGATGTGCCTTCCGCCGAAGCCTCCGGCGACGTGGGTGGGATGGCGGGAAAGGTTGATCATCGGTTGCGCGATGTAATTGCGCGGGTCCGCTACGACCTGTTTGCGGAACGTGGCGATTTCATCTTTCGTCGCTTTCGGGCCCATTAACATTCCGTAGCCACCTGATTCATTGGCTGCTTTGACAACAAGGTTATGAAGGTTTTCCAGAATGAATGTTTTGTCCTTTTCCTCGCTGGCGAGATACGTCGGGACGGTCGGAATGATCGGGTCCTGGTCAAGATAGTATTTGATCATGCGCGGGACGAAGTAGTGCATGACTTTGTCATCGGCGATGCCCGTGCCGATGGAATTCGCCAGCGAAACGTTGCCCGCCCGATAGGCGTTGACCAGGCCTGGAACGCCGAGCATGGAGTCGGGACGGAAAACCGTGGGGTCAAGAAAGTCGTCGTCGACGCGTCGGTAGATTACATGCACCGGTTGCATGCCTTTGGTCGTGCTCATGAAAACGCGAGCGTCTTTGACAAGCAGGTCGCGGCCTTCAACGATTTCGATGCCCATTTGCCGCGCCAGATACGTATGTTCGAAATAGGCGCTGTTGTACGGACCGGGTGTGAGCAGAACAATGGTCGGATCCATCACGCCCGGAGGCGCGATGTGTTGCAGCATTTTGAGAAGTTCCTGCGGATAATGGTCGACGGGTCGCACGCCAATTCGCTCGAACATTCCCGGGAAAGCGCGTTTCATCGCGCGACGGTTTTCCAGCAGGTAGCTCACACCACTGGGACAACGGCCGTTGTCTTCGAGCACCATATAAGTACCGTCCTTGTCGCGGATGAGATCGGTGCCGCAAACATGAATGTAGATATCCTTCGGGACGGAAAAATTTACAAACTCGCGGCGAAAATGTTTTCCGGACAAAACGTAAGAGGCAGGGATGACGTTATCTTTGACGATGTGTTGTTCGTGGTAAATATCGTGGAGAAACAGATTCAGTGCGAGGATACGTTGAGTGAGGCCGCGCTCAAGCATCTCCCATTCGGTGGCCGGAATGACGCGAGGCACGAGGTCGAAGGGAAAGATGCGTTCGGCGCCTTGGGAATCACCGTAAACGTTGAAGGTGACACCCTGGCGCAAAAAGGCGAGTTCGACGAATTCGCGGCGGCGCTCGAACTCCTCTTCGGTCATCCCGCCAAGAAACTGCACTAGTTTCCGGTAATGCGGTCGGTTCGCGCCGTTGGCGTCGACCATCTCATCAAAGAATCCGGCGTGCTGGTATTGTTTCAACATGACGGGTGCAATGGTTGCAATTGTGCATGGCGAGCAATTCGCGACACTTTTGTCACGATCCTTCCCGTGGGCACTATTGGCTACTACCGTGTTAGCAAGTCACTTGCCAGCTAAATTTGAGAGCAGAACAACAAAAAGCGCACGGGACAGGCAAGTAGGCATGATGTAGGTTCCTGTCATATGCAAAAGCGAAGTCTTGGCAAGAGCGGCCTGGAAGTGTCGGCGGTTGGGCTCGGGTGTATGGGGCTGAATTTTGGGTATGCAGCGCCGGTAGAGAAAGAGGACGGGATCGCGTTGGTTCGTGCCGCTGTAGATAAGGGCGTCACTTTCTTTGATACAGCGGAGGTTTATGGGCCCTTTGTTAATGAAGAACTCGTGGGTGAGGCTCTGGCGCCGTTTCGGGATCGAGTAGTCATCGCAACGAAGTTTGGGTTCGATATCAATCCGAATTCTGATCCGCGTGGAAAGAAAGGTTCTCCGGCTCTGAACAGCAGGCCTGAGCACATCAAAGAAGTGGCGGAGGCATCACTGAAACGATTGAAGACGGACCGCATCGATTTGTTTTATCAGCATCGGGTCGATACGACAGTGCCGATTGAAGATGTCGCGGGCGCAGTGAAGGAATTAATTCAGCAAGGGAAGGTGAAGCATTTCGGTTTGTCGGAAGCGGGTGTGCAAACGATTCGGCGCGCCCACGCAGTCCAGCCAGTGACGGCATTGCAGAGTGAGTATTCCCTTTGGACACGCGCGCCAGAGAAGGAAGTAATTCCGACGCTGGAAGAGCTTGGGATTGGGTTTGTGCCGTTCAGCCCATTGGGCAAAGGCTTTTTGACCGGCAAAATGGATGCGAATACAAAGTTCGAGAGTTCAGATTTTCGCAGTCAGATTCCCCGTTTTCAGCCGGACGCGCTTCAAGCCAATGTGCGATTAGTTGAGGTTCTCAACAGTTTTGCGCAGCGGAAGAAAGCAACGGTCGCGCAAATTGCGCTGGCC
The DNA here is from genome assembly GCA_963702845.1 of uncultured Verrucomicrobiae bacterium. Classification (GTDB taxonomy): domain Bacteria; phylum Verrucomicrobiota; class Verrucomicrobiia; order Limisphaerales; family Palsa-1400; genus JAICXV01. Next base: position 2,523,062 of record OY969763.1, on the reverse strand, counting down.
TGGCTGCTGGCGCAAAAGCCATGGATTGTGCCGATTCCTGGGACGACGAAGTTGCATCGGTTGGATGAGAATATCGGGTCGGTGAACGTGGAGCTTACGCCGGAGGATTTGCACGAGATTGATGCGGCGACGGCGAAGATTCCGATCCAAGGCGCAAGATATCCGGAGCGGGTAGAAGCGATGACGGGAAGATGAGGCTAAAGCTCCAGGCAACTTTTATATGACACAACCGGGAACTTGATTAGCATTGCACTCCGGCCAATTCCTCCAATAATTCAAAGCCCAAAGATGCAAGATCCGAAAAAGACTGCGGCGTTACTCAAGAAACAAGCTCCATTCCGTCCACATCTCGCGATGATTCTCGGCAGCGGATTTCAACAGGCGCTCAACAATTTAAAAGTCGCGCATGAGATCAGCTATGGCCTGTTGCCCGGGTTCCCTCCCGTTGGCGTCAGTGGCCATGCAGGCAAAATGATTTTTGGGCACTTCGATAAGGTGCCGGTCGTCGTCCTTAAAGGACGCGCGCATTACTACGAAGGCCACGATATGTCGCGCGTCGTGTTTCCGGTGCGCACCTTGGCGGAGTTTGGTGTGAAGTCGTTGTTGCTGACGAACGCTGGCGGAGGCGTGAACCGAAAGTTTCGTCCGGGCGATTTCATGATCATGGATGATCATATTAATTTGATGGGCGCAAATCCGTTGCGCGGTCCCGCGATTGCAGGATTGCCTCGATTTGTCGATTTAACGGAATGTTACGATCGCGAGCTGACCGAGGTGGCGAAGAAAGCGGCAAAAGCAAGCAAGGTGCGTTGGCACTGCGGTGTTTACCTCGCCGTATCAGGGCCCAATTATGAAACGCCCGCTGAGATTACCGCGTTCCGCACACTCGGCGCAGATGCCGTTGGCATGAGCACGGTACCGGAAGCAATCGTCGCGCGCCAGCACGGTCTGGCAGTGGCAGGCGTTTCGTTCATCAGCAATTTGGCCGCGTCACGCGATGCTGGCGAACTGTCGCACCAGGAAGTGCTGGCGATGGGTGAGCAGAAAAAAGGTGAGGCGGGGAAGTTCCTCGAAGCATTTGCCAAAATGTACGGGGAATCAAAAGCGAAGTAGCCGCTAAAAAACTCGAAACGAGTTTCTCAGTTTGAACCTCCGATTCGGTCCCGCGTCAAAGCGGCCGAGCTCAAAACTACAAACCGAAACATCAGAACGGGTTATAACTTTGACCCGTGTCACGGGTTTATTTCAATTTCTTACGCGATTCGGGCATCATTAGTTGACTTCATGCTGGAACTTTCGTTTAATAAAATTAATGCAAATCGAGAGTTTGAAAGTCTTCTGTGACCTCGCTGAAACGGAAAGCTTTACGAAGGCCGCGCAAATTAACGCCGTTACCCAATCAGCCGTCAGCCAGCAGATCAGCTCTCTGGAAAAGCAGTTCAAGTCGCTGCTCATCGAGCGCAGCAAAAAGAAGTTCCGCCTCACCCGCGAGGGTCAGGTCCTCTATGAATACAGCAAGCAGATGATTCAAACTTATGATTCGCTGCACAGCCGCTTGCAGGAATTGAAGGATATCATTTCGGGAACGATTCGCGTCGCGACAATTTACAGCATCGGTCTGCACGACTTGCCCCCGTATCTGAAGAAGTTCTTGAAGACTTTTCCCACGGTCAACGTGCACGTGGAATATCGTCGCGCCAATCAGGTTTACGAAGATGTTCTCGGAAACGTGGTGGATCTCGGCCTCGTGGCTTATCCGACCAAGGACAGCAAGTTGGAAATGATCCCGTTGCGCAAGGATACGCTGGTATTGATTTGCCATCCCCAACATCCGTTGGCGAAGAGCAAGACCGTCAAGCTGGCGCAATTGGCTGGTCAAAAGTTCATTGGTTTCGAACCCGACATCCCGACGCGCAAAGCGATCGACCGCATTTTGAAAGATGAAAATGTCGAAGTCCAAAACGTCATGGAATTCGACAACATCGAAACGGTAAAGCGCGCGGTCGAAATCGAAGCGGGTATCTCCATCGTGCCGCAAGGAACGATCACTCAAGAAGTGGCAAAGCAAACTTTGGCCGAACTGAGAATTGAGGGAGTGGATCTCTATCGGCCGCTCGCTGCGATTTACAAAAAGAACAAAGTTCTGTCGCCGGCGATGAAACAGTTCCTGTCGATCTTGAAGGGCTAGCACTTCGCAAATCTAAAAACAAACGGGCCGCGTCTTGATGAAGGACGCGGCCCGTTGCGTTTTAAGTTATTTCTCGATTAGAAGTTCGCGCCGCCCTGGTAGGAAGCGTCGCCAAAACTATAGATCGCGCCATCTTTCCCAACCAGCCAATACCCGTTGCCGCTCGGTGTCGAACCCATGCCGATGATTGGAGCGCTCAAGGTTTGTCCGCCCATCGAACCGTAGAAGCCGGCGGCGCCGAAGGTGAAGATGCCGCCATCAGAACCAACCAGCCAATAGCCATCGCGTTGCGGGCGTGCGGCTATGGCAACAATCGGCGCGTTCAAATGCTGTCCGCCCATCGAACCGTAGAACGGCGTCGAAAAGCTGAAGATGCCGCCATCGGAAGCAACGAGCCAATAGCCGTTGTTCTGGCCGCGAGCCATGCCCACCACAGGCGCGGACAAAGTCTGTCCACCCATCGAGCCATGGAACGGAGCATCGCCGAAGGTGTAGATGCCGCCATCCGTTCCAACGAGCCAGTAACCCGCACCAGACGACGAAGTTTCAATACCGATGACCGGTCCACCGAGCGACTGTCCAGCCATGCTGCCGTAAAAACCGGCGCTGCCGAAACAAAACACGCCGCCGTCGCGAGCGGTCAGGCGATATCCATTGTTGCTTGGCATTCTCGCCATGTCAGAGACTGGCGAGTTCAAGGTTTGTCCGCCCAACGAGCCATAAAAACCTGCGTTGCCGAACGAAAACACGCCGCCGTCAGACGCCGCGATCCAGTAACCCGCGCCCGTACCAGTCGGAACAACGCAAAGGCGATTCAGCAAACCCGAGTGCGTCGCCAGCATGGTCGAGGTAATCGTCGAAGACGTGCCGTTGCAAACATCGTGATCGACGTTGCCCGAAATGCCTGGAACCGTACCAGTGCTGGTGTATTGCCACATGCTCCAGACGCCGGAACCCCAGCGTTCACAGGATGTGCACGTTGTCCAAGGTGTGCTGGTTTGAGCACTCTGGCCGTTGTAATCGGCGATGTCCGAGATCCACGCCGAAATGCCAGTCGTGAAATTGCACGCTGAACAAGCGCTGACATAAACGAATGGTTTAATATGAACGCCGCCGCCATTGGCGTTGGCAGTGATCGTATTATTGAATTGGTTCGCCCAATCCGTGTAGCTGGACGCACCAACGACGCCGCTGAACACTTCAAAGTCCAGCATCGGCATCAACGTTTTGCCATCGGCTTTGATGTAACCACCTGCCACCGACCAGAAGTGGCTCGATTCAGAACCAGGAGTGTTCGAACTTGGGCGCGCGAAATGATATGCACCCATGAAAACGCCGGCGCCTTTGCCGTTGTTTTCATTCCCGACGAACGTCGAGTCGGTCGTCGAAACTCCTTCCGTTGCCTTCGCCCAGGCAAATATATAACCGGCGCCACGGACAGAACCCCAGTTTACGGAGCCTTGAAATGACGACACGTCGATGCCCAGGGCACGTTGGGCGGAGGCTTGGGTGGGACTAAAACCAACGGCCAGCGCCAGGGCTGCCGTCGCCATTGATGCGATCAACTTCGGAACGGATAGATGTTTCATTTGATGACTTTTCGGTTTTGTGGTTTCGCGCAGGTGCAGCGGTTGGGCACATAACTGCATGCACGGGGAGCGCACTGTTTTGGGAACAGTGCCGACTCTATCAGTCAAACAAACGGACCGTCAACAGGGAAAACCTTGATAACGCTGAAGGTGAAACGCCTGATGCGTGGTGATTTTTAGAGCCTCAACACGATTCGCCAACGGGTCAGCGCCCAAAGCAGCGCGAGGAGGAGAACGGTCAAACCCGCCGCGCACCACGCACCGGCAACGCCGGTATCCGCCCAATAAACAGTGACGCCAAAAATGCCGAACGCGTTTTTGACCATGTCGGGCAGGATGTAGGCGAGCAATGCGTTTTGACCGAATGCGACGAGCAAGGGAGCGTTCGTGACCCAACGCTTCGCGTCCATCACCCAATAAACCAGCGCGAAGAGGAAACACGAAATCCCGCCGGTCACGAGAGCGTAGGCGTCCGTGTGTGCGGACTTATTAATGCCGTGAAGCGGACGGATCAGAGTGCCGGCAATATACAACCCGATCCCCAGCCAGAGCATCCACTTGACGCGGTCACGCGGTGAGAGCGATTGGTCCTTGAGCGCATTTCCAGCCAACACACCCATTAAAACCGTCGCTGGATTTGTACCGAACACGAAGCCAACGTTCCACAGGTCCCGCACCGGTTCGCCGATGAAGTTCAGCACGCCATGTTTGTCGCCGATGAACCAGGCGATCAGAAGTCCGATGACTCCCAGAATCGCGAGTGAATTATTCCGGAGCCAAACCCAGCAAAGACTCGCGACGAGATAGGCGTATCCGATCATGCCGAGCATGCCCCACCACTCGTGCTGCAACCAAACGATTTTGCCTGTGTCTTCGTCGTGTCCGCGGAACAACGCTAACAGTACGACGAGTCCGACGATGCCTGCGATTCTCGCGACGCGATGGATTTTGCGGCGTGTTTCCGTTGCGTTCGCGGGCGGACTCACCCAAACGCCCACTGCGCAAATCATCGCCAGTAAAAACCAAACAGCTCGTGGCAAAACCGCTTCCGGAGCGTAGTCGTGCGTATTGACCGTCAACACGCCAAGGAAAACGAGCGCGGCGCTGCGACCGAAGATTTTTGCAGTGAGCGACCAGTTGCAATCGCCCTGATCGATCCGTCGTTGCAATGCGAACGGAATCGCCACGCCGACGATGAACAGGAACGCAGGGAAGACGACATCGACGAATGTGTAGCCCTCGAGATTTTCGGGCCAATGCTTTGCCCACGCCGGAATATTTTTGACCGGTGAGAGGTAATTCACAAACGTCATCACCACAATGACCAGCCCGCGATAGACATCCAGGGAGAGCACCCGCGTGGTTGGATGGACGGCCGCAGGCGCGCGGTGTTCGGCTGTCGGTACGGAGACGTTCATGGATGCTCCTGATTTTGTACCGCAACAATTCGCGTAATGAAACGAAATTGAGCGCGCCGGAGTTTTTTTAAAACGATCGAGTTGCACTTGAGAAATGGCGATCTACACGCCATTTTGCACTCACTGTGTCCGATCAACCCGAAACGCCAGCGCCACCAGAGCCCGTCAAACATAAGCGCCGCCCGCGCTATTCGGGAAAGAATCCGCGTCGGTTCGAGGAGAAATACAAAGAGCACAATCCCGAACGTTACGCCGACACCGTCGCCAAAGTCCTCGAGTCCGGCAAAACTCCAGCCGGGACACATCGGCCCATCATGGTCGATGAGATCCTGCAAGTCCTCGCGCCGAAACCCGGCGATAGTGTCGCCGATTGCACGCTTGGCTTTGGCGGGCACGCCCGCGCTCTGCTCGAAAAAATCACGCCCGGCGGCCGCCTCATTGGACTCGATGCTGATCCGATTGAGCTGCCGAAAACAGAAGAGCGGTTGCGCGCGCTTGGCTACGGTCCCGATGTCGTTAGTGTCCACAGGAGTAATTTCGCTGGCTTGCCAAAAATTTTGGCGGACTGCCAGGTCACCGGTGTCGACATCATCCTCGCCGACCTCGGCGTCTCCTCGATGCAACTGGACAATCCAGCGCGCGGTTTCACCACCAAAGGCGACGGCCCGCTCGACATGCGGATGAACCCGCAACGCGGCCAGACCGCTGCCGACCTGCTCACAAAACTGGGCGCGCCCGAGCTCGAAACTCTTCTGACCGAAAACGCCGACGAACCCCACGCGCATGTGCTCGCCCTCGCGTTGGCCGGCAAAGCTTTTGCCAGCACCAAACCACTCGCCGAAGCTATCCGCGCCACATTCGACGAACGGCGACGACGTAGTGATGATGCCGACCTGACGGTCCGCCGTGTTTTCCAGGCCTTGCGCATCGCCGTCAACGACGAGTTCTCCGCGCTCGACACCTTCCTGCGCAACATCCGCTACTGTCTCAACCCCGGTGGCCGCATCGCCGTCCTGACCTTCCACTCCGGCGAAGACCGTCGTGTTAAGAAGAGTTTCGAAGCCGGGCTCGCGGACGGTTTTTATTCCGACATTGCCCATGAAGTGATTCGACCGACGACGGAAGAGCGGCGTGCCAATCCGCGGTCGAGTCCGGCGAAACTTCGTTGGGCGAAAGCAGCTTAGTTCAACGCAAAGACGCAAAGAGGGCAAAGGAGTCGGAGGTGGTGTCTCGCGAAGGACGCAATGGGCGCGAAGGGTGGGAGATTTCCAAAAAATAAAAATTTATTTTTTTGGCGTTATAAGCCGTTATGAGGCGTTATGAGGCGCATTTTTGTGACGGATTCCGGATTCACTACTTCCCCTTTTTTGGGAGTCAATGGGTCGAAATTCGGAAACCGGGAAAAATTCAAAAATGTTGCTCATTGTTGCTCATTCCTTTCTCTTTGGAGAAACATGGAGAAACTTCGGAGAAGGGTTGGAGAAACTTTGGAGAAACATTTGTTTCTCCTAAACGGCTCACCCGCCGGCAACACATGTTCAGTGCCACTTTGGCTCGGTTTTGTGATTTCAAAGAACATTCGCCTTTACAGGCGGTCCGGCATGCACCGGCGGCTGCTGCAAGGTTTAACATGAAGGCACGACATGTGTCAAGCGTTGCAAGTTGAATTGATTCCGCACGAAGGATTAAGGTTTTAGCAGAAGTAGCTAAGCTGTCAAAAAATGTAGGGAAAGGAGGGAAACCAGGGAAAGAAACTGCACTTTTTTCTGACAAAATTTAACCACCGAGCCATGAAGGCACAAAGGATGCTAGGAGGTCTAATCACGGTGGGCACGGATTTTGGATTGTTTCAGAGCAATTTGCCCGTACTGACTTTCACCGGTGAACCTTCGGCAATGAACGCTGACAGCGGAGTTTTTGACAGTGGGCCGGCGAAAGCGGCGCCGTAGCTGGAAGCGATTCTGCAGCTCAATGTAGCATTTGCAGCTCTCCAGATTTTCCAGGACAGGTGGTTGACGCGGTATTCTTTGGTCCGGCCATTTGATTGGGCGGTGTAGCCCCAGTAGTGCTCAGTAATGAATTCTTCTTCGGAACCTTCTGGCGCGAGTTGCGGAGTTCCGACCGTAGTGGCACGGATCGAGTTCCAAGTACGCTCATCCTTCCACGCATATTCTACAGAGCTGCCGCTTTGAAGATTGCCGTTCTGCTCGTCGATGGCATGGCGCATCGGCATTGTCTGATAGGGTTCATTGTAGCACTTGCGTGCTACGAGTGCGATGAGCGGACGCGGAACGATTTCTTTGATGAAGACTACGCCGCGGCGATATCCGTCAGGCGCGAGTCTTTTGACGTAGAACCGCAGGTTGACCTCTTCGAAATTGGTGTGTTGCGGGATGGGCACGCCAAGGATTTTTGTGCGAAGGAAGAGAAAGCCTACGACGCTGAGGTAGGTGGTACCGTTCCATTGGTCGAGTTCTATGCCATTGGGAAGAAAACCCCGGAGTAAATCCGGCTCGACGGCGTAGTTGACCATGAGCAGGTGTCGCCACTCGGCTGTCAGGAAGGTAGGCATCAGGGCGTGGGACGATTCTGCATTCCACAGGCACCCGAGAAGCGGAAACGGTTTATTGCGAATGAACGATAGGCCCAGTCAAACAGGCGACGAAGGAGCGGTGTGATTGAGAAGAGGTAGATCGGATAAGCCCACCAGATGCGATTTGTGACGTAGCGGTAGACGTCGGCTCCGATGATTTGTTGTCCGCTGCTAAGAAGTAAACGGAGGTCCGTAAGGAGTTCTGTTTCGGAAAGGCCTAGACGATCGCGGGTCCATGCACTTTGGAGAGGGGCAATTTGAAAGCCGCGTTTGTTGAGCGTCGGTTCCCAGAACGGTATCCAGCGACGACAGAACCCACAGGAGTCGTCGTAAAGGACGTGCCCGATAATTGTACATTCCTGTCGGTTCATGTATTGATGAATAATGTGCCAGATCGATGCAGGGCAGTCCACATCTAGGAGAGGGGTTTGCAGGACGATCATGGTCGCGCCTCTTTTTTTACGTAAGTTGTTGCGAAGAATAGCGGTTTAATCACCGCATGATTTGCGGAGATTTCGGTTTCAATTAGTTGCGTTGGGTTAGCTGATAAAGATCAAGGCGGCGAGGGGAGAGGGAAATTCTCGTCACTGGCCCGTAGTTTGTCGGGGGTGCCGCAGGGGTAGTTTGGTCATTCTGGAGAAGTCATCGAAGTTTAGGGTTACGATGCTTTTTGCGTGGTTGAGTTCGGCAACGCGGACGTGCAGGAAATCGTGAATGGCTGAGCCCTTCACATTCGGGATTTTTGCTGCGGCGTCGATTGCCTCGAAAACGGCTTTGCCGCTCAAGTCTTCGAATTTCAGATTTGCAAAAACTTTTTTGGCCTCACGGGCTGCCGCAGCAGGGGAGAGGGCGCGCTTTTCCGATTCACCCGTTTCAGTTTGGAAGACCAAACCACAGCCGGTTTGGACGGCAAACCATTCTGTAACGGTGTGCGAGCGAGTGATCCCGGATTCGGGTGTCCAACCTTCTTTCCACGCGCGAAGCAATGCTGACGTGTCCCAGTATTTCATGCCTTGCTGGAATCGCGTTCCGCGGCTTCATCACGCGCTTGCAGAACCGCCTCAAGAATGGACTCGTCTGTTAAAAGTCCGCGTCGCATGGCATCGGCATCGGTGAAGACGTGTACCGGCAGAAATGGAACGATCTTCGCCACCGGCTTCCCGAACTCGGTCAAAACAACTTCTTCGCCTCGGCGGATTACCGGTGAAACGATGCTGCGCGTTTTTCGCGCCAACTCGGTTAAGGTGGCTTGCATGTATACATACACTACAAAGTATACATACTATTTGCAATCGAAATGGGAAAAGCCACACGTTGTAGATGCGACGACGTGGAAGTCGTCCCTACCAAATTTCGGACGAGGTGGAGGTCGTTCCTACCTCGGCGGTTATTCTGACTCTTCGATGCGGGCTTCGGCGAGGTCGAGATCGCGTTGGAGGGTGCGGAGGGTCTCGTCGTTGATGTGATGTTGGTTTCGTAATTCGATGACTTTTTGGCGCTCGGCCTGGATCGCGCCGAGTGCGAGGCGGTTGTATTCGCGGACGGGGAGCTGAGCGATGTCCTGTTCGTCGACGGGGTTTTCAAAGTATTGGAGTTGGGCGAGGCGGTCGCGGTATTCGGCGACGAGGCGGTCGACGAATTCGGGTTGGGCGTGTTGCGCGTTGGCTTCGTCCTGGACGAATTTTAGGCCTGCTTCGTTGGCTTGATGGCGGGCGTGGAGTTCTTCGCGGCGCGATTCGTGGTCGTCGTCGAGGCCGAGGCGGCGGATGAGAAAGGAAAGGGTTGAGCCCTGGAAGACGAGGGTGGTGAGGATAACGCAAAAGGAAAGGAAGACGATGATGTCGCGGCCGGGAAAGGGTTGGCCGGTGGTGGTGGTGAAGGGCAAGGCAAGCGCGGCGGCGAGCGAAACAACGCCGCGCATTCCGGACCATGCCACGACGACGACGGAGCGCCAGTTCGGGTAAGGGTCGCGGTCGCGCAATTTTTTGCTGAGCAGGCGCGGGATGTAGGCGGCAATGAAGACCCAGGTGATTCGGACAACGACGACGGTGGCGCTGACGGTCACGGCGTAAAGGGCGAGGATCGACCAGGAGTCTGTTTTCAGGCCGGCCATGACTTGAGGCAGTTCGAGGCCGATGGAGATGAAGATGATTCCGTTGAGCAGGTAGACGATCATTCGCCAGAAGGAGCTGGCTTCTAGGCGTGTGCGCGGAGTGATGGAGATGGGCGAATTCCAGCCCAGATACAGGCCGCACGTGACAACGGACAGGACGCCGGAAAGGCCGAGTTGTTCGGCGGGCAGGTAAGCGATGAAGGCGGTGAGGAGGGAGATGGTGGTTTGAACGGGCGGGTCGTTGAGTCGCTTTTGTAATTGGCCGATGCCGAGCCCGACGAGCCATCCAAAGAGGATGCCGCCCAGTGCGACGATCGGGAGTTTGGCGGCGGCGGTGGAGAGTGAAAATACGCCGGTGACGACGGCCGCGATGCCGAAGCGATAGGCGACGAGTGCGATGGAGTCGTTGACAAGGCTTTCGCCTTGGAGAATGGCGACGACGCGTTGAGGCACTTGTAAGCGTTGTAACACGGCGGCGGCAGAAACGGCGTCGGGCGGAGAAACGATCGCGCCGAGAATGAGCGCCGATGGCCAGGGAAGTCCGGGCATGAGAAGACGCGCCACGGCGGCGACGGCAAACATGGTGATGAGGACGAGACCGAACGCGAGTAGGGATATGGTGCGGAGGTTGCGGCGGAAATCTCGCCATGAGGTGAACAGCGCCGCCGGGAAGAGAAGAGGCGGCAGAAAAATGATGAGGGCGAGGTCGGGACGGAATGCGACTCGAGGCAGGAAGGGCACGAAACTGAGACCGAGCCCGCTGAGGACGAGGAGCACGGGATATGGTACGTCGAGCTTGCGCGCGAGGACGTCAAGCGCAGCGACGATCATTAAGAGCAGGCAGACCAGTTCGATCTCGGCCACTGATTAAGGACGGATATGGCGCGGGGATTTGCAAGTGAGCGTTCGGATATGACGGGTTGGATTTGGGTTCGGTCGGGTGAATGCTGATTTTGCCGTGGTGACGAAAGTTGTTGGGCTTAAGTCGTGACACTTGGTTTCCCTGAAGGTCATGCACTGTTGACTGGGTGTTTTGGATGGCGGCAGTTTAGGTATGGATTATTTGCGTGTAAAAGAGGCGGTGAAAAGTTGTCCGCAGTTGGACGGACTGGACGGCGCGATCCTTGCTGAGTTGTTTTGGATCGCGACGGAAAAAAATATCGCTCGTGGACAGTTGGTCTACAAACAAGGCGAGATGTTGGACGGTTCGTTGTGTCTTTTGCTTGCCGGCAAACTCCGCGTAATTATCGACGGGGCGGCGGTCGCTGATGTGTCACCGCCAATTCTCATCGGCGAAAGCGCTTTTGCAACCATTGTGCATGAACGTGGCGCGACGCTGCAGGTGATCTCGGACTCGGCGACGTTGCTGGAGTTTCGGCCGTCGGAGGAGATGTTGGCTGGGCCGTTGAGTAAGTTGTTTGCGGAGGTGGCGTGGGATCGGTGGCTGATGAGCACGCGGATGCAGCCGGGGTGAGAAAAGGCAGTGAGTCGGTAAGTCTGTCAGTCTGTAAGTGGGAAGGGAAGGGACTGTCAACTGCGTGGGTGCGGGCTTTGCGTTCGTTCACGATTAGCTGTGATTGGAATTGTGAAAGTGAGTTCCTGAAAAACTTATTTCTTCAAGAAACTTCTCCGTTTAACGAATAATACGTTGACTGGTATCAAGGTTTTCTCGTAAGGTCGCCTCAGAGGTTCCACGATATCCGTTTTTGTGGCCCTCCATAAAAAGACCAATCACACGCGAAGTCCTAAGTTCAAATTGCGCTATCGGCATGACGTTCTGCTGGTTTCTGGTGTGAAAATCTATGACACCATTTAACCGTAGGGCGTATTGGAGTTTTTCAACCATCCTTGGTTTATTGCTGACTGTCGTTGCGCAGGCGGAAACGACGCGCACGCAGTCGATCAGCTTGCACAAGGGATGGAACGCCATTCAGCTTCAGGTCACTCCTGTCGACAGTTCGACGGCGACGGTTTTTAGCGGAACGCCGATTGCGATTGCGACAACTTATTTCGGCGCGAACAGTTCGGCGCAGTTTATTCAGAATCCGACGACGACGGAATGGAAGAAAGAGGGTTGGGGTGTTTGGTATGCGCCGGGTCGGCCGGACGCTTTTCTTTCGACGCTTAATGCGATCACTGGGAATCGCGCTTACCTGATTTATGCGAAGCAGGATTTTACGTGGAATGTGACGGGCGCGGTTACGTTTTCGAAAACCCGATGGAAGAGCGATGCGTTTAATCTTGTCGGTTTTTCGCTCGACCCGGTTTCCCCACCGACGTTCGACAAATTCTTTTCTGGTTCGACGGCTCATCGGCCTTGTCGCATTTATCAACTGGTCAATGACCAATGGACGTTGGTAGCGAATCCGGTGCAGTCAACCATGCGGTCGGGTGAGGCGTATTGGATTTATTGCAAAGGTGGCTCGGATTACCAGGGACCGTTGCTGGCGAAGTTGCCGATGGGCAGGCTTGCGCTGGCTGGTTCGCCGGCGGAAGCGACGTTGGGTTTGGGAAATCAAGGTTCTGACCCGATGAATATCACCATTCAAACGATTGCTAGCGATGGCGGGTTGCCGTTGTCGTATTGCATTCGTGGGGTGACGACGGCGACGATCGGCGATTTGGTGTTTAATTTACCGGCGAGTTACCAATTGCCAACACTGGAAGCGGGGCAGAAGACCGGTTTATATTTGCGCTTGCGTCGCGACCAGATGACGAGTGCTTCGCAAAGCGCGCTTCTCAAAATTTCAACTGATTCAGGTGTGGAGATATGGCTTCCCGTCACGGGTTCACGCGACTCTCTGTCGACCACACCATGAAGAATTTCCAAGTTAACAAAACGCATTTCGTTCTAATGCATACGACACATCGCGGCGTTGGCCGCAGCCTGGCGCCAGTCCTCTGGCTTTGCTTTGCATTTCTATTCGGGATATCGGCTGCAACGTTCGCGCAGGCGACGGGGTCGCAAGGTCTTTGGGTTGGTGAGGTGACGCTCAATCGCGTCAATGAAACGGTTGTCGGCATCAACGCGCAGAACCAGACGGTGGCACCGGATCCGAGTGTGACAACGCCGGTCCAATCTCCAGCGCATTTGCGAATCATTTTGCATGTCGATAAACAAGGGCAGGTTCGTTTGCTGAAGAACGTCGCGATATTGAACAAGTCCACGAATAGCACGCCTGATCTCGCGCTCGTTACCGACTCTACGCTCTATCCAAATTTTTCAAATATCGGCAAACGCATTGCGACGGCTGCTTATGATTTCGGCGATGATCGCGCGGTTCAGATTTTGGACGACATCGCAGCGGCTGCGGCGTCGGCGGCGTCGACCGGTGGTAACCCGACTAATGCTGCTGTTCAAGTGGCCGCCACGGCGGATTTGGATGCGCGTTATATCGGTTATGTCAGTGGTGCTGGATTTAATAATGCGGCGCTAAACGCGGCGTTGACAGCGAAAATCGGTGCGTTGCAAGCGAAGGGCACCAATGGGAATCCGGCCCAAGTTTTATCAGCGGCGACTTCGGCCTCGACCAATAATTTTTATGTCGTGACGAACCGCGCGTATGCGCAAACGCTGGCAGCGAACGGCGCGTTTGTTGATTCGCGATATGTCGCAGCGGTGGATTCGGTCGCATTGGCGGCAGCGAGCGGCGCAGCTAGCGCGGCTAGTTCGAATCTAACCGCAACAGCAGTTGGAACAGCGGCAACGAATGCGGCTCTGGTTGCGGTGGCGAATGCAATCAATGCGCAGGCGGCTGAGTCGCCGAACTATCACACTTTCATCGGCACGAGCAGTTTTGCTTCGGCGGCAAACATCGCTGCTGCTGCCGCGAGTGTTGCCGGGAAAGCAACTCTGAGCGGTGGTTCCTCAGCAACAACGGCACGGATTCAAGCGAACGGGGCGGCGGTGAAGGCTTTGACGGATGCCAATATTTATGCGGCGGCTGACACGGTTGTGATGAATGAGGCGTTGTTGAGCGGAACCATTTCGCCTGATCAATCGCTTGGAGGGACGATCTATTTGGGCGCGAGTCATCCGACGAATCCGTTCCGTCATCGCCGTCATCCCGATCATACGATTGGATATCCGATTACGCGCGCGCTGAGCATGCATTTTGATTCTTCGAGCAGCACGAACGCGCAACAAACCGCCGGTTTCGGCGTTGACCAAATCACGGGGACGTATCACGAAGAAATTTCCGGGCTGCATAAGCCCCTGGGACCGAATCAGAACATCGGATTAATCACGGAAGGGACTGTGAAACTTAATCGCGTGAGTTTGGTGGACACTTTGAATCAGTAACGACTTGATCATGAATACTTCCATAGTTCCAAGCCGAGCCGCCTGGAAACACTTTGCCTTTTGGCTAGCGGCTTGCGCGTTGATGTGCGTGACCGTTGGGCGCGCGCAGACGAATTCGAGCGCAGGCGCTTTTGTCGAGCCATTGCAATTCACCACCGTTGACACCGTTGTCGATCCGACCGACGGGTCTTCGTATGTTCTCGGACGCAATGATTTGAGCCAGGCGATCCTTAAAAAGTATGACTCGAGCGGCACTCAGATTTTCTTCGACGGCGCGACGTCTCTGGACGTGACGATTAATGGGATCACTCCGAATGCGATTACAATCGGAGTTGGAACAACCAACTTATATATCGTGGGTGACAGCCAGATTTTGAAAGTCAGCTCGAAGTCCGGTTCCGTGGTCACAACCCGCAACGCCAGCAATGGGAATTTGAAGCTGCAGAGCGTCCGTTATTGGAACGGCACGTTGTACGCTTTGGGAACATTCACCGGCGGCAACACGAGCTTCTTCGGCAAGGGTGCTACGCAACGTGGTTTTCAGGGAGCCGTAATCATCAAATTCGATGCGTCGTTACCGTCGACCGCTTCGGGGCTCATCACCTACGGCAACGACACAGGCTATAATACGGCCAATTCGATTGTGATCGATGACAGCGGTGACATATACGTGGCGGGTCATTTGGATACGGGAACATTTCGCTCGGATGTGTTCACATCGGGTGCGTGGACGTTTAACCGAAAACATGCGACGACGGTGGCGGTATCTAGTTTGCCGGTCGCTGCTGGGGTTTTGGACGGCACTTATCCTTCGACGAGTGATGCGACGTCTTTTCCGTCGACGATTAATTTTTCGACGCCTGATTTTGCCGGATCTTATAACTATGTGACTCATGTGACGGGAGTGTTGCAGGCGCCCACTTCAGGTATCTACTCGTTTGTCAATCGAACCGATGATGGAACGTCGCTTTTCGTCGACGGTCAGCAGGTAATTTACGATACGTTTACGCACGGTGCGACCGACGAACCCGGATCGATGTCGCTGTTTGCTGGTTTGCATTACGTGGATTGGGTGCAATTCAATCAAGGCGGTCCTGGCAGTGGTGAGTTTGCTTGGACGCCCCCAGGCGGCAGTCGTGTAGACGTGCCGGCTGCGAATTTTGCGTTGCACCAAAATGTTGGATACGTTTTGAAATTCGGCGGCGACTTGCAAACGATCAAGAGCGCCTACTTTAGCACCACGGCATTCCTCGGTTCTGGCGGCGAATACTACGAATTGCAATACGCACAAGGATGGATTTACGCGGTTGGTTTTTGGAAGGGCATTGCGGATAACGGTGGGATTGGCTCGGCCGACGTTTCGTCAGCAAGTTCCGCTGACATGGACATCGTCAAGCTCGATACCGGCTTGCAACTTAAAGCGCGCGCCAAAGTAAAAGGTGCTGCCGACAACTCTGGCTATAGTATTACGTCCGATGACGCCGGCAACGCCTACGTCACTGGTTCTTACGGACCGCAATCAGTCGATTTTTACGGGCAGGATGATGCGACGAACAAGCCTTTTGCATCGCGCTCCGCGTCGCAAACGAGCATCTTTATTGCAGCCCTTGATCCAAACTTTGATTTCAAATGGATCAACCAGCCATCCGGCACACCGCCATCATTCTCATTCACGTCCAGCTCGACTAAGCCAAAAGTGCGATGGAACACTGCGCTGCAACGAACTTTGTGGGAGGGATATTTTGGCTCGGGAACATTAACGATGGGCAATGCGAATGCGCTCAAGACGATCGATGGACCAAAAGGTTTTCTCGCAGTCCTTGATCCGACGGGCACGTTTACCGAGCGCGTCAACCTCACGGTGTTGTCGGATTACGGGCTCAGCGGTTCTCAAATCAAACCGTTTGGTGGTCCCGCTTTGAACACCAATTCGTTTGTCACCGCGACAAACACGCGTCCCGTAATCAAAGGGGTTCAAATAACCGTATCGGTGCCTAATTACCTCTATCGCGATATAACAAACGGCGACATCACGATCTTAACCCAAAACGATTCCTCGAAGATTGATTCGTTAGCCGAAACGCGAATTGGTTGCACTGGTTATTCTGTTGGCGAAAACGTGGCGAACGGAACGGCGACCAGTTACACGTTTACGCTGAATAACGACACGTTGGTGAAGTTCAATTGGTTGGTCGAACACGCATTGCGTATCTCTGATGATTTCAGCAGCACAGAGGGAACAGACGCTTCCACTACTCCCGGACACATCGTTGGATTGAAATCCGAGGCCGCCGGTAATCCAGTTCCTGCCGTTCAAAAGCACTGGATTCAGGAGAATGATACGGTGATTGCATCCGTCGATTCTGAAGTCGCGGATCTGAACTATCTGTCGCAAGGATTGCCGGTTAAATACGTGGTCACCGGATACAATGCGTCCGGCCCTCCGAACACACTAACGACTGGCACGACTAACATCGCTTTTGTTGGTAGCGATATTCGCAGGCAGGTACCGCAGTTTGTGATGAGCGGCCCAGCCACCGTCCAATATATCTGGAAACTAAAAATCGGCGTTCAAGTTGGGACGACCGGTGTAAAATCCACAACCTTCCCATTGGTCCGCGTGACCAGTGACCCGGGTGGCGTCGTCCCACCAGTGCAACCCAATGGCTCTGGTTCAGGCACATTTTATTTCGATGAAAATACATCGCTCCAGGTTGGGACGTTGAAAGCGCAGAACACGACGCAGCTCAAGGGATGGTTGAACGGTGATGGAACGACTTTCTCAGGAACGGGTGATGTCACCAATTTGAACAGTACATTTACGATAACCAACACCGGCAGCGCCCAAACCTACGGCGCCATGGCCGTGGCGCAGCTCAAACGTCCAGTACGTGTGCTATGGGATTACGGCGACCGAATTTTCGATGAAACGGTTTACATTGGTAACCCGGTCACGTTCTCGACGGTGGACGATACGTTGGTTAAAGCCAAGTTGCTGATGACGAATGCCCCTGACCACGTGGACATCATTTCAGCGCCACAAGGAAGCGCCCCCAGTGACATGGGCATCTGGGACGATGCCGGTAAAAAATTCTATCCATTGCGGCCCGGACAGGTCTTTTCATATTGGTTTACCTCTGCAGATCCGGCGGAGCGCGTCATCATCCGGTTGACGATTAAGTATCCACTAACGGCGCATTATCGGCATATCGCCAACACGCCCGCCGTTAATCTCGACCCTTCAACCAACGATCTGGTTAATTTTAAGTCACTAAAATATACGGAACCGACGACAGGTGCGGCGGTTGATAGCAGTAATCAATTCACTGCGAGTGGCCGAGGTAAAACGGTTCTGTTGTTTGGTGAATTGAGCAGTGCGGGACGCGGCGGACAAATTGAAACCTTACGCGTTCGCGTGGTTGATACAAAGGCGTGGAATGACTCGCTTCCGGCAATCCAGACAGCAGTCATTGGTCAGGGCATAACAAGTGCCTACGACACTGCGGGATTAGGAACTGGCTATCTGTTCTTCCCGAATGCGCGTTATAACCCGTTCGTTTACAATCGCACGACCATCAAAGGGCCAATCATTCCTGTTAACCTCAACCCCACAGCAGGAGCAACTGAACAACTCGTTGTCGTATGGTATGAAGTTCGTGACACGATTCTCTGGGGCTATCAAGCAGTGCGTTATGATCCTGCATGGCCGACGCCCGCGACTGGTTTGAACCGCATTGTTATCGCCAGCCGGTTCGGCAGCGAAAGCGTTGCGCAGGATGGCACGGACCAAATCATCACCCCGGCGACTACAGTCGGAACAAACGTAGTGGCGGCAACAACGATGATCGATCCTGCGCGTTTCCAACAGGTGCAGATTTACAATCAACCCGACCGCACACAACCCGGTTTCAATCCGAATGAAGAACATGCCTTGCTGGTGCCGTCATTGCGTAACGCGTCGGTGTCACCACGCCCGCAGGCCGCATACGCTTTGCGCGATAACGATCTGAATGTTACGAATCGTGATGCTACTTACACCTCCGATCCGTATGTGTTAGTGCAGTTTCTGGATGCTTTGGACAACCAGTGGAAGATGAAAGTCTACAACATCGTCCGCGCTGCAACTAATCTCAATGTCGGCGATCTGAGTTACGAATACAGCTTCAAACAGGACATGTTGGCCGGCGAGCCGGTGATTCCTTTTTATCCATTGGTTCAGGTTATCGGCGCCACACCTTGCCCGGGTTCGTACGGTCGCGACGGACAGCCGTCGACGCAGCTCTGCTTCTGGAAGGATCATAAAGGGACTGCATGGGCCGTATCGGGTGACAGCTATTTTTACGCATCATTCATGTATCCATTGCTGCCGGATTTCTGGTGGCCGACCGCCGACAACAAGCAACCAGGCGACTGCGTGATGTTCCTGCCAAACACAGCGCGCAATTCCCAAGCATTTTTTAGTATTATTTACACGCGGAACGATCAGACGCCTGAGGCACAGGCCATTCAATATAGCACCTCATGGCCAGACAACGTGCCGACTCTCAAAGTTGGTGAAACGCTGACGTTCCCTGGCGGCGAATATCACCAGGACAATCCGACAACGGCAGTCGTTGACGATAATGGTGACGTTCAGATTGAGGACACGCCGGGATTGCCGGGTGTTGTTGGCTTTGCCGCCGCGCAGATCGTCTATGACACGGTTAACCCCGTGATGGATGATCAACTGAATTTTGATCACTATTCAGCGCGTGCATTCCAGGCATTGGAACAACGAACCGTTCCATTCGCGGTGAACCAACTTCCAGCTGTCCTTAATCCCGTGAACAGACGTACGGAGGTGAAGAATGGAATGTACGTGTTCGTTGAGCTTCCGTCTTCGCTGCAAAAGCGCGTGTTCTTTGATCCGATCCAAGGTGTCCTCGGCGTTCGCGGTTTTCTCAATGACAAATCGATCAGTGACTCGACACTGACTGCGTCGCCACCAGCGGTTTATGTCCTCGAGCCGAACGTTTTGACATCGGTGGAAAAAGCTATTCTCGATGGCTCGGCCGCAAACAGCCCCTTCAAAGACCTCGCAGGAACACCGTTCGCAACGGCGATGGATGCACTATACGACCTGAGTCGAAATCCAAATGGGCTCGACCAGGGGGGCGACGGACCGGATTTGGCTTATCGCGTTGGGTTGGAGCAAAAGGTTATCGTTGATCCGGCAACTGGACTGCCACAAACAACGACCATTAATGGGATTACGACGGTGCTTCGCGACAAGAAAAAAGCGGCATCGGTGCAGGCCCTTGGGCCTGGCCTGGCGCTCGTTGCCAATCCGTCGTTCCTTGATCCCAACAACCCGACGCAAATCAGCTATGTCACTGTCGCGGAAAATAACAGTGATGCGCTTGGCGGGTCGCCAGTGATATTGCACATCATCAAAATCGATAAAAACCAGCGCTATCGCGGGGCAATCAAAACGATTTTGTCTGACAACGTCTTTGACGAAAATATCGTCCTCCGTCACACCGGCGACTTTGGCGGCAACGCGGACGACCTGGTTTTTGAATGGTGGTATCGTCCTGAAGATGGCACGACGGCGTTGACGCCAGATCGGCAGCCTATTCCGAGCCCATGGAAATTGTTCGCTGATCCGTCCGTCGGTAAAGGTGCGGGCTTCTATCAATTGACGTTGAAGGGCAATCCAAGCGCACCGGAAGCGCTGTTGGCTGACACGCTGTTCTTTGTCCGTTATCGCCACAAGAACGAAGTCATCTCGGGCATCAACTGGGAAGTGCCGCAGCCCAACAACGAGCGTCGCTGCGTCTTGAATGATTGCAAACCGGGTATTCCGTACGATTGGGCCGGGGCAGGCAATTCCAGTCCGCGCGATGTCGACGGCGACGGCCAACCGGATTACCAGCCGCAACTGGCCGAGGGCTGGATCAAGCGCGTGCTTGATCGCGTGAATCCTTACGAGGCGCGCATTAACGATTTCTCCGGCGACAATCCGGCGACATATAGCAGCATCATCGAGGAGCTAGGCGCTCGTTACGAGGGAGCCGTCGCGCTTAACGGCGACAAAAACGTTATCGAAAACGTCGGTTTGATTGCGCTGTATGAAACGATTCTCAATCGTGGTCGCAGCTTGAGCATCGACCTATCCACGCCAGTGTCGACTCCGGCTATAGCCAATGCACTGCAGTTAGCATCCACGCGCCTGTCGGATTTCTACACGTTGCTCGGCAACGAAGCCTACTCCGACGCTTTGAATCCCGCGATTGGTTACGGCAGCAGTAGCGTTGAATACGGTAATCTTGCGCCTTCAGTATTCGCGTTCCAAAATCAGGTTTCATCGCTGCTCGAAGAAGAGTTGGCGTTGTTGCGCGGACAAGATGCTTTCGCGGGCACGCCAGTTTACAACCGTTTATTCTGGAACTTCACCAAGGGCGAAGGCGAAGCCGCATACGCGATGAAGTACGACATCAGCGACGTCAATAGCGACGGCTTCATTGATGAGAACGATGCGATGATTCTCTATCCGCAAGGACACGGTGATGCGTGGGGGCATTATCTCACCGCAATCAAGATGCAGTATGAGTTGCTGCGGCATCCGTTCTTCAATTGGGTTTCGCGCTCCGAGTTTTACAACCTGCAAGACGTGGTCATTCCGGTTGATTTCCTCGACGAACGCAAGTTCGCGCAGGTCGCCGCGCAGAAAGCGCAAGTTGGCGCTGAGATTGTCAACATGACCTATCGCGAGAAATATGTCGCCGATCCCAAAGGCCAATGGCAGGGCTACACCGATACCGATAAAAATCGCTCATGGGGCGTGGAAGAATGGGCTCGCAGAGCAGGGCAGGGAGCCTACTTCGATTGGATTACCGCAAATGCCTTGTTACCTGCGGTGCATCCGAACACGAACTACACGGGCATCCAAAAAGTGGATCGGACCTCTGTTCAAGATATTGCTCTGGTTTCGGCGAACCTGACCGCCATTCAAACCACCATGGACCAGGTGGATAATGGAAATAATCCGCTGGGACTGGAAACGGGTGCGCTGACATTCGACATCGACCCAAGTTTATTGGATACAACCGGTAGCGGTGTTGCTGGCCAACCGATGTTTGAACAGGTGTATGACCGCGCGCTGAAAGCATTGCGCAATGCGAAAACGACGTTCGACAACGCCAACAAGATTGAGAATCTGATCCGAAAGGTTGCAGATTCGGAAGCGGAGTTTCAGAACAAAATTACCGAACAGGACCTGGCATATCGCAATCAATTGATTGAAATATTTGGCACGCCATACGCGGGCACTATCGGTTCTGGCAAAGCTTATCCTCCCGGTTATCAGGGACCTGACACGATGCTTTACATGTATGTGCCGGTTAACACGCTTAATGACGGTACCGTCCCGCAACCAACAGCCAGCTATTACGACAGCGTCCTCACTGAAATTACGGGCGCAAACGCGACCTTTATCAATGGCTCGGGATCAGTTTCGGGCGT
Source organism: uncultured Verrucomicrobiae bacterium (assembly GCA_963702845.1). Lineage (GTDB taxonomy): Bacteria > Verrucomicrobiota > Verrucomicrobiia > Limisphaerales > Palsa-1400 > JAICXV01. Next base: position 2,501,355 of record OY969763.1, on the reverse strand, counting down.
GTATAACACGTTCAAGGCCCGTTATGGACTGACGTTTGGAGATCAGAATTCAATAACCAACAGCATCAATTACACGGATTTCTCGGACACGAACGCGGATCCCGTGGTGAATACGTTGGATAACCTCAATCTGCCGATCATGGCGAATGGATATACCTTCGTCGCGCCGTCCGATTGGGGCGTTCGCACGTCACCCGGTGAATTGCAGCGCATCATTAACAACATGGTACAGGCGCAAGCCGATTTGAACGCGCGCATCGGTGACTGGGACGGCGCTCAATCCGGGTTCGTTCAGCAGTTGCAACTGTGCAACACGAAATTCGATTACAACAAAAAGATCCGCGATCACATGAAGGACAAGCTTCTCGCCGATACTGTGTTCGACGAAGTCAGCCTTGCACTTAACACTGCGCAGCGTGTGACTGATGCTTCGTCGGACGCGATCGAAAAAGCAGCGCAGGCAACCGCGGAGTTTACTCCTAAAAACCTGCTCACCGTTGGTTTGGCGAATGGGCCCGGTGACGTATTGGCGCCTATCCGTGGCGCTATTGAAACTGCGGGGGTCATCGGCGATGAAGCGTTCAAAGGTGCCCTCATCAGCTTCCAAAGCGCCGCTGACCTTGTCGGCCTCGGCAAGAGCATCAGCGACGCCGTCATTGACTTGCAACAGGACGCGGATGAGCGCGACTTGGACATGATCCAAAGTCTGACCGAGTTGCAGTCCAACGCCGGAAACGAAAGCTCAGCTCGTGTTGCGGTCTTTAAGCAGGTGCAAGTGTTGACCGAGTTGTCCGATCAATACCGCACCAAGCTCGCTGAAGGACAGCGATTACAGGAAGAGCGAACAGCCTTCAATAAGCGAGTCGCTGCTCAGACTCAGCAGAGCCGGTATCAAGACATGACATTCCGCGTTTCGCGCAATGCAGCGCTGGAAAAATACCGATCGGCCTTTGATTTAGCTGCCCGCTATGCGTATCTCGCCGCTTCGGCCTACGATTATGATGTCAACCTGTCCTGGGATGATCCGGGTTCACCTGCGAATTTGATGAGCGACATCATCCGCCAGCGAACGATCGGTCTTGTCGGCGATGACGGCCTGCCTGCTGTTGGCGCCGGAGGTTTAGCCGAAGATTTGGCTCAGTTGAATGCCAATTACGACACGCTCAATACGCGACTGGGTATTAACAATCCGCAGATCGAAACGGCGACGTTCTCACTTCGCCGGGAAGCGATGCGTATCTTGAGCGCGACGAACTCGACTCCGACTTGGCGGCAGGCTCTGCGTGACGCGGCGGTGTACAAGAGCGACCTTTGGCAGGTGCCGGAATTCCGTCGCTTCTGCCGTCCGTTCTCTGCTGAAACGAACGGGGCGCAACCGGGTCTCGTCATATCGTTCACGACGCAGATTCGTCCGAATAAGAACTTTTTCGGCTGGCCGTTGGGCGGTGGCGACAATGCCTATGACCCGAGCGTCTATGCCACCCGCATCAGTTCAGCAGGCGTCTGGTTCGCTGGTTATGACGCAGTCAACCTGCCGCAAACGCCGCGGGTTTATCTTGTTCCCGCTGGCGCAGGATGTGATGACAGTCCCCAACGACCCGAACCTATCGGTCCGTCTGTGGGACGTTGTGGATCAAAATATCCCGATTCCGTATCCGTCGAGTTCGGCGAATTTGGCCGATCCAGCATTTAAACCGCTGACTGACAGCTTGAATGGATCTTTCGGAGACGCACGCATGTTCTCCAGCTTCCGCGCATTTGGATTTGATCATCCGACATTGTCGTCCTTCGACCAATCCACATTGACATACAATACGCGTCTCATTGGCCGCTCGGCCTGGAATACGAAGTGGCTGCTGATCATTCCGGGCGCGACGCTCAATTCTGACCCGGCGCACGGGCTTGATTTGTTCATCAACAGTGTCACGGACATCAACGTTGTGATTAACAGCTACGGCTATTCCGGAAACTAAGAACTTTTGCCATGAAACATTTTGTTACTGCCAGCCCGGTTCGATGCGCAAAATATTTTGCGCTGCTGATCGCGGTTTTGTTCGCCGCAGTTTTCGCCCGTGCTGATATATCTGAACCGGACACCATGTTCTACGGGCAGATCGTCAACCGCACTAGCGGCCAGATTGACTTGATTCAACAAGGCACGCTTACGTGGACGATCACGGCGCCAGACGGGAAACAAGTCACACTTCAATCCGGGCGTCCATGCCTATAACCTCGGCCAGTTTTGCTACGAATTACAGGTCCCGAACGAAGCATTGACCTATGGCCTTACAGTTTCGTCAAATGCGATTCCGTTAATGGCGCAACCCGCGACATGCAGTCACTTGCAAATTGCAGTGGACGGCGTGCCGGCAAGAATTGTCGCGCCTGGAACAAGCACGTTTGCGGTCGCGCAAAATATTCGTGGCTCAACCTATCGCCTTGATCTCGAACTCGGCAATGGGCTCGCGAGCACGAGCGGAGATGGAATTCCCGATTGGTGGAAGGCCAAGTACGGCATTGTCGATCCAAATGCTGATCCCGACCACGACGGTTGGAACAATCTACAGGAGTTTTTGCATGGAACAGATCCCAACCAGGACAATCGCATTCCATCACTGCAAACTACTGAACTCTTCGTCTATGCCGACGGAACAACGGGGCTGCGTCTGAATGCTGTCGATTCAGACAGCCCGGCAACCAGCATTCTCTATACGGTGAACTGCTTGCCCGACGGCGGCGTGTTGCGGTTGCAAGGAACGAACATGGTGACCGGTGCAAGTTTCACGCAAAATGACGTAAACCTCGGACGTGTTGTATTTGTTCATCAGGCGACGAATGACCCGGCAACTCAGACGAGCTTCACTGTTTCGTTGGTGGATGAAAACCCGGCACATCTCGTGACGAATAATGTAGTTATTTTGAATTTGTTCCGCCCCGGTTATACCGCTGCTTTGCTCGACACGCTTCGGCAGAACGCGGCTGTTCGCAACTGCGCCGCAATCGCCGGGCTGTCGTTCGACGAACAGCAGATGGCGCTGAACTATTACATGAGCCGTGACCAGGGTTTTGTTGTTTGGGATTGCTCGCGGGCTGCTTCCCCGCAGGAAGTAATCACAGGTTCCGGCCATAGCGTAATCGTTGGCGGAACAGGTAATGACCATTTGGTCGGCGGTTCTGATAACGATGTGATCATCGGCGGTAAAGGCGCGGATTCGTTGCGAGGCAATGCCGGCAGCGACTTGTTTGTGCTCTCTGGGCCCGATGCAGGCAACAAGACGATCGAAGATTTCAGCACTAACGAAAACGATGTGTTGGACATTTCGCGGGCTTTGATTGGGACTTCAACCGTGTTGACAAATTACGTCCGCATCACACCTTCTGGCACAAACACACTGATCGGAATTTGTGCTGATGGCAGCGGCGGCAACTTCACGAACCTCGTGGTGACGTTAAGCGGCACGCAGTATACGCAGGCTGACTTACGTTCGCTCGTCGACAACGGCAGTCTCATCACGGGTAACGCATCTGTTTCAGCGCAGATATCAATCACTGCGACTGTTCCGGCGGCCAGTGAGAATGGGCCGGTTTCAGGTGTGTTTACTGTTACGCGCAGCGGTGGCCTCGGTGCGGCTTTGACGGTGAACTTGCAAATCAGCGGCTCAGCAGCGAACGGCTCTGATTACCAGTTGATCGCATCGCAAATTTCGTTCGCGCAAGGACAGCGTTCGGCCCAAGTGTCCGTCGCGCCATATACAACGTCAACCCTGTTGACGAACGTCGTTCAAATCGCGGTCGCTGCTGGAACGGGATACGACATCGGCAGTCCCTCGATCGCTCAGGTAACAATCGAGCCGTTACTTCCCCAGATTTCTGTGATTGCGATCGAGCCGATCGCGGTGAAGGCCGACGGCACCACTGGAACGTTCCTCGTGTCGCGTGCTGGTTCGGTTAACCCGAGCGTACTCGTGCGATTGACCATTACCGGCACCGCGGTAAACGGGGTCGACTACAACAGCGTCTCGAGTTTCGTCAATTTTGCTCCGCAACAAACGACCGCGCTCATCACGATTACGCCGAAGAGCACGGCCGTATTGACGAACGGGAATAAATATGTCCAGATTGCGATCAAAGCAGATCCGACTTACAAAACGGTTAATCCCGCGTCAGACCGTGTCTTCATCGTCGACCAGATGCTGAATCTCGCCGCGTGGCAACAGAAGAATTTCCCCGGCTCGAATGTTGATCCGACGCTGTTCGGTTCTCAAGACACAGGAAACACCGGCATTCGCAATCTGTTCCGATACGCGTTCGGTCTGAATGCGCAAACTCCGCAGAATTCGACAGGTCGGCCGCTCTTCCAAATTATTAATGGCCACCTCTGCGTCAGCTACCGCGAACCAGCCTCGGTGACGGACGTCAATTATTCCGTCGAAGTTTCGGATGACCTGATTACGTGGACAGGTGGACGGGTCGAGCCGACGATCATCTCGGCATTTACCAATGACGCGGAAATCGTTTCATGGCGCGCGACAAATATAATCAGCGGCAGCGCGCCGAACCTGTTCATGCGTGTGCATGTTCAACAGCAATAGGAATTCAGCAGTGATTTGTTTCAAACAGTCAATTCGTCATAGTGCGCTTTTAGCCTTGGCGCTCGCCGTCGCTATTGGTGGTTGCTCGCCGAAACGTTCCGGTGAAGTGCTGGCGCGCGTTGGCGATAACGTCATCACGACGGACGATTTCAAGAAAGAGGTGCAATGGCGTTTGAATAATAATCGTCCGTTGCCTGAGAGAACGGCGCTCTTGGAAGAGATGGTTGCTCGAGAAATATCGCTGCAGAAAGCGAAGGCGTTTGGTCTAGAAAAGAATTTCGACGTGCAGCACAACTACAGCGACATGCTTGTCGGCAAACTAAAAGACCGCGAACTCGCGCCGAAGGTTGAGGCCGCCAAAATCTCATCCGACGAAATCCGGACTACCTACGAACACGACATCAATAAATATACAAAACCGGCTAAAACGCGTCTTGCGCTCGTCTACATGAAAGTCGACCGGAAGATGAATGCTGAGCAGAAGAATGCTGTTGAAGCTCGGATGGCTGAAGCGGACAAAGCGGCAAAGTCATTGGCGAATTTCACTCATGGGTTTGGTGCTGTGGCAATGGATTTTTCCGAAGACCAGTCAAGTCGATATCGTGGGGGCGACGTGGGTTGGTTTGATGAATCCGATCCTTTGTTTCGCTGGCCAAAAGAAGTTGTGCAAGCGGGAATGGGCTTGCAACAAATCGGCCAGATCAGTCCCATCGTTCGGGCCAGCACCGGTTTGTTCCTGGTTATGAAAACGGATTTCCGCGACAAGACGGTCACGCCGTTGGCGAACGTCAGTGCTTCGATTCAGCGTCGGCTTCTCGCCGAAAAGAAAAAGCAGATTGAACAGTCGTTCGCCAAAGAATTACGGGCAACGACTCCTGTGCAAACCGACACCATCGCGCTGTCACAAATTGATTATCCGACTACGACGGTCGCTCAAGTAGAAGAGAAACTGCCGCCGGCTTTGCCGAGGTCCCAATGACTTATTTCCCCAAAATGAAACTGACAACCAGGTTTGGTCTTTTTGCACTGATTGGCATCGTGCTCCTTGGCGCGTTGGCCGCGGACGCAGCTCCTACGCCGCTCGACATCAATAATGTCACCGGCACCGTCAATATCACGGACAAGCAATCCACCAATCTTTTCGATCCAGTCACAGTTACGGACAGCGACACTAACGTTGTTACCGTTTTGATTAGTTTCAGCCCGAGTTCGCTCGGTGGTTTTCAAACGCCTCTCCCGACTGGTGTCGTTCATTCCAATAATTTTTATGTCATCGCGGTAACAAATTTATCGACCGCAAATACGTTGCTCGGGCAATTGACGTTTACGCCGGTTAATAACCTCATTCCCGTGCCGAACGTTTCAAATGTGGTCTTCCAGATATCTGCGACTGACGCGGCTGGAAACAGTGCCGCAGCGCAAACCACGACCCTTCGAATTACGTCGACAAACGACGCTCCCACATTGACGGTTTCCGGAACGACGAGTTTCGCGATCACGGATAAACAAACGGTTCAACCGCTAGGCGCGATTTCTTTCAATGACGTGGATAACAGCGGAAACCAGCCAGTGATCGTGACGGTGAGCCTTGATGACACCAACAAAGGTACAATCGTTGTTGGTAGCACCGGTTTCACATTAAATGCAAATGGGACGGCAACGATCACAAATACTGACTCCGCGGCGACCACAGCGCTTGCCGGCCTTGTTTTCGATCCGACTGAAAACGACGTACCGGTCGGCCAAACTGAAACCACAACGTTCACTGTGCGAATCAGCGACAGCTTTGCCGCCGTTTCGAATAGCACTGTGACGGTGGTAACAACTTCAGTGAACGACGCACCGACCCTAACGGGTGTGACTACTGCGCATCAAACAGTGCAAACCGGACATACATTGTCGCCGTTTTCAATTCTGTCACTGTTAGATGTCGATCCGAATGATAATCTTGCGCTGACCAACGGTCAGACGTTGAACTATCAGGTAGTGCTGAGTGGGCCTAGTCCGTTGGGCACCCTCGAACTTGGCGGATTCACCGGGACGAATTATGTGAGCAGTGGTGATCCGCAAGTCGCGACCTCAAATTTGCGCAATATCCTCTATCAAGCTCCATCCAGCCCCATTGCCGGCACCAATACTTTGACAGTGACAATCAGCGCGGATGACGGACACGGCGGAACGTTGAGCACAAATCTTTACATCGACCTCTACTCATTGATTTCTCCACCAGGATTGTCGGGCACGGCATCAGGTCAGCGAGTCAACGATAATACGACGATCGCACTGTTCTCCGGTGTGACGATCAAGAGCTTCAACGGAAACTCGATGATAGTAAAAGTTGGTCTGAACGGTGTGACGAATGAAACGCAGGGCACGATCGCGAATCTGAGTGGTTTCGTTAAGAATAATAGTGTTTCTCCACCGACCTACGACTTCGCCGGCACCAGCGAGGCAGCGACAACGGCAATTCGCGCGCTTGTTTTTCAACCAACTCCGAATCGCATCAATGGTTCGACTGCTGATACCGCTGTGTTTGGGATTACTTTGATCGACGGTCCGATCACAAATGTAACGGATACCAGCACGACTGTCATCGTCACGCCAGTTAACGACACTCCAACTCTTATCGGGGTATCGCCGCTCGTCACAATTCAAGATACGCAAACTGTGCTGCCGTTCTCCACGGTGTTGATTTCTGACGCAGACGAACTCGGCCTCCAGCCGCTTGCCGTAACAGTCACTCTGGACACTTCCGCCAAAGGAACCTTTAGCGCGAATAGCCTCGTCCTGTCCGGATTTACGAGTAACAACGGAGTTTACACGTTAATCGGAACGACCAATGCCAGTGCAGCGATTCGCCAACTCGTCTTTGTGCCGACGCCAAACCGTGTACCAGTTGGTCTGACAGAAACAACTACTTTCACGATTCGTGTGGATGATAGCCATGGTGGTATCGTGCAGAACAGCACTACCCAGGTTCGCGTCGCGGCTGTGAGCGGTATTCCGATTGTTACGTTGCCTTCGCCTCAGCCCGTTTCAATTCCGCTTACATCGAATATTTTCCCGTTTCAATTAGTCACGATCGCTGACGCGACCGTTGTCAACCTGGGGGTGCAGATTACGACACCGAGCCAGGGAACGTTCACGGCCAGCAGTGTTAGTGCTGCGGGGTTTTCTGATCGTGGTTCCGGTGTCTACACCTTCAGTGGCAGTGCAAGCAACGCGACCACGGCCATCGAACAGCTGAATTTTTCTCCCGGCGTTGGACTGCTCGTCGGACAGCCAGTGAACTTTGCGATTAGCGTTACGAACCAGATTCCAAATTCCATCCAGACCAATCTCGCCGTCGTCCTGCGCAAAACGCAAAACTCATATATCGTTACAACGACGGCGGATTACGACCCGAATGACGGTAATGTTCCTGATGCGGCGAAGAAGGGCACGTTGCGCAAGGCCATCACCGATGCCGGCAACAACGATCACGTTACCTTCGACATTCGCTCAACGGTTGCGGGCACGCCGGATTACCCAGCCACCATTCATTTGCTCGCGACATTGGTCCTCAATAAGACGTTGACGTTCGACGGTCCCGGCGCCGATAACCTGACCATTAGTGGTGATTCTGCGGGTGACGGTGTGGCCAAAGTGCAACTGTTCCTCGTAAGCAACGGCGCGATCGTCCAAATGAATCGCCTGAAGTTCACAAAGGGACATGATTCGTTCGCGGGTGGCGCATTTGAAGTTGCCACTGGTTCAACATTGAACCTGAGCTATTGCGCGGTCACCGATTGTAGTGCTGACGTATGGGGTGGCGGTATTGACGTCACTGAAGGCGTGCTAAATGTCGACCACTGCTTGATTGCTGGTAACAGCAACAGCTCATCTGTAGGGCAGGGCGGTGGTGGCATTTCGATTTACGCCGACCAATCCTGCACCATTGCAAACACGACATTTGCCACGAACCGTCAAAACGCGGATGGCGGATTAGGTGGTGGCGGACTGTATGTTGAGAACGTTGATCCGGGTGTTGAACTTGACGTGTTCGTCGTGAACTGCACGTTCCATGACAATCGTGATGCGTCCAATCAGGGCACGTCCATTCGTCCGAATGTTTTCAACACCTACGTTCAATTGCAGAACTCGATCGTTGCTGATGGCCAGGGCAAGAACCTTGAAATGGATGACAGCGGAACAATTTTGTCGCTGGGTGGAAATGTGTCCGACGATTCCACAACCACAACCTTTTCGACCGGCGGCTCGGCAACCAACACGATTATTTTCCACCCTCCTTCAGATTACGTTAACACGAATCCCCAACTCCTCAGTCTTGCTAACAACGGCGGACCAACGTTGACCTTCGCTCTCGCTGGCGGAAGTGCGGCCATTAGCAATGCAGTTTCCCCTGGCGCGGTTCTGGATTCGCTCGGCACCGACCAACGCGGTTTCTTCCGCGACAACAAACCTGACATCGGCGCCTATGACTTGGGCGCATCGCAGAGAATCATTGTCGAGGAATTTGCGTTCAATCCGGCGGCGCCAAACACCAACGACGAATTCATCGAGTTTTATGTGCCTCGTGATTCCACTGCGTTGAATCTCGCAGGTTTCAAACTGTATGTCGGTGGTGTTCTGCGACACACGTTCACCAGCCAGCCAATGTCCCCCGGTGAAGCCCTTGTTTTGTTCTCGCACAATGCAGTGAACACGTCTGTTCCTTCTGGTGTTTATAAACAGATTTGCGCCTCGGACCTGTTGCTCGACAACGCGGCAGGCACATTTACGCTGAAGAACTCCTCTGATCAGATGATCCTTAAAATTAGCTACGTCAGTTCGTTTGTTACCTCGGCGGCGAATGACCCCGGTTATCTGACAGTCTCAAATCAATCGCTGGTCTTGAGCCCACAATTTCAAGGTGTCTATCTCCCATACCAACGCGTCGTCGCAAAAGAAGGCGGCCGCGTTCCTGGCCCGACTGAATTGTCGAATCCGGGCTACGATACGGCAGGCAACCCGCTGGCCATTGGTAACTCTCCTCCGCGCGCGTATGACGATTCTGCAGCAACCGACGCGCAGACCCCGATTGTTGCAATTTCAGTCTTGGTAAATGACGTTGATTTGGATGCGACCGATACGATTCGCGTTGTCGGCGTCGGTGTCACAAATGGAATTACACCCGGAGTAACTGGTACGACTAACTACAGTGCATTAGGCGCGCAGTTGATAATCAACAATTCTCCAACGACCGGAGCAACGATCAAATACGATCCCACGACATCTACTTTCCTAACTTCCCTTCCGCAAGGAAGCAATGTCGTTGACACGTTCCAATATACGATTTTGGATTCTGCATCAGGTGTGGATCACACACGAGGCACGGATCTCGCCGCGACGAACCAGAACCTGCTTAAAGCAACTGCAACTGTTACGGTCAACGTCACGGGCGTGAACCAACCGCCGGTGCCGACCGACGATTCAGTATTGACGAACCCCATTCTTACCACGGCTGAAGATGCTGTCTTGGATTTCACCACCGCCAACAACTTGCTCGGAAATGATCGCGATCCAAACACCGACGACACGACCAACACCCTGCGTATGGTGTCGATCGAACCGACCGGCGCATACATTGCTGGTTCATTGCAGATCACAACAGCTTTGGGAGCCACGGCTACATTGGATATTCGTTTCGACCGCAACCAAACGCACATCACGTACGATCCTCGAGGATCTGCGGTACTGAATGCCCTCGCGCAAGGACAAACAGCCGTCGACACCTTTTTCTACAGCGTGATGGATCGATATAACACCGTCGGCACTGCGGCTATTCACATCACGGTCACCGGTGTGAATGATGCCCCAACTGCCAATGCTGATAGCATAGCGACAGACGAAGAAACGCCGCTGAACATTGCGCACTCGCAATTACTCGCCAATGACACCGACCCGGATAACGGGACAGTTTTGCAGGTCACCTCGGTTACGCCGACCAGCGCTTTGGGTGCCAGTGTGACAATTTCAGGGACAAACGTTGTTTATGATCCGCGCGTGTCCGCGACGCTCAATGCGCTCGCCCGAAAAGAAGTGGTCATCGACACATTTACATATACCGCAACAGACGACCATGGTTTATTCAGTAACGCCGTGGTTAGCGTTACCGTCACTGGTGTGAATGACCGGCCCGTCTCAGCGCCGGATGCATATTCAACAGGTGAAAAGTCATTGCTGCAAATCTCTGCTCCTGGTGTTTTGGTCAATGATACAGATCCTGATGTCAACAACGTCGCTCCTGACGACACCTTAAATGTGCTGGCCGGCAGCGGCGTGAGTTCGGCAGGAGCGCCCGTGGCAATCAACACCGATGGCAGCTTCAGCTACGACCCGAGCGGTTTGTTCAACTGGCTGCATGAAGGCCAGACCACGTCAGACACTTTCAGTTACGTTGTGCTGGACCACAGTTTGACTGTGGCGAACAACGATTCGTTCACGGTCCAGGCTGGTACTTCATCCAACCTGCTTTCCGTTGTTGCCAACGATGCCAATCTCGCGAACAACGGTGGAATACTTACGATCACGAGCGTGAGCACGCCTAGTCAAAATGGCAACGTGGCGATCAACAGCAACGGCACTGGAATCTATTACTCTACCCCACAAAATTTTGCCGGCACTGAAACCTTCACCTATACCATTGCAGATGGTCAGGGTGGCAGCGATACAGCAACCGTCACGGTTGTCGTTTCAGCGCTTACTATCGGCGCGAATGCAGACGCGTTTACGGTCTCTCGCGGAACCAGCGTGAATCTAGACGTGCTTGCCAACGATAGCACTGTCCCTGCGACTAGCGGTTTAACCATCACCGCTCTTGGGACGCCGAACAAAGGTGGATCCATTACCTTGAATGGCAATGGCGCGAACAACCAGATTCACTACACGCCTGCCAATACGAACGCCTATCCATACTTCGAAATGTTCACTTATCAGGTCGCGGTTGGTGGCTCAGTCGCAACTGGCTGTGTAACTGTTACAGTGATCGACCGCACTAGTACATTGACAGCAAACGACGACACGTTCACCGCTCTGGCTGGTACGGGAACGACAGTGTTCGACGTGTTGGCGAACGATCAGATTATTCCGGGAACCACGACCAATCTTGTGATCACCGGTATTCAAACCAACGGGATTATCGGCACTCTCTCGATAAATGGTACCCAGAACAAACTCGTCTATCACCCGCCGACGGGAGTAACGAATCACCAGGAGCCGTTTGTGACTTACACCATTTCTGATGGAGCAGGGGGCACGGCCACTGGCAACGTTTCGATCAAGGTCATTTCGAGCGGCTTCTTCGCCAACGACGACGTTTTCACTGTTGTTCAAGGAAGCACCAACAACACCCTGCCGGTCATGGTCAACGACGGCATCCTGCCAAATCTTGGTCAGTCGCTGCTCATCTCCGCGACCGGTATTGGCGCTAATGCTCCGCAGCATGGAACTATTTCAATCAACGGCGCTGGCAAAGCACTCATCTACACGCCGTCGTCCAATTTCAGTGGTGAAGATAATTTCACTTATGAAATTTCCGACGGTTCGCCAAATCGCGCGGTTGGTCACGTGAAGGTCAAGGTCATCAACACGTCGGTTGTTAACTCAAATCCCGACGTGTATTCTGTTGCTCACGATAGTGCCGCGACCGTGCTACAAGTGCTGAAGAATGACTACGTGCTTCCGATTACGCCTGGCACTCTCAAGATTACCGCGCTGCAAACCAATACTCTGGTTGGCACGGCCTCAATTAATGGATCGAGCGTAAATAATTCCATCACCTACACACCCGCGCCGGGATTCATCGGCCTGGAAACTTTTGGATATTCAACCGTTGATGGTAACGCCGATACCGGGAGCAACACGGTCACAGTGTCAGTTGGGAGTCTCGTTACCGTCCCGGACACGTTTACTGTCCTGGCCGGTTCGGTCAGCAATTTGCTAGATGTTCTTGTGAACGACCACATCTTGCCCGATACAGCAGGTCGTCCTCTTTCGGGATTCGGTAACGCGACCCACGGTGGAACTGTCAGCGCTGATGTTTCGCGCTCCCATGTCTTGTACACTCCAGCGCTTGGTTTCACTGGTTCCGAGCAATTCACTTATCAAGTCACGAACGATACTGGTGCCTTAGTTAGCGGCACTGCTACTGTCAACGTAGTGACCCCCGGTTCCGACCGCGATACGAACACCGTCACCGTCACAATCGTCGGCGTCAATGACGTTCCGACTATCACCGGAACACAAGGCGGCTTCTCTATCACCGATAAACAAACAGCCTCGCCGTTCAGTGCGGTCACTATTGGCGACCTCGACGATTTTGGCCTCCAACCATTGACCGTCACAATCACGCTGGATAACGCTTCAAAAGGTCACCTTGTGAATCTCGGCGGGTTCCTGAATGTCGCTCCCGGCACTTACACCTTGCAGAGCACGGGCCCGGCAATCACCGCTGCGATTCGCGGCCTTGTGTTTGTTCCGACGCCGAACCGCATCCCGGTGCCGACAACCGAAGTCACAACTTTTACAATCACAGTTAATGACGGGTTTGTTGCAAACCCAGTGGTTGATGCAAACACGATTGTGAATGTCACCGCTACCGACGATGCGCCCACAATCACTGGCACGTTATCGAATCAAAAAGTTTACGACCATTCGACGCTAGCGCCGTTCGCGGCCGTGACTATCGCTGACATCGACGATCTCGGTGCACAACCACTCGCCGTGACTGTAACGTTGGATCTGCCAACTCACGGATTCCTGACTTCGCTCGGTAATTTCGTTGCCGCCGGAAGCGGTATCTACACCATCAACAACGTCACTCCAGCTCAAGCTACAACGGCACTGCGTGCGTTGATTTTCGTGCCGACGATCACCGGTCGTCTCGCCCCCGGCGCTTCCGAAACTAATCGGTTAACGATTTCTGTGGCTGACGGATTTATTGCGCCTACCGTAGACAATAATACGACGGTGATTTCGACCGACGCCTTCACCAAAGAATCGACAAACGGCAACGGAACCACCTCAACGACTTTCGCCTATTCAGTTGCGGCATCGCGTGACTATGTCGTTTCTGGAATGCCTCACGATCTCGTTGGATCGATTCGTTCTGGATCTGCCTACATTTATTCTCGCAACGCAGCCGGCCCGAATACCTGGACCCAAGTGAAGAAACTCGTCGGCACTGGAACTCAGACCGTGACGGATCAATTTGGTCTCGCTGTCGGAATCAGTGGTGACACCGTGGCAGTTGGTGCGTTGTGGACGGGAACAGGCGCAGCTTACGTATTCGATCGCAACCAGGGCGGCTCGAATAACTGGGGTTTCTCGAAAAAGTTCACCCCGGCGGATGGTGGTAATCTCGACCTGTTCGGCACCGTTGCGATCGACGGAGATACGCTGGTCGTCGGTGCATCACGCAACGCTGCCCTCGGCACGTCTGCCAAGACCGGTGCAGCCTACGTTTACTCGCGCAATCAGGGCGGCGTGGGAAATTGGGGTTTGGTCAAAAAACTCATCCCAACCGATGGCACCGATGGCGACGAGTTTGGCTATTCGATTTCGATCAGCAGCAACACCGTAGCAATCGGATCGCACTTGAACTCGCTTTCAAACAACGCTGTTCATGCTGGCACGATCTATTTGTTTGACCGCAACCAGGGCGGAACAAACAACTGGGGTTTGGTCCGCAAAGTTGGTGCGTCAGATGGTGTCACTGGCGATTTGCTCGGCCACTCTGTTTCGCTCAGCGGTGACTTGCTCGTGGCGGGCGCACCGTTTGCGTTGGTTGGCGTGAAGTCCGGTGCAGTCTACGCGTTCTCGCGAAATCAAGGCGGCAGCAACGTCTGGGGCCAGGTCAGGAAGCTCACTCATCCTGAAGGCGCAACATCAACCCAATTTGGTAACGCCGTCGCTCTCGATGGCGAACTAATCGCCATCGGCACATTCCAGGATGTTTCGCAGCAAGGCGCCGTGTTCCATTACGCCCGCAATTTCCCCGGCTTGCCGCAGTGGTCGTTGCTCGAGAAAATTCTTCCGCCCTCCACTGATACGTATGCGGCATTCGGCTACGACGTCGCTCTCAAAGATGGCACCCTTGCCGCAGGCGCGCGTTACGACGATGGAACCGGTGCGCGTTTCGGAGTGACTTATATTTACCAAGTGAAATTTGACAACACGTATTTGGCCCATCCGATTGCCGATCAGTGGGCCAGTGTCGGATTGCCGTTTAATTTCACAATTCCATCCGATGCGTTTGTTGACACAGATTACGACTCGCTGACATTCTCGTTGGCTTCAACACCGGTTGCGCCGGGATGGTTGGTGTTTAACTCCGCTACTACGACACTGAGCGGAACACCGAACGCTGTTGGTTCGTATCCTGTTGCCATCAACGCGATGGATCCAGACGGTTCTTTGCGCAGCAGCCAATTTAATATCAACGTCGCACCGCCTATGGGCGTGTTGGCTCCAACATGGCAAGGTTCGACCGTTAGCTTCGTCCTGAGTTGCGCGCCGGGTTATACCTATCGTTTGCAACGCGCTTCATCCCTCGACGGAGCAAACACCATTTGGACAGATGTCGCGGTGAGTCCGGCTGCGACCTATGCTTCTGGCGTCGGTATCGTATTCTTATCCGACACCGGCGGCTCATCTTCAGCTTTTTATCGCGTCGTTGTGCAATAGCGGATTTGCACATTCCATTTTTGAACGAGCTCAATATTTGAAGCCCTTAAAGCTTGTCTAATTTCGGTTTATTTGACAAAAAAAGTTATGCATCAACCAACCAAGAAAATTGCTGCGCGCCTTTCGGCTAAGTCGCTCATCGCAGTAAGCATCGCACTCA
Source organism: uncultured Verrucomicrobiae bacterium (assembly GCA_963702845.1). Classification (GTDB taxonomy): domain Bacteria; phylum Verrucomicrobiota; class Verrucomicrobiia; order Limisphaerales; family Palsa-1400; genus JAICXV01. The sequence goes on along the minus strand of OY969763.1, from coordinate 2,485,878 downwards.
TTAGTCTCCTCCCGACGCATTCGTTTGCGCTTGGAATTCGCCTTCCTGATCAGGATGCATTCGCGACTGCGCGCGGCAACGCCTTTGTCGCCACGGCCGACAATCCCTCGGCAATCTATTACAATCCCGCGGGCATCAGTCAACTCGACGGGATCGACACGCGCATTGGGGGCTATGGTATTTTACTCAGCTCGCATTTCGAAGGCGGCGGCACAACCGTCAACACCAGGCAAAAACTGCAAGGCATCCCTCAACTTTATGTCACCGGCAAATTGCCGAACCTTCCGTTGACACTGGGGCTCGGGGTCTACTCTCCCTACGGCCTTGGATTGGAATGGCCGGATAACGCGCCATTTCTAACCTCGCCGAACTTCCCTAAAAAAGGCCAAATTGAGTACCTGACCATCAATCCGGTCATTGCTTGGAAACCGATCAAAACTCTTTCCGTTTCCGCTGGTCCAACGTTCAACCATGCTGAATCCGAGTTGCAATTCATTCCGTTCGGCTCTTCGGCTAATAACTTTCGTTTTCGCGGTCGCGACGACGATCTTGGCTTCAACGCTGGCGTGCTCTGGCATCCGTTGAAGAAACATTCCTTCGGCGTCAGCTATCGCAGCGAAACGACCATGGATTTCCAGGGACATACTGATACCGAAATCCCGGCTCTCTTACCCGGCCCGATCACCGAGAGCGCCACCACCCGTTTTAAATTCCCGCAAAATGTTGTCTTAGGCTATTCGTTTCGCCCAAACAAAAAGTGGAATTTTGAAGTGAACGCCGACTGGACCGACTGGCACACCCTCAATACTTTAACTCTTAACAAAAGCGTAACTGGGCCTCAAAGCGTGCCGCTGAATTGGCAATCGAGTTGGTTTTATGAATTCGGCGCCACTCGCTATTTCAAACACGGCTGGCACGTGAGCGGGGGATACATTTACAGCGAGAACTCGGTTCCGAGCGCAAATTTTAATCCTATTGTGCCTGATTCTGATCGTCACATATTCAGCCTCGGCGTTGGTAAAAAATACAAGCACATCAGTTGGGACGCGACCTATCAATTTGCCTACGGACCCGAGCGCACGATCAGCGACCAGGTTGGGTTCAACGCCCCAGCAAACGGCAACTACACCTATATTAGTCACGCTCTCGCGCTGAGTTTCGGATATCATTTCTAAGAGCCTTCGCGCAGGCCGCGAAATGGAACTGGGAGTGGACTTAATCCGCGCTCCGGTATTCACTGATGCACATGAATTTTGCGCATCGGTTCAGAAATGAATTCTGGTCAAACATAGCTCTGATTGTCCTCGCGCTGCCGTTTTGTATTCAAACGTCAGGTGCCGTGGAGTTGAAACTAAGCGGCGACTGGCAAGTCCAGGTCACGGCAAATCGCCCCAGGTTCCTACGTTCGGCGGAGACACTGTCTGCTAATCTGACCATTTCACCCTCGACCGAGCGCGAGGTGCAGTTTGAGCGCTACGACTCGTTGCCTCTATTTCAACCCGCCGTCCCTGTCTGGGCCGGTGAAGGAACGGTCTTGCGCGAAGTGCGAACTTGCGAAACATCATCCGACGGGATGCTGATTGCAGATAGTTTACGTGTTTATACAAACACCGATGGCACGCCATTCGCGTTACAAACGGGAAAGGATTATGGCGCTGACTTACATTGGTCCGCCATCGGAAGACTTCCTAACGGATCGATTCAAGCCGGTCAACCTGTGTTCGCGTCCTATCGTTTCTATCAATCGCGCCTCGATGCTGTGGTGCAGACGCGAAAGAGCAAGATATTGATTCGAGAGGGAGCGCCCACCAACACCACCGCCGTGCTGCCTTCGCTTGAAAAAGGCGACAAGCTTCTCGCAACGATTTGGGTCCCGGGTCGGACCGCAAAACTGACCTCTGATTGTTTATTTCCAATTCTCGAAACGAAATACCCTGAACTGCCTAAAACTAATCCTTCGCAAGCGGAACTTCGTATTCCAAAATCGCTAAGCAAACTTCGTCACGGCGAACCCATCCGCATCCTGGCATGGGGTGACAGCGTGACCGATGCAGGATATCTGCCGCATCCGGAAACCGAACGTTGGCAAGCGCAGTTTGTGTCACGTTTGCGCGCGCGATTTCCGAAAGCGCGCATTGAATTAATTTCCGAAGCTTGGGGCGGACGAACAACCGGGAGCTATCTCGCCGAACCTCCGGGCTCGCTCCACAACTATAAAGAAAAAGTTCTCGGCGTGAAACCAGACCTCATCGTTTCCGAGTTCGTCAACGACGCTGGTTTATCGCCTGCGCAGGTGCGGGAAGTCTACGGTAAATTGTTGGCTGATTTTCAATCGATTGGCGCTGAGTGGATCATTATCACGCCGCACTACGTCCGTCCGGATTGGATGGGACTGACGCGGCTTCGTGAAATTGATAACGATCCTCGTCCCTATGTTACTGGACTGCGCCAATTCGCGGCTGAAAACCCCGTAGGCCTTGCTGACGCGTCAAAACGTTGGGGCCGTCTCTGGCGTCAAGGCATTCCATATACCACGTTGTTTATGAACTCCATCAACCATCCCGATCCGCGCGGTATGTCGATGTTCTCCGATAGCCTAATGGAACTGTTTTAACAACGGTATGCAACAGTTACTCGGATACTGCTCCATTCCTTTTCTGCGCGGGAATGCTGACTTGAGTCAATTCAATCTTTAGTTGCCGAAATCACCGTGCGGTAACCTGAGATTAACCCCAATCTTGCTCTTGCACCTACTTCTTGCTTGATAATCATTCAGCAATGCGCAAACGTTTGCGCGAGCTCCTCGTGAAACGCTTTAAACAATTACTGTTAGCCTTTTCCGTAGTGCTTGTTCTCACGAGCCGAACCTCTGCGCTATCCATTTACGAACCCTTTGCTGATGCTACCGCGAATGGCGGAACTACGTATCCTGTCGGCGCGACGTTTGCGAACACGAACAAAAGTTTTCCGGCGTTGATGAACGCATCGGGCGGTGCGTGGTACGGAGTGAGTAATACTTTTCCAACTTTGCCGCCCGGGATTCCAACCATCACCAATGGGAGCTTGTCATATATCGGATTGCCCCTGTCCTCTGGAAATTCAGTTTTTATTCCGCCTCTAACTGGTGTGATGGGCCGAATGGCGTTGCCGTTCCAGATAACAAGCGGTCAGGTCTACTTTTCGTTTTTGTTGAAAGTGACCGACGTTTCCTCGCTGAGCACGAGCTCGACTCCAAATATGTTCGCGGCGTTTGGTGACAATGTGGGGAGTCAGAATGCGGCATTGGCTCGAGCGGAATCGTATGTCGTCGCGAAAAAATCGGGTGCCGGATACTTGCTTGGTATAGGCAAAAATAAACCGTCCACCGCCAATTCCGTATACGATACGACCGTCCGAAACGTTGGTGATGTATTGTTTGTAATCGGACGGTACGACTATGACACGAGCGGCCATCCAGCGAGTTTGTGGATTAATCCTGCCGCAACTGCTTTTGGCTCCAATTCTGCGCCGACTGCAACTATCAGCATCTCGACGGGCACGGACCTGAACGCACCTGGAATTCAGTCGTTCATGCTGGGCTGTTTTACGAATGCGCCACCAGGTTGTGTTGTAGATGACGTACGGGTGGGATTGACGTGGGCGGTGATCACGGGTGCGCCGGATATTGAGACGCAACCCACGAATATTGTGTTGGAAGGTGGATCGACGGTTACGTTGCCGACTTACGTAATTGGCGGAACACCATTGACGTATCAGTGGTTGAAAAACGGGAGCACATTGTCAAATAATGGCACCGTCAGTGGCGCGACTTCGGGGACGTTGACGTTGTCAAATGTCGCCGGATCAGATGCGGCCAGCTATTCGCTCGTTGCGTCCAATTCATATGGTTCGATCACTGGACTTGTTGCGACGTTGAGCGTTAACGATTTGACGATAACAACACAACCAAGCACACAGGTGGCGGCGCTGGGGGGGATCGCCACGTTTCGTGTGGGCGCGACTGGAATTGCGCCGTTGTCGTATCGTTGGTTGAAGAACGGAATCGATTTGAGTAACGGCGGAAATGTTTCCGGTGCTGATACGACGGCACTGACGATTAGTTCTATTGCAGCGAGTGACGTTGGCAGCTATTCCGCGCGGGCAATGAATGGGATTGGGCACACGGCGGTGAGCAGTTCGGCGGAATTGTTTGCGTCCGATTCGTCGATCACTCCGAAGCGACCGAATATTATTTTCATTCTTTGCGATGATTTAGGATTCGGCGATATCGGCGTGCTTTACCAGAACAGTCGGGCTCCGGGACAACCCCGGGAATTGACGCCGAACATCGACAGTTTTGCCGCGGAAAGTTTGCAATTGCATCAGCACTATTGTCCGGCGCCGGTGTGTGCGCCGTCACGAGCGTCGTTTTTGCTCGGCGTTCATCAGGGGCACGCGAATGTTCATGATCAACAATGGGACAAGGCACTTGCTGATAATCATACGGTGCCGCGTGTTTTGAAACGCGCTGGTTACGCGACGGGGGCGATTGGGAAGTGGGGATTAGGTGGTGACGATCTCGGTGGAACGACGCCCGCGGATTGGCCTGCATTTGCGACGAAGCGCGGTTTTGATTATTTCTTCGGATACGAGCGGCACGCGGATGGTCACGATCATTATCCGAAGGAGGCAATTTATAGCCCGAAGAGTAAAGAGTGCTATGACGGGACAAACAACGTCATGTCGACTTTGGATAAGTGTTACACGACGGATTTGTTCACGGCGCGTGCGAAGAAATGGATTCAGGACCAGCGCGCGACGAATTCGTCGCAGCCGTTCTTTTTGTATTTAGCTTATGATACTCCGCACGCAGTGTATGAATTGCCGACGCAGGCTTATCCGTCTGGTGGCGGCACGAACGGCGGCATGCAATGGATCGGAACGGCGGGGCACATGATCAACACCGCGAGCGGAACGATCGACTCGGTACGTCAATCCCGATTACGCGTCGGCGACCTACGACGATGACAATAACGCGTCGACTCCAGAGGTCTCGTGGCCCGAAGTATTTCAGCGTTACGCGATGGGAGTGCGCCGAATCGATGATGCAGTTGGTGATATCAGGAAGCTGCTGCAGGATCTGGCAATTGATACGAATACGATTGTCGTTTTTACATCCGACAATGGGCCGACGACTGAAGATTATTTGTCACTGACTCCGAGTTATGTCGCGAATTTCTTCGATACGTTCGGTCCGATGGATGGAGTGAAGCGTGATACGTGGGAAGGTGGAATTCGCATGCCGACATTTGTTCGCTGGCCGGGAACGATTGCGGCGAACACGATTACCGAATCGCCATCACAATTTCAGGATTGGATGCCGACGTTTTCTGAGTTGGCTGGATTCGTCGGAACTGCGCGGAGTGATGGTGTTTCCTTGGTTCCGACATTGCTCGGAACTGGAGCGCAACGAGCGAGCACGATTTACGTGGAGTATGACGATGAGGGGTCGAGCACGCCCGCTTATTCAGAGTTCGAGCCTGCGCATCGCGGTCGCGATCGCAACGTGATGCAGGTGATCCGGCTGAATGGTTTTCAGGGCGTGCGATACAACATTGCTTCGCAAACAAACGATTTTGAAATCTACGATGTCGCGCATGATTTAAAGCAGGCGACTAACCTGGCGACGCAATCGTCGTTTGCCACGCTGCAACAGCAGATGAAGGATCGGGTGCTGCAGTTGCGGCGGCCGGACTCGAGCGCGCCGCGGCCATTTGACAGCGCCCTTGTACCGGCGACTGTTGCAACGCAAATCACATCGGGCATTCAATGGAGCACCTACACAGAAGCATTTCCGTGGGTGCCGGAGTTAACAACGCTCAGCGCTGTGACGAGCGGGACGACGAATCGTCCGACAGTCGCGGTGCGGCCAAGAGATAACGATGTTGGTTTGCTGTTCACGGGTTATCTCAATATTCCAACGGATGGTGCTTACACGTTTTATATGGCTGCGGACACGGGAGCCTTCTTGCGGATTCACGATGCCATTTTGATTGATGAGGATTATGGCTACACCGGTGGCAGTGAGCTGAGTAGCACGATTCCGCTGAAGGCTGGGTTGCATCCGTTTCGCTTGTATTACGCTCGGAGATCGGTGGGAGTGCCGACGCTGACTTTGGCGTGGAGTGGGCCGAGCATCAATAAGCAGACCATTCCTGATTCCGCATTTTTCCGTGACCAAACAATTTTTACTTCCACTTCACATATAGCGGCCCTCAGCGCGAGTGCGGATGGCAGTATGTCGATGAATTGGAGCGTAGATCCGAGTGGTGTTTACAGTCTGCAATCGAAAACGAATTTGTTGGACGCGCAGTGGACGGCGATAAGCAATTACAATTCGGGCGGGGCGACAATTGTTGTTTCCAACAGCGCGACCACGAATGGGCAGGGGTTTTATCGTGTGTCGGCGGGGGCGGGAAGTGACGTTGCCGGATTCGTGAGGGTCGCGTTACTGGGCAATTCGGATAGTTTCGTGTCATTACCATTTCTGCGACCAGCAGCGGCATTGGCGACGGTGTTGTCGGTTTCGAGCAATATTATCACGGTGAGTGGTTCGCCGGGCTGGGGTTTGAACCAGTTTGTTTATTCAGCAGGCGCTCAGTCGAACAATTACTATGTGCGGATTATTTCGGGTGCGAAAGAGGGGCGTTTTTATCCGATTACGACGAATGGAAATAATACAATCGCCGTGAACCTCGGGAATGACACGCTGATGTCGGTGACAGCGTTCGACGCACTATCGATCGAGCCGTATTGGACATTTAAAACGGTGTTTCCAAATGGCAGTGGAGTGAATGTTTCGCCGACAAGTGGTGATCGACATACGGAAGTGTTAATTCCGGATTTTAACGCGAGCGGCATTAATTTGAGTGCGGCTAAGATTTACTTCTTCAACAGTGGGTTGTGGAAACAAGTCGGGCAGGGGGGGGCGGATCACGGCGATGATGTGTTGTTGCCGAACACGCAGTTTATAGTGCGGCACAATGTGGTGACGAACACGACGTTGACGGCATTTGGAATCGTGGCGACGTCGAAGCTGGCGATTCCATTTACAAGTTCGCTGACCTTCCAACAGGATAATTTTATTGGCCTGGCGCGGCCTGCGGCGGTTTCGCTCGATGGATCGGGGTTGTTCAGTAGCGGAGCATTTGTGGCGAGTCCGTTGCCAGGGGCTCATACTGATGAATTGCTCACTTTTGATAACACTGTTGCGCAGAGGAACAAGTCCTCGGCTGCGGTCTACTATTATTGGAGCGGGGCATGGCGGCGGGTAGGCCTCGGGTCGAGCAATGTGGGATCGGATCAGGTTTTCACGCCGGGCAGCGCCGTAATCGTGCGGAAAGGCACTAACTCGAGTTCGTCGAATTGGGTTAATACGGCGAATTATTAACGTTCTGCTGAGCTGGGCACCCTAACCGGGGTCTACGCCCGTTACATCGTTACATTGCCCGTAACAGACCCTCGCCGTGGCGTTAGAAACCGATTGGGGTCGCGAGGGCATAAAAATTTATCCATAATGCATTTTGCGGTTGACAAAATCAGGTGATTGCGCAAACGATTGCGTAACTAGCCCGTGATCCAAACGAAAGAAATCCTGCCCATGACGTTTTTCGATGCACAAAGGTTTGTGCCAGGTTCTTCGCCAGCGGCTGTGTTCATCCGATAGAGTCACGAGCCAAAAAGCACTCCGTTATGAAAAAGTTACTAACCCTCACCTCACTCCTTCTCGCCATGCACGTCGGTGCCGCCGTTTCGTTCTACGATCCATTCGCGGATGCCACTGCGTCTGGTGGAACCAGCTACACACCAAACTCCTACCTGGCGGGAGGACCTACTACTATCCCCACGCAAACCAATGCGCAGGGTTTCGCGTGGTTCTGTGTCAGTAATACATTTCCTGTCAACGCCGGGGTGCCTGTAATCACGAACGACAATTTATCGTATCCGGGAATCGGATCCTCCAGCGGCAACGCGGTTTATATTCCGCCACAGCCGGGTAACATGGGACGCATCACTTTGCCTGCAACGGTATCGACTGGCCAGTGCTACTACTCGTTCATGTTGAAGGTGACAGATATTTCAACGCTAACGTCCGCGACGTCCTCGAACTTTCTTGCGGGGTTCACTGATACGATCGGCAATACCAAACAGTTTTTGATTCGTGCGCAATCCTACCTGGTGGCGAAGCAATCGGGTGGCGGCTATGTGTTAGGCATCGGCAAGAATAAGCCGGCGGTCGCTAATGTTACTTACGATACAACGGTACGCAATGTTGGTGACACATTGTTCATCGTTGCCGGGTACGATTTCGTGACGAGCGGGCATCCCGCCAATTTATGGATTAATCCTACTGGAACAAATCTCGGGGCGGCGACTCCGCCCGCAGCTACGGTTAGTGATACAACCGGTACTGAATTGGCCAGCGCAATTGCCGGTTTTGTTCTTGGTGGTTACACAAATGCGGCGCCTCCAGCGTGTGTGGTGGATGATGTGCGTGTCTCGACGAACTGGGCGGTCGTTACTGGCGCGCCGGAAATTCAAGCGCAACCGGCGACAACCCAATCGAAGAATGCAGGGGATGCCGTGACGATTAAAGCAACTGTCACCGGCGCATCGCCAACCACTTATCAGTGGCAACGCAACGGTGTGAACGTTACGGACGGCGGAACTGTTTCCGGCGCGACTACTGCGATTTTGTCCGTTTCCAGCGCATCGCAAGCGAGCGCAGGCACCTACACGTTGCTTATTACAAACGGCCTTGGCACGGCGACGAGTTCATCATCCGTTTTGAACGTGACGGATCCTTACATTACGACACAGCCCGTCAGTCAGACGGTCTCGCCTGGAACGGACGTCAATTTCTCCGTGACAGCACTCGGGGCTGCGTCGTTGTCGTATCAGTGGTTCAAAGGAGCGAGTGCTCTTGTTAACGGTGGCAATATCTCCGGCGCGGCTTCATCGACGCTGACCATCACCGGTACGTCAGGTTCTGACGTCGGGTCTTACTCGTGCTATGTGACGAATGGATTGGGTGGAACAGCGCAGACCTCGACAGCGACTTTAAGCGCGACCGATCCGGCAATCACTGCACAGCCCCAGAGCGTTACCGGAAATTATGGAACAACCGCGACCTTCTCAGTTTCGGTGATCGGCAGTTCACCGATTACGTATCAATGGCATCACGGTGTGAATAACCTTTCGAACGGAAGCAATATTTCTGGCGCGCAAAGTGCAACACTGACAGTTAGCTCGATGTCATACACTGATGATGGGAGTTACACCGTAACGGTGACCAGTCCTGGCGGATCAATCGATAGCAGCGCGGCGACTTTGACCGCAATCGAGCCGATCATCACGGGACAACCGGCATCGGCGACGGTCGCTTCCGCTGGCACGGCAACGTTCAGCGTCACAGTAACCGGAGCAGCGCCGATTACGTACCAATGGAAGAAGAACGGTTCAAATCTGACTGATGGCGGCAATGTCGTTGGGGCGTTGACGAGTGCCCTGACCTTGACCGGAGTTTCTTCGACGGATGCGACAAGTTATACAGTTCTGGTCGGCGACGCTTCTGGAACAAACGTTTTGAGCAGTAACGCTATTCTGACGGTGCTCAGTCCGCCTTCGATCACATCGCAGCCGAGTTCGCGCACAATAGTTGCCGGCCACAAAGCGGCCTTCGCAGTTTCTGCAACAGGAGCTGCTCCGTTGTCTTATCAGTGGCTACTGAACGGCTCACCAATTTCCGGCGCGACGACATTTGTGTACACGATTGCGAGCGCGCAGGCCTCGGACAACGGCAGCTATTCGGTTGTGGTCACAAATTCAATTAATTCGGTGACAAGTTCCGCGGCAGTGCTGAGCGCGGTACCGTCGGTTCGACTATATACCACCAACTTGATCGTTCTGCGCGCGGGTGATGGGGCGGAGACGCAAACTTTGAACGGTAATTCTGTATTCCTGGATCAGTATGATCCAACTGGTAACTACGTGAACACCGTTTCCATTCCAAGCAGCGGTTCATCCGCGTTGATTGAAATGGGTCTCGATCAGAATTCGAGCACGTTGACGGGCAGTGCGCTATCGCGATCGGCGAACAGTCGTTACATCGTTCTTCCTGGATACAACACCGCCGCCCCATATTCCGGCGCGCTTCAATCGTCCACATCTGCCGCGGTACCGCGCGGGATTGGTTTGGTTGACACTTACGGCAATTTCACTTTGGCGATTGCGGACACCAACGCATACAACGCGACCTATTTCCGGGCAGCAGCGTTTGATGGCACGAACGACTTCTGGGGAGCGGGTAATGCCGGAGGAACATATTATTTCGGATTGGATGCGGCGGCAGCGACCATCCAGACCTCATTCGCGAACCTGCGTTCGGTGGATATTTTCAATGGCAACCTCTACACCGTTTCGGGCTCAGGCAGCGGCACTGGGATTTTGAAATGGAATGGCCGTCCGACAACCGCAACCGCAGCGACGACATTGTTTGTTCCGGCATCGGTTCCGTCGGACATCGCTGTTGATTCGACGGGAACGAACATTTACGTCGGCACCAGTGCGGGCGTGGCCAAATGGCAATTTGATGGTTCGACGTGGACTTTGGTTTACACGCTGGGCACTGGCTCTGTGCGTTACGTTGCGGTCGACTTTAGCGGTGCGGCTCCGGTGATTTTTGCAACGACGACAGATTCGTCGTTCAACAGGATCGTGACTGTCACAGATACCGGTGTTGCTGCGCCGGTGACCACTTTTACAACGGCTGGCGTGAATCAAACCTTCCGCGGTCTTCGTTTCGGTCCGACCGAAACACCGGTTGCAGTAACCTCGTCGCCGACCAGCCAAACGGGCGCGACCGGAGGTTCAGTCACATTTACTGGTTCGGCTGCTGGAGACACACCGCTGACGTACCAGTGGTTTAAAGATTCAGTGGCGTTGGCGGACGGAACAACCGGCTCCGGCTCGATCGTTTCCGGTGCATTCAATGCCACACTGAGCATTGCGAATCTTTCGGCAGCAGACCAGGGCAGCTATTCTTTCACCGTTACGAATATGCACAGCAGCGCGACCAGTTCTTCCGCGAGTTTAACTGTCATTAACCCGGTGAGCATTTCTTCTGGACCGACTTCACAAACTGCAAATTTCGGTGACAACGTCGTGCTCTCGGTTTCAGCGGTTGGTGGCGGCACCTTAAGTTACCAATGGCAAAAAGGCGGCGTGAACCTGTCGAACACCGGAAATATTACCGGTTCGACGACATCGAGTCTGACGGTTTCGAGTGTCGCGTCGACGGACGCTCAGACTTACTCAGTCGTTGTAAGTAATGGCGCGAGCAGCAATAGCGCGTCGGCGACGTTGACGGTAAACGATCCCGCGATCACGGTCCAACCCACCCCGGCAACAGTTCAATGTGGCGGCAATGCTATTTTCAACGTAAGCGCAAGCGGCACGCCATCGGTGACTTATCAGTGGTATGAAAATGGGAATCCGTTGAGTGACGGTGTATCCGTTTCAGGATCGACCAGCACAAGCCTGACGCTAGTTGGTGTCACGACGGCAGGATCGGGGAACAGTTACAGTGTTGCAGTTGCCGGTTTGCAAACCGTAACCAGCACGGCGGCGGCATTGACGGTTGTTGATACCGCGCCGCCGGTAGTCACGTTAAACGGTTCGGCGACGATGAATGTCGATTGCAATAGCAGCTTCAGCGACCCAGGCGCGACGGCCAGCGACAGTTGTGCCGGCTCATTGTCTGTTAGTACCACTGGCACCGTGAACGGGAACGTTGCTGGAACTTATACGCTGACGTATAGCGCAATCGATCCCAGCAATAACACTGGATCGGCGACGCGCGTTGTCACTGTCACAGGCTGTGGTCCATCGATCGATACTCAGCCGCAATCGCACAACATCAATGCCGGCACCGACCTGACCCTTTCAGTTGTGGCCGGTGGTTCGAGCCCGACGTATCAATGGTACAAAGGTACGAGTGCAATTGCTGCCGCGACTGATGCGACGTTTGTGAAAACGAATGCAGTTCGCGCCGATGCTGACAGTTATTATGTGACGGTCACCGCGAACAGCGTCACCGCGACCAGTGCCGTAGCAGTTATTACGGTGACGGATCCAGCGATCAATATGCAGCCGGCGAACGCGATCGGTTCGACGGGTAGCAACGTTGTGCTGACGATCGGCGCGGGTGGCACGGCACTGAAATACCAATGGTTTCAGCACATCGGATCGGCGACGAAAACGTTGAAAGACAGTGGCGCCGCTGGAATCCTTGGCGCGACTACCTCCACCCTGACACTAAGTAAACTCACAGCAGGAAAGAATGCCGGCAACTATTACTGTGTCGTAACAAACGCGCCGAACGGGCATCTAACCAGCGATAGTGTTACTGTGACGCTTTACGATCCGCCGAAGCTGGTGATCGTTTCGAAACACGGCCCACACGTTAAACAAGGTTTTGATAACACGCTCACGGCTAAAATTTCCAAAGGTCTTGCGCCGTTCACGTATCAATGGTTCCAGAATGGAAACGCGATCTCCGGAGCAACTGACTCTACATATTTTATCGGGAATGTACAGCCTGGCTATGAAGGCCTTTATTCCTGTGATGTGCACAACAACGCTCCCAATAAAGGGACGGCGTCACTGCTGATCTCGCTGTTGCTCGACACGAAAGCGCCGCCGATGATCATGATCAAGGACCCGAAAGATAAAACGAAAGCGACGAATGGATTGGTTGTCGCGACTCAAACTAATGTCGCTCCTGAAGTCGATATCAGAGGCAAAGCCTTGGACAACGGCCTTCTTGTTTCCGTGACGTTGATACGGACGAATCCATCGACTGCCTTGCTGACGGTCCCTGCAACATTCGTAATGAGCGACTTGTTTACGCCAACGAATCCTGTCGCTGGCAAGATATCGCTGTGGGCGACACATGTGCAACTAGCCGATGGCACTAACACGTTCTACGCCGCTGCCGTCGATTCCGCATCCAACACGAATTACAGCAAAGCGGTGAACTACTATTATATTGCTAATCCGGATACGTTCCACGTTGTTGTCGAGAAGCAGGGTGGCGGCACCGCAAGAGGCTCTGCCGTCGGAGTGTTGTCAAACTTAGGCAAACCGGTTAATGGCACGCTGTTGGACGTCGGACAGCCCTACGTCATTAAGGCAGCGCCGACTACAACGTTCCTTAAGTGGACGGATGGAACTCAAGACCTTAGCACGAGCTCTGTGCTGACATTTATCATGACTAATGGGCTGACACTGCATGCAGTGTTCAGTAGATAGGGGTTTAGGACGAGGTTATAAGGTGGGACGTCCTTGTGCATTGCAGGGACGCTACTCCTGAAAAGAGGCTGAAATCGAATCTAACTTGACATAATGGGGCATTTTGCGCAAACGTTTGCGGTAGCCCAGTTGATTAACTTTCATGCGCGCCATATTCCTCAACAAGAAGGGTTATCGTCGCTTGAATTCTTTCGTCATATGAAAAAAGGTACCCGTCTGTATTTCTTTTGCATTAGCCCTCAGCCGTGCGAACGCCCTGTCTGTTTATGAACCGTTTGCCGACGCAACGGCCTATGGCGGGACTTCGTATACGGTTGGCGCGCAGTTGTGTTTCGGGTTCACAAATGCGGCGGGCTACGTCCTGGCGACGAATGCGACGGGTGGAATTTGGGGGTGTATTAGCAATTTCGCCGGAGCTGCAGTGAGTGGCAATCCGATCGTTACAAACGGCAACCTTAGTTATCCCGGTTTGCCCACTTCGCCCGGCAACAGTTTGTTCATCCCACCGGCAACGGGAAACATGGGGCGCATGAGTGTAACGTTTCCGGCGGTGAGTACCGGCGCGTGTTACTTTTCCTTCCTGCTCAAGGTGACCGATATTTCAACATTGAGTTCGAGCGCAACCCCGAATTTGTTTGCCGCATTCGGAGACAACTTCGGACCGCAACGAGCGGCAGTCGCTCGTGCGACTTCTTACATCGTCGCGGAAAAATCAGGTGGTGGGTATTTGCTCGGAATTGGAAAGAATAAACCCAGCACTGCCAACCAGGCGTATGACACAACCGTTCGCAACGTTGGCGATGTTGTGTTGGTTGTTGGAAGCTACGACTACGGAACAACGGGTCACCCGGCAAATTTGTGGGTAAACCCCGCAACCAACACGTTCGGCGCAGCGACGCCGCCGACTCCGACGGTTACGGTTACGGCGGGAACCGATTTGAGTGCGCCTGGTATTCAGTCGTTCATGCTTGGATGTTTTACCAATGCTCCACCTGGCTGTGTTGTTGATGAAGTCCGCGTCGGCCTGACATGGGCCGTTGTGACTGGAGCACCGGATATTGCAAAAGGTAGCTCGAACATTACGGTGAACGCGGGCACAACGGTGACGATTCCAACTATGGTCGTCGGTGCGACCCCGATTAGTTACCAGTGGTATAAGGGCGCGACTGTTTTGTCCAACGGCGGCAATGTCAGTGGGTCGACTTCCGCCACTTTGACTGTGTCGAATGTTACCCAGAACGATGCGGACAGTTATGTTGTGGTGGCGTCTAATTCTTACGGCACAACGACCGGACAGGTTGCGCAGTTGAGCGTGGGTGATCCTGCAATCAATTCACAGCCAGTGAGCCAAACGGTTCCGCCGGGAACCACGACAACGTTCCACGTCAGTGCAGCCGGGGTGGCTCCGCTTTCATATCGGTGGAACAAAGACGGAAGTGATTTGTTCGACGGAGGAAATATTTCAGGATCCGCGTCACCAACGTTAACGGTTGGTAGCGCTTCGTTCTCCGACCAGGGTAGTTACGCGGTGTCCGTGCAAAACGGCCTTAACATGGCTGTGCAAAGCGTGCCGGCAACATTGACGGTCAACGACCCCGCAATCACCGCGCAACCACAGAGTGTCACGACGAACTATGGTAACAAGGTAACGTTCCAGGTCGCGTCAGTTGGATTAACGGCGCGCAGCTATGTATGGCAGAAGGTGAACGTTGGAAATTTGACGGACGGCGGAAGAATTTCGGGCAGTCATACGAGCACGTTGACGATCTCTGGTGTTTCGTATCTGGATGTGGCGAGTTACATCGCAACGGTTACTGATACTACGGGTTCAGTCGACAGCGCGCCTGCTTCGTTGACGGTGATTGAGCCGATCATATCGCAGCCCGCTTCTGCGACGGGTGTTGCGGGAACGAGCGCAACATTCAATGTGTCGGCTTCGGGTGCCGCACCAATTACATATCAATGGCGGAAGAATGGCGCGAATTTGAGTGACGGTGGAAACATTATCGGTGCCGCTACGAGCACTCTCACGGTTTCGTCGCTGTCGAGCGGTGATGCCGCGAGTTACAGTGTTTCGGTCGGCGATGCCTCAGGTTTGAGTGTGGTGAGTGGTGATGCCATTCTGACGGTATACGCTCCTCCATCGATTGCCTCGCAACCAAGTTCTCGCGTGATCGTCGCTGGCAACAATGCTGCGTTCGCAGTGGCCGTGAATGGCACAGCCCCGTTCACCTACCAGTGGCTTTCGAATAACGTGAGTATACCGAATGCAAATGCATTCGGGTACACATTGTCGAATGTTCAAGCCGCTATGTCAGCCAGCTACTCGGTGGTCGTCAGCAACAACTATGGTTCGACGACGAGTGCTGCGGCGGCCCTGTCCGTGGTTCCCTCGATTCGACTTTTCAATACAAACGTGATTGTTGTGCGCGTTGGCGATGGCGCGCAGACGCCGACGTTCAACGGCAACTCGACATTCCTCGATCAATTCACGACGAACGGTGCGTATGTGAACACAGTTAGCATTCCTGATACAGGTGCGAATGCGTTGATCGAAATGGGACCGGACGCCAATGGTTCAACAATTACCGGGACGGCACTCTCGCGCACACCGGATCGGCATTACATGGTTTTTGGCGGCTATCACACGACAGCGCCGTATGCGTCTGCGTTATTCCAATCCGGATCCACGGCGGTGCCGCGTGGCGTCGGACTGATTGATGGCGGTGGACAGTTCACATTGCCAGTGACGGATACCACTGCCTATAGCGCGACTTATTTCCGTGGCGCGGCATCTGATGGGACAAATAACTTCTGGGGAGCCGGTAATGCGGGTGGCACTTACTATTTTGGTTTGAGCCAGTCGGCCGTGACGATCCAGTCGTCGTACCCGAACTTACGGTCGGTGGATATTTTCAACGGCAACCTCTACAGCGTATCAGGCTCGTCCAGCGGTATTGCCGTGTTGCAATGGAATGGATTTCCGACTACTGCAACGGCGCCAACTTCCTTGTTTATTCCGGGTTCCACGCCAACAGACATGGCTGTTGATCCGACGGGAACAATTATTTATCTGGGCACCAGTATCGGTGTGATGCGCTATCAGTTCGACGGCTCGAGCTGGTACTTCGCCTACACGTTGACGGTCGGCGCCATCCGTTACATCACTGTGGATTTCAGTGGCGCGATGCCCGTGGTTTATGCGACCACCAGCGATTCGGCGTTCAATCGTTTGCTGGCAATCGTCGACAATAGCGGTTCTGCGAGTGTAACGACGCTGGCAACGGCCGGTGTGAACCAAAATTTGCGCGGTGTTCGGTTCGGTCCCGACGCGGCAGCGGCTCCGGCGGTGATCACCGTTACTCGTAACGGTTCGAACCTCGTCCTGACTTGGGACGCGCCATATTCGCTGCAATCCTCGACGGATGTTGCCGGAACATTTACAAACGTCGTTGGTGCAGCCAGTCCTTACACCATCAACGTCAACGCCAGCACGAAAGCGTTCTTTAAAGTTAAATAACTAGTTGAAACGGTTTCGATTCACGCTTGGGATTTTGGGACTGCTGACGATGCTTGGCTTGCGAGGTGAAGCCGCACCGCTCAAGCGCGACATCCCGCGGCCGCTGCCATCGCATCCTGGGAATATCTTTCTCGCCGACGAACCTGTAGTTGTTGCTGAGCCGCCCGGCGAGGTGGAAACCTGGCGCGTGGTAGACTACGACAACAACACTATTCGCACCGGCCCATTCAAGAACGGCAAGGCGGAAGTGGGGAAGCTGCCGGTCGGTATTTACAAAATTGTTCGGGGCGTCGGCCACATTACTAACCGCGTTTTCGCCGCCGTGATCGAGCCGTTGAAAGCGCCGACACCGGAGACTTCGCCGATTGGAATTGATGTCGCAATGGCGTGGATTTTTTCGGGAGAGCAGGTCACAAATGTTATCAATATTTGCCAACTTGCGGGCATGAACCGCGTACGCGATCGCATGTCTTGGCCGGAAATGGAGCCGAAGCGAGGTGAATTTGCTCCACACACGCGCTATGACGATGCGCTTAGCGCTCAAACGACCGCAGGATTGAAAGTTTTGCAGGTCAATCACGCATCGCCTGAATGGGCAAATCCGCACACGCAGCATTTCGCTTTAGATTTGCGAGATGTTTACAATTCCTATCGGCAATTTGCACGGCGCTGGCATGGCTTGATCGAAGCGATCGAACCATGGAATGAGGCGGATATTAAGGAATTCGGCGGGCATACCGGCAGCGAAATGGCCACCTACCAAAAGGTGGCGTATCTCGGATTGAAAGCCGGTGATCCTGAATTGCCAGTTTGCCAAAATGTTTTTGCGATTCATCGGGCGTCGACGTTGGCCGATTTCAATGACAATGAAGCTTGGCCCTATTTCGATTATTTCAACCTGCATCACTACTACCCGTTTTCGGAATATCCAAAATTATACCACGATTTGCGTGCTGTTTCGGGCGGCAAACCTATGTGGGTTACGGAATGTAATGTGTTTGTCTACTGGAAAGGCGACGAAAAGCTCAAAGAACCAACGGACGCCGATTTGCGCGAGCAAAGTGAACGGGTGGCGAAAGTTTACACGTTGTCGATGCATGAAGGAACAAGGGCGGTGTTTTATTTCATGCTGCCTGATTATTCCGAGCACCAAATTCAATACGGGATTTTGCACAAAGATATCA
The DNA here is from genome assembly GCA_963702845.1 of uncultured Verrucomicrobiae bacterium. Lineage (GTDB taxonomy): Bacteria > Verrucomicrobiota > Verrucomicrobiia > Limisphaerales > Palsa-1400 > JAICXV01. Next base: position 2,467,824 of record OY969763.1, on the reverse strand, counting down.
CCCCACGTCCGGCGTTTGTCGCGGCTGCCGCAGTTGGACGTTTGTTGGCGGATGCTGCTCCCGTTGGAAGGGTGAAGACCGCCGATGAGTTAATTCACGGCTACGTTTTTCGAGCGAAGCCGGACGGCAAAGAAGCAGACGTGCTTGTGATTTGGTCGGACTCGGACGACACGTTTGAACTGCCGAATCAGCCACTGGCGTGTTTCGACCATTTGGGGCGCGCCGTCAAACCCTCTCAGGTATTGCATCTAACGACTGCACCTGCCTACGCAATCCTGGCAAACGACTCGCGCCCTGATTTGTTTCCGCCACCCGCGCCAGCAAAGCTGTTGGCGGGAGATGCTGGAAGTGTTGTGATTCAAGCGTTGCCGCGACAGGAAGATATCGTTCTGAACGAATCTGCATATCGGATTCCCGAAGGTAAGAAGGCAACGATTCCGCTGTTTGTCTACAATTTTGGGCCGCAGCCGGTTCACGGAAAACTCACTGTGACTTTACCTCAAAAATGGAAGTCGCAGCCCTTGCCGGAGTTGACACTTGCGCCGGGTGAAAGGAAAGAATTGGTGCTGCAGTTAGCGCATCCTCCAAAGATGTTGATCAAAGACGCGAAAGTTCGTGTCACCGGTCATTTCGATACCGGCACTGCCGTGCTGGCATTTCGTTTAACGACGTCCAAAGACTGAGCCAGCCGGGACGCTAACCGTTGCCGTGAGGCGTCCAAAATCACCGCTCCGACGATCACTGAACCGGTGATGACACGTTTAGCAGGTTCGGAAGCGCCGATTTGTGCTAGACCGGCGTCGAGAGTTGCGATGATCAATACGCCAAAAAAGGTGTTGATGACCGAACCACGTCCGCCCATCAGACTGGTTCCTCCGATGACTACCGCGGCAATCGTTGAAAGCTCCATGCCCACGCCGACGTTTGGATCTGCTGATCCAAGTCGCGATGTCAGAAACACGCCGCCCAAACCACTGAGCAAACCCGCGAGCGCGAACACAGCAATCTTTGAGGGAACAGGATTGATACCCGCCAGGCGCGTTGCTTGTTCGTTCGTGCCGATCGCGATCAGATAACGTCCAAATACTGTGCGCGACAAAACGATTTGTCCGATGACCGTTAACGCAATTGTGATCAGGAACGCGGGAGAGATTCCCAGCGAGTGAATGGGCTCAGATAAACCTTCAATCGCGCCGCCGATATATTTTGTTTGCGATCCGGTAACAAGGTAAGCCAGGCCGCGTGCGACCTCCAGCATTCCGAGAGTGACGATGAACGAGGGAATGTTCAGACAGACACTGATCAATCCATTTACGATTCCGGCGGCGAGGCCAATCACTAGGCATAACACGGTTGCTTCCCAGAACGGAATGTGAGCGTCGATCACGAGAACTCCAAGAACAGAACCGCACAGGCCGGCGATCGAGCCAACCGACAAATCGATCCCGCCAATCACGAGGATCAACGTCATACCAACAGATACGACCGCCAGGGCAGGGATGCGGTTGGCGAGTGTGAGAAATGTGCGCGTGCTGAGAAAGTTATGGCTCAGGAAACCGAATAGCAAAATGAGCGCGATCCAAATCGCCGCCATGGCCGCGTATTCGATGAGTTTGCGGGGTTTAAATAAAGTCATAGCGCGGCGGCTCTTTCTGTTTCAGTGAGATAACTGCTAAACGCAGCTTTGGTGATTTTTTCTTGCGACCATTCGCCAGGCAGAAACTCAGCAGCGATACGGCCGTCGGACATCACCGCAATTCGATCGCACAGTGCCATCAACTCAACCAATTCGCTTGAGACGATGACGACTGCTTTGCCTTTGGCCGCGAGTCCGCGGACTAATTCGTAAATTGTATCTTTCGCCGCAACATCGATTCCGCGCGTGGGTTCATCAAACAGCAAGATGCTGCAATCGCGTGCGAGCCAGCGCGCAATCACGACTTTCTGTTGATTGCCACCGCTCAGCTCTGACACGGTTTGCTCAATCGTATGGCAGTGTGTCTGCAATTGTTCGCGCTGCGAGCTGGCGGTCAGCGTTTCCGCGGCAATGTCCAGCCATCCTTTCTTTGAGTGGGAGGAAATGGAAGCCAGTGTCGTGTTGACGCGAATGGATTGCGACAATAAGAGGCCGTGTTGTTTGCGGTCCTCAGGAATAAAACCGATTCCTGCTTTGACAGCGTCTTTTGGCGCGCGGATTTCGGCAAGCTTGCCGTTGATGAAAATTTCCCCGCTTTGCTTTGGATCCGCTCCAAAAATCACGCGCATGGTTTCGGTGCGGCCCGAGCCGATGAGCCCCGCGATTCCCAGGATCTCGCCGCATCGGGCTTCAAAGCTGGCGCCACGCACGCGAGTGCCCGCTCGAAGATTGTTCACCTGCAACGCAACGGAACCAGACGCGCGCGAACCGGTCTGTTTGCGTTCAGGAAGATCATGACCGGCCATTTCGCGCACTAGTTGTGCCGAAGTGATGGCTCCGGTTTCATGAGTCGCAACGCGACGGCCATCACGCAAAACGGTGATGCGATTGGCGATGCGGCGAATCTCATCCATGCGATGGCTGACATAGATGATGCCAACGCCTTCGTTTTGCAGTCGACGGACGTTTTCGAAAAGCTGATCGATTTCTGGATCGCTCAACGCTGCGGTGGGCTCGTCGAGAATGAGAAGTCTGCAGTCCTGCGAGAGCGCACCCGCAATTTCAACGAGTTGCTGATGACCGACACCGAGCAACCCGGCCGGGGTGGATGGATCGACGCCATCCAATCCTGCGCGGGCGAGGGCGGTTGCGGCGCGTTTGTGCAGGTCGTCGAAACGGATCAACCCGCCGCTTCGTGGCAAGCGGTTGAGAAAAATATTTTCGGCGATGGTCAGTGTGCCAATGACGTTTAGCTCCTGCAGCACCATGACGACACCAGCGTGTTCGGCCTCGCGTTTCGAACCGGGAGCGTAATCGCGGCCATTGAGTCGAATGCCGCCACGATCGCGTGCGGTTAGGCCGCAAAGAATTCGCGCGAATGTTGATTTTCCCGCACCGTTGCTGCCGACGAGCGCGTGGACTTCACCTCGATGCAAATCGAAATTGAAATCAGAGAGAACCGGGACGTTGTAACTTTTCTCGCAGGCCCGTGACTTGCAGCAGGGGAGTGTCAGCCATAGGCGGCCGCTATTTCGTGATTAGGTCCACGGGCGTGGTTTGGTCCGCGGGTGGAGCCTGGCCTTTGAGAATTTTCAGCGCGGCTTCGATGCCGAAAACAGCCAATTGATCCCCGTGCTGATCGGCGGTGGCGACCACCGCGCCTTTTTCGATCAGTGGATGATGGCGCTGATGTTGTCGAAAGCCAGACGACAAGAACTTTTCCGGTTTTGCCAGCCGATTCAATCGCTGAAACAGCGCCGAGAGCCATGTTATCGTTCGCGCACAAGAATCGCTTTCAAATCGGGATGTTCGCTAAGAATCGCTGAGGCGACATTGTTTGCTTTTTCCATTTCCCAATTGCCGCTTTGAACTGTCGACGATTTTCATGCCCGCGGTTTTCATTGCGTCTTCAAAACCAAGCCGACGTTGCTGTCCGTTGAATGCCGTGGGAATCCCTTCGATGATCGCGACCTCGTCACCTGCTTTGAGTTTCTTTGCGAGCGCCTCGCCGACTTTGCGTGCGCCTGCGCGATTGTCCGGACCGACGAACGGCATCTTGCAGGTTTTCCTGCTTCAGCACGTCAGCATCGAGTTTGTTGTCGATGTTGATGATCAAAATACCCGCCGCTTTGGCGTGCTTAAGGACTGTGACCAGCGCCTTGGAATCAGCAGGCGCGATCACGATTGCGTTCACCTGGCGCGCGATCATCTGCTCCACGAGACTGACCTGTTGCGCGAGGTCGGTTTCGTTTTTGATTCCGTTGGCGAGAAGGTCGTATGACGTGGCATTGGCCTGCTGATGTTTCTCAGCGCCTTGAGCCATCGTGCTGAAAAACTCGTTGGCGAGTGATTTCATCACGAGGGCGACTTTCGGCTTTTCTGGAGTTGGACTCGTCAGCCGATTGGTTTTCACATTTGTTGCAAGCGGTCAGTATGACGCACGCGCAGATAAGGAGTGCGTAACAGAAACGGGGTTTCATTTAGCGTAAGTTTCGGACGACAGGGTTGATTGCAGAGCGGGCTTTTCGGCGTGACCATTTCTGGAAATGCCGTCCGCAAAAACAATACGATCCGATTTGCCGCTAAAGAGCATTTGATCGATTTCCTTGCACGTTGGTGCCGACGCTTGAGCGCCGTGTCGCGTCACCGCGACGGCGGCAGCCGCGTTCGCAAAACGTGTGGCATCCAGCATGATTTTCCTTCGGCGAGAGCAACGGCCAGGGCGCCATTGAAAACATCACCGGCAGCGACCGTATCAATTGCATTCACTTTGAATCCCGGCACCATCTGGCCGAGTTCTTTCTCGCCACGTAAGCGCCGGCGCTGCCCATCGTGATAATCACGTTCTGCACGCCTTTCGACAGGAGGATAGACTGCCGCCTTACCGCGCTCGAAGAATCTGTGACGGGAACGCCGGTGAGCAACTCCGCTTCGGTTTCGTTCGGCGTGATGAGAAATAAGTCGCTGCAGCAAACTAGCCGGCAATTTTTGCGCTGGTGCAGGATTCAACAATATTCGCGTGCCGGTTTCGCTGGCAATTTCAGCGGCGGCTTCCACGGTAACGAGCGGCGTTTCCAACTGCAGCAGTAAAACGCTGGCGTTGGTGAATGCTTCGCGAGCTTGTGTTAAATCAACAGGAGTTAACTTGCCATTTGATCCAGACGCCACGGCGATGCAGTTTTGGCCTTCAGGGCCGACAAAAATTAACGCAACGCCGGATGGAGCCTTCGGATGCGCACCGTGAACTCCATATTGATTCCGTCATCACTCAAACATTTGACCATCTTATCTCCGAAGGCATCGCGTCCGATGCAACCGATGAAAGTCACTGCGCCACCCGCTCGCGCGGCACCGACAGCCTGATTTGCACCTTTTCCTCCGGGCGTGCTGGCGAATTCACCGCCTAAAACTGTTTCACCCACGCGCGGCAAACGATCGACACGAATAACCATGTCGGTGCAAGAGCTTCCAACGACAAGAATTGAAGGCGCACGTTTTACCGGATTCACACTTTTTTCCTTACTGATTGCCGGACGGCTAGTGTAGTGGGCAGCAATATACCGCCTTTGGTTTGCCTTCGCGGAAATTGGATTTGGTCGAACAACAGCTTCACCGCGACAGCGCCCATTTCAGAATAGGATTGCGCGATAGTCGTCATTGGCGGCGATAAGAACGGTGCGTAGGCCGGATCGTCGAAAGAGATAATCGACATGTCGTCCGGGATTTTCCTCCGATCTTCGACCAGCGCTCGGATTGCGCCGAGCGCGTTGACGTTACTAAAGGCCAGAATCGCTCTGGCATCTGGCTGTGTGCGCAGCAACAGTTTTGTTTCGATGTAGCCACTTTGCTCAGTGAAACTGTCACCAACGATCAATGACCGGTCTACCGGGATGTGATGAGCGGCAAGCGCTTCTTTATAACCGCGTAAACGAAATTCATTCGGCGAGGTGCCGTGCAAACCTTGTAGGCAGATTATCCGCCGATGACCGTTTGCGATTAAATATTCCGTGGCTTGTTTTGCCCCGTTGACGTTATCGGAACTGACGTAAGGAATGGATGTGTCTGGGAAAAAACGGTCGACCAAAACCATAGGCAATCCGCTTTCGACTAAATCCATCAGATGTTTTGGAGACTGGCCAACGGGGCAGAGGACTACGCCTTCAACATTGCGACTCTGCAGGAGCGCTAGAGCGTTGGTTTCCAGTTCAACGCTGCCCTGGCTGTCGCACAAAATTACGGAATAACCGTGGCTTCTCTGTACCGAGGGTCACTTGTTGCGCAATGCCCGCGAAGAACGGGTTGGAAATATCAGGAATGACGAGACCGACCGTCAGCGTCTTTCTCAAGCGTAAGCCGCGTGCGAGTTGATTAGGAACAAAATTGATCTGCTTGGCTAAGGCGCGAACCGTTGCCTCAGTTTGTTTGCTGATGCGATAACGGCCCGCTTGACCGCTTAATACGCGAGAGATAGTCGAAACGGAAACACCAGATTCATCGGCGATGCGTTGCAAAGTGGGCAGGGGACTGCCCAACGCGCGCGCCGGTTGCGGCTCTGGAGTTTTATGTTTATCAGTTGCCACGCTTCAGTTTTCGCCTTACGCAAACGTTTGCGCTATCCTGATTCCTGCCAAGTTCCGAGTCAATCTAAAAGCCTACGGCAGATCATTGTAAGCCTGCAATTCTGCGCAGGTTGCAAACGCCTGCTTTGGATCGTCTCCACACGCTGGCTTACCGATAACACGAATACCGGCAATTTCAACGGGTTTTTCCAGCTTGCAAGTGAACTGCTCACCGGCATTGAGTCCCGCGGAACTCGTTGCGGTTGTGTCGGGATAATTTTTGATGTCACACAAGTTTTTCCATTTCTCTTCACCGACAACTTTGATTTGCAGTCGGGGCTTGCCCGCGCTGGCATCAAACCAACCACCGTTGTGTTCACTACGACCATGCGCAACTACTACACGGGAAATCGTTACGGGTTTTTGCAGCAAGACGGTAAACCAGTCTTGCGCTGCCGCCTTGCCACTCGCGGTGCTTGCATACGTTTGAAAATTATTATCAATGACTGAGTCGCCCATGCTTTGACGGCGCGAGCGCGTTTCCAAACCTGTCAGTAGGAGATTGCGCCCCGCACGCGGCGTTCCGTAAGGCAACCATACTTCGTATTCAGCACCCGTTGAACCCGCGTCGGCAAACGGCACCAGGCTAATCGGCAATTCACCATTGTCGCTGACAACTCGAAATAAGTGGGCGCTTGGCCAAGTTTTAAATTTACCTGTTGCGGGTTCGGTAACGATGCGCAACTTCCTCGGATTCAATTCGGAAATACGAAATTCCTCAAGTGCGTTTGAAGAGATGTTGGACGAATCAGCGTCTGCCGCTAGCACCAGTGGACCGTACTGGATCGCAAATTTTCCTTCGTTCTTGTGATCACCAACGATGATGCGCGGTTCCATTATTAAACGCAGATCAATTCTATCGCCGCTTGTCCAGCGTCGGTTAAGAGCGACATAACCGTCACCGTTCTTCTTGCCTGAGGCTTTTTTGCCATTGATCATGATCGTCGCATCGTTGCACCAATCCGGAATGCGCAATTTAATTGCATGTGATCCTTTCGGCGCTGCCGTGACGGAGATCTGAACGTCTTCGCTGCTCGGAAATTGCGTTTGCAAGTCCAAGCTCATCGAATCGCCATTTCGCAGAACAAGGTTTGCGCTACCGGAATCGTAGAGATTCACAACGGCACCGTCCCTATCGGTGGTAAATGCAAACGTCGGAATCAACGCCACGCCGCGTGGCCCACTCGAAAGGCAGCAATGGCCATCAAGATTACTGCTATATGGCTTCTTTCCTTCCATCTGCACGTAGTAGCCCCAGGCGCCGCCGTCGCAGCTTTGTGCCCCCATTAATTGATTCAACGTCGTACGCTCGAGTTGGTCTGCGAAACGTTTTTCTCCAGTGAGTCTCAATAGCTGCGCATTAAACTGCAGCCAGGTCACCGTGACGCATGTTTCGCCGACGTTGTTAATGTTCGGGAAATCATAATCCGCGTGAAAATGCTCGCGATAGCTCGAGGTCCCCGTGATGTAAAGTCGGTTATCGACGATGTCCTGCCACGCATTCAAACAGGCTTTGAGAATTTGTGGATCACCGACTGTTCGATGATACTCCAGCGCGCCGTTTAGGCAGGACAGCATCTCGTAAGCTTTCGCGTCACCAACTTCTTCCACGCTTTTTCCTGCCAGAAGCGTTGAAACAATTTTCGGGCCGTTCGGTTGTTCCCATGCGCGCAGAATGTATTTGCAAAAGTCCAGATATCGCGCCTCGCCGGTCAGACGGTAGAGCAATACCATTGGTTCCAGCACGCTTGTCGGAGCCAATCCCATGTGAAAGCCCGCGGGAATAATATCGCGCTGTCCCGGGCCGTCGCCAAACGTCTGGCAAAGCAAATCCGCCATGCGACGGCAGGCCGGCATCGGTTCCTGATTGCCGGTATAACGCATGTAAGTCACCAGCCCGATCAAATTATATTTGTGTGCCCAAACATCCCATTCCTTCCAACGATTCGTTTCCACATAAGTGCCGAGATAACCATCCGGCATCTGGCACTTCGTCAGTTCACTCGCAACCAGATCGAGGCGTTTGCGCAAAACCGGATCACCAGTATTCGCCCAGGCGAGCGTCGCGGCGTGCAGCCATTTGCCGACATGTTCGCCGTCCCACGTCTGCCGGCCGGGTCGATGTCGATAACCTTCCAGCAAACGATCCGTGTCGAGTTTCGCGAGCCGGTTCGATTCATTAATGGCGACCCGCGTGCCGACCCACCCGGTCAGATGCACACGATCGGGGATTTGCGCATCCTGTTTGTCGACGATTACTGGCGCGACCTTTTCCGGGAGCAGAGAAATCGGCGAACCTGATGCATGCGTGGCGATGCCTGTCAGGATAACCAAAGACGGGATTAATAATTGGCAACAGCGCGAACGATAAGGTCGATTCATGTCAGAAAAATTATGGGCTTACCAATAACCCATGTAAGCTACATTTTCCACGCCTTTGGCGCTCCAGTGAACGACGTGCGGATGCATGACCGCTTGCCGACGCCATTCCACCGCGCCATCGACGCGTCCGAAATTGCCGCCGTCGGAATTGAGCGCTGATGGTTCGACCAGCTGCCCCGCAGCGCTCGTGCGGGAGCCCGTGGGCGCGTGCGGACAATCGGTCACATTTTGGATACCGTTCAGATTATCTGTTCCTTTCTCAATGATGTCAGCGAGTAACATCGAATAACGCGTGATGTCCGTGGTTTTCTGCGGCGAATCCCATGGCCACGGATTCACGCCGTAATTCGTCAGGCTCCGATCACTCGTGTTCAGCGCCGTCGGCAAACCCCAGCCACAATAAAAGCCAATGCGCGTTCCGTAATCCTGCTCCCAATACCAGCCAGTCATTGCCAGCTTATTGGGACATCCCAGCGCATTACTCGAAATCTTCGATGCTTTGTGCATGTAGTTAAACGAATTCGTCGGCAACCACGACGCGTGATAGACGCTTGACGGCTGATCGCGCAACGCTATGGGGAAGTAAGAACGATTGTCATCCGCATAAATAATCACCGCGACCGCCATCTGTCGCATGTTCGATTTACAATTTGCCCGGTGAGCTTGCTCCTTGGAACGCGCGAGCGCTGGCAGGAGCATGGAAGCAAGGATCGCTATAATTGCGATTACCACCAGAAGCTCGATTAATGTGAACCCGAACCGATGCAGGTCTTTTGCGTGACGATTTTTACGTTCGACTAAGTGAAACATGGGCAACATGTTTGAAGCATTTAAGTAATGGTTAACGCAAACGATTGCGCAAATGCGTCTATTTGTCAACGTTATCATTCGTGGTTGCTCGAATTCTTAGTTGTTTTTACGACATCGCGGTCTTGAGGACGAGTAATTCGTTGTGCTTATCTCGACCCGGAGAAGGTTGCAAAAAAAAGTTCACCACAATTTGTGGTGAACCTTCGACGGAATCCGACTAATCGAGGATCAGATTACGGATATTGGTGCATGATGAGATCGCTGCTCATCAGGTCTGAAAGCAAGCCGTTGTAAACGTCTTTGTCGACACTGCCGCTGACGCCGGAAACGCTGCCGGTCGACGTGAACTGCCAGAAACGCCAACCTACGCCGGCAAAAACATTGCAGCCACCGCACGAACTCCAGGGTGTGCCCGTCTGAGAATCCTGGCCATTGTAATTGGCGATCCAGGGGCTCCCAGTGATGTTACTGTTGAAATTGCATGCGCTGCAGGCGCTGACGTAGATAATCCAGTTACACGTCTGGCCGTTGTTATGCATTTTCGTGATCATTTGACTGCCCCACTGGTTCGCCCAATCCGTGTAGCTGGAAGCATTCACATGCCCAGTCCACACCTCCATATCGAGAACAGGTCCAATTGTTTGTCCGCCAATATTGAAGTTTGCGTTCGCGAAGCTGTAAAAATAATTCGCCTCGCTGGTGCCACTGTTGGATGCCGGACGAGCAAAGTGATAGGCGCCCATTAAGCAACCCGCCAGTTTTCCGTTCGACATGTTGTTGTGATAATAGGCGTCCTGGTAGAACGTGCCTTCAGTCGCTTTGGCAAACCCGATCCGGATATTGCTATTATTGTAGGCAGCGGTCCAATTGACATTTCCTTGGAAACTGGAGACGTCAATGCCTAACGGACGTGCTTGGGCTTCGGGTGTCGAGAGGGCCAGGGCAATTCCCGCAGTGATAAACGCGAGAGACGCGCTAATTGATTTTCGTGGATGCATCATAACTTCTTTCTTTTTGTTTAGTGGTTAATGGTTAGTTTGCTGGGTTTTGCCGTGTTGTTTGGGGTGCAACGCAAACGTTTGCGCAAAATTCGCTTATTGTCAACCAATCAATGCAAATTTCCAATTTGCCGTCGGCAAAATCCGTTGATTTTGGTTTTAAGCCGTTGCCTTGTCAGGGCGTTAAACAATTGGATTTTCCACATGAAATCGCAAAATTAATTTAACGCTTTTACAATTCCCAGCGCTCTCTAACGCGAAATGTCCATGAAGCCGCCGGAAGATGAGAAGAAAATCTCTGATCTTTTCCCACCGAAACCCACCAAGCCCTCTGAAGAATATTCACAAACTGGAGGCGGAGGTCGGAATTGAACCGACGCATACAGCTTTTGCAGAGCCGTGCCTTACCACTTGGCTACTCCGCCGCCTGAAGACGTCTAAAGTTTATGGCTCGCGCGCCAAAGTTCAAGCGTCACTTTTATTAACCGCCTAACCGGCTGCGGTTCTTCCATAGATCCTGTGGCTTAAAAATTCCAACGGGTGTGATGATTCCCGTGATTAACTCAGCAGGAGTGACGTCGAATCCAGGGTTGCGCGCGCCACTGGTTGGATTGGCAATGCGAACATATTGAGATTTCGGATTCCTGATTTCGGATTTCGGATTTATTCCCCATGCGCCGAGCACTTCGCTCTCGTTGCGTTCTTCAATCGGAATATCCCGGCCCTTTCTTAGATTCCAATCAATGGTCGAAAGCGGAATCGCGACATAGAACGGAATTTTGTGGCGGTGCGCCAAAACCGCTTTTGTATAAGTACCAATTTTGTTTGCAACTTCGCCAGTTCGACCGAGCGTGCGATCGCTGCCGACAATGACCAGATCAATTTCGCCACGCTGCATCAAATGACCGGCGGCGTTGTCGGCGATGACCTGGTGCGACACACCTTCCTGTGCAAGTTCCCAGGCCGTCAGTGTCGCGCCCTGGCAGCGAGGACGTGTTTCGTCGCAGAATACGTGAAATTTTTTGCCGGCCCCGTGCGCCGCGTAGATCGGCGCGGTTGCGCTTCCGATATCGACAAACGCGAGCCACCCGGCATTGCAATGGGTCAGGACACGCATGCCGTTGCGGATCAGTTTCGCGCCGTGGTCGCCAATCGCGCGGCAATGAGCAACATCTTCATTGGCGAACTCTTCAGCCGCCGCCAAGGCAAGCGCCTGTTGTTCTTCGACAGTCTCACCTTTGCTCATCGAGCGCCGAACGTCGTTCATCGCGTTGACCGGGTCGACGGCAGTAGGCCGAGCCGCCTTCAAAGTTTCATAAACCGTCTCAACGTGTTTCGAAAACTTCCGTAAATCAGTTCCACGAAACGCCCGTGCACCTTGGGCCAAACCGTAGGCGGCGGCTGCGCCAATCGCGCCGGCCCCACGCACGATCATGTCTTTGATGGCCGCGGCTGTTTCACGAAAATCACGCGTGCCGATTATTTTGAATTGGTGGGGCAGCAGACGTTGCTCGATCAGCATCACCGCGTTCTTGTCTGCATCGAATGTGACGGTGCGATAATGCTGTGAGCGGCCTTTAACTCTGACGTTCATTGCCAGAGAATGTAAGAGACGCTGGTGCGAGTCTCAAACAAAACCTACTGCGGTCGGGCTGGAACAAGAATGTAAACCGTCTGTTTGTCGCGTTTCACCCGCAGCAACATGCTGTTCTGACTTTTCGAGTTATCCATGGTACGACGCAGATCGGCGGGGCTCGAAATTGCTTGATGGTCGGCCTCCACGATCAAATCGCCCTCTTTGAGGCCCGCCATAGCTGCAGGGCCGCCTTCCTGGACGTCAGTGACGACAACACCCTTATCGCCTTCATATCCCAATTGCTGCGCCAGCCCGGGAGTGAGTTGTTGAACGGAAACGCCCAGCTTACCCGATGGCTTTTCCTTATTACTGCCCGCCTCTTCCGACTCCACTGACGCGACGTCAGGCTCAGGCGCCAGTTTCGCTACGGTGGCAGTAAGAGTCTGCTCTTTACCATCGCGCAATATTTCCATCTTAACTGGTGTGCCGGGTTTCGTCGCCGCCACCATATTTTTCAAATGAGCGGTGTCCTGGAGCGGCTTTCCATCAATCCGCAAAATGATATCACCAGGTTTCAAACCGGCCTGGTCGGCTGGACCCCCTTTGCTCACGTCGCTGACTAGCGCGCCATTGAGCGTGTTGGCGCCAAATTGCTGCGCGAGATCACTGGTCAGTTCCTGAATTCCAATTCCAAGGAAGCCACGCACAATCTTGCCGCCGCTGGTGAGTGTCGGCAGGACTGCTTTCACCATGTTGATCGGAATTGCCAATCCGACGCCCGCGAACTGCCCGATGCTCGTTGCGATTACACTGTTGATGCCGATAACTTGCCCACGCATGTTTACCAGCGGGCCGCCGGAATTGCCGGGATTAATGGCAGCATCAGTTTGCAGGAAGTCTTCGTAAGTATTAATGCCGATGCCGGCGCGTCCCTTCGCGCTCAATACTCCAGTCGTCACAGTTTGAATGAAACCAAATGGCGATCCGATGGCCATGACGATATTTCCCACCTGCAAAGCGTCTGAGTCGCCAAGTTCAGCCACCGGCATATCTGAAGGAACATTCCCTTTGATGCGAATCACAGCGACGTCGCTGGCTGGATCTGAACCTACAATCTCCGCTTCGAACCGGCGTCTGTCGCCAAGCTGCACTTTGATTTCATCCACGTCACCCACGACGTGATAATTCGTCAGGATGTGACCTTTCTTATCGATGACTATTCCCGAACCCATTCCTTGTTGTGGAACTGTGCTGGGATGATTGCGACTTCCGCGACCGTGACCGGGAGGCATCTGGTCGCCGAAAAATCGACGCAAAAGATCGTCCGCCGAAGTGTCGGGATGTTTAACCATTTTTTCCGAGTAAACGCTCACGACGGCAGGCTGAACATGCGCTGCAACTTCCGCGAATGCTTTGCCCAATTGTTCCGCAGGTGCGACAGCCTGCGCGTCGATGTGGCCTGTTGGGTTGTTACCCTGCGCGGCGTTTGGTTGCTCGGCGCGCGCGGGCACCGCGAAAAATCCCAATGCGAGCGCGAGCCCGCAAGCTGTGATACGTGTCATAATACTCCTTTGCAAATGCACTGGAATATTACGTCGCCCATTCTGATTTGAAATGGGCACAACACCCCAACCCGACAATCAGGGCAGGGTGGTCACTAACCTAGTGACCATACCGACGTGAGTAGAGCGCGGCAGTGTCGCTTATCGCCCGATGGCCGAGCGCAACCGGTGTTCGACATGCCGCAGCCGGTCAGCCTGCGTGATCTTCGTCTTATCCCATTCCGTCACGTAGAACGTGTCGGAGGCGGCGCCTTTTTCGGTCAAAATTTTTGCAATCGAAACGTCGAGATTCAAATCGTTCAAGGCGCGCGAAATATCGTAAAGCAATCCGATGCGATCTTCAGCCTCGATATCAATAATCGTGCGCGTTTCCGAAAGTTCATTGTCGAAAGTGACTGAAGTGGGAATCCGTTCGCCTTCTAACGATTTGTAGGTTGGTGGCGCCGCTTTCGTTTTCGAAATAACGCCCGGTAAATCGACGTGGGTGCCGACCAGGACTTTGTGCATGATCGACTCAAACTTATCGCGGCCGTCTTTATTCGGGAGCAACCCGGTCCGCGCGTCGTTGACGCTGAACGAATCGAGAATGATGCCGTCGTTCCGCGTCAAAATTTCCGCGTGGAAAATATTCAACCCAGCGGCTGTGAGACACCCGGTAATCTTGCTGAACAGACCTTCGCGGTCCCAACTAGTCACAGTAACAGTGCTATAACCGCGATCCGGCTCATTGTGCCAGGCGATGACAGGCGCTAACGCGTTCGATTCATCGTCGGCCATTTGCACGTGCAAAAAGCGGTGAACATGCGTGATGTCGCGCAAAATTTCTTTCGCGTCATTAATCTGGAAATAGCGCGTCGGCAGGTTATCGAAGTGCGCCGCAATTTCGTCCGTGTCGAACGTGTCAGGGGCCATTCGCTCGACTTCTTCCGAGAGCAGATCGCGTTGACGCGCCTCAGCGATCAAAAATTCCGGTGCGCCGCTCAGCGCATCGCGCGTCTTGCGATAGAGTTGCCACATCGCTGCGTCCTTGAACCCATTCCAAAGCTGGTCGCTCGTGCCCATCGAATCAGCAAAAGTGTGCAACGTCAGCATGACGAGATTTTCGACCGATTGAATTTGCCGCGCAAAATTTCGGATGACAGTTGGATCATCGAGATCGCGGCGCTGCGAAATTTGCACCATGATTAAATGGCTCTCGATCAACAGACGCAAGATGTGGGTCTTTGCTCCGTCAAGCCCGAGCCGCGCGGCGGCTTTTTCGGCCAGCTTAGCGCTGGCGTCTTCGTGCTTGCCGGTGTCGAGGGCTTTGCCGGAATCGTGCAACAAGAGCGCGAGATACAACACGTGCGGATGCTCAACTTGCGGAAAAAGTTCCGCATAGGAACTGAACGGCGGCGTCTTCGCATTCCAAACCTGGTCCAGTTTTTCCAGACACACCAAAGTATGTTCGTCGGCGGTGTATTGATGATAAAACTCGTGTTGGACCAAACACGTCAGCTTGCCGAATTCAGGAATGAATTTTCCAAGCACTCCGACTTCATGCATCGCCCGTAAAATAGGCGCAACGTTGCCGCGTTGGTCCAGGATTTCCAGAAACGTTTCGCGCACATGCGGATCGCGTAAGAACTCGTTGTTCACGAGTGAGAGCTGACTGCGGATTAATTGCGCGAGGTCCGCATTTAGCTTCAACCCGCGTTGTTGCGCGTGCAGAAAGACTCGCATCATGCGACGCGGGTTATCGCGAAAGATGTTGCGAGAGAGAAAATGAATTTCACCATCGACACACTTAAATCCATCGACCACATGCCGGCGCATACGCTCAGCTTGCGAGCGGAAGATTGCCCCGAAAGATGGGATGAAACCGGTTTTCGGCAGGAACGCCAGGCGTTGCTCCACCGTGCGCGTGATCAAATCGATATTGCGCGCATGCGTGTAATAATCGCGCATGAACTCCTCCACGCGCTTGCTCGGGGACCGCTCTTTGTAGCCAAGTTCATATGCAACCGGCGCCTGGGCCGCTTTGTTCAACGCATCCGCCGCGCGATCGGAGTGATAATGTAACTCGGTTCGCGCGCGCAGAAGGAAATCATAAGCGGCCTCGAGTTGCTTGCGCTCCGACTCGCTGATCATCTCCTTCTGCTGCAACTCCTCAAGCGAGCTGGTTCGGTATTTAAAATACGTCATCCAGATCAGGTTCTGGTAATCGCGAAGTCCGCCGCAGCCGTTCTTGATATTCGGCTCCTGCATGAACGGTGAATTGCCGAACTTGGCGCGTCGCGCGGCTTGATCCTGCACGCGTGCGTTGATGTATTCAGATTCCTGCCCCAAAACGCACTTCGCCAAAAGCGTGCGATGAAATCGATCGAACAACTTTTCGTCGCCCATGATGCGGCGCGTTTCGAGCAAACTCGTTTTCGATTGGATGTCTTTGCTGGCGACCTTGACACAATCTTCCACCGTGCGCACCGAATGCCCGACCTTGAAGCCCAGGTCCCACAGCGTATAAAGCAATCCATCCACGAGCGCAGAAAGCGCCGGGTTCGCTTTCGGGTGCAGCGCCAATTCAGAGTCGTGCAGGAACATGATGTCGATGTCGCTGCACGGATTGAGTTCGGCCCGACCATATCCGCCGGTGGCAACCAAAGTAAAAGTCGGCACTGGAGAGCGGGCCCGTTGTTTTGCCTGGTCGGCCGTTGATCCCGTAAAATTTAATGGCTTCTGTGCCAGCTCTGGAGAATTAGCCAAAACGCCTTCAACAATGTGTCGCAACAATAAATCCAAAATCGCGGACCGAGCATGACACACTTCAAGGCCACTGGCACCGGCACGATGAAGCATTTTGACTCGATGCGTTTCGACCTTGAGAAAGGTTTTGTAACGCGCCAATTCCTGAGAAGGCATGCGGTTAGCCGGCAGAACGAGACGTTCGGCGGCGCTGGCTTCAATCTTCTCAAGCAATGTCGGCATGACATCCTCAGAATAGGGGAGAGTGCTGGGCAGGTAAAGAGTGACACGTGTCAGTCTGCGTAATTCTAACTTTTAAAATATGCGCACCCGGATTCAACGGGCCAACGCACCAGTGCTCGAAGATTATCGTTTTTCTTGTAATAAATGGAACGTAGCCATCGACTAATCAATTAAAGGGCCGAATTGAAACGAACGCAGCCTGACGACCAACAGTTCCTGGAACTGGTGAACGAGAACCGAAACCGGATTCTCAAGGTCTGCCGTGTTTACGCGTGGAACTCCGCCGACCAGGACGATTTATATCAGGAAATCCTGTTCCAAATCTGGCGCGGTTTGCCGGCCCTAAAAGAGAAACAATTCGCCAATACCTGGCTTTATCGCGTGGCCATCAACACCTCTATCACCTTTGTTCGCAAACGCGCCTCGCGCGCTGACAAGGTCGTGCACGTTGAACACGCCGAACTCGCCCGCACTATCGAATCGCGCCAAACCGCTGAACCGACCAATGACCGACTCGCCAATCTCTATGCTGCCATCGCCAAACTGAACGAACTCGAAAAAGCATTGATCACATTGTTCCTCGAAGATTTCAGCTATGACCAAATGGCAGAGGTGATGGGCATCACCACGAGCAATGTCGGCGTCATTTTGCATCGCGCAAAAACGAAACTTTCCTGCCTGATGAAGGAGGCCGTCCATGAATGATCAGGAGTTAAAAGATTTGTGGCAACAGCAACCGGTCGCCGCCCCCGCTGTTTCCGCGCCGCAACTCGTCTCAGCGATGCGCAATAAAATGAGCGACCTACGCCGAAAATTGCTCGTGCGCGACGCGCGTGAGTTGGTCGGTTGCGCGTTTATCCTGGTCTTCTTCGGGGTTTTCTTCGACAAGACTGAGTCCTTCATTTCGCGCCTTGGCGATCTGGTCGTGATGGGCAGTGCAATATTCATCGGTTGGAAATTTATTCACGCACGCCGAACCACTCCGCCTGCGAAACCCGATGCTACAACTGTTGAAGCCTTGCATGCCGAGTTGCACTCCGTCCGTACCCAATCACGGTTATTGCGCTCCGTTCTATGGTGGTATTTGCTTCCGATCGGCACCGGTCTAATGCTCTCGGTCTGGGGAGATCAAGGCTCCGAGAAAGATTTCAAGATCACATTCACTGTGGTGATCGTCATCATTTACGTGTTTGTCTACTGGCTGAATCAATGGGGGCGAAGGAAACAATTGCTGCCTGCGGAAGCACAATTGGAAGCCCTACTCCATTCCGCCGAAACCGGCGAACCGCTTAACCAACAATTTATGGAAACCCAAACCATCATTTCTGCTCAACAGGCCGCCACGACGACACGAACAAAAACAATATTGCTTAACACCGGAGAAACGCTGCTTGCGCTCCTTTTGCTCGGTCTTGGCTACGGTGCCTACGCCCTGGGCATGTTTATGAACGTCGTCTACGTTCTATTGCTTCTCGCATCGTTTGTCATGCCGGCGATCTTCGTAGCGCGTGCAGTGTTGGGAAAAATCTATTTCGGATTGCTGACGAAGCCGTTTGGTCGTGAATCTTTGCGCTACTGGATCACGTCTCTACCGTGCATGGCTTTCTTCGCAAGCTGCGGATATTTGCTGAGCATTGCTATTGCTCCGTGCCAATTCCCCGATCATCCCGCAGCGTTCATGAAAATCTTCACCGGGAGCATGGCCGCATTGCAACTGGTTCTCGCGTTCATGCCCGCGCGTCGCATCTCCATTCCGTTCACAGCGCTTTATTCCATCGGCACGGCGTTCATGGTTTGGCATTTCATTCAGATCGCCACACCCGCTCCGGGCGAAAAAATTGCGCTCGATTCACCGATGAAGGGCGTGATGTGTGTTATTCACGGTGGAAACGACCCGATCATCAACAATCACTACCCATTGGAATCGCAACGCTACGCTCTCGACATCTTCAAAGTTGCCGAAAACGTGCAGCAAGTTCGCGATTGGAAGATCATGAAAGATGACGCTGGCTTCGGGCAAACCATCTACAGCCCATGCTCGGGCCGCGTCGCCCACGTTGAGCGTAACCATCGCGATAACAAAGTAGGACAGACCGATATAGGAAATGTCGCCGGAAACTATATCAGCATCGAAGTCGCAAAAGACCGATACGTCCTGCTCGCCCACCTGAAACAGAACAGCCCGACAGTCAAAGTCGGCGACGAAGTAAAAGCAGGGGATCCCATCGCCCAATGCGGCAACTCCGGCAATACCAGCGGTCCGCACGTCCACATCCAGGTCCAGTCTACGCCTGATTTCAATTACGACTGCGAAACTTTCCCCATCGCCTTCCGCCACGTCCTGCGCGGCAGCAAGGAATTGGAAAACGTCGAAGCGAAACGAAACGATTTGTTACTGCGCGAAGCCGACTGAGCGGGAAATCTTGCCCATCAAAATCGCCGTATTTTGCGTAGTTGCACAAGAGACATAACCCATACCCATGCGAAACCGATTTTTACGAACACTGCCGATTTTGTTGGCAGCGAGTGTTATCTCGTCCTCTGCGGCTGGAAGGAAGCCGGAGGAAATTAAAAAGCTCCTGGTTCACGTTGTTGACGAACAGAAACGCGCGCCGGGGATGGCGATTGGCATCATTGATGAGAGCGGGACGAATGTCTATGTGCATGGCGTCTGCGAGCGGGATAAAACGAACCTGATCGATGGCGATACGCTGTTTGAGATCAGGTCGATCACCAAAGTTTTCACCACGGCGCTGCTCCAGGACATGGTGGATCGCGGCGAAGTGAAATTGGACGATCCCATTTCCAAATATTTGCCCGCCTCGGTGAAAACGCCGAAGGAGGGCAATCGCGAAATAACACTGCTGGACCTCGCCATGCAAACGTCGGGGCTGCCGTCGACCCCAGACAAGATGGCGCCGAAAGACGGAGATGACCCGTGGGCAGATTACACGGTGGAACAGATGTATGAGGGGTTGGGGAAGGCCAAGTTGAGCCACGTGAAAGGATGGGAAGTTGATTTCTCAAATTTTGGGATGGGATTGCTTGGTCACATTTTGGCGCTGAGGGCGGGGACTAATTATGAGGCGCTGGTCATCAGTCGCATCTGCGAACCGCTGGGCATGACGAACACGCGCGTCGTCCTTACCGCCGAGATGAAAGCGCGTCTGGCGACTGGTTACAGCGTTGTTGGTCCGCCCGCGAAGAATTGGGGTTTTCTTACATGGCAAGGTTGCAGGCTTCATTCGAGCGTGAACGACATGGTCAAATTCCTTTCCGCAGAAATGGGGCATGGCCCGGAACAGCTTTGTGCGTCGATGGCACAGACACAGACAGCACGAAAAACTGTGCATTCGTTTCTTGGGGTTTTTGCGCTAAAGATTGGACTCGGTTGGTGGCGCTTGGTCGCACCTGAGTCGGATGATGTTATCGAGCAAAATGGCGGCATGGGCGGCGGCTTTCGCACGGTCATTGAGTTTGATGCGTCGAAGAAATGCGGCGTGATTGTATTGGCGAACGAAGCAAACGATGTGGACGACATCTGCGACCGAATCCTGAATCCGGATTACAGTACGCTGCACAAATTTACGGCACCTCAGCAGCGGAAGGCCGTTTCGATAGATCCAGCGATTTACGACCACTATGTTGGGGAATACAAGCTGGGTTGGTCCGAACGGCTGACCATCACGCGCAACGGTGATCATCTCGTCGCCCAGCGAAGCGGGAAGATGGAATGCCCTTACGAAATCTTTCCTGAGTCGAAGACAGATTTTTTTTATACCGCGATGGACGAACAAATTCATTTCGTGACGAATGCGGCTGGCGAAACAACACAATTGCTCTTTATCGATGAAGGAAAAAACCAAAAGGCAAAGAAGATCACTCCGCCCAAACACCAGTGATCAACAGTTTTTCCAGGATAGCGAAGGCATTCACGCTCATCGAATTGCTGGTGGTCATTGCGATCGTCGCCGTTCTCGCTGCGTTGCTTTTGCCAGTTCTGTCGAGGGCCAAGGAGGCCGCCAGGCGAACTGCGTGTGCCGGCAACCTCAAGCAACTCAGCGCGGCGCTGCGCATGTATGCTGACGACTCGAGAGACAAGTCGCCATGGACCGGCGCGGCGAATGCTTACGCGAATGATACGAACCTGCCGCTGTCATATTGCTACAAAGAAATGATCCAAACTTACGTTGGAGGCAAAGGCACCAATCAGTTGGGTCAGAAACTGTTCGCTTGTCCTGCTGACACGTTTTGCTACGACATGCGCCTGGAAATCGGACGGGGATACGTTCCCCGACCTCGCCACGATCAACCCGAGACAGACTTTTCCAGCTATGTGTTTAACGGATTGAATCAGTATACAAATACCTCCACTAACGGGGACTTTGGCCCGTTTCGCGGTATCGGCGGTCGAACACTTGCCTCCATCCGCAAACCAGCTATGACCGCATTGATCCTCGAAGGTCCCGGCATTTTTCCATATTCCTGGCATCAACCGAAAACTCCTCTGCCGGTCGGCCATGACCTGGCAGTTTTTAATAACGCGAAAGACATTTTCGGTTTTGTCGACGGCCATGTCAGCTACCTCAAAGTGTTCTGGAATACGAACCTGATCCCAGATCCGGACGGTGGTTATATTTTCTCGATGGCCTGCCAGTATGATCCACCGTCGGGGTTCGAATATCAATGGAGCGGAGATTAAAAATGGAGAATAGCAGCTTAAAATTTCTCGTTCGTGCCCGGGATCTGTCAAAAAGTTTCACTCGGTGTAATAATGTTCCCTTCCGCTGCGACTAATCAAATATAGGGCGGAGTTTCGAAAGCGACGCCTACAGCCGTACACAAACATATGAAAAAATTTATTCCCACATTCTTGGCCTTTGTTTTCATCATTTTATCTCACAACATTTTTGCCCAGGACACCAATTCCTACACCACTGTCGCAAACCGTCTCGTTGAGATGATAAACGCATCGGATTATTCCGGCATCGAGGATCTCTTCGACAAACAGATGAGCGCTGCTTTGCCGTTGAATAAATCGACCGCCTTCTTTGCCGGAATGGCGGCGGAACTGGGAAAAATCGAAAAGCTGGACGAACCGAAACGCAGCGCCGGTTGGACGGTTTTCCCGGCCCATTTCGAGCGCGGGTTGACGGACATGTCGCTTGCGCTCGATCGCCAGGGCAAAATTTCAGGGCTCTACTTCAAGCCGCGTGCCGAATCGCCAAAAGCGGCGTCGAAAAAGCAGGAGGATCCCTCCACTAAGATTGCAAAGCAGTTGATCGAGTTGATCAATGCGGCGGATTACTCCGGCGTCGAAAAGCTTTTTAACAAAGATATGAGCGAGGCGTTGCCGTTGGATAAATCAACCGAGTTTTTTACCGGATTAACGTCGCAGTACGGCAAACTGCAGAAGTTGGATCAGCCGAAACGCGGTGCGGAGGAGACAGTGTTCCCTGTCCATTGCGAGCAAGGCATGCTCGACATGACGCTCGCCCTCGACGATGAAAACAAAATTGCTGGACTCTATTTCAAACCGCACGCCGTAGCGTCGAAACCCGCGCCGAAAAAACACGTCACGGAGCTTTCGCTACCTTTCAAAGGCAAATGGCTCGTGGTCTGGGGAGGCGACACCAAAGAATTGAATCATCACCACGGCATTCCTGCCCAGAACTTCGCCTTCGATATCGTTGGTGTGGACGATAAAGGCGAAACGCACAGCGGCGATGCCTCGAAGAATGAAGATTACTTTTGTTTCGGGCGCGAAATACTCGCCCCCGCAGACGGCGTGGTAATCGAGGCGATTGACGGCGTGCGCGATAACACGCCGGGTTCGATGAATTCGTATTGTCTGGTCGGCAATTGTATTGTCATCGAACACCGCACGAACGAGTTCTCCATGCTCGCTCATTTCCAACGCGGCAGCCTGGTGGTGAAAGCTGGCGACCACGTCCAGCGCGGACAATTGCTTGGCAAATGCGGCAACTCCGGCAATTCATCCGAGCCTCACCTTCACTATCAGCTTCAACATTCCGCCATTTTCCAGGACGCACTCGGCATCAAATGCAAATTCAACAAAGTCCCACTTGCCGGCGGCTCCGAACCAAAATCAAATTACTCCCCGATCAAAGGCGACATTCTCAACGCTGATTGAACATCCAGTGGCTTTTACTGCATACTGAATACTGATTACTTTTTGCTCCCACCCTCCATCGTCTTATCCCGTTTCAGTTCCCGAATTCCTCCCCTTCAGTAAACAACTTCATTGCCGCATTCAGCGAACAATTTATGGAAACACTAACCGTCGTTAGCCCTCAACAGACCGCTACCAATAGCAGGGCAAAGAAAATCCTTATTTACGTTGGAGAAACGGTCTTCGCGCTACTGATGCTCGGTATCGGTTATGGCGCATACGCTACCGGCGATTTTTTTACGAACATGATTTATTTTATGTTGTTTGTGGCCGCGTTTGTGGTGTCTGCGATTCTCGTTTCGCGTATTGTGCGCCATAAAATTTATCTCGGATTACTGATTAAACCGTTTGATCGCGAATCGGGCCGTTACTGGCTTGCCGCTCTGCCGCGTTTGGCGTTTTACGCAAGTTGCGGGTATCTGCTGAGCATTGCCATTGTCCGATGCCAATTTCCGGATTATCCACAATCATTCATGAAATTGATCATGTGGGGCCTGGTTGCACCACAAATCCTTATTTCGTTCATGCCGGCGAGCCGCATCTCAATTCCGTTCACGGTGATGTATGCGATCGGCGCTGCGTTCATGATTTGGCATTTCGGCCAAATCGCTTCTCCCGCTCCGGGAGAAAAAGTTGTGCTCGATTCGCCGATGAAAGGCGTGATGTGTGTGGTCCAGGGCGGGAACGATTCAATCATCAACCACCATTACCCTTTAATATCTCAGCGCCACGCTCTCGACATCTTCAAAGTCGCTGACAACGTGCTGCAGGTTCGCGATTGGAAGATCATGAAAAGCGATGCCGGATTCGGAGAAACGGTCTACAGCCCATGTTCCGGTCGTGTTGCTCACGTGGAACGTAATCATCGCGACAATAAAATAGGCCAAACCGACGTAGAACACGTCGCCGGTAACTACCTGACGATCGAGATGGCCCCCGACCGTTACGTTTTGATTGCTCACCTCAAACGCAAGAGCATCACCGTAAAAGTCGGCGACGAGGTAAAACTCGGCCAACCTATTGCTCAATGCGGTAATTCCGGCAACACCACCATGCCGCATGTCCACATCCAGGTGCAGGCATCAGAAGATTTCAACTACGAAACCGAGACCTTCCCTATCGCCTTCCGCCATGTCCTGCGCGGCGACAAAAGATTGGAAAACATCCAGGCCAAACGTAACGACCTGCTGTTGCTAAACGCCGAGTAAGGTGGCCGCGTGCTAACGCTTCTTTCCGCCCGCCATCGACTTGTCCTTATTCGGTTCCCAGAACTCCTGACCTTCGCTAAACAACTTCGCTCCCGCTTCCTTCAGCGCATTGTCTGAGACCTTGTCGAGCTTCTCGTAGAACGGGTGATGACTCTCCTTATACGGATTGTTGTGCTTCGTGTTGTAACAACAGATCAACGACCAGCGCGGATCCGGGGACTTGTTCTGGTCCGAAGCGTGAAACGTATTCGAGTGAAAAAACAAAACATCTCCCGGCGCAAGCTCCACATAAACGTGCTCCATAATTTTCTTCGCGTTCTCGACCCGCTCGGGATCAGCTCCGGTCTGGTCGCCAAACTTTCCATGCTCCACACGTCCCAATTTGTGTGAGCCTTTAAGCACTTGCATGCACCCGTTCTCGCGCGTATTCGGATCCACCGCGATAAACGCCGACGCCATATCCGGATAAAGACATCCATTCAAATACCAATACCCATAATCCTGATGCCAATTCCATGCGCCGCCCGTGAACGGCTCCTTGATACTCATCTTCGAGTGATAATGATAAACCTCATCGCCGAGAAGCTGCTCCATCGCATCCACAATCCTCGGACAACGCGCGATATAACCGTAAAGATTTTCCCCAAGCTTATTCCACAAGCGCCAACTTGATGGCGGCGCCTTTGCCGTCATCCACTTGATACGAATGCTTCTCAAACGCCGCATCTGCCTTGGCCGTCTTTCGCAAAATATCGGCTTCCTCGGCATCAAACAATCCGCGCACGATCACATAACCATCATTGTGAAATGCGGAACCTGCGCCTCCGAAAGAATCTTTTTGCTCATACTTTTAATTTGTAATGCTGTGCTTTGCAATTCGCGCGCCTGTATAACCTATAGCAGAGCGGGGTACCGTTGCACTTGGATTTTGTAGCAGACGAGGTAACGAGTCTCTGACCTTTGCCTTTGAATTTTGAGACTTGTCACCGCGTCTCCTACACCACATTCTTTCGCCCAATGAGCCGCATCATTCTACTGCTGCTTTTAACGACGAACCTTACATTCGCCACCGGCCATCAACTCACCGGGGCTTACGCGCCAGCCGCCGGCGCCGCGCTATCACCAACCGATTCGCAAAAAGCATTCACCGTCCCTCCCGGTTTCGAAGTCCGTTTATTCGCCTCGCGAGCCCGACATCATCAACCCAGTCGCCATGACGTGGGACGAACGCGGCCGACTCTGGGTCGTCGAACTTTTCGAATATCCACTAGGCGCACCAAAAGGCGCAAAATCCCGCGACCGCATCAAAATCCTAGAAGACACCGACGGCGACGGCGTCGCCGACAAAGTCACCATCTTCGCCGACGGCCTCAACCTCGCCACCGGCATCGCCCTCGGCAACGGCGGCGTTTACGTCGGCCAAGCCCCAGACCTCCTGTTCCTTCGCGACACCAATCACGACGATCACGCCGACACCCGCGAAAAACTCCTCACCGGTTTCGACACCAACGACCGCCACGAACTCCTCAACGGTTTCACGTGGGGTCCCGACGGCTGGCTCTACATGACCCACGGCGTCTTCAACCATTCAAAAGTCAAAATCCCCGAAGCCAGCTCACCCGGCATCGAAGTCAGCGCCGCCCTCTGCCGCTACCATCCAATCACCAAAAAATTCGAAGTCTTCGCCGACGGCACCAGCAATCCATGGGGCGTGGACTTTGACGCCGCCGGCAACGCCTTCGTCAGCGCCTGCGTCATCGATCATCTCTGGCACCTCGCCCCCGGCGGCATCTACCAACGCCAGGGCGGCGTCCCCGCAAATCCCTACGCCTACGAACTCCTCCCATCAATCGTCGACCACAAACACTACATGGCCGCCTATAGCGGCATCTGCATCTATCAAGGCGACATGTTCCCGCCCGAATACCAGGGCCACGTTTTCTTCGGCAACATCCACCAATGCGCCATCAACCACGACCGCCTCATCCCCAACGGCTCCAGCTTTAAAGCCGTTGCCGAAAAAGATTTCCTTACCACCACCGACGGTTGGTTCCGTCCCGTCAGCGAACAAGTCGGCCCCGACGGCGCAATGTGGATCGCCGATTGGTATGACAAATATCCCTGCTACCAAAACGCCCAAGCCGACCCCGAAGGCGTCGACCGCACCTACGGACGCATCTGGCGTGTCGTTTACACGGGCGAACACAAGTCCGGCCAACGTGAACGCCACATGGATTTGAGCAGGGCGAAGCACTATGAATTGGTTTGGCTCCTACAACATCCAAATATCTGGCAACGCAGAATGGCACAACGTCTATTGTGCGAACATTTCACTGGGTCTGAGAACTTCGAAATCAAATATGATCTTCGTGAGATAATTCGAACTAACACGTCACTGGATGTGAGGATGGCGGCACTTTGGACACTTTATGGAACCTATCCATTCGACATGGACGGCGAACCAAAGTTCCT
Source organism: uncultured Verrucomicrobiae bacterium (assembly GCA_963702845.1). Lineage (GTDB taxonomy): Bacteria > Verrucomicrobiota > Verrucomicrobiia > Limisphaerales > Palsa-1400 > JAICXV01. The sequence goes on along the minus strand of OY969763.1, from coordinate 2,441,401 downwards.
CGAAGAAATGCTCCATTCAAGCGAGCCTGCCGTCCGGAGTTGGGCAGTGCGTTATGCAGGAGAAAGTCTGCTACCGTTTTCGTAACGACATTATCACTCGCGGAGGAGGCTCCAACGCTCGCGGATACATTAACAAAGTTATATCTCAGTTAACTACAATGGCGTCGGATTCGAGTCCTGTTGTCCGCCTTTCGGTGGCGACCGCTATTCGACGTGTTGTATCGAGATCGCCAACGGTTGATCAAGACATCGCCATGATGCCAGTGGGAAAAGCCCTGAATAACTTGATTGTTTCCTCTGCCGACGCCAATGATCCGTTAATCCCGTTCATGATTTGGATGGCTGAGGAACCGGTCATTGCGAAAAATCCAGCTGAAGGTCCGAATCAAGACTATTCCGGACAGTTCCTGCTGCCACAGCATGCGAAAGTTGTTGGTGGCCTCAAATGGCTCGCCGAAAACGGCGCCCGCACCATGCCCCTCAGCGGCATCCTCACCCGCAAAGCTATGCACCGCATCTGCGACACCGGCGAAACCAACAAACTCAACCAAGCCGTCGATTTCCTATTACAAATCTCCGATGACAAATCCGGCCTGGCCGCTGCTGCGCTCCAAGGCTTTATCGACGGCCAGAACGGAAAGCAGTTGCTACCCGATCGCGACCTCAAATCTTTGTTCGCCACGTTACATGAAAGTTCAGACACGAATGTTCAATCCGGCGCCCGCGAACTCGGCACCTTGTGGAACGATCCCGACTCACTCGCCGCGACCCTCAAGCTCATCAACACCTCATCCGCCCCGACCGACGAACGTGTCCAAGCCATCAGCATCTTAAAAGAAAAAAAATGCCCAGCCGTTCACGATGCACTCGTTCAAGTGATCACCCACGAGAATCCTGAGGCGGTGACTGTCGAAGCCTTGCGCATTATCAGCTCGGTCGACGGAGATGACGTCGCCGCAAAAATCCTCAACCAATGGAAAACCTTTAATGGCAGCGTGCGCAGGGCAGCGATGGACACCCTGGTTTCCCGCCAGACCTGGGCGAACGAATTCTTGAATGCCGTCCAGAACAAAACGGTCGCACCGACCGAAGTCTCAGCCGGTATCCTCCGCACGCTCGCGCACTACAAAGACATCGCGCTGGATGAACGGACGAAAAATCTGCTCGGACGGTTCCGCGAATCGAACGAAAACAAAACCAAATTGATTCACGAAAAGCGTCATATGGTTCGCGACGGTAAACCAGACATCTCTCACGGCTACGAAGTCGCCAAAAAAACCTGCTTTGTCTGCCACAAACTCTATGGCGAAGGCGCAGACGTTGGCCCCGACCTAACCGGTGTCGGTCGCTCCTCTCTCGACGCCTTGCTCGCCAACGTCATCGACCCCAATCAAGTCGTCGGCAAAGGCTACGAAAACGTCGAAGTCGAAACCAAAGACGGCCGCAACGTCAGTGGCCGCATCGTCGAGAACGACGCCACCCACATCAAACTTCTCTCGGCTGGGCCCAAAGAAGAAGTCGTGTCCAAATCCGATGTCGAATCCATGCGCGTCAGCCAACTGTCCGTCATGCCCGAAGGCCTCGAACAAATGCCCGACAAAGATTTCCGCGACCTGATTTGGTACATCCTTAACCCACCCGGCGACAACCGCCCCCTCACACGCGAGTTGAAGAAACAATTAACGAAAGAGCCATAGTGTTATGTTCATCACATGCTTGCGGCCTCGCGAAGCGTCTTGGAGTGCGGCAGCCCTCTGCCGCTTTGGATTTGGTCATCGGTGATATGAGAAACCTATGCCGCTAACCTGCTCCCATCCCGCCGCGATTCTTCCGTTTAGACGATTCACTCCGAATCGATTGAGCTTCGCGGCCTTGGTCATCGGGAGCATGTCACCAGACGCAGGTTACTTCATCGGCGAGCGCGGCCTCGCAAAAATCGCTCACCAACCGATTGGTACGGTCGTCATTTGTATTCCCACTGGCCTGGTTCTGCTCGGTCTGTTCTATTTGATCCGTCGCGAACTCTGCTTCATTCTCCCGTCCCCGCATCGCAACCAACTCACGCCCTTGGCGCATCAGAAACCAGTCTTTACCCCTGAAACTCTTTTGATCGCAATCGTTTCAATCCTACTCGGCGCATGGACGCACATCATCTGGGATCAGTTCACGCACGACGGCTCTTACGTGTCTCGCCATTTTGCCCCGCTTCGCATGAGTCTCGCTCATATTGGCCCGCAAGACATCACCATTGCTTACGTCCTTCAGTACATCAGCACGCTCGCTGGTGGAGCGATCCTCGCGCTCCACTATTTTAAATGGCTTCGTTCCCAATCGCCGAAATCTGACAACCAACCCGATGCATGGCGTTACTATCTCTGGTGCAGTCTAGCTTTAGTGTCATTGGCCGCTGGTGACTTTGATGGCCATTCATCTCAGCGCCCCCGTCCACGAATTCAAAACCTTCCGCGAGTTTGTCTACAAAATGGGCGTCATCTCCGTCTCGGTCTTCACAATCCTGATCGTCATCAGCGCCATCCTTTGCTACCGCCGCAAACTGTTGCTTTTACCCACGTAACCCTTACGCTCGGAATTGATTAAATTATATGGAAAAACCTGAAAAAAATCAGATAGACCCCGCAATCCGGCGGCGTATTCAAGACCTCATCAAAGACTTCAAACCAGACGGTTACAACCCCGATCTAGTTGAAGACATCCTCATCAACGGCCTCAAATTATTGAGCGATGTTGAAGATCGTGGTGACGTGCGCGTCATCAGAACCGCACTGCGTGAGATGCGTTATTCCTATCGCCTCTTCGCGCCCTACAACCACAAACGCAAAGTCACCATCTTCGGCTCTGCCCGAACTCTCCCGTCCAAACAGGAATACCTCCAAGCCGTCGAGTTCGCTAAAATGGTCGCCGAAGCCGGCTACATGGTCATTACCGGTGCAGGTCCCGGCATCATGCAAGCCGGCCACGAAGGTGCTGGTCCGGAAAACAGTTTCGGCGTCAACATCCGTCTCCCCTGGGAACAATCGCCAAACCCGATCATCGACAAAGACAAGAAGCTGATCTCGTTCAAATACTTCTTCACCCGAAAGCTGATCTTCATCCGCAACTCCGACGCAATCGTATTTTCCCTGGCGGCTTCGGCACCATGGACGAAGGATACGAAGCTCTCACGCTCATGCAAACCGGCAAGAGCCGTCTCATGCCGTTGGTGTTGATGGATCGTCCGGGCGGCACGTATTGGAAAACGTGGGACAAAAATGTCCGCGAACATCTCCTGCGCGAACAACTGATTTCGCCGGACGATTTGCACCTTTACCAAATCGCCGACAACGCCAAGCACGCCGTTCGCATCATCACGCGTTTCTATCGGAACTACCATTCCAGCCGTTTCGTCAAAGAGCAGTTGGTGCTGCGTTTGAAAAATGCGCCGTCTGCCTCAGCCATTGATGCATTGAACGAAGATTTTGGCGACATCATGACCGGCCAAAAAATCCACATCATCAAGCCGACGCCGGAAGAACAAGAAGATAACGATTGCCTGGACCTGCCGCGCATTGCCTTCGAATTCGACCGTCGCCAATACGGCCGCTTGCGCGAACTGATCGACGTGCTGAACAGTTACTAGGAGCGGACATTTCCGCCCGTTCTAGCGATTCAACGCCGCAAGCACTTCCTTCGCATCTTGATTCTCTGATTCAAGTGTGAGGACGTGTTTAGCGTAAGCTCGCGCCATGTCGGTGCGGTCCGTGAGCCCGCAGTAAATCGCTTTGGTCAGACAAAAATCAATCATCGCCTGGCGCGCGCCATCGCGATCGACGTCCAGCTTGCTTTGCACCGCCTGTTCCGCGCGCGACAACGGTTGCTCAGCCTGAATCAATTCAGTAAGATTCGTCCCGCGCTTCACCGCGATCGCAGCAACGGCTACGTTCGCGCGTGAAATCGCCTGGGTCCAAACGCAAGTGCGGCTCGTAATTGTTCATCGGCCTGCGCCAGGCGATTCAACTTGAACAGCACCTTTGCATACATAATGCGATTCATCGGCGAATCCTTTTGGGCAATGTTCTGTTCGCAAACCGGCGCGGCCTGTCGATAACGGCCCTGGCCAGCCAACCCTGCAATCAACATGTGCCATGCGCCCTGGCGCGTTGGGTCGAGCTGAACAGTGCGACGTAAACTTTCCATACAACCCGCAAGATCGCCGATCAACGGCCCCTGGCAAAACGCGAGCATTTCCGTCGCGGCCGCCGCCGTTTTCGGCTCAGCGCTTTGCGCGATATTTTGGAGCAGGACGAGCTTGGCGCGGATGGATTTTTGCGTTGGATCGGCCATCTCCTCGAACTTGATCATCTGCACGTGTGGCTTGTTGTTCTTCTTCGCGTTGGCGGAAAAAACTTCCATGATCGTCGCCGTGCCAATCACGCGCACATCCTTTGGATCGAGCTGAACCGCTTTATCCAGGTCTGGTAACGCGTCATTGGCCGCGAGCGACCGCTCCAGTTTATGTTCGTCGTCTTCCTGGCCGCGCGCCATTTCAAAGGCGCGTTTGTAGAAATGCTGTGCCCATGTGTGCATGGCGCGTTGCACATAAGGCATCGCCTCGTTTGTCGAACATGTAATTGCTTTGTCGAAACACCTTGTCGCCTCATCGAGCGACCGTTGTGCGCTGGCCAGTTGGTCTGCGGAAGGTCTTTCGTTCGCAGGCTTGTCTGGCGAACTCTTGGTCGGACTAAACTTTGTTGCTGCCACTGTTTCCAGATAGCGTCCTAAACTGTCCCAGCAGCCGCGTTTTTCGGCGCGAGTTTTACCGCCTTGCGCAGCACGCTTTCGGCTTCATCGAAATTCGACGTCGCGTAGAGCGCTTCGCCGAAATCACACAGCAAAGAAGCTCGGTCGGGCTCCAACTCCATGCGCTTCCGGAACAGAGCAACTGCTTTGACATAAGCGTTGCGGGACTTCTCGTAGTCGGGAACGTCAAGGTAAAGGTCGCCTAACAGGAGATAACGTTCGGCATCGGCAGGTGTGCCGGTGACTTTCTTTTCGATTTCAGCGATTCGATCGCGGGCGAGCGGCTTTTCGACGTCGAGCTTCAACCCGGTTTTTGGGTTGAACGACCAACCGAAAGTAACCGTTACCATCGGCATCCGAACGAGCGAGCGGAGTTGGTCCGTCCCACTTTCGGCAGCCATGCCGAAAATGCGCAGGGATATCGCGAAAAAGACCAGTAAACAATGGAGACAGCGATAACGCACGAGTCCCGATGATAGTTACATTGTAAGTGGTCGTCGAGAAATCTAGTTGAGTTACCGTGTTTTTTTGTCAGATTCGCCGGATGCGAAAACTTTTCTTCCTGCTGGCACTGGCAATCAGCGCTAAGGCCGCCGAACCCATTCACGCTCTTTACATCACCGGCGGGTGTTGTCACGAATTCACCGCGCAAAAAAAGACTCTGACCGAAGGCATTGGCGCGCGAACGGATATTGTTTGGACAATCGAGGATAAAGGTGAAACCGACGACAAAACAATTCGCTTTGAGACCTTCGACAAACCCGACTGGAACAAAGGCATCGACGTCGTGGTGTACAATATGTGCTCGGGAAAATTCACCAACGTCGATTACATCAACAAAATCGCCGCCGTCCATCGCGACACCGGCCTGCCTGCCGTTGTGATTCATTGTGCCATTCACACGTTCCGCGAAGCCAAAACCGATGAATGGCGAAAGCTGCTCGGGGTTACCTCTATGCGTCATGAGAAGCAACAGCCTTTTGATGTCACGGTCGTGAAGCCCGGGAATCCGATTATGAAAGGTTTCCCGGCGATCTTTCACGATCCATCTGACGAGCAATACGTCACCATCAAACTCTGGCCTCACACCATCCCGCTCGCGCAAGCCACCGGCCACGACAAAGATAAGAGCAAGAACACCGTCGTTTGGGCGAATACCTACGGCAAAGCACGCGTCTTCGGCACGACCGTTGGCCATTCGAATAAGGTGATGGAAACGCCCGAATACCTCGACATGGTCACGCGCGGCGTGCTCTGGGCGTGCAATAAACCAATCGTGCTAAAACATTAAACTAGGCAGGCGGCTCGGCTCGGGCTAAAAAGTAGGCATGAACACAGCGCCGAAAACGACTCTTTCCCGCCGCACTGCATTTAAACATCTTGGAGCCGGAGCCCTCGCTCTCGGCGCGCTTGGCGTCACGCAACGGGCCGAGGCTGAAGCAACCTATAAACCCAAGAATGGACGCATCCGCCAATCGGTCTGCTGGTGGTGCTACAAGCCGATGACGCTGGAGGAATTGGCCGATGACGCCGTTCGCATGGGGCTGGAATCGATCGAATTGCTGCAGCCCGAGCAATTGCCGACGATTCAAAAAAAGGGGCTGACCTGCGCGATGATTTCATCGCATGGGTTCCTGAAAGGATTTGCACACAAAGAAGAGCACGACGAATGCATCCAGGTGCTGACTGACCGCATCAACAAAGCATCCGATGGCGGTTTCCAAAACGTGATAACTTTCTCCGGCTATCGACGCGGATTGTCGACGGATCGAGGGGATGAAGAACATGGTCGACGGCCTGAAGAAGATCATCGGTCACGCGGAGAAGAAAAAGGTTAATCTCGTCATCGAAATGCTGAATTCGCGCGTCAACGTGAACATGAAAGGCCATCCCGATTATTTCTGCGACAGCATGGATATGACCGCCGAAATCGTAAAGGCGGTCGGTTCAGAGCGGATGAAGATTTTGTTCGATGTATATCATGTGCAGATCATGCACGGCGACATCATCACGCGCATCAAGCAGTATCATCCGTTGGTTGCGCACTATCACACCGGTGGCAATCCCGGCCGAAATGAAATCGATGACTCGCAAGAGATCAATTATTCCGCGGTGATGAACGCGATTGCAGAGACTGGCTACAAAGGCTACGTCGGCCAGGAATTTATTCCAACGCGCGACAAGTTTGCTTCGCTGAACGCCGCCGTCCGGTTGTGTGACGTATAACTAGTTCGTTGCCGCCGCCACGAGTTGCACGAGCGCCTGCTGTTTTTGCGAACAGGCCGGAATGAAATCGAACGCACGAAAACAACGCGCGCGCTCTACGTCGGAAGTTTTTGGGTCGGCGATTATCTTTGCGAGAAAAGCTGCTGAACCCGGCGCGCGGGAACGCCAAATGATGTCGCGACCTGGCAACCGTGTTCCACTCGTCACCAGCTTTCTTGAGCCACGCGGCGAAAAATTTCTCCTCGTTGCCATCAGAGCCGATTCCGAGTGCTTCCAAATACCAGCGGTCTTTGCCGTCGTGTTGTTGTGCCAATTGCGCCCATAATTCCGCTGCGCGATCGGAGCTGTCATGGCGCAATGCGATGGCGCATTCGCGGCGGACTTGCGCGTTGGAATCGGTTACGAGCTTTTGTACGTAAGGGATAACATCCATTTTTAACGAGCGGGCAATGCGCAGCGCGGTGATCCGGATATCCGGGTTGGAATCGTTGAGTCCTTGTTTCACATATTTTTCCTGTTTGCCGGGTATGCGGGCGAGCAAATGCAGTGCGCGGGCCCGAGCCGCTGATCTTTGCCGCGCCAATCTTTGAGTAGCGCCTTTTCTGCTTTGCCTTCGCATCTCGTGCAGTTTTGTCCACGCGAGATAACGTGCGGCGTTATTCGGGGAACGCAGGGCGTCCATGCATTGTGCCGCGGTGTTGAATTCGTATTTCAACCGTGCTGGCTTGTTGCCTTTCGGTGCAATGCGATAAATGCGACCTGTCATTGTTGCCAGCTCGCGATCAGCCATGTTATGTCCGCCGACGCCCGCGTCGTTCCAATCAGCAACGTAAATTGAACCATCAGGCGCGACGCACACGTCGGCAGGCCTGAACCACGCATCGCTGCTGGTTAGAATGTCGACGGCTTCGGCTTTGTATCCCGCGCCGAGGGGTTGAACTGGATAACAGCGAACGACGCGCGTGCCGGCATCGCAATGAAGCATTTGATTTTGGAAGGTTTTCGGCAGCAGCTTGCCTTCGTAAATCGTGATGCCGGTCGGAGCACCTGCGCCGGTGATTAATAGATTTGGAATAACCCCGGGATCGTTCTGATGCCAATGACGCAACGAAATTTCCTCTTCCATATTGCTGCGTTTTTGTCCCCAGCCGGCACCGGTGAGTTCATCGTAAAACCCGAAGTTGCCGTGCTCCATGATGTAATTGATCCGAACAGCTTTAGAGCCATCGTCATCGTTGTCGGATTGCCAAACCGTGCCGAATGAATCGACCGCAGCTTCATAGGGATTGCGGAAATTGTATCCGAGCACTTCGACTTCGCTGCCGTCGAGATTGCATCGTATGACCATTCCGTTTCGGAACGGTTTGCCTTTCGCAGAAACCTCGCGGCCTTCAACATCGAGAACAGGGGAGCCATCAGGCCGTTTCAATTGTTTGCTTTCGTTGCCGAAATTGAAATAGAGCTTACCGTCCGGTCCAAAGGTGAACGCGTGCACGCCATGGTCATGGTCAACGCCACTAATGCCGCTGAACAAAATTTCCTTCTTATCGGCTTTCCCATCCCCGTCTGTGTCCGTGAAAACGAAGACGTTCGGTGAGCAGCAAACAATTGCCTTATTGCCCAGCACACATACGCCGAGTGCTGAATTAATTTCCGGCCCCTGATAAAAAGTCGTTTCTTTGTCGGCCATTCCGTTGCCATCGGTATCTTCGAGCACAACGATACGATCTCCCGCTGGACGAATGACTCCCCAAGGCTGAAACGTGCTGCGATAATTGACACCTTCGCAAACCCAGACCCGACCTTTCGCATCGATGTCCATGTCAGTTGGATTGCGCACCATCGGTTCACACGCGAAGAGCGACACCTCAAACCCATCTGCAACTTTTAAATCCTTGAGCGAGGCTTGTGCTGCGGCGAGGCCGAATCGCTGGGTCGTGTCGAATGGTTGTTTTAGAAATGCTTCGTTCGGACGGCTGGTGAAAACGGCAAACTCAACCTTCGGCGCATTCACAGGAACATCCTCCAGGCGTTTTTTGGAAGCATTCGGGTCGACTGCGGCATCAATTCCGGCTTTGATGTAAAGTCGATCGAACTCCTCGCGCAGATGGAAACCAACGAGTAATGGTGCTGGCGCGCTGTAGCCATGTGAATAGCTCTTTTGCAGGATGCGCAACGGTTTGCCGTTCACAGTTGTATTAATCCCGACCCGTGCTGGGCGAATAAACTCTTCTTGAAACTTTGTGAGATACACTTCCGATCCATCGGCGCGAATCAATTTCGGATCACCCAGTATGATGAGGTTGTTGTCGCGTTTCTCGCCGCCGTCGCTAACGGCGAGCCACAGTTCCTTTGCGTGTGAAATCTGAACGTCAATCGTAGTCCGACCGGAACGAATAACGCCGCTGCGGAAAATCGGTTTGACTGAATCACTTCCGGCGGCTTCTGTGATGACGGGCCGGGCAGCGTCCGGTTTCGTCGCTGCTTGCGGTTTACTTACTGCTTGGGCTTTTGCTTTGGTTTTTGGTTTTTTTTTGGCCTTTAATGTCGAGGTTCTGCTTCAGGTCATCGGGTGTGACCGTGCTCGCAACACCGTTTTCCGGCACATCGACTTTTGCGATCCAAACAATGGCGTTGAGGACCACTTTGCGGAAATCCTCATTGCCCCAATTCGTATGCCTGTGGCCACCGGTGAAACCAAATCCACGGCCACCATCGGGACGTTCAGCCACCCACATCACGTGCTGGGGAATTTGCTGTTCGACGAGTTTGCGCACCGCGGGATTCCCTGAATGATCTCCGTCGGGACGGCTCATTGTGTCAGGCGGCGCAACAGCCGTCAGGATGGGCGTGACGCCTTCCATGTTCGGACGGAAGCGCATGTTGAAATACCATTCGTCATTGATGCTGAATGGCTGCACTCCGCGAGTGACCGGGTGTTGTGGCAATTGCTTGAAGTCGGCAGTCCAAAACGGATTCACCGACCAAAAGATTTCAAAGGCGCCGCCCATCCAATCGATAAATTCCTTTTCGCCTTTTTCCCGGACGGGTTCGACAGCGTAATGAATGCAGCCGAATCCGACGCCCTTTTTCATCAGCTCGCCGAGCTGTTGCAGCCGATCATCCTGCAAAGCAGGGTGTCTGCCCGTGCCATCGCTAAACATTACAATCGCCGCCGCATCATCAAGAGCGTGTGATTCCGTCGGCCAATCATTCGAGTAAACGACCGAAGTGATGCCAGAAACATTCGCGAGGCATTTTTGTAGCAGCAGAAAACCAGCGCGATATTCGTGGTCACCGGGACCATGGCTCGGTTTGCCAGCAATGAAGACGATCTTCTTCGTCCCTGTTTGGTTCTTCGAAGGTGTTTCAAATTGTTTTATTTTGAAATTCTTAAACTGCACCAGCATCGGTTGACCTCTGTGGATCTGCAGCGCGATCACACCGGTCTTGGCCGCTTTGTCGGCCTGCTGGTCGATGACGTCGATGGTTTGATGTCCATTGATGAAATGCTGTAGATGATTTCCGCGCGCGATAACGACGTAATCGTTCCAATCACCCTTTTTAATTTGCGCCTGGATCTCCGCGGATTTGCCAGTCGAACCGACAACGTCCTTTTTACCATTAGGATTGATGACCACCATGTCACCGCGCTGCGCCAGAATGCCACGGCCCTTTTCTTCGTACAAAATGCCGGAGTAAGTTGGCCCATTTTCCATGTCAGCCTGGTAACCGCCGACTACGAAGTAATCAGGTTTCAAAACCTTGCTGCGATATTGAATGCCGGAATTGGCGAAGCCCTGATCATTGTTCGCGACGAGTTTGAACTGGCAATGGATTTCGAAATCCGCCGGTTGTCCGCCTTTCCAAACAAGAAACGTGTTTTCTTTGGGTATGTGGCCTTCCGTGGTTTGGCCGGTGATCGTTCCGTCTTTAACAGACCAAAACTCGGACAGACCTTCCCAGCCGGTGAGGTCTTTGCCATTGAAGATCGACACGAACCCCGCATCATCGTCCGGCGTCGGCAATGTTTCGCTGATTTCGGCAAACAACGAAGTGCCCGCAAGCAAGGTGAATGCGGTCAGGAAACGAAATAGTTTGTTCATTGATCTTTGTGTTCTTTGCGTTGTCTGCGGTTATATCAGGTTCTTCTTCAAAAATTTGATGCCTTTGACGGCGATTTCATCCCGGGTCGGCTCCATGCGACGCCAAATCGCCGCAGCTTTCGCAATGACTTTGACATCGGTGGTGAATGATTCAATCACAACGTCACCCTTGTATCCGATCGACTTCAGCGCCCTGGCAATAGGCTTCCAATCGATGTGGTCATTGCCCGGCGTGCCGCGGTCGCTGCCGCAGGCGTGGAAATGGCCGAGCAACTTTCCGGCTTTGCGAATGGCCGCAGCCTGGTCTTTTTCCTCGATGTTCATGTGGAAGGTATCGAGATGGATTTTCAGCGCCGGACTCCCCACCGCCTCAACCATGTTGATCGCCTGGTCGCACGTGTTGATGAAATCTGTTTCAAAACGATTCAGAGGTTCGAGACAGACTAATTTCTTCCGATCTCGAGCATACTTCGACAACGTTTTGAGATGGCCAGCAACGGTGCGCCATTGCTGTTTGTATTCTTTCGCGGGAACAGCGTCGGCACGGCCAACGGATGAATAAACCGGGCCGATCAACGCCGGGCAATCCAACACCACCATTTGGTCCAGCACCTTCATCATGTATTTCAGGCCGGTGCGTTGCTGTTGCACATTTCCGCGTAAGTCGCGATCCGGTCCCATGCAGGCGCAAACAGAACCGCAAACAAGACCGTTTTTATCCAACTCACGTTTCACGTGGGCTGGGTCGATGTGCGATGGATCTTCAATCGGGATTTCAATCGATTCAAAACCCCATTTCTTGAACTTCGGGAACAGGCGCGTGCTTTCGTTGTTGAATGGAGAAGTGAACAGGAACGTGTTGATGCCGATTCTCATGCTGCGAGGCTAACGTAAACCAGCATCGCCTGTCCAAAAATAAAAAGGGTGCAGAATAAAAACTTGAGCGGCCCATTTGCCCCTGCCTCCCAGCGCTTTCACTCCACACTTCGAATTTTCATCGTCATGCTCGACTACCCACAAACAGCCCCAGAAGGAGCATGAGCAGGAAGAACGCTATGAAGATGAAGAACAGCACTTTCGCAATCGCCGCTGCCGTTCCGGCAATACCCCAAAAACCGAGAATCCCTGCGAGCAGAGCGACGATTAGAAATATGACAGCCCATCTTAACATGGTGAAATCTATCCACGGGTGTGACTTCCTCAATGCGCCAATTGGAGGATTGAAAAATACAACATTCACCGAGTGTCATCTTGCGCTGTCGCAATGTCCTGCAAATAGTTTTCGGAGATTCAAAGCATCAGCACTGTCGGCAAATTCATTTTGTAGCCAGTCATCAGACTCTGACCTTCCAGCGTTTGGCTTTCATTTCAAAACGCGGCAGTGAGCCACAAGCCACGATTGTCACCGGCACGCGCAAATGAAATGTGTCTTGAAGGGCGTTCTGGATTTCGTCCGCTAAATTTGAGTTCGCACCTGCATCGACCGGTTCGATTTGCAAATGCACCTCGGCCAGAGGTTTGGTTTTGTCCACCTCGACTTGATACTCCGCCACCTGCAAAAAGTTGCGCAACAAATCTTCAAATGCACTGGGGTAAACGTTGACACCGCGAACCACCACCATGTCGTCGATGCGGCCGAGAATTCCTCCGTTGAGTGCGAGGAGGGATCGACCGCATTTGCATTCGGATTGCACGACTGCTTTGACCATGTCGCCGGTTTTGTAGCGGAGCAGGGGAGAGGCGGCGCGTCCGAGTGGGGTCAAAACCAATTCGCCGGCATCGCCGGGTTCTACCCTGTTGCCCTGCGCGTCCAGAATCTCCGTCAAGTACGCCGTCTCGATGACGTGCAGAATTCCCGGTTGGACCGGACATTCAAACGTGACCGGGCCGGTTTCTGTCATGCCATGATGATCGAACACGCGAGCCGTTGGCCAAAGCTGTTCCATTCGTTTACGTGTCGCCGGAATACTGCCGCCTGGTTCTCCCGCGACGATTAGAACCTTGATTGTTGTGACCGAAATATTTTCCTCCAGCGCCACTTCACCCAGACGAATCGCGTAACTTGGTGTGCAGCAAAGCACGGATGCGCCTGCGTCCCGCATTGCGCGCAAGCGGGCTGGACTGCTCAGGCCACCGCCCGGTATGCAGATCGATCCGATCTGTTGAGCGGCGTCGAAGGCGAGCCAGAATCCGATGAACGGTCCAAAGGAAAATGCGAAGTAAACGCGATCGACAGCCGTGACGTCCGCGGCGAGAAAAATTGTTTTCCAACTATCGACCATCCATTGCCAATCGGCTTTCGTATCGAGCCATCGTAACGGCTCGCGCGTGGTGCCGCTCGTTTGGCAGTAGCGGGTGTATTCTTCAACGGGATAGGTGAGGTTGGTGCCGAAAGGAGGATTCGCCACCTGGTCCGCACTTAACTCTTGTTTTGTCGTGAACGGAAACCGTTGCGTAAAATCGGCCAGGCTCGAAATGCGCGTGTCGATTCCGGAAAGCTTGCGCGCGTAGAATTTATTGGCCGGTTGAATCTGCTCCAAAACGCGGCGGAGTTGAGCGAGCTGTAATGACTCGATTTCGTCGCGAGTGGGGAAGGCGTTCGCCATTAGTGCGGCGCTTGTTTCACTGCTGTTATCGCTGCGGGTACCGGTTTCGGCGGAGCGGGTTTGTAAAATGTCACCAGAAAGCCGCCGAGCGCTGCGAGAAGGATTCCAAGATAAAACTGTGGCTTGATCGAGCCGAAGCCACCTTCCGGAGGATTCATAAATATCGCTACAACGGCGTTCACAATTGGCGCGCCGGCGAAAACAATCGACATCACCACTCCAGGTTTACCACCGGAAGCAAATGCGAGTAACACGCAAAACGCGCCAATCGCGCCCGCGATTCCCGCTACCAGCGACCATCCCATGCCCGCCGCTGGAAAGATCCAATCCGCTTTTCGCGTGACCAACATTCCGAGTGGGGCAAGCACGGCTGTGAGAAAATACGCGAGTCCAACAAACAGGAATGCTTTGTAAAGTCCATTGGCTTTGTCAGCCATCGCGACCTGGCCGGAGTGGAGCAGGATTCCATACAATCCCCACGACACAACGGTCATCAATGCAAATACGAGCCAGTTCATATAAATAAGAAACTAGAAGTTAGAAGTTGGAGGGTAGGGTTTCAAGCTCCTAACCGCGCGTTATTGCGTCCACGTCGCAGAGTTCGTCCAAACCGGCGACACATTGTTGGTTCCCTTGCGGATGATAACTCCGGTAGCGGGTTGGAATATCTCATTCGTGCCGACATCTGTGGTGCCCGCCCCAACCTGATGCCACGCGTTGCTCCAATAATAATATGACGCCGACGAGGATTTGTTTCGAGCGACAACGCTGTTGTCGAACGTCAGCAACTCATCTGTTCTGTTGCCGGGCGTGGGACTTTGGCTAAATGCGCCGCTGCTGATTAATCCTGAGTTGTTTAGCGAAACAGCAACAGGTCGCTGCAGGCCGATGCAATTATCCTGCAATGTGCCCGTTTGCGTCAGCAAGGTCATGGTAAGCGCCGACGAAATCACGCGCCCCGCCGCGGTCAATACCGTGTTCGTCGCGACATTGTGCCGCACAATCAGGAAGGTGTTCGGCTGCAACGCATCGTCATTGTGGCTCGTGCCGCCCCCACCGACTTGCTTCCAAATTCCGGCGTTAAAGAAGTAGACTTTCGACGCGCTCAAATTGATTCCCGCCGACGTCAGGTCAGGGATCAGAACTTCGGTGTTACGATTGCCAACGGTTGGCGAAACGTTTACGCCAGTGCCGTTCGGGAACACCGTGTTGAGCGTCCAATAAGCTTCAATCGACAACGCATCATTCTGCGCGACCACTGCCAAAGAATCGTTGCCGAGGTTAATCGTTAAAGTATTCGCGCCGTTTGCGGTGATCGGATAAATGCGTCCAGCGGCGGCTCCCGACGTGAGACGAACAAAGTAGTTGTTCGACTGCGTTCCCGAAGAATAGACGAACTGGTTCGCGGTCCAACCCGGTGAACTGCTGACAGTGATAACGTTTGCGGAAGTCGATCCGACCAGCAGCGAGATAGCAGGCGCGCGACCGAATGGGATTGAAACAATGTTGTCGGAATTGCCGAGCAGTGTCAGTCGCAACAAGCCACCGATTTCGCTCACCGCCTGGGCCGACGCCAATTGAAATGAACGTTGCACGTCGGCGACCGGCCCATCAGACACGGTCAGCGTCGATCCCGTCGGCGTAAAATTGTTGATATCGTTCCATTGCGTATCCAACAGATTGGTCTTGTAATGAAGCGTGTAGTTTGTGTTCGCCGTCACCTGCCAAACCAAGCTGACGGTGTCGTCTGGATTGGCTGTGATGCTGTTCAAAGCGGTTGCGGTCGAAACGACTGTTAACATTGCGTTACCGCTCGTTACCGTGCCGGCATTGTTTGAAACAACCACCGAATAACTACCTGCATCTCCGGCTTGTGCTCCCACCTTGTGGTACGACGTCGCTGTGGCGTTGGCGATCGGTGTTCCGTTGAAGCGCCATTGATAGTTCGGGCTGGTGCCGGTCGCGGTGACGTTAAAGCTCGCGGTCGAACCCTCCATCACTGCTACACTGACGGGTTGTGAAGTAATCGAAGGCGGCACAATGACAGTGAGAACCGCACCGGAACTTGTTGCGGCTCCCGCTGTATTCGTCACCACAACTGAATAGGTGCCAGCATCCACCGGTTGTGCGCTGGTCTTTGTGTAACTGCTGGAATTCGCTCCCGAAATGTCCGCGTTGTTGAATCGCCATTGATAAGCCAGCGGAGCCGTGCCACTTGCCGTAGCTGTGAAAATTGCATTCTGACCTTGGCTGACCGTCGTGCTCGAAGGTTGGCCGGTGACTGACGGCGGGATGATCACAGTCAATGTCGCCGTGGAACTGGTGGTGTTACCGGAACCATTGCTCACGACCACTGTGTAACTACCGGTGTTTCCATTCGTCGCACCGTGGACCGTGTAGCTGCTCGAATTAGCTCCGCCGATTGGGGTGGTATTGAATCTCCATTGATAGCTCAAGGGTGGGTTGCCAATTGCCGAAACATTGAATGTCGCATCTTGTCCCTGGTTTACCGTTTGATTTGCCGGCTGCCCGTTGATAACTGGCGGCCCAAACACCGTGAGAACCGCTACAGACGTGCTGATCGTTCCGTTCGTGCCCGTGATCACGCACGTGTAAGATCCCAAGTCGTTGGCAGTGGCGGAAGGGATCGTATATGCGCTGCTAGTTGCGCCCGAAATAGGATTGCCGTTCAATTGCCACTGAAAGCCCGTGCCGATCGCAACCGTCGTCAACGTTGTCGAATTGCCCGCAACGATCGTCGCGTTTTGAGGCTGTTCAACGATCCATGGATCGTTTGCCACCTGGAAGTTTAAGTCGTCGAAGTAACCATAAAATCCAGCTTTGAACATTTCGTGGTTCAACTCGATTAAATTGATACCGAAAGCGCCGTCGGTAATCGACGCAACCGCTGCATTGGTCATGTTGTCAATGTACATCCAAACTGGCGCATTATTTGAGACGTCTGCGATACCGAGTAGAATTCGCGCGTGATGCCAGCCAACCGAGCGCACAGTGGTGGTGTTATACCAACTGTTGCCGGAACCGAAAGTGCCGCCGGTGCCTCCGATGATGCGCGCCTGGTAATTTGAGTAATTGTATCCTGTCGACTGGTTGAATGCTCCTAGAGACATCCGTTGAGTCGGAGTGCCGAGAACCAGGGTCGTATAATCGGAAGTGGGCGACGCATTGGGCGAATTGTAGAGAGCGAGATAGTCCTGGTAATTGGTTGCGCCGCTGGCAGCGCTACCGTAAGGATCATAAAACCACCAATCGCACAGGATGTTGCCGTAATAATTGGATCCGGAATTGAGTCGGGACATGAGATTCATGTAGTCCTGTTGGACGGCTTGGGCGGTATTCACCAAGCCTAACATCTGACTGCCTGCGTGAGGAGTGATCCCAGTGCTTGCGTTCGTGACCCCGCCTTTTGGTACCGATGTCGACAAACCCCACCAAGGGTCCGTCGCTGGATTTGCATTGGGGCCGCCGCTGAAGTTGTTATCGATGCAACCCAAGTTATACGTTTCGAATCCGTCGAAGAAATTTTGCGGCGTTTGTTGCACCACCAGCATCGCGGTTGTGCTCGTCGCGCTCCCTGCGCCATTCGTGACCACAACCGAATATGAACCAGCATTTGCCCACTGGACCGGCGAAATCGAGTAACTCGATAGCGTTGCACCGGAAATAGCGCTGCCGTTCTGCTGCCATTGATAAGTGACATTCGTTCCTTGCGAGAGGCCGACAGTGAAGGTCACGTTGCTCCCCACAAACGTCAGTTGGCTTTGTGGCTGGGTGCTGATGACCGGTGGAACCAAAATCGTCAGCGTCGCGGTCGAACTGGTTACGGTGTTAATAGCATTGCTCGCGACAACCGAATAACTTCCTGCGTTTGCCGGCTGCACACTTGCGATGGTGTAACTTGAGCCCGTTGCTCCGCCGATCGTCACATTATTAAACCGCCACTGATAGGAAAGGGGAGTAGTTCCACTGGCGGTGACACTCAAAGTCGCGGTCGAACTCTGAGCGACAGACTGGCTTTGCGGTTGAGCGGTGATTGTCGGGCCAGCCGGAGTCACTGACAGTGTGGCATTGCCGCTAGTCGTCGTCCCCGCAATGTTTGTCACCACCACTGAATAACTGCCCACATTAGCAGCTTGGGCGTTGTTGAGAGTGTAAGCGGACGCGTTTGCTCCCGAAATCGCTGCTGCCCCAAAAAACCATTGGTAACTCAGCGGAACCGTGCCAGCCGCCGTGACAGTAAACAAAGTGCTCGCGCCCGCGCTGACCGTTTGGCTTTGCGGCCCCGTTGTAATGGAAGGCGGAACGGTGACCGTCAAAATGGCATTCACGCTCGGCGTGGCGCCGCCTGCGTTCGTGACCGTCACCGAATACGACCCAGCATCCGTCGTTTGAATATTTGATTTGGTGTAAGTCGAAGCCGTCGCACCCGCGATTACGCCCGAGTTGAAATACCATTGGTAACCAAGCGGTCCGGTGCCGGTCGCGGTCACACTGAATGACGCCGTTTGCGTCTTTATGACAGTCTGCGATTGCGGTTGTTGAGTAATAGTGGGAGCCGAACCAGATGCTGCCGAAGCGGTGCGAATTGTATTATTGCCGAGATCAGCAACGGCGAGTGTGCCGGAGGAATTGATGCCTAATCCTGCGGGAGCAAAGAAACGTGCGCCGAGGCCAGTCCCATCCACGGTTCCGCTCAGATTCGCTGCGCCCGCGACCGTTGTTACAACCCAATTGGTTCCCGAGGCCGTCAATTTACGTATCGTATGATTGCCTGAATCAAGCACGAACAAATTGCCGCTACCATCAACAGCGATTGCTTGCGGGAAGAAAAATCGAGCAACGTTATTTGTGCCGTCGACGGTTCCAAGCAAACCGCCTAAACCGGCCAGAGTGCTCACGACACCGCCTGGAGTAATCTTGCGAATGATATGATTATAAGTGTCCGCGACATAAACATTCCCGGTAGCATCGACGGTGAGACCGCCGGGTGCATAAAAACGTGCGCCGTTCGTTCCTACGTTTGCGCCTGTGCCGTCACTGTCACCGAAAATTCCGGCTTGTCCGGCAAGAGTTGAAACGGCGCCGCCGGTGGTGATTTTACGAATCGTGTGATTCCAGGTATCGGCAACGTAAACATTGCCGGATGCCTCAACCGCGACGTCGTGCGGAAAATTAAATTGCGCGGCGTTTACGTTGCCGTCGGCTACGCCGCTGGTTCCAGCGGTTCCAGCGAACAGGCTTACGGTTGTGCCGACAATTTTGCGGATGGTATGATTGGCCGTATCGGCTACATAGAGATTCCCAGAGCCGTCGCGAGCAATACCTTGTGGAGCATTGAATCGAGCGGAGCCAGCGCTGCCATCTGTCGATCCCGACACACCGGCTGTTCCAGCGAGGGTGCTGGCCACGCCAGCAGAAGTAACCGTGCGAATCGTGTGATTTAACGTGTCGGCAACATAAACATTGCCGCTGCTATCGATGCACGCGCCTGACGGGAAAAAAAAACGCGCCGTAGTCGAGTTGCCATCGGCGCTGCCAATCGTTGGCGAGCCCGCTAACGTGCTCACCGTGGTGCCAACTATTTTGCGAATTGTTCCATTGCCGCCATCGGCAACGTAAACGTTTCCAGAAATATCCACTGCAACACCCTGCGGTTGCCAAAAACGTGCCGTAGCACCGCTACCATCGGCGCTGCCCACGTTTCCTGCGGACCCGGCTGGCGTGGTGCTCGTCCCTGAAGTTAGCTTACGAATCGTATTATTGAAGGAGTCGGCGACATACACATTTCCCGAACCATCAACTGCGATGCCGATTGGATCCCAAAATAGCGTGTTCGCTGACGCTGGAGCGTCGGTGCTGCCAATCGTGCCTGACACGCCGGCAATCGTGGACACGACTGCTCCAGCAGAAATCAATCGAATCAATTGATTACCCGTATCAGCCACATACACGTTGCCGGACGAATCAACTGCGACACCTTGAGGCGTGTTAAACGAAGCACTCGTTCCAGTTAAGTTCGCGCTGCCCGGCGTTCCGGCGATTCCGGCGTAAGTCGTAACAGTTCCGCCGGTCGTCACGCTGCGAATTGTGTGATTGCCGGTATCGGCGACATATAGAATCGTTCCAGCCGCATTGATCGCGATGCCTTCAGGTTGATTGAACCGTGCATTGCTACCGCTGCCGTCAGTCGTGCCCGAAATTGTCGGTGCGCCTGCCAGAGTTGTGACAACCCCTCCCGAAGTAATCTTACGAATGGTGTGGTTGCCAGTATCTGTCACGTAAAGTGTGCCGACCGCGTCAACGACAATACCCTGAGGCGAATTGAACTTTGCGCTGGTGCCCGTCGCGTCGTTCGTGCCCGAAACGCCGAGTGTGCCGGCGATGGTGGTGACAGTTCCGCCACTGGTCACTTTGCGAATAATGTGACTGTCAGTATCGACGACATAAACGTTGCCGCTGGCATCAACGGTAACGCCCCACGGGTTATTGAACCGGGCGTTGCTGCTGGTGCCATCGGCACTAGCCTGTCCGGCATTGCCCGCCTAAAGTTGATACAGTCAGATTCTGCGCCTTTGCCGTGGGCAACAGCGCGAGCAAAACGGAAACGGAAAAGGAGAAAAACTTTTTCATTTAGTTCCAATTAGGCATGTAAACGTTGCCGGCTGAAGCGGTCCCACCGACGCCGGTCAAAGTGCACTGGATCGTATAAGTCGATCCCGGATGGTAAGTTTTCAGGTGAAAAATGTAGTACGGCAAAATTAACGTAGAACTTTGCACGAAGCCGTTCGGGAAATTCGCGCCCGCACGACCTGAATGGCTATCGGTATCAATTTGAACACCGTCCTCGAACAAAATGACGTTCGAGACAGTTGCGGCATTGTTGCCGGATTGGTAAACGAAGCTGATATCGATTTCGCCCGCTTTGGTCACGTTTGAGGTGATATCGTAAGTCGCACTTGTTCCGCTGGTTGAGATGGTCGGGCCCCAAGTGCCGATCAGAGGTATATTTTCCCTGTTGTAATTCAATCCCATCTGTCCCAACCGCTGTTCGTCAGTAACCAATCGGGTTGTGAAACCGCTAAGACCCTTTTGTGCAAGCGGCGTCCATGTCGCCTCTGCTTGAGCGCACATTCTTGGGAACATCTTGTATTCTACGTTCATTGGACTCGGGACATTTTCAGTCCAAAGATTCAACTGCCCACCGATGATGTTATTTGTCGCCGTTCCAACCGCTCCTGATGAGGCGACCGGGTCGTAGTTATAGACTGTGCTGACTGTTTTGTAGGACGGATTGCCGCCGACGATGAAGTAAGGTTCAACGTTCGTTGCATAAGGATTTGTTTGTGTCGATGACACTTCGTAATAGTTGATGCCGTTCGGGCACATCACAACCGCGTTACCGGCGGCGGCTGCGGCGGCGGCTTGATCCGTTTCCCATTCGTAGAGCAGGGCGCCGTTAACGATTTGCGAATCTTCAATTTCCGACCAACCACCCATCGTCCTGCCCTTCGATTGGAGGAAGGCGACAAGATTTGTTGTCAGATAGCGTTGATATTGGCGTCGCGCGGGTTGTCCGCCGCTCGTGCTGATGCCGAGCGACGTCATCAGCGCTGCATCAGGGCCGTAAGTCGTCCACTGCGTATCACCGGTGGCAATAACTTCATCCCCTCCGCAATGGATATATTGGCTCGGGAACAGGTTGCAGACTTCTGTCAACACATTGGTAAAGAACGTCCACGAATTCGCGATGCTGAACAGCGTTTTGCTGTATACAATGCTGTCCATGTTATAAGCACTGGCCGCATTACCGCATCCGAATTCCGCATAGGACCAAAGCGCTGCACTGCAATGGGCGGGGAATTCCATTTCCGGAACGATATTGATATGCCGTTGCGTCGCATAGGCGACAACTTCTTTGACGTCCTCTTGCGTGTAATAACCTCCGTATCTACCGGCCGAATTCCATGCTGTGCTCGACCTGGGAGGAAGTCCGTAGTCGATGCCTGTTCGAAATGCACCAGAGTTTGTCGTCAGCCCGTCGCCGGTGAGTAATGGATAGGATTTAATTTCAAGCCGCCAACCGTGGTCATCATTGAGGTGCCAGTGGAATTGATTAATTTTATGCAAGACGAGCCCATCGAGAATCTTTTCAATCTCCTGCTTGTCCACGAAATGCCGCGCGACATCGAGCATCACACCGCGATACGCAAAGCGCGGATAGTCCTGGATATAAACGCACGGCGCAGTCCACGCGACACTGCTCACCGGCTGGGGAGATAAAATCTGTGGCGGGAAAAGTTGCAGCAACGATTGCACACCCCAAAACATTCCCGCCTGTTGCGGCGCGCGAATGACCACCGAATCAGGTGCAACGGTCAGTTCGTAACCCTCGCTGCCAAGCGTGCCGAGCGCGTTGACCGTCGTGAGCAGGATGACATTGTGCACCGGACCGACCGCGTTATTCGTCACGATTGAAAATTGATAACCAGTCGAGCGCGACAGCATCATCGCGAGATACTGGCCTGTTTGCGCCGAGCCCGCATCGACGAAGATCTTGCGCGTGGCGCGCGAATTGGAATTTGGGCTCGCCACATTCGGCCCGAGGGTAAACACGCCGGGGCGCGTCTGCATCGTGACGGGAAGGGGAATTATGGACGGCGCGCCAAAAGTAGGGACAGCGGCCAAAAAGACAGCAGTCAACAGTGCAACGGCCTGGATCGGTTTCATTCGGCTGTAAAACGGGCACAACGTTCGGCAGCTAATCATAAAAAAGGCGGCCTTACGTAGTAGTTATCCGTCAATATAACACATTGGGACTCAATACGTCCATGCAATTAAGATAAATTAATGTGCGCTTAAGTTTGTTTGACACGCTCTCGATCGCAAAAACGGAAGAGCGCTTTTTTGACGGCAACCGCTGTGGGGGAATTCACTACAATTAGACCGACATCTAGGAAACCTTTTCCGGTTCAGCGTTCAAGCCTCCTTCACGAACCAGCCGCGCGTTCGATTGCACACACCACAAACCGACAACATCACTGGAACCTCAACCAAAACGCCGACCACCGTTGCCAGCGCCGCGCCAGAATTGGATCCGAACAAAGTGATCGCGACCGCTACCGCCAACTCAAAAAAATTGCTCGCTCCAATCAAAGCGCCTGGCGCGGCCACGCTATGTTCGACCTTCAATGCCTTCATCAGCAGGTAGGCTAGGCCGGAGTTGAAATACACCTGAATGATAATCGGCACAGCCAACAGCACGACCGCAAACCAACGCTTCGTCAAATTCTCCGCTTGAAACGCGAATATTAAAACCAACGTCAGCAGCAACGCTCCGATCATCACCGGATGAAACTTCGGCAGGAATGTTCCCTCAAACCAACCCTTACCGTGCGACTTCAACAACAGCCAACGCGTCAGCCATCCGGCGCTCAGCGGCACGACGATGAAAACGACGACCGAAGTTATCAGCACTTTCGCCGGCACGACCACATGCGCCACGCCGCACAAGATCATCACGATCGGCGCAAACGCCACCAACATGATCAAATCATTCACCGCCACCTGGACGAGAGTGTAAGCCGGATCGCCATCCGTCAGATACGACCACACGAACACCATCGCTGTGCACGGAGCCGCCGCCAGAATGATCAATCCCGCCGTGTAGTTCTTCGCCGTTTCCGGATCGATCCACGGCGCGAATACGTGCTTCATAAAAACCCACGCCAGCAGCGCCATGCTGAACGGCTTGACCAGCCAGTTCACAAACAACGTCACCGCCAACCCTTTGGGCCGTCGTGCAATGCCGCCAATAGCGCCGAAATCCACCTTCAACATCATTGGATAGATCATCAGCCACAGCAGAATTCCAATCGGCACATTTACCCGCGACCCTTGTCCGAACTCCATCTTACTCAACGCTGCCGTCACATCCGGCATCAACTTGCCAAATGCAACCCCGACCACCATGCACAACAATACCCACACGGTCAGGTAACGTTCAAAAAAGCCCAGACGTTTCGACTGAGGGCGTTCGGATTGCTTGTTCGCAAATTCAATTTCGGTCGCCATAAATCTCGTTCTTAACACGAACCATTCTTTTGATCTTTTCTCCCTGCCGCATACGCCTCAAAAACGCGGCGAATTTCATCCCGCACCTGTCGAAATGCCACCAACTTCTGCTCGTCCGTCCCTTCGGCCTTTGCCGGATCGTAGAACCCCCAGTGATGGCGGTTTACCTGCCCGGGAAAAATCGGGCACGCCTGGTCCGCGTTTCCACAAACCGTAATCACCGTTTCGATCGGCTGATTCAGAAATTCATTTAAGTGCTTTGAACGATGCT
This sequence comes from uncultured Verrucomicrobiae bacterium, assembly GCA_963702845.1. Classification (GTDB taxonomy): domain Bacteria; phylum Verrucomicrobiota; class Verrucomicrobiia; order Limisphaerales; family Palsa-1400; genus JAICXV01. The sequence goes on along the minus strand of OY969763.1, from coordinate 2,417,303 downwards.
TCGAGATATCGATGCCGATTTCGGTCATGACTTTGATCGCAAGCGGATGAACATAGCCCGCCGGATTTGAACCGGCGCTCTGCACGTCGAGAATATCGCCAGCCGCAGCCCGCAGAATTCCTTCCGCAAGATGGCTCCGACACGAATTGCCGGTACACAGAACTAACACCGTCGGTTTCTTGGTCATAAATATGTCAGCAGCACTTTGTGGATTTGAAACTTGGGATTAGCTGGAACGTTCGGATCTTTGGGGGCAAGCACCTGTCTTCCGCAAGGCAGGCCGTGCGTTTAATCCCGAGGTTCACCACCAGCGCTTCTTCGTCAGCTTCGACCGCACTGATCGGGAACTGCGAAATGAACGGCGCTTCATACTCCACGTCCACTTCCAAATCATCTTCGCCGAGGAACGAACCGGCTTTTTCCAAGATCCCGAGCAACTTGCCTGCGCTCAGTCGATGGTCCGTATCATTTTGAAACCAAGTCTGCAGCCGGCAAACCGATTCCGTCCGAAACGTTCCGCCGCAGTCCACAAATCGCTTATCAATCCGGGCCACCTCCGTCACATGGGCGTGCGGGGGAACCTTGCTGCCGATCGGCAATACAAACCGGACGTTTTTGGTCGAGTGTTCCGCCAACACCTTTTTCAATTCAGATAACTTCATGCCGTTTTTAAATTTGATACTTTCGTTTTTTTGGTCGGGGCGATCTTTTTCACCCAATCACACTCGCACCGGATTTTTTTGAGCCGTTTGAGGTCCTCTCGAAATATCGGATGCGACTGGACGCAATCTTGCAAACATCGCAACTGCAGGTGCAGTTCACTCGAGCGCTTGGCCGCCAATTGGTAAACCATCCACTGCTCATGGCGCTGAGCTGTTACCAGACCATGTTTGCGCAAATAGGCCAGGTGCTTGGAAACGGCGACCTGCGGCGTCCGGAGAATGTTTTGGAAATGGCACACGCAGAGGGGGCCTTGAGAGAGCAGGTGCAAAATGCGCAGCCGCGTTTCATCGCAGAGGCACTTGTAAATTTTCAGCAGCTTCATTCCATCCCGAGCATATACCTGTAAGGGCATATGTCAATGCGCGTGAATTTAGCCGTGGGTATTCCGCTTAAACGGCTCGGGCTTCGCGCTGACTTTAAATATCACCAAAGTACTCGTGCGCGGTAGAATCGGTTTCGGACTGTGGCGGAAGCGGGGTCGACGACGACGATATTTGTGCCGGTGCCGATGAGTTGGTCCGATAACACCGACCAACCGGGCACATTAAAATTATTGCGATATTCCAAACTGTACACGACGCCCGATGACGAATTGAATGCGGTGATGCCGCCGAGTTGGTTGGTGTTGAATTCGGTGAGAACGAGCGCGCTGGACGCGTTGGTCGGGTTCGTGCCGGCGGCGAATTCCTGGAAATTGTTCATCCCGTCATGATCAGGATCGCACGTTGCACAGGATTGACTGTTGGTGGTGGTGCCGCTGCCGCCAAAATAACGGGTGCGCCAGGCGTCGGGAATGCCGTCGTTCACCGTGCTGGTGCCTTGGACTGTCACCGCGGCAGAAAGACTTGAGGTGTTGCCTTGAAGATCAGTCGCAGTGGCGGTGATGACGCGTCCGAGCGGGAATCAGTGCGGAGAATGAATTTGTGAATGTGACAGATGAGTTGTTGGCGGTTGTTGCGTCACGCGAGCCGAGATAGACCATTGCTTGTGGCGATGTCGCAGGACTCGAATAAAAATCCAAATGATAGGTTGTGTTGGGTGAGCTGAATAAAGTTCCGCGAATAGTCGTATTCGTTCCGATGATCGCCGAAGTCAACGTCGGCGTGCTGGAATTGTTGTTTGCGTTGTTGTAAAGGTTCAAACCTGCGCCGCTATTGCTGAAGATTGAGTTGCCACGAACGGTGTTGCCGACTGTCGTCGCGTCAAAAAGCTGCACGCCATCCGACAAGTTGTTCGCAATGATGTTTGCATTGCCCGCAATTGTGCCGCCAATGAGGTTTGATTGAGAACCGCCAAAAAGAATCACGCCAGCGAAGGAATTCGGCACCGCCGACATGCTTGTGGCATTCACAGCCAATGCTGTTTCCCTGCACGACATTGAAACTCGTCCCGGAACTGCCAATGAGCACGCCGTAATTACCGTTGCCGGAAATCGTATTGCGCGCGCCAGGCCCGCCGCCGATGAGATTCGATTGCGCGCCGTTACCAAGTTCAACCCCGGACCAGTTATTAGAAAGGGCTGTCGTGCCATTGGCAGTGACGCCAATCAAATTCCCGGCGACGAGATTGTTTCTCGTGCCTGGATCAAAAATGGCAACGCCTTGATTAGCGTTTCCAGAAACGACATTTCCCGCGCCGGAGAGGAGACCTCCAATGGCATTAGATTGCGCGCCATTATATAAGAGGACACCCGGCGCAAGATTCGGAATCCGCGTCGACCCGTTTACGTCCACCCCAATGAAATTCCCCTGCACGACATTATTTGACACCCCGTTGAAGCTGACTCCTTGAATGCCGTTGCCAGAAATGATGTTTCGCGCCGCAGCCGTGGTGCCGCCGATCAAGTTGCCGCCAGGTCCGTTGAAGAGTTCGACGCCGGCCCATCCGTTGGAGATTGCCGCTGTGCCGTTAGGATTGCACGCCGATGTAATTCCCTTGAACGACGTTCCCGCTCGTGCCGGGATCGTTCATGACGACGCCTTGATTTAAATTTCCGGAAATAACGTTACGAAGTGCGGGGCTCAAACCGCCGACAAGATTTGATTTCGCGCCGTTGAAGAAGTTCACACCGGACCAGCCGTTCGGGACCGCGTTTTGGCCGAGGGCGTCGAGGCCCACGTAATTTCCCTGGACTAAATTCCCGCTCGTCCCAAGGCCGGAGATAGCGATGCCCTGGAGTGAATTGCCGGATACGAAATTGCCCTGGATCAAAGTTGCGCGAACTCCGCCGAAGATATCGATGCCAGCCCAACCATTTGGAATCGAAGACGTCCCGGCAGGTGTGAGGCCAATATAGTTTCCCATAACGATGTTGCCGTCTGAGTTTGTGTCGGAGATGACGAGCCCTTGAAGGGTGTTACCGGAGATCACATTGTGGGCGTTGAAATTCGCGCCGCCGATGATGTTCGAACGCGCGCCGCCGAAGATTTGTAACCCAGACCAAGTATTCGGCAACGATCCGATGCCGACGCTATTCAGGCCGATGTAATTTCCTTCAACCACATTATAGTCAGTGCCGGGATCGCGAATGGTCATGCCCTGAAATGGGCTGCCGGAAATAATATTGCGTGCAGCTACAGTGAGGCCACCGATGATGTTGCTACGAGCACCGTTTTGGATTGTCAGCGGGCATAACCCGTTTGTGATTGGAAACGAGCCGGTGGGGTCGATCCCAAGATAACAGCCCGTGACCGTGTTTGCGACAGCCGTGGTGCCATCAATCAGAATACCAGTCCCGGCGAATCCGTTTACGACTAAGTGATTGATCGTCGAATTGGTGCCGGCGAGATGGAGGCCGTTTGGAAATACTCCCGGTGGCTGGGCGAGTGCGCCGCTGAGTTGGATCGACGGACCACTCGGATTTCCGCTTTGCGACGCGCCATTGATCGTCGTGTTGTTGAGCAGGCTTGGGAAACCATCGGTCGGCTGGATCGTATAAACGCCGTTCGTGTAGCGAGGATCCGAAGTCGGAATGTTGAACGTGACGGTCGTGCCGGGATGATCGATCGCGTAATACATCGCAGCCCGCAAACTGCCCACACCGCTGTCTTGTGTGTTGGTGACAACGGCGCTGAGTGTCGGGCCGGCTCCGTAGATTGCTGCCATTCCGGCGCGATCACTGACGCTCAACACCGGATCAAACTTTTGTCCCATGATGTCGATGTATTGGACGTAGGGCGCCAGTGGTTCGAGCGTGTCCAACGATTGGTCTTTGGAAAACGAATTCCGGTTGTAATGCATGACTGACAGAAAATCGTAGGCACCCTGGTTTTTCGAATTGGATAGCTTGATGAAATTTCCGTCGTTAGACCCATTGGCCAGATTGTTGGTCAGAACAGCAACGAACGAGTCACGGTCGGAACGTTGATGTTCGTGGATGAGGCCAAGCGCGTGGCCGGTTTCGTGGCAAATCGTCGGGCGATTCCACGCGTCCGGTCCGATCTTTAGAAACTGTTGACCTCCGATCATGCCAACGGAGGATTGACCTCCACTCAGCGTCGGGTCTTCCAAAACGGTGATGTAATTGGTCTGCATTGTGCGCGGAATAAAATGCAGGTTGGCGAACATCGTCCATTCCGCAATTCCGTCGACATACCGTTTCTGGTTCGCGACCGAAACGTTGTTGCTGAATTGGTAGTAGACGTTGCCGGCAGTCCAGATCGGCGCGACGCCATCGAATGCGCTGCGCGGTGTTCGCGCGCCGGCCAGTTCATCGCGCCATGCGCGCAGATTGGTGACCAGAATTTCCATGTCGCCGACGAGCGCGGTCTTCTGTCCGGGCGCGACACCCGCGAGAATCTTGTCGAGTGATGCGATGCTCCAATCGGTCGTGGAATGTTGCGCGAGCACGGGCGCCGGAGCGAACAGGGCCAGCAGCGCGCAAAGGACGAGGCCACGACACTCGAAATGCATACTTGGTTTTGGTTAAGGTTCGTGTTGCGGGAAGGACAAAAGAACCTTTCGCCTACTTCGAACCGGCTGTCAAGTCGTCAGCCTCGCCGGCTCTGACTTTAAACGCTCGGAACGTCTTTTTTCTTCTTCTTAGCTTTCGGCTGTTTTGGGTCGCCGTCGCTGTCGCCTTGGCCGAAACCCCAGAGCGGCTTCATCAACGTCTTGTTCCACGCGTCCCACTTCGTCTGAAGCTCGTGCATCTTGTCCGGCATTTGCGCCGATAAGTCCTTGGTTTCGCTGATGTCCTCTTTCAGGTTGTAGAGGAAGGGCCCGATCGCCGCCAGGCGCTTGCCGACGCGCACGTCTGCGTTCTTGTCATACCGCACGAGTTTGTAATCGCCAACGCGAATCGCCATCTGATCGCCGAAACGCCAATACAACTCATCGTGCGGTTTGCCTTTATTCTCGCCGGTTATGAACGGCAGCAGGTTGACACCATCAATATTTTTCGTGTCCGCTCCGGCGATGTTTAATGCCGTGGCAGTCAAATCAAGTTGCATGGCCATGTTGTCGTAAACGCCCGGCTTCACGTGTCCTTTCCACGACACAATGAACGGCACGCGTATGCCGCCTTCGAGCGTTGTGCGTTTGCCTCCACGGAGCGGATCATTGTGCGAAGCGTTCATCGTGGTGCCGGGCATGACCGGGCCGCCGTTGTCGGCGATGAAAATGACGTAAGTGTTTTCCGTCTGGCCCGTCTCGGCCAATTTGTTGAGCACGCGACCGACGTTGTCGTCCAGTCCCAACATCATCGCCGCATAAGTGCGACGTTTCTTGTCTTCGATGTTGGCAAATTTCTTGAGGCGGTCGTCAGTCGCGTCCATCGGCGTGTGCACGGCGTTGAAAGCGAGATAGAGGAACCAGGGTTCGTCTTTATGATGTGCGATATAGTCGCAGGCTTCGCGCCCGAAAGCATCGCTGAAATATTCGGTGCCGCTGACCGGTTCGGTGCCGCGCAACATGCCGTTGTATTTGAAATAGCTGTGCGATCCGCCGAGGAATCCGAAGAACTCATCGAACCCACGCTGTTGCGGATGGAACTTCGGTTCGCTGCCCTGATGCCATTTGCCGACCAAGCCGGTGCGGTAGCCGACGGTCTTCAAACGATTCGCAATCGTTGTTTCGCCGACCGGTAATCCAGTGCCGGGCGACGACGGATTGAATTCATGCCCGAACTTCTCTTGATATCGCCCCGTCAACAATCCAGCGCGGGTCGGTGAACAATAGGGAGCCGAGACATAGCCGCTCGTAAAACGCACGCCCGACTTGGCCAACGCATCGAGGTTGGGAGTCGGAATGTCTTTGCATCCCTGGAATCCGACGTCGGAGTAACCCATATCATCGGCGACGATGAAAAGGATATTAGGTTTTCCTTGCTGGCCTGCTTGCGTGAGGGAACAAACGCTGAGACACGCAATCGTCAGCACAACGGCTTTTTTGAATAATCGCATAAAGGTTTCAGATGTCAGACAGTGCATGTGGGACTGGAAGTTACAACCATTTTGTCAAACCCGGTTGGCATCGCAACTTTTCCTGCGAAAAATATCATCGGAATGTTGCAACTTCTGGCAACTTCCGCCTACTTCCGGCAATTAGTTGCCAAGTGGAGCGCTTTTGTAGCGGGAAATCCTGCAACTTTTGTCAAAGTTCATCTCCGGGTTGCACTGCAACCCGAAGCCGGTAACGGTCGGCGGCCGAAGACATTGTAATGTGAAGCGGCGGCGTGTCAAGATTGTGTAATAAACCCCCAAAGGGGTTTAGTCGCTCAGCCCGGGGATGCAGAGGGCAGTGGGGTGCTTCCCTGGGCAAAACCCAATATACGAAGTTTCACTTTCGAGAAGCGGCGACGAACGAGTTAAAATGTCCTTGTTCGCCGGCCACTGGTAATTAACTCGGCATCGCTCTCGTTAGGCGCAACTTTGTCAAACTTCATATAATTCTCGAACCGATTCACGGATGAGGACGATTATCGTGAATACGCCAAGCACCGTCCCAAGCGGTACGTGTAAGCAATTGATTCCCGAAACAATCAGCGAAAATGTTCGGTGCTTTCTTGCGCGAATGAACAAAGCTGAAAGCAGGTTCAGAATACCGGAACCAACAAACCAAATCGCAACGATCAGGTAGAACCATTTGAATACCGCAAACAACTCTGCTGGCGGCGGACCCTGTTTGTGGTTCTCCCACATTTTCGGGTTAGCAAAGAAAGCGTGAAACAGCGCAAAATGCGCAACAAGGAACAATAAACCAACGAGAGCCAGGCCCGCCCCAACGAAGTGGAATATCGAAAGCAGCTTCAAATGTTCCGCGTCAATTTTGCGTTGGTCTCTTGGTATTGGGGGTAGTTGGTTCATAACTCGATTGAAGCCTCACGTTCAGCTCAGCGGCGTCAGGTATCATAGTCTCCACTGTCCCAAGGCTCGAAGAAAGCCATGTAATTTCCCGGCTGCGCTTCGACCGCCCACGCGTCATGGTCCTCCTCGGGAGAGCGTGGCACGAGACCGAACGTCGTGCCGAACCTCACAACATCGAACGGCTGCACTTCAATGCGGCCATACTCAATCGGCCCAATCTCCGCGAGCCGCTGGTCGAACGTGCTGCGAGCACGCTGCTCGTTCAACTCTGCGCGCGTAACCAGGTCATCAATCCGAGCTTCAATCAAGCGTCCATGCTTGTCGAAGAGATACAACGCGACGAACTCCCGGCCCGCATCGCCGCCCATCGCTGGGACAAACGGATTAGTGAGGAAGAACTGGCGACCGTCTGGCAGGGTGCCAATGTGTTTGGCATGATAGTCGTCGTGTTCTATCGCGATGAGATTGGGCTTGCTCATCGCGGTGCGTGTAGGCGTTTTATCATCGATTATTATGCCGATTTGACCTGATAAGCTTATTAGCGCATTTCCAAGTTTACCGGCCTCTTGCATTACCCTGAACATATTCTATGGACAGTCAAGCAAAGGAACCTCAGAGCTCATATCAGTGCGTGTTTTCCGGCAACTCTCTGTGCCTCTGTGTCTCTGTGGTTTTTGCCGATCAGTGTTCGATTCGTGGCTAGCAATCTTTGTGCCTTGGTGACTTGGTGGTTAGAAAAAGTGCTGTTTCTTTCCCTGGTTTCCCTCCTTTCCCTACAGTTTTTGACGAGTAGCCCCTTTATGGCATCATCCGTCACGTTATGCGAAACAAGCAACATAAAGACAACGCGGGGATTCCCGAACTGAATCAAGCGAGCCACGACAATGATTTGTCGGTGGTGACTCCGGCTTGCTGGCGACCCACGCCTGCCCAATTTCGTCCAATTTCGACCAAAGGGGATGCCCGCTTTCGCCCATTAACATCCAATTTCGTCCAGCAACGACCACCTGCGTCCACTAAAACCCTAAAAAATATTTTTACCAAACCTATGAATACACCTGAACAACTTGAAAATACGGACATGAACGCCACGCTCCACAGTTGAACCCATCCACCATTTCCAGTTAAATCACCCAAATCCATGCGCCTGCAATTTATAGATTGGATAATCATCATCGCGAGCTTGCTCGTCTGCTTCGTGCCGGCTTTGTTCTTCGGCAAAAGGGCAGGGAAGAGCATGTCCGAATTTTTCGTTTCGGGCCGCAGCGTGCCGTGGTGGCTCGCCGGGCTTTCCATGGTCGCAACCACTTTCAGCAGCGACACACCAAATCTCGTCACGGACATCGTTCGTAAAAACGGCGTGGCCGGAAACTGGTGCTGGTGGGCCTTCGCCATCACTGGTGTTGCCACCGTCTTTTTCTACGCTCGCTTGTGGCGTCGGTCCGAAGTCATGACGGATCTCGAGTTCTACGAAATCCGTTACTCTGGCAAAGCCGCCACCTTCGTCCGCGGCTTTCGCGCTATTTATCTCGGGCTGTTTTTCAACTCCATCATCATCGCGTCCGTCAATCTGGCCGCCTGCAAGATCGCCAACGTCCTCTTCGGTTTGCCACGTTGGGAAACACTCCTGTTCGTCGGCGTTCTGAATGTCGTGTTCGCAACTTACTCCGGTCTATGGGGCGCGCTCGTCATCGACATGATTCAGTTCTTTATCAAGATGACCGCCGTGGTTGCAGCCGCGTACTTCGCCGTTAAACACGTCGGCGGCATGCACGTCCTCGTCGACAAACTTTCCGGACCGATGACCGCGCCCGACGGTAAGACCACCTTGCACTACCTGAACATTCTCCCCGACTTCACCAACAACTGGGACATTGCCGTCGCCGTGTTCATCATGCCGCTCACCGTCCAATGGTGGGCCGTGTGGTATCCCGGTTCCGAACCGGGTTGGGGAAGCTTCATCGCCCAACGCATGCTCGCGTCCAAGTCCGAAAAAGATTCGCTCGGCGCAGTTCTGTTTTTCAACATCGCCCATTACATCCTGCGCCCCTGGCCTTGGATACTCGTTGCGCTCTGCTCGCTCATCGTTTATCCAAACCTGTCCGACATCAAAGCCGCCTTCCCGAATCTCGACCCCGCGTTGCTCGGCCACGACATCGCTTATCCTGCGATGCTGAAATTTCTGCCGGTCGGTTTCGTCGGCCTCATGGTTGGCGGTCTCATCGCCGCGAACTCATCCACGCTTCTCACGCTCCTGAATTGGGGCGCGTCCTATCTGGTGCACGATTTCTATCAACGCTTCGTCAAACCCGGCGCATCCGAAAAGCATTACGTCATGACCGCGCGCGTTGCTACGATCGTGCTGTTCCTGTTCTCATCGGCCGTCGTGTATCTCATGGACAGTGCTAAAAACAGTTTCGATATCATGCTCCAGGTCGGCGCCGGCACAGGCTTGCTTTATTTACTCCGATGGTTCTGGTGGCGCATCACTGCATGGTGCGAAGTCGTTGCGATGATCAGTTCGTTCGGCGCATCCATCACTTTGCTGATCCTCAACAAAAATGGAATCAGCTTCAGCACCGATCACGCCCTCCTCATCACCGTCATGGTCACTACTGTTTGCTGGGTTGTCACTGCGCTCGTCGGCCCGCAAACCGACCGCGCCATCCTCATCGACTTCTACAAACGCGTCCGACCGTTCGGGCCCGGCTGGGAAATCATCCGCAAACAAGCTGGCCTGCCCAAATCCAGCAGTGGCGAAAACATCCCGCTCGCGATGATTGGCTGGAGCTCCGGCTGCGCACTGATTTGGTCCGCGTTGTTTGCAATCGGTAATTACCTTTACGGCCGCACTAATGCCGCCATCGGCTTGATGTGCATCGCAGTCGTGACCGCCGCAATTTTGGTCTGGACCGTCAATCGTTTGTGGACTGCGGCGCCGATTGCGCCCGGAAAAGTTTCCAAGGCGACAACTGCATCCGTTTAACTTATCTTACGCCTATGAATTTGTTGCCTTTCGAAAATTTGCCGCCATATCGGCCACGTTCTTTCGTCCCGAAGGAAATCGATCTCGGCGACTGGAAACAGATCGCGCCGTTGTTCGACGAACTCGAATCTCAAATCCAATCCGCTAAAACCGTGCCGCAGTTGGAACAGTGGCTGGTCGATAGCAGCGAATTATTCGCCGCGCTCGATGAAGAAGCGTCGCGCCGTTACATCGCCATGACGTGCCACACGGATAACGCGGACGCGGAAAAGGCTTACCTCCATTTCGTCGAACACATCGAACCCGAGATCAAGCCGCGCCGTTTCAAGCTCAACGAGCTCTATCTCGCCAGTCCCGCGCGCAAAGATTTGCCGAAAGAGCGCTACCTCGTTTTCGATCGCGACACCAAAGTCAGCGTCGAACTCTATCGTCCCGAAAACGTCCCGCTCGAAACCGAAGAAGCCAAGCTCTCGCAACAATACCAAAAGCTCATTGGTTCGTTGACCGTCCAATTCCAAGGCAAGGAACAGACGCTTGTGCAGATGGGGCGCTATTTAGAAGAACCTGATCGTCCTTTGCGCAAAGAGGCGTGGGAACTGGTCGCCAACCGTCGTCTCCAGGAAGCGGAGAAGTGCGAAGAGATCTTCGATCAACTCCTCAAAATCCGCGAACAAATCGCCAAGAACGCCGGGTTCAAAAACTATCTCGATTACGCGTTCCGCGCCAAAGGCCGTTTCGACTATACGCCCGAGGATTGCCTGAAGTTCCACGAAGCAATTGAGAAAGAGGTCATGCCCGTTCTCAAAACACTCCAGGCCGAGCGCCGCAAACAACTCGGCCTCGAGAAACTCCGCCCGTGGGACCTCGCTGTCGACGCGTTGAATCGTCCGGCGCTTCGGCCATTTGAAAAAGTCGAAACGATGGTCGACAAGACCCAAATAATTTTCAATCAAGTCGACAAACAACTCGCCGACGAGTTCGCGCTCATGAACAACAAGTGCTTGCTCGACCTGGATAATCGCAAAGGCAAAGCGCCCGGCGGCTATCAATCGACGCTGAACGAAGCGCGCCTGCCGTTCATCTTCATGAATGCCATCGGCGTCCAACGCGACGTCGAAACAATTTTGCACGAAGCCGGCCACGCTTTCCACGCGCTCGCGACAAAGGAAGAAGATATTTATCCATATCGCAGCGCCCCAATCGAATTCTGCGAAGTCGCGTCGATGAGCATGGAATTGCTCGGCAACGAATTCATTGAAGCGTTTTACAATGCCAACGACGCGCGTCGCGCCCGCCGCGATCATCTCGAGGGCATTGTGGAAATCTTCCCGTGGATCGCGACCGTCGATGCGTTCCAACATTGGATCTACTCGCATCCCGGCCACACCCGCGATCAACGTCAGAAAGCCTGGATGGATTTGATGGACCGCTTTGGCGGCGACGTCGATTGGAGCGGTTACGAAAAAGCGCGCGCGAACTTGTGGCATCGCCAACTCCACATTTTCCTGCATCCGTTTTACTACGTGGAATACGGCATCGCACAGCTCGGCGCATTACAGATCTGGGCCAACTCGCGCAAAGACCGCGCGAAAGCCTTGAGCGAATACCATCGCGGTCTCGCACTCGGCGGTTCGCGTCCATTGCCCGAGTTGTTCGAGGCGGCCGGCTGCCGTTTTGATTTCAGCCGTGAGACGGTGAAACCGTTGGTCCAGCTAATCAGCACCGAACTCGAAAAACTCAATTGATGAATGTTGGCGACGAAGCGGGTTTGAGCGTCCGTGACCTGAAGGTCCATTTTCCCGTGCGGCAGGGGATGTTCAGTAAGACGAAACAATTCGTCAAAGCTGTGGACGGCGTCAGCTTCGACGTTGCCCCAGGCGAAACTCTCGGACTCGTCGGCGAAAGCGGCTGTGGCAAAACGACCCTCGGTCGTGCCATCGTCAAATTAATCCAGCCGACATCCGGCGAAATCTTTTTGGACGGCCAAAACATCGCCGACCTCGAAGGTGCCGCTCTACGCGCGAAGCGTCGCAAGTTCCAGATGATTTTCCAGGACCCGTACAATTCGCTTAACCCGCGCATGACGGTTGGTGAAATTATCGGGGAAGCATTGGATATCCATCGCCTTGCTCAAAACGGCGATCGCAATAAACGCATCGAGCAACTACTCACCTCTGTTGGACTCGACCCGATCCACGCTCAACGTTACCCACACGAATTCAGCGGCGGCCAACGTCAACGCATCGGCATCGCTCGCGCGCTCGCGGTTGAACCTGAGCTGATCGTTTGTGACGAACCCGTCAGCGCGCTCGACGTTTCCGTTCAAGCCCAAATCATCAATCTTTTACAAGACCTTCAACGCGAGCGAGGCGTCGCCTTCTTGTTCGTTGCGCACGACCTTGCCGTCGTCGAACACATCAGTCAACGCATCATGGTGATGTATCTCGGCCGCGTGGTAGAACTCGGCCCGGCCAAAAGCGTCGTGCGCAGTCCGAAGCATCCGTATACCCAGGCGCTCATTTCTGCGGTGCCGGTTGTAGATCCCGACGCCAAGCGCGCGCGCATCGTGTTAGCCGGTGAAATCCCATCGCCAATCAATCCGCCCTCCGGATGTCCATTTCATCCGCGCTGTCCAATTGCTCAGTCGCAGTGTCAAACAGAAGTGCCTGAACTGCGGCAACTTTCGACCGGTCACTGGGCTGCCTGCCATCTCGCGAAATAGTCCGCGAAACTTTTCCAAACCGCGGTGTTTCTATTATTAACGAGCCGCGTAAGGCCAAGGGTTAATCAAACCTGAATCCTAAACGCACTATCCCTCTGACACCTGCCAGAGCCTTCGAAAACCGAGGGCTCTTCTTCTTTTGACTGAGCTAGTTGACTAGGCAATCAGATCTTTGATCACATTCCCCGCCACATCCGTGAGGCGAAAATCGCGGCCCGCGTGCCGGAAGGTCAGCTTCGTATGGTCGAAGCCGAGTAGATGCAAAATCGTCGCATGAAAGTCGTGCGTGTGAACGGGATTTTCCGCGATGCCATCGCCGTAGTCATCGCTTTTACCGTAAACATAACCGCCCTTCACACCGCCTCCCGCCAGCCACGATGTGAATGCGCGGTTGTGATGTCCGCGACCTTTCTGGCCTTCGCTGGCAGGGGTGCGACCGAACTCAGTTGTCCACACCACCAACGTGTCGTCAAGCATGCCGCGTGATTTCAAATCGCGCAGCAGACCGGCAATCGGCTTATCGACATTTTGAGCCAGGGGCTCGTGCGATTTCATGTCAGCATGCGCGTCCCAATTGTCGTGCGAACCAACGTCGATCAACTCAATAAAACGCACGCCGCGCTCGGCCATGCGTCGCGCGACCAAACATTGCCAGCCGAAACCTTTGGTGCTGCCGCGTTCCAATCCATAGAGATTGAGCGTCGCGTCGGTTTCTTTGCTCAAATCCATCACCTCAGGCATGGCGCGTTGCATGCCGTAAGCGGTTTCGAACGATTTCAATCGAGCTGCGAGGAGATTATCCGTGGGTCGCGTCTGTTGATGTTTGCGATTGAAACGGTCGATCAAAGAAAGCTCAAGTTCCTGAATCGCTTTGGAAGGCGCGCGGCGATTTAAGTCGGGGATAGGTTCGGGTCCGTTGGTGATGCGGGTGCCTTGATGGTAGCCGGGCAGAAAATCCGAACTCCAGACCTGGCTGCCGGCGTATGGCAAATCCGGGGCGAGCACAACGAAGGACGGCAGATTCTGGTTTTCGGTTCCGAGGCCGTAGCTTACCCAGGAACCAAGGCTCGGACGCTTCACCGTCACTGAACCGGTATGAATTCCGAGTGTCGCTTGAAAATGGTCTCCGGCATCACCGTGCATCGAACGAATAAGACAAATGTCATCCACGCACTCGCGGATGTTGGGAAACAGGTCGCTGACTTGAATGCCGCATTTGCCGCCCGGTTTAAAATCCCACAGCGGCGCAAGGTAACGCGGGCCCGCTGGTTTCTTGCTATCAACGTGCTGGGCGTGACTGGCAATGAGCTTTGGTTTTGGATCGAACGTATCGATGTGCGACGTGCCTCCAGACATGTAGAGGAAGATGACGCGTTTGGCGCGCGCGGGAAAATGCGGTGTGCGCGGCGCGAGCGGGCTATCATCGTCGGCATCCTGCGCGAGCAGTTGTGACAAGATTCCCGGCAACAAAATTGAGCCACTCACGAGCGAGCGAATCATGTGTCGACGACTGACGGAATAAGGTGAGTGAATCATTCGACAAAAAAGAATTCGTTGCTGCTGAAAATCACGCGCGCGAAACTGGCCAAAGCCGCGCGCGATCGCTCCTCAACGGGCGTTCCGGCCTGAGTTAATTCTACGCCGCATTGTTTGAGATACGCTTGGGCTTCGCGAATTTCGGCGCGTGTGGCCGGTCGTCCGAACGCAAGTTGGTAGGCGTAGTTGATACGGTCGGCGGTTTTGGAGAATGCCAGGGCGAGCCGGACGGCAAAATTGTCGGCCTGCGCGTAGACAAACGGATCGTTCATCAGGAATAGCGCTTGGAGAGGACTCGCGCTGAGTGGCCGCTCGGGGGTGGTCGCGTTGGCGTCCGCTCCATCGAATAATGCTAAAAAGGGCTGCTGCCGAATCCGTTGTTGCATGAGGTAAACACTGCGACGGTTCGATTCGTAATCGGCAACAAACGGTTTGTGCTGCGAGTATTTCCAGTCGCTTTCGGGCGGAAAAGGGTGACCCTCGCCGCGCGTTAGATCCAGCGCACCGCTGATCGCCAAAATGGTGTCGCGGATTTCTTCGGCTTCGAGTCGTTGCCGGTTGAAGCGCCAAAGAAAATCGTTGTTCACATCCGTTGCATAGTCGTGGTCATTTTCGGCGGCAGAAAGTTGATAGACCTGCGACAGCATGACGAGGCGATGCATCTGTTTAATGGAGCCGCCGCTTTCTAAAAATCGTGACGCGAGATAGTCGAGCAATTCCGGATGCGTCGGCGGTTTGCCTCGTGTGCCGAAGTCGCTGGCGCTTTGCACAAGCCCGCGTCCAAAGTGGTATTCCCAAATGCGGTTGGCCATCACGCGCCATGTCAGCGGATTGTGGGTGGCGGTCAACCATTCAGCCAGTTCACGGCGCCCGCTTCCTTTTTCATCAGCCGGCACTGTTTGCCCACCGAGCACCTGCAGAAAACCTCGCGGAGCTTCGGCGCCCGGGTCAGATGGCATGCCTCTGATTTGAATTTTGGCGTTCGCTGGTGTCCCTTCAGAAACAGCGTAGGCGCGGTCGATATTGGGAATCTCCGATTCCAAAAGTTTCTGACGCGTGCGCACGTCCTCGATGGCCGCTTTGATCTCGAGTAACTTTTGCATTTGCTCGGGAGTAGCTTCCTCAGTTTTATCGTCGTCATGCTTTGCCTTATCGAATCGGCGCAGCGCGCGTTTTTCGTCTGAAAGCTTTTCCAACTCATCATCGAGTTGGCTGAGCTCGGTTTCGTGTTGCGCGATTTCCTCCATGTTCGTGCCACCGTTGAGCGGAACGAAATTTTTCGGGTGTCGATAGACTTCCGTGCCAGGGAATGCGTAGCGAGTGCTGTTGAAAATTCCATAGAGCGCGTAGTAATCGCGCGTCGGGATGGGATCGAATTTGTGGTCGTGACAACGCGCGCAACCGACGCTCAGGCCGAGCATCGTCTTGCCGAGATTATCAATCGTGTCTTCGAGCGTGAGATGCATTTCCTGGGCGCGCGAACCGAACCGGCGCGAAATCGCGAGATAACCCGTGGCAATAATGTGTTCGTTCCGCTGCTCGACGTTTTTTGCGGGGAGTAAGTCGCCCGCGATCTGTTCGCGGATAAATTCGGGATAAGGTTTGTCGGAATTGAAGCTGTCGATGACGTAGTTGCGATAACGATACGCGGACGGCACGGGAAAATCCGAGTTGCAGCCGGAGGTGTCGGCGTAACGAACCAGGTCCAGCCAATGGCGTCCCCAACGCTCGCCATAATGCGGCGACGCCAGGAGGCGGTCTACAACGCGCTCGAATGCGTGCGGTGACTTGTCTTTTAAGAACGCGTCGATCTCTTCCGGTGTTGGTGGAAGCCCGATCAGATCGAACGTGGCCCGCCGGATGAGCGTTCGTTTAGTCGCAGAAGCGACCGGTGTCAGACCTTTGTCTTCGAGTTTCGCGAGAATGAAAAGGTCAACGGGACTTTTTGCCCAATCGGCATTACGAACTTTCGGCAGGGCTGGTTTGCTGATTGGTTTCAGCGACCAAAGGTTCGTTGAGAGCGGGGTGGGGGTTATGGTGACGGTTGCATGACGTGGGTTCGGAGCGCCCATTTTGATCCACGTTTCCAGATCTTTGATTTGTTGCGCCGACAACTTGTTCTTCGGCGGCATCTGCAAATCGGCGTCCGAATAACTCACCGCTTTGAGCAATAGACTTTTCTTCGGCTGTTTCGGCACGATGGCCGGACCCGATGTGCCGCCTTTCAACAATCCATCGCGCGAATCGACCAGGAGTCCGCCTTTGACCTTCACACTTTTTGTGCTGTGACATTTGTAACACTGCGTCACGAGCACTGGCCGGATGTTTTTCTCAAAAAACTCGATGCCTTTGTCGGATTGATTGTTCTCTTTCGCGGCGCAAAGCGTGAGCGTCGCGCAAAAAAGCGCGGCGACAACAGCACTACGAACAGCAATCCAACACATGCACAGGGATAGATACGTGATCCTACAAAACGGTTACGCAAAAGTCCACAGTTGCAGACGAAAACGATATGAGGCGCATTCAATCCCGGGTAGGACGATTTCCACATCGACCGATTCTTCCAGGCAAATGCCAATACTACTTTGTCTTAAGTTGGCTGCGAGACGGGAGGTCAAACTTGAGCGATTGAACCGTGTGGATTTGTTTATCTGTAAAATCAATTTGCAGGCTGATCGATTTTATTTCAGATGGTAAATCGATAAATTCCCAAATCACACGCGCTTTCCCGTCTTTCCCTGGTGCAACTGGAACTGGATGGTTCCAAAGATTTCCTCTTCCATTACGGCCATCCATTGAGCGTAAGATGGCGCGCATGTCATATTTTTGAATCGGATTCGCCCCTTCGTATTCGACCAACGCCTGGAACAACGGTGGCGCATGATCGAGTATCCATGCATCGACCAGAACAACGCTCGTGTCACTATCGAGGAACCGCGATTGAGGGGAGAACGATTTTTTATGGCAACCGACCATTAGCACAGCACAAAAGACAAGCACTATGCCTGCGAACTTTTGAAATGCTCCAGCTTGTTTCATTGCTGAGGAATCGTGGTGAGAGACTTGAGATTTTCCCAGTCCCTGTTGGTCGGGGCTCCTGTCCAGTCAGATGTCCCATTCACAAGCGTCATAGGCTCAACATGCGTATCCGCGAAAACCAATTCGTAATTGTTGCCATGTCGTCGCGTAGGCTGGTCCCAGATGTAATTGTTCGCCCCCATAAAAACCATGAACATTGAGTCGTTGATCGTCTTATCGTCTTCATCGATTAAGAGCCATAACTTCGACGGGCTGGTTAATTGGTTTTCTTTGCGAAAAAACGTATAGGTCAGATCGCCATCGTCATCCGGTGTTAAAAACGTTGTGGAATTTCCAGAAGGATCCGAGCTACGCCCGTTCATCCAGGCATTCATCGAGTAGCTGCGAACCAATGGGACGCCGTCGCTTAGCCGTTGGTCGGTTGGGCAGCGAAAAGCTTTGGCGTTTTGGACATAAGAAAAGATCGCACCGTGTTGGATAGCGTAAACGTTCGTGCAGCTATATTCCGGAGATGGCCCATAGGTCAGGTCTTGCGGCGCCGTCGAGCCCCAGCCTGGACACCATGAATATGGATTGACCGGATAATTGCTCCACCCCAACGGCCAGCTTGCCACCAGCTTGCCGCGGTTATCGTCGGCATACATTTTACTGCCAAGAGCCAGTGACTTTAAATTTGCCATGCACGCTTTGCGTTGTGCGAACACTTTGGCTCTTCCGAGGACCGGTAACAGCAGGAAAGCCAGGATTGCAATAATGGCAATAACGACAAGCAACTCAATTAAAGTAAAAGCGGCTCGACGACAGCTATTTTGGGTTTGTTGCATTCGCGTATCCCTCCTCTTTGAATTTAACGAGCGGTGTTATGTTGATTCCTTTACTGTGAAAAAAGCGACATGTTTTTCTTACCCACTCAAAAGGGAGCATTGGTGGCCGCATAAAAATAGGTCATCTCGCCAACATCAAACTTCGGGCAAGTCTTTGCGTGGCCATCGGCGAAGAGAATGTTTTCCCGCGAATTGTGCACTGGAGATTTGTTCCCAAAGGCGACATCCACGGCGTAATCGTCTGGATCAGCGTCATCTGGCCTCGTATCCACATTGGCATCTCCCGACAGGATGTAGCACGACGGCGACGCCATCTGCGGCACGGACACACTGCCATGTTTTTGGGTCTGCACCCATACCGCACGCGCTCCCATAAAATAGCTGAATCGCGAGTGTTGATATTGCTTCGAGAGCGATGGGCAGCAGACGAGATTGCTGTTTTGAAAGTACGGAAGCAGCGTAAAAAGCCACGCCTGGACGTTAGTATTGCAAATAGTGCAAGGAGTTGGGTTCCCCCAAAACACGACTTCATGCGCCACAGGCAACAACTGTTTGTTGTCGTCGCTATAGACCTGCATCGCTATCCCGAGTTGCTTCAAGCGACTGAGGCAATCGGTGGTTCGAGCACTCTCTTTTGCCCGACTCAGCACCGGTAACAACAAACCTGCCAGGATCGCAATAATGGCAATAACGACCAGCAACTCGATTAAAGTAAAACCGCATCGGCGTAAGTTTTTTTGCGTTACTTGCATGTGCGTTACCCTCCTCTTGAATTCAACGGACGGCTGTTATGTTGATTCCGTTACCTGGAAAAGCTACATGTTTTTTTCCCGCAAGATTGCAGTCATCCGTTTCCTGCATTTATCTATGGCCGCCCGAGTCCAAAACGTGACATTTTTTTTGAAACCGAAGAATTCCTTCTTTTATTGTCACGTTTCGTCCAATTCGACCACTCTAACTCGATGCCATCAAAGATCACCAAACCCATCGCAGCGTTTTTGCTCGTTTATCTAATTGCTGCCTCAAACGCTACCGCCGCCCCAATCGCTTTCAAAAACGTCCGTGTCTTTGACGGCATCCAATCCCTTCCACCAACAACCGTTGTCATCCAGAACGGCCAGATCAGCTCTGTTGGGACCGGGCCAATTCCAGCCGATGCCGAAATTATCGATGGCGCCGGCAAGACACTGCTGCCCGGTTTGATCGATGCGCACGCCCACGCGCATTCCGTCAATTCGCTGCGCGCGGCCCTGGTGTTCGGCGTTACGACGGAGCTGGATATGTTTTGTGATCTCGACTCTCTCTCGCAGATGCGTCGCGAGTTGAAGGGTGCTCACGCCTCGGAATTGGCCGACTTGCGTTCGGCTGGAATTCTCGTGACCGCACCGCGCGGTCACGGCACCGAATATGGCGGAAAAATTCCGACGCTGCGCCCATCCGACGATGCCCAGGCGTTTGTTGATGCGCGGATCGCGGAAGGCTCCGATTACATCAAAATCGTTTACGACAACGGCAGTGCTTATCACATCACCATTCCGACGCTGAGCAAAGAAACACTCCACGCCGTTATCGAAGCCGCGCACAATCGCAAGAAACTCGCCGTCGTTCACATCGGAACATTGCAAGACGCTCGCGACGCCATCGAAGCAGGCGCTGATGGTCTCGCGCACTTATTTCAGGACCGCAAACCCGATCCGCAATTCGCAAAACTGGTCGCAGACCATCACGCCTTCGTCGTCCCAACCCTCGCCGTTCTGCGCAGTGTCGCTGGTCAATCCGGCGGCGACGCTTTGGCGAAAGACCCGAACATTGGGCCGTTCATCGCAGCTGGTGACAAAACCCAACTTCTGCGCACTTTCCCATGGCGGACTCCAACCTGGCTCGACTACTCCGCTGCCGAGGAGGCCGTGCGCCAACTTAAGTCGGCTTCAGTCCCGATCCTTGCCGGAACCGATTGCCCGAACCCCGGCACCGCACACGGCGCGAGCCTCCATCAGGAACTTGAAAATCTCGTTCACGCCGGCCTCACTCCAACGGAAGCGCTCGCCGCCGCGACGTTGGTTCCCGCGCGCTGTTTTCACCTGAACGACCGTGGCCAAATCGCCGTCGGCAAACGCGCCGATCTTGTGCTCGTCGACGGCGATCCCACCGCAAACATTCTCGCTACGCGGCACATCGTCGGCGTTTGGAAAGAAGGCTTCCCCCTCGACCGCGCGACATATCGCAAGAAATTCGCGACAACGAAGTCTGACGAATCCACGTCCAATCCCTCAACGCTCAACCCTCAACCTTCAACCAAATTAGTCAGCGACTTCGAGGGTTCCGAACCTGACGTGAAGTTCGGTTCCGGTTGGCAAGGGTCCACTGACGCACTTCGCGGCGGAGAATCGACGTCCGAATTTCGCATCGTCTCTGGTGGCGCGCACAACAGCAAAGGCGCGCTCGAAATCAAAGGCACTGTTGTCGGCGACCTGTCGTATGCCTGGTCTGGAGCGATTTTCTTTCCCGGTTCCTATCCCATGGCCGCCGCTGACCTTAGTTCTAAAAAGGAAATGAGTTTCTGGGCCAAAGGCGATGGACGCAATTACAACGTGATGTTTTTTGCGACGAGTCGCGGGTTTGCACCTGCCATCCAAAAATTCAAAGCCGGCGCGGACTGGAAGCAATTTACTTTCAAACTCCGCGATTTCGATGGACTCGACGGCCATGACATCACCGGCCTTTTCTTCGGCGCTGGCCAACCCGCTGGAAAGTTCGTTTTCCAAATTGATGACGTGGAGTTCAGGTAGCACATAGTCGCTGTCACAAATAGCGCAACCGTGGTAAATGGTAGGAACGATTTCCGCATCGTCCCACTATTCAACTCCCCACCGCCGAACTTGCGATTGGTTCGTGATCGCGGAAGCCGCGACAGACAACAGACGACGAAAAAGGGGCCATTCGGGTCTGCCCCCTTTTCTTAAGGAATTAGCCGATGATGGCTCCAGACCTTATCAATGCGACGGCACGGGGGGAAAGTAACCGGCATTGATCTCGCCTTGTTGAATGGCGTGATCAACAGACACGAACGTATGGCCGAGAGGCATTGCGGCGGAATTGTAGTCGATAACAACGGCACGATAAGAGTTACCCATATCGCTATTCCGGGGGAGAGCAAACCAAACCACGGTTGAACGCGATTGAGCGACAGCTACATTACACCAACGGTTCGCCCGCTGTGTCTGCAAAAGTGCGACTTGTCCCGGTGATGCTCTGAAGGAAAGAAGTCTCATCCAACTTGCGCTCTGATTGCGCAGAAGGGGCAGCTCAATTACAGGGGCGGTCAGTGTAAATTTAATTTGGCCCGTCAATCCGGCAGCATCATAAACTCCGATTTGATACACCTTTCCTTGAGTGGCATTGAACGACGCGTTGCCTTGCCCGGTCGCGATTTGGGTAAGATCGGAGACGCTGTTTCCCGTGAAAACAGCAAGAGGAAATGAATAGTCACTCCCGGTTAAATTAACCGTGACCGTGCCTGTGACCGGCGCGGTCCAGGACCACCAAACACTTTTGCCGGTAGAGCGGTTCGCAATTGGCTCGCCATTTTCATGTGTTGCGCCAGCGTTGAATCCATTGGCCGCGATATAAACGCCGTGGAGGTGAACGCGATCTTTGAAATTATCGTTAACCGCGGGTCGAGTCAGCGCGAGATACATGGTTAAGTCGCCGGTTGTTCCCATATTGCCATCGAATGCAATCGGATAGGTTTGTCCCTTGATTGCATCGAACTCCACGGCGTGGGGATATGCCTCGAGTGACATTGGTAAGCAATTTGCCGATGCGAGCGAATCGACAGCAATGCCTGTATAAGCGGCCAAAAGTGGATAGAAAACAGGCGGGGGGTTTTGGTCAATGGCTTCTCCACAACTCGGCGGCCCAATACTAACATCAATGACGTCGACGCCGTTACCATCGGTCCAAGACGGCGGCAAATAGGGCGGAATGTTATTTGTGGACAAGGTCACTCGCCCTGATGCCGGTGCCGTCCACGAAAACCAAACGGAACTGCCGCCCGGATTTCCAAGATGATTAGGTTCGCCTGCTTGTTTTGTCGCACCAGCGTTTGACGTTTGCGTTCGGGTTTGCGATCCGAACAGTGCAACACGATTTTCAAAGTCATCGTTCCGTGGCGTGGGGGTGAACTGCAATTGCATCGTCAAATCACCACCGGGATTAACGTTTGTGTTGAAGCTTGGCCCCCAATACATCAAATCTCCATCCACGACCCCTTCGTCGTTGGTTACGGGTATGCTCAGCTCTCCCATCGAAGCATCCGTCCAAATCGCGGAATCCACGGCGATTTGATACGACTCTCCGCGAGCGACGTGGAAAGTCGTGCCGTCGCGTTCGCGCCAGTGACACCCGCATGCGCCGTCAGCATAGCAGATTTGATAGTTGTTACTCGCGACGAGGAGAAGAGTTGAAATATCGGTGCCGGTGTAAGCAGTCAGCAGTGGGTTGAAATTAGTGGCAGAAACGGAAAGGTTGACGATGCCGTTTGATGGAGCAGTCCAAGTCCACCAAGCGGTCTGGCCGCTGGAAATCCCCGGAAGAAGCAGTTCGCCAACTTCGGCGGTCGCGTTGGAAAGAGAGCCGGAAACGGCAATATTAGTGCCGATGATAGTCAGTCTCTGCGCGAAATTATCATTAGCAGGCTGCGCGAGCGTCGCCGCCGCGAGCGCTACGGAACCGACGATCACTCCGAAAGTTTTTCCGAGTAAATTCACAAGACGACAGAACTTCGATAGTATGATGCAAACTCGCCATACTCGGTGTCAACGAAACTCGAAAGAGGGGTCAAAGAGAGTTAGGACTGACCCGTGTTCGAAGAAAATATTCGGTTGGCCGGGGAAGATGTGCGCGCCCGGAGCTGGCGTTTGACCCCTTTTCGTCTGGTGTTAGCCAGCCGCAGCAAATAAAAGCGCTTTAGCACGTTGCGCTGCGATTTGACCTTGGAAACCCCCATCTCCTTGGACCGCATCTCAATGTGGAGAAATTCAAATCGAGCGACGAACAATCGCAATAACCCTTTTATGGAGCTCTTTGGACCGTTAGCTGCGTTATTTGTATTCCTTGGTTTGGGAATTACTTTTTAATGCTTTCCGCGAAAAGTTCAATCGTTCGCGATACGGGTATTTGATTGCGGTCCAACTCGGAATAAAACCGTCATAAGAAATTTCATGCAATCAAACGTGTATATCATCAATATTCGCTTTGTCGGGGCGCTATGTCTTTTAGCCTCTTCTGGGCTTGTCTTGGCTTTGATCAAAAATCACTAGACAGCAAAAGAAAAGGGGTCACCCAGTCGGGCGCCGGTTGTTTTAAACTGACCCCGTTTCGGTTTTTTGTCAGAATTGACGGCTGTGGTCAGGACGGATATACCCGAACGCATGCCAACCTACCTTTGGTCCGGTAAGAATCCGTCCGGAGAGGAATCTGCTGAACGCGTCGAAGCTCCCAACGTCGAGGAAGCAAAAGCAACTCTTGAAGGAAGAGGCTGGACGCAACTGCAACTTCACACAGGAGAGATCGCGAATTACATCCACAAATCGATGGCGAAAGTCACGCCGACGGAGTATCAGCCACAACTCACGCCGAAGGAGGAACTCCAGTTTCACAAAGGAGAGCAGCCCGGATTCTGGCAACGCTGGATGACCTCCGTTGTCGACGCAAAGGGAACGATCGGTTTTTGCGCGGTGCTTCTTGCCTGGAGTATTTACCGCCAGCAAACAGTCGGCATTGTTATTATTGGCGCGCTGTTGCTCGTCGTGGTCTTTTTGTTTCCGGTAATTCACGTCTGGTTTGCCGCGCCTTCTAAACTGTTCATACGATTGAACACTGCGCGCACATGGTGGCGCTGGCAGGAGGTTTTGCAATGCATCGACCAGCTGAATAAGGCGCACAAACGCACAAAAATCGGAATGGGCCGCGCGGAGGTTGCACGCTATTGGAGCCTAGCTTTGGCCGGCACCGGCCAGGTTGAACAAGGCATGAAACTTTTTAGCGAAGAGGCGGCAGCGTCGAATATGCCGGAATGGTTGCGACTGTCCCACATCGGCACGATGTATAATGTCGCGCAACAATTCGACAAGGCACTTGAATATCGCCGTCAATCGTTTGTTGCATCCAACGAGGATTCGATCGCATGTATCGACCTTGCCAGTTACTTGCTTGACCCTTTCGAGTTTGTCGAAGAAGCAAAGGTCTTATTGTCAAAAGTCGAAGGCAAAACACTCGCGGCAATCGTAATCCCAGCGGTCACGCGTCTTCGTGGCATGATCGCCTATCGCGAAAAGGATTTTGTTTCGGCTGACCGCCTGTTTCGCGAATCGTTAGCAGGGGTGCTTCAAAATGCGAAAAACAGATATCACGTGTTTGAGAGTTCGATTCTTCTTCTGAATGCCAAGTTGGCGATCATCAATGCGGCGCTTGGAAATAGGGTCGAGGCGCAAAGATTTTTCAAAGGCGCATGCGCGTACCTCGTAGCGACGAAAAGGCAGGACCTTATTTCCGCCTATCACGGCTACCTCAAAGGTTCGTTGTCGAAGGCAGTGTGATTATTTTGCCAATGCTGGTTCGGTAACCTTGTCCAAAACCGGTCGTTCGCGGTTGGTTTTGTCTTATGCACTCAGCAAGTTGGATAGGTAAGTCCAAGCACCCATTTCCAGTATTGCTCTCACAGTTGGAATTCGCCTCGTGGCGCAAAGGGACGGAAATTTCAAGGCTCTGTCGCTGCGGATACTTGGGGAAGCTGGCAATCCTACAACCTTAGTCGCGTCTACCCACCGTGGCCTAACAAGTCCATTGACGCATCTGCCTTTGGGAACTCTTCCCGCCGGCTTCGACGCCGACCCCCTTTAACGTCGTCCAGCCGACCACCGCGCCCGAAACTGCCAGCAGCGCGGCAATCAGAGTCACCTCCCGGAAGCTCTTTAAATACGACTCAGCAACCGCCTGCGTCAGTAGAAATTTCACGCGCGGATCTGCCTTAGGAATCTTCGGCGCGGCCAGGCTTTGCGACTGCGCCATGAGCTGGCCTTTGGTGTCCGGATTAATCGCCAGAGGGCCCAGTTCGATTTGCAGATGCCGGGCAAAGGAAAAGAAAACAAAGAGGGTCAAGCCAGCCACAGCCAGGAGTGATCCCAATCGCGCAGCGGCGTTGTTAACTCCCGAGACGATGCCGGATCGTTTATCCGGCGCCGCCGCCAGCACCGCCGTGGTCAGCGGCGGAACACAAATGGCCATCCCGATCGCCAGCACCGCGATCCCTGGAAAGAATTGCGTCCAATAGTGGGAGTGGAACCCCGGCAAATAGCCCAGCAACAGAAATCCGTACGCCACCAGGAGCGGACCGATGGTCAAGGGCAGCCTCGCCCCGAACCTGTCATATACGCTTCCCGACCAGCGCGAGATCAGGAACATGATCAATACGAGCGGCAAAATCGCAGCGCCGGACTGGGTTGCGGTGAACCCTTGAACCTGAATCAGGTTAAAGGGCAGAAAATACAAGACCGCGCCAAAGCCGCCATAGAGCAGCAAGGTCAGAGCGTTCGCCCCGGAAAACACTTTCGACTCGAAAAGGCTCAAGGGCAGCATTGGGGCCGGCGAGGTACTTTCAAGTCGAAGGAACAGCAGCAGCAGGAGCAAACCGCCGACGAGAGCTGTCCAGACATACGGGCTCTGCACTCCGGCACGCGCCGACTCGACCAGGCCCAGCGTAACACCCCCGAGGCCGAGCATCGAAGCGGCGGCTCCCTTGAGGTCCAGGGCGGGTCGGGCGGCATCCGGGCGCAGTTCGGGAACAAACTTGCGACTAATGAACAACGTGACCAGTGCCAGCGGCACGTTGATGAAAAAGACCCACCGCCAGGAAAAGCTGTCGCTCAACCAACCGCCTAACATTGGGCCAAGAGCCGTCGTGATCGCGGTGAAGCCCGACCAGGTCCCGATGGCCTTGCCGCGGTCGGCGCCAGGAAAGCACGCATTGAGGATCGCGAGGCTCCCCGGCGTCAGCATTGCGCCCCCGATTCCCTGCACGCACCTGGCCAGAGTGAGTGACCACAAGCTGCGGGACAGCCCGCAACCCACCGAGGCCGCCGCAAAAACGACAATGCCCGTCTCGAAAACAACGCGCCTCCCGAAGCGGTCGCCCAGAGCCCCGCCCAACAGGAGCAGCGCCGAGAGAAAGAGCAGATAGCCATCCACCACCCACTGGATCTGGACGCCGGTGACGCCCAGTTCCACTTGAAGCCGGGGGAGGATGACATTCACGACCGTCGAGTCGATAAACACCATGCTCGACCCGAGGATCGTGGCAGCCAGAACTGCGTTCAGCCTATACTTATGCGATTTAGCGTTCACTCAACCAAACTCGTCGCCGAACATAGGAAGGCCGCTTTTTGATTCCTCACGTTTGGCTTCGTCTTGAATCACATCCCAGTGCTCGACTAAGACTGCGTCCTGGACGCGAAGAATGTCAGCGGCAATCCAGTTGACCGGCTGCCCGATTCCTGAAAACCGGCCGTGTACGATTACAAAATCTCCCTCGGCTACGATTGTGCCGGGCTCATACTTGAGCGTTGGCGGGCTGCCCTTGACGAGATTAAACAGGCCTTCGCGACCCGGCGCGATATGGGCGCTGTGCTGAATGTAGTGAGGTGACCAATAGCGCTCAGCCGCCTGGTAGTCCCGCTTGTTAAACAAGGTGTCGAAGGCCATTAGCACCAGCGTCTTGTTCCATTCCTCCACAGTCTGATTCACAACACTACTCCTTTCTTAAACCTTTGATCCTCCATTCGTCTGGGTGCTCGCGCCTGTGATCGGCTCTCACAGGTTCAAGTCGGCAAACGGGGCCCAAAAGGTATCACTCCCTAACATCGTTCGTTTTTGGAAAGACGCCGCCATTTTCCTTTAGTTTGCAGATGCTTCCACCTTGAGTTGGTTTTCGATGCCTTTACTCCAGTTCCTGTCCTATAGGTCGATTCTGTAATAGTTAACAAACAGTGGCTTCATGTTAAACTACGGCATGCTCTACTTGGGTAGGGAAGAGGTGCCGCAAGCAAGCCCTTTAAAAGAAAAAAATGGAAACAACACGCCATGCAAACCGCAACAAAAACACGAACGAAGATCAATTTCGCTTCAAAAACAGCGAAAATTGCATATTCGTGTCCGCGGGTGGGTAGCGCATGGTATCGAGTAGTGCCGGGTAATATCGGTTTTAAAAAAGAAACATTTTCGGTTCCGTCGACCATCAACCATCCACTTTCTGTGCTACTTTCCCCATCGGGTATGCTCTCTGTAACGTTAAAAAGTGCCACTTATTTTACACAAAAGTGCCACAATGTGCGGGAATGTGTGACAATGTGCGGCAATGTGCGACTTTCCGACGAATTTTTTCCGTTCTCGCCACTTTCGCATCTTTGCCCCCTTGGCGTCTTTGCGTTGAAAAATCCAATTGCCTCCTACGAGACAGGGCTTTACGCTCGCAAACTGTCAACACAACGAACTCATAACATCTAATTTTATGGCTGACACAATTTTTCATCCAAGCATCGAAGGCGCGCAACATGGCGCGAAGTCTCTCGCTGACTTCCTCGACTACGCCCGGGTTTCCGGAGCCAAAGGCGCGCAGCCGTCCAATTACATGCTGCAAAGCGATAAAGGTTTTAAGAGCGCGAAGGAAATCAAGGAGACTTTCTCGCAACGCCACATGATCCTCGACGGCATCTCGGCACACTGCCCGTTCTGGGTTCACACGACGGCATGGACGAACAGCCCGACGGTCCGTCCGTTCCTGCCGCCCGATGTCGCGAAGAAGGATGCCAAGGCGATTGAAAAGTGGAGCGAGGATTATTTGCTGAAGTTGATGGATCTCTCCGCTGAGCTCGGCGTGAAGATCATGCCAATGTTCTGGGGTGTGGCATTTGGTTGGGAATTAGCGACTGGTTATCCGTGGGGATTCTGGAAGGGTGGCGATTACGATTTGATCGAAGAAGGCAAAGAACGTTTTGCTACCAAAACTGCGAAGCTTCGCGCGCACGCCAAGAAACTTGGCATTTATCTCGCGCACGAAATTCATCCCGGCACCGCCGCGATGTGTGCCGATGATTTCAACATGCTCGTGGATGCGTGCGACGGCGACAAAGTGTTGGGCGTGAATGCTGACCCGTCACACTGCTGGGAAGGTGAATCGTGGGAAACGCGCTTCTTGAAAGTCGCGTCGCGCATCTACGCGTGCCACGTGAAGAATTTTGTCATCCGTCCCGGACTGCCGCTGCGGATGATGGAACCGTCCTGGCAAAAGCGCGCGATGCAATTTGTGGACATCCCGTCGGGCGATTTGAACATGAGTCGCTACGTTGAGCTGCTGATCCACACTGGCTTCGTGCAACGCTATTGCAAGATCATGGGACGAAAGACCGCGCCGCTCGTCGTCGAAGCCGAAAGCGCCTATCGCGATCTCGATGCGACCAGCGCAAACGGCATCGCCTTCGTGCGCGACAATCTGTGCTTCCCGATGGCCGCCGGTTCCTTCGAAGAAGGCATGGGAGCTTAAGGCGAGTCGGGAACAGAGCCGCGTGCGTGAGCAAGCGGTTTTTGTCGATTGCTGGAATCGAAGCTAAGGGTAACAGCTGCCTGCTAACGCGCGGGACTCTGTTTTGTGAGCACCTGTTGCTCCAGCGCGGCCATGTCCGGATAGTCGCGGCAGTGTTTGCGGAATTCTTCGAATTCAGCAACCGCCTCATCGTGTTTGCCGGCAGCAATCAGTTTCTGGATTAAGTTCAGGCGCAACCGGACTTCATGTTGAGGTGAGGGACTCAGTTTTAGTGCCTGGCGATATTGAAAAATAGCCGATTCCGGTTTGCCTTGATCGCTATAAAAATCGCCCAGTTTTTCGGAAAGCACGGCACTTGTTTTGGTCGTTGGCTCCTGATTGAGATATTGGACCAATTCGCGCACGGGTGTTCCCATTGCAGTGTTGAGATTGATAACTCTGAGGTGCGACCACTCGAGAAGTTTGCTGCCGCGTTTAGCGAGTTCTTCGTGGAGTTGCTGAGCAGGTTTGCGGAACGGGTTGTAAAGCGGATCGCCGATGACTGTCCCTTGCCACGAAACGGTCACGAACGAACTGTAAGCCGATTCGCCATAGGTCATGTGCAACAGCAACCAACGGGTGAAAAACACCGCCGCGTCAGGTAAGCCGCTGAGGTAAGGTTCGTCGACCGCTCCCATCGTCGCCGCGACACCCTGGGCCAGAAACGGGCCGGCCCAATGCGTGTTCGTGGAACGTAGCGTTTGGGCATCGAAGGAATGCAAATGATACGCAAACGCGCCTGGCATGAATTCAACATTCTTACGGGTGAACGGGCCGGAAACGTTTTCGTCGTACCATCCGGCGTAGAGCGCAATTTGGCTCATTGGAAACGATGCCGGGAATGTGTTGGGGCTTTTGTCGACAACGGTCTCGAATCCGCTGCGCTGTGCAGCTTCGGCGGCGACAAGGAAGTTTGTGTCGTACTCGGCGAAGGGACCGTTAGTTATTCCGCGCATGTCGATGTAAGCGCGACCCCACAGGCCGTCGCGCTCAGCTTGCACGGCTTTGTCCACGAGCGAGCGCGCGATCTCGACGGATGGGCCGTCCAGACGTGCGACCATGATGATGCCGTTGGTGGGACTGATCGCGGCTGAGTTGGTCGTGCGATAAATGGGGTTTTGTAGCGGTCCGGCTAGAACAAGGTTCTGATAGACGGAAGGCAGGGTTGCTAATTCGGAATCAACGGCGGCGCCATTGTTGCGCTGGTCGCCTTTGAGTTTCGGGTCGATTTTTTCCGTAATCGTTGGATCGGCAGCGATTTTTAGTGGGACGCCGTAACAGAGGACGATGTAGCGCACGGTTGCTTCGGAAACTTTCGAGCGCTCGAACGTGAACAGCTTTTGGTTCTCAACAAATTTGAGCAATGGCTGTTGTAATTGTTCGCGGTATTGCGCGCGAGACATGACCTCGGTGCGGGGAAGTGGTATTCCCAACACTTGCGACGCAGGCACGCCGCGCATGCTGGCGTAGTGTTCGGCGACGTCTTTGGATTCAGCCATCGCCGAGTTGTAGACGACGACAACGTCATTGCCGTCGTTTACTGCAAACGAGCTAAGGGCAACGATTGTGGAAAATAGGAATGTCCAAAATTTCACGACGCAATCTGCACTTTGAGCCCGTCGTAGGCAAACCAAACCCCGTCCGGCAATTCAGCCTGGGCGAGGTCGTGATCGTAGTCGTGGGTGAGGTGAGTGAAATAGGTCCGCTTCGCCGCAATGCGGCGTGCAGCGGTGAGCGCTTCGTCGAGGCACATGTGAGTTGGATGAACGTTGCGGCGCAACGCATCGAGAACCACCACATCGCAGCCGCGGACTTTTTCGATGACATCCGGCGGCACTTCTTTGCAATCGCTCATGTAGGCGAACTGTTTCTTGCCGTTTTGAATGAACAAGTAGCCGTTCGTGGTCGCGCGGCCGTGTGGCAAAACGAGCGGTTGCAGTTCTAAATCGCCGATCGTGAACGGACCATCGACGATGTGCGGGTCGGGCATGAAGTAGCCCTTGGGAATGGGCTCGTCGATAAACGCATAGCGAAACACGCGTCTCAGATCGTTCATGGTTGCTTCGTTCGCGTAAATCGGCAGGCGACCTTCGCGGATATCGCAGAACCGACGGCAGTCGTCCAAACCCATGATGTGGTCGGCGTGCGAGTGGGTAAAGACGACGGCGTCGAGCCACATGATTTTCTCACGCAACATTTGGATGCGAAACTCCGGCGTGGTGTCGACGACCAGTTTGGTCTTGTCGCTGGCGACGTAGATGGACGGACGAAGGCGATTGTTTTTTGGGTTGGCGAGAAACTCAGGTGGATACTCTTTGCCGATGAGTGGCACGCCTTGCGAAGTGCCTGAGCCTAGAAAAGTGAATGAGAGGGACATCCAATCACATTAGAATACCACAAAACCAAGGATGGCGACGAGCACGCCAAAGGCGAGCCGGGCAGCGCTTAACATCCGAAGGCGTTTTTCGTTTGCGGTGCTGTAGTTGATCGCGTCGCGCAATCGCCAGGGCGAAACCGTCAGCCACATGCCGGCGATGATCATAAGGTAAGCCCAAACGACCATGACCAATCGCCAATCAGAATCAACCCAACGCGCACTGTCGACGATGAGCTTGCCGAGAAGCAGCATGACAATCGCCAACCCGCGCACGGCCAGGAAATCTTTTACGAAGATGCAGGTGCCGATGGCGATGGCGACGAAGAGGCCGAAAAGGAATTTCTTCATCGATTCGAAATCTGCGAGCGATTCGATGCTGACGTTGTAGAGAAACCAAAGGGTGCCGATGAGCATGAGGACGTAACCGATGGCGGTGTTGCGCGGAAATTTGCGCGCGAACGCGGTCACGGGCGCGGGCATCAAGAGTCCGGCGAGGTTGACGAGCGCCACCAATAATCCCAGGCAAATTGCGAGTATGGACAGTTTGACTGTCATAAGTCGTCGGAAAGGGAACATAAAACGCGGGTGTTCGCAATGATGAAACTATCAGCAACTTCTGATGCGTGTATTCGTTGATTCGTTTTTGGTTTGCGGGTAGCATCAAGGCTGATTTACGGGAGTGACTTTTTGCGGTGCGGCGAGCGTGCTTTGCTATGAACATGAAATTAGAAATCCTTCTCGGCGTAGCACTTTTGTCGGCACTGGCTGTTCCATTCGCGTCGGCAACCGGGGCTGATCAACCGCAGGTGCTCCACGGCCATGTCCGCAACATTACAAAGAAACTTTCCCCTCTGGGCAGGCTCGAGGCCAATCATCACATGGAGGTGACGATCGGTTTGCCGTTGCGCAATCGGGAGCAGCTCACAAACCTCCTCGAAGACGTTTATAATCCGTCCAGCCCGAACTTTCGCCATTTTCTGACAGCAAATGAGTTTGCGGCTTCGTTTGGGCCGAGCGCGGAGGATTACCAGTCGGTGGTTGAATTCGCGAAAGCCCATCACCTGAAAGTCACCCACGCGCATCCCAACCGCACGCTGGTTGATGTCAGCGGTTCGGTGATGGACATCGAGAATGCGTTTAACGTCCATTTGCAGAGGTTCAAACATCCGAAAGAGAATCGCGAATTCTTCTCACCGGATGTCGAGCCGTCATTGGAGCTGAAGACGCCGGTGCTGGCGATCAGTGGTTTGGATAACTATGTGACACCGCGTCCGAAGATACACCGGTCGAGCACGTCTCCAAAAATCCGCCCGCGGGGTGGAGGCGGTGGCGGGAGCGGCACTTACACCGGCCCTTACCAAGGGTATCAGTTCCGTGACGCTTACGTGCCTGACCTGTCGCAGGAGGGCGAGGGACAGTCAGTCGGGATTTTTGAACTTTATGGTTACTCCATCCAGGATATCGAGGCTTACGAAGATGAGTCCTTTATTTTTCCGTACGTCCCCGTGGAATCGGTTTTAGTCGATGGCGGGACGGACGATGATTCGAACGCGCTTGATCAGGATGGTTACCTGTCTTATGCCCTGGAGACCACCGGCGATATCGAGATGGCGATCGCGATGGCGCCATCGTTAAGCAAAGTTTTGGTGTATATCGGACCTACCCCATTGGATGAGCCTCCGCTTGGGACGGGTTATATCCAGAACCCGACAACGACAGCCCAGATCAATGATGTGCTGAATCGGATGGCTACGGATAATCAGGCCAAACAACTGAGTTGTTCGTACGGGATGGATATCAATCTTTCGACAGTGCAGATCTTCCAACAATACGCGGCGCAAGGTCAGAGCTTTTTCCTGGCGAGCGGCGATTCCGGTGCGTTTACGTCGGCAACTGATGAACCGGCTGATGATCCTTACATCACGGTTGTCGGAGGAACCTCACTGACGACGGATACCAACGGATTCTACAAATCGGAAACAGTTTGGCTCACACCCGCTGATCCGTCACAGGGCTCGCCGGAGTATGCATCGGGCGGTGGTGTGAGCATGACTTACCCTATTCCGTCATGGCAACAAGGTATCAACATGGCGGCCAATCAAGGTTCTTCAACCATGCGCAACGTGCCGGACGTCGCATTGGTAGCCGACAACATCACTGTTACCTGGGGTTATGAGTTTTTTGACCCAATTGATTTTCCACTGGTGGGCACGAGTCTGGCCGCGCCGTTGTGGGCCGGTTTCATGGCGCTGGTGAATCAACAGGCTGCGGCGGACGGTAAGCCGCCGATTGGCTTTATGAATCCGGTGCTTTATGCGATCGGCAAGAGCACGAATTATCTCTCGAGCTTCCACGACATCACGACCGGTAGGAACACGAATGCAGCGAGCCCGACGAAGTATTCCGCTGTCGCTGGTTATGATCTTTGCACGGGATTGGGAACGATCAGCACGAATCTGTTCAATGCGCTGCTGGCGCCGCCTTCGGAGACATTGCGGGTCACGTCTCCGCTAGGTTTCACTTCGTTTGGCAAAAGTGGCGGCCCATTTAGCGTCACGGGGCAGACTTTCACCCTCGCGAACACGGGTTCGACGGCTTTGACGTGGAGTGTGAACAATAGTGCGAATTGGCTGAATGTTTCGGCGACGGGCGGCACGTTGAATCCTGGTGCCAGCACGACGGTGACGGTGAGCCTCAACGCGAATGCGAATAGCTTTTTGATCACGCACGCCAGCGGCAACGTTGCTTTCAACAACGTCCCCGCCGGCACGACGCAGAATCGGCAATTTGATTTGTACGTGGGCAACGGTGGATTTGAAAATGGCGCGCTTGATTACTGGACTCTCGTTGGGGATACGAGTCTTACTTTCGCGCTTGCGGCCGATGATGCTGAAATTGCGGGACAACAGGCGTTGCCGGGAAAGGCGGATACGTTGTTCGTTCGGTCCGGACTTTATGGCGGTTACCTGGGGCAATGGCCTGATAATGGGAAATTGTCGCAGACCGTTCCGACGGTTCCGGGCCAACCATTGCTGATCTGGTACTCGCTGACGGGTGTTCCCGACGATGGAGGCAATACCACGCCAAACGGCTTCGCAGCGAAATGGAATGGTGCGACTCTTTTCACGGGCACGAATCTCGCGGTGTTCGGTTGGACGAACATGCAGTATATCGTTTATCCGTCGGGGACCAGCGGGACATTGGAATTTGATTTCAACAACACGCCGGGTGCATTTGGGCTCGATGATGTGACTGTGCAAGCGCTTCCTGCGCCGGTTCTATATTCCGCAGCGGTGGGCGGTGGCAACGTAGCGTTTAATTGGACAGCCCTCCTGAATACTTCTTACCAAATCCAATCTTCCACTACTCTGACCTCGAATAGCTGGGGGAATGTGGGCAGTTCGATATTGGCGACGAACGATGTCGTGCACGTTTCACTACCGCTAAATGGTCCGGCGCGGTTTTATCGAGTTCTGATGACGCTGCCGTGAGGGCACACGCTCAACCAAACGATCCATGCGTGTCTATTATCTCTGAAAACCTCCACGGAAATAGTCGTCAACTGCGCGCCGTAAGGCTAACGTGGCTTCGGGGCTTGAGCCTTGATGGTGAGAGCTCCGGAGCTTTCAACTCATATGAACCTTCGTCGCAAACTAAGAATTAATTGGTGGCTTTGGATGGTTCTTAGTATGCCTCCGATTGTCTATAGTTGGGTGAGACCGCGCGATGTCAAAGGCTGGACGATATCAGACTGGGGTTATCTCACTCACTACCTCCATCAGACTAGCTTTAGAGTCACATCTGACATCTGGAATTTCTTTGTGGAGACTTTGTTTTGGAGCGCCGTTCCTGCCTTAATGCTCGGCTGGATTGCTCAGTATCTTCTCGTTCTGGCTTGGGAATCGTGGAGGCGAAGCGGGCAGCGGACAGCGGTTTCAGACTGAAATTGGGAGAGCAGATATGCCTTCTCACCCCAAAATCGCCGGATCGCCGTAGAGGGTGAAGAGGCTGGCGCGGGTGATTTTTACGTCGAGCAATTGGGCCTGATGGCGGGGGCTTCCTTCGAAGATCACGATTTTGTTGCAACGGGTTCGGCCCATCATCCGCTCGGCGTTGTTGCGGCTGGGGCCTTCGGCCAGAATTTGCATTTGTTGGCCGACATGCCCGCGATAGCGCCGGGCACCGATGTCGTTGATCAATTCCAAAATGCGCGCGTGCCGTTCTTCTTTCAATTCCTCGGTTAGTTGATCGGGCATCGCGGCGGCGGGAGTGTCGCGGCGTTGCGAGTATTTGAAGAGATAGGAATTGTCGAATTCGACTTCGCGGCAGAGTGCCAACGTTTGTTCGAAGTCTTCTTCGGTTTCGCCGGGGAAGCCGACGATGATGTCGGTGGTGAGGCCGATGTCGGGTTTGACTTTGCGCAGCTTCTCGATGATGCCGACGAAACGTTCGCGGGTGTAACTGCGGTGCATGAGCTTGAGCACGCGGTCGCTGCCGCTTTGCAGAGGAATGTGAGCACTCTGGCAAAGTTTCGGGAGGCGACCGTAAGCTTCGACCAGATCGTCGCCGTAGCCTTTCGGGTGTGGGCTTGTGAAACGGATGCGTTCCAGGCCGTCGATGTCGTGAACGGCGTCGAGGAGTTGGACGAAAGCTGACTTGCCGCTGACGGCGGCAATTTCGCGCTTGCCGAAGCTGGTGACGATTTGGCCGAGTAGCGTGATTTCCCGCACGCCGCCTTCGACGAGCTTGCGGCACTCGGCGACGATGTCGGCAATGGTGCGGCTACGTTCTTCGCCGCGGGTGTAGGGGACGATGCAGAAGGTGCAGTATTGGTTGCAGCCTTGCATGATGCTGACGAAGGCGCTGACCGATTTGCGTTCGGAGCTGCCGAGGAGGAGATGTTCTTTAATCGTGCCTTCGCTGCCGGCTTCTTCGGCGGTGTCGACGATCTTGTCGCGTTTGCCGGCGAGAAGTTCGTCGAGATATTCAGCGGCGCGATGAAATTTTTGTGTGCCGAGAACGAGATCAACGTCGGGCAGTTGATCGATGAGTTGTTGCCCGCGGCTTTGCGCCATGCAACCCATAAAGCCCAACACGACGTCGCGTTTCTTGCGCGTTTGACCGGCGAGGTTCTCCATTTTGTTGATGGCTTTTTGCTCGGCCATATCGCGCACGCTGCAGGTGTTGAGCAGAATGACGTCGGCGGTCGCCTCGGTGGCGACGATTTCGTAACCTTTGGCGACGAGCTGAGCGGCGACGGCTTCGGAGTCGCGCTCGTTCATCTGGCAGCCGTAGGTTTTGATAAATACGCGTGGCATCGGGACGGAAACTTTAACGCAAAGGCGCAAAGAGGCAAAGGCGCAAAGGAATGAAAGTTAAATTTGAAGCTGCTACGGGGAAACGATTCGCTTCGGGTGGGAGTATATGTTCATGCGTCCTTCGCGTAGGAAGCCAATTAAGGTTTGGCCGCTCTCTTGCGCGAAATCGACGGCGAGGCTGGACGGAGCGGAGACGGCCGCGATGATGGGGATGCGTCCGGCTAATGCTTTTTGCATGATTTCGAAGGAGGCGCGACCGCTGACGAGGAGGATATGTTTGTCGAGCGGATAGAGATTGTTGAGTAGGGCGTGGCCGAGGACTTTGTCGACGGCGTTGTGGCGGCCGACGTCCTCGCGGATGACGATGAGATTGCCAGTGCTATCGAAAATCGCGGCGGCGTGGAGTCCGCCGGTTTTGTCGAAGGTGACCTGGTTTGCGCGGATTTTTGCGGGAAGGTCCTGAAGGATTTTGGCGGAGACGTTTGTTTTGCTTTTGATTTTTGGGAAGTGTTGTTGCACTGCCTCAATGCTGCTCTTGCCGCATAATCCGCAACTCGAGGAGACAAAGACATGGCGCGTCAGGCGTTTGAAATCGACTTCGACGTCGGGAGCCAAAAAAACGTTGAGAACGTTTTTGTCGCGGTTGCGCGGGTAGGGTTCGATTTTTGCAATGTGTTCGCGTTTCGCGAGGATGCCTTCGGTTAGTAGAAAACCGGCGGCGAGTTCGTCGTCATGGCCTGGTGTGCGCATGGTCACGGTGACGGGTTGGTTATCGATGCGGATTTCCAACGGTTCTTCGCAGGCGACGGCGTCGGTTTCGGCGGTTGGAGCCTTGCCGTCTTGCCATCGAATGATTTTGGTTTGGCGTTGCACTTCTTACAGCTTACTTATTAATTCTTCCTGACTAATGATTCGAGTAGTTCTTTTTGATATCGATGGCACGCTCATTCACACCGGTGGGGCAGGGGTGAAGGCGTTTGCGCGCGCGTTTTCCGAAGAGTTTGGACTGCATGACGGTTCGGAAAACTTGAAGTTTGCCGGGCGCACGGATGTGTCGCTGGTGCGTGAGTTTTTCAATCTCCACAAGATTGATCCGACGCCGGAACATTTTTCACGTTATTTCGAGGTGTATCTTCATTGGCTGGAAAAGATGGTCGCCGATTGCGATGGCGGCGTCTTTCACGGTGTGGACAATTTTTTCGCGCAAATGCAGCTGCTGGAGGAGAAGCCGGCGGTTGGATTGTTAACAGGCAATATTAAACGAGGCGCTCAGATTAAGCTGAACAAATTCGGAATATGGGAGCGGTTCGCATTCGGCGGGTTCGCGGATGATCATGAGGATCGTAATGGTATCGCGGCAGCTGCGCGGGAGCGTGGGGAAAAACATTTTAGGAAACCAGTGCGCAACGATGAGGTGCTGGTGATTGGGGATACGCCGTTGGATATTCGCTGCGCGCGGTCGATTGGGGCTAAGGTTTTGGCCGTTGCTACGGGATCGTTCAGCGTTGCGCAGTTGCGTGAGCACGAGGCGGATTGGGCGGCGGAGGATTTGGCGGCGATTAGTGTGACTGAGGTGTTGAGGAGCTAATTAAAAGCGTCGAGATTCAAGCTCCAGAGAAGCTCCAACCTCCAAGCACCAAATACGACAGTCCTGTGCTGCTTTTATTTCTTCTTTAGGAAGCCGCCGAAGCCCTTGATCAAATCGTTCACTGTAGGTTTGTTTGCATTTGTGGCTGGTGGCGCGTTGGTGGTTGTGCCTTGGGGTTGCTGTTGTTTGTTGCCAGTTAATGAATCTAGTGCGCCTTGGAGGGTAGCGGCGTTCTTGCCGCCGATAAATCCAGTGACAGCGCCGATAGTCGTTGCTGCGAGGGCTAGTTTGTTGATCTTTTCCTTCGGCTGTCCAACGGTGCCCTCGATTGTCAGAAACTGCGGTAAGGGAACATAGGCACCGTTGCCGGAGTTCGCAGAACCGAGATGAGAACGCTGCGCGAGATTTTTCGCCAGACTCATATCGACCGACAAGTTCACCGGGGAATTCGTCAACACATTGGCAATTTGAATGGTTCCTTGAACCGTCGCCTGATACGCAGGGCCTTGGGCGAATGTGTTGTTGATTTTCACTTGTCCATTTCCGGCAGCGATGTTCGCGTTCACCAGAGTTAATGGCGATTGAGTGATTTCCGGGGTTTGAAGCAAGGTCGCGACTAGTTTCAACGTTGTTCCCCAAAAGCGACTGAGACTCAGCTGTACATTTGCGTTCGTCAACACCAGGTTGGCTTGGCCGGTCAGATTGTCATGCAGGCTTTTGCCGGTGGTGCCTTGTCCTTTGAAGTTTGCATTCGCGATGAGATCACCGCGATATGCGCCTTTGCTGGCAGGCATGAACGTGTCCGCCAGCGCGCCGACTGAGACGCGATCCATGTTCAGGGTTAGATTATAAGCAAAGCCGGGGACGCCGAGGTTGAGGTCGACGTTTGCTTTGATTGGCGCGTTGTTGATTAGCACCTGGAATGGGTTGAGAACGACATGGCTGCCGTCGCTGATCTTTAGGTTTCCTTTGACCGCTACGTCGAGGTCATGCACATAGCAATGGGCGATGTTCACGTCGACCGTCGCCAGGCCGATTGGAAGGTGGACCGGCTCGGGTTCGGCGTTTGGATTGGTTGTTGATGGAGCAGCGCTGGCCGCTTGTTGAGCAGGCGCCGCGTTGGGGTGTTCGGCCGATGTCGATGTCGTCGGCTTGGAGGCGAGATCGTAGAATTCGGTCACGTCCAGAGCGTCTGACTTTACGGTGAGATTGGCCATGAGGCTGTTGCTTTTGGAGATGTCAACCTGTCCGGATAGTTCCACTTCATTCTTGGCGCGTTGAGTTGGAGAGAGCGCGATCCGGGCTTGTTTGAGATTGAAGACGTTGGCTTGCATTGAGCCGTCGACAGCAAAATGCGCGTTCAGCGGTGCGTTGGTGCTGGGGTGGGCGGGGTCGCGCACGAGGAGGTTTGTCACGGTGAGGTCAGCGTTGACTGAACCGGAATTAGCGCTTTGCAGGTTTGCCGCGGCGCTGCCGTCGATTTGAACGCTGACGAGTTGTTTGCCGTTGAGTGAAGGGGCGAGGAATGGGCCGAGGGCACGTTCGTTGAAGCCGGCGAGCTTAGCGGTAATTTGGCCGACTTTATTACTGAGGTTCAAGGTGCCGCTGACGTCAAAGTTGCCGGCTGGCTGATCGGCTTGAGTGAGGTTGCCGTTCAGTTTTTTGATATTCACGTCAGCACCAGTCATCGCGATGTCAGCGTTCATTTGTACGGCGAGGCGATCGAGTTTCGTTTTGTCATAGTTCCCGGACAGATTGATCAGGCCGAATTTGCCGTTGAGGGTTTGTGCGTTTCCGTTTTGGATGATGTGGCCGTCGAAGTTCACGTCGCCAGAACTGATGGCGAGATTTGGAACCGAGACGATGTGTAGCAACTGGGGCAGGCTGGCTTGCAGTGTTGTTTTTACATCGGTGGATTTTGTTGACGTATCAACGGAGCCAGAGCCGGCGATGGTGACCGCGGGTTGTCCTTGTCGCGCGAGCTGAAGTTTGTATTCGCTCAGATTGATCTTTTTGGAGTCAGTGACCTGGCCTTTTGCTGTGAGTTGGATGTCGGCGTTTGAAATTTGATTGCTGCCGGATTTGGCGCTGAGGTTAACCGTAGCGAGTTGTATATCGAGCGATTGTGTGTTGCCGGTTTGAATGATACGCCCGTCGAACTTTACGTCACCGGAGCTCACAGAAAGATCGGGAATGGAGGCGATGTGGAGCAGTTGTGGCAAGTTCGCTTGAACAGTCGTTTTGAGGTCGGCGGCCTTTGTTGCAGTGTCAACTGTGCCTGAGCCGGCAATCGTTGCCGCTGCCTGGCCGTTTTGCGCGAGCTGCAGTTGGTATTCGCTCAAGTTGACCTTCTTGAAGTCATCGACCTGGCCTTTGGCGGTGAGTTGAATGTCGGCGTTGGCGATTTGGTTGCTGCCGAATTTGGCGGCGAAGTTTGCGAGGTGCGAACTGAGATCGAGTGTGAGTTGTTTGCCAGCATTGCGCGAAACGAGGTTCAAGCTGAGCGTTGCGGCACCGGAAGGCGCGAGGTCGCCTGCGAGACTTTTCCAATCGGCGAGGTTGAGGTTGTTGACCTTCAAGTTGAACGCTGCTTCTTCAGGAACGCCTGCGCCCTGGCCCCAGCTCACCGGCATTGGTTTAGATAATGTGCCGGTCAGAAATTCGTTTTGGTTTTGAACACCATTGATTTCCAGCTTTTGAAGTAACGCCGATTGTTTGTTTTGATCGACGGTGACCTGATAAGCGATGTGCAGGTCGAGCGGAGGAGTCGTTTGATTATCAGCTTTTTTGGTGATGCTGAATTGCGAGGCATCAAAATTGCCGCTGACAGCGATGGTATTGCCGCCCTGTTGAAGTTCAACCTGGTTTGTCGAACTGATTTTCGTCTGATTGAAATCGATACCGTGCGTTGCACCGACGAAATTCAAGACCTGACGATCGAGTCCAAGCAGGCTCACATTGAAGCGACCTTCTTTTTTTTCAACGGAGAATGGACCATTAACGCGCAATTCGCCCAGGGCGTTTCCACCACGTTGAAATTGCAAAGCAAAATTCTGGATCTCGGTGGGTGTCAGATTGCAGTTCAAGTTGATGGCGGCGGTTGAGAGTTCGGCCATGGAACCGGTGGCGCTGGTGATTTGGACTTGTGCGGTGCCGTCGGCGGATTGGGGTGAGAGATCGTTAGCGAGTTTGTAATTGAAATTGACCGCGAGTTTGGCTGCCAACGCTCCGGCTTCGCTGTCTGCAACACCAGGCTGATCGACTTTTGCGTCGCCACTGATTTGGAGTTTGCCGGGCGCGCCATTTTGGAGTTTATCAACGGCGAAATCGAAGTTCGAAATTTGCGTGACCTTTTGCGCGCCGCCTTTGAGTTTCTCGGTCATCGTGACCTGCGCGTTTTTGATGGAGACGTTGGTGATGTCGATCTTCTGTTCTTTTTTCGCCTTGGTCTCAGTTGTGGTGGACGGTTTCTTTTCTTCCGTGGTCGTTTTCGTTTGTTGCGTCAGCGGGTCGAGATTGCTGGTGCCATCGGCGTCCTTGACGATGTTGATAACTGGCGATTGCAGCGTCAGTTCGTGAACGACGATGTTGCCTCCAATGATGTCGCTCAGCGAAAAGCGGGTGCGCACGAGTTGTGCCTGGAGCAGTTGATCGTGTCCGTGCGGCACGAGTTTTAAATCGTTGAGCACCACCTCCGAGAGGCCAATGGAGGCGCTGCTGACGGTGATGTCCGAATTCATGCTCGCACCGACTTTCGGCAGGATGACGCCTTTGAAGAAGGCGCTGCTGGTGACGACGAAGAATGCCGCGATCACCAGGACCACGAGGACGAGCAGGACCATCGAAAGTTTGAAAAGTATTCCACGGCGTTTGGTGGGGCGATCGGATGAAGGGGCTGTTGCCATATATATTTACGTAATTCTAAAAATTGTTTCGTCTATCGAATCTCTTAGTGTGCGCGATTTTGTCAGAGTATCAAGCAGGCTGTGGTAAGCCGCTTGCTGACGCGCGCGGCTCTGATATTCTTTGCGAATGCTGGATGGCTTGCGGCCTGCACAAAAACAATGGTTTTGGGGACTTCTGCTGGTGGCGGTGACTTGTGTCTGTTACCTGCCGGTGTTGCATGCGACTTTTATTTGGGACGATAGCTTCATGGTGACGGATAATAAAATGCTGCGCACGGCGTCGGGCTTGTACGACATTTGGTTTACCAACAAGCCAGCGGACCATATTCCCGTAACCTTGAGCGCCATTTGGTTGCAGTGGCAGTTGTGGGGGAATAATCCAGTTGGGTTTCATATCGTCAATGTGTTGTTGCATGCGCTCGGGGCGGTTTTGCTTTGGCGTGTTCTGCTGCGATTGCGATTGCCGGGCGCATGGCTTGCAGCGGCGGTCTTTGCGCTGCATCCGGTTTGCGCGGCGTCGGCGGCCTGGGTGTCGGAACAGAAGAACACGGTTTCGCTTATTTTTTATCTTTGGACGCTGCTCTTTTATTTGCGCTTCGAAGAAAAACCGAGTTCGCGAAATTACGCGGTGGCGCTCGTTGTGTTTGTTTTTACGCTGTTAA
Source organism: uncultured Verrucomicrobiae bacterium (assembly GCA_963702845.1). Taxonomy (GTDB): domain Bacteria; phylum Verrucomicrobiota; class Verrucomicrobiia; order Limisphaerales; family Palsa-1400; genus JAICXV01. The sequence continues at coordinate 2,374,682 of OY969763.1, read as the reverse complement.
CGAAGGGTTCGGTCGTGGTGTTGCCGGCGGTGTTGTTGTTGCTGGTTTGGTGGAAGAATCGAACGTTAACCCGCGCAGACTTTTTTCGGTTGGCGCCCTTTTTCGTGTTGGCCTTCGGGGAGGCGTTGGCGGCGATTTGGTTTCAGAATCACCGCGCGATCGGTGGAGAGATGATTCAAGATTTGAATAGGGCAGGGCAGTTCGCCGCAGCGACGCGAGCGGTTTGGTTCTATCTGTGGAAGGCGTGGGTACCGTGGAATATCATGGTGATTTATCCGCAGTGGGCGATCGACTGGCGCTCGGTTGTTGAATACATCCCGGCGCTCGTAATTGTTGCGGTGCTCGGTGTCGGATGGCGGTTCCGGAGAACATGGGGGCGGCATGTAGTTTTTGCGCTGTTGGCGTTTATGGTCACACTGTTTCCGGTGATGGGCTTCTTCAATATGTATTTCCTGGTGTTCTCTCGGGTGGCGGATCATTGGCAGTATCTGGCACTGCTTGTGAGTATTCCGTTTGCGGTTTGCAGCGTCGCTTACTTCGTTCAGAAAGCGAAGTGGCCAGCATCGGTTTCGGTGGGGATGGCCATTGCTGTGCTCTCATTTTTGTCGTTGTCGACCTGGATTCGGGCGTCGGTTTATCAGAATGAGGAAACGCTTTGGACGGATACGATCGCCCGCAATCCAAACGCGTGGATGGCTTACAACAATTTGGGTAATGCAATTGGTGCGAAGCAGAAGACGGACGAGTCCATTAAGATTTATAAACAAGCTGTCGCCATCAAATCTGATTTTGGCGATGCGCATAGCAATTTGGGAAACGCTCTTGTGGCGAAATACGAGGAATGGAAAAGTTCGAACAAGCAGGGCGCCGAAAGAGTATTGGACGAAGCTCTCGATCATCTTCAACAGGCTGTTAAGATTCAGCCGCAAATGGCTAATTTCCATTTCAACTACGGTATCGCATTGGTTGATAAAGGTCGTTTGGACGAAGGCATCAAGGAATATGAAGCGGCCATTCAAATTCGGAGTGGATTCGCTGATTGCCGGAATAATCTCGCGAACGCTTTGCTAAAAGCGAACCGTCCGAAAGAGGCTCTGGAACAGGCGTTGATTGCGTTGCAAATCAATCCAAATTCAGCGGAGTCGCACTACAACGCTGGTAGCGCATATCATGCTTTGGAGGACGTGGAACATGCGAAGAAGGAGTTCGAAACGGCGCTGAGCTTGCGATCGAATCTGGCTTTGGCGCACTACGAATGCGGAATGATGCTGGCGATGGCGGGACGTTTTGAGGATGCGTTGCCGCATTTTCAGGCGTTTGTGAGCGAGCATCCAAATGATGAGAGCGGCCACGGTAGTCTGGGTAATGTTTACGCGGCGCTGCACCGAAAAGACGAGGCGGTTGCTGAATATCAATCGGCTCTGAAGCTCAACCCCAGTGATGGACAAACGGAAAACAATCTCGCGAATGTTTATATGGAGCTTGGGAAAATGCCAGAGGCGCTCGAGCATTACGCCCGGTCAGTGCAGTTGCACGGAGGTGATTCCGGAACTCACGCGAACTACGCCACGGCTTTGGCACGTGCCGGCAAACGCTCGGAAGCGGAAGCAGAATATCGCGAAGCTCTGCGACTGCGCCCCAACGATCCTCAATTGCAAGCGCAGTTAAACGCATTGAAGCAGTAGCAATGGCTCTGTAAGCTGCACGCAACCAATGAGCCTGCGCAAACCCAACCTGTGCACTCTTCTTGTGATTGCTTTTTGCGTGTTCGGAATTTGTGCGCGCGGGCAATCTGCCAGCAAGTTGAGCGCGCACCTGATCAACGCATATACCGTTGGTTCTTCAAACATTGTGTCGGGTAAGCCGCGATTGCTCAAAGTGCTCGCGCTCGATTCAGGGTTTCCGCCGGGCATGGTGCAGGCGATGCGCGATTACAAAACGAAAGTGCCAACCGGGAAAATCGTCGTCCGGGTGTATTCGCCCAAGATATACTTCATGACGAACGATCCCACCGCGAGCGCTAATGATTTTTGGAGCACCATTATTCAGCCGGCATTGAATTCGATCGGAGCATCGGATCGCGCACTGATCGATTACATGGAAGGACCGAACGAGGGGCAGACGCCAACGATTGGTTATCCTTTCGATCAGCAGGTGCAGGCGTCGCAGTGGCTTAATCAATTCTGGACGAATCTAACGCCAAAAGTCGTCGCTGCCGGAATCAAGCCGTGTATCGGTAGCATTTCAGTGGGAAACATCGACCCTTTCTCGCTGCTGGGTTACTTCGTGCCGGCGTTGCGGCAGGCGAAGGCGGTGGGTGGTGCCTGGAGTTATCACGCCTACACCGTGCAATATTCGACTGACGTTGCTGCGGAAATTTGGTGGTCGCTACGTTACCGACAGTTCTACTCGTATTTCGCGCAGAACTTTCCTGACTTGAATGACATGCCGCTCATCCTGACGGAGGGTGGAGTTGATCAGTCAGGTGATCCGTTCACGTCCGGTTGGCAGGCACGAGGGACTGCCGGTCAATATGAGCGTTGGCTGAACTGGTTCGATTATCAGATGCGCCAGGATTCGTATCTGCTCGGTTGCACGCTATTCGAAAACGGCGATTCGTCGGGTTGGCCATCGTTCGAATTGGAACCGATTACAGGATGGTTTCATCGCTATTTGTTGGATCCAACAAACGCGCCACCCGTTCCGCTGGGACTCAGCGCGAACGGCGCGAACTTGCTGATGTTAACGTGGACGAATGCGCCTCTTAATCCGACGACTTACAACATCAAACGAAGCAATATCGCTGGCGGACCATATTCCGTCATTGCAAGAAATGTGACTGAAGGTGTCAGTAACGTGATTTTCACGGACACCAACGCGCTTAGCGGAGCGACCTATTATTACGTGGTGAGCGCGTTGAATGCTTTTGGCGAAAGCGATAATTCCATCGAAGTCTCGGGCGCAGCGGCACCACCGAAGATCAACTGTTCAGGCGGCGCAGAGGGAGCATTTATCGATGACACGTTTTTTGTTGGAGGACTGACGTTCTCAACTGCCACGAGCGTTGATACGAACGGCGTGGTGAATCCTGCGCCGATGGCGGTCTATCAAACCCAGCGATATCAGACGATGATGTATACGATTCCAAACCTCGCGCCGGGCAGTTACAAGGTGCGTCTGCATTTTGCCGAGGTCTACTTTACCAGTTCTGGTCAACGACTTTTCAATGTGAAGATCAATGGCGCAACGGTATTGAGTTCATTTGATATTTTTGCAGCCGCAGGTGGCCAGTTCAAAGCGAACGTTCAGGAGTTCAACGCCATTCCAGATGCGGGTGGCCGAATCACAATCGAATTTATAACTGTTCTAAACAATGCGGCGTGCAATGGGATCGAGATCGTCGCTAATCCAACTAATTCGATTCCGGAAGCCCCCGCGGGATTAAGCGCGGCTGTTGGTCCTGGAAATATCACGCTCAATTGGAGCGTGCCGAGCGGCGCAACACAGTTTCGGGTGAAGCGGGCGTCGATCAATGGTGGGCCGTATTCGGTTATCGCGACGAATATTTTTGACGCCCTTTATGTCGACACTTCGGTCGCAGCGGGCATTTATTACTATGTTGTTTCTGCGGTGAACGGAGCAGGGGAAAGTGCAAATTCGGCGCAAGTTTCAGCAACGGCCACGAATGCGCTGCCCGATGTCATCCTTACCGGAGTGTCGTGGACGCCCGCAACCCTTGGCGTGGGAAGCAATGTGGTTTTTCGCGCGACCGTGAAAAATCAGGGCGGCGCAGCAACCCCGTCGGGGATCACGCTTGGCGTTGGATACTCAATCGATTCGGGGGGCGTTGTTAGTTGGTCGTCGGGTTATTCAACTTCAGTCGCCGCAGGCGCAACGATCACGGTGACGGCGGATGGTGGGCCAAATGGCGTCAATTATTGGCCAGGCACTGCCGGGGCGCATCAACTCATCGCAAACGTCGATGACATCAATCGGTTCGCCGAGGGAAACGAGAACAACAACATTCTCGTTGTACCGTTCAATGTGCCTGTCGCCGCGCCCGTGTTAATCACGGCGGCGGTTACAAACAGCGCCGCAATTTTATCGTGGTCTTCGTATTCTGGAAAAACGTATCGCGTGCAGTACAAGTTCGACTTAAACGGCGCGAAGTGGCGCGAGATTGGACTGGACCTCCGCGCGTCCGGGAGTTCGCTGTCTTTCACCAACCTGCCATCGGTCGATCAGCAACGGTACTATCGCGTTCTGCAACTGGACTAAACTCTAGCTTGGGAGCGCCGCGCCGACGTTGATCTTGTGCTTCAAACAATAGGCAGCGTTGTCGACGTATTTCGTGGCCCAATATTTCAGTTGCTTGCGTTCATCGGCAGTCAGCTCTTTCACAATCTTGCCGGGCGAGCCGAGGACCAGAGACCCGGGCGGCACTTTCATGCCTTGTTTCACCAGTGCGTTTGCGCCGATCAATGATTGTTCGCCGATTTCCGCGCCATCAAGAATCGTCGCCCCCATGCCAATCAGGCACTCGTCGCCAACGGTGCACGCATGGACGATTGCGGAATGGCCGACCGTGACATAATTGCCGACAATGCAGGCATAATCGTCGGCGAGGTGAAGCACTGCGTTGTCCTGAATATTGCTGTGATGACCTACGACAATCCGGTTGATGTCACCGCGAAGTACAGCATTGTACCAAACGCTTGAATGTTCACCGAGCGTGACGTCACCAACGACGATGGCCGACGAGGCGATATAAACGTGCTCGCCAAGCGTCGGTTTTTTACGCAGAAATTTATCGAGTTGTTGTTCGAGTGACACGATGATGTATTAAACCAGAAATGGCGGAATTACCAGTGCCTCACTCAAATTTGGTGTGGCGCGGCCTCTGCTCTATATTGTTTAGCAATGATTGAAAAAGATTCGATCAGTTCCCCGCCAACGGGGAAGGTCCGCAAGAAGCTGCCCAGGTCGTTTAAAGACCTGACTCCCAGCCGTCATTTTAAACCGAGCAAATTCTTTTACGAGATGGTTTGGAAAGCGCTGCTGACTCCACGCACCGGAGAGCATAACAAACCGAAGTTTCCGAGACTGACAGAGGGACAGGTCGCGTTAACATGGATCGGGCACGCGTCATTTCTGGCGCAGTTTACGGATTTAAATGTCCTGATCGATCCGAACTTTGCCAATTGGCTGTTCTTTTTGAAACGGGTCAAGCGCGCTGGTTTGCGGGTTGAAGATTTGCCGCCAATTGATTTGGTTTTGCTGACCCACGCACATTTCGATCACTTTCATAAGCCAACTTTGCGCAAATTGATTTCTCCCAAAATCGCTGTGGTTCCATGGGGTGTCGGAGATTTGGCATCGGACATTGGTTTTGAACGTGTCATTGAGTTGCAATGGTGGGAAAGCTTTTCGCATGGCGATTGGCGCGTAACTTTGACGCCGACAAAGCACTGGGGCGCCCGCGTCATTCGTGATGAGCACCGCGGTTACGGAGGCTTCCTTCTCGAACATCAGGGACGCCGGCTTTACCATGCCGGCGACAGTGCCTATTTCAACGGCTTCAAGGAAATTGGCCGCCTCTGTCCGCCGGAGATCGCGATGTTGCCAATTGGCGCCTATTTTCCTGACTCGTTCCGGCACGTGCACATGGGGCCCGACGAGACGATCAAAGTATTTCGCGACCTGCGGGCGCAGTGGCTGGTGCCGATGCACTACGGCGCGTTCCGATTATCGTTCGAAGACATGGACGAACCGCCACGCTGGTTGCGCGAACTCGCCGCTGTTCATAATCTGAGTCATCATTTGCGGATCCTCGAAGAAGGGGTGCCAACGGTCTTCAGCAAACCGAAAAGCTGACACCCGAGTGGATCATAAAACCAAATGGTCGAACGCGCTGGTTCGCTGGGTCGTCAGCTACGGGATCGCGGCGGTCTGTTTGTATTGGGTATTTCACGACATACATCTGGGCGAGTTGCTGGAACCGCTGCACGAGGTGCGCTGGTGGATGATCGTGCCGGCAGTCGTGCTCGATCTTCTGGTTTACGTCTGTGGCGCATGGGTGTGGCAGTTGTTACTTAGACCGGTAGGCAAGGTTTCAATTGCTCGAGCAACTCAAGCGGTATTTGCCGGGCGATTTGCGAACGATGTTTTGCCGGTTCACGTCGGCTATGTTGTGCGTGTATTTCTAATGTCCCGCTGGCTGCAGACAAAGTTTACCTCTGTCGTCCCGTCGCTCCTGGTTGAACGGCTGCTGGACGGGATATGGCTGGCGCTTGGGATTGGAATTGCGGCGATATTTTTTCCGTTGCCCGCGAATATCTCGCGGGTGGCAGAAATTTGGGCGGGCATCATTGTGTTTGGGCTGATCATCGGTGGATGGATCGTGTTTCGAAAACGTAGAACTTCGAAGCAAACTTCTCACGGACTCGATCGTTCAACGTGGGTTCAGAAACTTCGTGAGTCGAGCGTTCACATGCTCGAAGAGGTGCGTACGATTGGTCGGTCGCATGTCCTCGTGGCCGCACTAGCCGTGTCTCTACTTAAGTTCGTCGTTCAATGTTTCGCATTTTTAGTCGTGCTATGGGCATACGGATTTCAGTTCCCGATTGAAGTGCAACTGGCGATCTTTATCGTCGCGTATGTTGGCATGTCGATACCCAGCACGCCTGCGAGCGTTGGTGTGTTTCAGGTGTTTTGCATCGCCGGTCTGGAAGTGTTTCACGTCGCAAAACCTGTCGCGACGGGGTTTTCTTTGCTCGCCTTTGTCGTCCTGACGTTGCCGCTATCCATTGCCGGCTTTATCGCACTCGGACAAAGCGGAGTCACGTTGAAGCAAATTCGAGGCGAAGCAAACAGCTGGCGCGAACGCGCGCGCTAGCGTCAGCGGTGCTTCATCGGTTCGATGACCTTGAAATTCGCCGGGATCGGCGGCGAAAACATCTGCATCTCGATGTTGGGGTTCGTCACGATATTTGAAAAATCGTTGCGCATTGTTGAACCGTCGGCGAACTGGAGTTCAGTGCCGCGTAACAGATTTTCCACAGTGTCGAAATCGACTTCGATCTGCGGCATCATGCGACGCGCTGCAACAGACTTCGGTTGGAGCACCAGTCGGCAAATCTGTCCTTCAAATTGTTGCGATAGGATATTGTACTGCGCTTCCATGGCGGGGCGGCTCCTTGGAAAGCCAGCTTCGAGCAATGCCAGAGCATCACGCCACGGGCCTGCCTGCTGTGCGCTCATGGGAAAGCGTTCGACGCGTTTGAGGTGCGGATAGAGAATGAGCAACTCCTCTGGGGCGCGCACAGCGATTGTTTGCGCCGGAACACCGAGCTCCCAGCGGAATTTATTGGGCTCCGCGAACCAGACTTTACCGTGAGCGGTGAGTGGCTGAGTCAACGATTTCAGTTTGCGCGTTTGCGTAAAGTCTGCCGTCCAGGTGTGAATCTTCGCTTGGGCATCCAGCCATTTAATGACCGCTGGAGCGAGGTCGTCAGCCATGGCAACGGAGTTGAATAGGGTTAAAAGAACGGCAATACAGCCGAATCGAGTTAATTGTTTCATCGTCATGTTGTTGGCTCCTTGATCAATTTTTAGCAGTTCCTGGTTTGTGCAAATGTTCTTTTCCACGGATCTGCTGCCACCACACGGGTAAAAGGAAAATAGCGATGAGCATATTGCAACCAATGCCGACGGCGCAGACTTCTCCCAGGCTCGCCATGCCGGCATTGCTCGAGAATCCAAGGGATGCAAAAGCTGCCACTGCCGTTCCACCGCACAACAGCAGCGCTCGCCCAACGGCGCGATTGGCAAGGTCCAGGTCGCCATCGTAACGTCGCAACGCCAGTTGCATGAAGATGCTGTAATCGACGCCTGTTCCGAGAATCAACGGAATGGCCATCAAGTTCAGCAGATTCCACGACCAGCCAGCGAGACGCATCACGGCGAGCAGGCAAACGCCGCTGATTAATAGAACAATCAGGCTAAGTGAAATCTCGCGCGTGCGATGAAACGCCATGAACAACGATAAAAAAACCAGCGCGATCATCGGCCCCACAACTTTCCACATGTTCGCTTTGACGCGCGCAAAAATTTCTTCCCCCAATAGTTCCCAGCTCGAGAGCCACACATTATCGGAGGGCAATTGGGATTGGAGGTTGGACACGGCGGCGGGCGTGGCGTTAGATGACAGATAAACTAAACCGAGTGCGAATTGGTTGGTCGCGGTTCGTGCCGTCATTTTGTTGAAAATCCAACGGCTAAGTGGGTTCGTCGGCCAATAGACGTTTGTCTGTGATGCGGCACCGCACCACGTCTGCAACATCAGATCCGATAATCCCAGCGCACTTTCGCCAAAGCCATTGGTCAGGGCGACCTGGCGCAGCAGCGGTCCTTCTGAGCATAGCTTTAGTGCGTTCGCGCGATTGGCGATCTGGTTCTCGGGCCGCGGCCAAAGCTGCACCGGTAAAAGTGAACTGCTGACGATGTTGTTCGACTCGGCACGTTCGAGAACGGTATGAACCTGATCCAATCGCGCACCAATTTCTTTGATGTTTTCTCCGCTGATAATCAACCAGAGCGATTCATGTTGGCTGAGTTTTTTCTGGATATCGTTGAGCGCATTATAGGCCGGGCTGTCATGTGGTCGGAGCGCATTGGCGGTCGCATCGATTTGCGGAGGACCAAATGCAAACAGCACGCCGAATCCAAACATCAGAACGATTGCCGATAACGTAAATACAAAACGTTTCTTTGCGGGTGCAACCGGTGTGTGCGGTGTCGTGGTAAGTTCGGGTGCATCGGCGTCCGGTTTTGGATATTTGCGATCGGGAAATAGAGGCGGGAGATATTCAAAAATCATGATGCTCGCCGCCAAGGCAACGCCAATCGCAACCAATGTCCCGAGTTGGCCGAGTCCAGGCAGCCCGCCAAAATTTAAAACGAGGAACGCGCTGATAGTGGTCACGGCTGCCCAAAAAATTGCCGGGGCGATGGCGTGACGAATTTGCGCAATGGAAAGAGCAGGGTGGGCGAGTGCTTCCTGGTAATGAACGACCGCGTAGTCAACGGCAAGTCCGAGCAAGATGGCGGCGAAACCAAGGCTGATGGCGTTGATCGTTCCGAAAATTAGACCTCCCAACGCCAGCGTCGCGCCGAGAATGAGTGCAAGTAGCGTGAGCAACCACAGCATCGGTTTGATTCGTCGGTGGGCCAGCCAGAACAGAATGGCAATCACGGCCACTGTGCCACCGACTGACGTGAGGATGTCATGTTTCATCCCCGCCGCCGTTTCGGTAACAAACACCGGGCGGCCTGTGTAACCGATTTTGACGGGCGTGCTTTGCCCGGCGTTGAGCTTGGAAACCGCTGAGTCCACCACTGGTTGAACCAATTTCAGCCAGCGATCGCATTGTGGGTAGCTCTGCAAATCAATGGCAGCTTGAACGAACGCGATTCGGAAGGTGCCGTCAGGGGAACTGAAGCCCTCGCCACCTTGAATAAATGACGGCGCCGCGCCAGCCGCGCTTTCAGGCAGCCGCGTCATGCCAAATGGATCGTAACTCGACCGGGCGATGTCTTCGGGCGATAGCGACGTTGCCAGTTGTTCGCGCGTATCCTGTAATGTTTGGACAAGATTTCCAGGCGCAAGGCGGTCGATCAGTTCGGCGAAAATTGCTGGCGGTTGATTGAACCACAGATAAGCGACCAATTCTGAAATCTGTTCGGGGTGTTCCAACCATGGCGGCTGCCACGTGACGCCCGCAATTTCATTGCTCATCGGTCGCAATGTTTCCGCGATGGTCCGTGCGGCAGTCTCGGTCGTTTCTGCATTGGCCGACTGCACGGTGATGATTAATTCGCGCGCGTTGGAAAAATGTTTTTGATAAATCTGCAATCCTTGCACCGAACGCAAATTCGGGGGAAGCAAATCGAACACCTCAGCGTCCATGTGCAAACGCAGCAGCCCGATGCCAATGGGTATCAGCAGAAGCAGCCACCACCATCGCCCGGGGTGTTGCAGGGCAGGTTGCTTCATTGTGTAAAATAGACCTCGAGCGATTCGCCGTTTTTGTGGTTTTCGAGTTTGTAGCCGTCGTCGGGTTTTTCGTAGGTCCAGTCTGGTGGGGCCGGGTCACCTGCGAGAAGACGAGGGATGTAGAGAAAAATCAAACGGGCAGGTGGTTTGCCGTGTCCCGAATAAAACTTATTCTCGGTCGGGGTCTCAACCTGCCAGCCATTCGGAGTGCTTTGGGCGATCACCAGCGGAAAAGGATTTTTGCTGAATTGCACAAAGGCTCGGCCATCCGTGCGTGTGGCGACGAGGATTTCACCGGCAATTTCCGGTGCGTTCGCCTGGCGTTTCCAAACGGCCTGTCCTTCCCGGACTGTCCAACCCGGCTCCTTCAGATCTGCTGCCGGCAGCGGTTTCATTGTTCGGCAGCCGGCCAGGACGGCGACAACACAAGTCAATAGGACAGCAGCGAACGTTCTAGTGCGCATGGTGCAACGTAGGTGTGAGGTCGAGCCGGCGCAATCGATTCGCCCATCCGAAATTACGGTAAGGTTCACGCCGGAATATCTGTAAATAATGTTCCGGCATATTACTGACAACCTCATTTAACTGGTGTTCTTCATCCGATGTATCGGTCGCCTTATAACCAAAACTTTGATTACGGCGACCGGACAATACGACGCGTTCACCCTTGGTTGGAAGATCAAAAAACTCGAGCATGGTTCGGATTTTATCCGCGTCGTTCAAGTCGCGCGGTGAATGGAGCACGAAACAACGATCCTGCAGGTTGTGTTGCTGCACAAATGCCATCGCGCGATTTTCGATTTCAATCCATTGAATCAGGTACCACTGAAAGAGCGTCAGCTTGCGGCCTTCGAAATGTTGAAAAATCTCTTCGTTGCCAGTGAGTGACCAGCAAAAATGACGTTGGCCGTCATCGCCCTTAAAGAAGTGAAATGGTGCATGGACGCGCCGCCGCCACTCTTCCCGATAAGCTTCGCTCCTCGCCACGCGAAGCGGATCGCGCACGACGTGGATCAACTCAAGTTGCGGAAACACGTCTATCGCTGCCACGTACATTGATTTCAAAAACGCGTGGTTCGATTCGAGATAAATGTTTCCCGGCAATCGATCGATATACCGTTTTTTCTTCAACAGCCGTTCGCGGATGCGTTCGTGCCGTCCTGCGTGGGCGTCATAAATTGCGGGGCCAAATAAAGTCGGATTACCCCAGTCGAAAAAAGGTTCATGGCGGCAATCGCAGCCGCGCACGTTGCTTTGAAATATACCTCGCAGAAACAAAGTTCCCGAACGCGCGCTTGCCAGCGTGAAGAAAATTCGTTTCATCGCAACGACGTTGCTCAGAGTTGTTTGGAAACACAAACTACTTCCACCGGATCCATGACCTCCGGCTGAAACATTGTGGTATGGCGGCGGTCGTAAACGCCAAAGCCATAGCGGGCGTAGGCCGTCTCAGGCCGGCGCTTTGAATGCGAAAAGAACGCTCCGTAACAGTGTTTCACGCCAGCAGCTTTCAAACGCTTTTCATATTCGTGCCACAACCGGTGTCCGATTCCCCGTCCGCGATATTTTTGATCGAGGTCGAAGTGCAGATGCGCCGCGTTCCGTGGATGTTTCGGCTGTTCCCAATAGCCGGAGAACAAGAGCCATCGAATGAATTGGCGACTGCGAGGGTGCGATGAATACTTGCCGGTGGCGAGGCGCAGGAGCATTTTCGTGGTGGTGTGGAAGCCGCTGCGCATTTGGAGCAAATCAAAATTCGTCGCGATCGAGCCGAGTAAATAACCGACGACGTTGCCATTGGCTTCCGCCACCATCCCCCATTCCGGTTGATAGTCCAAATACGCATTCGTAAACAGGTCGGCGAATAATTCGCGATCCTGAAAAAGCGCGTCGACGGGGTTGCCAAAATATCCTGTTTCACAACAAAGGTTGCGAATTTCTTTCCTGTCTTCCGGCGCGTAGCCGCGAATGCGGATATTCCCTTGCGTTAGCGGAACTACATTAAAACCGTTTGTGCGCGTAGTCGCGATTGGTTGCGGCGGTGCAAGCGTGTCTTCGGCGGCTAGCGCCTTTGTGTTCGCGATCATTCAAACCTTTCTCAATCCCACATTCCTCAAACCGATGCGCTTGGGGACAAAGTCACCGCGCAGACAAATATAAACGGCAGTTTGTTTTCAAGCAAACGGCGGAGTGCCTTTCGCCGCTTAAGCTATGGGACTAGTGAAATACTTGACAAGGCTTTTGAAAACCGCCGTTGCAGGTTGGCGCGCTGATTCGCCTTGGTGTTCGGCACGTAAAATACCCGCAAAACTACCACAGACGGGGGTTTTTAATTCCCTCCACCGAATAATTTAGTTGATTGTCTGATCGCGAATACAGGCGTGCCCTGATGTGACTTTCAGACCAGTGGCAGCGGTTCGGCTAGACTATGGTCCCATAAGGAGGCGTGTATGTGGGCTGAGGTGTTGCATTTATTCGGCGAGCCGAACGTCGGCGTCGCACCAGGGCTGTTCATACACAAACACATGATGCAACGAGAAGAATCAGAGCGATAACTAAAAAGGCGACCCGGATAGCATGAAGCAAATCCCAGCGCCGGCGCAAAGCTCGCCAATTTGCTGGCACCGTATCAGGCTGCCAGCGGGCAACCTGGTTGTTGATCGGAACTGGCAAGAGCAGGGAGTAAACACTTATGAGGGCAAAAAGCGCCGTTGAGGCGAGTGCCAGCCACCACGGCGTGCCTCGTGTCGTGTGCGCAACGAAAGTCACTGCAAGGGAAAGCAGAAATGTAAGCGGATACCAGAACGACATCACCATGCCGAGGACCTTCGCCAATGTCTGGGCGGCTTGGATATGCACCGCGTCGTCAAGGCGGCTGATACGAGGGTGAAAGAACATCGCCACGGCAAGTTCGCTGCCGGTCATCGTCCCCGCGACTACGATAGCGCCGATCTTAAGAGCATGAATGATGTCGGGATTCATAAATGCGCATAAAGTGTCATTGCAGCCTCGCGTCACCGCAAGTCGCCTGGACCAATTAATATGCGACAACTGTTCGCATAATTTTAATGGCGAACAGGGGTTTTATAGGCGCTCTTCTGGAAAAGAGAGCGGAGTCCAGAGGTTGCAAATCTTTGGCGTGGAGATTTTGGGGTGACGATGCGGCGGATGCGTTGCGGTATCTGGGCGCGACGAAGCCGCGCGTGATTATTCAGGCGAAGATGAGGGAGTTGTGATGGAAAGCTCAGCTATGGCCGGAGCGTCCCCGCGCCTCGGCCATGAGCTGGAGCGCATTGTTGGACCCCTTGTGCTTTCGGCTTGGGATAGAATGCATCTACTATTTTCGGCGTCGCAAAGGATTCGATAATAGCGGCGATGAAGAACAAAAGGACGCACAGGAGAGCTACTTCAAAGCTGTCTTTGAAGTCAATAACAAACGTTCGCTTCCGATCAGCTCCGTTCTTCTGGAAAGCCCATCTCACACCAAGCCTTAAGAAAAAGGTGTTGGAGAGGAATATTGCCGGAACCTCGACGATTCCGTGTGGAAAGAGCGTGAGAAAGAATTGAAACGCTGGGATTTCCTGACGGCTCTCAACAAATATGCCCCCAAGTACGAATCCATTTGAAAGGATCTTATAGAGGGGAAGCAGACCCAGGACTAAACTTCCACACCAACTCACAAATGTGATCAGTAAGTTGTTCGTGAGGATAAGGATGGCATCTTCAAATCCACTCGCGCCACCCGCGTCGCCATCAAGCAATCGGTCTAGCACGCTCTCAGCCAGGCCTGGTTTTGTGATTCCCATTACGACACCGGCAAGACAGCCGCAGAGAAAAAGGCACGTGGTAAAGGCAAACCAGTTCTTGGCACCTCGAATCAGGCTCCAGTAATGTTTAGCAAGAGCTAGCATGTATGCTTCGCCCAACAATTAATATGCGAACGAGGGTTTTATAGGGGGAAAAGAGAGCGGAGTCCAAAGGTTGCAAATCTCTGGCGTGGAGGTTTGGAGACGACGTGAGTCTCCAAAAGGAATGGCTCGCGCCCTGGGCGGACGCGAGCCAATGTGCTAGCGTACGGCCACTACTATGCTGCGGCGGCTTCTACTTCAACGGGTGGATGTGCTTCGTTGATGAGTTCAAGCGTTCGCTCGGCAGACATCACACGCGCGAGGTGTTAGCATACGGCCACCCACGCGATAAACGGTTTTGACGGGCTGGCCGTGTTCGTCGTCTGTGCGACGACCACCCGCGGTTTGAAATTAATTATTTTTTCAACCAGAAGCGCAACCCTGCCAAACCAACAAACGCACAGCCCAACAATCCCACGGTGCTGCTAGCATCAGGCAGTGAAGCAGGCGGCGGCGCATAGGACGTAGTGCTCAGGATAGCGAGTAACGCGACTGCGACGATTGAAAATTTTCCGAGTCTCATATGGTTTCGATGTTTTCACCACATTTTGTGCCAATCGGGCGGGGTTTTTCTGGATGAGCAGTCAACTAACTGAACAGTAGCGACTTCGAGTTTTAGACTCCAATAGGCATTTCCCTTGCAAATCTGTAAAATCTATGGAGAAGCGTCAGTTTTGTTTACAGTGTTTTCTGTTTTCATCTTCTTTTTTTAACTCCTCAGGTTGCCCTCCCAAGCCCGCCACTAGTCAGGTGCCCATAAAGAGTTTTTCGCTATCGCGAATCGTGGTCGCGCTCTCGGACTGTCGCCCTTAATCCAAAATAGGCCACGTTGGCAGGCGGACAGTGGAAGTAGTCTTCAGAAGGCGCCGCGTTGTCCCCCTGCTGAAGCGTGTCGGTGAGCGAGGGGCAATGCGCGGGCGGCACGAGGGGGAAATAGATAGGGACGTAGCAAGAAGGGAAAGAGGGCGAGCGGCGTTCCCGTTCGACACTATTGAGCAAAGCGAACTGACTTTCCGTATGCTGCCGCGGAGCTTGCGGAGTCGGCAGCAAACAGGGTCGTTGGAGTCACATGAGCGTTGGGCGACTAGCGCCAGTGCGAATGATACCGATGCGGGAAACGCGGACGGGGAAAAGACCGGGACCAACCCATCACCATGATGAACATCCAAACCCACGGCTGCCACCATGGCAAACGCGGCACGCACGACGACGGGGAACCGCACGCGACCCAGAACTGAACTGGCTTATGAACACCATCATGATAAAACCGCAACACCGAACCACGGAACCCGACCAGCGCCTGTTTTATTTTTTGAATTTTTTTCCAGCAATTCAAAATAGGGAAATTCAGCAATTGCCAAGTGGCCCAGCACTGTCACCTTGCGGCATGAACGCGATGGGAACGAGTGGCACGGGACAGCCCTCATCGCCAAGATGAATCTCATGAAAACAACACTAAACCCAAATCGGAAAGCAGATGTTGAACCTCTGGCGGAGCAGGACCTTGCCCAGCAAATTTTCGATACCATGATTCAAGCGCCCGGAAACACGTCGGGCTCCCGTCCTGTCCACGCGAAAGGCATTGTATGCCAGGGAACTTTTGTGCCCTCAGCGAAGGCGGCGACTCTCTCCAAAGCCGCTCATTTTAACGCTTCGGTGCCCATCACAGTTCGGTTTTCAGACGGCTCGCCCAATCCTTACATTCCGGATAACTCGCCGGACGCCGGTCCCCGCGGAATGGCAATAAGGTTCAACCTCCCTGATGGTGGGAATCCAGACATCGTCGCGATGTCGCACAATGGTTTCATCGTAGGAACCGGTGAAGAGTTTCTCGCGCTGCAAAAAGCCGTTGTCGCTACCGATCCGCGCAAACCACATCCATGGCCCATTGAAGAATTTTTAGGAACACATCCTCACGCGCTGAAATTCGTCCAGGACAATCGCGTGGTGCCAGCCAGCTTCGCCAGCGAGGCGTTTTTCTCGAATGACGCATTTGTTTTCGTAAATAGGAATGGAGTGAAACAAGCCGGACGCTACCAGATTGTTCCGGTTGCTGGCCGGCAAGACCTCAGTGATGCCGAAGCAAAAACCAGAACAGCCGATTTTCTCATTCAAGACCTCCAGACGCGCCTGGCGACCGGGCCGATCCACTTCCGTTTGGTCGTGCAACTCCCAAACGCTGACGATCTCACAAGCGATCCCTCGCTCGTGTGGCCTGACGACCGCAAGACAATTGAGGTCGGGACGGTTAGCATCACGTCGATTGTGGCTGACAGTGCCGGAGTCGAAAGAGAAATGGTATACGATCCGACGCACTTGACGGATGGGATCGAATTGTCCGATGACCCGCTGCCCGCGTTACGTGCCAGGGTCTATTCGCTTTCAGCCGCGTATCGCCAACATAAATAGCGAGTCTTATTTAATCAGCGTTGGAATTACCTAGAGCGGACGGCTGCGACGGAGCTGCGCGTGATTATTCAAGGGAAGTTGAGGGGGTTGTTAGCAAGCTGTAGGCGATGCGCAGGGAGTTCGCGGAGGCTCCCTCCGCCGTCATACCTGGATTTCCCGGGACTGAGCCTGTTCGCTCGTCGGTGTCAGAGCCGGTCCCTTCGGGATGACAGTGCGGACGGTGATAGTTTTGGCATCGCCTACAGCCGATGCGAGTCAAACGAGCGGCGGTTGTTTTGTCAATAGCACGCAGTCCAGAGGTAGCAAATCTATGGCGTGGGTTGTGCGATTCAGTTCATGAGCCTTGGCGTTTCTTTATTTGTATTTTGCTTATTTGTTTTCATGTTCTTTTTTTGACTGCTCTGCTGTTCGCTCTCGGACTGTCGCCCTTCATCCAAGATAGGCCGCGTCGGGAGGCGGACAGTGGGAGTAGTCGGATTGTGAAGCACTGCGGGGAATTCCGGCCTCAATTACAGGCCGTTGCCGATAGGCAGCAGCAATCATCTGCTTACGCTAATTGAGTCAACTACTCGGCTTTCGGAGGAAAGGCTCAGCAGCGTGTTGGAAGTAGCAAAATGAAGACAAGCAGGTTACCGCAATGGCTCACAATTGTTCTATTCATCACCCTAACGCTTGTTCTTCCGACACCTGGCCTGCGTGCGCAAACCAATTCCTGGATCAACCCGGCCAGTGGAAAATGGGAAAATACAAACTCATGGTCCCTCAACATCCTTCCAAACAGCTCACAAATAATCGACATCACCAACGACGGAACGAAGGTCATCACGGTCGATCAAACCACTGTCCAAGTCGCGTCCAATTCGATGAAAGTTGCAATTGTTGAGATGAGCGCCAACAACACTCTGCTCCTGACAAATTTCGGCACCAACGTTCCCTTTCACGTTTTGGGCAACATCGCCATCTTTGATAACGGACCAGTTCTGATCTATAACTCCGGTTTAGTTGTCGATGGCGCTTTGGCAGGAGGTCCGGTCTTGCAAAGCGGCGGGTTCGCCAGCATAGGCGGGCTCACACTCGCTGGATTCGGTTCCTACACATTGACGAACAACGGCGAACTCCAATGCGGCGGCTTCACAATGATCGACAGTCCGTTTTATCAATACAGCGGCAAAGTCACGACCGGTACGATCGAAATGTACAATGGACCGTACTTTCTCTATGGCGGCCTCCTCATTTCCAGCAATATCGACCTGAACGGTCAAGAAGGCGGCTCTTATTTCGACCAGGAAGGCGGCACAAACTCGACTGGCCCAGTGAAGATGGGGATCATCAGCCATTCGGAATTTCATGTGAACAGCGGCGCGCTCTTTGCGGACTCAATAAGTCTGGCAATAAATGATCGCGACGAGGGATTGTTCGCCCAGTCGGGTTCATTGGCCGTCGTCACCAACGCCATTTACCTTGCTGGCTCTGCCTTTCATTTTCCGTGGGAAGGCACTCGGATGGTTTATAGTTTGAGCGGCAGCACTCTCATTGCGAAAAATCTCATCCTCGATGGCGCTGGAGGACCATGTGAATTTGATATGGCCAATTCTTTGGTTTCAATTGCCGGCGACATCGAAATCCGTGGCGCAACGTTCGCGCCCGGCAGCATGGGTTTTTCCGGCGGCACACTCCGCTGTGCAAATGTTGTGAACACCGCCGGAACCGTCTACATCTCACAAACTGGCGGCACTTTCATCGTCACGAATCTCTTTGTATTTTCCGGCTACTGGCCACACGCGCTGTATGGCCCGACCGTTCCGGGTGTCTACACCTTCTCTGGCGGCACGCTGACCGCCAGCAATATTCAACTCGACGCCGAATTGACCATCGGCGATTCGCCCCAAGCCAATCGAATTACCAACTCCGGTTATTTCCAACTCTCCGGCATTCTCGACGTCGGCATCGTCGCCGAACACCTCGGCCATTTCATCCTCGCCAGCCAAATCGTCACGAATTGGGAATTGCCCCAAGGCGACCTCACCCAAACCTTCCTCAACCACGCCGCCATCAACTTCACCGGCAACAGCGCGGTCCTAACCTTTGCCGACAGCCATTCACAAAATTGGAGCAGCGCAGCCACGCTCACCATCGCGAACTGGAACGGTTCCCTCTCCGGTGGTGGTAACACCCAACTTAAATTCGGCACAACCGTCACCGGCCTAACCAGTTCTCAATTAAGCCAAATCCGGTTCCTCAATCCCACCGGATTCCCCGCTGGAACCTACTTCGCCGCCATACTCAATACGGGTGAAGTCGTTCCCTACGCGCCAACCATCACGTTCACCCACAACGCCAGCAGCATGGTCGTGAATTGGACCGACACCAACTTTGTCCTGCAAACGGCCACGAATATCACCGGCCCGTGGATGGATTTACTGTCCGCAAACCTCCATTACACAAACAACTTCACCGACCCGATGCGCTTCTTCCGTTTGCAAAAAACCGGCTGGCACCCCGGCGCAAACATGCCCGTCTCACGCGATTGGCACACTGCAGCCCTGCTTTCAAACGGCAACGTTTTAATCGCAGGCGGCGTGACAAGCTACGGCACGCTCAACAACAGCGATCTATTCAACCCCAGCGCGGGAAACTGGACTGAAACGTCTCCGCTAAACACTAGTCGCGCTTATAGCTCCGCCGTCAGCCTCACCAACGGAACTGTCTTGATCGCGGGCGGCGATTCCGGCGGAACAATCCTGACAAGCTGCGAAATTTACGATCCCGCCACAGCACTCTGGACCAACACCGGCTCGCTTAACGTCAATCGCTCTCTCCACACCCTTACGCTCCTTGAAAACGGAAAAGCCCTTGCCGTCGGCGGCTACATTCCGGCCTCAGGACACGCGACCGCAACGGTAGAAATCTACGACCCATCCACCGCCACATGGACGCTGACCAACTCCCTGCACACTGCCCGCTTCGTCCACACCGCCGTCCTGTTGCAAAATGGAAAAGTCCTCATCACCGGCGGCGACAACGGCTCCAACGGCTCTCTGAATAGCGCAGAAATCTTCGATCCAGCCACCGGCGCATGGACCGTCACCGGCTCGATGTCCACTGACCGTTACTACTTCAGCACCACCGTTCTGCCCAATGGCAAAGCTTTAGCAGTCGGCGGTTACTCCACTACCCACGGCACATTCCTGACCAGTTGCGAACTCTACAACCCATCGACCGGTAATTGGACCTCAACAGCCTCTCTATCAACCGCCCGATGGCTGCACACCGCGGCCCTCCTCCCGAATGGTAAAATTTTAGCCTCTGGAGGCGATGGCTTGGGTCGCCTCTACAGCTCCGAAATTTACGATCCGGTTGCGGCTACGTGGAGCAATGGGGGAATCATGCCCAATTCCCACACCATCGGCACCGCCACCGTCATGCAGAGCGGCGAAGTGCTCGTAGCCGGAGGCCTGAGCCCCATCGTAGCCCCCGCCTCAACCCCACCTACCTACACCAGTACAACCGATATTTACGTTCCGTGAGCATGAATCGGCTCTCGCCCGCTTTTAAAGCTTTCGTTTCATCTGAGCGCTAGTGGTAACAGCCTGTATCTGGCGTCATAATCCTGGTATCACTTTGCCTGCGGTATCGTTCGCATCGCAAGAACGTCTAAGTCTGGATATGGCTGGCCTTGTGTTCTGCCAAGAGAACACATGTGTTTAACCCCTTCGTCGCCGCTGCGCGAAAGTGAATCTGCGATTGAGGCGGGTTACCCAGGGTTTCGACGCAACTCGTCAGTCCTGCGCCTTCACCGCTGGGCTATAATCATGTCGCGCCTACGGGGCTTCGGAGTGCCTTCGCGATTTCTAAACCCTGTCAAAACTTTTTTGCATAGAAAAATGGCGTGTTGCGGCGCGGTAGGGCGTGTCAGTGCATGCAGGTGCATGATGGGAAACGAGCTTTGGAAAATTTTCTGAAAACGTGTGATAAAAATTTGCGCATGAACAAGAGCCATCAGTTTATCAAGACGCCGGCGAAGCCGGTGCCGCATCCGCATTCGAAAAAGCCGGCTGCGGATTTTTACGCAAACGTGCCGCGCAGAAGAGGGTGCCCGTGCCAGTCGGTCAGTATGAGCCATCTTCAGAAATCTGCCCGAATGTCGCATAGTTTCGCTTTGTTTCGCGTTGCTTCGCTAGACGCCCGAGCGGCGAAACGCTCACCCTATACACACATGACAGAGCATCGCGTTCGACCAACTACCTGTCGCGCCGAAGTCAGACGCAGACGGATCAACCCTCAACCATCAACTTGTTTTAACGAATGCATTCTTCAGACACTAAATCCAAGTTCCTCCGCGCCAAAGATCATCGCAAACTTCGCGGCCGTTGCGCCCTTCGCGAGAACTTCAAAACGAAAATTGCACTATTTCTGCACCGTTTTTGCCTCATTTCTGCAAATCGAGGCTGTTACAAAATGCAGCGGCGACAACGGTTGGTCGCGTTCGGTCACGTTCAGTCATCTTTGGTCACGTGCGCCTATGGGCTCGCGTCCTTTGCCTCCGTCGCGCGAAATCCCTTACCCGTCAAATTCGGTAAAGAAATGGTAAACAAACGGTAAAGTTTTGCGGCCATTGACGAGAAAAAATCTAAAAAGGTAATCAGAAGTAATCGGAGGTAATCAGAAGTAATCTGCCACCATCGATTACTCATCACTTTTCACTTATCACTGAATTGAAATGGCTTCCCAGGAGGTGTGCCTCTAAACACCGAAACAGCCGCCGTGAATCCGCGGGTTGGTATCGCATCGCGATAGCAAGAGGTGTTGCCGCGACGCGGTTGAGATAGTTGTAGCGTCCAGTGAGGAACGCGGCGCGGCTGGCGAACAGAGCGAACTGGTGACAAAGGCGTTGCGGCGGGGCAGGGAGGCTGGTCGATTCAACTCTAACAGGGTTCCAGCCAGCGGACCCTTCCGGTTGCCAGCTCGTAAACCGCGCCGACGATCAGGATGTTCCGTTTTTCCCGGTTGGCTCGCTGAATTTCCGGAGTGCGAATTAACTGGTGCATCGACCAGCGTACATTGGCTTCGACGCCAGCCCGAAGCAGCTTTGCTGCTGATTGCATGGGGTCAATCTTCCTGACGCCCGGGCTGATCAATGTGACAAGCTGGCGAATCCGCTCCGGATGCTTCGCGCGGCAGAACCGGGCCGCCAGTGCTGCCTTCACCGCGCCGCAGTCCTCATGCCCGAGAATGACCATGAGTGACGTGCCAAGGTGTCTATGAGCATACTGGATGCTGCCGGTCACGCCAGGCGCGATGACGTTGCCGGCGATTCGGATCACGAACAGATCGCCGAAACCCTGATCGAACACCAGTTCCGGCGGCACGCGTGAATCGCTGCAGCCCAATACCACGGCGAAGGGTCTCTGGCCGCCGCGCATTCGCGCGAAAGCCTGCTGCGAGATGCTGCCGTGTTTTGCCTCTCCACGGATGAATCGCTCATTTCCTTCTATCAGGCAATGAAGCGCCTGCTGAGGCGTCCGTGGTCGTAGCGGCATCATTGTGCAGGAATGGTAATCAGCGGCAGTTTTTCGGGAGTGCCCGTGTCCACCAACGTGAAAAAGAAAATAATGACCGTGAGCGTGCGCTTGGATTGCAGGTCGCAGTTATCAACCCAGAACCAGTAGTCGCGGTAATGGACGGCGGCGAAGGCCGAAGCCGGCTTGCTCTTGCCGCTGTAAATCCGAACGGTTCGGAGCGCGCCCTCAGCTGTGGTGTTTTGAGATGAGCCCCATGCGCTCTTATCCTTCAGATGTGCCTCGGGGACGTCTATATGGCTGGCAAACGCCTGCATGATTTGGAGCATCGAGCGGCTGTTTACGGCCAGTTCATTGTCCTTTCCGGGCACCGGCGAATAAACGAGCGTGAACTTCTGCGGATTGGCAGCCAGCTTGAGCAATCGGCGAATTTCTGCCCCCTTTGCCTCGATCTCTGGTGGCACGTCGCCGCGCCGGAAAAACACCACGCCAGTTCCGCCTGTGACCTTGTTCTCCTCCACGCGCATCCCGAACGCACCGGCCGCCTGCACTTCACGCAGCAAGGCCAGCGCACGGATAAACTCCGGATCGGCGTCCCGGACGGTGCCGCCGGCAGTCGAGCGGTTGCGCACACCGTTGAGTGATTCGACGGCCAGGCTCAAGATAAAATCCGCCGCATAACCGGACTGGAGCAGGAAGAAAATACTCTTTGGATCAATTGGTGTGATGAGCCCGCGCAGGAACTTTTCCCCGGTCATCGGCACGTAGGTGATGGTGGGGCGGTCTGTGTAGATAGCTTGTCCACCAATTGCGCCGAAGTTGCCCTGGACCGCGTTCTGAGAAGATAGCGTGCCATTGATATTGACACCTGTTTGCATGGAATAACCGCTGACCACGGACGACACGTCCATGAACACCGGCAAATCCATATAGCGCAGCTTTACGATATTAATCAGCGTCTGCTCTTTCCAGGAGTCGCCGATAGCCGTGTTGTAATCGAACCGATCCACTGCGACGGTTCGGGGACCGAGATGCGTGCAACCGGTGAGGAGGAACATGCCGGCTGCTGCGATCCAGGGACCGATAGCGATTCGATAAAGTGCGGCAAGCGTGATTTTCACAATCACAAAGTGGTTTCCATTTTTTGTGGATAGCTTCGCGTTCCAACCTTGGTCGAGAATACCGCCGCAGGGAAAAAAGTAATCCCTGCCAATCTTTATCGTGGGGTAAGCCATCGCCTGATGGTTCAACCGCAGCCATGTCGAATATGTTGACAAGGGATTGATTCGGCTTGGCGCGCAGGCCGCTGGTGATAAGGTCTCTGCTCCAATATGAAATCTTTGACGCGGCGCGAATTTTCGAAATTAACCTTGGCGGCCATTGCAGGCGCTTCCGCCGTGCCTTGCATCGCCGCGCCGCCAAAGCCGAACTCGAAGGTCCGCGGAGTGCAGCTTGGACTCAACGTGCCTTACAGTTTCAACAATCCGTCGATGAGCGGCGAAGACGTTCTGAAGAATTGCGTGCAACTAGGCTTCAGCGGCGTTGAGTTGCGGACGCAGCCGGTGGAAATGTTTTTGGGCGCGCCCAAAGAAATCATCTTTGCAAAGGCGCGCACTTCTGCGCAAAGCGAAGCGCTAGCAAACTGGCGAAAGTCAGCGCCCGTCAGCAAGGCCGCGAAGTTTCGGAAGATGTTTGAAAACGCGGGTGTGTTGATCGAAATCGTAAAGGTTGATGGCATCTTCAAAATAACTGACGCCGAATTGGATTACGTTTTTGCTCTCGCCAAAGCCCTCGGCGGCCGCGCCATATCGACCGAGATTTCGCGCAAGGAGGAGGAGTTGAAACGTGTCGGCAAATTCGCGGATAAACACCAGCTCATGGTCGGCTATCACGGCCACGCCGAGACGACGCCGGAGCATTGGGAATTGGCGTTTTCACTGGCGAAGTTCAACGGCGCGAATGTGGACCTCGGCCATTTCGTCGCCGGAAACAACACTTCACCCGCGCCGTTCATCGAAAAATATCACGACCGCGTCACTCACGTGCACTTGAAGGATCGCAAAAAACACAACGGCCCGAACACGCCGTTCGGCGAAGGCGACACACCAATCGCAGATGTTCTCCGGCTAATCCGCGATAACAAGTGGCCAATCCAGGGGACGATCGAGTTCGAATACAAAGTTCCGGTTGGCTCCGATCGAATGACCGAAATCGCCCGCGCCCTGAAATATTGCAAGGACGCGCTGGCGGTCTAGGTTTTCACTTCACGATCAACGGTTCAATCCAACATCGCCCAGGTCCGCGCGCGAATGAATCGCGACATGTCATCGTGCCAGGTTCCGCGATCCACAACCTTCCCGATACGCGCGAAGAGTGGCTTAGCGCATTTTTGGTCTCCAGCCTGGTAGGCCAGATATGCCAACTCACTGGCCGGCGTGAGCGACTCCGAGTGCTTCGTAACGATCAGCTGAAGGCCGCTTTTCATGCGCTTCCACGAATAGCCAGAATCCCGCAAAAACGCTTCGTAGAAACCGCGTTGATGCAGGCGCCAGCCGATGCGTGCATATAGAGTGTCACCCGCATCGCCGCCGATTTTATCTGCTGCGTCAGTCGCAAACTTCTGCCAATCGCCTTCCTTGCCGTAGCAGCGTGGCGTCAAATACGTTGCCTTGTTGATATAAAATTGTGTGTATGCCGGCTGGAATTTCACCGCTTCTTCAAAAATGCGGTTATAATCGCTCAGCTTAAAGCTTCGGCCAAGCGCGACACATTGCATCGTGTCCCACCACACCGGACATTTCGTCCTGAGCTTTCGCGCGTCTGCCAGGACCTGACCTGCTTTCTGCAGCCGCGCATCGAACAAATCCAATGCTTCCGGCGTTACTGTGTTTGCCAATCCATTGCCGCGGACTTTCCAGGCGTAGTTCTTCCAATACCTCGCCAGCGCGACGCGGGCTGTGATCGAAACAGGATTGGTCTCAACCCATTTCTTCAAGAACGCCTGCCGCTTCATCCAGTCGTGTTCCGGCAAATTGGGCGTGGCAGTCGGTTCGTAGGTCAAAATGTGATAGAAGGTGGATAAATACCAAACCCCGCTAGCGGTTTCGAGCTGTGACCGGCGCAAGAGCGTGGCGAGCTCATCAAGGCCGTCAAAATCCTTCGCGGCAACTAGTCCGGCCATTCGTTCTTCCAGCGTGTTTTTCACCCGGTTCTCTTCACTGATTGCGAAAGTCGGTAGCCGGGATCGCAGGGTGAAAGGGGTTGCAACGCCACCGCTGCGGGCGATGAAGGCCGATGACATGTTTTTTGCAACGCCTTGCATCGCAAGTGAAAACGTTACGATGCCGACCAAAACACGGGCCTTTGTTATAAAATATTTGTCACTCACAAAACTGCGACGTCGCCCTCAAAATGCAATATTCATGCCGAAGCTTTAATCTGTGTGATTTGTGACAACAGGGCGAACCGAGCGCAGCAACCAGAATGACGCGCCTGCAAGAATAAGGGCGCGAACGAAAGCGAAACGAACGGATTCCACCAGAGCGACCAGGGACGGATGATCGTCATTGTTCAGGCCGAGAAATTCGAGGTTCAGACATCCGCAAGAAATCTCCAAGCCTCGGGCCCACGCCTGACCGGTGCACAGCACAAATACAATACAAAGCACCAACACCCACGAAGCCGCCGGGCGCAGCCATAATCCCGCTATCAACATCAAGCCGCAAAAAAGCTCAAGCCATGGGAGGACGATAGCGACGGATTGTAGCAACAGGGTGGGCACTGGCAATTTGTAGGCGGCCAGACTGCTGAAAAAATCCTGAAGGATGGCTAGCTTGGAAATGGCGGCCCAAATAAAGATGATCCCAAGTATCCACCGTAACGCGACGCGAACATTCTGCTCAACGAGAGCTTTCATCTGGTTTCATCTTGCTGCCCCGGTTCTCTCAGCCCGCAAATACTCCGCCATCCCGCCTTGCAACACGTGAACGTTGGCGTAGCCAAACTTCCTGTGCAGGATACGCGCCAAATCGGCGGCCATCGGACATTGCGCCGAGGCGCAATAAATCACCAACGTGGTGTCTTTGGGATAATTGGCGGCGAAGGCGGCAAGTTGGGACTGGCTGCTGGTAGCCGGCAAGGAAACCGCTCCGGGGATATGTTCGGTCTGGAAATAATCGGCGGTGCGCGCGTCTACCAGGACGATTTGGTTCTGGGCCAGCAACTCTTTGGTCTGGGACCAACTCATCTTTGACGTGGCGGCGGCGACAAGCGTTAAGCCGTCGGTTTCTCCTTCTGTAAACGGGCCGTCAGATATTGGCCAGAGGCCAAGCTGTTGGGTTGGGCCAAAGTTTGCCGCGCTTGGCGACCGAGCCGCAGGCGCGGTTTCAGAAGGCGTCTTCGAGGGGCGTCGCACTCCCAACGGACTGGCAGCATTGTAGGCGAATCCGACACAGCACGCAGCCAATAGCAACAGCACCATCCGCTTTGCGGTTTGCCGGAAATCTTGTGATGCATTGTTCGCATTCATGAAAAACCAATGAGATGGGCCACGCGGTTTTTGCTGGGGTTGATCAACACCTCAATTCCTCCCTCCTTTTTCAACCCTAAGCGCCAACGTCAGAAACGCAACTCGCACGTTTCTACGTGGGCGGAAGGAACATGGCGCGTCTTGAAACCGGATGGGTTAAACTTCAAGTGCGATGTTCGGTGCGGGAAAACTTCCAGCTCCAAAAGATAATCGCTATGGCTAACCAAATCATTCCAACGTTGAAGCATTCTTGGCTAAACTTGATGACTGGAAAGCTGCCAATATTTTGCATTCCCTGAAGTAATTTCCAGCCGTCGCCCCGCCAAAAATCGAGATACATGTAAACACCAAGCCATGTCGGCCCAAGCCAACCGACTGAGAGCAGGGTAATCAGAATGCGCCTCAAAAACGAAATGCTCATACCTTCATGATTTGTTACGAACAGCGGGTTGTATATCACCAACCCGCCGTTCGTCGAAATGTTATTACGGTGCGACGGTCACTTCCAGATCATCGCTGTAGTTGCCGATTTCCACGTCGCCTTGGACGTATTTCATTTTGTAGACGCGCACTTCCGGCTTGGTCGGGTCGAGCAAGGGCCGGGTGTCGATGTAGGGCGATTCGGTGTCGCGCGCCAAAAAGGTGAAGGTCGGTTCGCTGCCGCGTCTGCTGTAGATGTTGACGCCGGTGGCGTTGGATTTTCTGAATTGGATTTCCACGTGGCCCAGACCGGCGTCGCGGCCTTTGAGGTCCGGCGCGGACGTGGCCAGGTCGGTGGTGTCTTCCGGGCCGATGAGGCGCAGTTGCGCGCCGATGGCCGGCGTGTAAGCGGGATGGGCTTTGGCGCGTTTGGCGTTGCCGCGCCAACGACCCTCGATGAGGACCCGGTTCAAGCCCTGGGTATTGACCTTGCCCTGATAGGTCGCTTTGGCCGTGGCCGTATCGCTCACCGAAGTGTGCATCAGAGTGTTATCGGTGGCGACGGCGGTAATTTCCGCGGCGGTAAAACCGACGGTCAAGCCGACGGCAGCCATGCCGGCCTTGTAAGCGTCGTGCTCCGTCAGGAAGGCATCGTTAGATTCTGGGATGAAGTCTTTTCTAGGCATATGTATCTTATTTTTAGGTGTTTATGTGGTTGACTCACTGGGTTTTGGAACGGAAAACGGGCGGGCGGGAATGCAAATCCTGCGGGCGGGAATTAGATTCCTGGGCCCAGGAATCCCGTCACTGGCCTCAGGAATGGCGTCCCTGGGACCAGGGAAACGGCCACTGGCCTCAGGAATCCCGCCACTGAGACCAGGAACGTGGCCACTGAGGCCAGGAATGACATCCCTGAACCCAGGGAATTCGTTCCTGAACTCAGGGACGATTCTACTGAGGGCAGGAATGTCGCCCCTGAGGCCAGGGAAACATTCACTGGGCGCGTTTTTTGAAGAGGTGTGGCGAGGGAAAAGTTTAGTTGGCGCCAACGGGCACCCGTTGGCGCCAACATGGGATTTCCGCGCACTCGCGCGGTTTCTCCGTTGATGTGCAGTTGTCGGACTGACGTCAACGGAGAAAGCAGTGGAAGGAACGACACGCGCGCAAAACCCGACCGGCGCGATCGCCTTGCCAAAAACCAGGCCATGGATACCGA
Organism: uncultured Verrucomicrobiae bacterium; assembly: GCA_963702845.1. Lineage (GTDB taxonomy): Bacteria > Verrucomicrobiota > Verrucomicrobiia > Limisphaerales > Palsa-1400 > JAICXV01. The sequence continues at coordinate 2,346,628 of OY969763.1, read as the reverse complement.
TTCCCGGCCCATGATAACACTGGGACTCAAACAGCGTCATGGGAACGCCGCGTTTGTGCCAAAGGCCCAAGGCGAGGTCAAGCGCCATTTAGTTTACAAGCAGCGCCAAACCTGCGCGCCACCTTTAAAACCCTTGTTCGCGGATTAAAACTATGCGAACAGTTGGCGCAGATTTAATTGTTACCATCATGAAGGCGATAGCACTCAAAACATTTGTCGGCCTCTTTGGTGTATTCGCAGCGTGTTACGCTTATTTTCTTGGCTCGGTGTACTACGAGATTTATGGGCCGAGCGCCCGGTTTTGCGGGACGGCTCAAGTTTGGGCGTTGCAGGGCGGAGCGATATTCTTTGCTCCACCAGCGTTAGTCGGCTCTGTCGGGCTGTGGTTCGCTGGCAGGCAGAGGAAGACCGTTGGTAATGGCTTTTCGAGAGCGAGCAGAGTGGAGCTTATCATTTTAATTTTGTGCGCACTGGCCAATCTGGTGATTTTGTTCCGATGTTAAGGTCGTAAGCATATGCCGGAGTCACGCGGGGACTGCGGCGGCAACGAAGGCGTTCTCGGTGGATGCGGGTTTCGGCACCACCACCGTCTTCATCACCTCCATCGCGGCGAGTTTGCCCCACCATTCTTCGGCCTGCTCGGAGCCCCACTGGTTGGCGGCAGCGCAGCGTCTCAGCGCCAACTCCAACGCGCGCGCGCTTTGCGGGCGTTCGGCCGGGTTCTTGGCCAGGCAGCGCAACAACAGCGCCTCGAAATCGGGCGTCAACGGCTTGGGCAGGCAGGTCGATGGTTTCGGCGGTTCGGTTTTGAGCTGTTGGGTCATGATTTCCCCAATGGATAAGCCGGTAAAGAGGGGCTGGGCCGTCAACAGGTAATAGCCCACCGCCCCCAGCGAATAGAGGTCGCTGCGGGCATCGACGCTGTGCGGGCGTTCGATGGTTTCGGGCGACATGTAGAGCGGCGTGCCCAAGATGGCATGGTCGGTGGTCAGCTCGGCCTGGCCTTCCTGACTGGTCGCTTTGACCAAACCGAAGTCGAGGACTTTGACGAAATCGGCGATGTCGCCACGGCGTGTGACGAAGATGTTGTGCGGCTTGATGTCGCGGTGAATGAGCCCTTGCCCATGCGCCTCGGCCAGCGACGCGGAGATTTGCAGGAGCAGGTGAATGACTCTTTCCTCGGGCAGCCGGCCATGGCGCTTGACCAATTGATCGAGGCTCAGGCCGTCGAGATATTCCATCGCGTAGTAGAACAAGCCTTCCGGCGTGCGGCCGTAGTCGTAGAGGGCGATCGTGTTCGGATGCGTGAGTTGGCAGGTCGCCTGCACCTCGCGCTCGAACCGGGCGATGATGCTTTCGTTCGCCAGCGCCGGATCGAGCAATTTCACCGCAACCGGCCGACGCATCAACGCGTGGTGCCCGCGATAGACGGTCCCGAATGCGCCCGCGCCGATTTTGTCATCGAGCGCGTATTGGCCGAGTTGCTTCGCCTGCATCGCCGCCTTTTGCGCCGATTTCTGGAAACGATTGGCCATGCGCATCAGCACGAAGATCGCACCGGCACCCAACACGAGCAGCCCGAAAATGAAGAGGAAACCCAGCCGCAAAGCGTGCAGCGGACCGAAGGCCTCCGCCACGTCCACTTCCGTGATCAAGCCAATGTCGCTTTTCGGCAGCCACGTCCACGCACCAACGACCGGCACACCGCGGTAATCGCGGTAGCCATGCACATCCACACCGTCCCGCCCGGCAGTGGCCTCGGCGGCCGCACGCGTCAAAGGCAATTCAGTGCGGCGCTTGGGAGATGCTTTGCCCTTGCTCAAATCGACCAGCGGATCGCGCAAGTCCAGTGTCAGGATAGATTGCGCATCGGGCGAGTCGGGTATGAGCGAGAGATGTTTCAACTGCTCATCAAACCGGCTGTCGGACAGCACGAGCCCCTTGCGATCAAAAGCGTAGGTCTCGCCGGTGTTACCGATCCGCGCCGTAGCCAGGATGCGCGTGAAGTTCTCGCGCGGCTCCATCCGGAAACCGAGCACGGCCAACACTTTTCCGTCCGGCGCGCGAATGGGTGCCGCGGCGAACATCGTCGGCACGCCCGACTTCAACTGGCCGAGGTCATTCGTCAGGATAGCGACGCTGGGAAACGGGTGAGTGACCGCGGCGGCTCCCTCAAGACTGGTACGAAAATTCTCCGCATATCCTGGCGGTGAATGCAGGCCCACCAATTGATCGCGCACCGCGGCGAGGATAGTGACGTTGGTGTCGAGCACGACAAAAGCCGAGAACCCGTAGCGCTCCATCGTCGGCTTCAGATGCGTCCGAATCGCCGCCAACTCCGGCGCACCCAACAACACCGCAGGCGTCGCGCCTTCCTTCGCCGCGCGCTGCATCAGATGGCCGACCAGTTCGTGCAGATGTTCATCTTCCGCCGCTATTTCCGTCTGCGACTTCACCGTCTCTTGCCACGAACGCAACGCCTCCGCATTGGCCGCCAGGATCGTCTGGAGCGTCCCGGCGAGCTGCGCTTTCATCGCCCCCTCCATTCGCCCGCGCACCCATATGCCGACAAACATCAGAATCAACGCCGCCATCAACGGCCATAGCCACACATGACGTCGCAGGATTCCCTGCGTGCGCGAAAGCACGCTGCTGAGGTTAACAGATTTGGAGCGAGTGATTCCCGATTGCGACATGTTGTTGTAAATCCCGCGGTCACATTAAATGCCGCGGTGCGAACTCAGCAACCGCTCCATTTCCTTGCAATCGTCTTCAGGGAAAGCGATAGAGAATTACTTTTTATGCACGTGGAATTGTTCGCGGCGACTAAATCAAATCCAATTAAAAAGCATCGCCGCGTTCCGACGGCTCTTGCTGTGCGTTCCGAGACGTGGTAGCAAAGTAGACGTCGTAGCAATCCAACGTCTCCAATCGCCCAGAGAGTTCGAAGAATATGTGCAAGGTTCGTTCGCGCCAATACGCGTGCTTAATTATTTCTCTCTTGGGTTTTGCGCTTACCGGAATCGCAATTGCACAAGTCAACATCGTCGGCACGAACTCAGACCTCGCGCTTACGATCAATGGAACGAATTATTTTGGAATGGCCGTATCCCCGGGGCCGGCGGTCGGCGCGTTGGCTTACAACGGTAGTGATGCGCTCGACGAATTGCGCAGTGGCGGAATCCAATTCTATCGCATGCCCGTGGTGCCGACATGGAAAAGTTCAAACGCGCTCAACCTGACAACTGTTGCCACCAATCAGGCGGCGTTGGATTGGTGCGCTCAACATGGAATGTTGATGCTATTCAATCTCAACGATCTTTCCTATTTCTCCGCGAGCGACACGAACACCCCAACGTTGCTCACAAATTTGCTGGGCTTGTTCAGCGCTCATCCCGGCATGGGTATGTATAAAAATCTCGATGAAGCGTGGTGGGGAACGCAGAGCGGCGGGCAGGGGACAGTCGCCAACATGACGCGTGGATACAATTTGATCCACCAGCTTGACCCGTTGCATCCGGTCGAGCAAACGCACGCGCCTCGCGGAACTGTTACCGATCTCCAACCCTACAATTCCGCCGCAGACATTTTGATGGTGGACGATTATCCCGTCGTGACAAACGGCACGGTCGCGAATAACCCACCGATTACGAACACCAACGTGAGCCAGTTCGGTGATTGGGCACACGAGCTATCGCAGGTCGCGAATCGCCAGCGCACTTTTTGGATGGTTGAACAAATCGCGTTCAGCGGCACGACACCGCCAAGTCACGGACTCATTTTCCCGACGTTTCAACAGGAGCGCTACATGGCCTTTCAAGCAATCGTCAATGGCGCTCGTGGACTGATGTTCTTTGGCGGCAACGTCGCCGCAACCCTCACCGACACCAACGACTTTGCTCTCGGATGGAATTGGACTTTCTGGACCAATGTTCTGAAACCGCTCACGTTGCAACTTTCACCAGGAAGCCCGGCGTTCGATGCAGTCGTCGGCCACGATTCGCTGCTGCCCTTGGTCCTGAGTGGCGCGACCTATCCCGACGTCGAATTCCTCGTGCGTGAATCGGGCACGAATCTCTATTTGCTTGCGACGAAACGCGAAGGCGCAACAGTCAATGCAATGTTCAACGGGTTGCCCGACTGGGCGACCAACGCCACTGTCCTTTTCGAAAACCGCACGATCACAACTTCGAACAATGCGCTGAGCGATTCCTTCGCGCAATGGGACGTCCATATATATAGGTTTGATTATCCCGGCGGGTCTCCGTCGTTTACGTATTTGCCTGCAAGTGTTACCAACCTGCCGACCACAACCGCGACGTTCGTTACCGGTGCAATTGCGCCCGATCCGATCTCGTGGCAGTGGCGCAAGAATGGTACGAATCTCGTCGATGGCGGAAATATATCCGGCGCGCTCACTCCGAAACTGACCGTATCGAATCTGACCGGTTCTGACATTGGTAGTTACGATATCATAGCCACGAGCGCAGGGGGCAGCATTACCAGTTCACCGCCGGCATTCTTGCAGGTTGTAACGAATCTACCTCCCACGATCACATCGCAGCCGCACAGTCAAACCAACCTTGCAGGCACCACGGCGGGATTCAGCGTCAGTGTCTCAGGCACGCCGCCGTTTTCTTATCAGTGGCGCAAGAACGGCGTGATCCTGACCGATACGAACAACGTCTCTGGCACGGGCACGGGCACGCTCTTTGTTGCAAATACGTCGACCAATGATGTTGGCACTTACGACGTGGTTATCAGCGGCGTTAGTACGGTTACCAGTTCCCCGGCGACCTTAACCCTCCTGACTTACAGTAATAATTTGATTCTCTATGAGCCGTTTTCTTACAGCAACATCGGGCAGTCCGTAAGCAGCAACACGCCCGCCAATTGGACGGTCAACGGTTCGGGTGCGAACGATCTCAACGTAACATCCGGCAGCCTCTCCTATCCGGGGCTGGCCGATCCCATCGGTAACAGTGTCACCAACGGCGGCTCTGGCCTCGGCGTCCGCCGATTATTGGGCACCACTGTAACCAACGGTCTGCTCTATTTTTCGGCGCTGTTTCGGATTAATAAAGTTGGCTACGGCATTTGGAACGGAAATGACAGTCAAGTCGGTGCATTGACCGGGCCCGATAACGTCTCGTTCCGGCTACAGATTCTTGCCTATGCGTGGGCACCCGACGGCAGCTATGAAATCGATTTCCAAAAGGGCGGCACCGGCTCGTATATAACGTACGCTGGTTACGCCTATGAGGGCCAAACCCTCTTCCTCGTCGGTAAATACGATTTCACGATTAAACCGAATCAAGTCACCCTCTGGATCAATCCCAACCCATGGTATTTCGGCCGCGACATTGAACCTCCGTCAAACAGTGTCAATACCGGCGGGTCAGACACAGTGCAGGCAATCGACCGTTTCAACATGCGTCAAAACACCGCAAGCTCAGTCCCCGTCAACATGCAATGGGACGAACTGCGCTTTGGTCGAACCTGGGCATCGGTCACACCGCCCGCAGCTCCCGTTCCGATCCAGTCGCCGACGCTTTGGTCGGAGATATACGCCGACACCAGCAGCACCAATCTTCTCATGGAATGGCCCATAAACATTGGGCCCTTCAACCTCGAATCGACATCTGCTGTCGACGCAAACTGGCAGCCCGTCGGCGGCGTCCTCAACAGCGGAGGCACCGCTTACATCTTCCTGCCCTTGTCCGCTCAATCCGCCTTTTATCGTTTGCACATGCAGCAATGACGTCAGGTCAATTCTCACCTGAGAGTACTCTGTTTGCGGGTCTTGTATCATTAGAAGCCACAGGAAAGTTGTCGTTTAACAATAAGGAGACAAATATGAATATTTCCAGCCCAGCATTCGAAGAAGGCGGTAGCATTCCAACCCAATTCGCCCGACAAGGTCTCGACAAAAGCCCACCGCTGCAGATCGAAGACGTGCCCGAACAAGCCAAGAGCCTCGTCTTAATCATGGACGATCCTGATGCTTCGAGCGGAACCTTCACGCACTGGATTCTGTTCAACATTTCGCCTCGCACGAAAGAAATTCATGAAGACGCGCCGCCGGTGATGGCGACTCAGGGCCGCAACGACTACGGCGACGTAGGTTACGGTGGACCAAAGCCGCCTTCCGGCGAACACCGTTACTTCTTCAAATTGTATGCGCTCGACTCTGTGTTATCTCTGGCTCGCGGCGCCAAACGCAACGAACTCGATTCAGCGATGCAGGGCCACGTTCTCGACGAAGCGCATACGATGGGCCGCTTTGCCGCTGAAGAATTGGCCCACGCTTGAGTCGCCATCCGTGGGGCGATAAGAGTTTACAAGGAACTTCAGTTGATCTGTGGTGTTCAATTGCGGTGAGACTGACAATTCTTGCCCATCGTGGGCTTTGTAACTACTTTGTCCCCCGGATATGACTCAAAATTCGACTTCACCCGGTTCGACCAAACAGGGAAATAATCGTCCTGAACCAGGCGGCAATAGTCCGATAACACTGATCGCCATCATTGTCGGCGTCATTGTCGTTGGTGCCGTTGCTTACAAATCGATGCACAAAGATGCGCCGCAGCCAGACACGGTCAACGCATCTGCTGCGCAAACCGATCCTGCTCAATCCACAAAATCGAAAGTCGTTGAACCGAAAGATCCGACGACATCGATCGCGGCGCCTGCTCCGTCGTCCCCGACTTCTTCTGCGCCGGCAACCGCTGCTGCCACCGCCAAACCGGTTGTCACCGGACCCGCCAAAGATATCGTAACGAGTCTGGCTGCATTGGATCCCAAAAAAGGTCCCATCACCAAAGAACAGGCCGAGAAATGGAAACAGGATTTGAAATCATTGATCGCGCAAGGAGCCACCGCCGTTCCCGCGATTCGCGAATTCCTCGAGCGCAACGTCGAACTTTCCTACGCTAATGCAGGCGGCGAATCGCTTGGCTATTCGTCAATTCGTTCCAGCATGATTGATGCGCTTCAGCAAATCGGCGGCCCAGAATCCGTGTCCGCCCTGCTTAGCACCCTACAAACAACCGCTTTGCCATCCGAGTTGGAGCAGATTTCCAAAGCGCTCGACCAAAGTGCCCCGGGCCAATATCGCACCGATATTCTTAATGCCGCTCGCCAGACCCTCGACCTCGCCACCGGCGGCGGATTGGGTAAAGAAGATGCCGCTCCGCTCTTTTCTATTTTGGAAAAGTGGGGAGATCCGAGTGTCACCACTGATTTGCAGAAAGCCGCTTCCGCTTACAAATATTATCCGGTCATTGCACTGGCCAACCTGCCCGATGGCGCTGGTGTCGACACCCTCGTCAACATGGCCAAGGATCCCAACGCACCCAGCACCGTTCCTGAAATGCTTGGCCAACTCGCTCCCACCAGCCAGAAAGCTTTGGATGAACTACTTGACCTCGCACGCAACAACCGCCTGACTCCGGCAGTCTGGCAACAAGTCATCTCATTGGTCAGCGGCGATCAATACTTGTTTGGCGATGCCGCCAAAGCCAACGCGGCAAACCCAGGTTCCAACGATTGCCAATTTTTCCATATCGAGTGGAACAACCAAAACTTTTCCAAATGCCGGAATCCGACTTTCCAGGCCGACAAAAGCGTGACTGCAATGAATCAGTTGTTGGGCGTCACCACCGATCCGAACATCCGCACTGCTATTCAGGATCGCATCAAACAAATCCAAGCTGGCGGCAAGTAAACGTATCGCAAGCGTTCATCTTATCGCAGGTTTCTAAATTCGCAGGCGGGTTTGGCGCGAATGCGGGGTAAGTCGCATCGCAATACGGCAAGTGCCATTTTTGGCACATTGTCGCTCAACAACTTGTTCTTTTCACCGCACACAACCGGTGGTAGAGGTTAGTTGCTGGCTAAATGGACCAAAAGAACATCAAAATTCTGTTGATCGAGGACAATCCGGACGATGTGTTCTTTCTCCGAATGGTCTTGCACAAGGCCGATGGCACCAGCTTCGATATCGAGCCTGTTGAAGATCTCGCCTCCGGCATCGACCGCCTCAAGCAGGGCGCTTGCGACGTCGTCTTGCTCGACCTGACCCTTCCCGACAGTATGGGCCTTGACACCTTCAAGGCCGTTAAAGCTCAGGCTCGCGAAATTCCCATCATCGTCTTGAGCGGCCTCGACGATGAAACCATTGCCGTCAACGCCGTTCATGCCGGCGCGGAGGATTATCTCGTCAAAGGCCGCGTTGATAGCCAGCTGATCACGCGCGCGATCATCTACGCCATCGAACGCACCGAAGCGCGCAAAGCGATCCTGCGCGCCGAAGAAAAATTCCGTAGCATCTTCGAAAACTCCGTTTCCGGCATTTTCCAAACGACTCCGGAAGGCCGTTACCTCAGCGTCAACCCAGCTCTGACCCGCATTTATGGTTACGGTTCGACCGACGACCTTATTTCCGGCATGACCGACATTGGCCGCAAGCTCTATGTCGAGACAGATCGCCGCAACGAGTTTGTCTACCTGATGAACGAACGCGGCGTCGTCCAGGATTTCGAATCACAGGTCTATCGCAAGGACGGCTCCATAATCTGGATCTCCGAAAATGCCCGTGCCGTTCGCGATCGCGACGGCAAAATCCTCTACTTCGAGGGCATGGTCGAAGACATCACCGCCCGCAAAGTCGCCGAAGAACGCGTCAAATTTTCCGAAGCCCGTTTCCGCTCTGTCTGGGAGAAATCCACCGATGGCATGCGTTTGACCGACGAGAAGGGGACAATTCTTGCCGTCAACCCGTCCTTCTGCCAAATCGTCGGCATGAAATCCGAAGACCTGCTCGGCCGCCCGTTCACCGTCAGCTACTCCGAAGAAGAAGATCTTCCTGACATGATGCAAAAATATCAGCAACGTGTGGCTGAACGTGGCATCGAAACCAATCTCGAACGGCACGTCACCTTCCGTTCCGGCAAAACTGTCGACGTCGAACTTTCCAACTCCACCATCGATTTGCGCGAAGGCCATTCGCTTGTCCTCAGCGTCTTCCGCGATATTACCATTCGCAAACAAGCCGAAGAACGCGAGCGTCAAGCCACGGCCGAGTTGGCCCGCAGCCAATCCGAGCTGCGCAAGAAAAACGAGATCATGGAAGACGATCTCAAGATGGCCCGCGAAATTCAGCAGGCCATGTTGCCTCAGCAATATCCGACTTTCCCGCTCGGCGCATCGCGCGACGACAGCCTGCTCACATTCTGTCACCGCTACCATCCCACCGGTCAGGTCGGCGGCGACTTCTTCAACGTCGTCCCGCTCGCCGAAAATAAAGCCGGCCTCTTCATCTGTGACGTCATGGGTCACGGCGTCCGTTCTGCTCTTGTCACCGCGATGGTCCGCGCTCTCGTCGAAGAACTGCGCAACATCGCCCTCGACCCCGGCGCATTACTCACGCGCATCAATCACGACCTCCGCGCCATTTTGCAACAAACCGGAACACCGCTGTTCACCACCGCCTTCTATCTCGTGGCCGATTTGGAAAAACGCACTCTTCACTTTGCCAACGCCGGACATCCGCGCCCGTTCATCATTCATACGAACAAAGCCGTTGAAGTGTTGAAAACGGCCGATGGCAAATCATGGCCCGCGCTCGGCTTATTCGGGGACACCGCCTATCCGACGACGCAGCGCGAGATCCATCCCGGCGACACGATCATGCTTTTTACCGACGGCCTCTACGAAGTCGAAGCCGAAAACGGCGAGCAATTCAGCCAACAAATGCTCTTCAGCGCAGTTCAAACCCATCCCGGCCTGGACTGTGGCGATTTGTTTGACGCAATTTTAGCCGACATCCGCAAGTTTTCCGGCAGTTCCCAATTCGCCGACGACGTCTGCCTCGTCGGCATGCAAGTCTCCCATAAGCTCAAGTAACAATCCCGTTTCACTTCGGCACTGTTCGCTGGCGCTTGAATTCGGGACGTGGTGTCCGCATCTTGTCTGCGAATGAAATGGTCTGCGTTTATCTTGGCGGCGATTCTTGCCGTCGGCTGTGGAAAGAATTCGGGGTCTGCAACGACGAGCACAAATTCTGCGCCGCAGATACCGCAGTTGCCGACGCAGGCGCAGCCGAAGTTGCAGACGATTAAGTTGTGGATGGGGCCGGAAGAGATCACGGCGGAGCTGGCTTTGACGCAAGAACAGCAGATGACTGGGATGATGTTTCGCACTAATATCGAGGAGAATTCCGGCATGTTGTTTGTTTTCCCGGGGCCATTTCGCGCGTCATTCTGGATGATGAATTGTCCGTCACCACTGGCGGGTGCGTATATCGATCCGAATGGAAAGATTTTGGAAATCGTCGATATGCACGCGCAGGATACGAATGCGATCGTCGCAAAAACTGCGGACGTCCAATACGTGTTGGAGATGAAGGAGGGTTGGTTTAAGCGGCACCAGATCGCTGAAGGGACGTTGATTCGGACGGAGAAGGGGACGTTGAAGGAGACGTTTTTTGGACAATAGGGAGACGTTAGGAGCTAGGGAAGTGATGAAGAACATTTTTTATCCTAAGTTTCCGCTGGCGCTGCTTCCGAAGATGCTCGCTTGCGCCGGCGTTGGTGCGCTGATCGCTGGGATCTATGGAATCGTTCACGACCAATTTACTTACAACATTTCTCGGGAGTACTTCACAAATCTGAAATTCCAGCAGTTTCACTATGCGGATTTTGGTTTTCCACGTCGTGTTTATGTGGCGGAGATCGGCTTTCTGGCGACGTGGTGGGTTGGTCTGTTTGCGGGTTGGTTTATCGCGCGATTGGCTGTGCCCGGTTTTGATGCGACCAAGTTAGTGCGGCATTGTGCTGTCGCTTTTACGATCACGTTTGTGATTGCGATAGTCGGCACTGCCTGCGGTTACGCTTTCGGTGTTTTTCACGGAGGCGATTATAGTTCGTGGCTGCCGGTTGCTTACGAATTAAGGATTGTGGAGGTGGAGCTTCCCTCGTTCGTGCGGGTCGCTTACATTCACAATGGCAGCTATGCCGGCGGGTTGTGTGGATTGATTGCCGCCTTGTTCTATATTCGTAGAGCCAAACATTCTGTAAACAAAGCTTACATTTGACAGGCTGATTTTACAGATGGTCAGTTGATTGACGTCAACTGGGTTCGATTGTAAAATTTTGACGTTCAGCATCTTGACCTCAGCGGTGGTTTTATTTTGATGGTGTGGCATAAAAAATGGTTAAGGATAATTTAATGAAACACCTCTTATTCGCCGTCGGCGCTCTCGCAATCCTAAGCACGAGCGCTTTTGCCACCCCTGTCCACGTTCCGGATTCCGCCAGCACTGTGGGATTGCTCGGATGCGCATTTGCCGGCCTGGCCGGTTTGCGTGTTTGGCTGAAGAAGTAGTTTTTCGCCCCAAAATTTCAAACCGCGGTCGTCGTCCCCCCTAGGTCGACATCGGTGAGATCCGCAACCATCGCTACCGGTGAAAACCGTTAGCGATTTTTGTCTCTTTTGTGTCCTGACGCGCGTGACGCATGGTTTCGAACGCGGCCAGTAATTGTGCGACTTCGTTACGAAGGTCGCCGCGCTCCTGCGCGTTGAGGCCGTTGGGATCGAAGCGCAGGCGGCGGTGGAGATTTAACGTTCGATCAAGGGTGATGGCTTCCGGCAGTTGTTGGCGCAGACGCTCGCGCCAGTGGAGCAGGGGTTCACTTTCGAGACGGCCGAGACCCGCCTCATGCAACTTTTTTTCGAGCGTAAAAAATTCCGAATCCAGGCCGGGCCAGTCGTGTTGTTCGGCGACTGCATCAGCGGCAACAGTGCGTTTACTGGTCTTTTGCCGGACGATTCGCCAAACAAGGATTCCGATTAATGGCACGAGCAAACCTGGTAGATACCTCGTATAGGAAACTTTGCTCCAGCGCCATTTGGAGTATTGGAAGTACAGGTTCGAAAAGAGGTCCGAGATCGGTTCCCAGAATGACGCCTCGGCGGAGACGGTCTCACTCCAATTCGGAGGAGTGGCGTCGACCTCCAGCCAGAGTTTTCTGTCGCTGTCATAAGCGACGGCCCAGGCGTGGGCGTGTCGTGCTCGCACGAGAAACGTGTCGCCACTTGTTGAGGATGGCTGGACGGAATACCCGGTGACGTAGCGCGTAGGAACGCCCAATTTGCGCAACAAGAGCGTGGCTGATGTCGCGAAATATTCGCAATGGCCCGCACGGACGGTGCCCATGAACGATTCCAGCGCGGTGTGTTTCGATGAGCTCTGCGCCCGTAGTTCGGTGGAGTATTTAAAGTTTTGCCGGAAATAATCGACGACTGCCTGCATTTTTTCGACGGCAGGCATATGCCCGACATTTAGTTCGTTTGCGTATTTTTCGAAAACGGCTTCTTCCGATGGCGGGACGTTCGTATCAACCGCAGTCGGCGGTGCATCGAAGGTCGCCCCGGGGCCATAGTCTGCGAGATAATTGACGAAACTGGCTGCGGATTCACAACGCGCATAGCCCAGCCTATTCGTTTTAATGCTTAAGAAGGTTCCGATGTCATGTAATCCAAACGCACCATGCGGCAACACGAGCGGGGCAACCCGCGAGGACAAATTGCGTGCGATGCGGACCGAATATTTAATCTGCTTTTTGGGAAGCAATTCCGCAGCTTCGTCACCGCCAATAAACACCTGATTAAATTCACTGTCGACACCGCGCCAGACGCCTTTCGCATAAGTGTCGTAGGTTGATTCCCGCAAGAGCGACGGCGGCAAGGGCGAGCCCTCTGGATGCACGCGCATGACGATCTGCCCGGAAAGTTTGACGCGACCGGTTTTGCCAATCGAGGTGCGGCTTTCGCGATGGTCAGGTTCGCGCTTGAGAAAATCCGCAATGAGCTCGTCGAAAATATTTTGAACCTTACTCTGGAGCGTGAAGAGCCCCTGATGCGCAAAAAAACCCATCACCGTAATCGCCACAACCAACGACAGCCATGGGGCCAGTCGCACCCGTCCCGGCCTAATCGAAAACAGTGCGTAAGAGATGAGCAGGCACATACCCGGATAGAACAATGGGTTTGGGTCATGCGCTGCGCTGGCTGCGAACAGGCAAGTAGCGAAGTAAACCCAGTTCACATCCGCGCGACGGCGTGCCGTCGACGTGTTCGGTTGCCGTCGCAGAAACCACGAGAATACACTCCATTTCAAAGTTTCCTGTGTCCCATACCGTTGGGCGGCTACAATCGGCACGAACGCAAATGGAAGGTATTCGACAAATTGAAAACTGGCGCGCGCGGCATCGTTTGTCGTGGCCACGATGATGCCCATGGCCACCACGAGCACTGCGCATAAGTCCCAGATTCGGTTCAAATCAGTATCGGAAAACTCCCAGCGCGCCCGGATAAATTGCGGGAACTCGAGCGCGAGGGCGATCGGAATGGCTGCGACAAGCGTGTGCGTCTGGTATCCCCAAAAGAGCAGGGCGAGACCGAGCAGAAAACGCGGAAACTTCATGCCGCACTCTCCATTTGAACTTTTGGCACCGGTTGGTTGAGGCGCTCACCAATTTTGCCCACCGGCAACACGCGGAAACTGGTCGGTTCGTGCGCTAGCGGACCGGGATCGAGTTTTACGTCGCCATCAGTAATGACGAAGACGCGCAGGGGAATTCCGCGGGAGTTCAAAATCCGCACAAGGCGTTTCCTGGCTTCATCCCATTGTACAAAAATGCAAATTGCACCGCTGACCTGGCTGCAGTGGTCGAGGACGCTTTGTTCGAGCACTTCGAATTTTTTATCGAGACAGAGTTGCACCGAGGCGAGAATCTCCAGCATCTGCTGCATGTGTGCGAGGCCGCGACCAGTCGTGAAACAGTAGGCTTGCGGACCAACGAACATCAGATCAAGCAACGAGTCGTGGTTCTGCATGTTGAATGCCAGCGACGCAGCGACGGAGACCGCTTGCTCGAAAATATCGGTGTGCAGTGCGTCGCCGAAGGTGTCGAGAATCATGGCGTGGCGCACAAAAAACTCGTCCTGGAATTCTTTGACGATCGGTTTGCCGACTTTGGCGAAGCTTTTCCAATGCATTTTGCGCAGCGGATCGCCGGGCCGGTATTCGCGCAAGGAAACAAATTCTTCCGATTCACCAACTGACGACGCCAATGAAACTCCGCCTTGTTGATAGCGCGTCGATCCGGGCAGTTCGAAGGGCGGCATGGTGTAGAGCTTCGGCAAAATTAAAATGTTCTCAGCCGCTGTCACAGGATGCAACGAGCGGAACAGGCCGAACGGATCCATCCGGGCGATCATGCTTCCTTCGAGTCGCAAAACGCCGCGACGGAGTGGAATCATGTCGGCTTGAATCGTTCGAGATTGGTTTGCCGGAATGTCGGGCAATGTTCGTTCTCGTGCGCCGACCCGGACGTTTCGTGTCAGCAGCCAGCGCCACCGATAATATCGATGGGAGCGATCGAACCAATTGCGCGTGTGTTCATGAGGTTCGCGCGACAAAGCGAATTCTTCGAAGCTCGGATACGGGGCGGGCAATTGTTCGTAAAATTTGAGCCCACGCGCGGTATGCCGCGAGTGATTATGCACCGTTACTTCGTAAGTGAGGCGACGTCCGACAGAACCAAACTTTGGCAACGTCCGTTCCACCGATAATTTAAGCCGACGCCCGCGCGTGCCAACCAGGGCGGCCATAAGAACACACCCGAGCAATGCGAACGTCTGGTAGGAAAGGGAATTCGAGGTGTCGATGCCCATCGAACCCGTGGCCAGAAACGCGCCACCAATCATCCAGCCGACGATCGTGATGCGCCGGGTGATGCGCGGCTTGAGAGACGAGAACGCGCGGTAGTTATAATAATGATACCGCTCGAGCATTGGATTACGCCGGAACCGGCACGCGTTTTAAAACATCCTCGACGACCTGACGCGCGCTTGCTCCGGAAAACTTTGCTTGTGGATCGAGCACGAGGCGATGGGCGATGACCTGCGCTGCAATTTCGTGGATGTGCTCGGGACTGACAAATTCTTCGTTGTCGAACAACGCGAGTGCCTGGGCGATTTTCATTAAGGCGATGGACGCGCGTGCGCTGGCGCCAAGTTGGACCCCCGGTGCGGTGCGCGTGCTGGTGACAAGTTTAACAATGTAATGCTTCAGTTCTTCGCTCACGCGAACACGTTGCACTGCCTGGCGCAACTGCATCATGTCGTCGAGGCGCACGCAGGGCTCGATGCTGTCGAGCGGGTGATTGTGCAATTGTGCGCTCAACACCGCGACTTCGTCTTCAGCACTTACGTAACCCAAACTGAATTGCATCGCAAAGCGATCCATCTGCGCCTCGGGCAGCGGATACGTGCCGCGAAATTCAATCGGGTTTTGCGTGGCGATAACGAAGAACAATTGTGGCAAACTGCGGCGCATGCCTTCAACGCTGACCTGACTTTCGCCCATGGCTTCGAGCAACGCCGATTGGGTGCGCGGCGAAGCGCGGTTAATTTCGTCAGCCAGTAGGATGTTGGTGAAGACCGGGCCTTCGTGAAACGAAAAGTTCTGCGAACGTTGATTGAAAACCGAAACACCTAAAATATCGGAAGGCAACAAGTCGGGCGTGAATTGAATGCGTTTGAAGTCGGCGTCAACCGCACGAGCGAGAGCTTTAGCCAAAGTCGTTTTTCCCGTGCCTGGATAATCTTCCAAAAGGACATGGCCACCGCTGGCCAGTGCGGCCAGGAGATGTCGCACGGGATTTTTGTGCCCACGCATCACCTGTTGGACCGTGGCTGCGATTTTGTGATACGTATCCCGTGGATTTGACTCGCTTGATTGCATTATGTTTGGCGCAGCACCTAACTGTGCCGCAGACGGAGCGGGTTCGTCGAGGAAAACCCGTTTACCCTCGTGCTCAAGAGGTTGTGCAATCATAAGTTTTGTACAGCTCGACGGTTAGCGGCTTGCGCCAGCCACCGGGAGCGCGTTAATGCTGTCATTATTCCGATTGCGAACAGCACAAAGCTGGCCAAAAGAATCATAAGTCCAACTGGCGCACGCATTAGCATCTCCGCAGCTTTAAATCCCGGCGGCATTACCATTGCTGTTAGCGCCGCGAATGGGATGAGTCGATGCGCCCAATATCCGCATATCCAACGCATCGCCAGACCGGCAACAAACACGATAACGCCTGAAACGAAGACACCCCAGAATGACGTGCTGCCATCGCAGGCGAGCCAGCCAAAGCAGTTCCCCAACCAAGCGAGCACAACCAAAACACGCGCCTGCTTTGAGTGCGGGTCTAATTTATCGTTCCAACGGATGCTATGCAGGACGACGAACGTCAGGCCGACTTGCGCAAAATCGAAGATATTTTCGAACCGATGATAAAAGAACGCGGTTGCCGCCGTTGCAATCAGGGCGCCGAGGAATCCATAACGCGGATCGCGCGAGACGGCCGCACGCAATAGCAGAAACGCGCCAATCGCAACAAACAAGGTCTGCCCGATGTGTATTTCGCTGCCCGACACGGGTGAAGTTATCGCGCCAAAACGCACCGCTGAAAACGTCGCTGCGCCGCTGACAGCGAGTAAGAGGAGATTGAACCAATTTTTCGATTTGAAGCTGAGGACGGAGAACAGCGCGACGTTCATCGCCCCTAACGTTAGGAGAATTCCGCGATCGCCAGACATAGCCGGAACGAGCAACGCAACAGTGGACGCTACCAGCAAGGCGCGTTCATAAAATTCGACAACCTTTTCAGAAGACCATTTCACATCTGCCGCGCGCGCCCAGAACACCCAGCACGCAGTCCATATGGTTGGAATTGTTAACGAAAAACGCAGTTCACCACGCGGAAGAGCATAGACGTAATTGATGCAGTAGAAGTGTACCGCTGTGCCCGCGGTCCAAATCAGCAGCGTGAGTAACGGAAATTCCGTTCGCGAAAAATACGCTGGCGAATCTTTCGATCGACGAGGCAGCAAGAGCGCAAATAGGACGAGCGCCGGTGCAACTACGAACCATTCGACGTTCGCCAATCGCATTGCGATATCGTCCCATTTCGCCGATGTCAGTTCGCGATGTAAATGGCGGGTTAGCACTGGAGCACCGACATTCACCAGCAACAGAACTCCGGCCACGATCAAAAGTCGTGGTGGAAAGTTCAACGGGCGGATGGACCGGGTGAGCGCTCCTGTTCGGAATACAAATAGTGCCGCACCAGTCAGGCAGAGGATTGACGCAATGGGATTTTCGACGAGAAGCGCCTGACTGACCAACATCAACGGCACGAAAGCGAACATGCTTTCTATGAAAACGAGCAGGGTGGAATCGTACCAGATTTTACGGCGGGCAAGAAGGATGGCAGTGCCGATAAGGACGACTTCGTAAACTTGAAAGGAACTGAAATTAAAAATGAGTTGTGATAACTCCGTGGAAAACAAACGCGCATCGAATGAGAGTCGACGCATGGCGTAGAGTAAAGGGACGGCACTCAAAACAAAAAACGGATTGCCCGCAAGTAGGTAACGAACAATCCGCGCGAAATCGGTCTTGGACCGATCAGGGACTTGATCAACGAGTGGTGGAATAGGTTCCGGGTTTTGCATGGTTGCTATCTCCTTTCATTGACTATCATTTACTATCATTCCTCCGTGTTTGACAAGCATAAACTTGCACTGAGTTGTTTTTAGTGTTAGGAGCTATTCAGCCTATGAGCGACGAACATTCATCTTCCGGAGCCTCCCAGCCCCGTTGGTTTTCCATCCAAGAAGCCGCTGCTTACCTTGAGGTGACCGAACCGACGCTCTACCGCTGGATGCGTGAGAAAAAAATTACGTTCCGCAAAGTCGGCGACTCAACGCGTTTTTGGCGAGAAGATTTGGACGCTGTCATGCAGGTGTTCCATAGCGAACGTAGCGTTGAAGAGAGTAGAAATAATTGCCCGATTTGTCACAGCAACGAAATAGTTGATGGAATTTATTCCTCGACCGGCTTGAATTATTTCCAACCGAAGAAGACGAAGTTTTGGACGCTCAAAGCCAGTAACATTGCGAGCACCGCTTACATGTGCCGGCGTTGTGGCGCGATCACGCTGTTCGGCGACGCAAAGAAGCTCAACGGCCTGCTGGAAAAGTCGAACGCCGTCGAAAAACTTTAAAGTTAAAAAGAATTCATTTGTCAGCGGCCACCGGGTTGTATAAAAAAAGGCATGCCCCATCCGCCGAACAACGACAGTGGGACTGGCTCTGTCCATAGCAGGGGACCTATTTTGATCGTCGATGACGATTCCGCTTTCGCGACGATGTTGAGCGAGACGCTCGGATCGTGGCAGCTGCTAAACCCAATCAACATCCTCGGAAGCGGTCAAATGCTGATTGACCGACTGAGCGATCCATGTATCGGCAAATTCGGCAGCACCACCTACCCAGCTCTGATCATTCTCGATTTAAAGATGCCGGTAATGGGCGGTGTTGAAGTTATGCAATGGCTAAAACAGGCAGGTCATACCGAGGCACCGGTAATTATTGTCACTGGTTCGCAGGATTTTCGTTTAATCGCCGAAACGTACGAACTCGGCGCTTACTGTTTCATTTCTAAACCGCAGCGACCCGGCGACCTCGATAAGATTAAACACGCACTGCGCATCTGGAACTGAGTCGCTACGCCATTTTACGCGACGACCTTGCCCGCACGATTCAGCCTGGGATATCTCGCCTCGCTCCAATACTCCTCGATCAACGAGAGCTTGCGGATCATGTCTTGGAGCTGTTGACATTTGGTGAAATAACTATTGGCGCCTAATTCGTAAGCGCGCCGGATGTCAGCAGGATCATCGGATGAGGCAAAGACGACAGTCGGGACCAGCCGATAATCTTCGTGATGACGCATCCATTCCAGAATTTCAAAGCCGTCAACTTGCGGCATTTTTAAATCAAGCAACACGCAATCTGGGACCGGGAAGGTGTGTCGATCTGAAAACGGACCGCTTCCCTCAAGATAAGAAATCATTTCCGCGCCGGTTGCGGCGATGTAGTAGTCGACGATGCCGAGCCCGGCGAATGTGTGTTCAAAAAGGAACGCGTCATCGGGTTGGTCCTCACCCACCAAAATGAATGCCCGGTCGTCCATGCCGCGAAGATAGACGACTTCGCGTTATTAACAACGAGCGAATCCTGTGCATGCTCCTGCGCAATATGCCTATTTGACACTATGCAACGGCGCCTCGGGATTCGCACTAACACCCGACGTAGAAGTAAATTTGGGTGCGGCGGTCTAGGTGTTTGGTTGCGGGGTGTAGCGAAGATAAGGCTTCACGTGCCGTGCACCTTTCGGGAATAACGCTGGAATTTCTGCATCCTTCACCGCAGGGGAAATAATGCAGTCTTCACCGTGCTGCCAGTTGGCAGGAGTTGCCACCTTGTGATTCGCGGTCAATTGCAGTGAGTCAATCACGCGCAATAGCTCAGCGAAATTGCGGCCTGTCGAAGCGGGATAGGTCAAGGTCAGCTTAACCTTCTTGTCCGGTCCAATAATGAACACCGAACGCACGGTGAATGTGTCATCGGCATTCGGATGAATCATGTCGTACAGTCCGGCGACTTTGCGGTCTGGATCGGCGATGATCGGGTAATTCATCTGCGTGTTTTGCGTCTGGTTGATGTCGCAGATCCAGCCATGATGCGAGTCAATCGGATCAACACTAACGGCGATCGTTTTGACGTTGCGTTTGTCGAATTCCTTTTTCATCTTCGCCACCGCACCAAGTTCGGTTGTGCAAACCGGAGTGTAATCTTTGGGGTGGGAAAACAAAATGCCCCAGCTATTGCCGAGCCATTGGTGAAAATCGATCTTACCTTCCGTGGTATCGGCGGTGAAATTCGGTGCGGTATCGCCTAAACGTAATGCCATAAAACTGTTCTTTTGAAATGTTTCCGGTTGAAATCGGCTACCTGTATTTAACCAACGTTTGCCAATCCCACAAGAGGATTTGGATGGTGAATCAGCCTTTCGGTATTTCGTTTTGGCAACGATCGGCGCTCAATCGTTTGCGACGCTGCGGTACAGAGTCGCGTAGTTGGTGACCATGGTCGCCATGCTGAAGCGGTTCGACACCGTGGCACGGGCGGCCTGACCAATTTGTTTCAGGCGCGGAAGGTTGGACAAGGCGTCGGCGATTTGGGTTGCGAGGTCCTGAGGATTTTTAAGATTGGCGAGGATCCCGTCATTGCCGCTGCTGATGATTTCGGCATTGCCGCAGGCAGTATGGCCAAGCACGGGCACACCACAGGACATCGCTTCAAGAACAACATTAGAAAGGCCCTCGCTCAAGGACGGGACGACCAGCAGGTCCATCGATTGGTAGTAGCGCCTGGGTTCGGGTTGGAAGCCGACGAGGTGGATGCGGTTGGCTACGGGACTTGTTTTCGCGCGGTTGAGGATTTGTTCGTAGATCTCACCGCCTTTGCCGACGATGAGAAGTTGATCGGTCAGGAGTTTTTGCGACAAGGCTTCGAAAGCAGCGATCAGCGGTAAATGGCACTTGAGTGGATCGAAACGGCCCACCATACCAATGACTGGGCCTTCGATAGGGAGGCCGATTTCACGGCGGGCTAAGTTGGATAGGTAAGGCGCAAAGCGGTCGGTATCGACTCCGTTTAGAATAGTTTCGATTTTATAATCGGGCATCCCGAATTGGATGAGTTCATCGCGCAGACCAGCGGAGACGGCGTGAACTTTTTTACAGGCGCGATAGAAAAACCGGCGTTGGCGCAAGGATTTCGGCGTGCGTTGGGAGTGCGGAAAGCCATGTTCGCCGTGCAGAATATTGCGCGTTGTGCCCATGGCGGTGGCGAGGCCCGCATAGATAAGCGGGCCGAGGTTGTGGGTGTGAACGACGTCGGGCTTCACTTTGGAAATGATTTTGGCGAGCGCGAGAACGGTGCGCCACGAGAAGCCGGGTTGTTTGTTGAGGATGTAAACATTTTGCGGATCGGGTAGTCGTTCAACGAAGGATCCCCCGCGTTCGAGGCAGGCGGCGTGAATTTCGAATTCGTTTTGGCCGAGTCCGCGCGCGACATTGACGACGCCGTTTTCCATACCGCCGGGTTCGAGTGACAGAACCACGTGCATGATTTTCAAACGCCGTTGCATTGGGTGCGGATAGAAATAGTGGAAAAAAATGAAAACTCCAAACTCCAAACTCCAGAGAAACCGAAAAAAGCGAATTCGAGGGTTGGAGTTTGTTTCGTGCTGCAAGTATTTCGACGCGTGCTACCATTCGGGCGTGCCAGAAACACCTCCATCCGCCAGGAACGAGTTCGATCGCTATGCGAAGAACTATGATGAGGCTTTGGCGCAAGGTATCTCGGTGTCGGGTGAGGATAAGGATTTTTTTGCGCGTGGTCGGGTGGAGTGGTTGGCGCGGTGTCTGAAGAGTGTTTCGTTTGAGGCGCGGAGTGTTTTGGATTTTGGGTGCGGGACGGGTTCGGCTACGCCGCATTTGTGCGAGGTCCTGAAACCTGGCGCAATCACTGGCGTGGATATTTCGGAGCAGTCGGTTGCGCTAGCGGAGAAGCGGTTTGGATCGAACGCGGTGAGTTTTGAAGTGCTGCGGGAATTTAAGCCCAAGGCGAGTTTTGATTTGGCGTTTTGCAACGGGGTGTTTCATCACATTCCGCCCTACGAACGTGCGGGTGCAGTTGAGTGCATCTATGACGCGGTGCGGCCCGGTGGGTATTTTGCATTTTGGGAAAATAATCCGTGGAACCCCGGCACGCGTTATGTGATGAGCCGGATTCCGTTTGATCGCGATGCAATCATGGCGAGTGCGCCAGAAGCGCGGGGGTTGTTGCGTGCGGGTGGATTTGAGATTTTGCGAACGGATTTCCTTTTTGTTTTTCCACGTGCGCTGAGTTGGTTTCGTGGTTTGGAACCGACGCTGTCGCGGCTGCCAATAGGAGCCCAGTATCAGGTGCTGGCGCGGAAACGCAGGAGCTAGAAGTTAGGCACTACTGCAGCGGGCGTGGGGTGTAGCCGAGCTGGCGCCGGCTTCATCGCGAACCACTTGTCTTTCAGACGCAGGAGTGGGGATTCGATCCAGCGATACGAAGCCCAGCTTAAGGTTAATGCGACGGTGACTTTAGTGAGGGTTGCGGCGATAAGGCCGAGTTTTGTCTCCGGGAAAATGATGACGTGCCGGAACATCCAGAAAATTTGCATATGGTAGACGTAGATGCCGTAGGAATGTTTACCGAACCAGACCAGGAATTTGCTGCGCAGGATCCGCGCGAGTAAACCGCTGCTGTCGAATTGCGCGACGAAGGTAATAATCGCGCAGGAGAGCGCAACGGCACTCAGGCCCCAACGATAAAGCCAGCGGTGATCGGCGAAGGTGGAGTAAAAGACGTAAGCGACGAATGGTATTGCGACGAGCGCGAACGGTTTGAATCTGCGCAGCGCGGAATTGATTTTTTCCGGCCATGCGGCTGTGGTGCAGGCGACGAGTGCGCCGGCCATGAGGACGTCGGCACGGGTGTAGAACCAGGTGTAGAGATTCCACCAGCGGATACGTTGGAATTCGAGGTCAAAGCGAATCGCGGCGAACGCGACCATTAAAATGATGATGAGAGCGATGCGATTGCGCGGTTTCAATTTGAGCAACACCACGCCAACGATGATTGGCCATATCAAATAGAATTGTTCTTCAACCGAAAGCGACCACGTATGAATGAAGGTCCCCATGTCAGCGTTGCTGAAGTTTGAGTAGTAAAACAGCGAAGGAATGGCGGCACTCGCAAACGCGTTTACCGTGTGGAAGGGCGTTGCGCCCACAAGGCTCAGCAGACCTGTTAAGATGATGCCGATAATGAGGGCAGGGAGCAGGCGAAGTGCGCGCCGACCGTAGAAATTCTTCAGCGAAATCGTGCCGGTGGATTCGTGTTCGGCAACAAGGATGTTGGTGATGAGGAATCCGCTCAGGACGAAAAATATGTCAACACCGACCCACGCGCCGCGAAAGTGTGACTCGAAAAGATGGCCAGTGAGCACGCACAAAATTGCGGTGCCCCGAAGGCCGTCGAGTTGGGGGGAGTAGCGCACGGGTTGAGTTTCACGTGATTGTAATCACGCAAGACTCTACAGCCAAGTTAAAGCGGTGCGTCTTAGCTTAATGCATCTCGACGTCGCAGGTGCCGATGCCCGGGCGGTAAAAATTGAACTGGACGTTCGGATGATCGGCGAGCAGCGACATTGGGACACTTGAGTCTGGAATTCGCTTCGCGATCATCAACGTCGTAAGGCGTTGGCCGAAAGGGTTGTCGTGTTTGCCGGCGTGCCAGATGGAAACTTTTTCGGCTTTCCAGGTTTCGTCAGGACCGACGGTGATCGCCTGGGTCGGCACGAGTGTGATGTTACCGCCGCCGGAGGTGCGCGCGTTTTGCGCGATAGTGATCGGATGGAGGTCAACCACCCGCGTGGTTAGTTTGCGGTATTCGCCAGGGCTGGGCGGTTGATTTTTGAATTTGCCCTCGCGCTTCGGTGGATCATTGAAGGCCCAGTGTTTGATGTCGCCCTGGCCACCTTGCATGACGGCGCAACGAACGTTGTCCCAACTGGCACGGTAATCTTTGCTGTTGGCTTTTGGGAAATGCAAATTTTTGTCCGACATGACGAGGTCGCGACGGATTCGACTGAAGCACATTTCGCGGTCGGCTTTTTCGAATGACAGCGGATGAGTCGGCGCGGCTTCTTTGCCGTTAAGACACCATTCGTCCATGCCCCAGAAATGCGCGGATTTGATAGACAGGCCGAGGTCGTTGACGATTCGTGCCACAAGCGGGAGTTGTTCGGTCGGGCCGATCGGACCACAAATTCCGACCGGATTGTCGGGTGTGGATTGTTTCCAGGCACTGATATATTCAAGCGCTTCGGCGAGGTAAAAATCTTCGAGCGTATCGTAGAATACGACTTTAAAGCCGGGCCGCGAAAGCTTGAGCATTTTTTCAGGCGTGAGGCGTGCGGCTTCTTTGATGATGGCGTCGTCGAGGGTGGTGTAATCCCACCAGGCCGGAGCGATGGAGCTGATTTTTCTGGGCATAAGATAGAAGTTAGAAGCTAGAATTTCAAAGTTCCAGACTCTTTTCGTATTTGGCGTTGAGAAGGTAATTTGAACCGAGGCCGCGCAACGGGTCGGCGTCGGGGGCGCAGAAGCCGTAATGCAAATGGCGCCGCCAGCCTTCGGCGTGTTTGAATTTTTTAGAGCGCCGGCCGATTTCCAGAGAGATATCTTCCAAGGTTTGCAGATACGAATTCATCTTCTGACTCGCGTCGAGCCAGTGTTGTTGGCTTTTGTGCGCTCGCAAGGATTCCAGTTTTGTCGCGTGAACACTGGCGGTGTTGATGAAAATGCCGGGAATAAGTTTTTTGCGCAGGCCGTCGGTCAGACTGTGCGGCAAACCGTGATAAACAGTGACCTCGTAATCGGCGGTTGGGCGATCCGGGGTGGAATGGAAGTTGGGCATTCCATGAGTAAAAGCAGCGCTGACCGCGAGCCGACAGGTGTTGGTGTGGTCTTCCATGTAGTCGGCAGGCGAGTGCGTGAGGACGACTGACGGTTTGACATCGCGAATGACGGCGGCGAGGCGACGTAAGGTTTTCAGATCGTAGAAGACTTCCAAATCGTTGACGAGCGGTGCGTGAAAGTGTGCCCCGAGAATTCTTGCGGCCGCTTTGGCTTCCCCGAGGCGCATCTTTTTTAACTGCGCTGGGCCGTATTGAACGCTGCCGCAACTTCCGTTGGCGAGGTTCATGTAATGGATCTCGTATCCTGCTTTTTTGAGCAGGAGCAACGTCCCCGCCATCATGAACTCGATGTCGTCGGGGTGGGCGCCGATGGCGATTGCTGTCTTACTCACAATCGGACGGATTTTCCGGTGGCGGCGGATTTGTCAGCGGCGAAGATAACTTCATGGGAACGCATCGCGTCTTTCAAACTTGTGAGCGGCATGTCAACTCCGGCATTGATGGATTCGAAAAACTTGTCGAACTGAGCCTGGTACGGATGATCGGAAACATCGCCAGAGTCGAGCATCTTCATGGCAAGGTTACTCCAGGCGTGTTTATTGGTGTGCAGTTTCATGGAGTGAAACTTGTTGTCTAATAAACTTCCTTCGCTTCCGACGAGGTGTGTGTGGAAATAATATGGTTGCAGGCAATCGACGATAGCGGCGCATTTGCCGATTCGGCCACCCTTGAATTTGAGAATTGTGACACTTGAGGTCGTGTATTCGTACGCCTCGAAGATTTTACTTTTCGATTTGGTATCGTAGCTGGTGACTTCGGTGACGTCTGAGCCCATGCACATCAAGAGCGCATCCAGGGCGTGGCAGCCGGCGGTGAGAAGCGAGCTGCCGCCAGCGTCCTTGCGGGTGTTCCAGCGAAATTGGCCATACCACGGTCCAATGCCATGATAATAATCGATCTCGCCATAGTGAAGATCACCAAGGAGGCCCTGGTCAATGACGGCTTTCGTTGCCTGGAATTGGTTGGAGTAACGGCATTCAAAGCAGACGCAGGTTTTGACCTTGGCTTTTTTGACGGCGGCTTCGATTTTTTGGCAATCCTTCCAGGAAAGAGCCAACGGTTTTTCGAGAATGATGTGTTTGCCTGCCTGGGCGGCGGCAACAGCATGTCCGGTGTGCTGGTAAGGATAACTGCAAATAGAAACGACGTTAATGCCGGGATGCTTCAGCATCTCTTTGACATCGGTGTAAGTAGTAATGTCGCTGCCGTGTTTGGCACTGAGTTCGGCATTATCGAGCTTGCGCGAGGAATAGACGGCGGTGACCTGGGCGTATGGGCTGGCATTGATGGCGGCGATGTGGGCGGTCGCGACCCAGCCATAGCCGATAATCCCGACATTGTATTTCTTCATAAATTATTCGATTCGAAGGGACGGATTGCACGCGTCCCGCTTAGTTTCATCAATGCCACATGGTTTGCTCTCCAATGTCAAATATTTGTAGTCTGCGTTTGACAGTGAGGGGCTTGCGTTAAATTCATCGATACGCGAATGGCAACAGAAATGCTCTTCAAATCGTCTTGTGTTTATGAGAAACACAATCCCGCGTCTCGGCGCAGCGATGCATCATTTTATCGTCGTTTAGCTGAGGTTCGGGTAGGTTGCTGAATATTACCAATCGCGATTACAAATTGAACTCGTTAAAACTGTATTCTGAAATGCCGCGTGAACGCACCTTGATGGCGAGCGTGCGGATGAAATTCTGACCGAAAGTACAGCGTGAAGAATTTTCGCGTAAATTGGGCGAGCCCGACGGTCGGTGCTGTCGTGGGTACATTTCTCGTGCTCATGATCGGATTGTTGTGCCTGTTCTCCACGACCAGTTTAAGCAACGCGGTTAGCGAAAGCAGCTATGATTGGTCGTTCGAGCTTTCTTCATACCTGCAGCCCGACACGCGGAACTCTCCAGTGGTGATCATTTACGTCGATGAGGATTCGTATAAGTCGCTGGACCAACAATTAAACAAGCCGTGGGACCGGTCGATTCACGCCAAGTTGCTCAACTACCTGAAAGAGGACGGCGCATTGGCGGTCGTTTTCGACGTTGTCTTTAGCGATCCTGGATCAAAGTCGAAAGCCGATGCGGAATTCGAACAGGCTATCCGGCGCAATGGCAAAGTGGTTTTAGCAGCGGATTACAGTTATTCGGGTTCATCGACCGGGGAAGGATCGACGGGGATGTACGCGACGACGATGCCGA
The DNA here is from genome assembly GCA_963702845.1 of uncultured Verrucomicrobiae bacterium. Classification (GTDB taxonomy): domain Bacteria; phylum Verrucomicrobiota; class Verrucomicrobiia; order Limisphaerales; family Palsa-1400; genus JAICXV01. Next base: position 2,319,877 of record OY969763.1, on the reverse strand, counting down.
TTGACCGATTTTTAAACGCTAGTGCAGGGGTAGGGTTGGAATCGCTCGACATGGAACAGGATGAGGACTTCATGGTCCGCCGCCATATTTCCGGATTTCCCAGTCAAAATATACCGAGTCTGAGTTGGGCGACAGCGCGTGTGTTGCAGCTTCCGGTCGCCAAGGAACCGAAGGAATTTGCCAAAGAACGATGGGTTCACTATTACGGAGCTGCCGGCACAATGCCGCATTACAGCTACGCGAGATTGTTTTATCCGAACGGCGTTCCCCGCGGGGCTTTTCATGACAAAATTGTTTACGTCGGCGCGCGTCCGATAACGACGACGCATATCGAACGACGCGATGAACTGCGAAATCCTTATAACCACTGGGGTTGGGGTGATAAGTCGGTGTTCATGCCGGCGGTGGAAGTTCATGCCACTGAAACGTTGAACCTGATCCGCGGTGATAGTTTGAGACGACTGCCTCCGATGGTCGAAGCGACCGTGCTTGTGGCGTGCGCGCTGTTCTTTGGGGTTTTCTTGTTTAGGTTCCGGCCGTTCGCGGCGACGTGCGTGGCAATTCTGGGCGCACTGGTGTTCCTGTTGTTTTCGATCGGATTGTTTGCGTGCGGTGTCTGGTTTCCATGGTTGGTTGTGATCGCATTTCAACTTCCAGTGGCGTTGCTGTGGTGCGTGGTTTTTAAGTCGCTGGAGTGGTACACGCACCGGCTGCAAATGGAAGAGGAACGACGGGTTGCGCATGAGCGTATTCGTGAACAGGCATCGTTGCTCGATAAAGCGCAGGACGCAATTCTGGTGCATGATCTTGCCTGGCGCGTGACTTACTGGAACAAGAGCGCTGAGCGACTCTATGGATTGTCGACGAGTGATGCCATTGACAAGAACGTCGCGGACTTACTCGCATCCGGCACTGTGGAAACAATGGAGACGGCGAAAACGGAAACGCTGCAACACGGTGAATGGATCGGCGAGCTTAAGCAGAAATCCAAATCCAATGGCGGCGCGGCGCTCGTCGTGCAAAGCCGTTGGACTCTGGTGCGTGATGATGCTGGTGCGCCAAAATCGATCCTCGTGATCAATACGGACATTACCGAAAAGAAAAAGCTCGAATCGCAATTCTTGCGCGCGCAACGGATGGAAAGCATCGGCACATTGGCCGGTGGAATCGCACACGATTTGAACAACGTTCTATCACCGATTGTGATGGGCACGGAGTTGTTACTGAAAGTGGAGAAGGACGAGAAACGACTGAAACTATTGCGCACGATGTCGAGCAGTGCAAGTCGCGGCGCGGATATGGTGAAGCAGGTTTTGACGTTTGCACGCGGTCTTGAAGGCGAACGCACGCCCATGCAGATGACGCATATCGTTAAGGAAATGCAAAAGATCGCGCATGAGACATTTCCAAAGTCGATCACCATGGAGACTCGGATTGCTCCTGACGCTGCGATGATTCGCGGTGACGCGACGCAAATTCATCAAATTCTACTCAACCTGTGCGTGAATGCGCGGGATGCCATGCCGGAAGGCGGCAAGATTACCGCGGAGGTTACGAACGTGACCCTGGATGAGTCTTTGGCGAAGAAAATAGTCGGAGCGAAGTCGGGCAGGTACTTGGTCTTGAGCGTCTCGGATACCGGCATGGGAATTCCATCGGAACTGCAGGACAAAATTTTTGAGCCATTCTTTACGACGAAAGAAGTTGGCAAAGGCACAGGGTTGGGGCTTTCGACGGTCATCAGCATCATCAAGGGGCATGGAGGTTTTCTCGAACTCATCAGCGACGTTGGAAGCGGGACGATATTTAGAATTTATTTCCCGGCGGTGGCAGCTCCGGCGCTCTCGGTTTCGGCGACGACTTCGCTCAAGCAGTTGCGAGGCAATAATGAATTGATCCTGATTGTCGATGATGAAACGAGCATCTTGGAGGTGACGGCTGCGGTTTTGTCACAGTCTGGTTACCGTGTGATGGCGGCAGCGAACGGCGCGGATGCGATGGCGTTGGTGCAGAAACATTCTGAGCCGTTCAAAATCGCCGTCGTCGATATGATGATGCCAGTCATGGACGGACCGAGAACGATTCGTGCTCTCAAAAACATTCGTCCTGATATGAAATTTATAGCCGTTAGTGGACTTCAGCAGAGCGATGAAATAAGAAAACAACTGGCGTCTTACGGAGTGCCTTTTTTTGCGAAGCCGGTCACATCAGAGAAGCTGTTACTTGCCTTGAAGAAGGAATTGAGCGATTCAGCAAGTGCGATCGCCGCTGCAGCTTAGAACAACCCATTGAATGAGTGTCGAAACAAAAACAATCCTGCTCGTGGAAGACGAAGAATTGTTGCGCGGAATGCTGGCAGACCTCCTTAGATTTGACGATTACAATGTGCTGGAAGCGAACAACGGTGACGAGGCCGTTGCGGCTGCGGATTCGCATTCCGGTCCACTACATTTGGTTATCACGGACATCAATCTGCACGGAATGACAGGGATGGAAGTTGTCGACCGATTGACGCAAAAGCACTCCGATCTCGGTGTTATTTATATGTCGGGCGACACACTTTCCGGAGCAATCGGCAGCGCAAAAGTTCATCCGGGAGCGGCATTTTTGCAGAAGCCTTTTGAATCGACCGCGCTTTTGAATACAGTACGTGACGTATTGACGGCAAACTGACTGGCGCTCAATCCTCATTGCCTTCCCTCGGTAAATCGGGTTCACTCACCGGGCCACAAGCTGTGTTATTTTATTCTGACATGAACCAAGTGCGCCGTTTCGTTTTTCGCTTCGGTCTGTTCCTGCTTTGCTCATGTGCCATGGCCGCCCCGACTGTTTCGCAACACAATCGCTTCCTTGCTGTTGCGGAGAAAAACTATCGTGCGGCGCTCCTTCGTTATCGTGCGGAGGCAAACAATCCAGATGTCGCCTGGCAATTCGCACGCGCATCGTTTGACCGAGCGGAATTCGCCGCTGACTCCAGCGAGCGAGCGGGTCTGGCTCAACCAGCAATCGATGCCTGCGAGCACGCTCTGACCACGCACGAGAATAGCGCGCCATTGCACTATTATTTGGCGATGAATCTGGGGGAGCTCGCGCAAACAAAAGGAATCGGGGCGCTAAAGTTGGTCCGCCAAATGGAGACGGAGTTCTTACGCGCGCAGCAATTGAATTCAGAATTCGACTATGCTGGGCCCGACAGGAACGTGGGCTTGCTTTATCTTAGTGCGCCCGGCTGGCCGGCGAGCATTGGGAACCATTCGAAAGCGCGCCAGCATTTAATGCGGGCGGTGCAAATCGCTCCTGCGTATCCCGAAAACCACCTCGATTTGCTGGAGGCCTATATAAAGCTGGATGATGACATTGCCGCACAATCTGAGGCGCAAAAGCTTTTTGAGTTGCTGCCGCAGGCTCGTCAGAAGTTGGCTGGTGAGGAATGGGAATCAAGCTGGGCAGATTGGGATAGTCGTTGGCATAAGTTCGAAGCCAAGCTCGGCGAAAAACCGCCTTCGCAATCACCGCATCAGAAGAAGTAGCACCCTCGCAAAGCATCATTATTGGCCATCCAGGTTTCGCGTCGAACACAATTCTAAACTATCTTTTCCCCCGTTGTTTTTAATGGGACCGATGCGAGGGTGTGGATGGAGGAGTATCCATGAAGGGTGGTGATATCGTTGTGTTGGGCACGTCGGCTGGCGGAATAGAAGCGTTGGAAGAACGCTCTTCCTTCTTGAAGAAAATTTCTATGGAATCCTCTCAAAAAAAGCAGTTTCGCACCCAAAAAACTCTGAACGAGCGCGCCCGGAAGTTGGAACACCAGACGGAGACTATTCGCAAGATCGCCAGAAAAATTGATGCAAGCTGAAAATGGGCCAGTTTGGTGGATACGCTCCGTGTGCCTGAGCCTGATTGACAGAGTCGCTCAATTCCCTCAATGTCCCATTGGAAAAGCCCAGCCATGCCGAAGAAGAAGTCATCGCGAAAAGCACGCGGTTCACCGCGAGCCAAACCGAAAGTCGTTCGGGGGCGTTCCGAATCTGTTTCTGGCGATTTAAGGAAAGCTCGCGCCGCAGCGGAGGCGATGCGCGCGCAGGCTAACGATGTGGCAAAGCAGGCCGAACGCGTCTATCGCAAAGCAGACCAGGTTCATGAAGAGGCCGATGACGTTCACAAGACCGCCGACAATTTGCATAAACGTTCGCGAGCAGTAAAACAGTCAAAGCAAATTCCACAGCCCAGAAGGACTCCTCTTGTCGTAGGCATTGGGGCTTCGGCGGGCGGCTTCGAAGCCTTCTCGCAGATGCTCCGCGCGCTGCCGTCGGACACCGGAATGGTGTTTGTCACAGTTTTTCATCTTGATCCTACACACAAGAGTCAACTGACCGAACTCTTGCAGGCGGCGACGAAGATGCCGGTGAAGCAGATCACCAATCGCCTGCGCGTCGAGGCCGATACACTTTACGTTATTCCGCCGGATCGCGACGTGGTGATTGATGATGGAATATTGGTGCTTTCGCCACGGAAACGCAGCGAGCTTAATTTGCCGGTCGACCGGTTTTTCAATAGCCTCGCCTGCAATCAAGGCAACTTCGCCATCGGCGTGATCCTTTCGGGTAGTGGCCATGACGGCAGTATCGGCCTGCGACAGATTAAAGCCGAAGGCGGCATCACCTTCGCACAGGATGAACGATCATCGGGTTTCTTTTCAATGCCGCAAAGTGCGATTGCGACCGGTTGTGTGGATTATATTCTGCCTCCAGAACGCATTGCTAGAGAGCTGCGAAATATTGCGGAACAGTTCAAAGTAGCGAAAGCCGATGGTTCAGAAGATCCCGTGTTTTCGGGGAGTGAAGAGGAATTGGCTCGGTTGTTTGCGCTTTTGCGCGGTGTCACTGGCGTCGATTTCTCCGCTTACAAGCCCACGACCCTTAAGCGAAGAATCACCCGTCGAATGGTCCTCAAAAAAATGACTTCGGCACGGGTCTATTTGAACTTTCTCGAGGACAACCACGCGGAAGTTGAAAAGTTATTTCAGGAAATCCTGATCAACGTGACTGGTTTCTTTCGTGATCCCCAGGTGTTTCAAGCGCTGAAGCGACGGGTGTTTCCAAAATTGATGAAACAGCGCGCCGCGGATTCCGGCGTCCGCATTTGGGTGCCTGGCTGCTCGACCGGTGAGGAGGTTTATTCGCTGGCCATCTGTTTGCATGAGTTTCTCGGACGTAAAACGAACAATAAGGCAGTCCAGATTTTCGGCACCGACATCAGCGACCAAATGGTCGCACGCGCGCGGCAGGGTTCGTTTTCGGCCGCTGCCGTGGCCGATGTCTCGCCTGAACGATTACGACGATATTTCCAGCGAGTCGAGGGTGGTTATCAGATTGGGAAATTCATTCGCGACATGTGCGTGTTCGCCAAACAGAACGTTGTCGAAGATCCGCCCTTTTCGAAGTTAGACCTGATCAGTTGCCGTAATTTACTGATTTATTTTGGGCCGACACTGCAACGGAAAGTGTTGCCCATTTTCCATTATTCGTTGCGTCGCGGTGGATTCCTTTTGTTGGGGGCCTCGGAAAGCGTTGGAACCTATTCCCATTTATTCACCTCGGTCGATAAACGAAACAAGATTTACACGCGCAGCGAATCGTATCAGCGAACCGAGTTGGATTTCAGACCTTCCGAACCGGCACAGGAGGTTGTCGGACACCGACCATTGCGCGGCAAGGATCCGCTTCCGCGAAGCGATTTGCAAAAACAGGCAGATGAATTGGTGCTCTCGCGCTACATGCCTGCGGGTATCATTGTGAATAGCCGGATGGAAGTGTTGCATTTTCGCGGTAAGACCGGGCCATATCTTGATCCAGCTCCCGGCAGCGCGAGTTTCAACCTCATCAAAATCATTCGCGGCGAGTTGGTCATGGATTTACGAACGGCGTTTAGCCAGGCGATGCGCACGAATGTTCCCGTCCGTAAAGAAGCTATTCGCATCCGCTACAACGGTCATTTCCGCGACGTGACGGTCGAAGTGGTTCCGATGGCGCGATCTGGCGGTGACGCTGAGAGGCTGTTTTTAATTTTGTTCTTTGACCTGCATTTCGGCGAAACCGAGAAGGCTGGCGCCAAAGGCGCGCGTCAGGGCGGCATTGCTTCAGAACGTCAATTGACGCGCCTGCGCGATGAGTTGAATCAGACCAAGGAGTCGCTGCAAACGATCATCGAAGAGCAAGAAGCGACCAACGAAGAATTGAGTTCGGCCAACGAAGAAATCCAGTCCACCAACGAAGAGTTGCAGAGCACCAACGAGGAACTCGAAACGGCCAAGGAAGAACTGCAGTCGACGAATGAAGAGTTAACCACGCTCAATGAAGAATTGCAGAACCGTAACACGGAATTGGGTCAGGTGAACAATGACCTGAATAATCTAATCGCAAGTTTTGCGATGCCGATATTGATTTTGGGAACAGACTTCACGCTGCGCCGTTTTACGCCGATGGCGCAAAAATTATTCAATCTGATTCCCGCTGATGTTGGTCGGCGTATCACTGATATCAATCCTAACCTGCGACTGCCAAACCTCGACAAGCTCGCTGCCGAAGTGATCGAGACATTGAACGTGAAAGAGGTCAATGCGCTCGATGACGAAGGTAAAACCTATTCAGTCCGAATCCGGCCTTATCGCACGGCGGAGAATACGATCGAAGGCGTGGTTGTCGTTGCTGTTGATACCGGAGATCCATGGCGGGATGTCGGGGATATCGCTGAAATGGTGGCGGAGCCGGTCCTTCTGCTGACAAGCGACTTGCGCATCAACAAAGCCAACCAATGTGTTTTATAGTACATTCCAGGTCAGCGACGCCGAAACCGGAGGACATCTGATTTATGAATTGGGAAACGGCCAATGGGATATTCCGGCATTGCGGACAGCACTTTTATCGATCCTACCCGAGACTGGCAGTGTCACCGATTTTCGGGTCGAGCACGATTTTCCGCATATCGGCCAAAAAGGTGTTTCTGATAAATGCCCGAAACTAGTCCAGGAATGCGAATTATATATGCGGTGACGTTTAACGAACAGGTCCGAACAGTAACTGCTTGAAAAAACGACGTAATATTTCGCGACCGAAGAAAACCAAGATCACATGAGATCTTGACCGACAGTTCCGTTGCATCGACACACTTGCATGCGACGCCGCCCGGTGAAGAGCGACTTCAGGCGCCCAAGAAAAGTTGCGCAACGAACTCGCCGAGTTGCGGACCCGCTTTAGCGGCATGGTGCTGCGCGGGCCGGTGCCCCTTCGTGGTGATTGACTCGGATGGTTTTATCCGCGAAATGAATGAGGCCGCTTGCACTCTGCTTGGTGTATCGCGCCGGACAAACTCACTTTACTTTCCTTCAGCGTACCTCGTCGAGCCGCAGGATACGACTTTTTCAAGAAGCACCTCCGACCGTTGCCACAGCAGCTGGGACAGATCCGGCCGTCAGCGAGTTGCGTCTGCGCACCGCGGACAAACGCCGGATCGCAAAGTTCAGTTGATCAGCAACTTTTTCCATCGCCAGGGAGCCGACCATATCAAACCGCGCATCATCGACCTAACGCCTCTTAAACAACGGACGGAAGAACTGAAGGATGCGCACGATTTTTCCGAGAACATCGTGCAAACGATTCGTCAACCTTGGCTGTGTTGGATCCGCGGATGCGCCGTTGTCACCTTTAATCGCAGCGTTCACACGAGCATTCGGCGTGTCGTCAAGCGTTCGGCAATTCGTTTTTCACAGAAGCTTCTGGAATTGCGGGTCGAATGGAGGGCATATTACGTGACGCGTTAAGCGATGTAGCTCTGATCGTCGCACGACCAGTTGACGATATTCGCTTGATCTTCCGGCATACGAATGGCACGCTCATGGGTGCGCGAGGCCAAACGCCACGCACCTTGCTGATTTCGGCGCGCCCGTTTTACCGGCAATCCGCGGAAAACGCCGCTGTTGCTCGTCTCAATCGAGGACGTCACAGAAAAAGCAATTGGCCGAAGCCGCGTTACGGCGCGAACGAATGATGCTCGCCGCGCGCCGAAGCGCTGGCCCATGTCGGCGGTTGGGAATGGCGTCTGCGACGACGATGATCTGATCTGGAGCGATGAACTTTACAAAATTTTCGGCGTAGACAAGGCGCGTTCAAACCGACTTATACCCAATATCTGGAACTGGTGCATCCGGCTAGATCGTGCCGCCGTTGACGCGATGATTCGCAAAGGGCTGAACTCAGGGACGCCGATCGATTTTTATCATCGATATCTGGCGTGCCGACGAAATGCGGCACTTGCATTGCCAGGGCTATTTTTCTTTTGATGCGCACGGCCATCCGAACGTGTTGATGGGTATCGCACAAGACGTGACCGAGTTGCGCAAGGCTGAAGAACAACTGCGTGCGACAAACTCGGAATTGGAAGAGCGCACTCGTTCTCTCCAGCGCAGCAACGAGGAGATGCAGGCTTTCAGTTACAGCATTGCCCATGATTTACGTGCGCCGTTGCGCGCTATTCAAGGCATGTCCCGAATCCTGATGGAGGATTACGCGGAAAAACTCGACAAAGACGGGCAGGATTATTTTTGGCGTGTCATGGATGCAGCCCAACGCATGGATGATTTGATCCGTGACTTGCTCGATTATGCCAGGATTACCACAGTGCAGTTACCGTCGGACCGATCGAGGTGGAAACGGTTTGGGCTCGTGTGATGGCCAATTATGCCAACGAGATTGCCGAAAAGAATGCGAAGATTGAAAAGAAACAATCGTTCCCGTGTGTCCGTGCGCATCGCACAGTGGTTGAGTTGGCGTTGAACAACTTGCTCGGAAACGCATTAAAGTTTCACCCGAAAGGCGCCAGCCCAAACATAAAAATTTGGACCGAACAGCTGCCGGAAAATCGCGTTCGGTTTTACATTTCCGATCAAGGAATTGGAATCGCGCCAGAACATCAGCAGCGCATCTTCCGAGTCTTTGAACGGTTGCATCCCAGTGACGCATATCCCGGGACCGGCATAGGTCTGGCTATTGTTAAGAAGGGGATCGAGCGCCTCGGAGGCGCTGTCGGGCTTATCTCAAAACCCGGAGAAGGCTCGACTTTCTGGTTTGATCTGCCAACGCTCGACAAGCAATAACAGTTAAGAATCCTTAACTGCTCTTCTTACTTTCCTAAAAATGCTTCGTGAATGACGCGCATCGCTTGCTCACCCTTCGTGAGTTCGATGACCACTGAAATTTTAATCTCGCTGGTTGAAATCATGTCGATGTTGATTCCATTGTTCGCGAGTGTTTCGAACATTTTTGCGGCCACGCCAGCATTGCTGCGCATGCCGACGCCAACGATGGAAAGCTTGCCGATTTTTTCATCGGCGATGACGTCGCGGAAACCGATCTTGTCTTTGAGACTGTCGATAACTTTCTTTGCCTTAAGTAGTTCCGGTTTGTCGACGGTGAAGGAAATATCAGTGGCGGGCGCGCCGGTGTTGTGGCTGATGTTCTGAACGATCATGTCCACATTGATGTTCGCTTCGGCAATGGCCTTGAACACGTGGGCGGCGACGCCTGGTCGGTCGGGCACGGCAATGAGCGTGACCTTGGCTTGATTTTTGTCGAGCGAGACGCCGCGAATGACGACGCCTTCCATGCTGAGAGTTTCTTCTTTCACAATTGTTCCTGGGTTGTCATTCAAACTGGAGCGCACTTCAAACACTACGCCAAATTTTTTCGCGAATTCAACTGAGCGCGATTGCATCACCTTTGCGCCGAGGCTCGCGAGCTCGAGCATTTCGTCGTAAGAAATCTCTGCGAGCTTCTTCGCGCTTGGGACGATGCGAGGATCGGCGGTGTAGACGCCATCAACGTCAGTATAAATCTGGCAAAGATCGGCTTTCAACGCGGCCGCCAGAGCGATGGCAGTCAGGTCAGAACCGCCGCGACCGAGTGTTGTGATCTGGCCTTCCATGGTCTGTCCCTGGAAACCTGCGACGATGACGACGTTGCCCGCGTCGAGTGATTGGTGGACAGACTTGGGCGAAATATTTTGAATTTTCGCTTTTGTGTGAACGCCGTCGGTGACGATACCGGCTTGCGCACCGGTCAGCGAAACGGCGGGAATATCAAGGGAATGCAGAGCAATGGCGGTGAGAGCAATCGTCGTCTGTTCGCCGGTGGCCAAAAGCATATCCATTTCGCGCTCATTCGGGAGCGGCATGATTTCCTTGGCCATCTTGATGAGGTTGTCAGTCACGCCGCTCATGGCGGACACAACAACGACAACCTGATCGCCTTTGTTGCGATAGCTCGAAACGCGAGCAGCGACATTTTTAATCCGTTCGGGATTGCCCACTGATGTCCCGCCATATTTTTGAACGATTAAAGCCATACTATAATCCGATCACTTTCATCACCGCTTCTTTATTCGCTTCAACCACGATGGGTTCGAAACCGGCTGTCTTGATTGCGTTATCCGGATCTTTCAAACCGTGGCCGGTCATCGTTGCGGTGATGACGCTGCCTTCGGGAATTTTCCCGGCTTTGACGCATTTAATCAGACCAGCAAGACACGCGGCGGAGGCTGGTTCTACAAAAATTCCGTCGGTGCGCGCAATCAATTTGTATGCGGCGAGGATTTCTTCGTCGGTGACTTTGTCGATGTGGCCTTTGGATTCTTTCAACGCAGCGGTCGCTTGTTGCCAGCTTGCGGGGTTACCGATGCGAATGGCCGTGGCAACGGTGTTCGGGTGCGTGACAGGAGCGCCGTCGACGATCGGAGCGGAGCCGGCTGCCTGAAAACCGAACATGCGCGGTAGGCGGTCGGATTTTTTCGCAGCGTGATATTCTTTGTAGCCGCGCCAATAGGCCGTGATGTTGCCCGCATTTCCGACTGGCAGGAAATGAAAGTCAGGCGCGCGCCCGAGTTGATCGCAGATTTCGAATGACGCGGTTTTTTGTCCCTCGATGCGTGAAGGATTGATACTGTTGACGACTTCGACTTTCCCGGTTTCGCCGAGTTCACGGACGATGCGCAGCGCTTCATCGAAATTACCTTCGATCGCAATGGTGGTCGCTCCGTACATCAGCGATTGCGCTAATTTTCCTAAAGCAATTTTTCCATTCGGCAACAACACGACGCATTTGAGCTTCGCGCGAGCGGCGTAAGCAGCGGCCGCTGCCGATGTATTGCCGGTGCTAGCGCAAACGACGACTTGGGCACCGCGTTCGACGGCTTTCGTCACGGCCATGGTCATGCCGCGATCTTTGAAAGAGCAGGTGGGGTTGATGCCTTCGTATTTAAGCCAAAGCTCGCAACTGCCGCCGATCGCTTCGACAAAATTATCCGCGCGAACGAGCGGGGTGTTGCCTTCGTTTAGAGAAACGATGGGCGAATTTTCCGTTACCGGCAGGTATTGCCGGTATTCATGAATGACACCGCGCCAACGGCTTCCTGATTGTGGTTGGATTGAATTCATCAGGCGAATGTCTCCACGCGCATCATGACTGGTTTGGATTTGATCACCGGCAGCTTGGCGATGGCGTCGAGGGCTTTCTTCATCGCGCCGTAGGGGGCTTCATGCGTCATCAAAATCAGCGGGACGCTGGCGGCTTCGTGGCCTTCGGGCTGGATCACGGAGGAAATGCCGATGTTTGAGTCGGCGAGAAGGCTCGTGATTTGGGCGAGTGTGCCGGGTTTGTCGACTACGCTCAGACGCAGATAGTATCGCGAGCTGACTTCGTCGACTGGCAAAACTACGCCCTGGCCATCGGTTTGCACAAATGGAGGGATGCGTTGTTTGGTGCCGAGCTTAAGATCGAGGGCGGCATCACCGATATCGCTGAGGACGGCGCTTGCGGTTGCGTCTTTGCCTGCGCCGCGTCCGTAGAAAAGCGTATCGCCAACAACATCGCCGCGGACGAACACGGCGTTGAATACCTGATTCACATTCGCGAGAACGTGTGTGTTTGGAACCAGGGTTGGAGAAACCGAGACCTGAATCCCGCGCTTTTCGATGAGCTTCACGATGCCGAGCAGTTTGATGGTGTAACCAAGCTTACCGGCAAATTCGATGTCCGTTTTGCCAACGGAACCGATGCCTTCAACGGAAATCTTCTCCGGCTTGACCCAGAAACCGTGAGCGAGTGACGCGAGGATTCCGATCTTGTGTTCTGCGTCAAAGCCGTCGACGTCCAGGGAAGGATTGGCTTCGGCGTAACCGAGTTTTTGCGCGTCTTTGAGGGTCGGTTCGAAATCCGAACCTTCCAGCTTCATACGCGTGAGGATGTAGTTGCACGTGCCGTTGACGATTCCGTACATGTGCGTGATGCGATTGCCGACAAAGCCTTCGCGTAACGCTTTGATGATCGGAATGCCGCCGCAAACGCTGGCTTCGTAATATAAATTCGTGCCGGAGGCTGCGGCTGCGGCAAAAAGTTCTTCGCCGTGCGCGGAAATCAACGCTTTGTTTGCAGTGATGACGGGTTTGCCCAGCTTCAGTGCGGCCAGGATGATTGTTTTCGCGAGACCGGTTCCGCCAATCAATTCGATGATGATTTGAATCTGCGGATCATTGACGACTTCCTGCCAGTCGGTAGTCATCAACGGCGTGGGAATTTCGTAAGGGCGAGGTTCGTCGAAAGCTTTGACGGCAATCTTGCGCATGGCGACTTTTACGCCAAGGCGGGAGGCGAGCAGGGCACCGTTATTGTGCAAGTGGTGATACACACCACTGCCCACGGTTCCGCCGCCAATCATGCCTAAATTGATTTGTTGCATGGAGCGCAGAACATGCCGAAAAACTGACCTCAAAACAAATCTTTTCGAGTTGGGAGCGTGACTTGCGTCATCGAAACAAAATGAACCACCAAGAGGCCAAGGCACCAAGGGGGCGGAGGTGAAAGCGAACGCCGAACATTGAACCTTGATCATCGAACTTTGAATTGAGAGGCTCGGGGTGTGAGGCGACGGTGGAAAATTTTGCTCTGCGCGTTGTGTGGTTTGATTGCAGTTTTGGCGATTTGGTTTTTCGGGTTTCGCGAGAAGGAGCCTTCTTATAATGGGCGGACGTTGAGTGAGTGGTTGATATTGCACGACCATTCCTTGGATATCGGCGATCGAGGTTTCGTGTACACGAACCGAACGGCAATAGCAGCAGCTGCTGCAGTACGCGCTATTGGCAGTAATGCGGTGCCTATCTTGTTGAAGTGGAATCGAGGACAAGATTCCGAAACTTTGAAGGCAACACGAACGCGTTTTTTTGAACTGCCTCGCGACTATCGATATGACTGGATCAGATATCTGATCAACCATGCGAGCCCCCAACGGAATCAAGGTCTTGTCACCTCGGGCTTCGAAATCCTTGGCACGAATGCGGTGAGTGCTTTGCCTGAGCTTGAGCGCGCATTCATTGCGGCAACTAATCACGGGGAGGCAAGCAGGAACGCTGAAGCTATGCAATATCTCGGTCCGCAGGCGTTGGATTTTCTTCTCACATTTGTGCAGGCTGGCGGCCCTAACAACCTTCACCGGATTGAAGCCATCAAAGCGATCGGTCAAATGCACTATTTGGGTACGAACGCTATGCCGGCAGTGCCAGTCCTTTTGAGCATTGCGCAGAGCACGAATGATCAGTTTGCGCATCTCGCAGCGTGGAGCGCGGGAAGACTGGGCGTCGCTCCTGAAAAAGTAATGTCTGTTTTGACTAATTATGTTGCGTCGACAAATGATTCTAATCGCTTCGCTGGCTACTACGGTTTGTGGTTCCTGAGCGAGCATGAGCCGATTCCTAAAGATCTCGTTCGCCAAGGGCTGATTGACCCAAAAGAGCGTGTCAGGGTTCTGGTCACAAACTATGCTGAGAAGATGGCGCCGGACCTCGTTACTAATGACCCCGCGTACATTCAAAGGAAGCGTGCTCGCGCGCGTCAGAATTGACGTCTTCTGTGCCGGTTCGTTTCCATTCATCTTCATAAAAATCCGTGTTTCATCGGTGGCTGAAATCATTTCGCGTTCCTTTCCAGCAATTCCAAAAGCTTTGTTGTCGCTTGCTCGCCGTAGGTGATGCCGTCCGTCCGCCTCGTCACCTCGTCTCCTACAAATTTACGAGGCTGCACCCAGTTGCCGACCCTTTGCACATTCGTTGGCAAGTAGGCGTCGTTGCCCCAGGGGAAATTGGGGAAGCCGAGTTGGTAGACCCGGTTGACGGCGTTGAAGGGGACGCCCATGGCGAAGGCGTTGCTCGCGCTTTGGATGCGTTGGCGGCGGGCGGTTTGCATGATGGGCAAACTTTCCAGATCGAACCAGCCATAGAGGTCTGCACCGAAGGATTTGATGATGGGATCGATGGCGGCTTCGAGTCGGCGGCAGATGCCGGTCATGGTGCTCTCGATGAAGTTGAGGCGATCTTGCTCGACGCTGCTGCCGGCGCTGAGCGCGCTTTTGTTGTCGGTGAAGCCCATCATGGATTCCGGGACTTTGTAGATCGCGCCAATTTCCTGGCGGTTGAGGCGGCGGTTTTCCATGAATTGTAGATCGACGGATGAGATCATCGGTTTGTCGATTTTGGCGTTGCCCCAGAGGAAGGCCGGTCTATCGGCGGTGCCGACGGCGCGTTTGCGGTTTTGGAGTGAGGCTTGTAGTTGGTCTTTTTGTTCAGGGGTGAGCATGTCAGGTGTGGTGACAATGAGGCCGGCGTCGCCGTTGTTGAGCATGACGCCTTTCATGAATTGGGCGGCGGCGTAGTCGGCGGTGGCAGGCAATAGCGCGACGGTTAATGGCGAGAGGCCGCGCCAGAATAGGTATGGGTTGAAGTTGCGGGAGTGGATGACTTCTTCGGGCAGCAGGACCTGGGATTGGATTGGTTGTTGTGGGGCGTGGCAGTTGTAGCGCCAGCCGCTCAGATTGTTGCCGTGGACGATGTGTTGGAAGTGGTCCGGATTCAACGGCAGCAAAGAGGTAGGGCCCGTCGCGCTGCGCGGGCCGTTCAATGACATCGGGCGATCACTCTTATCCAAAGGCAAAATGAAGAATTCGCCGCGGAGGGCTTCCCAGCTTACCAAGGTTTGCCAGAACAATGTGCGCGTGAGGCTGGGATGTGGATTTTCGAATAGGTCGATGATGGGGCCGGATTCGATGACATCGTCGGCGCCGCGTTTGCTGCGGGAGATGCGGAATGGAATGTGGGCGAGGTTTTCGCCAAGGACGGAGATGGCGATGTAGATCCAAGGGCTCTGGCCGTAGGGATCGATGAGTCTAGTTTTTGGCGCGTCGAGGTCGTCGCCATTGACCCAGGCTTGGAGGGGTGGGGTCGATTTGGTTTCGAGGCCGATGAAGTTTTTCAAAGTTTTGGTGATTGTTTGGAATGGATTCATGGGACTTGGGAGTTATGAATTGGAAATTTCAGATTTGAAATTTGAAAGCGGCACGGACGAACACGGAACGGATATGGAAAATGGAAAGAGTTTGAACCACCAAGACACCAAGGATGCGGAGGGGAAGGTGAAGAGCGACACGCGTTGGTGAAAGCGCCAGAGGGCTGGCGCAGTCCAAGACGCTTCGCGTGGTTTGATGCGGAGATGTTTTTAATGGGTTCATATGGTTCAACGCGACGCAGGTTTGGAAACCTGCGATACGGCAGACTTGGAAGTCTGCGGCACGGTTAGTAGCCGAGGGTGATTTCCAGGGGTTGGTGTTTTTGTTTGGTGGCGCGCACGGCCAAGGACAGAGCCCAGAAGCGGTCGGAGTGGCCGGCTTCGCCGCGGTCGGAGGTGAAGCGGACGTTGCCGCTGCTCGTCGGCTCTTTTTTTATGGCGCGAAGGTCGGCGCGGATTTCGGGGGAGCTTGGGATTTTTATGGTGCGGTCTTCGAAGGCCATGCGCACTGGGTACGCTAGTTCTTCTTTCATGGCCTGAGTAAAGGTGACGCCTTCGACTTTGTATTTACCGAATTTTTGTTGGGCGCGTTCGGTGAATTGGCGGCCGATGCCGGTTTGGTCGATGCAGCAACGTTTGACTTGTGGTAAGGCGAGGAGTTCGTAAAGGGCGGCTTCTTGTTTTTCGAAGGGTTCTTTGTCGAAGATTTGGATTGCGACGGTGTGATAGGTGCTGCCGCGTTTGTCCAGGACCCAGATTGCGGTCAGGTCTTTGTCGCGGCCAATGTCGACGCCGATGAAGAGTTCGGAGTCTTTGGAGAGGGTGGAGGGGTCGCAGGACCAGGTGGATGATTGCGAATTGGGGATTTCGGATTGCGGATTGGAAGGCACCTCATTCGTGGACGAGGAGGAATTCAATGGATATTCGGCGGCGGTGATGAGGTCGTAGCTAAGGAAGGCGGTGGCTTCGTCGGTGGAGACGCACATGTATTCCTGGTTGAAAACTTCCTGGTCACCGCATTCGATTCGTTTGTAGTCGAAGTATTGGGCTTCGTCCATTTGTTGGACGTGATGGTTGTGCGGGAGGGCGCATTGGATTTTGTAGAGGCCGCCTTCGTCGAGGAAGTTTTGGAGGGTGTATTTGTAGTAGCTGAAGCCGCGCGGGTTGGCGTTGTGTTCGATCTCCATCATGAGGCGATGGAATTGGGTGTTGGTGCCGCGTGGGGTGGAAAAGATTTCGACGTCGCCGCTCCAGTCGGTGCCGGGCATGGCGATGGCGAGGAGTTTTTCCTGTTGTTCGTGGAGGGCGAATTCGTCGAGGACGCGGTTGCCGCGTTTGCCGGCTTGAGCGTTGGGATTGGAGGAGAGGGAGTGGATGCGGTTGCCGTTGGTGAAGTGGACGCAGTCTTGGGAGATGGATTTGATGAGGCGATCGCCGAAGCCGCTGAATTGGAAGAGGTCGGCGCACCAAACGACGTCTTCGACGAGAAGGCCAGCCTGGGTTTGGTCGGTGCTGCTCACCCAGGTGTCGATGTTGCGCGGGCCGTAACCGAGGTTGAAGGTGTGGCGGAACATGGTGAATTTGGACCAGCCGAGTTGGCGGCCTTTGACGCAAAATTTGCGCGGGGAATTGTCAAAGACCCACTTGGCTTGTGTGGGAAGGAAGTAGCCGGTGGGGCGGATTTTGGCTTTGCCGATGAAGTTGGCGGCGGCCAGCACTGCTTGTTTGGCGAGGAAGGATGTGAGTGTGTTTAGTTGATTTGTGGTTTTCATAAATAATTTTTTTATTTTTTGGCGTTATAAAGCGTTATAAAGCGTTATGAGCCGTTATGAGCCGTTATGAGCCGTTATGAGCCGTTATGAGCCGTTATGAGCCGTTATGACCCGTGATTTTGCGTTACGGTGTTTCGGGTGCCAGACGGCGACCAGGAGTCGGGGATGCCGAAGGCGAGTCTGACAGCTTGTTCACCGGCTGCGGTGGGGCCAGTGGGTTGGGCGGCGGAGAATTTTTCGCGGATGAGGTCGATTTTTTCCTGACGCTGGCGCTCGAGGGATTGGGTGTTGATGATGCGAGCGAGTTTGTAGAAGCGTGAGGGTTTTTTGTTGATATCGCCGACAAGCATGTTGGGATCGAAGCCTTGAATCGTTTGAGTGATGTGGGCGGCGAGATAGATTTTGTTCAGGCGGTCGCATTGGTCGACACCTTGTGCGCCGAATTTGTCGATGTGTTTGTGAACGTCGTCGACCTTGAGGCAGACGGATTGGATGCGCTGCTGGTGCAAAAGCCACTCCTCGTAGCCAATCTTTTTCCAGCGGCTGATGTTGGAACGGTTGAAGCCGGGATGACCTTTTTGGGCGAGGAGTTCGATTATTTTTGGGTATGGAACATGGTTGTAAAGGGATTCGTTCACAAGTGTACGAAGGTCCGACGGGAGCTCGGATATCTTGCTAGGGAGAACGCGAGGCTTACGGGGTTTGGATGGGATGGGAGTTTCCGGCGCTGCCTCGCGGGTCGCAATTGTCGAAATAGGTTCGTTATTCATAACTCATCTTTATTTATTTCAGATGAGTGTAGCGCCGTCACTTGGACAAAGACTGTCCAAGTGAAAATATTACATAATTTGTGTTAGTTGCTGCTACTGAGTGAGTTGGCTGGGAAATAGGAGTTTTGGCGAAAAATAAATTGGTTGAAAGTGGGATTTCGCGCGAAGGGGGGCGAAGGTTGCGAAGAGGGCGAAGGAGAACTTTTAAAGTACGTTCAACGACTTGCTTGTATCCGATAGCCTTTTAATCAGTGCGGGTATCCGATCTCATTATGAAGCTCATCGGTAATGTCTTTAAGGGTGACGTCTGAGTTGAGAGATGACACCAGCTGGTCGGTAATCGGGGTGTGCCGGAATATCTCCGCTACGGCATCTACGGGCACCGATTTCTCGTAGTAGTCAGTGGCAAATGATGCGTAGTCCGATGGAGTGCCGGACAAGTGTCGAAGCAGTTCATTCTCCCCGGCGTCCAAGGTGGCGAAGGTCGTGAGATCGTTCGCTCTGCACCATTGCGGTTTGGAGGAAAGATAGAAGTAGGCAAAACTGGTGGAGTCCCAACGGAACGCAGGCTCTCTCGCAAAGTCGGCCACGTCAGGCGGCATGGCTGCTTGAAGTGCAGCGGAAAGTTTATTCCCACCTTTCGACCAGGCTTCGGATTCGTGAGCCAGTCCCTTGAGAGCGGCCCAACCATTGGTGTGGAAAACGAGCCACCATTCGTCGCCACAACCATCCCGCATGCTCGCCATCTGCTCGGAAGGGGACCAAACGGCATTGAATGAATAATATCGATACTCCCACTCTGGCGACAGAATCAGGTCCAGCGCCGCTAAAGCCTTGGTGAGGCGTAGGAGGTCTGGAATGGGGGGAAGTGATGTCATGGGAGACGACGAGCATCAGCAACCCGGCGCCACTGATCTTCGATGGTCAACCAGAGCGCCATCGCCGGGTTCGCTACATCTGGTTTGTTGGGCTTTTGCATGCCGTCAGATTCCCTCTCCAACGATGGAGTGAAACCAAAAATGCTCCGACGAAATGGCGGGTGGATCGATCGACTCCATCTCAGTTATGAACCGGTCGACAACCTTGGATGGAATGCGCCCTTCAAGGTAAGCGTCTTTCCCGCCAATCGCGTTCGTGTCGGCGACAACCTGACGAAACGCGAGAAGCGAATAGGCTAATTGAGGAATCGATGAATTCATAAAGCGAGGAGTCATCTCATCTTCATGAAGCAGGTAAAAAACGCGGCCAGCAGATTCTGTGTCGACACAAACTGGATCTCCATAGCCATTCGAACCAATGATGCGGAATCGACGTTGACCAGCTTTCCAAACCTCGGTCACGGTCGGAATGGAAATGTGAGATGATCCGCCGAAATCAAGAAATGGAGCTGCGCTCATTGGAAGACCAATATCCGTTAGAAATGACTTCGCTTCTTCTGGAATAGAAAGCTCCAGAACAACGCTGCGAGGATATCGCACAAGTTGCGACATCTGCTCGCGTTCCCACTGATTTTTGAACTCGTCCGGGGTCATGGATTTCAAGCCCAACTATATTATGATGTAATCCTTCTTTCCGCCTAATGTCATAAGTGAACGTTAAAGGTGGAAAGGTTTCCTTGTTTCATTAGCATGCGAAAACCGTAGGCATCACCATTACTCCAGTCAATAGCATTTGGGGTTCTGGGTGCTTTCGAATCCGGGGGTGTATCCAAAAGCGCCAGAGGGCTGGCGCAGTCCAAGACGCTTCGCGCCCTACCTGTTTAGGATTCGCGCGATGCAATGTTCATCGGCATTCAACCAATCAAGGTGCATTTGGCGGCGGAACCAGGTCGATTGTCGCTTGGCGAATTGGCGGGTGCGGATTTTGACGAGTTCGATTGTTTCGGGAAGGGAACGTTCGCCGCGGATGTGTTCAACGACTTGCTTGTAGCCGATGGCTTGCATGGCGGTGCGATTTTGTTCGAGGCCGCTTTTGAGTAATGCTTCGGTCTCGCTAACGAGGCCCTGACGAAACATCGCGTCGACACGTTGATGGATGCGGTCGACGAGTTCGGAGGAACAGCGAGTGATCCCGAAAGCGTTGGGGTGCGACGTGGATTTCCACGCGGCGCGTTGTTCTGAAAATGGCTTGCCGGTGAGACGGATGACTTCGAGGGCGCGCACGACTCGACGCGGGTTTTGGCGATCGATTTTGTCGTAGGTTACGGGATCGCGTTGTTGCAGTTCTGGCAGGAGTTGCTCGAGCGGCGTTGATTCGAGTTGGGAGCGGAGCAGGGGATCTGATGGAGGCGCTTCACCCAAGCCGTCCAGGTAAGCTTTGAAGTAAAGTCCGGTGCCGCCGCAGAAAATGGGTACTTTGCCGCGTGAGTGAATTTCTTCAACGGCGGCTTTGGCCAACGTCACGAATCGGGCGGCATCAAAGGATTCGTTTAATTCCGCGACATCGATCAAGTGATGGGGAATGCGTTGTTGTTCTTCGCGCGAGGGTTTGGCGGTTCCAATGTCGAGGCCGCGATAGACCTGCATCGAATCGACGGAAATGATTTCGCCATGAATGCGCTCGGCGAGTTGCAGAGCGATTTCGGATTTGCCGACGGCGGTCGCGCCAGCAATGAAGATGGGTGAAGGAGTAGTGTTCAGTGTTCGGTAATCAGTATCAGTTTTCGAAACGACTACAACTTAGCTTTGGACCTTCAATGATTTGGAGCTTGGAGCTGCGGCCGCTGCGCCGACGTGGGAGAGATACCAATAGAGTAATATTCCAGCTGCCATGATTGGGATGCTCAATAGTTGCGCGGGGGTCATCAGGCCGATATTCGAATAATCGCCTCGAAAAAATTCGACCGTTGAGCGTGTGACGGCGTAGGCCATGAGGTAAACGGCGAAGACCTGGCCATCGAATTTTTTGCGGCGATAGAGCCATGCCAAGCCGATCCAAAGGCCAAGGTTCAATAGCGAGTCGTAGATCTGCGTGGGATGGACGGCGTTTGGCCAGGATGGATGGCCTTGCGGCCAATCGGGACAAGCTCCCGGAAAATGAATTCCCCAAGGCAATTCGGTTGGCCGACCGTAACAGCAACCGTTCATTAAACAGCCGAAGCGGCCGAAGAAATAGCCGACCGGGACACTCGGGCTTAGGACGTCGCTGAGCTTCCATAACGGGACGTGTTTGCGCCACGCGAAAAGCATCACGCCGACAATCGCGCCAAGGAGGCCGCCATAAAAAACCAAGCCGCCGTGGCGAATCATGAGCACTTCCCAAATTGGTTGATTTGCGAAATCTTGTTTCCAATAGGAAATCACGTAGAGGGTTCGCGCGCCGGCAATGGAACCGAGCAGCAGCCACGGGATGATGTCGTAGACGGTATTCGGGTCGATGCCCGTACGCGGAGCGCGTCGGGCCGCCAGCCAAAAACCGGCAAGGAAACCGATCGCCAGCAGGACGCCGTACCAGGCCACATCAAAGCTCCCTATTGAAAATGCAATCTTGTGCACTGGGAGAAGTTAGGTTGTCCGGCGGCAAACTGCAAATCATCGCTCAGGTGGGGTTGATTGAAAATGGGGGGCATGATGCCGTATCGCAGAGTTCCGACCTGAATGCGCGTGGTAGATTTTAGAGCGCGTTCTGCTTCCGACGCCTGCCGATTTGGAAATCGGCGATAGGGGAGATTAGAACAAATTATTTTGCCGTTCGCTCCCGCGAACCGGTTTGGAAACCTGCGATACGGTTGAGCATCTTTGAATCACAGCCTGCTCAGTGCGCGTGCTTGATATTACGGGGGGACGGTCGTACCATCATTTCAATTATGAAGCGTAGCAAAATCCTCATCATCGAAGATGACGATTTGCAATATGAGATCTATGAGGACGCTTTGGCTGATTTTGAACTGACCCGAGCCCTCACTGGAAGTGATGCGGTTAAGGCAGCTTCAACGAACCCGCCTAACATCGTCATTCTCGACCATATCCTCGACAAAGGTCAGAAGGGCTTGGATTTCCTGCCGTCGCTCCGGCAGTTGTTGCCGTATGTCCCGGTCCTGGTCGTTTCCGGTGCTTTGGAGGTGCACCAACAATTGCGCGCGTTGCAAGGGCCTTTGCGTGCGCACTTTTGCCTTCCCAAACCGGTCGATGTGCATGAGTTGAAGCGGACGGTGGAAATTGCGCTGCGGGAATGTGGCGAGGCCGAGGTAGTGCGGCAGTTCGAAGCTTTGGAACGTTCGCGTCGCGTTGATGCTCTGGAACTGTTCAGCCGATCAACCGATCGCCTGACCCGCCAAACCCAAATGGAACAGCTCCTGCGCGACAGTAAGGAACAACCAAATATTTCCGCACTGGCACGGCAGTTTAAAGTGGCGCGTCGGACGATTATTCGGGACCTGCAGGAGCTAATACGCCGAGGGCAGCTTAAGCCCGACATTTATCCGCAAATGGACGAGCAAGACGACGGGGCTGTTTAGTAGGTCGTTTTCGCTGTGCGGATGCTGCCGTCGAAATACATATAATTTCTGAGTCCAGGATTTTTCCCATGGACGGGATACTCCGGGATAAAATCGATGTAGGTGGTGCTGGTTGAGCCGCCCATCCCGAAGTTCATCATTTGATAATCGCAGTCGACCATTGCCCAGGTGCTGGAGGGGAGGCGAAACTTTGTAATTTTCTGAGAAGGAGTATAAGTCATCAGTTGCGACGGCGCGTAAGTTGATACCTGTGGACGTCCGAATGGATATTCGAAGTCGATGGCAGGGTCGAAAGTCCATTTTCCAGAAACGATCTGGTTTGTGATGGTAAAGGGCGAGACATAGCTTACCGGGACGCCGAGGGGAGGAGTTTGCACGGTTTTGGGATTATGGGCTTCCAGCGGAATACGTCTGATTTCGCTCGGGCATTGAGCAACAATGGCGGTGCGTATAGTGAAATCGGGGTTTTTTTGTCCCAGGTAGGCGGCGATGTAATAAAGTAGCGAACCATAGGAATCGTAGGAGTTTTTATCAAAGCTGTCTTTGACAACGCCTTGCCGCGTGTAGGTAAAAAACATTCCCGACCAGGTGGGCCCGGGCAGTTGTTCGCGGTTATCAGGCGTGTACATCATGATCGCAGTCGCGATCTCGTGCATATTGCTGCGACATTTGGTCTGGTAGGCTTTTTCTTTGGCGCGGGCAAGCCCGGGTAAAATGAGGCTCGCCAGGATAGCGATGATGGCAATGACGACTAGTAGCTCGATGAGCGTGAAGGCCGGTTGGAAGCGATTATACGCTCCATGTCGCAAATGTTGGGTTTGCATAATTGGGTTATAATTACTTTGCCACCTTTTGGGCCGCTGACAATCGAAATTGATGGTGTGCGGTCAAAAGCTCAACTGTGCTAATGACAGGCTAGTGGAATTTCGAAACCTTCTATGGGCGCTAACCGTCTTTTGTTATCAGGATGACAATTGCAGCCAAACGGTCGCCGTCATATTATAGGAGTGGATTGAAACAGCTCACAATAACCCTTTTGTCGGTCAGTGCTGTCATTGGCTCAATGCTGTCAGCGGAGGCTGCAACGCCGTTAGCAAAGCCTGCTTCCTCCGATCAGGTCCAGTTTTTCGAGAACAAGGTGCGGCCCATTCTGGTCAATAATTGTTACAAATGCCACAGCTCGGAGGCAGAGAAGTTGAAGGGCGGTTTGTCGTTGGAATTCAAGGATAGCATTCTCAAAGGCGGCGAGAATGGCCCAGCAATCGTGCCCGGTGATCCGGAGCGCAGTTTGTTAATCAAGGCGGTGCGTTATAGCGATCCGGATTTGCAGATGCCGCCAAAGGGCAAAAAGCTTTCAGATGCGGACATTGATACGTTGGTGACGTGGATTCGGATGGGGGCACCGGACCCGCGTGTCGCCAGTGCCGGCAAAACCTGGGCGAAAGATCCGCGTAAACATTGGGCTTTTCAGGCGATTAAACGCGTCAGCCCGCCTGAGGTTCAAAACACAAACTGGGTGGCGAACCCGATCGATCAATTTGTCCTCGGCAAGTTGGAACAAAACGGGATGAAGCCTTCAGCGCCTGCCGATAAACGCACGCTCATCCGGCGCGCGACGTTTGATTTAACCGGCCTGCCGCCGACGCCGGAGGAGGTTAAGGCTTTTGTCGACGACACTTCATCGGATGCTTACGCGAAAGTTGTCGATCGTTTGCTCGCCTCACCGCAATACGGTGAACGCTGGGGCCGGTATTGGCTCGACGTGGCGCGATATTCCGACACGAAGGGTGACGTGAAGAAGAATCGGGAAGCGCCGATTTATCCAAACGCCTGGACGTATCGCGACTATGTCATTCGCTCGCTTAACGATGACAAGCCATATAATCGTTTTCTGCTCGAGCAAATCGCCGGTGACAAAATGCCGCAAGACCAGAATCGCACGGCGCTCGCGGCGGAAGGGTTTCTTACGTTGGGCGACCGCTTCAACGAAAACAACAACGACATCATCAACGACCGCATCGACGTCGTGTGCAAGGGAACAATGGGGCTGACCGTCACATGTGCCCGTTGTCATGATCACAAGTTCGACCCTGTTTCGCAGAAGGATTATTACGCGTTGCACGGTGTGTTCAATAGCTCAGCCGAACCCGGAGAGGAGCCGGTTCTCGGGACGATTAAGCCGACAGCCGATTATATGGATTACGCGAAGAAGCGCGCAGCGCTGGAGCAGAAGTTAGCTTCTTTGCAACAGAATGCTCGTCAGCGTAGAAAATCAGGGGTTAAGCAGAAGGACATCAAGAAAGAGGAAACCGAACTGCAACGGGATTTGACCCGATTGGACGTGAGTCATCCGGGAGCGCCACCTCGCGCCAATGCATTATATGATGCGATCAAACCAAAGGACTCGCATGTCTTCATTCGTGGTGAGGCGCAAAGCCAGGGGGATTTGGTTCAACGGCGGTTCCTGGAAATTTTCGGCGGCACGCGCTCTCCGTTTCGTAGTGGCAGCGGAAGGCTGGAGCTCGCGCAATCGATCGTCAGTCCGTTCAACCCTCTGACGCCGCGCGTGATTGTTAACCGCGTTTGGATGCATCATTTCGGTGAAGGCTTCGTCACCACGCCGGATGATATTGGAAACCAATCCGAGCCGCCAAGTCATCCTGAGTTGCTGGATTATCTTGCCGCAAAGTTTATGACTGACGGGTGGTCGCTGAAAAAGCTGCATCGCTCGATTATGCTGTCGAATACCTACCAGCAGGGCAGCGAAGATAATCCGCGTTACGCCCAACAAGATCCACAGAACCGTTTGCTCTGGCGCGCGAATATTCACCGGCTTGAGTTCGAAGCGATGCGCGACTCGATTCTGGCCATCGGCGGGGTGCTTGATCTTAAAATGTATGGGCGTCCAGTGAATCTGGGTGAACAACCTTATTCCCGCCGTCGCACGATTTACGGCAATGTCGATCGTCGCAATTTGCCCGAAGTTTACAACCAGTTCGATTTCGCCAACCCCGATGTGACGACGGGTAAGCGTTATGAAACCATCGTTCCGCAACAGGCGTTGTTCATGATGAATAATCCGTTGGTTGTTGAGCAGGCGCGAAATCTCGTGAACCAAAAAGCATTTACCGACTGCGCGGACGCCGCATCGCGCATCGCTTATTTGTACGAGCACATTTTCCAGCGCGAGCCGACGGATGTGGAGCTTCAGTTGGCGGCGGCCTTCATCACCGACTCGCCCGCGCCCGAGGCTATTTCCGCCGAAGGACGTCAGTTTGTAAGCAAACAGCGCAAGGGCGGCGGTGGAAAGAAAGCGCCGGCAATGAGTCTGGCAAATATTCCGGCGTCACAGCTTAAGCGCATTGGTGCGTGGGAAAAGTACGCGCACGCTTTGCTCCAGACCAACGAAGCGTTGTTCATCAACTGAACAGGAGCGTGTAGTTCCCATTGGCGTCTACTCCGTGCGCGAACGTTTCAGGTCAGCGACTGGAGCCAATTGTCGATGATGTTGAATTTGTCTCTGGGCGAATCGGCTGGCTCCCGTTCGCTGGACCTTCTGATTCGGCAATCTTCGCCCGAAGCTTGAGAAACCATGACACCCCTTCCGCAAGACCTGGATCAATCATCGAATTATAGTGCCCCCCCTCTTTTACTTTTATATGCGTCACACGTTTGTTCGTTTTCTCCAGCTCTGACACGTAAGCATCCAGGTCTGCAGGCAAGACGCCGGGATCATCTTCAGCGTGAAATATAAACACGGGGCACTTGAGCGCCGCTATATTATATTTTGGAGAATAGGTGGTAAAGAACTGCTCAAAACCGGGGATGTTGACCTCAAGCGCCTCAAGCCTTTCTTTGCCAACCCAACTGTGCGGGTCGCATACGGGGGCGTAAGCCACACAACCTTTAACTCTCGGACTCTTCTGTGCCAGCGCAAGCGCGACCGTGCCCGCAGAACTGTGTCCTGCCACATACACTTCATTTGAATCGATGAAGCTGTATTTTTTCTCGGCAAACGCAAGCGCCGCCAGACCATCCCGAACTCCACCATCCGATTCCTTAAAAAGGCGAGACGCCGTCACAATCTCAGGGTCTGATGGATTTCGCGACAGCGGACCACTCACGTCATAGGCAATGACGACGAAGCCAGCTTCGGCATAAGGGAGGTGCTCTGGCACATCGTCCTCGGCCAGGCTTTTCCCGAAAAAAAGGCCCGAACCGGCCGCAGCAACCAACACGACGGGCCTCTTAACCGCAGCCGTGCTTTCAGTGTAATAGACCCAAAACGAAGTGTGAGATTGTTCAAGGACGTGTTTATCACGATGAACCTCGCCGAATTCGTCGGGCGTTTGCCGACAACCCCAAGCCGACGCGAGAACAACCCAGATCAGGAACCGTATGACTCTCGTAGGGAGATACATTGTCTGATGACCGCGCTGAGGGGGGCCGGGCCGACGATGTCCGAATGCAAACAGAAGCGGGAACCCGGCATCCACTCCAGCGCGATGGTTAGCAGTTCTGGTTTGTTTCATCGGCGGCTTGCTTGATCGCACCCTCTGGGTCGCGCAGAAAACGGAATGCGCGGTGCGTGCGCAGTGCAGCAACAACACGCTCAAAATCTGGAGGGATTACCTCACCGGTAGTCTCCACAAGCAGCTCGCAACCTGCTTCCTTCGCGGCCTCAACGAACGCGAGTAAGAACTGAATCGGATCGCCCGCCGGGGCGTATCGCATGACGACCTCGGCGATCCTCCCATCATCTTCATGGAATATACGGAGATCGGACCCCCAGGGCGAAGGACTGTTGAACTCCTCGACTCCACCCCACGGATTAGCGTTAGGGAAAAGTGAACGGAAACGCTGAACGACTACGGCAGGTAGGTCAAACCCGAGAAGAAAGAAGCCCTCATAGTCGCCATCTGCGTCGCGCACCGGGCGGGACCCGGGCGGCACGACATAGAGCTTAAAATGGTGGGCACCCATATTTTTGCTAACAATGATTATGCGACGCGGTGTCGCTATAATTTTGATATCCGAACAGGTTGTTCATAGGCGAGCTCATCGATGTTGTGCCGGACGGACGGTAATGCAAGGGGTTTATGGGAGGGCACCGTTTCATAAAAGGCCGCTGACGATCGATAAAGCAACGTTGCTGACGCGCGATTGGACGGTGGAGACGAATTGAGTGGGCGCGATTCCGCATTGAGTTTTCCTCTTCGTCATCCAAAGTTTCTCCATGCCGCGTGATTACGTGCTGCAACCATTTTCGACTCCGGTTCATTTGCAAATTGATTATGCAAAGGAACTGAACGCACAACAGCATGCGGCAGTCACTGCGCCACCCGGCCCGGCTCTGGTCATCGCAGGAGCGGGTTCGGGCAAAACGAGAACATTGATTTACCGGGTCGCATACTTGCTGGAGCAGGGGATACCGGCCGAACGCATTTTACTACTGACCTTCACTAACAAAGCTTCTCGCGAAATGATGCGTCGTGTGGCCGACTTGCTCGGGACTGAACTATCGACGCTTTGGGGCGGCACTTTCCATTCGATCGGTAATCGTGTCCTTCGTCGGCACGCGCGTTTGATCGGTTACCAGCCGGACTTCACCATCATGGACCGCGAAGATGCGAAGGACTTGTTACAAGCTTGCGTCGATGAAATGCAAATCGATGTCAAAGCTACTCGTTTTCCGAAGGCAGATGTCTTGGGTGATATATTCTCGCTCGCATCCAACAAAGAGAAGCCTATCCCTGAAATCCTCGCGGAACAGTTTCCTTATTTTTCCGAACTGAGCGAGCAAATCGCCCAGGTGCAGGTAAAGTACATCGCGCGAAAACGATCCACTAACGCCATGGACTTCGACGACCTGCTGTTGCTTTGGGTCAAATTACTCAAGGACCATGCCGAGGTTCGCGAAGATTACCAACGCCGGTTTCAATTCGTGCTGGTCGATGAGTATCAGGATACCAACAAAATTCAGGGCGAGTTGATCGATCTGCTCGTTGCGCGCCATAAAAACATTATGGCCGTCGGCGATGATTCCCAAAGCATTTACTCGTGGCGCGGCGCGCACTTCCAGAACATCGTTAATTTTCCGGAACGTTACCCGGCCGCGAAATTGTATCGCATCGAAACCAACTATCGCAGCACGCCCGAGATTCTCGAGCTGGCCAACGCCGCGATTGCCGCGAATACAAACCAGTTCGAAAAACATCTGACTTCCGCGCGCAAATCTGGCGCAAAACCGGTTCTGGTCATGTGCGATAGTGGTGATCAGCAAGCGGCGTTTGTTGCCCAACGGATGTTGGAACTGCGCGATGAAGGCACGCCATTGAACAATATGGCGGTCCTCTATCGTTCGCACTTTCACGCGCTCGAGTTGCAGATGGAACTGACCCGTCGCAACATTCCATTCAGCATTACCAGCGGCATCCGTTTTTTTGAACAGGCGCACGTGAAAGACGTCGCGGCATACCTGAAGCTAGCAACCAATCCGCGCGACGAACTTTCCTTCAAACGCATTGTGCGATTGCTCCCGGGCATCGGTGGAAAGACGGCGGACAAATTGTGGGCGTGCTTCAACTCCAACATCGACGCCGCGCTTGCCAGTGGCGCAAATCCGTTGGCCACTGCACTTCAAAAATGCACACCGTCCATACCGAAACGTTCCGCCGTTGCCTGGGCCCAGTTGATGGCCACAACGGCACAACTGGAAAGTCCTGACATCCGCAGCAGCGCCAGTCGAATGATCCAATTAGTTTTGGACGCCGGCTACGATGAATATTTGAAGGAACGTTATCCGAATTTTCAGGATCGTCGTGAAGATTTGGATCGGCTTGCCGCTTATGCGCAGCGGTTTCAAACGATCGAAGAATTCCTGGCCCAGCTCGCATTGCAGACCAGTGTGGAAGAAGCCGAAGAGACCGAAGCTCGCACGAACGACGACGAAATGGTTCGTCTCTCGACCATCCACCAATCCAAAGGCCTCGAGTTTGATGTCGTCTTTATCATCATGTTGTGCGACGGGTTGTTCCCATCGTCGCGCTCCTCCGAATCTATCGAAGGTGAAGAAGAGGAACGGCGTTTGTTCTACGTCGCTATCACCAGAGCGCGAAACGAGCTCTACCTTACCTATCCGTTTCTGCGACGCGGCAATCATCCCGGAGAAGAGCTCCACCAGCGCCCATCACGGTTCCTGGGAGAACTTCCGAAGGATATGGTGGATGAGTGGAACTTACGGTCCTATTCGTGAGAGTTCGGCAGGGAAAAACCTAGTGACATTTCGTCATTTGGAGATTGTTTGAGGCTGCGACGCGTTGTAGCATGAATCCACTAAATCACCCTTGCAACCCCGTTGTGTGCCATTTGGATTTGCAGTGTTGCTCGCGATAACTTTTCTTGCGAGCTTGTCGGGTTTTTGTGGTCAGCCGTTAAATTTTGCCTGGGACGCCAGCACCGATACAAACGTCGTTGGGTACTATCTTTACTACGGTCCATCCCTGGGAGACTATACAAGCCGCCTCGATGCCGGTACCAATCTGAGCATTACCACGCCGCCCCTCACAGATGGCACTTATTATTTTACGGCAACCTCTCGCACCGCCCAGGGAGTGGAAAGTGATTTTGCTAATATCATCAATAGCAACGTTTTGACGCAACCGCCCGCGATCACCTTTCAACCGGGCAACTCGATAATCAGCGCTGGTTCAGATGCGGTCTTTTCGGTCGGCTCCTCGGGCGCGTTTGTTTCGTATTTTTGGAAGAAAAATGGAACCGTGCTGGGCAACTCTGCGAGTGTCAACGGCGCGACCTCGGCCAGTCTTATGATCTTAAACGCGTCCGTTTCGGATTCGGCAACTTATTCAGTGATCATCAGCAATCAAGTCGGTGTTGCTCAAAGCTCGGACGCCGTGCTGAACGCTTATAATAAGCCGATAATCATTGACCAACCAGTGCCCGTGACTAGTTTCGTGGGAGTAGGGGCCGCTTTTTCAGTTTCAGCTTCTACCGATACGCCGTTGTCATATCAGTGGCAAAAGAACGGCTTGGATATCTCCGATGCGACCGCGAGCACCTACACGATTTCGAGTGTGCAAACAACTGATGGTGGCGGTTATCGCTGCGTGTTGCATAACTCCGCGCCTGATCCGGTTATCTCTGGTTCGGCGCAGCTGACGATTTCGTCCGGCCCCACCGCCCCAATTGCCACCACAACGTGGCCTACGGTCAACACGACAGTTCCGAACGGCCACAAATACACCAACGGTGCTTTCGTGACTATTGCTCCGAATGTTCCGCTTTCCGGTGCCGTTAGCGACAAGGGGGTCGTCACTGGCTTAACCGTCACGCGCACTATCCCGAGCTGGCCGCCGCTGACTTTTTCGCCAACGCTAGTCGGACCGAACACTTCCAAGGTGTGGACCAACGTTGTGCCGCTTGTCGACGGTACGAATACATTCCAAATCGTCGCGACCGATTCTGCCGGGTTAACCTCCACGGTCCTGCGCACGATTTTCCTTCGCACGACCAATCGTTTCGCAGTCGCTACCAATGGCTACGGAACAACGGCGCCAGCAGGCGTATTGGTCTTTGGTTCAGCCCGCAATGGCGCGTGGCTGCAAATCGGCCGCAATTATTCAATCAAAGCGACGCCCAAGCCCGGCAACTGGTTCGTAAACTGGACCGACGCCTCTGGCGTAGTTTTTGGAACCGACGCAACGCTGAACTTCCGCATGACCAATAACCTTTCGCTCATTGCGAATTTCGTGACGAACGGCATCATCGCAAACCAGATGTCTGGCTCTTACAACGGCCTGTTTGCCGAGGATGATGGAGTGACAACTCCTAGCGCAGGATTACTGTCGAGCGTCGCCGTCAGCACTGCTCGAACTTTCTCAGGCAAGCTGTTCGTCGACGGAACTTTCTACGTATTGGCGGGCACATTCAGCCCCTTGGGAACTATCTCCAAAACAATAAATCGAACTGGAAAACCAAGTGTCACGGTTTCCATGCAATTGGACTTCATCAATGGCACGAAGCAAATTACGGGAACGGTTTCGTGCGCCGTTGAAGGTTGGACCTCGCGATTACGCGCCGACCTGGCGTATTACAATGCAAAGAATCCAAACCCGATGGCCGCGCGCTACACCATGGCTATCCCGCCGCTGAGTTCAACCAGTTCAGATTCTCCAATTGGATACGGTTACGGCCTCATCACAAACATGCCAACCGGAACCGTCAGCATGACGGGTGCGCTCGCCGATCTCACGCAGCTTACATATAGCGCACCGCTTTCGCAGAATGGCGATTGGCCGGTGTGCATCGATTTGTATGCCCATCAAGGCATGCTACACGGCTGGATCAACTTTTCCAACGGTGCGCCCGCTGGCCGACTTGCCTGGGTAAAGCCGTCTCAGCCAGCGGCAACGAACCTGGTCAGCAAGATGTTCCCGGCGGGTGTAGAAAATGTTGTCGATGTTTTTGGATCCGTCTACCACGCCTCCCTGCCTGCCGTTGTGCTTTCATCCGGTTCGTTGGATTTCAACGTCGGCAAAGCCATTGCCTCGACATATTCGGTGGGACTTACCAACAACAACGCGATTGTTTCTCCGGCGCATATTTCCGGAACGGTATCGACTGCCACCGGCTTGATTACGGTGAATTTGCCTTCCACAATTGCTGGAGGCGTCGCTCGCACTGCTTACGGGATAGTTCTTCAAAACTCCAATGCCGCCGTCGGGACTGTCGGTGGCACAAACGCTGCTATCTACCTGCACTAGACCGATTACTCGTCTCGTTACTGCAAGGAGGTGACGGAAAAACAGACTCCGTTAGAGGGACATCAGTCCTGCCTCACTCTGGTTACGGGTTTTGCGTGTGTAATGGAGTAGTTGGGTCGCTGTGTTCCAGTTTGTGACACTTAGTCAGAAAGTTAGACCCTTAACCCGTTCAGTCCCTTGTCCATTTTAAAAAGAACCCTTCTTGCAATATCTTTGCTTTTGAACGCGCTCGCTTCGGGCGGCCAATCAGTAAACCTCGCATGGGACGCGAGCACGGATCCAACAGTTGTCGGCTACGCCGTGTACTATGGACCCGCTCCGGGCAATTATACGAATCGCCTTGATGCAGGGACGGCACTCACATTGACCACGCCAGTCCTTCCCGGCGGAACTTATTATTTCACCGCCACTTCGCATGATGCAAATGGCACCGAGAGCGATTTTGCGAATATCGTCAGCACGAACATCGCTACAACGATTAGCGGAACGGCGCCGGTAGTCACCACACAGCCATCATCCGTGACGGCATATTCGGGAGCTTCGGCGACGTTTAGTCTCATGGTGTCTGGAACAATGCCTTTGTCGTATCAGTGGCGTCTTAATGGAACGGATATCTCCGGCGCCACCGATTCAACCTTCACAATTGCGTCTGTTCAAAGCAGTAACGCTGGAACGTATGCCTGCTATGTTACTAATGCGTTTGGTTCGGTGACGTCCGCCGATTCAACGTTGTCGGTCTTGTCTGGGACCGCTCCTGTGATCGTTACGCAGCCGCATGACGTAGCTTCGCCGACGGGTGGCAACGTCAGTTTTTCTGTCGTCGCTTCGGGAACGTCTCTCTTTTATCAATGGTTCAGAAACGGAGCAGCGCTGACCGACGACGGCAACGTGATCGGCGCAACCACTGCAACGCTGAACCTGCCGAGCGTTACCAGCGCCGACGCGAATAACTACCGCGTAACTGTTTCCAATCCATGGGGCAGTGTGACCAGTATTTACGTCGTCTTGAACGTGACCAACATTGCGACTATTGTCGCGCCTTCGATTGTGACACAGCCAACTTCTGTGACTGCTGATGCGGGGGCGTCAGCAACTTTTTCGGTGGCTGCGTCGGGTTCAAGCCCGCTTTCATATCAATGGCTGTTTAATGGCACGGCTTTGACTGGCGCGACAGCGTCCAGTTACACCATCACTGCTGTTCAAACCAACAACGCGGGCACGTACTCGTGTTCAGTGAGTAACTCGGCTGGTTCTGTTTCGTCCGCAGGAGCGATGTTAACCGTCAACGTGCCCGTAACGCCTCCCTCAATCGTATCGCAACCTGTATCGGTGATTGCGAATGCCGGCTCGTCGGCAACTTTTAGCATTACAACGACTGGCTCGACACCACTCTCGTTTCAATGGTTGTTTAACAGTGTTGCTATCCCGGGTGCAACGGCTTCGAGCTACACAGTCAGCTCTGTTCAATCAGGCAACGTCGGCACGTATTCGTGCATCGTCAGCAATTCGGCGGGTTCTGTGACGTCCGTCGATTCAGCCCTGGCGCTCGGGACATACATTGTGAGCGGGCCTACGAATCAGACTGTAAATGCGACGAGCAATTTCTCGCTGACGGTTACTGTCGGTGGCACGACGAATAACACGTATCAATGGAGCAAGAATGGCTCATTGATTTCCAACGCAACGAACTCTGTCTACTCCGTCACCAATGCGCTGCGCGCGGATTCCGGCAGTTACACTGTCGATGTAACTGGCAACGTCACTGTTACCAGTAGTCCTGCTGTGATTACAGTGATCGATCCAGTCTTCTACCTACAGCCCGTGAGCAAGGCGCTGGTTGTTGGCCAGTCCTATACCTTCACCGCTGCCGCAAATGGCACTCAGCCATTGCGCTATCAGTGGTATGTCGTGAAGTCCGGTTCAATCGGTTTATTGGTGAATGAGACCAACACATCGCTGACTCTTACTTCGGTCACGGCCAATGATGGCGGCGTGTATTACTGCGTCGCGGACAACGGCAATTACGTCCAAAGCAGCAATGCGGTGCTGAGCGTTTACGCCATGGCCGGAACTTATAACGGCTTGTTCGCAAACACGACCAATGTGTTGAATGCAAGCTCGGGCTCGCTCTTGAATTTCGTGGTAACGACCAATGGAACGTACAGCGGCAAGATCGACATTGCCGGCACTTCGTATTCACTGGGTGGAAAATTCGACGCAGCAGCTTCTTCGTCCAACCTGGTTACACGCAGCAAAGGTAATGTCGTGGTGCAGCTTTGGTCCGATTCACCAGTCGGCACTATTTCCGGTAACATCTCGTGCGCTGCGGAAGGCTGGTCCGTGCCGTTGCGCGCGCAAGTCACGCGTTACAGTTCATCGAATCCGACCCGAGCGTCCGGGAACAATGTGAACTTCGTCGATTTGAACAATGTGATCGGAGGCCAGGCGTTTGTTACGAATACGGTCGCTGGCGTGGTAAAGATGTCCGGAAAGCTGGCGGATTCCACGAAGATTTCAGTCAGCGCATCATTGACGAGCACTGACGAATTTCCGGTCCACGTCGACTTATACAAACACACGGGCATGCTCCACGGCTGGATACGTTTGACGAATGGTATTCCGGCTGGGACGCTTACGTGGATCAAACCGGGAGTGCCGAGCGCTACATTGAACGTCGTGGATCAACCGTAGCGTCGCGTTAATGCGGATGACCGCGCCGGAGCAGATAGACTCCGGCAGCGACAACGAAGAATAACAGGAGCACGGCAAGAACTGTCGCGAGGATTTTCAACATCCTGGCTTGTTGAAACATCCTTTCGCTCTCGGCACGCTGCGCTTCTTTAAAAACCGCAAATTCCTTTTCGAGATGTTCCGGAGCTGCGATTTCTTCCTTCAATTGCAACGTCATCCACGCCTGTTCGCGTGGCCCAAAGGCTTGGGGCAATTTTTCCAACTTCGCCGTATCCGCACCAACAAAACCAACTTCTTTCTTCCAATACGGCGCCGACTCAATCGTCCACAACCGGAACAGACCAAGATTTTGGGCGAGCGTTTGCAAACGTTTCCAGAGCAGGGGACGAATGGGATCCGTCAGGCCGAAATCAATATATGCTTCGCAATAAATACGTCCCTCATGGCCGACGACCTGCATCCCGATTGCACCCGATAACCTCCCGTTGTGGTCGATGGCCACCTGGAAATCGGTGAAGTGTTTTTCCAACTCCTGCGCGGGTAATTGCGCCGTCTGCCACAGCGCCGCCAGTGCGCCAAGGTCGTCCGTCGTTGCGCGTCTGGTTGTAAACGTGAACATTACTCCGAGTTCGGATACGAGCCGAGGACCTTGGCAAAATTGCAAACCCGGTGCAGGTCAGCAATTGCTTTCGCCACTTTCTTATCGTTCATGTGCCCGTCGCAATCGACGAAGAAGAAATACTCCCACGCTTTGCGCTTGCTGGGCCGCGACTCGATCTTCGTCATGTTGATCTTGTATTTGCGAAATGGGCCGAGAGCGTTGTGCAACGCGCCGACTTCATGCGCCATGCTCAACATCAAGCTCGTGCGATCCTGCCCGGTTGGTGGACTGCATTGACGGCCGAGCACCAAAAATCGCGTCGCATTCGTGCTCAAGTCCTGGATGTCGCGCTCGACAACCGGCAGACTATATTTTTCCGCCGCAAGAAAACCAGTAATGGCTGCTGCATTCGCGGTCTTTGACGCCAGTTCGGCCGAACGCGCATTCGACGACGCTTCGAGGATTTCCACGTTCGGTAAATTTTTTTGCACCCAAATCCGACATTGCCCCAGTGCCTGCGGATGAACGTAAAGTTTTTTGATGTCGTGCAGTTTCGATTTCGAACCCAGACAGTATTGAATCTTTAAAATAATCTGCGCGACGACCTTCAAATCGCTTTCGGCAAACATGTCGAGCGTATGGGTCACCACGCCTTCGGTGGAATTCTCCACCGGCACTACGCCATAATCGGCGCGATTCTTGCCGACTTCGGTGAACACATCCGCGATCGTCTTTTGCTCAGCGTACTTGAGGCTGGCCCCAAATTTCTGGATCGCCGCCTGATGCGTGAAAGTCGCCTCAGGCCCGAGATACGCGATCGACATCGTCTTTTCGAGCGACAGCGCGCTCGACATGATCTCGCGGTAAATTGCGCGCAATGACTCTTCCGTCATCGGCCCTTTATTGATTTTCGCTACGCGCTCGAATACATGCCGCTCACGATGCGGCGCGTAAATCTCCTCACCGGCCTTGATTTTAATCGCGCCGATTTCCAGAACATGTTTGGTTCGCTCGTTGAGCAGTCGCACGATTTGTTCGTCCAACTTGTCAATCGCTTTGCGATGTTCGGGGATATTCATGTCTTTCAACGCGAAGAAAATGTGCGAATTCCGGAGGTGAGGCAAGGAAGGAAACGCCAAACAACGGTTGTTGGAGCCTCCCATCAATCGTCGCTGCCTCCGCAAAGCAACGTGTGCAGCGCGAAAACTAGAGCCGATCCAATCGCCCGCCATCGACGCGTAACATCGCGCCTTGCACGAAAGCCGCGTCGTCCGAAGCCAAAAACGCAATCGCCGCCGCCACATCTTCCGCTTTGCCAACATCCGCTTCGTCGACCTTTTCGATGCCCGCTCGCACATTCGGATTATCCCACAACATCGGTGTATCGATCGCCCCCGGCAAAACCGCGTTCGCTCGAATTCCTTTCGGCTTACCCTCGAGCGCCGTGGAACGCGTCAGTGAGAGCAGCGCCGCCTTTGCTGCGGCATAAGACGCCACTTGAGGTTCCGTCTCAACTGCATGAATGCTCGAAACGTTGACGATCGCGCCACCTGGCTTCATATGCAGAAACGCTTGCTTCGTAAAAAAGAATGCGCCCAGCAAATCCACCTGCAAAATCTTCAACCAATCTTCTTCCGTATGTTGTTCAATCGTTTTGAACACCATCAGGCCCGCGTTATTGACGACAACGTCGAGACGGTTCCACCGCTTCAATGTCTGTTCCACCGTGCTTTGGACTTCCGCTTCCTTTGATACGTCGCATTGTGCAGACCAAACGTCCGCTCCACCCGCAGCGCGAACTTCTTTTTCAGCAGACTGTAATTTTTCGGGGTTTCTCGCGACCAGCACAACCTTTGCACCCTCACTAGCAAAACGTTTGGCGGTTGCCAATCCAATCCCGCTGTCCGCGCCGGTGATGATCGCGACCTTATTTTGAAACCGCATGTGACTTATCCTCCTTTAATTCACCGAGCGCACGTGCGACGTGGTGGTCTTCCCAACGTTGATATTCACGCGCTCGCCCATTGGCTTCACATTTATATTCCCACGGCGGGACAATCGGCACACGCAGGCAGACGCTTTGCATCGGCAGAACGTGTTGCCAATCTTTGATCAGTTTCTTGTAGGCCTTACCCACCGCGCGGGGCTTCCGCTCCAGGTCGTACAATCCCAACGGATTCACGCGCCCATTGTTCTCGCGCAACGCAACATCCCAATCCACCTGGTCAGTCAGCGAATACCATGTGAAACCCAGGATCGGCAGACCGTCATTGCGCAACCGAAGCACATTCGCCCATTCCTTCCAAAGCCAGAATACCGCCTCGTTACCAGTGGGGCCTTCGATAGTGTTGGTTTCCGTGTGCATCACCGGCAAACGGTATCGGTTGTAATACTGCCGCGTGATTTGATCGTAACCGAAAACTTCGCCCGACGCTTCCGTGCGACCATCTTCCCAGACACGATGTTCGTTCGTCGAATAATAGTCGTTTCCCATGATGCAATGGTGCTTCAGATGCGTTTGGAGGAAAAAATGGTATTCATCGCGCGTCATGCCGTTGTCCATGAGGTATTCGTACATCTCCGACTCGATGCGCTTGCCGTAATTCAAATCGAGCGAAAGAAAGCGTCGGGAGTTTAGAATTTCAGCCGGCTTGATTGCCTTTGGATTATCAGCGTGAAAATACTCGGAAGATTCGCTTTGAATGAATAGCGCGTCGGGCCGCACGCCAAGAATCGCCTTCATCGCGAGGACGTTCGCTTTTACGATGTGTTTGAGCGCGGTGACAAATGCCTGGTCGGTTTGGATTTGTTCATTCCACCAGCCATACAAAGTCGAAAATACCGCGCAAATGAACATCTCGTTCACGGGCGTATAGAGTTGCACCCATGGAAAACGAGACGCGAAATCGTGTGCATAGTGCGCGAACAACTCTGGGAAGTCCGGGTTCTGAAAATTCCCGATCCAATCCGGCACGCCAAAATGGCATAAATCAGTAATTGGAATTATTTTCCTTTTATAAAGGTCTTGGAACGTTTCATCCGCAAACGACCAATCATATCGACTCTCGCCAACCCATGTCCGGTGGAGCGGGGGACCGTAGCGCAAAAAACAGACGCCCAGGTCCTTAACGCAATCAAAGTCCTTTCGCCAATGTTGGTAGTGCCCGCATTTCTCCATTTCATCGACACGCGTTTTCCCGCGATTGATGGTCGGATAAGAATTTTCAATGCCCGTCGTAAAGATAAATGCCGGCATCATAACCCTTGTTAACAATAGCGCAGGTTTGCGTTGTGTGCAGGGGGCCTTCGGATTTAAGGTAAGCGCCCGATGAATCGAACCCCGACGCTTCGCGACAAGATCGGACAGATGTTGCTGATCGGTTTTCGCGGTTATGAAGTTTCTGACGTGGACGCCATCTCGCACGATTTGCGTGAACGCAACATCGGCGGCGTCGTCTTGTTCGACCAGGAAATGGCTGACAAAACTTTACCCGGTCGCAACGTCAAATCACCTGAACAATTAAAAGCGCTCTGCGCCTCGTTGCACGCCCGCGCCAAAACGCCCATCTTTATTTCCATCGACCAGGAAGGCGGTCGCGTCAATCGTCTCAAGTCCACTTACGGTTTCCCGGAAAGTGTGTCGCATGAAGAACTCGGGGCCATGGACGATCTTGCGAATACATTCGTGCACGCCGAAGGTATCGCCAACACATTGGCGAAAGCCGAAATC
Source organism: uncultured Verrucomicrobiae bacterium (assembly GCA_963702845.1). Taxonomy (GTDB): domain Bacteria; phylum Verrucomicrobiota; class Verrucomicrobiia; order Limisphaerales; family Palsa-1400; genus JAICXV01. The sequence continues at coordinate 2,280,692 of OY969763.1, read as the reverse complement.
AATTTAAACCTCGCGCCCGTTGTCGATCTCGACGCCAACCCAGACAACCCGATCATCAAGGGCAAAAAGCGCAGCTTTTCCAGTGACCCCGAAAAAGTCGCGCGCCATGCGATTGAATTTACCCGCGCGCACCACAAGCACGGCATTCTGACCTGTGCCAAACATTTTCCCGGACACGGTAGCGCTCAAGGCGATACGCATCTCGGCCTGGTTAACGTGACGAAGAACTGGACCGACAAAGAACTCATCCCGTTTAAGCGCATGATCGATGCCGGTGTCTGCGACACCATCATGACCGCGCACGTGTTCAACGCCAATCTGGATCCCGAACGCCCCGCGACGTTGTCACGCGCCGTCCTCAATGGAATCCTCCGCCAACGCCTCGGATTCAACGGCGTTATCTTGAGCGACGACATGGAAATGAAAGCCATTTCCGGCCATTATGGTCTCGAAACCGCGATTCAATACGCCGTCGAAGCCGGCATTGATCTGCTTTGTTTCGGCAACAACATGAACTTCACCGTCAATATCGGTGAAAAAGCATCGGATATTATTTTTGATTTGGTGAGTTCTGGAAAAATCCCCGAATCGCGCATCGACGAATCCTATCGCCGCGTTATGACCTTGAAACAAAAGCTATCCGCATCCAAATAATATGGAAACAACCCAATCCAAGCCGGTTTCCGCCATTGAAGGTACCAGCAAACAGCGCAACCCATGGCTTTGGGTGCCCAGCCTCTATTTCTCGCAAGGCATCCCGTACGTCATCGTCATGACCATGTCCGTCGTGATGTACAAACGCCTCGGCATCTCCAATACTGACATCGCGCTCTACACAAGCTGGCTCTATTTGCCTTGGGTCATCAAACCGCTGTGGAGTCCTTTCGTCGACATCACCCGCACGAAACGATTCTGGGTCGTCGCAATGCAATTTCTCGTTTCGCTCGGCTTGGCCTCAGTCGCGTTTTCCGTCCCGAGCAGCGGCTTTTTCAAACTGTCGCTCTTCCTTTTCTGGATCATGGCTTTTGCCTCCGCCACGCACGACATCGCCGCCGACGGCTTCTACATGCTCAGCATGTCCAAGCACGAACAAGCATGGTGGGTCGGATTGCGCAGCACATTTTATCGCACCGCCATGATCGTCGGCAGCGGCCTCCTCGTCGTCCTCGCGGGCGTGCTCGAAAGTAGAAATGGATTGGCCCCACTCGAAGTCCCCGTCACCGCCAAAACTTCCGCCGTGCAACAGCAACTGCTCGAAGCCTCTGCCATTCGAACACAATCCGATTCCGGCGATCTCCACCTGATGGTTCAGCCCGCCACAGTCCAGGTCCAAACCAGCGATCGCAGCGCCGAGGAAGCCAAAATCGTCATCGACCGCGCCAAGTTGTGGAACCGCTCGAATGGTTTTATCGTCGACGATTCCGCGCCCGCACCAAAAGCAGATATGGGCAAGACTTGGTGGACCACATCCGTTTCCGAACCGCTCGGCAATTTCCTGAAAGGCCATTTTCCGAAACCACCCAAATCAGCCGCCGCACCCGTCGCTGGTAACGTCGCCGCTATCTACCTCTCGCTTTCAAAAGATCCCGGCCACGAAGTCGCAGTAAATCTCGGCCGCAAACTTAGCGGCATCGAATACATCGGTCTCGGAAAGAGCGATAAAGGCTTCCGCCTCATCGAAGGAGAACGTTTCGTCTTCAATTCCAAAAATTGGAATCAACCCGCCATGGCCGTCATCCAACTCGATCCGAAACTGAAGAGCGACACGGAAGTCACCTTCGTCGCCAGTTCCGGAAACATTCCTGTTGCATGGTCTATCACGTTGTTCGTCGTCGCCGGTTTATTTCTCGCCTTTAGCTGCTGGCACAGCTTTGTTCTGCCGCGCCCGGCCAACGATGGTCCAGTCGTGACCAACCGCAGTCTCACTGGCGAATTCTTTGCCACGCTCGGCTCCTTCTTTAAAAAGCCCGGGATCCTCATGGCGATGGCGTTCATTCTCTTGTATCGCTTCGATGAAGCGCAGCTCAGCAAAGTCCTCTCGCCATTCCTACTCGACAGCCGTGAAAACGGCGGCATCGGCCTCTCCACAAGCCAACTCGGCCTTGCCTATGGCACCTTTGGCATCCTTGCGCTGACCGGCGGTGGATTGCTCGGCGGTTTCCTCGCCGCCAAACATGGTCTCAAGCGAATGCTGCCCTTCATGGTCGGCGCCATGTACCTGCCGAAACTGGTATTCCTATTTCTCTCCTACACGCAGCCCGACAACTTCCTGCTCATTTGCGGTTCTGTAGCGGTCGAACAATTTGGTTACGGCCTCGGCTTCACCGCATTCATGTTGTATCTACTCTATTTTGCCGACGGCCCTCACAAGACCGCGCACTACGCCATCTGCACCGGCTTCATGGCCCTCGGCATGATGCTGCCCGGCATGTGGAGTGGGTATGTGGCGGATTTGATCGGCTACAAACACTTCTTCACCTGGGTGCTGATGTCCGCAATCCCCGGATTCATCATCGCCATGTCGCTGAAGGTCGACCCGCAATTCGGGAAGAAAACTGAACAGGCGAAGAAAACTTGATTGAACGACGCAACTAGCTAAATTAGCCCGCGAATGAACGTTTTCTTAGCACTTCTGGCATGGGTAATTATGGGAGCTATTTTGGTCACCGGCGTCGTCATGGCCACCCATGGCAACTTCTGGCTTTTGATCATTGGCGCGCTCGGTTTCATCGCCGCCGTCACTAAGATCGGCATCCTCAGCCACTAAGGTTCAGAGTTTTCTCCCTCTCATCCTCGGGAGGAGAGGGCCGGGGCGAGGAGGCACCCTGGTTTGAAGTCCTACTTCTTCCCGCGATTCGCCGCCAACTGCTTAGCCAACCGAATCGCCGACCTCATGCTGGAAGGATTCGCCTTCCCATGCCCGGCAATATCATAAGCCGTCCCGTGATCGGGCGACGTCCGAATAAAGGGAAGCCCCAATGTCCAGTTCACGCCATTGTCAAACGCCACCATCTTCAACGGCGCAAGCCCCTGATCGTGATACATCGCGACGACCACCTCGTAGTCACCGCGATATGCATAATGAAATAAAGTATCAGCCGCAAACGGTCCCGCCACGTTGATGCCTTGCTGGCGCGCCGCTTTCACCACCGGTTCGATAATATCGATTTCTTCGCGGCCAAGTTCGCCGCCTTCACCAGCGTGCGGGTTCAATCCGCAAACACCGATGCGACAGCGCGACAACTTCAAATCCGCACACGCCTGGTTCGCCAGTCGAATCGCCAGTTCAATCTTGTCCGCGCGAATCTGAGTGGCCAACAGCTTCATCGGAACATGTGTCGTCACGAGAGTCACCCGCAACCATCTACCGCTGCCATCATCGCCGAGCAACATCATTGCAGTCTTTTCCGTGCCCGCGAGCGAACTGAGAAATTCCGTCTGGCCAATGAATGGCTGGCCGCTCCGCAAAATCGCTTCCTTGTTGACCGGTGCCGTCACCAGCGCATCCATTTCCTGCTTCAAACACCGTTGCGCGCCATCCGTCAGCCACGCCAAAGCCGCGCGCGCCGCCGCAGGGGAACCCGCCGAAAGTCCTTTTGGCAACTCATCGGGCAGGGGATCGTGGACGAAAAACTGGCCCTTCGGCCCATCCGAATAGCGAGTCAGCGGCAGGTTAATCCCAAACTTCTCATTCGTGCGCACGAGCACGCCGGGGTCACCGATGATGAGATATTTGGTTTCGTCGACGTTCGCTTCGGCAGCGAGCGCCTTCAGTGTTACTTCCGGCCCGATGCCGGTTACGTCGCCAAGAGCGATGGCAATCCAACCTGTCATAGCCGGTTAATCGACATATCGAACAAACGCTTTGTTCTTCAATCGCGCCACCCAGCGATCGTAAAGCCGGCGCCGTTCGTCGATTCGAAGCTTCTGCTGAATCTCGTCACGAACATCTGCAAGCGGCTTGATGTGCTCGGGTTTGGCTTCTTCTACATACAAAATGTGCACCGATTCTGGCAACTCAACAATTCCGCTATGTTGGCCTGCCTTCAGTAAAAACATCGCCTTCACCAGATCCGCGTGCATTCCGCTGTCGCGACCCACCCAACCGCGGTCGCCGCCTTTGGTTCGTTCCGGGCCAGCCGAATAAATCGAAGCCATCTCCGCGAATGGCGCGCCGCCATCCACATTGCGAATAATTTCCGCGGCAATTTTGCGCGCTCCCTCGGCCCCATCCGCCGGTTTCGTCAACGTAATCATGCGCAACTTCACCTGGTCACCTACCTTGAACACCTCTGCGTGACTCGCGTAAAACGATTCAATCTTCGCTGGCGAAATAATAATCTTATCGTTCGAAATCTGCTTCTGCTGCATGTACTCGACGATAATGCGCTCGCGAATCTGCTCGCGGTACATTTCCGTAGTAATCCCTTTCTCGCGCAATGTCTTCGTCATCGAAGCGCGGTCACCGTTAAAATTCTTGTGTAACTCAGTTTTGATTTCGTCTTCCAAAATGCTTTCCGGCAAATCCCCACCGTTCATCTTGGACTTGAACTCATCCATGATCAGCTTGCCTTCAACGCGACCACGCACGATATCGATCCGGTTGCTCGCCATCGCCGATTGAAACGCCGCGATATCATTTGGATACGTCATCGCCAGCGTGCGCGCGTTCGGTTCCAGCTGCCGCTCGACCTCGTCGTAAGTGACGATCGACTCATTCACGATCACATTAATACCGTCGAGCAATTCGGCGCGAGCCGCCGTAGCTAAGAGAATAAGTGCAAGAATTGGAAAACGTCTCATCAAGGCAAAAAAATTGTAGGTGAGTCGTTTCTAGTATTCAAGAGACAAAAACCACTGGCAGGGCACTCGCTCCACGAGCGCCGCTTGAGATTTGAATCTTCTTTGAAGTTTGGCATTTGAAGTTTGGGTTTCCGCTATCGCACCAAAAGTCCCTGCACAAAACACGCCACTCCCACCACTCCAAACCCAATTCCCACATACCAAAACCGCTGTCTTTTTGTCAGCACCGAAATCGCCGAAACCGCGATCGCCACCTGGAACATCGTCACCGACCGCGCCAGAATCTCATGCACGTGCAAGTGCCCCTTCGACTCCTTCGTCTTGTGCTCCGCAATCTCCTGAATCTCTTTTTGTTCCTTCTTATATTCCACCTGCTTCTCTTCATCCGCCGCACTGACCGGTTTCCCTAAAGCCTTCAACAAATCAACCTTCGCCGCCAGCACCCCCGCCTTAATACCTTTGGCCTGGTAATACGCCCATTGATCCGACGACTGCATCTGTTCCATCATCGCTTCATTTGCATGCCCGCCGGCCATGAGCGACGCCACCGCCGCAAACGCCGCCAGCAAAGCCGACGTCAGCGCCACACCGAGAATCCAGCTCACCTTCGAATGGTGGGCATGTTCATTAATATGCTCTTGAGATTGTTCCAACGGGACTTCAGGCGCTTCCATTGCGCGAGAGAGTAAGAAAAGCGCCCTCGTGGTCAATGCGAATCCAGTGGTTTCAATCCATTGGTAGGGCGATTCGCTCCGCGAGCGCCTTTTCCCGACCCGAAGATTGAATTTTGAAGTTTAGAGCTTCTCTGAAGTTTGGCATTTGAAGTTTTTCAGTTCCTCTCCCTTGACTCCCGCCCAACACTCGCATTGCCGCGTCAGGGTGAATTGTGTTTTAACCCTGCCGAATCGCCCACACACCGACTCGGGTAGAACGTCTCGCCACTACGGGGCACATTAAACCATGAGTCAATGGAGTTCCGAGGAGTGGTTCGTGAAGTGGTTGGAATTGGCCCGCGTCGAAATGGGCAGTGAGCAGGAGGAAGTTAACCCGTCGCCCCATGTGACAGCAGTATCCGACACCGGCTCAAGTTTTAAGAGCCGGCAATTGGTCGCCGCAGACGAACAAGAACTCGCGGCTTAAGTCGCGGGATCCCGTTCAGCGTCGCCGAGTTTTACGGTTTTTGCCGTGTTCAGAAAACTAACTCTGCCTAAGGCGGCGCAGAGGCGTGTCGCGAACTAGCTCAATCGGCTCCTTGATTCAATATGCTTATGAACTTATCAACGTCATCCCTTCGAAAAATCCCTCCGGTCCGCCAATGGCTCTGTCTGTTCACGGCCATCGCACTCGTTGGATCCTCCGCCTTGGCCGCAAATGACGACCGCACCATCGATCCCCGCGCCGACGATTGGTTGCACCGGATGGCCGACTACCTTCAGCACGCAAAAACTTTCTCGTTTAAGGCCGATATCTGGCAAGACGTTCAACTCTCCTCCGGTCAACAAGTCCAGGCGTCGCGCACCCTTGCATTCCAGGTCCGTCGTCCAGACCGATTGCGTATCGACGTCCAATCGACCCGCCGCAATCGCCAGCTCACCTATGACGGTCACAACATTACCCTGCTGAATCGCGTCCAAAACTTCTACGGCACCGTTCCCGTTTCCGGTTCGCTCGATCAGGCCATGGACACCGCCGTGGAACGCTTCGGCATCAACATGCCGCTCGAAGATTTCCTCCGCAGCGACCCCTATCACGACCTTTCGCGCAGCGTCCAATCCGGCACCGACATCGGCCCCACAACCGTTCTTGGTACCCCGTGTGAACACCTCGCCTTCACCCAGGGCAACATCGATTGGCAAGTCTGGATCGAATCCGGCGCGCGTCCTGTCCCGAAAAAATTCCTCATCACCTACAAAGACGAACCCGGCACACCCGAGTTCACCGCCATCTTCAACAACTGGGATTTCATCACGCCCTTGCCGGACTTCGTCTTCAAATTCGATCCTCCGCCCGGTGCGTCAAAAATCCCCGTGAAAGAAGTGCGCAGCTCAGTCCAACCTCATCAAACGGAGGCCAAATGAAAACGCGCACACTTTTTCTCGTTGGTCTTTGTGCGATAACAATGCCGTTTCTGTCGTTCGCCCAACGTGATGGACGTGGTGGCGGCGGACATCCGGTAAACGTCGGTGGCGGACACGCTAGCGGCTTTGCTCCACGCGGTCCCACCGTCGCGCCACATGCTGGCACCGTCGAACGATCCAATCACGGCAGCCTTCGCCATGAAGAAACCCATATCGTCCGCGCACCCGAAGTCCGCCATGAAGAACACCGTGGCGTCGTCGTTGCTGGCGGCCGTCCAAACTATTACGTTCACCACGACGCCGACATCGATGTTCATACTCATCACTACTGGAACGATTTCGCGCGCGGTCGCCGTTTCGATCGTCTGCCGGGCGGTTATCTCAGGTTCAATATCGGCGGCCTGCCGTATTTCTATTACGGCGGCATCTACTATCAATCCGCGCCCGGTGGCTACGAAGAAGTCTATCCACCTTTAGGCGCCGTCCTCCCGCAACCGCCCGAAGGCTCCTTTGAAGTCATCGCTCCCAACGGCCAGGTCTTCTACTACGCTGGCGGTGCCTTCTACCAACAACAACCCGACGGCACCTTCGCTTTAGTGCCGCCGCCCCTCGGCGTCATCGTCCCCGAACCCCCGCCCGGCGCCGTTCAAGTCGCCTTCAATGGCGGTGTCGCCTACCAATTCAACGGCATCTACTACCGACCCGTCTTCGTCAACGGCGTCACCCAATACCAAACCATTTCGCCCTAAAAAACCCATCCCGTATTTTGCTCCGCGCCATCCGGCGCGGAGCGTGGCGGAGTGCGCGATGCGAGGCCGACGTTCGGCTCCATGTCCGCAGCAGTGTCAGACTGTTTGAGACATAGAATTTTGCTGGTCGGTATCGCTGTCTGTAATCTGAAATTTAAACTTTTCACACCTTGGTGGTTCAACAATCCTTCCTTTGCGCCTTCCCATCTCTGCGCCTCTGCGTTGATCCGAAATTCTCCCCGATGAAAACTCCAGCGCATCAATGATTAGACAGTCCGCCGAGAAACGGCTTCACGTGCTAGATTGGGAGACAGCATGGACCAACGCACATTAAGACGAAAATTCCTCAAGGGGCTATTGCGTGGCTTGGGCGTAGTGTGGCCGATCCTGTCAACCATCCTCATTCTAATTGTCGCGCTCGGCCTAGTGGTTGGTCTGCGCGAAGGCTGGTCCATCCATGAGTCGATCTATTTCGCATTCGTTACCGGCTTGACCATTGGATACGGTGACATCGCGCCCAAGTTTCTGCTCACGCGCCTGCTGGCCGTAACCATAGGGCTGTGCGGCCTATTGCTGACCGCTCTCATCGCTGCCGTCGCCGTAGAGGCATTGGCGGAGGCGACTGAGTATCGCGAGAAATAATTACAGGACTCAGGACAAGCAGGTTCACTCCATCCGGTTTGCGATCCAAACCGACGAGCCATTCCGAGATGAAATTGCTGGCGCTTTTGGATGAGAGGACAAGAGAGTGAAAGCTCCAAAAAACAGAGCCGTGCGCGTGAACAAGCGGTTTTCTCCGATCGGTGTCATGCCTGCCAAACCACTTCTCACGCGCGCGGCTCTGTTTGGTCGCAATCAAATCAATGCTCCTCACCGTGTCCAAATTCAGCCAATGCCTTATATTGACAGGGCCAAAGTGAGGGGCGACTTTCAGACGGAGGTTTTAAATGCACACATCCGGACGAATGGTTTTTACGATGACTTTGTTGGCGGCGGCGACGCCGTTTGTTTTACCGCGAGTTTTGGCTCCGGCGGGCTCAGGCAATCCGCACCCAGCAGCGATTGGTAATGCGCACCCTGCCAATTTTGGCGATCCGCACCCTGCTGATTTCGGAAATCCGCACCCGGCAAATTTCGGAAATCCGCATCCAGCGCTGACGCCGGATGCGCATCCAGCCTTTCCGACTGAATTTAGGGACGACGAGAACGTCACGATCGATCCGTCGCAAGTGAGGGGCAATGTGACATTCGCGTTTCCGCGGGCGGCGCACGTGACGATCGTTTTGCCCGACGGTGTGCAATTTGCGGTGAACGATAGCCGCGGCGTCGACGGAAACAGAGGCACTCGATCGGACGTGGTCCAGACTCCAGGCGCGGCGGTGGTAACCGATCCGAAAACGGGACAAATTTTGCCACCTTTAGGCGCAGAGGTAGTTACCGATCCGAAGACTGGAAAAATTGTTCCGCCGCTGGGGGCAGCGGTGGTAACGGATTCGCGCACGGGTCAGATAATGCCGCCACTGGGTGCGGGCGTCGTAACGAACAGCACGCCAAATGCATTCAACGAACCAGCCGGCGCGCAATCGCACATTCGTAGTCGCAATCACTGAGCGCAATTCGGGTTTTTAGCGAAGGCGAAGTCCTGGACAATTTGTCCGTTAATGAGGTGCTCCTGAATGATGCGCTCGAGCACTTCAGGCGTGCAGGAGTGATACCAAACGGCTTCGGGGTAAACGACGGCTATCGGTCCTTTGGCGCAAACGCGCAGGCAATTTGCTTTGGTGCGGAATACGACATTTTTGGAACTGGAAAGATTCAGTTCTTTTAAACGGCGTTTCAAATAGTCCCACGACGCTAATCCTTGTTCCTTCGAGCAGCACTTGGCTTCGGTTTGATCGGCGCAAAGGAAGATGTGGCGTGTGTATTCGTTGAGGCCATACGTCTTGACGGCGGCCGAGAGTTCGTCATCGGAGTTTTGTTTTACAGCGGACATGCGTTAAATTCGTTTTCATGAGCAAGCTACCGAATGCTGAAGAGCACCGCAAAGCGGATTATCCGATCGAGTCGTTGTTCGTCAAACGTTGGTCTCCACGTGCGATGAGTGGAGAGTCGCTGAGCGAGCGCGAGACGATGTGTCTGTTCGAAGCTGCGCGTTGGGCGCCATCGACCCGCAACGAACAGGAATGGCGCTTTCTGTATGGGCGTCGCGATACGCCGCATTTCCAAATGTTTTTGGACCTGCTGATGGACGCCAATAAAGTATGGTGCAAGAACGCCGCTGTTCTCTGCGTGGTCATTTCGCGTAAAACCTTTACGCGAAATGGCAGCCCGAATCCGGTGCATGTGTTTGATGCCGGTTCGGCATGGGAAAATCTCGCGCTTCAGGCAACGGCAATGGGACTCGTTTCACACGGCATGGCCGGGTTTGACTACGATAAAGCGCGCACCGCATTGAATGTTCCCGACGAATTTGCCGTTTGCGCGATGTTTGCTCTCGGTAAACACGGCAATCCCGACGATCTTAGTCAAGAACTCAGGGAGCGTGAAAAGCCGAGTGATCGCCGCCCTCTCGCACAATCGATCTGCGAAGGTCCGTTTGGTGGGACGCTTGCCCGCTAGCGCGTCAGCAAAGTGTGCCACGGCCCGTAGCGCGTGATGTAATCGCCCATCGTCAGGCCAATCATGATGACCAGCCAAATGAATCCGGCTGCGGCGAAGACCCAGGTCAGCCGTTTTTCATATTTCAGGTGCATGAAAAACAGCAGGACTAAAAACATTTTCGCAAACCCAATCGTCAACGCCACGACGTTGTTGAATTTGCCGAGGTTCACTTCCGCCGCCGCCCAGGTCGCAAAGAGCAACAGCAAGAGCGCGGCCCAAACGAGGAAGTAAGTTTTTTTCGAAAGGTGGATCGTGCTCATGCGGAATAGCGATTGATGAGGTAGAGCAGGGGATAAAGGAATATCCAAATGATGTCGACGAAGTGCCAATACAAACCGGTGATCTCAACCGGCGTATGGTATTCAGGCGAGAACTTCCGCTTCGCCGCCATGTGCGCGATGTAGGAAATCAGACAAACGCCCACGGTGACATGGACGGCATGAACACCGGTCATGATCCAGTAGAGCACCCAAAAGATTTGCGCCTGCGGCGGCAAGCCTTCCCGGAAGTGTGGGCCCGGCCAAAGGCGTTCGTCGAGGTCCTGGTGATACTCGATGCCTTTGACGCCGAGGAACGCAATGCCGAACAGAACTGTCACCGCCAAAAAGCGAAACACGAGTTGGTTGTTTCCTTCCTTGGCGGCATGAACAGCGAGCGCCATCGTCAAGCTGCTCGTCAGCAAAATGGCTGTGTTGATGGTGCCAAAGAGGACAATCGTATGATGGCTCGCGATTGCGAATGCCTCTGGATAGGTGCTTCGGTAAACGATGTAACTCAGAAACATCACGCCGAAGAACAGGATTTCGGTCGCGAGAAAAGTCCACATCCCCAGTGTGGCCGCATCTTTTTGTTGCGGCATTTCCTCGTAAGGCGTCGCCAGTGGTGAATACGCGCTATCCATGCACCATTTCCTCCTCGGCTTGAGGGCTGTATTGGTAGGGCGGCCCGGTGACAATGGGCGTCTCTTTGAAGTTGTGTTTGTCGGGCGGTGAGGTTGTTTGCCATTCGAGACCGGTGGCGTTCCAGGGATTTTGCGGCGCGCGCTTGCCGTATTTGAGTGACCAGGTCAGGTAGATGAGTGGCAGGAGATACGCGACACCGAGGATCGATGCGCCGGCGGTGGAGAGGACATTGTAAATTTGAAACTCTGGCGAATAGGCGTGATAGCGTCGAGGCATTCCAAGGTAACCGACGATGAATTGCGGGAAGAATGTCAGGTTGAATCCGATGAATGAAACTAGCGCCGCGAGTTGTCCGAGTTTCTCGGGATACATGCGGCCGGTAATTTTCGGCCACCAGTAATGCAGTCCGCCCAAAAACGCGAGGACCATGCCGCCGACCATGATGTAATGAAAGTGCGCGACGACGAAATAGGTGTCGGTGACATGAACGTCGAATCCAAGTGCCGCGAGGAATAAGCCGGTAAGCCCGCCGATCGTAAATAGCCCGATGAAACCGAGGATATAGAGCATCGGCGTCTCAAAGGATATTGACCCTCGATACAAGGTCATTGTCCAGTTGAACACTTTAATTGCTGACGGCACGGCCACCAAATAACTCAAGAGCGAGAAAACGATTCCGGCATAGACCGATTGGCCGGCGACAAACATGTGATGGCCCCAGACGAGAAATCCGAAGGCCGCGATGGCGATGGATGAAAACGCGACGAACTCGTAGCCAAAAATCGGTTTTCGTGAAAAGCAGGTGATGACTTCGCTGACCACCGCCATGCCCGGCAAAATCATGATGTAAACGGCTGGGTGCGAGTAGAACCAGAACAAGTGTTGGAACAGGACCGGGTCGCCGCCGAGTCTTGGGTCGAAAACACCCACACCCCAGAGGCGTTCAATAGCCATCAGCGTCAGCGTCATGGCCAATACCGGCGTAGCGAGCACCATGATGACGCTTGTCGAATACATCGACCAGATGAAGAGGGGCAGCCGAAACCACGTCAGGCCGGGGGCGCGAAGCTTGTGAACGGTGACGATGAAATTGAGGCCGGTGATAATTGAACTGAAGCCGGTGATGAATACTCCGGCAGCGAGCATGGTAACGTGGGAGTTTGAGTAGGTGCTACTGTATGGCGTGTAAAAGGTCCAGCCCGTGTCGGCGCCGCCAAACACAACTGAATAGATTGCGAACATTCCGCCGAGATTGAACAAATACCAACTAAATAAATTGAGTCGTGGAAACGCGACGTCGCGTGCACCGATCATCATTGGCAGGACGAAATTTCCCAATACGGCCGGGATGGATGGAATCAAGAAGAACCAAACCATGAGCGTGCCGTGAATGGTGAACAGGCGATTGTAAGTTTCGGACGTGACGAGGTCGCCAGCAGGCGTGAGTAACTCGATGCGCATCAGAGCCGCCGCGACTGCTGCGATGAGGAAATAGAAGATGATTGAGAAAAGATAGAGCAGGCCGATGCGTTTGTGGTCGGTGGTGGTGAGCCAGGACCAAAGCGTGCGCTCCTCGGTCAGGTAGTTCTTGGACGGTTCTTCCTGAACGAACTGCGTGACGTTAAGTTGATCAGTAGAGTTCATTCTTGTTTGAAGGTGATTGGGGTTTGCGCCGGCTGATCGCCGATGCTCTTGATGTAGGCAACCAATTCCAAAAGCTGTTCTTCATCCACGCGACCCTGGTAGGAGGGCATGCCATTCGTATAACCGGCGGCGATGTCTTTTGCCGGGAGAAGAACGGAGTCGCGAATATAGGCCTCATCGGCGGTGATCACCTGGCCGGATTGGAGTGGGACGGGTTTGCCAAAGAGTCCCTGTAGCGGCGGCGCGCGAACGACGGTGCTGTTCTCGTGGCAACCGCTGCAGCCAAGATCACGGAAGAGTTTCTGGCCTGACTCCGCCAACGTGCTGCCCGGCTGGCCTTGCACGAGCCATCGTTGATACTCCTCTGGTTCCATCACAATGACGTGACCATTCATCGCGGAATGGTGAGTGCCGCAAAATTCTGAGCAGAAGAGATGATAGGTTCCGACTTTGGTCGCCTTGATCCAGATGTTGCGATACCACCCGGGCACGACGTCTTGTTTGATGCGAAATTCGGGCAAGTAAAAGCTGTGAATCACATCCTGCGAGGCGAGAGTGAATTTTACATTTCGGCCGACTGGCACGTGCAGTTCGTTAATCTCGCGATTGCCTTCCGGATGTTGCAGTTTCCACATCCATTGTTTGCCAATGACGTTGATTTCCATGGCGTCGTCCGGAGGCGTTTCGATGTTCCAGTAGACGTTTGCGCCCCAGGCGAAAAGACCGAGCATTACGACCAACGTGACGAGCGTCCATGTGGTTTCGATCTTGAACGTGGGTAGTTCGGCTGGCGCCCGGTTGGCTGGTTTGCCGTGACGATATTTGAAAAGAAATATCATCATCGGAACGAAGACGACCAGGAGGACTACCGCGCTAATCAACAGCAAGCCCCAGCCAAGGTGATCGACCTGAATGGCGGTTTGCGAAGCCGCGCGTGGCAGGAGCGGGATGTTCATGAAGCAGGCTCCTTTGGTTTGGCGTCGTCACGTTGTTCCGTTGGCTTCCTGTGCTCACGACGGACCAGCACCACGATTAAACAGGTCAATCCTACACAAGTGCTGACTCCAAGCGTGCGCGCCGCGATCATGATTGTGGTCCCATATTTGCCTCGACTTGGATTGTGCGAGAAGCAGAGCAGGAACAGTTCCTGGACGCGTTGGCCAATTCCCTCCTTTGAGGCGTCCTTGAGGGAGTTGAATACTTGTTCCGGCGAATAGGTGACGCCAGCGAGATATTTTGTGATTTTTCCCTGTGTCGTGACGATGATCAGGCCGCCAGGGTGCGCGTATTGCTTGACCTCCGGGTCATAGACGTAACGGAAACCGGCTTGCTCGGTTAAGAGTTGAATCGATTGTTGGTCGCCCGTCAGAAAATGCCAGCCATCGCTCGCGCCCAATCGACCATAACGTTTGAGATACGTTTGCTTTTTTTTGCGCGCGAGTTCAGAGGTTTCCGTTGGATCGATGCTGACATGGACCACTTGGAATTCGCGCCCGATGCTCCAACGCATGTCGTTCAATGCTTCGATCATCCCGTTGAAGGTGGCGTTGCACAGCATCGGACACCGGTAATAACCGAGCACGAGAATGACGGGCTTGCTACCGAAATAGTCTCCGAGCCTTACGTCCTTGCCTGCTTCGTCTCGGAACCACAAATTCAACGAAAGCTGCGCGCCGAGTTTTTGATCAAAATTGACTTCAGAAAGCTGTTTATCCGTGAGCATTTGCGCGGGGGCCGACAAGAGATTCAGCAGTAGAGCGATAATCAACAGGAGCAAGCACTTCATCGGGGCCCTCCAGTCTCCGGCTGTTTTTCTTTCGCGCGTTGTAACTGTAATTCGTAACTGGACGCTCCGGCTTTGCCGGGTTGTCCTTTCTGACGTGCAGGCAAACCTTTTTGCAATACCAAGTCCATCGCGCGATCAACCGGGATGCGCACGACTCCGGCTGTTTGGTTAATCCAGCCGTAGGTGTTGAGTTCCTGCGCTTCTTCTTCACGAAGTTTCCTCAGGTCCGCTGGCGGCGAGATTTGCAATCGTGGAAAGGCGGGTTCCGTTGCGGCAGCTTGCTTTTGCCGGACGGAGCCGCTGAAGCGATCGCCGGGCGTTGGTGATTTTTTGAAATCGTGGACAATCCAACGCACAATGAGGTCGACCAGGAGCAGCGCGACAAACAGGCCGAGGACAGCCAGGAAAATACCTTTAGCATTTGCGTCGCGCTTTTCGTAGCCGACCGCGTCGACTTGCTGCTTGCCTTGGGGGTTTGCGCTAGGCTTCGACATAAGCAAATGCGAATTGGAGTCCGGGATCGTTCCGAGGAATCAATGGGGCGGCTTTCAGCCGCGCCAGGAAAAAGGCGAACCACAGACCGCCGATAGCCAAAGGCGCAGTGAAGTCCATCCAACTGACTTTCAAGTTATCGTGGTGAAAGGCCGGCATGACCAGCCAATACGTGTGGACGATGTGCATCACGAAGATGATCACAGCCAAGGTAGTCAGCGGTGTTCCATGCTTTTTCACCGCTCGAAACAACAGCAGGAAAAACGGAACGAAGAAGTGAAACGCGGCGACGGTGGCGAGAACGAATTTCCAGTTGCCGGCGATGCGATGCAGATACCACTCCAGTTCATGCGGAATGTCGCCAGAGTAAATGATGAGAAATTCGCCAAACGACACGTAGGTCCAGAAGAGCACGAAGGCCAAAAGCAGGTTTCCGAGTTGATGATATTGGGTTTTGCTTAAGACCGCGGCAATCGACGGATCGCGTTTAAACAGTAAAACCATGATCACTGAGAACGCGTAGGCGGTGAGGATTTGCCCAATCAGCACGATGACGCCGAACATGGTCGAATACCAATGCGGTTCGAGCGACATGATCCAATCGATCGACGCGAACGTGCCGAGCAATCCATAAATAACCAACCCTGGTCCGCTGATGAAGCGGGAGCGCCGCGTGGGTAGAGCATCGGTCGTGGCGTCTTGTCGCAGAGACCAAACGCGAATTCGCGCAGCCATCCAAATGAAGACTAATAAAAAAGCGATCTGACGGACGATGTACCACAGCCCGTTCTCGTACGGATGACGGTCCTGGAGTAATTTATCAGCGCCGAATTCATGCGGTCTCGCCCACGGATAAAGTTGATGCAATCCGAAGAAGATTGGGATGAACAAGACCAGCATCAACGGCAGCACCATGAAACCGGCTTCGAGAAAGCGCCGCGTCGGCCAACCCCAACGTCCACCGGTTAATTGATGCAACATACTGACGGCGAAGCAGCCCATTGATAAACCGAGCCAGAACAAAAAACCGAAGAGGTAGGAATAGAAAAATTGTTTCGTGTCAGTGAATGCACCGATCACGGTCGCAACCGAGGCAAGCAAACCGATTACCAAGGCGATCAGTTGGATTTTCGATACCCGATGTTGTGCGTCCTCATTCATTTCTTTGCCTCGAGCTTGCTGCGTTCTTCCGCCGGAACCTCTGCCAGTCGCGTATTTTGACTGGTTTGGAGGACGCGAATGTATGCGGCGATGGCCCAGCGATCGGCGGGTTCTACGCGCGCGGCGTACGGATACATCACGCCGTAGCCGTGCGTGATGACGTCGTAAAAATGGCCGATGGGCGCCTGGCGCAATCGATCGCTGTGATAGGAGGGAGGCCGCGTAAAGCCGCGTTGCGCAATCATGCCGTTTCCGTCGCCGGTGCGTCCGTGGCAGGGCGAACAATAAATGTCGAATTGCTCTTGTCCGCGTTGGAGCATTTCGCGCGTGACGGGAGAGGGCAAAGTGGTGACGAGGTTTGTTCCGATTTTGCCGGTGTAAAATTCCGTGTCTTCGTCCAGTTGATCGCGCGCGACGGTGTTTGCCACCACTGGGCGCGAGGCCATGTCATTTTTGAATGCATCGGTTCGTTCGAGCGGATGGAGCGACGGTTGAATGAACATGTCGCGCCGGCAACCGACCGAGGCGGCTATCACGCAAATGAGGAGCATCCATCGCGTTTGGCTCATTCCTCTACCTCCGATATTTTTCGAGGTTGAAGGCTGTCGAGAAAATCGCGTGTGCGTTCCAGGTCAAACTCAGGGTCCTCCACTTCTATCAACAGGAAAAATCGATCGATCGATGCACGATGGAATTCTGGCACATTGAAGACCGGATGGTTCAATTGTGGAAGTTTGTTGAAAACAAACACCGCCAGGAACGCTGTTAAGGCCGCGAGGAGGATCGTCAGCTCGAATGTAATCGGAATGAAATTTGGCCAGCTATTGAACGGGCGACCACCGACGTTCAACGGATAGAGGTGCGCATTTGCGATCCACTGCATGAAATACCCGCCCAGTCCGCCAATCATGCCGCCGATCAATGTGACGAACGGAATATTGCTGTGCTCGTGGCCGATTGCCTCGGGTAAGCCATCGATTGGAAACGGCGAGAAGGCGTCAATCTCGCGATAACCTTGCGCATACGTCTTGCGCGCGGCGTGGAGCAATTGGTCGTGCTCGACAAATTCGGCCATCAAACCGTAAAGTTTTTTTGAAAACGTTTCGGTGTGAGAAACAACCTCTGCCTGAGGCATCGTGCGGACGTCTGCTCCGACTGGCTCGATCACAGTTGGCCCTCCTTGCGTTGCGCGACGAGTTCACGCGATTCCGACATCGAGATCATCGGCACATAGCGGATAAATAAAAATTGTAACGTGAGAAAAAGTCCGATGCTTCCAAATAGAGTCGCCCAATCCCAAATCGTCGGACGATACATCTTCCACGAGGACGGCACGAAATCATGGTGAAGGCTTTGCACGACGATGACAAAGCGCTCGATCCACATGCCGATGTTGGCGGAGAGCGCGACGAAGAATAGAGCGATGTCGTTGGTGCGGATTTTGCGGGACCAAAGAAGTTGAGGGATGACGCAATTAACCGTCATGAGAATCCAGAAGATCCACGCGTAAGCGCCAAAAGCCCGGTCGTGCATCGTCCCTTTGTCATAAACATCGCCGCTATACCAGGCCATGAACGCTTCCATAATATAGCCGTAAGTCACCATCCAGCAGGTCACGAGCGTGATGACGGCCATGTTGTTGAGCGTTCGCGTGGTGATCAGATTCTGGAGACCGTAAATGCGCCGGATCGGGATGATCAAATTCAACACCATCGCAAAACCCGAATAGATGGCGCCGGCGACGAAGTAAGGCGGGAAAATTGTGGAATGCCATCCGGGGACCTGGGCGACGGCGAAGTCGAAGCTGACGACGCTGTGCACCGACAATACCAGTGGGGTCGCTAATCCGCCGAGCAGCAGGTAAGCCGATTGGTGGTTTTTCCAGTGCCTGGCCGAACCGCGCCAACCCATCGAGAAGACGCCGTAAAGCAGGCGCTTCCATTTTGTCACGGCTTTGTCGCGCACTGTCGCCAGATCCGGCATGACGCCCAAATACCAAAACAGCAAGGAAACGGTGAAGTAGGTGCTGACCGCGAACACGTCCCACACGAGCGGACTGCGAAACTGCGGCCACAAATTCATCGTGTCAGGGTAGGGAAGCAGCCAGAAGAAAACCCATGGACGACCGAGATGTAACAGCGGGAACAGACCGGCGCACATGACCGCGAACAGTGTCATTGCTTCGGTGAACCGATTGATCGTCGTGCGCCATTTCTGGAACAGCAGCAGCAAGATTGCGGAAATAAACGTTCCGGCGTGACCGATTCCAATCCACCAAACGAAGTTGGTGATGGCAAAGCCCCATGCGACGGGGATGTTGATGCCCCAAATTCCGACGCCGCGATAAAGCAAATAACTGACCGAACCGCACAGCACTAGAAACAGTGTGAATGCCGCTGTAAACCCAATGAACCAAAACTTGGGTCGCGGATGTTTGAGATTAATGTCGGCAACCTGGTCGCTGATTTTGCGATACGATTCGTCAGGACCGATCATCTCGGCTGGATACCCGAGCACGGTTACAGGGTAGGGCGCTTTGGCGTCTGGTATCCGTGGTTCTGAACCTTGAATCGTTTCCATACTACGTTTTGCCCTCCAGGTCAGGATTCGGGTTCTGCACCTTGGCCAAATAAGTTGTGCGCGGACGCGTGTTTAAGTCGCCCAGCATCGAGTAATCGAGCGAACGCTTTTTCAATTTTGCGACTTTGCTGTCAGGCGCGTTGAGGTCGCCGAAAACGATGGCGTCGGCCGGGCACGCTTGCTGGCACGCGGTCCTGACTTCGCCTTCGCGAATACGGCGGTTTTGCTCTTCCGCAGTGATTCGCGCCGAAGCGATGCGTTGCACGCAGTAGGTGCATTTTTCCATGACGCCGCGCCAACGCACGGTCACGTCGGGATTGTAGAGCGGTTTTAACGCCGGCGTGTGATAGTCGGTGTATTGCAGGAAATTGAATCGGCGAACTTTGTAGGGACAGTTGTTGGAACAAAACCGGGTTCCAACGCATCGGTTGTAAACCTGGAGATTGAGACCTTCGTGATCGTGAACAGTTGCCGCAACCGGACAAACCAATTCACAGGGTGCATGCTCGCAGTGCATGCAGGGGACGGGCATGTGATTGAACGAGGGATTTTCCAGCGGCCCTTTGTAATAGGTATCGATGCGAATCCAATACATCTCGCGATGCTTGTCGACCTGGTTTTTACCGACGACGGGAATGTTGTTTTCAACGTTGCACGCGAGGAGACAGGCGTTGCATCCGATGCAGGTCGTGAGGTCGATCGACATCGCCCATTTGTAGCCGGGGTATTCGTATGGGTCGTAGAGAGTCTCGTCGGGACGTGGTTCCTCAAGCGATTGTTTTACGAATTCTGGATCAGTTTTTAATTCGGCCAGCGTGCCGCTGCGGTAAACCTCACGCTCTGGACTGGCTAGATTGTGATGAATTTGCGTCGTGACCAGCTTGTGCGTGCGTCCTGTCTTCGCGAGTTGCGCGCCGGTTTGAGTCCATAACGCGTCGGAAGTCCGAAGGGCATACGCATTGAAACCGACACCGGAACCGACACGCCCGACGCGTTCGCGTCCATAGCCAAGCTGTAGCGTGATGGTGTTCTCGGCCTGGCCGGGAGTAATCCAGACCGGGCCACGAATCGTCCTTCCGCCAACGCTCAACTCAACAACGTCATCATTGTTCAACCGCTCGCGTTCAGCCAACGCGCCACTGACCAACACCGCGTTGTCCCAAACCATCTTGCTCACCGGTTTGGCGCATTCCTGTAGCCAACCGTTGTTGGCAAAGCGACCGTCCCAAATACTTGGGTCGGGTCGAAACACGACTTCGATCTGGCCACTGGGGTTAATTCGTTGCTGTGTTTTTAGATCATCGAGCGACTGAACGTGCATGGTGATTTGTTGTGCAGGTTCAGCCGTGTCAGCGATAAATCCATCGTGCAACGCCTTGCGCCAACCCTTCTCGAAATCCTGCCATTGGTTTTTGTTGCGCCAATGCTCGCGTACGATTTCGTAGTCGGCGCGAATGGGTTGTTGTTGATGGAGCACGCCGAGCACTTCGCAAATTGTTCTTCCACCATAAAGCGGCGCGATGAGCGGCTGTTGTAATGAGACGGTGCCATCGAACGACCGCACATCGCCCCAGGATTCGAGATAATGGGCTTGCGGAATGTGCCAGGTGCAGACGGCGGCCGTTTCGTTGTAATCCAAACCGATGTGAATGCTCCGTTTAACCTTCGCGAGCAAAGCCCCTAAATTGAGGTCGGCCGGCGCTGAGTAAACGTGGTTCGTGCCGAGGACAAAAACTGTTTGCACATGGCCTTGCTGGAGGTCACGGGCGAAATCTCGCAGACGCTGCAATCTGGTTCGCAGTTTGAAACTCGACGGGCTTTGAATAGGAAACGGTGCTTCCGACATTACCGAGCATTTCGTTTAAACGATGCGCAATGGCATGGACCATAGGCGGCTGAGATTCTCCGGCAATGACGACGCTTTTGCCTCGATTGCTTTTCAAATCAGCGACGACGGCGCGAACCCACGACCCCGCGTCTTTTGGCAGCTCCGAGACACTGCCAACGGCTCGCGCGATTTCAAATGCAAGCTCTTCGATCCTGCCGCTCTCGATTGGTAAGCGATGTTCCGCCATTGTGCCGGTGACGCTCGGAGTGCTTTCGGCGACATACAGGCGGTTCATCTGTTGCTTACCAGCGGCTAGCCGCCTTCCGTTTGTGTATCCGAGTGTGTAGCGCAGCCGCTCAGGATGTGTGTAGAGAAAATCCGATTCCAGCGACATGATAACTGCCGCATTTTCGAATTTGTAGTGAGGTTCGACGTATTCCCCAAATGCGAGTTTTGAACCTTCGCGCACGTTATCGCGGCAAACCGGGTCGTATTGATATGCGCGCGCCTTCGGGAATTTTTTGAGCAAAGATTCGAGTTGTCCAATAAGCGTTGGCGAGGTGATCGTCTCGCTTAAGAATCGCAAACCGGCGCCGCCGTCCTGATCGTGCTCGCGAATCAGTTCGTTCAAGTCGCCGACAAACAAACCCCAGTCGCTGATTTCGCCAAAGTGCGTGATGGATTGCGAACGGTCCGGGTCGTACAGATCGAGAATGGATGCCTGCATCCAAATGCTCGAACCGCGCGCAACCGCCGGATGATCGTCATTCCCATCCACCTTCACGGGATGCCCTTCGCGGTTTTTGACGATCACTCCCGTGCCGTACCCATCCAGCGCCATCGCGGTGGCGTAATACATCGGCTTGCCGGGAACGAGCGCTTCAGGTTGGCGAATGTAGGGCAAGATTTCTTTGGCCGGCTGCTTCGTGCAAGCCGTCGCACCCGCGAGCGCGATGGACGCTGCTGCTATTCGCATGAAATCGCGACGGCTGAAGGTCGAGCTCCCATTCGGACGCGGCGTTGGGAAATTCCCGGTGTAACATTTCCTCGAACTCCGGTGTTTGCGCGACCTCGTCCAAACTGCGCCAATACTCCTGGCCTCGCGCGCCGTTCAATTTGGCGCGGATTTCGGTGAGGTCGATGGAGGTTCGTTTGCTTCATCGGTGGCACATGCTGCAATCGCGCAGTTGATCGAGGCGTTGTTGGCTGATGTGATACGTTTTTAGCAAATCGTGTCCGCGCTGGGCCTGGTCGGGGGGCGCTTTCCACATACATGTTGTAAATTTCACTTTTCGCCCGCAGATGCTCTTGCGGATTGGCGTGACAATTGAGGCACCAGCGCATGTAGAGCGAGTGTTCTTTCCACGTGATGGGCATCTGATTGACAGCGCCATGACAGGTGGAACAACCAATCCCTTTGGTCACGTGAATACTGTGATTGAAAAATACGAAATCGGGCGTTTGATTCACGCGCTTCCAATGCAACGGTGTGCCGGTTGCCAAACTTTCCCGCACGGGCGCCAAGACCGGCGCGTCACGCCAGACTTGCGAATGACATGTCATGCAGGTCTCCGTCGGAGGAATACCGGCGAAGGAGGACTTCTCAACTGACGTGTGGCAATATCTGCAATCCAGGCCGAGGCCAGAAACGTGATGCTGGTGACTGAACGGGACCGGCTGCGAGCGAGGCACATGCACATCCGTCGTGTAAGGCGACCAATAAACCGCGTACGTGACTCCGAAGAAGCCAAACACGAGCAAAACAATTCCCGCAAGCGTCGCGCGAGCGAAGCTGTTGGCACTTTTTCGGAAAATCTGCGCCATTGGGCCATCTCTGTTAGTGAGCCGCGTCACAGGCGAAGAAGCCCGAGACTGTACCCAGTTTCCTTAATATCGTCGCATTGACAGGGTTACGCGGGAATCCGGCAACAGTCGTTTTTCGGGATAATGAAAAGTCTCAAACAGGGGTGGGTGAGTCGCGTTTGCGCTTGACGAGCGCTCGCGACTTCGGATGCTGGCTGCATGTCCACTCAACGAGTTACCCGACGTTCCTTCCTGCAAGTCGCCGGGATGTCTGCGGCGGCCGCTGGCTTTGCTGCGAGCGCCGCCGAAAAGACAATTCAAGGTTTTGAACGCGCTAAAGACAAAGCCGACGCTCACACAGGTTGGCAGCCGATCTCCGATCGCAAAATTCGCGTCGGCATTATCGGAAATGGTGTTTGCAAATTCGGCTCTGCGTTTGGGTTCCAGGATCACCCAAACGTCGAAGTCGTCGCAGTCAGCGATTTAATGCCGGACCGCTGCGCAGAGTTGGCGAAACAATGTCGTTGTGCGAAGACGTATCCGTCTCTTGAGGAGTTGGTGAAAGATGACAGCATCGAAGCAGTCTTCATCGCAACGGATGCGCCAAGTCACGCGCGCCACGCTTTGGAAGCGCTCAAACATGGCAAACACGTCGCTTCGGCGGTGCCAGCAGTGTTTGGATCAATCGAGGACGCGAACAAGTTGTTCGATGCGGTTAAAAAGAGCGGCCTCAAATACATGATGTTTGAAACGTCGTGCTTTCACGAGGATCTCTACGCCATGCGCCAAATCTATAACGCAGGCGGATTCGGCAAAGTCGTTTACTCCGAAGGCGAATACTTCCATTTCATGCCGCAGCCGATCGATTCGTTCAAGGGCTGGCGCATCGGGTTGCCGCCGCAATTTTATCCGACGCATTCCAATGCATATTATATATGCGTCACCGGCGGGAGTTTCATCGAGGTCTCATGCCAGGGAATGCGCAGCCGTCTTGATTATTTGCAGCCGGACAAGAACCGTTACAAAAATCCGTTCGGCACCGAAATCGCGCTCTTCCGAACGAGTGAAGGTGGAATGTCGCGAATGGGAGTGAGTTGGGATACTCCCGGTCATGGCGGTGAGATGGGACGCATGCGTGGCGAGAAGGGATCGTTTTTCGGCGAGTTCGTCACGGAAGTTGCAGCGGCGCAAATTCCTTCGATCAAACGGCCACCGTTGCCTCCGGGTGTTTCACCGGGCGGCCACGGTGGGTCGCATGGGTATCTGTGCAACGAATTCGTCAGCGCGATATTGCAAGATCGTAAACCGCTCGTCGATATTGCCGCCGCATTAAATATGACCGTGGCGGGAATTGTGGCGCACAAGTCCGCGATGAAAGACGGCGAATTATTCAAAATCCCACAATTCAAAATCTGAGTTTCAATCCGTTACCGTCGATGACACCTGCAGCTTGAGATTCTTATCAAATCATCAGCGCCTACTCTTGTGTGAATATCACTGCGTTCATTCTGTCTATAACTTGTGACCAATAAAGATTTGTCTCGTCGCGATTGGCTCACCGGAATCAGTTTCGGTGCAGTTGCAGGTGTTCTTGGCGCCTCATCGACACAAGGGCAGGGGCAAACTCCGCCTGCGCAAGTGAACGGTGCGGCCCTGAATGTCCGCGATTTCGGCGCAACTGCTGATGGAAAAACCGACGACACGGAAGCGTTCGCGACTGCACTAAAAACCGCTTCCAGTGGGAATATCAAAACGGTTTTTGTTCCGTTTGGTCGTTATCTCATTAAAGGCAATCTGACGGTTCCGCCGAATGTCTGTCTCGAGGGCTGTTCGCAAGCGCCGTCGCGGAATGCTCACGATGGCAGCGTTCTCCTCGCCACCGCCGACGCCGGCAAGGCCGATGGCACACCCTTCATTACGCTTCAGGTCAATTCGTCGCTCCGTGGCATGACGATTTTTTATCCCGAACAGACGCTGACAAATCCGCCGGTAGCGTATCCATGGACGATTCGCGGCAGTGGCGACAACATTTCTTTGCTGAACGTGCTGCTGGTGAATCCGTATCAAGGAGTTGATTTCGGAACCACACCGGCTGGGCGACATTTCATCAGCGGCCTTTACGGCCAACCACTTTATCGCGGACTTTTTGTCGACCAATGTTACGACGTCGGACGCATTGAGAACGTCCATTTCTGGTCGTTCTGGGGCGGATGGGACGGGCCGCTTTACGAGTTCATGCGCAAAGAAGCGATTGCATTCGTTCTCTGCCGCACCGATTGGGAATTCCTGAGCAACTGCTTTTGTATTGGTTACCACGTCGGCTATCAATTCACCCAACGCGCAAGCGGCCCGGGCAATTGTCTGCTCACGCAATGCGGTTCCGATATCGGCCCAACTGCCGTGCGCGTCGAGAGTAGTCAGACCCACGCTGGGATTTCGTTTGTGAATGGCCAGTTCATGTCTGGTGTCGAAGTCGCGGAATCAAATTCCGGTCCCGTGAAATTTACTGCCTGCGGTTTTTGGGGAATCGCCACAACCGACTACCATGCTATGCTCAATGGCTCCGGCCACGTGACATTCAACAGTTGCCATTTCATCGGTTGGGGCCAAAAAGATGTCAAAGCTCCCGCCATCCACGCCAAACGCGGCGGTGTCACCGTGAGCAATTGCGATTTCATCGATCTCGGCAAAACCCAAGTCGTGATTGAAAACGCAATGGACGCTGCGATCATTGTCGGCAACCGTCTGCGCGGCCAGAACCTCGTTATCAACCACGCCCAAGACCGCGCTCAAATCGGATTGAATGTAGTGACCCCGAAATGACCAAGAGGGCTAACGTCCTGCCAAAAATAAAATTGTAAATTTGACCTCAGCTCACAACGTCTCCTAAACTGCGTAGCCCATGAATACTACACGTCGTCAATTCCTCACCCGCACCAGCACTGCCGCCGCCGGCCTCGGCCTCGGCCTTTCCTTAGCGCCTCGCATTTATGCTCAGGCGAAAGGCGCGAATGACCGCGTGGTGATGGGGCTCATCGGTTGTGGTGGCATGGGCCGCGAGAATATGAAACATTTTCTCGATCTCGGCATTTCGATTGCCGCGGTGTGCGACGTCGACGAAAAACACATGGATCGCGCTTCGGATGAAGTGACGAAAAAGGGGCAACCGGCTCCGAAGCGTTACAAAGATTTTCGCAAGCTGCTCGAACAAAAAGATATCAACGCGGTCATCATCGGCACGCCCGACCATTGGCACGCGATTCCTTTCATCGCAGCGTGCGAAGCTGGGAAGGATATTTACTGCGAAAAACCAATTTCGCAAAGTTTCGTCGAAGCTAAAGCAATGTTGAGCGCCGCGCGGCATTTCAAACCGGTTGTGCAAATCGGCACCTGGCAGCGCAGCATGAACCATTTCCAGAAAGCGATTGAATATGTGCAGTCTGGAAAGATGGGCGACATCAATATCTGCCGTGCATGGATTACCGGTCAGGATAAATCGATCGGCCATCAAAGCCCGCAACCTGTTCCAGCCGGTCTCGATTACGACATGTGGCTCGGGCCCGCGCCAAAACGCCCGTATCAGCCAAACCGTTGTCATTATACATGGCGCTGGTTTTACGAATACGGCGGCGGTCTCATGACCGATTGGGGCGTCCACATGATCGACATCGTCCTGCTCGCGATGCAACAGGAACCGACCCGCGTCGCGACTAGCGGCGGCAAGTTCACGATGGACGACGATCGCGATACGCCGGACACGATGCAGGCGATCTATCAATTCCCGAAATTCACGATGAATTGGGAATACCGCTTCAACAATCAACGCGGCGTCGATGGCGGTCGCAGTCACGGCTCCGAATTCATCGGGACCAAAGGAACGCTCATTGTTGATCGTGAAGGTTATCAATTCTTCCCGAACGGTGATCCGAAGAAGGTCGAAGAACCGCCCAAACTGGAGCGCACCGAAAGCGTTCATTGGCAAAACTTCCTCGATTGCGTCAAAACGCGCGAAACGCCACGTTCTGGCATCGAATCGATGGCCAAAACAACAATGCTTTGCCACCTCGGCAACATTTCCTACGAATGCGGCAAGACCGTCCAATGGGACGCCGCGAAGCAGGATATCACCAATCACAGCGACGTAAAACACTGCATTTCCTACGAGCGCGAATATCGCAGTCCGTGGAAATTGAAGATGTATAAGGCGTAAGCGGCCGCAGCGCGAAAATTCTGATCACAAACGCGGACTGAATCCTTGAATTTCAGCCAGCGTGCCCCCATATTACGCCGCACTTGGCCAGCTTAGCTCAGTGGTAGAGCAACGGTTTTGTAAACCGTCGGTCGTCGGTTCAATCCCGACAGCTGGCTCCATTCTTTTCTACGTGGAAATCGTTAAAACCACTGCAAATAAAGGGTTTGCTTGCTGTTTTGGTTTTTGTCGGTCGGTGAAGCAAAATGCGAGAAAGGGAAAGTATTTGCCGAAAAGTGAACGATTTTGGGCAAATAATTGGGCAAATTTTTAGGCCTGTTTCGCAGCTCTTTCCAACGATTACTCATCTACTGATTACGCGGGCTTTTCTTCTTCGCAGCTTTTTTTGCGTGACGATTCTTCGCTGATTTCGCCAAGGCTTGAATGTCCGGAGCGGTCGACTGAGTGACTTGTCCGTCCGGCGTGATGGTGAAACGGAGAGGTTCGTCGTATGCCGGTGACTTATATTTCGGGCTGAGCGATTGGATGGTTTTGTTGAAAGTGGTAAACAGCGTGTCGCCGGGTGACCCCGTCGGCTTGTTGGGATTGGGGGCAAGCATTTTAGTTGCGAAGAAGGCTCTGTCGTCGTCGGTTATGCCGAACTCGCGATCCAGTTCGTCCATGGCTTTAGCAATTTTGTATGCGCAAAGGGTGACCTTCTTATCCTTGTGTGCTTTTAAGAGGATGCTGGCCAAACGAAACACGTTGGACTGAAACGAAACCATCGGCTGGAACAAAGAGAATTGCGGCGGCGATGGCGCGTTAATAAATGCCTGGGTCTGGTGGTAGACGTCTTTGGTGAATGGATGACCCTCGTCGGTAACGGGAGCTGATGCAACGTTGTCATCTAAAAGCCACTTCAACGCGACGCCAGTGCGTAGCGCGATCAATCCGCCCAGCTTTTCGCTGAGCTTCAACTTACCCAGCTCGATGGCTTGAATGGTAGGCGGAGAGCATTCTGCAACTTGCGCCATTTCCTTCTGCGTAATGCCGATAATTGAGCGGAGGACGGCTAGGGTGTGGCGCTGCGGCGATATTCTCATTCAGCTGATGCATAGCATATACGCATTAAATATCTACTCCTTTTATACATATCTGTCATACATATCCGGCAACGCGACGCAGCGCAGAGATTCGGTGAGCGGCATTCGCAGGAGCGGAGCAAGGCAAGCCGGGCGGAGGCGGAGCGTTGACTGCGGAGTATTAGAAATGAACGAAAAAGCTGTAAATGGAAAACTGGTGAACGCAGAGCAAATGCTTGCTGAAGTGTTCACCCCCGAGTGCAAACCGAGTATTCGCTGGCTGCGCTCTCAAACCAAAGCGAAGGCGATTCCCCATATCCGAATCGGGCATCTAGTGTTCTTTGATGTCGATATGGTCCGGGCGGCGCTTGCCGGCACGCGGCTCGTTCGCGGTCGGACGTTGGCTCAATCCGCTCCAGTGGCGAACTAACGACTTCATAAGCTTCCTCGCGGGCGGTGCATCGGTGCCGCTGATCTTTTCAGGAACGCGGGTAGGCAACACACACCATGAGCTTGCCTATCTTTGAACGGGCGCGGCGGTATATCGCAAAGTGTCCGGTCGCGGTCAGCGGTCAGCACGGGCATGATGCGACGTTTCATGTCGCGTCGATTTTAGCGTGGGGTTTTGCGCTATCAGAACCGGATGCGCTGGTGTTGTTGCGGGAGTGGAATCGAGGTTGCGTGCCGCCATGGTCGGAATCCGATTTGATCCACAAAATCACGTCGGCAGCAAATGCACAACATGCGTTTGCGCGGGGTCATCTCTCGGGAGATGGAAATCCAGAAAGCGCGCCGACTCCGTCTGCACGAGCGATTGCTGTTCAACCGGTTCGCAAACCGGCGTTTTGTCCGAAGGTTTTGAAACGGGTCGCGGAAAAAGTGACGATCCGGGACGTTGTTGCGGCAATCGGGGCGACTGTCGCCGGTGCAAGTTGACAGGCAGGACAGCGCGAGTGTCTTGCGGTGGCTCTACAAAAAAAATGTGGGCGAACGCCTCCTGATTTTTTCGGACATGAAGTCGCAAGGGCAGTTTGTTTGGGAAACGGAGCGCAATGACGAGATTCAGAATCGAGATTTACCGACTGGCCCGGATGGCGTTTGGTTCCTGCCGCAACCGGTGGACGGCGTGTTTCATCAGAATCCCCGCCTCGGCGGGAAGATGTCGCGGCGGTCAGAAGAATCCGTGACGGCATGGCGATACGTCGTTTTGGAAAGTGACGAAGCGAATCCGGATGAGTGGTTGCGTTGCCTGGTGCAAATGCCGCTGCCGATTTCCTGCATTTGCAGTTCGGGCGGTCGATCGATTCACGCGCTGGTGCGGATTGATGCGGCGACGAAAAGCGACTGGGATTCGATTGTCAGAAAAATGAAGCCGGTGCTGGTGACGCTTGGGGCTGATCCGGGCGCGTTGTCGGCGGTTCGTTTGACACGGTTGCCGCAGGCGATGCGAGGCGAGCGGTTGCAACGGCTGATGTATCTCAACCCGAAACCGACTGGCGTTCCGATTGAGAAACAAGGGGCGCGAGTGGCGCTTTACTCACCGGAGGTGGCGGCATGAATGAGCCGTTGGAGAAATTACAGGAGTGGGCGAAATCGAATGGAGTTGAGGCCGCGCCCGCTGGCGCTATTCCCTCGGGCACTGCAACGCCGGACACTCCGGCGGCGTGGTTCGCGGCGAAATATCCGGCTTTGGAAAACAAATATGGTTCGGCGGCGCAAGAGGTCGTGCCGGTCAAAGAGGGCGAAAAGCCGTTCGTCAAAGATTTGTCGGAAGATTTTCTGGCGGCGTCTCTGGGTGAGGACGGTTCTAAAGAATGGCCGACTGTTTTTGCGGCGGCAGAGGACCGCTTCTATACCTATACGCCGGAGGAGGGGATTTATTGCGAGACACGCGAACCGCTGCTTACAGCGAGGTTGAGCGAGCTGCTGCTGAATTGTGCGCGCGACTGCGCCCCGAAGTTTGATGTGCGGAATTTGGAATTTAAGTTTCGGGACTCGGCGAATCTGAAAGGGGTTATGACGCGAGCGCGCGGTTTGCTGGAGGTCGGTCCCGATTTTTTCCAAACCGATTTGATGGAGTTTGTTCCGTGTAAAAACGGCGTGCTCCGCGTTTCTGACAGAACGCTGCTCGACTTCGGCCCGCAATACCGGCGACGGAATAAGCTTGGGGTAGAATTTCGTGCGGGTGCTGAGTGCCCTTTGTTTCTGAAAACGCTATTAGAGCCTGCGCTTGAACCTGAAGACATCGAACTACTGCAACGTTGGTGTGGTCTGGCCCTGATTGGCGTCAACCTAGCGCAGCGGTTCGTCATTCTTACCGGCACGGCCGGCGGAGGGAAGGGGACGCTGATCCGTGTGATTGTCGGGATCATTGGAGCCAGGAACGTGGGGACGGTGCGACCGGATTTGTTGGCGGAACGTTTTGAGTTGGGACGGTTGCTCGGAAAATCGCTCCTCTACGGTGCGGATGTGCCGGACAATTTTCTCAACTGCAAAGGCGCATCGGTTCTGAAGGCGTTGACGGGTGGTGATCCGGTCACCCTGGAATTTAAGGGCAGTAATGAACGGCCGGAAATCACTTGCCGGTTCAATGCGATTGCAACCTGCAATTCGCGGCTAACGGTGCGACTGGAGGGCGACGCGGACGCGTGGCGCCGACGGTTGGCAATCATTGAATATCGGAAACCGAAAACGACGAATGTCATTGCGGATTTGAGCGAGCGAATCCTCGCCGATGAAGGTTCGGGGGTGCTGAATTGGATGCTGGCAGGGTTGGAAAAGATTCGAGCCGACGAATGGCAGCTTCGGCTGACATCCCGACAACAAACGACGGTCGACGATCTTCTGATGGAATCCGAAGCGGATGTGGTCTTTGTCACTGAGTGTGTCTGCAAAGACGCGGAGGCGTCGCTGACGGTGGCGCAGTGTTACGAGAAATATGTTGGCTTCTGTAATGAGCGGAGTTGGACGGTGATGGCGAAAAAGAAGTTCTCAAATGTGATTGGTGACACGATGACCAGGCTGCATGGGTTAACGGTCAGGCATGACATCCCCGACGACGCCGAAAAGCCGCAACGCGGCTGGAAAGGAATCCGATGCACATAAATCTATGGATGAGTTGTCGGACGGTTCGGACGCATGGATACAAGTCGTTTGAGATTTCAAAGGGGACGGAATCTCGGACGGTTCGGACGGATCATTTCCACCTCCGCACGCGCGTGGGGAGAAAACAAAATTTTATAAAAAGGTATGGCGGAGATGCGTCCGTAGCGTCCGTGGTTTTCACGCGACGGGGCATTGTTGAAAAGGAGTTTGGACTATGGCGTTAATTTTTGAGCAACAGCCGAAAGAGTCAGCTAAAGCGTTTGCGGCGTTTGGATTGTATCTCGGAATGGGCCCAGAGCGGTCGCTGGAATTGGTAGGGCAAAAGTTAGGCAAGAGTAAGGGGCAAATGGAAAAGTGGTCGCGGCGGTTTGATTGGTCGGCGCGAGTGCAGGCGCACTCGGCGCATCTGGCGATTGTGGAGCGCGAGGCGATCGAGGCGACGGCGCGAAGCAAGGCGGCGGAGTGGGAGGGGCGCGAGCAGAAGTTGCGCGAGACGGAATGGGCAATGCATGAGCGTGCGATTGCTGCGGCGCAACGGGGTCTCGATGCCTACATGGCGCGCGAAAAGGTTTATGCGAATCTCTCGGACATCGCGCGAATGCTGGAGATCGCGAGCAAGCTCGGGCGGCTGGCGACAGGGCTTGGCACGAACGGCGAGCGCGATAACGGTGACGATTTGCCAATGGTGCGCGTCGAGGTCACGGTCGCGCTGGAGAAGATTTATGGCGAGCCGTTGCCCGGCGAGGTGGTGGATATCGAAGCAACGCCCGTGCTACCGGAGAAAACGCAATGACGCCTTGGGAAAGGTATTTTCTGATCGGGCGGCGCGCTGGTTGTCCGAAGGACCAGATGCAACGGTTTGAGCGCGCGGACGTGGTATTGCAGGAGCGTCAGCTTGCGGCCAGCGCGGCGGCGAGGCTCTGCGACACTACCGACGGGCCGACAGCAATCGGCTACGGCGGCGCGCGCGGCGGTGGCAAGTCACATTGGTTGCTTGGCCAGATGGGCGTCGATGATTGTCAGCGTGTGCCAGGATTGAAATGTTTACTGCTGCGCAAGGTCGGCAAGGCGAACCTTGAGCACTTCGAGGATCTGCGGCGAAAGCTATTCACGAAGCTCGGTCACGAGTTCTCGGCGTTTCGGGGCATCCTCACATTCAATAACGGCTCGCGGATCATTGCCGGGCATTTTCAGAACGAGAAGGACATCGACGCGTATCTCGGCCTCGAATACGACGTCATAGGCATCGAGGAGGCGACGACGTTGACGGCGCGGAAATACCAGGACATCACGACGTGTTGTCGGACAAGCAAACCGAATTGGCGACCACGTATCTATTCGACGACGAATCCGGGCGGCGTCGGTCACGGGTGGTATCGGTCGAGGTTCGTCCTGCCTTTTTTGAACAAGGCCGAGACGGAGACGAGGTTTGTGGCGGCGCGTGTGACTGACAACCGTTGGAACAACCCGGAATATATCCGGGTACTGCAGGGGTTGAGCGGTTGGCAGCGTCGCGCGTGGCTGGATGGGGATTGGGACATCGCGGCGGGGCAGTTCTTCACGACGCTGCGGAGGGAAGTGCATGTCATCGAGGACTTCGACGACAAGCGGGCGCGTGAATGGTTTTGTGCGCTGGACTATGGCTTCGCGCATTACACGGTAGTGTTGCTCGGCTGCACGGATTGTGACGGGAACGTGTTCGTCGTGGATGAACACGCGGAGCGGATGTGGTTGCCGCAACGTCACGCGGCGGCAATCAAGGCGATGCTCGGCAGGCATGGCCTGCAACCAAGCAGTTTGAAACGGTGCGTGGCTGGTGCGGATGTGTTTTCGCGCCAGAGCGACGGCACAACGATTGCCGCGCAGTATGCGAAGCACGGGATTACTTTGCGCTGCGCGAACACGGATCGCATCAATGGGTGGGCGGAAATTCTGACACGCTTCGGTGACGCCGAAGCCGGTATCCGTCCGACGCTTTTCATTCACAAAAAGTGCGGGCGGTTAGTTGAGACGTTGCCGGCGCTGCAACATGATCCGAACCGGCCTGAGGACGTGCTGAAGGTCGACGCAGACGAAGATGGCGTCGGCGGCGACGATGCGGCGGATGCGTTGCGTTATCTGATTGCGACTAAGCCGCGCGTTATCGTGCATCGGAAGTTGAGGGGGCTTTGAAGAAAGGATGAAGGATCAATTGCGGAATCTAGTGGTTGTCGCGTATTAATTGTTTGTTAGGCGATATTAGGCGCTTAGGCGATGGACCATTTTCAAAAATACATCATCTGGTTAAATCTGGGTGCGATGCTGCTGGTTCTCTGGATCTTTGCGATGCGTTGGCGGCACCACAAGCGACACGGCATAGTTTTCCCGCAAGTTTCATCAGACCGCATTCGCTTTCACGAGGTGCGCGCGTCGGGGAGCTCGCATAAAACGACATTCACTCGGCTTGGTGGACCGGCTGGCTGTTTGCAGGTCACTGTCACCGACGATGAGGTTTGGGTTCGCAGCGGGTTTCCGTTTAACGTCATCGGATCGCTATCTGACATGGAGCATCGCATTCCGAGAGCTTCCATCATTAGTGTTCAGCCGAGCGATTCAGGACGTTCGCTGTTGTTGGATTACCGCGATCAGCAGGGGCAAACTCACCGGCTGTCGCTTTTGCTCCGGGGTTCAGACGACTTTTTGAGAGCTTTAGGTTATCAGCGACAGACATGACCGTGCCGCCTAACCATGCGCTGAGATTGCGTCGTTAAAGGCGGAGTGCAGCGGTGGCAAATCTCTGGCGTTCCGCCGTCGCCGAAGGCTATGGCGCGACAAGGTAGATCAGAATAATTCCTCGGTGCGGGTTTCGCGCAGTGTGTAGGAGCACGTGTATGTGGCTGTCGGGCCTTTGCCGTTTTTGGAAATGTTCACTGCGACGAGCGCGTCGCCGTATTGACGGCGGAGGTGGTTGGCTTCTTCTTTGGCGTCTTGGCGGTGCGGGATGCACATGAGGCGGCGACGGGTCTCGATCGTGACGGTGCGTGTCAGCTGCAAAATGCACTGACGCCAGCGAGGCGTATTGTCGAACAAAGGATTTTTCATACGAGGTTGGCGAATGGCTCGCGCCCTGGACGGACGCGAGCCGAGCGGGAATTAGGCGGGCTGGGCTTCGTGGATGAGTTCAAGTTTGCGGTCTGAAGACATGACCTGCGCGAGGGACTCGGCGCGTTTGAAGTCGTAGATTCCGTAAACGGTGCGCACTGGTTCGCCGTGCTCGTCGCCGAGGAAAACATTCCAGACGGGGATTTCGTCACCGTCTTTGTTTCTGCTGGATTCCGGCCCCCGGAAAAACACCGCCCTAAATGCATCACTGCTCGACTGTGCGATCCGGTTCATGAGCCTCGATTCCGAATTTTGTTTTGTATTGGTTTTCATGTTCTTTTTTTTGACTGCTCTGCTGTGCGCTCTCGGACTGTCGCCCTTCATCCGAAAGAGGCCGCGTCGGCATGGCGGACAGTGGAAGTAGTCTTCAGAAGGCGCCACGTTGTCCCCTGACGGAAAGCGGCCCGGTGAGGGCGATGGTCGAGTGGCTAGCAGAGGGTAAAAAGGAACCAGACGGTGTCTGGACTCACTTTTTCTGGACTCGATTAGGGCTCAGGGGAATGGCGAGCGCCGACTGAGCGAATCAAACAGAGGACGGGCTTACTATTTGCGGGCGCTGGGCGCTTGCTGTTTGGGTGTTTGCTGTGAAGGAAGTTTAGCTTTGAGGCGACGATCAATGTCACCGATAGACTTGCGTAACTGCTTAAGCGCAGTTTTGTTTGCTGCGATTAAGCGCTTTAAGTCTGCGTTTTGCTGGGAGAGAAAGTGTCCGCTCACTTCGGTTTAGATTTTAGCAAAAACGCAGGGTGAAGATACCCGAATGAGTGTTGGTGCATTACCTGATGCGGAGAACTCACTGGCGGCCCCGCCAAACTGCTTCAGCTGCGGAGTGAGGGCGTGGCGTGAAGGATGCAAGGCTTGGTTGGCGCGGGCACTGCGGCTGATCGGTGGGGAAGGAGCAGCCATTGTCAGTGAGCGTGCCAAACGGGCCAGGTCTATGGACACAAGACGATGTTATATCTTAGTGAACCGGGCCGTTGAGTGGGAGCCTCCGATCGACTCAGTGAAACGGCGGGGACCCGACACCGGAGGTTCTGCGAAGCGGATACCGGTGTTGGGGCGGCACGTAATATAACGTCACTTGTGTCTGTAGATCGGAAGCATCCTTCATGACATGCTGGAACGGAGCTTAACAACTTCTCGCGGGGTCGCATCGTATGGGTTCGCGGTGGTCGCGGCATTAGCATGCAGCCACCCTCTGACTTGTGCGCGAAATGTGAGGATGCAAGGCCGTCGCTTTGATGGTGGCGTGGAAAGCGTTTAGGCCCGGCACCGGAATGTTTCGTGCATAGGTCAGACTAAATTTGGGAGGCCTGCACATGACTGCGACGCGGCGGAAGTCAGCGAAGCGTTTCTGGAGCTAGTTGCAGTGATGTGCTGGCCTTGGGGATTGGCCAGTCTCCGGAGGGTGAGACGTGAAACGGAGCGGTAGTGAAGCGAGCAAGCCAAGCGGAGCAGTTCGATTGGCGCTCGTGCAACGTCAGCGTAGTGCAGCGGCGCAACTGCCGGAGTCTGGCTCTGTTGGGGCTGCGCAAGGGTGACGACAACGACGGTGCCAGCGGCACGATCGAGCGTCAGCGACAATCGAGTCGATGGTGTCACGCTTGCACAGCGGGGGTTGATGGGGTGGTGGGTGTCTTTCGGGTTGTCTTTGTTTTTGGGGCGAGCTGGGGAGCGAGGGGGTTCTTTCTGACGGGGTCGCGTGGCGCGCGTTCAGTATGGCCGGGGAGGGGGCGAACACTGGACTGTACCGCGCCGAGCACTGCCCCCGCCCCCGCTGAACCAACGTCGACCGCGATTAGCGGAACGACCGACGTTAATAGCGGGGGAGGGGGCGCCGGGTTGGTGGGGGGCGTGCGCAGGCGGCGGGCGATGCGCGGGCCGGCGCGAGGGGGTAATGGGCGGGTTCCGCCGGCGTGCGGAGGGGAAATCAACACGGCGCATAGGCCGTCCATGTTGTTGAGCGAAGCGAGCCGATGTTGTCTTTGGTGGCAGCGCCACTGGCCTATTCGGTCCCAGCGACCCATACGTTCAAGCCGGCGAAGCTTCGTGATTGTGGATTGCACCAACTGACTTCTTATGTAACCAGCGTTGGAATTACCGAGAGCGGACGGCTGCGGCGTAGGAGCGTTGCGATAGCACCGCGACGGAGCCGCTGACGGACGCGGACGTTGAGCATGCGCGAAGATTCTTGTTCGTGCGTCAGAATTATGCGAACAGTGGCGCGTATTAAAGTTTCAAGCTGATTTGACTCCCATGGAAAATGAGAACACGCCAACACCTGCACCCAGCAGTCGCTCGGGAGGTTGTTCCATAGGCTGTGCCTCGGTCTTTGTTGTCTTTGGTCTTCTGTGGCCGTTGTTACATTTGCTCGGACGAAGCTACGAGCCCGAGACGTTATTCATTCCCTTCTTCATCGGAGGCCCGTCTTTTGTCGTTGCGCATATCTTGGCGATGGTTGCTTTCCGTTCGAAGTCGGAGGATACGAAGCGCCGTGGAAAGCGAGCGTTGCAGTTGATTTGGGGCGGCTTCGCGGTGTGTATCGTGGTGGTTCTAATTGCAATCGCTCTTGAAAGTATTTCCAGCAAGCGATGAGTGGTCCGATGCCGGACGCGGACGTCAGAATGCTATGGAGGCTGCGGACTGGAAACCCGAAGCCGTGGTTGGAATTACGCCTTGTCAGCACTTCTGGCAGTGTCATTATTGCTCTGTTGCCCCCACTAGAATGCGTCGACTATGAAACTGATTACCACAACTGTGTTCTTATGGATTATGGTGGCCGCGTGCCATGCGCAGGATGCGAAACTTCGGCAACAGGTCGTTGGCTCTTGGGCCGATGTTGATTGTGGCCAACTTATCGTTAAGACATCAATTTCAGCCGATGGAAAGTTTCGCACTACTTGCAAGAATCGAAAAGCTCCTGACGAGGTCATGTATTATGATGGGAAGTGGAGCGTCAGTAACGCGATGTTAGTGTCCACTGTTACAAACATCACCGGTGCTTCTGTCACCACCACGAATGATTCGGGGGAGAAAGTTAGCGCGAAGATTCCTGTTGGGACTACCGATCATTACAAGATTGTCAAAGCGAGCGCCAACGAGCTGACGTTGTCAAAGGATGGTCAGGCAACCTCGATGACACGAATCAAATGATTTGTTCCGGCGGGATTATCGGTTCAGTTATTTAACCAGCGTTTGAATCACCGAGAGCGGACGCGAACGGTTCGCTGGACCGCTTGGTTGGCCATCCGCTTGGGGCTGCCGCTTCAAAACCGAATAATTGTCTTTCACGAAATCTACGGGACGTGCGCCTCCGCCAACGGTCTGTTTTAGGTGAAGCTCGTCTCCAACTATGCGAAAAATACCCTGTCGCACTTCGGTCACTTTACCGACCAAGGTAACTGTGATCCACTTGGGATTTTTGGTCGTGTCGATCGTGTAATTGTTCCGGGACACTTCCTCTGGTTTTGCCCGGTCCTTCACAATCCGCACTATTACCTGATCCTTCGTAAACTGCCATTCAACCTTGTAAGACCTGGCATCTAGCGAACCTTTGCGCTGAAGCAGCCACCGCCCCACCAATGGATTGTCGGGGTCCTGAGCGTGACACCCCAGAGCGACGGAAAAGGCAAGAATAGCGCGGAGAAACCACGAATTAATGGAGAGACGAGCGGTCATGGATTTGATGGCCAACGCTCGAACTCAGCCACCGGCTGAAGTGAGTGGTTCGGCGATCTCATAGGCTCGGAAATGCCTTGCGAAATGGGTTCAGGTCGACGACTCGAAGAACAGCAACGCGCGAGCAGGTGAAAGACACCTCGTGCTGCATGCAGGTGCCACCCCACTGCACACGAAAGCGCGTCTCCTCTCCAGATGACTCGGCACGAACAATCGATAAGCCCATGATTGGGTTCTGATGGTTGAAGCCGTCGATGTGCAGCGCGTTGATGTCCTCGAACAGAAACTCAGCCGTGCCCTGCTTCCGCTCTGGGTCGTGCGGCGATTTGGTGAGGTCGAACACAAAGAAAGTAGCTTTCAGGTCACAAGCGGCAGCTGAAACAACAGCTCGCTCTAGAATCAGAGAGAGCACTTCAAAGTCGTGGAAGGTGGGCCAGTGGCCGAGGTGCTGAATCAGCAATTCGCGGCCAGAGATGCCCGCTAGCACCTCTGGTGACATTGCCTCTTGGAATGTGCGCTCGGAAGATGGCATATGTTTCACGACGCCGAACAATTAATCTGCGACAACTGTTCGCATAATTTTAATCCGCGAACAAGGGTTTTTGAGGTTGTCCTAAAAGCTGTCAAGCTCGGATGGGACGTTACTGCATGCCGGTTGATGCATCGGAACGGTTGCTTGGTGCATCGACGTGCATGTGGTTTCTGTAGCGGGGCAATAGCGTTAAAAGAGCCATGATACGGTTCTTCAGTGCCGGTCAGCTCTCTACATCCTGAATACGAATTGCACCAAGATTGGTGGCGGACGTTGCGCGATGTGATGGATGGAGACCGTGCCATGAAGCGTTCCGGGATTCGTTACATTCCTCGATTGGAGGGGATGAATGATCTGGAATATCGCTGGTACGTGGAACGAGGATTTTTTTACAATGCGACCGCACGCACGGTGTTGGGTTATTTGGGAATGATCTTTCGCCGCGAGCCGGTGCTGAAGTTGCCGAAGCCCGGCAGTGTCTTGGGAAATGTGCTGCGGGAATTTGTTAACGACGCTGATTTGCTCGGCAAGGAATTGTCCGGTTACGCACGCGAGGTGACAACGGAAGTCACGGTGCTCGGGCGTTGCGGCACGTTGATTGACTGGTGCGATGCGCCTGAGAACCGCGCTTATTTCACGTTTTATCGGGCGGAAGATATTTTGAATTGGCGTGAGCAACGGATCAACGGGCGGATGCAATTGACGCTGGTTGTGCTTCGGGAAGTTTTTTCGGACGGCAATCAAACAAGCGGTGGCGGTGATGAGTTTGCACCTGCGCAAGTGGAGCGGTTGCGGGTGTTGCGGTTGGTTCAGGACGCGCCAGCGGCTCAAGGTTCGGCCCCAGCGCAGAAAGGCAAGCATGTTGGTTGGCATTATGTGGTTGAGGTTTGGGGTCGCGCTAAAAAGTCGAATGATGGAGTGCGGCGCGCTGATGTGGACGGCGCTGTGGGGAGCGATCTTGGGAGCGGCATCAGTCCGGGCTCGGCTGCACCCTCTGCTACGGTGGGAACTTATCCCGCTGTTTCTGCGGTGAATAATGTCAGCACTGATTCAAAGAGTATGACGCTTTTGGAAACGAGGGTTCCGTTGCGTCGCGGCAAGCCGCTGCCGAATATTCCTTTCATTTTCCACGGGCCGAGTTTGTCGAAGTCGACGGTGGAACGGTCGCCGATCACGGACATTGTCGGGGCGAATCTGGACCATTACCGGATGACGACGGATTACAAACACGGGATGCATTTCACGGCGCTGCCGACGGCGTGGGTTTCTGGTTTTGCCAAGGATGATCCGCTGCGGATGGGTTCTAACACGGCGTGGGTGACGGAGACGCCGGGCGCGACGGCTGGGTTCCTGGAATTTAAGGGCGATGGGTTGCAGACGTTTGAGCGGGCGCTGGATCGGGTGGAGCGATTGCTGGCAGTGCTGGGAGCGCGATTGTTGGAATCGCAGAAACGGGCTTCGGAAAGCGCGGAGGCAATCCAGCTTCGGCAGTCAGCGGATAGCAGTGTGATTGCGGGAATTTCTGTGGCGGTGTCGAAGTCATTGAATCAGGCGTTGCGATGGGTTTATTGGTGGCACTCGACTGAGGAGCATCCGGATGAGGTTTCGGGTGGGGATATTTTGATCGAGTTGAATCGGGATTTTGACATCGTGCGTTTGACTGGCCGCGAGATTCAGGCGCTGGTGACGGCGTGGCAGTCGTCAGCGATCAGTTTGGAAACGGTTTTGCACCAGATGGAACGAGGCGAGGTGCTTCCTCCTGGCCGCAGTGTTGCCGAGGAGATGGCTTTGATTAAAGCGAATCCACCGACGGCTGCGCTAAAGGGTGCGAGTTGGGGGCAGAGTGGTGGTGGGGAGAATTAGGCTGTAATTCGGAAGCGAGGTCTGAGAGGCCGATGCTCCTCTTCAAAGAAATCAATCTGCTCATTGATTTTGAACTCGAGGACCTCAATTTCCCCGTTGTCCGAAAACTCGAACTTTCCCGCTCCGGAGACAGTTCTTGTGGTGGGCATCTCTATTCCGTCATCTGGATTTGAAGAGCCTAGTTGAGCAGTAAACGACAGGCTGGCATTTTGAAAAGTAAACGTCCTTTTCTGTATTTCGACCCAGATGTCCTTTAGCGCGATGTCAAATTCCAGATCCCAAAAGCCATAATGGCCGGGCGTAGTATCATCCAATATATTAGCCCAGTTCTCATTGCATTTATGATTCAGGGCTATTGCGATTTTTTCTTTTATTTCGTCGAAAGTCATAATTTCCTTTTCTTCTCAAATTCATTTCAGGGGCAGTCCTCGGTGAGGCTTCATAAATTGCCGCGCACGGCTTTAGTATTGGTTCGTTTTCTGAACGTTGTCAATTCAATTCAAGGAATCCGCCATCGGCTGCGCTCGGGGATGCGAAGTTGCGGGCAGAGCGGTGGTGGGGAGAATTGATGAAATTCATCGCATTGAGAAAGATCGCCGGCGTCTCCTTTGCGTTTGAAATTTCCTCAGGTAGCATTGGCTCTTATGGACTTGTTCGCGCCGGTCGTGCCAGATTCAGAGTTGCATCCGAATTTTCGGGCGCTGCTTGATTCGCCTGCCGAGGGTGAGCGTGTTGTTATTAGGGGTTGGGCTGACGGATTTATAGATCGTGACGGAAAGTTCGTTCGCGAATTTCAGACGACATTTAATTCCTCCTTCTGGGAACTTTATGTTTTTGCGTGTTGCAAGGAGCTTGGGTTTCGCGTGAATTTCGATTTCGGTTCCCCGGATTTTGTCATTGATAACTTTTTGAACGAGTTTTGCATTGAAGCGGTGATCGCCAGCAATGCGAGGGGAGAGAGTGCTGAGTGGGAGCGTCACATGA
The DNA here is from genome assembly GCA_963702845.1 of uncultured Verrucomicrobiae bacterium. Classification (GTDB taxonomy): domain Bacteria; phylum Verrucomicrobiota; class Verrucomicrobiia; order Limisphaerales; family Palsa-1400; genus JAICXV01. Next base: position 2,239,631 of record OY969763.1, on the reverse strand, counting down.
AGCCGCCGCTCCCGCCGCCGGACCCGGAGGAGGTACTCAAAACCGCAACAATCCGTCTTTCGAATGCTATTCATGGCAAACGAAAGAAATATTTAGATTCGTACTCTTCGTTGGCGCATGTGATTAGGCGGCCGTTTGTCTTAGCTATCGGCCCTTTCGAACAACCATATTTTTGGGCTCAAAACGATCATGCGATTCGCCAAGTGTTGTACGGTTACGATCGTGTTGGCGCTAGCGGTGAGCATTGTTTCAAAGGCAGTGTCGAAAAAGCACCGGGAGTGGAAATTGAACTTGGGATTTTTGCGAAGCCATCAATGCCCGAGATTAGCGCGGTTATGTTCAGCAATACAGCGACGATGAGTAAGGTACATGCTCTCAACCCAGAGGATGATGAAATGACTTTCTTTTCGAGCCTTCATTTCAATGCCGAAGGTTCTGATCCGATTCTTCGCAATTCGACGAAGGCGAATTATCGTGAGAGCCTGCTCGATGGATTGTATCTGTTTCACAACCCACATGCCCGCTATCCGGTGCCGTTTCGTTACTTCAATCACGATGACGTTACACAAGGCACTTTACTGCCGGGAGACCGTGTCCCCCGGTACAAGTGCAAGCACGGACACTTGATTCAGCGGTCATCGTTACGGGTTCGCCCTCGCCCCTAATTCGCGGCGTCTTCTTCTGTCGGATTCACTTATCTAGGTGTTTTTTGAGGTTTTGAAAATCTGTCAACTTCGATTTGCGCTTTTTTTAATGTGTCTGGGTGCCGCTGCTGACGCGCGACAACATTTGATGGCATCGCGTTGCATGTAGAATGCACAGCGTTTTTCCGCGCCGGAAATTCTTCAAAAACATCGTGCTAAGGTGAAGTCGCCTTCGGGCGAGTTATGCCATTGAAATTCAAATACCAGAAACGCGAGGAGATTCCGGCGGAGCTCCTTGCTCATTACGCGGAGCGTGATGGCGCTTGGCAATTGGACGCTGACGGTGTCGCGGACAAAAGCAAGTTGGATGAGTTTCGCCAAACCAATGTGACGCTGCTGAAGCAATTGGAAGAGCAGCGAAAGAAATTCGAAGGCATCGATCCCGATGAGGTTCGCAAGCTTGGCGAAGAAAAGCAGAGGCTCGAACTGTTGGCACAGGGCCACAAGCCGGATGAGATCGACCGCATCGTTGGTGACCGGGTCAAAAATCTAAAAGGCGAGTGGGACAAACAACTCACGGCGGTGACTTCTGAACGGGACACGCTCAATTCGCGGTTGATGGCGATTCAGATCGACCAGGGGGTTATCGCTTCAGCGAGCAAGCGAGGTCTTCGGGCAACGGCAATCCCGGACATCACTTCCCGCGCCCGAAATGTTTTCAAGCTGGTGAACGGTGTTCCCACTGCATTTGAAAGCGACGGGCAAACGGTGCGTGTCGGCAAAGATGGCGTCGCGGCGTTGACTTTGGAGGAATGGGTAAACACGCAAGCGGCAGAGGCTCCGCATCTTTTTGAATCGAACGCTGGCGGCGGTGCTGCTGGCAATCCCGGTGGTGTCGGGAATGGCTCAGTGAAAAATCCGTGGAAGACAGAAACGCGAAACGTCACCGAACAAATGAAGTTGCTGCGGAGTAATCCGCAGTTGGCCGCGCAAATGCAAGCGGCTGCCGGACACTAGCGTGTCGGCCACCTACGGCCACGGCGCTTCGCGCAAAGCAGCAAACGAATATAGAAAGCTGAAATTTTATGGCAAAGACACAAATCGCGGACGTAATCGTCCCGACAGAGTTTGAGAAGTATGCGATTCAACGCACGGCTACGTTGTCGGCGTTCTATCAATCCGGCATCGTGCAAATGGATTCGGAGTTTGATTCGCTCGCAGAGCAGGGCGGCACGGAAGCCCATTTGCCTTTTTGGAACGACATCTCGGGCGCTCGGCAGCCGCTGAGTGATGCCGCTCCGCTGACGACGCAGAAGATTGGAGCGGACCAGGATATTTCCCGCATTCATAACGACGGCCAAGCGTGGTCTGTGAATCAACTGGCGAAAGCGTTGGCCGGTGATGATCCGATGGATGCGATTCTTAACCTTGTCGGCACGTATTGGGCGCGCACGAATCAGGGTGTTTTGATTTCTTCGCTGAAGGGAATGTTCGGCGCGGCTTCGATGTCGAGCAACCTTCTTTCGATCGCGAGTGAGTCGATTGCCGGGTCGGGATCGGCGACGCGCTTAACTGGTTCCACGTTCGTGGATGCTTGTGCCAAATTGGGTGATCGTGGGGATCGACTCGTTGCGGTTGCGATGCATTCTGCGACTGAGGCGGCACTTCGCAAATTGGATTTGATTGATTTCATCCCGGACAGCGAGGGCAAGCCGGTGATTCGGGTGTTTCAAGGTCGGCGCGTCATCATCGACGACGGTTGCCCTGTTCGCGTTGGGACAACTGACGGGAATGTCTATACGACTTACTTGTTCGGTCCGGGCGCGTTCTGCCAGGGCTCGGCGAAACTGAACAATCCTGTGCAAGGTGGTTTCGGAACGGAAGGCGTTGAGCTTTCGCGGTCGGCGCTTGATGGTGATTCGAATCTTATCAATCGCCGCCGTTACATTCTGCATCCTCGCGGTGTGAAGTTCACGAGCGCTTCGGTCGCGGGAAAGAATCCGACTGACACAGAAATCGAAACGCAATCGAATTGGGTTCGTGTTTACGAGGCGAAGAACGTGCGCATTGTCGCAGTCGTCCACAACAACTGAGAAGTATGAAAACGATTTCGTTAGACAAGGCCGCTCATGTTGGGCGGCGATATTCGAACGTGCTGCGGTTGGCGTCGAACGTCGCTGACGCGGAAACGCTGACGATCGGGAATGAGGTTTACGAGATTGATAACAACGCGGCTGTCACGGCGGGAAACATTCTCGTGGATTGTTCGGGTGGATTGACGCCGACGCTCGCGGGTGCGGCGCTCGTTGCGACGATCAACGCGAGAACTCAGCAGGGGATTACGGCGAAGGCAATCAGCGTAAATGAGATTCTGATTGTAACGCGAATTGGTATCGCGGGACGTGCGCTTGCATGCAGTGAGACGTTGGCGGGCGCAAATAATGCGTGGGCCGCTGGTGCCATGTATGGCGGGTCTGACATTTACAAGGGTGTGCAATTACAGGCGCGTGCCGTAAATGCAAATGAGGTCGCGCTGGCCGCGATGCGGTTTGCGTTTCCGTTCAATCCACTGGCTGCTTTGGTGCAGGTCCGCACGGCGGCAGGCGCGTCGAAAGCATGGGGTGGGACAACTACTCTAACGGGTGATCGCGTTGACCTCGCGAATACAGGTTCTACGGATTTGGCGGCGACAGACGTCGTGACTGTGTTCGCCGGTGAATGATCGCTTTTATGGAAGGTCTTTATCCAATCATTCGGCGGAAACGGAAACCTTTGGTTGAGGCCGAACCGGTCGGGCCATTAGCGGTTTCGGCGAAAGCGCCTGATGTCATGCCGCCGAAGCCGAGTTCGCCCGGTGTTCCCAAGCCAGCCGATGAAGCAAAGTTCGTACAAAATCTTTCCGCCACTCCCGCAACCCGGAAGCGTTAGCCGAAATGGCTGGTGGGCCCTTTGGGCACAGAAGCGCCGGCGCAAGCGTGCGCAGGATGTTGGGCCTGATCCCGGCTTTGTTCCCGAGGATATGCAGCTCTGGCTGCAGGCGAGTTCTTTGGGGGAAGGCCCCGGCGATTCGGTTTCGAATTGGCAGGACGACAGCGGGAACGTCAATGACGCGACGCAAATCAGTGCGTCGATGCAGCCGACTTTGCAGGAGGTGACGTTTGCTGGAAAAACTTTTCCGGTGCTTCGTTTCGATACGGTTGATGACGGGATGGAGACGCCGCTGGTCATTGCGGACGGCACGCCGTTTTCGATTTTCGTGATTTGGAGGCCGGCCGTCCTTGTCGGTGGGTCCTCCTCGGCAATCATTTCGTCCGGTTCGCTCGATTGGACGATGGGAACATACGGCAATGGGATGCTTTGTTATTTCACGAGTTGGACGGCCGGGTCGGCAGTCGACACGACTAATTTCTTCCTTTTCGAAGCTCGGATTGTTCCAGGCGTGCACCCGTATGCGATCTATATGAACGGCGTCCAGGCTGGAATTGAGCCGACCGCTGCATCGGCTGCGCCTGAGCAAGTAATGCTCGGTGCATCAGGTTCCAATAATTATCCGGGTAACGGTGATTGCGCTGAGGTTTTAATTTACGACCGCTTTCTTTCCGGTGATGAGGCCGACGGTGTGCGCGCCTATTTCCAATCGCGTTACAACTTTTTGAAATTATGAACCGCTTTTTGATCATTGTGGCTGCGGAAGATCGGGAACGCGCGAATGCGGTCGCTGTTGATCAGTTCGATGCGGCGGGCGGCGCTCGGACTTTCTTTATTGGGCTGTCGGCGAACGGCCAAGCGCCTGCCACGCATTATTGGTGCTCGGCTCTTTTTACGGATGAGAACGCAACGAAGCTTGCGCTCACGCAAGCGGCTTTTCCGCTCGCTGTCGTGCAGGGATATGACGCCGACAACGACGCTGGTTTTCCGCAGCGGACGATTTCAGATTTGGGGCTCAAGCAAATTGTGACTTTGCCGGAAAGGACCTAATGGCGCTTGTCGTTGTCAAAGAGGATGGAACGGGTTTGCCGAATGCAAACAGTTACGCCGTTGCAGCGGACGGCGACGATTACCACGCCGCGCATCTATACGCGTCCGCGTGGACGGGGGCGACGGCCGGCAACAAGGATATCGCGCTCGTAATGGCAACGCGGCTAATCGACGCGCACTGTGAATTTCTGGGATTCCACAAATCGAATGCGCAAGCGCTGCAATGGCCGCGCGTCCAGGTGCCCGACAGGGAAGCGAGCGGCGTCTTTTGGGCGCCGGGGCTAGTGATAGGGCTCGGACCTGCCGCGCCATTGTATCTTTCGAGCGATGTTGTTCCGCCTTGTGTCGTCGCTGCGACGTGTGAGTTGGCGCGCGAGCTTCTGATTACAGATCGCACCGGGCCGCCTTTGGGAGAGGGTTTGAAGTCGGCTGCGATTAAGTTGGCCACGACGCCGTCGTCAGGTTCGACTTACGTTTATGACAAGTTGGATCGGCGTCGAGTGTTGACGCCCGTTGTAGAGGCTTTGTTGCGGCGCGTTCTGGCGGGAAGTCCTGGTAAATCGACGGTGAAGTTGGTCAGGGCGTGAACGACATGATAGTTGCGCAATACTCTCGAAGAAAGACCGCGACGTGAAGGCAGTTCCCGCGTGATTCGTTAGTCGTCCTTCGTCTTTCTTATTGAGTCAGGTCCGCCTCGCGTAGCGGCTCGAGGACGCCATTTTGCAGTTTGCTTTTGTCGAAGCCGTCTTTTTTTTCGGCATGGACGGTGACGGTGACTTCGCCGGCCATATCGGCGAGGTTTGCGATGGCGTTCCACGCGCTGAAAATCTTGTCCTTATTGGCGGTGAATTTCAGGTCCACCAAGGTTTGGAGCGCGGCGGCTGCGGGTGACGTTGGCGTTTCAGAAACCGTTGCTCCGGCTGTGACCGGGTTTATCGACGTGGGTGTAGCTGCGGCTGGCTCGCCGGTCGCAACTGTGGGTGCGGGCTGGGGGATGGCTTGTGGCAGCATCACAAAACCCGATTCGAGATCAATTTCGTCCAGGGCTATGGTAGTGTCGAAGCGGATTTTGCCGGGCGTGACTTGGTATTTGCCGTCCGCGGAAAGGGGCGGTGTTCCGCCGCCAATATAAGCAAATGTGCGGTTCGCAACGCCGTCGGCGATGGCCTTCGCTACGACTTTTTCTGAGAGGAGCCTAGTAAAGCCAAGGAATGAATAAAAGCCGTTTACGATTTCTCCAATGCGGATTCCTAACGCTACCGGTGTGCCTTCTCCAAGTTTGAAAAATTCCACAATTTTGCCCGGTGTCACGCTGGCGAAGACGCGCTTCTGCACCTGAGTCAAAAGTTCCATGACGCGCTCATGGATGCGCGCCTCTTTCTTTTCGTTCAAGGTGGTCTGCAACGGCCGTCCGCCGACGGCGACGGCATCAATGCCAATAGCTGAGCCGTCCAGCTTGGGCAACCAAGCCTCTGTGTAGAGTTTCAAGAAGGCGGATTCGGCGGCGGCTTTTTCGGTGGATTCGCGCTCGCGTAACTGGCCTTTTTGTTCATCGGTCAAGTTGTGCTGCTTGGATTTTGTTTTGACCCGCTCGATGGCGGAGAGGTAGCGGACGGAGCGGCGCAAGATTTCGATCTGGTCGCCAGATGGTACGGCAAGACCAATGCCATTGCGAAACAAGCGGGGTTTGTCGCCGAATGTTTCAAAGATGTCTTTGGCTATCTTTTCCTGCTCACCCTTCGTCGCCGCCGCAAATGCGAGCGGCAAGTAACCGATGATGAACTCCGGTTCTTTGTCTGGCACTTCGCCCGACTTGTTCGGCCAGATATGGACGTTGTGTCCCGCGAGTCTGGCCTCCAGCATTTCTTTGATTGTGTCCTGCACCGCGCCTTCGTCCCGACCGATAGCATCAGCTTCCTGCTCCACGAGCAACGTGATGTTGGGATCCTTTTTGAAGCAATAGCGAACGCCGTCAAAGTGGAGATAAAGGCACTGTTCTTTGAGCTCCTTGAGACAGGCCAAAATCGTTGTGCTGTCGAGGCTTGGGCCAACGGAGATGGCGAGCAAATCGGCTTCAGTGATGCCGGGAGGCAACGTCTCCGTCACGCTGGCGCCCTCGCGCCGGAGTCCACCGAACGAATACATGAGAATGGCCGTGGCGATGCGGGTGGCAGGCTTCTTAAGCGCCTCGGCGGGAAATTCTTTGGCGCGGCGTTCGTCAATGCGACGAGCTCTAGCATTCGCACCAACAAAATCGTGTTCAAGACAGGCTTGAAAATCTGCTTGCTGGCCGACTTCTTTGAAAAAGGCCAGACGCACTCCTGGGTCGTGAAAAGGAACGTCGCCCGGCCCGAGGACGGCGCGACTAGTTCCGGCGGCATGTCCTGCGCGCAAACAAGTGGCGAGGAAGCGAAGCGCGCCGCGCGTTCGTTGGAAGTCTGGAAGGGCCGCCCAGCGTTCGCGCATCAAATCGATCAAAGCCGGGTGGAACGGGTACGCGGCACGGATACGATCACGCAATTCGACGCCTTCCTGTTCTGCTTGTTGCTGCTCGGCGGGGCCCTTGGCGTAAGCTCGGCGCATGGCCGTGACAACTTCTTGGTAAGCGCTCGCTGCTGGGGTGGATTCGGCTTCGTCGGGCATTTGGGCCAACAGGCGGCGTTGAATGACCAGCAATACTTCGTTCCCTTCCACAGGCTCGCGGCGCTGATCCTTGCGGGCGGCAAGATGGTCAATTGTTTGCAGCAAATTGATATAATCAAGCGACTCCCGTTTGCTGGACTGCAGCGAGAAGACGAGCACGCTCTTAGGAGTGTTAACCACCGCAACGGTAAGTCGTTTGAGAAAGTTGAGCGTCTCGTCGCGCAACGTTGTGTCATGCAATTTGATTCCGCCGGCGCTGATCAAATATTCAAGAACTTCATCCAGCAGGATAAGGTTCGCATCATCGCCAAGAAGCTTCATGATGTCGTCGCCTCCGGGCGCAACGCGTGCTTCGTCATCCTTGCGGACAATTTCATACCCAGCCTTTCCCCGGAGCGACCAAGCGATCCAGCCCCACACCGTGTGCGCTTTACCTTTCCCGTCTGGGAAGTCTTTACCGTTGGCAGGACTGAAAAATTGGCCGTCAAAGACAGCGGTATTTACGTATCCGGGTTTGGGGAGAGGCTTGCCTTCGGGGATCACGTCTAGCGCGTTGCGAGTGCGGGCGGCATGCAGCAGCGACGCGAGCGTGTGGGACTTGCCGCCGCCGAAAGGCGTGATGAGCTTCATGACGCGATTGCCGGGGCCTCCGGCTAGCCGGGAAAGCACGTCTTGCAAAAGAGACTTTAGCCCGGTGGTGAGATAGGAGGCGCGGAAAAATTGCTCCGGGTCGCGATAGACGGGAGGCACGTTTTTGTTGCCGTCAGCAAGCGGTCCCAAGTCAAGGGCGAATATATCCTCGGAAAAGTTCGGTGACAAAACATCCGGGTGTAGGATGACTGACTCGACCCAGGGTTTGATGACATTCGTTGACATGGTTTTGGTTGGCTGTTAATCCTCGGGCGGCGGCTCCGCAATTTGCTTTGTTTTACTTTCAAGTTCGGAGACTTCTCTGGCGAACTCCTCGGCTGCTAGCGCGTCCTCAAGCTCGCGCCGTTGCTGGTCAAACTTGTCGAATTGCCGGTCGGCTTTTTCTTTGGCGAGTTGGGCGGAGATTTTGCCGAGGCCGTTCAGAACTTCCCGGTCGTTGAGGCGCAAAAAATCGTCAAGTTTTCTGGCCCAATCGCGCATATACATCGTCTTTCTGGTCCGGGCTTGGAACTCAGCAAAGTCCAGATATTGAGTTACGATCAGATTCAGAAGTTCCATTTCTTCCTTGGTAAGATAATTTTTGGCGACATGGACATCGTGTTTGCGGACCTTCGCGCCGCTCCAAGCGGTCAATCCCATATTTGGTTTGGTCGAATCAGCTCGCGAAGCGATGAGTTCGGCGGCGGTGTGGCCGTGGATCGCCCAATGGATTTTGTTTTGAGCGATGGAGAAAAAATCTACGGTGACTTCTGAGTGTGCGTCGTAATCCTCGCTGGTCGCGTAGATATCTTTGATCTTTTGGTAAAAGTTCTTTTCCGACGAGCGGATTCGCGGATTCTCTCCAGCAACTCGTCGAAATGGTCACCGCCGCCTTTTTTCAGGCGTTCATCGTCGAGCGCAAAGCCTTTGACGATGTATTCGCGCAACCGCTGTGTGGCCCAGATGCGGAACTGAGTGCCGCGATGGGATTTTACCCGGTAGCCGACAGAAATGACGACATCCAGGTTATAGTGCATGGTTTCGTAGAGTTTGCCGTCGGCGGCAGTTATCCGGAAATTCCGGATAACTGATTTTTCGGGTAACTCCTTCTCCTCAAATACGTTTTGAATGTGCTCGTTGACAGTGCGGACGTCTTTTTGGAACAACTCCGACATCTGTTTCTGCGACAGCCAGACAGTGTCGTTTTGCAAACGCACGTCAATCTTGGTCTTGCCGTCCTCGGCTTGATAGAACATTAAATCCGTTTGCGGTTGGTCGCCCGCTGCGGCGGGAGTTCCGGTGGTTTTCTTTCTCGGTGCGGCGCTCATATCAGATCAATTGTTTCTGGCCTTTCTTGCGTTCTTCCTTCTCGCCCGGCGTCTGTGCGGCGTCTTCCACGACACTTTGCCAGTTGGCCATCAGTTTGCCGAGGGCGGAAAGTTCGGCAGCGGGTGAGACGTCATCCATTTCGCCGCCTTTTAATGCGGGCCCGGCGAGGGCTTGGGCGACAAGGCGCAACTGTTCGCGGTTCACCTGCGCTTCGCGCAAAAACTTGGGAAGTTCGGCGGGGCGTTTCTCCATGAGCCAGAGCATGCGGTGCAAAACGTCAACGAGCGGTGCGGCATCGCCGTTCTCTTTGGGAAGGCCGATTGTGTCATCACTGCCGCGCCCAGTGTAATCAAGGAGGCTGTATTTGGCTTTGGTTTTGGAAACGAGGGCATGGCTGCCAGCGGACAGGCTGCCTTGGCCGTCGAGTTCGACGTGGGTACCGTTGGCAAAGATGATGGCTTCGCCAGCGTCGAGTGGAGCGAATTTGTAGGTGTAACGCCAGAGAATGTAAAAACGTGTCGCTGAGTCAAGGCCGGCCAAGCTGGTACCTTTGCTGCCGACTTCTTTGGAAAGTCGCGCGAGAATGGTTTCCAGCACGACGGTCTCAACCTCGGTGAGAAACCGCTCGGCAGGGACTTCCTCTCCGTTAGAATATTCCACGCGAGCGAAACGGGTGAACGCGCGCAAGCCCGCTCCGACACTGGCAATCACCAAATCCGCACCGGAAATACCCATATCCCAAAGCGTCTCTACGCGCTCGCGAACAATGGATTCCAATTCGGGGCGAACTTGATCTTCGTGTCCGACGGATTCTCCGCCGCGCTTGCGTGCAATAAGAAAAATGCTTGAAGCAAGCATCGCTTTGTCAAGTTTGACTTTTCCTGCGGGCATTTCGGTCTGGAGTGGCCAAGCTTCAGAAACTTCAAAGTTTGCTTTTCGCAAGGCATCAACAAGCGTGGCCCAACCCAGTGTTGTCTTGTGGGCATAAACCACGACGAGTTCACCGCCAAATTTGAGAACCCTGTTGGCTTCCTTCAGCGAAAGAAGCATTTTGTCCTCGTAAGAACCTGTCGCTTTCGACATGTCGCCTCCATGTTGCGACGCCAAAGCCGTGGCTTCTGCTTTTTTGGGTGTCAGTAGCGACGAAAAATGCTCAGGAAAGAGATGGCCAACACATCTTTTGAACCAGACGTAAAAAAAATCTGAAATGTCGGCATAAGGAACATTATCGTAATAAGGCGGATCGGTTATGATCGTGTCGAAAATATTGTCGTCGAATAAAAGTTTTGTCGCGTCTCCCCTTGCGACAGTTCCGGCGGTGGTAATTTCGCTCAAAGATTTTACCACCTCAAAAATCCATTTGAGCGCGTTGTCACCGCCACCAGTTAGACCAGAAAAAGGATTTGTTTCCGGGTAATCCCATACCATAGGTACTTTCTTATCACCCATCGGTCCTTCAATCTTTTCCCCAATTGTATTGTAAACTGTGAAGGCGCAATTCTGATTCGCAACCCTTCCAACGAGGAGAGCTAAGTACGCCCCAAGTGCGACAGATCGTTCGCTATCCGAGGCGACGCTCTTTGCCGCTGAAGAAAGGGAAAGGAGAAGCAAATGTTGTCGGGCGTTGAAAAGTTTTCCGAAATTGTTGACTCCGTAGCGGGTCAACCCAGATAACCCTCGCGCATTTGGCGAAGGGCGCAGTGGGCTGATCGGTTCGTTGGGAACTTCGACCCCATTTTCATCGCAAAAGTTCCTAAGTCGTGAAGAAATTTCGTCAGGACTGACGGCCTCCTGTGCATTCTCAATACTCAAATAGACCTTACCAGTTTTGCCCGGTCGGCTACAGACAACCGCCATAGCCTGTTCTCTCAACCCGGAAGAGCAACCTTGCACCATCACATAGTCACTGTCCGCGACCGCACCACAAAAAAGACAAGTTGCGTTGCCCGCTTTCGAAAATGCAGTCGGGTCGAATCCCAAACCCTGTTCTGTTGATGCTTCAACGACTTCAAAGCGCACGCGTTTCTCGCCTTTAGGAGCAACCATTTTGAGCGCGACGCAGCGTCCATTTTTTTTGCACAGCCAGGTTTGTTTCACCAGAGGCACGGTCGCGCCGCAATTCGGATTTTTGCATTGCACCGTACGCGTCCACAGGTAGGCCACCGGCGTCAGAAAGCCGCGTGTCGCTTTGAGCTTCTGTTGCGGGTCATCGGCAAAGCCCATGACGTGCTGCGGTTCGGCAAAGGCATTGTCGGCATCGCCGCCTTTGCTTTTGTTCGGCGGCGTAAAATCGGGATCAGGAATGAGTGGATACAAATCGCCAATCTCGGCGCGAACTTTTTCCAGCACCCAATTCCCCCAATACCGAACTTCTTCGGCGAGTCCGCCCCAAGTCGTTTTGCCGTTTTCGTCTTTCGGCCCGGTCATGCCGCGAGCGGTCGGATCGGGTTTGCCGAATTTCTGCGGATAGACGAGCGTGCAAAGCTGGATGATGTGGGCGACGGGATTAAGGTCGTTGGCGTAGGCTTCGCAACCAAGTCGCAAAGCCTCCAACGGAATTGCGCCGCCGCCGGCAAACATATCCAGTACCCGCGGACGCGGCGCGCGCCCGGCGAGAATTTCCTCGACGCTGACGCTCTTTCCCTGTTCCGCAGAAAGCCGTTCCGCATGTGCCTTCAATATGTGCGCCTGTGCCTCTTTGATGACCTGCGGTGAGCCGGGGTATTTACAAAGTGCAGTGATGAACTTGGCGGCATTGGCGCGGCCAAGCGATTTCTTTTGCGCGTCTGACCCGCCGTTCGGTACGAATTGCGAGGCGGGAACGAGCGCACCATAGACAGCGGCGCGGCAGGCGACGAGCGGACGCCGCGCCCACCACAAATGCAGCGTAGAAATGTGACCCTTGCGGACGGATTTTTCCCGCGACGCCTCGGCGCTAATGGCGACAATCGGCAGGTAATCTTCAATGAGGCGTTTGTCGTCGATCATTTAGGGTCAGGAAAAATGTTTGGGTAGTTATGTTGGTTATGCCAAAAATTCGAGCATAACCGTGAAACGACTGGATTTTGTTCTTCCCAATAGTCTCGCTCAGTGACCATCACCAGTTTCAACAGTTCCCGGAGAATTTCGATCACCTTTTTGTTAATCTGCGGCAACACCTCGTTTAATGTATGATTATGCAGCGCGTAGATGTCGCCAAAATTTGCGGCCTCGTCGATATAAAGTTGATTCACCGGACGGATATTCCACTCAATACCCAGCCAAGCGGCTAGAAAATTACACGTTCGGTAGATATGGATAAAATGAAGCTCGTCTTCCGGCTCAACTTCCATGTGGTAGTCGAGACCCGACTTTGCTTCGATGAAATCGAGGTATTTCTGCCAACTACACAGTAGGGTGACTGCCTTTGATTGAAACTCCGCGAAATTTTTCTCCAGATCATATTCACAATGCAGGACCCTATCTCCGTTCGAAGTTCCGAGTTCGGCAGCTTCAATCATCTGGAAGCCGAAACTGCCTTGCCCTAAAAATTCGCTATATCGCGAGCGCACCTGGTCTTTGATATTGGCAAAAAATACCCGGTTAGTATTGCATTCAACCACTAATAGGAACACAGGTACCCCAAGCCGCATCCAGTAATTCACGGTTTCCTGCTTGGTTCCAGAAAAAGTGAAATAGCGGGGTCTCGGCGGCGTATCGTTCAACCATTTGATGGCTGTTTCTGTGCCTTTAAGTTGAGCAAGGAAGAAGTCGCCGGTGACCACATTGACTTCGTCCATCTTCAAACAAATTTCAATGTAGGCATCAACTCCATAATCACGTTCGTTCAATTCGCGAATCAGCCAAGTCTTGGGCGCTTTGGCTGCGAGCACCTTTCGAGATTCGCTTTCGGTGATGTGGGTGTCAGCTCGGATTGGCAGATTCATAGCTCCTTTATCCTTATGGCCGCCTGCTCAATGGCGTTGGCGGGAATGTCAAAATACCTGGCTGCCACGACTTCCTTCTTGGCGTGGTCTAGATACTTGGCCGGGTTTTGGATGCGGAGCGGCTCGGCGTCCGGTGTGCCCAACGGATCCCAAACTACGTAAAGCCAATAAGAGTCGCCAAGCTGGACGGCTTTGTACCATTCGTTTGTGGTAAGGCGGATAGTCGCGCCACGTTTCCGTCCTTTGACCTCGATGCGACGAATGCTAGTGACCGGGTCACGATAGCCGGTCTGCGGGTCGGACCGGCCCATGCTGCGGATGTCGAAGCCGATTTTTTCGTGGCCAACGCGGGTACAATCCCAGCCTCGAGCGGTTTCGTAAGCTATAACTACATCTTCCGCCGCCAGTTCGCATTGGCGATTCAGTTCAGGGTCCAACTCGGTAAGCAAGTCGGTAAGCGCTGTGTGCGGGCCATCGGTGGTCGGGACAACGAGGGCGGTGGCGATGTGCCGGACGGGGCCATGCCGAGCGATCGCCAGACGGTCCAAGCCTGCCATGCGTTCTTTTTGGGTGCGTTGCAAGTCAGCCAAGTCATTCTCGGCGCGCTGGCGCGCGACGGCCACTTCCGGTGCAGCCGCTTCGCGGGCGCGAAGAGTCATGACTCGGTCCTGAGCCGCGCGCAAACGAGCGTTGAAAGATTTCTGCAGGTAGTCGCGGCAGACTTCGACAAAGTGCTTCCGTTCATCCTGACAGGCTTGGCGACGTTCGCTTTGATAGCTGCTTTTCAGGAAATCAGCGGCCGGACCGGGGGCAAGCGGGCTGAAACTTTCCGGCGGCGCGGGGTGAGCGGCCAAGTCGATCAGACAGTCAGCAGGGACAATCGCGAAGCGTTCGGCGAGCGGCACGCTGGGTTCCTCGCGAATGGCGAGAAGCTCAGCGTAAAGTGTCTGAGTGTCGCCTTTGCTGTTTTGCCCGCGAATGCTGAACTCAAAAAAATGCACGCGGTAGGGAGATTGAGTTTTGGCGTCCACATAAACGGCCATGCCGCCAACGAGCGGCATCAGCTTCTCATTGAGCTTTTCATCGAGGGCGGCGTACAGCGGATGGCCAGGCCCAAACAGGACGGCGTCCAGATGCTGATCCTCGTCCAAGTCGCCCTTGTGGAATGTGAGCTTGCGATAGGCGGCGTCGGGTTTACCCAACCGGCGAACGGCTTCAAGCCGGTCGGAGCGCAAGTCGGCCAGGACGTGTTCAATCCGCCAAAGTCCATCGGCACGAAGTTCGATTTTGAGACCAAGCTCAGCGCATGATTTGACGAACTGCTCCTCGACATAACGCGGCATCAGGCGGCGTTCTTCGGATTCGACGTTGGCGCGCTGGAAGCCAGAGAAATCCACGTTGGCGCGGGCGAGCGCAATACCGGTGGCCTGTTCGTATTGGGTGAGGCGCGCCGGGTCAACCTGCTCGATTTTGTCGAGGTATTCCTCAAGGCGCCGGGGGTCGTGGGCAGCTTCGCGCAGCATTTCCGGCAAATTTACGTCGTTGAGCGAAAGCACTTCTCCGATCACGTCGAAGACGCGGTCGGCCAAGACCTCGCGCATTTGTTCGAGCTTCTCGAGGAGCCGGGTTAGAATTTTTCCCTCCACGATGTCCTGCCCTTCCTCGGATTGAGCCGCGACGAAATTGAAGGCATGGCAGTCGCGTTCCTGCCCAATGCGGTGAATGCGGCCAAGCCGTTGTTCTAAGCGCGTTGGGTTCCAAGGCAGGTCATAGTTGATCATCAAGCGGCAAAATTGAAGATTGATGCCTTCGCCCGCTGCTTCGGTCGCGACACAAATCTGACGTGAAGTGCGAAAATCCTCCTGAGCCCGTTTGCGCTCGTGCGGGTTCATGCCGCCGTGAATCTCGGTGACGGTGTAGCCCCACGTTTCCAGATGTTGGCGTAAGTGTCTAAGCGTGTCGCGGTGTTCGGTAAAGATGAGGAGCTTGCCACGCCCATCGGTTAGTTCCTTGAACTCGGCGCGCTTGAGACACTCCTGAAGGGCGGCGAGTTTGGAGTCGCCGGCCTGGTCGCGCACACGGCGGGCGCGGGAAAGTAATTCCTGTAGCGCGGCGATTTCGGTCCGGAGTTGATCAAGTTCAACCGCAACGGTGAACTCGTCGGTCAGGTGGTCGCGCTCCGCTTCATCAAGGTCGTCCTCGTCCTGCTCGGCATCGGTCAGGCGGCCCTGTAGTTGGGCAAGGCGGCGGGCGCGTTGCGCGGGCGGGAGATTTTCAAGGTCGGTCAAAAGAGTCTGTTGTTTTTCGAGACGTCGCCGGATGGACTCAAAAATGGCCAGCGTCGAACTGGCGAGCCGGCGTTGCAGGACGGTGCGAATGAGCGCAACACTTTGTTTCTTGCTGCCGCTGGCTTGGGGAAGAAATTCATTGATGTAGGCAGTGACCGCTTTGTAGAGATCGTATTCGTCACGATTAAGGCGAAAGGCGAGTGTATGGGCGTGGCGGTCGGGAAAGAGGCGGCGACCTTGCATATCTTTAAGGTCTTCTTTCAATCGGCGCAAAGCCCAAGGGCAATCGGGCCCCAAGCGAAGAATGTCGCGGCGGATTTCGCCTGACTTGGCTGCGAGGCGATGGGGTTCGGGGAACAGGTCAGGGTCTAATAGTCGAATAAAATGGGCAAAGCGGTCGTCGTCGCCATGATGAGGCGTTGCTGTAAGCAAGAGGACGTGGCCTGCGGGTTGGGCCGTGAGGTGTTCAGCCAGTTGGTAACGCTTAGTCTTGGAGACTTCGTCACCACGCCCGGAGGAGCTTTTTGTGTAGGCACTGCATTTGTGCGCCTCATCGATGATGACCAAATCCCATCGCTGTTGCCAGACGCGCTCACGGACGTCGTCCTGCTTGGCGTAGTCAATGGAGGCAATGACCTGGTTCGAACGCTGCCAAGGGTTGGTGAGTTGCTGTTGATCCACCGCTGAAAAAATCATGTCGAACGGTTCGCCAAACCAGCGGAGCATTTCGTCCTGCCATTGGATGGTCAGCGGGGACGGGCAAAGAATCAAAATGCGCTCAATGGCTTCACGGAGCTTCATCTCTTTAATTAGCAAACCGGCCATGATGGTCTTGCCGGCACCAGGGTCGTCCGCAAGCAGGAAGCGCAAACGGGGCTGGGGTAGCATCTTCAGATAGACCGCCTCGATCTGGTGAGGCAATGTGCGTATGCCGGACAGGCTGACGGCGAAGTGGCGGTCGTGAGCGTAAGCGAGACGGATGCGAGCCGATTCAACGAGCAGGCGGAGTTGGTCAGCGTCACCCAATGCGGGTGCTGCATTGGCTGTTGGTGCGGTGCCCGATAAAGCCTCCGCTTCCTCGGCTGAGATTACTGCTTCCTCAAGCGTGCCATTAGGCATGCGGACGCGGCACTCGAACCCCTTGGCCAGTGGGCGAGCGGCTTCAAGCGTGACGAGCACGTCGAAATGTCCGGGCAGGGAGACCTGCTGGCCAATGGGAAGATTTTGTGCATCGGTTGTCACTGCTTGTATGCTAAGAGGCGATGATTGCACGAGGCATGCGCCTTGACAATCATTCGATTGCATGTGGCTGCCGGTGAGGCGGTTTTTATTGCTTAGTTGCGTTCTGGCGCGTGCCTACCGCCGCGTGTTAGGCGGCGGCAGCTTTGGTTGCGGTCGGTAGTTTGGCCACGTCGCTTTTTACGTTGGCCGGTGTGATGCTCCAAAACTCGGTGGCGTCGGTTTCTTTGACAAGGCCCTTGTAATGAGAATGAATGACGTTGGGCGAGTTGCCGGCCCAGCTTGCCGCTTCGCCTTCGTGTTTGTGCTTGGCCAGATACATCGAGATGGCCGTGTGCCGCATGTAGTCTTGAATCCACGGGCGGAGCGCATTGGCTTTCACGGGCTCTGGCGGCGTTGGCCTTCCGGCTTTGTTGGCCTTGGCAACGGCTTTGGCGTATTTCTTGGCCTGTCTCTTTTCTTCGAGCTCCTGATTCCCGAATCCAGCGGCTTTTTGGACCCTGCCGAAGTGGCGTTTGAATGAGGCGGGCTTGAGTTTCTGGCGCTTCGGAGCGATCGGCACCAGCCATTCGAGCGCGTTGTCTGGCAGTTTGACAATGCGACGTTGGCGAGTCTTGGCCATGCTTCCATCCAGGGTGATGGTGCCTTCGGTGAGGTCAATGCGGTCCCATGTCACGCGGGCGATTTCGGTTGGCCGCAGTCCAGCGAACAAGGATAGGGTGACATACGGCAGCATGTGGCCATCTTTGTAGTCGCGTGCTGCGGAAAGGAGGCTGCGGCAATCGGCGACGGAAAGGACGGATGGCTCCTCGGTGTCCACGCCGGGCTTGTCCACGCCGGCCATGAGGTTGGTGGTGGTATACTGGCGCTGCACGCACCAATTGAGAAAGTTTGAGGCTGCAAGGCGGTCGTTGATCTGATTGCGGGGCGATGTGCCATTGCGGAAAACGAAATCGCGGCAATCCTCGGTGGTAATCTCGGCTACATTTTTTTTGCCGTAGAAGCGAACGAACATTCCCAGGCGTCCTTTTAGATTGCGCAGCGTGTCCGGGCGGCGGTTCTGTTTTTTGCGGTCCGCGACGAACTTTTCGACTGCGTCAGAAACGGTGATTTGGCGGAAAGGCTCGCGGTAGTTGGCATTGAAGTATTCGACAATGAAGAGCAGGGGATGTTTGCCGGCTTTGGCATAGGCGCGCTCGGCGTCTTTGACTTGCTCGTCGGTCAGGCGCGTGGCTTTCAAGCGCGTGGCCGTGGTGGTGATGATGTTGGCAGCTTCGATGTCGAGTTCGGCTTTGCGGGCGATGGCCTCTTCGTGGGTCTTGTGGTTCTCGCGAACACGGGAGCCGTCCGATTTGTAACCAGCGAGGCGAAAAACTTTCTCGCCGCTCGGGTTGGTAAAGTGGATGATGTGAAAACGTTCTTTGCCGGCCCGTTTGGTTTTGGATTTGCCTGCATGTGGTTTCATGCGCGCATTATGGGCAAATAATTGGGCAAATGTAAACTATATAATGAAAAAGGCTGTAAAATAAGGCTTTTCTGATTGTGGTAGTTGGTTTTGTAAACCGTCGGTCGTCGGTTCAATCCCGACAGCTGGCTCCATTTCTAGATTCCATACCTCGTTCAGTTGGATTACAATTGGCCTTCGTCTTAATGAAGAAACGCCGATTAATAATTCAAATTATCGCCAGCCTGTCCGAAAATCTTGCTGTCCTCGAAAAAGCCGCGCGCGCCTCGCACGCTGAGGCAACGCACGAAAGTAGCAAAGCCGAATCGAAGTATGATACGCGCGGACTTGAAGCTGCCTATCTTGCCGGCGGACAAGCTCGCGCCGCCAAGGATATCATCGATGCGATCAAGCTCTATGAAACATCCGAAGGCCGCGATTTCGCAAAGGGCGAACCTATCGATCTCAGTGCGGTGATCGAATTAAAAACGAACGGGGCGACGTCGACTTATTTCATCGGTCCAAAAGGCGGCGGACTGGAAGTGCAATTCGACAAAAAGGAAATCATTGTCATCACTCCTCAATCACCCCTTGGCCAAAACTTGATGGGCAAAAAAGCGGGGGATCGGTGGACAGCCGAAATCGGCGGATCGACTTTCAAATATGAAATCGGTTCTGTGAAATAAGTTGGCGAGAGGAAGATGGCCCTCTTCTTCACAATTGATCACGGGTTCCTATCGTTATGTTTTTAATCGGCCTCAAGGAAACTCCGTCTAGGCCTCGAACAGAAGATTAGCTAGGGATACTCCGAAACATTTGTTGGAAGCGCTTTATATTTGCGGCACAATCTATAGGAAATCCCGCGCATCAATTGTTGAAGAATATGCGCGTGGAGTGCGTCAAAGTAATAGTCCTAACCGTCTGCTGATCGAATGTTTACGCGCTGGTTATTAATAATGATGTTGATGTTTGCCTGCGTTACGCTGCCATTGGGCGCCACGCCGCAAGCACCGAAAGGCATTGAGTTTAATCGCGACGTTCGCCCAATTCTTTCCGAGAATTGCTTTCCATGTCATGGCGCGGATTCGGCGTCGCGCAAGGCCGGGCTGCGCCTCGATCGTTTTGAAGACGCAACCGCGCCCGCTAAAGATGGGAAGATCGCGATCGTTCCTGGGAAAATGGACGCCAGTGAGTTGGTCAGACGCATCTGCGCGGTCGACGAAGACCAGATGCCGCCTCAAAAGGTTCATAAAGTTCTCACACCGGCGCAGAAGGATTTGTTGAAACAATGGGTCGCATCTGGAGCCAAGTATCAGCTGCATTGGTCTTACATAGCTCCACAAATGCCAGCCGTTCCCGAAGTGAAGGACAAACGGTGGGTCCAAAACCCAATCGACAATTTCATTCTCGCTCGATTAGAAAAAGAAAAGCTCAAACCAAATCCTGAAGCTGATCGCCGAACGTTGGCACGTCGTGTGAGTCTCGATCTTACCGGGCTGCCTCCCAAGACCGAAGATCTGGAAGCATTTATTAACGATAAATCGACCAATGCTTACGAAAAGTTTGTCGACCATCTGCTCTCCTCACTCGCCTACGGCGAACATCGTGCGCGCTATTGGCTGGATGCCGCACGTTACGCTGATACCCATGGCATACACATGGATTTTTACCGGGAGATTTGGTCATACCGCGATTGGGTTATAAACGCTTTCAATACAAACAAACCATTCGACCAATTTACAATCGAGCAAATCGCCGGGGACCTCCTCCCTAAACCGACCATCGAACAACAAATCGCCACTGGCTTTAACCGTTGCAATATCACCACGAGCGAAGGCGGAGCAATCGATGATGAATATCTCGTTCTTTACGCGCGCGACCGGACCGAAACCACCTCGCAAGTTTTCCTTGGGCTGACGACGGGTTGCGCCGTTTGTCACGACCACAAATTTGATCGGATTACTCAAAAGGATTTTTACTCATTGTCAGCGTTCTTCAATAATACGACACAAAAGGCGATGGACGGCAATATCCGTAATACGCCGCCCACTATCGTCCTTCCAAAAGCAGAAGATCGCGTTCGCTGGGAAGGTCTACCAAAGGACAAAATCGCCGCTGACAAACAAGTCAAGCAGCGCCGCAAGAGCGCTCGTCCCGATTACAAAACATTCCTCGGCGACCGCTAAACCGAATGCGTTCGAAAAACATGTGCCTACTGATGAGCCTGTCTTTCATGCCTTGCTCGCGGATAAAGACCGAACGATCAGATACACATATTCGGGCGCAACAAACTTGCTGACTTTGGCGACAAACAC
Source organism: uncultured Verrucomicrobiae bacterium (assembly GCA_963702845.1). Taxonomy (GTDB): domain Bacteria; phylum Verrucomicrobiota; class Verrucomicrobiia; order Limisphaerales; family Palsa-1400; genus JAICXV01. Next base: position 2,219,195 of record OY969763.1, on the reverse strand, counting down.
CGTTTGGCAAGATGGCGTTATCGCGAAGAAAGCATTTACGATAAGCAGCAGTAATGTTCCGCGGCTCAAAGAACCCGGGGATTTCGATAATAATCAGCCTTATAGTATTAGCGTTTGGGTAAAACTGAATTCGCTCGATGGCACGTTGGTCTCACGCATGGACGACAAAAACGGGTTCACTGGCTGGGACCTCCGCTTTGAGGCCGGCCGGCCGGCAGCGCACCTGATTCATCAATGGCCTGACGACGCTTGGAAGGTAGTCGGCAAAAAGGCGTTCGTGACAAACCGCTGGACCCACTTGTGCCTTACTTACGATGGGGCGAACAAGGCCGCGGGTGTGAAAATCTTCGTAGATGGTCAATCACAAGAAATCGAAGTTGCTGCCGATAAACTTCAAAGCACCACCCGTACGTACAGTCCCGCTTTCGATTGGCCAACGTAATACATCGTCGCCCCTCGAAAAAGCCGGCCTGCAAGATCTCCGTTTTTATACGCGCGTGCTCAAACCGGACGAAGTTACTTCGCTAGGGCAGGGGATGCACCTTGCCTGGCTTTTGTCGAAGCCTGCCGACAAACGCACCAAAACAGAACGTTCCGATCTTTATAATTCCTGGTTGAGCGGTTTCGACACAAATTATCAGGGGCTCACCGCAGCCGTGGCCAAACTGAACGAAGAAGAGGCAGCTATCAAAGCTCGAGGCACCGAGGCACACGTCATGCACGAGCGCACCAACGCGCCTGAAGCATATATTCTTTCGCGTGGCGAATACACCAAACGCAAAGATCGCGTGACTCCTGAAACTCCAACCGCACTGTCGCCCATGGCGAAGGATTGGCCAAAAAATCGCCTCGGTCTCGCCAAATGGCTTGTCGCACCGGAGAACCCACTGACCGCGCGCGTTACAGTAAATCGTTTTTGGCAGGAAGTTTTTGGAACAGGAATCGTCCGCACTGTCGGCGACCTGGGCGTGAGCGGCGAGATGCCATCCCATCCCGAACTTCTGGATTGGCTCGCCATCGACTTCCGCGAACATAACTGGGATGTGAAACGATTCTTTAAACAAATCGTTATGAGCGCCACCTATCGTCAGGCTGCTAATGTGTCGCCTGAAAAACTGGCAAAGGACCCGGAGAATCGTTTGCTCGCGCGCGGCCCACGATACCGCATGGATGCCGAAATGATTCGCGACTACGCGCTTGCCACCAGCGGTTTGCTTGTTCCGAAAATCGGTGGCCCAAGTGTGAGACCGTATCAACCCGATGGTGTTTGGGAGGCCATTGCCATGATCGGCAGCGACACGCGTGTCTACAAACGCGATTCCGGCGAGAACCTCTACCGTCGCAGCCTCTACACGTTCTGGAAACGCACGGCCCCGCCCGCATCGATGGAAATTTTCAATGCGCCCAGCCGTGAAACCTGCACCGTTCGTCGCGAGCGCACCGATACGCCGCTGCAGGCGCTCGCGGCATTGGATGATCCACAATTTATTGAAGCGGCTCGCAACCTTGCACAAGCCGCCCTGAAACAAACGAAAAATGACAAAGCAATCGACTTCATCGCCGAACATCTTTTGGATCGACCGCTAAAACCTGCGGAACGTAAAATCACTGCATCAACCTATAACGATTTGCTGGCACATTACAAAACGGCTCCGAAAGACGCCGAAGCACTGGTGACTGTTGGCGAGTCCAAACCGGATCCAAAACTCGATACGCCAACGCTCGCCGCCTATACGATGGTCGCCAACGAAATGATGAACCTGGACGAAGTCTTGAACAAATGAGCGCACCGATTCACCCGCTAATCCAGGACTACGTTCGTTACGAAACGCGCCGTCAATTTTTCCGCCGTGGCGCGAGCTTCATGGGTGCTGCGGCATTGGGGTTACTCGCTCCACAGTTTGTTTTTGCCAACGACAAAAAACCGCTGCATCAAATCCTCGGTCCACATTTTCCGCCCAAGGCCAAACAAGTCATTTACCTTCACATGGTCGGCGGGCCGCCGCAGATGGACTTGTACGACTATAAACCGGTCATGCAGTCGTATTACGATAAGGACCTGCCGGAGAGCGTCCGCATGGGTCAGCGCCTGACCACAATGACCAGTGGCCAAACCCGTTTCCCGATCGCGCCCTCGAAATACAAATTTCAACAACACGGCAAATCAAAAATGTGGGTGAGTGAACTTCTGCCGTGGACATCCAAAATGGTCGACGAAATGTGCTTCATTCGTTCGATGCACACCGACGCCATCAACCACGAGCCCGCCATTTGCTACATGCAAACCGGCAATCAAATCACCGGCCGTCCCAGTTTCGGTTCGTGGGTTTCTTACGGCCTCGGCTCGATGAACAGCAATCTGCCAACGTTCGTTGTTCTGGTCGCGCAACCGTCCAACACCGAACAAATCCAGGCCATCTCCGGCCGGCTCTGGTCCGCTGGTTGCCTTCCGGGAGAACACGCCGGCGTTTCGTTCCGTTCGAGTGGCGATCCAATTCTCTTTGTTAATAATCCACCCGGCGTTACTTCCGATGTCCGTCGCAAAACGCTTGATGGATTGAAACAACTCAACGAGCTCAATTACCGTCTCGTTGGCGATCCCGAAACGCACACGCGTATCCAGCAATACGAAATGGCGTTCCGCATGCAGTCGAGCGTGCCTGAACTTACAAACTTTAAAACCGAACCGGATTCTACCTATACACTTTACGGAGACGACGCAAAGAAGCCGGGCACCTTCGCCAACACCGCCGTCCTTGCGCGGCGCATGGTCGAACGCGGCGTTCGTTTCGTGCAGATTTATCACAATAACTGGGACACTCACGCGAACGTCTCCGGTCGCTTGCCCATGCAATGCAAAGACGTCGACCAGGCCTGCTACGGTCTGATTCAAGATTTGAAGCAACGTGGCTTGCTCGAGAGTACGTTGGTTATTTGGGGCGGCGAATTCGGTCGCACAATTTATTCCCAAGGCGGCCTCACCAAAGACAACTATGGCCGCGACCATCATCCGCGCTGTTTCACGATGTGGATGGCCGGCGGCGGCTCAAAACCGGGCACGGTCTACGGCGAAACCGACGACTTCTCATACAACATCGTAAAAGATCCAGTCAGCGTTCACGATTTTCACGCCACTGTGTTGCGATTGCTCGGAATGAACCACGAACGTTTCAGCTTCCGCTCGCAAGGTTTGGATGTGCGTCTCTCCGGTGTAGAACCCTCCAGTGTCATTCCCGAACTAATATCGTAACTGTGAGAGCAACTCGGTTGCAAAGATCGCTCGAATAGCACAGCTTGCTTCATGGAGCGGTTTCGGGCGTTGATGGAATATGTCGGCACGGCGGTCGATGCAGTAGGCGTGCTGGTAGTCATTGTTGGCGCCGTTTACTCGACGACCCGATTCTTCTTCAGAAAGGAACAACTGCCCGCAACGCCGTATCGCGTTTACCGCCAAAACATCGGTCGAGCCATCCTCCTCGGGTTGGAGTTCCTCGTCGCAGGCGACATTATCAAAACCGTCGTTGTCTCCCCGACCATTCAGAACGTCGCTGTCCTCGGTCTGATCGTTTTTATCCGAACATTTCTGAGCATGTCGCTGGAAGTTGAGCTAGAAGGAAAATGGCCATGGCAACGCGGGGGCACCGACCAGCGCGCTGCTCCAGCACGCTAAATCCGAAATTGCGAGACCGCGGCACTTCACAGCGTGGATTTTTTGAAGAGACACCGTCGAGCACGCGTCGAACGTTCAATGATGTTTGACTCGCGTGAATGCAACCGGCACTCGACCGCGTTTACTTTGATCGAATTGCTGACGGTGATTGCCATCATCGCAATTCTCGCCGCAATGCTTCTGCCGTCACTTGCTCGTGCCAAGCAACGCGCTCTCGACGCAAAATGCATTTCCAATCTCCGCCAGGCCGGTATCGCGATGCATCTTTATTTGTCCGATTTTCGCGACCGTTTGTTTTGGGGCGACATCAACGACCTCCCATCAATGGCCACGAACGGTATGGAATGGTTCGTCTGGGCCGGCCGCACCAACGGCAACGCGAACCCAAATCAGCAAAACATCTTCAATCGCACCGATCGCCCCCTGAACCACTATGGCCTGACGGCAAAAACCGTGACTTGCCCGAATGACATCGGCCGAACCAGCGAACCGACCGGCACCACATTTGACGCCGTCGGCAACTCATACTTGTTTAATTGCGGCGGGCCTCCGGATGCAGTCGGTAGTGGGTTCGGCGGCCCCGATGGGAAACTCGCATCATCTGTGACGAATGCTTCTCAAACCGTGATGTTTGGCTGTGCTGTGTTCTCCGATCCGGCAATTAAGAAGGGTTGGCATCGTCCCGAGCCCGCTGGCTATGTCCTCTTCGTTGACGCACATTCGGAATTTAACACCATCGACCAATCTCGGCGTAAAATTTGGTAATAATCCGCCACATGCTCCGTTCATTTCTAAAATTATCGGTTGCCGCGACAATTCTTTTGCTCGTCTTATGCAGCAATGTTGGCGCAGATACGCGACAGACTTCGTCAAGTTCGCCTAAACAAATCCTATTTATCTGCACGGGAAATTTCTATCGCAGCCGTTTTGCCGAAGTGCTTTTTAACCAAAAGGCCAGCACCTCCCACGTTCACTGGAGAGCAATGTCGCGGGGCTTGGCGTTAGTGTCATGGCAACATGGAATTTCACCCATTGCGCTTCGGGAATTAAAGCGGAGAGGTGTGCCACTGGCTCTGTGCAAGGGAGCGCCAAAAACTCTGACGCAGAAAGACCTCGAACAAAGCGACTACATCGTTCTCATGGATGAAACTGAACACCGCGCCAGGTTTGAAAAGCGGTATCCAAACTACGAAGAGCGCAAGGTTCACTATTGGCACATTCGCGATAGCGGCAGTATGGACGCCGGCCAAGCATGCCAACGCATGACGAAGAATATTGACGATCTGCTTCAGACTCTTCCTAACTAGCGATCGGCTTTTTCCAGATCGGCACGACTTTTTTCATCTCGTCGATCAACCACTGACATGCTGCGAACGCTTCTCCGCGATGCGGCGCAATTAATTCCACCCATAGCGAAGGCACACCCGCATCAACGCGCCCGATACGATGCACCAGGCGAATCGACTGAATGGGCCAGCGCTTTTCAATTTGGGCAAACAACAACTCAAATTGATGTCGCGCCATTTTATCGAACGCTTCGTATTCGATCGCCTTAATCGGCGCGCCTGACTCTGAATTACGTACCGCGCCGATAAAATAAATCACCGCCCCCATATTCGTAGGCAAAACGCGCTTTTGCAGCAGTGTCGGTTCATCGATTGCTTCAGCCGTTATGGTCACTTCGCGATGCATAATTCAACCGCCTTGAACCGGAGGGAAAAGGGAAACCTCATCACCCTCGCGCAAAACATAATCGCCCGCCTGATAATCCACGCCTACCGCAACAAGCATGGAGTTTTGGACCGCCGAAAGTTTTGGGAATTTTTCAAAAACAGCCGTCTTCAATTCCGCAATGGAAGCGCCGGAATCAACTTGGACCAATACATCATCGCAATGTGTCAGGTCTTTAAACCACGAATAGAAATGCACGCGAATATCCACAGAGCCTTAGTAGAGTTTTACACCACGTTCTTCAAATACCAATCCAGCGCGATGTTAATTCCATCCGCAATCTGGTATTTCGGCTCGTAGCCGAGCAACTTGCGCGCTTTGCTGATATCCGCCAAAGAATGTCGCACATCACCGGCCCTGAAATCCTGATACTTCGGCTTCTGCAACGGAAGTTTGGCGTCGAGCTTGCGCAAGCTTGTCTGAAGTAAGTCAAACAACTCGTTCAGCGTCGTGCGCTCACTGATAGCAATATTGTAGGCTTGATTAACCGATTCCCGATTGGTCGCTGTCGCCGCGAGCAAGTTCGCCTGCACCACGTTATCAACGAAACAAAAATCCCGGCTCGTCTCGCCATCGCCGTTGATTGTGACTGGCTCTTGTTTAATCAACGCCGCAATCCACTTGGGAATCACCGCGGCGTAAGCTCCATCAGGATCCTGTCGCGGGCCGAACACATTGAAATATCGCAACCCGATGCTTTTGAATTCATACGCCGTCGCAAACGTTCCCGCATAAACTTCGTTGATCAACTTCGTCGCCGCGTAAGGGGAAAGGAGATTACCGGTCTTATCTTCGACTTTCGGCAACCCGGGATGATCGCCATAGATGGCGCTGCTGGACGCATACACCAATCGCTTCGCCTTTTGGTCCCGCGCAGCGACGAGCATGTTGAGGAAACCCGTCACATTCGATTCGTGCGACGCAATTGGATCCGCCATCGATCGCGGCACCGAACCCAGCGCCGCCTGGTGCAAGACATAATCAATGCCAGCACACGCGCTCTGGCAGGCAGCCCCATCGCGAGTGTCGTTCTCGATTAGTTTGAAATTCGTCCAGCGCTTCGGACCAACGATCTGCTGAACTTCTTGAAGGTTTTTTAAATAACCGGTGGAAAAATTGTCGAACCCCACCACTTTCTGATCGAGCTTCAACAAAGCCTCGACCAGATTGGAACCAATAAAACCGGCTGCGCCTGTCACGAGCCAACTCTTAGGCGACGCACGTAACGTTCCCTCGAGTTGATCGTACTGAGACATTACGCCTTCCAAACTTGTCCGTCTGCCGTCTTAACGCTCGCCATCGCATTCCGCGTATCCACAATGCACTTCGACCAACCCGCCAGTTCCTTGTAATCAACCGTCTTGTGCGCCGTCGCAATCACGACGACATCATAGGCGGCGACAGCCTTTTTATTCCACGCAATCGACTTCGTCCCCGCCCAATGCGCATGTTCGCGCGTCATTCCGATGAACGGAATGTGCGGGTCGTAATAAGAAATCTTCGCGCCGCGCTGCTTGAAAAGATCCATCAACACAAACGTCGGCGACTCACGCATATCATCCACGTTCGGCTTATACGCCAAACCAACCAACAAAATCCGGCTGCCGTTGATAGATTTGCGCTTCGCATTCAATGCCGCTCCAGTGCGTTCAACGACATAATGCGGCATCGCCGTATTGATTTCGCCGGCGAGCTCAATGAAGCGCGTATTTTGTCCGTACTCGCGCGCCTTCCACGTCAAATAAAACGGATCAATTGGAATACAGTGACCACCAAGACCAGGCCCCGGATAGAAGGGCATAAAACCAAATGGCTTGGTCTTCGCCGCATTGATCACTTCCCAAACATCAATACCCATGGCGTCGTAAACCACCTTCAATTCATTTACCAACGCGATATTCACACCGCGGAAAATATTCTCGAGCAACTTGGTCGCTTCGGCTGCGCGGCAGGATGAAACAGGAACGATCGTCTTAATCGCCTTCGAATAAAGCTCGACTGCCTTCTTCAAACACGTCGGCGTCAAACCACCAACCACCTTCGGAATTAGCGCAACCTTGCTGTCCGGATTACCCGGGTCTTCACGCTCAGGCGAGAACGCCAAATAAAAATCCGACCCGGCCTTCAACCCGGAACCATTCTCCAAAACCGCCCTCAAATCTTCGTCAGTCGTGCCGGGATAAGTCGTCGACTCCAGCGACACGAGCGTGCCCTTTTGCAAATACGGCGCCATCGCTTCCCCGGTCTTGATGATGTAAGAAATATCCGGTTCGCGATTTTTGTTCAGTGGCGTTGGCACGCAAATAATCACCGCATCGATTTTGGCAATATTGCTGAAATCCGTCGAAGCCGACAAGCGCTTCGCTTTCACTTCCGCGGCGATCGTAGCGGACTCAATATGTTGGATGTAGCTCTTGCCCGCGTTGATCGCTTTGACCTTCGCGCCGTCGATGTCCAGCCCGACCACCTGCACGCCATTGCGCGCAAATTGCAGGCACAACGGAAGACCAACATAGCCGAGACCAATAATCGCAATTTTCACAGGGGGCCGAGTATAACAGAAACCGTGGTGCAGTCGCGCCTTTTTTTCAGCAAATCCACCGACGCAAAGATGCTTGGAATATGCCAAACTCTGTCGCGTTAGAAACTTTTTAAAAGTTTTTCCCTTGTGGAAAACCCGTTATCTGCAAAAGTTGAAGCGTAGTTTAGATTGTTCTTTGCAAAAGATTTTAAGGATTTAACCCTGCCATGTTCGTGCTTAGAAACAAAGTCCTTGAACCGTAAATAAAACATACAGGAGCCCTAACCTCGGTCGTGGCCGACAGGCCTTGACTGGAAGTTGAAATCGATCGACTCGGCTCCACCTTTGTTCCTGAGCGTTCAAAGGAACTGTTTATACACGGCATTACGGTGGGGTTAATTTTTCAAAGCTCCAGATGCTTCCGCGTCTGGAGCTTTTTTTGTGTCAGGCATCGTAAAGATGTCTATCGCTAGCTCTTTGGTGCTTGAGGTTTGAAGTTTCTCTGGAGCTTGGAGCTTGGTGTTTGGCGCTTTCTTCTCCTATGTTAAACACGTGAACGACCTTTTCTCCGCCCCACGCGAAGAACCTGCGACCAACCCCTCGCCGCAGGATCACGTCGTTTCCCAAAAACCGCTCGCCGCGCGCATGCGCCCGCGCAATCTCGACGAATTCGCCGGCCAAAAACACATCCTCGCTCCCGGCCAGTTGCTCCGCCGCGCCATCGAAGCCGACCGCATCCAATCCCTCATTTTCTACGGCCCACCCGGCACCGGCAAAACGTCCCTCGCGCAAATCATTGCCAACCAAACCCGCAGCAAATTCGAGCGCCTTAGCGGCGTCGAATCCAACGTCGCCGACATGCGCCGCGTCCTCGCCGCCGCCTCCAATCGCCAGGAAAACACCGGCCTGACGACAATTCTGTTCATCGACGAAATCCATCGCTTTAACAAAGCCCAGCAAGACATTCTCTTACCCGACGTTGAAAGCGGCGTCGTGCGGCTCATCGGCGCGACCACCCACAATCCATTTTTCTTCGTCAACTCGCCGCTCGTCTCGCGCTCGCAAATTTTTGAACTTCAATCCCTCACTGAAGACGACCTCCTAGAACTTCTCAACCGCGCCTTGCGCGACGAAGAACGCGGCCTCGGCTTCATGAAAATCAAAGCCGACGACGACGCGCTCCGTCATCTGGCGAGAGTTGCCGATGGCGACGCCCGCAAGTCCCTCAACTCCCTCGAAATTGCCGCGCTCACCACTGCGCCCGCTGCTGACGGTACGATCCACATCACGCTCAGTGTCGCCGAACAATGCATCCAGAAAAAAGCCATCGTTTACGACGGCGATGAAGACGCCCATTACGACACCATTTCCGCCTTCATCAAATCCATGCGGGGCAGCGATCCCGACGCCTCCCTCTATTGGCTCGCCAAAATGATTCATGCCGGTGAAGACCCACGCTTCATCACCCGACGCATGCTCATCTGCGCCGCCGAAGACGTCGGCCTCGCCGATCCCATGGCCCTCGTCCTCACCATGGCCGCCCATCAAACTGCTGAATTCGTCGGTTGGCCCGAAGCGCGCATCCCGATTGCCGAAGCCGCCATCTACATCGCCACCGCCAACAAAAGCAACAGCGCCTACCTCGCCATCGACGCCGCGCTCGAAGACGTCCGCAGCGGCCGCACCCTGGCCGTCCCGCAACACCTCAAAGACACTCACTACAAAGGCGCAAAAAAATTGGGCCATGGCGAAGGCTACCAATACTCCCACGACCATCCCGACCACTTCGTCCCACAAGACTATTTAGGTGCCGCGAAAAAATATTACGAACCAACAGAGCAGGGGACCGAAAAGAAAATCAAAGACCGCGTAGAAAAATGGCGCGTCCAAATTCCGTATCTATTAATAGATTACCGTACTTAAGACTCAGATAGAGGAACAGATCCTTACCTCAACCGATTCGTTGTCATGGTCGGGTCAGTCCTCTACTGTGATAAACAACATTCTTGGTGTCGCCTATGGTAACGCGATCTTTCTGGCAGTCTGCGACAATGGCACCGTGCTCATTTCGTCCGACGCCATTAATTCCGCAGCGCGAACTACAAGCCTTCTCCCGCCCCATTCTCTCTTATCATTTACGATCGTTACCTATTCGTCTGCGCTTGTTCTTTCTGCGACTCGTCCTTACTTCTCTCGATCCTACCGCATTTCCTCCACTCACGTTTTCAATCTCACCTCTAATCTCAAAGGCGTTTGTGCAACTTCCCGTGCACTTTTATTTTGCGTCGACAACAGTCCCATCATCCAGTCTGTTGCCATTCGTGAACCTCCTATTACGTCAGTCAGATACTCTCGTCGTTGCCATTTACGTTCAACGTCCACCTAGAAATAAATCATGTATATACATTTCAAACTTCAACCTACCTTACTCACTTTCACATCCAGGCTCTGCCTCGCAAGCCAGTGCAGTAGCGGTAGTTAATAGATTACCGCTGCTACAAATGTCAATGTGCTTTCGATTGCAACTATAACGGTAAAGATGGTTGCGAAAATATTGCGGGAATGTTGCTACTAGTTGCTACTACCCACTACTTCTTGCAACTGTTAGCCATTTTGTAGAAGCATTTGTTATTTGTTGCTACTTTTTGTCAAAGATCGTCTCCCGTTTCTGGAGGAAAACGGAGTGCTGGTAAAGACCAGCGACTAAGGGGATTATACTGTAAAGTAACGGTGCGTCAATGAGTGAAGCTACCCTTGGTCGATGTCCGATCAATACTCATCCGGCGGCTCTTCGAGCACGTGATGTAGCCCGTCAACTTTGCACTGCGGATAGTCGCCCACGTAACTCAAGAAGTAGGTGGCTTCAACGCAATCCAGATCCTGACTGCAATGAGGCCCGTTAATGACTGCATACAAAGCAACGTAGTTCTCTAAATCGTTCGATGGATTATCACCCAGCATTTCACCGGGCCAGCGGCCAGGACCGTCTTCAATGCGGAGTGAGGACCAAAACTCCTTGGCAAATCGGGCTTTGCGCAAGTCGTTAACGCAGAGTTGGCTTTCCGCATATGTGCTATTCGAGGCGTCGAACGTTGGTTGGTAGACTAAAGCCCGGAAAAACTTGCTTTGCTCGCCAAACGGAACAGTAAACGAAGTGGCCGACTGTCTGTTTAAAATGACCGATGTGACTCCAATATAATGCTGTCCCAGCGGGAAACTGCGTTCGTCCGTCCAATCAGTAAGATTGCTCGACGATTGAATTCGATAATACGTCAGGGGCTCTCCACGTAACGCCAAGTTAACTGTCGAGTCAGCATTGACTCCAGCTACGATCAGTGTGGGCGCGACAAAATTGGTGCGAACAATCAACGTTGCTGCGGAACTTTCCACCGAACCAAAGTCATTGCTGACGACGACCGAGTAACTGCCCGCCATAGCCAAATCAACATTATCAACCGATAGAATCGCATGTGTTTGTCCCGCGAGGTCAGCCCCGTTGAAGCGCCATTGATACTTCGATGTCTCGAACGAGCTTGGTATCACACCAAAATACGTGCTGTCGCCGACCACGACGGCCCTGTCGCGCGGTTGCACTAAAATTGTCGGCGTGTTCGTTTCTACAAGGTGAAACGTGAATGAGCCGTAGGGAGGCGCGCAAACCTGAATGTCGTAATTTGTCCCTGCTTCCGCATAAAAACTGAATTGAGCATGACCTGGCAGGCCAAGTATTCTGCCAAAATCCGTAGTTCCCTGCGCATAGGGAAAGTCCGGATCGGACCAACTGATAATATTCCACAAAGCTACAAAACTAAACATGTCCCTGAAGCGGGGATCCGAATAGCTGGATAAATCAACGGTCACGTGCCCGGACACAGGCGCTGTCCATGACCACCAAACTGTGGGTAAGCCAATGTTCTGAAGTAGACCATTTGCCATTAGGACGTCTTCGCCATTTTCTTGGGTTGCCCCGGCTGTTGTACCGGAGAACGTCACATCGGTCCCAACGAGCTGAATCCGATTGGCATAATCGTCATTCGGCGGCGGTGTTTGAGCCCACATATTGAGTGATGTTGCAAGTGTCAACGTCAGTAGCAGCAAGCATTTGACAGACTTGCTATGGCGGGCGATTGACTTTAAACCAACGGGAAAACCCATGCCTTTGCAATTAGCAGCTAGCGTGCCGAAGTCAAAGCGGCAAAGGACCTTACCTCTGCATTTCCGCCGTCGTTTATCACTACAGAGTAGCGGCTACCGGCTGCTGGTCTGTTGTGAGGAGGACATGAGTTGAGGCGGAGCAGGAGGAAAAAAACGCGTGTAGAGTTTGGCAGACCGGTAATACGCAAGTTGACTCACGCGAAATGTTTCAAGCTGCTTTGCGAGTATCGCCGCAACATCTGGAGAAGAACCTACAATATTATGCTCTTCACCAGAATCGCTGGCGAGATCGTATAGGTAGGTCCCGCCGGCGCCGTTATCGGCAAAATATTTCCAGCGCCCGGCAGCAACCACTCCGTCCGCGTTTACGCGACCATCGACGTGAACGTAAAGACACCGGGTATCAACCGCTGGCCGTTGCGGTGAAAGGACGTCGATGCCCTGAAAATTCGGGTGGTGAGGTATTCCCAATCGAGCCAGCACCGTGGGCACCACATCGACCAGCGAAGTAGGATACTCTTCAATGCCGGGAGAAAAAATTCCTTCGCCATACATTACCAGAGTTGTGCGTGCGGTCGGATCGTAGGGCAAATTCGCGTGGGAAAGAATGCCATTTTCGTAAAACGATTCTCCATGGTCGCCATAAATCACGATAATCGTGTTATCAAACGCTCCCTTTTCCTTCAGGAGCGCAACGAGTTCGCCGAACAGAACATCAATCCCACGGATGGAGTTCAGATACGAATTGCGAATCTGATCTCGCAATTCTATCGGATAATCGAAAATCGCGCAGCTTGCTGGAACCCCGCACGGTTGAAACCAATTCGTTTTCATCGATGAAACGTATGGAAAATGAGAGTCACTCAAACTGAGCGTAAGATAGAACGGGCTCTTTTGGTCCAACTTAGTGCCGATATAACGCAGCGCCTCATTTGCAGTCTCACGATCGGGAGCTAATTCAACATGAATGGATGTTCCTTTTAACAATTCCGGGTGAGCCTGCAACTTGGTCGTGGTTGAATCCTCAAAAACGTCCAGCGCCGGCGTGAGCAGAAAATCACGCATTCCCGCCCATCCTTCAAAGTCTGAAGAAATCCAGGCCGTCTCATAGCCGAACGGTTTAAGAATATCCCAAATCAACTTTTTTGGCTGGGGATCATCGGCGCGATACGACGCAAGCAGGTCCCGACGTAGTGGGTATGTCGAAGAAGGGATGCTAACGTTGGACAGGCTCGTGTGCGTCGCGGGTGCGTACGCCTTTGTAAAGCGCGTGCCGAGGCGGGCAACCTTATTGATGTTTGGCGTAACTTCGATTCCTTGATGAACCAGATCAACAACATCTGGACGGCAGGATTCGATCTGGAAAAAAATAATATTCGGTTTCCGTTTGATTGCCGTGGGCGGAATGAAAGCCGTGGAACGAGGAAGAAAATTCGCTTCGTCCACGATGGCGTCCTCATATCTCGCCTGGTTCCAAAGATCCACGCAGCCCGTTGCAAACGCAAAAACCGGTTCAGTCCTATAGCACAGATGAGAAATCGTTCTGTTTCGTAATCCCTTATCCTCCTCACGATTAAGAAGCACCATAGAAACGGTGAAGCACGCAGCAAGTGCCAGGAACAGATACAAAACCGGCCGTTTAAATCTATCATCTCCAAAAAAATTAAGACTCGTTCCGTGTTGCCAAATGCTGCGCACTATTAAAGCGACCGTTCCAGCGAGGAAGAATGGAAGGACATATAGAATCCAGCGATAAATCACCGCTGTGTGTGCCCAAAAGCCGTTTGACCAATTTGCGAACGCAAATTCAAGCAGCGACGGATTGGCGTAGCAATCCAAGGCATAACGAGTCCCGAAACTGACGACGATAAGGATCCAAATGATGGATGCTGCAATAGCCAGGATCGCCCGGAAAATGTGAAATTGCTTCGTTCTGCCAGTGCTAGCCAACCAGCTTAACAATCGGGAAGATCGTTCGGCGAAAATGACTACTGTCGCCCAAACAAGACCAAGAAAAGCAAACGACTGCATTGATACCAACCCAAAACCATCCCGATTACCATGACGCCAGGCTAACAAACTACTGGCCAGTTCCGCCAAAAAAAGCAGCACAAGAATTCCGAGCGCACAGATAAGACGGGGTGTGACTTTTGAATGTTGGTTGGCCATAAACTGCTCGGCATATATAAAAGCAAACGCCAATCGACCACCACCATATTTTCCGCATAGAGCGAATAGGCATGCGAAGACGGTGCTTAGGCGTGACGTTACATTTCCTTTTCTGAGTTTCGGCGGACCGGACGTTCTGGGCCGCGGCTCTAACGCATAGCCAAAGGCACCTTGCGCGCCGGTGGCGGAAACGCTTTGTCGAGAGCTTTGAGATCGCTGGTCGTGAGTTGAATTTCCGCGACCGCGCGATTCTCCCGCACATGCTCCGGTTTGACCGCTTTCGGAATCACCACGACACCCATATGCAACAACCATGCCAACGCAATCTGCGCCGTCGTCGCATTGTGCGCTTTAGCAATTCGCTTCAACGCCGATTGCCCGAGCAAGGCGTGTTTATCATCACCGGAACTTTTCAGAGGCGAGTAGGCCATCATTGGAATCCCGCGTTCCGCACACCACGGCATCAAATCAAACTCAATCCCGCGATGCTCCAGGTTGTAATAAACCTGATTCGTTGCGACTTGATCGCCACCGGGCAAGCGAGCCGCGTCCTCCATATCCGACAGATCAAAATTGCTAACACCGAAGTCCAAAATCTTTCCCTCGGCCTTCAGCTTGAGAAACGCCTCAACCGTTTCCTCCAGCGGAATCGATTCGCGCCAGTGCAGAAGATACAGGTCGAGACGATCCGTCTTGAGCCGTTTCAAACTGCGCTCACAAGCCTGCTGTGTCCCTTCGTGACAGGCGTGATGCGGATAAATTTTGCTGACCAAAAACACTTCGTCGCGCCGCCCCGCAATCGCTTCACCAACGATAATCTCGGCACCTCCTTCGCCGTACATCTCAGCGGTATCAATTAGCGTGATGCCAAGCTCCAACCCGAGCCGTAGCGCCGCGATTTCAGCATCTCGTTCCGAGCGGTTTTCACCCATTCGCCACGTCCCCTGGCCGACCATCGGAATCTCACGACCCGAAGGAATCCGTACCGTTTTTATCCCCGAAGCTTTCATTGGATCGATTGCGAAACAAATCGTTCGAGTGCCGCTGCTGGCAATGCACCTTGTTTGCGCGCCACTTCGCGTCCGCCTTTGTATAACGCCAGCGTCGGAATCGCTTGGATTCCAAATCGCTGCGCAACTCCCGGCAACTCTTCCGTGTTCACCTTTGCCGCGATCCATTTGCCCGCATTCGCCTGCGCGGCACGCGCAAACTCCGGCGCAAACATTTTGCACGGCCCGCACCACGACGCCCAAAAATCAATCACAACCGGCAGCGTCGACTTACTCGTCAACGCATCAAACGCGGCGTCACTGGAAATCTCAACCGGCGCATTTGGTGCCACTAATTCCGTCTGGCAACTCCCGCAGCGAAACGTCTCTCCCAGTCGCGCGTAATCCATGCGATTGGTTTTGTCGCACTTCGGACATTGCACCAACAACCCGCGTTCATCCGCCTCAATGGAATGTGTTGTAGTCACGTATTCAACGTTCCAAAGAATCGCCATTCTTCAAGTCGTCGCTTGTAGGAGACGAGGTGACGAGTCTCTAACTTTATTTAATGCCAATCATCTTCAGCGGCACCCGAATCGCCTTGGGCCGATAATGATCCGGAATGGCACGTCCATCGACGCACGTCGCCACCGCCGGTTCATAGCCATTGATCGAATACGTCACCAAAATCTCATCGCGTCCATTGATGAATTCCGGGTGCGCCTGTGGAATATAGTAAAACGGATAGTGCCCTTTATACGTGTCATCGACCGTCCACACTTTTTTCAGTTTAGAAAACGGACCGTTCGGCTTGTCGCTCGTCGCCATGAAAACTTCGTGCCCCTGATCACACGCCATACTGAACGCTCCCGACGTCAGCACGTAACTCCCACGCACACGACAAACATGCACGCCAACATTCGCTCGCCCGATCAAGGCTGCATTGGTGCACGTCCCGTTCCAATTCGTGCCATCCCAGAAACCCCACGAGCCAGTCGGTTCATCAGGCTTGAATCGTGCCACAATGACATCGGATGCAATCCCGTGTGCCCTGCTTCCGAACGCATAAATCCATCCATCCTCCTCGACAAACCCTTGTCCCATCTGCACGCCATCGAAGTGGGGCAGGGGAATGTAATCAACAATCTCCATGCTCGGGAACGCAACCTTTCCCCAACAATCAGCTCCAGCGCTGGCAAATCCCCACATGCCTTCGCCGGTTTTTTTCATCGCGCACAGGTATATATAGACCACGTCCTTCTTCTGAAATCCGCACATCGGCCAAAACCACAAATCCTCATTGGTCGAATTCTTGAACCAGGATCTGAAAACAGGTTTGGTCGTCTGCAAGGTGCGCGCTCTCTTCAAATCCGTTCGATTGCTCTGCAACAATCCAGCATTCCGACATTGAAACAGACAAGCCGTCGTCTTCGTTGTTGGATCGTAATCATCGAGGTGACTGTCGCCGAAAAGCCAAAGCACCCGTCCATCGGAAAGTGGAACCGAAACCGCCCCGTCGCCGGAAACCCATCCGTTCGTGCGCCGGAAGAATTCCGTGAACGTGAGATCCTTATATGCGCGTGGTTCAGCTCGAGTTGTGACGCACGACACAATTATGCCCCCAGCCAACAACAACACACCAATGCTTGTTTTCATGCTTCGGCTATCAGTCTAAACTGGATATGGCGAAATCAACTTTTTGTTTTACACTTCCGCGTGTCCGCGATCCTGACAATTAACGGCGGTTCCTCGAGCTTGAAGTTCGCACTCTTCATAAATGGCGCGAGCGACCTTAGCCGTAGCGTTGCCGGCAAAATAGACCGCATCGGTCTCGCTGATCCGGTCCTTCATCTCGGCTCTGAGCAGCGGACGTTGAATATCCACAGTCACGCTGAAGCTTTGCCGCTGCTCCTGCAGCCCATCAAAAAGACGCTCGGAACGGACGAGCTAAGCGCCATCGGCCATCGCGTCGTGCACGGCGGGCCACGTTATCGTCAGCATCAGCGCATCGATTCAACAATGCTTGCCGAACTGGAACGCCTTAGCCCTTTTGACCCCGAACACCTGCCGGCCGAAATCTCCGTCATGCGTAGCTGCGCAGAACTTTTTCCAGACGTGCCGCAATTTGCCTGCTTTGACACGGCCTTTCATCGCGACCTCCCGCGCGTCGCATACCTGCTTCCAATTCCCCGTAAATACGAGAAGCACGGCATTCGCCGTTACGGCTTTCACGGCCTCTCTTGCTCTTGGCTGATGCAACAACTGGAGCAAACGTACGGTCCCGATGTCGCTAACAGCCGCATCATCATCGCGCACCTCGGCAATGGCGCGAGCATGACCGCCGTTCATCAAGGGCGTTCGGTCGACACCACGATGTCTTTCACCCCAACAGCCGGTCTTGTCATGAGCCGTCGCACCGGTGATCTCGACCCCAGCCTCGCCGCTTATTTTGCTCGGACTGAGAACATGTCGGTGGAACGATTCCAGCACATGGTCAACGCCGAATCCGGTTTGCTGGGCATTTCGGAAATCAGTTCCGATATGCGCGATCTGCTCGAAGCTGAAGCAAAAGATCCGCGCGCCGCCGATGCCGTCGCCTCGTTTTGTTACAACGCGAAAAAGCATCTCGCCGCGCTCGCCGCGACGATGGACGGATTCGACACATTAATTTTCTCCGGCGGCATTGGTGAAAGCTCCTCAGCGATCCGCGCTCGTCTCTGTGAAGGTTTGGAGTTTATCGGCATCAAACTTGACCCGATTGCAAATCAACAAAACGCGACGATCATTTCGAAGAGCGAAAGCAAGGTTACTGTGTATGTTATTAAAACCGATGAAGAAATGTTTATTGCGCAAACTGTGAGCGCCTTGCTTAGCGAGAAGGAAACAATATGAAACTGACCGAATCTCCACGTCTTTCCGCTGGCCGTCGCGTTCCAGAACCCAAAGCCGCTGGCGGGCCTCTCACGCCCGATCAACTCAAGAAAATGGACGCATGGTGGCGCGCCGCGAACTATCTGTCCGTCGGCCAAATCTACCTGTTCAAAAACCCCTTGCTGAAAACTCCGCTCAAACGCGAGGACATCAAGCCGCGTCTGCTTGGTCACTGGGGCACTACGCCCGGACTGAATTTTATCTACGTCCACCTCAATCGCATTATCAATGCGCGGGACCTCAGTATTATTTACGTCACCGGTCCCGGTCACGGTGGTCCTGGTCTTGTCGCCAATACTTATCTCGAAGGCACCTACAGCGAGGTTTACCCGAACATTGCGCAAGATGAAGACGGGATGTGCAAACTCTTTAAACAGTTCTCGTTCCCGGGCGGTATCCCGAGCCACGTCGCTCCTGAGACGCCCGGTTCAATTCACGAAGGTGGCGAACTCGGCTACGCCCTCTCGCACGCCTATGGTGCGGTGCTCGATAATCCAGATTTGATCACCGCATGTGTGGTCGGTGATGGCGAAGCCGAAACCGGTCCGATGGCCACGAGCTGGCATTCAAACAAATTCCTTAATCCCGCTCGCGACGGCGCGGTGCTGCCTATTCTGCATCTCAACGGCTACAAGATCGCCGGGCCGTGTTTCCTTGCGCGGATTCCGCGGGAAGAACTGGAAAGCCTTTTTGTTGGTTACGGCTACAAGCCATATTTCGTCGAGGGCGATGATCCCAAGACGATGCATCAACTGATGGCGTCGACGCTCGACACGGTCTTCGCCGAAATCAAAGACATCCAGCAGAACGCGCGCGTGAAAAAGGATCTGACGCGTCCGATGTGGCCGATGATCATCATGCGCACGCCGAAAGGTTGGACTGGACCGAAAGAAGTGGACGGCAAACCGACCGAAGGCACGTTCCGCTCCCATCAAGTGCCGATGGGCGATATGGATCAACCTGGCCACGTCAAAATCCTCGAGCATTGGATGAAGAGCTATAAGCCGGAGGAACTCTTCGACAAGAATGGCGCTTTCAAACAGGAGTTCGCCGAGATTGCGCCGAAAGGTAATCTCCGCATGAGCGCCAATCCACATGCCAACGGCGGGATGATCCTGCGCGAACTGCGCATGCCGGATTTCCGCGACTACGCCGTGAAAGTGACCAAACCCGGCGATGTCGAAGTTTCGTCGGCAACGATCCAAGGCAACTTCATCCGCGACGTTCTCAAAAACAATTCACACACCTTCCGCATCTTCAGCCCGGACGAAACCGCTTCCAATCGTTGGGGTGCTGCCTTCGAAGTCGACAAGCGTTGCTGGATGGCGGAGCGCTTGCCCACCGATGAAAACGTCTCGCCCGACGGCCGCATCATGGAAGTCTTGAGCGAGCATCAATGCCAGGGCTGGCTCGAAGGTTATCTGCTCACCGGCCGCCATGGTTGGTTCAGTTGCTACGAAGCCTTCATTCACATCATCGACTCCATGTTCAACCAACACGCCAAATGGTTGAAGGTCATTCGCCATATTCCGTGGCGCGCGCCCATTGCATCGCTGAACTATTTCCTCAGCTCGCACGTTTGGCGGCAGGACCACAACGGCTTCAGCCACCAGGATCCCGGGTTCATCGATCACGTCGTGAACAAAAAATCCGAAGTCATCCGCGTCTACCTTCCGCCGGACGCCAACACCTTGCTCTCCGTGACCGATCATTGCATGCGCAGCCGCAATTACGTCAACGTCGTCGTGGGCGGCAAACATCCCGCGCCGCAATGGCTCGACATGGACGCCGCCATCAAACACTGCACCGCGGGCATCAGCATTTGGGAATGGGCCAGCAACGACAAAGGCTCCGAGCCCGACGTCGTCATGGCCTGCGCCGGTGACATTCCGACTTTGGAAACACTCGCCGCCGTCAAACTCCTGCGCCAACACCTGCCGCAATTAAAAGTCCGCGTCATCAACGTCGTTGACCTGATGAAACTCCAGCCGTGCAGCGAACACCCGCACGGATTGTCCGACGCGGATTTCGACGACCTCTTCACCACCGACAAGCCGGTCATCTTTGCCTTTCACGGTTATCCGTGGCTGATCCATCGGCTGACCTATCGCCGCACCAATCACAGCAACATCCACGTGCGCGGCTACAAAGAGGAAGGCACCACCACGACGCCCTTTGACATGGTCGTCTTGAACGACCTGGACCGATTCCATCTCTTCGCCGACGTGATCGACCGCCTGCCGCAACTGGGCGCGCGGGCCGCCTACGCCAAACAGGCCATCCAAAACAAACTCATGGAACACAAACATTACATCCGCGAGCACGGCGACGACATGCCGGAGATGCGCGATTGGAAGTGGAGCGCGTAGGGAAAGTGCGAAGCAGTCTAACGACAGCGCTCAGGCAGAGCGGGGCGAGCGTTCGGTATGGAACAGAGCGGGAATCCCGCGCGTGCCTGCAGCGCTCTTGTTAGACTTTTGGTAAATCATGACATCCAATGCCCAAACTCGTGAACTCGAAATGTGATGCCAAAAATCCAAAAGTAAAACGCACTCGCACCTCCGCCGGTCTCGCCGCCTGCGTTCCAACCGTAATCGACCCGAACGAGAAACGGAGCATACGCTACCGCACTGCAGTAATAAACCGGACCAGCAACACGCTGGGTGTTATCACGCGAAATCTCCGTGAAAGATGGTTTGATGGGCATCGTGGCGACTACCACCTTGTGGACCTGCGGTGCGCCGATGAATTCCGTGAGCAGCCCTAAGAAAATGATGGCCGCTAACACGAGTCCCAAGATTTTCTTTGTGAAGCATCGCTTCCATGTCATAAGGCACAGTGGTCTAACAATGATTATGCGACGGGGTGTCGCGGTCATTTTGATATACGAACGGTTGGTTCATATTGGTTGAGGAGACTATTGTTCTGCTGCCGCTGCGAATCAAGCGCAACAAACACTTGACCTCACCTTGGGCCTTTGGCACAAACGCGGGCGGAAAATGTGGCGGGTTCAAAAAAGCACGGGTGGGCGTTCCGGAATCGGTATCCGGAGCTTGGGCGCGACGTTGTACTTCCTTCGTCCGTTTGTACAATCCCTCCGTTCAATTGCACAGCGGCTCCGTACCTGTTGTACGGCCGCTCTGTACGGTTGTTCGGCGGCGGCGTTCAATTGGACGGCGGCTCGGGTACTGTTGTTCAGCGCCGCCGTGCAACCGTACAGCGGTTCTGTACTGTTGTTCAGCCGCTCCGAACAGTTGCACAGCGCCGCTGTACGGTTGTTCGGCGGCTCTGGACAAATCCTCCCAACCTCCAAAAACTAGTCCTAAACAATGGTATAAACACTTAGAAATAAACAACATATGCAAAGAGATGGATTCATTCCCCGTGGCGACGATGCCTTCCTGGCCTGGCACGATAACTTCAAGACTCAGCTTCTGGCCAATGCGGCTACTCTTGGGTTAGTCGTCGGTGATACGGCCCCGATTACGGCTGATAACACCGATATTCACACCAAGTTCTCCGCCAACGTCGCGGCCAAAGCTGCCGCCAAAGCCGCCGCCGACGCCAAAACGATGAGTCGTCTCGGCGCCGAAACCCACGCCCGGCTCGCCGCCAAAAAAGCCCGCGCTTCCAGCAATTTGACACCGGCCATCGCCGACGCCCTCGGCATCGTCGGCCCTGAAATCACCGATGACCTGAACACTACCGCGCCCGAATTGAGCGCCGTGGATAAAGGCGGTGGCATTGTCGAAATCCGGGCCAAGCGCGGCCTGAGCGAAGCCATTTACATCGAATGCAAACGCGGCGATGAACCGGACTTCACCCGTTTGGCGACTCCGCTGCATTCGCCTTACCTCGATAACCGGCCCATGCTCGCCGTGGGCAAAGCCGAGTTGCGCGAATACCGCGCCAAGTTCATGGTCAACGACCAGGTCGTCGGCAACTTCAGCAATGAAGTCGTGGTCAGTTGCAAACCGTAACCGGTAGGGACGACTTCCACGTCGTCCCATTCTTTCCTTCACAAAAATAATATTGGGGACGCGGTGGAACGCGTCCCTACCTTTTCCACCAATACCACCATGACCATCGAAGAAATCAGAAAATATTTGCGCGAACGCGGCTTGGAAGCCGTTCCCAGCAGCACGCCCACCGGCACCCTCGCTGACTTCATCAGCTGGTCGCCGGGAAGCAATCACCCCATCATTTTCAGCGGCGGCTCTTTTCCCGACGGCATCAGCGAAATCATCGCCGACGGTCATGAGGCCACCACCATAAAATTTTCCGAAGGCACCTTCAGCGCTTGCGTGGACATCAGCTTCACCGGCAGCGCCGTCACCAACCTCACGCTCCCGAGCACCATTCAGTCCCTCCTCCTCGACAGCGCCGGCGCGCCCGAACCTTTGCTCTGCACTTTCCCCGCCGCGCTCATCTCCCTTTCCATGGCCGCCGCCCTCTACACTTCCATCCCGGCCTTGCCGCCCGCGCTCCAAGACCTCGACATCACCGCCTGCGCGAACCTCACCAGCTTGCCTGCCTTGCCCGCGACCTTGGTCCAGCTCAACGTGTCGCAAAGCGGCCTCACTGCCTTGCCCGCTTTGGCCGGGACCGCGCTGACACAACTCAACGCCGGACAGTGCCCGTTCACCACATTGCCCGCCTTGCCCGCCAGCCTCGGCGCGCTCTACATCAACGGCACCGCCTGGACGGTTGTTCCAACTATTCCCGCCGCCACCCTCGACATCACCGCCATCGATTGCGGTTGGGACAGCGCCAAAGTCGACAATCTCCTCGCCCAACTCGTCACCAACGGCGCGCACAACGGCAACGTCATTTGCAACGGCACCAACGCCGCCCCCAGCGCCGCCGGTGTCACCAGCAAAAATACCTTATTCGCGCGGGGGTGGACGGTGACGACGAGTTAAAAACGTGCAGTAAATGGACGCCACCGGTGAGGGCGCGACGAAACCGCCAGCGCTAATCAATCGCGTGTCAATTGCTGCCGGAAAAAGAATAGAAATCCCAGCGAGCCGCCGATAGCTAACGGCAAGAGCCAAACGTAAGGAAACCACACATTTCCTCCCGGCTCATCCCCTTCCGTCGTAAGAGTAAACCACGCATAGAACGCCAAGCCTAACAATGACAACACAACCGAACCAAGGCGCCGACCTTTTTTCTCCAGACACAGAGTGCCTGAGATTACCCCACAAAAGCCAACGGCCGCAAACAGAGCAAACTGAGCTCCCATAGCGAACCTCATCATCCACTCAGGACAATTCTTAAAAATGACGTATACCAATGCTGCTCCACCGAAGAACACGGCAAAAGAAACTATGTACGCCACAACAATTGCGGCGACATATCTCACAAACACAATAATGGACCGTAGCATTTCAGACTCGCGTTCCGGTTCTACCGTTTGTCATTTCCAATCATCCTGCGTATCTCAACGTGGATGTCGTCCTTTTCCAATCGGGCGGCTCCCACCAAACGAACTCCGCCCTCAAACGGAACTATGAACCGGGTGACTCCGCTGTTGCGAAACTCGCGCATGCCTCTGGAACCCGAGACTCGCCGGAGGAAGTCCGTAATCTCTTCGTGCGTCGGATTCGTTCCTTCGAGTCGCTTCGGTCCCGCTTTCGTATGCACCACAGTTGACTCCCCTGTGCGCAGCGTCAGCCCGAAATCCCCCTCCGCAACAACGTTTCTCAGCAAGTCCTTTAGGTCATGCACTTGATTCATGTGGTGGAACTGGTCACGCCTAACAATTAATCTGCGCCAACAGTTCGCATATTCTTACCACGTGAACAAGGCTTTAAGTTGACTCACTCAGCGGGCCATTTACGATAGGCAGCAAACCCATGTCATCGTTAAAATGCCGCTGCCGGCTCAAAAGCGTCCCAACCGCTTTGCGCCGCCTCTCCTTAAAACTTCTTTGCCTGCTCATCCTGCATTTGTCGTGCGGGCCAGCGTCGGCCGTGTTGCGCGATTGTTGGTACGGTCAGTTTGATCCGGCCAATGTCGGAACCGGCGCGTGGCTGTATATCCTTTCGAGCGCCACCAATCAACTCGGCGGAAATGTCCCGGGCGTGACCAACGTCGACAGCATGTTCGCCTACATCAAATCGCAAGGGATGTCGCACGTCATCGTCAAAGCCGGCACGAGCAACATGCTTTGGACCGGTTCGGGCAACGTTTCGACCAACAACACCGCTGCCGCGCAGTTCAGCCCGAGCCTGGTGCAAAAGGCGCACAACGCTGGCCTGCTGATTTTTGGGTCTAATCGCTCGTACGGTTCTGACCTCGATGGAGAAAACAACGTCGCGAGATATGTCTTCAGTGTCGGCGGCGATGGATTTATCTGGGATGCGGAAGCGGAATGGGAAGCCGGGCATCCAGGAATCACGAACGGTCCCGTCCAAGCCTGGTATATGTGCTCGCAATTGCGCGCCGCGTTCCCGACGAAGTTTATCGCGCATAATCCGTTCGACACGCTGGGTCTGCATTCGTCTTTTCCATACAGGGAATTTGGCTACTGGTCGGACGTCGTCATCCCGCAGGTTTACCATCACGCGGCAACGAAGGGCAGCGCCAGCGCGGCGATTAATTGGACGGACACGAATTACAACGCGTTTTACGCCGGCCTCGTCGGCACTTCCAGCGTCATCAATGGGCAGACGATCTATTGGACGAATTCGATCAAGCCGGTGTGGTACATGCGCGAGATCTACAACGGCACCAGCGGCACCACGTTAACTCCGCCGAATGACATCACGGAGTTCGTTGATTACATGATGGCCGACGTGAATCGCCCGGGCCCCGCGCCGTTCAATTCAGCGAATTGGTTTCGTGTCGAACTCTACAATCCAACGCAGTGGACAAAAGTTAAGGAGTCCACCGTGGGGATTTTTTCCAATGTCGTGAACAATATTTGCATCGATGAAGCGAGCGCGAACTTCGTCGGTTCGTGGACGCCGATTACAACTGTCTTCTGCAACACAGGCGCCACCGTGACATTTTTGGGTGAAACAGGGACGGACACGAACGCGTTTGGCATCAGCTATCGCAAAAAGGCAACAGGCTCTGGAACGGCATACGCGGAGTTTTCGCCAAAGGTCCTCGTTGCCGGTGATTACAACGTTTTTCAATGGCATCCATTCCGGGCGGATGCGTCAGCGAGCGTTCCGGTTATTGTGAATTGCGCGACTGGTGCGCAGACCGTTTATGCGGACCAAACGACCAACGCCGGCATTTGGAGTTATGTCGGGAGATTTCCATTTGGCAGTGGGACAACGACGATTCGCATGACGGACGCGACGTTGGACGGAAACGTGCCGATGGCCGACGGAATTAAATTGATGTTCGTTTATCCGACGTCCGTGCCGGCGAAACCGGCCAGCTTGATTGCGCTTCCAGTGAGCAGTTCGCAGATCGACCTTACGTGGGCCAACAACGCAACCAACGAAGCAGGATACGTTGTTGCGCGCAGTTTTATATCGGGCGGACCTTTCACCGATATCGCGACCCTGCCAGTCAACGCTACCGCCTTCAGCGATATCAGCCTCGCTGCCAACACGACCTATTATTATACGGTGCGTGCCACAAACTACCTGGGAACCTCCGCCATCTCGACGCAAGCCAGCGCAACCACTCTCTCTTCTATTCCGACTGCGCCGTCATTTACGGCCCAGCCGCAAAGCCAGACTGTTACTGCAGGTAACGGCGCGACCTTCTCTGCAGCGGCGTCTGGAACCCCAACACCCACGTATCAATGGCAGCTCAACGGGACGAACATCGCCGCCGCAACAGATACGAGTTATAGCAATGCGAATATACAACCCGGTGATGCGGGTGCTTATACGCTCATCGCCAGCAACACCGTTGGCACAGCGACAAGTTCGAACGCTGTTCTCACAGTGATCATTCCCGTCCCAAGCATCACGCAACAGCCGCAAAGCCAGACCCAGAATTTTGCCGCGACTGCGACCTTCAGTGTCATTGCGACGGGCGGTCCGCCCTTGAGTTATCAATGGCGATTCAATAGCGCCGATATTTCCGGTGCAACTGGCTCCAGCTATTCCCGCAATAATCTAACGACAAACGACGCCGGCAGTTACTCCGTCGTTGTGACAAATGCTTACGGCTCGGCAACAAGTTCCGACGCCACCTTGACGGTCACCGTGATAAAACCATTCATCACAGCGCAGCCGTCGAGCCAGAATGTAATCAAAGGTAAAACGGTCACGCTCTCCGTCGGTGCCATTGGAAGTCCTACGCTGCTCTTCCAATGGAATTTCAACGGCAGTCCGTTGCCTGGAGCAACAGCGTCCAGTTTAGTCTTGCCGAACATCTCAACCGCCCAAGCAGGGAACTATTTCGTAACCATCAGCAACGACGTCGGTGGCGTCATCAGCGCTACTGCGACGATTGTCGTTAACCCGACATTTCATGCCGCAGGTTGGACCAAGCTTTGGAGCCTTGGTGGCGGATCGAGGCCGTATCTGGCAAGCACCGGACAAACTGATCGCGGCATGGCATACAACGCTTCGCGAAATCATGTCATCGTGGTCAGCCGCAACCCCTCAACGCAAATCAACGTGCTCGATGGCGATTCGGGCGCTGACCTCTGGACGATGAATGTCGATGGATCGGTGGTTACGGGCGGAACCTATAATCTACTCATGATCGGTGCAGGGGACGACGGTGCTATCTATGCCGGAAATCTAACCACCGTCGGAGCTACCACGCCGTTTCGTCTTTATCGTTGGGGAAGTGACGATGCGAGCGCGCCGCCGGTCCTGATGTTTTCCGGCGATCCGGCTCCCGGCGATAACGAACGCTGGGGCGATACTTTTGTTGTGCGCGGTTCCGGCACGAACACCCAGGTCCTGATCGGATCACGCAGCGGTCTCAGCGTAGCGTTACTGACCACATCCGACGGTGTGACCTTCAGTTCACGCGCGATTAACGTTGCGAATTCTTCCTCAGGCAACTTTGGATTGGGGCTCACCTTCGGCGCGGACAACACATTTTGGGGCAAGGCCAACGGGCTGTCTTTATTGAATGTTTCCTATTCTGGCAGCACCGGCACAACTCTGGCGAACTATGCCGGTTTCCCGTTGGCGATTTCACCGATCGGCGTCGGCGCGGAAATGAATCTACTCGCCGGCATTAGCCTGAACAGGCCCGAAAATCTTCAACTCTACGATTTGACTCTAACCAACGGCGCGCCCGTTCTCATCGCACAAACAAATTTTGCCACCGCAAATACCAACGCCTTCGGTGTCGGCGCCGTCGATTTTGGCAACGATCGTGTTTATGCGTTGGATTCCAACAACGGAATTCTAGCCATGAAAATCATCCCCACCGTCGCGCCGGTTTTCTTCGAGAAAATTGTCCAATTCGTCGATGGACGCGTCCAAATCAATGGAAGTGGAAATCCCGGCTCAACGAACTCAATCCAACGCAGCACAGATTTGCTGAATTGGACGACGCTCACGACATTCCTGAACACAAACGGTTCCTGGCAAATTGTCGACGACAACATTTTAAATTCGCCGCAAGGGTATTACCGCGCGTCACAGTAAACACGTCAGCTCAACTTGCCATTGACTGGTCGCGGTCTTGCCGCGCGGCAACTGGTCGCGCGTGCCGCCTACGCCAAACAGCCTACGCCGCAAAGACTGAAATAATAAAGAAAGCGCTAAAGCAGTGCATCCGGTTTGTTCGGCCAGTTATTCCTGAAGTCGTCCATGTTCATTTTGGCGTGGGAGATGTCCGCTCATCAAGCAGTGATGTGATGCGCTGCTCAAGGGCGCCGCGAACGTTGGTCTGCCGCAAATTGCCACGCTTGTCCACCAGCCACATCGTCGGGATGCTAAAAATTCCGTATCGCACGGCAAATTGGTTCTCCCAACCCTTGCCGTCGAAATGCTGCGGCCACGGTAGCACCTTCTCTTTGATGAAGCGCCGCAAGGCACTTTCCTTCTCATCGAGCGAAATCGCCACGACCTCCAATCCCTGGTCGTGCAATTTCTGGTAAGCCGCTTTCACGTTTGGCATCTCAGCGATGCACGGTCCGCAGGTCGTGGACCAAAACTCCACCAGCACGACCTTGCCCTTCAGCTTCGCCAGATCCACCTCGCGCCCATCCAGCGCGGTGAAACGAATATCCAGGGGCTGTCCCACCTGATACGGCTTCGTCCCTTTCAGGAGATGATTCGCTAAGGTCTTCGCGCCCGTCGGTGCGCCGGGCGCGCCGATAATCTCCGTGGCCAACTCCTTCTGTCGCTCGCCTGTCGAACGCTGGGCGACGGCGACGAGCATGGTGAAAATCATGGAATTGGACGGAAACTGCTTCAGCGCGGCGCGCATGCTCTCGATGCTCTCGTTCTCAAATTCGTCGTTCAGCTTGCCCAACCCTTCAGTGAACAACCGCATCCCGACTTTCTTCATAAACGCTGCGTTCCCTGAATAAAGCAAAA
Source organism: uncultured Verrucomicrobiae bacterium (assembly GCA_963702845.1). Classification (GTDB taxonomy): domain Bacteria; phylum Verrucomicrobiota; class Verrucomicrobiia; order Limisphaerales; family Palsa-1400; genus JAICXV01. The sequence goes on along the minus strand of OY969763.1, from coordinate 2,190,548 downwards.
CTCCAGCGCGGCCATCTTCCGGGATGCTTCTGTCGGCCAGAACTGTGGAGACAAACGTCGCAATCCGCCTCTCCGCTTCTGCATCCCCCGCCGCTACGGCATGGCTCAACGCGTGAACAACCGTAATGCGAGCGTCACCGACGTTCTCGTTGGTAGGAAAACGCTCAATAAACTCCTGAGCTTTGTCGGCGAAAGACACCGCTGTTTGACGAACCTGCTTTTGAAACTCAGCTACCCGTTCCGCCGCCGGTTCGTGCGACCGCCAATCATCCGGTGGTCTCAATGCTTGGTGAACTTTTTCGACCTCGGCCCAAGCCTTGGCTGGATCGTCTGGAAGAATGTGGCGGGATTTCTCCTGCGCGAACAACTGCGGCTGAACGATAAGAACTCCGGTGAGGAGAAGAGTGCGGACGATGGATTTGGTGTGCATACGCATGTTGGCCGAACGACCCAAGCTCAGCGACCCGGCCCACGAGGCACGTGGATTGCAACCAGAGCGCGATGGCCGGGTTCGCTGCAGCGCATAGTTAGGCCGCGTGTCCATCGTGCCTCTCAATCTCCTGCCGCAACTCCGACGGCTCAATCTCATGACCACAAAGCTGCACGTTCCAATTCGTGCCGACAAGACAACTATCTGCAGCCATGCCGGGCAACCACTGACCTACAAACAACTCCAAAGGAATCGGTGTCGGCTCGTAATCTGACCAATCATCCTTCGCGCACTGCTTGGCGTAGGCGCGGTCCGACCAGAAAGGCACAACGCTCCTGTCCTCTGTGCCGTCCGACGACGAGGCTGTGCAAGCCCATCCGTCTGCGTTCTTCAGGCCCCAAACCTCCCGTGAAGCGACAACGCGCTGAACGAAGCGGTCGTGTCTCTCTTTGGATGCAATGGCGAGGTCGAGCATAGCAAAGCGTGTGGAGTGGCCTAACTATGATTATGCGACGAGGTGTCGCGGTCATTTTGATATACGAACGGTTGGTTCATATTGGTTGAGCAGACTATTGTTCTGCTGCCGCTGCGAATCAAGCGCAACACAAACATTACATCCGCGAGCACGGCTACGACGTGCCGGAGATCCGCGATTGGAAATGGAGCGCGTAGCGGCAGACCAACGAGGCGCTCTTCATCAATCTGATTTCAAAATTGCAACCCCACAGCGCGATCTACGCCACTTACTCTTCTACTCCAGATTTCATTCGTGCAGGATCAGGCGAATGCGCGACTGTGGTCGCGCTTGAATCCTCATTTTGCAACAGCCGCCTCCGCTCCCTCCAACGGCTGTCGGCTTAACACCAAATAGTCCCGGGCTGGAGGAAAAACTTGTCCACTGTGCGGCTCAAGCTCGATGACCAAATCGATCTTGTTGCTCACCACCATTCCCAACAACCGGAATCCTTTCCCGTCGCTGCTAATATTTCGTGGCGATACCATGTCGAACGGTTTCAACATCAAAAAAATGGAAACGGTTTCGCCAGGCACGCCGGTGAATTCAAACTTTCCGTCTGCTCCGGGGTCGGCCCGCCAGTTGTCAAATGAATGCTCCAGTCCGTAAAAGGATCGGTTGCTCTCTTCCTGCTTGGTCGGCGCATGATCGGTCGGCGGAGTGAGTTCCGTTCGGGCCAGCGTGAACGCCGCAACACGGGTTGAGTTGCCATCCGGCATCTGCACCCTGCCGGAGATTGTATAGCCTTTTACGAGGTTCAAATCTCCCAGTTCGATGCGCGTGCCGTCGTCCCCGGTTTTGATGTGCTGCCGGGGCAACGCGCCAAGTTCCCGCAGTGACCGCATGATGCCAAATAAATAGAATTCCTCGTGTGCCTGAAGGCCTGAAAAAGTAAACCTCCCGTTCCCATCCGTGACTGTTGAAAAATTATTGAGCAAACCTACTCCTTTAACATCGTAAATTCCGATCCCGGCATCCGGCACGGGCTGGCCGTCTTTCAGTAAGCGGCCAGTGAGGCGGGTACCTTGGCTTAATTGGTATATGTTCGTGCCGAGACCCGGATGGACTTCAGAAAAACTCCGTGACACGCAACCATCCGCCTCGATGGTAAAATCACAGGCGATAATATTTTCTCTGGGTCGAAAAGCAAATTTACCCTGCTGGTCGGTGAACGCCGTCCCGCCTCCTGAGTGCCAATCACGCTCCGTATGGAGCATATGAACCAGGATCGTCGCTCCCGCCACCGGTTTGCCATCAGCGTTCACGACGCGTCCGTGAACCGTTTGCTGTGGATTGTCTCCGGCTGGTGCCGGGAGCATCTTAATTTCCAAAGCCTGGGCAGCAGCCGGATGCGACCAAAACCCTGCTGGCAGGTTGTCACGCGCGGTGTATACCGTTTCCAGTTCGTAGCCGGGCGCGGTGACCACGGCCACAACCTTCGCGTTCTCTGCCAAACCCTCAAAGGCAAAACTCCCATCGGCCTTCGTCATTGCCTGCCGGTTGCATTCTGGCGCATCGGAAACATACACGGCTCCGCGTCCGGCCAGCATTCTCTTAATCGTCACGGTGGCGTTGGTAATCGGAACGCTATTGGTGGTCAGAACCACCCCGTGCAACGTTGGTTTTAGAACGGGATTTTTCGCTTCGCTTCCTCCGACCTCGGCTCGGGAAAGCCCGCTTCCGGTGATAGCCGCTAGCAACCATCCCATCAGTCCCAGACCTGCCGCCGACCGCCTCCAATAGCTGTCGCGGTCATTTTGATATACGAACGGTTGGTTCATATTGGTTGAGCAGACTATTGTTCTGCTGCCGCTGCGAATCAAGCGCAACAGAACGCATCTCTTCGCCGACGTGATCGACCGCCTGCCGCAACTGGGCGCGCGGGCCGCCTACGCCAAACAGGCCATCCAAAACAAACTCATGGAACACAAACATTACATCCGCGAGCACGGCGACGACATGCCGGAGATCCGCGATTGGAAATGGGGTTCTTAGCGGCGGCCGTCAGATGTCATGAAGGGTTGAGTCGCAGCCCCACACGGGGTCACGATGTTTTTGAAAATGAAAACATATTTACTCAAACCCCACATGACAGTCCCAACCCTAACCAGCGTGCCTGCCGCGGGCAAGCTGGCAAACGTGCCGCCGCGCCAGCCTTTGCCACGTCCTGTGCTGCTTGCCGGCAAACCGGCTCTCAAGCTTGGCCTGGACGTGCATCTGGAGTTCATCATGGCGGTAGCCCAACGTGATCACGCTTCACCCCAAGCGCCACGCAAATTCAGCCGTGAGCAACTCATCGCCCAGGTTCAGAAGTGGACCAGCGAAGGCCTGCAAGTTTTCTGCGTGCAGGAAAGCTGTGGGTTCGGCTTCGTGCTCCATCGCGAACTGGTCGCCGCCGGTGCGCAAAGTTTTTTGATCACGCCGATTGCCCTCAACGGCCAGCGCAAGACCGACAAGCTGGACGCGCGCGCTCTTTGCCTGCGCCTCTCTCGCTGGGTTGATGGCAACATCAACGAACTTGCACCCATCCGCATTCCTTCGGACAAAGAGCAGCGCCAGCGCGAAGGCACGCGACGAAGACAGTTCCTCAACAAAGCCATTCGCATGCTCGCCAATCGCGGTCACGGCCAAGCCGCCGAATACAGCCACGTCAAACTGCCCCATCGCTGGTGGGGAGCGCGCAACTGGAAAAAACTTTCCACCCTCGATCCGTGGCTGCTCAGTGTTCTCGAAAAGCTCCGCGAGGTCCTCGTCGCCATGGAGACACAACGGCAGGAACTGGAAGAGGAACTGATTGCGCGGGTCAAAGAACAACCACGGCCCAAGGGCCTTGGCGAGATCACTCTTGTGACACTGGAAGGCGAAGTGTGCGACTGGCAGCGCTTCCACAATCGCAAACAGATTGGCAGCTACACCGGATGTTGCCCGGGCGAACACAGTTCAGGAGGCAAACGGCGCGTCGGCAGCATCGATCGCATGGGCAACGGACGAGTCAGAGCGATCCTGGTGGAAGCGGTCTGGCGTTTTCTGATGTGGCAACCGGGGTGGAAGGCCGCACTTAAAATGAAAACCAAACTTGCCGCCGGCACGGCCATGAAGAAGAAAACTGTCATTGCCCTTGCCCGGCAACTGGCCGTGGACCTCTGGCGCTGGCGAACCGGCCGTTGCACCATGGCAGACCTCGGCTGGGTCGGCGTGTGAACCACATTTAATTTTTTCGTGAGTAGAACCTCCAGAGTTAAGAGCGTGAAACAATTTGCGATCGGGCGAGTCCAGTCCGTAGCTTCAGCTGGTGAACCTTGCGTTCATCCGTCCGTTAGAAGGGGCGGACTCCCCGGTCGCCGCAGTCAGGCAAGTAAGACACAGTGGGCGTTGAGTCTTATCTCAACTGTCCGGATAGGAGCTGGTGCGGGACAAACTCCCGACACACAAAACGCGGCGACACCGATGCAGCAAACTTCACGCAACCTGCTTTGAGAGAAATAAGAAAGGAACTTTGAAGAGGAACAGATAAGCGGAGACTCGAGAAGAACAACAGGTGCGGATTGAACCAATGTCCAACCGCCTGCCGCGCGCGACTGCGCTTCGTTCCACTGCGCTCCGCGCGATCAACCCCAAAAAAACTATCATCGACGCACACTACGTATTGACAAACCTCATAGGCGCTGAAGCGCTCTGGTTAGCTGCTCTTTTTTCGATGGTACACATACAACATAAGACAGCTGGAGGACATGATGAACAGTCCGCCTAGAGCGATGTACCAAGCGGTAGAATACGTGCTCACCTCAGAACTGTACTCGCGATATAGGTTCTCAGCATGTGAATCAAGCATGTCTCTACCCTCGCGGGACAGTCCATAAGATTCCTCGGCCTTTGCGATTCCAAGACTTAGCGGGCCGAAGTCTGTAGGCCTGGCCAGTGATACAGCGAAGCTGAAAATGCATAGGGCGAAACCCATTATCGCCGTTAGGAGCAAGTCTCGTCGCATAGTTTTCAGCTAACTATGATTATGCGACGGGGTGTCGCGGTAATTTTGATATACGAACGGTTGGTTCATATTGGTTGAGCAGACTATTGTTCTGCTGCCGCTGCGAATCAAGCGCAACAAATCGCGCTGGACGTTGGAGAGATATCTCGCGAAGTCCGCAAAGATTCGCGAAGGAAAGAATCCGAAAACCTTCTTCGCGGCCTTAGCGGACTTAGCGAGACCATCTGCCAGAAATCAAATCGCGCTTGACCCTTGCTTTTGCCGTAACCGCCTAATCTTCAACTCCTTTCCGCAGAAAAGAATTTTCAAACAATTTTTTCACTTGGACAGCCTTTGTCCAAGTGACGTTGTTACACTTGTCCTCATAAATTAACTAATATGAATACACAAACCGAAAATCCGACTGCCACAAATAACTTACCGGCAGCTAAACAAACACCAATCCCTCGCATCCCTCGTCCTCATCCCGCCAGCAAAATCTCCCGACTTCCAACCGAAGCTCGCGAATTCATCAACCAATCCCTTGCCGACAACATTGGCTATTCCAAAATAATTTCCCAGCTCGAACAAATGGGCCACCACGGCATCAACGGCCCAAACATCTCCAAATGGGCTCGTTCCGGCTACCGCATCTGGCTCGACTCCCGCCAGGAACTCGAAATCATCCGCACCCAATCCGAAGCTAATATCCATTTGTTGCGCGAACTCGGCGCCACCAACTCCGCGTCCTTTCATCAGCTCAACGATCTCTTCATGGCCACTCAGCTCGCCAAACTCATGAAAGCCTTCAGCATCGAAAACCTGCAACAACAACTTCAGTCCGATCCGATGCACTTCTTCCGCCTCTCGCGCTCCGTCAGTGCCCATACCCGAAACGCTTATCGCCAGCAAAAGCTCCAGGGCGAAATCGCGAAAAAACAAAAAGCACAACCCAGTCAATTCCGGCCAACCACCTCCGCTGCCGGTTACGCCGTCATCGCTGCCGACCTTGGTCTGCCACCGCGCTTCAACACCCCAAATCCCGTGCCATCTCAAATCTCAAGTGTGAAATCCGAAATCGCCGCCGATTTAAACTTCGAACCCGCGAAAACAACCACCATCACCCCTACGATTTAAACTTCTTTAAACTTCTTTAAACAACTTTAACCGCCAAAAAAGGAATCCTTTATTTTTATGACAACAATCGAAAACGCCGATCGCATCCCCCTCAACAAAACGCAAAACCCCAACGCCATCTTCGTCGGCAAAGCCAAAATCCGTCCCACGGGTTTTCTTCTGCCCGATCAGGCCCGCTGGGCCGTCGACGACTGCCGCTTCAAATTCTGCGTCAAATCACGCCAGATCGGCTGGACCTACGCTGACGGATACGCAAACGTCATTCGCAGCGCCTACTCCACCCAACCCATCGAAACATTCGTCAGCAGCCGCGACGAAAGCCTCGCCCAAAATTATCTGCGCAATCTGCGCTTCTTCGCCCAACGCCTCTCGTTGAAGCTCGAAAACCACGGCGACCTCATCCTCGGCGACCGCCTCGGCAACGCCAACTGCATCGAATTCGCCAACGGCTCCCGCATCCACTCCCTCTCTTCAAATCCCGACGCTCAAGCCGGCAAAAGTGGCAACCGCGTCCTCGACGAATTCGCACTCCATCCCGACCAGGAAAAACTCTACTCCATTGCCGTCCCCGGAACCATGTGGGGCGGCTCACTCTCCATCTTCTCCACCCCGCGCGGCACCAGCACGCTGTTCCACCGCCTCATGATGGACATCGAACACAACGGCAACCCGCGCGGCTTCAGCTACTACAAAATCACCTTCCAAAATTTTCTAGAGCAGGGTGGCCTCTACAAAATCCAATCCCAACTCCCACCCAACGATCCCATCCAACAAATGGACGAAGCCGACTTCTTCAACTTCAAAAAACGCGAATCCATCGACGAAGAAACCTTCAACCAGGAATACATGTGCGTCTCCACCGACGAAGCCAGCGCGTTCCTCAGCTACGACCTAATCACCGCCGCCGAATACTCGCACGGCGTAGAATGGGAAACACCCGCCAACCTGACTGACCCCGAACTCTTCGTCGGCGTCGACATCGGCCGCGACAAAGACCGCACCGTCATCTGGGTCCTCGAAAAATCCGGCAGCACCTACTACACCCGCGGGATCGAAGTCATGGAAAACCAACCCTTCGAACAACAAGAAAAGTGTCTCTACGGACTCTTGGAAATGCCGCAGGTAAAACGCTGCTGCATCGATCAGACCGGAATCGGCCGCCAATTCACCGAACGCGCCCAACAACGCTTCGGCAAATACAAAGTCGAAGGCATCACCTTCACCCAGGCCATGAAAGAAGAACTAGCCTATCCAGTGCGAATGGCCTTCGAAGACCGCACCATAAAAATCCCAAGCTCCCCCGAAATCCGCGCGGATCTCCGCGCGATTAGAAAAGAGCCGACGAAAAGCGGCAACACCCGTTTCACCGCCGACCGCAGCGAGTCCGGCCACTCCGACCGCTTCTGGGCCTTAGCGCTCGCGCACCGCGCCACAAAAATAACACACCAACCCCTGGAAATCACCGTCGGCTACTGATTCGAGCCGAAGTCCCATGTTGAATGACTCAACCATTGGATCACTTACGATATGCACCAAACCCTTATCTTCCTTAAAATGTTGCGGCCGGCTCAAAAGCGTCCCAACCGCTTTGCGCCGCCTCTCCTTAAAACTTGTTTGCCTGCTCATCGCATAAGCAAGCCGCTGCCGCGAAGGCGCATCTCACTTTTTGGAAACCCTTTCAATCCCAACGGGATTGCATCTCTCAGCCCAGGGTTGCGAGTCTGCGAGCTACCCTGGGAAACTTGGCGAAATATTCTCTACCCTGAAAGGGTTACATCTGGACGCCTGCAAAAAAATGAGATACGCCCGTGCCGTGACGTATGCCCAACTTACCATTGACTGCCCGTCTTCTTCTGTAAGATTTACTCGCTCGATATGCCGAAGATTCAGCGCGCCATTATTTCCGTTTTTGATAAGACTGGGTTGATTCCCTTTGCCGAAGCTCTTGCCGCGGCCGGCGTAGAGATTATTTCCACCGGTGGCACAGCCAAGACTCTGCGAGAGCAAGGCATGCTCGTCAGCGATCTGAGCGCTTACACCGGCTTTCCCGAGATGCTCGACGGGCGGGTCAAAACGCTGCACCCGAAAGTTCACGGCGGCCTTCTATATATTCGCGGGAACGCCACGCACGAAGCGGCCGTCAAAAAGCACGAGATCAAACCAATCGATTTGATTGTCGTGAATCTTTATCCGTTCGAGCAAACGATCGCTAAACCAAACGTCACGCTGGAAGAGGCGATCGAGAATATCGACATCGGCGGTCCCGCGATGTTGCGTAGCGCTTCCAAAAATCACGACAGCGTGACGGTCATCGTAGATCCGATGGATTACGCCGAAGTTGCCGATCAAATCACGGCGAAAGGTAATACGACACTGGAACTTCGCCGCAGGCTTGCCGCGAAAGTATTCGCGACGACATCCAAATACGACGGTGCGATTGCCAATTATCTCGCGAAAGCTTTTGGCACGAAAGAAACGTCCACCGAAACTCTGCCGACAAACCTGCGTCTGGATTTGCCTCGCGCTCAGTCCTTGCGTTACGGCGAAAATCCGCACCAGAACGCGGCTCTTTACGGCAAGTTCAGCGAATACTTCAAACAACTCCACGGCAAAGAACTTTCCTATAACAACATTCTCGATCTCACCTCCGCCGCGATGTTGATTTCAGAATTCGAAGGCGAACCTCCCACGCTCGCCATCCTGAAACACACCAATCCGTGCGGCGTAGGGCAGGGGAGCAACTTGCGCGAAGCCTGGGACAAAGCGTTCGCCACCGATAAACAAGCGCCGTTCGGCGGAATCATCGCGGTCAACCGCACGCTTGATGCAACTTGTGCTGAAGCCATCGCCGAGATTTTCAGCGAAGTCATCATCGCGCCAGATTTCGCACCTGACGCTCTCGAAATTCTGCAAAAGAAAAAGAACCTTCGCCTTTTGAAAATTCTCAAATCGCCCTGCACGAACGATCTGCAAATGCGCAGTGTGGGCGCGGAGTCAGTTCTCGCTCAGCAACCGGACTCCAAAATCATTCGCGAATCCGACCTGAAATTCGTCACCAAACGCAAACCAACCGACGCCGAAAAAGCCGCGATGCTTTTCGGCTGGCGCGTTGTGAAACATCTCAAGTCCAACGCTATTGTCTACGTCGGTTCCGATCGCACTCTTGGTGTCGGTGCTGGCCAGATGAGCCGCGTTGATTCAAGTCGCATCGCGGTATGGAAAACCGGCGAAGCGGGTTTGTCGTTGAAAAACAGTGTGGTCTGCAGCGATGCCTTTTTCCCATTTCCAGACGGCCTCATTGCCGCCGCCGAAGCCGGCGCAACGGCCGCCATTCAACCCGGCGGCTCAGTCCGCGATGCTGAAGTGATCGCTGCAGCCGACGAGCGCGGCCTCGCCATGGCATTCACTAGCGTCCGCCACTTTCGCCATTGATATATGTTGTCCCACGCGAAATCCGAACAACTCTTCGCCGAAGCTCTCAAATACATTCCCGGCGGCGTCAACTCGCCCGTGCGCGCTTTTCGCGGCGTCGGCGGCACACCGTTTTTCGCCGATAGAGTCAGCGGCGCCCACGTGTTCGATGTCGACGGCAATGACTACATTGATTACGTCGGCACCTGGGGCCCAGCGATTCTCGGCCACGCCCATCCGAAAATCATCAAAGCCGTCAGAGACACCGCAGAGCGCGGGACCAGCTTTGGCATCCCGAATCCGCTCGAAGTCACAATGGCCAAGCTCGTGTGCGATGCCGTGCCGAGCGTCAAAAAAGTGCGCATGTGCAATTCCGGCACCGAGGCCTGCATGTCCGCCATTCGCCTCGCCCGCGGCTTCACGAAACGCGACAAAATAATTAAGTTCGACGGCTGCTATCACGGCCACGCCGACTCGCTGTTAGTCAAAGCCGGTTCCGGCGCGCTGACGTTCGGCAATCCTGACAGCGCTGGCGTTCCCGCCGCGTTCACGCAGCACACGATCGTTCTTCCCTACAACGACGAAGACGCCGTCCGCGCCGCCTTCGCCGCAAATCCAAATCAAATCGCCGGCATCATCGTCGAACCTGTTCCCGGAAACGCTGGTTTATACATTCCAAAACACGGCTACCTCGAATTTCTGCGCAAAAGCACTCAAGAGAATGGCGCGTTGTTAATTTTCGACGAAGTCATGACTGGCTTCCGTCTCGCTCGCGGCGGCGCACAAGAACGTTTCGGCATCACACCTGACCTCTCGTGCTTCGGCAAAATTATCGGCGGAGGTTTGCCTGTCGGTGCATTTGGCGGCCGTGCAGAAATCATGGACTGCCTCGCGCCAGTCGGTCCCGTTTACCAGGCGGGCACACTCAGCGGAAATCCTCTGGCAATGGCTGCGGGAATCGCCGCGCTCGAAGAACTCGCCGCCAGCGACGCTTACAAGACTCTCGAAAGCCTCGGCGCGACGTTGGAAGCCGGCATGAGAGACGCGGCTCTTTCCGCCAAAGTCCCTGTCCAATTCAACCGCGTGGGTTCAATGTTCTGCGGCTATTTCACCAGCGAACCAGTCCACAATTTGGCCGACGCGATGAAAAGCGATCGCGCACGTTTCGCAAAGTATTTCCACGGCATGTTGAACGAAGGCGTTTACTTCGCACCGTCTCAATTTGAAGCCGGCTTCATTTCCACGGCGCATTCCGAAAAAGACATCGAACACACCGTTCGCAGCGCGGCCAAAGTCTTGAAGACTTTATAGTATGCGCGTGCTCGCCCTAGATCACGGTACCAAACGCGTCGGACTGGCGATCAGCGACGAATTGGGAATGATTGCTCAACCACTCACTTTTCTACCTGCTGAACCCATCGCAGAATTTCTCGAAGATTTAAAAAAAGTCGTAGCAGAAAAAAACGTGGATTCAATTTTAGTCGGCATTCCGCGCAACATGGACGGCAGTTACGGTCCAGCCGCCGAGAAGGCGCGCAAATTTGTAGAGCAGGTGAAAGGTGTTGTGAGTGTCCCAATCCGCACGTGGGACGAGAGATTGACGACAGTCGCAGCAAACCGTGCGTTGATTGAAGGCGGCATGCGTCGTGACCAACGCAAAATCAAAGTCGATCAGACCGCTGCGGCGATCATGCTCCAGAGCTATTTGGACAGCCTGTGAAATTCAAACTGACCATCGCCTACGACGGAACGAATTATGCGGGCTGGCAGTGGCAAAAGATCGGTTTAGGCGTCCAGCAACGGGTCGAAGAGGCGTTGCAGAGATTTTTTCCCGGTGTCAAACGCGTTCACAGTTCCAGCCGCACCGACACTGGTGTTCACGCACTCGGGATGATTGTTCACGTTGAAATTCCTAAAGAAGAATTCAAAATGCCGATAGCGAGGATGGGACTGGCCATCAATGCGTTCCTTCCGGACGACATTCGCATCATGGCTGTGTCGCGTTGTCCCGAAAAATTCCATGCGCGTTTCGATGCGAGCGGTAAACAATATCGTTATTTTGTCTGGAATCATTTTGCCATGAACCCGTTGTTGCGCGACCGGGCCTGGCACGTCGGCCCCGCTTTGAATATCAAAGCAATGCGCGCTGCGGCAAAGTTGTTCCTGGGCAAACACGACTTCCAATCGTTCGCCGCTCGACGGAATTACGAACCAGATTCCACCGTGCGTACGCTTCACCGGTGCGACATAAAGAAAAACGGCCACTTGCTGACCGTCATCATCGAAGGCGACGGGTTCCTTTATAAAATGTGCCGAGGCATTGCCGGGACGTTGGTTTACGTAGGGCAGGGGAAGATTGCATTGAAAGACGTGAAACAAATTCTCGCCGCCAAAGATCGAAACGCCGCCGGTATGACGGCCCCTGCTCACGGCTTGGTTTTGTGGAAAGTCTTTTACGACAAAAAGGGTCGCAAACCAAAACCCGGGAGCGATGACGAATGAACGTTGTTTTGGTCGAACCCGAAATCCCACCCAACACCGGCAACGTCGCGCGTCTCTGCGCCGCCACTCGCACAACGCTGCATTTAGTCGAACCATTCGGTTTCAAACTCGATGACTCCCAACTCAAACGCGCCGGTCTGGATTACTGGCAACACCTCAATTGGCATCGCTGGCCGAATTGGGGCGAATTCGCAAAAAATCTTCCAACCGATGCCCGTCTTTGGATCATTGAATCCAAAGGCACACAGCGCTACGACCAAATCAAATTCGCACCGAACGATTATTTAGTTTTCGGTCGTGAAACCGCAGGCCTGTCGAAACAACTTCTCGACCAATATAAAGATGCCTGGGTCCGGATTCCCATGTTTCACGACAAAGTCCGTTCGCTGAATCTGTCGAATTGCGTCGCACTTGTTTTATACGAAGCGCTGCGGCAGCAAGGATTCAGTGGCGAAGTGGAGTAGGGGACTAATCGTGTTGCACTGAAGGCGACTGCCCGTAACATTTCTCGTCGTGGGCGATTAGCGCAGCGGTAGCGCAGCAGCTTTACACGCTGTTGGTCGGGGGTTCGAATCCCTCATCGCCCACCATTCATTTCACTATGAGATTTTGGCCCGCCGTTCTGGCGCTCGCATTAATTGTTCAAGGATGTGCTTCCAATTCGCCACTTCATCAAGCCGTTCTGAAAGGCGATAAAAACAAAGTCGCAACGCTTCTGCAACAGGGCGCAAAAGTTGATACCAGAGATTCCCGCGGACGCACCCCGCTCTTCATCGCAGCTGAAAACGGCGATGCCGACACCGTTCAAGAATTGCTAGATCACGGCGCCAATCCCACCAAAGGAGCCCTGCTCAGACACGGAAATACGCCATTGCACGTCGCCGCTCAAAACGGCTTCAACAACGTCATTGAGTTGCTTCTGCACAAATCGACGAATGCAGACCTGCAGAATTCGGCCAGCCAAACACCGCTGATGCTCGCCGCATGGGCGCGTCGTCCGCAAACAGTCACCCTGCTCATCAAAAGCGGTGCGAATCCCAGCCGCTTCGATCGCTACGGCTGGACGGCGTTGCACACTCCGTGGGAGGCCAAACCTGCCGATGCCAATTATACATGCGTTATGGAAATCCTTGTCGCCAATAAAGCGCCGCGTCAACGCCGCAGCCGGCGTTCCGTTTGGTTATACGCCGTTGATGGGTGCCGCCATGGTTGGTGATAAAGAAACCGTCGAATTGCTGTTGGATGCACGGCGCTCGCATCAATGACGCCGACGAGCATGGTCAAACGGCGTTATTCGCTGGCCGAGCATCGCCAGTATTCAGACGTCTTCGCGACGTTAGCGGAACACGGCGCAATGCGTTCAATCCGATTCACCAGGCAACGCAACAACCGGTCGAACCATGACCGAACCAGATTCAAACCAATAGCCACAAGGGGACATGCACCTCAGACGAAGTAAATATAACAAACATTGTGCGAAAATAGATAGCATCCTCGGGTGAACTCGAATTCCTGTTTTTAGTGGGTTTGAGCCGGTTTGGTTGGTTCCCGTTATTTGCAGATAAGGCTGTTAATTCTATCGCTGACCCCAGCCGAATCGCGGCCCGATTGGCCAATAAACAAACCACGATTTTCCGATGACATTTTCTTGCGGAAAGTCGCCCCAGTAACGGGAATCCAAACTATTGGCGGTGTTGTCACCAAAAACTGCGTAATGATCCGGACGCACCTCGATTGAATCGTCGGGCGTTTGGAGCCTGGAACGCGGTTGCAAAATGTGACCCGAATAGTGGCTTTCTTCAGGCGGCATTTTAGGATTGAAGGCATAAACGTTTTCGAAATGCGGATCGTGCAGCGGTCAACGGCTTGCCATTGATGCAGGCGTGCCGTGGCCGCGATTGTTCAGCAAATGCTGAGTTTTTCGTTCGGAAGCCCAACCAGGCGCTTGATATAAAACTGCGATTGGTCCAAACCTTCGATGCCTTTGGTTTTAAAAACAATAATTTCGCCACGTTTTGGTTTGCGGAAATTGTAGGTTAAACGATCGACGAACAGATGGTCGCCAGTGGTATCGATCAAGCGCACGATGGGGTCGCCTTTGTGGAACGTTTGGTGCGGATATAATATATAGCGCGCCCGACCGTCCTCGGTTTGTTCGATCGTAAATGGATCTCGACCGGAACCGATATCTTCGGGCGTAAACCAAAACGTCTTGACCGTTGGCTGTGATTGCCCGGCGTATTGGACCGCGACCTGGCGCTTGTTGATGAACATGCTGACGTGTTGCGGTGCGCTAATTCCGACGACTTCACCGTCCGCTTCGGCAATCCATTCGTGATAAAATTGTCCGCGCAACAATGCATCGGCAACTCGGCCACCAATGCCGGGCATTTTGAAATTTGGATCGTCGGCAACGTTTTTAACAGTCATGCCGAACAATGTCGGCTGCATCGAGCCGGTCGGGATCTTGAACGGCTGCAGGAAAAACGTGCGGATACCCATCGCGATGACAATCGCAACGAGAAACACTTCGATATTCTCGCGCCAAACAGCGTTCGGGTAGGGCTTGAGCCATTTATTAGCGGTGGTTTCCAACTGTGCCGCGGCCGCGCGAATCGTCGCGGTGTCATCGGCAGTTTTGAGCGCCGTGCGAGTCTCCTTCAATGACGCTTCGACGGCCTCGACGGCTGCTGCCGGGAGGATGTCGCGTTGTGCATTGAGTAGCTTGCAGACATGTTTGGTCAGGTCCGAAGCTTCGCGCACTGTGCTTGATAGAAACCAGCGGAGTCTCATGAGTAGTGATGAGTGATTAGTGACCGTTGATGAGTTAAGCCTTGAGCACCTCGATGAATGCTTCTTGTGGAATATTCACCGAGCCGAAGGCTTTCATGCGTTTTTTGCCTTCTTTTTGTTTCTCGAGCAGTTTGCGTTTACGCGTGATATCGCCGCCGTAACATTTTGCGGTGACGTCTTTGCGCATGGCGCTGACGGTTTCGCGCGCGACAATTTTCCCGCCGATCGCCGCCTGGATGGCCACCTGGTATTGCTGCTTGGGAATAACTTCCTTGAGCTTCGCGGCCAGTGCACGTCCCCTGCACTCGGCTTTGCTGCGATGCACGATGCTGGAAAACGCATCGACCGATTCGTCGTTCACCAGCATATCCAGCTTCACCATGTCCGAAGGCATGTAGCCGGCATGCTCGTAATCCATCGAACCGAAACCGCGCGTGATGCTTTTGATGCGGTCATGGAAATCGATCAGAATTTCGTTGAGCGGCAACGAACGTGGTGATCATGACGCGCTTTGAGATCCAAAGTTTCCGTATGATCGGCCGTGCCGCGTTTTTCCGCGATCAAAGACATCATGTCGCCGATGTATTCATTCGGACAAATGATGAACGCCCAAACCATCGGCTCTTCGATTTTCTCGATGTAATTGACCTCGGGCAAAAACGCCGGATTATCGATTTCCTTCACCGTGCCATCCGTCAACGTCACCTTGTAAACGACGCTCGGATATGTCGCGATGATGTCCATGTCGTATTCGCGACGGAGACGTTCCTGGACGATTTCCAAATGAAGCAACCCGAGAAAACCGCAACGGAAACCGAAACCGAGCGCCACGGAGCTTTCGTTTTGGTAAACGAACGCGGAATCGTTGAGCTGCAGCTTGGCCATGTTGGCCTTGAGATGTTCGTAGTCGGCGGTGTTGATCGGATAAATACCGCTGAACACCATCGGATGAATTTCTTTGAAACCCGGCAACATGCGGCGATGGATTGCGCGCTTCAGTCATCGTGTCGCCCATCTTGACGTCCTTCGGCGTCTTGATGTTCGCGGTGAAATAGCCCGTTTCGCCGACTTCAAGTTTCTCGCGGACGTAAGGCTTCGGATTGAAACTGCCGACTTCTTTGATCTGATACGATTTGCCGGTCTGGAGCAGTTTGATGTCCATGCCGGCCTTGAGTTCGCCGTTGAAAACGCGCACGTGCGTGACCACACCTTTGTAGGTATCGAAATAGGAATCGAAACAAAGCCCCTGCATCGAAACAGCGCCGGTCGGTTTCGGCGCGGAACACGCGCGACGATCGCTTCCAGAATTTCTTCGATGCCGATGCCTTCTTTGGCGCTGGCCAGGATGGCGGTATTCGGCCGAGATCGTCAGAATATCCTCGAGCTGCTGTTTGGTCTAGCGCGACGTTCGCGTGCGGCAAATCGATTTTGTTGATGACCGGGATGATCGTCAGATTTTGCTTCGTCGCGAGATGGACATTCGCGACGGTCTGGGCTTCGACACCTTGCGCGGCATCGATAATCAGGATCGCGCCTTCGCAAGCGCTCAAGCTGCGCGAGACTTCATAAGTGAAATCGACGTGGCCGGGAGTATCGATCAGATTCAGTTCGTATTCCTCACCGTTTTTGGCCTTGTACAACATCGTGACCGGATGCGCTTTGATCGTGATTCCCCGCTCCCGCTCGAGGTCCATCGAGTCGAGCAACTGGTCAGCCATGTTGCGAGTCGCAATAGTGCCGGTTTTATGCAAAAGGCGGTCCGAAAGCGTCGTCTTCCCATGATCGATATGGGCAATGATGCTGAAATTTCTAATGTGCGCTATATCCATCTAAATAACTATATTCCGACATCCAAATGTCGGGTTGCAGAACATACGGGCGATGTGGGCGGGCGGAAAGGGAAATTTGAACCTCAAAATCCAGAGAAACTCCAAGCTCTAAAATTCCAAGCCGGTATCAAGCAGGCATTTGCGGTTTGAAGATTGGCGTTTCTCTGAAGTTTGGTGTGCGAGCCCGACGTTCGGGTTGGATTTTGAAGTTTCACTCTCCCCTGCCCCATCCGCGCTCAATACCCAATAGAGGAACCGTCCATCGCACAATCATCCCATTCCTGATTTGATGGCCACATTATTTGAGCCCACGTTGTTTCAAACACCGCGACAACGTTGTGAAAAAACTGTTTCTTATATGCATTACGTTGCTTCTCGCGACCCTGCCCGTCCTGGCGCACGAGATGGACAACACCCAAGGTCTATTCGGTTTCTCCCCTGAATACGTTCACGTTCTCATTAATCCACTCCCGACCTATGGATTGATTATCGGCATCGTCGTCCTCCTCGCCGGTTTACTACTGCGCAGCATCGTAACACGCAATGTCGGTCTCGTTGTCATTCTGTTCTGCACCGGCATCGTCTGGGCCGTCGTTCATTACGGCCAAAACGGCTACAACCACCTTTATATGGATCTCGATGCCACTACCAAGAAATGGGCCGACATCCACATGGACCGAGCCGAGAGTTTTGCATGGGCATTTTATGCGACTGCCGTGTTGAGCATAATCGCGCTCGTCGTGCCAAAGTTCTCAAGAGCGCAATCAATAGCCACTGCTACGAAACCAACCGAACCAACACCCACGAACGCAACACCTCCACCACGCACCGAAACTCGAACCATCGCACCACCTGCGCGCAAACAACTCACCACTATCGGCAACGCATCTGCTTTGATCGTTCTAATCTGCGCCATCATCTGCTTCGGCCTTGGCAGTTGGATTTCCAGGGCTGGCGGCCGCATCCGCCACCCTGAATTCCGCGAAGGCCCTGCCCCAACCAACGCTCCCGCCACTCACGAACACCATCACGACTGAACGGGACTTTCTAGATTCTCGTTCCAAACTTTTCCTTTGCACCACGTCCTAAAGTGCTAACACTTTCGTTGGATCACATCATGAAACGATACACATCCAGGCCGAGTCCAAAGCTGTCAGCAATGGCATTGATCGTCGGAATCTTCATGTTCATATTCGGTATCGTATTTCTCACATCCGCTACGAGAGACGGAAAAATGCCGGGCGTCGCTGTAGCATTCATGGTCGTCTGGTTCGTCGCGCTCATCGGAATAATGATTTACCACGGCGCAAACGCCTTCGGTAAAAAAGGAATACCCACCACAATCATCGAAGCTGAAGACAGCAACGAAAACAACCCCCCCCGCGCGACCGTCTTCAACAACTCGAAGACCTAAAGCGACGCAACCTCATTTCCGAAGCCGAATTCCAAGCCAAGCGCCAGGAGATATTGACCAAGCTGTAACAGCTCCACATTTCAACTTCTTGGCCCCTGCGAATCTTCGCGTTAAAATTTCACCCCTTACTTTCCCGTGAAACACAATTTCGACGCAGGTGAATCTTAGTCGACGCCGCATGCAAGGATGGACAATTCACCCGTGTTTCCGATACTTTGCCCACTTTCCAACATATGAATTCTGCGTCGTTAAACGCTGAGCAGATCGCTACTTTGCAGCAAAGCAGCCTCTACAACCACGACCTCGCCCCAGTGCCCGAGGACCGCCGCAAATGGCGCGTCTGGAATTTTGCCGCGCTCTGGATTTCCATGTCCGCCTGCATCCCAACCTACATGCTCGCCTCTTCGCTCATCGGCGGCGGAATGAATTGGTGCCGAAGCAATTCTCACCATCTTCCTGGCCAACCTCATCGTGCTCATCCCGATGGTGCTCAACGCCCACGCCGGAACGCACTACGGCATCCCCTTCCCTGTTTACTGCCGCGCCGCCTTCGGCACTGTCGGCGCCAACGTCCCTGCCCTCTTGCGCGCACTCGTCGCCTGCGGCTGGTTTGGAATCCAGGCCTGGATCGGCGGCGCCGCCATTCACAAAATCCTTTCCGTGTTTTTCCCCGCCATGGGCTACGCGAGCCCACAACGCGCTCGGCATCACCTTCGCCGCAATTCATCTGCTTCCTCGTCTTCTGGGGTATCAACATGTGGGTCATCTACAAAGGCATTGACTGCATCCGCATTCTGCTCGAAATCAAAGCGCCGTTGCTCATTGTCCTCGGCCTCGCATTGCTCTGGTGGGCTTACAACAACCGCTGGCGGCTTCGGCCCGATGCTCTCGCAACCCTCCGCGTTCGCGCCCGGCCAACCGAAAGCGGGCCAATTCTGGAAATTCTTCGTGCCCGCGCTCACCGGCAACATCGGTTTCTGGGCGACGCTCTCGCTGAACATTCCGGATTTCTCCCGCTACGCGCGCACCCAGAAAGATCAAGTCCTTGGCCAAGCCATCGGCCTGCCCGCCACCATGGCCCTCTACTCCTTCATTGGCGCCGCCGTGACTTCAGCGACCATCGTCATCTTCGGCAAAGCCATCTGGGATCCGGTTGATGTCCTAACCCGCTTCAACAATCCAGCCGTCCTCGTCATCGCTATGCTTTCCCTCTGCGTCGCGACCCTCGCGACCAACATCGCCGCCAACGTCGTCAGCCCCGCCAACGACTTCGCAAACCTCGCGCCGAGAAAAATCTCATTCCGCGTCGGCGGTTACATCACTGGTTTTGTCGGCATCCTGATGATGCCCTGGAAGCTCGTCGCCGATCCAACCGGTTACATCTTCACCTGGCTCATCGGCTACAGCGCGTTGCTTGGCCCCATCGGCGGCATCTTGATTGCCGATTATTTCGTCTATCGCCGGTGCAAACTCAACCTGCCCGCACTCTACGACGAACACGGCGAATACCGATTCACCGGCGGCTTCAGCCTTCGCCGCAATAATTGCGCTAATTGTCGCAATTTTGCCGAACCTGCCCGGCTTCCTCGCTACCATCAAAGTCTTGCCCGTCGACTCCATAAACCCTATCTTCATGACCTTTATAGTTATGCATGGTTTGTTGGATTCGCGATCGCGTTTGTGGTCTACCTCGGCGCGCGCATAATCAGTCCATCCCCGGCAACTGCAAGCAGCTCCAAACCAGCGGAGCTAGGAGTAAGAAACTAAACCTTTGTAATCTGCAGTTTTTGAAATTTTGAAATAGGAGAATTTATGCAAACACCCACTCTGCCGCCGTTCAACTACACTCCGCAAAAATATACCGGCCCTGGCACTGACGAACGTCCTGCGCCGCCGCAAACAAGTCCTCAATCCCGGCATTTTCATCTACTACAAGAAGCCGATGATGCATCGTCGAAGGCAAAGGCCAATACATTTTCGACGAAAACGGCCGCCGCTATCTCGACGCGCTCGGCGGCATCGTCACGATTTCGCGTCGGCCACTGCCACCCGCACGTCGTCGCCGCAGCCAACAAGCAGAACGAAACCCTGCAACATTCCACCACGATTTATCTGCACCCGAACATCGTCGAGTTCGCCGAAAAGCTGACGTCGAAGATGCCCGGTGACTTGAAGGTCGCCTACTTCGTCAACTCCGGTTCCGAAGCCAACGACCTCGCCGTCATGATGGCGCAAGCTTTACACTGGCAACAACGACATGATCGCGCTGCGCAATTGCTACCACGGCGGCAACATGTCCGCCATGGCCCTCACGTCGCATCGCACCTGGAAATTTAATTTCCCGCACGCCTTCGGCGTCCATCACGCCATCGCTCCCGATCCCTATCGCGGACCGTACGGCCGCAACGATCCTGACGCCGGCAAAAAATACGCCGCGGACGTCAAGAGCGTCATCGACTTCGCCACCTCGGGCAACGTCGCCGGCTTCATCGCCGAATCCATCCAAGGCGTCGGCGGTTGCGTCGTCTTCCCTGACGGCTACCTCAAGAACGCTTACGAACACGTCCGCGCCGCAGGCGGCGTCACCATTGCCGACGAAGTCCAGGCTGGCTTCGGCCGCACCGGCACGCATTTCTGGGGCTTCGAAACCCAGGGCGTCATCCCTGACATCGTCACCATGGCCAAAGGCATCGGCAACGGCTGCCCGCTCGCCGCAGTCGTCACGACGCCGAAGATCGCCGAAGTGCTCGCAAAGCGAATTCACTTCAACACCTTCGGCGGCAACCCCGTCGTTTGCGCGATGGGCAAAGCCGTCCTCGAAGTCATCGAAAAAGAAAACCTGCAGGAAAACGCCCTCAACATGGGCAACCACATCCTCGCCGGTCTCGCAAAAGCTGCAGCAGAAGCACAACATCATCGGCGACGTCCGCGGCAAAGGTTTGATGCTCGGCTATCGAACTCGTCAAAGATCGCACGACCAAAGAACCTGCTTCAGCCGAATGTGGAGCGATCGTCGAACGCGCCCGCGACCTCGGCCTGTTGCTCGGCAAAGGCGGCCTCTGGGGTCACACCATCCGCTTCGCTCCGCCGATGTGCATCACGAAGGCAGATGCCGACTTCATCCTGGAAGTCCTCGACCTCGCACTGGCGACCGCTTAATCGCAACTGAATTCCTCAAAGGCGGATAGCGTAAAAGCGCTGTCCGCCTTTTTCGTTTGCGTTAAGAATCGTTATGGCGTTGAACTCGGTATCCTGGGTCCAAATAATGTCGGTTTGTGGAAGAATTGTGCCACCTTCGCCGGGGCCGCTCTGTGTTTGCACCACTTGCTTGCCCTTGTAGGCCTGCGAGTGCCCATCCACAAATGTGAGATTACCGACGCCGTAGTGACGCGCCGCAACGCGATTCGCCGAACTACTCGGCTGCCCTAAATCGGTCGTTGTCTGTTTTGCATCAACCAATGGATCGCCCGGCAAGAGGTTCTCGAGAAAGAACACGCAACCATTACATACGATTGTGACAAACCTATGACGAAGCCATGACAAGGCTGTGACACTTGACAGCGGAAAATCCAAACAGGTGTCATCAGCAGATTTTAATCGTCGATGTTAATTCGATTGAACAGCCTCGCCGGGCTTCACCATCTGTCTTTACCCGCCGATGTGCGCGACCAAAGCCGACGCAGACTTCATCCCCGAAGTCCGTCGACCTCTCGATGATGACTGAATTCCACAAGGCGGACAGCGTGAAAGCGTCGTCCGCTATCGCAAACTTTTGACACGATAAAAAACGTTCGATCCGCTGCGACTGCCGATGATTTGCGCCGTGTACCTGTGTCCCCGCAACATTTGAAATTAAGGTCCAGCTCTTAAAGTCGCTCGAGGATTGAATCGCCCATTTGTTAGTCAACAACGGCAGCGGCGCTCTCGCATTCATCAGAAATTGATTATTAGTAGTCGCCGCGAACGAACTGATTAGCGCCGCTGTATAATCATCGCCGGCAGGATTATTAATCGCGATACCTGCCGGGATCGGCTGGCCGAAATTCGGGTAGCCGCTGGAATCCCACATGAATTTCTGCATGCGCACATTCCGACTCCAACCCGACCCGCTCGTCTTCGCTCCATGATAAAAGATCCAGTCTTCCGTCCCGTCCAGCGATTGCGAGAAACTGCAGTGACCGGGACCGTAAACCGACCCGTTGGTGCTTGTGATCGTCTTGAAAACAGGTTGAGTCAACTTGGTCCACGAACTGGGTTTAAGAAAATTGCCATCGCTGTTGACCAGCATTCCCAGACATTCATTGTCGGTCCATGATTTGTTCGCCGCATAGACCAGGAAGACTTTTCCGTTCCGTTTCAAGATCGTCGGACCTTCCTGGATCCAGCTCTCCCATGATAGCTGCGGTGTTGATAGCAATACCCGCGGCCCGCTGATCGTCCACGGGTTACTCATCGGCGCGATATACAAATTCTGCAGGCCATCGACCGATCCCGGCCAGCCCGACCAAATGAAATACAACGCACCATTGTCAGCCTCGAACACTGTGCCATCAATCGCCCACCGATCCGTCGTTGAGTCGTAAACCTTCCCAAGAAAATCAAACGTCGACGTCTGGCCGTGTTGCACTGCGGCAAACATCCGATGATTCGCATTAGTGCCATCGTCCGCTGCGTAGTAGATATAAGCGACGCCTTGAATGTAGTGCAGTTCCGGAGCCCAGACTTCTTTGTTATACGGAGCAGGCGGCACGAACGACGACACGAGGACCGCGTTTCCGATCCCGTTTGTGCCTGCCAATCTCGTCGCCCGTCGAATTTCCACGTCCCATCCGGTTGTGTCGGTAAAATAGTAATAGCCATTCTGAAACACCACCCACGGGTCCGCGCCATCGCCGACAATCGGATTCACGAACGTTCCCGCCCACAACGGGCTGACCGCCACAAAAATGCTAAGAAACAAACTGCGCGCAATTCGGGCCATTCTCATCGAGATCATGATTAACTGCGCTTTCCTAATCAAGCGACGTTGAAACAAATTCTTCAGCGCGAATCGTGTGCAAAACGCTGTCCGCTTTTTTTGTTGTCGGTCCGGCGGTTTTAGCAATCGGCCCAAGGAAAAACACGCTGTCCAATTGCGAGATTCCCCTGCCCTCCGGTCGAGGTTGCACCAAGTCAGCTTTGAAATAGCGTTGAAAAACAACTGAAATGAACACACTTGCCGAAGCATCGCCGTCTGCTGCTACAGACCGGGTGAACGAAACCATTCAACGGTCGAAGTCTGAGTTGGGGCGACGGTTCCGTTTCGTTCGACAATTTTCAGAAAAGCTGTGCGAAACTTTGGAACCCGAAGATTGCGTGATCCAAACCATGCCGGAGGCCAGCCCGACAAAATGGCACCTCGCTCACACTAGTTGGTTTTTTGAGACATTCGTGTTGAAACGATTCTCCCCTGATTACCAATCAAACCATCCCCAATACAATTTCTTATTCAATTCCTATTACAACGCGGTCGGTCCCTTTTATTCCCGCCCGCACCGCGGTCTGATTTCCCGCCCCACGGTCAAAGAGACATTTTGTTATCGCTCCGATATTGACCTCCTCGTTTCCGAATTGATTGAGTCAGCCGACGGACATCTTCTGGAAAAGCTCGAACCGATCGTAATTCTTGGCCTGCACCACGAACAGCAACACCAGGAGTTGATGTTGACCGATATCAAAAACGTATTTTGGCAAAATCCACTCAGGCCAGTCTTTCGGAAGCGCGCTGCAGTGAAGAGTTCACCCGTGCCACCAACGCAGTGGTTTAATTTCCAAGAGGGCCTTTACTCGATAGGACACG
Organism: uncultured Verrucomicrobiae bacterium; assembly: GCA_963702845.1. Taxonomy (GTDB): domain Bacteria; phylum Verrucomicrobiota; class Verrucomicrobiia; order Limisphaerales; family Palsa-1400; genus JAICXV01. The sequence continues at coordinate 2,166,712 of OY969763.1, read as the reverse complement.
AAGGCTCCGAATTCAGCTTCGACAATGAACGTCCGCGGCACCGTGTTTTCATTCCATCCTTCAGCCTTGGATCAAGGTTGGTCACCAACGCTGAGTTTCTCGCGTTTATCGAAGATGGCGGTTATCGCCGTCCAGAGCTGTGGCTTTCTCTCGGATGGAATACGGTAAACGAAAAACACTGGGATTCACCACTCTACTGGGAAAAGCGCGACGACAAATGGTTTACGATGACACTGGCAGGCATGACGGAATTGATCCTTGAGGAACCCGTTTGCCACGTCAGTCTGTTCGAAGCGGACGCCTACGCGCGGTGGGTTGGAGCACGTTTGCCGAGTGAGCAAGAATGGGAAACCGCCTCTTCAGGATTGCCGCTCAAAGGCAATTTTGTCGAAAGCGAAAAGTTCCACGTAGCGCCTCTCACTTCACCGACTCTGCCGGACAAACCCGCCCAGATGTTCGGCGATGTTTGGGAATGGACACAAAGCAGCTACTCGCCATATCCGGGATATACTACTGCACCCGGCGCGCTCGGTGAGTACAACGGCAAATTCATGTGCAACCAATACGTTCTGCGGGGCGGTTCTTGCGCCACCTCTCAATGGCATATCCGTCGCACCTACCGAAACTTTTTCCCACCCGACGCCCGATGGCAGTTCACGGGAATCAGATTGGCAAAGGATCTCGTATGAAACACGCGATGTCACTTTCTCCGTCAATTAACTGTCCGTCCTCAGAGGATGCTTTTCTAGCCGAAGCTCTAGCTGGACTTTCCCAACCGCAAAAGACCCTCCCCTGCAAGTTTCTCTACGACGAGAAGGGCTCAAGTCTGTTCAACGAAATCTGCGAGTTGGAGGAGTATTATCCCACGCGAACCGAAAACCAGATCCTGCGCGACAACATCCATGAAATTGCTCGTTCGATCGGCTGGGGTTGTCGTTTGGTGGAATTTGGCAGCGGCACCAGCACCAAGACACGCCATCTCTTGACTCATGTTCAAAAGATTAATAGCTACATTCCAATCGATATCTCCGGCCCTCAGCTTTTTGACTCAGCCGCTCAATTGGCTACGGATTTTCCCCACCTCGAAATCAACCCGTTGGAAGCTGACTACACTCAAATTCCTCATCTCCCGAGCACGAGCCGAAAGCCAAAGCAAACCGTCGCGTTTTTCCCCGGTTCTACCATTGGCAATTTTGAGCCTACAGCGGCCACCTCTTTTCTACGCAACATCGCGCGACTTTGTGGCAGGGACGGAGGCCTGCTGATCGGCGTTGATCGAAAAAAAGAGAAACATATCCTGGAGCCCGCCTACAATGACCGCAAAGGAATCACGGCCGCCTTCAACCTCAATATCCTCGACCGCGCCAACCGTGAATTAGGCGCCGATTTCGACCGCGCCTCCTTCCGCCACCGCGCGCCCTATAACGAAAAGCTCGGACGAATCGAGATGCACCTCGTCAGCACACGTCGGCAAATCGTACACCTCGGTTCACAAGAATTCAGCTTCGAGCCTGATGAATACATCACCACAGAATATTCGTACAAATATTCAGTGACCGGTTTTGCTGGAATTGCATTGAGTGCCGGCTTCGAATTGGTGAAGAACTGGGAAGACCCAAATCGTTTGTTCAGCGTACTATATTTGCGGGTCAGAACAGTTCCCGCAGTCGTGGGAAAGCATTTCGTCGATTCGGATGAAGCTGGACAGATACTCCGCGCACTTTCCCCGCCAATGAATGCCACTCAATGATTCACTTGCACAAGACAAGCAAGATGTTTGGCAGCGAAGTCGCACTGCAACCCACCGACCTCGAAATTCCCTCGCACAAAACAACCGTCCTGATCGGTCCGAGCGGTTCTGGAAAATCCACCATCCTGCGGATCATCTCCGGATTAATCGAACCGACCGCTGGCTGGGTCGAAATCAACGGCAAGAAACTTACCCGCGACACGGTCCCAGAATTTTGCCATCAAATGGGTTACGTGATCCAAAGTGGTGATTTATTTCCGCATCTTACCGCGCGCCAAAACATCCTGCTGGTGGCGCAAGAATTACGACTGCCATCTCAGGGTATGACCGCGCGACTGAAGGAACTGTGCGTCCTCACAAAATTCCCTCACACGTTGCTCGACCGTTATCCAGTCGAGCTTTCCGGCGGCGAACAACGGCGTGTGAGTCTCATGCGCGCGTTGATGTTGAAACCCGATATACTTCTGCTCGACGAACCTTTGGGCGCTCTCGATCCGATGGTCCGTGCCGCTCTCGTCCGAGATTTGAAGTCACTCTTCGAGCGGTTGAATACAACGGTCATTCTCGTGACACACGATCTCGTGGAAGCGGCGCGACTTGGCGACTTTGTCGTGTTGCTAAAATCGGGAAGAATCGTTCAACAAGGTGCGTTTGCTGAATTCTCGCTCTGTCCAGCCGATGCCTTCGTTTGCGAATTCTTTAACGCACAATTGGAGGGGGTCCAGTCATGAAGCTTTTGATTGCCTTGCTCGTTGCGTCACTCCTCGCAAATTGCGCAGCACATGCCGCCGATGACGTGATTGTCATAGGTTCAAAAAAATTCACTGAATCGTACGTGTTGGCGGAACTGGCAAAACGCAGCCTGCAGCAAGCCGGATTTCGCGTCGAACATCACCAGGGCATGGGTGGAACAATCATCCTATGGGAAGCGTTGCGACAGGGATCGATCGCAGCCTATCCCGACTACACGGGAACTGTCCAAGAGGAAATTCTAAAACGTCACGTCGCACCTTCAGTCCCCACGCTGCGCGAACAATTGGCCCAATACGGAATAGGCATTACCGAAGAACTCGGATTCAACAACACCTACGCCCTGGTTATGACGAGAGCCCGCGCCAATCAACTAGCCATTCACAAAATCAGCGATCTCTCCAAACATCCTGAACTCAAGCTTGGATTGACGCACGAATTCCTCGGGCGCCAAGACGGTTGGAGCCCACTCGCACAGCGCTATGGCCTAAACATGCCGAACGTCCGAGGAGTGGATCATACGTTAGGCTACGTTGCGTTGCTCAACGGCGAGATTGACGTCAAAGACGCGTACACTACCGACGCGAAAATCGGGGAGAACGACTTAGTTGTCTTGACAGACGACCTCAAATTTTTTCCGCAATACCGCGCTGTATTCCTCTACCGCCTCGACACTCCGTCAATCGCAATTAAGGCCCTTCGACAATTGGAAGGCACATTGAACGAAGCGCGAATGATTCAACTCAACGAAATTGCGGAACGCACCAAAGACTACAGCTCAGCCGCCGACGCCTATTTCAAACAGATCGGCCAAGCCAGCACCGTTGGTCGTGCCGAGCCATTGCGGCATAAGCTCGCACGATGGACCGTCCGTCACCTCGAACTCGTCGGCCTGTCATTGGCCGCCGCGATCGCCATCGGCATTCCCCTCGGCATTTACGCGAGCAGACCGGGCTTCGTCAGTGAACTCATCCTAACAATAACGGGCCTGATTCAAACCATCCCATCTCTCGCGTTACTCGCGCTGCTCGTTCCAATTCCCTTCCTCGGAATCCGCCCAATCACCGCCATCGTTGCACTGTTTTTATATGGCTTATTACCGATCGTGAGAAACACCGCCACCGGCTTGCGCGATATTCCCCCGCAAATAAGAGATGCGACGGAAGTCCTGGGTCTCAAATGGCGGACGCGCCTTTTCAAAGTTTTCCTTCCGCTCGCATCCCCATCCATCCTCGCCGGAATAAAAACCAGCGCCATTATTAATATCGGCACCGCGACCCTTGCAGCTCTCATCGGAGCCGGCGGCCTGGGCGAACCAATCATCAGCGGCTTAAACCTCAACGATCACGCTACAATTCTGGAAGGTGCCATCCCCGCAGCACTAATCGCCATCGCCGCCCAAGGCTTGTTTTCCATTCTGGACCGATTCCTCATCCCGCGAGGCCTTCAACTAAGACCTGCATAGTCAATTAAAGCATGTAACCGATATCATAAGAATGCGTCGGATAGGCAAAGGGAATCTTCTTGATCTCCGAGGCTTTGAGTCCAAACCGAATTGCCATACTGAAGAGACTTATAACTTCGTCGACATCCGGACCGAGCAGGTGGGCGCCGAGAACATGGTTCGTCCCTTTTTCGATCAGGACCTTAAAAGCGCCATGTGTAGCACCTATCCGGCGTGAATTATACCAGGACGATGTGTTACCTTGTTTGACATCAAATTCCAGTCCCTGCTCAGTCGCCATTTTTATGCTGAGCCCCACTGACGCAAGGGGCGGCTCGGAGTAGACGACCGTCGCCATTCCTCGGTAATCGGGTTTGTATTTGTTGCCCTGAACCAGATTCTGCGAAACGATGTTGGCTTCGAGAATTGCCGAGGGCGTCAGAGGAAGCCCCGAAGCAGCCGCATCACCGGCCGAGTAGACAGCGGGGTTCGAAACGCTCTGCAGATACTCATTCACGACAACGCCTCTCGCCCCTCTTTCCACGTTTGCCGTATCCAGACCGAGATCATCGATATCAGGAACTCGCCCCGCGGCGTGAACCACCATTTCCGCATCAAACGCTTGCTCCCCGTTTTCCGTCGACGCTTGAACTCTCAACCCTCCAGGTCCTTTCTCTATCGTCTTAACAACGGCGTTGTTCCAGACATCAATACCCACCTCTCTCGTCGCCTTGAGAAGCTCGTCCACGAGATCCCGATCAAAACCTTTGAGTGGTAGCCCGCGATTAACAATCCTGACCTCCGCGCCCGCGCGGACCGCAACGTGGGCAAACTCAAAAGCAATGTATCCTCCGCCAACAAAAACTAATTGTTTTGGAAGTTTGTCCAGGTCGAGAAATAGCGTGCTGGTCGTCAGAAATTCTTCACCAGGGATTTTAAGAGAGACTGGTTTCGCGCCGCCCGCTATCACGAAATGATCCGCCGTCAATACCTCCCCATCGCCAACGAGAGATGATTGATCACGAAACTTGACCCGGCGGTGCAACGCCACAATCCCATCATCAGCATACTCTTTTTCCCGCGCTTTAGAAACAGGTGCAGTAAACGTCCTCTTAAACCGCATCAGTGAAGGCCAATCGATCACTTCATCTCCGGTCACCCCGCGCCCTTTCATTCGCCTGCTCCAATCGACCAATTGAGCAGCCCCAACGAGCACTTTTTTCGGATCGCAACCACGAAGCGGACAAGTCCCTCCAAAAGGTTGCGAATCAATCACGGCGACATCCCAGCCGGCGGACCGGCAAGCACGTGCAACAGTCCCGCCTGCCTCCCCGCTGCCGATGACGATAAGATCGAAATGATTTGAGGCCATCCGGGAACCCCTTTGATTTCCAACTACTTTTTACGGTAACAGCGAAGCAAATCGTGACCATTTATTTGCGACAAGCGTTACACGTCATCTCATCTCGGGCGATATAGTTTCAACACATAGAGCATTTTGCCAGGCCCCGACACACTGTTCGCTTGTGCTTATCAGGCATCCCGCTTTCGAACCAACCCAGAGCGATCACGATATTTGCTGTGCGGGTGTTACAGCGGATGACTAGTCCGAGAAACCAGTTCGTCTCCATTGAACGATTCCCGCCCAGGTCAGATGGTATGTGAACTAAATCCTAAGGAGAAAAGAACATGAAGATTTTGATGGTCATAACCTCCCACGATACACTCGGCAACACCGGCCGTAAGACCGGTTTTTGGTTGGAAGAATTCGCGGCCCCTTATTTCGTTTTCAAAGACGCAGGTGTCGAACTGACGCTGGCTTCGCCCAAAGGCGGCCAGCCGCCGGTCGATCCAGTAAGTGACCTTCCCGAAAATCAAACGCCTGCAATGACGCGATTCAAAAAGGATAAAACTGCGCAAGAGGCACTCGCGCACACCGTCCGCCTTGCGGATGTAAAATCCGAAGATTTCGACACCGTCTTCTATCCGGGCGGGCACGGTCCCATGTGGGATCTGGCGGAGGACCCGAACTCGATCACATTGCTCGAGTCGTTTTACAACTCCGGCAAGCTGATCGCGCTTGTCTGTCATTCTCCAGGCGTGCTCCGTCATGTCAAATACCAGGGGCAACCTCTCGTAAAGGGAAAGCGCGTAACTGGATTTACGAATGAAGAGGAAGCAGAGGTTCAGCTCACCAAAGTTGTTCCCTTCCTCGTCGAGGATGAACTGAAACGCCTCGGAGCCAAATTCGAAAAGGTCCCCAATTGGCAGCCCTTTTCGATCGTGGATGGCCGCCTCATTACTGGACAGAACCCAGCCTCCTCAACCGTCACGGCCAGGAATCTTCTCGCGCAACTCAAGGAGCAGATGGTTCACGCTTAACGGTACTTCGTTTTAGGCAACGTGAGCCTGAGGTTGCGCAGTCATTTCAATACGCGAACAACTATTGTGTCTGGAAGTTATGGGGGATCAAAAAAACAATTCCGTTGCAATCGTCACTGGTGCATCCAGTGGCATTGGATTGGGCATCACCCGCGCGCTTCTGCAACATGACTATTCTGTTGTCGCAAATTCGCGGACGATCAGCCGCTCAAAAGAATTAAAACCGTCCGAAAATCTCGCCTTGGTCGACGGCAACATTGGCGACAAGGAGATCGCGATCAAAGTTGTCGACGCAGCAATCAAACAGTTTGGGCGTGTCGATCTCCTCGTTAACAGCGCCGGCATCTACCTTTCCAAACCCTTCACTGATTATTCTCCAGCTGATTTCGAACTCATGATCGCGACCAATGTTGCCGGTTATTTTTTCCTTACACAACAGGTCGTCCCGCACATGCGGAAACAGAAATCAGGTCACGTCGTTGGCATCTCCACGGTTTTGACCGATCAACCGTTGGCTGGTGCACACATCGCGTTGGCCGTTCTCACCAAGTCGACCATCCCGGCGTTCAGTCGCGCTTTGGCGATGGAATTTGTCGCACCGCTTCAACACCATTTCGCCCGGCGTTGTCGATACACCGATGCACGACAAGGACGATCACGAGCTTCTGAAAAAATTGCACCCTGTGCCGCGACTGGTGCAGATCTCGGACATTGTCGACGCCGTCTTCTATTTGCAATCAGCAACGATGGTAAACGGAGAAAATATTCGGATCGATGGAGGAGCACATGCTGGAGCGAAGTGGTAATGATATAGCAACGGTTGACGTAATATCGCGGCTTAATGAGCTCGGTATAACCTTGCCCGCGCCACCAACGCCGCTGGGCAACTACGTCGAATCTTCCGACGTCGGCAATCTGCTGTTCCTGAGCGGCATTTTGCCCGTTATAAATCGTAAGCTCACCATCGTGGGCCGACTTGGTGACAACGTGTCGGTCAAGCAAGGCCAGGAAGCCGCGAGAATCGCTTCCCTCAACGCTCTCGCAGCAGCCAAACAACATCTCGGCGACCTGAATCGTCTCATCAAACTCGTCAAACTGACGGTCTTGATGTCGGCAACAGAGCAATTCACCGAGCACGCTATTGTTGCAGATGGCGCGTCGGATTTGTTCGCCCAAATTTTCGGTCCAAAACTAGGCCATACCCGTTTGGTTTACGGCGTTCAAAGCCTGCCGCTGAATGCGCCGTTGGTGGTCGACACTCTCTTTGAGATCGAACCGTCACACGACTGATGTTCAGAAAACCAAATGAAAATCATTCTGGCATCGATCGCTTTTATTTTTATGAACGTAGCGTTGATCTCATCTGAAGCCGCCGTTACGTATCACACTGTTCGCGTCGATGATGTTGATATCTTCTATCGTGAAGCGGGGCCGAAAGATGCGCCGGTTTTGCTCCTGCTGCACGGTGTCCCGACTTCGTCGCGGATGTACCAGCCGATGCTGGAATCCTCCCTGACAAACGACTATCGATTGATCGCTCCGGACTATCCCGGCTTCGGTCATTCATCGTGGCCGGATCCAAAATCCTTCCGCTACACCTTTGACCACATCGCGCAAATCATGCAGGACTTCACCGCAAAACTGCATCTGGAGCGCTACACACTTTTCTTGCACGACTACGGCGGACCGGTCGGCATGCGGATGGCTTTAGCGCATCCCGAAAAAGTCCACGCGCTGATCATCCAAAACGCTGTTTCACACGAAGAAGGGCTCTCTCATATTTGGGCGTCGAGAAAAGAATTCTGGAAAAATCGATCAGCACACGAAGCCGAGATGCGGCGCGGTTTTCTCTCAGTGCAAAGCACACGAAATCGGCACATCGGTTCTTCGCCGCACCACGAGCACATCGATCCCGACACATGGACCGATGAATTTTATTTCCTGAACCAACCCGGCCAACCCGACATCCAAATGGACCTGTTCTACGACTATCAGAACAATCTCAAAGCATATCCTTCCTGGCAAAAATGGCTCCGTGAACACCAGCCTCCCACGCTTGTCCTGTGGGGCCGTTACGATCCCTCATTCGTCGTCGCAGGCGCCGAAGCATATCGTAAAGACGTTCCAGCCGCCGAGGTGCATATCCTGGATGCCGGGCACTTCGCTTTAGACGAGCAGGCGCCCGAGGTCATCCGTTTGACACAAGAATTCTTGCAACGCCAATCTTTGCATTAACCGGATTTGTTTCTACATCGTCAACACCGCGCGGAAACGTGCCTTCCCGCTATTCATCCGTTCATAAGCTTCCGCCGCGCGAGCCAACGGAAACTTCTCAATCATCGGATGCACGTCCTTCAACAAACTGAATTCCAAAGTGTCTTGAGAGTCTCTCGCCGTGCCTGAGTAGATGCCGCACAAGCACAGCCGTCCGCTGATCAATGGCATTACGCTTACCGTCAACGGATCCGACGGCGCCGCTGGAACCACTATCTTCCCATTCGCTCCCAAACCTTCTATCATAGAGGAAATCGCCTTTGCGTTCGGTGCTGTCGCCAAAATCACCCGCGCTCCGCCGAGCTTTTGCAATTCGACCGCAGCATCGGACGCACCCGAATCGATATAATGATGCGCTCCCAGCTTCCGCGCCAGCGGTTCCTTGTCTTTCCCGCGCCCCACCGCCACCGTTTCAAAGCCCATCTGACGCGCATATTGCACACCCAAATGTCCAAGCCCGCCAATTCCGAGCACCGCCACCAAATCGCCGGCGCGCGCCCCTGAATTCAGCAACGCATTAAAGACCGTCACCCCAGCACACATAAACGGCCCGACTTCTTCCGGCGGCAAATTATCTGGGACCGCCGCAAGACTTTCCGCGCGCGCGATCATGTATTCGGCATAACCACCGTCCAAATCGATCCCGGTGATTTTACGTCGGGCACACATCGCGAAATCACCACGCCTGCACTGCTCACAAACAAAACAATGTCCGCCATGCCAGCCGACGCCTACCTGTTGTCCGCCCTTCCATTCCGTCACACCCGCGCCGATCGCATCGATACGTCCAGCAATTTCATGGCCCGGCACTCGCGGATACTGGATCCCCGGCCACAATCCCTCCTTAACCAGCACATCGCTGTGACAAATTCCACAAGCCTCCACCTTCACCCGCACCTGCCCGGGACCCGGTTCCGGAATATTACGTTCCACCACTTCAAAATCCCCACCCGCTTTGCTGACCTGCACAGCCGTCATTTTCGTCATCATACTAAAAACGTACGCCCCGTTTTCGTATAACAGACATTGGATAACGGGCGTAACTTTCGTTGGTGGTTAAACAGCAACGCGGGTTCGGGCTAAACCGCACAAGCACTACACTTGATGAATGCGACGATGACCCGGCTAGAATCCCAGGGTGCCATCATTGCCACTCTCGGTCCGGAATGGCGTAACGGCACATCTTTTGACAGGCCGTCTCTTCACTGTTATAACTCCTTCGGCTGCCGGCCCTTACCGGCTACGGGTTGAAGTGCAACCCGGAGATGATCTTTGACAAAAGTAGAAACATTTCCTTCTACTAAATTTCTCCATTTGGCAACTAATTGCCGAAAGTAGAAGGAAGTTGCCAGAAGTAGAAACATTTCGATGATATTTTTAAAACTGCAACCCGGCGCCTGTTGCGTACGCGAAAACGCCTGACCGGCTTTGAACACGGTCAGGCGTGTGTTGTTAAATCTCAGCCTTTCACGTCGGCTGCTACGTATCAAATTAGCGGCGCGTGAAGCGCATGAGGATGCGCAGGATGTACCAGAACATCAACGCGACGGCGGCGAATAATGACAGGGAGGCGGCAACGTGTTGGTTGGTGTTGTAGCGGTGCAGGATGTTGCTGGTCGTGTAAAGAATACAGCCGCCTGCAAAAACGACCATTACGCTCGAGAAGAGCAGACCGAGGGTAAAGCCCCAGATACACGCGCCGACAATGACGCCTAATGCAACAAAACCGCCGATTTTGAGGGCTCCGCCCAAAAAGGAGAAGTCAGTTTTCACGGTGAACGCGGTGTAGGTCAGGCCGCCGAAAAGCAGGCCGGTGATCAAAGCAGCCGTCGGAATGACATCGGGAGATGAGTAGCTTACAGCCATGTAGAGCAGCGGCATGAAGATGACGGCTTCGGCAACAACGTAAAGACCGAGGCCTATGTATTGGGTTTTGATGGAGGTGTTGGAATTGGCCCAGTATTCAGCCAGCCAGGAAACGCCGATGAATGAGCCAAGCACGATCAGCCATCCGAATGGGGCAGAAAAGATGGTCTTAGTGAACGGCTCTGGCAGGCCGAGACTGAAGAATGCGATTTCAAGGGCGATGAAGGCAAAAATCGCGCCAGCTAGATGACTGTAGGTGCGGCGAATAAACGCAGCACGTGCATCAGCGGGTGCGTCCGCCACGACCATAGGGGCCTGAGAGTATTCCATATTTATATCCTTTTGTTTGTTAAACCGAATCCTTGACGCGGGAATGGATAAGGAAATTTGCAGATGGTGTCAATAGTGAGGGGTGTAGGAGTATCACGCGGTTGGGTGTAGAACGAAATTCGTGAGTCTGTGAGTCGGTAAGGGGAAGAAGATGGAGAGTATTGGTGGCCGAGGCTCGGAACCGGAGTGGTTTTCCCCGATGTGGAGGTAGGAAGAAACCTAAAATTAAATTTGACGTTTACCCCCATCAAGACGAACCTGTCCGCCACGTCGTGGTTCCAAGTCTGCGATGTGATGTCAAGATCAGGTTATGGACCCTATTAACACGACCGAAACACCAGAGAATAAACTGCACTTTTTGGATTACTGGCGCATTATCAGAATGCGCAAAGCCCTGATTCTGACGGTGTTCTTCCTGGTAGTCATCACCACCACGCTCTTCACGAAGTTCGTTCTCCAACCGCAATATGCCAGCATGGTGTGTATCGAGGTGAACCGGTCGCACGCGTCGGTTTCGATGACCGGAATGGGCAATATGAGTATGGGCTATGACCCTTACTGGATTCAGACGGAGTTCCGCAAGATTGAGTCGCGCTCGATTCTGGAGCCGGTGATCAAAAATTTGGAATATAAAGGGATGGTTGGGTTGGACACGATTCTGGCCAAGCAAGCGGGCGAAGAAAGGTGGGACGCGGAGACGACTTACTTATATTTGTCGAAATTGGTGAAGGTGCAACCGGCGCGTAACACGAGCTTGATTGAAATCTGGGTGCGTAATAGCGACCGGTTCCTGGCGGCGAAGATCGCGAATTCGATTGCGGATAGTTACAAGGAATCGCGCATCAATGAATGGCGAGACGAACATACGCCCGGTATGAAGTCGCTGCAGGATCAGGTGGAGCTGCAAACGGCGCAGATCAATAAGGCTGAAAGCGATTTGGCGAAGATGCGGTCGGAAATGGGGATTTCGGAAGTGCAGGACAATCCTTACGTCAGCACGACGATTGAGACGGAAACGATCAAGAACCTCGCGTTCGCGCGCAGTTCGCAGGCGCGTGATTATACGGAAGACAATCAGATTCTTATCGGTTTGAATAAGATGACTCGGGACCAGTTGCGCACGGGTTTGACGTCGGCTTATCCGCGCCAGCTTGATCCTGTGTTTAGTGACGCTCAGTTCGGAATGGGCCGAAGCGGAGCAGAAGGTCACCGCGTTGAAGGAAAGTTTGGGAGAACAGAATCCTGAATTTAAGACGGCGAAAGCGTTGTTGGAACGCACGCAACAGCAGTTGGACGCGAAGATCGATGGTTTGCTGGCTGGTTTGCAACAGCGCGTAGCCAACGAAAAGGCTGCGTTGCTGGAATATGACAAGCAGATCGATGACGCTACGAAAAGCCGTAACGAAAAGTTGATCAAGACGCAGGCGTATCCGATCGCGAAGAACGAATTGGAAAGCACCCGCCGCGTGCGTGACGACTTGCGTTTTCGCGTGAACACGATGAAGGCGGAATATGATCAGCCACTGCAATCGATCGTCGTCGTTCGCGATGCGGCGACTCCCGCGTCCGCGTCAAAGCCGGTGAGCCCGAACGTAATGCTGAATATTGTTTTGGGTGTCATTGTTGGATTGATTGTCGGCATCGGCCTGGCGTTCTTCATTGAATATCTCGATACGAGCGTGAAGACGATCGACGACGTGGAACGCGCGTTGCAGGCGCCAGTGCTCGGGGTCATTCCTCAGCACGTTGGCAACCTGATGGAACTCGGTGCGGACAGTCCGCATGCTGAAGCGTATCGGGTGTTGCGCACGCAGGTGTTGTTCTCGCGCAAGGACGACAAACTTAAGACGTTGTCGGTGCTCAGCGGTGGCGCTGGCGAAGGCAAGTCGACGACGTTGTTCAATCTGGCGACGATTTTCGCGCAGAGCGGGGATCGCGTGTTGGTGATTGATTCGGATTTACGTCGTCCGAGCATCCACAAATTGATGCACGTGGAAAACACGAATGGGCTCACTTCGGTGTTGCTCAAGCAGAAGCAGTTGGAGGAAGTGATTCAGCACACGAAATTGCCGACGCTGGACTTTATTGCGAGTGGCAAGTTGCCGAGCAGTTCGATGGGCATTTTGAGCTCGCCGCAGATGAAGGAACTGATTCAGGAAGTGAAACGCCGGTATGACTTCGTGTTCTTCGATTCACCGCCGTTGCTGGGTGTGAGTGATGCGAGCATTCTGGCAAGCGAGATGGACATGGTGTTGCAAGTCATCCAATATCGCCGCTATCCGCAGCCGATGACGATTCGCGCCAAGCAGACGATTTTGAAAGTTGGCGGGAATTTGCTGGGCATCGTGCTGAACAATATTAACGTGAGCCAGGATCAGAATTATTATTACTACAGCGGTTACTACGAGTATGCGACCGGTAAGGAAAATACGGTAGTAAAGCTGAGTGAGGCGGCTCCAGAAATTAAACAAAAGTACCTAGATTACGCAGTCTGATAGATATGATGCCGATGTTGAGAAAGTTACCAGGTTACGCAATTGCAGCACTGTTTTGCGCGAGCATTCTGTTCGCCGGATGCGCGACGATCGGCCAACCGGCCAGTGCCAAAGCCGAGGGCAAGAATGTGCCATCGGCGGATCGCATCCCGTTGCGTGTGGGTGATACGGTGAAGATTACGTTGGTGCCGCCGTCGCGGTCGGGCCAAGCCAATTTGCCGCAGGATCATAAGGTGACGGTGAAGGAGGACGGGACAATCGCCCTGCCCTATTTCCCAGCTATCCCGGCTGCGGGGAAAACGACGAAGGAATTGGAACAGGTCATTTATGACAAGTACGTGCCGGACTATTACAAGACACTCGGCGTGACGGTTGAGCCGGATACACGTTTTTTTTATGTCGGCGGCGAGGTCAATAAAGCGGATCGGCATGAATATATCGGCGGGATCACGGTGACGCGCGCCATCCAGGCGGCACAAGGTTTCACTGAATACGCGAATCGTAAGAAGATTAAATTGATCCGTTCGACCGGAAAAGTTGAAATCGTCAACTGGAACCAGGCAATCGACCATCCGGAAAAAGATCCACAGGTATATCCCGGTGACACGGTCGAAGTGCCCCGCCGCTGGTTCTAAATGATCCAACTGCACATCCTTTCCGGAAAAAAGGCTGGCGCAACCATCTCTATTTCAAAGCTGCCGTTTGCGGTTGGGCGCACAGCAGTTTCTTCTTTGGCGCTCGAGGACTCCGGCGTTTGGGAGCAGCACTTCACGATTTCATGGCCGACGACGCAGTCGTTGGTGCTCACTGCGAATCCCAAAGCTATCACGGTGGTGAACGGCGCAAAGGTGAATGAAACTGCGTTACGTGAGGGCGATTTGATTGAAGCGGGAGCGGTGAAAATGCGATTCAGTTTTGAGGCGGTGCGGCAAAAAAGTTTGATGACGCGGGAGATATTGACGTGGATTGCATTAGGGGCGTTGTCGCTGGGACAGGTGGCTTTGATTTATCAGTTGTTAAGGTAGCCCACGGCGCGCGCGGAGCGACACGTACTACCTCAATTATTCTTCGCGGTAGCGTTGGGCGATGGGGAATCTTCGGCCTACTCCAAAGGCTTTTGTAGTTACTTTCAATCCCGGTGCGGCCTGGCGGCGTTTGTATTCGTTCACGTCGATCATGCGGATTATTTTACGGACGGTTTCGCGGTCGAAGCCGAGCCCGGTAATTTCCGGTAGTGAACGTCCGTGGACAACGTAGTGATCGAGAATGGCGTCGAGCGTTTCGTACGGCGGCAATGTGTCCTGGTCGGTTTGGTCCGGACGTAATTCAGCAGAGGGAGCTTTGGAGATTGACGACAACGGAATGATTTCGCGGTCGCGATTAATCCATTTGGAGAGACGGTAGACCATTGTTTTCGGAACGTCGCTGATGACGGCGAGGCCGCCGCACATGTCGCCGTAAAGCGTGCAGTAACCAACGGCGAGTTCGCTTTTGTTCCCGGTGGTGAGCAGGAGTGAGCCGAACTTGTTTGATAGCCCCATGAGCAAGACGCCGCGGAGCCGGGCCTGGATGTTTTCTTCGGTGGCGTCTTCGGGTTTGCCGCCGAAGAGCGGTTTTAGCTGGGCTTTAGCGCATTCGAAAGCGGTTTGAATGGGAATGACGTCGTATTGGATCCCCAGATTTCTCGCCAGCTCGCGAGCGTCGTCCAAACTGCCTTTGGAGGAGAATTGCGAAGGCAACGAAATGCCGTGAACGTTTTCGGCTCCAAGAGCTTTGGCTGCGAGATACGCGACGAGGGCAGAGTCGATGCCGCCGCTGAGACCAAGGACAGCGGATTTGAAACCGCACTTTTGAAAATAATCTCGCAGACCGAGGACGAGTGCGTTGTGAATGTTTTCCTCGTCGAAAACGACTGGCAGCTTTATGGCTGGGGATGTTTGCGTGTCGACGAAAAGGAAATCTTCGTCGAAGGCTTTGGCTTTTGCGATGAGGCCCCCTGCTCCATTGAATACCAGGCTATTGCCGTCGAAGACGAGTTCGTCGTTGCCGCCGACGAGATTGCAAAGGACAACCGGTTTGCCGGATTTGCGCGCGATGCTGGAAAGCATTTCGTAACGAACTTTGTCTTTGCCGAGACTCCACGGTGAGGCGGAGACATTGAAGATTATTTCAACTCCGGATTTCAGAAGGCTGCTGACCGGGTTGGCGCGATAGCGACGTTGCGGCCAGAAATCTTCGTCGTTCCAAATGTCTTCGCAGATGGTGAGGCCGAGAGATTTTTTACCGAAGGCGACGGGCGGATTGGTGATCGCGGGTTCGAAGTAGCGGTC
This sequence comes from uncultured Verrucomicrobiae bacterium, assembly GCA_963702845.1. GTDB lineage: Bacteria > Verrucomicrobiota > Verrucomicrobiia > Limisphaerales > Palsa-1400 > JAICXV01. The sequence goes on along the minus strand of OY969763.1, from coordinate 2,151,091 downwards.
TTCATCGAATACATCGTAGGTTGGTAATAGAGTTTTTGTACGAGCGGCGACGATTTTGCCGTCCTGGAGCAATGCGACTTCGTTGGTGAGATCGCGGCCAGGCTGGTCTTTATGTTCGGCGACGTAGCCGATGAGTATGGCAGTTGATTTAGTCGCGCCGGCGAGGCGATTGAGCATCGCGAGGTTTTTTGCGACGAGATCTTTTTTGAGAAGCAGATCACGCGGTGGATAACCGACGGTTGTTAGTTCAGGGAAAACGACCAACTCGGCGCCGAGATCGCAGGCGCGTTGGTAGGCACTGAGGATTTTGGCCTCGTTTCCTAACAGGTCGCCTACGGTTGTGTTGAGTTGTGCCAGCGCAATCTTCATACAAGTCAGATGGAACTTAAGGGTAAACGGGGCGGAGCAAAATCAGAAAAGCATCGATGCGCGGACGCCTGTGCCGGAACGCCGAACCTGGAATCTCAGGTTTTTCCGAATAGTGGTTACGCTAAGGGCGCGTACCGTATTACGGGGTGTGTGGCGACCACCACCAATGGCATAATGGTGAATGGCGTTAGTCAATACGCCGCCTTGATTCGAGTCGCAGGGTTTTCTACCCTGCGACTGGTTGAAAAAGAATATCCGTCCCGAAATTCCGCGCAAAGCCATCTATCGGCTGTCGCTCTATCTTCGGTGTTTGTTGCGGCTCAAGAATAACAGCATTCGCACGGTGTCGAGTGAAGCGCTGGCGAAAGCGGCGGGTGTTAAGTCGACACAGCTTCGCAAAGATCTCACTTACTTCGGCCAATTCGGCACCCGTGGCCTCGGCTATGAGGTCGATCAATTGGCTCACATGATTTCCGACCTGCTCGGGACGAATAGTCTTCAGCCGGTGGTGTTGATCGGCGTTGGTAACCTGGGTTTGGCGCTTTTGTCGTATAAAGGATTTGCGGCGGAAGGCTTTGAAATTGTGGGCGCCTTTGATGTGGACACAAAGCGGCGCAGAGACAAGACGATTGCAACGCCGATTTATGAACTGTCGCAACTGGAAAATGTTGTGCAGGCGCGCCAGGTAAAAATGGCAATCCTGACAGTGCCGGCGGCGGCGGCGCAGGAGGTTGCGAACCGGTTGGTGGCACTTGGGATTACCGGGATTTTGAATTTCTCGCCGATTGTTTTGACAGTCCCGGAAGATGTCGTCGTCAACAACGTGAATCTGGCGATCGAGTTGGAAAATTTGAGTTATTTCGTCCAGCACTAAGCCCTTAATTGCTGGCCAGTTTCCCCCGTATTCGCGCTTTACGGGAAACCCGCATTTTGAGATAGTTACGCTTCACGAATCTACTCATGAAATTCTTCAAGAGCCTGTCTCTGCAGGGTTCTGTCGCATGCATTTGCCTTTTGGCAATGGCAACACATGCGGCTGTCACCTTAACCCCTGCTATCGGCGGCAATTCTATCTCGGCTGATTCCACGGGAGCCACATTTACGAGCCTGACCGGCCCTGTGCTGACTGAGGGCGCGACCGGCGACATCGGTTCAGGCACGATTGTGCTGAACTGCCCGGCTGGTTTTGAATTTGATACCAGCTCGACTGTGACGGTTACGGTAACTGGCAGCGGTAGTGGCGATGATGTTGTGCTGACGTCGGGAACGGCGGTCGTTACTTCGACCAATATTACCATTGAAGTTTCGGCGCCGAGCGATGCCACTGAGATGTCGGTTTTGACCTGCAGCGGGATTGGGGTGCGGCCGACTGCGGGGTCGCCGCTGGCAACAGGGACTGTTTCGGAATCCGGGACTGCCACGTTTACGTTGGATTCGACGCCTGCGGAAAATTACGGGGCTTTGACGGAAGTGGCGGGAACAGTCGCGACGTTAGCTTTCACGACGCAGCCGGGGTCTGCTACGGCGGGTGCGGCGTTCGGGACTCAGCCAGTTGTCGTTACTCAGGACCAATTTGGCAATGCGTCGACGAGTGGTTTGGGAGCAAACCTGGATGTAACGGTTACTCTTTCGGCTGGCACTGGGAGTCTGCAAGGGACATCGACCTTGGATATCGGCACGGCGGCAGGAAATGGGATGGTGACGTTTACAGATCTGCAGATTGATGTCGCCGGGATGGATAAGCAACTGATAGCGGCGGCTTCGGGTTTGACGAGCGCAACTAGCTCTGTGTTTTCGGTGAATCATGCAACGGCATCGGCGCTGGTAATTCAACAGCAGCCTTCATCGAGTGCGACGGCGGGTATGACGTTTTCGCAACAACCGATCGTGCGCATCGTAGACGGTTTCGGGAATCTTGTGGATGACGACAATAGCACTGTCATCACGGCGGTGCGTAACGCCGGTTCGGGAACATTGCAGGGAACTTTGACCGCGACAGTTTCCGGCGGTGTAGCTACGTTCGCGGATTTGGCGCACAATGTGGCGGGCAATATTACGATTACGTTTTCGAGTGGTTCGCTCGCGTCTGCGACTTCGAGTTCGGTTGCGGTTAGTCCTGCGGCGGCGGATCATCTCGTGTTTTCGGCACAACCTGGTTCAGCAACGGCGGGCTCTGCTTTCGGAATCCAACCGTCGCTGGTTACTGAAGATCAATTTGGAAACGCTTCCACCGTTGGCTTGCCTGGGAATCTGGATGTTACGATTGCCTTATCGTCCGGCACGGGATCATTTCAGGGAACGACAACGCAGGATATCGGGACTGCGGCCGGAAACGGAATGGTCACGTTTACGAACCTCCGCATTGATACTGCGGGCAGCAAACAACTGACAGCAAGCGCGAGCGGTTTAACGGGCGCCACGAGCAGCGCGTTTACAGTTAATCATGCGTCGGCGTCGGCGCTGGCGATTCAACAACAGCCGTCGTCGAGCGCGACGGCGGGTGTGGCGTTTTCGCAACAGCCAATCGTGCGGATTGAAGACGCTTTTGGTAATCTGGTTGATGATGACAATAGCACCGTCGTGACGGCTGCGCGTAATGCCGGTACGGGGACATTGCAGGGAACGTTGACCGCGACGGTTTCCGGGGGCATAGCGACGTTTACCGATTTGGCGCACAACGTGGCGGGAAACATCACAATTTCATTTTCGAGTGGTGGGCTTACTTCCACGACGTCCTCGTCCATCACGATTAGTCCCGCAGCGGCAGATCACCTTGTATTCACAACGCAACCGGCGTCTGCAACAGCGGGCGCTGCATTCGGCGTACAACCTTCGTTGATTGCGCAAGATCAGTTCGGTAATGCGTCCGCAGTCGGATTGTCGGCGAACTTGAATGTAATGGTTGTGGTGTCATCTGGAACCGGATCGCTACAGGGCACGACCGCGCAAGACATCGGAACAGCAGCGGGCAACGGCACGGTGACGTTTACCGATTTGCGGATTGATGCCGCGGGTAACAAGCAACTCACCGCGAGCGCGAGTGGTTTGACGAGTGCGACGAGCAGCAGCTTCGCGGTGAACCACGCCGCAGCTTCAACACTGACTATTCAACAACAGCCGTCTTCAACGGCGACGGCGGGCGCAGCGTTTGCGCAGCAGCCGGTTGTTCGTATTGAGGATGCTTTTGGAAATCTGATCAGCGATGACAGTAGCACAGTCGTGACGGCGGCGCGCAACGCCGGCACAGGAACGCTACAGGGAACGCTCAATATTACCACTTCGAGCGGCGTCGCGACATTTACGGATTTGGCCCACAACGTTGCGGAGAACATTACGATTACGTTTTCAAGTGGGTCGCTCGCATCTGTTACGTCGAGTTCGGTTGCGGTTAGTGCTGCGGCGGCGGATCATCTCGTGTTTACGGCACAACCCGGTTCTGCAACCGCAGGTGCGGCGTTTGGCACTCAACCTTCGCTCGTTTCTCAAGACCAATTTGGGAATTCATCAACCGTCGGGTTGCCCGCTAATCTGGATGTGACGGTGACGTTGTCGGCTGGTCCGGGTCCATTGCAAGGGACGACGACTCAGGATATCGGCACGGCTGCAGGAAATGGAACGGTCACGTTCACTGATTTGCGTATCGATGTCGCCGGGAACAATAAACAACTCAGCGCGACTGCGAGTGGTCTGACTGGGGCTGCCAGTTCTGTTTTTACGGTGAATCACGCGGCGGCTTCGGCGCTGGCAGTTCAACAGCAACCGTCTTCAACGGCCACGGCAGGTGTTGAGTTTGCGCAGCAGCCGATTATTCGCATCGAGGATGCGTTTGGAAATTTGGTTGATGACGATAACAGCACTGTGGTGGCGTCGTCGCGAAATGCGGGCGCGGGAACGCTTCAAGGAACATTGAACATCACGGCAGCAGCGGGTGTGGCGACGTTTACCAACTTGTCGCACAACGTTGCTGGGAACATCACGATTAGCTTTGCGGGTGGATCGCTTTCTTCAGCGACATCGAGTTCGATTGCGGTCAGTCCGACGGCGGCGGATCATTTGGTTTTTGTTGTGCAACCCGGTTCGGTAACGGCGGGGTCCATCTTCGGGACGCAGCCTTCTTTGATTTCGGAAGATCAATTCGGCAACGCATCCACTGTTGGTTTGGCAGCGAACCTGGATGTGACGGTGACGTTGTCGGCGGGGGTTGGTCCGTTGAAAGGGACGATGACTCAGGATATCGGCACGACGGCTGGAAACGGAACTGTGTCGTTCACGGATTTGCGAATTGATGTCGCGGGAGTTGACAAGGAACTCACGGCAAGTGTGAGTGGCTTGACGAGTGCGACCAGCAGCACGTTTGCGGTGAATCACGCGGCGGCGGCGGCGTTGACGATTCAGCAGCAACCGTCGTCCACAGCGACGGCTGGTGTGGCTTTTGCACAACAACCGATCGTTCGGATTGAGGACGCATTTGGAAATTTAATTGACGACGATAGCAGCACCGTCATCACCGCTGTGCGCAATTCCGGAACCGGAACGCTGCAAGGAACGTTGACTGCCACGGCCTCGTCGGGGGTAGCGACATTTGCGAACTTGGCGCACAACGTCGCTGGAAATATCACCATCACATTCTCAAGTGGCTCGTTAAGTTCTGCCACGTCCAGTTCTGTTGCTGTAAGCCCGGCAGCGGCTGATCACTTGGTGTTCACTGTGCAGCCAGGTTCGGCAACGGCTGGTTCGGCTTTTGGAACCCAACCCTCGTTAATTTCGGAAGATCAATTCGGCAACTCGTCAGCGGTTGGATTGCCCTCCAATTTGAATGTAGCTGTCGCATTGTCGTCCGGCACGGGGACGTTACAGGGCACGACCACACAAGATATTGGCACTGCTGCTGGCAACGGCACGGTGACGTTTACCAATTTGCGCATTGATGCGACGGGCAACAAACAAATCACGGCAAGTGTGAGTGGTTTGACGAGTGCGACCAGCAGCACGTTTGCGGTGAATCACGCGGCGGCGGCAGCGTTGAACATTCAACAACAGCCTTCCACTATGGCCACGGCCGGTGTTGATTTCGCGCAACAGCCGATCGTTCGGATTGAGGATGCGTTCGGTAATTTAATCAACGATGACAACAGCAGCGTCGTTACTGCGGCGCGCACTACGGGGACCGGTCCGTTGCAAGGCACGTTGAACATTCCTGTTTCGAGCGGTGTGGCCGCCTTCACGAATTTGTCTCACAACATCGCTGGAAATATCACAGTTCTGTTTACGAGCGGCGCTCTGACATCGGCCACGTCGGATTCAATCGCTATTAGTCCGGCAGCTGCGGATCATCTCGTGTTCGTGACGCAACCGGGATCGGCTACGGCTGGCGCTGCGTTTGGAACACAGCCGTCGGTGATCAGCGAAGACCAGTTCGGAAATGCATCGTCGGTTGGATTATCGGCGAACCTGGACGTGACGATCGCGCTGTCCGCTGGCACAGGACCGCTGCAGGGCTCGACCACGCAGGACATCGGCACAGCTGCTGGAAACGGAACGGTGACGTTTACGGATTTGCGCATCGACGTCACTGGAACAGATAAACAATTGAGCGCGAGCGCGAGCGGATTGACTGGAGCTTCGAGCAGCGTATTCACGGTTAATCACGCTGCGGCGTCGACGCTGGTGATTCAACAACAACCTTCGTCCACGGCAACTGCTGGTGTTGCATTGGCGCAACAGCCGATCGTTCTCATTGAAGATGTTTTTGGCAATTTAGTGAACGACGACAATAGCACCGTTGTGACGGCCACACGCGCTGCTGGCACTGGCAGTTTGCAAGGGACGGTCAATGCAACCGCAGTCGGAGGCGTCGCTACCTTCACCGATCTTTCACATAATGTTGCGGGTAATATCACGATTGCGTTCACGAGCGGTTCATTGACTTCGGCAACATCGACGTCGATTGCGGTTAGTCCGGCGGCTGCGAATCATCTTGTGTATATGGCCCAGCCCGGATCAGCCACTGCCGGCTCTGTTTTTGGCGGCCAACCTTCGCTAATTACCGAGGACCAATTTGGAAATACTTCGGCTGTTGGATTGCCGGCTAATTTAAATGTTACGATGGCGTTGACTTCCGGAACGGGCCCGTTGCAAGGGACTACGACGCAAGACATCGGGACTGCAGCTGGTAATGGAACCGTGACGTTCACGGATTTGCGAATTGATGTCGGGGGCATCAATAAGCAACTGACGGCAAGCGCGGCGGGTTTGGCGAGCGCGCTGAGCAGCATCTTTACAGTGAATCATGCCACCGCGTCGGCGCTGGCGATTCAGCAACAGCCTTCGTCGACGGCCACTGCCGGTGTGGATTTTGCACAACAGCCAATCATTCGAATCGAAGATGCTTACGGCAATTTGGTCAATGATGACAACACGAGCGTTGTGACAGCGGCGCGAAGTGCCGGAGTCGGAACATTGCAGGGAACGTTGAACATGACGGTTTCATCGGGTATTGCGACGTATACAAATACGTCACATCAGGTGGCGGGTAACATCACAATCACATTTACCAGTGGGTCGTTGACTTCAATTACATCGAGTTCCGTCACGGTCTCCCCTGCTGCTGCCAATCATTTGGTGTTCTTAACTCAACCTGGATCAGCAACTGCGGGTGCGGCGTTTGGCACTCAGCCTTCGCTCGTTTCAGAAGATCAGTTTGGAAATGTCTCTGCAGTTGGCTTGTCGTCGACCTTGAATGTGAGCGTTGCTTTGACGTCCGGGGCTGGCGCGTTGTTGGGAACGACAACTCAGGACATCGGCACTGCTGCAGGAAATGGCACGGTGACTTTCACCAACTTACGAATTGATGTAGCAGGCACTGACAAACAACTGACCGCCAGCGCGAGTGGATTAACGAGCGCAGCGAGCACCGTGTTCTCAGTCAATCATGCGGCGGCGGCGGCGTTGGCAATCCAGCGACAACCTTCCTCGACGGCTACCGCCGGTGTCGCGTTTGCGCAGCAGCCGCTCGTTCGAATTCAGGACGCGTTCGGCAATTTGGTGAACGACGACAATAGCACGGTGATCACGGCGGCGCGTAATGCGGGCGCTGGCACGTTGCAAGGAACGGTGACCGCGACGGTTTCTGCCGGTGTCGCGAGCTTTGCGAATCTGTCGCACAATGTGGCGGGAGCAATCACGGTTCTTTTTACGAGCGGTTCGTTGAGTGCGGTGGAATCTACTTCAATTGCGGTCAGTCCTGCGGCGGCGAATCACCTGATGTTTACTGCGCAGCCCGGATCAGCTACGGCGGGATCGATTTTCGGCAGCCAGCCTTCGGTTAAATCCAAGGACGCGTTTGGTAACGATTCGTCAGTAGGCTTGCCATCGAGCTTGTCGGTGACGATGATCCTAGCGGTGGGAACAGGACCTTTGCAAGGCACGGTCACGCAAGACATCGGAACTGGCGCCGGCAACGGATTGGTTTCTTTCACCAATCTACGCATTGATTCGGCCGGCAATGACAAACAGCTTTCAGCAGCAGCATCAGGTCTTAGCAGCGGGTTGAGTTCTGTTTTTGTCGTTAACCACGCCGCGGCAGCGCAGCTTGGGATTCAGACACAACCTTCATCCACTGCTGTCGCAGGCCAGCTGTTCGCGCAGCAACCGGTGATCGCAATCCAGGATCAATTTGGAAACCTGATTTCGGAAGACAGCGCCACGACGATCACTGCAGCACGCAACTCGGGGTCAGGAACATTGCAAGGGACACTGACATTGACGGCATCGAGTGGCGCGGTCACTTATACGAATCTTTCTCACAATGTCGCAAACAACATCACGATTTCGTTCAGCGCCACTGGACTTACCGGGACGAACTCGAGCACGGTGACGGTCACACCAGCCGCGGCTGACCATTTGATTATCGTGAGCCAGCCCGGTTCTGCAACGGCGGGCGCTGCCTTCGGCAGCCAGCCTTCGCTGGTTGCGCAAGACACGTTTGGTAATAACTCGAGCGTAGGCCTCCCTGCCCATCTAAATCTCACGATGTCGCTCATCGCCGGCAGCGGTCCGTTGCAAGGCACGACGACACAGGATATCGGTACAGCTGCAGGAAATGGAGCTGCCTCCTTTAGTAATTTGCGCATCGATGTTGCTGGAAATAATAAGCAACTGAGCGCGAGCGCAGGTGGTTTGACCGGCGTTTCAAGTTCGGTCTTCACTGTCGCTCATGCAGCTGCGTCGACGTTGACAATTCAGCAACAGCCCTCTTCCAGCGCGACCGCTGGTGTTGCCTTTGCTCAACAACCGATCGTTCGAATTGAAGACGGGTTCGGCAACCTGATTACCGAGGATAACTCTACGGTCATCACGGCGACGCGCAATGCGGGCTCGGGTACGTTGCAAGGTACGCTGAACGTCACGGTAGTCGGTGGTGTTGCGACATATGCCGGCCTGTCGCATAACGTGGCGAACACGATTACGATTACGTTTAGCAGCGGCGGTTTGGGTTCGGCCACGTCGACGAGCATCAACGTCAGTCCGACGAGCGCTTCGAAGCTGGTGATTTTGACGCAGCCGGGCGCCACTGCTATCGCCGGCCAAACATTCTCGCCGCAACCAATCGTCGCCATTGAAGATTCATTCAATAACATCGTTACATCCGACAACAGTTCTCTTGTGGTCGTGACGCGCACATTTAGTGGTGCCTTGCAAGGCACACTGAGCGCCACTGCGGCGAGCGGTGTGGCGACTTTCGCGAACTTGAGCGAGACGGAAGCAACGACGATGACTTTGGATTTCACGAGCGGCAGTTTGACAGGCGCGCGTTCGAGCTCGATCACGATCAACCCAGCGGCAGCAGATCACCTCGCGATTGCCATTCAACCGTCATCCGTCGCAACAGCCGGAACGGCATTTGTCACTCAGCCGGTTATTCAAATTCAGGACCAATATAACAATGTTCTGACCTCGGATAATTCCAGCGTTGTGACCGCCGTTCGCAGCAGCGGCGCGGGAACATTGCAGGGAACGGCATCCGTGACTGCTTCCGGCGGCGTGGCGACATTTGCTAATCTGTTCCACACTGTCGCAGGCAACATCACGATTCTGTTCTCCAGCGGCAGCCTGAGCACCGCAATTTCGAGTTCGGTCCAGATCAATCCCGCGAACGCAAATCACCTCGCATTTACAATTCAACCGGGGTCGGCGACGGCAGGTTCCGTGTTCGGTGCTCAACCAGTGGTGCGTTCGTATGATGCATATGGCAATGCGTCAACGTCTGGTTTAGGCGCGAGCTTGCCGATTTCATTGACGCTGCAATCGGGCACAGGACCGTTACAAGGCACGACGACGCTTGACATCGGAACAGCCAATGGAAACGGCTCGGTCAGCTTTACCAATCTGCGAATCGATGCAGCCGGAACTGGCAAACAATTGCAGGCGAGCGCGAGCGGCTTAACAAGCGTATCGAGTTCCACCTTCCCGGTTGCCCATGCGAGCGCCGCACAATTGGTTATTCAAACACAACCCTCCACCAATGCGACCGCGGGCGATATTCTGACCAATCAACCAGTGATTCAAATTGCCGACAACTATGGCAATACGATTACGGAAGATAACAGCACAGCGGTCACAGCGTCGTTGCACGGTGGCGGCACAGGAATCGAAGGAACGCTGACAATCACTGCCGCAAGCGGCATCGTGACATTCACCAACATCTATTTCGATTTCGCCGCAAATGTGCAATTGGACTTTAACGGCGGCTCTTTCCCAGCGGTGACTTCGGACACAATTCACGTTGGGCCCGCAGCTGGTTCGCGGTTGCTGATCGACACACAACCGGCTGCCACTGCAATCGCTGGTCAGGTCTTCTCATCACAGCCGATTCTCTCGGTTCGGGATGCGTTCGGAAACATCAGCACCGGTGATAACGTCACGCAAGTAACGGTGACGCGCACTGCTGGCGGCACATTGGTGGGCACAACCACTATTACCGCTGTGAACGGCGTGTTCACGTTTACTGACATTGCGGAAACCGTTGCGGGCTCAATGACGCTCACCTTCAGCAGTGTGGGACTCACATCGGTGACATCTACTTCCATTCAGGTCGCTCCAGGACCATTGGCCGAGCTGTTGGTCCATTTGCAGCCGAGTTCGCCGATCACCGCTGGCCAACTATTCCCACAGCAGCCGGTTGTCTGGTTGATGGATGCTTATGGCAATCTCGAGACGACGGACAATACCACGCAAGTCACTGCCAGCCGCATCAATGGCGTGGGCACATTACGCGGAACAACGACGATGACTGCGGTCGGCGGTATTGTGACGTATACGAATCTGACGCACTTCAATGCGACTGTGTTGAATCTGCAGTTTACCGCCTCCAGTGTGAATGCCGTTTCTGATCCGGTGACGGTTATTGCAGGTCCGGCGACACATTTGAGCTTCACGCAATTACCCGCGTCTGAGTTGGCCGGCCATATTTTTGGCACGCAACCGATAGTGCAAACTACGGACGCCTTCGGGAATATTGCCAGTGGCATCCCGTCGACTTTGCCAGTTACGATTTCCATTGCTACCGGTACTGGATATTTGTTTGGAACGGCAACGATTGATGCCGGGAGCACGGCTGGAAACGGCGTCGCGACGTTCACCAACTTGCAAATCAATGCCTTCGGCGACAAGCAACTTGCGGCGAGCGCGCCCGGGTTTACCAACGCGATCAGCGACACTCTTACAATGACCGGCACGGTCCAACCGTTTGCCGCCTATGGCGTCGGCGACTCTATCGGTGGAACGCCGGATAGCATTTGGGTCGGCAATTTCCGCGCCGCTTCAACGGCCCGTGACGTTGTCGTCGGCAATTATAGCGACAACACAATTACGATCCGGTTGTCGCACGATGACGGGACGTTTGGCGCGACGACCACTTACAGCGTGGCGGGGCATCCTGTGGCGGTTCGTTCGGCGGATTTAAACGGCGATGGTTATGAAGACCTGGTGATTGCATACGCTGATACCAATATGGTGACCGTAATGATGAGCACGGGTGCGCACGGAACAAACTTCGCCACTGGAGTAAATTACATCACGAGCGCTTCGCCGAATTCCGGGATTTCCGCAATTTTCCTCACCGACTTAAATGGCGACGGCCATCAGGATTTGATTGTCGCGAACTCGGTCGATAATACGGTGAGTGTTTTGCTTGGAACTTCAGCCTTTGGATTCACGTCTCCGACGACCTACAACGTGGGGACCAAGCCAATGTGGATTCACGTCGCTGACATGAACGGCGACAATCGCCAGGATATTATCACGGCAAACTACACCTCGGGCACGGTCACGATTCTTCCTGGACAAGTCGGTGGCACATTCGGCTCTGCTCAAACGATCACGCTGTTCCCTGGTGGGAATCCAAAGCCGATTCGTGTGGTAACGCCCGACGTGAATCGTGACGGTCGTTTGGATATCGCGGTGGTTAACTATGGATCGAACACGTTAAGTATCCTCCTACAGCAATCTAACGGCACTTATACGATGAGCACCAACTACAACGTTGGGACGCATCCAATCGACTTCTTCCTGCGCGATTTGGATGGGAACGGGATTTCGGATTTGGCCGTGCTCAACTCAGGCAGCGGCACGGTGGACTTATTCTTCAATAACGGCACAGGGTCTTACTTGACCGGTGGAACAATCGCAGTAGGACCGGGGCCGATTTCAATGTTCGGCGGAAAATTCAGCAGCGCATTCAATCTCAACGCTCTCATCGTTGCGGATAATGTAGCCAGCAACATTTCTGTCCTGTCCTACACCGGGCCGGTAGCTGAGAGCCAGACCGTCACAATGAGCGAGGACCACGTGACGTCGATTGTCCTGGGCGCCCACAATGCGTTCTTCCCGCAAATTTTCAATTTTACCATCACTCAATCTCCCGCACATGGCACGCTCACCGGCACACCGCCGAGCATGATCTACACACCCGCTACAAATTATTTCGGAGCGGATAGCTTTGCATTTATCGCTGATGGCGCAGGTGTCACATCGGCCGTGGCAACTGTCACCATTGCTGTGCAAGGGGTCAATGACCCGCCGACCTTTACGATGGCAACCAATCGTATTGTGCTGATTCAGGGTGCGCCGGCATTCACCTTTGCGCATTTGATTACGTCCAGCAGCGTTGGGCCAACAAATGAAACGGCGCAGACGAACAGTTTTGTTATCACCAACCTGAACCCCGGCGCGTTCAGCACGCAACCGAAGATTTCGGCTGCCGGGACATTAACGTTCAAATTGTCACCTGATTTCAAAGGCACCAACGATCTGGTTGTTTACGCGAAAGACAGCGCCACGACGGCCCGCGGTGGTGTAAACCTATCCGCCGGACAAATCCTATCGATCGTCGTCTTGCGTGTGGATAAGGCGCCCGTCGTAAAAACGATTCCGACGGTCACCATGCTCGAGGACTCCACCACCAATATCACGATCACGGTGACTGATGCGGATGACGCACCGGAGAACATCAGCGTCACGGCAATCTCGTTGAGCGAATCGATTATCCCGACGGCCAACATCGGTATAACCGGGCCGGTGGGCACAAATTTCTTCATCTCACTCACGCCTGCACCTGATGCGAACGGAGCTGCTTCGATTCAATTGCTGGTGAGCGATGGACAAGACACGACGATTGCGACTGTGCACGTGAACATCACTGCAATCGACGACCCGCCGAGTTTCAATATTCCTGCGCCTGACATTTCGGCGCTGGAAGATTCGAGCACCATTACAGTCAGCAATTTCTGCACGTCAATTTCAGCCGGCCCGGCGAATGAAGTAGCGCAAACTTTAACCTTCGTGATCGGCAGCACAAATAAAGCGGCGTTCACGACGCAGCCGGCCATCGATAAGAACGGCACTCTGAAATTCCGCCCTGCCCTCGCCTATGTCGGCACGAACTACTTCACCATTTGCCTGAAGGACAGTGGAACAACCGCCAACGCCGGAGTGAACGTCAGCGGCACCAATGCGTTTTCGATCGCGATCACCACGAACAATTTCCGGCACATCACCGGCACTTACAATGGATTGTTTTATGAAGACGCGGGCGTCAGTCATTCAAGTTCGGGCTTCTTTACGTTCACACTTGGCTACTCACGCACGTTCAGCGGGAGCATGAAGACCGGCGGTGGCACATATCCGATGAGCGGTTTGTTCGACACAAACGGTGACGCGCACATCACAGTCAAACGTACCGGCAAAGTCAGTCTCACCGCAGACCTGGAAGTCGATCTTCTGGGCGACAGCGACGAAGTCAATGGCGATGTAACGGATGGAACGTGGGATGCAACGTTACTCGGCGATCGGACTCCGACGACTGCTCCAATCGGAACTGTGGGCAAATTTAACGTCGCGTTCATTGGCAATGGCGATGGCGTCGCGAACATGGGCGGCGATGCGATTGGCGTGGTCACAGTCACTGCGGCGAACCGCCTCTCGCTCTCCGGATCGTTGCCGGATCGCACGATCCTGTCGCAAACGATGGCCCTTTCGAAGAATGGCCAATGGCCGTTATATGTGCCGCTTTACTCTGGGGCAGGTTCGATGATTGGCTGGGTCACTGTGACCAATGATACCCAACCGCTTCAGGTGCAACCGGACGGAATCAGCCTCATCAAGACAAACAACAACAAGACGTATTACCCCGCCGGCTTCACGAATACGTTCTCCATTGAATCTGGCGTCAGCGTGCCCTTCCAGTTCGGCGTGCCAGTCATCAGCACCAACGGCACCGTGACCTGCTCGAACGGCAACCTATTCGGCGATGAAGTGGGCGTTTACGCGATGTCGACCAACAACATTTTCTTCGCCGACACCAGTGTCGATAAATTCAAGCTGACGTTCGACAAATCGGCAGGCTACTTGAATGGATCATTTCTCAATCCGGGCAGCGCGACGGTAACGCCGATCAAAGCGATTTTGATACCGAGTTTGAACGAAGTCCGCGGCTACTTCTATACGCCGTCACAATCCGGTGCGTTCCTGCTGCAAGGAAACTAACGCGGACCGCTAATTGGAAAAAACTTAAGGGCGAAGACTTCATCGAAGCCTTCGCCCTTTTTTAATTCGTGAAATATTTCGATTACTTCGCTGGCTCTTTTTTCGGAACCCGCAGTTCGATATAAAGATCGCGAAATTGTTTCGGTTCGACAGCGGCTGGAGACTCCGTCATGAGGTCAACCCCTTTCGCTGTCTTCGGAAACGCAATCACGTCGCGGATACTCGGAGTATTGCAAAGGGTCGCGATCAGACGATCGAAACCAAGAGCAATACCGCCATGCGGAGGCGCGCCATAACGGAAAGCTTCGAGCATATAACCGAATCGTTCCTTCACCATATCCGGCGGAATCTGCAGCACTTCTTCGAACACCGTTTTCTGGACGTCCGGTCGGTGAATACGAATTGAACCACCGCCGAGTTCAACACCGTTCACCACGATATCATAGTGCTGGCCGCGAACTTTCTTCGGGTCAGTCTTCAAGAACGGGACATCCTCGGCCACCGGCGCCGTAAACGGATGGTGGCTCGAATACCAGCGGTTCTGTTCTTTATCAAACGAGAGTAACGGAAAATCAATGACCCACAGAAAATCGAAACGGTCTGTCGGAATGGTCAGCTTACCTTGAGACTTCAGCACGTCCGCACAATAAACGCGGATTTTGCCAAGAATCTCGCAAGCATTCAGCCATTGATCCGCAGCGAAGAGAATCAAGTCGCCCTCTTGGATTTGCAATTTTTGCGTCAACGCCGCCTTTTCCGCGTCGTTGAAAAATTTAACGATTGGCGATTTCCATTCGCCTTTCTCCACCTTGATATAAGCCAGCCCCTTCGCGCCAAAACTCTTGGCGTATTCGGTCATAGTTTCAATCTGACCCTGCGTCGCATCGGCGAGACCTTTGACGTTCATCGCCTTGACCACGCCGCCGGACGCAATCGCGCCACTGAAAACTTTGAATGTGCTCGCGCGAAATTCCTCGGTGAAATCGACAAGCTCCAAGCCATAACGCGTGTCCGGCTTGTCCACACCCCAACGATTCAAAGCTTCCTGAAAGCTAATCCGCTTGAACGGCGTCGGAATATCCATGTTCAACGCCGTTTTCCAAACGCGTTTGAGCAAACCTTCAATCAGCGCGTAAATATCTTCGCGCTCGATGAAGCTCATCTCGATATCGACCTGGGTAAATTCAAGTTGGCGATCCGCGCGTTGATCTTCATCGCGAAAGCACCGGGCGAGTTGATAATAGCGCTCGATGCCGCCGACCATGCAGATCTGTTTAAATTGCTGCGGTGACTGCGGCAAAGCGTAGAACGTTCCGGGATCACGTCGATTCGGGACCAGAAACTCGCGCGCACCTTCCGGCGTGCTTTTGAAAAGAATGGGCGTTTCGACTTCCAGAAACCCCTGTTCATCGAAGAACACACGGGCCGCCGTCGCGACCTTGCTGCGCAACCTCATATTGCGCGCCATTTCAGGGCGGCGCAGGTCGAGATAACGGTACTTCAGGCGAAGCTCCTCGTTAACCTTGCTCGACACCTCGGGATCATCCACCGGGAACGGCAGCACATCCGCCATGTTCAAGACGTCCAATTCGGTTACGGCAACTTCTACCTCGCCGGTCGGAATCTTCGAATTATTCGTGCCTTCCGGACGGTTACGGACCTTGCCCGTAACACTGATGACGCACTCGCTCCGCAAGGATGCCGCGCGGTCAAAAAGTTCTTTCGGCAAATCCGACGGATCAAAAACCGTTTGCGTGCGGCCTTCGCGATCGCGGATGTCGATGAAGATCAATCCGCCGAGATCGCGGCGCGAATGCACCCAACCGGACAGCGTTACCGTCTGTCCGCTATGTGAAAGGCGAAGTTCGTTGCAATGATGGGTGCGTTTCATGACACTCTACCTTATTCCGTAGGAGACGTGATGACGAGTCTCTGATTCGAAAACTTCGAGACCCGTTACCTCCTACAAAGGTGAAATGAACTAAACCTCGAAATCAACCACCACCACCGAATCAACGACCGGCGCTGCATTGGCTTCGAACTTTTGGTGTTCGGCATGGCCCAAATAAGCATCGCGCGCCGCTGCATCGGAAAACGTCATAATGAAGCCGTGGGTGAGACCGTTGGATTTGCCCTCCGGACTAATATTGGCGCCCGAAACATAATCCTCGATACCGTCAACGCTTTCGGACAGATCAAGCAATTCATCGAACAGTTTATTAATCTGCTCTTCCGAGGTGCCATCTTTAAACTTTAGCAGGGCAATGTGTTTTACCTTTGACATGGCGTAACAGTAATTTTTTTTGTCCGCCGCTCAAGCGTATTCTTTGACACTCGCTAATTTGTTTTCTTGCGACTTTACGCCCCCACCGCCTGCTTTTCCCATTCCTCGACCCGTTCCACCAGGTCGCCATTGGGCACTTTCGTCAAATCTTCATGCCAATGCGCGATAATTTTGCCACGCGCTTGTGGTGCAAGGTGTTCGATAATTTGGTTGTGAATCTCTTTGCCCGCTGCAAAAAGACACTCTTCAAGATCCGGCTCATTGCGAATGACGTCACCAATCTCCTTCGCGATTTCCTTTATCGCACGACGATGAAATTCCAGTTTGATATTATGCCGTTCACCCGAGGAGCGAATGCCTTCGCCAATGCCGGCATCACCACGAAAGGTTTCAGGGCTGTCAGTAATTTTATCGCGTAATCGACCGGAAGCCTCCTGCGTGCTGAAATTCGTGATCAGTTCAAATTTTGGTTTCAATCCCGGAGCGTTGTAGAGAAGTCGATAAATTTTCAAATGGCCCAAGTCCGCGAGAATCAATAATCTCTTTTTCATCCCACCGCAACCTACGCGAGGTTCGCCGGATTTCAACCAGTTGAAAGAGGCAACAAAATCAATGCGGCGTTAGGCGACACACCCTGTAATCGCCCTGTGTGACGCAACCCACCCGTTCACCAAAAAAACTTTGCTCGCGCCATGAAATCGCCATACTCGCGACCGCAACCATGACTCCCATTCACCAAGCACGACTGCACATCCGCAAAGAACTCGAAGCTCCTCCAGCCCTGCGCCGATTCGGCAGCGGCTGGATTAGTGGCGTTATAGGGCTCGTTCTCGGAATCAGCGGACTTCTGATGGTTCTGTCCATGCGCATGCCCAACCTTCTGACCATGCCTGAAACCCGTCAGATTCAGGACAACCACTGGTTTCGACTTGGCTTGCACGTATTGCTCATTGGTGCGTTCGCACTCGCCTTACTCAGCCTCGTTTTGCGTCGCGGAAAAGTCCTTGGCACATGCGGCGTCACAGCCGTAATCCTTGCCACCGTCATCGGTGGTTCGCGCAGCACCGCCCTGGAAAATGGCCACGCCCCCATATTCTTCGGTCTCGATTGGTTCGTCCTGAACGTTCTCTTCACCGGCTTGATCTTCGTTCCGATCGAACGCATTTTTCCAAATAAACCCGAGCAACACATCTTCCGTTCAGAATGGCGCGAAGACCTTTTCTACTATCTGGTAAGCAGCCTCATGGTCCAGATTCTCACCTTCCTGACCTTCATGCCGGCGAAGGCCATCGTCGCCTTGGCTCCGCTGACTCGATTCCGCGCGTTCGTCGGATCTTTACCGTTCGTTGTCCAATTCATCGCCATCATGTTCCTGACCGACTTCGTGCAATACTGGGTCCATCGCGCATTCCACCGCATCCCGGCGCTTTGGAAATTCCATGCCGTCCATCACTCCGCCCAAAACATGGATTGGATGGCGGGCGCGAGAATGCACTTCTTCGAAATCTTCGCGTTACGCAGCATGACCGCCATACCGATAATGGCCCTCGGCTTCACCGATGTCGCAATGCACAGCTACATTTTGCTCGTCTACGTTTATTCGACATTCGTCCACGCCAACCTCGGTTGGCGTCTGTCCTTTATCGAAAAAATCCTCGTCACCCCCCGTTTTCACCATTGGCATCACGGCATCGAAGCCGAAGCTGTCGACGTCAACTTCGCCATCCACTTCCCGCTACTGGATCGCCTCTTTGGCACCCACCATTTGCCAAAAGAAAAATGGCCCAGCGGCTACGGCATCTCCGGCCATCCGGTGCCGCAAGGATATATGAACCAATTTAAGTATCCCTTCCTCAAAAGCCCGAAATGAAGTCCCGCCCGGGAAAAGCTCCGGACGCCTGAGTAACAAAAAATTGCACTAAGGCAACGATGCCGACAGCTCCAGAGGAGCGGCATGTCTATAGAAAATGACCATCCTGATCGTTTTTTTCAGCCCCAGCGGGGCGACATAACAGCCGCCGCGGGCGCGTGCAGCATGCCACAGAACGGCGACCCCGCCCTTGCCTCCAGCGCGCTCGTTAAGTGTTTCGGTTGTAACGCTCACGGATAGCCTCTCGCCAATTCTCTAAAGTGCTGACGACCTCCTTGGAACGTTCGCGACCCGGCTCAGTGTCGGAAAGACCCATCGTCTCTATCGCAGTGTGGTCAAGAAAATCAATGATCTCCTGTGCGTTGGCTCGCCGGACGAGTAGAGAGAATACCTGCGGCAAATACGCATGATACTCGTCACGAGCTTCGGGCACGTCGGAGACGCCAATGGGGTCCCACAAATAGTGCAACACCTCATCAACGCGTTGATATAGCTCTTTTTGCTCGAGTGACATCTGCTGGCTCATACATGCGACAAGACACCTAACTATATAATTATATACTCCTTCTTTCCGCCCAATCTCATAAGTGAACGTGAAAGTCGGAATACTTTCCGACTTTCATCAGTAGCCCCACCGTATGCCTCAATTTTAGCACTGTCAATAAAACCTCGTAGCAGCCGACGTAGCTCGCGGCAGCGTGCGCCAAAACAATTTGTTCCGTTGTCGGAGGCTCAAAAATCGTCTTCTCCCATCCCCTCAGCCGAAACGATACGCGCAACATCCTCCTGATAAACAAATTGGAATCATTCCCACCCTGCGCAAACTTTCTGCAAAAATATTTTCACTTGGACAGCCTTTGTCCAAGTGACGTTGTTACACTTCTCCTCAATAAATAATTTTATATGAAGACCGAATCAACCAACACCGTCGCCGTGCCATGCGCCGAAGCCGCACCTGAAACGAGCCAGGCATTCCCCGTAGCGCAAGCCTCCGAGCCTGCCGTCCTGACCAAGGCCAACGCCCTCCGATCGAAACGTGCTCACCGCAGCAAAATCACCGAATTCCCCGTCGAAATCCGCACCTTCGTCAACAAGTCGCTTTCCGGCCACGTCCCCTACTCCAAAATCTGCGAACAACTCGCCGAAAAAGGCCATTCCGGGTTTAACACCTACAACATTCTCCGTTGGGTCAAAAGTGGCCACGCCGAGTGGCTTCGAAAACAAGAACCCGTCGAAACCGCCTGCCTCATCAACACCAGGTTCTCGAAAGCCAACGTCAGCAAAAGATCGGACTCATCCGCGAAAAATTCTCGGCCAGTCACCCCACCGACCCGACGCCATTCGGCGAACAAGCCGTCCGCCTTCCCTTCGGCATTCCCGACTCCTGGTCTCCGGGCGAGGACCCGAAACACCATAACGCAAAATCACGGGTCATAACGCCTCATAACGGCTTATAACGCTTCATAACGCCAAAAAAAGAAAAAATATTTATGAAAACCACAAATCAACTGAACACACTGACAACCTTCTTCGCCGCACAAGCCGCCGCCAACTTCATTGGCAAAGCCAAAATCCGCCCCACCGTCGCCGCCAATCCGTCAAAGCTTGCCTTCAACCTTCCCGACACATGGCTGCCTAGACCGTCAACACCCGTCCGTTCATCCCAAATCCAATCTTTTCCAACCTTTTCTCACTTTTTCCCACCAAAACCAAAAGATGTTATGAACCACAATCCACAACACACCCCCATCATTTCTCCGATCCGTGTTTCAAATCCTCTTTGCATCTTCGCAGTGCTATCTGGAAAAGTTGCGCATTTGTGGCAAAATTTTTCCAATTGGCTCTCGGCTCCATTTTGGCTCTCGACTTTCGACCTTCGACCCCTCGACTTTGGTTGCGCCTTTGCATCTTCGCGCCTTTGCGTTGGACGTTCCGCCTTCTCCAAACCAAATTTCCGCCTTCCAACTTCCTCGTTTTGGTTTAATTTGGCAGTTATGACTTTGACAGAGCAAATGACGCAATTGGCCCGACAAGCCAAGGCCGCTTCGCGTCAATTAGCTAAGCTGACCACGGCGGAGAAAAACTCCTGTTTGCTCGCCATGGCCGATGCCATCGAACAAAACCGCGCCGCCATCCAAAAGGCAAACGCCTGCGACATGGAAGCGGGCGCCAAAGCCGGCCTTTCCGGTGCGATGCTCGACCGGCTGAAACTCGACGACAAACGCGTCGCTGGCATGGCCAAAGGCCTGCGCGAAGTGGCGGCCTTGCCCGATCCAGTTGGAAGAACCCTCGACGAACGCACCCGTCCCAACGGCCTGCGCCTCCAAAAGATTTCCACGCCCATTGGCGTCGTCGTCATCATTTACGAATCACGTCCCAACGTCACTGCCGACGCCGCCAGCCTCTGTTTCAAATCCGGCAACGCGACCATTCTGCGTGGCGGTAAAGAAGCTATTCATTCGAACCAGGCGATCGCCGAAGTCATGCTCAATGCCGCGGCCAAGCACTTGAAGAATTTCCCCGAGCACGCCATTCAAGTCGTCCCCACGACCGATCGCGACGCCATCAAAGAACTCCTGTCCCTCACGCAATTCGTCGACCTTTGCATGCCTCGCGGCGGCGAAGGTCTCATTCGCGCCGTTACTGAATGTTCCAAGGTGCCCGTCATCAAACATTACAAAGGCGTCTGCCACGTTTACGTGGATGCCGACGCTGATCTGAAGATGGCCGAAGAAATCGTGATTAACGCCAAGTGCCAGCGGCCGGGCGTTTGCAACGCGATGGAAACTTTGCTCGTGGACAAATCGGTTGCATCGAAATTTCTCCCGTCCGCTGGCTCAAAAGCTCAACGACAATAAAGTCGAAGTCCGCGCCGATGACGCTGCTCAGTCCATGCTCAAATCTCAAATCTCAAATTTGAAATCCGCCACTGAGAAGGACTGGTCCAACGAATACCTCGACTACATTTTAAATCTGCGCGTCGTCAACGGCATCACCGAAGCCGTCGACCATATTAATCAATTACGGCTCGTCCCATTCCGACACCATCGTCACGAAAAACGAAGCGCACGCGAAGCAATTTCTGGCCGATGTCGATTCCGCCGCAGTTTACTGGAACGCATCGACCCGCTTTACCGATGGCGGCGAATTCGGCATGGGCGCGGAAATCGGCATTAGTACCGATAAGATTGGCGCGCGCGGCCCTATGGGGCTCGACGAATTAACAACGTATAAATGGATTGGGTTCGGCAACGGTCAGTTGCGGACCTAGAGGAATCGTGCCCATGCATACCATATCACCATCCGACGCCGCGCGTCGCGTGCGCGAAAAGATGCCCGCCTCCGGCCTTTTTGCCGGCCAGGATTGGCGCATCTCCCCTGCTCCATTTCCGCTTGGCTCTGAACTCGCCACTGAATTGGAAAATCTCGGCCGCGTCCTGTTGCAATTTAATCGCGCCGTCAACCTGCTCTATCGCCAAAGCGCCGCGGGCAAACAACCGGCGTGGGTCGCCGAATGGCTTGATCGCGGCAAGCCCACTGAACTCATCGAGCTTCAGCGCTCCAACGCTTTCAAAAACGAACTCCCGCGCGTCATTCGTCCTGACGTCATTTTGACCGAAGGTAGCGACGGTCGCGCTGCGCCGTCCTTCTGCATCACCGAACTCGACAGCGTTCCTGGCGGTATCGGTCTGACCGCGTGGCTCAACGAAACCTATTCCGAAATTCCGGCCGCGCGCACTGTCCTCGGAAACAGCAACGGCATGCTCGAAGGTTTCGCCTCGATTTTTGGCGATGCCAAAACCGTTCACATCACCATTTCCGAAGAAGCAAAGACCTATCGACCCGAAATGGAATGGGTCTGCCAAAAACTTGGCGACCGCTTTCAGGTCCACGATACAAATTTCAAAGACTTCAACGAAGGCGACGCGGCCTATCGTTTTTTTGAACTATTCGATGTCTCGAATGTTCCTAACGCGAAAACAATTTTCGAACTGGCACAAGAAAAGAAAATCCGGCTGACACCGCCGCCGAAGCCGATGTTTGAAGAAAAGATGCTCTTTGCCCTTTTGTGGAATCGCCACCTGCGCAACTTCTGGCGACAAGAACTTGGAGAACGTTTCTTCGAGCGCCTCAAGCAAGCTGTGCCATACACCTGGATGGTCGACCCTTCGCCGTTGCCGCCGCAAGCTGCCATTCCCGAACTGAATCTAGCCGACTGGCGCGAGTTGGAAACGATGTCACAGAAGGAGCGCAATCTGATTCTGAAGGTCTCCGGCTTTTCCGAAAAAGCCTGGGGTGCGCGCGGCGTCTATCTCGGCAGCGATCTCTCGACGACCGAATGGAGCGCTGCCGTCGAAGAAGCCCTGCGTTCATTTCCGACGTCTCCATACGTTTTGCAAAAGTTCCACAAGCCGCGCCTGGCTGAAGCGCATTATTACGACTTCGATAAAAACGAACTCGTCACAATGCCGGGTCGCGTTCGTTTGTGTCCTTACTATTTTGTCAAAGGCGACGGCGACGCCGCCCGTGCGACGCTCGGTGGCGTGCTCGCGACCATCTGTCCGGCGGACAAGAAAATCATTCACGGCATGAGCACCGCAATTCTCGCGCCATGCAGCATTTGACGCGATTGCGTTTGACTTCCACAGCATGGCCGCAAACATTTCGCGAGTGGACAACCAGAGTCGCAACACATTCGGTTCGCGGATACTGAGGCCGTTTACCGAACTGTTCGGATTGAGCCGCAGCCTCGCCGCCCTGGCCCTGGCCATCTTCGCAGGCATCGTAGGTCTGGCCGTCTGGTATTTCATCCATCTTGCGCCGCCGAAAGTAATCACGATCAGCGCCGGGCCGGAGGACAGCATGTTTTGGAGACTACGCCACCAATTATCAGATTCGACTCGCGAGCAATCATATCACTGTGCACATTTTGACGTTCGCACGGCTCGCAAGAAAACCTGCAAAGGTTGACCGAGCAAACTTTAGGAGTGGACATGGCATTCGTGCAAAGCGGAATTACGAACAGCGTCGCGAAGCACGTCGTGTCATTGGGGAGTGTTGCGTATCAGCCGTTGTTCGTTTTTTATCGCGCGGAAACGAATCTCACGTTGCTTTCCCAATTCAAAGGCAAACGGCTGGCGGTTGGGGCTCCGGGCAGCGGGACCAGAATATTGGCGACGAGTCTCCTGGCCAGCAACGCTGTGACTGCGGCGAACACGACCTTTCTCGACGTTGAGGCAAGTGCGGCAGCCCAGGCGCTGCTTGCCAGTAATTCAGATGCCGTATTTTTAACCGGCGACTCTGCGCCACGGCAGGTAATGACAAATTTGTTGCGCCACGCCGATATTAAACTGTTCAGTTTCACCCAGGCGGACGCTTACGCGCGGCGCATTAGTTATTTGAACAAAGTAGAGTTACCGATGGGCTCGCTGGATCTCGCAGCGAACCTGCCGCGCGAAACCATTTACCTGGTTGCACCGACCGTGGAGTTACTGGGACGCGAGAAGTTGCATCCGGCCCTGGTAGACTTGGTGATCGAAGAGGCAAAGAAGGTTCATGGCGGTTCGTCTTTGTTGGCGCGCAAGGAGGAATTCCCGAAGCCGCTAAAACTGGATGTGCCGATCAGCAGTGAGGCGGCGCGATATTACAATCGTGGCGGCAAAAGTTTAACCTATAACTATCTCCCGTTCTGGCTGGCAAACGTCGTCAACCGCGTGGTGCTGGTGTTTATTCCCGCCATTGTGCTTTTAGTGCCAGCGCTGCGACTCGTTCCAAAATTGTTGCAGTGGAAGACCAAGTTGAAACTGTTTCGGTGGTATCGCGCGTTGCTGGCAGTTGAGCGTGACCTGTTGTACCCAGTGGGTCCACTACCGCCCGGTGAGCTTCTTGCGCGGCTGAACGAAATCGAAGAACACGTCAGCAAGATCAAAGTGCCCGCTTCGTTTGCCGATCAATATTACACGTTGCGCGGACACATCAGATTCGTGCGAACCCGGCTGGAAGATCCCCAAGCCCCCTAAATGGAACGACTCATCAGCATCCTGGGAATAACGGTGATTCTCGCGGTTTGCTTTGCCTTTTCCACCAATCGAAAAGCGATCAAATGGAAGACGGTGGTGTGGGGAATTGGCCTGCAGTTTATCTTCGGACTCCTCGTGTTGCGTTGGACGACAGGCGAGCGATTTATGTCGGGGGCGGGTGATGTAGTCAACAAGCTGCTGAGCTACGCCAATGTTGGAGCTACGTTCGTTTTTGGTTCGCTTGCAGATCCGGCGGGTAAAGCCGGCTTCGTCTTCGCATTCTATGTTTTGCCAACAATCATCTTCATCGCAGCATTTTTTGCGGTGCTTTATCACTTCGGGATCATGCAGGCGATCATTCGCGGGGCGGCGTGGGTCATGGTGCGATTGATGGGGGTGAGTGGCGCGGAGTCGTTCAGTGTTGCCGCGAGCACATTCATGGGACAAACGGAAGCGCCGCTGACGATTCGACCGCTGATCTCAAAGCTAACGGAGTCGGAGTTGATTGACAGTGATGACCTCCGGAATGGCGCACATCAGCGCCGGCATTATGGTCGCCTACATCGGTTTTGGCGTTGAGGCGAAGCATTTGCTTGCGGCGGTCATTATGGCGGCACCAGCGACATTCCTCGTTTCGAAAATCTTGATTCCGGAAACAGAAGATCCTGTCAGCGGCCAGAATGTGCGTTTGCAGGACTCCGCAAACCCAAAGCACGGAAATGTGCTCGGCGCCGTCGCTCACGGGACATTCGACGGGTTGAACCTGGCTATCAACGTCGCAGCTATGTTGATCGCATTTCTCGCGCTGATCGCTTTGCTCAATGGGCTTATGGGTTGGGTTCACGGGTTTGCCGTGTGGTTCCCGAAAGATTTGCAGGTCGTGCTCGGATGGATTTTTGCGCCTATTGCGTGGCTGATTGGTGTGCCGTGGAAAGACGCGAGCAACGTCGGATCTCTCCTTGGCATTCGAATGGTGGGCAATGAATTGATTGCTTACGGGCAACTTGGACCGATGAACACGCAGATTGATCCGCGGTCATTCGTGATTGCGACGTATGCTCTGTGTGGATTTGCGAACCTCAGTTCGATCGGCATCCAGATTGGCGGGATTGGCGCGCTCGCGCCGGAACGCAAGGGAGATTTAGCGAGGCTCGGTTTTCGCGCCATGCTCGCTGGCACGGCGGCAAACCTGATCGCGGCAGCCATTGTCGCGATGTTGATTTGACACGGTTTCTTCTCTTCGTTGAAGCGGAGTGAATGCCGCGGCTCTGGTCCGTTTTTGATTACCGGTGCTCATCTTCTGTCTGAAAATTATTTTCTGCGCTAACAGCTTGACAGAATCCTGAAAAAAACTTGAGATGGGCGCGTTCCCTCGGTTCCGTCAAACAACGAAGTGTTAAAACCAAGACTAACTTCGAACTCCGTTACCACTATGCACAAACGTCCCCTGATGTCCTGTACTCATGTCGCGTCCAGCGTTCTCGTCTCGGTGGTTTTGCTGTTTTATACGGCATTCAACGCATCGGCGATTATCGACGCCACGTTGCAAATGCAGCTTGGCAATCCGAGCGGCGCAACCACGGATGCTAATAACCACAGCCATTATCTAATTCAGCGGACGGTCCAAGCCATTGATTACAGCGACAGTAACGGCGAACCGAATTGGGCCAGTTGGGATCTAACTGCGGCGGATATTGGTTCGTCCGGCCGATGCGAGTTCGTTTTTCACCGATAGCACGCTGCCGTCAGGTTTCTATCATGTGACTTCGAGCGATTACACGAGCTCGGGTTATGATCGCGGACACAATTGTCCTTCGGCGGATCGGACCGATAACACCACGGACAACGACCTGGTGTTCTATATGTCGAACATAATGCCGCAGGCGCCGGATAATAATCAGGGACCGTGGGAAGCTTTGGAGACTTATTGCCGCACGTTGGCGCAATCTGGGAATGAGTTGTTGATTGTTTGCGGCCCGAGCAGTTTCAACGGCTCACGGATTCAGCCAAGCGGTAAAGCGGCGATTCCTGGTTACACGTGGAAGATCATCGTGGTCGTTCCGGGCGGTTCAGGTTCGGCGATCAGCCGTATCAATGCGAGCACGCGCGTGATCACGGTGAAGATGCCGAACATTCAAGGCATTCGCAGCGTTAACTGGACAAATTATAATACGACTCCAAACCAGATTCAGGCGGACACTGGCTATACCTTTTTCACTGCACTGGATGCGACGCTTGCAGCAACGTTGCGCGCCAAAAATGATGCGGGCGGAAGTGCGCCACCGACGCCGACAATAACGAGCTTTTCACCGACGAGCGGACCGGTTGGGCAGAGTGTGACGATCAGCGGCACTGGATTCACGGGTGCGTCGTTTGTGCGTTTCAACGGGACGGATGCGACGTCGTTTACTGTTAATTCTGCTACGCAGATCACGGCGACTGTTGCGACGGGAAGCAGCACGGGACCGATCAGTGTCACGACCGGAGGTGGTGTGGCTACGAGTTCGAGCAGCTTTACAGTTAGCGGCGGAACACCAGCGCCGAGTATCACGGGCTTCACGCCGACGAGCGGTTCGGCTGGTGCAACGGTGACGATTAACGGCAGCGCGTTCACTGGCGCAACAACGGTTGCGTTTAATGGAACGGGAGCGAATTTCACCGTCGCTTCAGATACGCAGATTTCGGCAACCGTTCCAAGTGCGGCGACAAGTGGCACAATCAGCGTAACAACGGCAGCAGGAACAGGGACGAGTTCCGGAACATTTACGGTTAGTGGCACGGGAGCCGGCAAGGTTGTCATCAGCCAGGTTTATGGCGGCGGGGGAAACAGCGGCGCTACTTACAAAAACGATTTCATCGAATTGTATAATTCAGGAAGCGCATCAGTTGACCTGAGCACTTATGCCGTTCAGTACACGAGTGCTGCCGGAAGCACGTGGCAGGCGACAACGTTGTCGGGTTCAATTGCAGCCGGACATTACTATCTGGTGCAAGAAGCCGCTGGAACGGGTGGAACAACCAGCTTACCCACGCCGGATGCGACTGGAACAATTTCAATGTCGGGCACGGCTGGTAAAGTCGCACTGACTAAAACGACAACGGTGCTGACGATCGACAACCCGGTGGGCACGGCGAACGTGGTCGATTTCATTGGCTACGGAACGGCAGATGCATTTGAAGGTTCGGGTGCGGCCCCTGCCCCATCAAACACCGCTTCAGATTTGCGCGCGGGCAATGGCGCGACGGACACCGACAACAATGCGGCGGATTTCGCCACGGGAACGGTGAACCCACGGAATAGCGCGACCGGCGGCACCCCTGCTCCAAGCATCAGCAGCTTTTCGCCGACGAGCGGGCCAACCGGGACCAGCGTCACGATCAATGGGGCGAATTTGAGTGGAGCAACCTCGGTGACCTTCAATGGCACGAGCGCGACCAGTTTTACGGTAAATTCGGCGACGCAAATCACCGCAACGGTTCCGTCCGGCGCAACGACGGGCGCAATCGGTGTGACGACTCCTGGCGGGACTGCGACCAGTGCCTCGTCATTTACGGTCACGGTTCCCGCGCCTTCGATCACGAGTTTTTCGCCAGCAAGCGGTGGTATCGGTGCGAGCGTGACGATTACTGGAAGTGCGTTTACCGGCGCGACGGCTGTGAAATTCAACGGAACCACTGCGACAAGTTTTACCGTAAATTCAGATACGCAGGTCAGTGCGACCGTCCCGACTGGCGCGACGAGCGGTACGATCAGCATTACAACTGCCGGCGGCACGGCAACGAGTGCCTCAAGCTTCACGGTGATCCCTGCACCGTCTATCACGAGTTTCTCACCAGGCAGCGGGCCGGTTGGAACCAGTGTGACGATCACAGGCGCCAATTTTACCGGAGCGACTGCGGTTAACTTTAATGGCACCAGCGCGACGACGTTTACGGTGAATTCGGCAACGCAAATCACCGCAACCGTTCCGTCGAGTGCGACCAGTGGAACGATCAGCGTCACGACTGTGGGTGGCACGGCAACGAGCGCTAGTAGTTTTACCGTTATTCCGCCGCCTTCGATTACAAGCTTTTCGCCAACGAGCGGGCCGGTCGGCACAAGTGTGACGATTACGGGTGCGAATTTTAGTGGTGCAACGACGGTGAAGTTCAACGGCACAAGCGCGACGACGTTTACGGTCAATTCCGCGACACAGATTACGGCGACAGTTCCTTCAGGCGCGACCACCGGCACGATCAGCGTGACCACGGCAGGCGGCACTGCCTCGAGTGCGGCGAGTTTCACGGTCGTGCTGCCACCGTCCGTCACCGGCTTCTTTCCGACGAGCGCGGCAGTAGGCCAGAGCGTTGTCATCACGGGCGCGAATTTTTCGGGCGCGAGCGCAACGAAGTTCAATGGGACCAGCTCGACGTTTACGGTAAATTCCGCAACGCAAATTACGGCAACAGTGCCAACCGGGGCGACTAGCGGAACTATCAGCGTGACGACGGTTGGCGGGACGGCGACAAGCGTGAGTAGTTTCACTGTGACGAATGGCACGGGGACTGTTGTGATCAGCCAGGTTTACGGTGGCGGTGGCAACAGCGGCGCGACTTACAAAAACGACTTCATCGAGCTTTATAATAAAGGCACGGCGTCGGTTGATCTGAGCACTTATGCGGTGCAATACGCGAGTTCAGCCGGGTCAACATGGCAAGAGACGACGTTGAGCGGAACGATTTTGCCAGGGCACTATTACTTGATCCAGGAAGCCGCGGGCACCGGCGGAACCGCAAATCTCCCGACGCCGGAAGCTACGGGCACGATCAGCATGTCGGCAACGGCTGGCAAGATTGCGCTAACCAAAACACAAACGCTGCTGACGGTTGATAATCCTGTCGGGTCGGGGAACGTGGTTGATTTTGTCGGATACGGAACAGCCGACGCATTTGAAGGATCCGGCGCAGCCCCTGCCCCATCCAATACCACGTCTGACTTGCGCGCCGGCAATGGCGCGACTGATACAAATAACAACGCGACAGATTTCTCGGCTGGCACGCCGAATCCGCGTAATTGATACGTGATTTTGCAAATTGAAGGCGTCTGGCTGCCGTTTTGATTGCGGTGGCAGCAGGCGTTTTCATTTTTTAAGATTAAAGCCGCATCAACAACGCGTCGTTCCACTGAGGTTTTTTGTGCATCGTGTCAAAGATGTAACAAATTGACTTTTTGAACGTTAAGCGCTTGACAGTTTTATCAAAACGAATTGAGATGGCCACGTCCCACAAATCTGCCAAAACCAAAGTGCAGAAACCAAAACTAAATCAAAAAAACCGTTCCTAATATGAACAAAAGTACCTCTGCTAACCCGTACTCGTTCCGCGTCCGGCGTTGTCGTTTCCGCGTTCTTGCTGCTTTGCGCAGCCTTAAACGTTTCGGCAATTATCAATTCGTCGTTGCAGATGCAACTTGGTAATCCAAGTGGCGCGACGGCGGACCCGAACAATCACAGTCACTATTTGATTCAACGAACCGTTGAAGCAATCGATTACAATGACAGCAATGGTGAGCCGAATTGGGCCAGTTGGGACCTGACGACAGCAGACGTCGGTTCGTCAGGACGCTCGAGTTTTATCACCGACACAACGCTGCCCTCGGGTTTCTACCGAGTGACGACGAGCGATTACACTAATTCCGGTTATGACCGCGGGCACAACTGCCCGTCGGCGGACCGGACGGACAACACCACGGACAACGACCTGGTGTTCTACATGTCAAACATCATGCCCCAAGCGCCGGACAACAACCAGGGACCTTGGGAGGCCCTTGAGACTTACTGCCGGACATTGGCATCAGCCGGCAACGAGCTATTGATTATTTGTGGGCCGAGTGGATTCAACGGTTCGCGTATTCAACCGAGTGGCAAGGCTGCGATTCCGGCATATACCTGGAAAATTATCGTGGTGGTGCCGCTGGGTTCAGGTTCCGCAATCAGCCGTATTACTTCCTCCACGCGTGTCATCACGGTGAAGATGCCGAATGTTCAGGGAATTCGCAGCGTGAATTGGACAAACTACAATACGACGCCGAACCAAATTCAGGCGGACACCGGATATACATTCTTTACTGCGCTGAACTCGACGCTCGCGGCAACGTTGCGCGCAAAAAATGACGGCGGCGGATCGGGTGGCGGCGGTGGTTCGGGCACCGTGACAATCAGCCAGGTTTACGGTGGTGGCGGCAACAGCGGAGCAACCTACAAGAACGATTTTATCGAACTCTATAATAGCGGATCGACGACGGTTGATCTGAGCACCTACGCTGTCCAATATACCAGCTCGTCCGGTTCAACCTGGCAGGAAACGACGTTGAGCGGGACGATTCTCGCCGGGCACCATTACTTGATCCAGGAAGCTGCCGGCACCGGCGGGACAGCGAATTTGCCAACGCCGGAAAAGATTGGAACAATTGCTATGTCCGCAACGGCAGGTAAGGTTGCTTTGACGAAAACTGCTACGCTGTTGACGGTCGATAATCCGGTCGGGAACTCCAATGTGGCGGACTTCATCGGCTACGGCGCGGCGGATGCATTTGAAGGTGCAGGAGCGGCACCGGCGCCGTCAAATACTGCATCGGACTTGCGCGCAGGCGGCGGTGCGACGGATAGTAATAACAACGCGGCCGATTTTGCGACGGGTGCACCAAATCCGCGTAATTAATGACCAGCTTTGCGAATCGAAATGTCCTGCTGCTTGCCGCATTCATTGCGGCGGCGGCAGGCGTTTTCTTTTTCAATTCGCATAAGGCGGCGCCAGCGTCGGAGCCCCAGTATTCAGAGGATCAAAACGGGACTATTTCGCCGCACTTTGCGACGATGCGTAGTTCGCACCCTATCACTGACAAAAGCGAAGAACAGCACCGCGAACAGTTATGGAAACAAGCGCTGAATGCATCCGACCGGTGCAATGCGATGGCTACGAACATCAGCAATACCGAAGCGGCGCAAGAAGCAATGGAGTGGGCCAGGAGCATTGATGACGAGGTGACGCGCAAAATGGCGGTGGAATCAATCTTGTGCGCCTGGGCACGATGCGATCCACATGCGGCAGCAAGTTGGGCGTTGAATGTTGCTGACGATGCGGGCAGCCGGGCGTTTGCCCTGACCAGTGTTTTCGAACGTTGGGCGGCGCAGGATGCAAAAGCCGCCAGCGTCTACGCGACAACTTTGGAACAGGCTGACCAGACGTATGCGATTGCGGCAGTGGCGCCAGCCCTGGCGGGGAATAATCCCCGAGAGGCAATAGAATGGGCGCAAGCTTTCGGAGAAGAAGACGCGCGCGATTTAGCCACGCATAGCGTCGTAACGATGTGGGCGCGCAATGAGCCATCGGAAGCCGCCGCGTGGGTGATGACCCAGCCAGAGGGTTTCAACCGAGCCGATGATATTCGGACAATTGTCGAGAAGTGGCTGGAAGCAGACGCGACTGCGGCCGTTGAGTGGGCGACGAAACTTCCCGCAGGAACGAGCCGCGATAGCGCCTTTGATTTAATTTCGAGCCGTTTCGCGGATAACAACCCATCGTTGGCGGCGACATGGGGCGCGTCGATTGATCGCACGGAGCTTCGCGATGCGCGACTTGAAGCCTTAGCTGGAACATGGTTCAGCACCGATCCAAACGGCTTCCGCAGCTGGTTGGAGACGTCCCCACTGTCTGATGACGCAAAGGCCAAGTTATCTGCACCATCACCGGCGTCCACGCAATAGCTTGTGTCAACAAGAGTGCTTGTCGGAGGGCGTTGGTTTTGGTTAGCTCACCGACGTTGAAACCAACTATTTTTCTCTGCTTACTTCTGGCGACTGTCTTTCGGTTGCACGCAGAGGACGAACCGCTTTGGACAATCAGCGCGACTGGCACGAATGGGTTTGTTGAATATCCGGAGGGCGGCGTTGCGATTGCCGGGAATGGCGTCACGGTCACCAGCCATGGCGTGGTGCTTATAGCTGACCAGGTCGAGGCAGATGAGGAGAGCGGCGAGGTGAAGGCGCGGGGTGACGTTTCTATTCTCGGACGCGACCGTCTCTGGCGTGGCACGAACGTGCTCTATAATTTCAAAACGGGTGAAATGCAGGCGAGCACATTCAAAACCCAATACGATCCCTTCTTTTTGTCTGGCGAACATCTTAGCGGTCGAACGAACCGGTACTGCATCGCGACCAACACCACGATTACTACGGACGACTACGCAAAGCCTTCCTACAGAATTCGCGCACGTCGCCTGGTCATGTATCCGGGCGATCATTTCGAAGCGCACGATGCAACTTTGTATATTGGCAACGTTCCGGTGTTTTACTTCCCCTACTACCGGCGCAGTTTTGGGCGGCATCAGAACAATTTCGTTTTCACACCTGGTTATCGCGGCGTCTATGGGCCATTCCTGTTGAGCAGATATAATTGGCAGGCCAATGAACAAGTGGACGGCGCATTACGTTTGGATTTGCGCGAGCGCCGTGGCGTTGGCGGTGGACCGGACCTCAACTTGCACCTCGGCCCGCAATGGGGCAACGCCACCGCACGGTATTATTTTATTCACGACAGCGAACCGAACATTGACGGTGTTACAAATACGCTTTCACCAGTACCCTCAAAATTTGTCGCACGACCGCAGCCAGTTCACGTTTACTCATCAGGCTGACCTTGCGACAAATCTGACCGCAAAAATGAGGATGCACTACCAGAGCGATCCGCTCGTTATGCGCGACTTTTTTGAGCGGGAATATCGCAAGAACGTTCAACCGAACTCTTTCGCTGAAGTGAACAAGGTGTGGCCGAATTATTCCCTGAATGCAATGGCGCAACCGCGACTGAACGATTTCTGGGAACGCGTTGAACGATTGCCGGACATAAAATTGACTGCGCTACGTCAGCAGCTTGGCGTCACGCCTGTTTTCTATGAAGGTGAAAGTTCGGGCGGTTATTTCAAACGAAGTTTTGCCAATACCGATCCGTTCAACATAACCAACAACTTTACGGCGGGCCGGGTGGATACGTTCCACCAATTTATTTTGCCGCAGACCTATTTCGGTTGGCTGACCGTAACACCGCGAGTCGGCGGCCGTGTTACGTACTATCGGAATGAGTCAGGATACTTTGCGCAAACGAATGATCTGACCCGCGGCGTTTTTAATACCGGTGCGGAGGCTTCGTTTAAAGCGTCCAGGGTTTGGACAGAACCGACCAGCAAGTTTTGGGACGTGAACGGTCTTCGACACATCATTGAGCCGAGCATCAATTATGTGTTCGTGCCCTCGCCCACCACGCCTCCATCGGAATTACCGCAATTTGATTACCAGGTGCCAACTCTGCGCCTGTTGCCGATTGACTATCCTCAATACAACGCCATTGATTCGATCGACACACAGAATGTTTTGCGTCTGACGTTGCGGAATAAATTGCAAACGAAACGCGAGAGCGCCAGTCAAAACATCGTCAATTGGGCGCTGTACACTGATTGGCGGCTGCAAACACTACCTGATCAAACAGTAACGCTCCTGGAAAGCACCGGAAACACCACCAATTTTGTTGCTCATAACCTTCATGAGGAATCGTTCGCGAATGTTTTTTCCGAGTTGGATTTACGGCCGAGATCATGGCTGCTGATTAATTCTCTGATGCGCTACGACGTGGAGAACAACCGGTTTAACGAAACGCTTCACCAGATTACAGTGCAACCGAATAATATCTGGAGTGCGAGTCTCAGCTACCGCTATCTGATTAATAACGATCCTGGGCTGGTGGATCCACTTGTGCTACAGCTTAGCCGCTCTGATACTAATCCAATCCCCTCACAAAAGCTGGAAATACCCGGGCACAAAACTATCCAAGCGTCGGCACACTATCGACTGAATGAGAATTGGGCTGCCAGGATTTCCCAGCGGTTTGAAGGCCGGGATGGCACATTTGAAGAGCAACAGTATACGATCTATCGCGACTTGCGCAGTTGGACGGCAGCGTTGAGTTTCCGATTCACCCAGAATCGCGACGCTGGACGTAAGAACGATTTTGGCATTGCGCTGACGTTCTCGCTCAAAGCATTTCCGAGATTCGGGCTCGGCGCAGACAGTGAGCATCCGCAACTTTTGTTGGGTAGCGGTTAATCGCGCCGTTGCACGAGCACGCGAAAAGAGCGGCCGAGGAAATTCGGGTGAGTAAGGGTTTTTAATTGTCTGATTTGCTCAGCGCTCCAATTCTCATCGGCAGCCATTTTGACGATTTGCATCAGGAACTGCTCCTGGGACGAAAATAATTCCGTACGCAAACCCGCATCTTCACCCAAACGCTGAATCGCCGTCCAATTGACGTGGGCGGTGATGTCCTGGTCGCCGGGGTTCGCAAGCAAGTCGTCAGCGAGACGATGTTTTAAGTATGTGCGCGCGGTGCCATTGCTGCGGTCGGGACGAAACCATTCTGGTTGAGTCAATCCGTAATCGATCGCGACGAGGCGGCCTCGCTGCAGAGCGCTGGCCGCTTCGTTCCACCATTTGGCGGCCGCAGGAGAAACCTCGACGGTAAATCCATCTGGCAAGACTTCGGCGAGTTGCTCAGCGACATCTGGCGCACAGGCCATCGCGTCTGGCGTGATGGTGCTGCTATGCCACATCAACTTGGCCCCATCCATCGCAACAATCCATTCGTCCCATTTAAGCAGTTCCGCACTCCAGCGCAATCGATGTGCGGGCATTGCATCGAGAAGTTCGTTGCTGAAAATTACGCCGCGAATTTCACGTGGCAGGCCGTTTTCCCATCTTGCGCGGTCACGAAATTGTTCGAGAGTTCTTTGTTGCCATGCGCGCCGCTCTCCCGACGGTTCGACAATTACATATTCCAGACGTTGCGCAACCTCTGACTGGTGCTTAGCGAACCAACTAATAATGTCGCGGGCGAGACTGCCGTCGTGGGCTCCCACCTCGAAAAGTTGAAGTGTTTCGTTTTCGCGAAGCCAAACGGAAAATTGCCGCGCCAACAGTTCGCCGAACAGGGGCCCGACACTGACGCTGGTGTAGAAATCCCCTTTCTTGCCAATAACCGTGCCGCGTTCGTAATAGCCCCCAGCCGAATACAGCGCCATCTCCATGAACCGCGCGAATGTGATTGGGCCTTTTTCGCGAATTTCGTTTTGTATTTCGGCAAGAACGCTCACCTGCGCGTATGCTGCCCAATGACGGTGCGGAACGCAACGCGGTCAACTTGGAATAAACGCAAGAATTGTTCTTTCGTCAGTCAATAGAAAAGCTAGTATCCCGCGCATGACCACTGCAAAGGCCCTCGGCATTCTCCTGTTGGTTGGTATAAATTTGCATTGTCCTGGGGCAACGATTTATTGGGGCAATACGAACAGCGGGCTTTTTAACATAGCTACGAATTGGCAGGGCGGGATTGCTCCGACCAACACCGATAGCGCAAGCATCAACAACGGTGGCACAGCCATCATCGACTCATCTCAGAACATCAGCAACGTGGTGGTGCAAATGGGAGACACCAACACAACGACGGGCACTTTGATCATGACTGGCGGGTCGATGACGCTTAGCTCTGACCTGCGCTCAGGGGGAAACGCTGCGACTGGCGGCGGGACAGGTGTGTTTGAATTGGACGATGGAAACGTGCTTTTGACCGGTGGTAATTTGAACGTCGGTTTCGGAACGACGGCCATCGGCACTTACAACATTTACGGAGGGTCGATTCTAGTGAACCAGGCGAACCCGATCTTTGCAGTCGGCAACCGCGGTAGCGGCATCGTTAACCAGAACGGCGGCACTATTTATCTGCGCAACGCAACAGGGCTTACGCAACTCGGCCGAAACATCGCGGCAGGAACTGGGTTCGGGAATTATACAATGACGGGGGGAACGCTGGCATGCGCGAAGTTGCAATTTGGAAATGCAATCGGCACCGGGCCACAGTCCACCAATAGTTTCACGTTGTATTCCGGAACCGTGATGGTGAATAGCATTTCGAACATCAATACCAGTGCGGTGAACACCTTCACTTTTGGCGGCTTTTTTTCCGGGCAGCAAGGGGGCACGTTGATGATGCAGACGTGTGGAATATCGCTTGGGCACACAGCGGGTTTGTTGATTCCCGCAGCTTTCGATTTCAGCAGTAGCGCCGCGACGAACATCGCAAGCCTGCCAGTCAATCTGATCGCGAAGCTCAGCTTTCTTGCCAATTGTTCCTATTCCGAAGGAACGGGCGGCGTTGTCAGTATTACGATTGCCGGACCGTCGAGTTATAGCTCGATCGACGTCGGCACCGGCGGCTCGGCGTCGCTCTCCGGCGCTATCTCCGTTAATTTTGCGAATGGGTACGTTCCGGATATTGGCACAACCTTTGATATCATCACCGCACCGACGATCGGCGGGACCGGAACGGTTCAAACGTCGGACGGTTCGACGTTTGCGAAAAGCATCGTTACTGGCGGCGACGGAAGACAGGTCCTCCGACTGACGCTTACTGCTCAACCTGTCGTCGCACCTCAATTGAAAATCACATCGCCGTCGAATGGAACCGTTCAATTGAGTTTCAGTAACAGCGCCGGCCACACCTTCGAAATTCTGGGAACTTCGAATATCACGAACAGTTTCAATTCGATAGGCAGCGCCACCGAGGTTTCTCCAGGACAATACCAATTCAACGATTCCAGGGGCTCGATCCAGTTCTACCGTGTCCTTTTCCCTTAATGCACGCCCGATGTTTTGCCTTTTGCAATCGGGCATTCGCAATTAGTTTTACAGCCGATGAGTATTGCAGTTGAAAACACATCTGTTCCCGACGCGCACGGACATTTCGGGCCTTTTGGCGGCCGTTATGTGCCCGAGACGTTGATGTATCCGCTGCAGCAACTGGAAGAGGAATATTTTCGGACGCAGCACGACCCGGAGTTTCAAAAGGAACTGAACTATTACCTGCGACAATTCTGCGGTCGCCCTACCCCGCTCTATTTTGCCGAACGCCTCACGCGCGAACTTGGTGGTGCGCGCATTTATTTGAAGCGCGAAGATCTGCTCCATACCGGCGCGCACAAAATCAACAATGCGATGGGCCAGATTCTTTTGGCGAAACGCATGGGCAAGACTCGCATCATTGCTGAAACCGGCGCGGGACAACACGGCGTCGCGACCGCAACCGTGTCGGCGATGTTTGGTTTGAAATGCGTCATTTACATGGGTGAAGTCGATTGCGCGAGACAATCGCTCAACGTTTATCGCATGAAGATGCTGGGGGCTGAAGTTGTGCCGGTCAGCGCTGGACAGAAGACGTTGAAAGAAGCGGTGAATGAAGCGATGCGCGACTGGGTCACGAACGTTCGCAGTACGCATTATATTTTGGGGACAGCTTACGGAGCTCACCCCTACCCTGTCATGGTGCGCAATTTTCAGCGGGTCATTGGTGACGAAGCGCGTCGGCAGATTTTGGAGCAGGAAGAGCGTTTGCCCGATTTGCTGATCGCCTGTGTTGGCGGCGGCTCGAATGCGATTGGCCTGTTCTATCCGTTTTTGCAGGATGAAAAGGTCAAGATGCTTGGTGTCGAGGCCGGCGGTGAAGGAATTATTCCTGAACGGCACGCGGCGCGGTTCCAGGGCGGTTCTCTTGGAGTGCTGCAAGGAACGCGCTCTTATATTTTGCAGGACGAGAATGGCCAGATTCAATCGACTCACAGTGTTTCCGCAGGACTCGATTATGCTGCGGTCGGGCCCGAACATGCGTGGTTGCGCGACAATAACCGAGCCGAATACGGCTATGCGACGGATGACCAGGCGCTAAAAGCGTTTATTAAACTCGCGCGACTTGAAGGAATTATTCCGGCGCTTGAATCCTCACATGCCGTCGCCGCGGCTATTGAACGTGTGCCGAAGATGTCAAAAGACAGCCTGGTGATTGTGAACCTTTCGGGACGCGGCGATAAGGACGTTTCGCAAGCGGCGGAGAAAATTAAATTGTAAGCAACGTTTGTTTAGCCTCGTGGGCGGACGTTCCATGTAAAGGCCAGCAGCACGGTTGCAATTACGCTGGTCCCGACGACGGCTACCAGTCCGGCGTTCCAACTGTAGTGTTGCGAAAGTGATGCCAGCGCCTGACCTTCCACAAATCGACCGAAGTAACCGAACATACCGACAAATCCGGCGGCGGCACCGACGGCTTTTTTCGAGGTCAGGTCCAAAGACATGACGCCGAGTGCCATGATGGGCGTGTAAACACAAAACCCGATCAGGCCAAACAAGGCCATGTCCAGCCACATCATATTCGGCGGCGTGTACACAATCCCTATATACGCCAGGATCACCGGAGCCATCATGATGGTACTGACGAGGCCGCGACGACCGCCGACTTTGTCGGAAATCCAGCCCATCAACAACATGCCGAAAGCCCCGGCGAGTTCGATGATGGCAGTGCTCCACCCGCCCATGGATAACGAAGCGCCTTTCGTTTCCTTTAGATACGTCGGGCCCCAATCAACCATCGCGTAACGCGCGATGTAGACAAAGAAATTCGCGATTGCAGCCAGCCACAACATTTTGTTAGGCAGGATGTAGGTGGTGATGATTTCCCGCATCGTCAACTCGCGTTCGTGCGATTCTTTTTCTTCAGGCGGGTAATCGTCCTTGAATTCTTCGATCGAAGGCAATCCGACCGACTGAGGCGTGTCGCGCACGCGCCATAGCAAATAACACGCGGCAATCGCAGCAATCACCGCCGGCACGTAGAAAGCAGAGGGCCAACCCCACCACCCGGCGCACGATGCTGCGAGCACGCCAGCAATAGCGCCGCCCACGTTGTGCGACATATTCCAAAGCCCAAACCACAAGCCGCGTTCGCGAACGCTGAACCAATGTGCCATCACGCGCGCACACGGTGCGTAGCCCATGCCTTGCGCCAAACCGTTTAAGGTCCAAAGAACAAGGTGAACGTGAAAATTGCGCGCGGCACCAAATGCGACGTTCAGAACTGCTGTCAGGAGCAACGCGGTGAACATGTATTTGCGCGGATCGCACCGATCGGAAATCGTTCCCATCACAAACTTGCCGACCCCATACGCGAGCGATGTGCCGGCGATGATCATGCCCATCATGTCCTTGTCGTAATGCAAGGAACCGCGCATTTCCATTTCCACAGGCGACAGGTTGTTGCGCACGACGTAGAACGTGGCGTAGGCAAGGAATGCGCAATGAAAAGCGGTCCAGCGGAATTGCGGATAGAGCCGTTTTATTTCATGCCCGTTGCGGAACGGTACGGGCGGCGGCGGTTTGAACCAGTTTACGACGGCTGCGAACATTGGCTGTATCGCAGTATTTGCGCCTTTTTCTGCTCCGGCGTCCAACTTAAAATTTCAGACATCCAATCGGCCACTTGCTGCGCTTTGGCCGCAGCGTCGGAATAGTAGTAGTGCCAACCGCTGCGGCGCACCATGACGTCATCAAGATTGATAGCCCATTCCTCGCGACAAAAATATTCAACGGCTTCCCGGCTGAAAGTTGGCGGAAGAATGCCGCTGTATTTATTCGATGCTGCTTCGACAAGCGGCTCCGTTGCCGTGCGACAACGTGGAAGTTTCAATCCGCGTTCTTTGGCGACGCCATCGATCGTCTCCTCGGCTATGAGGCGATAGGTCGTCAGCTTGCCGCCGGCGACATCCCACCAACCCGGTTCTGGGTTGCGGATTTGGTGTGCACGAGAAATATCGGAAGGCGTTCCTTGTTTGCCGCCGTTAATCAACGGTCGCAGGCCGGCCCATGTGCTAATGACATCAGCGTTTGAAAGTTTCGAGCGAGGAAAGAATCGATTAGTAACGCTGAGGACGTATTGAATTTCCTTGGGTTCAGCAAAAACCTTTTCGCGCGAACCGGAATAATCGGTATCAGTCGTGCCCAAAATAATTCGTTCGCCCCACGGAATAACAAACAGGACACGCGCGCCTTCAGTCATGACGACGGCTTCGGTCATCGGCAATCGTTCTTTCGGAATGACGAGATGAATTCCTTTGGTCAGTCGCAGTTGCACATGACTATGTGGAACAGCATTGGCCCACGGACCGGTTGCGTTAATCACCGTGCGCGCTTTGACTGTCAGTGATTGTCCAACGAGGTCGTCACGAAGTTCACAGTTCCAAAAATCGCCGTTGCGTTGTGCGTTTTTAAATTGAACGTAGTTCGCGCAAATCGCGCCGTATTTGGCGGCGGAACGTAAAGTGTCGAGCACCATGCGCGCATCGTTAGTGAGGGCATCAAAATAGCGAGCGGATCCGACGAGATCGGTTTCGGCAAGGCCAGGCAGATGCGACGCGGTTTCGCGCGGGTTCATGCCGCTGGAACGTTGGAAATTTCCTCCACCGCAAAGCAAATCGTAAATGCGAACACCGATCTTCAATTGCCAGCAGGGATATGCCGAACCGCGATAACATGGAAAATTGAACGGTAAGGGTTGCGCGAGGTGCGGCGCAATTTGGCCGAGCCTCATTTTCTCGACACTCGCTTGTCGCACTAGACCAATTTTACCCTGTGCCAAGTAGCGAATACCGCCGTGGAGCAAACGACTGGAGCGGCTGCTGGTGCCGAAAGAAAAATCAAGCTGGTCGATGAGACCAACGCGCAAACCTCGCATGGCTGCGTCGCGAGCGATCCCGGAACCAACGATGCCGCCGCCGATGACGAGGACGTCGAGAACTTCGCTAGTTAAGTTTTGAATCGCAGTTGAACGTGTAACACTCATGTTTTCGAAGAGCGTGCCTTTCGCAGATATTCACCAAATTCCTTCAAGCTGGGTACGGTCAGATGCGGCGGTTCGGAAGCGTTTTTGGCATCGTCAGCAGTTGCCTCACCAGTCAGAACAAGAACGGCCAACGCGCCAGCGGCGTGTCCCATCGCGACGTCCGTATAAATGCGATCGCCCACCATCGCGAGTTCGTCGGGCTTGAGTGAATGCTTTGCCAAGATTCCACGGAGCATTGTTGGATCGGGTTTGCCCATGACTGCGTCGGGCTTGCGGCCAGTCGCTTCGGTCAACGCGGCGCAAATGGCTCCGCAATCAACCAACACCGTAGGCTGATCTGTTGGGCAAACGCGGTCAGGATTTGTAGCGATAAATGGCTTACCTTTGCTTATCCACCATGCCGCACGACAAAGGCGCGCGTAGCTGAGTGTCATGTCAAAACCAACAACGACCAGGTCCGGTTCATCCTTCGGACTGTCTTCGCACAAGTAAAAGCCATGTTTGGCAAACTCCTCGCACATGCTGGCCGTGCCTAACACGAAAATGCGGTGAGCTTTCGGATATTGGGTTCGCAGGTATTCGATGGTCGCTTGCGCAGACGTGTAGAGTTCGTCCGGCGTTGCGTTGATTCCGTAGTCGGCGAGTTTGGCCAAATAGTCTTTAACGCTTTTGGACGGATTATTCGTCAGAAACGTATAACCAATTCCCATTCCCTTCAGTGAAGCCAGGAATGGCTTGCTGAAATCAAACAGGGTTGAGCCCTTATAAATTGTTCCGTCCATGTCGAGTGCGACATGCCGGATTTGCGCAGGCGTTGATCCACGGAATGAATTAAAAGTTAAGAAACGAAAATTAAGAAGAAAAAAACATGAAAGAAGCAGTGTATAAGCTGCTTCCATCACTAAATCATTCTGAAACTCAGGGTTTCAGAGACACGCGCTCGAAATTGAGGCTGTGGCGCGCGGCGTAGGCGGCGAGCACTTTTTCGTTCTCGATTAAAACGGCGCGCACTACCGCGGAGTCGTCGGCGTGGCCGTATTCGGGAACGGAGTCCGGGATCAAATCCATCTCGCGATGCGCATATACCAACGCGAACGCCGCAGCGGCCACCGTAGTATACGGGATGTCGTCGTCAATACCTTCGGCCACGTCTTCGACCAGGTCGGCGAGAAATTCGAGTTGGTCCGACAAGTGCGGATAATTGTGGTCGTTGATGTCGGCGAACTTGAGCTTTAGAAACGGCAGTTTTTTGTGAATGCCTTTTAGAACTCGTGGCGTAATCGTCGCCGCATTTCGATGAACAAATTTCGCTATCTCAGCCATGATTCTAGGATGTGCCAGATGGGCATGCGATGACAAGGGGTTATATGCGGATTGGCCGCTAGTAAGTAATCCTTGGTCAGATGTAAGCCTCTGCTGCTTGACAAGCTCAGACAATTTCGACCGGGCATTTCGGCACGGAATCCAGAAAGGCCTGACCGTATTTCTTCGTTAAGACGCGATTGTCGAGAACTACGACGATGCCTTTGTCAGTTTTCGTACGGATCAAACGACCAACGCCCTGGCGGAATTTCAGGATCGCTTCAGGGAGCGAAAATTCCATGAACGAATTACCGCCGCGCGCTTCGATGGCTTCGATTCGTGCTTCAATAAGTGGGTGGTCAGGCACGGCAAAAGGCAGCCGGGTGATAATGACATTGGAGAGCGCTTCACCGGGGACATCGACGCCTTGCCAAAAACTGTCGGTGCCGAACAGGACGGAATCAACGTCGCGCTTGAACTTTTCGAGCATGAGCGAACGCGGCACACCTTTACCTTGCACGAAACATTCCACGCCGAGATCGCGGAAGAAATCTTGCATCTCATCAGCCACCTTCAACATCAATTTGAAATTCGTGAACAGGACGAAGGCTTTGCCGTGAGTCTTCTCGACGAAGTGCTCAATCCAATGAATCAGTTGCGCTTCGTAAGCGGGTTCGCGCGGGTCCGGCATTTTGCCTGCGACGTAAACAGTCATCTGCTTTTCGTAATCG
The DNA here is from genome assembly GCA_963702845.1 of uncultured Verrucomicrobiae bacterium. Lineage (GTDB taxonomy): Bacteria > Verrucomicrobiota > Verrucomicrobiia > Limisphaerales > Palsa-1400 > JAICXV01. The sequence continues at coordinate 2,107,726 of OY969763.1, read as the reverse complement.
AAGGGCGAACCGACTTGCAACAGCGTGGCACTCTCTCCCCCGACCTGTTTGGCGAAGTAGTCAAGACCGGCTGAGGCGCTGCCTTCTTTTTGCGAAACCGCCATGGTCGCGCTGGTCATAACGACAGATGTGTCTGACCCGAATAGACGTTGGCGCAGGAAACCGGACACGTTTACCGGCGCAGCATTCAGTGCGATGGTCCTTTGCGTTTTTCCGGAACGCTCAACCCAATAGACATGGTCTTTGGTATCGTGCCGCAAAAAATGGGAAATGCCTTCGCGCAGTTCGGCGAGGCGGCGATTGCACTCCTGCAATTCCTGCCCGGTCTCTTTGTCCTCGCTGGTTTTCACCAACTCGCTGATGCTTTCGCGAAGGCGCTGGAGAGGCAGCGTGATGTTGTCCTCAACGAGATCTGGGCGGCGGATTCGCAACTCAGACCAACGCGGTGGTCTCGGCCCTCGTTTGCCGTTCTCGCCGGACATTTCTTCGCACGTTGCCTCGACGGTTGCGAAAAACTTTTCACTTTCGTCCAGCACTTCACCGATAAGTTGAATCGGGCCGCGATTCATTATTCCCAAGAGGCCCTTTTGCGTCTGGGGATTCCAGAGGCGATTGATCGTGTAACGCAACTGCGCATCCGATACGCCGATGCCGATGTGTTTGGATGCGACTTTTTCGACGGTGTGCGCTTCATCGAAAACAACGAAATCGTTCTTGAAGAGAATTCCACCTTCGGCCTCTTCATCGATCCCGCCGAGATGCATGAAGAATAAGGTGTGATTCAGGACGATGACGTCGGCACCGAGAATCTGGCTGCGAACGCGTTGAAAAAAACAGACGCGATCTTCCTTCGCCAAATCGGATTCGTGCCCGCACCGTTTCGGTGAACACAGACCGCGTTCCGAACACACGTGCGACCAGACTTTCGGATCAGGTTCGATTTCGAAATCCGAGAGGCTTCCGTCGGTAGTTTTCTTGGACCATTCGTAAATGCGTTCCAATTCGCGGTGCTCGGGTGACGTAAACAATGAACCGGCCTGCTGCATAGCCCGTTGAAGCCGGCGGGTACACAAATAATTATGCCTCCCCTTCACCATGATAAATTTGAATTCGACCGGCAGAATTTTCGCGAGCATCGGCAGGTCTTTTTCGATGAGCTGTTCCTGCAAATTAATTGTGTGCGTGGAAATGACGGCTTTTTTGCCGTGACCGATCGCGAACAAAATAGATGGAATCAGGTATGCGAGGCTCTTGCCGACACCGGTTCCGGCTTCCACAACCAAGTGCTCTTTATTCTCCAGAGCGCGCGCCGCGGCAACCGCCATCTCCTGTTGTTGCGGGCGATATTCAAAATTGCGCGACTTCGACAAAATGCCGTCGGGAGAAAAGATTTTCTCCACATCAGCGATGAGAGTGCTGGCGGCGCCGGCGGGTTCTGGATCAACAAAGCCTATCATCGTGACGTTTGCTAAGGGGTGCGAATTCGGCGTTCCACGATTTCCTGCGTCGCTTTGTTTTTAACGATCATGTCGGCTGGCAAAATTCCGCGCCAAACGACGTTGGCGTAAATAACGGAGCGTCGGCCTATCACGCTACCGGGGCTCAACACAGCGTTGCAGCCGACTTCGGCCTCATCGCCAAGCAAGGCACCAAATTTGCGGAGTCCGGTATCGAATGGTTTGCCGTCGACGTCGATGACGATGTTGTCGTGGAACAGTTTGAAATTCGAAATTTTTACACCCGCACCAAGATGCGCTTTGTAACCGAGGATCGAGTCACCGACGTAATTGAAGTGCGGCACCTGGGCGTTGTTGAATAAAACGCAGTTCTTCAGTTCGCATGAGTTACCCACGTTACAGTCGTTGCCGATGATAACGTCCTCGCGGATATAAGCATTGTGACGAATCTGGCAATTCTCGCCGATGATCGCCGGACCTTTAATCATCGCGCCATCTTCGACGACCGTTCCTTTGCCAATGTAAACTTTCTCACCGATGAAAGCACGCCCCTCGCAACTGTTGTGCAACGCGGGTTGAATATGAGAAGCGATGTAGGCCGAGATTTTGGGCAACACCTCCCAGGCGAATTCGCAACCTTCAAAGAGGTCGCGATGCGCGGTTTGGGTAAGGTCGAATAAATCGCCCGGCTTGAACATGCGCACAGGTTAACAGAGCGGCGCGTCTCAGCAAGCGGCTTAGCGCTATCGCTGTGTTCATGGGCAGGAGATTACTTCTGATTACCTTTTTTAGATTTTTTCGGAAGCACTACCTTTTCGTTCTTATCAGTGTTCACATTTCTGAGGGGGTAAAACTTTACCATTTCTTTACCGTTTCTTTACCGAATTTGACCGGTAAGGGATTTCGCGCGACGGGCGCGTCCGCCTTCGCGCGGCGCTCCGGCGCGACAAGAAGGAGGCGAGCCAATGGTACACGTGACCAAAGATGACTGAACGTGACCGAATGTGACCAACCGTTGCCGCCGTTGCACTTTGTAACGGCCTCCATTTTGGAAATGATGCAAAAATGATGCAGAAACGATGCAATTTTAGTTTTGTGCATGCGATTTATCATCCGGCTCCGTGGGTATGATGACTTTGCGGATTTCGGCGCGGGTCACGTCAGCCAGTCGGAATAAGTCTTTAGTTTCGACGAATTGGAGTTTGCTGTCGCCGATCGCTTGCTCGATGCGCTGGAGTTGGGCGGTGAGAGAACTGAGTTCCTGCTCGTGGGTGGCGAGAAACTTTTCCTGAAGAGCTTCGATCTCGATGGCGCGGAGCGTGCGTATTTCCTGGCGGTGTTGCTGGTTCCAGTCGGCCAAGATGCGGACGCTAACATCGATTTGTTTAGCGATGCGGGCAAGGCTCCAGCCTTTGCCGCGGAACTCGAGGAACTTGGACTTAGTGTCTGTTGAGTGCATTGCTAACCTTTCTCGTCGGCTTGGGCGAAGCATGAACGGCCACCGAGAGGTGCAAATGCACACGTGGCTACGACATTCTGCAACTGCCAAACCGGCATGTTGTGTCGGCGAACGACAAGCGTTCACTGACGAGTTCTTAGGATTCTTAGGATTTTAGAGTTTTGAGTTATATCGCGGACGCGTTTTCACGCATTCGCATAAACCCTCTCTCACCGAGAAAGGCCCGAATGGCGGGGGCGCTGCATTCCACCGGAATGAGTTGGCCGGTCGCACGAACCCTGCACCGCAGAGCTGTTTGACAGGGAGAATTTCGGATTTTTGGGGAAACTTTTCAAGGTGAAAAATCACTATTCGTCAGAATTCCCTCAGTATTCGGTCACTGCTCGGGAACGGTTGTCCGCAATTCGTATTGTTTGCGCGCTGGTTGCTCGAAACCAGTTGTGCAAAAGTAACATTCCAGCCATCTCTTTCCTTGTATCGGCTTTTTGCTCGGTTTTGAATTGTGCGATGGCGGATGAAGAACCAGTCAATCGGCGGCTCGGTCTGGCGATGGTTGCGTTTGTGCAACAGATGACGGCTTGTCATGAGACGAAGGATGAAGTGATGCGGCGCCATCACACGGAGAATTATCGGCAAGCTGTCAAAGAAGCCGCGGAGAATGGATTCGAAGCATCGCTTTGCTGGCACACGCTGGGAGTTTGGATGGAGATGGGAAAGGAACGAATCGGATGTTTTGCTCGCGCACTTGAGCTTTTAGAGCAGGAAAGCGAGCGCGACCCTGCAAAGGATTTTCTTGTTCTTTGGACCCGAGACAATATGCGTGCCAGTTGCTATTACGAGATCGGGCGCGTGCACGCGGCGGAAGGTTCGCCTGAGGTTGCGTTGGATTTTTTGAAGCGAGCGCTGCCGTATTCGCAAAAGGCAGATGAATGGCAGGCGAAAGGAGATTTGGTGGTGCACAGTGAAACAACGAAAATTCAAGCGCTTAAGATCGAACTTCAGGAAAAGCTTTAAGCCTCTAAACGCTTAATCCACCGGAATGAGTTGGCCGGTCGCACGAACCCTGCACCGCAGAGTTGATCGACAAGAGAAGCTTAACCTCGACACTGGAAAAACGTCAGTTTAAGACCATAACAGCGATATCCAACGATTCGGTTGCGTAATACAACTGTTAATGAGTGTCCTGACCATTGTTATCATTTCCCTTCCAGGGATCTCCTTCGTTTTTGGTACCGCTGCCAGCATGGCGGGTTTCTATTATTTTGACTTATTGCTGCGCATTCAGTTTGCCCTGCATCGAGAGGAATGGCAAAGGGACGGTTGCCCAATTGGCTTCTTTTGGGTTCCACCGGCGGCAAGTTTATGGGCCGGTAGCTGGGCCAGATCGGAACTGAATCGCGAATGGGCGTCTTCATGCCCTCGCTGGGTACCGGTAGATGAACAGGCCGCGCAGATATATTCGAAGTTCAAACGCGTGTGCAGAGTTGGAAATGCGGTGACGACGGTTGGTCTCGTTATTTTTGCCTTAATTTTTATTTGGTTCATTACGTTGTTGGGCCAATGAAGGCGAGTGAAGTGTCATGTCGGTGCAAAACGCCGGAACACTTTTAAGAACAATGCCGAGAGCGGCCAGAGAACGCATGTCTGTTCACTAGAGGGGACGCCTAGCCTGCTTTACCACTTTGAACCAAGCGCAAGCGGTGGGAAGTTGTGACAGTGATGTTTATGCGTTTAGTCATCACGATCTGGGTCGGGGTGTTTTTGTCTACAACTAGCTCGTTTGCTTTGCCAGGTTCGACTGATAAACGGGTTGTTTTATCGGAGGAAGAGCGGGATTGGATTGTTCATCACCCAACCCTCCGCGTCGGAACCACGACCGATTGGCCACCGTTTTCCTATCTCGGAGCGGATGGAAAGGCGACCGGAATCGACATCGATATTCTTCAAGTGATCTCGGACCGTACGGGCTTGAAGTTTGAAATTGTCCACACAAATTCCTGGGAAGGAGTGTTTGCGCTGGCGAAACAGATCCAGTTGGATTTGGTTACCGGCGCGTCATGGTCACCTGTTCGGGAAGAAGGCTATGTGTTTACCGAGCCGTATTCCAAGTCTGAGACCGTCATTGTTGGGCCCGAAGCCAGTCATCGATTTGCTGACGTTTCAATGCTTCGTCAGGCTCGAATTGCCATGCCGCGCAAGCACCTTAAGACACAGGAGCTGGCCGCACGGCTGCCCTCTGCCAAAATTATTTTGGCCGGCACGCAAGCGGATTGCTTCGAGATGGTCGCGAAGGGGAAGGCCGATGTGGCGGTCGCGAATCTTTTCGTAGCCAGCCAGTATCTAGAAGAACATCCGGGCGCCAAACTGGAGATTTGCGGTTTGATCGCTGAATTCGACTTTCCTCTCCGGTTTGTCATGAAACGTCCCGACACGGTATTGCAAGGCATTTTGAACAAGGGCCTGAAAACGATTTCCACCAATGAAAGAGACGATATTTTCAGCAAACATCTACAGTTCGAGCTGCAGGGAGCGCAGCGGGTTGGCCTGCTAAACGAGCGAATCAAGAAGTTGCTCGTGGCGGCGGCCGCTGTCGGTGCGCTGCTCCTTTTTTGGATTTTTTCGCTGCGCAAGGAAATCCGGGCGCGTCACGTCGTTGAAGCGGAATTGCGCCAGGCCAATCATGAACTGCGCGAGGCCAACCGGTCGATGGAAGTTTTTTCTCACTCGCTCTCGCATGATTTGAAAGCCCCGTTGCGGGCGATCACTGGCTTTGTCGAGCTGTTAAAGGAAGATTACCATGACAAGATCGATTCCGATGGGCAGGAGTATTTGGACCGGATAACTGTGTCCGCTTCTCGCATGAACAATTTGATGAACGACGTTGTGGCTTATAACCGGGCGTCGCGTTCAGAATCCCCTATCAATACAGTCTCGCTTGACCGATTGGTGCATCAATTGGTCAACGAATTTCCGCCGGAACAACGAGGGTGCTTCGATGTCGATTCCCCGTTGCCGGATGTGCAGGCCAATCCCACCTTGCTCGGGCAGTGCATCGGTAATCTTCTTTCCAATGCGGTTAAGTTCGTTCCCAGGGAGCGGACTCCCAGCATCAACATTCGCGCCGAACAGGAAGGTTCCTTTGTAAAACTTTGGGTGGAAGATAACGGCATCGGCATCGAGCCAGAACAACAGGAGCGCATTTTTAAATTGTTCGAGCGGGTTGCTTCCGATTATGAGGGCACTGGCGTGGGGCTCGCCGTTGTGGCGAAAGCCATGGAGCGGATGGGCGGAAGCTTCGGTGTTGAATCCGAGCCCGGCAAAGGTAGTCGATTCTGGATTCGCCTTCCACGCCGCAATCCGGAAGTTGTCCCTGCGAAATCGCTTCTACAAGGGTTGATCGAGGGCCGATCGCACCGCTACGGATAAACAGCTTGATGGAACGGCTGAAAGTTTTCCAGCAATTGCTCACCAAGCACTTTAGGACGAACCCGATGAGGAAGACAACTGGTGGCAACCGTTCCCGGCAAAGGATATTTCGCCATCCTCCGACTCTATAGTCCGACAGAAGCCGCCATCAACAAGACCTGGAAACCCGGCGACATCGAGAAGGTGAAATAACAGTATGGGCCAATAACCATTCTCGCGTCGACTTTCAGCTCGCGGTCCGCGTCTTCAGGATGGATAGTGCCTTTTCTAATAATCCGCCTTCGGGCACCTTGCCGTCCGGTGTGAGTTTGTCAATGAGGCCCGGAAGTATATTGGCGAGAGCCGCTTTGACATCTTCAACGGGAATCCCCGAATGACCTGCAATATGCTGAAGGCGCTCGGATCCCAGACCCTGTTCGACCTCGTCCGGTGAGATCGGCTTATTTTCTCCTTTGCCAACCCAGGACGAAACGATTTGACCCAGGCCCTGCGATTCAAAGGACTGCACCAGGCCGTTTAAGCCGCCGCCCCCGCCTTCAGTCAACAGGTGCATGACGCTGCTTGCCAGACCACCCTGATCGCCTGTGGCCTGTTTGCCGATGACTGTATCCAATAATCCCATAGCCTTTATTTCTCCCCTGATTGTTTTGATTCGTGATAACCGGCGGAGATGGCTTCTTTCTCCGTCATATACGCGCCTTGTTTCGTTTTGCCATACCAGGGGTCGCCGGGACGATGGAACACTTTCGAATCTGTGTTAGCCCAAACCATCCCTTTGTCGGCGGCCGCAGCATCGGCGTTTGCAGAATGGGACCGGCTGGTTGTTGGCGCTGCGCCGGCGGGTTCGGATATTCGTGAGCTTGCAGTTCCTGCACTTGCGAGAGGCTCAATTTTTTGGATCGTCTTTGCGGAAACGCCGGCTTTTTTAAGATCCGAGACCGACGCGTAAGGTCTGTTCGACATGATTTTTTTAGCGGTTGATTTGCCGACGCCCGGAAGCGTTTGTAATTCGGCTTCGCTCGCGGTGTTGAGATCAACTTTTGCCGTCGAGGCCTTTTTGCCCGTGGCATCAGCGTTTGCAGAATGGGACCGGCTGGTTGTTGGCGCCGCGCCGGCGGGTTCAGATATTCGTGAGCTTGCTGCTCCCGCGCTGGCGAGAGGTTCAATTTTTTGGATCGACTTCGCGGAAACGCCCGCTTTCTTAAGATCCGAGACCGACGCATAAGGCCTGTGCGAAATGATTTTTTTAACGGTTGATTTGCCGACGCCCGGAAGTGTCTGTAATTCGGCTTCGCTTGCGGTGTTGATATCCACTTTTGCCGTTGAAGCATTTTTATCGGCGCCAGATGCTTTTGTTTTACCCGTCGTTGTATCGGCCGCCAGCGTTATAAATGTGAAAGCCGCCAGGAACAGCGAGGCGACAACAACCCGAAAAGAAATACCCTTTGAATTCATAGTTTGATTCCTCCTGAGTTGGTAAACTAGGTTGCGGTGGCGGAAACGCAATCCGAGGGGCTTTGCGGTTCGTGACATCCGGTATTGCATAATATTTGAGGGTAGACCTTGAAATTCATGCCGAGCCCGATGCGTCATACGCACTCAGGCACTCCCTCTCCGCCAAATCGAGGCAAGCCCGTTTTGACCAGATGATATAGACCTAGGGTTTTTTCCTAGCACGCCAGTGGTGTTGTTGAAATTCGCGACCCACGTACGCTTTAACAAACAGGAGGAATTATTATGATGCAAATATTAGGAATGATCGTTATCGGTTTGATCGTCGGTGTCATCGCGAAATTGCTGATGCCGGGCCGGGATCCGGGCGGGTTTGTGATCACAGCACTGCTTGGTATCGCGGGTTCGTTTGTCGCGTATTACCTCGGACGCGCCGTTGGTTGGTATAGTACAGGCGAGTCGGCGGGTTTCATCGCATCGATCGTCGGCGCGGTTATCTTGCTGTGGGTCTATCGCATGTTCACCAAGCGTAATCGAAACGTTGAGGTTTAATCGTATCAAACACGGAGAATCCAAGCATTTACTCGGATTGCGACGAGTAGATCTTGGATTCTCACTAATTCGACGAGGAATTTGTCCAGACGGGAGAGACAAGTGGCCCCGCAAAATTAACCATGTTGAGGAGTGAATCCTTTTTGACTCGCCCACTTCCCGTCACCGGTTTTGGAAAGCGGCAGCGTAAAATAAAAGGTCGTGCCCTGATTCACTGCCGACTCGGCCCAGATTCGTCCGCCGTGACGATGGACGATGCGTTGGACAATTGAGAGACCGACACCGGTTCCCGCAAACTGTTTGGCGCTGTGCAGGCGCTGAAAAGCGCCAAAGAGCTTTTCGGCATTACGCATGTCAAAACCGACCCCGTTGTCCTTCACAAAGTAGATGGTATCTCCCGCTTCAGTTTTGGAGCCCACGACGATCGAAGCTTTCTCCTGACGGGCAGTAAACTTGATGGCGTTAGAAAGTAAATTAACAAACACCTGTTGCAGCAAGGAAGGGTCTCCGATGCAGTCCGGCAAACGCTCCACTTGGATCTCGATGTCACGACCCTGTCGTTGTTCGCGAAGTTCTTCGAACGTTTTATGGACAAGATTGGTGAGGTTCACGGTCTGGGTAATCAATGGTTGGCGGTCGATTCGGGACAGGTTCAAAAGATCCCGAATCAGTTCCTCCATCCTCTGCGAACCGGCCTTGATGCCGGATAATAGTTCCTGAGCATCGGCGGGCATGCCATGAGCATGTTCCTCGATCAATATACTGGTGAAACCATTCACGGCTCGCAATGGGGCGCGTAAATCATGAGAAACCGAATGAGTGAACGCCTCCAGTTCCTTGTTCACATTCTGCAATTCAGCGGTGCGCTCCCGAACGCGCGTTTCCAATTCGTCGCGGGATTGCCGCAAAGCTATTTCAGTTTGCCGCCGTACCCCCCAACTCGTGTCGCGCGCGTTCCAGGGCGGCCTTGATTGAGCGATTGGCCAAAAATTGAAAACCGGCTACGAGCCCGAGGTAAAAAGACTTGAACTACCCAAAGTGAAAGTGGCGTATGAGCCAACCTGCTGGTGGGGAGCCGGCCCGCCGCTTCCAGCTCCAGGAAGGTCAACCCGGGGAGGCTGAAAACAATCGCCGCAATGACTCCCGCTTTGTCGCCGAACAGCAGTCCAGCCACCAGCACGTAAACGACCCAGGCTAAACTGACAACTGAGTGAACGCCGCCCGAGATCAAAGCCAGCACCACCGACATCAACCAAAGCACCGCGAGCAACAAAACAGCCGCCATCCGCGTGCGACCGCGGCGGTTTAGCAAAATCAACACAACACTAATGAGACCGAACGAGGCAGTGAGCCCTATCCATCGCGCCTTGTGTTGAGGCAATATCAACATGTTCGCCACAAACGCCACGATGCCGAGAAGCAGGAAGGTCCAGAGGATGACATGCAATACCCATACTCGACGCGTTTGCTCTTCATCCGCAAATACTGGTGCGCCGAAGATATGGCGAATGCCCATTTTCAAACCTACTTCCTTTCCCTGAAGGTTCAAAATACAACACCGCCCCACCCCTTGCAATAAACCCAATCCAGCGCCTAGCTTGGAACCGGCAGCAAGCAGGTCAAATGATAGATGGCATGAAATGCTGGCAGGCGTGCAATGAAGGAACTACGTCCACCAGTATATGAATAACTACAAAGCAAGTTCTAACTCTCCGGCCCGGATAACAGTCGTGCTGTATTGACGAACACACTGTCGAAAAAAACATTCCTCCCGGAAAGAACTCCTGAGCATCAAAGAGAGCGTATCGTGGATAAGTCAACGTCGGCAGGACTATCGGCCTGAGATGCTCACAAAATGCAAAACACCTCAGGCCGTCGTTTGAACGCCCTCAACCACACGCCAGGTTTCACTTACGGAGCTGGAGTTGGAGCTGGGCTCGCCATGTTAAAACCGGACAGATTCTTATCAAGTTCGTCGAGCACTGGCTTGAGCTTATCGCCAACGCCGGGCATGGCTCGGACCTTGGCTATACTGTCATTAATGGTTCCTGACATCGACTGTATCGGCGATGCGGCAGTAGACTTTACCGCATCCGGCAACGTGTCCCAGCTCGAGTGGAGATCGGTAAGTTTGCCGTTCAACTGATTCAGTTCGGGCATCGCTTTGTCGGCCGAGGCCGGATCTGTAATTCCATTCAAGGTTGTATTCACGCTGGAAAGCGTCTCGTTCAATCCGCTTTTCAGTGAAGACACTTGCGGTGTCTGACTTCCCGCCGGCTCGGTTATCATCGGTGTCGTTTGAGCAACTCGCGGTTCCTCAGCGCGACGATGATTTGAGACGGCCCACACCAATCCGAGGGCTGCGAGCGCTGCCGCAACTCCAATCCCCCATTTCTTGCCGCTTGCGCCAACAGGCTCAGCCTCGACCTTGCGTGACGTATCGTAAGTCGGTCGTTCATACGCGGTTTTTTCCGTGGCACCGACTTCGGGTGCTTCCGTCTTGGCAAACCCGCTGAGCCCGGGAATACTGCCCAGCATGCTGCTCAATCCTGCCGGCATTGCTCCCGTGATATTCTGCTTTTGACTGCTGAGAAAACCGCTCAACCCGGTGGCATTAAGTCCCGTGCTGCGCTGATACTTGCCCAGGATGCCAAAAAGGAGTGGCGTCGCCAAACCGATGAGACGGCTGGTGGTACTACCACTTAAACCCGTGAATCGACCAAGAACCGATGCAATGCCCGATGACATTCCACCTCCAAGCAACGAGCTCAACGCCGAAGAACCTTTGCTCGCGATAGACTCACCTTGCGAAGAGATCGAATCACCATAATTCGACAACGCATTTTCATGTTCCGCAGCCGCATCCGATAACTTCTGTGCGCCTTCGGGCGTTGACGCGGCATGGGTTAGGCCCGCCAGCAACGTTGGAATGGTCGCCCCAAGTGCGGACTGGGTGTTCTCACTCGATTCGCCAAGAAACGAACTTAGTTTGTTAACCGCAGCTCCCCCGAGCTGGCTCTTTACCATATCAATAATGTTTACGCTCATGGACTCCTCCTTGTTCTAACATGTTTACTTTCCTAGCGATCTCCTCGACATCCCGTTCCGAGACAAATGCCCCAAGCCTTTGCTGCTTGTGGAGTTTCTCACACACGAAACGAAAACGTCCCCCGTCAAAAGTACCCTAAGCCTGATTCCCAACGCCTCAATCAGACTCCTATAACACCTTTCTGGTATTGCGAGGTCAGACATCCTGGTAGCACGCCTCAGGGAAATTACTGATGGCTCGTGATTCGCGAATTTATACAAACAGTTTTCCTATGCCTACCCATGTCTCCGCAAGCTTGCGATGCCTATTTCAACTGTTAAGGAAGAAGCTGAGGAGGACAGACACGTTCAGATGATGAGCATTAACAACCGAACGATGATGTTCTGAAACGCGGCCGAGGAATAGCGTCGCAGTCGTATGAAAAGATTACACGTGTGTGCGATTGGGGTGTTGGCGGCTTTGGCGATAACGCTCGCGGCCGATGGGAAACCTAAAATCAAGATTCTTGCCACCGGTGGAACGATTGCCGGGGCGCAATCAAGCACAGCGGAGGCCGGCTATAAATCCGGGACATTTTCCGTGGATGATCTCATCAAAGCCGTGCCGGCCATGACCAACCTTGCAGAACTTTCAGGCGAACAGGTGGCAAACATCGGCTCGCAAACGATGAACCACGAGGTTTGGCTGAAGCTTGCGAAACGGGTTAATGAAGTTTTGGCCGGCGACACTGATGGGGTCGTGATCACTCACGGAACAGACACAATGGAGGAGACGGCCTACTTCCTCAGCCTGGTAGTCAAGAGTGACAAGCCCGTGATCCTGGTCGGATCAATGCGTCCGGCAACGGCGATCAGCGCGGATGGGCCAGCGAATTTGTACAATGGGGTCGCCCTGGCTGGAAATCCGCGTGCAAAAGGTCTCGGACCGTTAGTCGTTCTCAATGACAATTTCCAGTACGGTCGCGAGACAACGAAAACACACACGACGCACCTGGACACTTTTAAATCGCCCAATCGCGGAGTTGCGGGGGTGATGAATGTGGGCAAGGCCTACTTCTACGATCCGCTGACGACAAAGCGCACAACACAAAGCCAGTTCTCAGTTGACGATCTCACCGTGGACAAACTGCCGTATGTCGAAATTGTTTATTCCTACGCGAACTTCGGAGGCAACACGATCCAAGACGCTGTAAAACGCGGCGCCAAGGGAATTATCCTGGCTGGCGTGGGCGACGGCAACACGACTGACGCCGCATTAGAGGCTTTGAAAAAAGCGGCGCAGCAGGGAGTGGCTGTGGTTCGCAGTTCGCGCGTGGGTAGCGGAATCGTGGATCGGAATGTCGAAATCAAGGACGACGACATGGGTTTCATTGCGGCGATGGAACTCAATCCACAAAAGGCGCGCATTCTTCTTATGCTCGGGCTGACGCAAACGCAGGAACCTAAACAGCTGCAAGAACTGTTCTATCAATATTAATTCGAACCAAAGGGGAATGTTATGAAATCAACTAGTGTCATTCATCGTTTTGTTTTCGGCACAGCGGTCACAGCGTTGTGCTGTTCACTGCTGGTTGCATGCTCAACGAAAGAAAACAAAAAAGGGTCGCCGAGTTATACCAGCATTAGCACGACGACTCATATAGGTTCGACCGCACCGATACAGACAGCGACATCGGGGACAATTACTTATGAGGCCCCGACGAAGATAACGCCTTTGGAACCGGCGGGGTCGAGCACAACAGCGGCAAATATGCCGTCGGCTGATACATTGCAACGAGTCGTCGATGAAGCGCATCAGCGTTTTCAAAACGACAACTCGGGCAAAAACGCGGATTATATTCCGTATCTCGCGAGTGTTCCTTCGAAGTTGTTCGGAGTTGCGATCGTGACGGTAGACGGACACGTGTATACCGCCGGCGATGTCGATTATTCGTTCTCGATCCAATCCTGCTCGAAAGTGTTCACGCTCGCGCAAGTGATGCAGGAATTCGGTGAGGAAGCGGTGTTAAAGAAAATCGGAGTGGAACCGACAGGAATGCCGTTCAACTCCATTGTTGCGTTGGGCCTGCACGATAACAAAGCGATCAACCCTCTCGTCAACGCCGGGGCTATCGCCAGTGTCAGCCTGGTCAAAGCCAGCGGCGCGGATGACCGATGGCAAAAAATTCTCGCTTACCAAAGCAAATTTGCCGGCGAAGAACTCAAACTGATCGACGAAGTCTATAAATCCGAAGCTGAATCGAATTTCCGCAATCGCGGTATCGCAGAGATTCTGTTGAACAATAAAAACCTTTTTTGTGACGGGCCTGAGGCTTGTGATGTTTATACAAAGCAATGCTCGATCGGCGTGACCGCGAAGCAGCTTGCGATGATGGGAGCGACGCTGGCCAATGGCGGCGTTAATCCGAAAACCAAGGAGCGTTGCCTTGACGAAAAACACGTCCCTCGCGTTCTGGCTGTCATGACCATGGCGGGTTTCTACGATGAATCGGGTCAATGGGCTTACACCGCAGGTCTTCCGGCCAAAACCGGCGTTGGTGGCGGGATCGTAGCCGTAGTGCCAGGGAAAATGGCGATCGTTGGTTTTGCGCCTCCTCTTAACGAAGCGGGCAACAGCATACGAGCGACGGAAGCGATCAACTACATCGATACCCAGCTCGGTTTAAACATTTTCGGTTCTCCCCACGTAAACGCCCGGATCAGTTCTCGATAACATGAAAATCAAGCAACGACTCCTCATCGCTCTGTGCGCGACGCTAACATGCGTCGCGAGAGCACAGACGCAAACCCCATCTATTGAGCAGTTGCAGGCACAACTGCAAGCGATGCAGCAAATGGTCACCAATATGCAGCAGCAGATTAATGATTTAAAAAAAGAACAACCGCAGGCAAAAAAAGAAGAGCAGCCGCCGTCGCTACAATCCGTAGCTGCAACACTCGGGATAACGAACAAGGCAGGGGTTCATTTCGTGGTGCCAACAATTACGGTCGCGCCGCAGGCGAGCCAAATCACTCTACGTGAAACAGGCAAAGATTACCAGCAATCCGCGCCGCGTCCCGACAACGTTACTCTCGATCCGCAATACAAGGGTTATATCCCAATCCCAAACACGCCCGCGTTTCTCAAATTCAATGCAAGAGTGCGGGCCGATTTTACTGACGATAATCGCAATTCCGGGAATCCGGACCGCTTTGTGACTGCACAAATTCCAGTTAAAGGCGAGTCAACTTACGGACACGGCAATCAATTTAATGCAAACACTCGCGGGTCATCGCTGAGCGTCGATGTGAGGGCTCCTGACTTTCCGGGCGACCCGCGATTTTATTACGACAACGATTTCTTTGGCGGCGGGACAGGTATTCAAGCTGGCTATCGCCTGAAGCAACTCTGGGGACAGTACTACAATGTTACCGCCGGCTTTACATTACAGCATTTTCGAAGATCCGGACGTTTGGCCGGACACTGTCGATTTCGAAGGGCCGAACTCAATGATATTCGCACGACAAGCGACTGTGCGGTATCTGCTGGCGTTGAACGAACATTGGGAGGTGAACTTTGGTATTCAGCAGCCTGCCTCTGATATTGACACGGTCAATGTTCCGAATGTCATGCGCCGAGAATCACGCACCGGATGGCGGCCTGAACTTCCGATGGGAAGACAAAAAAATCGGGCATGTCCAAGTCGCTGCAATTCTTCGCGATATTGGTGCTGATAGTCCAGAGCTTGGAAAGCAAAGCGTCTTTGGCTACGGCTTGATGGCTGCCACAAGTCTTAACGTTTTTTGCAAGGACTCTCTACAGGCGCAGGGCACCTACGGTCGTGGCTATTTTCATTATATGAACGACAACTTTACCTACCCTGGATTTAACGGCGGCGATGCGGCTTTCGACAGTTCGGGCAAACTAGAGGCTATGAAATGCTTCTCCGGAATGCTGGGTTATACCCATCAATGGACGGATAAATGGCGGTCGACCGCAACAGTCGGATACGTCCATTTGGATAACGAATTTTCTGAGGGCCCACTGGCCTACCACAAAACCTTCTACTCTAGCGCTTAACGTGATCTATCAACTCCGAAAGCGACTGAGCATTGGATTTGAGGGTCTGTATGGAAAGAAAGAAGTAAAAGACAGTGATGACAGGCAATGTGTTTCGGCTTCAGCTTGGGTTCAATTGGAAGCTTTTCGAAGACTAAACCAAGTTGGCGAGCAGCGCATGCGACTGACATGTCACGGCAGTCAAAGAACGGTGGCAAACTAAATAATAGAACGAACGGGTTTTCTTCGGTCCGAGATATTTGGGCCGCTGGAGTCTAAAATGTGAGCTACGAACTTCGGGAATATTTGCAACAGAACCAGATCCGGATACCGATTGGCTTTGACCTGGTGGCGATCCTGTTGTTCTCGATGTCGGGAGTTATCGCAGCAATGCGGCGGGGATACGATTTCATCGGCGTATTTATTCTGGCGCTGGTCACGGGAGCGGGTGGCGGCTTGATTCGCGATGGCATTTTTCTCCAGAACGGACCTCCGGCGCTCACACAGAATTGGCAATTTCTGCCTATCATAGTCTTAGCGTGCTTTTTGGGCTGGGTGGTAAACCACTGGATCGTTCGTTTTCACCGGGTTATCGCCGTGTTGGATGCTGTTGGGTTGAGCGCGTATACTATGGTTGGGTTGCTAAAGGGACTTCATGCCGAAATGAGTGTGCCTTCAGCAATTATGGTTGGTGTCGTAAATGCTTCGGGCGGCGGTTTGCTGCGTGACGTCCTTACCCGGGAAGAGCCGTTGCTTTTCAAACCGGGACAGTTTTACGTCATTGCATCGCTGCTGGGTTGCGCGGTGTTCCTTTCGCTTGAGTACCGAACTCTTGTAAAACCCAGGGTTGCGGAGTGGATTTCGATGGCTGTGATCTTTGGCTTTCGCCTGCTGGCGATTCTCTTCAATTGGCGCACTGGAGCTGTGCAACCGCTTCAGGTCTTAGCGTCCCGCTCTGACCAACCTCCTAGCCCTCCAACTACCGTATGAAAGCAATTGCATCAAAAAGGAACACGATGCCGTGGGTTCGGCAAGCACTGATATTGTCCTGCGCATCTTCCCTATTTCTTGTAGCCACCAGTTGCAAAAAGGCCGCTCCGCCAGCGCCACTGCCGCCAACGGTTGGAGTAATGAAAGTCACGACAACAAACGCTCCGATGAAAACAGAAATCATCGGTCAACTCGACTCGCCGCAAAACGTCGAGATACGCGCGCGTGTCGAATCATTCGTCGACAAAATGCTTTTTATCGAAGGCACTGAGGTGCACGAAGGAGATCAATTGTTCCTGCTGGATCAAAAGCCGTTCAAGGAACGTTTGGCTGCTGCCAAAGGCATGCTCGCTCAAACCAAAGCAGCTTTAGCGAAGCACGAGACTGACGTTGCACGCCTTACTCCCCTTGCAAAGAAAAAGGCTGTTCCACAACAGGACCTGGATAACGCACTTGCTGCGGTGGATGTTGCCAATGCCGAGATTGATTCGGCGCAGGCGCGTGTGGAGACGGCGCAGTTGGATTTGGGTTACTGCGACATTCGCGCGCCGATCACTGGTCTGATTGGCGCAAAACAAGTGTCGATTGGTGAACTGGTTGGCAAGGGACAGCCGACATTGCTTGCGACCATTTCGAAGCTTGATCCGATCTGGTTCTATTGCGCGATCAGCGAAGTTCAATACCTCAAGGCGCAACAGGAGTTACAGCGTCAGAGGAGAGAAGTTGGAACAGGTTCCAGTGTATCTCATTTTGGCAGATGGCTCGCGACTTCCAGACAAAGGGAAAATCGTGTTCATGGATCGTGCTGTTGACGCCAAGACTGGAACATTGCGAGTCCGCGCCGAATTTCCGAACCACAGAAAAGCGTCTTCGCCCCGGAATGTTCGGACGATTGGAAGTCGATCTCGGCGTTCGGCAGAACAGCATTCTCATTCCTGAAGGCGCAATCTCCGAATTGCAGGGAAAAAACTTCGTCTGGGTCGTTGGGCCTGAGAACAAAGCAGTGCAACGGCCGGTGACTGTCGGCGAAACAATCGGCGGGGCTGTTTTGATTACAGAAGGATTGAAAGCTGGCGAGCCCGTTGTTGTTGAAGGTTTGCAGAAACTCCGCGACGGCGCGGTGGTGGAACCGGTGCCCGCTGGCTCGGCTGGGCAGAAGACCGAAAACGCGGCGGAGAAACAATAGGTTATGGCGGACTTTTTCATTCGACGTCCGATTGTTGCGATGGTCATCGCCATCCTCACCGTGATCGTCGGGTTTGTGGCTCTGAAGCGGTTACCGATTTCCGAATACCCTCCGGTTAGCCCGACGCTGATTCAAGCGACGACAACGTATCGCGGCGCTGCTGCAGAAGCAGTGATGGAATCCGTCGCTACGCCTATTGAATCAAAGGTTAATGGTGTCGACAAACTGCTCTACATCCAGTCGTACAACGCCAACGACGGCAAGCTGACGCTCAATGTTTATTTCGATGTCGGGACGGACGTCGACATCATGCAGGTAAATACACAAAACCGCGTCGGCCAGGCGGAAGCCCAATTGCCTGATGCGGTGAAGCGAGAAGGCATTGTCGTTAATCGTTCGAGTCCGGACATTTTAATGGTGGTGGCGTTGGCGTCGCCGAAAGGAACTTACGACGCAGTTTTTCTCGGCAATTATTGCGACATCAATCTGGTTGACGCGATCAAACGCGTGCGTGGCGTCGGCGATGTTAAAAACTTCACTGCGCAGGATTATTCGATGCGACTCTGGTTGCGTCCTGACAAGCTGGCGTCGCTTGGAGTCACACCGGACGACATCCAAAAAGCGCTTAAAGAACAAAACGCTCAGGCGCCGGCGGGACGCATCGGTGCCGAACCCGCTCCTAAAGGACAACAAACGACATTCAACGTTCGCACACTCGGTTTGCTCAAGGACCCAAAACAATTTGCCGAGATCATCATCCGATCCAATCCGGATGGTTCCCAGGTGAAGATCAAAGACATTGGTCGCGTCGAACTTGGCGCGCAAACCTACGATCTTCGCGCTCGACTGAACAAGTCACCCGCAGGTGCAATCGGAATTTATTTGGCTCCTGGAGCAAATGCTTTGGAAACGGCGGCGAACGTAAAAAAGATTTTGGAAGATGCCAAAGAGAAGTTTCCACCTGACATGATCTACGATATCACGCTGGATTCGACCCTGCCGATCGAAGCATCTATGCACGAAATCATTCACACGCTTCTGGAAGCTGTGGTGCTGGTCCTGGTTGTTGTTTACATTTTTCTTCAAAGTTTTCGCGCAACGATCATTCCGATGTTGACGGTTCCTGTCTCGTTGCTTGGCGCTTTCATCATGTTCCCGCCGCTTGGATTTAGCGTCAACGTTCTGACTTTGTTCGGACTTGTGCTGGCAATCGGTATTGTCGTGGACGACGCCATTGTCGTCGTTGAAGCGGTACAACATCACATCGAACATGGACTTGATCCGACCGCAGCCACGAGGCAGGCGATGAAAGAAGTTTCGGGGCCGGTCGTGGCGATCGGTTTGGTGCTCTGCGCAGTGTTCGTCCCGGTAGCGTTCATGGGCGGTGTCACAGGCCAGCTTTACCGGCAATTTGCGTTAACGATCGCGGTTGCTGTGGTGTTTTCAGTCATCAACGCGCTGACGCTCAGCCCGGCTTTGGCGGCGAAAATGTTGCGCAAACCAAAACCCGGGCGCGGGCCGGTTGCAAAATTTTTCAAACTGTTCAATCGAGGATTTGATTGGACGATCAATAAGTATGGCGCATTGGTCGGAGGGATGAGCCGAAAGGCATCGCTCTCGATGTTACTGCTGGTTGCCGTAGTTGTTGGCGTCTTTATCATCGGCAAATTCGTGCCCGGCGGCTTCATTCCGGATGAGGACAAAGGTTACTTATTCGTGTCTGTCGAATTGCCGGAAGGCACGTCGTTGCAGCGCACGGACCAGGTTCTTAAACAAGTTGAAGAGATTGTCGGGAACACCGAAGGGGTGCGCTCGTATGTCGGACTGGCCGGTATGAATATCATGAACTCGCTCAACTTCCCGAATGCGGCGCTCATGTTTGTCGGCCTCAAAAATTGGGACGAACGGAAGGGTTCTGCGCTCCATGCCAAAGCCTTGGCTATGGAATGGAATAAAAAATTCCAAAGCATCGCCGATGCGCGGGCCTTTTCCTTTGGACCACCTCCCCTGCCCGGCTACGGCAACGTTTCGGGTTTTTCTATGCAGGTGCAAGACCGCACCGGCGGAAGCATTGATGAATTGGCGAAAAATATTAAGCAGTTCCTGGCGGCCGCGAGCAAACGCCCGGAACTCGGCCGCATCACCACGACGTTCAATCCAGCAACGCCGCAGGTGAAAGTCGAACTGGATCGCGAAAAGGCGCGGACGTTGGGTGTTCCAATCGATTCCGTTTTCTCGACGTTGCAGACATATTTAAGCGGACTATACGTAAACGACTTCGTCCGGTTTGGCCGCGTCTATAAAGTGTTCCTTCAAGCAGAGCCGCAGTTCACGAGCCAGCCCAGCGACATCGGCCAGTTCTATGTTCGCAACAACTACACCAACATGGTGCCGCTGAACACGCTGGTCACAATCGGCAAGATGACCGGGCCGAACTTCGTCATGCGATTCAATCTTTATAACGCTGCGGAAATCATGGGTGCGCCGGCGCCGGGCTACAGCTCAGCTCAAGCGATCAAGGCGATTGAAGAGGTAATGAAAACGATGCCGAGCGGCATTGGTTACGAATGGTCCGGGTTGACCCTGCAGGAAAAAAAATCCGAAGGCCAGGCGCCGATCATCTTCGGCATGGCGATCGTGATTGTTTTCCTGTTACTCGCGGCGCAGTACGAAAGTTGGGGACTGCCTTTCTCTGTTTTGCTTGCGACGCCAACAGTCATTCTCGGCACGATGATCGGCATGCTGGTCCGGAGTTTTGATCTGAATGTCTATGCTCAAATCGGATTAGTGATGTTGATCGGATTGGCAGCGAAAAACGCAATCCTGATTGTCGAATTTGCGAAAGCCGAACATGAGAAGGGAATGGACATCATCCCAGCGGCGATACAAGGAGCCAAGTTACGGCTGCGACCGATCCTGATGACCTCATTCGCGTTCATCCTCGGTTCTGTTCCGTTGATGCTGGCTTCCGGGTCCGGAGCCGCCGCCCGCAGCACCATGGGTACAGGCGTTGTTTTCGGCATGACCATCGCAACGGTCCTGGGGCTGTTCATCATTCCTGTCTGTTACGTTTTTGTGCAGAAGATCATTGAGCGCAAGAAACCGGCATCTGCTACCTCGAACGTCGTGGTCGCAGGAGGTGAAAACCACAAGGAGGGACACTGATGAAACCAATTCTTCAGCAACTCGCATTTTCCTTTGGTCTAATTGTCGCGATCACGACGGGTTGCAAAGTGGGGCCGAATTACAAAAGACCTTCCACCAACCCACCGGCGACCTTCCGTCGTGCAGCGTCAGATACATCGCTAACGTCCGGGACAAATTCTTTTGGGGACCTTTGCTGGTGGAATGTTTACGAAGATCCACAACTAAAGGCGTACATTACCGAGGGACTAAAGAATAGCTGGGACATAAAAATTGCCGCAGCCCGTGTTCTTCAAGCCGAGGCTTCGGCTCGAATCACCCGTTCTCAATATTTTCCAGAAATCGATGCCGGCGGAGAAATCGTGAACACACGCTTTTCGCAGCAGGGAGGAGATTTTCCCCTAGGCATACAACCACAGTCCACATTTGGCGAAGTGTTTGTTTTTTCTCCGAGCTACGAAGTTGACCTTTGGGGCCGCATCCGTCGCGCGAACGAAGCTGCCCTGGCAAAGCTTTTTTCCGCAGAATGGGCGCAAAACACAGTTCGTCAGACTTTAGTCTCGGACGTTGCAACGACTTACCTTCAGCTACTGGCACTCGATCTTGATCTGGAAATTGCGCGAGCCAGTTATGTCGGTCGCACCAACTCGCTGGATCTCACTGTCTCACGTCAACAAGGAGGCGTCGCGGCAATGCAGGATGTTTATCAATCGCAAGTGCTCGTGTTTACGACCGAGGCTTCCATCGCCGATACGCTTCGACGAATTGAACAGACTGAGAACGCTTTGAACATTCTGATGGGCCGAAATCCGGGACCCATCAAACGGGGCATTTCGTTGGTGCAGCAGCCGCTGAGGGCTAGTGTCCCTCCGGGGCTGCCATCGTCGCTGTTGGAGCGGCGACCAGATATTCGGTCTGCTGAGCAAAACCTGATCGCGGCAAACGCAGACATCGGCCAGGCAAAGGCAGCATATTTTCCGCGACTGACTTTGACAGGAACGTATGGGTTCCAAAGCGTATCACTCACCAGCCTTTTCGCCCAGCCATCGCAGGTATGGCAGTTCGGGCCGACCGTAACATTCCCATTCTTCACAGGCGGACGTTTACAAGCTGAAGTCAAACTCTCCAAGGCGCGATTTCAAGAGGCGGTGGCTGTTTACCAACGAACTGTTCAAAACGCATTTCGCGAAGTATCGGACGGCCTTATTGCTTACCAGCGGACCCAGGAATTCTATGCGAAGCAGTTGGAGTTAACGGAAGCAAACCGAGCAGCGGCAGACCTTGCGCACGTCCGCTACGACGGCGGTGTGACGAGCTATCTCGAGGTGCTCTACAACGAACAACAGTTATTTGATGCAGAGTTTCGACTTGCCGCGGCGCGGCGAGACGAACTCCTCAGCGTCGTCCAACTCTATCAAGCACTGGGCGGCGGCTGGCCATCGATCCCTTCTACCAAAACTGCAATGAATCATCACTAATTGACCGGGAAACGTTATGAAGAATAAAGGGACGAAAGAAGCAGGCGATTCAGACGAATCCAAAAAGCTTAAACGCAAGAAATACGAAAAAGAACTGCGCCGGTTACAGGCTCAACTTTGCCAATTGCAGGACTGGATCAAACATAAAGGCCTACGGGTAATGCTGGTTTTTGAAGGACGGGACGGCGCCGGAAAAGGCGGCACTATCCGAGCGATCACCGAGCGAGTCAGTCCTCGTATCTTTCGCATCGTTGCGTTGCCTGCTCCTTCCGATCGCGAAAAAACGCAAATTTATCTTCAACGCTATATAAAACACTTCCCTGCCGCAGGTGAGGTGGTCATCTTCGACCGGAGTTGGTACAATCGCGCAGGGGTTGAGCATGTGATGGGGTTTTGCTCGGACGAGCAGTATGCGAATTTTTTAAAACGCTGCCCCGAGGTTGAGAAATACGTCGTCGCTAATGGAATCATCCTCATAAAGTTCTGGCTTGAGGTTAGCGACAAGGAACAGAAACGACGTTTCGAAGCGCGTGTTACGGATCCCGTGCGACAGTGGAAACTTAGCCCGATGGACCTGCCGTCGCGCAGTAAATGGTATGAATACTCGCGCGCCCGCGACAAAATGCTGGAGGCGACGGATACTGACTTTGCCCCTTGGCACATCCTGCGCTCCGACGACAAAAAACGGGCAAGACTGAATTGCATCTCACATCTCCTCAGCCTGATTACGTACAAAAAAATCAAGCGGGACAAAATCGAGATCCCTGAACGAGAAACGAAACACGCCTACGACGATCAGGCGTCGCTAAAAGGCCGAAAATTCGTGCCGGAAAAATACTAGTTCGTTTCCATCGGTAATCAGATGAGCGACGAAGCCCAGAAGCAAAGTATTGGCCATGAAAAGAAACGCAGGGGACCCGTCTTTGAGGCCGTCGCTCTAGTTCTGCTTTCACTCGCAACGGTTGGGACAGCGTGGTGCTCTTTTCAGGCGGCAGTTTGGAGCGGGGTTTCACAACGCACGATGAATATGTCGGCCACCGCAAGTCGTCGCAGCGTCACCGCTCAATTGAAGAGTTATCAACTTGCATCGATCGATGTGATGCTTTTCAGCGAGTACGTCAATGCTCGGTCCAGTTCGAACGCAGCGCTCGCTGACTTTTACGCGACGCGGTTTCGTGCCGAAGCCAAAAGCGCATTTGAAAAATGGATAGCGATGCAACCGTTCAAAAACTCTAACGCGCCACCTCATCCGTTCGTTACCAATCTGTACCAGCCGAAGCTGTTGGAGCAGTCGCGCGAAGATGAAATCCAAAGCGAGCGGTTCTGGGAGAAAGCTGGTGAAGCCGGACGGAACTCGCGGAGCTACGTTCTGCTGACCGTCTCGCTCGCCGCCGCCCTCTTCTTCTCAGGGGCTGCATCGAGGTTTCAAACCGGTTGGATTCATCAAGCCGTTCTTCTCCTCGGCCTCGGTGCATTCGTTTTCGCAGCGGTCCGACTATTGTATTTGCCGGTTCAATTATGACGAGGAATGGCACATTGGTAAGGACCGGTTTGATTCGAGCCTTCCGTTGGCTGCCTCGCTACGAAAAGGGGTGGGCGCGTTACGACGCGATCGCGGCGATCACGCTTGCTGCATATTTGTTACCGGCAGCACTCGGCGACGCCACTTTAGCGAACTTGCCTCCTCAGGCGGGACTGTACGCATGTTTATTTAGCGGGTTGGTTTTTTGGCTGTTCTGCAGTTCCACTCATACTGTGGTTTCGGTCACGTCTGCGATCTCTTTGCTTCTCGGCACAACGCTCGGCGGGCTCGCAGGAGGAGACAGCACGAGGTTTGCAGCGCTTGCCGCAACGACAGCCATATTGGTTGCTCTGATCGGGTTCCTCGCGTGGCTTTTTAAAGCGGGCGCCATTGTGAACTTCATCTCCGAAAGCGTCATGACTGGATTCAAATGCGGCGTCGCTCTGTTTCTTGCCAGCACGCAATTGCCGAAATTATTCGGGTTTCACGGCGAGCACGGAAGTTTCTGGCGAAACAGCGCGTATTTCATCCAACACCTGAAAGAAACCAATCCATCGGCATTACTGGTCGGCGGAATTGCGTTGGCCATTCTGGTTTTCGGGAAATTGTTTTTGAAAAACAAACCGGTTGGCTTGTTTGTCGTCATCGGTGGAATCGTCGCTGCGTCCGTATTTGGATTGGAACAGCATGGAGTCAAACTGCTCGGAGAAATCCCAAAAGGACTACCGCCTCTCGGATTGCCGGGCACTGCGTGGTCCGATCTGAATCAATTACTTCCCCTTGCCCTCGCCTGTTTTTTGCTCGCAGCCGTTGAGACTGCCGCGATTGGACGAATGTTCTCCGCAACGCACGGTTATCGGTTGGATGCCAATCAAGAGTTTCTCGCGCTCAGTGCCAGCAACTTAATGGCTGCGCTCGGCAGAGGTTTACCTGTAAGCGGTGGCATGTCTCAATCGCTCGTGAACGAAACCGGGGGCGCGCGCACGCCACTGTCCACCGCGCTCGCCGCAGGTCTTTTGATCCTCGTTGTATGTTTTTTCTCACACGTATTAAGCGCGTTGCCCCAGCCGGTTCTGGCCGCAATCGTTCTCGCGGCAGTCGCAGGTTTGTTCAAGCTTTCGACTCTGAAACAGCTCTGGCGCGAGGATCGTTCCGAGTTCTTCGTGGCCGTGGGCGCGCTGGTCGGCGTTATGAGTTCCGGCCTGCTGCGCGGTGTTTTGATCGGGGCAGTGATCTCGCTTGTACAGCTGCTACGCAGCGCTTCGAAACCGCACGTCGCACAGCTCGGACGAATCCCAGGCACGCATCGCTTTTCTGACCGGCTGCGTCATCCGGATAACGAGCTGATAACGGGCGTGCTCTTGTTCCGACCCGAGTCTGGTTTGGTCTATTTCAACATCGACCATGTTTGTGAAACGATTCTCGACCGCGTCAACGCCGAGGAGCCACCGCCAAAATTGGTCGTGCTCGATCTCTCCGCCGCGCCACGCGTCGATTTGCAGGGCTCACTCGCGCTGGGCACTCTCGCCGACGAAATCCGGGCACGCGGCATCCGATTCCAGGCGGTCGAAGCCCGTTCTTCGGTCCGTGACCGTTTGCGGATTGAAAAAGTTGACGATAAGCTTGGAGGTATAAGCCGACTACATTCGGTTAACGACGCAGTCGAAGAGTTTAACGGCGCGACGTGACACACGGGAGAGGAAAGGTTCCACAAACTAACTGGCTTTCTGCTTATGAATGCAAACCTAAGAAACATCACCAACAACTTCCATGACGTTCGACTCGCCAGCCTGGCGTCCTGGCGACGGGCGAATGAAATCTACCCACGCGACCACGGCGGGCCCTATGTCGTCCTGCAAGAAGGTTATGACCCGGAAGATATGCAGCTGCGCGCCAATGAATTTATTCTGGGTCGATCGGGCAAATGGCTCGCGCTCGGCCATTTCTACCAGATGCCGATTCGTGAACGCCGAGAGGAATTCGTTTTTGGAACCGCGGCAGAAGTTATGAAAGTAATGGGAGAGCTGCCAGCCAAGGTTTCGTTATTTCGGCTGGAAGGCGCGGAAGAACATCCCGAGATTCCAGCCGACGACGAAATGGCCAAAGCTTTACAAGCCAGCAAGCAACACTCTGCAGCTTAGTTTAGCGCCGCGTCTTTTTCGAATGGTGCCGGCGAGCGCCCGCGCGCGTAAAAACTGGTGCGCGACGACGCGGGTGCGTTGGCGCAGAACTTTCGCCTGAAGCCTTCCATTCGTCGACATAAGCCTGAGCCGCTTCACGGAGGTATCTGCCCATATTCGGATATGTGTCCTCTGCCAAATTCGCGAGTGAAACGCGAATCGACCAATCAGGACCACCGAAGCCGCCTCCGTGCATCAAAACGACGCCGGAGTGTTCAGCCAGGCGGAACAGCACGTCGGTGCATTCGTAATTCTTCCGTAAGAACGCTGCGAAGTCCGCCCCATATTCCTTCTCAGCCCACACCATCAGATCGAGCTGAACGTAATAGTACGCACGCGTGTCGTCCGGCGGGAACTTGAGCCCTAAACCTTCGGCCAATGCCTGGAATCGTCGTCGCACGATAATTTGGCAAAGCGACTTGTAACTGTTGGCTCTGTCCAGCAGCGCGAAGGACGAGAACAACGCCATCTGCATTTGCTGCGGTAGTGACAGGCCGGCAGTGTGATTCAATGCAACCATTCGACTGTCTGCAACCATTCGGTCGATGAACTTTAAGTTCTCGGGATCCAGCGTAATAGGTTCGTAACGGTGGTTCAGCGCTTTGCGCGTTGCTGTCGGCAACTTGGCTAGCATCTCATCGAAGATATTGTCCTGATGGACTGCAATCACGCCCAGTCGCCAGCCCGTACAACCAAAATGCTTGGAATACGAGTAAACGCCAATAGTGTTACGCGGCAACTCAGCCATCAACGATCTGAACCCCGGCACAAATGTTCCATAGACATCATCTGTGATAATAATCAAATCCGGACGTTTATTCTTAACGATATTCACCACTCGCTTCACGGAACTGGTCCGCATCGCATAGGAAGGTGGATTGCTCGGGTTGACGAGGAAGAACGCCTTAATGTTCTTGTTGGCAAGTTTATCAATTTCCTCGTCGGAATATTGCCATGTGTGAGTGTCGTCCTTCCGGCATTCCACGCTTGCATCGATGTTTACAACCTTAAACTTAAATCGATCCATGTGCGCGATTTCGATGTAAGGAGTAAAAGTCGGAACTCCGAGAGCGATCGTATCTCCACGATGCAGCAATGAATTCTGCATCAACGTATCGAAGATGTAACACATCGCCGCCGTCCCGCCCTCGACGGCGAAAAGATCGTATTTGCCTTTTGGCGGTCGCCCGGCGCACATCTCCTGCACCAGAAACTCGTGCACGATTTTCTCCGTGCACCTCAACATGCGGTCCGGAACAGGGTACAAATCGCCAATAATTCCTTCGGCAAGTTCATAGGCAAACGCGTCTGGATCGAACTTCAAATCCTTGATGCCGTAATCCCACGTTTCCCGAAGCAGCTTAATGCCGGGTGTTTTGAGGTTAGCTTCAAGAAAACCCGAAAACCGTTTTGCGATTCCCGGACTACTCGAGATTTTTGTACCCAAATCAGGAATGTTCACGCCACGTCGCACCTCCTCCAGCCCGAAACGAAGCAACGTGCCAAACGCCTCTCGAGCGGTGGTGCAAAGCCAGTTTGGGTTGCCTCTCCCAGCGTTCAGGAACTGCGCGACTTCATCACGCTCAGCCACCTGAGCGAGTGCGATGAGTTCATCTTTCAATTCGAACGGACTGAGTTTGAGCAGCGCTTTTTGGTGCGCGCGAGTAGTTGTAGCTGGACCGAACATAATATTCCCTTTCAGTTTATTTATTTCACAATCGCAACGATCAACGGTCCCCAGACCGCCAGCAGCACATTTGAAATTGCATACGCCACAGTGAACCCCAGGACAGGAGTCATGCTGTCAGTCGCCTCATTCACCGCATTCAAGCGACGCAGCAACCGTTTGTCCTCCTGAGAGCGCTC
Source organism: uncultured Verrucomicrobiae bacterium (assembly GCA_963702845.1). Classification (GTDB taxonomy): domain Bacteria; phylum Verrucomicrobiota; class Verrucomicrobiia; order Limisphaerales; family Palsa-1400; genus JAICXV01. The sequence goes on along the minus strand of OY969763.1, from coordinate 2,079,927 downwards.
CAAGTAAAACGACTGGATGCAGCTTGAGCACGAACCGGCCAAAGTAGAGGGTGGCAACAATTGGGACCAAAGTCAGAACTACTCCCGCGACAAGCAGGATCAGCCCTTGCTGTTGAATAGCCGCGAGAGCTTTGGGCCCAGCGGTGAGTCCAATTATCGCGGCGAACGCACTCAATCCGAACTCCGACAGAATCCACTGCGCCGCCTGCGGCAGCGTCCCAAACACCGGATACCGTGCGTGGAACCAACCGAAACAAAGTCCCACCACCAATACGCCGCCTCCTATACCCAATGTTATCGGGATGCCGCCCACAGTGATCGTAATCAGCCCAACCAAAATTCCGACGACAATGCCAAGAGCATGGTAAGCGAGGTCGCTTTTTGCTCCGGTCGGCTCTGAGCGACCGATCAGGTCAGCCGCCTTATGCACCTCACCAGGGCGCCCGGCCAGCTGCGCGACGTCACCTCTTCGCACTACCGTATGGAGTAAAATGGGCAGCGCTAAACCCTGGCGTTTGATGCTGACCAGGTAAACAGCTTCGACATCCCTGGTCCCAATGTTTTCTCGAATCTCGCCCAACGTCTTTCCGATGATGTGCTTATTGGTTACAACAACGTTTGTCACCTCGATCGAAAAAGACAGCGCTTCTTTGTTCTCCACCTCTGGCCCGATGAAGTCTCCCGCAGCAACGACCGAGGCCAGACGCCCGGTAACTGCTACAATATCTTCCGGCTTCAGAACGAAGTCTGGCTTCACTTCGATGACCGTATTATCGCGAAGAATTCGCTCGACCGATGCCCGCTCGAGGCGCTGCGAGATTTCCGCAATGGTCTTGCTCGCCGCCTGTTTGACCACAAACGCCCGCGCAACCACCGGGACAAACGGTGATATGTAACCTGGCCGTTTCACCTCTCCACCCTCGGACAGTTCTGCTTCAAGCTCTCTCGCCGCTTTCTTAACATCCGTCCCCATCAACCGCGGGGCGATGCTGCGCAGAAAAACGATCACACCAACTGTGCCGAATACATACGTAATGGCGAACGCGACCGCCATTTCGCTCGTGAGATTTGTCGTGTCGGCGGCAGATAATCCCAACCTGTTTAGTGCGTCACCTGCCGTGCCCATCATCGCCGTTTGCGTCAATGCACCTGCCCCCATTCCGACAGCATACCCTTTGTTGAAGCCGCAGATTTTCGCGATGACTAAAATTGAAATCAACGCAACGACACATTGAAACACCGACGACATGACCAGCTTCAATGAGGATCGGTCGAGACGGCCGAAAAACTCGGGACCGCTCTGAAACCCCACGGAATAAATAAAAAGAGCGAAACACACCGCCTTCAAGGCCTCCGGCAGATCGATTCCGATTTGCCCGATAACCAACGCCACCAACAACGATCCAGCGACACCCCCGAGACTAAAGTTTTTGAACTTGAATCGTCCGATGGCGTGGCCCAGGAACAGCGCGATAAAAAGCGCCAGTTCCGGGGCTGCCTTAAAGATTTGCCTGATCCACTCCATATTCCTCCTCCTCCCACATTAGTTACGTTTCGCTTGTTCCCCAAATCAACACTTCGTGGTTACCCGACCGGCCGGATGCAGGTGCGGCGGGTGCACGTGTCCGCCAAATCGCTTGAGAAAATCGCAAGCCTCGATGATATCTTTGGCAAGCATATCGACGACATTTCGATTGAGATGAGGCCGAACGACAATGCGCAACGAGCGCACTTCTTCCGCATTCGGCGGCATCGTGTAAGCAGATAACACCCAACCGCGCTCACGAACTTTTGAAGACACATCGTATTCGCTGAAATTTTTGAACTGCGGTTTTAGCGTCAACGCCACCACTGGAATGCGTTGCGTTTTGTTCATGATGTTGAAGTAGCCGCTCTCAACCAGTTGTTCACGCAGCCTCTCCGCATTATTGACCGCGTGCTCCATGATCGCGGTGTATCCCTCCCGTCCGAGACGTAAGAACAGATAATACTGCACCGCGATCTGCATCGCGTTACGGCTGAAATTTAAAGTCGCCGTCGGGTGTTCGCCACCGAGATAGTTCACATAAAATACCAGATCCTCATTAAAGATTTTGCGTTCCTTGAACACAATCCAACCGAGACCGGGAGGCGTGAGACCGAATTTGTGTCCGGAAGCATTAATTGATTGCACGCGCGGCAAACGAAAATCCCATTTGTAATCTGGATATAGGAATGGATTTACAAACGCCCCCGAAGCTCCATCAATGTGCATCGGAATGTTGATCCCCGTTCGCTTCTCATATTTATCCAGCCAATCGTGAATTTCCTGGATGTCGTCGTCCTCGCCGGTGAACGTCTGGCCCGCGATCGCCACGACACAAATCGTGTTCTCATCCACAAGCTTTTCGAGATGCTTTGTCGTCAGTCGGTAGTTATCGACCTCGAGCGGCGCGATTCGTGGTTCAACATCGAAATACTTCAGAAACTTTTTCCAAACGATTTGCACGTTGCCGCCTGTGACCATGTTTGGCTTGCTGAAGTCTTTCTTTGCCTTCTTTCTCGCTTCACGCCAATTCCATTTATGCGCCAAACCGGCGAGCATGCAGGCCTCCGACGACCCAATCGTTGCCGTCCCGTATGGCTCAACATTCTTCGGCCCATTCCAAAGATGATGCAGCCATTTGACCATCTTCTTCTCCATCGCGAAGACCTGCGGGTACATGTCATGGTCGATGTAATTCTTCATGATGTTCTGCTTGGCCACCTCGGCTTCTTCAGGTTCATGAAACGTCGTCACGAAGGATGACAAGTTGAGCATCGGATTGGCGTCGGTCCACGACTCGCTGTTCACGATGTTCATCGCAGCTCGCGGATTGATCGAGTGCTCTGGAAATTCTTCCGGAATCTCGAGATTGAACTGGTCGAGAAGACCCGACGGAACATTAAAGTGCTTCTGCACGCGCGGTTTTCCGGCGGTTCGTTTCTTCGTCGGTGCGCCCAGGTAACTTTGTATCGATTTCATAAATCCTCCCAAAAATCATTTCATAATAATCACGATCACCACGCCCCAGATAATCAGGAGCGTATTTCCAACGGCGTACGGAACGGTGTAACCCAACGCCGGCACTTTGCTTTGCGCTGCTTCCTCGATGGCCCCCAATGCTGCGGTGGTCGTGCGCGCTCCAGCGCAAGCTCCCAGATTTATCGCGGGATGAAATTTGAAAAAATATTTACCGATCAACAAACCAACGATAAACGGCACCGTCGTAACCACGATGCCCGCGAGCAAAAGCGTGAGGCCATTGCTTTTCAGTCCAGCGACAAAGCCCGGACCGGCAGTGATTCCAACAACCGCGATGAAGCCGCACAGCCCGACATTATTGAAGACCCACAACGCAGGCGCCGGAATTTGCCCGAAGGCACGATTAACCGAACGCAACCAACCGCAAACGAGTCCCGCAAACAACGCACCTCCGCTAGTACTCAGGCTTAAAGGAATTTTCCCGACGTGAAGTGTGATAGCACCAATCAATGCTCCAATCACAATTCCCAGGCCCATGAACGTCATGTCGGTTTTATCCGTGGTACGATCTGCATAGCCAAGCAACGTGACAGCGTTCTCCACATCCTTATGTGCGCCCACAAGCGTGACCACATCGCCCCGGTCAATGGTTGTATTCGGGTGCAAGGGCATTTCGATCCCACCACGCATGATTTTTTTTGCAAACACGCAACGTCCGTGTTCCCGCATCTTGTCCGAGCCGGCAATCTCTTTGATGGTGCGACCGACAATCTCCTTGCGTGTTATGACCACGTCCAACGTTTCCGTGGCAACATCCATCAATTCGCGATCATCAACTTCCTTTCCAAAAAGGTGCTCGATCGGCAACAGCACGCTGCGACGCGCCGCAACCGCAACAACATCACCTTCGGCAATCACTGATGCAGGCTCTGCGTCAGTAATGTGCTCTCCATGGCGTATTCGACCGATAAACACACGATCCGGACGGAAGCTCTCCTCGATTGCCTCAACCGTTTTGTCCCGAACCTCGCTTGCACCGCTGACCCTGTAAGCACGCACCAGCCACTCTGTGTAAGCCGACGCCGATGCCATCGTCCGGTGCCATACCGCCCATCTTTTCTTCGTATTCCTTGCATGCTTTCGGCAAATCAACACGCAAGATTTTTGGCCCCAGCGAAGCCAATATCCACGCTGAACCAGCCGTGCCAAACAAATAGGTGACGGCGTACGCAACCGGCATGTTGTCGATCAATTGCGTTTTTTGTTCTCGGCGTTATCGCCAATTGATTGATCGTGTCTGACGCAACACCCAACACAGCCGAAATGGTGCAGGCTCCGGAAAGAAGCCCAGCCGTCGACCCGGCATCGTAACCCAGGACCTTGCCCATGAGCACAGCGGTCAGCAGACAACAAAAGACCAGTATCACTGCAAATAACACCTGTTTTAACCCACCACTTTTGAGACCTCGAAAAAATTGCGGGCCGACCCCGTAACCTACGGCGAACAGGAACATCAGAAAAAATGTCGATTTTACATTCGGCGAGATTTGAATTTTAAGTTGTCCAATCAAAACCCCCGCAAGCAAAACACTCGTAACAACCCCAAGACTAAACGAGCCAAACTTGAGATTCCCAATCCAAAACCCGACCGCCAGCGCGAGAAAAATCGCAATTTCCGGATACTGCCGCAATGTTTGAACCAACCATTCCATATGCTAGTGCCCGCCCCCTCACTAGCGACGTTACTCTTGGAAAGGTAAAAAAAAAGATAGTCAAACCCCTTAAGGCTTATAGGTGGCAAATCGCTTCATGCACTCATATATTCCCAAGCCACGCCTTAAGATATTTATGCAACAACCTGAAGCCAGAGAGGGCTCATACCGGCGCTGACTGAAAAGCTTTTCTCTCTTCAGCGCAGCGCCGGCAAAACCAGAGGCAGTTTGATTCTACTGCCCGTAATAAAACTTCGTGCCCGCGCCAGCCATGTCGAGCCAACCGAACCATGACCCGCCAGGAGTGAGTTGGAAGTTCGACATGACGTGACCGTTGGAGCCAATGCCGAAGACTTGCAACCGGCCATCGGCATTGTTACCGAGCAGCAGTTGACGGTTTAAACCGGCTTGCCCCATGTCCCTCCACGGTGTCCAACCACCACCGGGGGTAGTCTGGATCGAATGCCAGAGATCTGAATTGCTGCCCACGCCAAACATCTCAAGCCGACCAGTGGCGTTGATTCCAACGACAAACCCGGCTTTGGTTCCATTGCCGCCCAAGTCAAACCATCCGCTATAACTTCCTCCCGGCGATGTTTGGAAATTTACCCAGATATCGGAGTTGCTGCCGATGGCAAATACTTCCAGGCGACCGTCTTCGTCTTTTGCGACAGCCAGGCGCGCGTTCATACTCGTGCCGCCTAAATCAGACCACCCTTTCCAACCGCTGCCGGCATTAGTCTGATAGTTGTGCCAGACGTGCGTATCGCTCGCGACGCCGAAAAGCTCCAACGTTCCGTCGGCATTCATGGCCACGACATAACCTGGGTTAATCTTCTTGCCAACGCGATCGAACCAACTACCGACAAAACTACCGTTGGCGGACGATTGCCAGGTGTGCCAGACATCGCCATTGGTGCCGATGCCGAACAGTTCGATGCGTCCATCGAGGTTGGTGATCACTTGCAAATTGGTCGTGCCGGTTCCACCGAGGCTGGACCAGGAACTCCAACTACCACCGACGGCCGTTTGATTTTTGCGCATGACATTCTTGCCGGAACCAACGGCGTAGACTTCGAGACGGCCGTCCAGATTCCGTGTGGCGGCACAACCGGGAACAGAACCTGTTTGATTCAGGGTGGCCCATCCATTCCAACTCCCGTTGGGACCTGCCTGAACGTCGTGCCAGACGGCGGTATCGCTACCGATGCCAAACATATCCAGTGCGCCGTTTGAATTCCTGGCGATCGGACCCACGGTGGATTTATTCGTGCTCGCGCCCCAATCGTTGCGGCGAATGATGCGGGCTGCACCGCCTCCCAGGAGCGTTGAATAGTTCCATGCCTTGTCGTGGATGCCGTCTGGGCCGTCGCATCCGCTGGTGGGTTGAGTGGAACAATTGGCTTCGCGCGTATAAATAACGCCACCCTCATAGTCGATGCTTTCGATCAGACCCATGTGATGAATTCCGAGATTGCCGAAGTTCGCGTTCACAACGAAGCAATCGTACGGCTGAATATCTTGGATGCTGTTTACGGTTACGAAGTGAGTGTGCGCAGGCGGAGTGGGTATTGAACCGTCATTTGGATACCACGAATAAGTGCTGTAAGGATGCGCACCAGTAACCGTTTGGCCGATATGGCCTGGAATAGCCCATACACGGGAGCAATACGCGGAACAATCGACACCTTCGATCGAGCCACCCCACCCGGCATCGCCGCCAAAATTGTAACAATGCCCGATGCCGCTGGCGGCATACTGTTCACAGTCATCTTGCGACCACGTCGCGTCATAGGCCGGGTATGAGTGTGAAAAATTATCGGCGTGTCCGCACGCTGCGTGAGTAGACAAAACGCCGAAAGCGAAAACGCCTGCGACGAATAATTTTTGCCAGATTTTTGACGAGGTGAGTGATTTATACGATTGGTAGAGTACGTAACTTTTCATAATGGTTTTGTTTTCTGCGGTTTTCGGGGGGACGTGAGAGTTATGAGACTAAATTTTTACACCGTCAACTAAATTGCAGACGAGTAATTGAAATAGCTGTATTCTTGTAGCTTAGGTACCTACAACTTTTGTAGATTTGCCTTTCCGACGAAAAAGCGCATAGTGAATCCGCTTTTCACAAAGCGTTGTTGCGCCCGTAGCTCAGTTGGATAGAGCATCTGCCTTCTAAGCAGAGGGTCGCGCGTTCGAATCGCGCCGGGCGCGCCACTTCCCTCATTTACCTCGACGGCAGTCAGTTGTGGAAATTTTTAAATCAACTTGGAGTTGACATTTTTCATCCACAAAGAAAATTGGTGTTTTGAATACGAAATTCTTCGCTGGGATTGTTGTGGCGGCAGCATTCGCAGTTCTCTCCGGCTGTAGTAAGAAACAACCACCACCTCCCGCTCCGGCAGTCGTGCAGTTCATCACCGTTTCGCCAACGAATGTAGCCATCACGCAGGAATGGATTGGCACACTTGACGGAGCCGTCAATGCCCAAATCCGCGCTCAGGTATCCGGCTATCTGCTTTCGCAAAATTACAAAGAAGGCACAGTGGTTCAGAAGGGTCAGTTGCTTTTTGAAATTGATCCTCGTCCGTTCCAGGCAGTCCTTGGACAAGCGGAAGCCAAACTCGCGCAAGACGAGGCGGAATTGCATAAAACGGAACTGGATGTGCAACGTTACACGCCACTGGCCAAAGAGCAGGCCGTCAGCCAGGAGGACCTCGACAATGCAATCCAGGCTAATCTCGCCGCCATGGCTCAAGTCAAAGCCGACCGTGCCGCGGTTACCAATGCCGAACTCAACCTTAGTTTCACAAAAATCACATCGCCTATTAACGGCATCGCTGGATTTGCTCTCTCGCAGATCGGCGACCTTGTCGGACCGAACGCCAACGCGCTCACCATAGCTTCTTCGATTAATCCCATCCGCGTATACTTCCCCGTCAACGAACGATCGTATTTGGAGTATTGGCGCCGTTTTCTTGATTCGGAAAACGCCGACACCAATCAATTGCCCTTGCAGCTAATCCTAAGCGACAATTCCGTATTTCCATACAAGGGCAAGTTCTACATCGCTGATCGCTCTGTAAATCCAACAACCGGAACCTTGCAAATCGGCGGGCTCTTCCCTAACCCGAATCTCCTGCTGCGTCCCGGCCAGTACGCTCGCATTCGCGCTCAAACGCAAATCAGAACCAACGTCTTCCTGATTCCACAACGTGCCATAACTGAGCTGCAAGGCACAGTCCAGGTCTCTGTCATCGGTGACGATAACAAAGCCCATGTGAAGCCAGTTACTGCCCGAGAAGCGATAGGAAGCAATATTGTCGTCGAGCAAGGCCTCGCACCCGGCGAACGTCTCGTTGTTGAGGGTGTTGATAAAGCGAAGGAAGGAACAGTCGTTAACCCAGAGCCGTTCGTTTCGAACAGCACTGCGGACCAACCAGCCGCCAATCAGGCAACAAAGTAGATGTATCGCTTCTTCATTAATCGTCCGATTGTCGCGATGGTCATCGCCATTCTCATGGTGATCATCGGCGGCATTTCGATGTTCACGTTGCCAGTCGCGCAGTTCCCGCAAATCGTCCCGCCGGAAATGCGCCTGACGACAACTTATCCGGGCGCTGACGCGCAAACGCTCGCCGAATCTGTTGCCACTCCGATTGAGGAGCAAATGGCCGGTGTCGAGGGTTTGAACTACATGTACACAATCAGCGCGAACAACGGTCAGATGCGCATGGGCGTGAACTTCGACGTCAAAAGCGATCCGAACATTGACCAGATGTTGACGCAGTTGCGTTACAATCAAGCAGAGCCAACTCTACCCGCCGACGTTCGCAATTTCGGCGCACAACTTCGCAAGTCGCCGACCAGCCCATTAATGCTCGTTGGTTTGCTTTCGCCGAACGGAACGCATGACGGAACGTTTTTGGCCAATTACGCTTACATCAACATCGTTGATCGAGTTCTACAATTGAAAGGCATCTCGGATGTGTTCGTCTTCGGAGCAGGACAGTATGCAATGCGTTATTGGGTCAAGCCAGACCACCTGGCCAAGCTTAACATCACAGTTAGTGACATCATCAACGCCGTTAACGCGCAGAACACGGTCAATCCCGCCGGTCAAATCGGCGGCCCACCAACACCGAAAGGACAAGAATTCACATACACGGTCACTGCGCAAAGCCGTCTCGTCACGGAAGAGGAGTTCGGCAACATTGTCGTGCGCGCCAATCCCGATGGTTCGATGGTGCGTTTGAAAGACGTCGCGCGCATTGAGCTTGGATCACAGACTTATAGTATCGTTGGCAAAATCAATGGTCGCCCATCCGCGGTGTTGGCGATTTATCAATTGCCCGGCTCCAACGCTCTCGACGATGCCAAAGAAGTGACCAAGTTGATGGATCAACTCAAAAAAGCGTTTCCGTCCGATCTTGAGTACGTCGTATCGCTGGACACAACGAAAGCCGTTTCAGCCGGTGTGGACGAAATCATGAAGACGTTTTGGATTGCGCTCGTCCTCGTCGTGATCGTCGTCTTCGTCTTCCTGCAAGGCTGGCGCGCGTCCATTATTCCCCTGCTCGCCATTCCAGTCGCGCTCATCGGAACGTTCGCATTCTTCCCGTTATTCGGTTTTTCAATCAACACCTTGTCGCTCTTCGGGCTGGTGCTCGCCATCGGTCTGGTCGTCGATGACGCCATTGTTGTTGTCGAAGCAACCCAACGTCACATCGACGCTGGCATGGATTCAAAGGAAGCGGCACTTTGCGCGATGCACGAGGTCGCCGGACCGGTGGTCGCGCTGGCGCTGATTCTCGCTGCCGTCTTTATTCCTACGGTGTTTATTGCAGGCATCACCGGCCGCCTTTACCAACAATTCGCGATGACGATCGTGATTTCGGTTTTTCTCTCCGCCTTCAACGCCATGTCCTTGAGCCCGGCGCTTGCGGCCATGTTGCTGCGCCAACACGGCGAATACAAAGCGCCGAAACCGTTGCAAAAATTCTACGATTGGTTCAACCGGGTGTTCGATCGCACCCAGCACGAATACATGCGCGTCAGTGGCGCGCTCGTGCGCAAGACAACCATCGCGTTGATTTTTCTTTTGATGATCGGCGGCGTGGCAGTCTTTATGGGCTCACGATTGCCCAAGGCCTTCGTCCCTGAAGAAGATCAAGGCTACGCCTTCGCAATGGCAACCCTCCCGCAGGCCGCTTCATTGGAGCGCACCGACGCCGTCGCAAAACAAATCGAGAACATCATCCAGAAGATTCCAGGTGTCCGCTACGTCACAACGGTCGAAGGTTTCAGTCTCCTGAGCCAGGTGCAGGCGACTTATAATTGCTTCTTCTTTGTCACCCTCCAGCCGTGGGGCGAACGCACGAAGCCTGAAGAACAATATTCTGCCATCCGCGATAAAATTAAAACCGAACTCGGCAAACTTCCCGAAGCACAAGCCTTCGCATTTTCGCCACCAGCCATTCCCGGCGTCGGAACATCAGGCGGTTTTACGTTCATGCTCGAAGATAAATCTGGCCGGCAGGATTTAACTTATCTGAAACAGAATCTCGACAAGTTCATGGCTGAAGCCAAAAAGCACACCAATATTCTTACCGGTCTCAGCACGACATTTCTCCCGAGTGTGCCGCAGTTGTATGTCAAAGTGGACCGCGACAAAGCGCTCAAGCAAGGCGTGCCGCTGAGCGAGGTTTATCGAACGTTACAAGCATACCTCGGTGGCGCCTTCGTTAACTACTTCAACCGCTTCGGCCGCCAATGGCAGGTCTATGTTGAAGCTGAAGACGAATATCGACGCAGCCCGGACGACATTCGGTTCTTCTACGTCCGCAATAACAATGGCCAAAGCGTGCCGTTGTCCGCCTTCGCCACAGTTCAACGCAAGTTTGGTCCTGAGTTCATCATGCACTTCAACGAATTTCCGGTCGCTCAAATCAACGGAACGGCGGCCTCGGGCATTAGCTCTCAACAAGCCAACGATGAACTCGAAAAAGTCTTCGCGCAAACCATGCCTCAAGACATGGGCTTCGGCTACTTCGGCATGTCCTTCCAGGAAAAGCAAGCTGCCGAAGGCGTCAAGACGTGGCAGGTATTCACGCTTTCCCTTGCCTGTGTGTTCCTGATTCTCGCGGCACAATTTGAAAGCTGGTCCCTGCCCTTCAGCGTTCTGCTCGGAACGCCCACCGCCATCCTCGGTGCATTCCTGGCGCTGACGATCCGCGACTTCCAAAACAATATTTATGCGCAGATCGGCTTGGTCATGCTGATCGGTCTCGCTGCGAAAAACGCCATCCTGATCGTCTCCTTTGCGAAAACCGAGTACGAGCAACGTGGCAAAGATGTTTTCCACGCCGCGTTAGAGGGTGCGCGCATCCGCTTGCGGCCAATTTTGATGACGTCGTTGGCATTCATTTTGGGTTGTATGCCCTTGTGGTTGGCCTCCGGTTCCGGCGCTATTTCCCGTAAAACCCTCGGCACCGTTGTCATCGGCGGAATGTTAGGGGCGACACTTGTCGACACCCTGCTGGTTCCGGTAACGTTTGCTGCCGTGGAAAAAATTGTGGCTCGCGTCCGCCATAAACGAGCCGGCACGCAAAAACCCGTAGATTAAGACCTTGAAGATGAAATCCCGCTATATCCAGTTCCTGTTCGCGTTGCTACTCATTGGGGGTTGTGCCGTCGGTCCTGATTACAAACGTCCGAAGGTTAACACTCCGGCAACATTTCGCGGTTCAACCGAAACCGTCACCAACTCCTTCGGCGATCTGCCGTGGTGGAAAGTGTTCCACGACGAGCAACTGCAACATCTCATCTGCATCGCGCTCACCAATAACTACGACTTGCGCATCGCTGTCGCACGAGTTGAGCAGGCGCGCGAAATCATCGCCGAAAATCGCGCCGGTCTTTTCCCGCAAATCAATTACATCGGCGCGGCCGCCAAAGGTAAGAATGCTATTGGAGTCGGCAATTCCATCACGCCAACCGCGCACACCGTCGGCTTTCTTGGTGCCGACGCCAACCTCTCGTGGGAAATCGACGTCTGGGGACGTGTTCGCCGCCTGACCGAAGAAGCGCGCGCACAATACCTCGCCACCGACGAGGCGCGCCACGACATCACGGTCTCACTGATCGCCCAGGTTGCGGCAAATTACCTTCAACTCGTTGCTCTTGACCGCGATCTTCAAATTGCCCGCGACACGACGAATTCATTTGCGGAGAGCGCGCGCATTTTCACTCGACGTCTGACTGGCGGCATCGGAACAAAACTTGAGACTATGGCCGCGCAAGCGCTGCTCGATGCCAACGCCGCGTTGATTCCCGCACTCGAACAACAAATCTTTTTCGAAGAAAATCTTATTAGTGTTCTCATCGGCCAAAACCCCGGCCCGATCGCTCGCACTTCAAATTGGAACGCTGAAGCACCTCCAGAAGTTCCCCCCGGCCTCCCGTCCTCATTGCTTGAACGTCGCCCCGACATTCGCACCGCTGAATTTCAACTCCGTGCCGCCAACGCCCAGGTCGGCGTCGCTGTCGCCGATTTCTTCCCAAATCTAAATCTCACCAGTTTGATCGGACAAGCCAGCACGAACTTGTCTTCATTCACCGGCGGCGCAGGTTTCGCATGGTCCGTGGGCGCGAGCGTGACCGGCCCGATTTTCCAGGGGGGCCGCTTGCGAGCTCGTCATCGGGAGACGCTAGACATCCGCAACCAGGCCGCTGTGCAATATCAATACACAATCGTGCGCGCCTTTCAGGATGTCTCAAACTCCTTGATCGCTCGTCAAAAATCCGCGGAAGCCGCCGTCGCCCAGGCTCGTGCCGTGGACGCCTACAAAGAAGCCCTGCGCCTTGCATTGGAACGCTATCGCCTCGGCAAATCCAACTACTACGAAGTTCTGCAGCAGCAGCAACAGCTTTTCCCCACCGAACGCGCCCTGTTGCAGAACCGCCTCAACCAATACCTCGCCGCCGTCCAACTTTACCGCGCTCTCGGCGGCGGCTGGCAAACGGCAAACGCAAAACATTAATTCGCCAGAGAGATAGATTGAGCGCAGACAGAATGCACTTTCTATTCTTTGTATCTATGCGTTCTTTGCGGTTAAATAATTTCCATGCTGACGCTCGAATACCTCGCTGATCTACTCGAGAAAAACCGCACCGCGGCTGCCGCCCGCGTCCGAGAGTTCTCCATCGGCAACCAGCCATTCGCGTTCAACTCCCAACCGGCGATCATGGGTGTCGTCAACCTGTCTCCGGACTCCTGGTATCGCGAAAGCGTCTGCCTGACCACCGAATCTTCCGCGCAACGTGCGGACACGATGCGTGCGCAAGGCTCACAAATCATCGACGTCGGTGCCGAGTCCACCCTCTCCCACGCTGCGCGACTCGATTCCGCCTTACAACAAAGCAAACTCCTCCCGGTCCTAAAACAGCTCAAGGCCGGCAAACACCTCGTCTCCATCGAAACGTATCAACCGGAAGTGGCACGCACCTGTCTTGAACTAGGCGCCGACGTGATCAACCTGACCGGCTCCCTCGACTCTGATGAAATTTATCGCATGACCGCCGCACACGACGCCGCAGTCATTATCTGCTACGTGCAAGGCGCAAACGTCCGCGAAGTCGCCGATTTTGATTTCTCTGCAGATTCCACTGAGATGATGCACGAGTATTTTTCGCGACAGATCGAACTAGCCGAAAAGTGCGGAGTCAAAAAAATCTTCATCGACCCCGGCCTCGGCTTCTACTACCGCAACCTCCAGGACAGCGCCGTTCGCGTGCGCCATCAAATGAACGTGTTCCTGAACACCTTCCGTCTGCGCTCACTTGGCTATCCGGTCTGTCACGCCTTGCCGCATGCATTCGAATATTTCCGTGAAGAAGTGCGCTGCGCAGAACCATTCTTTGCCGTGCTCGCAGCCCTAGGGAAAACTGATTTATTTCGAACTCACGAAGTCCCCCGCACTCGCGCCGTATTGGACACGCTTAAAGCCTTCTAGGTAGGCGCGTTGCTCCGCGCGCGCCGTCTGACAACCGGCACAAAAACACCCCTTCTTCTTGTGATACCGTTACCCACTGATCAAGCACCTCAATTCCCTGGCCTTCCAATAGCGCAACAATGTGCGCCGGTTGATATCGATACGAGAAAAACAACCGCACTCTGTCGCCTGTTTTGAACGCAAACCGGTCGTTCCCGAGTCGAATCTCGCGCGCATTACTAAAAACAAAATCCGCAACCAGACGTTTGTGACCGTTCGTTCGTGTCCTCGATCGAAAACACGACATCGCCATCTCTCTGCTCGATGCCCAAATCCAACAGCAACGTCACCAACCAATCCTTCGTTAACTTATTATCGTACTGCGGAAGGATTTTTCGCACGCCTTCAGCGTAATCTCTGCCGGGCGCGAGATTCGCGCTAAACAGCAAGGTGTCCTCAGCCCGCAACAACAAACGCAACTTTGGCAAGATTACATCCGGCTCGAAATTGGGAATCATCCCGAAAAATGTAATCACGCGAGGAGCATCGGAGCTGTTTCGAGCAAACAACTTTTCCATATCCATCGACTGCGCCAGGTCACAAACTACCGGCCAACATTGCGTATCATCGACGAGACCAGAGGCGTTCGCTCGAGCGGTAAGCACCAACGCCACGCTTACATCACTCGGGGAATACGCGACCTCACAACCACGTTCCTTCAACAGTTTCAACAGCGCCGCTTCTTTCTGTCCTCCGCCACAACCTAAACCGATGACGTGAACGTTTCCGCTTATGCGGTGAATTGCCCTACGAAAGGCATCGCCATAAATGCGCAGGCAATCGACATCGTTCCGCGCCGGTGAATAAGCCTCGTGCAACGCCAGCCACTTTTGCGCCTGCTTATATGAATCGTAGTGAAACTTGTGATTGATTTGACGCGAGCGCAACGAGCCCAGCAAGTCGCTACGGACCTGTTCTGGAAACTGGCTTGAATCGATCAAAATGTTAGCTGCTGACACAGTGGATGAATCTGTCACTGTCCAGACAAGCTCGCAACATGTGTTTTACGCCAACCCAAAAAGTCGACGTCTTTGATTGACAGCAGCTAAAAGCATCGGCACTGTCGCGCGGCAACCAAAGCTAAATCCAACCATGTTTCTCAAAAAAGCGCTCCCAATCACTGTAATCATCTCTCTGACTTTCGCCGCTCTTCCAACAATTAACGCTGCGGCGGCCGACGTTGACAATTATTTTGTCGCCAAAGGTCAAAAGTTTACTCAAACAAACGCAGCCGCAGCGCAATCGTTCACAAACGACCTTCCGTTTCGCTTTTCGACGAGCGTCGATCCAACAGCATCTAGCAGCGTGACAAGCGCCAGCGTCAAAGCGCCGAACGCTACATCCCAAACACTGTCTAATCTCGACAGCGGTTTTGTTGCAGAACGACAATTCACGAACAAGACCTTGCTCGACCGCGCCTTCGCCTCGGGCAATTACACGTTTACGATTGCCGGCGCGAATGACGGCACGGTGCACCCGGTGCTTCCGCTCGCGCCTGACGCTTATCCGCCAACGCCGCGCGTGGCCAACTGGACCGACGCTCAAACCATTGAAGCCGATCAACCGTTCACTTTCACGTGGGATGCTTTTACTGGTGGAACAACAAACGACGTCGTGATCGTCGACGTGACGGATGCAGACGGGAGCAGGGTGTTTTCGACGCCGTTCGTCCTGGAACCAGACGCGCTGAACGGCATGGCGACAGCGGCTGTGATGCCAGCAAACATGCTAAGTTGGGGAAATACTTACAAAGGCCGCGCCAGCTTTTTCAAACGCACCGTGTTGAACACGAACGCTTATCCGCACGTTACTGGGGTCGCCGGATATTTTAAACAAACGCAATTTCCTGTAGTCACGCAAACAGCGCCGCCGGCCAATGGACGCATTGAATTCAGCGCGAGCAGCTATTTGTTTAGTGAAGGCGCGGGAGTTGTTCCGATCACGGTAACGCGCAGTGGGACCTCGGGTTCTGTCTCGGTTTATTTCTCCACCTCTGATGGCACAGCCGTAGGCGGAATTGATTACACCGGGCTCGTTAACACTGTGACCTTCAACGACGGCGAAAACATTGCGACTGGTTATGTCGCCATTGTCGACAACTCGATGCTCAACTCAAACAAGACACTGAACGTTCATTTGTCGAACGTCACCGGCGGAGCGGTTCTCGGCGTGCGCAGTGATGCTGTTGTGACGATTAAGGAAAACGAATCTGTTGCAGCCGGAACTTTCCAATTCAGCAAAGTGGTCAATACCGCGACCGAAACCGGCAAATCGGTTACCCTCACTATTTCGCGCACAGGCGGCAGCACGGGCGCGGTCTCGCTCGATTTCTACACAGCCGACGGCGCCGCCAACGCGGGCTCAGACTATACATCGACAAATGGAACTTTGGTGTTCGCTCCCGCAAAAACTTCCCAAACCATTACCATACCTATCCTCAACGACACCCTTTCCGAATTGCCCGAGGCATTCTACGTCTACCTCCAGAATATCACTGCGCCCGCAATTCTAGGCTCCAATTACATGGCAACGGTCAATATCACTAGCGACGATCTCGCAGGCTCGATGGCGCTCTCGGCAGCCACCTATTCTGTCTCCGAAAAAGGAACGAATCTTGTCGTTAAAGCAAGCCGAACCGGCGGCACAGCCAGTGCTGTAACGATTGGTTTCTCAACCGCCGATGGCACCGCCATTGCCGGCACCGATTACGTTGCCGGCAATGGCATTTTGACGTTCGATGCCAAAGAAACCACCAAAACCATAACAATTCCGATCATCGACAACGCACTGCATGACGGTAATCGTCAGTTCATCATCGCGCTCTCTCACGCTGGCGGCGGCGGTACCATTGGCAGCATTGCGCAAGCAACGATCACCATCCTTGATGATGAACCGAGCATCGCATTCGACACTGCTGCTTACGTCGTCAGCGAATCCAGCGCGTCAGTCATCGTCAAAGTCGTTCGCACCGGTCCTGTGACGAGCGCAGCATCGGTCGCCTACTCCACCGTGAATGGTTCAGCCGTCGCCGGTTCGGATTACACTACGACGTCTGGCACGCTGCAGTTCACTGCCGGTCTTACTTCGAAAACCATCACGATTCCTCTGTTGAAGGACACCATCGTTGAAGGGAACGAAAACTTCTCCGTGCAATTGTCTAATCCGTCTGGCGTTCAGCTTGGCAAAGTCACCGCCTCCACCGTCACGATCACTGATGACGATGTCGCCGGTAGTTTTAGCTTTTCCGCAGCCACTTACAGCGGCACGGAAGGCGGCACCGCCAGCATCATGGTGAAACGCACCGGCGGAAACGCGAGCGGCATCACCGTTCAATTCACGATGACTGGCGGCACAGCCACCAGCGGCGTCGATTACAGCAACGCCACCCAAACGCTGACGTTCGGAGCAACTGAAACCAGCAAGACGATCACAGTCGGCCTCATCCAGGACATCACAACCGAAGCTACCGAAACCGTGAATTTGTTCCTGACCAGCCCTTCCAATGGCGGAACCATTGGAACGCAAGGCACCTCTGTGCTCAGTATCGCCAACAAGCCTGATCCAAATGCAGTGCCAGTTTTAGGTGCGACAATGATGAAGGGCACCGTGGGTGGTGCTGCGTTCACGGCTATCGCAAGTTCGGTGATTGGCGCGAAAACCGGCACCGGGGTTACGATTAATGGCTCATGGACAAGCGGTAGTGGAATAGCGACTATCAGCCACCTGTTTACCGTTGTTGTTAACCCACTCCAACTGGGGATCGTTTCGATGGACAACACAGGGTCGCACGGTGTGGTAGCTCTGATTAACGGCGGCCTATCCGGCAGCCATTCGTATGCGGTCGGCAACGGCTCCGACACCGTTGGTACCTATGGCACTGTCACAATCGACGGCATCGATCTGGCAAATCATCGCATGAGCGGTCGTTTCAATTTTCACGCTCGCGAAGACACCGATAACGTGCCCGGTGGATTTATCGATATCATCGGCAGTTTCCGCGAAAACCTTCAATAGTTTCAGAAGTCTTCCAGCCGCGGACCGCAATCGGTCCGCGGCTTTTTTATATTGTTGATCCAGGTCATAATCAGTGACTGCGATTGAATTCCAAAAACCCTTGCGTCGTCTGAATCTGCAACAATGTTACAGCGGAACATCAACAACCCATGACGCGCATCTGCCCATTACCCCTTCTTATATCCATTCTCGCAATTGGAATCGCCGTGCAGTCGCACGCAACGACCACTCAACCGAAAGCAAAGACGCCGCAACCCACCAATGCGGACCCGTCGCGTCTTCCGGGCAATTCCATCTTCGATGAAACCGGTGTCTTAGTTGCTTCAGCCGACGCGATGCCGGTTGATCATTTTGGTGATAAGATGAAAAAGTCAGGCGTGAAATGGATTGCGCTCCAGATCGATAATACCGGCAATAAACGCGACGATAACATCGACGCGATCAAAAAAGGTTGGGCGGACCGCTGGAGAGCTGCTGGTTTTAAAGTCGGTTTTTGGGGCTGCCCTCGCGGAGTCGGTGAACACGGCAAAAAAGCTGCCGTCGATGCCGCAATTCCAATCGTTCAGGCCGACGCCGTTCTTGGCGCGAATCTGACTGCCAAATACCACGGCGAATTCTACATCGCCGATTGCGAAGACGGTTATCAGTCTTACAATCCCACAGATCCAACCCCTACTCTGAACCGCATTTACGTGGACGCATTTACAAAAGCCGCCGTTGCCGCCGGCGTTTCAAAAATCCCCCGCGCCCTCTCCAGTGAAGGCCGCATTGCACTCGATATGCAGCCGTGGATACAGGCCGGCTGGGACGCAATGCCTCAAGCTTATTGGAATTCGTATGCTGTTTACCAACCGAGCTTGTGCATCGATTTCTACGTCAAGGAAACCGGTTGGCCCATCGGCCGTGTCCATCCGACGATCGCCACTTTCACCGGCGAAGGCGAGAACCACAAAGTTACTCTGGAACAATACGCTACTGATTTGAGCACACGAAGCACACGTGGTTTTTCGTTTTACTTGCCGGAATCGTATTTGCAATCAGACGAAAACGCTTACAAACAGCTCGCCGCAATGAGTTCGCGTAAACGGCATTGAACGCCGTCGTTGCGCGTTCGCAAGCATTCCGCCTACACTCAGGTTTATGAACCCTGAGCCGGTCCAGACCATCCCCGTCGCCACTGCTGCGACTCCGGTTCACCCTGCCCGCGCGCGTTTGCTCTCACTCGACGCGCTACGCGGATTCGACATGTTCTGGATTGTCGGGGGTGATCAGCTAATTCGTTCATTGCATAAAATCAGCGACAACGTCGTAACGCGCACCCTGTTCGACCAGATGGAACACGCCGCAGACGAGCCAAAGGTCGTCGCGGCAGAGGCGGGTCCCGTCGATTGGGTGGGTTTTCACTTTTACGATCTGATTTTTCCATTGTTCGTTTTCATGGTCGGAATCTCCATCGTGTTCTCCGTTCCGCGAATGCTCGAAGAACGGGGCCGAGCCGCAACCATCGGTCGGATTATCATGCGTTCCACACTGCTGGTATTTTTTGGAGTTCTATATATGGCGTGGGGCTACGGAGGATTTTGGTTGGCCGGAGTTCTCCAACGAATCGGCACCGCTTACCTATTTGCCGCGTTGCTGTTTTGTTTCTTCCGACCAAAGGCGCTCGCAATCATTTCGGCCGCGTGCTTGGTGGGATACTGGGCGCTTTTGCGATTCGTTCCGATGCCGGGAGTCGATCATCCGTCGTTCGAGCATGGGCTGAATCTCGCCTATTGGATCGATCAGCATTTCCTGCCAGGGAACAAATTTGAAGGCACAATCCTCAGCACGATTCCGAGCGTCGCCAATTGTTTGTTCGGCGTTTTTGCGGGACTGCTCATCACCGATTCGCGGGTCACAGACACCCGAAAGTCCATCTGGTTGATTGGTGCCGGGCTGCTCAGTCTGGTGATTGGCTATTCGTGGGGCCAATTTTTCCCGATCATTAAAATGCTTTGGACATCGACCTATGTGCTCGTTGCGTGCGGTTACAGCGCCATTCTCCTCGGGGTGTTTTATCAGGTGATCGAGATTTGGAAGATTCAGAAGTGGGCGATTCCGTTTGTCTGGATTGGGAGCAATGCGATCACCATCTATCTCGTCTCAGCAGCGTTTGGGTTCCGCAAGCTTGCTGGCAGATTTGTCGGTGGCGAAGTGCAGCAGTTTTTCGACTCGCACCTGTCGCACAGTGGGGATTTTGTCCGCGCTGTTGTGGCGCTGGCTTTGATGTTTTGCGTCGTCCGCTTCCTCTACCGCCGCAAAATATTCATTCGGCTCTGATCACCGGTTGAGTATATCGCCGGGCCTTTGCGGCATTTCAAGAACACCGCGATGCTGTTCAAATTGGCGCACCGGCGCAACCTGACTTTCTCGCGATTCCGAACGTGCCGGACCCGGATCAAATGTATCACCGCTCCCGCGAGAACCTGGTAACTGCTGGTTGTATTGCGGGTCGTCGCGACGCGACATCAACTCTGTCCGACCGTCATGAGAATTAATGCCGGGTTCGTGCCAAAGTGAATCTTTTACCGGATCTGAATTCGGAGCCGGTGTTCCAATCGGCGCGATGGAATTGGGCGTGCCATACAGGGCGCGAAAGTCGTTCATGCGCGCTGTTTGTTGTCTGCGATCACGTTCGTCTTGCGCTTCTTTGAACAAGGTCGACCAACCAATCGATTTCTCGCGCGAACTGGAAATCGTTTCCGAATCGCGTTCGGATACCCGGCGGTTCACTTGCCATGACGAACTGGAAAGCGAATCCTCACTGCGCAACTGCTCCAGCGGTTTTGCCGCTTTGATTTGCTCGGCCATCATCGCATTCCTCTTCGCTAATTCCGCATCGTCGGATGAAACCGATTGAGAACTTCTGCCGTAGCGATTCTGCTTATCCTTGTCCCTATCCTTATCCTTGTCTGGGGTCGAAAACGGATCGCGCTCACGACTGTCGGATGGCGCGGCCATAATTGGTGCAGCCATCTGAGGAATATTCACGGCGCCTTTGAAAGACACTTCCGATTTTAAAGCGGATTTCGCGTCTTGCTTGATTTCCTTTTGCAAATCCGGAACTTCGACTTCTGACGTGGGGACGGAAAATTCGATTTTCGTTGCGCGCGATTCGACCGCACAGAACCCCAGAACAGCCGTGAGAAAAACGGCGCTCAAGCGCGTCAACGAAGTGCAAGGAAACAAACCCATCTCGTTCTCTTTAATACCCCATTTCATGCACTACGGTCAAGCGCGTTGGACTACTTTGCCATGACCGCTTCGGGCGACTGCGGCGGCGCAGCTTCGGGCTGCGGAGCTGAAGTTTCACCTGGGGCTTCGCCGGGCGCGAGTTTGCGATCGGTCAATTGCTCCAGTGGCTTCGGTTCTTCGGATTTGTGGAATTTCACGCCGACGATCTTGCTCACGCCGTGCTCCTGCATCGTGACGCCGTAGAGCACGTCTGCCATTGAGATTGTGCGCTTGTTGTGGGTGATGATGACGAATTGCGAGTGCACAAGGAATCGTTGCAACACTTTGATGAAGCGACCGACGTTCGATTCGTCGAGCGGCGCGTCCAATTCGTCCAGCACGCAGAACGGGCTGGGCTTGACCTGATAGATGGAGAACAACAGCGCGACGGCGGTCATAGTTTGTTCACCACCGGACAGCAACGAAATCGTTTGCAGCTGTTTGCCGGGCGGGCGGGCAACGATGTCGATGCCGCTTTCGAGCACATCGCCATCGGTGTGCAGGATCAGGTCCGCTTTACCGCCGCTGAAGATTTCCGTGAACATTGAGCGGAAGTTCGTCCGAATCTTCTCGAATGTTTCCACGAACATCTCGCGGGTCTGGACGTTGATGCGGTTGATGACTTCGCTGAGCTGAACCTTGGCCTGGACGAGGTCGTCGTTTTGCTTGGTCAGGAATTGATAGCGCTGCTCGGTTTCTTCGTATTCGTCGATGGCGACGAGGTTTACCGGGCCCATTTCGTCGAGCTTCTTTTGCAACTCGGCGACCTGTTGCGAAATGGCATCCCAATCGGTCGCCGCACCGGTGGCCGCCATTTCTTCGGGCGACATCGTGCTTACGCGTGGCTGGCCTTCGTCGGCGATGGTGATCGTGATGCACTCGCTGCGCACCTCATCCAGATTGATCTGGTATTTTTCCTGCATGCGGTCGCGCAGATTTTGCGCGGCCATGTTCTTCTGCGCGAGTTCGACCTCGATGGTTCCGCGTTGCTGCTGATATTCAGTCAGGCAACGGCGTTGTTCGCGTAGCGCTTCCTCTGCGGTTCCGATCTGTTCCTCCTGCGTATCTTTATTCGCAATCAAATCGGCGACCTGGTTGTTCACCTGTTCGCGCTGTTGTTGCAACGCTTCAATCGCGTGGCGCGACTGAATGTTTTCACGGTCTGCTTGCGCCTTGCGGTCGATGAAGGCGCGAATTTCATTGCGTCGCTGCTCTGCGAGGTGCGCGAGTTCTGTGATGCGCGACTCCAGCGGTTTTTGCTGATTTCGCAGCGACGCTAAAAGCTGTTCTTCGGAAGCATAGGCGACTTTGGTTTCAGTCATCGCCGTGGTTGCGGCGTCGCGTTGCTGACGCAAGCCTTCAAGGGCAGCGGTCAAATTCTGGACTGCTTCGAGGGCGGTGCGCTCCTGCTCTTCCAAAGCCCCGACGCGGTCGGCCATTCCCTGGCGCTTGCGCAAACCTTCTTCCTCTTGTGCGGCGAGGCTGGTGATTTCGTAAACCACCGTCTGCACTTTTTGCTCGAGGACGCGCTGAGAATTCTGCAGGGCGTTGAACTCGCCTTTACGAGTAGCGATGGCCACTTCCTGCGTGTGCAGTTCGGTCTTCGCTTCGTGCAGGCTGGCTTGCAACTGGGTCTGTTCGCTCAGCAACGCACCTTTGGTTTTGCTGGCGTCATTGACTTGCTCTTGCAAGGTGTTGGCAGCGGTCTGCAATTCGGCGATTTGATTTTTTCGACCGAGAATTGAGGCGGAAGCTTTGTCGTTGCCGCCGGCACCACCGGTGAAGATGCCACTGCTGTTGAGCAGGTCACCAGTGCGGGTGACGAAATTGAATGCGCCGTTGGTTTGTTTCCAGGCAGCAGTTGCCGCGGACAGGTCGTGCGACGATTAAAGTGTTGCCGAGCAGACGTGCCAGTAGAGGGCGAATGGGATCGTCGCATTCTACCACGTCTAATGCCAATGCTGAGCCGGTTGGGAAAGGCGCACCGTCAGCCGGTTTGGAAACCGGCGATACAGCAGGTTCGGAGACCTGCGATACGAGGTCGACAGCGGCGATGCTGGCGCGGCCTTTTTTGCCGTTGCGCAGGTCGTCGATGATTTGCTGGGCGGATTCCGGGGCCTGGGTCAGGACCAATTGGAGGTGATGGCCGAGGGCGGATTCGATGGCGACGACGTAATCATTCGGAACGCGGATTTTGTCAGCGAGCGAACCTAGAACTTGCTGGGCGTTGCGCAGCGCGGACAGAGCACCGCTGGAGAAACCTTCGTGGTCGTTTTGCAGTTGTTCGAGAACGTTCAAGCGGGAACGTTTTTCGGCCTGCAGACGGAGAAGGTCTTGAAGCTGGCGATTGGCTGAATTGAGTTCCTGATCGATTTGTTTCAGGCGCTGCTCGCGTTCCTGCACCGTTCCGCGATGCGTCTGCGCATTGAGCATTTCGACTTCGAAATTTGCGGAAAATTCTTTGAGGCGTTCTTCCAGGCCGACGCGTTCCTGCTCGAGTTGGACCTTTTCAGCCGAAAGTTTCTGTAGCCGAACCGCGTTGCCTTCCTTCTGCAAATCGAGCGCGGTGATTTCATTGCGCACGCGCGCGAGTTGTTGCCCTGCTTGCAAGGCCTCCTGCTGCACGCGCCTGAGCGTTTCCTGTTGGGCGCGGGCTTCCGATTCAACCGCAACCAACGCCTGGCGGCGCGATTCCAGGGTTGCTTGCAACTCCTTCAGTGTCTCGGCAGAGATGGCGAGGCGTTCTGTGACTTGTGTTAATTCCTGTTCAGCGGCGAGCTTGCGCTCGTCAGCCTGCGAGATCTCAGTCGTCGCTTGCGCATTTTGTTGCTCCAACTCGCGCAAACGCTCTTCGTTAAAATGAATCCGGCTCTCGTTACGATCTGCTTCGCTCTTGAGCTGCAAACCTTGCTGTTGGGCCTGGCTGATTTCTTGTTCGAGTTCGGATAGCCGTTCGCGCAATTGGGCGATTTCGGTTTCGCCGGTTAACACGCTTTGGCTCAAGCCTTCGATCTTGCTCGCGCAACTGTTCCGTGCGTTCATTGCGCTCACGAATGTCGCCCTGCAAGACGTCGAGTTGATGACGGGCAAGTTGCGTATCGAGGTGCTGGAGGTCGCCCATGATCTGCTTGTAACGACGCGCCTTGCCGGCCTGACGTTGCAGCGAGCCGATCTGGCGTTTCACTTCTCTAATGAGGTCCTGGACGCGCAACAGATTTTGCTCGGTATACTCGAGCTTGCGCATGGCCTCTTTTTTCTGCGCCTTAAATTTGGTGATGCCGGCGGCTTCTTCGAAAATCAGCCGGCGATCTTCCGGTTTGCTGGACAGGATCTGGGTGATGTTGCCCTGCGCCATGATGCTGTAACTGGTGCGGCCAACGCCGGTGCCCATGAACAGTTGCTGAACGTCTTTGAGGCGGCACGGGGTTTTGTTGATGAAGTATTCGGAGCCGCCATCGCGGAATACGCGCCGGGTCAAAGTCACTTCATCATAGGCAATCTCCACACCGGCGGCTTGAAGGTGTTCTGCGTCGACGCCGCCGAGGGTCAGGGACACTTCGGCCATGCTGAGAGGCTTGCGACTGTCGGTGCCGTTAAAGATGACGTCGGCCATTTCGCCGCCGCGCAAAGCTTTGGCCGATTGTTCGCCGAGTACCCATCTAATAGCGTCCGAGACGTTGCTCTTACCGCAGCCATTGGGGCCTACGATGGCGGTTACACCCGGCTGAAAGTTCAGGGAAGTCTTGTCCGCGAAGGACTTAAACCCTAAAACCGTTAAATTCTTCAGATACATGGTTTGGCGTAGTTATAAAGTTTGGTGCGAGTGTGTAAAGACAAAAACACCACATCTTGTGGTTTGAAAATTGCTGTCCACCAGCAATGGACGAAAACGTCCATATTTGGCCGTAAAACGGCACAAAACCCGCAAGGGACTGAAATAGGCAAAAAGAGGCGAGCCGGTTGCTATGGGTATGCAACTGTGGCGAAACTGATTTCCGCGCTTGGGTCGTAGATCCTCCTGGTCGATCGGCACTGGCCGAACTGCGGAGGCGAGACTAGCTGAAGCTGCTACCGGAGTCAAACATTTAAAGGATGTTTGGCACCGGGGCTCCTTGCAAATGTCAGGGGGGCTCAACTGTGAAAAATATTTTTGCGGAAAAGTGCGACCAAGCTGTGCCAAAGAGTGCCATTTCGTGCCTAATGCGGCCAGAGGGTGGCAGGAACAAAATATTTCTTTTTTTAAATCGATACTGACCGGTACAAGTCGATACCAACCGGTATTTACATTGGAGGCCAATTTCGCAACTTTCCCCGCATTTGCGGCTGCGAAGTTGCGCTTGGCCCCACTTGGCCTCACGGTTAGCTGCATTGTTGGCCTTTCTGTTCATTAGTTAATCGACACACACGTGCCGAAGCAGGGCAGTATATTGTGAAGTAGCTAATGTGTCAATGCATGTAAGCACCTCGTTAAGGACCGTGACGATTTGGTCGTCGCCCCCAGAATCGCCGCTCAGACAGGATCGGTCATGGGGCAAAAGCGACATAGGGCTGGCGCAGTCCAAGACGCTGGCGCGTTTCGGTGGGCGAACCGTCCGAGCGGGCAGACGGGGGTTTTAATCCTTCATGGGGCGTACAGGGTGGGCACCTATATCCTTTTATATCAACGGTTCCGTATATGTATATTTGATAGAGGGCTCTTGAACTCTTTTGAATTTCTGCGAACTTTAGTGAAAGGCGTTTAGGGAAAAATTTAGAAGCTAAATATTATGCCTGACCAAGCTCAAAAAAATCGCCCGGTCGCCCCGAGTGGCGGTGGCGGCGGTGAGGGGCCCAGCGCTCCCAAAGTAGAGAAACCCAATACTGAAGAATTGCTCAAACGCATGCGCAAGGTCGATCCCGACCAGGCGAAACGATACCGCCAACGCACTGGCCAATGAGTCACAGTTACGCTATTGCAGGCGATTTCTTCGCACTGCTTAAGACACAAGGAGTGTCGCCGTCCAGAGTTGAATCTTCGGCGGCAGCTCCCGTTCAAACCCAGGCAACCACGGTTTTCGCATTCCACTGTGCCGATGGCGTGTTGATGGCCGGGGATCGTCGTGCCACGGCTGGAAACGTGATTGTCACTGATCGCGTTGATAAAATCATCGAGATTGATTCGACGTCTTTGCTCGCCATTGCCGGGGTGCCGGCCACGGCCTTCGAAATGGCGCGGACGTTGCAGACGTCTTTTGAGTATTATCGACGCAGCCAGCTGCAACCGCTGAGTTTGCCGGCGCGGGTGCGTGCTCTTGCCCGACTTTTGCGCGAAAATCTTCCGATGACGATGCAAGGGGTTGGGATTGTTGTGCCGTTGTTCGCAGGCGTGGACCACACGGTCTCCCCTGCCCAACCGCGTATTTTCTTCTACGATCCGCTCGGGGCGCAGTTCCAGGCTGTTGGCTATGCGGCGTCGGGTTCTGGATCCGGCACCATTCGCAGCATCCTGAGCTTCGAAGAAAATTACGGCAAACCGAAACCTTCGCAGATGAATACCAAGGAGGCCGTGAAATTTGCTTTGAGGCTGTTGATGACAGCTTCGGAGTTCGACTCTGCTACTGGCGGCGTCAATCCAGCGAGTGACACGTTTGCGACGTTGAAGTTGCTGACTGAAAACGGTGTTGAAACGATTGCGGACGCGAAACAGAAGGAATTTTTAGGCGTGTAGAGATTAGAGACTCGTTACCTCTCTCCTACAAACAAAGAAATCATGACAGAGGAACCATATCGGTGGTTAGAGGCGGTCGCGAATCGCCGTGATTACGTCCGCGAACAGCTCAAGGGCGGTGCGCCGGTTTTTGCCGCCAGCTTGCCTGACGGGATACTTTTGGTAGGCGTCGGCAGCGGGCAATCAAAAGTATTCGAGCTGTTCGACCGCCACGGCCTCGCCGGCCTTGGCCATCCAGCGGACATCGAGAAAATTCGCCAGGCGGCGATCGACGCCGCGCACATGGAAGCTTTCACCCGCGCGCCGGAAGATGTCAGCCTGCGACGACTGATCAGCTTCGGACTCAGCCCGCAGCTTAAAACGAATTTCGAACAAATTTACAGCGCACCGTTTCTCGTGGAATTGCTGCTGGTCGAATTAGGCAACGAGCCCGCCAAAGATCTGTTGTTCCGATTGCATTTCGATGGTTCATTTCAAATGCAGATTGGCGGGATCGTCACTGCGGCGTCGACGCCCGAGGGTGAAGCCTCAGCGCAAAAATGGTTGAATGAGAATTTCAAAAATGTCACGGATCGTAAACAAATTGCCGAAGTCCTGATGCAGGCGTGGTGGATGTTGGTTGAGAACAAACATTTCGACGACAAAATGCCGAGCGAGCAGGAACGAAAAGCGGGTTGGCGTGAGGTTGTAAAAGGCCGCGTTGTCGAAGTTGGCTGGTTGGCACGAGAAGGTGCGCGAGCGGCGCGGTATCAGGCGCAGGGCGCGGCTGAGTTGGGGTTATGAAATAAGGCTAAAGTATGAATGCTGAAGGCTGAAGTGAAGAGAAGCAGCACTTTAGCGTGAGTTTTTAGATTTTCTGGATAGGTAGTATGAATCGCATCGTTGGTCTTGAGACCGAATACGGTTGTTTAACGAATGATTTTCCGGGAACGCCCAGCGCAATCACTCGGGTGCGCGATTGGGTTTTCCGCGACCAACGCTATGGACTGATCGACGTTCACCAACGTGATTGGGATGAACCCGCCGGGAACGGCGGTTTTCTTTTTAACGGCGGCCGCTGCTACATCGACATGGGCCATCTGGAGTATTGCACACCTGAATGTCTGAGCCTCGTTGATATCCTCCGCTACGACCAGGCCGGTGATACGATTTTGATGAACGCGCTCAAATCGATGCGGCTTGAGCGCGAAATTAATTTCATTCGCAACAACATCGATCACTACTCCGGCGCGACGTTCGGATGCCATGAAAATTATCTCGTCCGCCGCAGCGCGCCATTGACGGAAACGAACGTCCATTCCCTACTCGCTTTCCTGACGTTACGCATGCTTTACGTCAGCGCGGGTCGTGTTGGTGCAACGATGGCTGCCGAAACTCGCGGGGAACTTGCGCGTCCCGGCATGGACAACGTGTTCCAGATGTCGCAGCGCGCTGACTACATCAACAACGATTTGTTCGAGTGGGTGCAATTCAATCGCGCCATCATCAACACGCGTGACGAACCTCTGGCCGATGCGCGCAAGTATCGCCGACTGCATCTGCTGCACGGCGACACCAACGTTCTGCCAACATCGCTTTTGCTGAAAGTGGGCACCACTTCGATTGTTCTCGATTTGTTGGAGTTGAATGCTGTGCCGAAGATTGTTTTGGCCGATGCGGTTGTCGCGTTCCGCAATTTATCGCATCAACCTGAAGGCCCGTGGCTGGTTCAGCTCTCCGATGGGCGTTGCGCGGATGCGGTTCATTTGTTGATGGAATACCACGCCGCCGCGAAGTCGGAATTGAAAGGCCGCGACCAGGAAACGGACGATCTCATCCAAATCTGGGGTGAGGTATTGCAGGCACTCGCGACGAAGCCGGAAACGCTCGTCGGCAAAGTGGACTGGATCACCAAGCGCTGGCTGCTCCAACAATTTTGCGAACAGGAAAAAATCGCGTGGAACCATCCTTGGCTAAAGAGCCAGGACCTCGAATTCCACCAGGTCGACCCGGCACGCAGCCTCGGCCTGTCGCTCGCTAATACGCCAAAGCCGTGGCAGTTGACGCAGAAGGAAATCAACGAAGCGACCTTAGCCGCCCCGGTTAACACCCGTGCGGCCGTTCGTTCCCAAGCCATGCAGTTACTGAAAAACGAAGGCTGCTCCTACTACATTGATTGGGAAATCATTGGGGCGGAAGGCGGGAACTCGTTGCACATGTTAAATCCATTTGATGCCGGTTCCAAGGAAGCGCAGATGTGGATTAATTTGCTGACCGAGTCCACGGGGCGCATCGCGCGACGGAAGGTGCAGAGCACGCTTTGATTAGGTCCTAAGCACGTGTGATGTTATGGCTGTCGACGGGCGACGCGGCTATACCAAATCCCAGCAGTCAGCAGCACCGCACCACATCCGGCGGCAAACCAAATGAGAAACGGGACTGGCGCGGTGTAATAGGCGGCAATCGCTGCACCGAAGGAAAGTGCGGCGCATAGGTAACAGTAAAACGCGCTGGCTTTTGCAGTCTGCAGACTCTTTTGCAAAATTAGTTCGAGCGCTTTCTCATTCCGTCCCAAGGTTTCGGCGCAAGCATTGGAGCAGACCAGGCGCGCGCCGTTCAAATCCGTCACGCAACCAGCACAAACTCCTCGGCCGCAATGAGCACAAACGCCAAGGGCTTCGACGGGATGTTTGAAACATTTCATTTTGCGGGTCGCTACCAAGTTGCCTGATCAACGCCCGGAATCAACAAATCTCCTGGAAGCGAACTCGACGCCTAACGAAGTCATCATCGTAGAGTTTTGCGTTGCGAGAGCGTAATCCGCTCCCCTATTGTCACATCCATGTTTGCTTTCGCCATCGTGATGGTTGCAGTCGGTTTGACTGCGGCCGTGGGTTTTATTGTCGCAAATCGCCCGCGAACAGAGTCGCGTCCAAGCGGTTTGTCGCGGTCTAATCAAGCTGCGGCGGAACCAGTCGAGCAAGAGGTAGCGATGGGACATGAAGATGTAGTTACTTATTTACCCGCGGACATTCCGGCAATTTTGCATGACATTCTTTCTTCTGTGCCGCTGGCGACAACAGAAGAAGCTGTGATGGGATGTTATGGAACCATGGGATTCGCTGAAAAGCCGCACGGTGCTCCCGGCGAAAACAACATCCATCCTTTCCAAACAGGCTCTTTGGACGAACTAGTCTCACGCACGATGACTGCCGTTGGCAGCATGGAAAATGAGCAGCACATCGCACGATTTACGATCTCTACGCATGCGAAGTCGCGAACGAATCCGCACGTTGATCTGCTCGCGCACAGCACCGAACCCAAGCGCATCCGACTTATCCGATATTGGCGCACGCAGGATAGTTTTATTGCTAATCTTCCCGAGTAAGCGAACTGCTTGTGAAAAGTTTCACAAAGTTCTTGCACTCACTTAGCACGATGCTAGTTTTTAACAATTATTCAGATATTGAATACACTATGAATAAACTTTCCGCTTCACTGACGGCACTTGCATTGACGGTCGCAGCTGCATCGAGCTACGCAGGCGATATCACTGGTAAAATCACTCTCAAAGGCACGCCGCCACCTGAAACTCCGATTAAGTTCGACCAGAATTGCGGCGCGTTCCATACGACGCCTGCGAGCACTCGGCGCTATGTCGTTTCGAGCGACGGCGGATTGGCGAACGTTTTCGTTTATATCTCCAAAGGCGCGGAAGGCAAAAAGTTCGACGCTCCGACCACGCCCGTTGTACTCAATCAAACCAGCTGCATGTATCAGCCGTATATCGTCGGGGCGATGGTGAATCAGCCGATTCAAATCAAGAACTCCGACGCAATCATGCACAACGTCCATGCGTTGCCGAAGGAGTCGAGCGAAGAATTCAATTTTGCACAACCGCTCCAAGGTCAGACTGACGAGCGCAAGTTCAGCCATCCGCAAGTGCTCGTTAAAGTGAAGTGCGACGTGCATGACTGGATGCTGGCCTATGTTGGCGTTGTGGATAATCCGTATTTCGCCATCACTGATGAAAATGGCAAATTTACGATCAAGAATGTTCCTCCTGGTGATTACACCCTGACGGCTTATCACCTGAAGGCACACGGCACCAAGCCCGGCGAAACCAAGACCGTTAAGGTCGAAGGCGCACCGGTCACTGCCGATTTCACCGTTGAAGTTCCGAAGTAAGAGCTAGTGTCCGATTCCGTCTCAAATCATCCCTCGGACGCAAGCCCGAGAAGTGTGAACACGCCTTTGCGCGTGTTTTCGCTTTTGACTGCGGTCATGACTTTCGCGCTCGTGTGGGTTGGAGGATTAGTCACGAGCCACGGTGCGGGCATGGCCGTCCCCGATTGGCCGAACACCTATGGCTACAACATGTTTTTCTTTCCGATCAGCAAATGGGTCGGAGGGATTTTCTATGAGCACAGCCATCGGCTGATCGCGTCCGGAGTCGGGTTGCTGACGAGCATTCTGGCCCTGTGGCTGTATGGATATAAGTCGCGCAAATTCCTACGCGTGATCAGCGCGATCTTTTTAATTGCTGGAATTGGCGCCGCCATCGCTCGTCCGGCCAGGTTGTCAGAAGACCTGTTGCTCGCGGCGATCGGTTTAATCGGCGTGGTTGCGAGCTTCGTCTGGCCGCGTTGTGAACCTTCCCCAAAATGGATGCGCACGCTTGGGGTGATTGCGTTCTTCGCAGTCGTTATTCAAGGCGTGCTCGGCGGTTTGCGTGTTACCGAAATGAAAGATGAACTGGGTATCTTTCACGCGACACTCGCGCAAATGTTTTTCTGCCTCGTTTCTGCAATCGCGTTATTCCAGACAAATTTCTGGAAGAGACTTCAGTCCAGCAGTGTGGCGAGTTCGGTGAAGGTCTTATATGCGGTCACGACAATTCTGATTTTGGCGCAGTTAATTCTCGGCGCCACGATGCGCCATCAACACGCGGGCCTCGCCATTCCAGATTTCCCGCTCGCCTACGGCAAATGGTGGCCGGCGACCGACGCTGATTCAGTGGCGCACTACAACCAGACGCGGCTCGCTTCAGAAGCTTACGGGTTTATCACGCCGGCGCAGATCGTTTTGCAAATGGTGCACCGCATCGTTGCGTTGGCGATTGTTGTTTGTGTCGTCACGTGCTTCGTTCGCACGTTGCGAACATTCGGCTGGCAAAATCTTCTGACGCGTTGGTCGTGTGCGTGGGTTGTATTGATTTGCTGTCAGGCGCTCCTGGGTGCGGCAACGATCTGGACTGGAAAATCTGCTGATATTGCGACAACACATGTCGCGTTGGGCGCGCTGAGCTTGCTTTCCGGGACGTTGTTAACGATAGTGGCGTTTCGGATGCTAACAGCCAACGCGGACCGAAAAGTCTGCGCAGTTCCCATCGAAAACAGTTTCGGAATTTCGCATTCGACAACGTGACATGAAAGTGACGGCAACTACCATCGCTGCTGCCCCCGCGATTCCTACGGAAACTCGCGTCACTACCTCTGTTACGACTGAGAAATCACTTGGCGCGCTGCTCAGCGATCTGTTTAAAGCCCGTCTCACCTTCCTCGTCCTGCTCACGACACTCGTCGGATTTTACGTGGGCTCTCGTGGTCCGATTAATTATCTGTTGATGCTGCACGCGGTTGTCGCGACGGCAATGGTTGCTGCCGGGGCCGCTGCGTTGAATCAATTACTGGAACGGGAGCACGACGCGAAAATGAAACGCACGGCGTCACGTCCGATTCCAAGCGGACACATGACGCCCGACACCGCACTTGTTATCGGCGCAGCTTGTTCTGCAGCGGGTCTTATTTATTTAGCGTTCGCAGTGAATTTAATTACTGCAGTGCTCGGCGCGGCGACGTTGTGCAGTTATTTGTTCGTGTATACGCCGCTCAAACGTGTCACCACTCTGAACACGGCGATTGGCGCGATACCGGGCGCGCTGCCACCATTGATGGGTTGGACCGCCGCGCGTGGTGAAATTACTAACGACGGTTGGGCGTTGTTTGCCATTTTGTTCTTCTGGCAGTTGCCGCACTTCCTGGCAATTGCGTGGATGTATCGGGAAGAATACGCTCGCGCCGGATTCGCGATGTTGCCGGTTCTCGATCCGACCGGTGAACGCACTGGCCGTCAGGCTTTGAGCCACACGCTTGGACTGTTGCCCATCAGCCTGTGCCCTTTCGTTTTTCACTTGGTCGGACCTTTATATTTAGGTGGTGCACTAATTCTCGGTGGCGTGTTTCTTTGGTATGCATTTCGTTTCTCGCGCGAATTGTCGGTCGCACGAGCGCGGGCGCTGTTTTACGCGTCTATTCTCTACTTACCATTATTACTAGGGTTAATGGTTTTAGATAAAACGCGTTAAACGAGAGAAAGTCGTTGCCAGATGAAGCTTCTTTTTACATATATTGACGCCCGTTGCGCCAAATGCGGTTGATAAGATTTTTGAAATCGAAAAATAATTAACATGGACTCTGCACAATCTGCACATAGTCATACGCACGACCATGGTCATGATCACGATCATGGACATGGCCACGATGCTCACCACGAAGAGTTAGGTTTCTGGCGCAAGTACATCTTCTCCACCGACCACAAAGTCATCGGCGTGCAATACGGCATTACTGCCCTGCTCTTTTTGTTTTTGGGCTTCGTGCTCATGATGATGATGCGTTGGCAATTGGCGTATCCCGGCCAAGCCATGCCAGTCGTCGGCAAATGGCTCTACAAAATTCTCGGCCCTGGAATGGTTGGCATTGAGCCGCTGTCAAAACAACCCGGCGTCATGATGCCTGACCTGTACAATTCGTTTGGTGCAATGCATGGAACGATCATGGTGTTCCTCGCGATTGTGCCTTTGGCGTTCGGCGCCTTCGGTAATTTCGTCACCCCGCTCCAAATCGGCGCGCCTGATATGACCTTCCCGCGCGTAAACATGGTCAGCT
The DNA here is from genome assembly GCA_963702845.1 of uncultured Verrucomicrobiae bacterium. Lineage (GTDB taxonomy): Bacteria > Verrucomicrobiota > Verrucomicrobiia > Limisphaerales > Palsa-1400 > JAICXV01. Next base: position 2,046,241 of record OY969763.1, on the reverse strand, counting down.
ACCAATTCTATTTCGTTGGTGGCGTTATCATGCTCGCGAGCTTTTTCATTCCCGGCGGTGCAGCCAAATCCGGTTGGACGTCTTACTCACCGCTTGCGACAGTCGCTGATCCGCACGTTCCAAACGGACAAACTTTCTGGATTATCGGCATGGTGTTCCTGATTACATCGTCACTACTCGGTGCCGTTAACTTCATTACCACGATTATCCAATTACGCGCAAAGGGGCTCACTTGGATGCGTCTACCGTTTTTCGTGTGGGCGCAGTTCGTGACGGCGTTCCTCTTGTTGCTCGCGTTTCCGCCGCTCGAAGCCGCCGGTGTTCTGCAACTCGCCGACAATCTTCTCGGCACGAGCTTCTTCCTGCCGACCGGCTTGGTTGTTTCCGGACAGGCCCTGCCCGTCAGCGGTGGTGGCAGCCCATTGCTGTGGCAGCACTTGTTCTGGTTCCTCGGACATCCTGAAGTGTACGTTTTGATTCTCCCGGCGATGGGTATCGTTACTGAAGTCATCGCTAACAACACGCGCAAACCAATCTGGGGTTATCGCTCGATGGTTTACGCTTCGTTGGTCATCGGTTTTCTGTCGTTCATCGTCTGGGCGCACCACATGTATATGACCGGCATGGGAACGCGCATTGCGACGTTCTTCCAAACCACCACGATGATGATTTCGATTCCGTCCGTCATCATTTTGACGGCGCTCTTCATTTCGCTTGTGGGGCGGTTCGATACGATTCAACACGCCGATGCTGTTCGCACTGGCCTTTCTGCCGATGTTCGGAATTGGCGGTCTAACTGGATTGCCACTTGGCTTTAACGCCAGCGACATTCATTTGCACGACACTTATTATGTCATCGCGCACTTCCACTACGTCGTAGCGCCAGGAACGATCTTCGGTCTTTTTGCCGGCATATATTATTGGTATCCAAAAATAACGGGGCGTTTCATGAGCGAAACCTGGGGCCGCGTTCACTTTGTGCTCTCGTTCATTTTCATGAACCTGATCTTCATGCCGATGTTCATTCAAGGCATGGAAGGCATGTCCCGCCGTCTGTATGACGGTGGCGTGACCTATTCTGCAGCCGGCGACATCATCGGTTTGAGCAAATGGGTCATCGACTTGAACAAGAACGTTTCCATCGCGGCCTGGTGCCTCGGCCTGGCGCAAATTCCGTTCATCTTCAATTTCTTCTGGAGCATCAACAACGGTAAGAAGATCACTAACGACAACCCGTGGGGAGCGACGACATTGGAATGGCAGACGCCGACTCCGCCGCCACACGGCAACTTTGATAAGGAAGTTGAAGTGTTCCGTGGTCCTTACGAATACAGCGTGCCTGGCCACGTAACCGATTACACTCCTCAGAACGAGCCCGAAAAACAAACTTCATCACATGGAAATCCCGTACGCAGTTAAACCCCGGCCGGATACCGGTCTATACAACGCCAAAGTCGGCATTTGGCTGTTTCTGGCATCGGAAGTGATGCTCTTCGGAGCGCTCTTCTCGTCCTACATCCTGTTACGCGTCGGAGCGGCCCCGGGCACGTGGCCGATTCACTGGCTCAATGTGTTGCTCGGCATGACTAATACGATCGTGCTGATTGCCTCGTCAGTCACGGTGGTCCTTGCCTGGGCTTCGTTGAAGATGGGTAACTTCAAACGTTATCAAATGTTTCAATCGATTACGTTGCTCTGCGCGCTCATGTTCATGGGCATCAAGTCGTTTGAATATCGCGACAAATTTCACCACTACGAATTCCAATTGAAGGACGGCAGAATCTTTGACGGCCATCTCAATCGCGAAGAGACCGAAAAAACTGGTGTAAATGTTCCCTGGTGGATTCCTTTCAAGCTGTCGGACCCGACGGGAAAAGGTGAGATTTTCATCGAACATGCGCACATCGTAAAAAACCATGCAGACTTGATGGAAGGCCCAGCGCCGCTTTCGAAAGAAGCCAAAGAAGCTGAAGAACTTCCCGAAGGACATTTCGCTGCATCGGAAGTCAAAACCTTCAGCAACTACGGTCCGTGGCACAACACTTACACTGCAATCTACTTCATCCTGACCGGCCTGCACGCCTTGCACGTCGTCGGCGGCGCATTGGTCATCTTCATGATTTGGGGACCCTTGGCCAGTGTTTGGCGAAAGGATCCGGTTCAATATACGAATCGCGTCGAAGTGTCCGGATTGTTCTGGCACTTGGTTGACCTGGTTTGGATCTTCCTGTTCCCCGTCCTCTATCTTTTGTAAACAACATGAGTCACTCTCACTCTATGCAACACGCACAACATTCCGCCGCCCACGACGATCACGAACATTCTGCGGAAGAAATTCGTAAACACGTTAACCGTTATCTCCTGATTGGCGTCGCGTTGATGGTCGGTACGGGCCTGACCGTCTGGGCTGCGTTCATCGATTTCGCCAAAGTTTTACCGGGCAAAGATTTGAACTGGAATGTCATCGTCGCTCTCATCATCGCCTGTGCCAAAGGTTTTCTCGTCGCCGGCTTTTTCATGCATCTCATTTCTGAAAAGAAAATGATTTATTCGGTGTTGGCGTTCACAGTGTTTTTCTTTGCGGCCTTGATGTATCTGACGATCTGGTCCATGGAACGCGGCAACCTCATCCATATCCAATAATGTCACTCAAAGCCTTCCATCTCGTTTTCGTTACAGTTTCAACTCTAGTCGTGTTCTTTTTCGCAGGCTGGCTGCTGAACAACTATTTCGTCACGAAGGCTGTTGGGAATTTACTCGGAGCGATTGCCGCCGCGGTTGTGGGTGTCGGCCTGATTTGGTACGGCAAATCGGTGATGCGCAAACTGAAACAGATCAGCTATCTATGACCTCGAATTATACCATTCGTAGCAAGGCTGTGATCAAATTGGTTTTGACCTTCGCATTTCTCGCGATCGCCCCATCCTTATTCGCTTGCGCCGCGTGTGCAGGCGGAAAAAACGATTCCGAGATGGCCCAAGGGATGAACGCTGGAATTTTTACGCTGCTTGGCGTGATTGTTTTTGTCCTCGTCGGCGCGGCAAGTTTTGCATTTTACCTCGTTCGCCGCGCGTCACAACTGCCCGACGCTGAACCGGTCGCTCAACCTACAATTTAATCAATGAACAAACCAACTTCGAATCCGAATTCCGGCTTCATCCGATGGGCGATTTACTCGCTCGCTTTCGCGATCTATCTCGTCGCCGGATTGGCCTATAATTATGCAGCGGGCCAGCATGGAAATCCGATTCTGCAAATCCTGTTCCTGCCCGCCACGGCGATTTTTTCGATCAATCCCATGCACGCCATAGAAAACCATTCGATGCAGGGTGGCGGCATTGATACGTTGAACAAGGCGATTCATGGTTTAATGGCAGTGCTGTTCGTTGGGTGGGTTGGATATTTCGGCTATGTCCTGTTCCGCTTTCGTCGCAACGTCAATCCCGTCGCCGATTATACAGGTGTGAAAAGCCACATCTCGACCTATGTCGAGGGACTGGTAGCCCTCGTTGAAGGCGTGTTGCTGATTGGTTTGGCTATCCCGTTGTGGGCGCACGCAGTCCAGACGTTTCCAAATGAAAAGGACAAGAACACCGTTGTCATTCGTGTCATCGGCCAGCAATTCCTTTGGAATGCCTGGTATCCTGGTGCTGACGGTTTTGGATCCCTCGATTTGAACTCCGGCAACGTCAGCCTCGACATGAAAGATCCCAAGTCTAAGGGCAACTTCATCGTCAAGAATGATATTTACGTCCCCGAAGGCCGCCCGATCCTCGTCCACATCAGTTCGCGCGACGTGATTCATTGTTTTGCGTGCAAACCGATGCGCGTGACCCAGGATGCAATCCCGGGAATGAACTTTCCGGCGTGGTTCCAACCAGCAGTAACGGGACAGAAAAAAGAGTTTTGGATCAACTGCGCCCAGCTCTGTGGCAACGGTCACTACAGCATGAAAGGCACTATTAACGTCGTAACCGAAGCCGAATACGAGAAGTGGCTGGCCGGCAATAGCCAAAGCGCAGCCCAGTCTTCAGGCGGCTACGAGTAATCTTGCCGCCTGCCCTTGATGACTAATTCCGGCTCTAAAATCCAGTATGCAGTTTGGGGAGGGCTTGGAATTGTCATTGCAGCCATATTCGTTGCCTATGTCGTCTCGCAGGTCAAACACGAAACCCCTGCCCGTCTACAACGACATCCCGCAGTTCACACTCACAAACCAGACCGGCAACGCCGTCACGCTCGATTCTCTACGCGGCCAGATTTGGATTGCCGATGTGATCTTCACACATTGCCCCAGCCAATGCCTGCGCATGAGTGCGCACATGAAAGAACTCCAGGCCAAACTGCCGCACGACGTTAAACTTGTTTCTTTAACGACAGATCCAACCCATGACAGTCCTGAGGTATTGAAGAAGTATGCTGGCAATTATTCCAAGTCAGACAACTGGCTGTTCCTGACTGGCGACAAACGCGTTCTCAACACCGTCTCAGTCGACGGTTTGAAATTGGCAGTCCAGGAAACCCCTCCGGCAGAACGCGAAAATCCAAACGATTTGTTCATCCACAGCACTAAATTCGTTCTCGTGGACCGACTCGGTCGTGTCCGCGGTTATTTTGACGGTGACGATCCGCAATCAACACCCGAAATCCTCTCCGCAGTCAAAACACTGGAACGAGAAAAATAATGACCATTCACGATTTGCCTGCGGTCAATGCGACGCTTAATGGATTGAGCGCAATTTTTCTCACCATCGGCTACGTCCAGATTAAGCAGAAGAGAATCCAGTCGCATCGTAACTGCATGATTGCGGCGTTTTCCACGTCGGTGCTATTTTTGATTTGTTACCTGACCTACCACACCTATCTCGGGTATGTATTGCATCAAGGGCCAACTACATTTAAAGGCCCAAAGTCCCTTCGGATTTACTACCTCGCACTTCTATTGAGCCATACGATCCTCGCTGTCGTTATTGTGCCTCTAGTTATCGTGAGTCTAAAACGCGGGCTCAAACGACAGGATGAGCTTCACCGAAGAATTGCCAAATGGACGTTGCCGTTGTGGATGTACGTATCCGTTACAGGTGTATTGGTCTACGTAATTCTGTACCAAATTTATCCCAAGTGATAATTAAGGCAGGAGCTTGCCAACAAGGCCGCTGATCGATTTACCGTCTGCGCGTCCCGCCGCTTTGGCCTGAACAGCTTTGATAACGGCGCCCATGTCTTTCTTGCCGGTCGCACCAACTTCGGTGATGGTCGCTTTGACAAGCTGCTCAAGTTCTTCAGCGCTCAACGCCTTCGGAAGAAACCCTTCCAGGATGACGATTTCCTTCTTCTCCTTTTCAGCGAGTTCGGGGCGGCCGCCTTTTTCAAATTGCTCGATTGAGTCGCGGCGCTTTTTGACTTCCTTCTGAACGATTGACACGGCATCGCCTTCACCCAATGTATCCGTTTTTTTCTCGATCTGCGGCGTAACCCATTGCGGACTTGAGCATACGCAATGTGCTCAGACGATCGGCGTCCTTCGCGAACATCGCGGATTTGATTTCCTGGGCGAGTGTTTCAGCAAGAGCCATATAGTTATTTCAGATTTTTGAGAGCGTCGCGCACTTGAGCCGCCTTTTCGTAATCCTCGTTCTTGACCGCTTCGTCCAAAGCGTTCTCCAGTTTCTCACGCGGACTGAGCGGGCGCTTGGCGCGAATTTCTTCCAGCCATGCCTCGAGCGAAATGATTTCGCCGCTTTGATCGAGGAGATCATGCCGTTCCTGGTCGCGATAAAACTGGCGGATTTCCTCCAACCCAGTCTCGACGATACGAATGACTTCGTCGTATTTGTCCTCTTTCAGCGCCGTCGCACCTCTGGCGCGCACCCGCATCATGAGCAGTTGCGGACGGAACTGTTGCAGCGCCCACGCAAAATCGTCGGACGTCGCATACTTCTGCGCGAAATCAAAAACCTTCAAATTGCGTTCCGCATCGCGAATAACCGCTTCGAAGTCCTCAAGTTGAAACAAACAAATGTAGCGATGGTGATACTGAATCGCCTCTTGTTGCAGCTTCGAAATGTCCTCAGGCTTGAGTTGAAATCCTTTCTCGTCGCCTTCGTTCTCCTGCTTGAATTTTTCGAGCTGCGATTCGTAATGTTCGAGAAGGGACTCCTTGCCAAACGGATGCTTGCCGTCAGGTCGGCCATGGGCGTTCATCTGGAGTAATCCCAGGTCGACGCGGAGTTGGAGCTTTTCGGTGCCGTCTTTAGCTTTGAATTTTCTGACGACCACCTTGCCCGGCTCGTAATCCCATTGATCCAGGATGCCGGAAATGTCGAAGCTCATATTGCGAATATGACGGCGAGGAGCGCTTGTGGCAAGTGTTCTGTAATCAAGCGCAAATTACCCACCGAGATAGGCGCTTTTGACCTTCGGGTTTTGGCGGAGTGCCGCCGAGGAATCCTGCAGGATGATTCGCCCGGTTTCGAGCACGTAGCCATAGCGTGAAACCTCTAACGCGAGATTGGCGTTCTGCTCCACCAACAAAATTGTGATTCCCTGGTTTTGATTTATCTCAACGATTTTTTCGAAAATTGTTTTAACGAGAATCGGCGCAATCCCTAAAGACGGCTCGTCGAGCATCAAGAATTTCGGCCGGCTCATCAACGCGCGCCCAATGGCGAGCATCTGTTGTTCACCGCCAGAAAGCGTTCCGGCAATCTGCTTCTGGCGCTCGGCTAGACGCGGAAAGATGCTGAAGACAAACGCACGCTCTTCTTCAATCGCGCGCTTGTCGCGCTGCAGGTAAGCGCCCATTTGTAGATTCTCCCAGACCGTCAAATTCGCGAAGACCATTCGGCCTTCCGGCACATGAGCCATCCCCATCGGGACCAACTCGTGCGGCTTGCAGTTGGCGACGTTGCGGCCGTTGTAAAGAACTTCGCCATCAACTTTTAACAATCCCGAAATTGCCTTAAGCGTCGTCGTCTTCCCTGCTCCATTCGCGCCAATGAGCGTGACGATGTCGCCTTGCTTCACTTCCAGCGAAATGCCGTGCAGCGCGTTGATCGCGCCGTAGTTCACTCTAAGATTTTTAACCTGGAGCATCGTCGGAAATTACTGGCCCAAATAGGCCTCAATCACTTTTGGATTCGCACGCACCTCTTCGGGGGTGCCTTCGGCGATCAGCACACCGTGATCGAGCACGATGATGCGTCGGCAAATACCCATCACGACCTGCATGTCGTGTTCGACCAACAGTACTGAGATTTTGTATTTCTCTTCCACAAACCGGATCAATTTCATCAACTCGACTTTCTCGGTCGGGTTCATGCCGGCAGCCGGTTCATCGAGCAACAGCAGCTTTGGCCTCGTCGCGAGTGCGCGGACAATCTCAAGGCGTCTTTGGTCGCCGTATGGCAGGCCCTTCGCTGGAACATCGCGAAATTTGCCGAGCTTAAAAATATCGAGCATCTCCATCACTTGCGCTTCGATCCCCTGCTCTTCTCGTTCCAACACTGCACCGCGCCACATTGCTTGGACGACGCCGTGTTTGATGTGCAAACGAAAGGCGACGCGCACGTTGTCGTAAACGGAGAGTGATGGGAACAGGCGGATGTTCTGAAACGTGCGAGCAATGCCTCTCTTCGTTATTTCGAACGGCGCTTGGCCAACGATATCTTCCCCAGCGAATTGGATGCGCCCCTCCGTCGGTTGATAGACGCCAGTGATGAAATTGAACACGGTTGTCTTACCCGCGCCGTTGGGCCCAATCAAACCGACCAAATCATTTTCACCGATCTGGACGTTCAAGTCAGAAACAGCCGTCAATCCGCCGAAGCGAATCGTGCAATGTTCAAGACTGAGCAGCGGCGCACTCACGCGGTCAGAGTTGGTTTTGCTTTGCGTCGCCACGTGAACAGACCTTGTGGACGCGTGAGCATGAAAACGATAAGCAGGAACGAATACATGATCATGCGATACTGCGCGATTGGTCGCAGCACTTCAGGCAAGAGCGTCAGCAATACCGCAGCCGCAATCACTCCGACGGTGTTGCCCATTCCGCCGAGAATGACCATCACGACGATTTCAATCGAACGCATGAAGTCGAATCCTTTGGGATCGATCGAAAGCGTGTAGTGGCCATAAAGACCACCGGCGAGTCCGGCGAAGAATGCACCAATCACAAACGCGACAATCTTGTAACGCGTCGTGTTGATGCCCATCGCTTCGGCGGCCACTTCGTCGTCGTGTACCGCGATGAATCCTCGCCCGTAAGTTGAGTGAACGAGCGAAAGCACCACGTATGTGCAAATGGCGGCAGTGCCGAAAACCCAGAACAGATTCGTGTACGGCGGAATTCCATTCAGTCCTAAAGCGCCGCCCAATGAGTCGATGTTGCGGAAGATGACACGAATGATTTCGCCGAACCCAAGTGTCACAATCGCGAGATAATCACCTTTCAACCGGAGCGATGGTGCCCCGACCAATATCCCGGCAACCGCCGCAACCAAACCACCGATGTAAAGCGCGAGAACGAACCATACCATCGACAGCGCCGTTGACGGGTTTGGGCCGATGACGTGCGGGCCAACGAACATGGTGACCGCTGCCGACGTGTACGCGCCCACCGCCATAAATCCGGCGTGGCCGAGTGAGAATTGACCGGTGTAGCCGTTGATGAGATTGAGGCTGACGGCCAACGTAATGTTGATGCCGATCTTGAGGAGGATGTCCGAGAAGTATGGGTTCAGGTGATTTGAAAACCACCACAAGACAAAGCTCGCTGCGATAGCGCACAGCAGCAGCATCTTTGGCCAGCGCAAAAACGGGTTGGTTGATCGCGCGGGTTGACTCATCGCTATACTTTTTCAACCTGGAGTTTGCCCAAAAGACCCGCGGGTTTGAACAACAGGATCAGGATTAGCACGGCAAACGCAATCGCATCCGTGTAGGTCGAGAAGCGGCTGCCGTTAACAAAGGTTTCAATCAGGCCAAGCAAAATGCCGCCGAGTGCAGCGCCGGGAATGTTGCCGATGCCGCCGAGCACTGCCGCGACGAATGCTTTCAGGCCGGGAAGGATTCCCATGTAAGGATCGATCGAACGATAGTTCATCGAATAAAGAATCCCGCCAACGGCGGCGAGCGCTGAACCCAGCCCGAAGGTGAAAGAGATAATCACATCGTTGTTGATGCCGACGAGTGAAGCGGCTTGCGGGTTGAATGAAACAGCTCGCATCGCCGTACCCATTCTTGTTTTCAGCACGATCAACTGCAGGCCAAAAAGCAGAAATGCGGTCACCGCGAATACGAGGATTTGATTGCTCGAAATACTCAAGCCGCCGATTACAAACTCTTTCATGGGGAACAGTGCTGGAAAGAGTTTTGGGTCAGCTCCGAAAATGTATTGGCCGAGGTTCTCCAGCAGCAGCGAGACGCCAATGGCCGTGATGAGAACAGTCAGCTTGGAACGTTCGCGCAACGGGCGGTAGGCGAAGCGTTCAATTAACATTCCGAGGACGGCGCAAACAACCATCGCGAAGAGCAACACGCCGATACCGCCAAGGACGGTTTCGTGTGGCACGTGCTTGCCGGCGTAGAAGCCCATGTAGGCGCCGACCATGAAGACATCGCTATGCGCGAAGTTGATGAAGCGCAGGATGCCGTACACCATCGTGTAACCAAGAGCGATCAGCGCGTAGATGGCGCCGAGCGAAAGTCCGTTGATAATCTGCTGAAGAAATTCGCTCAAGGGTTGATCGTTTCGACGAATTTGAATGTGCCGTCTTTCACCTGAAGGATGACCGCGGGCTTTGTCGCGTTGCGGTCTTTGTCGATGGTGATGCTGCCACTAATGGCGGGGAAATCTTTCGTCGACGCGAGGGCATCACGCAGCTTCGGCTCCTCAGTGGTGCCGCAGCGTTTGATGGCATCGGCGAGAAGCATCGCGGAGTCGTAGCCGAGAGCGGCCATGGCGTCGGGGGCTTCATTGTAGGCTTTTTTGAACTTTGCCACAAAATCCTCAATCACCGGGCTCTTTTCTTCAGGTGAGAAGTGCGTTGAGAAATACGCGCCGTCGATCGCGGGGCCGCCAATTTCAACCAACTTGGCCGATTCCCAACCGTCTCCGCCGAAGAGCGGAACAGTAATGCCTAGGTCACGCGCCTGGCGTGCGATCAAGCCCACGTCAGTATAATAACCAGGAATGAAAATGGCTTCGGGGGTGACGCCCTTCAGAGCGGTGAGCTGAGCTTTGAAGTCTTTATCGCCGCCGCTGTATTTTTGCTCCATGACAATCATGCCGCCGTTTTTCACGAAGGTCTCTTTGAAGTAGGTCGCGAGGCCGACGCTGTAGGGAGACGCGACATCGGTGAGCACTGCCACGTTCTTTGCCTTCAAAGTGTCTTTGGCAAACTTCGCCATGACCGTGCCCTGGAATGGATCAATGAAGCAGACGCGGAAAATGTAATCGCCCATTTCGGTGACTTTGGGGTTGGTCGATGACGGCGAAATTTGCGGGATTTTGTTCGCCTGACAAATCGGCGCTGCTTCAAGAGAGCGCCCCGACGCAACTTCACCGAGCACGCAAATGACTTTGTCGCGTGAAATCAATTTGATCGCAATCGTCTTGGACTCGCCAGGCTTGGATTGATTGTCTTCGGTGATCAGCTCGAATTTTCTGCCGAGCACGCCGCCTTTGGCGTTCAGTTCGTTGATGGCCAATTCGGTGCCGTGATGAGACATCTGGCCGAAGGTCGCTTCTTTTCCAGTAAGCGAAGCAAATTCGCCGACTTTGATTGTGTCGCCACCGCCTTGATTACAGCCGGTGAAGACGAGGGCGCTCATGAGGGCGACTGCACTGATGGTCAACCAAATTGGTTTCATAGTTGTTTGGACGAATTTTGCGGCTGCACCTTAGAAACTTCTTCGTTCTGTTTCAATAGTTCTTTTGAGTGACTCGTTACCGCAGCGGCTACGTTGCGACCCGAACGACATCGACCCATTTCCGTTTGCGGACAGAGATCTGGATCGAGTCCATCACGGCTTGCACTTGCAGACCTTCGCGGAAGCTGGGGACGCATTCGCGGTTCTCGAGAATCGCGCTGATGAATTCGACGTCCTGGTCGTAGCGGAACGTGACCAGCGGATCCCCTGCTCTCGGATCGCGCGGTGACTTGGGCCATTTTAAAAACTCGTCAGGCACAGCGACGGTTTCGAGTCCGGGTTGGCCGAGCTTTCCAACTTGCAGTTCGAAGGGTTTGCTTAATTGAAATACGAGCGAACCTTCGCTGCCGTTGATTTCACAATAATCCTGGCTGCGCGCGCCTTCGCCACGTCCGCTGGCGACTTTGCTGCTTTCGAGCATGCCCGTGGCGTTGTTTTCCATTTCGGCCAGAACGCCGACCCAATCTTCCAGTTCGGAAGGTTTGCCGCCGCGGGTTTCGTGAAACTTGCGCATGTCGGCGACGACGCGTTCGAAGTGGCCCATCATCATCTGCGCATAATCAATGCGATGCGTCAGCATGTCCCCGAGTTCGCCGGTTCCCGACAATCTCTCGACCTGCCGCCAACCAAGCGGACGCGTGCCCCAGTCCTGCAAACGGCAGCTTCGGAAATGATACGGTTTGCCGACTGCGCCCTGTTTCACCAGATGCGTCATGTAGCGCATGGCTGGAACGAACCGGTAAGTGAACGCGGTCATGTGGCGCACTTTTGCTTTCTTCGCAGCATCGTACATTTTCCACGTTTCGCTCATATTCATGGCGAGCGGTTTTTCGCAAAGGATGTGCTTGCCGGCTTTGGCGGCGGCGATAGAAATTTCGGCGTGGGTGAAATTCGGCGTCGCGATGATGACGGCATCAACGTCGTCGCGGGTGACGATTTCGCGGTAATCAGTCGAGACGGTGTTGACACCGGTTTGTTGACGAGCGCGTTCGAGCACTTCTGGATTGGTATCGCAAAGTGCGATGACCTTGGCCTCGGGACAGAGGGCCAGTCCCGGCAAATGATTTGCCAGCGCAATTTGGCCACAGCCTATGATAGCGATATTGATCATGCGTTTCTCCTCGTCAGTTATACCTGCCGCAGGCGCCGAAGCAAACTGGCGTTTGCACGCGGCCACCGTGAAGGAAATGTTTCTACTTTTACACGCAAGACATACCAGTCAACGGCAGTCGCCATCCGCCACACCTTGTTCGGGCAGGCCAAAAACAATACCTTGGTGGGCGCAGGACAAATGGCAGGAGAGCCATGTTGTAAAAAATATTTTTACGGAAAAGTGCGGCCAAGTAGTGCCGATCCGTGCCCAATGCGGCCACAGGGCACCAGGAAGAAAAAGTTTCTTTTTTCAAACTGCAACCGGAATAAGTGATTATTGACAAAGCATGCAGTTTCGTTATATTCTGTTCAGACAGAAATAACAGAATTGCATGAATACTCTCACACCGGTTCAGCGAAAATTCATTCTTCACTGGGGCAAGATGGGGGCGCAGTGGGGGATCAATCGGACGGTCGCGCAAATCCATGCGCTGCTCTATGTCTCCCCTGCTCCAATCGATGCTGAAATCATCGCAAACACACTCGGCGTGGCGCGGTCGAATGTCAGCACGAGCCTGCGCGAATTGGAGGGCTGGGGCATCGTGCGGACTGTTCATGTGTTGGGCGATCGACGGGATCATTATGAATCGCTCAAGGATGTGTGGGAGATGTTTCGCATTGTGATGGATGAGCGCAAGAAACGGGAGATGGACCCAACGCTCGCGATGTTGCGGGAATGCGCGGTAGAGGCGGCGGATTCCAAGGATGACAAGTATACGAAGGAGCGCCTGGACGCGTTGCTGGAGTTCTTCGAGGCGACGTCGACCTGGTATGACCAAATCCGCAAGTTGCCGATTGCGGGTGTGCGTCAGTTCATGAAGCTCGGCGACAGGGTGATGAAGTTGGCCGGCAAAACCGGAGGTTAATATGAGAATTAGCAGAGATATTTGCGGTGAAGTTTTGAAACAGAAGGGAACGAAGGAAACGAAGGATGAGAGTCGAACGATCGCGAATCGTGGGGGTGGGAAAGGAATCGAGGACGAAGGACGATTACAAGGGAGGCAATGTGCCGTAAACCGCTTGCTGACGCGCGCGGCTCTGTTGGTTGCGATCTTTCGAAATCATTTATGAACAAACGGATCGTGTTGGCGGGTGGCAGTGGGTTGCTTGGGCGGATGCTGGCACAGTATCTCGGCGTGAAAGGTTATGAAATCGTGGTGCTGAGCAGGTCGCCGGAAAATTATGTAACCGCAAAGAACGCAGAGAGCGCAAAGAAAGTTAAAGTTCTGCAATGGGATGCGCGCACTGTCGGCGAGTGGGTGCGAGAAATCGATGGGGCGTTTGCGGTGATTAATCTCACGGGGCGATCGGTTAATTGTCGGTATAATGCGAAGAATCGGCGCGACATTCTTGAGTCGCGCGTTTTGTCCACGAAGGCAGTTGGTGAAGCGATTGGTCGTTGCGCGAATCCGCCGAGCGTTTGGCTAAATGCAAGCACGGCGACTATCTACAAACATTCCATTGATAAACCAATGGATGAGGATGCCGAGATGGCGGCGACGGCGGATGCGAAGGATGAGTTTTCGGTGGAGGTCGCAATGGCGTGGGAGAAGGCGTTTTTCGAAGCGCCCACGCCAAAGACGCGTCAGGCGGCGCTGCGGATTTCAATGGTGTTGTTCGATGAACCGGGGTCGGTTTTTCCGGTGTTGCGCAGCCTGGTGAAACGCGGGCTCGGCGGCGCGCTCGCGGGCGGGCGGCAATATGTTTCTTGGATTCATCACGAGGATTTTTGTCACGCGATTGAATGGGTGCTTACACACGATGTGACGGGCGGGATTAACGTTGCTGCGCCGAATCCGATTACGAATCGGGATATGATGCGAGCGCTGCGTCGGTTCTGCGGCGTGCCGTTTGGATTACCGGCGACGGGCTGGATGATGGAGATCGGCGCGTTTTTTATGCGGACGGAAACGGAGTTGATGTTGAAGAGTCGGAGGGTTGTTCCGGGGAGATTGCTGCGGGATGGATTTCAGTTTAAGTATGCGCGGTTTGAAGAGGCAGCGGAGGAATTGGAAAAGCGGATGCGGATGGGAAAATAAGATGCGGCTCTACTGTTTGCCGCAATCGCTATTTCACGGCTGCCGATTTGGAAATCGGCGATACGGCAGGTTTGGAGACCTGCGATACCTGCGCTAACGGATCAGAGCACTGCCGCGGCCGATAATGGTTATGTTGCTGTTACAACGGGCGTAGCCATTGCGGCGCGGGTAGACTTTGATCGTCATGCCACCGAAATCGTTGCCGCAGGTTTCAGGTGCCGGAATGACGATGTTGTAGACCACAGGCGCGTTGTAAACGACCGGGGCGTTATATTGAACCGGCGCATTGTAAACGACAGGAGTGTCGTAAACCACGGGCGCTGTCAGGCATGGTTGTGGCGCGGGTTCGGCTCCGGCAACGATGACCACGCCGTCGTAGATAGGTGACTCGAAGACAATGCTTTGAGCGGAGATGTTCCAGCTCACCATTACCATTGCGAGGAGTAGTAGCTTTTTCATAGGTTTCGCGACTCTGTAGAATAGACGACAGGATTTCTTAGGAATTCAATCGGCGTGAAGGGCTCGGCGGGAGCCTCGCCCTACCGGGTGCAGACGAGGCGGACTTCGAAGGCTGGTTTGGCGATGTGAGCGAAGGACCGGATTAGGCGGAAGCCAAATGCGCCAAGTTTGACTCGATGCGACCAAACGGCTGAAAATCGGTCGTAGCCGAATGGCGCAATGTGCGCTTCCAAGACTTTAAACCCGCATTGTTGGACGAGGTTGCCGAGGGTTTGAGCATTCCAGGAATAGAGATGGTGGTTCGGTTCGGCGGGGTCGCAACGGGTGTACCTGGACTCGCGTTCGAAGGGGACGAAAAGCAGCAGTTTGCCGCCGCGTTTGAGGGCGGTTTTCATTTCGGCGAGCGCGCGCGGTGGATCGATTACGTGTTCCAACGTATGGTGGCAGATGATGACGTCGGCTGACGCGGGCGCGAATTGACTGGGTGATGAAATGAATTCAATCCCCTGCCCTGCAACTTTTTCGCGGAGCAGTTCCGAAACATCGAATCCAATTTTGCGACTGCAATTGAGCGCTGCCAGATTCCAACCCCATCCGACACCATATTCGAATACGACATCACTCGACTTGACGTAAGGCGCGATTTTTTTCGCACGATGTTGAGACACCCACGGCAATGCCACATCGGGAATGCCACGCTTTTTTTCGTGGTAAACGCGACCGGCATCGCCCGCGTAGTGGTCGGCTGAAGGATTCGCACTCAAATCGGAAGTCTCAGATTATCGCGCAACAAGAGGTGCTGGCTGTTCACCTGGAGGATTCAGCGGCGCACCACACGAACGACAGACGGCATAGAAACTAATCAGTAAAAGGACGTAACCGATGACGCGAGCGAATGCAGCGAATACCGCAAAAAAGCTGCGCGGAATCATGCCGATGATTTCCATTAGCGGGTTGTGCACAACGATTGCCGCAATAAAGAAGGCCACGGCTTTCCGGTAAGCCACTGCATCCGCGATCCGCTCGCGCTGCATCGCCAGAAACAGAACGGCCAGCGCGAGAAGGAGCGCCAAAGAAACAAAGAGGTCCATACAGGCAGAATCTGATAGGAGCAGAAGTCTGTCAACCGCAGACCTATCGCGAATCAACCCTGAGATTACCTACCTATGTCCAAGCAGAGCAACTCGCGCGAATCCCGGACGTAGAGTTTACCGTCGGCATAGGCCGGGAAGTTCCAGTTTTTGCCGCAGACTTGTTGGCGGCCAAGTTCTTTGTAGGCGTTTGGATTTGCGGCAACCAGAACGAGTTCGCCGGTGTCGGTCAGAGTGAGGAGGTTTTTGCCGATGGCAATGGTCGAGGAATTTTCTTTGCCGAAACCGGGTGCTTCCCATTCCAGTTTGCCAGTGCGGGCGTCGGCACAAATGAAGTTGCGCAAGGGACCTTGGGAATAGAGATGGCCGTCGACGAGAACGGGGGTTGAGAGATTGATCTGTAGGCTCGGGTTGGTCCATTCACGTTTGGGTTCGAAGCCGGTAGCGGTTTTTTGGATACGGATGGCGACTAGGCCGATGGTGTGGGAGTTGACGATGACGGTGTCACCGTGGATCACTGGTGTGGCGGCGTGGCGTTTGGCGTCGGTGTGGAGCAGTACGCGCCAGAGAAGTTTGCCGTCTGTTCGCGCAACGCCGATGAGAGCATCGGCATCGAGCAAAATGACCTGACGAACTCCAGCAATGATGGCGACCTGAAGTGACGAATAGGCGGCTTCGTCGGATCCGCTTCGCCATAATCGTTTACCGGTCTTTTTGTCGAAACAGACGATGGTAGCGTTATCGGTGCTGCCAACCGGGACAAGCACGGCGTCGCCGTCGACAATGCCGGTTCCGTTGTTACCACGGCGTGCAGCGGTGCCTTCGCGCGCGCGACTGCCGACGAATTTCACCCCGTAATCATGTTCGAAGCTAAAACCCCATTGCACGTGACCGGTTGAAAATTCGAGACAACGAAATTCGCCTTTGCAGGACTGAACGTAGACGCGGTCGGCATCGATTATAGGTGTGCTGCGCGGACCGGCGGACCATTCATCGCGGTAAACGTCGCCGATCGGCGTGCGCCAAATCTCTTTGCCGGTGCTCGCTTCAATCGCGTGAGCGACTTCATTGGTGTCATCTTCGTCGAAGTAAACGACTTTGCCGGCAGCAATTACAGGCGACGAGAAACCGCCACCGATTGATTTGCGCCAGAGCACCTTGGGTTCGGATGAAAGTCGATTGATCTCTGCCGACCCTGCGGCGGCGTGACAATCGTGGGTCGGCCCAAGCCACTGAGGCCAATCCGCAGCCGAAGCGATCTGCGCACAAACGATGAGAATGAGGATGCTTCGCATCACAGGTGCGTTGAGATAAGCACAGATAGACCTGAAGTGCAGCATGTTTTGCGACAATCCCCTACGAAACGTCACCAGTTTTGCCCCTAAAATAACTGTTGCAATCGGCTGGGCGTATCGTAAATATGCTTAAGTTGAAGGTCTGACCGGATAGCGCAGGTTATCGGTTTTCGATGGCGCAGACGGTTTTCCCAAAATTCTTTATTTCTTAAAAAGAACGATTTTCGGGTTCATTCAGGAAGGCCTTCTTTAAAACACACATTATGAATCAAGCGCCTAGCGCCACTGTCACCGACTACGGGTCGGGTTTTCTCGAAATTTCTGAAAAGGGTTTCGGGTTCTTGCGGACAAAGGAAAACAACTATCATCCAAAGCCTTCCGACATTTTTGTCACGCCGGATACTATCAAGCGCAATTTCCTGCGCGAAGGGTGCCTCGTTGAGGGTGAAACCCAACCGCCTCATCGCGGTAATAGCCCGCAGCTTCGCACCGTCGCAAAGGTCAACGGCCTGACGTTTGACGAATATACCCGGTCGGTGCGGTTTGAGAACCTCACCACGATTGATCCGATTGAGAAGATCAGTCTGGAAACGTCACCTGATTTGCTCGAAACGCGCATTATCGACCTGGTCACTCCCATCGGCAAAGGCACGCGCGGTTTGATTGTTGCGCCGCCTCGCACCGGTAAGACCACGATTCTTAAGCAAATTGCCAACGCCGTGTCGACGAACCATCCGGAAGTTTACGTGATGGTGCTGCTGATCGACGAGCGCCCGGAAGAAGTCACTGATTTTCAACGCTCGGTGAAAGCCGAAGTGGTTGCTTCATCGAACGACCAGGATCTCGAAACGCATGTGCGTTTATCGCGCTTCATGATTGAGCGCTGCCGTCGCATGGTTGAAAGCGGCAAGGACGTTTTCGTATTGCTGGATTCGATCACTCGCGTCGCTCGCGCTTACAACAGCGTGCATGGCGGCAGCGGTCGGACCATGACCGGCGGCGTCGATGCGCGCGCTTTGGAAATTCCGCGCAAGATGTTCGCATCCGCGCGCAAAATTGAAGAAGGCGGTTCGCTGACAATCATCGCCACAGCGCTGGTCGACACTGGTTCCCGCATGGACGAGCTCATTTTCCAGGAGTTCAAAGGCACGGGTAACATGGAATTGATCCTCGACCGCAAGCTGTCGGAACGTCGCTTGTTCCCTGCAATCGACATCCCGAAGAGCGGCACGCGCAAAGAGGAAAAACTTTTCGCGGCAAAGAATATCGACTCGATCCGCAAGTTGCGCCGCATGATGGTGGACTTGAACCCGATCGAAGCGATGGAAACGTTGATCGCTGCGCTGAAGAAGCACAAGACCAACGACGAATTGCTGTCGAAGATCGTCGGTTAAGGGTCGGCAGCACAGCACTCGTTGCTGCGGCGCAAGCACCTCAGCTACTTTGCGGCTTTCAGCAGATCGCGGACCGTTTGAAGCGTTTCCGCGTCTTCAGCTTTTTTGTCACGACGCCAGCGGTTGATTCGCGGAAAGCGTAGTGCGATTCCTGCTTTGTGGCGCGTCGATTCCTGGAGCGCTTCAAAAGCGAGCTCGAATACCAGTTCGGGTTTAACGATGCGAACCGGCCCAAACTTCTCAGAAGTATTGCGCCGAACGAATGCGTCCACTTGTCGAATTTCATCGTCGCTCAATCCAGAATACGCCTTGGCGACCGGAACCAACTGACCATTATCCCACACACCAAACGTGTAATCCGTGAAGAGGCTGGCACGGCGGCCTGAACCTGGTTGCGCATAGATCAACACGGCGTCGATCAGGTATGGATCAATCTTCCACTTCCACCAATCGCCACGTGGCCGGCCGACCTGGTATGGTGAAGACCAACGCTTTAGCATAATGCCCTCGACCGCTCGCGCGCGCGCTTGAGATTGCAAGGTTGCCAGATCTTCCCAAGAACGTGCATCGATTCGCTGCGAAAGCCGGAATGGCAATCCGCGGGAAATATCTTGGAAGAGTGACTCGAGAATCGCCCTGCGCTCGGACAACGGTTTCTCGCGAATGTCTTCGCCGTTCCATTCCAAAACATCGAACGCTTGAAACACGACCGGAGCCTCTTCGCGAATGTTTGCGCTTACATCTTTTCGTCCAATGCGATGTTGCAAGACACCGAACCGAAGTGGCAATTCGTCACGCCACGCGAGAATCTCGCCATCGAGCACCGTGCCGTCGCGCAGGCATCTGGCAGCTTCGACCAACTCGGGAAATCGCTCAGCCACCATCTCTTCACCGCGCGACCACAAAATAATTTGGCCCTGCCGTCGGATGAGCTGCGCGCGAATGCCGTCCCATTTCCATTCCGCCAACCAATCGGCAACGTTGCCCAGCGACTCGGGTGGATCTTGCAACGGCGACGCTAAATAAAATGGGTAAGGTTGGCCGGGTTCTTTCTGGTCGGTTTGCTGTGGTCGCAGCAGTTGTTGGAAATCTTCCGTCGTTGGTTTCCAACTTCCCATGATTCGATGCGCCATAACGGCGGGCGAAACCTTCGCGACGTTCGCCAAAGCGCGAACAACCAACGTCCGAGCAACACCAACCCGAAATGCGCCAGTGATAAGTTTGTTGAAAAGAAATCGTTCGTTCGAATTGAGCTCGCGCCAAGTTTTGACGAGCACTTCGCGCCGCCATTCTTCGGGCATCTTGTGCAAGTCCAGCACTCTATTCTCCACCAATTGATGGAGCGACGGCAGATGCGTGTCGATATTGGTCGTGGGCAGGAGCAAAGAGAGAGTTTCGGCAAGATCCCCTACTGCGTCGTAACATTCACCAATAAGCCAATCCGGCAGTTTCGTTTCCTCAGCGACCCATTGGCCGAGCAGTCGGCTGGAAACAATGCTTGGAACTTTGCGCCCGGCGAGAAAGTGGAGCGCCCACGCGGCATCTTCGGGCGGGGCTTCAGAAAAATAGCGCTCCAACACGGCAAGTTTATCGTTCGTCCGCGTCGTCTGGTCCAACTCGCAATATAATTGGGTGAAGCGTTTCACGCCGATTCGATTGGTGGCAACTCTTCCACATCTTCCTCCACTTCACTCGTAAACTTCGTTCGAACGGCTTCTGCCTGCCACCCGTTTTCGCGCAGCCAACGCGCGAGAACATCGGCATACCCGTGCGTCACGAGTATCCGCTCGGCACCGGTCGCCCGAATGCTCGCAATCAAGCCTTCCCAATCCGCGTGATCGGACAGAACAAAACCACGGTCGAGAGAGCGCCTGCGCCGCGTTCCACGAACCTGCATCCACCCCGAAGCAAATGCGGTGGAAACATCCCCGAACTTTCGAAGCCAGGGCGTGTTGTCCGCTGAAGGAGGCGCGAGAATAATCGCCTGTCCTTGTTCAGAACGAATCTTTGAACCGAGAGCGAGTTCGACATTTGGAAAGCGAACCCCAGCCGCTTCGTAAGCTGGAAGAAATGCAGCGATAGCTCCGTGCACGTAGATCGGCCCGATGCTGCCATTCAATCCCGCTAGAATACGCTGTGCTTTGCCGAGCGAATAACCAAAAATGACGCTCGTGCGACGGTGCGATTGATTGGTGCGCCACCACTCATTTATATCCGAATAAATTTCCGCCTGCGGTCGCCACCGGTAAATGGGAAGGCCAAATGTTGACTCCGTGATGAACGTGTTGCATCGGATCGGCTCAAACGATGCGATCATTCCGTCGTCCTCAGTTTTGTAATCGCCGCTGACAACCCACACTTCGCCTTGATATTCGATACGCACCTGAGCAGAACCCAATATGTGTCCAGTCGGGTGCAGCGACACCTTCACGCCATTCCGTGTAGTCACTTGCCCGTAACCAAGTGTTTCGATGATGACGTTCGACCCCAATCGCCGGCGCAAAATCTCTCGTCCAGGCTCGGCGGTTAGATAAATCCGAGAGCCCCACCGGGCATGATCGCTGTGTGCGTGTGTAATGACGGCGCAGTCCACCGGCCCCCATGGATCCACGAAAAAACCACCGGTTGAACAATGGAGTCCACGCTCAGTGATTTCGAGGAGAGGTTTCATTCGTCACGGGGGAAGACTGATAAAGGTAACACATGCACAAAACTTTGACAGGATAATCAGCCGGTTTCGCCCGGAAATATTTTCGTAAAAAGGCCGCTGCCATTTGAAAAAGTTTTTTCAAAGGGATACCTTACTAACATGGCAGAATCGAAGAAGAGGCCGGCAGGTTCCGCTTCCGGCCAGAAGTCCCCCAGCGAAAGTTCCGATAGTCCCTTGAGTTCGCCCGATGTCCTCAGCCGCGACCAGATGGATCAGTTATCTGCGTTGCAGCTCGTTGACATGATCGTTGGCAAGTTGCCGCCGCGCCACAGTTCCATCATGGACATGATTTACCTCCGCGACCGCGTTGCGGACATCGAAGAGGTAAACGACCAGGCGCGCCAGACCATCGAGAAAATGGACGCCATCATAGAAAAATTGCGTTCACCCGCTTTTCGAGTCGGCACATTTCTTATGCCCATCGAGCCCGACAAAGCGCACGTCTGCGTAGGTGGCACGGATTACGTCTGTCGCATCGACCCGCAAATTCCGCTGTCCAGTTTGCAAGTCGGCCAACGCGTCTTGTTGAATGAAGCGTTCGCCGTCGTGCAAGGGCTTGGCTTTGAGCGCAACGGTCCCATTGTCCGCATTGATGAACTACTTTCTGGCGGACGTCTGCGCATCGGCCAGGAATCCGGTTTGATCAGTTCGGTGTTGCTCCGTTCTTCGTTGCTCGCCAAGGAAAAGCTCAAGCCCGGCATGGAAATTCGCCTCGACGCCAACCAACGCGTTGCTCTCGAAGTGATCGGCATTGGCAAACGCATCGAACGCGCCCTTGAAACGGTGAACGAAATTCCGTGGTCTTCCATTGGTGGACAGGACGAAGCCGTTCAGGCAATTCGCGACACCATCGAAATGCCGTTCTTGCATCGCGCCTTGTTCAAAAAGTTTGAACACACGGTGCCAAAAGGCTTCCTCTTACACGGGCCTCCCGGCTGTGGCAAGACGCTGCTCGGCAAAGCCACCGCGTTCAATCTGCGCCAACAAATCAAGACAGAAACCGGCATTGATCGGCCTGAGTTCTTCCTCCACGTCAAAGGCCCTGAAATTTTAAACATGTGGGTCGGTGAATCGGAGCGTCAGGTTCGTGACCTGTTTGCTCAGTGTCGCGAACGCGCGGCCGATGGCCATCTGGCCTTCCTTTTCATCGACGAAGCTGAATCGATTCTAGGAACACGGCGCGCCGGTCGGTATAACAATATACTTAGCACCGTCGTGCCGATGTTCTGCACGGAAATGGACGGCATCGAACCGCTCACCAACGTGGTGGTCATCCTCGCGTCCAACCGCGCTGATCTGATCGATCCCGCAATCCTGCGCCCGGGCCGTATTGATCGAAAGATCAAGGTCAACCGCCCAAACAAAGAAGGCGCGCAGAAGATTTACGAGATTTATCTCAAGGACACCTTGCCATTGGCCGAACCTCGCGAAGAGTTGGCTAAGGTAATTACAGAAGCGCATTATTCACATAACGCAGAAAATCAATTTCTGGAGATTGTTTATCGCAGTGGCAGAAAAGACTTCCTCTATCGTGGCGATCTCGCCAGCGGCGCGATCATTGCCGCGGTTGTCGAACGTGCCAAGAGTCTCGCGATCAAACGCGCAATCGAGACCAAACAGGACACGACGATTACGCGCGACGACCTGATCCTCGCGATGAAGAAGGAATACAGCGAGAACGATCTCTTCCCGCCGACGGACATCACCGAAGATTGGTTGAAGCTGACAGATTTTGATCCCGACAACGTGATTCGACTCGGACCGATTCGTCCCCTCAAAAAGGATGAGCTCGGCACCGGAATCATCTGAACATTTTAAGGAGACCGTGCACGCTAGAAAATATTCCAGGTTCGTGATCGCAAGAAGTGTTGCCGCAGCGCGCCAACGCGCAGTGTGGCACAAGTAATGCGAATATAATGAACGTGAGAGCGATTGAGGGAGTCCTATGCAGAGAGAGAAAATGATAATCCAATTTGGGACTGAAACCGAAATCGGGATCGCACGGGACAACGAGGACAATTTAGACGTTGTCGCCGAATCAATGGCGTTGGTGCGCAGTGCAACCAAGTCCGGTGTGCTCATGCGGTGGGATTACGATTGTGAGGATCCTCACGCAGATATGCGTGGGTTTCACGTGGAGGAATTACGGCAGGACGTTGACGAGACCTATTATTTCGCCCAGGACGCGCAGCGTGAGCTGACGTTCGTGGAAATAAAGAGCGACCTGGTTCTCGGCAACGGCGCCCGCTATTACAACGACCATGCGCATCCGGAATATTGCACACCGGAATGCAATAGCGTCGACGAACTCGTCGCCCATGACCGTGCCGGTGAACGCATCCT
Organism: uncultured Verrucomicrobiae bacterium; assembly: GCA_963702845.1. Lineage (GTDB taxonomy): Bacteria > Verrucomicrobiota > Verrucomicrobiia > Limisphaerales > Palsa-1400 > JAICXV01. The sequence goes on along the minus strand of OY969763.1, from coordinate 2,022,826 downwards.
GATGCGTTGCGGACAAAAGCTCTCCGAAGAACGTGGGTCTGCCGTCAGGCTGTATAAGAACAACACTGATTTTCGCGGCCACAGCTATGGTTGCCACGAGAATTATTTACTTCCCCGGGCTTTGCCGTGGGAAAAACTCGCTCGCGGTATCCAGGCATTTCTCGTAACGCGGCAAATCATCGCCGGCGCTGGAAAGTTTGCCTATGAGGAAGAAGACAAATTCTTAGCGCCCGGATTCCAAATCTCGCAGCGAAGCGATTTCTTCAGCGAGCTGCAGAGCGTCGACACAATGCAGCGGCGTCCGATCGTAAATACGCGTGATGAACCACACGCCAATCCGACTCTTTTCCGTCGGTTCCACGTCATTCTTGGCGACGCCAACATGTCACCTTTTGCGACACGTCTGAAGATTGGAACAACCGCGCTGGTTCTCGAAGCATTGGCGCGTAATCCAAAGCGAGTTTATCCAATCCTCAGCGAGCCCCTGCAATCGTTGATGAGCATCTCGCGCGATTCGAAATTCCAATGGGAAGTGCGCCTGCATGATAATCGCTGCACCAACGCATTACAGATTCAGCGCGAATACTGGGATGCGGTCAACGATTTGTGTGATCTGACCGATCCGGCGAAAATAAAAATGGTCGCAGATTGGAACAAAGTTTTAACAGACCTTGAAGCCGATCCCATGCGCTGCAAGGATCGCCTCGATTGGGTTGCAAAACTTGCGCTCGTTCGCCAATTTCAGAGCTCGCAAAACCTGAGTCCAACGGATCCGTGGTTGCAAAGTCTGGACTTGGAATATCATCGCCTCGATCGAGACCAGGGCCTTTACTATGCGCTCGAACAAGCCGGCCAGATGCAAGGTATTCCGGACGAAGGTTTGGTGCGACGCGCAATTGCCGAACCGCCGCGCACGACTCGCGCATACATCCGTGGCCGGTGTATTCAGAAATTCTCGCAATACGTCGTATCGGCGCAATGGGACCACGTCACCTTGCAAGGCAGCAGTGGCCCACTGAAAATTTCGTTGCTCAACGTCTTTACGCCGGAAGAATTGGCCGCCTTTGCACAGGTTGTTGATGCAGCAAAGACACCGGACGACCTGCAGAAGATCGCCGAACCGGCAATGGTCTAGCGGAACGCGCGTCACGTTCGTACTCTCGTCGACATCATTGTCCGCGCTCCGAGCGGTTCAGCGATTCATGCTGCGCCCTATTTTCTTGAAAGGCTCGTTGTGCAATTCTAAGTTGAATCTTCCGATCCTTATGATTAGCACGCACAAAACAAATCGACCTCCGGCCAAAGCGGATAAAATAACTCCGCAAAACGCAGTAGCTCATCTCGAGCAACATATTCTCGTCGACGGCTTCAAAATAGTCATCGACCTCGAGCGCAGCCACGGATCAATTCTCGTCGACGCACCGACTGGCCGCGAATTCATCGACATGTATTCGTTTTATGCGTCCATGCCGGTGGGATTCAATCATCCCCATTTCGACAACCCGGACGTCAAAGCTGATTTACTCAACGCAGCAAAGATCAAGGTTGCCAGCGCCGACGTTTACTCCGTTCAATTTGCCACGTTCGTCGATACGTTCGCGCGCGTCGTCCCTGCTCTGCCGTTGAACCGTTACTTTTTCATCGACGGTGGCGCGCTCGCAGTCGAGAACGCATTGAAGGCGGCGATGGATTGGAAAGTTCGCAAAAGCATCGCAGCTGGTCGAGGTGAACGCGGCACGGAGATCATCCATTTCCAGCGCGCGTTCCATGGTCGCAGCGGTTACACGATGAGTCTGACGAACACCGATCCGCGCAAGACTGATTATTTCGCAAAGTTCCCGTGGCCGCGTATTCTCACCCCGTGCATTGACCATACCTTGCCGGAAGCAGAACAGCTTCCGAACGTCGTGCAAAAGGAAAAAGAAGCCGAAGCGCAGATTCGCGACGTCATCAAACAAAAAGGTCACGACATCGCCGCGATCATTATTGAACCCATCCAGGGCGAAGGCGGCGATAATCATTTCCGTCGCGAATGGTTGCAGAAGCTGCGCGACATCTGTGATGAAAGTGACATCTTGTTGATTTACGACGAAGTGCAAGTCGGCATGGGCGTGACCGGCAAACATTGGTGCTGGCAACATTTCGATGTGCCTCCGGACATCATGGCCTTCGGCAAAAAAGCGCAGGTATGCGGCATCATTGCCGGCCCTCGTCTCGACGAAGTCCCGGAGAATGTATTCCGCACGCCGAGTCGAATTAATTCCACTTGGGGCGGCAATTTCTGCGACTACGTCCGCTCGACGCATTTCCTTCACATTTACGAACGTGAAAATTTGCCGGAGAACGCGCGCAAGATGGGCGACTTTTTCACCAGCGAACTACAGCGGCTCGCGAAAAAGCATCCCATGATTCAAGCGATTCGCAGCCGTGGCTTATTGGTGTCCTTCACGATGCCAACTGCCGAAATGCGAAATCGTTTCTGGACCGGGGCGTACGAAGTCGGTCTGTTGGTCCTGCGCTGCGGCGAACGCTCCATTCGTTTGCGTCCAGCCTTAAACATCACGCAAGATGTGATTGAGAAGGCTATCGGGTTGATTGATGAGCAGTGCCGAAAAATGGGCGGATAAACCGTCTGGAACTTACAAAAAGAAATAGTGACCAACGGCAAGCCACAGCATCTCGACGAGCCGGTGTTGCCATATTTGCGCAAGGGCTTCGCGCTGTTGCGCCACGACATGACTGCCGGCCAGGCGCTCGCTGCGATCAGGACGCAAAAGCCTTCTGAAGCGATCGTTTACTTTTACGTCGTCGACAGCACCGGAAAACTCATTGGTGTTTTGCCAACGCGGCGCTTACTCGTTGCGCCGTTAGAACAGCCAATCTCCGAAATCACGGTGCGCCGTATCGTAACGATTCCGCACACAGCCACTCTGGCCGAAGCCTGCGAGTTCTTCGTGTTATACAAATTCCTCGCCTTCCCGGTCGTCGACGATCAACACCGACTCCTCGGCACCCTCGATGTTGGTTTGTTCACGGAAGAAGTGTTCGATTTGGCGGAACGCGAGCGAGTCGATGACGTGTTCGAAACCATTGGTTTTCGTATCTCACAATTGCACGGTGCGTCGCCTTTAAAAGCGTTCAGTCACCGATTCCCGTGGCTCCTGGCAACCATCACCAGCGGTGTGCTCTGCGCGCTTATTTCGGGAGCATTCGAAATGACGCTGTCCAAAGTCGTCATCGTAACGTTCTTTCTAGCTTTGGTCCTTGGCCTTTGCGAAAGCGTTAGCATCCAATCGGTCTCGTTATCCATTCAAGCTCTCCATGCTAAAACTCCAACGTGGCGCTGGTATTTTGGCGCACTTGGCCGCGAAGTTTCCGTCGGGTTTCTGCTTGGGCTCGCGAGCGGCACGGTCGTTTTTTTTATTGTGTGGCTATGGCGCGGCACTGTTATGGCCGGCCTCGTCGTGGGCTGCACGATCGTGTTCTCATTCCTTGCCGCGTGGTACTTTTGGAATCAGCATCCCAACCGCCCTGCATGCCTTGAAACTCGATCCCAAGATCGCTGCCGGCCCAATCACCCTTGCCCTCACCGACATATTTTCTCTGTTGTTCTATTTCTCGTTAGCGTCATTGATGCTGAAGTAGCACCTTCCTTTACAAGTTGAATTTTTCATGCTATGTAACTTTTCATGAAAAATACGTATTCAGTCTCGAAGGCGCAGGCTTCCCTGCCACGTATTTTGAAAGAAGCCGAAGATCACGTCGTCGCGATCACCCGGCGTGACGAAAAGGTCGCCTATCTCGTGTCAAAGGAGCAGTTGGAATCTCTCGTCGAGTCATTGGAATTGATGTCCAATCCAGACGCCGTTAAAGCAATCCGCGCCGCGCGCGCAGGCAAAATGAAATATCACTCGCTCGAATCGCTCAATGAAAGTTGAGCTATCGACCCCAGTGCGCGATTTCCTGAAAGCGCTGGCCCCAGAGCCAAAACACGCCCTAGCCTCTGCCATCAAACAACTCCCCAATGGAAGAGGAGATATCAAGCCTCTGCAGGGCGAATTTACTGGTTATTGGCGCTTGCGAGTGAAAGGATATCGAGTCGTGTTTCGATACGATGGCGACGTAATTCGGTGTGATTACATTGAAAAGCGTTCGATAATTTATGAGTTGCTCGCCATGGAACTAAAGAAACTCGAAAATCTTTAATTTCAACTTATGGAAAAATCTCTGACCACTGCATTGTTGAAAAAGCTCGGCCTGCAGGCCACCAACCCCGGCGTGTTCTGGGGCGAATGGGGCGGTAGTGGCCGTGTCCTCGAAAGCGTTTCGCCCATCGACGGCAAAGTCATCGCGAAGATTAAGACAGGCACAGCCGACGATTACCAAAAAGTGGTCACGCGTGCGCAAAAAGCTTTTCAACAATGGCAAAACGTCCCTGCGCCAAAACGCGGCGAACTCATCCGCCAACTCGGCAATGCCTTGCGCGAAGCCAAGAGCGACCTCGGCAAACTCGTCACGCTCGAAGCTGGCAAGATCCTTGCCGAAGGCGAGGGTGAAGTGCAGGAAATGATCGACATCTGCGATTTCGCCGTCGGCCTTTCCCGCCAACTCTATGGCCTGACCATCGCCTCCGAACGCCCGCAACACCGCATGATGGAGCAATGGCATCCGCTCGGCATCGTCGGCATCATTACCGCCTTCAATTTCCCTGTTGCTGTGTGGGCCTGGAACAGCGCCTTGGCGGCCGTGTGCGGCGATTCCACCATTTGGAAACCGTCTGAACAAACCCCTTTAACCGCCATCGCGTGCATCAAAATCGCCGAACGCGTTTGCCTCGCCAACGACGTTGATCCCGCGATCTTCTGCTTGGCCATGGGCAATCGCAAAGAAATCGGCGAACCCATGTGCGCCGACAAACGCATCCCGCTTATTTCCGCAACCGGTTCAACGGCCATGGGCCGCTCCATCGGCCAAACGGTCCAGGGACGCTTCGGCCGCGTGCTCTTGGAACTCGGCGGCAACAACGCCATCATCGTCGCTCCGACCGCTGACATGGATTTGGCGACTCGCGGCATTGTCTTCGGCTCTGTCGGCACCGCCGGTCAACGCTGCACCAGTACCCGCCGTATCCTCGTCCATCAATCGGTCGAAAAAGAACTCACCGCTCGTTTGCTCCGCGCCTATAAACAAGTGCCCATCGGCAACCCGATGCAAAAAGGCACGCTCATGGGACCGCTCATCAACAAGAACTCTGTCGAAGCCATGCAAAACGCCATCGCGCGTTTGAAGCAAGAAGGCGGCGAGGTCCTCTATGGCGGCCAAAAGCTCACCGGCAAAAATTATCCCGGCGGCCAATACGTGTCGCCCTGCCTCGCGAAAGCTCCGCCGCACGCTGAAGTCGTGAAGGAAGAAACCTTCGCGCCCATTCTCTACATCATTCCCTACACCAAATTCGATCAAGCCATCGAGTGGAACAACGATGTCCCACAAGGCCTAAGCTCAGCCATCTTCACAAACGACGTTCGCGAAGCCGAGCTGTTCCTGTCATCCCGTGGCAGCGATTGTGGTATCGCCAACGTAAACATCGGGACGAGTGGCGCAGAAATCGGCGGCGCTTTTGGTGGCGAAAAAGAAACCGGTGGCGGTCGCGAAAGCGGCAGCGATTCCTGGAAAATTTACATGCGCCGCCAAACTGCGACGGTCAATTACTCATCGCAACTCCCGCTCGCCCAAGGCATCAAATTCACCGTGTAGCCGGAGTGCGGACGTCCACGTCCGCAGCAACGTCGATACGCCATTTCGTTTGAGGTAAAAAGCCGCGCCCGATTTTAATCGCGCGCCGTCTTTTTCGTCACACTCACCGCCCAAGCCGGATACGGCTCATTCCCTCGCTGCGCATTCCACAAAATACGATTAAACAAATCTTCCGGGCATTCATCCGCGTCATCCAACGGCAACTTATTTGACGCAATCGCGTATTTGCGTTGCGTCGCGTCATTGATGGCGTGCGGTTCAGGATTCATCTGATCCAACGGAATATTGTTGCGGACATGCTGGAACGGCGTGAGGTCCGGTTGCTCCGTGAAACACTCGGACATCGGCGTCGCCGTCGCATCGAGCTGATTCATTGGCGGCAAACCGAGCATCAACTCGATCGTACGGACGAGACTCGTTTGGTTGTAAGGTGCGTGAACCACGGCATGACGCTTCGTAAACGCGCTCGCAACATAGGCAGTCGTGCGATAGCTGCTAACGTGATCAAAACCCATCTGCGGATCATCCTCAATCGCGAAGATGCACGTATCCTTCCAATATTTACTATGACTGATCGCCTCGACGATTTGACCGAACGCCAGATCGTTATCAGCAACCTTCGCAGCAGGCGTTGGCGATCGTGATTTTGTGCCGGCAGTGTGATCACTCGGCAGCAGGAAAATCATCAATTCGGGGAGACTATCGTTTTTTTCAAACTGCTTCAGTTCATTAATAAAGATGCGGGCACGCCAGACATCCGGGACGTTGAGTTTAAACCCTGTGGTGTTGGTGCAAAGGTGTGGTTCGAGAGATGGAACGGTTGCATGGCTACTGAGCGTCACTGCGCCAGCGCCTTTGACGAAATCGCGATAGCAATCGAGGAAATGCGGGCCGTCGCGTCGTTTGCGATCGGTCCAGATTGCGTCATCGCGCGTGAACTCGCCATAGTCGCGAAAGGTTTTTCCATGGGCGAGAGCATTGTCCCACAAAAATCCTGCGGGCGAATACGCCATCGCGTCATCGCCGTAATACGGGTAACTGCGCGGGAAACCGGCAAAAGATTTTTCGATGTAATCAGTGGCAAACGCGCTGTCCGTCCATTGATGACCATCGGCGCTAACAGCACCGGAACAACGCGTGTTATCGAGCAATACAAATTCGCGGGAGAGCTTGTGTTGGTTCGGGGTTATTTTCTCGCCGAAGATGCAAAGGTGCGAATCGCCATTACCTTCCTTCATGTCGCCCAGGACCTGGTCGTAGGTGCGGTTTTCTTTGATGATGTAGAGAACGTGTTTGAACACGGACGGTTCACCGGCGCGCTCCGGAACGGGTTTCGCCGCGACCCCTTCACGAGGCGGCAGCATCGCCGCTTCCATCGCAGCATGGCCGTAGTTTTGCAAAACCGCCTGGGTATATTTGACCAACCGGCGCTCACTCGGCTCGTCGATAATTTCAATCGTGCCCCGCCATTGATGCGAATTGAGTTCCACCTTTTTGCCCGGCACGACATCCATTCCGGAACCAATCCCTTTCACATTTGCGACACACAGCTTGCTATGCTTTTGATCGAAGTCGATCGCACCGGGAAACCAACCGGTTGGGATCAGTCCGACCAGATGTGATTTGCCCGGAGAGAAGTCGACCGCTGCAATCGCGTTCTGCGTTGCGTTGCAGACGTAGAGGCGCTTGCCCGAATCATCGAACACAAGCGCATCAGGGCTCGCGCCGAAAAGATCTTTCGGCTGCCAGCGTAGCGGGATCGTTTCAACGACCGCTAGACTGCGAACATCGATAACGCTGACCGCGTCAGCACCGACGTCAGCAACAGCGACGTATTTCTGGTCAGGCGACACCGCCAAACCAGTCGCTCGAGCGCCGGTGACGATTTCCTTTTCAACCTTACCCGTCGCGAGATCAACAACAGAAACCGACCCATCATCGGCAATGTAACGAACAGGGTCGACGCGAACGATCGTGCCCTGCCCTGCGGGCCCCGATTTACCCTCGTGCGCGAATTGACGACCACCCCAATTGCTTACGAATAATTTCTCACCGACCAACGCGACGTCATAAGGCAGGGCACCGACAGCAATGGTGCGAAGCGTTTTGCCAGTCGTGACATCAATTTCGAGGAGCCGATTGGACAAGTTCCCAGCCACGTAAAGTCGCTGGCCATCGCGCGACAGCGCCAGACCCGCCGGGATTTCCGAACGTCCGGAATGCGGCGGATGCGGCAGCTTGATAGAATACAGCGCTCGGACTTTGTGATTTGGCTCAACGGCAAAAACTTTGATGTCCCCTCGGACGTTCGAAAGATAAATGCGTTTACCATCCGCCGAGAAAATCAAGCCGTTGTAGCTCGCTTGCGCGTTGGCGTCAGGATGAATGATCTCAGTTGAAACGACGTTCGTCGTGTTGTTCTGCACTTCGTCGCGCGGCAAAGCCACCCGCTGAAGAATCTGGCCCGTTTGCGGATTTAATATCACCAACTCATTGCGCGCCGAGGTGACGAGCAACTGGCAATCAGGACTAACCGCGATCACTTGCGGCCGCGCACCGGTGAGTTCGATTTGAAGGCCGGCAGGCGTGAGCGTTTGGTTCACCGGGACTGAAATCCCGGTGGCGTTGACCGTTTGGAACTTCGTTTTACTTTCCGAACGAATACAACCGCCAAGCAACAGCAGCGTTACCGACAAAACAACAAACTGGACTCTTCTCATGAAATGGGCGGCCAGACTAACGGACACTCACCAGCAAAGAAAAGATTTGAATTGGAAAGTACGGAAGAGATCGACGCCCTATATTTACAGGTTCGCTACGCCGACCATCTTCTGGGCATCAGCGTCCCAAACCTTCAAACGCAGGCAGCGAACGATATCGAAGGGATGAAGCGAAGTTGTTTTTGGAGAACCAAGCTCCGGGATTTGCGCGAAGACTTCGGGCAATCGATAAAACGGGATGTGATCGTTTAAGTGGTGGATATGATGATATCCGATATTCGCCGTAAACCACGCCCAGATCGGTCCGGTTTTGATATAGCTCGACGATTCCAATGCAGCTTTTTCGTATGTCCACCCCGCCTTGTCGTTAAAAGAAACGCCAGGAAAATTATGCTGCGCGTAGAACAGATAACATCCAATCGCACTGGCGACGAAATGCGGAATGACTTGCGTAAACACCAGAGACGACCACCCGGCGAAATAGACTAGCCCAACGGAGATTGCGATGTGAACGACAAACGCAATCCCACAGTCGTAGTGTTTCCGGGGATTCGTTATGCAAGGACCCAAACACATCCCGTATAAAAACATGACAGGATACCCAAATAGAATCGTCAACGGATGCCGCATGAACAGGTAGACAAACCGTTCGGATTTCGAACACTTAATATATTGAGCCTTGGTCATGATCGGGAACGAACCGATATGCGAACCACGCAGCCGCGAATTGTGATTGTGATGATAATTGTGCGAGCTTCGCCAAATGCTGCTTGGGCTGAGAGTCAGCACCCCGAACATCCGCATAAAGATTTCAGCCAGGCGTGAACGGGCCAGGATCGCATGGTGCTGTTGATCGTGGTAGATGACAAATAGCCGAAGAATGAGGAGGCCCGCGAAAACACTGCAAAGTAATTTGCCCGCCCAATGAAAATTCCAAAGCGTCCCCGCAAATGCAGCAAGCAAAAGGAGGGCTGTGGAAACAACGCACCACCAGCTTCGCCACGAGGATTCCGCAGCGTAACGCTTGGTTGCTAATATCAAATCTTTACCGGCTCTCAGCACCGCAGACCTTCCACTAAATATCACCCGCTGTCGACTAATAGTTGCGTTTTTCCCTGAGTCTGGCCTCAGTGCCTCCTGTACGCTGAATCATATGGCCCGAGCCCCATGTCGGACGGTATCAAATCCGTGTGTTTCTCCGGGGCGTCAGCGAACACCCGCCGCACCGCGTCCAGGTAGCCAAATCCATATTCGCGATGAGGGGCGATGTAGTGTCCCTCGCTCCACTCGTTCCAATTATCCAGCAGCAGCAGCTTGCTCCCCAATTCCTTGCTCGGCATGGTCGCGATGATTTCTTTGACCTGCCGCAACAGGCCTTCGAAGTCTTTCGGCGGAAGCCGGTAAAACGGCCCTTCGTTTTGCCAGCCCGTCCAACCCTGCGACACTGTGAAAACCGTCGGCAAAATATCCAACGCACGCCGTTTGCGGATGAAATCCATTTGCATCCCGATTGCCCGTTGCGGCTCAGTGATTGGCCAGATATACGCAAATGTATAGTCGAACCCCAATTGCTTCCTGAACCGCAGTTCGTTCACGTCGAGGCCGCGGTATTCGCCCAAAATGTAAAGCCCGGCAAAACCGGCGCGCCGACAGCGTTCCCGCATTTGCTCGAAGGCCTTTGCCACGTTGGTTGCGCCTCCAAGGTCAGCCGCTAGCTTGTGCGCATCATAGATGAACAGTAGCGGCTTGTTATCGATCTTGAGGTAGCAGACCTGAGTAAAATAATTGGTAATCCAAAAAGGCATCAGATTATTGAGCAAGTCCTTCTCCCCGGATACACCGGACCTGCCCCACGTTTTCACATCGCGCCCCTGGTTTTCCCACATGATGGAGAATTTGAACTGCGGCGCGAATTTGGATTTCAATAGCGCATCAATCGCGGAACCAAATCTCGTTTCCACCGCATCGCCTTTGCTGGCGCGATACCAGCAATAAACAAAAAAGTTGATACCATGCTCAACAGCCCATTTAGTTTCCCAATCCGCCACTTCCGGATTGCTCTGGTCGTAGAAGCCGAGTGTCGGCGTGCGTTCGGGATGTTTCACGACCTGATCCCACATTCCCGGGGAGTTAGTTTCCCACAGCGGACAGTTTTGGGCGCCCACCAGTATTGACGTCTTCACTGCCTGCGGGGCTGGAATCGTCGTAGGCTTGTTCGCGGCTTGCTCCGCCATTCCCGTCCAGGCCGCCGCCAGAAATGACGCGACCAACACACAAAAAGTGGTCAAATCCACAACTGCCGATCCAACGATCGATATTGAATCGCTTCAGAAACATGTTCGCTGGTGACATTCGGTTTACCGGAGAGATCCGCAATCGTGCGCGCCACTTTCAGCACACGATCGTAAGCGCGAGCACTCAAATTGAGATCAGCCATCGCAAACTTCAGCAACTCCTTCGTGTGCTCATCCAGCGCACAATACGCCTTCAACTCGCGTGTGCCCATGCGGGCATTGCACGTGATCGACTTCTTGCTCGCGAAACGTGCCTGCTGAATTTCTCGCGCGGCGATAACGCGCTGGCGGATATCAGCCGAACTCTCGCCCGTGCGTTCAGAGGAAATCTCGCGGAACTTCACCTGCGGCACTTCCACGTGCAAATCGATACGGTCAAGCAATGGCCCCGAAATGCGCCCAAGATAATTTTGAATCTCTCGCGGAGAACTGCGGGACTCGCCCGGCATTTTTCCGTCTGGAGTCGGATTCATCGCCGCCACGAGCATGAACTCCGATGGAAACGTCATTGTGCCCGCGGCACGCGAAATCGTGACATATCCTTCCTCCAACGGCTGCCGCATCGTTTCCAAAACGCTTCGTTTGAATTCCGGCAATTCGTCGAGGAACAAAACGCCATTGTGCGCCAGCGAAATTTCGCCCGGCGTCGGATTCGCATTTCCACCGAGCAGACCCGCGTCGCTCGCGGTGTGGTGCGGCGCGCGAAACGGCCGCTGCGTCACCAAAGCCTGACCGGGTTTGAGCAAGCCGACGATGCTGTGAATCTTCGTCGTCTGGAGAGCCTCCTCCAAACTGAGCGGCGGCAGAATGCTTGCAAAACGTTTCGCGAGCATCGATTTCCCGGTGCCGGGCGGCCCGATCAAAAGAACATTGTGCCCGCCCGCAGCCGCGATTTCCAAAGCGCGTTTAACCGACTCCTGACCTTTGACATCCGCGAAATCCGCTTCTTCATCGTATCGATGTTCGAAGATTTTTTCGAGATCAACTTTTGCCGGTAAAATTTCCGTATCCCCTTCAAGAAACGTGGCCGCTTCGCGAAGATTCCTCACCGGAATAACATTCAACCCTTCAACCACGGCAGCTTCAGCCGCATTTTCAAACGGAACAATCAACCCCGCCTTTTTCTCCGCTCGCGCCTGCAAGGCAATCGGTAAAACACCTTTAACCGACCGAAGCGCACCAGTCAGCGCCAGCTCGCCGACCATCGCAAAATTATCGAGCTGATTCGTTTCAATCTGTTCACTCGCCGCCAGCATCCCGATGGCAATCGGCAAATCAAAACTCGGCCCTTCCTTACGCACATCGGCCGGCGCGAGATTGATAGTCACGCGCCCCATCGGGAACGTGTAACCCGAATTAGAAAGCGCGGTCATAACCCGATCGCGCGATTCCTTCACCGCGGCATCTGGCAACCCGACGATCACAATAATGGTATCACCCCACCCCGCATTAACTTCCACTTCCACGGGAAAGGCTTCAATTCCATTGACAGCAGCCGAAAAAACTCTGGATAACACAGCGCAAGTTTGGCGACCCACCCAAGAAGTGCAACCCAGTTTTTTGCTGCCCCCGCCAGTCATGTATACGCCAAAATGTAATCTACAGAAAATCACTCGCGACATTTCCTCGCCAGGTGCCTTCAGGAGATTTCCGGCTTCAAAATTGTTTGTAACGTTTCCTCCGTCGGCGACAATTCATATCCAGATGGAGGAATTGGATGATATCGCTTTGTTGCGAGCATACGCCGAGCGCGGCTCGGAGGACGCCTTCGCCACGCTTGTCGCGCGGCACGTCAACAAGGTATATTCGGTCGCGCTTCGGCACACGGGCAACCCGCAGCAAGCCGAAGAAATTACCCAGGTTGTCTTCGTCATTCTGGCGCGCAAATCCCACAGTCTCGGAAAACACGTCATCCTTGAAGGCTGGCTTTATCAGACCGCCCGGCTGACGGCGCTGGCCTCGGTCAGAAGCGAAATTCGGCGCGCTCACCGGGAACAGGAGGCCTATATGCAATCCATCGCCAACGAGAATGAATCTGAGGTCTGGTCGCAAATTGCCCCGCTGCTCGACGCCGCTATTGCCAGTTTGAATGAAACCGACCGGCATGCGGTCGTCCTGCGGTTTCTTTACGGCAAAAGCATGAAAGAGGTCGGGGCGGTTTTGGGGGCAAATGAAGGCGCGGCCCGGCTTCGCTTGCATCGGGCGACGGAAAAACTGCGGCACTTTTTTTATAAACGCGGCGTTGTTTCCACCTCGGAAATCCTTTCCGGAACCATTTGCGCACATGCCGTTCAAAGCGCCCCGGTTGGCCTGGCCAAAACCGCGACGGCACTCGCGTTGGCCAAAGCCCCGGCGGCTTCCGCCTCAGCTTTAAATCTGATCAAAGGAACATTAAAAATTATGGCTTGGACTAAAATAAAAACAGCTATCGCAACTGGCATCGTCTTATTGTTGGCTACAGGCACGACCGCCATCGTTATCAAAGAAATTCGGAATTATACGGACGCACACCCAATCCCACGCACCACCACAGCCACAGGTAGCATCAAGGGACGGTTTTTTGGCCGTGGCCAATTGATTGACGCCGGCAATACCACGCCGGAGGATGCCTGGGAATCGCGATATTGGGAGCGGGCCCAGGGCGATTATGATGCAGTCATCGCCGCGACGGATCCACAAGCGGTGAGCGGTGCAAAAAGCTGGATGGGTGACAAGGCTACGTTCCGCGCCAGATCACGAGAGGAGTTTGCCACTTCATTCCAGGGATTTCAGATTTTAGCGCGCAAAGACCTGTCCAGTGACAGAGTGGAGTTGAAATACCAGTTCGGCTTCACGGACTCGCAGCAGAGTTCGACTCCGCAGCAGACCAAAATTGTAACCATGGTCAAGGTTAACGGCGCATGGAGATGTGGTGGAACGCGCGCTCATGATGCAGGTTGGGATTCCGACAGCCAACCGGAGCCTGTGTCATAAGTGTGACGGCGTAATGAGGTCCATGCGCTCTGCCAGAGAACGTTCACGCCGATGGAACTTCTGCCATTAGACATTACGTGGAGAACCGTCGCGAAAACCGGGCCTGAGCCTTTTTCGGAGTGCGGTCGTCCTCGCCCGCAGCAATGTCGGATTTCAAACCACCGCTACATATGTTTGACGTAACCCACCGCTGCGTTTTCCATCAAAACTATTCGTTAGCACTGTTGGGTTTTTGTCACCGCCAAATTAAGGCATCTCGCGCATATATTCCAGTTGAACGTAGCCCACGTAAAGCCTTCCCGACAACGGTTAAAACGCTCGGAGACCACATCAAGGCCAAGCGGGTTGAGAAAGGCCTTACTCAGCGGCAATTGGCGCAATTGATAGGCATTGGGCGGGCGCTCCTCCAACGTTGGGAACGTGACCGACAACAGCCAGACGGCGCGGAGTGGAACAAGCTGGTCGAAATCTTGGAAATGGTGGCGGCTTAAGCAGCCCAACGGCGGAATAGAATGTTGGGTTTTTGGCAACTTTGCCGTCCTGCACGTTGATAGGTTTCTCTAAAAAGAGGGATTGGCTTTGGAAAAGACCCGATCCGCCACTCTTTCAATTGCTTTGAGCCGAGTTGTATCACTAAGTAGTTTATCTTCTAATCACCAAAATGCGCCTTTGTTCAAGCCGTAGCCATCGGCACCTGTTTGCTGCCTCTTATTTGGACTTCAGCGCTATCATCGATCGTAAAGCCAGAGGATAGACACGGCATCTTCGATGAAGTCTGTTCAACCTTGCGTCCGACAGGCACACCTGACCCGCACGTTTGGGCGGCTGGTTACGTACTTAGGGTTGTATGATCCTCGAAGGTCAGAACCTTCAGCTGATCACTTTCCCACACTAGGCACGCCGCTGTTCGTTGATGTTCGCACGCGACCTTTGGAGATTGATAACAAATTTAGTCGAGAACGCCATTCGCCCGACTGCGATTGGCAAAAAGAACTGGCTCTTTGTCGGCGAAGCAGGAGCCGGCCAACGTGCCGCGATCATTTACACGCTGATCGAAAGCTGTCGCAAACGCGGGATCGACCCGCTGGCCTACTTGCGCGATGTGCTCGTTCGTCTGCCACACTTGACCAACCGCCAGGTGAACCAACTGACGCCAGTGGAATGGAATAAAACGAAAGAATCCCTTCGACCACAAACCACATCATAGTTGTCGTAGCAAAGCCCTATGACAACTATGACTCTTTTGACCAGCTATGATGCTGCTGGAGATAGTCACTTGGCGTGATGCTTACAACTTTGCCGGTTCACATAGATATACGCGTGACGTCTATGTTAGCGCTGCCTGAACGCAGCAGATGTGACATTTACCGCGGACTACCATGGTTGACTGCCTACAATTTTATTTGATCCATTGAACACCCAAGTTCTCAGCACTTGGATCGGGCCACAGAGACTTCAGCTCTACATGGTTTGATGAAAGCATGTTTAGCTCACCAATACTCCAGACTTTGTCGTAGTGGCCCAGCACAGCCATGAACAAAGGAAGAGATGTGGTTCTCCGTGCGAGTAAATAGATGGTGTCACTTTTTACAACAAATTGCTGTGGGCGAACTAAAACAAATTTAGCTTTCCCACTAACTCGCACATAATCCTGCCAAGGGTCTAGCTTCGTTGCTGAATCCTTTGTTGATCGGTAATAGTATGTGTACTCTGGGATGAGTAAAACGTATCCGAGCACCAACAACACGAATGCTAAGAATGCTCTGGCTGCCCATGGTCGCTGACTATTCATAAACCTGACTGTCTAAGAAGCACATGTTCCATATACCAAATTCGGAAAAACGCGATAAATGGCAACGTAACAATACCACGCGTAGCGAATGCTGAACCATTCTTAGACGCATCGCTGCTCCAATCTCCAATACCTGAACTGCAAAATTTTGCTACTACAATGCCATAATGATAATTTGCGATCATTTCTGCTGCCCCAATTTCCTGGTTATCTCCAGCCCCTAAATCGTAAACAAAGTTCCCAGGCTTGGCCGAAGAAATCACTGGAATATCGACACTTCCGTGGCCAAAAAGCATGAAACCGTGGAGATTCTTTCTTTGAGCTAAAATGTCATTTTTGTCATACGGTTGTATCTGATAATCCATGTATTTCACAAAATAACCATCTTCTTCGGCGGCTTCCATGAGTCCAACGGCACGCGTTTCCAAAAGACCATAATCAAGCCAATTTAGGAATCCACCCATCACAAATAAAACCTTGTTTGGAATTGTGAAAGTTCGGTTCCCACTGAGTGCTTCGGAAGGAGACGTTGGCAGGCCTTGACCATCCACTGGCTGAAGCCAATTCCGGTATTCGGTCTCATCGAGACCAATACGCTGGGCCAAATCAACAATAGTATCACCGCATTCAGCTGTCGCCACTGCCCGCTCCTGCCGATTTCGTTTGATGGTCCATTGTAAACCAGTTGGGTCAACGAATGTTATTGGTTGATTTCCAGCGAAAATGTAGAGGTTAGCCCCGCCGGTCTCACCCTCGGGGTCTCGGCTCAGCCATCTGCCCGTTCCAGTGTTCAGGTAACGATATCCATAATAAATCAAATCGCTCTCATCATCGTTGTATTTGGTCGAGAACCGGAACGGATTAACTTTTGCCATCGTTCCAGTAGCGCGGATGGTTTCACCGAAAGGGCCATATTCATAGCTAGCCAAAACGCCGCCATTCGAAGTGTTGATTAACGCGCTGACATCCCCATTTCCATTGAAGGCCACAAAACAATTGGTTGTGGAAGCTCCAAAATACGATATCTCGAGCAAGCCGCCGATTCCACCCGCCCCTAGCATTCCTCCGCTCAAATCTGTCCCCCACAAATACGTGCGAACCGCCGAATTATTCGGCGCAACTTCCGCGATCAGATTCCAGCCCTCGTAAACAAAGCGATTTGTATACTGGGCAACGTAGCTCGTGCCGTTGTTGGTTGAGACCAGCTTCTGGATGCGACGCCCATGAAAATCGTACGCGAAATTGATTTTCTTCTTCGCTACTATTGGAATTGTCGAAACTGATTCCATGGAAACGAGGCGATTCTCGGCATCCCACTTGTATATCCATAACCCGTCACAAGTTAGGTTTCCATCATCGTCGTAGCTAAATATTTCTGGCGTTTTTGGTACAAGACAATTACCCGAAACACCTTGAATGCCCGCCACAACTGAGACGTTCGTCCACACCGGTGATGTCGTATTGGTAATGACCAGCTCCTTTCTGAAATACTCGCCCTTTCGATAGGTGCTCTCGGTGTTCACGGTTACGGCGTTGGTAACAAGACTCAGGCCGGTGATGTCTTTAAAACCGGGCACATCGCGGCTCGTAATCTGGTTCACAAGATTGTTGGTGTAGTGGGCCAGACGCAGATAATCTCCGGTTTCATAGCCGCCACCTTTCGTCGTGTTCCGATTCCCAATGTCGTCAAAATTGTATTCAAACTGCTCCCCGGCAACCGGCGTTCCATCATTCCAATATTTCTTTCCTGACGTGACCTGCCCCAGGTGGTCGTCGTAGCCGTATGACCAAAAGCTATCCGGAAGCGTTGCACGGACACGTTGATTCGCGTTGTTGTACCCGTACTCAAAAGTCGCCAGCGTGGGTATAGATGAGATTGAAGTCAGGCGATTAAGACGGTCGTATTGCTTGGTTCTCGTCATCTTCGTGGAACCGCCGTGCTTGAACGCAATCTGCCCCACTAACCGCGAATTAACCACGTAACTGTATGTGGCGCTTTCTGTACCAGACGTCACTGTTGCCAGTCTTGAAGCATTGTCGTAAGTATATCCGGCGCTGGTCAGGACAGAAGAACCAGACAATGCTCCTAACCCAGTTTGGCGAAGCTTCGCGTCATACCCGTTCGTCACTGACAACCCATCTAAAACGCCTCCCAAATACGATTCGTTTAAGAGATCGTTGGCAAAGTCATAAGCCAACGTGGTTGTCATCCCGTCCCGCACCAGTGAATTCATCCGGCCGATGCGATCGTAGCTGCACGTTGCTGAAGGGGTGGAACCATCGTCGTAGGTCACCGTGTAAAGGTCGCCCGCGGGTGTGTAACCGTAGGTGGTATTGGTGCCTCGCGCCCAAGTGCGAATACGAAGCCGTCCTGCAGCAGTGTATTGATATGATGGTCCGTTGGTGTCTGCGTAGACTTTGCCGATGAGAAAACCGCGATATGGATCGTAATCCCAGGTGGTCACTCGCGCTCCGCTCCGGCTCGAGAAGTCCGACCAGTTAGTCATCGATTTCACGCGGCCAGCATAGTCATAGCTATAGCCGACCGGATACGTTCGCGAGCCGCAGGTGAGTGAGACTTCTCCCGTCGGTAAATAGAAATTTGTTACTGACGTGCTGTCTGGCATGATGGTATTCGTCGCCTCCAGTGACTTGCTATAAAGGGTAGTCAGCGTCTGCGGCGAACCGCCCGTGACTCCAGGGTCAGGCGTCGTCACCGTAACCACCAAGTCAGCATCGTTGAATGTGTAAACCATAGTTCCATTGCGGACATCGGTGACGGTGTTCTGCCTGCCATGGGCATCGTAGCCGTAAGTTGTGCTGCCAATCTGGGTGGGCGTTGAATCGTATTGCGTGGTGGAGCTTAATCGCCCGTTCAAATACCGTGTAACGGTGCACGAATTGTCAGGGGTGGTCACGGTAACTGTGCGGTTCGTGCCACTATAGACCGTCTGAGAGTGTGTTGTGACGGGCGTGCTTGAGTCGCGGTAACGCGTTTGCCACGATTGCAAGCCGTCCGTGGACATTTCGGACATCGAAACCAGCGACGGCGAATCGTCGTTGTCTGTCATCCAAACATACGTACGGGAGCGCAGGACGTTCACTCCGTGATCAGAAACGACATCATTGGTGGTAAAAGTGATGCGATTAGTGCCGCTCGGATCAATTGTGCCATAACCTTCCATATCAATCGCGTTTGTAGTTAATTCTCCTTTGAGATTGTATCCATAGAGCGTGGTGACGCCGTCGGGATCGATTTCTTGAGCCAATTGGCCGACGGTGTTGTAGGAATACTGAATACTCGACCCCGCAGTATCGCTGTAAACAGTCTTCGTAGGCTTTCCGAGCCAGTCTACGTACGAGCTCACGGCTTCGGAGGTAGCGACGCCAGCAGCCGTCAGTTTGGTTTCCGTCGTGATCCGGTGCCCAGGCGAGTCCACGTCGTAAGAGTATGCGACGCCGTGGACCGCCGTCCCGGTGCGGCTCTTCAGTTGTCCGTCACCATAATAAGTTTCGATGATCGTTCCGCCGTCTGGATTTGTAGTCGTCCTTACAAGCCCACCTGTCCCTTCAGTATAGCTTGTCACGCCCCCCAACGCATTGGTCTGTCGAATCAGAGTGCCCGATAGGTCGTATTGCCATTGCCCCAACACGATCTGCGAGTTGTCGGTTCCGATTCGCACTGTTTTCAAGATACGACCGACGGAGTCCAGCAGGTTGCTCGTCGTTATACCGTTGCGGAAAGTCGCCACCTGTCGCTTGGCATCATCATAGTAATACTGAGTCGTAACACCGTCACGGTCGACCGTATAATCAATTCCACAGCAGCTATAATACTTCTGCTCTGTTGTTCCATCCATGTGTGTGACCAACTGCGGCCGGCTAAGTGAGTCGTAGTTTCCATACACGTCGTTCGCCAATGTTATTCCTGAACGTATATCGGTTTGCGTGTAGGAGATTATCTGTCCAACCGGCCCCATAATTGTGACAGTTTTAGTGCCATCGACCACTGCTGTCTTGTCACTGTTGGGTGCCCCGGACCAAACGGTATTCGTCTGCGTGGCGTCGGCAGCAATGTCGTAGGCGTAAAGCGTCAACGTGCCGTCCGGTTTCTGCACGCTTTGCAGCCTGCCCGCATTAAATCCGTTCGTGAAGTATCCCGTAATGGTGTGATAATTTTGCGTTCCATCAGTTTCACCGTAAAAATGGACGCCAGGAGACAAGTTCGTCGTGAACGAAATATGCGTGGTCCAATGCGCTTTATCCTCCTGCACTGTATCCTGCGCGTAAGTCAAAAAATCGCCTCCGTCAAATTCCGAATAGACGGTATGTCGCGACGTGGAGTAAGACGGGGCACCTGATGTTGGTGCCGCAGCGTCCCCGAACGGCGTGACGTGATCCGTCACGTTTTGAGCGTTATAGGCGAAATATTCCCATGTGCCGTCCGATCTCTTAATGTACTTAACGGGAGGAATCGTTGAATGGAACCATGCTCCCCACGCGTACGGGCTGGTATAATTGTCGTAATAACTGTACGTGGTTACTTTCGCATTCGAGCCGGGATTTACAATGTTCGTCGTTAAATAAAATTTCATCTGCGGATTCGACCTCAACTCTGCGCGATTGGTCGTCGATCCGCTGACGCTCACTGGCTGAATTCCAATTGGGCGCTGATAAACGCGAATTTCCTGAAAATTCGTCACCCCCAACGGACTGCGGACAGTGTTCGTTACATTCAGGGTAATCCAATCCACGTTGTTAGTGAACCCGGTGGCGATCTCTTCCTGTGAATTATCAGGCCGAGTCAAAGTCCAGACCGAATTCGTCGGATTATAGGTGTACAGAAATCCGCGGCTATCCGATCCGCGGGTTTCAGTAATCTGAAGCCGATTATACGTATTGGTGGAGGCATCTGGATTTTGGATCGTCCAAGTGACAAAGGGGCTTCCCGTCACCGAGTATACACCGCCGCTAAGGCTCCCAACCTGGGACGGCAGGTAGTACCGTAACTCATATGAGAATGAATCGAGAGTGACGATGTCCACCAATGCTTGCGGAGCGTTAACCTGACGCAAGACTCCCGATAACCGGATCGCCTCGATCGAAGGAATCCCGTCAGGGTAAATGATGCTTTTGGGCGTCGCCAAATTGACGTCCGGCACGCGCGCCAATATCTCCAAGTTTCCGGCTGAACCATACCCCAACGCATTGCCTAAAGCGAAAGACGCGGCCAAAGCACCGTATGGCGAATGCTGCAAGGCCGATCGAGCGCTGCCACATGTCGCACAACCCGAGGCATTCCCGCTCCAACTCAAAGATCCCGGTCCAGCGCCAGCAAGGTTCTCCGATGTCTCTGAAATAGCAAGGTTGTCCACCCACGTTGCAACAACGCCTCCGAAAAAGTCGCGACTGTCGTCCCAATGGGGAGGGTTCACAATCTCCTCGCCAGCGTAAATTTGATCAGATTCTCCAGTCCCATCGATATAAACAATGTGAGGGACAGTTTCGATTACTCCGGTGGTAAAGTCGTATGTTATCAGATCCCAAGACACTTGGTAACGCTTCCAAGCTTCCGTGTTTGGAATCACGATCCGATACTTCATCTTCTGCATCTCGGCGTCGACCGGGTAACTCCCTCCCTCTTGGGTAGGTTGCCACTGTCCATGGACATGATCGCCATCAATCATTGAATAGGCTGTTGTCTTATAGAATTCGTTGCCAGAGCCGTCCGGTGTATACCAACTTCCGGAGAAATCCCCCATTAACCCGACAATGTGATTACTCAGTTCCTCGTCCGTATACTCGTAAGAAAGTGTATAGTTAAAAACATCATGCGTAGAATCGACGAACGCATCACTTGAGCAACTAGGGCACAGTGGAGGTAAACTTGTGTTTGTGACACTGAAATCCGACTCAGCCTTAATTGGAGTATCAATTTGAGTCAAAGCTCTATGCACAGTTAAACAGGATATGTTACCCGTGTTCGTGCTGGAGGTTGTTTTATCGGGGTCCGAAGTGGGGCCGCCAGAGCCAGAAGAATAGTAATTGTACACGTGTGTGATATCACTCCATGAACCAACGAAACCATAGGCTACATCATGACCGTTAGGATTGCATGGGAATGGAGAAATGCAGCAGTCATTAGTGGTAACCGTCCCCGATACAACGGAGGACGAGGACGCTGAATCGGATTCCTCGCCATCAACAGAGCTCCACGAATGGTAATATCGACTATCAGTCATTTCATTGTCGGTCGAAAGGTCGCCCGAACAACTGTTCGTATAAAAACAATAGTTCGTTATCTCCGCGCGCACGTACCTATTTTCAGTGAAATCAAAATTCCGAGTCGTATTATCGTGCTCTGAGTAAACTCCGGCATGGTACTCCCATTGTCTGCCGTCAGACCCACCGGACCAATTGGTGGCCTCTGTAAAATCATTTGTGTAATGATAGCCGTAGTCTCCGACGATCCGCTGGGTGTGATACATATGGATCCTCGGCAGATCCAAATTCGTATATTCGGGAAAACAGCATTTCGACAGATCGGCGTAAACCGTCTGGTACTGGACATAAGCGCCTAACGTTTGCCCGTTTGCCGAACACGACTGCGCGCGAACATCGCAACAATCGACGAACCACGAAATGCCGACGAGCAAAAGCAAGGTGACAAAACGCTGTGAAACGGGCCTGGTTAATTTTTCGAACGGGATAACTTGCATTGGACACGGATTGAAAAACTTTTGTCGTTGATGCGATCTGGGATACTCTGATTGCGTGTGATTCGATTGCATGTTGCGGATCGTTACTT
Organism: uncultured Verrucomicrobiae bacterium; assembly: GCA_963702845.1. Lineage (GTDB taxonomy): Bacteria > Verrucomicrobiota > Verrucomicrobiia > Limisphaerales > Palsa-1400 > JAICXV01. Next base: position 2,000,485 of record OY969763.1, on the reverse strand, counting down.
CAACGGAGTAAACACTTCGAGTGCTCCGTTATTGGTTGTGGCGTGCAGTTGGTTGTAGGTATCCCAATCGGGAATACCGGTTCCAACCCCCACGGTTGAACTCATCAGACCGTTGACATAGTCATCCAGGATGTCCTCTGCACTCAGAGGGGCGCAGAAGGTGGCGAACTCATCAAATCTCGAAGCAGAACGATTGGCTCCAGAGTGGTCGCTGCCTATACTGAAGCCATACGCCTCACGAGTGGCTAAGGTCGGGTAATTCGTGAGTCCGATCCCCGTCTGCGCCAAGATGCCGTTTGTGTAAAGCGCGGTTTGATCAGCCGCGTAGTTGAGGACGATGTGGTACCAATAGCCGGAATTCCAGTCGCTGATCGACTGTGTAAAATAGGTGGTGAGATTTCCGTTGGACTTGGTTTGGAACGAAATCTGATTTCCGGAAGAGTTCACCGAAAGAGACCACCAGCCGCTGGTCGAGTTGGTGTCGCCCATTTCGATCAGTCTGCCGGGACTACCAGGGCCTGTTCCGCCGTTCCAGTTCGGCTTTATCCAAAATCGTACAGCACCGGACTTGCAGTTGATGTTCGCGATTCCGTCTTCATCGAAATACCGATAGCTCAAGCTGGCGTTCGTCGAACTGTCCACTTGAAGACTGTTGCCCCACGGACTCGGCCTCTGCTGGATGTTCGTAATAACAAGAGGGCCTTGCCCACGACTGCCAACCCAAGGACTGGCACTGCCAGTAAGAATGCTGAGTTCGTCGACAACGCCAACGAAGCTGCCGCCGCAGACATTATGTCCGACCCATAGTTCCACATTATTGTTCAGATTGGCGATGGCATCCGATTCGATTGCATTGTCAAATGCATCGTCGATGTATATAGCCTGCAACGCGCCATCTCGCGTGATGGTCACATGATGAAACACCCCATCGTTGACGGTGGAATCAGAAATGAGCGTCGTAAACGCATAGCCAGAGGTATTTTCAATCGATTCAAGATAAAGGTGACCGTCAACCATGCGGACATTCCACAAATTGGCGAGGTTGCATATGGGACGCTTGCCGACAATGTATGATGAGCCGGTTTGTGTCGTCTTGACCCAAAAATCAATTGTAAAATCGTTGGTCCCAAAGTTGCCTACATTTGTGCCACATGACACGTAACTGCTGCCGTTAAAATAGAATGCTGCCCCCACAATCCCGTTCGTATAACTAGCCGAGCCGATCCACGTCCCGTTATATGTCCCTACGCTGTCATTAGCGTTACTCTCGCCCGACCACAGCGATAACGGCGGGTCAAACCCCCAGGCGCTGAGAAGCACCGGGGTATCGCTCGCGCAATTGCCTTCGATCACGTCGTTGGTCTGCGCTTGGTAATGAACGTGGAGAGAAGTCGCCTGAAGGTTCGTACATGGCAAACTATTGCTGAACGTCAGATAAAAAGTAATATCGCCGACGCCGACGCCGTGCGTAGCAGTGAAGCTCGCCGTCAGTCCGGAGCCAGTGTTCGTATAGCTCGAATCGGGTCCGACCGCGATCCAGGAAGACGATACCACGTGCGAGTTGGTGAGAACCAGCGTCGGAAACCAAGAGCAGTCTTCGTTTGTCGTGAAGATCGTAAGTTCGCCCCAATTGGTCACGATTAACGCTTTGGCATTAACCGTGTCGCCGTAGTTGTAGATAGGCCAGGTATTGCCGCCAGCTGGCGCGGCAAGTGACAGCGCGAAGCTTGGCTCAACGGTGCAGTTGGTGCTCCTATCATACGCGCAACCATTTGGAAGCCGCGCCTCAGACCGAAGAACGGCCAGCAATGTGACGATTGCTGCTAATGCTATTTTATTCATGCGTGGTACTCGATTAGAACGGTGTTGAGTCCTGACGTTGTTGGTTCCGAGATCGAGCGGAAAAATCGCTGAGCGCGCCATGCTCGATGTCGCTGTAACCGCCCGTTGCCCCGCGAAGCGTGTTCAATGCGGACATGGCGGAAAGACGCAACGTAGGGTTCTGTGAGTCCTTCAAGATCTGCTCGATTACCGGAGTCGCCGCGACAATTCGGCGTTGTGCGCAGATTTGCACTGCGGTAATCCTGGCGGTATCCGGCATAGAAATTGAAGCTGCCATTTGGAACGCGAGGTCATCTACAGTTCGGCTCTTAATGTCGGAATCAAATGCCGAGACATGATGCAGTCCGATAAGAGCCGTTCCGGCCAGGCTGCTTTGCTCGTGCGCAGCCCGCAGGAGCACGTCGCGAATCAGCGCCCGATCGGAATCCTTTCGTTCGGGATTGTCATCGTACCAAACAGCCATGTGTTGAATTGCATAGTCTCGCGCGACGATGTCCTGCTCATGATCCGCCCACACCACAGCCATGGCTTCGGCCAGCCCCGCGGGCGGGACGGTCTGCTCTATTAACGTTCCGAAAACCTCATTTTTAAGAAACCGCAAGCCGGCGAGATTCCGCTCCGAACGGTCGGGGTGAGCTTTTAGGAAATCATACAAGGCCCGGACATCTGCCGTTTTCAGTTCATTACCCAGTGTGCGCGCAGCATCAAGCCGAACGCCTATCTCAGCGTCGCTGTCACAAATAAGCCACACCTTGCGATTGTCGGTTGAGGCCAGTTTTTTCGCTAAGACGCGCACCGAAAGAGCCTGGCCGTTAAAGTTGGTCGACAACTGCTCAAGCGCCCGACAAGGAAGCACTCCCGCAGCGCAGACATGCAGGCTTAGCAAACAACGGATGACGAGAGACCGGCTCATTTGTGATTGATCAGAACGCCATTCTCGTACACCTGCATGTCGTGACAGACGCTTCCCTGAACGCCCGTGCTTCGCACGAAACGAAGCCTGCAAAGACCCAGGCCGTCGAAGTCTGTCGGCGTCAAAAGCTTCTGGACCGTGCCGTCATCGAAAGTCACTCCGGCAGTCGCGATTCGGAAACCGACAGTCAGCGTCGGCAGCATCGGATTGACGAGATACGTACCTTCGATGAGTTGCGTGCCATCCTCTTTACGGTCCATCACTCGCAGCTGCGTCTCAGGTGGAATGGCAAACTTGATACCCTGTATAGTCGCGCTGGCCATGATCGGACCATTCGTTCCCAATCGCGCCACGACATACCGAGGTTCTTCAGTCGAGGCGTTGCGAATGTTGAAATCACGTGCGTTTTCACCCTGCGGCGCAGCAGGCGCAGCGGTCTTCTGAATAACTCGCTTTGGACGTATGCCCTGCGGAGTGCCGAGTAATATTCGAGGATCGCTGTCTATGACGACTTCAGGCGGCAGATTCGTGCAATACCAATGCGCTCGCCATCCCACCACCGCCACAATGCGGGGCAGCGAAGCGTCAATCACATGCACGTTTATCGAGCGCGATGCGCCAGAATTCAGATACGTTCCGGTGACAGTGTAGGTGCCCGGCTGAGAAAACCGGTACGGAACCACGCTCAACGCGTCAGCATTGATGCTTTGCGAATTGATGCTGATCCTGAACGTGCCGTTTGAAACACCTGCGGGAACCGCGTTGAAGATTAGTGAATCTCCTTTTCGAATCTGCATATCGGCTTCCGTGAGAACGTCCGTCGGCTCCCACACAATGGTGTTGGTTTCGGATACAACTCCGCTTTGATACGAGACTTCCACTGCGGTCACGTTCGTAGCGGACAACGGAACGTTCGCATACCAGCGATATCCCGTACCGTGATGGGCTGTCACTGGCGCGAGCGGATACTGCTCGCCCGCCAGCACGGTCATATTTTTATGATAGCGCGCCCGGCCTTCGATGCAGACTGGAGAAACCTTGCTTGCTCGGGGAATCACTTCCAGTCCGCATTCAGCCGACAATCTATTAACGACCCACTGCTTAATACCGTTGTTGGCGACGACAGAACTCGGCAGCGATTGCAGGCGTACAGCAGTTAGGTAAAGCGCTCGGCGAGGACGGGCGTTGTCCCATTCGATCACCACGTTGTGCACTCCCGCTCGGATGAACGGCGTGAAACAATGAACGCGGCCGCTCGTCTGCCTGTGATACTCCAAATTGAAATGGCCCAAATATTCTCCGTCCATCGACACGTTGAGCGGTAAATCTACTTCGGGCATGCGTCCGGACTCTTCACGACCTTCGATTTCAATGCGGTATACGTCGTCTGACGGAACGGTGATCGAATACGCAAGTTGTCCGCGAACGTCTGTCGCGAGCATGCCCGTGCTTATCGCTTCCCATTTGCCGGCTATGGCTTGTGCGGCCGAGCCAGCCAGTTCCACAGCCGTAACCGCAGTGACGCCGGAAACTGCCCCGTTCGTGCCGGTTTCCCGAAGCTGCATGATCGTGGGCACGGGACCACTCTGTGCCGATGATTCGTAGTCGAACGTAGCGGGATACGCCTCAAGCGCAATGTCATCAAAGCTGCAGACTCCAGTTGCTCCCGACCCGTCCCCTTGCCCCAGTGCTCCCCACGATCCCACGATAATGGTGTCGAGGTCCGCAGACCGCGCCTCGCGGATTCGCCGACCAAGAACACCGTCGACGTAGAAGTCGATAATGTGCTCGTCCTTCGACCGCCGTATCTCAAACTTATGCCAGCCGCGGGACCGGGTCGGCGCTCCAGGCGCACTCAGGTTGAACCAGCCATGTCCCGGTCCTCGCAAAACATGTGCCTGATACTTCGTCGCATCCAATTGTTCGGCGCGCGCCTCAACGTTCGTTCCGGTGAAGGAACGGTAACCAATGCCCAGTGACTGGATCAGGCCGAATCCGTCGTGAATGGCGTAGCGACCATAGCCATTCTCGCCCGAATAGCCACAGACCTCTCCTACAGCCATCTTGCTCACTCCGTCGTCATACATCCAGAACGAGAGTTGCAGTCGACCGTGCAGTTTCTTTGCCAGGCTATGATGCATTCTGCTCGGTTTTCCCGACGCCAATGCCGAGCTGGTGCCGCCAGGCGTATGGTTAACATTCGTATCCCAATTCAACATTACTGAATCGTAGCCCGCCTTCCAGTTGGCCAGCCCACTTTCGAAATCGTCTGCGAAGACGAGTTTTTGGTTAATTGATAGCGTCGCAACAGTGCTGGTGCTGGAAAGCCCCGCCGCGCTCGTCACGATTAGGCTGTAACTTCCCGCGTCATCAAGCGCCGCGCCAACGACATGAAGCATGGCCGAGCTCGATCCCGCGATGTTGTTGTAGTCGGCGAGAGGCGCTCCGTTCTTGAACCATTGGTATGTCGGACTGTCCGCAGTGACACCGGCTGTGAAAGTCACGTCAGTCCCGAATCCGGTCGTCTGGCTTAAAGGTTGCGACCAAATCGCAGGTACGACTGCAGCTCCGCCAACAACGACATCAGCATTAGCGGCGTGGAAACCGAAGACAGAAAGGATCAGTGTGGTAAGAAACGCTCCAAATTTCATAGAAATAGAACCACCGTTAATGGATCAGCTCAAGAAGCCCGTAAGTGGAAACCGCAGCGTTGTTTGGGGCGTCAGACCGAATTCAGAAACGGATTCTTTGGTTGTTGTTTTTGTTGGCTTTACTTTCGTTTTGGTTGCGAACTTTAATTTAGTGGGAACCCTTATACGCTGGTAGGTTTTTCCAGCAAGCACAAAAACGAAAAACATAAAAATTGTGCGCTATTTTCACTTCGCCCCCAGTTCAGCAACCGACTAAAAATCATCCACAGGCGTGCAGCTTCGTCCTTTTACTACGAGAAGTGCTAAAGCCACAGCCTCAAACATGCGAATACGACGGTCTTCGGATACGAGGTTCCGCGCCGCTTGGGTAAACGAAATGAGAGTTCGTTTGGATATAGTTTGGAAACTTTGTCAGCCATGTCGTGCCTCGTCGCTGATACGGTTCCGCAGACGGATTTGATCACGTGAAGTTTCGAAAATGATTTAACGCGCGACTGTCGTCTACCTGCTATCACTTCAATCTGTTTCGCAAGCCGGCGAACACGCGGCGAACGGACAGCACCGTTTGCAAATACGCTTTCGATTACAATCACATCCGGCTCATACTGTTTAACCATTCTCTCGATCCGCTTTGCACACCACGCGTTGACATTCTGCTTTTGTTTAGTTGAGGCAAAGCCCCAATTGACCAATTTCTCTCCTTCAAAGAGCGCATAGCCAAAGCCGCGACTCGAAACGGCGAGCCCGAGAACACGTTGAAGTTGGTGTTTATTTTTGCCCATGATTTTTCAGAATTTCCCCGAAGGCGAGACCCTCAAACAGCTGCTTCTTTATGGCATTCCGCTCCTTTCCCTTTGTCCTTCGCTCGCGATTTGACAATAGTTCCGCGCGATCAGCAACATCCGCTTGCGCGTTATCAAACAGCCCGGCGAACAGTTCGCTGACCGGTTTTTTGTATATCGCTTCGTATTGGAGCGCGGTCTCGAGCGTCGGCACCAGCGAGAAGCACTCATGACGCGATACCTGCTCTCCTGTCTTTTTACCCAGCATGAAAGCCACCTCCTCTTGTGAAAGAGCAAGGCGCTTCCTTTCTGAGACCAGGTAATTTGAAAGACGACGAGAAGCCATAGTGAAAACTCCCTGAGAGTTCAGGATGAAGATTACGCAGCTTGGGCCTATCCGCCCAGACACTGCCATTTGCCGTTTTCGGCAAGTCCTATAAACAAAAACCCGCGCATTCCGGCGCAGTCAGTGTGGGTTTATAACACATATTCATAATTCTGTCAAGCATACGATAATGAACAAGTTGTCGAATTCGGCATACCGCCGTGTCTGGGCGGGGTATTTTCCACGCGTTAATGTGGACACATGAAAACACAACAACAACTGGGTCGCGAGGCTATCGAGGAGTTCAAGGCCGCTTATAAAGAAGTATTCGGGATTTTGCTTACGGACAAACAGGTGCAGAAAATGGCCGTGCGTTTGCTACGGTTCTTCGGAGTCGTCTTTAACGCGAAAAAGGAGGGCGGGAACGACAACTAAAGTGCTTTGCCATTAAACGTGGACAAAACCACTCCACAAATTCGTGAATTGTATCCCGATTTAAGCGAAGACGAATTGCGCCAAGCTGAGGACAGCTTGCATCGGTATCTGGCTCTCGTGTTGCGCGTTTTTGAACGCATCGAATCCAATCCACAGAAGGGCCAGTTGACCGCTGGTACCGGTACGTTACCCTGTACCCCGCCTTCCGGGTAACAGCAAATTTCATGCAGGGATATATCGGCTACATACGGGTTTCCACCGTAAAACAAGGGACGCAAGGCGTGTCGCTTCAGGAACAGCGAGACGCTATTTCTCGCTACGCAAACCAGCACCAGTTCACAATCACGACATGGCTCGAGGAAATGGAAACCGCAGCAAAACAAGGCCGTCCGGTGTTCAACCAGGCACTGAAACTTCTGCGCACCGGTAAAGCTCAAGGAATCATTCTTCACAAGCTCGATCGTGGCGCGCGTAACCTGCGCGATTGGGCAGCAATCGGTGAACTTTCAGATCAAGGAGTTGAAGTCCACTTTGTTAATGAAAGCATTGACCTACAAACACGAGGCGGGCGGCTCTCCGCCGACATCCAGGCAGTAGTTGCCGCTGACTACATTCGCAACCTACGCGAAGAGACCCGCAAAGGTTTCTATGGCCGCCTGAAACAAGGCTTATATCCGCTTCAAGCGCCGATTGGTTATGTTGACCGCGGAAAAGCACAGCCAAAAACCATTGATCCGGTTATGGGGCCGCTTGTCCGCCAAGTCTTTGAACTTTACGGAAGCGGGCGCTTTTCGTTGGAGGCCCTGCGCATCGAGTTAGAAAAACGTGGACTGCGGCAACGCAAGGGCGGAAGCGTCAACAGGAATTCCCTGTCAGTTATACTTAACAACCCGTTTTACATGGGCTTAATCCGCATACGCAAAACGGACGAAACATTCTCCGGCATTCACGCGCCCCTAGTCACGAGAGCGCTCTTTGATCGCGTCCAAGCGGTTCTTTCGGGCAAATGTGGCGCAAAAACACAGCGTCATGTGTTCCTATTCCGTAGGATGGTTCGCTGCGCCACATGTGAATACTCGCTCATCGGCGAGCGACAAAAGGGCCATGCCTACTATCGCTGTCACACCCGAGCGTGTCCCGCAACCAGCTTTCGAGAAGAAGACATCAGCGTGGCAATTGAAGAATTGATTCGACTGATGACTTTCAACGATCAAGAAAAGGAATTTTTCAAAACGGAAGTTAAGCGCCTGAAGGGAAACTGGGAGAGCGAACGTGAAGCCCAGTTAGGGGCATTGAAAATGCAGCTAGGCCAAGCAAAAGAACGTCTCAGTCGCCTGACCGACGCCTATTTAGACCAGGTGTTAGACAAAGAACTCTTTGAGCAAAAGAAAAAGGCTCTGCTCCTTGAACAGAAAACATTTGAAGAACAACTAGCGCGCTGTGAACGCTCGAACGGGCGAAATATGAGTCGCGTAGAAAAATTCCTCGAACTGGCAGGAAACGCTTGGTTGAGCTACCAAATGGCAATCCCAGAAGAAAAACGTGAAATGCTCAAAACTCTTACCTCGAACTGGCAGGCAACGGCAAAAAACCTAGAATTAAAGCTCCAATCTCCGTTTCATGAGATCGCAAATCGGAATAAAATAAGTGGTTGTCCCCCACAACGTGACAGACCTCGAACCTGTGGGGAGATTCTTGGCCTGATTATAGCATTAAATAAACAGGGCAAACTCCCCGACTTAGCGACGGCCATGGGTTGTGGTGAGAATTCTGATTCTGACACCGTTTGGAATTAATAAAAGAGGCGTCGATTTGCCTTCAGTGGCAAGTTTAGGAATAACTCCTTTCGTCCGTAATGATTTCAAGATTTTGTGCCCAGTTCGAGAAGATCTGAATCCAAGTGATTTCGAAATCTGCCGCACAGAAGGATTACGGCCCTTTCCTTGTTCCGTTTGAATGAATCGTAGTGCCTGACGTTCGTGCGACGAGAGCTCAACTATCCCCTGTCGCGCCTGAATACTGTTTGAAATTGATTCAAGGCGATCGAAGGCTTCCTTTCCCTCTTCAGTAGCAAGAAATTGCTGAACAGTTTCAAGAATGTGATCAAGCTCCCTCTTTTGCTCGTCGCTGAGTTCTTGTGTCATCCGCACACATTGCCAGATTAAGGCATTTTGTACAAATCTACTGATGTCTAACTCGAATATAGGTGATAAAAAAGATGGTGAATCTTCACTTCCTTCGTATCGTCATCAACTTTGTGATTAGATACAAAATGTGTCTCTCCAATCTTCCTTAATCCATTCAGATATGATGGGTGTTCTTGAATCGCGTTTTCGGTTTCTTGTAACACCTTTGAAAAATCCTTATTACGAACAAAGGTAATCATAATTCCGTAGTTATGCCGCCACGTCAGATAACCTCGCAATTGATCAATAGTTTTTTCGTAAAGAGAACGACCTGCCCACAATTTGCATTCACATATGAGTATCTGACCCTTCGCAATTTTCAGATAAATATCCGTCTTCCCTTTTTTTGAAAAGGTTTCCCCTGTCGCGGCGCCTTCAAATACGGAATTCAAATTCGACAGTAATATATCTCGGAGATCTTCTTCACCTAATGCTTTGAACGCGCCGGGAGTCTGTTCGAAGCTACGGGCCTGATTATCGAGCAAATTTATGACATCATCGATTTTGTTCTCATCTAGGACATATTGCTCGGGTAACGTTGGTTTTGGTTTTACTCTTTGAACAAGTGGAGTATGGGAAATACGAACAGGATGTGCACCCGCAGGAACCTTCTTCTTTAAAGAAACGCCGATGGTCTTGGTAAGAGCCTCGAGCTTCTGTTTATTTTGCTCAATTTCTCCTCGACGCTGCTGAACATAAAATTTCGTTTGTGTCAGCAATTGTTTGTTGCCCTGCTCAATAGCCTGGTTACGGGAACTAATCGTTTCGTGGATTGTCCGCAATTGATTCTCAACTGTATGTGCTATTGCGGCATCATCCATTTGGTATTGATAGTCTTTCGTTGGAAATGACATCGAAACGGAATCCTGTCCCCAATGAAAGTCACTGAGCGAGTAACTCAATGAATACGACGCTCCATGCATTTGAGAAATGAGATGCAGCTTTGGATTTGGCAATATTGGGACTTCAACCGCAACTTTCTGACATGGAAAATCTCGGAGATCTCCACTGCTCCCATAAAAATTACCGCGTTGTTGAGCGGAAATCGTCTTTAAGTAATTTTGCGGATCCCACGATGGTTCACGGTCAGCATCTAGCTCTATAGGTGACAGTGCATATTTCTCAAAAATATACTGGGCTAACTCCTCCGGATCCGTTCCTAAGATTTGTTCTTCTGTTTCGCGCATAACATCACTGCGAACTTCTTGTTCGAGTTGGCGATAATAATCAGAAATTGACGGTTGACCTAACATGGACGGATTATCTCACATCAACCGTAGTTTTCAATGTAAGCCGATTATTCTGGTGAAGTGTTTACCTATCTCCAGGTGTTTACCGGTGGTTTTGACAAACGGTGTTTACTCGTGACTTTTTATTGTCAAAATCAGCTCTCAGTAGGGGGCTTTCCGACACTTCCATTTGCCGAATTCGGCATATCGTGTCCCCCACAACGTGACACACCTCGAACCTGTGAGGAGATTCTTGGCCTGATTATAGCATTAAACCGCCAAGGCAAGTTGCCCAACCTTGAGCGTGCTATGAACGGTGACACAGAAGATTCTGACACTGTTTGGAATTAATCAAAGAGGCGTCGATTTGACGTCGGCGGCAGGTTCAGGAATAACTCCTTTCGTCCGCAATGATTTCAGAATTTTGTGGCCAGTTCGAGAAGATCTAAATCCAAGTGATTTCGAAATCTGCCGCACAGAGGGATTACAACCCTTTCTTTGTTCCGTTTGAATGAATCGTAGTGCCTGACGTTCGTGCGACGAGAGTTCAACTATCCCCTGCCGCGCCTGAATACCGTTTGAAATTGATTCAAGCCGATCAAAAACTACTCTGCCTTCTTCGGTAGAAAGGAATTGCTGAACGGCTTCCAGGACATGGTCGAGCTCCTTCTTGTGTTCTTCACTGAGTTCATCCGCCATCGGCACACATTGCCAGATGAATGGATTTTGTACAAGCCTGGCACTATCAATTAAAGACCTTTGAATGATGATGTCCCATTCGGTTGTATAACGTATTCAAACGTCAGTTCATTCTTATTTCCCCCACGGCGTTTGAGCTCAATATTGCAGATCTTTACCGCAGCAAAATATCCCTTCGAATTCTTCAGAACGAGAATATCTACATTCTTCCGAGGTTGGCGAACACGAGATGTTGAGTCATACCTTTCAAAATCATGTACGTCCTTAAATTTCGAAACATTCTCCGCAACGGCCAATGCTAGGATCGATGGAGCGTCGTTGTAGGCATACATTTCGTCGTCGCTACACTCTGACCAACGAGTTTCAAAAATCCAATCATCAGTCCCAATCGTATACTTATGATCGTTATTGGTGAAATCAAAGGTCACCGTACCTTTTAGTGCCGGGGAATGATAGTCGGCTCGACCTACGTGTTTCTCGAAAGGATAACTTTCTTTCGCGGTTATTACATCGAGATACTTTGCACATTCCTCTGGACTCATCACCACGACTTTAAACGCTGTTTTTAAAGCGTCCTTCTTTTTCAACATGTCGGAATCATTTGTAATGAAGACGTCTCGGCCGGCGCGAATATGACGATGGAGATGGTGAACATCGTTGATCTTGTTCTTATATCGCTTGTCGGTAGTGATGAGATTTGGAAAAAGCACTCGCTGAAGCTCAATGAAGTTGAGCTTTTCGATCGGATCGCTCGGTAAATCATCGATGGACACGTATCCTGCCCCGAGCACGGAAAACAAATTATCGATACGCAGCTTTAATGCCTGGGCCCGTTCCTTGATGCGATCCCCCAACAAGTCGTCGGATACTTTTGTCGTAATCTTGAGATCGATATTTTGAAAATCAAAACAGTGATTAAAAATCTTTCCGAGTGCCGGAACTGTTTTCCCCTCAATACCGAGATCGAAAAGCTCAATCAATAAATTGGTATCCAATGTGACCTTAGTCATATGGATTGTTGTACCACATTCGGTCGCTGTAACAAAACATAACGCAGGACTGTTTACCTGCTAACAGGTGTTTACCGGTGGTTTTGACAAACGGTGTTTACTCGTGACTTTTTATTGTTAAAATCAGCTCTCAGTAGAGGGCATTCCGACACTTCCATTTGCCGAATTCGGCATATCGTGTCCCCCACAACGTGACAGACCTCGAACGTGGAGGAAAATTCTTGGCCTTATTATAGCATTAAATATGCAGGGAAAACTCCCCGACTTAGCGACGGCCATGAGTTGTGGTGAGACTTCAGATACTGACACCGTTAGGAATTAATCAAAGAGGCGTCGATATGTTTTAAACGGCAAGCGCGTCCCCCGCGACCGTCTAATTTCGATGTGTTTATCACTTATCCATTACGCAAATCGGCCTGCAGGCAGTCTGGCAGCGAAAGCAGATTATCGTCCGTACTGTCGTCGGCTACGGTTGCAATGTAACGACTGCCTTGCGGCTGCCAAGGCGGGAAGTGGACAAAGACTTTAACTTGCGCTTGGCTTCCATCGGCCCCGGCAACGAAGAATTGATCCCCTTTGTCTATTCTTGCCATAACTTCTTCCTGTTTCATCCAAAACTTCTGACCGGAAGGAATGTGAATTCCAGCTACCACTTTAATGTTTTCGTTCGGATTGCTATGACTCCCACGTTTCTGAATGCAAGTAATCTGCCATGCTTTTACAGGTACCGGTCGTGGAATCACACAGGAATTATCTTTCGCAGACCAATAAGCCTGCACAGTGACGCCATTCACTGTGCCGTCAAAACCTTCGCATACATCGCCAATCTCATTCCAATCAAAATAGCCGGTCGGCTCCGCCTGTATCCCGTCCCCAATGGATCCGTCACCGTTTCCACCAGTTCATGCGAAAAGGTGGAGGACATACGTTCGCGTGTATCATATTTCACCCACATTGTTGGAATTTGCTGACAATCTGGCTGAATGCTCCATTGGTGCTCTCCACGCAAATCTTCCGACGGCGAGGCCCCAGGTTCCATAATTACGCAAACTATTGTGTCGCTATCAGGGCTGATTGGCCCACTTGTCATCATCAGCCATGCTTCATAGTTAACGTCAACCATGGTGAAATCGTAACTGGGCACCCCTCGTTTATCTATCCAGGCATTGGACAGCGATGCCCCGCCGGCATTCCATCCCAGTTTATATTGAAAGGCGGAATAAAGATACGAACTCCCGAGTATGGCAGAGATATCAGCGTAAATATCCTGTAGCGAGGGATTGGAAGGGGGATTGTTGGCCCACTTATCGCCCCAGAATACCAGATACACTTGAGCATTTGGCATTCGCCCCCCGCCACCGTCGTGAATTTTAATATTTTTCGGCGGACCCAGTTTGCTGACAACTACATCTGTGTCCTTTCCGCTAGGAATAAGCACCGAGTCAGCCAATGGTTTTACGTTTCTTACAATTCCAGAAGCCTTGTGCTTATTGAGTTGGGCAAACAGTCGTCGGGACTTTTTTGTGTCGACTGAAAGGGTCTTAATAGCATCCAGATAAATTTTTGGTATTGTTTTAAACGTTTTAAATATGTGGGAACGTACCGCCGGCGATTTTTGTTCCTTAATCTCAATTGCTGCTTTTCGTTTTTCCGGGTTTTTCCCTGTCGCCTCTTGATCCTTGTTCGATTTTTTAGGATGTGCCATAAACCTGCCTCTCGTTATTGGATCGGTGAAAGAATATTCAGTTTGTTAGGGTGCGTCGATTCCACTTGAACAATTCGCTTCGGTGAATCCCCGGATTATTCAATTCGTGCTGATTGGGAAAGTAGTGCGACTCTCGGCGAACGATATGGCTGTGTCAAGTTTTACTTGAAGTTACGCAGAACTGTTTTCATGGCGAGCTTCGCCCCCCGCACGGATTAAGTTACCAAAATTCGGCGCTTTGCTGCCCGCCAAACCTCCGGGGATTAGCGCCTGTATCTGAGCTTATTTCGCGAATGGTGAACTTGGTGCCGGACGTGGACGAAGGTAGAACCAGAACACTAAAATCAGCATTAGACAAGGTATGGAAAAAGATCGACCCACACTCTCATATTTTCAACCGATATCCGTTCAATCGAAACGCTTCCGTCGTTCCAAAACGCAAACGTGAACGTGGTGGTAGATTTGGTCGAATCTCGCGTGAAGGGCGTGACAACACATTATCAAATTGACGGGTCTCGTAACAAGACACATCCCTTTGCCGACTACGGCAACTATCGAGCGACTGTGAGCTTTCCCTCAGCATTGCGACAAATGAGTCGCTTCCGCATCAGACTTTGCACAACACGAGATCCAGATCGTGAAGACGACAGTCCGATAGCGGCAGTAATTGCTCGGATGGAAGGCGAGGTGCTCGAATTTTTTATCAAATCGAAAGCGGATTGCTCAAGCGAGAGCAACTCCGGAGGCCGAAGATATTCTGAGTTGATGATGAACTTCAGAATTCGCTCACCTATCCTTTGAGCTTCTTCATCCCCGCATAGGTGCCCCATGCGCTCGCAGATCGTCTTAAGTTCGTCTAGAGCCTCCCTATTGATCATGCAGCAACATTACCAGAAGCACAGACGCTGTACAATATTGAGTTCGCACTCCATATGCACTCAGTCTTATTTACTGTAAAATAAACTAAAACTGGCAGCCTCTCATTGATGGCGGGTCCGTCCGTTTTGTAATTATGAATGTCACAAAAGAACTACTGGATTGGGTCAAAGCTAAAAAACTTCCATATTGGGAACAATACGCCCTAGACCTTATTATCCGTGGGGAGCAAATAGAGCCCACGGATATAGAATATATGGGCGAATGCCTGCTTGAAGATGCGGGTGTGACAAAGAATAAAAATGAGCGCATAAAGCTAGAAGGACTGCAAAAAGCTGTAACCCTGGAAGGAAAAAAGACTTCAGAGAAGATTTTTCTCGCATCCATAACGGGCACTCAAAACATCAATGCTTTGATTGATGGCCAACAATTAGATTTTAGCGATCATCTCACTATCATTTATGGAGCGAACGGCACCGGAAAATCTGGATACGGAAGGTTATTTGGAAATGCGTGTTTCACTCGTGGCGACAAAGAAATTCTTCACAATATCACCGATCCCAAGGCATCGAAAACCGCCAAACAAGCCGTCTTTCATCTAAAAACGAAAGCTGGACCCGTAAAGCTTCCTTTCAATGTCGATGATGACCATCCGATGTTACAGCAATTTTATGTGCATGACACGAAAAGCATTAGTGCGCACCTAACCCAAGAAAACGAGTTCAAGTTTTCCCCGCTCGGGCTCGAATATCTTACGTCTTTAGCCGAAGTATGCGACCAGGTTGGTTCCTATGTGCAAAGCAGCATCGATAACTGGAACCAAGAAAACGACTTTTCGGATAAGTTCGCAGGAAATTCCGACGTTAGGGCCAAGATCGCTGCTCTGAGTTCAAAAACAGACCTTGATGGGTTGGAGAAGCTGGGAAAGTTAACCGAGGCAGACGAACAAAAAATTGACAGATTAAAAAAGGAGATCGCCAGATTCCGCTCCTTGAACATCCCTGCCGAAGTACGAAAGAAAACCTTAGCGATTCGCGACCTACAGAACTCAGTTACCAAAATAAATGCGCTTGCTCAGACGCTCGGGACTCAATCCAGAAAAGAGATCCAGAAACTGATCGACGACTTCAACGCTGCCAAAACACGATCGGAACTCGTGGGCGCGACATCATTCAAAAACGAACTGTTCCCACAGATTGGCTCTGGTTCCTGGCAAGAGTTTATCCACCAAGCCCACGCGCTGACTCACGAAGAAGACCGGACTATTTATCCTAAGCAAGGCGATCATTGCTTGCTTTGCCATCAAGAATTGCAAGAGAACGCCATCAAGTTGTTCGAGAGGTATTGGAATTTCCTCAACGACGACTCTAAACAGAACATGCAGTCCTGCGAGCAGCAGTTGAAAGGCGTTCACCGGAAAATTGGGCAACTCGACATCGGCTTCTTTGATGAAAACTCCTCGGTTTATCAGCTCTTGGAAGCAGAACACGAAAGCGAGCAGAAGCTTGTCGCCTCGTTCGTTGCAAACGCGAAGGGCTTTCAAACACAAATACTGAAGTCGATTACCGATAAGTCGCCTGTCACAACGGTGCCCATGCGTTCCGTTCCAACACCGCAGCTACAGCCGATTATCGAAGCGCTAACAGCCCAGTTGGACGGACTCAACAAAGCTGATCCTCAGAAAGAGATCGAAACCCGCGAAGCTGAGCTCAGAAATTTTGAGCACAGACAAATTGTTGGTAAGCACCTGAAGCAAATAAGACAGTTTGTCTTAAATCGTCAAATGGCTGAAAAGGCGCTGAAGGTCAAACCGACCACGAACCACATCTCGGTTTTTCAAAAGGCCTTGTTCGGTGATCTGGTCGCCAAGAAGTATGTCGGTTTATTCAAGGACAACTTGCGCGAATTGGGTCGACCGTTGCCGGTCGAAATAAAAACGTCGAACACTAAAGGGACCCCTTTGAAGCAGCTGGTTGTGTATAAAGGCGAATACGCGGCGACGCGCATTCTGAGTGAGGGCGAAAAGCGAATTGCTTCCCTGGCAGATTTCTTAACAGAGGTAGCGCTGGACGAGTCCTCTTGCGGAATCGTTCTGGATGACCCCGTCACCTCACTGGATATTGAATGGAAAGAAGATGTGGCAAAGCGCCTTGTTTCAGAGGCCGAAACTCGCCAAACGATCATTTTCACCCACGACCTTCATTTCGTTTTTCTGCTTCGGGAGTTTGCCGATTC
This sequence comes from uncultured Verrucomicrobiae bacterium, assembly GCA_963702845.1. Lineage (GTDB taxonomy): Bacteria > Verrucomicrobiota > Verrucomicrobiia > Limisphaerales > Palsa-1400 > JAICXV01. The sequence continues at coordinate 1,983,597 of OY969763.1, read as the reverse complement.
ACTCGGTCTGGATACAATGGTTCACTGGATATACAAACAGGACGAATCCAGTCGGCCCGGACAGATTTACCTCAATAATTCGCCGGCATCCGAAAAGGATTACAAAAGTGATAAGTTTGCAAAGATGCATTTGGAAGACGCCAAAACTGCAGACCCACAATCGCAAGAACACTCGCTTAAAGCAGGTTTCGCGGCGTTGAGGACCTCCTACGAAGCCCTCATAATCTACGATTTGTTTGGTGGAGTGGTCGAGCGATTCCAGGAAAGGACACGGCCGAATATTCTGGAGAGGGTCGTTCTCGATAAGTGTGTGTTCATTCGAGTAAGGGATAAGATCGGATCGCTTTCAAGATTCATGGAAGGTCATTTGCATAGCGACGATTTCGGCGGGAAAAAACCGGGCTTGGAATTACTTAAAAACGAGATCGAAGAATTCAATAAGCTTAAAAAGGAGATCAAAGACCTGAAAACCGCTGAAACGGTGGCTGCCTGAATAACTGATTAAATGACGCCGGATTGCACCAAGAGGTTGGCAATAGCCTTGGCAAAGATATGGAAAGAAATGGATCCACACTCCCCTGTTTTTCAGCGTTATCCATTCAAAAAATATGCACCAATCGTTCCTGAACGTGAACGCGGACACAAAGGAAGATTCGCCAGGATTCCACGAAACGCCCGAAACTGAACGTTCATTACTTATGTCTGGCCTTTGATGGAGGCATTTCGCTCAAATCTTTTTTCTCTTCAAGCATCTTCTTGAGAATCTGTCCTTGTGGTGTTGCAAACAGTTCATCTTGCCGTTTAACTTCGGTTAGAATGTCTTCCAGACCCTGTCTATCTCGAGCATACGCGTAATCACGGGCGCGTCCCGCGACTCGAATATTGAGGTCGAGCACCATCAGATCATCTCCTTGAAAGAGGGTCTTTCTTTTCAATTTTTTACCTTTCAGATTATGCGGGTATACCGCCTTGATCAAAATGTCGGGAGTCAGCGCGAAATAATGAATGCGTTCAAGGAATGTTGGCCCGAAGAATCCCTTGCGTGCCGGAAATGTTACAACGACTGGGTTATCTGAGGTGACAAACTTCTTCTCGAGCTTAGAAATAAATACCGTCCAGTGCTGTCCAAAGAACAAATTCGCAAAATTTTCAATACTGTTAAGCATCATTAAATGCTGCTGGTTGCTGAACTGAAGCGAATAATTTTTATCAACCATCGTTCTTTTTATCTTCTCTCTCATTTCGGAAGTCGTAACGCGGCCCGTGTCTTTGTCGAATTTATCAAATATTTGATCCGCGAATTGGGAACCGAACTGAAGTGCATTGATGTCCTTCATCACCTTCTCTGACATTTCATTGATCTGCGTTCGCATTTCTGGACCGCGCATCCATAGCATGCTCATGAGGAGCCCGACCGTCCATTTTTCAGCATCCGAAATCGCCGAACCGTTGAGTAGCTTTGCAATGATTGGGTCAATCCCGGTGGAAATCCGATGTTCGATTTGCTGGAAACCATCTTCTACGTGCTGGCTTATCTCATCCTGTGCACCAGTTTCCAGTCCGTAAAAAAAGTCCTCACAACAGATCCCTTTTGTGCCCCGCGGGGTGATAATTTTTTTGCGACGGCAGTCTAGTATCTCAACTTGATTGCTGCCGTTCAAAAACTTCCGCAAGTAAAACTGCGGAACGTAGTGCTGATTTTTGGTTAGCTGTTTTTCATCGCCGGCCATGCAAGAAGTATACGGCCGGTTGAGAATTCTTAAAAATCGACATCTCCGTCACAACTGAATTTTGACAAATTTGCTGAGGCGAGTTGCCTCAAGAAAAAGGGATAAAGGGTTCGGAGTTTGACTAAGCGGTCGATAATTCGTTGCGTCATATTCATTGTTACCGAGCAAACAACCATGAGTCTGCGTCTGTTAAACCGATCGTTGCGTCAGGGTCGCCGCTGGCCAGGACCAAAGCCGCTCTTTGAGCCACAGTGTTTATAGCCGACGCTCAAAGGGGTTTGCCTTCTGGCCGATCAACCCTGTGGAGAGCTGATCAAGGCGAGCCTGCAGTTGTGGCTGAAGGTCGTCGTTGCGCTATTGCGCAATGCTTAGCGCTTTATCAAATGACATTTTTTAACGTTTTTAGCGTCCGTTCTAGCGCGCCGACAATAACTTCTCTACCCGCTGATTTTACCGTTTCCCGCAGTTTCGATTCCGCAATCGTATTTGACAGTTGTTGCGTGGCAATCCCGGCTGCAATCTCGCCAACGGCGGTCATAATTTGACTGAGAACAGGATCGCCGGGCCCACCGGATTGAATATGAATTATTTGTCCGTTTGAAAGTATGGCAATGCCACTTCCGTCATTCGTAACCCCGATAAGAATCTTCATTCCAGCCGCGATCTGTTCTACCGGAATTTTTACGGTTCGGTTTGTATAATAGATGTTCACTTCACCGCCTGTTGACGAATTATTTATGACAGTGGCGTGCTGACCGCAATCCGTCACCTGATTGACAGGCGTCCAACTAACAATCGGAGCGCCTTTTCCTGTTTCAATTTCGATGTTGCGAAATGCCGTAAATATCGTGTTTGGATAATCTCCACATTGATTGATCTCGTAGGCTTCGAGCGTCTGGTTGAGCCAAACCAATTCTGGAAGGTTATCTATCGTGAGTGTCGAGTTCGCGAGGCCTTCAAACTCGCAAGCGTATGTGAAAAGTCCGTTAGCTCCGCCGACCAATCGCATGGCGCCCACGAGCACATCACCTTCATTGACGGGCACGAGCGGTGTGTGAAAGGCATGACCGTCGCCTGTCACATACCAACTTGCTGCCGACCAATAGCTGCCTCCGCCCGCAGCCGAAGTCCCCCATTGGAGTACCGGCTGCAATATCCCTTGCGACGGATTTTGCGGATCAATGCCGTTGAACAAAAAAATAGTTTGGCTTTCTTGTTGTGAAGGTGCGGGCGGCACGATCCAGGTTGTGCGAAACGAAGTAACAGGATTGCCCGTGGTGTTCACCCAATAACAATACGCAATCCAGCCAGTCCCTAGTCCAGGAATCTCTTGGTTTGCAACTGCGCCTTTATCGATTTCAGCCACTTTCTTAGCATGCTGGTCCAGTACATTTATCTTCGCATCCGCTAACTGGATTCTGTGCCCGGATTCGACGGGATGAACCAGCGACGGGTGGCGAAAACCTCCGGGAGTGAGAACTCGAGTTGTTGATGCTGCTTTTATTGATTCGAGCGAGAGTTGCCGACGTTGAACGCCGACACCCTTCAATTGGCTAAGATCGACAATCTCATGAGGAGCGACGCTCTGTACGTTTTCTTTCGGGCGGCGTCCGCCGGGCGTTAGTACCATATTTTCGTTATCAGGACGTGTTTTCTTGCTCATATTATCAATTCTTGTGGTTTGTGTGGTTAGTGACAGGCCGCCCCAACAACTCGGATAGCTGTTCACAGCGTTTTGGATCTTCGCATCCGAGTCTCAGTCTCGTCCAGCAATCTGCACATCGTTTCGACCGTCTTAACATGATTACGAACAATTCAGATGATTCTTTCAACAAATTTGCACACATTCTTGGATATGTTCGATTCTCCGATGACGCTTACCCCAAAGCAGCTGCTGTCGGCGGAGGCTCCGAGATTAGTGGCAGTACAAGTCAGCTGCAATTAGCAGTTGCGACAACGCCTTAGGAGGATCAGGCAGCGACGAACTATTCGACGTTCTTACTGCCTAGCCAGCGAAAGAATTTTACTGACTTTGTAATCGACGTAATCACAGTGCTAAAAGCATTCGTTGCAAGAATCGGCTTACCGACGCCGTCTAGATTCGTTGTGGCGGAGAGTTGATAAATGCGCCCCGGAGTCGATTGCCAGGTCAAAACGATATTTCCATGGTCATCGGAGCGGGACTTGGACGAAGATCGAACTAAAACGTTGAAAATAGCGCTTAGAACCATCTGGAAGAGAATCGATCCATCATTATCTATCTTCAAACGCTTTCCCTTCGATCCGAACGCGGCCGGTTGTTCCGAAACGCAAACGTAATCGTGATGGGAGGTTTGTTCCGATTCCTAGTGATCCGTAGGAATCATCGTAACAGAAGCATCACATGCGTAGAAGCGTTCCCATTTTTCTCCGCTTTGATGGCTCACAATAGGTGTTGGATTACCAGTTAATCAACACACCACAATGAAGCCATATTTTGTATACACTCGTGTAATTTCGACGAATCCGGCTGCAATAAACATTACAGAGGACGGAGGTCGAACTCCTTTGCATGTGGCATCTGCCCGTTGTTGCACCAATTTAATCGAATTCCTCCTTAAAAGTGGTGCGAAGATTGAACTGAAAGGAAAGACCGGCGAAACATCATTGCATGTTGCTGCTCAAGAAGGATGTGTAGAGGGTGTTCGAACGCTGGTGGCAAAGGGTGCGAATATCAACGCTCGCGACAAGAATGGACACACACCACTTAAGAGGGCAATCGACTACCAACAAGATGCTGTCGTCGAATTGCTGAGGAAAATGGGTGCAAGCGAATGACTACATCGAACTGAGGCGATGTGGGCCTTCCAAATCTGTGTAGTGCGTTTCTCGAACTATAGCCTACGTCAAAGATTTCTTCCCCTTTGCCTTCGCCTTCGCCCATCTCGCTTTCATAGCAGCTGCAATCTTGGCCCGTCCTTCAGGGCTCATTTTACGCTTCGCCTTTTTCGGAGAAATGCTTCGAGTAGACGTAGTGACCTGTGTAGGTGCGCGTCTGTGATTTATCCGATCAGTTCCTGAAAGAGTGGCAAGTCGTGCTTCCAGAGCTGCAATCTGTTTCTTGAGAGCTATTGCCTGCTCGAGTTGTTCTGGAGTGTAATCAGCAAGGGTCTTCATACAGCAAAACGGGATAGTCGCAGCAGTGGAATAGACAGTCAAATAGTTTGGACTAGAGAATTGCCTGAAAGATTACAACGAGGTTTCCCGTATTACTTTCATGGAATTCCGAGATTCATTGAAGGCGCATGAGCTGCGTTTGATGATTGCTATCTCAGGGGGACAGCAACGGCATTCAGAAGAAAGATTGGTTAGCGTGGCTAGGTTTTTTCCGCAGCAACGCGCAATTTAACTAATAGATTTTTAGTTGCATGTTATTGGATAGCTGTGTCAAACATATCGCGTGCTGGTTGCATTATAGATTGATCGAATGAAACTTGGAAAACTACCGCCGAGATTTGACAAAAGAACATTGCGACTCAGCTCATATATCACTCCGTCGTTGCCACCACCTCCCACATCTATCGATTATTCGAAAGCAGTCCAAGCTTGGCCGATTATGGGCAATGACAAGTATGGTGACTGTACCTGCGCGGCTGCCGGTCACATGATTCAAGAATGGACAGCAAATGTGGGAGACGCAGTCACACCATCTACTGACGATATCATAGCTGCTTACAAGCACTTCGTTGGCAACAAAACTGACAATGGTGTCAGCATGTTGGACTTCTTGATATATTGGCGCGCGGTCGGAATCGACAATGATACAATCATGGCATTCGCTCAACTTGAACTTCGAAATAGTATTCTCGTTCAAGATTCAATTTATCTGTTTGGCAGCTGTTACATCGGCGTGTCACTCCCTGATTTTGCCTGCGGCGATGATGTTCCTGATCCACTAGCAGTCCCGTGGGAACTCCCCCCGCAAGGTGCGGTTGGAGACGCCGCACCAAATCCTCAAAAGGGACACTGCATTCCCGCCGTCGGCTACGATCAAAGGAATTTGTATGTCGTAACTTGGGGTGCACTAAAAGTGATGAGTTGGCCGTTTTACCATGCTTATGCAGACGAAGCATATGCGGTTTTAAGCGAAGACTGGATTAGTAAGACGCTCGGAACCGCACCACAAGGCTTGGACTTGGCAACTTTGAAGAATGATCTTGGATTGGTGACCAGTTAACAAAGACAGAAACTTAGGCGGCTATTCTACACGCAAATGACGAAAAGGTATCAATGAAAATGAATCAGGTGTGGTGGTTATATGTGGTGTTATCTCTAGCGGTGTGCGGCTGCACGTCGATGCAACTGAAGAAAAGCACATTGGCCGTAGGATCAACGTTTACAGACCTAGAGTACAGAATGGTCCTTGACAATGTGGCGCTGCAGCGAGAACGACCTGGCGCGCTTCCTTGGCACTTAAAATTAACCCAAGGCATCGTCCAGATAAGTGATACCGCCAATCCAACGCTGGCAGGCACTTGGGCTAGCCCATCAAGCGGAACAGCAACATTGTCTGGAACTCGGAATTGGCAAGAGTCTTGGACGGTCGTGCCTGAAACTGATAGCGGCAACCTATTTAATCTTTTGACCAAGGTATACTCGAAGGCCGCAACGAATGCTTGGATTCATTGCGGTCCGCCACCGCCTGATGCTGTTTCTGGACATTACGGCAAAACGACGGTATGGGTAGGCAAGGATCATGTTAAGGACCTCACAGAATTGACAATGGCTGTTCTCGTCATCTCTCCTATAACTGCAAGTGAGCGGGGTATAATCCTGCCTAATCTTCCCGGAAAATAATTCGCAAAACAAAGATAACAGCGATCGATCTAATTGCGGGAGGTATTACTTTAACATCGAACGTTGTTGTAACAAACTTCGAGAATTGGGAAAATTTAGCGATAGGCCTCCTTCTTGAGTAGTCCCAAGTTGACAGATGGTCCGGCGAGGGCCAGTCTTGCCGCGCCAAAGCCCAAAATGTCAATTATCTAGGCTTAAAATCTCAACCCGAAAGGAAATAATATGGCTGACCAATGGAAGGCAGAAGTAAGGACGATCGCTGGGGCTCCAGTTATAGTTTTGGACGTAACCATCACACGGACCCTCTTGATTGACCCTCAGATGTTTCAATCATTTGATGGTTTGCTAAAAGCTTGCAACCTGACAGATGCTCATAACTTCATTGAAAAGATGGAAGATGTTCCAGATGACACCCGAGCTTTTTATAAAGTCCCGTGGACGGAAGCAGATGCTAAGAAAATAAACTTGGAACCCTTCAGCAAAATTATGCAGCGTTTTGATGACCGCAACTTTTGGCGTTTGGAAGGAGATACGCCAACGGGGTTTGTCGGCATTCTAACGCTTTCCGGTCGAGACATAAGATACGATTTGGCGGAAAGGAACCTTGCGAGCTTTAAGGCTGCAGTTGATACCACCCAAAACAAAATAAATGCAGATAAGACCGCCGGAAAGCTTACAGTCAACCAGGCTGCCGCTGCGGTCGCTATTTGCATGGAAATGTACAACTCAATAGACAAGTGTCACGACCAGTATGAGAAACTCAAAGAAGCATTAGCAGAGAAACAAAAGAAAGACAGAGACGACGAACTGAAGCGACTTGAAGATGCGCAGAAGCAAGCCGCCGGCGAAGCTAGCGATTGTAGGGGCGGGCTTGGCAGCGAGTATGGTGGGGGCTGTTTTGTTGCATGCGGAGACGCTTGAAGTGGCCAAAAGTGAAAAACCGCGCGCCGACGTGTGGCCTGATGGCTCTCGCATGCCAAAGGAATAGTTTGCCCGAGCCCATTGGACATCAAGCCCAGCAAAGTACGCAGCCGTTTTCCAAGACGCACATCTTGAAAGTACGCGCCATCCAATTCGTGGTCTATCCAGACTTTCCTTCCAACCTAAAGAATTGATTTGTTAGCACAAGGGCAGAGGTGTTTTGGTTCGCATCCCCAGTCTTGCACCATAAATGTTTTACAATGTACATACAAACATTTGGAAATTTTCTGCACAGATGCACGCGAGATATGGGTAATTGAAAGGCTGCAGGTGACGCTTACCTTACTATCTAAGCGCCATTCGGAGCTGACCCCTTTTCGACCCCTTTTCGCTTACGATTGAAGATAGAAACGTTCTGCCTTTTGGACCGCTGCGCCCTAATGCGGCAACCTCTTATGGGTAGCGTATGGGCACCGGATTGGTAGTCATGCCAAACTGGTTTATGATGGGGGAATTTTTCCGCCGACGTGTTCCTGCGAGGCGATTTCATCCACCACAATATTTTGCACCGACGTGTTGGTATTCCCTTTTAGACATTCAAACACTTCCTTACGCTGTGTGTCTCCGCGAATCGAGAGGTAGATGATCGGTGCTATGTTATCTCGTTGGGCTGGCGAGTTTATCACACGTATCCACACGAAAGGATACTCGTCGTTAACTATTCTCTCGAATGGGGATGGCCCCATCCATGCCCTTGGCACGAGGACGTCCTTTTCGTGTAACCACCTTGGATGGTTCAGAAGCTCAGCAATGTTGCCCAGCGTCATTCCACTGTGGAAGTGACGAGCAAATAGCTGTAGAACTGCGCGACTACGGTGATCCACGCTGTATTGAGGATTGTTCGCGATGGCGCTCCAAAACTGCGGCGGCTCGTTTGTCAAACCAGAGTCCCGAAGCGATCTCAAAGCCGAAAGCAAGTCGTTCGTACTCGCATGGACGTCTGCGATCTTCGCTAGGGCGCGGCGAGATTGCCGTTCCTGCAGGTGGGACGTACCGGCACAACCGAGTAAACAGAGAACTCCACAACAGAAAAAGCTGAGAAAAAATCTCATACACTCAAAACATTGCAAACCACCAGAGTTCGGTCTGGTTGCACTCATCACATTGGCAGGCATTCCACGCAATGACCAACTTACGCTGGATACTCGAATCGGTCTCTGGTAGATTGGGCGGAACTATAGTTGCGAAAAGTCCGTTACTCAAAGGACTCTTGGTATCCCCCCAGTCCCCACCAAAACTACTTAAATCGGTTCCTTCATAAAATGCAGCGGAACCAGTAATTGTAATAATTCCCCTGTATCTATTGTGAAGACCGACAAATTTCCATTCATCCGTTGGTCTCGAATTCCAAGTGTTGTCTCCATTGTACTGCCAGGACTCCCAGAAATGATACACAGGATCGCCCTCATTACCGGTTTCCCCCCAGATTTCCTCGTCGGTTAGTTGGTGCTCCCCATCTATACCATGGGGACAAGTATAAACTTCGAAGCTCCAGTCTATCTTCTGAATTACAAATCCTGCAGGGCTGTCCGAAGGCACAATCCAACCAACATTCCAACCAACTGTCATATTACCATTGCAACCTCCTACTGGATACCGATTATTTTGAAAACCTAGATCGACATGCCCACGGCCATCGATTCGACCGGTCGGCTGATTTCTTACAAATCCAAACAGGTTTGCACTGCCTCGTTCTCCAAGCTGGTCTCGGCTGATCCACTTTCCAGTGCTCGGGGCGTAGAAGCGATAGCCGTAGTAAACCAGATCTGTTTCATCATCGGTATATTTGGTCGAGAACCGTAGGAGATTAGCCTTGGCCATCGGGCCGGTAGCGCGGATGACTTCTCCGAAGGGGCCATATTCATATGAAGCTATTGAGGAGGCCGAGATTGCATCAACGACGCCTCTAATATTCCCATTGCCATCAAAAGCTACAAAACAGTTTGTGACCGCTGAACCAAAATACGAAACTTCGAGCAACCCGCCGACTCCACCTGCTCCTCGCATCGCGCCACTTAAATCCGCGCCCCACAAATATGTACGCATGGGTGAATTATTCGATGTGATTTCGGCGATTAAGTTCCACGCGTCGTAAACAAACCGGTTTGTATATTGGCCGACGTAGCTCGCGCCGTTGTTGGTCGAGACCAGCTTCTGTATCCGCCGTCCCTGGTGATCATAAAGGAAATCCAATTTCCTCTTCGCCGCTGTGGGAACTGTCAAAATTGATTCCATCGAAACGAGCCGATTCTCGGCGTCCCACGTGTATGTCCATAGGCCGTCATTCGTGAGATTTCCATCATAATCATAGCTGAAGGTTTCCGGTGTTTTTGCTGCAAGAAGATTTCCCGAAACGCCTTGGCTTCCCGCCGCAACTGAAACGTTTGTCCACACAGGTAATGTCGTGTTGGTAATAACGAGTTCATTGCGGAAATACTCGCCTTTTCGATACGTGCTTTGGCCATTCACGGTCACCGCGTTGGTAACAAGACTCAGACCGGTAATGTCTTTGTAACCCGGGACATCGCGGCTCGTGATCTGGTTAAGAATATTGTTGGTGTAGTGAGCCAAACGTAGATTGCTGCCAGCTTGGTCACCGCCAGCTTTGGTTGTGTTTCGATTTCCGATGTCGTCGAAATTGTATTCAAACTGCTGTCCTGCCACTGGAGTTCCGTCATTCCAATATTTCTTACCCGAAGTGACCTGGCCTAGTGAATCATATTGGTAACTCCAATAACTGTCCGGCAAGGTAGCGCGCGTGCGTTGATTCGCATTGTTGTACGAGTATTCGAAAGTCGCGAGGGTGGGAATAGATGAAATCGAAGTCAGCCGATTCAAATGGTCGTATTGCTTTGTTGTGGTCATCTTCGTGACGCCTCCATGCTTGAAGGCAATCTGGCCGACTAATGGCGAATTGGCAACGTAACCATAGGTCGCACTGTCAGAACCTGATGTAACCGTCGCCAATCTTGAGGCATTATCGTAGCTGTATCCGGCACTGGTGAGGACAGAAGAACCAGCAAGCGCTCCCAAACCAGTGCGGCGCAGCAGAGCATCGTAACCATTGGTAACCGACAAGCCGTTCAGAACGCCTCCTGAATACGATTCGCTCAAGACATCATTCGCCAGGTCGTAGGCAAAGGTTGTCGTCATGCCATCCCGCACCACCGAGTTCATTCGGCCAGTTCGGTCATGACTGTACGTCACCGAAGGCGTGGAACCATCATCGTAGGTCACCGAGTATAAATCGCCGGCAGGTGTGTAGGCGTAAGTCGTGTTCGTGCCACGTGCCCAAGTGCGAACATATAGCCGTCCCGCGTCGGTATATTGGTAAGATGTTCCCTTGCCGTCCGCGTAGATTTTGCTCGTAAGAAAACCGCGATTCGAATCGTAGTTCCACGTCGTCACTCGCGTTCCGCTTGTACTGCTGAAATCGGACCAATTGGTCATCGTTTTGACGCGGCCGGCATAATCATAACTATAGCCCACCGGATATGTGCGGGAACCATAGCTGAGCGCTATTTCGCCTGTGGGCAAATAAATATTCGTTACAGCGCTGTTGTCAGGCTGAATCACATTAGTCACCTGTAACGATTTACTGTATTGCGTCATAGTTGTTTGCGAAGAACCGCCCAGTGTGCCGGGACTCGGCGTCGTGACGGCCGTGACAAGATCGGCATCGTTGTAGGTGTAAACTGCTGTCCCATTGCGGGCATCAGTAATTTTGTTTTGCCGGCCATGGGCATCATAGCCGTAACTCATGCTTCCAACCTGGTCGGGCGTTGAATCGTATTGCGTGACGGAGACGAGACGCCCGTTTGCATATCGAGTGACGGTATGGGAATTGTCAGGCGCGGTAACGGTGACAGTGCGGTTGGTGCCACTATAAACCGTTTGGGAATGCGTCGTTACAGGACTGCCCGAGCCGCTGTAGCGCGTCTGCCACGATTGCAGGCCGTCCGTGGCAGTTTCAGACATTGAAACCAGCGTCAGCGTGTCATCATTGTCTGTCATCCACACATACGTTCGTGAGCGCAGGACGTCTACGCCGTCAGAAACGACATCATTGGTGGTAAAAGTGAGGCGGTCAGTACCGCCCGCATAGATAGTCCCATCACCGTCCATGTCGATGCCATTGGTCGTCATTTCGCCTTTCAAGTTGTACCCAAATAAATTGGTGACTTCCTGAAAATCAATTTCTTGAGCCAATCGGCCCGCTGTATTATAGGAATACTGAATACTCGACCCCGAAGTATCGCTGTAAACAGTCTTCGTAGGCTTTCCGAGCCAGTCTATGTATGAACTCACGGCTTGGGAGGTAGCGACGCCAGCAGCCGTCAGTTTGGTTTCCGTCGTGATCCGGTGCCCAGGCGAGTCCACGTCGTAAGAGTATGCGACGCCGTGGACCGCCGTCCCGGTGCGGCTCTTCAGTTGTCCGTCACCATAATAAGTTTCGATGATCGTTCCGCCGTCTGGATTTGTAGTCGTCCGTACGAGTCCGCTTTCACTATAGCTTGTCACGCCCCCCAACGCATTGGTCTGGCGAATCAGGGTGCCCGATAGGTCGTATTGCCATTGCCCCAACACGATCTGCGAGTTGTCGGTTCCGATTCGCACTGTTTTCAAGATACGACCGACGGAGTCAAACAGGTTGCTCGTCGTTATGCCGTTACGGACAGTCGCCACCTGTCGCTTGGCATCATCATAGTAATACTGAGTCGTAACACCGTCACGGTCGACCGTATAATCAATTCCACAGCAGCTATAATACTTCTGCTCTGTTGTTCCATCCATGTGTGTGACCAACTGCGGCCGGCTAAGTGAGTCGTAGTTTCCATATACGTCGTTCGCCAATGTTATTCCTGAACGTATATCGTTTTGCGTGTAGGAGATTATCTGTCCGACCGGTCCCATAATTGTGACAGTTTTAGTGCCATCGACCACTGCTGTCTTGTCACTGTTGGGTGCCCCGGACCAAACGGTATTCGTCTGCGTGGCGTCGGCAGCAATGTCGTAGGCGTAAAGCGTCAACGTGCCGTCCGGTTTCTGCACGCTTTGCAGCCTGCCCGCATTAAATCCGTTCGTGAAGTATCCCGTAATGGTGTGATAATTTTGCGTTCCATCAGTTTCACCGTAAAAATGGACGCCAGGAGACAAGTTCGTCGTGAACGAAATATGCGTGGTCCAATGCGCTTTATCCTCCTGCACTGTATCCTGCGCGTAAGTCAAAAAATCGCCTCCGTCAAATTCCGAATAGACGGTATGTCGCGACGTGGAGTAAGACGGGGCACCTGATGTTGGTGGCGCAGCGTCCCCGAACGGCGTGACGTGATCCGTCACGTTTTGAGCGTTATAGGCGAAGTAGTCCCATTTGCCGTCTGATCTCTTTATGTACCGCACCGGAGGGATTGTCGAATGATACCAAGGGCCGGGAGCGGTTTCCGATATGGTTGCGCCGTAATTAGTACTGTAGTAGCTGTAAGTTGTTATTCTAGCATTTGAACCAGGATTAGTGATGTTCGTCGTGAGCAAGAATCCTATTTGCGGATTATTGGCGATTAGTCCTAGATTAGTCGTTATTCCAGCTAAGAAAGCCATCGGACGTTGATACACCCGTACCTCTTGGAAATCGATCTGTCCTGATGCGCTACGCACCGTGTTCGTCACGTTGAAAGTGATCCAATCCACGTTGTTGGTGAACCCGGTGCTGATCTCTTCCTGTGAATTATCGGGCCGAGTCAAAGTCCAGACCGAATTCGTCGGATTATAGGTGTACAGATATTCGTGGGTATCCGATCCGCGCGTTTCGGTAATCTGAAGCCGATTGTACGTGTTCGTAGATGCATCTGGATTTTCGATCGTCCACGTGACAAAGGGGCTGCCGCTCACCGAATGAAGACTACCGCTCGGACCCCCAACCTGCGACGGCAGATAGTATCGCAACTGATATGAGAAGGCATCGAGAGTGACGATGTCCACCAAGGCTTGCGGAGCGTTGATCTGACGCAAGACGCCAGAATCCCGGACTGTCTCAGTCGAAGGTATCCCGTCAGGATACAGGAGACTGCTTGGCGTCGCTAACGTGGGATTCGGAACGCGTGCCAATATCTCCACATTTCCGGCCGAACCGTAACCAAGCGCCCTCCCCAAGCTGAACGACGCAGTCAAAGCGCCGTAGGGGGACCGTTGAAAGGCGGCGCTAACACGGCCACAGGTCGCGCATCCAGGAGCGCCTCCACTCCAAGACAGCGATCCCGGTCCTGCGCCAGCAAGGCCTTCCGACATTTCTGAAATAGCAAGGTTGTCCACCCACGTTGCAACAACGCCTCCGAAAAATTCGCGACTGTCGTCCCAATGGGGCGGGCTCACAATCTCCTCACCAGCGTAGATGGGATCGGATCCTCCAGTCCCATCAATAGAAACCTTGCGTGGGACAGTTTCGACTACTCCGGTGGTAAAGTCGTATGTTATCAGATCCCACGACACCTCGTAACGCTTCGTAGCTTTGGTGTTCGGAATGACAATCCGATACTTCATCTTCTGCATCTCGGCGTCGACCCCATTTTCTTGGGTGGGCTGCCATCGTCCGTGGATGTGGTCACCGTCGATCATTGAATAGGCTGTTGTTATATAGAAGTCGTTTCCCTCTCCGTTCGGAGTAACCCAACTTCCCGAGAAATCCGGCATATATCCGACAATGTTGTTGCTCAGTTCAACGTCGGTGTACTCTAGCGACAAAACGTAAGTGTTTACGTCATGCGTAGCATCGACGAACGTATCGCTCGAGCAACTATCGCACAGCGGAGGTAAACTTGTGTTTGTGACGCTCAAATCGGAGACTGCATTTGTCGGATCGATAATCTGCGTCAATGACCGGTGAGCAATCACACAATCGGTACCTGTATCTACGTTCGTCGAGTCATTATCATATCCATCGGTCCCGTAGGTGCGTGTATGATACAGGAGGTAATGATTAATCTCGGTGAATGGCCCGATAAATGCCCACCCAACATCGCAATGACCAAGGCTCCAATCATTGGTACTAACCGACGACGATTCGCTACTGGTATAGTGGTACGAATCCCATGAGGTGGTCGAGGTCGCAATAGAATTCTGCCAGACGTTTGAACGCCCATCGTCTATCGTACAATTAAAAGAACCGCTGCCCTCGCACGTGTTGGTAGGAAAGCAGAAATCCGTTTCACCTGAAGTGATGTGCAAGTTGATCGTTTCGGTAAAGTCAAAATTCTTCGTCGCTGTCTGGTGTTTCGAATAGGTTCCCGGCCAGATCTCCCACTGCTCAGAGCTGTCAGACGAACCGCTATCCGTTTCGCTTTGGGTATAATCGTTTGTATAATGAAACGAATAATCGCCAATGATTCGTTGCTGGTGATAAATATGGATTCTCGGCAGATCCATGTTCGTATACTCTGCGAATCCGCACTTGGAACGATCGAGGTACACTGTCTGGTATTGCACATACGCTCCCAGGGTTAAACCGGTACTGGAGCAGCTTTGTGCGTCGGCTTTTGGTAATAAAACAAGAAAAGTGAGGAACGTTAGCAAATAACACAAGCTAGTCGGTAACTTCTGCTTCTTGAGAATCAAAGATATGTTGAGGAGGGATAGCGCCTTCATGTAAAGATCATCGTATGTGTTCGTGCGTCCAGTTTTCCGCATTGCTCTGTTTTGGTTGTTACTTCAACGGAGTAAACACTTCGAGTGCTCCGTTATTGGTTGTGGCGTGCAGTTGGTTGTAGGTATCCCAATCGGGAATACCGGTTCCAACCCCCACGGTTGAACTCATCAGACCGTTGACATAGTCATCCAGGATGTCCTCTGCGCTCAGAGGGGCGCAGAAGGTGGCGAACTCATCGAATCTCGAGGCAGAACGATTCGCGCCGAGATGGTCGCTGCCTATACTGAAGCCATACGCCTCACGAGTGGCTAAGGTCGGGTAATTCGTGAGTCCGATCCCCGTCTGCGCCAAGATGCCGTTTGTGTAAAGCGTGGTTTGATCAGCCGCATAGTCGAGGACCACGTGATACCAAGAATTGGAATCCCAGTCGCTGATCGATTGAGTGAAGTATGTTGTGAGATTCCCATTGGACTTCGTCTGGAATGACATTTGACTGCCAGCACTGTTCACCCAAAGGGACCACCAACCGCTTGTAGAATTTGTATCCCCGATTTCAATCAGCCTGCCCGCGTTGCCCGGCCCCGTTCCGCCATTCCAATTTGGTTTTATCCAAAAGCGAACAGCACCTGATTTGCAATGGATATTCGCCAACCCATCTTCGTCGAAATACCGACACGTTATGTTGGCGTTCGTTGAACTATCAACTTGAAGCGCATTTCCCCAGGGGCTTGGTCTTTGCTGGACGTTAGTCAGAGTAAGAGGCATTTGCCCTCGATTGCCCATCCATGGACTACCGTTGCCCGTTAGAATGCTCAGTTCATCGACAGTACCAATGAAGTTGCCGCCGCAAACATTATGTCCGACCCAAAGTTCTACATTGTTGTTGAGATTGGCGATGGCATCCGACTCGATGCCGCCGTCAAATTCATCGTCGATGTATATAGACTGCCATGAGCCTTCTCGCGTGATGGTCACATGATGAAACACTCCATCGTTGACAGTGGAATCAGAAATGAGCGTCGCATACGCATAACCGGAAGTGTCTTCGATCGTTTCAAGATAAAGATGACCGTCAACCATGCGCACATTCCACAAATTTGCGAGGTTGCATATGGGGCGCTTGCTCGCAATGTATGATGAACCGGTTTGTGTCGTCTTGACCCAAAAATCAATTGTGAAATCGTTCGTCCCGAAGTTGCCTACATTTGTGCCGCATGACACGTAACTGCTGCCGTTAAAATAGAATGCTTTGCCGGCCACGCCATTCGTATACATCACCGCGCCGTGAACGACTCCGTTGTTTGTTCCAACGGTATCGTTCGCATTGCTTTCACCAGACCACAGCGACAGCGGCGGATTAAAATTCCAAAAGCCGAGCAATGGTGGAGCACCGGTTGAGCAGTCGCTTTCGATAATGTCGTTGGTCGTCACCTCGTAGTGAACGAGCAGCGGCACGGTCTGAACGTTAGTGCACGGGAAACTGTTACTGTACGTGATAAAAAATGTTATATCGCCGACGCCGACGCCGTGCATTGCTGAAAATGTTGCGGTCAACCCCGAACCGGTATTTGTATAGCTCGGGTCAGGGCCAACTGCTGTCCAAGAGCTTGAGATGAAGTGAGAGTTCGTTAGAACGTCAACGGAAACGACCGAGGAATCTTCGTTCGTAGTGGTGATTCTAATGTCTCCCCAATTGGTAACGATCAAAGCTTTGGCAAATACGGTGTCACCATAATTATAAATAGGCCATGGGTTGGAACCCGTCGGTGCAGAAAGAGCCAAACTAAAGCTTGGTTCAACCACACAATTCGTTGCAGTGTCAGAGACAGACGGGTTCAATAGGTCTGCCCGAGCGGCTAGAACCAGGACAAACAACGAAACAATAATTGCTTTCATGGCGGTGTTAGTAGGACTTCGCAATGCGTATTTGCAGGCGCCGGAGCGCTTCTGAGATAGCCGGTTTCAATGCGCTGTCACTCGTTTGAAGTGCGGTCAACATTGCGATGTGTCGCTCCGTTCCCAACATTCCCAGTGCAGCAATGGAAGACATGCGCAAGCCGGTTGATGTACTGTTTTGTAATGCGGCCTCTGCGATTGGGATGACACTTTCCAGGTGGCGATTGGCGCAAACCTGAATTGCGGTCATCCGAATGTCCGGTGCAACCCCATCGTCTGCCGCAAGCTCAAGTGCTAACCGATCAATGTCCTGTCGCTCCATTTCCGACTCCGCTTCATCCATTCTATGGAGACCCAAAATCGCCGTTCCAGCTAACGAAGTTCGCGCTGTCACAAAACCTCGAAGAACAGGTGCAATTGTTGTGTGTAAAATTGCCTTGTTGTTTTGGGCTGCTCGCGCGCACGCAACGAGATGTTGAACAGCGTAATCGCGCAACACAACATCTTGGGAATCGTTTCGCGCCACGGAGATCAAAACTCGGGCAAGCTGAACGCGAGCGCTGTCATCGTGCCCTAAAACGTTAAGCACTTCGTTCTTTAGGTATCTCATCGATCCGATGTTTGGTTCGCCTTCAGCTGGTAGCGCTGTTACGAACCGGCACAATGTTGTCATCGTTAAGGAATCGATGGTTGTGATGGAATGCAGCGCCGCAATCCGTTGTTTGATTGATTGCGATGAATCACAAATTTCTCGAAGAGCGCCTTCGCTTGGCCCTTCAAGATTTAATCCCGGCATGGTCGGCGTAGAATCCGTAACAACTCCCAGTCTGGCAGAGATAGGAATGTCCAGGACTTGCGATGGCTGAGCAACTGAAATGGCGACGAAAGCCCCCGCCGCCAAGGCCAGACCAAATGCTTTAACGGAAAAAAGAAACTTTTTCATTTGTAAACGACAAGCACGCCGTTATAGAACGCCCGGATTTCAGTGCAAACGCTACCGTCAACGCCGGCGGCTCGAATGAAGTTTTGCTTTGCAATACCTAGTTCATCGAATTGATTCGCATTAAGAGTCTTGTTAATCGTCCCATCTGAAAACGCCACTCCAGATCGCACCAAGCTAAATGTGACATCAAGTCCCGGCAGCGCGGGACTCAGGACATATGTTCCCTCGATAGCTTGTGAACCGTCAGCGTACGATCCCACGCGTTTCAGGGAAGTGTCCGGAGGAACTGCAAATTGGATACCTTGCACACGGGTGCTTGCGATGACAGGTCCGTGGTTGTTGCCGAGTCGAGCAAGGATATAGCGAGGCTCCCAGTTGGAAGGTTCCGAAATCTTATACGGAATCGAATTCGGTGCGACCGGCGGAATCATTTGAGCTGCAGCTTTGGGTTTGACGTACAGATCGCTCAACGTTGAGGCGATGATCGTAACTAAGCGTCACACCGGCAGGAAGTTTGGGGCAATCCCAGTGATTACGAGTGGTGAACACTGGCACAACGGGCTCCAGCACTACATCCACCACGCGGACCCACATGCTTCCCGCCGCGCTGTTGCCATAAACGCCCATGACATGAAACAGGCCAACTTCATTGAAGGTGTAGGGTACCGCAGAAAGTGAATCCGTCGTTGCCACGACATTAGAGTTGATCAAAACAGTAACTACATTGCTCTCAGCATTCAGCGGGGCGGCAGTAAGCAAAAGTGAATCTCCTTTACGAATCGTTGTGTTGTTTGCCTCAAGCAAGTTTGTGATTTGCCAGACGATGTCATTCGTTTCACTGAAACCGTCGTTTTGATAGTGCACCTCAACCTGCACCGGTCCCTTCGGCGAGAGCGGCACATTTGCATACCAACGATCAGCAATCCCGGGATGAACCTCTACGGCCGCGAACTCCTCTGCCGTGCCTGCCCGAATATTCATCATGCGAAGGTATTTGCCACGTCCTTCTATAAAGGCCGGCGAGACACGACTTTGGGGCGGCCCAGTTTCGATACCATTTTCGGCGGCTAAATGGTTGGCAACCCAATTTTTTAACCCGCGTTGGTTTGCTGATCCTGACAACGATTGAACGCGCACTGCCTCCAAGTGAAGCGACACGCCCGTCCGCGTATTGTCCCACATGACGCCAACCGTGTGATTGCCAGCCTTGATAAACGGGGTGAAACAATGAACTAATCCGTTCGTTCGACCACTGTATGGAAGATTAAAGTGACCGAGGTATTCATTGTCCAGGTAGATGGTCACTGGAAGATCAGCCTGCGGGAATTTGCCGTTCTGCTCGCGGCCTTCGAGTTCCAGACGATATGCATCATCCCCAGGCACCGAAACTGCGAATTCAAGATAGCCGCGCATGTCTTGTGAATAGACAGCGCCAGCTTGATCGATCATCCATGTTCCTTTGACATTCTGTCGGGCAGCACCCGGGCGGTCACTCACCGTTACAGCAGTTACGTTTGCAATCTCAGCGTTAGTTCCGGTTTCGCGAAGCTGCATGAGCTTCGGGATAATCGGTGCATTAGGATCGGTTTCGTAATCGAATGAATTTGGGTAAGCATCCAATTGAATATCGTCGAACCAGGCTGTTGATGTTGTAGTCGCCAGTTGATTGGTTTCATCGCCGCCACCAAGACCAATTAAGACCGTGTCAATGTCCGCATGCTTACCGCCACGGATGCGCCGCCCAAGCACACCGTCGACGTAAAAATCAATCGCTGTTTGATCTCTCAACCGATGAATCTCGAACTTATGCCATCCGGGTGACCGCGCCGGAACGCCCGGCTCGTTGAGATTGAACCAACCCAGAGCGTTTTCTTTGGCAGTTCCCCGTAAAACTCGGCCTTGATACTTGCTGGGATCTATGGATTCGCCAGCTAGAACTGCCGAATTTGTATCGCCGGAGCTGGTGTTGCGATAGCCGATCGCAAGCGACTGGGCGATCGCATACGGATGTAGGTATTTGGCATACCCATCGTGCCCATGATAGCCACGGATTTCCCCGTAAGCGGCCAAGCTTTTGCCGTCATCGTACATCCAGAACGTAAAATGTATCCGGCCCTCGAGCTTCTTATTGAGCTTATGATATAAACGGCCACTCAGACCTTCTCCTCCCAGCGAGGCAGAACCATTGGGAGTATGGTTTTGGACTCGATCGAGCGGAATCCAATTCGTCGCCTCTAGCACCGGCCTCCAATTTTGGCTCAAGTTCCCACTCTCAAAGGTTTCATTAAAGACAGTAGCTGGATTTATTTTTAGAACCACCACCGCGCTCGTTACCGAACCACTCGAACCGCTGACAATTACACGGTATTTGGACGCATCGCTCTGGGCCACGCCTGCGAGGTATAACGTTGGAGTGCTGGCGCCAGCGACATTCTTGTAGTCTTCGAGTCGCGTGCCGTCTTTTTGCCATTTGTAGGTAAGCCCATCTCCGGTAGCAGCGACACTAAATACAACGTCAGTGCCATAGTCGGCAGTCTGATCTGTTGGTTGGACCGAAATGACGGGAGCAGTAGTAACAACAGTGTTGCCGATTTCGCATCGCAACTCGAGGTTGAACACCATGAGAGCGATCACGGCACTAGCTATGGTTTTCATGTAAAGTATAAAAGTTGCCGAGCGCGTTTCCGAAGTGGATTTGCTCAGAAGCCGGGAGGTATACCGCAGAATGTTGTTTGGGCGTCAGATTGAATTCAGGAATCGGATCCTATGTTGTTTGTGCCTGTCCTAGTTTTTTTAAAAACCGCCAGTTACCATGGTTTTAGTGGCAAACTTTGGTTCCGTCGAAACCCTTATACGCCCCTAGTACTTTCCCGCAAGAACAAACCATTAAAAAACTTTAGGAAGTCTCATTTTAGTGTTTCAACCGCAGGGGCAACAACAAGGGGTTCACCACTCTGTGCAACCGCTAGTTTGCGCGGGCGGATGACTACATCCGCAATTTGAGAGAAGAAACGTTGAAAGGAATAATTGCACGTTTCGAACAAGGACTATGGCCCTATCACGCACCGATTGGATATGTCGACAATGGTCCAGGAAAAACAAAGACGATTGATGTAAGAAAAGGATCTCTTGTCAGAGAAGCGTTCACACTTTATGCGACTGGAGCCTACTCATTGGCGAGTTTGGCATCCGTAGTGAATTCCAAAGGGCTTAGAAATTCCAAGGGCGGGCCAGTGGATACCGACATGCTTTCCAAAATGTTCCACAATCCGTTTTACATCGGCAAACTCCCCTGCTCTTCCAAGATTTACCCAGGCATCCATGAACCGCTTATTTCGGTAGAACTATTCGAAAAGGTCAGCCGGACGCTTGTGACCAGACGCGACAAAAGAAATCCACAGCACCGACACTTATTTTCTGTCACGTTCCGGTGCGCGAAGTGTCGAAGGTATATCATCGCAGAAAAGCACAAAGGACATAAATATTACCGTTGCCATACTCGGGACTGCCTCCGTTCAGGTTTTAGAGAAGAACTTATCAAACGAACCATCGCTGGACGACTGGTCACGGTGGGTAAATCGGTAGAATCGGCAGCGGTAGAGGCAGGAGATCTTTTGAAAATCCGAGAAATTATATCGAAACTTTCTGGAACGATCTCATTTGGAAATGCGGATTTCACCATAGATCCGCAACCATACCCCCGAGTAGAAGCTGATCCACTATGCGGGAGTTATTAAGCCCGCGCGGACTCCGCCTCCTCGTTGAGGCGTCTCATCCCCTTCTTTGATCCTGTCGTCCACGAAGCATTGGAACGCTTTCGGATAATACTCTTTAACTTCTGACCAATGCGTCCGCAAATATCGTATTCGTAAAGAATCTATCAAATCTACACGACAGGCGTTCCATTCATCTCGATCGAGAAGGCCGAGCCTGTGAGCTTTCCATATGACATGCATGTGGTTAAACCAAAGCTGCAAGTATCGTCTACGATCTTCCGCGGTCTTTCCGTCAAGCAAGTCCGTGGATTCGTTTAGCGCTTTCCACAACTCCGGTTTTGCAAAACCCAATGAAACAAGCTGCCGATTGCAGTCGCTGATCTTGATGAGACTATCCAGACGAAGTTGCCTGACCAAAAGAGATAGCTGCCGAGAATTAAAAAACATCACGATCAAAGACACCACCAAAGCAAGCACCGCGATCATCGTCGAACTGTTTACGGTGCTCAACCATGTCAGCATGTCCTTCATGGAAACCGGCCCGTTCTTCGTTTGGTACCGAAATATGAGTTCAAATCGACAGATTTCTCCTTCAGCATCGTCGCAAGTTTGACGTACGGTTCAGTTCCGGTGTCGAGGATTTTTGCACCCAACCACTCACCTGAAGGCGAATACTCGAATATTGCTACTCGCTGCGAATCAAACACCCAAAAATCTGGCGGTATCGTTCCGTTTAGCTGCTTGACATCACTCTCGGATATCACGCGTATGGATTCCCCAGCTTCAACATTAAAACGATATCCCCACTCTAATTCGAAATTTACGTATGAGCTGAAGCTTTCGGGAACCATTCTGACTCTCTCGATTTGCTTCCCCTGCTTTTTCCGGTCGCGAACAGAACAAAGCCATTCCGCGTCTCCAGGGCGCGGGACGACATTAGCCTTTCAAATAGCTTTCGAAGATCGATAATTCTTCGGTTTCGGTAATGTGGTAGGCGGGCAGCGCCTCAAAACGAAACGCCTCTGATTTGAAGGATTGGAATAGTTCTTCTAGCGTAAGCATAAATAGGCGTGGCCCCACAAAATGTGGAATACCGAACGGCCTTTATTGTAGCACGGCTAGACTTTAAGGTCGCTAGCCAAACGACGAAACACTTCAAGGTCCATTACCACAGAAGATTCACCATCAGGCGTGGTAACGGCCGACTGTTCGTCGCGATTAAGACGATAACCTTGGACAACAACCCGTCCATCGTCAGTGAGATGAAGAGCTGGGCATTTGCCGCCAAGGCAACTGTCAATTGATTGGGTGATTTTCATACAACGAAACATTCTTCAGTGTTTAACCATTGTCAAATGCAGCAAAAACCGGTGGTCTCGATACAAATCAGCGCCTACGAAGTCTCCAATCGTGCTCACGATTTTAAGCCGTAAAATTGACGCCGGTTCGATCCTGGTAAATGGGTGTCGGTTTTCTGATTTTGACAAAACTCGGAAAACAAAAAAGCCCAGCATTTGCTGGGCTTTTTTGACCATAAAATTTTGGTTCTATCTATACCCCACAGGGTGCCGGACGTGGACGAAGATAGAACTGGAATACTAAAATCAGCATTAGACAAAATCTGGAAAAAGATCGATCCTCACTCTCCTGTTTTCATGCGATATCCATTTGTTAAAGCTGCTCCAATAGTTCCGTTCCGTCGCAGACTTAAAGGTCGATTCATTTAAGAAATGCTTTCACAAATTGCCTAAAACCGTCTGGAGCAGAAATACAAGAACTGCTATTGGCTTCAAAAACCGCTTTGGTAAATCCGTTCGGCGTTTCTGACCGTAATGCCGAACGGAACGACGACGGCGGCAACCGATGCATCTTACTTCCTTCGACTGGTTGCACCTGATTCATCCGAGGGATGACAAACCCATTTCCGATCCACAGACACGTCTTCTAGGTATATCCACCGAAATCGCACGGATTTCATCCGACGCACGACTTGGAAATGCGACCGGTCGCCGTCAACTGTGAAGTCGTTTTCACTATTTAACTGGACCGCACTTGTCAATCCAATTGCCAAGCTCGATCAAAAGCCGTGGACGGGAATCGCATCTTGGGTCCGAGCCCTCACTCGCTCTTCCTGAAGGTCACGAATAACAGCCGCTTCTGGCAGCATTTGACTCCGGGAATGTCGGGCTAAATAGGCTGCAAGGCGCGGATTATGAGTCCCGGGCAATGCTGCGGGCTGTGGCAGCAGACTCGGAACGTTATTTTTAAGCCAGGACACGAACAATCCATCAATAGTTTTTAAGTTCAAGTATTGATTCATCAGACACTTCCATAACGCAGTCCTCTCTTGTGAAGTGAGATTTCGATCTGGCGGCATCCATCCATTCTCAATAAAGGTCTGCACCATCCCTCTCTTGCCAACAAATGCCTTAACATCCCTATCGCTACGAACCGCCTGAAGGTAATTGATTTTGGCAAAGTCATCATGACATTCAGCGCAGTTCATTGCTCGCTGAATATTTCGAACTGATTGATCCGACAACGAGCTGTCCTCACTCGCATACTTGATAAACTCGGCTGAGGGAGGAGCCGCGTCCGGACCCAAGGATGGACCGTAAGCGGAGGTATCTTGCACTCCAAAATCGGGTAGGCCGTAATCTTCGATACGATTGTTGACCAAATCGAGCGTTTGGCCAACACCGACGCTCTTTTCAATCAGGTTACCGGCACTGTCAAAATCATATTCTGCAGCAGGAAATATCGGAAGAACCGAAGGTTTGTGGCAATCGTAGCAGTTCTTACTTGGAGTCGGCTTAATAAGAAAAGTCGAGTTGATAGAAATGTTTCCTGAGGTGTTGTCACGGTTTCGCAGGAAGTCGCCGTAATACGTTTTCGTTTTACCCGAGTTAGCAGGGTCTTTTCGAACCGTGAACATAGAAACACTCTTAATCTCGATTGCTGGAGCCAGTTCGGGTGTCGCAATAGCAAATAAAATCCATTTATCTCGAATTGCCCCATCGCGTCCCCTGTCATTCGGAATCAGAATTAACATTCTACCGTACGTCGTTTTGTCGACGGATTGGATAAAGCCGGCACGAAATGGCAGAACAATCCATTTATTTGTGTCCGGCAAACTAAGGTTCACATGTTCAATCATGTCGTAAGCGGCTTTGTATTTGCGCTGAAACATTGTCTGCAAAAACTGTTGGCTTTCTAGCAGGGGTGGAAACTCGACTTGGTTTGAAACGTACCCCCAGTAGTCTGTGTCCGAAATATTTAACCCGAGGCTATGGGTCAAATTTGTGCTGTCGTCAGTAACTGCCATCCAATGCTGCGCCTTAGTAAAGGCCAAGAAGTTACTAAGCACTGACATTTTTTCCGAGTTGGACAGGAAGGAGGGGTCTTTTTGTGCAACAGACTCCAGCACTACGTAAGCGGCGGCTGCGTTCGTGATGACTGCCTGCCGAGAAATCAATGTTTGGCCGTTCGTAATGAATGTTGGGGTAAGCATGTTTGTTATTTGAATGTCACGCCATTGTTGCCAGCGAACGACGTCCCAGGTTACCGGGTTATCGCCACTTTCTTGCGCGAAAACTCCAGGCGCGAGAACAAAAAAATTCCAGATTGCGAGTAAAACGAGGACTATGTGAATCACATGACGCAAGGAATCACAGGAGTCCACACTTACGTGGGGGCGGTTGGTGCTCATGGCGCAGCCTAATCCGGTGAAGTCGAATGTCGAGCGATGTCTTACCGCATCCCAACGGCAAGTTTGACCCGCCATTTCCCTTCGGGTTATCCAACTTTTCAGGAACAATTTCATTCGGGAAACACACAGTTCACCATTGAGTCGAAACCGTAATTTAATTTTTGGGTTTCATTGCGCACCGTTGATGGTTTGTCGTTTTCAGGCAAACTGTCACGAGAATCAACAAACTTGCTGCGGTATAAATATTGAGCACGACTGTCGATTAAGAGTTGCGATTAGATGTGACAAGCTACAATCGCGATAATTACACCAACCACTATCAGCCCCACAGCCAGCATGAAGCTAAGCGGAAGTTTATCGCGAAAAAATTTAAAGTGCTTTTGCTCATCGATCCAATCGATCTGATGCTCCCAAAAGAACTTGTAGTGCGCAAACCACCCGCTAAAAAGGATCTGATCCGTCATGCCGATTTGGCTATACTCGTCTTCGATCAGCTTCAACTGGCGTTCAAATTCTGGCAGTTCGGAATCGCTCGCAGCTTTTACGTTGAAATAAAGCTGCTTAAGCCGGTTAAAGAGTTTCGTTAGCTTACGGCCCGCATCTGCGTAACTCTCTTTTTTGTGATCATATAACGAAATGCTGATACCCAGAACACCAAGTATGATAAATGCCGCCGCAAAGTGCTTTGCCGCAAGCCAGTCGATGAATAAAGCGAGAATGCCGATTGCAATCGAAACAAAGCCAATCATCGCCGGTACTTTGTCGGTGATGTCATAGGTAGCGAAGTGCTTCTTTGCCCCAAATCCGACATTGTAACCAGTATCGGCAATATGTTTTAGCAAATCATCCCTTCTCATATTTTTGTATTAATAGGCACATGTACCCGGTCTTTAGCCACCACGATTCCGTTCTTAATCGCGTAACATTCCACGACATGATCGCCCATAAAGTTGGTTGTTTCGATTTTTTGGTCGTTACCATCATCTGGGACAATTTCTCCTCGAATACAATCCCTTTCTTGGGCAACTTCACCGCGATTCAGAACCTTCCATTCGATTTTATAAGGCGGCGGCACAGTGTTGCGAACGATAGTGAATCTTAATTGTTTGTTTGTTAACAAAGGGAAAGCGCGGGCGATCATATCCCGAAGGAAATGCTCACGAAAGCCGTTTTGTTTTACTTCACAATCAATCTTTAAAGTATAACGAATATCAACAGGATACCTATCTTCGGCAAATTGTTCTGTGTTCCTCCACGTCACCTGAGAGGCGGTTGCGACTTTAGTTTCAACAACCTCCTCAGAAGCTGCTGGGAACGGACGACCGTACACTTTTTTCCATTTGTCATTAACCCCTTTTTCATCCTCCGCTTCAATCGCAGCCAAGCACAACCGATACGCCTTCTTAGCTTTTCTTTGGAACTTCTTTTTAACTTTTACCCGTTGCCCGCTGCCTGGCGCGGCGTAATAATCCTGTTCCGGTAATTCTGATAAATACTGAAAAAAATCTCTGCTCAACCAATCGTAATACAGGAAGCTGCGGTCATCATATTCCTCCGTTCCTTCGAGAAAGTTATAGGCCAAGGTATCAAGCAGCAGACCACCCATTTCCAAACCATGCTTGTTTTTCCATGCACGGCCCATTCGGCACAGTCGTTTGAGGTTGCAGTTCTTTGCCTCATCCATATCGGACATGGCTTCCATTTCTTCACGCGGTTTTGTGATTTTCCAGGCCCCTTCATCCAGTGTGTCCGGGTACATGTAACTCCCATCGTCCTGTTCGAACACCGGCTGAATCTCGACGTGGAAGTCTGTGTAAGTGACGGTTACCACAAGACGGTCAACCCGAACATCGGTCGCCGGGTACCTAGCAAGCACAGCAGACTTCACGTCCTGCAAGAGTTTTAACTGTTTCCCATCCTGGTAGGTATCCCATTCTGCCTTTGGCATGATATATAACATGTCCAAGTCAGAGATGCCGTTGATACCGGTACTTCTTCCGAACGATCCGACCTGAAGAACGTTAGAGGTCTTGGATTCTGTGTCTCTGAACTTTTTGTTAAGAGCTGCGGTAAGCTCACCATAACGAAGGCTGATGGTTTCAGTATTCTGAATTGTGAGATTAGCGAGAAAATCGCTAAATGTATCGGCAATGGACATATTGTTTAAAGATTAGAAGGCAGCACCGCAGTAACTACTCCTTGGATGATAAAGTTTTGGGTTAGCACGAACGGCTTGTGGTGCTTGTTATGAGATCGAGGTTTAAGGACAACCACGTGTTTTTCCCGGTGGAATTCCTTCACATGTCGGTTTTAAACTTGACCGCGCAGCCGGCAACAACTTCGTTGCCCTTAATAGTTTTCAGCTTGGCCAAAATGTTAGCAGGGGCTTTTCGTAAATGTTTTTTTATATGGGTTTATTTTATCATGTCGCCTGTGCTCGCCAGAGCCGTCGCGGTTGCTTCGCTGAACATGTTGTCACAATGAGCAAGCAGCGACTCAATAATGCGGCCGTGGTAAATTGCGTAGACTTCCTTGCTCACACTCGAATTTTGAGATTTTAGGATGTTCAATACTAAACGACCAGCCTTCGCCGTAGGGCGAAACCACGCGAGGTTCTTCCATTGAGTCGCAGCGTGGGTAAAATCTCCATCGCTGTCATAACTCCATGTGACGACATGACCATCATCAATGGCTTTTTTGAAAGCTGCCAACAGGTTGTTAGGATTACTGGTTAGAAAGTATGCTGCCATAATATTTAATAAAAATTACAAAAATCAGCGTCGCTGTTTTTTGGTCTTGATTGTTTTTGTTTGTCGTCGTCGCGCGGCCTCTGCAGCTTTATCCAATCCGTAGAGATGGAAATGTCGGTCACCCTGTGCAGTCAGGTTTTCCATCCCGCATCCGGCTTTACATTCCCTTTCAACGTCATATTCGAGCGTTCCAATGTTCGACCTAAATCGTTGAATTCCGTAGTCATAAATTCCGCCGATGCCAGTGCACAACTCAACCATCTGGAACACCTCGAGCGACGCGAGATTTGCGCTGAAAAGGAACACGTTTTCATTTCGCTTGAATGCGTGATCTCTTGGTAAATTCTGTAAGTACCGATGGATCTTCGAAGAACCCGGCCTCTTCGGTCCAGGCATCATCAGAATTGAACTGGCCGATACATTCAAGACAGGGGCGGGAGGGGCCAACGGTTTGCAGCTGCCAATCAACGCCGTTGAATTCGTTATTCTTGAATCGTACCGCAATTCCACCGTCAACAACCGGAATGAGATGTGCATACGCAAGATGATTCAAGATTTTCCGCGCCCGAGGCCTGTCCACGCAGCTAAATATGACGTCGCAATCCAGAGCGGCGCGATATCCTGGTTCTTCAACAACACTGTACGGGACTTTCCTTATTTCAATGTTTGCGGCTGTCGAACTCGCCAACATTCTCTCCTCTGTCACATCGACTTTCAATCGACCGATGTCCTTTTTTGTCGCCGTCACCAACCGGTCTAGATTGTGTTCCTGCACTTCGTCAAAATCAATGAGCGTGACATGCTCCATTGCCATTCGTGCAAGCATTTCAGCTACCAGGCTCCCCACACTTCCCAATCCAACAATACCGATCCGCAGACGAGCCAGCGTTGCGTGGTTTTCCTCGCCCCACACCACAGCCGTGCGCTTGAACATTTCGTGGAACACAGGGGGCGGCGCGACTCGATCTGCGAAATGAACGCGAAGCCGTTCCCCGGCACTGCGGACATCGCGACACCAATGCTCACTAAAGTCCCGACCGGCAACGTGCTGCCAAAAACGGGCACTCCAAACTCCATCTGAACCGACTGTCAGTCCCACGAAAGGCAAATCCGTCAATGCTTCAATTGCGCCAGCCCATTTACTCTCTGCGGCAATATCGTCGTAGCTCATACCTTGCCAACCTGGAAATGGATGGCTGTGGAGCAATGCCAAACCGCATTTCTGCTCCATCGCCAATTTTGCGGCGCGTTCTACATACTGCGAATTGAAGCTGACATTTCCATGGACTTGTCTGTCATTCGCCTCTGGAAGCACAGGAGTATGCAGCAGTGCGGTTAAGCGCCGATCTCCCTGGGACGGCGTCCATAGGCATAATGACAGATCTTCTTGTCCGTCAGGACGCAATAAGTGCTTTCGCAGTAATTCGTCGGCGACATTCGTCATCGCGACGCTGAATTCGTTGTTAGGCATGTTCAAAGATTGTTGTTATCCGCGCCATGAGCCGTCGTGCCGTTTTTTCTGTTTCATTGGGCCAGTTAAAATTCTTGCTCCAGTATCGCCATTCAGAACCGAGAGCACTCGCTTGGACGTTCCGCACATTAGGGACGTTCTGCGTGGGTTCATACAGCTGCGGACTAGCCTTCACGTGGATTGAAGAATGAACGCTATTCGGATAATCGGGAGTCCCATAGAGGCCTAAGCCAATGATTTGACCAGCAAATTTGCCGGCCGGCACTTCAAACGACGGGAGCACCACAAAGATGCCCCCATCGCTGCCAGTAACCTTCTCGACATGGTACCCGAGCTTTATCAGTTCGGCCAACAGCCGTTCAGGTCCGTAGTCACTCATGACACAGGAGTGGGTTCATTGTGGAATAGCACGAAATGCATGCCTTCCTTCAGAGGAATCACCTCATCCAAGTTAGTGAACTTTGGCGTCTGGTTGCCTTCTTTCAAGCCCAGCGTTGTTTTTGTCGGGTCCTCTTTCGCATAATCCACGATAAGGCTCTTGACGCTGAGTTCTTTCACATCAACCGTGAATTTCTCCTTGTCGATGAAGAAGACGATTCGCGGCGGTGCATCGGTTGGTTTATTTGCAGTTTGCATTGTTTTTTCTTTCACTTTCTTTTTCGTCGTGTAAAGTTTGACGAAACCGTAAACACGAAGTTAAAAATAAGACCGGATTTGTTCCGGCCCTATCGTCAACTAATAGTATACGGTATCGTCAACATGACGTCAAACTGAATTATGCAAAAAGTTTTTCCCGAACGTTTAAAGTCCGCTCGTGATCTTCGGGGTTGGAACCAAGCTGACCTAGCCGAAGCAACTAAACTCCAAGTGTCGGCAATTTCCCATTTTGAGACCGGAACGCGTTCCCCATCGTTCGACAACCTTCGAAAACTGGCCGACGCATTACAAGTTACTACTGATTATCTCATCGGACGTTCAGATTCGCCAGCGTTGTCGAATGCAACGGTAGGCAAGCTCTTCCGCAAGGCCGAACAACTGACTGCCAAAGATTTGGAATTTCTCGAACAGATGGCAGATCAGTTAGCTAAACGGAACACGTAATCTATGCGTAGCCCTAAGCTATTGCAGCAGGAAGCCGAGAAATGCGCAAAAGATGTTCTCGAAGAGTTAAATATTATTTCATTTCCAATCCGTCCGATTGAAATTGCGGGTCGGAAAGACATCAACGTTCAACCGTTTCCATCAACAGCCCCTGGGATTGCCGGCTGTCTTATGATGATCGGCAATAATTTTTCCATTGGATACGCCAATCATCTGAATAATGAAGGGTTCGTGAACTTCACCGTTGGTCATGAGCTCGGGCACTACTTTTTACCTGGGCATGTTGAGTTTCTATTTCAAGATGGAGCTACTACTCATTATTCGGCGAGTGCATTTACTTCATCTGACCCCAACGAAAAGCAGGCTGACGTGTTCAGTGCAAACTTGTTAATGCCTCGACATTTGTTCATTCCAGCAGCCCGAAAAGCAGGCGTCGGATTGAAATCGGTTAAAGCATTGGCGAATCTGTGCAAGACATCTCTCAATGCAACGGCTATCCGGTATGGGCAATTAGCAGAAGACCCTATTGCCATTATCGTCAGCTCAGGTTCTCAAATCCATTATGCGTTTGCTTCTCCCGTTCTCGCAGAGCTTCCAATGATCAGGCCATTACGAAGCGGCGACGAACTGCCGACATCCAGTGCAACGGCTAGATTTAATAGAGATTTCGAAAATGTTCTCCGATCAGAAGAAGTGGAAAGCACATCGTGTTTGAGCGAATGGTTTCCTGAAGCTCCGCGTCACGAAATGAACGAAGACGTGATTGGCTTAGGTAAGTATGGTCGAACTCTAACGATCCTCTTCACCCAAGAGGAGATCGAATACGAGGGGGACTAAGAACTTCACACGTCATTCCCGGCGTTAAGAGGTCCGTCCACGGTTCGCGCTAAACACAGCCTGCGCAAATCCACGCGGCGTCTCCGACCGCAATGCCGAGCGCGACGGCGACGGAGGCAGACGATGCATTTTACTGCCGAGCACCGGTCGCACGCGTTTCGCTTTTGGCATCACGAACCCGTTTCCGGTCCACAGACATGTTTTCTTGGTATATGCATCGTAGGAGGGATTGATATATCCGCCAAAATCACATGGATTGAATGTGTGATTTGGTTTGCGCCAGTAGGTTGAAATGGTACATGACGGGATTTTCGATCATATACGGTGCTTTTGTCCACTCCGCCAAACGCACGGCCGCGTCGAACAGTTGAAGCGAATCAATTAGACCACCGAGACCTTTATCTTTAAACCAACGTGCGCCGCTTGCTGCCACATGCGTGCATGGCGGAAATGCGAATAAAATCTTTACGGGGCCATAGGGAGGTAACCATTCGTGTACGTCAGCACCGACACAAACAATGTTCCCATCGCGGTGTTCGCCGGCAGGATGTTTTATATCCACGCAGTAACAGAGGAACCCCGCTTCTGCCCAAGGTTGCACCATGTTGCAGGTGTAGTCGAAAAGACTCACTACGATAGCTTGTGCCATCAGCGTTCATTACGAATCACCTCTTTGGACATGCCGTTGAATTTCACGGCGAACATTACCGACCGAATCGTTCACTTCCCGAACTTTGGCGAGGATTTCACCACCTTGCTGCAACAGGTCAATTCGCACCTTCGCAATCAAATCTGCTAAGGATTCGATTAACAACTTCAATGCATCTTGCCCCAGACCCTCCTCTCGACCGCTATTTGGTTTTGCATTAATATTTTTCATATGTGACCAGAGTATTTCTCTTGAAACATTTTGAACAGACACTGCGCCTTGCCTCGTTCGGCAAGTCACGAATGCCTTCGCTCCGGCTTTCGAGAAGAACTCATCAAACGAACGATCGCTGGGCGGATGGTGACGATGGGAAAAGCGACAGATTCGACGGCGATAGAAGTGGGAGATGTTTCAAAAACTCGTGAGATTATATCGAAGCCGTCGGGAATAATCGCATTTGGAAATGCCGAGTTCACGATTGATCCGCAACCGTAATTTAATTTTTGTGTTTTTTCACGGGAGGTCTGTGCAATTTTGACACCGCGCGTACAAAGACCTTGAGGATTCGCAATACTACAACGTCGGGGTGGATGACCCAGGGTTTCGCAATTTCGCAGGTATTTTTAGCGACAAGACCTTTGATGTTTTCTATCAATTCGCGAACGCAAACATGAAGAAAAGAATGCCGCTCGTCATCGCAGGTGGCCGTGCTTGCCTAATGCAGTTCTTTTAGAATCCAAACGGCGTCGTTCTGACGTGAAAAAATTGCGTGAAAGTATAAGTAAAACATGAAAAGTGCGAATACGCCGCCAAAGAGCAAAGAAACCAAACTCCATCGCCTGCTTAGTTTCTTCTCTATGTTTGGCATAGTTACATAGCACCAAGCGACGAACAGAACCAACGCTGACGTATATGTTTCAGCAGACCGACTTTGCGACGTTAACCATTCTGGATACTCTTGGCCAACTACAACCCCCCTCGCAACCAATTGGCGCATTCAACGGGTCACTATAAATAACTAGAATTAACGCCCCGTCATTATGTTCCAAAACTTTCCACTTGAGCGAAATTCCCGTCAGGAAAGCATTTGTCGGAGTATCTAGGTTCCATCCGATCACCTCACGTTGCGTTTTGATCGTCTTAGCTTGTAGAACGACACAATTCGTAGGAAACCGCAGAACAATAGATTTTATTACATCATCCGTCCGCATCGGTTCCCGCCCCGCATTCCAAACAGCGATCTGAACGACAAACACGTCGCCTGTGAATTGCGTTCCTTTGTAGTTCACTGTCGAGATCCCTGGCATCTTTTACCTCTCGCACAATCTGCGCCCGAATTGGGGTTGCGCACGAACACAACTGCCGCGAAGCAGTGACTAATTGATAAACGTAGTTCACGTGAAACCGCTGTCAAATACGCCTACCTTCTATTGAAGTTGTAAATAACATCCGGCGGAATAGATTCAGAAGCATGCCAGCGATGAATGTCGATCAATGGGCCAAATTTATGGCGGATAATATTACCAGCCAATTCCGGCGACCAGGCCGCCAGCCAAAGATCGAAGATTTGCAAAATTCATTTATAGGCTGGGTTCAGGATATTCTCGAAGATGAACGAAACAGTTTGATTCGTGAGCTTGAGGCGAAAGCCGTAGAACAAACCTCCATCCGAGGAGACCAAGCGCTACGCGACTTTGCAAATACTATTAAATCGCGTCTGCCTAAACGTCCGTAATTTATTAACACAACGCGGCTATCCAATTCGTCGAGCCATCGTTAGGAACTTGCCCATTCAGGTTTCTGGCTAGTTTTTATTTGCAAATAATCCACAAACCAACATTGGAGACCTTCAAAATCCCTTAACTCTAATTCCCACTCGTGCTCCTTCGAAAAACGTATGGCGTCCGGCGTGAAGAACGTGGTCGTAGCTAGAATCGCTTTGGTAGCTCTTTCATGAGCTTTAACGCCAAGAAGTTCTCGAACAGGTTGTATGCGAACCGGGGTGCCGTCGCGTGGGCGTTTGCATTCAATAAGATATTTCACGACGACCTCACGTTTTCGTATTGCGATGACATCGCGACCACCGTCGCGCGTTTTTAACGTCAATTCAACTTCGTATCCAAATCCAGAGAATAGTTCAGCGATCAATTCTTCAAACTGCCTGTGGCCGAGATTTCTAAGCTCTGACGGTCTATCCGAAAACCGCTGGACAAGATCTTTGGATAGAGCGCCCGTCACCTGAATAATTCCTTCCGGGTCTTCTGGAGAACTCTCGGGCAACTGCAGAAGGTACAAGGACGTACTATTTTCCCCTCCGCCGTCGAATTGCATCAACGGTTCAAGGTATTCGTGCAAATGGAATTTGAATAACGCGGCCAGGCGGTTTTGCTGTTCGACAGATCTTTGAATGATTTCCCAAGCAGAAACTGTACAGTTTTGGATTGCGAGCCAGTCGCGTTCCATCTGGAGCGCAATATTTGCCATGGGGCCGTTAAGCTGCTGCATTATCGTGGTCGCTTGAACTAACTTATCAGCCATGTCGGCGATCGGATTTCGTAAGATGTTTTCAACGAAGCGTCGTTGCCTTTCGACATGGTTGGCAATCTCCAAAAGCCTATTATTTGCCTGATCCCCACCTTCGGTGATACGAATGAGTTGCTTCAGATCCATGATGTTCTCATACAATATTGTCACTTCTCGCACAATCGCTGTTTGAACAGCATCGGGGACTAGGTCTTTACTCCGACACTTCGAATCAGCAAATCATTGAGGTGTAAATCGTAGATACAAACCAATGAGGGCTTCTGCCCCGGAACCTGGCTCGCTGAGACACGTCGGCGAATTTCATCATGGAATGCGAGGAGTTTCTGGCAAGAAACACGACCTCAAAATACTCGAGCGTATCGTTTACAAAAGCGGCGGCGACATCACTATCTCCATTGCCCGCTCGTTCGAGCGCATAGAGGAGTGCGTTGATGCCGTCGAGTCGCGGTTATACAGCCGCCTTGCGGATTAGGATAGGCCCGAAGCGCGCGACGACCCAGACGAAACGTTCTAGTCGCTGAGGAGTAGGTCCCCGTCGCAAGAGGGATTTTTTCCGTGCAAGTTGTGTGGATTCCGAGGGGCGAGCTTCCCGAATCCCCTGTATTCCGCCTGCCATCGGCGACCTCCCCAGGGGCAAACGAATCACGGGCAAACTGATGTTGTCTCACAAAGAGCATAAAAAACACCCAAAGTTCAGCTTTGGGTGTTTGCGTTACGGAGCAACCGAATATCGTCCGTCTTCGTAACGAAGGCTGCCTATCTGGGTTAGGTCATTGATATAATCTTTAATCGTCTGACATCCCCCAATTGACATGTCCCCTCGGGTTTCATCCCTGAATTTTTCCCTGAGTTCTTCTTCGCTAAACGTGTCGAGGCGATAGATCAACTTGATGAGGTCTCGTCTTCGAATCATCGATTTTCCACTCATTGAATCTCCTTTCGTTTTTTTCTGAATTGTTCAAATAGCTCTTTTCCCAGCGCCTTTTTCATTAGCGACACGTCTACAGCCATTTCGTCTTCCTTGTAGTAGTAAACAAAGAACGGGGGGAACAGATTCGCATCCCGTCTTAATTTTTCGGCGATCCCCGACACATTGGCCATCTTGACGAACCCTTCCTCGTGCGCTAAGTGCATTTCACTCTTAATTCCAGGTCGCAACCGTTTGTGAATCACAAAGACATCATCCAATTTAAATGTCGCTTGAAGGCTCTTGGCCGAGGTCGACACCCACTCCATTGAAACACCTAAACTCGTCAATAGATTAACCAACTGCGTCAAAAAGAACCCCTTGCGCTGAAACAACCGCGCCACGCGAAATTCATCATTGCTATCTGATGCAATTTTATACTTTTTCAGAAAAAGTACAAGCTCTCTGATAGCTGTCTTCAAACTCGTCTTTTCGGTAACTTCAGCCTCCTTCGGTATTAAAGCAATCAGCTCAGGTTCTAGGATGCCGTTAATGGCTTCGCCCATTGCCTCCTCAATGAAAGTTTTATCGATTTCTAAGAACGAGTCGACTCTTTTGAAGAGCGAGTAGTAAAACTTGTGATTTGACAGAATCTCCTCGAGCTGAATGTGAAGCAGCTTTTTCTTTGAGTTTGCCGATTCCTTAAAAAAATGGGTGCGAAGAACTGTCAACAGCCAAAAGTCATCCCACTGGGTGTAGTAATTAACAACCGTTCTAGGGAGTATTGCCATTTTAGGATCGAGAATTTTCCATAAACCGGAGATGTCGGTAGGCAGTAAGTTGTTGTCTTTATCTGGATCTAATTGGTAGTAGCGATCCTTTTGATCAAGCCACGCCTTTGCTAACCCTACAATCGTTTCTCGAAGTAATGCGTCAAATTTGACGACCCGGTGGTGGTATATTACGTATTTATAAAGAAACATTCTTTGGGAGTAGAACTCCTCAATAGTGCTTATAGCTCTAATGGAGGGCGCAAATTCAAACGTGCTTTTTCCGGACTTGTGGGCTTGCCTCGATTTGGTGGACAGGGAGTGTCTGAACGTGTGAGCTAGGGACCAGCACACATGAGTAACGAAACCACTACCCGAAAACATTATGATGAGAACTTTAAGCGCTCTGCCGTTGAGCATCTGATGCTCAGCGGCAAGTCGGTTCGGCAGATCGCCACCGAACTGGGCGTCAACGTCAACAGCCTCCATTACTGGCGCAAGCAGTTCAACCAACTGCCGGCCGGTCAAGTCGCCGGAACGATGGAAGCGATGCAAGCGGAGAACCGCCGGCTGCAACGGGAGCTGCGCCGTATCAGTATCCAACGCGACATATTAAAAAAACGTTGGGCATCCTCTCCGAAGCGCCCGAGAACGGTTCCAACGGATAAACGCCATGCAGCACGAATATTCCATCAGCCAACTCTGTGAGGCCCTGGAGGTCACGCGCAGCGGCTATCACGATTGGGCATGTCGCCAGCCGGGACCTCGCGCTCAAGCCGACGCGCTGTTGCTGCCGCTGATCGAAGCGGCCCACCAGGAAGGCCGCCAAAGCTATGGCAGTCCTTGCGTCATGCGCTGGCTACGCGAGCGCGGCCATCGATGCGGTCGCATGCGTGTGAGCCGATTGATGCGACGTATCGGTTTATCAGCTCGTCGGCGCCGACGCTTTCGCCCCCTGAGTTTGACCGACAGCAATCACGACTTTCCAGTCGCGCCTAATTTGCTGGCCCATCGTCAACCCACGCAGCAGCCGAACACCGTGTGGGTTGCCGACATCACCTACGTGCCCACCGATGAAGGCTGGCTTTATGTCGCTGGCGTGGTCGATCGCTGCACACGTCGCTGCATCGGTTGGGCTTTCGACGAGACGTTGGCAACAACATTGCCTTTGGCCGCTCTGGAGATGGCACTCAAGCAACGCCAACCGCCCAGCGGATTGGTGCATCATTCCGATCGCGGCGTGCAGTATGCCAGCTCGGCCTATCGTCAACGCCTCTGCCAGGCGGGCGTGATCCCGAGCATGAGCCGTCGCGGCAACTGCTATGACAATGCGCTGATGGAAAGTTTTTGGAGCACGCTCAAATGCGGTTTGGTCCACCGCAGCCACTTCGCGACTCGAGCTGAAGCTCGTGCCGCCATCTTTGAATGGATCGAAGTCTTTTATAACCGCAAGCGGTTCCACAGCGCTCTCGGTTACCAATCACCTGTGGACTTCGAATCAAACCTTAACTAATAATCCCAATGTCTCATGCGCACTCAGACACTCCCTGTCTACCAAATCGAGGCAAGCCCAGTTCTATTACATGGGTATGTAAAATAGACAGTGGAGTTTTGAAGGACATTGTGAAGTCGATTAAATATCGTTGTGGATAATACTTGCTTTTCCAACTCTGAAATTGGGATCGCATGGTAAATGAAATCCGTAACTTGCGACAATTTTTGTTCACCCATAGTATTTATTTTCTCTCGTAAGACGTTGATTCAACTTACGAGTAGAGATTTGGTTGTTTCACAACGAACGCAACTTCACTTGCAATATATTTCGACCTACGAACTGGCTACTTTGGTTCTGCTAACGACCAGAGACGGTTCCACCCATGGCGTCCAACTGAGCGGTTCTTAAAGGGAGCGCTAATTGATAGCGCGCTCGAAGCATATCGTCAAAATTAATTTGAGCACCTGTATGTGACAGTCCAATGCCGGAATATTTTATACGCTAGGAGGCTCCGGTAATTTGGTTTTGTGTCATTTAATCCCATACAGTTCGTGAATTGCAGCAAGCCATTCGTCGAATTGAACAGCAAAGTCACGTGGTTCAAGACCTACTTTTATCCAGATACCAATCCGGGGCAATTCAAGCGGTCGAAGTCGATGAAATAATTCCGTCATATCCGAATGAATTTTTTTGTCATTTAATTGAGTTAAAAAGGCCAAGGGCAATGGGTGACCGCGATTTACGTCGTATTTCTTTTGAATCCCATCTAGATGCTCAAAAAGGAGCAGCCCCGTGCGCAGATTCTGGTCATGATCGTCTTCCTGAAAAGTTAATCCAGGTGGCATCTTTATATCTATAATTACCGCCTTAATTTCCGGTCTGAAAGCTTGAAGGAACTCTACCGCTCCATCAACCTTATGATGCAAAACCGTCGCCGCCTCGCTTTCCCCGGGCAAAATCATCCCGTTTATTTGATCCATGAAATATTGAATCTGGTCCGGTTCATCGTCGATAAAGATTACGACAGGTGTCTCTTTCATAATGATAGTTTGTTGCTCGTCTGTGATATGTCTGCTTGCAAGGGTTGTTTGTAGGCGGGTTCTTTTAATTTGGCGGGGAATTCGATGACCATCACAGTTGCAGGAGTGTGCAATCCCGCATAATCAGCCTCGTGCGTGACGCGAATAGTTGCTTCATGAGCTAAAAGAATTTGTTTAACGATGTGCAGGCCTAAGCCGTCTCCTACAACTCCTGTACCTACCGCGTTTGGTGCACGGACCCCTTCGTTGAAAATAGCTTCTTCATAGTCTCGCGGAATTCCAATTCCAAAATCTCTCACTATAAGAAGACTTTTAGCCCCACTTGATCTTCCCTCGATTTCAACTCGGAAGAGTTCAGGGTCGACTTCTCCATTGTTTTTACGCTTGGTGTATTTCACAGCGTTAACAAGAAGATTGAATACGACTTGTCTCATCCGAAAAGCGTCCAAATACAACGCGTCGCCACCGAGAGCTCTCGATATGTCGATTTGATCTCGGGTCAGTTTGTGATTACTCAGCAGCACCTCCAAATCGTCGAGGGCCGGCTGAATAACTTGTTCAAACAAAAGACATCTGCTGCGCTGCAAAGTTACCTGAAAATCACTCTGTGCAAATCCGATCATGGCCGCTGTTTGTTCCATCGTTCCCAGATATCGTCGAAACACCTGGAGATGGTCTTTTCCAGGGAAGACCCAGTTTTGTTTTTTCATCTCTGCTATTGCCGCGCTTGAAGCACCTCGAAAAATCGTCAGCGGTTCGCGTAATTCGTGAACGATTCTCCGCATCTGTCGAACGTACGCTTCATCTTCCATCATCCTTACCAGATGCAATGCTATAGCACTCTGTATCGAATCCAATAACGCGAGGTCCGTCATCGAAAACAGGCCGATTGGTAATTCACCCTCCGGTGTCTTCTTGTCGAAACACGCAATCATCCCTACTACGGAGCTAATTGGTATGCTTTGAGCATATAATGGAGAGGCGAGGACTCGGCCCCCTATCAGCGGCCCACGGCCGTCGATCGTTTCTTCCTCGTTTTGACCGCGGCTGACTACGCTCCAATGCCATGTCGGCGTCGTTGACGTGATTGTTTGTGGCTTTTTCGGCTTTGGATACAGCACGCTTAGGGTACCGCTTGTGTTTAGCCAAAAAATTTCCACCGAACCGCAAGCCAATGCGTTTACAGTAACCTCAGCGACTCTGCTTAAAAACTCATCGGAACTCTTGGACTGAGCTGCATGCCAGTCGATTGCATTTGCAAGCGATGTTGTCGTATAGTGCCAAGAGGACTCAATTGCAACTGAAAGAGAAGATGTTACGCAGTCGATCAGATGAGACGTGCTCACCGCAGTGTGCAACTCTTTCGTAACTTCACCCAACCCAAGTAACGACAGGGAAACATGAAGAACCTGTGGGAACAGGCAAATTATTAATTCAGGTTGGTTCTGATTGTAACTGTTAAAAATAGGAAGGACAATCATTCCCTTGAGTTTTAATTGTTCTGCAATCCCCTGATCTTGAAATGTTCGACCTCCATCCTTAGTCGTTCGCACATCGGAACAAATCAGAGGTGCCCCGTTTTCAACAGCTATCCACGACAGTGATTGACGAATAGCTAGTTGTTGAACTTCCGGATTCGCAAGGATGCTCCCAACTGGTACATACGTGGCTCTGAGGACGGCATGCTCAGACGCCGAATTGACTTCCCAAACAGTTGCGTACTTGCAGCGTGCAAATTCTCCGAGATGATCCAATGCCAATTTGTAAATGGAGAGGGTCGGCCTTTGGACAGACGATAGCATTTGCGCTTTGAATTCCAACAACATCACCTGTTGCGCGTTGTCCAGAGACCTCAAATCATTTGCACGAGAAGTGGTTTTCTGAGGCTTTGATATCACCGAAGGAAGCGACGCAACCTTCCCGAATATCCAATCCAATGATTTGCGAAGATGACGTTCGATCGATTGTTCAACCCAATCCTGCTCGATAATTAACCAGCGGTCCTCTCGTTGAGAGAGCCATTTTATAAGTTCGCGCCGCAAATTTGGGTCCTGTAGCGCTATCCCTTCGCCGGCTGCGCAAAAGCCTCTAGCATATGAAAAAAACGACGACCCATA
This sequence comes from uncultured Verrucomicrobiae bacterium, assembly GCA_963702845.1. Taxonomy (GTDB): domain Bacteria; phylum Verrucomicrobiota; class Verrucomicrobiia; order Limisphaerales; family Palsa-1400; genus JAICXV01. The sequence goes on along the minus strand of OY969763.1, from coordinate 1,942,466 downwards.
ATGAGGAGTCCAATCTTTCAGATGCACATAACGAATGCAATCTCCATGATCTTGCAGTACTTTTAGGACATTCTCACCAGCCAGGAAAGAGTGAGCTGTATCATAAATGATCTCAATTGGTTTACCCAGGTGTTGCGTTGCAACCCTCCGAGCGGCTGCAAAGGTGGAGACGGACGAGTATTGATGCGGGTGCAGTCCAATCGTGAATCCATTCGCCATGACATCCAATTCTTGTTGTTGAACGGATTGCGAATAAATGAACAAGGGTTTCTGTTTTAAATTCTTTGCAAAATTGACGCGGTCTTCGATATTGCCGCCCGCGAGCCCTAGCAAAGTGATATCGTTGCCCAATAGCTTTTCGAATTCTTCTGGAGTTGGCAAAAATCCAGGCTGTTGAAAAACTTCGATTCCGTGTATCCCAAGCGAGCGAATAGTTCTTACGATATCGGCGAACTGATCCCTAAGGGAACGTCCCCAAACAATCGTTTGCACGCCTATTCTTGTTTCCCACGATGCGCTCATGTTGAAGGTATTGACGATGATATTCGGCATCCGGTTCAGCAGTAGTCAACGCAAATATCACCTGGCCTATCCGAGGCGTCATTCCGACACCGCGAAAGCAAACTGGAAGAAACATGGAATGAATGCGAGGGCGACGAAGCACTCGTTGTCGAATTTGGTCTAGCGCGGGAATTCATGTTTTCGCTTCAGAATGGCAAGTTTGATCCGTTTGTTGGAATAGTCGGAGCGCTCGCAGAATTGAAGCCCAATGAGGTCGCGATTTTTCAGGTTTTGTTTCAGTCCATTCAAGAGAACTGGCCCGACAGCATTATGGCGTCCGTGTCACACGCCGATGGCAAACCGTATTTCGTAAACAAGCCAGAACTCACCCATGCAGCTGAAAACAAAGTTTCACGACCGCTGTATGCCGCAGTTGTTCGTATCGCCGTTAAAGCCGAGCGATTTGAAGATTCTTTGAATGTTGCACGCGACTTAGCAGGCTCACTCCGCGTATTTGCAAATCCGCACGGCAACGAACTCATTCCGCTCGCCAATGACGATTACCCCTTCCATGACCACATCGAAGATGTATTGCGTCGACAGTCGCGCCGCACGGGGATGCTGCTCAATAGCGATGAACTCATCGGGTTCGTTCATCTGCCATCCAGTGCCATCCGCTCGGCAGCGTTGTTGGGTATTGCACACCGCACTATTCGCCTACCTCGCGAGGATGTTCCGATCCGCCAATATCATGCCAGAAACCGCAAAACCGCAGCCAGGGAGTTTGGGACACCAAATTAGAAGCCATCGTTTATCCCTACGGCTCAGACCGAGCGAAATGGCTATCAAAGTGGGTGTTTTGACGACGACCTTTAGAGCATGGGAAGCGGGCATCTTAGGGCCATCCGCCGAGTACAGAGCCAAATTGAAAACCTTGGGATGCAAATTGGCGACTTAAGAACAGTTCGATTTACACCGGAATCATTGTTGGTTTTTTGTCACTCATTCCGAACTTAATTTGGTCTATAAAACCCATGGGGCAACGTTGGACCCCGATCTGCTTTGCCTTAGGATACTTTGCTTTGTCGAAGCAGCACTGCCGGCCTTCGACTTCAATCTAGACGTTGGGGATCAGCTACTTCCACAACGAGCATCTCCGCTCGTGGCTGTCTCCCATGCCGTCTTCGGTATCCGGATCACACCATAGCAGTCCCGGCTTTTGCGAGCCCTCCTGCACGAATGTAACAAACTTTAAGTATTCCGCGTGACCATCGAATGAACTGACATTGCATCCGGACGTATGTCGACGACTGGGCCCTTCATCGAATGTAGGATAACTCGCACCGTCATTGAACACGCGAGCAGCATCATAAGGAGGATTGTCACTTGGCTCCCAGGTTACATAAGCCGATGGTTTCATATCGGTAAGCCTATGCGTCCTCGCATACGACGGTCGTCTATGATAACCCATAATACCACCGTTCATTATATAGCTGGACAGCTTCTCCTTACGTTTGGCGAAATATTGAGTGTTCGTATAATCCAAAGGACACCAATAAACTTTAACTGCCTTAACATAAGGCCAAAGCATTCCGCCGGCATAAACTTCCTCTGGGCGTCCGATTAGTTTCGGTGGATCATCGTTAACGGGCGTGTACAACCAGCCTTGCAGCTTATTTCCCCAGTTAGGCCAAGGCATCCAATCCTTATTGTCATGGGTGTACATCTGCAGCGCAAGCGCCAGCTGCTTGGTTTGTCCCAAGCATTGCACTTGCAATGCTCGCGATTTGCTCTTCGCCAACGCGGGAAGTAACAGTGAAGCTAGAATCCCCAGGATTGCGATCACCACCAATAGCTCAATTAATGTAAAACCTTCCCCGGTCTTTGGGATTTCACCGTCATTTTTTTCGCTAGTCCGAAGATACATCATGCACATCCAATTCCGGCTTCGGCTTAAAATCCGCGGCACGTTCTGCTGCAGCTGTCAGTTGCGCCACGGTCAATTTGTTCGCAGTTTGTTTCCGGCATTTATCATTATCGATTAACGTCGCCCACTGATAAGCTTCTACGTAATCAATCTCACCACTTTCTACGGCGGCTTCGCCAGCGAGAATCGATTGTAGCAATGTTGACTGAGCTTTTTGATGTCCTTGGTTTGCGGCTCGGCGCAACCACTTGACGCTTTTGCTAAAATCTTGGGGCACGCCGTTTCCCTTGTTGTACATCTTGCCCAGGTGGAATTGCGCATCTGCGAGACCTTGGTTCGCTGCCTTGTCGAACCATTCCGCTGCGGCCTTTGAATCGCGCGACGTTCCCCAGCCATTCATATAACATTCGCCTAACAAGCTCTGTCCTGGTGCATATCCTTGCTCTGCGGACGATTTTGCGTAACGAAAGCCTTCTACTGTATTCGTTACTGTGCCCTTGCCCTCCAGGTGCATCGTCGCGATTAAATATTGCGCTGTTTGATGTTTGTTATTCGCAGCAAGCGTTAACCATTTGAAAGCGTCCACCCAATCTTGGGAAGAATGAGAAGATAATTGACTCTTGCCGATTAAAAACTGAGCACGCACGTCGCCGACCTCAGCCTGAGTTTTAAGAGGGACACCATCGGCAAATAAAGATATCGACGCGACGAAAAGCAGAACGAATGGGGCGCTAGTTCGTCGGAACTGTGCCCAGGGAGCGAGTTGAGAAAGGTCCAAGTTCATTTTGCGATTTCGCAAGCCAATTAATTGCGTCCTTCGTATCTCTATCCATGCTATGTGACAAGCCTTTTTACACTGTCCAAACGATGCACACTTGTCCGCGCCGGGCAACACTTGTTATCGTCAATCGAAGCCGTGCCGAGTCACTGATCACAGAATACGATCATTTCATGCAGCGTGGCTTCCGAATGAATAAACACATATCTCGTCGACCTCGTGTTGTTTTGGTCGGCGGCGGCACCGCTGGCCACATAATACCGAATTTGGCGTTAAAACCCCATCTGGTTGCCGCCGGTTTCGACGTGTTTTACTTCGGATCAACAAATCGTCTCGATCGACAATTAGCTGACAAGTATGGAATCCCCTTCTATGCGATCAAAGCTGGCAAATATAGACGGCACTGGACCGTGCAAAATCTTTTTGAGTGGACATACACATTATATGGATTGATCCAGTCGCTCTTGTTGTTGGCTAAAATCCGACCCAACATCGTCTTTTCGAAGGGCGCTTACATGTCAGTTCCGGTTGTTGTAGTAGCGTGGTGTTTGCGTGTACCTGTCATTATCCACGAATCTGACGTGACACCGGGCCTAGCCAATCGCTTGTGCTCCCTCTTCGCCTCCGAAATTTGCGTTGCCCACGCAATTACAAAAATGTTTTTCCATCACAAGAGAATCAACGTCACAGGAATTCCCTTACGTGACAACGTGTTTGACGGGTGTGCGGAGGAAGGGTTCAGACTTTGTGGTTTGGCTCGTGGAAAACCGGTCGTGCTAGTGATCGGCGGAACCGCCGGGGCAGAGAACCTTAACAAAGCTGTTGCAGATTCTTTAGATGATTTGCTGCGAGATTTTCAAGTCGTGCATGTGACAGGGCTAGGAAAGACTATCGGGGTCCATAGACCAGGTTACACACAATTCGATTTCACGGATCAGATTGGACACTTATATGCAATGGCGGATATCGTTGTAAGCCGCGCAGGGGCGACGACCCTTATGGAACTTCTTGCTCTAAAGAAAATATGCATTCTTATACCTTTATCACGGTCAGCTACTCGTGGCGATCAGGTTGAAAATGCCCGATACTACGAGAGCGAAGGCGTTGTTGTGATGATCGAGGAACGAGATTTGCAGGGCGATGTATTAGCGACAACTATTCGAAGAACTCTTTGCTCCGCCGCAATTCTTAACATGAAATTAAGTGGTTTACGCGTTCAAAATGGCGTTGTGAACGTGACTCAAATCATTTGCAGATTCCAAAATCAATATTGATTAGTCTATTCAGTCCACGTTGTGATTAATGGGCGCGGTGCCTCATGCCATTCCGTGCCGGAACAGAATTCGGCATGATGATTATCAGCTAGCCGAGCAGGGACGCCGACTGAACGCAGCGCAGCGACATAGACAAGGTCGAAATCGTCTAGGTTCGCAATCTGACTGCGCCAAATTGATTCAACGCCCGCTTGTTTCGGAAAGTTCGGTGCAATTGTGACACGCTCCCGAAGAAATCGGGCGACACTCTGGGCAGCAGTTTCTGCGCTGTTTTCGTGCCGCACGCGGGGCCAGAAGTTCTCCCAGAGGTCTCTTCGCCACGTTAATTCCGCGGGCGTTGAGTTCGTGGCACGCGGTTGTGAGCTATGCGCTTCCGGTTTTGGGGGCTCGTCGATAACGGGCGACAGCACGTAATCACGATAAGTTCTCGTATTCGTATCTACTTTCCAATTCACAAGTTCACTTACGGTGTAATGTGCTAACTCGATGTTGGTGAGCAACGCATTAAGTTGTTGTCCGCGCCAGATAGGCCTTGTGGCAAGCGTGTCGAAATCTTCCGTCCATTCAGGCCTTATCAAATGCTTGCGTGCGATATTCACCGTTCGAGGAGAAATTTCCAGCTTCGGTGTAATCAGGTGGAGCGCTATTAAAACAACGACCCAAAATGCGATCGCAACAGCTACGATGCGTAAACCAAGTTCCCATTTCGTTAACTTTTCATCGGCGATCGCCGTCGACGAATCGTGTATTGGCGCATTCCAAAAATTGACGTTGGTAGTTGCTGATATTTGCCTCTTTGTTACCCTCCCCCAATTCCAACCTACGACCCACGCAAGCGCAGGCAATATGCAGATCCAAGGACGATACGGCCTTAGCCTTGGAAATTCTGGCAGCGGTTGCTCTGGCGTGAGTTTAGCCTTGCACCATTCGGCGATTGCACGAATAACGACGCGCCTGTCATCCCCAAAGGAGTGTGGGAGGGAAGGTAAAGATTTTAAATCCACAGGTACGCCATTGCTTTGCAAGAACATGGCGACTAGCTCAGCTTCGTGGATCGAAAAAACCGAGTCACTCGTGCCATGCACAAGCAAAACCTGCGTTTTTATGCGACATTCACCATGCTGCGCAAGCGCTCCGGCCTTGATTTCGTCAACAATTCCCCCGCTCATCCTGACAAAAAGATCTGGTTTAGGAGAATTCGTGCTGAGCCAGTGAATCAATAAATTCTGCGCTCCTAAACTCGATCCAATCCATGCGAAATGATTGGTGTTTGCCCATTCCTGTCGTTGGATCAGGTCCCAAACGCTGGTCAGTTCCAATGCGAACGCCTCGGCATTGGCTGATTTGGTGTAATCGAAATCAACCGCGGTCAATCCGACTTCAGCAAACTGCCGTAGCGTCGATCCGCTGTCGAGCGCGCTACCTCCACTTCCATGCAGATAGAATATCACTGGCGCGCGTTGACAGCCTTTTGGGGTAATTGCGAGGCCCGAAATATCAACTCCGTGCGTTCGACACGTAAAGCAGTGGCGAACGAATCTGTCGTTTGATTTAGCCCACACCAAGCCTCCCAAAAGAAGCGAAAAAAAGAAGCCTGTAAAAAATCCGATGCGCATTTGAACAGGGTTGGCTCTGTTAGAATATCCACTAGCCGTCTCGATTAAACAAACGTATCTGATTTGTTATAACTAATTCGTATCAGGTCTGCTGTCGAACTCAGCAGCCTTGCACCCAATACGTATATAAGTCGATCTCATATTTGTCGAGGAGTCCGTAATCGCGAAACAGACCGATTCAGAAGGGCACCATTTTTTATTACAGACATCGAAAATATTAAGAGTACGGCGACGTCATGTTGCAAGTATTTACAGTGAGATTTGTCTCAACGTTGTGCGTTTCTGAATAGCCGGGAAGATACGGGTACGAATCCTGTGGGTTGAATTTTATTGACTGTTTGCGGTCGAGCTATAAGGATCCTTTGACTGGGCGATCCATCGAATAACAGCTTGAACAACCACCCCGATCGAGAAACAAACATTTCATGTTTCCATCGAGGGCGTTTATTTCACAAATTGCGAGCAGGCGGAAGGCTCCTGACTCGCGTTGTTATTTGTATGTTAGTATTTGTTTTTTTCCTTCCGGCGCTGGCTGAGAATTCCACCAATTATTGTCCCACCTTGGCGTGGGTCTGGCAAACAAATCGCGTTTCCGTGTCGGGTCTATGTCATGTATTGCTCCTTTACGGTCATAGCAAAACTGACCTATCCGGCCTGCCAAATGGCGATACTGCGATAAAAGCGCTCACGGATGAGAGCTCTGCAAGAGCAACTTTCGGAACGGTGCCATTCATTCGCACGCGAAATGGCGTTCGATATTTCCTTGTTAACGACCCGTTATTCGGTACGTCGGTCGGCGAATCCCACCGCGATCAATGTCTGTCCACATTCGCGACGATCAACTTGCCCTTGTCGACGCCGATTCATGTAAACCGAGAAACATTGGCTGTACGCGATTTACTGAATGAGTCGATTGCAACGTTTACGTTAGATCAAAAGGAGCTCGCATGGACGGCCATGGCATTCGCGACGTATGTACCACCAGCAAAAGAGTGGAAGAATCGATTTTCAGAAACAACTTCGTTTGACCAATTAGTTGACAGACTGATTACGAAAGACCTTAACTCAGAAAGTTGCGCCGGCACACACATGTTTCAAGCAATCCTTCGGATTGCGCGCTCAGACGCCAACTATCATTTGCTGAATAAGACGTCTCGTCAGCACCTCGAACAGTATATAGACTCGCGGATAAACGACATCATTGAGACGCAAAACAATGACGGGAGTTGGGGGGCACATTGGTCGGCATTAAATACAGTTGACAACACTTCGGATGAGACATTACAAGTAAAGGTATTAATTACCGGTCACCTTTTGGAAACGATGGCTCTTTTGCCGACCGAAAAACAACAGACCTGTGTAAGCGCCCTGCGCAAGGCGGCACTTTGGCTGGCGCGAGCGTTGACTGAGACCAATGTGGTCCGTGAGGCCTCTTGGATATGTCCGCTAACACATGCTGCGCGAGTTCAAACATTGTGGCCGGAATTGCGAAATTGTACGAAGCAGACCAATGAACTTCCGTTACGTATTGGTCGTACCGGAAGAGAACAAACAGGAAATGCAGGTAAATAGATAAATGCTATGATAAGCCTAAAGACAAAAGCGGTGAAATCTAGTTGTGCGATAGCGGTGGCCTTGGCACTCATAACATGGGTGTTGCCAAAACAGGCTGGCACCTTAGTATCGGAGGCAGATGCTGCAACGTTACGAGGTGGGTGTACGGGCTACCATTCGAAGAATTGCACAATGAATGGCGGGTGTTCAGGACGGGCAGCGAGCCAGGTCTATCTCTCGGGATATAGCGCTAACAGAAAAGAAAGTGGTGACATGGCTCACAATGTAACTGGTACCACCGCATCGTGTGGTTCTTCTGATAATTGTACCAGTTGCAACTTCAACATCTCGATCTGCCATAATTAATAGCGATGTTAAAGTAGCGCAGTTGCCGCAATTCCTGCGGCACTGCACGATAATGCATCTCGGTGCGATCCTCTATTTTAAGAGCAATGGTAGGATTAGTTGTGTTGTTGGGACTTGTCTTCCCTGTGAAGGCGGCTCAGCACGATGCAACTTCTAGGTATTATGAATTCTTAAAGTGTGGCCATAGCGCGCTCTACTTGCTGTTAACGTTGCAAGGGCAGGACGTTGATTATTCGCAAATCGAGACCATCCCAGTAACTGGCGAAGGCGCGTCATTGGGGGATTTATGTAAAACAACTAGGCGATTTGGGGTGCAATCTTCAGTTCGAAAATTTGATGTGAATGATGTAGATACTGTCCCATTGCCCGCGATCCTCCAGGTCAAGAATTCCGGAACGTGGCTTACGCAATATCATTTTGATGTTCTGTATCGGGTAGACAATAAGAGGTTTTATGTTCTTGATGGCACGACGGGAGCTGTAATTTCCGGTCTAAAATCTCGTTTGCCAAACTTTTGGACTGGCTACGCCCTTACTAGTAACGACGGCACCACTCGCCTGTCTCAACTTCACTTGGAAGCCATATTTTTGAGCCTATTCAACATTACTGCTGTCTTGATTTTGTCCTATCTGACAAAAACCCGCGTCGACGCGTTATGTTGAAATGTTTGTTTAGACTTCTGCTTTGTTTATTAGTTGGAATCGCAGCGGCAAACGGCCTATTAGACAATGCTACTGCTGCGCCTTCGCCCGCTCCATGGCGATGCGTACAAAACGGCGGGATTAACGTTTTGTATTGTTATCTTGGCGTTATTGGTAAATCCTGCTCCTACGAGCAATTGGTTGCTGAACAAAACCAAATCACGAGGACGCACTCCCACGATGCAAAGATGCTTTGCCTTATGGCAGCCAAACACGGAGTTCAGTTGCGGACGGTTCGACTGTCTATAAAAGATCTCGATTCCGTGTCAATGCCAGTGATCGTCCATGTTGATGGGGACACTCCAGATGCCGGAGCTTTCCTATTGCTGCTATCTGTGAACAACGGCCTTGTTTACTTTATGAACGGACCATCTGCAACTTTTCAATCCATCGACCTTGAGGACTTTCGGCGAATCTGGGATGGTTACGCATTGTCTCCAACATTTTGGTCCGCAAATAGCGTCACGCTGGCCGCTGTGATAATAGCAGTCTGCATTCTTACTGGTTTGTTGGTTCGCCGCGGTACGAAGGAAACAAAAAATTTTGCAAAATGAACAATATTTTTGAAGGGCTTTCGAAATCCAATTTGAGACGCACGGGCATTGTCTTTGTAGTTTGGGCCGTCCTGATTACTCCATTTTACACAGGATTAGCCGCAGATAAGTGGCAAACCAACACGCTTCCAAGCTCTGTTGAACAATCGTTACGCAGAGTGGCAGATGCGATGGGCATAGTGCAGTTCGAGTATTCGGTTACTCGTTCGTTCAAAAACCGACCAGCCACCGCCACAAACTCCTACGATGCACGATTCGGCGGAAATCGATTCTTTCAGCGGATTAGTTGTAAGTTGGATAACGGAGAGTCGGCTGTCCACGAAGAGGCATATGATGGAGAACTGTTCTATTTTGGAGATCCCGAGCGACCTGCCGGAAGCCGCAATCCGGCATTCGTAACAAAATATATGGCAACGAATAAATTTGATCCTGATTACTACAGGACTGATCTATTTGGGTTCCCCTACTTGCAAATGGCGGGACTTTTCGTTCCTCAACGGATCGCTGATTTAAATAGTAAATTTCTCGATTCGGAAGTTCTTCACGATGTCATGATTGGCGACATTCAGGAAGTTAAGCCGACAGGGGATCTTCTTTACATATCCATAGTTATTCCGGATCGAGTGTTAGAGGGGGCAAGGCACTTGGATATGGATCGTGAACGATCGGATCTCGAAGATCAACACTTGGACCGCGATACGATCGAACGCCGCCTGCGCAGATTGGAGGCGATGCGATCCGCGCCTCCAAAGCGGCTTGTCAAATTTACGCTGGATCCGTCGCGACAATATGGCACGGTCCGTCGCGAAGAGCGTACGCTAAAAGGAGATCGAATATCTTTGTTGGAGTGCAGTGGTTGGAAACTTTATACCGAAAAAAATCTTTGGCTACCGACCGTTTGTGAATTGCAGTATTATACCGGAGAAAACACATTGTTCGAATTTAGTGACCAACCATTGCAGACAGTTACAACGGAACTAACATCGGTAAGCTTCTCAAACATTGCACCATCTGGGTTTGCTCTCGACTACAAACAACCTGGAACGCTGATTGATGACCGAACGGATCCAGAAAAGCCAGTCACGTACGAGATTCCTGCGGGATCGATCACTTTGAAGAATGCAGCGAAAGGTGTGATGCATGATCTTGGATCGAATCGTGCTTCGAAATGGTTTTGGCTCAATATTATCATTGTAACTGCCATTATCGTGATAGTTTACATCCGTCGTCACGCCAGCCACAGAAAATAGCTGCGCCGTGAAATCAACTCTTCTATGTGTATTAGCCAGCACGTTGATCTTGTGCTTCGGCATCACGGCCGCCGCGAGAGAAGATAACCAAACAACTAGCGTTGGCCGCACGACGGTCGCGGCGCAACTAATCCGATCGTGGCAGCCGATAAGCCGCTGGCTAGTCGAATATGAGGCGACACCAATTAGTCATTCGACTACGATGTTGCCCGTCCATAGAATCATGGCGGCAACTGAATCAGGTTGTGTCTACCATTTAGGTGCTCACTTCACTGACGATTACAGCTGGCAGCAAGATCCATTCGCCCAAGAGTTTTTTCTTTCAAGAGGGCAGACATGTCACCGCTGGACCTTTGGCCGAGCGTATGACGAGGGGCAGATACACATAAGCGATGACATTCCCGGCTCATTGCCAAACGATGTGCTCCTACTGTTTGTTCCGAAATGGCCAGCAAAACAGTACGTCATCCGAGCTGACGTTCCAGGTTCATTCTTACTGCTGGAATCTGCCCTCGTTTCGACAAATTATAACCTCTTGTCGCGAACGGAAAAAATCAGTAACGAAACGTGCATCTTATTGGATCAAAATGGAACCGATACAATCTGGGTGGCAACGAACAAGGGGATGTGCGTTATGCAGCGAGAATGGCACTCTACAGGAAAGCGGCTTTTGACCCAAAGACTGACCACGGACAGTGTTGCTGAAATTGCCCCCGACATCTGGCTTCCGAACAAGCTAACGCGGTATATCTTTCCTAATCCAGCCATTAAAGATCAATCGGACGTTCAAGTAACCACCATAAACATCTTGAGAGTTCTCGTTAATTCAAACGTGACCGCCAGTTATTTTGTACCTGTCCACAAACCCGGATCGATTAAATATGACAATGCAAATAATTTTTCGCAGATTACTCCGGGCGGCCAAGAACTGCTCGATGAAAACATCAAGTTGGTGAATCGGCTTTGTCCGATTAAACCAGAATCATGGAAATTCTATAAAACAATTTTGTTGGTTATCGGCGCTGTGATAAGTCTTTTTGGAGGGTACAATATGCGTCGTAATTAACCTTTAATCCGCTGCGTAACGTTTGGTGCGAAGGTTCGCCGCAATATGTTTCAAACCCGACTAGCCACGTCACTTATCAAACACGGCGCTGCACTTTTAGTGGTGGCTGCTTTGTTTTTGTGCATGCTGGCAGAAGAATCGGTCGCAAGCGGCGGATTTTTGAGTTTTCCAACCTTGGTGAGCATTTCCGCTGCTTGCCGCGATACACAAACGCAATGGCTAGTGTTTTTGTTCTGCCTTTTCCTTTTCATCGCTGTTAGATTGCTGTCCGTCAGTTTGCTGTCATGCTCGGTATATAATCGATCCGATTATGGACTTATAGCTATGCTGGCAATCTGCGCCGGTGGCTATTTTATAGATTACGAAAATTCTGCGCGCTCGGTGGCCCCACTATCATTTGTAGCAGCAATTAGCATTGGGAGAACAATTGCTGTACTAGTGTCGACGGTATTTCGACAGCGAATCGGCAGCTTTTTTTACTTCCTTTTAGCGGGCATCCTAGCCCTTTCGCTGTGGCAACCTCCTTGGGCTCCGAAGTATCTGTATCGTGGACAAATTCGTCTCGTTGGTTTATGGGGCCACCCCAACTCGTATGGGATTGTCATTGCTGTAGGATGTATCCTAGCTTTCGGGTTGTTCGCCAATTCAAAACCAATGCGCGAATCACTGTTTGGTTCACGACACGAAGGAACGCCCAGTGAAAGTCGGCGAAGCAGGTTGTGCGATACCTTACGAACTCTGATTTTAATTTGTGCCTTCTTTACCTTGGCAATCGCGTTAGTCAGGAGCTTATCGCGTGGTGCTTGGATTGGCGCAAGCGTTGCCATAGCCTTTTACATCAACACTTCGACGCAGTCGCACTCGAGACATAACTGTGGCATTCGATGGCGCATTTTGTACATAATCTTTTGGTTGGCTGTATCGGCGATCATCCTGGCTCTCCTAATCGGTTGCGGTCGCAGTTTTGCACCGGTTGCGCGATTAATGTCGTTCTTTACCAGGAACGATTTTTCGACAGCCAATCGCCTTTTTGCTTGGCGCGATATCTTCAGTTAATAGCGGACCATCCATTTTTCGGCTGTGGTTGGAACAAATATGCAGACCTTTATGCCAGTTCATATGCTGATTTCAGAGTGGACTCGGCGGCAACCGTCCAAACCAACGACTATCTTTGGTTGGCTGGTTCTATCGGACTACCCGCCTTGATTTTATTAATCAATCACATCGTCAATCGTCTTAACATTGTCTCATCCGCAAAGCACAACATGCGATGTAGGAATGTGGCTGCTGCTTGCGCCATCGTTTTTATTCTTGGTTTTTGGTTTGATGGAGCGTTATTCCAATTCTCCTTGGCGATTTTGTTTTGGACATTGCTTGAGTTGCAAGGAATCGAAAACCACAAAGGTAGCGCTGGGAACAAAATTGACGTGCATCCGTGGCCGCTCCATCGCGGCAAAAGCCGCCAAAATACGCTTTAATTAAAGATGAATTGAGATAACAGGACTAATGTCTTCCGATCAATCTCGGTATTTCCAAGCGCCCGTGCATTTTTGGCTCCTACAAGTTGAGACGAATCAATAACTGTGCCTGAGACTTGCCTCTCATTCATCCAATTTTCGAATTCGTCAATGCTTGATTTACTAACGAAGCCTTCTATATCAGGAATGAAATAAAATACACGCATGTGTTGGCTCACAATTGGGTTCTGTTCGGGAGGAATGCCGCGAATACTAATAGTGCCGGCCCAATGATCGGGATATTGCACAATGCTATCGTTTGCGATTTTCGGTGCGCCGCAAAAGCCCATCAAAAATACTCGGCTTTTGTCCACGGTGGGATCTCTTGTAATTTCGTCGTACACTGCGATGATGTCATTAAACGCAAGCCTATCATCTTGATTTGAAAATTTGCGGCCATAGCCATCAGAACTGCGGTAATTCACGGCGACATGGTATACTCCAATATTACCGAAGAATTGGGAAAAGGCGTCCCAGACTTTACATGCCTGATTTCCGTAAACCGGAATGTAGATGATTACAGGGTATTTTTTGTTCTTTTGAAGATTGCGGGGTGGAACTGTGTAGTATTCGATGTCAATCCCATCGCGCGATTTAGCCCAATGTTTGGAGCGCGGAATAAACTCGGTGGCGCTGAATTTTGTTGCTGGAGTTACCCGACGAAGGTTCTTTTTTCTGATGTTATACTCCCACACGCCGAGCGGTTCGACATCAACCGAAGCGATTGCGTATAACTTTTCGCCGTCGTTCGATACCGTGTAGCCGTAGATATGGCCTTTAACAAAAAGATTCGTTCTAGCAGTTGGATCGTCGGGCTGGACGATTAGGGAGAAGCTGTTTGTGTGGTTGCAAATATAAGCGATGCCCTTACCTTTTTGTATCCACCTCGCATTGTACGTGTGCTCGGAGTCAAATGTCACCTGGTTTAACCTCCAATCTTGGCCGCTCCACTGCAAACGATACAAATGTCGCCAGTTGCCATCATCCCAAGCGCAAAAGAGAAATTCGTTCTTCTCTAACGAGTATTGCAACCATTGCGACTCAGATAATTGGTTCGAAAACGAAAACAACGTGTGGCGCGCGCCGGTCTCCAACTCTACCGTGAACAGCATTGATTCACCCAATATTGCAATCTTACCATCAGACATAGCCGCTATTCCCAATATCTTCTCACCGAGATTGAGTGATTTGCTTTCAAAGCTGGACGGATGAATTACAACACGCCGGAGTCCTGTCTCGGAATGCATAACAAACGAATTAGTGTTTAGCCAAACGGCTGCGGTCGGCATTTCGCCCGCGAGATGGCGAATTTGAGTGCCAGGACGCTCGACAAGATTAATTCTTTTTGAGCCGAAAGCACTAAATAACAGCTGCTTATCATCAGGTGAGTATCCAAGTGGGTAGTTTACTACACTTTGCGTGCGTACGGTCCTGGTTTTTCCGCTCCCCAAGTCCAACAGTTCAACGCTACGCCCGTTGAGAGTGCATCGTGCGAAAGCGATTTCTGTGCCTGCATGGTTTATGACCGGTGCCTTAACGAATTCGCCTTCTGACGTGACGTCCTTAGCAACTGCTTCAATATAATCCTGCGATGGCTTCGCAATCGAATTATCCGAGTAATGCCAAAAAAGGCAGCTGGCTAATGCTGCAATGGTGATGGCACTGGCAATCTTAATCCGAGGCTGTGATAGTCGTGAACTCAAAGACATATGACTATGCGGGTTCAGCAAGGATGATGTCACGTTTGCAATGCGGACAGGGATTTTGCTTGCCTAATGCGTCTGCTGGGACTTCGATATGGCCACTGCAATACTCGCATGAAATCTTGACATAAGCTGACTGGGGCTGCGGCTTCGATACTGGCGCAAAAACTAGAAGCGTTGAGCTACAAACAAACAAAATGCTTAATGTGCCTACCGTTACTAAATCTGCTTCCGGCGGCGATAAGTTGAAACGCTCGGAAACAGAGGCAACGAATGCCCATGGGTGACACTGTCCCATCGCCCACAACCCGCCGCGATATGCGAGAACGGCACCGCAAAACCAGCTTACACATGACAGGCACAAGAGGGGAAGCCGCGAACTGGACGAGGCTACGCGCGATGTGACTGCGGCGAGACATAAACATGCGACTATCAGTTTCAGTAAGTCGTAACCGAACACGAGGTACCGCCAACGAATGCTTAATAACGGATCTTTCAAATCCCAGACCTGCAGTTTGCTGAATGGGTGAGCAATATCGGTGGCCGCGCCACAGATAAGGATCATTCCAACGCACACCAAGAAAACGGGCAGAAATCTGCGGCAACGCTCTCGGGCCTTTTCCCTTACCATTTTTTTTATTATCGGAGAATCATCGGGCGATTTCATCAAGTGATTACTCGTTGAATATAAATCCTATTAGACTGTGAATGTCATCGCGCAGCGACGTCGTAGAAACCTCTTTACTGCGCACATGAAGTTCTACAGCCATTCCATGGGCAAACGCTACATCGCGATAATGTTCAATCCAGTCACGTGTAAGAAGCGGCTCTTCGCCGCTAGTATTGACAAGTATTCTGGGCAATCGTTGACCGACATTTCCAAGAATCGCTACTTTCGGCAAATTCTTTGGGGAAATAAACACGGCCCCTCTCCAAGGTTCCGGCCTTTTTTCTAAAATGGAACACATAAAATCCGAAGCCTGCCCGAACAGATATACCTGTTTCGGATCAATGTCGTGATGCGCGAGTAAGATGCCATTATAGATGTTGGTAAGGTTTTCAGCCCATTTTTGCAAGGGAACCCCCGTCTTATGATTGACGATTACAACGTACGCGCCACAGTTCGCCAATGCGTTCGCCCAAGGCGGTGCGTTCTCCTTGAAACGAAAAAGCCGCAGCGTGTCGCAAATAACTAAAGGATGTCTTCTGAGGTGGAGGCCTTCGAGTGGCCTGTAAACTTGGTAATCGTATTTTGCCGAAACACATACTACAGGTTTGACTGTTTTCGTATGAATGCTGGCTTCTTTCAGAGATGACGCGTTTTTTGTCCATTTTTGCGATCGGAAGTCGTAATTCCACAAATGGTCGTCCCCTCCTAAATCGCGAGCAACTAAGAAGGGATTTCGCGAACATACAGCAAACCGCAGCACCTTCTTGTTCCCTAATATCGTAACTTTTGATTCAGCACTCTCCCTGATATGTAAAAAATCGCCCTTTTGATAAACATAACCTTCCGTGGGATAGATCCACTGAGCGTTTCGAATTTCAGTGTCCCTGGACAAGTGTTTTACTTGAGTCACTTTGCCTGATTCCAAGCTGGCCCGAAATAGGTTAGGATTGGATTCTTTTTCACCACCAGCCGAGTCACGCGTATTGGGTGCTGTTGTAGAAATATTAGTTGTGCAAGTAATTAATAAGCTTTGGTTGTTTCGAGAATAGGAAAAGTGTTTGATATGCCAATCGTTGGGAGCGAAGAGAACCGTGGGTTGATTGGTCTCAATGGTCATTGACTGAATTCCATCATTTGTAACCCAAGCGACTGTGTTATCGGATAAGGCAACAAAACCGGACGCGTTTACCAAGGTAACATTCAAGTTCCTGCTACCCCATCCCTGATCTCCTAATTTCTCGATCAATTGCAAGTAACTCTTGCTATCAGCGTCGTCGCTACCACGCAGTGTTTTACTGACACACACGAACCGCTTACTGGTAAGCCATACAATCTGCTGAATCTCTCTCTCTGGAATCTCTAAACGACTGTCCTCTTGTCCAGATTGAAAGTGCCGAATCGAAATCCAACCTGACGCGCCCTTGTTAAAAACAAATGCAAAATTTTGATCACTAGGCGACACGTAGATGGCAGCGCTATGCAACTCAAACTTGTTCGTTAATTGTTCCTCGCACAGAAGCTCCGCTTTCCCGCTGGCGGTTACGTATGATACCACCCCCATACCGCTGTCTGTGGCCTGCATGTATAACACATGTGACCCAAGGGAATCAGGTTGCGGTCCTCCATAGATGTGCCCGATCGATCCGACGGCACGAACGACACTATTCACATGCTCATTTTCGCGACTGGCCCAGCCCATGAACGCCATCGCACCAAACAGAATGACCGAAAAACCGATCACAAAAATCCTCAAGCGACCAGAAAGAATTCTCATGACGAGGTTGATACCCCTGGCGACTGTATTCATCGGAAATAATGCGGCTGACCGAGCGAAGTTGTCCTGAACCAATGTCTTCAGTCAATATAAATACCGTTCCGCCGAGTAATTGAATTCGCGAGATCCGTCTTATCCAGACCGAGGCGCTGCAATTTAGAAGATTTCGGTAGGTCGAACTAACCGGAACTAACGTTTTGCTCGTAACCGGCGAGTTCCATTTCGTATTTCTCCATCAGTCCGTCCAAATCCGCTTGCCAGCCCGAAGCAAGAGTTTCAGCTCTGGACCGGTGCGCATCGACAGTGAAATACTTGCCGCTGAACGTCAAATCTACGCTGCTCAAAAAATTTAGAACCGGGCCGATGTCGACGTCTTGGACTGAAAAAGGCATGTTGCGATCAGGCTGGATCAGGCAAAGCTTCAAACCACACACTTTCATGAGCCGCGCGAGTTTTTGGTCGAAGGTTAAAAAATAGGGGATGAGGAAATCAGCGTCGTTTGGTTGTATACACTCCTGCGGTAGTCGCATGAGATGGTAAATGTCCCAGGCGATATTTTTCGCTTTTTTGACTAAATTCGGGTTCGTTCCGCTAAGCGGTGAAAATAACCCAGCTTCTGGTGCGCTGTGGAACCACAGATAGGCCAACTTCAAAAGCGTGGTCATCATGCTTCTGAGGTGCTCGTGCATGAACTCTACAAACTTGATCATCTTTTTGGCGCAATAGCGCGGTCCCGGAAAGCTCAACTCAAGAACTGCACACTTCAATACGCATACATAAATCGACTGCCACAAATCTTTCAGTGGCTGGCAAAGAGCGAGATTCGATTGAAACCGTCGCAGATCGTTACGAGCTTTGTCGTAAATCGCTGCATCGGAAGTCCGTTGTCGGAGCCTGCCGCTTTTTAGAAAGTGTTCGGTGTCGATGTCCTCAAGTCTCGTGGCTGCGAGGACTGTCTCGAAAACAGCTTGCGACGTTAGCTGGTCTTCAGACTGCACCGAAGTTTCAAGCAAGTACGGCAATATCTGCCAATTAAAATGGTTACCTCCGAAATGGAGCATGAGTTCCCGCATGTCATGTAAGGCAGAACTACCTTGAATTCCACGGAGCAACGCGCGCACATGACTGGCAGCATTGCAATCGAAGGACATTAGGTACGAAACCTTGATATCGCTTTTTTTACCCCGGCGGATGTCCTCAAAGATCCGATCGTTCAAAAAGAAATACCCGTCATATGCGAAAGCCGAAATTACTTCGGCCCCGGTTCCAAAACGGCTTTTGACTCTATTGCCAAACGGAGACGCTCTAGGAACACTGAATATAAGGCTGGCACCCCGAAGTTTCGGACGATACCGGCCCCACCATTCAATTACGTCATTGTTATTAGATGCTCCGCTCAGACGTCGAAGCATTTCTGCGCGTTGGCCTGTGTTATTGTCTTCGAAGTGCTATCCTGTTGTTAGATTTGTGAGAAGCATTTTATAGCAACATCCTATTCCTCTTGCCAGAGTTCAATTCCCGTTCGCCAAATGCGGCCGTGTCACAGCACATGAGGTCAAAAGTTCGAGTTTCAGCGATAACTTATGCTTTATCAGTGCGGTTCATTTTCATTACCGTAGCGCTCTGATGTCTTGGGACGCCCTACAACATGAGCTCGGCAACCGTTTTTTTGCGGGGCCATATATTTCTCCAAGTCCGAGAACCGGTCGGTTTTCACAATCACTTTGTTTTTCCGGCCTGAAGATTGAAGGGGCGACCAGTGAAACGAAATTCAGCGCCGATATTCTCATTAGATCCCGGGACTTCTGGTTTCCTCTGTATAATCTTTACCTGCTACCAGATCAGGTCCCGTTCAGTTTTTATGCAAAAACTGATTCACCATCCGTCATAGATTCACAACATCTTGTCCGCCTTGTCCCCGTGTTGAACGAGATTTACACGCAAGTGGAAGTACCCTGTGACATTATTGATTTACTAATCGATTTAGAACCTCTACTCCCGCCGCGACATGTGGGACTGGCTAAGATAAAAAGTAGTTCATTTTCCTTCCTTCGCCCCGATTTGGCTCAACGCGGATTTACTGTCACAGCCTTCAAACGCCACGCGAAATGGGTAACGGTGAGAATAGCTTGGGTATTTCCAAAACACCGAACCACAAAACCGATTAACAAATACATCCACGCAATTTCGATTCGGTATCTGGCCCCACAGATCGAAATATCAACTCCGGAAGTTGTCTCACCAAATTACAACGATCTTTCTAGACCCATCGCCAAGCGATTTTTAGATTTTGCCGGCACCGATTTGACGGAGTTGCTTTCAGAAGCTGGCAAACAGGCCGTATTTAATTCGTTTAACCAGATTCCCGCCGAGCGCACATTAAAAACACAGGAAAAAATATCCTTCGTCCGCGATCATCCCGAGCTATGGGACTCCCCGTCGCACATGGCGAATGCGCTGATCGCCGAGAATTTTTACAGCCGAAAAACGCCCAAGAGCCAAGTTGTTTGGACCTGCGAGACGTTCATTCGAGAGGTGAGATCTGAAGGCAGCCGTTCCCTTGGATAAAAGCAAGACAGTCTCGGTCTGCAAACCTGCAATAGGATTCGATTGAAAGCGTCAAAAGCCCCAAGCACAATGTTGGAACTGCATGCCAACTTTGCGTATGAGACAGTGAAACGCTAACCGCTTATTATGGCTGATTCCTTTGCGCTTCCTAACGGCGAAATAGTCGCCGAATTATCTGTTGATCCTAACACCATCTATTGCACGGGCTCGGCGGAACACCCGATTATAGTAATTCCGGCTGTGAGCGCTTTCCGTTGTCCCAATTGGCCCGGCGGGTCTATCTGTTTCCGACACTTCCAGGGTCGCCTATCAGCGTTCGATTCGACCTATATTGCCTACACGACTGTTGCCGAGACTAATACGACGTTGGGCGCAGGTGAAACGCGATCAAAGGAACAACTGTTTATAGAAATTCCTATCGCCGCATCCGACCTGCGAGCACTCAATCGCAAGCGCAATGGCGGAGAAGTCCGTATGCGGTTGGATTGCAAACTCAAGACCGAACGTTTGCACTCCGTTGGTTCGACGACCGGACAGTTCGCCCAACGCGTTTGGGGATTCGTGGAAGCACACTTGTTAAGCACTTCCCTGTCGTTCGTCATTCCGAGGGACCGCTGGATCATGTTCTTGGACCAGCTAAAGATAGAGTCGGTGTATGTCATCGAGCTTCCTGGAATCGCCGTCGACAACTGTGCGGAATTGAAGGAATCGCACGGCGCTTTGCGCCATGCAATCACCTTGCACAACCAGGGATTATACAGAGAGGCCGTGGCGCAATGTCGTATCGTGCTCGATCCCCTGATGGAAGTGGTGAATGGGACCGACAAAAGCAAAGTGATGCAACTGAAGACCTCGTGGCAAACTAGGTTAGGGAAACCGACTTATGACTGGCTCAACAACTCGCTTACTGTTGTGCGAGGACCAACCAACCAGGCCCACCACACTTCTTCGGCTGTGCTCGATCAACTGGAAGCGCAGAGCATTCTAACAATTGTGGCAAACCTGTTATCGTATTTATCCAAGTTGTCGCAAGCCTCCGACGCGTAATAACCGAGGAGTCAGAGCATCAAGTTTAATGCCTATTTCAGCTCACGAATCACTTTCGCCGACCACGGACAAAACATTTTTACACTGGTAATCCAATGCGATTTGTTGCTTTCGACGTCTGACGGTCTGCCGTCGCACACTTCCATGGCGATTTGCGGAAATGAGACAGTGTTAGGATCGATGTGCCACGACCAGTGTGTATTCGAATCAGGATCACGATTGAATCCGCCGTCGCCGTTTACCAAATGTCCACTAATTATTCCCTGCGGCTTGGTTCCATTCAGGCGGGCACGAGCAACGGCGATCTGATCTGGTTTTACCAGCCGTACCACGAAATTTTCATTATTCACTCTGACGACAAAGTCGACCGACACGATCCTTTGGTCTGCCGCGTCAATTTTATGATGGCCAGCACAACCACTCAATATCCAACAGATGCATAAGACGAGTGAGCAATGAATAAACGTTCGTACGGGAAGTCCTAGGGGAATCATAGTTTTCTGACTGTGCTGCTTGGAACGGTAAATGCAAGGCCGTTTTGAGACGATGCTGTATTGTGGGAATCGTATCAAATTGTATGGATGCTGTATAACTATTCTGGGAAAGCGGGGAATGGACGAAGATCGAACTAAACGACTGAAATCAGCATTAAAAAAACGTCTGGAAAAACCTCGACCCGCACTCACCTATCTTCGCGCGCTTTCCGTTCGATCCGAACAAACCAACAGTCCCGAAACCCAAACGCGCCCGCAATGGGAAGTTCGTTGGCATTCCCCGTAAACCACAGGGACCAAGTTAGCAGAAGCCTCACAGCCGTACAAGCGAGATTCAGGAACGATGGTTCACAATGAATGCGTTCGATTATTCGTTAATCGCGCATCAATTCGCTACATCCGCGTCTTTCCGTGCATGAAGGCGCGGAAGGCGTTTCGCTCGTCGCGCAGCGAAACGTGATTACCAGATACGCAGGGAGAACGACATCCAGATCCGGCATGGTTCGAGGAACAGAAGACGGCCGCGAAATCACGCCGTCCGATCTTTGAAATTATGCTTCCGCTATGAGTAATCCACGAAAGAACTTAAGAACCCGGTATTTGGTGCTGTGGCAAATCTATTGAACTTCTACGCGACTGTTTGGATTTGTCCGATATCCAAAACGGTTTACTTGTCTCGTTTTTGGCTGTAACGTGCCGCGGTTCATTCGCAACACTGGAGCGGAGAGCAGACAATGCATCCGTGAAACCTAAATTCATGGAAACTATATGCCAACAGAACAGGAACATGGCGGAAATCCCGCAGAAAAAAAGCACAGATTCACGATCTTCATCGATGCGGTCAAGTACGAGGTGGATAAGACGAGTATGACGGGATCAGAAATCAAAGCGTTAGCTCATATTGACGCCGGTTATCAACTGTACCTCGAAGAACAGGGCGATCACCCGGACAAGCTCATTGGAGACACAGAAGCACTGGCGATTAAGGAACACATACATTTTTATGCAATTCCGCCGGCTACCATGGGCCGTTACGTTTAAAAAAACTGATCCATGGCCATTCTTGACGACCATATCGCGCAATTGGCGGAAGCTGGCAAGGGCCGGCGGTTTTCTAGGCTGGAGCAAGCGCAAATTTCGAACGGCACCACCTTGATAAAGCTTTACGATTTCGTGCTGCCGGAAGGATGGACCCCCGCCACCACTAATGTTTATTTCCTAGTGCCAGTCGGATATCCCGTCGCCCGACCTGACACGTTTTGGACTGATCCGGGATTGAAATTGGCTTCCGGAGGGCCGCCGGTCAGCACAGGTCAAAACCAGCCTCCAGGCGTGCCACCTAATTTACTCTGGTTTTCGTGGCATCCAGCCGCCTGGAACCCTAACCGGGACAGCTTGGTTAACTATGTTTCCATGATACGTCGCCGGTTCGAGGAAAAGCGATGAAAGGCATTGTATTCGGAGACGATGGGCTGCCTCACCTACGAAAAGCACTATTTTCATCAGCACCAAAGGAAGCCGCTGCTCTTCTCATTGCGGGCCACGCTGGTGAAGGTGAGCGCGTACGGCTTTTAGTTCGCGAGCATTTCGTTGTGCCCTCCGAGTCCTACCAAGCTCAAGACAATCTCCGTGCCGTGATCGACCCGTCGTTCATAATGCCCATTCTGAAAAAAGCTCGCAAAGATGGGTTCTCGCTGGTCTTAACCCATACACACCCTTTCGCTGACAAGGCACAATTTTCGATCGTGGATGATGAAGGTGAACGGATTTTAATGCCGACTCTCTTTTCACGGACAAACGGAGCTCCCCAAGGAGCCCTCTTGCTCACGGCACGTGATTGTAACGCTCGAATTTGGAATGCGCCGAATGCTGTTCCGACCAATGCGTCCCCTGTCACTGAGGTTGGACGAGATGTCACGTTTCATAATCGCGGCAACAGTTCGACCCCAAAGGTCCCACATCGCTTTGATAGGAGCGTACGAGCGTTTGGAGTTGAAGGGCAAGCAGCGCTTGCTGAATTGTGTGTCGGTATCGTTGGACTTGGTGGCTTGGGCTCGATCGTTGCAGAACAACTCGCCCATTTGGGCGTGAAAGACTTTGTGTTGCTCGATCCGGATCGCGTTGAGGAAACGAATCTGAATCGTGTTGTCGGTGCGACGCGAAGCGATATTGACAGACCAAAGGTGGACGTGGCGGCGAATTTAATTCGTCACATTAATCCCGAATCCGACCCTGCTGGACATGCCGGAAATGTAATGGTATCCGGCGATGCCCAAAAACTGCTCTCGTGCGATTTTATTTTTTGTTGCACCGACTCCCACGGCAGCCGTGCAGTCATAAACCAACTCGCCTATCAATATGTCATCCCCACTGTTGACCTCGGCGTTCGAATTCAGGTGCGTGCTGGTAAAGTCCAAAGCGTGACCGGGAGAATTCAAATGCTCGCTCCAGGTCTTCCTTGTCTGCTATGCCATAATCTTCTCGACCCGGAAGAAGTGCGCCAGGACCTTCTGACAGACGAAGCAAGGGTGCGTGACCCGTATATAGTTGGGGCGGTGGAACCTCAACCAGCTGTAATCTCGTTAAACGGCACAGTTGCTTCACTTGGTGTAACTATGATGCTCTCCGCTGTCGCGGGTTTGCCCCTTCCGGTGCGACATCAGTTGGTTCTGTTCAATCGCGGCGTAGTTCGTGCGGCATCATCCGAACCGTTGCCGCATTGCGTGGTTTGTTCGCTTAATGGGGTGTTCGCGAGGGGAGACACTTTACCTATGCCTGGGAGGCCAAGTTGACTGCCGGGCAACGGAGCCGAGTTGTATGGGTCGGTCGTCAGGTTCCTGAGAACTTGCGCGAAATTGCTACCATGCTGAGTCTTTCGGTTGAAGCAGCCAGCGATATAAGCGAATTCAATGCTGGAGCCGAGGACTTGTTGGCGGTGCTGGTATCTGCCGATGGTGAGGATGCCCAAAAGGCTCACGGCAGGATGCTACGGTTATTGACGACGCACCTGCAGGATTACGGCGTGTTACTTGGCGTAGCAGCTTCTGATTTAACTGCTGCGTACAAACTGCAAAGCGCGGTTAAGCAGAAAGTATCAGCGCAGATCGTTGTGATCAACAGTGAGCCGAGGAGAAACGAGCCCAACGATTTCGCACGAGTGATCACCTCTCACTTGGCAAAACAACCTGCTGTCGCTAAAGCAACACTCTTGCTTCCCGGCCACAGTAAGGACGATTACAAGGCAACTCGCATCGAGGATTATGAGACTGACATGATCTTGCTTAAGCGAGCATTTAACGATTTCAGCCACGTGAATCTCACGTCACAGCAAGGAGGACGTTCAACAGACTGCAACGTGTGGAAAATCGAAGCAAGCCGGGACAGCCAGCCATGTCAACCATTCGTAGCGAAAGCGGGGCGGCTTCTCGATTTGCAAACCGAATTTGATACATACCAAGATTTTGTCCGCGATTACGTTCCATTTCCGTTTCGTGCGCCTATTCTCGAAGCTAAATTCATCAAAGGTGCCACACGTGCACTTATCGTCTCTGCGTTTGTCGGCCGATCACAACGTCTCGACGAATATCTCGCCACCAGTTCAAACCCTGAGCTTGTGATGGTATCCCTGTTTGAAGGAGCGTTGCGAAAGTGGCGGCGTGCAATTGATCTAATACATGCATCCCTCGGCTATTTTTACGTTAATCAGCAGAAGGAAGCGATGAAGCTCGACCCGAAAGAAGCGCTCGCGAAATCGCTGCTTCCTGACCCCACACGACTTTCTGGTAGCTTTGCCGACGCGCGAAAAAAGACGCCCTCACTTCCAAGCCCGTCTCAATTGTGGCAACAGCTAGAGAACCAACCGAAAATCGACTATTACATTTGTCGTGTACACGGTGATCTGAACGTCCGGAATGTTTTTGTTAGGTGGAACTCGATCGACACAATTCTAATAGATTTTTCTCATTCCGGAATTCGGGAATCGCTGGCCCGTGATCCCGCGAAACTTGAAACGAGTATTGCATTGACGGTAACCGATAAAACCGACCAACAGCTTTCGGAAACTGCGTTGCGCCGGATGTATCATGGCCATTTGCTTCCTCCCCGCGACTTTACCGTTACAGATGGTCGCACAGACGCCATTTATCAAATTCGTAGGCTGGCAGGCGGCGAAGGCATCCCCACATATGAGTATGAAGTGCTGACTATTTGCCACCTGTTGAGATTTGCTAGCCAACCGCAAGATCTGGCGGAAGACAAACCGCACATGGCCAAACGCCGGGCCTTATGTTACTCTCTCGCCTGCGACCTCCTTAAGAATCTGAAACTATGAGTGGTCTCGAAGTGAAATTTTCGTATAGGGACGTTAAATACTCCAAGGTTGTCAGGGCGCATGATCAAACTCAGGCTTCATCACTCATCAAACCTGGAGTGCTTGTAATCGTCATTCCGAACAAACGCGCAAAAAGCCTCAAATTCTTCTGCCCGTGCGGCTGTGGTGAGATAATATCAGTGAATCTCATGCCGGAAACGGGATTAGCTTGGCGAATGGCTTTGGAACCAAAGTACGGTTTGTCCTTGTGGCCTTCAGTTTGGCTAACCACTGGCTGCTGCAGCCATTTTATCCTCCGGCGTAACAAAGTGAGGCTACTCATCGGTAAAATGCCCCAGATGTCCGAAGCGGAAGTCGAAAAGTGGTGGAACTCTAAGGGAACGATCACCGAACCCGAGAAAACCGTACGCTGAATTCGAACTAATGACGCTATGACCGGTGTGATTTCGAGTTCGCCCCGGACACAGCATTCGCAAATCCACGCGGAGTCTCCGAGCGCAACGCGGCGCGACCAGCCGACGGAGGCAAACGATGCATCTTGCTTCCATCAATCGGTCGCACACGTTTCATTTTGGGAATGACGAACCCGTTTCCGATCCACAAACACGTTTTCTTGGTGTAGGGATCACTGGAAGGCGTGAGATAGCCGCCGAAGTCGCACGGATTGAATGTGTGATCTCGGTTTGCGCCAGTAGGTTGAAACCGTGCTTACCGGATTTTCGATTATGTATGGTGCTTTCGTCCACTTCGCCAAACGCACTGATGCGTCAAACATGTGGAGCGAATCAATGAGACTACCGAGACCTTTGTCTTTGAACCACCGCGCGCCGCTTGCGGCAACGTGCGTGCACGGAGGAAATGCGAATAGAATTTTTATTGGTGCGAATGGCGGCAGCCACTCGCGCACATCAGCGCCGACCCGAACAATGTTGCCGTCGCGATGCTCGCCAGCAGGATGTTTTATATCCACACAGTAGCAAAGGAACCCAGCTTCCGCCCACGGCTTCACCATATTGCAGGTATAGTCGAACAGACTCACAACGATTGGCTGGACCATCGAAATTCACTAAGACTTCTTGCTCCTTTCCGCCTGTCGCTCAACTTCACGCGCAATAATATCGACCGAATCGTTCACTTCCCGAATCTTTCCCAGGATTTCATTCCCCTGCACGAGCAGATCAATTCGCAGTTTGGTGATCAAATCCGCCAAAAATCGATCAATAACTTCAGTCCACCGTATCCCAAGCCCTTCTCACCCTTGCTATTTGGTTTTGGATTATTGTTTTTCATATGGCCCAAGCATATCGGGCCAAATATTTTTACACACGCAGGCCGAATTTGGCGTGCTGCCAACCTCCTTTAAACGAAGGAAAATAACTATCAGGAAGTTGTGGGCTGCCTTTCTTCAAATAGACTCGCCACCAACTCTTCCAAACGTTCTAAAATGTGCATATTCGAGATCGGCGCGTTGCAACGAGACACCAATCACCAAGCCTTCATCGGAAATTCCCCACAAAACTATTCCACCTTGACCATTCAAAAAACCGACAACGTATTCATCGTCGGTATTCGCTATGGCGTCAGCAGGCCGACCTGACGTTACACTTTTGAATTCGTACGTTTCGTCCTCTTCAAGAGAAACTCGTTGGCCAAGAACAAACGTGTGTGATGTGCTCATTCGATTCGGAATATATGACTCCAACTCCAGCTAAAACTTCTCCAGCATTCTCATCGTCGAAGCTGAACCGCGGAGGTCCAGAACGGGTTTTCCGGAACGCGTATTTTCTAGCACGGTGATAGTGACACCGGTGAAAATGGATCGAATATTTCCGACAATCACGTGATGCCCAAGTACGTCGAATTTCGCACCCTCGGTATCGATCCTTACAATCATCGGGCCCTGACTCGTCAGTTCGGCGACACGAGAAGGCCGTCCGCGTTTATGGAAATGTGGATATGGCATTACGCGCTTTGCTGAACAAATCAAGGCCGCGAGATCATCAACGGCTTCCAGTTGAACCGCAGTGATAGAATCCAATCTCGGCAGTTTCGGGTTAATTTGGTACCGTTTTGTAACAAGGCGACAGCGTGAAAGCCATCGAAGTGTTTTGAGAAGCCCCTTGCTTGATTCATTTGCTATACCTTGCAAATTCCCATGGGCAAAACGATTACCAGCAATGTAATGCTCGATTTCGACACCCTCGCCGGAAAACAACGACTCGTATATTCCAAATATCTCATCAAAATGCGACAGCAGCAGAACCTGCTGACCTTCCCACCGTTCCAAGTGCTGGAATAATCCGATGGAAATATCCTTGTTTGCATCGAGACAAGGTATCCCTATGCCGCACTTGATTTCGAGCGGCGCATTCGGGGTGGTGCCGCGGAATGTTGCTCGTTTTGTTCCGGCGCTATATTCGCCGTTTACCTGTAGAATTCGCGATCCCGCAGATGTTTTGAAGCCAAGACAGATATGACCAGACGTTTTCTGCGCAAATTGCATCAACAAACTTCCCTTGGATTTGTTGTATTTTTCAAAAAATGGCGACTCGGAAAACTCCAATGCATCGAGCATCAACGTGCATTTAGTCCCGCTTTCGATTGCTCGTTTGAACGCCAGCCGAGCGGACGGATCACGAATGCGCATTTTAAACGGAACCGGTGGGTCGGCGGATACGTGCAGTGTCTCAACGTCTTGTGTGGCTGTTACCTTGATCGATAATCTGGGGTCGAGTTCCTTCAGTTCACGCTGCCTTTTTTCTACAGCTGCTTTAGGAGAACCAGGATACATATCGTTAACGTATGTAGCGGCTGCTTCGACTGCCGAGATAAACCCAGTGACGTTATCCAAATTATTTTTGGGATGAAGATGGAGCGTGAAGCTCCGTTGAGTCTTAAGCGCTCGCTCGCTGATATTCTCCTTAACGTACTTTTGGACGAACAGCCACGTGCCGCGACTGCTCGTTACATCAACTAAAAAGAGAAAAACGGGATACCGGCACTTTTCCGTCCAGTGCCTGACGTGTTTACCTTTCGCGACATACCTTTTCGGATACCGGTGTTCTTGGAAATGGATACACCTTTCACTTGGACACCAAAACTCCATCCCACCAATGTTTTACCTGAACTCGGCTCTACCAAGTAATCAACGAAAAAATCGGGCTCTTGCCTTCGAGGAATCCATCCCATTCGGTAAGTCCATTGTTCAAATAGGTTTTCCGCCAGCTTTCCGACCCCAAATGAGGGATTTATGGTGCCGCTTGAGTCATCGCATTCAGCTTCGTTCGCCGCGCTCATTTTCGATGCGAGCAACGATAGCAAAACTACATACGACGCGCAAACAGTCCAGAAACGCCTTTACTCCGGCGCAATAAAGAGTAGCAAGTCAACGATCAGCATAGACCAAAACTACATATGAAAAAGGCAGTGATCATCGTGGGAAGTCATCATACCGGCAAAAGCCTGACTATAAATGTCCATCTCAAACCAAAACTCGGTATCGGCAATGACGATCGCAAATTTATCCTCAACGGCAAAAACGGTTATATTTTGTCTCAGAGTTTTGAAGAATCGGTGCGCGATTTCCTCGACCATAGTGCTCGATATTTCAGGTACGATTTATTGGTATTCGCTGCGCGGCCCGAAACTGAACCCGACTCGAAATTTAAGCTCATTCACGATGCCCTGGTCAAAGCGTCGTACGGCGTGAATACAGTCAGTATTTCAGACAAAAGCGAGGCGCCATCCAAGGCCGTTGAGATTTTCAATTTGTTGAGTTCCAACTGAATTTAAGTGCACTAAACTCGCATCAATGAGACCTCCTCAGACGCCAGGCTTAACCGCTACATTACGTAATCTGGCCCCCACTTTTCATGTAATGCGTGCAGCGCTCCGAACTTTTGCCGGAATCCTTTGTCGATCTGCAGTTCCAAAAAAGGATGATCGCATGCGCGAAATGTTCTCAGCAACACACTCCGTGGGATATTGCATTTAGACTGGTGCAAGAAGATTTCATGTGGACCGCATTCAATGCCTTGGGAGCAAAAACCACAGTTTTCCAAACGAAGATTTTTCTCAACACGGAAACGTGGCCGTTGAAGCCAAGCTGTTTCGTTTCCTTGAGACGGTTTTTGCCGCCGTGGCGGTAAGAAAAAAGTGGTTCAATTTTTAGAATCAGCTGCAACCTACAGTTTCCAGCTGGATACTCTACTTCCGCTTGTTGCGACAACCTCAAAACGGCCCGTTCTCGATGATCACTATCGAGGTCTATTAGGCATGCTGCGAAATGCCAGAAACCCATTGGCACCTGATCGGAGAGGCCGAGGACATTGGCGGCGCGAGCACCGGAGGGTTGAAGGCCGGAGTCGCGGACTGACCAGCGCCCTAGTATTGACGCTGATAAATTTCCCGCCCACACTCAACACAGCATGTCCACATGCGTTTGCATGAAAAATTAGATTCGGGCCATTGTTCATCATGAATGAGAAATACATAATGACGATTTCCCGGCTTACGGTTGACAAGCTGGGCGTCAAACTTTATGACCGGGTTTCGGCTGTCATCGCTGAAATCATTGCAAACAGCTACGACGCTGACGCAACTGAAGTGACTGTGCGCGCGCCGATGGGTGAATTGCTATCAACGAAGAGCAAAGGTGTCATAACGGATCGCGGTTATGTCATTGAGGTTGAAGATGACGGCGTTGGAATGACTGCGGAGCAGGTAAATGAATTTTATCTTAAAGTCGGAAAAGAACGTCGTAGTGATCCCAAGCGCGGCGATTTATCCAAGATTTACAAACGTCGGGTGATGGGGCGAAAGGGCGTCGGCAAACTAGCTCCTTTTGGTGTATGCGAAAAGATTGAGGTTATCACGGCGGGTGGCAACGCATGTAAATACACCGACGCTAAAGGGGTAGAAAAAACGGGCTATTTGACGTGCCATCTTATCCTTGAGCGTCGTGCGATTCTGAGTGAAACAGACGAACCATATTTTCCGCCTATAGGCTCACTCGATGGCACTTATCGTCCCAAGGCCGGAACGATTATTCGGATGACGATTTTCGATTACCGTCACGTTCCTACCATCGTAGACTTTGAGCGTCAGATGGCACAGCGGTTCGGATTGCAGTCGGCAAAATGGAGCATTGCGCTCCGGGATATAAACAAAAAATCCAACCAAGAAGGTTACGAGTGTTCGGTCGGCGAGTTTCAAATTGAAGCAAACAGCGCCACGAAAATAACATTTTCACGCGAAGCAAAAGCCAAAGAGGACTCCTCTAAATCAACCGACTACACTGTAACCGGCCCTCCGAATATTGACCTGGGCGATTTGCTTCCCGGCTTTGAACATGAAGGCCGCTTTTACCCTGTCACCGGATGGGTCGGTTACGCGCCGAAGCCATACAAAGATGAATTGATGGCCGGTATTCGTATCTATTGCCGCGGCAAAATTGCTGCACAGACAAAACTTTTTGACCTAACGGCAGGATTTACTGGAGAACACGATGTGCGTTCCTATCTGATCGGGGAGTTGCACACCCCCTGGCTCGATGAGGCGGAAGATCTCATCCGCACAGACCGTCAAGATATTCTTTGGTCACACGATTTGGGGCAAAGCTTTGAGAAGTGGGGGCAGTCACTGGTGAAATTGCTCGGCAAAATTACTCGTGAACCCATGAGGGTGTCGGCGTGGGAAAAATTCCAAGAAGAATCCAAAATCGAACAAAAAGTTGAAGCGGCATATCCTGGTAAAGACAACAAAGAAATTCGTGAGCAGACCATGGAAATGGCGGAGACAATAGCTAAAGCTGCGCGCAAAGACGAACTAGAAGACCCGGAAACAATCGAGTGTTTCGTGCAACTCAGCCTCCTGCTCGGGCCACACATAACCTTGGATCGAAAACTTAAGCAAGCTGCGGGCTCAAAAGACAGACCGATGTCCGTGGTGTCGGAAGTATTGAAGACCGCGCGCATCGCAGAATTGGCCTCGTTTGGTCGGATTGTAGATGATCGCGTGCGAGTTATAGAAACCATAGAAAAACTCAAAGACGACAAAACCACCCAGGAAGCGGAACTGCAAAAACTGCTCACGGAAGCCCCTTGGTTAATTAACCCAGCATGGTCGCCAATTACCGCCAACCAGTCTTTTGAATCATTGAGAACAGAGTTCGTAAAATTTTACAAGGACCGGACGAAAAAGGATATTGTGTTGCATGATTTCTCCGATTCCACTAAACGTGCTGATTTCGTTCTTTCAAGTCAGGACGATACTGTTCAGATCATTGAAATTAAGCGTCCAAAACACAAGTTGGCCAATGAGGAAATGGAGAGAATTGTGCGCTACCACGATTTAATGCGGGATTTCTTGAAAGAAGAAGGAAATAAAGACTTTGCCGACAAATTTCCAAAATTCCACATCACATTGATTTGCGATCAAATCGGACTCACAGGAGCCACTCGGGCGGCATTTGACGGCTACAAGTCCACGCAGGCACTCACACACATAAATTGGAAAACATTTTTGCTCCGGACTGGGCAAGCACATAAGGAATTCCTAAACGAGGCAAAAAGGCAGAGAAAGTTGTCAGGTGGAAAATCTTGATGAAACCGCTCATTGCAATTGATTTGTTCGCCGGGTGTGGCGGCCTGTCAGAAGGCCTGCAGAAAGCGGGCTTTGATGTTCGTGCTGCCGTTGAGATCGACGCAGCGGCTGCGAAGTCCTACCGCAAGAATCATCCGCAGACAAATCTAATTGAACGCGATATTTGCAAAGTTACCGCGAGCGAGTTGCAAAAATTGTGCGGCGGAAAAAAAATATCCCTGCTGGCCGGGTGCGCCCCGTGTCAGGGATTTTGTTCGCTCACCGTTAAAAACAAACGAAAAGACCCACGCAACAAATTGGTGTTGCAAATGGCGACGCTCATTAGAGAACTCAAACCCACCGTAGTTATGATGGAGAACGTTCCGGGTTTGCAGAAAAGGGGCAAGCGAATCTTCAAGAAGTTCTTGGCGCGTTTGCGCGCGGCGGGTTATTGGCCTCGATGGCAAGTCATTCAAATGGCAGATTATGGCGTGCCGCAATCGCGCAGGCGGCTCGTGCTTTTTGCTGGACGCGGTTTCGCCATTCCATTTCCTGAAACCACTCACGCCAAGAATCCACAGCCAAATTCAAAACAAAAAAAATGGCTCACGCTCCGAGACGTGGTTGCGAAACAACCAATTCCGATTGTGATGAGTAAGGCACGCAAGAAGGGCGGGCCAAGAAAATTCAATTGGCACGTTGTCCGCGACCTTCAACCGCAAGTTGCCGCGCGACTCGACGCCGCAATTCCTGGAAAGACGTGGCTGGGGTTGGAGGAATCCATTCGCCCCGAGTGTCATCGTAGCGGCTACGAAGGATTCACAAACACTTATGGTCGGATGTCATGGAATCAAACTCCCATCACGATGACTGGCGGCTGGTACTACGGCTTGCAAGGGGCGCTTCGGCCATCCCAACAAAAAAAGTCGCACGACAATTTCGGTGCGTGAGGCGGCGCTGATTCAAACTTTTCCACGCGGCTACAAGTTTGAAACGGATCACATGGAAGTGGTATGCGATATGATTGGAAACGCCGTGCCACCGAAGTTCGCGCGTGTGGCTGGCAAGCGCATCCGAGAGGAGTTGAAGAAGCGCCATGAGTCGCTGGCCCGGTAGTAGCAAACATACGAAAACGACATTTGGAGGACTATCTCGTTCGGTGCTTATGTCGCGGATTCGCAGCAAGCGAAATGCCTCTACGGAATTGAAACTGCTCTTGCTCTTACGCTCCGCGCGATTGCATGGATGGCGCCGTGATTTTCTCCTGCCCGGCAAACCCGATTTCGTTTTTCCAAGAGGAAAACTGGCGGTATTCGTTGACGGCTGTTTTTGGCATGGCCATGAATGTGGTCGCAATCTAAAACCCAAGCGAAACGCGGCATTATGGCGCGGCAAGATCGTTGGAAACAAGAATCGTGATCGTCGTGTCACGCGCAAGCTGCGCGCGGCAGGATGGACGGTTGTTAGAATTTGGGAATGTGCATTGGCAAAACGCCCGTTAAATTGTTTGCAGCGCATTCAACGGGCATTGTAAATTTGAGAGTTTTCTTCGTGGCTCCGGCCCGCCGCGCTTGCGTCGTCTGTCCTTCGCCGTTAGCGGACACTCTCGCGAAAAAATGTTTTCGACAGAGCAGGTTAAATCCTGCTGGCACTTCCGCTGTTACTCGTATGTGGAAGCTTCACAAATCATTGCCGCACTAACGGTTAGATTTGAAGGCGAGGGTGGAATCGGTCGCCTTAAGCATCAAATTCGTCTCTAAAATGCTCTATTTCGCTGATGAATCAAACTAACACTCGCTAACCCAACCCAACACTTTCTCAGCACCTCTGCTGACAGTTACCGATCTCGACGAGACCGCGGTCACTGTCCTCGCGGGAATTAAGAAGGAAGGCCGAGAGGTGAGCATCGTGGTCAGGCCCGCATACGACGGAACGGTGACTATCTATTATCAATCGGAACGAGACGTTCTAGACTTTGTGGATCACGAGCTCTGGGTGGATAGCCGTCACTGCTGACCAGTGGCGATCTGGCAATCGCCAACACTAGAAACGAATCAAAATGACTCTTCTTCGTGGGATTCGATCTTGGCCGCCAACGCGGTTTGAACTTTCAGTGCCTCCCCAAGTTCTTTCGCCGAGGATGCGATACGGTGCTATCAGCGTGTCAGTCCGGTGTAGTGCCGGTGCACTGATAATGTCAGCATAGATGCTGACGTTTTTGCTGACAGTCACCTCGTCTGTCCTCCCAAGTGTTTGACCATGAGTGTTCTTCGTTTTTCAGTAACACACGGATTACAGCCATGCCGCAATCCATATCAATGAGGCTTTGTCACAGAGCCCGTCCCGCAACTTCACGACGGCAAATTTCATAATGAAGCGCAAGGAGCCGGATTAATATGAACCAGAACTTGAAAATGTGTTCCCCACAAACGCATATTGCAATATGAAGCCTCAATGCCGGAACGAGGAAGTCGAATTGATGAAGAATCATGAGCAGTGGTTGCGTGAGGAGATAAGGAATCATCGAGCCGTGCTGTTTTCTCTGATTCAGTGGGGGATGGCGTTATTGGCCGGTGTCGAATCTGCCTTATACTTCATTAGGCGAGATATCGCGCAAGGGATCGCCCACAACCAGTTCGTTGTGCCAGCGGCCGTATTCCCTTTTTCACGATGGTTCTACGGGACATTTATTCAAATCACAATTGCACTTTTATTTTCGATGCTAACGCTCAACCTGTTGAAGCGCTACTATTCGTACCGGTTCCAACTTCAACAGGCAGCAAGCCAGTATTCAGCTATCGATGATTCAAAAGTCAAAACGAAATACGCTGCGCTCCCAGTGGTGTTTTTTTGGGCGTTCCCGATAATCGATATCGCCATTTGGATCGGATATCATTGATAAAAAAGCCTGGGTTATTCTGCCCCAGGCCGGTCTTCATCGGTTACGCCTGCTCGAATGTATCAGAGCCCCTACGAAGACAATTGATGCGCTTATTGCCGCCATTTGACCCGCGAACTGATAGATTCGAGCTACCTTTTGCTCCGTTTGGATTGGTGAGAATGCGAACGGTGCCGTGAGCCCGGCAAATACCCAAAACGCAGTCCACAAAGACAGCTTAAGGGCGCGGAAAACGGTT
Organism: uncultured Verrucomicrobiae bacterium; assembly: GCA_963702845.1. Classification (GTDB taxonomy): domain Bacteria; phylum Verrucomicrobiota; class Verrucomicrobiia; order Limisphaerales; family Palsa-1400; genus JAICXV01. The sequence goes on along the minus strand of OY969763.1, from coordinate 1,907,057 downwards.
GATGCACGTTTCATAAGAACCTCCTCCTAGTTATACGCTTGCTCAGCCCAGTGCGGTACTAGCAGTCGCGTGATCGACGTGTTCTGCCAATATCGAGAGCGAAATTTCCTTCGGTGACGTGCGTTTCTTCATCGACCCGTACTCACGATTTTAAGCCGTAGAATCGATGCCGGTTCGATCTTGATAAATGGGTGCCTGATTTTGGATTTTTGACGAAAAAATCGAAATCAAAATGGCCCAGCATTTGCTTAGCTTTTTTGACCACAAAAATTTGGTTCTATCTACTCCCAATGGTGCAGGGCGTGAAGGAAGATGAACCAAAGGCAAGGTTGCCTTGGAAAAGATATGGAAAGAGATCGATCCGCAGTCCCCTGTTTTTCGGCGTTATCCGTTTGATAAGAACGCGCCGATGGTTCCAAACGAAAACGTGGACGCAATGGGAGGTTCATTTAGAGGGCCATCAGCACAACGAGAAGCTATTAAGCAACACGGGGCTTTCCTTCAGCATCACGAGAAATAAGCCGCTTTCGCATTAAGCTTTGAACGACACGATATCCAGATCCTGAAGACGACAGTCCTATGGCACCAGTAATCTCTCGAATCGACGACAGCACAGGCGAATTCGGGATAAACTTCAAAGCGCATTGCTCCTGTGTGGTAAGTTGCGGACGATATTTGCTTTAGCTTTTTGAAGACATGGATACGATTATTTGCCCTATGGGCAGGTTGGATATTTCTCCGAATCTGATTCATTTTACGAGTGATGTTTCAGACGAAGCCGCATATCAGCGGCTTCAAAAGATTATCTACGAAAAGACCCTTTTGGGCAGTGGCCGACTCATTAAGGGAAGTTTCCCGTGCGTATGCTTCTCCGAGGCGCCCCTTTCCAGTCTCGGCGAGGGCTTGCTCAATGAAGACTACTATTCCCGTTATTCCCCATTCGGTATCATGGTGGCCAAGAAATGGCTGTTCGCTCAAGGAGGCCGTCCAGTCATATACCAGACAAACGCCGAGTATGACGCACTGCCAAAAAGCCATCGCTGGCGGCACATGCTATATGAGATACGCGAAGGTTTCGAGTTCTCGGACTTCACTTGGGAACGCGAATGGAGAATACCTTGCGAACGATTGGAACTCAGTTCCGTGGATGCAAAGATTGTTGTTCCTGACGCCGAATGGGCGGCCCGTCTGGTCCGCGAACATAATGACGATGAAGATTACACCGTCGCGCACTATTCTGTGATAATGGGCCAAGTGATGGCGGAAGCGTATCGCCAACCATTTGGCTGGACAGTGGTCCCGTTGCGCTGATACCGCGGAATCATGACAAAATGTTTTCAGAAAATAGGCCAAATCTTGATTCACCGAACCGTCTGCTGGCCAAATTCAACACCGCTAGTCGCGCGTAAATTTTGCAACCGCGGAAGGGATTTAGACATTCGCTTGACACTTGAGCCCGCCCTGTACAACATATGGGGTGCCATGCAATCGCACACACTAGCGGCGGGAGACAAGATTCAAGTGCAGAGGTTTTTATATCGCCACGTCGGCATCTATTTGGGCCCGCGGTTAGACGGGCGCTGCGTGGCTCATAACGACAAGAAAACGGGCGTCGTGATCCTCTCGACCTTCGAAAAATTCTTGGGCGGTTCCGCAGTTTCGATCGAAATTCCCGCACCAGCAGACAGTTTCGCTCGAACGCAGGTCGTCCAACGCGCTCTATCTCTCTTGGGAACGAAATACGATCTGTGGAAATTCAATTGTGAGCATTACGCGAACTACTCCCAGACTGGTAAGGCGACGAGCCCTCAGTTGTCCGCGGCTTTTGCTTTGGCGGCGATCGTTCTAGGGCTGTACATCATTTCGGATTAATCACGTACGTATGGCACGGTTCATAACACGAGTCGAGTTGCATGGAATCCGGCATGACGCTGCCGAATATACGAAACTCCATGCGGAAATGGAAAAACGAGGCTTTTCCCGGACGATAAGGTCGTCGGAGCCGAAAACGTACAAGCTTCCCCCGGCCGAATATTTTCTAGACGCTAATTGGACTAGCCAACAGGTGCTCGACGCAGCTAAGCAGGGGGCAGCTGCCGTCGTGAAAGACTATTCTGTCCTCGTCACGGAATCTAACGGCAGCACGTGGTATAACTTGCAACCGACGTAACCGGTGAGAATTGGCAACTACCGCCGGTGATGGGGGTACCCTCAGTGCCGGGGTCCTGACTCGACGCGGTTAGAAAACTTATTGAATACGGCCTTCTCATACAGCTGAACATTTCTCTCCCTGACCCGATCGATCACGGCGAAATCGAAGACATGAAGGCCTATTGCAGGCCGGTCGAAGCCGTAACACGCGAGCGAGAAACAGAGCGGCTAAAAAGAAAAAGCATTTGCTAACTTAAGGCGTTTCGATTCAGCTTCGTTGCAGAACCAGTGTTTCAGCACTAAGGCGTGCTCGTTGCGTTGAAACGCAGCAGTGCCCATGTTTTATAGACAGCGGTACTAACTCAACACTATTCCGTATTGAAACCGAAGAATGATTGACCAGGCCGCAAACCGAATTACGGTAATTTTTTATGTTGAGACACATTTCGCAATCTCAATGGGTGGGCTTGAATTCCAGCCTACAGGACCCGATTGAGTACCGGAAGTCAGGGTTAAGCTTAAATCACGTCATCGGATGTCCACTTGATTGTGCCTATTGCGTTCGGCATCTGTTCAATAATTTCGAGATGAAGGAACCCGCGCTCCTCATGTCCGATAACGAGGCGGTTGGCCTGCTAATCGGGCACAAATTTTTCCGTAGAGACATCACGCCGATCCAGATTTTCAACCGTGCGACCGATCCATTTCTACCAACGGTTAAACCGCACCTGTTTGCTGTCTTAAATGCGATGGATGCAATGCAACTGAAGAACCACGTTCTCGTGATCAGCCGGTACAAAGTGCTCGCAGAAGATTGCATGAGGTTGAATGCTCTGCGCTCCTTGCGGATTACGTTATTGATCACACATTCTGGAATTCAGGACGGTCGCATCGAACCTATCGACAGTTCGATTGCCGAGCACTCGCTGAAGTTAGCTTACTCGCAGGCCGAGCGGTTTCGAGTCGTGCAATATTGGCGGCCAATCGTCCCTGGACTTAACGACCGAGATGAGGACATCACGAAGGCGGTTGATTTAAGCCGACATTCGCACGCGACGGTCTTCACGGGGCTATTCTATAGAGACGAGATAAAAGCATTCTATCAACAGGCTGGTTTGCCGGAACCGTACGGGGCCACAGCCCGTCGAAAAATCTTGCCTGAAGATCTTGAACGCCAAATCATCGCCACATTTACTACCGCCGGCGAAAGGCACAAACTTTTCAGAAAGACTTCGTGCGGCGTTTGTTTTGCACACGGCGACGCAGATTATAACGGGCATTTCGGAATCACCGAGCTTTGCGATATTTGCCCAAGAGGCCAAGTAGATTTGTGCTCGCATCGCCATCGACGACCCGACGACTCCGCCGTCTCACTCTTATTAAAGGCAATCGGCAGAACCGATAAATCTTTCTCGATAACTGACCGGGCCATCGAATTCGATGATTTGGACGAACAATATCGGTATTTTTTGCAGCATAATCTTCGTTTTCAGGTGCACGATCGAAAACACCCACATAAAATTGGGCGACACGGACGTGCTGACATTGGATGGAACGATAATGGCTCAATTTAAAATCGGAATTTTCGGCACCCATTCTACGGGCAAGTCGAGCTTTTTGAAAAAGCTTGAGGCGGAACTCGTAAACCGAGGATTGTCAGTAAAAACTCTCGGTGGTTTGGCTGTGGAGGCCCGGGATCGCGGATTTCCAATCCTAGCGAATCATACATTTGAGAGCACATTGTGGATGATGGCACGAGGAATTAGCTTGGAACTCGAACACAAAACGCAAGATATTCTGCTTGTCGACCGGCCTCCGGTCGACGCGCTTGGCTATCAGCTGGCGGCGTTTGAATTCCGGAATGAAAAGCTCGATACGCGGCGCCAAGCATACCTCCGCGAGTTAGTTGCCCACCACTGTTTGACCTACGGCTGTCTAATATACTCGAAAGCCACAGCACCGGTTACAATCGATCCCGAAAAGCCGCGCGACACTGATGAAGGTTTCAGATCAACCGTCGACCGACATCTCCATCAACTTGCGGAGACAATCCCACAAGTCTTGGTGTTAGACGGGACGACTGACACTGAATCAAAAGTAATCAGAACCATCTTATCCGCAGGCCGATTGTGTAATTAGTAACTGCCAGTTGAGTATCTGGTCGGTCCAGTAGAGAGTGAACGCAGTTAATGAGATTGCCTTTCAAATATGCGCGCAATTTCAAAATACAACCTGGCAAGTTTATGCTGAGCGATTTTATCCGGGGTTCTTGGAGCGATAACCAATTTCCAGGTTCGGTGCATACGATTTACGCAGCACAACAAACTTTTCCAGTTCTTCACGGCCCATCTCAGTAAATAATCTCCGAGCGTTGCACTCGAATGGGTCTCTCTCCATCAATCGACCAAGTTGTGGTAGGACAAAGCGTTACCTCGTCAAAATATCGAACAATTTTGGCAAGTCCATGAAACGGCGGAGGCTTGTGTCAGGTGCCAAATCTCTGGCCTCAAACGAAGGCTTGAAGGGCGCTGGCTCGAGATTGTCCGCAGCCCACCTTTTAAATGCGTCATCCCCAAGAGGGCTTCGGCTAAATACTGGGTAATCACTCAGCAACTGAAACGTGACCGATCGACTCTGTCAATTTTGAATGAAGATCACGGCGCAAAGCGATGGACGCTCTTCACGTGCGAATGCGAAAGCATTATCTCCGACGCGCGCGCCACGAGCTACATACATGGTATGTAGGGGCAGACGCCCGTCACGACCTTACGTATACGGCTTAACCGCGCACAACGAGTTCCCCAACGTGTCGTCGGCTACCGCCCGACATAAACGCTTTTTCCTCCGGCTATCGGGTATAAAGGACATCTATCCGCTGTCCTTTAACCAAAAACCGTTTATGTCGGCCGCACGGTCGTATCCTCCCTTAGACGCCGACACGTTGGGGGACGGGTTTTGAGAGAAGGTGCTATCGCACAAATCACGTCTTCGTTATCACGACCGTTCACGCGTAAAACGTGGAGGATACACGCGCTCGCTAGCGCGAAGCGTTCGCGTAGAGCGCGGAGGACTGGCGGAACGACTATTCGGTCAAGACACTGCCATTTGCTGGCAGTGAGGAAAAAGCGCCGCCCAGTATGGGCGTTTTACAAAATCAGTCGCGCCGCAGGGCGCGTCCGCCCAAACGTGCCGTGCTACGATACGGCACCGAAAGGGTTCGGGTTTCGACACCAGCCGCCATTACCGCGTCGGCTGCTCCAAAAGCATTCTGCCGACGATTCCCAAGGAAGTCGCACCTGAAAGCCTAAACAGGAAGGCGGGTTTTCACTGTGCGGTGGAGTGTTGCGGCTGGTGCCGGAACCATGAATCCCGAAGACTACATCACGATCGGAGAGCGTGAGGGCTGGGGACAGGCCCTGCCTTTTGGCATTTCTGAAAAGGACCAACGCCACCACATCTATATCATTGGCAAGACGGGTTCCGGCAAGACGACGCTCCTTAAAAACATGATCGTTCAGCACATCGCGTTAGGCCATGGCGTTGGTTTGATCGATCCGCACGGCGATTTGGCCGAAGAAATCCTGGACTACATCCCGCCCAAACGCACTGATCACGTTGTGTATTTCAATCCGGGGGATTTGGACTTCCCCATCGGCTTCAACGTGCTCACCAATGTTGCTCCGGACGACCGGCACCTTGTTGCATCGGGCATTGTTTCGGCGTTCAAAGGCATCTGGCGAGATTCCTGGGGGCCGAGGCTTGAATACATCCTCTACAATGCCGTTGCTGCGCTTCTGGATTGTCGGAATGCGACGCTGCTTGGCGTGAGCCGAATGCTCACGGACGATGCATACCGGGAAAAAGTGATCCGGCAAATCAAGGACCCGTTCATCAAAGCGTTTTGGGCCGAGGAATACGCCGGATATGACGACCGATTCCGCCGCGAAGCAATCGCGCCGATCCAAAACAAGCTTGGCCAGTTTCTGATGAGCCCGGTGATTCGCAACATTCTCGGCCAAGTGAAGAACAAAGTGAGTATTCCGTTCGTCATGGACAACGGCCGTTTGTTCATTGCCAATCTGTCCAAAGGCCACTTGGGACACGAGAAAGCAAACCTGCTTGGCTCGTTGCTTGTCACACAATTCCAGCTGGCGGCGATGGCCCGCTCCAACGTTCCAGAATCGCAACGACGTGATTTTTACCTGTTCATTGACGAGTTCCAGAATTTCTCAACTGATGCATTCGCTTCAATTCTCGCCGAAGCGCGCAGGTACCGACTCTGTCTCATTCTCTCGCACCAATACATAGATCAACTCTCTTTACCCGTGCGTCAGGCGGTATTCGGAAACGTGGGAACTGTTATTACATTCCGCATCGGCTACGCCGACGCAGAGATCATGGAAAAAGAATTCGGGAAAACTTTCCCGCCAAGCGCGCTTGCCGATCTTGGCCGCTTCGAGGTGGCGCTGAAACTCCTCGACCACGGAACCAACAAGGAGCCGTTCCGAGCGAAGACACATCCACCTCTCGAAAGCCCAATGAATAGGAAAGACGTCCGTATCGCCCAATCTCGGATGCGATATGCTGTACGTCGTTCGAAGATAGACGAGAAACTCAACCGCTGGATGGCGCGAGCCGGCATGGTCTCTCCTCCGAATTAGCTACTTCTCCCACCGGCCGCAGTAACGGTCGTTGAATAACGTCATTTGCCGCCAGTATTCGTCCGGATTAGTCTCTCTGAGCGAAAGGAGCTCGGAGACCTTCGATGAAATTTGGATCATTAGCTTCTTCATCTCGGCGTCCGTGATGCGCGAAAGGCCGGGAGTTTCCAAGAGCGCTGAATGCTTGCCGGCATGGAGTTCCTCAAGATATCCGTTGCGCACGGCGCAGCAGGTGAGCGCATTGGCTTCTTCGCGGATGCTCATTGGGCGTTTCATGGCAGCGGCAATTGTACCATACACAAATACATCTGCAACTTGTCCGAGGTTGGCGTTTCTTCCTCACACCGCCGGCAGCGCGCGCAGAAGACGAAACCATCGCTCGATATCGCTTTCTCTGGTAATGAAAGTGCATCTTCGCTCCACACTTCGCGCGACGATCGCCACCAACTTTAAAGCAAACGCCCCCCCGTCCTACACATCTCCACGAACGCGATGAAATCACTGTTCTGATATTTCTTGGTCTTCTCCCAAACTGCTCGGGGCAGCGGCAGCGACATGAATGCGCCCACGTCCCAGCGCAGTTCTTCGAGTTTCACAACCAAATCGTCCTTCATGGCGTAATAGGCACTGTTGATGTGAAGAATGACGGATGTGACGAACTCCTCTTCCGCAGGCGTAATGGGCTTCTTCACTAAGTCGACCGATGGATCGACGACACGAGTCAATTCCGGCCGCGAGTAGAACTTCTTCCATATGTGCTCGCGATTGGCCGTGATCGTGAGCAGGTTGGCGATGCGCCTAGTCTTAGCCTCAGAACGGTATGCAATCGCGGCGAAAACGAGGCCGCCAATCACCCCAATGGCATTGATTTCAACCGGCCAATTGTCGATTACCCATTGCAAACCTGTCATGCCGACCATGATACCACGGCGAGGACGAAGTGCAGAAGTACTCGTCAGAGGGAATTGGGGATATCGTTCTTTGCCCGAACCAAGGTTTTACGAGGAATGCGCACGATACGCTCATCCGGCCCACAATTTGCCGAGGCCGGAAGCGATGAGGAAAGTTCAGTAATGTCCGCACCGATAACGGCGAAATCGCCGTTGTCGAGCTCCCAGATATCAGGACAACCGCGGCAGCCAGGGGTTGCCGCACCGCCTTCGTGAGGATCCGGTCCAATGCGCTTCATGAAGATCATGGCCAGTACGTAACAGTTGTGTCGTATCGTGTCAAACGCAATCACGCATAGCCTGCCCGAGTGAATGCTCACAAGTCCTACGCCGAACGAAGCGAGCGCATCGTGCGAATGCTCGCTGCCGAACGGAAGCAGCGTGGATTGACCAAATACGCCGTCGAGCAGCGCTGCGGATTATCGCAGCAAATGGTCGGCTACGTTGAACGCGGCCTGCGAAAACCGTCGTTGGAAACCGCCTTGCGGCTTGCGGATGGCATCGGCGTTGATTTGGCAAAGATCATCACGAGAGCGCACAAATCTGCCGGCAAAAGCAAACCGTAGTGTCTTCCCCACTTCGTTGTGTCCGATAGAGTGGCACGATGGAGTTTCATCGTCTTCCCCGCTTCACGCGCACCACATCGGTTGCCCCCATTTACCTCACGCCTCGCGACCGCGAAATCCTCCGGCTCATCCATCGGCATCGTTTTCTGCGTTCTTCGCATATCGTCTCGCTTATTGGCGGTAGTCATCAGGGTATCGTGCGTCGACTTCAATCGCTCTATCATCACGGATATCTGGAGCGCCCGCGCGCCCAACTGGAGTATTATCACAAGGGCGGTTCGCGCGAGATCATCTGCGCTCTGGCAGACAAGAGCATTAAACTGCTTCAGCGGGAGACCAAGTTGGGAGGCCACTATGAGCGGTGGAGCGAAAAGAATCAAAAGCTCGAGCGCATGTACTTGGAACACGCTCTGTTGGTTTCAGACTTCATGGTCGCATTGGAACTTGCATGTCGTAAACGAGGCATTCGCTTGCTCACCGAGGAAGAACTACAGGTTCGAGGAAAGGAAAAGCCGTTTCAGTGGCGGGTTAATATCGCCCCGCAGGTTCGGCTGACCACAACGCCAGACCGTGTGTTCGCACTGGAATACATGACGGAGAATGGCAAAGTCGAGAGGGCATGTTTCTTTTTGGAAGCAGATCGCGGCACGATGCCAGTCATTCGGAAGAGTTTCTTGCAAACGTCATTCCTTCGAAAACTGCTCGCATACGAGGCGACATGGTTGCAGCGCATATACGAGAAACGATACGGCTTTCATCGCTTCCGCGTCCTCACCGTCACAATCAGTGCAGCACGGGTGAAATCCTTGGTGGATGCATGTAGCCAATTAAAGCACGGTCACGGGCTATTTCTATTCACTGACAGAAGCATTTCGGAGAAACCAAGCGAGATTTTCTCGCACATTTGGCAGACCGGGCGTGCTGGCGAGACTTCCACGCTTCTCAACTGACTTGCCGGAAACGGCATATGCCAGTGTCTGGGCAGATTTTAAATGCTCCGTACGATGTAGTGCAGAGACAGTTCACTCCCGAACTGTCCCGTTCTTCACAATCAAACCACAGGAGTAGTTATATGCCCAAATCACCGTATGTAGATTTCAAAGCCGTCAGAGAGGCTTTGAAAATGGAACAGGTTCTCGACCGATACGGCCTCTTGAACCAATTCAAACGAAGCGGAGACAGTCTAAGTGGTCCGTGTCCGATTCACAAAGGCAGCAACCCGACGCAATTCCGGGTGAGTATCAGCAAGAACATCTGGAATTGCTTTTCGGAGTGCAAACATGGCGGCAACGTCCTTGATTTCATTGCCGAAATGGAGCGGGTAACGATTCACGCGGCGGCCGTCAAAGCCATCGAATGGTTCAGTCTCGATCCCGAAGCCGTGACCGGATGCAAAGAAAGTGAGGACCAGCCGGAACCATCTGACGAGAAGCATGACAAGCCTGCCAATGAGAAGCCGAAGCCGGCAAGCAAACCAGCGGCCAAGCCGGAAGACACGGGCGGACCGAACAAGCCACTCAAATTCCGTTTGGACAAGCTCGACCATGCACATCCGTATCTTGTCGAGCGCGGCCTGTTGCCGGAGACCATCCAGGACTTCGGCATCGGATATTGCGCCAAAGGCATGATGACCGGACGCATTGCGATTCCCATCTGCAATGCTGATGGTGCGGTTGTCGCGTATGCAGGTCGCTTTGCCGGAGAACCCGACAAAGACACCGAGAAATACAAACTCCCGCCAGGGTTCAGGAAGTCGCTCGAAATATTCAACGTCGAGCGCGCCTTCAGAGAACCAAAGGACCAGGCGCTTGTGATCGTTGAAGGCTTCTTTGGCTGCATGCTCATGCACCAGGACGGATACAAAAAAGTGATCGCGCTCATGGGTAGCAGCATGTCTGACGTGCAGGAGAAGTTCATTCGAGAGCACACGGATCGAAATAGCCGCATCGTCATCGTCTTTGACGAAGACGAATCGGGACGGACGGGGCGTGAAGATGTTGCCGTGCGTTTGTCCAAGTTCGCTTTTGTGAAGACGCACGTCTTTGCGCAGGAGAACTATCAGGCCGAGGATCTCACCGATGAGGAAGTGAAAGCGTTGATCGCATGAACGGAGGAATACATGGACGTTCATTGCTCAACGTGCAGCGAGCCATGGGATGTACATCATCTCTGGCACGATGCCATCTTCGACACCGGCTTGAGTCCAGACGAAGCCGAAGCATGGTGCAAGTTGCCCACGCATCATAAGCTCTCACCGAGTTACCGCGACGAGTTCAAAGCGGTAGGCTGGGAATTCGGGCGCGGCGTCATCAACGTGATTCGTTGTCCGGCGTGCCCCAAAGACGCCAAGCCCAACGCCGAGAGAGTCGCCACCAAAGCGGCTCTTGAGGATTTGTTGGGCGACGACGAGGACGGCTTGGCCGTGGCATTCGAGGATTACAAACTATGAATGCCGAGGCCTTGCCCATCGCCATGTTTCGACTTGGCCGCATCGTCGCGACGCCGAATGCGCTGCGATACCTGACTTCCGATGACATTCTCATGGGAATTCGCCGGCACCAGGCCGGCGATTGGGGCGACATTCCGGATTACGACCGCAAGGAAAACGAACAGTCGCTTCGACAGGGCCTTCGTTTGCTGTCGGTGTATCAATCCACAGCGGGAATCCGCTTCTGGCTCATCACCGAAGCAGATCGATCGGCAACAACGGTGTTGTTGCCGGAAGACTACTAATCAAACGGCCTTTCTCCCTGAGAAAGGCCGCCTTCATCTTCGTTCGCTGTTTCCGCCGTCCTGCTTCCAGCGAGCATATCTAACCCCGAAGCGATCCCGCTTCGGCGGGATGGACGGCTTCAGAAAGGACTTGTGGACCAATTATTGGACCAGCAGCCACCACCAAAACGAAAGATACAGCAGCCCAAAGAATACAAGGTGATAACATTGCGGGAATGCGTCACGCCGGACGAGAAGCAGATATGCGAGGAGCCGAAATCAGCCGTGGAGTATTGGCAGGCGCACATTGCGACGTCGTCATACTTCAACCCTGATTGTGAATGCTTCGTTGTGTTGCTCTTGAATACAAGGCGACGCATCAAAGGACATCACCTAATCTCCATCGGAATTCTGGACCAGATTCTCGTTCATCCGCGCGAAGTGTTCAGAGCGGCGATCGCGATTGCAGCTGGCGCGATTGTGCTTATGCACAATCACCCATCTGGCGATCCAACACCTTCCGAAGCGGACATAAAGACCACGAGGGATTTGATACGGGCGGGACAACTGCTCAAAATCGATGTGGTTGACCACGTGATCGTCGGTAGTTCGAAACACATCTCGCTTCGCGAGCTTGGCTACTTCTACAGCTGAGATGAAACCGAAGTCGCACACGCGCGACTTCCGCAAAATCCTTCAGGAGATTTCTCATCGCCATGATACACGCATGGTATTCGACGCGTTCGTCCGCCTCGCCGCCTGCACGCTTGCCGCACAGACGCGCGAGGCCGAATACCTTGAAGAAGCGAAACAATGGGAGAAATCTGAATTGGATTTGTTCGCGGAAGCTCTGGGCGCGCTTATCATTCAAATGGAATGTTGTCCGTTCGAAGACATCCTAGGCGGCTACTACATGGAATTCGCGCTGTCGCAGAAAGGACAGCAATGGAACGGCGAGTTCCACACGCCCAAGCCGGTTTGCGACCTCATGGCTCGCATGATGATTGGTGATGCAACTTCGCTACCATCTGACCGCGAGATCACAGTTTGCGAACCGGCCTGTGGCGCAGGTGCGATGATACTATCGTTCGCCGGAGCTTGTGTGCCGGATGTCCGGCGCAGGTTGCGGGTGACAGCGATAGACATCAGCCGCACAGCCTGTGATATGGCGTTCCTTAATACGACTCTGTGGGGTATTCCTTCACGTGTCATTCACGGCAACTCGTTGTCACTGGAGTTTTGGTCCGCATGGTCAAACATCCACTATCTTGCGCCATGGCTTCCTCTGGCTTTGAGAAATCGAGCACCGGAAGCTACGGAACAAGGACAGCCGCCTCAACCAGCAGAAGTGGAGCGGATCAAAGCATCGCTTGGTCAGCAGGAGTTCACGCTGAAGTTCTAAACACACCTCTCTCGTTTCCGAGAGAGGTTTTTTCTTGCCCAGTAAAGCCCCGTCGGATCTCGCCCTTCTGCAGCGGATGTTAAAGGGCAGGGATGAACGGACGGCTGACGCGAGCTGATGTCATCAATATTTAAAGTCGTGTTCCCTGCGAAGCGCCGCCGAGGGACGAGGTCATTTAATCGCGTTTTGCTAAAAACACTTGCACCGCCTAAACACCTAAACAAACTCGGAAAATTTCTCTGGTCTCCAGTGGTCAGGGAGAAAGCGGGCTGCTCAGAACGGTTTGCCAAACCCGATGGGATAGAACCACAGAACTGTCTTTTCAGTCTCCATGAATTTGATAGCAGCCTCACCGAATAGGACGGTAAACACGGCTCCAAATCCCTTGGGACCAAACTTATTGAACCTCCAAATGAAAAAACCTAACCAGCCAGCCTGCGACTATTTCCAAAACAAGTCGCTCCGATAGGAGGCACAATACTGCTATTCAGCCAAATGCCAGTCATGTGCCGCACCTTGGCCGATGGCGAAGACAGTGTCAAATACGTTTAAGAAACTAAACATACGTAAATGTAGTCCGCCAGAGTTATCAAGCAATAAACGTCATCACATTCTTTCAGGGACATCGATTCCAAGTAGTTCGAGGCCTCTTACCAGAATACATCTGACAGCGCTCATAAGTTCTACTCTAGCTCGGGTCAACGCTGGATCAGTGGGAATTATTATCTGAGTAGTAGCGTAGTAATTAGCGAACTTACGAGCGAGACGTATGAGGTATGAGCAAATAATTGAAGGCTGACAATCTTTACATGCAGTGGCGACGATATCATTAAAACGGCTCATCATTACTACAATCTCTCTTTCTATGGCTACGTCCAAAAGAGGCCACGATACAGCATCGGAATTTCCATTGGCCTCTTTTGCTTTACGAATAAGACTGTTTAATCTGACGCAAGCATATTGCAAATAGGGACCAGAATCACCATCCAGTCGAAGCCATTCACCCATATCGAACACAATCTTCCGCTCATTCGTTACTCGCAACATACCGAATTTGATCGCTCCTCGCGCAACCAGTTTCGCCGTCGCTTCGATCTCCACATCAGACCAAATGCCACGATGCTTATCTAGGTGATCCTTGATTACAATTTCTTGCATTCGTGTTATCAGTTCGGCAATTGGTACAATGTTTCCGCGCCTGGAGCTCATCTTTCCCTCTGGCAACTCCACGACCTCGTATTTCAGATGAACACATTGCGCCGCATTCGGAAATCCGATGCGTCTTAGAACAGCGAATATCTGCTGCAAATGAAAAGACTGCCCACTATCAACAATATAAATACTCCGTTCGATCTTGTGGTCCTCGAACTTACGGCGGGCAAGTTCTACATCCTTTGTTGCATATAGACCGTTGCCATCTGATTTTAATAGCAAACAGAACCCCAGTCCGTCATCTGATAAGTCCATGCCGACGGCACCGTTGGATAGCATAAGTTGGCCATCCGCCAGGAGCTGTTTGACGTAACTAACGGAGGCTGAATCAACTTCAGATTCCCAATACCACACATCAAACCGGACGCCTGCCCAATGGTATATTTCCTCTAGCAGGTCGATAGACCATTTGCGTGTTTCTCGCCATAACGCATACGCTTCCCCTTGTTTTTGCTCAATGCATCTAAGTATCTCACTGATTTGCTCATCTGCTGCACGCTTCTTTTCCAAATCTTCCTCAATAAGTTCCAACGCTTTGACTGCTTTTGAGTATATGCTTCCTAACCACTCTCCGCGCTTAACATCTGGGGTGGCTTCCTTGTTCACATATTGCAAATACCAAAGACACTTTGCTACGTGCGCCCCTACATCACCCGGAAATGTTGAAGAAAGAGTTGGGATTCCGCAGTTTGTAAATAAATTTACTAGCGCCGAGCCAAGAGCCATATTCCGCATATGCCCCACATGAAGTTCCTTATGAGTATTTGGCTGTGAATACTCAATCATAACCCGCGGCGGGTTTACGAATACTGATTGTTGATCAAGTGTTCGATTTAATATCTTTGTCAGTACCTGCTCACCGAGAACTCCAATTGGGAATGAAAAGTTCACATAGGGTCCTACCACTTTGCACGAAAAGTTCGCACAAGAGGATAAACATTCACCAAGCTGCTTCGCGATTATGTCGGGGGATTTCCGCAGCTGTTTGGCAAGCGGGTAACAAGACAATGTGTAATCCCCTAGGTCTTCGGACGGAGGCTCTCCGATGAAAAGATAGAGATCTTCGGCGCGAATGGGAGTCCCCCAAGATTGAATTACCTCACAGACAGAGGATGTGATTATCCGCTTGAGAGGATTATTCTGCGCTTCGCTCAGACCTTCAATTATTGGCATAGCTTTTAATTATAAATACTCTGTAGTTGTTTCACTCTCTTCAACGGTAAATCTTAAGTCTTAGGTTCGTGGAAATTTCCATTCTAACATATATCTAATTTCAAATCAAAATAGCCAAACACGTTTCAATTTTGAAGCATCATAACTCGGCAGTTGTTATTTGCGGCGGAAGGGCGGGATGTAAAGGGCCAAACAGATGAAATCAATTTTCATGTGGAATACGCTGCAACCGAGGCGGACAAATGGAGGCGTGTCGGTCAATTGCGCAACGACCTCGGCGCTGGGCTCGGGCTTTAGTTGGTAATGTGCAAGATGAAATGAACCTCAGGCACGGGCTAAAGTTTCCTCCGGTAATTTTGACGTCGTCATTCGTTGCCAAAATAATTTTCGAGGTAAACATTCTCCGTTGAAATTACGAGCAATCTCCCGAGCCTTCGTCCAAATCTCCTTCAAACTTTTCTCTTTAAGATTTCCAAGCGCGATGGTTTCTCCGGGACAATCAAAAACTTGTCCTTGGATTTTCACGAATAAACCCAAGCCGCGGATTGTGCATGGAACGCCACCCGAATATGGAAAATGGCTCGCATGATCAATCTTGAATTCATTCCTGTCAATTTCGGCCAACCGCTTGAAAATAGTATGTTGCTCGTCCCAAGTAATCGCGGATGTGTGACCGTCAGATGTTCGGCCTGATGGAAGATAATTAACGAAGATTACGAAAATATTTTGAGCGCGGGCGTAGCGATGAATCTGTTCTATTTCTGAAACATTTTCACGGCAGATAATTGTGTCGAAGGCTAGGCGAGTGGGAACAGATTTGGCAAAACCAGCTTCCAACAGCAATTCCAAAGCTTTTTTTCGGCCCTCACTGTAGCTGCGTGTTGGAACTCCAGGCTTGGGGCGCACCCCGCGCAAGACCTTGTCTTGGTATTCTGGATTGAAGAGAGAGTTCATCTTCACAACGACCGTCGCGCCGCTATCAAAAAGGCGTGAGACAAAGTCCTTGTTTTGCAGTTTTAGAGAAGCCTCCGTGTAAATGATGGGTGTGATGCTTCTTTCTCGCATTCGTTCCAAGAGTATCCAGAAATTTGGTTCAATGGTTGGCTCTCCCGCACCAGCAAAATTTATGCTTTTTGTACCTAGAGCTTCAGCCTCATCAATCAGCCGAAAACGTCTCTCCAGAGAAAGTTCATTGGTCAGCCGATGTTTTCGCCCCTGTGGATTTATCGAGCTTTCCGTAAAACAAAAATCGCAATTCCATGGGCACTCGTTTGTTCCGAGTTCCATAGCAGGATTGAGCATCCGTTGGCCGTTAATAGCGGACGCAATTTCTTGCGAGCTGAAATTCCATCCAGCCATGGTAAAACCGTGGCTCGCCGGCAGGTTGAATTCTTCGGGAATGTTAATCATTAATGTTTGATTTTACTCTGCTTCCATTCAGCGAGAGCAGGTTGTGGTTGACGATAAATTTCCCATGATTCATCTGGTAATTTCGCGCCAAATTCCTGCTGAGAATTTTTCACAGCATTTTTCAATTCATCAGGTGCACTAGGTAATCGATTATGCTTTTCCCAGAATGAAACAATTGGGAAAAATTGATCGCCGACAACTTCGGGGGGCATGGACGTTGCGTCACGTTCAAAAATAAAGTCGCGTCCACCGGCACAGGCAACCCACTCAAATACTTGTTTTGGAGCTTCACCAAGTTTGGGCTCTGGGATTTTTAAAAAGAAAATTCGGGACTGAAGGCCGGAAAGAAAATTCGTCGGGTAAATCCTACTGTTTCGTTCATACAAAATTATACGCTCACATATTTTTAGTAGGTCTTCGTCCTTTTTGACGCCCGCGTCGGTCGCAGCGTCCAACGCGGCAGCTAGGATTCTGTGAAAGGCATTCCTTGCGTAATTTGTCAGACGAAACAAATAATTCCGCACTTCCCGACAATGGTAAAAATTTTCATTTAAATTTTCATACTGTTCGGGAGGGCCAAAAGGCTGAAAAAAAGCAAAAGTAATATCGGATTCGAAAATTGCCCGACCTGCATCTCCAGCAGCAGGACTATACCGGCCATCTGCATGTGTTCGCGGATGGTCACGATATTCACAGGCCACAAACGCGCTTTTCTTTGTCGAAAGCCATTCAAAAAATGATTGAACGCTGTGTAATGCTCCACCGGAATCGACCTCCACTTCATGGACTCGTTTGAACCGCAACGGACTGTTGTCTTCAAGAATTTCGGCAGCAATTTGTAGCTCATGCAACAAATCTTTTCTTTCTTCTCTGTCACCGCGCAAGCGGTCAGCAAATTGTTTTGAAAGCTCAATAGAAAGTCGAGCCCGGCCATTGCGCAACCGGCTTAACCAACTTGCTGTAACGCCAAGAAAGAAAGCCTGTTCATCCAAAGTTTTGAATGAGGACTGAGAACCGGTTTCTGTAGCACGGCGCTTAAATTCACGATCCAAAAGGGTTGAAAGACGTACGTTCATTAAATGAAACCGGGGCAACGTCGAGTAAATGGAAGGCGGACGCAAGAAATTTCCTAAAGAAAGAAATTACGCAACAAGAAAGAAATAGTTGACTCAGGGTCAAAATATGAGATAAAAAAGCCGACACAGAAAATTATTGTCGGCTTCGTCGAAATGGCGTCTCACCGCCTCCCGAACCACGAGGCCGAACATAACAGATATCAAGCATGAAGGTGTTAAATTCAGTCCTCGAACCTCTTCGCCGCATGTTGGATGCCAGTTGCAAATTCTTCAGCATTTGGGGTGCCCCCGTCCCATTGAATTTTCAACGACTTGCGTATTCTTTTTTCGCTCCAGTGAGGTGCCTATGATTAAGGTAAGACGGGAGTCGGAGTTGCCCATACCCTTTGTGGCGATTGGTAAAAGGGCGCTAAAATTGCGGATTCACGAATCACCAGATTTCTATATGATTCCTCCGTTCCTTTCTGAGCTGATTGGGAAGACATCGGCCGCCAAACCTCGATACTCTTACATATCCTCAAAGGCCCGAACTTCGGAAGAGCTAACAAATTTCAACTTAAACCTTCCGGACGACTTAATTAAAAGCCTGACGGCGTTTCGGGATCAATCCAGTCCCACTGGAATGTATTTGGTCAAAGGTTTACCAGTAGATAATGTGTTTGATTTGCGCGAAAACTCGTCCATTTCCGAATTGATTCTGCTTTCATTGGCTTCGACTTGTGGGACGCCAGTGGGCTACCATGGGCAATTGGGAGGGGCGATAGTTCACGATTTCAGACCTGTCAAAGAACATGCACAGCTTCAATTAGGCACCGGAAGTGTCGAACTAAAATGGCATACGGAAGACGCGCATACTGATTATAATCCAGATTTTATTGCGCTGCTGTGCTTACAGGGCGATAATTCTGCCCAAACACTTGTTAGCCGATTCGAACCGAATCAAATTGATAAGGATGTAATTAGGACCCTTCAAGAGCCGTTATTTCGTATAGACCCAGATGAATCTTTTTCGATTCGATCCTCTCCATCATCACGAGTGGCAATTTTCGCGGGTACAACAAGTCGACCGAGCTTGAGATACGATCCTTTGTATACCATCTGTGATAACACTCAGGCTGCCGGTGCTTTAAAGACGTTAACAGATCATTTTAATGAGGGATCCTTATCAGTGACCCTCGAGAAAGGGGATCTTCTGCTAATCGATAATCGCAACTCGGTTCACGCCAGAAGCGGCTATAATCCTCGCTACGACAAAACTGATCGCTGGCTAAAACGTTCCAAAGTCATAAACCGGGAGATTCCTAAAAACGCATGGGATTCCATCTTACCCAACGTTATCTGCGACTGACAGCTAAACCCATTTTTTATGTCCAAACACACCTCGCAATTCATAATTGGATTTTCGGATTCGCTGCATGATCGGTCTGTTTGCCTGTTCAAAGGCGCTGATATCGTTGTGGCTATTGAAGAAGAACGATTGTCTCGTGCGAAGCACGCTTTGCATCTTTACGGTGAGTCACGATACAATCCCGCGCAATTTTCGCTAATGAATCTAGAAGCAAAGGATTCACAAGAAAATGAAAAAAATCTCACGCCTGCAATGCAGTATTGTTTAGACGCCGCAGGTATTACTTTGGAAGATGTTGCGATCGTGGCTGGGAATTCTCTGCACAAGGCTGTCCCTTTCCGTGAACGTGCGATATTTCTCAACCATCATCTTGCGCACGCAACTTCGACGTTCTTTTCTTCAGGGTTTGAAAACGCTGCAATATTGGTTGCCGATGGTTACGGCGATCTCGTTGCGGAGAGTACGTATGAGACTGTCCTTCTTGGCTCCGGCCTAAATAATCAGGTGAAGGTTCACCGCACGGTGAGCGGCAAGGTTTCAAACTACTACGACATGGAAAACTCTCTTGGAGTGTTCTATAGAATTGGAACTCTTCTTTCTGGTTTTGGATTATTTGACGAAGGAAAAACTATGGGACTGAGTTCGTATGGCCTGCCGAAGTATCGTAACCTCGTGATGAAACATGTTCGCTACCTCGATGATGAAGTGCAAATTAACAACGGGGGGCTGTGGGAAGACTTAAATCGAGAGGTTCCAAATCGGCAGGAATTCGAAGTGCGAGCGGATATTGCGGCTACTTTCCAATTGATTCTGAATGAGGTCCTTCTGTTTTACGTGAAATTGCTGCATCGCTTAACAAAGACAGACAGTTTATGTATTGCTGGCGGAGTCGGGTTGAATTGCGTAGCGAATAGTTTTCTCCTTGAAAACTCGCCTTTCAAAGATATTTTTGTTTTTCCTGCGCCAGGAGATAACGGCATTTCTTTCGGTGCTGCTTATTTCGTAGCTCATACAATTCTTGGACTACCACGGAGCGGTCGACTAGATCGCACAAATTTTGGACGCACATACTCCCGTTCGGAGACATGGAGCGCTTTAGCAGGATATAAGCATAAGCTTGAGATTCAGGAATGTAACGAGGATGCGCTCATCGAACGGACCGCTCAGATTCTGGCGCGCCACGATATTGTAATGTGGTTCCAAATGGGAGCTGAGATCGGTCCACGTGCATTGGGCTACCGCAGCATTTTGGCGAATCCAGGGCGGGCGACCACTAAAGACTACATAAATGAGCATGTCAAATTTCGCGAGATGTTCAGACCGTTGGCACCAATTGTCATGGAAGAACAGTCGTCGAAGTTTTTTGGTTCACCTGCATCTTCTCCGTTTATGCTTTTTGCTCCGAAGACCCTAGTTCACACAAAAGCTGTTGCTCCCGGTATTGTGCATGTTGACGATACAGCACGAGTCCAGACAGTAAACCGCTATCAAAACCCTCAGGTTTACGCGTTGGTTGGGCGAGTTGGTGAATTAACCGGAACCTCTATTATTCTAAACACATCATTCAACGGCAAGGATGAGCCTATTGTGGAGACACCAGCGCAAGCTCTCACAACTTTTATGAACTCACCGGTTAAGAATATGGTTCTGAATGGGTTCTTTATCACGAAGCTTTCATAAGAGCGATTGGAATTGGGGCATTCGTTACACTGTCCGGATGATATCTATCGCTGAGAGTATTTGAATCAATGGTTCTGTAACTCGTATGTGAAATGTTATGTGTCTCGATTATTTTAAATTATTGGTGGACCTTGTCAGATGCGAATCTGTTTCCCCCGATGAGGCGAGTGCTGGAGAACTTCTCTACCAATTCATAAATGCGTATCTTGATCATGACTATCTCGCGTTCCAAGAAGTTTCCAAGGGGCGCAACAACATCATTCTCGTTAAAGGATCACCCAAATATACCCTTACAACACACTTCGATACGGTTCCTGGAAGAATAGACGTCAGCGAAAATGCGACTAGAATTTCGGGTAGGGGCGCTTGCGATGCGAAGGGACAAATTGTTACACAGCTTTGGGCATTGGAGCAAGCGATCACCAAAGGGTTGCGTGATTACGCGTGCTTTTTTGTTGTAGGCGAGGAGGTGGACGGGATAGGTGCCCAGTTTGCTGTCAGTCACTCGAAACTCGGATCCAAGTTCCTTATCAATGGGGAGCCAACGGAGAATCGCTTCGCTCGTCGTTCACGTGGCGTCATGGAATGCACGCTGACAGCTCAAGGTATCGAACACCATAGTTCCTCCGATACCGCGGACTCAGCAATTCATCGACTTCTCAGTGACTTGAGTCGCTTACAGCCAAATTTACAAGATTCCTATCAAGTGAACGTTGGACGACTTGAAGGCGGTACCGCCCCGAATATGACAGCAAGCCTAGCATCGGCCCAACTTTGCACTCGATTTGAAGGAAATTCCACCGAAGTTTTCCGTGTCATCTCGGAAAAGGTTAGAGAATCGTGCCTAACGGTTCGAAGTAAACCTATTGAGCCCGTGGAATTATTTGTGCCTGAGCAACATTCTTCAACCTCCGTTGTTGTTCATTTCTCATCAGACGCGGCTCACTACTTTGAGAGGTTCGAAAAAGTGATGCTATTTGGGCCCGGCTCAATAGCGCAGGCACATACACAGGATGAATATATTGAAAAAAGTGCAATAATTGAGGCTCGTGATATTCTGACAGACCTACTACTTAAGTCATGAATCATGAATGTCGAACGCATTGAAATGATAGAAGGCAGCACCGCTTCAATGGACGGTGTTTTGGCCTTACGCTATAGGGTGTTCGTTGTCGAGCTAGGGGTGCCGATGCATGAGGAGATCGACCATTTCGATTGGATTTCGCCCCATCTTGTTGCTTGGGAAGAATCAGACATTGTTGGTACTCTTCGAATGGTAACAAGAGATGGGGCAATGAAAATCGGGCGTGTGGCTGTAAGCAAAGAACGACGCGGAAGAGGCGTTGGTCGACGATTAATCGAAAAGGCTCTAAGTTATGCTGTTGAAATCAAAGTGGAAACAGTTTACCTCAATTCACAAGTTTTTGTTGTGGGTTTCTATAAAAAACTTGGTTTCTCTGAGGAAGGAAATGTGTTTTTGGACGCAGGTATTGAGCACATTCGTATGCGACGCGACGCTTGCTACGGTAATCAGAAACAAATGATTGTGGGTTCGGTGAATTCTGCGTTGGTTTAATTAGGTTTAACCTAATGCATTTCGTGCTGATTAACACTGAGGTTGGATTCCTATTGCTCGCCCTATTTCTTTCAGTGGTCTGTTCATGGGACGATATGAAAAAAACGCCCCTCGACGGCTTTTACGAGGCGGATAACACTTGGTTCGGAATTTTAGGCCTGTTCTCCTCTTCTGATATGGCACCGCCAGCTATCACACTTATTCACCTTCCGGGAGTACCGATTCTCATTCTTTGAAAGCTCCAGTTGAAGGTCTTTTCCTCTTTGTGCAACTTCTTCAACTCGTCTCCGTAAGCGTTACGTAGTGAACTACTAAACAATTGTGTTGTGATATGCACGACACCAATTGCGTGGAGAAACCGAGAGTATTCTTTGAATGCGTTTGAGTTTCGGATAAATATTTGCGAAACGGTTAAAGATGAAATGGTCCGTCAGACATATCTCCCATGAACAAAATTCAACATTGCCCCACAGCGGATCTTTGATGAAAGCTCGTTTGCTCATTCCGGTGACAAGCGGAGAATTACTGACGCACAAGCCAACTAAAAGCTTTTTTATACACTCTTTGAAAGAATGGAATCAGTCATAACATGGCGAGTGCAGCGGCAAAAAATGTGGTTGCCAGGTTCTCTTTTCGAGAGAGGCTTATTGTGTCAACTAATTAGGATTGACGTGGAAGCATCGAAAGCTATTGTAGCGGCCATTCACCCAACGGCTCGCGCGGCCAGCGCATGGCATCAACCAAGTGGACAGGCATTATATGGCAGATACGCAAAGCTTCGAACCGGCACAAACCACACCTCACAAAACCGAAACTATCATCGAACCAACGGCATCATCGCGGAACGTATCATTTCAGCGTTCTCACATTATCATCATTTTCTCATTGGTTGTCGGAGTTTCATTTTTCCTTCCCTGGGTCAATGTCCTCTGGGCTCACCCATCAGGATTCGATTTCACCAAAGAAGGCGGCAACGCGATCATGCTCTGGACGATGCCTGTCTTCGCGGTAATCTCATGCGGCGCGGGTTTGGGCAAGAACTACAAAATCGCCGGTCAGCTATGCGCTGCGATTCCGTTCGTCATTTTGGCATACGGGTATAGCCAGGAACACAACATCCTTCAGGGGTTGGCCGCTGGAGCTTGGATTGGACTTATTGCCGCCGCGATTCTCGGCATCGCCGCCAGAAAATAATGGGAGGAAGGGCGCATGTTTTCATCGTTCAGAAAGCGCGAGGCCGAAGTCCTCAATCACTGGATAGCGGCAGCGGAGAATTTCCAATGCCAGCCGACAGAATTCTACAAAGACATCGAACTTGCGGTTAAGGAGCGGTGTTTGCCAGGTCTTGAAATGACCCGTGTAGAATTTGCCGAAGGCGGCGCACTGTCGCACAAGCGCACGTATCTGCGCATGATTCGCGAGCGCCTTGTATTCGACATCTGTGCTGCTCAATTCGGGAACGGATCATTTTTCTCGTGCCGCATGGCTCAGATTCCCGTGGTGGTTCATCTAACACAACTTCTCATCATGATCGTTGGATTGCTCATCGTGCTGTATCTGTCGATGCGTTTTGTCGGAGTGTTTCTAGGACCAATCGTGCTTATGGCGCTCTTGCTCGGTGCCTGCTATGTCCTGCGCAATGCGGTCGCAATGGGATTGCGCGACTTGGACACGGCGCTCATCCAGTCACCCCTTTTCGGTGCGATCTATGAAGCGTGGTTCAGGAAAGAGACATACTACCGCGTTGATACCCGTCTCATCTACTTGGATACCGTTTCGAACATTGTAAAAAAGCTGGCCGAAGACGTGACGGGACAAAAAGGCGTCAAACTCGTCCGCCAATATGAACTCGCGCCGATCCTCGGCGAACTATACAAGCCCGTAAGACCGCAGGAGCCGCCGGCCCCACCACAGTCATAGCGCGTTATGCCAGGGATTCACGAACAACTGTCAGATCAATTCTACCGCTGGGAACAGCGTGGACGGGGATGGAAAGTGTATGGCGAGCCAGTGTATCCCGAGCCGCCGTTTGCTCCTTTCAATGGTCATTACCTACCTGCCGCGCCGGTCGTTGACGACGGACGCAAGCCGACGTTTCTTAGTTCATTCGTCGAGAAGTTGAGCCGGAAGCTTTCGAGTGACTCACCGCCACACACGACCGAGACGGACAATCGGGACGAGCCGGAACCAACGCCACTTTCACGCGATGCATTGGTCGAATTCCAAACCTCGCTTCCCGCCGATCTCAACGTCGGCAAGGATTCATTCGAGCATTTTCTACAGAACCTGTCGCTCTGCCGTGAACCGATTGCATTTGAACTCGTGGGGATTAGCGGACGTGTAAGCGTCCAATTTGTCACGAGCGAAGACGACGCTTCGGCAGTTCGCCGCCAGTTACAAGCGCACTTCTCTGGCGCGTCATTTCAGCAACGCGACAGCTCTCTGGAACGCGTATGGAATGAATGCGCGGGCGAAGACGCTGTTATCGTCGAATTCGGCCTTGCGCGAGAATTCATGTTCTCGCTTCTGAGCGGAAAGATCGATCCGTTCGTCGGGATCGTCGGCGCGCTTGCGGAATTGAAACAAGACGAGATTGCCCTGTTTCAGGTGCTGTTTCAGGTGACGCAAGAAGATTGGCCGGAGAGCATCGTCGCCTCGGTCTCGCACGCGGACGGCAAGCCGTATTTCGTGAACCGGCCGGAACTCACACACGCAGCAGAGGCCAAGGGTTCGCGACCGCTGTATGCCGCAGTCGTTCGCATTGCGGTTAAGACCGATGATTTTACGACCTCGTTGAATATTGCGCGTGAGCTTGCGGCATCGTTGCGTGTGTTCGCCAATCCGCACGGCAACGAACTCATTCCCCTCGCAAACGACGACTATCCGTATTACGACCACATAGAGGATGTCTTGCGCCGTCAATCGCGTCGCGCAGGAATGCTCCTCACGAGTGACGAACTCATAGGATTTGTTCACTTGCCGTCGAGTGCAGTTCGTTCCGCCGCTTTGGAGCGCGATGCGGGCAGAACCAAAATTGCGCCTGACATCGTGCGCAATGCGACAGGTCTTCTGCTTGGCAATAACGAACACTTGGGAAATAGCGTTTCCGTCCAGCTCACGCCGGAGCAGCGCGTATATCATACCCACATCATAGGAGCTACCGGCACCGGCAAATCCACGCTCCTGTTCAATCTCATCAAGCAGGACGTTGAAAACGGAGCGGGTGTAGCGGTGCTGGACCCGCACGGCGATTTGATCGATCGAATTTTGGGAGTCATTCCACTGGAGCGCATTGAAGACGTCGTTCTCGTTGACCCATCAGACGAAGAATACTCAATCGGGTTCAATATTCTTTCGGCGCACAGCGAGCACGAAAAGACGCTCCTTGCATCTGACCTCGTATCTGTTTTTCAACGTCTCTCCACGTCATGGGGCGATCAGATGCAGAGCGTCCTTCAAAACGCTATTCTCGCTTTCCTCAACAGTGACCGGCGCGGAACGCTTGCCGACTTACGCCGTTTCTTAATCGAGCCAGCGTTTCGAGCAGAATTCCTTAAATCCGTTTCCGATCCGAACGTGCTCTACTATTGGCACAAAGGCTTTTCGCATCTCTCCGGTAACAAATCCATCGGTCCGGTCCTCACGCGACTGGAAATGTTTCTCGCACAGAAGCCGATTGCATACATGGTTTCACAGTCCACCAACCGCTTAGATTTCGGCGACATCATGGATTCGAGAAAAATCTTTTTGGCGAAATTGCCGGAAGGTTTGCTGGGCCGAGAAAACTCGTATCTGTTAGGCACATTGCTCATTTCCAAATTCCATCAGCTTGCCATGGCGCGTCAGGCCAAAAACATTGCGGCGAGGCGCGACTACTGGATATATGCGGATGAATTCGCAAATTTTATCACCCCTTCCATGGCAGAAATACTCTCTGGCGCACGCAAATACCGAATTGGACTAACACTCGCCCATCACGAGCTTCACCAGTTGCAGCGCAGTCCCGACGTGGCCAGCGCAGTTATGACTCATCCATTCACCCGCATTGTGTTTCGCGTGAGTGACGATGATGCGCGAAAGCTAGCCGAAGGTTTTTCATCCTTTGAGGCCAATGACCTCAAGAACCTTGAAACAGGCCATGCCATTGCTCGTGTCCAGCGCAGCAGCTTTGATTTTAATTTGAGCGTCATTCTTCCCGATCAGGTTGACGAAACGGATGCAGCCGCCCGACGACAAGACGTTATTACTGGTTCGAGAAAAAAATATGGAACACCACGGGCGGAAGTGGAAGCCATGCTACGCCAAGCCTGGAATGTCGAGCCATCCAAACCTAAATTTTCCAAAGCTGAGGCAACAGTCAGTCGCAAGCCTCTCGCGTCTCACGAAGCAACTGAAATTGAGCCCGTGACGCCCATAGTCGCGAAGGCTGCCGAGATTTTAGAACCGACGCCAAGTCAGCCAGCCGCAATACCACAGCCGCCAGTCAAAGAATCGCAGCCGAAACCAGCGGATACGGAAACGAAACCTGTAGCACAGGTTGCCGCAGTTCCGCTCCAGATAGAGCGCGAGGACAAAGGCATTGGAGGACACCAGCACAATCTCATACGCGAACGAATTGAAGAAGCAGCGCGTCTCCTTGGATACACGACCTCGCGGGAACATGCCACGGGTTCGGGAGGAAAAGTAGATGTCGTCCTTGAAAAGCCAGAGTCCTCGATTGCGTGTGAGATCGCCATCACCACGACAGTCGATCACGAAGTCGGCAACGTCGCTAAGTGCTTAAAAGCCGGTTTCAAACATGTGGCGGTGATTTCACCAGGCACCGACCGGTTGCAAAAGATCGAAACTGCCGTGCGCTCGTGCGTGCCGGAATCAGAAATGACGAGTGTTGGATTTTATGTTCCCGAAGCCTTTCTGTCGCATCTGCGAACCATCGCAACCCAAGAATCCAGTTCAACGAAGCCAGC
Organism: uncultured Verrucomicrobiae bacterium; assembly: GCA_963702845.1. GTDB lineage: Bacteria > Verrucomicrobiota > Verrucomicrobiia > Limisphaerales > Palsa-1400 > JAICXV01. Next base: position 1,880,173 of record OY969763.1, on the reverse strand, counting down.
GAGCAATGAATCACAAATCGGTAAATACAAAGTGAAGCGTAGCGTGGTGACCCTCACGGACGAAGAAGTGAAGGCGCGTGAAGCAGCCGCATTTGCGCTGCTTACCGAAACAATGCGAAAGAAAAAGTAATCTTCATTTCTTTTTAAGAAAGAACACCGGCCCGATGACCTTATACGGCGAATACGCTTCGATGATGCGGATGCGAAGCTTGAGCATGCTTTGGTTCGGGCTTTCCTCGGCGTGGAAAATCGCTGGATGTTGGACTCCCAATTCCTTTGCAGCGGCAACTTTCGTTTTACCCGCAGCCTTACGGAACTCTTTTGCGAGTTGTGCCAAGCCAGATTCGTCCAAGAGTTTTTTCTTCGTCATTGTCCACAACGTAACAGAAAATGTTAGTAAGTCGCTTACGGTTTTTCTTGAATTTATGTTTGTGTTTCACTTACACTCTCCGTCGTTATGAAGCCTACTTTTGAAGAGCCAAAATCAGTCGGCATCTGGATTCGCGTCTCCACCGAAGATCAGAAAAACGGCGACAGCCCGCAGCACCATCTTGAACGCGCCAAAGCATACGCCCAGGCCCGAGGCTGGACGGTGAAGGAGACATACGACCTTGCCGGCCAGAGCGGAAAAGCCGTGATGCAGCACCCCGAAGCGCAGCGGATGATGAAGGATGTTCAGCGCGGCCACATTAACGCGCTCGTTTTTTCAAAGCTCGCCCGTCTGTCCCGCAATATCCGCGAGGTGCAGGATTTCAGCGATTTCTTTAAGAAGCACAATGCTGATCTCGTATCGTTAACCGAATCCGTGGACACCAGCACCGCCGGAGGCCGCATGTTCTTTCATCTGCTCGCCGTATTCGCCCAATGGGAGCGTGAGGAAATAGTGGAGCGTGTGAATGCCTCAGTCTCAATCCGCGCCAAAATGGGTAAGTCCATCAATGGACGCGCACCATATGGCTACCAGTTCAAGGACAAGAAGCTCATTCCGCATCCCGAAGAAGCGCCCATCCGTCGCAAAGCATACGAACTCTATTTGGAGCATCGCCGCAAAGGCACCGTTGCCAAACTTCTAAACGCCGCTGGATACCGCACCCGCGAAGGCAAACCGTGGCGTGACACCCAAGTCATTCGCTCGTTAGTCGAAAGCAGCGCCAAAGGTATATATTTCTTCAACCGCACCAAGAAGAACGGCGACTGGCGCTTTGCCGTGAAGCCCGAGAGCGAATGGGGCAAGATCGAATGCGAACCCATCGTGCCGGAGAGCCTTTGGACTCAGGTAAACCAGATCATTGAAGAACAAAATAAAGGATACAAACGCCCAGGAAGGCTTCCCGTCCAAATCTTTGGCAACCTCGCCCATTGCTCATGCGGTCACAAAATGTATGTCCGCTCCAATTCGCCCAAATACGTCTGCGCAAAGTGCCACAACAAAATTCCCATCACCGATTTGGACGACATTTTTCAACACGAAATGAAAGCGTTCTTTGCGCAGCCGCAACGCATCGCCATGCACCTCGATAACGCAAACAAGGCCTTGGCTGAGAAAGAAGCGCTCCTTGCCGCCCATCAGCGCGAAATCCAGAAGGTTCGCGACGACATGACCCGTACGCACCGCCTGTATCTTGACGGCTCCGTCACATCACAAGGCTTTGCCCAATTCTATAAACCGGCCGAAGAACGCCTGAACCAGCTCAACGCCGGACTCCTGAAGCTCCAGGCCGAAGTCGATTTCAACAAAGTGAACCAGCTTTCCACTGACGAACTCTTACACGAAGCGACTGCCCTCTACTCTCGATGGCCATCGCTTCCGACCGACGACAAGCGCAAGATCGCCGAATCGCTCGTTGAAAAGATCACCCTAGGCGACAAAGAAATTGACATAACCTTCACGTATCTACCTACTTCTATAGAAGTGACAAAAAACCAACAGCGGTTGTGGCAGCCGACGTGAGGAGGCTCTAATTTTCTCCGCGAAACAAGCCCGCCAACAGTTAGAGCCTCCGTCTGCCTTCAACACAAAATTGCCGGTCTTTGCCCCGAAGGGGCACCTGAACCTAGCCCGGCATTTCAATGCCGGGTAAAAACGACGCAGGCCAATAAGTCCCGAAGGGACGGCTTAAAACCAACGTCGCAATTCATGCGGTGACAATTCCTCTTCACTAATGCCTGAAGCAACGACTCTCCACCGCATGGCCGGTCCCGTCTCACCACGCCAGATCACCTAGCCTTGACCTTAAGAATTGCTCGGTAATAGGTAAATAGCCTGTCATTCGAACAAACCCACCTTCAAACCGTTTTCATTCTGCGAAATGATCTGCATTTTGGTTACCTACAGAGCGAGCTAAAAGATGTGCGTTTGGGTTAACGCCAAGCGTTAAGAGCGGAGCGCGCGAGGTAGTTTCAACCTATTGACACTCATACCGAGCGCACCGTTTGCCATCCAGGCTTGAAAGCAATATTCGCGCCCACACTTCTGCCCTTGTCACTTGAAATTGAATCTGGTTGACTCTTGGTCCATCGGGTTCGCGATCTTGAATACAACAATAAACTCCTTGAAAACTAACTCCTATGAAAACTTCCTCACTGCTACTGGCCGCGCTTTGTCTTTGGGCGTTTGAAACTCACTCCCAGGCTTCTACACTTTATGGATCCACCTCGGCGGGCGGCGCGGGGGAACTATGGATCATCGATGCAGCCACGGGCAACGCCGTTCAGGACGTCGGCCCGTTGAACGACTCCAGCAGCGTAAACTATGCGGTTACCGGCTTGGCTTTTCATCCGACAACCGGCGTTCTCTATGGTTCGACCGGTGGAAAAACCGGCACGTTGCTGCTGACGATTAACCCGACGAATGCTCTGGTCACCGTAGTCGGATCTTATGGCACTTCCGGCACGATGGCCGATATCGCGTTTGATCCGAGTGGTAATCTTTACGGAATAAGCGCGTCGGGCGGCGCGAATCTTTACACTATCAATACCGCGACTGGGACAGCGACGAAAGTTGGACCTTCCGGCGTCAGCTTCACGGAAGGAGGCGGTATAGCGATCAGCCCTACTGGAGTTTTCTTTAGCAGTCCGACCCACACACAGTTTGGAACGTTCGCTCCGACGACCGGCGTGTATTCCAACATCACCAATCCGGTCAAACCCGCGGGGCCTAATGCCTCATATGCTTCTATGGCGTTTGATGGTAATACTCTCTACGGAATGGATCTCGGCTCGCCGACGCACCTGGTTATTTTTGATGCGGCCGGAAATGTTACGGATATCGGTGCGTCCGTCGCGAACATTGATGGGATCGCTTTCACGCCCACAGCTCCTAAGCCCTCTTTGAATATCCAAAATGGAACGAACAGCGTGGTTTTGGCGTGGCCCACATCGTTCGCCGGATTTCATCTGCAACAAAATACGGACGTTGGTTCGACCAATTGGGTGAACACGACTAATTCAGTCGGCGTGGTCAGCACGAATAATCAGGTCACTGTGCCGGTGGCGACCAACAACCTGTTTTTCCGTTTGGCCAATCCGTAAGATCCAGCCAGAAAATTTAATCGATAACGCCGCCGGTTTTCATCGGCGGCGTTTTTTCGGAGTGCGGGCGTCTCGCGCGCAGCAACATCACAACGCGAATTGAACCTCCGACCATGTTCGATCGTTCCCATTCGCGCTCCGACTTACCGACTCACGCACCTTCACCCTTTCCCTACAACCTCGCCATTGCCGCTTCAATCTGCTTCAGCGTCTCCGGCGTCAGCCCTCGCTTCATTACCGGTTGAACACTCGCCTTCTTTTCCTTCAGCCCGTCATCATACTTTCGCACCAACAAATTCGCCCGCTTCCTCCTCGCCCGCTTCCTCCTCGCCCGATCCCGCGCCTGATCACTCGTCACCCGCGCAATTCGGAAAACCAACTCTGGCTTCCCCTCCACCAGCTCCTTCAACGTCCCCCGATGCAAGTCCTGCAACGAATGCACAATCTGCATCCCAATCAACATTTCATTAAACCGTTCAATTCCTTCTGCCTCATTCTCCGACAACTTCTCCACCGCCTTAACCACTCGGCCAACATCATTCCGAATCGCCGCCATCCGTTCCTGGTCGCGCAACCAATCCTGATGCCCGCCGCGTTGCCACGTCGACAAATCAAACTTCGTCACCCCATCAAACCCCTTCTTCTTCAGCGCCGCCGAAATCTCCACATATTTCATTCCATCCCGGATTTGTTCATTCAACCATTCCCGCGTCTCAAACGGCATCCGCGCAATCTTCCCCCACCGCTTCCTTCCCGGCAAAACCCCCGCCACCTCACCACAAACCGACTCCCTCGCCACGGCTGTAATCCGTGCTCCGCGTTTCTTCCATCGAACTTTACTTCCTCCCTCCACTGCAACCCGTGAACCCTCCGCCACCACCGTGACCGCCGCATCCCCAACCGCCACAGCCTCCGACTCTTCTTTACGCTCTAAAACCTGTCCCTCTTTCAAATCCGAAATTTCAAATTTGAAATTCTCTCCGTCATTGTGTTCGTTGGCATTCATATCAATCCAAAAACAATAAAAATGAAGGCACTACCCTGTCAACACTGTCGCCAAACTATTTGTTATGCTACATCCTATTGACAGCCCGCTACTTCCCACCTAGTCTCTCAACCATGGTCGCCGGCCAAGCCGGCCTCGAGCCCAAAACGGCCCGATTCGTTCTTTGAAATAGCAACAAACACGTCAGAAATGTCACAACCAGTTGCCGCCAGTAGTCGCTTGTAGCAACTAGTAGCAACATTCCGGCGCATTTTCCGGAGTGCGCCCGTCCCGAGCGCAGCAAGGTCTTTCGGAGCGCCGGTTTCTAACCGGCAGCGGTCCAAGGGCGTTTCCAACTCGGCCAGTTGGAAACGCCCTCCGCAAAAGTTACCTTTGACTTAATGCCTTAAACTTTGAACTTTAGACCTTTAACTTTAGACTAGACCCAATGACGAGCACCCAAATTCGCCAGTCCTACTTGGATTTCTTCAAATCGAAGGCGCACACCATCGTGCCCTCGTCGAGCCTGATGCCGGACTCCCCCAACCTGCTGTTCACGAACGCAGGCATGAACCAGTTCGTCCCGATCTTCCTCGGCCAACGCGCGCCGGATGTCGATAAATGGGCCGGCGCCATTCCCGCCAAATCCACTCGCGCGGCCGATACCCAGAAGTGCATTCGCGCCGGCGGCAAACACAACGATCTCGAAGATGTCGGCCTCGATACCTATCACCACACATTTTTCGAAATGCTCGGGAACTGGAGCTTTGGCGATTATTTCAAAAAGGAAGCGATCGAATGGGCCTGGGAACTCGTCACCGGCGTTTGGAAATTTCCGAAGAACCGCATCTACGCGACGGTCTATAAACCGGGGCCGGGCGATCCAAGCGACTTCGACCAGGAAGCGTACGATTATTGGTCCAAATGGTTCACCGAGGCCGGATCTCGATCCGAAAGTCCATATCGTTTACGGCAACAAGAAAGACAATTTCTGGATGATGGGCGACACCGGCCCGTGCGGTCCATGCAGCGAACTGCACGTCGATCTCACGCCGAACGGCGATACCAAAGGCTCGCTCGTCAACAAAGGCAGCGCGCAATGCATTGAAATCTGGAACCTCGTTTTCATCCAGTTCAACGCGAACCCCGACGGCACGTTCTCTCCCCTGCCCGCCAAACACGTCGATACCGGCATGGGTTTCGAACGCGTCAGCGGCATCATCCAAAACACAAAAGGCTTCAGCGATTTCAGCCGCACGATTTCGAATTACGAGACTGACATTTTCCGCCCCATTTTCGACAAGCTCGAAAAAATGAGCGGCAAGACCTACAAGTCCACTTTGCCGAAAACCGGCAGCACCGGCGACACCGAGCAGGAAAAAATCGACGTCGCGATGCGCGTCATCGCCGACCATATCCGCACCCTGAGTTTCTCCATCGCCGACGGCATCCTCCCCGGCAACAATGACCGCAACTACGTCCTGCGTCGCATCCTCCGTCGCGCCGTTCGCTACGGCCGCACGTTAGGTTTTACGGAACCGTTCTTTTACAAACTGGTCGACATTCTTGCCGACACGATGGGCGACGTTTTCCCTGAAATCCGCAAAAAACAGTCGCACGTCGTTGAGGTCATCCTACGGGAAGAAGAAGCGTTTAACAAAACGCTCGATACCGGGTGCGCGTTCTTTGAGGTCGCAGCCAAGGAGATAGAGGGCGCAACAAAGTTTTTGACTTCGGCTCCTCCGCGGGTGCAAGACATTATTCGAGAGATTGATTCCATTCCTGATGCATTTCCCGCCAGTCGTACAAAGTTGGAAGGTATTTGGGCTACGTTGATTTTGGATGTCACTTCGACTTTGTCGGACAGGTTTATCGAAAAGGTTAGTGAACAGAAGTTGGGGGACAATCTTACAGCTATAGTCCAAACGCTTGGACCTGTTGCCAAAAAAGCCCGAGATTTGGCCAAGACGGCTGATAGCGCATTTGATCGATTTATCGAGAGCGGCAGCGACCCGGTCGCTTTTGATCGAGCCCGAACCACCTTACGCAAGGAACTCATCACACTCAGTCAAGAGCTGCCGAAACAGATTGAGCCTGTTCTTCCAGGGCCTTCGGCATTCAAACTGTACGATACATATGGTTTTCCGCTCGACCTCACTGAACTGATGGCTCGCGAACGCGGCCTGAAGGTCGACGTCATCGGTTTCGAAAAACTGATGGAAGAACAGCGCAATCGCGCACGCGAAGATCATGAAAAGAAAAAGCAAGTGATTAAACTGAGCGAAGACGGCCTGAAACTCGGCGCGACCAAATTCCTCGGTTACGACTATCTCGAAACCGAAGCTATCGTCCAGGCAATCGCTCCATCGGAGAAACCGAACGAAATCATCGTCGTGCTCGATAAGTCACCGCTCTACGCCGAAATGGGCGGCCAGGTCGGCGACTTTGGTTTGCTCCACGTCCCCGGCCACGACCGCACCGAAGTCGGCAAACTGAAAATCGTCGACACACAAAAGAAAGGCGACGCCTTTCTCCATCGCGCAGCAATGATCGATGGTCGAAATCCCGAAGTCGGTGAAGCGATCCGCATCTCCGTTGATGCCGGTCGTCGTCACGCCATCGAGCGCCATCACACCGTCACGCACCTGCTCCATTGGGCACTGCACGAAGTGGTCAACCAGGATGCGACGCAAAAAGGTTCGTATGTTGGGCCGGACAAATTGACGTTCGATTTCAGCAGCGCCGCTTTGACGCCGGAGCAAGTCGCCGATGTTGAAAAACTCGTCAACGAACGCATCCTCGAAAACGCTGTTGTTTCCTGGACGGAAGTTCCATTTGCGGAAATCAAGGGTCGCAAAGAGATCATGCAATTCTTCGGCGAAAAATACGGCGACGTCGTTCGGGTTGTCCAAATCGGCGGCCAGTCCAAAGCGCTCAATGGCTATTCGATGGAACTTTGCGGCGGCACGCACACTCGTGCTACCGGTGAAATCGGTTTGTTCCGCATTGTTTCAGAAAATGCGGTTGCTGCGGGCATCCGGCGTATCGAGGCTCTCTCCGGCCTCGCTGCTTACGAAAAGGCCAAAGAAGAAACCGCTCTCATCAGCTCCGTCGCGAAAAAAGTCAGTGCGCCAGTCGGCGAATTGGAGAAGAAGGTCGAAGCCCTGCTCGCGCAGCAGAAGGAACTCGAGAAGCAGCTCAAGTCGATGCAGCAAAAACAAGCGGCCGATCTGGCGAAGACTCTCGTGCAACGCGCCCAGACTTTGAACGGCACACCTGCGATCATCGAGAACATCGCCGCAGCCGATGGCGATTTCCTGCAGGACATTGCCGATGCGTTGAAAGGACAATTCAAAGGCGTGATCGTTCTAGGCGGCACGGCGAATAATGCCGTCTCTTTAATGTCCGCGGTCTCTCCAGATTTCACGGCGAAATTCCAGGCCGGCAAAATCATTCAAGCGATTGCCCCGATCGTCGGCGGCAAAGGCGGTGGCAAACCCGACAACGCGCGCGGCGGCGGCAAAGACGCAGTGAAGCTCGACGAGGCGCTCGCGAAGGCGAAACAATTGATCGGTGGATAAACCTATGACGATACCTCGGGCGAATCGGCGTGGCTTGAAGCTTGGTGCTTGGATCTTGGTGCTTGGATCTTTCACCTGCCACGCCACAAAAATCCCTTGGTCTCAGATACCCGAGCCGGTCCAAAAAGAAGCGCACCATTTCATCAATGGTTCGCCTTCCGCGGAAACGAGAATGGAAAAAGGCGAAACCATTTACCACTTTTCCGGTGGCAAGAACGGCAAGCACAACGACGTGGACCTCTCCGCGTCCGGCAAGTTCGTTTACCTCGAACAGCACCTGGGTCTCGGTGGTTGCCCGAAACCGGTCCAGAACGTTTTTCGCCAACAGGCAACTGGCGGAAAAATCGAACAGGTCACTCGATTCGTTGATAACGAACAAACCACGTTCGAAGCCGAGATCACGAAGAACGACAAGAGCACGTTCGTTGAAGTGGACAGCAAAGGAAAGGTGTTGAGCGTAGAAACTGAAACCGATCTCGCGCAACTTCCGGCCCCGGCGCAGGCCACGATCAAAGCCGAACTGAACGCCGCCAAAATAACTTATCTCGGCAAAGTGGTTGAAAGCGGCGACGTCAGTTTTCACATCGAAGCGGCGAATAATGATAAAGAGTTCGAGTTCTTCGTCGCGGACGATGGCGATCTGTTGCGGCGCGAACTCACCTTGTTCGAAACACCGGCAGCGGTGCAGAAGGCCATTCTCGCGCGCATGGGCAACGGTCCCGACCTAAAGGTCGTCAAAGACTGCGAGGCGCACGATTGCCAATACACCGTTGAATTCACCGGATCGACCAACGAGCACTCGCTCGTCGTTGAAATGAATGGGACGCTCGTGAGCGAAAGCGAGGTCATCCCGCTCGCTCAGGTTCCGGCGCCGGTGCAAAAGCTCATTCAGGAAAATACAGCGGGCGCGACCGTCGGTCCCATCACCAAAACGCAGGAAAGCGATAGCCTGTATTACGAGGTCGATGTTACACGTGACGACAACGACGAGAGTTTCGAGGCGACGCCGGACGGAAAAATTCTCGACTAGTGGCTGGGCTGCTGTATCTTACACGGCAACTATCCAAACAACATTGGTGATGAAAAAAGTCCTATTGTACGTGCTGCTGTCGGTCTTCGTTTTGACTTCGACCCTTTGCGTTGATGCCGCCATCGTCAACTCCGGAACGCGCACCGCCCGGATCGGAAGCCGCACTCAAGTTGTTAACGTCAGCACGCATCCGCGTAAACATCGCAAGCACAAGAAGCATAAGAAACATCACAAGCGCAAAAAGCACCACGGCAAGCGTCATCACAAAAAGAAGAAGTAGTTGAACAATTTTCCCCGGTTGCACGTCTGATAGCTGAGGAACCGAAAAGTTTAGAAAGTAAAATAAAATGAAAAAAGTCATCCTGACACTGACAATTGCAGCATTTGCCATCAGCACCGCGACCTTCGCGGAAGAAGCCAAGAAGGAATGTCCTTTGGCGAAGAAACAATGCGCCGCTTCCGCCGACAAGAAGGCCTGCTGCGCCGGCAAAAAAGCTGGTGCTTGCACCTCCGAAGGCGCTTCGAAGAAGACGTTGATCTCGCCAAAAGCGCAGAACTAATCTAAAGCTCTAAATCACAAGCTCCAAGCTCCAAGCTCCAGAGAAGCTCCAAACGCAAGCGTCACGATGGCGCTGGTGAATTGGATTTTCTCTGAAGTTTGGAGCTTCTTTCTATGGAGCTTCGGGCTTGGTTGTTGGGGGTTTCCCCGTTAGGTTCATATTGGAATGAAACGCGTATTTGACAGCATCGAAGGAGTGGTCGCCGACTTGCGCACGGGCAAGATGGTGATCGTGGTCGACGATGCGGACCGGGAGAATGAAGGCGACCTGATTATGGCCGCCGAGTGCGTGACGCCCGCAGCGGTGAATTTCATGGCGAAACACGGGCGCGGCCTCATTTGTGTTCCCTACCACCACCGAGCGCTTGAAACAGCTCGGCGTCGAACAAATGGTGGTTCAGAACCGTGACAAGTTTCGGACGGATTTTCAGGTGAGCGTTGATGCGGCATCCGGAATCACCACCGGAATCAGTGCTGCCGATCGTGCTCGCACCATTCGTATTATGGCGGACCCGACGGCGGTGCCCGACGATTTGATTCAGCCGGGACACGTTTTTCCTTTGAGAGCGAAACCGGGCGGCGTTTTGCAACGCGCTGGTCATACCGAAGCTGCAGTCGATTTGGTCAAGCTCGCGGGCGGGCGTCCTATCGGTGTGATTTGTGAGATCATGAGTGACGACGGGTCGATGGCTCGTTTGCCGGAACTGAAGAAGTTCGCGAAAAAGCACAAGCTGAAGGTCTGCACGATTCAGGACCTGATTCTCTATCGTCGCACGCGAGAGAAGTTGGTGGAACGCGTCGAAATTGTGAAGATGCCGACTGCTTACGGCGATTTCGACCTGTATTTATACAAGTCACACCTCGACGACACGAACCACGTCGCGCTGGTGAAGGGCGCAGTCGCCGGAAAGAAAAATGTGCTCGTGCGCGTGCACAGCGAATGTCTCACGGGTGATGTGTTCGGTTCTTGCCGTTGCGATTGCGGTTGGCAACTGCAACAGGCTATGCGGCAGATCAACGACGCCGGACAAGGCGTGATTGTCTATATGCGCCAGGAAGGTCGCGGCATCGGTCTTGGTCCGAAAATCAAGGCGTATAAGCTTCAGGAAAATGGCTACGATACTGTCGAAGCCAATTTGAAACTGGGCTATGGGATGGATCTGCGCGAATACGGTTTGGGTGCGCAAATTCTTGTCGACCTCGGGTTGAAAAAGATTTGTCTGCTGACGAATAATCCGAAGAAAATTGTTGGCCTTGAAGGTTACGGATTGGAAATTACGAAACAGATTCCTATCCGTGCCAAAGCCAATCCGCACAACGAAAAATATTTGAAGACCAAGCGCGAAAAACTTGGGCACCTGCTCTAACATGCTCCGAAAAAACCTTCAGTCGAGAATGCGCGACACTGGCGGCCACTTCGCCATCGTCGCATCAAAGTATAATGGCGAATATGTGGACGCGATGGTGGAAGCGGCCAAGCGCGAACTGGAGCGCGGCGGTTCCGCAGGGGTGAAACTCGTGCGCGTCCCTGGCGCTTTCGAAATCCCAGTGGTCGCTGGAATGCTCGCTTCCAGGAGATGGAAGCTATCGGGCATCATTTGTCTCGGGGTCATCCTGCGCGGTGAAACAGACCACGCGCAGCAAATCGGGAACGCGGTCACTTCGGCGCTGATGCATATTCAGGTTCAATCCGGCATCCCGGTCATTCACGAAGTGCTTCTGTTGGAGAATGCAGCACAGGCGAAGGTGCGTTGTTTGAGCAAAGAGCACAATCGCGGCACGGAAGCGGCGCAAACGGCTCTTGAAATGGCGCGTGTGATCAAGTCGTTGTAGAGCGGCCATTCGACAACTCTAAAGCGGGGCGTCAATTCCAGTCGAACTCGCGTTGGGCGGCGTCGGCGTAGCGGAAGGCGGCGTGGCCATCGACACACAATAGATTGCCGGCGGGCTTGTCCTGCTTGTGCCAGGTCTTGCTGTCGTTTGGGTAGGGCATGATGCCTTCGGCAAACATGACTTCTCTAGAGACGTTAGTGACATTGGCGGCGATTTTGTTGTCGAGGCCGCCGGACCAGTTGCCATTGTAGTTTGTGCCACCGAAGTTGAAGATATAGGAGTTGCCCACCCAATCGACGAGTTTGAACCCTGCTCCACCAGTCACATCGTCCGCGGACCTGCCTTGATCAGAGGGACACGTCACGAGTTTGTCGGTGACACCATAGTGATTGAGCGGACGGTCGATGCGACGGAAAATATCTTGTTGAATCGCTGCCGGGATCCCGATGTTGTTGGTTCGGCCTGCCCAAACGAACCATTCCATTCCGTTTGTGTTAAAGCTTTGATTGACGTCTTGCGGGTCGCCCCAAAAGATGCGGTCGCGGAAATCACCGAGGTAGGCGTGCATGGCAATGCCGCATTGGCGGAGGTTGGACATGCATTGGGCGTCGCGGGCTTTTTGTTTTGCGCGCGCGAGAGCGGGTAGGAGCATCGAGGCTAAAATTGCGATGATGGCGATAACGACGAGCAGTTCGATCAGGGTGAAGCCTCGTTTATTTTTCATGCGGTCGATTTGGTTTTAATCAGTTACACGAACACACAACGACTGCGCGCACGAACTGAATTTGAGCTCAGTCTGTAGACGATGTTGCACTGGGACGTATTCATTGAATACTTAGGTATGCAACTTGACAAGCTGACGATCAAAGCCCAAGAGGCGCTGCAAGGCGCGCAACAGGCAGCGCACACCTACGCCAACCAGGAAGTGGATGCAGATCATTTAATGTCCGCCCTGTTGGCCCAGACGGACAGCCTTGTCCCTGCCCTCTTGGAAAAGCTCGGCGTGCCGGTTTCGAAACTCGCCGGTGATGTTGATTCCGAACTGGAGCGCAAAGTCAAAGTTCACGGCGCACCTTCGTCGGACCTCTTTTATAGCACGGCCCTGAAGAAGACTTTGGACGCAGCGATGCGCGAGGCCGGCAAGTTGAAAGATGAATACATCAGCACCGAACATTTGCTGCTTGGGTTGTTGGATGAAGGCAGTTCGACATTAAAGAAATTGCTGAAGCAATCCGGCGTATCGCGTGACAAGGTGCTTAAGGCGCTCGCGGAATTGCGCGGCAACCAGCGCGTGACGGACCCGAACCCGGAAGACAAGTTTCAGGCTTTGGACAAATACGGGCGTGACCTCACGGCGATGGCGCGCTCGGGCAAAATCGATCCTGTCATCGGTCGCAACGAGGAAATTCGGCGCGTGATGCAGGTGTTGACCCGTCGCACCAAAAACAATCCTGTCCTCATCGGTGAACCCGGCACGGGTAAGACGGCCATAGTTGAAGGATTGGCTCGGCGCATCATTAGCGGGGACGTTCCGGAAACGCTCAAGAACAAGCGCCTTATTTCGATGGATCTCGGCGCAATGATCGCCGGGGCGAAGTATCGCGGCGAATTCGAAGATCGATTGAAGGCGTTCCTGAAGGAAGTCACGTCCAGCGAAGGTAAGATCATTTTATTCATTGACGAATTGCATACAATCGTCGGCGCGGGCGCGGCCGAAGGCGCAACGGACGCTTCGAACATGCTCAAACCGCAACTCGCGCGCGGTGAACTGCGCTGCATCGGCGCGACGACGTTGGACGAATATCGCAAACACATCGAAAAAGATCCGGCGCTGGAACGGCGGTTTCAGCCGGTTTATGTGAATGAACCGAGTGTCGATGAGACGATCGCGATTTTGCGCGGTTTGAAAGAACGTTATGAAGTGCATCACGGCATTCGCATTCAAGACGCTGCGCTTGTGGCGGCGGCGACGCTGTCGCATCGATATATTACCGATCGTTTCCTGCCTGACAAAGCGGTCGACCTGATGGACGAAGCGGCGTCGCGTCTGCGCATGGAACTGGATTCGATGCCGGTGGAAATCGATCAACTGGAGCGCAAGATCATGCAGTTGGAAATCGAGCAGACCGCCTTGAAAAAGGAAAAGGACGCCGCGTCACGTGAGCGTCTGAAAAAGCTCGAGGAGGAACTGGCGAACTTGAAAGAGCAATCCTCGAAGCTCAAAGCGCAATGGCAGAACGAAAAAGCTGCGATCAACGTGATTGCTATTCTCAACGGCCAACTGGAAGAAGCTAAAAACAAGATGGACGCTGCGCAACGGGCTGGCGATTTGAATACCGCGGCGCAAATCCAATACGGCCAGATTCCCGATCTGCAAAACAAATTGGCCAAGGCACAAAAGGATTTCGCTGAGCGACAGGGCAAGCGTTTGCTGAACGAGGAAGTCACTGAGGAAGATATCGCAAAAGTGGTTGCGACCTGGACCGGCATTCCCGTCACGAAAATGCTCGAGGGCGAACGCGAGAAACTCGTCAAAATGGAAGACCGCCTTCACCAGCGTGTCATTGACCAGGAACCGGCGATTCGCGCTGTTTCAAATGCGGTGCGCCGTGCGCGTAGCGGCTTGCAGGATCCGAATCGGCCGATGGGTTCGTTTATTTTTCTCGGACCGACAGGTGTCGGAAAAACTGAACTGGCGCGGGCGTTGGCTGAATTCCTATTTGATGACGAAAACGCGATGATTCGCATCGACATGAGCGAATACATGGAGCGACACACGGTCGCTCGCCTCGTCGGCGCGCCTCCGGGATATGTTGGCTACGAAGAAGGCGGGCAACTCAGCGAAGCGGTGCGCCGACGTCCATATAGCGTGGTGTTGTTTGATGAAATCGAAAAAGCGCACCAGGACGTGTTTAACATTCTTTTGCAAGTGCTCGACGACGGGCGTCTGACCGATGGTCAGGGACGCACGGTCGATTTCAAGAACACGATCATCATCATGACGAGCAATATAGGGTCGCCGATTATTCACGATTTTTATTCGCTGGAGAAATCGAAGAGCCCGACGGCGCATGCTGAAATGGAGCAGTTGGTGAAAGCGGAGTTGCGAAAATATTTTCGGCCTGAGTTCCTGAATCGCGTCGATGAAATTATTATCTTCCGCAGCCTCGACGAGGAGCAACTGGAGAAGATTGTGGAAATCCAGTTGCGCACGGTAGAGAAACGTCTGGCGCAGCAGCGTCTGACGTTGGACATCGATTCCGCAGCCAAGAAGTTGATTGCGCGCGAAGGTTATGATCCACAGTTTGGCGCGCGGCCGCTGAAGCGCACGATTCAGGATGAGCTTGCTGAATCCGCTCGCGGTCAAGCTGCTCGACGGTGAATTCAAGCCTGGCGATCGCGTGAAAGTAACTGCGCGATGGCGACTCGTTGAAATTTTCACGCAAGTAAAGTGACGTCGGACAAACACGGACATGCAGTCCACTGTTCGTCTGACAGACATTCTTTGCGAGTTCGTTGACGAGTAAACGCGACTCGCACGGCAGAGATGTTGTGTGAGAACGGACTGCCCCGAGTGGGGTAGCCCGTTGCTCTCCCTCGGGATGTCTCAAGAGGGAGAGTTCTTTTTGTTTGTAGACATCGCGATCTTCGGAAAACCTTCCGGCATGTTCAAGCAACTCATTGCTCTAGTGCTTTTCGCCCTCACCTGCTCCGCTGCGGATACAAGTGCATCGAAGAATCTGATTTGGCATGACGCGCGCGCGCTGACCGTCGAAGGCAAAGGGTGGACGAATACGTTTAAGTTCTACGATCGACTTCCTTAGTCGGCCAAAGGCGTTGTGCGCGGTGCTGTGTGGAGTTTGTCGCAAGACTCAGCGGGCATGGCGATACGATTCATCTGCAACTCGCCGGAGATTGCGGCGCGTTGGGTTTTGCGCAGAACCAACTTGCCATGGCGCACATGCCAGCCAGCGGCGTCAGCGGTCTTGATCTTTACACCAAAGAAAATGGAAAGTGGCACTGGGTTGGCGCAGGGCCGGCCGAAGCAGTTTCCTTCCAACGAAGTTGCGACTTGTGCGCGGCATAAAACCGGGCACGCGGGAATACATGGTTTATCTGCCGTTGTATAATGGTGTCGAGTCGGTGGAGATCGGCGTGACGACAAACAGCATCTGCGAACCAGCACCCGTCCGAACGCGAAAACCAATCGTCTTCTATGGTACTTCGATTCTGCAAGGCGGTTGCGCTTCGCGACCTGGCATGGCGTATCCGGCGATTGTTGGACGTTGGTTGGATTGGCCAACAATCAACCTCGGGTTTTCCGGAAACGCATGGTCGGAACCGGAGCTGGCGCAATTGCTCGCGGAACTTGATCCGCAAGTTTATGTGCTCGATCCGCTGCCGAATATGACGGAGGTCAAAGTTCGCGAGAGGATGGAGCCATTTGTGAAAACGTTGCGCGCCGCGCATCCGAAGACGCCGATCGTGCTCGTTGAAAATGTTGAGTATTGCGATGCGCCCTTTGCTGAAGGGTGGCGCGGTTACATCAAATCAAATGCGGCGCTCAAAACAGCATACGAAAATCTGAAACGTTCAGGCGTGCGCAATTTGCAGTATGTGACCGTCGAACAATTTGATCGGCAGCGATGGTGAAGCAACGGTTGATGGGACGCATGCGACTGACCTCGGGTTCTATCGCATGGCGGAAAAGGTTACACCGATTTTGCGAAAAGTTTTACCTCGCTAGTTGGTTTGAATATTCGGCAGCGGGCATCGAGTCAGTCATACAGAACGGAGCGTTTTGTATGAAGACATCACGAGCAAAGAACGGTGCGTTTACATTAATCGAACTGTTGGTGGTTATCGCCATCATCGGGATACTTGCGGCGATGCTGTTGCCGAGCCTGGCGAAAGCAAAAGAGCGCGCGATCACCATTCAATGCATGAGCAACCTCAAGCAACTCGGTAACGCGATGGTGATGTACGGGGACGACAATGTGTCGTTGTTGCCGCAGGCGAACGGCGATGTGCCATGGACGAGCACGAGTCCGGTTCCGTGGTTGCGAATGCTCGCGCCGTATTACAAAAACACGAACGTCGTGCGGTGCGCGGCGTTCACTGAATTTTATCATCAGTCGCCCTACAGTTATTTTCTCGGATCGCGGGCTGCTTACATCGATGCGAACGACAATGACGCGCCGGTTTCGCTAAAGAAAGTTTTCGTGCCGAGCCAATATATCTTATCTGGCGATTGTAACTGGGATTTTACGCCGACTGATGCCGATCCGGATAATTACACGCAGGACACGCTCTTTTGGAATCCGTCACCGGCGCACAATCATAAAGTCAACGTGCTCTTCGCCGACACGCACGCGGGAACGTATGGTCGGTTTAACTCGAACGAAATGACGTTTTCCTACACACAGCCGGGCGTTGATTACGCGTTGGTTCAGTAGTTACGGGTCCCAGCCGCTGTTGGCGTAGTATTCGACTTGTGGAAGTTGGGTGGGATTGAAGTCGATGTAACGTTGGCTGGCATTGAAGCGGACCACCATTTGGTAGCTGGCGTGGATGTCTGTGATGCCATCGAATTCCGGCAAGCGCAATTTGGCATGGCCATTTTTGTCGGTGCCCAGCGTGACTATTTTGCCGCCCATCTTCATCCGTATCTGCCAGGGGTCGGCTGTTCCAGGAATCGTAACCAGGCGCGCCGCGAGCGACATACCAAACCTCGACGTCTCGATTCGTAACCGCTACGCCATTTGAAGTGAGCGAGATTTCGAATGCGTTCAGAAAATTGTGCTTTAGCTCGTCGATGTCTCGCTCGATCCAAAGTTTTGCATCGGACCGTTTTTGGAGGGTTTCGACATCGAACGTTTGGACGCTGATAAATTGGTCTCGGCCGCCGATCGGATCATCAGCGCCATGGTGGCCGGCGCAGGCGACGCGGCTGTGACCGAGGTGTTGAATCCACGGCTGATAGACGTCCATGTTGTCGGGGGCACCTTCGAGCGGCTGCCAATTTTGCCCGAGGTCGGTTGACCAAGAATATTTCCCCGGACGCATGCAGCCGATGAGAATGCCATTTTCGATCAAACAAACGGACTCGGGAACTGTTCCCGAATGGACAAGCTCCAGCGGGCCGGGCGTAAAACGGTTTCGATCGCGATATACAAATTGCCGGCCGGGATGGGCGAAAATGCTGTTATTAAAGAATAGAAGGTTTCCGTCGGGTAGTTCGACAAAATCGGTTTCTGACACCGCCTGGCCACTCAGGATCGGCAGCGGATTTGACCAGGTTCTTCCCTGGTCGCGCGAAAAGAACAACATCATTTCCATGTCACTCATGGTGTCGAGCTTGATGGCGGCGCGAACTGGGTAATCGGTTCCATTTCCCCACTTGAACGCTCTGGGCGCGCAGAGGCCCAATGTCCCCTCCCGCAGAGTGCGCAGGCGATGCGGATACCATGCGAATCGATCACTGACGAATGGCGGCTTTTTGTTCCACGTTTTTCCGTCGTCGTCGGATTCGTAAAAGATTTCGTTCGGCTTTGTGGAAAGGTCCTCCGAATAGCAGGCCCAGACGAAACGAAGAAATCGTCCGTCTATGGTGCGGGCCTGACCAAAGGATCCGCCGCTTTCTCGGACGTCTTCACGCGAGATGACGCGCCACGACTTCAAATCGTCATCTGATTGAAGCAGCACAAGTTGTTTGAGAAACTTGGATTGCTCGTAGCCGCGTGGAAGGCTCATTCCGTATAGCCATTCTCTCGATGGACGAGGCAAAGGCGTGGCGGGCGTGGTCACCTCTTCACAGCCTAAATACCATTGGCCATGTTCACCCGGAAAAAACGAAGTCCACGACGTGTAACTCGGGTGTTGTTGTGATTGATAGACTTTTTGGGTTTTGAAATTCTGCGCGCGAACTGCAGGAATATTTGCAAGCTGATTTGATGCATCGCTCGCTGTTCCGGCGAAGCAAATGAGAAAGGCGATTGCGAGAGCGGCGTGCAGTTTGTAAACGGCGGATGCCATCACCATGGGATAAAATGATGGCGACCCTAACGGGTGCGACATGGAATCAAACTTGTTCCTTCCTACGGCAACTTAAAACCTTCGGAAAAGTCGCAGCCGGAAAGCGTCTAGTCGTCTTTTGCGACGCATTTACCGGCGAAGCCACTGAATCGGTTATACCAACATCAACGCTGACGACCAGTAGAATCGCGTCAACCGAATTGATCGACACACCGTCGCCGATGCCAAAACAATAGGTCCGACTGTCCGTAGTTGGAACCGGTGCCCTCCCCCGGTGGGAAGCGGGGGTGGCCGGGGGGTCAAATTAGCGAACGAAGATGCCTCTGTGCTTCCAGTATGACGTTTTTCAAATTGACTCTTTTAGAAATACGCCACGTCAGGATCACAAACGGATGAAACGTGCGTTGTGTGACCATATCTGATACAAGGTATCACCAATGAACGGTCAACGAATCTCATATCGGCGAAGCGTTATAGCGCTGACTGATGGGACGAGAATTCGACCAAATCTGTCCGGCGAACTGGCAGTCCAGTTGTCAAAGCTGTTTGCCCCGAAACCACCAGAGATTCAGGCAATGCTCCTCGATCTACGCCAGCGGCTTGTCTTGTCACGAGCGTCGTTGGCGGGGTTGCTCGGAGTGTCGGTTGTTGTTGTGCGCAAATGGGAAAAAGGAAACCGGGTTCCAAACGCCGCCGGGCGCAAGCTGATTTGGCTAGTCCACAGGTTGTTTATTCCTCAGGCTACGAAACTTGAAAGCAGCTGGGACATCACTTATTGGGGCAAATGATCCTGTTGAATGCAACTACGGCATACAACAGCCTATTGTTTGGATTCTCCTAACAAATCCTGCCAAGAACAGCGCAGCACGCGTTGAAGTCGCACGATATTGAACAGGGGGACGTTGATTTCCCCTGCCTCAAACTTCTGTATGGTGCGTAGTTCGAGGTTGATGCATTCGGCGAGCTTTGACTGAGTAAAACCGGCAGCGGTTCGGACGCGACGCAAATTAGCTCCGAAAGCTTTTTGCGTTTGCGTCTTTGACAGTTCCACGTCGCAATCGTGCCCGACAACAGACTTGACGGGAACGAACTGACAGTTCGTAATTGTTTTGTTCCTTCTTAACTAACGAACTTATGGTGACGGGTACAACTTGAACTCGAAGAAGCAAAGGTCGATGAACTCGACATCGAAGGTGTTCTCGCGCTTGCAGAGAATGTCCTGACGAACGCGGCGCACCTTTGGAAGGAATTCTCCCTGTCACAGAGACAGCGGTTTCAAAAATTACTTTTCCCCGGAGGACTCGAATTTAAGGATGGAGAATATCGAACCGCCACAACGAGTCTCATCTTCAACATGTTACAAGAGAATTGCAGGTCGGAAAAAAGAATGGCGACCCTAACGGGAATCGAACCCGTGCCGCTGCCGTGAAAGGGCAGTGTCCTAACCGCTAGACGATAGGGTCGTCAAAGAGTGCTGCAATATAGGCGGTTGCCGTCGCTTGTCACGACAAATGTTGTTATGCCGACAGAGCTCATTGGTATCGACTTCTACCTTGTTCGATAGACACGACTTAGGTCAATACTCACATTCCCTTGCGATGGTAAAATTCAGTCGTATCGCTGAGGAGCCTACCGATCTGCTCAGTTAAAAAATTTCCATGAAAGTTTTTTCTGGTGCATTTTTAATATCCAGAAAAGAATGTTGTGCCATGTTTTCTAAATCTCCGTTTCGGCCGAAATTATTGGAGGTATTCAAGGGGTATTCGCGACGGGATTTTTTCCGCGATCTGACCGCGGGTGTCACGGTCGGTATCGTTGCTCTGCCGCTGGCAATGGCCTTTGGTATTGCGTCGGGAGTTGATCCCCGCGCCGGCATTTATACGGCGATAGTTGCCGGTTTCATTATTTCCCTTTTCGGCGGTTCACGCGTGCAAATTGGCGGGCCGACCGGCGCATTCGTTGCGATCGTTTACGGTGTCATCACGCAGTACGGGCTGAACAATTTGATTCTGTGCACGATTATGGCCGGCGTCATTCTGCTCATCATGGGATTGGTGCGCATGGGCACAATGATCAAATATATTCCCCACCCTGTTACCACGGGTTTCACTTCCGGGATCGCGGTGCTGATCTTCAGCACGCAAATCAAAGATTTTCTCGGGCTGCATATCGAAAAACTTCCAGCGGATTTTGTGGGCAAACTGATTGAGGCGTTCAAATTATTCGCAGTAGATGGGTTCAACGCAATGGGCTGGCAGACGTTTGTCATGGCTGCGGGTTCGCTGGCGATCATCATTGCGTGGCCGACAAAGCTCGCGCGGCGCGTGCCCGGTTCGATTGTCGCGCTGGTTTTTGCGACCGTTGCAACGATGGTATTTTCGCTCGATAAAACGTGGGGTTTGGAAACAATCGGCTCGCGTTTCGGCGGCATTCCGCGTTCGCTGCCGCCTCTGCAGTTTCCGCACATTTCGTTCACTGATGTGCAGGGACTTTTTCGTCCCGCGCTGACGATTGCTTTGCTCGCCGCGATTGAATCGCTGCTGTGCGCGGTTGTTGCCGACGGCATGATCGACGACAAACACGATTCCAATCAGGAATTGATGGCGCAAGGTTTGGCGAATATCGGCGCGGCGTTGTTCGGCGGAATTCCGGCAACTGGCGCGATCGCGCGCACCGCCACGAACGTGAAAAATGGCGGTCGCACGCCTGTCGCTGGAATCGTCCATGCAATCACGCTGCTCGTGATTATTTTAGCGGCCGCGCCACTGGCAGCGCATATTCCGCTTGCGACGCTGAGTGCGGTGCTTGTGATCGTCGCATTTAACATGGGGGACTGGCGGCATTTTGCGCGTTTGAGTCATTGGCCAAAGAGCGATGCGGCGGTCTTCCTGGCGACGTTTGGTTTAACAGTGCTGGTGGATTTAGTGTATGCGGTGGAAATCGGGATGGTGCTCGCAGCTGTGCTGTTCATCAAACGCATTTCGGAAACGACGCAGGTCACGGCAGTCGACGAAAGCACCGAAACGGAAGGTGCACATCACTCAATCATCGGAAAAGAAATTCCCCCGGAAGTAATGGTGTTTCGGATTTTCGGCGCATTCTTTTTCGGGGCAGTCGACAAGCTGGAGACGGCGCTTAAGCGTGCGCGACAGGAACCGGATATTTTAATTTTGCGCATGCGAAAGGTGTTGGCGATGGATGCGACCGGATTAGCTGCACTGGAGAGTTTGCACAACAAACTGCGCGCGCGCGGCAAGTATCTCATCCTGAGCGGCCCACACACACAGCCGCTGTTCATGATGGATCGTTCTGGGTTTCTCGATGTCCTCGGTCGCGAAAACACGTGCGCGGATATCGAAATCTCACTTGAACGCGCTAAGGAAATTTTAGCCAAAAAAAACGGCAAACCATCAGCTCCGAAGCCGACCGATCCGCCGCGGGCGATGGCTGCATAAACGAATAGTGGTTACTGTTTGTTCAACGGGGTAGTCCCTGTCTCTTTTTCAGTGGTTGCCCCCACGCAGTTCCTGTGCGAGTTATTCACAGGAGGAATTACAGTATGGACGAGACCAATACCGAGGTCGCGACACGTGGGATTCACACAACCGCTGCACAAGGGGAACTTCTGGAAACGAAATCTTTAGGCATCGCCGGCATGACGTGCGACCGGTGCGTTAAGAAGATCGAAAAAGCCTTTCACCAGAACCCGGGAGTGAAGTCCATTAAGATCGATCGCGAAAATGCAGTAGCCACTGTCACATTCGATGCGCGCCGGACAAATATTCCGGAGTTGCACGAACTGTTGCTGAAAAGCGGATATAAACCGGTAGCGACAGTGCTTGTGGGAGAGGAATAACAACCAATCGTTCTCGTCCGTGTCCTCGATTTTGATGTTCGAGGAGCGGGACGAGGAGGAATCAAATTATGGCGACTCCCAAACAACTTGAAGCAATTGCTAATCAATTGCGCATCCATTCCATTGCCGCCACAACAGCGGCTGGAAGCGGCCACGTAACTTCCTGCTGCTCCGCCGCGGAGTTGGTGGCCGCTTTGTTTTTTGGTCACATGCGGTTTGATCCTAAAAATCCGCAATACCCCAATAACGACCGGTTCATTCTCTCGAAAGGCCATGCCGCCCCCCTGCTCTATGCGGCCTGGGCCGAAGCCGGTTTGTTTCCAGTGGAACGCTTAATCGACCTGCGGAAAATCGATTCTGATTTGGAGGGTCATCCGACTCCACGATTGCCGTTTGTCGATGTTGCAACCGGTTCGCTTGGTCAAGGTCTGAGCAATGGAGTTGGAATGGCGATTAGTGCGAACATTGATCACTTCGATTTTCGTACTTACGTAATGCTCGGTGACGGCGAATGTGCTGAAGGCAGTGTTTGGGAAGCTGCGTCGCTCGCCGGTGTTCGCAAGCTTAACGACTTGGTCGCAATCATCGACGTCAATCGGCTCGGGCAAAGCCAGCAGACTGCATTTGGTCATGACGTGGAAGTTTACCGACGGCGTTTCGAGGCGTTTGGGTGGCGCGCGGTAACGATCGACGGGCATAACGTTGAGGAAATTCTCGCCGCGTTAAAGACGGTTGGCCAGGGCGAACAGCCGTTCTGCATTGTTGCGAAAACGATCAAAGGCAAAGGCCTCGAGGTCGCGGACAAAGACAACTGGCACGGTAAACCATTGCCGGAAGCCGACGCGAAGAAGGCGATCGCAATGTTACTACCGAAGGCGCAGTCCGTCGTGGGAATTAACATTCCGAAGCCGGCACAGGTCGAGCCGAAGCCTCGCGTGCGGACTTCGAATTTTCCGCCCATTTCTTATAAGCAAGGGGACAAGGTGGCGACGCGTGAAGCTTACGGAACAGCCTTGGCTCGCATCGGGGAGGTTGATCAGAGCGTTGTTGCGCTCGACGGCGACGTGAAGAATTCCACTTATTCCGAAACATTTTTCAAAAAATTCCCAGAACGATCGGTCGAGTGCTACATCGCTGAACAGAACATGGTTGGTGTGGCGATTGGCATGGGCACGCGCGGCAAAAAACCGTTTGCGTCGACGTTCGCCTGCTTCCTGAGCCGTGCCTATGACCAGATCCGTATGTCCGCAGTTTCGTTTGCGGACTTGAAACTTTGCGGGTCGCACGCCGGAGTCAGCATCGGCGAAGACGGGCCTTCGCAAATGGGGCTCGAGGACATTTCTATGATGCGCGCTGTTGAAGGCAGTGTTGTGCTTTGTCCATGCGACGCCGTCAGTACAGAGCGTCTGGTCGAAGCGATGGCGCGCCACGATGGGATCAGCTATTTGCGCACGTTACGACCAAAAACGCCGGTGCTTTATAGTGTGGATGAGGATTTTGAATTTGGCGGTGCAAAAATCCTGCACCAACACGACCACGATCAAGTCACCGTTGTTGCCAGTGGTGTGACGGTCCATGAGGCGTTGAAAGCCGCGGACCAACTGAACCATGAGCAGATTGGCATTACGGTTATCGACGCTTATAGCATCAAACCTCTGGCGACTGAGTTGCTGCGTGAGGCTGCACGAAAAACGAACAACGTTGTTGTCACCGTTGAAGATCATTATCACGAAGGCGGCCTGGGCGAAGCGGTTGCAGCGGCATTAAGTGAAGATCGCGTTGCGGTCCGTAGATTGGCGGTGTCATCGCTGGCGCATTCGGCAAAACCGGAAGAGCTGATGGCGCGTTTCGGCATTGATGCCGCGGGGATCGTTACTGAGGTGCATCGTGCGCTGGAGTTCATTGCCAGTTTGCAGGAAGAGCCGTTTATTGCATGAGGAGGTTTTATGCCACAGGACGTGTGTGAAGTTTGCGGGAACGAATACGATAAAACGCTCGAGATTATAGTGGATGGCATCTCGCATTATTTTGATTCGTTTGAATGCGCGATCCATGCGCTTGCGCCGCGATGCGCGCATTGCGATTGCCGGATCATTGGTCATGGCGTTGAGACGAGCGGTGTTATGTATTGCTGCGCCAATTGCGCTCATCATCAAGGCGTAATGGCTTTGCAGGATCGAGCATAGCTTTTCTCGTTTCGCATCGCTGCCTCTTCACGTAAAGTCGCGGTGAGGCATGCCGAAATCGAGCACATCGCAATGGGACTTTGGAGACGAGTTGTTCTCCGTCGCGGAGATGCGCCGCGTTTTCTCAGTCTCGGAGCTCAATACCGAAGTTCGCCGACTGCTTGAGAAGCAAATCGGAACCATCTGGGTCACCGGCGAAATTACAAACTTCCGCGCTCAAAGTTCGGGCCATGTTTACTTCACGCTGAAAGATGCCAACGCGCAACTGAGCTGCATCGTTTTTCGCACTGACCCGATCGCGCATCGCGAATATCTCGAGGACGGCCGGAAGGTTGTGCTAAAAGGCGAGATGACGGTCTACGAAGCGCGCGGGCAGTATCAGTTGCATGTGCTCGACGTCGAACTACACGGTGTCGGCGCTTTGCAAATCGCGTTCGAAAAGCTCAAGCAAAAGTTGGATGGTGAAGGGCTGTTTGCGCCGGAGCGAAAGCGGCGGCTGCCGCCCTACCCTGCGCGGATCGGGCTGGTGACATCGCCGACGGGTGCGGCCATTCGTGACGTGCTGCACGTGATCGCACGTAGAAATTCTTCGTTGGAAATTATTCTCGCACCGTCCGCTGTCCAGGGACAAGGCGCCGGCGGAGAAATCGCGTCAGCAATCCGGCTGCTGAATGATTGGTCGAACGAGTCTGCCGCGAAACTCGATTTGATTCTGATTACCCGCGGCGGCGGAAGCCTGGAAGATCTTTGGGCCTTCAATGAAGAGGTCGTTGCGCGTGCTATTTTCAATTCTGCGTTGCCGGTCGTTTCCGCAGTCGGTCATGAGATCGACTTCACCATCAGCGATTTCGTCGCTGATTTGCGCGCGGCAACACCAAGCGCTGCCGCCGAACTTCTGACTGAAGGCGTGTTCGCCGGTTGCCGTTGGATGACGCAGGTTCCAAATGTTTTGCGAGATCGTCTGCGACAACGGATCGCAGGTGAACGCCGGCATTACCAACAACTTGGCGAACGCCTGCAGGCGTTTCATCCGCGTCGGCAACTGAACGAAAGCGCGCAACAGATCGATGACCTGCAGTTGGGGCTCACTCGTTGTGTTCGGCAGGCATTGAAAGATTTTAGACAACGCCAGCAGAGTGCGAGTTCGCAACTGACGCGTGTTCGATTGGCCCAGCTACTGTTTGAACGACGACAAACTCTACAACAACAGCAGCAGCGACTGCGCGATTTGCTTGCGCACCAATTGCGCAATGTGCGGCACCGCTTTTCGGCAGTTCAATCAGGCCTGCGCCTCTTGGGCCCGCAACAGGTTCTGGCACGTGGTTACTCGATCACGGTTGACGAGAAGACCGGGAGAATTTTGCGCAATGCGGGTGAAACGAAGGAAGGGCAAACGCTTAAGACGACTTTGAGCGACGGAGAAGTTCGGAGTCGTGTGGAAAAATAGCGCGGGCAACTCTACGGTTCCATTCGGTTCGATGTCTCCCTGTTTCTCTTAATTCGATTTCAGCAATCCACGGATTGGTGCTCGTCCGGGCTCGTGTTTGACTGGTTTCCTCAGGAAAGAAAGTCTATGAAACTCAGTCATATTCTCGCTATAACCGCTGCCGCGACGATCCTCGCCGGGTGTGCCCAATGGAACGAACGCTTCGAGGGCGCTCAGTCAGTGAATTTCAACGCGATGCCGCCGGCCGTGCAAGCTACGGTGCGCAACGAGATCGGAAACCAGCCAATTACCGCGATCACTCGGGAAAGGAAGTATGGCGACCCGTCATACCGCGTCGAAGTTGAGCAACTGGGACTCAATCCAACGTTGTGGGTTGCGTCAAACGGCTCGATTATCAAGGAGTCTCGCCGACTTGTTGTCTCGAACCCGCCCCAATGCCAGTACCAAAAACACTACCAGATTAAGGAATCTGCGGGAGCACAACCGCATTCGCAAACTCCGGTGCCCCCGAAACAGTCAAGCGGTTCCAACTACTGATTTTTCTTCTTTTTCTTGCGAACGGCCGAAGCTGTTTTCGCTTCACCTGGATACGGCACGCCTAGTGATTGGCTGGCTTGTTTGGAGGCGCCGGGCAACCAGGCATCGATATCGCCGGTCGTAGCTTTCTCCGACCACGAGTCGCCATATTGTTTCATCGCAGCGGTTAGGCGCTCGTCCATTTCCTTCGTGAGCGTCTGGTCGGTTGAGATAAGGTTGTTCGTTTCGTAAGGATCATTCTTGAGATTGTAGAGGAGCCATGATTTGTCGGAAATGCGGGAATACATCATATCCGCGGTGCGGATGGCGCGCCAACCAGGCCATGGCACAAAGGCATAAGGCATTTCCAGGTAGACGAAGTCGCGCGGTGGTTTCGGAACTTTTCCGGTGAAAAAGGCTGAGAAATCGAGACCATCGACCTTCTTCGGCGCGGACAATCCAGAAAGACCCGCAATGGTCGGATACGCGTCGATATTTGAAAACGGTTCATCAATTGCCCGCCCGGCTTTCAACGCACGCGGGTAGCGGATGAGATAGGGAATGCGGGCGGACTCTTCATAGGGCCAACGTTTGGCTTTGTAGCCCTGCGAACCGATCATGTCACCATGGTCCGATGAAAAAATAACGATCGTGTCATCGGCGACTCCAGCGTCGGACAATGCCTTGATGAGACGACCGAACTCTTCGTCGATCTTTTCGATCATGCCGTAGTAATCAGGCATGTTCTTAACGGCGAAATCGTGGGGCTTGCCGGGCGGGACGTTTGGACGAATGGACGGGTGCGGGAAATGATCAGCGTAGCCCTTCGGAGCTTTGTAAGGTTCGTGAGGCATGATCCATGAAACGACAAGGAACCATGGCTTTTCGGCTTTACTTTTTTCGGCGATGAATTTCAGACCGACATCGGTGGTCGGAGTCGGGTTGCGTTCGAAATCATAAATGCCATATTCGGTCCCGGGCGCCGGGAAACCCCACGTCTTGCCATCTTTCTGCGGATGACCAAGATGCCATTTGCCGAGATAACCCATTTCGTAACCAGCGTCGCGGAAGGTTTCACCCATGCACTTCGTGGTCGGCGTGAATTTGCAACCGTTGCTCAACATGCCGTTGTGATGCGAGCATTGACCGCTCATCAATCCGGCGCGATACGGGCAGCAAACCGGCGTCGCAGAAATAGCGGCGTTCAACTGAAGGCCTTGCTTAGCGAACTTGTCGAGGTTCGGAGTATGCGCGTATGGGTCGCCGTAGCAGCCCATCGATTGGGGGCGTTGCATGTCGGCAACGACGTAAAGGACGTTCGGTTTTCGTCCAGCGCCGAATGCAGCGACGCAGAATAAAACTGTTAGCAGTGAAAGGAAGCAGGTGCGCATGCGTGTTAAGACTCAGGATCAGTGATGCCAGTTACAGCAGCTCGACAGCGATGTCTTTATACCACGCTTCAGCTTTACCGCCGCCGTGGATTTGGAGACCAATGATGCCGTATTCGGGAATGTTCGGGTCCGACTCGGTATAATCAACGGTTTGAACGCCGTTGATCCAAAGTTGAATGTGTTTTCCTTCGCAACGGATTTTGTAGTCGTTCCAATCATTTCGCTTCAGGACCTTGTTCACCTTGGCCATGTCGGAATGAACGAGAACTTTGTCGCGGCGGGACTCGTCGTAAAGACAGCCCCACCAGGCAGGGTCGCCCATGTCAGCCTGATAACCGCTCGCTTCGAAATTGTTCGGGACGCGTTGGCTGCGGAATTGGACGCCGCCATTGATGAAGCCATTTGTGCCGACGAGCTTGAACTTTAATGTCAGGACGAAGTTGGTGAATTGCGTTTTGGTGCAGAGGAAATCGTTGTGAGGAACGGTCTTCTTCAGCGAACCGCCAACGAACGCGCCTTTTTCGATAACGCCAGAAATTGGTGTCGCCTTCCCAACCTGCGAAGGATTTGGTGGGCTTGAGTGAAACAAAATATTGATCGTGAACGTGCGACTGAGCGGCTGCATTAACACAGTGACACAGAGAACACAGAGGCTCGCAAAGATGAGTTTGAAGGAGTTCATTCGTTTTGTTTCTGTACGAACTGGGATTGGTAGCTTTCGATGAGGTCGCGGATGCGGCGAGCGTCTTCTTTGGTGTGGCCGTGACTTCGAAGAGGGTCGCTGCCGCCGCTGGATTCGATCAGGATTTCGGACCACACCATCCCGGTCTTGATATGAACCGAAGCGACCTTGCTGATGCTCATGCTGATTTCGTCCATGCCGAAGAATCGCTTCTTACGACGGACGACGGCCTTTTCAGAAACTTCGATGATCGTCGGGAAGAACAGGTTGCCGGTCGTCCATCGGCTGGCTACAAACGTCTCAACAGGCATGGGGCGAAGTTATCGGTTTGTAGGGATGGAGCAACCTCAAAATGCCGCACCCCCACCCTTCCAGGGGGTTTGACCCGTTACATCGTTACAACCCCTGTAAACATTGGTGATTTTTGCGTTTTTATCCGTTACAAAAGGCGTTACAAACCCTCTGCGGAGGCGTAACAAATATCAAGCGCGTTAGCTTTTTGTTTTATTGTACAGCCTCAACGCAACGGTGGCAGAGAGTCGGATGTTCCTTGCTAGCGCCGATGGTTGTTTCAAAGTGCCAACAACGCTCGCATTTTTCGCCATCGGCTTTCGAGACGACGATGCGCAATTCTTCGTTGCCGCCGTGGAGTTTCAATTGCGAAACGTTCAGAACTTCGCGCAGGTCATCCTGGAGTTTTGCATCCATGATTTCCTTATCAACAACACCAAATAATTCGACTTTAGCTTCTAAAGCTTTGCCGATAAGTTTTTCCTGTCGGCCTTTTTCGAGGACTGGCAACACTTTGTCGCGGATGCTGAACATGACTTCCCACTGGACCTTCTCATTGTCGCTGAGCGCGATCGTTTCCGGTCGCGTAGTGGCGAGGTGAACGGAAGAACCACTCGCGCCGGGAATGAATTCCCACGCTTCATCAGCAGTAAACGCCAGAACCGGCGCAAGCATCTGGCACACGCCGGTGATCATACGATTCAACGCAGTTTGCGTGGAGCGACGGCGCGCTGAATTTGCGGCGTCGGTGTAGAGACGGTCTTTGACGATGTCGTGATAGATCGAGGAAAGTTCGACGGCGGCGAATTGGCTGATCTTTTGATAGACGACATGGAACTCGTAGTTGTCGTACGCAGCCAAGACTTCTTTTTGCAGGTTTGCAAATTGCGCGAGAATCCAGCGATCGAAACCGGTCAGTTTGTCATCGGCGACGGTGTGTTTCGCCGGGTCGAAATCGTAGAGGTTCGAAAGTTGATAGCGCAATGTGTTGCGCAGGTTACGATAGGTCTCGCTCACCTTCGCGATGCGTTCGTCGCTGACAACGATGTCGTTGCGATAATCTTGTGACGCAACCCAAAGGCGGACGATGTCTGCGCCGTATTTGTTGACGTAGGCTTCGGCGGTCTGGGGTTTTTCATATGCACCTGCGCCTTGTTTGCTCTTGGAGATTTTTTCGCGATCGGCGTCGACCATGAAACCGTGGGTGAGAACGGTTTTGAATGGGGCGACGCCGTTGCCGGCCAGAGACAGAAGCAATGAGGATTGGAACCAGCCGCGGTGTTGGTCGGAGCCTTCAAGGTAAACGTCCGCTTGCCATTTTTGCGCATCCTTCGCTGACGGATGTTGCAGTTCCGAACGACGCATCAGCACAGCACGTGACGACGAACCTGAGTCGATCCAGACGTCGAGCGTGTCATTCGACTTTGCGACTGGATCATTGCCCTCCCAATTTGCAGGTTTCACTAAAGCCCAGAGTTCGGAAACGGATTTTTCGAACCACACATTGGAGCCGTGTTGTTCGATTAGCTTTGCGGTGTTGCGGACGATTTCGGCGTCGAGGCTCGGGTTGCCTTGAGCATCGTAAAATGCGGGAATCGGCACGCCCCAAGTGCGTTGACGCGAGATGCACCAGTCGGGACGGCCTTCGACAGCGCCTTTGATGCGGTTAACGCCCCATTCGGGGATCCATTTTACGCGGTCGATTTCTTTTAAAGCTTGCTGGCGAAAGGGAATGGCTTCCGCGGAAACCGCTTGCTCACGCGCGCGGATCTGATGATCGATGGCAACGAACCATTGGTCCATCGCCCGAAAAATAATCGGCGTCTTGCTGCGCCAACAGAACGGATAGCTGTGGTGATAATTTTCCTGGTGCAACAAGGCGTGACGAACGCGCAGTTCATGCAGAACCGCTTCGTTAGCGTCGCTCTTGCCATGTTTTTCCAAAATGGATTTGCCAACCATCTCCTGCGGCATTTGTTGCTCGCGAGGAAGATCGCTCGTGTAAGCGAGCGCGCCGTCGTCGTCGACCGGCGAGTAGATCGGTTGATTGTTTTGTCGTCCGACGTTGTAGTCGTCCAAGCCGTGACCGGGGGCAATGTGAACGAAGCCAGTGCCGGTGGAGCTTTCGACAAAATTATCGCCTGCGAACAGCTTGCCGGTGCGATTGCAAAACGGATGCTGATATTGCAAAGACGCAAGTTCCGCACCGGGAGCTTTGCGGATGACTTTGTGGTCGTCCCATTTTGCTTTTTCGGCGACCGTCCCGAGCAACTGCGAAAGCACCCAATATTTTTCCTCTCCGACCTGGACCAAAAAATATTCGAGCGTGGAATTATAAGCGACAGCGAGATTCGCCGGCAACGTCCACGGAGTTGTCGTCCAGATGAGCACGAATGTGTTCGGCTCACCGACCACTGGAAACTTTACGTAGATACTCTGGCTGACGTGATCGTGATATTCAACTTCGGCTTCGGCCAAAGCAGTCCGAGCCGGAATACTCCAATACACCGGTTTTTTGCCGCGATAGACGAAACCTTTTTCCACGATATCGGCAAACAAGCGAAGCTCGTCGGCTTCGTATTCTTTATTGAGCGTCAGGTATGGGTTTTCCCAATCACCTAAAACACCGAGGCGCTTGAATTGCGTGCGCTGGATGTCGATGAACTTGCGCGCGTAAGCGTCGCAGGCTTTTCGCACAGTCGCGGCATCGGTCGCCTTCTCACCGGCCTTACGCATTTCCTGCGTGACTTTGAACTCGATAGGCAGGCCGTGACAATCCCAACCCGGGACGTAGGGCGCATTTTTGCCGCGGGACGTTTGGTATTTAACAATGATGTCTTTGAGAATCTTATTAAGGGCAGTGCCGACATGGACGTCGCCATTCGCAAACGGCGGGCCGTCGTGCAAGACGAACTTCTCGGCCGAGGCGCGTTGTTGCTGAATGGATTGGTAAAGTTTGGCCGATTCCCATTTTTGCAGGCGTTGCGGTTCGCGCGCGATCAAATCGGCTTTCATCGGAAAACCGGTTTGCGGCAGGTTCAATGTAGTTTTGTAATCCATCGACAAAGGAGCGAACTGTACCAGCGGTGCGAAGGTGTGTCAATGTGGCGCGCACACGCCCGAAGCTGCTTTCGGGAGCAACCCTTAAGCATAAGTGGGGTTTTCATGCGTCCCCAACCACCGTGCCCCCCGCTTTTGCTATTTAGTTGCGACAGGGTAAGTTTACATGCGGCACAGGCCGAACAAGGACGTATGTTGGATCGTAAGTCGGAGCCGAAGCAGCAAAAGCCGCCCGAAGGCAGCAATAAGCCCGGGTGGCGCTTTTCAATCGGCTATTTTCTTTTGATGCTGGTTTTACTGCTGGCGTGGCAGGAATTGTTCACGCGCATGACGGTGCGGCAAATCACGTACAGCGATTTCAAAACCTCACTCGCCAGCAACGAAGTTCAATCCATTCAAATCCGCGGCGACGAAATCAGCGGCACCATCACGCCCAAGCCCGGTCCGCACTATTCACAAACGCACACTAATTTAAACTGGCCGACCACACCCTTCGAGTTCCGCACCGTCCGAGTCGAAGACCCAAATCTCGTGGCAGAGCTGGAAGCCAAGCACGTCCAATATCAAGGCGTGCGGCCGGGCATGCTCACCACTTTTATATGGGCGTGGATATTCCCAATCGCAATCATGATGGTTTTGTGGATGGTCCTCAGCAAACGGATGGGGTCCGTTGGCGAATCGGTTTTGTCATTTGGCAAGAGCCGCGCCCGCATGGTAGCAGACCAGGAAACCGGCGTGACTTTCAACGACGTCGCCGGTTGTGACGAAGCTAAATATGAGCTTCAAGAAGTCGTTGATTTCTTGCGCAATCCAGACCGCTACAAATCACTTGGCGCGAAAATTCCAAAAGGCGTGTTACTGGTCGGCCCGCCGGGTACCGGGAAAACTTTATTGGCCCGCGCCGTTGCCGGTGAAGCAAAGGTGCCGTTCTTCCAACTCAGCGGCAGCGATTTTGTGGAGATGTTTGTCGGTGTTGGCGCGGCGCGTGTTCGCGATTTATTTCAACAGGCCAAAGTCAAAGCGCCATGCATCGTGTTCATCGACGAACTGGACGCGATCGGTCGTCAACGCGGTGTCCACGTTGGCTCCGTCAACGACGAACGCGAGCAGACACTGAATCAATTGCTCGTCGAGATGGATGGCTTCGAAGCGAACGCCGGTGTGATTTTGCTGGCTGCGACAAACCGTCCCGATGTTTTGGATCGCGCGTTATTGCGCCCTGGCCGATTTGATCGACAAGTCGTCGTGGACGCACCAGACATCGATGGTCGCGAGGCCATTCTCAAAGTGCATTCGCGCAACATTCCGCTATTGAGCACTGTGGAGTTACGAAAGATTGCGCAGGCAACGCCGGGATTTTCGGGCGCTGACCTTGCCAACGCTTTGAACGAAGCCGCGCTTCTCGCTGCCAGACGGCATGGCAAAGCGATTGATCAGCATGATTTGGAGCAGGCGATCGAGAAAGTCGTCGCCGGACCCGAACGCAAGAGTCGGCGTTTGAATCAGGACCAGAAAAAGCGTGTGGCGTTTCACGAAGTCGGCCACGCCCTCGTCGCGGCTTATAGCAAGCACGCGGATCCGGTGCACAAAATCAGCATCATTCCACGCGGGCGCGCGGCGCTTGGTTACACGATGCAGTTGCCATCGGACGACCAGTTCCTTCTCAGCCAGGAAGAGTTGATGGATAAGATTCGCGGAATTCTCGGCGGACGCGCGTCCGAAGAAATCATTTTCCACGATATCACGACCGGCGCCGAGAACGATCTGGAACGAGCCACGGCGCTTGCGCGGCAAATGGTCTGCATCTATGGCATGAGCGAAAAGCTTGGCCTTGCTCATTGCGCAACGCATCCGGGGCCGGTATTCATGCAAGGCAATGCGAGTCTTCAACGTGATTGCAGCGAACAGACCGCGCGCGAAATCGACGAAGAAGTGAAACGCATTCTTGATCTCGCCTACGTGGAAGCGCGGGAAATTCTTTTGGCGCACCAGTCGCAACTGGCTACCGTCACTGCCGAACTGCTCAAGCACGAGACACTCGATTCGCACGCCTTCAACGAACTGATCGGACGCGATCCCAATACGCCGGTCGGTGATCCGGATGTTCCGACGACCGAGCAAGTCCAGGAACCGGTGGGCGTTTAGAAGCGCAGCAGCTAACAATCGGAACCGCACGACGAACGCTGGAATGAACGCCGATTGTCCCGCTTCACTTCGACGCGTTTACGGCGGCAGTTGTAGCCGGTAGAAACGGAGCGCAGCGTCGGGCGTGTCACCGTTGATGTAGCGACTAGTCTGGTCGAACATCGTCGAAATCGCAGGCCAGTTGGTAAAATCCGCGGTGGCTTGCAACGCGTAACTCATACCAGGTTGTCCATGCACGAGGATGAACGGGCCATTGGTGTCGGCGCTGGTTTCGAAACAGGGCGCGTTGGTCAGACTGAGAATCCATGAGTCGAACAGCGCGACAGCATTTGTATCGACGGTTGTCTTCGCCAGTGGCGGCATGGCCGGCCCTCCGATGGAATTCATGCGCGCACGCATCACCGATTGAGTAATGCTGCCAGAGCGGATAATGCGAGCGTCGGCGATTCCCAAGGCGTTGAGGGCTGTCGCGTTCACGATGTTCTGGTTGGTAATCGACGTGTCGAAACGGCCATCCCACGCGGCCTGGGAGACGCCGCCGGGACGATGGCAAAAGCCGCAGTTAACATCGACGTAGGATTTTGCGCGATGCACCAGAGACAGCGATGTGTTCGTCACATTCACCGCGGCATAGGTGGCGATGTTCGATTCAACGATCGCCGGGTTGAACATGCCCAAGTAATTCCACGTTCGAAGTTGGTTGTCGGTTCGGGCGGTTGTCGGATACGTGAACGTGCAATTCAATTGGCGCGTTTTGACGCCAAGAACAAAATTCGCATTCAGATTGTGGCACGTGACGCAATCGTGCGGGCTCGGGTAATACCAATTTTGAGTGCGCGTTCCGCTTGCGGTCTGAATCGTGATCGCTTCGGTGACGTTGGTATTTAGCAAGTCGGCATCGCTTTGATCCGAACGCCATTTGTAAGTGACGCCGTAAACGGAGTGATTCGTGTCCAAGACTAGCACGCGCGTCTCGAGGCGATGCAACGCATTTGGATCCGCATCGTTCGTTTGCAGGCTGAAATGTTTGATGAACACCGTCCCCATCGGAAAACTCCATTCACCTGTGGGTGCGAACGCAATTTGTTCATTTGTGCCATACGGCGAGCCGTCGTTGGGCAAAGCAATCCAACGTTGTTTCACCGCGCCATCGCTCCAGAACGGAACGTTCACGGTGTATGGGATGATGCCATTGGTCGGCGTTAAAGTCGTCAGGTTCGAAAAAATGCCGGTCTTCGAAAGCTGCGGCGGCGGCGAATTGGTCACGGTCAAGCGCACCAGTTTCAAGATGTCGCCCGGGGCACCCATGCGGCACATGTAAAGTTCGTTGCTCGAATCGAGCCCAAACGAGGACAACCCCGTGTAAGCGGTCAAACCGGAAGGAAGCGACGCAAGATTCGTTACGACAGGCACGTGCACGAAGTCGTAGGTCATAGCGAAAATTCGACCGGAAGTGTTGTCGCCGAAAATATATTGCCCAAACAATTCCGGATACAGCGAACCGCGATAGACATAGCCCCCGATGACACAAGTGTTTCCGGTTGAATGGTCGTAATCGTAAATGGGCGGGGTGTCCGTGCCGATGAGTGGGGAAGGCTTGGTTTTTGGGCCGCTGAGAAATCCTTCTTCATAGGCATACTGATAGTTGCCGCCTTTTTGAATGATATCGATTTCCTCGCGACTCACGTCACCGACATCGCCGAGCCAGATTTTTTGCGTGAAATAATCCTCCGTCATCCGGTGCGGACTGCGCAAACCGAGCGCCCAAAATTCTTCCAGGTTGCTGCCGTTTGGGTTGACGAATGGATTGTCATTGGGGATGTAGTAGTTCCCGCTGGAACTGGCCGGAAACCTGGAACTGCTCGATTTCGGTTGCCGACGAATGGGATGGCTTTTGGTCGGGTTCTTGTTCACGTCGATACGGAAAACACCACTTAACAATCCGACGTTGATCCGTTGCGTGCTGTTATACTGATCGTCTGAGCCGCCTTCATCGCCGTCGGTGAAATACAACATGCCATCATCGCCGAAGAACATCGCGCCTCCATTGTGCCAGGTACTTTGGTCGTATTGATTGACGAGGATGAGTTCGGTTGCGGGATCAACGGTGGTTGCGCTATCGGCCAAAGTGAAACGAGACAAACGATCGTAAGTCGGTGTGTCGAGAAATGGAGTTGGAGTAGGAGTCGCGGAGTAATTCCGGTAAACGTAGAAGTAACCGCGATTGGTGGACCCAGCGAGACCGAACTCCGGATGAAACGCCAGGCCGAGCAATCCACAATCGCCGCCCCCTTGCGTGCTCGCGGTGAGATCGAGAAAAACCGTCGCGTTGCTTGTCGCTGGGTTATTCGTGAAAAAATAAATTTTCCCCTGACGGCAGCCGACGTAAAGACGGTTGGTGTCGCGAGGGGCGGCAGTGATGAGCGTCGGATCGGTGAACGCGTATTGTAGGCCTGGAAATGCACTGACCACCTGCCATGGCCCGGATGCTGATACCAAAAAGCCGGGTAGATGACCGTTCACGAACGCGGCGATCGGCGCGCGTGAATCCAACCCGTATTGTTGCGCCAAGCCACAGATCGTAATTGCAGCGAACATCAAGATGAAGGCCGCCCACCGCCGCATCATGCGGCTCATAATGAGCAAAGCTCCGGAAGCTTCCAATCAGGGCACATCACATCCCACGAGAGTAAACAAAGCGCAGACCGTCCTCGGACAATCCATCACTGCGGGATTTACGTTTTCCTCAGACTTCCCACTGACGCAACCACCTCAACGACATCTAATGACATTCACTGAGAGCGGTGCGAACATCACGTGATTGCCGATCAGCGACAGCGCCTTCGGCGAAACGCGATCGGGAACGTCCCAGTGATTCATAACATCCGGTTCGCGCGCCCCTTGCTGGTCGGTCAGTGTTACAATCGATTCGGTTTGGACAGGTTGCGCAAACCGCTCGAAATTGAGCGTGCAAGTCACCGGATCAGTATTGGAATTTACAACAAAGACCGTTACCGCATCGTGTCGTTCGGTCGCGCAAGCGAAGACGTCCAAACCCTCAACTGAAGCCGAGCTCTGCAATGGCAGCGGCAACGTGTGGGCTGCATAAAGCTGCATTGTATAATAGCTCGGCCGCTTCAGCACGCCGCCCGGGCTCGTCTCAATCGTGGCGCCACAAAAACTGTTAGCGAGATTCGAGCGGCAGGCAATTTTCACTTTGTCGCAATGCCGCATCAGCACATGCAAGTAACGCGCGTTCAATAGCGCCGCTTGCAATGTCATCTGTTTCGCGCGCCCGATTCCCCAATCACCAGCGCTGATATTCCATTCGGTGACGGCCACACCGACGTCTTCACATTCGGCAGTGTTGGTGAACAGCTCAGACAAATTGTTGAACTCGCGTTCGCACGCAGCGAAATCGGTGGTGTATTGATGCGGACTAACAAACGCCAGATCTCTACCGGCACGTTCCAATAGCTTCTTTGAGGGAAATGACGAAATAATTTGAGCTGTTGGACTCGCCTTGTGAATGGCGGCGATGAAGTCGGGAATTTGCGCCAGATACTGCGGATCGTCACCGCTGATCTCATTTCCAATTTGCCAATACTTCACATGATGCGGCGCTAAGAAACCATTGTGCGCACGTTTCGCGCCCCAAAGCGTTTTGCTGCTTCCATTGCAATATTCGACTAACTCACCCGCGCTGCGCGCTCCGTCGGCAAAACTGACGCAAATCAGCGGCTCGGCGCCGACCAATTGACAAAACCGGCAGAACTCATCGATTCCAACATCGTTCGAATCAATTCGACCCCAGACATGATTCAAAAACGGCGTGCGCAGATCGCGATTACCAATGCCGTTCTTCCATTTGTAGCCGCCGGGATCGACGACCGAACCACCCCAGCGAATAATCCCCGACTTCATTTCCTTGATCGCCTTCACCACATCAGCACGCCAGCCAAATTCGTTGTCGCCAGACATCAACGAAACTTTGTCCAGCCATACATGCCCTTCCCCTTCAGCGCGAATTTCAAAAACAGCACGTTCGGATTCGCCGACCGAATCCAATGAACACAGCCGAGCTTCCCACGAATCTGATAGTTTCGAAAACTTAGCGGACGCCAACGTGAACCAATTTCCGTCCGGAAGTGGTGCGCGCAAATTAACCGTAACTTTGAGCTTCGGGTTGTCTGTCCGGAAATATCCCGAAAAATCGTACGACATCCCGCGCTTGACCGTCAGACCAGTTTGCCTGAGCGTCGCGATGCGCGACCGCTGGGGCAATAGTTCTGCGCATCGATCACCGTTAAATGCGTTGGTAACATCATAGCGCCACGTCGAATTCGTTTCCCAGACACGGTCGCAAATTGTTGGCCGTCCATCGTAATAGCACCAATCAGCAGCGGGTGTGACCCCTTCGAACGAGCGACCAATCAACATTTCAGCCCACATCCCTGGCACCACGTCCTCCAGCAATTCCACAAAATTACCAAACAGCTTCGGATCGATTCTTCCGTTGGACAAAGGTTGTCCAGAAACCGTGATGACGGCGACGTTCGTAGACGCGCAAACTTCGAAGTG
The DNA here is from genome assembly GCA_963702845.1 of uncultured Verrucomicrobiae bacterium. Taxonomy (GTDB): domain Bacteria; phylum Verrucomicrobiota; class Verrucomicrobiia; order Limisphaerales; family Palsa-1400; genus JAICXV01. The sequence goes on along the minus strand of OY969763.1, from coordinate 1,841,464 downwards.
GCCGAGACTTGCAAACGTCAGCAAAGTCATTGCTGCCATGGTCTTGGCCCGCAGGATTCTGATTTTCACTATTGAGGTCATGTTACCGCAAAAAGCGTAAGAAATGTCAACATAAGCAGCAATCATGCTCAAACTGCTTGCGTTGTTTCGCCGCTTGTGAAAAATTTCACGAGCGCAATTAACCATGCGTTAAACTTTTTATGCCACACGCCAAATTGCATATTCCAGGTCCGGTCGAAGTCAGCCCTAAAACTTTCAAAGCCTTTTGCTCGCCCATGATCGGCCACCGTGGTCAAGGCTTCAAAGACCTTTACGCGAAGATTCAACCGCAATTGCAGCAACTGCTCTACACGAAGCAACTCGTGTATCTGAGCACCTCGTCCGCCTGGGGCGTGATGGAAGGCGCGATTCGCAATGTCGTGCACAAAAAAGTGCTCAACTGCATGTGCGGCGCGTTTTCCGACAAGTGGTTTGACGTGTCCAAGAAGTGTGGCAAAGAAGCCGATGCGCTCCAGGTGCCGTGGGGTTCGCCCATCCGCGCCGAACAGATCGATGCCAAACTCGCCACCGGTCAGTTCGACGCGCTCACTCTCATCCATAACGAAACATCCACTGGCGTGATGAGCCCGTTGGAAGAGATCGCCGCGCTCAAAAAGAAATATCCCGACGTGATGTTCATCGTCGACGCCGTCAGTTCAATGAGCGCCGTGAAGATTGATTTCGACGGACTCGGCATCGACGTGCTGTTGGCCGGAACGCAAAAGGCCTTTGCAATGCCGCCCGGCCTCGCCGTGTTCGTCTGCTCGCCCGCCGCTTTGGCAAAAGCCGCGCAAACCAAAGATCGCGGTTACTATTTCGACTTTGTCGAGTTCCAGAAAAACGCCGAACAAAGCATGACGCCGAGCACTCCGAGCATTGGCCACATTTACGCTCTTGCCTCAAAGCTCGAAGACTTTTTCACCGAAGGTTTGGACGCGCGCTTTGCCCGTCACAAGAAGCTCTCGCAAATGACACGCGATTGGGCGACCGGACACGGCTTCAACTTCTTCCCTGAAAAAGGCTACGAATCCGTGACGCTTACCTGCGTGAATAACGGCGCAAAGCCCGGCAACAGCAAGACTATCGACGTCGCCAAACTCCAGAAGCTGGTAAAAGATCAAGGCTTCCTCATCGACGGCGGCTACGGAAAAATCAAAGGCACGACCTTCCGAATTTCGAACATGGGCGACGAAACCGAAGCCACCATGCGCGAACTCTACGCCGCGCTCGATAATGCGATGAAGGTGCTGTAAACCGTATCGCAGGTTTCCAAACCGGTTCGCGGGAGCGAACATCAAAATAATTTGTTCAAATCTCCCGTATCGCCGATTTCCAAATCGGCAGGCGTCAACATTGCCAGAGTTCTAGGTATTTCGCCGTAACCTTACGGCGACACAGCCAACCGCTCTTCATTCTGCTCACCGTTCATGAGCACGCCCTGCTCTTTGTAGGTCTTGAGCATGAAATGGGTGGCCGTAGAAATGACGCCCTGCACCGTGGCGAGCTTTTCGGAAACGAACGTTGCGACTTCGCGCAGGTTTCGCCCTTCGATGATCACGAGCAAATCATATCCGCCAGACATCAAGTAGCAGGAGTGGACCTCGCTGTATTTGGCGATGCGCTCGGCCAACCGATCGAATCCCCCGCCCCGCTCTGGCGTGATTTTTACTTCGATAACGGCGCGAACGATCTCGTCACCCGTCTTTTCTTCATTCAACACCGCGCGATAACCGAGGATAACTTTGTCGTCCTCGTAAGCCTTAATTTTCGCGGCGACGTCCGCTTCAGTGACGTTGAGCATTTTCGAAAGCTGCGCCGGTTTGAGCGCCGCGTTTTCGTGCAGGAGCTTGAGCAAAGGATCCATGGCCACGAATTAAGGACGAACTCGGCAGAATTAAGAAGTAAAAAATCTCTGCCTTCATTAGACTGACTCGGTGAGCGATTACGAATTGGTCCAACTAGCGAACGGCACCTTCAGCGTGCATGCGATTGCAGAGGATGAAACTTTTCATCCCGTAATCGGCCCCGCAGCCGAAGCACAAGCTCTCTATGTGCGCCAATTGCACTTGCCGGATCGCATCGCAGCGCATGGACGGGAATTCGTCATTTGGGACGTGGGACTCGGGTCGGCGGCAAATGTTCTGACGGTGTTCACCGCAACAGCTAACATCAACTGCTCACTGCGCGTCATCAGCTTCGATCGAACAATCGAGCCTCTGAACTTTGCGGTGCAGCACGCGCGCGAACTGGGATATGTCGCCGGTTATGAAGAGCCTATTCGCGATTTGCTGGCCAATGGACAAACTCAGTTTTTAAACGGCAAGCAATCGATTCACTGGGAGCTGCGTGTCGCTGATTTTCCGCTGTGGCTGACTAACGAGGCAAAGACAAGAAGCACGTCGACACCCGATGCGATCCTCTACGATCCTTTCTCACTCGCAAAGAATCCGACGATGTGGTCGCCACAAGTGTTTTCGAATGTGTTCGGATTATTGAATCCCAAGCAACCCTGCGCCGTGCCAACCTATTCGCGCAGCACGATGCTGCGAGTCACCCTGCTCCTTGCCGGGTTCTACGTCGGTGCCGGACATGCGACTGGCGAAAAGGAAGAAACAACAATTGCCGCGAACACGCTCTCGTTGCTCACCGAACCACTCGGGCTTGATTGGCTTCGCCGCGCGCGCATCTCTGGAAGTGCCGAGCCGATGTGGGATGGCGTTTACCGCCAGGTGCCACTGACGCATGCGAGTTGGGAGAAGCTCATCAAACACCCGCAATTCGCGTCGCTGAAATAATCATCCCCAACGCAGCGGCTGAGCGAGCGTGAAGGTGTTTGGCAAATGGCGAATTTCGGAGACAACGCCATCGGCCAACAATACCTCAACGATATCGAACCGAAATTTGATCTGCGGGTTCCGCAAGAGCCGCAGGTAATCGAGTCCGCACAAGGACAACTTCCGTTGCTTATCAAAATCAACAGCCGCTGCTGGCCGAGTCCAATCTTCCGACGAGCGCGTTTTCACTTCAACAAACACAAGGCAGTCGGCATCGCGAAACACCAAATCGATTTCGCCGCGTTTGGATTTGAAATTGGCAGTAAGAAATTTTAGGCCATTTTTACCGAGATATTTCTTCGCGGCATTTTCGCCCAACCTGCCATGGCGCAAGTTCAAATGGATCTCTTCTCGACGCCAGAATGTTAATCGAGCGAGGAAGCTCATGTTTATGCCTGAGGCGCTACCCTTGCGGCTGGCGCATTCGGATCGACAAGCATCTCCACCTGCACAGGCCGAAACGGCGCAAAGCTTTGGCGGTGGATCGGGCACGCACCGCGTTCTTTGATGGCCGCGTAATGGTCGGGCGTCGCGTAACCTTTGTGAGCGGCGAAACCGTATCCCGGATACTGCGCGTCGAATTGGACCATCAACCGATCGCGACTCACCTTCGCAAGAATGCTGGCGGCGGCAATCGAATAACTCAGTGCATCGCCGGACACAATCGGTGTGTGCGGGAACTGCATCGAGTTCACGCGCAGGCCGTCAACCAGCACGTGCTGCGGCGCCGGGTTCAATTGCGCGAGAGCGAGATTCATCGCGCGATGGCTCGCTTGCAGAATGTTGATCTGATCAATCAACGCAACATCCACTTGCGCGATACCGTAGCGCACTTCGGGCCGCGAAGTCAGTTCGGTAAAAAACATTTCACGCGCCTCGTGAGTGAGTTGTTTCGAGTCGTTGATTTTGCGCAACGGCTTCGGCAGATGATCGGCAATCCACTCCTGCGGGAAAATGACAGCAGCGGCAAAGACCGGGCCAGCCAGCGGACCGCGCCCGGCTTCGTCAACGCCGGCGATCAACGTCGTGCCCTGCTGGAGCAGATCGTACTCGTAGCGAAAACGTTTTGGTCTCCTGAAGAGCAATGCCATTACAGTAATTTCTCGCTCGTTTGCCAGTGCAGGCAATCTTTTTGTTACTTCGTCGAGGCAGCTGCCGGAGCCGCCTGGATTTGAAATTCCGTCGTCTTGCCGACTTGCACACGACCATTCAGCATCACGTTCTGGGCGTTCTGCGCATTCTGAGCCGGCGATTGTTGCGGCGTGTTACTGGTTTGGTTTTGAGCACCAGATTGCGTTTGCGGGATTGCGCCACCGGCAACGATTCCATTTTGCGCACCGTTGATAACGGAGCCGCTGAAAATAACTTTCGCCCGCAGCTTTTTGTTATACCCACTCACCTTAAAAGCGAAGTTGTCATCCGGTATCGCCTCGCCACCTACAGCCGCCGCAGTTGATGCTGATTTGCCGGTTCCATTGGCGATGCCGAGCTGGCCGCCATAACCTGCCATCGCGGGAAGAACATTGCCGGAATAAGTCGAACCATCCGCATCGACTACCAACACATTGCTGCCGGTGCGATCGAGTGCAAAATTCGTCAGCACCTTCGGCAACGGCGGCGAGTTCAGATTCGCTCGATATTGCGCCCTGTTATCAACCTGAGAAAACTGCATGCGTTGCCGTTGGGATTGTTTCTGTTGGATCGCGTCGGTCTTGCGATCAAAATACATAGATTCGCTTTTCGCAATATTTCGCGTTGCGAGTTTCGGGGCCTCAGTCGACGCAGCGATTGATCCGATTGGCGCGGCAGCTGGTGGCACAGGAGTCGCGGGCGCGGCGTCGGCTACTACGGATTTAGCTAACGGCGCTTCGACTGGTGCGGCTGACGCGATAGCTGGAGCTGGAATTGTCGTCGGCGCGGACGGTGCCGCACTCGCCACGATACTATTCGTTACCACCGGAACGTCGCCCACCTTAAGAGTGTCCGACTCGCGACGGTGCGGTTCAGCTTGTTTCGCCAAATCGTCGCTTCGGCTCAGCTCCTTCGCAGGCGACGACGGCGCAACTTGGTCCTTAAACGTCGCAACCGGCGCTTCGTTTTTCTTAAACTCTTCGGATTCGGCCTTGGACTTGGATGCAGGGATGGTCGTGTCAAAAGTAGCAGGTGCCCTGTTCTCCATCGCGACACTTGAATCAGTCCTTTCGTTACGCGACGGCAATTTCCAAAAGAACACTGCAATTGCCAGAGCCGCCGCGCTAGCCACGCCGATAATCATTTGCGGCCACCATGCAAATCGTGGACGCGAACGCGCCGTCGCCGGTACAGGGACTTCGCCCAGCCTCCGCTTCACTTCCGACTGGAGCATGTTGCGAGTGGCCAGATCCATCTCGATTTGAGACGCATCTTCCCGTCGCTTCTTGGCATACGCCTTCAGCACCTTATCCATGTTTTCGTTTGGCGGCTCTGACGGCATAATAGTTAGACGGAAAAAGGCTTCGGTTTCTTCCCACAAATCACAACGCGCATCACTTCTTCCAATCGATCCAAACATTTACTCAGGCGCGAGCTGACCGTTTTCGGATTCAGTTTCAGTGCCGTGGAAATTTCTTCATAGCTCAAATCGGCAAAATAACGCAACTCAATGATCTCCTGGCACGGGCCGCCCAAAGCCTCAAGCGCGTCGCCGACCTGCCCTGCGCGTTCCGCCGTCATCAGCGAGTCGTCCGGAGCCAGCGCGGTGCTGGGCGGGTCAATCGTCAGCCCTGTTTCCGGATGTTCCGCCTGCAACGACAGCGGCGCTATGCCGCCACCGCGTTTGGCGGCATGCTGACGTTGCCGATAATCGCGCGCTTTATTGGCGGCGATGCGGAACACCCACGTTTGCAAATGACTGTGGCCTTCGAACGTTTTGATATTGTGAATGATCGCCAGAAAAACCTCCTGGCAAACTTCCTCAACATCTTCGTGTGTGAAATCGGGCGCGAGTTGGAACACGAATCGACCGGTGGCAGCATAATGCGCATCAAACAATTCGTCCCATGCCTTGGCATCGCCGCGTCGGCATCGGGCAATCAGAAGCGCTTCCGTATCCAGACTCATCCGCTCGAACGGTAGCGGAATGACGTTGAATTGGCGAGAGAACAAGGGAAGTAACGAGGAAAGCTAAATCCCAAACACCAAGCACCGGAACGTTTTCAACCGTCGCGCAATACCGCAATAAAATGATACCACCCTGAATTTAATGCGGTTTTCACTTTTGGCCTATAAAGTGTTTTACCGAATGGTCTTAACGGAAAGGTGCGTTAAACGCGAGCGGCGGGAGAAGCGGTATTCTTCGGAAGCCAGTGATTAGAGTGCGGGAAGCTGAGGAGTGAATCGAAAACCGAAAGCAACGTTTCGGCCGTTGGCGGTTTCACGAGGTAGCGGCGAGCCCCGAGTTCATGTGCTCTATCCTGGTCTCGATCTTCGGCTGAGCCGCTTAGCATGATGACTGCGATCGACCGGAGCTCAGGCTGTGCGCGGATCCATGAAAGCGCGTCAAAGCCGTCAACGTAGGGCAACTTTAAATCGAGAAAAATGACGAACGGAAGCGGGTAGACGTTCCGATCAGCATAGTGGCCCACGCCTGACAAATAGTCGATAGCCTGCTGACCATCGGTGAGGACTTGCAGCGGATTCATGATGCGGCTGCGCTTGAGAGCGTAGCGAAAAGCGTAAGCATCGTCCCGGCTATCCTCGACCAGCAATATTGTGTTGCTCAATTCAGTTTTCATCGGGAATCGGAGCTTGGAGTTCTATCCAAAATCTGCTGCCGTGCGTCCCGTCGGATTCGACACCCACTCTGCCCCCCATCCGTTCAGCGGCTTTCCGTACGATGGCCAGTCCTACGCCCGTTCCTTCGTAGATCAAATCCGGATGAATCCGCTCGAACATGCTGAAAAGACGGTGATGGTACTTTGGCGCGATGCCAACGCCGTTGTCGCAGACCCAAAAACGAATCTTGTCTCCATGGCGTTCGCTCCAGACGCGCACAAAAGGAGCCACGCCCGGCGCAACGAATTTCACCGCGTTGCTCAACAGATTCGAGAACGCCTGCGTCAGTGAGGGCTCGTGTCCAAGAACGTCTGGCAACGGTTCGACGTGAATCGTCACCTTGGAATGTGCCATCGCCAAATGTTGTTCGACGATCTTGCGCACCAACTGGTCCATGGCGATGCGTTCCATTCTCATCTCTGTTCGCGCAACTTTCGTGAACGTCAAGACATCCACCACCATTTTATCGAGCGAATTGGCGTTCACTTCGATACGGCTTAAACATTCGCGCGCTTCCTCTGGCAAATCCTTGGCAAAATTCTCAAGAAGAACGTCTGCATAAACTCTCAGTGCGCGCAACGGAGCGCGAAGATCGTGAGAGACCGTATACGAAAACTCTTCCATCTGCGCCATGGCCTCACGCAACGAAGCCGTGCGTTCCGCAACCGAACGTTCCAGCTCGGCTTCGAACATTTTACGTTCGGTGATATCCTGGACGGTACCGACAAGGCGCTTACCTTCCTTTGACAGGGGCAAGGCGTTCGCAGAAATCCATCGCACCTTCTTGTCTTTCGCGCTTATCACGCGATATTCGGCGGAAAAGTTTTTTGTGACAGGCTGGTCGAACGCCCGTTCCATCGCATTTCGGACGAATTGGACATCATCGGGATGAATGCATTCAAACGCCTTTTCAGGTGTCACTTCAAAATCGGGATCGAATCCCCACAACTCGCACATTCTCTCGTCCCATCGAGTGGTATTAGCGATAAGATCGCACTCGTAAACGCCGAGTCGTGCTGCTGTCTTAGCTGCCCTGAGCCGGGCTTCGCTCAGGCGCAATTCCTCCTGGGCTTTCCGCAGTTCGGTCACTTCTTGAATGGCGAGAGCGACGCCAAGCGTCAGACCGTTAGCAGTGCAAACCGGACAATAGCTCACCAGCCAATGCCGCCAATGCTCCGGGTCGGCAGTGAGCGCGCCTTCAACAGCCATGTTCAGGATAGTTTCGCCGTTGACGGCGCGGTCGTAGATCGGTTTGATACTTTTCCAAATTTCGGCGCCGACGACTTGCTCAACCGTTCGACCGACATGCTCGCTTGTTGAGACACCGTTGACGCGCGCTAGCGTGTCGTTGACACGGACATAACGCATCGAACGGTCGACGAACCCCAGTCCGACCGGCGAGGCAGAATATAGGGTTTGTATTTCAGCCAGGCGAGAAAGGGCAATGGATTCACTACGACGCAAAGATTCTTCCTGTTCTTTTTTTTCAGTGACGTCGAAAACAACGCCATAACCACGACCGGGCGCGCCGTTTTCATTGTAGACAAATTGCCCGCGGACCGAGAGCCATCGGATCTGACCATCTTTTCGGCGGATACGATATTCGTTCGACCATGGTGTCTTATTGGCTTTGGCTGTTTCGTATGCTTTCAATTCCCCGTCCACATCCTCCGCCAGAACATGTTTATGCCAGAATTTGTAATTGACCGGGTGTTCGTCTGGTTCGTAACCGTAAAGCCGATAGTGGTAAGGATTCCATTCAACGTGGTCGTTATTAAGATTCCATTCGAAAGTCCCCATCTCAGCGGCGTCGATAGCCAGCTTAAGTTTTTGGGCCGTCTGCGAAAGTTTTTGTTGAGTCTGTAATAGCGCGGTTGGAAGACATGGCACTTCGAGCGTTTCATCAAAGCAGCACGGCGGCATTAACTCTTGGGTGTGCAAGCTGCAGAGCCTATAAGGTGATTCCCTACGAGGTCAATCGGATGGCGACAGTATTTGTTTGTCAGGGTTTTGCTCAGTTGCTCTTTGTGTTCCCCCCTGCTGCACCGTGACACCTCTATCATACAGCATTCGCTAGCGCCCGCAAGCGGTCCACTTGACTAGTCCACAAAGTAAATCACCATCGACAATCGAATAATCCTGACCGTTCATCGCAGGTTCTCCTTGAAGTGAACCGGCTTTGTTGAGTAGGGATATAGTGTGTTCTTATGCTTTGGTTAATTCGACGTCAGCTCAAGTCCGTTAATGTCAAGAGCCGTCGCGAGGCGGCCGAGCAACTCTGCCGCTCACGCGACCCCAAAGCCTTCGAACCGCTGAAAGACGCTCTCCGTGATTCCGATGCCCTCGTCCGCCAATTCGCCGCGACCGCGCTGGGAAGGCTCGACGATGATCGGATTTTCGATACGCTTCTGAGCGCCTTGCAGGATTCCGATGCGGAGGTGATAAAGTCCGCGATTTCCTCTCTGAAACGTTGTTCCAATTCGAAAATCATCGCGCCGATTGTGCCTTTGCTGCGGCATTCGGATGCGGGCGTTCGGGGCGGCGCTGTCCAGACGCTTGATCGGTTCAGTTGGCGTCCCGCCAATAAGGAAGATGAAATCTGGCAAAACATAGCCAGGGGCCACCTTAGTCGTGCCGCCTCCTTTGGGGACAAGGCCATCGCGCCGCTGGAATCCGTCATCAATTCCGGTCCTTCCGGCATTCGTGCCGGCGCGATAAAAGCTCTCGTCAAAATCGATAGCCCGCGCGCCCTGAACCTGGTGAAAAAGGCCTTGAAATCCGACGACAGCACCGCGTGCGTAGCCGCCCTGAGCGCGCTGGCCTCGGTGGGAGGGGAGGAGATTATCCGCCAGATCGCCCCGCAGCTTCGCCATTCCGACACCAATGTGCGTATTGCCGCCATCGAGGCGTTATACACCTTGCGCGCGAAAGATGCCTTGGAGCAAATCAGGGATTGCCTGCAAGACAAGGTCTGGGAAGTCCGCCGCCAGGCAGCAGAATCGCTGGGCCGATTGAAGGACCAAGAATCCGCCAAGGCTTTGATAGAAGCACTGCCGGACTCCGATGCCGACGTGCGTGAGGCCGTCGTCATAGCGCTGGGTCAAATAGGCGATCGCCGCGCAATCGGGCCGCTCGTTCTTGTTCTGAGAGACAAAAACAGCAGCGTGCGCCGTTTCGCAGCCGGGAGTCTGTCTCGCATCGACGACGAGTGGAGTTCCTCGCCCGCAGCTGAGGACTCCTTCGAGAAACTCAAAGCCAATCTTGATACGGAAGAGGAGGATGTCCGCTATTTCGTGATGGATCTGCTCGTGGGTTTGGGCGTGATGAAAGCAAGAAGTTTCAGAGGCGATCTATCGCTACCACAGGTCGCTCTTCCCCCGGAAATGGGCTATAAACTGACAATTAACCAGTTCTTATCCATGCTTGCCGATCCGGACCCGGACTTTCGTCAGGCGGCCGCGCATGCCCTGGGTCTGCTGGGCGGCAGCCGGACCCCATACCCTGCTCTAATGCAAGCGTTGTCGGATCCAGACCCCGGAGTTCGCTCGACGGTCGAAAAAGCGCTGACACAATTCGCATCACGCGGTAGATAACAACGTCAATCGATCGGCGATGGCGCATTCCGGTCAACAGCGCGCTTCGCCAAACGAATTTTTTGCCGCTGGCCCGGCCCTTTGAAATCGACAAATGCTGAGCGCATTGCCAGAGTGTTCTCAGTCTGCAAACTGCAACCGATGCCAAGCGAATCAAACAAACGAAAAAAACTTCTCTTCGTAGATGATGATCCCAAATTCCTGGCCGTCATCCAGACGTTGTTTTTGCAAATGTCGAAAGGTTCCTGGGACATTTCCACAGCGAACAATCATGCCCAGGCGCTGGAGATCTTGCGCAGGGGCCAAGTTGATCTCGTCGTGCTTGACTTCAAAATGCCGGTTGTGGATGGCCTCCAGTTTCTGAAGTTGCTGGCCCGCACCCACCCCGGACAACAAGCCGTTGTCCTTAGTGGCCACGCCAATGGGGCAGACCGCAAAGCCTGCGAGGAAAGCGGCGCCGCCATGGTTCTTCAAAAGCCGGTCGCGCATGAGGGCTTTGAAATGGCGTTCTCGGCGTTGGACGCCCTGGCAGGCGCCGCGCATCACGAGGGATTCTCCGGCGTCATGCGGCGCTTGGGGATTTCGGACGTAATTCAGATGGAGTGCCTCGGCCTCAAGTCTTCTGTCCTCGAGATATTTACCGGCCGCGTGCGGGGACGAATCTTCATCCGTGAAGGTGCCATCATTCATGCCGAGTCGGGAGCGATCCAGGGCGAGACTGCACTCTTTGGACTGCTCGGATTGCGCGGGGGTGAATTTAATTTTTCCGAATACACCGAACCACCCTGCCGCACGATCGAAGGACAGTGGGAGGGTTTGTTGATGGCGGCAGCCCAGCTCCTCGACGAAGGCCAGACGACATCTTTGGAATCGGAAAACCCCGAAGTGGCATCTGATGTTGCTTCTGAAATTGCATCTGAAGCGCCACCTGAGGTCGTATCCAAAGTTGCACCCGAAGTTGCCCCCGAATTTTTTTCCAAAGTCGCACGTGAGGTCGCACCTCAAATTGCGCCTGAAATCGCATCTCAGATTGCGCAGTCCCAAACCGCCAAACCGCCACCGGCAGCGCCGCCCGTGGCCGCAACCAAGCCACAGTTTCAGCCCGCCAAACCGCCGGCCGAACCTGCCCCCGCGGCACCCATTCAAATTGACACCGGGCCGCAAATTGAGGAGATCCTGCTCGGTTCCAACGCAGGCAATGTCCTCTATGAGTGGGGCTGCAAAAGGGTCGATGGACGCCTAAAACTGATGGAACAGATCGAGCAGCAGGCCAGGGAGGTGAGTGAGGCCGTTAAAGTCGGGGTGTTCGACCGTCTCGAGATCATTACCCCTCGAGGACGGGTCGTCTGCCAGGTACAACCGCAGCGCCGGATATTCGTCCGCAGCACCCGCGGCAAAAAACAGAGCCTATGAGCGACACCCTCGGCAATTTCATTGAAGCCAACGTCCCGAAGGCGGGACTGGCGGCCTGGGGCGCGCAGCTTCCCGACCGCACCTTCGCCAGCCAGTGTTACAACAATTGGTTCACCACGACTCAGGTGGAGCAGACTGTCAAACGATTGTCGATTGCTGCTCAAAACCTGGCGCAGCACCAAATCGTACCATTGCGCCTCTGCTGGATATTCGAACACGCGCGCATCCTTCTTGCTCTCCGGGACGATGGCCAGTGCCTCACCCTGTTCGTGGAAAACCGACGGGACTTGGACCAAGATGCCCTCGAACGCGCTCTCGACGAATTCCTGAAGCAGCAAACATAATGATAAATGGAATGACTGCTGGCGGACTACTCTGCCGCGGTAGAGCAGAAGTGCTTTTCATTCAATTGTCGAAATCCCTACCGGCCATGATCGTGACCGTCAGCAGCCCGGAAGAGCGGGTGCGCGGAATCTGGACTGAACACGAGGCTATTGTCATCTGCGAACTGGAACCCGGGCGCGACCCCGACGCACAAATCATTCATCAACGCGCAGAGAGATTTTGAGTCTTCGGTTGAAGCTCGATGTAATTGAAAGCGGCGTGTTTGCACCGGGACCAGTCGCAGCGATCGCAGGCGGCCATCGCGCGCGAGTTCCGGCAAATATAAGAACGCGAGGTCGCCACGGAACACTTCGTAGCCTGCGATGCCTTCGTAGTCCGTAATCAGATCGCCGCAGCCGTAAAGAATCAGATGGTCGTCATAAACTTCGAGAGTTTTGATGTGGTGCGATGAATGGCCGTGCACGAGCGCGACGCCTTCGTCGATCAAGGTGTGCGCGAAAGTGATTTGTTCCGGTGAAGGTCGTAGCCCCAATTGTTACCCCAATGAACCGAAGCGATGACGATATCGCCGGGCTTTTGATAAACGCGCATGTCGGCGGCGATGGTTTCGGCGGTTGAACTTGAAAGGTCATCGACGAGGAATACACCGGGTTTGTTGTCGGTTGCGGCCCAGTCTGGCGGGATCCCGCTGGTTGTTTAACCGATAGAAAAAAGCAGGATTCGAGTCTCGCCGAACGCAATCGTCGCCGGTGTGAGCGATGCCGGCGCGGTCGAGTGTTTCAAGCGTTTCGATCAAGCCGGTGTAATTCCAATCGAGGACATGATTGTTTGCCAGGGCACACGCGCTGATTCGCGCGGCAGTTAGACAACCGATGTTCCTGGGATTCATTTTGAATTGGATCGGCTTTTTCGGCCACGGTTGTGCGCTCGTGGTAATGCTGGTCTCCAGGTTGATGATGCGAACGTCGGCGTTGGCCCGGTCGAGTTCGGCGATGGTGCCGCCCCAAATGTAGCGGAAGCTGACGGGACGAACGATGGGGCCATGTGCCTGTTCAGCAAGTGCGACATAATCGCGCGCGTCTTTCACGTGCGATTCATAGAGCTGCGGGTCAGCAGGAAACGGCAGCACCTGGTCCAGACCGCGGCCAGTCATGACATCGCCGCAGAGGAATAAGCGCAGCATAAATGCTGATAGCCGCCGATGACGCGAGGCTAGGCGCGAAGCGATCGCTCGCCACTATACGACGGCGGATCTCATGCGCCCGCGGCTGCCACCAAAAAGCGGCGCCCAATCTGCCGGCAGATTGGCTAGAACGTCTTCGATTTCTCCGGGAGACACGGCTTCCTGCAAGACTTCCATGATGACGCGCGCATGATACGTGGATGTCGGCAGGCCTACCTTTTCGCGCTCGCTGATGCACTGGAGAAACTCATTCAGCGAACGCCGAATGCGGTGTTCTCCGCCTTCAACAAATGGCCGCAACGCCATCGGCAATTGTGACGCCAGATGTTTGGCTTCGTGTTCCTCCAGTCGTTCGGCGAGCGTTTGAAGCGTCGCTTCAACTGCGCGCAGCGCGTCTCCTTCCGATGGGAGTTTGGCCCGGTGTTGCACCTGACCGATGAAATGCTCGTAGGTCATATTCCCTCCTTCAAGTAACCCAACTCGAAGACCCCGAACTCTACAATCAGCCGTATGCCGTTCGTGGCCTCAGGTGATCTACGCCTATGGCTATTGCGCTTGACCGGTCATGGGCAAGGCCTAACGTGGCGGGCAAACCTGAAAAGATGAGAAGACAATTTTCATTCGCACAACTTTTTCTGTGGCTTCTTGTGATCGCGCTGGGAATCGAGATCGGCGCAGGATTGTATGAAACATTGGTTGTATTGCCGTTGTGGACCAGTGCGCCACCCGAGTCGGTCACGGCTTATTATCAGCACAACGTCGCAAATCCGCAGTTTACCCTGAACGCCGGCGGCAGGTTCTGGATGTTCAACACTCCGCTGGTCGGCCTGTTGGCGCTGGCGACATTGCTCTCGGGTTTGCGGACTCGCCCCCAACATCGCAAATGGCGAATGGCAGGAACCATTCTGGCTCTGGTCGTTGTCGTGTCCACCTTCGCGTGGTTTGTGCCAAACATCATCCGACTGACTAGCAAAGACGTCATGGCGATGAGTGCCGACCAGGTAACGAACTTAACCAAGTGGTGGGTCGGCTTAAATTGGGTGCGAGTCGTTTTGTATTCGGCAGGATGGCTTTCCGCATTACGAGCCTTGAGCACTCCACCGAGATCCGAAAGCAACATATAACGAAGTGGGTTCCACCAACCTCACCACCAGCAATCGAGCTGGCGATGGAGTTCGCCGCATTCACCGAAACCCTTTCCATGACCAACCCAAACGCCTTCGCGTCGGGGTTCCTCTTTAGCCTTTAGCCTTTTCACTAGCCCCCGCCCTTTCCACTGTCAAAAAAACGTGAGGAATCTTGATGAACAGCGGGTTGGTTGATATACAACCCGCTGTTCGCATATTAAAAAATATGCGAACAATTGTCGTATATTAATCGTTAGCCGTCATCACGCGCCATGACACCCGAACAACTCACGATGATGGAAGAGAAACTTCACGTGACACTGCCCAGCGCCTACAAGCAGGTCCTGAGCGCTTTTCCTTGGCCAGAGTTTGCAGGCGGGACGGAGTTCAGTCTTTGGGACGACGCGGCTCTCAACGTCGAGCGCACGCTGGAATATCGCGAAGGTTACGGCGGTGCTCCACCTTGGCCTTCGGACTACGTCCACCTTGGCCTTCGGACTACGTCCACCTTGGCCTTCGGACTACGTCCACCTTGGCCTTCGGACTACGTCCACATTGGCGATGACGACGACGCTTGCCCGTATGCGCTGCGTTGCAGTGATGGCACGATTGTGAAGACGGATCACGGCAATCTGACAGCACGACCACTCGCGAGTTTTGCGAGCGTGGAGACGTTCGTGCAAGAGTTGCAGGAGACCCTCAACAATGACGGCTAACCAAGCGCTGCAGCGAACCCGGCCATTGCGTCACTGTTGCAATCGACGCGTCCCGTGGGCCGGGTCGCTGAGCTGAAACGTTCGACGGAGATGTCATGAGCACCAAAGCAATCGATTCTTATCAGAAAAAGGTGGCGGCTATCTTCCGCGAACTTGCGGGTCCTCAGCGCGCCAAATGGCTTGAGCCTCGTGTCCCGTCACGCTGCTTTGACCAGATTGCCAAGGCCATTGGATCCAAATCCGGATACTCAAAGAAAGTGGCGAGGCACATTGCATTTAACCTCGCGGATTGGAACGCTGACGCTGCTTTCCTGGTAGCGCTACACTTGTTTCCTGAGAGGTTTACCGACGCGGAGATCCAACGCAGCGGTTATCTCCACGCTGGTTCACGTCCCTGCGCACGTCATTGCTGCCGCCAAATTGGGCGGCTACTCCACAGAGGACATTTTCGCAGAGCTTGAGGGACGCGCCGAACCAGCCGCTCCACCGACCCGCCGCCCGCTGCGTCGGCAGCGAGTTCGGTGCGCAGGACGGGCGGCGGTCGGTGAGCTGAAACGTTAAACAGACGAATCAGCGGTTTTGGCTCGTCAGATATGAAGGAGTGGACGAAAACGCCCGGGATTCTTCGACGCGGCGTTCCTTCTGACGCGCTATCGGTCGGAAATACGCATGCTCGACATTCCAGCGGTCGTGCAAAAGGTGGTGTTTCCAGTTCTTCTGGCCGTTGGGAGACTTCTCGGGAAGTACGACAAATTCAAAGACGCACCAGAACCGGTCCTGGAAACAAAGCCGCCTCGAACCTCTCGTTGACAAATCACGCCACCTATAAAACCATTGTTTGCCGATTAAAATTATGCGACCAGTTATCGTATATCAATTGTTCAGGAAATGTGGTGCGCCAATTACCTGCGAAACAAAAGACATTTAACTCCTTCGTCGCCGCTTCGCGAAAGTGAGACTTCGTTTTTAGTTTTTGCCAAGGGAAGTCTCCCCGCTGCTCTCTGCATCCCTAGACTGAGTAACTAAACCCCTTTGGGGTTTTATTACACAACGTTGACACGCCGCTGCTTCACGTTATAATCCCTCGGCCGCCTGTCCTTACCGGCATTCAGGGAAGTGCAACCCGGATATGATCTTTGATAAAAGTTGCAGGATTTTCTGTTACAAACCCGCTCCGCTTTGCAACTAATTGCAGGAAGGAGGCGGAAGTTGCAGGAAGTTGCAACATTTCGATGATATTTTTTCGCACGTTGTTACACCGTTTAAGTGAAGCAACACCGAACGCAACGCTACTCATTCGAAACTGTTCCGACAGAATAAGTTCAGAACGGAGACATCGACAGACGCACGGTTCAACCGCCGTAGTGCCATTTGAGGTCAGCGCACATGATCGGTTCGCCTTCTTGGCGCAGTTCGGCGTGGGTGACTTCGCCGATAACGAGGGCATGGTCGCCGGGTTCGTAGATTTCGACGACGTTACATTCGATGTAGCCGAAGGCTTGATCGAGAATCGGAGCGCCGTTCTTTCCCTGACTGTGTCCGACGGCGTTGAGTTTGTCGCCAATCATATCGAACGGCTTTTCGAGTGTGCGGATGATGTCGCGCTCTTTTTTATCGACAAGATTGATTGAGAATGTGCGACCGCTTTTGACGAGCTCGTAGGTGTGAGTTCTTCGGCGCACGGCGACCATGAGCAAGGGCGGATCAAAGGAGCATTGGGTGACCCAGCTTGCGGCCATCGCATTCGTTTCGCCATCGTTGGCAACGCCCAGGATATAAATCGCGTAAGGAAACCGTCGCAACGCTTCGTGTGTGGTTTGGTCGTGTGTGATCATAAATACCTCAATGCAATGTAGGCCTGAGCGTCGAAATGCCAACTAGTCGACGTCATTTGCGACGCCCGATGTTCACGTTGGCTCTTGACCCGGCGATGGTGCGGGAGTGAATTACTTTAATGCCGATACCGGTTGTTACAGTTGCGCAGATGCGGGAGTGGGAGAAGGCCACTTGGGCGGCTGGTGTATCTGAAAGGATGTCATCGAGAATGTCGGGCGCGCTGTTGCGCAGCGCTTGCTGGAACTGACGCGCGAGGGCGATGCGATTCTTGTTCTCGCGGGCAAGGGTCATAACGGCGATGACGCGCGGGCGGCTGTTCCACATTTAAAAGGGCGCGCGATGCGAGTCATCGAAGTGACTGATCCCAAGGCTGCGTTTGCTCAGCTGGAGAATGAACTTTCCCGGGAACCACAGTGGATTGTGGATGGGCTATTTGGGATCGGGCTCAATCGATCGCTCGATGAGAATTGGAAGGCGCTCATTGAAAAGATTAATTCGAGCGGAGTTCGCGTGCTGGCGATTGATGTGCCGTCAGGGTTAAACGCCGACACTGGCAAACCAGAAGGTGCGGCGATTCGCGCGGAAGTTACTTTGACGGTCGGCGCGCCGAAACGGGCGATGTTGGATGCGACGGAATTTGTCGGCCGACTTGACGTCGCGCACGGCGTGGGACTCGTCCCCTGCCCTACGCAATCCGATTTGCAGTGGACGATTGCCGATGATTTTAAAAATGTGCCGCCGCAGCGCAAGGTGGCGTCGCACAAAGGGACGTATGGCCACGCGGCGCTGTTTGCGGGGAGCGTCGGGTATCACGGCGCGGCGGTGTTGATGGCGCACGGAGCGCAACGGGCGCAACCGGGGTTGGTCACGGTCTATCCGCAAGACGCAGTTTATCTGCCGGTGGCGTCGCAATTGCAATCGGCGATGGTGCATCCGTGGATTAAAGATACAGATCCGGTGTTGCCGAAAACGACCAGTGCGATCGGCTCTGGGACCCGGTTTGGCTGCGGACGATTTTCCGCAGCGCAACAAAGATTTTCTGCGGTCCCTCTGGCAAACGTCGTTGCTGCCGGTTGTGGCGGATGCGAGCGCTTTATCGTGGCTCGCGCCGGGGCCAACGTGGGCAAAGCGGTTCGGGTGATGACTCCGCATCCCGGTGAAGCAGCGCGATTATTGGGCAGTTCGAGTGCGGCGGTGCAGTCCGATCGCATTGGGGCGTTGCGCGAATTATCCCGGAGGTTTCACGATTGCTTCGTCGTGTTGAAAGGCCATCAGACGTTGGTCGGGCGCAGCGACGGTGCCCTTTATATAAATAGCAGCGGCAACGCGTACCTGGCGCAAGGCGGCAGCGGCGATGCGTTGGCGGGATTTATCACGGGCTTGCTCGCGCAACCGGAGTTGCAACGGGATCCGCTCACGACGCATGCGTTACGCCGTATTTGAACATGGCGCAGCCGCCGATCGGCTTTCACAGGCAACGCTCAAACTGGACAGTAGAAGACCTGATAAGTGAGTTAGGTCGAAAAGTGCTTTCATTGTAAAATCGCTGTCTGTTATCCAAGTCCACTGAATGTCGAGGTTTTCGCTCATTGTGCTTTGCTGGCTCGCGTTGTTTTCCAGCGCGACCTTCGGGGCCACCTACACGCTGATCGGACAGCACGCAAATTTCCGGGGATTTAAGTTGGGATACGGCGAATGCCAATGGCGTCGTGTTTAAGTCCCGACAGCGGCGCGACCCGCCAGCATCATTGGATGGGAAAATTCAGCCAGGATAGTCTGCAAGCAATCCTGGCCGCCACGCGCCTGAGAAGGCGAAGCCATTCTATCGAACCGATGATCGAGCAGCCTGCCGATGCGAAAGCCAAGCAACGCGAGCAGCGCATCGACGACATGAACCAGCACATCAAGGAACCGCCCAAAGCGACCCGACCGACGCAAAATATCGGCTTCCGCGCGTTATTCTCGACTCCGCATTGGATTGTTCCTGTTCTTCGTGCTGTATTGCGCGACGATTTTTGCCGCGTTTGAAGTGGCGATTTTCCGCAATCAACCGGTGGGCCTGGTGTGCGGGCTGGCGGCCGTTCCATTTTTGGGAGTGTTGAGTCCGATTATATTCCTCGCGATGCCGACGAATCTGCAAGTCGAGCAAGCACCAGCCGGGTGCCGCATACTTCTGGTGATTCCACGGCGGAAGCAGTCGCGCATCCACACCCTGAACCAGCACCGGTTGGCGACGCAGCTGCGCAAGACGTTTCAGATCCATTGGCGCCACCGTCCGGCGTCGCACATTCCGCTCTGCACCTTGCGCATGAACAACCGCGCGGCCCCGGCGGCAGCACCAATTCCTGCAGCCGATCGTTTTCAAACGCGGTGAGTTTTCTTTCAACCGCCGGTTTTTTGAAACCAAGCTGGCGAGCTTTTTCAGGTTAGTCCCGAGTGAAGCCGACAAAGACATGGTTGTTTTTATCAAGTCGGCGCGAGGCGATTTTTCGGGACGTCGAATCGTGAATATCAATGCCAACGAATTCACGCTGCAGACGTTCAAGGCCGAGGCTACGGCGAACGAAGTGATTCCTTTAACGACGTGTTCGAAGTGCAGATCCGACACAAAAACTTTGCTTAATTAAAAATACAACGGCAAGGTTCGAGCTGATGTTATGAAATATCGCACAGTGCTTCTATTTGGCGCGCCAGGCTCAGGCAAAGGCACGCAGGGCAAAATCCTCGGCACCATTCCCCGCTTTTACCATTTCTCCTGTGGCGAAGTGTTCCGGAACGTCAGGTCGGAAAGCGCCCTGGGAAAAATCTTTCTCCAATATTCCAGCAAAGGCCAGCTGGTGCCCGATGAGCACACGATAAGACTTTGGCAGCACACCATCGACAACGCCGAAAGTGTCGGCCGTTTCAGTCGCGAATTCGATACGATGGTGCTCGACGGCATTCCGCGAAATGTCCATCAAGCTGAAATGCTCAAGGACACAATTGATGTCAAAGCGTTGTTCTATTTGAGCTGCCCCGACCTGAGCAAGCTGGTGGAACGCATTCAGCGTCGCGCCTTGAGCGAGAACCGGCTTGATGATGCGAATATGGACATCATCCGCCAGCGGCTCGACACCTACGACCAGACGACCAAGCCGGTGTTGGAGTTCTACGGCAAAGAACTGATGCACACGATCGATTCGACGCAATCGCCGATCAACGTATTGCGCGACATCTTGCGAATTTTGGCAACGGTGTAACGTTCTTGAAGCGCGGGGAAAATTGATTATGGGACAACAATTTGGATCATTCGTCGCCAGCGAACTGTATTGCCCAAAATGCAAATGCTCGCAACCGGTGCGCGAACGATTGCTGTTGCTGCTGCCAACGGGCGAACTTTACGAATATCTTTGCCGCAAGTGCGGAACTTCTCTCGGGGAACGGACTGTGTCGCAAGAGCGACCGGCTGTGACCATCCAGTAGTTTTAAGCGATCAGTAATCAGTTCATAACTGCGCTTTACTGAAAACTGGATACTGAATACTCAATACTGCTTCATGCCTTTGCGCGTCATTTTCATGGGAACCGCCGAACTGGCTTGCGCCAGTTTGCAGGCGTTGCTGAATTCGCCGGAATTTGTCGTGCAAGCGGTCGTCACGCAGCCAGATCGACCGAAAGGACGGGACCTCAAGCTGCAACAGTCCGAAGTGAAGAAACTCGCACTGGCATCCAACATTCCTGTGCTGCAACCGGAACGCGCTCGCGAACCGCAGTTCATCGAACAACTCAAACAGTTCGCGCCGGATTACATCGTGGTCATTGCCTACGGCCAAATATTGCCACGTGCCATTTTGGACACGCCGAAGTTTGGTTGTATTAACGTTCACACGTCGTTGCTGCCAAAATACCGCGGCGCGGCCCCGATCCAGGCGGCGTTGCTCAATGGCGATCCTGAAACTGGCGTCACGATCATGCAGATGGATGAAGGGTTGGATACCGGGCCGATTATCAGCCAGGGCGCGATCCCCATTGAGGCCGATGACGACGCGGCGACGTTGCACGATAAGTTGGCGATTGTCGGCGCGGAGTTTTTACTACCGACCTTGATTGATTTTGCGGCGGGAAAAATCCAGGCGCGCGCGCAAGATCACGCTCAATGCGACGCATGTTAAAAAAATCAAAAAGGAAGACGGCCAGCTTGATTGGACGCAACCCGCTCGCGTGTTGCAAAACCGAATTCGCGCATTCACGCCGTGGCCGGGAGCTTTCACTTTCCAAAAAACCAACGACAAGGCACGCCTGTTAAAAGTCTGGCAAGCGGAGGTCGCGGATGCTCAAGGCAAACCCGGGGCCGTGCTCGCGGCTGACAATTCAGGAATCACCGTCGCGTGTGGAGCGGACGCTTTGCGCATTGTCAGGTTACAACGCGAAGGCGGCCGGCAGATGGGTGCCGCTGAATTTCTTCAGGGCAACCCCATCCGCATCGGCGAACAATTGCTTACTTCGCAGTCGTAGCTTCGTGCGCAACGACTGAGTCGGCCTTCTTCAACATCGAAATGTAATCGATCAGGATGTTCTTTGCCTCGCGCAAGCGGGCTTCGTTGGCCACGGCTTCTTCGCCGACGTCAGGCGCGTCCTCATCGGTGGCAGCAGCGCTGGTCGTGGGAGCGGGAGTGGGACTGTCGTTTTTCGCGGTGTCGCTGTTTTTCGATTTCGGCGGCTGCAATGTCGAGAGGTTTACGTTTTCCTGAGTGATTTCGTAAACTTTTTCCGTCGGCTTCTTGCGAGACGCGATTTCCTTCGTGCGCGCATCTTCTTTGACCTGTTGCTGCTTCTTTTCGGCGAGGCGATCAGCTTCGTTCAAAGAGACAGTTTTGTCGGCCTGAGTTTTCTTGTACTCGGCGATACGATCGCGTTCGTATTGAAAATCTTTTTCCGTGTTCACGCGCTTTTGCGAGTGTTCGCGCAAGGCAGTGACGTATGGCTTCACGCGACGGAGATTATCTGGATCGGCGCTGGGCACTTCATCCCAGGGCAGCGCGTTTTCCATCGAACCTTCGCCAACTTCCCATTCGTCGTGAACGGATGGCATCGCGATGTCGGAAACGACGCCTTTCAGCTGCGTCGAGGAACCGCCCGCGCGATAGAACTTGCGGATGGTCAGGCGCAGCGTGCCGGGATCGTAATCCTTGGGCAGGCGGCTCGAATCAATATAATTAGCCAGCCCGGCGAGCGTTTGCACAGTGCCTTTGCCAAAGGTCGATTTTTCACCGACGATCAACGCACGGTCGTAATCCTGCAATGCACCGGCCAAAATTTCCGAGGCTGAAGCGCTGAAGCGACTCGTGAGCACGATCAACGGACCGTCCCAAAGAACGCCGGGATCAGGATCAGATTCAGTGACGATTTCACCGTTATGTTCTTTGGTCTGAACAACCGGCCCCTTGGTGATGAACAGCCCGGTCAAACCAATGGCTTCTTCGAGATAACCGCCGCCGTTTTTGCGGAGGTCGAGAATGATACCGGTGACGCCCTCTTTTTTCATGCGACGAATCAAACGCGCGCAATCGAGCGTCGTGCTGGTCGCGGTGGACGCGACGTCCTGGCTAGCCAAACGTTTGCCGCCCGTCGTGTCAGCGTAGAAGGATGGCAAATCAATAACACCAATGCGAACGGGATTGCCATTGGCGGCCTTCGTATCATAGACACGCGCTTTGGCTTCCTGGTCTTCAAGTTTGATTTGATCGCGATAGAGCGTGACCACTTCGCGAGTGGAAGTATCCGGGGCATCGGACGGAACGATGGTCAGGCGCACTTCGCTGCCCTTCGGGCCGCGAATCTGCTCAACCACCTTATCGAGACGCATACCGATGACATCGACGGCTTCTTTATCACCTTGCGCGACAGCGACAATTTTGTCGTTTGCCTTGATCTTTTTGCTCTTCATCGCAGGCCCGGGCACGAGTTCCTTGACCTTGCAAAAACCGTCTTCCGAGGTGAGCACGGCGCCGATGCCGAAGAGCGAAAGCTTCATCGAGATGTTGAAGTTCTCGGTTTGGGCATGGCCCATGTATTCAGAATGCGGGTCGTAGGCGCGCGCGAGCGCACCGAGATACAGTTCGAGAACCGAATCCGGGTCGAGATCCTTGTAACTCTTCATCAACCGGCCGTAGCGCTTGATCAATGTATCCGTAATGTCCGTGAAGTTCTTGCGATTCAACTGCACCGTGCCAACGAAATTGGTCGATTTATTCGTCGAGATGATCGAACCGATTTCTTTGCCGTCTTCGCTATAGAACGGTCGTTTGAAGTTTTGCAGGTTGTCCCCTTTTAACTTCGGAATTTCGACGATTGCGTTCGTTTTATTCGCTTCAACGTGAAGGAACGCAACGGGTTTGCCATCAGCATCGTAAAAATTCTTCGGCAACAGATCGAAATTCTGCGGATGCATTTTATTCGTCGTGATCGTAATGACGAACTTCGACGGCTCAGACTTCAAATCACCGGACAATTTGATGTCAGGCGCGGAAAGTTTTTCCTGCAAGAATTCGTAGCGCACTTCTTCTTCCCAAATCTTTTTCGCTTCGTCCATGTCCTTGGGTTGGGGCGCGTTTTTGCGACTAGCCAGGAATTTTTCGTGACCGGTGAAGTCGAAATTACCTTTCGCGAGCAGGTTGGTGGACAGTTCATTACGCTGTTCGGCGCGTTGGAGAAAACGCTCGAAAATGACGTGCGCCGGCTTGGTGTCGCCCTTTTTGGTCAGCGGCCCGAGCGTGGTGCGATATTTCTCGAAGTCCTGAACATCGCTCTGAAGAAAGGTCAGGTGAACCGGATCGAGCGTGTCGAGGTAGCGGTCCAAAAACTTCGCCGACATCTCCGCGTCCAGCGGGTGATGCGAGAAGTGGGAGCGCTGCATCAGCTCACCCGTGACGCGAGCGATGATGCTTTCGATTTGTTCCTGCGACGGTTTTTGCTCTGCGTGAGCGAAAATTGCCGAAGCAGCGAGAACGGCAAAAAGCCGTGCCGTAATGGAGAAGAATCTTAATCTCATTTCAATTTGTTTAGCGGAATAGGGTCGCCTAAGTACGCCGTAATTTCAACTTAATGACAGGGTTTTCCTTACGAATGTTCAAATTGATTTGCCTACCCTCTCTAGAAGTTGTTGCCAATGAACGGTTCGGTCAACTTTTTTACGAAACCAAACCTGCCTTTTCTTCAAAAAAAACTTTCAATGTGACCAATAAATTCAGGTGGAACCCCCTTTGACCAGCGCCAAAACAATCGTAACTTGGGGTGGAGGTTTTCATGAGAACTTGGGTCATCTTTCCTGTGGTGTGTATTGCAATCGTTGGTTTCTCGACATCGGGCGCAATCAATTCCGCCAGCCAAGACGTTCTGCGAATGGCGCAATCGGGCGTCAGCGAGCAAGTGCTCGAAGGTTACGTCAATAATTCCAGCGCGACCTATAATCTAAATGCGGACGACATATTATATCTGCAAAACAACGGCGTGCCGCAGTCGATCATTTCTGCAATGATCGCGCACGATACCGCTATTGCGCAGGGGCAAACGCAAAACACCGCGCAACCGAATTATCCTCAGCAGCCACAAAATTACGACCAAAGCCCTCCGACCGACCAAACGGCGCAAGTCAATCCGCCGGATGCGTATGCGAACGGTTATGCCAATCAACAGCCCTATTCAGATCAATCGGCTCAAGTCATGCAGGTCGCACCGGACCAGGCACCGCCGCAGGTCGCTTCATTTTATAATGACTTACGACCGTACGGTAGCTGGATTTACCTCGAAGGCTACGGCTGGTGCTGGCAGCCGTCTGTAGTCCGCACCTCGGTGAACTGGCAACCTTACTGCGACAATGGCAATTGGCTTTATTGCGATGACGGTTGGTATTGGCAATCCGGCTACAACTGGGGTTGGGCACCATTCCACTACGGCCGCTGGTGGCAGGCGTCGTGCGGATGGGTTTGGTTCCCGGACACCATTTGGGCGCCGAGCTGGGTCGTGTGGCGCGATTCCGGCGACTATTGCGGCTGGGCACCGCTGCCGCCTTCCGGCTTCCGCGGCTATGGCCGGGCAGGATTCCATTTCGGTGTGGGCGCTGACATTGGATTTGGAATCGGCGCGAACTTATTCACGTTCATCCATTTTGGAGATATGTTCCACGGCGACTATCACCGCCACGAGCTGTCTCACCACGACGTAAACCAGTTTTACAACCGCACGCGCGTAATCAACAACGTCACCGTCGTAAACAATAACTATGCCCGCAATCCTGGCATCTCGCGTCAAACCGTCCAGCGTTACACGGGACCAGTGCATGTGGCGCAAGTTCGAACCTCGACAGAAGACCCGCGCGTGGCACGTCCTGGAGTGGTGCGCAATGGATCACAAGTTTCCATCGTCCGTCCGCAACAAGCGCCGACGCCTGTTCGGAACACGCAAATTGTTGGGCACCGGCTTCCTCCGAATGCTCGTTCGGTTCCAACTACACCGATCAATAACACCGGTCCCGGCCGCGTGAACAACGCGCCCGCGGGACGAAACACAACTACGACCACTCCGCGAACCACGACAACAGAACCGCGCACGACCACAACGACGCAACCGCACACGACCACGCAACAACCGTTGCAAACGCCGCGCACGAGCAATACTCGTCGCACCACCGGAACTCAGCATCCGACCAATCCGAACGTGACGCACACACCGGGAACGTCCACAACTCCGAACGTGACAGAAACGCCTCATCCGACCAACCCGCGAGTGAGTGAGGTTCCTAAAACGACAAATCCCAGTGAAGTGCCGCACCCGAGTGAAACACCGCGCGTAACCGAAACTCCGCGACCAACAAATCCGAAAGCAACAGAGGTCCCAAAGCCTAATTCGCATATCACAGAGGTGCCGCATCCGAGCACAACTCCGCGCGTGACAGAGACTCCTCATCCGACGAATCCGCAAGTAACGGAAGTTCCACACCCGAAGCCTGCTCCCGCACCGCACGTGACGACACCAGCGCCCGAAGTTCATCGCGCTTCCCCTGAAGCTCCGCGAGTTGAAGCACCACCTCAGGCACCCGTTCATGAACCTGCGGGAGCAACAAGACCGCCGGAGGCAGTGCCACACGCTGAACCAGTGCCACACGTTTCCGCCCCTCCGCACGTCTCCGCGCCGCCTCCGCATGTGTCAGCCCCGCCTGCCCACGTCTCAGCGCCGCCACCGCAGGTGCATGTTGCGCCTGCTCCACCGGCAGCGGCCCCCAGCGTTCAAGTGCACACTGCACCGCCGCCAGCACAGCAACACCGTCCTGACCACTAATTCAATTATCGATTGTCGTACAACAACGTGGCCTGAACCGGATGCACCAATCCTTCAGCGCCGTGTTCAGGCTGTTTGCCCATGAGCTGGCGCGCGCGACCGATCACGTAATCCCACTGAAACGCCGGACCGGGATCGGTCTTGTTCGTTTGCACGTGGAAGTGACCCAGCACACCGTGATAATTATCGAGTTCCTCTTTCGGCAATTTGTGAGGAATTAATTTACCATCTTTGTCGCGCGGAAAGTCGCAGGTGATCTTCGGAAACACCGTGCACAAGGTCGCCGTCAAGTGCGCCAAAGCCTCATATTGTTGCGGCGTGAAATCATATTGCTTGAGGTGATGTCCCTGCGTGTCACCGACGACCGCGTCTTTGCGCGCCGGCTTGCCGTGGAAATCAGCCGTACGCACCGGATTCTTTCCGTAACGTGCCGGAATCGTCAACGCGGTGTGGCCGGTTGCATCTGTTTTATACCATTCGCCCAAAGTCTTGTTGTCGTTCAACGGATACGCGCCCATGTTCGCGATTTCGATGCCGACCGAGCGGCCGTTGGCAATCGTCGCCTGCCATGCTTTCTCTTTGCAATCGAGTGTTTGATAGAGAGTGCCGTCGACATCCAGCATGAAATGAACGCTCAGATCGCGCGAATCGTGCAAAACTTTGAAACAAGTGCGAGACGTGCCCGCGACGTCGAAATGAATTACGAATTGGTCAACCACACGTTGAAGCGTTGGCAAATCCCAGCCACCGCCACGAACGCGTTCGATCTCGGCATCGTTCAGATCGCCTTGGCGCATCGAATAGCGGGCCGGCGAATCCATCCCTTTGACCTTTTCCTTGGTCTTGTCCCAGCCCGAATCAGCGATCGGCGCAAAGCGGCGATCCACGCGATACGCGTCGTAACCACCCGGATCCGTCCAGAGCACAACCGGCGTGCCGGTGTGAACGTAGTTGCCCGCAACCATAATTTCATCTCCCGTGCGCTTCGCCATTGTTCCCGGACGCGTGACGCAGCCACTGATGATTAAACTCAAGAGAAGGACGGGCCAGAGTAGGCGCAATTTGGAGAGAACGTATGTTCGCATAGATGTGATTTGGCAATGGAAGGCCATTCCGGTCAAGTAAGTTCGCAGCGCGAACGCGAACAGAGGCGCGCGCGTGAGCAAGCGGTTTTCTGCCATCGACCTAACCCTGCAACCAATCGGCCTCATTCCTGCAACCGCGTGCTCACGGCCTCTGTTGTTCGTCCCGATTTGACGCACCGCACTCGCTTGTTGACGCGGACAAAGCCTCAATCAACCACAGGGATTCCAGCAGCCAACAACCAAGAAAATCCACACTGTCAAACCAAGGCTTTTCGTGTTTCGTTCCACGCGTCGGCGGTGCGCCGACAACGTTGGTTGTAAAATCAACGTTAACAGGAGGAACCAGATGAAACATGTCACACTTCTCGTTATTCTTTGCGCCGGCTTTGCCGGCTGCGCCAGCGGACCAAGTTATAAAACCTATACCACCGCCCTGACACCGCCGCCCAAAGGCGACGCCCGCGTCTGGTTCTATCGCCCGAGCAAGCTCTTCGGCACCATGACGCAGCCGGAAGTTTTCATCAACGACACAGCCATCGGCAAATGTCAGCCCGGCTGCTTCTTCTATGTCGACCGCAAACCCGGCGATTACACGGTTCAATGCACGACCGAATCGGCCGAAAAAACGCAACTGACACTCAAAGAAAACCAGGTCCAATACATCCGATTGACCGTCCTTCCCGGAGCGACTTTCTTGCACGTCGCGCCCAAGCCGGTGACCGAGACCGATGCCCTGAAAGAAATCCAGAGCTGCAAACTCATCACCGCCGGCGGCATCAACGTCAATTGGAAACCGCCGGAGAAACGGATCGCGACTGAAGTTAAACAGTAGCCCAGCGCACGTCGCGCGACTCCGATTAAGGACCTCACTTAGTCGACCTCGCGCCGCCAGCCATTTTGTCGGCGATGCTCTGCATCCCGATTCGAAACGGATATCGCGAGACCGCTCTGATCAATTCAGGTCAATTTCGCCGGTCTGCGTTCCATCAATGATGGCGCCACGAGCGATTTGGGCGGATTGGTCGTAAGCGCCTGTGAGCGTATAGGCAACTTTGTGCTTTCGTTCGGCATTTCGATAACCTGTAGCAAATCCTCGTTTGTTGCGTAAAAATGGCGTTTCATGTGACGTTTGCTAGTCGCCTAAATATTCAGTTCAGCGGCGGCGGGCCACTGACTCAACGATTGCAAAGGCGGCGTCGTCCCGCCGTCCGCGCTTCGCGGTAGCGACGTGCAAAATAATTTGTTCAAATCTCCAGCACTCTGGTTAGCCTTAGTCATTTGTTTTTGAAATAGCGCCACAACTGAAATGGAATAAGCAGCAGGGGAATCGAAAAGATGCTAACGACGACGATGCTGTGGCTCAACGCATTTCCATTTGTGGTGAGGTACCAGGCTAAAAATGCCGTCAGAGACAGCCAAGCGACACCCATAAAGATGAGTGATGCAATTCTTGCGACTTTGCGGTCACTCTCCTGCGAAGATAGCTGAATGTTCTTCATGTTCACCTAACTCAAACTCAACGGCGGCCGCCCACTGACTCACGGATTGTAAAAGCCCCGTCCTCCATAGCCATGGCGAAGGAGGAATCGTCAACTCGCCGTCCGCACTTCGCGGCAGCGAAGAGCAAAATAATTTGTTCAAATCTCCAGCGCTCTGGTTAGGCAATAAAATTGAATTGTTCATGTCGACGCTAGAAATGGGAGCAGCACTGCAATCGCAAGCGCAATAATGATCACCACCACGAGAGCGGTCTGCCATGACAGAGGCCGCCCTAATGTTGCCGACCAAATTGCTGAAAATATCGACAGGACACTTCGCATACTTTGCCGCTTCCTAACGTCCAGAGCTCCGGCGCGCCGGACCTAAAACCGTAGTCCGCAAAGCGGAACTGGCAACACCCAACCGGCGTTGTCCCCAGCGGATTGCTACGCGCCATATGTAACTCGCAAATCATAACTCTTAACAAGTTCGTGAATGTTTTGGCTGATACTTTTGTCGAATCCAAATACATCAATCAGGTCGCCTTCCCAGAAATAAACTGTGCCCGCTCCAGATGCCATATACAAATAGACGCTCCAATCAAAAATCGAAGCCAAATAATAATGCCCAATAGCTTCTGCCATCTCTGTGGGAGCAAATAAATGGCCGGGGGCATCAATCAACCAACGCTGCTCGCCATGACTGCGCCGTAACGAAACAATCAAAGCCATCTCATCCGGCTGGTAAAGCGGCCAATCCGTGAACTGCAACAACGCTCCTGAAAACTCTCCAAAAGCGCCGAATAACTCACGAGTAAACGCAGTAAGCTTCCGAGGGTTGCGTGGCGGTTCAAACTGAAGCGTCATCGCCTCTCGTTTGGTGCCATATGGAAACTCAATAATCCCACGCTGCTGCAACCATTCCGAACACTCACTTGGTGTAAAACATTGCATACGCGTGATGCCGCCTAACGACCCGCGCTTACTCGCGCTGTGCCAATGACGCCCGATATGTAACAGAAGGCATTCCCGACTTTGAGTGTAGCGCGATGGTTAGCCGTTTCGGTCGTCTGGAACTTTCTCATTCAGGTCAAATGGGTTGATGGGAAAAAATGGTGGAGCAGTCATTCGCACCTGCTCCTCGAACCAGCTAACAAAGGCGTCGGCAACTCCGCGGAAACTCTGGACGCTACATGAAGCAGCTCCAAACGTGTCATCCCGAAGACGAAACAGAATGTGAATCCGGTCGGGCGGTCGGAAGATGATGAAGGTCTTCGTGCCATCGAACATCTCGCCTGTGTTTGTGAGAAAATCGGAGGCATCATAGCTCGGACCACTCTCGGACGCATCACCCGTGTAAATCTCCCGGTCAATGAGACCAAACACATCCGCGTCCGATAAGCCGGCGAAACTAGCATGCCAGAGCGACTCGAAATCAGCAGCCACCTCTCGAATGCGGTCCGTAGCGTGAACCAATGAGCAGTGATTGTCGCGAATATCGCCGAGGGACATGCCCTGGATGTGAATGCACATTCTACCAAACCCACCATACTGAGAGCCGGAGGGTTCGTGATACGCCTCAATCGCAAAGTCTTTTGGGTCTCCGAAAATCATGGCGCGTGAAAACGGCTAACTATTCATTATTATGCTGATTTGACCTGATAATAACATATGCCTCAGTTTCAGGTGTATTCGCGTGTTGGTTGATGCTGGACCCGTGTCTGCGGACAGTCAACCGAAAGCAGGCCAAGGATGGCAATATTTCCTTTCCAACAACCTCTGTGTCTCCGTGGTTTTCTCCGTCCGTGTTTCCAGTCCTCTTTGCGTCTTTGCATCCTCGCGCCTTTGCGTTGACTCAACTTCCATGCCAACCCTCTAAAACCACCACCTTTTTCTCAAAAAAACTATCATTTCTTTCCCCGGCTTCCCTCCTTTCCCTACAGTTTTTGACGCGTAGCTACTTTATGGCACAATCGGTCGCGTTATGCGATGCATGCAACATAAACACAACGCGGCGATTCCGATTCCCGCACCGAACGTAGCAAGCCGCGACAATTCTTTGTCGCTGCTGGCTCTGATTTGCTTACCACCCGCGATTGCCCACTTTCATCCATTTTCGACCAAAGGGGGGGGGGGGTGCCCACTTTCGTTCATTAACATCCAATCTCGCCCAACACCGACCACCTGCATCCACTAAAACCCAAAAAAAATATTTGTAT
The DNA here is from genome assembly GCA_963702845.1 of uncultured Verrucomicrobiae bacterium. Taxonomy (GTDB): domain Bacteria; phylum Verrucomicrobiota; class Verrucomicrobiia; order Limisphaerales; family Palsa-1400; genus JAICXV01. Next base: position 1,810,469 of record OY969763.1, on the reverse strand, counting down.
CAAACCTATGAACACACCTGAACAACTTGAAAACACCGATGTTGCCAACGTCAACAACATCACTCCTACGTCTGCTCCGGCGACCTGTCCCGAAGGGACGGCTGAACCCAACGCCACCAGTGAAACAACCAAACCCGCGTCAAATCGCCGCCGCTGGGGCACTATCCAAAGCCTTTCCCCGCGCACTCGCAAATGGATCAACACCGCCTTTCGCGACGGCCTCACCTACACCCAAATTTTGGCCGGCTTGAAAGAGCGCCACTGCGAAAACATCACTCACAAACAACTCCGCTCCTGGAAAAACTCTGGCTACACCGATTGGCTCGCCGAACAAGTCGCGACCGAAAACAAACGTCTCCATGCCGAAGCCTTGGCCGCCTCGCGCACAAAATCCGACAAATCCAATCGCGAAGCCGTCCGCGACAGTTCCGACTTCGATATCGCGCTGCAAATCCACGACATCATCAAAAACTGCAACATCCAGGAACTGCGCGCCCTCATGAACGAAAAACCCGAAAACTTTTTTCGTCTCATCCGCGCCCATGCCGTCCACGAACGCAACGCCATCATGCGCGACCGCGCCGCACTGGAATTGAAAAAATACGCTGACGTCTCGAAGAAACCAAACCGCCCCAAAGTCCCACAGAAAGGCGGAATAACACGCGAGCAACTGGAACGCATCAAACGCGAAATGAAAATCTAACAAAACAGAAAGGCCAAATCTATGAACACACGGAATTTGCGAATAGTTGACGACGGTCAAAGAATGCATCGCGGACCGGTGGCGTATGCTGCCCGTTGCGGTGTCGGGGCATCCATACGACCACCGGTTGCGCTCGTGTATTCCCCTACGCGATTAAAGTATTGCCAACCCTTGACCGAGTCCTATACTTCGATCAGTGAAATTAGGATGGTTTACAAGAACGTTCGGATTGGTGGCGACGCTTATAATCGTCGGCACCGGCTGCACCGGTATCAATACCCAGCAGACGATCAATCCTCTGATGTTCTTTTTGCCGGGGATCGGACAAACCAAGCCTGCCGAGAAGCAACCGGCGGCAGCTACAGCTACTCAGACCGCTTCTTTGACGCATAAGGCAGGGGACACAACGGATTCAGTGCAACTCAACTAATCGATATGCGATTTCCACTCGCGTTGACGGCGAAAATCGCCGCTCATATTGTCAAACATAAGATCATCCGCCGCACACCAAAATTTGCCATGGTGCTGCAGCTGGAACCGCTCCACACCTGCAATCTGACCTGCACCGGCTGCGGGCGTATTCGCGAATATTCCACCAGCCTGAAGGACATGATGTCGCTGGAGGATTGCCTCGGTGCCGCGCAGGAATGCGATGCGCCGATGGTGTCCATTTGCGGCGGTGAACCGCTGATTTATCCGAAGATCGAGGAATGCATCGACGGCATTCTCAAACAAGGCCGCATCGTTTACGTCTGCACGAACGGCATGTTCATGCGCAAAAAGATGCGCGATTACATGGCTGCCATTTACAGCCCGGCGCTTGAGCCGAAGATCGCGGAATTGCTCGAGAAAAAATTAGTTTCCGAAAAAGACGTCGAAACAATTCGCAAAGGCAAAAACGATGGTCGCGTTGTGATTCGCCCGACGAAGTGGATGTATTGGAACGTCCACATCGACGGTCTGGAATACACGCACGATTTGATTGTCGAACGCGAAGGCGTTTTCAAGGAATGCGTCGAAGCGATCAAGATGGCCAAAATTCTTGGTTATCAGGTCGCGACCAACACGACGGTTTACAAAGAAACCGACGTCAAAGAAATCAGCGAGATGTTCGAATTCTTCTCGTCGATGGAAGTTGATGGCCACACGATTTCTCCCGGCTACGAATACGACGCCGCCAAGAAAGACATGGTCTCGCGCCTGGGCAAACAGCCCGAAGACTTTTTCCTCACGCGCAAAATGACGCGCGAAAAATTCGCGAAAATTCAGGAATGGGGCGAACGTTTTACGATTTTCGGCACGGTCGTTTACCAGGAATTTCTCGCGGGCAAACGCGAATTGACCTGCACCGCCTGGGCCATTCCCACCCGCAATATTAAAGGTTGGAAGGCCCCCTGCTATCTCATGACCGACGGGCATTACGCCGGTTATCAGGAAATGCTCACGAAGGTGGATTGGAACAAATACGGCGTGGTGGACGGCGTCGCGCGCGACCCGCGTTGCGAGAATTGCATGGTCCATTGCGGCTACGATCCGAGCGGCGCGCTCTCGAGCAACCCGACCGATAACTGGAAGAACATGAAATATAATTTCAGTTCCAAGCCCAAACCTTACTACGCTGGCGCGAATGTCAAAGCGTTCAACGGCGTTTCGATCGGCAAAGGCCATCTGGCCGAAGCGAAGGCGGCGATCAATTCGCCACGTGCAGCCATGAATGGCGCGCAATCCGTTTTCCAACGCCGCGAAGAACCGCACGATCACAAAGAAGGCGGTTCCTGCGGCACCGGTGACACGACCCAACGCGATGAGTTGCTGGCCAAAATTGCGGCCAATAAAAAAGCGGAGTAGCAGATAATTTCCGAATGTTCGTTGGTTCAACAAACGAAGACCCGATTTACTAAGATGAGCAAGACCCTGTTTCTTTCACCACCAAGTTTTGATGGATTTGACGGCGGCGCCGGTGCGCGCTACCAGGCGCGTCGCGAAGTGACGTCGTACTGGTATCCGACGTGGCTCGCGCAACCAGCCGCGCTCACGCCGAACAGCCGGCTGCTCGATTGCCCGCCGCATCGACATCGACATCAAGCAATGCCTGGCCGAGGCGCTGCAGGTACGATCACGTCATCATCAACACCTCGACGCCGTCGTTGAAGAACGATTGCAAAGTCGCCGAAGCGATCAAGCAGCAGAACCCCAAAGTCAAAATCGGTTTCGTCGGCGCACACGCCGCGGTGCTTCCGACCGAGACGCTGAAGGCGTCGGCATCCATCGATTGGGTCGGCCGCAAAGAATTTGATTTCACCTGCAAAGAAGTTGCCGAAGGCCGCCCGCTCGACAAAATCGATGGACTTTCCTATCGCAATGCCGATGGCAAAATCATCCACAACAAAGAGCGCGAGATGATTTCGAACATGGACGTGCTCCCGTGGGTGATCGACACCTACAAGCGCGACCTGCGAGATCGAAAAGTATTTCATCGGTTACCTGCTGCACCCTTACATCAGCCTCTACACCGGACGCGGTTGCCCGGCGCAATGCAGCTTCTGCCTGTGGCCGCAGACGATCGGCGGACACAAATACCGCGTGCGCTCGCCCGAAAATGTCGCCGATGAAATGGCCTACGCGAAGAAGCTGTTCCCGCAAGTAGCCGGAATTCTTCTTCGATGACGATACCTTTACCGCGAACCTGCCGCGCGCTCGCGAAATCGCCAAGAAACTCGCGCCGCTTGGCTTGACCTGGTCCTGCAACAGCCGCGCCAACCTCGATTACGATACGATTAAACAATTCAAGGACTCCGGTCTGCGCTTGTTCCTGGTCGGTTACGAATCGGGCAACGACGACATCCTCACGCGCATCAAGAAGGGCGTGACGATGGACGAAATGCGCCGCTTCACCAAGTCCTGCCACAAGGCGGGCGTGGTCATTCACGGCACGTTCATTCTGGGTCTGCCGATCGAAACGCAGCAAACGATTGAGAACACGATTCGTTTCGCGCAAGAACTCGACGTGTTCAGCATCCAGGTTTCGCTCGCCGCGCCCTATCCCGGCACGGAGCTTTTCGAGATGGCCCGTCAAAACGGCTGGTTTTCGCAAAAAGGACAAGACCGACATCGTGCACGACCACGGCTTCCAACAAAGCGCTCTGGAATATCCTGGCTTGCCGAAGGACGAGATTTTCGAAGCGGTGGATCGTTTTTATCGCGCCTACTATCTGCGTCCGAAACCGATTCTGCGCATCATCAAGACGATGCTCGAGGACAAGGACGTTTGCGTGCGCCGTTGCCGCGAAGGATTCGAATTCTTCAAGAGCCTGCGCCAACGCAAATCTGACCTGCGTGCCCAACGCTCCGCGGCCCCGCAGATTGCGGCGGCTTAAGACGTCAGCCATTCCAGTATAGGGCTCATAGCCATTTCTTGCTCGTTCTTCGAGGACGCGCCCCCCTTCCGGGACCTAGAGGAATCTGGTGTGCTATCGGCATCGTGAGCGGGTGGTCCATTCACGAGTAAACATGCACTATGGCTCGGCAGCTTGAGAATTGGACAGAAACAACGGATTCCTCAAATCCGGAGTTCATCACAATGTCCGTCGAACAGCTTCAGGCCCCCTTTCCAATCGAATGGTATCGAACCGACCCACGTCTCACGATGGACCGGTTGATAAAATCCGAAGGGAGAGCTGAATACACTCCACGTTATGACAAAGGTGATCTTTGAATCAGAAACATTAATCGGCAAATGCGACTACGATTGTCTGGAGGCGAACGGATTTCGCTACGCCGAACCGGATTACGCCGAGATTTGGGTGCATACCGTAGGCGCGGTCGCCCAGGGTTTGCTTAAGATTGAGCAGCACTGTTACGTGCGTCACGGGGAAGACGTTCCCGATCAGCCGTGGGTTCGTCCGCAGATTTTTTTGGAACCTGCTACTATCTCGCGCCCCGAAATGTCTGATCTCGCCAAGACGTTACACCACGAATTCGTTTCACGCGCGAAAGAGAAACTACAGGATGAGGTCCTCGTAAGTTGAGTCGAGCCCTCGGCACAACGATGCTCGGGGCAAATGCGCAGGAATAAACCCGCAGGCTCCGCTAATTGCGTCTCGGGAAAGTTGCGATTAGTGTTCAACAAGAGAGGGCGGGCCGAACTTCATGAATGAGCAAGGTACAACTTTGTCACCAAGTGAACCAGGCGTGGACTGGCAAAAGGCCAGCAGTTTTCCAGCGCGTGATTTGCTGGGTGCATTCCGGCACCTTCAAGAGCGGCTTCTCTATGTCGCTTTGGAAAACCTCGAGTTGCACCGTCAACAACTCGAGAAATCTTCTCCAGCAGCTTTCAACGAAATTTACGACAAGGGCGACGTCGCCTACCTCGAAAGCAACGAAGCAACAGTCATCCAGCGCATCAATAAGTCAGGCGCCGCAATTTTCGGCGCGGAACCTCAACAACTCATCGGCAAATCAATGGTTGAATTTGTTTCCGAAGCTGACGCGCCAAAGATGCGCGAACATCTGCACCGTTGCAGCAGAGGCGAGCAAACGCAGTTCGCAGGAGAATTTCGTCTGAAACGTTCGAACCATGACGTGCAACTGGTTTGCCTTCCGCGCGGTCCGGATCAAAAGAACTACCGCATCGCTCTAGCGGACGTGACCAACATCAAAGACGCAGAAGAGAAGATTCTTCGGCTGGCATCATTCCCGACATCCAATCCAAACCCGATTTTGGAATTTTCAGCGGATGGAACGTTGACGTGGTTCAACGACTCCGCACTGGATCTGGCAAAATATCTGGGCCTTGGTTCGCCGTTGCAAATTGCACCGCCGGACGCAGCCGAAATTGTCAGGCAGTGTTTGAAAACTCGGGAGAATCGCATTCGCGAAGAAACTGTTATCGGAGACCGGCATTTGTATTGGTCGTTTTTCCCGGTGCCGAACGGCAACGTCGTCCATTGTTACGGAACCGATCTGACGGAGCGGCTGCAATTGGAGTCCCAATTGGAACAGGCCCGAAAACTGGAAACAGTGAGCCATCTCGCTTCAAACGTCGCACACGACTTCAATAACGTGCTTGGAATTATTCAGGGCTACACCTGCCTGCTTCTGTCGCAGTCTGCATTGCCGGCGGAAACACAGGAATCCTTACGCCAGATCTCCACGGCGGCCGAACGCGCAACCTACCTCACAGGGCAGCTGATGACTTTTAGTCGCAAGCAGACGTTCCTGCCGAAGACAGTCGATTTGAATGAGTTACTCAATCGGACGAGTCAGACAATCCGGGGTTTGCTGGGCCAAAATATTCATCAGGAGTTGAAGCTCGCGCCGAACCTTCCACAAATTCAGGGTGATACGACCATGATCGAGCAGGTCGTCATGAATATGGCCATGAACGCACGCGATGCGATGCCACGCGGGGGCCGCATTCTTGTTTCGACGGCATTGATCGATGTTGGACGGGACATTGCCTTGCGAAATCCAGATGCGCACCCGGGCAAATATATTTGTCTGACGATCACGGATACGGGCAAAGGAATGGATCGCGAGACGGTCAAAAGGATTTTCGAACCATTTTTTACTACGAAGGAAAGCGGCCTTGGGCTGGGTCTTTCCAGTGCATACGGGATCGTGCGTCAACATCGCGGTTGGGTTGAAGTGAGCAGTGAGGTTGGCGTGGGTTCAACGTTTAAAATTTACCTTCCCGTGGCCCTGTCTCCCACCACCGCCGGCAAGCGCCCGATTGCGCCTGACAAACAAACGTCGGGAGCAGAAACGATTCTTGTGGTGGAGGATGAACCGGCGCTGCGCGAATTGGTCACCCGCCAATTGCGACGGCAAGGCTACCAGATTATTCAGGCGAATTCCGGCAAGGATGCTCTCGGGTTGTGGGCGCAACACGGAAAGGACATTGCTCTTTTATTTACGGATATGGTGATGCCCGACGGCATGACGGGCAGCGAGCTGGCTGAGACATTGCAGGCGCAAAAGCCGGATCTGAAGGTGGTTTACACCAGCGGTTACAGCGAGGAAGTTTTGCAACAGGATTTTGCGCTTCGCAGCGAGGTAAACTTTTTGCAAAAGCCCTATCACCAGGATGCATTGATCAAAACAATCCGTGCCGCGCTGGATGCTAAGGCGTCGGTGAAGGATTGAGATTGTTTATTGCATGGAACTTTTGGCGCGGAGAAATCGAAAACCCCGGGTAGAAACTCCGAACGGCACAGGTGCGCCAATCGCAAGCGACGCCCCGCTGCGTGCCGAGTTGTTCGGGACGCAACAATTGGAGCAGCACGCGCGAATTCTGGCCGGCCAACACCAGGTCACCTCACGAAGTCCACCCAAAGAACTGCTGCCGCGCCTTACCGAGAATGAAAGAATCCTGCGCGACTACAACTTGTACGCCGCGAGGAACGAGCCGAAACGACCGCTGACGCCTGCGTCGGAGTGGTTGCTGGACAACTTCTATCTCGTTAAGGAACAAATCGCGCTGACGCGGCGGCATCTGCCATCGAATTACAATCGGCAACTGCCAAAGTTACTGAATGGACCTGCTGCTGGTTTTCCACGCGTTTACGGGCTGATTACCGAACTGATTATCCACGTGGACGGCCGGGTGACGATGGACCAATTGAGCGCGTTCGTTGCCGCGTATCAGACGATCAAAGAACTGACACTTGGTGAATTGTGGGCCATTCCGATCATGCTGCGCCTGGCGTTGATTGAAAACCTGCGCCGCATCGTCCAGCAACTCACCTACGGACGCGAACAGCGCGACCTCGCGGATGGCTGGGCCGAGCGGATGATTAAGGTCACGGAAGCAAATCCGAGCGATCTGTTCATTACTATTGCTGAACTCGCGCAATCCAAGCCGAGGTTAACAAGCGCGTTTGTGGCTGAGTTATCGCGGCGCTTGCAGGGTCACGGTCCAGTTCTGCAACATGCCAGCCATTGGCTCGAACAACGCCTGGAAGACGAAGGAAGGAATCTTGAAGAACTGATCCAGCTCGAGAGCCAAATGCAGGCCGCCGATCAGGTCTCGGTCGGCAACAGTATCACAAGCTTGCGCAACCTTGGCGCGCTGGATTGGCGGGAGTTTGTCGAGACGCTTAGCGTTGTTGAACAAACACTGCGCGGCGACCCCGGGCGAATCTATCCGCAAATGGATTTTCCGACGCGTGATTTATATCGCCACGTGGTCGAACAAATCGCGCGCCACAGTAAGCGGTCGGAGAGCGAAGTTTCGCGAACAGCGGTTGAATTTGCGACGCATCCTGCGGCGACAAATGACAAGCGGCTGGGTCACGTGGGTTATTATTTGGTTAATCGAGGCCGAGCTGAAATAGAAAAGAAACTCGAAGCGCGGCTACCGATCTCCGAAACGTTGCGACGAACACTGCAAAAACGTCCACTGCTCTTTTACAGCGGTTCTATCACAATCCTCGCCTTTGGATTAACTGGATGGGCCATTTCCATCGGCCACACGTTCGGTGCCGCCGGGTGGATTACAGCACTGCTCATAGTTCTATTGGTCATTGGTTTCAGTCACGTTGCGATATCCCTCATAAATTGGTTCGTCATGTTGGTTCTGCCGCCGCAATTGTTGCCACGGCTCGATCTATCAGAAGGCATTCCGAACGAACACAGGACGGTCGTGGTGGTTCCGACGATGCTAACGAGCATCAGCGGGGTCGATACGATGCTTGAACGACTAGAGATTCATTACCTCGCCAATCGAGATGCGAATTTGTATTTCGCACTGCTGACGGACTTCGTTGATTCGACCGAACAAACGCAGCCAGCGGACGAACCGTTGCTGCGCCGTATCAATAGCGGCATCTCGGCGTTGAACCATAGATATTCACGTGATCGTGCCTGCATTTTCTTTCTGTTGCACCGTCCGCGTCGCTGGAATCCGCAAGAGCAATTGTGGATGGGCTGGGAACGAAAACGCGGCAAGCTGGAAGATTTCAATCACGTGCTGCAGGGCGGGAAAGCGGAGGCATTCTCCGAAGTCGTCGGCGATCTGGAATTGTTGGCATCAATGCGGCATGTGATCACCCTCGACACTGATACCCAACTTCCACGCGATACCGCGAGGAAGCTCATCGGAAATATGGCGCATGTTTTAAATGCGCCACAGATCGATCTTGAGACGCGAGTGGTCACGCAAGGCTACGGCATTTTGCAGCCGCGTGTCGGCGTGAGCCTGCCGAGCGCCGAGCGGTCGTGGTTTGTGCGCCTGTTTGCCGGTGAAACCGGCATCGATCCTTACACAAAGGCTATTTCTGATGTTTACCAGGATCTCTTTCGCGAAGGGTCATTCATTGGCAAAGGAATGTATGACAGGGAGGCGTTCGTCACATCGTTGAGCGGCCGGTTCGCGGAGAATACAATTCTCAGCCATGACTTGATTGAGTCCGGATACACCCGTTCGGCGCTGGTTAGTGACGTGGAATTTTTCGAGGAACATCCTTCGCGCTTTCTTGCGGACGCGAACCGTCGCCATCGCTGGATTCGCGGCGATTGGCAGATTGCGCGCTGGCTTTGGCCGCGAGTAAACGACGCATCCGGTCGAAGTGTTACGAATCGCCTAAATCTCCTCACTCGCTGGAAAATCTTCGACAACCTGCGGCGCAGCGTCGTTCCAATCGCGCTTACGGCGATGTTGGCGCTGGGGTGGTTGGGCGTGATGGGCAATGCCAGTTTCTGGACCGCATTGGTGATTGGCATCGTGGTCGTGCCGGGGTTGTTTGCGTCGCTGGCCCAGGCGGCGCGAAAATCAGAGCAGTTGCCCTGGAGCGCTCATTGGCGGTCGGTTGGGGCAGCAGTGGTGAAACAACTCGCCATTGCAGTTTTCACAATCGTGTTCTTGCCGTTTGAGGCGTTCCTCAGCCTGGATGCAATTGTTCGCACCTTGTGGCGAATGTCGGCCAGTCGCGAAAAATTACTGGAATGGCAAACATCCACCGACGCTGAAGGAAAAGCGCGGACGGACTTCCGCTCGGTGCTGGGCAAAATGTGGGGTGTGCCGGTTTTCGCGGTGATGCTTGCAGTTGCGATCTTTTCATTACAGAGCACCCAGATCGAGTTTTGCGCGGCTTTACTGGCGTTGTGGTTTGTTTCGCCACTGATTGCGTGGTGGATAAGCCTGCCGTTGAAGCCGGCCAAACCGTCGCTAAGCGATAAGCAATTCCAGTTTTTGCAAAAGACTGCGCGCAAAACGTGGCGATTCTTCGAAACATTTATCAACGACGACGATCACTGGTTGCCTCCGGATAATTTTCAGGAAAGCCCGAGAGAAGTTTTGGCGACTCGCACTTCACCGACCAATATTGGACTGAGCATGCTGGCGGCGTTGGGCGCATGGGACTTCGGTTACATCACAACGCAGCAACTGCTGGAACGGTTAACGCGAACACTCACCACGTTGGATCAACTGGAGCGTCATCGTGGACATTTTTATAACTGGTACGACACACGCACGTTAAAACCGATGCTGCCGCTGTATTTGTCCAGCGTCGACAGCGGCAACTTCGCCGCACATACACTAACGTTGCGCTCGGGCCTGCTCGAGTCGCCGGATCTGCCGGTGGCGAATTGCGTCGGGGTGCAGGCAATCGAACATACCTACATGGTGTTGAACGATGCTATATCGGCCAGCACATCGCTTAATGGGGACGGGCAGCAGGTTGAAAAGAAACTTAGCAATCTACATTTAATTCTCAGTCGTCATCGCGATCGCAAGAACCATACGCCCACAGAATTGGCGGCGGTATTGAACGAAGTCTCGATCGCCGCCGCGGAAGTAGCCACGGCGACCCATGACGTCGCCGATGCCGATTGCAAATGGTGGGCGCAAAACCTGGCGAACATGTGTGTCGCACAACAGGAAGAGTTGCGCTTGCTGACACCGTGGGTCGAGCTTCCCCGGCCTCCAATGGAACTGACGAAACTGGTGTTCGCTCCAGATGCCAATCGCCTGCACGAACTGTCTGGATTTCTGGCGATGCTTGAACGGTTTCCGACGTTGCGGGAAGCCGCGCGTTTTGACCAAACGTTGCTCCCGCTGCTGAACCTTGTCCTACACAAAGTTTCTTCGCAGAAGACGGTGAGCGAAGAAGCGTTGCAGTGGCTCAAGTCGGCCTCGCAATGCATCATGGAAGCCTCGCGGAATGCAAGGCATCGCATGGACGCAATCAACGCTTTGGCACATCGATGCGGGGACGTCGCGGAAATGGATTTCCGGTTTTTGTTCGACGAATCGCGCGAACTGTTCTCGATCGGTTACAATGCGACGGACCATCGCATGGACGGCAGCTTCTACGATTTGCTCGCATCGGAAGCGCGCCTGACGAGCTATTTGGCAATCTCGCAGTATCAGGTGCAACAGGAACATTGGTTCGCCCTGAGCCGAATTCTCGTTTCGCCCTGCGGATCTCCGGTGCTCGTTTCGTGGAGCGGTTCGATGTTCGAGTACCTGATGCCGATTCTGGTGATGCCGAGTTACGAAAACACGTTGCTCGATCGAAGCTGCAAAGCGGCTGTGCAACGCCAGATCGAATATGGCCGCGAGCGCGGTGTGCCATGGGGATTTTCCGAATCGGGCTATTACCTGACCGATGCGCATTTAAACTATCAATATCGCGCGTTCGGCGTGCCAGGACTCGGTTTAAAACGCGGGCTGTCCGATGACCTCGTCGTTGCGCCGTATGCAACGATGATGGCGTTGATGGTCTGCCCAACCGAAGCCTGTGAGAATCTCCAGCGGCTCTCACGCGAAGGTCGCGAGGGTCGATATGGGTTTTACGAAGCGATTGATTACACTCCATCTCGATTACGACCCGGCCAGTCGAGCGCAACGGTTCGGTCGTTCATGGCTCATCACCAGGGAATGGGATTTTTGGCGCTTGTCGGGTTGTTGCGCAACAAACCGATGCAGCGCCGGTTCCAATCGTATCCGCTCTTTAAATCGACGGAGCTGCTGTTGCAGGAGCGTGTGCCGAAAGTGGTGACGCCACTGTATCCCGGCGAATTGGAAGCAGCCGGACGTCCGGAAAGCGAAAATAAAAAGGAAGAGTTCATTCGCGTTTTCACGAATCCAAACACGCCGTTTCCAGAAGTTCACCTGTTGTCAAACAGCCGATATACAACAGCGGTCACGACGAGCGGCGCCGGGTTTGCCCACTGGAAAGGACTGGCTCTGACACGATGGCGCGAAGACGCAACGCGCGATTGTGATGGAACGTTTTGTTACGTGCGCGATTTGGAATCAAACGAAGTGTCCTCGATTGCGTATCAGCCGACGACAAAGCCTTCCAAAGTTTACGAGGCGATCTTCACGCAAGGTCGCGCCGAGTTCCGCCGCCGCATCGACGAGCTGGACATGCACACCGAGATCAGCGTCTCGACCGAAGACGACGTTGAATTGCGGCGCATCACGTTGACGAACCGCTCACCGAAACCGAAGACGATTGAACTGACCACTTACGCGGAGGTTGTGCTGGCGCAACAAAACGCGGATCTCGCCCACCCTGCGTTTAGCAATTTGTTTGTCGAGACGGAAATTCTTCGCCAGCACGCCGCGATTCTTTGTAAACGCCGGCCACGCTCGGAGAAGGATAGCCCACCATTTTATGTTCATTTGATGCTGCCCCACGGGGCCGTCACAGAAGAGGTTTCCTACGAAACTGATCGCAGTAAATTTGTGGGCCGCTGCCGCACGACCGCGAATCCCGTGGCCATGGAAGCGCCGGGGCCGCTCTCAAACAGCGAGGGCCCAGTGCTTGATCCGATCATTGCCATTCGCCGTGTGATAAAGCTCGCGCCGGATCAATCGGCTCGGGTCGATCTGATTTTTGGTGTGTGCGAAACGCGTGAAGGGGCAATGCACATTGTCTCGAAGTATCGCGACGCGACATTGTCCGACCGCATCATGGACCTGGCCTGGACGCATTCGCAGGTGGTCTTGCATCAACTCAATTCAACCGAAGCTGACGCCCAGCTTTTTGGAAGGCTTGCGACCGCATTGATTTATGCGCATCAGTTCCGGCGCGCACCTGCCGCTACGCTGATAAAAAACAAGCGCGGCCAAAGCAGTTTGTGGGCTTATGGAATCTCCGGCGACCTGCCGATCGCACTGATTTATTTGAGCGATATAAATTCGAATGATTTCGCGAAAAAGATTTTGCAAGCACACGCGTATTGGCGGCTCAAGGGACTCCAGTGCGACATGGTCATTCTGACGCAGGAAGATTCGATTTATCGCCAAAGCCTGTTCGATCAAGTTGTCGGCATGGTAGCGGCATCAACGGAAGCAGCGATGCTGGATCGGCCGGGTGGGATTTTCGTGCGACGATCGGACCAGATCCAGGCCGACGACCAGGTATTGCTGCAAACTGTCGCGCGCCTGGTGCTGTCGGATTCAGCGGGAACTTTAGTCGATCAAACCAATCGCCGCGTTCGACCTGAACCAACAATTCCGCAGTTGATTCCGGTTCGACGCGCGGAACAAGATCGACAATTTCCACCTCGATCGCCGGAGCAACGATTAAAGTTTTACAACGGATTCGGCGGCTTCAGCCCGGAAGGCGACGAATACGTCATCACGTTGAAGCCCGGTCAGGTGACACCTGCACCGTGGGTGAACGTGATCGCTAATCCCCACTTCGGCACCGTGCTTTCGGAGAGCGGCAGCGCTTACACGTGGTTCGAAAACAGCCACGAGTATCGCCTGACGAAATGGGGCAATGACGCGGTCATGGATACGACGGGCGAGGCGTTCTACATTCGCGACGAACAGACCGGCGAGTTTTGGTCGCCGACTCCCCTGCCCGCCCGCGGCACGCAGCCGTATGGCATTCGTCACGGGGCCGGCTACTCGGTTTTCACTTACAGCGAATACGGCGTTGAATCCGAGCTAACGATATTCGTCGCCAAAGATGCTCCGGTGAAATTTGCGGTATTGAAATTCCGCAATACATCGAATCGTGCGAAACGGCTGTCAGCATTTGGTTATTGGGAATGGGTGCTCGGCGAGTTGCGGTCGAAGAACTTGCCGCACGTCATCACCGAACTAGATACGCGAACGGGCGCGTTACTTGCTCGCAATGCCTACAACACCGATTTCCCAGGGCGCGTCGCATTCGTGGACGTCCAAGTTCCGACGCGCACGCTGACCGGTGATAGGTGCGAATTTATTGGAAGGAATGGCACTCTTGCACAACCGGCGGCTTTGCGGCGATTGCGATTATCCGGCAGAGTCGGCGCAGGATTTGATCCTTGTGCGGCGATGCAAGTGCCCTTCGATTTGGGCGAAGGACAGGAGCGCGAAATTATTTTCCGCCTCGGCGCGGCCCGCGATGCTGGTGAAGTGCAACAGTTAATCGAGCGCTTCAAAGATCCTGCGGCGGTGCATGCCGAGCTCGATGCCGTCAAGGCGTATTGGAACGAGACGCTCGGCGCAGTGCAGGTCGAAACGCCTGAACCCGCGCTGGATTTACTCGCGAATCAATGGCTTGTCTACCAGACGCTCGGTTGCCGGATGTGGGCGCGCTCCGGCTATTATCAATCGAGCGGCGCGTTTGGATTCCGCGATCAACTCCAGGACGCGATGGCGCTCGTTCACTGCAATCCGCGCGCGCTCCGCGATCAAATATTATACGCCGCCGCGCACCAGTTCGTTGAAGGTGACGTGCAACATTGGTGGCACCCGCCGACCAATCGTGGTGTTCGCACGCATTTTTCGGATGATTATTTGTGGTTGCCGTTCGCGGTTTGCCGATACGTGTTCTCGACCGGTGATTACGACATCCTCAACGAGACGGTTGCGTTCATCGAAGGGCGGCCACTCAAGCCCGATGAAGAAGCGTATTTTGATCTTCCGCGAGTCGGCCCGTCATCGACGCTCTACGAACATTGCGTCCGCGCAGTAACAAATGGGCTCAAATTCGGCGCGCACGGAATTCCGCTGATCGGCTGTGGTGATTGGAACGATGGCATGAATCTCGTCGGTGAACACGGCAAGGGCGAAAGCGTCTGGCTCGGGTTCTTCCTGCACAATGTGTTGACGCAGTTCTCCCAGGTCGCACGCCAACGTCACGATGACGCGTTCGCGCAAAAGTGCGTTGAAGAAGCAGAGCAGCTCCACCACTACATCGAAGAGAACGCATGGGACGGTAACTGGTATAAACGGGCGTGGTTCGATGATGGAACACCACTGGGATCGGCAGAAAACGAGGAATGCCAAATCGATTCGTTGCCACAAAGTTGGGCGGTGATTTCCGGCGCAGGCGATTCGGGCCGTGCCCGCAAAGCAATGGATGCGGTCGATCAACGACTCGTCCGCCGCGATGGCCGGTTGATTCAGCTTTTCACGCCCGCATTCGACAAATCGGCGCTCAACCCCGGATACATCAAAGGTTACGTCCCGGGCATTCGCGAAAATGGCGGCCAATATACGCATGCCGCCGTTTGGACGATTATCGCGTTCACAATGATGGGCGATCATCGCCGTGCCTGGGAATTGTTCCGAATGATTCTGCCGCCCAACCACAGTAAAAACGCTGATGAAGCCGGGATGTATCGCGTGGAACCTTACGTTGCAGTCGCGGATATTTACGGTGTTCCGCCGCACGTCGGGCGTGGTGGTTGGACCTGGTACACCGGCTCGGCGGGCTGGTTGTATCGATTGACTCTCGAACACCTTTTGGGGTTACGTCGCGAAGGTGACAGGCTGCGATTTGTTCCCTGCATTCCACCGGAATGGAAATCGTTCAAGGTTCATTACCGCGTTGGCAAAACGCTTTACGACATTGAACTACAGGCCGAGGCGGGTTGGCAAAAGGTGAAAGCGATTTCAGTCGATGGCGCGGAGCAATCTGGCGATGCGCTCTCGCTGAAAGATGATGGTCAAGCGCATCAGGTTAAGGTGCTGTTCTGATGACCGTTAGTTGCTTTCTGCCGCCATCTTGAGACAATCGGCCAAACCATATTTTGCCGGCACCAGCTCGGGATCAATTCGTAGCGCGACTTCAAACTGCTCGCGCGCCTCTGTGAATTGTTTTAAATCCAGCAACGCATTCCCTAGATTCGCGCGGGCACCGGCATAGTTCGGGTCCAGGGCAACCGCTTTTTTGAGATATGGAAGTCCTTCCTTGGGTTTGCCTTGGCTCGTCAACATCGCGCCGAGGTTTGAGAGCGCATTCATGTAATTCGGCCAGAGCGCCACCGCTTTCCGAAACAGTTCGAGCGCTTCATCTTTC
Source organism: uncultured Verrucomicrobiae bacterium (assembly GCA_963702845.1). GTDB lineage: Bacteria > Verrucomicrobiota > Verrucomicrobiia > Limisphaerales > Palsa-1400 > JAICXV01. Next base: position 1,794,515 of record OY969763.1, on the reverse strand, counting down.
CGGCGCTGCTCTGCATATAACGATCCGAGGGCGTTGTAGGACAGCGGCACAGTCGGCCCCAGCCGGATCGCTTCTTTATACAAGGCAATTGCTTCGTCGAACTTCCCTTGCGCCTTCAAGGCATCCGCCAGATTGCAGTAGGTGGGAACATAATCAGGTTCGATTTGAATCGCGTTGCGCAGATGCTGAATGCCTTCATCCACCCGGCCCAGCTTTAACAAGGCGAGCCCCAAATTCGCATGAGATTCTCCCTGGTGCGGATAGATTTCGAGCGATCGCTCACATAACACAATCCCCTCCTCCAACCGTCCGGCCCGCATCCGCTTCAGGCCAAGCCCTCCCAAGGCGACCCATGAATCCGGGTTTTTGCGCAATGTATCCGTCCAAATCGTTTCACTGTCGTGATAAATGCGCGCCTGCAAGATCGTCAGCCAACCAAACAGCATGACAAGCATCACTCCGACGAACCGGAAATACGGCAACCTCCTTATTGTCAGCGCGACTACAACCGTGATTGCCGGCAACGCAAAATATTGCCAATGATCGGCAACATACGAATATCTTTGGAACGAAATCTTGAAAATCCCCAGGATCGGTGCGAGCAACAAAACAAAATAAATAAGCCCCAATAAAACCGGTGTCCCCCAGCGCTTTCGAAATACCCAACCAACCACAAACGTGACGACTAACCCAATGAGCGGCAGAAAATAAACCAATGAAAGCGGCGTCATTTTCCACATCGGATAGATAAACGAGAGCGGCCACGGAACCAGTGCTTTCCCGAGGTAAAACCAAATTGCCAGACCCGCGGTCGCGACTCGGCTCGAAAAATCCCGCTCATAAACCACATCCCCCTTAATCGCGAAATGATTTTGGAACCAAACCGTAACCAGCGCCAGCACGACCGCCATCAATAAAAACGGCGCTACCCAGACAATAATCTTCGGTGTGGGCACAGCACTGCTCCGACTGCCGGCACTTTGGTCCTCAGACTTGAACCTCGTCATCCACCATACAATCCCGAACGCCACACACGGCCACGCCACCGCCGCTGGTTTAGCGAGCAGCGATAACAAAAACGCGGCAAGCGAAATAAAATACCATCTGCGTTCCCCGCCCTGCACAAATCTGATGAGCGCCCACGCCGTCACCGCGTAGAATAACATTGCGAGCACGTTCTTCCGCTCGGCGATCCATGCGACCGATTCCACATTCACCGGATGCACCGCGAAAAGTAGTGCTGCTAGCCACGCTCCGGGAATTTTGAGTCGCACAAAAACTCGCCACAGAACGACACAACTGACTGCGTGCAACAATACATTCGTCACGTGATAACCAGCCGCATTCAACCCCCACAGTCGCCATTCAATCCAAAGACTGGAATACGTCACCGGAAAGTAATCCACGCCCGACGCTCCAGTCCAAAGCGCGTGGAACGGCCCGTGCATCAACGGCGTTTCCGTCAACATCACGTTGTCATCCCAAATGAACCCAGCCGAATAGACCGGCCAGAACACGACGACCACGGCGCAGAATATCAGCAAACCCGGGGCATAATCCTTCCACGCTATTCGAGAAGTCGGGGGCATTTTCGAAGGGGATTTGCGCAAGCTTTTAGGGTGCGAATCTCGGACACATTTTCAAGCCAGAAGCAAAGAAAACGCCCGCGCGGGTTGTTGGCTCGCGCGGGCGTGAGTTGGTTAGGTTCGAATTATTTACGGCTGACCGTAGTAGAACATCGTCCCAGCATTGCCCATGCTGAACCAACCATTCCAACCACCGCCGGGCGGATTCTGGTAGTTGGTATAGATGACGTTGTCGCCAGTATGGATGCCGAAGACTTGCAGCGCACCGTTCGCGTTATTCGCGCAGAACAGATGCTGATCAATGGCGCTGCTGCCCAGGCTAGACCATGACGTCCAATCGCCGTTCCTGGTGTTCTGATAGCGATGCCAGACAACACCAGAAGGCGTGCTGACGAACACTTCGAGGCGTCCATCTTTGTTGATGCCGATGCACATGCCGCCGCGACCGCCGGTGCCAGGAACGCCGGTATCACCCCAGCCATTCCACGCGCCGCCGCCGCCTTTAACCTGGTAGTTGTGCCAAACGTGACCGTCGCTGTGGCAAGCATAAAGGTCTAGACGACCGTCAGCATTGTTGGCGACGGCGATATTTCCATCCATCGTTGCGCCACCCAAACTGACCCAACCGTTCCAGCCGCTGCCCGCCGCCGTTTGATAGTCGTGCCAGACGGCGCCATCAGTTCCGACGCCGAAGATTTCCAGACGACCATCCGGGTTGCGAGCGATCCCATAGCCAGCCTTAACCGTTCCACCGTGGCTGACCCAACCATTCCAGCCTTGGCCAGCTGCAGTTTGGTAATCATGCCAGGTCGTGCCGTTCTTGATACCCCAGATTTCCATACGGCCATCCAGATTGGTTATGGCGACCAGATTCGTCACGCCAGCGCTTGCGCCCATCTGGAACCACGTCGTGAAGCCCATGTGTGCCGCCGTTTGGTATTGGTGATAGACTGTGCCATCGCCGGTATTGTAGCAAAACGCTTCCAGGCGCCCGTCGGTATTGCGTGCGACAGCCACACCCGGAATCGCCGTGATTCCACCCATGTTGATCAATGCAGTCCATGTGCCGTTAGGGGTGTTCTGATGTTCGTGCTTTGCTGTCGTGCCTTGCACGCCGAAAATTTCAAGCGTGCCATCCGTGTTCATCGCAATCGGGCCGCCATTCACGGACGACCATGTTGTCGGCTTGGTCGTGCCGCCGGGATTGTCGATGAGCAGTTCCGTGGTGAATTGCGCAGTGGTGCCATTATAAACGTCCACGTCGCAAGAACCGCTGACACCGCAAACAGAGCCGCTGCTGCTGTATTGCCACATCGACCAATTGCCCCACACATTGCCGCTGCTGCAAACGCTCCATGGTGTGCCCGTTTGCGGACTCTGCCCGTTATAGTTCGCGATCCACGGTGACCACGCGTCAACGCTGTTGTTGAAATTAGCAGCATTACACGCGCTGACATAGAGGATCGGTTGTGATTCTTTGCCGCCAAGGTCGTTCAAAATGTCATTGAACCATTGGTTGGCCCAGTCGGAGTAGCTGCTCGCACCCACGACACCGCTGAACACTTCAAAGTCCAACGTCGGCGAAACAGTTTTGCCATCTGCCAATTGCGTTCCACCGGCCGTACCCCAGAAGTGGCTGGATTCGGTCGAGGGCGAGTGCAGTTCGGGATGTGCAAAGTGATACGCACCCATGTAAACACCATTCGCTTTACCATTGCTCATGTTGTAGCTAAAGTCTGGATCGTCGGTGGTCTGGCCTTCAGTCGCTTTCGCAATACCAAAAGTCCAGCCACAGCTTTTTATGCTGCTCCAACTGGGAGTGCCTTGGAACGACGAGACGTCGATACCTGTGGTTCGCGCGTGTGCGGATGTGAGAATTCCCAGAACTGCGGTAGACGCAAAAAGCGTTCGCCACCAGCTGGACTTTTGATCGGTTGTTTTGATCATTTGCGTTTCTTTCGTTTTTTGCGTTTCGTTTGAAGTGCGGTTGATGAGCATTGTTTCGGGGAAATGATGTTCCGCTACACCTGTTCGTCAGTGGTCCTGTGCAATCGGTTAAACGCGTTCATATGTTCTGCGTCAATCTGAGGTAGGCAGATACCAACTCGATTGAATTGCTGGCGGGTCACCGCCTTAATTGGGAACGAGCCGAGACTTACCTAATCAGAAAAAGCTGTCAACAGCATAATTTCGATTTCGAACGAAAACGCAGACTGTATTTGCCCCGCTATTACGAAGAAATTTCAAACGCGCAGTTTCGAAACAAAAACGCCCGCGCAGGGTGTTGAACTGCGCGGGCGCGAGGTGGCTAGGAACAAATTAGATTATTCCAACGTGCCACCGAGGCTCTGCCAGCTATTCCATGTGCCACTGTCGTACCAGTTATGCCAAAGTGCGTTGTCGGTGCCGCGGCAGAACACATCCAGACGGCCTGAACCCCACGAACAAATCCCCGGCGCAGATGTGGCGCTGCCGCCGAGATCTTCGAAGCCGCCGCTCGGCAGCCAGCCTTGTCCGCTAATATAATATTTGTGGTAGATGTGATTTTGTCCGCCACGAACGACGACGTCGATACGGCCACTACCCCACGACACGGCAGAGACACCTCCGGTCAAAGTTCCACCGAGATTTTCAGGACCATTCCAGACACCGCTGATATACCAGAAATGATGCAATGCGTTGTCGGAGCCTCGATAAAAAACATCCAGCCGGTTCGTTCCCCATGAGCAAATGCCCGGTTGATTTACCCCCGTGCCACCGATGTTTTCGAAACCAGTGCTAGGCTGCCATGAGCTGCCATCCCACCATTTGTGATACAGATTGTTTTGACCGCCTTTAACAATGATATCGATGCGATTGGGCCCCCACGAAACCGCGGCGGGCGCTGAGGTCAGCGTGCCTCCTATGTCTTCCCAGTGTGGCGTCGGCAACCAATCAGTTCCGTTGAAGTATTTATGGCGGAGCGAATCGCTCGTATCAGGACAGAAAACATCCAGACGGTTGACACCCCACGACGCGATGCCCGGTCCGTTGTTGGCAATACCTCCGATGTCTTCGAAGTGATCCGCCGGCAACCATCCCTGGCCGCTGATGTAATACTTGTGATAGATAGCATCGCCACCACCGCGAGCGACAACATCGATACGACCGACGCCCCACGACACTGCCGCGGGAGCCGGCGCGTATGAACTCGTGCCATTGCCATCGATGACAAGTTCATCCGTGAGTCCAGCGACGCTGCTACCGTGATACACGTCCACGTCACAACCGCCGCTCACGCCCGGAACCGAGCCGCTGTCGCTGTATTGCCACACCGTCCAATCGGACCATTGATCGCAACTGCTGCACGCGCTCCAAGGCGTGCCAGTCTGCGAGCTTTGGCCGTTGTAATTGGCGATCCACGGAATCCATTGATCAATGCTCGAGCTGAAGTTACATGCGCTACACGCGCTGGTGTAAAGCATCGGCTTCAGGATCAGGCTTTTTGCGCTTCCTTTACTTTTGATGTCGTCATTGAACGCATTTGCCCAACCGGTGTAACTGCTGGCGCCAGTCACACCGCTGAACACTTCAAAATCAAGCACCGGCTGGAGAGTCTTGCCATCGCCAAGGATGTTGCCGCCGATGATGCTCCAGAAATGACCGGATTCAGTGCCGGGGCTGTTCAAGTTCGGATGCGCGAAGTGATACGGGCCGACCAAAACGCCGGCGGATTTTGCATGGCTGATGTTGTAGCTATAGCTGCCATCATTGATGGTCGCGCCCTCCGTTGCTTTGATGAAAGCAAAGTCGCGCGCACCGGCGATGCTACTCCAACTGGGTGAGCCCTGAAACGACGAGACGTCCAGCCCCAAAGGTCTGGCGTGAATGGTTTCGATGGCAAACATCATGGCGCTCGCCGTAATGGCATGACGCCAACCTGATCGGATAATTAACTTTTTCATGGTTTGTTTTTTGTGATGCGCCTTGGATAAGCGCTATGTTTCGGAGAGTGATGAACGATGCCCTCTCCCCTTTCGAGGAAAGGGCAACATGACGATTTTACTGCAACGTACCGCCGAGGTCTTCAGGACCGAGCCAGCTGCTGCCGCGCCAATACAGATGCTTCAAGTTGTTGTCTGTGCCGCGATAGAACACGTCGAAACTATCCCCACCCATCGAACAAGCTCCCGGTGGCGAAGTCGCGTCGCCGCCGATGTCGTTGAACGAACCACTCGGCAACCAACCTTGGCCGGTGATGTAATATTTGTGATAAATGTGATTCAAACCACCGCGCACAAAGACGTCAATGCGACCAGAGCTCGGGGAAACGGCGCACGGACCAGAAGTCAACGTGCCACCCAGATCTTCCGGCCCACTCCACGCTCCGCTGCGATAATAGAGGTGTTTCAAGGTGTTGTCCGTGCCGCGATAGAACACATCCAGGTTACCCGCACCCCACGAGCAGATAGCCGGGCTGGAAGTCGAGTTGCCGCCGATATCTTCAAAGTTGGTCGGCAACCATCCTTGGCCGCTGATGTAATACTTGTGATAGATATGGTTCGATCCACCGCGCACAACCACGTCGATGCGACCACTACCCCACGAAACCGCTGCTGGGCTGGAGGTGGCCGTGCCACCCATATCTTCCCAATGCGGATCAGGAAGCCAGTTCGAACCGTCCCAATACTTGTGTTGCAGAGAATCGTCCGTCGCGATGCAGAAGGCATCAAGGCGATTTGCCGCCCACGAAGCTATGCCAGGTCCATATTCCGAAACGCCGCCAAGCCTTTCAAAGCTTCCAGTCGCCCCATTCGGCAACCAACCTGTGCCGCTGACATAATATTTGTGATAAATGGCATCGCCACCACCGCGAACAATGACGTCGAGACGTCCGGAACCCCACGATACAGCCGCCGGTGCCGGTGCGAACGAAGCCGCACCATCGCCATCAATCACCAGCGTGTTCACGAGTGATGCCGAAGTGCCGTTGAACGAATCCACGTCAACCGCGCCACTGATGCCGCAAACAGAGCCGCTGCTGCTATATTGCCAGGCCGTCCATTTATTCCAGATATCGCAACTGCTGCACACACTCCACGGAGTGCCGGTTTGCGAACTTTGCCCGTTGTAGTTGGCGATCCACGGAATCCACGAACCGATGCCGCTACCAAAATTACAGGCGCTGCACGAACTCGTGTAAAGAACCGGACTCACCGTTACTCCCTTCGCCTTGGCACTGCTGACGATCGCATTATTAAATGCATCAGCCCACGTCGTATAACTGCTCGCGCCTGTGACGCCGCTGAACACTTCAAAATCCAAAGTCGGCTGCAAGCTCTTGCCATCCTTGGCGATATCCCCGCTGATGATACTCCAAAAATGACTTGATTCAGTTCCGGGCGAGTTCAGGTTTGGATGCGCAAAATGATACGCGCCAACATAGACGCCATTGGCTTTCGCATTGTTGATGTTGTAGCGATAGCTGCCATCGTTGATCGTCGCGCCTTCAGTTGCTTTCGCCCACGCGAACGTCCAGCCGCAACTCTTGATGCTCGCCCAATTGGGAGAGCCTTGGTACGACGACACGTCGATACCAATCGGGCGTGCAAATGTGTTGAGCGAGATGATGGACACTGCGGCGCCAACTGCCAACGCCAGCGAGGATCCGAACTTTCGGTTTCGAAACGCGGTCATAATGAGCTTTCTGTTTGCGGCACCGTTGGGAGTGCCGAGTTAAGGATGGGCATAGTCCATCCGTCATCGGATAAAACCGCGGGGGCACAACCGCTCTAATGGGATGTCGCGAGCTTCCGAAAGCCCGGCAAAAGTGTCAAGCACCAATTCTTTATCGAATAGGCCACCACTGGAGACGGACCTTAAATATTTCGTGCGCCTTCAGCCAACAGCGTGAATCATAAGCTCGTGAGTAACGGCGAAATCGATGCAAGCAGACTACGCGACCAACGCACGCGTTTCATCATCTGCGCCATCCTCATCGCCATCACCCTTGGCATCTATTATCAGGTCGCGCATTTCGACTTCATCAACTTCGACGATCCCGCTTACGTCTACGAAAACGATGTCGTGCAACAGGGCGTCACCTGGCCCGGAATCGTTTGGGCCTTTGCGCGCGAACACTCGGCCAACTGGCATCCGCTCACATGGATCTCGCACATGATCGATTGCCAGCTGTTCGGTTTGGATGCCGGCGGCCATCATATCATCAACCTACTGCTTCACACTGTCACCGGAACGTTGCTGTTCCTGTTCTTAAACCGCGTAACTGGCGCGATGTGGCGAAGCACATTTGTCGCCGCATTGTTTCTTTGGCACCCGATGCACATCGAATCCGTCGCGTGGATTTCCGAACGCAAAGATGTTTTGAGCGCCTTGTTCTTCGTCCTCACCTTGATGTCCTACGCCTGCTATGTCGAACGGACAAACTCAGCCTCACCGACTCACCAGGCGAAGCCGAGATTCGGCCGATATTACTGGCTCAGCATTATTCTCTACGCGCTCGGTCTCCTCTCCAAACCCATGCTCGTCACCCTGCCCTTCGTCCTGCTGCTGTTGGACGGATGGCCACTTGGCCGATTTAAAGCCGACAAACAAACGATCGTTCGGTTGGTTCGCGAAAAAATTCCGTTCTTCGCGCTCGCCGCCGCCTTGAGCGTCGTCACTTACATCGCTCAAAAAACCGGCGGTAGCGTCGCGCCATTGGAACGATTGCCTCTGCACGACCGCCTCGGCAACGCACTCCTTTCCTACGTCCGCTACATCCAAAAACTATTCTGGCCGGCTGACCTCACATTTTTCTACGTCTTCCCAAAACCCATTCCATGGGACCTCGTCGTCCCATCCATCGCGCTACTCGTCATCGTCTCGGCCCTCGTCCTCGCTGCCTGGCGCAAATTCCCGTGGGCTGCCACTGGCTGGTTCTGGTTTATCGGAATGTTGCTGCCCGTCATCGGTATCGTGCAAGTCGGCCGGCAAGGCATGGCCGACCGTTACTCTTACCTGCCCTCCATTGGCCTCTTCATCGCCGTGACCTGGACCATTTGCGAACTCGCCCAAAAACTCAGCTCCGGTAGCGCGCGTCGCTCCGCGCGCGCCATCTTTCTGAGCGCAGCCGCAATCGCCGCCAGCGCAACGCTCGCCGTTGCCGCACACAAACAAATCAGCTATTGGCAAAACAGCGCCACCCTCGCGCAGCACGCCATCGACATCGACCCGCACAACGCCTACGTCCACCAAAACCTCGGTATGTATTGGTTTCGCCACGACCGCCCGGACCTCGCGCTCCAACTATTGCGCGAATCCGACCGCTTGCACCCCGGCGATCCCGGTGGCCTAAACGCTCTCGGTTGGGTTCTCATGACTCAAGGCCACACCGCCGAAGCACAGGAGAAATTTCACGAAGTTTTGAAAATAAATCCCAACGACGCCCAGGCCCTTTGCACGTTGGGCACACTCGCTGTCAGCAGCGGCAAAATAAACGAAGGCATCGACCTCATTCGCAAAGCCGTCGACGCCCGCCCTTCACACACCGAATACCGTTACGAACTAGCGCACGCCCTCGTTGCCGCCGACCACTTGCCCGAAGCGCTCGACCAATACCGCACCGTCCTGCACTACGATCCACATTTCCTGCCCGCGCTCAAAGACATGGCCTGGCTCCTCGCCACCTGTCCGCGCCCCGAAATCCGCAACGGCCCCGAAGCCGTCTCCCTCGCCGAACGCGCCTGCCACATCACTCGTAATAACGACCCGCAATGCCTCAACGTCTTAGACGTGGCCTACGCCGAAGCCGGACGCTTCCCCGACGCAATTGCCGCTGCTGACCATGAGCGTGAGTTATATATGCAATCCGGCAACACCAACGCGGCGATGATGGCTGAACAACGCATCACCCTCTACCACCAATCCAAACCCTTCCACACCCCCGATCGCTAGAGATTTCGCGACTGGTCTCGGAGCACGGCGGTTTGAAGTTTTGGAATTTGAAGTTTCCACACCCAGCCCCTTGGTGACTTGTTGGCTAAACAATTCCCCTTACCGATAAACTATTTCGCTCCTAGGTTGAGTGAGGAGGATTAAATGAAAACCACATTCAAATTAAAAATCGTGAGCGGAGTCCTGACACTGTTCAGCGTCGCCGCCTTGACGGTTCAGGCTGAGCCCAACACTTATGAAGGGCGTCGTGTCAGGGGCGTCGAGACACAAAATGGTGGCGCTGTGGAGACACGTAACGGAGCTGGTGCTGTCGAGACCAAGAACGGAGGAGCTGTCACCACTCGAAGGGGAGGCACAGCCGTCCAAACGCAAAACGGAACAGCTGTCCAGACTCGAAACGGAAACGTTTATACAGAGCCGTCAGATAATGGATCGGTTAATCGCACGCAAAACCGAACCGCGGTTGAAACCCCCAACGGAACAGCCGTCCGCACACCGAACGGAGTATATACCAAGCCTAAATAGGTATCCTTGCACTGGCGCAATAAGAGCACGATAGCTGGCAATGAATGCTGGGGCGTGCAGCGAAGTTGTTACGTCCGGCAGCATATCAATAACCGTTCTTTTCTGGCTGAAATCCTGCTTAATTCGCCTTCATGGAAGAACGCGAATGGGATCGTATAACGACCAAAGGACTTGCCGGCTTCGCCGCCGGCCTAGCCCTTTTCCTCGTTCTATTGTTCCGGTCGGAACGCGGATTTATTTTCGTGCTCGACCACGCCAACCTGCTTTTCCACGAAGCTGGTCATCCAATTATCGGTCTGTTCAGTTCGCGCCTCGAACCTTATGGCGGCACGATTGGCCAATTAGTTTTTCCGTGCGTCTTAGCCGTGAGCTTTTGGCGCAAAGGCAATCCCCTGGCGGTCGCCGCGGCTGCCATTTGGTTTTTCGAAAACTGGCTCAACATTGCCCGTTACATGGCTGACGCGCGCACCATGGCGCTGCCGCTCGTCGGTGGTGGCGATCACGACTGGCACACCATTCTGCGGCGCTGGGGTCTGCTGCAATACGATACGCGCATAGCCGCAGCGCTCAACATCATCGCATGGACTGGCATCGCAATCGCCTGCGCCTGCATCATCTGGCGTGCATTACACGATCGCCAAATCGCATCCTCCAACGCTACATCGCCCGCGCTTTGATCAAAAACGGGGTGTGATTCATGGGCACTAATCCAGTTTCTTCGGAGTGCGCCAGTCTCGGGCGCAGCAAGGCAGGATGCAACGTCGACGCTGCGGATCTCCTGGCGCGCAGGTTGCAATCGTGCGTTGCTGCGGGCGAGGACGTCCGCACTCCGGAAAATGCGCGGGAATGTTGCTACTAGTTGCTACAAGTCACTACTGGCGGCAACTGGTTGCGCCTTTGCCGAGGTATTTGTTGCTATTTCAAAGAACGAATCGGGCCGTTTTGGGCTCGAGGCCGGCTTGGCCGGCGACCATGGTTGAGATGTTAGGCGGGAAGTAGCGGTCTGTCAATAGGATGTAGCATAACAAATAGTTTGGCGGCAGTGTTGACAGGGTAGTCACTTCATTTGTATTGTTTTTGGATTGATATGAATGCCAGCGAGAACAATGACGGAGAGAATTTCAAATTTGAAATTTCGGATTTGAAAGAGGGGCAGGTTTTAGAGCGTAAAGAAGCGTCGGTCGAGGCTGGGAATGCCGCGGCGGGCGCGGTTGGGGTTACGTCGGAGGCTGTGGCGGTTGGGGATGCGGCGGTGACGGTGGTGGCGGAGGGTTCACGGGTTGCAGTGGAGGGAGGAAGTAAAGTTCGATGGAAGAAACGCGGAGCACGGATTACAGCCGTGGCGAGGGAGTCGGTTTGTGGTGAGGTGGCGGGGGTTTTGCCGGGAAGGAAGCGGTGGGGGAAGATTGCGCGGATGCCGTTTGAGACGCGGGAATGGTTGAATGAACAAATCCGGGATGGAATGAAATATGTGGAGATTTCGGCGGCGCTGAAGAAGAAGGGGTTTGATGGGGTGACGAAGTTTGATTTGTCGACGTGGCGACGCGGCGGGCATCAGGATTGGTTGCGCGACCAGGAACGGATGGCGGCGATTCGGAATGATGTTGGCCGAGTGGTTAAGGCGGTGGAGAAGTTGTCGGAATGAGGCAGAAGGAATTGAACGGTTTAATGAGATGTTGATTGGGATGCAGATTGTGCGTTCGTTGCAGGACTTGCATCGGGGGACGTTGAAGGAGTTAGTGGAAGCGAAGCCAGAGTTGGTTTTCCGAATTGCGCGGGTGGCGAGTGATCAAGCGCAGGATCGGGCGAGGAGGAAGCGGGCGAATTTGTTGGTGCGGAAGTATGATGACGTACAGACGGAGAAGAAGGCGAGTGTTGAACCCCAAATGAAACAAGGGCTGACGCCGGAGACGCTGAAGCAGATTGAAGCGGCGATGGCGAGGTTGTAGGGAAAGGGTGAAGGTGCCTAAGTCGGAATGCGAATGGGAACGATTGAACATGCTCGGAGATTCAATTCGCGTTCTGACGATCTGCGGGTGGCAGAGCCGAACGTCGGCCTCGCATTTCGCACTCCGAATAGGCCCAAAAAACCTTTTCATCGCTGCGGCTCAGCGTGTAACTTTGCCGACGCGCAGCCACGCATTGTTTAATAACCTTTAACCTGGAGAATTGCTATGGAACGAATCGGATTTGTCGGAGTTGGGCGAATGGGTGCCAACATGGCCCGCCGCCTCAAAGAACAAGGTTTCAACGTCACCGCTCTTTACGACGTGAAACCTGAAGCAGCCGCGGAGTTGGCCAAAGAACTCGGCGCACAATCTTTTGAAAACCTCAAAGATGTCACCCGCGCTTCGGACGTGATCATCACCGTCGTCACCGATGACAAGGCGATGAAAACCATTTTCACCAAAGGTCTGCTCAGCCGCGCTAAAGGAAAACTCTTCATCAATTGCGCCACGGTCAGTCCCGCGACTCACGTTTGGGTCGAACAAAAGGCCGAAAAAATCGGCGCGCAATCGCTCGAAACCTGTATGGCTTCCAGCATCACCCAGGCGCGCGAAGGCACGTTGTATTTGATGCTCGGCGGCAAAGAAGAAGCTTTCAATCGCGCCAAACCCGTGCTCGAAAAACTCGCGGCCTCGATGCGTTACGTCGGCGGTTCCGGCAAAGCGGCCCAAGTCAAAGCGCTGGTCAACATGGTCATGAACATCAACACTGCTGGTCTCGCTGAAGGCCTCGGCCTCGGCGCCGCGCTCGGTCTTGATCTCGCCATGCTCCGCGAAGTGTTTTCTCAAACCGGCGCCAACTCTCGCGTCCTGCAAACGGACGGTGAAGACATGCAGAACCGCGACCATAGCTGTTTTTTCTCGGCATCACACGCCGCCAAAGATTCCGGCATCGCACTCAAACTCGCGAAGGAACAGGGCTTGAACCTGCCCCTCGCGACTGCGACTAAGAAACAATACGACAAGATGACCGCCGAAGATTTGGGCGAGTTGGACAAATCCGGCATCGCCGAACTGACCTTCAAAGGTCGCCATTTGCATAAATAATTCAACGCAAAGGACGCAAAGACGCGCAACGGTTTTAGGAAGTTGAGCTAGAGCGCAACGTCCATGAGTCATCGTTTACATAAAACCTGGCGCGACAAGTTGAAGGCGCTCGTTCCGTTCGGCATTGGCCAAACGAAGCCGAAGCACTTTCGCGACATGGCCAACATCGTTTGGCAAAACCGCGACAATCTCGGTTACGCGTGGAACGTCATTACGAAGGGCGTGTGCGATGGCTGTGCGCTCGGCGTTGCGGGCTTGCACGATTGGACGATCGACGGCGTTCACCTGTGCATGACGCGGCTGAATCTGCTTCGTCTGAACACGATGCCCGCGATGGATGTGTCTTTGCTGGAAGACGTGTCCAAGTTGCGTTCGAAGGACAATGCGCAGTTGCGCGAACTTGGTCGTCTCCCCTACCCGATGCTTCGCCAGCGCGGCGACAAAGGGTTTCGGCGCATTTCATGGGACGACGCTTACTCGCGCATCGCGGCGCGCATTCGTTCGAGTAATCCAAAACGATTCGCGTTCTTTGTGACATCGCGCGGTGTTACAAACGAAGTTTATTACATGGCTCAAAAGGCCGCGCGGTTTCTTGGAACGAATAACGTCGATAACGCCGCGCGCCTCTGTCATTCGCCCTCGACCGGTGCGATGAAGCACGCCGTCGGCGTCGCGGCGACAACGTGCAGTTACAAAGATTGGTACGGAACGGATCTGATCATCTTCTTCGGCGCAAACCCGGCGAACGATCAACCGGTCACGACGAAATATCTGCACGAAGCAAAACTGCTCGGCACGAAAGTCGTCGTCGTCAATCCATACCGCGAACCCGGGCTGGAACGTTATTGGGTGCCATCGACGGCGAAGAGCGCAGTTTTCGGAACCGACATCATGGATTATTGGTTCCCCGTTTCCCAAGGCGGCGACATCGCGTTCTTGACCGGCGTTGCGAAAATTATTTTGGAAAATGGATGGGAAGATAAAAACTTTATCGAGAACCATGCCGCTGAATTCGAGTCATTCAAAGCCGCCGCGCAAAAAATCGAATGGCCAATATTGGAACGTGATTCCGGACTACCGCGCAGTTCGATGCAGGAATTTGCGGAGCTTATTCGCGACGCGAAAAACGCTGTGCTGGTCTGGAGCATGGGCATTACCCAGCACTCGTATGGCGGCGATGCGGTTTCGGCTGTATTGAATCTTGGACTGCTCAAAGGCTACGTCGGTCGCGACAAATGCGGACTGATGCCGATCCGCGGTCACTCGAGTGTTCAAGGCGGCGCGGAAATGGGTGCCTACTCGACCGTGTTTCCTGGCGGCAAACCGATCAACGCACAAAACGCAGTCATCCTGTCGAAGGAATACGGATTCGAAGTTCCCGACTGGCAGGGAATGACGAGCCCCGAGATGGTCGATGCGTGTGCCAACGGGGACCTGGACCTGCTCTACTCTGTAGGCGGCAATTTCCTTCGCACATTGCCCGATCCGAATTACGTCACACGCGCCCTGGCGAATGTTTCAATGCGCGTCCATCAAGACATCATCCTTTGCGACCAGATGCTGATTGATGCGAAAGAAGACGTTCTTCTGCTGCCCGCCAAAACGCGTTACGAACAAGACGATGGCGGCATCGAAACAACGACCGAACGTCGCGTCGCGTTCAGTCCCGAAATCCCACGCCAACTTGGCGAAGCGAAAGCTGAATGGAAGATTTTACGCGAACTCGCCGCAGCCGTGTATCCAGAGAAAGCGCATCTGTTAAAATGCGAGACCGGCTGGAAGATGCGTGATGAAATTGCGCGTGTCGTTCCATTTTACGACGGCATTCAAAACCTGCGCAAAACCGGCGATGCCATTCAATACGGCGGAGCGCATTTGTGTGCCGATTGGAGATTTGCCACGCTCGACGGCAAAGCTCATTTCAAAGCCGTCTCGCTCCCGAACATTTCCAAACCGGCAGGTGTTTTCGAGATCAGCACGCGTCGCGGCAAACAATTCAACACGCTCATTTACCACGAGACATGTTCCATTACTGGCGCTCAACGCGATGCCATCTTCATCAGCCCTGAAGATGCCGAACAATTGAAGCTTCGACAGAACGACCGAATCGCTTTGGTGAACACGCTTGGTCGCCTGGAAGGACGCGTGTTCATCGCCCCGATCGCGCGCGGAAATCTGCAAGTCCATTGGCCCGAGGGAAACGTCATTATCCGACGCGGCAACTACGATGCCGTCGGCGGCGTGCCCGACTACAACGCCCAGGCGCGCATCGAGAAATTGAGCTAACAGAGCCGCGCGCGTGAGTAAGCGGTTTATATTTTTGACGTCCACCATTGCAAACCGCTTGCTCACGCGCGCTGCTCTGTGTTAAAAACGCCCAGCAACCAATAGCTTCCTGTGACAAACATCGTTTACTTCGACATCGAAACTCAAAAATCGGCCGCGGAAGTCGGCGGATGGGACAAAATTCGCGACATGCGAATGAGCATCGGCGTGACCTACAGCACCGCTCGTGGTGATTACAAAATTTACGGTGAGGGTCAGGTCAATGACTTGATCGAAGAGCTCCGCCGCGCCGACCTGGTCGTTGGGTTCAACAGCGAACGCTTCGATTTCGCGGTGTTGCAAGGTCACAACCCGTTCTTCGATTTCGAACAAGTTCCTAGCCTCGACCTGATGTTGGATTTGCAGAAGACGTTACAGCATCGACTGTCCTTGGATTCGATTGCCAACGCCACGCTAGGCGTTGAAAAGACCAGCGAAGGCATGCAGGCGATTTATTGGTACAAGGAAGGCAAGCTTTTGGACATCGCGGAGTATTGCTGCTACGACGTGAAGATCACCAAGCTCGTGCACGAATACGGCAAAACCCAGAAGCAATTATTTTACACCAATCGTTTCGGGAAGAAGATGAGCGTGAATGTGGACTGGTGAGTCGAAGTGGTGCCCACGACAGGACTTGAACCTGTACGATGTTACTCACTAGAACCTGAATCTAGCGCGTCTGCCAATTCCGCCACGTGGGCTTCACGTTGCTGCTCACAAATATCACAGGCAAATACGCGAACGCAAGAATCCAATTTGCGTTTTGCCTTTGTTAGCGTCGTCCAATGCTCTGTCGTTTAACGGAAGAAGCGGTCATGACGATCGTGGCGATCGTAGGCGCGGTCACGTTGAATCACGCGTTCGTGTTCGACGACCCGGTGTTCGTGTTCGATGCGCGAATCGTGGAATCCAATTGTTACAATCGCAACTTCGTGATGCGTTCGCAATACGATCCGATCGCGGCCGAGCCCGCCAACGAAGAAGCGTCCACCGACAAAGCCATAGCCGTTAATGACGACGCTGCTGCGGAAAAGGATTGGCACGCGATGATACGGCGCGCCCCACGGCACGTAGTCATGGACCCAGAAGTGATCGAATGGAACGAAGACGAACGCATCGGGAGCGAGGCCAAAGTCCACGTCAGTTGCGACGCGACCATCCCACATGAGTCCCATGCCGGGCACGAAACGCGCACCGGGCGGCAACGGTGCCCAACCGCAATACCCTTCAGCCTCAGCGTTACGCCAACAAACCCAGGCCGGCCCCCATTGATAACCGGGAATCCAAACCCATCCATTTGAGGCTGTGCGTGCCCAGCGACCATAATGGAAAACATACTCGCCCCATGGATAGTCAGATGACCAATTCCAGCCGGCGTCGGTGTAATCCCAGTGACCGCCGTTAAAGTAGGGGCGCCAATCTGGATCGCCGTTCTGAATGGATGGAACCCAGCACAGTCCATACGGCGCCATATCAACCCATCGACCGTAAGGTGCGAGTTGAGCCTGGAAGTAATTCAGGTCCATCGATGAACCGGGTGGCGGCGTCTCGGGAGCAACGGCGACTTGAGCGGACATTGGTGGCAGTCCTCCAGGTGGGAGCACTTGTGGCTGTGACGCGATTTGCGCCGGAGCGAATGTTGGCGCGGTCACAGGGGGTGCTGAGATTGGCGCTGGAGCGACTTGTGGTTGAGCGGGTGCTGGCGCGGTGGTGGCAGTTGCAGTGCTGCTCTTCTGCAACAGCGCTGAAATGACCGGTTGAGATACGCCCTGCCCGCTCAGGTAAAGAACGTCGTCGGCGCTCAATTTGTAACTATCGTTTGAATTGCGGATGTACGACGTGATGACGTCGTCGGTCATGTGTGCCTGGGACAATTTGAGAACTTGTTGCACGCCCGGGGAGAGCGTGGCTTGATCCGCTTTAGCAGAACACAGGCTAAAACACAGAATTAGGGCAGCGGCAATTTTAACAATTCGCGTGTTAAATTTGGCAGCGGTTTGCAGTAGAGAATTAGACATAATCTTGGCATAGAACAGACTCACAAAGTCCGTTTTATGTTCAATGAAAATGCCCTGCTGACGCGGATTTTTATTGGAATCGAATCAAATTAGCCGTGATGGCGCGGCCGGTCAGCGGCTCGGACCAAACCACTCCAGCTCCAGCCATCGCGACTGAGCCGGTGGGATAAATCTGGTCGTGTGAAACGAGGACGGCATCGGCATGTTGTTCGTGCGCGGCGCGAGCCATATTGTCCTCACTGTCGGTGCTGACGGCGCCGAGGATCATGTAGGGGCGGTTTGGATATTGGCCGGGAGCGTAGAATGGCACGCCTTGAACATTGCGGACGTAACCGCCGGGGCTGGTCGTCCAATTTTTTTGTTGTCCAACGTACGGTGAGTAGGTGTAGGGCGTTCCACAGCCAATAACACCGGCGGCGACAGCGACCACCAGCAATGCCCTTGCAACAATCAATTTCATATGTCCTTTATTTAGACGAGACGCAATCCACTACATTCAACATGCTTGGGTTTGGTGTTGCAAGCAACTTGGGCTCTGACCGTTTTAACCCGATACAACGACCCCACCTAAAACTGAGTCCAACCGTTTAATCACCGTCGATTTTCCAATTATCTCCATCAGATGATAGAGACTCGGGCCGGCAGTGCTGCCGGTGCAGGCCATACGCGTCGGGTGGATTAATTGGCCGACTTTCACGCCCAACTCTTTTGCGGTTGCTTTGATTGTTTGCTCGATGGTGGTGGCGTTGAACTCGGGCAATGCTTCGAGCGCGTCGCGAAACTTTTTTAGGCGCGCCAGGTTGTCGGGTGTAAAATCGTTTGCCGCGACCGTTGGATCGATTTTCACGTCATCGGCAAAATAAAATCCGGCGTAAGCAGGCAACTCACTGAAACGTTTTACCTTGCCCTTACAGGTCGCGATCGCGGCGTTTACGTAGTCGGATGGATATTTGTCCAAATTGACTCCAGCGCGGCGAAATGCGTCGATGGCCAATTCCCGAAACTTGTCGTCCGGCAACTCGCGCAGATACTCACCGTCGAGCCACTGGAGTTTTGTCATGTCAAAGCGCGCGTTGTGACGCAGGATTTGCGGCAAGTCGAAGCGCTGGACGATTTCTTCAACCGGCATTTTTTCGCGGTTTTCTTTCGGCGACCAACCAAGTAGCGACAGGTAATTTACGACAGCTTTTGGATCAAATCCTTCATCGACGTAAGTCTGCAACGATGCGCCGCGATCGCGTTTGCTCATCTTGGAGCCATCAGGATTCAGGATGAGCGGGATGTGTGCGTATTTTGGAATCTCAACACCGAAGGCGCGAAAGAGCGCGATGTGTTTGGCGGTGTTGCTCACGTGGTCTTCACCGCGGATGACGTGAGTGATTTTCATTTCGATGTCGTCGACGACGTTGACGAAATGGAACACGGGCTGGCCGTCTGAGCGCACAATGACGAAATCGGGATCGACAGCTTCGCGGTCGGTTGGCTCACGGCGCACATCGCCAATCACCAGGTCAGGAATGATAATCGGATTAAGGTCCATCTTGAACTTGATCGCGCCGTCCTTTTCGTAAGCCATGCCTTTGTCACGCAGTTCCTGGATGCGTTTGCGATAGATGTCGTTGCGCTGTGATTGAAAATATGGACCGTAATCGCCTTTGCTCGGGCCTTTCGGGTTCGGCGTTTCGGGACCTTCGTCCCAGTCCAAACCAAGCCAGCGCAAGCCGTGCAGGATGACGTCGGTCGCTTCCTGGGTGTTGCGAGCGGTGTCGGTGTCTTCCACGCGCAACACAAACGTGCCACCGACGTGGCGAGCGTAAAGCCAGTTAAATAAAGCCGTGCGCGCACCGCCTATGTGCAAATAGCCGGTGGGGCTCGGAGCAAATCGAACACGAACGTTCATGGCGGGAATTTAACCGCAAAAGTTGCGAAGAACACAAAAAAGACGCTGCGTCAGTCCCACGTTGGCGATCCGAAAATGACACCAAACCGATTTTTCGAAAAAGTGGCTCATTGTGGCACATTGCTTCTCATTCCTTCTCAAATGAGAAACATGGAGAAGGTTAGGAGAAACAAATGAGAAACTCTTTAACGTTAATTGTTTCTCCTAAGTTTCTCCTGCCGCCTTAGCTTTTTGAGCGCCTTCCAAAACAAGGCTCAAAAAAAAATTAAGCTTTAAGAACCTTGATAAACCTTTAGGAACCTTGATTCGCAAGGGTTTGTCAAAGTGATGCCGAACCAACGTGGCAAGCGGTCCGCCTCGCAACCTTTAACATCTTTTTGTTCTGGTGGTAAAAAGCGGGTACTGGCCGGAATTCCACGGTAGGCGGCGGTTTTCCGGCGGCCAATTCGCTGCATTTTGTCAAAGAGCGTCCCGCGCAAAGGTTTTGGGCACGGCCAACGAACGCCTCGGTCCAGGGCTGCGTATTCAGCAACGGTTGTAGAATATAATAAAGTAGCTACTGAGTCAACACAGATAGCGTTGGTGGGCGGCGTTCTCATTCTATTGCAAGGGGTTGACTTGCATTTGCTTGACCGCGTTACGGTAATATCGAATTCTATACGCCAACAACCAAATTCGGGCACAAACAACTTGAAAACGATTCTCAAACAGGCGACCGCCGCGTCGTCTCTCTTAGTAGCGTGCTTTATTCTCTTTCTGCCGCGACCGTCACTCGGGCAGAAACTTTATCCTGATATTTCGGCAGCGCTCGATTGCGCGTTGCCGGTCACGACTTCACCGTTTCACCCGTGGTATGCCCAAACCGACTTTTCTCACGATGGTGTCGACGCGGCGATGGTCATCCTTGACGGCTCACGCAACGATTCCACATGGTTGAGGACGACAGTCACCGGACCGGCGCGCGTCGGTTTTTGGTGGTTGTTTGACACGGTCACTCCGACGACAGCCTTCCTCAACTTAACCATCGACCAACGCCTTGTGCTGACGGCCCAGAACAGTGTTTGGGTGAGCAATTATGTAGACCTGCCATACGGCAGTCATACTTTATCCTGGAACGCCATAAATAATTATGGCTTGGGGTTCCAACTGCTATCGATCGTCGATGACGTCAGTGTAACTCCGCTTGTGGGTGATGCGCCGCAAGTAACCGTTTCGCCCGATGCTTCAACAAGCGAAGTGGGGCTGCCCTTAACATTTCATGCCACAGCCACAGGCGATGGACCGCTCCATTACAGTTGGACGGTGCGCTATCCCGGGTCGAGTTTTGACTCTTCCGTCGGTGGAAATAGCCCGGATCTCGTCTTCAACCCGGTGAGCCGTAGAAATGCGGGAACCTACACAATCACCGTTACGAATTTTTATGGCAGTTCCCAGGGGACGGCAACGCTCACGCCTAGTCTTGCAGGAATTCCTGAAGCTCTCGATACGACGAATATTGATTGGTCGCTATCCGGCGACGTCGATTGGTTTCGTCAAACGGCGGTAACGCATGACGGGGAAGATGCCCTTCAAAGTCCCGGGCGTTGGAATTATTACAACGACGCTGTTTTAACGTCACAGATCACTGGGCCGGCGTCGGTCAAATTCTGGGCGAAGTATTCAGCCATAGCCGACTCATCCTTCACTACCACTCTCGATAACGCAACAGTTGAAAGCCATTCAGGCGGCGACGGCAGTTATGATTGGACGCAGAAGGAGATTCTCGTGCCGGCTGGTGACCATGCTGTGAGTTGGGTATATAACAGCGGTTATTATGGAGCCGACACAGTATGGATCGATCAAATGACGGTTGAGCCGCTGACGGGTGATCCGCCGACGATCGTGAGCGCCACGGGTGATACAACGGCGACCCAGGGTGATACCGTTTCGCTTTCCGTCACCGCGGCTGGAACGAACCTCGCCTATCAATGGTTTTTCTTGGGCAACCCGATCGACCTTGGAACCAATGCTACATTGACGATCTCGCCAAACATTCCCGATCAAGGAGGGTATTCAGTGATGGTCAGCAATCTTTTTGGCACCGTATTTTCGAGCCTAAACCTGACGGTTGTGCCGTCTTCGATCTCGCTGCGTACCGCTCTTGATGAACCGGATTTTGTTTGGGTGACAGGCTCGGATGTTCCATGGTTTGGCGAATCCCATGTGACGCATGATCACCGAAGCGCAGCGCAGGGCAATTTGGGATCAGCCTTGCAAACGACAGTCGTAGGCCCGGGACTGCTGACGTTCTGGTGGAAATCAGCGGGTAACATCGAGGTTTCCGATTACGTTGTCGATGGCGGTGTCACGTATATCACGCCCTATTTCAATTATGACGGTAGCGGTGAATGGAAACAGGCGTCCATCGCCTTCACCCCGGGCCCGCATATGGTCCAATGGGTTAGTGATTCGGAATCCTCATTCATAGACTCAGTCCATTTCACGCCAAAAACTTATTCACCTCCACAAATTATCGAACAACCAAACGATCAGCACGCGGATATGGACGGGACCGCGACCGTGACGTTCACAGTCAAAGCGATCTCCGCTCCTCCAGCTTCTTACCAATGGGCTTTCAACGGTTCGGATATGTCCGATGCCACCAACGCTTCACTGGTACTTTCGAATGTGACGTCCGATTTCATTGGGGTTTACGGCGTCCGTATCACCGATCCTTTCGGAACAACCAATTCGATACCTGTGTTTTTGTCGGCGAAAACGGATTTTGGGACGGCCGTCGGTGAGCCCGGATTTGGATGGAGTATGTCTGACTATTATGATGCTCCCCCATGGTTTTTGCAGAATCGAATCAAACATGGAAAGTCATCGGCACTGCAATCGATGCCGACGCCGGATAATGGTGCGTCGGAGATAGACAATTCCATCATCGGGCCTGGAATGGTTAGCTTCTGGTGGAAGGTCTCTTCGGAAACAAACTTCGACTTCCTGGAATTTTTTATCGATGGCACTTTGATGGCTCAAATTTCGGGCGAGACGGGCTGGCGATACGCATCATTCCATATCTATAACGGGCAACAATCCGTTTCATGGGTGTATGCGAAGGATGGAGTCTCGTTCGCGGGCATGGATTGTGGATGGATTTCGGACATCAAATTCACGCCCGATCCGGCAAATTTGGTGGAAATCATTCCTCACGAGCAGACTGTCTACGACGGTTCAGTCGCGCGGTTCCAGACTGTCACGCGCGGCGTTCCGCCGACAAGCTATTCATGGGGTAACCCTAGTGGATACGAGATTTCGACCGGTCCAGACCTCAAAGTCATACCAGCGACTTTCGGCGATGCCGGGACGTATAGTGTCAGTGTCGGTGGCGATTCCGGGGGCTCCATTGATTCTGCGATATTACACGTCAAATCGGCATTGGACGGTGTCCGTGCGATTGCTGGCAGCGAAGTTCGTCTGAAACTAAATACGTCTGGTGAAATTCCCACTACGTACACGTGGTCACAATATGACAGTCCGCTTACCGACGATGGGCACATCGTTGGATCAACCAGCCCGGTTCTGAAAATCAAAAACACGACGACATACGACAGCGGTACTTTCGGCCTGACGGCAGTTAATGATCACTCCGGTTATACGTGGCAGGCACAGGCTCCGGTCAGCATCCTCTATCCGGGCGCCGTAATCGGGTGGGGAACCGACGATGCCAATGGCGGTGAAATGGCCGTGCCAGCAGATTTGTACGATGTAAAAGCAATCAGTACCGGGCATCTCCAGAAGTATCGCTCTGCTCGGAGATGGGACGGT
The DNA here is from genome assembly GCA_963702845.1 of uncultured Verrucomicrobiae bacterium. GTDB lineage: Bacteria > Verrucomicrobiota > Verrucomicrobiia > Limisphaerales > Palsa-1400 > JAICXV01. The sequence goes on along the minus strand of OY969763.1, from coordinate 1,771,363 downwards.
GCGTGTCTGGAATAATTCTGATGGGACCGATGCGTATGTTCCAGACGACTTGAGTGATGTTACCATGATCGGAATCGGCTCAGGTTTTGCAGCGGTTCTCTCGAAAAATGGTTCGCTGAATATTTGGGATCCAGATGAGATCTTTAGCGAGCAGACAATACTTACGGACGTGCGCAGTTTTTGCGTTGGCTCTACCCATCTGGTAGCGGTCAATCGTGATGGGACGGTTAGCGCGTGGGGCTCCGATGACTCTGGCGAGACCGATGTTCCCCAGGATGTCAAAGGAGCAGCGGCTGTTGCTGCCGGGGACGCGTTCAGTTTGGCTCTGATGCGATCGGGCAGGATCGCTGGTTGGGGTAACAATGACAAAGGGCAGTTGATGCCTCCGCATTTCAACGACGTTATCGCAATAGCAGCGGGCGATAAACATGGTCTCGGCCTGCGAAGAAATGGAACGGTGTTCGCGTGGGGAGACAACAGTGTCGGTCAGACCACTATTCCTGCTGGATTGGCGAAGATTGTCGCTATCGCGGCTGGTGGGAATCACAGCGTCGCATTAACGTCTGATGGACGCGTCATTACCTGGGGCGATGCCGATAACGTTAATCCAAATACCGGCTTGAAAACGACTCCTGTTCCAACAGGCCTCCGCCACGTCGCTCGTATTGCAGCCGGGGGCTCCCATATTCTCGCGTTGATCTATGCTCCTGTAATTCTTAACCAACCGCAGTCGCAGTCCGATGACGATCCTCAATACTCGGTTATCAATATCCAGGTCTCGGGCCGTTCGCCGATGTCATATTCATGGCGGCTAAACGGTAAAGTCATCAAAACTACCACCACTCCGTTTTTACGCGTCCGCACGCCGGCTAACTCACAAATTGCAGCGCGACAGAAATACGATCTGATCGTACGCAATCGCTACGGTGCGGTTGTCAGTCAACAGGTCACAGTTCCGCCGCTCGACGGTGGTGACTATGGATTCATTTCGGGAAGTGTTCCGATTTTGCCAGGTGTTGGTGTGATCAGTGTGATCCAGACGATGCCGGTTTTGCCTTCAGGGCCACTTCCGCCTCCTCCGTTGTTCCAGTCGGCGGCGGTTTCATCCAGCGGAATTACGATTTCCAAACAAAACGATTCGATCGTTCTCTCATGGACGATACCGGGAGCTGTGCTTGAATGTGCCAATTCTATCGACGCACAGTTCAGCACGAACGTCGGCGGTGTTCAGAATACGTTAGGAGCGACAAACGTTGTGACGATTCCAATTGTCTCGCAGCAGAAGTTCTATCGGCTGCGTGCTACGTCGAATTAGTTGGAATCTCTCAGACACAATTCGGGGGACCGCGACTCTTGCCGAACCGGCCGTTCGCTTGAAAGGTGGAGGCAGGAGGAACTATGGACACTAATCCGGCGGGACCGCCGCCAACTGAAACTAAAAACCTAACGCCGGCAATTGTCGGCTATCTCATCGCGGCAATTATCATTGCTCTAATTCTGTGGAGGTTTGTGTTTACGCGTTGAGAGCTTTCCAGACGCGAACACGGGATTACTTCCGGTCGGCTCGATCTTGGGTCGTTAGGAATTCGATAATCTCGGCGACCGATTCGGCAACGCTGAGTTGATCGGTGCGGAGTTCGATTTCAGCTTTGGCCGGCGGCTCGTAAGGCGCGGAGATGCCGGTGAAGTTTTTGATCTCGTTGGCTCGCGCCTTGACGTAAAGGCCTTTCGGATCGCGCTGCTCGCAGACTTCAATCGGCGCGTTCACGAACACTTCAATGAAGCGTCCTTCTTTACATATCTTGCGCACCAGGTCGCGGTCGGAACGATATGGTGAGATGAATGCAGTGACGCAAATAATACCGGCATCGGCAAAGAGCTTCGCTACTTCACCGACGCGCCGAATGTTTTCGGTGCGATCATCAGGTAAAAATCCAAGGTCAGAACACAAGCCGTGGCGGACGTTGTCGCCGTCCAACACATACACGTTACGGCCCATGTTAAACAACTCGCGTTCGAGTTCGGTTGCGATGGTCGATTTGCCGGACGCGGACAAGCCGGTCAGCCAGACCACACAACCACGATGAATGTTGCGCAGCTCGCGCTGTTGCGCGGTGACCTTGCTCTTGCTCCAGAAAATGTTGTGGCTCTTGTGCAGCAAATCCGAGGAGCGCTTTGGATAGTTGTCCGCCGCAATAATACCGCCGCCAGAAACTTCGAAGCCGTCAACGATGACAAATCGCCCGGTGGCAATAATGTCGGAATGCGGGTCGAAAGCGACCGGCTTGCGCGTGCGAATGGTTAGTTCAGCGACTTCGTTACGAGCGACTGATTGGTCGGCCCGAGTGATTGTCTGTAACGTTGAGGAGTCAACGAGTCGCTCAATTGAATCGATCTCGCATTCAACTTCCTGCGTTGCCAGTTTCAGCTTGTAAATCTTGCCGCTGGCGAATGGCGCGCGGCCGAGCCAGAACAAGCGCGCTTTGAATTGAGTCAGCTCATACGGGGGAGCCGTCTCGAGGGCAGCGACAGCACCACGTTCCACAAAAATCTGTTCCGACAAAGTGACACCAACCGATTCCCCTGCCCCTGCCGACTGCGTTTCAGGCGCGTTCCAGCGTTCAATCGTTTTGACAGTGCTCACTTTATTTCCCGGGCTGAACAACAGCCGGTCACCGACCTTCACTGTTCCAGATTCGATTCGGCCAGAAAGTATTCGGCGATGGTCGAACCGATAAACGTCCTGAATCGGAAAGCGTAGCGGCTGGTGATCGGGCAAATCGGTGCGTTTAAATTCGTCCAGGGAATCCAACACGGTCGGACCGTGATACCAGGTCATGTTCGCACTACGACTCGCAATGTTGTCACCGTGTTTGGCCGCAATGGGAATGAACAACCTGGGTTCAACGCCGATGCTCTTTAAAAACGCGCGAAATTCCGATTCGATTTCACGAAAACGGGTTTCCGAATAGGCGGCTAAATCCATTTTATTGACGAGGACGACAATCTGACGAATGCCGAGCAGGTTCAATAGATAGCCGTGACGTCGGGATTGTTCCTGCACGCCTTCACTTGCGTCGATCAACAACAGCGCCGCTTCCGCATTGGCGGCGCCGGTAATCATGTTCTTGAGAAATTCTTTATGCCCGGGCGCGTCGATGATGACGTATTGGCGCTTCTTGGTTTGAAACCAAATCTGCGCCGTGTCGATGGTGATGTTCTGGTCGCGCTCGGATTGCAGCGCGTCCATCAGATTGGCCCATTCGAAAGGCACGCCGCGGCGTTCGGAGACGCGCTGCAATTGTTCCAGCTTGCCTTCGGGCAACGAACCGGTGTCGTGGAAAAGCCGGCCGACGAAAGTTGACTTGCCATGATCAACGTGGCCAACGATAACGATCTTTAATTGTTCGGAAGCACTCATCTACAAATTCCAATCGTCGGCTTACATGTAACCGTCGCGGCGCAATTTCTCGAATGCGTCTTCGCTTTCCTTGTCCTGCGCGCGACCGGCACGTTCGGGCGTTTTGGTGTGGCGCAATTCTTCGACGATCTCCGCGACGGTTCGGGCATTTGATTTGATGGGAAACGTGCAAGGATAGCAGCCAAGGCTGCGATAGCGCTCGCCTTTGTCGTTCGCAAAATAAAGCGGAATCAGAGGAATGTTTTCGCGCTGGATGTATTCCCAAATGTTCAATTCCGTCCAATGCAGCAGCGGATGAATGCGGATGTGGGTGCCGTTGGCAAAATCAGTTTTGAACTGGTCCCACAACTCCGGCGGCTGATCTTCCACGTTCCATTCCATGTTTTTGTCGCGCGGACTGAAATAACGTTCTTTGGCGCGAGTCGGTTCTTCGTCGCGACGCACGCCGACAATGACGCCAGTAAATTTGATGCTTATCGAGCACGGCCTTGAGCGCGTCTTTTTTCAATGTGCCGCAGCATTCCACGCGCGTGGCTTTGCCGCTGGGAAAGGTTACACCGCTTTTCAACACTTCTTCGTTTTTACCGACGACCAATTGCAATCCCCAGTCTTTGCAGAGTTTGTCGCGATACTCGATCATCGACGGAATCTTGTATGTGGTGTCGACATGCACGAGCGGGAACGGCACGTGACCGAAAAACGCTTTGCGCGCCAGCCACAACAACACGGTCGAGTCCTTACCGATGCTCCACAGCATCGCGAGGTTTTCAAATTTGTTGAATGCCTCGCGCATGATGTAAATGCTCTGATTCTCCAGCTTTGAAAGGTTGTCCATCGCGATATTAAATGTTGCCGGTCGTCGTCATCAGCCTACTCAGTGCTACCGGGCACACGGCCATATGGAATTCGGTGCCAGGCGCGCTCATGCACGTAAAACAGCGCAATCTTCGTAAATAACTCAACGCAGCCAATCGAGACAGCCAATTTCACTTTTCCAGTTATAATAAACGAAATGACCATCGTATCGACAGTGCCGACTGCACGCCAGGAAATGGCCTTTGCAACGCTGCGCCAATGACTCTCGCCGTTGTCTGCCGCCACATTGCCTTGCACTGGCGCTGGTGTCGGCGGTTGCGTTCCTTCCGCAGGGCGAACTGGCTCGATTGTCGTGGTCGAGTTCAATGTGTTTGGAAGTGTGCCAGACTTACATTAGTAAGTCAAGCATGTTACTTATGATTCAAATTTTTGGCCTAAAAAGCAAGGTCGAAGGCAAGGTGATCAAAGTAAGCATATGGGTGTGTTAATTGGGAGCGATGATGCCAGAACGACTACTCCGACGCAACGTTGGAGGAGCACAAAGAGCAACCGCCCCCATTAAAATTTTTCGAACAGCACTGACCTAGCAACCCGTTCGATTTGACAGAGCCTCCAAACGCAGGGTTAAACGGCGATAGGGGCTTTGATGCTGGGATGCGGGTTGTAGTTGACGAGTTGGAAGTCCTCGAATTTGAAATCGCGAATATTACTAACCGCCGGATTCAATATCATCTGCGGCAGTGGCCGCGACTCACGCGTTAATTGCAGCTTCGCCTGTTCAACGTGATTGAGATATAGATGCAAATCGCCAAAGGTATGGACGAATTCACCCGGTTTAAGGCCACAAACCTGGGCCACCATCATCGTCAGCATCGCATAGGAGGCAATGTTGAAGGGCACACCCAAAAACAGGTCTGCGCTGCGCTGATACAGTTGGCAACTCAACTCGCCTTCGTGCACGAAAAACTGGAAGAAGGCATGGCACGGAGGCAGCGCCATTTTATCCAATTCTCCGGGATTCCACGCGCTCACAATCAAACGACGACTGTTCGGATTGGTTTTGATTTGTTCGATGACGCGATCGATTTGATTGATGTGCCGGCCGTCTGGACTTGTCCAATCGGTCCATTGCGCACCGTAAACGCGTCCGAGGTTTCCGTCCTCATCCGCCCATTCGTTCCAGATGGTGACGCCGTGGTCGTTGAGGTATTTGACGTTGGTGTCACCCCGCAAGAACCAAAGCAGTTCGTAAATGATCGACTTGAGGTGAAGCTTTTTCGTTGTGAGCAACGGAAAATCAGGGCGCAAAGGAAACCGCGCCTGCGCGCCGAACACCGAGAAGGTGCCGGTGCCGGTGCGGTCTTCTTTGAATTTTCCGTTTTCGAGAACGAGTCGGAGAAGTTCGTGGTACTGCCGCATGGTCGCGGAGAGACATTCGCAAACAATTCGGTGTGCCGTCAAGTAGTTGCCGGAAAAATCTTTTGCAGAGGACAGGTCCGGGCACCCTATAGGTGCTCCGGCACCGTCTTTTCCTTTGGTTTATCCAAATTTACTTTGGTCAAACCGTTTTGACGCGCAACGTCGTTGATAATGACAGCAATCAACTTTCGCAGGTTGCGTTGTTCATTACGGACAAACCAGGCAAACGCCGGGATCGTCAGGAGCAAAGTCCACAACCACAAGATTTCGGTGCCGACAAAGCCAATCACTAGAAAGTCGAAAGCGGTGATTGCACCCAAGGCAACTTTGGCGAAGAGCGACCAGGCGGTGCGCAGGCGACAACGTAACAGTTGTTTCCCATCACCTTGTGGTTCGGAGACGGTCGTGAGCTGGAGATGTGCCCAACGGCTGCCGAGAATTTCCAAATCGAAGTCGCTCCAGCCTGCGTCGACTTTTAATTGCCACCCCTGCTCCTCCAGTCGCGCGATGATTCGGCGGACGAAGTCGAGACGATCAACTGCAACGTCGCCCCAGAAGTTAACGTTCCGGAATTCGTCCGGCTGATCCTTCATATCGCGGGAAGACAATCCGCGCATCGCCGATTGCGGCGTCGGTCCGATTGCAAGGCGTCCCTGATAGCGAGCCCATCCGCGCAAGATCGGCTGAAGGAAAAACATCAACGCAATCACTGGCCGCGACCAGAATCGATATTTGTTGACCGGCAGCTCAGCTTGGGCTGCCGCCGCAATGCAGACCAACAGCGAAACGGCGACACTCGTTACGGCCAGCGGGATCAGGTAATGAAATGGGACGGACAGCACCAGCAGGGGCAACGTCACAAGCGCGTGGTATTCGAGCGTTGTACACAGCATTAAGGCAAAGGCTGGGGCGGCGCGGTAGACGCTTTGGAAAAACCCAGTGCCGAAGGAACCGTGATAGATCATCGGGCGACGAAGCGTGACCCCGCTGGCAGCACTCGAATAAATTTTCCCCTGCCACATACTGGAGCCAAACGAATTGAAATATTCGGGATGCCGCCTGACCAGCAACGCCTCGGCTTCTCCGTAACCGCGTTGCTGTCTTAAATATGCACCCACTGTCGACCGGCGATAATGCCAGACGAACCCCCCTGGAGAAAAACCGATCTTGTATCCGCGCTGTTGCAATCGCCAGCAAACATCAACGTCGTCTCCGGCTTTTTCGAAAATTGGATCAAACCCGGCAATTTCTTTCAGCGACCATTTGTAGAACGCCATGTTGCAACCAGGAATGTGTTCAGCGACTCGATCGGTCAGCATCACATGGGCCGGCCCGCCGGGTGCAACCATCACGGCTGCTGCCAATGGAGAATCATCCGGCGGCAAAAAGTTATGACCGCCAACCGCGACAAACGAACCCTTCAAAAGGTCGCTGACGATGTAATACAGCCAATCTTCGTCCGCTCGACAGTCTGCATCCGTAAACGCCACCACTTCGCCTTCGGCCAATTCGATCCCGGCATTTCGCGCCACCGATAGACCGTGATGCGACAATCGGCAGTATCGAACTTTTTTATACAAAGACGCAACCTGCGGTGTGATGTCAGTTGAACCGTCGTCAACCAAAATGACTTCGTAGTCGGGATAATTCAGCAGAAGCAATGAATCCAAACACGCCTGCAGCGTGCGGCCTCCGTTATAGCAGGCCACGACAATCGAAACCTTCGGCGTGCGCGGCAAAGGAAAGAACGGGGCTGTTTCGAACTTGCTCTGCACCACTGCAAAAGAATCTTTCGGCTGACGCTCGCGCGTTGTCAGTCCGAAACCCCACTCGAGAATCTCGCGCCCATCTTTGAACCATTCATCGGTGAAACTAAACACGACCGCTCCTGCGGCACCGCCGCGAAAGGTCGATTCTAGCATCCAATCGAGCATCTCGCACTTTTGCCCTTCGCCTTCGCGAATGGTATCGATGCCAATTTCTCCCAGCACCAGCGGCTTCTCATTAGCGATCATCTGCAAGCGCGCGAGGTAATTTTCGAACGGACGCTGGTTGTGCAGGTAGACGTTGAAGCAAAAGAAATCGATTAAATGCGGCGCGAGAAATTCCGTGGGGGGATAGTTACCGAATGTGCAGAGACATTCCGGATCGACGTCTTTAGCGACGGCGATCAGTTCGTCGATAAATTTTTCGATACGATCAGCGCCGCTCCAGCGAACCACGTCCGCCGGAATTTCATTTACGACGCTATAAGCGAAAACAGCCGGATGCCTCGCGCAACTCTGCACCGCACGACGCACCGCGCTTTTTGCACGATCGCACTTTTCTGGAGAATCGAGAAAGCAGATGTGTTTGTCCCAGCAAATATCGATCAATAGTTTGAGATCGTGCTCGGCGGCGAGATCAAGAAACCAACGCGGCGGGACTTGATAAATTCGCAGCACGTTGCCGCCGAGTTTCCGAATCAGGGTGAAATCGCGGGCGGTTTGCTTGTGGGTGGGAAAAGCGTCACCCTCCGCGTTCGGGGCGAATGGCCCATAGGTCACACCCTTGAGGTAAAACTTCTTCTCGCCGACGCGGAAGAATTTGCCGCTAACGCTCGGCCGAAGACTGGATGTGAGGACTTCTGGCATTCAGGCTCGCCGACTCAAGGCGGCGCTCTACTATTTAACTTTGACGTTCAAATGATGGTTCCGCAATGTCGTGCCTTCGTTTAGCGCCAACGTTGACAGAGCCTCGTTGTAATCTGCCAGCGCACGAATTTCATCAGTGCGTGCCTGGGTGAGATTTTTCTGGAGCCCCAGCACTTCGAACGTCGTACTCTTTCCTACTTCAAGTTTCTTTTGGCCCGCCTCGAGCGCGTCCTGGGCAAATGCACGCGCTTCGCGGGTCGCCCGGATTCTTTCCATTGTGGAATTAATGTTTCCTACCGTGTTCTGGATCGTAATCAACAGGCCTTGCTCAGTTTTTTCGTACTGCAGCTTCGCTTGCTCAATGGCCGCTTTGGCTGACCGATACCCAGCACGTTGACCCGTTGCCCCGAGCGGAATGCTCATCTGCAACCCGTATGAATAATTTGGAAATCGATCATCGGCAATATTCTGCAGCGAAGGACCAACCGTAGGCTGCATAAAAGGCTCAGTCGCCTGCGCGAAGCCCTGCCGACCGTAGGTGCCAAAAGCGTCCACTTCAGGAAACAATTGATTTTTCGCATAGCGCAAATTGATTCCATTCTTCGCCAGAACAACCTTCGCCTGCAGCAGGTCTGGTCGCAGCTTAACGCTGTTCTGCCAGGCCTCCTGCAAATCAATCTGCTCCGGGACTGCCACCAGCTTTTCGGCCGGCACTATCCGCAGACAGTAAATATCACGATATTTATCAGTGATGAGTCCCTTAAGGTTATTTTCCTGCGTACCCAATGTCTGTTGCGCTGTCAGTAGCGCTGCCTTGCTGGTCGCTAATTGCGATTCACTCTGCTTCGCATCCAGCGGTGCCATGGCGCCGACTTCAACGCGTTTCTGGTCTTCCCTCGCCTGTTGGGCCGCCAGATCAACCGCCGCCTGCTGCACCTTCACATTTTCGTAATCGTAAATCAGCTCGTAATAAGCCTGCTCCGTTTGCGCCACGGTGTTGAGCGCCTGAAGGCAGAACCCAAGCGTGTCGAATTTCACTGTTTCCTTCGCAATCAATATGGTCTGGCGATTGGCATCGATCCATGCATTGCGCAACAGTGGTTGCGTGACACTAGCCAGAGCTGACGACTTAGCCTGGTCGAAAAAATTTGTACGGAAAAAAGTTGTTTTATCGACAGAAGTCGAAAGCTGATACTGCATCCCCCATGGTGTCACCGCTGGCCCCCCGGTTGCAGATCCGATGCTGGCCTGCGCAGTCGAGTCGTCGGAACGTTGTCCGACATTTGCAACGCCACTCGGGCTAATGCTGCCCGCATTGGTTTGCCACGCTCGCTGAAAAGTGCTGTTGAACGCAGGCTCGTACACCGCATAATCCTTGCTCACCGTAAATTCATCGATGATCGGCTGATATCGGGAAATCTGGACATCAAGGTTATGTTCAACAGCCATTTCCACGGCCTGCTGCAAACTCAGAGAAAGGCTCTTGTTCGTTTGGGCTTGAGCTTGCACCGCGCAAGTAATTGCGCAGCAAGCGAAACAAACTAGTTTCATGTATCGCATTTGACGGCAGGCAGGGTGCGGAACTTCAACCATTTCGTCAAATCACATCGCAAACTGTCGTAGAGGCGAAACTTGATGCGTGTCAAACCGCAGCGCGAGCGAGGCGATCGGCGATTCCGCGCCAGGCCGGTTCGTCTGGTGGCGCTTCAACAACGATTAATTTTGCGCTCTCTTCGTCGCACCGGTGCAATTCCCCGTAAAGCGCGCGTGCAAATGCTTCGGGATCATGGGGAATGACAGACACTCTTCCGAATATGTCTTCGGACGGAATATGAGTGTGCGCCACAATGTGCACAAGCTGTCCGGGCAAATTGTAACTCGCAATTCGCGAGCGCAGTTGCTCGGCAGAGTCCCAACTCAGCACCACCAATTTCGCCTTTGGCGCGTAGTGCTTCGGCAACATTCCTGGACTGCGCAGCGTTTCGTCGCGCCCATCGTTTGAGCTGATCGCTGCATCTCCAAGTGCCGCTGACAAAGACTCTTCGTGAATCATCCCCGGGCGCAGGATTCGGGGACGCTCAGAGGCCAGGTCAACGACCGTCGACTCAATACCGACATTTGCCGCGCCGCCGTCGACAATTAACTTCACGGAATCACCCAGGCTTTTGCACACGTGTTCGGCTGTCGTGGGCGAGATTTCATTCGAGCGATTCGCGCTCGGCGCTGCCAGTGGGAATCCACATTTTTTAATCACCGCTTGTATAATTGGATGGCTCGGCCAGCGAACTCCAACTGTAGATCCTCCAGCCGTCACGATGTCGGGAACCTTCTCCGCCTTCGGCAACACCAACGTGAGTGGTCCCGGCCAAAATGATTTTGCCAGCCTCGCTGCCGAGTCGGGCCATTGTGCAACGCACTCGACTGCCATCGCATGGCTGGCGACGTGAACAATGATGGGATTGTGGGCCGGCCGACCTTTTGCCTGGTAAATTTTCTCCACCGCCGCCGGATTAAACGCGTTTGCAGCCAACCCATAAACTGTTTCGGTCGGCAGCGCGACAATATCGCCCGCGCGCAACAAATCAACGGCTCGTTCAACCGCCGCATCAAACAACGCCGCCGTATGTGTTGGCAAAATTTCTGGTCTCATCGACAGAGCTTCATCCTAAACATAAACGCGGCCGATTTGAACACACCGCATTTTTGGCAGCGACGGAGGATTGGCAAAGCCGAGTTGTTCAACTTAAACTACGCAAGTGCAATTACTGATCGAACAACTCAAATCGGGCAAAGAGCTGTCTCGCGAACAGGTCAGCTACGCGGTTGAGTTGCTCGTCGGCGAGAAAGTTTCGATCGCAGTTAAAGCCGAGTTCCTGACGGCCCTTGCGCAAAAAGGCGAAACCCCGAATGAGATCGCCGCGTTTGCCGAAGCACTTCGTGAGTTGTCCATTCAACCTCCGATTGATGCCCACACTCGTTCGTTGGAAATTCTCGATGTTTGCGGAACCGGCGGGGATCGGTTGAATACTTTCAACATTTCAACGAGCGTGGCGATCGTCGTTGCCGCGGCTGGCGTGCCGGTGGCCAAGCACGGCAATCGCGCCATCACCTCGCAATGTGGGAGCGCTGATGTCCTGGAAGCCCTCGGTGTCAAAGTCGATCACCAACCCGAAACAGCCGCACAAGCATTGCGCGAACATCATTTTGCATTCTTCTTCGCGCCAAACTATCACCCGGCCTTCAAGAACATTGCTCAGGTTCGAAAACTGTGCGGCGAAAAAGGTCAGCGCACGATTTTTAATTTTCTCGGGCCGCTCCTAAACCCTGCTCGCCCGACTGCGCAACTCATCGGCGTCCCGCAACCAGGATTGTGCGAACCGATGGCGCGCGTGTTACAGACTCTTGGCATACGACGTGGAATGGTTGTTTCCGGCGGAATTCGCGTTGGTGAGTTCAAGTCGTTTTACCTCGACGAACTCTCCACGCTTGGTGACAACGTCATCGCCGAATTTTATCACGAACGCGGTTTCTCGTCTTCGATTATGGCGCATGACGAACTCCCGCTCCAACCTGCGACATTGGAAGACCTCGCCGGTAGCGACCGCACTGCCAATGCGGAGATTATCCGACGCTTATTCCGAGGGGATGAACGCGGACCGAAGCGTGATGCCGTTCTCTTGAATGCCGCAGCGGCTCTGTTTGTGGCCGGCAAAACCAAGTCAGTTGCTGTCGGCTGGGAATACGCCGCCGACATTATCGACAGCGGCAAGGCACTGCAAAAATTGAAGGACCTCGCTTCGTAGAATCCGAAGGGAGCCTCGGAACGTATGAGCGCTGAACCATTAGCTCCGCCCGAGATCGAATCCAGTCAGACCTCTAACAATGCGAGGCGGCTTGTGTGGCTTGCGGCACTGCCACTTATAGGCGCTGCGATCGTTTTGTTCGCATTCGACCCGCAACATTCCAGTTTTTACCCGGGCTGCACATTCAAGCATCTGACAGGTTGGTCTTGTTCCGCGTGCGGTTGTTTGCGCGCAACGCATCAACTGTTACACGGAAACCTGACCAATGCTTTTCATCTCAACCCATTGTATATCGTGCTGCTGCCTGTGTTCGCTTGGATAGGAATTCTTAAGGTAACCGGCAAATCCATCAACCTCCCGCATACTGGCTTTGGATGCTGCTGGTTGTCGTGGTCGTTTTTGGGATCGTGCGTAACCTTCCGCCTTTTATGTCTTGGAGCGGACAATAAGTGGCGGTTGCAAAGCTTCGGCACGGGGGTATGTTTTTCATGAAAGGTCCAGGTATGAAAAAATCCGAACAAAAAGGTATTCCTCAACCTAAACCGTTCACACCAGGGATCACTGCAGGGCAGGTCCGCCAGCACGCGTTCGAACTGTACCGCGACAAACTCGATACCGAGACGTTGACGCTGGACGATTGGGTAATGGCGGAAAAGGATCTCGTCCGCCAAATGGAAGCCGACGGTCTTTTAACCCGCTGAGCTGAACTAGCTCTCTGCGCCGCTTGCTTTTTTATTGAGCGGGTTTAGCAAGATGGCTTTGCCGTAGTCGCGATTCATCTGCGCGATGAAATCGAGACTTATTTGTTTTGGGCAAACAGCCTCGCACGAACCGGTGACCGTGCAGTTACCGAACCCTTCCGAATCCATCGCATTCACCATGTTCAAAACGCGACGTTCGCGCTCGGGCTTGCCTTGTGGCAAGGTGTTGAGGTGAGAAACTTTTGCAGCCACGAACAGCATCGCTGATGCATTTTTACAGGCGGCAACACACGCACCACAGCCGATGCATGCCGCAGCATCCATGGCGTGATCTGAAGTCGTCTTGCCGACAGGGATAGCATTTCCGTCCGGTGTTCCACCCGTATTCACCGACACAAATCCGCCGGCCTGAACGATACGATCAAACGCACGCACGATCTGTGATCAAGTCGCGCAAAATCGGAAACGGCTTGGCGCGCCACGGCTCGATCACGAGCGTCTGACCGTCATGGAAATTGCGCATGTGCAGTTGGCAAACGGTGGTGCCATCCTGGCCACCATGAGCAAGGCCGTTGATGACCATCGAGCAGGTGCCGCAAATACCTTCGCGGCAATCCGAGTCGAACGCGATTGGCTCTTCGCCTTTCGGGATGAGACCTTCGTTCACGACATCGAGCATCTCGAGGAACGACATATCGGGACTGACGTCGTGCGCCTCGTAAGTAACGAAACGACCGGCATCGTTCCTGTCCTTCTGTCTCCAGACTTTGAGAGTTAAATTCATTACTTATAGCTCCGCGTGCTCATGTGCACTTCTTCGTACACCAGCGGTTCTTTGTTCAAGATCGGGGCTTTACCTGGCCCAGCATATTCCCACGCGGCAACATATGCGTAGTTCTGGTCGTCGCGTTTGGCTTCGCCCTCTTCGGTCTGATACTCGGAACGAAAGTGGCCGCCACAGGATTCATTGCGATTCAGCGCATCGGTACATAGCAGTTCGGCGAACTCGAGGAAGTCCGCCACTCGGGCGGCGTGTTCGAGGTTCTGGTTCAATTCGTCGCTCGAACCAGCAACCTTCACGTTCTTCCAAAATTCTTCTCGCAACGCCGGAATTTTTTGCAGCGCTTCTTTGAGGCTCTTCTCAGTTCGCGCCATCCCGCAGTTTTCCCACATCAGAGTGCCGAGTTCTTTATGGAAGGAATTAACCGTCCGTTTGCCGTTGATCGACAGCATCTTCTTCGTCAAATCGGTCGCCTGTTGAACCGCCTGTTTGAACTCTGCGGAATCGGTTTTGGGCTTCGGCTGCTTCGCCGTCGCGAAATAATCACCAATCGTATATGGCAAAACAAAGTAACCGTCGGCAAGCCTTGCATCAGTGCGCTTGCACCGAGACGGTTTGCACCGTGATCGGAGAAGTTCGCTTCGCCGAGAACGAAGCAACCCGGGAATGCTGCTCATCAAATTGTAATCCACCCAAAGACCACCCATGGTGTAGTGGACCGCGGGATAGATGCGCATCGGAATTTTGTATGCATCTTCGCCGGTGATCTTTTCATACATTTCGAAAAGATTGCCGTAACGTTCGCGCACAGCCTGTTCGCCGATCCGTTTGATCGCGTCTGCAAAATCGAGATAAACGCCGCGTCCACCTGGACCAACTCCCCTGCCCTCATCACAAACTTCTTTGGCAGCGCGTGAAGAAATATCGCGAGGCGCGAGATTGCCGAAGCTCGGGTATTTGCGTTCGAGAAAATAATCGCGCTCGTCTTCCGGAATCTGATCTGCCGTTCGCGTGTCACCCTTTTTCTTCGAAACCCAAACCCGACCGTCGTTACGCAACGACTCGGACATCAACGTCAGTTTCGATTGATGATCGCCGCTGACTGGAATGCAGGTTGGATGAATCTGCGTGTAGCAGGGATTCGCAAACGCGGCGCCTTTTTTGTAGGCGCGCCAGATTGCTGTGGCGTTGCAGCCTTTGGCGTTTGTCGAAAGATAAAAAACGTTTCCGTAACCGCCGGTCGCCAAAACGACCGCATCGGCTGCGTGCGACGAAATCTCACCAGTAACCATGTCGCGAACGACGATGCCTTTGGCATGACCGTTGACGAGCACCAGATCCAGCATCTCGGTGCGCGGATACATCTTCACTTTGCCCGCGCCAATTTGACGACAAAGAGCTTGATACGCTCCGAGCAAAAGTTGTTGGCCAGTTTGGCCGCGCGCGTAGAACGTGCGCGAGACCTGTGCACCACCGAAAGAACGATTCGCCAAGAACCCTCCGTATTCCCGCGCAAACGGAACGCCCTGCGCGACGCACTGGTCGATAATGTTGACGCTGACTTGCGCCAGACGGTAGACGTTCGCTTCACGGGCGCGGAAGTCACCACCTTTAATTGTGTCGTAGAAAAGCCGGTAAATGATGTCGCCGTCGTTCTGGTAATTCTTGGCGGCATTGATACCGCCCTGTGCCGCGATGCTATGCGCGCGGCGAGGGCTGTCCTGATAGCAAAACGCTTTTACGTTGTAGCCAAGTTCCGCGAGCGTCGCCGCGGCGGAAGCTCCAGCCAAACCAGTCCCGACGACGATGATGTCGAACTTCCGCTTGTTCGCCGGGTTTACCAGCTTGAGATCAAATTTATGCTTATCCCATTTTTGAGCGAGCGGACCGGCGGGAATTTTTGAATCAAGCTTCATGGCACGTCACCTCCGAAATGGAGCACTAAAATCGAAAAAGGGATGGAGATGTAACCGAGGAACAAAATCCATGCCGCAACTTTGCGCCGCATTGTCGAGGAAGCGTGCGTAGGCGCGCTTCTTCCAGCCGAGCGATTGAAACATCGCAGAAATGCCGTGACTCAGATGTAGGCAAAGCAAGCCAACGGCGATGATGTAAAACAACGCAACCAGCGGTTGGCGGAACCCGACGACCATCATTCGATAAATATCGTGACGACCTTGGGCATCGACAAAATATGGATCGTGCGCGAAATCGCTGTGGTTATGCAGCAGGTTCACCGCCTGTACCATCACCGTGAAATGGAGAATGTGGTAAATGACGAAAAACGGCGACGATCAAACCGGTCATCATCATCGTGCGCGATGCGTAGCTTGCGACGGTCGGATTCCATTCAGCATAACCGACCGGACGCGCGGCGCGATTTTCAATGGTCAATCGCGACGCCGACCAGATGTGGAGCAAGACAATCACGATTAGCGAAATCCGCGCGGGCCACAACAGTTCCACGTTGCTCTGTAGAAAATGTCCGTATCGATTGATCGCTTCCGCTCCAAGGAATACCTGAAGATTGCCTATCATGTGAGCGACCACGAAGCCAACAAGCGCGAAGCCGGTGATCGACATGATGTACTTCTTGCCGAGCGACGAGCAAAATAGGTTGCGCAAAAAGTTTATCATTTCTTCTTACCGATCGAAATCAGTGTGAGGGAATCTAATTATGCATTCGCTCATACGTCAATGAACTTGGTCAGGTATAAGAGAAACTTCGCCCGGATTATGAATGCTAATACCATGCGTTCGTCCTTATTTTGGCTTACCAAAGTGTTTATCGGCGTAGTCCAGGAACGCGTTCCAATCGAGTTTGGTCATCGAATGTTTTCCGGGACGAATGAAATAACCAAGTGTGCTGTCGATGACGCGGTTCATCTCGGGCATTTTCGTCGCGACGAAGCCGTCGGTGCCGAGGAGCCGATAAACTTTGTCGGCGGCTTTGACCATTTCAAACTGGCCAACGGGATTTGCCCAAAGGTCTCCAGCGGCACAACTCACCAACACCGGACGCGGCGCGCACAACGCGATCAAACAATGCTGCTCGAACGGCAGACGTTCCGGTTGATCGTTGAACTTCTTAAACTCCGCATTGAACCAATGAGGAAACGTTGTGTTTATCCGCGTGACCGATTCCGATTGCTTGTTGCCTCGGCTCGGAGCGCCGCCGCCTGTTCCGGATTGCAATGGGATTGCCATGGCGATGCGATCATCAAACGCGGCGGCGACAATCGCTGTTTTGCCGAGCCGTGAATGGCCCACGACGAAGATGCGATGTTTGTCGATTTGCTGGTTGGTGACGAGATAATCGACACAACGATGCAGCCCCCAGGCCCATGCGGCGATCGTGCCGGTGTTTTGATCGAATACCAGTTCTCTAACGCCATTCGTAGGATCTTTCTCGTCTGGTTCGACGTCGTTACAAAAAAGTGTTGCCACAGCATAACCGCGATCGATCGATTGTTCGATGGCCCAAACGTCGACGTACTTCCCACGGTTCTCTTCTACTGGAACTTTGCCACGGATCGAACCACGCGGGAGTGGCACGTATGTATTTGTGACGAGCCCAAAATTGCCGCTGAAGTTCATGCCGAGAAACACAGGGGCGGGTTTGCGATTGTGATTCGGCGTTACCACCATCAGGTCGATGTGCGGTTCGGGTTGGCCGAAACGAATGGTCACCAACTTCAATGTCGCTTTGCCACCGAAGCAGTTGGTGTCGGTTAGTTCGACATGCGACGTGATCTTTCGCGGAGCCGGGAGCTGGCCGTATTCGTAATGCTGAAATAAGTCCTTCAGTTCAGGACGGCGTTTTTTCAGCCACGCACTTTTCGAAGTCACTTTCGTCCCGTCGAACATCGTCAAAGCATCAGGCAGTTCAGAGCGCGCCGGCAGTTCGGAAACGGGCGGCAACGCGAGTGCCGCGATCACCGTCGCAAACAGGAAACAGAGAGCGATTCGTGTTTTCATTTGGACACCGCCTTAATTGTGAAGCGTTTTAGCTGGAGCGCTTTTTGGAGGAGGATAAACACTAGCAGAAGCACGCCGACAGCAATACGGGTCCACCACGAGCTCAGAGTTCCCTGGAAAATAATTGCGCTCTGAATGATTCCAAAAATCAGGACGCCAAGAAAAGTGCCAGCGACGAATCCCACGCCACCGGTGAGCAACGTGCCACCAATTACGACGGCGGCGATGGCGTCGAGTTCGAGACCATCCGCAGCGCGCGCGTAACCGGAGGGGCTGTAGAGCGTGTAAACAATGCCCGCCAACGCAGAGCAAAAACCGCTAAACGCATAGACACTGATTTTGGTACGACCGACGGGCAAGCCCATGAGCATGGCGGATTGCTCGTTGCCGCCGATGGCATAAACGTTTCGGCCAAATTTGGTGAAATGAGCAATGACCAGGGCAACGACGAACATCGCGAGATAAATCACAGCGGTGAGCGGCAATGGCAATGACCAGTGCGCCAGCAACGAATCGTAGCTGTTGATGGTGATTGATTCGGGTTGGAGAACGAGACCAAGCCCACGCGCAAAAAACATTCCAGCCAAGGTGACGAGGAACGGAGGCAGTGCGAACAGTTGAATCAGTGCGCCCATGATCGTTCCAAGGACGACGCCGACTCCGAGGACGGTCACGACCGAGAGCACCGGGCTGACGTGGTGCGTTTCCATCATCATCGCGATGACGACGCTGCTCAGGCCGACAATGGCGCCGACCGAAAGATCGATGCCGCCCGACAGGATCACGAACGTCATCCCGATTGAGGCGATGCCGAGGAACGAATTGTCGGAAAAGAAATTTTTAAACACGCCCATCGACATGAAGCCGTGAAAATGCAGGCCGGCGGCCAGATATAGAATCAGAGCCACGACGGCGGTGGCCGCGAAGGGGATATTCCGTTTGATGGTGCGTAGATTCATTGCGGCACCGCCTTTCGCTTGAAGCGGGCGGTGGCGACCGTGAAGGTGCGGAACTTGTCGGATTGCAACAGGCACACACTCACGACTACCAGGGCTTTGACGACAAGCGTCAATTGGGACGGAACGCCGCGCGTCAGAATTGTGGTCGTAACAGTTTGAATCAGTAGCGCGCCGAGCAGTGAGCCACCTAAAGAAAAACGGCCTCCGGTCAACGCTGTGCCGCCGATAACGGTCGCAAGAATCGCGTCCAATTCCAGCCATTCGCCAGCATGGGTGGCGTCGGCTTGTTGGATGTCGGCGGCTGGAATCAGTCCAGCGACACCAGCGCAGAAACCGCAGACGACGTAGACGAATAATTTAACGCGTCGTGTGTGGAGGCCGGCGCAGCGACTGGTGAGTTCGTTATCGCCCGTGGCGGCGATGAACAGACCGGCAGCGGTCTTTTGCGTTGCGACGAGCAGGATGACAAACGCAACCACGACGAGGGTGATTGGAAATGGCAGCCCGAGGCAATGGCCGCGAGCGATGTAGGCGAAGGTTTCGTTGTGGAACGTGATCTGACCATTGGTTAGCAGTTGAGCAATACCCCGTCCGGCGACCATTAATATAAGTGTGGCGACGATTGGCGGCACACCCACGAAACCAACGAGCGCACCGTTCCATGCGCCAGCAATGATGGAAATAATCAGCGGCAGTCCAATGATCACGAATAGAGAAGTTACGTTCTTGGTGATTAACACGGCGGCAATTGCGCCGGTCATCGCCATGACTGCACCAACCGACAAATCTACGCCGCCGGTTGCAATCACGAGCGTCATCCCTAGCGACAGCAAAATGACCGGCGCACCACGGTTGATGATATCAACGAGACTGCCGTAAACGCGGCCGTCGCGAAACGTCAGGTGGAAGAAGCCCGGCGTCAGGAACAGGTTGAAGACAAGCACCAAGGCGAGCGCGAGCGCGGGCCACTTCAGGCTCGACCATGTCGACGAAAAATTGACGGGTTTGGCGCTCATTTGCCCTCCGTTGCCGCAATGGCGTGCATGATGTTGGCTTCTGAAATTTGGTCGCGCGAAAGCTCTGCGACTTTCTGGCGGTCACGCAACACCACGACGCGATGGCTGTTACGGACCATTTCTTCGAGGTCGGACGAAATGAATAAAATCGCCATACCTTCGGTGGTGAGCTTTGCCATCAGTTTTTCGATTTCGAGTTTTGCGCCAACGTCGATGCCACGCGTGGGCTCATCCAGAATCAATAAGCGCGGACGTGAGGCGAGCCAGCGGGCCAAAATGACTTTTTGTTGGTTGCCGCCGCTGAGCAGACGAACGGATTGTTCGGGGCTCGGCGTAACGATGTTGAGCGCGCGAATGAATTGTTCGGCGATCTCGTTTTGGCGCGCCAGCGAAAGATATTTTAGCCAGCCCTGACCGGCTTGCATCGCGAGGATGATGTTTTCGCGAACGGACAGGTTCGGGATGATGCCTTCGAGTTTGCGGTCTTCGGGGCAGAAGCCGAGTTTGTGCGAAATGGCTTCGAGCGCGGAATTCAATTGGACGGGTTTGCCGTCGAGGAGGATTTCGCCGGTCTCGGCGGGATCGAGACCGAAAACGATGCGAGCCGTTTCAGTGCGGCCAGAGCCGAGAAGCCCGGCGAGGCCGACTATCTCCCCTACTCCGATTTGCAGGTCGATGGGTTTGATGGAGTTTTTGCGCGCGACTCCTTTGAGTTCGAGTAATGGGGCGCGCGAAGAGGACGACGCGGCGCGATCCTCCCTACCACGAGAGAGGTCGAACTCGGAGAGTTCTTTGCCCATCATTTTGGAGATGAGCTGGACGCGCGGGAGGGATGCCGCCAGATATTCGCCGACGAACTTGCCGTTGCGCAGGACCGTGATTTTGTCAGAGACGGCGTAGACCTGGTCTAGAAAGTGGGTGACGAAAATGATACCGAGGCCGTCGCCCTTGAGTTTGCGCATGATACCGAACAGGCGATCAACTTCGCCTTCATCAAGGCTGGAGGTCGGTTCGTCGAGGATGAGAAGACGTGCCGAGGTATCGAGAGCGCGCGCGATGGCGACGAGTTGTTGGATGGCAATTGAATTGTTCGCGAGAGTTTCGGTGACGTCGAGTTGGATGCCGAGTCGCGCGAGAGCTTTTTCGGCGCGCTCGCGAATCTCTTTCCACTTCAACAACCCCAGGCGTGTGCTTTGGCGGCCCAGACAGATATTTTCGGCGACGGACAGGTGCGGGACGAGATTGACCTCTTGATAGACGGTACTGATGCCGAGGCGTTGGGCTTCGTCCGGTGTGCGCGGGTCGATAAGGTTGTTGCCTAAATAAATTTCGCCGGCATCGCGGCGGTAAACCCCGGTCAGGACTTTGATCAATGTGGATTTGCCGGCGCCGTTTTCGCCCATGAGAGCGTGGATTTCGCCGGTGCGGACGGTGAAATCGACCTCCTGCAACGCCTTCACACCCGGGAAACTTTTGCTGACACCGCGGGCGCGTAGCAGAGCATCGGTTGAGTTGGCGTCGTTCATGAACGGGACATCGTGAGGGTAAGTGGCGGTTGAATGCAAAAAATTTTTCGGAAAAACACCGCAAAAATCACCCACTCACGAGCTGCGATGCCCCTCAATTGAGGGGGTGGGCATTCCCGTCCGGCTCGGCAGAAATCGCTCGAAGGGACGGTCACTGAACGCCCAAACGATAGAACATCTGGCCATTGGAGATTTGGTTTGTATCGGTGAAGCTGGTCGTGCCTTCCTGGCCGGGGATATTGGAGTAGAGCGGACGGAACGGGATGTATCGGTCCGGCAAGTAGTACCGAATAAAATATTTCTTCCCGACAACGGTACGCCACGTGATCGTCCGACCAAGGTCAGAATATTTGATGGAAAGAATATTGAGGTTAGACGAAGGGTCGAACGGATCGGTTCCTGCACGCCACTCTTCCCAATTGCTCGCTCCGTCACCATCGCTGTCGAGATAGTCGGTGGAACCGTCGGTTGGAAGGCCGTGTTTAAACAGCCATGCATAACTGATGGCGGAGACAGGCGATTGGAATTCGTAGGCTCCAACGTCAACAGTATCGCCCACAAGTCGTACATTGCCGGTAAGGTCATAAAACGGATTCGCCCATGCGTGGTAAATCAGACTTAGTGGAAATGACGGCCGCAATAGGACGGAATTGTCGCCGGAATTGATGCAGGGCGAGTTGGATTGAAGCGACCAATCGTTAGCTGGATCGGCGAAAGCAGGGTCATTGGTGAAATTGCCGAATCCCGCTGGCAACGGTGTGATGCAGGAGTATGAGGCACCGTTGCCGGTGTAATTGCCGTTGGTGTTGAAATAAATGATTGAATTGAAGACCTGACAGGACGGGCCGGCGCCACCGGTACCGGTTTGGCCGCTGCTGTTCGCGACCACGGTACAATTTGCAAGAACCGAACCATCAGCGGCTCCCCCGCCCTCTTGCGCGGCCACATTGGCGACCAAGAGGCAGTTGGTGAGAATAGATGATGCGGCACCGCCTCCCGAGGTGGCGATGTTACCGGTCAATACACAACTGCGGAGCACGGAATTTCTCGCGCCGCCATTGGTATTGGCTGCAAACGTGCAGTTATCGGCAGTGGAAGAAAGGATGGCCGTGGCTGAATTGCTGTTAACGACACACGAAATAAGCGTGCTCGCATCGATGGTTGAAACGGCAGAGCCGTCGTTGTGTGAAACGACGCAGTTGCTAATGTAGCTGCCATAAGCCGCGTTCCCAATGACGGTGGGGGCGGCTGACAGGTTGTCCGTGAGGGCGCAATCCAACAAGCTACACGTGTAGGCGCCACTTCCCGCTATGAGCGAATTATTTTGAGAAAGAATGCAGCTTTGCGCAAAGGCGTTCGTGCTGGCACCGAGCAGACCGCCACCGTTTGTGGCAAAACCGTTTTGCAAGGTGAAACCGACCAACGCCGCTCCATCTGCGAGTGTGGCACAACGCCCGGAGTTTCCGCCGTCGATGATGGTTGATGCCGCGCCTGAAACGCTGCGGAGTGTGAGCGCATTGGTAACCGATAGGCGACTCGACTGGCCGTCGAGACCGATGTTTGCGCCGATGTTGTAAACACCGTTGGAAACGATGACCGGTTCGCCGGGTGTCGCTGCATCGATGGCGTCTTGAATGGTCAAAGCTGCCGTCGCCCAGTTGGTGTATGGAAAAACCGGATTACCGGCGCCGGCGGCGACATAATGTGCGGCCTGGAATTCAAAAGCGCCCATGTCAATGGCGCTCCCATTGACGCGCGGTCGGCCATCAAGATCGGTCGCGGTCATTATATTTGTATTCACACCGGCATTTACGCACGGTGAATCGGGTAGCAAGTGGAAATCCTGCGATGGAGCGAAGGCAAAGGCGGGATCGACCGAGATATTGCCGTTTTGACCGATATAGAGTGCAGCTATCGAGTTAGAGGGAAAAAGGTCGTTACCGGCAACCGTTCCAGAGACCGCATTCAACGGCTCCGCACTAACAATAATGTTATTAACAACGGCAACATTATTACCGTTAATCGCTACAGCCCACCCCGTGCCATTGACAATGGTATTTTGAATCAATGAAGGGCCGCGCGTGTTGGGATCGTTAAAGTATTGCACGGCAAAATAGCCGTTTCCTACGATAAGGTTTTGAATGATGTCCGGATCGCCGTCGCCATAAAATCCTTCGCCGCCAGTGAAACGGATGATGTTGTTGCGAATGATCGGATGACCACCATTGAACTGCTCAATGGCCCGGCCACCCTCAATAACATTACTTTCGAAAACAGGCGCCTCTCCGCCCCAAATTCTTACCGTAGCCCCGTAGTAATCTTTGATGAAGTTGTTTCGAACAATTGGCGATCCCAGACAATCAATTCCGGACCCGCAATCGAGAATCAGATTCGAACAGATGACCGGGCTGCATCCCAACGCTATCAATACGCCGAGGTCACTGTTTGAAATGGTGAAACCACAGAGCAGTGCGTTGGAGTTGACGCCTCCATCCATTGTTACAGCAGGCCCGCCATAAATTGGTGGCGCCACAATGGCTGTCTGCCCCGGTCCGTCGGAACTGATGAGACGGACACGTTTGCCGCCGAAGTAGACGGATTCATTGTAGATGCCGGGTCCGACGAGGATGGTATCGCCGGCGTAGATGCTGGCGTTGTCCATCGCGTCTTGGATGGTTGGGAACTCAGCCGGGACATGCCACGTGTGCGGCAGCGGAGTCGATGGAGCGAGTTGTGAGTTGTACCGGAGTTCACCAGAAAGAGCCGGCGCCGAACCGCATTCGCAGACTTGGGAGAATTTGATCCAAAAATGGTCGATGACAGCGTTAGAGGTGGCGTGAAACTCAAGAATCTGGAAGTTTCCACATATATTCGTGCACGTTGCTGCGTTAGTAGCGATGTACATCCCGGCGGTGGCGCTGCCAATGTTTGGCCATTTCGTTGCATTTGAATAGCTGGCGATGCCTGGAATATTTGCGTTTGGTCCGCTGAAGATAAAATCGTAGCCGAAACCGTGAGCGCGAACGCCAGACGGCCAGCCCGTCGGAATACTAACACTGAAATCCGCCTGATTAGTTGTTACGAATGTCAAACCTTGTCCCACCAATTCACCAGGCGGACTGACCATGAGAAGCAGGTTTGATTGCGCGCGTGCGCTGAAAACAGTCCAGCCGAGGAAAATGATAACAAAGAGCCGAAGTAATAGCGGCCCGCTATTGGTTGACCTCACAGCGCTATCCAACGGAAATTGCGATGGTTTGTAAACAGAATTTAAAATTCTGTTGCAACGTGTATGGTTGAATCGGTGAAGAAGCAAAGTGCAGGGCTACTGATGTTTCGCATTCGCGAGGGCGTTTTGCAGGTGCTGCTCGCCCATCCCGGCGGGCCTTTTTGGAAAAACAAAGACGACGGAGCCTGGACAATCCCCAAGGGCGAGCTCAGCGAGAATGAAGACCCACTCACCGCCGCGCAACGCGAATTCCATGAGGAACTCGGCTTCACTCCAACCGGTCCCTTTCAACCACTCGGCTCAATAAGACAAAAAGCCGGCAAGATCGTCCACGCCTGGGCGTTCGCAGGCGATTGCGAATCGGCATCGTTCCAGTGCAAAACGAATGTTGAGATCGAGTGGCCTCCGCGGTCGGGGAAAAAAGTTTCGTTTCCGGAAATTGATCGGGCGGAGTTTTTTGGCATGCGTCAGGCAGTGGAGAAAATCAATCCTGCACAGATTGAGTTGCTCAAACGCACGGAGCAGCTGCTCATACAGCGACATTAAATTGTAAGAGCTAAACTTGCGTTGTTCATCGTGAAGCAACGGAGGGTGAGCAAATTTTCGAAGCACTCTTTGACATCTGATTGGCTTCCGTGCCTGCTTGTTTTGCCTTGGAGTGACTGCCCCATTACGACTCTCTTTGAGCCACTGAGCGGCGCTTACACCTTGCTCAATCAAGCATTATGCCGAAGTCCAATACGAAACGAATTCTACTAACAAGCATCTGCCGTCCAATCGGGCCAGAATATGGTGACGCACCGTCTGTCGGCTATGAACTGCTGTATCGCCAGGTGACACGCGCGCAAGGGCTTTTCAGTCCGCGCACGGTCAACGTCCATTTTTCGCTCGATTATATCGCGGAGAATTTGGATGCGCCGACGGTCGTGTTGCAATACCCGTCAAAGCAGGAATTCATCCGCGAATTGAAGAAGGGCTACGATTATGTGGGCATCTCGTTTTTGATGGCGGTCATGCACAAGATGAAGGAGATGGTTGCTTTGATTCGCCAATACGCGCCAGAGAGCAAGATCGTGTTGGGCGGTTATGGCACGATCTCAAAAGACGACGTGCTCAAACCGTATGCGGATTATATATGCCGCGAGGAAGGTGTCGCGTGGTTTCGGAAACTGTTGGGTGAACCGGAAATTCCGATGCCCTACAAGCAACCGCTGATTGTGAGCTGGCTGAAAGTTTTTGGCTGGAAAGTTTCAGGCACAGGAAAAATCTTTGCCGGACTGGGCTGCCCCAACGGTTGCGACTTTTGTTGCACCTCACATTTCTTCTCGCGCAAACACATCAAGCTCTTGCCGTCGGGAAAGGATATTTATGCGGTAGCCGAGCGTTACCTGGACATGGATCCGAGCCTGGTGTTCCTGATTTTAGACGAAGACTTTTTGCTGAACAAAAAGCGCGCGATGGAATTTCGCGACTGCGTGATCGCCAGTGACAAGAAGCTGTCGATCTTCGCTTTTTCCAGTATCAAAGCGATCAGCCAATATACGGTCGAAGAAATTTTGGAAATGGGCATCGATGGTTTTTGGATTGGTTACGAAGGCACGCGCTCGAATTACGCGAAGCAGAAAGGTCGACCAATTGACGAGATTCTGAATGAGTTCCGCGAGCACGGCATCACGGTGCTGACCTCGATGATTATCGGGTTTGATTATCAGAACCAGGAAGTTGTCGCGCAGGAGCTGGATGGGTTGATGAAACTCAAACCGTCGCTGGCGCAATTTCTGATTTACGGACCGGTGCCCGGCACACCGTTTCACGAACGGATCATCAAAGACAACTTGTTGCACGACTGTTATACGACGGACAAAGATCTATTCTACCGTCGCGCCGATGGGTTTCGCACAATGATCAAACATCCGACGCTCTCCCCCGAGCAGATTGAGGACATTCAACGCTGGTGCTTTGAACAGGATTTCCAACGGCTGGGCCCGAGCATTTATCGCGTGCTCGAATCGCGTTTCCTTGGATATTTGAAACTGAAGGACTCGCCGAATCCGGTTCTGCGGCAGAAAACCGAATATTTCGCCCATGAATTGCGCTACGCTTATCCGGTGTTTCTCCCAGGCCGATTGCTCGGGCCAAATCGTGCGGTGCGACGCTGGATTGGCGATGTGGAGAAGCGCATCCACAACGAGCTGGGCAGCGCGACTCTGCAAGACAGAATCAAATCTGTTATGGCAGTCGCGTCTGCGATCTGGACCGGACTGACTTTAAAGCTGAACCTCTTTCAACATCCGAAATTAATTCGCACGACGTATCGTCTGCCGGAAAAAGCATGGAGCGCATTTCATTTGTGGGAAGAATTTCACGCCAAAGTCGCGAGCCCGAATTTCTCGGTGCAAGTGGAATTGCAACATGCGAAGCAACAGGTTTGGATGCGGCTCGAGGGCGCTTTGTCGTCGTCGGACGCGGACGGACTCGGGCAGCGCATTCGAGATTCACTGGCGCGGAGCAAGAGCCGGCTGGTCCTGGACCTGAACAAATTGCACTGGGAAAAAGTGGACGATTTGGGTCCGTTGCGAGAGAAACTGGCGGCCTATCGCTCACAGGTGCGCGTGGTGTTACCGAACTTGTCACCGGCGCCTCCGGAACTGCTGCTGCTAGCGAACACGTTCCCCATTTATAACCGTTAAGAATCAGTCGCCCAACGACCAGAATACTGCGTCCAGAGATTCCGTCGTTTCGCTGGATGCGGGCGCGATCCGTGTTAGGCTCGGTGACATGAGCGTACCGGAGATTAGCGTTTGGATTCACGAACTTGCCAGCGACGACGATAAGGTCGCAGGCAGTGCGCGGCGCCGTCTCGTGGCGCGTGGAAGTTCCGTAGTCCCAACCTTGCTGGCGGCGGTGAAGGCTCCGGAAAACGTGTCGCAATATCGCGCGGCGCTGAGAACGCTCGGTGAAATCGCCGAAGCCGGCGGTTTGGAGGACAGCACGTCTACGCGACTGTTGCTGATCGATCATCTCGGAACGCACGACGGCGCTGAACGTCGCAGTTTAATCACGTGCCTCGGACACCTCGGCATCAACGCACAGACCGAATCGACATTGCTCGATTTGTGGAAAGATGAAAAGCGTGATGACCAATTGCGCGTGCTCGCCACCTCTCTCGGTCGCGTCGGGAGTTCGCAAAGCGAATCGAGTTTAAAGTCTTGTCCGAGCCAGGCACCGTTGGTGCAACGTGAAGTGGCGCGCGCTTTATTTGCGATTACCTCACGGAAATTGCGAGCTAGTTCAGGCGAAGGACGAGTGGATGGCGATAAAGTTTTGGCCAGGGCTGGAGTGCGTTTACGTTGTCGTAGCGGCCTGGGCGAATTGCTGCTCGAGAATCTTCCCTCCACTGTGCGTAACGCACGGGAATCGTCCGCCGGCCAGATCGACGCGGAACTACATGGGAGTTTGAACAGCTTGTTTGAATGTCGTTTGTGGAGTGAAGCAGTGCTGCGCGTTGCGTGGCAGTCGGGATTGTCCGGGCAGGAAGCATTCGCGGCCGCCCTTGCTGGTCCGGCAGGCGCTTTGCTTCGTCAATTAACCCAAGGCGTGGCGACGTGGAGACTGAACATTCCGAACGCTTCGCGCGGCGAACTGCTCGATTACGTCCGCGCCGCGCAAGGAAGTGTCCCGGATCTCCCGAATAGTCCGGAGCGCGCGGTGTGGGAACTGCGGCCAAAAGCGACCGAACTCGAATTGCTGCCACGATTTTGGCCCGACACCCGTTTCAAGTATCTTCAGGCAAGCATCCCGGCAATGACCCATCCACCACTGGCGGCAGCTCTTGCGGCGCTGAGTCAGCCGAGCGCCAATGATGTTGTGTGGGATCCTTTTTGTGGAGCGGGCACGGAGTTAGCCGAACGCGCGAAGGCCGGGCCGTACGCCCGACTCATCGGCAGCGACCGTGATTCAGCGACATTAGACGCAGCTCGCCGAAACCTGCAAGGAGTTGAGCGCGTTGAATTGCAGCTTGGGGATGCATTGAAATTGAAGTTAGCGGCCGTGAACGTTTTGCTGACTAACCCGCCTTACGGCCGAAAGATTCAAGGCGGCAATACCGCGTGGCTACTTCGGCATCTGCTGCAACACGCTACGAAAATAATGCCGCACGGTCGCATTGTGATGTGCAGTCCGCTGCCGCAAGAAACGTGGAATTGGGCGCAGGAGCTCGGATGGAAAGGTGTTGGCCGTCACGCTGTTGGCAGCGAGGGGCATGTTTTAGAAGCGCAGGTGTTTGTGCGGGATTGACTCAACTTGGGGAAGCCGAGAATCACTTCAGAACTGTTGTAGCGCGAGACAAAGTCACGTCCTCCGAAAGATTCACATCCAAGGCAATATCTGGTGTAACACCGTGGCCATCTATAGCTTGCCGTCGCGAATTGTAATATTCACCAATCTTGACGACAGAACCGGTGGCCGATCTCGTGGATATCGAAGCATGGCCCGATGTCCTTTGACCCACAACTTTTGCACGCCCGTTCAACTGAAGAGCTGAAGCCAAAATTTCCGCACCGCTTGCCGTAGCCTCATTAACCAGAACAGCGATGGGCCCGTCCCAGCCGTGGACTGGTGTAGAATGTTCGGTTTCTTCTCTGCCGTTACGTTTCGTGATCCATAACACGCATTTTTTATCAAGCAGCAGATTGGCAACGGCCATCGTTCCCTGCAAATAACCGCCGCCATTATCGCGCAAATCTAGAACCAGCCCCTTCAATTGCTTGTTGCGAAAACTTTCGAGAATGGTCGCAACTTTCGATCCGCAATCCATTTCAAATGACCGGATACCGATAACACCAATGCCCCCTTCGATGACACGGTCCGTTACACTTTTCAATGTGATATACGGCCCGCGAGTTATCTCAATCTCCACCGGCTTCGATTGTCCTGGTTTCACGATCGTCAAAGTCAATCGAGAGCCAACCGGCCCTTTCACCGCTTCAACGGCCTGCTCAACGCTCAAATCGTCCGTCGAACGTCCGTCGATTTGTTTAATGATCTGTCGCGGCCGAAGACCCGCGTCGTAGACAGCCTGGCCGAGGACTGCCTGAATAACGAGATTGCCGTTCGTTTTGGCCAACACGAGGCCGAGTTTTACGTCGGGAACATTCTTCGGTTGCGCCTCCGCCCGGCCGCAGGAAAAACCAACGAGTGCTGCCAACAAAAATGAAAACGCCAGGCGGGGTCTGAGTTCCATAGCAACTGTTGTAGGTGTGAAACCACTGGTTGTCAACTGCACGACCAATTGAGGTCATGTTGGTGAAAGATCACGGGCACTCTCTTGGTCAGTAAAAGCTATTCCGGTTTTTATGCGTCAGGGTTTGTGTGCGGAAGTCGACGAAAGTTCGCATGGTTGTGCGTCTCTAAGCGGCACTGGGGGTCTTCGGTGAGGCTGGTGTAGTAGGTTTCTGGGGTCGATACACTTTGTAGGATGTAGACGCACCAGAATTTTAGCATGGGGCGAAGATTGCCGCACATGATGTGCAGGACAATTCAAAAGTTTAGCCCGCCTTCGTTCCGTGGAGCGGAACTACGCCGCGGCAATAATTGCCACCGCAGAAAATGGTGGAGGCGGCGGGAGTTGAAGCCAATACCGTAATTTTTAGGAAGAAGAAATTTTGTGTCTTAGTTTTCGTGAACGTGCATTTAGGCCCGTCTTTATTGCATATTTTGCGTGTTTTCAGTTTCTGAATTTCTCGTAGAACTTTTTGGCGACATGCACGTTTGAACAGCGAAATGCAATTTTCTCGTTAGGAATTGTTAGGCTTTTTCAGCGGTGTTCCGTCGCTATTTTCCCATCAGCCGCGAAACGGTCGCTTCCGCCACGCCGGCCACACTCGTTTTATTTTGGGCATCGACTGTTCCACGCAATTGCCCGTGACGATGAGCAAAAAACCAGCCGCCAACGCTGAGCGCTACAGCGGAAAGAATCAGCAACTCGTTGCCGACGATCAGTGACGGCAAGATCATTAGAGCGACTCCCCCGCCGACCATCGCTAGGCTTGTGGTGACGCTGCCGACAATTGCGCGCAGAGGTGGATAGAAAAGCGATGCCAGTCCGAACAGAAACAGACCGAGCCCAACCCAAACAACACCTTTCAAACTGGCGAGCTTTGCGCCGAATTCCCGCGCCGTGTCTTTTTGCGCTGCACCAATCATCGTGCCCGCCTTTTCGCTGACGCGCGTTTTTTGCACCGTCGGTGCAGATAGCACGATTGTTTTCTCCTGCTTCACCGGCTCACCACCAGGCTGCGCTGCCGGCGTGATGAATACTTCCTGCACCCTGCTCTGCGCCGGGATCGGCAACTCAGTTTCCGTTGTGCGCTCAAAATTCTGAGTCGCGCTTTGCGCCGGATTTTCCGGCTGCTTCAAATCGGCGACGAACTCGCGAACGCCGTTGGTCCCGACGTTCGATTGAATGCGCGCCACACCGGGCTTAAGCGGTTTAGTTGTGCCGCAGGCGACAAGCGCGAGTGCGGCGAACGATAGAATCAATCTTCTCATACTCTCCTTTTTAATGGCCGGTGCGGCTCGCACCCTGAAATCTGCGAAGTTCGAAACTGCATTCCTGTAACGCGGCCGTATTACGGTCCAGGCAGACGGCGAGTTTCAACGCCGTTTCATTTTGCGTGTTGATGATTTGCTGCAGCGCGGCGTGGTGCTCATGGCGCAGCTCCTTGTGGTCCGCAATCAAGCTCTGCAATTGCCGCACGAGCCAATAAATCACCAGGCCGCACAACAACAGCAGCAGGCAAAACGCCGCCAAAAATAACCACCGGTCATTCATCGCCGCCGCATGATCCACCGCTTTCAAAAATTCAGTTGCGTTCATGTTCGTCATCGTCTCCTTTCAAACTCGGACCAACTGCACCGCACCGCTCGCTCGACCAGGCAAATCGCCGAGCTTTGAGAGAAACGCTTGTGCCGCTTGAGAAATCATCGGTCGCGTGTCGACCTTGCTGTATCGAGTCATCGAACTATTGCTGACGCTGCTCGAAGTTGTTCCGTCATTACTCGCGCTCGAGGCCGACGTCTGGGTCGTATCAATTCCCTCGCCAAGCGGAGCGCCCGTTCGATCCGTAGCTAACAACGCGCGCGCCATTTCACAGGTCGCATTGATCAGCGCGACTGAAATCTGATCGCTCGCAAAAACCGCGATGCCACTGGAATCAGGCGTCGCATCAGGATCAGGACAATCGGACCGAGGCCATTGCAAAGCTTGCCCGGCAACGGTGCGAAGACCATGGAACCGATACTGCGAATCAATGACGCGAGTCGCGAACACGAGCGCTTTTTCCTTGTTCGCCGTCGTCGCGCCAGTCCAGACCGTCGCGTACAAATGCCCATCGTGATAGGCATCGCCGTCGGCGGCGCTCGCGTAAGAATTCGCGCTCGCCAAACCGGTCCCATCTTCTTTTACGAGAACTAGCGCCATATTATCTATCCGGTAGCGTCACAATCTGTTTCAACCCAAGCCCCGCAATCGTGCGTTGCGGAAAGCCGGGATCCGTTGCGCCGTCGTAGTCCACAACAACGGCATCAGGAAAAATCGCTTTGGCAGCAAGCAAACGCTCAGGTCCCGTTCGAAAAAACAAAGCCGAGCACCAATAGTGCGTTGCCGGCGGCTTGCCCGTTACTGACAAACCAATCGAAAAAGTTTTCTCACCGCCATCGGAATCAAATTCTGATTTCGACAGAGCATTTGCTTGCGACTGATCCGCAGCGGGAATAATGACGAGATAGCGCACGCTCATAATTTCAAGTAGTTGTATTCCTCCTGGAAATACGCGCGCACGCCGGCCGCCTCATCGTCCGAGAGAAAGCGATCGTAAATAAGAATCTCCGCACAATCGCAATTGCCGGGATAACCGTTGCCGCCCGATGCTCCCAACATTATCTGATAAGGCACCCCCGACCCGCCGCCACTCATCCCAACCTGCACACCGTTCAAATAAATGTTTTCCGGACTGCTCCCAGGAACGATGCGCGCCTCTACCAAATAGAAATCCGAATCGTTGACGGTTGTAGCGGCGCTCCATCCTTCGAAGTAACAAAGCATCTGCCCATTGATATTGCCCACGGTCCAGTCGGCTGAAGCGGACGACAGAATCGCGCCGCTAAACACATCGGCATCCGCCAACCTCCACAACGTGAAAATCGAAAACGCACCAGAAATCACGACCGGCGTCTCCATCCCATCATCGACAGTATCGAAACGCGCAACAGCAAACGTCTTCCCCGCGAACGTCACTGTCTGAAATGTCGGCTGTTGCGAAACCGTGATTTGCGAAACGTCATTTGCGTTGCCGCTCAGATCAGGCCAAAAGGCAATCGAATCATCATCACCTAAATCCAGCGTGCTCGCTTTCAATCGCAACACGCAATCACCCGGAACATTCGCCAGTGCTGGTCCGCCCGCCGCCAAAGAATTGCGACGACGCCGACGCTGCTGCTGCATCGCAAACCACACGGCGGCTTTGGCCGAAACTGGAGACGCATCAATCATCTGAGGTCGTCGGCGGGGCATCTGCTTTTGTTTCAGGTTTCGGCGGTTGCGTAGGTGCGAAAGGCTCGTCGACTTTCGCCGGCACGACCGCAGGAGCAGCCGTGCCGGCATCAGTAGGAATCAGCGGCCGTCGAACACGCCGGATGATTGGATATAAACCTTGTTCAATTTTCATAGGTGGCCGTGTGCTAACACTCAGATGGCGTTCGCTCCAATCGCAACCTGTTTCCAATTCGTGCCGTCGGAAATTGCGAGGCACGCCACAGAACCAGTGCCGCCCGCGCTGAGGTAAATCAACGCGCCGGCATTCTTTGCAGCAGTGACGCCCGCCGCCGTAAGCGAAGCAACATTTGTAAAGCCGCGGCTTTTCAAGTTGAGCTGCTCGCCGCTCCGAATCTTTTCAAAACTCCTGGGAATCTCTTTACCCATAAATTTCCTTTCGAAGGTGGAGGAGCGCCACCCCGACACCACGTGCGGTGTGCGGGGTCGGCGCCCGGTTTGTTAATTGTTGTGAGTCACCGCGACGATGCGGACGTTTTTGTTTTCCCAAACGCGGGTCCAGTTCGCGCCGGTTTCCAACTCCGCATTGGTCGGAGAATCGCCAGCAACAGAAGCGCTGGTGAACTTCACACCACGCGGATGCAAGAGATAGCGGCGACGATTGATCAGAATCGTATCGCTATCCAAAGGAGCACGCGCAATCTCGACACCTTCAGTGCCGATACCACCTTGCAGCGGCGTCGAATCCAGTTTCGACGAGCCTTTCGCAAACGCGCCCTGGCCAAACAAGTAGGTCGTGTAGACCGTGCCATCAGTCGTGCCAGCCCGAGTGGGCAAGTTGTCATCGACAACAACACGCCGACCTTGGAACACGCGCAAGAGCGGCTTGCCCTCGCTGTCCGGGATGAAGTCGATCAAGTCGAGCTTGCGCAACGCAGCTTCAGTTGCCGAGTGCATCGCAACGGCAGTGAGTCGATCAGCACGATCACCCAACTTCGCGCAAGCATCCACGAACGTCGCACCAGTCAACTTCGTCGACGAAGCAGCGCCAGCCGCCGACTCCGAATGAATCGCGAGCAAATTGCCCGCCATCGAACCCGCCGCGAACATGCCCTTGAGACACGACACGACGAGGCCTTCATCCGTGCGCGCCCAATACTGCGCGACCAGGTCCACAATCGCCTGCATCGGGTCATCACCCGAAACGACTTTCGCCAGGTGATTCACAGACCAGACCTGCGCGTCATTGTGAATACGCGCGACATCTTGATCAGTGCCGATTTTATTAACCGCGAGCGTTGCCGAATCGCTCAGAAGCTGACGCGTCGCCGAAAGGTCCTTCCAAAACGGCATTTTAACTTCGCGTCCACCTTCGGCCGCGATTGCATCGAACTCAGGCGATGCCTCGACAATGCCGCACTCACCGAACGCCGCCAATTCAGCCGTGCGCTCGATCGCATATTTTTCAAACTCTGTGGGGATGATAATGTCCGCCACTGCTGTCTTTGCCATAAACGTTATTTCTCCGGTTGTGACCCGTAATTACGCCGACGCCTGTAAGCGCGCGGCGAGTTGCGGATCAGTTTTTTGCAGTCTCATTTGCTCCGTCAAATTCCAGCTTTCCTTGCGGAAGGGATTTTTGACGGACCGACCTTGTCGTGAGCCAGCGCCTCCACCGGAAGCGTCGCCAGCGGCACCGCCACCAGCATTGGATTCGAACAAGTGAGGAGCGTCGGAAACTTGCGAATCCACCCACTCCTCTAAAGTCATCGGCGTTACGCCATCCTTGCCGTAACGCACAGTCTGGCCATCAGCCTCGAATGCGCGTGGCGCACCGTTCACCAACTTGAAAACATTTCGCGCACGCGCCGTAATATCAGCGAACGCGGTTGGACGAAGCCCGCGTTTCGTCGCAGCGCCAACCACACCCTGATCAATCTGAATCGCAGTCAGGCGCGCGTTGAGCGAATCGCGCTCCGAAGTGAGAGTGGTGAGTTGCTTGTCCCAATCCGCTTTCATGCCTTTGACGCGATTCTCGACAACCTTTTCCAACTCGCCTGCTTTCAACTGTTGCGCTTCTTCGAGTTGGCGCTTTTCGTCAGTGAGCTTTCGCACCTCATCCGGATCGATCCCGTCGAATCGGGTCTTTTGCTCTTCGATCTGTTTCAGTAACGCCAAATTGCTCTGGCGAAACTCATCGAGCCGGGCTTTGAGGGCATCGTGGCCGTGTGCCAACACGTCAGCAGAGCCGTCGGCTTCCAAAACCCAAGCGCCATCGCGCTCGACATAATGCGCCGCCAACTCAGCCGGAATTTCGCTCTTCGAATTAAATTTGAATTTAAGTGCCATAACTGGATGCAGTTTTAGCACGGGTTTTTAGAAATTTTACGGGAGGGCTGATTCAGCCAAATTTCGTCACGCACCTGCGCGCACGTACGCGCTTTGCCGCGCACAGACGCGCACAATAAATTCGCAAAATGTTGTTGACGCTAGTCCGCTCTTGCGAAGCCAATATGAAAATCCCGGAATGGAACGAACCTAGCGAGCCGGGACGCTGTTGGTAAGCATCTCAGGCGCGGCTTCGCGTGTAGCGTTGGTCGCGAAACCACGGACCGCTTGATCAGGATCGGTGAGCGCTTGCTGAAGAAAATCCCTTGGGATTGCAACGTGCTTACTCAGGAACCTTATGCCGAGGAGAACATTGGCCTTTGTGGAAGCATCTCCTAATTGGAAAAGGTTTGTCGCTGCGGGAAGTACTCGTTCTGGCATCAAACCGAGTCCCGATGCAGAGAGCGTTGCAGCGCGCGCGACTCTAAGGTCATTCGTATTTTTCATTGCGTTAAGGAGCACTGGCATGGCCCGCATCGCGTTCGTCCCCAGGTAATTCATTTGACCGATGGCCACAATCGCTGCTCGAACGTGCAAGTTCGTTCCACCGGATTCCGCTGTCCTCAGACAGAAGTCGAACGCATTACGTCCCATGTAAGCCATCGCATACGCACTCCCCAAAACTTGGGTCCCATTCGTACCTTTAGTGAATCTTTCCTCCAATTGCGGCAAAGCGGGAAGAGCGTTCGTTCCAAGAATTTGAAATCCGATTTCGGCGATCATATTCTTGTGGGCGGCATCGCCGCTAATGAGCTTTTCCAACCAGGGTTGCTTCAACGGGCTGGGAATATGCCGACCGAGCCACTTCTGACTCGGAGATTCGTCCTTTGCCTCCCAAGCGAGCAGCCGGGGCAGAGCATTTGTGCCGATCGCGCGAACAGCAGTCACAGCATCTTTCAACTTTGGCATGTCGGCGATTTCTTGGAATCCAAGCTCCTCGCATTCATCCAACCACTCACTCAACGTCCGCCCATTATAAGAAGGCTCATTGTCACGAAGACAGAAGAAGCAAACACCCACAACTGCAACCACACCGCACGCGGCCAGGAGAAATTTTTTTCGGCGGCCAGTCATTTGTTCCTAGTTATTGCTCGATGCGCTATTGGTCAGGGCTTGGGGCGCGATCACCGTCAGAGCTTCTTTTGCCCAATACCGCACACCTATATCGGAGTCTTCAAGTGCGAGTTTAATTGCCGGCACAGTTTGCTGGATAGAAGTTGCTCCTTGCCACCTCACAAAAGTTGTGAGGCCGATAAGCGCGCAAATTCGGTCTCCAGGTGTGGCGGACGCCAGCATGTTGGAAAAGGTGGAAATTGCCTGGTCCGAGCACCCTGCCATTTTCCCAACGGTCGCGGCAGCCTCGTTATGTGCTGGATCGGAAAGGTTGCGCCCAATTTCCAAAAGTGCTGGAACAGCATCACAGGCAAACGTTCCCATGCCCGACAATGCGTACATTGCTGCACTGCGGTGCTCGAGACTCCCAGATTCTGCTGCTTTAATAAGAGCGGGTACTGCGGGTTCGCCGACACATTGGAGCATAGACGCAACGCCCAATGCCTTTTCATAGTTTTTTGTGCGATTCAATCGAGTTATAAGTTCCGGCACCACGAGCGCGGCTTTGTCTTTCAAAATCCTGAATCCCTTAATAGCTGCAGAGCGTTTTTTCACGTGACGGAAGGCAATTCTGCGGAAAACAGAAGTATTGCGTATTCCGGGTATGCAGCGGCCAACATTGACCAGATCCGCTTCCAAAGGAGTAGAGCCATAGCCGCTCCACTTCACGAAGAATGGCAAAGCGTTCGTTCCAATGGCGCGCACGGCTTCGATTGCCTTTTGCTCCTCGAGTTGCTCTGTCACTGCGATACGCGAAACCGTGATTTCTTCCAACCACTCACTCAACGTCCGCCCATTGTAGGAAGGCTCATTTTCGCGAAAGCAGAAAAAGCAAACGGCAACGACTGCAACCAACGCACACCCGGCCACCACCAACATTTTCAACCGTCTGCTCACACCAGAAGCTTGGCACATCACATTCACTGCACGAAGCAGGAAATCAGAAATCGACCCACTCACTCACCCAGCGACGCCAACATTCGGCCTGAGAGACTCACTCCCACCGCTATTTGATGCCTTGGTGTCTTGGTGGTTAACTTCGGCCGCCCCAATTAAAGCCACCTCGTCTTCATTCGAGCGCCCATCCGGCAAAATTTCTCCACGCCGGAAAAGCTCCAGCATCGTGTCCTGGCTGATTGCGCCTGATTGCCAAGCCGCGACAATTTCGCGCAGCTCATTACTATCCATCCCGGCCGTCGTGAAATCCGTGTTCAGCGACATCACAACAACATTGTCAGTCAGCGCCTCGGGAGTTTCTTCGGTGGAATTCCACCAATAAACCCAGCGCAAAACCTGCGTCAGCGACTCGCTCAAACTCGTCGCCACATTCGCCAACACGCTGTTCTCGCCGCTCTGCCGCAGCTCGATTGCCTGCGCCGTTTCACCAACGCGCTTCTGCGACTCCAGCAACCGCGAACCAAGCACCGCCAAAAGCTTTTCATCACGATCCATCGCGCGCTCGAAAGTGGTGAGCCCTTGGCCCGTAAATTCCAGGAAGCCAGCCGTTGCCCCCGGCGCTTCCGAATGCCAGGCAGTGCTTGAACCGATGCGCAGCGGCTCACTTTTATCGAAACCACTCACCCACGCCGTCGGCAATGCGGTAAAATGCATGCCGTGCTTGTAATCGGCATTGAGCCGGTAGTGATCCAGATTCACCGCGATCAAATCCGTCAGCGGCAACTTATCGACAGCCGGCAAAGAATTGCGCGGTCCATGAAAAACAAACGGGATCAGCGGCAGCGGTTTACCAAGGCGCAACGGCGTGCGCGTCTCAATCAAAGTCCATTCCGCCTTGCCACTTTTCTTCTGCCCCTGCTGGCTACCTGCCAACGCCTGCCAGATCTCAACCTGATAAGCCATCGCTCGCTTACCACTCTTTTTGTTCGTGTTCGTCTGTGCTCGTCCGTGTGAGTCCGTGTTTTCTGATTGGCCCGTGGCGCTGCTACCAACCAACTTGAGCACACGAATCTGCTCCACAACCTCAGGAGCAAATTCATCTGTGCCAACGCCGCCGGCTGCAATGTGGCCGTGTGCTAACACTTCCGACAACACGATCAACGTTGGCAAATTGCGACCATTTACACGTTCCACTCGCCAGTTGATGATTTGCTCAGCCTGATACAGTGAGACATAGGCGCGGTTTTCAAAATCACCTTCCCAATCAACCAACGTCCCGGCTCGGCCTACGCCGATAACCTCAGTGACCAAATCCTTTGCGTAGCCAGTCAGCGACGTGCCCAGCATATCGCAGTCGTTAACGAACTGCCCGAGCGCGGAAGCGAGCGCAGATGGAGCCCCTCCGGATGGTGCCCGTCCGGAAGGACCTTCAGGAATTTTGACAAAAGGCGCGCGCCGAAAAATTAACCCGCTGTAACCATCGAGCGTGCGGCCCGTCGCATTGAAGAACGAAGCGCGATCGCGATACGCTTTGAATTCGTCATCCGATTGCGAATCCAACTTCGGCAGATAACGTTCGCCCGCAGCTTTGACGGCATCCTCACCAGCCAAAATATCGCGCGCCCGAATCCATGCGGATACGCTTGCGTCATATTTGATGTGTGTAGAGTTAACCGGCACGTGCGCATTTGTAGCACACGTTTTTCAGAAAGCTTTTGAAGGCCACTAGACGACACGAACCAACGCGAATCTCCGTACACTCTTCGCGAACCAACGCGAAAATTTTTGGCGAAAAAAAGTTTTGACAGGGTTTCAGACAACCCCAAAGCGGGTTGAACCATCCAGCCCAGGTGTTGAGGAGGGATGCGGGGCTCTACCCTGGGTAACCCGCCTCAATCGCAGATTCACTTTGCCTAAGGCGCGACGAAGGAGTTAGCAACCATCTTCAGCAAGTGCCACCAAACCTGCGCTAAAACCCTTGTTCGCCGATTAAAAATATGCGAACTGTTGGCGCAGATTAATTGCTGGGTATAAACGATGAATCACGAGATAGAACAACTTTGCCTCTTCCTATCCCGGTTACAGAAAGGCGAGATTGGAGGTCAGGATGCTTGCGATGAGATCCATAATCTCGCGGCGTTAAAGATGCCTGAACTTAAGGATCTGTTTGCCGACTTGCATCATTACATTGCCGACGAGGAGATCAGAGATAAGGACCCCGGATACCGCGAGCTTCAAGATTCAGAAATGACGAAGTTGATTACACGACTCCGAACCGGCGACATCGCGAAGGCGAATCAGGTTTCATTCCTTAAGAGAACATAAGGTAGGGATATCTTACAGAGCCGCCGTACAACAGGTACGGAGCCGCTGTGCAATTGAACGGAGGGATCTGTACAAACGAACGAAGGAAGGACACGTCGCGCCCAAGCTCCGGATACCGATTCCGGAATGCCCACCCGTGCTTTTTTGAACCCGCCACATTTTCCGCCCGCGACTGAGGTCGTTGAACTTTGATTCTGCATCGCTAATGAATCAACACGTGAGCTCTCGCTGAAACAATATCGAGCGTGCCTTCGACCCGTGGCGTCTTGAACGTCATCCGGGTCCAAGAAACCGATGGGTAATCAACCTCTGTCGGTACCTGTTCCGCTAACCAGTTTTGGCCGTTGGTTCCCGTCACCTGCCTCTGCTCTCGATGATGCCCGCGCATACAAACCTGCGCTATGCACTCCACTTCCAATCGCGGATCTCCGGCATGTCGTCGCCGTGCTCGCGGATGTAATGTTTGTGTTCCATGAGTTTGTTTTGGATGGCCTGTTTGGCGTAGGCGGCCCGCGCGCCCAGTTGCGCTTGATTCGCAGCGGCAGCAGAACAATAGTCTCCTCAACCAATATGAACCAACCGTTCGTATATCAAAATGACCGCGACACCCCGTCGCATAATCATTATTAGTTGTCGTAGCTGATGAAGACTGTTGCTCAGATCATTTTCGCTTACGCACCAGCCATCATCGCTGGCATAATCCCGTTCCGGCGTATCGTTCGTGGCGGTTCTGTAAAGTGGGCCTTTTTTCTGTGTTGGGGTCTTCTGATTGTGACATTTGCTCTCTGGTCTCTCGGCATCCCCCTTATTTGCGCTGCATTCAGTCGCAACCTGGCCCGCGAGGTTTGGTCATGGGTCCCCGAAGGCCCGGCGGTTTTTGCTCTGGTGATATTTGGCTGGGTATATGCAGGTATTACTGTTGTACTTGCTCAACTGACCTGCTGCTTTTTGCAAAAGCAGTATCCAGATGATGAAAACTAACCAGAGCGCTCCAGCGCCTATGAGGTTTGTCAATACGTAGTGTGCGTCGATGATAGTTTTTTTGGGGTTGATCGCGCGGAGCGCAGTGGAACGAAGCGCAGTCGCGCGCGGCAGGCGGTTGGACATTGGTTCAATCCGCACCTGTTGTTCTTCTCGAGTCTCCGCTTATCTGTTCCTCTTCAAAGTTCCTTTCTTATTTCTCTCAAAGCAGGTTGCGTGAAGTTTGCTGCATCGGTGTCGCCGCGTTTTGTGTGTCGGGAGTTTGTCCCGCACCAGCTCCTATCCGGACAGTTGAGATAAGACTCAACGCCCACTGTGTCTTACTTGCCTGACTGCGGCGACCGGGGAGTCCGCCCCTTCTAACGGACGGATGAACGCAAGGTTCACCAGCTGAAGCTACGGACTGGACTCGCCCGATCGCAAATTGTTTCACGCTCTTAACTCTGGAGGTTCTACTCACGAAAAAATTAAATGTGGTTCACACGCCGACCCAGCCGAGGTCTGCCATGGTGCAACGGCCGGTTCGCCAGCGCCAGAGGTCCACGGCCAGTTGCCGGGCAAGGGCAATGACAGTTTTCTTCTTCATGGCCGTGCCGGCGGCAAGTTTGGTTTTCATTTTAAGTGCGGCCTTCCACCCCGGTTGCCACATCAGAAAACGCCAGACCGCTTCCACCAGGATCGCTCTGACTCGTCCGTTGCCCATGCGATCGATGCTGCCGACGCGCCGTTTGCCTCCTGAACTGTGTTCGCCCGGGCAACATCCGGTGTAGCTGCCAATCTGTTTGCGATTGTGGAAGCGCTGCCAGTCGCACACTTCGCCTTCCAGTGTCACAAGAGTGATCTCGCCAAGGCCCTTGGGCCGTGGTTGTTCTTTGACCCGCGCAATCAGTTCCTCTTCCAGTTCCTGCCGTTGTGTCTCCATGGCGACGAGGACCTCGCGGAGCTTTTCGAGAACACTGAGCAGCCACGGATCGAGGGTGGAAAGTTTTTTCCAGTTGCGCGCTCCCCACCAGCGATGGGGCAGTTTGACGTGGCTGTATTCGGCGGCTTGGCCGTGACCGCGATTGGCGAGCATGCGAATGGCTTTGTTGAGGAACTGTCTTCGTCGCGTGCCTTCGCGCTGGCGCTGCTCTTTGTCCGAAGGAATGCGGATGGGTGCAAGTTCGTTGATGTTGCCATCAACCCAGCGAGAGAGGCGCAGGCAAAGAGCGCGCGCGTCCAGCTTGTCGGTCTTGCGCTGGCCGTTGAGGGCAATCGGCGTGATCAAAAAACTTTGCGCACCGGCGGCGACCAGTTCGCGATGGAGCACGAAGCCGAACCCACAGCTTTCCTGCACGCAGAAAACTTGCAGGCCTTCGCTGGTCCACTTCTGAACCTGGGCGATGAGTTGCTCACGGCTGAATTTGCGTGGCGCTTGGGGTGAAGCGTGATCACGTTGGGCTACCGCCATGATGAACTCCAGATGCACGTCCAGGCCAAGCTTGAGAGCCGGTTTGCCGGCAAGCAGCACAGGACGTGGCAAAGGCTGGCGCGGCGGCACGTTTGCCAGCTTGCCCGCGGCAGGCACGCTGGTTAGGGTTGGGACTGTCATGTGGGGTTTGAGTAAATATGTTTTCATTTTCAAAAACATCGTGACCCCGTGTGGGGCTGCGACTCAACCCTTCATGACATCTGACGGTGGGACGACGCCGCGTTAGACTGCTTCGCACTTTCCCTACGCGCTCCATTTCCAATCACGGATCTCCGGCATGTCGTCGCCGTGCTCGCGGATGTAATGTTTGTGTTCCGTGAGTTTGTTTTGGATGGCCTGTTTGGCGTAGGCGGCCCGCGCGCCCAGTTGCGCTTGATTCGCAGCGGCAGCAGAACAATAGTCTCCTCAACCAATATGAACCAACCGTTCGTATTTCAAAATGACCGCGACACCCCGTCGCATAATCAAAGCTAGGCCGTGCACACGCCATGAAACTATTCGGTCATCGCCGGAAGAAGACAGCCAAAGATGTTCGCGGCGTTTTGGTGCGATTCTTGGACGGCACAGGAGCCCCGTGGGAGTGGGATAGTTTTGTTCATGACACTTTCGATGACCCGCGCTTGGAAGCAATCCGCGAGCGGTGTGACTTGCTCGACGCTGAATTTCCGCCTGAACAACCGGGCAATTACTGTGGCGACGGTGGCGTGCAGGTAATGCGGAGATTTATTCAGGAGCTTGAAGAGGACGCGGCCTAACCATGCACGCAGCGAACCCGTCCGGTGCGCTCCGGTTGCCATCCACGCGTCCCGTGGGCCGGGTCGCTAAGCTTGGATCGTTAGACGCTGCTTCGCACTTTCCCTACGCGCTCCACTTCCAATCGCGGATCTCCGGCATGTCGTCGCCGTGCTCGCGGATGTAATGTTTGTGTTTCATGAGTTTGTTTTGGATGGCCTGTTTGGCGTAGGCGGCCCGCGCGCCCAGTTGCGGCAGGCGGTCGATCACGTCGGCGAAGAGATCCGTTTTGTTGCGCTTGATTCGCAGCGGCAGCAGAACAATAGTCTGCTCAACCAATATGAACCAACCGTTCGTATATCAAAATCACCGCGACACCCAGTCGCATAATCATAGTTAGGCTGCACCGAGCGCATGAAAACTTTAGCTTTCAGTCTGTTGGTTTTGTCTGCGGTGATTATCACTCATGCAATCACTCGCTTTCGCGCGTTTTTTGACTTCTCGCCTCACGCTGACAGCGAAACGGCAGGATTTGTTGCATTTCGCACCATGCTCGGTTCACTTGGTTACGGCTTGATTGTGATTATTTTGTCAGCAACTTGCTTTCTGATTCATTACCTGGTGCGCAGAAAGAGACAGAAGACATCAGATGAAAAACATACGACCACCGCAGCCTAACCAGAGCGCCCCAGCCGACGGCGGGAGGACGCTGCGTTTACAATCCTCGAGTCAGTGGCCCGCCGCCGCTGAGCTGAGTTGTTAAGCACCAATCCCATGCACGTCCAATCAGTTGTTCAAGATAGCCAAAAGCTGACGGCGTTTTTTGGCGAATGGCCGTCATTCCATGATGCGGAGATTTTTGACTTGCACTTGTGGCGCGGCGACGTGAAGCCGGGCGATTGGGATGACCGCAATGTCTTTCCTGTCGTGACAGCGAAGCTTCGAGTATTGGGAGCCACGCAACGAGGAGCTACACATTCTGGCCACGATGTTCTGGTCACATTGCGCTTTCACGATGTAGATGATTTTAAGATGGATCGCTTTGACCACATCAACCAGATAGTTGAGTTGTCCATCAACACTCAAGAGCGCGGCACGTTCACAAACGGTGAGAGATTGCCTCCATATCTTATTGTGAGTTTTGAGCCAGGTGCGGGTGTAAGGATGTCATTTCGCTGTTTCCGAATAGAGGTCGTTGAAGCAGTTCGCTGTGTAGATGAGTAAGAACTTATGTCTGGTGCTTTGACGCCTAACAAGTCGCGAGCCTGTGTGAAACCTCCCGAGCTAAATTGATAGATTGCGCCTTGTTCGTGTGGAGCTACCCGCTCCACTTCCAATCGCGGATCTCCGGCATGTCGTCGCCGTGCTCGCGAGCGCGTTCTGTTACGCTTGATTCGCAGCGGAAGCAGAACAATAGTCTGCTCAACCAATATGAACCAACCGTTCGTATATCAAAATTACCGCGACACCCCGTCGCATAATCATTGTTAGCCCTCGTGAGCGTATGAAACTTTTGAAGATCGCTTTACCGCTTTCGCTTGTTCTTTACGCTGTTGGCGTCGGGATGCTCGCACTGTTGCGCTCTCTGGATTTGGTTAATGGCCTTTCGACATCCGAAATGTTTTACGGACCAGCCATTACTATTGCGTGTGCCTGGATAATTTTCACCATTGTTCATGCACTGCTTGGACGAAAGAAAAACGATGTCTAACAAAATCACTGCACACAACGCCGGATGGCACTCTCAGTTCCGCTTCGCGGTCAGCGTCGTTTGGTCCGACGTGTGTGAGTTCCAGCGTTCGGCATAGTCCCATGTCATACGTTTATCCAGTTACGCCCGATCATCCGCTTTGTGGGACGTGGGTTGCCATGTGCCCAGACGATTCCTGCGATTATCCCCGCACCGAATACACGATTTCAGTCGCCGATGGACAGTTTCGTGTCACGGGAATTGACCCCTTCGATGGGGAGCAGTTCATAATCTACGACGTTGGCTACGATGGTGAGTCGATCAGATTCGTCTCCCACATGCCCTCAACGGGCCGGACAGGCCACAACTGGCTGCGCATTGTTGACAGAGATAAGGTTGAGTACAGGTTTACCTTTACCGAGCGAGAGTTGTGGGTGAGGAAGCCCTTCACCCCACGTGTAATTTCCTCACAGGATGTCGAAGCCGGTGCTTCACCGGGTGGCTGCCCAACGGCGCCGTCCGACAAATCGGGCGC
The DNA here is from genome assembly GCA_963702845.1 of uncultured Verrucomicrobiae bacterium. GTDB lineage: Bacteria > Verrucomicrobiota > Verrucomicrobiia > Limisphaerales > Palsa-1400 > JAICXV01. The sequence goes on along the minus strand of OY969763.1, from coordinate 1,726,398 downwards.
CGAGCAGGGGCCGCCATCGGCGAGCTGAGCGTTCGCGTCCGCTCTTGGTAATTCCAACGCTGCTTAAAGACAAAGTCAGTTGCGCGCCTGTCATCTGCGCTGCGTTATCCACACGAAGCGCCGGAAGTTTGAACCTTGAACCTCAAAAACCCCTTGTTCGCGGATTAAAACTATGCGAACTGTTGGCGCAAGTTAATGAAAGTCGCGCTTAAGGTTCTGCTATCGGGTGCATTGCTGCTGCTCGGCGGGTGCGTTACACCGCAAGAAGCACAATCGACCACCAACTCCCATATTCAGGAACGGCAATTTCACACCGCTCTAAAGAAGATCGCAGACGTCCATGCGAGTACGAATAACTTGCTTTCGGCTTTGGGATTGCTTCGGGACTCTGGTTTGACAAACGAGCCGCCGAAGTTTTGGAACGACATCGCTAACAATCCTCAATATAGTGTGGATCATCGTAGTCGCGCAGTTCTACAGATGTTTGCTCGTCACTTCCACAGTGGAATGACGCTGGGCAACATTGCTGAGCTTCTGAACCATCCAACGTGGTTGCACGAAAAGGATATTCTGGTGCCAAGAGCCTGGATGGGGCCATCTCCCTTTGAGAGAATAGTTAACGACGAGTATCCTTTCGTGTGGATACGTGTGATAAACTCGCCAGCCCAACGAGATAACATAGCACCGATCATCTACCTCTCGATTCGCGGAGACACACAGCGTAAGGAAGTGTTTGAATGTCTAAAAGGGAATACCAACACGTCGGTGCAAAATATTGTGGTGGATGAAATCGCCTCGCAGGAACACGTCGGCGGAAAAATTCCCCCGATCATAAACCAGTTTGGCATGACTACCAATCCGGTGTTCAAGCGCTACCCATAAAAGCGGTCACCCGCTCCATTTCCAATCGCGGATCTCCGGCATGTCGTCGCCGTGCTCGCGAGCGCGTTGTGTTAAACTTGATTCCCAGCGGCAGCAGAACAATAGTCTCCTCAACCAATATGAACCAACCGTTCGTATATCAAAATTACCGCGACACCTCGTCGCATAATCATAGTTATACCGAAGGAAAAGGAATCGATGGGCGCACCAAGCTTTGAAAAGTTCGTCAAGTTCGTCCGCGAGTTCACTGGCTTGTCGGACAAGACTCCGATCGTACCATCGACAAAGTTCGAGAAGGACTTGGGTGTTACCGGGGATGACGGCGTGGATATCTTAAAGGAGGTCCAGTCACGGTTCGATGTAGTGCTATCCTCTGAGGAGCGCGGATTCCGAGATACCTTCGGCTTGGCACCGGACGAGTTTTTGTTTCACCCGGAAGGTTTGGATTTCTTGGGCCTTTGTTCTGGCCGAGTTAGAGAGTTTACGGTCGGTGAACTATATGAGGCAGTGTCGCGAGCGAGCAGCCATGAGTTCAAGAAACAGGTAAAACCAGCCGGGCTGCAGGCAAGGCCGGGATCGGGCGTCTGTTAGCAATCCCACACCGTTGTCCCGGCCTGCCTGAGCCGGGCCGTTAAGCCATTCAGTGAACATCCGCGAACCATCATTCTTTAGAAACGCGCTCGGATTCATTACGGGCGCCATTCTGGCGGCTGTCGCTGCAGGGTTAATTTTTGTGGCCTTCGTACCGCTGGGAAATATCAGGGACGGCCGTAACCATGCTCCCGAAGCCTTTATGCTTACCGTTCTGGTGATGTTCTTTTGCGGAGGTTTCATCGGGCGCAGGGGGTTTAGCGCCGAGGCTCTGTCTGACTTGCTGCCCTCGGTGATTGGGACTTACGCCGTCGTTGTAGCTCTGCCCCTATTTGCCGGTCTTTCAATCGGGGAGGCGTTACCCTTCGTTGCGTTCGCATCTGCGGGCGTCGCAGCGAGCATAATCGGCTCGCTAGCATTGTTGCGGCTTTTTCCTATGAGGTCATCTACGCTGCGTTAACACAAAACAACATCGACGACAAGCGCACCTGACAGCGACACACCAACAAACCGCCTCGTTGACTCTTCGGCCGGCGACAGGCACCCTTGGAAAAATGAAAACGTGGAGTTTCGCGGTCATTTTCTTCCTCACTTCGATTTTTGCACGGGCCGAAATCACCAATGCCATTGCTAATCCGATTCAAGACAAACCCCTTCGAGCGCTGGTCCTAAAAGGTAAACAGCAATACGAGATGGGCAAGTTAGCGGATGCTGCGGAATCCCTTAAACTCGCGTTGAAACTTGACCCAAAGAACAAAGCCGCCGGGTATTATCTGGATTTGGTGAAAGAAGCTAACTACAGAAACAGGGCCGCAGCTCGTGAAGAACGCGAGTATAAAAAATTACTCCGCCCCTGAAGATATCTTACCGACGGACCCCCCGAAATCAGCTGCGACCGGAAAGTGGCTTGCAATGCGCACACAACGAAACAGCGCGAGTAGCGGCGAACTGCAGTGGAAAGAATTTCGACTCGACAGGTCAGGTACCTGTTGCAAAGGTTTTCGCTCCCGGAAGGCGGCAAACATCGCGATGTTGCTTTCAACGACAATCTGAACAAATGGCTGAAAACCATAAACATCGATTGGTCCTCAGCAACGCACTTTTATGCTGACGGTATCAACTCCTTGTATATTGAAGCCACCCCTCGTGACCTTGCCGTAATCGAGGCCGCACTGAAACCGCTCCTTGCGAAATAACCACAAACACCGTTAGTGGTTAAATAACAAAGTCAGTTGCGCGCCTGTCATCTGCGCTGCGTTATCCACACGAAACGTCGGAACTTTGAACCTCGACCCTAAAAACCCTTGTTCGCGGATTAAAACTATGCGAACTGTTGTCGCGGATTAATTCTTACGCGTAATGAAACACATCGTCAGAGTTACGGTTTGGGGCGCAGTCGGTATCGTAACTCTCTTCACCTTCCTCGCAGTCACGGTCGGCGTCAGTTTTTATCGTCCCATCCCGCTCAACAACGATCCGCTCACCAATTCGATTGCCATTACGTCTGTGTCGAGCAATCGCCTTACGTTGGCTGACGGCAGAGTGCTCGTGATGTTGGACTACGAACCAGAGCATTTGAGTCAGGACATGCGCGACTCGGGCGGTCGCATTGAGTTGGATTCGTCAGATTCACGTTCCGCCATTGTTTACGTGAAAAGGAAGAGGTTTAATTGTGGGACTCACGCTCCGGCTGTCGTCATTCCGCTGCTGCGCAGTGAGTATCCAGGCTTTTATCGTTATCTGCTTGGACCGGGCCAATTCCAATGACGCCTAACAAGTCGCGAGCCTGTGTGAAACCTCCCGAGCTAAATTGATAAATAGCGCCTCGTTGGTCTGCCGCTACGCACTCCACTTCCAATCGCGGATCTCCGGCATGTCGTCGCCGTGCTCGCGAGCGCGTTGTGTTGCGCTTGATTCGCAGCGCCAGCATAACAATAATCTCCTCAACCAATATGAACCAACCGTTCGTATATCAAAATGACCGCGACAGCGTGTCGCATAATCAGAGTTAGGCCGATGTCAAACACGCACCACAAGTTCATCTTACTTTCATTTTGCGCCGCCGCAGTTGTTATCACTGGCTGCCAGTCGGGCGTCACCAAGATTGGAGTTTCCCGCAATTCAGAGGCAGGACAGGCGATTGCGAGTTTGGACGATGCGGAGAGGCAGTTTCAGAAGAACGTGGAATTTTACAAGCGGGCGATGAGGGATTACGAGAAAGCGCATGGCGACAATTGCGGTCACATCATGTTTTCCAACATTGTCGGACCTTTGCAGGCATCCGATGAGCCACGCGGTAAGATTTATCGGCTGCAAGGCTCGTCGCGACGTTGTGGCTATCAGAATTACCGAGCAAGAATTTCATACTCTGACGATGCTTGTCGGATTGTTAAGAGTGTCGAGATCCTTGAGAGGATGCCACCACAATGACCAAGCGCCCTAACACAGCACTGGAGCCAACGCCGGTTGCGCCGACAGTTCCGCTTCGCGGTTCACGGTGTTTGGTCCGGCGCGGCTCAGCTTGTCGTTAAATGCGGACACGAATGCAATCTAAAGCACAACAGCGGCTCTGGCACTCAACCACGCTTTTCGTCTTTGCCGCTGGGACTTGGTCGCAGGCTCTCTTCTTTCGTGCCGCTTACCGCGGTATGGAGGACTTCGCATCGATTGAGATGGTTTCCGGGGGAATCGCCTATTTTGTAGCATTCGCCTTGGGATGGCGTGATCTTCCCCGCATGGGTATTGCTCGGAGGGCAATATCGATTCTTCTGTTTCTATTTACGACCTATCTTATTTGCGGCTACATGGACGCCTGCTGGGTTCCATCCTATTGGGAAATATCCAGCATTCTCATTTTCACCTGCGTCCCATTGATAGCCCTCGTGCTCTGTCGATTCGCTTTCTTTCAGCGGATAGCTATCCTGGCCGGCAGTCTGATCGCTTATAGAGGCTTTGACACAGCCGGACGCACCTTGGAGCCGGGGCGGCTGCACATGGCCGGTGTAATCCTAGTGTCGGGTATTGCCATTGTCGCCTGCGGTGCGTGGCCAGTGCTTCGCCAGCTCTGGCGCACAACTCGTGAGCACATCTTGCCGCCACCATCGGTGAGCTGAATCGTTCGCGTCCGCTCTCGGTGATTCGAACGCTTATTGGCAGCTCGACGACCCACAAAGACAAAGTCAGTTGCGCGCCTGTCATCTGCGCTGCTTTCCACATAGGGAGGCGCGACTCGCGCGCACAGAGCAGCGCAGCCGCCAGTCGCTCAAGCTGGTACGAACCTTCGGCATCAGTTAGCCCTCCACCCAAACCAAACGCCTCAACCGTCCGACAGCGCCACCAAAGACAACATCGGTTCGCTTTGCTCATATAATCCAGCGTCTCTCGCCGCCTTGATTTCCCCGCCGCACGCCGGCGGCACCCGCCCATTTTCCCCCTCGCGCACCAGCGCATTGCCCCCCTCGCGCGCTCCCCGCTCCCGCCCCCGCGCCCCCTCCCCCAGACCACGTCGCAGTTCCGCTAATCGCGGTCGACGCGGGCTGCTGGGGGAGGGGGCAGGCGCGCTCGGAATAGCTAGCAACACTTCGCCCCCTCCCCCGCTAGGGAACGCGCGCCAACGCGAACCCGTAAAGACAACCGCCTCGCCTACCGGCTCGCCCCAAAGACAAAGACGCCCAAAGACACCACCAACCCCGACGCTGGGTTACTCTGGCACGCAGTCGAATCGCTAAGGCGATTCACTGCTTAGCCGTTTCAAATCTCAGTTCTCCGACTAAACCTAGTCACCGGCTTGAACTCTTTCCCTGTTCTGCCAACCTCCTTTCATGCGGCGCAAAACCCAATTTACTCTGGTGGCTATTTGCGCCCTCGCCGTGGGAATCGCTGCTCTGTTGTGGTTAACTCAACTTAACCAGGTAACGATCACGATCCCTAACGGACCGACGCTCAAACTAATAGAGGCGACATACGACGTCCGCAGTCAAATGTGGCTGAACCAAAACCCAGCAAAGCGCGCCTTGCAAAAGCTGAGCCTCTTGAGCTCGAAAGTTTTCCCACGACTCTTCATGCAAACGAATACGATTCCATTCCATACGGGCCCGGGTGAGGCAGTGTTTTGGTTCAGCGAAAATCCATACGAGCCCGATCGCTCTCGCCGGACATGGTGTGCCGTCCAGGATCCCGGGGAGCCCTACACAATAATGGCCGCTTGGAAATTGCATGCTTGGCGATGGCTGAACCATCCGGGCATCGTTGCCATCACCTGGCCAGAATGCCCAACGAACGAAGAGACATTGGAAATGTCATTTTACAATGAGAACAATATGGCCCGGTCCAATGTTCTTGGCCGAATCAAACTAAAAAACCCTGCCTTTCACAAGTAGCCCCTGCCGCACAAGAGTGACGCCATCGACTCGACTGTCGCTGCCGATGTCGCTCCATCGTGCAAGCACCGTCGTTGTCCTCACCCTTGCGCAGCCCCGAAGAGCCAGACTCCACAAATTAAAAACGCTCCACTCCGCTAACACTCCAGAGCCAATCGACGAACAACTCCGCCGATCAGCTCTTCCGTTGCCGCTCCGTTCCGACGTTTCAAATTTATGGAGACTGGCAAAGCATTTCCCAAGAGCTCACGCATCACTGCAACTAGCTTCGGAAACGCTCGCAAGCTCGCTGGCCTCCGCCGCGTCGCAGTCATGCGCACGCTCCCAAATTTGGTCTGACCTCTGCGCAAAAGCCTGCGGTATCGCCTTACCGTTCGCCCAAGTGGCCGTGTGCTAACACCCATCGAACGCCGGCGACATCCTCGACTTCCGCGCACACGTCAGAGATCGCGACCACCGCGAGACCGCACGATGCGACCCCGCGAGAATTGCTAAGCTCCGTTCTAGCGTGGCATGAAGAAACCGGCAGACGCTACGATACTCGGCTTGGCCGGTGCGGCTCGCACCTGCGCGTCTGGGCGTCTGCCTTGCGAACCACTGCTAAGACATAAGAAACATTGTGACGAAAATCCGTTGCGAAATAACGCATCGCACCAGCGGGACCCGCGAGACCCACTGATGCGAACCGGATTTGTCGCACAATATTGCCTTATGCCACGCAGGGAAAACGGCTTGGCACGCTCACATGCGGCCGGCCGATCTTCCCCGCCATCGGCCTGCAGTGCGCGCGCCAATCCGTTTTGCATTCTTCACGCCACGCCCTCACTCCGCAGCGTGAACGCAAACAGGCGGGGTCGCTAAGACTCAGCTGCAGTCGCTCGCTCCGCTTTCACGCTTTCACCTTTGAAACAGTTACGATATTCTGTTCCTGTGACTCTGACCAACAAGCGATGGACGCTTCTTAGCTTAGTCCTAATTGTCCTTTTCCTCGTTTGTACTTCAGTCGGCGGATGGTACAGACTCGTTCCTGCTTTGCTTGGTCCCATCTGCTTTTGGTTCAGCCTCAAACACGAACCCAAACAAATGCTGGTTGGCCCTCGGATTAGAGTAATTGGATGGTGTTTTCTCGCCTTCGCCGTCACGGCGATTGTCGCCTCTGCGATCACCATCGCTTCCGGACGATAAGAAATCCGCCCTCGCTGCGCACTCTTTCTGCGATTTGTTGCCACGCTCAGTTGCCGCTTGGCATTCCCCTGAGCCCTAATTAAGTCCAGAAAAAGTGAGTCCAGACACCGTCTGGTTCCTTTTAACCCTCTGCTAGCCACTCGACCATCGCCCTCACCGGGCCGCTTTTCGTCAGGGGACAACGTGGCGCCTTCTGAAGACTACTTCCACTGCCCGCCTGCCCGCGCGGCCTCTTTCGGATGAAGGGCGACAGTCCGAGAGCGCACAGCAGAGCAGTCAAAAAAAAGAACATGAAAACAAATACACAAAATCAAAACACAGAAACGCCAGGGCTCATGAACCGGATCGCACAGCAAGGTAGTCAGACATTCAGAGCAGTCTTCTTTCGCGGACCGGAACAAACCAAAGACAAAACCGGCACAGCCGTGCAGCGTTGGTCAGTCTATGTCGGAGACGATAACGGCCAGCCAATCAACACCGTTTACGGTGTCTACGACTTCCGCCGCGCTTCCTCTCTCGCGCGTGTCATGTCTGCCGAGCGAAAGCTTGAGCTCATTAATGAGGCACATCCGCCCATCGAAGTAGAAGCCGCAGCAGCATAGTCCCACCTGGCTCGCGTCCGCCCAGGGCGCGAGCCATTCCAGCGTATGACTCAACAATCCCTCATGCCGTTCGAAGCCGTCGCCGTTGCGGCCGAAGCCGCGAAGTGCGAAGCCCAACGCGCCGCCGAACAGCAGGCACGTGCGGCTCGCACCGAAGCCAAGCAGGCCGCGAAGATCCTCGTCAACATCCAGCGCGAGAAACGCAACGCAGAGGAAGAAATCGCCAAGAACCACCGCCGCTTCCAGCGTGCCAGCGCGCACAAATACCGCAGTCCAGACGAACACGCCCAATGCGGCATCCGTTGGTATTGCCGCAGTCAGAAAGATCGCGACGCCGGCACCTATTGGAAGACCTGCCACGCCTGCGGCCAACCCCTCATCTACACCGCCGATCGCGACGCCAAGCCGCAAACCTGCGCGGCCAGTCGCGGATAGCCCATTTTGCCTCGCGTCCGCCGTGGCGCGAGCCATCCGTTTTGGAGACTCACGTCGCCTCCAGTGGCCGGTGCGGCTCGCACCCTCCACGCCAGAGATTTGCAACCTCTGGACTCCGCCTTAACGACCCAAACTCAACGACAACCCGCCGTCATTTGCTGTAGTGCACAATCAGTCGGCACTCAGTCCGTTGTGAACGAATAAGCCTTTCGCACGATAATGCCGTTTGAGACAAGCAGTGTAAACCCATTGGTCAAAGTGCCGTATTTTACATAGGATAAACCGTAAGGCATGAACGCGAAGTGCGCCTCCACCGATCTGTCATCATTGGTGAAGGCAATAGGTTTCCCAAAGACTACTATAGCGTTTGATAGTGTAGTGCCCACTTTGACGGTGGCATCCTTTTCTGCAAAAGTTCGCCGAAACTGCGCAATACTTTCTTGGGCCTGTTGCTGCTGCATCACTAGTGCATCTTTCGGCTTCTGCCCACAACCAGATACCAGAGTGAGCACCGAGGCGCAGCAGATCGCGAGTAGTGTTCCGTATGTTTTCATGGTGTCGCAGACGCCTAACGTTTATATCTGACAACCGTTCGCACATTTTCGATACGAGAACAAGCCTCGATTCCAAAACTTCATCCTTTGGCCTTCATCCTTCAACCTTGTCGGTCACAACCCCCTCAACTTCCGTTGAACCACCACCCGCGACTTCGTCGCGACCAAATACCGCAACGCATCCGCTACATCATCTTCGCCGCCTCCAGGGGCCAGTGAGGCTCGCATCCACGCCAGAGATTTGCAACCTCTGGACTCCGCACTTTCGCGCCTGCCTCAGCACAACAGTCTTGTCCGCCTATCAGAATTATGCGAACAATCGTCGTATATTAACCGCTAGCCACACAAAACGCGATGAAACGCCCATTAAGATGGTTGGTTCTTTCGATCGGGCTGTTCTTTTTTGCGACCATGGCGCTTGCGCCATACTCCCCCGCGAAAAGATATATTACGCCTGACGGTAAGGTCGTCGAAAGAACCGAGGCTCAGCGGCGTGCTGCCGAGTGGCGAGTAAATGGGTTTGCTTACGTATGCCTTGGAGCATCCGGATTGTGTTTCGCATGGACACTTTGCTTGGTGTCGTGCGGCATTATCCATATCGTGCGCCATAAATTTCATGACAAAGTTAGCTAACTAGGAGTCGGGACTGCGTTTACAATCCACGAGTCAGTGGCCCGCCGCCGCTCCGTCCTCAGTCCCTCAGTCTTCAGTTTTTTCTTCAGAGCCCCCTCAACTTCCGTTGAACAACCACGCGCGACTTCGTCGCGACCAGGTAACGCAACGCATCGGCGGTGTCATCGCCTCCGACTCCTTCATCCGCATCCACCTTCATCACATCCTCCGGCCGATTCGGATCGCGTTGCAGCGCCGGCAGACAATCAATCAGCCGCGCGCATCGCCGATGAATAAAAAGAGTCGGCTTGATCTTCGCGTCGGCATCCCCCAGACGATGCAAAATCTCAGCCCAACCATTCACACGATCCGTGTTCGCACAACGCAGCGTGATTCCTTCGCGCGCATACTGCGCCGCGACCGTGGTGCCGTCGCTCTGTCGACCGAACACATCCGCGCCGGCGACGAACCGTTTCAAATCTGAAACCTCCAATTTGCGATTTCCGATTGTCCGCCGTTGCACCATCGCCTTGATCGCAAGTGCATGCCGTTGCGGCAACCAAAGCCGTTCCGCATGTTCATCCACAACGAACATATTCCCGTCGCCATCCGTGCAGCCGAGATAAACGACCGTGTAATGGTTAAAACCATAATCCAGCGCACAGAACCATTCCCGCGCCCGCTTATCATCGAAATCGTCAATGACATGCACCTCGCGCCGGAACGTCGTGAAGAACTGTCCCGCCGCCACATCCCAATCGCCATCCAACCAAAGCCGCCGTTGCCATGCTGGCAGCCCTTCCAAAACCCGCACATACTCAGGATTGTTGTAACGATTGTCCGCCACGCGCGCCGCAATGAATCGCGTCTCCGTTTCCTTTCCGTCGCGAAACGGAACGATGTATTTTGCCTTATACCATTGATGCCCGACGCCTCCGGGATTCGTCGTCGAATAAATCCTCGGCCGCCAGTTCGGCTTGCTCGTGCGGCAGCACGTCGAAATGTCCTGATACTTTCGCGACGACAACGTCGTCGCTTCTTCGATCCCAATCACGTCGTATTCGAGACCGAGATACGCGTCGATGTCCTTCTCGTTTTGAAAGTGCCCGGCGATGATGCGCGAACCATTCGCGAACGTGAGCACGCCTCGATACGCCGAAAATTCATGCGGCAGTTTTGAAAACAGCCGTTGCCGTAGATCTTCGAAATGCTCCACGTTTGCCTTACCGACCTTGCGCAGAAGCAAACACTTCAGCCCAGGCACGCGTTGACAGTCGTCAGCGCCCATTTGCGCGAGCAACCAATGCGACTTGCCGCCGCCACGCGCACCGCCGTAGCCGATCGCCGTCGGCCCGTCTCGCCGGTCACAAAACCGCGCGGCCGCTGACGCCGCCAACTGCCGCGCTTGCAGGTGAATCTCTGCCCTCAGAAAATTCTCCATCTGGTCGCGCGGACACCCAGCCTTGCGCCCATCCATCAGATACGCCTTAACCGAACTCATTTCTTCGCCTCCGGCAACGCTTTCGGTTCCGTAACAACTTCGGCGTCGATCGCGGGAGCAGGGGACAGAATGGCCGACGGCACTGCCGTCCCGTAGACCTCATCCAGTGCCTGGACGAACTCGAGCTTCAGCGTCGCCGTCAGTTCGCCGCTCACTTCCGTTCGATCCGTCGCCATGCCCGACGACAACCGCCCCAGCTTGCTCGCCAAATCCAGCAGTCGCGCGATGCCTTCCAGCGTGCCACACCGTTGCGGCGCTTTCTTCCATCGCGCAATGGCCTCACGCGCGAGCTCGATCAACTCCCCGCGCATCTTCCATTCCTCCTCGCGATGCGCCTCTTGTCGGCTGACCCATTCCGCCGCCTTGCCGCGAGTCAAAGCCTCCGTCGCTTCCCGTTCGACAATCGCCAAATGCGCCGCATGCGCCTTCACCCGCGCCACCCAATCGAACTTGCTCGCCCACCTCCGCACAAGGTGTGCACTCTTTGCTAACTTCTTTGCTACCGACTCGGCGGACCGTTGCGGACCATCGCTCAGATACAAACTGAACGCCGCAAACGCTTTATCCGACTCACGGGGTTGCTGTTCAAAAGGGAGAGGCATCGCTTTCCATCCTTTCTAAAATTTCGGCGTCTGTTTCGTCCACCACAGTTCCATCCGTTTGACACTCTCGGACGCTACGGACGGGGGGGCGAAAGTCTTTTAGCGTATTACTATTATTTTCTTCTGTTTTTTCTGCCCCGTTAAAAGAGTAAAGAGAACCCGTCCGTAGCGTCCGAGATTCTTCAACAGTTTCGCCGTTGGACTTCGTTTCACCCGTCCGAGCCGTCCGACAATTTTCCGAAGTCATTTCGACTTGCAAAGAGGCGTCCGAAGCGTCCGCCGCAAACGACTGCCCAACTTGCACAAGAATTCGCAACTTTACCGGCTGACTGATTTTGACCGCCGCCACCTTGACGACGATCCCGCGCCGTTGCGCAGTCGTCCGCTCGCCGGCCAGGGCAAAGATTCGCTTCCGATGCTCCTTGTCTTGTGGGTGCACGCAGCAACCGAATCGGCCATCGGGATAGACGCGAAGATGCACACCGGTTTTGTCGCTGCCTGTTTCAGCACAGGCCGGACAACGCGCGCGCTTCATGCCGTTCGCCAGATCGACAACCTTCTCCAGCTTCGAAACGTCCAGACTCATATCGCGAGCCTTTCCGCTTCCGCGCTGTCCGCTTGTGCAACGAACTTCACGCCGCTAAATCCGCGCTGGTTCTTATCATCGCGCGTGACGTCGTGCCGTTTGGTAACGCCGAACATTTCAAGCATTAACCCTTCGAGCTTGCTCTGCACTTCCGTGATCGGCATCGGATGCCAATGCCGTTCTGGGCAATACGCAGCATAAGCCTCAACAATCTCGCTTACCGTCAGATCCCCGTAAGTGTCGGCGATAAGCCGGTCCTGGAGGAAGCACCGCAAACTGTCGCTCTCCGCGAGCAACGAATCCACAATGCCGCGCTGACGCGCAGTCAGAACAAAGTCGCCCCCTTCATCGGGAATTTCGGTGAGAACCTTTTGCGCGCCTTCCAGTGCCCAATTCAAAATGCCGCTGCCTTCCGTGCGGACCAGATAACCGCCAAAGTCTGGAATCTTACGCGGAGGCGGAGGCGCTTCGTAGCGCACGATGTTCAAACGACGACGCCAAGCGCCCACGTCCCCCTGTAAACGAACGCGCAGCCGCGCGTTCGACGTGATCAACACGTTGAACGTGCCTTGCACCTGAAAAGAACCCGTGCCGCCTTTCTGTTCGGCGTCGAACCAATCGCCGCCAACCAACCCTTTCAGAATCGCCGCACCTTTCGTGCTCAAAAAATCCGCTTCCACGTCGACGCCGACCAGCAGCGTCCTTTTCAGATACCGATACAGCTCGAAACGTTCGCCCAGGTATTTCGTTCGGAGTTGCGTCGCGTTCGCCATCCCGACCAAGCCTTGCATGACGTTCGCAAACTGCGTTTTGCCGCGCCCGGCTTCACCGTCTAAAATCAAAAACCGCTGCGCTCGGTTGTGCCCGAGCAGCATCAGGCCGGCAAATCGCTGCAATAGACCGACGTCCTCGGGATGCACCGCAGGCAAGACCAGTTCATTCAGAAACCGATCGCACTTTGCGTTCTCATCGAACGCAATCGGCGAGCGGTTGCGCGACCGGAAGTCAGGAGAGAACGGCCGCAGTTCCGCGTCGGTGCCATTGAACACAACAACGCCGTTCGCCAGGTGAATCGTTTTTCGCTTCTCCTTGAACGCATCGCGCTTTTCCGCAATCCCGCGCAGATGCGAAATGATAGAATTGAGCGTCTTAGCCGTGCGTTTCTTTTGCAGATCAAACACCTTCGCTTGCCGCGACGCTTCCAGCATGCGACTGGAAATCTTGTTTCGCACCGCGTCTATGGATTCCACTTCGTACAGCCCGGTCTCCGACTTGTAGTCGTAGAACTCCAACTCTTCAGGCTCGAAAAGAATCTCATGCTCCGCCGCGTGCAATCCCGCCCAATACTCCTCGTTGATTCCCGTCAGTGCACCCTTGTCATTCGTGTAAAACGGTTCACCGTGCCGCTCGCGTAGTTTCTCATCGCTCCCATTCAGCCAGGGCAGTTCCCATTCCTTCGGCCACACGATCTCGGCGAAAGGCAAAGACACAGGCACGGCATCAACGACAAGCTGGTAATCCATGCCTGCCGGATGCCGGCCGTAAATAGTTGAAAGCCGCCCATCCGCTCGCCACTCGAAATGCTTGTGCTCAGGATTGCAGCTCTTTGGAAAATCACCTTGAATGCGGATCCACAACATCGCGCCGCGACTGCCGCGCGATCGCGTCGTTGTTTCCAGTTTCGGATTGAGCGCGAGAAACGTCGCAAGGTCTGCGTCCGAATCAAAATCAATCGCACACAGCCCGCCCGAAATCTTCCCAAGGTAAACGGCAATGTTTGTTTCTCGCGCCGAAAAGATAGCGCGATACGCATCCGTCTTCGTCGCTTCGAACGGTCGCGCCACGTACGTGACCAGCGGCCGCTTTGTTCCCCATTCGCATGGCACGAAGAAAACATCTTCGCCGAGAAGCGCCGTCACCTGTGCCAAACTTCTGGAATCAGGTTGCCTCGCCGACTCGGCATCTGTATTTGATATTGCGTTCATGGCCGACTACTCACTGTTTGACAGTAATGAAAACTTCGTTTGCGAAGTTCAGGACGTCGACTTTGACGAACCGAACCGTGTCATCTCGTTTACCCTGTCGACGCGTTGTTCGCCGTCGGTGTTTCATAAGCTCCGTCGCAACCGCGACAATCAAATCAATCGAATTATTATTTCCGCGTATGAAACAAACGCGCACAGCGTTCGATGCATGGCTGTAATCGCGTAACCGAGTTTTCACCTCGTGGTTCATTCGGTCAGTTCCTCTCGTAAAACCGAATCGCCTCATGTGAATCACGCTCCGGTTGCAGAACTTTCATCATCGTCGCGATAAAACCTGTTATTTCCCCTCTGGTGAACTCGCTCGTCGTGAGCTCGGCTGCGAACGCCACATTCACGTAAACATTCCCGCGCTGAATCAGCACCAGTGGCTGCGAGTGATCTTCCGCTTGGTCCCAGACATCATCTCCGAGATAAGGAACCTCACACTGCTTTACCCAAAACTCACCGTTTGGACCGATGCCCACGAACACCCATTTTGGCCGTCCCTGCTCGTCGGACTGCAAACTCCTGAACCATTTTATATCTTTGTTCTTCGCTGTAATCATAAACTCTCCTTGTAAAAACGAATCGCCTCGGGCGACACGTGGACTCCTTTAAACCAATCTTTGAAATGCAAGCCGGCCAGTGATCGCACCCGCGACACCGCGACGTAGGCTTGCCCAGGGTCGCGCGCCGCGCGGATATCCAAATACGCGGCGTCCAACGTCAGACCTTGTGATTTATGAATCGTCATCGCCCACGCCAGCCGCAGCGGAAATTGCGTGAATGAGCCCGACTCAGGATCATCTTGCGCATAACGCCACGTGAACGGCTCAACCTCGATTTCGTCACCGTTCGCAGTGCGCACCGTGACGACGGACTGTCCAACCTTCTCAACAATCCCAATCTGACCGTTAACGAACAGGGGCTTATTGGATGCAAGCCCCGCTTGCCGGTTGATGGTGAACATCACCATTGCGCCGAGCTTCAACCGCAGCGTTTCAGGTGTGAGCAAATTCTTTTTCAGAAACTCCCGTTGCTGCTCAGGGCCGCTTTGCTCCGCAACCAAGACCGTTTCAACGCCAGGCAATTCGGAAAGCTGAAACTCGTTCCACTTGTCCACTTGCACGTTGTGCGTGTAGAGCCGCGTCAAATTCGCGGGCGGAAAATTGCGAATGCGCGATTGCAGAATCCGCGCCGTTTCTCCCCAAACATTGCCGACGCGGAAATTCCCCAATGCGCGAACAAAGCTCGGCTCATCTTGCCGCCGCACTTTTTCGAGAATGATCGTTTTGAACTCTGCGCGTTCCCACGATTGCGATTGAAAC
Source organism: uncultured Verrucomicrobiae bacterium (assembly GCA_963702845.1). Taxonomy (GTDB): domain Bacteria; phylum Verrucomicrobiota; class Verrucomicrobiia; order Limisphaerales; family Palsa-1400; genus JAICXV01. The sequence continues at coordinate 1,711,117 of OY969763.1, read as the reverse complement.
GCCCAATCGTAAGGGAGCTCTTCGCCATGTGGCCCACACGCTAGTGTGCGCACGGGTGGCAGTTGGAGAAAGTCACCAATCACGATGACCTGCACGCCACCAAACGGCTCGTCGCTTCCACGCAATCGCCGGAACAGATATTCGATAAAATCCAACTGCCGACCTGGCAGCATCGAGATTTCGTCGATGACGAGGATCTCGCATCGCTTCACCCGATTAAACCCGGCGAGGATCGACTTGCGCGGATCGCGACGAAGCACGCCGTAGTAATCTTCGTTCGATTGCCCAAGTTGCGGCCCGAGCATCATCCCGCAAAACCGGTGAATCGTCATACCCGACACGTTCAGCGCCGCGACACCCGTTGGCGCGGTGACATCGACTTTGCGCGCGCATTCCTGAATGAACTTTCGGAGCAACGTGCTTTTGCCCGTGCCGGCCATGCCGGTAAGGAACACGTTGCGCCCGCCGTGCGCCGCGCCGAGAAAACGTTTTTCCTCAGTGACGGCGGCCTCCACGTCTGCGTCGAAGTTGTGCCAAGTATTCATAAAGTCAGGAGAGGGCCGAAAGGTTTGTTGTTGCGCGCGGCAATCCAACGCGAATACTTCCCGCAGGTATGCTCTCAAAGGAACAAAAAGAAGCGGTCATGCACGCACCGCGGCTTCCGTTAAGCTTTCTTCTTGAGCTACACCCGCGTGACGTGAATCGGAGGGGGTGGCCCGCAGGCACGAAAGATTCGGCCATTTTTTTCCGGCTTTGGGATTTGTTCGACTGTTTGCGTGACTCAGAAGCGATTGCGGCACTCACCCCGGAGCAGCGTGCTGCGTCAGAATCTTTCCACGATGCGATGACAACGCTTCCGTGGCGCACGATTTCCGAGGAACCATTGATCAAAGAACTTCCAGACGACGACCTGACGCCATTGCTGGCGCCGGGCCGACGTTTGTACGACGCACTCGGTGCATCAGATAAAAAGGTCAGTTGCATTCGCAGATTCCTCTCAACGTTTTTACGTCGTTAATTGAGTTCAGGATTCGGCGAGTTGAACGCCGTCTCGTTCGGCGAGTAACACTTGATGTATCTCCACGCCATATACGCCGCGCTGAACACCTTCATGTAGTCGATGTTGTCGGCCCAGACTTTGACGTGAACCGGACCCGGTTCGACGCTGTCGATTACAACTGAGACTAGTCCCGTGAGGTACTTTCCACTGGATGCAAGCGCCGCTTGCCGATATGCCGCGAGCTGGAGCGGCCAAGCTTCGTAGAACGCAGCCTTTGGCTCGCCCTTGGCCGAGCGTTTCACCTTCTGCGTTTTGAAATCAACAACACACCAGCCGAGATCCTTGATCTTGGCGATCATATCGACGCGACCGGCATAAAGCGCCGTTGGATGCACCACGACTTGCTCAACGCAATCAATGCGCTCCACATTCTCATCGAACCACCGCACCCAATCCCGGATGAATCCAAGCACCGCTTGGTCGGTGGGAAGTTCCTTGTTGATTGCGTAAGCCTCGCACGCCGCATGAATCGCCGTGCCAAAATCAGCCGCCTTCTCAACCTGCTCGCTCATGTCAGTGACGACACGACGAGCAAACGTATCGAGCGGTTCGTCTGCATTACGCGGCAGCGTCAGCGCCGCCATGATGCCTTGCTCGATCTTCCAAGCATCGAGCCCAGGTTTGGCGAGCACGCCCAAAATATTTGTGACGCTCGGAAGCGCGAGCACCTTGCGTGCATCGGCGAGCGTGACGGCGCGGTTGCCGCTGCCGTCCTTCTTTGCGATTTGATGGAATGGCCGGCCATCCTGCAAATACCAGTGGCTCGGCGCTTGTCGTTCAATAAGTGTCATAAAAATTCCTCCCCAAGAACGCGGGGCCAGTCGTGTGACTGACCCCGCATGACCTTGGCGTCATGGGTTAATAGGTGAGGTCGTCCTTGGCAGCGACCGTCGCGGCCTCGATTTGATCAACGAACCATGCGAGTGCAGCAATCAGCCGCTTGTCATCGGCGGTTTGCTTCGGTGCCGCTTTCGCGCCCGGCAGCCATTTATCAGCGAGCGCGCTCACTTGTTCAGCGCTCAAGTCGCGCAACTCCAAACCGGCGCAGCGCCCGACGTGTACCTTTACCGAAGAGTGATCAACGGACGCACCGTTGTTCGCAGGTTGCTGGGAACGGCGATACGCGCCGCCAGCGCTGCTACCGTTCGCGCCATTGCTAGCAGGCTCCGATTGCTCGGGTTCATCAGTGCGGTCCTTCCTGCGGACGAACGTCCCGGAGGGTTGCAGCGGATTGCCGCTCTTATCAGGAGTGCAGGCGATTATGTTCGAGTAAACCTTGCCGTCCTTGTGCTCATGCAGGACGACGAGGTTCGCGGTCTTGCCAATCAGCGTTTCCGTATCGAAATCGCTCAACTCAGCTTGCGTGAGATCGCGACCGAACCAGCCGCGCAGGAATTTGCGGAAGTTCGCCTTCTCATTCAGCGTCGGCGTGAAATTCTTGGACCAGACCGCGAAGCGCGTTTTGTCCTCGCGCTCCTTGTCGACCTCGAAAACGACCTTGAACACGTTGCGTTCGCCGAATTCGCTTTGCTGCTTGCGCAGCGGGGTTACATCTACACAAACCGCGCGACCCGTAAATTCGGGGCACGGTTCGTAATTTTCAGACTGTTTGATCTTCATTGGTATTATCTTTCCTTTCAGGATTTGGGGTTTGTTGATCTGCGCGGGGTTCCGACGCGTCGCTTTTTGCGCGAAGCGCCGTGCCGTCGAGCGGAAGCTCGCCGCGCAGAAATTTGAAAAATGTTTCGGAATCCATCGTGACGAGCCACGCGCGGAAGCTGCGCTTGTGCGCGACGATTGGAGTTTTTGATTGGGCTTTCGGTGCCACCGCGTCCCGCCGCGCTTGATCCATCGCGTCTTCGATGTTCAACTTCTCAACCGCTTTGACTTCGAAGTGAATCCACGGCAAGGCATCGCAAATCACATCGGGCGAATCAGGCGAGCCGGAGAATTGCTGGCCGCGCCGCGCCGTGTAACCGTTGGCGCGCAATTCATCGCGCCACAATCGCTCTCCGCGTTTGCCTTTGTTTCTTGAGTTCATCTGCTTTGTTTTCAACAGGTGGATGAAAACCCCGTTTTCCGGCAGGTAGATCCGAGGTGCGAATCCACTTCGCTCCACTTGAAGAGCACGGAATGGCCGATCTTGTAGTAGGGAATCATTCCGCGCCGCATCCAGTTATCCACCGTGCGCAGCTTTTTGTTCATTCGTTTGGCGAGTTCCTGCTTATTGATATAAGGCTCAGCAGGAGCGGTCCCGTTATCCACTTGTGTTTGACTTTCCGTTTTCATAATTAAATTGCTTCACCTATCGCGCTACTGTTTTGGCGAACGAGCCAGTTATAGCGCACGTTTTGAATTTTCTTTTTTGCTGCTGAAAACCCCTTGCGAAGATTCGCGAAAAGACGCGCAAGTAAGCGAAAGGCGCTACACTTTTCGCGCATGAAAAAAGTTTTGAAAAAATGTTGACGCGAATTTTTTGTGATTTGCGGCTCGTTGCTTCCGTTTGCGCGCAAATTGTTGTCAGCCCAAGCGTTGCAATTGCGTCACAGGCGCATAAACTGCGCATCGCAATGCAAAAAAATGTCGCCGCCGATCGGCACTCAACACTCAACCAAAAACCCTCAACTTCTAAATGAGCTTTCTCGGAACCACCCTGCAACGCATCAGCGACGAACGCGGCATTACCCATTCCGACATTTCCCGCCAGTCCGGAGTCTCCCGCAGCTACATCAGCCGCGTGTTGAGCGGCGAATCCCAGGATTTCAGCAATCAGCATTTCGTCGCCATACTCAAAGTCTTCGCCGCCGACTCCAAGGCCCAGGCTGAGATCATCGCCGCCCGCTGCACCGACGCGCTTCATCCAGCGAGAGCCGCCAACATCCTCGGCGCTAATCTGGTAGAGATAAAAATTCACGGCACCGCTGAAGAAGCTGGAAAAGTTGGCCGACATGATGGTGTCCGTCTTACAAAAGATGTTGAGGACGCGATAGAGTGGTTACGCAGTCAATGTCCAGTTAATGCCGAGCTCCAGCGCCACCTTGTTGGTTACGCCCGATTGTTGCGTGGGACTTGAGCCGGTTGGGAACCGGCGAAAGGAGTTTGCCGGAGGCAGAAGCCGGACCGGCCGAGGAGGCGGGCGCCGACGAGTCAAATGAGCGTTTGCCGCGCCGATTTACTAACCGCGTCTTGATAAAGCAGCAGATGCTCGCATCCCATTTCTGAGCCGCGCCGGCTATCTGCGGGGACCTGCTTCTTCTTAGTGTTCGAATTGCGTTAACTACATTCCGCAGGACTGCTTTTTCCGATTCGGGCAGTGCCGCCCACCACTCTGGTTGTCGTGAGACATTTGTTTTCATGCCGTCCATTTTACAGAGGGGGGTTGGACAGTTACGGGGTGTCGCCCCAAGATTTTTCGGTAAAATTATTCACAATCCCACGTTAAAGAGGAAACCCAAGCCCGGGAACAGCGGTCAAAATGTAAACACCCCGTACGCGACAACCCGTTGAAAACAAAGAAGAAACACGCGTTTTGACCTGGTCAATTTGCGGTCAAATGCACAGGGGATCCCATTTTCCACTTCTTCGCCCACCAGAACCGCAACGCGGTTCCATCACTTAGCCCAAGGTTGCCCAATACTTTGAAGGCGCACGGCAAAGTGCTGGGCTACCCTGGGTAACACGACCAAAAAACACCTCTACCCCAATTGGGGTTGCGTCCATCGTCACCAATTCCAGATTCGGCAACACGCCCTTCGGTGCCGGGACCAAACCACCCAAAACGGAGTGTCACTTTCGCGGAGCGGCGACGAAGGAGTTAACTCGTTCGAATATCACCGAACCGTTTGGCGCAGCGGTTGCGGGCGGTCCAGTGGCAGGGTAAATGACTCTGTGCCGCATTCGACATCCAGATATCGACGTAGAACGCCGCCTCGTTCCTTTTCATGCCCGACGTCGATGATAACCAAACCGTCCGCGTCCTCGTAGCGACTTCGCTGTGTAAACTTGTAGTGGTATGGCGGGAATGGGAGTTCAAACGAACAAAGTTGTCTGTAAGAAGTTCCTCCGGAATACGGTGCCACGAAATAAACATTGGTCTGGCCCGGAGCTTGGGCGGCGACGCCGACCGCTACCGCAACTGCGCCCAGCAACAATATTTTTCGAAGACGGCTCATATACCCAGTCGATTGCAGATCAGTGTAAAAAGAACCCCAAGGTAAATCGTTGCGCTGGAAAAAACCAATAGTGACGAATCTCTCTTTGCCATCAAGAATCCCACGCAAACTAAACCAGTAGTGACACATGCCGTCGCAAACCAATATGAAGTAGGCGCACTCAAGCCAAAAACTTCGCCATTAAGATTTACGGCAAAACACATCACAACAACGACAATCGTAAGCAACCAATTGATTCGCCGCGCAACAATCATTCCAAACTCCGAGCCTCGCAGTTCAAACTTCAATGTTCAACACCTTTAATGTTCACGCCTGCGCATCAATTCCGCCGCATGCGCCTCAGCTCATTAACAACGAAACGGTCATTTTACTTAGCGGAAACAAGATTCTCGAGTTGTGGTTGGATTTTCTTCCTGTCCGACTCGCTTGCAAATTCAATGACAAATCGGCCGATTGGGATCGCTGACATCACCCGAGGAGCGGTCACTGGTGTATCGCCCACCGAAACGAGCAGCCGCTTGTAGATTGCCCTTCCGGTCAACGCGCCGAAAAGAATAGCATCCGCAGGATGCAACACCACTGTCAACGTTGATGAGGAGTGATCATCCCGGTAGACATCGAGGATATTCGTTACAATCATGTCTGGCGTTGCGGAAATGTACCCCACCTTGGGAAGCGTCGCAGTGTCTATCAGATTGCCGCCCTGCAATGGCTGTTCGCTGACAATATAAAACTTCAACGGCGCATAGGTTGGTTTTACGCACCCGGTCAGCACAACGAACGCTGTGGTGAGAACAGCGACCAGAGAGACAAGGTGTTTAAGCATTGTAAAAGCACAGTAAGGTTGGGGAGGCGATAAGCCAACAGCGCAATAACTGTTGGTAGACGCGTACCGCGCGGTGAACTGATTCACCGTTGCCCTAATCCGCTCCCCTTGTCACTTGCTTTTGTCTGCACCAGAGACATCCTTTGGAAACTCAGATATGAACCGACTGTTCGTATATCAAAATGACCGCGACACCCCGTCGCATAAACATTGTTAGGTCACCTGTACTATGGGCGCGCATCAAGACATCCTTATATCGACGAGCATCCTCGTGAAAGCACCGCGCGACGACGCAGAAATGCGAGAGGTGCGCGACCGCATCGCTGCTCGAATGAAGCAAGCGATCCAGCAGTCACTGTCGTCCGAGTCAGTCGAGTGGAGTCGTCAGTGCACGAATTTCCGATACTTGGAAAAACCTGATCTCGGGACCAATGCGCGACGTTGCTTCTATTGTTCTGCCTGGGCGACAGACCGCACGAAGCTCGAAGCCATCGACGGTTTATTGCCGGGATGCGAACTCGATGGTCGATGGGTATGCGATCAGTGTATTGACCGTCATGATCAATCGAAACACACGACCTAACCAGGCCGCTCCAGCCCCGCTTTGCGGGAGCGGGTTGACGCTGCGTTTACACTCCTTGAGTCAGTGGCCCGTCGCCGCTGATCTGAATTGAGTTAAGAGAATATGCCACACGTCGTAAAATCCCGGTTTAGTATCTGTTCCTCGCGAATTGGGGCAGAATATTTGATCCAGGAATTCCCATGGCCGGTGGTCGAGGCGGTTTCGCCAAATGCAAAAATTGACGCAAACATTCTCACATTTGATCTTGGCGTTGGCCAGCACGAGCGCGTCGATGAGCACTTGGCAGCAGTCAAGCGAGTGCTTCTTGCCCACGAGAAAGAGCTGGACACATTTAGCAAGGACTGCAGTTATGCGCTTTGGTTGCTCTATGCGTTTCCAGCAGCAGAAGGAGCGTTGAACCTCCGCCCCAACATCCTGGCTGCCTTCGGCATGTTGAACATCGAAATCATTTTCAATCTCAAACCGACCACATGATCCCATTTCCCAGTCATCGAGCAAACGCGCTTATGAACCGACTGTTCGTCTATCAAAATAATACCGACACCCCGTCGCAAAATCATAGTTGGCCATGTATAACAGTCGCGATGAGAAATCTGGTTCCGCTTTTGGCTCTTTGCGTACTTATGCAAGGGTGTGTGGGTGCCGGCGTTCTGAAATCGCGCACGGAGGCTGTTCGCGACCCTGTGGTTCCAGATACCGCCTGTCCAAGTCTTTATCCGCGAATCATGGCAGAAGGGACGAACACCGTCGTTTACACCTCGGACTGGCTGGAGTCCCACTGGGGCAAACCGTCGAGCGTCGGCCATGTTGGAGCCGCCGGTTCGGAGGAGATTTGGACCTATAAGTTCAGCCCCATATGGCAGGGAGTTATGCCTGTTGTTCTGGTTCCGATTCCAATCGCTTTGCCGCTTGGGAGGGAAAAAGTGGCCTTTGTTTTGCGCGATGGATGCGTCGTCAGCGCGACGCAGAGCCGGCACCAGACGGTTGGAGGCGCGGTTGGATTTGGCCTTGGCCCTTGTGGCGGTGGGTTTGGGGCCTTTTCGCTTGAGGAGTAAAGCACGAATGGCCAACATTGCGATGGACCGTATGAGGAGGAGCGCGGGCAGCCGCGTGTTCCAATCCGGAGCCGGTGGCGCGCCCCTCATCATCGGTCATCTTGATCGTTAGATGCAACGTATGAAACGTCTCTTGACCCCACTGCTCGCGTGCCTGTTTTTCGCCTCTGGGTGCGAGGTTTGCAGGAACATGAGCACAACTTCGGGGGTTCTTCAGATGGCAAAACCTGCTCCACCTCCCGAGAGGTTTAGCAGCGAGGCTCAAGGGCAGCCGAGCGCTTCCCCGAGTGCGAATGCCCCCGACACTGCACTAGCGACGGATGGTCACGGCGATCATCCGGCGTACTACCTTCTGCTGCCGCTCAGCGTGCCCTTCGACATCGCCACCTTTCCTATTCAGGCGCTGCTCTATTACGGCTTGTTTCAGGGAATGCATTGAAAGCCCCATCTATGCCGCTCCAAGTTCCTCCATCTAACTTTTACTCCAGCCGACGCGGCGATTGCTTCCCTCACGCATTTCGTACGCGGTTGGCGCCGCGCGGCTGAGCGTCACGGTTAGACCGATGAACACCCCGGAAGTTATTGTTACACCTCCCCGAAAACTCCAGGTCGGCGTTTGCGCCGCCGTTTTCGTTGTGGCGATGGGCTTTGCAGAAATCTTGCTCTTCCGCTTCGCTCCTCTTGATGGATACGACTGGTTGTATAAAGTTTTTCTCGTCGGTGGCATCGCCGTGTTTATAGCCTCACTTTGCGGTTCATACTGCGGTCTGTCGCTCCTGTTCAGGCTGCGAGGGTTCTCTCGATTGATTGCGGCCCTCGTTTCACTTGTGTCACTCTACGGAGCTGTTCATTGCATGGGGTCCATCGGATGGGCTATTAGTTTGCCATGAGCACGTGGTCTAACCAGAGCGCTCCAGCCCCGCGTTGCGGGAGCGGGTTGACGCTGCCTTTACAATCATTGAGTCAGTGGCCCGCCGTGCTGAGTTTTTGCGTTAGCAATAAATGAACGCGTGGCTTTCAGATGATCGACGGCTCAGCGCGTTAGCGACTGCAGGTGCAACGATTGCCGTCGCTGTGGTGGGCTTTTGGTATCCGTTGTACATGGATTACCCCGCAGACGGTGTCGAAAATCCAACGCCTAAGGGCCGTCCCCTTTGAGGTAACCCGCCCCCTTGCTGTTTTTGTATTGCTCGAGGTACAGATCATATTGGCGTTCGTAGTTCTTGATAGGATCGTAGTGCCCATCTGCCGCTTGCTTTTTCAGCTCCGCATAAAACGCGTCAAACGTATCCGCCGACTTTAAAAATTTTTTATAAGAATCTGAAGAATCAACCTCTTTGGCTGAGGGCTTCAGCTTACGGAGCAGCCCCTTCGTCTTTTGCATCGCTTCAAATTCAATCTTCAACACTTCCCTTGGATATGCTTTTCTGGAAATTTCCTTCTGTATCGCTTTGACGAAGACCTCTTGAAATCGCTCCTGGCAGCTCAAGTTGATTAATTCAAAAAGCAGGCAAGTGTACTCATCGATCGGCTCCAGTTCTGCGTTCAGATTAATAACCGCCGATGTCTCGCCGGTGCAATAATGACCTGCCTTTGCCCGTGTTTTGTCTCCGGCGTAGAAGTAAAAAACAGTTATGGCACGTGCGGTCTGCTGTATTGTGACTACATCACTCAACGCATTAGATGCTCCCACGTTCGCCGTTAGAAAACCCCGAAGCTTAGGAGAAAGCTGATCGAAGAGAGCTGCACTATCAGCCTTCGAACTACCAGCAACGAGCATCAGCAGTAGAAATAATTTATTCATGGGCCTCAGCGCGAAAAGACTGACAGACTTGCAGCTCAAAGCTCGACGTTCAAGGTCGAATGCTCATTCGCCCTATCTTCTCGCTCGTGGCGAATCCGCCGGAGCAAACAGATGATCGTGAAAACCATCATCCGATGACCAATCGACGGAGTCCCGCAACACCACCGCTGCCGCCGCGTCTCCCGCCACTGCCACCGGTGTTAATAAAATCTTCCCAGCCGTGACTGAATGTGGGTCGTCATAAACCGGCAACCCATACGGCCCGGAACGGGTCCCGTTGCGCACGAGAAAAAACGGATCGCCATTCTCCAACTTACTCGTCGCGTAAATCGGCAGATCCACCACATTTGTCCGCGCTGGAATAAACAATGGAATCGGCTCGGCCATCTGTTCTCTCTTCGCATCAAAGAAAACCGGCGCCCGATGTGCCGCCAACGCTGCCTTGTTTGCGTTCAACAAGAAGTTCCGCCGCCACAAATGGTCGTCCCTCTCCCGCACCTCATTATACTGCACCATTACGTCATCTCCCACGCGATACAGTTTCAACTCTGCCTCGGGCGCCGGTTTACAACACTTTTGATCCCACAACTCACTCGTGCAGCCTTGAAAAAAGCAGCCCACCAAAAGAAATCCCACTGCGCTGAGTGCGTTCAGCTTCATATGACAAGTTGGACGGTATTCTTACCGACAATATTCTGTCAAAGACAACAATCACCCTCCACAAAATACCGCGCAGCCATACGGGGTGACACCCCAAAAAAATCATTCACAATCGCTTGGGGCAATAAGCGAACGTGGAAGGAGCTAAAAAACACTGCCCAGAGTTCGAACCGCCCTCACCGCTTGCTTTTGTCTGCACCTACGACATCATTCGGAAAATCAGGTATGAACCGGCCGTTCGTATATCAAAATTACCGCGACACCCCGTCGCATATTCATAGTTAGGCGGCATCACTTATGCGATACTTTACAGTATTCCTCTTGGGCTTCTTGTTAATTGGCATCGGAGCCTGTTCCGCGACCACACCACAACAGAGATACGATGCGGCGACGAAGAAGCTGGCTTCGGCATCTACGGACCTACAGAGATTCCACGCGTTGGATAAAGCTGCCAAAGAAAGCTTTAACAACGCGAAATTCGAAGATGCCAACAAATACGCGATAGAATTGCTTTCATCTGCTCCCAATTATCGTAGTGACTGGAATTATGGAAACGCTATCCAAGATGGAAATTTAGTGCTTGGACGCCTCGCATTGCGCGACGGTAAGAAAGCTGAAGCCAAAAAGTACTTACTTGCGGCTGGAAAGAGCCCGGGTTCTCCGACCATGGACAGCTTTGGCCCGAACATGACTCTCGCCAAGGACCTTCTCGATAAAGGTGAGCGAGACGTAGTTCTAGAATATTTTGAACTCTGTCGGAACTTTTGGAAGGATGGCAACGTCGAACTGGACCGATGGAGAGATGAAGTTAAGAACGGGAAGATTCCCCGTTTTGGCGCAAACTTGGTGTACTGATATGTCGCCTAACCAGGTCTCCTCAACCAATATGAACCAACCGTTCGGATATCAAAATTATAGCTGCACCCCGTCGCATAATCATAGTTCGGCAACGAGATGATCATCGCGCCTCGATATTTGCTAGCGACCGTAGCTGCGGCGCTTTCTGTGACGTTGTTCGGCTGCTCCCATTCCACACGCCAGCGGTATCGCGATGACCACGTTCAGATCACCGAGCACAGCACCATCCAGCTATTCAACGTCCATGGTTCTACCGATACTGAGGTGCTGACCATTTGGGGGCGCGATTTCAAAGATGTCAGGGGGCTTGATCCTTGCTATTTGGCGATTACCAACAAGCATTTGATTTTGTTCGTCACGGGGAAGGATTTTGACGGTGGGCAGGCAATGGTTCACCTGGCGAACACCGCGACGAGAACGGTCCAGGATTTCCCGGCTCATGACAGCCATATCGGTTCTAACATTGGAGCCACTGAGACAAACTGGTTCGAGCGGGTTGCGAGCGTTGACGGTGACAAACTTACCATCGAGGCGGCCTTCCTTGAGCGACGCTACAAATACGTCATCGACTTGGCTAGGCCGCAATTTGAGCGAGAAGAGGCGGACTTCGAGGGGGCGCTCCCTCCTCATAACATAGAGCACCATGTTTACGAAGGCGGCCGGATTTCAATATCAAGGTAGCACCGGTATAACCGTGCCAGAGCCGAACCAGGCTGCTTCAGGCAGCGGCGCGATTGGCTGTCTTTTCCATGCGAAGCCCTCGACGCGCCGTGCCTGAGCAGCGATATTCAACAGTCAATGTTCCTCCGATACGTACCGCGACGCTAATTGCCTAACCATCTCTCCAATCCGCTCAATCAGCACCGACGGACCCACGACTGTCGCACGTATCCCCCAACTCAAAACCCATCGCTCGACCTCTTCCAACCCGCTCAATCGCATGCGCAGCCTACATCCGCCGCCCGGCATTTCCGTAATCTCCTGACTTGAATGCCATTTCCGGCCGCGCAACTGGTCCGTTGCAAACGCGTCGAAATCAATCACCACCTCATAATCACCGTCACCCTTCATCATCCCGAGGCTGTCGCGAAAATAGTTTGCGGCATCGAATCTATTCGGTCGCGTGAACCGCTCAGCTAAAACCTGCGCCTTCCCCATGCGCGCCAGCGCGAAAGTCCGAATATCCGCACGCAACTCATCATGTCCCAGGAAATACCACCGATTATCAGAACACATCACATGATACGGATGCACCCGCCGCACGATCGCATCCTTCTCGCCTGCGTTCCGATAAACAAACTCCAAAACCTTCCGTTCCCGACGCGCCCGCGTCACCATCTCGAACAATTCCAGATCCGCGTCCTCCGGCGCAAACGGCCGAAACGACAACGCCTCTGCAAAATCCTCAACTGAAAACCGCTCCTTGCTATCCAACTGCGCCAACATCTTCTTGAACGCAGTCGCCAACAGCGGATGGAACGGCGTGCCGCGATACTGCTCAATCGCTTTGTTCGCCACCAACCATGCAAACATCTCCTTCTCCGTAAGAGCCGACGCACCGGGAAATCCATTCACCTGCTTCGAATAATAATACCCGTGCCGCACCGCATCATATTCGATCGGCAGCGCGTAATGATCGCGCATGTAATCAATGTCCCGACAAATCGTTTTGTGCCCGATCTCAAGCTCCGCCGCCAACTGCATCGCGTTAACGCATCTGCCATCGGCAATCACCTGGTGAATCTTGAACATCCGCTCCAGCGGCCCGCGCCGCACCCGCTCCGGCTCCAGCTCCGCATCCTGTTTGCGTGCACGCCGCAGCAACGCCTTCTCTGCTCTACCGACATCCAGCCGCACCGTTTGTTTTGTTTCGTTTGTTCGACTCCCCACGCCCATGTCCGAGAACAGTGAATCTGCGCGTTGAACCGAACCAATCTGTAGCTTTTTTATCATTTTCATCCCCAAATGCTACCAACCTCACTTGGACAAAAGCTGTCCAAGTGAAAAATATATTTTGCAGAGGCTTTGATCACTGGAAATCCTTGTCCACGGACGACAAAAGTGCCTAAATCGGCCCGAAGGGCGGGTATTTGGGTGCCCCTTAAATCAATTTGTGAAACAAATCTTAAAGCTAGCAATTTGCGCTCTCGCCATTGCTTCTCTTTGCTCTGGATGCCTGGGCAACACAGTCGCAGAAGGAATGGGAGAACTTGTTAAGTTGGAGTTGCGTGCGCTAAACGAAATAACCGATCCGAACCCTTCGATAGCATTACAGTTGGGGGTCCGGGATTTCTATGCTGCACAGGGGCGCTGGCCGACCAACACCGATGAATTTGCAATCTACGTGAAAACGAATGCCGCCCCGATAGCGCTAACCAATTATCCCAACCTTGCACTTAACGCCGAATCCAAAACCAACTGCGTCGCTAAATGGACAATCTTGGCAGGGACAGTGACAACGGTAATCGACAACCGGGAGATAAAAACAAATCAACGGCAACCATCTACATTCCCGCTGCTCCTCTCAACAAATCAATGAATGAACGCCCGCAACCAGCTGGTAACAAATGCGGCGCTCCTGTGTTTTCATTTTTCAAATCTTCGCAGACCCTATTCAACCCACGAATCACGAAATTGCGAAGCACACTTCAAAATCCCGATAGGGATGCCATGATTATAGCCCGGCACCTTCAGTGCCGGGACCAACCCACCCAAAACGGAGTCTCACTTTCGCGCAGCGGCGACGAAGGAGTTAATAAATCTGGCACCCCTCCGACTGTATCCCGCCGCAAATTTTTCTATACAAAAAAGTTTTGACACCCTTTAGATTTAAGCGGCAGCGTGTCGCAAGAGACCTGTGGAAAAGCGCACTTCCAAAACGAATCGCTGGATTGCTGTTATCGCAACACTCGTTGCATTCTTCGTAATTGGATTCGCCGTTCAGATGCCACTTACTAAAGCCGAGGACACTCCCCTTGCTCTTTGGACGGCCGAAGGCATTCGGGCGCTGTTTGGGCTCTGGAAATCTGGCGACCACGATCTAAGAGGCCCCGCTTTAATAACCATCACATCGTCACTATGGATTCTTTGTGCAATAGCTACAGGTTGGGGTGTAGCGAAAATTGCGGCAGCCATTCATCGAAGCCACTCCAAAGCCCCGTAGGCGCGACATAATTATAGCCCAGCGGTGAAGGCGCCGGATTGGGGGCCGCGCCGCAACCCTGGGTAACCCACCTCAATCGCAGATTCACTTTGCCGAAGGCGCGACGAAGGAGCTAACTGCTTTTAGCACAAGAAGAGCGGGAGCGATTAGTGCGGCCAAACAAAAAGCCTCGACAGTTTTCCAACGTCTAACCATTAACAAACAATTGGTCAAAAAGAATAAGGGAAGCCCTGGGGCCAATACTACCCATAATTTGACGGTTGCAGCTATACCCGAGTCTGGTCCTTTCGAGCTTTGCAGTTCGAATAGCATTGCCGTAGCACCGAGGAACAACCCGAGCGGTACTACAACACCCAAAATTATTTTTCTGGGCAACTTGATTTCGTCTTGCTTGTTCACGGAACAGTTTTGGTCGCCGGATCGCTCCAGGCGCCGGGGGCGTTGTTGCCGCCGATGGCGCGGACGCGGAGCCAGAGCTTGGTCCCGCTGGTCAATCCTTTCAATGTGTATTTGGAGGTGGTGCAGATGACGCTGTTGCCCCAAATTTGGAAAATCAACTACTTCGAGATTGGATAGAGGGGAATATCACGCAATTCGAGGTAAGTAATGTTTGTTGCCTTTAGATAAGCCCTTGCGTTGATTTTCAAACTTTGGTAGGCAGGATGAAGTATGTCTAATTCGGCGCTATAAGTTTTTCCTTCCGGAAAATCTGACCCGCACATTCCCAAAAAGGAAATGAGGTGGATGTTGTGCGACGCACGGATGTGGAATCCCCCCAAGATGTCGGTTGTAGCATGAAGACTTGGATGGTCATGCAGCTGCACGCGAACACCTTCAATGGGCTTTTGAGTTTGGGCGTCGATGATGCGTCCAAAAATCGCAGACGATCGTTCATCCATGCTCGGTCCACCGATGCATCCGGCTAGAAAGCACCAGCAAATCAAAATTGGGAGCGATAGTTTGACGTACATTTGGTTTACCGACGTTACTTTTCCCGTTCCACTTTTCCAATACAATTGCTTATCCCATGATAACCACACAGATAAAAAACGCACCCGCATGCGGTCATTCGCGGATGGTGCTCACAAAACCGCTGGGGTATATGGAAGAGAACAAGCAGATGCACGAACATCAAACAACTGCGGTCGATTCGATGTTTGACGACTGCACAATCCACGGATGGGTTCTTTACGACGCTTCGTGCGGGTTTTGTCGGCGTTGGGTTCCGTTCTGGCGAATGACGCTTCACAAACGAGGCTTCGACATCGCGCCTCTGCAAGCCCCTTGGGTTCAAGAAAAATTGAGCGTGTCCAGCGAAGACCTTCTGAAAGACTTACGCTTGCTGCTCCGCGACGGCCGGCAAATCCAGGGCGCGGACGTGTATCGTTACGTGACGAGGCGGATCTGGTGGGCCTTTCCAGTTTATATTTTTTCCGTCACCCCGGTGTTCAGGCAACTATTCGATGTAGGGTACCGCACATTCGCAAACAACCGTTATTGCATCTCAGGTAAATGCGGGTTGCAGAAATCTTGAATGTTCGATGCGCACCTTCCTCACAGCCAACTGGCAGTATTTATTGATGCTCAACTATGCTGTCGATCCAGAACTACTCCGCCCCAACATTCCACCTGGCGTCGAACTCGATACATGGAACGGCGAGAATTACCTCAGCGTTGTTGGCTTTCTGTTCCTGCGCACCAAAGTGTTTGGTGTTTCCGTGCCGCTGCACTCCAATTTCGAAGAGGTGAATCTTCGTTTCTATGTGCGACACCGGGCTGCGGACGGCTGGCGACGTGGCGTCGTTTTTATCAAAGAAATCGTACCTCGCCGTCTAATCGCGACCGTCGCACGAACCTACTACAACGAACCCTACACCGTGATGCCAATGACCCACTCCATTGAGACGGTGAACGACAAGTTGCCCAGCGGCGGGTCCGTAGAGTACGCGTGGTGTTATCGAGGTAACTGGAACACAATCTCCGCCACGACCGTTGGCGCCCTGCAGCCGGTGATTGAAAGTTCCAAAGAAGAATTCATCACTAAGCACCACTGGGGTTACACCACCCAACCAAATGGCACGTGCAAGGAATACCACGTGGCGCACGATCCTTGGTACGTTTGGCAGGTACGAAACGCAGTTCTGCGCTGCGACATCGCGTCGATTTACGGCGCGCAGTTCTCAAGTCCATTAAGCGCAACTCCGGACTCAGCATTTGTGGCGGACGGTTCACCCATAACCGTTAGCTCCGGAGTGACCATTTGAATGCGAAGACAAATAAAAGCGCATCGAGGGTTTCGAATTTCTGATAGCGCTAGCAGCGCACCCATATTCCGGATCTTTCGCCTCGTTCAGTTGGATTGATGCGATGCTCGGCGTGAGATGATTATTGATTGGCGAAGCCTTTTTGATCGGCACGAAGGGCAGGCGGCAAAATGGCTGATAAAATGGCTGATACTATGCAAACAAGTCCGGAGAATGCTCCAAGCACCAAGGAGCAAAATCTGGTATAGGCTAACAACGAACTAGGCACGGTGTTAACCTGTACGCGAAACAGAATAACCGAGATAAAGTATATGATAGCGAAGATCGAAGCAAAGTAGCCTCCCCACCGTGATATATTTTTCATGGTTACGAAAACTAGTCTCCGCTTAGCCCGTTGTAAATAAAAAGCGTGCCATACGGGCACCATCTTGGTGTCCGGGTCGCTCCAGGGGCCGGGGCCGGCGCCGCCGACGGTTCATAGCGGTTTTTCAACGAGAATACAGGGGCTAAGGTTTGGTTCCCGCAGGATTTGCAAAGACACCGAGATTTCTATTCGATGGGTACTTAAATATGGGTCTTTGATACTTGAAAATGGGTCTAAAAAACTCGTTTGTAAATCGTTGCCCAAATGATGCGATAGATTCGTTTGAGCGAATGACCAAACTTTCGTGAAAAGTCTCTATCTGCAGCGCCGCTTTCATTAAGCCTTCATTTGTGGAAAGATTTGTGTACGAAAATGTGCCAAGTACTGGAGGTTCACCAAATGCGGCCAGTATGCTGTTTGTATCAACTTGAAAAATTCCGTTAACGTGAACTTCGTTAGGTGCGGTATAAACCACTTGCAGTACCGGATTGGTTAATTCGTTCACAACCTCATACGCATAGATTCCATTTCCATACGCATCGTAGTTCGTACTAAAATTAATGTCCCAATTCTGCGGGATTGGAAGTTGAGAGCCGAAATCATCACTCATAACAAGCTCGCGTCGTTCGTTGGAGAAAGGAATTTCTACTTCAACATAGAGGCGATTACTGATGACCGCCGGCTGAATAGGATAGTCGATCGATTTTCCGCCAATGGAAGTCTTAGGAGGACTTGACCGAAACCACACCGTCCGACGGCGGGGTGAATAGTCCGGGGATTTATCCAAATCTTTCGATAGGAAATCTGGTAGTTCTGAAATTGAAAACTTTTTCCCGACACTCGAGATCTCCGCCATTTTAACGGGAAGTTCGAGCACTTGAGCACCAAGGAATACTACTACGTTGCTACAGCCCGCTGGCAACTCAGGCGGAAGCCAATTGGTTCGCGCCGGTGGTTCAACCAGATAGAAAATGTTTTCCGCTTCAGGGATAGTCGCCGTTAGGTCGTCGAGCGGTTGCGGATTACCCGGCTTTCCTTTCCAAAATCCATTCGTCACGTGGATTCGTGTGCCGGCGATGTCCAGAAATGACACCACCACATTGGTCTGCTGGAGACGGCTTGTAGGCACCCCAAGAAGCCTGAAGGCTACCCAGCCTCGTCGAGATTCACCTACGGGTATCGCTTTGATCGTTTTTTCAGCAATCAATTGCGGTCTTTTCAAATCGAGCAACCACGGTTTTTCTTTGTGAATAAAATTCAGGATATATTTATCCGAAAAATTAATATCTTGGGCGTTCGTGGATTTGGTTTGTGGCAACAAGGCAGTCACTCTGAATTCTTCTGCAATGCTTGGAATTGCCCCGGCGTTGCATATGCTAACTTCCGCTAGGATCAGTGAGTTTGTCGTGCCTGGCTCATCGGCGATGAGAGTCCTGTGGATGAATCCGTCTAACTTGGGTGATTTATCGTTCAGCAACTTTTGAATTGTGAGGGTAGATGTATACTGATCGTCCCACGATTTGAAAATCGCGAGCGCCAAAAACGTGATGCATAGAAACTTTAATAACCCTCTCGACGGTTGCCACTTTTTGCTCAAGGTTTGCCCAAGAAAAACAAGGGCCATGATCAATCCGCCGGTTGCGTAGCCAGCCCAGTTGTTGATTATGTCCCACAAGAATGTGAGGATGTGGGTCAATTCCATATTTACTGTTCAGCTGATACTTCTGCACTGGTGAGTCGTTTCAAGCGTTCATCTGCCCGCACCCACCCAGCTCGGAAGTGTAACAGCGCAGTCAAGCAACTCTGAACGCCAACCGCAGGGGACCGCAGCTAGGGTATTACCTTTTCGTGCACCTGGCCTCCAGCGCCGGCAGCGCAACTGCAATCTTTCCCGGGCTAATCCGTTGGGCGCGTAATCTCGGCAACTAAATGATCAACTGACGGCCAGCTGATTCTTAGTGCTTCGTAGATACGCTCCATCGAAATGTTAAGACGATACTGCTCCTGCTTTATAGCCGTGCTCCATTCCAAAGCGAGAACGCCGGCCTTCACTAGCTGGGGCACAACTTCTTTCACAAAACAACCTCCCAAGGGCCCCAGTCGCTTGACTAGGGCGGGTTCGGTAATACGCGATCCGTATTGGAATTGTCGAATTAGCCGCCGGAACATCTTCATGGACTGATCCTCGTCAACCTTTGTCGTCACTGGACCGGCGACTTTAGGAATTTCAAAGCCAGCCCTCTGTAACAGTGGGCCAAACCGCGAAGGATCGTACACCGGATCTTGGGCACCACTTGGTAAAATGCTTCCGATTTCTCCTTCGTCGGAGTCAAGCACACTCTTCAATATTTTCATGGATGAATGCAATATCAGTTGGTCGAAGTGGCACTTGGAAAATTTACAGTTCTTCAATATTGAATCTTCTAATGAAGTTGGAGCGAATAAACATTGATTGAACGTGACGTTATCGAGTTCGAGGTGGCGCAACGCATCGACTCCAAAAGACATGTCGACGAACGTGATCCCATCCGAAGCGCTTCTATGCAGAACCCTCAATAACAAACGCGCTACATTCTCCCGGGTGAAGGACGTTGGACCATCCAACCCCGCCACCTCTTGCAGGAATGCGGTGACCTTAGTGCTATTGAAGCTCTTACTTTTTCGGATTGTGGCGAGCGCCGCATCAACCGCCTGGCTCGGCAGCGTAGCTTTGCGCAATATGCCCAAAAGTTCCAACTTCTTGGTAGGGTCCGCCTTCCTGCAGATCTGTCCTACTGATTCTCCGAGGAAAAAGTTTTTGAACTCCTCGTGGTCGAACGAAAACGTCTTTCGTGCGCCAGGGGCTCCCACTATCAGGGCGTGCTGTTTCGTTCGCTCTCTGATCTGGAAGGTGACGTCCGCGTCTAGCTTTCGAGCCTCGCAGAACAGATCAGTTAGCAAATCCAAGACATCCCCTTTCAGGTTGTCCGTCGAGAGCGTCCACATCTCCTGTGCGACCGTAGCGAGTAACTCGAAATGCTCATCTACTGTTAATAGCGGGACATGGGGGTCTCGCTTCGTATTTATCCATTTTTCCCGCGCCTCGCGTTCGACGATCGCTTTTACAAAGACCGCAAAGTAATTTACTGGCGAGTTACCAATTTCCTGCAGCAGTTGGGCTAGACTTCCGGATTCCTGCGCTACGTCCAGCAATCTCTTGATCAATACAGCACGCGTGAGCAAGGGATGGTCTGGTTTTAGCCGCTCTGCTACACGGCTAAATATCTCTCTTCCATTACTAATCCCGCGTTTCTCACAATATTGTAGGAACTGCGGTTCGTTCCAGCGCTGGATGGCGACTCGGGAAAATACCACAGCACTATTGCCGATTGAGTCAAACAACCTGGCTTGTGCCCTGACGTCTTGATACTCGAAATAAGCTTTTCGGGCGGCAATCAAAACTGTTCCGGCTGAATCCATCGTCCCCATCAGACTTCCAATCGCGGAGAGAGCATCGCCTTGCGGCGTTTGCACCCACATTTCTTCGAACCCGTCAAAGGCCGGAACAATTACCCCCAGTTTCACCATTTCCATGAACGCATCGAAATAAAACAGCGGGAACCGGAGCCGATTGCTCAGAAAACCGATCACTAGATCATCAAAGCTCAGCAGTGGCTTGCCGGCGAGCTCGATAGGTACTAGCAGCCAATCACTCTGCTTGGCCTTAAACCTCTCCGCCTGTAGCCTGGCCAAATGACGCATCAGCGTCGTTTTACCTTCGCCTGCATCCGATGTTAAATACACAACACTCGAACATCCTCCAGGACGACGATCCAGAAGTTCCAACGTCAGGGTCGTCGCATCCCCGTATTGCTCGAATTTGCCGGCACTAAGCTCATCCAAATTGCTCATGGAATCAGCTTTCGGCGTTATAAAATTTTCAGGCTCTTCAAATGCGGAAGAAATTCGCTCGGCCAGAATCGGTAAACGTGCGACACGTTGCAAAATCCACTTATGCGCCGCCATCTCTTCCCCATGCTCATTAACCCAAAGCTCTCCGTCACGAGACTGAAGCGTTGCTTCAATCATCTTGTCTTGAATTTCGCATACCAGTTTGCCTTTCGAAAAATCGACGCTTCCCGGGGTGTCAGCAAAACTCGTCAGCACTCGTTTAAATGTGGTGTTGTCCATATGGTTAGAGGGCAGTCTCCTTATATTGCAGCAGACCGTTGGAGTATGATTGTCGCGTTTGGCGCTCCTTGTGCGTGTGTAAGTGCATTACCCTCGCACCAGATAACAGCGCAGTCTGGATGCCAGGCCAAAGGTCATCGTCTGAAGAAACGACGGCCAAATCACTTTTTCCGTGGGTGGCCAGATAAATTAAATCCGCCGTCAGCATAGTATCAGCCAGTTTTTGATCTTCCTTTTCCAGGAAGTCGCCCGGGGTCATGTAGCAGCGTTGGGTAATGCACTTCTTGTCATTGAAAAACGCTGCAATCGCGGCAGTCGGACAGGGCGATTGTGTGCATTTCGATATTAAATTCAGCCGACAGCGAATCTTCGCATCGAATGGTCGCACGCGAAACGTATGAGTTAACTTCCTTGCGGGTTCAATCTCCAAGGCGTAGGCCATTTCGACCTGCGCAACGCACGTTCCCGTTCTGGTTCCCCCGCTCCACCGAATTGTACTTGGAAAGTCACGCTGAATCTCCGAACTCAAGTTTTGGGCGCGCCGGGTAAGCGACTCATTTTCAAACCAACCACCATATAGTCGAAACCGTAGCATGGCGGGCATCGTAGCTTTTTTATTAGCAATCGCATGAACCATCCGGGTGCAAACCATCTGCAGTCCCTTCGATCTCATTGCATTATCGATGTTGTCAAAGTCGACCAAAATATCCATGGTTGTTTGGGAGCCAAATCCGATACTGCAACTGCTTCAGCCGCAAGTCCAACGGAAAACAATTAGAGGCAGCGCCGCCGGAGCATCGTCAGTGAACGCGGTAATTACGGCTTGAAAACTGTCACCCGACGCTGCAAGGTGCCCGCTAATCGGTCAACCAACTAACGGGATGAATCTGCCAATTTTATCGAAATTAAAAGATGGTGAGAAATTCGACTTTGCAACATTAGTCGACAATATTGATCAAACGTACGAATTTTGGGATTGGTGGTGGGATACAAAATACGAACCAGGCAAAATCTCGCGTCCAGAAATCATCTCGCCCGAAGATCCGATCCTCACGGAAACTCGCTACAAGCCGACGGTAGACTTATGTTCCTATAGTCACCTATTCGATTCACAGTTATTCAACTTGATTGAAGCTGGCCTGATTCCTGGGCAAACATCCATTACTCGCGACAGCTTTCGCAAAACAATTAAGGGCATCGCAAGCAACCCGGCAATAAAACTCCCAGGCAAGCCACAACTCGTGTTCACTGGCGGCGGCTATGGGAGTGGAAAAACAACTGCAGTCAACTACCTTGCAAAGAATGAAAAGCTACCGCTCGAAAAAAAGAATATGGTGGGCGCCGATATCTTTAAACAGCTGGATCCCGGAATTCAGCTTAATTAAAGCGGTCGCCGACGGTCGTGCCAGTTGGACCGTTCAGAAAGAGTGCGTCGAGCTTACCAGAGAGGTCGTGTCTGACCTGATCGAGGCGGAAAAATCATTCATCTTGGATTCGTCGATGTCCAGCCACGGCGAGACTATGCAGCGCATCGACCTGGCAAAGAGACACGGCTATGAACTCACGATGGTCGCTATACTGACACCGTTGGATAAAGCTATCCGGCAAGCCATGGAACGTGCCAAGCAGTCACGCCGATTCCCGCATTTTAAGGCGCTTCCTGAGTCACATAGTGGTTTCATTGAGCATCTCAGAGGGTATTTTGACTACTTTGACACCGTTTTAGTGTTTGCTAATATGGGACTTCCGAACGACATCGAATTAGTTGCAAATAAAAAGAGTGGGAATATACTTGAGGTGCTGAATGCAGAGATATTTAATTCGGCACAATTTATGCCCAGAAAGGCATAATTATGAAAAACGAGAAAACAATGAATCGCATCACTATGGACGCGTTCTGTGAACAGGAAGCAGGATCGTTCCAAAGATTCCTAAAGGATAAAGAAGCCTTCCTACAAGCCATTGAAAATGAACGGAAAGAGCGCATTCGTGCTGCTCAAAAAGCCTCTCATGATTCTGGCTTGGGCTGCTTAAACCTAACTCCTCAACCTTTAACACGAAAGGCGCACGCGAGTGCGCCTTTCGGCATTTCTAGACAAACCTTTGCTATGTGAACAGCCGAAAGGCAACACCTAGAGTTTTACCTTTTCGTGCCTCTAGCCTCCAGCGCCGGCAGCGCAATGACATTGGCGTCCTTGCGATTGATACCATTTATGCCGCCGTTTATTTTGAATTGGCGCCTCTCTGCCTTATTGTACCAGTAAGGAGGTAGTATGAACTCCGACGACTTCAGCCTTTGGACCGAAACATGGGCGTTTATCATTGGCTTAATCGGCCTCTTTCTCCTGCTTGGCCTCGCAGTCTTAGCCGCCTATGCCGCCGCGCGCATGGGCATGCCCATTTCATTCGGCTAACCCGGTTTAAATGCGTCCAGCGCGAATACAGCGGCCGTGAAAAAACGCGCAGCTAGGGTATTACCTTTTCGTGCACCCAGCCTTCAGCGCCGGCAGCGCACCTGCCGCGCTGCCCCTCGGGTTTCAAGTCGAAGCGTAGCACCGACTACAAGGCGCACGTGTCAGCGGCCGTCAGTAAACACACCTCCGCACCCTTTACGCTGCCATCGCCACCGGATGCGCCACAATCTTCGCCGCTCGCTCACGTTCCACTTTCACTTTGAAGCCGCTGACGCTTTCCGGCGTGATCGCAAACCACCGCTCGGCATCTATGGGGCGGACAATCTCGCGGTAGTTCGAGAACACCATCTTTGGCGAGTTACCAGCTTCCAGCGCCACCTGCGCCACGTTCTGCACCGTTGCCACACGGTAGCTGATAAACGAATGCCGTAGGGCATTATGCTTCCACTTGAACTCGCCCGCCGGCTTTTCCGTTTGCCAGGCCTTGTGCACGTCCTCCGCCAGCCAGAGAAGTTGTTTCGACATATTTGCAAATGGAACGACCGCGCCATTTGGCTTCTTGTGATCCGTAAGCCACAACTTCAAATTTTCGGAAATCGGCACCAAACGTCGGCTCGCAGTTTTCGCCTTGCTCGCCTTCACCTCGATAAACCCGTCGTCGATGCGAACCTCGGACCAATCCAGCCGCTCAATCTCCGCACTGCGTAGTCCGGCAAACGCGCCAATGGCGAGGAACGGGATCAGCACCGGCCTAGCCGTAGCAAAGATGCGCGTGAGCTCATCCGCTGTAAAAATCTCAATGTCACCGTCATTCTGCTTCGCGACTGCGATAGACTCCACATCAACAGTGCCCTTAACGATGTCCCCGCGACTCTCAGCAAAATAGAGCAGCGTCGCGATCGCGCGGCGGTAATTGTTTCGTGAACGGCCCGTGAGTGGCTTTGGCGATTCACCCTCGGTTTTCAGTCCGCGCAAAAACTTTTCAATCTCAGCCGCCGTGAGCATCCCGATCGGCATCTTGAAATAGTTGCCAACGCGTTTCAAACGGCTGCGCAGGTCTTTGGTATAAACGTCGCTCATTCCGTCAGCTTCTTTGGCCTCCAGCAAATCCGTTATCACTTTCGAAACCAACTTTGGAGATTGGTTCGGGTTCCGCTTCACATAAAACTCAGCGGCCTCCAGCAGCGTCGCTTTGCCGTTCAGCTTTGCAAATGCCTGGGCGAATTGCGTCGCCGCAACTTCAAGAGAAACGCCGGTCGGCTTGAGCGCATCCATCGCCAGCCGGTAATTCAGCAGCTCCTTGCTGCGGAGATTGAGCACCTCCAATTCGCCGCGACCCATTGCGTCGCCAACGCCTTCCGCTGCGGCGATAGCCTTCTCCAAATCAGCAAACATTTTGAGCTTCCGCTTGCCGTGGGTGATGTAAGAAATCGTGTAAGAATCCCGCCCCTTATTGGTGACCTTATAAATCTTCACCACAACGGAGCCGGTCTGAATCAGAAGCGGAAAAGAGGGCGCAGCATCGGTTTGCGCTGACACTTGCGGAGTTGGAGTACGCGTCTCGGCTGTCATAACGGCATTCTGTTAGGAAAACCGTTAGGACTCAAGACAAATCCACCAAACCCCTGTTAAATATGGTGGAGGCGGCGGGAGTTGAACCCGCGTCCCTGACTGATCAACCAGCCGCGACTACATGCTTAGTTCGAAAGATATTGTAGACTGCCGGATAACGATCGAACGCGATTCCGACTGCTTAGCCCGCATGGAATTACTTCGATGAACCACGCGCAGACTCCGTGTTCCACCTAACCTGCTATGGCGTTCGTCCCTCGTAGCAGGTGTCCAAGGGCGAACGTCGCAGCACATTTAGGCCGCGAGTGCTAATTGTTCGTTAGCTATTTTTTGGTTCGATGATTAACGAGGCCAACGTACCATCCTCGGCATGCCGCCTCTGGCGTAACTTTCAGGTCGAAACCAGTACGCCCCCAAGGAAGCACAGAAAGTATCGCCGACCGGAGGGGCTGCGTCAAGCAGTGCCGAAGTGTTTTGAAACCAACAGCATGAATGCCC
The DNA here is from genome assembly GCA_963702845.1 of uncultured Verrucomicrobiae bacterium. Lineage (GTDB taxonomy): Bacteria > Verrucomicrobiota > Verrucomicrobiia > Limisphaerales > Palsa-1400 > JAICXV01. The sequence goes on along the minus strand of OY969763.1, from coordinate 1,685,654 downwards.
GACCCTTCAGCGCCCTATGGGGAGACTGACTCGGCAGGAGCGGTTTGGGACAGTGTGGGCTTGGATTCGGTGGTGTAAGGACCGATGTCGATCCATTGCATTTACGTCCCGTTGCCGTTGAGCGCAATGGTCGAGGTGATCCAGGTCGTCAAGTCGCTGGAGTATTGGACGTAATACGTACAGGTTGGCCACTGACAGAAAATTAATCAGGAACCGAACCGTCGTTTAATAATTGCTGACGCGTTAGAGGCACGATGTTTGTTGCCGTGACGTTTTCCGAGTGAAGGCGGGTTCCTGAATTCTTGGTTCGAGCTCTTCTTTAGATCTTCAGCGCTGGAATGCGTTCAAGATTCTCACTGACGGGTATACAGCATCCGCACGCGCCTGTCCCTATCACCTAAACACTGAATCATAGTGATACTTTACCGGATGTGCCGCTTCCTACGGTTGACACAAGTCGAAGCTGTCCATATAACAACGCGCACTGTTCTAACACTTACTAATTATTTTTATGCCTATTAAAGTTGGCTCCCAAGCGCCCGATTTTACTCTCAAATCCAAAACTGCCACCGGCCTGGTGGATGTGAAGTTGAGCGAGAATTTCGGAAAGAAAAACACGGTGCTGTTGTTTTTCCCCGCTGCTTTCACCGGCGTTTGCACTCAGGAAATGTGCGACATTAGCTCGGGTTTGAGCGCGTATGCCGATTTGAATGCAGATGTCGTCGCGATCAGCGTTGATACCCCATTTTCACAGGAAGCCTGGGCGCAGAAGGAAAAAATTACGCTCAAGCTCGCGAGCGACCTGAATAAGGAAGTCACCAAAAAATATGACGTGCTCTTCCCGATGCTTGCCGGAGTCGGCGACACTTCCGCTCGCGCCGCGTTCGTCATCGATAAGAACGGTGTCGTTCAATACGCTGAACAAACGCCTACGCCAAAAGATTTGCCGAATTTCAATGCGGTGAAGGAAACCTTGAAGAAGCTGGGTTAATTGCAAACCCGACCTTCAGGTTCAAATAAACAACTCTGGGAAATTTCTGTCGTCACGTCTGAACAGGACGAAGACAGCGCGGCGAATTGGTTTGAACAGACCTTCCAGCAAATCCCATCGGTTTACATTGATGTACGGACGGGGCGTCGCACCATCACGATTTACTCCCCTGCCCGTCCAGAGGGCTTGACGTCGCCAGCGGGTAGGGTCCGAGTCCGCAAGCTTGATCCGAATTGGAAGGAATCATGGAAGCGGCATTTCAAACCGATGGACATCGGTCATGCTCTGCTCATCAAACCAAGTTGGAGCAAGCGACAGCCGCGCAAAAATCAAAAAGTTATCGTGCTGGATCCGGGACTTAGTTTCGGCACGGGGCAGCATGCGACGACTTCTTATTGCCTCAATGAGGTTGTTCGGTTGCGCAATGGTGAGCGTGAGCAGCATTTTCTGGATATCGGCACCGGTTCGGGAATTCTGGCAATTGCGGCCGCCAAAATGGGTTACTCGCCGATTTTCGCGATCGACTATGATGCCGATGCGGTTCGGATTGCGCGGGCAAACGCAAAACGAAATCGCGTGGAGCACAAAATCAGGTTTGAACATCGGGACTTAACGCAACTGAAAATCCGCCATTTTCCACAATGCGACCTGATATGCGCGAATCTCATTTTTGATATGCTCGTGCAAGAGGCGAAACGGATTTGCTCGTGGTTAAAGCCGGGCGGGAAATTGGTTTTGGCCGGAATATTGCGCGAACAATTCCCTCAAGTTCGCCGGGCTTATGAACGATTTGGCTTGAATCTGGTGCACAGTAAAATGCATAATGAGTGGCACTCAGGGTCGATGACCGACTGAAGCTCCGCAGGGAGCATCAGAGTTATCAGAGGTTTTTGCGAAAGCGCATGAGAACGATTGAACAACAGCGTTCCGGCGAATGTCACATCAGTGACAACAGCACGTTTGTCTCCCAAACGGCTGCAGAAAGGAAATCAAATATGACCAAAACGTTAGCCTTGATTACCGAGACGATACGCAACACCAAACATCCCTTCCGCAAAGTCGAAGATAATCCCGCAAAACCCAAAAAGAACCGATACGAACGCCGTAAGATTAGAGAATACATTAAGCTCGGCGACTGGATCGGTGATCAGACGAAGCCCGTTACCAGCAACCGCAGGCTTAATCGGCGCCGCGCGTTTTAATTGTAGCAGCCGACGCCCGGAGGTTAGTCTTCGCGTCGTCGCTGAGAAGTTTGCGTCTCCTGACGTCGGCTGCTATCAAAGCAATTATTCACCTCGCACTTTCGTGCTTCCCTTTTCGCTCATAACGTAGCTCCACTTATCAAGATACGCTTGCGCAGGTAAAAATTGATCGCCGCTTTTTCGAAGCTGCCCGTTTAACTTTCGGTCGAGGTTTTCCTGGATTTCAGTTGAGCCAGTGCGTCCGCATAAATTTGTCATCTGATATGGGTCGGTTTGGTTGTCGAACAAAAGCCATGGCCCCTTAAGATCACGAACGTAGGTGTAACGGTCGGTTCGGATTCCTCGATACTCGCGGCCACCAACTCGTTTCGTGTATTCGCCGAAAGGAACGACGCAGGTTAATAGAGCGCTATCGGGTATATTTCCGCGCGAGTGCAAAAGGAAGTTACTATAGTCAAAGCCTTCCACCGTTTTGGGGATCTTCACCCTGCTGAGTCCAAGTAATGTCGGCATCAAGTCCTGCGCGTTTATCAATGCTCCAGATTGTTTGCCGGTTTCACCGAATGCCGCCGGGTAATGAATCAGCAACGGAATACGAATTGATTCATCCCAGGGCCGTTGCTTCCGGATGTTCCCCTGCGATCCCTGCATATCGCCATGGTCTGAGGTGAAGAGAACGATCGTGTCCTGCTCCAACCCGGAGTCTTTCAACGTTTGCCAAAGTTCGCCGATGCAGCGATCGAGCGCAGTGCAATGCGCGTAATAACCGGCGAGATCATTGCGCGTTTTTTCGGCAACGGACGAAGGAACATTGGAGCGCAATTTGATTTCTTCATCACGGTAGAGACGTTTGTATTCCTCGGGGGCAGTGTTATATGGGTTGTGCGGCGGTCCCCACGCGAGCAGGAGGAAGAATGGCTTCGTGTTTTGCGCGTGTTGTTCAATATAACTTTTCGCGTCTTCCGTCTGGGCAATCGCATCATAGCCGTTCCAGGTAAGTTTATCCGGCGTATCGGCGAAGTAGGTGGAATTATTGTAATCGTGCGAACATTCGCGGACTTTCCAATAATCGAACCCTTGCCGCCGTTCACGTGGAATAAATGAATCGCGCCCGTGACCGTCCACGTGCCATTTTCCGATACAGCCGGTGTCGTAGCCGGCGTCCTTTAAAACCTTTGCGATCGTGATTGCGTTCGTGCGCAGCGGCACGTCGTTGACGAAGACGCCGTGAGTGAGCGGGCGTTGACCGGTCAATAACGACGCGCGAAACGGACTGCACACGGGACAGCCTGAGATGGCGTTGGTCACGTTCAGGCTTGCGCGCGCGAGCTTGTCGAGATTCGGGGTGTGGACGTTTGGGTCGCCAGCATAACCAAAGGCCTGCGCTCGCCACTGGTCGGCGACAATAATCAGGACGTTCGGTTTCTTTTGTGCGGCATTCGCTGCAAAAACTGAGATCAAAGTTAGAGCAAAGAACAGGGGTCGAATCACGGATTTATATTAGCGACCGCCATTCCACGCACAAGCCAACGCACACCTGTTTTATACCAGTGCGCGTTTCAACGAAGACGCATCAACAGTCAAGGAATACCATTTGACGCGTTTACCACTTCCGCAAGCACAACTAATAGACATGATTAAACAGACCTAATTCGTGAAAAATTTCACAAAGTCTCTTGATGCGCGTCATATTCTATCATAAACACACTCTCGCAGTTACGGTTTTCCGCCAATGCCGCAGTAAGCGGTGTCGTGTTTCGACTGAAGTCGCGTCACAGGAAAGTTTTTCGGCGGGGACAACGGGCTGTCGCAGATTTGCCGGTATTTCGGAGTCGTTGCCGAGCGCCGGATTATTATTGACTGATTGAAGCGGATGTAAAGAATCACCGCTTCTCTGCTTTTGCAGAGTGTTTTTAGATGTCTGACATTTTTCCAAAGTGGACAAACCACTTACCGCGCAACCTGATTATCGGGGCTGTGTTGGTAGGAACGGGCGTTGTGCTCGGCTCGACGTATTATCTTACGCCGAAGTATTCGCGTGTTGGATATGAGCCGGCCCAGCCGATTCAGTTTTCCCATAACATCCACGCGGGCCAACTTGGCGTGGATTGCCGCTATTGTCATAATGGTGTGGAGAAATCCTGGTATTCAAATATCCCAGCATCCGGCACCTGTATGAATTGCCACAACCAGGTGTTGAAGGACGACCCTCGTTTGGCACCGGTGCGTGAGAGTTTTACAAACAACACTCCCATCAAGTGGGTGCAGATCCATAAGCTCCCTGACTACGCTTATTTTAATCACTCAGTCCACGTGAACCGCGGTGTTAGCTGCGTTGAGTGTCATGGCCGCGTCGACAAGATGGACGAAGTTTATCAGGCGCAACCGTTGAGCATGACCTTCTGTTTGGATTGCCACCGCGACCCATCTGCCAAGGTTCGTCCACTTTCCAAGATCACCGATTTAGGTTGGAATCCAACCGACAGCAACAAGCCAAAAAAGATTGCCGAAGAGCGCCGTAAGATCGGCACCGAATTGGTTGATCATTGGAAGGTGCAGTCGCTGCAGAATTGTTCGGCGTGTCATCGATGAAAACTATTCCACCAGTTTGTCCAGAGCCGGAATCAGGCCGGAAATATTGGTCCAGTTTAGATCAACTGGCCGATAACCCGGAGTTCCGCCAATGGGTGGAACGTGAATTCCCATCTGGCGCCAGCGAGTTCAGTGATCCGGTGTCACGACGCAATTTCGTGCGCATCATGTCCGCCTCGTTTTTGTTGGCGGGCCTCGGGTTGACGGGTTGCCGTCGGCCGGTTGAAAAGATTTATCCGTTTGCGAAGCAGCCTGAAGATTACATCCACGGTGTTCCGCAGTATTTCGCGACCGCGATGCCGCGTCGGCGTAGCGCTCTTCCCCTCGTTGTAAAATCGACCGATGGACGCCCGACCAAAATCGAGGGCAATGCAGACCATCCCGACAGCAATGGCGGCACAGACCTGATTGCGCAAGCGTCACTGTTGCACCTTTACGATCCTGACCGCTCGATGGATTTCAAAGAGAACGGCTTGGTTCGTTCTCGTGAGCAGGCGTTTGCGGCTATCCGCAAGATCGCCGGTAATGGCGGTAAAGGAATTGCATTTTTGCTCGAGCACAGCAGCTCGCCTTCACGGGCGCGCATGCAGCAGATCATCGCGGAGAAACTTTCCGAAGCGCGCTGGTTCAGCTACGAAGCGGTTGACTTGAGCGGACGCGAAGCAGCCACTTCGGCGTTGGGTCGCGCTTACGACCCGTATTACAAGCTCGATCAGGCCACGACAATTTTGTCGCTCGATTGCGATTTCATCGGCAACGAAGAAAACGCTTACAGCAACATTCGGAAGTTCACGAAGAACCGCAAAATCAACGGACCAGAAGACAAGATGAACCGCCTGTATACGGTGGAAAGCTTGTTCACGTTGACTGGCATGAATTCGGATCATCGCATGCGCGTGGCTCCGAGTTTGATGACGGCGGTTGTCGCTCGCGTGGCAAAGGAAGTTTTAGGATCTGCTGGCGAAACCGCCCCGCTGCCAAAAGAAATCGAAGAATGGCTCGCGCCCTGCATTCAGGATTTGAAGGCGAACAAGGGCAAAGCTCTTGTAATGGCAGGCCATCGATTGCCGGTTTCCGCGCAAGTGTTGGTAATCGCAATCAATGAAGCGCTTGGAGCCAATGGCCCGATCGTTGAATATCGTTCAGCGCAAGATGCCAAAGAAGGCACGATTCAAGATCTCGCGAAAGCACTCAACGCCGGCGAAATCGAAACCTTAGTTATTCTCGGTGGTAACCCGGTTTACAATGCGCCCGCCGAACTCAATTGGCCGGCTGCCCAAGCGAAGGCCAAGAATGTCGTCCGCCTCGGTTATTACGAAGACGAGTCGAGCTGGGCAGGAGCACTTTCTGAAGAAGCGATCAAGACGCATCAATACAATTACGTAAGCTATTGGGATCTGCCGATGGCGCACTACCTGGAATCTTGGGGTGATGCGCGTACCGCGGATGGAACGATGGTTCCAGTTCAGCCGTTGATCGAGCCGCTGTTCAATGGTGTGACCGAATTGGAAGTATTGGCAGCCATCGCTGGCGAAACACAAACTTCTCCTTACGAAATTGTTCGCTCCACGTTCGGTGGCATCGCGGGAAACAATCCCGAAAACTGGAAGAAGTTCCTGCACGACGGATTTTTAGCGAACAGCGCTTCCGAGCCGGCATCGGTTCAAGTTGATCCCATTGCCGTGCGGCGGGCGTCGCAACCTTCAGACGCAAAATGGACTGTTTCACCGTTCTCTATGGATGTTGTGTTCCATCGCGATTCCAAGATGGACGATGGCCGCTACAACAACAACGGCTGGTTGCAGGAATTACCTGATCCCATTACAAAGCTTACTTGGGATAATGCGATTTTAGTCAGTCCGCTGACGGCGGAAAAACTTGGGGTCGTCCGTGAACGCGGCAACCAGACCCAGCAATATCCAAACCCGGTTCTTGAAATTGAATTGAACGGTCGCAAATTGCGCGGGCCAGTTTGGGTTCAGCCCGGCATGGCTGATTATACAGTGGCACTTGCTCTGGGTTATGGACGCACGCGCACTGGTCGTATTGGTCGCAACACCGGTTTCAGCGCCTACACAATTCGCACCAGCGACAACCTTTACTACGCCGCGAATGCGAAAGTCAAAGCAACGACCGACACATACGTTTTAGCGACGACTCAGAGCCACTGGCAAATGGAAGGCCGTCCGGTCGTGCGCGAAGCGAACTACGACGAGTATCAAAAGAACCCGTCGTTCGTAAAACGGTTCGATGAGGAAATGCCGCCAGACGGCCAATCTCATTACACGAACCCTCTTGATGTCGCAAAGGCAGATGCCGTTCGCAACAACAAGGCGCTCCATGCCTGGGGCATGTCCATTGATTTGAATTCATGCGTCGGTTGTTCGACCTGCATGGTCGCTTGCCAGAGCGAAAACAACGTCCCGATTGTCGGCAAAGAAATGGTCGGCAAGAGCCGTGAAATGCACTGGCTGCGAATCGATCGTTATTATGCGGGCCCGCCGGAAAATCCGCAGGCCGTTACGCAACCGATGCTTTGTCAGCACTGCGAGGCTGCACCGTGTGAAAGCGTTTGCCCGGTGAATGCAACTACGCACGATGAAGAGGGCTTGAACGTGATGGTTTACAACCGTTGCGTCGGCACTCGTTATTGTTCGAACAACTGCCCGTATAAGGTCCGTCGCTTTAATTTCTTCGATTACAACAAGCACACGCTTGATCACAAGAGCTTCTACACGAGCCCGCTCGTCACGCAAACTGACGGCGAATGGGATTTCGCGCGCTGGCTCAAAAATCCGGACCGCGGTTATCTCCCGGAAGACGAATGGCGTTTGGTCAAGATGGTGAAGAATCCGGACGTCACCGTGCGTATGCGCGGCGTCATGGAAAAGTGCAGCTTCTGCGTGCAACGTCTCGAAGGCGCGAAAATTGCGCAAAAGGTCAAAGCGCGCGACACCGAATATGTGCGCTTGTCCGAGAAGGACGGCACGATGCCGAAGACGGCGTGTCAGCAAGCCTGCCCTGCTGGAGCGATCGTGTTTGGCGATATACGCGACGAGGAAAGCACCGTTTCGAAGCTGAAGAAGCAAGATCGCAATTACACAGTGTTGGAATTTTTGAATACGCGTCCTCGCCTGACCTATCTCGCGAAGGTGCGCAATCCAAATCCCGAAATGCCCGATTACAAAGAGCACGCGAAGCCGTACTCAACTGAGGATTACTTGAAGAAGGCTGGAGAACGTGAAGGCGCCGAAAGCCATAAAATGAACACGTTCGCACAACCGCCCGGCGGCGGTGAGACAGGAGCGCATTAATGAGCGCACCGCTGGATAAATCAGTCTCTTTGCACGCTCCCCCGCCGGAGTTGCAGCGTGAGCCATTGGTTTTAAACAACCGCGGCATCGGTTGGCTTTCTGACCGCATCGCTGGCGTGGCCGAAGGCAAGACCCCGTTGTGGTGGAAAGTCTCGTTCGTAATCAGTGTCACGTTCATGACGCTTTGCTTCTCCATGATTGTTTATCTGATGTCGACAGGCGTTGGCGTCTGGGGTCTGGGACACCCCGTCATGTGGGGATGGGCCATTATCAACTTCGTGTGGTGGATCGGTATCGGTCACGCCGGCACGCTGATTTCCGCGATTCTATTTTTGCTCCGCCAACGCTGGCGCACCTCGATCAATCGCACCGCGGAAGCGATGACGATTTTCGCGGTTATGTGCGCCGGTATTTACCCGCTGATTCACATTGGCCGTATCTGGCTCGGTTGGTGGTTGTTCCCGATTCCGAACACCTACAGCATCTGGCCGCAGTTCCGTTCTCCGCTGATGTGGGACGTGTTTGCGGTGTCGACCTACTTCACTGTGTCGGTGTTGTTCTGGTACATGGGATTGATACCCGACCTCGCGGTCATGCGCGATCGTGCGAAATCAACCATTCGTAAATTTGGTTATGGATTGTTCTCGCTCGGTTGGACGGGTTCGAACCGTCACTGGAGCAATTACGAAAAGGCTTATTTGATCCTGGCCGGCCTCTCAACGCCGCTGGTGCTGTCCGTGCACTCAATCGTGTCTTTGGACTTCGCCGTGTCTCAACTCCCCGGTTGGCACACGACCATCTTCCCTCCTTACTTTGTCGCGGGCGCGGTGTTCTCCGGCTTCGGCATGGTGCTCACCTTGATGATTCCGTTGCGCAAGTTGCTGCGCCTGGAAGAAATCGTCACGATCCGCCACGTCGAACTGATGTGCAAAGTCACTTTGGCGACTGGTTCGATTGTCGCTTACGCCTATGCCATGGAATTCTTCATCGCCTGGTATAGCGGCAACCCTTACGAAAAATTCCTGTTCCTGGAAAACCGTGCAGCAGACCCGTTCATCCTTTCTAAAATGTTCCATTGCAACCCAGCACCTTATTGGTGGGCTTACTGGATCATGATTACGTGTAACTGCATTGTGCCGCAGCTTTTCTGGTTCAAGAAAATCCGCACGAGTATGTTTATCGTATTCATTCTATCGATTTTCGTGAACATCGGCATGTGGTTTGAACGCTTCGTCATCGTGGTGACCTCGCTGCATCGCGACTTCATTCCGTCGAACTGGGGTTATTACAGCCCAACGATTGTCGACATTTTGCAATATCTCGGAACGTTTGGTTTGTTCTTCACCTTCTTCCTGTTGTTCCTACGCTACATCCCGCTGATTGCGATTGCGGAAGTTAAAGGCGTTACGCCGCAAGCTGATCCGCACCATCCGCTGGGCGGAGCCAAACATGGAGGTCATCACTGATGAACGGCTCGCGACGTCCATACGCCATCATGGCAGAATTTGAAACGCCCGCAGATATTCTGCATGCGGCAGAGAAGGTTAATAATCAGGGATTCCGACATTGGGATGTCTTCACGCCATTCCCGATTCACGGAATGGATCGTGCAATGGGAATACGCAATTCGAAAGTCGGCTGGTTCTCATTCATCGGTGGCGTGACTGGTTATACTACCGGCATGTTGATCATCTGGTGGATGAACGCGATTGACTATCCGATCATCATTGGTGGTAAACCGATGTTCAGCCCATTCGCGGCATTCCCCCCGTCTTATGAACTAACGATTTTGTTCGGTTCGTTCGGCGCGCTGCTCGGAATGCTGTTCCTCAATCGCTTGCCACGTTTGCATCATCCTCTCCTCAAAAATAAACGGTTCGCCCTGGCAACACACGACCGCTACTTCCTCGTGATCGAAGCGGACGACGCGAACTATTCAGAAACCGAAACCCGCAAGCTGCTCGAGACGCTCGGCAGCCGGCACATCGAACTGGTGGAGGAATAATGCGCTATTTCTATCTAGGCTTTATTCTCACTGTGGTGACAGTCGTCGGGTTGCTCGGATTTCGCGGAGCCAAATCGCGCAAGCCACCCTTCGAAATTTTCCCTGACATGGTTCGTCAGCCTAAATTACGTCCGCAAGCCCCCAGCGAGTTTTATCAAGATGGCTGGAGTTCCCGTCCGCATCCTTCCGGAACAGTGGCGAATACCAAGCCGTATGTAATCGACGGCGAACCGGTGAAAATTAACGGTAAGTCTGTGTTCCCGTATGAAGACACACCGCTGACCACCGGTCGCATTACTGGCACGACGAACTTCATCGAATTGTCTCCAGTTCCGGTCTCCGTGAAGCTGCTCAATCGCGGGCAGGAACGTTACAACATCTATTGCCAACCTTGTCATAGTCCGACCGGCAACGGTCAAGGAGTCACGTCTAAATTTGGCGTTGGCGGCATTGCCGATTTGCATTCGCGTCGCGTAGTCGAAATGACCGACGGCCAGATTTTCTACACGATTACTCACGGCTCACCAGCGGGACTGATGGGGCCGTATGGGCCAATGATCCCGGTCGAAGATCGTTGGGCAATCGTGTCTTACGTCCGCGCGCTGGAACGCAGCCAGTTGGCCACAATAACCGACGTGCCCGAAGCAGACCGCGCCGCACTGAATAAATAGTATGAGTTCTCATCCTGACACAGCACACGTCGAGCCGCTGGATTTGAAGCCATATCGCAATCTACCGATTGTTGCGATAGTGGTTGGCGTGATCCTGATGGTCCTGGGCTTTTTTGCCTCTGGCGACAAGGGCGTGCTCCAATTCGGCTATTCCTGGCTGCTGGCCTTCATGTTCTTTTTGAGCCTGTGCCTCGGGTCGTTCTTTCTGACGTTGGCCCATCATATGTTCGATGCTTCGTGGTCGGTGCCGATCCGTCGTGTCACGGAAACTTTGGCCTCTGTCGCGCCGTGGATGCTCGTCCTGTGGATTCCCATTGGTCTGCTTGCCACCAAAATTTACCCGTGGATGGGACCGGAACTGCAAAAAAATCCCGACCACGCGTTAAGTTCAAAATTTCCGTTGTTGACGATTCCTGGATTTTACATCGTTGCCGCCCTTTGCTTCCTTGTCTGGATTGTCTGGACCTGGCAGTTGCGTCGTTGGTCGTTGCTTCAGGATGAAACTGGCTCGGCTCGTTGCACCTATCGCATGCGCGTCTTGACCGGCACTGGAATTTTCCTATTCGCTCCGACTCTCACGATCGCCGCCATCATGTGGATCAAAGCGTTGATGCACGAATGGTTCTCGACCATGTATGGCGTCTGGTATTTCGCCGGTAGCGTCTGGGTAACCCTCGCGACGCTCTATGTCATATGCTTGCTTCTACAGCGCGCGGGTCCATTGCGCTATGTGATGCACGAAAAACAATATTATTTTCTCGGTTCCCTTTTGTTCGCGTTCACGGTGTTCTACGCCTACATTACCTTCGCGCAATATTTCATCATCTGGAACGCGAATATGCCTGAAGAAGTGTTCTGGTATAATCTGCGCGAAGTGGGTGGCTGGAAATACGTCGGGCGTTTCGTCATCATCTTCGGCCACTTCTTTGTCCCGTTCCTGGCTTTGCTGCGTATCGATGTGAAGCTCAAATCCGGCTACATGATCTGCTTGGCTGTTTGGGCCTGGATCATGCACTTCTTCGATCTGCAGTTCCAAATCATGCCGTCACTGCACAAAAATGGCATGTCGCCCTTGGGTTTAATTCTTGATGTAGGCTGCATGGCTTTCATCGGTGGCGTCGTCGCGCTCTATTTCGTCCGCGCATACACCAAACACGCACCGTATCCGCAAAAGGATCCGCGCATCGCCGAAGGTCTGGACATTTACGTCCCGCCCACCAGCTTTATTTCAACCGCACCAGACCGCGCTAAATGAACGACAATCGACCCATAGATTTTCGCACAGTCGTTTTCGTGATTTGCATCACGGCGGCATTCCTGGCAATGCCGTGGCTGATCTATCGCGAGCGCCACAAAACTCACGGGCAGCCGATTGGTTACGTGCGCGCGGACGAACGCGCGAAGGCTCTGGCCGAGGTCCAGGCTACGGGTGCTGCGACTTTGGAGAAATACGACTGGCGCAACAAAGATCAGGGAATCGTGCGCATTCCGATCGATCGCGCCAAAGAATTGACCGCGCAGGAATGGCAGAACCCGGCCGCAGCCCGCAAGGAGATGCTCGCGCGCGCCGCCAAAGCCTTTACACCTCCGCCGACACAGCCTGCGAAGCCGAGCCAATACGAATAGACGATGAACGCAACCACAACACATCCTTCCAACCCGCGCAGTGACGTCGTCGCGGGCGTGGAATCATCGTGCCGGCTGCCGTTGTTGGCCCTGTTCGTCAGTGCTCTCAGCTGGCTGCTGTTAGCGACTGTATTCGGCCTAATCGCATCGCTCAAATTTCACATGCCGCATTTTTTGGCGGCTATCCCAAGTCTGACCTACGGACGCGTGGTCGCGTTGCAAGCGGATTGCGCGTTATACGGCTTCGCACTTCAGGCAGGCATGGCCTTCGTGCTTTGGTTGTTTGTCCGCTTGGGCCGCACGCCCGCGGCGAGCCCGATTATGATGACGATTGCGGCGTCGTTCTATAACTTCGCCGTGACAATTGGCGTCATCGGCGTTCTCGCCGTCGACAGCACTGGATTCCAAAACTTCGAGTTCCCTGCCTATGCTGCCTGGCCGATGTGGATTTCTTACATCGTGATGGGCGTTATCGCCGTGCTGACTTACTCAAATCGCGACGAGCAACAGACCTATCCTTCGCAGTGGTTTGGTTTAACATCTTTGTTCTGGTTCGCGTGGATTTGTGCCACCGCACTGTTGCTCCTGCTCGAACGCCCCGTTCGCGGCGTTGTACAAAGCTCAATCAATTGGTGGTACGTTCACAACCTGCACACCATTGTGCTCGGCTTCACTGGATTGGCCGCGATTTTCTACTTCATTCCAAAACTGCTTGGCCGGACCTTATTCAGCCGCCAACTCGCGCTCTTCGCGTTCTGGACTCTCGCGCTATTTGGCTCGTGGGGCGCGGTTCCCAACGGTGCTCCACTTCCCGCTTGGATTTCAGCGATGAGCACCGTCGGCATTGTGCTTACTGCAATTCCGGTGATCGCAATCGTATTGAACATGTGGCAAACCGTCCGCGGCAGTCACGAACGCTTGGACAGCAGTTGGCCGCTCAAATTCACTTATGTCGGTCTCATGTTCTGGGCGATCGCCAGCGTTCAATTGATTGTCGGTGCAGTCCCGGCCGTCAGCTCTCTGACCGACTTTACCTGGTTCACGGTCGCGCAGAAAAATCTTTGGGTCTACGGCTTCTTTGCTCTCACGATGTTCGGTGCGATGTATCACCTGCTTCCGCGCGTGATGGGTATCGAATTTCCATCAGCCAAAATGATCAGTGCCCATTTCTGGCTGACGTTCATTGGCGTGGTGCTGAGCTATATCGCATTGTTGGTTGGCGGCATTGCTGAAGGTTACCTGCTGACGAATCCGCAAAATTCTTTTCTCGTGGTCCTGAAAACAACTTTGGCCGCTGTTCGCGTCAGCACGCTTGGGGATCTGTTGCTGGTTGTCGGCCAGATTGCAGGTTTATTGAATCTCTTGCTGCTCGTGGTTCGCGCGGCGGGACGTGAACTCAGAATGACTAAATCATGAACTTCGGTCCATTCGTATTCATTGGCGTTTTTTGCACGATGATCATTTCGTGGGCGACTTTCGTTTTCGGCCCGCAAGTGCAACTCGGCGGCATCCAGCCAGCGCTCACCATTCCTAACGGCGATAATTATCCTTCCTATCGGACAGGCGCTGAAAAGCGCGGCATGGAGGTTTATCGCGCCAACAACTGCGTGGCATGTCACACCCAACAGGTTCGCCCCGCTGGTCTCGGCCCGGATTTGATGCGTGGCTGGGGAATGCGCCAACGTTACAGCGTTGCGCAAGATTACATGTACGACTATCCGGTGATGCTTGGAACGCAGCGGGTCGGTCCGGATTTAGCAAATGCCGGCACCCGATTGGATCTACAAACGATTCTGCTGCATCTCTACAATCCGCGCGACCCACGCCTTCGTGTGCCTGGAACGGTCATGCCGCCATTTCCATATTTATTCAAGAAGCAGAAGATCGACCGCGCTCCGTCACCCGATGCCTTGCCCGTTGCTACCGATGACGGATACGAGATCATTCCGACAGACGACGGCAAAGCATTAGCCACGTATGTCGCCGGCCTGAAACAAACCTCTTACATCTTTGAAGTCCCGCCGCCACCAGCGGACAAGCCGATTACGATGCGTCGTGCAACCAATAGCCCGGCCACCCCCATGCCCGCCAAATGAGCCCGAACGACAAACAAAATCTTCGCCGCGATAACGAACCGAGCGCCGGTTATTCCAGCGTTCCGATGTGGCTCATTTTGCTGCTGGGTCTGTTTTTCTACTGGGGCATGGTTTATCTCGATCGCAACGCAGGCGGGTTTAATCCGAAAGTCTACCACGGCTGGGATAACTTCTACGCTGTAGACGAAGCGCAGCCTAAAGACGCAAACGCAATGCTTGCCAGAGATGGCAAAAAAGTTTTCGACTCCACCTGCTCACTTTGCCATCAACCTCACGGCATGGGTGAAATAGGCAAGGCTCCGCCACTCGCCGGTTCCGAATGGGTGCTTGCGCCCAAACCCGACCGCATTATTCGGGTCGTCCTCGATGGTTTTCAAGGACCAGTGAGCGTCAAAGGCACAGAATGGAATCTTGCCATGGCTTCCTGGAAAGCCTCGTTCAACGACTATCAAATCGCCGCAGTCCTGACCTATATTCGCAATAACTGGGACAACAAGGCTCCGGCAGTCACGGAAGAACAGGTCAAAGCGATTCGTGCTAAAGAGAAAGCCCGCACGCAACCTTGGACGGCGCAGGATTTGCAGGCAGTTCCGGACCGCTAAAATCAGCGCCTGACGTTTGGTTACCGTCAGCCTGACGGCTTATTTTGGACGTAAGTGCCTTACCGTAAACATTATTGACACCCTGACGGCTATTTACCCCTGGGTATGGGTATGCCTACTCCAGCCGCTTATTTCCCACCTTTGAGCTTCGCCAACTCCGGCCAAAGCAGTGCCCCCATCCGCATCCCTTTTGCAAATGCGTCGAGGCTAAATTTTTCGTTCGGTGAATGTGCGTTGTCATCCGGCAACGCCAGCCCAAGCAGCAGCGAGTCCGCGCCAATCACGTTCTTGAACTGAGTCACGATCGGAATCGAACCACCTTCGCGCATCAACATCGGCTCACAACCGAAAGCAGCTTTCAACGTTCGCAACGCCGCTTGAGCGATTTCGCTCTTCGGCGAGACGATATAGGGCTCGCCACCGTGGCCAACTTTCAATTCCATGCGGCAAGTAGGCGGGCAAAGCTCTTCTAATCGCTTCACAACCGCCTTGCGGATCTTATCCGGCTTCTGATTTGGCACCAACCGGAAAGTCAGTTTTGCACGAGCCCAGGCCGGCACAATCGTTTTGCTTCCTTCGCCTTGATAGCCGCTCGTTAAACCGTTGATTTCAATTGTCGGGCGGGCGCTGCGTTGTTCGACAAACGTATAACCTTTTTCCCCAAACAACTTGGGCACCCCGAGAAACTGTTGATACTGCTTCTCCGTCATTGGCATCTTCGCCATTTCTTTGCGCTCATAGGCGGAAAGCGGCGCGACGTCGTCGTAGAAACCCGGGACCGCAATCTTGCCATTTTTATCACGAAGCTGCGCGAGCATCTGGCTCAAAGCCATTGCCGGATTATCTACCGTTCCACCATAGATCCCGGAATGCAGATCGCGCGATGGTCCATGCAAAATAACTTCCGCGGAAATAATTCCACGCAACGCATACGTCAGCGCGGGGTGACGCAAGCTCGGCATTCCAGTGTCGGAAATCACGAACGCTTCGCACTGAAGTTCCTTGCGATTATCTTTGAGGAACGCTGCCAGACTTTTACTCCCAACTTCTTCTTCTCCTTCGATCAAAAAAGTAATGTCACATGGCAATTCAGTGCCGGTTTTCAGGTAGGCTTCGACCGCGCTAAGGTGGGCAAAATTTTGTCCTTTGTTGTCACTGGAACCGCGCGCGAACAACGAGTCGCCTTCAATCCGCGGCTCAAACGGCGGCGTTTTCCAAAGTTCAAATGGCTCCGGTGGCTGAACGTCGTAATGACCATACACGACGTAATGCGGCTTTTTTGAGCCGGCCTTCCGAGGAGTCTTGGCGAGCACGATTGGATTGCCGGCTGTTTTGCACAGTCGCGCCTCAAGGCCGATTTTTTTGCAATGAGCAACGACCCAGTCGGCACAAGCCGCTAGATCTTTTGCGTGTTGCGGCTGAGCCGAGACGCTGGGAAAGCGAATGTAGTCGCACAATTCGCCGATTAACCGTTTGTTGTTCTTTTCGAGGTATTCCAGGACAGAGATCACCTTGAATATCTAACAGCAGACTCCCGCGAAATAAAGGGGAACAATTAATTGTCGACCGGTTTTCTCGCTGGCCGTTTCCACTCCGTTTTCGGTGGTTCAGGCAAACCTTGGGCGCGCAACGCCGTCCGGAAATGCATTTTGGCGACTTTCGCAAGGTTATCGACTCCGTGCTTGGCGATGAATTCTTTCGCTGCCGCATCAACGGCTGCCGATGCACCTTTCGGCAAGACCATCTCGTATTGCTTCGAAAGCATGGCGAGGCGGGTAACAAATTCGTTGCGCGCCAGAATGGAAGCAGCGGCGACGGCAATGTCTTCTTCAGCTTTATGACGCTGCACCAATTCAATCCCACGACCGAGTTTCATCAGCGCTTTCCCAACCGTGGCTTTGTCATAAGCAAATTGGTCACTGATAGCGCGAACTGGCGGCGGATTCATTCGGGCAACATTTCCCATTAAATTTTCAATGACACGTGCATGACCCCACGCCAGCACCAGATTGACGCTGCCCATCGTGTGGTAAAGCCGGTTGTAAGCTTCGTTGCCAATCGGCACGACGCTGTAAACGCATCCGGGTGTTTTGCGAATGACATCCGCCAGTTCTGCCATCCGTCGATCACTGGAAATATTTTTAGAATCCCGAATGCCCACCTCTTTCCATGCTGCGATTACGGATTCATTGACGTAAACGCCAGCGATGCACATCGGCCCAAAGAAATCGCCCTTGCCACTTTCGTCCACCCCGATTCGCGGAGCGAGCAACTCCGGATTGAGTATCGTTTCGTAGCCAAGTTTTACTTCTTGAAGGATTTGCGGCTCGAGCACGAATTCAACAAACTCCTGCGTCCCTTTCCCTTGCACCACGAGCTTGCCGCTTTGGTAAAACACGACGTTGGTCTTGTTCTTCTCCGCGGCGAATTTCGCGTAAGGAACTTCCCGGAATGTGAAATCCTCTTCGCGCACATAATTCTCCAATGCGGTCGCTTGCGCATCGGTCAACTTGGTCGTGTAAATCGTCAGCGGTTTCACTCGTTATAGGTTTGCGCTTTGGGCGTATTTTTGCAGCAATAAATAACGTTCGTGAAGAATACTTCAAAGTCCAATCGCCCAATCGTCACCGCCCTGCTCCGCTGGTTCGACAAGAACGCTCGTGACCTGCCCTGGCGTCGCACCCGCGATCCTTATGCAATTTGGATTTCCGAAATCATGCTGCAGCAGACGCAGGTGAAAACGGTGATTCCGTATTGGGAACGTTGGATGCGCACGCTGCCAACCATCGAAACTTTTGCCACAGCCAGGCCGGAACGTTTTCTCAAATTGTGGGAAGGACTTGGTTACTACACGCGAGTTCACAATGCGCACAAAGCGGCACAGGTCGTTGTGACGGATTACAAAGGACAATTCCCAACAACGCACGAAGCCGTGCTGGAATTGCCGGGAATCGGACGATACACCGCAGGCGCAATCTGTAGCATCGCGTTCAATCAACCGACCCCCATTGTGGACGGCAACGTGATTCGAGTTCTCGCGCGAGTCTTCAGCATCGAAGGCAATCCCAAGGATAAGACAGTTAGCGTTCAGCTGTGGAAACTAGCCGAAGAGTTGGTGCAATTGTCGGCCAAGTCTTCCGGCACCAATGCCGTCAGTCATTTCAATCAGTCGCTAATGGAGCTGGGAGCGCTGACCTGCACGCCGCGCATGCCTCAGTGCACGATTTGTCCATTGCAACGGAATTGCGTCGCCTTTCGCACCAAGCGCGTTGATGAATTGCCCGCAATTGAAAAGCGTCAGGCAGCGACTCAGCGAAAATTCGCGGCATTTATCGTCGAAAAGAATCAGCGCTGGTTGGTGCAGCAACGTCCTGCAGGAGTCGTTAATGCGCACTTGTGGGAGTTCCCTAATGTTGAAATCCCCGTTGCTGCAAACGCACCGGTGGTGCCGTTTTCAGCAGACGGAAAGCCAGCGTTCACGATCAGGCATTCGATAACGCGCTACCGCATTCAGATGGATGTATACAATGCCACTCCAAAAACCGGTTTGGTTGGCAAATGGGTTTCCAAAACCGAATTGCAGAAACTTGCGTTTAGCAGTGCGCACCGGCAGATCGCCGATCGGATCAGCCGAACTTCCGCGTGAGTCGATGATTGTCGTAGGCGCGGCGTTGCTCTGAATTCATCCGACCAAAATCCGGTCTTCCGTTGGAACCTATCGGCCAGTCAACGTGACCGTTGCTTGATGGCTTGCTTGCGCCGTTGCTGGCAGTCGCAGTGCGCAACGGATTGTTTTGAACATTAACGACTGTTCGACCCGAGGATCCGCCGCCGTAGCTCATTGCCTGGTCAGTTAACACCAGGTCCTTCTCCAAGGGCAAGCGAGGCTTGATGCCTTTGCCTTGAAGAACACCGTGGTACGCATGCACGGCTTCTTCAGGAGAGATTTTGCCGTCCGTAATTAATCGCAGCATTTCGATGAATGCGAGTTGGTGCTCGGCGTTATTAATTTTACGACCAAAAAGCGCGACGCGAGCGCCGTACTTTTGCGCGTCGTGGATTAGCTTGAAAGCGTCGTAGGTTGTGCCCGCGCTGCCTCCAAGAATGCCAACGACGAGGTTGGGATCGTATTGCGCCAACTCTTCCATCGCGCGCGGACCGTGATAAACAATCTTCAAAAACACAGGTCTGCCGGATTCAGGAACGCCGGCGAGCGTGCGGATAATATTGTCGTTAATAAACTCACCCAATTTTTCTGCCGGAATTCCGCTGTCGACATTCGGATCGAACACCTCGAGGAAGTAACGGAACTTTTTACGTTCCGCTTCTTCGCGAAATTCTTTAAAAGCCTGGACCGTAGCACGGTCTTGATCGAGATCGTTAATGAACGTGACGGAATATAATCCGAGGTTTGCACCAGGGACTTCATCGCCCTCCAGTTCACATTCGAGTTTTCCGCATTGAATGTGGTCGATGGACGCCGAGCGAAAGGTTTGGACTGGCTCGCGTGTGTAACAGCCGTGACGAACTGCCCAGACGTCTGTCGTATCATTAGCTCGCGCAGCAGGAGTAACGTGGGAGTTTTTGAACAGACCTTCTTTGATCGTTAGTTGTTCATTCACGTAAGCCGACATAAGCATGATGTCGATTAGCCCCTGGTGGGTGACTTCGCGGATGATGTCCAGGAATTCAGGCAAGTTGCGGTAGCCGTATTCTTCGCGACTCCAGATTTCGGGCGAGAAAGCGGCATGTCGCACCCCGTGTTTTGACAAGTAACTGCGCGGGCCGGGGGCACGCACACCAAACGCCATGTCCGCGTCTTTGGCATCAGCAATCACGAAAGCCCGCGAGGCTCGGTTCGCTTTTACTTCCGCTAATTTTTTATCGAGCGACTTCATTTACTTACTTTGGTTCGATCAGGCCTTCCAACGCGCAACCCTGTGCCTCTTTGAGTTTGTTCGGATCATTGACCGTTGCTTTCAAATCTTTGAGCAGCCCATCTTTGAGGCCGTAGACCCATCCGTGAATCGTCACGTTTTGGCCGCGGTCCCAGGCAGCTTGAACGATGGTTGTTTGTGCGACGTTAAGGACTTGGCTAATGACGTTGAGTTCGCACGCGCGATTTACAGCGTCAGTTTCGGTTCCGCAGGAACTGATAAACGTTGGATATTTGAGAATGACGTCTTGAACGTGGCGAAGCCAATTGTCGATAAGGCCGAGACGTTGGTCGCGGAGGGCGGCCTGGACACCGCCGCAGCCGTAGTGACCACATACGATGATGTGTTTCACTTTCAACACGTCAACGGCGTATTGCATGACTGACAAACAATTCAAATCGGAATGGACAACAACGTTTGCCACGTTGCGGTGGACGAATAACTCGCCAGGAAGCAGGCCGACGATTTCGTTCGCCGGCACTCGGCTATCGGCGCATCCGATCCACAAGTATCCGGGCGATTGTTGTTTAGAGAGCTTTTCAAAAAACCTGGGATCCTCAGCAGTGATCTGCTGTGACCATTGGCGGTTGTTTTCGAAAAGATGTCTCAGGGGCATACGCTATTTGGCGCGCTGCAAAATCTGGTCGGTGATTGTCTGCACCAAGGCCTCGGCTTCAGCGTCAGCTGCAGCACCGTTTTGTGCTTCGGCGTTTTGCACTGCGCAACTAACGCCTGGGCGCCATTCATTGTTATCGCAAAGTTCGCACTCTTTGAGACCGATACGCGGGTCGGGAATACCGAGGCCTTGTTTAATGCGCAAAAGATCTTTGAGTTGTTCCGCGGTAAACGTTTTGAGCGGCTGACCGAGTTGTGATGCGACCCAAACCGTGCGACAATACGCCTCCAAAATTTCCATTTTGAAATAGGCGTCTTCAACGCTGACGTGGCTCCAGGAAACAGCCCCGTGATTACCCATCAAAACCGTGTTGTGTTTGTCCACGAGATCGGCGACGAGCTTGCCCATTTCCGGAGTGCCGGGCGTGCGATATGGAGCGAGCGGGACCTTGCCGATGAATACTTCGATTTCAGGAATCATGCAGGTCGGCGGCTCAACACCAGCCACAGCAAACGCCGTGGCGTGCGGCGGATGGCAATGCGCAGTCGCAAGAGCCTTCGGCTGCCGCTTCATGATCTCTAAATGCATGAGGATCTCGCTCGTCCGCTTCTTGGTTCCCGCGAGTTGCTTTCCTTCCAGATCAACCAGGCACAAGTCCTCGGGTTTCATGAAACCTTTGGAGACGAGGGTCGGCGTGCAGAGCGCGATATCTTCGCCGACCCGGATGGCGATGTTGCCACCGTTACCATCGACGTAGGCGCGTTGCCAGAGCCGGCGGCCGACGTCGCAAATTTGGAGCTTAAGCGCGTGAATTTCCGGCGAATTGAAAAATGCTTCAATCTCCTTCGGTGAACTTTTTGACGTCACTGGTTTCGCAGGCTTGGACGACGATTCGCTATTGCCGTTGCGAGAAGTTGGACGCGCAGGTTCGTTGCCGTTCTCGATTTCGCGCATGTAATCGCGAGCCGACGGAGTGAGAATGGCGTCGCTCGGAAGGGATATACCTCCGTTGCGCGACATCTCTTCTAAGTCCTTAACGCTGATAATTTGTTTCATTTAAACGGTGAGTAGAAAATGTTGTCCACCAACGCGGCATTGATCGCGTCGATAGGAGTTGGTTTATCGAATGGTTGGGCAGCTTCGCGGCCTTCCACGAAACCCACGGTCTGGCCCACACCGCCGCCGAGGTCATCGTAAATGACCAGGCTTGGATCCTTGCTCAAGCCGACTGGCGTGTTTTCGCCCTGTTGAAAATGTTCGTGCGTGAATGGGCTGACGATGAGCCAGCGAGCGCCGCGGAGTTCGTCCACGGTCTTGCTTAAAGTTACGCGACCTATGACAGCACCGAGTCTCATGACGCACCTCCAATTGCCGCGAAAAAAAGCGAAAAAAAACTACTGCGACTGGGCGCGACTAGGTGCGACTGGGTGTTACTGGGTGCGACAAATTCAATTGTAGTCGCACCCCAGTCGCAGTGGGTCGCACTCGCCATTTTTCCCAAGTTGTTCAATAAAGCTCTATACTTCATCACGCCGCAGTTTAAGGAGGAGCAAATGGAAACGCTTCTTAGCGAAATCGGGTTCATATTAAGAAAGCCGCTTGCGAGGGTCATACGGCCACCCCCGGTTCTTTTTCGTCGACGATTCCGACTACCATCCAGCGGACTGGGCTTTTGGGGTCGCCGACAGCATTGCGCGCTGCCGAACCGTCAGACGAAATCACCACCTGCTGATGCATGCCCGCACCGTGTGCGTCGATAGCAATTTGCGGCACGCCTTCGGGCTTGCCGGTCAGATCGATGGGCTGACAAATGACTAAACGCCAGCCTTCGAAGCTCGGATGTTTCCGAGTCGCAATCAAATTGCCTTCGACGCGAGCGAGTAACATTTAGTAAATCCTCAAATTGTCGACCATGATGCAGCGGCGGACGCGGGTGAATGTTCCGGGGTTCGTCACGCCTTCACCGGTTGGCGTGGCGATGGAGAAGCTCAGGTAACCTTCGCCACCTGCGCCCAGACCAGCCATGCATGGGCCATTTTTGACGTATAAAGTCGTGTCCAACGCGCGTCCCATCGCGGTGATATTTTCAATATCGTGCGAGTGGATGATCGCGGTGTGCTTGTAATTGTGTTCAGCAGCTTTCGAAGCTTCGATTCCATCTTCGACGCTCTTGACGCGAACGACTGGAATGAACGGCATCATTTGCTCTTCGACGACAAACGGATGTTTTGCGTCGGTTTCTGCGAACAAGAGTTGAGTGCCAGCCGGCAAATTAATTCCAGCGGCTTTCGCTAACACCGATGGATCTTTGCCGATGAAATCTCTATTCACGCTCGGTTCAGCGCAGCCGCCACCGTGACCGGGTTTGAATGTGAATGCTGCTTTGGTGAGCGCATCGAGTTGCGACGCGTTCAGGCGAACAGCGCCATTCTTCTCCATCTGCCCCATGAGTTCGTCCGCGATCTTGTCGAGCGCGAAGACTTCTTTTTCGCCGATGCACAGCAAGTTGTTGTCGTAAGCTGCTCCTTTGATGATCGAGGTCGCTGCGCGCTTCATGCACGGCGTGTCGTCAACGAATACAGGAGGATTACCAGGGCCGGCGCAAATCGCGCGCTTACCGGTTTGCATGGCAGCTTTCACCACAGCAGGACCGCCGGTGACGCATAGCAAGCGGACGGCTTCGTGCGCGCACATCTCTTTGAATGAATCAAAAGTAGGCTGCTCGATGATGCAAAAAACGTTGTCGATTCCGGTTTCACGCTGAATTGCTTTATTGAATTCGCGAACCGCCATCGCGGCGCATTTTGAAGCGTTCGGATGCGCATTGAATACGACGGAGTTACCCGCAGCAACCATGTTGACGACATTGCACGCGAGCGTAGGAATGGAGTGCGTTGATGGCGTCACGGCTCCCACCACGCCAAACGGAGTAAATTCTTCCAGACTAATGCCGTGATCGCCGCTAAATCCTCTCGGCTGTAACCATTCGATACCCGGAACGTTCTTGATGCCCTGCAGCTTTTCGATCTTATGATCGAGACGTCCGATCTTGGTTTCTTCAAGTTCGATGCGGCCCCACTCCGCGGCATTGGCGTCGCACATCGTTTTGACGACGTCGATAACCTTGCGGCGTGCGGCAACACCGCCTTGTTGCAATTTCACAAATGATGCCGCGGCGGCTTCGCATGCTTCGGCGGCGGTTTGGAAAACTCCATGTTGTCCACCGCGCGAAATGGCGGCACCGTTGCCGTTGTTCTTATTGTGACATCCGCAATCCGCTTTCGCGGCTGGCGCAGGCACGGGTGCCACGACAGGCGCAGGGGCGCCGATTCGGCTCAGCACATCCGCAACGACGTCGCGGATTAATTGTTCATTCATTGTCGCTGCCATAACTCAATTAAGTTCGTGCGTTGTAAATTTCTTTTCCGAGCACATCAACAGCATCAACGATTCCGATGATGACGGCGTCGACTGGTGCTTCTTTCAAATTCGCCGCGAGGCGTGCGGAACTGCCCTGGCAAAACAAAACGAGTTCGCCGATACCTGCGCCAACACTGTCGACGGCGATTATCGTGTTCGATCCCGGACGGAATTTGCTCGGGTCCTTTTCGTCAACGAGCTGCGGTCGCAAAACCAACAGCTTGCGTCCCGACATCGAAGGATCCTTCTTTGTCGCGACGACTGAGCCCTCGACGCGTGCGAGGAACATATTACTTAGCTTGAGGTTTGCGCGGCAAGACGGCTTCAACGTCGCCATGCGGACGCGCGATCACGTGCACGCTAACCAATTCGCCTTTGTTGGCTTTGATAGCTTGTGCGCCGGCATCAGTCGCAGCTTTAACAGCAGCGACATCGCCAACGACCACGGCCGTGACGAGCGCGTTGCCGACTGATTGCATGGGGCCGGCCAATTCGACATTGGCGGCTTTGAGCATGGCGTCGGTCGCTTCGACGAGCGAGACGAGACCGCGGGTTTCGATCATACCGATTGCTTGTGGTGGCATATGTTTTCTTTCGTTAATTGCTAATTCTGTTTATCTAAAAATCGTTTTACTTCACGCGCTACGACCAATTCCTCGTTTGTCGGAATGATCATCACTTTCACACGTGAATCTGCGGCGCTGATAACGCTCTCTTGCGCGCCGGCTTCTCTGCTGAGCTTCGGATCAAGAACGATTCCGAGTTGATCGAGATCTTTGCAGACGGCATCGCGCAAACCCGGCTGATTTTCGCCGATTCCCGCTGTGAAAACCAAAGCGTCGAGCCCGTTCAATTGCAGGTAATACGCGCCAATCCAATGCCGCGCTTGATGCACCAACACATCAAGAGCGAGTTGAGCTCGCGCGTCCCCCTGCTCTGCTTTCGCGGAAATATCGCGAAGATCATTTGCGCCACCGGACAAGGCTTTCAGGCCTGACTCTTTGCACATGAGACGTTCAGCCTCATCGAGTGTCAGCCCGGTGGAACGCATTAAAAATGGAAGCGCGAAGGAATCGAGATCACCGACCCGATTGTTGTGCGGCAAACCGGATTGCGGGCTCAAACCCATGCTGTTGCCGATCGCGACGCCGTTGAGAATTCCAGTGATGGAAGAACTTCCGCCCAGGTGACAGGAGATGACGCGCAAATTTGGTTTGCGCACTGGGCTCGTTCCGCCGTCCACATAGAGTTGCCGCGCGCGTTCCGCAACGTCGTCGCGGCAGAGCATTTCGGCACTGCGTTCAGCAATGAATTTGTGACTCGCGCCGTGGAAGCCCCAGCGTCGCACGCCCGCTTTGTGCCATGCATCGGGCACGGCGTAGCGCATTGCGGCTTCGGGCGCCCATTGGTAAAACGCTGTTTCAAACAAGCCGACGAGCGGCATCTTCGGCATGCGTTTGGCAAACAGGCGAATGCCAGTGATGTAAGGCGGATTGTGCGCAGGGGCGACGTTGTTGTAGAACTCCATCGCCTGGACGGTTTTTTCATCGAGCCGCACACAACCATTGACGTCGTGCGCCATGATCGTTTTGAAACCGACGGCAGCGAGGTCGCTGTCGTCCTTAATGAACCCGCCGTTCTTCAGGTCTGCGAGACAACCGTCAATCGTTTGCGCGTAATCCGCCACGCGCTCATAACCGCCGCGCGTCAACAGTTCTTCCTTGCCGCCTGAAAAATCGAAGAGCCGATATTTCAGCGAAGTAGAACCGAGATTGGCGACAAGAATCTTCATTGGCGGTTTACGAGCCGCAGGTTTATTGCAGCCACTTACCCAACGCCACCAATCCTTCATGCGGGCGCGGAATCACTTGCACGCTCACGACGCTGCCGACTTGCGCAGCTGCTGCTGTGCCGGCGTCAGTTGCCGCTTTCACCGCTGCGACGTCGCCGCGGAAGAATGCAGTGCAATAGCCGCTGCCGATTTTTTCCCAACCCGTGAATTGGACGTTGGCGGACTTCAGGGCGCTGTCGATCGCTTCGAGCAAAGCGCACAGACCTTTTGTTTCGATCATTCCTAATGCTTGTAAGGCCATAATTTTTGAAAGTTGATTGTTGAAAGTTATTTCTTGGCGCCGTTATCGAGGAACCCTTTGACCAAATCTTCGTGCGGACGCGCGATGATGTGGGAACTGATCAGTTCGCCGATTTTTCCGGCTGCCTTGGATCCAGCGTCTACCGCAGCTTTGACGCTGCCGACGTCGCCGCAGCAGAGAACGGTAATCAAACCGCCGCCGATGGGGATTGTTTTGACGAGCGTTACATTGGCGGCTTTAACCATGGCGTCGCTTGCTTCGACGCTGCCGACGTAACCCTTCGTTTCGATCATGCCTAGTGCTTCTTGCATTTTATATCTCCTGTTTTAGGGGTTGGTGATTGTTAAATTACTTAATTAGCTCGCATGGAGTGTTCGGCTGAAGATTGCACGCGTTACCTTCATCGGTATCGATATGCACCTCCAACTTGAACGACGGATCAACACGCACGAGCATCTTGTCGAGCGTCAGCCCGCACGGGCCGCCGATTTTCAATTTCATGTGCTCGCCTGCTTTGACTCCATAGAACGCCGTATCATCCGGATGCATATGAACATGGCGCATCGCACGGATAACGCCGTCCGGCATTTCAAAAAATCCTGCAGGGCCCATCAACATCCCGCCGATCGTTCCTTTAATGTCGCCGGAACTGCGCAAGGGAATATCGAAGCCGAGCGCGATTGCATCGGTATATGCCAATTCAACCTGGTTGATATTTCGGCACGGGCCGAGGATACGAAGATTCGAAATCACGCGACTGCGTGGCCCGATCAAAGTTAGCGTCTCTTTCGCGGCAAACTGCCCTTCCTGATAAAGCCACTTGAATGGAGTCAGCTTATGACCTTTGCCAAAAAGAATTTCGACGACCTCTTGTGTAAGATGACAGTGACGCGCACTGACATTGACAATTAAAGCGTTCGGCGCCGACGCGGTGCGCGGCATGGGCTTGCCAAGCCGTTGATAAACGGCCTGTCTAACGTGGTGTTCCACCACTGCTCGATGAAGTGTGTTATTTGGGGCAACCATATAACTTGGCATGTTTTAGAAACTTTTTGACATAACGTCAACATAAATGTTGCAAAATCTATCAAAACATGCCAAAACATAGTCAAATGCAAGCAGAAGCACGCCATAAACGGATAAGTGACTACCTGCACAAGGTGGAGTTCGCGTCCCTGGAAGAGCTTGCAAAACATGTCGAAGCCTCGGTTTCGACCGTTCGACGTGACCTTGATTCCTTGGAAGGCACCGGCCAAATTCGTCGCACCCACGGCGGCGCGCGCGTAGCGAATCCTGCTTCGGAAGAATTTACCTTCTCATTTCGCGACACCCGTCAACTCGCCGAAAAAGAAGCGATTGGCAAAGCCTGCGCCGAACTGATCAAGCCAAACGAAACGGTCATCCTCGACGCTGGCACAACGACTTATCACGTCGCGCGACATCTTGAACCGAAAACGCCGCAGATCATCACGAACTCTTTGCCGATCGCAAACCACTTCGCCGCCGCAAACCGGGTGGAGTTAGTTGTCTCCGGTGGCGTGATCTATCCTCGTCTTGGTGTCCTGGTCGGCCCACTCGCCGTTGAAGCGTTTTCAAAAATTCACGCCGATGTTGCGATCATGAGCGCCGGTGGAATCACGTTGGAAGGCATTACCAACTCTCACGGCCTGCTCATCGAAATCCAACTCGCCATGATTCGCGCCGCGCAACGCGTCATCTTCTGTTTCGACAGCACGAAAATCGGTCGTAAATCCGTTTCGTTTTTGTGCGACCTCGATTGCATCGACACCATCGTGACCGATGCGGGCGCTCCGACAGAACTCGTCTGCGCTCTCCAACAAAAGGGAGTGCAAGTGGTCGTCGCTAGCACGGTCATTGCATAATCGACACCTGCTAAAGTTCCCTTGTCACACCATTAGCCAGAGAGCTAAACTGGCTTTGCCATGGTTCTTCCCGTAGTTGAGCGAGAGTTGCGCGTTGCGTCGCGCCGACGTTCGACCTACCGCACTCGCCTGATTGCCGTGGTCCTGATGCTTGCCGGGTTTGGTTTTGCAGAAATTGAATTCCTCAGCCGAAATCCGAGCGCCGCCGAACAAGGACGATTGCTCTTCCAAATCTTCTCATGGCTGGCATTCGCATTCGCAGCACTCGTTGGTTTGATCGGAACCGCTGATTGCATGAGCTCTGAAAAACGTGAAGGCACTTTGGGGTTGTTGTTTCTTACCGACTTAAAAGGCTACGACGTCATTTGTGGCAAGTTAGCCGCCAATTCAGTTTCCGTCATTTACGGACTGGTCGCGAGCGTGCCCATTCTAAGCCTGCCGATTTTGATGGGCGGTGTTGGCCCGATGGAATTTGTTAAAGTGGTATTGCTGTTGCTGACAGTGCTCGCTTTGTCGTGTTCGCTGGGAATTTTTATTTCAACTCACAGTTACAACGACCGGAAGGCGATGGTTTTCGCGGTCCTCGCTATGTTGGGCATTTGCTTTCTGCCGATTTTCGCGGCAGCCGTTTTGGAGAATCAAGACATGCTCGCGGAAGAAGCCGCGATGAAGATCGGCAACTTCAGTCCGGTCGTTTCGATGGCATTCGTGTTCGTGCTACCCAGGATGTCGGGGATGGGGTTTTCGGGAGTGTTCTGGCAGTGTCACGTTTTGATTACATTAGGTTGGCTCTGGCTGCTCATTGCATGGCTTCTCATCCGCGCATCGCGCAAAGCGCCCGTTTCATGGCAACAAGTCGAACGCTCGCCAACCATCTTCTCTGCGCCGCTGAAAGTGCGTTTTCGCAAATGGAAACCCGCACGTGCGTTGTTGGATTTCAATCCTTACCACTGGCTCGCGATGCGGGGCGAAACGACACCGCGCGCCGTTTGGGGATTCACAATTGCGATGTTCGCCATCTGGGGTGTTGCCGTTATGAAATACGGCAATTACATGTTGGATCCCGATGTGCTCATTCCAACGATCGTCATTATCAACACGTTCTTGAAGATTTGGATCGTGGGTGAAGCAACGCGCAGATTTATCGAAGACAGGCAAACCAACGCTCTCGAATTCCTTCTCTCCACCCCGCTGACTCAGCGCGACGTGCTGCGTGGTCAATCAAAGGCGTTGTGGAACCTGTTCGGATGGCCAGTGCTCGCCGTCGCAATGAGCGAGTGGTTAATCACACAGCGAATGGTTTCGCGGTTTGAAGGAACGCACTTCATCGGGACCCGAACCCCGCTCTTCTTGATAGCAGATTCGCTGGCGTTGATTGGAGTCGGAATGTGGCTTGGACTGAAATTCAGAGGACGCATTCGCGTCATGATTACAGCCTTAGCCCTGGTATTATTCGTCCCCGTCCTCGTCGACTTCGTGACTGCGCAGTTTGTCGGCCTCTGGACGACTGGCTTTGGGGTGATGGTGGGCGGCGGTGCCCCTTACGCGAGTGTCGAACGTATGCGTGTTCAATTCGTCACCCTCGGAACACTTTTGTTCGATGCCATCGTTTTCCTGTGGGCGTCAGCCAACTTGACCCGCAACTTTCGACGATTGGCAACGGAACAGTTTTCAAAAACTTAGGCCGGTTTGCGATAAATAGGTTTCTGCACGACCTGCGCCGGAAAACGACGACCCCGGATTTCAATTTCAATTGCCGTGCCAACTTTTGCGAATTCAGGAGTGACGTAGCCTAAACCGATACCGAGTCCCAGTGACGGGCTCTGCGTCCCGCTGGTGACTTCACCAATTTTCATGTCCCCATTCCAAATAGGATAATGCGGACGCGGCGGCGCGCTCTTATCGGACATTTTGAATGCGACGAGTTTCTTCTTTGCACCCTCAGCTTTTTGTTGAGCAAGAACGGAGCGGCCAACGAAGTTGCCCTTTTCGAGCGCGACGAAAAAGCCGACGCCCGCATCAATTGGCGTTGTATACTCGTCGAGTTCGTGACCGTAAAGTGGATAACAAACTTCAGTGCGCAACGTGTCGCGCGCGCCGAGACCGGCGGGTTTGATTCCGACCGTTTTGCCGGCTTCGAGGATTCGATCCCAAATCGATTCAATAATATTGGACGGCGCAACGATTTCAAAACCGTCTTCGCCGGTGTAGCCGGTGCGAGCAACCCAAACGCTGCTTTTTTCGGCACCCCATGAATACTTTGCGATCTGATTCTTTTTCAATTCGCTTGCTTTCGAAACCTTCGTGCCACCGAGCGAATTACCTGGGAAGCATTGGTCAATAAACTCTTTCACGCGCGGCCCCTGCACCGCGATCGCAGCGGTAATGTCGCAAACGTTTTCCAGTTTCACATTCGAGCTGTTTGCAAATTTCGCGAGTTGCTGCTGCATCCACGGCACGTCATTGTCGATTCGCGACGCGTTAATGATGAGGAGATATTCGTTTTCGGACAAACGATAAGCATACAGGTCGTCCACCGCCCCACCCTGCTCGTTGCACAAAATTGTGTATTGGCCGAGACCTGGTTCGAGCTTGCGAATATCGTTCGTCAGGATGCCATTGAGAAACTCCGCTGCGCCCGGGCCATTCACGAGAACTTCGCCCATGTGTGCGATATCGAAAATGCCCGCAGCCGCGCGCACAGCCTGATGTTCATCGATGATGCTGGTGTATTGCACCGGCATTTCCCAACCGCCGAATTCGATGAGCCGCGCGCCGAGTTTTTGGTGCGCGCTGTAAAGTGGTGTGCGCTTCAACATATCGCGCAACCTACAACTTACCGAGAGCGTATCGCAAGGCGTATTGCGCTTTGTCGAGATTGGCGATTGTCCTGAGATAATCGGCGCGGGCGCGCGTCAGGTCCTGTTCGGCCTGAATATTTTCGAGAACGATACCGACGGCAAATTCTTTGCGGAGCTGCGTGAGGCGCAAACCTTCTTCAGACGCTTCGACGGCGCGTTGAGCCGAACCAAGCTGCTCGTTCAGCGATTGCACGCGAACAGCGGCATCTACAACTTCGCGCGCAACTTGATCGGCGGTTTTGGCAGAGGAAAGTTTTGCGGTGTCGAGGCGCGCTTGCGCGGTGCGTTCTCGGCTGAAATCAAACAGGCCACCGGGACCAATCTTCCAGCTCAAGCTGGCAAAGACATCTTCCTGCCCACCGAAACGGGACGGGCCGGCGTCGCTGTCGCCACCGAGCGCGCCTCCAAACACTTGTGCGCCCAATGAAGGAATGAGCGGGCCGAAAGTCGCACCTTTTTTCTCCTGGGTTGCCGCGGCAATGGTGGCTTTGCTCTGTTTGATTTCCGGACGAGCGGCAAGCGCTTGCTGAACCAGTGACCCCAGAGCGGCGTTGGTTTCAGTGATCACGACAGGGACTAATTCACTTTCGTCGCCAAACAATTCGACAGTGGCGTCGAGGTGGAGAGTTTGGGCAAGTTGCGCGGCGGCGAGGCGTTGCCCTTCGCGGGCGCGACGGAGCGCAACCTGATCATTTTCAGACTGCACACGCACCCGAAGTTGGTCGCCCTTGAACGCAAGGCCCGCTTCGACCGCTCGGGTGATTTGCGATACGTAATTGGTCGAAATATTACTCGCCTGCTCGGCGACGTGAACGGCGGCTTGAGCAAAGAGCAAATCAAAATAGTTCTGGGCGGCGATGAAAACTATGGCCTGACGTTGACCCTCCGTGAAATGCGCGGCGGCTTCGGCCTGCTGTTTCGTCACGAGCGATTTGAAAAGCGCATCCCCAATATCGAGCTGTAGACCAAGCGTCGCTCCCGGTGAGTAGGATTGTTTGTGAACGTCGATAATGGTTCCGGAAACGTCCTGAATCAGGTTGTCGTGCCGGCGATAACTGATGCCGGGCGAAAGCCACGGAAAGAATTGTGCGCGAGCCGACTCGTGGATTGCCTTGGCTTCAGCCAGTCGGGCACGAGCGATTTGGACATCAAGGTTCCGCGCTTTCGCGAGGCGCAGAACGGCTTCGAGATTGATGGCGTTAGTTTGAGCTTCAGCGGTAAATCCGATGAATAACCATACAAAAAAGGAGACGCACAGAAATGAAACAAATCCAAACTCCGCTCTGCGAGTCTCTGCGCTCTTTGCGTCTCTTCGTTGAAAAGCTTTCATTGAGTAACAGTGACCGCCTGACCAGTTGCCAAAACCGTTTTACCAACAGCGATGATCTCTGCGGGCGGCGAAGGCGGGTCTAAGATTTCAACATTCTGCCCGTCGTTAAACCCGGTCTTCACCGGAATCTTTTTCGCGACACCATCAGCCACGACAAAAATGGACGATCCGGATTTTTCAACCATCACTGCTTCAATCGGTGCGAGCGAAGTGTTCGTATGCTTTTCAATTGCAATCTTCGCCGCAGCAAACATTCCAGGACGCAGCGGGCCGTTGTCGTTTTTCAAATCCACTTCCACGAGCATCGTCCGTGTTGATTCGTCCAGAGCTTGCGACGAACGCGTAATTTCTCCCGGAAAAACTTTGTTGGGCAATTCATCGAACGACGTCTTCACCGGCAACCCGGTCCGGATCAAAGGAACTTCAGCTTCAGGAACGTGGATTTGCACGCGAACGACATTGAAGTCATCCAGAGTCACCACCGCCGCGCTCGACGCAGGGCTGCTGCCGGTCGCCGCAGGCACAAACGCTCCCGGATCGACGAATCGTCGGGTAACAGTTCCAGCGAACGGAGCAGTGATTTTCGTATAGCTTAACAACGTCTCCGCGCGTTCGAGATTTGCTTTCGCGCTTTCTGATTTCGCTTTGGCAGTGTCGATTGTTTGCGCTGGAATCAAGTCTGGCGCCTTTTTCTGCGCGTCAGATGCGCGTTGAAAATCAAGATTCGCAATTTGAGCATCGGCTTTGTATCGCGCCGCATCAGCAGTCAGTTCGGGCACTTCCAATTCGGCAAGAACATCGCCTTCTTTGACCTGATCTCCCTTGTCGACTGCAATTCTTTTCACGTATCCAGTGGCTTTGGAATAAAGGATTGCGTGCTGATTCGCGACGATAAGAGCGGGCAGCGACACAGAACGAGCGATATCGCCTTTGCTGGTTTTAACGAGTTTTACTGTGACGGGTGGCTCAGCCTTTTTGGTTGTAACGGGCGCCTCGGGTTTGCAGCCAAACACAGCCGCTACGTATAACACCGCAACAATTCGTAGCGTGATTTTGATTAGTGAACGTTCAAGTTTCATGATCGAACTGCGGCATAACCGCTTTGCGGATCATTCGGATCCAAAGAATTTGATTTTCGACTGCTCCGCGCGCGCATGATGCTGAATACCGACGACAATACGAGCAAGGTCGCAATCGTCCCGGCAATCAACCCGCCAATAACCGCGCGACCCAGCGGCGCTGTTTGTTCGGATCCTTCGCCAATCCCAAGCGCCATCGGCAACATACCCGCAATCATCGCCAGACTCGTCATGAGAATCGGCCGCAAACGACTGCTGGCGCCTTCAACAGCGGCTGCATTCGAATCAGCGCCACCCACGCGAGCACGTTCAGCGAATGTCACAAGCAGGATTGCGTTAGCGACGGCAACGCCCACCGCCATAATTGCGCCCATAAATGATTGGATATTGATCGTCGTGCCCGTCAGCCAAAGGCTCAGCGCCACTCCGGCGACCACTGCGGGAATTGTCGAAATAACAATCAGAGCCAGCAACACCGATTCGAAATACGCCGCAAGCAGTAGAAAAATAACGACGATTGCGAGCAGCAATCCGGTTTGCAATCCGCTCAACATTTGTTCCAACGGAACAGTTTGACCGCGCACATCGACGCGCGATTTCGGGGGTGGATTACCGACTTTTTGCAACGCAGCATTGATCTGGCGCGCCACCGTTCCGAGATCCGAGTCATGCAGGTTTGCGGTCAGTGTAATCATCCGTTGCATGTTGTAGCGGTCGTATTCACCAACAGCCGTGCCGCTGGTGATATTTGCTACTGACCGCAAGAGCACCGGCTGGCCGTTCTTGCCGATGACCGGAACGTTCTTCAAATCCTCGATCGACGTCATCTTGTCCTGCGGAATTTGCACTTGAAGCAGGTAACTGACACCGGTGTTCGGATCCGCCCAATAATTCGGCACGGTGAAACGACTTGAAGTAGTAGCCTCCACAAGCGAGCGAGTCGCATCGGCCGTCTTCACACCAATCAGCCCGGCACGTTCCCGATCGATCGCAACTTCCACCGTCGGATAATCGAGCGCCTGAGCGAAACGGATATCGCGCAACGCCGGGATTTTCACCAGTTGCTCCCTGATTTTCTCCGCGTATTCTCGGCTGGCGACGAGGTTTGGACCACTCACCGCGACTTCAATCGGGGTGCTCGCGCCCATGCTCATCACGCGACTGACGATGTCGGCGGGTTCAAAGGAAAACGTAACATCAGGAAATTCCCTCGCAAATTTTGCGCGAAGATTTTCTTTTAATTGTTCGCTTTGAATTCCTGAACCGCGGTTGAATTGCACCTGGAGCACGCCTTCTTCGGGACCGCTATTCCAAAGGTGGATGAAATTGACCGGATAAGCTGAACTGTGAACGCCAAGCAGGCCGATCGTCGTTTCGATATTCGTGGCCCCGACTTCCTCCTTGATGCTGTTTAGCACCGCCAGCGCTGTGGTTTCAGTTTTTTCGACCAGCGTTCCGGTTGGCCCGCGCAGTCTTAGCTGTAATTGGCCGGCTTCGACTCGAGGAAAGATTTCAGTGCCGAGCCCGCCACCAACAAAATAAATTACCGCGGCCGCGACCAACAAATAGACCAACATAATAATCCAACGCACGCGCACAAGACCTCGCGCAACGCGGGCATAACCACTTTGGAATCTCGCAAACGCACCTGGCTTGTGTTCGCCGCTCGATTTGTTCCCAACCCACACCGACAAAATCGGCACGAGCGAACTGGAGAGCAAAAACGACGCAATCATCGAGAACCCGACCGCGAGCGATAATGGAACAAACAACGCCTTCGCCGCACCCACCATGAAAAATGCCGGGATGAAAACGGCGAGCACGCAGAGCATCGCAAGAAAGCGCGGAATGGCCGTTTCGTTGGTTGCGTTGAAAGCAGCGTGCGCGAGCGGTTCTCCGTTCGCCCTGTGCGTGTGGATGTTCTCAATTGTGACAGTCGCTTCGTCAACAAGGATGCCGACCGCTAGCGCCAAACCACCCAGCGTCATCAGGTTGATGTTCTGTTTCGTAATCGAAAGCGCGCACAACGCTGCAATCAGCGAAATCGGAATGTTGAGCACAACAATCAATGCGCTTCGCCAATCACGCAAAAACAACAACACCATCACCCCTGTCAGAATTGCGCCGAGCAAACCTTCGCGCAGCAGCGAATCAATCGCGCGCGTCACATACGGCGATTGATCGAACTCATAGCTGACCTTCACGTCGTCCGGCAAAACGCTCTGAAACTTAGGCAGGTTCTTTTTAACCAGCTCGACAACCGACAACGTGGACGCATCCGAACGCTTCGTCACCGGGATGTAAACCGTGCGACGCCCGTTCACCAGAGCGATACTCGTGACGATGTCAGACCCATCGATCACTTCACCGACGTCGCGAACGAAAACAGTTGGGAACGTCCCCGTGCGAATCGGGACAGTTTCGAGATCTTTAAAATTTTTCGCAACCGCATTGGCAGGAACCATTGGATATTTGTCCTGCAAACGCATGTTGCCGGACGGGCTGATCGTGTTAGCCGTTGAGATGGCTCCGACGACTTCGTCGGGCGACATATTATATGCACGCAACCGATCCGGCTTCAGATTGACGACGATCGAACGAGCACTGCCACCAAAAGGCGGCGGCGCCGAGACACCAGGCAAAGTCGCAAACAACGGACGCACCAAATTCAACGCTGCGTCCTGCATTTGTCCAACAGTCTTCGTTTCGCTCGAAAACACGAGTTGTCCAACCGGCACGCTTCCAGCATCGAAGCGCATTACGAACGGCGGCACCGTTCCAGGCGGCATGAACGCACGGGCGCGATTCACATACGAAATCGTTTCCGCCATCGCCTGCGACATATCCATGTCGGGGTGAAATTGCAGTTTGATGATCGCCGCACCCTGAATGGACTTCGATTCAACGTGTTCGATGCCCGTGATGTAAAGAAAGTGGTACTCGTAATAATACGTGAGATACCCCTCCATCTGCGCCGGGTCCATTCCTCCGTAGGGCTGCGCCACGTAAATTGTTGGAACCCCGAGCGGCGGAAAAATATCCCGCGCCATTTGTCGCCAGGCCAGCACACCTCCCAGGCAGACCCCCAGAATGATCACCAATGTGGTGATCGGGCGACGCATCGCGGGGGAAACGAGGTTCATTTCGCGCTGATAGATACCTCAGATGCGCAGAAAGTTACAAATGCCAATTAACACCAATCCATTTTCGTCCGTCTAATTTGGGTTGCGACCCGGAGTCTAAGATACAAACACCCATAAGCCTGCCTTAAGTATCTGCGGCGATGTCAGACTCTTTAGCCTCCGATTTATTCAAAGAAAAACGCTCAAAAAATCGCATTTTTGCTCAATAAATCGCCTATACTGTCGTCGAAAGGTTGTATGAAAAAATTATTCTTACTGTCAGCAATTCTAATCGGAGCCGCTTCCGCCGCGCATGCAGGAGTGCACGTCGGTTTTGGGTTCGGTCTTCCCTTGCCGATCCCAGTGCCAACGGTGGTCGTGTCCCATCCAGCGCCGGTGGTCTACGCGCAGTCTGACTATTGCGCACCAGCCCCCCAAGTGGTTTATCAGCCCGCCTACCCGTCGGTGGTCGTGGCTCCGACATGCCCTCCCGCCCGCGTGTATGTCGCGCCGCAATACTACTATCCCCATCGGTATGCGTATGCCGGCCGCGGTTATTACGGTC
Source organism: uncultured Verrucomicrobiae bacterium (assembly GCA_963702845.1). Classification (GTDB taxonomy): domain Bacteria; phylum Verrucomicrobiota; class Verrucomicrobiia; order Limisphaerales; family Palsa-1400; genus JAICXV01. Next base: position 1,648,649 of record OY969763.1, on the reverse strand, counting down.
ATGGATACGAACACGGCTACTACCGCAGGTAAGTTGGTTGCATAGTTGAGTTGTGAAACAAGCCCCGGCTTAGTCCGGGGCTCTTTTTTATTCCGCTGCGGCGATTGCCTGTTTAAACTGCGCGCGCATGCCCTCATCCGAACAACCCGCTGCGGTGACGTCTCGCGATATCGCGATCGCGCCAACAGGTGTTGGAGGGCTTTCGTCACGACAATGGAAATCGGGAATCGCGGCTTGGCTGGGATGGTTCTTCGATGGCCTGGACATGCATCTCTACACGTTGGTTGCGGCCCCGTTTGTGGCGCACTTAATCAATGTGGAGAGCACAGCCGATCCGTTGGTGAAGAAATATAGCGCCTGGATTCAGGCGGCATTTTTGATTGGATGGGCCCTCGGTGGCGGATTCTTTGGACGACTCGGAGATAAACTGGGACGCAGCCGTGCGCTGAGTCTCACGATATTAACTTATGCGGTCTTTACGGGCGTCTCGTTTTTTGCGCACACCTGGTGGCAGTTGTTGATTTTCCGTTTTGTGTCGGCTCTCGGTATCGGCGGTGAATGGGCGGTCGGCGCGAGCTTGCTTTCTGAAACGTGGCCGAAACAGTGGCGCCCTTGGATTGCAGCGGTTTTGCAGACCGGTGTGAATGTTGGCATTCTATGCGCGTGTTATGTGGTCTATAAACTCGCGGGCCAGCCAGAGCGTTATGTATTTCTGATTGGCGTGTTGCCCGCGCTGATCGTGTTTTGGATTCGCCGCAATGTTCCGGAACCCGATGAATGGCGTGAAGCGAATCTGAAGGCACAGCATAAGCCAAAAGTGCGCGAGCTGTTCAAAGGAGAGATTCTCAAGACGACGTTGCTGACGATCGCGGTGTGCTCGTTCACGTTGACCGGTTGGTGGGCGTTCATGTTTTGGCATCCGCAACACCTGCGCAATCTGCCGCAACTGGCGAACTGGAGCGCGCTGGAGAAGCAGCAGTTTATTTCGAAGATATTCTTCCTCGTCGTTGGGATCTCGATATTTGGAAATTATTTTTCGTCGTGGATCGCGACATTTATCGGTTATCGACGAACGATTTTTTTATCGTGCATCGCGTTTGTGTTCGCGTTCTGGCAGGCGTTTCGGATTCCGCGCGGGCCGGAGGAACTGCAAATTTATCTACCAATCATCGGATTCTGCTCGGGCATGTTCGGGCTGTTTACAATGTACATGCCACCGCTCTTCCCTACTCTGCTGCGCACGACTGGAGCCGGGTTTTGCTACAACATCGGCCGCATTGCTGCCGGTATCGGAACCGTAGTGTTCGGGCTTTATTCGCCCGTTGGTGATTTCCGAATCGCGCTGCTCGCCATCGGCGGATTGTTCGCCGTGGCTGCGGTCGTTTCGTGGTTCCTGCCGGAACTGGCGAAGGGCGAATAAACGCTACTTCGACTTGGGCCCGCCACCGAAATATTCGTATTTATCCCAATGATCGTCGTCGTGATCGTAACGCGGGTCATCGGTCTTGCTCATCCAGTTTATCAGGTTCACGCGCATTTCTTTTTTCGCTTTGGCGTATTCAGCGCGATCGGCAACGTTCGTGAGTTGATCGGGATCCTTCTTTAAATCGTAGAGTTCTTCACCGGGTCGTTTAGCAAAAGCCAACTGGAAGAATGGTTCGGTGTGATTGTCGATGATTTCGTGCTTGGTTGGGCCGTCATCACAATCGCCGTATGGACCGACGGCAACATACTTTTCCGGATCACCAGCGGGCCAGCGTTCAGGACGCAGGTTTTGGATGTAGAGGTAAGAATCATTGCGAATGGCGCGAGCGGGATAGCTGAGATCGCCTTTGCGGCAGTTCGCGTGGCGTTCGCGCTCGAGATAAACGTAGGTACGTCCGGTCTGTGGTTGACCTTTGAGCAACGGCACCCAGCTTTGGCCAGTCATGAAGGAGAACGGTTGTATGCCGGCGATGTCCACAAATGTCGGCGCGAGATCGTAGAGGTTGACGAGTGCATCGATGGTTTGGCCGGGTTTGACGACGCCGGGCCAGCGCACAGCGAGCGGTTGACGCGTGCCGGCATCGTGAAGATTTGCTTTGCCGCGTGGAAAGGGCCAGCCGTTGTCGCCGCTGATAACGATGACGGTGTTTTTCGCGAAGCCATTTTTTTCCAAGAGCGCCAAACATTCGCCAACCTGACGGTCGAATTGCTGGGACGCTTCGTAGTAATCGAGAATGTCGCTGCGGGTTTCCTTTGTGTCAGGCCAGAACGGCGGGACTTTGACATCTTCAAGTTTTAGTCCCGCGGCGAGGCCCTGGCCTTTTTTGTACGGGCGATGCGGGTAATGGCTGCCGAACCAAAAGCAGAATGGTTTGTCTTTTGGAACGGTTTTCAGGAAGCCCTCGAAGTTGCCAAAGTGCGGCCCGGCCGGATTGCGTGTCCGATTTGAGGCTTCATTGTTGCCCGGCGCCCAGCCTTTGCCAGTGAAACCGACGACGTAACCGGCCCGTTCGAGGATGTTGGGATAGACCTGGAACTGTTTGGGCAGAAAGCCATAGAGGTTCGCGCCTTCGCGAAGTTGGTGGACCGGCCGGCCAGTCAGCATGGCGGCGCGCGATGGCGTGCAGCTTGGCGCGGAGGAAAACGCGTGGGTGAAGAGCGCGCCTTCGTGTGCGATGCGGTCGAAATTCGGTGTGTGAATGACTTTGTCACCGTAAACACCTGCATGCGGATACGACCAATCATCAGCCAGGCAATAGAGAATGTTCGGGCGCTCGGCGGCGGTCGCGAGCAGCGGCAGCAGCAGTAAGATCGCGCAAACGAGGTTTCGAGCTGTCTTGAACAGGCGGTGCATGAGTATTCGTTTAACGGATGTGAGGGGGTTTGCGCGAGAAATTTCAAGCGGTCGCTGCCCCGAATTATCTTTTTTGTTAAAGGTGTAGTTAGGTGTATTTCGGCGTAGTTCAACGTATTTCCGGCACGATTAAAATACACCTGCAATGAGGCTTGGATGCAGGTGGAGAAAATTCAAATTTCAACCCGAACGTCGAGCTCGCACACCAAACTTCAGAGAAAACCCAACAGTCAAGCGTGCATGTTCGTCATCATCGAAAACCGGCGGCGAAAAGAAACCATGCGCTTTTCATTTATGACTGTCCAAAATTTGCGGGTTAGCGTACCGCCCGCCACGCTGCAGCGAAACGGCGTTCAGGGCCTTCTAAAGGAACATCCGATAGGTTCCGCTGAGCTCGAGATTTTATTGGAGATAACGGAAAGAGCGGAAATCTCTGACATCTAACATTTAACTCCTTCGTCGCCGCTTCGTGATTTCACCTTCACTAAAGCTACGGGGAACAGAATGTGAAACTTTGTTTTCCTTTTTAACCCCGGGAAGCACCGCGCTGCCCTCTGCATTCCTTGACTGAGCGACTCCCCCCGCTTTTTGGATTATGCTCATTATCTCGCTTCGTTTTTAATTCATAATTTCAAACAGGTCCCCGGTGGAGGATGCTGATGAGCCACGCAGTCAACCAGGTGGCAACAAAGATAAATGGGATGACGCATGGCGGAACCATAGCCATCCAATGATAAGCGCTTCCGCCCTCCCGGCCTGAGCAGGTAAACTTCTGGTATCGCTCCAGTCTCTTGATGGCGGCCGTGTCCTTTGCGTCCTCAAAACACTTTCCCATCTCCTCGATAAAATCAGCCTGCTCGCCAATCACATTGTTCTGGACTCGAACAGCGGAGAATATCCCTAGCCAAGTCCCGATGCTGAGTAAGACCCCAAGAAGTGGAATGCCGTGTTGAAAGAATAGCGGCCAAGCTATTGCATGGTCCGTGCCCCAGGCAATAGCGTATGCAGTCATCAGAAAGGACTGCGAGGCGGCATACCACGCCATCCGATGGGAGAGAAAGTTGTGTTCAGCGTGTATTTCGCTGCGAATCGTTTCGAGAATATCCCAGTCATTCATGATTTGGTCAGAATTAGTTCGAGACGTGAGCTACGCCCAAGCCCTGTGGCCGAACGAAAAAATCAAAAGGTATTTGATCCCGGTTTAGCGTGGGTTTTCGGCGTGTGCCGGCCCGTCCGCAATATGTGAGGCACTTGTCGCGCCTTAAGAAAACCGTCGACCACAATGGCCTGGACGTCCACAAAGAATCCGCCGTGATGGAGGGCGAACTTTAGGGATCGGATCGGAAACCACAGAGTTGCGGAGGCCAAACAGAAAAAACTTTTCCTGCGGATACGTCGATGTGAATATATACAAATTATAGCCAGCGCAGACGCCGTCACACCGAATTATGAAACTTGCCGTGTCGAAATTATTTAAAGGATCTGAACAGCCCATTACGGCAAAAGGGGCAAAAGTTCCGTTCGCGATGCTGGAAGACGATATTTTTCTGGTTTCGTATCCGCGATCCGGGAACACGTGGATGCGTTTTCTGATCGGGAATTATTTGAGCGGCGGAAAAATCGATTTTCTAAACGTCTCTTCGTTCATGCCGGATATGCACTATCAGGCGGAGGAAATCGGGAAGATCACGTCGCGCCCGCGCATCATTAAAAGCCATCTACCATTTTGTCCGGAATTTAAAAATGTCATCTGCCTGGTGCGCAACGGAAAGGATGTCGCGGTTTCCTATTTTCATTTCCACCGTCGCATGAAGCTGATCCCGGAGTCGTGCACGTTTGGTGAATTCCTGCGCAAATTCAATGGTGGTGAGGTGGAGTTCGGCAAATGGGGAACGCACGTCGATTCGTGGCTGGATAAGGGGCCGGCACGTTTTCTTTTTGTGCGCTACGAGGATCTGAAAACGAATCCGGTGGGCGAGTTGATCAAGATTTGTGTGTTCGCAAAAATTGAAGTCGATCTGGCCCGGATAAAATTTGCGGTGGACGCTTCAAAATTCGAAAGCATGTCGAAACTGGACGTTGAACAACCGCGGCGCGGCATTCAACCAAAGGAGAAAAATCAGTTGTTCGTGCGTGAGGGCGGAACGAATTACGACGAATATTTTGATAAAGAACTGAGCGGGCAGTTCATGAAGGCGCAAGGCGCGGCCATGAAGCGCCTTGGTTATATTTAGCGGCGGGCCGGGTCGAGCAAACGCTCATGGAACCCAGTTTTGACATTCAAAGTTGACTAGAGACTTCGCGCAAACGAAACTGTCCGCCATTCGCACCGCAACCAGCGTTAATCATCAAATCTATGTTCAAGCGCACCCTTGTTCACACTGCTAATTCGCTCCTTCGCCCTTTTGGCGCGCAGATCACAAGACTCGGCAATTTTCCTGCACCGTCGGTCGCCAATTCAGAACGTCGCGATCCTTCGACCTGCTACATGGATAATCCGGCCCTGCGAAAAATGCTGACGGACGAACTCGCGGAAATTGCGCGCACCTTTTTTTCGCAACACCTGGCGAACATCGCCCCGAAGGACTTCAATTTTCAACGCGAAGCCGAATCGTTCCTGACGATGTATTCCGCTCGCGATCACGAAAACAACGTCGGCGGCAGCGGCTTTCACAACACCTTTTGGATTTATCTTTTCACCAAAGCGCTCCAGCCCGAATTAATCGTCGAGAGCGGCGTCTGGAAAGGTCACACCACGCACATGCTCGGACAAATCTGTCCCACTGCGAAGATTCACGGCTTTGACATCAGTCTCGCATGTCTCGAATACAAAGGCGGCCGGGCGGAATTTCATGAGCACGATTGGTCGAGTTTTGATCTTGGAAAAATCAACCCGGACAAATCGTTCGTCTATTTTGATTGTCACTTCAACCACGCGCGCCGCCTTCTCGAAGCAAAAGCCAAGGGCTTTAAACACGTTATTTTCGACGACAATCCCGCCGTTCATAAACTTTACTCCTATGGCATGCCCGGCTTTCCCACCGCTAACATGCTCAACAGCGGCATCGGGCTCGATCTACCCGAAATTAAGTGGCGTTGGCACAAGAAGGAAATGAGCTATAAGTTTGACCGCGCTGAAGCCGAAGCGGCGCGAAAAGTCATTCAACAACACGAAATATTCCCCGATGTTTCCGGGCCAACCCGCTACGGCGCATTCTCCTACTCCTACCTTACCTACGTAAGGATACGTTCTTAATCGGTGGACCGAAATCAGCGACTATCCGACAAGCTTTGCTATCTTCCGTTTTGCCCGGTGGATCATGCCATTCTTTTCCTCCGGAATGGCCAGTCTATTGAGAGAAAGGTCGGCATACTTTGCAGTTGGGTCCGTGAACGAAAAGGAGACGTCGCTTCGTTTTTGGATGAGAAACTGATCAAACGGCAAAGCCACGATGGGCAACGCCATGGCCTCCGCGAAATAAATACTGAACGGACACACCAATGTTGGCTCGAACCGCACATCGTGCTGCCATGGGGAACTGCAGAAGTCGTCGCCGCCGATGAAGCCGCCCACCTTTATTTTGGGCAGGACTTGAATTAAATCGATCGTTATCCCGCGCAAGGTGTGATCGCCATCAATATAGGCAAAGTCCAGCGATCCGTCGGGAATTTCGTCGATCACATCCTTGGTTCTGCCTCGCAGCACCAGACGCTTTTGGGCCGCGAACGCCGTTTTCTCCATTGCCTCGGCATGAACGTCATCGAACACCTGCTGTTTCACGTTAAGGGGTTTGTTCCAGTCCGCAAGATTGGCCCATGGGTCAATCATGTAATAACGATCAATAAATTCACAGCGTTGGAGGATTTCTTTAGCGTAGTCTCCCTTCCATACGCCGATTTCAAGCATGACCCGAACGTTTGCGTCGGGCAGCCATTGGATCCAGAAATCTGTTCTTGAGCCGGCGGTAGCGGCCATCTTCACCAGTCGCGAGTCCTCGATGTTCATTGATTGGGGCTATTAACGGTAATTATTATATGAGCAGCGGACGTTTTCAATCCCGTTGTTTGCGCACTGTTTGCAGCAGTCTCCCGGTTCGGCGAGCGGTTTGCCAAACGTCAAACCGTGACCTAGTTTTATTCGCACTCTTGTTGACTCAGTGAAACAACCAGTTGTCATTTTTGTGGTCGCGCTGGCCGCCTTTTGGCTTTCCTCACTGATTGGCTACCGACTTAGGACAAGAATGCGCATGCTGGAAGACGAAAGCCGCGAAGATTTCAAATTCCTCCTCGGCGGGACCCTGACATTACTGGGCTTAATCATCGGATTCACCTTCTCGATGGCTGTTGCGAGATACGATCAACGTAAGAATTACGAGGAAGAAGAAGCCAATGCCATCGGGACCGAATATGTCCGTGCGGACGCGTTGCCTGCTGCCGACGCGGCGAATGTTCGCAAACTGCTGAAGGACTATCTAGCGAAACGTATAAGCGATTACGGATCGCGAGACAGTAAAGTGCTTCACCATATTGACGTCCAAACCGCCACCTTGCAGACGCAGATGTGGTCCGCCGTCATTGCACCTGCTATCGCACAACCGAACCCTGTCAGAGCGCTCGTTCTATCCGGGATGAACGATGTCTTGAACTCGCAAGGATACACCCAGGCCGCGTGGCGGAATCGCGTCCCAACTGAAGCCTGGGTTCTAATGGCGGTGATCGCCATGTTTTGCAACCTGATGTTGGGTTATGCGGCGCAGGGAAGAAGCCCCTATCTTTTGCTGATTCTGCCCACGGTCCTTTCCATAGCCCTCTTTCTCATTGCGGACATTGACAGCCCACGGCGAGGGCTTATCGAAGTCAGGCCCGTGAACCTCGAAAGTCTCGCGGAATCGCTCCAGCAACCAGCGCGATAACGTTTCGTGACGCGTTTGCTACATAATATTGACACGCCGCAGCTTCACTGTATAATCTCTTCAGCCGCCGGTCCTTACCGGTTTCCGGTGCAGTGCAAACCGGAGATGATCTTTGATAAAAGTAGAAACATTTCCTTCTACTAACTTTCTCCGTTTGGCAACTAATTGCCGGAAGTAGAAGAAAGTTGCCAGAAGTAGAAACATTCCGATGATATTTTTGATTCACGGCGTGCCGGAGGACGACATTTGCTTGGTTTTCCAGCCAGCGGATATACCGGCGGCTGTCATTTACATGACGTTAGTCAATTGATTGCAGGGCGGGAGGCTGCTATAAGAAAGAGTGGGATTGCGTCCTGGGTGGTCCCGTTGATTAATGAAAAACTTTTGTGCCGTCATCTTTGCCGCTTTTGCCCTAGTCCCCTGCTCTCGTGCCTGGAATGCGGAGGGGCATATGGTCGTCGCGCAGATTGCTTATAGTCACCTGACGGATTCGGTGAAGTCGAACTGCGATGCGTTGATTGCGGTGCCGATAAGTTACACAAATACGGGCACGACGAATTTTATTACGGCGGCCTGTTGGGCAGATGACTTCAAAGCGAATTTAGGCACGGCAATTTGGCACTACATCGATATTCCATTCAGTTTCGATGGCACCCCGACGAATGGATTTTCGCCGGCTTCGTTTGATGTGGTGAAGGCGATTAATTTGTGCGTGCAGCAGCTGGCAAGTCCGTCGACTACGCAAAGTAATCAGGCGATTTATTTGCGGTACTTGCTCCATTTTGTCGGCGACATCCATCAGCCGTTGCATGCCGCGACGGAACTTTCCGGCGGGTCGAGCGCTGGCGACGGAGGGGGCAACGGCTTTGTAATCACGGGTAACGGGGGTAATTTGCATTCGCTATGGGATTCGGGCGGTGGATTTGTGGGGGCGTCGTTGGGCCGGCCATTGAGTGCCTCCAGCAAAACGACGTTGAGCAATAAGGTGGCAGTGATCGAAGCGGATTATCCTTATACTGCGGGCCCCGGCGGATTTCCCAATCCGACGGACTGGGCAATTGAGGGATGGAATCTCGCGCGGACGGTTGCATACATTGGGATAAATCAGGGGGACACGCCTTCGAGCAGTTATATTAGCAGCGCACAACAGACAGCGGAAAGTCGGCTGGCGCAGGGCGGACATCGCTTGGCAGATTTGTTGAACACGATCTTCACGGTTTCTCCGACGATCATTCAGTTGAATGCAGCGAGCAGCGGGAGTGTGAGTTTTTCGTGGAATGCGGTACCGGGCCATTCGTATCACATCCAACGGAAACAGGATCTTGCGGATTCGTGGACGGATGTAGCGGTGGTGACGCCGAAGGCGGGACTGGGAACTTACAGCGACGTGGTGGGGACGGCGACGAGGTTTTATCGGGTGACGCAATAGAGCTTGATTGGGCCGGCAGAGGACCGTTACGGCATGCTGTTGAGGAGATTGATTCGGACATCGTTCTCGAACAGCGTGACGATGCTGAGAGAACCGGGATTTATTTCGACGCGCGACATGATGTCGAGCGAGATGCCGAGGAAATAGCAGACGATGGAGCGCAGCGGGTCACCGTGGCTGAAGATCGCAATTTTTTGTTCGGCAGATTCATGACGCAGACGAAGGACTTCGCGAATCATGCGAGCCTGCACTTCATGGATGTTTTCGCCGTTGGGAAGATGCATGAGCGTGCGGTTGGTGTTCCACTTTTTCCACTCGGGCAAAGGTTCGAGTTCTTTCAACAGTTTGCCGTTGTAATCGCCAAAGTTGATTTCGATGACGGCGTCGGACGTTTCGATCGGGGTGTTGATGCGCGAGGAAAGCGGCATGGCTGTTTCGCGGCAGCGTTCCATAGGGCTGCAAATGATGCGTTGGATACCCTCGGTGCAAAGGCGATCAGCGATGCGCTGGGCTTGTTCGCGGCCTGCGGAGTTCAAGTGGACGCCCGGCGTGCGACCAGCGATGGCTTTGCCGATGAAATCGTTCGTGCCGTGACGCACGAGGTAAAAGGTTGTCACAGGAAAACAATATGCGTAGGAGTTGCTGAGACGAGTCTCAAATTAGACACTAGCGCATCGGAGTGGTCTCAGACAGATTGAGCCATTGCGGGATGACGGTGGCGAGCAACGTTTGTTTCAACGCGGGGCACCGCGACCGCGTTTTCAATCAGCCATTGGTAAAGCTGGCGGATGCCGTCGCGACTGGTGGTCTTCGGAATCCAACCCGTGGCCTTTCTGAATTTGCGAATGTCGGACACGTAATATTTCTGGTCGTCAAAACGCCAATCCGCAAAACGAATCTCGGGACACTTGCCCTGAATTTCTTCGATGAATTTTAGCAATTCCAAAGGGCTAATCGTGTTAGCCGGACCGCCGCCGATATTAAACGCCTGGCCGGAAAGTCGACGCATGTTTTGATGCGCGAGCAGGGATGCGTCGACCAGATCTTCAACAAGCAGAATGTCGCGAACTTGTTTTCCATCGCCGTAGATGGTCAGCGGTAGATCAGAAATGGAACGAATGAGAAAGTGCGTAACCCATCCCTGGTCTTCATTGCCGAACTGGTGAGGTCCATAAATGCAACTCATGTGGAACACCACCGCAGGAATCCGGAACGTGCGTGCGTAGCCGAGCACGAATTGGGCAGCCGACCCTTTCGAACAGTCATATGGACTATGAAAGCTCAAGGGCCGCGCTTCGCTGAAGCCAAAGGAGCGAATACGCTGATTCACCGCTGCGTAACGCATGCCTTCATCAACCGTTTTCACATTCGAGAGGTCCCCGTAAACCTTGTTGCTCGATGTGTAGATCAATTGTGGCGGTGCGGGCAGTGTGCGGATGGCCTCCAGTAGATTAAGAGTCCCACGCGCATTGACCTCGAAGTCTTCAATTGGGTTTTCCAGACTGGCAGGGACATCAACCTGCGCTGCGAAATGGAACACTTTTGACACACCACGCACCAACTTGCGTAACGCATTCTCATTTCGAACGTCACCGATTTCTACCTGAACCAAGTCGCCGTAATTACATTCCAGCCACGCCAGATTTCGTTCCACCCCATCACGCGACAAGTTATCGTAAATAATCACGCGCTGACCCGACTGCAAAAATCGGTGGGCTACGTTCGTGCCGATAAAACCGGCGCCGCCCGTAATAAGAATCGGGCGATGGTCGTGCCCGTTCATTTGCTCGACCGTTACATGCCCGTTCCCGTTGGTTGGCACGTTCATACTATAGACCCTCGCACGACCAGGCGCGAATGCCTCGATTCGTGCAAAGGTGTCTTTCGATGGCGGGAAAGGTGTTGCTAGGCGCTAACTACCGCAGCCGCTCGCGTCGTCTGCTCAAAGCGCGCGCGCTTCTCTTGCATGCGTTGCAATTTGCGTTCCCATCCAGCGACCTTGCGTTGGGCGGTCAGGAACTGCGTGCGCTTTGCCAGCGCGATCAATTGTCTGAGCTTGCGCTCCTCAAAACGGGTGCGTTCGATGCCGTATTGAAGGGGGTTGAATTGGCTGCTCAAGAACTCCTGCCTTGAGATTCTTGCCACGTGCCTTTTAAATTCCGTATAGGTCATAATAAATCCCGAAAAACCATTCTCCAGGCTCGCAACCTTCGCGCGATTGCTGTTTGCAGCAAGTCAGCAATTCCCCGTAAATCCCCGTCATCATCGCACGCACTAGTTTTATGTGACGTTTTCCCACGGGACTAGGCAGGTCGTTCCTTCCCTGACAAATTCGCAAGAATCGACGGCAGGGAGACTTCAACCTGACGCATAGTTGACACACGTCAAAACTTCCTTCTTCCCCCTATTGGCAATCAATTCACTCTGTGTTTAACTCTTCACAGGCGGTATACCGGCGCCTCCCCACACCGGTGACCGCAGCGAGTTTCAATTATGAAAAGCGCAAACCTTCTACACACGTATGCAAACACCAGCAGACATCCGTAATTTTTCCATTGTCGGCCATGCCTCGAGTGGCAAAACCATGTTGAGCGAAGCTATGCTCGCGTGCAGCGGTGCCATTAATCGAATGGGGAAAATTGCCCACGGCACGACCGTGTCCGACTATCACGCCAGCGAACAGCAGCGGCAGATTTCTATTCACGCATCATTGCTCCGCGCCGAATGGCAAGGCAAACGGTTCAACATTCTCGACACTCCCGGTTACGTGGATTTCATCAGCGAAGCCTTCAGCGCTCTGCGCGTTTCGGATTTCGCCGTTGTCGTGGTCAACGCGCAGCATGGCGTGGGCGTGGGCACGCAACGCGTCTGGAACTACGCCACTGAATTGAACATCCCTAAAATCCTTGTGATGAATGAATTTGATAAACCGAACACGCACTTTGACGAAATTCTCGATGAAATCCGAAAAAGTTACGGCGCGGGCGTATTTCCAATGAACGTCCCGATCAACCCGGGAACGGGTTTCAACCAGATCCTCGACGTTTTACGCAATGATATCTGCACCTACGAAGGTGGTCGCGGCCAATACAAAGAAGTTCCGGCGACCGGTTTCTGGGAAGCCAAAGTCAAACAACTCCACACCGAGATGATCGAGCACATAGCCGAGTCCGATGACACGTTGTTGTCGAAATATTTCGACCAGGGCGGCTTGTCGGAAGAGGAGTTCCGGGCGGGCATACACGAAGCGGTGCAGAAGCAGCACTTCATTCCGCTGTTCTGCACCTCCGCCGAAACAAATGTCGGCGTCGCCCGACTGATGGACTTCATCGCCAAATATGGTTCTTCTCCGGTCGATCGAAAACGTTACGCAGCCCTCGACGCAAATGGACAACCCACCGAAGTTCGCCTTACCGATCCAGAGACATCGGCATTTGTTTTCAAAACAATGGCCGAAGCGCATTTCGGTGAACTTTCCTTTTTCCGCGTCTACTCCGGCACTGTGAAGAGCGGCTCGGAGCTATATAACAGCGACCGCAGCATTACCGAACGCGTCGGCCAGATTTACGTCCTGAACGGGCACGATCGCAAACCCATCCCTGAGCTTGGCCCCGGGGAGATCGGAGCTGTTGTAAAACTTAAAGACACCCACACCGGGAATACACTCTGTTCCCCCTCACGTCCGGTGAGACTCGCGAAAGTCACTTACCCGAAACCGACCATCCACGCGTCCCTGAATATCGCCGTCAAAGGAGAAGAAGACAAAGTCGCGGCCGGACTAGCTGCGTTGCACGAAGAAGATCCGACGTTTGTTCACCGGGTAGATTCCGAACTACACCAGACAATCATTTCTGCGCAAGGCGAGTTGCACCTCGAAGTGATCGTTGATCGGCTGCGCCGCCGTTTCAACACACACGTCGAGCTTGGCGAACCGCGCATTCCATTCCGCGAAACAATTCGCACGAGCAGCGATTCCAAATACCGTCACAAGAAGCAAACCGGTGGTGCAGGTCAATTCGCGGAAGTCTGGATGAAAATTGAACCTTTGCCGCGTGAGACCGGTGTGGAATTTACGGAATCGCTCAGCGGGCAAAACGTTGATCGCGTGTTCGTCCCATCGGTCGAAGACGGCGTTAATCAAGCGTGTAAAGAAGGTATCCTCGCGGGCTACCGCGTCATGGATGTAAAGATTGATTTCTACGACGGCAAAATGCACCCGGTCGATTCAAAGGACATTGCGTTCCAAATCGCCGGTTACTTTGCATTCAAAGAGGCGTTCCTGAAAGCGAAGCCTTGCCTGCTCGAACCGATTCATAATATCGAAGTGCACATCCCCGAAGATTGCCTGGGCAAAGTCATGGGCGACATTTCGAGCCGCCGGGGTCGAATCGTCGGCATCGAAGTCGAAGGACAATTCCAAGTCATCAAAGCGCAGGTCCCGGCGCGTGAGTTGCACAGATACTCGAGCAACTTGCGCTCACTGACGGGCGGCCGCGGAATTCACACGGAGAGTTTCGATCATTACGAAGAGATGCCGCGAGACATGGAAACGAAAGTCATCGAAGATGTGAAGAAGAAGAAAGCAGAAGCACACGCCGCCCACTGATCTGCGTGTTGCTTTGCTCCGCGTCGTTTGGGGGCTTTTTCTGATCCAATTGGGTACAGACATCCATAACGCATTTCTCACCGGTCTCGAAAGGGTCGCCCTTGGAGGCCCGACACTTTCCGGGGCCTTATGATCTACCGTCGCTTCTACGAGCATTGACTACACGTAAGTTGCCAAAAGCTCATCGCGTATTGCTCTCTCAGCGAAAGCCCTAATTAATCATCAAGCGTCGCCATCCATTGCGTCATGCGATTGACAAGTTATTTTAAAGTAGCCGCAGCGCGGACGACTGCAGGTGGTGGATAGGTTGTCGGAGTACGGCGACCGTCCACACTGAGTCCTCGGATTGGGTATGATCACAATAATAAAACTACTGGCCGGTGCGGCGATCGCACTGGGAGTCCTCTCGCCTGGCTTCACGCCTCGCGCAGATACGTGCGAATGCAAAGCTAAGGCAGCGGCTCCGCAACTGGTGCCGCATTCCGATAGCTGCGAATGCAAAGCAAAAACGCCGTCGTGATCGACAACTGATTAGCCAAACGACCGGTGCGAAGAAGAGCAGATTCCCTACCTACTCTTCTTCTTCCTCCTAAGTAATATTCGCAATCGGGTATGCACAAAGTTCTTATATCGGAGCCACACATTGCGTCGTACTCCGCGTTCCTTCTTCTTGCGCTCATTGGAGGATATGTAATCAGCCGCTGGCGTGCCGTTCGCACCGGTATCGAGGGCGCGCACATCGATAACCTGACCTTGCTGATCGCCATCAGCAGTTTGTTTGGTGCGCGCATCTTCAGTTGGTGGTTCGAATTTCCGGAAGGTGTCAGTCTTTGGAGCGCGCTGACTACTGCCAGTGGTGGCATGGTGTTTTATGGCGGAATGATTTTTGGCGTGCTCGCCCTGATCGCCTACGCCGCCTGCACATGTTTATCTTTAGGCACGCTCGCGGACGCGTGCGCACCCGGGCTCGCGCTGGGATTGGCGATTGGCCGCATCGGGTGCTTTATGGCTGGGTGTTGCTGGGGCGACGTTTGCATCAACGACGCGCAGGCATCGGCAATTCATGATCCTGGCGCGCTTCGGCAAGTGCGCACATTTGCATTGTTGTCGCCGGGCACATATCCATTCGCGGTGCGCTTTCCTGCAGAAGCCAGCGCAGCCGAACAACAGCGTGAACTCGGACTGATTCCAAAAGACGCTACGCAGTCGCTGCCGGTTCATCCGGTGCAGCTTTACGAAACAGCTTTTGCGTTACTGCTGTGCGTGTATTTGCACCGCGCATTCAAACGACGTGAATGGGAAGGCGAAATCATTTGGCAATTCGTACTTGGATACGGCGTGATTCGCTTTTGCCTGGAATTTTTCCGCGCCGATAATCCAGCGGCCTATGCAGGCCTTACGTTATCGCAACTCATCAGCGTTGTGATGGTGGTCGCCGCGATTGCGGTCTATCGCCACCGCAAATCCGACATTCGTGTTGCCCGACTCAAACCTGTCCGCCTCGATTGATCGACTGCGATTACGGTTGTTTCTTTTGCCACCACATCATCAGTTCCAGCCCCGTGCGATTGGGATACGACCGTGGAACCCAGTCCTTCAGCAAGTTAAAGTGTGGTGAAAACCGTTTCACCAATTCCTCACGTTTCGTCCCGAACGGAGGTCCATCCTCCTCATCGATCATGTAAAATACCGCCAAATAATTTCCACCAGGCTTCAGCCAGCGCCGCACCGCTTCAACGTAAAGATCCCTATCGATTAACTGGATTGCACAAAACAACGTGTGTTCGAACAACCAATCAAACAATTGATCCGGTTGATCTCGCAGGAAATCACGTTGGACGAACTCCGCGCTCAAATGAGCAGCGGAGGTTTTTTCGCGCGCTAAATCAATTGCGCTCGGCGCGAGGTCCATGCCGGTCGCAGCAAATCCGCCTTTCGCCCAAACCCGAACGTCATGACCCGTCCCACAACCGGGAACCAAAACGCTCCCGCGTTTCAGTTCAGGATGTTGCGTAATGAAATCGACCAACCCGGGTGAGGGCTCGCCCTTTTCCCATGGCATATCGGCTGTTCGGTAACGTTCTTCCCAATACGATTCGCTCATAACATTTCTTTTAACGTCAGTTGCGTATTAACAGATTCAGTCAATCCGCTCACGCCTAATCCAATCAAGCGCAGTGGACGATTGACCAACCGCTCTCGCGCGAGCAAAAAGCAACCCAATCGATAGATGTCGCCCGGCTCGCTGATCGGCTCTTCCACAGAGAATTGACGGGTCAATGTAGTGAAGTCGCCATAGCGAATTTTGACCTGCACCGTGCGTGCGCCAAGATGCCTTTTCTTTAGTCGTGTCGCGACATCTTCCGCTTGCGCCCGCAACGATTGCCTTAGGATGCGGCGATCGTCCGTGTCGCGGCCAAACGTTTCCTCGCTACTGACGCTCTTGATCTCATCACCCAGGTCTAAAATGCGTTCATCTTCTCCGAACGCGGCCTTTTTTCAGGACGGGCCCGTACGAGCCCACCAAGGCACGCAAATCGCCAGCGTAATCCTGCACGTCGGCGATCGTTCTAATGTTTACACCATTAAGAATCTCTTCGGTGACGCGGCCGACTCCTGGAATCGCTCGAACTGAAATCGGCCGCAAGAATGCGGCCTTATCTCGCTCGGGTATGAGCGTCAGTCCATCCGGCTTCTTGAAGTCACTCGCAATCTTCGCCAGCAACTTATTTGAACCGATGCCAACAGTGGCGGAAAGGTTGCGTTCGTTTCGAATGCGCTCTTTTAACCCGCAGGCGATCGGAATAGCAGCCTCCAATGCCGCATCGACATCGGACGTTTCGGGCAAAATCAGCGAGACATCCAGATACGCTTCATCGATCGACGTCCGTTCCACATCGGCGCCACAATCCGCCAAAATCGCCATGATGTGGTGCGATTCAGCACGATAATGCTCCATTCGCGGCCGAATGAAAACACCGTTAGGGCAAAGGCGTCCGGCTGTGACGCTTGGGAGAGCCGATCGAACGCCAAACTTGCGTGCTTCGTAGCTTGCCGCAGCGACAACACCGCGTTGGGTTGGAGGGCTGCCCACAATAACCGGCTTGCCACGCAGTTCCGGATTGTCCCGCTGCTCGACGGAGGCATAGAACGCGTCCATATCCAAATGCAAAATAACGCGCGGCCTCATAAATAATCTACGATAGCGAAAACCCGAGCAGGTAGGCAGAAAAATTGCTTTTAGGCATAATTCGCAGAATTGACATGCCGACCGAAAACACCACAAATAGAGGGATGGACGAGAAAAAATCTGGCCAACGGCACGTTATCAAGATTTTTGGCGAGCAACGCCATGACCTTGAGAAATTTGCGCGCACGTCGGGTTTGCATAAGGTTCTGATTCTCGAGGACGATTTTGACTTCGCCAGTATCGTGCGTGAATATTTCGAAGATTGGGGCTTTTCGGTAGTTTATGCGAAAGATGGCGTCGAAGGGATTAAACGAGTTATCCACGAAGACTTTTCAATCGTCCTTTGCGACATGCTCATGCCGAACCTCGCCGGCGACATGTTTTACAAAGCCGTTGAGCGGGTTAAGCCGCAGCTCTGCAAACGGTTCATTTTCATGACCGGCAACCATAACGATACCAAGGTTACCGAGTTCATCCGTGAAGTACGCGGAATGATCCTCTGGAAGCCGTTCAAAATGCACATCCTGCACGAAGCCGTTCAGGCCATCGTGAGGAAGCATGGCCTTCCGGCGAAGTAGTTAGCAAAAAACGCTATTGGTAGCTACCAACCGCGAGCTGTTCCCCCTGCCCTCGGATCCGCCACACCCACGAACGTCTTCCCATCTGCTGCTCTCATCACCGCTTGGGAAACCCCCAGGCCTGACACCACTTTCACTTTGTGGCCGCGTTCCTCAAGTCCATCTACCGCGATTGTGCTGACGCTTTTTTCAACGCGCAGTTCATCAGGACTCCATTGATGATGAATTCGCGGCGCAGCGAGGGCTTTGTCGAGAGGCATGCCAAAATCGAGCACGTTGACGATGTTCAACAACGTCTGGCTAATAATCGTCGGGCCGCCAGCGGCTCCAACCGACATGATAGGCTGGCTGTCCTTCAGCACGATCGTTGGAGTCATGCTGGAGAGTGGACGTTTTCCCGGAGCGACCGCGTTAGCTTCGTTGCCCACCAAACCAAAGAAATTGGCAACGCCGGGCTGAACCGAAAAGTCATCCATTTCGTTATTCAACACGACGCCAGTGCCAGGGATGACCACTTTCGAACCGAAGCTCGTATTCACCGTCGCCGTGCAAGCGACCCAATTGCCTTCGCGATCGGCGGTCGAAAAATGGGTGGTGTGCTTTCGAAACACGTTCTCACTCGCATCGTCCGGAGTACTATGACCTGCAACGGTGATCGCGTGTTGCATGTCGATTTTTGCAGCAAGTTTGTGCGCGTAGTCCTTCGCAACTAAACCGCGCGGAACCTTTGTAAAATCCGGGTCCCCTAACCAGTAGGCGCGATCCGCAAATGCCAGCTTCATCGATTCAGCAATCAGGTGCAGGCTGTCGACCGTTTCGGACCCCAACGCTTTTACGTTTTTCGTTTCAAGGATGTTTAGCATCTCCAACAGATGGACTCCGCCCGAACTGGGCGGTGGAAAAGAGACAACTTCATACCCGCGATACGTCGTTGAAATCGGCTCACGAATGATAGCCTTGTAATTCGAAAGATCGCGCGCCGTCATGATCCCGCCATTACGTTTCATCCAGGCTTCTGTCGACTGCGCGAAGGGTCCACCGTAGAACCATTTTAATCCATGCGTTGCAACCTGTCGGTAAGTGTTGGCCAGATCCGGCTGCCGGAACAGATCGCCCTTTGCATAAGTTGTCCCATCAGGTTTGAAAAATACCGCGCGAGATCCATCGAATTTAACCAGCTCATTTGTCGTGTGCTGCAACGTGCTGGCATATCCGCGATCAATCCGAAAACCATCTTCCGCGAGTTGCGCTGCGTGAAGCAAGTGATCGCGAAGACTGAGTTTTCCCGCTTTCCGCAAAGCTAAATCGTAGGCCGCCAACGCGCCGGGAACACCGCTGGCCAATGGCCCTATCTGACTCAACTCAGTGTCGCCTGTGCCATTGCGGACGAACATGTCACGTGTTGCTGCGGAAGGCGCCATTTCGCGACCGTCAATCGCCAGGATTTTACCATTGCTGCGGCGGATGAGCATGAAACATCCACCGCCGATACCCGAATTAAAACCGTCGACCACGCCCAACGTCAGCGCCGTCGCTACCGCCGCATCCACAGCATTGCCACCGCGTTTCATCGCATCGATTCCGGCGAGCGTCGCAACGTCGTTTACACTGGCTACAATGCCATTAGTGCCGCTCGCGAGGTCTGAGGCAAACGAGCAGACAATGCAAACGAATGTTATTACAACAACAGCAACGAGTCTCAACATGGCGGCCGATGTTGGCTCAGGCGGAAGGTTGGAAGCAAATAAAAACCCCTTTCGCCGTCGAGGCGAAAGGGGTTGCGAGGAACTTTTCAGTAATTATGCGCCGTGTGCGGCGAACATATATCTGCTGCTCATCATTGAGCCGCTAAACAACGTGCCAAATCCAAGTGTCAAAAAGCCCACAAGGATCAAAGCCAGGGGCGACGCAACAGTGAGCGCAAGAATACCAAGCACAATTCCAGACAAGCCGGTCAGACATTTGATGCCAGAGAACTGAGTTGCACTCACCCAGCTGGACATAAACAACGATATGCCAAATGCCAACACTGCGACTGGCAGCAAGATGCCAGGAACCACTCCCATTAACGCGAGGATTCCCAGAACGATTCCGGCCACGCCCGCCATCACCTCTGTGCTCATCGCACCTTCGCCTTCATAGAAGAAGTGTTCGCGCGGCGAGGTAAACCATTCCCTGCTGAATCCCCCCGCCAACAACCAAGCGACCCCTAACGCGACCGCGCTGATGCCAGCCATATAGAATGGCGCAACATTCACCAACCCAACGATCGCTAGCACAACGGACACCAACCCCAGCAGGGCCGCCAATCCAATCCCTCCCGCTGCAATTTTATGCTCTGTGCGCTCCGATTCGTAAGTTCCGTGATGTTCCGGCTCACGTAGAGATGAAGTTTTTGATGCAATTTCATCTTCGTAAGCAACTCTGTTAGTTTCGATAGCCATATACTTACTCCTTTCATATGCGCCAAAGGAAGGTCCTCGGCGGAAGGTTCCTCTGACTATCATTTTCACCTTTTCCTAGTACGAACCTAGGCGCTCCTCTACTGCGTTCAATAAGTAGTTTGTCCGATTACACCGTCCGAGAAAAACCTGATGACGAATCACGCCTGTCCCGCACGCTAAAACGGCATTGGCAAAACCAGAGGCAGTCTGGTCATACTCAGCCATCGATGTTTTCTGAACTGGCAGTGACACCTCTTGAGCACGGGGCGCTTTGGCCATTTGTCGTTTTGATTGTATCGTTGGTGTTCGTCATCACGGCAATTTCTGTGTTGCGCATCCATGCGTTCCTGGCGCTGATTGCGGCTGCGCTGATTGCCGGAATTCTGTCCAGCCGTCTACCGGACGAGACCGGACATTCGGTCGTTGAACACTGCGTTCGCGCTGTGGAACTGACTACCACCGAATTCGGACGCACTGCTGGCGCGATAGGGATCGCTATCGGCTTGGCGTGTGTTATCGCCGTGTGCCTGATGGAAAGTGGTGCCGCCGATAAAGTCGTGCGCAGGTTTCTTGCAGTGTTCGGTGAAAACCAGGCAAGCCTTGCGCTTTTATTGAGCACTTACGTTCTCTCGATCCCGATTTTCTTCGATACCATGTTTTTGCTGATGTTGCCGCTGGCAATGACGTTGGCGCTGCGCACGGGCAAAGATTATTTGCTCTATGTCCTCGCGATTTGCGCGGGCGGCGTTGTGACACATTCGATGATCGTCCCGCACCCCGGGCCCATGGCGATGGTCGACAATTTAAAAATTGATGTCGGCTTCTCGGTCGTTGCAGGACTTCTTGTCGGCATCGTCCCGGCTTTTGGGGGCTGGCTGGTCGCCCGGCGACTGAACAAAAGGCTCAACTTTCAATTACGTGAAACTCCCGGATTTCCGTGGAAAGACCTGCATAAAAGTATCGCGCGCCCGGAATCGGAACTGCCCGGATTCATCCCATCAATTCTTCCCGTTATACTTCCGATTCTGCTTATAGGCGGAGCATCTCTGGTAAAGGTAATCGCCCCTTTGAATTCTCCTTGGCATTTTATGGAATTCATCGGGAACAAAAATATCGCGCTGCTCGTCGGAGCAGTCATAGCCGTGATCGTTCTGGCACGCTTCAAAAAAATGTCGCTCCGCCAAATCGGCGAACTCCTCGATCCGCCTTTGCAAACTGCTGGCGTCGTTATCCTCATTACGAGCGCTGGGGGCGCATTTGGGTTGATGCTGAAAAACGCTGGAGTCGGTGATGCCATTCAGTTCATGACCAAAGACCATCACATCAACCTCGTCGTCCTTTCCTACGCAATTGCTTTGGTCCTTCGTATCGCACAAGGGTCAGCGACCGTGGCCATGTTGGCGACCAGTTCGATGATCTACCCAATCATGACAGCAAGCCCGTTGCCGTATCATCCCATCTATCTATTCCTGTCGATCGGCTTTGGTGCGATGGGCGTGTCCTGGATGAATGACAGCGGATTTTGGGTCGTCAGCAAATTAACTGGATTTACCGAGCGCGAAACCTTGTCCAGTTGGTCAGTTCTTTTGGCGGCTATCTCCGTAATTGGATTTGTAACAACATTCGTGTTCTCACTTTTGCTGCCTTTGAAATAATTATGAATCGAAAACTACTTTTGTGCGCGCTTCTGCTCGGCTACGCAATTTCGGCCCGGGCTACAACAAACGACGTCTACGCCGTGACGGCATTCGGCGCAAAAGGCGATGGCAAAACCGATGACACCTCTGCGATTCAACGGGCGTTGGATGCCGTTGGCAAAGCCGGAGGTGGCATTGTTTATGCCCCGTGCGGAAATTATTTTCTCGCCCGCCATTTAAATGTGCCGAGCGGGGTGACGTTGAAGGGTGTATGGGAATCGGTGCCGTCCCACATCGGCTTGCGGAGCGAAGGCCCCCCAAAACCCACCGATGATGGCACGACTTTCATCGTAAACGCCGACGCCGGAGACGAAAATGGACCACCGTTCATTACCCTGAACGCGAATAGCACGTTGAAGGGTATCGTCATTTACTATCCCAACCAAAACGACGATGGCGAGCCTAAGCCTTTCCCATGGACGATCGCGATGCGTGGACAAAACCCAGCGGTGTTGGATGTGGAACTGCTCAATTCATATAACGGAATCGACGCGTCAAAAAACGAGCGTCACCTGATCCGCAACGTTCAAGGCCAACCGCTGCGACGCGGCATTTATGTCGATGTAATTTATGATATCGGCCGCATTGAAAATGTGCATTTCAACCCATGGTGGAGCATGAAACCCAAACTCTACAAATGGCAGAAGGAGCACGGTGAAGCCTTCATCTTCGGCCGCAGCGATTGGCAATATGTGTTCAACACGTTTTGTTTTGGCTACAATGTCGGATACAAATTCATCCAAACTCACGGCGGCGTTTGTAACGGCAACTTCCTCGGCATTGGCGCCGATGCGTGCTACACCTCAGTCCTCGTAGAAAATTCTGCGCCATTTGGAATCCTGATATCGAATGGCGAATTCACGTCCTTCGAAGGCCCGAACCCAACCATGGTCGAAGTTGGCGCAACAAACTCCGGGAGCGTTCGATTTGTGAACTCCGCGTTCTGGGGACCTTGCTTTCAAATCGCCAAAATCGCAGGTAAAGGCACGATTGGTTTTTCCGATTGCACGTTCTGCCAATGGGATCGCAAAAACGAAAAGCGCCATGCTATCCAATGCGAAAGCGGGACTTTGTTGGTGCGCGGTTGTGAGTTTCAAGAGAACAAAGCCCAGATTGAACTCGGCACAAACGTCGCTCGCGCCGTCATTTCCGACAACGTGATGAAAGGCACCGTCCGCATCACCAATCACAGCCCGCGCAAATTCAACATCGCCAACAACGCGGGCGACGAGTAACACCGATCAATCCTTGTCACCGTCGCCTGAAATCGCGCATCCTCAACCCGTGAGAGACGTCGTGGCCAAGGACACCAGTTTGGATTTGCTCGTTCGAGCATTGGTGATTTCCCTTGTCCTCCATCTGGTTGCTTTTGGCGGCTGGAAATTCGGGCAGACGCACGGCTGGTGGAAGGAATCGCATTTGCCAAATTGGCTACAAACCGCCCGCAGCAGCCTCATTAAACGAATTGCTAAAACAATTCCGCCGCGAACACAGCCACAGCAGCCCATCACGCTCACATTTGTCGATGTCGATCCCACACTCGCGGTCGTTGAACCGCCGAAAAACGCAAAGTTCACAAGTTCTGCCAACACGGTTGCGTCCAGCACTAAGAAAGCTGAATCCGAGTTGCCCGAACTGACTGGGAAACAACAAAAGGTTCTAAAGACCACTGAGAACAGCCGTCCGAAACCCGAGGCAAAACCACTTCAGCCCACGCCTGAGCAAAAGGTCGAAGAGAAAAAACCTTCACCAGCGCCAAAATCCTACACGCCCGGCGACCTCGCGATTGCGAAACCCAGCAACAAAGCAAACGACAGCAAATCCGAGCAGCCAGAAGTTCAACCCCATCGCCGCCCGGCAAGCGTCGAAGAAGCTAAGGCGCTCCAGGGTATCACCGGCGACAAGATGAAACACAACGGTGGCGGGTCGCACGTCGGATTATCCTCAAGCCTCGATGTGCGCCGCACTTTGACCGGTGATTATGACCGGTTGTTCGTCAATGCCGTGCAGGCTCGCTGGGATTTTCTTCTGCAAAACCAACAGCCAACTCCGCAAGGCGAAGTTCGGCTGGAATTTAAGCTGCACTTCGACGGTCGAGTCACCGACGTGAAAATAATCCGCAACACCGTCGATTCTTTCTTTTCCTTGCTCTGCCAAAAAGCAATTCTCGACAACTCCCCCTATCCGCGTTGGACAACGGAGATGCGGCGAGAACTTGCGGGAGACACGAGAGATGTCACTTTTACTTTTTTTTACGAGTAATTCCTCGTAACAATACACCTAATGGAACTGTTCATCATTGCCGTTCTGATTCTTGCGTCGGTCGTCGGCTTGACGTTTATCGTCGAACGCGGCCTCGCATTACGGTCGCAGAAAGTCATTCCGGCTCAAGTTGAGGCCGCCCTAGAAACCTGCCGCACCGAAGCGGATGTGCCAATGCTGCACCGGCTTTGCGAGCAACACCCCTCGCCCTTAAGCCGTCTACTCTTACTTGCCGAGAAACACCGTAGCTGGCCACGGGCCGAAAACATCGGTGCACTGGAAACCAGTGCACGTCACGAAGTCTCAAAACTCGAGCGAGGTCTTGTCATCCTCGAGATCGTCGTCGGCGTCGCGCCATTGCTCGGATTGGTCGGCACTATTTACGGCCTGATCATTCTGTTCGGCGGTATGAGCGATGCGGGTCTGGGCGATAGCAAAGAAGTCGCAAAAGGCATCGCCATCGCGCTCAACTCAACCCTTCTCGGCTTGCTCACAGCCATTCCGTCGTTGATTGCCTGGAGCTACTACAATAAAAAAGTCGAACGTTTTGCGGTCGAGATGGCCGCTTTGTGCGAGAATTTTCTGCGGACGCAATATCACAGCGAGAAATGAAGCTTACTTATAATTGGCTCAAACAATACGTCGACTTCGACTGGTCACCGGACGAGTTGTCCGAGCGCCTCACCATGCTCGGCCTGGAAGTCGAAGGCGTGCACAAGGTCAGCGGCGAGTTCGAGGGAATCGTCGTTGGGCAAGTGCTCACGCGTGATAAAGTCGCCGGGTCCGACAAGCTCTCCGTCTGCAAGGTTGCAGATGGCAAAGGCGAACGTCAGGTTATCTGCGGTGCACAAAATTACAAAGCAGGCGACAAAGTTCCATTGGTCATCCCAGGCGCGTCACTGCCGTTGAAGCCCGGCGAAAAGGAACCTTTCACGATAAAAGTACGCAAGGTCATGGGTGTGGAATCACACGGCATGCTGTGCTCGCCTCAAGAACTTGGGTTACCCGATCAAATCGATGGCCTGTTGATTTTGCGCGAGGACGCAAAAGCTGGCCAACCGTTCGCTGAATATCTCGGACGCAAATCAGGCGATGTCGTTTACGATTTGGAAATTACGCCGAACCGCCCTGACTGGAATAGCGTCATCGGCATTGCTCGCGATATCAGCGCACTAACGGGCAATCCATTGCGCATGCCTGACGTTTCCGTTTCGCAAGCAAACGTCAGCACCGAGCCTATTGATTCACTGGCACGCGTTCGCCTGGATGATCCAGAGCTTTGTCCCCGTTACACTGCGCGAGTTGTTCGCGGCGTGAAGATCGGTCCAAGCCCCGACTGGATGCGCCAAATTCTGGAAAGCGTCGGTCTTCGTAGCATCAACAACGTTGTCGATGTAACAAACTACGTCATGCTCGAAATCGGCCAACCGCTGCACGCGTTTGATCACCACCTGCTTTCAGGCAAGCCGCCCACGATTGTCGTTCGTCGCGCGAGTGAAGGCGAATCGTTCACCACGCTGGACGACAAGAAACACACGCTGACCAACAACGTGCTCCTCATCGCCGACGAAACAAAGGCGGTTGCATTGGCCGGCGTCATGGGCGGTCAGAATAGTGAGATTAATCCGAATACTTCGGACGTTCTTGATCGAGAGCGCCTACTTCAAACCTCAAAACATCCGTGCGACATCCAAGAAATTGGAACTGCGCACCGACTCGTCCTATCGATTCGAACGCGGCGGCGACATTGGAATTTGTGATTGGGCCAGCCGGCGCGCTGCGCAACTGATCGTCGAAACCGCGGGCGGAAATGTGCTCGAACAATCCATCGACGTATTTCCAAACCCGCCAACGGCGAAGGAAATCACTCTTCGTTTGGACAAGACTGAAGAACTCGTCGGATTGCAAATTCCGCACGAGCAGCAAATCGAGTCGCTCCGTCGTCTCGGACTGCTAACCGATTGGTCCGTTGCTGGCGATCAGCCCATTTTCCGAATCCCCACTTTCCGCGTCGATATCAAACGTGAAGTCGATCTGATTGAAGAAATCGTCCGCCTTTACGGAATCGACAAGATTCCTTCCACTCCGCCGCGCGGGGCGATTGGCACGAACGCTTACGACTCGATTCACGATCAACTCACCGAATCACGACAAATTCTCGCTGGTCTCGGGCTCAGCGAAGCTCAAGGTCAAACTCTCATTTCCGACGCCGCCGCCAAGTTCATCAGCGGGGTCACGGCGGAAAATCTCGTCTATCTGGAAAACCCGCTCAGCAGCGACATGAACGTTCTTCGTCCGAGTGTTCTGCCCGGCCTGCTCGACGCTTTACGACACAACGTCAGCCACAAAAACGACGACGTTGCATTATTTGAAATCGGCCGCGTATTTTCGTTGGTTGACGGAAAGACCAAAGAAGAACGCCGCCTTGGCATCGCGCTCACCGGCCGCAGATTGGCCGGCTTCTGGAGCGGCGACGATCGCGAAGCCACCTTCGACGCCTACGATCTCAAAGGCATGCTCGAAGATTTCCTTCAACAATTCGGCCTCAAAGGAATGACTTACGTCCGCCGCGAAAACGCGAATACGTTTTTCCTCGAATCAGCCGGTGTGCAACTCGGCAAAATGACCCTTGGCGAAATCGGCCAGGTCACCCCTGCCCTCGCTAAACGATACGACCTCCGTCACGCCGCGTTTTTGGCCGAGCTCAATTTCGACCTTCTGCTCGCGCGTCGTAACCGCGAAAAATCTTTCAAATCGCTACCGGCCTTCCCATCCATTCGTCGCGACGTCGCCATGATCGTTCCCGAATCGGCAACGCACGATGCGGTGCTCAATGTCGTTCGTCAGACCAAACCGGCAAACCTCGAATCGGTTGAAGTCTTCGACGTCTTCCGCGGTAAAAACATTCCCGCAGGTCAGAAAAGCCTGGCTTACGCGTTTACCTATCGTAGCGCTGAGAAGACACTGACCGATGTCGAAGTAAACAGCGCGCACGAAAAAGTTGTGCAAAATCTGAAGCAGACGCTGCAAGCCACGGTGCGCGAATCCTAGTTACTTCAGCGGCTCAGAAATGCGCTTGATGCTGACCGCTCGGCCGGTATTTGGATCGATGTCGATCAATGCGCCCTGAAGCAGGATACGTTCGGAAGCGACTCCGAATTTCTGCGGCATATTGGTCATGAATCGTTGAATGATCGGCTGGATCTCGCGACCAAGAACGCTTTCGTGCGGGCCAGTAAATCCGGCGTCACAAAGGATACGCCGTCCCGCCCGGGAAAATCTGTTCGTCGCCGGTTTGGACATGGGTATGTGTCCCGACGACCGCACTCACCTGCCCGTCCAACATGCGCGCGATCGCAATTTTTTCCGATGTCGCTTCCGCGTGCATGTCGATAAAAATAATATGCGTATGCTGACGCAGCCGGTCCACTTCCGCTCGCGCCATCGTAAAGGGATTTTCGAGCGCAGCCATGAATGATCGGCCCTGCAAATTCATCACAGCGATAGGCGGCAATTTTTCAAAACGGAATATCGCACTGCCTTGACCAGCTGTCCCCGTAGGGTAGTTCAATGGCCGTAAAAAACGCGGTTCGTTTTGTAACAGTGTCATCACTTCCCTTTGGTCGAACAAATGGTCGCCTGTGGTAATGACGTCGACGCCCGCATCGAAAATTTCACGAGCCGTGTTGGGAGTTATGCCAGACCCCCCGGCTGAATTTTCGCCATTGGCGATGACGATATCGAGTTCGTGCTCGCGACGAAGCTTCGGAACCAGTTCCTTGACGGCGCGGCGCCCAGGCTCGCCAACGATGTCGCCGATGAAGAGAACGTTCACTGGAGCACTGTAAACAGTATGCCGGAAACAGTAAACAGTAACAAAGCGCCAACGATTGAACCTGATTGCTGTTTACCGATTACTCGGCACAACAAACTGTTAAAAAAACCAGTTCGCGCCGATGAGAATTAAACCTGTGTTGACCCCTTTGTTCGGATCCTTGATGCCTGCGTTGGAAAGATGCAACCATCGACCTTCGAGTGTCGCTGCTACATTAGGTTTGAAAAACCAATGCACCCCGGCTAAACCTGCACGTTGAAGTTGAAGTCGGTACCGAGTTCGGGATGACGAATATCAGTAAGAGATGCACCGGCGCCACCTCCAATATACGGCACGAATGGACTGCCCGTTGCGAAATTATACCGAAGAATTGGCGCAAGACCGATGACAAACGAGGTGTGGGAATTGTACTGCTCGCCACCGAAGAAATCACCAAGCAATTCGAAGTTGCCACGCCAGAAATGCTCCCTTGCGACCAGGCCGGACAACATCGTGCCGACATGAACTGTCCCGAGCACCATGTTATGATCCTCGGTCCCGCCAAAAACGCGCATTCCAAATCCCCCGCCGACAAGAATTCCCGCTTCAGTCGCATGTTTACGAAAGCCATTTCCTACGTCTGTATCCCAAACGCAGTTGCGGACCGAATCGAAGTTGAACTTCGAGCCTTTCCCCTGACTCGAATCAGATGTTGAGTCTGCGAGGGTCTCCGTCACTTGGAGAGCGAAAGCTACGATCGTGATCGCCACCCAACTTGCCGAAGTCCGTCGACTAGTGCTTCGCCGTTTCGGTTCGTTGAGCACCATTTCTCGGCGGTTCGGGCACAGGGTCCCGCTTTTTTCGGCAAATTTCAAATTGGCGTTCCAGTTCATCAAGTTCCTCGTCCGACATGTTTTGCAAGTCAATCAAATAGTTCCTGGCTTTTTCGCCGGTTCTGAGTAATTCGTCAACCTTCAGATGGATTGCACGTGCATCGCGGTTTTGCGTGTTTTGAATCAGGAAAACCATTAGAAAGGTGACGATTGTCGTCCCGGTATTAATCACCAACTGCCACGTATCGGAGAAATGGAACATCGGACCGGTCACCGCCCAACCGAGAATCAATAGAATCGCCGCTAAAAAAGCCAATGGGTGTCCCACAGCAACCGAGATGCTATGCGCAAAATTGTGAAAGGTGTCGTTCAAACTATTCTTCGCCTTTTCATTCTTCTTCGACATAGAATCCTCCTTTGGCTAATGCTCTGATTTTTCTCTTACGACTTCGCTGGGTTGTTTGTCTTCGCGCAAACCCATGAAGACGGGATGACGCAAACCGCCGTCCATCGTCCACTCGGTGAACCGCACCTGTGCCACCAACTGCGGCTTCACCCACGTGCAACGTTTCATTTGACTGGCTGTTATGCCCTGCCCCCAACGTCCTGGGCGTTTTTCAGGCAAATTGGCAAAAGGACACTCTGGTTGTTTTAGCTTTTGAAATTGTTTGTAAAGCGATTCGAGCACGCGCCGGTCAAATCCCGATCCGACCTTTGACGCGAACATCAACCTGCCGCCTTCGTAGTAGCCTACGATGATCGCACCAAATTTTTCACGGCTACCCTGCGGTTCGGTGTAGCCTCCAATCACGAATTCCTGCGCACAGGTACACTTCACCTTGATCCACGCTCCGCTCCGCTTCCCCGGTTCGTATTTGGAATTCCGTTGTTTTCCAATCAATCCTTCAAGTCCGCGATGGCAAACTTCCGTCCACAACTGCTCCGGTCGGCCACCCAGATGATCTGAAATTCGCAATAGATCGTTCCCTTCTGGAACTACTTTCTGCAAAATCCTTTTCCGCTCGTGCAAAGGCAGATTCTTCAGGTCTTTTCCGTTAAGGTTTAAAATATCGAAAAGGTAGTAGCAAATCGACGGTGCCTGCCCCGGCATTCGTGACATCTGCAGCAGTTGGAATGATGATCGCCCGCTTTCTTCCAAAGCAACGATTTCGCCGTCGAGAATCGCCGATTTACAATGAAGCGATTTAATCGCTTCAGCGATACCACCAAAGCGGTGACTCATTTTGTTTTTGAGCCGGGAATACAGTTCGACTTCATCATCGTCCTTCAGCGTTAGCGCTCTGATACCGTCGAACTTGATTTCGTAAATCCAATCCTCCCCTGCTGGAATTTCCTCGAGCAATTTGCACTTCATCGGTTCGACGAAACCAATCTTTCCCGCACGTAAATTTTTTAGCGACGTTTCAACTTTAGCTTCGGGTTCATGTTCCTTGTTCGCGCGTGCAACAGCACGACGGATTCGCGCTTTAACGCTGTCGTTCCCTGGAACAGCAGCCGCTCGGTTGCTCTCCCATTCTGCGTCTTGCGCTTTGGCGATCTTCTCCATCGTCCGCCCGGAAACCGCTGATTCGTTTTCCTTCTTTGCTGACAGTTCCGGAAAATCTTCCCCGGCTTTGAAAATCAGCCACGGCTGTTTTCCTTTCTCGTTCGGGTTACGGATCTTAATGATGGCCCATTCGCCTTTGAGTTTTTTGCCACGTAATATGAAATGAATCTTTCCCGATTCCAGCGCCTTCAGTGGCTCTGCGTCCTTCACCTCATACGTGCCGGTATCCCAAACCATCACCGTGCCGGCGCCATAATTTCCTGGAGCGATGATGCCTTCGAAGCCTGCGTAATCGAGGGGGTGATCTTCCACCTGCATTGCCAGCCGTTTATCGCCGCGGCGCATGGGCAATCCTTTCGGAACAGCCCACGATTTCAGCACGCCATTCATTTCAAGTCGAAAGTCATAATGCAGATGACTCGCTGCGTGTTTTTGAATTACGAACAAATTACCGGCCTTTTGAGGCGCAGCCTTTTTGACGCGAGGACCCGGTTCGCGAGTGTGTTTAAAATCGCGCTTCCCTGCATATTCCTCCAACGGATTTCGTTTCATTCAACCTCAACCGATTTGAGTTTCTGCTTGAGCTTGAGGACTGGTTCGAAAAGATCTCCATGCTCCTCGACACGCGTCAGAGTGTCTTCAGTCACGAAGGTCAGCCGCTTCGGATCCTTCTTTTTCAACGCCATTCCAACTTCGTCCCATGTGACAGGCGTGGAAACCGTCGGCTGTTCTTTAGCTCGCAAGGAATAAACGCAAACCGTCGTCTTATGCACGTCGTTCTGGCTCCAATCCACTAACACCTTTCCCGCGCGCAAAACTTTCGCCATTTTCGAAACAACGTCATGCGGATGCTCGCGCTCCAGCGCCTCAGCCATGTTCTTGGCGAACGTCTTCGTTGTTTCGTAATTGGTCTTCGTATTAAGCGGGATATAGATTTGCAAACCTTTCGAACCGGAAGTCTTGGGAAAAGATTGCAGCTGAATTTTTTCAAGTTTCTCTTTCAGCCAAAACGCTACTTTGCAGCATTGAACGATATCGGCCGGCAAACCCGGGTCCAAATCAAACACCACCATTGTGGGCGTCTCAGTATCGGGCGCGCGCGACAACGACGTGTGCATCTCCAGATCGGCGAGATTCGCCGCCCAAACAAGCGTGGAAAGATTATTGGCTAAACAATAGTGAATGACCTTTTGCGTGCCCTCAACTCGCGCGGTTTTTACCCATCCCGGTCGATAACTTGGGCATTGTTTCTCGTAAAAAAACTCGTGATCAACGCCTTCCGGGTAACGCTTCAACGTCAGCGGCCGGTCTTTCAAATGCGGCAACAGCACCGGCGCAACCCGAATATAGTAATCGATGACTTGAGCCTTGGTGAACCCGGCGCGCGGATACAAAACTTTGTCCAGGTTGGAAACCCGGAGGTGCTTCCCTTCGACGGTTACTACTGACAGTTGTCGCATTGCGCATCCTCCTGTTCCAACAGAACAGCGAACAACCGTTTTTTCAACTGGGGAACGATTTGACCAAAAACTAGTGGATAAGCTGTGGCTCTGTACACGCGTGTTGCAGTTGCCCTTCCCGAACGCGCAGGAGCGAATGATCCTTTAAACTCTGCTCAAACAAATTCCGATTGATAGATTGCGCCGCGATCGCGCCCTGTCCGGCCGCAATAATGATCTGGCAATTTGCCGGTGTGATACAACCAGCCGCATACACCCCTTTCACCGATGTCATCATGCAGCTATCTACAATGACCTCGCCGCTATCATCCAGTTCCGCCCCGAGTTCGTCAGCGAGACGATTGTGAACAACATCACCGCGGGTGGTGAAAAGTGTATCGAGCAACAACTCCTGTCCCTTATCAAACGTGATACTACGAATTTTCCCTTCCTCGTGCTGTACCGCATCAATGCGCGCGTCGAATACACGGATGCTGTATTCCGTAAGCCATTCGCCGTGTTGCTTGTCCCAGGTCGGTCGAAACCCATTGGTCAGCACAAACGCACACGGTGAATAGGCTAACATTCCAAGCGCATATTCCACGGTGGCGTTGTTAGTCCCGACGATTCCAATCTTCTTCCCTTGCACTCGGAACCCATCGCAGTCTTTGCAAAAGAACATGCTGTGCCCAAGGCAACTATCCAGTTCGGGAATCGCTGGCGGGATGTGAAATATTCCCGTTGCCAAAAGTATTCGTCGCGCCCGGGTACTCACCCTTTTTGCCTTCGATAATAAATTTATCCAACTCGCCATGCGCCGTCTCCACTGCATCTCCGACAAATTCAACTTTGTAATGTTCTGTCTGCTTGCGCCCGCGTTGCAACAATTCATCTCCAGAAATCCCGTTGGCAAACCCAAGATAGTTCTCCACATGAGGCTCCCATCGGCACATCGTTTTATTCGCATCGACAACCAGCACGCTTCGGAGGGCTCGCCCCAAATAAATTGCCCCCGATAACCCCGCCGGCCCCGCTCCCACAATCACGACATCGTGCATTTGAACCTCCGCCGTAACGTACCTGCGCCCACCCGCCCCGTCCAATGCCCCGCGAATCATCTCATTTCCATCAGACCTAAAAACCAGTTGTGTGAGACTACAAACCTCGACACTTATGCAGTATCCTGCTATCGAAATAAGGTGAGTCAGGCATCCCCCAGTGTGCTATTGCTGATTCCGGCGTACAACGAAGAACGCCGGATTGAGCCTGTATTGCGGGACTTCGCTCAATTCTTTCGCAAAAATTACAAAGGCAACTTCCAGCTACTCGTTGTAACAAACGGCTGTCGCGACAATACCGTCGGAATCATCAACAAAGTCCACGCCGAATACCCCGAAGTGAGCGTGCTTGATTATCCCGCACCCATCGGCAAAGGCGGCGCGCTGATTGAAGGCCTAAAGCTCGCCCCACGAGCGGACCTGATCGGCTACGTCGATGCCGACGGTGCCACTGGTCCAGCCGCCTTTCTCGATCTGGTGAACCACTCCGCGCAGGCCGACTGCATCATCGGCTCGCGCTGGATCAAGGGCGCCATTCTCCACCAATCGCAAACCGGCCGCCGACAATTCGCCAGTCGCGTGTTTCACGCCATTGTCCAATCACTCTTTTGGATGAACATTCGCGACACCCAATGCGGCGCTAAGCTTCTGCACCGAGAGGTTGTTGACGGTATCCATTCATCGCTCTGCATCGCCGACATGGCGTTCGACATCAATCTTCTCTACCTGATTAAGCGCGCCGGTTACAAAATCCTCGAAGTCCCGACAGAATGGACTGACAAGGTGGGCTCAAAAGTTTCACTGGGAAAAACGTCATTGACGATGCTGCTATCAGTCATTCGCCTGCGCTGGATCTATTCGCCCTTCGCGTTTTTGCGTAAATTTTTCGCTCCCGCGGAAAACTGGGCTTATCGCAAACTCAACGCTCCGCCGCCGGCACCGGACCCGAAAACGCAAATTGACGCTACTTCCGAGAAGCTCCCCAGGTAAACCACGCGCACACGACCACCAGCACCAGGCTGAACACCCCAAGCAGTTGAACGACCGACGTGAATGCCTGCATCTGCTCCATGTGCACCAAATGATTGCCGAATGCAAATAACGTGCTGAGATACGCCACCGCGATCACCACCGCAAACGGCACGACGCGATATCGCTCATGTGCGAGCAGGTTCGTAAGAAGCACGTTGCTCACCGTTAGAGGCAATAGCGACCACGCGAACCACGGCACCAACGGCGCGGCACCCAACATTTTTGGCGATGTCGCGTAAATGATGCGCAACGGCAACGTTGGCATCACCGTGCAGACGAGCGCCGCCATAATCCCAACGCCGGCCGTCAGCAAAACCGTTAACCGCAACGCATCAGTCGTTTCCGATTTCGCCACGCTGCGCACGACCCGCGGGAACATCACCATTGCGATTGGCGAAACGAATTGCATCACCGCAAAACCAGTCAAGTTCGCCCCCATATATAACTGGCGAGTGTCCGCACCAAACGTGCTTTGCACAAACAACGCGTCAGTCGCGGTGATAAACAGGATTGCGCCCAAACCAAATGTCAGCGGAATCACTCGAGCCAACCACGGCCGCCATTTGAACGCCGCGCCTTCAGTCGTCCAAATTCCGCGCGTCAGCCAAAACCCAAGCGCCAACGTTGCAATTTGTCCCGACACACAGCCAGCCATCCCGCTCGCCGCCTGTCCGCCGAACGCCAGTAACAACACAGCCACACCCGCGAATCTCCCGACGCCGTCGACAATTTGCAACCAACCAAATCCGGCGAAGTGATGCTTACCTTGCAGAAGTCCCTTGAAAATCGGAACCCAAAGCGTTGTCAGCCCAAGCACAATGGCAAACCACAATGCCGCCGGATTACTGACCTTCAATACCGAAAGAATTTGGCGGTTGGCTGCAAAAATAATTACCGACGTAACCAGCCACAGAATAAACATCGCGCGCAAAATCGCCCGGGTCGTGCCAGCTAACTGGTGCTCCTTATCATCCGTCAGCGCCGCTGCTGATTGCTGCGCAAACACGTTCTGCAAACCAGCGGCAGGAATTCCCATCCAAATAAAAAACCGCAGCAACGCATAAAACCCGCTGTATTCATCGGGCAGCATTTTTTTACCGGCAACCGTGTGTACCGCCGTCATGAACAATCCGCCGCCGACAGTCGCAATCACCATCCAGCCGCTTTGCTTAAAAAAAGCCCAACGGTGAGAACTCGCCGTTTTCGCGTCGTAACTCTTGGCTGCGGCAGGAGGATTTGTCGTCATGGCGGGAAAGCGACTAAGCGAGCGACTGCAAAAATTTCAGCAATAAGCCCGTGGCCTGCTCAAGCGACCGAATTGAAATCCATTCATTCGACGTATGCGCCTGCGCGATGTCTCCCGGCCCAAAGACAACGCTCGGAATGCCGCCATGGGCAAGCACCGAAGCGTCACAAAAATAATCAACCCCCGCCGGTTTCGCTTGTCGCGCCGTTTTCAGAAACTGCTGCACCATCGGTAACCGCAAATCCGCTTCCATCGGCAACCCGGGATTCTTGGCGCATCCGATAGTCGCCCGAAGTCCGCGTTTACGCAGCAACGCCTGAATCTCCGCAAATACTGACGCCTGCGTCTCACCCGGCAACAACCGCCGATCCGCGCTCGCCACGCATTTCGCCGGAACAATGTTCGGCTGAGTTCCTCCGTGAATCGAACCAACACTAATTGTGGGATGCCCAAGCAACCTATGCTTTCTCCCGCGCAACATCTTGGCGTAGTCCGTTTGCAACATATCGACAATGCACGCCATCTCGTGCACTGCATTAACTCCCAACTCCGGCCGCGCGCCATGCGCTGCTTTGCCAGTTGTCTCGAACAGCAACCAAAGACTTCCTTTGTGCGCCGTTACAATCTGATTGCGCGTTGGCTCACCAACAATCGCCAGGTCTGCTTTAAATCCACTGGCCGCAAAAGCACGCGAACCCGCTTGCGCGTTCTCCTCGTCGATTAGTCCAACAAAAACGATTTCCGTTTTCTTTGGCCGTTTTTTGTCACGAGCCAAATGCATCAACGCACTCAGCATCGCTGCAATCGAACCCTTCGTATCACACGCTCCGCGCCCGAACAAACGGTCATTCTCACGAACAGGAACCAATTGCTTATCCGTGACCGGCGGAACGGTATCCATGTGCGGCGCGAGAACAATTCGGTGTGTCGCAGTTCCAGCAGGAGTCAATCGTGCAAAAAAATTCGAACGTCCCGGCAGCACCTTATGCAAATCCACATCAAGCCCCGCCCGACAAGCCGTGGCCGCGAGAAATTCAGTGACGCGCCGCTCCCCCGCCCGGGCATCACCGGCCGGCAAAAACGCAGGGTTGACGCTCGGCAAAGCGATCAATTCCCGTAAAAGTTTCTCAGGCTGCGTCATGGCGAGACATTGTAGACGCGGGACAATGCAGCCGTCCAGCATGAGGTGGGAACTAAATTCGGATTATCGACCCACGGCGCGCTTCTACTGTCGCAATTCGGTCGCAAGCAACGTAGAAGGACTGAAGTTCCGAGACCGTATGGCCAAAATCAGCACCGGATGAAGGTTTCAAAATGTAGCCGTTTGCACCCAATTGGCTGGCGCGCTGGCGATCTTCAGGCCGGCCCGACGAAGAAAACACGACTACAGGCAAATTCACATAATCCGCATGACGCCGAATTGTCGCGAGCACATCAAATCCAGATACCAGCGGCAGGTTCAAATCCAGCAGCACAAATTGCGGCTGCGGATACAGGGGCCGGTCTGCATACTTCCCTTCGCCATTTAAGTAAGCAATCGCCTCACTTCCGTCCGCCACCGTCTGCAAATGCCAGCCCACCGACATGACCTTGAACGCGCGGCGCATAAAGTACACGTCAGAAACCTCGTCTTCGACGTAAAGCATCACTGGACTGTCCTGTCGCGCGCTCATGAACTACGTTTTAACTCGATCCAAAACCGGCTGCCCTCGCCAACTTTCGATTCACAACCCGCTTTACCGCCCATTCGTTCGACCACCTTTCGCACAAGCGCCAGGCCAATGCCAGTGCCTTCATGCGCTTTGCTGCCGCGTTGAAACATTTCAAAAACGCGCGGCTGAAAATCTTCAGGAATTCCTATCCCATTATCTTCAAACCAAATCTTCGCGTTATCGTCGTTCGTCTCGGCCCAAATTCTGATCCGTGGCTGTTCCCCCGGTTTTGCAAACTTCACCGCGTTGTCCAAAAAATTCGAAACACATTGCGTCAAACCCGCTTCATTTCCCAGGACGTGCGGCAGCTCACCCGCGATCTCCACCCGCGCATGCGGCTCCTGAAACAACGGATACGCCGGTAACATTTCATCGACCAGCTTCCGCACATCCACCGGCGTCGCCGCAATCTCTTGCCGCACCGCTTTGTTATAATTCAAAGCATCCGTCACCAACCGATCCATTCGGCGCGCCGAGTTGATAATATTATCAACATACTCGGACGCTTCCGTCCCGAGGTTCGGGCACTCCTCTTTTAAAATCACCGCAAACCCTTGCATGGCGCGAAGCGGCGCGCGCATATCGTGCGTGATCGTGTACCGAGAAATGCTCCAGCTCATTGATCATTTCCTGCAACTTCGTCGTCCGCTCTTTAATCATTGATTCAAGATTTGCATTCGCCTGCGCCATTGCTTCGCGTAAACGCCGTGCTTCCAGGACAAACGAACACTGCGTCGCCACCCATTCCAACAATTCAAAATCACGCGTCGTCCATTTCTGCGGTTCAGGCGAATACGCCGTCACAGCGCCGGCCGCCGCACCACTGATAAACAGCGGCGCTGCAATCACCGACTGAAACTTCACATTCGTCCCGGGCGGCAGGACGATGTCCGGACGTCTCGCGACATCCTCAATAAATGCCGTGCGCCGCTCCTGCATCACAATCGCCGTCAGCGTTTGGTCAAAAGGCCATTGCAACTCGCGCGACGACGCCACACCAGAACAAGCGCGAACCAACAATTCATTTTCCTGCTTCTCCACCACCGCCGCACCCGCCGCGCGATTGCCGCACAGCCTCACCACCGACTGACAAATCCGGTCGAGAAAATCCCGGTCCGACCCAGGCGCCCGCGCGCACTCGATCAACGTCTGCAACATCACTTCGCGCTCCGCCAACTCCGTATTGGTGATCTGCAGTTCATCAGTCTGCGCGTGCAATTCTTCCGATTGCTGGTTGAGTTCTTCGTTCTGTCGGTTGAACTCCTCCGCTTGCGCTTGAATCTCCTCGTTCTGTTGCGCTAGCTCCTCAGCTTGCTGTTGCAACTCCTCATTCTGTCGCCCGATTTCTTCCGCTCGCCCCGCAAGCTCATCATTCGCATCCGCCAATTCGGCGTTCTTCCGACGAAGCCGGTCCGTCAAAGCGATCACCGCGTGAATAGTTCCGCCAACGGCCGCGATATTCACAACATGCATCAACGACATCAACACGTCCCACCCGGTTACTGTCTGCGGATCAGGTCCAAGAAACGTTCCTTTGAGAATCGCCATCACGGTAAACACTGCCGCCATGCTCCACAGCAAACGCCGATCGCGGTGCCACAGACAAACCAACAGCGGCAACGAATAACTCAACGTCAGGAACTCCCGCGGAAAAACAACGAAGCGCAACGTCACCATCGCGGCAACCGCCACGACAAAGATCGCTATCGAAATCAACCCGAACCATTTCCCGTTGGATGTCTTCTCGCCAACAGTCATAACGCTAATCGGCCTGGCTTTTCGTAAATGCACCGCGCAACGCGAATAAGCTTGAGGGATGCCGGGGGTTTGTCTGCGTTGCCGGCGACGAGCATCCCATTTGGTTTCAAACGCCCATACAACGCACTCCACGCACACTCAGCGTGTCGTGCCGTCAAATAAAGGGCGACGTTGCGAAAAAAGATAATGTCCCTCGGAGCAAAGCCGTCAAGACTCAAAACATTCCCAACACTCCACTGGATTGCCTGGCGAACACTTTCTTTGACCACCCACCAGTTCTCTTCCGAAGAAAAATACCGCTCCCGCAACGAATCATCGACGCCCTCAATATCGCCATCATTAAACCGCCCCTGCCCTGCGCGCCTGATTGCCTCCGGTCGACAATCCATTCCTATCAACTCGCATCTCTCCAACACCCCCATTTCCGCCAACAGGATTGCAATCGAGTACAACTCATGCCCCTCTGAAACTCCCATGCTCAAGATCCGCAAACGCCCGCCGCGTTCCAACATCCTCGGAAGCACCTGGTCGCGCAAATTTTGGAACACCTCAGGGTCACGAAAAAATTCCGATACACCCAAGAGCAACGTATCGAGCGCCGCGTTACGCAGTTCCGGCCGGGACTCTATAATTCTTTTCGCCGCATCAGGCGTCGCTGCACGCAACCGCCGCAAACACGCATTTAACCGTCGGTTCAAGCACGTAGGTCGATAGACCGAGGAATTGAGTTTCGCCCGTTCGAAAACCCACCAAATAAAAGGCGAAATCGGTTCGCCCTCTTCATCGCGGCGAGCTGCCGCACCGAGTGATTTCACAGAGCGCCGATACGGCAATCGTTTCGGCACCGGAACACCGGTAAATGAAATGTGTGCAGTCTGATCCACAGGGCAAACAAGAGCTCAACTCAACTGCCACCACAAAAAACTGTCAATCCGGTTTTCCCTGAACGTCTATTGGCCAACGCTCTCCAGGCCCACGTCGATGTATTGGCCACCGCTCGTGTTCCGGCAATGCACCGCCATTACATTGGCGCCAGCATGCAACGAATTCAGCGCGCGCGAGCGAATCCCCTCACTGCCGTAGTCGCTCGTAAAACTGCTCAGCTTCGTTGCCAGCGCGCCGTTGATATAAATCTCCGCATCTTCATCGTGGTGCACGACCAGTTCCGTCTCGTCGTACTTGCCCGCCGGCAATTCAAACGTCCGACGCAGCCAAATATCGCCAGTGTTCCATTCCGTTCGCACCACCGAAGCCGGAGTTCCTTTCGTCCCAAACCCGCCGGGTCCTGCGTGCCACGACGAATCGTCAAAGTGCGTTTTCGTCCAATCATCCGCCGGTTTCTTGAAAGTATATTTCCAGGTCGCCGCAACTTCCTTTGAAGTCGGCACCAGCACCGTGTGCTTCGGTTCCGGTGGAACATGGCCGCGATTTGCTTCCGCAACGCGTCGAACGTCCGGCTTAGTCACGGCTCGATCGTAAGTCATCAACCCGTTACATTCCGTCTCCACATCCGTGATTTGCGTGTAAACAATCGCGCTCAATCCCGGTGACTTCTCCAACGCCCACGCCTTGCGCAACAGACTCACATACCGGCGCGTCAACGCCGCGCGATCAGACATTCCTTGATATCCCCACGTCTTCTGCGTCCACGTGTGTCCGTCGATTCCCAATCCAAGCCCGCCAAACTCACCCAAAACCGCCGCTCGATTCGCTTCCGGCATCGGAGAACCCGGCCCGGGATAATTATGCATATCGATGACGTCCCCAACCTTCATATCGGTCCAACCAGTCGCATTATCCACCAGCCGCGACGGATCCATTTTCTTCGCCCAACCTGTCAGGCGTTCCGTATCGTATTGCCCCCAGCCTTCATTGAACACCACCCACATATATATGGACGGATGATTGTAATGCGTCGCGACGAGTTGTTTCAGTTCGCGTTCAAACTCTGCCTTGTCCTCCGGAGTCTTATTGTTACCGCTCGGCATGTCCTGCCAGACCAACAATCCGAGCTTGTCGCAATAGTAATACCAACGATCCGGTTCAACCTTCACGTGCTTGCGCGTCATGTTGAAACCAAGGTCCTTCGTCATCTCCAGATCGTACAACATCGCTTCATCCGTCGGCGGCGTATACAAACCATCCGGCCAAAACCCTTGATCCAACGGGCCAGCCTGGAAAATAAATTTTCCGTTTAACATCGGCCGCATAATTCCATTGGCATCTTTGCCCAGCGAAACTTTGCGCATCGCAAAATAGCTCGAGACAGAATCAATCTTGCGGAAGTTGTGCCCCCATTTTGGATCGCCCTTGCGCTCATGCGGAACGAATCCTTTCATCAAATTGATTTTTAGATCGTAGAGGTGAGGCTTGTCCGGCGACCAAAGTCGCGGCTTCGGCACCGGCACACGAAACTCTTTTCCAGCATCACCGGTGGCGCGGCCAACTTCGTGTCCATGCGAATACGCGATCGCTTCAACCAGATCGCCACCAGTCGCATTCACCGTAATACGCAACGCTTCGCCATCGACGTCAGGCGTCACCTTG
Source organism: uncultured Verrucomicrobiae bacterium (assembly GCA_963702845.1). Classification (GTDB taxonomy): domain Bacteria; phylum Verrucomicrobiota; class Verrucomicrobiia; order Limisphaerales; family Palsa-1400; genus JAICXV01. Next base: position 1,607,685 of record OY969763.1, on the reverse strand, counting down.
AAATCCGCGATGTAAGCACGCGGCACCGGCTCCAACCACACCGTCTGCCAAATCCCTGAACTCGGTGTGTAGTAAATCCCACCTGGCTTATTCACCTGCTTGCCGCGCGGTTGGCCACCTGCGTCTGTCGGATCAAAAACAGTGACTTCAACATGCTGCAGCGCGTTAGTCGCGAGCACATCGGTAATATCAAACGAAAACGGATCAAACCCACCACGATGTTCGCCCACGCGCTTGCCATTCACCACCACCACCGTCTCCCAATCGACCGCGCCAAAGTGCAACAACACGCGCTCATTTTTCCACGAAGATGGCAGCCGAAACGTGCGATGATAGACGATCACCTGATTCTCACCGACCCGCTTCATCACGCCCGAAAGCGCCGACTCAATCGGATACGGCACGAGAATTTTTCCGTCGAACGGTCCTTGCACCCCGTTTTTCTTTTCGAGAATCGCGTAGTCCCAAAGCCCATTAAGATTCATCCAATCCTTACGTTCCATTTGCGGACGCGGATATTCCGGCCACGGATGCGTTGACGAGACGTCCTCCGACCACTCCGTCATCAGCGGACCCTTCGCGATATGCCAATCCGATTTGGCCGCAAAGACCAACGTGCTCGTGACAAGTAAACAACTCAACGACCTTACGAGAGCTTTCATTGCCCGCGATTTAAATGACAAGCACCCACAACGTCGAGAAGTTTATCAGCTCGTATCGCAGGTTTCCAAACCTGCCGTATCGCCGACTTCCAAGTCGGCAGCCGTCGAAATCTCCGACCGCTCCAAACTCCCTCAACCGTAAATCGTGAAACTTTCCCCGTGACACGCCCCAAAAACCGGCATACCAAAGTAAAGAAGGACGGCAACAACATGAGCGAAACCCTACGTTATCTCCAATCGGAATCCGCCGACAAAGGTGTCGAAATCGCGGTACTCGTCAAATATCTCCTGCTCGATGCAGTCAAAGCAGGCGCGAGCGACATCCACATCGAACCGTGGGAAAGCACCCTCGCCGTGCGCATCCGTCTTAATGGCGTCCTTACCGAACTCGTCCATCTCCCGCTCGATTTGATGGAAAAAATCTCCGGCCGTTTCAAAGTAATGGCCAACCTCATCACCTATCAGAACGGCCTTCCGCAAGAGGGCCATGCGCCCGCCGACCCCGAGCTCGGCGGTGTCGAGCAACGTATTTCCATTTTCCCGACCACACGCGGCGAAAAAATCGTCGTCCGTATCTTCGACCCCAGCAATCGCAGCTTCGATCTTGCTTCGCTCGGATTCGACGACGACATCCTCCAGCCATTTCTCAAACTGCTGAACAAACCAAGCGGTCTCATTCTCCTCACCGGCCCGACCGGTTCCGGAAAAACCACCGCCATTTATTCCGCGCTTTACACATTGGTCCAACGCTCCGGCCCCAGCATCAGCATCGCCACCGTCGAAGACCCCGTCGAATTCAACCTGCCCATGATCGCCCAGGCGCAGGTCAACCTCGCCCAGGAATTCACCTATCCAAAAGCATTGCGCTCATTGATGCGTCAGGATCCACAAGTCATCATGGTCGGCGAAATTCGCGATCCCGAAACCGCCGCCATCGCCGTTCAGGCCGGCCTCACCGGACACTTGGTCATCAGCACCATTCACTCGGGCAGCACCGCCGGCGTCTTCGCGCGTCTCATCAATATGGACATCGAACCATTCCTGCTTTCCTCCAGCATCAGCGGTGTTCTTGGCCTGCGACTTATCCGCACCAACTGCACCTATTGTGCGCAACCTTACGAACCCGACCCGCACCTTGCCAAACTCGTGCCGACTGCCGACCTCGAAAACGCCACCTTGCGCAAAGGTGCCGGCTGCGAACAATGCTCCGGCACAGGTTTTTCCGGACGAACTTCCGTCGTCGAACTACTCACCGTCGATCAACCCGTTCGTGACGCCGTCATGCAAAAGCTCCCGACCAAAACCTTGCAACAAGTCGCGACCGGCCAAGGCATGCACACCATGTGGCAACGCGGATTAAACCGCGCATTATCAGGCCAAACCACCCTCGAAGAAATCGTCCGCGTCATCGCCGTCGACGAACTCTAAGCCGTGCCAGGTAGGGCGCGTTGGCGAACCGGACAGCATCCGCTGAGCGGTGCATCAAGTCCTGTTGTTCCGTCTTTCCGGCTCCGCGCGCGCCGCCCCCCCTCCGAATTATCCCTCGTTCAGAATTGGACGTTGGACTCGACGAACCACCCGATGTCCGAAATATCCAGGTATTGAATGACGCCCCTGTGTGCCCCCTTCAATGGCTTAAGGCCATTGCGGAGCTTCGCTTTCCACCCAATTGGACGAGCCATCGGTTTCGAGGTAGCAATAGCCGTCGCCAAAACCCGTAGAGAAATAATGGATGTTTCTCGCCTGCAGTCTGGCTTTGATCGTGGGGTCGATCGCCAAATTACCATTGCTGATCAGCGCTTTGTTCACTCCGGCGGCATCCAGATATGCTTCGCGGCAGGAAATAGCGCCATTGGCGTTGACACCATGGTGTCCGACCTTGAGAACCTGGCAAAGGTTGATTTCGCTCCCATACGGGCCAGCAAGAATACTGTCTTCAACATTTCCATAGGCATCGGCCTGCATCAGGATCGACTTGGCGCCATAGGTGATTTTGAGGACCAATGAAGCCTCGTTTTCGGAACCCCAATCATCGGCGCCACCATCTACTTTAGAATTCTCCGGGCTGAGGCAGCGAATTTTAAACGCCTTGCCGCTATAGGTCGTGTTGATGATATAGGTGCCGGCCACGATCTTCGTCATCGACATGCCTTTGTTGTTCAAAGCATTCACCAGGTCGCTGTAGTAAGTCGTCTGCGTATTGATAGCGCCTTTGGGAAACCACATCGTCGTGTTGTTGACCCACCCGTTGCTCACGAACGCATTCATATCGCCGATATGATCGACGTGATCATGGGTGCCGACCAGGTATTTGACCTGGGAAATCCCCAACGCCGTAAGCCTGCTGGTCACGGCTCCGTAATAGCCATCATCGCCAATATCGACGACCATTCTGGTGTTGTCAGGAAGCTCGATGATCCAACAATCAGCCCGCGAACCCTGCGGACGGTTTGGGTCGGAGCTGGCGACCATGTGGATTCGCAAGAATCCGGTAGACCCGGCGTAAACAGCCGGTGTTGCGACCAGCAAGGACAATGTGGCTGATGCCAGAGCTAGAACGTTTTTCATAATGTAGTTTGGTTTTCGCTTAACGGCACAGTGCCGCTGTGATTTAGTTATAAGGTTATAACGGGTGGAACACTGTCACCATAACAGCGGCACGACCACGTTCATACACCCTCAATCTAGGGTGTTACACAGCGATGCCAGATGCATGATAATACCAACCAATTCCCTGTTTGCCCAATGAAGCTAAAAGCCATAATCCGGTGTGCCGCCCTGACGGCACTCACCGCCACCATTCTTTCGACCAATGCGGCCACGCTCCGTGAAGGAGACGCAGCTCCGAAACTTTACGTTTCAAAATGGGTGCAGGGCGAACCGGTCAAGGAATTCAAACCAGGGACAATTTACATCGTCGAATTCTGGGCCACGTGGTGGGCTCCTTGCAAAGAGGCCATTTCACACCTGAATCGACTCCATAATAAATACAAGGACAAGGGAGTCGTTGTCATCGGCCAGAACACCAAGCAGGGAGACGTGAAACGCGTTGAACCCTTCATAAAACAAATGGGCGACTTAATGACCTACCGCGTTGCGCTTGATGATGGTACCGGTGTGACCAACAAGTTTTTTGGAAAGATGGTGGAAACCTGGCTGAATCCCGCGGAAGAAGGTATTCCAATAGCATTCGTCATCGATAAACAGGGAAAAATCGCCTTCATCGGTCACCCCAATGACCTGGACGAGAAAATCATCGATCATCTTCTCGCAGACACCTTCGACCCAAAGAAGCGGGCACTCGAGAAGGAAGCGTTACCAACCAAATCCGAAGCATGGGAAACACACAATGAATTGGGCAAACAAGCCTGGAAAACCAAGCAGTGGGACAAGGCGATGAAGGAAATCGACGAGTTGGACAAAATTTTTCCTCAAAAAAAACCCGTCACCCAATGCCTTCGCATCACCGTCCTCATGGGCAAGAAAGACTTCGACGCTGCCAGCAAGGTGGCGATGCAGCTCAGCGATGAAAACAGCGATAATCCGTATGTGCAGAACCGCATAGCGCGGACCATAGCCAATCGGAACCCCACCAATAACGTTATTCTCAACACGGCAAATTTGCTCATGGAACGCGCCGTCACCCTATTGAAAGCACCAGAGCCTGAATTCCTCCACACCCAAGCTCGCCTCGCGTTCCTACAAGGCAAAAAAGAGAGAGCCATCCAACTGGAGACCGAGGCCTTGGGCGGGGCTGAGCCAGGGATCAAAGACCAGCTCGCGCAAGCGCTGGAGAGTTTTAAGCAGGGCAAGCTGCCCCAATAAGAAAGGGTTCCGATGGAGCACCGCGTAGCGGTTCCCGAAGGCAGCCGTGGGATTCATCCCAGGGACCGTGAAAGCCAAAAGAATTTTCGTCGCGTAGCGACGATTGAACCCCGTCCATTTTCACAACTCCAAAGGAGTTGCAGCCTCCAGCCCACGGTTGCGGAGGGCAGCGGGGCGCTACCCTGGGTCAAAGCCCTCAAACGAAGTTTCACGACAGCGCGACGCAGGAGTCAAAAAGTTCATCTATTTCTTCATCGGCATCCTCCCCCGGCGACTCTGACCTCCCGCTACCGATTATAACCGAATCAGAATGAGTTGAAAACGCAGGAGAGACTGATTCATGCTGAATCCAATCTATGCCAAAACCGAAGCTGAGTCCCAACCAACTTGCGCGCCTCAAGTCCACTATTCGCGCCGCCGATTGCACGGTTCGAGATCTTAAAGGCACAGAGTTCGAGATTTTTCATGCGGAGATGCCGTTGCGCAGTCACGTTTTGGTAAATCCATATTACCTGCAACTGGGCACGATGCTCGCGGCGAAACCGATGAACCGGCGCGATAAAAAAGCCAGCGCCATACACGCTTACCTGAGCAAGATCAACAGACAGGCAAACCTCGCAAAATTTGTTTTGAACCGCGAGGAGTTCGACTCCAAAGAAGGCGGCTGGTCCATCTTCGCATCAGTGAGGTTCGTGACGGGAAAAATAGGTGGGGATTACCAGCCGGCTGCTCTCAAAAATATGGTCACAATTTGGTTCTACGACCTGGCCAATCTGATGGCCGCTCCCGAGCCGTTTGAACTCTGCGCACTCTTGCAGGAATCGGCCTTGCCGCTGTCAGCAAGGAAATAGTTTGCATTCGAAGCAGGTATCACGTCCTACACATATCCACATCCTTAACCAAGCGCGGACACTTACCGTGGTATTTACTTTTTCGTGCGGCAGGCGGTCGATCACGTCGGCGAAGAGATGCGTTTTGTTGCGCTTGATCGGCAACGGCAGCAGAACAATAGTCTCCTCAACCGATATGAACCAACCGTTCGTATATCAAAATTACCGCGACACCTCGTCGCATAATCATAGTTAGGCCACATGAGCGCTAAGCCCCTCAGGAAGCGCATAACGGAACTAGGTGAATTGCTTGAGCGATTGTCGAAGGCTAAGACCGACGATGAGAAACTCAAACTGCTTTTCAGTATGAAATTGTCGATTGAGATTGCTGAAAAGCCTCTCAAGAAGCGACGCGATAAGGAGCGCGTTGCTTACGATAAAAAGACTCGGATTATCAGAAGCGCGTTGAAACAGTTTTTGACGGCGCTGGATAAGACCTATGCAAAGCATGGGGAACTGGGAGATACAGCAGTTCGAGACAGGCTATATGCTGCGATTCTCAAGAGCTTCTTAATGCCAGTGAGAGCTTATAGGCTGCCGCAGCAGTTCGGCATGTTTACTGAGGAGGCTGACCGGCTTGTTCACGCCGCGGTACAGCGATTTCTTCAACACCCCGAAGTCGTTGCTGCCCGTAGATTGTTGAAGAATCCCGATGAGCGTCTGAACGCATTTCAGGACGATGAGGTCGAGACTTCAGAGGAGACGAATTGTTTTGAGTATTTTGGATACAGAGGCGGACCATTGGCCTAACGAGCGCAGTGGAGTGGACGCCGGTGGCGCGCTCTGTTTGCATATCGGACGTCTGTGGCCCGGCGCCACTCACCGTCTGACATTGAGCAATGGACTGTTGAGTTGGCAGAAGCAGCAATCAACGACGGTTGATCCTGCTGATATGCGTGAGTTCATCGGGTCTGAAGACCTGACTTATCGACCTGACCACGGTTCGAGTCGCGGCGCTTCCTCTCTCTAGGCACGAGGGTTCGTTCGCAAGGAACTTCCTCTTAACACTCACGAGGGTTCGCCTAACCGAGCTGCTCTCTGCCAACTCATCAATCCACTGCAAAGTTAAAGTTTTTTTATTTGTTCGGTTTTGCCCAGCGATTCGACCGGGTGAGCGCAGCGGCAGCGTAGCGAGAGCTGGCGCGATAGCGCTTCGGCTCACGTGCTCATCAGCAGTTGGTTTGCTGATAATCGGTTCGTGCCACTTCATTCTTAAATGTTATTTTTTATAAGTTCGGGTTGGATTCAGTTTGTAAACGCGGCCGCGGCAGGTCCGGATAATTTCCGGCGCAGCTGGTTTTTGCGGCGCTTTGATCTGGCAGGCGATGGCCCAGACAAAGCCGGTCAGTTCACGCGCAATGGCAGTGACCACCACGACGCTCTTTTTACGAACCGATAGGAAGCGGAACCGTTTATGCAGTCGCTGTTGAGCTTTCCATGCGATCAAGCGGACTTCTTTGCTTTGTTTTTCCTGTCATTTTTGCATGACCTCGCTGACCTGCGGTTTGAGACGGTAATGCCAGGACGCTTCGGTCAGGACGCGCCGGCAGTGGGTGTTGCCGCATTTAGTAATCCCACCTTGGCTGCGTTTTCCGCCGCTGCTGTGCTCGCAGGAAGTCAGTCCAAAAAAACTCATCAGCTGCCGCGGCTCAGTAAAGCGGGTCATGTCCCCAGCCTCAGCCACCAAAGTCATCCCGTTGAGCACTTGCACCCCACGCAAGCTCATCAGCCCGCGCACCACCGGTTCCCATTTCCAGCCCGACAAAGAGTTTTCCACTGCTTGAGTCAGTCGTTCCAGTCGCTGGCTGGCGTCGTCGATCGTATGAATGCATTCCTGAAAGACGATTTGCTGCGCCGGTTGCGGCATGAGCAAGCCGGAGAGATAACGCTTGTGCGCATCGTTCCAACTGGTCTTGCCGCTGTAACGAAAACCCAGTCGCAACAAAAAGCCTTTCAAACGATTTCGGGCCTGGCGCTGGTCACACACCGCCGCAGTGCGGGCCCGGATCAAATCGCGGATAGCTTCATCCTCCTGATCAGGCACGTAGATGGCCCTCAGTTCTCCCGCCCGATAAAGACGGGCCAGTTGCTCGGCATCACGCCGATCAGTCTTCACCCGGTCGGAAGCCTTTTTGGGAATGAGCGAAGGCGACACCACATCGCATTGGATGCCTTTGCTTTTAAGATAGCGATGAATGACAAAGCCGCAGGGACCCGCTTCGTAAACAAAACGCAGTTCAATGTTTTGTGCAGATAGTTTTTTGACGAGCTTTTCGACGGCTTCAAGGGCTCCGCCGATGATGCCGTAGGAACGGACCTCGGTGGTATCCTGCGGCGCGATGGCCACGGCAATAGTTTCTTTGTGGACGTCCAGACCGAGGTAATGCACGATTTTATTCATGGGTGTTTGGTTTCTTTCATTGATGCTGAATCAGCCCCGACCCGCCGTCGGGACTCTCATATTGCGGATAGGTCGGCACACGCCGATAACCCGCGTAACACCGAGATCAAACACCCATCTGACTTTCTCGTTAAGCCATATGGTCTAGGCCGCTTACACATAAAACAACCAACAAGAGGTGAAGATGAAAAACATCCACAATGTCGCTTTTGCTGCGATCATTTCGCTTTGTCTGTCATGTCTTCCGGCAAATGCAAACTTAATTCAGGCAAGCAATCCAAGCTTTGGGCTAAACTCTGTGACGACAGACACGTCCACCGGACTTAGCTGGCTTGATCTCACCGCGAGCGCAGGCTTGTCATATCAGCAGGTGATTGCCGGGACCCAATCTGGAGGAATTTTTAACGGGTTTAGATTTGCCACAGCTCAGGAAGTTCTCGGTCTTTACACATCAGCGGGAATCCCTGGCACGGGCGATTATCCAGCGGCTGATCCCTCAATACAGTCGCTCATTTCTCTGGTTGGAGCCACGTCCTCTCAGGATGGTCATCCCCAAACGATTGGCATTACAGGAACTTCGTACTCCGGCGGACAAGTAGTTTCATCCTTGGATTTCTTCTACGCATCTGGTGTTCCAACTTACCGCGTTAGCGGAGTTCCAGGGGACGCGCTTACTTATGGTGTTAACACCAGTTTTCCAGGAGTGGGGAGTTGGCTGGTAACAAGTGTTCCGGAGCCTGCGAGTGCGAGCATTTATTTTTTAGCGGTAGCAGGTTTAATGGGTTTTAGGATTTTGCAACGAAAACAAAATGCGGCCTAACCATGCGCTGCAGCGAATGTCGGCGGGCCGTCGCGGTTGCAATCGGCGCGACTTGTGGCCGCCGTCGCTGAGCTTGGGGCGTTCGGCATCTTACACTCATGCACCTCTCACACATCAACGTCACCATACCAAATGGCAGTGAGGAGATTGCTCGTTCGTTCTATGGCGGACACCTTGGCTTACGTGAGATTCCAAAGCCTGAGCCGCTTCGGGTTCGCGGCGGCGTGTGGTTTGATGCCGGTGGACTTGATATTCACTTATCAGCAGAGGAGCAGCGTTTTGGTCCAGACGTGCAGCGGCACTTTGGCCTCGAGTGTGTCGACGTTGATGGGTTGAGAGCCAGATTGAAGGCAGCAGGCGTGGAGACGGATGATGGCCGTCCCGCACCGTGGAAGCGTTTCTTTGTGCGCGACCCGTTTGGCAATCGTATTGAGATTCACGAGCCGGGAGGATTACGATCATGACGCCTAACAAAATCACTGCACACAACGCCGAATGGCCATCGCAGCTCCGCTTCGCGGACAGCGCTTATCGACCCGGCGTGTGTGAGTTCTGGCGTTATGCCTGATTTCTTTAGAGACCAACCAAAGCTCCGCGCAACGGTTGGGGCGATGTTCGTTGTGTTCGTTTGGGCGTTGTATGTCGTTCGAGTTGCCTTTGGCATCGGCCCGATCCACGACTACGACGGAAACCAAGCACCCACCTTGCATTACTTGGGCGGTGCGATCATCGTTTCCGCCATGGTCACGGTCTGGATGATTGTGGGCACAATATTGACACGCCGCCGGAGACAGCGAGAGAAGCAAACAAAATGAGCAGCGTAACCCAGTCGCGTCAGCCAACGCGGGCTGAGCGTTACGGTTGCATTTCAGCGCCACTGGCCCGGCGTGGCTGCGCTTCACGTTCGGTGAAATAGCGCGCGAATGTCCAGTCGCACCTACATTTGCATTTCCTGTCGAACTTCCCGTCGAGCGGAAGCAGCCTACGGTTTGAACACGAACCTCCGTTGTTCGCAGTGTGGAGGACGCCTCTGGGAGCTTGAGTGGCGTTGGCGCATCCCGCGCAAAAACGACGACAAGGGATGGCGGGTGCTAGAGGCCAAGGTGGCACATGACGCCAGGGAGTGGCTCCCACGCCGGCGTAGTATCGGACAAACGAAGCTCCAGGAGATTGACCGTCAGATTGAGAGCGCCCAGAAGCAGAAGCCATCGCCGAGTCGTGAGCGTTGTTTGAGGTTGCTCAGTCCAAGCGCCGCGCCATTGAACGGAATTTCACCGAACCAAACGGTGCAGCGAATCGGAGCCAGCCGATTCGCTCAGGGAGAAATCGAACATCAGCGGCGTCTGGCTCCGATCGCTGACCTTTACGTTAGAACCCATGACATCATCTAAAAAGTTACGCCTGCTGCTCATCCGAGACACAGTCGCTTTCATAGCGATGTTTGTTCTTTGGTATGCTGCCTACGACCAAGCTTATGGAGCCAGTTCCAAGCTCTAACCATGCGCTGCAGCCAAGCCGCTCTCCATTCCGCTTCGCGGTTCACGTTTGTTGACACGGGCTGGCTGAGCTGATTTCGTTAGGCACTACCACCATGCGCACACCAATTACAAGATGATTGCGTTTGCATTACTCGGAAGCTCGAATCACACGCCTTGCTACGGCTACATGTTTCTTGGCGTTGCCGTACTGATCATTTTTCCGGATGAGGCGTTGGAAAGTCTCCGGTTGGAATACAACTGGCGGCATCTGATTTGGCTCGAAGTCATTCTCGTTGCGAGCGGCATCATTGCGATGATCATGCTGCGACCTCATTACCCCAACCTGAGGTGGTTTTATCCATTGATCCCGTTAGCCCTAGTCGCCATTACTCGCGTCTTCATTCGGATGATCGGTGGCTCCGCTGATGACCTATGACTTATTGCCTAACCATGCGCTGCAGCCAACAGCCGCCGCACTTGGCATTTCTATCGCAATGAGTATTCTGTTGTCACCGGCTTCGGCCACCTCGCGCTTCGGCGGCTGTGGCTGAGCTAATTGTTCGCCCAGCCAATAGGATCACCCGTGTCCACAAAGAGAGCCAGAGCCAGAGAACTCGCGCAGGCCGCCTTGGGTCGCGGTGAGCCGCTCGCTTGGTTTGAGGAGCTTTATCAGGAGGCACTTCATGCTGGCACTCCCATTCCTTGGGCAGACCTTCGCCCAAACCCGAATCTGATTGATTTGACGTCTCGGATTGCACCGCTTCCACAGAGTGGTTCCGCTCTGAAGGTCGGATGCGGCCTTGGTGATGACTCTGAGTGGATGGCCAGTAGAGGTTGGGAGACCACGGCCTTTGACATCTCTCCTACCGCCATAGCCCAGTGCCATCAGCGTTTCCCAGTTTCGAGTGTGGCTTACGTCGTAGCTGACCTGTTTTCCGCTCCCCAGCATTGGATTGGAGCGTTCGACGTTGTCGTCGAGACCTACACATTGCAGGTGCTGCCACATGAGTCGCAGCAGTTGGGCTGGGCATTCTGCGTCGAGGCGAGGATCGGCACTTTCGCTGGTGGCTTCTCATGGGGCTCGCTGCGCTTTCCGTGGGCTGCTACCTCGGGGTCATCTTCCTTGATCCAGGTAATTACTGGGTATGGTTTCGAGACTAAAGATGCTGAAAGTGTTCAGCGTTCAGGAACTCAGGAAAATGAAACAGGTGAGGAACTCGGTTTTGGTGATTCGTTTCCGAAATTCCGGATTGTGGGTTACGCCGGTCTCACTGAATAACCTTCGTCTCCTGCATCCAGACCCAGGTTTGAGACTCATCACTTCGTCTCCCACACATGAATTTTGAAAAAGGTTTTAAACATTACTTGCATTGTACACAGACGTGCTATTGTCGCACTCGTGAGTTGCGCATCGCGTTTATCGCGCGTTACGTTTTGCAGTTTCTTAGTTGTTCTACTGGTCGCAGCCGGAATTTCGTCTGCTTTTTCTCAGGATACTTTCGCGAAAATAAAAGAGTCCGGTGTTCTTGCGTGGGGCGGCGATGCCGAAGGCGGTGCACCCTACGTGTATCCAAATCCCGATAGGCCGGATGAATTGATCGGGTTTGAGAAGGAGTTGGCCGATGCCCTGGCCGCGAAGCTCGGGGTGAAAGCAAAGTTCGTCCAAAATCAATGGGACCAACTCATCCCCGCACTGGACCGCGGCGGATTCGATATCATCCTGAACGGCCTCGAACTCACGCAGCAGAATCAGCGGCACATTGCGATGTCGATTCCTTACTTCGTGTATGCGCAGCAGATCGTTGTGCTCAAGCGCACGAGGCGGATGGATTCGTTGGAGGAATTAAAGGGACTTACCGTTGGCGTCTTGTCGTCCTCGGTTTCGTGGAAGCTGCTTGATAAGACCGGCGGGATCAATTTGATGTCCTATCCAGGCAACGTCGAGACCTTGCGAGACTTAAAAGCGCACCGAATCGACGCAGCCGTAATGGACCTGCCAACGGCGCAGTTCTATGCGAAGCCGGACGTGGAGGTGCAGTTTGCCGGCAAGTCGTTCGCGCCTGGATATTACGCTGCCGGCGTACGGAAGGCAGACACGAACTTGTTAGCAGCGATCAACAAGGCGCTGACAGAACTCGCAAACGATGGAACTTATGAGCGCATCTACAGCAAATACGATGTTTGGGATGCAAGACAGATAGCGCTGCAGCACCGGAAAAAAGTCGAACCTACGCCTGCTCAAGCAGCAAGCGACAAAGCAGAAGCGAACGTTACGCCAACGAACGTTTCAACGATTCGCCAATGGTCGAAGTATCTTCCCCTACTCTTGCGCGGCGCGGTGGTGACGGTGGAGATTTCGGTACTGGCGATGGCGTTGGCGGTGGTCGTTGGCTTGATCATTGTGTTGATGCGGTTGTATGGGGTCGCGCCCTTGCGCTGGTTCGCCAGGGCGTATGTGGAGGTGATGCGCGGGACGCCGTTGTTGATTCAGTTGTTTTTGATTTATTACGGGCTGCCGCAGGTCGGGATTCGGTTGAACGCGTTTTTCGCGGCGATCATCGGGCTGGGTTTGAATTACGCGGCGAATGAAGCGGAGAATTATCGCGCCGGTATCCAGGCGATTCCACACGGGCAAACGGAAGCGGCGCAAGCGCTCGGGATGACGCGCAAACAATATGTGCGCCATATCATTTTGCCGCAGGCAATGCGAATGATCATCCCGCCAGTGACGAACGATTTCATCGCGATGTTCAAGGATTCGTCTATCGTCTCGGTCATCACCATGGTCGAACTGACGAAGGTCTACGGCATGCTGGCAATGTCCACTTACGATTATATCGGGTTGGGTTTAATGACGGCGGCAATTTATTTCGCGCTGAGTTATCCGGCGTCGATTTTTGCCAACTATTTGGAACGGAGACTGGCGTATGAGCGGAGATAACAAACGTGAACAGAAGGAAACGAAGGGAACGAAGAGAGCGGAAAATGGAAACAAGCGGTGCGCGCGGAGCGACGCGCCCAACCATTGAACGTATATGATTGTCGTTGAGCAATTGGTCAAATCGTATAAGGCAACTCGCGTGCTGCACGGCGTGAATCACGAGCAGAAACTCGGCGAAGCGGTCGTGTTGATCGGGCCGAGCGGTTGCGGCAAGAGCACGTTCTTGCGGTGCTTGAACCAATTGGAAATCGCGGACTCGGGTCGGATCACGATTGATGGCGTGACGATTGAAGGCGGGCGTGCGCCGCAGAATTCCATCGAGCGCGAGCAGCAACGGCAGTTGCGTTTGCGCGCCGGCATGGTGTTTCAAAGTTTCAATTTATTCCCGCATCTCACGGTGCTGCGCAACATCACGGAAGCGCCGATGGTGGTGAAAGGCGAATCGAAAGAGGAAGCCGAGACGCGGGCGCGGATGCTTTTGCAAAAGATCGGCCTGGAACACAAAGCGGATGCGTATCCGATGCAGCTTTCCGGCGGGCAACAACAGCGAGTGGCGATTGCGCGGGCGCTGGCGATGCGGCCGCAGGTGATGTTGTTCGACGAACCGACGAGCTCGCTCGATCCCGAGCTGCGCAATGAAGTGTTGAAGGTGATGCGCGATTTGTGCGAGGAAGGAATGACGATGATCGTGGTCACGCACGAGATGCAGTTCGCGCGCGATATGGCCGATGAGGTTTTGTTTTTTGATGGCGGGCGCATCGCGGAGTCCGGGCCGCCGGAAAAAGTTTTTGATAATCCGCAGTTTCAGCGCACGCGGGATTTTGTGATGCGGAGTTCGCGGAAGTAAGTGGTAAATGCAAAAGCGAAAGAGGGGCCGAACGTCGGCGTCGCAGCCGCAGTCCAAGATGCTTCGCGATGTGGGGAGCGTGTCCGGCGATTGATGTTGCTGCGGGAGTGGACACCCGCACTCCGGAATGCTTAAGACTTCAGTTTTGCGGCTAGTTCCTGGCCGAGTGCGGCGGCTTCGGCGATGGGACGGGTGCCTTCGACGCGTTTGACGGTGGCTTCCATGAAACTCACGGCGCGCAGAAAAATATTTTGGTTCACCACTTCGGCGTAAGCGCCGATGGGAGTTTGGCAACCGCCGCCCATGCCGCGAAGCAAGGCACGTTCGGCGGTGACGCAGTGGAAGGTGTTGAAATCGTCGAGGCCAGCGACGATGGCGCTGATGCGTGCGTCGTTTTCGCGCGTTTCGAGACCAATGGCGCCCTGCCCCACGCACGGGAGCATTTTGTCGACGTCGAGTAATACTGCGAGCGTGCCGTCCGGGACAGCATCGCCGATGAGACAGCCTTCGGGTGTGATGGTGAAATTGAGGCGGCCGAGGCCAGCGGCGGCGAGGACGGTGGCGTCGATCTCGGCGTTGTCAGCGAGTTTTTGCAGGCGCGTGGCAACGTTGCCGCGAATTTCGACAACTTTAAGGTCGGGCTTGAGCGCGAGCAGTTGCGCTTTGCGACGGGTGCTGCTTGTAGCGACGACTGTGCTAGCAGGAAAATCTTTTAGCGTCGTTCCGGGTTTGAAACCGCGACTGGCGGTTTGGGTTGCGGAAGCTTCGCGATAAATTAACACGTCGCGGACGTCGGCACGTTTGCCGCCGACGGCGCCAAGCGTCAGGCCGGGGGGAAGTTCGGTCGGCAGATCTTTGAGACTGTGCACGGCGAAATCGGCCTCACCGTTGAGGAGCGCGACTTCGAGTTCTTTGGTGAACAAACCGCGTGGTAAGTTGGCATCGATGCGCGCCATCGAGGCCGTTTGCAATTTATCGCCAGTGGTTTTGATGATTTTGATTTCGAAGGTGAGCTTCGGAAATTTTTCCCGGCAATCGGCGAGGACTTTGTTCGCTTGCGCGAGGGCGAGAGCGCTGCCACGGGTCGCGATGATGATTGGTTTTTCGGGCATGTCAGTTGTGCGGTATCAGTGGTCAGTTGTCACTGGTCAGAAGCCGGACTGGCGCGAGAATGCCGGTGCCGTGGTTCGCTGTCGATTGCGGAATCGTGTTGGGAATGAGTGAGGCGGCTTTTTCGCGAATGATGGTTTCGCAGCGGGCGATTTCTTCGCGACGTAGATTGAGGTAACCCTCGGCCATGGTCTGCAGGTCGTCGATGTTGTAGAGGTAGACGTTCTGCAGGTAATTCACGTCAGGATCGATGTCGCGCGGGACGGCGATATCGATGAGGAGCAGCGAACGGTTTTTGCGCAGCTTCATCAGCGGCTCGAGTTTGGCGCGATTCAAAATGCAATGGGGCGCGGCGGTGCTGCTGATGATAATGTCGACGCCGGCGAACTCGCTGGCCCAATCGTCGAAGTGGACGGCGCGACCGTTGAACTCCTGCGCCAATGTGACGGCGCGATCGTAAGAGCGATTGGAAACAATGATGCTCTTGGCACCGCGGCTCAGGAGCGCGCGCGCGGTTTTTTCGCCGGTGTCCCCTGCCCCGATGATCATGACGTGGCGTTCGTCGAGATGGCTGAAAATCTTTTCGGCGAGTTCGACGGCGACGGAGCCAACGGAAATGCTGCCGCGTTGAATGTTGGTGTCGGTGCGGACTTGCTTGGCGACGTTGAAGGCTTTTTGAAAGGCTTTGTTCAGGCGCGCGCCGGTGGATTTGGCTTCGAGTGCGAGTTGATAGGCTTTCTTGAGTTGGCCGAGAATTTCGGTCTCGCCGAGGACCATGGAATCAAGGCCGCAGGCAACTTTAAAAAGATGCTCGACGCTGTGCGGTTGGCCGTGCGCGTAAATTTCGGTGGTCAGCGAGCCGTCGTATTTGTGGTGGTCGACCAAAAATTTGCGTAGCGCGCAAATGGCGTCCATTTGCGACAGCTGCGTGGCGGCGTAAATTTCGACGCGATTGCAGGTCGATAGAATGACGGCTTCGGTGGCGATGCCTTCGTTGCGGATTTTTTCGAGAACCTGCGGCACGATGGCGTCGGCAAACGCAAACCGTTCGCGCACGGATACGGGCGAAGAACGGTGGCTTAATCCGATGACGATGATGGACACGGCTAGAATCGATGAGCTGCCGACATTGGGTTAATTCCCCAGAACGTCAGGGAAATGAAAACAAAACTGGCAACGGCGCCCCACGCGAAGCGACGTCCAGTCTGGGCAAACGGCCCACGCATCAGGAGCAGCGCGAGGTAAATCACCCAGACGATGCAGGACCAGATCAATTTGATGTCGAGATTGAACCAGGTGTGGAACTGTTGGTTGAGCAATACCAGGCTAATCGCAAACCCGCACGTGAACAGGACGAAGCCAGCGATGAGAAGGCCGTTCATAATTTTTTCCAGGCGATCGATAGCCGGCATGATCGAGAAGACGGCGCGGAATTTGTTGAACTTAAGATCGTGCTCCTGGCTGAGATACATGAGCCCGGCGACACACGCCAAACCGAAAGCGCCATACGAGAGCAAACTGAGAGCGCCGTGAATGCTGGAAAGGTCGCTTTGGAAAACCGGTTTGTCTTTGTAAATGGGGTCGAGTCCAGGCATGAGCGCGAAGACGCCCATAACGAAAACGATGGGCGACGCGAACACTCCAATGAAGCGCAAGCGCGGCATCACGCCGGCTACGGCGTAGACGGCGACGATGGTCCAAATTACAAAGGAAATTGCTTCGTAGATGTTGTTGACCGGGCAATGTTGAAGGCTGGCACCGCGCAAAACCATTGAGTAGGTGTGCAGTCCGAGGCCTGCTAACAGGAGGCCGTAATTGATGCGGTCATCGCGCCGCAAGCCCTTGCGCCAGAGGAACACGGAGTAAATCATGCTCAAGCCGTAAGCGATTACGGCGAGCAGGAAATAGTTTTTACCGGTATTCCAGAACACGGGAGCAAGGTAGCCGCAAGTGTCTAAAGTGCAAAGGTGAAACGAACGACCGCCTTCCAAACAAAAAAGGCGTCCTGCCGAAGCAGGACGCCTTGTGAATCAATTTCCAATTACGGGTGGTTCGAAAACACAGCCGTATTGGTCCGTCCAGGAGTCATGGTGAAGGTCAACGGATTGGCCAGTTGATCAGCCAATGGCCCGGTGCTATCTGACACGGTCCATTTCTGGAAGGTAACGAGGTGACCGATTGGCGTCGCCTTGATCGTGTAGTTGTGGCCAGCCGCGAGCACTGCTGTGTTCGTCGGGTTGCCCCAGTTCTTCGTGGTCGTGTCAGTCACCGAGGTGATATTGCCAGTTCCACTCTTCGCCAAGGTCAGCGCTTGCGGATTGGCAATGAAGAACACTTTGGTGCCCTTCGCGGTGTTGGTCGTGTTACCATCCGAGTCAGTCGCCAAACCCCAGAAGATGTTGGTTCCATCTACCAGGCTCACGTGCGAGAGGAAGAACGCCGGCTTGCCAGCCGAGGTGTTCGTTCCCGTCAGATCGGTTATCTTCTTCACGAATGTCGCCGGGAACACCGCCTGATTGACGGAGTTGCTGACCCAGGCTGAGACGATTAGACCTTTATCCACTGCCTTGCCGATGAAGTCGACATCAGGCGCGTGATTGGTTCCGGTCGCATCGAGTGGGACGTCGTTGGTCGTCAACGCGTGTTTGGCCGCCATGTCTGTCGGCTTCAACAAGAGCACCACTTTGGGAACTTCGGTGTCTTGAGTGACCGTCAGCGTGAAGGTGGCCGTACCACTTGTTGGCGAGTTGTTGCTCACCGTGCAGGAGTAAACCCCAGCATCAGGAGGGTTCTGAATGTTCACCAGCGAGTAGGTCGAGGTGGTTGCGCCAAGGATGGGGTTTCCCTCTTTCTTCCATTGATAGCTCAGGGTCTGACCAACCGCACCCTTGGTCACTTTGGCAACCATGGTGTAGTTGAAACCAGCCAGCAACGTCTTGCTCGGCGGAGCGATTGTTACCGTCGGTCCGTCGTAAACCGTCAGCGTTCCATTGGCGCTCTGCGCACCAAGGTGGAGGGTGGTGTTGGTGACAACACAGTAGTAGGAGCCGTTATTGGCCGGGCCAGCTACGTTGTTGATGATAAGCGTGGCGTTGGTCACAGCCGGGATTGTCGAGCTCTTGACCATCTTCTTCGGCGTCGTGGTGCCGTTCTTGATGAAGTACCACTGATAGCCGAACGGTCCGGTTCCGCCAGCAGTGACGCTGTTCGTTGCGGAGCCCTTGGTGGTGACGATCAGGTTGACCGGTTGCGCAGTGATGAACGGCGCACAGGTTCCGACAGTTACGACGCGAGTCGCGGTAGAAGAATTAACACCATCGGTTGCGAAGTAGGTCAGCGTGTATGAACCCGCAGTGGTGGTGTCAACTACGCCGCCAGCAGCCGGAGCGAGCGAGCCGAGGCAGGCGTCGTTCGCTGTGGCGCCTGGATCAACATAAGCACCGCCGTTGAGGCAAGCGGTATCAGGGCTGCTGCCGTTGAGCGTGATAACCGGTGCGGTTGTGTCAACGACGTGAATGGCCCGCGTGGCCGTGCCGGTGTTACCCGCAACGTCAGTGGCGGAATAGGTGCGGGTGTAATCACCCACAGCATTCAGGTTCACTGTGCCGCTCTGAGATGTCGAAGCAACTGTTGCATCGCATGCGTCGCTAGCACCCGCGCCAGGATCAACGTAGGCGTCGTGACATTCCACCGTCACGTCCGATGCGCCGTTAAGAGTTACGACAGGAGGAGTGGTGTCCTGTACCGTGATGGTCTGGGCGCAGGTTGCGGTGTTGCCGCATCCGTCTGTGACTTGATACGTGCGAGTGATCGTCTTCGGGTTGAAGCCGGAGACGGAATCGCTACCCACTTGAGTCACAGTCGCCGTGCCACAGCTGACCGTCGAGCTGCCGCCAGCGAAGTCCGCCGCAGGCACATCACCGTCGCATTGAACAGAAACAGGCGCCGGGCATGTGATGGTCGGAGCTATTGACGCCGGACCAAATTTGACGCTACGGAAGATTTGGTTAGGGCCGGCACTCTGCAGCGTTGTAATCGTTGGCGTCCCTGCATCAACCAGTTTCACCAGCTTGTTGTCGTTCGTTTCAGCGGTTGTGAAATAAACCACCGCTCCGGTACCAGTAGCGCCACCACCGGAAAATCCGCTCCAATCAACGACCAATCCGCGGGCACCGACGCCTGTGGAGAACACGGCGTTGCTGGTCCAGGTCGCGCCGCTCTTGTCCCAGCGTTCGATTCCGTTCCCGGTGCTGTTATTGATACCTCCAGTTGCGAGGTAGATGGTGTTTCCGTCAGAACTGACCGCGAATTCGTTGACGAGGTTCATTGTGGGATACGTGATGACCTGGGTTGCGGCAGTGGCCGTTTTTGGCAAGCCAGTGATGTTGTAGACACCGCCGTTCGTCGCCGCGGAGGCCATGAAGATATCACCGTTGAATGTACCGATGAAACGGTTGTTACCACCGGTCCCACCTGTGGCAATAACTACTCCAGCGCCAGTGCTGCCCGTATTGAAATAGCGGACCCCCATGTTGCCGCCAACGAGCCAGAAGTTGGTTTGGGTATTATCAGTCAAAACGGCGCGGTAACCGCCGGTAATCAGGCTATTCGTTACGCGCATGCCGAGTTGGTAATTGCCGGAGCCAGTTATCAACCCCACGCCACGCGGAGCGACGGAGGCGTTGTCGGTTGAAATAGAAGATAAAGAATTGTAGGGGCGAGCCACGTTGTACCCGGACAACGTTAGCACCGTTCCATCGGGAGACGGAGACAAACAGGCCTCGCCGAGACCGAGTGCGCCACCGGTGTTGTCCTGTCCAGCGACGACCAATGCGCCACTGCCAGTATCCGGAATCATCATTGAGCTGACGTAAGTGCCATTCGTTCCGTATTGGTCGATATAGATTGTATTGCCATTGGTCACGATTAAAGGTTCGGCACCATCGCCGACGCGTGTCACGACGAGGTTCGTCGTGCTCAGGTGGTGCAAACCTGCACGGACAGCCAATACCGCCGAAGCGCTGGCACTAGCCGTCCCGGAAAGATTGGTGACACTGACGGTATAACTACCGGCGTCGCCGGTTGCCAAGCTGCTAAACGCCAGGATCGAATCTGTTGCTCCTGAAATCGGGCTGCCGTCCTTGCTCCAACCATAGGAGAAAGGCGGTGTGCCGGCGGCAACAACTGTGAAAGCGGCATGGTCACCGACTTTCAGTTCGCGGCTTGCGGGACCTTCACTAATTGATACGGGGGTCAACACCGTCAAAACCGCATTCGCGCTGGGATAAATTGCTCCATCGGCCCCAGAGACATTACAACGGTAACTGCCAGCATCGGCAGCGGTAATACTGGCCAGAGTCAAAGTGGCTGCTCCGGCGCCAACGTTGTTGGTGGTCGTCGCAGTAATGTGCAACCATTGGTAAGTGATCGGTCCAGAACCAACTGCAACAACAGAGAAGTTGGCGGAACCTCCAACCGTGGCAGACGCGTCAGCTGGCGGGGTGTTGATAATGGGGTCTTTGACAATCAAACTTTTATTATTGCTCGTCGCCGTTCCTGCGCCTGTCACGACAACTGTATAACTCGCGGATTGGTCGGCGAAAGAAACGTTGGCGATGGTGAGGGTGTCGGTTTGCGAGTTCCCATAGGTGGAGCCGCTTCCGGATGCTCCGTTGCTGAGATTCACGCCCGCTTTACGCCATTGATAGGTCAAGGTACCGGAGCCTGAGCCAACGACGTGGAACGTGGCAGTCGTGCCGTAGTTGGTTGTTACATTCGACGGCTGGGTTGTAATGATCGGATCAGAAACAGTAACCACGCACGTAGTGCTATTCGTGCCGGCGGTCAACGCATTCGTGACGCTGCAGAGGTAGTTACCAGCGTCCGCCGCAGTCAGATTATTGATGGTCAGCGAAGACGTCGTGCTCCCGAAAATGCGAGTTCCGTCAGTGACCACATTGGCACCGTCTTTCTGCCATTTGTAGGTCAGAGGGCCATTGGAAGTCGACGCGACAACACTCAGATTCAATGTGCCATTGACCGTAAGAGCGGTGGCTGCCGGAGGCTGGGTTGTGATCACCGGATCAGCTCCGGTAACCGTGACAACACTACTGCTACTGGTTACGCTACCCATTGTGTTGGCGACAACGCATTTATAAGTGTCGCTGTCGGTGGTCGCCGCGGTGGAAATCGTCAAACTCGCTGTAGTTGCGCCGGAATAAGTCGAACCGTTGCCACTGCTGCCGTTGCTCAACAGCGTTGCGCCCTTGAACCACTGATATGTCAACTCTGACCCAGTGGCGGTGCTGCCGGAACGTGCCACAACACTGTTCGTTAAATTATCTCCAGCGCCAGCCGTAGCCGTAGCCGCAGGTTGTGTTGATATTTCCGGGGCTCCGGTAACGAAGGCCCAAGTCGTCCCGAGACGAACTTCATCAATCAACATATCGTCAGGTTGGGTTGTGCTGCGGGCCCACACGGTGAAACTCCCGACCTTGGCGGCATCCGCATCGTCCAAAACGCCTGCGGCAACTGCGCCAGAGCTGGGCTGGTTAGCCGCGGTGCAAACTGCAGCTGTTCCTGCCTGGATGGCGGTCGCCGGCTCGGTAGCCTGGCCAAAACTAGAGGAGCTTGGGTTAATCCAAAGTTTAACGACGTCGTCGTTCGTTGCGGGACTGTTGAATGTGTACGCCAAAACTACAAACAGCAGGTCATTGGTCCCAAAATCGGCGCTGCTGTAGACGGCAGCCGGATTACCACTTGCAGCGTTAGTGCCGCGATTCTTGGCGACGCCAATATTGTAAACAGGAATTGCAGTACTGTAATTGGCGGATTTTCGAAACACCAGGCGCGCCGCAGTTTGGGCGGGCTGTCCGGTGGTGGTGCCGCTGTCGGCTGTCAGTGCCGCGCAGAAAATACCACCACCGGTGACGGCGGTAGTGCTCGATGCCAAGTTGGCGATGTTAGTACACTTCAAAAACATTGAGGCATAAACGGTGCCAGTGGTGATTCCGCCCGCGGAAATATCCATGCGGATACCAGGGCCACCAGCGGCGGCAGATGGCTTAGTAACGTGCGCCGCAACCGTCCCCGTGGGTGCGGGCAAACCTGTAACGGGAGCAAACGTAAAACTTTCGAGCTTCGGAGCGCTACCCGCTGTTGTGGTGGTCGCCACTCCAATCCAGGTATCGCCGCCCTGGTCGGTTTTTCCGGCCACACTGCTTCCGGCGGTATAACTTGCATCTGACATCGGATCGAAGCTAGGAAAGGCTAATAGAGAGTTCATGCTGGCGAGCATGAACCCCGCGATGATTGGATATAGGGCTTTTGTTTTCATAAGGGAACTGGGCGTGTTTACGGACTGATACATTGGGCAACGAATGCTGTTTGGGTCTGGGCTGAGGCGACACTATAAAAGTAAGGATGGTACGTCAATAGAAATGCGACATATTCATCGGTGAATCCCCGATAACTGCGAGCCCCCTAGAAAAACTTACTGGCGCGGAGTGAGGTCCATCATGGATTTGACAGGCCGATCCTCCGTAAGTGAGGCAGGCCGATATGACGTCTGACTTAGATACAACTTTTTCCTTCGTTCCATTTCGGTTAGTAACTCCGGCCGATCTTTCGTTCGGGCGATGGCAATCGTCTTATCTGCCATACTGCTCGCATCGGCAAACCTGCCGGCTTCAGCATAAGAAACCGCAAGCGTGTCCAGCATGGCGATATCGGAATAGTCAGTGAGTTTGCACGCTTGTTCTGCAATTTGTATGGCCTCGGCAGGATTGTGAACGGATGGCGTCTGCACCGCAGCCAGCAACCAGGCGAGGTCATTCAAAACCGCAGGGTCAGAAATGGCCGAATATTTGATCGCCAATCGGAAATGAACCACAGCTTCCCCCATTCTACCCATCTGCGCGAGGGTGACACCGAAAAAATGCTGCGCGTCGGCATATGTTGGCAATAGTTGCAAAACGTGTTCGTAACGAGGCACGGCTTTGTCGAATTGCCGTTCGATCGCGTAAAGACCAGCCACATTCACTTCAGCAATGACATTGCCAGGGTCAGATGCGAGCACTTCGAGAAAAACGTCTTCCGCATCTTGCCAACGACCGAGAATCGCAAGCACATTTCCTTTCTGTAAGAGCGAGGGTGCATCGTCGGGTCGGATGGCGAGCGCTTTGTCATAGTAGATCAGGGCTTCCGCATATTTGCCACGCCGGGCAAAGAAGTTGCCGTAATTGCGGCACAGTTCGGGATTCTGAGCATCCAATGCCAACGCACGCTTGAAACACCGCTCCGCTTGCGCCGACATATTGGGAATCTGAAGATTATCTATAATGCCTCCCAAGCCATAATATAACGCCCAATTCGGGCTGGTTTGCGTTAATCCGTAATCAAACAGCGTCAGCGAATTTCGCCAGTAGCGACAAACATCATGCGAACAATACGCAAAGCACGTCGCAACGATTAATCCAGCCGACCACGCATAACGGCGCAATAACTTAGTCGGGAGGAGGTCGCTCAACCAAAACACAACCGCTACCAGAAGCCCGACAATTGGTAAATAAGTGTACCTGTCCGCAAGCCTTTGATTGCCCACCTGAACAATGCCGATTGTCGGAACCAACATTCCCACGAACCACAACCAGCCAACCAGCATCCAGGGACGTCTCCGCCACTGACACAATGCCGCAATCGAAATGGCCAACAGCGTCAACGCTGAAACAACCACGATCCGGACATCGGGCCAGGCCAGCGGGTAGATGACTGCAAGATCGGTTGGCCAAATGGCTTTTCGGATGTAAGTGACGTATGCGATGATGGCATTTCCGAACCTCGCGGAAAGTGGTTCCACATCCAATGAAATCATCGCGTGCGTTTGGGCTTTGAGAGTCAGTGCGCATGCGATGACTGTTAAAACAAAAAACGGTGCTTTCTCGACAACCAATCGCAAGGGCTGCTTGAAAAGCCCACCCTGCTCCTGGCTTGCTGACCATCTGCTCAGCGGCCAAAAATCCAACAACAGCAATAAAAAAGGTACGGTGACCGCCATTGGCTTTGCCATCAGAGCCAACGCAAAAAACACAAGCGACAGTGCGTAACTACCTGTTCCCTGCCCCGGCTCCGAACTTCTCGCACGCGCATATCGCGCATAACTGGCGATGCACAGCAGAATCAAAAGCGTGCTTAAAACGTCTTTACGCTCGGCGACCCACGCGACCGATTCAACTCGCAGCGGGTGAATCGCAAAAAGCGCCGCGACCAATAGGCATTCCCAAAATCGTCTCGTCAGCGAGCGCAACAACAGAAAGAGCACCACCGCATTGGCCGCATGAAAACCGACATTCATCAAGTGATGCCCTGCCGGGTTGAGCCCGAACAATTTATAATCCAATATGTGCAACATCCATGTCAACGGATGCCAGTTGCTTGCATAGCCCGGAGTGAATGCCCACTTCAGGTTGGCCCACGTGAATCCTTGTGCGAGATGCACGTTGTATTTTACGTAATCGAAGTCGTCGAGGTTGATAAAGTCAGCGTGGTATAAACCGCCAAACACCGCCGCCACTGCCAGGACCAGCCCAAAGCAGGCGAGCAAATCTTTGCGACAAAGACGCAAGTCAGCTGGGGCCTTGGACTCGAATGCGGGCACACTCATGGAGACTGTAGGATAGAAAGGTCCGCAATAATGGTCAAAACATTAGCACGCGGTTCGTTGGTTTGTTGACCCGTTCGAAAGCTCCACCCTGTTCTACTTTGTAAAGGCGGGAACAAAAAAGGCGTCCCGTTTTTGCGGGACGCCTTGTGAATCAATTTCTAATTACGGGTGGTTTGAGAACACAGCCGTATTGGTCCGTCCAAGCGACATGGTGAAGGTCAATGGATTGGCCAGTTGATCAGCCAATGGGCCAGTGCTGTCTGACACGGTCCATTTCTGGAAGGTTATGCCTCTGCCGATTGGCGTGGCCTTTATTGTGTAATTGTGGCCCACCGCCAGCACCGCTGTGTTGGTCGGGTTGCCCCAGTTCTTCGAGGTCGCATCGGTCACCGAGGTGATCCGGCCAGTCCCGCTGGTCGCCAGGGTCAGCGCTTGTGGATTGGCAATGAAGAACATGTGCGTGCCCTTCGTGGTCGTGCTCGTGTTGCCGTCCGAGTCCGTCGCCAGGCCCCAGAAGATGTTGGTTCCATCTACCATGCTCACGTGCGAGAGGAAGAATGCCGGCTTGCCGGCTGCGGTGTTCGTTGCCGTCAGGTCGGTCACCTTCTTCACGAATGTCGCCGGGAACACCGCCTGATTGACGGCGTTGCTGACCCAGGCTGACACGATCAAACCTTTATCCACTGCCTTGCCGAGGAAGTCGACATCAGGCGCGTGATTGGTTCCGGTCGGATCAACTGGAACGTCATTAGTGGTCAACGCGTGTTTGGCTGCCATGTCCGTTGGCTTCAACAAGAGCACCACTTTGGGAACTTCAGTGTCTTGAGTGACCGTCAGGGAGAGACTGGCTGTGCCACCTGTCGGCGAGTTGTTGCTCACCACGCAGGAGTAGACCGCTGTGTCGGGAGTCTGAACATCCACCAGCGAGTAGGTCGAGGTGGTTGCACCACCGATGGCAGTGCCGCCCTTTTTCCATTGATAGCTCAGGGTCTGACCAACCGCGCCCTTGGTCACTTTGGCAACCATGGTGTAGTTGAAACCAGCCAGCAAGGTCTTGCTCGGCGGAGCGATCTTCACCAAAGGCGCGTCGTAGACCGTCAAAGTCGCGCTGGTGCTGGTCACGCTGCCAATGCTGTTGGTCACGAGGCAGTAGTAACTGCCCGCATCAGCTGTACCACTGACCTTCACGACCGAGAGGGTGGCGTTGGTTACGGCCGGGTAAACGGCGCTGTGGGCCAACTTCTTGACCGTCGTCGTCCCGTGTTTGATGAAATACCACTGATACTTCAACGGGCCAGTGCCGCCAGCAGTAATGCTGAAGGTAATGTTGCTCTTGGTGGTGGCGATCACGTTGACTGGCTGGACGCTGATTCCTGGATCAACCACTGTAATGGTCGCCGTGTCGCTGGAGACGGTCACGCTCGTTGTGACGTCAACATTGTAAGGACCGGCGTCGGCTGGAGTCATGTTTGTCCTGGTGAATGTCGAGTTCGTCGCATTCAGAATCGGGGTGCCATTAAAGTTCCATTGGTAAGTAATGCCAACACCGGTTGCGACGACGCTCAGGTTAAGCGTGCCACTGGCAGGGATTGTTTGCGATTGCGGCTGGGTTGTGATCGCCCCCGCACAGGAAACGACAGTGACAACGCGCGTCGCAGATGAACTGTTGGCGCTCGAGTCAGTTGCGATGTAGGTCAATGTGTAACTTCCAACCGTGCTCGTATCGACCGAGCCAGAGGTGCTAGGGGTCACCGAACCCGTGCAGGCATCAGCGGCGGTCGCGCCGGGATCGTTGTAGATAGCCGTCCCACAGACAGTGTCAGGATTTGGACCTGTTACTGTCACGACCGGCGGGATCGTGTCAACAACGTGCACCACGCGCGTGGTCGAACCTGTGTTGCCGCAAGGATCGGTTGCGGAATAGGTCAGGGTATAATCGCCAGTCGCATTCGCGTTGACTGATCCGCTCGAAGAGACGCCGACAGAGCCCGCACATGCATCATTGGCGCTCGCACCGGGATCGGCGAAGGCGATATGGCACTCAGAGGTAATTGATGCGCCGCCGGTCAATGTGATGACGGGCGCGGTGGTGTCTTGTACGGTGATGTGCTGGGCTGCGGTTGCAGTGTTACCGCTGGCGTCGGTCGCAGTCCAGGTGCGCACGAGCGTGTAACTTTGCGCGCATGCTCCGGCGATGGTGGTGTCCGCGACGCCGACGCCCGGATTTGAATCGCACGTGTCGGTGGCGGTCACGCTGGCAGCGGAAGGAATTGAACTGCATTCGGCCGTGGTATCGGCTGGGACGCCAACGAGGCTAGGACCGGTTGAGTCGGTGACGTGAACCACTCGGGTAGCTGTGCCGGAGTTATTCGAGGGATCGGTTGCTGTGAAAGTGCGCGTGTAGGTGCCAAGAGCATTGAGGTCTACAGTGCCGGAGGTCGATACGCTCAAACTGCCCGCGCACGTGTCGCTGGCCGACGCGCCGGGGTCACTGAAACTGCCATGGCATTCCACGGTTACGGATGCGGCACCGGTAAGCGTGACAACTGGCACTGTTGTGTCTACCACGACGACCTGACGGGTGGTCGCGCTATGGTTGCCGGAAGCGTCAGTCGCGGTGTAAGTAACGGTATAAGTGCCGAGGGTGTTTACGTCAACACTGCCAGAGGTAGCTACACCCGGACTGGCATCGCAAACGTCAGTGGCAGTCGCGCCAGGATCGCTGAAGGCTGTATGACATTCGACATTGACGCTAGGCGCGCCAGTGAGAGTAACCGTTGGCACGGTCGTATCGTGAACATGGACGACGCGAGTAACAACGTTGCCGGGATTGCTGAAGGAATCGCTGGCGGTGTAGCTGAGAGTATAATCGCCAACGACATTCAAGTTCACGCTGCCGCCCGTGGCGGAAGAAATAGCGCTGACTCCCTGGCAAGCATCGGTCGCGGTGGCACCGGGGTCGGAGAAAGAACCGTGGCATTCCACCGTGACGGAAGCCGCGCCATTGATCGTAATGACAGGGCCAGTTGTATCTTGCACGGTCACGACAGCCACCTGACTGGTGATGGAGTTTCCAAAGGCGTTGCTGACGACCACAGCGTAGGAACCTTGATTCGCATGAACGTTGGTGAAGCACAAGGTGGAGTTTGTTGCGTCAATAATAGCGGTACCAGAGGCGTTTGGAGTAAACCACTGATAGAGCAACAAACCATTGGCATTGGTCGTTCCAGCCGCAGTCACGCTCAAGCAACCATTCGCACCGCATTCGATCGCCGTGTTAGTAGGCTGCACCGAAATCGCCGGGTCATTGACCACGAGGGTGATAGTCGGACTCGTCGCAGTTCCGGCAGCGTTTGTGACGAAGCAAGTATAATCACCAGGGCTCGCATCGGCAGCTTTTACGCCGGCCAAAGTCAGCGCTGCCGAGGTTGAACCGATCACCGTCCCGGCATTGTTAAACGGGCCGTTACTAAGATTCACACCACCTTTTTTCCATTGAAACGTGATGCCTGCTGGGTCCTGGAGAGTTACAGCAAGAACAAGATTGGTGCCGGCATCGGCAGTGACAGTTGAGGCTGCCACAGGGCTGGTGATTACCGGCGGCTGAACCACATTGTGCGTATAGGTGCTTGAGGTGCCGCTGCTGTAGCTGGTGTTGCCAGCCCAGGTCGCAGTCATCGGGTGAGCACCAAGAGACAGTCCACTGGTCTGGTAGGTAGCTGCTGCACTGCTTCCAGTTGTCGGAGTTAGAGCAAACGTTCCAGCCGAGACACTGTTGTCAAACAACGTGACCGAGCCGCCAGGTACACTGCCGTCACCTGTGCCAGTTACGGTCACGGTGAATGTTACCAACTGGCCGGAAATCGAAGGATTGATGTCGGAGGAAACCGTAGTTGTGGATAGACCGCCGCCGGTGACCGTCAAGATTCCAGAGCCTGTGAAATCAGCGCTTTGATGTACGGCACCAGAAGTGGAGGAACCGTAAGTTCCAGCTGCCTTAATGACACCGGCGAGTTTCAAAACTTTGACAGTTGCATCGTTCGCCATATCCAACGTGCCGCCGCTAAGATTGACCGTTGAATTCGTTGGTAACGCATTCAACGCGCCGACACCGACTGCGCCGGCGTTCACCGTAATCGTCCCGCTGAATGTATTGCTCGTGCCAGCGAAGGTGAGTTCTCCGGGGCCGTTTTGGACGATTGAATTTGTCCCCGCGACCACTGCTGCGAGTGTTTGTGCCAAGCTGCTGCTATAATCAAATGTGCCGTTCGCAGTCACCGTGTTGGTGCAGAGTCCACCCATCAAAGTTGCCACATTGGACAATTTAAAAGCGCCGCCCGCGTTCACTGTCGTTGTGCCGGTATACATGCAAGCGTTGGTAATGACGACCGTGCCGTTGCCCGATTTGATGAAATTACGTGCCGTGGTCGCATCCTGCGCAACGGTGTTGATCGTTACGGTGCCAGAGGAAACTGTGAGCGTTCGCGCAGCATTCAACGTCACCGTTCCGCTCAACGTCAGGTTATGAGCACTGCCAACGTATGTGGGATTACCACCGAACGTGACAGCGTTTGTCACGGTGAGATCGCCGGCAGTCAGGTTGTCAAAAGACGCGCCGCTCCAGGTAAAGGTATTTGTTCCGAGAGCCGCTGCGTTGCTGACAATCAGATGTACCAGCGGTAATTGTCGTGCCACCATGAGTGTTGGCCGATTTCAGGGCCAACGTGCCATTGCCACTTTTCGTCAGCGTAAACCCGGCGCCGGCAACGACACCGAGCGTTAAAGTTTTGGCCGACACAGTCACTGTCCGGGCTGCGGTCAAGGTCGTGGTGCCGTTGACGGTCATGTTGTTGGCGCTGCCAACATACGTACCAGTACCGCCAAGGCTCAAATTATTAGCCACGGTTAAATCTGACCCAGTAGTATTATCGTACGAACTTGTACCGGTGATACTGAAAGTGCCAGTTCCCAGCGCGCTCGCATTTCCAATATCGAGCACGCCACCGCTCAGCGTCGTACCCCCAGTATGCGTGTTTGCGCCAGTAAGCGTCCACGTCCCTGCCTGAGCTTTGGTGACGGTAGTCGCGCCGCCGGTGCTATCGATGATTTTCGCGATTGAATTTTGGGCTGTGTTTGTGCCCTGCAGCGTTAACGTCTTGGCACCCGCGCCGGTTACCGTAATCGCCGAGGTGAAAACGAGTGGGCCGGTGGCGGTTCCCGTGCCGTCGGCTTGAATTGTGGGACCTCCCGTCGTGCTGCCGAGATCAATTATGCGATCCGTCGTTTCACCCGTGCCCGCGTAGATCAAGGAAGTATTAGTCGTGATCGAAATCGTCCCGTTTGCCACGGTTGTAGGGTGTCCCAAACTGCTCGAAGCAGTTCCGCCGCTTACTTTATTGAAGGAAAACACTTTCACAGGCCCCACAATCGTCGTCGAACCTGAATAAGTATTGGCTCCGGAAAGCACCAATGTCCCTGTGGTGGTCTTTTTGAGGATGTTCGCGGCACCACTGATCACGCCAGAAATAGTCATCGTCGCTGACCGGGTATCCAACGTGAGCGTAGTTCCCGCACCACTCGTTAAGTGCCAATCACCGGTCCAGTCGATTGGCTGAAGCGAAGTACCAACCCAAATGATCGTCGAACTTGCGGCGCCGTACGGCCAAACTTCATTTACCATCGTAAGCGGCGTCGTGGCGTAGTCCGTGGCACCGGGACCACCGTCGTTCGGTGGATTGGCCCAAATTACCGACGTTTTCATGTTCGTGATCAGACCGATTCCTAGCGCGCTGCTATTGTTCCAATTCAAACCGCTGGTGGTGTTGAGTTGAACACCGCCAGTGAAGGTATTCGTTCCCCACAAAAACAAGCTGCCCCCGCCTTGCGTCTGCACCGCGCCGGGGCCGGTGACTACATTGCGGATTGTAGTGTTGCCACCGGTTTGGGTATCAAAACCTTGAGCACCGGATGCAATCGTAAGGCTGCCGGTGCCCTTGATTTGCAAGTTAGAACTTGTCGCATCGGAAACGTCTCCATTGAAGATGCCGGCGACGGTGTGGTTCGCGTTGGCGATGACAGTGTAGTTTCCATTGGTGACCGTCGTCGCACCAACTGCAAACATCGCCGGATTACCTTCAACCCAGGCCACTGTGCTTGCGGTGGGCGTTGCCGAAGAAGTCCACTTCGTGGTTTCCCAGGTATTAGTCGATGTGTTGGGAACAGAAACACCACTCGGATCCCAAAATTGATTCGCGGCTTTCGCACGTTCCCCAACAAGCGCAAATAGCAGAGAGAACACACCGAGAGCAATACGGAATCGGATGGAATTTGGTTTAGTCATAAGCATGGTTTTTCTGGACTCTGTTGTGAACGGTGAGCCGAAGCCATTTTTAGCGAAGACGGTACTCTGGCTCAAGGGTCAATCAGGATTTCCGCTTGTTATGACTTAGGGACGGTGTGGGAGTCAAGCGGATACACGAAGGTAACACATCTTACTTGCTGTGAGGCCAGACCTCACAAACCTGAGCGGCTTGTGGTTACAACGCGGAAATGACGTCCAACTCCACGAACTGATCGTTCACTGTGGTACACGGACAAAGCTCCATCCGGTAGCGGATTTCTTCGCGAATTTGATCAAGGGCGTTGGAGGGAGAGAGACCGTGGCCGATGCATTGCGGGTCTTCGCAACTGGCGGTGTAACCGCC
The DNA here is from genome assembly GCA_963702845.1 of uncultured Verrucomicrobiae bacterium. Taxonomy (GTDB): domain Bacteria; phylum Verrucomicrobiota; class Verrucomicrobiia; order Limisphaerales; family Palsa-1400; genus JAICXV01. Next base: position 1,576,346 of record OY969763.1, on the reverse strand, counting down.
GCTGCTATCAGCCTGGACGGTGACTTCGAATCTCACGTAGAAACTTAAGCTTCGGTTTCTATGTGGTCAATGACACCAACGATGATCGAACGCAGAGGGGCTTTTGGATCGCCAACGATCTGCCGGGCACCAGTGCCTTCATCAACGATGAGCACGCGATCACCAACGCCTGCCCCTACCCCGCCATCGATAGCGATGATGTAGCCACCGGCTTTACCCGCGAAATCTTCCTTCTCCACGACCAACATTCTTTTGCCGGTGTAGAACGGATGATTGATTGTGGAAACGATGTCGCCTTTGACGGTGCCGATGATCATAACAAGAATCTCAAATTTCAGATTTCAAATTTCAAATCAAAGTCGCGAGTCCTGTTGCCGCAACGGATGCTCGGCAGGTAACATCTCACGAAGTTTCTTCGTTAAGGCTTTCGCCCGTTCTTTCTGTTCAGCGCCGGCTTTGTCTTTGGCGGTTTTATACCGCTGGCCTTTGATGTCTGTATTTTGCAAAGATTCCGCCCAACCGCGAAGTTGTCGCGAGCAGCTAAGCGCCAGCGATATCAAATTTGAAATTTCAGCTTTAAAATTCTTAAATACAGAAATTCGGCTCATTACACGTAGGATAGAACGGACTTCACCTGCAGAACCACGAGCGATGTAAATGAATTTCAACAAATCCGATGTCGTCCCTCGTTCAAACCCTTCAGCAATATTATTCGAAACGGATAATCCGGCGCGCTCCAGTTGGTCGCGCAGACTGCCATAGCCACGGAGGTTGCTGCCTTCAGTCAAACCGTATATTTGTTCGGCAAGGCGAACCGCCTCATTCCAAACCGGTAAATCTTCAAAGTTTTGATATGTCATGACATCGCCACTTGGTTCTTCGCTTTTTCTGATTTGAAATTTCAAATTTGAAATTTGAAATCTCAGATTCCGGCCAAAATCAATAACCAGTCGGAATATTCAAATCATCAACAATACCTATGATCGTGTGATCAACCGGGACAAAGGTCGTCTCCAAAGCCATCGCGGCCTCGCGACCGCCTTCGTAGTAAACTAATTCACCACGCCCTGCGGCGCGGGTCGAATCGCAGGCAACGACCGGTTCGCCTTTGGGATTGCCGTTTTTATCGAGCGGTTGCACCCACAACATCGGCATTCCTTCGAGGCCTTGGTAAGCAACGCACGTAACTAATGTTCCGATGACTTTGCCGAGTAGCATTACGAGACTTCCTCCCCTTCCAATTCGCGCGGTGCGTTGGTGGCAAAACGTGTACCGCTCGCCAATTGCGCGGTGAGATGTTCGTGCGGGTTCGGAATGATCCGATGTTTCACGTATTCTTTGCGGCCACGCAAAAATGCAGTCGCGAGATCCATCGCGGCTTCCACTTCGTAAAGGTTGCCGTTGAAGATGCTGATGGCTTTGCCGGACATTTCGTAATCAGCGATGCGAATTTCAATAAGCCGGACGTCGGTGCCTTTCAACGCCAATTCTGCAGCGCGGATGTTAGCGGAAACGGTATCGGTTTCGAGAATTGCAATCGGGTCAGTCGTGACACGCCCACGTTTTCCGAGAATGGAATCGTGCACACGCTGGTGAAGGTCGGGCAGCAAAATGTGATCGAGCACACTGCCTTCACTGACTGCAATAGCTTCGTTGAGGGATTCTTCAACTGCTGCAGTCGAACCGCCGATGATAATAAGATAGCGGCCGCCGCTGACGGTGCCGGCTTTGAGCATTCCGATTGGGGCTTTCTTGAGCAGCGCGTCGGTGCAGAAAATTCCATCAGCCATGCTGGCGAACTCAATCACGGCGATGGTTGAATAACTTCTCACTTACACAATTCGGAATGAACCGACGAGCGCGCAACGACGCCAGCGCGAGAAATGGCGCGCGGTGGTCATGCCTTCACCAGTCGGACTGGCGATTGTAAATGAAGTGGGGCCTTCGCCGCCAAAACCGAGTCCCGCCTGGGACCGTCCGTTTTTGACGAAGATGCTCGCGTTACATTCGCGCGCCATGCGGCTGAGATTCGAAAGATTCTCCGAATGCATCACGAAGGTGTGACGGCGGGGATGTTCGAGCGCGAGACAGAAATCGATTCCTTCGTCCGCATCGCGCACGCGCGTGATGGGCAGGATCGGCATCATCTGCTCGGTCCAGAGCAACGGATGATCGTGATCAACTTCGACGATGCCGAGTCGAACCGAGTCATCGCAACGGATACCGGCCTTGTTCAAAATGTAGCTCGCGTTTTTGCCGATGAGCGTGCGGTCGATGTCCGCTTCTTTACGTGGGCCGTATTGTTTTTTGAAAATTACTTTTTCGAGTGCGGCCAATTCACTTTTCGTGATGAGCAAGCCGCCGCTGTAGGTCATCGCGAGAATCAATTGTTCGGCGACACTGTTGACGACGATGCATTCTTTTTCGTCGGCACAGATGATATTGTTATCGAACGATGCGCCGAGGACGATGTCCTTGGCGGCTTTGTCGATGTTTGCCGTTTCATCAACGAGAACCGGCGGATTACCAGGACCAGCGCAAATCGCGCGCTTGCCACTGGACATCGCCGCTTGCACCACCCCACCGCCACCAGTCACCACAACCAGGCGGATGCCGGGATGTTTCATGACAGTGTTCGCGGATTCAACCGTTGGGTTCGCAATGCACGTCACGAGCGTTTGCGGACCACCCGCGGCTGCGATGGCTTTATTGATTAGCGCAACGTTGTGACACGAAACGCGCTTGGCTCCAGGATGCACGTTGAACACGACCGCATTACCAGCCGCCAACATCCCGATCGCATTATTAATAATGGTCGACGTCGGGTTTGTCGTTGGTGTAATGGCTGCGATAACTCCGTAAGGCGCCGGCTCAGTCAGCGTCAGACCATCGTCACCTGTGACAGTCTGCGGAATGAGATCTTCGGTGCCCGGAGTTTTTTCAGTTACCAGTTGGTTCTTGAGAATCTTGTCTTCGTAACGGCCCAGACCGGTTTCTTCGTGCGCTTCCTTGGCCAACATCTTCCCGTTTTCGCGCATGGATTCGCGAATGGAGGCGATGATCGCTTTGCGCTTTTCCAAACCCATTTGTGAATATTGGCAAAAGCTGGTGCTCGCCGCGCGGACAGCTTCGTCGACGCTGTCGAACACGCCGAGCTGCCCCGCGATGGACGGCGCGGACGAACGCGGTTTGTCAACGGACGCGGGGCGACCGCTCAATCCGGCGACAATCTTTAGAGCTATCGCTTCAATTTCTTGATCAGCAAGGCCAGCCACAAATCACCTAGTCTTTCTTGTATTTGTCGACGCCGTTAATTTCCCACTGGTCGACGATGGCCATAATGACCGCGTCGCATGGGCGGTTTTGGGTCGCAATGGTTTGGCGCGCGGAACTACCGGTGGCAATGAGAACCATTTCACCAGGCCCAGCACCGACGGCATCAGCGGCGACAACGTGTCCGCCGGTTTCTTTGCCTTCGGGATCGACGTGTTTGACGAGCATAAATTTAAGCCCGTCCATCGTGCTTTCCTTGCGCGTGGCGACGAGAGTGCCGACAACTTTGCCAAGATTCATAAACTAAATGCCTGCCGAGGTAAGATCGACCCGAAGGCCGACCGGACGCAGCTTTCACGGCGTCCCGAACCCCGACAAGGCAAAATTGTTTTACTTTTTCGGCGACTTGGTGAGGTTGCGCACTACCGGCAACACTTCATCAACACCCATGTGCGGGCGAGGAATGACGTGGACGGAGACAACTTCACCAACGCGGCTCGCGGCAATACGACCGGCATCGGTCGCTGCTTTGACGGCTGCGACGTCGCCACGGATGACCGCAGTGACATAACCGCCGCCGGTCTTCTCGAAATTCACGAGTTCGACTTTTGCGGCTTTAACCATTGCGTCGGCGCCTTCAACCATCGCGGCAAAGGACCGTGTTTCGAGTAAGCCTAATGCTTCTGCCATATGTTTTTCTTTGTTTATTGTTTAGGTGACTGAACTAAAACTTTTAAATTTCAAAACTAAACCGACGTTCGGCCTAACCGCCGCTGCCGCCCTTCATTTCACGACCACTAATGCTCAGGATCGCCGCTTCTGCAGCTTTCGCGGCTTCATTGATATCTTTATCTTCGCCGCCGAGGTAAATACGGCCGAATGACCCGAAGGCGCGAATTTCCAAAATATTTACGTCCGCTGCTTTCTCGGCTTCGTTCGCGGCGAACGCAGCATAGGCAGCGGGCGCGACTTCCATCGTGAACAACGAGTGCCCGGGCAGGATCATGTTGCCGTGACGCGTGCGGTTAATCAGCATCGTGTGATAATCGTCGATGCGGCGAATAATGCTCTGGCTGTAAATCATCGGCTTGTAACGGCCTTCTTCCTTCAGCTCAAGTGCGTTCAAAATCGCTTCTCCCGCAGCGCGCACGTCGGCCTGCGATTCCGAGTGAATCTCGAGCATGCCGTAAAGACGCTCGATGATCTGCATACCGGGCGTGACTTTAACGGTCTTCAACGCAATGTCGGTAATGCGATTGATTTCCATGCCGGGCGAAATTTCGACGAACAGCGACGCCTGGCCGGCAACCGGCAAAAAGCCTTGCGACACGGTGGCGAAGAATGACGCCACCTGCGGTTGCAGGGAGTCGAGAAAAATGTATGAACGTAAGTCTGCCATGTTTTTGGTCTCCTAATATTTTGCGGCTTGTGCGGTCACAGCCTGGCCGCTGGCTTCTTGCATGATCTTGATTCCACTGCTCGTCCCGATGCGCGTCGCGCCCGCTTGCACCATCGCGCGCAAATCTGCGTATGAGCGAACGCCACCCGACGCCTTCACGTGCAGACCCTTGTCGCGAACCATGCGGCTCATCAGCGAAACGTCTTCGACGGTCGCGCCCCCACCGCTGAATCCAGTGGAAGTCTTGACGAAATCCGCGCGTGCTTGCACGGCGATCTCACAAGCCCGCGCCTTCTCCGCATTGGTGAGCAAGGACGTTTCCAAAATCACTTTGCATTTGGCGCTGCCATCACGGCACGCCTCAACCACCGCGCGAATATCACGCAAAACCAAATCATCATCACCGCTGCGCAGCGCGCCAACGTTGATGACCATGTCGATTTCCTTCGCGCCCTGGCGAATGGCCGCGCGCGCTTCCATTGCTTTTGTCTCGGGAGGTTGCGCACCGAGCGGGAATCCGACGACACAACAAACTTTAACGCCTGAACCATCGAGCAATTGGCGAGCGAGCGTAACCCAGGTTGGGTTCACGCACACCGAGAAAAATTTATACTGACGCGCTTCTTTGCAGAGCTGTTCGATATCAGTCTTGTTCGTGTCAGGTCGCAAAATCGTGTGATCGATCAGGTTCGGGATTTCCTTGGTTGAAATCGCTGGACCGCTCGGTGTCGGAACGGTCGTGGCCGCTTGTGCGGCAAGCAATTCCTGGACGCGCTTCGTGATTTTATCCATGTCGGTTGCGCCGACATTCTCCAGTTCCGGCTGGATCACCTTGGGCTGTTCGCCAGTGCTGCCGAGCAACGTCGCCTGATGCGGCCCCACTTCAATCGGACCCTTTTCAATCGCGTTGATGAGCGCAACGCGTTTCTTATGTCGATCCTCAACGCATTCACCGGTCAAAAAGGCTTCCACAATCTGCTGCGCCAGTTCGAAATTTGTTTGGCCGGAACCGAGCGTCAGGACATTTGCGTCGTTGTGCTCGCGACTGTTCTTGGCCAGAGCCACATTATAACAAGCCGCCGCACGCGTGCCGCGCACTTTGTTGATCGCCATCGCCGAACCAATCCCTGCCCCATCAATCATGATTCCACGATCAGCCTGACCGCTGGCTACGAGACGACCGACGGTGTAGGCGATGCGCGGATAGTCCACAGGATCCTTGCTGTGAGTTCCGCAATCGACGATCGACATCACTTTGTCGCGCAAATAGCCGAGAAGCTGGTTCTTCAATTCTAATCCGCCGTGGTCCGACCCGATAGCAATTTTGAGATTCTTCACAGGGGATGTCCGTTAAAAAGGTAGAGCACGGGCCGAGCGCCGTGTTGGTTGTCGCGAGCCGGACGTTCCGGTTGTCTTAGTGACAATCATGGGCGGCATAGTTGGTATAACTGGAGTTACTAAGCAAGAATAAATTTTTATCATATGTGGCGCCAGATTGACATATACGCGTAGCATGTGTTATACAGACAACATATGAACTATCAAGCGGAGAACTTTTCCAGTCTGTTCCGAGCTTCGTTTTCGCCGGATTTATGGGAATACCTGCAACGCCGCGAGACTATTATTGCTCTCGAAATCGCCACCAAGCTTCGCAAGCCGGCAGTCGAAGCGATTGGCGATGATCTTATCCGAGCTTTCGGCACTGTAGTGCAACAACGGCGCGTTAAACAGATGATCGGTCATATGATTCGCCAGATTATGGAATCGCGCGGCTTCATCGTGGATGCGCAACGGGTCCCTACCCGCTTCGATAAACTTTTCTCCAGCGGCTCCCGCTACAAACGCGATCCACGACTCGAGGAACCATCAGATATGGGCTCTTCAAAACCCGGATGGGCCGTTTGGGGCACTTCATAGCATTTCGCCGAACAGCACGATTGCCGATGCAGTATTCACTTTTAAGTGTTCAGCAATACCCACGGATCCAAAAGTCTCCTGGATCATTCGTTCGCTGGCGTGGGAGTCAGTGTGATCGCGTGAACCCCGTTGGTGTCGGTGATTTCAGTGAGCAGATTTGGGAATCTGGTTGGTGTAGCCAAAAGTCGTTATATTTGTCTGCGGTATCGGTAAAGGTCGCGAGACTGCCGTTCGGGCCATAGCCGTAATCGAGTTGGTCGCCGACGGAATCGGTAATCGCTGTAATGCGGCCCAGGTTGTCGGGAGTGAATGTCACACTCACGCCGCTGGAATGGGAGATGCCGTTGGTGGTGATCGTGAGGGTATTGGCATTAGCTATCGGTCAGGCTCTTCAGGCCTTCCTTTTCATCGATGATGTAAACATTGCCTTCGGCGCTGGTGAACTTGAAGCGCGTGGGGTTGAAGAATTGGGAGGTCGTAAAATCAATCAAGTCGATGAAGCCGAGCGTGCCGCCGACGCCCGAGACGTTGACCCTGTTGTCGCCGTCAATTTCCAATGTGCCGTCTGTTCCTGGCAAGTTCGTGAATGTCATCCGTGTCGCGGCGATCGGCGCCGACTGCTTCGAAGGATTCAGCGCTGCCTCGAACTCGAAGGTCTTATTGCCGGCCATTGTAATCATGATGCGGTGCGGTTGGAGGGCATCCAGCGAATACAACGAGTTGTCGAAGGTGGAAAACCAGTTGGTGGCGAGGTTACCGGACTTTTGCAAACATAACGTTGCGGATATCCAACGACCAACCGATACCGAAATCATTCGTGCGATGATCGCGGCTGTCGTAAGTGCGCATAATTTGAATCGGCAGGCCCTGTCGTCGGGATGGTCAGGTCGGAGAACGACAGCAGGAAGTTTGTAACGATCCACATCCTGGCTGACGAGCAGCGTTTGGATTTCAGAGGAGGCCGTGCGCCCTTTGATATCTGTCGTGGTTAATTGAATTTCGTAAATGCCGTTGAGCAATAGCGAAGGATCGAACGCCGCGACGGTATTGCTCACGACCGAGCTGTTGGTGGTGGCAAAGACTTTCCACGGATATGGCTGGGCATCTGCTGGGACTTTGAAGCGATATTGCGCCTGATACGATTGCAGGATCGGGCTGCTCGCCGTGCCGATGATAGCAGTCGCTCCAGTGATGGATGCGGCTTCCGCTGGGGTGAAGATGGTCGCAACCGGTGCAGCATCGACATAAACGATTATTGAGACCGGTGCGGATGTAGTAGATAGGCCATCGTTGTCAGTCGCGACGGCCAGCAAACGTATGCGAGCCGACAGGGACGTTTGAAACGGTCATTGTGTATGGCGGGGCGGTTAAGGTGGTCAGAAGCGAATTGTCTTCGAATAGATCCACATGCGACACGACGCCATCGTTGTCGGAAGCGGCAGCGGTGACGATAACGGTCGCCGTCGATGAGGCTACTCGGGAACTTCAAAAGCTGTCCCGTTGCCCAGACCGGTGATCGCAACCGCAGGAGGAGTTCTCGGATCGGGCATGACTGTTACTACGGCGGTGTCGTTGGATATATATTGGCCGTCACTGGCGGAAAGTTGGAATGTATAGACTCCGGTGTTGGTGAACGTGATCGTTGTCACCGCATTGGTAAAGCTGCTGAAAAACACAGTTGAAGGACCGGAAACATAGTTCCACGCGACGCTAAGCGCATTTGCCGGTTTACCGTCGTCATAGGCCGCACCAAATAACGTGACGGAATTCGTTGGCAAATAGATCGTGCGATTACCGCCAGCGAAGACAAATGGCGGGCGATTCGGTTGCGTGATGCACTTGCCGGAAGCGCCTGCACCGAAAATCGCCTGAATTTCAGACAAGGCGAGCGGCCGATTGTACAAACTGATTTCATCCAGTCCGCCGCTAAAGAACCCAGCCGCGCTCGGAATATTTCCGAGATAAAAATCACCTGCCGTGCTCAACACGCTGCCTCTGATCGTTGCCGTGGCTAACAACACGCCATTCGTATAGACCTTCGCCAGTCCCGATGCGCGGTCGTAGGTAAGCGCGATGTGATACCACTGATTTAGCGACGCAGTAATCGCCCAAGGACGCGCGCCGAGCACAAATTGCCCGCTGTTCGTGCCGCCTAAAACGAAGCGCAAAGTGTCACCCGCCTGGCTGCCAGAAGTGACGCGGTCGACACGGACGCCATTATTCCAACCAAGAACATTCGCGTTCTGGAACGAATTGGGGTTCATCCAAAACTCCAAGCGAAAAACCGGTCGCGCTCGGACCGACATCGTAATTGGTCTGGGCCGGCATCCACACGAAGTTGTTCACGCCGTTAAAACTAAAAGCCGAAGCGACTTTGCCGTTGGTGTAAGTTGTGCCGCTACCCAACTGCGCATGATAGCCATTTATCACATCATCCGACGTGCCATTGCCCGGCCAAAATGCAACTAATCCCGATGGATCGCTAACAGTGCACGGAACGCCCACACGGACCTGCATCGTGCTGCTGCTCCGCACCTCGCTGTCATCGGCTGTCAATTGCAGCACGTAAACGCCGTTGCTGCTAAAGCTGGCTGTTGTTGCCGCTGAATTCGAATTGTTAAAACTCACCACGCCCGGACCGGCAATTTGGCTCCATTGCATGCGCAGCGTGGAGCCGGCTGGCAACCCATCATCGCTAACGAAGCCACTGAGCGTCGCCATGTTAGTGGTTGAAAAAGCGTCTGATCTGGGCCGGCGTAGACGACCGGCGCTTGGTTATTATTATCCGGACATTTGCCGGCACTGCCTGAGGTGAAGACATTGTAGACCTCCTCTGGACTGAGCGGCCGTTTATAAATGCTGATTTCGTCGAGGCCGCCGCTGAAGAATCCAGACAATCCCGGCACCTGGCCGAGATAAAAATCTCCTGCCGTGCTCATCACATTGGTTCCGACCGTTACCGTCGCCAACAACACGCCGTTTGTATAAGCCTTGGCCTGTCCCGACGCACGGTCGTAAGTAAGCGCGATGTGATACCACTGATTTAGTGTCGCAGTAGTCGCCCATGGACGCGCGGCCAGCAAAAATTGCCCACTGTTCGTGCCAGTGACATAGAAGCGCAAAGTGTCACCAGCCGCGCTGCCGGAGCTGGTGCGGTCGACACGAACGCCATTGGCCCAACCAAGGACACTCGTGTTCTGCAACGAATTGGGGTTCATCCAAAACTCCAGCGTAAACCCAGCCGCGCTCGACCCGACATCGTAATTGGATTGGGCCGGCATCCACACATAGTTATTCACGCCGTTGAAACTAAAAGCCGAAGCCACTTTGCCATTGGTGTAAGTTGTGCCGCTGCCCAACAACGCATGATAGCCATTTACCAAATCATCCGACGCTCCGTTACCCGGCCACCAGGCAGCCAACCCCTGCGGATGTTCCACGGTGCATAATGTTTCAACGCGCACTTCGACCAAATCGCTGTCTTGCGCTTCCCCGTCGTCCGCTGTCAACTGCAAGACATAAACGCCATTGGTGCTGAACGTCGCGGTGGTTGTTAGCGCGCTCGGATCAGCAAATGTCACCGTGCCGGGGCCGCTGAATTTACTCCACTGCGACCGCACACTCGAACCGAACGGCAACTTGTCATCAATCACCTGGCCATTCAGCGTCGCCGTTCCCGGAACACCGCGAACGAACAGATCCGCGCCAGCATAAACGATCGGCGGGTCATTCACGTCATTCGGACACTTACCCGCGCTGCCCGATGTAAACACGCTGTAAACTTCCTCAGGATTGAGCGGACGTTTGTAAATGCTGATTTCGTCGAGGCCGCCGCTGAAGAACCCGGGCGAACCGGGAACCTGGCCGAGATAAAAATCTCCTGCCGTGCTCAACACGTTGCTTGCCGACCGTTCCAGTGGCGAATAGACACGCCATTGGTATAAATCTTCGCCTGTCCCAACGTGCGGTCGTAAGTGAGCGCGATATGATACCATTGGTTCAATGTCGCAGTAGTCGGCCACGGACGTTGAGCCAGCCAAAAATTGACCACTGTTTGTGCCACCCACAAATGAAACGCAAACTGTCACCCGCCGCGCTGCCGGCAACTAATGCGGTCCACACGAACACCATTGGCCCAACCCAGGACACTGAATTCTGAAACGAATTAGGGTTCATCCAAAACTCCAGCGAAAAACCTGCGGCGCTCGACCCGACGTCGTAATTGCTCTGCGCGGGCATCCAACACGTAACTGTTCGTGCCATTGAAACCGAACGCCGAAGCCACTTTGCCGTTTGTATAGGTTTCCCCACTGCCCTGGACGGCATCGTATCCATGGAGCATTTCCAAATCGTTATTGTTCCCCGTCCACCAGGCCACCAGCCCTTGCGGGTCATCGATCGTGCACAAAGTTTCCACGCGCACCTCAACAAGGCTCGTCGTGAGAATATCCCAGTCATCAGCCGCCAATTGGAGGACGTAAACGCCGTTGGTGCTGAATGTCGCCGATGTCACCGCAGAATTCGGACTGCCAAACGTGACGGTTCCCGGGCCGGTTAACTTGCTCCATTGGATGTGCAACGAAGAACCCATCGGCAGCCCATCATCAAGCGCCTTGCCGTTCAAAGTTGCCGCGGCAGGAATGCCTTTGAGGAACAAATCGGGCCCGGCATCGACGACTGGCGCCTGATTGGCATCGAGCGGACATTTGCCAGCAGCGTCGGAAGCGAAGATGTTGTAAATCTCCTCAGGATCCAGCGCGCGGCCATACAAACTGATTTCATCGAGTTGACCTTTGAACGCACCGGCAGCTCCCGCAACCTGTCCCATGTAAAACTCAGCGCTTGTCGACAAGGTGGTCGTGCCAACAACCGCCGAATTCTGCAGCACACCGTTAACGTAAACTTTCGCTACACCCGATGCGCTGTCGTAAGTGGCTGCATAATGATACCACTTGTTCAGAGTTGCTGCGGTGGACCAGTTACGCGCCGAATCCACAAATTGACCGCTGTTCGTTCCACTGACATAAAAGCGCAACGTGTCTCCGGCCGCGCTTCCGCCGACACGTTCGAACCGAACTCCATTCGTCCAGCCCAAAACAGTGCCGTTGAGCAAACTGCTGGGATTGATCCAAAATTCGAGGGAAAATCCAGGATTGCTCACCTTGGCGAGATCAATATGCGAATTAGCGGCAACCGCGACACGTGCGTTAACACCATCGAAATTGAACGCGCCACCGACTTTTCCCTGGGCGTAATTGGCGCCAGTCTCAAGAACTGCCTGGTTACCATTCACAGCATCAACGCCAGTACCGTTCGCTTGCCACCATGCTTCAAGCCCAGCAAGAGAATCGACCGTGCAGACCACACCGACTCGAACCGTTGTGATTGCTTTGGTAACAAACTGACCGTCATCTCCCGAGAGCTGCAAAACGTAAATGCCATTCGTGCTAAACGTGGCCGACGTGGTCGGGCTGTTGGAGTTGGCAAACGTTGTCGTCCCAGGACCGAACAACTGCGTCCAGGCAATTTTCAGCGTGCTTGTGAGCGGCAATCCGTCATCACTCGCACTGCCCTGCATTACAGCCGTGCCCGTGGAATCATGCACAAACAAATTCGGTCCAGCATTCACCACTGGCGCGCGATTGAATACAGTAGTCGAAATCGTCACGTCATCGGTCTTGATGTCGCCGTTGTTGTTCGCGGTAATGCGGAGTTGATAGGTGCCATTTGTGCTGAAGCGAACCGACGGTTGAAGATTCGTCGCGTTATCAAATGTGACGGTCCCCGGTCCGCTGAGTAGCGACCATTGAATGGCCGGATTGACGGCAATGTTATGCGGGCTGCGCCAAATCACGCCCTTCAATGGCACCGCGTCTGGCCAAAAGGCGCTGATATCATCGCCAGCGGTAATTTGCCACTGCGGAACCGCCGTCGGCACCGGCCATCCGACCGTCCCAATATTCAGGTCCTGCAAAGTCGGACTTTCACCCGAAGTTGCTGGAACAAAATTCACTACCACCTTCAAATACCGGCCGGTGTTGTTTGGTTGAGAGGTTTCGAGCGTGATGGGCTGCAGCGGTGAAAAGCTTGTCCCGTCCTGGCTGATCGCGACAGAAACCGAAAGAGCGCCATCATTTGGAACGAGGGCGTCCCACGACAACCCCGCCCATGGTGCATTGAGCAATCCTGAATCGAAAACGACTGTCCACGAACCCGTTCCTGCCCGCAACAGCTGCAATTGGTCGGTGGTTGCCTGAAGATTAACGATGTTACCCTCTTGGAAATCGCTGTTGAGAGTGTAAGTGCGGCCGCGTGAAATCGGGGTAACTTGAATCGAAACCGTCGCCACCGCCGACGTTAGCATTCCGTCAGTCACGTAAAATTGAAAACTGTCAGCGCCGTATGCACCGGCGTATGATGTGTATACCAGATTCGGCGCGGTTCCTGTCAGCGCACCAAGCAATGGCTGTTGCGTAACGACGAATTGAAGCGCATCACCGTCCGCATCCACTCCCAACAAAGTTATAGAAGACGCCTGTCCTTCCGAAGCACTGATCGACTGCGCTTGCGCCACTGGAGCGCGATTAAATTTCACCGTCATGTCCGCACTATTCGTCGCGAGCGTATCATCGGCAGTCAGGCGCAGCACATAAATGCCACCTGCGCTGGCCGTCGCCGCGGTTGAGGTCGAATGAACGTTTGAGAACGAAACAGTCCCCGGTCCACTCACCTGACTCCAGGTTATAGTGATCGGCGCGCCCTGCGGAATGCCATCGTCAGTTACAGAGCCCGACAGGTTCACGCTACTCGGAAAATTCACAGCCTGATTCGTGCTGACACTAACCGTCGGCGCCGCGTTCACGAGCAGAGTCAGATTTGTCGCGGTCGTCAGCAACGAATCGCTGGCAGAAAATTGAACAACGTAAGTTCCCGACTGGCTAAACGAAGCCGTGGTCTGCAACGCCGTTGGATCTTCAAAACTCATTCCGCCCGGCCCGCTGATCTTAGTCCAAACGTGCGTCAGCGTTGCACCCACCGGGACCCCATCATCACTTACCGTAGCACTCACCGTCGCGGTTTTTGGCAAATTAATTGGCGAATCACTCGTCGCGCTCACCAGTGGTGCGCCGTCCACCACAATCGTGATTTGGGCAGAACTCTGTGCGAGCGAATCATCGGCGGTCAGTCGCAGGACATAGACTCCAGTTGCACTGAACGTCACCGTCGTCGCAGGACTGCTGCTATTTGCAAACGTAGCCACGCCGGGCCCGGAAACTTCTGTCCACGAACTCGTCACCGTGCCGTTCGGCAAACCGTCATCCGCCACCGAACCAGTGAGGACGGCTTGCAGATTTGTGACCACCTGATCCGAACCCGCATTGACGGTTGGCGCGCTATTCGCAATCACGGTCACATCACTGCTGCTGTTCGTCAGCCCGTCATTCGCGGTCAAACGAAGAACGTAAATTCCAGAACCCGAAAACGACGCCGTCGTAATCGCCGAAGCAGCATCTCCAAACATCACCGAACCGGGGCCACTCACCTTCGTCCAATTCACCGTCACGCTCCCGTAAGGCAGCCCGTCATCGCTGACAGACCCATTGAGCGTTGCCGATTGCGGCAGAGTAACAGTTTGGTTTGCTCCGGCGCTGACTGTCGGTGCTCCATTCACAATCACAGTCACGTTCGCCGACGCTGTCAGCAACGAGTCGCTCGCGGTCAATTGCATTACATAGGTTCCCGAGTCGCTGAACGACGCAGTCGTCTGCGAAGCTGTCGCATCAGCAAAAGTCACAACGCCCGGTCCACTCACCTGACTCCATAAATACGTGAGCGTAGAACCGTTGGGCAACCCGTCATCCGTTGCGGTCCCGCTCAACGTTACCGCGCTGCCAAAATTTACCGGCGAATCACTCGTCACACTCACAACCGGCGCACCATCCACGGAAATAGTCACCTGCGCAGAACTTTGCGCCAACGAATCGTCTGCAGTCAGTTGCAAGACATAAACGCCACTCGTGCTAAACGTGACGCTGGTCGCCGCGCTATTGACGTTGTCAAAAGTAGCGGAGCCCGGCCCGGAGATTTGGCTCCACGACGTCGTCAACGTGCCGTTCGGCAACCCGTCGTCGAACAGCGTCCCGTTCAAAACCGTCTGCAGAGTTGTGACCAACTGATCCGAACCCGCATCCACGACGGGCGCATGATTCACCGTCACAGTCACATCGCTGCTGCGATTCACCAGCGAATCGTTCGCAGTCAACCGCAGCACATAAACACCGCTCTCGTTAAATGACGCCGTCGTCGCCGCCGAGTGCACATCGCCAAACACTACCGCGCCGGGGCCACTAACCTTATCCCACGACATACTCAACACACTCCCAACCGGAAGCCCATCGTCACTCGCCGAACCATTGAGCGTAGCAACATCCGGCAACGTGATCGTTTGACTGTCACCAGCATTCACCACTGGTGCGGCATTGACGGTGATTTGCACGTCATCACTGCCTTCAAACTGCCCATCCGTCGCCGTGAGCCGCAGCACATAAACGCCAGTCTGGCTGAACGTCGCGCTAGTAATGCGTGAAGTCGCATTCGTAAACGTCACCTCACCCGGTCCGGAAACTTTGCTCCATTGCACAGTCACCGAATTCCCGGCAAAATTGTCATCCGTCACCACACCCGCCAAAACGACTGTATTCGTCGGCTCACTCACGATTTGGTCCGGCCCGGCATCAACATCCGGCGGCTGATTAACGGCCAAAACCGTGATCGAAACAGTCGCAGGCACGGAATCCAACTCACCATCATTGGCCTTGAAAGTAAAAGAATCAGTCCCGGTAAAGTTCGCCGACGGCGTATAAGTTAATTGAGCTGAACCCAACGTGCCCGGCCCGACGTTCAACGTCCCGTGCGCTGGCGACGTCAACAGCACATACGTCAACGCACTGCCTTCCACATCCGACCCGCTCAGCGTGATTGTCGCCGTCGCGTTCTCATTATTCGTGACCGAAATTGAATCCGCCACCGGCGCATCGTTCACCGGCCGAATCGCGATACTCACCGTCGCCGGTGCCGAATCCAATTGCCCATCGTTCACCTTAAACGTGAAACTATCCGATCCGTTGTAATCGGGTTTAGGCGTGTAAACAACGTTCGGCGGCGTGCCGCTCAAAGTTCCAAACTGCGGAAGCCCTACCACCTGAAACGTCAGCGAGTCACCATCCGGATCATTCCCTCCCAATAAAATATTTGCCGCCGTATCTTCATCCGTGGCGACCGATTGCGCCATCGCGTGCGGCGCCTGATTCGTGCGGTTGATCGTTACTACCGCCGTGTCGCTGGATGACAATGCGCCATCACTGGCGCTCAGTTGCAGCACAAAAACACCCTCGCTGCTGAACGTGGCGCTCGTCACTGGTGCGTGGCTGTTGGCAAACACCACTGTCCCTGGCCCGCTGAGCACGCTCCATGAACTCGTCAGCGTGCCGCCCGCCGGCAATCCATCGTCGCTCACCGAGCCATTGAGTGTGAACGTAACCGGGAAAGAATGAACAGTGCCCGCCACATCAGCTCCGGCATTGACCACAGGCGCAAGATTGAGGCTGCCGCAGGTCGTTAGGCCGAGGAACCGCGCACTGATCCGATTTTGTCCCGGCAACTGATAACTCAGCAATCGCATCCGCGCGAAATTCGCCACTCGATACGCGGCATGATCACCGGACCCGCGTGTCAAATCCCAAACCGGCACCGTAATATCCACCGACTTCAAAGCGTCAAGCGCATCACGAACGCCTTTGCTATTCGAGAGGCCGGGTTTGGCCGAAACCCAATCGCCAATCGAGATCTGGTGATCCGCGCGATTATCGGGATTCACATAAGTCGAACTGTTCCCGGGCGCTGTCAAACTGGCAACAAGCGCCGGTTCGCTGGGACTGCCGCCCCAGCTCATCCACCCGAAGTTACCTGGCGCCGATCCGTTATAAATGTCGTTCAAAACCGTTCCCGGCGCCGCATTCGAAAGCTGCTGCGCGGAAAGAGCGATCGGATAAAAATCACACTGCTGGCCCATTGCGGCTTGGCACAAAAACAGTGTGGCCACAAAGGACCAAAGAACTGAAACTTTGTGGACCGAACCTAACCGTATTTTGCAATTGTTTGAGGTCATAACATTAAAATGTTTTTTGCCGTTTCCCATCCTCTCTTCCCGAACGAACCGCTCAGCTCAACTTTGAACGACTCGTTCCGGCAGAGTGACTATCCTCGCTTTTACCTCCGTTCACGCGCGCACAACAAGAGCTTTCCGTAGCGCAGAGTGATGGAAACCCCGACCCGTCTGTAGCAGTTCACCAACTTGTCCTACAAGATACGATTAGGTTGTCACTACCATACGTTGACAAGATGCTACTTCCTTTTCATACAAAAACCCCACCATCCCAATGGATTCGCAACCAAGCACAGTTCCAAAATCACCACCGATGAAGACGAATTCTAAAATCACTTCCTACAACCCTCCTGCCGACGCACCTACGCATCAATTTCCGTGCTGTGAACTACATAGTCGCCGCCCCAAAGCCAAATGTATTGTCAAACGGGCGAATCAGATATTACGTTCTGCTCAGTGCACCAACGTTCTCGCCACTTTCCAGCCATAGCCGTCAAACGGGCGGTTCACGCCGTCTCCATTCTCCTGCTGCTGCTTGCGGTTTCAATTCACGCGGCGACGAAGCCAAACGTCCTCTTCATCGCCGTTGATGATATGAACTGTTGGGTCGGCGCGCTCGGCGTTCATCCGCAGGCCAGCACACCGAACATCGATCGCCTCGCCAAACGCGGCATGCTCTTCACCCATGCCTACTGCGCCGCGCCCCTCTGCAATCCGTCGCGGATCGCGCTGGTCACGAGCCTGCGGCCATCCACCACCGGCGTCTATGGCAACCAACATCGCTTTCGCAAATTCATTCCCAATGTGGTGACGCTCCCACAATACTTTCGCGCCAATGGTTATCGCGTGCTCGGCGGCGGCAAGGTTTTCGACATCCAAAATCACAGCTCGGATCCCAAATCGTGGGAGGAATACTTTCCAATTCCCCTCGACGACGTCAAAGCGCCGCGCGATCCGGACGCGAAGAAAAAGCCGTTCGGCTGGGGACCGCTCCCCGCCACCGACGACCAGATGTCGGACATGAAAATCGCCAACTGGGCCGTGCGTCATCTGGCCGAAACCAATGATCGTCCGCTCTTCCTCGCTGTCGGTTTTTTCAAACCGCACATCCCCTTGCGTGTCCCGCAAAAATATTTCGACATGCATCCGCTCGACAAAATCGTTTTGCCGGAAATAAAAGAAGATGACGTTTCCGATTTGCCGCCGACCGGAAAACTCTGGGCCAACCAGGCGCCGGGCCTCAAAGCCGGCAACCACCAGATGATTGTCACCAACCATCTTTGGAAAAGCGCCGTGCAAGCTTATCTGGCCACGTGCAGCTTCTCCGACGCCTGCGTCGGCCGCGTGCTCGACGCCTTTGACAAAAGCCCATATGCCACCAACACACTCATCGTACTCTGGAGCGATAACGGTTGGCACCTCGGCGAAAAGTTGCACTGGCAAAAACACGTCCTCTGGGAAGAAGCCACCCACGTCCCGCTCGCGTTCGTCGTCCCCGGCCTGACTAAACCCAACCAGCGCTGTTCCCGCATCGTCAGTTTCCTGGATATTTACCCAACCATGACGGAACTGTGCGGGCTGCAAACCCCGAACACTCTCGAAGGCATCAGCTTCATTGGGCTGCTAAAAAATCCAGAAGCCCCGTGGGACCGTCCCGCCATCAGCACCTACGGGCCGAACA
This sequence comes from uncultured Verrucomicrobiae bacterium, assembly GCA_963702845.1. Lineage (GTDB taxonomy): Bacteria > Verrucomicrobiota > Verrucomicrobiia > Limisphaerales > Palsa-1400 > JAICXV01. Next base: position 1,557,911 of record OY969763.1, on the reverse strand, counting down.
ATCACGCTGTCCGCACCGATCAATGGCGCTACATTCGCTACGCCAACGGCGATGAAGAACTCTACGACGAACAAGCCGACCCAAAGGAATGGACCAACATCGCCTCCAAACCTGAAAGCCTGCCCATCAAAAAACACCTCGCAACCTACCTGCCCAAAATCAACATCCCCGACCGCCTGCCCCAATCCGATTTCAACCAAAAGCCCTGGAAAACCGACCCCGGCGAAAATTGAACGTGATGAGTGATGAGTGATTTGGGTTGAACGCAGCATAGCACGGATTACCTCCGATTACTTCTGATTACCTCCCGTTACCTTTTTCACGGTTTTTCAGGCGTGAACCGAAAACTGAACCTCTCTGTACATTTTCTGTACGTTTTTTCGTTTGAACCGTGTTCATTTTACGAGGGGCAAAACTTTACTGTTTCTTTACCTTTTCTTTACCGAATTTGACCGGTAATGGATTTTGCGCGACGGGCGCGTCCGCCTTCCCGCGGCGCTCCGGCGCGACAAGAAGGACGCAAGCAATGGGCGCGCGTGACCAAAGATGACTGAACATGACCGAACGTGACCAAACGTGACCGCCGCTGGATTTTGTAACGGCCTCCATTTGGGAAATGATGCAAAAATGATGCAGAAACGATGCAATTTTAGTTTTGTGCATGCGATTTATCATCCGGCTCCGTGGGTATGATGACTTTGCGGATTTCGGCGCGGGTCACGGCAGCCAGTCGGAATAAGTCTTTAGTTTCGACGAATTGGAGTTTGCTGTCGCCGATCGCTTGCTCGATGCGCTGGAGTTGGGCGGTGAGAGAACTGAGCTCCTGCTCGTGGGTGGCGAGAAACTTTTCCTGAAGAGCTTCGATATCGATGGCGCGGAGCGTGCGTATTTCCTGGCGGTGTTGCTGGTTCCAGTCGGCCAAGGTGCGGACGCTGACATCGATTTGTTTTGCGATGCGGGCAAGGCTCCAGCCTTTGCCGCGGAACTCGAGGAACTTTGATTTTGTGTCTGTAGAATGCATTGGTTAAAACAAGTTAATGGTTGAGGGTTGATCCGCCTGCGTCTGACTTCGGCGCGACAGGTAGTTGGTCGAACGCGATGTCTCTTTCATGTGTGTATAGTGTGAGAGTTTCGCCGCCAGGCGTCTAGCGAAGCCACGCGAAACAAAGCGAAACCATGCGACATTCGGGCAGTTTTTTGAAGATGGCTCACACTGGCCGACTTGCACCCTATTCTGTGCGGCACGTTTGCGTTGAGAATCCGCAGCTTGCTTATTCGACTGTGGATGCGCCACCGGCTTCGCCGGCCTCTTGATAAACTGATGGTTCTTTTTCATGCGTAGATTTCTAGCACATGTTTTTGAGAATTTTTCCGAAGTCCCTAAACCGACATGCACCAACATGCAGGGAGTTGCAGGAACATGCACGGACATGCAGTTTTTCTGTGAAAAAAAGTTTTGACAGGGTTTTCCTGGTCGCACTCACGCGAACCTTTTTATCACATGTTTTTGAAAATTCCTCCGAAGCTCAAAACCCACCACGCACCAGCACGCCTCGCCGCGCACCACAACGCCCCTGCACGCCATTTTTCTGTGCAAAAACTTTTGACAGGGTTTTGAAATACCCCGAAGGGGTTACAGAAATTAGCCCAGCGGCCACGCGAAAGCGTCCCCGTAATAATTCGTTCCCATGATCGTCCGTGACTGTCAATGTCCCTTCGTTAGTCGTACTCGCTTTAAGAACGCTGTCGCCGCATGAGCGTCGAAATCTCGCGAAAACGGATTGCGTTATCGTACGCACGCGCTTATCAACTCCCCATGCTGCCACTAGAAGGATGGTTGGAATATTGGTTGTCTAAACAACCTGAGTATCGCATGGGCTACCAAAAGGTGATCGCCACTTTGAACACCGGTGGAACAGAATCAGGAATAGTAGTCAACAGCCAGGTTTTTTTGAAACGGGACGATTACCCTTACCACATGTTCGGAAATTGGAATTACATCCTTACCGAGGCGAGGAAATCGAGGTTGATAGTAAAGAATGTAACACTTATACCCCGCGAACCCGAAACGCTGAAAGGAGTGCGCCAAGTAGTCTTCGCAAACGAGAAATTCCGAGTTCTGGCAAACCGGAAAGAAAGTCAGGCCAGTTACGCATTGGGAAATACGCGCACCACCTTACTCGCGGAAGCCCAGAACTTTTCCTTATGTGCTAAAAGCGCGGCTGCTGAAACAGCCCCGGTTACATTGACCGTAGAAAACGAAATATTTAAACGCTTTTCGCAGTACGCCAACGACATACGCGTCACTTCAGGCAAAGGCCTTACTCCGGGAACGTTCGCGACGACAAAGCAGGACGCGGATGCGCACGTTCGTACCGGAACAGATGCGGTCGCACGATATGCGCTGCCAAACAGCAAGCCGGCAAGCAACGTGTTCACTATCTCACCGGCGAAGGATTCGGAGGTTAAACGTGGAACTGTGCAACCCGCTAACAATCAGCCCGGAGGTGGTGAAGAAGTGATCTTTGTTCTGGGGCTGCCCGATGGCACAGTTGCCGGACCAACGACCATCCCGGACAGATAAGATGATCATCCGCCTCAACAAATTCTGGAGCCAGCGTCTGGCACAGATGCCCGAGTCGGGAATGGGTTACCAGAGGGTAACCTTGGTCCTGAAAAACAATCATCTCATTGAGAACGCATTAGTGTTCAACGGTGAAGATTGTCAAACCGATGAAGCTTTCAATCCCGATGATGTCATGGATATCCGTTTGGTCAAAACCAACGAATGATATCGCGTATGTAACCCCCACCGTATTTGACCGCAATTTCGTCTCAGTGGCTGTCTGATTAAGAAACAGACTAGAATAATAACATAGAACCGAAAATCAGTAACCTGATATCTCCGGTTTCGATGCATAAGCAAAGGCTGTCAATTAAACTCTTGCCTATTCCGTGCATTCGTTGTTAACGTCCGCGCGCAGTCAAATACAGCAATGCATATTCACGGGCGAACGATTGTCAAAATACCTAGAATGTCAGCGAGGCGGATCGACAATCAGGACGGGCTCGACCTGTCGATGGCGTATTGTTGTCAGCAATACTGAAACCGGAGCTTACGGAATGAGTGATGAGCGGAGAAAATGTAGCAATCGGTTTTCATCCAGAACAGCAACCCCGTTCCGGTCGGTTGCTTTCACCAAAGCTTCTATTTTCAGCCTGCTTCTAGTTGTAACTTCCTGCGCCGGCTGTGCCTTTCGATTCGAATCAGCCGCCGGCGATACCTGGTCGATGGGACTGTCCCGTCACACCGTCGAATTGAGACCCTTGGACTACAGAACGGTTTTGGCCAAGGAAAAGACCCAAACCGCCCCGTTTGATCTTGCCGTCATTCCGGTGGGAATCGAAGCCGCATTAGGTTGGCAACAGCAGGCGCGCGGATTCGTGCTCTCTAATTCTGCCACCAACCGTTTTCTCGCGCCCTCGGGCTTCGGCTTTGGCAATGTCAACGGCTGGTATTTGGGCTTCGTCCATTACCGCATCCCGCGCGAGAACAATCACGTGCGGCTTCTTGTGAACAGCGTCAAGGGCGGCTGCCTTCGCGTCGCCAATGCCGACCCTAACCTCAAAATCGGTATCTCGAAAACGACCTTGACGACCGTTCTCGATGAGAACGTCAGCGGCGATGTCGAATATAATTTTTCTCCGTCAGTTCCCGACTTCAACTATTCAATCCACTCCATTACATCTCATTGAAAACAATAATCGCAAATGCAATAATCTGTTTGGGGCTTCTGATCCATACCGGATGCGCTCCCCGCCTCTTCTTCGCAACGAAAACATCCATCGGTATGGAAGTGTCGGGCACAGCCCAAATGCCCGACAAAGTCTCCCTCTCTACTAGCCGATACGAAGGCGCCATCGTCCCACGCAGCACCACTGGCGATCCGTACTCTGTTTACGGCGGCCTCGATGCGGACATGAAATGGTTTCCGCCCAAATACACGATTCGCCAGACGTTTGCTACCGGCAAAGCCGCGCAAATCGCTGCTCGTTCTACGCCTCCGGTTGCTGACGCCGGGGCGGGCTGTCCATGCAGGAATTCAACCACCGGCCAAGATCCGCTCTTCTTCGTGACCGATACAAGTTTCGGGCTGAAGATTTCTGCGGGCAAACAGGACGTAAGTCCCACGTTTCTGCTCGGGTATAAACGGGTGGAGGGCACGATCATACCTGTCGAAGAGTCCGAGGCGGAAGTCCGGTCCGTATATGCCGATATTACCGTCAATTCAACCACCAATGAAACAGGCATTACCACCAATTTCCCGAACAACGGTGGTGTGCGCATAAAACAATCCTTTGCCACAGGCAAAGCCGCCGAAATCGCAGCGGGAAACCCGCAGATAAAGGCCGCCCTCGATTCCATGGCGATTTCCGGCGCTGTTGGCACGCGCACGGATTCCGCTATCCACGATGAAACGATTTTGAACCATGTCTATTCGCGCTTGCAGGCCGCCGCTGCTAACGGCGACCCTCGCGCGAAAGAACAGGTCGATGCCCTCAATAATCTTGGCTCGTTTATCCCTGCCTCCTATCTTCAGTTCACTACACCTCCACCACCCGCTGCTCATAATCTGCAAAGCACGGTGGTCAATGCCGCAGCTCCCAAAGATTATAACGAATTTGGCCGGTACCGGGCAATTTTGCGTTCTAACGCAAACGCGATCGCGGCAGAACTCACTCAACCAGCATTGCCTGCAGCTCGCAAACTTGAATTGGAACAGTTTCAAAAGGATGCCCAAGCGAAGTTGAAGAAACTCAACAACGATGCGGCTAAAACCGGTGCTGAAAAGGGAGCCGTTCATTTTTACACAAACGCAATGTTCTAAAACACAAAAAAAACTATGAGCGATACTGCCGACCTGTGGATGACCGACGAAGCCAGCATTGGCCGCGTCGCAAAAAGCGCTGACGACCGCCGTCTCGCGCTAAACGCGTGCTTGCTTGTATGGAACAAGGAAGATATCGGAACGCTTGAGCGCGTGGACAGCTCGGAACCCGAATGGCACGGGTGGACGTTGCGACTTTGGAAACAATCCTGAACCGCTTATGAACGCGCCATCATATGGCCCTCCCCCGCCTACGGTGTTCAAACCCGGCCAGGGACCAGGAAAAGAGCTCGCCTCCGTCGGCGATCTTGCGCTGCTTTGCATCACCTACGCGTTACTCGTTGTTTTGATTGTATACTGTTTTATCGCGCTTTGGCCTCGGCCGACCCCCAGTGGACTCAAACGCGTTGAGTCCAGTCAGATTCATGGCCCGTCCACCAACGCGCAATCCTCCGGCGTCCCTCCGCCCGGGATAACATCTCCGACCAGTAATGACACTCAAGGCTCGAAGATTGGTGAAGGTGCCGAGCGGGAAGAAAGCATCTATTACGACCCACAGCAAGCCAGCCTGTTTTGGCGGAAATTCGTCCTGTACAACGACGCCCGGCTTTTTGTGCTCGTCCTCCTGGCGGGGGCGCTTGGAGCTTGTGTTCATGCTCTACGGTCAATTTCATGGTATGTGGGCAACCGTGGCTTTGTGACGAGCTGGTTGTTGTATTATTACTTGAGACCTTTCATGGGATTAGGATTGGCCGCGATCTTTTACTTTGTCGTTCGCGGCGGCTTCTTTTCGCCAACGGCAAATTTTAGTGAAACCAGCCCGTTCGGTTTTTGCGCTCTGGCAGCGCTGATCGGCCTGTTCAGTGAAAACGCCGTATTGAAACTCAAAGACATCGCTGACGTGTTCTTCGTGAAACCGAAGTCTGGCGCTGATGCCGTGCCGCAAACCGCGAACTCCAGCCAGCCTGCTCCCGGTCCCAATCCGCAATCGCCCGGACCGACAGCCGGCAATCCTGGTGCGCCAAATCCGCCTCCACCGCCAAAACGTTAATCGGGAGGATCGCCACATCACCAGTCCTGCAAGTCCACTTCACTTTTATGGAAACGTTTGAAGTTGATTCGGTAGAAAGAGCCGTTGAAATGGCCCAGCAGTTTAAGCAGGAGGGACGCTATGACTGGTTTCGGGGACAGGTACGTGACTGGCCGCCGCACTCCTCGATTTTGCGTCGTCAAACGCAGTGGCAACCCGCGGATTTGGAGCATTACAACCGCCGGATTAGAATGTTCTATAAGTGGTTGGCCGATCACGAGACGTTGCGCTACTTGCAAGATGCGGCTTCTGTGCACAACTTTTTTGCCATCCTCCAACATTATGGCGTCCCCACCCGCTACATTGACTTCACTACCGAGCCCGGGGTGGCTGGCTTTTTTGCCACCGACACCACAGCCGCGCCGGACGAACACCCGGCATGTATTTATTGCCTCGATACGCGCGAGTTGATGGAAGTATGGGACGTAATGAAGGATTTGGATGAACGTCGTGGCGCGGCCATCGAATTGATTACGCTCGACGTCCGAAATCTCTGGCGCTTGCAGGCACAGCATGGTGTTTTTATCTACGCAACTTATAATTGGGAGGTTGATTTTCCCATGGACCGTATTGTGTTTCCCCGAACTGGTCCGCCACCGTTTCCCACAAAGGAAGACATCTATCCCGCGCACAAGAGTGCACTCGAACAATTGCTGGATCAGTACTTTGACCTGGAGAATTTAACTTTCTCCAATGAACAAATGCGAGAATGGGTGACGAAGTCGCGCGCGGACGGTGGCCCCGGAGGAAGTTATGTAAAGTGGAACAGTTTTCCGAACGGCTTCTACGAACAGGCGTTTTTGAATCCAGAAATACTGGTTCCGCTCGATTCATGGACTCCATCGCAGCTCCAGCCATGGGGAGCGGCCATTGACGAAAAGTACCACGATACAAAAGGGCCGCTCATGCGTTTGAACTTGAGACCCATTACGTCACCGCGGGATCTACAACAGGCTGTGACGTACGGCGTTCAACAGGTCTTGCGCAGCGATCGAACGATCCGCAACAAAGCGGTTGATTGGATGGTTCAACCGCTTCCGGTTCCGTTGACTGCCAACAGTCTCTCTGCGGACACTCTCTGTGACACACTTAGGCTTATTTGGAACGGGATGCGAAGGTTGCCTTACTCCGACGATGAAATCGCGACGGCGTGTGGCGGCGCGATTGGACTGATGGCCTACGGCCTTGCTCGCACCACCGACCGTGGGACCCAGATGAAGATCTTTGCTGATTTCTGCGGACCGGGCATGGAAGCGGGCTTTGCTGCCGTCGATGGCTGCGGGTCCAAGGGTTATGTTTCGTTCGACGCTCTCCGGCGCGCGCTTCGACCGGATCTGAACGAGCTCCTCAAACCGGATTTCCGCAAGAAGATTAAGAGCGTCCGTGATTATTTTAAAATGATTTACAATCCGCGATTGATGTTTGACTTCAACCGATTCCGGGAAATTTTTTCCACAGAAGTTATTCCGTCTCAAGCGGCGATCGGCCGCCAGCCAATCCTGTTCAATCCCGCGAATTTAATCACGTTTGGGATCCCTTGATTAGAACGATCATCGTGCGATACCGCTTTTCGAGGATCGAGCGACGCCTTCCTCCCGCCGGCGCCCTCAAAGGAAGTTAATGAAACAAATATGAGCCTTGTGATCTTCGCTGGTGCGGGTTGCTCGGTTGGGCCCCCTGCCTCTCTGCCGGGGTGGTTCGACCTGAACGATGCCATATTGGAGGCGCTTTGGGACAGGATGACCCCTTACAACCTGCCGGACCGGGTTCGTGGCGATGTGTTCGGTCATATCAAAGCGAAAAGAAAGCAATATGCCTTTCCTCCGGATTATCAAGCGCAGGTGATGGTGGAACGCGTAGGTATGAAATACTTCGACCTGCTCACCGTTGTAGACTCAGACTTCTACAATGCCTTCCATCATTATACCGCCAATGGAGCCCGCACGGGGCTCATAAGAGCTGTGGTGACGACCAATTTTGACCAGAACTTCGAACGTGCATTTGTCGACGCGCGCGTTCCGTTTCGTGCGTTGATTAACGAAGCGGATTTCAATGCCTTCGAGCAGCAGCCCCCCGGCGAGATTCCGGTCATCAAGATCCACGGCTGTTGCTCCTCGCCCGAATCGATGGTGGACACGCGCAAGCAACGGCTTAAGGGCCGGGCCAGGAGCTTGGAACGGGCATTGGCGTCTTTGCTGAGCGAGCACCTGTTTCTGTTTGCCGGGTTTTCCGGCGCCGATTTCGATGACAATCTGAACTATTTGGGGTTCCGTGACGCCGCTTTGTTTGCGAGAGGATTCACTTTTCTGCACCAGCCTGCGACCCGCGTCCGGGACAGCATCAGGGAACTGATCGCCCTTTATGGCCCCGAAAAGGCCACTGCTGTCGAGGCGGACGCGACGACGTTCCTGGAAGCGAGACTGACGGACGCCTCGATTCCCTGTTCTCCGTTTGTGCCACCGAATCGGGAACTCCGAACTCTTGCGGAACGGTTGCGGGAGAAGATTCAAGCTCTCAACCCGATGGATGCGGCGAATATGATGTTCGCTTTGGCGGAAGCGAACGGGGACGAGGCAGCCGCCCGGTACCTCTACGACCGGGTCTGGAAAGAACGGCAGCAGATGGACTACAAGACCGATTCTCTGGAACGATTTCTCCTTAATCATGGCCGGTCGTACGCGTTCAATTTCCAGAACAAGGTGCAACGCGCCCAAGCCATAGAAGTCAGCATCGTCCAGGTTCCGTTCGGTGAAACCCCGGACGGAGTTCAACAATATCTGACGAATCCTGCAAAGCTTAACCTCCACCACGAGCGGAACACATCTCCGGAAACGCTGGGGTTGCTCGCCCTGGTGCAGACGTACAACGCGAATCCCGTCCTCTTCAAAGATTTTCCGAAAAGCCTGACTGACCTGTTTCGCAGGCAGCCCACCACCACCGAATGGGCCGATGTCATCTACTACTATTCCTTTTACGCCTTGGTATATTTTGCCGATGTGATGGTGTATCTGGACCGCGCGATCTACGAAATGGAACGGGAGTGGGACGAACCTCGGCTTTCTCAACTGCTCAGTCGCAGGGCCATGATCAAATTCCGCGACTCCAACCCCGCCGTGCTTGCGTCGGGCCTGGATGATGCCGCCCGGGCGAGGTGCCTCGCCCAAAAGTACCATGAGCCACACCTCTTGGCGCTTAGCGCGCTCGCCATCGCCATTGGCGCCAGAAAGCACCAGGATTTTCTGGAGGCTTTTCGCCACATCCAGGAAGCCGGGAATTACTACTCCGATCTCAATCGGGTCCCGCAGTACCTTGAAACCATCGTGGAGTATCTCAAGATCCTGATGGTCGGATTCCAAGACCCATCGACAGACAAACAGATGTTGTTACGGATTCGCGAGGAGATTGAGTCGAACGTGGACAAAGTCGTCGATAAGATCCCGGCTTTCGAACCGGAGTTTTGTTACTTGATGGGCATGATTTTGAGCTTCTACACGGATGCCCCGCACGCAGCGACGCTACCTTGGTTCACTGACGCGGTGAACCTGTCGAACCAGTTCAACCTCACCTTGCAGAATGCATATTTTCGGAAGACGTGCGCACAAATGGGAATCCTTGAGGAGGTTGACAACGTGATAAAGGCCCGAAAGGGCAAAGGAGAATAATTCATTTCCACCGACCAGATTGACCTAAACAATGCAGCCGACGGGGTTGTGAACGAGGGCTAACGACCCAAGTTCAGCGGCGCGACCCACGGGTCGCGTGGCTGGCAACCGCAGCACGATGGTTGGGCTCGCGATTGTTTAGGCAGCGTTCTCTCGCGGTTTTTGATCGGCTTCCTCTGGTCCCCAAAAATGGTCGGTCTGGATTGCGAAGGGTAACTGCATCGGAATCTTAGTAGCGCGACGGATCTCAAGAAGCAGGCGAACAACCTTTTGTTTGCTTAGGTCGAGTTGCTGCCGGATGGGTTGTGGGAGGTGATTCGACACTCCAGCATCAGAGCGAGTCTGGGCGCGCTCTATTTCGTCGAGAGCTATAATGATCTCGCCACAGGCATGTTGGAGGGCCTGATCGCGAATCCGCGCCGTCAGTTGCTGTACCGTGCCGAGGGCCTTTCCGATTGAGTAATACATGGAGCGCATGTCGATCTCGGAATCCATTCGGGTGTAGATGGCGCGTCGAAAACACGCCTCGATAACCTGTTGGGCAATTGCGCTGTCGCCGGGGTCGAGATGGGAAACTTGGTTTTCGTGGTCCGGGCGCCCAAGCTTTTGGAGGAGGAGCTTGTAAATGGCTTCTACGTCGAATCGATCAAGAGAGATGTAGCCGTTGACCGCTGGGAAACCCGGCAACTCAATGTCTTCGACTTTGAGGCAGAGGATGTAGTCCCTACGGCGTTGGATGAACTGCGATATCGCACTTTGGCGTTCGTGGTTGGTCCACGGCTTCGCCACGTAATCCTTGGAAAGCACAATCAAGCAGTAGCGGGCTTCCTGCGAATAGACACTGCTCAGGGCAACCGACAAGTCTCGCCCCCACAACTCGGCTTGTTGAAACTCATCGTAGAAGACTGAATATCCAGATGCGTCCAAGCGCCGCGCAAATGTGTCTGCCAGACTACGCTGCTCTCCTGCGAATGAAATGGCTAAATCGTATTTGTAGGTCATAAAGAAAGTGTGCGCAGTGGCCTAGACAATTAATATGTGACAACTGTGCACATATTTTTAATACGCGAACAAGGGTTTTATAGGTGGCGCGCTTCCTGCAGAGTCCCTTGCGCGTTGAACAAAATACCGGCCGCAACCCGACGCCGAAAGAGTTGGCCGAAGAAAACGCATCGCTGCGTTGCCGATCGACGATCAACGGCAACATCCATCTGCCTTGCGCGCCGATCCTTCAAACCTCGGTCAGGCGTCGGCCCCTGGGCGCACTCTGCGATGCTGACTGCAGTTTTGGAAAAACGCGGCGGTAAGTGGAGCGTTGCCTGATATCATGTTGCACGATTTGTTTAGGTGGGCGATTGAGTCACAGCGGATACGCTGCGTTATCGGACTCCATTTATCTGCTATTCGCTATCTGCTAACGACTTCGCCCCTTCGCGCACTTCGCGCCCGCCATTTCAAATCTCAAATCTCAAAATCTCCAATTCCTCGCACGCCCGAGTTTTACCACCTGTTTTTGAAAAATTTTCCGAAGCCCTTTGAAGCCCACGCCCCACCTCGCCCCTACGCGCCATTTTTCTGTACAAAAACATTTTGACAGGGTTCGCGTCACAAGATGCTAACGGTTACTTGACAGCTTCAGCCAAAGACGCACAGCCTGAGGAATGAAGATCACCGCGTGCGTTAATGTCAGCGATAAGCAAATAACCCAAGAATGGGATTCGGAGGACAATCACCTGATAATCCAAAGGTTTGAGTCGCAGGCCATCGGAATACCCCTCGACGAATCTAGAATCAAGTTCATGGGCAAAGGCGATGAACTCGCCAAAAAAATACCGAACACACCGCCGCAATTGGAACACCTTGAAGCCTTAGTGGATTCCCTTGGACTCGCTTATCTTGGAACGCTGAGCCTATCGGACGCTATAATCTTCCACCTTAAGTCAGCTTAACCTTTGACAGGATGAAGACGCGTATATTCGTCAGCTACGCTTGGGAAGATCAGGACTTCGTTGCTCCATTGGCGGCCCGTCTAAGAACAATATATGAAGTCTGGTTCGACAAATACGTGCTGACGATTGGCGACAGCCTTTCTGGAAAGATCAACGAGGGCTTGCGATCATGCGACTACGGCGTCGTAGTTTTGAGTCCGGCGTTTTTTCAAAAAAAATGGCCGCAAAATGAGCTCGATGGATTTTTTGCCCTGGAAGAGACCAATCGAAAAGTAATCCTGCCGGTGTGGAAAAACATTGCTTTCGATGGCGTCCGAAAATTCTCGCCAATTCTTGCGGGCCGGCTGGCCGTCAACGCCAACGATGGCATCGACCGTGTTGTCCTCGAGATTCAGCGCGCAATTGACGTTGCCGAACGCAAGATAAGCGTTAGCCAACCTTCGAAGGCCCTTGAACGAGCGAAAACAGTCGATGCCAATCTACGGGAAAAGGAAAACAACGAGCGACTGTCACAAAGCGAAGCAGGAGTCTCTCTTGTGCAGGCTGCGTTCGCAGAATTATCCCGTTCCGTACAACGCACAGCCGAAGAAATCTCCAAATCCCATGCGTCGTTACGGCTCACGTTTCATGGACAAGGCTCTCTGTTACAAATTTTGTTGCGAGCAAGACACGGCTTGACGCTGCTCGTTGAACTCCACGGCTTGGGAGGCATTTATAATGACGCATCGGTACTCACATTGAGCATCTCCAAGAGCGACCCCTTCAAAATACTGAGACAATCTCATTTTACGCCAACCTTCCTGATATCGGATGACGTTGTATGGTTGGAGAATCGGCAGAGATACACAACTACGGAACTTGGGAGCTACGTGATTGAGCTACTTTTGGCAGAAATTGACCAGGAGAACGAGAATCATTAACTCACAGGACACTACGATGAAACGCGACATGGAATTGGTGCGGCAGATACTTCAGAAGGCCGAGGCGCGTGATTTTGAAGACAGCGAGGTACGGGCGATATTGGGCGCAAACACCCAGCGAGGCGTACCAGATTGCGCTGATGAAAGATGCCGGTTTGGTTGATGCAGAGATAGACACTAGTCCCCGCGTGCTAACGCTTAGAGCCCCCCTCAACTTCCGTTGCATGATGACACGCAGCTTCGTCGCGACCAAACACCGCAGCGCATCCGCCGCCCCCCATCCCCCTGTCGCGCCACAAGGCGGAACGCCAGAGATTTGCAACCTCTGGACTCCGCTTTGAACGCCGCAATTATGAGCGTTTGTCATTTCCATCGAGGAACCAGCCCAGATGTCCCCTTCAGATAGCCAGCGATGCCGGCAATATCTGGGAACACAGAATACCGAGTGATATTGGAAAGGTCCAAAAACTCTAGAGCTGCCGGGATGACGTTATTTGGCAGTATAACCTTCTTGATGGCATTGGGGAATTGCTCTTCGATTGGCTCAATCTGGTCGTGATGAACCGTGAACATACCTCGCTGCGCCAACATCCGATCATTAATAAAAATAGGCTCGATGGCAATCGGTGCGGTGGCCGCGAATGGATCCTGCTGCCAATAGATTTTGGTGTAGCCGAAGCGGGCCTCATCTTTTGGCACGCGATAAACTTTGTTGATTCCACTAATTTTGTTCAAAGCTACAGGATTCAGTAAGTAAACAGCCGCATCTTTGTCGGGATGGTGCGATTGGTTATATGTCGCGGCGAAGAAAAGCGCTATGCCAAACGTCTCCGTCCAATCAAGCAAGCGAGTTGGCACGCCATAGTGCTGCATCTCAAAAAGAGTCTCCCATTCGCTCTCTCGACGCTTCAAAATCCTGTCAGCAAACTTCTGAAAACTATTGAATAGCTGCTGCTCCTTCTCGATCCCGTTTTCATATCTGAGCAAATTGGCAAGCAGATAAAACTGAGAGTTCGGATGACCGCGATACCAAAGCGTATCTGGATTTCCTAAGGCGCTTTTTGCTTTTCTGATCTTGTTGAGGAACTCTGTCCAAGCTCCTGAGGTAATTCCATCATTCATAAATGTTGATGTGCGTTTTAGCGCTATATATATATATGACAACTTTCCACCGAACCCCATAAGTAATCGTTAAAGATGGAGAGTTTCCTTGTGCGATTAGCGCCGCAACGCCGGTTTGTCAACTTTTTTTGGGAAGCTCACGCCCCCTCTGACCAGCGGCCCGTCCGGCTCGGCCCCCTATGGCAGTAGCACGCCCAACATTTGAGAGTCATCCTGATCGGAAGCCTCATGTATTCGTGAGTCACAGTTCCAAGGACAAAGAATTCGCACGCAAGCTTGTTCTCGACCTCAGCGTCTTGGAATCGACGTCTGGTTTGACGAATGGGAACTAGAGGTTGGCGATTCATTGCATCGTTCAATTGGCCGCGGACTGGATGCGTCAAAATTTGTCGCAATTGTGCTCTCGCCCAAGTCTGTGGATTCAGAATGGTGCCAAGATGAATTGGCGAGTGCGTTCGCCAAGGAGAAGCAGACAAGCAGCAAGGTAGTGTTGCCTCTCTTGCTCGAATCAGTGACGCCTCCTGCATGGCTCCGGGATCGCATCTACTTGGATTTCTCGACCGACCGCTACTACGAGTCTCTCATGTATCTTGCTGGCGTTGCACACGGAATACCAAAACAGAGCCTCGCACTCGAGGCACGCCAACATCCTCTGAAAGATATTTACATAGTCGGGGATATTTTGTCTGCGCTCGGATGGGACGGCACCTTTTACGTCGATCCGACACTCTATGAGCAGAACCTAGAGGCAGTTCGCTCCGTCCGTGGAGAGGTTAGGGCGGTAGTCCTGGACCACGACTACGATGAGATCATCGCCAAGCTGCGGGCTGAGCGGCGCGACATTGACCCGATTCGATGGCCCCTTGAATGAAGAGCATCATCATGCGCTGAGGTTGGAGTGTTGGGCGCCAGTTCACAACCCCCTCAACTTCCGTTGAACCACTACGCGCGACTTCGTCGCCACCATATACCTCAACGCATCCGCCGCGTCGTCTCCGCCGATTCCATCCTCTTCGTCAACTTTGTCCACATCCTCAGGCCGAGCCGGATCGGTACTGCAATGCCGTCAGGCACTCGATCAACCGCGCACAGCGCCGATGAAAAACCCTTTCGCATATTTCGCGTAGTTCGCGGTTTATCTGTATTTGAGCTTTTGAGTTCGTTTCGAATTTTATGCGAGGAGCTGGCGGCGATGACGCCGCCGACGCGCTTCGCTATATGACCGCGCCAAACCAAACACCCTCCATGTGGTCAAACTGAAGGGATTTTGAAAACTGTTAAAACTGAAAAAATCTGATTTTGTTGCCTTTTACTTCCTTTAGTTGACCTTTTTTGACTTTTGAACGCTATGTAGCCGCTTGATGAAAATGTAAGGGCTTTTTAGAACGTGTGCCCCAAACACTGAAACATCCGCCGTGAATCCGCGGGTTGGTATCGCATCGCGATAGCAAGAGGTATGAGATTGCCTTCATTGGACTCAACTTTATTACCACAGCTGCTTTACACGGCGTTTCAGACCTTGGCAAACTGTCTGGATAGAAACCGAACTTCCGTTGAACGCACAAATTCCAGCAGTTGCTCCCACGGTGATCCAGCCCGAACAAATGACGGTGGAAGAGTACGCCGCCGCCCGAGCCGCCCTAGGGGACAGGGTTGAAAAGGTGGGGCGCGTTTACTGGACACGGTCGCGGAAGAATTTTTTCCGTCCGTTGCTTCCGTACGAGGCCTATGCTCCTGGAGAAACGGAATTGCCGCGGGCTTTATGCAGCGGATTCCAATATGTGGTTGCCGATGAGCGCGAGGCCAACTCCACGACGAGCTTTCTGATGCTGGATGATCTGCGGGGATATGCGCTTTGGCAATTAAGCCACAACCGACGGCGCTTGATCAATGCCGCTGCGAAAAAAATGGAGATTCGAGTGGTCCGGAATCTCGGCGAACTTCAGGACCAGGGCTTTGCGGCTTACTCGTCATTTTACAGCCGAACCGGCTATCAATATATGTCAGCTCGGCGACGCAAGGCTGTCTTTTGCCAATGGGCCGCCACGCTGCTCCAACAACCGAAGACGCTGATCCTCGGGGCTTACGATTGCAGTGGTTTGACGTCGATTTCGATTTCCTATTTGGTGGACGCGACGCTCCTCTACGCAACCTTCTTCAGTCAAACAAAAGCAATGCAACAGGGGGCTGGTGAGCTGATGTTCCACACCTTGCGCGAGGCAGCCGGCCGAACTCCGGGAATTGAACAAATCTTTGTCCGCCGCTACCAGGACGGAAATGGTATGGATAATTATTATTTGATGCGTGGTGCGAAACTCGTTCGCAAGCCTTCAAAACTGCAGCTTAGCCCTGTGATAAGTTGGGTTCTCAAATATTGTCTGAATCGGCAATACGCGATTCTTCACGGAACGGCTGGCCCCGGGACATGACTTCGCCACAGCATCCATCACTTCTCGCTTCCCGCGTGATTCAAGGCCGGACGGTCAATGCTTCGCTTTCCACGGCATTTGAGAACGATGCCTGGGATGATTTTCTCCGGAGTGATTCCGTCGGACAGTTTCAGCAATCAAGCGCCTGGTCGCAGTCCAAACAGAGCCAGGGCTGGCAATGCTTGCGTGTGACGCTGGAGCAGGAAGGAGGAATTGTGGGCGGCTTTCAAATGCTTTGGAAATCGACCCGTCTCGGGAGAGTTGGATATGTAAGCAAAGGTCCAGCTCTGTCCCCAGCTGTCGTGGAACTAGAATCTTTCGCTTTGGATGTTTTGATCGGGCTAACCCGATCACATCGACTCATTGCAATCGTCGCTCAACCGCCGGATCACAGCCCTGCACTGGTGGACGCACTGCAAAACCGCGGGTTTGCCCGCAACCGTATGTTGAATGTCATCGACGCTACGTTGTGGGTTGATCTTTCCGGCCCGCCGGGGGCGTGGGAAGCAAGGTTAAGAGGAAGCCGCCGCGGCGACATCCGCAAAGCCCAGCGCCTGGGCGTTAAAATCCACGAGGGCAGCGACGCGGACCTTCCCGTTTTTTTTGACTTGATGGTGTCTTCCTGCCAGCGGCAAGGCGTGCATCCCAATCCTCCCACCCTTGAAGCGTTGACGGAACTGGTACAAGCGTTCGGCAAGCACGGCGAATCCCGACTTGCCTTCGCCGTTTGCCAGGGGGAAATGGTTGCGGCGACGCTTGATTTAAAATTCGGCAAACGTTTCACGACGTGGAAAAAAGGGTGGAACGGTCAGCACGCCAAACAAGAACCGAATGTCATCTTAACCCATCACTCGATGCAGAAAGCGTATGAGCTCGGTTGCACTTACTTTGATTTTGCCGGGGTGGCGCGGCCGTTAGCCGAAGCTTTGCTAGCAGGTAAACCGCTGACCGAAGCGCAGCAACATCATTACGATTCCTTCAAAATGGGATTTGGAGGGAGGCCGCAGTTGCTGCCTCCGGCCATGATCTATTTCCGCAATCCGCTGTTACGTTTTGCCTGTCGCCGAATCTCGGCGTGGATGTAATGAGCATGAAGCGTTTCTGCACAATCAACGGGTGGTAGCGATGAAGAAGGAATTTGTTCCTGATATCCTATTCACTCACACATCCGAAGAATCCATCTGCATATTTAAAATCGTCGCCTTGCCCTGCTGATCCTTGCCACCGCAATGACGACGCACGCCGGCGAAAAAACGCCGCGGGTGGCCTTCGGCGACAACCGCTGCGACTGTTGCGCGCCAACGATCTCGTCTGTGTCCCCACCGACCTCAGCCTCTACCGCGCCAGCTGTACAAAAAGCAGATTCCTATCAGTTGCCAGTTGATCGAGGGACCAGTTGTGAACGTCCATTTCACGCTCTCGAGCGTGAGTCCATGATGAATGTTTTGATTATTGGTGATGTAGCCGAGGTCGTCGCAATTGACCAAGTCGCGCGCGAGCACTTGTCAGAACACAAAAAAGACGGCGAGAACCAGCGCGATGCAGATGAATGCGGAGTAGTTCGTTCGTTTTTGCGCCATGGGCAAAGTATTTTGGCCGGAAGTGAGGGATGAAGAAATGAATTTTTGCCAGAATCCCTGACCTCCCGTTCCCCTAGAGCCGTTACGACGGCCACTGATGCCGCAACCGGTTCTTTGTCTGATTGCGCAAAACCGAGATTTTTTAGAAAGTCGTTCCCGGAGATAAACCAATGAACAAAATTTACAAACATACCGGGACGGTTCTCTGCGGAACCGCTACATTGTTGCTGTTGTCAGGTTGCTGGTCGTCGCGCCAGCAGGATCAGACCACATCGAAAACGACCTATTCGCCTGCAAGCGAGGCCAACGGTTGGTTACCGGGGTATCGCAACCGCCAAACGATTCAAGAATCTTCTGGTGCGACCTGGGTTCAGCCCAGCGGCACTACGCAATCTCAGCAACCTCAGCAGAGCATTCAACCTCAGCAGAGTAATCAATCACAGACGCGATATCAGTCTGGCACTGTGGCATACCATCAACCGGCGCAGACATTGAATCAGCAACAGCAGCAGCTCGACCAGCTACAGCAGCAGTTCAACAATCAACAGCAGCAATTGACTCAACAAGAGCGCGACCTGATTACGCAACAAGAAATGAATAAGCAACAAGAGCAGGAACTGATCAGGGTACAGCAACTGAATAAGCAACAACAGGCACTGATTAGGCAACAGCAGGCTTTGAGCAGGCAACAACAGGAGTTGAATCAGCAACAGCAACAGCTTTATCAGCAGAAGACAACGCCACCCAGCAGTTCAAACACGACGACCCCGCAATCAAGCACGTCAACTCAATCAGCCAAGCCAACAGGAACAAGCACGTCGCCGAGTAGTTCCGGCGCTTCGACCTCACCATCGAGCGATTCGGATGCTTCGAGTTCGCCCTCTACCGAGCCTTCCAATCCATAGGCTGATCTAGTGAGATTGTGCTCGCCGCCGGTGTGAATCCACATCGGCGGCGAGTTTCTTTTGATTTCGTTTAAAACGAGCCGTCCCTTAAGAAATATTTTATTCATCATTACGTAAACGCACTAAGGGAAATCCTCCACCGCGGCGGCGTACAAAAAAGCAAATTCCTATCGGTCAGCGATGTCCGAAATTGGCGCATCCATGTCGTGGCATCGAGTGATTACTCCTGCTAAGCTGAGACAGTAAGCGGAACTTAGAAAAGAGGAATTGAGATGAATACCGAACCAAAGCAGGATTACTTCAGCACCGGCGCTGGAGCCCACTATTTACGCAGAGCAGAAGGAGACATCGTTACGCAAACATTGCGTGGAAATGTCAGCGTGTTGATGGGATCGGGTGCCAATATCGTCGTCCTGTCAGGCGATCATGGGAGGTTTTTGGTTGATGCTGGAATCAGCGCATCGGAAGCTAAAGTGAGAGCCGCGCTCAATGAGATCGGCCCTACACCCGTGACATATGTAGTGAACACGCATTGGCACTGGGACCATACTGATGGAAATGGATGGCTGCATGACTCGGGGGCAACCATTATTGCGCACCCGAACACACTGAAATACTTGTCGCAGGATACTCACGTCGACGATTGGAACTGGACCATGCCCCGGCTACCGGCTGGTGCGCGCCCCACAATACTCGTAGATGACAGCACGACATTCATCTTTGCAGGGGACACGATTCAGGTAAACCATTATGGTCCCGGCCATACAGATGGAGACCTGTCAGTCTATTTTGAAAAGGCGGATTTATTGGCGCTCGGGGATACGTTCTGGAATGGCAACTACCCATTTATTGATAATCAAGATGGCGGCAACATCAATGACGCAATCAAATGGGCCGACAAGGCAATCGAACGTACCACTGACAAAACCATTGTGGTTCCCGGCCATGGTCCCGTAGGAACGCGTTCACAGCTGATTGAGTTTCGCAACATGCTAGTTACGGCGCGAGACAACGTCGCTGCGCTGAAACGACAGGGCAAGTCGCTGGACGAAGTGATTGCCGCGAAACCTTCAGCCGCCTTGGATGAAAAATGGGGACAATTTGTGATCAATCCAGCGTTCTTTATCAGGCTCGTTTACGCTGGACTATGAATTTTGGGCTATTTCTGCACAAAAACGTGCCATTTGGGCCGTTTCCAGGTCTGTCGAAATTCGTCCACCGACGCCAAAACCGCTTTTTTCTGCTTTTCGTTCCCATCCAGAAACGCCACGACATCAAACTGCTGATCCACCGGTTCCAAATTGAGCGTCGAACTGTCTGGCCAATTCGTTGGCGGGAGTGACCTGCCGACCGAGCATTTCGACCAGCGGGAATTTGAGGCCGGTGCAGCCCGTCGATGGTTCGTAGGATTTTTAGACCAGTTCGGTGCAGACCAATTTCGCGTCGGTTGAAAAGTCGAAATCGAAGTCGTACGGCCGTCCGGCGTAGTGGAAAGCGCGAAACAGCGCCCTTCGCCGATGGCTTCAAGGATGCGTATCGGCGCAACGGGTCCCGTTGCTCGCCGCAGTCGGCCCGTTGCAATTTGACGTGGTGCAGTTCCACTTGAAAACCGAATACGGCGCCGATTCCCGATTGGAAATGGGTTCATGGAAAGCGATCCGCTGGATCACGTCAGACGCTCCGGCGGAATTGGCGCAGGCGACTGTTCCCACACCGGCTGTCGCTGGGCCAACGATGCGAGGTCGCGAGAAAATTGCCGCGCTCGGCTGAGATTTAAGCGAAATTTCACCAACCGTCATTCGGCAGAATTAGGATCGTGACAAGGCTCACGATTATTATTAAACCTCGACGCCTGCGGCGGAATAAAATATTCAGTCAGAGTAATCATGCGCTCAAAACTTACTAAAGCGTTTACTCTGATTGAGCTGCTCGTTGTCATCGCCTGCATCGCGATTCTAGTGGTGCTGATCTTACCGGCCGCGGCCAAGACGAAATCAAATTCGCTGAAATTTGCCTGCCTGAATAATTTAAAGCAAATGGGCTTTGGTCAGCAAATGTTCGCGGCGGATCATGCTCAAGGTAAATCCATTTTTCTAGGTCCTTTGGGCAGTCTGACCGGAACATTCGCAAGCAACAGCACGAATGGAAATGGAACGCAGACCCAAATGGCCGATGACGATTTAAACTGGCTGCATGGGGTTCAAGGAAACTCGAACGCTTATGTTACCACGCTCCAAACATTTGTCTGTCCGGCAACAATGAATAACGTTCGAGGAGACGTAATATCAGCTATTGCTTATAACAACGTAATTCTCAAACCATTGACCGATCTCACAACCAAGGCGAGAGACAAGTATAGCACCAACGGCCATAGCTACGAAGTTTATGGTTTTTGGCATACTTACAACCTCGGTTACTTTCCCCGTAAGACGCTGACAAGCGTGCAAAATCATCTAAACAACTCGACTGCCAATTTAAAAATTAGAGGAACCATTTCCGGACCGTCCGATATTTTTACTATTGTGGATACATTAGAACTTCACGCACCCTACCATGAAAATGCGCCGAATCCTTTGGCTGCACACGGTCTCGAAGGGGCGAACGTAGTTTGTGCCGATGGGCATAGCGAATTTATAAAGACTACAAACTGGTACGACCGCTATAGCATGTCTGAAGATGACAGCACCTCACAGGGCCAGCCGTATCCGTGATGGCGATGAGAACAAGCGCCAAACCAAAAATGGGCGGAGCTTATGGAAAAATGGCGTTGGCTATTTTGCTTTTATCCAGCCATTCAGGTTACTCTCAGGATGTCATTGCCTGGGGCGACAATTTTAACAAGCAGTGCGACGTCGTCCCTGGCATTGCTAATCCAATTGCGGTTGCTGCGGGCGGTTTTCACAGCGTAGTTCTCCAGCAGGATGGCTCTGTCATCGCCTGGGGCAAAAATAGGAACGGCCAAACCAATGTGCCGCCAGGCGCCACCAATGCTAAGGCCATTGCCGCCGGCCGCGACCACAGTCTTGCTTTACTGAATGATGGCTCTGTCGTCGCCTGGGGGCTTAACGCGGATGGACAGACCAATGTACCTGCTGCGGTGTTGAATGTTGTCGCCGTGTCCGCTGGCGCAGCGCACAGCGTTGCCTTGCGGTCTGACGGAACGGTTGTTGCCTGGGGTAACAATGGTTATGGGCAAGCGAATGTTCCGACCAATTTGACCGACGTCATCGCGATCGCATCCGGTTACTATCATAATCTCGCGCTGCGTTCCGACCGCAGCATTATTGCGTGGGGTTCGCAAAGCGTAGTGCCGTCTTCTGCGACCAACGTCGTTGCCATTGCCGCCGGGTTTGAACATTGTCTCGCATTGAGATCTGACGGCAGCGTTGTGGCGTGGGGTGATAATACCTACGGACAATGCACTGTGCCCGGTTCCGTAACCAATGCGGTTGCCATTTCAGCGGGATGGGGACACAGCATGGCGCAGTTGTCTGATGGGCACGTCGTCGCGTGGGGCATGAATTACGCCGGCATCACAAATGTCCACGCCGGATTTATTAATGCTACCAATGTTCCGATTGGACTCGGTAATGTCGCAAGTATTTCCAGCGGTGAAGGTCATGATTTGGCGATGGTGAGATCCGGCGCGCCGTATATCCGTGTGCAGAATCAAACCGTAACAGTTCATGTCGGCAGCGAGACATTATTGACGCCAGTTTTGGGTGGAACATATCCGTTACAGTTCCAGTGGTATCAGGAGGGTTCCCTTATTTCCGGCGCGACCGGTCGATGGCTAAGGCTCGCAAATGTGCAGATGACAAATGCAGGCGCTTACACGTTGGTTGTGAGCAATGTTGCGGGAACAGCGACAGGCGCCGCTATCAATTTGACCGTGTTGGCTTCACCTTATTTTTTAATGCCGATGCCGACACAACGTAACGCCGTTGTCGGAACACCCCTTTGCTTGCCGGTGACTGTCGCAGGCGACGGACCTTTAAATTTTCAGTCGCAATTGAATGGAAATGATTTGGCGGACGGAAGCCGAATCAGCGGAGCGACTTCATCAACAGTCTGTTTTGATCCGACGGCTTACGAAGACTCCGGTATTTTAAATCTGGCAGTGAGCAATTCTTACGGATCATTCACTGGACTTGTGGCTGATTTGGTCATCAGCCGGATGGTCACATGGGGTGACAATTCATCGGGGCAACTTTCGATTCCGGCCGATGCAACGAATGCAGTTTCCATTGCCTGTGGCGGGGATCACAGCCTGGCCCTGCGTAACGATGGCACCGTGGTCGCCTGGGGTGATAACACTTTTAATCAAAATACGGTGCCGTTGATGGGGGCAACTGTTTTTGCTGTTGCGGAAGGCGAAACACACAGTCTGGCGTTAAAAACAAATGGAACCGTCGTGGCCTGGGGCGACAACTCATCCGGACAAACCAATGTGCCAGCAATTTCAACCGCCGTCGCGGTCGCAGCCGGTTCTCACTTTAGCCAGGCACTTCTGTCGAATGGCCAAATTGTCCAGTGGGGTGTGGGAACCACTGTGTCTGCCTTCGCCAACAGCGTCATGTTATTATCAACCAGAGGAGATAATTCATTGGCTTTGAAGGCCAATGGCAGTTTGGTGCAATGGGGCACACCGGCGCTGGTTCCGCCATCCGAGACAAACTTCATCGCTATTTGCACTGCACAATATGCCAGTCTGGCTTTGCGGGATGATGGCTCTGTGATTGCGTGGGGGCTGAATTACGATGGCTTGACGAATGTTCCCACCGCTGCCACGAACATCGTTTCCATTGCAGGAGGTGACGGTCACTTTTTGGCTTTGCGGGACGATGGCTCTGTGATTGCGTGGGGAAATACAAATTTTAATCAATGCTCGGTTCCGCCTTCTACAACCAATATCGAATCGATCTTTGCCGGCAGCGCGCACAACATCGCGATGATTGGGAAACCATTCAGGAGAACGGCTGCCGCTGGTGAAACCGTCGTGTTCACGCCCGGGGCTCTGAATTTGAGGCTGGCAACTTACCAATGGCAATTCAATGGAACAAATATCCCGGGAGCGACAAATTCAGCACTGGTGTTGGCAAACGTTGGCTGGACCAATTCCGGAATCTATCGCGTGATAGTCAGCAACGCTGTGGGTTCCTTGAGCAGTCCGTTAATGAGCCTCAACGTTCCTGCGCTGATTTTTAATATCCCCACTTACAATTTCCTGACAACGAATGGCTCTGTCCAAATGCATTTGACCGGTTCCTCCGGCGTCAATCCGGTGACGATCCTCGCTTCCTCAGATCTGGTGAAATGGGAACCCGTTTTTACTAATCCGCCTACAATTGGCCCAATTGATTTTACGGATATGCCTCCGACTGGATTATCACAAAGATATTACCGCGCCATTGAACAGCCTTGATTGGTTCACAAACGAGAATACGCACCGACTTATACGCACGAAAAGTGCAAGAGGAGCGGTCAAACCAGGGTCAGTTAATGATATTGTGATATTTATTTGAGCGAGTTCGATCCTCACTGTTTGCTATGACTGCAATATTTAAACTGCCCGGGACTGTGAACATCAAGAATACCATCGCAGCAATCATTACAACGAATGACGTTTGGTCTGACGAAAATCGCCCAAAGCAAGCGCGCGCTCCGGCAACGTCTCGCATATCCGGTGCGACCAAAAAACGTGGGCTATTTCTGCACAAAAACGTGCCATTTGGGCCGTTTCCAGGTCTGTCGAAATTCGTCCACCGACGCCGAAACCGCTTTTTTCTGCTTTTCGTTCCCATCCAGAAAAGCCACGACATCAAACTGCTGGTCCACGGTTCCAAATTGAGCGTCGAACTGCTTTGCCAGTTCGTTGGCGGGAGTGACCTGCCGACCGAGCATTTCGACCAGCGGGAATTTGAGGCCGGTGCAGCCCGTCGATGGTTCGTAGGATTTGTAGACCAGTTCGGTGCAGACCAATTTCGCGTCGGTTGAAAAGTCGAAATCGAAGTCGTACGGCCGTCCGGCGTAGTGGAAAGCGCGAAACAGCGCCAGCGCTTTCTCTGTTTTAGGCAGGCGCGGGCGGAGAACCACGAGCGAATCGCAGGCGGCGGAATGTTCGAGTGACTTGAATGAGACCCCTTCGCCGATGGCTTCAAGGATGCGTATCGGTTCGGACGAGGAGGAGGTTTGGTTAGTGAGTTGGCATCGGCCATCGGAAGTGCAGGTCGAAAGAAGCAACTGCTCAAGCTGGCCACTCGCCTCGCCGCGCTGTTTGACCCACGTGCTGGTTTGGTCGTCTCCAAAGTATGTGTGCCGTTCCTTCGGAGTGCCGATGTAAAGCGCCGCATGCGACCAGAATCCCGGCAGGCCAATATTCGAAAGATACCATTCGCGTCGTTCCAGGAGGACGTCACCCGGTTGGAGCTGTGATTGAAGTCCGCGGATTTGCGCCGGAGTGATGAGACATTCCTTGGGCCGATAGACTTTGGTATGACCCATCCATTCGGAGACGCCGGTCTGGATCGGGAGCCAGGCGGTCTGGGTGCCGTCCTGGATCATCTTGAGGGCGTTTTTCGCGGTGAGGATTTCGCCTTTGGGCGTGCCCGCGCGCCAGATGTAAGCGGAATCGGCGGCGATCGCCTTGCGCAAAGCCGGTTGGCGTTCCCCGGTGAAGGTCTTCATCAAGACCTCGCGGGCGGCGAACTGAGTGGCGATTGCGATGTTCAAGTGTTTGAATTTGAGGCCGGCATACGTCCCTCCGGACAGACCGAGTTCCGGCACAGGATCGTTGAGAACTTTGTGCAGTTCCGGATTCTTGTCGGCACGTTCGATAAACTCGAGCGCCGCGCGGTAGCGGGCGAGCAGGGCCGTGTAGTCGATCAGGAACGAATCCTCCTTTTCCGTCCCTTTTAACCGCGCGAATTGCGAGTGGTATTGTTCGAGTGATTCCAACGCCATCAGATAATCCAAAAATCGCTCCCAGGTATTCCACACCGCCTCTTTTTCTTCACGGAGCAGCAGGCGAGATTTTTGGACAGGCACACGCGGGAAGAGATCATCGCGAGAGTCCATGTATTGCAGCACGGCCCGGAGGCCATCGCGATAGAGTTGGACGTTGCGGGCATCGCCGGCGAGCCGGTAGGAACGCTCTTCGGGCTTGAGTTTCGTGAGCGGTTTGACGGGTTCGGCATGTGAGGGAGGGAGAGCGCACAAGAGCAGAACGATCGCCAACGAGTATTTGAGCATACGTGTGCGGCAATGTTGCAGGAACTCGGCGAAACCGGAAAGGGGAAAGCGGGGCAGCGGACGGCTCCCGAAATGTCCTAAATCGAGGGCGAGGACGATTTAGATGCCGCGCTGGGCGTAGCTTTACGTGCGGGGACGGTCGTCCCGGGGTCAGCCCCAACTTTTTACACAACTTATAGCCCGGATCGAAACTGACGGAGATCACTCGCCGAGGCTTTCCTGCGCCAAAAAAGGGGTCACCCATTAGGGCCGGTGTGGAAATCAAATCTGCTCACTCTTTATTGAATCGTTACATGGTGTGTGATTTATGCGCGGCGTTTTGTCGCGGCACATCGAGTGCCACGACAAAAATAATTGGAAGATGGGCGGATTGGGTTCTATAGACATGGCAACCCTAGCGGGGTTTTCGTCGGAACGACAAAGCAAAGATTACAGAATACAAAATCTTTGATCTCCACCATCACTGCTGCAAAACCAAGGCGATAACCCCGGATGCCGTACCGTAACCGTCCACTGCAATCTTGTAGACCGTTCCAGCGGTGGCGGTGAAACTGATCTGGCTTGTCGCATATCCGCCGTAATCGTCGCTGTTGGCGACCAACGAAAGGCTGGTCAGCGATGTCCCGGTATAAGCCGCCAAGATTGTATCAAAATTGCTACCGGAGGTGGAGATGGTAACGGTGCCGGTTAGCGGGGCCTGCCACTGCCACCAGACGGATTGACCACCCGTTGACGAATAATGAAACGGTTCATTCGCCTCCCGAGTCGCGCCTATGTTGCATCCGTTAACGTAATCGTAGGTTCCCGTCAATTGCAGCCGGTTAGCAAAAGCATCGTTCAAGAGGCCGGGCTTCAGGGTCAAGGCGATGGTGCCGCTTGCGCCGTAGTAGCCATCGACGGCGATCTGATACGTGACGCCGGCGGTTGCGGTAAAGATAACGCGGCTGCAAGAGCCCACGCCGCCTTCGTCGTCCTGGACGATGGACGTCAGGCTGGAAACCGTCGTGCCCGTATAAACTCCGAGGGTGGTATCAAAGAGTCCTGCCGTCCGTAGTGACGGAAACGATGCCGCTCGCCGGTGCCGTCCAGGTCCACCACACCGATTTGCCACCGGGTGCGCCGCCGTGATTCGGTTCGCCGGTTTCGATGGTGGCGGTTGTATTCGATCCGATTACGGTTCCGCCAGCGGATAGAATTTGGATGCGATTAGCGAATTGGTCGTTGGATCCGTTACCGCCTCCGCTGCCTCCGCTCGGCGCGTATGTAACTCGATAAAAACGGGTCGCTTGACTAGTCGCACCGGAGTCGGAGATGGCGAGCAATCCGACGGGTGAAATTGCATTGGTCATCAGCGGTGTCCATGCCACGAGGTTAGATGATACTTGAACGATGCAGTTGGTAGTCGGAGGGCCGGTCAATGTGAATTGGATGATACCGTTGGTCGTAACCATGTTACTAATGACCGTTGATGGCACCGGACCAGGCGCCGGGATGTCGGAGTTGAATCGAACGCTTCCCCGATTCCACGCGTTTGTGTTGGTTTCGTCAAATTGCACAAAATCCACGGCGAAGGCGGTCGGCTGTCCGGACACGTCATAGTCTGCCTGCAACACATTGAACCAACCTGAGAGGGTGTTGTCGCCGCGACCGGGCGAGTTGAAGTCCAAGCCTGGCCCCGAGCCCATGAATGGCCATCGAGTAGCGTTTGGATAAAAACCAACCAGTGGCGTGGCCAAGGCCGGTCCAACAATGACCAGCTCATATCCGCCGCCGGCGAGATGCACCGAATCGGTATAGGCACCCAGACTTCCCGTGTGACTGGCAGTAACGCCCGTAATGTTCGTTGTTTTGCCACCGCCGATCCAAGCGCTGGCTGAACTGGTGAAGGAGAAAAATGTGGCGGCGTTGACTGACTGCGTCAGGCATCCCGAGCCGAGTATTATAAGACAAAATATTCGTTTCATCATAAACCAAAGAGGCGAACCACCCCGTTGAGGTTGTGCGTCACGGTTTTGACCGAGACGAATTCAGAAGTCAATCAAATGCCAACTTTGGTTTTTATCACGGAAGCAAGGTCAACCGCAAAAAGGTAGGAGAGTTGGTGAGAGGCGAACTTGCGATTTCAATACTGTCTCCTGTGCCGGCCACGTTATCGGCAACTATGCTCCAGCTTCCAACATTAAGACTTGCACTGCGTTCAACGCGATACTTCTTGCCGACAACTGTCGGAAAACTCACACGCAATTGCCCGGCCACCGCCTTAATAGCGCTAATGTGCAGCGCGCTTTGGGCGTCCTTGGGATCTGTGCCGGCGCGGAACTCGTCGAGATTAGTCATCCCATCGCCGTCGGGGTCATCGTTTGGCCCGCCGCCTGGCGCGTTGATCGAGCCGAAATGCGCAATTTCCCACGAATCCGCCATACCATCCCAGTCCCGATCGTCCGCCGCTGTTGTGCGAACAAGAAACACTTGGCCGCCGGTTGTGCGGAACGCCAATCCGTCTGCTCCCCAGCGAACGAGGCTCGCGCAGGTACCGGAGATGTTCGTGATCGTAACGGTTTTCAGTTCGGTGTATGACGGTAAATCCAGCACATGCATTACCGCTGTGCTGCCGGAAGTTGTTAGAAAGTATGTATGACCGCCCGCAGCATCACCAACCACAAGCCCACTGTACGGAAGTGTCGTCAGAACCGTCTCGTTTTCAGGATCGATGACAATCCCGCCTGCGGTATAGACACGGTTGCCGCTGTAATTTATGTCGTAAGAAAATGTGTAGGGCAGCAGCGAATAGTTGTCATCCAGCGAAGTTGCGCCGTTTGCGTTTACATCGATGCGCCGGAATCCAGTTGGGAAGGTCGCATACAGCCGATTGCTGGTCGCGCCAAATTCAAGGGCGTAACCGAAATTATAAGGTGTCGGTGAAAGAACATTCGGCCGAATCACACCGTTGTCGTAAATCGCAACTGTTGTATGAACTGTTGCCGCCAGGACCTCGGCATGACCCGGCATTACTTGCATGTCGTTGACGCCGTTATAGCCGGTCGGGAATTTCAGGTCGGCAACGCGCGTTACCAGGTTGATGCGCTGAATGCTGGCCTCTGAACCGAGCGAGGAGTAGAGATACTGGCCATTATCTGCAATCGCCAATTTGTTCGGCTCGGTGGCGGTCGCAATCAACGAAGGATAGGCACCGGTCAGCGGATTAAACGTCACGATCGAATTGCCAAGCAGCCAATTTGCGTTGGGAACGCTCGCACAAACGGTTCCATGGACGGCATCCCAAGCGAGGTCGTTTGCCGGCAGCGCGAATTCAGTTATCGAATCGTAACCCGTGACGAAAGTTACAGCGGCGCTGAGTGAAAGACGGTTGTTACTCAGATCGGGATCGGCGGTGCCACTGGTCACGCCGACTCGCCAGCCCATCACACCCGGTTTAACCGGTCTCAATGTCACCGACACCGGAGTTGCCGCGCCTGGCGCGATTGAAGGAATCGTGCAAACGAACCCGCCAGAAACTGTTGCCGTCGCGCTGCCCGGGCTGGAAACCAAAACGAGACTCGCGACGGAAGGCAAAGTCTGTGAAAATACGACATTTGTCGCGATGTTAGGACCGGCATTGGAGATCAGGAATGTACACACATAATTGCTGCCAACGTTTGCTGAAGGATCGGCGCTGGCCACTGTGAGTTGCAAATCCGTCGGCGCGCCAGCAGGCACGAGACCCGTGCGCAAAATCGCCACCAGCGAACTGGTTGTGCGAAACGCCAGGCCATTGGTGCTCCAGCGGATCAGATTGCCGGTCGGCGTGCCGACTGCGGAGTAGCTCATTGTTCCTACAGGTAAAAGCGTGTGCAGGTCCCAGGCGGTGAGCAGAGTTGAAGTGACGCTGTAAAAACGGCCTTCCGTCGCCGAGCCGGCGATCATCATACCAGAGGGACTGTTGCCAATCTGAATGCCTCGCTCACCATCCGCGATCTGGCCGCTGCTCGCAAATACCAACCCGCCGCGGCAAGAGAAGTTGACGCCAAAACCTGACAAAAGACCGATGGAGCTTTCGAAGTTGAGCCCGTTGCTGTTGACGTTGTAACGCCGGAAATCGAAGCCGGTGGTTTCGTTATTGTAGATGTAGGCGCGGGTCGGCGAAACGAATTCGATGACGTTTCCGCCCCCGCCGTTGGGCAAAGCAGTGTTGTTTTCGAAAATGACGGTCCCGCGCGTGCGCGGGCTGGTTGAAGTATCCATTCGGGCGATGGCGACCGCTGTAGGCCAATTGGGTACCGCTGCCATGTCCTCAATTTGCGCGGCGCCACAATTCCAGAAAAGGTCCGCAGCATTCGACGCGACATTGAAGCGAGTGATGTAACCGCCACCGCGTTCGAGATAGATGTATTCACCAGAATCTGCGACGACCATTTTTCCGCCAAGACTTCCGATGTTCACGGAGGTATCTAATATCATTTGGAACGGGTTCAAGGGCGTGAGATTGCCGGTCGAAGTCGCGTTCACGTAGATGCGCTGGGTCAGAGGGCTATACACCAATTCGGATGCAGGCCAGTTAATCGTAGACAATCTCGGCGGGGTGACGTTGAAAGCAGAACTTTGGCTCGCGGCGCCGCCGCTGCCGGCGGTAAATCGGACACCAGAAAATTCCCAAGTTGGGAAACTGACGGTGCCAGACCATTGGCCTGCCACCATCGATAGAACGGACACAGAGATCGGAATGGGGCCATTGACGTTGCTGGCAGTAAACGGACCGGTGCCGGAAAAATTCGAAATGGTGACGTCGTTGATGTCTTTTGCGTAAACGGTCAGGTTGAAAGGAATCGTCGCTTCGACGCTGGCCGCGATTGGGCTGAAACTGAAATGATGCAGATCGTTGTCGGCAACGGTGACATTCGTTGGAATCGAAAAGAATCCGGCGGCCGACGGCGTGATCGTGACGGTTTGCGTGCCATCAAAATTCGAGTCATCCGGCACAGTGATCGGCAACAAAACAGAGTTGCTGCCGGCCGGAACAACCACGCTCGCAGCCACGCCGAGCTTACTTGGCATGCTGGAGGTCAGCGACACCGTCACGTTGGATGTCACGGTTCCACCCAGGCGCACCGTTGCGTTCGCCACCGCGCCGCTGCCTTCAAAGAAAGTTGCGCCCGGCGCTGAAAAGGCGACGAAAACGGTGTTGGTATCGTCGTCCGCCACGGTGACGTCCGCGAATCCATCCGTCCAATTCTGAACATGGGCTGTTATGCGCGCCGTCTGCGGTCCGTCCAATTCGATGTCATTGACGACAGTGATGTTGAACGTTGTGGAGGTCTGGCCGGCCGGCACGATGATCGAAGCGGGCACTTGGATTTCCGTGGTGTCGCTGCTATTGAGAAATACCTGCACGGAATCGCCGGGAGGCGAACTGATGGTCACTGTGCCCGTAACTGTGCCTGCCGATTCAGAGACGTTGCCAGGCGCTGAAACAGACAACGAAGCCGTTTCGTTATCGTGCACCGGAACGGCAACGGCGCTTGTGACGTAACCTGGCGTGCTCGCTGTAATCGTCGCGTTATGTGTTCCATCGAGAGTCGCGTCGTCCACGACAGTCAAATTGAACAAAACGTTGGTTTGGCCGGCGAGCAGCACGACGTTCGTCGGCACGATCAATTCTGACGTGTCACTTGAGCTGAGCGCAAACGTCGTGTCAACTCCGCGCGCGGTAGCGACGGTTAAAGCACCGCCATTAACGAGTATGCCATCGCCTTCGGTCACGCTTGCGGGCAGTTGCAGGCTGGTCGCGATCGGCGGCAGCACAGTTATTGGAATACTCGTACCGAGTTGCCCTGCGCTGTTGCTGGCGACTAAGACGATCGGTGCGTTGGTTGCGAAAAGCGTGATCGTGCCATTCCAAACTGAATTGGTAAAACCGGAAGCCGAAGTTGGCGTGAGCGTAGTTTTCGTGCCATTGGTGCCGAACGTGGCGGACAGCGGAACCGAAGTCAAAGAGTTGGTCGCGGGATTGTTAAATGCGTCCTGCGCCATCAGCGAAGCCGCAAAAGGAAGGTTTGCAAACTGCGGTGATGAAACCGTCCAGGCAAAATGATCCAGCCTGCCGGGCACAGCGTCGTCGTTCAAAATCGTGCACGTTCCGATGCGCTTGGTAAATGTGCCCGAGTTTGGATTGTTCGGACTGAGGCTTAGCGCGACGGTAAATGTTTCGTCTGGTTCATTGATCCTATCCCCGCGCGTAAAAATGGTGATGGTCCGATTGGTTTGTCCGGCAGAAAACGTGACCGAGGCATTTGTCACGCCGCTATAATCATCAGGAGATATGGCCGTGCCGTTCGTCGTCGAATACATCAAAGTGATGGCCGATCCAGCCGGGCGATCAAACGTTACCGTGAACACAGCGCTGAACGACCCAACGTCGCCTTCGAGTAGAGAAATATCGTTGATCGAGATTTGCGGCCAGGGATCGCCATTGTCCAAGATGCTCGCCGTTCCGTAACCGGTGCCGGCCAAAGCAGCGTTTGTGGGACTCGATAGTTGAAGCCGAAAAGTCTCGGTCGCCTCAGCCAAGGTGTCATCCAAAACCACAACACTGACGGTCTGCGTGCTTACCCCGGGCGGAAAGGTGAGCTGACCTGAGCTGGCAACGTAATCCAGTCCCGCCGTCGCTGTCACGTCCGCTGTAGCGTAGTTGACCGTGATCGTATCCGAGTGTGGATCCCCTACTGTGATGGTGAACACCGCATTCGTCGTGGCATTTGTCGCTTCCATCACGTTCACGTCTGAAACAGAAATCAGCGCAGGACTGATCGCGATGCTTGTCGTGGAAATGTTGTTGGTCGGTTGTGGGTCGAACCCGATCGGCCATGCGCCGGCGTTGTTAGTGACCGTGCCGAAGGTGACTGGCCGCATGTCAAATCGCACAAAAGCAGATTGGTTTACCGCCAAATCGCCTACGTTACAAAAAAGCACTCCATTCGAAACGGTGCAGGGCCCAGAACTCGATGTGGCGGAAAGGAACTGCAATTCAGGCGGGAGCAAATTGCTGACAACCACTCCGGACGCTGCGCCTGGACCGAGGTTCGTAACGTTCAATGTGACTGTCACGTTCGACCCGACTCGCGGCGTTATTGGCGTCACCGCCGTGCGCACAACAACATCGCCCACCGGCTGCACCGTGAAGACGGAACTGTTTCCGATGTGTCCTTCCAGGTCTTTCGCATAAAGGACATAGTTCGTTCCCGGCGCGCCGATCGCATTCGTTCCCGACCACACGCCATTGGTGAAATGCGCGGTGAAACGCGGCGTGATCGCGCCTGCGCCGATCACAACTTCATCCGCGAAGGCGCCAATAGAATATAATTCCGACCACGGATCACGGCTGAACAGCAAAGCCAGCGGGTAAGTTGTCGTCGCAGGTGCGTCAAAGTATCCGCCCAAATTAGTGCGCAAAACCTGGCCGCCGTTAACGCCTCCAAAGTGATACTGACCGAGCGTAAAGTTGTTTAAGATTAGATTTGCTATCGTATCACCGCCATTTGATCCGCCGCCCTCATTGCTTTCGGCAAAATCGCCCGTCACGAAATAACGCCGCCCGCCTGTGAGCGGCACCTGCCGCACGATCCCGTCGGTGCCGTAACCGGCGGCGGTGCGAAACGCCATTGAAAACTCGTTGCTGGCGGTCACGTTAAAATATTTGATTTCATACGGCCCCGGTTGTGTGCCGCCGTAAGTCGGCGTCCAACTGCCGAGTTGCCCATCTTCAAAACCAAAATGTTGCGGCGCTTCATCCCCGAAGCCGACCATCAGCAAAACCCGCCCGGAAAAATTTGTTGCAATACCACCGCCGAAATCGCGCGCATTAATGGTGAACGGTGTCGGGCCCGTCGAGTAGATGGGACCCGACGGCAAAACAATCTCGAAGTGATGGATAAAGCCAGGTGTTCCATCGTCATCCAAAATGGTTGCCGTTGCCGAAGCCGTTGCGATCGTCGCATTCGTCGGATTGGACAACTGCACCGCGAATGTTTCATTTGGTTCGACCTGAACGTCACCATAAATTACCACTGAAACTGTCTGGTTGGTGGTTCCGGGCGGAAAAGTAATAACACCATTCGTCGCCGCATAATCGCTTCCAGCCGTCGCAGTCCCATCCACCGTGACGTAATTGACGGTGATCGTCTGATAAGACGCTCCCGATAAGGACACGTTCAACACCATGTTGGTCGTGCCAATATTACCTTCGTAGCGCGAAGCTGGCGCAATCGTGATCGAAGGTTGCCCATCGTCGTTGAGAATAGTTCCAGTGCCACTCGAGTGCGCAAGGTCCAGCACAGCATTGCTGGGGCTGTAGAGACCGAGCACCAAAGTTTCATCACCCTCATAATCCAAGTCGCCGAAAACAGTAACGGAAACGGTTTGGTTCGTGACGCCGGGCACAAAAACCAGCATTCCATTGGTCGCGACGAAATCAGACCCAGCGGTCGCACTGCCGAATCCACTGTTAAAATACACCGAAACGGGCACTCCCATCGGCGATGAAAGCGTCACATTAAACACCAGGTTGGTCGAACCGGAATTGCCTTCAACAACAGAAGCATCGCTTACCGACAGCGCGGGCGGCGCTTTCGTGCGGGCCGCATCATAGATTTCGGTGCTCGCCAAATAACCGTCGCCTCCTGCGAAGATAATGCTCCCGTCCGGAAGCGAATTCGCTGTGAAATAATTTCGCGCTGAAATCATTTTGGCCGCGCGTAGGAATTTGTTGGCGACCGGATCATAAAGATCGGTATCAACCGTGTAACCGGCCACGAGCACCTTGCCGTCGGGCAGCAGCGACGCCGTCGCGAAATAATGCGTCGTCGTCATTAGGTTCGTGCACGTCGTCCACGTTTGGGAATTGGTGTTAAACAATTCCGCCGTTTGCCAACCGTAATTCCCGCCAGCAACAA
Source organism: uncultured Verrucomicrobiae bacterium (assembly GCA_963702845.1). GTDB lineage: Bacteria > Verrucomicrobiota > Verrucomicrobiia > Limisphaerales > Palsa-1400 > JAICXV01. The sequence continues at coordinate 1,523,169 of OY969763.1, read as the reverse complement.
AGATGCGCCCGTCCAACAACGTCACGCCTCCGTACATCGACCGCATGTAATTCAACGGCGCCGTCGCAGTAAACGCGTTCGCGACCGGATCGTAGAACTCGCAAACAGTTTGATCGGAATAACTGTTACCATCCGCGCCTGCCGGCAAAAGCACCTTGCCGTCCGCCAGCCGAAAGGCCTTGTGGTAATACGTTCCATAATTCTTGTTCGTGATTTTTGTGAACGTATGGAGTGCTGGCGTGTAGATTTCAGCGACGTTGAACGGCGCATCACCCGAGTTGCCTTCCACCAGCACACGTCCATCTTTCAACAGCGTCGCGGTATGGTTCACATGTCCGTTGTTCATGTTACTGACAACCGTGAAAGCGCCGGTCGCAGGGTTGAAAATCTCCGCCGCCGTTGTCGCGCCGACACCGCCAGTAATCAAAACAGTTCCGTCGGCCAGCAATGTGCCGGCATGACTGTTCCGCGCAAAATTCATGTTGCCGGTCGGCGTCATCGTTTGGGTTTGCGGATCGTAGATCTCCGCGCTCGCCAATCTGGTCGCGGAAGAAAGTCCGCCAGTGTACAAAACACGTCCATCGGCCAAACTCGTTCCAACGTGATAAACGCGCCCGACGTTCAAGTTTGGGCCGGGGTAAAAAGTAAATGGCGAAACAGTCACGTTCTGCGCCGCAGAATTGTTCGCAAGGCTCAATTCCGTATCTACGGTGCTGATGGTTGCCGAATTTGAAGTTGTGCCGGCGCTTTGTCCGAACACCGCGACCTTGATCACGAATCCAGCGCCGCCGCTAACACTGCCTATATCACAACTGACTACGTTATTGCTTTGCGTGAAGGTTCCCTGCGGCAACGTCGCGCTGAAAAATGTCGCATTCGACGAAAGCGTGCAGACCAGATGCACTTGAGTAGCCGATGCGTTGCCGATGTTGGTAACCGCCAAATTGTAAGTGAAGATTTCTCCAACCGACGCCGGACTCGGAAGCGCGGTAATCGTCAGCGCCAAATCCGGTTTCGGTGGCGCGGCAAACGCAACGACGCCATTTATACAAAGCGCAAACAAGACGATACAACGGCCAAATGCAGCGAGCGATTTCATTGGGTATGTTTTTCGGCGGGAAAACTGGCGCCCACCCTTTATTTCACCGTCAGCAACGACTTACAGTCAACTGAAACGCCGTTAATTGTGAGTAATCGGTTGAAAGTTGTCACCTCGAAAACGCTCGCTGATTGCGTTCAGCAAATGGAGGTATTCGGAGTAGTGCGAACGCGGCGAATTGGCCAATTGTCCTATCACGATCCATCAACATGGTTTGACGCAGCTTTAGAGGATTTGAGATTCTTCCGATCACCAAAACGATTTCCACTTACCCAGCCGTTGTCCAAGTGACTTTGCTAAGTCGCCGGATGAATAAAAAAGAATTGTCCATGTTGTGCGGTTTATGCGCGGCGTTTTTGTCGCGGCACATCGAGTGCCGCAACAAAAAATAAATTGGGAGGTGATGTGGATTGGGTTCTATAGATATGGCACCCCTAGCGGGGTTTTTGGTCGGAAATTACAAATTACGGATTACAGAATCGGAGTTGAGATTTTCACCACCAAAGCACCAAGACAAGGGGAGAAGATGCGGGAGGTTCAAAAACAATTAGTTTACAACGGACGCATGGGTCTTAATGGCGAACCTCGGATTCAAAAACTGGCACGCGTGTTACCGAAGAATCACTGGATGGTCTTACCTGTATCCGCACGCATCGCGCTCTCTAGATCCGACGCTAAACGATATCCGGCCACGGCTGCCTGTTTTTCGGCAATGAGTTTCGCTTCCTTCAAATACTCCTTCGGCAATGTCCCAGCCGGATCAGTCTTGGCGCTGCTTTTGAGTTTGCCGTGCAAGTAGGCTTTTTCGATAGCGAGGGTTCTGCCTTCTAGACTCCATTGTTTATGTCTGTCGGCGGTCGCAGGTTCCGGTGTGTCTGTCGTCGGCTTCGTGAACTCCGGCCATTCGGTATGGGGATGTTCGGAGCGAAGGCGGGTGGCTTCGTTCAACTGGGTGCGCGGCTCGTTTTTGGTGCCGAGCAAGCCGTCCCACAAGGAATGGAGTTTGATGCCGCGTGTGGCCGGTTTCACGTAAAATGAGTTGCCGCCTTTGTCACCTTTCGGGAACTCAGCACTGAACAGGGACGCGCAGTGCAAGGGTTGATGGATGTCGCCAATCAAATGCACGACCCAGGATAGATGGGCGGCGCGGGCTTCGGCAGTGGCGTGGGTGTCGGCGAGTATTTTCTCGGATTCGTTCAGGCCAAAGAGGATGTCGTTGGTGTGCGACGGCGGTTCTTCCATTTTGAATTTTGTTGGGCGCAAGGGGTAATCGATATAGTGCCACTGGGGATGATCGTAGTCGTTGTGTTTGCGGCGAATGTCATCGGGCCAGGTGCTGGAACGCAGAAAAACAAACGTGTCTAAATCCATTCCGGCCGATTCACCGGAATAGGCATTGGTCCATTTGTGATAGTCGGGATGTGATTTGAGGAGGGCGTTGACTTTGAGTTTTGTTTCGGGCGAAAGCTCTTTGTAGGCAATGCCGGCGATGACCATATGGCCCGCGCCGCTCCAGGCGAGTGCAGAGGTGGAAACGGAAACGATCAACGCGAGAATTAAGACCAACCTTTTCATCAGGTGAGTGAATACAGGAAAACGATCGAAGTGACGAGGATGTATCGGTAGCGAGTAATTGGCCTCCTCTCCCCAACCCTCTCCTCGCCGAACGTCGGTCTCGCACGGGGAGGAGAGGGAGAAGGCACGCCACCGGCTTTGTTCCGCAGCGGAGAATTGCCTTGTGGTTCGTGTCAAAAATGCGACCCTTGTGGCTGCCCAGTTTCCATGCAGATGTTTTCCCGTTTACGGGTTTTGTTGGTCGTCTTTGCCGTACTCATTTGCTGTACGGTTGCTGCACCCGCACAAACTGTCGATAACTCCACAGTCAGTAACAAGTTCATCATCGGTTACCAGGGATGGCATGCTGCCCAAGGCGATGGCAATCCGGTCGGTGGTTACATTCATTGGACTCATTCTGCAACGGCGCCTTCGACGAGTGATTGTGTGGATGACATCTGGCCTGACCTTACGGAATTCACCGCTGCTGAGTTGTTTCCCACCGGTCTGACGCTCGGAAATGGTCAACCGGCAAAGGTTTATTCGGCTTATCTCGGCCAGACGGTGAATCGGCATTTTGCGTGGATGAAGACGAATGGGATTGATGGTGTTTTTGCGCAGCGGTTCACGAAGGACGTTTTCGCGGATGCGAATTGGACTGCGCTTAAGAATCAGGTTCTGGTGAATGTGAAGAACGCAGCGGAAACAAATGGCCGCGTGTTTTGCATTGAATATGACATTTCAAATGATCCGACGAATGTTGCGATTGGCCATCTGCAAAGTGATTGGGCTTATGTCACTGGGACGCTTGGGATCACCAACAGTTCGCGTTATTTAAAACACAAAGGGAAGCCGCTGGTCGGAATCTGGGGTCTTGGATTTTCGAACATTCCCTCCTCTACCGCGATGTATACACCGGCGCAGGCGCTGACGATCATCAGCAATTTTCACGCTGCGGGCTGCACGGTGATGGGCGGTGTGCCTTATTGGTGGCGGTTGTTGATTAATGATGCGCAAGCGGACACGAATTGGCTGACCGTCTACAAATCGTTCGATATTATTAATCCGTGGGCGGTGGGTCGGTATCAAAATGCCAGCCAAATCGATAGTTTCAAGTCGAGCATCGTTGCGCCGGACCTGACCTGGTGCGTGAGCAACAACGTCGATTATATGCCGGTGATTTTTCCGGGTTATTCTTCAGCGAATTTGAATGGCGCGGGCAGCACGTCGAACAGCGCGCCGCGACTGGCGGGTTCGTTCTATTGGCGACAGGCATATGACTGTTTGTCGATCGGCTCGAAGATGCTCTTCGGCGCGATGTTCGATGAGATCGATGAAGGCACGGCGATTTATAAGTTGGCGCCGACGATGTCGACCGTTCCGCAGTATACGAATATGTTCGGTTTGAATGTCGATGGGACGTCGTTGCCGAGCGATTGGTATTTGCAGGTGGCTGGGCAAATCACGAAGGCGGCGCACGGAGGACCGCTCAATACGACCTTGCCGATCACGCCAACGAACAGCATCACCGTCACTTCGCCGAATGGTGGAGAGTTTTGGTTTTCGGGTAGCACGGCGACGGTAACGTGGTCGAGCACAGGATCGGTCGGGAACGTGACTATCGATTTGTCGACAGACGGCGGACAATCGTTTCGCTCGCTCGCATATAATGTGGCGAACAACGGTTCGAACACGATTACGGTTCCATTTTGGCCGGGAACCAATTGTCTAGTGCGAGTGCAGGTACTAAGCGGTTCGCCAGTGGATTGGTCCGATGTGGCGTTCACTGTCAAAACGAATTCTCAGAACGGCTCAACGCATTTGGAGTCGATGTGGAACATCGCTCCGGGAAGCGTGCCGTATATTTCGACGGGAGCATCAGCCGTCGAACGCGGTCTGGCCTATAACGCGCTGAGCAACGAGTTGGTGATCGTACACCACGGGACGGATGGGCTGAGCGTCAACGTCATTGATGCGGACACGGGTGCGTTCAAAAAAGTTTTAAATACGAGCGGAGTGACTCAGGGTGGATTCCTGCTGGACCGTGTCGGAGTGGCTGGCGATGGAGTGATTTACGCGGCAAATGTTCAGACATCGGTTTCGGGGTCAGCGCCTTTCAAGGTTTATCGTTGGGCGAACTCTGACGCGAATACGGTTCCGACCATTGCGTACTCGGGCACAGGAGGATTTCCAAATGGATCGCGCGTGGGCGATTGTTTTGCATTGCGCGGGGCGGGCATCAACACGCAAATCCTCATTGGCTCGCGAGCAGCGAACACAGCATCGCTGCTGACAACAGCGAATGGCACGAATTTTAGTGCGACGCTTTACACCAGCGACGCTCCAGTGAATACGTTCGGACTTTCTGTGGCGTTCGACTCAACGAACACATTTTGGGGAAAGACCAATGGCTTGCCGCTGACGAAGGTCAGTTACAACACGACGAACTTCACAGCGACAACGATCCAGACGATTACGAATCTGCCAAACTTCGGCACGTTTGGCGTGGATCCAGCGAACAAATTGTTGGCGGCAATTGTTCCCGGGAACGGGCCGGACCAGTTGAATCTTTATAGCATCACGAATCCGGCGAGCCCAGCGTTGCTCGATAGCTGGACGTTTGCGAATACGAACGGCAATGGGTTCTGGGTTGGAACAGTGGTGTTCGCGGGCGATAGGCTGTTTGCATTGGATTCAGATCGCGGGTTACTGGCGTTTCGAATCAACGCACGGCGGGTCGCTGATTTGCGGTTTGACCTGAGCGGCTTTTGTTGCGGGTGCGCGACGTCGCTCTGCCAATCACAATTCGATCATCTCAATTTCCTCAGCACCAACGGACACTATATCGAGTTGAGCAGCGACGATCACATTGCGGATGTTTTTAGCAACGGCAATTCGTTCGCGTTTTATTACAACACCTTTAACGACCAGGCCTGGACGAATATGACCGGCGCGCAAAAAGCTGCGTCCATCGATTCTTACGTGACGTCAAATTATTCCCCAACCAACGGGAAACCGACGTGGCTGATTTTGAATGAAATTTCGGCTGGCACATGGCCGGTCAACGCGAGCTATCGACAATATGTCTGCGACACGGCGCACACGTTGAAAAATACGTACGGTTACACGGTGGTCATGTATGCACCATTCCCGAATCCCGCGAACAACTCGTCGAATTGGGTGGCGTTGATCGGGGATGCTTACATCGCGGTGGAAAATTATTTAAGCGGAACGGAAATCAAGAACAACGGTTTTTCGGTCAGTTACTGTCAAAACCAGTATCAAAGTTCGGTTGCGAGTTATGCTTCGGTCGGCGTGCCGAAAAGCCGGCTGATTTTGGGAGAACATTTCGGCCAGACTACAAATGGCACAGCCTGGGGGCGCTCAGGTGTTTCTGCGTCGGAATGGATCACCGCGATCAACGCGCGTTCGCAAGGAGCCATCAACGTGGGCTTCCCGGGATTCATCGGATTTCTTTGGGGGAATGGCGACACGAACGTTTCGATGACGGATTTGCTGAGTTTTGAAGATGCTTATGCATCGAAGAATTTGCCGGGACCAAATCCGTGGAATAATCCGCCGACGATTACGAAACAGCCGGCGAGCCAAACTGCAGGCACGGGAACGAATGTGATTTTGACCGTTTCCAGTGGCGGGACTGCGCCGCTGATTTTCAAGTGGTATAAGAACGGCGCGCCGCTGAATGACGGCGGTAATGTTTCGGGAACCACGAGTGACATCCTCACCCTCGGAGCCATTCAAGGGCCGGAAGTAGGCAGTTATAGTGTCGTTGTTTCGAATACATACGGGACCGCGACGAGTTCGGTCGGGACGCTAACTTTCTCCGGCCCTGTTGTCATTATTGGCCAGTCTGCCGGTCAGACCAATGCGTACGGCGTGAATACGATGTTCAACGTGAACGCCGTGGGGAGCACGCCGATCACATTTCGGTGGACGAAAAATGGATCGACACTCAGCAACGGCGGAAATATTTCGGGCGCGACGAGTTCGAATCTGACCGTGGCGATTGTTCACTCGACGGACGCAGGAACGTATCAGTGCGTGGTTACGAACGCGTTCAATTCGGTGACGAGTTCCCCTGCCCCATTGGCGGTTTTGGATCCTGGAATCGTGGCACATCCTCAAAGCCAGGGAGCAATCGTTGGTTCGAACGTTTTGTTCCACGTCATCGCAAGCGGCACGCCTTCGTTAAGCTATCGTTGGCAGAAAAACGCGCTGAACTTGAACGACGGCGCATCGATCGTCGGTGCGAGCACGAGCAATCTGACATTACTTTCGGTGGCGGAATCGGACCAGGGGACTTATACAGTTATCGTAACCAACTCTACCGGCGCCGTCACCAGTCAGCAGGCGATACTGACAGTTGCCGATTTGCCGCCGTCGATCGTCACGCAGCCACAGAGTCGAACGGATGCCGCTGGTTCGCTGTCGACGTTCAGCGTCGTCGCATCAGGCAATGGCTTGAGCTATCAGTGGTTTAAGAATCAAACAATTCTCGCGGACGGCGGCACTGTTTCAGGAACGACGACACCCACTTTGAGTATCAACAATGCTTTAACGAACGATGCGGGGAGTTACACCGTCGTCATCACCAACGCTTACGGGAGCATCACCAGCGCGGTGGCAACGCTGACGATCGTTTTCAAATTTCCATATTATGAGCCGTTCAATTATGTGAGCGGAACTGTTTTGGCCGGGCAAAGCAGTCCGATTGGAATCAAGTGGGATGAAGTCGGCACGAGCACTGCCGGCAGTTCGATTCAGGCGAGCACAGGTAATTTGACGACGACAAATCTTTTGGCATCGATTGGAAATAGTATTCGTTTCGGCGGACTGGGAAAAAGCGTTCGTTTTTCATTTCCATCCGGCACCACCCAAACGTCAGGCACCATATATTATTCCTATCTGCTCAAAATTACCGATCTCACCGGATTGAGCGGTTCGGGGGTTTTCGTTGCTGGGTTGAATAATTCAACCGGCACGCAAACGGGACAACCGTCTGAAGTCGCAACGCGTCTGTATCTCAGAACCGCCAGCGGCGGCTTCAATATCGGAATGTCGAAGGATTCATCGACCACCGCGGATTGGGTGTGGGATTCGCGCGTATTTACCACGGCCGACACCGTGCTTCTTGTCGGCGCATACACCATCAATTCGGGCACCGCTACGAACGACCTGGCGCAGATGTGGATTAATCCGAATACCAATAGTTTTACGTCAGCGAATCCGCCAGCAGCGGACTTGACCACAACCAACGGCAACGATATCAGCAGCAGCCAAATCGCGAGCTTTGTTTATTTGCAACGATCCTCGGCTGAACCTGCGTCGATGACAGTAGACGAACTGAGGATCGGGACGAACTGGGCGTCCGTTACTCCGGTTTCACCAGCGGCGATCACGGCGCAACCGCAAAGCAAAACTGTCGTCGCCGGAACCACAACATCCTTCAGCGTGACTGCGTCGGGAGCACCGCCGCTGCATTACCAATGGAATTTCAACAGTGCGCCGCTCTCGGGCGCAACGACGTCATCTTACACCGTCACAAATGCTACTCCCGCCAATGTCGGTTCGTACTTCGTAGTCGTTACAAACATCGCCGGTGCGGCCACCAGCTCGACGGCGACACTTACTGTTAATGTGCCTCCGGCTATTTCGACACAGCCCGGTAGCCAAACGGTGATTGCCAGTTCCGACGTGACCTTCACAGTTAACGCGAGCGGCACCGCTCCCCTTGCGTATCAATGGCGGTTCAACGCGTCGCCCATCGCCAACGCGACGAGTTCGGCCTATACCGCGACAGACGTCGATTCGAGCGACGCGGGCTCGTATTCCGTGGTGATCACCAACGTCGCCGGAACGGTAACAAGCGCGAATGCGGGGCTGACAGTCAATGTTCCGGCAAGCATCACACAACAGCCGGCCAGTCAGACGGTTTCTCCGGGAGCAAACGTTAGTTTTATCACTGCGGCGAGCGGCACCGCACCGCTCAGTTTCCAATGGCACAAGAACGGAGTAAGTATTGCGAATTCCACGACCTCAACTCTTACGATCAATGGAGCCACTTACGGCGATGTTGCGAGTTACTCGGTCGTGGTGACAAATATTGCAGGGTCGGATACGAGCACAGACGCGCTCCTGATCATCCCGACAGCCACGCCGCAACTCGCCAGTATTTCGGTCAATCCCGACAACACCGTTAGCAGCACGTGGACTGTTGCGACCGGAGCGACGTATCGGTTCGATTATAAAACCAACCTGACAGATCCAGCGGGGACGACTATTGGGTTTTTTAATGCGAGTTCAAACTCTCTGACGCTTGTCGATGGCCCGCTCACGAACAGCCAACGCTACTATCAAATCTCAACAGGAAACTCCACCAGCGCTCCTGCTGGTTTTCTGAAAATCCAACTTCTCGGAAATTCTGACAGTTTCGTATCGGTCCCATTTACGCGCGCCGATGCAACTTACGCAACTGTCGCTTCCGGTTCGGCAAACGTCATCACCGTTGCCGGCTCGCCGAACTGGGTGACGAACCAGTTTGTTTATGCATCGGGAACACAATCGAACACTTACTGCGTCCGCTTCACCTCAGGCACTGCCGAAGGTCGCATCTTTTCAATTACCGCCAATTCGAGCAACACCGTGACCTTGAGCCTTGGGGCCGACACGCTCAGCAATGTGAATGCGGGCGATGGAATTGCCATTGAATCGTACTGGACACTCGGCACGATTTTCCCGAATGGCGCGGGCGTAAATATCTCCCCTACTCTCGGCAATCGAAATACCGAAGTGCTCACATCCGATCTGACGAGTGCCGGTATAAATTTGAGCGCCACGAAAGTTTACTTTTTCAACAGCGGCATCTGGAAACAAGTCGGTCAGGGTATCGCCAATCACAATGATGATGTTATCGCTCCGAGCAGCTACTTGATCGTGCGCCACAACGTCACGACAAACACCGTGCTGGTCGTGGCAGGCAACGTGGTTACGTCAAAACTTGCGATAGTTTTGCAAGCGACAACGACCAACCAGCAAGACAACTCTGCGGCACTAATGCGGCCGACGCCCGTGTCGCTAAACGATTCGGGTCTGGTCAGCAATGGAGCTTTTGCGCCCAGCCCGCTGCCCGGCAACAGAACCGATGAGTTGCTTACGTTCGATAATGCGGCGACAAACCGAAACAAATCCGCCGCGGCCGTTTATTACTATTGGAATGGCGCTTGGCGACAGGTCGGCGCGGGCTCAACCGACGTTGGTTCGAATCAGCCTCTCGGCGCAGGCAGTGGATTTATCATCCGCAAAGGAACCAACAGTTCACCCGCCGTTTGGACCAATACGCCCACCTACTAGAACGACAATTTTGTGTCGCGCTACTTTGTTATAGCATTGTTTAGCCTTCTAATCTGCCGATCGGAAGCAGCGCCGGCTTTTACCGGGCCAATAACAAATGGCACCATCACTATTTCGGGTTTGTCCGAAGCGTCGGGAATTATTGCCAGTCACAACAATGACTCCGTGCTGTGGACGCATAATGACTCAGGCCATCCCGCCGAAGTTTACGCCATCGACACACAAGGCCGCCTGCTCGGCACTTATGGGATTCCGGGAAACACGGACAATGAAGATATCGCGATTGGCCCCGGGCCTGTGACAAACATCAGTTACCTCTATGTTGGTGATATCGGTGACAACGGTCTGACACGTGCGCATATCAAAGTGTATCAAATTCCTGAGCCGGCTGTTTATGCACGCGACGTCACGAACCCAGTCACGGCAGCGTTGATTAAAGGCGCACGCACGATCACGCTCACCTACCCGGACCAGACCAACAATGCCGAAGCAATGTTTGTCGATCCGCAAACCGGCGATTTGTGGATTCTGACAAAGGCCGCCACGAGTCGAATCTATATGGCGCCGAAAGCCGAGTTAGATGTCAGCAACTCGATCACTTTAAAATTCGTGCAGACGCTTGCGTTTGACGTCGCAAATGCAGCGGACATCACTCAGATGGGCAACGAGATCATTGTTCGACAGGAAAACTTTGCGAAGCTATGGCTGCGCACGAACGGGCAATCGATCAGCAGCGCGTTTTCGGGTACGCCGGTTGCGATTCCAGTCACCGGGGTTGCCGACGGTGAACCGAACGGAGAGGCCATAGGCTATGACGCGTTCAGCAGCGGATATTTTACAGTTAGTGATAACGCGACCACCCAGCCCTTGCGGTACTTTCCTCGAACCAGCACGGACGCACCGCAGCCGCCAATCGAATTAATTGGCGGCGGTTTGGATTGGAAATACCTCGACGACGGTTCAGATCAAGGCGTGGCGTGGCGCACGGCGAATTTCAACGACTCCGGCTGGAACACAGGCACCGGGCAGTTCGGATACGGTGACGGCGATGAACAAACTGTGGTGAGCTTCGGCAACAATGCGAACAGCAAAATCATCACGACATATTTCCGAACGCGGTTCGTTGCAACCAACACAGCAGCGATGACCAGTGCCATAATGAAAATGGTTGTCGGCCATGGGGCGATTGTTTACCTGAACGGAACCGCAATCATTTCTGAAGGACTCAACACGAACGCGACCTACACGATTCTGGCTCCCGTCATGGCCAGTGCGCTTCAATCAACATGGCACACCTACAATATCGATCCGGCACTACTGCGCGAAGGCACGAATACGATTGCAGCCGAGGTCCATCAATACTCTTTGAGCGGCACCAACATGAGTTTTGATTTGCAGTTATCAGTGATCATTCCGGCCATCTACGAACCGCTCGGCTATCCTGTTGGTACAAGATTATCCAACATCACGAATTCGTCGGGCAACTGGTGGTCTGCTGCGGGCAGTGGCTCATCGCCACCGGCGACGGTCGTTTTCGGAAATCTGCCCATTTCAGGTCTGCAGCTTTACAAAGGTAATGGTCTGCAATTCGGAGCAGTTGAGGGCCCAAGTGCGCGTTTCAACCTGATCACAAACGTAACCACCGGCACGCTCTACTATTCGTTTGCCTTCAAAGTTAATGACCTTGGAAATCTCAGCACTAATGGCGGAATGACGGCGGGTTTCAACAATACACGCTCTTCCCAAGTAAACACTCCAACCGTGCTGGCCACAAGAATCCTGACCCGCGCCGTCGGCAATTCTGGTTACAACATCGGGGTCGCAAAGAACTCCAGCACCTCCTCGGATTACGTTTGGTGCCCCGCCGTATTTACAACGAACGACACCCTGTTTCTTGTCGGCAGCTATAAATTTAACTCCGGCAGTTCAACGGATGACATCTCGTCGTTGTGGATCAATCCGAACCCGCGCATGTTTGGACAGGACACACCACCTGGCGCAACATTAATTGCGACAACCGGCAGCGATATCACCGGCGGCACAAGTGGGCAGATCGCAAGCTTCGTGCTGTTGCAACGCGGCAATCAAATCACCAACACTTTCCAACCCGCAACAATGATGGTCGACGAATTACGCATCGGGTTCTTGTGGTCCGACGTCACACCGCGAGGTCCAGCCATCGGGGCACCAAAGATTTCGGGAATTACAAACAGCAACAGCAGCGTCAATCTGTATTGCAACGTCACGCCTTTCGTCAGTTACCGATTTCAATACAAGAACAGCCTGTCGGAAGCACAATGGGCAACGATCAGTAATTTCACTTCGGCTTCGAATTCGATGAGCCTTTCCGACAATCCGGGAAGTCCAATAGAACGGTTTTACCAACTCCTCTGGACGACGCCGCCGAACTATTAACCTCGGGTTCTGCGGAGCACAGATCTGAAAGCTGCCAACGTATCCTCACTGACGTGATGCTCGATTCCTTCAGCATCCATTTCAGCAACGCGTTGCGGAATGCCGAGTGAACGAAGAAATGCCACCACTGTTTCGTGTCGGCTCTTGCAAATTTCAGCAAGATTTCGCCCCTTGTCTGTGAGGAAAATCGCGCGATAAGGCTGCGACCTGACGAAGCCGGCCTTCTGCAGTCGCATGACGGTGCGATTCACCGTAACGTGAGTTACCCCGAGACGTTTGGATAAATCTACCACACGCGCCTCCCCGGTTTCGGCAACCAGATCAGCGATCGCTTCCACGTAATCCTGGGCAATCTCCACGGAATGATCGCGTCGCAAACGGCGAAATTTCTCTGCCTCCGGCAAAACAGGTTTTTGTTTGGCTCGTGCCATGATGATTATTTTTAGCACAACCAAAGCTGTAGTCGAGAGTCGAATTTGTAACCTATGCTACAAATGGTTTGACATTCTACACTTCAAATTGTATCTAAAGCTACAATGGCAGATTCGGCGGAAGGCCAAAATGTTACAGACACTGGGCATCGCTCACTCGAGGGCATGCACAGCACTGTTCCCGTTCCACATCATCAGGCGAGCTTTTGGAAGCAGTGGCGGGCTTTCGTCGGTCCTGCGATTCTTGTCAGCGTCGGCTACATGGACCCGGGCAATTGGGGCACCGATCTCGCAGCCGGCGCGCAGTTCAAATACGGCCTGCTCTGGGTCGTTGCGCTCGCCAGCATCATGGCGATTTTCATGCAGATCACCTCGGCCCGGCTGGGCGTCGTGACTGGCAAAGACCTAGCGCAAGCGTGTCGTGATTGGTATCCGCGCTGGACGCGCCTACCCAACTGGATGTTTTGCGAACTGGCGATCGCCGCTTGTGACCTCGCCGAAGTTCTCGGCAGCGCGGTGGCGCTGAATCTAATGTTTCACATCCCGATGCTCTGGGCGGTGATAATCACGAGTCTCGACGTGCTGCTGCTTCTCGCGTTACAAGGCTTCGGAATGCGCAAACTGGAGGCGATCGTGCTTCTCCTCGTTACGACAATCGCCGCGTGTTATTTCATCGAAATTTTTATCCTTCCCCAAACTCGACCAGATTTTGCTGAAATGGGAGCGGCCCTGGCGCATCCACGCCTGAATCATCCCGGCATGCTCTACGTGGCGATCGGCATTATCGGCGCTACCGTGATGCCCCACAATTTGTATCTGCACTCAGCGCTCGTGCAGAGCCGACAACTGCAAAAGGACACGGCATCGATTCGTAACGCCATTCGCTTTAACACCATCGACTCTGTCGTGGCGCTGGCTATCGCATTTTGCGTCAACGCGGCAATTCTAATTTTGGCTGCGCTTGTATTTTATGGGAAGAGCACCGTCGCAGTTGCGGGCGGAGGAACGGTGACGTTCAGCGCGGATAGCGATTGGATACGTATCGCATATCTGACGCTCGCTCCGTTACTTGGCACGGCTGCGGCCAGCGCGCTCTTCGTCATCGCCCTGCTCGCAAGCGGCCAAAGCAGCACGATCACCGGCACACTCGCGGGCCAGGTCGTGATGGAAGGTTTCATGCATTGGCGCATGAAACCGTGGCTGCGTCGCGTTATCACCCGGCTGGCTGCTATTGTGCCAGCCATAGTAATCATCGGCCTTCGTGGTGACAGCAGCGTTAACGACCTGCTCACGTTGAGCCAAGTCGTCCTGGCGCTGCAGCTACCGTTTGCGATGTTTCCGCTTTTGCATTTTACCAGTTCACAGAGCAAGATGGGTTCATGGAAACTTGGCTGGTTTCTGCTGGTCGCAGGTTGGACCAGTGCGTTGATCATCACCGCGATGGACGTCTGGGGTTTGCCCGAGTCGCTGAAATCCGCATGGCACATCATCTTCGGCAGCTAACAAAAAGGCCGGTGCGTGTATAACAAAATTCTTCTCACACTCGAAGGCACCGCGACGGACAAGCCCATTATCGAGCATGTAAAAGTCCTGGCGAAACTCGCCGGCAGTCGGGTCGTTCTGCTGCACGTCGCCGACGGTTGGGCCGCTCGCACATATGGCGCCGACGCCGTCAGCAACGAGATCAACGAAGACAACGCTTATCTCAAAAAAATCCTAATCGACTTCCAGTCCACCGGAATCCCAGTTGAATCCGAACTAGCCTATGGCGATCCGGCTACGGAAATCGTCAAATGGATCAGGAGCAAAGGCTGCGATCTCGTCGCGATGAGCACGCATGGGCATCGATTTATCGCCGATATTTTTCTCGGCACAACGGCGAGCCGCGTCCAACACAGCATTAGCGTTCCAGTGCTTCTTCTTCGAGCGAAGTAGGTGGGCAATTCGAAGCGGTCAATTTTTGCTTTGGTCCAGTGACTTCTTCACCATCGACCGCAACGTATCGAGCGTAAAAGGCTTCGAAACGCAAAGAGTACCGTGTTCTTTGAGATAATTCTCGGTTTTCTCGCCAAGCACGTCACCGGTCATAAACAAGACGCGCCTTGCCGCGTCGGGATTGCTGCACAACAAGTGTTTGTAAACTTCCTGGCCGCCCATGCCGGGCATTTTGAAATCGAGCACCGTTAAGTCGTAGCGATGACGCTCGAGTTTTTCCAAAGCTGCTTTACCATCGGACAAAGTGTCCACCTCATATCCGTGCATCTGAAGCGCGATGGTCACCAGCTCGAGAATCGAAGGTTCATCGTCCACAATGAGAATTTTGCGACCATTGCCCTCGCGAGCGGGAGCTGGTTGCGCCGGCGCTTTGGGCGCGTCCATTTG
This sequence comes from uncultured Verrucomicrobiae bacterium, assembly GCA_963702845.1. Lineage (GTDB taxonomy): Bacteria > Verrucomicrobiota > Verrucomicrobiia > Limisphaerales > Palsa-1400 > JAICXV01. The sequence goes on along the minus strand of OY969763.1, from coordinate 1,507,917 downwards.
AACAGCGACTTCGCCTTTAGCGGCGGGCAATTCAATTGTAAATGTGGTGCTCTTGCCCGGATTGCTGTCGACGACAATGTTGCCGCCGTGTTCTTTAATCATCCCGTATGAAACACTCAACCCGAGTCCAGTGCCTTTACCAACCGGTTTTGTCGTGAAGAACGGCGTGAAGAGCTTCTTCACATTTTCTGGAGCGATGCCCGGCCCGTCGTCGAGGAACCGCACGCGCACGGTGTCGCCGTCGAGGTGACTCGTGACATGAATATTGCCGCTCGTTCGATGCGACTCGATTGCCTGACGCGCATTGTTGACCATGTTCAAGAACACCTGTTGCAACTGATGCGCATCGCCAATCACGGCTGGCAAATTCTGATCAAGATCAGTCGTCACGATGATATTACTGGTGCGAAGTTCGTAAGCGAGAATCTCGATTACCGCATCAACGATTGAATTCACGTTCACCGATTGGCGTTCAGGCGCATGTTGGCGCGCGAAACTCAGCAGGCTTTTGACAATCTTCTGACAACGCTCGGCGCTCGAGCTGATGTGCTTGAGCGAACCGCGAGTTTGCTCGGTCACATCCGAATTCTTCAGCAGTTCAGTGAACCCAATGACGCTTGTCAGCGGATTGTTCAATTCATGCGCAACACCGGCCACAAATTCGCCGATGGCCGAAAGCTTTTCACTTTGCACCAACTGCGCCTGGGCCGTTTTCAACTTTTCCACCGTTGTCTCAAGCTCGCTGATCGATCGCTGAAGATTCTCGGTCATGTGATTGAACGCGTGCGCCAGTTGCCCGAGTTCGTCCGTCGATGAAATCGTGATGTGCTGCGAAAAATCACCGCGGCTCACCGCCTCTGCGCTATTGCGCAAATCGCGCAACGGCTGAGTTGCGCGCCGCACAATCAGCCAGACCAAAACTGTTCCCAGGATCGTGCCGAACAAGCCTGCGGCAATCAGCAGATGACGCGTTTCTTCAAATTCGGTCCAATTGAAGTCATACGACGAAAGCAGCAAGTAACCCGCGCTGCCCTGGCCGCCAAGTTGTGGGAAGCGATCGGCCAAACCAACGAAGTGCGCTTTCCGAATCGGTGCATCCTGAGCCGACCCGCGTTTGCCCAACATATCAACATAGAAGCCGAGTGATGCAGCGTCATGGTCAGCGGTTTTGAAAGTTGTAGCTACGATGTGGTCGTTTGCGATAAAAACAATTTCACTGTGAGGATGCAGCTTGAACTCGGAAACAGCTTTTCCCAGATCAACTGCGAGTGTCAGGATGCCCATAAGCCGTTTGGTGGGATCAAACGCTGGAATACTGACAACGTTGAACAACTTGTCGTCAAATTGAACCACGTCGACCTTGGTCTTGCCATCTTCCAAAACCTGATCAATTGACGGCACACACACGCCATGCAATCGTTTAAGCTGAATCCCCGATTGCAAATTTGTTGCTGCAACCAGTTTGCCGTCTTCCGCCGAAAACATCGCGGCCTCCGCGTCCGAGGTGACTGTTTCGAGCATTTGTCTTAAGTAGTCCTGCAAAGTCTGCGCATCGGTTTTTGTTACTACCGAAATGAAGCTTGCCTGATTGCACACAGGGCTGAACTGCGCCTGTAAATTCTGCGCGCGCAACTGGAGGGATTTTTGAAAAACAGCATGCGCCCTCATCAACGATTCGCTCGCTTCGTTGCGAAGCTGGCTTTCGATACGCAAATTCAACAGCCACATCGTCGCAACAAAAAACAACACCAGGACACCCACCACAGGGATGAGCACCTTTGCCTGGAAATTGAGTTTGAAGCGCGACATGCCTCAGGGTTTTGGAAGATTTTTGATTCCCATCATAAAATCCATTTTGACCATCCCAGTTTCGGGAACGGTGATTTCTTGTGTGAGTTTCGGTAGACGTTCGTGCCACGCAGTAATTTTGTAAGTGCCCGCCGGAACGTTAGACATTTTGTAACGCCCTTTGTCATCTGCGCTGGCGAAGTACGGATTATCCAAAACCAAAACAATGCAATACATCTTCGCGTGAATGGAACAGAACACATCGACCTTGCCCGGCTTCATAAATGTGACCGGTTTCGGGGTCTGTCCTTTCTTATAGAGGTCGAGATCGAACGGGTTTGATTCGGAAATAGAAAAAACGTTATGAAGATCTCGTCCTCGTTTGGCCATTCGACTTTGGTCCCCGCCATAACGGGCAGCACGTGGGGATGAAACGTGGCATCCTTTTGCGTGACCACTCGTTTGACTTCAGTCGGCGCTTTGGCATTCGGGAATTTGCCTTCGATGTAGACAATAAAGTCGGTCAACTCGTCGTAATTCACCTTTTCGGCAAATTTAAACTTATGGCTTTGATAATTGGAGGAAGCTGCCTCTTGGGTGGCATCGAGTTTTCCTTTGGCATGTACAAAGCCGGAAATATCTCCAGCCCGGAGACTTACAACGAATGCCATCGACACCAGCACAGCACGGAACAAATTCATCCTCAGAACTGAAAAGCAGCTTCTGCACCAAACATATCTTCATGATGCCTGGAGTCGCCGTTTTGTTCCCGGCCTCGTTCGAAGCTGTAATCAGCTTTTAGGAGAAAATGTTCGTTATAGCGCCAGCCCACACCCATGCTGAGACGCCACAATTCCTTCGTCAGGTCTTCCGAATATTCCGGAAAAGGCGTGTTGCCGACCAGCGGATATCCGTGCACAGCGAGTATTTGACTGAATCGCGCCGCGGCATAAAACCGTTTCGTTAAGTTCTGCACCACCTCGCCATAATAATAATAGATGTCGCGATGATGCTGTTGCACCGGATCATTGTCGGCCCAGTAAGCATAACCGCCAGCACCGCGGATGTGACCGGTCTGCCACTTATACTCCAAATCGCCTTCGAACAGATTCGCGTGAAACTTCGTTGCCGAAGAACCCGGTAGCGGTTGGAAAAACCCATTCCCGAACCACAACGCCGAAAGATACTCTTGCGACGTGATGTTGCCGGTGCGCATAGCACTCGCGCTCAAGTGCAGGTTGCGAGTCGGATCAAAACCGATTCGTCCTGCTACTGATTTGTCACCCGTCGCATCGTTCAACATTTCGATGCCGCCATTCTGTACGGCGAGGGCATAGCTCACCTTCTTTAATGTCCCAAAAATCTCGATCCCTTCGTCCACACCCCAGATATCACTCAGGGAATGTAAAATCAGCGGATTGTCGATGGCATACCGCTGCTGATACTCATCGCCAAACGGCGTGTAGAAACGTCCAAAGCGTAACGTCAGTTGGCCATCCTGATTCCAAAAACGCGATAGATTTTCGAAATCCAAATAAATCTCGCCAAGATGAAACGTCTCATCAAACGCATCGCGCGTTGTGAGATTGAGTTCAGAATAAAAGTAGACGTTCTCGATGATCGGGCTCTCAACAAATAACCGCGCTTCATCGATGCGAAATTCGTTATGCGGAAATTGGGAATCCCGCCCCCCGGCGAAAAATGCGATCCCGCCCTCGCCACCGATGATCACGTTCTTGATCGCAAACCGTTTCTTCTGATTTTCCTGGTCGTCGCTTTCACGGTTCGAAGCACTTTCCTGAACCCGCCGCTCCAAGTCCGACATGCGGCGATTCACCTGATCCATCGTCTGCTGTTGTGCTTTGACCTGTTCCTGCAACAGCCGGTTCTGTTCGCGAAGCAGGTCCACCTCTTTTTTCAGTTCGTCAGGAGCATCAGCAAAAACACGTGGCGCGAGCAGGCTCGAAACGATCAGGGGGAAAACCAACGCTCCGGCGATTCGCAGGAGTCGTCGTGCCTTGCGGGATAAACCACGCCAGCTCTGCAAACGCCGGTGGGCTCGATACATCTGGCAGCGACAATGACGAGAAAACGAGCCTATTGCAAGCCGGTTTGTTCCGAATGGCATCTGCTGCCGGTAAACATCCTTCCCAGCGCGAGCGGTATAGGCTACTTACAACGCGTGAAAAAGCTTCTCTGCATTCCGTTCGCGTTCGCTCTCGGTCTGGTCGCTCAGGGCCAAACCTACGATTTGATTCTTCGCAACGGCCAAATCATCGACGGCACCGGCGCACCCGCCTATCACGGAGACGTCGCGATTAAGAACGGTCGCATTGCCGCTGTCGGCAACGTCGACGGCACAGCTAAACGCGAAATCGACGTTGCTGGCAACGTCATCGCCCCCGGCTTCATCGACGTTCACACGCACGCGGAAGACATCGAGAACCTCCCGCTCGGCGAAAATTTCCTGCGCATGGGCGTCACCTCTCTCGTGCTCGGCAACTGTGGTTCGTCGAAGTTAAACCTCGGCAAATTCTTCAGCGACATGGAACGAAAAACGTTCTCACCTAATATCGCCAGTCTCGTCGGCCATGGCACAGTGCGCAGCAAAGCGATGGGCGGTTCGTACGACCGACCGCCGTCTGCCGCCGAACTTGAGAAAATGAAATCTTACGTCGCCAAAGCGATGGACGACGGCGCTGTTGGAATGTCCACTGGCCTTATCTATTTGCCGGGCACGTTTGCTAAAACAGATGAAATTGTCGAAGTCGCCAAAGTGGTCGGCGCACGCGATGGAATTTACGCGAGTCACATGCGCGACGAAGGCTCACACATCGACGATTCACTTTCCGAAGTGTTTCGCATCGCACGTGAAGGGCACATGCGCGCCGAGGTTTCTCACATTAAACTTTCCGGTCCTGCCAATTGGCATCGCGCACAAGAAGTTCTCAAAGAAATCGAGTCAGCTCGCGCAGAAGGCCTGCAAATCACTCAAGACGAATACGCCTACACCGCCTCCAGCACTTCGCTCAGCCAACTCATCCCCGAAGGCGCACGTGAAGGGGGCAAGTTCAAACAACGTATCGCCGATCCAAAACAAAAAGCCGAAATCGTCAAAAAAATGCACGCCATGCTGAAAGCACGCGGTGCAAAAGATTACACGTACGCCGTGATCGCTTCATTCCGGGCGGATCGTTCGCTCAACGGCAAGAGCGTTCCCGAGGCCGCGAAAGCCAAACTCGGCAGCGACTCGCTCGACAACCAGATCGAATTGATCCTGGACGTTGAAAAGCGCGGCGGCGCCAGCGCTGTTTTCCACGGCATGGACGAAGTGGACCTGCAAACCTTCATGCGCCACACCAACACGATGATTGCCGCCGACAGCGGCGTCAGAAAATTTGGCGAAAGCGTTCCGCATCCACGCGGCTACGGAAACAATGCCCGCGTCCTCGGTCGTTATGTGCGGGACTTAAAAGTAATCGCGCTCGAAGACGCTGTCCGAAAAATGACCAGCCTTCCCGCAACAACGTTTCAATTAACCGACAGGGGCATTCTCAAACCCGGGGCATGTGCGGATATCGCCGTGTTTGACCCTGCGACCGTCAAAGACAACGCCACGTTCAACGACCCGCACCATTATTCGACAGGTTTCAAGTTGGTGCTGGTCAACGGCGCGGTAACGGTCCAAGACGACAAACACACCGGCGTTCGCAACGGCCAGGTGTTGCGGTTCAAATCGGCAAAGATCGAGCATCGCCACGCCGTGTCGTCACCCCGTCAAAGTTAGTTAACGCACCGGACAAAGTCCGAAAGTGAGTGTGCATTGCAACGCACAGGACACAAATCCATTGACGCGTTCAACCCGTCGTGACATTTTACTACAAAGCACAGCGTCACTCCGTTGCCCGGTTACGCATAGCTTTAGCTTATGAAATGTCCATCCCAGAAGCCCACTGGATTCACCCTGATCGAGTTACTCGTAGTTATTGCCATCATAGCCATTTTGGCATCGATGCTTTTACCGGCGTTAGCCCGCGCCAAAGAAAAAGCACGCCAAATCAGCTGCTTAAATAACTTGAAGCAAATGGGGATTGGCCAGCAATTGTTTGCTGAAGATTCGTATACTGGCAACAATGTCTTTACGGGGAATGTTGCTCCGCGCGGTTCGCTGACTGGAACCATGATCTCTGTCACTCCTGGACAAAAGAATACCCATGATTACGATGGCGCCTCAAGTCAAATGGCAGACGACGATCTGAATTGGTTATACGGAGTTGTACCGAATGCCAAAGGCAATAAGGGCATCTATGTCCCAAATGTGAAGAGTTTTGTCTGCCCAACGACTTACAACAGCATCACACCCGGTAATTACAACGCAGTGAATTGGCCTGTCAATTCCTCGGACATTTATTTTGAGCTTAAAGACTTAGCGACTAAGGGCGCCAACAAGACCTCCACAACTGGTCACAGCTATGAAGTGTTCGGTTTCTGGCACCGTTACGATTTGGGTGATGGCAACTTTCCGCGAAAAACGCTCTCTACCGTGCAGAGTTATCAAATGGCCGGGCAGACCGATCCCTTGTGGACAAAGCTCAACGGGGTCAAGCCGGGTCCTTCGCGCGTTTTCACGATCATGGACCGTCTCGAACCACATGCTCCGTATCACGAAAACGCTCCCAATCCGATGGACGGTCACGGCCTTGTGGGAGCTAATGTGGTTTTCACCGATGGACATGCTTCATTCGTTTCTTATCACGCGTGGACAGAAACCTACCTTATGTCCGAAGACGATTCGAATGGGAACAATGGACGGACCCAATAGTAATTCCAGACCGTCTCGACTTTAGCTCCAATTAATTTACAGTCGTGCCGAATGAGTTCCATTCGGCACGTTTTTTTTGCACTCGCAATTTGTTCCTGGATTGAATTCGCCTCGGCGCAATCACTGCCGAACACTCAACCTCTCGATCCCGACGCCGATCGCTCCGCCAGCATGGTCGCTGGAATTGACCGTTATCTCACGCGCGCCACCGACGACTCCATCGCCAGCCGCGTTGCCCTTTGGCACCGTGACTTTTCGTCACGCGAAGCATACGAAAAATCCATCGCGCCCAATCGCGAGTCATTGCGCAAAATCATCGGAGCCGTCGATAAACGCGTCACATTCTCCAGCTTGGATTACGTGTCCAATACGACTAATTCCGCCAAGATCGCCGAAACGGATAGTTACGAAATTTTTGCAGTCCGCTGGCCTGTCCTCGACGGTGTTCACGCTGAAGGCCTTTGGGTAAAACCTCGGATACAATCATTGCAAAGGTCGTGTTAGTTCCCGACGCCGACCAAACTCCCGAAACGCTCTGCGGCCTGGGATCAGCTTCCAATCCAGCCGGTAGTCTGGCCGACCTCGGCTGTGAAATTCTCATTCCAACGCTGATCAATCGCGAAGATACGTTTTCCGGCAGCACCAAGGTAGGCCGCTTTACAAACCAACCGCATCGGGAATGGATCTACCGCCAATCCTTCGAACTGGGGCGCCACATTATCGGCTATGAAGTTGAGAAAGTCCTCGCCGCAGTCGATTGGTTCGCGAAATCGTCCAACAAGCCAATCGGCATTGCCGGTTATGGCGAGGCCGGTTTGATTGCTTTCTACTCCGCAGCTCTCGACACGCGAATCGATGCGACACTCGTCAGCGGCTACTTCGAATCGCGCCAAAAACTTTTGCAGGAACCCATTTACCGAAACGTGTTTGGTCTGCTTAAGGAATTTGGGGATGCCGAAATTGCGACGTTGATCGCTCCGCGAGCGCTCATCATTGAACATAGTATTCCACCAAACGTGCAGGGCCCGCCTGCCCCACGCGACAACCGTCATGGTGCCGCACCTGGAAAGATCGCGCCCATTGAATACGAGTCCGTCGAAAACGAACTCGAACGCGCGCGCACTTTGCTGAATGGAAAATTTGCCGACGACATCGCGCTAGTCTCCGGTAACGAAGGCATGACGACTAGCCCGCTCGGCGAAAAAGCGCTCGCGAAGTTTTTGCACGCTTTAGGCAGAAAGGAAGAAGAACTGCCGCCGTCGAACAAACCTGCCCCGACCGATTTACGAACAGCCTTCAGCCCCGCAGAGCGGCAGCAACGTCAAATCGAAGAACTGACGGCATACACCCAAACGCTCATGCGGGACTCCGCTCACGTGCGCGACGTATCATTCTGGAGCAAAGCAAGCACGACCAACGCCGCAGACTGGGAAAAGCAAACGCCTGAACTGCGCAATCAACTCTGGAACGTTTTGGGCCGGCTCCCCTCGCCCACCATGCCGCTCAACCCGCGCACGCGCCAAATTGGCCAGAGTCCGAAATGGATCGAATATGAAGTCGTGCTCGACGTTTATCCCGACGTCTTCGCCTGGGGTTACCTACTCGTCCCGCGCGATATCAAGCCCAGCGAACGGCGCTCGGTCGTCGTGTGCCAGCACGGTCTCGAGGGAAATCCCGAAAGCACCGTCTCACGCGACCCGAATCATCCCGACTACCATTTTTACAAAGGATTCTCCGCTCAACTCGCCGATCGCGGCTACGTCGTATTCGCTCCGCAAAATCCTTATCGCGGCTTCGACAGTTTTCGCCAGTTACAACGCAAAGCCAATCCGCTCGGTGTCTCGCTTTTCTCATTCATCATCGCGCAACACGGTCGCATTCTCGATTGGCTGAGCGAGCAGCCGTTCGTCGATTCGAAACGCATTGGCTTCTACGGCCTTTCATACGGTGGCAAAACCGCCATGCGAGTTCCGCCCATCCTCGACCGTTACTGCCTTTCCATTTGCTCTGGCGACTTCAACGAATGGATCAGAAAAGTGTGCACGGTGGATAGCCCCTACAGCTACATGTTCACGCAGGAATACGAAATGTTGGAATGGAACCTCGGCAATACTTTCAGCTACGCCGAAATGGCAGCCTTGATTGCGCCCCGCCCGTTCATGGTCGAACGCGGTCACAACGACGGCGTCGCACCTGACGAATGGGTCGCCGAAGAATACGCAAAGGTCCGCAGGTTCTACGACAAACTAGGAATCGGCAATGACACCGAAATCGAATTCTTCAACGGCCCGCATACGATACATGGGGTCGGCACATTCGAATTCCTGCAGAAACATCTGCAGCACTAAATTCGTTTTGGCGGACTAACGGAAAATCCCGACGACTGTTGCGCGTAGGCCAGCGCCAATGCCAACGCATCTGCCGCATCAGGCCCTGGGAGTTCGGGCAAATGCAAAATCCGTTGCACCATTTTGGCAACGGCGATTTTCTGCGCGGCACCGTACCCAACAATCGCCTGTTTCACTTTGCGCGGCGCGATTTCGTAAATCTCCAACCCGGCTTCCGCAACACTGGCCAACGCCGCTCCACGCGCTTCACCCATGATCAAGGTTGTCTGCAAATTCTGCGCATAAAAAAGAGCTTCCACCGCGCATACCGTCGGCTGGGCTTTGGTCAACGTTTCCCGCAACTGCTGCGAAATCGCGACCAGACAACGCGAGCGTTCCCACGTCGGCGGACACTTGATCGTGCCATAGACCAAAGCAACCGGGTGCGGTTTCGCCATTCGAATAATCCCATAACCAGTTCCGCGCAAAGACGGATCGAGCCCAAGAATTACCTTGTGCGCAGAACTCGACGCTGCCAGCGGTGCAATCGCTGGAGCTGGCGAGCGCTTTGCTCCAACGCGCGTTTTCAATTGCTCAAACTGTTGCGGAGTAATCCCCATAAATCAGTCCAGCGCCGGCTGAGCAGCCACGGCCGATTTCGGTTCCAGCACGGCGCGTGCAATCAACGCCGTGAAAAACATGATGGCCGTTCCGAAAGTTGTGTACCAGGCAAACGCTAACTTAACTGGAAACTTCATAGCCTCGGGCAAATTCGGTAAACCTTGCACCAATGGGCTGACATACGTCATCACGATAAGCGACGTCACCATTCCGATTACAATTGGAGTCGACCGTCCTTTTTTCCAAAAAATCGCTAATAACAACCCGCCCAGCAGCGCCCCGCTGGTCAGTCCGCGCAGTTTGAATGCGATATCCAACACCGACGTCACTTCACGACTCAAATACGCCACGAATATCAGCAATACCGCCCAAATTGCGGTCGAACCTTTACTAAGTTTCAGGAAAAACTCGTCCGACTTATGCGGCAAAACCTTTTTGCAAAAATCCATCGTCGACACCGATGAAAGCGACGTTAACGCCGAACTCACCGACGACATCGCTGCCGAAAGAATCGCCACAATCAAAAATCCTTTCAAAATGTGCGGCACGCCACTGAGCATGAAAATCGGATATACAAAATCGTTTTTCCCGATGCCCGGCCGTGCCTCCGGCAGCGCAATCGGCATCGGATTATATTGGTAGTAAGTCCACAGCATCGCGCCGGTGAGCAGGAAAACGAAAAACAGCGGAAACACAACCACCGCACTTAACGTAAGCGCCTTGCGTCCGTCCTTCACACTTTTGCAAGCGAGCACGCGTTGCACGATCAACTGCTCCGCTCCGTGACTCGACATCACCATCACCGTTCCGCCAATCACGCCCATCCAAATATTGAACGGGTCCTGAAACAGTTGCTTCCACCCGAGCCACTGATGTGTTTGCGGATCGAAGTTCGAATTGAACCATGCGAGTTTCCCGTGTGCACTCGCGAAATTCCACACCTCGCTCCAACCGCCGGGGAACAGGTGCGGGATGTAAAAGATCGTAAACAATCCACCCAGGACAAACAACCCGAACTGCGCCGCATCTGTCCAAATTACCGCCTTCACTCCGCCGAAGTAAGTATAGATGAGCGACAGGAGGACGAACAAAACAATCGACCACCCTTCCCCAATTCCGAGAATCAACTGCAACGGAATACAGGCAACGAAAACACGCACACCCGCCGCGAGCGTTTCACTTAAAAGAAAAAAACCAGCAGCCGTTTGTCGCGCCGGTTGTCCGAACGTGTTCGACAGAATCTGGTAAGGCGAATAAATCTCGCCCTTGAAATAATGCGGCACGAGCACGACCGCCAGGATGACGCGCGCAATCACGTAGCCGATGATGAGCTGCATCATCCCAATATTTCCGCCGTATGCCAAACCCGGGACACCAATGATCGTCAGCGCGCTGGTTTCAGCGGCGACAATCGACAACCCGATTCCCCACCACGGAATGTCTTTGCTACCGAGGAAATAATCGCGTGTGTTGCGTTGGTCTTTGCCGAACCAACTGCCGAGCACAATAATTCCGAGGAGATAAGCGACAATGATGATCCAGTCGCCTGCGTTCAGAAAAGCTTTTGCCATTGGCGGCGTATTGTGCGAAACGCCTGCCCCAGTCGCGAGAAAAATTCGCGCTTAACGCACGGCAACGAAAGGCGATTCCTGGGGCGCCAGCGTCTTCTCAATCGAAGCGGGCAATTCGGCCAAGACCTTCACCGCAATTTCGCGGCACTCATTTGTCGGAAGTCCAACGCGACGCGCGGCAATATCTGCCAGCGAGAATATCGTCTGCTCCGCGTAATGACAGAGTCCCTGTCGCAGCGGCACAGAGTAGATAAACAAAGTCAGACCGTAAACGAGCGTGTGCCAGCCTTGTGCCTGGCCGGACTCGATCGCAGTCCAGTAACGTTGCACTACGCGTTGATCGCGCATCGGGCGCAACGCCGCCAATTCGACCTGTCCAATTTCCTTGCTCGCGCTCGCGAAGAACGTCAGCAAAGGTTCGCACGTCAACTCCCGATCCAACGCGATCAGTTCACGCGTCTCCCCACGCGAGGCATGACTCCACGCACGCGCTATCGCCGGCAATTCGATCGGGACCAACAATCGTTCGATGTAAGCTTCGAGAAATTTCTGCAAGCTTGCCGTGTCCCGAACCAGCGTGGGATTCAGCGCGGGCGCCAAAGCAATCAGTGCGGGAGGACGTCCGACTTGCTCCAACAACCCCGTCAGGTCGCCGAGCAAATTCTGAAAGCGCCGCTGAGACATCGTCTCTGTGGCAACCTCCAAAACGTCTTTTTTGTCGGGACTCATGTTTCATGATACCCTGCTACAACCACGCAAAACCGGCCAGTTGTAAAAGTGCTTTTTGAAAACTTTTTAAGTTGATTTGCCTTCGCCAGCCACTTTTGCTTCATCAGATGAACCTGCACCGAACGTCTATCACTATTGAGGAATATGACCTCAACGCCACGCTCAGTTCAGGCCAGGCATTTCGTTGGAAGCACATCAATGGCTGGTGGGAAGGTGTGATCAGCAACCATTGGGTTCGATTGCGCACCGACGGCAGCACTCTGCTCGCCGAAACTGCCGCTCCGGTGACCGATTGGAATTGGCTCCGTCATTATTTGCAATTGGATGTAAATCTCCGCGCGATCATCGAGACATTTCCCGAAGACGTACCGATGCAAGCATCGCTACAATCCTGTCACGGACTGCGCTTATTGCGACAGGAGCCATGGGAATGCCTGGCCTCCTTCATCTGTTCTTCGACCAAACAAATCGTCCAAATCCAGCAAATCATGGCCACCCTTTGCAAAACATTTGGCACTCCACTTCCCGTGCCGGACGGACATTCACCTGCTTACTCTTTCCCGTCCGCACAATGTTTAGCCAACGTAACGGAAGCAGACCTTCGCGCCTGCAAAATGGGCTTCCGCGCCCCGTACGTTCTGGGAACCGCGCGCGCCATTGTGAGTGGCGAGGTGGATTTAGAATCGCTCCGCAAAATGGAACTCGCGCAAGCACGCGAAGAACTGCTCAAATTCCCCGGCGTCGGCGTGAAAATTGCCGATTGCGTTTTATTATTTGGCTACGGTTTCGACCAGGCGTTTCCAGTGGATGTTTGGATCATGAAAGCCGTCCAACAGCTTTACTTTCCAAAACGAAAAGCCTCGATCAAACGATTGCGTCGATTCACCGAAACGCATTTCGGCCCACATGCCGGCTACGCCCAACAATATTTGTTTCACTACATGCGCGTGAAAAATCGAAAGGTAAAGTGAACCACTGAGACACACAGGCACAGAGATGAAGAAAAATTGTTCTCTGTGTCTCCGTGCCTCTATGGTTAATTCGAACTATGGCAACATCGTTGAAGAACAAGTGGGTCTTGATCACGGGCGCATCTAGCGGCTTCGGGGCGGCTGCCGCGCGCGCTTTTGCTGCACAAGGTGCAAACATTCTAATTGGTGCCCGTCGCGTCGATCGTCTTGAGCAAGTTGCGGCCGATTGCAAAAAAGCAGGTGCAACGCAAGCGCACGCACATGCTCTCGATGTTTCGAGAACCGCCAGCGTCGAACAATTCATTGCCTTCGCTAAAACAAAGACACCGACAATCGATGTGCTCATCAACAACGCCGGCGGCGCACATGGCCTCGACAAAATCGCCGACCTAAAAGATGAGGACATGGAAACGATGTATCAGACCAATGTCATGGGCCTCCTTCGCGTCACACGCGCCGTCCTGCCGATGATTCCAAAAGCGCCGGGCAGCGCGATTTTGAATGTCGGATCATACGCGGCCTATGAAGTATACGAAGGCGGCGGCGCTTACTCCGGCGCAAAATCCGCCGAACGCATGATTTCGCGCACCTTGCGGCTGGAACTGGGGGGCACCGGCATTCGCGTCTGCTCCATTGATCCCGGCCTCGCCGAAACTGAATTCTCCCTAGTCCGTTTCAAAGGTGATCCAGAGAAAGCCAAAAGGCCCTACGTCGGCACAGAACCCTTACACGCCGAAGACATTGCCGAAGCAATGGTCTGGGTCGCGAGCCGTCCGCCATACATGTGCGTTGATGAAATGCTGATCAAAGCAACCGACCAGGCCGCAATGCACAAGGTCCATCGTCGCCTGTAGCAATCACACGTGCCTCGTCGCAACAAACTAACCATTCAAAATACTATGAACCTCACTACCGCCTGTGTCCTGTTTGTCGTGTTCCTAAGTTGTTTCGTAAACGCCGCCGAACCAGCAAAGCTCCCACCCAAGGAAAAAATGCATATATATATATTGATGGGCCAATCGAACATGGCCGGTCGCGGCGTTATTGAAAAAGAAGATAAGACGCCGAACCCGCACGTGCTCGTGTTCAAAACGAATGACACCTGGCAAGTCGCCGTCGAACCGGTGACCGAAGATGGACATATTAAGCATGGTGTTGGACCGGCGCTCGCCTTCGGCAAAGCAATGGCTGAAAAGGATAGGTCGGTGACGATTGGTTTGGTGCCGACTGCCGTTGGCGGAACTCCGCTGAAGCGTTGGGAAAAAGGCGCAGACTTGTATGAGAACTCAGTCCAGCGCGCCAAACTCGCAATGAAAGACGGCATTTTGGCCGGTGTCCTCTGGCATCAAGGCGAATCGAATACAGGCCCAAAAGATTCCGCTGATAAATATGCAGAACGCCTTGCCAAAATGATTTCTGATTTGCGCGCCGACCTTGGTTCGCCAGACTTGCCGTTCGTCGTCGGTGAGCTGGGCGAATTCCTCATCAATCGCAAAAAACGCGAACCGGTGCCTCTCGCGGCATCGATCAACGAACAACTAAACGCGATCCCTTCCAAAGTGCCACACACCGCCTGCGTTTCCGCAAAAGGATTAAAGGATAAAGGCGACGAATTGCATTTCGATTCCCCATCTCAACGCGATTTCGGCCACCGTTACGCCGACATCATGTGGAAACTCCAACACTCAACCAGCCACCAATGAGATTGCCCGTTATCAACGTTCAGGAATTGGAAGACGCCTTAAGCGAACCATCGCTACCCGTCGCCGAAGCAATGGCTCGGCTCAAAGGCGACATCATGGTCCTCGGCGTCGGCGGTAAAATGGGCCCGTCACTCGCCCGCATGGCAAAGCGCGCGTCAGATGCAGCGGGCGTGAAACGGCGCGTCATCGGCGTCTCACGTTTCACAACCGCCGAGCAGCAGGAAAAATTAAACAACTACGGCATCGAAACAATCGCTTGCGATCTGCTCAACACCGCCGCTCTCGAAAACCTGCCGGAAATTCCCAACATCGTGTACATGGCCGGCATGAAATTCGGCTCGACCGGCAACGAATCAGCCACGTGGATGATGAACACCGTTTTGCCGGCGTCCGTCTGTTGCAAATTCTCCACCAGCAAAATCGTGGCATTTTCCACCGGCAACATTTACGGCCTCGTGCCGCCAACCAAGCCATCCATCGAAACCGACACTCCAAATCCCGCCGGCGAATATGCGATGAGTTGTTTAGGCCGCGAACGCGTCTTCAAATACCACTGCAAAAAAAATCAAACACCAGTCGCAATAATTCGCCTCAACTACGCCTGCGACTTGCGTTACGGCGTCCTCGTCGATCTCGCCCAAAAACTTTTCGCAGGCCAGCCGATCGACCTCGGCATGGCGTGGTTCAATACCATCTGGCAAGGCGACGCCAATGCCATGGCGTTGTGTTCATTCGAGCAATTAGATTCAACATCAGTCGGCACTCCCTTTATCATCAACGTCACTGGTCCGGAGCTGTTGCACGTGCGCGAAGTCGCCGAAACACTCGGCGTTCGCGTTGGCAAAAAGCCGTCATTCACCGGCACAGAATCCGAAACCGCCCTCGTCAGCAACGCCACTCGTGCCTGCGAACTCTTCGGTCAGCCCATCGTCAGCACGCAAGAATTAATCGAGTGGGTCGGCGACTGGATCGTGCTCGGCGGCGAAACCTTAAACAAACCCACCCATTTCGAATCGCGCGATGGGCGGTTCTGACATCAACCTCTCTGTCTCGCGAAACAAGCAACGGTGACGCACTGAACAAAACCGATAACGATCAAAACAATGGCCAGCCAGGTTTTGTTTTGCTGGATGGCCCAAATCCCAATCGCGAACGACGCCACGCCACTAAGCGCAGCAATCGCAAGAAACGCTTCCACGTAATTCTTCGTCTGCACCGCCCATGCAAGCACCCCCTGCCATCCCCAAAGTGAAAATCAGCGTCATGCCCTCGATCCTTAACGAGCATCCGGACGCTGTGTTGGCACTTTCCAACCACGATGCCAATACAGTCCCCACAAGTCTTCCAACCTCGTCAGACGTGAGTGCCCATCCGCAAAACCAATCAAAATCGCCCCCGACATTTTTTGCCCAATACCCAACGCCCGCGGCGCACCAGCCGGCCTGCTGACGCTATGCCGCGCAATCGTGCAACGCCCCATCGCGTCAGGGTTGCTCGTTCCGTATGGCGCACCTTCGTAAAGATCATGCCACGGCCCATCCGTTTCCTTGGGTGACAAATCCACCCAATTCGCATCAACAAAAACCGGCGTTTGCGAAACCCATTCGATGCTGTCCGTTTTCGTAAAAACAAAATCAGCCGTTTGCGGGTAATAATTAGTGAGATCGGAATACAACCAGCCGTTGTAACCATAACTTCCCGTAAACATCTGCTTCGCATCGGAAGTCCACCTCACCCACGCCGCGTCAGCCGTGCCCGCGCGATTCCCGCTGTCCGGCGTCGGATAATGCAAAGGCGCGGTCGGGCACAGGAAAACATTCTTGTTCTTGATCAAATCAACGAGGCTCCCCATCCAAGTGCCATCGGGATAACGCGGATTATTATAAAGAATCGGCCTGCCGTTGTCGTTGGCATACATGAAACCGGTCAGCGCCAATTGCCGCGTATTGCTCAGGCAAATTGTTTCGTTGGCTTTCCGTTTCGCCGAGGCTAACACCGGCAACAGCAACGCAGCGAGAATCCCGATGATTCCAATCACCACCAGCAGCTCAACCAGTGTGAAACCACGTTTTTCAGTTTGATCCATTACGCACAGTTTGACCGCGTCATCGCGCATACAGTTTATAGCACCCGCAACCGAAGTATTCCGACATGAAATTCTGGCGTCATTACTCCATGCCCATTCGCGCAGCTAACTTAGGATCGATTTCTTTAAGCGCATTGGAGGCGTTGGACAGGTTCGATGAGTCTTGTGGAGTTTTCAGGAACTCAAGGATTGCCGGCACGGCCGACGTCGCATTCGTCCCGAAAACAGCGAGGTATTCTCTCGCGCCATTTCGGACAATTTACGACCAATCTGAAAGCGCATTGGTCAGTATCGGCACAACGCGCTTTGGTTCATCACGCATCCGGCCAAGCGACAGAATAGCCTCATAACGCACATACTTATCGGCATTGGTCGCCCATCGTTCAAGCACCGGCATCGCCGTTTTGTCAGACTGCCCGATGCAACCGATCTCCGCGACAGCAAACCGCGACGGTGAAGGCGTTTGATCCGCGATCTCAACCAACACCGGCAGCATCTCCTTCGCACCAAGACCTAATCTGTGAAATCCCACCCATCCCTGATAATTCGATTCTGCTGCCGGCGTGAATTTGATTTTGATAATGTTCTGCCGCTCCCACAGCCTCATCAGTTTAGTCTTCAAAGCCGAATCTTTTGCCCTGATCAACCGTAGCAAAAGTGGCATCGCGTTGGTTCCCGCCTGCCCCAATGCGATGTCCGCTTCGCGCTGCATGGCGAGTCTTTCCGGAGGAATGCGCTCATACCCGTCTTGTGTCTGATACGCCGTTAGCCAGAAGCTCAGCGGCTTCCCTCGATACGAAGGCTCGTTAAGCGAAACAACTCGCCAACTGATCACGGCTGCCAATGTGAAAAGCATCGCGATCACAATTTTGTGCCAGGTCCGCATTCAATTTTGTTAAAAATGAGGCGAGCAAATATTTGACACCGGGGATCATTGCTCGACCGTAAGCGCAACCATAAAAGGAGCCGCGCCCGCCATCGCTGAGTTGTAGTCCACCGACTCAATTTGCTTTTCCGGATGAGGATTCGAAAAGCTCGTGTCAAAAAGTCGGACACGCGCCCCTTGATGTTCTGAGGCCGGATTACTCCCAGTCCACGCGACTGTAGTATAAGCGCTGCTCGGCAGCTTAACCGGCGCCTCCGGCCAATCCCACCAGTCGAGCACTTCGACACCCTGGCGAATCATAAAATTAGCCTCATCACCATCTGAATAATGCACGATGAAATTCGCGACCGTCGTCCCATTCGGATCCGCAAAAGCCGAGTTCGCATGCAGTAGATGAATCTTGCGCCCGACTGCTCCCACACGAATGCCCTGGACGCTTTGTGGGAAATTATATCCGCGCTGCTTCCATTCATTGCCCTGCAGTTGAATGACCCCTTGAACATCAAATGGAACCCCATTCAACGTTTGCCGCCCCGTCCCCAGAGCGCCGAGATGATTATTCCCGATAGCCGGCGTCCAACTCTTATCCAAACCACCATTGCAATGCGCGATCAAATTGATAGTCGTGAAAGAACGCGCGTTTGTGCGCCCCACTCCGTGAAAGAAATACACCAATCCACTTACCCACAGCAAAGTGATAACGGTTTGGATTTGCCATCTCTTCGTCACCATTTTTTGCGCAATCAAGTAACTCAACCCCGGCGGAGGCGCGGAAGCAGCACCCGCCAGGGAACAGCTCACCACCTTGGCGGTGATATGTGCCGGCACCGAGGCCATTGTTCCTGTTGTCAGGAAAGCTGAGAAAGCCGAATCCGACGTGGCAATCCCCTTGCGCACGAGAATACCGCGCAACCTATCCAACGCGCGACTCACCCGTTTCTGCGCCGTATCATCGCTCACCCCCAACGCAGCCCCAACTGCACGAAAATCCTGCTGCTCAAAATAATGGAGCAACACAGCGTTTCGATCTTTATCGATCAATTCTCCCATAGCCGCATCCAACGACGGACGCAGCCGCTTCCATTCAACCTCAGCTTCAGTGGTGATTTGTTGCATAACCGAAGCCTCCTGTTCGCGCATTCTCCGACGCTGTTCCGACCGGACAGCCTTCGCTGCGGCAAAACGCGTGGCTTGATAAAGCCAGCCGGGCAGGATCAAACCGTTTGGCAACGTTGCTGCTTTACGCGCCAGATCCGTAAATACGGTTTGCGTGACGTCTTCGGCCAGACTTGCGTCGCGATTTGTGATGCGCAGAGCCGTCCCATAAACGAGACCGATATGTCTCGCGACCAGCTTTTGAAAAGCATCTTCATCGCTATTTTGAACAAACTGGTTCAGGTCGGTCTGGTCTTCGGTCATACCGGTTTTCGATCATAGCACCCGCTCAAAATGAAATCCGACACAACTTTTCAAGGGCGTTTCTGCTCGACGATGAATCTGCGGCCATGCGCGAGTGATTACAGCGACTCGGGCGAACAGCATGACTTCTTTCGGGGTTTTGCCCAATTGAGGGCAAACCTCACAATGTTACTTTTCGCAGGCAACAGATGAACGATCAACTGAAGGACATTTATGAGCAATCTACGCGAAACATTTATTGAAGAACTAAAAGACCTCTACGACGCCGAGAAGCAGCTCACCAAAGCGCTGCCAAAAATTGCCAAGGCCGCTAAGCACGAAGAGCTGAAAGCCGCTTTCGAAGAACATCTCGACCAAACCGAAGAACACATCAACCGGTTGGAAGAAGTCTTCAAGCTCCTCGACGAAACCGTCAAAGGCAAAAAATGCAAAGCGATGGCTGGCCTGGTTGAAGAAGGCGCCGACATTATCGATGAAGAAGAAGGCGACGCCGCCCTCATTTGCGCCGCGCAAAAAGTCGAACACTACGAAATCGCTTCTTACGGTTCGCTCAAGGCCTGGGCCAAGCTGATGGGTGAAGATGAAATCGTCGACTTGCTCGACGAAACTCTCGGAGAAGAAAAAGCCGCTGACGAAAAACTCAACGACATAGCGGAAACCGCCATTAACGTTGAAGAATACGAAGCGGCTGACAAAGAGAAATAACCATTTTGCAATGGAGTCCACCTCACGTTCGTGAGGCACTCCTTTACGACTACGATCCGGCTGGAGAAATCTTGCCGGATTTTTTTTGTACTCCGCTGTGATCGGGCGCACCGCTCATCATCTGTCCCTGGCGGTTCTTATCACCGTTGTAAGTGACGCAATTTCAACAACAACGGTTTGCCCTTCGTCAAGCGAATCGGTGTAATTACTGATTGACTGTATGACAGTTTTTCTCTATAAACAACTAATCTCAATCGTGCCCAGTTAATCCAAGTCTAGCTTCTGCGAAAAAGGCAATCGGGTAAGCCGAAGTTTGGCAGGCAATCGGTTGAGATAACATTAATGTATCACTCTGCCCCACCCGACACGCTTATGCGCCGACTTCGCCTGCTGCTCACTGCCCTCACCCTGACACTTACATGGAACGCCCATGCGTTGAGCATCTCTCTCGATGCCAACTTGCTGAAAGATGCAAACGGTAATGCGATGCCGACCACCGGTCTCGTAATGTTGGTGGCGAGCACCAACGATTCTACTTTCAACGCGCCAACCCCTCTTAACTTCGTCACTGGTGACGATGTCATTATTGCCAAGTGGGATCTAACCTCGGCCAATAGCGGCGGTTTCGACACTCCTGGCGTGTTGAGCGCATTCATCAACACGATCGTTCCTGTTAATTCATCCAACCCGCTGAAACTTTATTGGTACCCGACCCTCAACTTTAACTCCACCGCCCCTGGCCAAAACACGCCCTACGGAACCTACACAGACCCGGTGGGAATCGACGGCAGCACCAATTGGTTCGGCGACTCCCCGTCGGCGACGATAACCCTTCGATTTTTAACGACGGACGCAAATACAGGCTTCGACTTTGCGGGTTCAAATCCACCGTCAGCCGGCATTGCCAACCAGGTCACTCCCACGCCCATCGTCATCAATTCTCAACCCGCCAACAACACTCAAAACCTCGGCGGCACAGCCAACTTCTCCATCGACGCCTCCGGCGCAAGCCTCACATATCAATGGCGCAAGAACGGTGTTAATTTGACTGATGGCGTGAACATTACCGGTGCAGCCACTGCCAACCTAACTCTCTCCAGCGTCTCCGCGTCCGACGTGGCGAGTTACTCAGTAGTCATCACCAATTCCTCTGCCGCCGCGACCAGCTCCAGCGCGACCTTGACCGTCATCGATCCCTCCATCAGCAGCCAACCGACAAGCACCACTGTCAACGCGACCGGCACCGCGAACTTTAGCGTCACCGCCAACGGCACTGGGTCGTTGACGTATCAATGGAAAAAGGCCGGTTCAAATCTCAGCAACGGCACACAAGGCAGCGGCTCGATCGTGTCCGGCGCGACTACCTCAGCCGTGACCATCTCGGGAGTGCAACAATCGGATGCAGCCAATTACACCGTCGTCGTCACCGGCACAGGCGGATCGATCACCAGTTCACCCGCAGCACTCACCGTCACCGACGTCGCTCCAGTATTCTCAACGCCCACAGTTGATTCGACAACGACCCAAAACGCCGGCGCTACCGTAGTCTTAAACGCGGCAGCAACGGGCTCAAACCCGATCACTTATCAATGGAAAAAAGGCGCCAGCAATTTGTCTGACGGCGCATACGCAAACGGCGCGACGCTCTCTGGCGCCACCACCGGCAGCCTGACTTTGAGTGGTCTATTAGCGAGCGATGCCGGCGTCTATACCTGTAACGCTCACAATTCCGTCAACGATTCCTTAAGTCATAGCACCACCATCAACGTCAACGATCCCATCATCACCGTTCAGCCCGACAGCTTTACCGCTGGGTGCGGCGACCCGTGGCCATGCCTGAGTGTCACTGCTATCGGCAGCACTAACCTGACCTACCAATGGTATACTCCTGGCCCAAGCGGAACCGCCATCCCCAACGCGACCAACGCCACGCTCTGCTTTAACGACAACTCCTTCGCATCCGCTGGCAGCTACTCTGTCGTCGTCAGCAACGGCTTCGGCAACTCCATTACCAGCGCAGTCGCCACCGTCACGGTCTTTGACACCACTGCTCCGAATGTTTCGCTCGTCGGCACCAGCCCGGTTAACATTTGCCAGGGTTCGTCATATTCAGAACAAGGAGCGACTGCGACCGACGCTTGCGACGGCACCGTCGCTGTGACGCCCTCTGGAACCGTCAACCCCAACATTCTTGGAGCCTACACAATTACATATACGGCGACCGATTCACATGGGAACACCGGGATAGCCAATCGTATCGTGAACGTTCAAAATTGCGTGACGAGTGATCCCGCCATTAATACTCAACCTCTCGCACAGGTCGTTGTCGTGGGCCAGAAGAACGTATCGCTGAGCGTGGTCGCATCCGGAACGGCCACCTTGCGCTATCAATGGTACAAAGAAGGCACTGGCGTCATTAAGGGCAAAACCAATTCTGTGCTGACCTTCGCACCCATCGCTCTGAGCAGCGGCGGCACTTACTACTGCATTGTGTCCAATACCCTGAGTATCGCCGAAAGCACGCACGCCGGTCTTACAATTTTCCCCACTTTCAATGCCGCCTGCACTCCGGCGACCTCGAAAAAGACCGCCGGCAATACAGCCGTATTCAAAACTACGGTCAGCCCGCCCAAAGCTGTTGATCCTTCTCAAACTCCTGGCAGCCACGCCACCTACCAATGGCTCAAGAATGGATCTCCCATTTCTGCCGGTGGCAACATCAGCATTGTTGATACAATCAACACGTCGGTGCTGACGATCACGGATGTTCAAAATCCTGACGCAGCCACCTACCAATGCATCGTCAGCAACGTGGCCAGATTGCTCACCACCACCAACACCCATGGCATCCTGATCGTGAACGCCGACGCGAACGTACCTGTGGCCAATATCCTGCACCCTTCGCCAAACTTGCGATTTACCAATGGCATCTTGGCTTACGTTGGCGGCGGCATCACACAAACCAATATCGCGCCCGAATTGGACATTGACGGCAGAGCGACTGACAACGGCCTGATCACAAACGTCGCCCTCGTGCGCATCGTTCCGCCGAACAGCTTGAGCAATAACGTCGCACTCACGTATCGCAAAACCGCCGCAGGCGCGACTTTGCCCGGCAGCGTCCTCTGGACCAATCACGTGACCCTCCTCCCTGGCACCAACACCTTCATCGCCATCGCGAGTGATTCTGGAACGAACAATAACGTCAACAACACCGTCCGCACGTATTACTTCCTGACTAATTGCACCGTCACCATCAACGTTATTGGCAGCGGTAAAGTCACAGGCACGGCCTCGTCATTTGGCAAACCAGTCCAGGGCGTAAACACCACGTTGTTCAACAATATTGGTTATAAAATCACCGCGACGCCTGTGGGCACAGGCAAACACTTCAACGGCTTTACGGATCCAAACAACAATACGATCTCCAGCACGAGTCCGTTATTGTTTACGGCAACCAACGGCATGGTAATCAACGCGAACTTTACCCCATAACGAGTCATTTTCTACACCACAACGCCCTCGAGAACATCGAGGGCGTTTTTTTATTTTAAAATTCCAGCTCTCAAATACTGCCGCCGTCCTGGAGGTAGGAGGTCTCACGGGACGGCGTCAATACCGTTAATTGATCAATCGATGGCTGAGACGCTTTGTGGCGACGCAGACCGAATTATTTGCTCGCAGTCGTGTCGGCAGCGGCTGCGGGAACAACTTTTGATTCGATCTCTTGAAGAATCGCATCGCGCTTGCCGGCCTGCACCTGGACCTGACCCAAGGTATTGCTCGCCGTTGTTTCAGCGACCGAACCTCTGTCCTGTTTGAAAAAGTTGTCGTAGCACTAGTCTTGCCGTTTCAACAAACCGGACAATAAACTCATCCATGCCAAAGAATTTGCTCACGTTCGTCGATGATGTTTACGAGGACCTCGAACTCTGGTATCCCCTGCTCCGTCTCCAGGAAGCCGGCTATACCACCCGCATCGCCGCCCACGAAATCTGCACCTACACCGGTAAACATGGTTATCCAGCAACCAGCGATCTCTTATTGAAAGATGCTCGCAGCCAGGACTTCGCCGGCCTGCTCATTCCCGGCGGTTTTATGCCGGACAAACTTCGTCGGGACGCCAAGGTTCTTTCTTTGACGCGCGAATTTTTCGATCAGGGGAAACTCGTCGCGTTCATTTGTCATGGCGGATGGATTCCGATCTCCGCAAAAATTCTCAAAGGCAAACGCGTTACTGGCTCGCTCGGCATCAAGGACGACCTCGAAAACGCCGGCGGCGTCTGGGCCGACGAACCGGTTGTGGTCGATGGCAATTTAATCTCCAGCCGCACGCCGCGTGACCTCGCGCCGTTCGCAAAAGCGATGGTCGACTTCCTCGATGTGTCCAGGTAGGGCGCGCGTTTTGCGCCGGGTTGGCGAGGGATAGCGTCGACACTAGCAACATCGGTGTTTTCAAGTTGTTCCGGTGTATTCATAGCATTTGGTAAATAATATTTTTTTGGGTTTTAGTGGATGCAGGTGGTCGTTGTTGGGCGAAAGTGGATGTTAATGGACGAAAGCGGGCACCCCCTTTGGTCGAAATTGGACGAAAGTGGGCAGGCGTGGGTAGCCAGCAAGCCGGACTCACCACCGACAAATCATTGTCGTGGCTCGCCTGGTTCGGTGCGGGATTCAGAATCGCCGCGTTGTCTTTATGTTGCATGTATCGCATAACGCGACCGATGATGCCATAAAGTAGCTACGCGTCAAAAACTGTAGGGAAAGGAGGGAAACCAGGGAAAGAAATGATGGTTTTTTCTGAAAAAAGGCGGGAGTTTCGAAGGGTTGGCATGGAAGTTAAGTCAACGCAAAGACGCAAAACGCGCACAGGACCTATTTGTGCGAAAGTTTCAGCGTGAGTGCATTGGTCGAATCTTCCAACTGGAGCACGGCGGAATCGGCCTGGATATCGATACATTTAATATGGGTGAATTGGCCGTTGAGTTTGAGAGAACCGGAATCGCCCTTGCCCAGAATAAGGCCGCCGGTGAGAAGGACGAGGGTGCCTCTAGGGGTGTGAATAATGCCGTTGATGGCCACGGTCTCGTTTTGCAGATTCTGCTGCGCGCGGCGAGCCTGGGCCTGAGCCTCGGAAATGCGGATGTCCAAAGGAATTTCCGACGGTTTTAATTTCGCTGCGGTCGCGGTGGCAAGACCTTCCGCCAACCGTCGCGTTGTGCCGTGTGGGATCCAGTTCAAAATCGCGCTGAGGTCTTCCTCACTTGCGTACTGAACGAGGTCCTTGATGCGGCCTTTTGTATAGGTGTTGCTAAGGATTCGTTTTTGGGCGGCTGCGTCTCCGCGCGACTCGGCGACTTTGTAGGCAATCAGTTCGCAAAATCCTTCCCGCGTGTTTGGTTCAATTTCGTGCTCGTCGATGTTTTCATTGATCCAAAGGTGCGTGTATTCATGCACGCAGGAATAGAAGGCTTCGTCTTTTGGCCGGCCGGTATAGACGCTGACGTAATGCACGAGTTCGGTGCCGGAATCGGTTGTCTTGGAAATGGCCATGGTATGCATGCCGTCGCGGGACACTGAACGTTCGAAGACGTCAGCGACGTGGACGTTCACGTTTGGATTCTTCAACGCAAAGAAATTGCCCACGACATCGACCGCCGTTTCCCGGGCCGATTCGAACAGTTCGCGCGCCGCATCTTCGTCCATCACGACGAGGGGCAGATCACGCGGACAAATCCAACGACCGTCGCTGGTGCGCACGGATTTGTCTTTGATCGGCAAGTTACATAACGAACAACGATTCACAATCTTGTGGCAGTCTTCACACAAGCAGATGTAGGTGCCAACGTGAAGGTTTGTGAGGGCGGTATCGGTGTTCGTGTAGACCTGTGATGGAAGAAAGAGACCGGATTTAATGGATTCCTGAAGGCGCTCAGAACCAGCGTCCAACATCCACGTTTGGTCGATGCCAACCTTAAGGGCCTTCCCGCAAACGGTGCAATTGCGATCGGGTTCCGGTGCTGCCGCGAATGCAAAAATGGCAGCCAGGGAAACCGCAGCGATAAGCAATGCGCACCTGAACATTTGAATCGTTGTTTATAGCAACGTTTCCGACAGCGAGACAAGCGCGCAGAATGTTGCGGGGGTGAAGGGTTATTGCAACCGGTCTTGAATTGGTTGGCTGCGGTGTGTTCTACTGCGGCAATGTCCGCGAATGTGAAGACTGAAATTCCGATCGAATCTTTTGAAGTTTATGCCACCGGGCTCGATCATCCCGAATGCCTCGCCTTTGATCAACAGGGCGATCTTTGGACGGGGAGCGAAGCCGGAATCATTTGGCGCATTGGTTCGGATCGCAAACCGCATGCGGTAGCGAATCTGGGGAGTTACTGCGCAGGAGTCGCGTTTTCGCCGAGTGATGTGTTGCATGTTTGTCATCCGGCGACGGGCATCGTGCGGGTGGATGCGAATGGAGAAACATCGGTGTTCGCTTCGCACGTCGGCGAGCAGAAAATTGTTTGTGCGAATTACGGGTTGTTCGATTCGAAGGGGAATTATTACGTCACGGATTCCGGGCTTTGGAAGAAGAACACTGGTTATTTGTTGCGTTTCACCCCGGATGGTAAAGGCGAAATTCTCGCGGGGCCGATGGGTTACACGAACGGACTCGCGCTCAGCGCGGATGAAAAGACGTTGTTCATGATCGAGAGCAACACGAATCGCGTGTTCCGCTACGAGATCGGTGGCGATGGCAAATTGTCTGAAGGCAAAGTTTACGCGGAAAATGTTGGGCGCTTTCCAGACGGGCTAACACTTGATGCCGATGGGAATCTTTACGCCAGTTGCTACGCGTCGGATGAAATTTGGCGCATTGCGCCGAACGGCGAAAAAACTTTGTTCGCGTGGGACCCTTGGGCGATTCATCTGGGGAGTCCGACGAACATGGCGTTTGGCGGTGAGAATATGGACGAACTTTATGTCGCGAATCTGGCGCGCTGGCATGTGACGCGGGCGAAGGTCGGAGTTAAGGGACAGCCGCTGGCGAATCAAAAAGTGGAAGCCAAAAACGTGAAGCGCCGTCCAAAGCCACTTTGACAACTGTAGCCGCCGACGTGAGGAGGCGGATTTGGCACGACGCCCACCTCCCTACGCCAGCGGCTAAGGGGCGAGGAAAAATTTGAGACTCGTCACCTCGTCTCCTACATTTAAAGAACGTGAAACATAAAGGCATCGTATATCTCGTTGGCGCCGGTCCCGGTGACGCTGGTCTATTGACCGTGCGCGGAGCTGAGTTGCTCGCGCGCGCTGACGTCGTCGTTTACGACGCCCTCGTCAATAAAGAGCTGCTGCGGCTGACGAAGCCGGGGACGGAATTAATTTACGCCGGCAAACGTTCGAGCGAACACGTCATTCCACAGGACAAGTTGAATGAACTTTTAGTCAGCAAAGCCAAGGAAGGTAAATTCGTCGTTCGCCTCAAAGGCGGTGATCCTTATGTGTTCGGGCGCGGCGGCGAAGAAGCGGAGCAATTGTTTGCGGCTAAAGTGCCATTTGAAGTTGTCCCGGGAATTTCGTCGAGTATCGCAGCCTTGACCTATGCGGGTGTGCCGATCACGCATCGCGATCATGGCTCGAGTTTCACTGTCATCACCGGCCACGAAGACCCGGACAAAGATGAACCGGCGGTGGATTGGGAAGAAGTCGCCAAAGCGCCGGGCACGAAAGTGGTGCTGATGGGCGTGACGCGCACAAAAGAGATCGCCGACAAGTTGATCGCCAACGGCATGGATGCAAAAACACCGGTCGCAATGGTGCGCTGGGGAACGACCGGGCGACAGGAATCGATCGAAGGCACGTTGGAAACAATTGCCTCGGTCGTGGAGAAGACCGGTTTCAAACCACCTGCACTGACGGTGATCGGCGACGTCGTGAAACTTCGCGGCAAACTGAACTGGTTCGAGAAACGGCCGCTGTTCGGTCAACGCATTGTCGTAACGCGCACACGCGATCAGGCAAGCAAACTTTCGCATGAATTGCTCGAATGTGGCGCAGAGGTTTTAGAAATTCCGACGATCAAGATTGTTCC
The DNA here is from genome assembly GCA_963702845.1 of uncultured Verrucomicrobiae bacterium. GTDB lineage: Bacteria > Verrucomicrobiota > Verrucomicrobiia > Limisphaerales > Palsa-1400 > JAICXV01. Next base: position 1,480,203 of record OY969763.1, on the reverse strand, counting down.
ACCGACCGACGCCCAGGATTTGGCGGACGCAATGCTGGAACTGAACGCTTACGACTGGATTATTTTCACGAGCCCGAACGGCGTGAAAACGTTCTTCGAATATTTCTTTAAAGCGTTCGATGACATGCGGGATATCGGCGGCGTTCGCATTGCGGCGGTTGGTCCGGCGACGGCGGCGAAGTTGAAGGAGCTGCATTTGAGAGTGGATTTGATGCCAGACGAATACGTGGCGTCGGAGATCGCGAAGGCATTCGAGAAATTTGAAAGCATCGAAAACCTGCGCATTCTGATCCTGCGCGCGGAAGTGGCTAATGTCGAGTTGCCGAAGCAGTTGGAAGAGATGGGCGCGATCGTCGACGACGTCGCGTGTTACAAGACCGTGCCGGAAACGGAAGACATCACCGGCGCCGCCGAGCGACTGAATGAGAGCGGCGCGGATTGGATCACGTTCACGAGCGGTTCAACGGTCGAGAATTTTCACGCGCGCTTCAACTTGCCGGAATTGTTGAAGAAATATCCGCACGCGAAACTTGCGTCAATCGGCCCCGAAACGAGCAAAGCAATCGGTGCTCTTGGACTTAAACCCACGGTTGAAGCCAAAGAGCACACGATTGGCGGGTTGGTTAGGGCCATTGAGATCGCATCAAAAAAGTAGCAACTCGCGTTTAGGTCGGCTTCGCATAGTCATCTGCGCCTGTGATGTCGAACCCAACGACCGGTTCGCTCCCGACAACCCACGCATCATGTCCGGGCGGAATTGTCGCAACCTCGCCGGGTCCTATTTCGAATTCGCTTCCATCTTCCATCTTCACATGCATGCGGCCGGAAACCTGGCAGATGAGATGCGACGCCTGACAGAATTCGGTTTTCGCGATCGGTTTGACGCACGATGACCAACTCCAACCGGGTTGAAGTTTTTGGCGGCCAATCGTCATCTCGCCAACCGTCACCACCTCTACCTGTCCTTTATCGAACGAGCGCTTGTCGTCTGGTTTAGCAAAACTCTTCTTTTCCTGTTTTTCAATGACTCCTGTCATAATTACCTCCCTGAAGTACGCTATGCCTCGGCACCTCAATTGCAAGGGGCTTAAACTCCGACGAACTTCAACCCAAAGCGAATCCAGAGCGGTGTGGTGACCAGGCTTGCGACGGATGTGCCAATGACGACGCGCAAGGCAGTGGAGGGTTCTCCCCCGTAATGACGGGCTAAAAGTATCGGAAAGGTCGCGGCGGGCATGGCCGCTTGCACGATAATGACCCGCTTTAATTCGACGGAACACGGCAGGTATCGGGCAACGACTAAGAACAAAATCGGTGCAATGCCGAGGCGGACAAAACAGGAACTGAGGATGACTCGCCATCCCCACCCTGCCCTGAATTCGTGCAGGTGATCCGCCATGGTGGCGCCGATGAGAATGAGGCCCATCGGCACGGCGCATTGGCCAAGTAATTTTGCGGTGAGCAAAATGAAATCGGGAATGATTTTGTCGGCGCCCAGGAAGTTCAGCGCGAGCGAGACGAAGATTGCGAGCACGGGAGCGTTGAGCATGTTGCGCCAGACGTTGCCGGAACCGACTGCACCAAGCGCCATCAGGCCGAGTGTCCAGAACGCGATTTCGACGCCGAGATTGTGCGCGAAGAGAACACCGAGTGTGTCTGGTGGGAACAGGACTTTAACCAGTGGCACGGGGACGTAGCCGTAATTGTAAATGCCCGCACACAGGACGAACGTAGCTACGGCTTTTCTGTCCTTGAGTGCGGCGGTGCGCGCGAAAACCAGCGCGATCAACATGCCGACGGCGATGCTGATGAAACCGACTATGGGCGCGAGCACAACGGTCCCGACTTGTTTGAGCGCCTGGTTGTGCAAGACTGAATCGACAATCAGCGAGGGCATCAGGACGTTGACGGTGACTTTGAAAAGACTGCGGTCAGCGTCTTCGGTCAGCCATTTTCGTTGGCGCAGCAGCATGCCGGCGATGGCAATGCAGAAGACCGGGATGACGGCGTTTAAAACTGGGCCGAGGTCGTGCACGTTAGCTGCAGAAGTGGAGAAGCAATTCCTGCGCTTCAATTTCCTGGAGCCGTTGCAGGAAAGGTTGTTCGAGGTGAGTCGTGCTGCGGACACGTTCGCAGGCGTCAACGAAAGCGCACGGGTCCCACTCGGGATTGTCGAGGTCACCAACAATTTTAGTCAGCACCTTTTTCTCAGCATCGGTTGTTGGAAGCTCCACAGCACGTTCGGCAATGGTCGGAAATGTCGGGTGCTCACCAACTTGATGGAACCAATATTTCGCGTTTCCATAATCGGGTTCGCGTCGGTGCATGATGCCATGAACAAACGCGCCATCCGGCGTTTCAATTTCCTGCGCGATATCGTGCGCCTCGCGAAAATGATCGTTCCACAATAGAACGAGAGCGCGAACGAGTTGCTGGTTTTCCGTCGACAATTTGGTTGAGCGAAAGAAAACATTGAAGGCTTTTTCGAGGTCGAGAATGGACTTTCGGCTGAGGCGTTTTTGCGGCCCGAGCGAGGGAAGCTCGTTGGTTTGCAGAAGCGCCCGAAAATTTAAATTGTCGCTAACCTTCACATTTGCAAATTAGTGCGAATAGAAACGGGCGACAATCTATTCCGACGTGACAAGGCGGTAGCCAACTCCCGGTTCAGTGATGAACATTTCGGGCTGCGCAGGATCAGATTCAAGCTTTTCGCGCAGGTGTCCCATGTAAACGCGGAGGTAATGCGTTTGATCGACGTAGTTCGGGCCCCAGACGTCGCGGAGGATTTGTTGGTGGGTCAGGACCTTGCCGGCATGCTGCACAAAAAGGCGCAGGAGCGAATACTCGGTCGCCGTGAGTTTCACTTCTTTCCCCTTCCGAGTCACGACGCGCGAACTCAAATCAACTTGTAGATCGCCGGTGTGGAAGACCGCGAGGTTCTCCGTCGGTTGAGCATGGCGCAAGGCAACGCGGACACGCGCCAGCAATTCGCCAGTGCTGAACGGTTTCGTCACATAATCGTCCGCCCCATGATCAAGCGCGGTAATTTTATCCTCATCGCGATCGCGCACTGAAAGAACAACCACAGGCACTTTGCTCCATTCGCGTAAGCGCTTAATAACCGTTACACCGTCCATGTCTGGCAAACCGAGATCCAGCAACACAACATCGGGACGACATTGCGCCGCTTCGATCAAACCGTCCCGACCGGTCGCCGCTTCGTACACGCGGAAATCATGGCCTTCCAGCGTGACGCGCAGCAAACGGCGAATCTGCACTTCGTCGTCAACGATCAGGACGATCTGTTTATTTGTCGTGCTGCTCATGATTTTGTTCCATTGGTGGCGGCTCACCCGCGGGCAGATTGATCGTGAATTTTGCGCCACCACTTGTGCGATTCTCGGCCTGCACGGTTCCACCTTGCGCTTCGACAAGGCCTTTCACAATAGACAACCCGAGCCCAATGCCGCCTGTACGCGCAGACGGCGCACGGTAGAATTTTTCGAAAATGTGCGGCAAAACATCCGAAGTGATTCCCGGACCGTCATCCATGATCGACAAGGCGACAACACCGTCTTCCCGCGCCGCCATAATTTGCACCGAGCTGTTCACTGGCGTATGTATAGCCGCGTTCAATAGTAAATTGGTGAGCGCCTGCTGCATCAGCACGAAATCAATTCGCGCCAGGGGTATGTTCGGGCCGATATTGACGGTAACTTTGTGGCTGGCGAGTTCTTTGCGGGTGTCACGAACCACGACTTGAACGAGGTCGCGTAAATCGCACCAATCCAGCTTCGGTTTGAGATGGCCGGCTTCGAGCCGGGTCATATCAAGCACGTTGCCAATCAGGCGATTCAAACGCGCCGCGCCCTCGCGAATTTCGTTCACCATCTCCTTCTGAAAATTGGGCGAGACATTCTGTTTGGCATCGGCCAAAGCAGTAACTGCGCTGGAAATTGCCGCGACAGGAGTGCGCATTTCGTGCGATAGCGAATCGAGCAAGGTTTTGCTCAGGCGCTCGGATCTTTCGGCAAGTTTCGCCTCGCGCTCCTCATCACGAAGCCTTTGGCGGTCGAGAACGAGAGCAATGTGCCGGACGTAAGCATCGAGCAAATCACGTTGCGGCGGCGAGAGAGGCGTATTCTGGTGAAAGCGCAAACTGAGAACGCCGATCCCCCGCTCATCGCTGATGAGCGGCAGGTGCAGGCCTCCGGCCGAGGGCAACGTGTCGGTGCCGCGCCCCGTCGATTGCCGGTGGCGCAACGCCCATGTCGCGACGCTTTGCTCCTTTTCATCGAACGTCCACGTGCTGGCGAAATATGGCGTGGGCGCGGGATCACTTTCATCCGGTAGGGATAAAGCAACATCGCAATCAAAATTTTTACCCACCTCACGGATGATGATTGCGAGCAAGTCGGCAAAATCGGTGGCCTTTCCAAGTTCGCGAGTCAGCAGGTAAAGTGCGGTGGCCCTTTGCTCACGACGGCGCTCCGCTTCCTGTTGCGCGCGCAAGCGGCTTGTGAGTTGGCCCATTGCCAGCGCGATCGCGAAGTAGGTGAGCAACATCATCGAGTCCGCCACCGACGTAATCGCAAATGTGTAACGGGGCGGCACGAAAAGCAGGTCCCATAGCACAGCAGTAAGTCCCGCTGCTGCAAGCGTCGGCCCACCACCGACAAAGAGCCCAAGGACAATAACCACAAATAAGTACACCAGGGAAATCGCCTCATAATGAATCCAGCGATTCAAAATCAGATTCAACAACGTCGCGACAGCAACGACTGCGGCGGCAATACCATAAGCGCGAGGATTCGAACCCCTAAACGAGGGCAACTGCGGCCTTCGCATCGGCGGCGCCTCAGCGGTGGCTCGCACAACATGCACGTCGATGTTACCGCTCTCTTGAATGAGTCGATTCAGAAATGAGCCGCCGCGAAACAGTTCGATCGCACGCCAACCAGCGGGTTTGCCGACGACAAGCTGCGTCACATTCTGTTCTTGCGCGACACGAACGATGCCGCGAACAACGTCCGCATCCGTCGTCGTGATGATTTGGCCGCCAAGTTCGCGAGCGAGGTTCAGGTGCTTCGTTAAGCGCGTCTGGTCTTCATCATTTAGCTGGCGCGGTTGCTCAACATAAACTGCAACCCATGGTGAATGCAGTTCCCCTGCGAGGCGGGTTGTCCAACGGACCAGCGCCGCTGAGCTCGGGCTCGAACTGAGCGCAACGAGCAGGCGCTGGCCGGATTTCCACGGGTCAGCAACGCCGAGGGTTCGGCGATAGGCCAGCACGTCCTGGCCAACGTGCTCAGCCGCAAAACGCAAAACCAATTCACGCAACGCCGCAAGATTTCCCGCCCGAAAGAAATTATCGCGAGCCGCCGCGACCCGGTCAGGTAAATAAACTTTTCCCGCAGCAAGCCGCGCGCGCAATTCATCGGGAGGCAGGTCGACGACTTCGAACTCTGCTTTTTCCAACGCGGTGTCCGGGATCGTTTCGTGAATTGTAATTCCAGTGATTTGGCGCACCGAATCAGCGCGGCTCTCCACGTGCTGGATGTTCAATGTTGTGAAGACATCGATGCCGGCATCGAGAAGTTCCATCACGTCCTGATAGCGCTTGGGATGGCGCGAACCCGGGGCATTCGTGTGCGCGTATTCATCTACGATGGCGAGCTGCGGCTTACGCGCGATGACCGCATCGATGTCCATTTCCGTCAGCGTTACGCCGCGATAATCGATGTGCTTGCGGGGAATGACCGAAAGTCCGGTTGTCAGCGCCTCGGTTTCTTTGCGTGCGTGCGTTTCGATCAATCCAACGACGACGTCACGCCCGGCCTTTGACTCGCGCTGGGCTGCTTCGAGCATGGCATAGGTTTTGCCGACACCGGGAGACATCCCGACAAAAACCTTCAGCCGCCCGCGTTTACCGAGCGTCTCATCGTACTGGATTGCCGCCAGCAACGCATCTGGATTTGGGCGGTCGGTCTGATCCACGCTGTCAATTTAATCGCCAGTTGACCGGAAATACAATCATGGCGCGATGGGTTGCGAGGGCGACCTGTCCAGGTCCATGTTCAGCATCAGCACATTCACTCCGGGCTCACCCAATATCCCCACATCACGCTCATCGACATTTTTTACGATTAATTCCTGAATCTTATCGGGGCTCACTCCGCGAGCCTTGGCCACGCGAGCGACCTGCAATTGCGCGTTACCCAGGGTGATATGAGGATCGAGTCCGCTCGCCGAGGCGGTGACTGCATCGGCGGGAACCAGTTCATTCTCCTTGAGACCATTCTCTTTTCGATAAGCGTTGATTCGATCCTTGATTGCCTCGCTTAATTTTTGCGACGTCGGCCCCAAATTGCTGCCACTGGAACTTAAGCCGTCGTAGCCGTTTCCGGCGGCAGATGGGCGCGGGTGAAAATATCTTTCAGCGGTGAACCCCTGCCCAATCAATCGCGAACCGCGCACGGTTCCATCCTTGTCCACAATCAAACTGGCATTGGCTTTGTCGCGAAACGCCAGTTGCGAGATACCAAACACAACCAGCGGATAAATGCCACAACAAACAATCGCCAGAACCACAGTGGACATCACTGCACCGCGAATTTCAGAAAAAAATGTTTTCATAATTAAACCAGGTTGAGAGCGGTGATAATCACATCAATCAGTTTGATGCCGATGAACGGCACGACCACTCCGCCGAGTCCGTAAATGAGCAAATTGCGCTGCAAAATCGCAACGGCGCCCATTGGTTTGTAGGCAACGCCACGCAATGCAAGCGGGATGAGTGCGATGATGACCAGTGCATTAAAAATAATGGCGCTCAGGATCGCGCTGGTGGGGCTGTGCAGATGCATGATGTTCATCGGGGCAATCGCCGGGAACGTCCCCATCAACATCGCGGGAATGATTGCGAAGTATTTGGCGACGTCGTTCGCGATGCTGAACGTGGTCAGCGATCCGCGTGTAATCAGCATCTGTTTTCCGATCTCCACGATGTCGAGAAGCTTGGTTGGATTGCTGTCGAGGTCGACCATGTTGCCCGCTTCGCGCGCTGCTTGCGTGCCGGTGTTCATAGCAACGCCGACATCGGCTTGCGCGAGCGCAGGCGCGTCATTGGTGCCGTCGCCTGTCATCGCCACGAGGTGACCATTGGCCTGCTCCTCGCGAATGCGCTTGAGCTTTTGTTCCGGCGTCGCTTGCGCCATGAAGTCATCCACGCCGGCTTCCGCCGCAATCGCCGCTGCCGTCAGCGCATTGTCGCCTGTAATCATCACCGTTCGAATTCCCATCTTCCGCAAATGCGCAAAGCGCTCCTTGATGCCGCCTTTCACGACGTCTTTCAACTGCACCACTCCCAGCACCATGTTGCCTTCGACCACTACCAACGGTGTCCCGCCACTGCGCGCAATTTCGTCAACTCCGTGGCCGATTTCTTTTGGAAAAATTCCGCCTTCCAAATCCACATACGCGCGAATCGCATCGGCCGCTCCCTTGCGAATCCGACGCGCCGGTTGGCCGTCACGGGCTGGGAAATCCACTCCACTCATCCGCGTCTGCGCGGTGAAAGGCACAAAGTTCGCGTGGGGCTCGGCAACTTCGCGCGCCCGCAAATTAAATTTCTCTTTCGCCAGCACCACAATACTGCGGCCTTCAGGTGTTTCATCTGCCAAAGATGCCAACTGCGCAGCATCGGCCAGGCGTTCGGGTTTTACGTTTGGCGCCGGCAAAAATTCTGTCGCCATGCGGTTGCCAAGCGTGATCGTTCCAGTTTTGTCGAGAAGCAGCACGTCGACATCACCAGCGGCTTCAACGGCACGCCCGCTCATTGCGAGGACGTTGCGTTGCAACACACGATCCATGCCTGCGATGCCGATGGCGCTCAGAAGCCCGCCGATAGTTGTCGGAATCAGACACACGAGTAGCGCAACCAACACAGGAATCGAGAACGCCACGCCGGAATAAATCCCGAACGGTTTCAGCGTGATGCAGACCAGCAGGAAAATCAGGGTCAATGCGGACAACAAAATCGTCAGGGCGATTTCATTCGGGGTCTTCTGCCGTTGCGCGCCTTCTACCAAGGCAATCATGCGATCCAGGAATCCCGTCCCTTTCTCCGTCGTCACGCGAATGACAATCCGATCGCTCAACACCCGGGTCCCGCCCGTGACCGCGCTACGATCCCCGCCGCTCTCGCGAATCACGGGCGCGGACTCGCCTGTAATCGCCGCTTCATCCACGCTCGCGATGCCTTCCACGACGTCGCCATCCGCCGGAATCACGTCGCCAGCTTCGCATACTACTTGATCGCCCTTCAGCAAATCAGGCGCGGGCACCAGTTCCTCACGACCGTTGCGGAGCCGCCGCGCGATTGTTTCCTTGCGGGCTTTTCTCAAACTCGCCGCTTGGGCTTTCCCGCGTCCTTCCGCGACGGCTTCCGCGAAATTGGCAAACAACACCGTGAACCACAGCCAAATCGCCAATTGCACGACAAACCCGCGCAGCGATTTTTCTGTCGTGAAAATGCCAGCCGTTGTCAGTGCCGCGCCCACCATGGTCACGAACATCACCGGGTTCTTGATCATCAACCTCGGATTCAGCTTCTTAAACGAATCGCCAATGGCCGGCCCGACGATTTTCCAGTCGAAAAGTGATGCAGATTTTTGTGTCATACGCGATTAAAAGAGTTTTCCCTGCAATGTCAGGAAATGTTCGACGACCGGGCCAAGTGTCAGCACGGGTAGAAAGTTTAAGGCCCCAATCAGAATGACCGTGCCGGTCAGCAAAATGAAAAACGTTCCACCCGAAACCGGAAATGTCCCCGCGCTCGCGGGCGCGACTTTCTTCCGTGCCAGGGACCCGGCAATCGCCATGATCGGAACAATCATCAGGAATCGGCCAATCAGCATGGCGATGCCCAGGGTTGTGTTGTACCACGGTGTGTTGGCTGTCAGTCCGGCGAACGCGCTGCCGTTGTTTCCAGTGGCGGAGCTGAATGCATAAAGCATTTCGCTCAGCCCATGCGGTCCATTGTTGTTCAGGCCAGCCAAACCCGATTGACTGACCGATGCCCAGGCTGAGAACACAAGGATGTCGATGGCGAGAATCAGCAAAGCTAACATCGCCATTTTAACTTCATACGATTCGATTTTTTTACCGATATATTCCGGCGTGCGTCCAACCATTAGCCCCGCAATGAACACGGCAAGAATGACGAACACCAACATGCCGTAAAGTCCCGCGCCAACGCCGCCGAAAATAATTTCACCGAGCTGGATATTGAATAGCGGCACAAACCCACCGAGCGCAGTGAAGGAATCGTGCATCGAATTGACTGCCCCGCACGAAGCATCGGTCGTCACTGTGGCAAACAGCGCAGAGTTGAAGATTCCAAAGCGGACTTCCTTACCTTCCATATTCCCATCCGCCACAGCCACACCTAGATGCTGGTGAATCGGATTGCCCGCTGATTCAGCCCACCAGCACAACAACACGCCCGCAATAAATAGCGCCATCATCACGCCCCAAACCGTCCATCCGTGCCGCTGATTCTTCACCATTCGACCCAGGTAATAAGTCAACCCGCTGCCAATCGAAAAAATTGACAACATCTGTAAAAAATTCGAAAGCGGTGTCGGATTTTCAAATGGATGCGCCGCATTCGCATTGGCATAACCGCCGCCGTTCGTCCCCAACATCTTGATCGCCACCTGCGACGCCATTGGCCCTTGCGGAATAACTTGCTCCTCCACCTTCTGGTCCACCATCACCGGCATATTCGTCATCACCGGCTGTCCCTTCGCATCCAATTGCGGAACATTCACCATCAGCGTCGCGCCATTTTCCACAACCGGCTTGCCCTGCGCGTCCAACTTGGGCGTCTGCACCATCACCACCACATTCGTCGTCACCGGCTGCCCTTTATCGTCCGTCTTCGGAACTTGAATTGTGAATGACTCCGTTAACTTCGCTTTTGTGTAAGGCTTGAAATTCTGAATCATCCCTTGCGACACCAACACCACCGCAAACACCACGCAAATCGGCAGCAGCAGGTAATAGGTCACGCGCACCAGGTCTACCCAGAAATTCCCGATCGTCTTAATCGAATGCCGCGCAATCCCCCGCACCAACGCCGCCGCAATCGCGATGCCCACCGCCGCAGACGTAAAATTGTGGAATACCAGCCCAACCATCTGAGACAAATAAGACATGGTGGATTCGCCGGAGTACGACTGCCAATTCGTGTTCGTCGTAAAACTGACCGCCGTGTTAAACGCCAAATCCGGCGAAAGCGCACCAAACCCCTGCGGGTTCAATGGCAGCAGGTGCTGCAGTCGCAAAATCGCGTAGGTGAACAAACAGCCGACCAGACTAAACAGTAGCATTGCCCATGTGTAATGCTTCCAATCGTGCTCCTTGTTCGGATCCACACCCATGACGCGATACGTCAACCGTTCCAACGGCCGCAGCACCGGGTCGAACCACGTCCGCCCCTTCGCATCGAGCACCTGCATTAAATAAAGCCCCATCGGTTTCGTGATCGCCGTCAGAGCAACGATGAAGATGACAAATTGAATCCAGCCTGAAGATTGCATAAGGTCCTTAGAATTTTTCCGGCCGCACCATTGCCACGAACAAATAAATGAACAGCGCGAGGGCGACACCGCCGACAATGAGGTTTTCCATAAATGTTAGAGTTTTTCGCAAAGCCACGTGTAAAGCCCGCTCACGGCGAAGAACGCGACGGCAATGCCTATAAAAATAAGATCAGTCATAAGTCTCGCGACCGGACAAGCCGATCGATTTCTCTTACAACGACACTGTGGTGTGAAGGCGCTTTGACGGGTAATCAATATGGGGCCTTTTGACGTAAAAAATTCGTCAAAATCGCGCCGGCCTGACCGTTCCCCAAGGGGGGCTGGAAATGAAGGCTAAACCTGCTTGGTAATGCGCACGCCGTCCTGCAGAAGTTTTTTTACGTCAGCGTCGGATTTAGCTTCGGCGTAAATGCGCAGGATCGGCTCCGTGCCGGAACCGCGCAGCATCAGCCAACTTCCGTCTTGCGCAACGAATTTGACGCCGTCGAACGTTTTCACATCGGCAAGGGGTGAACGCAGCAGTTTTGCCGGTGGTTTGGTTTTGCAGAATTCCATCAACGCGCCGCGCTTCTCCAGCGGGAAGGCGGTGTCGATTCGGCCATAGCGATGCGGACCGAATTGCTTTTCCAAACGCGCCAGGAGTTTGTTAACGGAAGTTTTTTCCGTCGCGAGCATCTCGAGGAGCATCATCCCGGAAGCAATGCCATCGCGTTCGGGCATGAGCGCGGGGTAGCCGATGCCACCGCTTTCTTCGAAACCAAGCAATGCGTCGCCTTTCAGGATTTCCGTACAGATGAATTTGAAGCCAACGCCGGTTTCGGTTAGCGGCAGGTTGTAGGCAGCGCAAATTTTGTCGACCATCGACGTGGTGGTCAGCGCTTTAATGACGCGGCCTTGGCCTTTGCGATTGACGATGAAATGATGTAGCAACAGGCAGATGATCTGGTGCGTGGTCAGCGGATTACCGCGACCATCCATTCCGCCGACGCGATCGGCGTCCCCATCGGTGACGAGACAGATGTCGTGCGGGTGCTTCTTGAGGTATGCGGAACTGGTGACGTAATTCTTCGCAATCGGCTCGGGATTGATGCCGCCGAAATTAACATCATGACGACCATTGAGCGTAGTGACGCGACACGTTGTGCCCTTGAGCATTTCGTCGAAGCAACCGGCGCCGACACCGAACAAAGCTTCATGCGCAAAGCGCAGTTTGCTTTTGGCGATGAGTTTGAAGTCGACGAGTTTTTTGATCGCGTTGTAATGCGCGGGGCGAATGTCGCGGATTTTGATTTTGCCAGATGCGATGGCGTCTTCGGCTTTCGCTTCCTTCGCTGGCGTTTTGTCCAATTCCTTTTCAACTGCTTGGCAAATCGTTGGGTCGGCAGAACCGCCATAATACGCCTTCAACTTAAACCCGTTGAACATTGGCGGATTGTGGCTGGCAGTGATCATCACGCCGCCGACGGCTTTTTGGTCCTTCGCGCCGTAGGAGACGGATGGCGTCGGCGTCGGACGATCGGTCAGGTGAACCTCAAAATTATTACCGGCCAACACTTCGGCCACGCGCAGCGCGAATTTGTCCGAAAGAAAACGGCGGTCGTAGCCGACGATCGCTTTGCGCCCGAATCCGTTAACGTTCGCATTCCAATAATCAGCGGTCGCCTGCGTAACACGATCGAGATTGGCGAAAGTGAAATCTTCGGCGATTACTGCGCGCCAGCCGTCGGTGCCAAATTTGATGTCTGCCATAGTATCAGTGGTCAGTTGTCTGTCGTCAGTGGTGAGTAACAATCCTCGGGCGATATTGGTATCAGGGATTGAACTGAATTTCGCCCTGTATCGGAGCCGATCGTTCGACAATTTTGCGCATTTTTTTGATGGCAGCGGCCAAGCTGTGTTGCCCAAACAACCCCGTCCCGCTAATAAAAGTATCTGCTCCGGCGCGGGCGCATTCGGCGGCGGTTTCGAATTGAATGCCGCCATCGACAGCAATTTTGTATTTAAGCCCGCGTTCCTGTCGCCAGGCGTAGGCCTGCTGAACCTTCGTCAAAGTTTCGGTGATGAATTCCTGGCCACCGAAGCCAGGGTTCACGGTCATGATCAACAAAGAATCGACGTCTTTTAAATATGGCTCAACGGCGGCCATCGCGGTCGGAGGGTTGATCGACAGTCCAACTTCTTTGCCGAGATTGCGGATTTTCCAGAATAAAGACGGAACCTGTTCGCCGAGTTCGACGTGGACGGTGATGCGGTCGGCGCCGGCTTTGGCAAACGGTTCGAGCAGGATTTCCGGACGTGTGCACATCAGGTGGACGTCGAACACCATTTTGCAGCAAGGACGAATGGCTTTGACCACGGCCGGGCCGAAGGAAATGTTCGGCACGAAATGGCCGTCCATGATGTCGAGGTGCAACCAATCGGCGCCGGCCTTTTCCACACGTGCGGCTTCCTTGCCAAACTCGGTGAAATCTGCGGCGAGCAATGATGGCGCAATAATCATCCAGCGAAGCGTATTAAATCTGGCCGGAAGGTCAATATGGCAAGGTCGCATCGTTCCATCGCAAAGCAGAGAACAAGAACGAAACCGGGTACCGCGCCTATCCGGTGGGTGCCATAAGTGTTACCGAGGTTCCCACCGCTCCGGTTTCCAGTCTAGCCCTCGACTGCAATGCCCTATTTTGTCCGGACGAATTTTTGCACTCGGCCAAATTTGCTCCATTCCGTAACAATCAGATTTCCGTCCTTGTCGATCGAGGCTCCGTGCGGCGAGTTGCAGATCCCATCTTTCCATTGATCGGGCGGCAACCCAAAATTGGCGCGCTGTTTGTCGTTGGGATTGTCTCCCACTTGCGCGGCGATGTTGCCTTTTTCGTCGAGGACGGTGACCCGTCCCTGTAATTCGGGAAACACGGCGTACTTGCCACGGATATTTACGGCGGCTGGCATCCGGAGATCTTTTTGGATCACTTTGACGAAGTTACCGTCAAGGTCCCAATACTCGACCCGATTGTTGTTGCGGTTGCAAATGAGCAAGAGCGGTTTTTTCAGTCGCGTGTCCAGCGCAATTCCATGGCACGTTTTGAATTTTCCTTCCGCTTCTCCGGGACCGCCGAAGGCCTTTACGAATTTGCGGTTTTTATCAAATTTCAGAACGTAGTTCGATCCATAGCCATCGGCGACGAAGATGGCGCCATCGGGTCCGACCGTGACCGCGCACGGATGGAAATCTTTCGCTTCTTTAAAAATGCCTGACTCCATCGGGCAAGTGATCGTCCATTGAGTTTCGCCGGCTAGATTGATCTTTACGACTTCATGGTCCCCCGGGCGCGCCCCGTAGATATATTCCTTGCCACCTTCTTTCCGAAGTTCCAGGCCGTGAAGCCCTTTTGGACCAAAGGCGCGCAGGAATTTACCTTTCGGCGTAAACACCACGATGCCGCGCGCGGTGTCGGTCGTCACATACATGTTCCCGGCCTTATCAATTACCACCCCACCATGGCACGGGCCAAGCGGCTGGTGATCGGGATCATGTTCAAAGAAATTTGGTGCGAGTGAAAAATTCAGTTCTCCGCCCAAACATGCGGTGGATGCGAATGCGAGCGCGCAAAGCAGGGAATAGGCAATACGATTCATGTTTTTTTGTTCGATTCTTCTGGTGTGATGGCGATTGTAGACCCGCCGCGCTATTGCACAAATGTATTTTGATCTTCGCCCCGCCACTGAGAGCGCAATCACGCGGACTGCTGCGTACACAAAAAAAGCGCCCCACCCGGGGCGCCTGTGAATACTAACTCTACTGCGCTGCCTAGCATAGGTAAGAGCGGAAATTGTGTCTGCAAGGGGAACTGAGGTTTGTGTTGGAAGGTTTGGCCCTACAACCTCGGGTCAGGCCTTACGACCTGTTAATGGAGGCTCCTGACCGAACTGTAGAAGCAAGCCCGAGATGTTCTGATGTTCGAAACTGACAAACAGAAGTCGGAATGCAAACCAGAACATGAACAGGCCAAAGCAAACTCTTCGCGGGCAAAAAAATGGCGCCCCACCCGGGGCGCCTATGAAAACTAACTCTACTGCGACGCCAGAATAGACCAGCGTCGTAAAAGCGTCTGCAAGGTGAATCATGGTTTTACCTGAGGGGGAATGCCCTACACATTTGTAAGGAGAGCGAGTTGCGACCCCTTACGGTTTCAAGTCACTGAATACCGCTCCGTTATATAATTCGACTGGCTCCCGCCATGGCTTGCTGGCAGATTGCCAAAAAGCGGCCACTCGCCGATACTGATATACCTTTATGCATACACAGACCAATGAAACGTTGATCCAGAAGACGCGCGAACTTTGCGAAACGATTTTGAAACAGCCCGAGTTTCAGACCATCCGCGCGAACATGGACAAATTCATGATCAACACCGAAGCGCAGCAGATGTACCAGGACCTCAGCGAAAAAGGTCAATACCTGCAGCATAAGCAACAACAAGGCGTGCAGCTTGAAAACACGGAAGTCGAAGCGTTCGAGAAGCAACGCGAGAAGTTCTTCAGTAATCCTGTCGCGAAAAATTTCGTGGAAGCCCAACAGCAAATGCACGAGATGCAGGATTCCGTAAATAAATATCTCACCAAGACTTTCGAACTCGGCCGTTTGCCGGAAGAAAAAGATTTTGAAGGCGGCTCCTGCGGCTCTGGCTGCGGCTGCCACTAATTCAATTAAGAACTAAGAAGGCAAAATTTAACAAGTTCCGCGCGACACAGGTTGCGCGGAACTTTTGCCTTTTTAATGCAACTGTTAATTCTTAATTTGTCCCGTGTTCAACCCCGTCGAAGCATTCCGCCGCTACGCCGCCAAACACGGCTACCTGACGGCTCCCGTCAAATCAGATCGGATGCCGACCGGCATTCCCTACATCGTCGGGAACGAAGGAGCGGAGCGGTTTAGCTATTACGGCATGAGAGCGATTCTCGTCGTTTTCATGACGCATTATTTGTTGGGGCGAAACGGTGCACTGGAAGTAATGGATGAATCAGATGCCAAGTATTGGTATCACCTGTTTGTCTCAAGCGTTTACTTTCTGCCGTTTCTTGGAGCAATTCTAGCCGATGCCTTTCTCGGCAAGTATCGAACCATCTTAATCCTCTCTTTGGTTTACTGTTTGGGACATCTCGCCTTGGCTCTGGACGCAACCCGTACTGGGCTTTTTGTTGGGCTGTCTTTAATTGCGTTCGGCGCGGGCGGGATCAAGCCATGCGTGTCCGCACACGTTGGAGATCAGTTTGGCGCGTCGAACCAAAGCCTTCTTCCACGAGTATACAGTTGGTTCTATTTTGCCATCAATTTGGGCTCCACGATTTCCACAATTTGGATTCCCGTAGTGCTAAATGACAAAGGCCCGCATCTCGCGTTTGCGATCCCGGGGGTGCTAATGTTACTGGCGACGGGCGTTTTTTGGATTGGCCGCAACAAATTCGTCCACATCCCTCCCGCTGGAACATCGTTCTTGAAAGAAGCAGTCGGTCCGGTTGGATTACGCGTCATCGGCCGGCTTCTGTTGCTGAATATTTTTGTCGCGATTTTCTGGTCATTGTTTGACCAAAGCTCATCGGCTTGGGTACTTCAGGCAGAAAAAATGGATCGCCAAATCTTCGGCCACGTTTGGCTGGCGTCGCAACTACAAGCGATTAATCCCATTTTCGTTGTGCTGTTCATTCCCGTTTTCTCTTACTTTGTTTATCCGTACCTCAATAGATTTTTTACAGTCACACCATTAAGAAAGATGACTTTGGGATTTATCGTGGCGATCCCTTCCTTTTTTATTACGGCTTGGGTTGAACATCGGATTACTCAAGGCTTCGCCCCAAGCGCCTGGTGGCACGTGCTGGCCTATTTCTTTATTACCGCGGCGGAAATTCTAATCTCAATTACCGGTTTGGAATTTTATTACACGCAAGCGCCCAAGAAACTGAAGTCACTGATGCTAGCCGTTTGGTTGAGCGCGGTAACAATGGGAAATCTCTTCACGGCGTTGGTGAATAAGTTCAACAAGGTAAATGGCAAACTTATTTTAGAGGGAGCAGAATACTACCTGTTCTTTGGATGTCTAATGGTTGTGGCAGCCGTCGTTTTTGTTTTCGTCGCAAGCCGTTTTAAAGTTCAAACCTTTATTCAGGACGAAGCGCCATAACCAATGTTTACAGGGTTGTAACGATGTAACGGGTCCAACCACCGGGAAGGCTGTCCTGCTCTTTTTTTGGCATTTCGAACACCATATCGTATTCCTCGATAATACCTCCTCTCTTTTCAATTTCCGTTTCGCGCTGCGGTGACGTATTGCTATGTCAGAGCGGAGAATGGAAACGCCACCGAAACATTGGAAGCGCGGATTTTGGAGTTTGATTGCGACGCAATTTCAAGGTGCGTTTAGCGATTGCACGCTCAAGAATCTTGTCATCTTCATCATCCTCGGCATGGGCCTGCCGGAAGGTCAGCGTGACAAACTCGTGCCCATCGTCGGGGCGCTGTTCGCGTTACCGTTCATTGTGTTTTCCATGACCGGCGGTTACTTCGCCGATCACTACAGCAAGCGCTCGGTCACGATCGGCATCAAGGTTTTCGAAATTTGCGTGATGGGCTTTGCAACGCTAGGCCTAGTGTTGAAGAACCTGCCAATCGAACTGGCTGGCGTGTTTCTGATGGGCGTGCATAGCGCGCTGTTTGGCCCGTCAAAATATGGTTTATTGCCGGAAATCTTGCCGGATAACAAACTGTCGTGGGGCAACGGGATCATCGAATTCGGAACATTCACCGCAATTATTCTCGGCACAGCGTTGGGCGCGATTTTGTCTGACGTGTTTCGTGGCCGCCAGGGCTACTCAGGTGGGATTTTGATTGTACTCGCCTTCATCGGCCTGACCTTGAGTTTCAAAATCTCACATGTTCCCGCAGCCGCGCCGCATAAGCCGTTTCGAGCGAATTTTCTGGCCGATCTTTGGACGCAGATTCAACTGATGCATAAAGACCGGCCGCTTTGGCTGGCAATGTTGGGCAACACTTACTTCTCATTTTTCGGCACCATTCTGCAATTCAACATCATCCTCTACGGGAAAGACGTGCTCAGGCTCGCCGATACGCAAAACGGCTATTCGCAGGCATCGGCCGCAATCGGTATCGGCATAGGCAGCGTGGCCGCAGGTTATTTGTCGCGTGGAAAAATTGAAACACGGCTGATTCCGCTGGGTTCAATCGGCATGACAGTGCTGGCCGTTCTGCTCGGAATACCCGGACTGACGTTTTGGATGTTTGATGCAGGATTGATCGTCGTCGGATTTTTCGCCGGATTTTTCATCGTGCCGATTGGGGCTTTGTTACAGCATCGGCCAGAGAAAGATAAAAAAGGCGGAGTGTTAGCGGCTGCGAACCTGTTGTCGTTTGTCGGAGTGTTCATCGCGTCCGGTGTATACTACGTCATGACGTCAATCGCACATCTCACGCCCGGTGGCGTGTTCATCTGTTGCGGGGTGATGACTCTGCTGGGCACGATTTATATCATCCGATTGCTGCCCGAATCATTCCTCGGTGTATTCAGGAAAACGCCCGCCACCTCCCCTGCCCGCGACACCGCGCAGTTTTGACAATCGGTTTGCGTTCCCATAGCTTGCTCGCCGGTGAAAACTGCCCGCTATACGGATCGCAACTACGCCGCGCAAATCGATGCGCTGGTTGGGGCGTCCAGTTTATTTGATCCCAACATTGAACAGCAAACTCGCGCGATCATTGAAGCTGTTCGCGAGCGGCGCGATGCGGCGTTGTTGGAATTCACTGAGCGCTTTGACCGCGCGAAACTTTTTCCCGATCAAATTCCGCTGACGCAGGCCGAGTTCATGACGGCGGCAGTGCAGGCGGACGAAGGCCTGCGCAAAGCCGTCGCCGAAGCGCAGAAGAACGTGGAAGCGTTTGCAAAGAAATCGCTGCGCAAGAACTGGTCGGCGAGAAATTCGCACGGCGCGAAAGTGGGAGAGAAATTTGATCCTTTGACGCGCGTCGGTGTTTACATCCCGGCGGGACATGCACCTCTGGTATCCACCGCATTGATGACCATTCCTTTGGCCCGGGTCGCGGGATGTCGCGAAATTGTGGTTTGCACGCCTTGCAATGCAAAAGGTGAAGTGAACCCGGCCCTGCTTTATGCCGCACGCGTTGCGGGCGCGACGGAGGTTTATCGCGTGGGCGGCGCGCACGCCGTTGCAGCGATGGCGCTCGGGACTGAGACTATTCGTCCGGTTCAGAAAATTTTTGGACCGGGTAACGCCTACGTGGTCGCCGCGAAGCGATTGCTGTTCGGCTACGTTTCGATCGCTTTGTTGCCGGGCCCGAGCGAGCTGCTGGTACTGGCGGACGACACTGCTAACCCCGCCTACATTGCGGCGGACATGTTGGCCCAGGCTGAACACGGCACCGGCCATGAGCGTGTTTGGCTGGTGAGCCCGTCGGCCAAACTGATTCGCGCCGTTGAAAAGGAGATCGAGCGGCAAGCCAGTAAAGCTGAACGCGGCGAGGCGATCAAGCGCGTGCTCGACAGCAATGGTTGGCTTATCCAGGTGAAGGATGTAGATGCGGGTGTCCAATTGACGAATCGCATCGCACCTGAGCATTGCGAGGTCGTCGTGCGCAGCGCCGATAAAACCGTTGCGAAGATCGTTACCGCTGGCGCCATTTTCGTCGGCAATTTTACGCCGACAGTGCTGGGAGACTACATCGCCGGCCCGAGCCACGTGTTGCCCACTGGCGGCGCAGGCGCATCGTTCAGCGGTCTAACCGTGGATCAATTCCAACGCCGCACCAGCCTCGTCGAATACAACCGCGCTTCACTCAATAAAGCAATGCCCGCGCTAAGCAAATTCGCGGAGATGGAAGGCCTCTACGCCCACGGGAAATCGGCCCAAATCCGAATCGCAAAACGCTGATCATGCGCTCTCCCAATTCGAAAAGCCCTATTCGACCCCTCGTCGAGCGACTGCACGCCTATGTCCCCGGCGAGCAGCCGAAGATTAAAGGCCTGATTAAACTCAATACGAACGAGAATCCATATCCGCCTTCCCCAAAAGTTTTGCGCGCGGTGAAAGCGGCGGTGGACGGACGCTTGCGGCTTTATCCCAATCCCACGGCTGAGAAGGTGCGTGAGCGTTTGGCGAAATTGCACCGATGCAAAACGGAGAATATCATCATCGGCAATGGTTCTGACGAATTGCTCGCGCTTGCTATTAAATGTTTTGTCGAGCCTTCTAGCGCGTCGCGTCGACCGCAACTTGCTGAAGTGGTGCAGTATTTCACCCCCAGTTATTCGCTTTATCCGGTGCTCGCGGACATTCACGGCGCGCAGACCAATCCGGTCCCGCTTGGAGCGGACTTTGAGATTCCGGTCAAGAAACCGGCATCGTGGAAAGCTGACGCGGCTCTGACATTAGTGACGACACCAAATGCCCCCAGCGGACGCGGATACAGCACGGCGGAGTTGGACAAGCTGTGCCGCTCGATGCGCGGCGTTGTCGTCCTCGACGAAGCTTACGTCGATTTCGCCAAAGAGAACGCGATGGAACTGGCTCTGAAGCACCCGCATGTAATCGTCTCGCGCACGTTCTCCAAAGCGTATTCCTTGTGCTTCCAGCGCGTGGGATATTTCGTTGGCCATCCAGAATTGATCGCGGCATTGCACAAGATACGGGACAGTTACAACGTCAATGGACTTGGGCAGGTTGCCGCGCTGGAAACGTTGTCCGATCTTCCCTACTACCGCGCCAATTTCAAAAAGGTCATCGCGACACGGAACCGACTTACGTCTGAATTAACGAAGTTCGGGTTCACAGTGTTGCCGAGCGAAACGAATTTCATTTTCGCGCGTCCGCCGAAATTCCCCGCGGAACAATGGCTGGGCAAATTGCGTGAGAAAAAAGTCCTCGTTCGTTGGTTTCGTTATCCTGAGACGAAAGATTTCCTGCGTATCACCATCGGCACCGATGCTGAAGCGACCGCGCTGCTGCGTGCGGTTAAACAGTTGATCTAAGGTTACTGGGTCAGTCGCGTGCGATAGGAAGATTCGGCGGAAACCGGGCGCGTATCGGTAAATTGCAGGTTCGAACTGGTCAGCACATTCGTCGCGATAGCGCTCCATTGTTTCAAATCCGGGCTACGCTCGACTACGAATTTCTCGCCGGGCTGACCACTGCACAAAAACGAGACCTCATTTGCACTCCACTTTGGTTGCGAAATGGACACAGGCGTAGCCGGGACAATCGCACTGGCACTCGTGAAGATTCCTTCGCTCGCATTCGTGAAACTCCCGCTATACCCGCTTTCCAACTTAATTGCGCGCACCATGTAGGTGTAGGTGCCGGTTCCCGGCGAATCCTGAAATGACAGCGCTGAACCCGGCGACGTTGTGAGACGGGTAAAAGGCCCATTGGCGTTGCTCGCGCGGTAAACGTGATAGCCAAGCAAACTCGAATCAGACGACGCATTCCATTTCAAGTTCACGTAGGCGCCATTCGTTGTCGCAGTAAGTCCGCTGGGTGGTTGCACGATTTGCATGCGCAAGGTCGGGTCGCCCAAAAGCGAAACATGAACTTCACGGCAGAAGTTCGTCGGTTGGTATAGGCCGGTATTGTTTTGAACCAGCCGCGCGCTATAGCCAATCGCCTCTCCCAATCCCATGTGGTGAAAAAACCAATGCGGCCGGCCAGCCCATGCTACGGTAAGAATGTCACCGGAACCAAGGGCAGAACGAAAGATATCGTTCGTCGCATCCCAATCGCCAAAGTAGCTTCCAAAAAACATCAGGAAAATTGTTTTGCATTGGTTCGAAACAAAATCGCCTGTTTCGCCGAAGTTATAACAGTCGGTGTAATCGGGATCTCCTCCCCCACAGACGTAACTCCAGAGGTAATCCTGATTTCCCACGTAGTTAAAGAATTGGTTTTCGCCGATTTCGGTGGTGCTGGACGGTCCAAGCAGCGGCGCAAAATTGCGCCAACCGCTGGCCGCGTAGGCTTCGCCGTCAGCTTCCCCGAAATCGTCGAAGAGCAGCGAACGCTTTTGTAGCACCAGCCCCCCCGTCCGGAACGAGTGATCTTTGTTTAGATACGCTCGGGTTAAGTCGATATCCGTCAGCGGAGCAAACGCGGGCAGGTTGGACAAATCAACGCGACCAATCTCAAGCCGCACAGTTCCAGGGATTAACGTCTGGTCAAACTTCCCGTCCCCCGGGATATTACGGTTTGCAACGCGTGTCGAAGTTGTATATCTGACCGTGCTGTCCGTCCAACTGCCATCCATATCCCCGTAATACGGATCTGCGACCCAGGCACCCGTATGATCCGGATGGTCGTCCGCATTGTAATCACCTGAATACGGCACAGGCACATGGCCCAGCAGGAAGAGCGCCTGGACGTTTTGTGGGTCGGCGGTGTAGTCAGCCTGGACAAGCGATTTTATGTGCGGTGCCGTGTCCGTCCGCGAGACGTCGTGCCGGAGCACGATCCAGCCGTCGCCGGTCAGGTCCTGTTGCAAACGTTCGAGTTCAGTTGCAAGGGGAGAAGTGTAGGTGTTGTCGACCAGAAGAATGATTTTCCCACGCTGATCCTGCAATGACGCCCTAATGCCAGCATAGATATACCCGGTATGTGGAAAATCATCGGGTGGATATTCTATTACTGCATATTCGTAGGCGCTTCCGATGCTGACATTGCTGTCAGTAAAAGTCGTGGTGCCGGAATTCAGCACCGCGACGTCAGTCCATTGTGTATCGGTCTTGGACTTTCGCTGTACATAATAGGACAGCCCTTCCCAATTATTGCGCCACTGTAAAGTAATCTGCGGCGGGGATTCCTGAACGGATGCCCACAATTCAACGGCGTGGCTGCGCGTATCGGCATACCCCAATCGCACCCACAAACCGATCACCAATAACAGCAAACCGTATACCCTTCTCATGTCTTCCTCGGTCCCGGACTCCTTTGTAAACCGATTGTGACTTGTTCGGCCACAGTCAACAATCGGGAGGATTACTGAAAGAAAGGAATGAAATTACTGCTGTAAGATACAGGATAGCACGACTGGCGATTCTCCTAAATAGCTTGGCACAATTCATGGTTATCTCTGTCTTGATAAGTAATGACCCCTAAACGATCTAGTAAGTTATGAATCCTTCACGACGAACCGAACCCGAACGGATTTCAATCGGGATGGCATGGGGTGCGGCGGCCTTGCTGTGCGTGTTTGCTTTCCCCGCAATCGAAGAACTCCGGACCTTAATGGGTCCGCTGGTGCTTGTCTTGTTTGGCGTGGCTGGTTTGATGGTATTGACGCTGGCCGTTTGCCGCGCCACAACTCGAGGAAAACGAAGCCGTACCGTCAGACCGCTCTACTAAACCCAGTTTTACCGCTGATTATTTGAGCCCGAGCCCCAGGCCTTCTTTGCAGTACTTGAGACTTCGTTCAATCTGATCCCGTTGATACGCAGGATCATTGGCGTTTGCGCCCGGCAACGGCTTACCGGTTTTAGCCAACGCCAGGAAACGGGCGAAGTTCTTGGCCGGCACCTTGGGCCAAACCTTCCAGAAATCCTGCTTCAGGTAAGGCGTTTCGCGCGAGAAGCCGGAGATGGTTTCAATGTGAACAGGGATGCCGGGACACAGTTCGGCGAAGCGGTTGAAGTAGGTTTTCACATCCACGTTCCCCTCACCCATCGCCGTCCACTGAACGGTTGCGCCATTGGCCGATTCCCACACCATCGAATCGCGCAGGCTGGTCGTCGCAACATAAGGAGCAAGCACTTCCAGATTTTGCAGCGGGTCTTCCATCGTCCAACAGGCGTTACCGGAATCGATATTGGCACCCACGTAATCTTTGCCGGCCTCTTCGATCAATTGGACGAGTTCCCACGATTGCATATCGCCAGCGTGGTTTTCGATCGCGATCTTCACGCCGGCATCCATCGCACGGCTGCGACTGGCGCGACAAACCTGCACGGTATCGGCAATGCGCGCTTCGATGCCGCCCTGGCTAAAGCGATCCTCGCCGGTCCCAAGCACGCAGCGAAAAACAGGCGAACCGAGCGCTTTTGCCAAACGGATCCCGAGAGCGACGTGTTCCTCGGCGGTGCCCCACTTTTTCTTAAATACTTTCGCCGTCGGACAAATGCTCCAGGAACCAACGTGGATCTGCAGACCGAGGTCATCCGCCTTTTTCTTCAAATCGCGCAAGTAGTCGTCGTTGAAGTTTTCGTAACAATCGAGGTCCGTCAGGAACAGAGAATCGGTCTTCAGCTTCGCGGCGTAGTCTATTAATTGCGAAGCATTCCACTTCATCGCGCGCACGGAGAAGTTATCGAGGCCGAGTTTGACATTAAGCTTCTTTGGAGCGTCCGCGAACCCCGCAGGAGCAAGAGCGAGCGCGCCCGTGGCGAGAGCGGCGGATTTTAAAAAGGTGCGACGGCTGGTTTGATGGTCTGTGGCGTTCATGGTCAGTGACGAAACCACAGAGGCTCAGAGAACACAGAGGGTAGCCGGGCTTTTTTACTCTGAGTCCGTCCTTCTGCGGTAATTCGTCCTCAGTTCTTTATCGTATTCCCGTCGGAATTCAAAACACGAATTTCCCGCTGTGGAAATGGAATTTCAATATTACCGGCGCGGAATTTTTCAACGATCGTCTGATTCAGCTCGGTCATGGCCGCGCCACAGTCTTGCAATTTAACGAAAGGCTTGATCGCAATCGTAATGGCCGAATCCCCCATCCCCGTCACCAACACTGCGGGCCCGGGCTCGCGCAACACACGCGAATTGCATCGTAGAATTTCCTGAATCAACGCCTGGGCACGATTCAAATCGGTGGAGTAAGAGACACCTACGCTTAAATCCAACTGCCGGATGACACCGTAATTTTGCAGAATTTCGCCGATGATTTTGTGATTCGGAATCACGATGACGGACGTATCCGGCTTAAGCAGAGTCGTCGTCGTCAACTCGATGCTGCCGACCACGCCATTGCAATTCAGAATGGCGACGTATTCACCAACACGAAAAGGCTTGGTGAAAATAATCGTGAATCCCGCGATGATATTGCTCAGCAACCCCTGCATCGCGATGCCGACACCGACACCAGCGACAGAAATACCGGCGATGAGCGCGGTCATGTTGAAACCGCACGTTTCGAGAGCAATAACGAGCGCAATCGCCAACGTGCCGTAACGGGCCAGACGCACGAGCAACATGCGCAACGGCGGATCGAGCAAACGCCGTTCGAGGGCACGATTCATCACTTTCGCGATGGACCGCGAAATGATCACTCCAATGATGACGATGAAAAGTCCCGCCAGCAGCTTGTCGGAATTGTGCTGTAGATACTCGAAAACCCTTTGAATGAACGGTTTCGCCTTCTCGGCGGTTTCCGAGCTGACCACAATCACGGCGTTCGTTTTTGTTACAATGTCTGGCATGTTACGTGTGTGCCTCTTCGCGGATGTTGGTATTCAAGCTTCGCTTGTTCCTCCTGAGGCCTTCGCCTCTCGCAGCCAAAGAAATGGCAGCGATTGACATTTACTGCAAACACCGTTAACTGGCCAGAAAATGTTTGGCCGAAATCAATGCCACTGGACCTCACAAAGCTGAAAGTTTATCCCTTGTCGCAACGCGTCTCCGATGCGCGACTGAGCGACATTCTCATTGATCCTGACTCGAAAGCCGGAGCGATTGAGCCGTCGAACGTTTCCCGGATCGCAGAGTGCGCAAAGAACATCAAAGCCGCGCGCGACAAGAAAGCGTCGGTAATGCTGATTTACGGCGCGCATTTAGTTAAGAACGGCGCGGCCAACATCGTGATTCGCTTGATGGAACATGGTTGGATCACACATCTCGCCACGAATGGCGCGGGCATCATCCACGATTGGGAATTTGCGTTTGCCG
The DNA here is from genome assembly GCA_963702845.1 of uncultured Verrucomicrobiae bacterium. Classification (GTDB taxonomy): domain Bacteria; phylum Verrucomicrobiota; class Verrucomicrobiia; order Limisphaerales; family Palsa-1400; genus JAICXV01. Next base: position 1,454,650 of record OY969763.1, on the reverse strand, counting down.
GTGTTTCGACCGAGAGCGTTCAGAAAAATGTCGCAACCGGCACCTTCGGCACCTGGGACGAAACGGGCCGTAATATCCAACTGGCGGTTTTAACCGGCGCGCTCGAGGCGCTTGGGTTCGGCAGCAGTCTGGGCAAGTTTGTTTCCGAAGACGGCACCGTTCTTCCCCAGGCAGACGCCTTGGAACAATTGCTCAAAGCCGATCCACGCCATCCGCTCGCGCCCGCTCGCGCTGAACTGTTGCAGGCCATGGTGACGCATCAATTGGTACCCGGGCGCTACGAAGTAAAGCATCCGCACAAATCGACCAGCATCCTCGCGCAGAGTTTCAAATTGCGAATACCGCTGACCGTGCATCCGGGAATTGGTTACGACATCATTTCCAATCACCCGATGTTCAACGGCGCTGCGCTCGGGCGAGCTGCCGGAATTGATTTTCGGATTTTCGGCGACGCTGTGGAAAAACTCGATGGCGGAGTCGTGTCTGTCGGTCGGTTCGGCGATCATGGGCCCGCAAGTATTCGAAAAGAGCCTGAGTTGCGTGAACAATCTGCGATTGCAGGCGAAACGCTCAATCGTGCGTGACCACAACATTTACGTCGTCGACCTTCAGGACGGCGGCAATTGGGATTGGACCAAGGGCGAACCGCCCAAGACCAATCCAGCGTATTACCTGCGTTTCTGCAAAAGTTATTCGCGCATGGGCGGAGCGATGCACTATTTGCAATGCGACAACGCAGCCTTTCTGCATCATCTTTTAAATGCATTGAAGTAGCCCGTGCGCAAACGAACGCGCAAATAACAGTTAGTTCAGAAATTAAACTGGTCGATGTTGTCTTTATTGAATATGAAAGGCTTGCCGAGAAGGATGTTGTCGCCTTTGATCTCGATCGTGCCGAGTGGACCAGCATTGAAACTAGTAGCGCCGGGTTTCAAATCGCCGTCGACGAGAGCTTTGGCCGCGCGGATAGTAAGGTAACCGAGGTCTTCGGTCTTCCAAAGAATGACGCTGTCGGTCACGCCTTCTTTGACGTAGCGACGATTTTCGGAAGGCAGGCCGAGACCGATGACCTTCACCTGCCCTGCTTTGCCAGCCTGCTTCACGGCTTCCGCAGCGCCAGGAACGGCCGGCGAGCAGATGGCCATGATGAGTTTGAGATTCGGATTCGCGCTCATCAGTGAGGTGGCTTCGCTTTGCGCCTTGTCTTTCAAATCATCGCAGGGACGAAGCGCGACCATTTTCATGTTCGGATACTTTTCCACTGCGGCGTTGCTCAATGTATTTTTGCCACTCGATCATGTTCGCGGCAGTCAGGCTCGCGGTGATGATGGCGAATTCGCCCTGGTCATTGCACAGGCGCGCCGGCTTCGTCCATCAGTGTGAAACCGATGCCTTCAGGAGTGGCCTGATTCACGAAGAAGTCGCGAGCATCGGGAAGCGCGTCCGCATCATAGGTGATAACTTTGATGCCCTTTTGTCTTTGCTTTGCGGCAGCGCGGTGGAAATGCCTTCTTTATTTTCGCACGCGGCAGCAATGCCATCGACGCCAAGTGTGATCCAGTTTTCGATGATTTCGTTTTGCTTGGCGGGATCGGGATCGGTCGGCCCATCAAACACCAGATCAACCCCAAGTTCCTTGGCGGCTTTGTCCGCGCCGTTTTTACAGGAGATAAAGTAGGCGTTGCCTTTGCTCTTGGGCATCAGCGCGATCGTGACTTTTTTGCCCTTGCGCGCTGCTAGCCGGACGCCGCGGAATCCGAAGACTTTGTTGCAACCGCCGGTAAATGAACTCCAAGCAGTCTCCAGCGCCAAACTTCTGCAGTAAGTGCGAAATTTGAATTTTCATTGAAGTTTATTATTGAAGTTTGAGTTTCATATGTTTTTCGGATTGAAATCCGCAGTTCTGCCGACGCGCCCGCAACCTTGCAAATAGTTTTGGAACAACCGAACTGGCAAGCGCCAGGATCAACAGCAGCCCTGTAAGCATTCCCGCGACCTCGCGCGGTTGCCGCGCGTGAACCAGACCATTGCTGAGCACCGCAATAGCAGCGACGCCAAGCAACGTTCCATGCACAGTCCCGATGCCACCGAATATGCTTGTTCCGCCGAGGACGACGGCCGTGATGGCGAAAAGTTCGTAACCCGTGCCCGCATCGGCTTTCGCCTGCCCAAGTCGCGCGGTATAGATAATCGCCGCGAGCGCGCTGACGATGCCGGCCAGCACGTAAACCATCGCGATGCGCCGCTCCACTGGAAGCCCGGCGTAACGCGCGCCTTCAGGAGAAAAACCAATCGCACGAAACGAACGGCCAAAAGTCGTGCGATGAACGAGCAACCAAACGGCAATCGTGACGACAATGAATATCGGCGCTTGCGCAGGCATGCCGAGAAAACGTTCCTGTCCGAGGAAGAGGAATGATGCCGGAAATCCGGTGAACGTATCGACACCGTGCGTGATGGCTTCCGCGACGCCACGAAAAAGTGAATAGGTTCCGAGTGTCACGATTAACGGCGGCAGGCGCAGCCACGTGATTAACGTCGCGTTTAACCCACCAGCTAATGCGCCGATACCCAGTGTGCAGATTCCAGCAGTTACCGGCGACAAGCCGGCATCGCGCCAAAGTTTTCCAAAAAGAATCGCGCACAAACCGAGTAGCGAACCGACGGACAAATCAATGCCGCCCGTTAAAATGATTGGTGTCATCACCAAAGCGAGCAGGCCGATTTCGACGGAGTGACGAATGATGTCGAACGTGTTGTCGAGTGAGCCGAAGTGCGCTCCGACGGAATTGAAGTAGAACCATTCGGCGATGACCACGGCCAGCAGGATGGCTTCGTGCTTGGCGAGATTGGAACGCAGGAACTTTGTCACGCTTTACCTCGCTTGGTTCGGATTCCATCTGCAACGACGGCGAGCAGAATGATCATGCCTTGAATCGCTTTTTCCCAATAAGACTCGACGTGCAGATGCGTTAACGCGGGACTGACGCATGCGAGCAGTAACAGACCGGCGAACGCTCCCCAGAGATTTCCGCGACCACCCGAAATGGCAACACCACCCACAACGACTGCTGCAATCGTTTTTAGTTCGATGCCGGTACCCGACTTGGGATCGACCTGCGGAGATTGAACGACGTTCATCATCGCGGCTAAACCAACCAGCGCACCCATAAAGGCGAACGTAAGAAACGTGACGCGTTGCGGCGGGATACCGGCGAGGCGTGCCGCCTCGGCGTCGGAACCGACGGCGTAAACAAATCGGCCGGCCGCGATGCGCTTCATGCAAATCGCGAGGACGAAGAACAGAGCAAGTGCGATCGCGATAACCGTCCATTGGCCGGAGGATTGGCTCAACCCAAACCATTGCACGTTGTCCGGCAGGTTCACAAACACGCCTTGTCGTTGCCAACGGAGCGCTTCCCGCCACGTCACCATCGTGGCAAGAGTGACAACGATCGAGGGCAGTCCGAGTCCAGCGATGAGTGCGCCGTTTATCGAACCCAAAATCGCACCAATGCAAACCGAGGCAGGCAAAACAATAATGAGCGGAATCTTCGTCGCCGCGAGCAAGCCGGCGCAGACGCTACAGATGGCGAACTGTGAAGCGACCGAAATATCGATTTGTCGGCAGATGATGACGAGCGCCATTCCGCACACGACGATGAGAGTGGGCGCTTCGCGCGTGGCAAGCGAGAGAAGTGGCTGCGGCTGGTAAAACGCCGGCGCGACAATCGCGAGCGCGACGAGCAACGCAAGCAGCGCGAAAGCGACCGAGATTTCGCGGAAATATTTCACTGGGCCGGTGCGGGTTGATGGGTTTGGCCCAACGCAGCGGCCATGACGGTATCGGCGTCGGCTGTTTTACCGTCGAGAATTGCCGTGACGGTGCCGCCACGCATCACGCCGATGCGATCGCTCATTCCCAGAATCTCCGGAAGGTCGGACGAAATCATGATGACCGCGAGACCCTGAGCGGCGAGGTAGCGGATGAGTTTGTGGATTTCGGATTTCGCGCCGACATCCACGCCTTGAGTGGGTTCATCCAGAATCAACACCTTCGGACCGGACGCGAGCCAGCGTGCAAGCGCGACTTTTTGTTGGTTGCCGCCGGACAACGTGTTGACGTTTGAGTCCGGCGAGAAGGTTTTTATGGCGAGATCGCGGATATATTTTTGCGCAAGATCGCGTTCGGCTTTATTGCGCAACCATGTGCCGGGAAAAATCCGGCGATGAATGCTCATCGTGGAATTCGCCGCGACGGACATTTCCAAAATGACGCCGTGACGACGGCGATCTTCCGGGACGTAGCCGATGCCGTGATCGATCGCTTGTTGCGGTGAATGGATTTGGATTGTTTGGCCGTTGAGTTCGAATCGTGCCGGTGTCGGCTGGAGTGATGCCGAAAAGAATTCGAGCGAGTTCGGTACGCCCTGCTCCAACTAAGCCGGAAAGACCGAAGACCTCGCCAGCGCGCACGTCGAAGCTGACGTCGTGAATCTGCGATTGTGCGCAGCCGATTTTTGAGAGCGATAGCACGGCAGCGCCCGGAGCGGATTGGGACGGCGGATAAATCGCGGCGACTTCGCGACCGACCATCAGCCGGATGAACTTGGTCTTATCGATTTCATTGACAGCATGAGTTGCCGACACTTTCGCCATCGCGCAAAACCGTGACGCGGTCGGCAACGGCGAAGATTTCTTCGAGACGATGTGAAATGTAGATGATGCCAACACCGTCTTTGCGTAATTCGCGAATCACGCCGAACAGCAACTCAACTTCTTTTTGAGTCAACGACGCGGTGGGCTCATCCATGATCAGAATGCGCGCGCCTTTTCCGAGGGAACGCGCAATCTCGACGAGCTGTTGCTGCGGCATCGAAAGCTCGCGCACTTCGGTGTCAGGATCAATTTCAGCACCAACGCGCTTTAAAAGCTCACGTGCTTGTGCGCGACGTTGAGACCAATTAACGCGGCGCAACGCGGAGGCAGGTTCGAGGCCGAGTGCAATATTCTCAGCAGCGGACAAATCAGGGAACAACGCCGGCTGTTGGTAAATCGCCGCGATGCCGAGTTTGTGCGCGGAAGCGGGTGAGAGTTTTTCGACTGTGTTGCCGTTAATCGCAATCGTGCCGGTATTCGGTTGGTGTGCGCCGGTGATGACTTTGATGAGCGTTGATTTGCCCGCGCCATTTTCACCGAGCAAGGCGTGGACTTCTCCAGCGTTCAGCGAAAAGGAAACTCCTTTCAACGCTCGGACGGCGTCGAACGATTTCGTGATCGCGCTGAGTTGAAGGAGAGGAGCGCTCACGATTTGCTAACCGCGTTTGCTCAAGACGTTTTTTTCGTACGCCTTCACTTCACTCATGAATCCAGCGCCGGTCGGCATGTCGGCTTTGAGGCAGTAGTAATCATAGACTGCGCCGAACGGGAGTATCTTGCATTGCTCCAGAAGCGCCATGCGGCTCGTGTAGTCCCCATCGATTTCGAGGGCGCGGAGTTTGGCAGTCGGTTCGATGAGCGCGATGAGCAACGCTTTGATCATGCAGCGGGTGCCGATGATCCAGGCGGCGATGCGGTTGATGCTGGCGTCGAAATAATCGAGTCCGATATGGACTCGGTCCAGATAACTGCCGCGCACGATCTCTTGCGCGATGGCGAGTAACGCGTCGTCCAAAATGACGACGTGATCGCTGTCCCAACGGACGCCGCGGCTGACGTGTAACAGGATTTCGTCGAGCGACGTCAACACGGAGGAGATTTTGTCAGCGATGCCTTCGGTCGGGTGAAAGTGGCCAGCGTCGAGGCAGAGGAGCTTGCGATTGCGGACGGCGTACCCGAAATAAAATTCGTGCGAGCCGACGACGTAACTTTCGGAGCCGATGCCAAACAATTTCGGTTCGACAGCATCGAGGTTGTGGTTTCGAATTGGTCGGCTTCGCGAAAATTGCATCGAGCGATTCGGCTAAACGCTCGCGTGGCGCTTTGCGATCGACTGGCGTGTCTTTGTAGCCATCCGGAATCCACACATTCGTGACGCATGGCGTACCAAGGGCCTGACCCATGGCGGCACCGATTTTCCGACAAGCGATGCCGTGTTCGATCCAGAATTGGCGGATGCTTTTGTCCTGGTGCGCCAAGGTAAAACCGTCGGCTGATTTTGAATGCGAGAAAAAGCTCGGGTTGAAATCGAGACCCATCCCATTCGACTTTGCCCATGCGATCCAGGTCTTGAAATGTTTTGGTTCGAGTTCGTTTCGTTCGACCCGAACTCCGCCGGTCTCGGCATACAACGCGTGGAGATTTAAGCGATGTTTGCCGGGGATTAACGTGAGCGCTTTGTCCAGGTCAGCACGTAATTCGTCGGCGGTGCGTGCTTTGCCGAGGTAATTGCCGGTGGCTTGAATACCGCCAGTCAGGCCGGTGCCGGTGTTTTCGAAGCCGCCCACATCGTCGCCTTGCCAGCAGTGAAGTGAGATCGGGATTTTGGCCAGACGCTTCAGGGCGGCGTCTGTATTGACACCAAACTCGGCATATTGGTCGCGAGCGATCTTGTAGGAGGCCTCAATTTGCTTGTTGTTCATTTGGTTCAACCGGGCGGACACAGGACCGGCGTGTGGGCTTAGGTTAAACAAGCAAGCGCAGTGGGGTCAATGACGGCCAAAAACTTTCGCGGGAATGTTGCTACTAGTTGCTACAATCAGCTACAAGTCGCAACTTGTAGCAACTCCCAGCAAGTCCAAGTTGCTATAGTGCAGCGATTTCGGATTTCAAAGAGCAATCAGCGGCACTGAACAGTAGCAGCGCCCAAAGCGCATAAGCGCTTCGAGCGATTTTGCTATGAAGCTGCTACCCCGTCAACGAGGAAGTATCGAGACCCCCTCACCTGCCTTGCGGAGGTAAGGGGGAAGAGCAAGAGGACGACGAGGAAGTCGTCCTTACCGCATTTAAGCGAGGTCGAAGCGGTCGAGGTTCATTACTTTAGTCCAGGCGGCGACGAAGTCCTGGAGGAACTTCTCTTGTGCGTCGGCACACCCGTAAACTTCGGCGATTGCGCGAAGCTCGGAATTGGAGCCGAAGATCAGGTCGACGCGGGTGGCGGTCCATTTGACCTGGCCGGTCTTGCGATCACGGGCTTCGAAGAGGTTCTCGTTTTGCGAGACGGCTTTCCACTCGGTGCACATGTCGAGCAGGTTGACGAAGAAATCGTTCGTCAGGGTTTCGGGACGCGTGGTAAAGACGCCGTGACGGCTTTGGGCAAAGTTGGTGCCGAGCACGCGCATGCCTCCGACGAGGACGGTCATTTCGGGTGCGGTCAGGCAGAGCAATTGGGCTTTGTCGATGAGCAGCGTTTCGGATGGGATTTTGTAGGTGTGCTTAAGGTAATTGCGGAAGCCGTCGGCGATGGGTTCGAGGACTTGGAAGGATTCGACGTCGGTCTGCTCTTGCGAAGCGTCCATGCGGCCGGGTGTGAAGGGCACCTCGACTTTGTGGCCAGCGTTCTTGGCAGCTTGTTCGATGCCTGCGCAACCGCCGAGGACGATCAGGTCGGCGAGCGAGACTTTTTTACCGCCAGCACCGGCTTTGTTGAAATCGTCCTGAATGCAACCGAGAGCGCTGAGCACTCGGTCGAGTTGGCCGGGCTGGTTGATTTCCCAATCTTTTTGTGGGGAGAGGCGAATGCGTGCGCCGTTGGCGCCACCGCGTTTGTCGGAGCCACGGAATGTGGAGGCTGATGCCCAGGCGGTGGTGACAAGTTGCGACACAGAGAGGCCTGAGGCCAGAATCTTAGCCTTGAGTGCGGCTATGTCTTTCGCATCGATCAATGTATGATTCACGGCGGGAATGGGGTCCTGCCAGATCAGTTCCTCCTTAGGCACTTCCGACCCGAGATAACGGGCGCGCGGGCCCATGTCGCGGTGGGTCAGCTTGAACCAGGCGCGGGCGAAGGCGTCGGCGAACTCGGCCGGATTGGCCAGGAAGCGGCGCGATATTTTTTCGTAAGCCGGGTCGAGTCGCAGGGCGAGATCGCTCGTGAGCATGGTCGGCAGGCGTTTCTTCGTCGGATCGTGAGGGTCTGGGATGATCGCTTCGGCGTTTTTTGCCACCCATTGATTTGCGCCCGCTGGACTCTTGGTGAGTTGCCATTCGAAGCCGAACAGGTTTTCGAAAAAGTTGTTGCTCCACTTTGTGGGAGTTTTGGTCCAAGTGACTTCGAGGCCGCTGGTGATCGCGTCGCCGGCATGGCCGGTGCCATAAGTGCTGTGCCAACCGAGGCCTTGAGCGGAGATGTCGCCGCTTTCGGGCTCTGGTCCGATATGGGTGGCCGGACCCGCACCGTGGGTTTTACCGAAGCTATGGCCGCCCGCGATGAGCGCGACCGTCTCTTCGTCGTTCATGGCCATACGAGCAAAGGTTTCGCGAATATCGCGGGCCGAGGCGACTGGATCGGGATTGCCGTTCGGGCCTTCGGGATTCACGTAGATCAAACCCATTTGAACGGCAGCAAGCGGCGACTGGAGTTCGCGGTCGCCGGTGTAGCGTTTGTCGCCGAGCCAGGTGTCTTCCCTGCCCCAATAGACGTCATGATCGGGCTCCCAACTGTCTTCACGACCGCCGGCGAAACCGAATGTTTTGAATCCCATGGTTTCGAGGGCGACGTTGCCCGCGAGGATCATCAGGTCGGCCCATGAAATTTTGCGGCCGTATTTCTTTTTGACCGGCCAGAGAAGGCGACGGGCTTTGTCGAGGCTGACGTTGTCGGGCCAACTATTGAGGGGCGCGAAGCGTTGTTGGCCGCGACCACCACCGCCACGTCCGTCACCGGTGCGGTAGGTGCCGGCGCTGTGCCAGGCCATGCGGATCATCAAAGGTCCGTAGTGGCCGAAGTCGGCGGGCCACCAGTCTTGTGAATGGGTCATGACTGCGGCGAGATCTTTTTTGAGCGCGGCGAAGTCGAGGCTTTTGAATTCTTTTGCGTAATTGAATTCCCTGCCCATGGGATTGGACTTGGAGGAATGCTGGTGCAGGAGCTCAACGCGAAGATGGTTCGGCCACCAGTCGCGATTGGTTCTGGCGTTGCTGGTGCCTTGGTGAAATGGGCATTTGGCTTCGGATTCGTTTGGCATAGCTTTTCTCGATTAAATTGTTGAACTGAATTCTTTTAAAGAATTCAAGATGCGGTCGCTTCTCTTTTGGTTTGGCTGCGTCCACCGCTAGTGAGAGGCCCGCAATCAAATACATATACCAGACGCTCGAGTTATGCAAACGGGCGAGACGAACGGACCGACTGGCCCGTTAAACCGGCGCGCGGGATCGTGGGCAAAAACGGTTAAAACCGTTGATCACTACTGCTGAGGAGATGCGGGTTCCCCGCATCCTGTGGCTGCAATGGACGTCATTCCAGCGGGCGCAATGTTACAATTGTGCAACGGTTACGAGGCAGCGGTGTAAAATCTCTTCTGCGGGTTATTCTGTAGTTGCAACTCAAAGGCAGAAACGCGAGTTTCGCGGGGAAACGAGGTTTGACCATGAAATATCGCGCTATCTGGATATCAGACGTGCATCTTGGCACAAAGCACGCCCGTGTCGCTCCCCTGATCGAGTTCCTGCGTGAGGTTGATTGCCAGGACCTATATATCGTCGGCGATTTCATCGATGGCTGGCAATTGCGACGGAAGTGGTACTGGAGCGATGAATACAACGTTCTCATCCAAAAGTTGCTGCGCAAAAACCGAAAGCACACGCGGGTTACGTTGATTACGGGTAATCACGACGAATTTTTGCAGCACTTTCTTGGTTTCAGTTTTGGCGCGGTGCGTTTGCTAGAACGGACGATTCACGAAAGCGCGAACGGCAAACGTTATCTCGTCCTCCACGGCCATCAGTTCGATGGATTGACGCATTTTAATCGGTTGCTCGACCGCGTTGGTTCGGCGCTTTACGACAAGATTCTCGACCTCAATGTCTGGATCAATCGCGTTCGCCGGTTGCTCGGGTTTGGGTATTGGTCGTTCGCTTCCTACATCAAGATGAAAGCGAAAGCTTCCATGAAATACGTCAACGATTACGAAGAGTCGCTGATCCAATTTGCGCGCAAGAGCGGCGTTGATGGCGTGATTTGCGGACACATTCACCGGCCGGAAATTCGGCAGGTCGGCGATATCATGTATTTGAATTGCGGCGATTGGGTGGAGAACTGCACGGCGCTGGCGGAAGATTTCGAGGGCAATATGACGCTGCTGAATATGGCAACTCACACCAAGTCATACGTTGATGAGGATAATCCACTGGCAACGTCTGAGATTCGTCTCGCATGAAGAAAATCCTGATTCTAACGGCAAGTTTTGGTGACGGACACAACGCCGCAGCGCGCAGTGTCCACGATGCGATTCGTCTAACTGACGCACAGGCCGACGTTCGTGTGATCGATTTGTTTGAGGTCGCGTACGGGCCGCTGAACACGTTGATGAAAGCGGGCTATCGGTTGGTTGTGAAACACGCGCCGAAGGTGTGGGCGCGTATGTTTCGAATGTTTGATGACCCGCCGACGTTCCGGCGACAGGTGAAGGGCGCGCGAAGGTTGCATCGAGCGATGGACAAATTGATTCGCGAACATTCGCCGGACGCGATTGTGTCGACGTATCCGGTTTACTCGCACGTGCTCGCAACGCTATTTCCTGACGTATCGCGACGCCCGTTTCAACTCTTCACCGTCGTGACCGATTCCATCAGCGTTTGTTCCGCGTGGTATCTCGCGTATAGCGATGTGTTTGTTGTTCCTAATCAAGAGACGGCTGAGGTCTTACGGAAAAACGGCGTGGCAGCGGATCGAATCCAGGATCTGGGTTTCCCGGTTAATCCCAAGTTCACTGAACCACCGAAATTTGATCCGCCGATCGGCAAGACCGCACCTCGCGTTCTTTACGTCATTAACACTGGCAAAGCAGTCGTTGACAATACGCTTGAGCGGTTGCTTGAGCTCAATCAGACCTGCGAACTCACGATCACCACTGGCCGGGATATCGCGCTGCAACAGCGACTGACGCAGCGTCTCAGTTCGTTTGGTTCACGAATTAAGGTCATCGGTTGGACTGACCAGATGCCGCAATTGCTCATGTCGCATCACGTGCTGATTGCGAAAGCGGGCGGCGCGATCGTGCAAGAAGCGATAGCCGCGAATTGCCCAATGATTATTAATCAGGTCATCCCAGGGCAGGAGGAAGGCAACGCGTATTTGCTCCAATCGTTGGACGGCGGCACGGTGTCCGAACCTTACGAGGTGCCGAACTGGGTGCAACGGACTTTTGCGAATAACGCCGAAGTCTGGGGCGACTGGCGCGCGAGCCTTGAGGCTGCAAGCCGCCCGGATTCGGCGTTGCGCCTTGCACGGTTGATACTGCAGACATCCCTCAACACTCCGCCTGTTCCGCAATTGACGTCCTGAGCCCTGCTGCTCAGACGGTTCTGACAACAGTCAAGAGCTTGTGAAAAAAATCACAAAGTGCTTGCCTGACCCACTTGTAGGATGTTTAGTAAATCTAATTGTTAGCGCAATTTCGCGATGCAAATTAAGACAACAGAAGTGGGGTATAACTCGAAGGTGGAAGGCGATGTGATTCACACACGCCTCGATACTGCGATCAATTGGTTTCGCAAAAATTCTCTTTGGCCGATGCCGATGGGGCTGGCTTGTTGCGCTATCGAACTGATGGCGGCGGGCGCGAGCCGTTATGATATTGCGCGGTTCGGCGCAGAGGTGATGAGATTTTCTCCGCGGCAATCGGATGTGATGATTGTTGCCGGCACTGTGACTTATAAAATGGCGATCGCCGTTCGGCGCATTTATGAACAGATGTGCGAACCGAAATGGGTGATTGCGATGGGGGCGTGCGCTTCCACGGGTGGGATGTATCGCAGTTACGCGGTGCTGCAAGGCGTGGATAGTATTATTCCGGTGGATGTTTATGTGGCGGGGTGTCCGCCTCGGCCGGAAGCGTTGCTCGATGGATTTATGAGGTTGCAAGCCAAGGTGCAGCGGGAACCGGCGATTGCGATGCAGAGGAGAGTTGTTTGACGATCTAACCGCAAAGAGCGCAAAAGAATTACAAATTAAAGATTAGAAATTACAAATGTCCCCCGGCGAACTCGCTAACCAACTCAAAGCACAATTCGGTGACGTCCTCTCCGAACCGGTGGAGTTTCGCGGTGATATTACGCTCAAATTAAAGGACGCGGAACGCATTGCGGATGTTTGCGCGTTTGCGAAAAAGAATCTCGGGTTTGATTTTCTGGTGGACGTCTCAAGCATCGATAATTACGGGGATGATCCGCGCTGGACGCTGGTTTATCACATTTACGGTTACGGACATCATTGCACGCTGCGCATTAAAACGGATGTTAGTGAAGAGAAGTCGGAGTTGCCTACGGTGACTTCGGTGTGGCGCACGGCGGATTGGCACGAGCGCGAAATTTACGACATGATGGGGATTCGGTTCCGCGGCCACCCTGATCTGCGCCGTATTTTGATGTGGGAGGGTTATCCGTATTTTCCTTTGCGCAAAGATTTTCCGCTTGCAGGTAAGCCGACGAATTTGCCGGAGATTGCATTTACGAAACCCGCGCCGCTGGAAGGTGGACCGTTTGTGACGGTTGCCGGTGGATCGGATGCAGAAGCGCGTGAACCGCGGGTGCGTATTCCCGATACTGCCGATTTGGCACTGAATGCGCGCGTTGAGCGGCGCGATGATGATAAACATTTGCACGGGCAATCGCATGGACCGGGGCCGGTTGGGCCCGGCCCAATAGAGAAGAAATAGCATGGCGCAGACGCAAACAATTGAATTTCGTGATCCCGCCGCCCGCGTAGAGACGAGCGCGCCCTCCCCTGGTCCGGCGGATCAGTTGGAAGATATCCAAGGCGAGAAGATGGTCCTGAATATGGGGCCGTCGCATCCTGCGACGCACGGTGTGTTGCGCGTTATTTTGGAACTCGATGGCGAGATCATCACGAAGGCGATTCCCGACATCGGCTATCTGCATCGCGGCGACGAAAAAATCGCGGAGAACATGACGTATACGCAATTTATTCCGTATACGGATCGTCTGGATTATCTCGCGCCTCTGGCGAACAACGTCGCCTATGCGCTCTCGGTGGAAAAGTTGCTGGGCATCGATAAGCAGTTGCCGCTGCGTTGCCAATATATACGTGTGATTTGCTGCGAGCTGGCGCGCATTTCGGCGCACCTGCTTGGGATTGGGTGCTTACGCGATGGATGTCGGCGCGATGACGGTGTTCCTGCACACGTTCACGGAACGGGAAAAGATTTATAATTTGTGCGAGGCGCTGACGGGTGCGCGTTTTACGACGAGTTACACGCGGATTGGCGGTGTGTCGCGTGATTTGCCTCCAGGCTGGGTCGCGATGTGCCAGAAATTTCTGAATGAAGTCGTTGTAAATATCGACGAGACAGAGAAGCTGCTCTCGCGAAATAAGATTTTCATTGATCGGACGAGGAATGTTGGCGTGATCAGCAAAGAAGACGCGATCGATTACGGACTGACTGGACCGAATCTGCGCGGCAGCGGTATGAATCACGATATTCGCAAGGCTCATCCGTATCTCGTTTATAGCGAACTGGATTTTGAGATTCCGATTGGGTCGGTTGGCGATAGTTATGATCGGTATCTGGTGCGCATCGAAGAAATGCGCCAGAGCGTTCGTATTTTGCAGCAGTGCCTGGATAAGTTGCCCGGCGGCGCTGACAATATCGCCAAAGAGCCGGTCAACGTGCCGGATGGAAAAGTTGTTTTGCCGAAGAAGGACAAAGTCCTGACGAGCATGGAGGAATTGATTCATCAATTTATTCTCGTGACGCAAGGCGTGAACGCGCCGGTTGGCGAAGTTTATTTCGGCGCGGAAAATCCGAAGGGCGAACTTGGTTTTTACATTAACAGCAAAGGCGGCGGCACACCGAATCGTTTGAAGATTCGCGCGCCATCGTTTGTGAACTTGAGCATTTTGCCGCACGTGATGCCCGGACATATGATCAGCGATACAGTGGCGATTTTTGGCTCGCTCGATTTCGTTATGGGGGAATGTGACCGATGAGCTTTGCCGTTCCGCCAGATATGGAAAAAGAACTGGATGAGTTGACCACTCATTACCCGCAGAAACGGAGCGCGTCGCTGATGTTCCTGCACGCCATCCAGGAACGCTTTGGACATATTTCGCAGGAAGCGATTGAGTGGACGGCGAAGAAACTGGATTTGCAGCCGATCAATGTTTACGAGTTGGTCACTTTCTATCCGATGTTCCGGCAGGTGCCGCTCGGGAAATATCATATTAAGGTTTGTCGCACGTTGAGTTGTGCGCTCGGCGGAAGCGCTGAATTACGCGAACATTTTTGCAAGAAGCTGGGACTTAATGCCAGCGAGCACGGCGCGCAGACCACGAAGGACGGAAAGTTCACGGTCGAATTTGTGGAGTGCCTGGCAGGTTGCGGCACAGCACCGGTGATGATGCTGAATGATGAATTTCACGAAGCGGTCACGATGAAAAACGCTGATGAAATGCTGGGGAGGTGCAAATGAAGTGGCTGCCCGACATGGATTTGAACCATGACAAGCAGATTCAGAGTCTGCTGTGCTACCGTTACACCATCGGGCAAGTAAGCGCTAGCAAAGGTAAAGAATCTATTGGCGGAGTCAAGTCGGGGTCTGCCCGATTGAACGCCAAAGTTCGCAACTGACCATGCCGCAAGAATATCGACTTATTTTAAAGCACGTCGATCAACCGGGTTACACGACTCGATATCGATTGCTATATGCGGAACGGCGGCTACGAGACGCTGAAGAAAGCGTTGTCGCTGCAGACGAAGGATTTGCCGGATGGAAAGAAACAGACGGCGCAGGAACAGCTTCGGCAGGAGGTGCAGACTTCGGGTTTGCGCGGGCGCGGCGGCGCGGGATTTTCGTGCGGGTTGAAGTGGTCGCTTGTCGATCGCAAGAGCGGCAAACCGATTTACATGGTTTGCAACGCGGACGAGTCGGAGCCGGGGACGTTCAAGGACCGCCAGATCATCCACAAAGATCCGCATCAGTTGATCGAAGGCATGATCATCGCCTGCTTCGCGAATGATGTTCATCTTGCCTATATATATATCCGCGGCGAAATGCCGGAAGGTGCGCGCATCTTGAATCGCGCGCTTGAAGGAAGCTCGCGAGAAGAATTTCCTGGGCAAAAACATTTTGGGCAAAGGATACGATCTTGAGATCCACATCCATCGCGGCGCGGGTGCTTACATTTGCGGTGAGGAAACGGGCCTGATTGAATCGCTCGAAGGCAAGCGCGCTTACCCGCGCATCAAGCCGCCCTACTTCCCTGCTATTCTCGGGCTCTACATGTGCCCGACGATTGTTAACAACGTCGAGACGCTCGCGGCGGTGAAGCACATCGTGCAGATGGGCGGCGCGGAATACGCGAAGCTCGGCACGCCGAACAATACCGGCACGCGCATCGTCAGCGTCAGCGGACATGTGAAGAAGCCGGGTATTTCGAAGTGGAAGTCGGCAAGGCGACGCTCGGCGAAATGATTTTTGCATCGAGAAGTTCGGTGGCGGTTTGCGCGAAGGTCGCAAACTCAAAGCGATCATTCCTGGCGGTTCGTCGGCGAAAGTTTTTAAAGCGGGCGAGAAATTTAAGATTAAACGCAAAGCGCCCGACGGCCAGTTGACGCCGGTCGAAGTTGACCTGCTCGATTTGCCTTATGATTTCGATTCGCTGCAACAAGCCGGCAGCATGTCGGGTTCCGGCGCAATTATTGTGATGGATGACTCGACGGATATCGTCGCGGCGCTTGCAAACCTTTCGGAATTTTACGCGCACGAAAGTTGCGGCCAATGCACGCCTTGCCGCGAAGGTTCGCTCTGGATGAGCAAAGCGCTGCATCGCTCACGAGCGGGCACGGTCGCAAAGCAGGACGCCGATTACTTGCTGCGCATCGCTCAAGGTATTCAAGGCCGCACGATTTGCGCTTTTGGCGAAGCTTGCGCGTGGCCAGTTCTAAGTTTTGTAAATAAATTTAAAGACGAATTCGAAGCGCGCGGTGCTCGCGATGAAGCGAAGCACGGGCACCGGCGCAGGGCCGAGCGGCGAAATGAAAATCGCTGCCAGTCCGAAACATTGATTTGCCATGTCGAACGGAATTTCAACTGAACAAAAACCTGCGCCGCCACCGGTCGAAAAGATCAAGGTGAAGGTGGACGGCAAGGAAATTGAAGTGCCGAAGATGATGCCCGATTGGCAGGGCAAACTTCAGCCGACGACCATGCTGCAAGCGTGCGCGCAGGCCGGCGTGGAGGTTCCGCATTATTGTTATCATCCGAAGCTGCCGATCGCGGGTAATTGCCGGATGTGCCTGGTGGAATTTGGTCATGCCGTGATGGGGCCAGACAAAAAGCCGGTCATGAATCCGGATGGGACGCCGAAGATTGCGCGATCCGTTCTCCCCTACGAACCGACGTCTGCACGCGGCGCGATTGCGTGTGCGAGTCCAATTTCGCCGGGAATGGAACTTTATCCAAGTTCGCCTGCGACGAAACAGATGCGCGAAGGCGTTCTGGAATATTTGCTGATTAATCATCCGCTTGATTGTCCGATTTGCGACCAAGCCGGTGAATGTAAGCTGCAGGAGTATTCGGTGGATTACGGAAATTCAACGAGCCGCTTCACGGAAGAAAAGGTTCACAAACCGAAGCAAGTCAATCTCGGTCCCCGCGTCATGCTGGATGATGAGCGTTGTATTCTTTGCTCGCGCTGCATTCGTTTCTCGAAGGACATTGCAAAGGACGATGCGCTCGGTTTTGTCGAACGCGGCAGTTACAGCACGCTGACGAAATTCCCGGGAAAGAATTTTGATAACAATTACACGCTGAATACGGTGGACATCTGTCCGGTCGGCGCACTGACGTCGAAGGATTTTCGTTTCCAGATGCGCGTCTGGTTCCTGAAAGAGAGCAAGAGTATCTGCACCAGTTGCGGCACGGGCTGCAATATCGTCATCGGTTCGCGCGAAAATAAAGTGTATCGCTACGAACCGCGCGAGAACGATGCGGTCAATTCGACGTGGATGTGCGATTACGGACGGCTGAATTACAAGTGGATCAATCGCGATGATCGCCTGACCAAAGTCGGCGGTTCGAAATTAAATTTACAATATCAGGACGGTGCGTGGGCAACGGCAATCCGCGCTGTTTCCGATGTGCTGAAAAATGCCGCTGCAGGTTCTGTTGCGATTATCGCTTCGGCTCGCCAGACAAATGAAGAGCTTTATCTGCTGAAGAAACTCGCCAAAAGTTATGACGCCTTGACCGATTCTGTCGCGCGCTTGGATAAGGGTGATCATCTGTTGCTGAATGCGGACCGCAATCCGAACAGCAATGGTTCGAAGTTAATCGGCATCTCTCCCAAGCAGATGGGTTCGAACATTCCGAAAATTGCTGAAGGCATCCGCGCCGGCAAAATCAAACACCTCATTGTTTTCGGCGAAGACGTGACGAAGCACGGCATTGGTGCAGATCTCCTCGGTAAATTGGATTCGCTCATTGTCAGCGATATCCTGCCGAACAAAACGACTGAACTCGCGCACTATCTCCTGCCCGGCTGTGCGCATGCAGAAAAGCGCGGCAGTTTCGTGAATATCAAAGGCCGCGTGCAACGGTTCATGCAGAACATTCAGCCGAAGGGCAACGCGCGTCGCTGAATGGGAATTTTTGCACGAACTCGTGCACGATGTGACTGGCCAGAACGGTTTCGCCACGATCGAAGGACTTTTCAACCAAATGGCCGCTGAAGTTCCGGCATTCAAGAATCTGACGTGGGGCGGATTAAGCGACCATGGAGCGACCGTCGAAATATGATCGCCTGGTTTAACAGTTTACCGCCGACCGCGCAGATGACGCTGTTCAGTGTTCTGAAAATCGTCTGCGTGCTCTCCGTGCTCATGCCGATGATCGCTTACTCGACTTTGGCGGAGCGCAAAATTTCGGCGTGGATTCAGGATCGTCATGGTCCAAATCGCGTTGGTCCTGCTGGTATTTGGCAACCCATTGTCGACGGCGTGAAATCGTTTCTGAAAGAAGACTTCACCCCGCAACACGTTCGCAAAGCATACTTCTGGCTTGCGCCGATGATTGCGATGATTCCGGCAATGTTGACCATCGCTATTATTCCGTTCGGATCCAATATCGGCGCACAGAAGATGGTGATCGCTGACCTCAATGTCGGCATCCTCTATACCTTCGGGATCGTTTCGCTCGGTGTTTACGGAATCGTGCTCGCGGGTTATGCCTCTAATAACAAATATTCGTTTCTCGGCGGCATTCGTTCGAGTGCGCAGATGATTTCTTATGAAATCGCGATGGGAATGTCGGTGGTGCCGCTGTTCATGCTGGTTGGCTCGTTGAACCTGAGCGATGTGATTGGCTATCAAACTCACTGCTGGCTCGTTTTCAAACAACCGCTCGCATTCATCATCTTCATGATCGCGGCGTTTGCGGAAACCAATCGTCTGCCGTTTGATTTGCCCGAATCCGAACAGGAACTAGTCGGCGGTTATCACACCGAATACAGTTCGATGAAGTTCGCACTCTTCTTCATGGCGGAATACGCCAACATGATTGCCGCGTCGGCGATGATGGTGACGCTGTTTCTCGGCGGATGGACGCTTGCCGTTCGCGGGTCTCGATCAACCCGCGCAGTCCATCGGCATGGGCATCGCGCAAATCGTAATTTTCATTGCCAAGATTCTGGTTTTGATGGGCATTTTCATTTGGGTGCGCTGGATGTGGCCGCGGTTTCGTTATGACCAATTGATGGACCTTGGCTGGCGCCGATTCATCCCGCTGTCACTCCTGAACATTTTGGTCACAGCCCTCGTGCTGTGGGCGATCGCATGATTGTAAAACGTGCAAAATTAACTTTAGCAGAACGGCTTTATCTGCCGGCGGTCATCGACGGCCTGAAGGTGACGGTTCGCCACTTCTTTCAAAAAGAAAGTGACGATGCAATATCCGGAAGAGAAGTGGACCGTGCCCGAAAATTATCGCGGCGCGCCCTATCTCGTGAAAGATCCGGATGGCCGCACCAAATGCGTTTCGTGCCAGCTTTGCGAATTTGTTTGTCCACCAAAAGCCATTCGCATCACGCCGCCCGGGCCCGAAGGCACGCCAGAAGTCGGCAATGTCGAAAAAGCTCCGAAGGAATTCAAGATCGACATGCTGCGCTGCATTTTCTGCGGCTTTTGCCAGGAAGTTTGTCCTGAAGAAGCGATTTTCCTGATGCGCGATTATTCGCTGACCGGGCAGAGCCGGCAGGAAATGATTTACGACAAAGAAAAGCTCCTCGCGCTTGGCGGGGTGCACCAGGACAAAATTTGGAAGTGGAAGAATAAATAATGGACGCCCTGTTCTATCTATTCGCTGCGCTGACGCTCATTTGCGGATTGCTTGTAATCGTCAATCCGTTCAGCAACAACCCCGTGACGAGTGCGATGTTTCTCGTGCTGACGATAATTTCGATGGCGGGATTGTTTGTGCTTCTCCACGCGTTTCTTCCTCGCAGCCGTCCAGGTGCTCGTTTACGCCGGCGCAGTCATGGTGCTCTTCCTGTTCGTCATCATGCTGCTTGATTTGAAAGAAGAACAACGGCGCAAGATTCCGCTGTTCAGTGCCGGGCTTGGTTTAGTTGCCGTTGCGGGTATTGCATCTGTGATTATCGGCCGTCTGTGGGATGGACCGTTTGTGCATGCGACTGTTCCGATGAACGATCCGAAAATGGAGAGCACGGCAGCATTGGGAACGAAGTTGTTCCAAAACTACGTGCTGCCATTTGAAATTGTTTCACTGATTCTCCTTGTAGCGATGATTGGCACAATTTTGCTTGAGCAAGAAGGATTTGAAATGAGTGGCATCGGTCTCGAACATTATCTCGTCGTCAGCGCCCTGCTCTTCTGCATCGGCCTGCTCGGCGTTATCATTCGGCGCAATGTGTTGGTCATTTATTTGTCGCTCGAGCTGATGCTCAACGCGGCCAACCTCGCGCTCGTCGCGTTCTCTCGATTTAACAACAACCTCAACGGTCAACTCATCGTGTTTTTCATTATTACCGTCGCTGCAAGCGAAGTCGCTGTCGGTTTGGCGCTGATTGTCGCGCTCTACCGCAAGCGCCAGACGACGCACGTTGAAGATCTTGCCACGATGCGCAACTAACCATGAACGATGCCTGGTTAATTTTATTTCTGCCGCTCTTTGCAGCAATGGTCATCACGTTGTTCACGCAACGCTGGCAGGGCTTGAGCGCCGGAATTTCGGTGCTGTCGATTGTGACCTGCTTCCTTCTGACCGTCGCGAAACTCGCCGGCTTTCAACTCGGCGATCACGTTGTGCACGAACTCAGCGTGCCCTGGCTGACGGTGGCCAATCTGAACATTTCATTCGGCCTGCGTTTCGATCAGCTCAGCTTGATGATGCTTTTGATCGTCACTGGGGTTGGCAGCCTGATTCACATTTATTCGATCGGCTACATGCATGGCGACCGCAGCTACAGCCGGTTTTTCGCCTGCCTGAGCCTGTTCACCTTCTCCATGACCGGCATTGTTCTTAGCAACAATCTGTTTCAGATGTTCATCTTCTGGGAACTCGTCGGTGTTTCGAGCTATCTGCTCATCGGTTTCTGGTATCAAAAACCTTCCGCTGCCGATGCAGCGAAGAAAGCTTTTCTCACGAACCGCGTGGGCGATTTCGGATTTTTCACAGGAATCATTTTGGTTTGGGTGATCGCGCACACACTGAATTTTGCCGCAATCAAAGAAGCCATCGCCGCGAACCCGGCGCTATTCGGCACGAGCGCGACGGCAGTCGGTTTGCTCATCTTCTGTGGTGCGGTTGGTAAATCTGCTCAATTTCCGCTGCACGTGTGGTTGCCCGACGCGATGGAAGGCCCCACTCCGGTCAGCGCACTCATCCATGCCGCGACGATGGTCGCGGCCGGTGTTTACATGCTCTGCCGCGTGTTTTACATCTTCGATGCTTCCGCGCTCCAAGTCATTTCCTGGATAGGCGGAATCACCGCGTTAATGGCTGCATTGATGGCCGTTCAACAGAACGACATCAAACGCATCCTCGCTTATTCCACGTTGTCGCAACTCGGTTACATGGTCATGGCCGTCGGTCTGACCGGCCCGACCGCGGCGATGTTCCATCTCTCCACGCACGCGTTCTTCAAAGCGCTGCTGTTCCTTGGCGCAGGATCAGTGATTCATGCGCTCAGCGGTGAACAAGACATTTGGAAGATGGGTTCGTTGAAAGAGAAAATTCCGACAACGTTCTGGACGTTTCTCGCAGGCACTTTGGCTTTGTGCGGATTATGGCCTTTGAGCGGTTTCTTCAGTAAGGACGGCATCCTCGGTGTGGCGTTTGACCACAACAAAGCTCTGTTCGCGATTGCGGTATTCGTGGCGTTCCTGACGACCTTTTACATGTTCCGGTTGTTCTTCGTTGTGTTCCTCGGCAACGCGAAATCCGATTTGCCGAAGCACGCGCATGAGTCGCCGTCCAGTGATGACGATTCCGCTCCGGATTCTGGCGATTGCCTCAGTCGCTGGTGGTTTCTTTGGCATCGCACAATTTGTCGGTTCGCAATTGAACCCGAGCGTCGAAGCCGAACCGATCTTTGCGCCGCTCGCTCCGTTCATTCACGCTCCGGTTGGTGCGATTGGCTGGATTGCT
Organism: uncultured Verrucomicrobiae bacterium; assembly: GCA_963702845.1. Classification (GTDB taxonomy): domain Bacteria; phylum Verrucomicrobiota; class Verrucomicrobiia; order Limisphaerales; family Palsa-1400; genus JAICXV01. The sequence goes on along the minus strand of OY969763.1, from coordinate 1,432,867 downwards.
TGCACTCGCAGTCGGGTTCTTCATCGCAATGAGCCTCTATGCCCGAGCGAAATCCGACCCACTGCCGGCGATATTGGGCGCCCCTGCCCGCTGGATGCGCGATAAATTTTACTTCGACGAACTTTACGCTGAGATCATCAAATACACCCAGGACCTGCTCGCGCGGTTTGCGGACGCATTTGACCGCTGGGTCATCGCCGGTTTTGTGGTTCGCGGGACTCACGGCACGACGGAATTTTTCGGCCGCGCGTTGCGACTGGTGCAAACCGGCAATCTGCAGAACTACGCGTTCCTGCTCGCGCTCGGTGTGGCCGTTGTCCTGTTCTTTGTTTTCGTGCACTAAACCATGTCACCCCTTACCTACATCTTTGGTTTACCGCTAGTCACCGCGCTGGTGATTGTGCTGATCCCGCGCAGCTACAAAGTCGTCATTCGCGGCTTGGCACTGCTTGGTTCGTTCCTTGCGATGTCCGGTGCCATTTGTGTGTTCGTGCACTTCAACAGTGCTCCGGTTGAAAATGGATTTCGATACGTTCAGAAAATCCCGTGGGTTGAGTCACTTGGCATCAGCTATCACGTCGGTGTCGATGGCATCAATCTCGGTTTGATTCTGATGGGAGCGATTGTGTCGTTTGCCGCAGTTTGCATTTCGAACCACATCAAAACGCGTGAGAAAGAATTTTATATTCTGCTACTAGTGATGTCCGGCGGCATCCTCGGTGCGTTCGCGTCACTCGACATGTTCTTCCTCTATTTCCTGCACGAACTCGCGCTCGTGCCGACCTTCATCATGATTGGCGTATGGGGTCGTGGCGAAAACAAGAACTACGCGACATTCCAAATCACGCTCTATCTCAGCCTTGGCGCGCTCTTGCTGCTGATCGGCTTGATCGCGTTGTATCTCCAAATGCCGGTCGGGGTGCGCACGTTCGACATCATCGAAATGACGCGTTACTTCAAAGCAAACTCAATCGCGAGCAACGCTCAACATCTCATCTTCCCACTGTTGCTGTTCGGTTTCGGAATTTTGGTTTCGCTCTGGCCATTCCACACCTGGGCTCCGCTCGGCTATGCATCAGCACCACCGGCGACAGCAATGATTCATGCCGGTGTGCTAAAGAAGTTCGGTCTCTACGGTCTCATCCGTATCGCGCTGCCGATGATGCCGGGCGAAGCGCAAAACTGGATGACCCTGCTCTCGTGGCTTTGCCTCGGTAACATTATCTATTGCGGCCTCGTCGCAATGCGTCAGCGCGACTTGAATATGCTGATTGGTAACTCGAGCGTCGCTCACATGGGCTTTGCTTTCCTCGGAATCGCCAGCCTGAATGTTATCGGTGTGACCGGCACCGTCTTAATCATGGTCGCGCACGGCTTGCTCGCGGCACTGACGTTTGCTCTTAGCGGTTACATTGCCAACCAAATCAACAGCACGAAAATCGCGGACATGGGCGGATTGCTCCGAGCGATGCCTTACATCGGCGCCGTAATGATCATGGCGATGCTCGCTGGCTGCGGCCTGCCGGGTTTCGCTGGTTTCCCCGGCGAAGCGTTGGTCCTCTTCGGCAGTTGGTCAAAATTTCAACTCATCACTGGCCTCGCAGTTTGGGGCGCGCTCGTCATTGCGGGCGTTTATATGCTCCGCGCGATTCGCAATGTTTGGCATGGCGACCGCGAATGGACTGACGTTTCAGACGCGAAGAGCCTCTGGCGCAAAATGCCCTATGCCCTGCTGCTTGCGGGCTTGATTATCTTCGGCTGCTTCCCGCGCCTGTTGACCGACAACATCAAAAAATCTTTGCCCGACTTGCTCCCGTCCCAAACGATGGTCGCCCAAATCCAGAAATGAACCTTTCCACTATCAGCCTGGAACTTGCCGTCATCGTCCTCGCACTGGGGATCATTCTCGTCGATTTGTGGACGCCGGTTTCGCTCAAGCCGAAGCTCGGCTATTTAGCGGCTTTGGGCGTGCTCGCGATTCTGGCCTACACCTTCTGTCCCAAGTATCGACGGCGGTGATTACATCGCATTCGGTGGAATGTATGTGCACGACGGACTGGCGCTTGTTCTTCAAACGCTTTTTCCTGACCACCGCGATTTTCGTGCTCTTGATGTCCGTTGAGTTCGCCGACCGTATCCGCGCCGGTATCGCGGAATTCTACACGCTAATCCTTTTCGCACTCACCGGAATGATGTTCGCTGCATCCGCACACGATTTCATCATGGTGTTCGTCTCGCTCGAACTCATCACCGTCAGCTTCTACATTCTCGTGAGCTTCCAACGCTATCGCCTCGGCTCCCTTGAAGCCGGTGTGAAATATTTAATCATCGGCGCTGTTTCGACCGGTTTCCTGGTGTTCGGCATTGCTCTGATTTTTGGCTCAGCCAACACGACGAATTTCGCAAATCTGCAGATCCTGACGAACAGCGACTTTTCGACCAACAACGTGATTTGGCTTGGCGTATTGCTGGTTCTGGTCGGGCTCGGTTTCAAAATCGCTGCCTTTCCCGTCCAAATCTGGGCTCCGGACGTTTACCAAGGCGCACCGACCCCTGCGACCGCGTTCCTTGCTATCGGTTCGAAAGCCGCGGGTTTCGTGGTTCTCGTTCGCGTTATCTTCGAAGTTGTCCACCCCATCGCCACACACTGGAATGCCTTGCTGATGACCATTGCGGCCATCACGATTCTTTACGGAAATTTGTGCGCCATTCCGCAGCGCAATTTGAAGCGTTTGCTCGGCTACTCCAGCATCGCCAATGCGGGATACCTGCTACTCGGCATCGCTGCACTAAACCAGTCCGGATCCAGCGCGATTCTCTATTACCTCCTTGGTTACCTGTTCACCCTTGCCGCTGCGTTCATCGTCATACTACTCGTCGCGCGCGAAACCGAAGACATTTCCGAACTCGCCGGACTCAATCACCGTTCGCCGCTCTTAGCCGCCAGCCTTGCGCTGGCGATGGTCTCCCTGGCTGGCATTCCCCCACTTGCTGGCTTCTTCGGCAAATTTCTACTGCTCAAATCAATTATCGAACAAGGCGCCATATACACTTCTTACTATTGGCTCGCCACGATCGCCGATCATTGGCGTTGTCATCTCGCTCTATTACTACTTCGGCGTAATCCGCGCGATTTACTGGGCGAAAGATCCGGCTGATCTTTACGCCGATATCCGTTTCCATCCCGATGAAAGTCTGCCTGGTCGATTTGCGTCGTGGCAATGCTTTACCTTGGAGTGTATCCAAACGACGTTCTCAAGAGTGCCGATCGGGCCGTCGCACAGCTTTCTACGCCGAGATCAATGCACCGCCAACCGCTGAGTTGCGGCAACGAATTTGACCTTAAACAACGTTCCTGAAACTTCCGCTTGCTATGACCTTAACAGCGCACCTATATTGCGCCTGAATTTTTATGGCTGATATCGCGAACAAATACCCCGATAACGTTCCCGGAAAATACTACGTCGACAATCAATGCATCGATTGCGACCTGTGCCGCGAAACCGCACCGGCCAACTTCACCCGCAGCGATGACGGCGGATACTCTTACGTCTACAAACAGCCGGCCACCCCTGACGAAGAGAACCAGTGCAAAGAAGCCAAAGAAGGCTGCCCAGTCGAAGCCATCGGCGACAACGGCGAAGCTGCTGCGGGGGCTGCATAGCGTTGATCGACAGCTACTTTCTTCAGCAGATTTTTCTCGAAGAGCGGCATACCCGTACGCTTTATGGTTCTCACACCGCAACAAGTGTTTTTTTAATTGTTTAAGCCGCCAAGAATTCGTCTCATAGTTAGGGTCGGTGCGCTGTGTTGGAAACCGCATCGTCAAAGAGACGAATCTCTTCGTTTTGAAAAATGGCATTTATAATAGTGTAGGTGGAATCGTGCGACTGGCGGTCGCGCTGGCGTTAGTGCCGTTTCTTATCCGGATAATCGGCACCACTGAATACGGGATCTGGAGCCTTACATTTGCAATCGTCGGAGTTTCCGCAGTCACTGAGATTGGCCTGTCGTCAGCGGTAACCGTTTTCGCAGCACGCGATCTCGCTGAGAATAATCACCGGGCCTTTTCTGAAACTCTCACGATATCAATAACGGCAAGTCTGTTCCTCGGCGCGGCTGTCGCCGTCAGTTTGATGTTCGGTGCCGACGCGATCGTCAATCTTTTTCCTAAAATTCCGACTACCGACTGCAAACTCGTTGCAAAGGCGCTCCGCGTCGGAAGTGTTCTTGTTTTGGCGCGCCTACCACAACAAGCCTTGATAGGCCTGCAACAGGCGTTTCAGCGTTTTGGCGTGCTCAACGCTGTTTTAACTCTCCAATCCGTAATGTTGGGCATTGCCATGGTGATTGTCGCCGCTTATGGAGGAGGAACATTTGGATTTATGATCGTGCAGACTGTAGTCGCGATAGCGGCCCTGTTCGCACACGGCGTTGCGGTGTTTCGTTTACTACGTCAGGAACACATGTGTTTACACTGGAACACCAGCAAGACCGGCCAGATGTTTCGTTTCGGCCTCCTAAATACGATCTCGAACGTCGGCGGCGTATTGTTTACGCAATGTGATCGGCTGATCGTTGGCGCATTCTTGGATATCCGTACACTAGGTGTTTACGCCGCCATCACCACCATTACCACGCAAATCAATGCCGTCTCGGCGTTGCCCGTCCAACCTCTGCTCGGACGAGTCACACACTTGTGGACCCATAATAAGCGTCCGCCTGGAGCACGCGACGAAATCCGACACGCCTTGCAATTCAACGCCGCCCTCTCATTCGGAATCGCGGCGAGCATCGTCGTCCTTGCGCCGATAATCGCACGTGGTCTCTTTCACGGCGCTGTAGATGCAATGACTGTTCAGGCACTGCGGTACGCATCGTTGATTTACGCAATCTACTCATTAAACGCCCTTGGTTACTTCATCCTGCCCGCCATCGGTGAACTCACCCCACATACGGTAATTCAGCTGTTAGGCGGCGCACTGTCGCTGTTGCTGATTGGATTGGGCGGAACCCATTGGGGCCTTCTTGGCGCGGTCGTCGGCAACATAGGTTTCGTCACAACGCTCTTACTGACGTGGCTGGCTCTTAAACGTCTCGAAATCAATTCTCGGTCGGTCGCTCGATGGTTGAGATTTCCTATACTCTGGATTATTGCGACCGTAGCAGCAGCGATTCTTCTTCCGCAGAAAGATGCCATCACTTACAGTTTGCTAGTAATTTCCAGCGTTGCACTTTGCTGGTGGACGCTTCAACAATTTCCAATGGTGCCCCTGGCAAAGTGGGCGAACCTAAAAATCAATCCAGCACGATCATGAGTGCCGTTCCCTTTTTTGTTTACAAACTGAGAAGTCTGGCTCGAGTAATTGAAAACCCATCGCTGCTTCGTGTCCGCAGAAAAGGCGTGCCTCTGGAACTCTTCGAAAAAATCAACCTCGGCTGGCTGCGAGACGCGAAGTTCGCCACATTGCTTGATATCGGCGCCGCCGTCGGCGAATTCAGCCGTGCCGCACACGTTGCGTGGCCCGGTATAAAAATATTTGCATTCGAGCCCATTCCAGCCTCATTCGTACAATTGCAGCAAACCCTCTCGGGGCTGACCGACTGCCAAGCGATTAACTGCGCCATCGGCGAAAAACGCGGAGAAGTTGAGTTTCAACAATCAACAGCAATCGACTCATCATCCTTATTGCGAATGGCCGACCTTCACCGAAAAGCATTTCCGCATTCCGCGCAGACACAAACAATCAAGGTTCAAATGGAGCGGCTGGATGATGTGACTCAACGATTGGAGTTTTCCGATCCGCTCTTGATCAAAATTGACGTTCAGGGTTACGAAAGCAAAGTCCTCGACGGTGGCCAACAAACCGTCAGCCGCGCCAAAGCGCTTATCATCGAAACATCATTTGAACCGCTCTATGAAGGGCAGGTCTTGTTCCCACAAATCTACGATCACCTTCGCAGTCGAAGATTCGCTTTCCGAGGCGTATTCGATCAGATTCGCCACCCATCCGACGGCCGCATCCTCCAAGCGGACGCCATTTTCCTGCGCGAATGATTCCAGCAAAATTTCGGTATCACCTTTGAATTACCTCATTCAGCAACTGAATGACCCGTTTCACCCCAACATCCCAGTTCAAACGAGTAAGGTACTCGTTAAATGAGGACAGAGCCATGTTCATATAACGGTTTGGATTCTGAATCGTTGCACGAATCCAGTGACAATAGGCACTGATATCGTCCTCAAGCGCAAACGTCCTTCCGTTGACCTCGTCCCTAATGATGCTGGATATGCCACCAACATTTGTTGCAACGGCAGGAGTTCCAAAGGAATTAGCTTCAGCAACAACCATCGGCGTGCAATCGGCCCTCGCAGGCAGGATTAAAAAATGTGCCCATCGAAACAACCGTTCAATTTCCGCACGACCTTCAATCGTTGTTTTCGAAATAAAACCGGCCACGTGCACGCATTCCGGCAATTGCATATATTTCGGCGGTTCACAGCCAAGCAGCGTGAGTTGCGTTGGCAAACCTCCCGTCTTCAACGCTTCGGCAATTGCAACGGCTACATCACCGCCCTTGCGGTGCCACTCCACTCCGACGAACAGCAAATTACACGAATCGCGCGGCCTCGACTCTACGATGGAGGTAATTTCTTTCACCGTCCGACCACAGTGAACGTTTGCACCGAAGGGCACCACCTTGACTTTAGATGCCTCGACCCTGTAATGCCGCCGCGCCGATTCAGCAGCCCATTCAGACGAATAGATCGCCAACTTGCACCGGTCGAGCGCTGCCTGCTCAGCCGCATTTCCGTCTCGGATCGATTCCTGGGAAAGGTTGCTAAATGAAGGGTAGAAGTCCACCATCGCGGCAAACGTTGCATCAGTCCAAAACACGATTGGCTCCTTCCGATCAAGGTGGGCAACAGCTCGGCTACCGGGACTAAATACCAGGTTAGATGAATTACCCTCAAGCCGTGTCGCAATTTGCGAAGCGTCCGACTGTAAAACCCTCGGTGAAATCTCTCGCATGTACCGCTTACCAGCGAAAATGCGCGTAGCAATCTGCTTCAACCGTAACGGCCAGTAATTCGGCGTCTGCAATGATCCGATCAATTCGACATCAGCGCCAGAACGGCTCAGCGCCAATTGCATATGATATGGTATGCCCGACCAATTTCGAACGTCGCTAGAATCTGTACTCTGTGACAAAACTGATCTTCATCCGCCGGGGTCTGCATAGTTAGGAAACACAGTCATCAAGCAAGCGCAAACGGACCCGGTGCAACCGTGTGGTTCGGCGGCGATCGGAGCACGTCAGCTTGGGATTGCATTGATTGTTTACTCAAGTTCTGCAGCAAAGCACCCAATCCCAAAAAGAACCACAATTGCGGAGTATTCAGGTCAATACCGATATAGATGTGAAGCGCAAGACAGATTAGATTCATCCAGATAAACACATGCAACTCGCTTCTAAATGGATCCTGGTTCCTCCACTTTAGTGCCTGCTTCATTTGCACAACAAGCTGCGACGCGAAAATACCCAAAAATAATAGCAGCGAAGGAATTCCAAGTGCTCGAGCATTTGCCAAATATCCATTGTGAATCGTGCCAGAAGCAACATCGATGTCCTCACGGGCACGTTCGTAATCTGCTCCGTTGGCGAATACAAACGCGTTCTCAAGGCCGCCATAACTCATTCCGATCCACGGATGATCTCGGATATCTTGGATGGCGCGGTCCCAACGCACCTTTCGCCATTCGATTGTTTGCTCGGCCTCGGTGAGGCGTGCAGCGCGCGGACTCACTAACGCCGTCAAACGATATAAAGCAGGATCAATATTCGGCTCGGTTTCACCGATATAAAACATAACCGCCAAGCAAAGACCCACCCCCGCAAGGGTCGCCACCAATCCTGCCGTGCGATAACGCACAAATCCAAAAATGACCGCAACAGCAAAGAGCATCACTAGAGAGCTGCGGTTTCCACCCATCGCAACCGCTGCGATTCCAACTACGATCGACACGGCACGCCAGAATGAACGCACATTAAATAAATTGGGTAGCAACGCCGCAAAAATGACCATCAGGCCGAAATCAGGCAGAACCACGAAGCGCAACCACCCATTGTCGAAAAACGTCACAAAAATCCCTAAATTACTCAGAAGATTAGCGATCCAAAGGCTTTTCGTAAAAACGAGCGGAAGGAAAATTAATATCAGCACCGCCGACAGTCCGTACATCCAACGCAACAGCTTGGCGATTTCCCGGTCAGTCTTAAAGAGTCCCACAAATAAAAATACCGCTGCGCATATTGCATAGTTCACGTACGCGCGAAATCCTGTGACACCTTCGCTCAGACCCAGAGCCATACCCGGTTTCACCGGATCCACGATATAACGCGCTACGACCCAGGCAAAAAAAAGCGCGACAGGCAAGCTGTAGTTGATCGCCAGTTGCTCATGCCGCAGCGCGCGTCGAAGAATGTACTTCAAGCCGCACAATCCAAGGATGAAAAGCAACATCGGCAGGCCCCACACAAACGGCAGCGGCAAGATAAACGGGCATGTCAACCCGAACGCCAGAAGAAAACTGTAGCCAGGCACAACGATCGTCGCGGCAAATAGTGCAAGAATTACCGGCAGGACAAGCAGCTCATAGCTTTGCACAGAAATTGCAAAACCAAATACCAGTGCGATCAACGCGCAGATGCAAAGGACGATAAAGTTTTTAACGAGGCTCGGGGTCATTCTCCAAAATTAGGGCTTAGTGTAGCATACTTCTGTACACTGTCGAAAGTTTTAATACCGCGTTTTCCAATGAAAACCCCACGGCTGCCGCGTTCCGCAGTCGCCAGAGTTCCTCTGCATCTTGCGGCGATGACATTGCAGCCGACATCTGCTGTGCCAAATTCGACACTGTCATCGGGTTTACGCGCCAAATTCCATGGGAACGGGCAGGTTCAGGTAAATCGTCGAGGAATGTTCCCGACGGCACGACACAGCGGCACCCTCTTGAAAACGCTTCCAGGATCACTATTCCGAACGGTTCTTGGTCTGCGGCGTGAACGAAGACATCATTTGCCGTCAATTCATCCATCCATCGGAGATCGTGGTCTCTGACTTCGATTGCAAGATTGGTCCGCGCCAGCGAAACGATCTGCTCCTGCTCTTCTTTACGAAACGGTCGATCGGACCTCCCAAATAAAACCAGATCCGTTTCCTTGCCACCAAAGTTCAACTGATTGAATGCCTGAATAATCAAATGAAGATTCTTCCAGGAAACAAACGACGCTGCGGCAACGAAACGCCTTCTTCGACCTGCGGCAGCGGACTTCTTCGGCCACGGAATACACGGCATCACCACGGTTTGCGCAGGATCAAATCCAAAATGCCGACACGTTTTAGTTGAAGTGAACACTGCATGCGCACCAGTCCATTTTAACAACAGTCGATAAAACCATTTATACCGACACAAATAATGAAAATGCACGACCAACGGACAGCCGGTAATCTTGCTCGCAATAGCTGACGAAATCGTCCCCACCCGAGTATGTGCATGGAGAACAACATTCTCTTCACCCCGAATCCAACGCAGCAGTGTTGGCAACTCCTTGAGAGCGCCCAGCACGTCGGCGGCAATGCTCTGGTCAGTTCGCAGTGCGTTTCCACGACATACGAATAAATCCCGATTGAGTGTTGGTTTAAACTCGCGGTGTTTCCATACAAAACTCCTAAGACCGTCCGCCGCGCCCCCCGCCAATTCCGTCGCCACATACATCAGTCCACCAGTAGCGTCCAAGCCGCCGACGACGTGCAGAATGGTTATTCGTTTCAATCGACTGGCATCCATCACGCGCCGGGAATCGGGTGCAAGGGTTTTTGGCCGAACCAACCTTTGATCGCGCGCACCGCGCGTCGCAACCAGATAACTCGGCGCAGAGGCTCCGTCCAGATATAAAAACGAAACCGCCATTCCGCCAATTCGACTCGACTTTTACCGTATTTGCGGCGAACTCGCAAAATCTCGTGAAAGGAATTCGGCATCCCTGCATCGGTGATTGAGCCTGGCCGCCGATGATAATGCGTCAGCACAATTGGCAAAGGCTGGCAACGGAAATGATGCATCGCACGGACCGTCCACTCGTAATCCATCGCATACCGACAGCTCTCATCCAAAAGGCCAACCTTCTCATACACAAGCCGATGCACAAACGTAGACGCCTGGACGATTGCGGGGCGCCTGCCGAGCAGATCCTTCAAATTGTAGTCCCACCCTTCGCTGATGCGTTCCAAAGACCCATCATAACCGAACAACTTTTGCGAGCCGCTAAAAACATACGTGTTCGGAAATTGCCGAACCAACTTTAAAAACTCGCTCAACGCATTCACTGCCAGTTCATCGTCAGCATTCAGCCAAATAATCCATTCGCCAGTTGCTCGCTGAATCCCTTTATTCACCGCGTTTGAAAGTCCGTTGTCTTTTTCTGAAATGAAGCGAACGTCTGGCTGCGTCTGTAAAAATTCAACCGTGCCGTCTTTGGATCCCCCGTCAATAACCCAATGCTCGATTTGATTCGTTAAACGCTGCGCGCGCACGGACGCGATGTTCCGCGGCAACAATTCCCGGCAATTCAAAGCCGGTGTTATGATCGTAAATAGACTACTCGCCATTCAATTCTCCTAAAGGGCGACATTGTAGGCGGTGAAGCTCGTTACAGCAAGTTTACGGTGCCGTGGTATCAATCGTCCACGAGGAGAATGTTCTTCTCATATCAACACTCGTCTCCTACGTTTGCGGCATGTCGAATCCGGTCTGGTACAAAGAACTTCTGTTGGGTGCAATCGATTTTACTCGCAAAGTGACCGGCACCCAGGACCCACTCATACCGCCGCTGCGAGAGATGTACGACGGGCCACGTGGAGCAGCGATATTTAAACAGAATGGCGAGGAATTCTTCAAATATTTCACTGAACTTGGCGGTCTGAAACCAGACGATACCGTTCTGGATATGGGCTCCGGAATGGGACGCAAAACACTCCCGCTGACGTCATATCTCTCGAGTAATGGCCGCTACGAAGGAATCGACATCGTAAAGTCAGGAGTTGAATGGTGCAGTTCTCACATCGGCAGTCGTTTCCCCAACTTCCACTTCCAGCACATCGATGTGTTCAATCGACACTACAATCCATTTGGTAAGTTTCAGGCTACGGAATTTCGTTTTCCGTTTCCAGATCGCAAGTTCGACTTCGTGGTGCTCGGATCCGTGTTTACGCACATGCTCCCCGACGCCGTTGATCACTACATGTCTGAGATTTCACGCGTCCTCAAACCAGGTGGCCGGTCGATGATAACTTATTTGCTGCTCAATAGTCAGTCAGAGTCTTTGATTGATGTGGGCAAAGGCGAATTTAAGTTACCGCACAAAAGCGAACATTATCGCGTCGAAAAACTTTCTGACCCAGAAGATACGACCGCACTTAGCGAATCATTCGTGCGACAAGTCTACGATAAACACGACTGCGCCATCATCGAGCCGATTCAATATGGAAGTTGGTGTGGGCGCGCCAAATACTTGAGCTTTCAAGACATCATAATTGCAAAGAAACGATAGTCGCTATTGAAGCACAGCCTCGTACACCCGAAGAGTTTTTTCCGCCGTCGTTTGCCAATTGAATTGCTGGGCGCGAATCAATCCCCTCGCCCGCAATTCCTGCCGCCGCCGCTCAGAAGAAATTACATTCCAAATACCTTCACAAATCGAATCCGCTGAAGTTGGATCCACTAGCTCCGCAGCATTCTGGGCCACCTCTACCAACGACGTCGATTTCGATGTCACAACCGGAACGCCGCAACCCATCGCCTCCAGAACCGGAAGTCCAAAACCTTCATACAAGGACGGATAAACCATCACCGTTGCATTTTGATACGTTTGCACCAATTCGTCTTGCGAAACGTATCCGGTAAAATGCACGCTTGATTCCAAGCCGCTTTTTCTGACGCTCTCGAAGATATCGCCGTAGAGCCACGCCTTTTGGCCTACGATTTTCAAAGACAAATCTGTCCGATGCTCCCTCTTCAGTTTTACAAATGCTTCAACCAATCGGACGAGATTTTTTCGCGGGTGCAAATTGCCGACATAAAGAATGAAGGGGACATCAGCATTTTTTTTGTCGGCAGGCCGAAAACAGTCATCCAACGCATTATATGTTACTGTTATCTTTTCCAATGGCACTCGAAGAAAGCGGTGAATTTCCTGTTTCGAAAACTCCGACACCGTCAGAATGTGTCGCGCCTTTTGTGCAACACGCTTCGACAGTGCGTTAAAAATTAACACCTCATGCTTTTTAAACCCCTTTGGAAATGCAGCAAACGCGACATCATGAATCGTGACTACCTTCGGCAACGAGTCCCAGTAGCGGGCCCAATAATTAGCGTGATAAAGGTCCACCCCGACCTGCGATAATAACTTTGGAACACCGGAAAAATTGCGGACGAAAAAATTCGATTCCGGTACCTGGTGCCATTCGAAACCTTCAAGTTTCGGCCCGCTGTAGGCGGATGTTGTTATCACATGAAGCGCTAAATTTTTCGGCTGCAACTCAGCAAACCCCTTAAGAAGACCACGCACATAGGTTTCATCCCCGGTTCGCCTCCTTCCCAAGGTGCAAGCATCCAGTGCAATGCGCATGTATTTCATCGGATGACCATAGCGGTCGGACAAACTGGCATCAACTATTTGCGTGGCGTTTTCCTCCACAACTTCGCAGTCTATCGTTAGTCATAATGGCAGCGCTCTCCAAAGTTTCGGTCGGCCAGATCAGTTGCTCACGGCACACCATTCCGCAATTACTCGATGAACTGCTGATTCTGCTCAGTGATAAACACCAGCAGCCCAGAACCATCCTTTGCGTCAACGCACACATTTACAACCTTGCGGCCAAACATGCTGCGCTTTGCAAAACCTTGAACGACGCCCGCATCAACGCCGCCGATGGAAAAGGTATCGTTTGGGGCGCGCGCCTGTTCGGGAGCAACATCCACGAACGTTGCAACATGACCGAAGCATTTCGTGCGTTTCTTAATGACTCACGCATGCCAACCACAACCGCACTCCTTATCGGCATGACAGACACAGAGTGTGAAGCGGCGGCTCACAATATCAATACATTGCAAAATCATTGCAAAATCATCCACACAAGCTCCGGATTCCTCGCTGAAGCAGCTTACGAGAAAATTTTCCGCGAGCATGCGAATGCCAATTTCATCTTTCTGGGAATGGGCACCCCTCGAACCGAACTCACTGCCCAACTCGCCGCTTCCATTTGCCCCAACTCCATTGTCTGGGGCATCGGCGCCGGAACAATCCGCATCTACGCCGGCACGATGAAGGAAGCGCCCGGATGGATGCGGCGCATCGGTTTACAATGGTTGCACCGCCTCTTCTCCGATCCACGTAATCTCTGGAAGCGCTACATCATCGGCAATCCACAGTTTATTCTGCATGTGCTGCGAGCGCGTTTTCATAATCGCCGATAACGACTGGGCATTGCTAGCCGTCAACTTACCGTTGGTTGTTTCGCGCACGGCGAAGTTCACGAACGTATGCGGAAATGTTGCGGAAAGATGCGAAATCCTACCGCAAATTCGCGCAGAAAAACGCATGTTTTTTGCATGTTTCGCAGAGGTAAAGTCCCTGACGTTAAAGCTAAAAGGGCCGACCACGTCGCCTGTGTAAGGGGTCTTTTTAACCGCAACTACCCGAAACTCTCCGAAACCAACTCTGAATTCAGCGTGTCAACGCTGAACTCAGAATGGGTTACGACGAGCACACCAACTTGGACAAGGTTCGCAAACAAATGGATGTTTGCCGACATTTCTCAAACTTTTCAAAGAACAAAGCGGTGCTTAGATGCACAGTGAAAGCAGCACCCAATTTTGCCGCAGGCCAGCCGACAACAGGCTACTACTTAACTATGAATAACGTAGCTACGTGTCAAGAGTTGGCCGAGGTTTGCGCGATAGGACCTTGAATAGGAAACACCCGGGAGTTGGACTTGACGGGCGGAGGTGTTCGGTGCATCGCGTTGCAACGGGATGGTTCAATCATTATTGGCGGCGATTTTGCGGCTGTTAACGGCGTGGCGCGATCGAAGCTCGTCCGACTTAATAGTGCGGGTGACATTGATCCGAATTTCAATGTAGCCATTGATAATTCGGTTTACTGCGCTGTCGTTCAACCTGATGGACGGATTCTTGTTGGCGGCCAATTTGGCTTAGTTGGCAACCAAGTGCGACAGTGTATCGCGCGTTTGAACTCAGACGGAACGTTAGACGCAGCTTTTGCTCCTCAAGCGAATGGAGCAGTAAACGCCATTTGCTTGCAGTCCGATGGAGCAATTCTGGTTGGTGGAGGATTCTCAACGTTAAATGGGGTGTCCATATCTTGCATAGGTCGTCTCGACAGCAACGGCACAGTGGACTCCGGTTTCAACATCGGAACAGACGGTACAGTGAATGGCGTTGCCGTTGACCGGTTTGGCAACATTGTCTTGACGGGTACATTCGCGCATTTGGGTGGAGCTTCGCGCTGGCGGGTGGGCAGGTTGATACAGTTTCTCGCGCCTATGCAGAGTTTTTCGGTTGGTGGATCGACGATAACCTGGTTGCGCGGCGGGCCAGGGCCTGAGTTTTGGCGCGTGCACTTTTCGTATTCACCAGATGGCCTGAATTGGACTGATTTGGGTGAAGCGCAACCTATTGTCGGCGGGTGGCAGTTGGCTGGTATTTCTCAAACAACCGGTGTCATTCGAGCTCGTGGTTACGTCGCCAGTGGAAATCAATCAAACTGGTTCGTCGAAGAGCAATTTCCATTTGGCCCTGCCAAGGTGCTGTTGTCTGATGGACATTTTGAATACAGTTCGAATCACTTTGGCTTCACGATCCTGGGCACGAATAGTGAACAGGTAGTCATCGATGCTTCACAGAATTTGACGGACTGGGTTCCCGTTGCAACCAACGTTGTGAATTCGAATTCGGTGTATTTCGGTGAGTCGACTATGCCAACAACGCCGATCCGATTTTATCGTTTGCGCTCGCAGTGAGGGCGTTTTGTAAACACCGCTTTTGTCAGCTTCAGCTTGGTTCAATTCGATTGCACGTGCGACAGCAATGGGCAATTCATAGCAGGTTTATTCGGCTGCATTTTCGATACGGTGACAATGAGGTCTCGATGAGGCTGTAATCCCTGCGTAGAACCTTGCCCTCACCGACTGAACCCAGAACTTCACAATAAAGTTCTATAAACAGGTCACGCCCTGACGGGATTTCACTGCATCGCACAGCGGCGACGCAGGGCGCTTTCGTTCCTAATCGCCGATCCATTCGGCGCGATAGAGTTGGCTCGGGGCGGCTCCGTTCGTATCCGCTGCGGTCATTTGGCCGCTGGTCATTTTAACCTCTGTCACTGAAGTCCAGGATTGCAAGTTGGTGGTTTTCTGGAGTTGATAGCGTGGCCCGATCCCGCCGCTCAATGTGAGTTGAAAATTGCCGGCTGCGCGCACGGCATTCGTCAACGTTACCGACAGTCTGAATTGCGTTGAGAGTCGGTTCAACTCCGAGTGCAAGCTGTCGCGCATAGCTGCCTTCGCCGGATTGTTGAACAAATTTGTGACTTCATAAGGGTCGGTCGCCAAATCGAACATTTCCGCCCAAGATGGATTGCCGGGCCAAAGAACCATTTTCGAGGTCGTCGTCCGGACGGCGACGGTGGTTGGAATGGTATAGCCGTTCTCAAGAATGTATTCGCCAAGGATGCTTTGCCGCCAATCGGGCACGGACCCGGCATTGAACAAAGGCCGCCAACTTTTGCCCTGCATATCGGGCGGGATAGCGACGCCGGCGATGTCGAGAATGGTGGGCGCGATATCGATGTTCATCACCAGTTCATTTCTCACGAACGGTTGGGTGATCAGACGAGGGTAACGCACAATCAATGGAACCCGCCAGCTCTCGTCATAGAAGGAGCGTTTGTCACCCAAACCGTGTTCACCAAGATAATAGCCGTTGTCACCCAAGAAGATTATGAGGGTGTTTGTCGCAAGGCCGGTTTGGTCGAGGTAATCGAGGATGCGCCCAACGTCCACGTCCATCGCGGTCAGGCACCGGTGATAGTCGCGCTTGGCCGACTCACTGTTTGCCACAACGTTCGACCGATAGGGAGGCGGCACGTCGAGGTTCGGCACATCACGGCTCACCGAACTCGTGAAAAGACTACCGGACCAGGACGGAAAATCATTCGGGCCATGCGTGCTCTTGTAACCGAGGTGCAAGGCAAAACGTTTGTTGATATTGGTGCTGATAAACCCGAGGGCGAAATCTGTAGCAACGTCATCGACCCAACCTGTCGTCGGCGTCGAAACGCCGTTCACCAAAAAGGTTTGGTTGCTGTAATTCCCCTGCCCGACATAGCTGGCGGCAAATGTAAATCCCGGTCGCGCGGTTTGGCTTCCCATGTGCCACTTTCCGACCATGGCGGTGACATAGCCCGCCTCCTGGAGCTGGGTGGCATACGTAACGGAGCTCGTCGGAAATACCGTATTGTTATTGATGACCCCGTTCAAGTGATTGTAACTCCCGGTCAAAATCGATGCGCGACTCGGCGAGCACAACGAGCATCCCACAAACGCGTTCCGGAACCGCAGACCTTCGGTGGCGATTCGATCGATGTTCGGCGTGCCATTCGTGAACCATGGAAATCGGCCTGAAACACCCATTTCACGCTGCACGACGCCAACCGAATCCCAGCGTTGATCGTCGCTGATCAGGACAATGATATTGGTGTAATTGTTGGTGGTGGGCTCAAGGACTTTCAGTGTGGCCACCGAACTGGTGACCGCGCCGAACTCATTCGACACAACGACCGAATAACTTCCTGTGTCGTTCGTCATCACCGAATTGATATCAAGCGCCGGAAACGTCGTACCGCTAATTCGCCCGCCATCGCTCATTGGCGCCCCGTTGAAACTCCAGCGGTAGCTCAGCGTTCCAGGTCCAGTCGCGGCGACCGTAAAAGAAACATTCGATGCCGGCATCACCAGTTGGTCTTGAGGTTGCACGGTGATCGTCGGCGGCACATTGGTTGGCCCGCCCACAGTGGAAATCGTCAGAATGGCTGGAGTGCCGGATTCGGCGGCGGAAATACTCCAACCAAGACTGGTGGCCCCCGAGTCCGCGTCAGGATTCAGCCGCAAAAAAACATAAGAGCCGCCGGAGTAGTTCGAGTTTGCCACATAAAAACTTTGTAGATACGCAGCCAACCCGGCGTGATTCGTTAGGGTCACATCGCCAGTGGAAAAACCTGGGGTAATGACATCGTCTTGCAATTTGATATTCCCGACATCACCAGTGTTCGCCTCGAAATATTTTGCGACGGCGGTTGTATTGGACTGAAAACCGATGCCCCACAGGTCTACATTAAAACTCGGCGAACCCGAACGCCCGGCAACGTTGACACCTAGCGATGCGCTCGACACTTGTTCGCCTGCGGCGAGCAGAGGCATCGAAAAAATCATCACCGCATTGCGGCCGCTTGCAGAGCCGTTATTGTTGTTGGCGCCGACGCGGAGCGTTGTCACACCTTGCGACCCAATGAAGGTGGGTGGGCCTTCACAAATTACATAGTCCGCTGACAAAGAGGCGACGGAGTAGTCGGCGGCAGTTGCGCTGAAAAGGCAGAGGAATACTAGAAGCGGCACAAGCCTCTGCGGTGACATATCGGTGGATTGTAAAATAGAAAGCTGTTACGGCAACAACTTTGCAGTTCTCCAGATCGGCTGCCTTGATTCTGCGACAGGTGAATACCGTAGTGCGCATATACAAAAAGGGCGAATCAAGAAGCGAAGGCTGAATGACAGTTTATCGCGAGGTTTCTACTCCTCAGGCAACTAAGACAAAAAAAGTTTCAAAAAACCCTTGCGCGCCTACTTGCCTCTGGTATGTTCTGCGCTCCTCGCCCTATAGAAGGGTAGGTAAGAGCACTTGGCTTGACCGATAACTGATCGCCCCTCTGGGCGCAGGAGTAATGGCCGAAGCCGCTAAAGCGCTAAAAAGCTGAAAAGCGTAATTTGTGCAGCCCGTGTGGGTTGTACTTGTATTTTTTGATTTTTATGCCAGTTAAAACGTTTAGACCGTTAACGCCCTCGACGCGCTATATTACCGTCGCGTCGTTTGACGAGGTCACTAAGGATCGGCCAGAACGTAGCCTGATCGAAATCCGCAAAAAATCAGGCGGACGTAATGCTTACGGTCGTGTTACTGCGCGCGGCATCGGCGGCGGACACAAACAATTTTATCGTCTCGTCGATTTCAAACGCCAAAAACATGGTGTTGAAGCTGATGTTCTCGCAATCGAATACGATCCGATTCGCACCGCTCGCCTAGCTCTCCTTCAATATAAGGACGGCGAAAAAACCTACATCATCGCTCCCAACGGTCTGACCGTCGGAACAAAGCTGATGAGCGGTCCTACGGCGGCTCCTGAAACCGGCAATGCCTTGCCTCTCAAGAACATCCCTGTCGGTATCCCGATTCATGCCATCGAAATCACCCCTGGCCGTGGCGCTCAAATGGTTCGCACAGCCGGTGGCGCAGCGACTTTGATGTCGCGTGATGCAGGTTATGCCACGGTTCGCCTTCCTTCAGGCGAAGTTCGCCGCATTCACGAAAGCTGCTATGCGACGGTTGGCCAGGTTGGAAATCTCGAACACGAAAACGTCACGCTTGGTAAAGCGGGCCGTTCCCGTCATCGCGGCATTCGCGGTATTACCCGTGGTGTTGCTCGTAACCCTGTCGATCACCCGAACGGCGGTGGTGCAGGTAAATCAAAATCAGGTGGCGGTTGGCAACAATTGACTTCACCTTGGGGCTTGCTGGCGAAGGGCTATCGCACTCGCAACAAGCGCAAGTATTCTAACCGTTTTATTTTGGTGCGCCGTGATGGTCGCCCAATGAAGAGAAAGTAATTTATGGGACGCTCAATTAAAAAAGGTCCATTCATTGACCAACATTTGCAGGATAAGATCGACAAGGCAAAGGCTGCCAAATCGAAGTCCCCGATCAAGACCTGGTCGCGCCGTTCGATGATCACCCCCGATTTCGTGGGGCTGACCTTCAACGTGCATAACGGCAAAGTCTTTAACCCGGTGTTCGTCACTGAAAACATGGTTGGCCACCGCCTGGGTGAGTTTTCCTTGACCCGAACCTTTAAGAAACACGGCGCACACACCGCCAAAGCCGAAGCGAAATAGTTATGCAAGTTCAGGCTATTACAAAAAACGTTCGCATGTCCGCGCAGAAAATGCGCGAAGTCGTGCGTCAGATTCGCGGTTTGCCCGCCTCCAAAGCGGAGGCAGTCCTGGCCGTGGTGCCCCGCAAAGGTGCGCGCATCGTCGCCAAGACGCTCCATTCCGCCGTGGCCAATGCCGAAGACTTGAAGGCGAACCACAAGGATTACGCCGATTTCAAGACCGATCGTCTGCGCGTCAAAGAAGCCGTTGCCGGCACCGCGACCAGCATGAAACGTTTTACCCCCAAGGCCCGCGGTTCCGCTGGTCCGATCATTAAACGCAACTGCCACGTTAAAATCATTTTGTCCGACGAATAATTATGGGCCAGAAAACTAATCCAGTAGGTTTACGAATCGCCGTCACTAAAGACTGGGGCTCGAAGTGGTTTGCTGAAAAGAAAGAATTCGGCAAGCTCCTCGCAGAAGACCGCAAGATTCGCGAAATTCTCAAAAGCAAACTCGAAGGCGCTTCCGTTGCGCGCATCGGCATCGAACGCGCTGCCTCGCGCTGCCGCATCACCATTCACACTGCCCGTCCGGGTGTCGTCATCGGCCGCAAAGGCGCTGAAATCGACAAGATCAAGGAAGATCTCAGCAAGATGACCGGCAAAGAAGTTTACGTCGACATCATGGAAATCAAGCAGCCTGAGATCGATGCTCAGCTCGTTGCTGAAAACGTCGCGCTCCAATTGGAACGCCGTGTTTCCTTCCGTCGCGCCATGAAAAAGTCCGTTCAAGTCGCCATGGATTTCGGCGCTGAAGGCATCAAGATCCGCGTCGGCGGCCGTCTCGGCGGCGCTGAAATCGCGCGTGTCGAAAAATATCATGAAGGCCGCGTTCCGCTGCACACCTTGCGCGCGAACATCGATTACGGCTTTGCCGAAGCGCACACGATGTATGGCAAACTCGGCATCAAGTGCTGGATTTGCAAAGGCGAGTTCAAGCCTGACCAGAAACCAAAAGAAGCAATGACGGCCCCGGTAGCGGCTCCTGCCCCTGCCCCAGCGCCTGTTGCTGCACAATAAATTTAACATTTTTGACCCATGCCACTTCAACCAGCCAGAGTTAAATATCGCAAGATGCACCGCGGCAGCCGGACCGGCATCGCCATTCGCGGCGGCACCGTTGCTTTCGGTGAATACGGCCTGCAAGCCCTTGAACGCTGCTGGCTCGACACCAAGCAAATCGAAGCCGCCCGTGTCGCTGTCACCCGCTACATGAAGCGCCGTGGCAAAGTTTGGATCCGCATCTTCCCGCAAAAATCTTTTACCAAGAAACCGTTGGAAACCCGTATGGGTAAGGGCAAAGGCCCTCTTGAATCCTGGGTGGCTGTCATCCGTCCCGCGAACGTGTTGTTCGAAGTGGACGGTGTGCCGGAAGCGATCGCGCGTGAATCCATGCGTTTGGCCGCGACCAAGCTCCCGATCAAGACGAAATTCATTTCACGTCACGCTGATCTCTAAGGTATGAAGATGACCGAAATTAAAGATTTAACATTGCAAGAGCTGACCGCTAAAAGTCGCGACCTTCGCCAGGAGCGATTTAATCTGCGCCTTCAACAGGCCAGCAGCCAGCTCGAGAAGCCGGCCCGTTTGCGCGACTTGCGCCGCGATATCGCGCGCCTTGAAACCCGCGCTACTCAACTGCGCAAAACCGCCGCTGCAAAGACGAAATAACTGAGGAACTATGCCCGAAGAAATAAAAGGAAACGTAGGCAGCACGGCTGCAGCGCAACTCGATACCGCAGAAGACCGCGGCCATCGTAAGGAACGTCTCGGCAAGGTCATTTCCAATAAAATGGACAAGACCATCGTTGTCAGTGTTGAACGCCGTTTTGCGCATCCGAAATTCAAGAAAGTCGTCAAAGCTTTTTCAAAGTTCTACGCCCACGACGAAAAACGTGAAGCCCAGGTTGGCGACGTGGTGTTGATCCGCGAAACCCGCCCGCTCTCGAAGTTGAAGCGCTGGCGCTTAACCCAGGTCCTGGAAAAGGCCAAGCAGATTTCGCCAGTTAACGCTTAAGATTTTATGTTGCAAATTCGTTCCAATTTAGACGTGGCCGATAACACCGGCGCGAAGCTCGCCTGGGCCATTGGCGTCATTGGCCGTAACCAGAAATATGCGGGCATCGGCGACATCATCAAGGCGCACATCAAAGAGGCCAGCTCCCGATGGCACCGTCAAAAAAGGCGATGTCGTTGACGCAGTTATCGTGCGCACGAGGAAGCAGATTCGCCGTTCCGATGGTTCGTATCTGCGCTTCGACAACAACGCGATTGTTATCATCGACAAGGAAAAGAATCCCCGCGGCACCCGCATCTTCGGACCGGTCGCCCGCGAACTGCGCGATATGAAGTTCATGAAGATCATTTCGCTCGCGCCGGAGGTTATTTAATTATGGCATTTCATGTGAAAAAGGGTGATGAGGTGGTCGTTATTGCCGGTTCTGAACTGGGCAAGCGCGGCAAAGTCCTTGAAATCATCACCAAAAAAGACCGCGTGTTGGTCGAAGGCGTAAAAATCGTCAAACGCCATACGCGCAAGAATCAGAACAACCCGCAAGGCGCAATCATCGAGCGTGAAGCTGCGATCCACATCTCGAATGTGGTGCTCGCTTCCAAACACGACGCCAAGCACGGTAAGGCTGAAGCTAACAAAGAATAAATTTTAACAAAACGCTCCGGCAAAATCCGGAAATAAGCGAATGAATACAGCCAGATTATACGAAAAGTACCAGAAGGAAGTTGCTCCCGCTCTTAAAGAGAAGCGGAAGTACACGAACGTCCATCAGATCCCGAAGATCCAAAAAATCGTGATCCACATGGGCGTGAGCGCCTCGTTGGAAAAAGGTGCAATCGACGACGCCGCGCGCGACATGACTGCCATCACCGGCCGCAAGCCCGTGATCGCCAAGTCCCGCCACAGCATCGCCAGCTTCAAATTGCGCGAAGGCCAGGCCATCGGTTGCCATGTCACCCTGCGCAAAGAGGTCATGTACGAATTTTTCGATCGCCTCGTCGCCGCTGCCCTGCCCCGTATTCGTGACTTCCGTGGCGTTTCGCCTCGTTCGTTCGACGGTCGTGGCAATTACTCGCTCGGCGTCAATGACCAGACAATTTTCCCGGAAATCGAATTGGACAAGATCAAGCGCACGCAAGGGATGGACATCACCATCGTAACGAGCGCCACGAGCAACGAAGAAGCGCACGACCTGTTGAAAATGATGGGCATGCCGTTCGCTGAAAAATAATAATTTTTTATGGCAAAAACATCTTGGATAGAACGCAATAAAAAGAAAGCCGCGACGGTTAAGAAATACGCCGCGCTTCGCGCCGAATTGAAAGCCAAGGGCGACTATGCCGCGCTGAGCAAACTGCCGCGCAACGCCAGTCCGTCCCGCGTCGTCAATCGTTGTTCCATGTCCGGTCGCCGCCACGGTTACCTGCGCAAGTTCGGCTGCTCACGTATGACTTTTCGTGAAGCAGCGTTGCAAGGTCTCGTCCCCGGTGTCACTAAAGCAAGTTGGTAATTATGATGGATCCTATTTCAGACATGTTGACGCGCATCCGCAACGCCAGCCGCGCGCAGTTGCCGGAGACAGAAATGCCGCATTCGAAGCTCAAAGAGAGCATCGCCCATATTTTGAAGCGCGAAGGTTATATCGCCGAGGTGGCGGTGGACGGTAAGCCGACCAGCAAGAAGCTCAAGCTCAAGCTGAAGTATGCCGGCCGCACTCCTGTCATCGAAGGCATCAAGCGCGTGAGCACTCCTGGGCTGCGCCGCTACAGCGGTGCGACCGAAGTACCTCGCGTTCTCGGCGGTCTCGGCACGACCATCCTCTCGACCTCACAAGGTATCATGACCGGTACCGAGGCGAAGAAGAAGAACGTCGGTGGAGAAATGCTTTGCGTAGTTTGGTAAACATTATTTTGTAACAGCCGAGGTAACGACGCTGTAACTGAAAAGATTTTATGTCACGTATCGGAAAAATGCCTGTTGCAGTCCCGCCTAAGGTTAAGGTGGAAATCAAAGGCCAGAAAGTTTTTGTGGAAGGTCCGAAAGGCAAGCTCGATTTCGATCTGCCCAAGCGCACCTCCGTCAAAGTCGACAACGGCAACATTATTGTTGCGCGCGACGGCGAAGATGCCCAAGCCAAAGCTTTGCACGGCCTCAGCCGCTCCATCTTGAACAACATGGTCAAGGGCGTCAGCGAAGGTTTCGTCAAGAAGCTGGAAATCCAGGGCGTCGGTTTCAAAGCCGCTGTCCAGGGCAAGGTTGTAAACCTAGTGCTTGGCTATTCGCACCCGATCAATTATCCCATACCGGACCAGATCACGGTGAAGGTGGAAGAAAACACCAAGGTGACGATCGAAGGACCGAATAAACAGCTCGTCGGCCAGGTTGCCGCGGAACTCCGCAGCTACTACCCGCCGGAACCTTACAAAGGCAAAGGTGTTCGTTATAGCGACGAGCATGTCGTCCGCAAGGAAGGCAAGACTGTTCAATAATGAGGTGTGGCCATCTTGGCCGCAACATTTAGAAACAATTTTTGATATAAAATTTAGCAGCACACGGCCAAATCCGTGGCTCGTAAAAAATGAGAACTGATAAAAAACAGAAATTACGGCAACTGCGCCACTGGCGTATTCGCAAAAAAGTTACCGGCACAAAAGACCGCCCTCGTATGGCCGTTCGTTTCACGAACGAGCACATCTACGTGCAGTTCATTGACGATGAAGGCCGTTTGACGGTCGCTTCCGCCTGCACCACGGCAAAGAACGCTCCCGATCGCGATAAGCTCGGCGCGAACGTTACCAGTGCCAAAAAAATCGGCACCTTCGCCGCTGAAGCAGCGAAGAGCAAAGGTATCACCAGCGTGGTCTTCGACCGCAGCGGTGCGCCTTATCACGGCAAGGTCAAAGCATTGGCTGATGCCGCTCGCGAAGCCGGATTGAAATTTTAACCAGTAACAAGAGAGAAAAAACTGTGGCTGAAACTCCAAATACAAATACAGGCGGCCCTCGCGGCGGTGGCGGTGGCTTTCGCGGTGGACCTGGTGGTGGTGGTGGTCGTGGACCCGGCGGTGGCAATCGTGGCCCTGGCGGCAATCGCGGACCCCGTCGTCAACGTCCCGGCACCGGTGGCCCTGGCGCACCCGGCGAAGGCGGTTCCGGTGAAGGTGGCGGTTCCGAACTGAGCGAAAAGGTTGTCTTCATCAACCGCTCGGCCAAGGTCGTCAAAGGCGGTCGCCGCTTTAGCTTCAGCGCCCTCGTTGTCGCTGGTGACAAGCGCGGTCGTGTCGGTCTCGGTCTTGGCAAAGCCATGGAAGTTTCCGAAGCCATCCGCAAAGGTGGCGAGATGGCTAAGAACAACATGACGCCCGTCTCGATCAAAGACGCGACCATCCCGCACGAAATTCTGGCTCGCTACGGCGGCGCCAAGATCCTCTTGCGCCCCGCGTCACCTGGAACTGGCATTATCGCCGGCAAAACCGTCCGTGCGGTGCTCGAATCCGTTGGAATTAAAGACATCCTGAGCAAATCGCTCGGTTCGAACAATCCGTCCAACGTCGTTAAAGCAACTTTGCACGGTTTGAAACAATTGCGCTTGCGCGAAGACATCTATCGTTTGCGCGGTTTGGAAGTTAAGACGCCGAAAGCGAAAGTTCCCGCAGTGGAAACAAAAGCTCCTGAAGCTCCTACTGCACCGGCTGCTTAAATTGATTACTGTTTACTGATTTACTGATTACAAGATTTGGTTATGCGTTTACATAATTTATCACCGCGCCCCGGCGCAAAGCATCGTCGCAAACGCCTCGGCCAGGGTGAATCCAGCGGCCACGGTAAAACCAGCGGTCGCGGTGGCAAAGGCCAGACCGCCCGTTCCGGTAGCTCCATTCGCATCGGTTTCGAAGGCGGTCAGATGCCGCTCATTCGCCGTATGCCCAAACGTGGCTTTAATAACACCGCGTTTACCACTCGCTATATTCCGGTCAACCTCAAGAGCCTGAATCAATTCGATAACGGCGCGACTGTTGACGAAGCTGTTTTGCGCAAGACTGGTATAGCCAATGGCACAGTCACCTTGATCAAAATTCTCGGCACCGGCGAAGTGACAAAAAAACTCACCGTTTCCGCTCATGCATTCAGCGCTTCCGCCAAGGCTGCGATCGAAAAAGCAGGTGGCACGTGCAACCTGATCACGAAACCCAAAGCCGAAGCGACAGCTAAAGTTGCGGCAAAGTAATAATGACTCGCATCGAACAACCAAAATTTGATGCTGGCAGTTTATCCCGATCGTATTCGGGATGGAGCATGGAGCTTTTGTTAAATGCTTAAATCAATCATCAACACCCTCAGCAACTGCTTCAAAATTCCGGAGCTGAAGTCGCGAATCCTGTTCACGCTCTTCGTTCTGGCGATTTGCCGCCTTGCCTCGCTGATCCCCTGCCCCGGCACCAACGCCGCTGACTTGGTCAAATTCTTCCAGGCGAATGGCAATTCCGCTAACAACGGCTTGCTCGGCATGTACAGCATGTTCACGGGTGGTGGTTTTGAACGCTGCGCGATTGGTTCGCTCGGCATCATGCCTTACATCAGCGCGACCATTATCATTCAGTTGCTCACCGCCGTCATTCCGCAGCTCTCAAAGCTTGCTCGAGAAGAAGGCGGACGCGCGAAGTTGGTGCAATACGGCCGTGTCGGCACCTTGATCCTGTGCATCGGCCAGGGCTGGTTCATGGCGCTTGGTTGGGAAAACGCTAGTTCGATTGTTCAAAGGCTTCACGGGCAATCTCGTTGCCCACCAATCACACCTTTGGATTTTCCGCATCGAAACCACGATCATTCTCGCCACCGGCACCATGCTCTTGATGTGGCTCGGTGAACAAATCACCGAACGCGGTATCGGCAATGGTATCTCCCTCATTATCACCATCGGCATTTTGGCTCGCTTGCCTGCCGCTGTCCAAGGTGCTTGGGATATGTTCTTCCCGCCTGCGGCGTCGGCCGACACGAATCCATTTCAACTGGGGTCACGCCGTCGCGTTGGTCCTGTTGCTCTGCGCGGTTATCGCTGGCACCATCGCCGTGACCCAGGCGCAACGCAAAATTCCCGTCCAATACGCTCAACGCGCTGTTGGTCGCAAAATTTATTCCGGTGGCAGCTCGTTCATGCCGCTGCGCGTCAACTACGCTGGCGTTATGCCAGTCATCTTCGCCCAGGCATTGCTGATGTTCCCCTCCATGATATTGCGCTTGGCCGGCACAAAATTCAACATGCCGTTCCTCTTGCAGATGTCGGCTTCAGTTGGATCGCGGTTCGTTCCTCTATCTGACTCTTTACGGTCTGTTGATCCTGTTCTTCTCCTATTTCTGGGTGGCGACACAGTTCAACGAAATCCAAATCGCTGACGATATGAAAAAAGGCGGCGGTTACATTCCTGGCGTTCGTCCGGGCCAGGCCACCAGCGATTTCCTGCACAAGACAATGAGCCGCATCACCCTCGCCGGCGCGATCTTCCTGACTGCCATTGCCGTCATTCCGATCCTGCTCCAGGAACTGATGCGCATTCCCATTTCTGTGTCCCAATTTTTCGGCGGCACCAGTTTGCTGATCATGGTCGGTGTCATGCTCGACACCATGCGCCAGATGGAATCGCACCTGTTGATGCGCCATTACGACGGCTTCCTCAAGAAGGGCCGTATCAAGGGAAGATTTTAATGAGTGATCGAAGCGGCGAAGCTTTTGGAATTCGCCGCTCGGTTCTCAGACAGGTAGTGTTCTGTGGCGTCGAAACAGATCATTATTAAAATCAGAACGCGACTTGCAGGCGATGCGACCGGCTTGTGCGGTTGCCGGAACGGTTCTTGACGAAGTGGCACAATTTATTCGGCCGGGTGTTACGACGAAGGAAATAGATGAGTTTGCGGCGGAGCGGATCAAGGCATTACGGCGCGAAAAGCGCGTTTTTGAACTACCGCAAATATCCGTGCAATATCTGCATCTCGGTTAATGATGAGTCGTCCACGGCCTGGCGACCGATCGCCGAGTGAATTTTGGGGATATTATCAGTCTGGATGTGGGAATCCGATATAACGGTTATATCGGTGACACTGCCAGGACAGTGGCTGTTGGAGGGTGCAATTTGCACGCTCAGCACCTGATGGATGTTACGGAACGCGCTCTTTATGTGGGAATTGGACAAGCGGTGGCAGGGAACAGGGTTGTTGATATATCGCGCGCGATTCAGAACTATGTCGAATCCAATGGATTCAGTGTAGTAAGAGAATTTGTAGGACATGGCGTTGGCAAATCGGTTCATGAAGAACCGCAAGTGCCAAATTTTGTTGAAAATGACAAAAGTTCGCCTAAGTTACGGGCCGGCATGACCATAGCCATTGAACCGATGGTCAATGCAGGAGGCCCGGAAGTTCAGGTCCTCAAAGATGGCTGGACAGTAGTTACCAAAGATGGTCAACTCTCCGCCCATTTTGAACATACGGTTTTGATTACGGATTCAGAACCGGAAATTCTGACTTTGGTGAAACAAAGTGCCGTTGGTTGATTTTTGTAGCCGCCGAGGTAACGAGGCGGAGTTTGGTAACAATGGCCCGAGAAGATGCCATCAAAGTTGAAGGTAAGATAGTGGAAGTGTTGCCGAACACGTTGTTCAGGGTCGAATTGGCCAATGGCCATCGCCTCCTGGCCCACGTGTCCGGCAAGCGTCGTTTGAGTTTTGAAAAGATTGCGTTGGGGATGTCGTAACGGTGCTAATGTCACCCTACGATTTGTCGAAAGGGCTGCATCACGATGCGTGATGAGTGAATTTGAGTTTGCTGAAAACTGAAAACTGAAAAATAGAAGACTTGTTATGAAAGTGCGAGCATCAGTCAAAAAACTGTGTGAAAACTGCAAAATCGTGAAGCGCAAAGGCGTTATTCGCGTGATTTGCTCTAATGCCCGTCACAAACAACGTCAGGGCTAATTAGGTGCACGGAAATACAGTTTAATTCACCTAAATTCGACCTAATTGACACCTTTAACCGAATTTTTTAAAATATATGGCACGTATCATCGGAGTAGAAATTCCCGGCCACAAGCGAATCGACATCGCTCTGCGCTACATCTACGGCATCGGCCCTTCCAACGCGGTCGTCATTCTCGAAAACGCCAAGATCGATCCGCAGACGCGCGCCAAGGACCTGACTGAGCAACAGATGTCCCAAATCGTTCACGCCATTCAGGACGGCAAGTACGTCATCGAAGGTGACCTGCGCCGCGAACTCGGCATGAACCTCAAGCGCCTGCAAGGCATCAAGTGCTATCGCGGCGTCCGCCATCTGCGCGGTCTGCCTGTCCGCGGTCAACGCACCTCGACCAACGCGCGCACGCGCAAAGGCCCGCGCAAGACAGTCGGTGTCCAACGCAATCCGAACGCCAAGACCGGTATTCATTAATTCACTTTCACACTCACATTTAATTTTATGGCCGAAGAAAAGAAACCAGCCGCACCTAAAAAAGAAAAAGCGCCGAAAGCCGACGCCGCTGCTGCAGCACCCGCTGCCGCGACCGGTGACAAGCCCGCCGCCGCTGCCAAGCCGAAGAAGGAGAAAGCTCCCGCCGGTGACGCTGCTGCGAAACCCGCTGATGGTGCTGCCCCTGCCGGTGCACCCGCTGCCGTCGCCGCTCCTGCTGCTCCGACCGCTGCCGAGTTGCTGGGTGATGATCCAAACCTTAAGAAAATCATCAAAGCCAAAGGCGCGAAGAACATCGCCGTTGGCATCGCAAACATTTTGGCCACGTTCAACAACACCAACGTCACCATCACCGATATGCACGGCAACGTGCTCGGTTGGTCGTCCGCTGGTCGCGTCGGCTTCAAGGGCTCCCGCAAGAGCACCGCGTTCGCGGCGCAACAAGTTGCCCAGGATGCCGCTCGTCAAGCCATGTCCCACGGCATGCGCGAAGTCGAAGTCCGCGTCAAGGGTCCTGGCTCCGGCCGTGAATCCGCCATCCGCGCACTTCAGGCCATCGGCCTCGAAATCAGCGCGATCAAAGACTGCACGCCAGTTCCGCACAACGGCTGCCGCCCTCGCAAAAAACGCCGCGTGTAATTTTGTAATTTGTAATCTTTAATTTGTAATTAATAGGAATTTAATATGGCTCGTTATACAGGACCAAGAACTCGCATCAGCCGCCGTTTCGGTGTGGCCATGTTCGGCCCCGACAAATATCTCGAACGCCGCAACTACGGTCCCGGTGTCCACGGCCCGAAGTCTCGCCGCAAACACACCGACTACGGTCTCGGCCTGATCGAAAAGCAAAAGCTGCGCTACTTCTACGGCCTCATGGAAAAGCAATTCCGTGGCGTCTACGAAAAAGCGCTGAAACGCCGCGGTGTTACCGGCGAGCAAATGCTGCAGATTCTCGAGACACGTTTGGACAACATCGTTTATCACCTTGGTTTCGCCACCACCCGCGCTGCGGCGCGTCAGATGGTTTGCCACGGCCATGTCAAAGTGAACGGTCGCAAGGTCAGCATCCCGTCCTTCGCTGTCAAAGTGAACGACGTGATCGAAGCCAAAGACAACAACGTCTCCAAGCAACTCGCGACCAAAAACATGGAACTGTCCACCAGCCGCACCGTCCCTGAATGGTTGTCGCTGGACAAAGCAGCTTTCAAAGGAACCCTCGTCCGCGTTCCAACGCGTGACGAAATCCAGCCCATTGCCAATGAGCAGGCTGTCGTTGAATTTTATTCCCGCTAAACAGTAACAACGTCCCGCAGCAATGCGGGACAAAAAACAATTATACGGGCCTTTCCGGCGCGGGAATAAATACCCGGAAAGACCAGATTAAAATTGTTGAAAGGAAAATATGCCAGTACGTCTAGGACGTTTCGAAATGCCCAAGCGGTTGTCCAAAGAAGAAGGAACCGCTACAGAAACCTACGCAAAATTTATCGCTGAACCGTTTGAAACCGGTTACGGCCACACCGTCGGCAACTCCCTGCGCCGCGTGCTCCTCTCCTCTTTGGAAGGCGCCGCCGTCACCTCCATCAAAGTGGACGGTGCCATGCACGAGTTCGCGACCATCGAAGGCGTCGTTGAAGACGTCACCGATTTGGTGTTGAACCTCAAGAAGGTCCTTTTCAAGGCTCACAGCCGTGAGCCTCAAACGCTGCTCCTCTCCGTCAACAAAGAAGGCGAAGTGACTGCCGGCGACATCGAACTCAACCAGAACGTTGAGATCGTCAACCCGAAGCAAATCGTTTGCACTTTGGACAAGAAGAAGAAATTCGAGATGGAACTCGAAGTCAAAGTCGGCCGTGGCTTTTGCCCCGGTGACGAAAACAAGAAGCCCGACCAGGCCATTGGCGTCATCGCAATCGACTCCCTCTTCTCCCCTGTCACCCGCGTCCGTTACGCCGTTGAAAACGCCCGTGTCGGCCAGCGCACTGACTATGATCGTTTGATCATGGAAATCTGGACCGACGGCCGCATCACTCCTGATGACGCTCTCACCCAGGCATCCGCCATTTTGCAGCATCACCTCGATGTCTTCGTCGGCTACGATAAGAACGCCGTCGAATTCGAAGAGACCGAAGCCAAGCAGGACGACGAAAAAGCGAAGATGAAGAAGCTGCTCAACATGAGCGTCAACGAAATCGAGCTCAGCGTCCGCGCGGCCAATTGCTTGAACAACGCCAACATCACCACCGTTGGTCAATTGGCGATGAAGACCGAAAGCGAAATGCTCAAGTACCGCAATTTCGGCAAAAAATCGCTAAACGAAATCAAAGACAAACTCTCCAGCCTCCAACTCTCTCTGGGCATGAACATCGATCCAGCCTTGCTGGAAGCGCCCAAAGACGAAATGAAGCTGGCTGAATAACTTCGACATATGCGCCATTTAAAACGCACAGCTAAACTCGGCCGCACCGGCACGCATCGCAATCGCATGCTCGCCAGCATGGTCTGCAGCTTGATCAAACATCGCCGCATCACGACGACCCTGGCCAAAGCCAAAGCCGCTCGTTCCGTCGTCGAAAAGATGGTTACGCTAGGCAAAGCCGGCACGTTGCACGATCGTCGTCTCGCGTCCGCCCGCCTGCACCAGGACGAGGAAGCCGTCAAAATCCTGTTCAACGACATCGCTCCGACCCAAAAAGAACGTAATGGCGGTTACACCCGCATCATGCGCCTTGGCCAACGAGTCGGCGACGCCGCCCAGCTCGCCATCCTCGAGTTCGTCGACGTCCCCGTCGCTGCACCCGTGGAACCCAAGACCGAAGCTCCTGCTGCCGAAGCCAAAGAAGGCGAAGCAAAAGAAGCCGCGGAAGGTGAAAAGAAGGAAAAGAAGCCCCGCAAAAAGAAAGTCGCTGCTGAAAAAGAAGCGACTGCCTAAACGAAGTTAAAAACAAATTACACGAAAGCCCGTTCGCAAGAACGGGCTTTTTCGTCTTTATTGTAGTGCCGTAACTTACCTATTTACAAGACCGTTACTTCACTATACAGTCGCATTCGCAAGGTCCCGGCCCTGTTGTGAATGAAGTTCACAGCTCGCAATTCAACAATACCGGCAATGAGCTGCATGTTCGACAAATTGTTGACGGTGCTATGTTAATCTTCCGGCAGCGGCTTGCCTTTGGTTTCGGGAGCCCAGAATAACGCCACGATGCCGAGGATGAAGATGAAGGATAGAATTGTCGCGGCTTTGCGGAATGGTTCGTTGATGTGTTGGTCGATCAACATCGTATTGAGCCCACCAAGCATCAACGGAAAGAATGCGGCAAGGTAGCGAACGGTGTTGTAGCAGAAGCCAACGCCGGTGCCGCGCAGACGCGTGGGGAAGAGTTCTGGGAAGTAGATGGAGTAGCCGCCAAAGACCGACAGTTGCGCAAAGCCCATCAGCGGGAGCATCCAGTAAG
Source organism: uncultured Verrucomicrobiae bacterium (assembly GCA_963702845.1). GTDB lineage: Bacteria > Verrucomicrobiota > Verrucomicrobiia > Limisphaerales > Palsa-1400 > JAICXV01. The sequence continues at coordinate 1,400,589 of OY969763.1, read as the reverse complement.
CGTCTGAACCGGAGCGCAGATTGTTGAAGACGAAAATGGTTGTGACAAGGCACAGGACGTAGGCACCAAAGAACGCCAGACGACGGCTGAAACGGGTCGCGATGAAAGTAAACGCGAGCATTCCGAAGAATGCTCCCACATCCTGGAACGCAGTTCCGTATCCACGAACGATATCGACGGTCGTCTGAGGCGCGCCTTTGAGCGCCGTAGAAATTAATTCGGGCGAGAAGAAACCGATTCCCCATAGACCCGCCATTCCAGCCAATCCGAGGCAAATTCCGACAAAGGTGTTACGACGCCAACGGGGTTCTCTGAACAAGTCTGCGACCGAGCCGACGTGTTTACCGGCCCCCCCGCTCTCTTTAGCTTTACGTTTTGCTTCAAGCCACGGCTCCGGTTCACGCAGGAGTAACGCAATGGGAACGGCAAGAATCACAGGGGCAGCGCCGGCGAGGAAAATCCAGCGCCAACCGGCGTAACCGTGAAAGAAGTCGGCCTTGCCTGGCGGGATCCACCATGCACTGATAAGTGACGCGCCAATGTTTCCAAAGGCGGAAAGCGATTGCATGATGCCCAACGCGACCGCGCGAAAACTCGTCGGCATGCTCTCAGCAACCAACGTCGTAGCCGCACCGAACATGCCGCCGATGCCGAGCCCACCTAAAAAGCGATACGCAAGAAACTCATATGGCGTGCGAGCCAGGCCGGTGAGGCCGGAAAAAATCGTGTAAGCGAGCAACGTCGCAATCATCGTTTTTACCCGACCGATTCGATCGCTCATCGTACCGAATATCAAACCACCTGTTGCCCAACCTACCATGAGCGTAAAGGTCGCCCATCCTCCCCAGCTTTTAACCAAGGCATCAAAGGATTTGGCATCCATCAAACTTGCTTGAGACGCCAGCAGCTCGCGAAACGCCGGTTCACGGGCTAGCACGAAGATGCGCTGGCCCATGCAATCGAACAGCCAACCTCCCGCGGCGATTACGAGGACCAAAATGTGATACGACGAAACGCCTTGGAGCGTGCTCTTTCGGGCGACAGGAGCGGTTGCGGTTTGCATTGCAGTGCTTCTTTATCGCCGAAAGCAACGGGTCGAGTCAATCTGCGGCTGTAGCTTTCTTGTGCTTGAATACCGCCATTTCTCGCATTTTTGCGATACACGGAAAGGCCTGTAAATACTGGGTTTTTAGTGGTTTTCCCGATGCTGGCATGCCTCGGCGAGCGTTTTGCTATATAGACCTGTATGCGAAGGGCAGTTTTTTTAGAGCGAGATGGCATCTTGAACGCCGAGAGGGTGGAACGAGGCCAACCGATGTCTCCGCTCGCGATCGAACAACTGGCGCACAACCCGCAGGCGATGGAACCGCTGCTCCATTTAAAAGCTGCAGGTTACCTTCTAATCGCGACCACGAATCAGCCCTGGGTCTCGCGCGGTGTCTTACCGCGTCGCGAGCTGGACCTGATGCATTCCATTCTCCGTCGCACATTTTCTTTGGATGACATTTTTGTTTGCCCGCATGACACCAGCGAGTTTTGCCCCTGCCGAAAGCCAAAACCAGGTTTGTTGATGGAAGCAGCCTTCAAATGGAAATTGGACATCGAACAATGCGTAGTGATCAGCAACAAATGGCAAGATGCCGAAGCCGCGCGAAACGCTGGCTGTCTGTCTTTGCTAATCGAATCTCCGTGGCTGGGCGCCGGTCGCCGCGATGCAGTCGTGCCAAATCTCGCGGAGGTCGTTAAGAAATTGGGAGCGATGCGACCGTTCTACTCCAATTGCATTGACGCTGCTTAAAATTTCAGTCCCAGGCTGGAGCGAAACTGTAAATCGTTCTGCGATACATTGGCAGCTGGTTGGGTATCGTAAAGATCGACCACCCCCAAATTGAGGAACAAGCTTCCTGCGGTGTTGAGTTTGTAAGCGATGTTCGCTTCCGCGCGCAAACGGTAATTCGACCAACTGGTCACGCGCGGGTAGAACTCGAACTTCTCGTCAAAGGTGACCCGGGGATTCACCTTCCAACTCACCATCTCCGCCAGCCGTAACGAGAAGTTGTCCTGCTGAACCTGTCGATAAAAATATTCCTTTTGATAGTTCGCCCCTGAGTCGCCCGTCAAAGTCAAATTTGGCCGTTCGATAAATTTGTAACCAGCACCCACGCTTTCGTCGTAAGTAAAATGAATTTGCCGCACCTGATCGTAGCCGGCTCCGACAGCATTGAAGACAAACATGCGCTTGGTCTTGTTCACGTCGTGCTCGACACGCCAGGTGGAGCTGGCGTTATTTGCCGAGAGCGTGCCGTCGGCTTTGCCGTAGTTGACCTTCAGGTCCATGACGTCCCGCCAAAGGTCTCCCGTGTAGAGCGTCTTGAACGCTCCATAGTAAAGTTCCGAGGTTACCTGGTTATACTGCAGATTGATACCGACCTGCGCTTCGTAATGCCAATGGTCCGGTGTCTTTGTCAAAATCACGACCGGAGCCGGCGGAGCAATGGCCCTGGCGGGCGAGAGAGGAATGGTCGGAATGGCTGCCGGGGCGTTGGAGGCAACGACAACAACCGGCGGATTGGTCATTGCTTCACGCTTCGTAATCCAACCGACCGGAATGGTGATATTGTTCGACCACGTCGTGATCAGGACAATCTGGTTCGTCGTTTCAGAAGCAATTTTTCCAGTCAACCGGTCGCCATTTTTGAGCTGCAGCACCACTTGCTGAGACCGAACGTTCCAACAGAACGCCAGCAACAGCAGTAAACATACTGGAATGAAGTTATGGCGTTGCGGTTTGGGCATCCGTCTTGGTTGCGGGAATTGACGCGGTGACAGGTGGAAAATCGTGAGCGGAAATCGTCCGAACACCGCCGCCCACAAAAATCTTGCCATCGTCATTTTTGCGCAAGACCGGGCGTGTGGAGGTGTATTGATAGGTTTGACGAAGGACCACTTCGCCGTCCGGATTGATGACCGAATAATTAAACGCGCGCGCGCCAGTCTGGTGCAGCACGTGCAAGTCGCTGTGGCCATCGATCTGAGCTTCGGGCGTGCTGAACGAAACCATGCGATCTATCGGGAACACGCGCAGTGACTTGCCCGTGGCCTCGGTGATGCGCAGATACAATTTCATGTCACGGGCGTAGGCCGCCTTTTCGAGAACGTATTTGCGAATTTCCGGAATTGTGTTCGCTTCACCGGCTTTGGGTGGAACGCCGAATTCAAGGTCCGGGACGTTCGCCAGTTGCACGCCAGTCATAATCATGAACGTTGTCACCCTGCTCGAAACCTGTTGTTTCCATTGAGCCAAATTTACGGTCGCGGTCAGACGATAGCGGCCCTGCCGAGTTAAACTAAAATAGGGAGTAATATTAACACGCCGCGTTGCGACCTTTGCAGATTGCAGCGTGAATTTTCCGGCGACGGGCACTTCACCGGTTCGCGGCACGATGTAGGAACCGTCGCCCTGGATATTAAATGTCAGCCATTGGTTGTCGTTGCCGAGTTCGATTTCCTGTCCAGACAAATTCGTTACCCGGACCGCAACGGTGACATCTTCACCGGGCAGAAACTGGCTTTGATCCAGAGCTACCTCGACGTTTATTCCGCTCGGGGCTGCATTTGCGATCGCGAGTCCCGCCAGCATCAGCGCCATCAGCGCGACGATTTTTCTCATGCACATGAGTGTAGGCGGGCGTGAACACACGTTCAAGAAAACCCCGCCGCTAAATGGGACGTGGCAGGGAAGAAAAGTATTCAGTATTCAGTGCGTCAGTATTCAGTTTTGCGAACTGAATCCGGATTATGCCACGTTTGCCAAGGGGCGGCCGGCCATCTTTTCCAAAATACGGATGGGTGACTTTTCCGGCGTCACCAGCGCGCGCAGCGGAATAATGAAGGTCTGTTCAAGCGCGTATTGACCGGAGAGCACGGCGTGTGGAACGGAATCGGTATAACAAATCCACGTTGAGCCGGGTGGAAAATCGATCCGTTGCTTGGGCGCATTCTCCTGAAACTCGTTTTTCTCTTTCAGGTAGTCGTGAAAACGAAGCATGAAACGGTCGTAAGGCGAATGCGCGGGCGCTTTCATGCCAACGATTTTTTTCAAACCAAGCAGGAGTGGATTGTAACCGCGCTGCGCGGCAATCCGGCTCAGGCCGGCGTCGGCTGCGAAATTTTCGGCGATTTGCGGAAAGCGATCGGTGGTCGTATGCCAAACACGAGGGGCTGATGGATTGATATTCGTAAAACAACGCAGGATGCGGTTGCCGTGCATCGGACGCGTGGGAAAAGAATCGACGTGCATCAGGTCGTTGCGCTTGTGCAAAGCGAGGTCCCTGCCCTGCTCTTCTTCAGGGCGATAGCTGGCAAAATCCAACGCCCAATGCGGCGCGTAGGGCGCGAGCAACTTCGACAGGAATTTCACCGTTTCGGCAGAATAGCTGCGCATGATCTCGTGTGTGCGCTCGAGGTGTTCTTTCGACCCGACTGCTCCACGAAGCATGTCCTGCTTTGGACGATAGGAAATATTTTTATGTCCCTTAAATCCGCTTTGTTTTTGCGAAAGCAAAAACTCACGATCTTCTTTTGGAAAATTGAAAGGAATATTGTCGAAGTAAACAATGCGCCCTTCTTCGAGCTGCGCGCAGCATTCCCTGCTGCGTTGGGCGGCATTGGAACCGCTCGCCCATTCGCCGGGATATTTGAAGTCGGTAACCTGAGAAAGCAGGTCGCTGCTGGCACTTTGGTTTGTCATAACGAGCTTCCGATTGATTGAGGCAAATGCAAGCAGAAGATGGATTTGCACCGTCCTCAAGTCAAGTTCGCGGATGCCCCCGGAAGCGTTACTGTAGAATTGACTCTTCCCGCAGAAAGAGCAGACTTGCGCCCGACCCGGGTCCGATAATGTTATGAAAACAAAATTGTTACGGTTGGTCGCTCTTCCCCTACTCGCGTTTTCGTTCGCAGCACAGGCAAGTCTGATTGCACATTGGCCAGCGGACGGCAACACGTCGGACATCGTTGGTGGAAACGACGGCTCGTCTGCCAATCTGTCGTATACGACCGGTCAAATCAGCCAGGCATATAGCTTTGATGGCACTGGCCAGGTCATCGTGGACCCGAAGGCATTCGCATTTCGGACAGGCGATTTTTCGTTGGCATTCTGGATTCAAACGACCGGCCAAGCCGGAGCCGTTGCTGACCTGTGCGGTGACAATACCCTGAACTGCGCGCTTACGCCCGACGGACAAATTGCCCTCGTCATTGCCGATACGAATGGTGTCAGTTGTGCCGCCGTGAGCGCGCGACAGGTCAATGATGGAACTTTCCATCACGTCATCGCAGAACGTCATTCCACCGATCTTCTGATTTATGTCGACGGCGTCCTCTCTGCCCTTAACAGCGGTTCCGCAATAGTGGATCTATCGACGAATTTTGACGTTTTCACCGATCCAGATACCGGCGAAACATTCACCAACACATCAGTAGCGACCTTCGGAGGCAACACCTGTGATGATGGCTTAGTTGGCGCGTTGGATGACATCCGCATCTATAACACGGCTCTCGACGCGAATGAGGCATATCTTTTAATGCATCCCGACTCGAAACTCGCGATCGTCACGCAACCATTCAACCAACGCACGCTCGCCAACCACACTGTTGTCTTCAACGCGGTCGGTGTCGGCATCGAGCCGATTAATTATCAATGGCAGTTAAATGGACACGATATTCCGGGCGCAGTTGGGCATTACTACCAAATCGACAGCGCTCAAGCCAGCGACGCGGGAACTTACACCGCAATTGTGAGCAACCCATATACAAACCTCACCAGCACAGCAGCGACACTATTCGTCACCAACGCACCATCCCTCGATCAATACTTGATTTCACGCTGGTCCGGCGAAGGCACGACCATCGACAGCATCACTGGTCGGAGTGCCCCAAGCGCCAACTTATCATACGCTGCCGGCGTTCTCGGCAGTGCATTTCGTTTCAATGGGAACACGACCGTCAATTGCGGCAATCTGTTCGGTCCGCTTGGCTATGGCGATTTCACATTCGAGTTGTGGATCAAAACCAGCTTTACCGGTTACGCCCAAACGATTTTGGCACAACGCGATATTTGCAACGTCGCGCCCATGTTTGAATTGCAATGGGACGCAACCCGGCATTTTGTTCAGTGGGAATTTGCAGGGCAACCCGGCACGTTCATCAGCGCCACTTCGAGCGGTATTCCAGTCACTCTAAATGACGGCGTGTTCCACCATGTCGCAGCAGTTCGCAAAGGTAGCGCGATCACCCTGTTTATCGATGGCATCCGCGGCCCGACATCCGCCGGCCCCGCAGCAGACATGGGGACGCTGCCGCCAAACCTGATTCTCGGCCGGAGCTGCTGCAATGGCATAGATGGCAGCAAACAATTCACCGGCATGCTCGATGAAATCACTCTCTACAATCGTGCGTTAAGCGATGCGGAAATTTTCTCGACGTATCAGCCGAATCCCAGCTTGCTGATTGTGACGCAACCCAAGAGCGCTCAGGGAATCGAAGGCATGGCCGCGACATTGTCGGTCGCGGTGACCGGTCAGGAACCGTATTCGTTCCAGTGGCAATTCCAGGGGACGGACATACCCGGCGCAACGGATTCTGCTTTCACGATGAGTTCCGTGCCGCTCTCGGCTGCGGGTGATTACTCAGTGAAAGTTTCGAATGCGGCGGAAAATGTGACCAGTACCTTGGCACACCTGACCGTAGTCCCGGGGAGCACCGTTCTTCCCGGGCTGGTGAGCAAGTGGTGCGCCGAAGGAAACGGCGTTGATCTGATGGGAGGCGCGAACTTGTCGGATTTGAATGCATCGTTTGCGCCCGGAGTTGTCGGTCAGGCGTTTAGCTTCGATGGCGCCGGTGATTTCATTTCCTTCAATAATTGCGGTGACTTCGGGGCGAACGATTTCACCGTCGATTTTTGGGAACGGGCTTCGTCTGCCGGTTATTCAGTTTTACTCTCTCGTCCAGCCTGCTACCGCGTAATGGACCTCGGCAATGATGTGTCTTTCGAATTACACACTGACCTCGGAGCTTTCTCCGTCCAGACCAGTGGCCAGCATATTGGGGATAGACGGTACCACCACATCGCTTGCGTTCGGCAGGATACGAACTTGGTGATTTATGTTGATGGTATTGTGGCAGGAACAAATAGCTTCCCGGCTATCGGCACGGTACTTACCAGTATTTTTGGTTTTGAAATCGCCGATGACGACGGAGGCCCGACGCGCTTTGGTGGACAGATCGACGAAATTGAACTCTACTCGCGCGCGCTGAGCGACTCTGAAATAACTGGCATCTACGGCGCTGCGTCTAACAGCCCACGAGCCATCGGTTCTCCGCAATACATTAACGCGCTAATTGGCAATCCAGTCACGCTCACCTTGCCGGCGATTTCTGGTGAAGGGCCGTTCATGTATCAATGGCAATTGAATGGAGTCAATATTCCGGGACAGACCGGATCGACTTTCTCCACCACACTTACATTCGACGGTGCAGGCGTTTACACGTGTGTGGTGACCGGTCCCGGCGGCTCGACGACCATGCCGGTTGCGACGGTTTCGACGCAACTCGCGGCGGGCAGTTACAATGGCTTGTTCTATTTCGACGGCACGCCTGACGATGACACGTCCGGCTATATCACGCTGTTGGTAACGAAGAACCAGACGTATACCGGCAGCATCAATCAGCATGGTGTGCATACCGGGTTCAGCGGGAAGTTCCATGCGAATCGTTCTGTTGCGGTGCTGAGTGGTGGCAGGAGCGTGTCGCTGGTTGCGGAATCAAGTGGTACGGAAGCACGCCTGAAAGGCATCGTGCGAAAGAATGGAAAGAACATTCCACTCCTGGCGAATCGCGCGGTTTACAGCGCGAAAAATACAACGCCGCAGGCCGGTTCCTACACGCTATGTCTGCAAGGACAAAACAGTGCGACAGCTCCGAACGGCGATGGCTTTGGCAACGTGACCATTCAGCCAAACGGCGCGATTAAGCTCGGTGCAACTCTTGCCGATAATACGCCAGCGACTCAGGGCACTGCGCTCGCGGCATCTGGCACCTGGCCGCTCTACTGCCAATTGTACGGTAACCATGGTTCAGTCCTCGGATGGCTGTCGTTCACTAATACGCCCGGCACACGTTGCGTCGGTAATCTGCGTTGGATTAAATCGGCAGGCGGCACAAATTATCAAAATGGTTTTGCTGCGAAGGTTTCTGTTGTTGGTTCGGCTTTCCATCCGCATTCGAGCGGTCTGGGTATCAACCTCAACGGCAGTTCAATGATGCTCAGCGGAGGAAAATTAGCGGCAAACGTCGTGAATCCAATTGTTGGCACAAACCTGAATACGATTGTTTGCCAAACCAGTTCCACCAAAGCAAATCTTTCGGTGACACCAAAGTCCGGCCTGTTCAGCGGCATAATCATGCAGGATGGCACGCCGGTGACAGTCAAAGGCATCACGATGCAGGATCAAAGCGTCGCAACGGGATACTTCATTCGCAACGGGGTGAGCGGGCGTGTTGCGATTAGCCAATAGGCTGTCGCTGCGATCAAGGCACGCGTTCGACGACGAGCAATTCGATGCGCTCGCGCGACGGCACCAGTTCGAGTCCGAGTTGCTCGAGCAGAGCCTTTTTGATTGCCTCCCGGTCGTCACCACTCCAGCGCAACGTCATGTCATATTTCCGGGTGTTCCCCGTTTTATCCACGACCGGCAGTCCAAAGTACCATTCCATGTTGCTGCCGACGCTTTCCATGCGCATATTGTTCCACGCTATTTCGCGTTGCGACGAGTGTATTCCACCTCCAGAGCCCTTGCCGGCACGCAATCCCGACGCGTTTGGATTTTTCAATTTGAGAGCCAGCACATCAGTCTCGCGCGTTTCCACATGACTTTTAAGATGGAACTGTTTTTCGATTTCGTCATGTAGGGCTTTTTCCGGCGCAGGCACGGTGGAAAGATAATCATATCGTCCATCCGGCAGCTCCGACGGAAGAACCATTCGCGTTGAACTGCGATTATACGCAGCCACCAAAAGACTTTGGATTGCCGCGTTACGCCCCACGGACCTCTGTTTTGAACTGCGCACCATACCGCCAGATGACGGAAATTTCGTGGGTCGAATGACAAGCATTGGGGGCAGACTATCTAACGTTTGGCTGTTCAACTCCCACATGCGAGGATCGTCTGATTGCAACTTGCTCAGCGTTTTTGACGCCACAATCGTAGTGGTTCCAGCGGCGAGTATGATGGCGAGCGCCGTTACAGTAATGGTTTTCATTTTGGTCCAGGCCATAATCTTCAATACTCCTTTAACAAGTGTGATGGTTGACGTGCTAGCGGCAGCTCCTTTTGCGACTGCAACGGTGGTGACTGCCGGCACCAATCCGGCGGGCGCGGCTTGAACGGAATTTGCTGAAATTGCTGCTGAGATGGTCACGGTTGTGACGGCAACGCCGCGTTTTGAGAAGAACGCGCGCAGTTTTTCCAGGGCGCGAGAGACCCGCTTTTGCGCGGCTCGTTCCTGGATGCCAAGAGCGCCTGCTACTTCCGTCAGTGCTTTGTTTTCGAAGAACCGAAGCAAAATAACGCGACGATCGGTTTCGCTAAGGGTTGCAATCGCGCTGTCAACGTCGGGTGCAATTTCGTTCCAGGTGTTCCCGATGGCTGTGGCTTCAATCGTAGATTGCATGTAAGCCTCGTGTTCCCGCCTTTCGCGACGGCGCCGTTGTTTCAACGCATCGGCAGCGGCGAATTTGGTCGTGCGATAGAGCCACGCGGAAACGATCGTGTCCGTACCCAGCGACGATGCTTTGCGTGCGAAGATGATAAAAACGGCTTGAGTCACTTCCTGCGCCAGATGCAGATCGCCGACCTGCCGTATTGCGGATGAGTAAACGAGGTTGACGTGGCGCGAAACTAATTCCTCGAACGCGTCCTGCGCGTTGGTGCGCACAAACCGCGTCACCAGATCCATGTCGCCGACTATTTGCATCTACCTATACATGGCCACGGGCCGGACAATGAGACAGACTTTTTTCAGCTCAAGAAAGAAGCGCAGAGGCTTTGGCGTAGACCTGTTCAGGTGTGATCGCTTTCAAACAAGCGATACGTTCTGGATAGCTGCAACGGCCTTTGAGACAAGGGATGCAGGATGGAGAATCAGACTGCATCACTTTGTCGAGTTGTCGGAAGGGGCCGGCGCTCTTCGGGTCCGTGGGACCAAAGAGCGCGATGGTCGGTTTGCCCAATGCCGCGGCAATGTGCATCGGGCCGGTATCGTTCGCGATGACAAGACGCGACAGCCTAAGCCACTCGATCATTTCGTGCAAAGACGTTTGGCCAGTTAGATCAAGGACACGTCCGGGCACCGCTGATGAAATTGTTTTGCCGAGTTGTTTGTCGTCGCCTGAACCAAGGACGGCGAATTTGAGATCTGTATTTTTCGCGAGCAGTTTGACTGTGGCTGCGAAATGTTCGACGGGCCAAAGTTTGTTTTCCCAACGCGCGCCCGGAACCAAAAGCACCCACGGCTCGTTGCCGATTGGCCACTTCGATTGCACGGCATCGGCGACAGTTGCACGGCGCGGTAGCCAGTCAAAATCCCAGGTGGTCGGAACATTTAACAAGGGAAGAACAGCCGCGTAACGGTCGACGGCATGTGTGCCGGGTGCGCAACGAGGCGGGGTTAAATCATAAACAGCGCAGGCGCCTTCGCGTCCGCCTTCGCGGGGATTATCGAGGCCGACGAATACGTCCGCATTGGATAGCCATGTAAAAAGAGCACTGCGAGCGAGGCCTTGTAAATCGATGGCGTAATCGAACTTCTTCGCGCGCATGGTGCGAATGCTTGTTGCGATTTCGGGCCACCGATGGGCACTGGCCCAGCGCTTGCGCTGGAATGGAAAGATGCCGGCGAGGTCTGGATCGCCATCGAGGAGCGGGACGAGATTGGCGTCCAGCCACCAGTAGATTTCGCTTTTGGGCAGGTGCCGCTTGAGCAGACGCAAAACCGGCAAAGCCTGGATGACGTCACCCAGCGAGCTCGGTTTGAGAATGAGTATCTTCAACTACTTGCCGATGGCTAGTCGGTCAGCCAAGCGCTGTGGCAGGCCGGCTTTGATGATTTTTGCCTGAACGGCGGCAATGTCGTAGTCGAGGCGGCGCAATTCGATGGAGCCTTCGTTCATGTCGTAAACGACATAACCGGCTTTGGGAATACCATCGCGAGGTTGGCCGACAGCGCCGACGTTGACGAAATATTTCCGACCCGGTTCAACTTTGAATTTCGAATAGGTGCCGCCGCGCACGCTGCTGTCGCGAATGAACGCGAGCGGGACGTGGGTGTGACCGAAGAAACAGACGGCCGTGTTCTGATAAGTGAAACTGGCCGCGGCGTCCAATTTTTCAAACACGTAAGCCCAGCGTTGCGGCTGGTCCAAGGTTGCGTGGACGATGGTGAAATTGGAAACGAGCCGGACATACTTCAAGTCGCGGAGCCATTTGCGGTCATCATCGGTGAGTTGTTGCCGGGTCCAGATGACGGCTTCAGCGGCGTTGGGATTGAACCCTTCGAGTTCTTCGTCAGTGGAGCAGTATTCGTCGTGATTGCCTTTGACGACCGGGAATGTTCATCTGCCGAATGATATCCAGGCATTCCTTGGGATTGGCATTGTAGCCGACGACGTCGCCAAGGCATGCGATGTGCGTGCACTTCTGCTTTTGGATGTCGTCCAGCACGACTTGCAACGCCTCAAGATTGGCGTGAATGTCGGCGATGATGGCGTACTTCATTACATCTGCCCCACTCTAATGTGCAATTTCAAATCCACGAAACTCATTTTTTGCTTCTGACCAATTTGTCTGCTCGTTGCTGAATAAATCGACCAACTTCGGAGTCGCGTATCGCCACTAAAAATTCTTCCAACTCCGGCTTTCTGTCCTTCGGCAATCAACTCGACGCGGCCGTCATCAAGATTGCGCACTGTCCCGTGACTTCATATCCCGTTGCTACTTTCTTAACCGAGTAACGGAAGCCGACTCCTTGCACACGACCGGAATAGAAGTTTATCACTCGCTCACGTTTCATGTGCAACATCGGTAGATAAAGCCAAAGCTAACGGCTGTGTGCAAGCAGGAATGGCGAAACTCTCGATGCACACGGTGGAGATGTTCAGCCACATGGTGGAGGTGTTCAACCGCATGGTGGAGCTTTCCAGATGTTCCCCCAAGCCTCCGGGTGAGACCTCAGAAACGCTCCAAGTCACTGTCAATCAACTATCTGGAGCAAAATCGTTCAAAAGCACCGCCAAACAGGTCGGCGACGTCGCGTTTGATCTCCGCTTCGGTCGGTTGCCAGCCAGTTTAGGCGAGGTCTTCGTATTTTTCCACCAAGACGCGGCCGATGACTTCGCGGGAATGACGCCATTTATATATGAGCTGGTCCAGAACGCGGGCGTCGGAGTGTTGCGGCGTGAAGCTCAGGCCGAGCATCTCGATGCGCATGCGGGTGAGTTGGTCGATGATCGATGGATTGTTGTTGAACCACCAGCAGCCGAAGACGTGCAGGTTGCGGAATTTGCGGGCGAGCACGGTCAGTTCGAATTGGTTTTCGCGCGAGAGAATGGTGATGGTGAATTTGTTTTCGGGAAACTGCGAACACAACGTCGCCAGCGGCTGCAAATCGCTCAGGCCCACGCCGTCGCCGGCTAATTGGAGTTGCGGATTGATGGCGCGTTTGACGCCGGGCATGACCGCAAACGGCAGATTGAATTCGCGGCAATGCGGCAGAACGGCGTGTTCGATGAGACGGACGCAGTCGCTTTCTTTCGGACCGCGTTCAGCCGGGAAAACGAAAATCCGGCGGCAACGAAACCATCACGTAACGTGCGCCGATTTTCTTTGTCCAATCGGCGAGGAAGCGCCGGGCTTCGGACAAGGTTTTCTGGTTTAGGTCGGCGGTGACGTTGTAACCCCACTTCTTCAACGTGAACGCTGCTTTGCGGCCAATTGAGCAGAAATGGATCGATGCGCAGGGCCGGAGCGAAACGCGAATCGCCTTTGTAACCCTTTTCCCAAATCGGCCGTTCCAAATCGTCGAAACGGCGAGTTGGTCATGCAAATGGTTTTTACATTTGCCACTTCCATGCAGCGGTCGAGATAAGCTTCGGGATCTTGTTTTGCGAACCATTGGCGGATGCCGGCGAGGTCGCGTTTTTTCACGTCGAGACCAAGAGCGTTCAAGGTCGTCAGCACGCCGCGGCACGCTTCGGAAATCGGCGAATGTTGGATGAATAACGCGTTCCAGATCAAATCGGCCTGCTGTGTCTTGGACATGGCCCAGAATTTTTCGTACGGGCACGTCCGAATGCCGAAACGACTTCGGCGATCAAGTAATGATAAGTGAGCAGATCGTCGATGCCCCAGAGGAACAGTTCACCGAACGCGGGTGGACACAGATGGGTGTGGACGTCGTAGACGGGCGTTTCGAGAACGATTTTGTGGACCTTTGTGCAAGCGCTTCGGGCATGCTGTGACCATAGGGAAAAACTTCAAAATTCAAACTGCAAAATTCAGAGAAACTTCAACACCCAAGCGTCATAGCAAACGTTCAGCGTGCTGCTTGAACATTGGAGTTTGAAGTTTCTCAGACGAGAAAATCCCAACTCATCCGAATCCCCTCCGGCGTCAATCCGTCTTCCCGCAATGAACGAAGGCTCAAAGCATCGTGCCGTTTTGCGAGACGCACACCGTGATCGTCCGTCATCAATTGACAGTGATAGAACGAAGGCGCTTTCAGCCCGAAGGCACGATAGACAAGCAATTGTCGGGCAGTCGAAATTAGCAAGTCTTCACCGCGCACCACTTCCGTGATTTGCATCGCGGCGTCATCAGCGACGACTGCTAATTGGTAAGACGGGACCTGGTCGTGACGCCAAATAACGAAATCGCCGAAATCTCTACCGGCAACAAATTTCTGGTGATCCAGGTTGCCGTCGTGGAAACGAATCGTTTCGCCGTCGGGAACCCGGAAGCGCCAATTGACCTGAGCCGTGTTTGCTGCGTCGACTTTTTTATTGCGACAGGTGCCGGGATAAATCGGTTCGTCATCGGCTGCATGCGGCGCAGTGATGGCGCGTTGGACATCTTTGCGCGAGCAGGTACAGGGATAGACGAACCCTCCGGCTTTCAGTTTAGCAAATGCGGCGAGATAGAACTGGCGACGTTCGCTCTGTGTGTATGGAGCGAAGGGTCCGCCGATGTCTGGACCTTCTTGCCATTCGAAGCCGAACCAGCGCAGATCTTCGAACATCGCGTCCACGAACTCGGGTTTGCAACGCTGCGGATCGAGGTCTTCGTTGCGCAGGATGAGTTTGCCGCCGCGCGCGACGGCGCGTTCGAAAGCTGTCCAAAAAGTCCGTGCATGCCCCAAGTGCAAATACCCGGTCGGCGACGGAGCCAAACGTCCGCGATAATCAGAAGTCGGCGTCTGGATGTTGTTCAAGCCATTCATTCAATCCTGCCAGCTTAAAGCTAACCAGACTTTGGAGCTTTGCGCAATTGAGGGAAGCATCGGCTGGACGAGGGGGGCCTTGATACTCGCGGAGTGAACAGGGCTCAATACGCGCAGTCAACTCAGGGTGACGCGATGCCACGAGTTCGCCAAGTTGAAGGCGGGAGAATTTCTCCGCGCCGGCGAGATGGAATAATCCAGTGAGGTTGCGGGTAGCGATTTCCAAAATTGCGCGTGCGGCAATTGGTGCCGGAACAGGCGTTCGATATTCATCATAGAAGAGCTTTGTTGTTTTACCCGCTTTCCAGGCGGCGCGAAGGTCTTCGTTGAAGGAGTGATTTCCTTTTGGTGAAGCCCCACCGACGAGGGAACATCGGACGACGGTGTGAAGCGGGTTTTGCAGGATTATTTTTTCGGAGGCAACCTTGGTTTCCGCGTAGATGCTCAGCGGATTTGGCGAATCAGTTTCGACGTAATTTCCATTTCGTCCGTCAAAGACCAGATCGGTGGAAAAGAAAATGAATCTACCATTTCGCGCAAGCTCGGCCAAATGCGCCGTTGCGTCCGTGTTTATTTTTCGCGCCAATGTTGGATTCGCCTGGCAATCCGGGCTACGCGCCATCGCAGCGCAGTGAATTACGACATCAGGTTTATCTTTATCGAAACGTGCAGTGACCGAGGCGAAATCGGTCAGGTCGAGTTGGTGCCGGGTGATTGCAAAAATTGTCCAACCCGGGGCATAAGTCGGCGCCGATTGGACGATGGCATTCCCAACGAATCCGCCCGCTCCGGTGACCCAAACCGAAACAGACGTTGCCATGTTAATCGATGAACCGTCGCGACAAGTCGCCGTAGGCATCAATACGACGGTCGCGCAGGAATGGCCAATGCGTGCGAGTCACGTCCACTTTGTTCAAATCGACTGGCACTAAAAGAATCTCTTCTTTGTCCGGGCTCGCCTTGGCGATAATCTGACCGGAGGTTCCAGCAACGAAGCTTTGGCCCCAGAATTCAATTCCCCTACCCCCTGCGGGTTTTTCCAATCCGATGCGGTTGGGCACTGCTACGTAACAACCGTTCGCGACGGCGTGACCGCGCTGGATTGTTTCCCACGCGGAATGCTGTGTCTCACCGTACTGCTTTTTTTCTCCCGGATGCCAACCAATGGCGGTGGGATAAAATAAAATCTCAGCCCCCTGCATTGCAGTCAGGCGAGCGGCTTCGGGATACCACTGGTCCCAACAAATGCACACGCCGATTCTTCCAAACTTCGTCTGCCACGCGCGAAAGCCAGTGTCACCGGGCGTGAAATAAAACTTCTCGTAATAAAGCGGATCATCCGGGATGTGCATCTTGCGATAGATGCCGAGCATTTTTCCGTCCGCATCAATAATTGCTGCGGTGTTGTGATAAACGCCGGAGGCGCGCTTTTCGAAAAGTGACGCAATGATGACGACGCCGTGCTTCTTCGCAATGTCGGTCAACGCCTCCGTGCTCGGGCCAGGAATCGGTTCCGCCAGTTCAAAATAGTCGTGGTCCTCTTTTTGGCAGAAGTATTGCGAACGATACAGCTCTTGCGTGCAGATAATTTGCGCGCCGCGTTTGGCCGCTTCTTCAATCCGCGCGTAGGTCTTTGCCGAGTTCTGGTCGGGCTCAGATGAGCAGCGAGTCTGGATTAACCCCAGAATGACTGTGCTGGAATTCTTCTTTTTGTTTGGTGCTTTCTTCACGTGTCTTCAAAACGCGGACAAGAATGTCCGCGTGCTATTTTGCATCCTGTTGCGCCTTCTGCGATTTCAGGCGCACAGTGGATGCTTCTTCCAAAGGCGGGTGCGGTTTCTGATGCAGGTCGAGGTGTGTGCTCTCGCCGCACAATTCGCGGATGAACTTTCCAAGTGTTTCGTTCGTCGGCCCGTAACCTTTGTGATAAATGTAGTATCCAAATCGTACAACAAATCATCGGCGTTAGGGTAGCGCTGATTGATGTCTCGCGCCAGTGTCCGATGCAAAATTTCGTTAAGTCGATCATCGATGCGCGTATCGAGTTGGCGAAAATCTGGAATGGGCAGATTCAGAATCCGCTCGCGCGATTGATCCGCGTCGCGACCCTTGAAAATATTGTAGCCTAACAACAGATGCGCGAGCACCACGCCGCACGAGAAAATGTCCGCGCGTTTGTCCGTGATGCGAAAATCAGCCTGCTCGGGGCTCATGTAATCGGCTTTGCCTGCGATCACTTCGCCTTCCTGGTCCTGCAGAAAACCGCGCGCTTTGGCGATGCCGAAGTCGGTCAGCTTCACATCACCCGCATAAGCGATCATGATGTTTTTGAAACTGACGTCGCGATGCACAATCCCCAGAGGCTTCCCTTCCGCATCCGCTTTCGAATGCGCGTAAGCGAGACCACGTGCAACGCGACTGACGATGAAGACCGCTAGTTCCGACGGAAGCACCCGCTCCTTCTGCTTGAGAACCGATGCGAACTGTTCAAGGTTCACACCGTTAATAAGCTCCATACTGATGAAGTAAAGTCCGCGAGCTTCCCCCAAGTGATAGGTCTGGACGATGTTGGTGTGGATGAGGTCGGCGACCAACTTTGCTTCGCCGATGAAATTATCGATGAACTGTTTTTGATTAACGTAGTTCTGGCGAATAACCTTCATCGCGACGCGTTTGACAAACTCACGCGCGCCGCGTTGCTCTGCTTCGTAAACGACGCCCATGCCGCCTTCGAAAATTTTACGAACGATTTCGTATCGAAATTCGTTCTGGATAGTGAACAGGCCAGCCACAATTCGATGGTGGGAAAATGGCGCAGCAAGTCAAGCTTGGGCTGAGTCAACAAAAGTCAAAAAAGACTTGTAAATATTCAGAAAAAATCGATTTTTGTCGTTGCGTGACGCGCGGCATGCCTGTTTAAGTAGGCGCACGTGAGCATCACGCCCAGTAATAATTAACCAAACGAACACATATGGCAAAAGCACTCTCTAAATCACAACTTGCAGCCGAAATCGCCACCAAGACCGGATTGACCAAGAAAGCCGGCGCGGAGATTCTCGAGCACATTGCTACTCTCGCTTACAAGCACGCCAAGAACACCTTCACCCTGCCCGGCATCGGCAAACTCGTGTTGGTGAACCGCAAGGCCCGCGTTGGCCGTAATCCTGCAACTGGCGCTACCATCCAAATTCCCGCCAAGAAAGTTGTGAAGTTCCGCGTTGCCAAGGCCGCGAAAGACGCGATCCTCGGCGCTCGTTAATTGTTAGTTTTTGCCGCTAAAGGCGCTCTGGTTTTCCAGAGCGCCTTTTTTATTTTCAGCTTACGAGCCGTGTGCGTGCGCAAGTCACTCGCAACCCTTCGTGCCATTTTAGTGAAAGCCGATTGTTCAGGCGCGACTTGGTTTGTCGACCGAAAGTTATAAACTTTAGTTGACAGCATTTCCTGCGGCGTTACTCTCGCCAAAAGCCAACGCTCCACCGCCCAACGAGCCACGTACTTCGTGGCAGGCCCTGAAGAACTGGCGCGTCATTATCAGGTCACGGTATACACGCCTGTTAGCAGACGCAGAAAGCTAAATCGTTGTATGAAACCCTCGGCCTTGTTAAGCAAGCACTTCCCTGTTGCCACTATTCTTCTTCTTGCCGCGTTGAACGCCAACGCAGTCCAGAAATCATTGAGTGAAACCAGGGATTGTCCGCCCCCACGAGCGGTCTACACCGAATGGGCGGCTGGCCCGCGGCATTATGATGATGTCCACGTTATATTCAGGAACGCGCGTTTCAGCAATTGGTCGCCGAACACCCCGCTACCGGACGCAACATCAGGCCCACAAACCAACTCAGTGACATGTACCGTGGAACTCGAAGTTTCCACAGATGACGGAACGACATTCCAAAGTCGTGAAGCTCAGGCACGCGCAATTGTAACAATCGGACTCAGCAGTAGCAGCGGCGGGACCGATGGCGAGTTATACGATACAGAACTCCTTCAATTGGACATTTCGGGCGGCACGTTGCCCGCCGGGGTGATGTTGCGCGAAAGCCCTACGTTACAATCGACCGGGCAAACAACAGTTCAGCAAGTGACCGGTGGTTACCTCATCAGCAGTTTCTTTGACGTCTTTACGGAAGTCAGCGTCGACGGCGGCGCGACCTGGTCCACGGGTTCCGCGGGATCGCCACCCCAAAGTTCAACTCTCGAATTCATTGGTGCTGATCCGGATCAAGTAGTTCCTTTTGCAGGTTCGACCGCTCTCTTCCCGCCGTTCAACAGCGAATTTGTTGCCATTCCTGACCGTCCCAGGACCCGTCTCGTCTTCGTCAGCGGCTCAACCGGTGGCAGTTCGCAGATCATTATCAAAAACATAAGGGAAAGGATAAATTCGCTGGAAAACTTGTTAGATTTACACACGATCTCAACGCCGACCACCGCCGTCTTGGATTCCTCAGTGGAAATGGAAATCTCCACTGACGACGGCAATACCTTTCAAAAAACTTCAGCGCCAGCGCAGGTAACAATTACGGTCGCCCCTTGTGGCGACAATTCGCCCACTATTAGCGAGCGCCTGTTCCAAACCGAAATGCTGCAAATGGATATCTCCGGCCTGCCGGGCGGACTGATGATTCGTGAAAGTCCATCCCTGCCATCCAGGGGGACGACTTCCCTTCGAGTTAATCCAAACGATACCTGGGACATCGTTGTCGGTAATCCCAGACGGATTGGCAGCTTCTTCGATGTATTTCCGGAACTAAGCACGGATGGCGGCCAAACCTGGATCCCTGCGGACGGTCCTCTACATTTGGAATTGCAATCAGTCGGGCCGGAACAACCTGTTTCATCGCTTAATTTTCCACCGGCAACCGGCGCGTTTATCAGTGAAACGCCCTGGAGCGGCGAATTTGCCAACGGTCAGGTGATTAGCAATTTGGTTTTACGGAATTTCGTCGGCGGGGTGCTACCTCCGACATCGATCCAGCAGAGTGCTGATGAAAGTCTCACCTGTCAGGTGGAATTTGATCTGTCGCAAAAGAACAGTGGCGTTTCCTCAACCCATTACGGCGCAAATTGTCCGTGTAACGTGCGGGTACGGTTCGCCCCAACGACCGTTGCTCCAGGGCACACGCAATTTTATGAGACTGAGATGCTGTCCGTCGATATTTCGGGCGGCACTCTGCCAGCGGGACTTATGCTTCGGGAAAGCCCGAGCAAAGCTTCGCTTGGGCGCGCCGTCCTTTTCAGTGACAGCCAGGGAAGCACCGGCGGAGATTTTGCGATTGGCAGTTTCTTCGACATCTTTCCCGAGATCAGCCTCGACGGCGGTCAAACATGGTCGGAGTCGGTGAGCGGATCGGCAACAGTTGGTTACACCCCGCATTATCCATCCCCCGTGCCGGATGCGCCGCAATGCCCCTCGAACATCACGGTGTTCGCGAGCAGTTCCAGCGGCGCAACCGTCAATTACACCGTGCCTGAATTGTTCGGCGATTGTCCATTTGGCCACCACCTCGATTGCTCTCCCGCAAGCGGCAGTACGTTCCCAATCGGAACGGCAACGGTTACCTGCACGGCATGGGACGATTGCGGTTTGACGAATACGTGCAGCTTCACCGTCACAGTCGTGGATATCAGAACGTATCCAACCGTTGATTGGTATTTCCCAAGCCCATCAGTCCTCCCTGCGGGCGGCGAATACCAAAACCTTTCGCCCGCGCGCCGCTATTGCGACCAGAATCACAATTGGCAATTTGCCAATGATCGGTTTTACAACTTCACCGTCGATACCAGTCCGCCAGTCCTAACCGACTCACCGCAAACGGATACTTTCACGTGCGATGTTTCGTTGGAGATGTCGAAAGACGGCGGACAAACCTACACGTCAGCAACGGCGAAGGCGCGAGGAACCATCCAACTGAACCCCACCGATTCAGGGAACCCTGGAATTTCCCAGAATTACGACACTGAAATGATTCAACTGGATATCTCCGGCGGCACAATGCCGCCGGGTGTGATACTTCGCGAAAGTCCTTCGAAAGCATCTATTGGCAAACTGCAAAAACAAATCTCTGATAATCTGAGCGCCCGCATCAGCAGTTTCTTTGATGTGTTCACAGAAATCAGTTTCGACGGCGGACAAACATTTACACGTTGTCCTACTTATGAACCGCCGATGCACATCGTGCTCACCCCTCCGACGCCAAATGCGATTCCCGAGCCGACCGAGCTGTTGCCGCCACCGTGCGATGCTTATGTAACGTCGTCGAACACACTAATTAAAAGCCCCACGACGGGAGATCTAGAGATCGTCATCAAGGGAATGATTTGCAAGTTGCCATCGCAATCGCTTCCGCCTCCTGACGCCGGGCAGAATGTTGATAACAGCTTCGAATTCGACGTGCGAACGGACGTCTCAACCGATGGCGGCACAACGTTTCAAGCCGTCAAAACTAAAGGCCAATGTGTTTGTTCAATTGCCCTGCCACAATCCACCACAAGTACTGGAGCAAAACTGATCAAACGCATTGAAATTGAGGTCACGAAGTTTGACATCACGGACGGAAGCCTTCCCGGCGGGCTGATGATTCGCGAAAGCCCTTCGTTGCCCTCGCGTGGCCATACCGAAATTATTACTCAGCCGGATGGCACATATCGAATCAGCAGTTTTTTTGATATTTTTCCTGAGGTAAGTCTCGACGCCGGTCAAAGCTGGCTGCCCTCATCCTCGGGTCCAATCCACATGGTATTGGAATCGCAAGCGTCACAATTCAGCCAAAATAATTCCAACGCGCCTGCCCAGACCTCGGGATTGATTCCACGTAGTCAATGGATCGGCATGCGCTCCGGCCCTGTCATTGTCAGAACATTTGCGATAGCGGATTTTAGTTCGTCATTTTGCAATTTCGACGATCCTCTCGGCCAACCCCAGTCGCATACCTTAACCGCGCAAGCGAGCGGAGAAATCTCCACCGACGGCGGGAACACCTTCCAAACCTTTACCACTATCCCGCAACTCAATGTAACCTCGACCAAGAGCGTCAATGTCGAACACACCATTGGTCGCACCAGTTTCTTCGATACAGAAATGGTTTCGCTGGACATGAGCGGCGGAACGTTGCCCTCCGGCGTTATGGTTCGTGAAAGTCCGAGCAAAGCTTCGCTGGGACGCACCAGTATTCGCCACTTTTTTCAAAATGGAGATATTCCCGAAGAATCGAGGATATCGAGTTTCTTTGATATCTGGCCCGAACTGAGCGTCGACGGGGGTCAAACATGGTCGGCAGCGGCGGAACCGATCACAGTCGCACTCAATCCTGATGGCATTACGCCTGTCCCTGATGCGCCGATTTGCCCGTCCAACATCACCACCTACGCCACGAGCACCAGCGGTGCCGTCGTGGATTACACCTTGATGGAATTCTTCGGCGATTGCCCCTTTGGCCACCATTTGACGAGCACACCGCCGAGCGGCAGCACCTTCCCGATCGGCACAACAATCGTTACTTGCAGTGCAACGGACGATTGCGGCCTGAGCAACAGTTGTTCGTTTACTGTCACGGTGCTTGACCGGGCGATCTACCCAATCGCCGATTGGTTCTTCCAACAGAATTCGCTTCGGCCGACTGGAGGGCAATTCGTTGCGTTGATCGATTCAGCAATTTCATACCCCGACGACAGATACTTGCTCGGTCTCAAGTTGTACGATTGTAGTGAAGGCATTACTCCGCCTGTTTTGGGAAGTCCGCCACAGAGCGATACGTTCACTTGCGGAGTCGAAGTTCGAATCTCTGACAGCCTATCCTCGCAACAGTTCCAAGCGACAGCCGTTGGTCAGATAAAGTGGGAAAAAGTCGATAACACCGACGGTGTCAGCGCCGAAATGCTCTCGCTCGCTATTTCTGGCGGCACATTGCCCGCTAGAACGATGCTTCGCGAAAGTCCGACGTTGCAATCCATCGGCCAAACTACCGTCAGGCCCATCAGCGGCGGTTACATGATCAGCAGTTTCTTTGACGTGTTCCTTGAACTTAGTGTCGACGGCGGACAGACCTGGAGTGCAGCGCAACAACCGATGCACATCGAACTGAGTCACGCAATGCCTGCAGCGATCCGAGAACCAACGGAGTTAATGCCACCACCGAATGATGGCTACTTCTCCGTTTCAGGCACGTCTTCGACCTTCAACGGCGGCGCAGCCGGCGGTGTGATCTTGAGTAATTGGGTTTGTAAATTGTTCAGCGTTACGGGCCAGCCCACTCCGGTCGGGGAGTCGACGCAGGACATGACCATGCAGCTCACAGTGCACGTTTCGACCGATGGCGGTAACACATGGGGCACCGAAACAGCCCAGGCTGCCGTTGGCATGAGCTTGAACGCGAGCGAAATCACCTCTGGCGCACTAAAGCTGATTAAAAGAATCGAAATTGAAGTCACAAAGTGTGACGTCGGATTGGGGAACGTTGGTAACCTGATGATTCGCGAAAGTCCCACCCTTCCTTCCAGGGGCCAGACAGAGATTCGTTTTGATGCCGCGGACAACGACACCGTGCGCATGGCCAGCTTCTTCGACATCTTCCCCGAAATCAGTATGGATGGCGGACAATCGTGGATTCCCGCGAGCGTCGGGCCAATCCGGCTAGAACTAGGGTCACAAGCCGGAGAATCGGATTCGCCCGAGCCAACCGCGACTGCAAAAAGCACGCAAAATGCTCTAAAAGCTGGTTTCATCGGCGCGACGGCCGGCCACAACGTGGTCATTAGAAAATTCACGCTGTCGCATTTCGACAACCCGTACTCCTCTTCCGATGACGCAATCGGGCAACCGCAAACGCACACGTTAACCGCACAGGCCGACGGAGAATTATCAACCGACGGCGGCGCTTCCTTTCAAGCGTTCACGACACAACCACATCTTGATGTGACTTCAACGAAAAGCATGAACGTCGAACACACCGCCGGTCGTATCGGTTTCTTCGATACCGAGATGCTGTCGCTCGACATCAATGGCGGAACACTTCCGGCCGGAGTCATGCTTCGCGAAAGTCCCAGCAAAGCTTCACTCGGTCGTACGAGCATCCGCGAAGTAAATACCGGAGTCGCCGAATACCACGTCAGCAGCTTCTTCGACATTTGGACGGAAGTTAGTCTCGACGGCGGTGCAAGCTGGGCTGCGCTGACCGATCCTTTCACCGTCAGCCTGATTCCGAATTATCTTTCGCCCAATCCGGATGCGCCTCTCTGCCCCTCGAACATTACGGCTTACGCGTCCAGCCCAAGTGGTGCAGTAGTATATTACACCGAACTCGAATTGTTCGGAGACTGCCCATTCGGCCATCATTTGGATTCTTCGCCGGCAAGCGGCACAATGTTCCCGATTGGAACCACCACCGTCACCTGCACTGCATGGGACGATTGCGGCCTGACGAACACTTGTACTTTCACCGTCACCGTTCTCGATTCGACGCTCAATCCAATCGTGGATTGGTTTTTCCCACAGAAGTTTTTGCCCCCGTCCAATTCGATCTATTTTGGGCTGAACTCCGTCCAGTTCGGATCTGTAACTGCTGGACCGGTCATCGTTCGCAATCTGCAGTTGAGCGATTTCGTCGGCGGAGCAGAGCCTCCCGTTATAACAGACCCGCCGCAAGCAGACACATTTACTTGCGGGGCACAGTTTGAAATCTCAACCGACGGCGGACAGACGTTCATCTCGACCGCAAAATTTGTGAATGGACGTTACGTTTTAAAGGCGGGTATTCCGCTAACGTATGACGCAGAAATGACGCAATTGGATTTTTCCTCGGGTTCACCATCTGACGGAATTATGTTGCGGGAGAGCCCAACCCTGCAGTCCACCGGCCAAACCACAGTCAAGCCGGTCAAAAGTGGCTATATGATTAGCAGTTTCTTCGATGTGTTCATTGAACTCAGCATGGACGGTGGGCAGACGTGGACCGCAGCCCAACAGCCCATGCATTTGGAAATGCAGAAGTCCGCCGTGCACGAAACACCCGTGAGCGAACCGACAGCCCTGTTCCCACCTCCAACCGACGAATATGCTTCAAGTGCGATGGTCACTTACGGCGGCGGTAATGGTGGAAGCGGTGGTAGTGTTCTCCTTTCGTCCCTACACTACAAATTGTTTAGCGTGACTGGCCAACCAACACCTGTCGGCGAAGGAACCAATGACAACTACTTCACGGTGCAAACGCAAGTGTCCTTCGATGGCGGCAATAACTGGCAACAAGGCAGCGCAAAAACACGCGGCATCATCACCGTTAAACCAAGTAGTAGCTGTAGCGCTTGCACTTCGCAATACGCTGCCCTCGAACTGACACAATTCGACATCGTCGGTCCCGACATGCCGAACGGTTTGATGATTCGCGAAAGTCCCACACTGCCTTCGCGGGGCCAATTCTACGTCATTCATGTACAGGATGGCAGCTATCGCACCACCAGCTTTTTCGATATCTTCACCGAAATCAGCACGGACGCAGGCACAACCTGGATACCTGCTGACGGCCCACTGCACGTCGCCTTGGACGGCCTCGCGCCCGAACAACCGTTCAGCTCACCCAATCTGCCGCCGTTGAAAGGTAAACTTCAAGACACAGCGTCGCCCGCTTTCCCGCCTACCTCGGCTTATCGCACTTTCCCGAATGGAGTTGTTCTCAGCAACATCGTTGCGCAGAACTTTGACACGTCATTTGCCACACCCCGGCCGGGCGATCCGCCGCAGACCAACGACGTGCAATTTCAAGTCACAGGCAGCCTGTCGCTCGATGGCGGCAATTCGTTCCAACCGTTCCACGCATCTGGCAGGGAGAAACTTAAAGCAACCACGAAAACTCAGGGGGACTTCAACCTTGCGATTGTCTGTTCAACCGAAATCCTGGCGTTGGACATATCTGGCGGCAATCTCCCGAGTTTATTCAAGTTGCGCGAAAGCCCCACCTTAATAAAGTCCGGCCAAACTACCATTCGGCCGGTCAACGGAGCTTACCGAATCAGCAGCTTCCTCGACATCGCCGCCGAAATCAGCCTTGACGGTGGCTCCACTTGGACTGCGAGCAGTTCAGAGCCCATCACGTTGGTGCTCACCACACCCGATTGTCCCACAATCGTGTTGAGCCCAACCACCTTGCCTTACGGACAGATAACCGCTGCTTACAGCCAAACGCTGTCCGCAACGGGTGGTCAGTCGCCTTACTCGTTCGCGCTCACCTCAGGAACGTTGCCCGATGGCCTGAGCCTATCACCGAGCGGAGCATTGTCTGGATCACCCACGACTGCTGGTAGCAGCACATTTACGATCACGGTGACTGATTTCAACGGCTGCACCAGCGCTCAGCAATTCACAATCCGCACCACCCCTGGTTGCGCCGACACCAAGCCTCCGGTTGTCGTAATCAGCACGCCAAAAAATAATGTGCCAGTCCCAGCCGGAACCGTCACCGCAATAGGTACCGCCTCCGACGATGTTGCAGTGGACCGGGTCCTAGTCGCACTAGACAACGACCCGCTGCAGGAAGCCTCCCTCACCTACGTCGGCACGACCCACAAATCAGCGACGTGGAGCGCGAGCCTGAACGCCAAAGGCGGCAAACACACCATCATTGTCGTCGCGCAGGATTCATGTGGAAACGTCAACCGCATGGTTCGGTTCGTTTTTGTATCGGATCCAACGCAGATGGTTCTGACCGTCAATGGCGCCGGCTCAGTTACCGGTCCCGCTAAACTCGTCATCGGCGCGAACACGCTAAATCCGGGGCAGGTATACACATTCAACGCCGTTCCTTCGCCGAATAACCTGTTCTCTAACATCGTTCTCTATCAAAACGATGTCCCGTCGATCATCACAAGTCCTAAGAAAGTCAGCTTCACGATGGGTAGCAATACGGCAATCACAGTGAACTTCGTTACCAACCGTTTCATCGCGGCCGCTGGTTTGTATAGCGGTCTCTATATGCCCACCAACAGTGGGGACTACACCGATTCAGGCCCAATCACCTTCAAATTGACGAAGACCGGTGCATTCAGCGGAACTCTACTTTTGCTAGGACAAAAGATCAGCTTCTCTGGTGCGCTCGGTTTGGACGGCACGGTAACGCAATGGAAGTGGCCCACAGCTGCAGAGGCTTTGACCCCCACCGCAAAGATTGCGTTCGCCCCAGCGGGTCAATGCCAAACGGCAGGTTCGTTGACGAGCACGAGCGGGTGGACCGCACCCTTCACCGCGAATCAGGCGGCATTTTCCTCAACCAGACCCTGTCCGCTGGGCGGTTCGAATTACACAGTCATCATTTCGGGCAGTGGAACGGCCGACCCGTCAATTCCGGCCGGCGACGGCTTTGCGTCGTTGAGGATCACCCCGACAGGTACGGCTTCTTTCGCCGGCAAATACGCTGATGGCACAGCTCTCAGCGCATCCATTCCGCTGTCTTCAGACCTAAAAATCCCCTTCTATCAAGCTCTCTATAAAAACGCGGCGAGCACCCCGACAACATTCTCAGGTTCCGCAATCGGCTGGCTCACCCTCGATACAGATCCGAAGGTTGTCCATTCTGACAGCCTCTATTGGTCGCACGGCCCGGTTCCGAACATTCCCTACTCGACTGGCTTCTCCAATACCAGTTCGGCTCGTGCCTGGCTTTACGTCAGACCCCTGACGGGCATACGCGTAATCGACGTTCCAAACATGGGAATCGTTTTGCAGGATGGCGGGCTCGCTTCCGCAATGGTTATCACCGACGCCACCTATGGCGGCACACCGGCCAAAATTACAATCCCATCCGCGAGCAATCCCAACAAAGTCAGGCTCACCATCGCTCCCACCGGCCTGTTGACCGGCAGTTTCGTTCCTGACCCCGCCCTTCCGCCCGTGAGCATTTTCGGCGCAGTAATGCAGGCCTCGAATGCCGCCTCCGGATTCTTCATCGGTGCCAACAGCAATGGACAAAAATTTTCCGGCTACACCACGGCCCAGGACCAATTGAAAGCGGCCCCACGTCATTGAACGACCGCCCGATCAGCGTGCCAATTGGACCGACAACATCTGCGAATCCGTCTCCGGATAATGACCGACGATAGCAAAGGCGCGCCCTTCGACATGCGCGGTTTGGTAGCTGCGAGAGTCGACGTAAATGGCTGGCTGAAGGCTGTGCAAAGATGCGCGCAGAAACCGAAATGCGAACGGCTTGAATCCGCGGCCAATTGATCGGCCGCGGCGGACACATTCCAAAATCATCGTAATCCTGTAATTGCTTGCACGCCGCTGGTCTTATTTACTGGTGTGTATGATCTACGCTATTTTGGCGCTGGTTGCTTTGCCGATGCTCGCGGCACTCCTTGGCTTTGCGTTTTACAATCGATTGATCGCATTGCGCAACGCCTACAAAAACGCCTTTTCACAAATCGACGTGCAACTAAAACGTCGGCACGACTTAATCCCGAACATCGTCGAAACCGCCAAGGGATACCTCCAACACGAGCGTGGAACACTTGACGAAGTCGCAACTGCCCGCGGCGCTGCTGTCAATGCCGCGCAAGCCGCCGCTGCTGCGCCCGGGGAAGCTGCCGCGATGACCCAACTCGGCAGTGCCGAAACAAATCTCACCACCTCACTGAGCCGGCTGTTTGCCATCGCCGAAGCTTATCCGGATCTCGAAAGCGAATCAGGTCATGCTTCAATTGATGGAAGAACTCACCACCACCGAAAACCGCGTCGGCCTCGCCCGGCAGGCCTACAATGACTCGGTCATGTTCTACAACACAGCGATCCAAAAAGTGCCCGCAAACATGATTGCCAACTGGTATCATTTTACGCCCGCTGAATTCTTCCAAATCGACAATGCAACCGATCGCCAAACCCCGTCCGTGTCCTTCTCATGACCGACTTCTTTGAGCGACAAAATATTGCCCGCCGAAAGACAAAGCTGTTGCTTTGTTACTTTCTGCCATCGGTAGCGCTCACGATTCTTGGCATTTACTTCGTGGTTATTTTCGCCCTGGCGTTTCACGGGTTCCATTCGCGCCGTCATAATTATATACAACAGGTCTATCATCCCTCCGCCATCGATTGGCAACTGCTTGGCATCGTGTCGGGCGTCACTATTTTTGCCGTTACCCTCGCCGCGCTCTACAAAGCCCAACAACTCGCCTGTGGCGGTCCGGCAGTCGCAGCCATGCTCGGCGGACGGCGCGTCAACAGCAACACGACCGATCCAGATGAACGGCGACTACTTGATGTCGTCGAAGAAATGGCGATCGCTTCAGGCGTTCCCGTGCCGGAAGTTTACGTGCTCGCGGAAGAAAACTGCATTAATGCGTTCGTCGCTGGGCACGATTCGAAAGATGCAGCACTCGGCGTCACGGACGGCGCAATTCGACTTCTGAACCGCGACGAACTCCAAGCCATCGTGGGCCACGAATTCAGCCATCTCCTGAATGGCGACATGCACCTGAATCTGTGGCTGATGTCTTTTCTCTATGGCATCCTGTTCATTTCACTCACTGGCAAGTTCCTCGCGAATCTGTATTGGGACGAGGATAGCTGTGGCTGGTCGGGCGGCCGACGTGGTGCTCCGCTCGTCGTTATCGGCGCCGCGCTGTTCGCAATTGGCTCCATCGGCTACTTCTTCGGACGTCTTATCAAATGCGCAGTCTGTCGCCAGCGCGAATGTCTTGCCGACGCTGCGGCTGTCCAATTCACCCGTAACCCGCAAGCACTCGCCGGGGCGCTGAAAAAAATCGGCGGACTGGTTTTCGGTTCACGAATTACCGGTGCAGAAGCCGATGAAGCCAGTCACATGTTCTTCAGTGATGTCATGCCAGATTCCTTCCTCGGACTACTTTCCACGCATCCGCCCCTCGAACAGCGAATCCGTGCGCTCGATCCCTCCTTTAAAGGCAATTTCGAGTACATCAAAAGTATACCTGCACAAAAGCGGGAAGCCGGCGAGGCACCACCGCTTATCACCTCCGTCAACGACATTCCACGGATTACACGGATGCCAACCGCGACCATCGTTCAAATCGCACAAGTACTCAACGACAGGACGCCACCCGTCCAAAGGCATCGGCTCACCCCACAACATCTCACCTACGCCGCTGGGCTAACCGCATCGATACCCCCGGACATCGCCGCTGCCGCCCGCGAACCATTTGGCGCGACCGCCCTTATCTATGCGATGTTGCTTCTGCCCGACGAACGCGCCCGCGCCAGGCAGCTCAACGATTTAGGCCCAGCCGCAAACACGTCGCTCATCAGCGTCGCCCAGCAATATTTTCCGACTACCGGCAATCTGACCAATGGACAAAAACTCGCGCTCGTAAATCTTGCAACCCCGTCCCTCCGGCAAATGTCGCGACAGCAATTCGACGACTTTTCGAACATCGTCCAACAATTGATCGAGAGCGACGCCGAAATATCGCTATTTGAATACGGTCTGCAAAAAGCCCTGCTCCGCCACCTTGCGCCTTATTTCAAACCAGCCAAACCCGCAATCGCGCAATACTACGCCGCTGCCGGCCTCGCACCGGAATGCGCCGTTCTGTTTTCAGCCCTTGCTTATGAAGGCAGCGAGGTCAATTCCGAGATTGCCGCCGCGTTCCAAACCGGCGCCGACGACCTGGAACTTCCGCCGAACAAACAAATTTCGCTGCTGTCTCACGATGAATGCAATCTCCCGCAGATTGACGCGGCCATTCAAAAAATCACCCAGGCCGCTCCCCCGGTGAAAAGGCAAATCCTGAACGCCTGCGCGCTCGTGGTCGCGTGTGATTCTTTGGTCAAAGAAGAAGAAGCCGAAATGCTCCGGGCCATCGCCGACGCCATCGGCTGTCCGCTTCCCCCCTTCGTCAGCGTCATAGGAATCCCCGAAGCTGCTTAAGGTGTCGCGACGTTGACAGTCAACTTGGCGAGTTCTAACCTGCCAGCGAGATGTCAAGGCTCCCATTCGAAGCAATGCTCGCGTTTCGCTATCTGCGACCACGCCGCACATTCGTTTCGATTATCACAATTATCTCCGTTCTCGGAGTGCTCGTCGGCGTGGCGGTGTTGATCGTTGTCATCAGCGTCATGAGCGGCTTTGACCAGGAATGGCGCAATCGCATTCTCGGTTTCAACGCGCATTTGAAAGTCCTTCCCGCCAGCGGAATCATGACGAATTACGACACGCTCACCGAACAGATCAAAAAAGATCCGGAAGTAGTCGGCGTCGCTCCATTTATCGCCAGCAAAGTCCTGGTAAAAACACAGCCCTCCTCCGGCTCCCCCCGTTTCGACGTCCCGATGGTCCTCGGCATCGACCCGAAACAGCAAGGCAGCGTCAGCGTCCTGCCTACCAGCATCGTCCGCGGCGAGCTCGATCTCACCGGCAACGGCGTTGTCATCGGCAGAGATTTTGCCGAAGGCATGGGCCTTGAAATCGGTGACCGAATCGCCGTGTCCGGACCAAAAGCATTGGAAAAATACGCCTCGGCCAATAAAACAAATGCGCCCGCCGAAGGCTATGTTCCGGAAGAATACGTCATCCGGGGGATTTTCGATGTCGGCTTCGCTGATTTCAACAGTCAGATCGTCGTCACCTCAATTGATAACGCGCAGGAACTCCTCGGCCTCGAAGAAGGCTCTGTCCACGGCCTGCAAGTTAAACTCAAAGACCCGTTCGCCGCCGAAGCTGTCGCGCAACGTCTCTACAAAACATTGGGCGGCGATTTATCGGTTCGCACCTGGAAACAATTGAACCCTGAAATCTTCAGTGCGCTCGCCGTCGAAAAAAACATGATGTTCTTCCTGCTATTCTTCATCATGATCGTCGCCGCGTTCGGCATCGTGAATTGCCAAATTACCTTCGTTGTTCAAAAAACCCGCGAGATAGGAATTTTAAAAGCACTGGGTGCCGGCAGCCGTCAGGTTCTGTGGATTTTCCTGAGCCAAAGCGTTGTCGTTGGCGTGCTCGGGGTTGGGCTCGGCCTTGGACTCGCGCTCATTGCAGTGCATTACCGCAATGAATTCCTGCAATTCATGCGTCACATCACCAACATGCCTTTGCTTCCGGCATCGATTTACCAAGTTTACGAACTGCCCGCTTCCGTCGAACCGTTCGACATTGCCGTGATCTGCGGCACTGCATTTCTGGCCTGCATTCTGGCCGGCCTGTTCCCCGCGTGGAAAGCCAGTCGTCTGCAACCGGTGGAGGCGTTGCGCTATGAGTGATGCCCCAATCCTCATCGCCCAAAACGTTTGCAAGACCTACATTATGGGCGCGCGAAAACTCGACGTCCTGCGCGACGTTTCGCTTTCCGTGCAACGCGGCGAATTCCTTGCGCTTCGCGGCGCATCCGGCGCCGGCAAGAGCACTTTATTGCACCTGCTCGGCGGACTCGACCTGCCGAACGAGGGCGACGTAATTTTCGATAATCAAAATCTCCGCCAACTATCCAGCAACAAATTGACTCAGCTGCGCAATCGCCGCGTCGGTTTCGTGTTCCAGGCCTATCACTTACTCCCGGAGCTCAGTGCCATCGAAAACGTCATGCTCCCCGCGCGCATGGCCCGCGTAGCTATCGACGTCGTCGTCCCGCGCGCTCGCCATCTACTCGAACGCGTCGGCCTTGGCCAACGCATGGAGCATCGGCCCTACGAACTTTCCGGTGGCGAACAACAACGCGTTGCCATCGCACGCGCTTTGATCAACGAACCCGACCTTGTCCTCGCCGACGAACCAACCGGCAATCTCGATTCCCACACCGGCGACGAAATTATCCAACTTCTCTGCGCGCTTCGCACCGAGCGCCAGGCAACGCTCATCATGGCCACCCACGACGCCACCATTGCCGCCCGCGCGCCGCGCGTCCTTCAGGTGGTGGACGGCCAACTCACTTAGCCCTGCGCCGCAACCGGCAGCATGAGGGAAAACACTGAGTTTTTTATTTCGGCACAGCATCGCCTCTGCTAAAATCTGGCGCTTAAGATATGGATTTTGCGGCCATCGCGCTATTTCTCGTGCTTTACCACCTGCGTTTGCAGGAATGGTTGAGTGTTGCGCGTTCGCTTCGACTCGTCGCGTTCTCGATGGCTTTCGCAATTATCGCCACGCTCATGCGTGAACGCGGTTTCAAACTCAAAGACCTCGTCAAGACGCCGCACGATTGGTTCATGGTCGCGTTTCTCATTTGGACCGTCGCCACCGGCCCAAATTGGACCTGGGGCCAGGTGTATCCAGTGTTCCTATATTACATTATGAGCGTGCAGGCACTCTGCCGTTTGGACAGGTTGCAATGGTTCCTGACGCTTTGGGCAGTGATGCTGATTGTCATCGCCGGACTCGCCGTGGTCTCTCTCTACGGCTTTGATCCCATGAACAGCTTCGACCTCACTAACGGCGCAATGAAAGGTCGTCTCGTCCTGAATACGTCAATCTTCAATAATCCCAACGGACTCGGTCACAGCATCGTGCCCGTTGTCGTGATGTTGTTTTACCTCTGTTTTTGGAAGCGTCCCGTCGCAGTGAAAATTCTTCTGTTCCCACTCCTGCTCTTGCCTCTCTATTGCATCTATCTCACGCAATCGAAAGGTGCCTACCTTGCCGGGTTCGTGGCCATTGTCAGTTGCTTGACGCTCGGGCGTCCAAAAGCCATTCAACTGGGCATTCTATTCTTCGCCATCACAGTCGGCTTTGGCGCGCTTTACGCCCTACCGCGTATGCAACAGTTGAACAGTGGCGAGCAAGGTATTCAGGGCCGTATCGCCGCCTTCGGCTGGGGCTTGAACGAAATGCGCTCCGAAACATCCGGCGTCGGTTATGGAAACTGGGACCCGGCCTTCATCAGTCAAAATCACTACCAGAAATCACCCCACAGCTCTTACGTTCACATCGGCGGTGAAGAGGGCGAACCCGGGCTGTTTCTGTTTCTCGGCATTATCTATTGCTGCTTGCGAACCGTCATCATGGCAAAAACAACTACCGTCGCCGAAGAACGTGTCCGTCGTCTCCTCTTCGTCCTGGTGATCTGTTATGTAGTTTCGTCGTGGATGGTTGGTCAGGCCTGGCGTGCGACCTTTTTCCTGATGGCTGCGGCCATCGCCGCGTTCCACCGTCACTTGCTCGCTCAGGAATCTCCAGAAACCGAAGAAGCAAAAGAAGTCGCTGCCGCGCGAAAACGCGAATCGCAGCTGGACCCCGCGCTGCGCCTGACTCCATTGCAACCTGCCTATACCCTTGCCGCCACAATCGTTCCCATGACCGGCCTCACCGCCGCACTGCCCGGAACTTTGACCGGCTCCGGCGCACGCATATCCGCAGTCGAAGCCAGGGAAGAAGCCGAAGTGCAAAAACCTGTATGGAATCGCATTACGTGGATTGACCTGTTGCTCACCGTTGCAATGACCTACGCCACGATTCGTCTCTGGGCCTACATCATCACGCACTTCTAAAGAGGACATGAACTCGCCACTGTTCCTGAGCGGTGTTTTCTGGGGCAGCTTCGCGGTGGTTTTTTACACGTTCCTCGGATATCCGATTTTTATCGGCCTTCTCGCACGACTCAAACGCAACGACTCGCACTCGAGCCGGACGCCTGCACAAACCGTCTCCGTCGTTCTCGTTGCCTATAACGAATCCCAACGCATTCGGTCGCGCATCGAAAACATTTTCGCCACCGACCACCCTGCTGACAAGATTGAGTTAATCGTCTACTCCGACGGTTCGACCGACGACACCTCAAACCTCATCCAATCGTTCCTCGACAAACGCGTTCACGCCATTTTGTCGAACCAACGCTCCGGCAAAGCCAAAGGTCTCAACGCCTCCGTTGCGGTCGCAAAAGGTGAGATCATCGTCTTCTGTGACGCGCGCCAAAAATTCAATCGCGCCACCATCCCAAATCTGGTTCGCAATTTCGCTGACCCAAAAACCGGCGCTGTTTCCGGAAACTACTCCATCGAAAAATCAGCCTCATCCGTCGGCGGCGGCGTCGATGCCTATTGGCGCCTCGAAAAATTCATCCGTAACGCCGAAGCAAAATGGGATTCCTCGATCGGCTGCACCGGTGCGATCTATGCCATCCGCCGCGAACTATTCCGGCCTCTCCCCGGCGACGTCCTCCTCGACGACGTCGTCATTCCGATGACCATTGCCGAGCAAGGTTATCGAATCGGATTCGATGACGACGCCATTTCCCTCGACCCCATGAACATCGAAGCCTCGCGCGAAAACCGCCGCAAAAAGCGGACACTCGCCGGCAACTTTCAGATGCTGTTTCGTTTCCCCCACTGGCTCTTGCCGTGGAAACATCGCCTCTGGTGGCAACTCATCTCACACAAGTACCTGCGCATCTTTGCGCCCTTGTTTCTCGCAACGCTTTTCGTCTCCAACGCCTTCCTCGCCTCGTCGCCCGTGTATCGCGCGATCTTCGCTTGCCAAATTACTTTTTACGGACTGGCCTGCATCGGCCTCGTTTTTCAATCGCTCAACCTGCGCGTCATATCCATTCCCACCGGTTTTTTCTTTCTCAACCTCATGACCGTCGGCGGCTTCTGGAACTATCTCCGAGGCACCTATCGCGAGGGCAAATGGTAAAAGTTTTGACATCCCGAACCGCCTCCCAAAGATGTCCGCCATGTCACTGAAACGCCGCCTCAGCCCTCACCTGCATCGGGTGGGTTTTGCGACCGGCATTTCGGCCATCATAGCTCGTCGTCAGGGCGGCATGCGCATCCTGATGTATCACGGCGTTGGCACGAACGAGTTCCCGACTCAAACATTCGTCGCCGGCCTGCGCTTTCTACGGCGCAAATTCAAAGTTGTTCCCCTTTCAACTATCATAAAAAATGTGCTGACAGGCGACCCCGGCACCGGCCGCGAGGTTGCGCTCACGTTCGACGACGGCCTGCGCAACAATCTCACCGTCCTGTATCCGATTCTCCAACGCGTCGAAACACCCGCCACGTTTTTTGTCGTCCCCGGCGCTGTCGAACGCAACGAATGGATTTGGACGCACGACGCGCGCGAACGCCTCTTATCCTTGACCGACGTCGACTGCTACGTCTTCGCTGGCGAACTGCAAGCCCCCGCCTCAGATTGTCCCGGGATCGTTGACTGGATGAAAACAATTCCGAACAAACAACGGTTGGAAATTCAACAGCGCATTCGCGAACGCACAAAGAAATTTGTTCCCACTCCATTGCAGCACGAACAATTTGATTTGATGACCTGGGAAGAATTAACCAGCCTCAATCCGCGCCTGATCACGATCGGCAGTCATTCGATGAACCATCCGATTCTCTCGATGATTTCTGAAGACGAAATCGATAACGAAATCGTTGGCAGCCGCCGCCTTCTCGAAGAACGTTTGCAGCGCCCGGTCGAATACTTCTGCTATCCGAACGGCAACTACGACGACAAAACCGTCGCAGCCGTTCGCAAAACCTACACCGGTGCAATCGCCGTAAAAGCCAAAGCAGTCGTAAACGGCGACGACCCGCACTGCCTCCCGCGCGTCTCCGCCGCCACCGAACCCGATCTGCTGGCCTGGCGTCTCCATCGTCCCACAGCCTAGCCATGTTTCGAGGACTCACACATTGGCTCCCGCAATACCTGCTCGATGGTAGGGCGCGTCGCTCCGCGCGCGTCGATGGAGTCGTGGACATCATGTTCGCCGTGTGCGATCACTTCGAACCATTGCATCACGCAGACAAACCCGAAGCATTGCGTCGCCTCGAAACGTGGAAGGCAAAATGGCCGAAGTTGATCGAAAACTTTCGTGATACTGATGGTTGTCATCCGAAGCACTCGTTCTTCTATCCGGTTGAACAATACGACCGCGACATCGCCAATGAACTCTCCGAACTCTGCGAGATGTGCGGAGGCGAACTCGAATTTCATCTCCATCACGAAAACGACACCGCCGAAACGCTCCGCGAAATTTTAGAACGAGCCAAAGAACTTTTTTCCGCGCACAAATTTCTCGCGCGCGACAAAACCGGTCAACTGCGCTTTGGCTTCATTCACGGCGATTGGGCGTTGGACAATTCCCATCCGCAAGGCAAGCACTGTGGCGTCTCCGATGAACTCGGTGTCTTGCGCAAAGCCGGCTGCTACGCCGACTTCACCATGCCCTCCGCTCCCGACGCCACGCAGACGCACGCCATCAACAGCATCTATTACGCACAAGACACACCCGCACCAAAATCACACGACCGCGGCACTCGCACACGTGTCCTGCCGGCAAATGCCAAATCGCTCCGCGACTCCATTGACCATTTACTAATGGTCCAGGGCCCACTCGCTCTGAATTGGCAACGTCGCAAATTCGGTTTATTGCCGCGCATTGAAAACGGTGATCTCACCGGCGCGAACCCTCCCCGTCCGGACCGAATGAACATCTGGCGCGGCTTGAACATCCATGTCGAACAACAGCCGAATTGGATTTTCATCAAGCTCTACACCCACGCCGGCATTCCTCGGAATATGGCCACCCTGCTCGAAAAACCGATGGCCGATTTTTACCAACACCTTCTCACCACTTACAACGACGGGAAAAATTACCGCCTCCACTTCGTCACCGCGCGCGAGATGGTCAACATCGTTCATGCCGCGGAAGATGGTCACACCGGCAACGCTGGGCAGTTCCGCAACTACCTCTACACGCGAGGTGTGTCGTGAACGGACAGAAACTAAAAGTCCTGTTCGTTTCGAATCTCTTCCCCGACGCCGAAAATCCAAATCGCGGCTCTGACAATGCCGTTCTCCTGCGCCTCCTTGCGCGCGACTGCGACATTCGCGTCATCGCGCCACGTCCCACCCTGCCCTTCAAAAGCCGCACACGTCAACCGGTAGCGTGCATGGACGACAAACCGTTTGCGCCGTTTTACCCAACGGTCAGTTACCTCCCGAAAATCGGCGGCCCCTTCAATCATCTCTTGATGGCGCGCGGAATACGCAACGAAATCGCGCGCGTGCGCCAATCATTCCCTTTCGACATTGTCCTCTGCTCGTGGATTTATCCCGACGCTTGCGCCGTCGCCAAAATCGCCGTCGAACAAAATTTCAAATTCATCGCCATCGCCCAGGGCTCCGACATCCATCAATACCTCCGCATGCCCACGCGCCGGCGCATCATCCAAAAATATCTGCCCAGCGCCGAATCGATCATCACTCGTAGCGCGCAATTGTCCACGATGCTTGCTGACGCCGGTTTCGATAAACAGAAACTAAAAGTCATCTACAACGGCGTCGACTTTCGCATTTTCCATCCCAGCGACAAAACCGCAGCCCGACGCGAACTCAAGCTCAACCAATCAGCAACCGTCCTTCTTTTCGTCGGCAATTTCCTGCCGATCAAAAATCCAAAATTGCTGATTGCGGCCCATGCCGAACTCTGCCGTCTTCACCCTAACCGCACCTACAACCTTATATTCCTGGGCAGCGGTCCGCTCGAAACCGAAATGCGCCGCCAGGCTGAAGCACTCGGCATAGGCTCAAATGTCGTGATGCCCGGCCGCAAATCGCCCGCCGAAGTCGCTCGTTACATGCAAGCCGCCGATTTGCTTTGCATGTCCAGTCACAACGAAGGATTGCCCAACGTCATCCTTGAAGCCTTCGCCTGCGGCCTGCGCGTCGTTTCCACGAACGTCGGCGGAATTAGCGAAGTCGTGAACGAACCGGCCTTTGGTGCTTTGGCCGACGCCCCAACTCCAAAAAACTTCGCGGCAACTGTCGCAAATATCCTCAATCAACCCGTGGAAGAAGACAAAATCATTTCGCACGCCTCGCAATTTTCCTGGGACAAAGCCTCCACCGCTTACATGGAATTGCTCCAAAGGTAGGTCGCGTCGCTCCGCGCGTGCCGTTCCATTCTTGATCGATTCGGTAACCAACCGCCGAAACGGATTGCAACCGCCCCCTCTTTCGGCGAAACATAACTCATGCGGTCGCGCTCTTGGTTCATTATTTCGTTGGGCCTGAACGTGCTCCTGCTCGGGGCATGGCTCGTTGCACGGCACAACTCGGGTACGCCAGGCGCCTCCGCACCTGAGGTCGCTGGTATCGGCGAAACGCGCTACCGCACCAACGTCGTCGTCCGTCGCCAAAATTTCACCTGGGAAGAAGTCGAATCCATCGACTACGTCACCTACATCAAAAATCTTCGTTCCATCGGCTGCCCGGAAAAAACCATTCGCGACATCATCGTCGCCGACGTCAACCAACTCTACTCCCATCGTCGCGTCACCGAAGTCGTCGCGCCCGAGCAACAATGGTGGCGTTCCGACCCTGATCCTGAACTCATCAACAAAGCCGCCGCCAAAGTCAAAGAACTCGAGACGGAACGAAAAAACCTGCTCACCAAACTTCTCGGCCCCGGCTGGGATACCGAAAGCAACGCGCTCCCGCCCGCTCGCACTGGCGTCAGCCTGGCCGGTCCAATTCTTGGCGACCTCGCTCCTGCCACCAAACAATTCGTCTACGACGCTGCCGTTCGCGCCCAGCAACGCATCGACGCTTACCAGGACGCACAACGTCAGGCCGACAAACCAATTGATCCGCGCGAGATTGCAAAAATCCGCCAGGAACTCCGTGACGAACTCGCCAAGGTTCTCAACCAACAACAGCTCGAAGAATACCAACTGCGCTATTCCTCAACCGCCAACCAGCTCCGTGACGAACTCCATGGCATGGATCTCAACCCCGACGAATTCCGCGCGCTCTACAAACAGCG
Source organism: uncultured Verrucomicrobiae bacterium (assembly GCA_963702845.1). Taxonomy (GTDB): domain Bacteria; phylum Verrucomicrobiota; class Verrucomicrobiia; order Limisphaerales; family Palsa-1400; genus JAICXV01. Next base: position 1,361,322 of record OY969763.1, on the reverse strand, counting down.
CGATCAAATCCAAACCGACCCCGACCTTAATTACACCGGTGACGATGCCACTCGCCTCCAGCACCGCGCCCAGCTCGAAGCCCAGCGTGACGAAATCATGCGCCGCGCCCTCGGCGACGAACGCTTCGCCGTCTACGAACTGAATCAGGACCCCGTCTTCCGCACTTCCAAAGCCACCGCCGAACGCCTCGGTGTCCCGGCTGAGTCAATTATTCCGATTTACCAAATCAATCGTTTGACACAAAGTGAACTCGATCGCATTCGCTCTGACGACACGATGACGACCGAAGAAAAAGTTGAAGCGCTGGGCGCCGCACAGGTGGAACAACAAAAATCACTCGAAAAAATTCTCGGCCCCGAAGCCTTCCAACGTTGGCTCGACACTCAAACCCAATGAGTCGCTCAATTTCCGCGCTTCTGGCGCTTCTGATAGTTTTTATTTCATTCGATGCTGCCGCTGCCGATAATCGACCCATCGTGCCGGGCGTCACTTATACCCATCTGACCGACAAATCCGGCCCGTGGTCCATTCACGTCACCAGGTTCGAGCTAAACCATCCCGAACTCCATCTGACCACCACGCTCGCGCGCGGAACCGTCTTCGGTCTCGCCACAGTGCCTGAACAAGTCGCCGCCATGCCAAAAACTCTCGGTCGCCCGATCGCTGCCGTGAACGGCGACTTCTTCCTCATCAAAAAAGAACCTTATCAAGGCGACCCGCGCGGCCTGCAAATCATCGACGGCGAACTCGTCAGCGGCCCGTGGCGCGAGGTTGCGTTCTGGGTCGATGCCGACGGCAAGCCGCACATGGATCGCGTTAAGCCAGATTTCAAAGTCACTTTGCCGCAATCCAAAACCATCAACATTGGGTTCAACGAAACTCGCGCAGACAACAAAGCAACCTTGCTCACTCCCGCCCTCGGGCCATCGACTCGCACCAGCAACGGTGTTGAAGTTGTGCTGCAATCAAACGGCGCGACCGAATGGTTGCCCGCCCACACCGGAGAAAAGATCTCCGCCAAAATCGCCGAAGTTCACAATAGCGGGAACACCGCCATCCGTCCGGACACAATGGTCCTGTCGCTTGGACCAAAACTCGCCCAACGTCTACCCACCCTCTCCACCGGCGACGACGTCACAATCAGCTTATCCGTCACTCCTGCTCTCACCGGCATTCGCACCGCGATTGGCGGCGGCCCCGCTCTCGTGCGCAACGGCAAAAACCTTCAAGAGCTAAAACCCGGCAAGGCCGACCACCTCCGTGAACGCAATCCGCGCACCGCCATTGGCTGGAACGATCATGAGTTTTTGATGGTCGTCGTCGACGGGCGCAAACCCGATCTGTCCGTGGGCATGACCTTTCCCGAACTCGGGGCGCTGATGGTTCGTTTAGGTTGTAAAGAAGCGATGAATCTCGACGGTGGCGGTTCCACGACCATGTGGCTGAATGGGAAAGTTATAAATCACCCCTCCGAAAAAGGCGTTCTACGCCACGTCGCCAACACCCTCGTTCTGCTCCAATCGCCCTAGCTGACGCTGATGGCAGATTCGGTCGACGCACTGGTTCGTTTCGGCTGGCACAAGTGATGCAACGTATCGAGCAACTGCCGCTGCTTGCATGAGCCAATCAGGACGCGGCCACCACCAACTAAACACAATTCCACCGCGTTCGGTCCGCCCATGTTGAACGCCTGTCCTTGCCAGCCTTGTGAAATTCCCCAACCGCCGGCCGCATAAATCGGACTGCAAACGCGCGGTTGATACCGGTAAAACTGCGAAAACCGAATCACTGTCGAACTACGCGGAAAAGGCGAACGTGTGACGTGGATCCCGTCCCGACGCACCTCGGTCAATTGCCGATACGTGCAAAGAAACAGCGGCGCGAGCACGCCTAGAATAACCAAGGAAATAGTATAGAGACCATGCCGCATCGGGTTGTGCAACAAACCGTGCGCGAACCCGAAATACCAATCCAGTGCGGCCACGCCTAATACGAGCACCCACAGCCACCGTGGCTGGTACCATTGAATTTCGCGAAACAACACTTCGCCTTGTTGAGACTGGTCCATTTGCTTTTGTTGCGGGGAAGAAGCCCTGCTTTTTTGCAGTTATCTTCTACAGCAATCGGGGCCTTACGAAAAGATTATTCCAACACAAACCCATCCACCAAAAGTTCCCGCATCGTCCGGGTCACCATGCTTTTTACACCGAGATACGACACCGCCGCATTCGGCCCGAACTCCGCGATCACCTGCCGGCATGCTCCACATGGCGAACAAGGCACCCCGCGATGATTCAAAACCACCACCGCCTCGATCTCTGGCTTCTTCTTACTCGCCGCGACCGCTGCAAAAATCGCATTCCGCTCCGCGCAAATCGTCAGCCCGTAAGAAGCATTCTCCACGTTGCACCCGGTGAAAACTCGTCCGTCCTTCAACAAAATCGCCGCTCCCACGCGAAAGTCCGAATAGGGCGCGTAAGCATTCTTCATCGCCTCGCGCGCGAGTTTAGTGAGCCGTTGCTGGTCCTTGTTTGCAGATGCTTTTGCCATCGTGCGTTTGTAACAGACCCGCCGTGCTGGTTCAAGCCGTGCTAACTTTTGTTATGCGCGCGATGCTACTAACTGAAATCGGCAAACCGCTGGTCGAATCAGACCAACCAACTCCCACACCAACCCCGCGCCAGGTCCTCATCAAAGTCTCCGCCTGCGCCGTTTGCCGGACTGATCTCCACGTCATCGATGGCGAGTTACCAAATCCAAAACTCCCACTCATCCTCGGCCACCAAATCATCGGCCACGTCGTCGAATCTGGCGCGGACGCAAAACGATTCAACCCCGGCGACCGCGTCGGAATTCCGTGGCTCGGCTGGACTGATGGTGAATGCACGTATTGCCGTAGCGGCCGCGAAAACCTTTGCCCGAACGCCCGTTTCAACGGCTACACACTCGATGGCGGTTACGCCGAATACACCGTCGCCGACGAACGTTTCTGCTTCCCAATCCACGGCGACTACACCGACGTCGAAGCCGCCCCGTTACTTTGTGCCGGCCTGATCGGTTACCGTTCACTCGGGAAAACTGGCGACGCCCAACGTCTCGGCATCTACGGTTTCGGCGCCGCGGCTCACATCATTGCGCAAGTCGCAACATTTCAGGGCCGCAAAGTGTTCGCCTTCACCCGACCCGGCGACACCACGGCACAAACTTTCGCCAAATCACTCGGCGCAGTTTGGGCCGGCAACTCCGGCGATCAACCACCCGAACCTCTCGACGCCGCCATCCTCTTCGCTCCCGTCGGCTCGCTCATTCCGCAAGCTCTCGCAGCTCTTGCTCCCGGCGGCACCGTCGTCTGCGGCGGCATTCACATGAGCGACATCCCAAGCTTCCCCTACGAACTCCTGTGGCACGAACGCACCATCACCTCCGTCGCCAATCTCACCCGTCGCGACGGCGAGGAATTCCTGGCGATTGCGCCGAAGGTTCCGGTTCGGACACAAACAGAACCATTCCCGCTCGTGAAAGCCAACGAAGCACTCGACGCGTTGCGTCATGGCGAGCTCCAGGGCGCCGCTGTTCTCGTGCCCTAACTTGCGCGAAGATCAAAAAGCATCCACGTCCCATGTCTCCAGCTCGCCGAGTGGACGCGTGAAAGTATAGTGCGCCGGGACCACTACCAGGGCGTGAGCCGCCGTCCGCACGCCACAACTAGGTGCTGTGAACGGCAGAGTCACCACGAACACCACCGAGCCAATAACCGTTCCCACAAATGCCACCGGTCGCACGACGAATGCGTCAGCCGCAACATCAGTGACGCTCTCCGTGGACAGAGATTGAGACCTGGCGGACAGCAAACCGACGGTGAGTGCACAGGCAATCGGAATCAGGCGCTTTTTCATGCCGGCATTTATGACACGCCTGCCGATGTGCCGGTATCGGGAGTTGCTTTAATGTCGCCTCGCAATTCTCACCACCGCCCGCAAACAACCGCGTCGACACCAGGGCGTTGTTCCGTTCTACTCTGCGGAAACGAAAACGACGCCGAACAGTAACGAGGAGGACAGTCCGAAGCTCTGGACCACTTGGAGATTTTTCAAGAACGCCGTGGAGATTCTCGTGTCGATCTGCTTTTTGTATCTGTTGAGTTTTGGCGTGGCAGTTTGTTTGGTCCGTACCGGGCATTGGAATACCAGCAGCCATGCGTTGACCGTTCTTCAACACATTTACGCCCCACTCCTTTACGCATTAGACCACGCGCCAAAATTTCAGAGAGCGATTATGGACCTGTTCGACTGATCTTCCACCACAGGCCGAACAAGTGACATGTTCCGGAGCGCGATGGCTCACGGCGCGCAGGTGATTTCCAATTCCTGGCTGTACTCGCCGATGTCCGCGTCGCGCAAAATATAATGCGCGCGATAAAGGCGCAGCTCCGGCTTGCCCGCCACCAACAACGGGCGTTCATCGAAAAACTTTGTGCGCGTGTTCGTCGAAATATGCGTCCACGTCGTCTCCTCGCCGCGCTTGCAATAAACCTTGATGCCATCGGCCGAAGACTTCTTGAACCGCAACTCCACCCGGCCGCGCCCGTGGTCGCGCCCGAGCAAGTGCGGCGCGCGCGTGCGCAAGTCCACCGTGCGATCGTGCCCGATGATGCCAAGCAACGCGCCGTCGGCGGGGTCGTAATCCGGATGCGCCTTGATGCGGCGACCCACCGCGCGCGCGAACGAGACGGCGGTGTCGCGACTGGCGTCCTTCTCGGACACGGAGGCCTGGGCCGCGGCGACCTTGGCGTTGGCATCGGTCAAATTTGTTTTGTAGGTAGAATTATGGGTGACAGCGGTAGCAACATCGCCCGCACTGATGCCGTATTTGGCGGCGAGGCCGGGCAAACCGTGGGTGAAGCAATCGTGCCAGGTGGCGATAGCGCCGTCCTGTTTGGGCATGAAGTCCGATTTAGCCATAAGGCCGCTCAAAATATCAACCTGCGCTTGACAGTCAACCACTTAGTTGACTGGTTGGTTGGGGCCGACGAAGGCTTCGCGGTGCTGGCTGAAGCGAATAACCGCACGCCGGAACATTTCCGGTGCACGACTGATAAATTCAGTCGCACGCCTTATATGTAAAGACGCACGCCGATTTTATTAAGTGGCACGCCGTAATGCTTCCGGCCCACGCCTGTTTTTCCAAGACTCACGCCGCCTGCCTCTAACTGTGCGCCGTAAACACTCCGGCGTGCGCCCGATGCTATCCGGCGCATAGATAAACCCTCCGCTGAACCGCCAATGGGAAAGCGCCAGAGGACTGGCGCACTCCAAGACGCTGCCGCGACAATCCACCGCGCCCCGAAACCGGCGAAGCTTTTGGACTGCGGCTGCATGCGAGGCCGACGTTCGACTCCCCTGCCGCTTTCCCATTCCGTGCCCGCAGCAAAAAGCCTTGTTCATCTTTCGAAAACATGCGAACAGTTGTCGTACATTAATTATTAGACCACCAGAAATATGAGCACATTTCCAAAGCCGATTGGTAGAGCAGCTTTTCTGGGCTGGTTTATTCTTGGCGTCATCGCTTCAATGGCTCTCCAGGTTTCCTTTCGGTGGGCTTTGTATTTTTCCACCGGCCGGGGCAAAGAGAATTTGCCTGTGCTTACTCTGTTGTTCGGCTTGTGGTTTGTGGCATTTCTCTTTTTGGTCGTCTGCTTCGTTCGTTTCGCGATTATCCCCAGACTCGCTTCGACTGGTACGAATCGTTGGGTTGCTCTTTTGCTTTTAGTTCCATTGGCCAACCTTTTACTCGTGATGTTCCTGCTTTTGTGTCCTGCTCAAAAGCAGCCTAACACCGCCCCGCAGGCAACACCGACTGTCCCTTGAGTTTATCGACGCCTTTGGATCGTTAGTGCTCGCACCCTTGTGGTGATTTAACTTCACGCACTACATCTTGTGGCCGCAAACATTGATGTTTCTCAACGATGTGACGCACTTTCACTTTCACTCTCGCTCCCACTTTCCCTATACTCGCCCATGGTTCAAAATCGCATTGTCAAAGTTCAAAAGCGCAATCGGGCGCTCGTCAAATTCGATGCCGACAAAATCCGCCGCGCCATCCTCCGCGCCGGCCAATCCATCGGCGGCTTCCAACAAGATTGCCTCACCGGCATCAACGAGAAACTTTTCGCGACGTGGAACTCCGATGAAGCCCTCGCCGGGTTTCTCGCCGATGCCGTCATCGTCGGCCTCAATTCCGACGAGCACCATCTCATCACCAATTTCCCGCCGACCATCGAGATGATCCAGGACACCGTCCTGCACGTGCTGCGCAGTTACGGTTTCCAGAACACGGCCGATGCTTACGCCTGTTATCGTTGGGGCCGCCATTGGTTGCGCGAAGGCGCGGTCACGAAGGAAACGTTCGTCGGCAACGGTTTCCCGGACGCGGCCATGAGCAAGGTGCTCGAGTGGAATCGCGCCCGCGGCGTCGACACCGTCGCCGGCCTGAACGAAGTGGTGCGACGCGGCAAACTCAAGGGGCTCGTCGAAGAGTCCCTCGGCAATTACGAGAAGTCCCTCGACGAAGCCGCCGCCAAAGTCATGGCCCGCCTCAACAAAGGCGACAAGTTGCGCATGATGTGGGTCAGCGGCCCGAGTTCCAGCGGCAAGACGACCACGACCGTCAAGCTCACCGAACGTCTTCAGAAACAAGGCCTGCGTTTCCTGATGTTGAACCTCGACGATTATTTTTGGTCGCTCGTGGAACATCCGACCGATTGGATCAACGATCGCAATTACGAAACGCCCGAAGCCTTGGACATCCAGCTCTTGAACCAGCACCTCGTCGCGTTGCTCAACGGCGAGACGATCGAGAAACCGGTTTACAGTTTCAAAGAAGGCCGCCGCACCACCACCAAACCGGTGAAGCTCGAGAAGGACCAGATCCTGTTGCTCGATTGCTTGCACGGTTTGTATCCGCCGATCACCGAAGGCATCGACGCGAGCGCGCAGTTCAAGCTCTACATCGAAACGCAGAACGCGATGTACGAAGGCGACGGCAGCACGAAGCGCGTTGACGAAGTTTACCGACGTGCGCCTCGTCCGCCGCATGTTGCGCGACGTGCAGCATCGCAATCACAGTCCCCTGCTCACCTTGTTGCACTGGCATTACGTCCGCGCCGGCGAACTCTTCAGCATCATCCCGCTCAACGGCACCGCCGACCACGTCGTCAACGGCGGCTTCCCGTTCGACCTGCCCGCGCTCAAGCCATTTTTCTCCGGCCCGAGCGGATACTTCCCGCCCGCCGAAGCGTTGGATTCCTACCCCGGCTTCCTCGACGCCCACATCCGCCACAAACGCGTCAAAGACGCTGCTCGACTCCATCGAAGGCCTCACGCGCGACCAAGTCACCAGCTACGACATCATCCCAGGCGACGCCGTCATCCGCGAATTCGTGGGAGGAGGCACGGTGAAAGTTCCGCATAATGAGTAGGAAATGAAAACACTTGCGAAGGCTTTAATCGGGGCTGCAGCGTTCCTTGAATTGGCTGGAGACGATATCGTTGATCCAGACAATGCAATCAAGGCTTTGGAAGATATCGCTTTCAATTTGCGTTCGGCCACACCCGAGGAACTCGCAGCGATTCGGGAAGCGCTTAAAGAGCTGATAGCGGACGAACGCGCCGGTTTCGCCCGCACTGATACGCTCAGGTTTTATGAGAATTTTATGGAGGACTCCGGTTTAGATGATCTGGAGATTACACCGTGAGCCGTTGGACTAAGAATTGCATATGGAATGCGTGGAGCTTGCTCCCGCTTTTCTTCTTTGTCATCGCGCTCAGTTGTTTCGCCGCGAAACAATCAGAGCTCGTCGCGGTCCCTTTCACCGACGTCCAAATCGACAGCGAGTTCTGGGCGCCGCGCATCAAAATGAATCGCGAGAAGATTGTTCCGCACGATCTGCAGTTTTGCGAAGGCCGCATCAATAATTTCGCAAAAGCGGCCGGACTCATGCCGGGGAAATTCGAAGGGATTTTCTTCGATGACTCGGACGTTTACAAAGTGATCGAAGGCGTAGCTTACTCGCTCTCGCAACAACGCGATCCGGAACTTGAAAAAACCATCGACGGAGTCATCGACAAAATCGCCGCCGCCCAACAACCCGACGGTTATCTCTACACCTTCTACACCATCAACAAAGAGCTCGGTAAACGTTGGACCAACGAAAAGTCCATGCACGAGACCTACTGCGCCGGTCACCTGATCGAAGGCGCGATCGCCTATTACCAGGCCACCGGCAAACGCAAACTCCTCGACGTCGCCATTCGTGTCGCAGATCACATTGATAGCGTCTTCGGTCCCGAAAAAAAACACGACGTCCCCGGCCACGAAGAAATCGAACTCGCGCTGGTAAAACTGTGGCGCATCACCGGCAACGACAAATACCTGAAGCTTGCGGAATTCTTCATCGCTGAACGCGGCCATGACTGCAAACGCCAGCTCTACGGCGAGTATTGCCAGGACCACGTTCCCATCGAAGACCAGCGTGAAATTCAGGGCCACGCCGTGCGTGCGATGTATCTCTACAGCGCCGTCGCCGACATCGCCGCGATCACGCACAATCCAAAATACATCGCCACACTCGACGCGATTTGGAACGACGTTACCCAACGCAAAATGTATCTGACTGGCGGCATCGGTCCGTCCGCCAAGAACGAAGGCTTTACGGTCGCGTATGATCTACCGAATGAATCTGCCTATTGCGAAACGTGCGCGAGTATCGGTATGGCCTTTTGGAACCAACGCATGGCCTTGCTGCACGGCGATGCCAAATACGCCGACGTCGTCGAACGCGTCCTCTACAATGGCGCGCTCAGCGGCGTCTCGCTTGACGGAGGAAAATTCTTCTACGTCAACCCGCTCGAATCCGCCGGCAAACATCATCGCCAACAATGGTTCGGCTGCGCCTGTTGCCCCGTCAACGTCGTGCGGTTTCTGCCAACGATCGGTGGCTATCTCTACGCGCACGACGATAAACAAATTCTCGTCAGTCAATACACCGCGAGCCGCGCGCACATAGATGTAGCGGGCACGACCGTTTCGTTGAAAGAAGAGACCAAATACCCGTGGGATGGCGAGGTGAAGATCACCCTCGACCTGCAAAAAAACTCCAGGTTCACCCTCGCATTGCGGATTCCGAATTGGTGCGGCAACTCCTCGACAAACGACCTCTATCAATTCGAAGACAAAGCCCAGCCAGTCACGATTTTGGTGAACGGCAAATCAACGAAAACGAAAATTGAAAACGGCTACGCGACAATCGATCGAAAATGGAAATCCGGCGACGTTGTTCAGCTCAATCTGCCGATGCCGGTTCGGCGTGTGAAAGCCATCGAGAAAGTCGCCGCCGATCGCGGCCGAGTGGCGATCCAGCGCGGCCCGGTCGTGTATTGCTTCGAAGGCGACGACAACGACGACCGCGCACGCACCCTCACCTTATCGAGCAACGACTCGCTGACGCCGGAATATCGTCCAAGTTTGTTAGGCGGTGTCACCATGTTGAAAGGTAACACCCGGGCGATACCGTATTTCGCATGGGACAATCGCGACGACGGTGATATGGCGGTGTGGTTGAAGTCTCAGTCTAAAAACTAGTCTCAGCGTTTTTAGACTTGAGACGTATAAAACGAAACTCTTGCAAACTACACACGTTCAATCACTTACAAAGTAAAAGCCATGTCGCTCCGGCAGGTATAATGTAGTTCGGAAATTCATTAGGAATTTCCGAACTACATTATACAGAGTGACGAGATTGTCTGTCAAGTTTTTGTAGCTACTGTATTTCTCCAGAAAGGAATCATAGACAATTCCGCACCTACGGTGCTTGCAGATTACGATTCAAGGATCGCCATGGCGGTGGCGTGCTTTTCGGTGTGGCTGATGGTGAGGTGCACGATGCGGGCGCCACGTTGTTTCAGCAGCTCCGCGCCTTTGCCATGCATGACGACGTAGGGTTCTCCGGATTCTTTGCGCTTCACTTCAATGTCCTGCCAACTGAGGTGCGCGCCGATGCCCGTACCGAAGGCTTTTGAGACAGCTTCCTTCGCGGCAAATCGCGCCGCGAGAAAGGGGCCGGGCTTCTTGTGGGAGAGGCAATATTCCATCTCACCGGGAACGAGGATGCGATTGAGAAATCGCTCTCCAAACTTTTCGTGCGACGCTTCAATGCGTTCGACTTCGATGATGTCGATGCCGGTGCCAAGGATCATGGCTTAGGGATATTTCTCCATGATGCCTAACATCTCGCGGACGGCGCGGTCGAGGCCGACAAACACAGCGCGGCTGATGATACTGTGGCCGATGTTCAACTCAACCATGTGCGGGACGGCAAACAAAACTTCTGTGTTCTTGTAATTCAAGCCGTGCCCGGCATTCACTTTCAGCCCGAGTTGATGTGCCTGGTTGGCGGCTGCAATGAGTCGATCCAGCTCACGTTTCTGCGCAGCCGGATCATCGAAATGTTCAGCAAACGAACCTGTGTGAAGCTCGATGAATTGCGCACCAATTTGTGCTGACGCCTCCACCTGCGCGGGATCGGGCGCGATGAACAGACTGACTTCGATCCCGGCGTCCTTCATTTTTTTGCAGGTCTCGGTCAACGAGGCGCGATGGCCGGCGGCGTCCAATCCACCTTCCGTCGTCACCTCTTGCCGGCGCTCCGGGACAATGCAAACGATCTCGGGCTTGGTTTTCAAGGCGAAGGCAATGATCTCTGGCGAGTTCGCCATCTCTAAATTGAGCCGCGTCTTTACGACGTCGCGCAGACGCGTGATGTCGCGGTCCTGCATGTGACGGCGGTCTTCGCGCAGATGTGCAGTAATGCCATCGCAACCCGCGGCTTCACAGACGATGGCCGCGCCAATCGGGTCGGGCTCGCCTTTGGCGAGTCCGCGATAGCGCGCTTCACGGAGCGTGGCTACGTGGTCGATGTTTACGCCGAATTTCAACATAGCGTGTTCGTAAGCTACACGTTCGCGGCCCAGTTATTTTACAGGCACGCGGACGGATCCTGGGGGCATTGATACCGGCGTGCCGGTCGTCGCACTTCCATCGGATGTGTATCAGCAAGCCAATGGGACAACAGGAACAACTCGATGCCGGTAAAACCAAATTGAGAACTGCGAACGACCGTGTAATCGGTGGCGCTGTTGCGAGTCATCTCGGTCACGACGTTGCCATTCGAGTGATTTTATTTGATGGCGAGAGCCCGGGATCAAATCACTGATCCAACTGTCCACGATAGCCGTGGGGGTATGTGACACCTTGTTAGTTTTTGTGATGCGCGGAACTGAATCTTCGCCGGCGCGTTTCACAGGGAAGATCGGCAACAACGGCCTGACCATGCGCCACTGCAGCAAACCGCGGACCAGCAATTTCCCAGTCGTAATATACCAGATCGGTGCGTCCTTTGAATTGCGACCAGAGTTCCGGCGGGCGGGCGCGGCCCTGGCGATTGAATGCGAACGTTCCAACGCAAAAAAAGTCTCCGGCTTTTTCGTGAATCGGCTTGACGAATGGAGCGAGGATTGGCACCCCCTGCCAGACCAATTGTTTGTTCTCTTCGAGGTATTTCAATTGGCCATTATAGTTCTTCTTCAATTCCGCATTGAACCTGGTAGGCAATTCCCGACCCAGTGATTGCAAGTGGCGCTGCGCGTTTTTCATCGGGAACAGCGCCGAAGTTTCGAACGGAAGGTTCAGATTGGCCCAGAGGAAAAATTGGTTGGTGAACGGATTTTCGCCGATGCGCTCGCCAATTGCGACGGCTTCATAAACGCAGCCGACGTCTTGTCCGGCGGTGAAACTCACAAGGGATCGTGGATGGTTTCGGTGGGCAGTTGCCATTGCTGCGATTTCCATGCGATCGCTTGCGGATAATGCGCGTGAACTTCGGTGCGAAGATGGTTGCCTTTCGGAGAGACTTTGATTTGAGCACGGCCGGTTTGAACGGCAGCGCAGCGATGCCGGAACGTTGCTCAAGCGCGGCCAATCGATGTTTGCTTCGAGAATGGTGTCCTTCAACGCCGGGCACCGGACGATGATTTTTACGGATTTCGGCAGTAAATTTGTCTTCTGCTGTTTTCAACGCCGCGCCGCGCGCGACGATCAACCATTCGCCCTCTTGATGGACGATGCACTGAATTAACATTGTCGGAGGACTTGCCGAGATTCTGTTTCCAGACTGCGGCGCGATCTGTTGGAAGTGCGAGCGGCGATGACGAAAGATTCGGGCTCCGGCACCGGGCACGCCGAAAAGACCAGTTGATTCGTTGGCAAGAGATCGTTCAACATCGGCGCGGACTACGGCAGAATTTTCGGAAATCGAATGACGGCGATTTGTCCGGCGAGACCGGTTTAACACGAGATCGCGGTATTCAACCGAACTGGGCAGGTTGAAGACTTTGCGGGTGTATCGTAATTTTTAGCCGTGAGCTGAGACGTGCCGATGAAATGATAACGAGCCGACAACGGGGTCATTCTCGTCCGCGGCATGACAACAAAAACGCCGACCCCAATTGCAACCAAGGCCAGCGATTTACAAAAGACTTTCACCATAAGAGCGAGATTGTTTGCCAGAAATAGCCCCGGTTAGCAATTCAGCTTTTGGGCAAAACAGAACGAGCGCCCCGACATTTGGTGTCGGGGCGCTCGGTTCAATGCGCGACTGCACGTCTGCAGTTTTGCGTATTTATTTATTATTAGTCCGATCCGGAAACCGGCCCGGGCGAGACATTCATCAGCGTTCTTGTCGGTCCAGGTATAACGGACGTCACCGAAAAGGCCGAGATGCGGGTTGAAACGGTATTCAAGGCCGACGCCACCATCCGCCGTAAACGTATCGGTCCCAAACGGAATCGTGCTTCCATCCCGCCAACCAGCGCCACCGTAAATGTACGGTGCAAAGCCGGAGTTACCGATCGGCAAGCGCACAAACAGATTGCCAGCGACAGTTGTTGAAGAAATGTCCGTGTCCCCTGGAAAAACGTGTCCGCGCCGAAACCGATATATCTTGTGAAGAAATAATTCATGCCCACGCCACCACCCCAATGGCCATGTTTCCATGAATTCTCAAAGATGTCATCGAAGTTAGCGATGGCATGGTTGTAGGTGCCGAACAGATCGAGTTGAAGTTCGTTCGCGTTGTATTTTATAGAATCGCGGTCGTAACACGCATGCTGGTTCCACCAACTTGTAGTGGTAGTCGTCGTCACACTATTCTGCGAATGTTGAAAATGCGCACAGGCTAAAAGCCGCCGCCGCAACGAATAGTTTTGATTTCATATTTTTTTTAGTTCCTCCGCGCCCATATGGTAAAAACCGGGCGTACTAATCCCTGTCAAAAAAACTCGATAACCGTTGGTTTGACAATCAGGGAAGCCGCCTGATTCTAATGACAAGGTTTCCCTGAGTCAAAAAAACAGTCACCCTAAACTGTCCGGCCTTTTGCTGCGGGGTTCAGTGGGCTGATCGATATGCCGGCCGTGGATACGCCCGCGCCAGCCTCCGGTTTCGGCGGGTCGGTTTTGGATGAATTCCTTAAAGGCTTCCAGGTCTCTCTTAAGGCGACGGCCAATGATTCCAAAACGACCAGCCAGCCTTTCGACCAGGGTTTCGGGTTGATATTCGATGCGCACGGCGACTTCAGTGCGACTGGGGCTGCGGGTGCGAAATGAAACGGTGCCGGTTTGCACGGGACCTGAGGTCGTGCGCCAGGCGATTAACGAATCGGGTTCCTGCTGGAAAATTTCGGCGTCCCACTCCTTCACTTTCCCCGAGAATTTTGATTTCCAATGCACTCGTTTGGAATCCAGCTGCTGCACTTCTTCAACGGTTTCCATGAATTCGGGGAACGTTTCGAATTGCGTCCATTGGTTGTAGACAACACTGAGCGGCGCGTTCACTTCGATGATTTTTTCGACAGTGTCCATAAATTGGGGGGACAACAAAATGCCGGTGGTGTTGTTGTAATGACCAACCACCGGCTTGTTGAGGTTCGTGGTGTTGCTATTTAAGGCTTAAGCGCTTTTGCGGAGTCGAGCTGTTGTTGCAACGTCGGCAACTGCCCCGCGGCGTATTGTTTGACTTGCGGATCTTTCGCTTTCTTGGCCGCAGAATCGTATTCCTTGATGTCTTCCTTGTGATCCTTCACCCAATAATCGACGACTTCACGATCGAATTTGGCTGGAGATATGTTTTGCAGGTGCTGGTTTTCGTGTTTCTTACCGGTGGTGGCTGAGTTCGGAAAATCCACGCCTTTGGCAGTGGCGATCTGCTGCAACTGCTGATTGGCCTGGACATGCTCCGTAACAAGTTTGTCAGCAAAAGCCCGGATCTGCGGATTCTGGCTGCGTTGCAATGCGATGTGAGCGGTTTGGATTTCGACCAGATTGCTTTCGGCAGCTTTACGGATGAACTCCGCGTCACGATTGTCGGTGTTCGCGGCGCGCACCATTTGTGGAGTCATTGCCCCTAAGGCCATAGCAAAAAGGATTGTCGTTAATTTTTTCATAATTCTTAGTTCCCTCCCTGATCGAAACTAACCGCGCATCGTTTTCTAACAACTTCAGGCATGCGCCTTTTTTTTGGTCGGCGGATTGCTCAGTTTGCGTAGACTGTCGACATGCCTGAATTGGCTGAAGTCGAATACTATCGAAAGCAATGGGATCCCGGTATCGGTGAAACAAGTTCGCCACGTGCTGACGCATGAGAATCGGATTTTTCGCGGGAGCGATCTCCCACAATTACGAAAGACTCTCACTGGCGCAGCTCTTCAACGTTCCGAGACGCACGGCAAACAGATGCTGTTTCGCTTTTCGAAAGATGCGTGGCTTGGGTTGCACCTTGGCATGACCGGTGAACTTCGAGTTGAAGCCGCCGATTACGAACCGAAAAAGCACGACCATCTGGTTCTGCAACAAGCCAAACGGTCATTGGTTTTCAGCGATCCACGACAGTTCGGACGAATCCGTTTCAGCGTGAGTAAAGATGCGCCGGGTTGGTGGGACGAGTTGCCTGTTTCAGTTTTATCGAAGGAATTCACGCTGGAACACATGCGCAATTTCTTGATGCGGCATGGAAAGGCACCGTTGAAAGCGGTGTTGCTGGCCCAGGCCGGTTTTCCGGGTGTTGGAAATTGGATGGCCGATGAAATTTTATGGCAAGCGAAGGTTCATCCTTCGAGGAAGCCGAATACTTTGAGCGCAGCGGAAGTCAAAAAACTTCATGGCTCCGTTCGCTTGGTGTGCAATGAAGCGATGCGCATCGTCGGCAAAGATTGGGGCGACTTGCCGAACAATTGGTTGTTCAATTACCGCTGGAAACGCGGCGGCGAATGTCCACGCGATAAAGCGCCGCTCCAACACGCCACCATCGGCGGCCGAACTACTTGCTGGTGCCCGCAGTGCCAAAAGCCCCATAGCGACGCGGCGTAAGTTTTGGAGGTCTGGCGCCGTGCCGGATTGCGCCGCGAACCGGCACATAATTCAATTCCACACCATCATGGGCGCAACGCAGCAACAGCCCACCGCGACTCATATCGCCGCGACCGACGAACTCGATGGGGAACAAGAGGCGTTCTTCGAAGACCTCCAATAATAAATCGACATACTTGCGTGTTGCGATGCTGCCCAAGAGAACGATTTGGGATTGTTTGGTGAGCTTTTCGGCAATTTCGACGGCGCTATTCCGCAACGTGTGACAGTAGTGTTTGTCGGTAAGGTCGATTTGGTTTTTTGCCAAAGCCTGCATTTGCGCCAGCGTGAATTTTGTTTCCGGTGGCACAAGGCCGCAGTTGGTGGTGATAACGTACGATCCCGCCAGGCCACGCGGCGGGTCGCCAAATTGTCGAGCATAGGCGATTTTGCCGCGAAAATAGAGTCCGCTCAGGAAGGTAAATATTTCTCCGATTGGAATGGCTTCGCCTCGACGGAGCTTGCCTCCTATAACGCCGCCGCCACGTAACAACATCTGTGCCCGCTCGCCGTCGGCCCGAGCCGGTGAGAGGAGAAAGATGCGTCGCATACCTAGAACATCGGTTTCGAAGAAGACATGTGCAAACTTCGTTCCGCGAGCACGCGGGACGCTAAACCACGGAGATCACCGAGCGAAACGCCCTACCCGTTAACCCAGTCTGGATTTTCCCAGCGGGTGTGGAAAACTGTGGGCACGTGGACGTTAAAGTAAAAATCTGTGGTATCACCAATGTCGAAGACGCTCTGGCCGCTGCGGAAGCAGGGGCCGATGCTATTGGCCTGATGTTTTACGATAAGAGCCCCCGTTTCGTAACACTCGAACAAGCCGAAATCATCCACCAACAACTGCCACCATATATTATACGCGTTGGGGTCTTCGTTAATCCGGAGCCCGGTCTTGTCGGCACAGCCCTGTCCCATTGCGGATTGACCATGCTTCAGTTCCATGGCGACGAAACAAACGAGTTTTGCTGCCAGTTCGGCATGATGAGCATGAAAGCCTTCCGCATGAAGGATGAAAGCACGCTGCAGGAGCTTGCGAACTACGAGACCGACGCATTTCTGCTCGATAGTTACGTCGCCGGAAAACAAGGCGGCACGGGCGAGAAATTCAACTGGGACCTCGCCATCGCAGCGAAAAACTTTAAACGTCCGATCTTTCTGTCCGGTGGGTTGACTCCCGAAAATATTGGAGCCGCAGTTAAACACGTTGTGCCGTTCGGCGTGGACGTTTCGAGTGGGGTTGAATCGGCTCCCGGCAAAAAGGACCATAAAAAAGTTCGCGACTTCATCGCCGCCGTTCGCGCCGCCTAAATTGATATGACCCGATGCACCTGGCCAACCGATGAACTCTACATCGCCTACCACGACAAAGAATGGGGCGTGCCGCTTCACGATGATCGCAAGCTCTTTGAATTCCTCATTCTCGAAGGCATGCAGGCGGGATTGAGCTGGTATTGCGTTTTGAAAAAGCGCGAGAACTTCCGCAAAGCGTTTGACCAATTCGATCCCGAAAAAGTCGCGCGCTACACCGAAGCGAAAGTTGCGAAATTAATGGCTGATGCGGGCATCATTCGTAATCGTTTGAAAATCGCCGCAGCCGTCCAGAACGCCAAAGCCTTTCTTGCGACCCAGGACGAATTTGGAACGTTCGACAAGTATATATGGCAGTTCACGGATGGCGCGCCGAAGATCAACCGTTGGAAAGTCAGCAAACAAATCCCGGCCAAGACTAAAGAATCCGACGCAATGAGCAAAGACCTCCAGGCGCGCGGCTTTAAATTTGTTGGCTCGACCATTTGCTATGCGCACATGCAGGCCACCGGGATGGTTAACGACCACATTGTGAGCTGCTTCCGTCACGCCGAATTGTCGTAAACGACATTGGTTTTCGCATCGCTGCACCCGTTCTAAGCAGCGCAATTCCAAACGGTTCCACTTCTTCGCGCGAGTTGGTCGATAACTTGCTATCTCACTAGCGAGACTATGGCAAAGATCGACGCCTTCTTTCATTTGATGTTCGAGCAAAAAGCTTCGGACTTGCACCTTGCTTCCGGCAATCAGCCGATGCTTCGCATTAACGGCGAACTGCAGCGTGTGGATTTCCCACCCCTCGAGAATGACACTCTCAAGGCCATGCTCTACGAAATCGCGCCCGACTATAAAATTAAGACTTTTGAAGAAACTCACGACGTTGACTTCGGCTATGAAATCGAAGGTCTGTCGCGTTTTCGTGTTAACTTCTTCGAACAAAAATACGGCATCGGCGCGGTGTTCCGGCAAATCCCGAGCAAGGTGATGTCGTTTGAAGATTTTGAAAAAATTGGCGCGCCTCTGCCCGCTGTTCTCAAGAAATTTTGCATGCTGCATCGCGGCCTTGTCGTGGTGACGGGCCCAACCGGTTCCGGTAAATCTACCACGCTCGCTGCGATGGTCGATTACTGTAACAGGAACCGCAAAGACCACATCCTCACCATTGAGGACCCGATCGAATTTGTTCACGAAAGCAAAAACAGTCTCGTGAACCACCGCGAAGTCGGCGTACACACCAAAGGTTTTGCGGCCGCTCTGCGCGGCGCACTGCGCGAAGACCCGGACATCATCATGGTCGGTGAATTGCGCGACCTTGAAACGATCGAACTCGCGCTCGTCGCCGCCAGCACCGGTCACTTGGTTTTCGGCACGCTCCACACGCCGAGCGCCGCCAAGACGGTCGATCGTATCATCGACGTATTCCCTGCCGATCAGCAGAACAAAATTCGCGCCACGCTCTCCGAAGCACTTAAAGGCGTCGTCGCCCAAAACCTTTTCAAGCGCATCGATAAAAAAGGCCGTGTTGCCGCGCTCGAAGTGCTCGTCTTCAACACCGCCGTCGCCAACCTCGTTCGCGAAGGCAAGACGCACCAAATTCCGGGCATGATTCAAGTCGGCAAGAAATACGGGAACACCCCGCTCGACGACGCGATCATGGACCACTTGAAACAAAAACACATTTCTGCCGAAGACGCTTACGATAAGTGTATCGACAAAAAGAAATTCCGTCCCTTCCTGGCCAATCCGCCGGAAGATGAGGAATAAACTAAAGACGAGAGACTATGCGCCGACCCGAACTAGATTACATTCTCGCGACGATGCTTGATTCCGCCAAGGAAACCGGGGCGATCTTGAGCGGCAAAAAGGATGTCTCTGATTTCAATTTCACCGTCGACAAACCGTTGCAGGTTGAACAAAGCGGTGACCTGAATCCCGTTTACACCACTCCGCCAATTGACTCGCTGACTCCTTACCAGGTCGAATCGATCGCGCTCAATATCATCAATAGCAATCCGCGCCTGACCGAAGATCTCCTCCGCACCGGCTCTTGCGACGCCGGTTACAGCCTGGCCGATATTGCTCGCTTCCGTGTGAACATTTTCTCGCAACGTGGCAACGTCTCGGTCGTCATGCGTAAGTTGAACACAGAAGTTCCGACGCTCGACGCCCTGCAACTTCCGCCCATTTTTCGTGAAGTCGCGAAGGAGAAGGTGGGAATGGTGCTCATCACAGGCGCTACCGGTTCCGGTAAATCAACCACTACCGCCGCCCTGCTCAATCACGTTAACGAAAATCGCTCCGTCCATATCGTCACACTCGAGGATCCGGTCGAATTCGTGCACCCGCAGAAAGTAGCCACGATCAACCAACGCGAAATGGGCAATGATTTCAGCGATTTTGCCACCGGCTTACGTGCTGCATTGCGCCAGGCGCCCAAAATTATATTCGTCGGTGAAATGCGCGATCGCCAAACCGTCGAAATCGCTCTGAGCGCCGCCGAAACCGGCCATCTCGTCCTGAGCACCCTGCACACCATTGACGCCGGCCAGACCATTAACCGTATTCTCGGTATGTTCGAACCCGAGGAACAAGAACAAGTGCGCTTCCGCCTCGCCGACACTCTTCGGTGGGTTATCGGCCAGCGCCTCGCGCCCCGCATTGGTGGCGGGCGTCATGCCCTTCTCGAAATCATGGGCAACAACCTCCGCACTAAAGAAACAATCGTGCACGGCGAAAGCGAAGGAAAATCATTCTACGAAATCACTACCGCCAGCGAAACGTTCGGCTGGAAAACCTTTGACTCCGCTTGCCTTGAGGCCTACGAACAAAACACCGTCACCGAAGAAACCGCCCTGCTCTACGCCACGAAGCGCGGATACGTCGCGCGGGGCATCGATAACATCAAAAAGAAACGCGGCGAAGACATCGCGCAGTTCGGCGAACTGAAGATGAGAATTCCCGAGGTCAATGGCAATGGCAAACGCGGCACAACAACCTCCGCGCCTATGCAGATGCAAGGGTTGAAACTGAAATAGCCCATTCCAACTGAAGTAACTATATGGAAGAATTTGATTTTATAAGTCCAGTAGATCGCCCGGCGCTGCTTGCCATCAGCAACCCGGAGAACCTGGCCCAAACCCGCGCTTCCTTGGTCGACATGGGCTACAAAGTCCACAACGTCGACACCCACGCCCATTTCAACACCCGTTTAAACCAGGTCAATTACCACATCGTCATCGTTGAAGAAACCTTTGCCAACAGCGCACCTGGCGAAAACCACAGTCTCCGACTGGTCCAACGTATGCAGATGGTCCAACGTCGGCACGTCGTTTTTCTGCTCATCGGCGAACAATTTGAAACCCTCAACACCATGCAAGCCTTCGCCCAAAGCGTGCATTGCGTAGTGAATCCTTCGGAGATGCAACTCATCGGCCAGCTCGTCCAAAAAACCATGGCCGACAATGATACCTTTTTAGCCCCCTACCGCGACGCTCAACACAGGTTGTATACTAAAGTTAAGTAACGCAATTCAGCCGAATCTCGATCGCCGCTTTATCACTGCTGCGCGTGATAAAATCAAACGCGAATAAAATGGAATTTTCGTCGCGTTTTGTGCCTGATGATGCACATGCGCTCCGGCCATTCACACACACTTGTCGCGGCATTGCTTTTTCTCTTCGCTGTCGCAACCGGCCACGCCGCTGAACGCAAATTCCACGGCGGCCATTACGTCGCGATCACTGAACGCGAATCGATTTCGTCCATCAGTCATCTCGACGAACCAGCCGTGCGCGGCGTCAACAAGCGTTACTACTGGTCGGAACTCGAACCGCAAAAGGACCGTTACGACTTTGCTTCAATCCGTAGCGACCTCAAATACGCCGCAGCCCACCATAAACAACTTGTCGTCTTCATCACCGACAAAACTTTTCAGCCAAATCACAATCCACTGCCGCAATACCTCGCCCAATACGCGTTGCCCAACCTTCGGGGCTACACCGCCAAACGTTGGGAACCCGTCGTCGTTGCGCGACTCATCGCGCTGAGCGAGGCGCTTGCCAAACAATTCGACAACGATCCCACGTTTGAAGGCATCGCCTTTCAGGAATCGGCCTTGATGCTCTCGCCGTCAACGCTGAACCGAAACAGCTACACTCCCGAAAAATATCGCGACGCCCTCATTCAAATTCTCAGCGCGGCCAGCAAAGCCTTCAGTCGAAGTCAGGTCTTTTGGTATATGAACCACCTCGAGCAAAACAGCGCATATCTTGCCGATGTCGCAGAAGCGCTCGCTCCCGGCAAAATCGTAATGGGTGGTCCCGACATTCTTCCCTATCGCAAACGACTTCAACCCGCCTATCAGCTCTACGACAAATTCAATGGTCGCTTAAAACTATTTTGCAGCGCACAGGACGATTCCTATCGCCACGACAAAAACGATTCCCGCAACATGGGCAATGCCGGCCGAAACCTCGCCGCGCCGCCTGCAGGGTACGTTCCGCTCGACGAAATTTTCCGATTCGCCCACGAGAAACTGCACGTGAACTACATCTTCTGGAGCTTCAAGGAATACCGCGGCAGCCCGGGCGCGTTTACTTACGAAGACGCCATCGCGGTAATGCAAAAACATCCCACATTCTAAACCTCACAGTCCACGGCAAGGTCAGGGCGTGCCGGTCGGTGGAGGACTTGTCGTCACGGGCGCGGTGACTGCGGTCTGATTAGTTGACGTCGTCGACAGATTGGTCGTCGTTACAGAAGTGCCCTGAGCAGGCGGCGGCGTTGCAATAAATGTTGGAATTGAGAGATTTTCAATGGGCGTCGGCGTTGTGGCGTTCAGGGCGGTCGTTGCGAGTGGCACAGTGGCTGCAACGGCGCCGACTGCAAAATTCGTTTCAGAAGAATGGCCCGGGAACGACGGATGGATTTCAGTTGGGGCCGCAGGATGCGCGTCCGCTTTGGCGGGATGCGGATCTGCCGCTGCTGGGTGAGCATCACCAGCCGCAGAGTGAGCCGTGGCCGGACTGTTTTGCGCCAGCGTAGCCGTTCCCCATCCGACCATTACTGTCAGCAGAATTGCCAGAAGTATCTTCATATGTTCATCTAACATAACGTCTCAACATCAATCGCGCGACTCGCTGGATTAGACGTTACAACCGTCAAGTAAATTCACTTTGAGTTAAGACACGGGGTTCGTGGCGGATGCGGTGCGAATAGCCTCAAGTTCCTGCCAGCGTTCGTAGAGCTTCGCTATCCGCTCTTTTTCGGCCGCCAACTCAGCTTGCAGCTCGTCAATCCGCTGGCCGTATTTACGATGAAAATCAGGATCGACGAACAACGCTTCAATGCGAGCGACGTTCTCCTCGGCGGCAAGCACCGCCGCTTCCATTCCGTCCAACTCGCGCTGTTCCTTGAACGACAACTTGCGCGGACGTGACGAAGATTGCTTCTTCGGTTCGTTAGGTTCGCCGGCCTTAACCTTTGGCTCGACCGGTTGCGACACGGCAGTGCGCACCCGCTTTTCGAGGTAATAATCGTAATCACCAACGCTGTAATGCACTTTCCCCTGCCCTTCGAACGCAAGGATACCGGTGCAAACACGGTTCAAAAAATAACGGTCGTGGCTGACAACCAGCACAACGCCGGGGAACGCCACCAGCGCCTCTTCCAAAATGCGCAACGTCGGCAGGTCCAGATCATTTGTCGGTTCGTCGAGCACGAGAAAGTTACCGCCGTTCTTGAGAATTCGCGCCAACAACAACCGGCTTCGCTCGCCGCCGCTGAGAAATTTCACCTGCGTGCTGATGCGATCGTCGGTGAACAGAAATCGTTTCAGATATGCGCGCAGGGACAGGGTTTCATCGCCGAACACCACGAACTCCGTTCCATCGCTAATCTCCTCGAGAACCGTCCGGTCATCGCGCAACTGCAATCGGCCCTGGTCGACGTAATTGTACTGAGTCAACTGCCCGATCTTCACCGTGCCTTCGGTCGGTTGCAACTCGCCTAAGACGACTTTCAACAACGTCGTCTTACCAAGTCCATTTCGGCCAGTGATCCCGATGCGATCGCCGGCCTTGAATTCCAAATCCAATCCGGAAAACAAAGTGCGCCCCCCCAGTTCCACGCCGACGCGAGTTAGTTCAACCACGCGATTGCCCAATGGGGGCGGCGGCGGAATGACCAGTTCGATATCGCTCTCAACATTAGGACCGGATTGGGCGGCGACTTCGTAATAGCGTTCGAAGCGATCTTTCTTTTTTGTGCGACGGGCCTGCACGCCACTGCGAACCCATTCCAGTTCGCGTTTCAAAAACGTCTGCCGCGCGTGTTCGACCGATTCTTCGGCGGCCTGTCGTTGCTCTTTGGCTTGTAGATAATCGGTGTAGTTACCGGTGTAGGAATAAAATCGGCCATTGGCCAGTTCGACGATGCTATTGGTAATGCGATCCAGAAAATAGCGGTCGTGCGTGACCATCAAAAATGCACCGCGATAGTTTAGCAGGAATTCGCCCAACCACTCGATTGACTCTGTATCGAGATGGTTTGTCGGCTCATCGAGAATCAGAAGGTCAGGCTGCGCAATAATTGCCCTGCACAACGCGACGCGCCGTTTTTCACCGCCGCTTAATGTTGAGATTTGGCGATCAGCAGCGGGACAACTCAGATGCGCCATCGCGGTTTGGATGTGTCGATCAATTCCCCAGCCGTCCAGCCGCAGAATGTGCTCTTCAAGTTCACCATGTTTTTTGGAATCGGCTGGCAACGATTCAAATTCGTGAATTAAATCGAGCACCTGTTTTGCGCCGGTGCGGACGTTGCCTTCGACCGTTAGAGTCGGGTCGAGCGCGAATTCCTGGGGCAAATAACCGACCACCAAATCGCGTCGGCGCACAACTTCCCCGGCATCCGGAGTGATCTGACCCGCAATGATTTTTAAGAAAGTCGATTTGCCACAACCATTGCGACCGACCATTCCAACGCGCCCGTTCTCTTCAATCGCAAGCGAGGCGCGGTCGAGCACAACGAGTTCGTTGTGCCGGACTTCAAGATCTGCGGCAGTCAGGATTGCGGACATTCGTCTCCCGAGACCTAAGCGACCTTCACCTTAAGTTTATGCCCTTTGATTTGCGTGCGGTTCAACTTGGAAATAATGGCGTTGGCGTGCTCTTTCGCGACGTCGACAAATACATGACGTTCGCGAAGGTCCACTGTCCCTACGGTCGCGCCGGGCAATCCTGTTTCACCTAAAATTGCTCCTACGACATCGCCTTTTTCGACTCCCATTTCCACGCCAACATTCATGAAGAGACGGGTTTGTTCATCGGGTGTGCGACGGCTCGCGGGCTTGGGCGGGGGAGCGCCGAATGGTGCGGCGAAGGGGCCGCGAGATTTTGCAGGCCGACTTGGCTTTTCGACACGCGCCGGTTGCGTTGCTTCTTCGACAGCAGCGGAGGTTTCAGCTGCGGGAGCTTGAGCTTTGGCGACGGGGGCTTTGGCAACGGCCGGTTCTTTTGGAGTGGATTTCTTTTCGATCTTTTCAACCGGCGCGGTTTCAGAAACTGGCGCGATTTGTGGTTTTGCTGTTGGGGCTGGTGTTCGCACAGGGCGCGGTTCGCCGGTAGTCCACGGCTTGCGCGTTGCCGGGGCTTGACGGTCGCCAGCGAAATTTGATCGTGCCGGACGCTCATCTCGCGCTGGACGGTCGTCACGACGCATCGGCGGACGATCATCGCGGCGCATGGGACGCTCATCACGTCGGTCAAAACGCTCCTCGCGCCGATCGCTAAAACCACGGGGGCCATCATCGCGACGTCCGCGTGAATCGTCGTAGCGCGGCCGTTGCTCTTCAGGTTGCGGAGCGGGTTTGGCGGGTGCGCCGGCGCCGTTTTGCAATTGATGGATCAACGCCGACGCAATATCCGTCGAAGTAAACCCTTCTTCCAACAAACGCTCGACCAAATGATCCTGTTTCTTGAACTCACCGGTCTTTAAAATATTGCGCAGCTCTTCGATGAAAACATTCGCGCGCGCTTCTTCCACTGCCTGAGCGGTGGGGACTTGCGAACGGTGAATGCGCACTTTCGTGAAGCGTTCGATGTTTTGGATTTGAAACAACTCACGCCCGCCAACAAACGATATGGCGCGACCACTCTTGCCCGCGCGACCGGTTCGGCCAATGCGATGCAAATAATCTTCCACGTCGTAGGGCAGGTCGTAATTGAAAACAACCTGCACGTCATCCACGTCGATGCCGCGCGCCGCGATGTCTGTCGCGACGAGAAATTCCAAACCGCTCTTGCGAAACTTCATCATCACGCGATCGCGCTGCTGCTGGTTCATGTCACCGTGCAAACGATCCGCCGAATACCCCTGCGCGTTCAAATGATCCACCAGATCATCCACCATGCGCTTCGTGTTGCAGAAAATAATCCCGAGCTTCAGATCATAAATATCGATCAAGCGCGTCAGTAGTTCGATTTTGAAGCGGCGATCCACTTCGTAATACACCTGCTCCACCGTCGGCACCGTCAGCTCCTTGCGCTCGATGGCCACCCTTTGAGGGTCGCGCGTGTATTTGGAAATCAAATCCTGGATCGCGCGCGGAATCGTCGCCGAGAACAGCACCGTCTGCCGTTCCTTGGGCGTCTCTTTGAGAATCGTTTCCATGTCATCGCGGAAACCCATGTTCAACATGATGTCCACCTCGTCGAGGATCACCATCTTCACCTTATCCAGCCGCAACGTCCCGCGACGCATGTGGTCCATGACACGTCCCGGCGTGCCGATGACGATCTGCGCGCCCTGGCGCAACCCCGAAATTTGCCGGTCATACGATTGCCCGCCGTAAATGGGCAGCGCATGAATGCCGCGCGTGAAAAACGCCAGCTTATGCACCTCTTCAGAAACCTGCACCGCCAACTCGCGCGTCGGGCAAAGAATCAAAATCTGCACGGCGCGCACGGCGACATCGACCTTCTCGATGGCGGGCGCGGCGAAGGCGACGGTTTTGCCGGAGCCGGTTTGGGATTGGCCGACGACATCGCGTCCGGACATCAAGACCGGGATCGATTCGGCCTGAATGGGCGAGGCCTGTTCGAAGCCGAGCTTCTCGATGGCCTTGAGGATATTGGGTGAAAGGCCGAGTTCTGAAAATAGTTTAGGTGTCATTTGAGTCTTACCGAACGGTGACCATACGCTACAAATGGGGAATATGTGAGGGAATTCTTGAGGGGATTTGAGCTATACATCAACATGGAAAATGTGCATCTGGTAGATACGAAAGCGGGAATGCGCAAATCGCCTTTCATTCAAATCCTCTGTGTAATGGCCGCTCAGTTCGCCGTGACTGTCGTCCTAGGTCTCATCTTAATCGCGAAACCGGATTTGTTTCGTGGTAATTGGGACTCGGCTTTTATGATGATCGCGCAAGTGGTAGTTCCGGTGTCCGGATATTATTATATCCTAAACGCCACATTCCCGGGCGGTGGATTATTTCGCGCGATTGGGAAAGGCGCTGTAGCACTTCTTTTTACCGTCGCATTTGGATTGCTGATTACCGTTCTTTTTTCACTTGTGAGTCGGCTTTGGGCATGAACCGGCAAATAGCTAGATTCCAGCCACCTCCATCAATTTCCCCACCACCTCATAAAACGATTTTATTGACCCATTTTATCGTTTTATGGGCTCATAAAACCATTTTCCCCGCGTGACCCCACTTACGCGAGGTCCGCTCGATTGAACAATCCCGCCGTGCAAGTGTACCGCGCCTTCGTCCACCCGTACAGCCGCTCCGTCCACCCGTACAGCGGCGGCGTCCATTTGGACGGCGGCTCCGTACCACTTTACCGTCCCGTCGTGCAAGTGTACAGCGGCTCCGTGCAAGTGTACAGCGGCTCCGTGCAAGTGTACAGCGGCTCCGTGCAAGTGTACAGCGGCTCCGTGCAAGTGTACAGCGGCTCCGTTCAAGTGCACAGCGGCTCCGTTCAAGTGCACAGCGGCTCCGTTCAAGTGCACAGCGGCTCCGTTCAAGTGCACAGCGCCGCTGTACACGTGTACGACGGCGCTGTACAAGCCTCCTAACCCGCCGATAACCAGCCTAAAAACACTGCATAAACGTCTATAAATACGCAACATACACAAGATGGCCCCCTGAGGAATGCTCCAACGAACGTTGCGGCTCGCGCCCGGAAAAATTGCCAGCCGCAGAAAAATATAAGTTTGACCACGATTTTCAATCAACGCATTGTCGGCCAATACCCAATGCGCGCGTGTTATTCAAGCACGCCTGCGGTTCATATATAAATGAAAACCGTTAAAACCTCTCACGCCCGATACGCTTCGTATCTCACCCCTTGCTTTGGCCGCCTTATTTCTGGCAACGGCCACAGCCCGCGCGATCACCCTTTACTGGGACCCGGCTGTGGGCGGTGCTGCTTCCGATGGCAGCGGAAACTGGCATGCCGCCAGCGCCTGGTATAACAACGCCAGCGACCAGACCTGGGCCAATGCCAATGACGCCATCATTGGCGCGTCCACTCCCGGCACTTACAGCATCAATGTGGATGGCAACGTCGGCGCCGCAGTCGTGGCATTCCGGATGAGTGGTTACACCCTCTCCGGGTCACGGTTGACCAACACCAGCACCATGACGTTGTCCAATGACGTCAGTGTCGTACTGAATTGCCCATTAAGCACGACAGGCCAGACAATTTCTGTGGGCAGCAACGCAACGCTGACGATCGGGAATGGTTGGGCGAGCACGACCGGCAACCCCATTTGGAAAGGTGTCGGCGCTGCCTTTAGCACTATCAACATCACCAACGGAAACTTTACAGAAGGCGGAACGTTCCTGGCCGATGCCGTCACGGTAAACCAGACGGGTGGAGCGGTTGCCTTCAACTCCTTCACCCTCGGACGAAACATAGCTGCACCGGCGATATGGAACTTGAGCGGGGGAACATTGCGGAACACCGCGGTTGGCGGAATGAAGATTTCACGAGGCCAGCCGGGATATTTTAACGTCAGCGGGACGGGAGTGCTGGGCACGCTTGGTAACATGGCTCTTTGTGACCTTTCAACTCGCCGATAACAGCACCCTGAATGTGTTGGGCGGGACCGTTAATATCGGCTCCAGCATTTCCGCGCCGCCCGGGGTGACCGCCTCTACCATCTCGAACTTCACGATGCTGGCGATCAGTTCGGGAGCGTATACGACCAATGCCGGAGCGGTGATCAACATTTCCGGTGGAATAACGACGGCGAAAGGATTCCTGATCGGCAGCGCGGCGGCGGTTTATACGAATAATCCTCCTTGTCAGATCAACCTGACCGGCGGGCAGCTCTACCTCGATGTCAACGGCATGGCTGTCGTCAACGGAGTGACTGGCTTGAACACGCTGGCAGTGAATCTTTCCGGAGGCACGATTGGAGCTACGGCGAATTGGGTCTCGTCGGTGCCCGTCACTTTGACCACAACCAACGGCAACCTGACCGCGCAAGCCACCGACGCGAATGGAACACCATTCAATATTAGTTTCACGGGCGGAGTTTCTGGTCCTGGCGGCTTGAACAAAACCGGCGGCGGCATTCTCACTTTAGGCGGCTCCAACTCTTACGCAGGGTCAACGACGGTCTTCAACGGGCAATTGACTTTCAGTAACGCCGTTGGGACTTCAATCGGGACAGTCAGCATGAATAGCGGAACGGTTCTCTCCACGGTGCTCGGAGCCAAAGGACAATCCTGGACCAATGCAGGTCTTGCTATGGCAAACAACGCCACAGTGGATTTTAACTTCGCCAATGTTCAACTCAGTCCGTTGGCCAGCGTAATTCGTGTTGCCGGCGATCTGTCGTTGGACAGTTCGGACAGTGTGACCATTGAAGGCAACGCGATACTCGTCGGAACTTATCCACTGATGACGTGCAGCGGGACCCTGACATTGACGGGCGGCACCTTGCCGTCGATCACATCGCTGCCTGCAGGAGTTACCGCCAATCTTGTGCAAAACGGCAACACGATCAACCTGGTGGTCAGCAGTTCGCCCAATGTCTCTATTTCCTGGGGACCCTCGGCCTCCGGCCCGTGGGACTTCGCCACAAAAGATTGGATCGTGTCGGGAGCTGGCACTGCAACGAATTATTCGGACGGAATCGCGCTGAATTTTGATGATAACGCGAATAGCGCGGTGGCGATCGCGTTGAACACCACCGTCCAGCCGGGGAGCCTGACCGTCAACAATACAGCGGGTGGGACGGCCACCTACAGCGTCAACGGTTCGGGCGCGATCGCTGGGAACACCAGCGTTCTGTTACAAGGCTCGGGACTGCTCGCTCTCGCCAGTGCAAACACGTATAGCGGAGGCACAATAGTGAATTCGGGTACGCTGGCCATCAATAACGGCGGAGACGGCACCGGACCATCCGCCATCGGCACCGGGCCCCTCACGCTGAATCCGGGCGCGACGCTAGATAATACCAGTGGGACAAATGTTATTTTGAACTTTTCCAACCAGGAAAATTGGAACGGAAACTTCACCTACGCGGGTTCACGAACCAATCTGGATTTAGGCAACGGCCCCGTGACATTGGGAAGCAGTCTGGCCGTGACCGTTCGATCAAACATGCTCAGCTGCGGCGGCATTATTACCGATAGTGGCCTGAAGTATCAACTGACCGTGCAGGGGCCGGGGACATTGACGTTATCGGGACTCAATAACTATAGCGGTGGCACGATTCTTAACTCCGGCAAATTGAACATCAATAATGGTGGCGACGGCGGCCCCAATTCCGCTCTCGGTAACACAATTTTCACAATCAATGGAGGCACGATCGATAACACATCGGGATCGGACATTTTACTCCACCCTACCGTCGCGGAATCCTGGACGGCCAGCTTTAGCTTTGGCGGTGCCGGAAACCTCGACCTTGGATCGGGAACGCTGAATGTTTCGACGTTGACGCTAACGCTGCAAGGCAACGGTATTTTGAAGACTGAGGGCGCAATGACTGCGGTCGGCAGTGGCGCTGCCGCGACCATGACCCTGCAGGGCAACGGCACGTTTCAAACCAGCGGCAATAAAAACAACGCTGGCCTCTCTGTCGTCGTCAACGGCGGAACATACCTCATGGACAAAACCAGCAGCGCCAACGTGCACAGTGTTCAAGGTGGATTGACAGTGAACACGAGCGGGACGGCCCGAGTCACCGGAACTGGCGGCCGACAGATCATTGCCACGTCGGCTGGTCCGATCGTGCTCGGCGGCGGCACGCTCGACCTGTTCGGCAGCAGCGAAACCGCATATCAGCTCACATTTAATTCCGGCACGTTGCAAAACAGCAGTGCGACCGCAGCAACGCTGACGGTATCGAACAACTTTTTGCTCAACGGCGCAGCCTGCAATTTTGACGTGGTGACAAGCAGCACGTTAACTCTCCTTCGGGCTATCTCGGGCGCTGGCTCGCTCGTGAAGATTGGTTCAGGCGCGCTGAATCTCACCGGCACCAACTCCTATACCGGTTCAACCACAGTCAGCAACGGATTGCTCACCGTCACCACCGCAACCAGCGCCAACCGGAATTACACTGTCGCCGCTGGAGAGCTGGAAGTAATCCTCGATCCAATCGGGGCCAAATTACAAATGACGATGAGCAACCTGACTTTTGGAAGCGGCAGTCGAATTGGCTTCGATTTGGCATCTGGCGCTTTTGGTGATGCCGCCTCATCTCTCATCTCTGCCGGTGCCATAACGATGAACGGCCCCATCACCGTGGACGTAACCAATGCGCCCGCCGACTCCAACGACGAGGTGCTGCTCAGTTACACCAGCCGCACAGGCTCCGGCACCTTCGTCGCGGGCAACGTGCCTTCGGGGGCATACATATATGACAACATCGCAAACCGGACAGTGACTCTGACTTACACACCTCCGCCTCCGCCCATGCCATCATTTGCGAATGCCGCCGCGGTCACCACCGGCGGCGCGTTCTCCGGCATCAGTTTTTCAGCGGTGAATGGTCCGGCCAACGGCTCTTATCATATAGTGAGTTCCACAAACGTGGATTTGCGACCGTTATCGGCATGGCCGGTTGTGCAAAGCGGCAATTTTGACAGCTCCGGCAGTTTCAATATCACGCTCCCGGCAAATCCATCTACTCCCCGGACGTTTTATCTCCTGACCGTTCCTTAACACAGGGACACTTGAATTAGGACCTTGTTGAAGCCGAGCTTATCGATGGCTTTGAGGATATTGGGCGAAAGGCCCAGTTCAGAAAATAGTTTAGGTCCGGAAAACCTTTTCCCGTTAAGGAAAAATCATCGTTAGCCGACCGTTCTGGACAACTGTCTGGCGGCATTGGCCAACAGTCCAGAGGCGCTGGACAAGTGGCTGGCGGCTCTGGCCAATTGTCCAGCCGTTCTGGACAAGAAGCCAGCCGTCCTGGACAACCGTCCAGCGGCTCCAGCCAAGTAGCCAGAAGCTCTGGACACTTGTCCAGCGGCGCTGGACAAACCCTCAAAACCTCCGAAAACCAGAACGAAACGATTGTATAAATGGCTATAAATAAGAAACATATGTCAAAAATATTATCCAAACTCTGGTTCCGCGTCGGCGCAATCGGCGGCGCCGACCCCTGGAGTGAACCGGCCACCAAGATGGTCCCTTGATTACATTGCGGCGAATGGCGGGTTGGTGATATACAACCCGCTGTTCGGATAAGATATGCGAACATTGGTCGTTCACTAAAATGCTTACGCGAGCGAAGAAAATAGTCATACTAGTAATTATCGCGATCGCGTTCTTCTTCGCCTTCTGCTGCATACTACAATATCGGCATGATGCTGAGGTGGCTGCAGTGAGGCATCGAGATCGACTTGCTAAGGCACACGAGGAGAAACTGAGGCAAATCATTGCCGAGGACAGGCGTTTTTTTAACATCGACTTCTCGGGATGGTTTTCCGGCCAGCTGAATGTGTCCGGTTTCGTCGAGTCCGAAGCGATCTGCAGGCTCTCCACACCTTAATACAGACTACGCGCCCTCCAGTCGCGGTTTCGTGGAAGGTAACAGTAGAAGGTTCCGCCTCGACCAATTCAAATCAGTGATTCCGGAATTGTTAATCAAAGCTTCTTGAAGTTTAACCCATCCGGTTTCACCTTTGCGCCACGCAAAAGCAAAGCAGCCGACATGACCCAACCTATTGCCCTTCCGTTTCGATTCTTGCTCGCGTTCATCGCCGCACTTTCACTCAACGCGCCCGCAGCCCAGGAACGCACCCTCACTCTCAACCAAATCAGCAACAGCCCAACCGTCCTCAAAGCTGAGGTCGGCGATTCCGGACAATTCACCTGGTGGCTGCCCGCCGGCGCCGACGAATACGTCCTGCCCATCTCCGCCGGGATCGTCGTCAACCCGGCCCGCGCCGACCAGATGCATTTCCTGACCAACGACTCGCCGTGGGAACTCACCGACCTTCCGGCCCTGGGCGTGCGTTACCGCGATAAATTGCTCGTCGTCATCGTCCCGTGGCCAAGCTACGCGGAGTTGGTTGTCTCCAATCGCATCGGCATTCAATTCACGATGCCGAAAGGACGCCCGAACGCATCGCCCGTCGATATCGTCGTCCAACAACGCGCGGGCGATCCGTTGGAAGTCGCGCGAGCCTTTCGCGAATGGCGATGCACCGCCGCCGACATCGGCGAGATCCCCCGACCGCGAACGCTCACGCAAAAATTCGCCGACCTCGAAAAAGCCGGCCGCCTCGCCGGCGCACCTCATTTCTATCTGTGGGGCCCGGCGCTCTTTTCGAAGCACGATGTTCCAGCGAAGAACTGGAGTCCGTTTGCGAAAGCCCTGCAGAGTGCGCCCAGCAACAGTTTCGGCGGTCTACTCTTACAAACTTTTTCCAAAGCAGATCGCCAAGCGGTGAATGAATTAGCCTCCGCGCAATGGCCGATGAACTATCTGACCGTCGCCATTTCGGAAGCCATCAACAAAGCGCTCAGCAAAGGTGATCTACTAAAACCAGCCCCCGACGTTGCTCCATCCGAAGTAATCCACCGAAATCAAAAGGCGTTGCACGATGCCTTTCCCGATTACCTCAATTCCCCCGAGACCTGGGGTGACGGCCTGTCCCTTCCGATGTTGGAGAACCTCCACGCAGCGGGAATCGACCGCGCTCTCCTGCTGTTAGGCGATCTTTACAGCGAATCGTTCCGGCCCGACGTCGTCGCGCAAGCGGACAAGTTTGGCTTTCTGCTCGGCCCCTACGATTCCTATCACTCCGTCCATTCGCCCAAAGCCCTTCCGGATAACACGTGGGAAACCGCCCAATTCGATAACGCCGCCTACGAGAATGGCCGTGTCCTCAAAGCCGATGGCTCGGGCCGCGCGGGATTCAAAAAACGAGGCTACTTCTTCGCCCCGCAAGCCGCCTGGCCTTACGTCAAACAACGCGTCAACCGTATCACCGCCCAAGCGCCTTACTCCGCCTGGTTCATTGATTGCGATGCCACCGCCGAATGTTTTGATGATTACAATCCCGCTCATCCCGCCACGCGAATCGATGATACGAAAATTCGACGCCAGCGTTTGGACTGGCTCGAGACCAACCATCACATGGTCGTCGGGAGCGAAGGCGGTTCCGTGCTTTTCGCCGATGTCATCCATTTCGGTCACGGCATTCAAACGCCCTACATCGGCCATCTCGATCCTGCTTTTCGTGATAAGAGCAGCAAGTCTTACCTTGGCCGTTTTTGGCCGTCCGATACACCGGACAACTCGTTTAAACCCGCGGTCGTGCCGCCATCGCTGATGACGCCATACTTCGATCCCACCGTGCGCATCCCTCTCTTTCAAGCCGCGCTCGGGGACGAACTGATTGTCAACCACCACTGGTCGTTCGATTCGCTCAAATTATCCGACGTAAAACAAACCCGCGAACTGATGGAAATCCTCTACATGGTTCCGCCCATGTATCATCTGAACCGCGAAATGTGGCCGAAGCGGCGCAATGAAATCCTGAAACACGTCACATTTTGGAGCCCGCTCCACCGTCAACTCGCAACCGCGCATCTAACCGCTTTTGATTGTCTAACGCAGGACCGACTCGTGCAGCGAACCACCTTCCAAACGACCAACGGGAACGTCTCCATCACCGTCAACTTCAGCCAAAACGAACAGCAAGGTTTCCCGCCGCTGTCCGCAACAGTGAACGGCCCAATCACGGTGTCCCAGAAGGTTTTTGAATCCGGCAAGTAATCAGCGTCGCGCTTGAAGTTTGACGCACCCGCATTCGCCTTCGCATTCGTTAGGGCAAGGCCGGCTTCGTTTCTCCCGCACGATTTTCAGCGGCCCATTCGGAAATCATTCGGTAACCAACCGCAATCAACGTCGGTCCAAGGAAAACGCCGATGAACCCAAACGCGATCGCACCGCCGACCACTCCGAAGAAAATAAGGAGGAACGGAAGGTCGCTTCCCTGGCTGATCAACCACGGTTTCACAACATTGTCCACGCTGCTGACGCCAATTCCCCAAATGACCATGAAGGTTCCCCAGCCATGTTGGCCTTGCGCAAATAGCCAGATCGAAACCGGTATCCAAATGAGCGGCGGTCCAGCCGGAATGACCGACAGAAAAAATGTGAGGAAGCCCAGAAGCAGTGCGCCGGGAACGCCCGCGATGAGAAAGCCGATTCCGGCCATAACGGCCTGGACAATTGCCGTTCCCAAAATCCCATAGACGACACCGCGAACGGTTTGTCCAGCGAGCGCCAACATACGTTTACCGCGTTCACCGGAAATCTTGTTGATTGCCGTATGAAGCCACTCAGCCATCGCGCGACCGTCGCGGAACAGGAAGAACGAAATAAAGATGCTCATGGCCATGTGGGTCAGGCCAAGTCCGGTGGCGATTCCGATTTTCAAGAACCACGCACTGAGAGGCTCGATCACGCCTTTAGCTTCCTTGAGCATTCCCGTGTTCTGGCCGCCGATAGAGTTCCATTTTTCAACCAGGAAGGAGCCAGCAAGTGGGGTTTTTCCCAGCCACATCGGCGCAGGTGGCAACCCTTCGTCCATCCAGCGATGCGCAGCGACATTTAAATCGCGGACATTGTCCGAAAGGCTGAAGCCAACAATCGCAAACGGAAGCAGGATTACCAGGGTGATCAGAACCGCCA
The DNA here is from genome assembly GCA_963702845.1 of uncultured Verrucomicrobiae bacterium. Taxonomy (GTDB): domain Bacteria; phylum Verrucomicrobiota; class Verrucomicrobiia; order Limisphaerales; family Palsa-1400; genus JAICXV01. Next base: position 1,326,315 of record OY969763.1, on the reverse strand, counting down.
TGACAAACGCCGCCAACGTGCGACGCCCGCCGAGGATTTTCAGAAGGCGTTCATAAATCGGCCAGCAGGAATAACAGAGAATCATGGCCCAGAGCAAAGCGGAGACGAACGGAGACAAGACAACAATGCAGCCAACGAACAGCAGGAGGATAAGCGCGAGCGCCAGATAATATTCCAGTTTCAGTTTGATCTCATTCATGGCGCTGATCCTCCCTATAGCTGCCTGTCAACCAGCGGGTGTGCAAGCGAAACATACAACCAATGTAGAGCGACGCCAGACATTGACAAGCCGTAACTTCACCATATAATGTGCAGAGGTCGCCGGTCCTTCCCAGCATCGGGCAACGTCGAAGCTCTTCTTAGATGAGTCCGTTTGTTCATTGAAATCTCGGTCCGGCAGCATGTCCGGAATCGTCCCAATTTGTCCGAATTGGAAAACGCGATTTTGCTTAGGAAAACGAAGGCAGTTACGGATAGTTGCGGGTAGTTTCGGTTAAAAACGACCACCCCCTCAAAAAAAGCACCTTTTGATGTTTCAACCTGAGCGCGAGGGGGTTTGCGTTAATCAGCAATGTCGAAAACAGCCACATTTGAAAGGAATCTCCCGCAGATTTCCGTAAGATTCCGCAAAATTCCGCGTTTTGAGAAATTTAGCCTTTAGCCTTCAGCCCTTAGCCTTTACGTTCCAGCAATGCGCCTGGACCAGGCAATGGTTGATCTTCACGTCTCTGAAAGCCGCGAGAAAGCGAAACGCTCTATTCTCGCCGGGCAGGTTCGCGTCAATGGGCAACAAGCCAAAAAACCAAGCGACGACGTCAGCCCCGAAGACACCATTACCGTCGATGCTCCCGAAAAATATGTCAGTCGCGGCGGGCACAAACTGGAACATGCGCTCGACGAATTCAAACTTGATGTAAACGGCCTGATCGCAGTCGACCTTGGTGCTTCGACGGGCGGGTTTACCGACTGTCTTTTGCAGCGTGGGGTTAAACGGGTTTACGCGGTCGATGTTGGGCACGGTCAACTCGCCTGGAAACTCCGGCGCGATCCACGCGTCGTTGTCATGGAAAAGACAAATGCCCGCGCGCTCACGAAAGAACATTTTCGCAAACCATTTACCGGCGCAGACATCATTGTCATCGACTGTTCGTTTATCTCGTTGCGGAAAATTCTTCCCGCAGCGTTCGGTTTACTGCAACCTCTCGGAAAAATCGTGGCGCTTGTTAAACCTCAGTTCGAAGCGGGCAAAGCAGAAGCCGACAAAGGCGCCGGCGTCATCACCGACCCAGCGGTGCATACGCGCGTGCTAGAGGAATTGCGCGATTTTGTGACCCACAAAACAACCTTGAAGTGGCGCGTCCAAGTTGAATCCCCCCTGCTCGGTCCGGCCGGGAACAAAGAATTTTTAGTGCTCCTTGAAAAAGACGCGTAACAACAATCGCCCGCCGTCGATTCATCGCGTCGGCCTCATCGCAAATTCCGATAAACCGGCCAGCCGCGCCGCGTTGCAACGCGCCGTCTCGCTGATCAAAAAAGCCGGGCACGCGGCTGCCACTGACGAAACAAGTGCGTCGTTTGCAAAGCTAAAGTGCGAAACGTATCGCGACTTTGCCGCGCTCGCCCGGTCGGTGGATCTGCTCCTTGTTTTTGGCGGTGACGGAACCATTTTGCGGGTCGTTGCGGAAATTGACGGCAGTCAGACTCCGATATTGGGAATTAACCTTGGACGGCTTGGTTTTCTGACGGCTGTTCCATCACATCAACTCGCGTCAGCGCTCAGGAAAATTTGGGAGCGCAATTTTTCCGTCGAACGCCGCTCGCTGATCGAAGCCGCCGCCGAATGCTCGACGAAACCGGTAACGATGTCCGCCCTGAACGACATCGTGATCAGCCACGGTGCAGCGTCCCGCGTCATCGATGTTGATGTCAGTGTCGATGGTGAGCCGCTGACGTGCTATCGCGGGGACGGTTTGATTGTCAGCTCGCCAACCGGTTCGACAGCTTACTCACTTTCTGCCGGCGGGCCGATCATCAAACCTGACGCGAACGTTTTTGCGATCACGCCTATTTGTGCGCACGCGCTGTCCAATCGATCGCTTGTTGTCAGTCTCGATTCAACGATCAAAGTGAAGCTCGTCACCGAGAACGTGGAAACCATTGTAGCTGCTGATGGGCATCTCGAAACGTCATTGGCGGTTGGCGACGTGGTGACCATTCGCAGGAGTGCGCGAGTGGTGAATTTGTTGCATCCGGGCGGCACTTCGTTTTTCGAGACGATTCGTCGCAAACTGCATTGGAGCGGCTCTGCTGTATGATGTATCACTTGCCACTCATCACTGATAACTTGTCACTTCTCTAATGGTTCGCTTAAAAGACATCGCCGCTGCCGCTGGAGTTTCGGTCATGACCGTCTCCAAGGCCATGCGCAACGCGCCGGATATTTCGGCGAACACAAAAACGCGCATCAAACTTTTGGCGCAGCAAATGGGTTACGTGCCGGACTCGGCGGCGCAAGGACTGCGCAGTCGCACAACTCGCTTACTCGGGCTGCTGCTGCCCACCATTGTGAATCCAGTGTTCGCGCGCATGGTGTCTGCGATTGAGGAAAGTGCGCACGAAATGGGCTACGACCTGATCATCGCGCACACGTTAAATATTCAAGAGCGCGAAGAAGCGTGTATTCGACGACTGCTCGCTCGACGAGTTGATGGACTGTTTATCGTTCCGGTGTATCGGCTCGAACCGACTGCTCCGATTTACAACGAAATTTTCAATCGGCACGTGCCGACGATTATCCTCGGCCAACGCGCGCCGTTCTGTCAGCAATTCGTGAATGTCGAAGGTGACGATCTTCAGGGCAGCTACGCGATAACAAAGCATCTGCTTGAACTTGGTCACAAGCGGATCGCCTTCCTTTCCGGCCCGATGGCGTCACCGCTCGCGCAGGAACGTCTGGAAGGCTATCGGCGCGCCCTGCGGGAATCGGGCATGGAAGTCGACGACAGACTCATTTTCTCAGCCGGTGCCACGATCGAAGAAGGCGAATCGGCCGCGTTGCAGCTGATTAATGAGGGAACCCAGGTCACCGCCATTCAAGCCGTGAATGACATGGTCGCAATCGGCGCGGCGAACACATTAATCCGGCAAGGAGCAAAGGTTCCGGAGGACATTTCAATCACGGGTTTTGGCAATATTCTGACGAGCGAACATTTCCGGATTCCGCTCACGACAGTGCGCCAACCAAAAGCACGTCTCGGCCGCGCCGCAGTGGAATTAATGAAACAGTATCTGCACGGACACCAACCTGTTTCAACCCGTCTATCCGCCGCAATCGTGATTCGTCAAAGCACGGCGGCGCCGAAGGCCGTCGCCTCCTAACGGGCATCATCTTCTCTGTCCAACAAACGATGTGACTTGAGAGGATTGAACGGACGATCCGGATTAGCTGCCGGCACCGGCACACCCGGCGCGTCGTCGTCCAGACGCTCAATCTTCACGACAGAAACTCCTTTAACACGATATGCACTAAAAGCGATAGAGGCATCCGATGCCGATGCAGCATTGAGATCACAGGTCTCGGTTTTCCCGGATGCTTGCCAATGAATTCGGAATTTCGGCATCTGTTATTTTCTCGAAATCCAATTCATCGTCTTTTCCGCCAGCTTGTCGAAAGCGGCCACGCACATTTCCAGGTGCTCTTCTTTGGTGTCTTCGATTTTGTTGTGGCTGATGCCGTGTAAGCTTTGGACAAACATCATGACGGTCGGCACTCCGGCGGCCGCAACTTCGGCGGCATCATGCAACGGGCCCGAAGGCAGTCGATGCGATTGCCCACACGTTTCGCGAATCGATTCATCACAGAGCGCGATGAGATCATTGTTAAAGGGACGCGGATCAATTTGCCAAAGGCGCTCCCAGGAAACCCCTACGTTTCCTTTGGTGGCAAAGCGCTGGCTGGCTTCTTGCGCTTCTTTGAACATGCGGTTCAGCGCGGGGCCGTCGAGATGGCGTTGGTCGAGCGTGATGCGACATTCTTCAACAACGCTGGTCACAATGCCGGGCTTGGTCGTGCATGAGCCAATCGTGCAAACGCCGCCTTTGCTGCGCTCCGCGATCTTGTAAATCTCGGGACTCATTTTTGCGGCAGCGAGGAACGCGTCTTTGCGCCGGTTCATCGGCGTGCTGCCGGAATGCGCGGCCTGGCCTTTGAAAGTAATCGCATGACGCTCCACGCCGAAGGTTCCGAGAACGGCGCCAAGCGGAAGGTTCAAGTCCAGCAATACCGGACCTTGCTCGATGTGGAGTTCAATATATGCAGCGGCATTCTTCAATTCCTTGCCGCTTTCTTTGGCGCGTTCAAAATCCACACCGACATCCTTCAACGCATCGGGCAAACGAATTCCGTCTTTATCCTTTAAGCCGCGTGCTTCGTTCATGTCCAGATTGCCGGAACATGCGGACGAACCGAACAGGCTCTTACCGAACCGCGCTCCCTCTTCATCCGCCCAGTCGACCAATCGCACGGTCACCGGCGGCTTGCCGTTGTATTGGGCGTTGATGCGTCGGAGAATTTCGATGCCGGCGACAATGTTCAGGCATCCATCAAGCCAGCCACCGTTCGGCACGGAATCGATATGGCCACCGATCAATAACGCTTTATCCGATTGGCCGTGCAACGTATGCCATGCGTTGCCCGCTTCGTCGTTGTGAACCTCGAGCGGCAGGCCTTTGACCTTTTCTTTAAACCAGGCGCGCGCCTTCAACCAATTTTTCGTAAATGCAATGCGCTGTGCGCCATTCTCATCACCGGTCAATTGACGAAGTTCCTTAAGTTCCGCGATTGTCCGCTTGGGGTTCAACAAAGTGCTCATGAGGTAACGCCCGTTTTGCTCCTGTTGCCACGCGATTTCAAGAACGACTTACTTCGTCTTTTGCAGGAAATCCTGGTAAGCCAAACCAATACCCGTGCGCAAGTCGAATTTCGGCTTCCAACCGAGCGCGAAAAGCCGGGAGCTGTCCATCAACTTTCGCGGTGTGCCATCGGGTTTTGATTTGTCCCAAACAATGTCGCCTTTGAACCCGACGATCTCTTTGACCAGCTCCGACACATCTTTAATCGATGCTTCGCACCCTGAGCCGACATTGATGAACTGTTGCTCATTATAATTGCGCATGAGGAAAACGCAGGCCGCGCCGAGATCATCGGAATACAAGAACTCGCGTAAGGGAGACCCTGTTCCCCAGCAGGTGACTGTCGCGGCAGCAGCAACCTTCGCTTCGTGAAACTTGCGAATCAATGCCGGTAACACGTGCGATGTCTGCAAATTATAATTGTCGTTCGGCCCATACATGTTGGTCGGCATGGCGCTGATGAAATTGCAGCCGTATTGACGCTGATAGGCTTGGCACATCTTGATGCCGGCGATTTTCGCAATGGCATACCATTCGTTGGTCGGCTCGAGGGGGCCGGTCAGCAGATAATCTTCTTTGAGCGGTTGAGGTGCGAGTTTCGGGTAGATGCACGAACTGCCAAGGAACAATAACTTCTTCACCCCTGCGCGATAGGCGCCGTGGATGAGGTTGTTTTGAATTTCCAGATTCTCGAACAGGAACTCGGCCGGTTGATTGTTGTTGGCCAGGATGCCGCCAACTTTTGCCGCTGCGATGAAAACGAATTCCGGCTGCTCTTGTGCGTAGAATCTGTCGACGACCACGGAGTCCATCAGGTCAAGTTCCTTGCGCGTTTTGCCGATGAGGCACTGACATCCCTGTCGTTCCAATTCACGCCAAATGGCGCTGCCGACTAATCCCCGGTGACCCGCCACGTAAATTCGAGAGTCCGGTTGCATTCCCTTAAACATTTTGGAAGTTAGGCGCGCGGTCAAGTAAAGGTTCAAAGTTACATTGGAGTCAAATGGAACTCCTTAGTTTCCCTTCCATTTTTCCCTTACCCTACTATATTCTGACCTCGTGAACGCGGTTGTTGAAATCAAGGATTTACGCGTCGAATACCCTTCGCGCGAACTCGGCCAGCGGACGAAGCTCGCCGTCAATGGCCTGAGCCTCAAAGTGTCCGCAGGCGAAGTCTTTGGCTTTCTTGGCCCGAACGGCGCCGGCAAAACAACGACGATGAACGTGCTGCTCGGGTTCGTGAATCCGACCGGCGGGAGCGCTTCTATCTTTGGCGTCGATGTCCGCGAGCCGATCGCCCGTCAACGCATCGGCTATTTGCCGGAGCTGACCTATTACTACAAGTTTCTCAACGCGGAAGAACTGCTTAGGTTTTACGCTAAGATTTTCAACATTCCCAAATCGGAGCGCGAAAAACGCATCGACGAGGTTCTGAAACTTGTCGAACTCGACCACGCTCGCACGCGCCTGATCAAGACATATTCAAAAGGCATGCAACAACGTGCTGGTCTGGCCCAGGCGCTCATTAATGATCCCGACCTGCTGATTCTCGATGAACCGACCAGCGGCCTGGATCCGTTGGGACGCATGAAGGTGCGAGAAATTATCCAGCGCCTGAAAGAGCGGGGCAAAACGGTTTTCTTTTCGTCGCACGAACTTGGAGAAGTTGAAACGGTTTGCGATCGAATCGGAATTTTGTGCCAGGGCGAACTCAAAGAGGAAGGGCGCGTTGCGGATATCACCGCGAAATATCAAACCAATCTTGAACGCGTGTTTTTGAAAATCGTCGGATACGACAAAGCATGAACAACATTTTTGCCATCGCCACCGTTGTCCTGAAGGAGATGTATCGACGCAAGGATTTCTATGTGCTGTTCGTCCTGACTGCGCTGATTACGCTCGTCATGGGGTCAGTGAATATTTTCAACGATGACAAGATCGTTCGTTATTTGAAGGAAATCTGTCTGCTTCTGATCTGGGTTTCCAGCCTGGTGATCGCGATTACGACAGCGGCGCGCCAGATTCCCGCTGAACGCGAAAGCCGCACGATTTTCCCGCTGCTCGCCAAACCGGTCAGCCGCAATCAAATGATCATTGGCAAATTTACCGGCTGCTGGATGGCGTGCGCACTGGTGCTGGTCGTTTTCTACCTGTTCTTCGGCGTGATCAGCGGAGCGCGTGAACATTTCTGGCCGGTGGTCCCGTACTTGCAGGCGCTGTTCTTTCACTGGATTTTTCTGGGCATTGTCATTGCGCTGGTTTTGTGGGGGTCGCTCGTGTTCACAGCGGTATCATCAAATGCGACAATCTGCTTCATCGTCGTTGCCGGCATCATGTTGCTCGGCGGGCACTTGAACCAACTGGCGGCTCGGATGCGCGGTGTCTCCGCCACGATCACTTCGGCGGTCTACTACGTTATTCCGCATCTGGAATTCTATGATTTGCGCGATTGGATTATTCACGATCGTGGCGTTGTCGCGTGGGGGCCGTGGTTGATTGCCGCGGTTTACGGGCTGGTTTATTCGGCAATTTTTCTAGGTCTGGCCTGTCTTGCGTTTCGTCGAAAGGCGCTCACGTTATGACGCGGCTGCTGCTTGCTCTCGGATTTGTCAGCGCGTTCAGTCTCTCGACCTGGCTGCAACCGCGATTTGCTGCCATGCAGAAAAATCCCAATGCCAGCGATAGCGCATTGGGCATTTTGATGGGAGAAAGCGGCCGATTGTTCGCCAACCACTTTCTGCTTAAAGCCGACGCCTATTTTCACAGCGGCACGTATCCATCCATTTTCGACAACATCACCAACAAAGAACCTGTGGCAATTGTTGGAGGAGCGCATGGTGACCACGATCACGATGCAGAGCACGGACACGAGGGCGTTGGGAAACACCACGAAGAATCTATTTACGGTGAACCGCATGATTGGATTGAATGGCTCGGGCACAGTTTTATTCCGACTACTCATACGCATCTCGACAAACCCGGCGAAGCGCGCGAAATTCTGCCCTGGCTAAAACTTTCCGCCGAACTTGATCCACAGAAAATTACGACCTATGTTGCGGCATCGTATTGGCTGCGCCACGATCCAAAGCACGCCGACGAAGCCGAACCGTTCTTGCGCCAGGGATTGCGAGCGAATCCGGACAGCTATGAGATTCTTCTGGAGCTGGGAAAATACTATAACGAGAACAAAAAAGATGCAGCGCGCGCCCGCAATGTCTGGGAACTCGCGTGGGCTAAATGGCAAAAACAACAAGCAGCCGGCAAGAAACCCGACGATCTCATCGGCGCCGAAATACTCGGCGAGCTGGTGAAAGAAGCGCGTGCCAGCGGCAATATTCAACGCCAGATTCAATACCTGGAACTGCTCAAAGGATTCGGCTTCGACACAGAGTCTGTGCAAAAGCAGATAGACACGCTGAAAGCCAGCGTCAAATAGTCCTTTGAGCGTAGGTTCTGTTGTAGCGTTGCGTCTAAGCTTCTTTGCATTACTCTGACAAAAGGATTGAATCGACTGAATCGTCGCCTACAATCCTGCTCGCTTTTCGATTTGGTCGGGACGTAGCGTAGCTTGGTAGCGCGCTTGCTTGGGGTGCAAGAGGTCGTGAGTTCAAATCTCACCGTCCCGACCACTTTTACTTTAGTTCAATGCAACATCGGCAGTGGATTCGGTTCTCGAATTAACTTCGCATCCAAATCCAAATAATAATCCAATCGCCGCTCCGTCTCCGCATCATCAATCGCGCGCGCCATTAAGATATACGTCGCGTAGTGATTGCCCTCCGATTCCACAAGGCTCGCGTAAAATATCGCAAGCTCTGGATCAATTGTTTCCAATTCGCGCCCAAGCACCTGGAATTTTTCGCAGCTTCGTCCCTCGATTAACGCAAAGCACAGCAAGTGATCGATAGCTTGATGCCGCTGGCCATTTCGTATTGAACGCATCAGCCCACTGATGAACGGGCTTGGAATTGGTTGCCCAAATGGAATCCCGCGTTTCTTCAGCAGGTTGAGCACAAGATCGAAATGTTGCAGTTCTTCGATTGCAATCGCGTTGAGTTCCTGAACGCGGCCATACAGGTCGCGATACTTCTCCAAATTCAGGGCACTCGTGGCCGCCTTGCGCTCAAGATGGGCATGGTCGACCAACACGTCGGGCAGATTCGCCAGCACCTTCGGCAACCAATCAGCCGGAAATTTTTCGCGAAACAGCAGCATCACGGAAAACTTAAATAGAAAAGCCCGCAGCCCAAAGTGAAAAACAGTTTATCTTTTTCGCACCGCGCTTTAACGTCGCCGCATGTTCCAATACGTCGCTCTTGCCAAGGAGAAGAAATGGCAGCCGGGCCCTTATGCCGGCGTTGAACTGATGATCCTCCACAAAAACGAAGAGACTGGTGGCGTCACCGTGTTGCGCAAATTTCACGCCGGCGTGACCATACCAGCCCACATCCATCCGCACGCTAACGAAACGGCTTACATCCTCGAAGGTGAATGGGAAGAATCCGGCGTCATTTACACACCCGGCACGCTCTTCTTCGCGCCGAAAGGCGAATTGCACGGACCGCATATGGCGCGCACGGAAGTCATCAGTGTCACAAACTTCGATGGTCCGTTGACTGTCGTTTGATCGAGCATGAAACGCCCCTCCCCTTTTGCAATCGCTCTCGTCACCGCGCCTGATTTGAAAACGGCACGCATGCTGACCAAGGCAGCTTTGCAAAAGCGTGTCGTCGCATGCGGCAATCTCGTGCCAAAAATTGAGTCGCACTATTGGTGGAACGGAAAAATCGAAATCAGCGCCGAAGTTTTGATCGTGTTTAAAACAACACGGAAACAACTCGCCGCGCTGGAGAAGTTGGTGCTCGAAAAACATCCTTACGACACCCCCGAGTTCGTTGTTTTGGACATCGCCAGTGGCACAAAGCGCTACTTGCAATGGATCAAATCCAGCACCGACTAGCCGATGCTCTCGCTCATTTGGCAGCAACATTACGACCCGTTTCACAACGCTGCGTTGTCGGCGATCGTCGCTGCGCTCCCGGTCGTCTTATTACTCGCAACAATTTCTCTATTCCGCATTCGCATCCACAACGCCGCGATCACTGCGTTGGCGTTGGCATTCTTGATTGCAACAGTCGGATACGGGATGCCGGTCGTCTCGGCTTCAGCAGCGTCGCTCTATGGCGCAGCCTACGGACTCTTCCCTATCGGATGGATCATTCTCAATTTGATCTTCCTTTATCAACTCACGGTCGAAAAAGGCCTATTCACGGTGTTGCGCGGGAGTTTGGGGACAATCGCGCCCGACCCACGAATCCAAGTTATCCTGATCGCATTCTGCTTCGGTGCGTTCTTCGAAGGCGCAGCCGGTTTCGGCACACCGGTCGCGATCACAGCAGCAATATTAATCCAACTTGGATTCTCGCCACTGCAAGCTTCCGGACTGTCCCTCATCGCCAACACTGCGCCGGTTGCGTTCGGCGCGCTCGGCACGCCAGTGATAGCGCTCGCTGGTGTTACGGGAATCGATGCGAAAATCTTGTCGGCAATGATTGGTCGCCAATTGCCCTTCTTTTCACTCATCATTCCGTTTTGGGTCGTGTGCGCGATGTCCGGATTTCGCGGCATGCTCCAGGTCTGGCCCGCGGCGCTTACTGCCGGTGTCGCATTTGCGATCCCGCAATTTGTCATTTCAAATTTTCATGGGCCATGGCTGGTCGATATCGTTGCCTCGGTCTGCTCAATGGTATCGGTTATCGTGCTGCTAAAGTTCTGGCGGCCTAATACCTCAGGTCAAGCAAGAGACCAAACACTTCAGGCGACGGACCCACGCCAACTTCGTCGGGCATGGCTTCCGTGGATCGTTTTAACTCTCGCGATTTTTGTGTGGGGAATTCCGCAGGTAAAAACTTTCTTTCACGCGCTGCCCGGTTCGAATCCGCAGATTCCCGTTCCTGCACTCCACAACGTAATCGTGCGCGGACCCGAAGTGTCAGCCCCAAACGCTCCACCCGAGAAAGCGATCTTCGCGCTCGATTGGCTGGCCGCAACCGGCAGCGGAATTCTGTTCGCCGCGGTATTCTCAGGAGCGTTGATGGGCTATAGCGCTCGCCAACTTTGGAAGATTTACCGCGCCACAATGTATCGTGTCCGTCATTCGCTGCTGACAATCGCGGCGATGCTCGCGCTCGGATTTCTCACCCGCTATTCAGGAACGGATGCAACGCTCGGCCTGGCTCTCGCAAAAACGGGTGTGCTCTATCCATTTTTCGGCACGCTGCTGGGATGGCTGGGCGTCGCACTAACCGGGTCTGATACCGCCTCAAACGTTTTGTTCGGAAATCTGCAAACGATCACCGCCAAACAAACCGGCATCAGCCCCGTGCTCATGGCCGCCGCGAACAGCTCCGGCGGCGTGATGGGCAAAATGGTGGATGCGCAAAGCATCGTTGTAGCGAGCACGGCCACGAATTGGTACGGACAAGAAGGAAAAATTTTGCGATTCGTTTTTATCCACAGCCTCGTGCTCGCCGCGCTCGTCGGCATTTTGGTTTTTCTCCAGGCTTACGTCGCGCCCTTCGTCGGGATGGTGCCGAAGTGAAGTTACTTCGAGCCTTTGAGACGCTTGGCCAGGTTTTTCGCCAATCGGTCTAATGCGGGTGACCGATCGAACGGATCTAATCTCACGTCCAGCAGCGTAAACGTCTGCGTTTCGTTCTTCGCCCGCTGTAACGCTTCTTCGAGCTGGCCTTCAGTTTCCACCGCAAAGCCCGAACCGTTCCCGAGTAACTGCGGGAGCAGATGGTAGTTCCACGGAACGACATCGTTATACGGCCCATCCTGCATATGGCGTTCGGTTCCGTAACCGGCGTTGTTCAACACAATGACGATTGGGTTTAGTCCGTAGCGGACTGCCGTGGTCAGTTCGACTCCGGTCATCTGAAATGCACCGTCCCCCACCAGCACCAGCGGCCGCCGAGTCGGCGCTGCCAATTGCGCACCGACTGCTGCAGGCACCGCGAATCCCATGGACGCGTAGTAGGCCGTGCCGAGAAATTCCGTGTGCTGATGAATGAACAAGTCAGCCGCACCAAACAGCGCGTCGCCAACGTCAGCGATAACAATGGTGTCGTCGGCGAGGAACGCGTTCAGCCGTTGAAACAACGTTTTGATGGTAATTTTTTTATCACCGGCGGTCTTTTGAATCGGTGGCAGCGATTCGGGCCGACGAATCTTTACTGCTGCGCGTTTTTTTAGTTTTACTTTTAAAAGGCCGCGCAAAAAATCTTTGAAACGGATTCCCTCGAAGTTGTGGTAACGAATACTGATTTTTTCGCTCGTCGCGGAAATTGACCGCGCCGGATCCAATCGAGCAGTGAAAATCCCAAGGTTAATATCCGTCATGAACGCCCCGAGCATGATGACGCAATCGCTTTCCTCCACATACTTGCGCACTTCTTCACGGCCCATCGCACCTTCATACACGCCGAGATAAAATGGATAACTTTCACCAACGACCGATTTGCCCATGATCGTAGCCGCCACAGGAATGTTTGTTTTCTCCACCAGCCTGAGCAACTCGCTTTGCAACCCGAACCGATGCACTTCCACATCCGCCAAAATCACCGGTTTCTTCGCGCGATTGATCATTGTCACTGCTTCGCTCAGCGCCTCTCGTAAACAAACCGCATCGCTCGTTTCGTGAAACTCTCGGGGGGTATAATCCGAGATTCCCGGAACACCAACCATGTCGCGCGGGAGCTCGATATACACCGGCCGTTTGTAACGAAGTGCAGCGTGCAACACGCGATCGATCTCTTGAAAGGCAGTTTGCGGATCGCTCAAGACCGTTGATGCAATCGTCAGTTGTTCGAAGACGCGCTTTTGCGTGTCGAAGTCGCGGACTTTGTGATGGAGCAACGGATTCTTTTCGCGTTCGCGAACTCCCGGGGCCCCACTGATGACGATTACCGGCGACTTCTCCGCAAACGCTTCGGCGGTTGTGTTGGCAACCTTCAAACCACCGACACAATAGGTAACACAAACCACTCCCAGTCCGCTCACGCGTGCGTATGCATCCGCTGCAAAGCCGGCCCCCTGCTCATCGCAAGTGTTCACCAACTGCAGTTTGCTTTTGGAAAGTGAATCGTAGAAACCGAGGACGTAATCGCCGGGAATTCCAAACACGTGCCGAACGCCCAGCGCATACAGGCGCTCAATTAAATAGTCGCCGATGGTTGTGGGCTTTGACGGCTTCTGAGCACCGCCCGCTGGACGCTGCGGTACATCAGCGCCAGGCATGCGTTTGTATCGCTTTGCCATACCTACAACAAGTTCTCACGACTGCGCGCAGGTGCCAACGTGGAATCGCTGATTCTACCATCTGTCAGATGCAGGATGCGTTTCATCCGATTCGCCAGGGAGGACGCGTGTGTAACAACAATCAGCGTCACCTTCCCTTCCGCATTTAGGTCAATGAGTAATTGCGACAGTTCCTCCGAAGCTTTGCTGTCCAGCGCGCCGGTGGGTTCATCGGCCAATAAAAGCTGTGGTTGATTTATCAACGCACGCACGACCGCGACACGCTGACGTTCGCCGCCAGAAAGTTGGCCCGGCCGATGATTCAAACGCGTTCGCAATCCAACTCGATCCAGTAACTGCAATGCGCGTTCCTGCGCGATCTGCCTCCAATCCGCTTGAGGCGAGGCCAAGGTCGGAATCATGACATTTTCCATCACCGTGCATTGCGGCAGCAAATGATGCGCTTGAAAAATAAACCCGATGCGAAAGTTTCGAAGCTCGGCAATCTGCCGTTCATCGAGAATGGAAAGGTCACGATTTTCGAGCAAAACTTTCCCGCGCGAGGGTGAGTCCAATGTGCCGATGATGTTGAGCAAGGTGCTCTTGCCGGAGCCAGACGGTCCCACGATGGCGACGGATTCGCCGCGGTTCACGTCGAAACTGATTCCGTTCAAGACACGCACCGCCGCGTCGGGCGTCATGCCTTCGTAGGATTTCCAAATGTCTTGAACTCTCAACAATGGACCAGGCGTCGGCATCGAAGTGAAGGCTAAGGGTTAAAGGGTAAAGGCTAAAAGAAAAAATTGAATTGGGCGTTGGCGAGTAAGTCGCTAGCCTGCTGCGAATGTCCGAAGCAGATCGTTCACCTCAGCCAGGCAAATTCAATTGGCGCACTTGTCTGCTCCCGTTTCTGCTCTTCTTCGCAGTGGTCGTAATGATTCAGTCGTTCACCGGCGCCTACCGCGCTGAATTCGGCAGCGAACCCGACGAAGCCGCTCATTACGTGACCGGACTGATGATCCACGATTACATCGCTCACGGATTCCCCGGAAGTCCGATGCACTTCGCAAAAGGCTATTATGAGCACTACCCCAAAGTGGCGCTCGGCCATTGGCCGCCGATGTTCTACATCATCCAATCAGTTTGGACGCTGATTTTTTCACCAACGCGCGTCTCCATCATGTTACTAATGGCGGTGCTGACCGGCGGCGCAGCCACGTTTCTGTTTAAATCCTTGCGACCAAAGTTCGGCGCGTGGAAAGCGTTAGCAGGAACTTTGTTATTCCTCTACGTGCCGCTCGTCCAGCAATTCGCTTCGGCGGTGATGACTGAGATTCCGATGACTTTTCTGCTGCTCATCGCTGTCCTGTTTTGGGCGCGATTTCTGGAAAGTGAGCGCATCAAAGACTCAATCTTGTTCGGACTATTTGCTGCGATCGCAATTCTCGTGAAGTTCTCCGGATTCAGCCTCGCACTCGTACCCATTTTCTCGCTCTTGCTGACACGAAAATTTTCTCTGCTAAAAACGCGCGCGTTTTGGGCGTCGGCCATTGTCGTTGTTGTCATTGCCGGACCGTGGACGATTGCCACGCTGAAAATCGCACGGGAAGGAATGGCCGGCGAAGCTTTTGGGTGGTCATTCACGCATGTCGCCATTCCGTATTACGCCGGTAAGCTCGCGGCGTTGTGCGGGTTCACCCTGTTGCTGGCGAGCCTGATTGGGCTGGCGTTTACGCTGGCCCGCCGATCCATGATGACCTCGGTAAATGCGGCACTCGGTGCGCTGTTCCTGAGCATCGTCTTCTTCCACATGCTGGTGCCGACCGGGTTTGAAGCGCGTCATTTGATTCCGGCGGTTCCGGCGCTCATTTACTTTGCGTGGACTGGTGCGAATTGGGTTGCGACCCAACTCACGTCCCCTCGCCTGTCGCTCTTAAAAACTTCTGCGATTGTGTTCAGCTTTATTGCAGTGGTTTTTGTCTTCACCGTCTTTCACATACCGCGCAAGGGCTACGCCGGTTTTAGAGCAGTAGCCGACGACCTCATCAAAACAAGCGCTCCGCATTCCGTGCTTCTCGTTGCCTCCGACGCTCGTGGCGAAGGCATGTTCATCAGCGAAGTCGCGATGCGCGAAAAGCGACCGGGACACTTCGTTCAACGCGCCAGCAAAAAACTCGCAGCCAGCACCTGGGAAGGTGGGGCTTACCACCTCACCTACGCAAAAAAAATGGCCGACAAAACTGGTGCTGAATACTCCACCGCAGACCAACTCGCCACTTTGCTGAAAAAGGATTCAGTCGATTACATCATCTTCGACGAATCCGTGCCCAAGGAATATCAAACCAAACACTTTGAAATATTGCGTGCGGCGCTCGAACAGCATCCGTCCGATTTTGTTTTAATCAGCAGCTTCGACATGCTGCGCGCTAACAATTCCTTTCCCAAGGCGCTACGCGTTTATCAGATTGCACATTGACGCGCCCGCGAAATTTGCCGTTAATGAGGCGTGCACCACGAGCAGCACGTCAGCCGTGCGGCTAGACAACCAATTCCCGAAGACCCTGTTTCCTTTTCGGGTGTCGATGAGATTTTTACTCCAGGACGTTTGTGTCTCGTTTTGGCGCTGATGATGCTCTGTCGCTTCCCGGAAATTATTCTGGGCAGCCACGCGTTCTTCTATCGTGATGCCGGTCTGTTTGGCTATCCGGCGGCCTATTACATCAAGAACGCGTTCTCGCACGGTGAAATGCCGTTGTGGAATCCTTACAGCAATTGCGGCATACCGTTCCTCGCCCAATGGAACACGATGGCGCTCTATCCCGGGTCGCTCATTTACATCGCGTTCCCAATGCCATGGTCGATGAACGCCTTCCTGTTCGCACACCTGTTCTTCGCCGCCGTCGGGATGTACAAACTCGCCTACCGATTGTTCGGTAGCCGGTTCGGCGCAACGGTCGCCGGACTCGCGTTCGCTTGGAACGGGCTGTCGCTCCAATGCATCATGTGGCCTTGCAACCTCGTGGCACTCGCCTGGATGCCGTGGGTCGTTCTGCTCTGTGAACGCGCCTGGAAAAACCCTCGACGCGACTTTGTCTGGGCAGCCCTCGCGGGCGCGTGCCAGATGCTGACCGGCTCGCCCGAGTTCATTCTGTTCACTTGGCTCATCATCTTCGGCTGGTTCATCGCCGCCGCGTGGCAAAGAAAGCGTTGGTGCTGGATCGACACGTCGGTGATGTGTGGCTGCGTCATGCTAGTCGCGGTCCTAAGTGCCGCGCAACTGCTACCGACAGTCGATTTACTAAAACACGGCGATCGCAACAGTTCGTTTGACGCGAGCACATGGTCGATGCCGTTGGCGGGTATTGCCAACTTTTTTGTCCCGCTTTTTCGCTCCACGCCATCGGTCGCTGGGGTTTGGACACAAGATCAACAACAATGGACCGCTTCCTACTACGTCGGTCTCGGCGTGCTGTTGCTAGCGGCGATCGCCCTCGTCAAAACCCGGAAATTGAAGACGATGCTGCTTCTGGTCGCTGCGCTCGTTGGAATTGTGTTTGCGATGGGTGATGCAGGGATCGTGCTCAAGTTGTTGAAAACCGCGGTGCCAATGCTTGGATTCATTCGCTACCCAATCAAATATATCGTGCTGACGGTCTTCGCACTTCCCCTGCTCGGGGCAGCGGGAGCGGCTTATCTGCAATCACGAATGGATACGCGAATTAGCGTAAAGGTCGGGTTTGTCATTTGCATTCCGGTGATTGCGATTCTTTTCGCTGTGCTTCTCATGTCGGACAAATATCGATCGGCAGTTTGCATCAATGGGGCATTGCGACTGGTTGCGTTGTTGGCTGCGATTGGCTTGCTAAGCCTGGCCAGCAAGTCGCTGAATCGAGAGACAAAGATCGTTTGTTTGTTTGGCGCGCTGTTGGTGTTTGGCCTCGACGTTTGCTTTCACGTGCCCAGTCAGAACCCAACGGTCATCACCGCAGCGTACGAGCGGCGGTTACCGCAAATGAAGACCATTCCGAATCTCGGCGAATCGCGAGCGATGATTTCGTTGCCCGTGCAGATAATCATGGAGAACTCGGCGCATCCTAATCCGCTCAATATGTATATGGGGCAACGGCTGGAGTTGTTCGGCAATTGCAACCTGCTGGACTGCGGCAGGACCAATGCGGTGGACTACACATGTATTCCGAAGGTGAACGGGTTTTATTCGTTGCATTTTCGCGAGCAAGCAGCGGTGACACAGCTGCTCTACTCAGAGAACTTACCTCTACCTCTGTCTGAGTTTCTAGGGGTGTCACAAGTGACATCAGACCAG
Organism: uncultured Verrucomicrobiae bacterium; assembly: GCA_963702845.1. GTDB lineage: Bacteria > Verrucomicrobiota > Verrucomicrobiia > Limisphaerales > Palsa-1400 > JAICXV01. The sequence continues at coordinate 1,308,779 of OY969763.1, read as the reverse complement.
CATCTGTTTGCGTGGGATTCGTCCGACAACGCCATGCCGTTTGCCACCGTCGGACAGCAACCGGTGTTTGCGGATGAAACAACGACATTGGAATTGCTGCGCAATTTTAAACCACGAGAAACGGTGTTGTTACCGGTGGAGTTGAAAAACCTGCCAGCTGCGCGCGATGAGTCAGCTCGCGTGATCAAGCAGAAGGTGAGCACGCACGAACAGCGATATGAAGTGGAAGCCACGCGCAGGACGATGTTCGTGGTGGCGCAAACCTACGACCACAACTGGAATGCGTTCGTTGACGGCAAGGGTGTCCCGGTGCTCCGGGCGAACGAAGCGTTTCAGGCAATCGAAGTTCCCGCGGGGAAACATGCGATCCGATTTGTTTATCGCAGCAACTCGTTTTACGCCGGCGCGGCGCTGTCCGGAATCGGGCTGTTTGCTTGCGCGGTAATGTTTCGCCTCAATCGCAAAGAGTCACCGAATTACATCGATTCGAAGTGATAGGTGCCGGAGCCGATTTCTTTGCCGGTTTGACCGGGGAGTATCACAGTCGCCGTTGTGTTGGCGGGAATCGTGACGTCGAGCTTCAGCTTTTTATTTTCCATTTTCCAATCGCTTGAGATCAGGCCGTGAATGCTGCTGTAGCTGGTCTTGGCCCATTGCATGTGGCCGTCGGGAACGGGGGCGATGACCAGGTGTTTGTAGCCGGGACCGTCGGAGTGAATGCCGCCGATGTTTTCGACCATCCACTGATAAACTGCGCCAAATGAATAATGCGCAAAGGAGTTCATGCCGGGGTCTTGAAACCCTTTGTCGGGACGCCAACCGTCCCAGCGTTCCCAAATGCTGGTGGCGCCTTGCTCGATGGAGAAGCCCCAGCTCGGGAATGTCGTGTTGTGAATGAGACGATAGGCGACGTCGTCGCGGCCGATTTTCGCGAGGACGAGCATCAGGTTCTTGGTGCCGACAAATCCGGTGGAGAGATGCCAATCGCGTTTCTCGATGTCTTCGACGAGATATTTCGCGGCGAGCTTTTGTTTGTCGACGTCGAGCAGCTCGAAAGCGAGCGCGAGAACGTAAGCGGTTTGGGTGTTGCCTTTAATGCGGCCGTCGGCGTCGACGTAAGCTTTGTTGAACGCGGCTTTGATCTGGTCAAAGAGTTCGTTGTATTTGGCGGCGTCTTGCGGTTTGCCAAGATCTTGTGCGGCGCGGGCGACGAGCTTCGTGCTGTAAGCGAAGTAGGCTTCGTAAATGACTTCTTTGGGTGTGTCGGCGTTGATGCTGAGCCAGTCGCCAAAGCAGTGAAATTGTTTCGGCGGCAGCAGATCAGGCGTGCTGCGGTTTTTGCAGAACTCGATGAACTTCGTCATCGCCGGGTAATGACGTTCGAGAACGCGGCGGTCGTTGTAAACCCAATACATTGTCACGGGGCAAATCACACCGGCGTCCGCCCAGGCGGGGCCACCGTCGTCGCCGGCGATTTTAACTGGAGCGATCATTGGGAATTGGCCATCGGCACGTTGGCCGTCGTCGAGGTCGACCAGCCATTTGTCGAAGAACGCGTGCACGTCGCAATTGAGCGTGGCCGCGCGGGCGTAAACCTGCGCATCGCCGGTCCAGCCGAGGCGTTCATCGCGTTGCGGACAATCGGTGGGGATGTCGATGAAGTTGGCGCGTTGGGTCCAATAAATATTTCTCGCGAGGCGATTGAGCATCGGATCCGATGATTCGAATGAACCGACGTGCGGGGTATCGCTGCTCAAAGCGATTCCGGTGATGGTTGCTTTAGTCGGCGCTTGTTTAAGGCCGGTGACTTCGACGTATTGGAAACCGTGAAACGTAAAACGAGGTTCCCAGATTTCGAGTCCGCCGCCTCGGCAAATAAATGTATCGGTGGCACGAGCGCCACGAAGGTTGGTTGTGTAAACGGTGCCGTCAGAGTTGAGGCGTTCGGCAAAGCGCAACGTGATTTTTTGTCCGGCGTCTCCACGCACTTTCAATCGCGCTACCCCGGCAAAGTTTTGGCCAAGGTTGAAGATATAAATGCCGGGCTTCGGTTCGTTGAGGTCAACGGGAACCACTTCGGTAAAGGTGTGAATGGCCGGACCGGGATGGGCCTGGATGGGCGGATGCATTTCGGCGCCAGTCACGACAGGATCCCATTTACTATCGTCGAAATGTGCCTGGTCCCAATTTGAGTCCAGGCGAGCGTCGTAGGTTGCACCCATCAAAAAATCTTCTTCGCGAACTGGGCCGGTGGAGGCTTTCCAACTGGCATCGGTGGCGAGTGTTTCGCTGGTGCCATCGGCGTATTCGAGTTGTAACTGCGCGCGAAAACGAGGTTTGGTGCCGTAGTGGTCGCGTTTTTGGCCCCAGCCGATATAACCGCTATACCAACCGTCAGCGAGAATTGCGCCGACTGCGTTGCGATCGCTACGGACGAGATCGGTCACGTCGTAGGTGCGATAGTGGACGCGTTTGGTGTAGTCGGTCCAGCCCGGTGTGAATCGATCGTTACTGACACGCTGGCCGTTGACATACAAATCGCAGTCGCCGAGAGCGGTGGCGTAAATGGTGGCACGCGTGACCTTTTTCTCGACGTCGAACTCTCTGCGCAAATACGCCGGCGGTGGCAACGAGAGCGTTGAATATTTGAGTTTGCCCCACGGCTCCGTGCCGTAATTGCCGATGACCTGGACGTAAGGCCACTCTTTGTCGGTGATTGGACGGGCGTGCCAATTGGCCCCGCCGTTATCGGTGGCGTGCCACGATTCATCGGTGACTTCAGTGAATTTGTGACCATCACTGGTAGTGACGACGAGTTTGGCAATAAGGCCACCGGGACCCACGGAGGCATTGTCGACTTGCGCGCGCAGGGTGTTAAGCCCGGGTTTAATTTGTGGCGTGACATCGAGCAAGAGGCAACGTTTGACGAGATTGTCGCCGGGTTGGCTGACTTGTTGGCCGTTGATGTTGAACGAGCAAAGGTCGTCGGCGGACAAGTAGAGTTCGGCTTTTTGAATTTTGGATTTCTCAGCGACAGCGATCTCACTCATGAAGACACGATTTGCCTTGGGAAAGTTCGGGCCTTTATCGCCGCTAAACCAAATCCACTTGGCATCATCAAGAGGCGCGTCGGCGTTCGAAGCGGTCCGCGCTTTGTCGTAGCCGATCCAGTCACCTTTCCAATCGGACTGTTGAAGCAGGCCCATGCTCCACATCGCTGGTTTGCTCCAACCAGAAGATTTGCCGTCCTTGTCCCACACTTCGACTTTCCAATAGCAATGCTGGCCGGTCTTCAGCGGTTTGCCCTGGTAATAGATTGCGCCGGTTTCGTCGCTATTCACTTTGCCGCTGTCCCAGAGGTCGCCGGCCTTCACGACTTCGTTGGTGGAAACGAGGACCTGATAGGCGGTTTGTTTTTGGTTGTTCTCGGAAGCTTCGACCTTCCAGCTCAAGCTCGGCGAGGTTTCGTCGAGCCCCAGCGGGTTATCGAGATACTCGCATTGAAGGGCGACGGGTTTGAGGGTGGCGGTGGCGCTGAGTGTGGTTAGCGCGAAAGCCAGGGCGATGCGGCTAAGTTTATGCATAGCGTTTTGGTTGTACGTAGGACGATATGAGACCACCTTTTGCCGAAAGCCAAGCGGGAAAATGAGTTCTGAACACGTGACAGCGCCGAGCGTGCGCGAAAATGCGCGAAAAACGGGGGTAAAAACGACGTGTAAAAGTGAACGAAACGCAAGCGGGCGTGGAAAAAACTGAGTTTCTGTGGTGTTTATAAAACATTTTTTTTGGGTGACAGTAGGTGACCGTAGGTGGCAGCAGGTGACTTTTGCCGACTTTTTATTGAGGTTTGCGGGAAGGGAAAAGCCATTTCGCAGATATTGGGTGGTGCGAGCGTTCGAAAGCCGAATGGGTACAAGCGTTTCGGTGTTCCGCTGGGTGAGAGTGGGACGTGGCTGCTCGGATTTGCTATCGAAACGCTTTAGTTTCATGGCAGCAGCGTGGCATGAAGTTACTCATTCGTCAATTATGTAGTAATAAGATTACCTCGCAACCGGAACCTCCGTGCCTCGCGGTATAGCTTGACGCCCTTCCCGGCACGGCCTAGCTTCGCCGCATCCCTGCATCCGTCACTCAATAACTACATGGACATATCTATGACAGACAAGAAAAGTGTACTCGTGGTTGGCCTGGACCCGGCACTGATTGATTTCTCAAAACCCGGCTATCCGCCGGGCATGAGCGCAGCCAAGGTGCTGGCTGGTGTCAAGTCCTCTGAAGAGGAACTGACTCGTCTCGGTTACAGTGTGCAAACGTGTATGACCGACTTTGGCGAAACCGCTGAGGCCGTGGTTCAAAGCCAGCTCAAGCAGAAGCGGTTCGATTGCGTCCTTATTGGAGCAGGTGTTAGAACGGTTCCGAGCAACTTTATGCTGTTTGAGAAGTTGGTAAACGTGGTGCATGAACACGCGCCTCAATCCAAACTGTGCTTCAATCAGTTGCCGAGCGATATAGGTGAGTCGGTACAGCGTTGGATCTGAGCGCCGGTTCTTCGGAGTGTTGCAACTCTTGTTCGCGTAATAAAAATGTGCGAACAGTTGTCACACATTAATTGTTGAACCGAAACTTGTTTTACAATGCGGTGTTCACAATTAACACGATGAAAAAGCTCGTCCTCCCTGCATTTGCGGCCAGCATTTTAATGCTAGCCGGCTGCAATAAATCCTCCGCTGTCAAAAATCAGGATGGCGCCATCCAGGTCACGGACTGGGGCGTAGTGGAGGTTACCGCCAGCACTCCAACGCATCTGCAACTTGAGGGCAAGGACTGCATTCTGACCGCAACGCCGCTGGCGGATGGCAAGTTCGCCGTCGTGATCGAAGGCGACCTCAGTGTAACCGATACAAATTCGTCACCAGGGGTTCCGCTCGGTACGCCGATTCACACGACCCAGAATATGATCATTCCTGGCAACGTGGCGATTGTGGGAAGCGTTGGTCACATACCAGTTCGTTTTACCCTGAAGCTCAAAGCATCGTGAAAACGGGGCCCATCCCCTCTTTACCGGAATATCCATTGCGGAAATCATGACCCGCTGACCAAGAACCCGGCCGATCGCCCCGCGCGCGCACCCGTTTGGAGTTGGCATTGAGACGCTTCGCAGCCGCAAACCAGTGGGGCCACGAGCAGGCGGAAGAATGGTGGGGCAAGTCGCCGCGCTGGAGGTGATTGAACACGATGGTGGTGCCGAAACCCGCGTCAGCCGATAGCCCCATTGCCGCCGCAGTCCCCGCGTGAACGGCGCTGTTTATTAATTAAGGCCGGGAGTTTTCATTTGTTAGGCGCATCGGTCATGCTGTTTTCCCGTCCACTCGCTTTTTCGTCGCTTTCGCCTCTCTCCATCGCTCGCTCCACTCCGTTGCTTCGTCAGGCCTGCCGAGACGCCGGCACATGTCATTCAGGCGACGATAGGCGGTTTCGTCTCTGGGACTCTGCTCCTGTGCGCGGCGATAGCTCTCGTACGCTCGAGAGAAATCCTTGCGATGGCTTCGATAGAAATCGCCGAGAGCGACCAAGATCAAACAACTGGGCTGGAGAGCCGCGGCCCGCTCTAGAATCGACAAGCGCTCATCAGCGGCCTCCGGCAAAACCTCGGCTAGTCCCCCCAACGCGCCAAAGTGGTCTGGTTCGCTCTGAAGTGCCAAACGGTAGTAATACTCTGCTGAAGGCCGATCACTCGCCGATGCCAGCGTGACTCCCGGGGCGATGGGCTGAGGTTGAGGGATGATGTTTGAACGGCGACAGCATTCCGCGACCTGCACGTAAGCTGTGGCGCGCTCCTGCGGATGCGCTTGGGCATGGCGCAAGAAATACTCGACTGCCCTTTCATAATCCTTGGCAAAAAGGCATCGATTTCCCTGCTGCAAATCAGTAAGTGGTTTTAGAAGTGACATGTCGACATGCGCCTAACAATTAATCTGGGACAACAGTTCCCATACTTTTAATCCGCGAACAAGGGTTTTAAAGGTGGCGCGCAGGTTTGGCGCGATGGAGGTCGCCAAAACCGGGGTTGTGCCGAAACCCGCATCCACCGGAAAACCCATCGCCGCCGAAATCCCCACGTGAACAATGATTATCTGACAGATGTCTCACTGCGAGTGCGGTTCACTCAGCCGTTCGGTTGAGACAGCCGTCTCATGCGGGTAGCTCGGCACCTGTTTTGACAGCGAGTCTGAGTAAAGGCTGAAATCGTTATCTACGATCGCCTTTCTGATGCCGGAGTTCAGCGTCAGCTGGTAAGTCGTCCGATCAACCGAGTAGACGATTCGTTTGGACAGCAAATTGTTTTCCTTCAGCCAGTGCTGCTGGCAGTCCGCCTTGGAGGCATCTCCGGAGAGATAATCAGGTTTCCATCTTTTCGGGATCAGTCGGTAAAGCCATGACTGGGCGGTATCAAACCTTTCAAGGGTGGTGTTGATCCTTGGATACTTATGCTCGACGTACACCACAAACAGCGGATCTACCGAAGCAAGAATCGTCCGGTCATAAAGGTCAAACTCCTGGATGAGGCTCGCGATTTGGTCCGCGTCGCGGAACTTCTTCTCTTTCATATCAAGATAGAACCGGAGATTCTTACCTTCCGCTTCAAACACCTCCCGAAGGGTCGGAATGTAATTGGTTGTTTCCTGCCCTTTGAAAAGCATTCTGCGCTGTTTGATTTCCGCCAGGGTTAAATCGCCGAACCGGACGTCCAAGCCCAGCGTCCGCTTAGGGGTTGGGTCGTGAAGTATCGCCAGTTGGCCGTCTTTCGTTTTTCGGATATCGAGCTCCACCGCCTTGAACCCAAGCTGCCGGGCTTCCGCGAAAGCCGCCAAGCTGTTCTCCGGGACGCTTCGACCCAGCCCCCGGTGGGCGAAAAGCAGCATCGAATCGCCGTCCCATTGAAACGTATCGTCCAACCGAGGGCTCCATCCTCCGCCGGTAAAACCAAGAATCAGATAAGCCACCAAAATGGACGCCAGGCAAATCGCCCCGACTCTTACGGTCTTTTTGCGTAAGGGATTCTTCACAAACGGGACTTTAGCTAGTTCCGAAAGCGGAACCAGCACATTTTCTATAGTTGACGTCGGGCAATGTTCCGTGCAAGAAGAAGGCACAGCAATCCGGAACTCCCGAGTATTGCTGCATTCCGAGGCGGCTTTGCGGGTATGGGCATGATACTGTTAACAAGAGCGCTAGCATTCATCACGATCCCGGCTGTCTATTTGATGCTGGGCTGGATCAATTTGGAACTGGCGAGCGAAATCGCGGTGCTGGGCGCTCTCGCGGTGCTGGCGGTGTCTGCCTGGACCACGCGTCATGGCGACGAAACCAAAGTCGGAACAGCCTGCGTCCTCGCTATAGCAATTCCATTCCTGCTGCTCCTCGGTTTCCACGCTTTCGTGGGCGAATTCCTGGGCGTTGGGCCTGACGAAGACTTTGTTGTAGGAGCCATGTTCAGCACCGACCGCGCGGAGGCGGTTGAGTTTCTCCAACACCACATGTTGGCTCTCCTCAAGCACGCGGGTCTCGTGGCCGTGTTCGCGGCACTATTCGCCCTGATAATGCGCAGGCGGGTTGGCGTGGCGCAGGCACGGACCGCCGACGTCCGGCGCGCCGCATGGAAACCAGCCGTGGCCTTCCCCATTCTGTTCCTCCTGTTTCATCTAAATTCGTCCATTCGCAACCATAACCCGGCGCTCTTCTTTCCGATTCGCTACCGGGAATGGGCGCGGGACGTCGAAGCGACGCGCGCGCTGCAATCCAAGATGGCCACTGCAGCTGCCGATCCGCAGCTCGATTCCTTGCACTGCGCCGACTCGTCCCCTCGCACGCTTGTCTTTGTCATCGGCGAAAGTGTCACCCGGCTGAACCTGCCCAGCTTCGGCTACCAACGGGAAACCACGCCCGAACTGAATGCGATGGGCGATGAGTTGACCTGGTTTTCCGATGTGGTCAGTTGCGATTCGTCCACCATCCCTGCGCTTAGAAATATCCTGACCCCGGCGGACCTCTCCCACCCGGACCTGTGGCTGAAAAAGCCCGACGTGCTCCTGATGGCGAGAAAGGCCGGCTACAAAAGTTTCTGGATCAGCAATCATAGCACCGACGCAAACGGATTGGTTGCCGTCTTCGCCTCACACGCCGACAAAACCGTTATGGCAAATCGCGGCTCCTCGCGCGGCGCAGGGTCCTATGACGAAGCGGTGCTTCCGGCTTTGGAGGAGGCCTTGCGCGACCCCGGCCCCCGCAAACTGATAATCGTGCACCTGCTCAACGCCCATCCGGCCTATTTCTACCGCTACCCCAAATCCTTCGCGCGGTTCAATAACGCCGACGACGCCGTCACCACGCAGTTGAAAGCCGAAGGCCGCGCGTTTTGGGCCATTAGCCAGCGCAACTACTACGACAACGCCATACTTTACATGGACCATGTTCTGAAACGTTCGCTGGCTCTCTGCCGCGCGTCCTCGCAACCCGTGGCCTGGCTCTTCGTTTCCGACCACGGCCAGGACGTCGCCCACCACAACAATTTTGCAGGTATTAACGTACGGGCGCGGGAGCAGTTTGAAATCCCCATGATTTTCTGGCGCTCTTCGACCTTCCGCACCCAACCTGAGACCGACTCCAAGTTGCGTAACCGGCCTTACCAAACCGATCGACTTGACCACACGCTGCTCGGATTAATGGGCATCGCCGGTGATTATTACGATCCTCGCCATGACATTTTCTCTGCGGCATTCCAACCCGCGCCGCGAACCGTTCATGGCGAGCCCTACCCTTGAGCTTGCCGGTATTCTGCCTTCTTGACCCCGCGCACCGCGCCCTGTTTGTTTCGAGCAGGCCGAAGAATGGTGGCGCAAACTCGCCGCGATGGAGGTCATGAAGACGGTGGTGGTGCCGAAACCCGCATCCACCGAGAACGCCTTCGTTGCCGCCGCAGTCCCCGCGTGAACAGCGACGAATGAGGCGTTGTTTATCAACTAAGCTCGGGAGTTTCGCCCGCATTCGCTCCAGTGAGCTTGTTAGCTGCACCACGAATACAAATACACCAATAGCAGGTAAAACCAATGGCCATCGAGAGCGACGGCAGCACGATGAATACGACCCAAGACACAGCAGGGTCAGTCGGGATGCGGGAAATCGCTGTGAAAGACGCTCCACTCCCTGCTCCCAAAACCAACCCTGCAATCACGTAGTCTTTTAGTCTGACGCGGTGCGCCCAATGCAACAGGCCGACACCAATAACTCCGACAAGCAGACCGACCAATGCGCTGCCTAGAGCAACGAATTGAACCTTGGGGAAGAGGCTGCTCGGCCATGGAGCTGGAGAACCATGTGAATGCCGGTACACTCCGTCGTAAACCTCGGCAGCGACTGGGAGAAGCACGCCCACGAAGCAGGCGGAAGCAAACCCAAATATTTGGCGCAAGACGGTCATCTGTTCGAGCTAACAACTAATCTGCGCCAACAGTTCGCATACTTTCAATCCGCGAACAAGGGTTTTAAAGGTGGCGCGCAGGTTTGGCGGCGGCTTGTAAACTAAATGGCACTTGACCTCGCCTTGGGCCTTTGGCACAAACGCCGCCGGAAAATGTGGCGGGTTCAAAAAAGCATGGTCGGGCATTTCGGAATTGGTATCCGGAACTTGGGCGCAATGGGTCCTTCCTTCGTTCGAGCAAATATTCCCTCCAGCCAAGTGGCCAGCTGTTCTGGCCAACTGTCCAAAGGCGCTGGCCAAGTGGCTGACGGCTCTGGCCAATTGTCCAGCGGTTCTGGACAAGGAGCCAGCGGTTCTGGCCAGCAATCCAGCCGTTCTGGACAACTGTCCAGCGGCTCCAGCCAACTGTCCAGCGGCGCTGGACAACACGCCAGCGGCTCTGGACAAACCTTCTACGTCTCCAAAAACTAGCCCTAAACAATGGTATAAACCCTTAGAAACAAGAAACATATGCAACGAGACGGATTCATTCCCCATTCAGACGACGCCTTCCTGGCCTGGCATGACAACTTTAAGACCCAGCTGTTGGCCAATGCGGCCACTCTTGGGTTAGTTCCCGGTGACACTGCCGCGATTACGGCTGATAACACCGATCTTCACATCAAGTTCCCCGCCAACGTCGCGGCCAAAGCAGCCGCCAAAGCCGCCGCCGACGCCAAAACGATGAGTCGTCTCGGCGCGGAAACCCACGCCCGGCTCGCCGCCAAAAAAGCCCGCGCCTCCAGCGGTTTGACACCGGCCATCGCCGACGCTCTCGGCATCGTCGGCCCGGAAATTACCGAGGACCTGAACACATCCGCGCCGGTATTGAGCGCCGTCGATAAAGGCGGCGGCATCGTCGAACTGCGCGCCACGCTCGGCGTCAGCGAGGCGATCTGCATCTATTGCAAACGCGGCGATGAACCGGACTTCACGCGTTTGACCGTCGTCCTGCATTTTCCTTACCTCGACGACCGGCCCATGCTCGCCGTCGGCAAAGCCGAGTTGCGCGAATACCGCGCCAAATTCATGACCGGCAATGAAGTCGTCGGCAACTTCAGCAACGAAGTCGTGGTCAGTTGCAAACCGTAATAACATTTCGACGAACGGCGGGTTGGTGATATACAACCCGCTGTTCGTTTAAAAAAAATGCGTGCAATAGCTTTGAGTTTGATCTTTGGTGGTTTTATCTGGTCGCTACTGTGTTTTGTCGCGATCGGCCCAGCATCGCACGCGGCGATGGAGCACATTAGCAGTTGTATCGTCGGGAGCAAAAACGACGCGGGATCAGAATCATCAAAAGTGATTAGCCTTTCCTTGCGAAAACTTGCGTATGTTGGCATGGCCGGTCTCGTCGGCAATCTGTTTACGTTCGCCGGCGGGCTCCTGCTAATCGAGTCGCGCTGGCAAAGTTCGAAACCAGAATCGCCGGATCGCCATAAAGCGTGAACGAACCGAACCAAAGATAACGAAGCTTTGCATCCTGAAGTTTAACCCATCCGGTTTCCCCTTCGCGCCACGCTCCGTTACTCAGCGTCGTCTTCTTCGAGTTCGTCGACTTTTCCGGCGGCTTTGGCTTCGGCGTATTTTTTGGCGGTGAGATGGCGGCCGTAGTAGCGTTCGAAGGTTTTCAGGATGTCGGCGCCGTCGAGTTTATAGTCTTTGTAGGCGAACTTCACTTTGAAAATCTTGGTGCGATCGTCGTTGTGGTGTTCGATGATCAAACGTTCCCTGCCCCAGCTTTCCTCGCGGCGACATTTTGAAATTGAAGCGTAAGCGATTGGGGCGCCCCACTCCGAGGCGATGATGTTTTCGTAGGTAAACGCAATGGTTGCGCCTTTGGCGGTTTTGAATTCGATGGCAGGGAAATATTTGGTGACGTGTTCGATTTCTTTTTCGCCTTCAGGTTTGAAACGCCAGGCGAGGGATTCTTCGTGGGCTTTATGAAAGCGGTCTTCGAATTGTTTCCATTGCTCCGCTTCGATGGTGTCGGCGTTTTCGATCGCGGAAAACCAGGAATCGGAAACGGCGGGCAGGTTCACGGCGGAATGAAGGATCGTCTCGGGTTGCAGGCCGAGGTTGGTGATACGGCCGGACAGCGGCGGGTGAGTGTCAAACGGATGGGGCGTGCGCGATTCGGCGATTTCTTTGCCGCCGACGCACGCAGTGATGAACTCGGGGAAGCCTTTTTCGAGACGCTCGAAAACGTTCATCGTTTGCACTTTTGCGTCAGTGCCGAAGAGCGTTCGTTGCACTCGCGCACGGTAACGACAGTAGGCGGCGACTTTGACGAGGGCGCGTGACATGTTGTCGGGCGAGGTCATTTCACCGCCGATGCGGTCGGCGCGAAATTCGCGTTCGCGACTGATTTTGCGGAGCGAGAGTTGGTAGAGGTTCCAGAACAGGTGCATGAAATGGAACACAGGACGCGAGATACCGCCTTGATAAAGCGCAGTGAGATAAGCGCCATATTTGCCGAGGAGTGGCGAGATGCGTTTTGAATAGAGGGTGTCCTCGCCGCTGAAGTGCGCGAGTTCGTGCGCAAGGACGCCATCCGCTTCGCTGCGGGTCATCGTCTTCAACATTGAAATGCTGGCAAAGAGCGTGCGACCGGTGAATTTTTTCTCACCAACGGTCACGGGATGTTCGGTCACGAAGAAATTGTCGTCGATGCCGATGAAGATCTGGTCCGGCGGAGTGATGCCAAGTTTGGTGGCCATTTCGGCGACACGTTGCCAAAGTTCCGGTGCGGCTTCTTTGGTCAAAAGCTGTCCCTCAATCTCCGCGTCTTGCGGGACTTTGGTGAAGATGGCTACGATCAGGGCCAGGACGCCAATGATGGCAAACAAGCCGGCGACGAGAACCAGTTTTGGATAGTAGCTTTCTGTATAAAAAGCCGTGACCCAATAGGAGAGCGCCAAGGCTAAGGCGCCCTGGCTCACGACCTGGATCACAGCGACGGGGCGCAGAATCATCCATCCGATGCGCAGGCTCCAATATTGAGCTTTTTGTGACGTGAACGAAAACATCACGCCGATGCCGACGGCGACAAAGGTAAACAGGCCACTTTCAAGGCAGAGTTTGGCGGCGCGCTTCATCCAACGAAACGTTGCGTAACGAGTTTTGACACTTTTGAAATTGTCCTGCAGCGGCTTTATTTCGGGTTTGTTGGATGCAAGAATCTTTGAGACGGAGACGGTCTGGTAAAAGACCAGGCCTTTTTGTTTTTGTTCCTCGGTGAGACTGCCGTCAGCCCGAATCTGTGCGACGAACCGATCGCGAAATTGAGTGTCGTGCCATTTCTCAACGTGGTCGAAAAACCAGAGGCCGAAGCCGGGAATGAGAAATATGACGATGGCGGGTAGAACGTACGTTTTTAGAAACCCGACCTTAGTGAAGTTTGGTTGTTTCATAGCCCGATGGTTGGTTGATTTCGCGAATAATGACGCGACGGATGCGGGATTCAAGAAATTTGAGGAAACACGTCTGCCGATCTCGCACCCGTTAAATAGTGCTTGTTTCGTCGGTGGGCCAAAATAGACTGCGCTCACAAGACATGACCGGACGCACAATCGCGCGATTAATCGGTGTGGCGATTCTCATTTTTATCGTCATCATTATGGCAGCAGCCGGGACATACGTTGTCCCGCCAGGGTACCGCGGAGTGGAGGTGACGATGGGTAAAGTTTCGCCAACTTTTAAAGCAGAGGGTTTCGGGATGAAGTCGCCGTTCATCACCACGATTTACCCTGTTTCAATCCGCCAACAAACGGCAGAGGACAAAGCGGAATGTTATTCTTCTGATTTGCAGCAAATTCAGGTTGAGCTTCGTGTGCTGTTTCGGGTTCCGGAAAACACGGTGGTGAAATTGTTCCAGGAATATTACGGCGACCCGTTCGACAGCCTTGTCGCGCCGCGCGTACAGGAAGCTTTGAAAGAGGTGGTCGCATTACAAAGCGCGGAACAAATCGTCAAAAACCGTGAGCAAATCAAAACACGATCCCTCGACATCGCGCGAAAAAAGGTCGGAGCGCTGCTGGTGGTCGATGACATCGTGATCCAAAACATCACGTTAACGAAGGAACTCGAAAGCGCGATTGAGGCGAAAATGGTGCAGGAACAAGAGGCTTCCAAATCGAAGTATATTCAACAGCGAACGCAGATCGATGCCGATACTTCGGTCATCAAAGCCAAAGGCGAAGCTGAATCCATTCGCATTCGCGGCCAGGCATTGAAAGAAAATCCGGTGGTGCTTGATTTGAAAATCGTGGAGAAGTGGGACGGCCTGATTCCGCTGGTCATCGGCGGCGGGGACCGAACCATGTTACCACTGCAAGACCTGGAACGTTTACGCCCGCAGCAAAACAATGCCGACAGCACCCAACACCCAGCGCCCGCCCCACAACGCCGGCGCCAATAATATGAACCAGTTCTCGCTGCTGAAAGTCATCGGGGCCGGAGTGCTCGTATTCGTTGCGATCATCACCGTCTCGTCGATGACGTATGTCGTGGAACCCGGAACGCGCGGCATCAAAGTAACGCTTGGGAAAGCGGAGGATCGTTTCCTGCCGAGCGGATTTGGCTATAAGGCTCCTTTTATTACATCGATCGTTCCGATGAACGTGCGCCAACGCACGCAATCGTTGCGGGCGGATTGCTTCTCCTCCGATATGCAACAGGTCATAATGGACTTGCGAATTCTCTATCGCGTTCCGGAGGATTCGGTCGTTCAAATTTATAAGCAGTTTGCCGGCGATCCGTTCGATAGCTTGATTGCGCCACGCGTCCAGGAGGCGATCAAAGAAGTGTCTGCCATGAAGACGGCGGAGCAAATCGTCAAGCAACGCGAAGAGATTAAAGAAAAAGCGTTGGCGGCAGCGAAGGCTAAAATCGGGTCGAAGCTCGACGTGGACGATATCGTGATTCGAAATATTGATTTATCAAAGGAACTCGAGCGCGCGATCGAAGCGAAGATGGTCGCCGAGCAACAAGCGGCACAAGCGCGCTTTTTTCAGGTCCAGGCGCAGGTCGAAGCCGAGACGGCAGTCATCAAGGCGAAAGGCGAAGCGGAAGCTCTCAAAGTGCGCGGCGAAGCGTTGAAGCTGAACCCGGCTTTCCTGCGATTGCAGATCGTGGAACGTTGGAACGGCAAATCGCCGCTTGTTGTGCCCGCGGTGGTGAGTGGCGGCAACGCTGGCCTGCTCCTGCCGCTTGAATCCGGAGAAAAATCCACGAGCCAATGAATCCCGGGCTTCGCGCACTGATCCAGTTGATTATCCTGCTCGTGGTCATTGCGGTTCTAATCATCGCATTTCCGGCCGCCCAGGAATTTGTCGAATTAGCGGCGCGCGAGCTGCGCGTTTTTTGGTGGCTGATCCTGCTCGTGGCACTGGCCGGCTGGCTGATCTGGGGAACTTCACGGAAACCCAAGGGATAGCGGGCGACCACACGGGTTGAGTTACAGAATTTTGTGTATCCACGTTAACTCCAACACCGTCCTAAGCTTGAGCGCTCGGACCGAAACGCGCAGAATTGGTTGGCTGATGTTTTCCGCAAAAAAAGTTTGGCTCGGTGTGGTCGTGTGTCTGGCAATGGCCAGTTCACATGCTTGCGCGCATCAGGCGAATGATAGTTGGTTAAATTTTTCTTTCACCAATGGCGCAGTCACCGGGCAATGGGATCTCAACGTTTCAGATTTAGATACGGCGCTGGGACTGGACGACAATGATGACGGCACGGTTTCCGACGACGAGCTGCAGGCGCACAATGATGCAATCCTCGCGTTTGTGCTGCCGCATCTCCATGTCAAAACTGAAGGGGTGGAGCGCAAGATCACGATCACCGGGCATAAATTGGAAACGCACCTCAATGGCGTTTACGTGGGATTGTTGTTGAATTTGGATGGACCGGTCGCGCCGGAGACATTGCAGGTCACGTGCGATTTGTTTTATGACCTGAATCCAAAGTTTTTGAACCGCCTTTCGCTTGAGGCGAACGGACAGCAACGGACGATCAGTTTAACAATCGACGCGCCCACGCAGACGTTTGAGTTAACTCAACCAAAGTTGGCACGGCAATTTTTTGGGTTTGTGCGCGAAGGCATTTGGCACATCTGGAGTGGGTTCGATCACATTTTGTTTTTGTTGGCGTTGCTGTTGCCGTCGGTTTTGTGGCGACGTGAGAAAACTTGGCAACCGGTTGGAGAATTTCGCAAGGCTTTGGTGAACGTGCTGAAGGTCGTAACGGCGTTTACCGTCGCGCATTCGATTACACTTTCGTTGGCCACACTCGGCGTGGTGCAATTGCCATCGCGACTGACGGAGTCGGCGATTGCGGCTTCGGTGGTGATTGCGGCGGCCAACAATATTTTTCCGCTGTTCACGCGACGCGAATGGATGGTGGCGTTTGGATTTGGATTGATCCACGGCTTCGGCTTTGCCAGCGGGCTGAGTGACATGGGGATCACGCGGCAAAATCTGGCGGTGACGGTGCTGGGTTATAACCTTGGCGTTGAGGCGGGACAGCTTGCGATTGTTTGGGCATTTTTGCCGGTGGCGTATGCGCTAAGAGTGTCGTGGGTTTATCCGCGGATTGTGCTCGCAGGTGGGTCGTGTGGGATTGTACTGATTGCAGCGGTCTGGCTGGTGGAACGGGCGTTCAATTTGAAGTTGATGCCGTTTTGAAATTGTTTTTAGCCACTGATGAAACACAGATTTTTTATGATGAAAAAAGAGCTCCTGGTTGGTCTTGCGATTTTGCAGACGTTGGTCGCGTTTGGTGATGAGGCGAAGGTTAAGCCTTATTTGCTCACGCCCAAGACGACTTACGATACGCAGCCGACGATGTGCGAGACGGCGGACGGGACGGTCTGGACGGGTTATGTCGGCTATCACCATCCCGAAGGCGACGCGGTCATGGTCGTTTCGAAGAAGGATGGCAAATGGTCGGCGCCGGAACAGGTGAATAAAACGCGCGCGCAAATTGTCCGGCCCACTCTCGCACGGCTCAATGATTCGGTTTGTGCGCTTTGGACAGAGAGCGCCGATAACAAGCTGGCGAGCATCATGTATTCGGAACGCAAATCCGGCGCCTGGTCGGAGCCGGTCGTGATATCGACACCCCAATACGCCGCGCAGAACCAGGAAGTCGCGGTCGCCAAAGACGGCAAGCTCGCGGTGGTTTGGCAGGAGTTTCGTGAAGGCCAGTATGACATCGTGCTGAAAACTTTTGCGGACGGAAAGTGGAGCGACGCGGTCGCGCTCACCCACGATAAATACGACGACTGGGATCCGGCGGTTGTTTATGACTCGCGCAATCAACTTTGGTTTGCGTGGACGAGTTATCGCGAGGGCGACTACGACTTGTTTGTGAAGCGCGCGGATGTTCCCGATGCAAAGGAGATTCGGCTGGGCGCGCGTGGTGAATATGATTTGCACGCTTCGATGGCGGCTGACAAAAATGGGCGCGTTTGGTTGGTGTGGGATTCGGTGAAGGTGCCGCGGCATGGCGAATCGGGCAACATGACGATCACCGGTGCGAATCTGAAGAAGCGGCCGACTGAGCAATTGAACGATCCCGAGAACCCGAATCAGAAGCCGTTGATCGCGCGCGTGCGCATGGCGGTTTTAGACGATGGAAAGTTTCTCACCTTGCCGAACACACCAAAATCGTTACAGCCGCCCGACGAATATAAATTAGCACACACGGCGGTGCCGAGAATTTCGATTGATGGGAACGGAACGGTTTGGGTCGCTTATCGCGCGTTGATCAAACAGGTCCAACCTCCGGGAACGGAAGAACAACCGAAGGCGAAAGGAAAAGGGAAAAAGGCAAAAGCGCAAGCCGGCGGTCAGCAGGCGAAGAAAGCTAAGGACAAACTCCGCGGGCCATATTGGTGGGATGTTTTTGTGCAATCTTACCGTGGCGGCAAATGGAGCGGGCCAGAGATGTTGCCATCGAGCGATGGCAACCTGGAGGAAGTTGCGATGTTGCCGTCGTCGAATGGCGTGCAAATCTCGTATGAGATGGAGCATCGCCGTCGTTTGTCCGCGCCGTTTTTTGCACGCAAACCTGAAGCGTATCAAGACACCCAAGGCGAACCGGAAGACCATCACGGCGACTTCGGCCGCGTATACGGCTACAACGGTGATATTTATTTTGCGCAACTTAATCGCAGCGCTGACGGCGATGCGGCGGCGACTAGCTTGATTCCGCGTAAGATTATCGACGCGACGACTTACCCGCGAGTGTCACGTGATGCGGCCCATTATGAAACGGAAATTCACGGCCAAAAATACACATTGCTCTGGGGCGATTTGCACAAGCACTCAAACATCTCGCGTTGCAGCACCGGAAATGAACCGTCGCCAGATGATCATTACAAGTATTCGCACGACATCTGCCAATACGATTTCTTGTGCATGAGCGATCACGCGGAGCACACGACGGATTTCAATTGGTGGCGGATTCAAAAGCTCGCCGACCTTTACAATGTGCCGGGATATTTCTCGGTGCTGTATGGCTATGAATGGACCGCAGGTTGGCCGGTCGGACATCACAACGTGATTTGGGCGGAAAAGCCGGCTCCGATTTTGCGGCATTCGCTGGAAGGCACACATACGATTGAAGGCCTTTGGTCCACGCTGGATAAGATTGGCCGGCCTGCGCTGACGATTCCGCACACGAGCGCGGATCCCGGCATGGGCACGCGTTTTGATGTGCACAACGATAAATACGAGCGGTTGATCGAAATGTTCCAGGCGTGCCGCGGTTCGTACGAATATGACGGCTGCCCGCGTCAGCACGTGAATGCGACAAAGAAGAATTGTTTCGTGCAGGACGGATTGGCGAAAGATTATCACATGGGCTTTATCTGCTCGAGCGACCACGGTTGGGGCACGGCTTACGCTGTTGCCTACGCAACCGAAAATTCGCGACAGGCAGCATTCAAAGGCTTGCAAGATCGGCGCTGCTACGCTTCAACCACCTATGGACTCGTATTGGATACACGCATGGGCGACCATTTCATGGGCGAGGAATTTTCGTTGGATAAGCCGGCGGAAATTTCTGTTTACGCACGCGGCACCGCGCCGATTCGGCAGGTCGAGATTTTCAGCAACGGCAAAATTGTTCACGCCGAAGGCGACGTGAAGAAGCCGATCAACAAGAACGAAGTTCGCCTGACCTGGACGCCTCCCCTGCCCGAATACGGCAAGGCGACTTACTACTACGTGCGCGTTATCCAGGGCGATGACGAGATCGCCTGGGGCAGTCCGTTTTGGGTAACGTCGTCGAAAGAGATGAAGACGTCGGCGAAGTAGCCGTCGAATTACCGACTGCGAGTCAGCGCGATATCTTCGACATTGGCGGGAAAAATATCGATCGCCAATTGGCGGCAAGCGTCGCGCATGCGACCATCGGTCGTCGCAAGCGTTGCGCTGCGGTGCAAATCACAAGTTGCAATATGCAGCGCGTCAAGAGTTCGCAGCGGCACTCGGGGGTGGCAAGCTTGCTGAATCGCGATGGCGCGTTCGACTGTTTGGCCATTGAGCGGCAATACCCGCAACAACTCATCTTCAATCAACGCAATGAACCGTTCGCTTGCGCGAATGCGTTCGACTGAATTAATTGCGCCGCCACGTTCTTTCGCGAGCAACGCTGAACGCACCTCGGCCAAAGCCAGTTCCGATGTTTCGAAATGTTGGCCGAGGAGCGCTGTGTTGAACCAATCACTGTCCGGTTCGCGCACTAATAGTTTTACGATAATCGCGGTGTCCAGATACATGATCACCAACCGCGAGAATCGCGATCTTCACGAACCAATTCTTCTGCGGAAGGTCCGCCATGCACACGCTGTGAGAGGAGAAAATCTCCCATGCCGGTGAAAGGCTTGCGCCCGGCGTCCGCAGATGCCGGAGAGAGCACCACCTTTGGTACCCCAGCGCTGGTGATAGTCACTCTTTGTCCCGACGCGACGAGTTCCAGCAATGCTGATAGCTTTGCCTTAGCTGCGCGAAGAGGGATAACCAGCCCAATCTCCGGCATAGTCGCGACCTCTCTCAATTCAAGAGATACCGGCTCCGAAATCTTGTATTTCGCCGATTGTTTCGTTTTCATAAACTCAATGTAGTCACGCGTGACCACATTGTCAACCCCCTTTCTCGCAATCAACTACTTTTTCTGCTGATCCGGGTGAATCACTTCGATCTTCGCGCCCTTCTTCAACTCTTCCGCTGAAGGCACTTTGATGATCTCACCGCTAACGACCTGGCTACCGGCACCGCCCGCGTTTGCAGCGGGCTGTTGTGCCGGTGTGACGTCGAGCAATTCGAGTTCGAACACCAATGTTTCAGCGGGCCCAATCTGGCCGCGACCGCCTTCGCCGTACGCCAAATCCGACGGAACATAAATTTCCAACTTCGAACCAACTTTCATTTTCTGCACGGCTTCGTCCCAACCTTTAATGACTTGTCCCTGGCCGACAACAAACTTAAACGGCTGATTGCCGCGATTGGCGGTGCTGTCGAATTCTTTCCCGTTTGTGAATGTTCCTTTGTAAAGCGTGCTGACGGTGTCACCGGGTTTCGGCGTCGCGCCGGTGCCTTCTTTGATCACCTTGTATTCCAAACCGTCGTCCAGTTTAACCACGCCGGGTTCTTTAGCTTTCTTGCCGAGAAATTCTTCACCGGCGGCTTTATTCTTGGGCGCGTCGGCTTTGCGTTTTTCGTCCTCTTGCTTGCGCTTTTCCATCATCGCATTGCGCCGTTCCATTTGCCATTTGGTCAAAAGATCGCGCGCTTCGGTCTCCGTCATTTTAGGCGTTTTATCGTTCAGCGCATCGCTCATGCCTTCGAGCATGCTTGGATAATCAACGTTCAGATCGCGGCGCTTCATGTCGTTGCCCTGCATTAACCCGAGCGCATAGCCGGTCTTCTTCTTGTCGAGAGGTTCGCTGGGAGCGGTGTTAGCGCTAATGGAAGGCTGTGTTTGCAACAGCGGAATCTTTGGCTGCTGCGCCGGCGGGTTTTCCGCCAGAACAAACATCGTGCTTAGCCCGAAAATTACAAAAGCGTGAGTAAATTTCATCCGTGCAACTTAAGAGAGGCACGGCGTTGCGCAATATTTTTGTATCAGCACAAACCCTGTTGCATCTCGCCCTCAGCCGTTTCATCTTGTGTCACCCGATGGCCCAAGACCCGAAATTTGAATGGTTGGAGACAGGTGCCGAAGCCGTCCTCCAGATGCTTTCATCCATCGAGGCCGCGCGCGAAACGGTGCGGATGGAAATGTATATCTTCCACGAAAGCGCCACAGCGGAAAAGTTTCGGCAGGCCTTCATCGACGCAACACAACGCAAGGTGCATGTCCGCGTAATGATCGATGCACTGGGCTCGATGGCATTGCCGGATGATTTTTGGGACACGCTACGCGCGGCTGGCGGTGACGTTCGTTTGTTTAACCCGCTGAAACTGAATCGCCTCGGTTTCCGCGATCATCGCAAAATGGTGGTCTGCGACGAAAAAGTGGCCTTTGTCGGTGGCTTCAATGTCGGCCACGAATACGAAGGCGACGGCATCAATTGTGGTTGGTGCGACATTGGCATTCGCCTTGAAGGTCGTTTGGCTCATGCACTAGCGACGGCCTTCGATGAGTTGTTTGCCCATTCCGAGTTCCACTTCAGGCCCTTCCGAACGCTCAGGCGCTCGCGACGATCCAAGATGATTCGCTTGCCCGAGGGCCGATTGCTACTGAGCGGACCCGGCCGCAATAATCCCGTAAAAAAATCGCTCCGCGTAGACCTGAAGAACCCGAAACAGGTCCAAATTATCTGCGCCTATTTCCTGCCGACATGGCGTTTGCGCAGATCACTCACGCGGTTGGCCCGACACGGTGCGAAAGTGCAAATAATTCTGCCGTCCAAAACAGATGTGCCGCTCTCGCTAATGGCTGCCCGCAGCTTTTACACTCGATTGCTGGCCGCAGGAGTGGAAATTTACGAATACCAGCCGCAAATCCTGCACGCGAAACTGATGCTGATTGACGACCTGGTTTACGTGGGCTCAGCTAATCTCGACGCCCGCAGTTTTCACATTAATTACGAACTGCTCTTGCGCTTGCCGAACCCCGATCTGGCGGCGAAAGGACGCGAAATTTTCAACGCGAAGTTGCCGTACTGCAAACGGATCGAGTGGAGGACGTGGCGAAAGTCGCGAACGATTTGGGAACGGGTAAAAGCGCGGTTTGCCTACTGGATTTTAGCGCGTGTAGACGTCGCGGTGGCGCGGTATCAGTGGCGTTGGCTGCCCCGAGGACGAAATCCAGCCGAGATTCTTAACCTGCCGTATCGCAGGTTTGCAACCTGCCTCAGCCTGCGCCTTAACCGGCGGAAGCGAGCCAGTTGCAGGTTCTTATTCGCCAAGGCGACCAGATACTTTTGGAGACGTTCTGTTTCTGCGGCTGCCTTCGTTTGCGTGTAAATCTGGTGCAGGTTCGCGCACATGCGCAGCAAAATCCGCCGCGGCGTCACAGGCGCGAGATAGCTTTCGTCCAGGCGATGGCGGATTTTCATCAAGTATTTGATGCAATCTGCCCGGGTCAATGACTTGCCTTTATTAAAAGCGTCGACGTAAATCTCGTAACGGCTGTTTTGATATCGGCAGAGGAAATGTCCCGGTAAACCGATGCCAGCCATTGGCAGGCGCAACCGCTTGGTGATGAGCAAGTAAGTCAAACAAATGCTAATTGGGTTACCGGTGCGACGATCCAGGACACGGTTCAAGTAACTATTCTCTGGATCGTAATAATCCTTCTCGTTCCCGCCAAACTTCAGCTCATCAAACAAGTAGTCATTGACCACGTGCAGGATGTATTCAGCCGGACCGTTCAGATCGAGGCGCTCGCGCAGTTCGGACGCAAAATCGTCCATCAGAGCGGTGTAACCCGCTGGATTGATCCGGGGATACTGCGTGCGGGCCAGAAGTAAAGCACCCTGTTCGATGTCGAATTCTTCACCCTGCGACTGGCAAAACCGTAGAAATTGTTCGTCAGCGATTTGTTTGCCAAAGAAATCTTGAACTTCGAGAGCGCGGCGGCGGAGGACCGGATTATCGCTAAGAGTTTCAGGCTTAACCCATTCCACGACTTCAGGCCCGTAAGAAAGCAGTTTTTGCCGGACAGCCTGATATACCGACGAGTCATCGTCAGCCAAAAGACTTATCAACGCCCTACGTTGCGCGTCTCCGAGTTGTCCTAGCAACTTGGCTTGGGCCTGATTCATAGCAGCCGCCACAATGGCAAAATCCCCGACAAAGTTCAATCAAGAAAACTGAGGAAGCGGTCAGGGTTACAATCAGACTTTCTGAAATGTGTCAAGTAGAAGCCGGTTGAATGGCGGAAATCACGCCCAAACTCGAATCGGCGACTACGCTTCGGACTCGCCCGAAAACGAGTCGGAATCGACATTTTTGAAACTCTCCTCGACGAGCTGATGGTGCTCACGGCGGGATTGTCGTCGGATCACCGCCATGTCGAACAACGCCGCGAACGCCGCAAGCAAGGTCATAATCATGCACGCGCCCCAATAAAGCACGTAATCGTAATCTTTTAACCGGCTGGCAAACACCGTCTGACCGAGCACGACCATCGCGATCGCGAGGAAAATAAACACGCCCGCAACCCAATGGCGGACCACAGAGGAGGAACTCATAGCTGAATAGTATACTAGCACAACCGCACCCGAGCGCGAGCAAGAAGTGCTTGTGTAATGCAGGACCAAATTCCGGTCAACGTTGCACCCACTCAACTATTGAAATCACCGCGTTCCCACCTTTTCGTGAATTCGACGCGCGGATTTTTACTTTACCACTGGCGGTTTGGTCGCTGCCAATGCGCCGTTCGATCCATTTGCCGTCCTGGAAATGCTCCATCGGTATCTCCTCACCAGCAATCCCAAGTGTTTGTTTGCGACCGCCGTCGTAATCGTCCGGGGCGATCACATATACGCGCACTAGTCCCGCCGCGTTCTTCGGCACGGACAACTCCAGTTCCACCTTCTTCTTGTCCGCACGCGCGTGATAGACTGGAAGTCCCCACCCATTCCAGACGAAACCATGTTTAACCGTGGCACCATAACCGTCATCCGCCAAAACAACTTCCTCCCCTGCCCGTCCGCATAACATCTCCAGCTTCACGCCGCGCTTCTTCAGTTCAACTGTTGACGGCGGGGTTTCCTTGTCGGGCCAAAATGGTTGCTCGGGTGCCGGCTCGCGCTCGGTGGCTGCGGGCATCTCTGGCAAGGGCGCGTGCGGTTCGATTTGATACCAATACGCCGTGGTTGAAAACTGCAACGTCGAACCCGTGCGGGAAAACTCCCGTCTGAAAAACGGACTCTCTTTTTCGCCAAACCCGATCATCACCCGCAATGATTTTTCGAAACTAATCGCATCCTGCGTAAAGAAACGATAAGCCGCCGCTCCTTTCATAAATTTGAAATAGCCGGTCAACGGAAACAAATTATCGCTCTCCGGAAATCCCCAACTAAACCCGAACGAATCTTCCAGCCCCTGATACTCCACCGACGCGTTCGTCTCGCCGTCGATAAAGAACTTTTCGTTTTCATCGACCGGATAACTGTCCATCCATGGCCGGCGCACCGTCACGTTCCAGCCGACAAATTTGCCCTTCCCATGCGCATCCAGCGCCAGGTAATCGCGTTTGCCCATTAACAAACCTTCCTGCCGCCAAGTGGCGTGGAAATAGCCGGTGTCCGACGGGATGTTTTTTGCCGTGCGGTAATTCACGTAGCTATAGCACGGCATCATCTTCCAAAGTTTCTCGCCCGGCTCGACCGCTCCGTCATAAACCAATTCAATTTTGGCCGATTTCCGAAACGGCATCGGAAAATAAGCATTAAACCCGCGCCGCTTGTTCATCAGTTCCGTGTTCACCACATCGCGCAGCCCCGCCGGATCACAGAAGAAATCGACCAGCGGAACGTCCACGCTCGGCGAAGTTTCGCCATCCCAATACATGCGCACCAGCACGTCACGATTGAGTGTCCGCACCGCTGGCAATGCAAAATGAATCATCGTGATAACGGCGGGCCCTTTTAGATTCGCCACCACCACGCTTTTGGATGAATTGAAACGGGCGCTCAAATCATTCTCAATCCACAGAGCATTTTCGGCGCGGGTTCGCCCCGGCGTGAGTCGCGCCAAGTCTTCCAATCCCGCGCCTTCCGCTCGCGCGACGCCGCACAGCCCAATGGCGATTATGATCTGTCCGACACGCACCAGGCCGCCGATAAATTTCGGTAAATTCATTTCGAAATTGGACGGTCCTCGTTGCCCTGCCACTAAACCAAAACTGGCTAACCCTAACCGTTGATTGTCGTCTTGCTGGCACGCAGGTCAAATCGCAATGACTGACAGCAGACTTTTCACCCATCGAAAACCAAGGCAATGTAACCACATGCCAAACACCATTCGACTTCACTGTGTTCTCCGCGCACCCGCCGAACGAATTTACCGCGCCTTTTTGGATGCCGATGCCATGGCCAAATGGCTTCCCCCGAATGGATTTACCGGCGAGGTCCACCACATGGACGCCAACGTCGGCGGAACCCACCGGATGTCCTTTACCAATTTCACCACCGGCCAAAGCCATTCCTTCGGCGGCACCTACCTCGAACTCGTGCCAAACGAAAAGATCCGTTACACCGACAAGTTCGACGACGCGAACCTGCCGGGCGAGATGACAGTAACAATCACTTTCAAAAAGGTATCGGTCGGAACGGAGCTAAACGTCGTCCAGGAAGGCATTCCAGATATGATTCCGACGGAGGCATGTTATCTCGGGTGGCAGGAGTCATTGACTTTGTTGGCACAGTTGGTGGAAGCGGTAATCAGCCAGTAATAGCCACTGTTTGGTTATTATTGCGCCAGCCAAGCGAAACCATTCAACAACCGTCAGGATTAATCGTTGCCAAATCTAGTTACCTCCTTCGGCGGAGACAGCCACTAGCAAACTGTTGGCGCTGGTTTTAACGACTGATTGGCTATCGAGCCGCATTCCCGACTGTTCGAAGTAGATCGGATTTCGTGCTCGCTGGGAGCGAATTTGTTCTCATCCAATTCTTGAACTCGCTCGGGGATTGGCGCGACCACTGGCTGGCGATACTGCGTAAGCAAGTCATGCGGCGTTCATCATCGAGAATTTCCAGCACCAGCTGGCCCGCCGTTCTTGTTTTTTCAAACCGCATTTCCATCGCAAGGGAGTAGAGAACATTATCCCGCACCGCATCCGGGGGAACTGAATCCGCCCATGACATCAACGCGGCAGGATTATCGTGACTCAACCATGAAGCAACCTGCTTCAACAGGAACTCGTGATGGGTGACCGGCGTGCGAATCACAATCCAGGCAGTGACAGCTTTATAATCGGTCTGCATCCAAATTCGTGTCACGATAGATTCGCCGCGCTTTTGATCTGACGAAGTAAGTTTGGTGGCGGCGAATTCAGCCGCGAGCGCAGGTTCTTGTCTTGCCCATTTGCCCAGCGTCAAATCCAAAGCATCGGGATGTTGAACGTATGCCTGAGAATCCTGGCCTTGGGCACTTCGAAACTGACTCTGAGGCCGTAAGATTGCCCGGTGCTCCGAGGGTAACTCAACGTATTTGAAGTTGGATACTCCCAGCTTACCCACCCACTCCGCAGCGGCCCTGGCATCGTGATCGACCCAATTCCGAATAATTTCAAACCGCAATGAACCAGCGGTCTCTTTGTTTTGGATGCGATCGGCTAGGGCCTGCGCAGCGGGCACGTCTCCAGAATCCAAACGCCACTTTGATAGAGCATAGAAGGCACAATCACGTAGCTGCCCTGGCTGCAATTTTTCAGCCCATTGCGAGTTAGCACTGAAGTCCTGCTTGGCCCAGTCGGAGAAAATCGCCTTCGCGGTATTCGTCACTGCACCAGTGAATGGTGTTGCTTCCAGAAGCCGCGCCGCAGCCGACAGGTCGGTTTTGGCCAGAGCATCCACTAATGCCAATTGTGCAGAATACCTTTCTGAGGCTGGCAACGAGATCGCCCATTGTACTGCGGCGGTCGTGTCTGATTCCGACCACGCGGCTGCTACAGTCCTTACCAACTGCACTCTTTCACCGTTTGCCGGCAGGTGAACAACGAAGTCTGCAGCGGCTTTAGGAGCGGATTGAGCCCAGGCCCGAACATAGGCGGGCAAGGTAAATTGACGGTCAACAACCGGCACGTCATCGATACACAGATGGGTTGCTTTGGCAGGATCTGTTCGAGCGGTCGCATTCAAAGCAATCGGCAAAGCCTGGTTGCGCGTCGGTCCTGCTGGAAAGTGGGCGATCCAGTCAGCCGCAGCGGAGGCATCGGTTTGGGCGAGCCGACCAACCACTGAACCAGCTAACGGTGGCGCGAATGTTGCGTTGGCATTTTGCTCAACTATCTTTGCGGCAACCGAAATATTACCTGCAGCGATGGCTTGATTGCCGATACTTTGCAATGCGACCTCGGCGTCACCTGGAGGAAGCGTGCGCGCCCATTTCCAAGCGGCATCAATATCCTTTGAAGCCCAACCGCGGGCGAGGTTTGCGATGGATCGTTGTCGGTCTTCCCCGTGAGGCAACGTTGCCACCAACGGTGCAATCAATTCTGGTTCGCGAATGATTAGCGATGTGGCTTGTTGAATCGCGCCATCACGCCATCGCTTGTCGGGCACGTTATCCAACCATTTCAGGGCGGCTGCGCCGTCTGATTGTACCCAGGCGCCGAATGCCGTATGAAACAACATCTGCGCGTCCGAAGAATTTGTAAGTTGGACTACGCGTTCCACTGCCGCACGAGGATCCTTTCGCCCCCAGCTTATTACTATGTGCTGCCGGAGTGAGTCGCGGTCGTGGTGCAATGGATTTTTTTCATTCAGGCGCCAGGCTGCCTCTGGGTCTTTCTCAAGTATCACCTGGACAGCGCTTCGTAAGGCTTTCGACTGTAATTTCGAATCGGAATTAGTGCTGGCCCATTGCTCGATTATTTTGGGGTCACGCTCTGCACAAACGTCAAGAAGGTGACCGAGTTGATACTCGCCGAATGGCTGGTGACTCGCGAAGTCAAGCGCCCCATCTGGATCGGTGTTTACCCATTTCGGGAAAATCAAATTCAACAGCACGCTCGATTGTGAGCCAGAAAACTGTGTCACAGCAATGCGAGCAGCCATCGGCAAAGCGTCCGGTGTGATGTGATTCACCAAAACTTCCGCAGCATTTCGAAATTCTGGCGGCTGCACGCCGCGCAAACTCTGGAACTCGGCCACCAGCTCGTTTGTGGTGATGACATCCTGAAACAGAAACGCCGTAATGGGAGCTTTGGATTTCGGACTGGCTTTGCGAGAAAGCAGCCAGCTATGGAGGACAACGCCGATTGCGATTCCTAAAGTAACCAGCGTTATACAAATGATGATTCTCCAGACGCGCATGCCATTGCGAACGGCTTATTGCTATTAGGCTGCGGCAGGGTGCTCCGTCTCCGCTGTTATCGTCAATGCCGTTTTACAATTTGCATCTTTTACAATTTGCACGATTGCAAGCGCATCTCTTGCAATTTTTTCTCACGTCCTTCAGTGTAGCGCGCCATGAGCAAACCGTTGGCGCTTGTCTGTTATTCGAACCTGTTGCCCGGCAGTCAGATTGCCAATCGACTGCTGGACCTGGGCTATTCCGTGCAAACGACCCAACCAGGTGAGCTCGATACCGCGGCCGATCGCGATAAACCGATGCTGATTGTGGCGGAAGTATCGAAGCAGGCGGATATCTGTGGCGCAATTTCCAAAATCAAAGCGAACCCGAAAACTCAACACATCCCGGTGTTGGCATTCTCGGAAGCGGCCGAGTTGGAAAAGGCGCGACAGGCAGGCGCTGCGCTGGTGGCGAGCAGCAGTGCCATTCTCGGGCAATTGCCGCACCTGCTCGAACAGGTGTTGGCGGTTGAGTGAACGCAAAGCTCCGTCAGGAGCGTCATGTTGCGGCCACGTTCGAAATGCCGTTTCCGTTGCGCGCGGTTCGCCCGACCTGTTATTGCTTCAATTCCAACGCGGCAAAGGCGTTCTCCAAACTATTAATGGATTTTGCCTCGGGGCTCAGCACGTGGCGCAAATATTCGATGGCATCAGGAATCGTGCGAACGGATTTTGGAAGCGTCGCGCCAGAGGCATTCGCATGTCCCCCACCCTGCAGTTTTTCGGCGATCTTCAGCGCCTCACCATTGCGGCTGCGCAAGCTCACGATGACGGTGTTGTTGCCTTTGCGAAAGAGCGTCAGAAGGACAGGGAATTTGATCGCTTTGCCATCAAGCAATTGGTGGACGATGAGGTTATTGTTGCCAACGACCGTATCGACGTAACCGACAGTCGGACTCAATTCCATGACGTTGCGTTTGCTCCACTCAAATCCGATCGGGTCTTCGATCCGGCGTTTGACTTCCATCACCTGCAGCAGCGGATGATCGAGCAACGCTTCGAGTTTGCCGGCGATGACGGCGTGCAGATTCCAGAAATTGTAAGTCTTCACTAGATTGCCGTAATCGCTCGCAAGAATGAAATCGGGATCATCTTCGAGGAACAAGTCGCCGACATTGGTAATCTTAACGAGTCGATCCAACTCGGGTGAGCCGAGGCCATAATGCTGACAGAGTTCGTAGCAGAGCAAGCTGGCGGACTTTTGCAGATTGTGAATCAGGCGGGCATTCTTCGGCTGCGCTTCAGTGGCGTGATGGTCGATCACGACCCAGTCCATCTTGTCGAGGCGCGGCTCGAAACTGAAATCGCAAACCCACCCGGATTTCTCGCGGATCTCGCGCATGCGCCAGCTATTGTAGTGATAAGCCTCGAGCGGAATATCGGTGCCGAACAGATGTTTGCTCAACCGTTGCAGAAGCAGTCCGGAAACAAAACCGTCTAAATCGCTTTCGTGTGTAAGAATAGCCTCTGGCTTGGGCAGCGCGTCCATTGGAGCACGTTAGCGCAACGGTTACTGAGTGACTAGTCTGGAATTACAAGTCGACTGCTACAAAGCTAATTCGCTGCGCTGACGTTGGTCGAACCGGACTGATTTTGTGTACCCGACCGAACGCGCCAGTTCGATGGCCGCTCCAAAATCAGCGCCAACTTCCGTTATCGCGTGAGCGTCGGAGCCAAAGGTGATGGGCACGTTGCGAACGAAAGCCATTTCGAGCAAGGCGCGGCTCGGATAGATTTCTTTGCAATCTTTGCGCAAGCCGGCGGTGTTGAGTTCGATGGCAATCCCGGTCTTCTGCACCGCGTCGAGGAATGTTTCAAACAGTGGCCGACAGTTCTGTTTCGGAACGATGCGAAATTTTTTCGGCAGATCGGCGTGTCCAATAATTTCGAACAAACCCGTTTCAGCGGCCATGCGCAAACGATCAAAATAGATGCTCCACACTTCAAATGCGTCGCGCTCTTTCCATTTGGAAAGCTGCTCCGGATTATCTACGGCCCAGGTGTCGGAGATGTAGTGAACGGAACCGATGAAGTAGTCCCAGTTGTGAAACGCCGCCAGTTCGCGAATCCAAGCTTCGTGACCCGGCAAGTAATCGACTTCCAGCCCGATCTTGATCTGCAAACGCGGATTGTCCTTGCGCGCTTTTTCAACTTTCTCGATGTATTCACCGAGCTGGTCGAAACGCATGCGCCAGTTATCGAAATCGTCCTGACGCATCGGTGAATGGTCTGTAAAACCGATTTCGGTCAGGCCAACCGCCACCGCGTGCGCAGCGTATTCCGTCGGCTCGCCACTCGCGTGCCGGCACAGCGGCGTGTGTATGTGATAGTCTGGAACTCGAGACATCGCGGAATACTACTGCGTCTCGCCGCGGGTGACACGCAAGAACACTTCTTCGAGGCCGAGTTCGTCTTCCCAGAGGCCGGTGAATTTTACGCCACCGCGCACGAGGGTTTCGGGAAGAAAACTTGGATCGACGTCGTGGCTCTTGAAGGCGACTTTGATTTGGCCATCGACCGCAACGGCGTCGGTGATTTCAGCGCATGCTTTCAAAAGTTCAATCGCAGGGGCCGAATCGCCGCGAACGGTCACCCAATAGATGAGGCCAGTCGACATTTGATCGCGGACGCCTTGGACGGGGCCGCTGTAGATCAGTTTGCCATGTTCGATGATGGCGACGCGATTACAAAGGCTTTGCAGCTCGCTCAGGATGTGGGATGAAATGATGATGGTTTTTCCAAGACGCTTGAGTTCTTCGAGAATGGCCATCATCTCGATGCGGGCGCGAGGGTCGAGACCGCTCGCCGGTTCGTCGAGCAAAAGAACTTTGGGATCGTGAATGAGCACGCGAGCGAGGCCGAGACGTTGCTGCATACCACGGCTCAAAGCGCCGATGATCGCGCCGCGTTTTTCGGTGAGCCCGACCAGTTCGAGAACGTCGTTAACCGTCTTCTCGCGTTGCGCGGTGGGAATTTTGTAACAGGCGCCGAAGAAATCGAGATACTCGGTGACTTCCATGTCTTTATAGACACCGAAGAAATCGGGCATGTAACCGATGACATGACGAACGGCGTCTGCATCTTTCACGACATCGTGCCCGAGCACTTTGGCGGTGCCGGATGACGGCGCGAGAAAGGTCGCCAAGATACGAAGGGTCGTTGTCTTCCCTGCCCCGTTCGAACCGATGAAACCGAAGAGGTCGCCGCGGTTGATGGTCAGGTTCAAATTATCCAGCGCGGTCATGGCGCCGTACTGGCGTGTCAGACCGATAGTTTCAACGGCAGGAATGGTAGAAGCGTCCATGTTAAATTTGGTTTTTCACGGGTTGGACGAGGCGCAGCATCGTATTGCGATGCATTCGTCCGGCTTTGAACTGATTAAATGGCTGCGTGTAGGAATGGCCTTCGTCCCAAGCAAACAGAATTGCCGTTGTGTTGTTGGCGAACGCCGACAAATCCAATCCATCGGTTGGACTGAAGTTGTTATATGCATTGCCCACATTCGCCGCATTCGCCTGGCTCGCGAACGAAGCGGCGACACAGGCGCGGGGGACACTGTCGATCGCGGCGGAGCTTCCGCCGAAGCTTTGGTTGCGTTGCTGAACGGCGTTACGAAACGTGTCGGCGTAGCGTTGCGTGAATTGCTGGATCGGGGTGCCTTGCGAATCGTCCAACTCGAACGTTTTGGTTTTTCCAGCAGCCAGCGAACCGATGTCGTGAACGCGCCCGCCAACGACCACGTGTGCGTTTGGAAACGCGCGGTCAC
The DNA here is from genome assembly GCA_963702845.1 of uncultured Verrucomicrobiae bacterium. Classification (GTDB taxonomy): domain Bacteria; phylum Verrucomicrobiota; class Verrucomicrobiia; order Limisphaerales; family Palsa-1400; genus JAICXV01. The sequence continues at coordinate 1,276,958 of OY969763.1, read as the reverse complement.
CTTCGTTGGTGATCGTCACTCTCCACGTTGGCCCCTTGCCGGTCGCTGTCATGGATAATGGAGCGTTACCCGGCTCGAGCCAGTCGCTCACAAAAAGCTGACTGGTCCAAACCGGCACATACGCTTCCGCTTCGAAGCCGGCGCTGTGTTGAAGCACGCTAGCACGACTGCGTTCAGTGGAAGCACCGTAATTGCCGCCGTATTCACCGCGGAATGAAGCGAACGTCTGCTTGCCGGCGATCGGATACTGCGCGTTGACGGGTGAGTAGATGGACAAATAAGTTTGGCCGCGGAACACGGCGTGTTGTTCGTTGTCCGGCAGAATGTCGACGATGTTCAGTTCGTTCAGTTCCAGATCACCCGCGCGCAGATGGAAGCCGATGAGATAAATCAGACCGGAAAAAATTACGACGTAACACGGGAATGTTATCCAGGTCAGCATCTGTTTATTGATTTTCTTGAGCCAATAGTGGTCGAGCGGACCGATGACAACAAGGTAACCGCCGAGCAGCAACAGCAACCAACCGAGCGGCAATTTGCGAACTTGTTTGCTGTCGATCAGCGCGCCGAAAATTCCATCGGTGCTGAAGCGTCCGCCGGAATCGGACCGAAGTTCCTCGGCTTTGAAAAGAGAGTCGGACGCACGAGCCGTGCGCACCCAGAACCAATCGCGATTTGTCCACGACAGGAACGGCTCGCGCTCAGGGCTGAAGGTAAGCACGGTGATTTTGCCACGGCCGCGCACGGCTTCTATGGCCAGCGGATTTTCGGCGGAGCCAATGGTCACGACACCGTCCAATAACTTTGCGGTGACGATTGGCAATGGTGCGGCTTCGAAATGGTCGTCTGCGTGAATATCTCCATTAGCGAAAACCGGAACCGTTTTTTTCACTCCGACGTTGAACCCGTTCTCCTTGATCGTATGCGAATCCACAACTCTGACCGCGTGGCTCGCATCCTGAATCCAGTCCTGGAGATCGCTGTGATCTTTGACCATCGCGGCACCCTCAAATTTGCACGGCATGAGATCGCGCAGCCATGGATTGCCGTTGATATCCGAGGCCTGCTCGACGGCAACGACGAGTCGTCCACCGCGTTGCAACCAGGCCATCAACGCCTGCGCGCGGGGAACATCGAGGGCCAGGGCTTTTTCGGAGTTCAGGTAAACAACATTAATGCCTTCGAGCGCGAGTGGATTATCCGGAAACATTTCCGGCTGCAAACGCGCGGCGACCGGTTGAAGGTCAGAATTGTTGGAGTGAATCGGCGGGAAGGTTGGCACGCCCGCGACGGTTCGCGAAATCGCGGCGACGATCGGCATGCCGGGTAAACTGCCTTTGCGCGGACGGAGCATCGGTTGTTCTGCGATGACTTTTCGGCCTTGCACTAATTGAGCGGACCAAAACCGTGAGTGCGTGGCAAACACGGGAATGAAAATGCGCTTCTGCGTGCCGGTGGGCAGTTCAACCCGCACACGACGGCTGTAGCCGCCGGAGAGTTGATCTGAGGAAATTTCGATGTCGGCTGTGAACCCGGGGCCGTCGTTTTGCAACTCGCACGTAATCGGGAACCATGCGCAGGTCGGCACCAGTCCGTCGTAGCCGACGAAGGCGTCAAAACGAACGTTGGCCTTGGAAAAAACCGGGAGAAATAAACCAAGCGTCAAAACGCACAGCGCGAGCCTGCGTAGTCCCTGGCGAATGCACGTAACCTGCTTGGCAACCATATTGTCTTGGCGTGCGGGAGTTATAGTCCCCTACCCTGATAAAGCAAAGTGTTTTTGGGAAGGACGATTACGATTTGGAACGCAACGCCACAATCGTTGCGCCGGTGCCGCCGTAGGTGACGCTTGCGGTGGCGAATCGTTCTACGGTCGGATGGCGCGACAGGATGGCATGCACTGAACGTTGCAGATTGCCGATGCCTTTTCCGTGAATGATGCGGACTTCGAGGATTCCGGCTTGCTGACACTCGGCGAGATAATCTGGAACGAGGTCGCCAATTTCCTTCGGGCGGAACGTGTGCAAATCGAGCACGCCATCGATCGGTAGCTGAATTGGTTCGTCATCGTTCAAATTGTTTTAAGAACGCAGCGGACCGCGGCGACTAGAGAAGCCACGCGCACGTTGAGCGGAAAATCCGATGGCGCTTCCAAAGTGTAGGCCAGTCGCGTCTTGTTTTTGATGAGGTAAATCGATTCGGGCCATTGCGGGCGTTCGTCGGGGTTGACGCCGGGACTAATGATTCCTCCCTTGGCAGGCCAGCCTTCGATGTTTTCGGAGCGATCAATCGGGCAAACTTCTTCGACGGCTGCGATGATTTTCTCGCCGAAGGAACCTTTATGATCGGGATTCTGTTCGAACAAATAAAATCCCTGCGATTCCCAATCTTCGTGCAAGCACAGGGTGATGTCGAAAGTCGGCTGTTCGCCCAACCAACTCACGTGGGTGCGGATTTCCTCCGTTTGCGGCTGGCGATAATCGCGATTGAGATCAACGCCCGCGTAGTTTTCACGGCGATTGTTCGGAAAACCGGTGAGGTTCAAACACGGGCACAACCAGATGGCGGCGTCCTTCGGCCAATTGTTTTCGCGCAGCAATTGCAGGACTGTGAGCGGGCCAGCAGGTTCATCACCGTGAATGCCGGTGGATATATAGATGCGATTCCGCGGATTTGTAACACCGAGTCGATATGCAATGAACTCCAACGTGCGCGAGCCGGAAGTGGTTTGCAGACGAATGCGGTCGTTGTGCCAACCTTTGTCGGCAATCGCCCGATCGATTTGCTGGAGGACGCCGTCGATGTCTATCGATTCACCAAGATAACGTCCGATGTTTTTGCCGAGCCGCTGCACATTGAAATCTTACCTCCCAGCGCGGGGTGCGCAAGATGTGCTCTATGCGCACTAAGGATGTCGTAAGACTGCAGAAAGTTTGGGACGACGTGGAAGTCGTCCCCACCCGATTATTGTTGGTCGACGAAGTCGTGATTTTCCCAATCGGGATCGAGACCCAGGTCTTTGAGCATCTGCAGGTCTTTTTCGACGGACTGATTAAGCGTGGTCAGATAGTTGCCGACCATCAACGCGCTCGCGCCAGCGGTGAAGACCATGCTTTGCATATCGCGCAGGTTCACGGTGCGACCACCGGCAACCATGATTTCCTGTTTCGGCAAAATGAAACGGAAGCAGGCGATCGTTTTAAGAATTTCCATTGGAGGAACCGGCGGGACGTTTTCGAGCGGCGTGCCTTTGATGGGATTGAGAATGTTGATCGGGACAACGTTCGCGCCGATTTCGCGCAACGACATCGCGAGTTCGAGACGATCTTCGCGTGTCTCGCCCATACCGATAATTCCGCCAGAGCAAATTTTGATGCCGGCTTTCTTCAGGTAACCGATTGTTTCCAAACGGTCCTCGAAACTGTGCGTGGTGCAATGGGTCGGAAAAAATCGGCGCGAGCTTTCGAGATTGTGGCCGTAACATTCGAGGCCGGCTTCTTTGAGCCGATCGGCGACGTTTTGGCTTTTGATCAAACCAAGTGATGCGTCGGGACGGGTCTTGCCGCTTTTTGCAAGGTCACGGATGCGATCGCAAACTTCATCGAGCATCGGGCCTTCTTTAAGTCCCCGCCATGCAGCGACGAGGCCGACGGCAGTGACAGAGTTGCGATTCGCTTCGTCAGCCGCTTCCAAAACGGGTTCGGGATCCACGAAGCCATACTTCGGTGAACCGGTTTGGTGAAACGATGATTGGGCGCAAAAGCTGCAATTCTCGGAGCACGAACCGGCTTTCGCGTTCACGATTGAGCAAAGGTGGATCTTGTTACCCTTATAGTGCTCGCGGATGCGATTGGCGCCGGCCATCAAATCGAAAATGTCGGCGGTGTTCGTAAGCTCGAAACACCACTGGCTTCTTCACGGGAAATCCGCTCACCGTTCAGGGCAGCGCGAGTGAGAGCGGCGATGCGCTCGTGGTTGGACATGACTGGTTTTGCGTCAACCATTGTTGATGTCATGGTTGACACAATATCAGAGACACGGGTTTGAGCAAGCGGCTTTACGCATCGTAATGTAATCCTTCAAACCGCTTGCTGACCTGCGCGGCTCTGCTTACTTCGCGGCGGTTTTGGTCGGCTTAACGACAGGCGATGTGACGGTGACGGTTTTGTTCGTCGTTGCGGTCGCCTTGTTCTCTTCCTTTTTCACTTCGAGAAGATCGGCGCGATTGCGCACGAGCGGATCGACTGTGTACGACGCAACGACGTAAGTCCATTTGTCGAGCTTCTGCTCGTTCGCCAGTTTTTCCTGGAGCGGTTTATTTTTGTCCGCGAATTCCTTGTCGAGCTTCGCCTTGTCTTCAGGCTTCTCGTCCTTACCCGGCGTGCGTTCTTTCGGGAGATTGGCGGTGACTGAAACTTGCGTGTAGTAATTATTCTCGGGCGTCACTTTGCCGAGCTTGATGGTGTAAGTGAAGTTGTCGAATGTCTCCAGCGCGAGCGTGACGGGCTTATCGAGACCAGCATCGGTCGCGGAATTCGTCGACACATCGACAAAGCCAGGAGCACCGAGCGTGCTGCCGAGCGAAGACACTTTGTTGGTGTCGAGCACTTCACCGACTTTGGCATCCACCAATTTCCACGCACCAGCTTCGGTGTCGCGAGTCACTTTCCATGAGCTTGCGCGTTGGTTGAATTGTAGGCGATGCTCTTGACCTTCTCGACCTTGAAGAAGTCCTTGTTCAACCAATGGTCGGCATTGGGCTCGACGCTGGTCAAGGGATCGGAAATCAACAGCACATTCTTCGTGTCGTTTGCGCGCATGACGTAACGGCCATCGGCCATATCAGCCATGCCGTAGGGCGATGGGCGGTCGGATTTGCGCGCATGTTTTTTGCCGACGAGCACAGATTGGAGCGACTTGCCCCCTGCGCCTTTGAATTCGAGCAAGGTTGCGCTGTTGCCACCGCTTTTGCCGGGCTCTTCAAGTTCCATGCGAGCCAACTGTGAAGCGCCGATTGGTTCGGCTTGCACAACTTTCAGGTCAGCCGATTTCAAAATGAAATCGCTGATTTCTGAATAGTTAGCGGGATAATCGCCACGTTCCGCAACGCGCCAGCTATCGTCTTTTTTGACGAGGTTCAATTCGCTGGAACCTTTGATGTGGATTTGGGTGACGTCATTCACCGGCAGATTCCGGCATTAGTTTTTGGCCAATTGCGGTCGAGGATTCGGTCCACGATTGGTCGCGGCTTTTTAATGCCCAGATACCTGCGCCGCCAATGATGACAGCGAGAACCACAAGAATGCTGAGTTGTTTACGATTCATGGGAGTGTGATCTCAGATTTCAGATTTCAAATTTCAAACCAGATTTCGAATTGGTTACTTCGCGGCTGTTTTTTTGCGTTTCACTAAGGCGAGGGCTACACCAGCGATGCGACGACCACCGGCATGGCGAAGATGTTCGCCATCTTGGTGCGGAACTGCAGGGTGTCGGTGTCGCGGCGCAGATCTTTACGGAGCTGTTTCAATTGCGTGTTGATTTCCACATTCGCTTTGCGGAAGTTTTCCAATTCCTTCTGTTGCTCAGGCGAGAGAATAAATTTCTGCTGCGCGCCTTCCTTCTTCTGTTGCAGTTCGCTGATCTTGCGTTCGGTTTCCTGTTTCTTTTCCTCCATCTCTTTCAGCTTCGCCTGCCATTTCTGATTGGCTTGAGCTTCCATGTCCTGGAGCTTTGTGAACGGACGCGTCACGCTGGCGCGACTGCGCATGGAAATCAGGTCGCTGTCGCCAGCTGAGGTTTTCCACGAAACTTTGCACGAGGGCGAGGTTGCCGTTCTTCGGCTGGACCAGCTTGTAACCCATGATGTCCTGCACTTGCGCGCACACTTGGTCGTTCAACATGTCTGAGTCGGCGACGAGAATGACCGCGCCTTCTTTGGTCGCTTCTTTAAGGCCCTTGTCTGTGTCGGCCGGCTTATCTTTATCGTCCTTGTCGTCGGCTTTCTTCGGCTTGCCGCCAGGGAAGGCTGTCTTGAATTTGCCGGTCAATCGAACGGCCAACGCATAGTTGATGTTCGATTCCTTGAAATCTTTCATGATGTTGGTCGCCGCCGATGCTGGACATGACGCCATCAACGAGTTGGGAACGTGGCGAGGTGTGCAGCAATACAGTTTCTTTCAAGCCATCGAGCCGGTTTGCCGGTGAAGGCGCCTGGGAATGCCATGACTAGTGAATCGGCCTGGCTGGTCGCGGTATCATCTTGGTTAATGCCCGTTCTTCGGCAGCATCAACACTGTCGGCATCGACTTGACCGCGCGTATTGCCAATAGGTCATGTCGGCGGCGACTTTGTTTATGTCCATTTCGAGTCCCCATGACCCCGCAGCAATTTGTCCATGCTCGATTGGCCAGAGCTTTCGCCGATTACTTGCGACATCTGATCCTGCTTTTGGTCGAAGTAGGCGTGTGGATCAAGGAACGCGAGCAAATGGCCGCCGCGCAGAACGAACTGGTCGATTGCGTATTGTGCCGTTTCGCTGATGTCGCGCGGATGCACTACGACGAGAACATTGATGTCTTCATCAATTTTCTCGGTGGTCATCGGAACTTCTTTAACTGTGAAGTCCTTTTTCAATTCGCTGAGGAAAATATACGGGTCCTGATTCTGGCGGCCCATGCGCTGTGCCAATTGCGGCGGCATTTGATTGCCAAACACAGGCAGTGCGCTCATGACGCCAACCGTGGCGGGCTTCGGATTGATCACGCGTGCGACGGCGCGAGTGATGTCGTATTCGAGCAATTTTTCGCGGTCAGGTGAGAGCCACGGAATCGCGACCTTTTCATCAAGCATGCTGACAGCGATGCCCATGTAGAATTTATCGCCGCCCATCGGTGAGGTCGGTTGACCGTCGATGCCGTTCAAATGCGCCTGGTCTTCAGCGTCGGAATCCGGCGTGGGATCGTATTTCTCGACTTTGATTTTGCCGTGTGACGCTTGCTTGTATTCGCTGAGTAAATCGTCGATGCGTTGGCCATAGGCCTTTAGCGGGACGAGCTGCGGGTTGTTGTCGCTCTGCGTTGAATAGAAGCGAATCGTTACCGGCGTATCCAGTCTGCTCAGGATTTTCTTCGTGCCGGGCGATAAGGTGTAGACCTTGTCAGCGGTCAAATCGACGCGCGTCTTTAACAGCGCCAGTGATGACGTAGAAGGCCAGCAGCACGACGAACATCGCGAGCACGCCGGCTGTTGAATACAGAACTGTCTCGAAATTCTTTTGTTTCATTGGATGAAAATTTCAGATTTCAGATTTCAAATTTTATTTTACGGCGCGCGCGGAGCGACGCGCCCTACCTTTTATCCGGCGCGTTGACCGCGAATAATCACTCCCGTGCTGAACAACGCGAAGACGATGATCGAGCAGAAGTAGATTACGTCGCGCGAATCGAGGATGCCCTTCATGAATCCTTCGAAGTGGGTCAAGGAACTGAAACCGGCGACGGTGTCCATTAGCCAATGGCTATCCATGCGGCTAAAGAATCGCGGTCACTGGCGGGAATCCGCACAAGCACCAACAACAAGCACGCGACGACAGCAATAATAAAGCTGATGACCTGATTGCGCGTGATGCGCAGAGGTCAGACAACTGATCGCCAGATATGCGCCAGCCATCAAAAAGCTGCCGACATATGCCGCAATTATGACGCCATTATCCGGCGCACCGAGCCAATTGACGGTGATGACAATCGGCAACGTCAGCAACAGCACGATTGCGAGAAATATCCACGACGCGAGGAACTTTCCGACGATCGCTTGCCACGGAGTAATTGGCATCGTGAGCAATAATTCCAACGTGCCAACGCGACGTTCTTCCGCCCAAAGTCGCATGCCGATTGCAGGCACCAAAACGAGATACAGCCACGGATGCCAACGGAAGAATGAATCCAAAGTGGCCTGGCCGGCTTCAAAAAATCCGCCCGCCATGAAGGTGAAAAACCCCATCAACAGCAGGAAGATAACGATGACGACGTAGGCGAGCGGCGACGTAAAATATGCCGCAAGTTCGCGTTTAGTTATGGTGCGGATGTTCGCGCAGGAATTCATTTCTTTGCCTCCGAGGTGTCAGGCAGGGTGATGCTACGGAAAACTTCGTCCAACCGGCCTTCTTCGGTGTGAAGCTCTTCAACTTGCCAGCAATTAGCAGCGGCCATGATATTGCGGGCCAGGTCGCCATTACGGGTATCAGATTTTGGATAAACGCGGACCCACGTTTTGCCGTGGTCTTCCTTGACGATCGCAGCGCGCCGCGCATTCGGGACTTGTGCCAGACGATCGGCCAGTTGACCACCGCTGACGCCACTTGCCACGACCAACACCGCGCCCGAGTATTCGGACTTCTGCCGAAGTTCTGAAGGCGTGCCGTTGGCGACGATCTGGCCGCGATCGATGATAATCGCGCGCGAACAAACCGCATCCACTTCTTCCAAAATGTGCGTTGAGAAAATGATGGCTTTCTTCTCGCCCATGCGACGGATCAAACTGCGCACTTCATGCTTTTGATTGGGGTCGAGGCCGTCCGTCGGTTCGTCGAGAATGAGAACTTCGGGATCGTGAATGATCGATTGAGCGAAACAGGTGCGGTGGCGATAACCTTTGGAGAGCGTTTCGACGCTTTGATAGCGCACGTTCTCGAGGAAGCACATTTCGATCGCGCGATTGACCGCTTTAACTTTTGCGTCTTTGCGGAAACCGCGAAGTTCGGCGGCAAAACCGAGGAAGCCTTCGACGGTCATGTCGGCGTAGCACGGCGCATTTTCCGGCAGATAGCCGATCAGGCGCTTGGCCGGAATTGGATTCTCGACCATGTCAAAGCCGCCGACGGTGACTTTGCCACCGGTCGGAGGGATGAAGCCGGTAACCATTCGCATGGTGGTGGACTTTCCGGCGCCGTTGGGCCCGAGAAAGCCGAGCACCTCACCGCGTTCGACGGTGAACGAAAGGCTGTTGACGGCCACCTTTGGGCCGAAATGTTTCGTTAAGTTCTCAACTCTAATCATTTCAGTTGCTCCGATGACCCGCAGTTGCCGGGTCGGTTTTGGCACTGAGCGTCAGCTCAGGCATTTTCGAGAATCTGACTGTCTACCCTCAGCATTGGCTAAACACAAGCCCTACTGAGTCTTTAAAGACGCAACACCAGTTGGACAAATCCGCCGAGAAATGTTCAAAACTTTTTGAAAAAAGTTTGCGGTTCCGACGCTTGCAGACCAAAAGCCGCGCACTATAACCGCGTTTCTGGATTGCGCCAGCGACTTTCACACCTAATTATTGGCGCGTGAAATTGTCCGTAAAAAGCGACTACGCCGTCCGCGCCGTCTTCTGGCTCGCGCAGCATTATACGGACAAGGCCGCCCATCGCGTTGAGGAAATGGCGTCAGACCAGGGAATTCCGTCGAATTATCTCGTGCAGATTTTGATCGAATTGAAATCGGCGCACGTTGTGAAAAGCGTTCGCGGCAAGGAAGGCGGGTATCTACTCGCGCGTCCACCGGTGGAAATTACAATGGGCGATGTGCTGCGCTGTATTCATGGGCAGGTCTTTGATTCGACGGCACTCAGTGATGCCGATTGCCCAACTGAGCTGCGTCGGGCCTGGGAAACATTGCAGAAATCTCTCAACGACGCCGCTGATGCCATCAACTTTCAGCAGCTCGTCGAACAATCGGCTGCTAAAGGGAAGATGTATTATATCTGAAGCTTCATTGCTTCGGCAGCGCCGAGTGCCAACCGGCTTTTAGCTGCTTACTCAATTTGACGATAAGTTCCTCATTCTCCGGATGGTTGGCGATATTCACATTTTCGTCGGGATCGGTTTTGTGATCGTATAGTTCCCTGCCCTCTACTCTTGATGTATTTTTACGGCTCACCCATTCGACGTAGCGATACCGGTCAGTCCGCATTGCATATCCCATCAACCATCCGCGCGGATATTGGCTGAAGGCAGCGGTTTTCCATGGCCGTTTTGGGTTATTCAGAAGTGGCGCGAAACTTGTGCCTTCCAATCCAACAGTCTGTTTGAGTCCGGCAAGGTCACAGAGCGTTGGATAAACGTCGACAAACTCGACGAGAGCATCGCTCTTTGCGCCGCGATGTTTTTGGTGCGGCACGCTCAGCATCAGAAGAGTGTGCGTGGATGTTTCGAAACAGGTGTGCTTGCACCACATCCCGTGCTCGCCCAATTGCCAACCATGATCGCCCCAGATAATCACAATGGTATTGTCGCGCAAGCCCAGTCGTTCCAACGCTTCCAGCACGCGGGCGATTTGGGCGTCGATGTAACTGGTCGACGCGTAGTAACCGCGAATCAGTTCGCGCGACTGTCGCTCGGTCAGCGGACCTTCCTTGGGCATCCCTTTGTAACCGCGCAACTCGCCCCAATTGATCATCGCGGGCTCGAAAACGTCCTTTGGCGGATATGGATTTGCGGCGAGCTTCATGCCTTCGAGCCGATACATGTCGTAATATTTTTTTGGCGCATCAAAGGGCAGATGGGGCTTGCGAAAACCGACGGCGAGGAAAAATGGACCATCCTTGTGCGCTTTCATGACTTCAATAGCGCGAGCAGCAATTTGTCCATCACTGAGGTCTTCGTCGCCGACGTCGGGCGCTGACCACGGCGAAAGTTTGGCTTTGGCATCCTTTCGCTGTTGCGTAAGGTCCTGTTTCGCCTGCTGCTGTGCCGACGTGTTTGCGGCTAATATGTATGGCGGATAGGTTGCAGTCCGCACGTCGCGGGTGATGAAACGGCCATCTTCCAATTCGATTTCATGACTGGTTGCAGCCATTGATGGGGCGCTCCACGATTTGGGATCGTCCAATCCGTCGTGGAAAATCTTGCCGAACGATTGGCAGAAATATCCGTTGTTTTTGAAATGCTGCGGCAAGGTCACCACGTCCGGGATCGTATCGCGAAAATGATCCTCCAAATTGTAGATCTTCGTGGTGTCCGGTCGCCGTCCGGTCAGCAGCGATGTCCGTGACGGCGAACAAACCGCCTGTTGGCAATAGGCGCGATTAAACAACAAACCGCCTTTGGCAAATGCATCGAGGTTCGGCGTCTTGATATCTTTTACGCCGTAACATCCGAGTTGCGGCCGCAAGTCGTCGATCGCGATGAACAGCACGTTCAATTTTTGCTCGGCACAATGTGCAGAGAATTGAGCGAGTAGAACTGCCGCTACAAGCATCCCGCAACGCCAATTTCGAAATATCATGGTCGTTTATCCAGACCGCCCACCGCTACATCAGGTTACAAAAAGCAATTTGCTGGACGGTTCTGCGGAAGACTGTATCCATTATTGCGAATGAAACGACTCCTCCTGCTTGCCTTTCTGTTGACCGGCTTTGTTACGTTCGCAGCCAAGCAACCGAACATTATTATCATTCTCGCGGATGATCTTGGTTACGGCGATTTGAGCTGTTACGGACATCCAACCATTCGCACTCCGAACCTCGATCGCATGGCTACCGAAGGAATGCGATTCACGGATTTCTATGTTGCCGCCACCGTCTGCACGCCGAGTCGTGCGGCACTCATCACCGGGCGTTTACCGATTCGGAGCGGCATGGCCGGTGGGCCGCAAAAGCGTGTCATCATGCGCGATTCCAAACGTGGCCTGCCCGACAATGAAATCACGATCGCACAAGCGCTAAAACCCCAAGGTTACACGACACAATGCATCGGCAAATGGCACCTCGGCCATGAACCGCAATATCTTCCGTGTCACCGCGGTTTTGATCATTGGTTTGGTCTGCGTTACTCCAATGACATGGAACCGAATGAAGGCATTCCCAGGAACGCAACGGCCAGTTTGCATCCGAAACAGGAATGGTGGAACCCTACCCTTTTCCGTGACGATAAAATCATCGAGCAACCAACACAGCTCAATCAACTCACCCGACGTTACACGGAAGAAGCAATTCACTTCATCAAGGACAGCAAGAAGAAACCGTTCTTCCTCTACTTCGCACACACGTATCCGCACGTCCCATTGTTCGCTTCCGAGAAATTCAGCGGCAAAAGCCAGCGCGGAATCTACGGTGATGCTGTCGAGGAACTCGACTGGAGCGTGGGCCAGATTCTCGAAACGTTGCGCAAAGAAAAACTGGTCGACAACACGTTCGTCTTTTTCACGAGCGACAACGGTCCATGGTTAATCAAAGATCTCGCGGGCGGCTCCGCTGGTCCATTGCGTGATGGTAAAGGCAGCAGCTATGAAGGTGGCATGCGCGAACCCGGCATTGCGTGGTGGCCGAAGCACATCAAACCCGGCATCGTCACGCACGAACTCGCGTCGAGTCTCGACCTGTTTCCCACGATTATGAACCTTGCCGGCACGCAAATGCCGATTGACCGTCCTTACGATGGCTTTGACATGAGCGGATTTCTATTCGGCAATGGACCAAATCAACGCAAGGTCATGTTTTACTACAACGGCAGCGAACTCTACGCCGTGCGCAAAGGTCCATTTAAAGCCCACTTCATCACCTGGCCTGGTTACGCCAAAGAAAAACCGGTGAAACACGAAACGCCGATTCTCTACAACGTCGAAGAGGATCCCGGCGAAAAATTCGACATTGCCGCGCAACATCCCGACGTTATCGCCGAACTGAACGCCGAAGGGGAAAAACATCGCGCTAACGTCGTCCCCGGCACGCCGCAGTATTGAGGATAATTAACTAATAGTCATACAACCCGCTGTCGCGAGAGTAGGAGCTCCCTGCTCCTCCGGCCTGGCCTACTTCACTATCGAGAAGATCGCCAAACACATCGCCCATATCCGCCTCGATCTTCTCCGGGTCTTCGCCCGCTTCCAGCCGCTTAATCGCGATGTCCATTTCCTTGGGCATCGTCCCCGGCGGCATCACCTCTTTCATCTTCTTCATCAGATGCGCCATGTGTCGCGGATTATTTTCATCCATATGTTCCATGTCGCGTTCGAGCTCGGACATCGCGCGTTCGACACGTGGATCATCCAACTCCGGCATCGATCCGACGCCTTCAGCTTCGCCAGTGGACTCTTTACCGCCGTGCGTCATCGCAAAAGTGCTGAGCTGTTTGACCAACTTTTTGTTGCCGCACTTCGGGCACGTGGGCATCCGCGACGGATTCATCGTCTTCGAAAGAAAACTGAAAATCTTCCGGCAATCAGGACAGGCAAATTCGTATATCGGCATAAAATTTGGCGAGCGTCGTTTCCAACACTCGCCAAAATCGTAAAGCCGCAAGCGCGGCCAGTAAATAGGTTAGCGCCCTATTTCATACGGCTGAATGACGCCTGCAGAATTTCCCAATCCTGTTTGCCCTTCACCTTCTCTTGGAAGGTCGCATTCAGTTTCGCTTCGAGCGCATTTTTTGTCGGGCGATTGTTCTTGTAGAAAATGCCGAAGTAACCGGGGAACTTTGCGTCGGCCAGCTTATAAGCCGCGACCTCGTCTGTGACGTCATGGTCAGCGGGAACGGTTTCAAACTTGCCGCCTTTGCGCGGGTTCGATGCATCGAACGCGCCTTCGTAAAACTCAACGCATTCGCTCAAGCATTCAATGACGCTGAAGCCGTCGTGATCCATGGCCGCTTCCATCATTTGCAACAGATGGTTTGGATTGGTGTGCGTCGCGCGGGCGACGAACGTTGCACCAGCGGAGATCAATTGCTTCATCGGATTGATCGGTTGATCAACCGCGCCCCAAATATCCGTCTTACTCTTGAAACCGAGCGGCGACGTTGGCGAAGTCTGTTTCTTCGTCAAGCCGTAGACCCAGTTGTCCATGATCACGTAAGTCATTTTGATGTTCTTACGCGCGGTGTGATTGACGTGATTGCCACCGATCGAGAAAGCATCGCCGTCACCACCGAACACGAACACGTGCAGGTCAGGCCGGCTCAGCGAAACACCACTGGCAAACGGCAATGCGCGACCGTGGATGTAGTGGGCACCATGCGCTTGCACGAAATACGGAAAACGGCTCGAGCAACCGATGCCGGCAACCGTCGTGATTTTTTCATGCCATATCTTGCGCTTTTCAATCAGCTTGAAATAAAGCGCGAGAACGGAGAAGTCACCGCAGCCAGGGCACCACGTCGGATGGTCGGCAGCGATTTCTTTTTTGGTCAAACCCTTGCGCTCACCGGCCGGCAGGACAGTGGCTGGAGTCGTGACCGGCGCCGTGATGTTGCCACGGGCAGGAATTCCAATTGTTTGTTCACTCATATAAGTACGAAATTTGTTGTTACATTTTGCGCAAACCAGTCGCAACGTCGGTCTTCACGCGCTCGAGAATTTCGCGCACGCGGAAGGTTAAACCATCGGTCTTGGTGAGCCCGCGAATCTTCGGATCGCAGAAGCGCGCACGCAGCAATCCGCAGAGCTGGCCATAGCCATACAAACCTTCGTCGTTCATCTCAACGACGAACACATTGTTGAACCCTGCGAAAACATTTTCGAGGCCATTCGGCAGCGGGCTGATGTTGCGAATGTGCAACGACGAAACGCTGTCACCAGCGGCGCGAGCACGATCCACGGCTTCGCGAATCGGACCGAGCGTTGAACCCCAACCGACCAAGAGGATATTACCTTCAGGCGGCCCATAAACTTGCGGCGTCGGCAATTCAGCGGCGAGCCGTTGCAGTTTCATACGACGGCGACCCGTCATCTGCATGTGCAGTTTCGGGGAGCCGGTCGGGTGGCCCATTTCGTCGTGTTCGAGACCAGTAGCAATCGGATATTTTCCGCTCTCGATGCGCGTGCCCGGCACAACTCGCGTTGTGACGCCGCCGAGGCTATACGGGACATAATCCTGGACCGGCGATAAATCCGGCGTGATATCCTGACAGAGATCTTTCAGCTTCGGCTCTTCAAAAGCTTCAATGCGAGTGGCAATTGCCTGATCGCTCAAAATGATGACCGGCACATTATATTTGCGCGCGATGTTCACCGCTTCGATCGCAAGGTAGAAACAATCCTTCACGCTCGTCGGCGCGACAACCACGCGCGGGCAATCACCGTGACCACCGTATACCGCCAGATTCAAATCAGATTGTTCGACGCTCGTCGGCATACCCGTCGACGGGCCGCCACGTTGAACGTTGCAGACGATCAACGGCACTTCCGCCATGACCGCCCAACCGATTGCTTCGGTTTTCAGCGCAATACCAGGGCCGCTCGATCCCGTCACCGCCACGCGTCCTGAATAGCTTGCACCAATGGCCATCGAAATCGACGCGATTTCATCTTCACATTGGACGAAGGTGCCGCCGTATTTCGGCAACTCACGGCGGAGCAATTCCATGATGTCGGACCATGGTGTAATCGGATAAGCCGCGCCAAAACGCACGCCCGCGGCAATCAAGCCGAAACCAAGCGCTTCGTTGCCGTTCATCACGACCTGCGTCGTGCCCTTCTTCTGCGCTTCCGCGAATTGGAAGCTTTGAATTAGATGCCCCACCGAGAAACCGTAACCGGCATGGAACGCCATCAACGCGTTCTTCATCACGCTTTCGTCTTTGCCGGTGAAACGCTCCGAAATCAGCTTTTCAATTTTCGGCAAATTCAAATCGAACATCTTCGCAACCAGACCCAGCGCGAACAGGTTTTTACCTTTGTCCTTCGCCGTTCCACCGATCGCTTCAATCGTGCGGCTCGAAATCGGAATTGGCACATGACGGAATTCTTTTTCGAATTCCGGATTTGCGGTGACGTGGTCGGAATCAATGACGACGATGCCACCCTTCTTCAACGAATTGATGTGGTCCTCGTACGAATGTTGATAAAACGCAAACAGCACGTCAGCTTCATCACCGGCGCTGAGCACTTCGCCAGAACCAATGCGCACCTGGAAGATGGAAGGACCGCCTGAAATCGTCGACGGAATGGTCATGAAAGTCATGACTTCCTGTTCACTGCGTCCGGCCAACCGCGCCAGAAAACCGCCGATGGCTTGAATACCATCCTGTGAGTTGCCCGCGAAACGGATAACAGCCTCAGTGATCTTCGAGACCTGGGGCGAGCCGTTGCCGTTCGAAACAGCGGCTGAAATTGTAGATTCGCTCATGTTGTTTTTATAAATTTTTGCCGCGGGAAATTTGCCGTGCTCAGTCAGGCTCCTTTTCTGCGGTCAACCCCGACCCAAACATGGGTCAGCGATTGCAACTAGCAGACTATCAGGCGTGCATAAGAATGTCAAATAGTGAACCCAATACGTAGGCCATTGACACAAAAAGACTTAGGCAAAAATGATGATAGCGGTCAAGAAAGGCGCCCAAATGTATAAGGCATTCTTATTTTATCACTAACCCACTTAACCCAACATTATCTCTCCTGCTGATACTCAGCCGTTACCGAGGAACCGCGCGATCCCCTCGGCCACCCCGTGACCGGCGTGCAGCTCGCTCACGTGCCCATTTTGCTTCCGGACGGCTGTTTTGACCACATCGATGGCATTGGACGGCGCGACGAGCCATTTCGCATATTGCCCCTTCAACATTGGGATATCATTGAGATGATCCCCCGCCGCCAGGATTTCGTCGGCCTGAATACCCAATTGCCGGGTTAACTCCGCCAAAGCGGTGCCTTTATTATAGGCCTCGTGCGAGAATCGGGCGTAAACATCATTTCGGACGACCGCTAGGTGCGGCACCGTTTTACAATACTCGTCGAGAAACTCGTGGATTTGCTCCGCGTGGTTGGTTGCGCCGGCAATAAAGCAGAATGGCGAGTATAGATCCTCATAGATCGTAGCGTTTGCAAAACGCTTGTTCACCCAGTCCGTCAAATGCGGAACATCCTTCCGCACGCGCGTGAAGAGTTCGGCATGGGCGCGGTTACATTCCGCGTTCCACGAGTGATGCTCAACGTATTGCGCCTCGTGATGATGATAAATCTCGCGCTCCACCAAAACAAGGTGATCAGGCCTCACTTTCACCTGCGCTCGCGCTAAGGCTTCCATCAGGCTCGACATTTCGCGACCGGTATTGATGACCCATTTGCCACCGCGTTTCTGAAAACCAGCAATTAACTCTTGCAGATGAACCGGAATTGGAGGGTTTTCGAATTCTGCGAAAAGGGTCCCATCGAAGTCCGTCGAAATCAGCTTTATCTTCAAATCCATTGGCGCTGAACAGTAACCGATTTGAGTTGAAAGACCAGTGGCAACAACGCTCCGTAACGTCATACGTTTTTGCAATCGCGACGCAGCGTAGAGCAATTTTCCTTGTCGCTTCGCGGCAACTTCCCGCATGCTGCATTCAATGGCCGACCGAATCATTTCCGATGTTCTTATCAAGCCCGATGCGGCTTTGGAAATGACGCTGCGCCCGTCGCTCTTCTCGGATTTCACCGGCCAACCGCAAGTTAAAGAGCGCCTCGAAATTGCAGTTCAAGCCGCCAAGCAACGCGGCGAAGCCATCGACCATATCCTATTTAGCGGTCCACCCGGCCTCGGGAAAACGACCCTCGCCTACATTATCGCCAAAGCGATGGGTACAAATATCAAGTGCACCAGCGGGCCGACGATTGAGAAAGCCGGTGACCTCGCCGGACTTCTGACGAATCTCGAAGAAGGAGACGTTCTCTTCATCGATGAAATCCATCGTTTGCAAAAGACCATCGAAGAATACCTCTATCCCGCGATGGAGGATTTCAAACTCGATATCATCATCGACCAGGGCCCGAATGCTCGCAGCGTTCGTCTCAACCTGCCGAAGTTCACGCTCGTCGCAGCAACGACTCGCAGCGGTTTGCTCACGGCTCCCCTGCTCACTCGTTTTCCGATTCGCGAGCGCCTGAACTATTATCAATCCGACAACCTCCAAACAATCGTCACCCGCTCCGCCAACCTCCTCAACATCCAAATCGACGAAAAGGGAGCGTTAGAAATCGCGAGACGCAGCCGCGGCACGCCGCGCATTGCCAACAATCTTCTGCGTCGCGTCCGCGATTACGCTCAAGTCAAAGGCGACGGCCACATCACCGGTGACATCGCCGACAAGGCGTTGGCCATGCTCGCCATCGACCAAAATGGCCTCGACGAAATGGACAAACGCATTCTCGAAACCATCATTACAAAATTCAGCGGTGGCCCCGTCGGAGTCGGTTCATTGGCAGTCGCGGTAGGCGAAGAACCCGACACCCTCGAAGAAGTCTACGAGCCGTTTCTAATCATGGAAGGTTACCTCAACCGCACATCACAGGGTCGTGTCGCCACCGAACTGAGCTATCGCAAACTGGGCCTGAAAATGGGCGGCAACCAGTCGCGTCTGTTATAGGCAGAGCGCGTCGCTCCGTGCATTGGTTCAAACAACCGAAATCACGAAAGAACAAATCGAATGGACTTTGACTACATCAAAGGATGGCTCGATCGCTACAACGCCAAGGTCATCTCAAAGAACCGACTGTGCGGAATTCTCGCACTAGTTCTGTTTCCGCTCGGCCTCATTGTCGGTTTCCTGCTCCTGCTCCTCATTGTCGCCATGTTTACCACTGATCGCTATGGTCGACCGCGAACGGCTGCTTTTTGGATCGCCCTCGCGTGCATACCGCTCCTGTTTCTTGGCAATTACCTGATGGGCGAACGGCGCAAAAGAAATCATTGGGAAGACAACTCGCCCGACGGCGTTATTGAAATCCTTTTCCTTCGCTACAAAATCGTATTCGCCATTATCTGCTGGGTTTTGTTCACTGGTCCGCGGTTGTTAAGTTGGGCCATCGAATCGTTCCGCAAAGCTCGCATCACCGGACAGCAAGACACACACAGTTGCGCTGCGCTCCTGTGGATGTTGGCCTCTCGGCCGAACCGCGTTCAGTTTGAAGAAATTCCGGTCACCCTCGAATGGCTCAATCTCGAAACAACATTGCCCGAAGTGCAAAAGATTCCCGGTGTCATTTATCTAGCAGGCCCACCCGCCGGACTGACACTGAGCACCGACCTGCGGGCTGCAATCAAGAACGACAAGTATCCCGATTAGCGTCGACGCTTATTTTTTAACCTTCTCCGCTTCGGTTGGTTCAGCGGTTTTCGCCGTCAACGTCAAGAACACCTGCTCCAACCCTTTTTCGCCTGCCCTTTTCCTCAGTTCGTCCGCCGTCCCTAATGCGATCAATTTTCCCTCGTGCATGATTCCAATTTGGTCCGCCATTTCTTCGGCAACATACAATTGGTGCGTGGAAAGAAACACGGTCATCCCCTTCAACGTACGTTCCTTTAAAATGTCCTTCACGACGCGCGCATGATGCGGGTCGAGCCCAACCATCGGTTCGTCGATAACAAACACCTCGGGGTCATGCATCAGCGCCGACGCGATGGCGACGCGCTGTCGTGTGCCATGCGAAAGCCCTTCAATTGGCTTTTCCAAAAACGCTTCGAGACCAAACCTCGAAATCAGCTCCCGGCTGGACGCCTGAATCCGCGCTTCGCTCATCTGGAAAATCTGGCCGATGAAGCGAAAAAATTCCCAAGCTGTCAACTTGTCGTAGAGAAAAGGAAAATCCGGCACGTAGGCCAATCGCCGCCGCGCTTCCAGCGGATCTGTCTGCACATCGTAACCGGCGATTTTGGCGTAGCCCGACGTCGGCTTGAGCAATCCGGCGAGCATTTTGATGAGCGTTGTTTTTCCCGCGGCGTTCGGTCCGAGCACGGCAAAAAACTGCCCACGCTTGACGGACAAGCTCACGTCATTAACGGCTGTTAACGTCCCAAACTTTTTTACCAGGTGCGAAACCTCAATCACTGCGCATGGTTGTAACCCGCACCGCTCGTTTCATCAAGCACCGGACGAAGCCTCCACACTGTGAGCTAACACCGAAGCTTGCAACTTCACCTCCGGCTGGCAAATGGATGGTAGCTGGTTATGTTCGAACCAGAACTGCTTGATGGATTGCACAATGTCGACCATCTCTTCGGGCGTAGAAGGTTTAACAAGATAGCCATTGGCGCCAATTCGGTAAGCTTCGTCGATATCTCTTTGCAAACGCGACGACGACAAAATCAGGACGATTAACTGGCGGTACTCGGGCTGGCTGCGGATCCATTGCAGCACTTCCAATCCCATCACGTGCGGCAGTTTCAGGTCGAGTAACAAAAGCGATGGAATTGGAAATTTGTGACGGTCGCTAAAATCACCCAATCCTTCCAAATACTCGATCGCCTTTTGGCCATCGGGGATGACATTCAACATCGCGGTCACTCCTGCTTTATTCAGCGCGCGTTTGAGGAAGAAAACATCATTGTCTTCATCTTCTACCAACAAAATGTTTCTTTCCATATTTCCTCGTGAAACGGATTCACGCTTTGCGCAGTTCGATCCAAAAGCGACTTCCTTTTCCAAGTTGAGATTTCACTCCAACAGTGCCACCGATGCGTTCGATCGCTTTTTTGACGATCGCCAGACCGATACCGGTGCCTTCGTATTCAGGCCCTTCGGTACCGCGCTCGAAGATGCCGAAAATGCGGTGCAAGATTTTGTTGTCAATCCCGATACCATTGTCCTCGAACCAAACGCGAACTTTCGAATCGACGCTTTCGGCGCGGATTCTAACTCTTGCCTGAACTCCCGGCGCGACGAACTTCACCGCGTTGGTGAGCAAATTGGAGACGCACTGCGTCAGACTGGCCGTATTGCCGAGAACTGTAGGTAATGCGCCCACGATCTCGATCCGTGCATTGTTGGCGGTCAATTGCGGATACGTTGCGATGATATGGCACACCAGTTTGTCCAGATCCACCGGCTCGATTTTCACTTCAGCGCGCACAATGTGTGTATACGCCAACACATCCTCAATCAGTTCGTCCATGTGCTTGGCGGCTTCACTAATCTTCTCGAGGTAAAACGTCCCCTCGTGGTCGACCTGATGACGATAGTCGACCAACAAAATACGAGCGAAACTTCGCATCGCGCGCAACGGTGCGCGCATGTCATGTGACACGCTGTAGGCAAACGCCTCCAGTTCACCGATGCTCTCCTGCAGTTTCTCCGTGCGTTCTTCAACCCGGCGCTCGAGCGTCTGTTGATGCAACGCTCGTTCCTGTGCCAGCGCGACGAAATCGCAAATCGTCTGCAAATACTTGATCTCTTTCTCGCTGAATTCATCGTGCGTAGACGATCCAAACGCCAGTGTCCCAATCAACTTCTTTCCTGCAATCAACGGATTGCACGCGTATGCACGAACCCCACTTTGACGCAACAAGGCAAACTCAGGATCATCCCGATCCTGCACGTGCGAAACTGTCCACCCTCGCCGCTGTTGCGCGACAACTCCGCACGTCGGTTGCCCAAACGGCAACCTCGACAGTTGTTTCACCACGTCCTTCGGAACACCCGCGTAAGAATTCAACTCGAGCACATCTCCTGACCGCCCGACCAGGTAATTCAAATACACATCGAGCCCGAGCTCCGGTCCAATCTGGGCGAAGATGCTGCGGACGATCTTTCGTGGCGACTCCAACGACAATAAAGCATGGGCGGCGTCTGCGAGTAATTTGGTGCGACGATTCTCACGCATTCGCTCCAGTTCGCCTCGCTTTCGCTCACCGATGTTGCGGGCAGTCCTCGATAATCCGATCACTTCGCCCCGAGGATTTATGACTGGCGTAATATTTAACGAAACGTCCACGAGACTGCCGTCCTTGCACCGACGCACCGTTTCAAACTGTTTAACCTGCTTGCCCGGCACCGTCGCCAGCTTGGCGCGTTCGACCTCATGCATGTCGGGCGGATACAAAATTATGACGCTACTCCCGACCGCTTCGGCGGACGAGTAACCAAACAACCGTTCCGCACCCTTGTTCCAACTGGTTATGACCTCGTTGAAATTGGTACTGTAGATGGCGTCATCTGAGGATTCCACAATCGCCGCCAACCGCGCGTTTGCCTCCTCGTGCCGTTTTCGCTCGGTGATATCGCGGGCAATTGTCGAAGCACCGACCAGCCTTCCGCTCGAATCACGAATGGGCGAGAACTTCACCGCGACATCGATTTCCCGCCCGTCTTTGCGAATTCGCTTGGTTTCGAATGAAACATCTTTCCCCTGTTTGGGAGCTTCGAGATGCATTTTCATCGCCGCAACATGTTCGGGCACCGCCAATGCTGTTAACGGTTTTCCAATCATTTCCTGCCCCGTATAGCCGTGGACATTCTCCGCTGCTTTGTTCCAGGTACGAATGATTCCTTCGAAATCAACGCTGATAATCGAGTCTGCCGAACATTCCACAATCTGCGCCAATCGCGCATAACCGTCCTCCCGCCGTTTTTGCTCGGTAACGTCACGCACCACGCAAACCAACCCGCCGGTCGGCATCTGTGACAACGACAGTTCTTGCGGGAACAATGAACCATCTTTCCTTCTGCCAATGCTTTCACCGCGCCAATGGCCGGTCTCCCTGAACAGCGGCATGATTTCGTCCCGAAAACGGAGCAGCTCCGATGCTTCGTAAAGCACCTCCCACGTCTTGCCAATGAGCTCGTTTGGATCTTGATAGCCGTACATCTCGGCGTGCGCCCGGTTCATGTAAACAAACGCCTCGTTCGCATCGTGCAACGCAATGCCGTCCATCGAAGCGTCGACCGACGACGCCCGTCGGAGTAACGCCTGGTCGGCTTGCACTCGCCATTCTGAAAAATCCTCCAGCGTCACCAAAATGAATCTCTTGCCTAAAGATTCCAAGGCGACCACGCACGCATCCACCAGCATCGTCCGTCGGCCAATGCGTTCAAATTCATGCACCACCTCAAAGTCACCGAAGCTCACGTCACAAGGCAGGCTGTGCTGCAGCATCCGTTGTAACACTTCAACATTCCAATCTCCTCCCGGCAATTTGTTGAGCGGTACGTGCTCCGTCTGCTCCGGTGTCAATTGGAACGTTTCGTAGAAAGCGCGATTCGCCTTCTGCACACACAAATCTTCATCCAGAACCAGAATGGGAGTGGGTAGCGCTTCAAAAGCAAGATCAGCAAAGCGCAGTGCTTCTTCCCGATCGGGCAGCAAGTCTTGCAAGCCCCACCCCAATCGAGCTTTCAGGCGATCACCGCCCACCGGCGGCACTTGAAATCGCGGCTTCATAGAGTTCCCGTTTCAACCTCAACCACTATCGCGCTTCTGTCATTAGCCAAAAATACCCTGTCCGATCGTTCATTGTGCGGACAATTATAGATGATGAGCGAACTAAACGATGCGGATCTGCTCTCCGCTTATGCGAACCAGCATTCCAACGAGGCTTTTGCCGAATTGGTCGAACGCTACATCCCGCTCGTTTACTCCGCCGCCTTACGACAGATTCGCAACCCTCACACCGCCGAAGACGTCGCCCAAGCCGTCTTCACCATCCTCGCCCAAAAAGCGCGCGCGCTAAACCGCAACACCGTTCTCGCAGGCTGGCTTTGCCGCACAACCCACTTCGTCGCCCGCAACGCGCTGAGAACAGAATTTCGCCGATACCGCCGCGAACACGAAGCTCACATGCAATCTCTCGCTAACGATTCCAGTGCCGACGACTGGGCCCGGCTCGCTCCCATCCTCGACGAAGCCATCGCCAAACTCAGCGAGCCCGACCGCAACGCAGTCGTCTTGCGTTTCTACAACGGCATGCCAGCCGACGAAATCGGCAACGCCCTCGGCATTTCATCCGACGCCGCCCAAAAACGGGTCTCCCGCGCGGTCGAAAAGCTTCGCAAATTCTTTGTCAAACGCGGCGCGACGATGTCCGCGGTCGCAATCGTCGGCGCCATTTCGGCCAACTCAGTCAAAGCCGCGCCGCTCGGTCTAGCGATGACTATCGCCCCTGCCGCCGCAAAGGGCGCTGCCGCCGGAAGTTCAACCGCAACCCTCGTAAAAGGAGCACTCAAACTCATGGCCTGGACAAAACTCAAAACTGCAGCGGTCGTTGCCGTCGGCGTATTCGCCCTCGCCGGCACAGCTACCGTCACAATCCAAAAAATCAAACAGTCCGACTTCAACCCCGCTGACTTTCGGGCAACGACCTATTCCACTGGCGATCCTGCCGCGATGCAATACATGACCAACAGCTACGGTCATCCGGACAACTACACCTTCCCCATTTCGCCAGTTGAGGGCTGTTCCGTTAACGGACTCTTAAACCAATGCATGGAAGTTTCCGGCTGGCGCTATCTGATTGATAAAGACGTCGCTGCCGGAAGCGTCAAGTTCGGCTGTGACCACGTCATGAACGGCCAGGAATGGGTCTCAGCATTCGAAGCAGCCTTACAGACCAACCATCCCGAATGGTGGGACCAGAAACTCAAAACGATGCGCACCGAAAATCTCGTGTTGATTCGTAAGCAAAAACAAAAAACCGTTCTGGTTGTTCCTAAAAGCAAAGCAGGAAAATACCAATCCTGATCACGACGCGGCGCTCAGACCCGACCTAAAATTCCAGGCAGCTTCAAAAAGCACCAAGTTTTTTTGCAGACGCGCACAGCCGTTTCTGCTACCAAATCGCCCACACTCGTGAGCTGTTTGGCTTTTTTGTCATTCGATATGGATACGGTCCGGGCGCAGCCCTGGCTCGCCATTCCATTAGCCTTCCAAATCTGGATGCTGATCGACGCCGTGCGCCGCGAGGAATACGGCTGAGCCGTCTTCATTTTCATTTTCCCAGTGTTCGGCGCCGTCTGTTATTTCTTCTACGTCTATCGCGCAACGCCCTCGGCGACGACCGGCTTTCAATTGCCTGGCGTCCACGACCGCCGACGCATTAAAGAGCTGCAGGCGCAAATTCATCACCTCGACAAACCTCATCACCACCTCGCCCTTGGCGATATTTATTTCCAGCAAGGCAAGCTCGATAAAGCCGAAGCTTCTTACCGCGCGTCGTTGGAACGCGACGCTTCGGACATCGATACTCGTGCGCATCTTGGCCAGTGTCTTTTGCGCCAGAAGAAACCCGACCAGGCCCAACTGCTTTTACAACAGGTCTGCGCTGAAAATCCCCGCCACGATTATGGCCATTCTTTGATGGCTTACGCCGAAACGTTGGCAGCCTTGGGCGAAACCGACGCCTCAATCTGCGCCTGGAAACAGGTCCTGCAGAACAACAGCTACGCTCGTGCCCGCGTCCAGCTCGCTCAACTGTACATCGCCCAGCAACAACCCGAACTCGCCCGCACCGAACTCCAAACCACGTTAGCCGACGACGCCCACGCTCCCGGGTTCCAACGCAAACGCGAGCGCGTTTGGATCCGACGCGCGAAGAAGCTTCTCCGCGGAATTTGAGGAGGGAGCGTAACTCCATAAGTCGTTGAGTCGGTGAGTCCTTCGTATTTGGGTGACTCCCAATGCTTATGACATCCAAAAAAATCGCGGGAATGTTGCTACAAGTTGCTACAATTAGCTACTACCAGCAACTCGTAGCGCCTCAACATCGATTTGTAGCTGCTTTTACACACTTAAAAAAACGGCCCGCGCGGCGTGACGAGCCCTACCAGCGACCTCCACGTCATCCCTCCGGATTTTACGAAGTCTTACGGAATCTTGCGGAAAGATGCGGCGTTATGCAGTGAAAACACGGCATTTTTTGGTGTGTTCCATCCACGTATGCTACTCATCCACAGAGGTCAACGTACGAAATGAGCCCTTTTTTAGGGGGTAGGTCTTTTTAACCGAAACCACTCGTAGCTCTCCGAAACCGTATTGAATTCACAGGGTGAGTGGCGCGGGGATACCACTCGCCCGGACACGGTGGATTCGGGCCGTTTTGGTCACGATTGGGCGTAAGGCGTCCTGATTCGTCACGAATGGTGACAAGTCAGGACAACCGACGTCGATATTCAAATTTTCAAAGAGCATCCGTCTTCGCACAAGGCTACGACGCGACTAACGACTCTCTATAACATGTAGTAACGGTAGTTGCAAAGAGAAAAGCGCTGCAGACCAGCAGTTAGTGTAAATAGTTGGGACTGACGTCTGCTGCGCTGCGCAATTGTCAGTTCCTTTTTTCTCGTCAGCCGGGTACGTGCGAACGTTCGATGGCACCTCAATCAATAAAGGTTGTCCAACCCTGCGCTGGTGGTAAGCAGCCGGATATACTGCAATTGGCCGCCGTGCTGCTGAAAAGACATCATGAACATCTGCCCCGGCGATTCGTAATGTAAAACATCTGGCGACCGGGCTGGGCCTTTTCGGCTGTGTGGACGTCCCAACACGCCAACAAAATCTTTCGCCCGCGAAACAGTGTTCAGTCCGCTTTCGAACCATCCCTTTTTGCCCCGTGGAAAAATGATGATTTCGGACAAAACATCCTTGTGAAACACAAGCGAAACGTCGTGATAAACCATTCGCGGCCCGCCCCCGCAAGTGGACCAGAGTCGTTCCGGTTTGCCCCATTGGGCGATAACGTCCGACATACTCATGCGCAGGGAAATTCCTGCAACCTCGCCCCTGCCCCACATTTTTAACAGGCTGTTGGTATGGCCTCCAGACACTTTGAGGTCGGTATTATTTGTATCCACCAGCAGCGACGAGGAAACAAGGGTTGGGCGCTTCATATCTCCGGGGGCGACAGCGCTGAGAAAAGATTTGTAGTAAGCGGATTCTTCCGCGCGGCAGATGCACGCGCCCAAGGTCATCCAAAAAATGATGAGACGAAATATGGACACTAATTTCTGAATTGAATTTGAGCTTTCGCGTCGGGCGGCAGGAGGGAATCGCTTTTCATCGGCGCCAACGGATTAGGCTAGAACTGCGTTGGTTTGGGCGTCAAGATGATTGTGAAAATCAGGCCTTAAGGCAGTTGCCGAAGCCGGTAAAATCGCTCTTGGGAAATGGCGCTCAACGGACTGGACACGGTGACAATTCCTCCTGTGCCAGGAACGTTATTTGTGGCCACCGTCCACAAACTGGCGTTTAGATCGTCACGGCTCTCTACGACGTAAAGCTGGTTCGACGCCGTTGAAAACTGCATGGCAACATTCGTGCCCGCTACGTTAATTCCCGTAAACCTGGGCAGCATTGGCAGGATGATGTAATTCGTGTAGTCGCCAATCTGGGACTGGAGCGTGTTCGATCCGCCGTAAGTGATGAGCGCGTGGTTGAGGATTTCCTGTTCTGAGAACAAGCTCACGTTTGCGTTATAGCCGCTGTCAAATGCTTGCAGGATCACGTTGCCAAAAACGGCCTGAAGGACCGTGTTGGGATGAAATCCGTCAGACACAAAGGCGTTCGTTGGCGTCAACGTCGGCGGGCCGGGATCGCTGGCCCGAAGATTAATGGTGATGCCGCCCACCTTGAGCGTCGAACGGAGGTTGGTGTTCGGGCCAAAAACCGCTTTCTCCAATCCATACCAGTCCACAAGCGGCACCTGATATTTCTGCGCGAGATTTTTCACACCGGCGTTGACGCTTTGGACAGCAGCGGCAACACGATCGCGATTCGCGCCACTGGTAAAAAACGACACGACGGCCGGCGTCGACCCGGGATCAATGACGGTCGCGACAACCACGCGGATGCCCGCCGCTCTCACCGTGCTGAGCGCCGTCTCAATGTTGCTGATGCTCTGGTTTACGTAAGTTTGAATCTGCCCCGCGCTCCATAGTCCGGAATAAATACTGGTATAGGCCGAGGACGTGGGATTGAAATCATTTGGGCCAATCGCCAGCACCGCGTTGGAAACGCCATCGGAATTGAACTGGCTCGCCAGACCGGTGTGTTGCCCCTGTGTCAGAAGACTCGCAGAGGTTGCGCCGGTCAGTGCCCAATTGTATTTATAGCCAAGGTTACGCGGTGTGCCCCAAGAATTTGTTCCGGCCTGGGCTGCGGTCGGCCCCATATCGATCCCGCGAAACATCACAACCAGCGAAGCCCAGTTGGTTGCGTAAGTTGAAACGCCGCTGTCCCAATACTCGTCGGTCAAACTGTCTCCCATCGCTCCCAATTTGCCCAACGCCGCCCGTGCAGTCGCCGATGGCATGAGCGCCAACACCGTGAGTAGAAGCCATGCGGGCCAGCGTTTCATAATGCCTCGGCTGCGTGAATCATAGGACGATGCGAGTTTCATTGTTACTGGCAACTTGATAGCAGGCGATATCTTTCTAGCCGATCAGTGTCCGTCCGGGAAGACAGGCGAAAACGACCTCGCCAGCAATGTTCCACTGTGGTTGAATCAAAATCCGAGCGCCCACATAGGGACAACCAAATGAATCGCGCCTTTGTCATAGTTCTAGTCGCTTGCGCCGCGTTATGCGCACGCGGCCAGGACGCGCTCAATGCCTTTACTAACCGCGCGGATCAACTGCTGCGGCCGAAATGGGGGTTTGGCGTTAACGAGATTCCCGTTTTTTGCAGTACGAATCCTTTGGTCCGGTATAACGGCGGCGTTCACTACCTTCTTCAACAAGCGGTCAATGCCTACGACCAAACGAATCACACAGACGGTGATTTCGATTTTCCATCCGTTTTTCGTCCGCAATTTGGCGTCGTGAGCAATGAGCTATGTGTCACGGCGCTCATCACGAATTGGGTGGAGGTCACAACGAACTACGCTGAGATCATCGCGCGCCCATTCAAAGCAGCGAGCGATCCGACTTTGTCCGCAGACGATAACGTGCGGGGCATAGGATTGATAGTTGGATTCAAACCTGCGGTGCCTACGCTCGATCAGGTCACTTACGCGAATATTTTTAACATTACCCGGAAACTCATGTTCACGCGACCGAATAGCCTCACTCCACCGAAGACAAACCAAATGTACATTTTGGGATTGAGTAACGCGTTTGCCGTCACGGCCCTTAATAGAACGACCCAAACGTTTCCGCGCGACGTGACGATGTATTTCACAAACTCAGGCACGATCATTTTTACCAACGAAGTCGGTATCGGCGTTACCAATTCATTTACCACTGGCAATACGCTAGTGATCCTTTCGAATCGATGGCCCGGATACCAATCGTTTGGAACGAACAAATATAAAGTTCTTAGCAACGGCACAAACACACTCCCGTTTTTTGCTTATAACGAGCGCAACAGGCAGTTTGTTGCACCCGACAATACTAATTGGGAATTAAACGTGGGCTTGCCGGTGCATTCATGGATGGTACAAGCCACAAACCGGTTTATTTATGCCCTCCTCGATAATTCATCTGGGCGCATTTTGGACTTCGTTAATTTTGCGAACCTTGGAATGTCGGTGGAGATGGTCACAAATCTGGCAAACCTGCCAATGCTGACGACAAATGTGGGTTCACCATGGCTGACAAATGACGCGGACTCATCTGTCTCGTCACCTGCATCCGCAGGCGTGTTAAATCAAATAGCGGTGGTAACGAATTACATTTCGGCTCCTGGCTATGTGCCTACGGGGGGCTCGGGAAGTGTCTTGACCGCTTTCCTACAAGGCGGCGCGACCAACATCAATACTTTAGAATGCCCGTATCAGCCGTCGGCAACGCTTCAGCAGATTGCAAGATGGTGGGCAGCCACGCCAGGCGACCATTTCACTAGCGACGAAATGGATGCAAAGGCGGGTATGGCGACATCCCAGCCCATGCAAGATTCAACAACATTGGACCCCTACTCTGGTGCCGGAACTGTTTCACCGATCAAAATTCTGCAATTTGCTGCCGACCCCAACAAAATAACTTTGCAATTCAATGCGTATACCGATGGACCATATGGCATCTGGAGTTCATCGAACCTTGTCAATTGGACGTTCGTTGGCCTCGCTGCGAACTTGACGAACAACGTTTATGGAGTTTCGGCGCCAGTGAATGGCAATTGTACGAATTTGTACTTTCAGGCGCGGAAGCTTTAGATGCGGACGTGAACACGGCCGCCTGTTGGACGCGGGTTGATGTGTCGCTACGCGACACAATATGCTCTCTCGTCTGGGCCTTCTCCGTGGGTTGAAACCCACGGCTACCTTCATGAATCGCTAACGCGATTCTCTGAAGCCAGAGTGATTGCTGGAGTAGTCGCCGTTTTTTAATGGGCATTTGCGCAATGATCATTAAATTGACTGGCGATGAGAACGGCCATTTATCCCGGCAGCTTTGACCCGATCACTAATGGGCACCTTGACCTGGTCGGACGGGCGACGAAACTTTTTGACCGCGTAATCGTCGCCATCGCGCGCAATGAAAGTAAACAACCGCTCTTCGATCCCACAGAACGGCTCGCGCTCGTTCAGGAAGCGATCACGCCTTACACTAGCGTCACGGTGGAATGGTTGGATGGGCTGCTGGTCAATTACGCCGATCAACAGGGCGCGTGCGCCATCATTCGCGGACTGCGCGCAGTGTCGGACTTTGAATTTGAATTTCAGCTCGCGCTGATGAACCGTAAACTGAACGAGCGGGTGGAAACGATTTTCATGATGCCGCGCGAGACTTACACGTTTCTCAGTTCGCGCATCGTCAAAGAAATCGCGCATCTCGGCGGGGATGTCAGTTCGTTCGTGCCGGCGCATGTGCAGGCGGCGTTAAAGAGGAAGTTCGGGCAAAAATAATTTCCGGGGCAGCCGATGTCAGGAGACTCTAACGTTTTTTCAAGTTGGAGGTAAATTAATCGAGAGCATCCTGACGTCGGCTGCTACAATAATATTATATGGCGGTACAATTTAATATTCGGCATTTGGACGAGAATGATGTTCATCTCGAAGGGGAACTCTCGCCCGAGGAACTGGATATAGAAATCCAGGATCCGCTCGTTCAGGCGCGTAAACCGTTGCAGTACGACATCAATCTCCAGAAGAACGGTAGCGACATTCTGGCACAAGGCCGGCTGGAGCTTCCGATTCAATGCGAGTGTTCCAGGTGCCTTAAACCTTTCAAAACCAAGGTCCTGCTTGAAGATTGGGCGGCTTTAATACCGCTTCAGGGCGAAGAACCGGCCCCGGTAGAAAATGATATGGTGGACTTGACGCCTTACCTTCGTGAAGATATTCTCCTCAACTTTCCGCAACACCCGTTGTGTAGCGAAGAGTGCGCCGGATTGCCGGCGACGTCCGAAAAGGGCCAGACGCAAGGTTCGTCGGCATGGTCAGAATTGAATAAGTTAAAACTTTAGACACGAAAATTTATGGGAGTCCCAAAACGTAAACCGTCGCACAGCCGCCAACGTATGCGCCGTGCTTATAACAGCAACCTGGTCCTGCCCCAATTGGGCACCTGCTCGCAGTGTGCCGCTCCGGCCATCCCTCATCGGGTTTGTCCGTCCTGTGGCTACTACAAGGGCCGGCAAGTGATCACCGTCGAAGCGGCGGCTTGATCATCGAATAAATTTTGATTTGCCGGGAGCGCGGAGAGTCGTAACTTTCCTGCGCTCTTTTTATTTGTGCAAACAGAGCCGCGCACGTTAGGCAGTGGTTGGGATATAGCGGATGGAGAAGGTAAACCGCTCGCTCACGCGCGCGGCTCTATTAGAAGCTTTTAAGTCGCTTGCGCACGCAGGCGACTCTGTTAGAAGAACAGTATGCGAATTGTAGTGGATGTCATGGGGGGCGACCACGGACCGGAGGTTTTGATCGATGGAGTTCGGCTTGCTTTGGAGGATAACTCCAAAATCAGCGAGCTTTTCCTCGTTGGCCACCAGGACGAAATCCATGCCGCGATGAAAAACACCGGCTGTCGCGATCGTCGCATCCAGATCGTCCACGCCAGCGAAGTGCTGACCATGGATGACAAACCGGTCGAAGGTCTGCGTCGTAAGAAAGATTGTTCCATCCTTCGCGCAGTTGACCTGGTCAAAGAAGGCCGAGCCGACGCTATCATTTCAACCGGCAACACCGGCGGAATCGTCGCCGCCTCGACCATTCGGCTTCGTCCGATTGCCGGGATCGACCGACCCGCCATTGCGACAGTAATTCCTGCTCCCGCGAATGAGTTTGTCTTGATCGACTCCGGCGCGAGCGTGGAGTGCAAGCCGTATCACCTGCTCCACTTCGCGGTGATGGGTAAGATTTATTCACAACAGGTTCTCGGTTACAAAAACCCGCGCGTCGGTATCCTGTGCAACGGCACCGAATCGAACAAGGGCACTGAATTAACGCTGGAAACCTACAAGCTTTGCCAAATGGCGAACTTCAATTTTATCGGCAATGTGGAAGGGCACGATCTCTTCCATAATCGGGTGGACGTGGTGGTTTGCGATGGGTTTATCGGTAATATTGTGCTCAAGACGATCGAAAGCTTTGCGCGCGGTTTGGTTGGGTGGCTGAAAGATGAGCTTTCGAAGAATCCTAAACGCATGCTGGGCGCAATGCTGGCCGCGAACGCATTGCGCACAATTAAGCGCCGGATGGACCCTGACGGGCCCGGTGGTGCGCCCTTGCTAGGTTTGAACGGAACTGTTATGAAAGTACACGGTTCTGCGAAAGCTAAAGCAATGAGCAACGCAATCCGGGTGACCGGCAATGCCGTCGCCCATCAAATTACGCAAAGCATTCGTGAAGAAATCGCGGCGGTAAACGCGCGGATCGAACCAAAGGCCTAGGTGGCATGACAAATCTGCCCGAACGTAACTTTAAGAATCCTCGAGCCGAGCACGGCTTCAAAGGGCGCACCTGCTCGATTGCCTCGGTTGGCGCATACGTCCCGGAACGCATTCTGACCAACGCGGAGCTCGAGAAGTTGGTCGATACGACCGACGACTGGATCACAACCCGCACCGGCATCAAAGAACGCCGGATTGCCGCTGCCAACGAATTTACTTCCGACATGGCCGCTAAGGCCGCGACGCTGGCTTTGCAACGCGCCGAGTTGGAAGCATCGCAGCTTGACCTGATTATCGTGGCGACGATTACGCCCGACATGCCCTTCCCTTCCACGGCGTGTCTGGTTCAGCAGAAAATCGGTGCGTATCGCGCGGCGGCTTTCGACATTGAAGCGGCGTGTTCAGGTTTTATTTTTGCTCTCGAAATTGCGCAACAATTCATCATGTCGCGCACGTACGACACGGTGTTAGTGATCGGCGCGGAAAAACTTTCGTCCATTATTAATTGGAAAGATCGCAACACGTGCGTGCTTTTCGGCGATGGCGCGGGAGCGGCTATTTTGCAAAACCGTCCTGGATCGCACGGCTTGCTGACGGCGTGCATGGGTTCGGACGGCAATAAAGCTGATTTGCTTTGCATGCCCGGAGGCGGCAGTCGCATGCCTCCAACGGCGGAATCTTTGGCAGCGGGTCATCATTATTTGCGCATGGATGGCAAAGAGACGTTCAAGAACGCGGTCAATGCCATGCTGACCGCGGCGCAGGAAGCCTTGCGGCGGTGCGAAGTGGATGTTACGCAGATTAAACTCATCATTCCGCATCAAGCCAACTTGCGCATCATTGACGCTGTCTGTGATCGCCTCGGCGCGACGCCGGAGCAGCGGTTCGTGAATTTGGATAAATACGGCAACACTTCGGCTGCTTCGGTGGCGATTGCGTTGGATGAAGCGGTCCAGGGTGGCAGGATTCAGCGCGGTGATTTGGTGCTGTTGGTGGTTTTTGGGGCTGGCCTGACATGGGGCGCGGCAGTCATTGAGTGGTAACAGTTTCGACATTGGCCCGCTTTAGGCTATCATGGGAGTGAAACCGAAGTTGCCAGCGGGGGTTTCCCCAGCTAGATTCTTCGCGCCAGGTATTACCATATTGTGAGCCAAATACTGAATATTCTATACGTCAGCATTGTCGTTTTGCTGCTCTTCGGTGCGTCTATTTTCGTCCACGAGTTCGGTCACTTCTGGGTCGCGCGCAAACGCGGCCTGAAGGTGGAAGGGTTCGCGATCGGTTTCGGGCCGAAGATTTTTTCGTGGGTGCGCGACGGGATCGAATACTCGGTGCGTTGGATTCCCGCCGGCGGTTTCGTGAAGCTGCCGCAGATGATTACGTCGCAGCAATTGGAAGGTTCTGCTGATGCGCACATTCCTCCCGCTGCGCCGTTTTCGAAGATTCTGGTCGCGATTGCGGGGCCGGTCATGAATGTCATTTTCGCGTTCGCTGTGGCTGGGATTATTTATTTCGTTGGATTGCCCGAACCAGTGAATCCCTCGGTGATTGGCTACGTTGAATCGGGTTCTGCAGAGGCTAAGCTCGGCATTCAAGAAGGCGACCGAATCGTGAGCGTCGATAGCAAACCAGTCAGCACATGGGAACAAATCCGCGAAATCACGATCCTGGCGCGCACCAACGTTCTGCCGGTCACTGTCACTCGTGAAGGCAAAACGAACACATATCAACTGACGGCGCAATCCAGCGAGATTGGTGGTAAATTCCTAAACCTCGATCCCAAGCAACATCCTACCGTGGGCAAAATCATGGAAGCCGATGGCCCTGCGGCGAAGGCCGGTTTCAAGGAGGGCGATGAATTTATTTCAATGCAGGGCATCCCAGCGGTTAACCACGTGTTGTTGGCGGAGATGATCCACAAGCGCACCGGTCAACCGACTGAGACGCTGATCAAGCGTGACGGCAAGCTATTGAAGTTGACAGTCACGCCAACGGCACAACCCGGCAGCAAAGAAGGCCACATTGGTATTCTTTGGGGAGAAAATCTCGTTTACGTTTTGAAACGACCGGGTCCGACGCCGATTGAACAAATCAACCGTGTATGGCAACGCACCATTGATACATTCAGCGCTTTGTTCCACTCGAAAGAAACCGGCATTGGGGTGAAAGATTTGTCAGGCCCGCCGGGAATTTTGATGATGCTGGCGCACGAAGTGAACACGGAC
The DNA here is from genome assembly GCA_963702845.1 of uncultured Verrucomicrobiae bacterium. Lineage (GTDB taxonomy): Bacteria > Verrucomicrobiota > Verrucomicrobiia > Limisphaerales > Palsa-1400 > JAICXV01. The sequence goes on along the minus strand of OY969763.1, from coordinate 1,242,249 downwards.
TTCCGTCTGGCGATGAGCTTCCTCGTGTTGTTGAACATCAACCTCGCGATCCTGAATATGCTGCCGATTCCCGTGCTCGATGGCGGCCATATTTTGATGTCGATCATTGAGAAGATTCGTCGCAGGCCGTTGAGCGTGCGGTTTGTCGAATACACCACGACGGCGTTCGCTGTGCTGCTTATTTCGTTCATGCTGTTCGTGTCGTTTAACGACGTTACCAGACGGATGCCGATCTTCCGTTCGATGTTCCATCACGGGACCAAAATCGAACAACAGGCACAACCTGAACCGACGCAACAACAGCCTAAAGCCGCTCCGGCACACTAAGACACTCAATGCAATACTGCCGTTCGCCTTACCTTTATAGCCGTCGCAAAACTCGCGAAGTCGTTGTTGGTGATCCGAAAAATGGCGGCGTGATCATTGGTGGCGACCACGCTGTCGTGAAGCAATCGATGCTCACTTGCGACACGATGGATACGGCGCTTTCGGTTAAGCAAACGCTGGAATTAGTTGCTGTCGGTTGCCAAATCGTTCGCATCACTGCACCGACGGTAAAGGACGCGGCTAATCTTAAGAACATCGTCGAGGAATTGCGTTCGCGCGGATGCAATGTCCCGATTGTTGCTGATATTCACTTTAAACCCGACGCGGCGATGGAAGCGGCGAAATGGGTCGAGATGGTACGGATCAATCCGGGGAATTACGCGGACAAGAAGAAATTTGCGGTCCGCGAATACAGCGACAACGAATATGACGCGGAGCTTCAGCGCATCGAAGAGCAGTTCACGCCGCTGGTCGAGCTTTGCAAACAACTCGGCCGCGCCATGCGCATTGGGACGAATCACGGTTCGTTGAGCGACCGGATCATGAACCGTTACGGCGACACTCCGCTCGGCATGGTGGAGAGCGCTTTGGAGTTTGCCCGCATTGCCCGCGATCTTGACTATCACAATTTCAAGTTCTCGATGAAGTCGTCGAACCCAAAGGTGATGATTGAATGTTATCGCCTGCTGGTTGCGCGGCTCGATGAACTCGGTCCAGATTGGAATTACCCAATTCACCTTGGCGTCACTGAAGCTGGTGAAGGCGAGGATGGTCGCATCAAGAGTGCGATTGGTATTGGTTCCCTGCTCTGCGACGGGTTGGGCGATACGATTCGCGTTTCGTTGACGGAAGATTCGCCGCACGAAATCGCAGTGTGCACCGATCTGCTCGCGCAACTACCGTTGCTGACGAAAAAGGCGGATGCAACGAATCTGCCGGTCAAAGAATGGCCATTTGACCCATTCACATTTTCGCGTCGGGAAACGCCTGAAATCCAATTGGCGGATAACGTGAAGTGCGGTGGCGAACAAACTCAACGCGTTGTTGTCACTCGGGCGACCTGGGAAAAGGTTGCGCCGAAGATTCGCCCAAAAGACGACGTGCGGCCCGAAGCGATTTACGAAGACCTGAATATTTTCGAAGTTGATCCGACGCACGATTTTGAAATCAACTGCGAGACTCAGTTGGTCACAGTTAAAGATGGCGTGCCATTGGCGCCGATCAGCGCATTTCGCATGCTCGCGGCGAAGTTGCGGCGTTTGGGTCGCAACAATCCGATCCTGCTTAAGGACTGCATCAATTTTGAACCGGTCCCGCTTGAACCGAAGATCGCCCTGCTCCGTGCCTCAGTTGTGATCGGCGCTTTGCTGGCGGATGGCATTGGAGATGCGATTCTGGTGCGTGGTGAATCTGGCGGCGGACAAAGTCTTCGTCTTGCGTTTAATATTTTACAAGCGGCCGGATGCCGCAGTTTTAAAACCGATTACGTGGCGTGTCCAAGTTGCGGCCGCACGTTGTTCAATCTGCAAACCGTCACCGCGCGAATCAAAGAACGGACGCAACATTTGAAGGGCGTGAAGATCGCGATCATGGGCTGTATCGTGAACGGTCCAGGCGAAATGGCGGATGCGGATTTCGGCTATGTCGGCGGCGCGCCGAATAAGATCAATCTTTACGTCGGCAAATCGGCGGTGAAATTTAATATTCCTGAAGCGGAAGCTGTGGATCGTCTTGTTGATTTGATTCGCGAACACGGCAAGTGGGTTGAACCAGAACAAAAATCGGCTGAAGTTCTGGCGTAATTGTTCGTCTAACCAGGTAAGGCGAGGCTCCTGCCGAGCCACGGGTAGCAAAAGGCTCGGCGGGAGCCTCGCCCTACCTAACTATTGCCTTACCGCACTAAATTGTTATGACTCGGCAACAAGTCCTCGATGTTTATTTCATGGAAGCGCGCGCCAAGCTCATTGATCTTGCGGCCTTCCTCGATCGCCTCGACCGCGCGCAAGGCGAGCCTGACTTCCGCTTGCGCGCCTTCATCAAAGCGTTGCACGAATTGCAGGGCGAAGGGCCAAATCGCGCCGAGAAAGTTTTGCTGAGTCTGAGTGATCCGACGACTGAACCGCTCGCCAAAGCAACCGTCAAAGGCGCCACCGGAGCATACCGAAAATAGTATGCGCTACATCGAACCACATGGGCACATGGTCAGCCGCACGACGGACGACTACATGGCAATGGCGATGGCGGGTTGCCAGGCTGTTTGCGAACCTGCATTTTGGGCCGGCTTCGACCGCAGCTCGGTCGATGGATTCTACGATTACTTTTGCCAACTCACCGAACACGAACCCGCGCGGGCGGCGAAATTTGGGCTGCCCCATTACACCTGGCTGTGCATTAATCCGAAGGAATCGGAGGACACGAAGCTCGCGGAAGAAGTGGTCGACATTATACCGAAGTTTTTGGATAAGCCGACGGTTCTGGGAATCGGCGAAATCGGCCTGAACAAAAACAGCCGAAACGAACTGCGCGTTTTTGAAAAGCACGTCGATCTCGCGGCCAAGCACGATCAATTGATTCTTATCCACACTCCGCACCTTGAGGATAAGCTCAAGGGCACGCGCCTGATCGTCGATGCATTGAAAAATGACAAACGCATCAAACCTGAGCGCGTCATTATTGATCACGTGGAAGAACACACAATCAAGCTCGTGCTCGATTCGGGTTTCTGGGGCGGCATGACTTTGTATCCTGACTCGAAATGCACTTCCGCCCGCGCAATTGACATGATTAATATTTACGGCGGCGAACGTCTCTGGATGAACAGCGCTTGTGATTGGGGTGTCAGCGTCCCGCTTGCTGTCCCACGAACCGCTCTCGAAATGAAAAAGCGCGGCCATACAGCCGAAGACATCGATAAGATGATCTACCAAAACCCGCTGAAGTTCATGTCGCAAAGCCCAAAGTTCAAGTTGAGCTAACGCATGCAACTGAAGGACAACTTGCATCTCGCCTACTGCACGAACGTGCATCGCGGCGAGACGTGGGCTGAAACCCTTGCTTCACTTGAGAAATACACGCTGGCTGTGAAGCAGCGCGTCTCGCCGACCAAGCCTTACGCCATCGGTCTTCGCTTGAGCGCACAGGCTGCTTATGAACTCAGTAAACCTGACCAGATCACGGCCTTCCGTCGGTGGCTCGACAAAAACGGCTGTTACGTTTTCACGATCAACGGATTTCCTTTTGGCCGCTTCCACGGCAAACGTGTGAAGGAACAGGTCTACTTGCCCGATTGGACTTCGCAGGAACGGGTTGATTTCACGAATTTACTTTTCGACATCCTGGCCCAACTCGTTCCGGCGCACATTGAAGGTTCCGTCAGCACGGTGCCGGGGTCATTCAAAGAATTTGTTAAGAGCACGGAACAATTGCGCGTCATTCGTGCAAATGTCTTCCGCTCCGTTGAACACGCAGCCCGCGTTAGCGCACAAACTGGACGTCGCATGCACCTGGCGCTTGAACCTGAACCACTTTGTCTGTTCGAAACAACACACGAAACGGCGATGTTTTTCGAACGGTTGCGCGCCGAGCATAACCACGATCATCGCATCGATGAGCATCTCGGGGTTAATTACGACACGTGTCACATTGCGGTCGAATTTGAGGAACCGGCCACTGCGATTGCTGAGTTACAGAAGCACAATATCCGCATCAGCAAACTGCATCTTAGTTCGGCGCTGAAGATCAAAGACTCGCCAGAAGGGCGTGAGGCATTGTCGGCGTTTGCGGAAAGCACTTATTTGCATCAGGTCGTCGCGCGCGGTCACGACGGCAAGTTGACGCGCTATCGAGATCTGCCGGACGCGCTGAACACCGACGCCGTCGATGAGTGGCGCGTGCATTTTCACGTTCCGCTCCATTGGCAACCGACCAGCCTGTTGGACAACACAACGGATCATTTGATCGGCGTTCTGGATATTTTGGGCGGCAATCCGGCGCTTTGTTCACATCTTGAAATGGAAACTTACACCTGGGAAGTCATGCCGCCGGAGGTGAAGAGTCGCGATGTCGTGGATCAGTTGGCGTCGGAGTATGAATGGACACTCGCTCGGCTCCGCGAACGCTCGCTGGCTTAAATCGCAAATCGGGTCAGTGGGAAACAGTTGACAGACTTAGTCAAAAGGCGTACGGGTACTATCATGCCTTTGCCGTTCAGAGAGGCCTTCGTGGATTGTTTCGGGTGTAGACCAGATAATTTCCAACGAGAGGCCTTGAACCGATGTCTCTATCCGCACGCCCGGGTGCTTTGGGGGTTGCTTGAATTGGGTGGCGGACCGGCGATCCTCGCCGCGGAGGCGTTCATGGAGTTGATCACCGATACGAAGGACAAAGAGGATTTACTCGACGCAGTTGGGGTATATCGGGACGAAGTGCGGCCTAATTCAGGATTCCTCGCCCGCCGATTATATCTGCGCGTGTCGGTGGAACGGCTTCTGGCGCTGCATCACTTCGTGCGTGAAGTCGAACAGAAGCACGCCATGCAACTCGCTGCAAGGTATCATCAATCTAGTAATATTTATTCCGGTAGTACAGTATCTTGAGCTGTTCGTCCGGTCCCACAAACGTCACGTAACAATCGAGCAGTCGCGACATTTCCATCAGCAGCCACGGCGCGGAAAAGTGCCCACCGTTTTTCGTATAGACCACGTTATCGGCAATGTAGACCGCCGAATGAATGATCTCGCCGTTCGGTTTGGTCAGGAAGACCAGGTCGCCGTAACGCGGGTCAGAAAAGACCGGGTAGTAATCAGAGTCGAGCTTCTTGTGGAGTGAGTCCGCACTTGTATAGTTGCCTTCGGGCGGATCGTGGAAAAAGTTGAAGGAAGTCCAGTGGCAGTTCTCGGGTTGAGTGTAAGACGGATATGGATACGTATAGATGCGCGAGGTTGGCATGGTCGGCAGCAGATGGGTGACGTCGATAATCGTGCCGTTCGGCAATTTACTCATTGCTTGCAACAATGGACGAAGGTCCTTGCCCTGCCCTGCACGACCCCAATAACTGAGCAAACGATCCACATCCGCGCCGGCAGCGACGTGCAGTTTCAAGAGCATCGTCCAACGTCGAGATAGCGCTTTCTCGAGATTTAGCTTTTCCGTCGGTGATGAGATTTTTTCTAGGACAGTTGCGACGTCCGAAAACATCATGACACGTCCGCGTGGATAGCAGAGGCGCTTAACCATCGCGATGGTTTCCGGTGACACATCGACCTTGTCGAAGAAGTGCTCAAACTCGCGGGCGGGAATCGCGTAGGCGTCTTCGCGTTGCCAGGAGTTTTCAGCAAACTGCGCCAGCACGTTATAAACGGATTGCCGCGCTTCCGTTGACATCGAGAGAATGACGTCGACTGGAGGCGTGACGCGGATGCCGTCAGGCGCAGGTTCCCATTTAGCCTGGAGCAACCGCTGGCGTTGGGCGTCGGTGAGCGGTTGTTGTTGGAAGAAGTTTTTTAGCGTGTCGGCAGTTTGGCCTTTGAAAAACCAACGGCGATCGCTCTTTTCATCCATTCGCACGGACAAAAACTCTTCGGGAATGGTGAGTTCAAACGGAACGTATTCGACGGTCCCCCACGGTCCTGAGTTGAGATAGGTGCGGGTAGTTGGAAGGGCTGGCTGCAGCCCGGTGGTTGGTAATTGGGTTTGCGTTTGCGATGGTGGCGTGACGGATCGCCTGTGTTGCCCGACGAAAATGCCGAGACCAACGAGGGCAGGCGCAAGGACGAGCGTATACAAAATAATATAGGCGCGTCGCGAGATGTGGATGCGAATGCCATCGGACTCGCGGTCCGGAATTGAACGACGACGCTCGGCAGATTTGGGCGCTGGCTCTTTGGCCACGGGCGCTGGCGAAGAAACTTTACTCATTTTCGAATGACTGCGCCTAGCTCAGCATGGACTCAGAATGCAAGGGAACGCACAATCCTTTGTAGGGGAAAGTATTACTGAAAATTCGCCGGTGGGCAATTCAATTTCGCGCTATTTGGCTGAGTCGAATTTGAATGTTTCAAATAATAAAGCATCGTAAGCTGCCTGTTCGTAACAATGCATCCGGTTCAAAATACCAATAAAGAAGACCCGACGTTTGCGGCCAAATCGCGTTCGACGATGGAAATCCTGCGCCGCGTTTCGGTCTACTTGCGCCCATACAAGCGGATGGCGGCGGCAAACATCGGTTGCGCGCTGTTGTCGCTCTTGTGCGCGATTGCCTATCCCAAATTGACGCAGGTGGTCATCGATGACGTGATCGGCGCCAAAAAACCGGACCGGTTGACCTGGGCGGTGATTGGATTGTTGGCCGCGTTTTTATTGCGAGATGCATTCAATAGCTTGCGTCTTTGGGTCAATAATACGTTTGAACAAAACGTCATCTATGACATGCGACGCGAAGTCTACGCGCGCTTGCAACGGTTGCCGGTTGGCTATTTTGATCAACGCGCTTCGGGTGATTTGATGACGAGGGTGATTGAAGATGTGAATTCGGTCGAGCGCGTTTTGATTGATGGGACGGAGCAAGGGACGGTCGCGATCCTGAGCCTGCTCGTCATCGGCGGCATATTGTTTTACACCAATCCCCTGCTCGCGGCGGTTTCGCTGATTCCAATTCCGATTCTTGCCGGTGGCGCGCTTTGGTACACACTGACAGCGCACACGCGGTATCGTGCGCAGCGCCTCGCTTCCAGCGCCATGAACGCACTCCTGATGGATAGCTTGCAAGGGATTCGGCAGATCAAGGCGTTCGGTCGGCAGGAGCACGAGGACGCGCGCTTCGCGAAACGCGCGGATGATTTACGCCAGGGGACGCTCGGTGTGATGAGAGTGTGGGCTATGTATTCGCCAGCCATGAGTTTCGCGGCAGCGCTTGGGATTGCGCTGGTGCTTTGGGTTGGCGGAGGATTGGTCATCGACGGCACAATGAAAGTCGGCCAGTTGGTCGGGTTTGTCATTTACCTCGGGCTTTTTTACGAGCCAGTGGCACGGCTTCATGGGCTCAATCAAATGATGCAAGCGGCGCGCGCTGGTGGAGAACGGGTGTTCGATATTTTGGATAGCGCCGAAGAGCGAGCGACAACCGAACTGGTGGATCGTGCAAATATCGATCTGAAAAACGTGCGAGGCGACGTGCGCTACGAGCATGTTCATTTCAGCTACGGCAACGATCGCGCCGCACTTAAGGACATCAACTTGCACGCGTTGCCCGGCCAAATGATTGCGCTCGTCGGACCGACCGGTTCCGGTAAATCGACGTTGGTCAATTTATTGCCGGCATTTTACGAGGCGACATCCGGCAAAATCACCATCGATGGTCACGACGTATCGCAACTCTCGCTCGACACGTTGCGGTCGCAGATCAGTGTCGTGAGCCAGGAGGCGTTTTTGTTCAACGGCACGGTACGTGAGAACATTCTTTACGGAAAGTTGGACGCGAGTGAAGAGGAGTTGCTGACCGCGGCGCGCGCGGCGAACTGTCACGATTTTATTTCGCGATTGGCGGATGGCTATGACTCGCGCGTGGGCGAGCGCGGTGTGAAGTTGAGCGTCGGCGAAAAGCAACGTGTGAGTATTGCGCGAGCATTATTGAAGAACGCACCGATTTTGATTCTTGATGAAGCAACTGCCAGTGTTGATACGGCGACGGAGAAGTTGATTCAAGAGGCGTTGGAACGTTTGATGGCCAATCGCACCAGCTTTGTCATCGCGCATCGCTTGAGCACGATTCGTAACGCGGACCAGATTTTGGTGATGCGTCACGGTGAAATTGTCGAGCGCGGGACGCATGAGCAATTACTGGAACAAGGCGGGCTGTATGCCCGGCTCGCCCGGATTCAAAACACGACGTTCATCGAAGAGAGCTTTGAAAAAATCGAAACGGTGGAATAACGTTTGGTATGCCGGAAATGGGTAAACTACTCGTCGTGGTTGGAGTCGCCATTGTGGTCATCGGCGTGATGATGTGGACGGGCGTCGGACGCGGTTGGCTGGGCCGGCTACCGGGCGACGTTCACTATTCTCGGGACAGTTTCAGCTTTCATTTTCCAATCGTTACGTGCCTTCTGTTCAGCATTGTGTTGACAGTCATCATGTGGTTGCTGCGCAAGCTATAATTTATGCAACAGAAGATTCTAAAGCTTCTCGGACGAAAAGATTATCGTCCCTCAACCGCCCATCAACTCGTCGCCCCGCTTGGCCTACGGCATCACGAATTTGTAGAGCTTGAAAAAACGTTGAAACAGATGGAGCACAGCGGACAGATCTTCCGCACCAAAGGCGACCGCTTCATTATCTCACGCGAGGCAGATCTTGTTCCCGGCACCATTCGGATGAATCGCGCAGGGAAAGGCTTTCTTCTGCCTGAACAAGAAGGCGTAAAGGAAATTGTCATTGCTGAGAACCAAACCGGCACTGCGCTACATGGCGATCGCGTATTGGTGCGACGCGAGGTTCGAGCGCACGGCGCACGGCGCGGACCACACGAACGCGAAAGTGAGATGCGCGGTTCGGTTGTGCGCATTCTCGAAAGAAAGCGTGTGCAACTGGTCGGCACCCTGCAAAAGTCGCCGCAATTTTGGTTTGTCATTCCGGATGATCCGCGCATTCCGCACGACATTTATGTGCCACCGGCAAAAGATGTCGGACGCGAACCGCTGGTTGGCGACAAGGTGGTCGTGGAACTTCGCGAGTGGCTATCGCGTTCCAGCAATCCCGAAGGCGAAATCGTCGAAGTGCTGGGCAAGCCGGATGAAGAAGGCGTCGACATGTTGTCGGTGCTGCGCCAATACAATTTGCCGCTGCACTTCGCACGGAATGTTTTGCACGAGGCCAATACGATTGCAAAGGCGCGACCGCTTGGCGAACCGACTGAAGAGGAAATGCGAGGACGTGTCGATGCGCGCCGGCATAATGTCGTGACGATCGATCCAGATGACGCAAAGGACTTCGACGACGCGATTTGTTTGCAACCTGCCGGTGACGGTCGTTGGAAACTTTGGGTTCACATTGCGGACGTATCGCACTACGTCGCACCGGGGACGGCGTTGGACGAAGAGGCCGGTAAACGCGGCAACTCCACCTACCTCGTCGATCGCGTTATCCCAATGCTGCCAGAGGCATTGAGCAATGAGCTTTGTTCGCTCAAACCCGGCGTGGACCGGTTGACCAAGTGCGCGGAGTTTTTGCTTTCGGATAGCGGCGCGGTTTTGCAGACGAAATTTTACGAATCGGTAATTCGATCAAAGCGGCGGTTTACTTACAAAGAAGCGCTCGGCGTCCTGCAGAAGCCGCGGAATGGCGATCCCGTCGAACAGATGCTGCATGACGCGCATCAAATGGCGCAAAAGATTCGCCGCGCCCGATTCAAAGCGGGTTCGCTGGATTTGGATTTTCCAGAAAACAAAATTCGGCTCGACGCGCATGGGCGCGTGTTGTTCGTCGAGAAAATGGAAAACGACGTTTCCCATCAACTCATCGAAGAATACATGCTGCTCGCCAACGAGGCGGTGGCGACAAAACTAATTTCGATGCGTCGCCCAGCGCCACATCGCATTCATGAACCTCCGAACGAGGAGCGGTTGCAGGAATATCGCGAGGAAGTCGTCAGCCACAATATACCATGTGGAAATTTGACGCATCGTCCCGAGGTTCAAAAACTTTTGCAACGACTGGGAACGATCCCGATCGGCAACGCGTTGAAAATCGGTTTTCTCAAGTCACTGATGCGCGCACGCTATGCGGTTGAGCCGATCGGCCACTATGGATTGGCCAAAGCCAAATACACGCATTTCACTTCGCCGATTCGTCGTTACGCGGATTTGCTCGTGCATCGCGCGCTCTTTAACAAGAACAGCGCAGTCGGGTTCGCGTTGAAATCGATTACCGATCACATCTCGGAAACCGAACGCAACTCTGCCGACGCCGAGCGAGACAGCAAAGACGTGAAGATGTTCGCGTTTTTGAAGGCGCAGTTGAAAGACGGGCCGCTGCACAAATATCAGGCGCTCGTCACCGACGTGCGAAACTTTGGTTTCTTCGTGGATGTTACCGATCTCGGCATGAGTGGGTTGGTGCACCTATCTTCCATGCACGATGACTTCTTTGTGTTCGACTCCGCTCGAAATCATCTGGTCGGACGGCGAACGCGTCGCGTGATCAAGCTTGGCGACAAAGTCGTGGTGCAGGTTTTCAAGGTCGATAGCTTCAAAAAGCAGGTGGATTTCCAAATTGCACGCGAGGCAAGCCAGGAAGAGTTGCGTGGACGAAAGCGCCCCGAACGAAAAGGCGCGGGACGGAGTAACAGGTAACACGATCCGGTGTAGGGTTTCCCTGTGACTGTAATGATCATATTCGCCGTGCTGCTCGGCGCGCGTTGGCTCGCGCAGCTCTGGCTGGAACTTCTCAATCAAAAACATGTCCGCGCGAATGCCGCGGCGGTGCCCGAAGCATTCAAAGCCGTCGTCACGACGGAGAATTACAGAAAGTCCGTCGACTACACACTCGCGAAAAGTAAGTTCCACTGCGTTGAACTCACGTGGAGCGTGATCGTGTTGGCGCTTGTCTTGTTCAGTGGCGTTCTCCCCTGGTTTTACAACGTGTTTCAGAATTCGCTTGGCCATGCAATGTGGGCCGGCGCGGCATTTGTTGTGGCAACCAGTATTTTACTCACCGTGCCTGACCTGCCGTTTGACTGGTATTCACAGTTTAATTTGGAGCAGCGGTTCGGGTTCAACACGACGACTACGAAAACGTTCTGGATGGATCGCATCAAAGGTTTGTTGCTCGGCATCACCATTGGGTTTCCGCTGCTTTGGTTGATTTTCAAACTGGTCGATTGGTTGGGTGACTGGTGGTGGTTATGGGCGTGGGGTTGCATGATGGTGTTTCAACTCATCATGCTCGTTCTCGCGCCGATCGTGATCATGCCGCTGTTCAACAAGTTTTCTCCGTTACCAGAAGGGCCGTTGCGGGAGCAGTTGCTGGGATTGGGTGAACGCGCGGGTTTCAGGGCCAAAGACATTCAAGTGATGGACGGCAGCAAACGATCGCGCCATTCTAACGCGTTTTTCACCGGGTTCGGTCATTTCCGGAAAATTGTTCTATTTGACACGCTGGTGGAGCAACTACAGCCAACCGAACTGGAAGCCGTTCTGGCCCACGAAATCGGCCATTACAAAAAACGTCACATTCCCAAGACGATGATTTGGTCGGCAGTCGCGACGTTGATTGGTTTTTTTATCATCTCTGTCCTGGCCAAGCAGGCATGGTTTTATCAAGCGTTTGGATTTTCGACGTTGAGTGTCGTGCCGGCGTTTCTATTGTTCGGATTGCTTGCGGGAACAGTGACGTTTTGGATTTCGCCGATGTCCCACATGTTCTCGCGAAAGTACGAGTATGAGGCCGACGCCTACGCGGCAGGCGTGATGTCTGAAGTGCGATCGTTGATCGGCGCCATACGCAAGTTGAACGAAAAAAATCTCAGCAACCTGACGCCGCATCCGTATTACAGTGGCTTCTATTACTCGCATCCCACGTTGCTGGAACGAGAGCACGCGCTGATGACAATCGCGCAATAGCTTACGAAGATCTTTCAATGCTCTTCAGAACCTTCGTCGCAGCGGCAGCGTCGGTGAATGGTTCTGAAATCGTGACACGAACCGGCAACGTAAACGGACGAATGCCGAGCTGTTGAGCCAGCAAATAGGCCTGCTCCAGGTCGGGACCGGCAAGGTCTTCGGGCAACGTGATCCACACCCTGCCATCAATCCACTTGCGACAGCGCACGAGGCGATTGAGTTGCGCGCTGAATGATAAACGCGGTGCGGCATCGCTGATTATTTTTTCGATCACTTGCGCAGGCGTGAGCGCAAGGATGTGGCCATTTCGCATTCCGTACTGCCGCACGGCAGCACGCACTGCCAGCCATTCCTTTGAGAAATTCACGTTGGGTGAACCGCCGCTTTGCGCGGGCAAAAGTTTCAACGATTCAAATGGTAGTGCACCGATGTTCCAATTCGAATCGGAATGTCCCGGGAAAGAACCGCGCTCAGCAGCCAGAGTGGCGGACGCGAGCGTTGTGTAATACGCGATGCTTTCCGCGGCGCGTTCGACGTAATTCATCGCTGCATCGGTATCGGCAGAAATATTGAGTGACTCCAGCGCTTTTTCGTACCCGACGATACCGAGCGCAATGTCGCGGTATTCGCGCGCGTGAATAGCTGCGGCATTCAACTTCGCGCCGGCTAACTCCACCGCGTTATCGAGCAAGCGGACCGCGCTCGAAATGGTTCCATAGAGCAGCAATTCATCGAGCGTCCCGTTCTGGATGTGCGCCGCGATATTTACATGGCCAGCCACACGAGCAGAAGCATCGAAGTCCTCAACGTCGGCCAGCATCCGATTGGCGATCGCGCTGGAACGGCCGCTGGTCCGAAGAAGTTTTTCCGATGGTAAAAACCGCAACGTGGACAGGACTTCATAAAACTCCAGCGCACGCGCTTCCCGGTCGTCCTCGCTGGCGGCCATAGCCATCGCCACGCGCATCCAGAAATACTGCGGCGTTTCGATAGAATGGTCGCACTCACGCGCAAGACAGTTTGCGTAAAGCCATTCAACCCCCGCCCGAGAAATCAATCGGTCCCGATCCAACTGCAATGCACTGGAAAGATGTTCTAAATCGAACATCAGCAATTCCGGCGATAGTTGGTCGTTGTGAACCGCATCCTGAATCGCGTAGCTGAAATTGCGACGGAGACTTGCCGCAAGGTCATTTGCAGACGAAGCGTCAGGAAGCGCTTCCGCATAAATCACCTTCAGCAATAAATTTGTGTTAGGCGTTTCTTCAACGGGTGCGGCCGGTGCTTCTGGAAGTGCGCTTGGCGTTTGTTCGCGGATTTTGCGCCGATCTTCGCGATAGAGAATGTAGCGGCGCGCCTCAGTGAGATAGCCGTCGCACATCAACTGGTTTTCGACAACGTCCTGAATGTATTCAACATCGAGCGTCGTTCCTTGAGCAGTGTCTTCAAGAACGCGTTTGGAAATTTTCTCGGCAAGATTTGTGACGGATTCCATCATCGAATCCGTCATTGCTGTGTCTACCGGAATATCGCGGACGGCTTTAAAAGCGCTTTCGAGAGCGAGGGTTATCCGCGTTTTGTTGAATGGTTCGGAAGTGCCGTCGCGTTTGACGACGAGAACCAGGCTCTGTTCGGGTTTCGACTCCGGTTGCGCCGTGCCCGGGTTCAACTTAGCTACAAGCTCAGATTCAGCCTGCTGTGGAACAAGCGGAAGCAAATTTAACTGCCCATCGGCCTTCCTTTTCATTAACGGTCGCCGCAGCTACACCTTGCCTTGTAGTATGCACCCGCAGCAAACACTGCTAATAGTATGTAGTGAAAAACCTGTCAATATTTATTTATGCGTGTTGCAGAAGGAAACCGATTCACGCCACCAGTCCACAGGTTCGATCGAAGGTTCCAAAAAAAGCACCTTGTCAACTCAACGCAAGCGTACGATAGTTGCGCCCTATGAGCAAAACCACCATTTTCAAATCGGTAATTGCAGGAGCCGCGATTTTGGCGACTGTAAATGTTCAGGCACTCGACTTTACAAAATCCTACTTCGGTGTTGATGCCGGCGCCTCGTTTGTGCAAGGCGAGACACTTAAGGATACGGAAGGTCAAAAAGCGCATTTCAATCCTGGTGTGCGCGCCGACCTCACCTGGGGATTGATGCTGAATGAGAATCTCGGCCTGCAATTGCAGACCGGCGTGATTTGGAACCACATGAAACGGGTGGGTAATGTTGTTCCTCCGCCCCCACCAGCTACGGAAGAAACCTACGAAAGCGGCAAGGGTGACCTTTACCAGATTCCGCTTTTGCTGAACGTCGTTTACAAAATCTGTCCGGAAAAATGTTTGTCACCATACCTTGGAGTTGGCGCAGGCGGTGAAGCCGCGATGTTCGACGCGCAGTTTCCTTCCGGCAAATTGAGTGACACAGATTTCACCTTCGCTTATCAGGCGTTTGGTGGCTTGCGCTACAAACTTTGCGATAATGCACATGTCGCGCTCGGATACAAATTCCTCGGCACAACCAGCCACGACTGGAAAGAGAACAGCTTGCAGGTGCGCACCGACAAATTGTTCACCCACGCCGTCGTGCTCGCATTGACCTGGCACTACTAAGCTGCGCAAATAATGAACGATGGCGAAATTGCAGCGTGGCATTACGCATCGCGCAAGCCGGTGCGTGTCACCTGGAAAAATGGGGTCGTTACAAAAATTGAAGATCTGACCAGCGGGAGCAGCAATGCTCCCGCTGATTCTTTATGGATCGCGCCGTCGTTGTTTGACGTGCAAATCAACGGCTACGGCGGGATCGATTTTCAGCGGGACGACTTCACGGCGGATGACCTCCTGCTCGCTGCGCGGAAGCTTCGCGAACACGGTTGTGGAAAGTTTTTCCTGACGCTCATTACGGCGGATTGGAAAAAGCTCACGGCGCGATTTCGCCGCGCGAAACAGCTCCGCGACGAATCCAACGAGCTTCGTTCGGCGATTGCCGGCTGGCAAATTGAAGGACCTTTTATGTCGAGCGCGCCCGGGTTCCACGGCGCTCACGACCCTGCGTTGATGCTCGATCCAACTCCGCACGCGATCGACGAACTATGCGACATCGCAGCTGGCGATCCTCTTTTGCTCACTATTTCTCCCGAGCGCAACGGAGCCATTGGTGCGATAAAGTACGCGGCGTCGCGCGGCGCAAAAGTCAGCTTGGGACACACGAACGCCTCAGCAGAATTAATCAAACAAGCGGTGGACGCGGGCGCGACGGGCTTCACTCATCTCGGCAACGGTTGCCCTCGCGACCTCGACCGACACGACAACATTCTTTGGCGCATCTTCGAACGACCAGAACTTACAGTCAGTTTGATTCCCGATAAGATTCACGTGTCACCAACGCTGTTCCGATTGGTGCATCGGACCTTGGACAAAATTTTCTACACGACTGACGCGATGTCAGCCGCTGGCGCTGGACCGGGCAAATACAAACTCGGCGCAATGGAACTCGAAGTGGGTGAGGACCAGGTCGTGCGATTACCCGGCAAAACAAATTTCGCGGGTTCAGCGCTCCGCCCGATCGACGGCGTCTTTCGTGCCGCGGAGATGCTGGATGTGCCGTGGCAGGAAACCTGGAAACGCGCCGCCGAAGCACCTTCGAAGTTCATGGATTTGCAAAAAGAAATTGCCGTTGGCCAACGCGCTGATTTTTGCATCGTTCGCATTACAAGCGACGGACGCTTAGCCGAACTTTCTTCGGTCATCTCTTCGTAGGTCCCTCATTCGGTAGGGCGTCAGCCGAATGGCTTTTAGCGATTTCGAAATAAGATAGCATGTCGAATCCGCAGATGGTAAAGACGCGGGATGAAGTCCTGGTTAAGTGTTCTGTTCGTGATGGGTTTGAGCGCAATTGCCTTGAATGGGCAGGTGCCGATTTCGGTGACAGTGGATACTCAAAAACGCGGCTACGCGATTGACCCGCATTTTTCCGGAGTGAGCATTTTTACACGCGGGCAGGTTCGGGACCATCGCGGGATGAAAGGATTTTTATTTTCGAAGGAAAACAAACAATTGGTGACTTTATTCCGTAACGCGGGGATCAGACATGTGCGGCTCGGCGCGACGGGCTCAGCGAAAAGTGAAACGCCGAATCTGACTCACGATGAGATCGATGCCTTGTTTGCGTTTGCGAAGGCAACGGATGTGAAAGTGATTTTCTCACTGCACGCTGCGGACGCAGGTGAAACGGCGAAGTATGTCTGGGATCATTATCGGCCATGGTTGGATTATTTTGCCTTCGACAACGAGCCGGACGGACGCGCGCAGCAGTTTTTTGAGGATTGGAGAATTGTCGTGCAAAAAGTGACGAACGCAGTGCCGGACGCGAAGTTTGCCGGGCCGGATGCGGCCGGGCGCGCGCTGGCGTTGAAGTTTATAGAGAAGGTCAAGGACACTGGCCGCCTCGAGTTGGTGACGCAGCATACTTATATTGGCGGGAATTCAAGGAAGAAGGGCATCGACGTTCCGCACGGCGTGGACCTGATGTTGTCGAGCGAATGGCCGAAGACATCTTATCCTGCACTGTATCAGCAGGTGTGTCATCCGGTCTTGAAGGATGGGTTGGGTTATCGACTGACGGAGTTGGACGATTTCGTGCACGGGGTGACGAACGCGAGCGATAGTTTTTCTGCGGCTTTATGGGCGCTGGATTGCACGCATTGGTGGGCAAAACATGGCGCGACGGGAGTGAATTTCCAGAATTCGCAGTGGTTGCCAACGGATACATTTTACATCGATGCGAAGAGACAATATCAAATGCATCCGAAGGCTTATGGGCTTCGGGCGTTCGAGGTCGGGAGTCACGGTTGGACGGAGTCGGTGGCGATGGAAAATCCACGCGCGCTGAACGTGACGGCGTATGCGGTGGGGGATGAGACGAATTGCTGCGTGACGATTATCAATAAGGAGCATGGCGCGAATGCCGAAAAGGCGACCGTGACGATTGCTGCAAATGGGTTTGAGGCGAAGCGCGCTCAGGTGATGGCTCTCAAGGCGGCGAATGTGAATGTTATGGCGATGAAGGACGTGACTTTGGGCGGTAGCAATATTTCAAATGACAAGGATTGGCACGGGAAATGGAAGAAGGTCCGCATCTCGGATGGGAAGTGTGTGGTTAACGTTGAACCGGCATCAGCGGTCATCGTGAGGTTGGGTGCGAAGTAAAAGCAAACCATCCAAACATTCGAAACAGTTGGCCTTTCTCCGCCGGATGTGCACAGATAGAGACATGACCAGTTTTTCCAAACAACTGGGGCTTTATTTGGGTTTGAGACTTTTAACCGTCGCACTTCTTCTCAGCGGATTCTGCGCCACCGCACAATCGCGTTTGCCCGCAACGGACCAGCGCGCGAGGGAAATCACAACGCTCAATACGCCGCGCACGTTTCCCGAAATCACATCGAAAGCCGATTGGGAAAAACGCGCGAAGGAGATTCGGGAGCAGATTCTGGTGAGCGCGGGGCTTTGGCCGATGCCGGAGAAGACGTCCCTCAACGCGAGTGTGTTTGGCAAAATCGAGCATGAGGAATACACCGTTGAGAAAGTTTATTTCGAATCGCTGCCTGGATTTTTCGTTTGCGGGAATCTGTATCGACCCGCCGGAAAAGGACACGGGCCGTTTCCAGCGGTGTTAAATCCGCACGGACATTGGCCGGAAGGACGCTTGGTCGATAACACAAACGGCAGTGTGGCGGCGCGGTGCATCAATTTCGCGAAGCAAGGCATGATCGCGTTTTCCTATGACATGTTTGGCTACAACGACACGCACTTTCCCCTGCCCGCTGGCTCCAAGCACACGCTGGAAACGTTCTATGCCACGCATCGGCATTTCGCCACGAACACCCCGGTGCCCATGTTGTGGAATATCAATCTGATGGGATTGCAACTTTGGGACAGCATTCGTGCGATGGATTTCCTGGAGGAATTGGCGGACGTCGATAAAACACGGATTGCGATCACAGGAGCGTCCGGTGGCGGCACGCAAACTTTCATGCTTGGCGCAGTGGACGACCGTCTCGCCGCGCAAAGCCCGGTCGTAATGGTGAGCCATACGATGCAAGGCGGATGTGGTTGCGAGAATATGCCGGGATTGCGCGTGGAGTTTTCGAATATGGACATTGCCGCAGCGGCCGCGCCTCGTCCGCAGCTCATGGTCGCCGCATCCGGCGATTGGACCAAGGATATGATGACCGTGGAAGGACCCACCGTGGAAAGCATTTACAAACTATTCGACGCGACGGAACGGCTTCGGTATGTGCGGTATGAATCGAAGCACAATTACAATCAAACCAGTCGCGAGGCCGTTTACGGGTGGTTCGATAAATGTTTACTGAACAGCGGCGATGGTGCGCCTGTGAAGGAAGCAACTTACACGAAAGATCCCGACAATGAGTTGCTGGTGTTCCCAGAGAATAAATTGCCATCGCAGGCAATCTCAGAGAATGAACTCATCACCTATTTGATGGAGCGAACGCGCAAACAACTGGACAAGCTGACGCCGCACGGCAAGGCGTCGCTCGCCGATTATAAAAAGGTTTTGTCGCCAGCGTGGCGGCACACGTTGCAATTGGATATTCCGGAGAATGGAGTGAGTGGAACTTTCGATGCGGCCTCAAAGGTCACCGATGAATTTTCAGGATGTTCCTGGACTCGCCTCGCCATCGGCAGATCAGGAAAAGGTGATCGGATTTCAGCGATGATGTTTAAACCAGCTAGGCCCATAAATAACACCCTCGTCGTTCTCGCAAGTAACAAAGGCAACGCCGTTTTTCTGGATAACAAAGGGCAACCGACCGGGTTGGCTCGGTCGTTGGTCGACGCAAATATTCAGGTGATCACCTTTGATCTATTTTCAACTCCAACGAACCGGAACGAAGTCGATTTGTTTTTCACGACTTACAATAAAACGACCATGCAGGAGCGCGTGCAGGATATCGCGACGGTTGCTGCCTTCGCACGCGGAGCAACGAAAGCTGCGACAAAATTGGTATTGATCGGTGAAGGCAAGGCGGGCCTGGCGGCGATCCTCGCAGCGCCTTTGGTGGACGCGGTGGCGGCCGATTGCAGCGCGGCGGATAATTCAGATTTGTTTCGCGTGAAGCCGGAGATATTCGTGCCGGGTTTGCGAAGTGTTGGGGATTTCATTGGCGTGGCGACGTTAGCCGCGCCGAATCCGATTTTGATTTGTGCAGATTATAAAAAGTTTTCGGCAGGCCTGCTTCGAGACGTTTATAAAGACCTTCACGCCACACGAGCGTTTCAATGGGAATACGCGTGGCCGAAGGATGACGAGATTGTGAAGTGGGTAGCGAGGTTGAAATAATTACTTCCCAACTGTCTGCTAAATCGCCTTGGCGAGTGCGTTACGCTGCTGCTTGACACCAATTTGTCACGAGATACTCTGGCTTCAACTCAACGCACGCACCTCACGCGTGTTTAAGGAGGCAATATGTTGCAACCAGAAACCAGTGAGCGTGTCGCTATCAGGCCTTCAAAATGGGCCAGGTTACGAACGGTTATACTTTCAATCGCACGGTCCCCTTACCTACCGCACATATTGGCGATCGCGGCTGTGATCATAATGATCCCCGCATTGTTCGGCGGGCTGTTCGGGGACGACATGATCCAGGGACTGACGCAGAGGAATCGCGCCGATCTGCCGGAGCGCGTTTTCGAGACGGGATTGGTTTCGACCAATTGTGGGACGTTGTCTGGAGTGGTGAATGATTTGTTTGGATATCTGAAATATCCGGAACAGGCACAACACGCAGCGGATTACGGCGTCGCGCCGTGGTGGGCGTCGTTGCACTGGCAAGCGGCGCTGTGGCGCCCACTGACAGCGTTTACGCACTGGGTTGATTATCGCGTTTTTCCGAACACGCCGTGGCTCATGCACCTGCACAATATTCTATGGTTCGCTGGGATCGTATTCATGGTGGCGATTGTTTATCGGATGATCGGGCGAGCGTACGGCATGCAAATGGGTGCGACCTCCTCCACGGCGAATGCGGCCGCACTCGGCGCGTTTCTTTTTCTTGTGGATAAGAACACCTACTTCCCGGTGATGTATGTGGCGAATCGAGGATTTTTTATTGCGCTGTTTTTCGGGTTAGTAAGTTTGTATGCACATCACCAATGGCGGACGACGCGACGGAAATGGTGGGCCTGCGCTTCGGTGTTGTGCCTGTTCTTAGCCATGCTCGCGAATGAAGCCGGTGTTTCGACAATGGCGTTCCTCATCGCGTATGCGGTGGTGCTTGAACCGACAGGCGGAAAGTCACGGCTATCTCCGCGTCCCCTTTTAAGTTTAGTTCCGGCAATCGTCGCAGTCGCCGTGTGGCGGATCATTTACGTCTCGCAGAATTGTGGGGTCAAAAATTTCGAAGGCTATATCGATCCGGGGTATGCGCCATTGTTGTTTTTGAAGAATCTGCTGCCAAGAACCACTGCGCTGCTTGGCGGGCAATTATCGGGTGTAACGCCGGAAATCTATTTCGGCCTGAATCCAGCGTGGCGATTGGGGTTAGCGCTGTTCTTTTTGCTATTTGTTTTGGTCTGCGCGTATGTGTTTCTGCCGGTTATTCGGCAGAAGGCCGTGGCACGATTTTGGACGACGGCAATGTTGCTCGCGCTCGTGCCGGCAGCGACGGTTGCACCGCTCAGCAAGAATCTTGGGTTCGTGGCAGTAGGAGCATTCGGATTGATCGCGACTTTCTTCGTCAACTTTGCGCAGCGGCACGAACGTGAAATATTGCCGATATTTCGCAAAGTGATTTGTTGGGCTGTCGTGATCTGGCTGTTGCTGGCGCATACTTTTGGAGCCGTCGCTACACGGGGAGTCCTGGGGTTCATCACGCCATATCTAGGGCCCAGTTTTGACTGGGGATTCGAGCACCTTCCGGATGGTGGCGATCGTAATGTGGTAGTAGTCAATGATCCCGGACCGGTTTATGCACTGATGCCGATTTATCGCGCGTATCGCGGCGGCGCTTTACCGAACAGCGTCAAAAACCTGGCGCTTGGTTTGACGGGTTTGCGGATTACGCGATCGAACGAGAACACGCTCATCGTTACGGCGAAGAGCGGCAGCTTGCTGTCGGTGCCGAACTTCGGGCCAGCGCACGTCGCTTACGCTTGCAAAACGGCAAATGATTTTTTGTTCAACGCGATGAAATGGAAGAATGGAGATCGAGTCGTGCGAAAAGGATGGACGATTGAAGTCGTCGAGGCCACCGCGAATGGCGAGCCGCGATCGGTGGCGATTCGTTTTGATTCACCGCTGGAATCGGATAACCGACTTTGGCTGCAGTTTGTTTGGCGGCCTGATTACGATTATGTGCCGTTCAGGTTGCCGAAAGTCGGCGAGACGGTTGAGGTGGCGGGACCGCTGGGACGACGCCAGTGAATGAACGATGAAGCGGCCTGAAGGCCGCTTCCTTATTTTTCGCCGCCTGCTAAAATCGTTTGAAAATGCGGCGGCTGTTCTTCGCGGGCGACGACCGTGACTTCGATTTTTTTAAATCCAGCAGCTTCGAGCCAGCGATGCAACGTGCCCTCGGGAAAGCCGAGCCAGCGGTCGCCGTAGAGTTCAGTGGCTTTATCGAACGTGTGCTCGAGTAAATCCAACATCATAAGCTGGCCGCCCGGGCGCAATATATTATAGGCAGAAGCGATGGCCTTTGCGGGATCAGCAGCATGATGAAGAGCTTGGCTTAGGACAACGAGGTCGACACTGTTGGGGTCGATCGGTGGATTTTCCAAATCGCCGAGACGAAACTCTAAATTCTTAAGTTTGTTCTTTTTCGCTTTGGCGGCACCGAACGCGACCATTTTTTCCGAATTATCAACGGCGATCACTTTTTTGGCGCGGCGAGCGAGAAGTTCGCTAAGCAGCCCTTCGCCGGAGCCCAGGTCGGCGACGGTAATGTTTGGAATGAGGCGCAGCAAAAGTTGGCCGAACGCCTGCCAGGAACGGCCCGGGCCGTAGCTCCGATCAAAACGACCGGCGACCTGGTTAAAATAAAGTTCTTGCGCTTGGCTGCGACGGACCAGAATCCGTTTAAGATTGAGTTGGTCCGCCGAATGTTCGGGCAACTCTTTTGAACCGCGTATGGCAAGTTGCACGAATTCGCGCGCGAGATCGTCCGTTTGCGTTGAAACCTTGTAGAAGGTGCGTTTTCCTTCACGCCGAGATTCGAGCAGGCCGGAATCCTGGAGCAAGCCGAGGTGCGTAGAGATGCGCGACTGCCCCATGCGCGTGATCTCCTGAAGTTCATTGACGGAGAGCTCGCCGCGCTCGAGCAAAGCCACGATCCGCAACCGGGTTGGATCGCTTAACGCTCGCAAAGATTTTAACGTGCCTGACATCGATTTACTGGAAACTCTGACGAATTAACGGTTGACGGCAACGATTACCTAACTAATATATCAACCTATCAAGATACGTCAATGTGACGTATGTTTAAGAAACATAACGACGCGCTCGTAGCGACACAAATTTACCAAAAAATGAACAAATCCTTCATCTTTTCTTCGGAGTCGGTTGGCGAAGGCCATCCTGACAAGGTTTGCGACCTGATTTCTGATGCAGTCCTCGACGCGCATTTGGCCCAGGACCCCAAGAGCCGCGTGGCTTGCGAGACCTACGCCAAGAGCAACATGGTCGTCGTCGGTGGCGAAATCACCAGCAAAGCCAAAGTTCACGTGAACGAAATCGTCCGCGCAGCAATTCGCGAGATCGGTTATGTGAACGATGATGATGTATTTCATGCTGACCGCGTTTTCATCACCAATTTGGTGACGCGCCAGAGCCCTGACATCTCCCAAGGCGTTGATGCCTCGGCCGCTGAAGGTAAAGATACCGCCGAACAAGGCGCGGGCGACCAGGGTTTGATGTTCGGTTATGCATCCAACGAAACGCCTGAATTGATGCCGGCGCCAATCATGTTCGCGCATCGTCTCGGTCGCGAACTGACCCGCTTGCGCAAAGCCGGCAAAGCCAAGTGGCTGCGCCCCGACGCCAAGACGCAGGTCTCGGTGCAATACGTGAACGGCAAACCGACCCGCATCGTTAATGTGGTTGTTTCAACGCAGCACGCCGCCGACGTGAAGCACAGCGAGATCAAATCGTTCATCATTAAAGAACTCATCAAAAAAGTTCTCCCGGCGAACCTGCTCGACAAGAACACACAATTTTTGATCAACCCGACCGGTCGTTTCGTGACCGGCGGACCTCAAGGCGACACTGGTTTGACTGGCCGCAAGATCATCGTCGACAGCTACGGCGGCATGGGCCGTCACGGTGGTGGCGCGTTCAGCGGCAAAGACCCCTCGAAGGTCGATCGCAGCGCCGCTTACATGGGCCGTTACGTTGCGAAGAACATCGTCGCAGCAGGTTTGGCCGACAAAGCGGAAATTCAATTCGCTTACGCGATCGGTTATCCGGAACCAGTTTCCGTCTGCGTCGACACGTTCGGCACCGGCAAGGTTAGCGATGAGAATATCGAAAAGGCCGTTCGCGAAGTGTTTAGCTTCAAGCCGGCAGCAATCATCAAGCAGCTCAATTTGCTGCGTCCGATTTACACGAAGACGACCAACTACGGTCACTTCGGCAAGATTGATGACATCAAGAGCATCACTTGGGAACGCACCGATAAGGTCCAGGCGTTGAAGAGCGCTGTTAAGTAATCAATAAACAGGAACAAAGAAATTTTATGGCAAAAGCAGATTATAAGGTAAGGGACATGAGTCTCGCGGAGTATGGTCGCAAAGCGATTGATATCTCCGAGCACGAAATGCCGGGTTTGATGTCGATCCGCAACAAATACGCGAAGTCTAAACCACTCAAAGGCGTGCGCATCACCGGTTCGTTGCACATGACGATTGAGACGGCAATTTTGATTGAAACGTTGGACGCCCTCGGCGCTTCGGTGCGTTGGGCAAGCTGCAACATTTTCTCAACGCAGGACCATGCGGCGGCGGCAATTGCCAAGGCTGGCATTCCCGTGTTCGCGTGGAAGGGCGAGACGCTCGAAGAATATTGGGACTGCACGTTTGAAGCATTGGCGCATCCCGGTGGACTTGGACCGCAACTGATCGTCGATGACGGTGGCGATGCCACCCTGCTCATCCACAAAGGCTACGAACTCGAAAACGGCGACAAGTGGGTTCACTCACCGAGCGATTCACACGAAGCCGATGTGATCAAAAACTTGCTCAAGCGCATCCACAAGGAGCGCCCTGGCATTTGGCACAACATGGTTAAGAACTGGCGCGGCGTCAGCGAAGAAACCACCACGGGTGTTCATCGTCTCTACCAGATGAAGGAAGCCGGTAATTTGTTGGTGCCTTGCATCAACGTGAACGATTCCGTCACCAAATCGAAGTTCGACAATCTTTACGGCTGCCGCGAATCACTTGCGGACGGCATCAAGCGCGCGACCGACGTCATGGTCGCGGGCAAAGTTGCTTGCGTGTGCGGCTACGGCGATGTCGGCAAAGGTTCAGCGCATTCGTTGCGCGGCTTTGGCGCTCGCGTCATCGTGACGGAAATCGATCCCATCAACGCATTGCAAGCGGCGATGGAAGGTTTTGAAGTGAAGCCGATCGAAGACACGTTGGGCGAAGCTGACATTTACGTCACCTGCACTGGCAACCGCGACGTCATCACGCTCGATCACATGGCGAAGATGAAAGACCAGGCCATCGTGTGTAACATCGGCCATTTCGATAATGAAATTCAGGTCGACCTTTTGAACGCGAAAAAAGGCGTGAAGAAGCTGAACATCAAACCACAGGTCGACAAATACACCTTCCCCAAAGGCAACAGCCTGTATTTGCTCGCCGAAGGTCGTTTGGTGAACCTTGGTTGCGCCACGGGTCATCCGAGCTTCGTGATGTCCAACTCGTTCTCCAACCAGGTGCTCGCGCAACTGGACCTGTGGAAGAACAAGGACGTTTATCAGCCCGGCGTTTATCGTTTGCCGAAGAAGCTCGACGAAGAAGTCGCCCGCCTGCATCTAGAAAAGATTGGTGTGAAACTGACGAAGCTCTCGAAGAAACAAGCCGAATACCTCGGCGTCTCGCCAGACGGTCCTTACAAGCCCGACCACTATCGCTACTAAGCGCCTTCGACCTTAACAGAATTCGCGCAATACCTTGTCAAACGTTGTTTGACAGGGTATTGCTTTTTCGAGGAATGCAAATCGAAGGGAGTCTCCACCACAAGCTTGGTTGGCGTCGAGCTTTCACACTCATTGAACTTCTCGTCGTTATCGCCATCATCGCAATTTTAGCTGCAATGCTGCTCCCGGCTTTGGCTCGTGCAAAGGAATCCGGCAGATGGTTCAGTGTATGAACAACGTCAGACAACTGATGATCGGTTGGATGATGTATCCGGGTGACAACCGTGGTCTGCTGGTCACCAATGCATTGAGTCAGGGCGGTGTCGGTTGGGTCAAAGGAGAACTTAACTGCGACGGGAGCAATCCCGACAACACCAATTTAAATTACTTACTTGATCCGACGTCAGCGTTGCTTGCGCCCTACACGGTGAAAAGCGCGAAGATTTACAAATGCCCATCCGACATGAGCACCGTCACGATTTCCGGCACAACCTATCCGCGGGTTCGTAGCATCTCGCTGAGCCAGGCGATGAACTCTCAGGACGACTGGATGAGCTATTTAACGCACGCGAAATACTGGGTTTTCCACAAATATACAGACATCCAGGCAATGGGCCCTTCCAAGGCTTACGTGATGCTAGACGAAAATGCTGACAGCCTAAACTTCGGTGATTTCGCGGTAGCGATGAACGATGGCCTCCCCGATTCAAGATTCTTCATGGTTGACGTGCCGGCGAGTTACCATAATGGCGGCTGTTCAATCAGCTTTGCAGATGGGCATCTGGAACGCCACCGCTGGCAAGACGATCTGTACCAAGGCCCCTGTGAAAGGTGTTTTCATGTGGTCGTCGGTGCAATCCACGCCTGGGAACCAAGACATGCGGTTTTTATCGGACCACTGCTCTGTTCGAATAAGTCCGTAGTTTCCCTGAATATTATTCGCTGAAAAACAGTTTTACGCTTTTGACACAGTAAGGGTATGCTAACGCCAGCCTATGAATCTTGATTTGGAATCGCGCAAACGAATTACGCGGCGGTTCTTTTTTCGTGACTGCGGCATCGGCGTCGGCTCGCTCGCACTCGCCTCGCTGCTGAAGGGCAACAATCTTTTTGCGGGAACTCCCGCAGCCGTAGCCAACCCTTTCGCTCCCCGCGCGCCTCATTTCAAAGCACGAGCCAAGCGCGTGATCTACATGTTCCAGGCAGGCGCGCCGAGTCAGTTGGATTTGTTCGATTACAAACCGACGCTCACCAAATACGACGGCAAGACGGTTCCGTCCGAGTTGGTGAAAGACCAGCGCTACGCTTTCATTCGGCCCGATGCGGAACTATTCGCGACGAAGTTCAAATTTGCCAAACATGGTCAATGCGGCGCTGAGCTTTCCGAAGCATTACCGAACCTGGCCCAAATCGTTGATGACATTGCCATCGTAAAGTCGATGACGACCGATGCCTTCAACCATGCGCCCGGACAGATTTTGATGAACACCGGCTCGACCCAATTCGGCCGTCCGAGCATGGGAGCCTGGGTGACGTACGGTTTGGGAAGTGAGTCGCAGGATTTACCAGCGTTCGTCGTGCTGAGTTCAGCCGGCGGCACAAGTGGCGGCGCGGCAAACTGGGGCTGTGGATTTCTGCCGACTGTTTATCAAGGCGTGCCCTTCCGTCGCACGGGTGATCCGATTTTGTTTTTAGCAAATCCGCCGGGCATCACGCCGGCCATGCAACGCAAATCCCTCGATACATTGCGCAAATTGAATCTGCAGCGGCTGGATGTTGTTGGTGATCCGGAAATCTCCACGCGTATTAATTCGTTTGAAATGGCGTATCGCATGCAAACAAGCGCGCCGGAGTTGATGGATATTTCCAAGGAATCGCCCGAGACGTTGGCTATGTATGGCGCCGAGGTCGGGAAAGAGTTCGTTCGCGAACAACTGTTTGTTGGCGCGACGGCTTGTCGAACGCGGCGTTCGATTTGTGCAATTATTCCACGAGGCCTGGGACCATCACTCGGATGTTTACGGCGGTATCAAAGCACAAACCAAAGCGACCGACCAGGCCGCGGCAGCACTAGTGACGGACTTGAAACGACGCGGTTTACTCGAGGACACGCTCGTCGTCTGGGGTGGTGAATTCGGCCGCACGCCGATGGTGGAGACGAACAAGGAAGCAGGTCGCAGCATGGGGCGCGATCATCATCCGCAAGCGTTCACGATGTGGATGGCGGGCGGCGGAATTAAACCGGGACTGACTTTAGGCGAGACGGATGACTTTGGTTTCAACGTCGTGAAGGACCGCGTTCACGTGCACGACCTGCATGCGACGCTTCTGCACTTGCTCGGCTTCGATCACACGAAGCTGACCTATCATTTCCAAGGTCGCGATTTCCGGCTGACAGACGTTGAAGGTGAATTAGTGACAAAATTAATCGCCTGATTTACTGATTAGGGCACCTGTGGGAATTCCGCGGAACAATTTTTATGCGAAATGGCGCGCTGAAAATCAGACGCGCCTTTTTCTTCGTGAACCAGACGAACCGCAACCAGCGGAGCGATTCGTCCAAAGCATCTGGCATCATCAACGCATTGTGCGCGACAAATTGCGCACGCTCGATGGGCGAACCGTTCGCGTGTTGCATCCGGGCTTTTGGAATCACGAATCCGGCCCCGATTTTCGGAACGCCGTAATTCAATTTGAAGGCGAACCTCCGAAATCCGGCGATGTTGAAATCGATTTAGTTCCAGCCGGCTGGCGTGGACACGGGCACAACCGCAACCCCGCTTTCAAAAACGTGATTCTGCACGTGGTCTGGAACACGCCCGAACGCAGCAGCGGTTTGGATACGCTGGCGCTCGAACCTTTTCTCGATGCTCCCTTGAGCGACATCCAATCAGCAATCGGCGGCGAAACGGGCCATAGCTGGCCAGATGAATGGCGCGGCAAATGTTGTGCGCCGTTGAACGAGCTTTCGCCTGAACGCGTCGTCGATCTATTGCAACAGGCAGCTTGGATTCGACTTCAGCGTAAGGCAGGCGAACTCGAAGCGCGCGCGCGACAAGCCGGTTGGGACCAGGCGCTGTGGGAAGGACTTTTTCGCGCGCTCGGTTACAAACAAAATGTCTGGCCGATGCAACGATTGGCCGAACTCTTGCCGCGGACGAGCGAGCGCGCAACGCCAACGCTGACGTTGCAGGCCAGATTTCTGGGAAGCGGCGGACTCTTGCCGGACGACGTGCGGAACGATCGTTCATCCGGCCCTTATCTGCGAAATCTGTGGGACATCTGGTGGCGCGAACGCGAAAAGTTTTCCGATGTGGCGCTCCCGCCAAGTCTCTGGCGTTTTAACGGCTTACGTCCCGCAAACCAACCACAACGCCGTCTCGCGCTCGCCGCCCACTGGGTCGCGGCGCCGAATTTTCTGCAACGCGTCGAAAAGTGGTTCGTGGAAGATGACGCCGACCGATCCGAAATCGACTCGCTCTTGAAACGTCTGCAACCGGACTGTGACGAATTCTGGTCCTGGCACTGGAGCTTGCGTTCCCCTCGCCTGTCCAAACCTCAACCATTGCTCGGAGCCAGTCGCGTGACCGACCTCGCCATCAACGTCATCTTACCTTGGTTCTGGATCCGCGCACATACGGGGAAAAACCAGAAGCTCGAAACGCTCGCTGAAAAGCGCTACTTCGCCTGGCCAGCAGCGCAGGACAACTCCGTGCTGAAACTGGCACGCCAACGGTTATTAGGAGGCCGCACTCTGCGCGGCGCGACGACGGCAGCGACTCAGCAGGGATTGCTGCAAGTATCACGGGATTTCTGTGAGCACACCGATGCGGTGTGCACAGATTGCTTGTTTCCGGATCTCGTGCGCAGTTGGAACGCGCAAACGCAGCAGCCCGCTTAGGACTTTTCGGTTTCCAATTTGGACAACGCCTCGTTCCCGACACCCGGCTTAGCCGAACTTCCATTCGACGCGCCATTCTCTTGATCCTCGCTCACGTTCGATTCATCGGATTGATCGGAATCATCTTCCGGCAATTCGATGTCCTCACCACGCGGGTTCGCCGCGCGCTTATTGCGAGGCAGCGGACTGATCATCACGTTGATGCCTTTGCCGATCAGTTTCGGGGCGGCATCAGGATGGCCAAAAGGCGTCAGTTCTTTGACAAATTTGTCCACCTGTTGAAAACCAAATTCTTTATGCGCCATTTCACGGCCGCGGAAACGCAAGGTCACTTTGACCTTCATGTCCGAGCACAAGAAATCGATCGCGTGCTGGAACTTCACCCCGAAATCATGCGGGTCGATGTTCGGGCTAAGTTGAATTTCCTTAACCTTGTTCGCGTGCTGATGTTTTTTGGATTCCTTCTCTTGCTTGGCCAGTTCGTAACGATACTTGCCGAAGTCCACCAGATCGGCACACCGGCGGGTTCGCGTTTGGCGCGATTTCAACGAGATCGACGCCTTTGACGCGCGCTAAATTGATAGCATCGCTCGAGCGGTATAACGCCGAGCTGTTTCTTGTCGACGTCAATAACGCGAACATCGCGAGCGCGAATCTTCCCGTTGACGCGTATAAAAGGACCAGGAGCAGGTCGAGGAGAAAAAGGGCGACTCAAGAGGCCCTCACCGGTTGAAGCTGTTTCATGAATTGGTCTAACATCAAAAACACGCTCCGAAACAATCGGAGCAATGGGCACGGCCCATCCAAATGATTAACATTAATTATTAAACACCCTTGTAAATTTTTCGCAAGGGTTTTTGGGCTGGTAAAAACCCTGAACCGCTCTCGGGTTGCGGCTGACGATACCGTCACTCCACTGAAAATCAACAACTTACAGCAACGGCTCTCACGCTGAGTTTGCTTTTTACATCGAACAGCTAAAAATTGATTCACGATGAATCCAAATGGCAAACATGTAGTGGTGCTCGGCGCCGGTTTTGGCGGACTGACATTTTGCCAAAAATTCGATCATCCGAATGCGCACGTCACGATTGTCGACCGCCAGAATCACCATTTGTTTCAACCACTACTCTACCAAGTTGCGTCAGCTGGTCTGTCGGCGCCGGACATTGCGCAGCCCATTCGCGCCATTCTCTCGAAGCAGCGCAACATCGACGTGCTGATGGAAGAAGTCATCGACATTAATTTGGCGCAACGACAGGTGGTGCTCTCGAAAGATATTTTGACCTACGACTATCTCGTCCTCGCGCTCGGCAGTGTGACCAGTTATTTCGGGCACCGCGATTGGGAACAATTTGCGCCCGGCCTCAAGTCGCTCGATGACGCCCTCCGCATCCGGCGCAATATCCTGCTCGCGTTCGAACACGCCGATGACGAAACCGATCCACAACGGCAGCAGGAGCTGATGACGATTGTTGTCGTGGGCGGTGGGCCAACCGGAGTGGAACTTGCAGGCACGTTCGCGGAACTGGCGCGGTTTGTTTTGCGCCGGGATTTTCGACACATCGATCCGTCGCGCGCACGAATTATTTTGGTCGAAGGCTCGCCACGAGTTCTCGGCAGTTTCCCTGACCACCTGTCGATCAAAGCGGCCGAGCAACTGAAGAAACTCGGCGTCGAAGTGCTCACCAGCGTGCGCGTTCAGAACATCAGCCAAGGTTCCGTGCAATTACCCAATCGCGAAATTCGCGCAGCCAATATCATCTGGGCAGCCGGTGTGTCGGCGAGTCCGCTCACGAAAAAACTTGGCGTCGAATTGGACAAGGCCGGTCGCGTGAAAGTGAATTCCGATTTTTCCGTGCCCGGTCATCCAAACGTTTTCGCCATCGGCGACATGGCGCTGTGCATCCAGCCCGATGGCAAACCCGTTCCCGGCGTGTCACCGAGTGCGATGCAGGAAGCGCGTCACATCGCACGAATTATCGAACATGATCTGGACGGGAAACCGACAAAACGTCCACCATTTCTATACTGGGACAAAGGCACCATGGCGACGATCGGCCGTTCCGCGGCAGTCGCTCAAATCAAAAACCTTCAACTCTCCGGCTGGATCGCATGGATGATGTGGTTGGTCGTCCACTTGCTCTTCCTCGTTGGGTTTCGAAACAAAATTTCGGTGCTCATTCAGTGGACATATTCCTATTTAACTTACAAACGCGGCGCGCGTATCATCACCGGCGTGGACGAAGTCCAGAATCAACCACCCAAACCTGAGAAGCCCGCGCAACCTGCGCTCGCCCCGCATGGCTAATACATATTACGAACCGGGCGAAAAACGGGCCGAGCGTGTCGAGGATCTCTTTGCAGCAATTGCACCGCAATACGATCGCATCAATGATCTGCAAAGTTTCTGGATGCATCGTGTGTGGAAGCGGCCGTCTCGTCCAGCATGGCCGACGTAAAACCAGGTGACCGCGCATTGGATGTTTGTTGTGGCACTGGCGACATTGCCACCGCTCTCGCGCGAAAGCAGGAGCAGAAACGACCGGTTTGGATTTCAGCAAAGCGATGTTAAAAGTCGCCGCAAAACGAAATCTGAAATTGCAAATCTCAAATCTGAAATTCCTCACGGGCGATGCGCAAAACCTGCCATTCGAAAATCAACCCTTCGACATCGTTACCGTTGGCTACGGACTTCGCAATCTTTCATCCTGGCAGCGCGGCCTCGAAGAAATGCATCGCGTGGCAAAGCCTGGAGCGCGCATTCTCGTGCTCGAATTTGGTAAACCCGACAATGCACTCTTGCGCGCGATCTATTTTGGATATCTAAAACTATTTCGTGCCCGATTTTCGGTAAGTTGTTTTGTGGCGATGCCGCGACTCACGCTTATATCTACGAATCGCTGCTCGCCTATCCTGCCCAAAACGCGAGTCGCCGCGCACATGAGACAACTCGGCTGCAAAGATGTCAGCATCGTCAATCTGTCGGCGGCGCGATGAGTATCAACTTCGGGCGCAAATGAAAATCTCCATCGTCGTCCCTGCGTTCAACGAAGAGAAACTTCTCGTTGCAACCCTCCGCAGCATTCAAGACGCCGCGAAAAGCTTCACCGCGCTCACATGGGAAACCGAGTTAGTCGTTTGCGACAACAACTCAACCGATAAAACCCCGGACATCGCGCGAGCCGCTGGAGCGAAAGTCGTCCCCGAAAAAATCAACCAAATCGCCCGCGCCCGAAACACCGGAGCAAGCGTCGCCACCGGCGATTGGCTCATCTTCATCGACGCCGACTCCCACCCCACCCCCGAACTCTTCGCCGACGTCGCCGAACAAATTCAAAGCGGCCGCTGCATGGCCGGCGGCTGCGTTATCCGCATGGACGAACGCCATTTCTTTGCCGACCGCCTCACGAGCGTGTGGAATTGGATCAGCCGCATTCGCAAATGGAGCGCCGGCTCCTTCATCTTTTGCCGCGCCGACGCCTTCCGCGAAATCGGCGGCTTCAACCTCGAACTCTTCGCATCCGAAGAAATCGACCTCAGCAACCGCCTGAAAAAACTCGCGAAACAACGCCGCGAAAAAATCGTCATCCTGCACCGGCACCCGATGCTCACCTCCGCCCGCAAAATGCGTCTCTATTCGCGAACCGAATATTTCCACTTCTTCCGCAAAGCCCTCTTCAGCCCCCGCGCCACCGTCAAAAGCCGCGAAGCCTGCATCCCCTGGTACGACGGCCGCCGCTAGTACATCGTCGTCCCGTCGCTGCTCGACCTTCTTATTTAATTGAAAATCCCGCGCAAGCTCACACCTACGCGGGAAAACGAACTGTTTTTTACTTCAGCCTTAACTTAAATTCCTCCAATTCCCTGCGACGATTTCAAAAACGTCAATGTTCCATTGAACGCGTCCAAATCGACATTGCCCGAAATACCGCTGATCGCGCCCGTGCCGCTGACACCCCAATAATTCCAGACCTTGCTGCCACATATGTGCGTCGAATCCCATACATTGCACGTGCAGCAGACGTTCCATGGGCTACCGGTGAATAGGTTCTCTCCATTATAATTTACAATCCACGGTCCAAGGGTGAGGCTGCTGGTGAAATTGCAACCCCCGCATGGCGCGATGATGATCTGGCAATTCAGCGAATTCGTTGTCTTGTTTTTGACAGCGTTGTTGAACGCATTGGCCCACGCCGTATAGCTGGACTGGCAGGCGGTGCCGTTGAAGACTTCGAAATCTATCGCCGGACTGAGCGACTTTCCATCCTTCAGGATGTAAGCCCCGGCCACGTTCCAAAAGTGATTCGCTTCAGCGCTGGGACAATTCACGTCAGGATGCACGAAATGATACGCGCCCATTTGAATTCCGGCGGCCTTGCCGCGAGTCATATTCCCGGCGAAATCGACATCGCTCACCGCAGTGCCTTCCGAAGCCTTGGCAAACGCAAACACCACTCCATCGCCATGAACGCTCGACCAGTTGATGAAGCCCTGGGCGCTTGAGACGTCGATGCCCAAGATGTTATTGGCCCGGACCGAACCGGTTCCAAAACTCAAGGCCACCGCCGCCAGAATTCCCATTATCGATCTAAGTTGATTCGTGTGTTTCATATTTTGCGTATTCAGTTGTTGTTTGCAGGGTTGAAAATCGACGCCAAATCGCTCCTGCAAAACAAAATGACGCACGAACTTTGAACAGACGGCTGGGTTACACGGATGCTTTCATTTTTTACCTGCGCCCGCAATCGGGGAAAAACTGAACGAAATGTCGCGCCACCCGCCACACTTCGGTAGGACGGGTCGCTCCGTCGCGCGCCGTCTTCATCATTTACTTAACCTCAAATATCCACCCCCGGTGCCCGCTGTGGCTTCGCAATGTCCCCTCTCCTCAATCCAAAAGCCTGCGGTGATACCCAAGCAACTTTCCGTCCCCGTCAAAAAATAAGTAGTCCCAAAAAACACCGCCGACGACCCATGCCACGTTGCTGCCGCGCGCAATCCAGTATACCTCGCACGACTGGACCAAAACACCGTGATGTTCCCGCTCGAAATACGCAGCCGCCCGGTTCGCCATATAACGAGTATCACTACCTGACCATCCACCCGCCGGCCGCAAAACAGATTCCAACGGTCGCGCATTACCCAGAAGCTGATGCACAGCCTCCCGCGTCATACCCGTCTGATACGCCTTTGCGATCCGTTCATCTGGACGTGGGCCAGTCGCACACCCGGCAACGAACGCGAGAACAAAAACCAAACAATGCCATTTCAAAATTTTCAAAATCACCTGCTCCATTAAACCCTGTCCTACCGTTCGGCACAATACACGGTATCCCTTCCGCATTTTGAATTCCGCATTCTGAATCGAGACAATTCGGAGTCCTAGTCGCTTGCATTGAAAGGCAAAGCAGCACCCCTCCCGCAAAAAAATCGCGGGAATGTTGCTACAATCAGCTACACGTAGCTACTAACAGCAACTCGTAGCTACTTTTACAACTTTGAAATGCGCCCGCGCGGTGCGACCGTCCCAGGCACCACCCCGCGAATTTTGCGGAGAGATGCGGAGTCTTGCGGAGAGATACGACAATTTGCTGGGAAAACACGTGGTTTTTTGGTGTGTTGCATCGGCGTATGCGCCTAATCCGCAGAGATCAACGCATAAACTGAGCCGTTTTTGAGGGGTAGGTCTTTTCAACCGAAACTACCCGCAACTCTCCGAAACCGTTCAATTCACAGGGTGTGAGCTGCGGGACGCCACTAACGACAGGCGAGACGCTGTCCTACCCGGAGGCGGTGTATCCGATTTGGTCACAATGGGTCGTAAGCCGTCCTGATTCGTCGCAATTGGTGACAAGTCAGGACAACTGACATCGACATTCATATTTTCAAAGAGCATTCGTCTTCGCACAAGGCTACGACGCTACTAACGGAGTTTCGATCCAATGTCGAAAACAACCAGGGCCCGATTCCCCGTCGCCTAATTTCGGCAACGACACTGTGTTACAATGTAGTAGCGGTATTGGCAAGGTGAAAGTGGTGAGTGACCAGGCATGTGTGACCGCCGTCGCCGTTTGAATTATTCGGTATTTAGGGAAAATATGCCATAGCATTGACCGACACCGTTTCACAACCTCATCAGCAGCCGCCCCCACGACCTTGCACCCGTCGCAAAACCGATCGTAGACTTCCTCATGCTAATCAACGGTTACACTTGAACTTAAGGGTCATTGAGTGCTTCATGGACGCATACGTTAAATGTTGAGGACACGCATGATACATGCCGCAACAATTCGGCACGATTACGGGAAACCATTTCCGACTTTCATCCGTTCGTCGCCATGTTATACCGACCGCGACCATGAAATCGACTTTGAGCATTCCTAAATCTGGAGCGTTGGATTTTCTTTCTCTCGGCGCACTCGTCCATCGCCTTGATCCTGGCCTGATCCCCTTTCGCAAAGCGACACACTGCGACATCCACGTCAGCGGCGGTGAATTCAATGTCGCGGCCAATCTTTCGGACTGCTTCCAACTCAAAACGGGCATCGCCAGCGCAATGGTTCAATATCCCATCGGCGATCTCATTGCCGAACGCGTGCGCGCCATGGGCGTGAAGCCGTTCTATAAAACGTTCAAGCACGATGGCGTGCATGGCCCGAACATGGCCACGGTTTACAGCGATCAAGGCCATGGCGTTCGTGCCCCAATCGTTTTCTACAACCGTTGCAACGAAGCGGCCGCACAACT
The DNA here is from genome assembly GCA_963702845.1 of uncultured Verrucomicrobiae bacterium. GTDB lineage: Bacteria > Verrucomicrobiota > Verrucomicrobiia > Limisphaerales > Palsa-1400 > JAICXV01. The sequence goes on along the minus strand of OY969763.1, from coordinate 1,206,490 downwards.
CAAGCCGGGCGATTTTAATTGGAAAGAAATTTTCGGCTCAGGAGTTCGATGGTTTCACAGCGGCGGAATTTTCGCCGCCCTTTCGCACACCACTGCTGAAGTAATCATCGAAGCCATGCAAGCGGCCAAGGCCGCCGGCGCGGTCACCTCCTTCGACCTCAACTATCGCGCCAAACTTTGGAATATTGCCGGCGGTCACGAACGTGCCGTTGCAGTCCTGGACAAAATCGTTAAGAACGTCGACGTGTTGGTCGGCAACGAAGAAGACCTTCAACTCGGCCTCGGTATTCCCGGACCTGAAGTTCACGCGAAGAGCAAACTCGATCCGAGCGCGTTCTTCAGCATGATGACGAACGTCACCAAAAAACATCCGCACATCAAAGCCGTTGCGACGACGATGCGCGAAGTGCATTCGACCAATCGCCATAGCTGGAGCGCCGTGGCGTGGATGGAAGGTGAAACGTATCAATCGCCCGTGTGCGAACTCGACGTGCTGGATCGCGTCGGTGGCGGCGACGGTTATGCCGCGGGATTTTTCTATGGCCTGCTCACCGGCCGTTCACCGCAGGAATCGGTGAACCTCGGATGGGCTCACGGCGCGTTGCTGACAACGTTCCCGGGCGACACGACGATGGCGACGCTCGATCAAGTCGAAGCCTTGGCCAAAGGCGGCTCGGCCCGAATTCAGAGATAAGCTACCGGACCGCGCCCGACGCGTCGGCTGACGGAACTCAGGAACCGCCTGTACTGAATTTCAGCGTAGCAAAGCTTTGCATGACAGCGTGCGTCCGCTACAATCAACAGAATTACCGGAACAAAAGCTACCTCGATCCAGCGCCGTTCCGTGCTGATTGCATGAAAAAAGTCGTTTATGTTTTTTTGACGTTGGCGTTATGCCTGTCGGCGACGGCGCAGCCGATCATTTCGGACAACTTCAATGCCACCAGCAGCGGCACCGGCTTCTCGTTGAATCAAGGTGTAAACTCGGGAATTAATCCACCTGCTACACGTCTCACGGGAACGGCGTCGGCAAACTTGCGTTACATTCCCACGAGCACGAAACCCAACTCGGCATTTGCAATTACGAGCAACAAACTGCAGGTAAACGTCGCGACTAATGCTGGCCGGTTCGTCCTTTCCGCAAACGGGTCCACACCGTTTGATTTAGCACCTGCATTCGGGTCAACTGCCGCGACGACGCAAAAGCCCGTCGTGTATGATCTTTCTATCAGCATGGCGAACAATTCCCCTAGCACACAGCGCTTCTCGTTTGCCATTGCCAGCGCTGAAGGCGATGCAACGACGTGGGGTTTTGGCGTTCAATTGTTTCGCACGGCAAACGAGGATAATTTTTACACCATCGGTAAACGCATTGATACGGCCGCGTCCGGGCTGGCCGTCGACCTCAACACGTTCATTACGAACACCGTTCCCGGCAGTTCTGGCACTGAGGTAACGTTTGTCATCCGCGTAACAGACGCCGGCGCTGAAACGAGTTCGTTTCACTCGCGCGTGCAGGTTTCAATGGATGGCGGTTTCACGTGGATTTACGACACTGCTACGGATCCAGACTTGCCGAATGGTTGGCGTTTTATTGGCCCAGGGCGTTACGTCATTTGGGATATTGCTCCCAGTGCTGGCCCGGTTACGTACGATAACTTTTCCGTGGTCCCGGTTCCTGTTTCCGCCGGGTTGACTGCACCGGCCAACGGCGCCTCGAACTTTGGGGCGACCGCATCGCTGCGAGCGATTCCTTCGAATGCTGCGCCCGGAAACGTCACGGTGACGTACTTTGGTCGTCAAGCTCCGAAGCCGTATCCCGGTCCAGACTTTCTCATTCCAGTATTGCCCGACACACAAAATTACGCTCGTGAAGCGTCGGGTTCCGGTAATGCAACAATGGAAATGTGGTATTCCCAAACCGAATGGATCATCACCAACCGCGTCCGCCAAAACATCCCGTTTGTCGCGACCCTCGGCGATTGCGTGCAAAATGGTGATATCCTGAATGGCAATTCGAACACCACCGAATGGCGCAATGCAACGAACGCCATGTACCGTCTCGAAAACCCCGCACGAACGCTTTTGAATAATGGCATTCCATACCTCGTGTCTGTCGGCAACCACGATCAGGAACCAAACGGCGATCCTGACGGTACAACCGATAATTATAACAAATATTTCGGCACCTCCCATTTTGTCGACATGCCCTATTACGGTGGTCATTTCAGCACCAACAACGACACATGGTTTGCTTTGTTCAGCGTCAGTGGATTGGATTTTATTGTGCTCTCCTTCGAGTATGGGCGCTACGGCTCCACCGTTTTGGGCTGGGCCGATGATGTTTTGGCGACCAATCAGAATCGGCGAGTCATCGTTCTGACGCATTTTGCAGGAGACGATACGCCGGACGACACCACCGTTTCCCCATTCAGCGCCCAAGGCCAGGCGATTTACGATGAGTTGAAAACGAATCCGAATTTTTTCCTGATGCTGGGCGGTCACGTTTTCAACGAGGGCGGCGAAGGCCGGCGCACAGATACTTTCAACGGGCATACCGTTCACACGCTCATCTCCGATTATCAGGGGCGCATCAACGGTGGCAACGGCCTGATGCGAGTGATGACTTTTTCGCCGAGCAACAACTTAGTCAGCGTGAAAACGTATTCGCCGTATACCGACGCGTACGAGACAGATGGCAACAGCCAGTTTTCGTTTAGCTACAACATGCAACCGAATGGAGCAGGCTCGCCGGGAACTCCGTGGGTCGCGCTCGGAACCAATACGAACGTCCCTCCCGGAGCGCAGAATAGTTTTGTTTGGACGGGCCTTCAGGCCAGCAAAACCTACGAATGGTATGTCAAAGTTACCGATTCCGCCGGCAACACCTTTCTGAGTTCTTCGCGTGTTTTCACGACTACCGCTAACACCGCTCCCGTCGCCACCAATCGAACGGTTACTGTTATAGGCGATCAGCCAACCACTTTTAATCTCGTCGCTTCGGACGCGAATGCAGATGTCCTGGCGTTTCGAACTAACAGTCAGCCAACCCGTGGACTGACGTACAATTTCGATCCTGCGACCGGCACGATCACTTATCTGCCGACCCATGGTTATCGCGGCACTGACCGATTCACTTTTGCGGCAACCGATAGCGTTGCGATCAGCGCCAGTGCCAATCTTGATTTGGTTGTCAACGCGCCGCCGGACCTCAACAGCAACGGACTTCCTGATGCCTGGGAAGTGCGCTACGGCGTCACCGATCCAAATGGTGATGACGATGGGGACGGTCAAAGCAACCTTAACGAATATTTTGCGAACACGAATCCGACCAATTCGGCCTCATCCCTGCGAGTCACCAACGCCGCGATGCAACCGAACGGTGACATTGTTTTAACGTGGTCGACGGTCGGTGGAACCCGGTATCGACTTCAATATTGCGACGGCGATGCGAACGGGGGCTTTAATGGTCCATTAATCGACATTGTTCGACCGATTCAAAGTGAGATGGACCCGGCGCGTACGGCTCGCCTTCAACGCAGACTTTTACAGATGCGGGCGCTCTGCTCCAATCTACTAACAAGGCGCGCTACTATCGGCTCAAAATTGTGCAGTGAGGTCGATAGCAGAAACCAGTATCAGATTGTAAAACGGCCTGTGCTGGCTATTGTTTAATGCGCTGTCATCAGCTGATTGGGCCCGTAGCTCAGCGGTTAGAGCAGGCGACTCATAATCGCTTGGTCCCCGGTTCAAATCCGGGCGGGCCCACCACTTCAATCCTTGGGAATGTTCGACTCTACCGATTTCCCAGCCGCGTCCGGTTCGATCGCATAAACTTTTCCGTCGAACGCTAGCGCATAAATCTCTCCATCCAGGTCCTCTGCGAAACTGGCAATGTTTTTTGGTTGCGACAATAAGGTCCCATACTCCGTCACCTTGCCGTTTTTACATCGCAAACCAAAAATCGTCCCCAACGTGTAATCCGCGTAAAGATAAATGCCTTGAAGCGCAGGGAATTTTTTGCCGCGATAAACGTACCCGCCGGTGAGCGACGTTCCGATCCCATGTTTCGGAAACTTCGACTGTGACAGGATCGCTGGGGTGTGCGGATATTCTATCACAGGCTCTTTGTAACGCGCGCCTTCGGGTTCAGGTTTAAAAGGATGAAACGCCTCACGCACATTCCAGCCGTAGTTGCCGCCTTTGACAACCACGTCGACCTCTTCCCACAAATCCTGCCCGACATCGCCAACCCACAACTCTCCCGTCTCGCGATCAAAACTGAACCGCCAGGGATTCCGTAACCCATAGGCCCAAATCTCACCGCGCACGCCGTATGGCCGGTTCGCAAATGGATTGTCGGATGGGATGCCGTACTGAAGTGAATTTGTGTGTTTGCCTTGAACAATGTTCGTCCGTGAATCGACGTCGATTCGTAAAATTTTTCCCAACAACACCGCGGTATTTTGTGCGTTGTTGTGCGGATCATTCATCGAACCGCCGTCGCCGAGACCAATATAAAGAAAGCCATCGCGGCCAAACGTCACCGTGCCGCCTTTGTGATTCGGGTAAGGTTGTTCGACCTCCAGCACCTTTCGTTCGGATGCCACGTCAGCCTTGTTCGAGTCTGTGGCTGAAACCTTGAACTCACTGATGATACTGCGCCGCGGTTTCTGTTGGTTGTAGTAGACATAGATCAATCCGTTCGTGCGGAAATGCGGATGAAACGCAAGGCCAAGCAGCCCCTCCTCGTTAGACTCCAGCGGCTTGCGATCGACGATATTGAAAAACTCTTTCGTCGCTTTGCAATCGCTCCCTTTTGGCACAATAACAATCCGCCCCTTCTGCTCCACAACAAAGTAACGCGCCGACCCATCATTCGCCTCTTCCATTCGCACCGGGCGATCCAGGGTTAACTCCGGGAAAACTGAACGAAACTTCACCGTCGGCAATTCTGCATGGGAATTTATTGCACCAACAAGAAATACACTTGTTGCAATCAAAGCGCCGAATGTCCTGAAATTTCGTTTCTGAAGTCCACAGTCAAACATACCGCTTTTGACGACATCCCTTTGAAAAACCTTCAGGAAAAAGCATCACAATCCGTTACTGGCCGTGGCGTCCACTGTTTTGAGCCTTACGCAGAATACGCTTCCCTTACCCAACTCTGATTCAACCCACACTTCTCCACCAAGTTTTTCGATCGACCGTTTGACTGTGGCCAGGCCAATACCCGTCCCTGGAAAATCGTCAGTTCCGTGCAGGCGTTGGAACACGTCAAAAATCCGCTCGTGATGATGCGGAGCGATCCCGATTCCGTTATCGGCAACGAAGACGACGACGTCGTCGACTCCTTTTCGCCAGTTCACGTCTATTCGCAATGGCTCTTGTGGTTTTCGATAAATGACGGCGTTTTCGATCAAATTTTCGAAAATCTTGTGCAATAAAGTGGAATCACCAAGAACGCGCGGCAGGTCGCTTGCGATTAAAACTTCTCCTCCAATACTTTTAAGTCGCGGTTCAAACTCCTGAAAAATCTCTTCGATCATCTTCTGGATCGAAACTGCGCGCAAATGGACCGCCTGTTGCCCAACGCGGCAATATTTCAACAGATCGTCAATCAACTGCATCATGCGGTCGCTCGCGTGAATGATGCGGTCCAGGTAAAGCCTGCTTTCTTCGCCCAACAAATGAGCGGAATCTTCGCGAATGGCGCGCGCAAAACCGACGATTGCACGAACAGGCGAACGCAGGTCGTGCGACGCTGTGTAGGTAAACGTCGCCATTTCCTTGCTCGCTTCGTTCAATTGCAGCGTCCGCTCCTGCACGCGCTGTTCCAACTCGGCATTGAGCCGTTTGTTTTCCGCCTCTGCTCTCTTTAATTCAGAGATATCGATACCGACGCCAACGAGGCGCGGCCGGCCATCCAGATGAACGAGTCGGCCAGTGCAATAAAAAGGCACGCGCTCCCCGGCCTTCGTCAACAATTGCAACTCAACATCCGCTTCACCGGTTTCAAAAACTTTGTGGATCGTGCGGCCAGCATCTCCTTCTCGTCGTCAGCAACGAAGTCGGGCCCCCGCATTCTTGAGATTTCCAGTGACGAATATCCGGTAACCTTTTCGAGGTTTTCGTTCGACCGCAGATTCAGGCCGGTCTCGTCCAGCACATAAAAAATTCCCGGCAAACTGCTGATCAACGCATTCGAAAAATCGCGTTCTTTCAATATGATATCGTTTGCATTCTTGGCGTCCGTAATGTCCATGCAATAACCGACCCATTCCCGGATTTTGCCGTCCTTTTCATGAACGGGAACGCCACGCACGGTGACATATCGCCACTCACTATCGGCGCGGCGGATCCGATATTCCACCTGGTAAATCGACCCAGTCTTTGTCGCGTGCTCCCACATTTCAGCAATGCGTGCCCGGTCGCGAGGATGCACAACTGACAACCACCCGCGCCCTTTTGTTTCGGCCACGGTTTGGCCCGTGAAGGCCCGCCACGACGGGCTATCTTCCATCACCTGACCGTCCGCATCCGTCGACCATACGATTTGGGTAGACGCAAGAACCAGGGACCGGTATCGCTCTTCACTTAGGCGCATCACTTGAATGGCCCGCTCGCGTTCGGTTACATCCCGAAACGACCAAACCCGGCCAACGGGTTTGCCTGCGAGGTATTGCGGACACGAATATCTCTCAAACGTCCGGCCATCCTTGAACTCGAGCACATCAAAACTATCGCATTCGGGCGATTTATACATCGCTTCCACCTTCTGCCGAAATCCAAGCGGATCTTTCAGTTGATCAGAAGCAAAGTTGATCAGCCGTCCATCTTCGTAAATAGAAGCGAATTCCTTCGGAAAGTGCCATAGTTCAGCGAACTTTCGATTGAACTGAACGATCTTTTGATCCATGTCCACGACCAGTATGCCATCGGCAGTGGCTTCAATCGTTGCGTTTAACAGCGACAATAAGTGTTGCAGCTTGTTTTCTATCTGCTTGCGTTCCGTGATGTCGTAGCAACAGCCGACCATACGGACTGGTTCACCCTTTTCGTTCCGGATGACTTCGCCGCATGTGGACAGAGTGCGCACCGTCCCGTCCGCTCGAACAATTCTCTCTTCCGTATCAAAAGAGCCCTTGGTGACGAGCGCCTGCTCGACGGCATGATTCGTTTTGACCCGATCGTCAGGATGAACGTATCGAAGATAGGCTTCATACGTCGCCTCAAACTGGTTCGGTTTCACACCGTAGATGCGAAAAAGCTCGTCCGACCATGTTACTAAATTCGTGCAAAGATCCCACTCCCAACTGCCTAAATGCGCTATTCGTTGAGCGTCCGACAACTGTCGTTCGCGCCGCTTCAATTCAGTTTCAACGCGAAGGTGCTCCGCCGACCGTGCCTGCAATTTCAGCCTCATCTCCTCCAACTCGGCGCGCGTGCGTTCGTTTTTTTCCCGTGACTCATGCAGCTCACGACGTAATTCCAGCAGCATCACTGCTTCATGGCTAAGCACCTTCAGAATCTGCGTCTGCTGATCGGTCAGATGGTGGATGTGATCGTCAATAACATATAGCGCGCCAACCGCCACGCCCTGTGGATTGATCAAAGGCCAACCCGCAAAAAATCGCGCGTGCGGTTCATCTTTAACCAGCGGATTGTCTCGCAATTCCTCGTCGGCCTCGGCATCCGATACAACGACAAAATCGTTGGAGTAAACGGCGCGCTTGGCAAACGCATGGTTCCGGGGAATCTCGCGGATTGAAGTGCCAACCTCCGACTTGATCCATTCACGATCGCCATCCAAAAACGAGATGAGCGATACGGGCACGTTGCAAAACTGTGCCGCCAAAGAAGCTAAATCATCAAATGCCGGGTCAGCCGGCGTATCGAGAATGTCGTATTTCGACAAACTCTCGTGCCGTTCGTGTTCGTTGTTGCCTGCTGATTCGCCCATCGCATTTTCCCATAGAACGCTACACGAAATTGGAATACATGTGCCTCATCCATTCTTGCTATTTTCCGTAGGAACACCCCCGACGCACTTCGCAGCGCCAACTATTACAACTCGCTTCTGCGCTAAATTAATTTTTGGGAGTATGAAAACCGCATTACAACTGCCACAGGCATTCGCCAAAGTGCTAAATCATCCGCACATCATCGCCATGCTTCCCCTCCCGAAATTCGATCCCGTTTACGGCGCCGAAGGCCCGCTACTGGAATGTTGGAGTTCAAAGTAGGGCTGTCGCTCCGCGCGCGCCACGGAAAATCTGTGTTCCATCCGTGTTTCATCTGTGGCTAAATTGACCCATGATTTTGACAGGTATCGGAGATGAAGCAGGCGCCAAACTCGACGCCCAGACCAACGCCACCAAGGAGCTCGGCTGGAAATATATTGAGATGCGCGTCGTCGAAGTCGACGGCTTTCCCAAAGGCAACCTCCACGATATCCCCGACAAAGCGTTCGACGTCGTTGAAGCCAAGTTGAAAGAAAGCGGTCTCGGCGTTTACGCCTTTGGCTCCGCCATCGCCAACTGGGCCAAGAAAATCACGGACCCTTTCGACATCACCGTTTGCGAAGTCAAACGCTGCATCCCGCGCATGCAACGGCTCGGCACCAAATACGTTCGCATCATGAGTTTCAAGCCGGCCGATACAGACGAAAAAACTCCCGACGAAGTATTTCATCGTATTCGCGAAGTCACGAAAATGTTTACCGACGCGGACCTTCAACCCGTGCATGAAAACTGCATGAACTACGGCGGCATGAGCTGGCAACACGGCCTGGAACTCCTCGAAAAATGCCCCGGCTTGAAATGGGTTTTCGACACCGGTAATCCCGTCTTCAACGCTGACCGCATGAAGTCCAAGCCGTGGCCGCGACAGGACGCATGGGAATTCTGGGAACACATCCGCGACCACGTCGCCCATATCCACGTCAAAGACGCCACTTACGTCCCCGCGAAAAACGATTGCGACTACAACTATCCCGGCGAAGGCCAGGGCCACGTCCGCAAGATTTTAAAAGATGCCTTCCACGCGGCTACGACGCCGGTATCTCCATCGAACCGCACGTCGCCGTCGTTTTCCACGACGCCACCGTCAAAGCTGACGACAAACACGTTTACGACAGCTACGTCAAATACGGCCGGCAGTTGGAACAAATGATCCGCGAAATAAAAGCTGAATTGAAGTAGTAGCCCTTGCGGCGTTTAATTCTTCACATACCCATTCGCGCGAAACCACTCGATGGCATCGACGAACGCCTGGCGCGGTGATGTTTGCGGCATCCCGAGTTCCTTCACCGCTTTGCTCGGGTTAAAAAACATTTTGTATTTCGCCATTCGCACACCGGCGAGAGGCGCTTTCGGCGGCTTGCCGGAAATTTTGGAAATTGCTTCGTCGAAATAAGCAGCGGTAAGCGCAACCGCATAGGGCACTTGAAATTTTGGCGCAGGCAAACCGGTTACACGCGCAAGTTCGTCCAAAGATTCCTTCATCGTCCAATTCCCTTCCGCGTTCCCGAGGATATATCGCTCACCGATACGGCCTTTCTCCGCGGCAAGAATATGACCAATCGCCACATCTCGCACATGCACCCAATTCAAACCGGTGTCCAAATATGCCGGCATCTTACGATTGAGAAAATCGACAATCACCTGCCCCGTCGGTGTCGGCTTCACATCCCGCGGTCCAATCGGGGCACTGGGATTCACGATGACAATCGGCAGACCCTTCGTCGCGAGCTCACGCGCCACAACTTCCGCTTCCCATTTCGATTTCTTGTAATGATTGCTCATCTGCGCGCCGGAAACCGGCGTCGCTTCATCCGTCGGCGTCACTTTGCCATTCACCTCTTTCGGCAAACCAATGCAACCCACCGTGCTCGTATAAACAATCCGACTGCATCCCGCTTTCGCGGCAGTTTCGAGAACCGTTCGTGTCCCCTCAACATTCGCCGCATACATTGGCGCATAATCGCGCAGCCAAAGGTGATAACTCGCCGCCACATGAAAACACCAATCACACCCGCGCAGTCCTTCATCCAAAGCAGTGCGATCCAGCACATCGCCCTGCACAAATTCGCAATTGACCTCGCCCAGGGCGCGCGTGTCGCTGCCTTTGCGAACAAGCGCTTTGACGCGATGTCCGCGCGCGATTAATTCGTGCACGAGATTCGCGCCGATGAATCCAGATGCGCCTGTGACAAAGCAGTTCATTTGCGTGCAAAACTGTGTGCGTCCCCTATCGGGGCGCAAGAGGAATTTAGAAAAAAATTTCGCGGCCCTAATCCAAAAAGAATCGACTTACAAGTTCACCTGAGGCATCTATCAGGCGTTCACTATGGCAAAAAAGATCGCCAGCTCGCGCAAGAGGCCGACCCGTCAAGAATTGCGCGATTTGGACTTCGAAATTCAGTTTATGGAAGGGGTCATCCGCCGGTATCCGGGCTATATCGATGCTCTCCAGATCCTCGGTGATGATTACACGCGCCGTGGGCGCTACGACGAAGGTCTTCGCATCGACGAGAAGCTTTCGCGCATCAAACCCGACGATTCGCTGATTCATTACAATCTCGCCTGCAGCTACTCGCTCACTCACCAGTGCGACCTCGCTGCCGAAGCGCTGGAACTTGCCCTCAATCTCGGCTATCGAGATTTCAAGTGGATGATGCAAGACCCTGACCTCAAGAACCTGCGCGAGCATAGCGATTATAAACGCATCCGCGCCAAAGTCCGCCAGCTCCAGGTCCGCGCCCGGTAATTCAACCGAGCCGCGCGCGTGAGCAAGCGGTTTGCAGCCACCAACGTTCGTCTCAAATAACGCCGTCCCTGCACTCGCCCCTTCGCCTTTTGTAACGGGTCCGCAGAGGGTTTGTAACGGCCAATGTTACGGGTAAAAACGCAAAAATCCCCAATGTTTACAAGGGTTGTAACGATGTAACGGGTCTACACCCCGGGAAGGGTGCCCCCACCGTTCCTCATTCTGCTCGCCTTTCATAACCCTTTCGCTAGATTCGGGGTCAGTTGCAGTCGATTGCACCTGTTTGCAGCTAATTGCACCTGATTGCAGTTAAAAAGGAATGGCGTCATGAATACCGAAGAGCAGATCCAACAATTCCGCAACGCTTACGAATCTCTCCGCGCCGAAATCGGCAAAGTCATCGTTGGCCACGACGAGATCGTTGAAGGCACCCTCATCGCCGTCTTCGGCGGTGGCCATGTCCTGCTCGAAGGCGTGCCCGGACTCGGTAAAACGCTCCTCGTCCGTACGCTGAGCGAAGTGCTCGACATGAGTTTCAACCGCATCCAGTTCACGCCGGACCTGATGCCAGCGGACATTCTCGGCACGAACATCGTGATGGAAACGCCGGGCGGCAAACGCGAGTTCCAGTTTCAACACGGTCCCATTTTTGCGCACCTCGTGCTCGCCGACGAAATCAACCGCGCCACACCGAAGACGCAGTCTGCGATGTTGGAAGCGATGCAGGAAAAGAGCGTCACTGCCGGCGGTCAGATTCGTAAGCTCGACGAACCTTTCTTCGTTCTCGCGACGCAAAATCCGATTGATCAGGAAGGAACCTATCCTCTTCCCGAAGCACAACTCGACCGGTTCTTTTTTAAACTGATTGTCGGTTACCCTTCCGGCGCGGAACTGACCGAAGTCCTCACCCGCACGACCGAAGGAAAGAAAGTGCAAGTCAACCGCGTGCTGGCGAAGGAGCAAGTTCTCGAACTTCAAAAGCTCGTCCGGCAAGTCCCGGTCGCATCCCACGTCAAAGACTACGCCGTGCGCCTTGTCCTCGCGACCCATCCAAAAAGCGAAACCGCTGTCCCGATCACGAACCAATACCTGCGCTTCGGCAGCAGCCCACGTGGCGGCCAAACTTTGATGCTGGCCGGCAAAGTCCGCGCCCTCACCCATGGCCGTTTCAACGTCAGCTTCGAAGACATCGAAGCCGTGACAGCAGCGGCATTGCGTCATCGTTTGATTCTGAATTTCGAAGCCGAAGCCGAAGGCATCACCACCGATCACATCATCACGCAAATCCTCCAGGACGTCCCGCGCGATGTTGCAGCGATTGAAGTCTAATCGTGAATGAGCGCCTTGCTCACACCAGACCTGTTGCGACGATTGGAACAATTCCAATTGCTGGCGGCACGCCGCGCGAAGAGTTCGGCCAAAGGTGAACGCCGCAGCAAAGCGCGCGGGCAATCCGTTGAATTCGCCGACTACCGCAACTATGTCGCTGGCGACGACTTCCGGTATCTCGACTGGAATCTCTATGGACGGCTCGACAAGTTGTTCCTCAAACTCTACGAAGAGGAACGCGAATTGCCGGTCCGCATTTTTCTCGATGCCAGCGAATCGATGAGTTTCGGGACGCCGCCAAAATTTGATTTTGCTCGCCAGATTGCGGCGGCCGTTGGATACGTCGCGCTGTGCGGATTTGATCGTGTCACTGTTTACCCGTTTCCCGATTTGGATATGAACAATCCGAATCTCGACCGTCAGGCGCTTAGCGGAGAAGCGGCGGCCCGCGGCGGATTGCGCGCAGTGCGTGGACGGAAATCTTCGATGCAGTTCTTCCAAAATCTCGGCGCGCTCACCGCTCGCGGGGCTTGTGATTTCAATGAGTCGCTTCGACGTGGCGCACTCGCAGCAAGGCAGGCGGGCGTAGCGGTCGTGCTGAGTGACTTTCTTGATCCTGCTGGATACGAGCCCGGTCTCAATGCGCTGATCGGACGTGGCTTTCATATCAACGCGATTCAGATTCTCTCGCCGGAAGAATTGAATCCATCGACCTACGGCGACCTCAAACTGGTCGATTCGGAAACGGGCGTGATGCAGGAAGTGACGTTCGGGAAATACCGGCTCAAGCATTACCAGCAGACCGTTCAGAACTACTGCCAACGATTGCGCGAGTTTTGTCAGGCGCGCGGCGCAAGCTTCTTCAGTGTTAGCTCGGATACGTCGCTGGAGCAATTGCTGTTGAAACAACTGCGGCAAGCAGAAGTTTGGGGCTGATTGAATTCGTGCTAGATTGGGAGCATGGCACAAGTGTTGGATACTCCGGTTCGAAAACGCGCGGGCAAGAAGGCTGCAGTGCAAACTGCCGCGCCACTGGTCCCTGCGAATCCCACTTACGAAAACCTTCGCAAAACTGCGCTTGGTTGCACGGCTTGCCCGCTTTGGAAGGGCGCAACGCAAACGGTTTTTGGAGAAGGGCCGTTGAAGGCGAAGATCATCCTTGTTGGTGAACAACCGGGGGATGAGGAAGACATCGCCGGGCATCCGTTCGTTGGACCTGCTGGAAAACTTCTCGACCTCGCATTGGAAGAAGTGGGTATCAAGCGCAGTGAGTGTTATGTCACCAACGCTGTGAAACATTTCAAATGGGAACCGGCGGGGAAGCGACGCATTCATAAAACACCGAATGCGAAAGAGATCGCGGCGTGCCGGCCGTGGTTGGATGCGGAAATCGCATTACTCAAACCGAAGGTAGTGGTTTGTCTCGGAGCAACGGCGGCGCAGGCGTTGTTGGGACGTAATTTTAGGGTGACGGAACGGCACGGAGAGTTAATTGAAACAAACTCTGGATTCCATGTGATGGCAACGGTGCATCCCTCGGCCATCTTGCGCACGCCGGATGAAGAGACGCGGCATCGCGAACGTGAAAGATTCACCGAGGATTTGAGGAAGTTAAAGAAGCTCATTTAGTGGAAGTCGTACGACGGCGCGGCAGCAAGCGACTCATTAGGCATGGGCATGATTCGCCTTGCCTGAACCAAAACAACATTCTCCCTGTTTTGGACAATGCCTTCAATGATGAGGAATGGCTCGTGTGTAATTACGAGGCGGAGTTCCTCGAATAGGTCTGGATTGACGATTGCGTTACTGATTCCGGTTTCGTCTTCGAGGCTAATGAAGACGAAGCCTTTGGCAGTGCCGGGGCGTTGACGGCAAATGACATTGCCGGCGATGCGGATTGTTTCGCCGTTACGGCTTTTAGAGAGATCGGCTGCACGCCAAACGTCGGGCAAGTCGGCACGCACTAGGGTCATGGGATGCGGTCCCGTCGTAAGATTGGTTCCGCGATAGTCGGCGCGAACGCGTTCGACTGCGTCCATAATGGCCAGAGGAGAAGGTTGGGATTCGTGTGATTCGTCTCTCCGGAAATTGAAGAGGTCGAACTCGCAACTGTCCTTCTCGATTTGCCAGAGCACATCGCGACGGTGTTTGGCGAGCTTATTCAATGCGCCGATTTCGGCCAAGGTCCGCAATTCGGCTTTGTTCAATCCTGTGCGCCATTTGAAATCGTCTATTGAACCAAACGGTTTACGTGCCCGCTGTTGGATGATGCGTTGACCGTGTTCGAGACGAAGACCTTGCACAACACAGAAGCCCAACCGTATCGAGCCATCGTCTTCGACTGTACAAAGCCAATCAGAACTCTCGATACAGATCGGACGAGTTTTGACACCATGACGTTTGGCATCTTTCACGATTGTCGCCGGCGAATAAAAACCCATTGGCTGATTGTTGAGAAGGCTCGCGTAAAATTCGGGGGCGTGATGGACTTTCAAATAGGTGCTGCCATAAGCGAGAATGGCGAAGCTGATGGTGTGCGATTCTGGAAAACCGTAAAGAGCAAACGATCCAATCCACTTGAGAATTTTTCCGATGACATCAGCAGCGATTCCTTTTTGCTCCATCTTACTTTTCATCTTCACCACAACTTTGTTCATGCGTTCTTCGGAACGATGAAAACTCAAGGCGCGGCGTAAATCCTCAGCCTCGCTTGGAGATAGGTCGGCCATGACCATCGCAATTTGAAGGAGTTGTTCCTGAAAAAGCGGTACGCCCTTCGTGCGCTCCAGAACAGGGCGCAATTTCTCATCGTAATAAGTCTCGGGTTCACGGCCTGCCCTGCGATTCAGATACGGATGCATCAAGTCGCCTTGAATCGGTCCCGGGCGGATAATCGCGACTTCGATAACCACATCGTAAAAACAATCCGGCTTCATGCGCGGCAAGGTGGCCATTTGCGCGCGGCTTTCGATTTGGAAAACGCCGATGGTGTCGGCTTCTTGCATCATCTTGAACGTGGGCGCGTCGTCGACGGGGATGCGAGCAAGATCGACAGGATGGCCGCGTTGTTCGGTTAGTTTGATGGCGTCTTGCAGAACGGACATCATGCCGAGGCCGAGCAAATCCACTTTAATGATACCGAGGTCTTCGCAATCGTCTTTGTCCCATTGCGCGACGACGCGGCCGGGCATGGAGGCGTTTTCAAGTGGAACAATGGAACTAAGTTTGCCCTGACAAATAATCATGCCGCCGGAGTGTTGGCCGAGGTGGCGCGGCAAAGCGTAAATCTGTTTGTAAAGATTCACGAATGACGCGGCGCGCGGATGGTCGGCAGGCAGACCGGCCTGTTCCATTTGCTGCGCGAGTTCCATGGTGTGCGGGAAATCGCCATTTGCGAACAGATGAGAGAAACGGTCAATGACGTCGTTGGATAAATTGAGTGCTTTGCCGATTTCGCGTGCGGCGCTTTTGCCGCGGTAGCTGATGACGTTCGCGGTCATGGCGGCGCCGTGTTTGCCGTAACGACGATAGACTTCCTGAATGACGCGTTCGCGTCGGTCGCCGCTCGGCAAATCAATATCAATGTCGGGCCAGCCTTTGCGGCCTTCGCTTAGAAAACGCTCGAACAGTGTGTTGAACTTGAGCGGGTCGACGGCGGTGATGCCGAGACAAAAACAAACGGTGCTGTTGGCGGCGCTTCCCCTGCCCTGGCACATGATGTCGTTTTCGCAGCAGAATTTTACGAGGTCGGCGACAATGAGGAAGTAACCGGCGAACCCGAGTTTTTCGATGAGCGCTAACTCGTGTTTGATTTGTTTGGCGACTTTCTCGGGGATTGTGCCGTCGTAACGTTTGCGCGCGCCAACCAAGGTTTGTTCGCGCAGAACGCCGTCCATGGTTTCGCCGGGACCGACTGGGAATTTTGGAAATTCGTAGCCAAGATCGGCCAGTGTGAATTGCAGGCGATCGGCGAGGCGCGCGGTGTTTTCGATGGCTTGAGGCAAATCGTGGAAGAGGGATTCCATTTCGACCGCAGTTTTGAGGAAGCGTTCGCTGTTGGGCGCGAGCAAGGTGCCGGCGGCGTCCAAGTGCGTGTGATTGCGGATGCAGGTGAAGACGTCGTGGACCTGGCGGGCGTAAGGCTTGGCGTAGAGGACGCCGTTTGTGGCGAGGAGTGGGAGGCGCGTGTGTTCGGCGAGTTGGATGAGAGCGTTGTTGATGCGTTCTTCGCCACGGAGGTGGTGGCGCTGGATTTCGATGAAGACGCGATTGGGGCCGAAGGTTTCGATGAGCTTATCTAGAGCTTGTGTAGGAGGCGAGGTGACGAGTCTCTGATTTTCTTTTTTTAAAGTTAGAGACTCGTTACCTCGTCTCCTACAAGAGAAAAGGTTTTTGATGAGCGGGCCTTCTTCGTCGCCAGTGAGCGCAACTAGACCTTCGGCAAATTCGGGAAGCTCGCTCCAGCGGAATTTGGTTTCGCCTTTGGCACTGCGAAGATGGCCGCGGGTGAGGAGTTGGCAGAGGTGTTGGTAGCCGCCGCGGTTTTCGACGAGCACGGGCAAGACGCTGCCGTCTTCCATCGTCAATTCTGCGCCGATGATTGGACGGAGATTTTTTTCTTTGGCGGCGGCGAAGAATCGCGGTGCGCCGTAAACTCCATCACGATCGCAAAGTGCCAGCGTGGGCATTTGCAATTCGGCAGCGACTTCGGCCAATTGCTCCGGCAGAGAACTGCCGCGCAAAAAGCTGAAAGCACTGCGAGAATGGAGTTCGACGTACATACAATCAACTACTTGGCTGAAAATGGCATTGCTTGTAATGGCTGCTTAAAACCGGTATGTTGGAACGTATGAGCGACCTGCTTTCTCGAATCACAATTGATCCCGAGATTTGCCATGGCAAACCAGCCATTCGGCATCTCCGGTATCCTGTGGAAGCTATGCTCGAATATCTCACTGCCGGTGATACTTTCGAAGATCTCCTCGCTGAATTTCCGGACTTGGAACGCGAAGACTTACAGGCGTGCCTCGAATTCGCGACGCAGTCGTTGAAGCTCAAGAGTAAGCATCTAGTGTTGGCATGAACTTTCTGGTGGACGCACACGTTCCGCCAAGCTTGTGCAAGCTGCTGCAAATCGCGGGACATGATGCCATCCACACGATAAATCTCCCTGCACAAAATCAGACGGTTGATGAGACGTTGAATAAACTCTCCTTGGAGCACCGACGCGTGCTGATCACCAAAGATTCCGACTTTTATCACTCGCATCTTCTGCACGGAAAACCGTGGAAGTTGTTGCTCGTGCGCACGGGCAACATTCGCAAAAACGATCTCATCGCGCTGTTCGAAAAACATCTGCCGCAAATTATCGCTGCCCTGGAGCAGAATTCCCTGGTGGAGTTGGACAGGCAATCGGTCCATGTCGTGATGTAACTGAGGTTTCATCGCTAGTCCAACGCTCCTTCTATCGACCATTCGTCGTTTTGTTGGGCGAGGCGGAAGATGTCGCCGTTTGTGGTTTCGATGTCCCACTCGTCGCGGCCCCAACCGTTTTCCCACCAGTTGCCGGAGATGCGCCAGGGGCCGCGGGCTTCTTTGATTGGGCCGGTGAATTGGCTGCTGTGCATCAGAACTGGTTTGTTGTTGCGGATTTCGACTGTAGTGCGAATTGCAGGACGAAAGCGACGTAGCGGCGGGCCGAGGA
This sequence comes from uncultured Verrucomicrobiae bacterium, assembly GCA_963702845.1. Lineage (GTDB taxonomy): Bacteria > Verrucomicrobiota > Verrucomicrobiia > Limisphaerales > Palsa-1400 > JAICXV01. Next base: position 1,188,687 of record OY969763.1, on the reverse strand, counting down.
CTTTGAATTTTAAATTTGAAATTTCGGATTTCAAAAGTTGCTTACCGTCCCGCACTGCAGGATCGGATTCGAAATTGGGGGACTCCATTTTGAAGGCGTCGGGACGGTGGCTTTGCTCTAATCGCGGAGTGCCGGCGCGGTTGGGGCCCAATAGGCCGGTCAGCCGTGCCAACGTTTCGTGAAATTGGTTTGGGTCGCGCAGGGCGACTTCGAAGAGGCCGAATTGGTGGTTGCCGGCGCGGCAGGGTTTGGCGGCGAGTGTGAGTGAAATGATTGGGGTTTCTGTTCGCACATTTTCCAAATGCGTGTGGAGCATGCGGAAGAGTGTTTCCACATCGCGAGTGGGTGCGGGAACGCGGAATGTGTGTTCGTAGTTTTGGCCTGATTGCAGACCAATGCACAGATGCAATTCGCCAGCGACGAGGTAGATGATTTCAAAACGGCGGCTGAGTTGATCGACGAAACGTTTGAGTATGAACAGGAGTGGCTCGAGGGTTTCGATGGGGTTTTCAAATTCGATGGACTCTTCGAAAACGGCTGAGGGAATGTAGAGCTTGAGCGGACGGATTTCGTGCGTCGAAACTGAATCGAAAAGTTCGACGGCTTCGGGGCCGAGACGTTCGGCGAGTCTGTCTTTGCCGAGGGCGAGGAAGGCGCCGACGGTGTGGATGCCCCATTTTTGCAGGACTTCGAAAATTTCGGATGGTGGGGAGAGGCTTTCGATGGGGAGGGACGTGATGAAGGTGTCGGGATTTTCTACGAACAAAATGCCTCCTCTCCCCGGCCCTCTCCTCCCCTCGGGAAGAGAGGGAGAAGATGCGTGTTTCGCGGCTTGCAATGCGAGCGTAGGCGTTTCGGCCAGGCCGAGTTGTGCTTCGAAGCCGAGTTGACCTAAAGCGAAAAGGATTTTGTCAGCCCATTCTTCTGTATAAGAGACGACGTGATGATTCTCTGACGTGTTGGCGTCCTCAACGCCAGGTAAAGTTAGAGACTCGTCGCCTCGTCTCCTACAAATATTGAGGCCTTGCAAATCAATCGTGCAAATTCCGGCGGCGGTGGATTCGATGTTGGGCGAAAAACAGTAGGCGCATTGGAGCAACGTTTCGGTGGCGGCTTCTTCCTGCGCGATGGAACGGGAGCGGATGATGATGTCGCGACAGCGGGCCATGGCTTGGGTGGAGGTCAGGCCGATGTTGACGCCGGAGTTGGCGGCGGCTTCGGTGAGTTGGAAAATTGTGGCTTTGGGGAGTCGGTCGTCGATGAGCGCGACGGGACGAGTGCGTAGCTCGGGCTCAAGTCGCAAGGCGGCTTGGAGGTGGAAGTTGGGGATGTAGATGACGGCGAACATTTGGAAACTTCAAAATTCAAACTCCAAAATTCATAAAAACTCCAAGATCCAGAGAAGCTCCAAGTTCCATATCGAAACAGCGCGTCCTGTTAGCCGACCTCCACGGCTCTCAAGTTTTCGCGATCTAAATTGAATTGGAGTTCAGGGATGAGTTCTTCTTGCGTGTGCGATAGCGCGGTGATGTTGAAATGCGTGTCTAAGGAAATTCGGACTTCGGTGCTGCTCACCATCGCATTTGGAGTGAACACGACACACGCGGTGCCGTTTTGTTGGACGATGCGTTGGAGGCGATACCAGGTTGTGCCGGAAATTTTTCGGAGCTGCGCGGCTGGGTTCATTTTCAGGTCGAGCAACACCAATGGCAGATTGCGGTCGCGCAGGATGATGTCGGTGGCTTTGAGTGCTTCGGCGGCGTTTTTGCAACGGACCCAGAGAAGGCGCGACAAGGTTTCCTGATCGAAGGAGCATGGGTCGAAGGAATCGGCGGCGTCGATAAGGACGATGATTTGCTGCGTGGTGTGGGCTTGTTGAATGAGCGTATGCAACAAGAGACCGCTGCCGGAGGCAGATTTTGCTCCACGATTTCGGTGATGGAGCCTTTTGCCAAGCCGCCGCCGATCAAGTGATCAAGATGGTCGATGCCGGTTTTCCAAAAAGTTGGCGCGGGCGGCGTGTCGGTCCAATTCCTGAGGTGCGGGAAACGCTCGGCGAGGAGCTGTCGGAGTTGGACTATTTCCCGATGAGGAGTCATGGCAAAGATTCTGTGTTAATTATAGACCGGGTTGGATGGTGAAAAATATTTTTTTATTTTTTTGGCGTTATAAGCCGTTATGAAGCGTTACAAGGCGCAATTTGGCGTTATGGCGTGACGGATGTAAAAAACCGACCGAGTTTAGGGGCGAATGTTTGTAAGTCATTGTGGTGCACAGATTGGGTGAAAAAAGACGCCGAATTTCGGTAAAGAAACGGTAAAGAAACGGTCAAGTTTTTGACGCTTTGGAAGCATCGGTCGCCGAGCGATTGCCCGGACGATAAAGAGATTTCTATATTCATATTTGCGAGGATGGTAGCAAGGTCACTTGGACAAAGGCTGTCCAAGTGAAAAGAAAAGCTGATTAAAAACCGGCGCTCCGACTTGAAGTTCGCCGATTGCCAATCGGCGCTGCTAGGAATTACGGTTTGTTTTCCCGAGTGACGCTGTTTAAGTTCTGCGGATGCAAAAGAGGCAGGCGCGCATCAAACGTGAAACTACTGAGACCCAGATCTCTCTGTCCCTGAATATTGACGGGACTGGGAAGTCTTCCATTTCGACTGGGGTCGGTTTTTTCGATCACATGCTCACGTTGATGGCGAAGCATGGGACGCTGGATCTCGAACTGAAATGCAAAGGGGATTTGCACATCGATGCGCATCATACGGTGGAAGATTGTGGACTCGCGCTCGGGCAGGCTTTTGTGCAGGCGCTTGGGGACAAAAAAGGAATTAAAAGGTACGGCACCGGGTTTGATCCGCGTAATCCTTTTACCGGGGAAGCGTATGTGCCGATGGATGAAACGCTCGCGCGATGCGTGATTGATTTTGGTGGCACGACCGCATTTCATTTGGCGCGGTCTTGATGATTTTTCTTATAAGTCGGTGACCAAAGCGGAGAAGAAGCAGGATGTGTCGTCTGCCTTTCGATTTGGGTTAGCAAAAGAATTTTTCCAAGGTTTTGCCAACGAAGGCAGGGCCAATTTGCATCTGGAACTTCTATACGGAGATGAGCCGCATCATGTTGTGGAGGCGCTATTTAAGTCGTTTGGACGAGCCATCGATGCGGCGTGCCAACGTGACCCGCGCATCGCCAACAAACTTCCTTCCACTAAAGGTAAATTGTAACGCACGTCGCTGAATAATTGTCTATCAGCAGCGTCAAACCTATGTCGACGAACCAGGATAAGTCAGCGATGAGCGACCAAGACCTGGTTATGTCGTCCCGCAAAGGCGATATGGTGGCCTTTGAGGAATTGGTGGCGCGACATCGCGATAAGATTTACGCACGGGCGTTCAGCATGATGCGTAACGAGGATGAAGCGCTTGATCTTTCTCAGGAAGCGTGGGTGAAAGGTTGGCAGCGGCTGATTCAGTTCCAGGGCGATTCCAGTTTTGTCACATGGATGACGCGAATTGTAATCAACTTGTGCCTGGACCAGTTGCGCAAACATAAACGGCAACGCGCGGAGTCCATCGAAATGATGGATGAAGAAACCGGCGGGGTGGAGCGGCAGATGCCGGTGGTGACGGTGAATCCGACGGAAGGTTTGGAGCGCGGCGAGTTAAGGCAGCGGATTGATCGGGCGCTGGCGCAGTTGTCGAATGAGCATCGGACGGTCCTGGTGCTGCACGAATTTGAAGAGTTGGAATATAAGGAAATCGCGAAGCGGATGAAGTGCTCGATTGGGACTGTGATGTCGCGATTGTTTTATGCACGACGGCGGATGGCGTCGCTACTGCAAGGTTTAAAAAGAGAGCAGAAAGAATGAATTTCGGGCGAAACGCCCAAACGAACAAAATGAACGAAGAATTACATTGAAGATTCAGGCATGGGTTGATGGGGAATTGTCTGCCTGGCAGGCGCGCGGTGTGGCGAAGTTGGTCGAACGCGACGCTGAAGCAAAGGCGTTGGCGACTGAACTGCGCCAGACAAAAGCGGCTCTCGCGGGAAACGAGATGACGGTTGCGTTGCCTGAGTTGCGTGAGTTCTATTGGAACAAGATCCGGTTGCAGATCGAACGCGAGGAAGCGGCCGGCACGAAGCGCTCCCCTGCTCCATCGTGGGATCCATTGGCAATTTTGCGCCGGATCGCATTGCCTTTAGCCGGTGTGGCTGTGGCTTGCGCTGTGGCGATGTTGTCGGTAGATCAATTTTCTACGCAGGGGGCTGACGAAGTGACGGCGACTTCTGATGAAATGAGCGCATTGACTTTCCACGATCAATCGGCTGGCATGACGGTTGTCTGGTTGCAGGATAATGACCAACCGGCAACGGATGAGAACAACGCCGATAGCAGTGATGACAATTTAATATGATGTCCAGAGCAGTAGTCGTTTTTAGTTTACTCATCGCAATGATGAGCGCGCGAGCGGCTGACATGAAGCTCGAGGCCAAGCTGATATGGGGAAGTAGTGACCCGGCGGATAAGGTCAGTCACAAGCTGGTGCAGGACCCTAAACTCTCTTCCGACCTCCATCGAATTTTCAAATGGGACAATTATTACGAGATCAGCACAAAGGAAGCGGCTGTCCCGCAAAATAAAACTGAAATTTTGCAGATGAGCGAGAAGTGCAAGTTGGAAGTGAAGAATCTTGGCAGTAATTGGATTGAAGTAAATTGCATCGGCAAAGGCAAGCAGGTCAGCCATGGCAAACATTCTCTCGCCCCGGGCAAGTGGTTCACATTGGCCGGGAATGATAAGAATAATACGGCATGGTTTGTAGTGATGCGTAGTACGGGAAAATAAATTCGGTCCGACTCCTCACGCCGGCAGCTACGAGTAATACGGGCGTAACGTCAGCGGCAAACTTCCGACCTTCAACGCTCGTTCAACTTCTGATGGCGAGACTTCACGATCGAACACGATTACATTTCCACCTTCTAACGCAGCTATTGGGACACCGTCTCGCAAGAGGATTCGTGACGAGGTGATGGCGGTTACTTTTGGTCCGGGAGCGAGGATGCCGGCGAGGTTTAATGGGTCGGCGCCGCTGATGGTGATCAGTTCGCCTTTCGCTGGAGTTTTACGGATTGAACGCAACAGTCCGATCGCTTCCGGCAATGCAAATTGTTCTCCGCTCACGCCACTGACGAAATGGCCACCGCGGATTTCGCCACGCGCTTCGAGTCGACGGTAGGCGCGGCCAAGTTCGAACCAGGAAACGTTCAGAGATTCGCGTTCGATCATGCGACGGAAGACGATACCGTAGCGACGGAGCAATGTGCGCGCGAATGATTCGATGGCTTCGTCAGGAGCGTGGACGGTTACGTCCGCATCTTCCTTATTCTTGCAGACGAGATCGTCCGGGCTCCTCAGCAGCGACCAACGCCCGGCGAACTCAACGCTGGTGACACTCTTGTGATGGCGCGGGCGGTGTTTGTCGGCGAATGGAATTTTCTTTTCGTTCGGAATCAAAAGCGCGCGCAAACCTTCAAAGCTGTCGGCGGTGACCTGGCCGTTGGCGACGAGTTCAGCTAACGCTTGCTCAACACGCGAAGGCAGGAGGCCGGTTTTTTTTGTCAGTTCGCCGAAGAACAACGCGCCGCTGCGTGACAGTGTTTCTAAAACGAGTTTCGTATCGGACGAATAGTCAGGCTCGGAAACAGGCACCGACAACGCGAGCCAATGGGCTGCATTGCTCCGCGAGAAAATAGAAACCGGGCTGGAGCGAATCGGCCCGTTCGAACGTCCGCTTTTATTCTGGGCCGGCGCGAGACGTCCCCAGCCGAAACGGCCGGTGAAACACAGTTGGTCGAGCAACTGCGGCGTGTATTCCTTGACGCGCAACGCAAGCAGTTCCGGTTCCCACGCGGCTGATTGCGTTTGAAAACCGTCCAATATCGTCAGCACGGCGTCCACGCCGGAAACACCTTCCACGCGATTCTCGGAATCGACATGTTGCCAGGAGAGCAGGAAGCGCTGGAACTCAGCGAGTGTGACCGGCTGAATTTCGGCGCGCAGGCGGTTGATAGTGAGACGATGAATGCGGGCGAGTAAACGACGGTCGCACCATTCTGTATCCTGGGCATCGGGATTGAACTTGCCGCGCAAAATAAATCCCTCGGCTTCGAGCGCGAGAAGAGCGGCGTCGATTTGTGTCTGCGCTAAATTGTAAAACTTGACCAAAGCGGGCGCGGTGGTTGGACCAATGACTTCCATGCGGCCACGGACCAGCTCGCGGATTGCGTCCGATTGTTCCCATTGTTTTTTCTGTTCGGCAATCGGCGGAATCAACGAAGGTTCGGTGTTCGAGTTTGGAAAAACGGTTTGCAACATTGGCAGCCGTTCGGCGGCAATCCAAAAACCATTCGAAAGACGACCAGCGCGTTTGTCAGCGACTAGCGAGTCGAGCCATTCACGATTCGAAGCGGTGCGCTTAATTTCCTCATCGCTCATCGCGCCGATGAGAAGCAACGCTTCATGCAATTCGTCCGCATTACTGACGCGCGGCCACGCTTCGTCAGATACTTTTTCGATTGCCGCCGCATCAAGAATTCCGAGGCCTTGATCATTTGAAGTTTGGCCCGCACGCCGCGTGTAAACAGCGTGAGTGCGACGCTCTTCCAATGGTGCGGCATCTAAAAACGCGTAAGGCTTCGCGTTCAGAATTTCATGCGCAAGCGGAGATGGCTCGGGCAAGTCGCGCGCGATGCATTTCACTGCGCCGGTTTCGATTTTTTTCAGAACCTCAATAAGCCCATCAATGTCCATCGCCTCGACAAGACAATCGTCAATCGTTTGTTTCACCAACGGATGGTCCGGCACGATGCGATCGCCGACGATGTTTTCGAGGCAGGCGAGTTGATCGGGAAAAACCGCGGAGAGCAGGTTTTCCGATTCCATCCGTTGCAGCGCGGCAGGAATTTTGTGACCGCTGCGATGTCGTGGAAGCGCGAGCGCGCGTGAGGCGTTCCACCGCCAGCGCGTGGGAAACATCGGTGAGTCGAGCAGCGCCTGGATGAGAATGTCGCGAACCGTTTTGCTGTTGAGATAACGGAACACTTCTTCAAGCGGGAACGAGTGTGTTGTTCCCAACGAGAGGACGATGGCGTCGTCGGTCGCGGCGGCTTGCAGTTCGAAATTGAACGAGCGACAGAAACGTTTTCGCAACGCGAGGCCCCAGCCGCGATTGACGCGAATGCCGAATGGCGAGTGGATGACGAGTTGCATCCCGCCGGATTCGTCGAAGAAACGTTCGATGACCAAAGTTTTCTGCGATGGGATTATGCCGAGAGATTTATAGGTTTCGGCGAAGTAGTTCGCGAGTTGGCGCGCGGCTGCATCGGTTAGACCAATCTCATTCTTCAAAGCCGAAAAAACGGCTTCCTCTTCCCTACCCTCTCCTCCTGAGGCGGAGAGGGTGGAAGCAATGTGTTCACGTAAATCAGAAATCGACTGGGAAAGTTCGGCGGTGCGTCCGGGAGCTTCGCCGAGCCAGAAAGGCATGCTGGGGGGCTGGCCGTGGGCGTCTTCGACTCGCACAACTCCGGTGCCGACCCGGAGGATTCGCCACGAAGCGTTGCCTAATTGAAAAATATCGCCGGCCAAACTTTCTATCGCGAAGTCTTCGTTGAGTGTGCCGATGTAGGTTTCGCCAGGTTCGACGACGACGCGATAATCGGCATTGTCGGGAATTGCGCCGCCGGATGTGAGCGCAGTCAAACGCGCACCGCGACGGGCGCGGATGCGGTGATTGATCGCATCGTGGTGAATCAATGCGCCGCGACGGCCTCGCTTAGTGGTAAAGCCTTCGGCGATCATGCGCAGGACTTCATCGAACTCTTCGCGGGCGAGATTCCGATATGGATATGCGGCGCGCATCATGTCGAAGAGTTGCTCTTCAGTTAAATCCTCACACGCGGCAGCGGCCACCATTTGTTGGGCGAGAACATCGAGTGGCTTTTCCGGCATGATAATGGCATCTAGTTCGCCGCGGCGGATGCTGTGGATAGTGGCGACGGTTTCGACGAGTTCATCGCGGCTAAGCGGGAATAAACGGGCTTTGGGCATGCCTCCGCGACGGTGATCGGCGCGGCCGGCGCGTTGAAGCATGGTGGCGATGGACCGGGTCGGACCGATTTGGCAAACAAGGTCGACGGAACCGATGTCGATGCCGAGCTCGAGCGAAGCGGTGGCGACGAGCGCTTTTAGTTCACCACGTTTAAGGCGGTTTTCGGCGTCGAGACGGAGCTTGGCGGAAAGGCTGCCGTGATGGGACGTCACTTTGTCTTTACCGAGGCGTTCGGCTAATTGATGCGTGACGCGCTCGGCGAGCCGTCGGGTGTTGACGAAAATTAATGTTGTTCGATGCTCGTCGATTAATTGGCAGAGCCGTTGGTAGACTTCACCCCAGACTTCAGTCGACATCACGGCTTCGAGTGGTGAACCGGGGAGTTCGATGGAGAGGTCCATTTTTCTCGCGTAGCCGGAATCGACGATGGTGCAGTTGGGTTTTCCGGAGGGGGCGATGTTTTTTGTGCCGACCAGGAAGCGGGCGACTTCTTCGATAGGCTTTTGCGTCGCAGAGAGGCCGATGCGCTGGAGAGGATGTTTAACCAACGCGGTGAGGCGTTCCATGCTCAGCGCCAGATGTGAGCCACGGCGGTTCCCGACGAGAGCGTGGATCTCGTCGACGATTATCGTGCGGACAGTTCCCAGCACTTTTCGGCCGGATTGCGAGGTGAGCAGTAAATATAGCGACTCGGGTGTAGTGACGAGAATGTGCGGCGGTCTTTTTCCAATCGCTAAACGTTTTGCGGCGGAGGTGTCACCCGTGCGGACTTCGGCGCGAACGGGAACGTCGCGACCTTCGCTTTCGAGTAGTGCGGCGCGCAAGCCGGCCAAAGGTTCTTCGAGATTTTTGTGGATGTCGTTGCTGAGCGCTTTCAGTGGGGAGACGTAAATGACGCGAGTTTCATCGGGCAAATCGCCTTGCAAACCTTCCCGGAAAAGTTGGTCCAAGGACGCGAAAAATGCAGCGAGGGTTTTACCGGAACCAGTCGGCGCGGCAATGAGGACGTTTTTACCTCCTTGAATTGCGGGCCAACCACAACGCTGCGGGTCGGTGGGCGAGCCGAACTTTTGCTCAAACCACCGCGCAATGACCGGATGAAAATGGAACGACTGCACGGAAGCGTTAATTTACATCAGTTTAAGCCTCATGTTAAGGAACTGCGATATCCGTATCGCAACTTGACCTTTTGGCAGGACAAGGCACATTACGCGGCTCTTTATAATGGAACATATTCGCAACATCGCAATTATCGCACACGTTGACCACGGCAAGACGACCCTGGTGGATTGTTTGCTCAAACAGTCCGGGACATTTCGCGCCAATCAGGCCATTTCCGGGGAGGAACGGATCATGGACTCCATGGATTTGGAACGTGAAAAAGGCATCACCATTCGCGCCAAGAACGCCGCTTTTAAGTATAAAGAGTTTCACATCAACATCGTAGATACCCCAGGACACGCGGATTTCGGCGGCGAAGTCGAGCGTATCATGAACATGATCGACGGCGTGCTGCTGGTGGTTGATGCGACGGACGGTCCGCAGGCGCAGACGCGTTTTGTGCTTCGCAAGGCTCTGGAAGCGGGCGCGAAGCCCATCGTGGTCATCAACAAAATCGACCGCGACAATTCTAACCCGCACCGCGTTTTGGATGAAGTGTTCGATCTATTCGTATCGCTCCACGCCACGGATGAGCAGTTGGATTTCCCAGTTGTTTACACCAGCGCCAAAGATGGGTATGCGAAAATCGACATCAAAGATAAAACCGACACAATGGCGCCGCTTTTTGACGCCATCGTGAAACATATTCCGCCGCCACGTGCGCATGCGGGTGTTGAGTTCAAGATGCTCGTAGCGAATCTCGATTATTCTGATTATCTCGGTCGTATCGCTTTCGGTAAGATTTACGCTGGCAAAGTAAAGATCGGTGACCCCGCCGCCTGCCTGCACGGTGATGGCCGAAAGACCGTCGGCAAAGTCACGATGATTTTCCATTTCGAAGGTTTGAAACGTATCGAAATCCAGGAAGCGCACGCTGGTGACATCGTTGGTATCGCCGGTTTTGAAGACGTTTTCATTGGTGAAACGATCACTGACCGAGACGACCGCGCTCCCCTGCCCTTTGTGCCGATTGATCCGCCGACGATTCAAATGCAGTTCGCCGTCAACGACGGACCGCTCGCGGGTCAGGACGGCAAACTCGTGACGGCGCGCCATATTTGGGAACGCCTGAACAAGGAAATCCGCACAAACGTCGCATTGCGCATCTCGCCCAGCGACGTGCCGAATATCTTCAACGTCGCAGGTCGTGGCGAAATGCAGATCGCGATTCTTGTCGAGCAGATGCGCCGCGAGGGACATGAAGTTCTAGTGTCGCGTCCGGAGGTTATTTATAAGAAGGATCAGGACGGCAAGTTGCTTGAGCCTATCGAAAAGCTTTTCCTGGAAATTCCGAAGAACGCCATGGGTTCGGTTCTGGAAAACTTGTCCAGCCGTAAAGCGGACATCAAAGACATGAACCATCACGGGGAAGACGTGACGATTGAAGCTTTGATTCCGATGCGTGGTTTGATTGGTTTCGAAACCGATCTCGTCAACGCGACACGCGGTCTTGGCGTTATGTCGCATCTATTCCACGAATACGGTCCGGATCGCGGCGATATTCAGGCGCGCAAGAACGGTTCACTCGTCAGCATGGAAGATGGCGAAGCAATGGCTTACGCATTGAACATGGTTCAGGAACGCGGTCGCTTGATGGTGGAGCCGGGTGATAAGATTTATACGGGCATGATTGTCGGCGAAAACGCTCGTGAAAACGATATTCCGGTAAATCCCTGCAAAGCGAAACGCCTCACGAACATGCGTTCGCAAGGTGACGGTAAGGGCATTCAACTCGATCCTCCGCTGAAGATGTCACTCGAGCGCGCGCTCGAATACATCAGCGCCGATGAATACGTTGAGGCAACGCCAAAGAACCTGCGCCTGCGCAAAAAGATTCTCGACGAAAACCAACGCAAGCGAGCGACGCAGTCGCGCTCGGCCAAGGTTGTTGAAGGTAATTAATTGCGGAACAAAAACTTGAGGCTCTACCAGCTTTAATCCGCAACTAAAAACAAAAAGGCGTCCCGCTCGCGCGGGACGCCTTTTGCGTATTCAATTTCTAATTACGGATGGTTGGAGAACACAGCCGTATTGGTCCGTCCAAGTGACATGGTGAAGGTCAACGGATTGGCCGCCTCCTCCGCTGAAGATGTCGCTCGAGCGCGCGCTCGAATACATCAACGCCGATGATCAGCGCCGATGAATACGTTGAGGCAACGCCAAAGAACTTGCGCCTGCGCAAAAAGATTCTCGACGAAAACCAACGCAAGCGAGCGACGCAGTCGCGCTCGGCCAAGGTTGTTGAAGGTAATTAATTGCGGAACGAAAGATTGAAGCTCTACCGGCTTTAACTCGCAACGAAAAACAAAAAGGCGTCCCGCTCGCGCGGGACGCCTTTTGTGTATTCAATTTCTAATTACGGGTGGTTGGAGAACACAGCCGTATTGGTTCGTCCAAGTGACATGGTGAAGGTCAACGGATTGGCCAGTTGATCGGGCAATGGGCCAGTGCTGTCTGACACGGTCCATTTCTGGAAGGTAACGAGGTGACCGATTGGCGTGGCCTTTATCGTGTAATTGTGGCCTACCGCCAGCACCGCTGTGTTGGTCGGGTTGCCCCAGTTCTTCGAGGTCGCGTCGGTTACCGAGGTGATACGGCCAGTTCCGCTGGTCGCCAGGGTCAGCGCTTGCGGATTGGCAATGAAGAACATGTGCGTGCCTTTCGTGGTGGTGCTCGTGTTGCCATCAGAGTCCGTTGCCAGACCCCAGAAGATGTTGGTTCCATCTACCATGCTCACGTGTGAGAGGAAGAATGCTGGCTTGCCGGCCGCGGTGTTCGTTGCCGTCAGGTCGGTCACCTTCTTCACGAATGTCGCAGGGAACACCGCCTGATTGACGGCGTTGCTGACCCAGGCGGACACAATCAAACCTTTATCCACTGCCTTGCCGAGGAAGTCGACATCAGGCGCGTGATTGGTTCCGGTCGGATCAACGGGGACGTCGTTAGTGGTCAACGCGTGTTTGGCTGCCATGTCCGTTGGCTTCAACAAGAGCACCACTTTGGGAACCTCAGTGTCTTGAGTCACCGTCAGGGAGAGACTGGCCGAACCGCCTGTCGGTGAGTTGTTGCTCACCACACAGGAGTATACCGCTGTGTCAGGGGTCTGAACATCCACCAGCGAGTAGGTCGAGGTGGTCGCGCCGCTGATGGCATTGCCGTTTTTGTTCCATTGATAGCTCAAGGTCTGATTGAGCGCTCCCTTGGTCACTTTGGCTACCATGGTGTAGTTGAAACCAGCCAGCAACGTCTTGCTGGGCGGAGCAATCTTAACCAACGGAGCGTCGTAAACCGTCAGGGTCGCGTTGGAGCTGACCGTTCCGGCGTGGAGCGAGTTGGTCACGGTGCAGTAGTAGGAACCGCCACTAGCCGCGCCAGCTACGTTGTTGATGCTAAGTGTGGCGTTGGTCACAGCCGGGATGGTCGCGCTCTTCACCATCTTCTTAGGCGTCGTGGTCCCGTTTTTGATGAAGTACCATTGATAGGTTAACGGGCCAGTTCCACCAGCAGTGATGCTGAAGGTAATGTTGCTCTTCGTGGTGGCGACCACGTTGACTGGCTGAACGCTGATTCCAGGGTCATTCACTGTAACGGTCGCGGTGTCGCTTGTGACGGCAACACTCAACGTCACATCAACTGTGTAATCACCAGCGTCGGATGGAGTCATGTTTGTTTTGGTGAATGTCGAGTTCGTCGCATTCAGAATCGGGGTGCCATTAAAGTTCCATTGGTAAGCAAGACCAGAACCGGTTGCGACGACGCTCAGGTTGAGTGTGCCACTGGCAGGGACTGTTTGCGATTGTGGCTGGGTTGTAATCACCGCTGCACAGGCAACAACGCTGACGAATCGCGTTGCAGATGAATGGTTGCCGCTCAAGTCGGTCGCGCCGTAGGTTAGTACGTAACCTCCAACCGTGCTCGTATTGACCGAGCCAGTAGTGCCAACGATCACAGAGCCATCGCAGACGTCACTGGCTGTTGCTCCCGGATCTGAATACGAGCTGCCGAGACAGACCTGTACTCGGGCCGCTATTAACCGTGATGGACGGAACAATTGTATCGTGGGCAGTAACGGTGGCGCTGCTGCTAGTAGCCGTGCCGCCGGTGGAGGCGGAGACAACGCAGACGTAAGCTGTCGTGCCATGGGCCACAGCAGTCAGTGTTGCCGTTGTCTGACCAGAGACAGCAGTCCCGTTGGCGTCTGGTGTATACCATTGATAGGTTAAACCGGTGCCGATTGCGGCGACAGTAAGATTGCCGTTAGCACCGCACTCAACGGTAGTGCCGGTGGGTTGCGATGTAATCGCAGGATCATTTACCGTCAGCGTTGCAGCCGAACTGGTTAAAGTACTTACCCAGTTGCTTACCACGACCGTGTAGCTGGCGACATCAGCAACCGTAACCCCCGAGATCGTCAAATGAGGGGTGGTTGCACCGGTGATGTTACCCGTGTTGGAGAGGTCTGCGCCGTTCTTTTGCCATTGGTAGGTCAATGGAGCGGTGCCGGTGGCTGTAACGTTCAGGATGGCATTATCGCCGAAGTTTTTGTTCGTGCTGACCGGCTGAGCGGTAATCGCAGGAGCCGAATCCTGACGGTTCGTGGAATAAGCCAAGCGTATACCGTCAGCAATTACGGTGAGGAGGCTTTCGCCGGTGCCGTTGCGCAAAGAAACAGTTGCACTGCTGCCGGCTGCGAAGTAAGCGCCACTTACCAACTTGATCCATTGACCACCTAAACTACTTTGGTCGACTGCGACGGTCACATTGGTACTGGGCGTTGAAATGGTCCATGGTGCCGCGGTCGAACGGTTGCCGCCGGCCGTGTGCCATTCATACACATCGTAGTTACCAGCAGTGAGGACGTTGGGTGCATACGTCGAAGTGCGTGTATTGCTCGCGGCGGTGGAGGTAAAACGATAGTCCGCACCGAACTTGTCAACCGACGATGTTCCAATGCTCCAGTCAGTACCCTGAAGGCAGGAAGGTAACCATGTTGTTACCGACATGGTTGGTCGGATCGTCGTTGTCGAGGATCAGGTCAGAGACAGTGCTGAGGTAATTCGCGGTCAACGACGTATTGTTGGTGAGTGTGAATGTGATGGACGTGAGATTGGTATCAATCTGCGCGATCGTGCCGGCGGAGGTAGCGGTGCCGGTCCAACCGTTGAAGGCGAAGTTAGGTTTGTTCAACGTCGCCGTGATCGTGATGCTGGTATTGGCAGCTACAGTGCTTGCGCTTGGGGAGCGGACAATCGTGACCGAACCGGAAGGCAGACCAGCCGCTACGGCAGCAACGGTGAACTGCAGGCTCAGCACCTGGGCGCTGCTGGTTACCGTTCCAGCCGGGTTGCTAATGACGCAATCATATGAGCCCGCATCGGAAAGTTGCACGCCATTCAAACCGAGGGTAGCTGTGGCGGTGTTGGTCACGGTTGCACTTCCAGCATGGACGCTATCGGTGAGGTTCACACCGTTCTTGCGCCAGTGATACGTCAAAGGCGCCGTGCCAGTGGCCACGACAGCAATAGTGTGGTTGGCAGCTCCAGTCCTGGTGGTCGCTGCCGGGGGCTGCGTCGTAATCGAGGGCGGATCGACAACGGTGAGCACTGCATTCGCACTCGTCACCGGCGCACCAACGCCGCTGACAACAACGCTGTAGCTAGCTGCATCGGCTTGAGATGAACTGACCAAGGTGAGGCTTGCGGTGGTTGCACCGACGACATGACTGTCATTGCTCAGGTCAACACCACCTTTTTTCCATTGATACGTTGGTGACGTGCCTATGGCGACCACAGTGAAGATCGCATTTGTGCCAGCGCCGACGGAGGTGCTGCTGGGTTGGCTGCTGATAATAGGATCAATTACGTTGAGAACTGAATTTGAACTGGTGACGGAGGGGCCACTACCTGACACGACAACTGTGTAGGAACTGGCATCAGCCAGCCGCAAGTTTGAGATGCTGAGAGTTGCGGCGGTTGATCCGGTGATAACACCTCCACCGGCGGCAGGGCCGTCTGCGAGACTAACACCGTTTTTCTTCCATTGGTAAGTAATGGTTCCACTACCGAAAGCGCCGACCGTCATAGTCGCAGTCTGACCTGCGTTCAACGTTTGGCTGGCAATCGGTTGGCTATTAATCGCCGGATCATTAACGGTCAACGTAGCGGCAGAGCTGGAGTAAATGCCAACGCTGTTTCCGCCGCTGACATCATAGTTACCACCATCGCTGGCTGAAAGACCCGTGATAGTCAAAGAGGTGGTGCTTGCGCCTGAGACGGTGCTTCCGCTGCCGGTCGGACCATCGGCCAGTGGGCTGCCGTTTTTCTTCCAGGAATAAGTAATCGGCTGAGTGCCGCCAACATTAACCGTGAAGATAGCGGTTGTGCCAGAGTTTCTGGTCAGGCTGACCGGCTGGCCGTTAACGGCAGGGTCAATGACGGTGAGTTTGGCAATGCCATCGCTCGTGACGCTGCCGGCCACATTCGTAACAACCACCAGATAATTAGTAGCGTCAGCATTAACGACGTTAGTTAAATACAATGTCGCGGACGTTGCTCCTGAAATGTTTGCACCGTTGTTGATATCGGTAGGAGTGCCGTTGACGAGCTTTTTCCATTGATATGACAATGGAGCAGTGCCATTGGCGACAACGGAGAAGGATGCGACCGTTCCCGCGTTCACGGTGGAACTCGCCGGCTGGGTAGCAATGGTGGGCGTCACGAATACTTGTAGTGTGGCGCTCGCTGTTTCGGAAGGGCCGACACCACTGGCTACGACGCTGTAGGTGTCATTATCACCCACGAGTGCGCTGATGATCGTGAGACTCGCACTGTTGGCACCGCTGATGTGGGCACCGTTTGAAAGGCCAATACCACCCTTTTTCCATTGATAATTGACAATGGTGCCACCAGCTGAAACCGTAAACACGGCATTAGTACCTTCGCCGACCTGCACATTGGACGGGGGCGTAGCAATGTAAGGATCGCGGACGGTCAGGTGAGCATTGGAACTAGTAGCAGTGCCGTTTCCATCGGTCGCGGTCGCATGATAATCCGCATCGTCACTGAAATCAGCGGTGCTGACCGTAAGCGATGCAGCAGTCGATCCGGTAATATGACCTCCATCACTCAACGGAGTAACACCTTTGTACCATTGATAGGTGAAAGCAGTGCCGCCGCCAGCAACGATCGAAAGGTTAGTGGAGCCACCGTAAGTGATGGTTTGGCTGATCGGTTGAGTATTAATTGAAGGATCCAGAACAGTGAGCGTGGCCGCAGTAGTGAGAACGCCGCCGACGCCGTTTGTAACGCCGCAAGTATAGCTTCCAACATCGGTGAGCTGTACGCCGGACAAAGTCAGGTGGGCACTTGTCGCACCAGCGACGTTTCCGCCGTTGCTCAAGTTAACGCCGCCTTTTTGCCATTGATATGTGAGCGTAATCTGGCCGTTAGCAGTAACATCGTAGTGAACGGTTGTTCCTGCACCGGCTGTAACACTTGCGGGCTGACTGGTAATTGTGGGAGAAACTCCCAGCGCCACAGTGGAGCTAGTCGCTGAACCCGCCGAGCCAGTGACAACGCATTGATAGTTGGTGCGATCTGCTGCCTGACAATTCACGATAGTTAGAGACGGGGTGGTCGTTCCGACATAATGACCGCTTTCAACCAGATTGGTGAAGGTGGTTGTACCTTGTTTTTTCCATTGATAGGTCAAACTGCCACTGCCGTCGGCGACGACAGTGTAGGTGGCATTGCTGCTGGCAGGAACTGTTGTATTAACAGGCTGAGTGGTGAAACCCGGATCCAAGAATGTCAGGGTCGCAGGCATGGTGACCGAAGAGGCAGCCGGAGTGTCGAGGGTGACAGCGCAGGTATAACTACCGGCGTCACCCGAAACAACAGCCGGAATGCTGTAGCTGGAATCGGTCGCGCTCGAAATGTTGGTGCCGTTCTTTTTCCATTGGTAGCTCAGTGTTCCGCCACCGACGTTGGTCGTGGCAGTAACTGAGAAGGTTGCCGTATGGCCAGCGACGACGCTGGTATTCGCGGGCTGGCTCAAGGACAGAGCGGCAGAGCTGATGCTGTTCGGCAACGTTTGCGGTACAACGAGGACGCGGATCGTTATCGGCTTGTTAAGGCTAATGGTCAGGTTGTTTTTCAATACGCCACGGATTGCATTAGGTCCAGGAAGTTGCCACTGCCAATCCATGCGCTGGCAGCGGGTGCCGACGTCCATATTGCTATTTACGCAAAGGCATTGGTTGAGTTCCGCCGGCGAAGTATAAATTGTCGTATTACCAGTTCCAGCGAAGGATGGTTGATTAATGAGGGCGCTGTTGCCCGTGATATCGCCTTCCCAAGTGTAAAGCGGACTGCCATTGACGATGTTATCGAAATAAACCGTGTAAGGTCCGCTTTCGTTACTGTCATCGGGAGAAAACCAGATGTCCTGCAAGGAGCAAGTGCCGGTGGTCGCGACGGTTGGAGTTGTTGCCTGCGACATGTTATATGCAGGGCTGGTGCCTGGAGTGAAGGTTAAGGTTTGCCATCCAGCGCCGACTGTTGCAACCGCGGACACGCCCGTAGGGGGTGAGAAGAAGCCGCCAGAGCGCCCAGAAGCACCGAGCCAAACTGAATCGGTAGCAACAGCGCCGCCAGTGGTCAGACCAATGAGTTCGAGACGATCCGAACTGAGCCGTTAGTGCCGCCGCCAACCAAGGGACCGTTGCCGCCAGAATCAGGATACCCTTCGTTACCTCCGACAACCTGGCTGAACTGCAGACGTCGACCTTTAACAAGCGGGGAAACGGTGACCGGAACCGACGAGGCTCCTGCGGGAGCGCTATTAGTACCGATACAAGTGCTATGAAGGCCGTTATTGTTCGTATAGACAAACACCGCGGTTGCAGTCGGGTCAACGCCAGTCACAGTGACGGTGGTCTGACCGGCATAGATAGGTGCTAGTGCAGAATTCAATTGCGGCACATTCGAACGAGGGTCATTGCGCAAGAGGCGCATAGAGGCGACGAACGTGCGGGTCACGGTGCCGGCGGTGTGGGTGAAAGTGATCGTAGGATTGGCGACCGTAGCTGTGAACGTTCCAATTGTTTCCCAGTTGTTATACTTAGTGGGGCCGCCCGTCGAACCCGGCTTACGAAACAGTCCGGTGGTGGTTGGTAATGTAGTCCCCAAACCAGTAAAACCAGTACCGCTGATAGTAAGGGTTGTATCCACCGACGCTGAACTTCCTGTGTTTGGAATGGTATTGTCGATCTGATAAACACCGCCAACGAGCAAGCCTGTCGGGATGAGTGAGAAGGTGGCACCAGAAGCAGTGGCGAACGTGGAACCAATCGTTCCGCCAGTGGCACCGGGCGCCGTGCCGGAAGGGGAAGTCGTCCCGCCAGTCGGCAGCGTTGTGGCAGACGAAGTCCCCCAGCCGCCGACGCCTTCAGTAACGAAAGCGTTGTTCTGACCACCGGCGCGCGGTTCAATGATGATAATTTCCGCTCGAGCAGAAGGGATCGCGAAAATTACAGCAAACAACCCGAGGAGGGTTACAAGAAAGCGAGGCCAGAATTGCACTCGTGCAGCAGGATTTAGGGTTTTCATATAGGGTTTTGGGTTCTTAATAAAATCAGCATCTGCACGACGGCAGATAGACAGAATTTTTGCTTTTGCGTATGCGAACAATCACGTCAATAGTGCGGCTGGAATTGGGTTCCATTGCCGATGATGATTGCGTATTTCAGCACTCACACCAAAAAGTGTCAATAACAAAGACGTAAAACACCCGAAAAAGAGTCGGGCTGAATACGGACAAGGAGTTACTAACTTGTTATTGAAAATCGAACGTTCGATAACAGTTGTAACTAATAACTCAGCAACAGTTAGCCAAGGACTCAACAAAGGATGATCGCGTGGATGGAATTGTATCAGCAGCGCAAGGCGTTTCGGATGAGTGAGTGACTACGGCTCGTGATATGGTTGTTGATTACGGTAAAGTTCGCGTCGCGTTCGCATTCGTCCTGCCGCTGGTGATTTTGCAGCTACGGCAAGAGGGATGCCCGCGTCAATAACTCGAACAGCATCCGAAAACCGCGCAGCCTCGGCGTATGCAGCGGCCATAGTATCGAGAGCGGCAAAAGAGTTGGTCCCTCCCATCGCCATAACACGCTCGACGAGTTTAACCGCTTCGGTGCCATTCCTGAGATTATCCTGACGAGCCGTTGCAGGATCCAGGCAAGATTGTTCAAACATTCGACGGAATTCGGGTATTCCACAAGGACCCTGCGGGTACTGTTCAGCCGCTGAAGCCAAGTCGCCTTTTGCTACATAAATGGCGGCAAGCTTTAGCCGAGCATCGTTCATCGTGGGATTCAACTCCAAAGCGCGGACGAAATGAACTCGAGCCTGATCAGGTTCGCCCTCTTTGATCAAGGCCTCAGCCAGATCAAAGTGAGCAGTGGCATTTTGCGGCAGCAACTCGATTGCCGCTGAAAGGAACTCCAGAGATTTTGACCAGTCTCCTTTTAAGAACAATGCGCGCCCCAGGTTCACCTGCGCCTCCGGAAACTTTGGCCGCAACTTCAGCGCATAAGACGATTCCTGAATGCTTTCTTCCAGCTTGCCTTGAATAATGAACACGGAAGCGAGGTTGTTGTGGGTTTCAGGACATTCGTTATCGATTTTTTTTGCGACCTGAAAATGCGCCAGCGCCTCGTCCAACCTACCCTGTTCCTGTAAATAGAATCCAAGGTTGTTGTGCACGACCAGATTGTTTTTCGTGATGGCAAGAGTGTGCGAGAGCAAGGTCTCAGAATTGCGCCAGGTACTGAACCTGTCTGAAGGTGAGCCATCCGCAAGCGGCCAAAGCAAGACAGGTCCCGGCTATGGCAACAATCCTTAGCGACGAAAACCTTTTCAGAAGTTCAGCACTCGCCATTGAGGCGGCGATAAACAGCCCGATAGAAGGTATGTAGGTGTAACGGTCGGCAATAGATTGCACGCCGACCTGAACGATGCCGACGACCGGCAGTAATGACACAACAAACCAGAACCAGCCGAAGGCCAACCACGGATATCGTTTGCGCACAACAAGTGTGAGCAAAACAACAGCAAGAAAACCAATCACCGCTGCGAAAATCGTAGTTGCCGGCCATTTTTCGTAGGGATAAAGAACCGCTAGATCGACCGGCCAAAGAAGTTTGTAGATGTAGCGAAAAATTGCGACGGCTGCATTTTCAAGTCGCGTGGCAAGCGGCAAAGCACCAAAATCCCGGACAGCGCCGGCCTTATTCTGAGCCATTACGGTGATTACGCTTACGATTGCGGACAATGCAACAAAGGGAACTTTTTCCAGAGCACATCGTCTCCAAGAGAGATGGTTCAACCGACGCAACGGCCAGTAATCCATCAACAACAATACAAACGGCAACGTGACGATCATCGGCTTCGACAAAAGTCCAAGCACAAAACAACCAAGCGTCAGAACATAAAATTTGCGCTGCGCCGGTGTGTTGTTCGTTTCGGCGTAACGCACGTAGATCAACATCGACAGCATCCAAAAAAGACCGCACAGCACGTCCTTCCGTTCCGCGATCCACGCCACCGATTCGACATGCATTGGATGGATCGCGAATACAGCTGCAACGAGGCCGCTCGTCCACCTTGCGCCAGTCATGCGCCGCATCAGCACAAAAAGCAGCAACGTATTTGCAATATGCAACGCGAGGTTGGTGAAATGATGTGGAAGCGGATTCATCCCCCACACCTGGCAGTCGAGCATGTGCGACAACCATGTCAGCGGATGCCAGTTACCGGCTTGAAAGGTTGTGAACGCCCATCGAACAGAATCGGCATGCAAACCGGCGGTCACGTGCGCGTTTTCGGTCACGTAGTCAGGATCATCGTAATTGATGAAACCAGAGCGCCAAAGCGGAACGTACGCGAGCAACGTCAGGCAGATCAGTGCCACGACGATCGTAGTGGTATTGGGTTTGACGCGCGGGTTCAACAAGTCCACGGGTAAGTCACATTAGCGATCGCCATCCCGTTCGCCAATGCATTTGGGATGAATACATGACATTTATCGGCACAACAAAAAAGCCGGAACAATCGTTCCGGCTTTCTTGTGCTATTTTCAGAATCTTATTGTCCGCGCAGGCGGTAGAATGTCTGGGTGCCGAGTGTGACGGGATACGGGCTCGCGGCCGACGGAACGTCGGTCCATACCGTGCCCGAGCTCAAGAGTGTGCCGGCGGATTGCAACACGCCGGCTGACCAGCTCAATGATAGCGATGACGGTGATGTCCACGAATAGGCCAACGCAGAAGGCGGCACACTTGTAACAACCGCCAGGCTGCCGGAGATGCTGCTGGTAGCGCCACTTGCCGTCGTAGTGACGACGCAGGTAATCGCGCCTTGAACATCAGTGGTCGCGTTATTCAATTGCAACGTCGAAGTGCTCGAACCGGTAATTACCGTGCCGTTAGGAGTGGTCGTGTCGCTCATGTTAGCTCCCTCGAGTTGCCATTGGTAAGTAACGGAGCTTGATTCGGTTCCACCGAGCGTAGCTCCCACCATCGTAAATGAGGTCGAGCTGCCAACGAGAGTGGTCGCGTTGGGCAATTTCGTTGGCGACAGAATGTTCAAGGCATTCGTGGCCGTTCCGACAGGCAAAACGAGCACGCGCATGCTGATAGGCTGGCTCAAATCGATTTCGGGGAAGGTCTTCGTGCTCAGATGCGCCCAGGTTGTATTCAGGACATTATGAGCAAACTGGAAGCTGATGAGAGCTGATTTGGTTCCGGTATCTGAGTTCGTATTAACAACCACGGCAAGATTCGGAGTGGGCAATAAGTTCACGGCTGTGCTGTATCCGCCAAAGCTTCCGGAGCCGGTGGGGGTATTAAAGAACGGGGTGCTGCCGGTCGTGTTTGTTTCAGCATTAAAGAGCACATTTGAACCGTTCTGAATGTTGTCGATATAAATTTGGAATGGACCTGAGTCGGTGTCGTCTTCCATTGCAAATGCGACGCCCGACAAAACTGCGAACGATCCGGCGATCGGGCCAACGGTATTATCGTTATAATCGTAGGTTGGGCCATTGCCGTTATCGAACGTCACGGTTTGCCAACCCGCGCCCGGACTAAGTGTCGCGCCACCAAGAAAGGATGCACCCGTCGTCGCCTGAGCACGGGTATAAGCGCCCATCCAATACACTGGCGAGCCTACACCGCCGGCGTTCGCGCCGACAGGGCCGGTTAAGCCGGTGTTTTTTCCAATTTCAAAGCACATGCGAATCGTGGGGTTCGCGCCGCCACCAACCAACGGTCCGCCACTGGTCAAATTTCCTTCAACGGCACTGCAACCGGCACCCGGATTGTAGACCTGGGTCGCTTGAATGACGTCGCCTTTGTTTAAGGCAGATGTCTTTACGGTGACTTTGCCGGTCAAGTTGGTTCCGAGATTAAAACTGCTGTTGGTACCAACCGGAATACCATTGGCATAAACGTAAACAATAGTCGCACCATTGGTGACGCCCAGCACGCCGACGTTGGTCTGGCCAGCGATCAGCGGACCATCGATGCTGCTCAATGGAGGCACCTTTGCGCGGCAATCGCCGATTGGGGTAATGCGGTATGCGCCTACATTCCAGCGAACAAGGCTATTAGTAGGGGTGCTCTTGTCGTCAAAAGTAGCTTTCAGCGTCACGTTAGCGGCGGTGGCACGGAAGGTGCCGACCATATACCAGGTATTGTCCGTTTTGGTTACCCCATTCAGGTAATGCTGGCTCGAATAGGCGTTGGTATCGAAAACTGGAGTACCGCCGGAGGTGTTGTCCGCGTTGATAAAACTCCAAACGACGTTGAGGTTCGTTGCGATATTGCCCGCGCTGGTCGGGACGCAGAGTTCAATAGTATTGGTTGTGCCCGCCACAAGCGTCGGGGTGATAGTAATGAACTTGTTAGTCGCGTTCAGGAGGGTCGAAAACCGGGTGCTCAACGTCGCATCGCAACCGCTAGCGGAGCAATGAGCGCCTGTTAGGCCGAAGCCAGAATCAGCAATAGAACCGTCCGCAAAGCCATGGGCGGGGGAGAGTGCGTAATACTGGATAATCGTTTGCGCCGAAGCGGATGCTGCAGCAAATCCTGCCGCCAAAATTCCGAGCAAAAGAACGTTTCGCCGTGTCAACAAGCCGATCCGGCTCAAAAAACGGTGAGTAGAAGTAAATAAGCGCGTAGAGCCGACGGCGATCATTGGGTTAGTCATAATTGGGTTAGTTTTCGCTGCGTTACCGAAACATTTCCGGATAGTTGGCCAGATTTATCAGTATTCCGTCAAGCATTTTTACCGTACATGACCCGACAAATTTGCGAGCATACTGACTTGTGGTTATGCAGCCTTAGTGTATTCAGACCATCAGCAAAACCATGAGATAAAACTACATAGGTCCTCACGTTTAACTTGCTTCCAGGCACTTGTTTGACTGTTGGTTAATGGCGATCGGTATCGGGGCCGCCTCTGGTTACCTCTGATTGCTTCCAACGATCTTTTCGGTTTTTATGTCGGAGCAGTTCCCCGAAAGGATACCTCTTGCTATCGCGATGCGATACCAACCCGCGGATTCACGGCTGTTTTTCGGCTCTCGCGGAGCGATCACCTGCCCTTCCGATTACTTCCCGTTACCTTTTTCAGTTTTTTCATAAGCAGGCTAAAAAGTTACCGTTTCTTTACCGAAATTTGACCGGTAAAGCATTTCGCGCGAAGGGCGCCAAGGAGGCGAAGCACGCGAAGGTGTAGTGTAGATGAGGCAAAACGATGCAGGAATAGTGCAACTCCATATTGATCACGGATTGCGGCACAATGAGATTACCTCCGATTACTTCTGATTACCTCCCGTTACCTTTTTCACGGTTTTTCAGGCGTGGACCGAAAACTGAACCTTTCTGTACAGTTTCTGTACGTTTTTTCGTTTGAACCGTGTTCATTTTACTAGGGGCAAAACTTTACTTTTTCTTTACCGTTTCTTTATCGAATTTGACCGGTAAGGGATTTCGCGCGACGGGCGCGTCCGCCTTCGCGCGGCGCTCCGGCGCGACAAGAAGGCCGCGAGCCAATAGGCGCACGTGACCAAAGATGACTGAACGTGACCAAACGTGACCGCCGCTGCACTTTGTAACTGCCTCGATTTGGGAAATGATGCAAAAACGATGCAGAAATAGTGCAATTTTCATTTCTCCTTTGGTGGGTCGAAGGATTCAATGGGAATCATCAGTTGGCGGACCTGCGCGCGAACGGATGCGGCAATCCGGTAGAGATCTTTCGTTTCGACAAATTTCAGTTTTTGCAACGCGATGCGTTCGTCGAGGCGATTGAGCTGGGTAATGAGCGTAGTGAGCTGGTGTTCGTGAGTGGCGAGGAGTTTCTCCTGGAGCGCCTCGATCTCGACGGCTCGTAGCGTTCGCAGCTCGTCGCGACTCTGGAGATTCCAATCGACTAACGTGCGGACGCTGACATCAAGTTGTTTTGCAATCCGGGCGAGACTCCAGTCTTTGGCACGAAGTTCGAAAAACTTGGATTTAGTGTCTGTAGCATGCATTGGTTAAAACTAGTTGATGGTTGAGGGTTAATCCGCCTGCGTCTGACTTCGGCACGACGGGTAGTTGAAGGTCGAAGGCGATGTCTCTGTCATGTGTGAATAGGGTGAGCGTTTCGCCGCTAGGCGTCTAGCGAAGCCACGCGAAACAAAGCGAAACCAAACGAACATCGGGCTGCTAATGAATTCAGTAACTCGGATTATAAACATACATGAAGTTGTAGCACGGGGTTTCAGCAATGCGCTTCCCGCTTCTCTTGGCGATGTGCACCAACGCGCAAGGACGCGCCATTTTCGTTTGTAAAAAGTTTTGACAGAGTTTGCGGACGGCGAAGCCAAGGGGATTGGGGGGGCGGAGAAGCCCACCAGATTCGGGGATCGGCACTCGGTGCAGAATTTAGAAATTTTCGGCGGTGTCAAGAATCGCGCCGGCTTCGCCGGCCCATTGAGAAACTGAGGGCTCTTGTTCATGAGCACATTTCTATCACACCTTTTTGAAGATTTTTTTCAGCGAAGCCCCACGACGTGCACCAACGTGCATCTCGGTACAGTTTTCGTGCACCAACGCGCAGTTTTTCAGTCTGAAAAAAGTTTGACAGGTTTTTCACGGTCGCATTCACGTGCGAATTTTTAGCACATGTTTTTCTGAATTTTTTCGAAGCCCCTTTGAAGAATTGCGGGGACGCCAGTGGCTGCATCCCGTTGCACTCCGCCGCAAAAATAACGTGCAAAAAAGTTTTGACGCGTATTTGCCAGAGGCGTTGGCTAGTTACATCGTCGGCAATATGCGTGCAAACAACGCAGGCGAAGCTGAATTCCTTTCGATAAACGAACCGTATGCACGGTTCAAATTGCCCTCACGGCTTCCAAGAGAGGTTTCGAGTTTTGACGCAGCGTGTTTCACGAAGGATGTTGTAGCATGAAAACTTTCGACCTGAAGGAACATGATCTCGGGGTGGCCGATGTTTATCATAACCTGCCACCAAGTTCTCTTTACGAACATGCCATCCGCTTCGAGAAAGACGCCAGCATCGCTGAAAACGGCGCGCTCGTTGCCTATTCTGGCGTTAAAACCGGCCGCTCACCAAAAGACAAGCGTGTAGTCAAACATCCCAATTCCGAAAAAGATATTTGGTGGGGTACCGTAAATATTCCATGCGATGAACACACCTTCGCGATCAATCGCCAGCGCGCCCGCGACTACCTCGACACGCGCGAGCGGCTTTACTGTTTCGATGGTTTTGCCGGCTGGGACCCGAAGTATCGGATCAAAGTGCGCGTGATCTGCTCGCGTCCATACCACGCCTTGTTCATGCACACGATGCTGATCCGTCCAACCAGGGAAGAGTTGGCGAATTTCGGCAAACCGGATTTTACCATTTATAATGCGGGGGCTTTTCCGGCCAATCGCCTGACCACCGGCATGGCGTCGAGCACCAGCATCGACCTCAGCCTGGAAGACCGGGAATTGATCATCCTCGGCACCGAGTACGCCGGCGAAATGAAAAAAGGCGTGTTCACGGTCGCCAACTATTTTGGTCCAAAGCGCGGCATTCTCTCGATGCACTGCTCCGCCACGGCCGATCGGCAAACAGGGCGCTCTTCACTTCTCTTCGGCTTGAGTGGCACCGGCAAAACCACCCTTTCCGCTGATCCAAAACGGCACCTGATCGGCGACGACGAGCATTGCTGGAGCGACGACGGCATCTTCAACATCGAGGGCGGTTGTTACGCCAAGGCCATTAACCTGACTCCGGAGAACGAACCGGAGATTTTCCAGGCCTTGCGTTTTGGAGCCGTGCTCGAAAACGTCGTCCTGGATTACGATCGTGGCGTCGACTACACCGACACCACTATTACCCAAAACACGCGCGGCGCTTATCCGATTGAATTCATCCGAAGCGCGAAGATCCCCTGCATGGCGGGACATCCTACGGATATCATTTTTCTTACCTGCGACGCCTTCGGAGTTTTGCCGCCGGTCAGTTCGCTGTCGCCGGCACATGCGATGTATCACTTCATCAGCGGTTATACCGCGAAAGTCGCCGGCACCGAAATGGGCGTGACGGAGCCGCAGGCCACCTTTTCACCCTGCTTTGGCGGACCATTCCTGGTGTGGCACCCGAGCAAGTACGCCGAGTTGCTGGCGGCGAAAATGAAACAGCATCGGGCGCGCGTGTGGCTCGTGAACACCGGTTGGTGCGGTGGCGCGCACGGCGTCGGCAAACGGATCAGCCTCAAACATACTCGCGCGATCATCGACGCCATCCACGACGGCTCCCTTGCCAAAACTAAAACGGTCAGCGACCCGGTTTTCGGATTCAGCACTGTCCCGGAATGTCCAAACATCCCCTCAGAAATACTCGTGCCCCGCAACGCCTGGGCCGATAAAGTCGCCTACGATTCGACCGCGCAAAACCTGGCCGGCCTCTTCAAGGAAAACTTCAAAACTTATGAAGCCGGCGCAAGCTCCGAGATCAAGGCTGCGGGCCCAGCGTAAATCATCTCTTTTCCAGAAACGCTCCCTGCGCTCGATGAAAACGGAAAAAGACAAGATGCTCGCAGGCGAGCTTTACGATCCGCTGGAACCGCAGCTTTGCCGGGAGCGCGATCGGTGTCGCGACCTGTGCCTGTTGCTCAATGCCACTCGTGAAGACCAGAAGGAAGAACGGCAGCGCCTGCTTGCCGAACTCTTTGGCAAGGCGACAGACGCCTGGGTTCAGCCGCCCTTTTTCTGCGACTACGGCACGAACATCGTCATGGGCATCAAGGTCTTCTTCAACTTCAACTGTGTCGTGCTCGACTGCGCGGAAGTCACCATAGGCAACAATGTGCTCTTTGCTCCATCGGTGCAAATCTACACTGCCACACACCCGATCAGCGCCGCTGAGCGCCGCAAGTGGCTTGAATCGGCAAGACCAATCACCATCGGTTCGGACGTGTGGGTGGGAGGCGGCGCCATCATCTGCCCCGGCGCAACCATCGGAGATCGGTCGGTAATCGGTGCAGGAAGCATCGTCACCCGGGATATTCCCTCCGATGTGATTGCGGCCGGCAATCCGGCTCGCGTGATCCGTGAACTTCCTCCTGAAGCCTCTCTCTTCCCTTGACTAATCGTGTAGCACACTGTGAGCAACGCCTTGGGAAAATTTCTGAGGAAACGCCGGACTACGGAAGGCACCGCGCAGCAGCCCATAGGAGTGTAATTGCTGTAACCACTGGTGGTCCATCACTTCGCTAACTTTCAATCCGAATCGACAACCTGCAAAACCTTCTAGCCGGCCTACTCAGTCAATGATGCCCGGAAGTTTTCACACAGGCTCGCGACTTGTTAGGTTCCTTTGATACCACCAAAGGCTGCAAAACAACTATTCTTGTGTAAAACCTCAACCTGGCTGAATCCAATCGAACGTAAAAGATCTAACTGGAACATCAAAGGCCGCGGGGAATCTTCCTTCGCGATGTAATCAAAAACCTGGTCACGATAGGACTTATCTTTAAGCTGCGACAAATATACACCATACCGCTCCCACATGAGCGACTGCACTCGCGCGTCCGAATGCTCAATCAAATCTGAAATCCAAAGCGAGCCGCCCGCTTTGAGCGAGGCGTAAAACTTGCAAAAAACGCTGCGCCACTCGTCGGTCTCTCGAAGATGGTGCAAAACCGCCGCGGCACAGATGATGTCAAACTGCGACTCGCCAAGCTGCAACTCCCGAACATCGCCCTGCAATGCGGTGACTCGGCCGGTTGTCGCCCGACTGACACGCTCGACGGCGCGATCCAACATCGGACGGCTCAAATCAATCAGCGTGACATCAAGGTTAGGCAATCGCTCCAACATCTTGAGCGCATAATTACCTGCCCCGCAGCCAACATCCAAAAGCGAGGATGCGCCAGGCGTCACCTGTGCGGCGGCGCCTGCAATCAAAGCCAGCGACAATGGTGCGTCAATCGTGGCCGATTGACCGGTCTCAAGGTTGGAAAACCGCTCAACGTCGCCGTCGAAACGCTCTCGAATTTGTTCTACGGTTGATTTAATCATCGGTAAAGGAGCCTAAGACCATATGGCATAACGAAAGAGTCAAAAGGGCGTTTGACTTTGGTTTGTTAGCGCGGGTTATCGGCGTGTGCCGACCTATCCGCAATATCCATTCGTAGGGGAAGCCTTCGCGAGCTTTGATTGACAGAATATCGCATGAGCCTTTCAGGTTCCTGCCCGATTGTTGGCTTGCGCCAAAGCCTGCAGCCTCATTCCTGTTATAAGTCTAATGATGCTTGTGTATATGCCAACCGTGTCTACTTCGCAGTCAAATAATAGGTTGGTGATCCTAAATGACTAAAAAGTTCGAGGTCGGAAGCCAGGCTCGGCGACACGTTCTGCAGGTATTGGACGGTGTGGGTCGTTTTCTGGCCGTGCTGTCTGTGCTGGTCGTTGCGCTCTTGGCCGCTGCACCTGTTGCTGCTTCCAGTCCATCGGACGACGATGGCAAGCAACCGGCAAACTTGGGGAACCGGACAAATCTGCATCCACGCGCTTTTGTCCAGGACCACAAAATCCTTATCAGCTACACCAACGGGGGCCAGATGTGGATGTTGAAGGCGACTTGGGTATTGCCGCGGGTGACGCCGGAAAAGTTCGTTTATGGCAGTGCCACCCTTCAACCCAGCAAGTCGCCAAAAACAATTCCTGGCCCGAACTCGGGCTGGCACGAGGTGACCGTGCTGTCTCAGGCCGAGGCGGACCGTTTCCTCCGCAAAGTGGCTGATCGCCTTGTCCCGCCCGAGCCCGGCCATGGCATCCTCTGCCGATTTGCATTGGGGGAAGCGACGCTGTATCGCAATGCGGACGGCAAGGTCCAACTCGCTACGAACCCGCCAGTCAATGTCACGATCGACCGGCATTACACCCGGCAAGGGCTTGCTTCTGCCGCGGCCACGGAACTCGAAACCATTCTGAGGACCGCTTACCCGGGTCGAACCACCTTTGCGCTGGCAATCGGGCACGGCAGCCGGATGCGCTTGGCATTTCTCGACCTGACCCAACGGCGAGTCGTCGTTTTATACTTACCAGGAAAGGTCGATAACCCTCACGTGATTGCTCGATATGGAAGCAAGCTTAAGAACCTGGTTTCCTTCGCCGTGATTGACAACGCGTTGGCTTTCCTGAAGAACCCCATCACCTCTTCGACGCGGGCAGTCAACCAAGTCGTTCAATGGCCGCTGACCCTGCTGCACCGTCAGGCGAATCCAAAATCGGAAATTCCTCCCGTGACCCATGCCTCGGGGATGGATCTGGCGGCGTGGGAACAATGGCTCGATCACCACACGCACGCACCGCGCGAACAGGGCTCGCTGCGGTTGCTCATCGGCGGGAATGAATTTTTTCCCCTTTTCGAACGCCGGGTGGCGGAAGCGCAGCACGGTGTCGCCATGTTGGCCTGCATTTTTGACCGGGATGACGTCTCGGTGGAAGTGGCGAACCGGCTCAAGCAGCGGTCTACGAACATCGAGGTAAGGGTGATCTTCGATCGGATGATGACGCGCATGGCGGAAGCGATCCCGCCCGGCACGCAGATGCCCGCGGGGTTCACCGAGCCCAAATCCATTGCGCCCTACCTCCGCCACGATTCAGAAGTTCGTGTCCGCCCGGAACCGAATCCAGTCCTCACTGTGGACCACCAGAAGCTCTACTTGGTGGATGGACGTTACGCTTACGTTGGCGGAATGAACGTGGGCCGGGAATACCGATACGAATGGCACGACTTCATGGTGGAGGTCCAGGGGCCAGTTGTGGCCTCCTACCAACGACAATTCGACAAGATGTGGTCCCAGGGCGGGCCTTGGGGTGATATTGGCCTGGCCGCAGAATCCCTCGGCGGAAAGAGGCCGGGCACGAGCCACGAGCCCAGTACCGACCTGATTGAACTCCGCCGGCTCTACACCAAAAACTTCAACCGCCAGATCCGTAAGGCGGAACTGGCCGCGATCAACCGGGCTTCCGGCTACGTCTTTGCTGAAAATCCCTATTTATACAGCAACGAGTTTGTCAACGCCCTCGTGCGCGCCCGTCGACGGGGCGTGGATGTGCGCGTCATTTTGCCCTCTGAAAACGACCTGATCGCAGGACGCAGAAGCAACGTGGTGACTGCAAATCATCTCAGGGAGCAAGGAATACGCGTCTATATTTATCCCGGTATGACTCACGTCAAGGCGCTGCTGGTGGATGGTTGGTCATGCTTCGGTTCCGCCAACTTCGATGCCCTGAGCCTCAGGCTGAATCGTGAAGACAATCTGGCGACATCGAATCCAGCCTTCGCCGCCAAGCTCAGGCACGACCTTTTCGAGACCGACTTCAACAGAGGCGGGGAGCTGAAAGAGGAGTTGCCGACGGCATGGAAAGACTCCCTGGCAGACGTCCTGCTGAATCCGCTTTAGTTGGCTTGTGAACATAAAGGGGGTCGGTTTCTCGCGCTATCAAACAAATCCAGCCCGTGGACCTTCATCGGGATATGATTGTCGTAGCGTGGATCGTTGTAATCTACACACGACTGGTTGTCGCCCAACTTGCCCGCCACATCACTCCCCCAAGTCCAGAGCTGCCATCCGTCGCCCCAGAACTGCACAATGGGCGAGGGCGGTAGATTGGCCGTCTAGGCCGCCGCCGGGGTGACCAAAACGGATGCGGCGAGAATGTTGAGGAGGCTTTGTTTCACAAGTGGCGGATTAAAATGATTTGCGAGAAATCACGGAAACGAAAAGCGATAGTACCGTTCTTTGAAATTCGGCGCATTGGTGTCGGTGAATTGCAGTATTCCACCCGCGCCCGCATTGGTCGTGCCGATGGTGATCCAGGTTGCGGTGGCGAGATTCGTGTTCGCCTGCACGGTGTAAAACAGGTTCGCCACGCCCGATCCGGTAAATTGAACCGAGCCGTTGCCCAGTCTGGAAATGCCGCCAATTTGCGACGGGCCTACGCTGGTGAGTTGCGTGAGCACGATGTCGTTGCCGGTGCCCCCGTCATAATTAACGCGGAAACTTGTGCCGCCCGCAGTAAAGGTCGCGCCGTTGGTCAACCCGGCGAACGTTCCGGCGACCGCATCGGTGAGATCATTGTTGAGAATGACAAACTGGTTGCTGACCGCGCCGGCGAATGTTTTGGTGACACTCAAATTCACGCCGGAATTAATGGTGACTACACCGACGGCGTTGAGCTGGTTGTAGCCGGTCGCAGGGCTTGTGCCGTTGAGGTTTATGAAGAGCGTGGAGCCGCTGTTGAAGGTGGCATAGCCGCAGTTCAATTTGCCGGCGCCGTTGCCGGGACTGATATTACCGCCGAGATCATAAAGATTCCCGATTGTGCCGGTCCCACCGAGAGTCGCGCCCGGGCTAACATACACGTCTGCAGCCGCCGGAGTGCCGTTCGCCACGAGCGTGCCTCCCTTGACCAGCGTGTTGCCGGAAAAAGTATTCGCGCCGGAAAGGATGAGGGTGTTGCCGGCGTTCTTGTCGAATTCGCAGAGCGCGTTGCCGGTGATGGCGCCGCTGAACGTGTTGGTGGGATTGGCCCCGCCCACCGCGAGCAGGCCGCCGCCAAGCAGCATGGTGCCGTTGCCGGAGAAATCGCCGATGGTTTCGGTGAAGCCGTTGAGATCGGCCACGCCAGGAGCAGTCACGGTGACAGCGCTGGTGTCGAGAACCTGGTTGGAAGTTTTCCAGCGCACGGTGCCGTTGGTGATTTGCAGCGCGCCATACACGGCCGTCGCTCCGATTCGCGCCAACTCCAAGGTGTTGACGGAGGAAATGATCGTGCCGGTGAGAACATTCGCGGCCGAGCCGGCAAAGCCAACCGTGCCGAGGCCGATGGGAAATAAATTTGCCGTGCCATTGACCGCGCCGGTGACGACGAAGGCATCGTTGCTGGAATCCACTTCAAACCTCGTATCCGCCAGCAGTTGGATCGACCCGGTCCAAAAATTGGAGCCAGCGCTGATCATCCCGCAGGTCTGGGCTCCGGTTGTGGTGAGCGACTCATTGGTGATGTTGACGTAAGTCAGTATATACGCGCCGTTCGTCAGCACCACGCCCGAAGCCGTGCTGCCAAATGCAAGTAAGTTCTCCGCATAAACGGTGCCGCCATCAACTATCACCGGCCCGGCGAACGAATTGTTGGCAATCAATTTCAAGATACCATTCTTGGAGGTGAACCCGGCGGCATTGCCGCCATCACTGATGGACGCGAAGATATTGAGCGAAGTGGAAGAGGATAGATTGGTGTTGCCATTGAACAGAAAAGTGCGGTTCGTTCCGCCGAGCGAGAGATTGCCGCTGAAGACTGGTGATGAAGTCGTGGCCGCATCCATCGTGACGTTGCCGTTCAAGACCAGCAGGCCGCCAAAGCCGCTGTCCACTAGCGCACTGTCCCAAAGATTGAGCTGAGGGATGGTTTCAGTGTGGGAGTTGAGATTGAGAAAGCCGGAGTTGTAAATCCGCACAAGATTTCCAGCGCCCTGTTTGATCTGTTCGTTAGCGGAAAGCGTCACCTGCGCGTTCATGGCCGAATCATATGAATCGCCGATGATCAAATTTCCTGGAATCGCGACGCGGTTGGCGGACTTTTGCAGATTCAAGATGCCGGAATTGACGAAGGTTGTGCCGGTAAAAGTGTTGTCCTGCGAGCCGGAGAAAGCGATCCGTCCGTTACCCAACATTGTCAGGTCGCCCGTTCCGCTGATGATATTACTGAAGGTGATCTGGTCGGATGGAGCCAGATAATTATTCTCACAAAACAGCGGACCATTGAGCGTGACCGGCCCGGTCCACAGGTTTGTTCCATAATAATCAAAATAGCTACCGGAAATGGAATTTACGGTCAGCGACTTGTTGGCGACTTGGTGGCTACCCAGCGCCAAGGTAGCTGCGTCATCCAAAATCACGGCGCCTGACACGGCTCCAAGAGCGTGATCGTCGGTGACAAAGAGTTGACCCGCGTTAATCGTCAAAGTGCCGCTGAACGAATTGGAACCGTCCAGTCGCAAGGTTCCGTAGCCGAGTTTCGTTATCCCCGCACTGCCGCCGCCATCGGTAGTGTTGCCACCCACGTCTATGCCGCCGGCGCCCGGATTAAAAACCCGCGTCTGGCCTCCAAGCGAAAGCGGACAGCCAATATAACCGAAGCCATTTGCGTCATTGTTGGTCACGTTGCCGTTCAATGTCAGCAGTCCGGTACCAAAGACATCCCCGCTTACCGTCAACGGACCGATGGTTTCGTTGTAGATTTTCAAATCGAGGTCGCCCGAGGGAAAAACCGTGATGGCAGCGGAGTTGGCGATCTGATTGTTCGCCAGCAACTGAACCACAGCGCTGTCCTCTGGGTCCACGTCGTTGCCGATGACCAGCGCGCCCGGCACCGCCGTCGCGCCGCTGGATTTGTTCAACTGCACCGTATTGGTGCCGTTCACGGTCAATGTGCCGCCGAACGTATTGTCGCTCGTTCCGGAAAAAATCGTCACGCCAAACGAATCATACGGGCCTCCCACGAACAAGTTGCCCGGCCCGGAAATCGCGCCGCTCAAGTTGAGAACGCTATTCGACGGGCAACCCATCAAGCTGTCCGAGGCGATAATGATCGGACCAGCCCAGTTGTTGGAGCCGGAGGAAGTCAATGCGTCAATGCCAAGATAGCCCCCGCTGTTCAAGGTCAGACTGGCATTGGTGATGGTCACGGCGGCGCCGCCATAACCAAGAATCAACTGCCCGCCACTATTAACTGCCACGCCGCCCGCGCCGGTGCCGAACGCATTGGCATTCCAGGCTTCGACAACACCGGAATTGATGACCGTCTTGCCGCTGAAGCTGTTAGCGGAGCCCAAAATAATCCCGGATAATCCATTGTTGATGATGCCCGCGGAGCCGCCGCCATCAATAATTGTCGCGGTAACATAAAGGTATCCCGCGTTGAAGTTGAACTGCCGACTGGATCGCCCAGTGAAAGAATGCCGGTGAGATTACCGCCAACGCCGCTGACATCGCCGTTTAACGTCAAGGTTCCCGTCCCCGATTGCGCCACCGGCGAGCTCGCGCCCGGCCCGGCGCCGCTGAAAACGAGCGGGCCGCAAGTGGTGGAATTATTGTTCAAGTCCAGCACGCCATCATTGTCAATCTGCAAGGTCGCGGAGGTGGGCAATTGTGAGTTGGCCAGCAATTGCACCGAGGCTGGCACCGTTGAGTTGCCGATTTCCAAATAGCCCGGCACGGCGAGTTGGGGATGAAACACGAACAGCGGAAACACGCCGGTGAAATAACCGGCGTCGAGCTTGAGCGTCCCAGCGGTGACAAAAGTGCTGCCGGCGTAAGTATTGTTGAACAGGCTCAAGATCGTCATCGCACCAACGCCTTGCTTGGTGAAACCGCCCTGGCCCAGCATCTGTCCGTCCACGAGCAGGCTGCCCCCGGAGTTGACGGTGACCGGGACGTTGTTCGACAAGATCAGATTAAGGGACGTGTTAAAAGTATTCGTGGTGTTGCCGAAATTCAGCACCACTGTGCCGCCGCCACCATGCAACGTGAGGTTGGTGCCAACCCCCGAACCGTTGAGATTGTAGCCCGAACCGCTGAAGGTCAGCGAGTCAACGACGAGGCCACCAAGATTGTTCGTGTTATTCAATTGCGCTGCACCCGACGGAAAAGTAAGGGAGACCGGCGCGGCTTCACCGGCGGCCGGGGGATTATTGGCCGCCCAGTTCGCCGGCAAACTCCAGTTGCCGGTGATGCCCACGCCCGCCCAAGTGTGTGAAGCCGCTTGCGCCGAACAGGCCCCCAACCAGAAAATCAGGGCGAGTGACGCCAAAAGAGGCACCGCATGAGCAAGTTTATTTTTCATATTCATTTCAAATAATTTTTGCCAGTGAGAATCACGAGTTCCAAGCGAACGCGGTTCCGTCAGATTGTTTTCTGCACTTTCTTGTTTTAAGCGAGATTCTGCGTTCGGGGGAGTGTGCGAGTCGCGCACAGGGGATGAAAAATCCGATCAGAATGTAAAACCGGGCGGGCGGATAAAAAGAAACGGCACGAATTGCTCCGCGCAGTAGCGCATTTCCGAACAGGCTGATCTTACTCCCCCTTGGCGCCATCCTGATCCCGTTCAGGATAAATTTCCTCCGGCAACGGACCGCGCTGGATTTGGGCTTGTCTTGATTTGATTGACAAGGAGTGTGACGCCTAACTCGGCGGCGTTCTGCCGAACCGACTTGCCGCTGAGCATCAGATGATCAACGGCGGAACGCTTGATGCTTTCATGATATTTTTTTCGGGTGCGCGTTTCGTTGTTCACGTGTGCTGGCCCTAGCTCACACGTTCAGACACTCTCTGTCAATCTAATCGAGGAAAGCCCAAAAGACTTTGCGTTCGGTTCATGCGATAACCTGGCCATGTTACGAACCCTACAGAAACCCCCACCGGAGTAAACGCCGATTTATTGACAGCTTCACCGAGCTAGCGTGCGAAAAGCAAATTCCTATCATTCTATCATCTCGTTGATCGAATATTCGTCCTGCATGGCTTTTATGCGTTGGAACCGTTCTCAGGCGCTTAGAAACTCTCGAAAGCCCCCCGTCGACAGGCACGCTGTTCTGAGGAGACTCAATAGCGAGCCGGTAAATCGCTGCCCCTCTGAAGTGAGCGGCTGCGAAACGACGCAAAGAGCGCATAACGGAAAATGAGAGCAGGAGGCGGATGCGTCGCCAACGCAGGCTGTCCGAAATCAAGATGAAGGAAGAAATTGGGCTCGAATGCAGCACCTAAAAATCGGCAGCTAAATAGAAACTCGATTTAAAATACAATTGAGGGCAGAAACGTTCCGCCTTCTTGACACAGTGCCCTAATGGGTGCCCCCTTTTTCAAGCTTCTGAGAAACTGTCAATAAGTTTAAATAGTGAGAACTGACACTGAAAATAGTGATGACACTGAAACGATTATTTCGAGCCACCACTGGACAAGGCCGCGGCACTGATCATCGTGGCTGCTTGATCGCGGTGATTAGTCCGTCTCGTTTCAGCTTCGCGGCATTACGTGCGATTGAGGAAACATATTGTCCATGGTTGGCCTCCAGAACCTGGAGATTAATATCGTCAAAATACACGCCCTGAAAATTGCCGCTGGATTCGACGAGGAGCGTGAAGGCTTGAATATAGGCTGTGCCCGTGGGAGCCGTTGCAGTTCCGGTATCGAGGAAAAGCCACTCGCCGGGCTTGCTGGTTTGATCCACGGGCCCCGACGTTTGCGCCGGAAAGGGATTGCCTGTGGTCTCAACCGTACCCAAATCATTCCCCAAAATATCGAAGAACGTAACCTGAATGAAGCCGAATGCCGGGCTAAAAAATGGAACAGGAGTCATCCCGTAGCCCGTCATCTGCCATTTGGAGCCAGGTGCCGCAGGGAACTGTTGGAAGGTCCCCGGGGCATTGTTGGCGCCCGCGACTAACATGGACCCATTGCCCGATCGCGCAAAATTGTTTGTAAACTGACCGCCAAAAAGGATCCACCCTCCAGCGTCGGGGGGCGTTTGATGTTCGAAGCCAGGGTCCACGATCAGATTTCCAGCTTGGGCGCTTAACGGCAGTATCAAGACGAGTGCCGTGACTGCGATCGAAGTAATGATGGAACGGATTGGTTTCATGTTTTTACTTTCTGCTATAAGAATCGCCCCGGCCCTTGTTGTAATCTTAGAGGTAAAGGCTTACCCGATTCGGCTCCCACAATTGTCTTTTGTCAAATAAATTTAACCGATAGCTACTACTGATACTAATCGGAAATTGCTTTTGACGCTGGCGCGGTTCATCGCTTTGGGCGGCACCGGGGCACATCGGCTTAATTCGGTGTCAGTTCTCACCGGCCAAGTGACAGGTGATGGGGGTCAGGGAGATGTCAGCGGATGGGGGTCACTGCTGTTGGACTTGCACACTCCTATGAAGCAAATTCCTATCGAACATCCAGCCTCAGGAACGCAATCGAGAACACCGTTTACTGGCGTGTTAGCCTGAAGAACTTTGACTTGCTGTTGAATGGAACGACGTAGGGGCTGGTGGCGGCGGGCACGTCGACGTATGGGCCGGTCACATTGTCTGCTGCTTGAAGGGTTATACCGCCGTTGGAAACGCCAATTCCGGGCGGGCCCGTCCAGGATAGAGTCAAATTGTTGCCGTTGATTTGTTGATCGATCGGCGGAACCGGGTACGGGACAAGTTGACCGTCACTGAGCAACCTTACGTAATCGCCTCCGGCGTAGAAGGTGATCTGGAGTAGTTGTCTCGCGGTTAGAGCTGAAGCGGAGTTGCCGAAGTAAACCGGGCCATCGCCTGAAATTACCAGGAATGCGTTCGTGTCCCAGTGGGTATTGGCGCTAAAGGCAAAGTGTTGAGTGGTGCCGATCACAGTGTCGAAGCAGGGGCCGTCGTTGGACAACAGAAGTGGGCCGAGCTGTTCGCTGACGTTACTCGCGTAGAGAGTGCCGTAGCGCTCGATCGTCACGGGGCCGTGGGCGGTCAGTGAACCTCCGGTGTGCTGCAGGCGTCCGTTAAATCCTATGTCGATTTGGCCACAGTCGAGCGTGCCGCCCGCCAGGAAATAGCCCGGGCCTGCACCGCCCATGCTTTCACCCGAGATTTCGAGCGAATTGGTGACGACGTATTTTCCTCCGGTTTGGACAAAAAAACCCGGGCTGACGCGGCTGGCGCTAAGCGAGACGCTTTCGCTGTCTAATTCTCCCCCCGATAGATTGTAAGTGCCTTCACTAATGAAAAGTTGTCCGGCGACACGATTCGTTCCAGCGGAATGACCAAAATCGGCGGTGGTGACGCCCATGCCAGTGCAAGTAAGAAGGCCTCCGCTCAATGTGTAAGAAGCGGAACCTGGATACGAGCTTCCGACGCTGACATGGCCGCTGTTGAGGATACCGCCGTTTTGCACGAAGTCGGACTGGCCGAGGATTCCCATCGATAAACCACCTGTGCTCAGCACGCCGCCTTTCAGGGTGTATCGGGCATCAGCGCCGAAAGGCGCGGACAGGGAAAGCTGGCTGACGGTGAAGGTGCCTGAGTTTTGGACAAATTCTCCCGCTGAGTTTATGCCGACGCCGATGTCGGCTTTATTGGCTATGAGATCGCCGCCGGATAATGTGTAAAGTCCCTTGTTGGTTGTGCTGCCAATCCAGAGATACGTTTGGGCGGTCACGCTGCCGCCGACCTGGTTGAAGGTGCCGCCAATGTTTCCGCCGATGATCAATTGGTCGGCGACAACGATGCCGTTGGTCGCGTTGTATAATCCGGGGTTAACGCTGCCGATATGGATCGTGCCTTCGAACCTGTTTGAGCCGCCGACTTGATTGATGGTTCCGCCGTCGACATAGGTTGCGGCGTTGGAGCCGCCGATAACGTGGATGGCTGAAGACTGGTTTAGCAGCACGCCGTTGTTTTGGACGGTGCAGGAGTTGAAGATGCGCAGTGGGGTGGTCGTTCCAGTGAAATTCAGGAACAATGTGTTTGTTGAGAGAGGCGTGCCGGCGATGAGCAGGTTGCTGATTGAAAGTGACGCTGGAAAATTGTCGCGCGCATTGGCTCCGAGAATGACGGCTTTCTGGCCGTAGTTGGTGATGAGAATGGCGGACTGGCTGATGTCGGGACGGACGCTCAATGACCAGGAAAGACTTTCCCATGCACCGGTGACGGCGGAATTCCAACTGTTGGTGCCCGCGGCGGGTGTTCTGTGCGTGCCGCAAACGTAGAGGAGGAAT
The DNA here is from genome assembly GCA_963702845.1 of uncultured Verrucomicrobiae bacterium. GTDB lineage: Bacteria > Verrucomicrobiota > Verrucomicrobiia > Limisphaerales > Palsa-1400 > JAICXV01. Next base: position 1,149,028 of record OY969763.1, on the reverse strand, counting down.
ACCAATGATGTCGTGATGAAGCGTGACTGCCTTGATGCCATAGTCATGTTGGCGAGCGTGCGCTATCCTGAAATTCCTGAACATCGGACAAGACCGTTCGTTTCTGTAATCTACGAGATGAATTCCTGCCGGTTGGTTTTTGCCTGGGTTAGCCGAGAAGAAGATGGACGTGATTCCCTTTAGGGACTAAAGAAATTCGGGGTGTTCAACCTATAACACCGCCACAGCCCATTGTTCGTCCCGGGCCAGCGGCATCCCACCCACCAGATTATACGCGAACGATTCAACGTCGAATGGCGGCAAACGGACCGATATATGGCTCGCGCGGATGACCTGACTAAACTCCGTTCACCGTGCCCGGCGAAGCCGGAACCAGCACTGGCGGGTGAGCTTATGCCCCACTATCACCGGGTCCGCCAGCAGGTGCGGCAAGTCCGTTTCGGTTCTGCGAACCTGAAGTTGTCCGCCACCGGCGAGGGCGCGTAACGCAAAGCGCTTCGTCCGAAAATAGCGTGCCGCCTGAATGGGAGGAAACGGAAAGGAGCGACCCAGCGCGGCTTGGCAGGCGAGGTATGGAAAGTTGACGCCTGCATTTAATGAGCCGCCCAACGTGGCCCAGAACCGCCCGTTCACTTCCAGAATGTTGACCTGACCGGTACGAGCGTCCCGGCGCAAATCCACGTTGGCGACCCCGGACCAATTCAAGGCGGCCATCAGGCGACCAATGATCGCCATCGTCGTCGGATCATCGCGGAGTTCGATGCCCACCGGGGCCGAGAATCGCGGTGCGCCGGGCACAATGACCTGTTGGACCGTACCGGCCAGCACCTTCCCGTCTTGGCACAAGACACTGCAGCCCATGTCGATTCCGGGCAAGTAACTCTGAACGACGTAGGCGGCACCATTGGGAAGCTGCTCCATGAACACCCGCAATTGCTCCGAGGTGTCAAAGCACTGGATGCCGAAGCCGCCCCTGCCCATTGGGGGTTTGGCCAACACGGGAAAGCTCATCGAGCCGACGCTCTCGAACGGGTCCTGGCCCGTGACGCATATTCTGGTCTCTGGATGGGGCAGCTCATGCCGTGCCAGGAAGCTGGCCAAGCGGCTCTTGTCAGTGGCGGTGTCGAAGGCGTCGGGGGGCGGGACCGGAGCGAGAGGAACTGTGCGCCTCACCGCATCTTGTCGCGCTGCCCACCAGCGAATGCCTCGATCGGACACCGGCAGGATCACTTGGATCCTGTACCGCTGCACGATGTCCTGAATCATCCGCAACCGCTGCGGTTCGTCCTGCGTATCTTCAAAATGGTGGAATCTGGCACAGTGGGTGGAAAAGCGGAGTTCGGGCCAGCGTTGAGCAGAAAGGGCATGTAGGGTTACCCGAGCGCTGGCGGCCAGACACCGCGCCACTAAGAGGGCTTCCTTGGCCTCGCCATCGGGAATCAAAACGACAAGCCGCTCATCCGCGCTGGGCTGGTGTTTGGGAATGGATGATCCGCAGTCGTTGGGTATCGTAGTCTCTCCGCTCACCCTCCGTGAAGCCAAGGCGTCTTGCTGTAGCGTGGTCGGCACTTCAAAGCAGAATCTAGCCCGATGCTGAGGCGATTCAACAGCACCAAATGTTAAAAGCCGCTGATAACCTCTTAAAAGCAGCATTAACTGGCACTGGCCTTGCCTCGCTTTGGATCCAAGTGTCCGTTCTCACTATTTACACAAACTCCGTTTTGATGGCTTTTGGGCGAGAACCTCCCATTCGGTCTTGCCGCAGGCTCAGACACCGAATCGTCACGTAAACTCAACATTCGCATCGAAATGCGAATTTATTTTCCCCCGGCCGGCGGCGGTGTGAAAGCAAAAGCACGCGCGCCGAACGCCAGCCATTTTCCGCCCTTCTTCTCCGCGATCCACGTCACGTGATGCTTGAACGGCGCCGCAGCAGCACCCTCCGGATTTTTCATCCCCGCAATCTCAGCAGCGACATCGATGATCGCGATGCTCTTACCCATATAACGAATACTCTCAATCGTGCCGGAGTATGTCGTCCCCGCCATCGGGCCGGATTGTTCCTGGGTGAACAACTGCTCAATCGCTCCCCTTCCCTCGGCATGTCTCCCAAACGGGTTGATCAAATCCCCATCGGGCAGAAAAAACGACGCCATCAATTTCGGATCATGTTTGTCCCAGGCCGCACACCATTCATCGTGACGTACGCGAATTGCCGCATCTTCGGCCTTCTGATCGGCACGGGCGCCCGGCAACACAACCAACAGAACCGACAACAATAATAATAATTTCTTCATGACAGGTCTCCTAAGTTGGCTTCGATATTTTCATAGCGAAGCGATGGTTTTTTTGACTGCACCTGGATGCGAACGACTCGACATCCTGCCAAACATAGCACACAAGTCTCATCCGGCCCACCGCGCCGTGGCAGCAAAACTGTATTTTTGCGATTTTTTTGTTTTTTTGTACCCTACACCGCTTAAATGTCCGGCATTTGACGAGATTCTCGAAACTATGCCGCGCGTATCGCACCCTGAGGATGCAGTTTGAAGACGTGGAAATTTTAACAAGATCGAAAACGTATCTACAGAAATTTGAACGAGCCCTTCCTCATACAAGTGTCAGTTCTCACTATTTACACAAGCTCTGTTTTGATGGCTTTTGGGCGAGTAGGTTTGACACGTAAGTCCAACTGCCCATCTCCAGGTTCTCGGCGATCCATTTTAAACTCATTGTTGTTTCCTTTCGTAATCTCCGCGCCATCGTTACCTTGCCTTTGTCACCTTTGCGGCGTTGCGCCAATTCATCCCAATTCCATCCCAATTCTTTCAATTCCGCAGCTAAAATCCGACGGGCTTTCTCCTCGTCGCTTTCCCGGCGTTCACTCCCGTAGTGCGTAGGACCCAAACGCTCGGACGCAGCCGAAAGCAACTCTTTGCGGAATCCCTCCTCTCCCAAACACCACCCACGTCTCAACTGCCGGTAATCAGTCTGCGTCTCCTGTGCCCGCCGTTGTTCCATTCGCATCGCGAACTGGCGGCGTCCGGCCACGCTGTCCCTGGGTATCCCGTGCTCGCCCAGAAGCCGGCCCACTCGCAGCCACGCCGGGCGCTGGCTCGGCGCGCCCAAGTAGGCGCCGTAACTGCTCCAGCGAAAGCTTTCCAGCGGCGTATGACCTTTGATCAGCTTCGCGCGAACTGGATTGAGATGCACATAATCGCAAACCGTCCGCAAATACCCGATGCCGCTGCCGTCCACAATCAGCGCTTTGTAGCGTCCGGCAAATAGATGGCCGCAAAGCTTATGCCGAATATTGAAACGTTTGGTATACACGCCCAGCAGCCATTTCATGCCGACCACCAGGTTGGCCAGCGGTGTTTCGATCACCAGATGGAAATGATTCCGCATCAGACAATAGGCATGAACCTCCCATTCGGTTTTGCCGCAGGCCTCCTCCAACGCGTCCAGAAATCGGCGCCGATCCTGGTCGTCCCGGAAAATATCTTCACGACGGTCCCCGCGACTCATCACATGGTAAATCGCGCCAGGATATTCCATTCTCAAAGGACGGGGCCTGACACCACCGTGATAAGCTTCTGAGAAACTGTAAATAGTTTAAATAGTGAGAACTGACACCGGGTCCGCGCGCTATGGGTTGGGGCGTACGACTTTTTGGTCACCTTTCTGGTTCCGGGTAAAAGCTGCTGTATTTCCCGGTAGTCATGCGGATTACAATATCGTCTGGAGCTTTAACGATTCCTATTTCCGATTGTAGATTGGCACCCTCTAACTTGCCAACGTGTACTTGGGGTTCATTAATTTTCCAAATATACCAGTCGTTTGAAAATCGCTTTCGATTCAAAACGTCGTTTGTTGATCGAAAGACGACATCCACGGCCTCGTGAACGGGAGCGCAACCTTCCTTTTGCCAATATCTCATTTTCGTTCCGTTTCGTAGGAAAACGTGAGCGTGAAATTGCACTTCTCCTTTCACAACTCGCACGAGGTCAGGAGCCTCCTCGGCCGGATAAGTCTCCCGAAAAGCTCGAATCACCGAACTGTTTAGCATTGAACGGTCGTTGGCTACATACTGGAAATACTTTTTGGTGCCGTCTGCAACGGTTACTGCAAAGACATCGCCGATTTTTAGTACAAGACGTTTTGTGGTCATTTGATTCCATGTTGGGGCCAGTAGCCTGGTGCAATCGAATTCCTTTTGTTCAGAAGTTGTCCACCCGCTACACCGCCATTTGCATTGATCAATTTCTGCTCGGCAATTCTTGCTTCCGTCTTGGTCATTCCTTCCGCACCGGCCACTGTGACATAATCCAAAAGTTGCTTTCCACCTCCCTGCGCGATGTGTTCGGCTTCTCTAACTTCTAGATCACGAGAGGTAATGCCCACGTATCGGATTATTCCTGCTTTATCAAGTCCAACGTAAACAATATGTTCTGCCTGACCTTCGCCAGGAATTGCATTGATCAGAATTGTGCCAGCCGCCAATGCTCCATATCCCCAAGCTCTTTTGCGATGACAAGGATCGGCAGAAGCCATCCCCGACTTGATCGCAGAATCCTTTACGTCTTGCGCGCCGATCAATGTGTCGAGAGTGGCCTCTATCCCGTTTGCAACAACGCCCTCTAACTTATCAAACACGCCTCCTCGCTGATACGATTCCGCCGCATGGTTGTTTAATGAATCCAAAATATCCAGGCCTAACGGATCACTTAAGTTGACTGGATCGTTTAATACGTACGCATATAGATTTAGCCCGCCGTTCTCGGCGATGGGATCGCGATTGATCCAACGCTGCAAACTGGGACTGTAAAAGCGCAGCCCAAAATAAATTAGGCGGCTGTTTAGATGAATCTCTTTGCTGGAAAAGCGGTAAAGATTTATATCCGCGAGTGGACCGGAGCTTGAGAGGATATTTCCGAACGCATCGTATAGGTATTTTGCAAGCACCGTTTGGTTTGTACCTGTGAGGGTTGTAACGTTTCCGTTTGCATCGCTAAAATAGAATGCATGCGCGGCAGAACTTGATGTCAGATAATCAGTGGTCGGTGTTCTGGCGAGCAGACCGCCAATTCCTCCGGCCCCCGCTATTGTGCCGCTCAGATCGCGCCCTCGGGTATAAAACACCTGTGATTGATTGGTTGCATCGCGCTCTTCGACAACGAGATTACCGTCGTAAAGGAATCGCCGTTCGTTGGATTTAACCCAAGCACCGGCACTCCAAATATAGTTCGTTTCGGCGCGGCGGCGGTGGAGGCCGTCGTAAGCAAAAGCACTCTTCCATGCGTTACTCGCCCAGACGTTGGTTAACTGATTTTCGTCATCGTATTGGAATGTGCACAGGTTGTCGTTGGTGAGATTGCCGTTGCCGTCATATCGGAAGATGACGTTGGTGGACAGCGTCAGGGTAATGGTGTTTGTATCGGCGCGGCCGAACGCGTCGTGAGCAATGGCGGTATAGCTACTGGCCAACGGCATATTTGTCGCGGCAAAAGTCGCATCACTGTAAATAGCAGCATTCGTTCCATTGACAGTCACGCTGGAGGCGGGAGCGCTGGTGTTTCCTTCCACCGTAATCTTACCGCTACTTTTAACATTGGTGAGTTCGTTCAAAGAGTTAACAACGAAGTTCTGGATCAATGTGTTATTGGTCCGATTTAGCAAGTTACCGGCTGGATCGTAGCTGTAGCCGAGTTGTTCATTGTAGCGATGTGGAGTTCCGCCGCTTTCTTTGCCGGAAGCGGTCTTTAACTGGCCGGCGGCGTCGTAGGTGTAATCGACGTAGTCGTAATTGAAACGGGTTTGGCGGGATCGCTGATTGGCTTTGTTTATCAAGTAGCCGTGGTAGTTCAGGATGGTGCCGCTGCTATTTTTCAGCCAGGTGTCGGTCAGCCGCGAGACAGTGTCGTAGGCGTTGGTGATGTAGGCATAGTTGGGGAGAGTGAGTTTTTGGACCTGAAGGTTGCGAGCGGGATCGTAGGCATATGTAAATGCTCCCGCCGTTGATGTAATATTTGTCAGGCGACGAGAGGCGTCGTAGCCGTAGGTCTGGGATAGAGACGAGCCGATTGGCTCTTGCAACGTAAATCCGGAGCGCAGACGGTTGTTGTAGCTGTAGGTGATGGTATCACTCGACCACGGACCATCTTCACTTTGCAGTTGGCCGGCGGCGGTGTAAGTGAATGTGGAAGTGCCCACGGCATCGGTCATGTTCGTCATCCGGTTCATCGCATCGTAGGCGAAACTGATGGATGGGCTGGTCGGATACGCCACGTTGAGAAGGTTGCCTTCATTGTCGTAGGAGTAGGTTGTGGTGCCCTTGGCGGCACTGGTGCGGTTGGTCATCCGGTTCTCAGCGTCGTATTTAAGCGTGAGAATTGTCGCGCTGGTCGCGTCCACTTTGTTTGTATTACGACCGAAGATGTCATAACCCCATTTCGTGGACTGTGAACTCCCGTCGACCAGATTGGTCAGATCACCTGCGCCGTTGTAGAAGAACCGGTTGTACGAATGCCGACGTTGACCTGGTTAGTGAGGCGAGAGAGGGCATCGTAGCCGTAGGTCACGATGTTGGTGACCTGGTTCGTGTAACTAGTGGCACCGACAATTTTTTGCGTATAGGCCCATTTTTCTACACCGGCATCAGGGTAGGTCCGGGACAGGACGCGATTCAGGTTGTCGTAGGTCGTCGAAACGGTCACCCCATTGGCATCAGGACCGTTTGTGACGCGATCCAGGACGTCAAAGATGGCCGCTTGCACACGGCCGAATGCGTTACTCGAGACAGTGAGAAGGCCTTGATCGTTGTATGTGTTGGTGACGGTGGCGCCGAAGCTATCGACGGTGTTAGTTATCTGTCCAATCAGGTTGTAGAAGTTTGTGACACTGTAGTTGTCCGGGTACACCACATTCGTCACTCGCATCTGGTTGTCATAATAGTAATGCGTGAAATTACCAAGCGGGTCCCGAACGGAATCCAAAGCGCCGCATGAGCAATAGCTGTAAACGTTCGTGTTTCCAAGCCGATCGACGAAATTTGTATTGTGGCGAAGCTGGTCGTAACCAAAGTAACTCCAGTGGTCCAAGCGATCCTTCGTCGCTATCAGGTCAAGAAACGTATAACGGTTGGAAATGTAAGTCTGATCCGGGAACGTTGTGCTCATCAGACGATTGAGGTTGTCCCAAGTGTTCGTGACCGTTAAGCCGCGCGCGTCTGTGTGTGAGTAAACGAGGGCATTGCTGTAAGTGTATGAGTTTGTAGCGAAGCCGACGTCAATGACGGTCGCGAGATATTTGTCGGTCCCATACTTGTTCGTAATCACAAGGCCATTCGGGCGAGTGATGCTGGTCAGGCGGTTGCTCGTATCGTAAGTAAAGGAGTTCGTTTCATTGAGAGCGTTGATTGACTTCAGGACTTCGTGAACCGAATTGTAGGTATTCGTAACAGTACCGAATGCCGAGCGCATTGGTGACGGCGACAAGATCAATGTTGTTTGTCGAATAACGGAAAATATTCGTGCGCAGCCCGACACCGGAACCCACAGAATAGCTAACCACGTTGGTCGTGACTGCCCCGATGGAGTTTCGAACGTCGCGAACGAAACTCGTTGTGCTGTCAGATAAAACTTGAGCAACGCATAGCGGCAGCGACTGTGTCCCGTCGTATTGAGAATTGGTTTTGCCGGCGTAATCGTACCAGGTTTTTTGCCCCTCTGTTGCTCCTATTACGTCTGGGCTTGGGTCGCGTTGCAACGAGATTATCGGACTTACGATCGCATCGCCGGCCTTAAGCCAATGAGACATGCGAGCGAGCCGGAAGTCGTTCGCAGTAAATGCCGCGACGTTGGTTGTGGAAAGGTTGGCATATTGGCGCGGTCCCCAATGGAAGCTGGTGCGCAGATTGATACCACTCGTGTCGAAGGTCTGCGAATAGGGCGACACGGAAGGAATTTCACTGGATCCGTAAGAACTCGGAACGCCGGCCGCGCTGTTCGTATAAAGGTAGAGTTCGTGACTTGAATCCGGCAAGGTAACGAGAATCGAACGTCCTCGTCCGTTTGCAGAATTGGTCGTCGGCTTTTCGTCGGCGATTGTGAAACTGGTCGATCCGTAAGGAGTGGTAAGATTGGTAATGCAACCTTGAAAATCGTAACCGCAAGAACTGGAGAGACCTGCAGTATCGGTAATGTTGGTGAGGTTCCCTTGTGAATCGTAGGATAAATAAGTATTCCGGCCGAACGGGTCAGTGATTTGTGAAATCAAATTTTCACTGAAAGAGTTTGTAGTAACATACGTAATGGTGTTGATAAGACCGTCCCCATCAATAACCTGTTTAAGACGAACCTCTGGGGCAGTATCGCCAAAAAACCCATACTCGAACGTCATTTTCTGGCCAAGTTCGTTCCATTTTTCGGTGAGAAACGCCTCGAGGAATTGTTGAGAAAAGTTGTTTACAACGAATCCATAAACATCTTTTGCCCCGTTCGGATAGGTAAGGGTAAAACCGTTTGTTGAATCCCCGCTGATACGGATATTGGCATCGAAGTTGTTCGAGTTAACGAAAGACGCACGTCGGCCGTCCGGTAAAATCGCGATCATATTCGTGGCCACTGGCGGGTTCGCCAACGTTAACGGATCTTGTTTCATGCACGACACCCATGACGAATACCAACGTGGGCCTACGCCGAAAACGTTTGGATCGGCATTCGCGTCGCCTCGTTGTTTATAGGACAGCGAAAAAGAGACTCGTGGACCAATAGCCGGTCGATACCCCAACGGCTCGTCATTCAAGCCAAGGCTGATGAATGGTTGGGAAATTGACCAGACGGGCATTCCGCATTCGGGAGGGCCACCAGAACTCCCGCGATTGTCTGGTATAGCAGGATCGGGAGCCGCAAGGATATCGTCACAGCCCACGTAAATAGTCGCTTTCCCTACCCCTACTAAAATATCAACCCCGTTGTTAACCTGAGCGTAAATTCCAGTTGGGTAGTTGTATTGCCCACTGTAGCGCGTTTGGCTGACCACCGAGCCTGGACCGGGAAACAGCTGTCCCGACAAGCCTGCCGCCCCATCAAAGGAAAAGCCATAGTTTATCTGCACTTGAACGTTGCAGGTGTTGTGTACCGTAAGTGTTTGCGAGTACCCTTGAGCTAAAAGAGAGTTCGGTGCTGCCAGAGATACGGTCAGGGCCAACAGGCTTTGCGATAACCTAACGGTGAGGTCGGAAAATCTGAAGAACCTGTACATGTGCTGAGTAGTTGTTTGGCTCATACGAAAATCTCTGGATCACGGCAGGTTTGAGTTGTTCTGAGGCCGGGTAATCTGCACCTTCAATCCAAGGTCGGAGGCACTCTGCCAATCCGTTTCACCGGAATCCACAGTGCCGTTCCCGTTAGCGTCTTCGAGGTAATCTGGAACGCCGTCGCCATCTGCGTCGTCAGGATTCCCGTTGGTATTAAGGGCGATGTAGTGATAGCCGATATCGACGACCGTGTTGGTTTCTATGACCTGGTTCGTTGTGGTCGTGTAATGAAACAGCCCTGCATCGGGTGCCGAGCGGCTGCCAGCATTGATGAGTAGACTGCTGGTTGGTAAATAGAAATTGCCCGCCAGACCTGATTGCCAATCGAAACTCAATAAGTTGGTGTCGTGGATACCACTCGGCGTTAAATCGGTATTGGTCGTGACGTGCTGATAGCCGCCGATATACCAGTTATAATCAAACGTTCCGTTGAACCCATAACTACCCTGAGTAATACTACTGCTGTCGAAGGAACAATCTTCAACAAGTAGATCAGGCTGAATGCCGGTTGCTGTGAGGTAAAGGAGACCACCGTATAACGTACAATTGCGAAGATATGCAAAATTGCCATTCCACCCTTCTTGCTGTGCTGCGCCGCTTCGAATGAACAGACAGTTCGTGAGCGCAAAACTAACCCCATAGTTGCCGATACCATCATCGTAAAATTCGGAATTGTTCGCCCGAACCTTCATATAGCCCCAATCGTCAGAAAAATAAGCTTGTATCTCGTTGGCCATCGCAGAACAGCGCGTAAAGTTGAGATGGACCTCTGGTGAAAGCGTCGGGTTCTGCAGAGTCTGGTCGGCCCAACCGGTTATTCCGCCGTAACCCATTGTTAGCGGCTCTCCGGCACTGCCTTCCTGAACCGTATTGCATCGCACCCAATAACAGGGAAGGTCATAAGTTCCGGCAAAAGTCGCAATTTTCTGGTCATCCATGTGGATGCCGTGACCGGTGTGATAGAATCCAGAGGTTGTACGATACCAGGCGGCAACGGTGCCCGCGCTGAAGGTAATATTCGAGTAAGCATCGCATTGCGAGAAAACGTGGTCAATTGGGTCATAGTGGTAGCCGAGATCCAAACCATCGCCTAAAGCCATATCGCGTTGAGCAGTTGGCGAATAGGTCGTCACATTGGTGATACTTTCGCTGACATGGACTACCGGCGGATAAGTGGTTTTCTGCCTTAACGACGTTAGCAGACTCGAGTCGATATTCGTGGTCCCTTGATCGCGAAAAGTGCAACCGTTAGTTAGATAGAAATTACCGAAAGCGCCCGATTGGAAAGGCGGTGAGTTGGTGGTGAACTGCTGACTTCCGAACGCCGGTGAATTGTAAAATCCATTGTACGCCCCGTTAAGAAAGTCTGTATTTGTGACGGATGCAAAGACACAGTTTGTGACACCACCAACAGCTCCGTTTGCATCCACTGCTACACTTCCCGAACACACGGTGTCGTTTAGGAGTTGGACAGTCAGGATGGAATCCTCGCCCGTCAAAAGTTCGGCAAAATCGAAGATAAGTGAATTATTAAGGGATACGGACATGTCGTATAACCAGAGGGGAAACAGACAGTGGACGGATTGGATATTCGCGAGAGAAAGCGCGCCCCCTATCTGGCGGATAGGATTGTTGAGGTAAAAGAAATGTACATTATGCAAAATGCTATTTGTGCCTTGGAAGTACAATGCGGGATTGGCGCCGATTGGACTTGGAGACCCGCTGCTGCCGCTGATTTGCTCGCCGACTGAATCGTCATCTTGAGACGTAAAAATGGCTGGCCGATAGCTTGCAGTGGAACAGATGGTTGCTCCTCCAATATTGATTGTTCCCGCTGATGCATATTTGACAACCGTATTGCCTTCAATGGTCAGAGTGTCATCAATATCAAATTCACCGCTAATGTAGTAAGTCGTATCTCCCAAAAAGGTGTAGTCCGACACTTCCCCTGAGACTAATTCGTAATCGACAACGAATCCCTTTGTTTCTGAATTTGCCGAGGCTATCCGGAGCTTAGCTCCAGAATTCTCCCTTGACGCGATTCGAACCGGCGTGCTGCGCTTTAACGATGCCGCATTCGCAATTGCCTTTGCTCTTTTCTGGATTGCGGCCTGCGGACGCTGAGGAAGATCGGCTGTCCGCCGGAGCAACGAAGGATAATTAACGCTCTCGATGAGAAAGGTTCGTCCGTCTATTTGTTGCCATTGTTTGTCAACTGGCAGTATCGATTTCTGAACGTTTCCGTCGGGAATAGAAAATGCCGCTCCTCGCCCGATGCGCATGCCACCGAAATCTATAAAGCCCTGCGTCACCTGGCCAGATGCTTGATCGTTTACATTATTAGCAGTTGCAAGCGGCGGATTGAGAAATTCCGTCCAGACCTCCACTCGTGTGGTTGACGAATCCATTCCCACGTCCGCAGGCGAAGGCAATTGTTCGCGCAAAATGATGTCCTGTCCGATTCCCGATTTCCTGTAAGTGTAACGTACGTCCGCCTTAACCGAATCGAATGCATCGCCGTAAAGGACCTGATTCTTGCCCACTACAGAGCCAATTGAACTCTTGATGCTGGCTATTTGAGCTTCACGTTGGTTCTTCCAATCGTAGTAGCAAATTCCAAGAACGTGCCCGCGAAGCTGCTTTGTATTTGCGGCCGTGAACTGGACGCTGCCGTCCGTGTTGATGTCTGGCGAAAGTTGCAATGGCCCGGCACCTTTTGTACCCGAACCGCTACCGTCTTGTGCAACTACGACTTGCGGATCAGCGTCAAACCATTGCCCATCATGTTTGTAACAAATGCCCGTGGCCACTTCGGTAACCGAGTGGAGTTTGCTTACAGTTCTTCCTCTCGGGCTCGTTTCTACCGCCGTTCGCTGCCACACACGAAAGTTTCCATCGCGCTTGACGACATGCGCCACATCAACAAACGTAAGCACGGCAGTATTGCCATTGGTCGGGGCGGCACATGCCAGCAGTGGCACAAATACAGCAAACACTGCCGCGGTAAAAAACGCTCTTTGCATATCATTCTCCTCCCGGTGCGTGGCAGTCAGATTCCCTTTGCGAATATGTTTTCTCGCTGAGCGACCTAATCCATTACCCGGATAAACAGTTACAAATTACTACGCGCGACGATGACCGGCGGTTCAGCAAAAAACAATCGGTGGAAACCTGATTGTGTGTGTCGTGTGAAATGTGACAGTGACTGAAAGATAGATTCCGACAACTTTGGATTTAGCAAGCTTCTAGGGGTCGTTGGGGTCAGTCCTTTACATTGTTCATTTACTTCGGCACGGAAAAACACAGTTGTTGAAATGGCCTGGTCGAGTAAAGACTATCTTGATGTTAATCGATGACACGATTGCTGCGATCGCGACTCCGCTCGGGGAAGGTGGGCTTGCGGTACTCCGCGTGTCGGGCTCTACAGCATTGGCGGTGTCGGATAGATGTTTTCGACCGGCCGGGAAATCCGCGACGAAACCCTCGCAAGCGCAGACGCACACGATTCATTTTGGACACATGGTCGATGGAGCCAAGGTGCTCGACGAGGTTTTGGTCAGCGTGATGCGCGCACCCAGGACGTTCACAAAAGAAGATGTGGTGGAAATTGCGTGCCATGGCGGATTGCTGCCGGCGAAACTGATTTTGGATACGCTCCTGAAAAATGGCGCGCGATTGGCCGAACCCGGTGAGTTTACGAAACGAGCCTTTGTCAACGGCCGCATAGATTTGACACAAGCGGAAGCGGTAGCGGATTTGATTCATTCGCGAACTGAACTGGCGTTAGCCGCCGCGAACGAGCAATTGGCGGGCAAGTTATCGCAGCGCATCAATCAACTACGCGATGACTTGATGAAAACTCTCGCGCATGTCGAAGCGCATATTGATTTTCCGGATGAGGACATCGCGCCTGATACCAAGGACAAATTGGTTTCGAGGCTTGAGGGCGCTGAACGGTTTATCGACGAACTGCTGCGCACCGCGAGCGAAGGACAGATTCTGCGACGCGGGATTCGCGCGGCGATTATTGGGCGCCCCAATGTCGGCAAATCGAGTTTGCTCAACCAATTGCTCGGGCGCGATCGCGCCATCGTTTCGCCGATTCCGGGCACGACCCGTGACACGATCGAAGAAACGGCAAACATTCGCGGTGTGCCGGTTGTGTTCATCGATACGGCCGGGTTGCGCGATTCGACTGACGTCATTGAAGTTGAGGGAATCCGGCGCAGCCGTGAGAGTTTGGCGCGTGCGGAATTAATTCTGCACGTGCTTGATTCGTCAGAACCGCTCACGACGGAGGACGAGAAATATCTCGAAGAATTCGCGAGTAAGAAACGGATTGTTGTTCGCAATAAATCTGATTTGCCGGCGCGCCTGCAGGTGCCGGCTGGAATCAACGCCATCGAGGTTTGCTGCATTACTGGCAAGGGCATTGAAACGCTCAAAGACGCGATTCGAAATCTTGTCTGGGGCGGAGAAATTCGAGCCGAAATGTTGGAAGTGATGATCAATGCGCGCCATCAGGAGGCACTTTCGCGCACGCGCGGAGCAATTGAACGAAGCGTAGCCGGATTGCGCGCCGATTCCGGCCTGGAGGTCATCGCGTTGGAATTGCGCGAGGCAACAAATGCCATTGGTGAGATTGTGGGCAAAACGACCACTGAAGATTTGCTCGATTCGATCTTCAGCCAATTTTGTATCGGTAAATAGCGCGACGCATTGACAGCCGCGCAGCCCAATGACACCCTGCAGCGACTCAACCATGCGGCGATTTTATTTAACCGCAAAGAACGCAAAGAACACAAAGAAATGTTTACCCCTCTTTGTGATCTTTGCGTTCTTTGCGGTTAGATCTTCTTCATTCGGTGACGTCGGATATGGTCCAGAAATTTCAGTTCCGCGCCAAAGCAAAAAATCCGTCGCGGCGAAAGCGCACAATTTAGTGGATCAATCCCGCGAAGAGGCCTTCAAGAAAAGTCGCGGCTGTTTGGAATGTCACGCCGGTGCAGAAGACATGCACCAGTCGCCGAATGTCGTCCTCGGTTGCACCGATTGTCACGGGGGCAATCCGACGCCTGGACTCACCCAACGCAAAGCGCACGTGCCACCGCGCAATCCGATTTTCTGGGAAAGCTCGGCTAACCCGAATGAGTCAAACGTCCTGCTTAATCACGAGTCGACTGAATTCATTCGTTTCGTTAATCCCGGCGACTTGCGGGTTGCCGACGAAGCGTGCGGACTATGCCACAACGATGTGATTCGGCGCGTCGACCACAGCATGATGAACCATGGCGCGATGCTTTGGGGCGCGGCGCTATATAATAATGGCGCGGTCCCGTTTAAAAACTACCGCTACGGCCAGTCTTACGGATTCGATGGCGCGCCGTTGAAACTGACCAACCCGACGCCTGTCACTACCGAGGACACCCGTTTGCGCGGAATACTTCCGTTTATCGAACCGCTGCCAAAATTTGAGATCGGTCAGCCGAGCAATATCTTGCGCATTTTTGAAAAAGGTGGTGAAAAGCAAAACTCGCTGGGCATTCCGAATCCTGAAGAAGAGCCGGGCAAACCAGCGCGACGACTCTCCGAGCGCGGCCTGGGCACGCTTAATCGCATCGATCCCGTTTTCCTGAACTTACAAAAAACGCGCCTGCACGATCCCCTGCTCGGCTTCATGGGCTCGAATGATCATCCTGGCGATTATCGTTCCAGCGGTTGTTCGGCGTGCCACGTTGTTTATGCGAACGACCGGTCACCGTCGCAATCAGGTTGGTATAGTAAATATGGCAATCAAGGTCTGAGCTTCACGGCCGATAAACAGATTTCAAAACGCGAGCGCGCGCATCCCATCAAACACCAATTCACGCGCAGCATTCCGACCAGCCAATGCATGACCTGCCACATGCACCAGGGAAATTTGTTCGTGAACCCATACGTCGGTTACACCTGGTGGGACCAGGAAACGGACGGCGAGTTCATGTATCCGAAGCAGCAGAAAAACCCGACGGAAAAGGAAATGTTCGAGTCGCTGCGAAAAAATCCCGAAGCAGCGGCCGCGCGTGGCTTGTGGGGTGATTTGGATTTTCTAGAAAAAACTGCCGAGCTGAATCCGAACCTGAAACAAACGCAGTTTGCCGATTACCACGGACACGGCTGGATCTTTCGCGCGGTATTCAAACACGATCGCAAAGGCAACCTCCTCGACCTGGATGACAAAATCATCCCGCAGGATGATGCCCACAAATTTTCCAAAGCCGTTCACTTGAAAGACGCGCACCTCGCGCACGGCATGCAATGT
Organism: uncultured Verrucomicrobiae bacterium; assembly: GCA_963702845.1. GTDB lineage: Bacteria > Verrucomicrobiota > Verrucomicrobiia > Limisphaerales > Palsa-1400 > JAICXV01. Next base: position 1,133,408 of record OY969763.1, on the reverse strand, counting down.
GTCGACTGCCATTTCGACGTCGACGTCCATGGGAATGGCAATCTCTACGGCGAACCGCGCGCGGCGACGACGATCGAGTGCATCGATTGCCATGGCACGGTTGAAAAACGTCCCACGCTGGTCACCACTGGCAACGGCGGAAAGATTGACCTCGCGAAGTCTTCCACGCCCTGGGGACCGCGTTTTATTTGGAACGGCAAAAAACTTTATCAACGCTCGATGATGAGCCCGGATGTGCGTTGGGAAGTGCCGCAAACTCTCGACACGATTGACCCGGCTTCATCGCACTACAATCCCAAGTCGCGTTATGCAAAAACCATTCGTCGTGACGGAAAGACGTGGGGCAACGTTCCGACCGGCGATGGCTGCTCGCGCAAGACGAATCTGGCGCATGATAATTCGAATGTCAGTTGCGAGGTTTGTCATACGTCCTGGGCAACGAGCTGTTTCGGTTGTCACCTCCCGATGCGCGCGAACCAACGCGTTGCGGCCAATAAATACGAAGGCATCACGACCCGCAATTACACGTCCTACAATCCACAGGTTGTTCGCGACGACGTTTTCATGCTCGGCAAAGATGCCACTTACAAAGATCACCGGCTGGCCGTGATCCGTTCGTCGAGCGCCGTCATTGTCGGTTCACAGAATGCGAATCGCGAATGGGTCTATTCGCAGCAACAAACGGTGTCGGCCGAAGGCTATAGCGGCCAAGCCTTCAACCCGCATTTCGCGCACACGACGAGCGGCGTCGGCACGACGAAGACCTGCACCGATTGTCACCTTTCCTCCAACAACGACAACAACGCGTGGATGGCGCAACTTCTTGGGTTCGGCACGGGCACAGTCAACTTTTTTGGACGTTACGCTTACGTCGGCGAGGGCAAAGAGGGATTGGACGCGGTCGTCTGGACAGAACCAAGCGAACCGCAAGCCGCCATTGGGAGCCATCTGCAAAAACTCGCCTATCCTGACAATTACAAGAAGCACGTCGACGAGAATAAATCCGTGCTGAAAGAAGCATACCACCATCACGCGCGCGAGATTCTCGATCTAACTTTGCGCGGTGAATATCTCTATACCGCGAACGGGCCGGACGGCTTTGAAGTCTTCGACGTGGCGAACATCGACAACAAAGGCTTCTCCGAACGCATCGTCACCGCGCCGGTATCGCCACTCGGGCAACGCACCTGGATCCACACGAAATACGCCACGAGCGTTACGCTGCCGAGCACGTTGGGCATTGATCCGTTGCGAACGCGTTTGCCGGAAAATGAAGAACAGCCCATCAGCCTTATCTACGGCTTTGTTTATGTCACCGATCGCGAAGAGGGTTTGGTCAACGTGCTGGTTGGAACGCTTGTCGATGGTGATCCGATGAATAACTTCCTGCGCGATGACGCAAACAATGTCGTGCGCTTCAATCCTGGTGGAAAACTCAACGGCGCGATGCAAGCGTATATGGCAGGCAACAATCTTTACGTCGTGTGCAAGCGCGGGTTGGAGGTTGTCGACGTCAGCAATCCGTTGAAGCCAAAAATCGTGGGCGAACTGCTTTCCATGCCAATACCGAAAGGCGGAACCGGAAATGGAGAAGCTGTTCGATTCAAAAATCCTTGCTCGATCACCGTGCAATTCCGTTACGCGTTCATCACTGACGACGACGGCATGAAGGTCGTCGACATCACGGAACCGACAAAGCCGGTATTCGTGAATGCATTTGTTCCGCTGAAACACGCCGGACGCGTCTACGCTGCACGCACGTATGCTTATGTCGCAAATGGGCCCGAAGGTCTTGCCATCATCGACGTCGAGAATCCAACGCAGCCGAAACTTCACATGATGTATAGCGCGAACGGCGCGTTGAATGACACGCGCGCTTTGCAAGTCGGCTCCGTCAGTGCTTCCGAGTTCGCGCTTGTCGCCGATGGCAAAAACGGCCTGCGCGTGATCCAATTGATCTCCCCCGAAAACGTCGCGGAACACGCGGGCTTCAGTCCGAAACCGAATCCAAAACTCATCGCAACCTACCCGACCAAAGGACCTGCCTTCGCCGTCTCGCGCGGCCTTGATCGTGATCGCGTCGTTGATGAGACCGGTAATCAAACAGTTGTTTTTGGTCGCCGTGGTTCGCGGCCATTCCACGTTGATGAGATGCAAGCCTTTTACCGGCACTATTCAGACGTCTACACGACCAACCGCGTCGGCGAACGCAGTGGAGATATCTACGAAGTCGACAATGCCATCGCCTCCGATGGAAAATTAACAACACGCAACGGACACGCTCTTCCCGAACCTGTGACAACTGCCGCAGAACCCGAGAAACCAATCGAGCGTCCGTCTCAAGAGCGACTCATTCGCCGGGGCCGGGATGGACAATAACAAAACCTAGCGCTTCGCTTCTTTCACGATGCTGCAAAGGTAATCGCGGTACTCGCAATTGGGCATTTGAGTCGCTATCGCGTCGAGTTGTTCCAAATTGATAAAGCCCTGCCGATATGCCGCTTCTTCCGGACAACCGATCTTAATCCCCTGCCGTTTCTCAATCGTCTGCACGTAAGCGGAAGCGTCATGCAAGCTGCTGCTGGTGCCGGCATCGAGCCACGCAAAACCACGGCTCAGTCGATGAACGCGCAATTGTTTACGGTTGAGATAGGCAACGTTGATGTCGGTAATTTCCAATTCGCCGCGAGCGGATGGTTTGAGATTCCGCGTAATGTCCAGGACCTCATTGTCGTAAATATACAGGCCGGGCACCGCGTAATGACTCTTCGGCATCTTAGGTTTTTCTTCGATCGAAATAGCCTGCCCTTTGTCGTCGAACTCCACTACACCGTAACGTTCCGGGTCGTGAACCTGATAGCCAAAAATCGTCGCGCCGGTTTTAAATTCGGCGAATGCGCGCTTGAAGCTGTCCGCGCCATAGAAAATATTGTCGCCAAGAATCAACGTCACCGCATCGTTGCCGATAAATGAATCAGCAATCAGAAACGCCTGGCCGATACCGGCCGGTTTGGGTTGCTCGCGGTAATCGATCGACAGCCCCCACGATTTTCCGGTCCCCAACAATTGGCGGAATCGCGGCAGATCGTGCGGCGTGGAAATCAGGCACAGTTCGCGCACGCCGTTTTCAATCAGCGTGGTCAGCGGATAATAGACCATCGGCTTGTCGAAAACCGGTTGCAATTGTTTACTCGCGACGAGTGTCAACGGAAACAAACGCGAACCGGCGCCGCCTGCGAGAATGATGCCTTTCATGGATCGCTAAAGTATAAAGGCAGGACGCTAAAGTAAACCCACGACTCCGTTGCTTTAAACTTTAGCCTTCCGCACTTAGCCTTTAGCCTTTTCCCGTGCATTTGGCCCACCTCAGGCTTCGCGACTTCCGCAACTACGCGCGGATGGACGTAGATTTTTCGCCTGGATTCCACTTGCTCCTTGGCGACAACGCGCAAGGGAAAACAAATATTCTCGAGGCAATTTATCTGTTGGCGACGTTGCGTTCGTTTCGCGGGGTCGGCAGCGCGCAGATGGTGCGCCATGCGCAAAAGGGATATTTCGTGGGAGCACACGTCGTGTCACAAACACAACACGAGATCAAACTGTTCTGGTCCTCCACAGAACGTCGACTAACCAAAGACAACCAACCGGTCCGAAAGCTCAGCGACTATTTTGGTTTGGTTCGCGCAGTTGTTTTTTGCACTGAAGATTTACAGCTGGTCAAAGGCACGAGCCGTATTCGCCGGCGGTTCCTCGATTTGCTCCTCGCGCAAACGCACCCCATCTACCTCCCATTACTGCAACGTTACGCGGCGGCGTTGCGTTCGCGAAACGCACTGTTGCGCCAGCGAAACGAGAAAGCGCTCGAAGCCTTCACTCGCGAATTGGTCGACACCGGAAATCAATTGATCCGATTTCGTCGTGAACTTCTCCCGCAAATTGCTCCTCTGGCCAGACAATGCTACGAGCGCATCTCGGGCGGCTCCGAGCAACTGGAAGTCGTGTACGATTCAGCCATAAAACGTGATTTCGCCGCCGAACTCGCCGCCAATCGCGAGCGCGAACTCGCCATGCGCATCACCCTGATCGGGCCGCATCGCGACGATTTGCAACTCCGTCTCGACAACAAATCCGCCGCAAAATTCGCCAGTGAAGGCCAGAAACGTTCTATTGCCATCGCATTAAAAATGACCCAGGCCGAGCATCTCACCACCATTCACGGTGCACCACCGATTTTGCTAATCGACGATATTATGGGCGAGCTGGATGCGCGCCGTCGTGCCGCGTTCCTGCCGTTGCTCAATCGCGCTCAACACGCGCGCAGCCAGGTGTTCATGACCTGCACGGAAGAAAATTGGCCGCATGAACTGGGCCGCGATTTACAAAAGTGGGAAGTGGTCAAAGGAGAGCTTCGCTCGAAAAAATAATGCGAATTTCACGGATCAAACAAATCCGCAAAATCCGCATCAGTCGAAAAATTGCCGCGACTAAACTCCCGAAGAGCGACGCAGCTCTTTACCGCGCGTGCTGTGATTGCGCGCTTTGAATTTGCTGTGGCGCTTGCGCAATTGCTGTTCGAGTTTCTTCGTAACTAAATCAATCGCTGCATACAGATCGCTCTCGCGATCTTCGGCAAAAATATCGGGTCCAGGAACAGACAGACGAACCGAGCACGAAAATTTGCGCTCAGCAACCTTCAGGTGATCGTTTTCCAAAGTGACACGCGCCGCTGTCACATATTTATCCATGTGATCGATCTTCTCCAACCGTGACAGCAAGTGATCTTCGATCGCCTTGGTGAGTGTCAGATTGTGGGTGGAAAGAATGAACTTCATGCAATTAGGATGCCTTAATATCAGGGAATTACCAGTCAATAGCTTTGCGTTACTGAAAAAAGTTGAACTACAGATCTGCGGCTTTTTCGAGCAACGAACGATACACCTGACGCGCATGGTCGTAGGCTGCTGTCGCGTCATTCATCTCATCCGCTTTGATGAATTGTTGCTTCTGCGACCAACATTGATCGACTCCTTTTGCGCACCATTCCACACTGCTGCGACGCGGTGCGAATGGTTTCCCGCCAACCGAAATCCAAATGGGATTGCTGTGTGACGACGGCAAAATCCGCAAAGCAACCCAGCAACTCTCGGTGATTTGCAATGGATACGAAATTTCACGCACGACCCCGTCGGCAACCATGTTTGTGGTCGCAACAACTTTTCCATTCACGATAAACTCCAACGGCACCTCGCGCGAGTTCCCAATGCGCGCGCGTTCCAAATGCCAGAACGGTTTCTTGTCAACGGGCAGCGCTCGCAAGTTGTCATTTGCGACCGCCGGTAAATACGCAGCGATTTTCGCAGTGACCGTGACCGACCCCGGCTTATTCAACGGCAATTCATAATCCATCTCACCAACGCCCCGGTCTTCGATCGCAAAATCCATGATGTGACTGCGCCCGTCGCTGGCGTATGAGCGTCCATTGCGAATGCCGTCGCACCACTGATCGTAGTCCACGCGCTCAAACAGTTTCACGTAGGAACGTCCCATCCCGACGCGTTCATCGTAAATACACGGGAAATCCGTCTCACCACTGCAACGCGTGTGAAAACCCGCATTCAGCGCGTGATACCACATCGTCAACTCCCACGGATACGGCGTGTCCATCAACGAAATAAAATCGACGGCCGGCCCGAGCGTCCCGCGCGCATCCAGGACATTATGTGTCACATCAACAATGAATTCATTGGCGCCAACGCCGTTGTACGCCGGAACTTGGAGACTCGGAACGTTCGTACCTTCGACCTTGAGTCCATAACCAGAATGCGCCGGACCACAAACGGCATTTTGCTTCTTCGCCCATTTCAAAATGCTCAACCCCAGCGTCGGCCAACCTTTATCCGACGTGCATCCCGGATACAGCTGGTCCTTCAACCGCAACAAGCAGAGATGGCCTGAACGATCCGAACCAAAACCGGACACCTCAATATCGTAGCGCAACAAGTATGGGTATTTGGAAACGTCGTCGACGCGTCCGCAAAAAAATTGCTTTTGAAAATCAAAGCACGGCCCCCACGTGAGATTGCAACCGACTTTCAAATCTTCACCAATACATTGCCGCATCATGTCAGCCGGAAATACCCCTTCCGTTGGCTTTGAATAATGCGCGCAGCCCGCGGCGTGGATATGATGATCGCCCGAAATCCAACCATACAACGACGGATCAATCCACCGTCTCACCGTAAACGCTGCGGTCTGTGGACGCTGTTCGACAACGAGCATCGTGTCTTGCACCAACGATTCCGGCCCTCGCGAAAATTGCACCGCGTACACGCCCGCCGGCAATTTCAACACTTCACCGTTCGTGCGATAGATTTGTTTTTGAAATGCAAAATCCGGCGCGAGCCGTTTTGCTTGCGATGGATAAAAGCGCCCCGCCTGATCGCGAATGACAAAACATCCCGTCGTCGGGTGATTGACCTCATCGAGGATGCGCAACGTGATTGGTTGCGACGGCAAACAGTTGAACAACACATCCGCGACGCTTCGCGAGCCGAGGTCTTGCGTCCCCTCGCCCACATCGAACGCAAACTTCGCTTCTCGGTTGCCGACGTCGCGACTGTAAAGCGACACAATTCGATACTCCAAACCGAGCCCGCTTAGGTTGCTCTGCATCGGCGTTGATTCAGCCAGGAGTAAATCCAGCCATCGATTTTGCAAATCGTCTTTAGGCGAATTGGCCAGCCATTTTGCATTGGGACTTTCGACATTCAGCCGCGCTGTGACGCCCGCGTCATTTCGCACCTTAATTAAAAACTGCCGCCAGCCACCTTCCACCAGTTCCGGTTTGGCTGGCCCGACAGTCACCTTCACGCGTGATTCAGGATTTATCTCGACGAAAAAAAGGCAACGCCGATCGAGTAACTCTTGAATCCTGGTGCTCGCATCGGGCGCTTTCATCGCCGCAAGCAACGCAGCCGTAGTCTTTTCGTCAAAAGGAGAACCGAGCGTGTCCATCGCTTCGCCAATCCGCCGCACCTGCGCAATCAGCGGCTGCGGCTCAACTTTATCCAGGACGGGAATGCTTGCGGCATGCGCAGAAATCGCGCAGAACAAGACCAACAAACCGCGTAAGAATTTAGCGTGCAACTCGAGGAGATTATTCCTTCGTGATGGTCTCGTCCAGATTGAGCAACACCCGCGCGACCATCGTCCACGCCGCCACCTTATGCAAGTTCACATCGCCCGGCGGGTTCTTCGGATCGCGAGACGCGACCTCAACCGCCTTCATTGTCCGGTCCTCGAAATAACCAGTCTGGTCGTGCAACAATTCCAACACATTTTTCTCTTCGCCTTGGCTCGGCTTGCGTCCGGTGCAAAGCCGGAACGCATAATCTGCGCGGGCGTCGTCGGTCTTGCCGCCCTCCTTCCAAACGCGCATCGCCAATGCCTGCGCCGCGTCGACAAAAACCGGGTCATTCAACGTGGTGAGCGCCTGCAACGGTGTGTTCGAGCGAAGCCGCCGCGGGCACGCCTGATCGCCTGTCGGCGAATCGAAAACTACCATCGATGGATACGGCACCGTTCGTTTCCAAAACGTGTACATCGCGCGACGATAACGTCCGGAAACTTCCCATTTCATCGGCGCACCGTATCCGAGGCCCAGCACACCGTCGGGAATCGGCGGATAAACACTCGGACCACCAATCTTGTCCTCCAACAAACCAGCGGCAGAAACCGCAATGTCGCGGATAATCTCAGAATCCACCCGCACCCGAGGACCGCGCGCCAACACTCGATTATACTGATCGTGTTCCCACATTTTCGGCGATATTACCGATGACTGACGGTATGTAGCTGATGTAACGATCAGCCGATGCATATGCTTCATGCTCCAGCCGCTGTCCATGAACTCCGTCGCCAACCAATCGAGCAATTCGGGATGGCTCGGCTTTTCACCTTGCGTGCCCAAATCTTCCGCCGTCGGCACAAGGCCGCGCCCGAAATACTCCTGCCACATCCGATTCACAATCACGCGCGCCAGCGTCGGATGCTTGCGATCCACCAACCAATGCGCCAACCCCAGCCGATTGCGCGGCTCGCTCGGACCCATCGGATTTAAAATGCCGGGAACACCCGGGGTCACCAATTCATCCGGCTTGCGCCAATCGCCTCGTTTGAAGATGTGCGTCTCGCGCAGGTCATCCTGTTTCGCGATTAGGACCAGCGTCTTCGGCGCATCCGGCCATTTCGCCTGCGCCTCATCGATGCGCTTGATCGCATCAGCAAAACGTTCGTCGGTGCGGCGATAGAAACTGAACAATTCGCGCTGCTGTTCCTTCGTGCGATGCTCTTTGGGAACGTCAAGGATTTCGCGCGCATGCGTCGACAAAGGATCCGCTTGCAACGGTCCTTTGCGCGTGGTCACCGACATACGCAATCGCCCGATACAGTGTTGGCCGCCGAACGATTGCCGTAACGTAAATGTAATTTGCGTCCCACCTTCAAAGCCGAGCGGTTGTTTCGTTTCGAAAACCGCGCGCCGATTCAAATTCCGGCGTCCCGGCAAATCTTCTGCTCCCCATCCAGCCTTGTTTGTTCCGGAAGCATCAAGTGCCGCAGTCACCGGAAAACTGTCCTGCGAAAAATCAGCCGTCGCATGCTGCAGCGCGATCCGATTCGTCTTCGTCGTGTCCGAAACCGGCGCCGCATCCACCCGAAATTCTGAAAGGACAAAATTGCCATTCGGGGCCCGGCCCGGCCCGTACGACGGAAGGTTCGGATCACGCAACGCCTCGAGCCTGAACCCGGTGATATTCGTCAAATGCGTCCGCGCCGAAATCGTGTATTCCGAAATAGGCGGGTTCGATGCCCCGGCCAAAAGCGATTTATCCTTCAGCTTCACAAACTTCGTTCCGACCGCCCCAAAATATTTCTCCGGATCAAGCACCTCCCATTCACCGGGCACGTCGCGCATCGCCTTTTCCCACGCGTCCATCTTTTGCGCGACATCCGGGTATTTCGCCATCGACTCATCTTCAATTTGCGCGATTTTTTTCAGAATCGCGTCGCGCTCGTTTTGCTGCTCCGCGCTCGGCACCTCCATCTGCGGCTCGTCGTCGTTGTTTAGAAACGCGAACAACTGATAATATTCCTTCTGCGCGATCGGGTCGTATTTGTGATTGTGACACTGGCAACAATTGACCGTCAGACCGAGAAACGCCTTCCCCATCGCATCCATGCGATCAATGATTCCCTCGATCCGAAACTGTTCCGGATCCACCCCGCCCTCTTCGTTGATCATCGAGTTGCGCAAGAATCCAGTCGCGACCTTCTGGTCGAGGGTCGGATTGGGCAACAAATCCCCGGCGAGTTGCTCCGTGGCAAACTGGTCAAACGGCAAATCGCGATTAAACGCATTAATCACATAATCGCGATACGGCCAAATCGATCGCGCCAAATCTTTCTCGAACCCATTCGAATCTGCATACCGCGCCGCATCCAACCAATGCCGTCCCCAACGTTCACCGTAATGCGGCGACGCCAACAACCGTTCCACCAACTTTTCGTACGCATCAGGACTGCGATCCGCAACAAAGTCATCAACCTCCTTCAAACTTGGCGGCAGTCCGGTGATATCCAAATGCAACCGCCGCACCAGCGTCACCCGATCCGCTTGCGGCGACGGCGCGAGCTTCTCCTGTTCCAGGCGCGCCAGCACAAAACGATCAATCGGATTGTGAACCCATTTCTGATTTTTCACCGCAGGCAACGCCGGGCGCACCGGCGCTTTGAAAGCCCAATGATTGCGCGCCGCCGGATCTTCGAGCGGCAGCAATTTAGCGGGGGCGTGAACAGACGAAGCGAGGAAAGCGAATACAAATCCCAAGATGGGCAAAAGTGTTCTCTGTAGCTTCATGCAGTAGTAGTGTCCCGCGAAATAGCAAATGCTGCAATATCAGACGGTCCACAAGGACATCTTATTCGCGTGGGAATTTATAGACAAGCAAAGTCAAATCGTGCCGAGCGCCGCGTTGAGTTTTCGCGTTTCATCGTAAACCTCTCGCAGGGCGGCAACGAGGGATAAATCGCTGGTCGCAGGCGTTGCGGACTTAAGTTCCTCGTGATCGCCGAGGCCAGAATCTTTGAGGTGTCGCAATCGCGATTGAATCAGCTCGCGAATTTCCAATGCATTGTTCACGCCGCGGAAAAAGGCAGTGTGCAGGTTCCGCATTTGATGCTGGCCTTGCGGTTGAACTGAACCACCACCTGCCGTATCCACCTTCAGGTCGGCGATTTGGAGCCAACGTTGAATGGGGCCTTGCGAGATCGAGATGTTTTGAATGTTAGCGAAAGTAACCGTCATTTCCTGCACGTTTACAATGCCTTCGCGGACGCGAAGACTTTTGTCTGTGACGACATACCAACGCTTTTCGAAATCCAATCGCACGATCGCAAGACTTAGCAACTGACTCAAAAGAAATAGAACTAACACTGCGAGTTCGATGCTAAAGATAATATAAACCAACGGGCCGCCATGCCCGCCATGCTTTGTGGACACGAACGTCGCGACGGTAATTCCGAGAAAGCCCATTCCGACGACGAATATAAAGAAAGCGGTCCTAATCATCCACAGCACGACCAGGTATTTAAAATAGTTCGGCGCGGCTCTAAAAATTTTCGTTGTATGCTCATCGCCCGGAGGATGCTCGGGCGGCGGTGGAATCCGCAGCAATCGTTCGCAGAGATCGCAAAACGCTTTATACATTTGTGCCGCCCTTCTGCCTGGAAGCTTCGACCAGCTCGCGCGTGCGGCGCAATTCATCGCGAATACTCAAAAGCAGCGCGACCGCGTCGGAGTTTTGCACATCGGTTGAATTAGTGCCGGAGACAAGCGGAGGCGCAGAAGCAACGGCGCTTTTGTATCCGCGCATCCGGGTGTAGAGAAAATCCCGGATCATCTCGTATTCCTTGAATCCTTCGACGGTGAGTTCCGCGCCGGCTGAGCCGGAAGCCGTTTGGATTTCCACATTGGCAAGCCCGAACCAGCGCTGAAGCAAACCTGATCGCAGGTGAATATCCTGGATGCGCGCGTAGGTCAGATTGATCTCTCGCCGAAAAAGAATGCCCACCTTCATGTGAATCCCTTCCTCATCGAATCGGTAGTGCAAAGTGTGGTAACGGAAGTAAAGGTAGGGAAGCGCAACGATGATTGCCGGGCCGGAAAGAATTGCTCGAATCACATAATATTTCCACAACGCGGGGTCGGGCCGTTGCAGTTGGAAAATCTTCTGCGCGTCCACCTGATGCATAAGCTCGTTGTAACTCCACTGTCCGAAAAAGATAGGAGTTTCTATCGACCGAATCACTCGATAGCATTACGGAACCTTTACGGCATCCACATGCCAATCGAAAAACAAAGTATTGCGGACACTTCCGTGTGACGGCTTTGGCGGAAGAAACGGATAAAACCGCGCCCAATCCACTGCGTTCTGCTGGTCAGCGTCATTGATTGCCCACGTGATTGCAGGATTGACGAGCTCTCGGACTTTTTTCGGTTCTTCGTTCGTTCCGACATTACCAACTCCTCCGGGCAAGCCACCCGCGTAAGGATAACCAAAAGGATACGTCACCACGCCCGCTTGATTCGTCACTCCGCGCGTCACCAGATAACTCAAAGGACGATCCACACTATTAAGAGGAGTATTCGGTCCAGGCTCCTTCCAATGCTTTACCGCCGAAGGACAACGCGCCACCAGCAAAGTCCTCGGCGTGAACGATGGCGACGGCATCCCGAAGTAAGGCGCTATGAAATACGGAAGCCGCGTATCGTAAAGATCATCGTAAGTATCATACAAACCGGCCCACAGAGGTCCTGGCAACCGATCGTTATGATCATCGGCATACATCTGGATTCCATGCGCCAGTTGCTTCAAGTTATTCACGCACGAAATGCGATCACCCCTCTCCTTGGCCTTCGCAAGAACCGGTAGCAGCAAAGCCGCAAGGATCGCGATAATTGCAATCACCACCAGAAGCTCGATCAATGTGAATGCTGCGCCTCCGTCACTATCACTATTGTGTTTAATAGGAATCATACCTCCCAACCGTTCACGATTTCAGTCTCCACAGCGATATTGCGCCTGCTTTTCCTGCTGTCAAGAAACGCCATCCATCCTGACGCGACGCACGTTGTGAAACACTTTTTCACGTTGATAGGAGGGCGCGCTTTTCAACAAAGTTAATGTTATCTTTAGTTTTATATTGCATAAAACGAAAACTAACTTTAATTATATTCAAGTCGATGCAATCACATCCCGAATATGAAGCAGTCCGCCCACCATCCCGGTGGCTCGATCAACTCGATGACGAGGACCTCGCGTTTATCAAGCGGTTCATCCTGCTTTCGGGCTCCCTGAAAGATTTGGCTGATGCTTACAACGTTTCATATCCGACCTTGCGCCTTCGCCTGGATCGACTGATAGAAAAAATCAAAATCCTCGACAGCCAAAAAATCGAAGACAACTTCGAACGCCTCCTGCGTGCGCAATTCGCCGATGGCAAACTCGACGCAGGCGCTTTCAAACAGCTCCTGGCTACCTATCAACTTCAAAAGAAAAAATCCGTATGAAAACTCACTTAGCTTTAGCCGGCATGCTCACCCTCGCCATTGCCGCCTCCGCCCAGGAAACCGTCGCTAACCTCGATTGGAAAGTCATGCAGCAATCCGGCACCGGCGCCTTTAGCGGCGGCGTTGTTACCACCGACGGCAAATCAATTCTACAAATCGCCGCCACCGACGCCGGCCTCGAAACGCGCTTGCTCACAATCACCAACCCTCCAATTTCCAAAAAGCTCTACGCCATTACCGGCCAGATAAAATACGAAAACGTAAGCGGCGACGGCTTTCTCGAAATGTGGAACTATTTCCCACCCTTAAAACCCGGCATGCCCGAAGGAAAATTCTTCAGCCGCACCATGGCTCAATTCGGCGAACTGGGCAGAATCAACGGAACTTCCGACTGGCGCAAATTTACCGTGCCCTTCAATAGCGATGGCGCCAGTGGCGCTCCCACACGATTGGAATTAAACATCGTTTTGCCCGGCAAAGGGAACGTGTATGTGGGTCCACTGAAACTCGTCGTGTTCGAGCCCAACCAACTGGGCGCCATCGTAAAACGCGGCTGGTGGGGCGAGGACACCTGGCGCTGGATCGGAGTCATTGGCGGACCGCTCGTCGGTTGCTTCGGCGCATTATTGGGATGGCTCGCCAAAACCGGCCGGGCCCGAACATTCGTCATCGTCGGTCTCCGTGCTATAGCCATTATCGGAGTGTTACTAATCATCGCAGGATTCCTGGCACTCCTTTGGAGACAACCATATCCGGTCTGGCTCCCCATGCTCCTCTTTGGCCTCATCCTCGCCTCTATCGTGTTCCAACTTCCCACAATCCAGCGTCGCTACGAAGAACTGGAACTCCGCCGCATGAACTCCATCGACGCCATGGCCGGATAGGAAACGCCATTCTGAGCCCCAATGCGAAATTCGCACGTGAATCCACATTCGCTTTGCATTGCTATCCATCTCAAGCTCTCGTTAGCTTCTTTCAAATCTATGCGAACTCTCGCCCTTCTGGTCGCGTCCATACTGGTCCTCTCACACAACACGCTGTGCGCCGCTGAGTGGAAAAGTCTGTTCAATGGCAAGGATCTGACCGGATGGAAGGCAAACGTCTACCCCGAATCATGGTCCGTCACCAACGGCACAATTCGCGTCAACGCAACGCACGAATCATCGCACCTCTTTTTCATTGGGTCTGGTGACAAAGGTACATTTGTGCCCTTCACGAATTTTGAATTGGAAGTGACGACACGCTGTGACGGCATTGCCAATTCTGGCATTTTCTTCCACACAGATTACTCGGTGAAAAACGCAAAAAACCATTTGGCCAAAGGCTTCGAAGCCCAATTAAATAACCAGGCTCGTGACGACCGCAAGACAGGCAGTCTCTATATGGTCAAAGACCTGCACCAATCGCCCGTAGATGAAACCAAGTGGTTCAAAATGAATATCCGGGCCCAGAACAAACACATCGTCATCTCTGTCGATAATCGTGTAGTTGTTGACTACACCGAACCAACACCCGCCCGACCGCCGCAGTCCCTTCCCGGCCGGAAATGGAACCCCGCCGGCGGCGCCATTGCATTGCAAGGTCACGATCCGACAAGCGTCTACTATTTCAAAGACATCCGTATCCGCGAGCTGCCCTAAACCGCTACCAACATGAAAAACGAAACCATCCGCGTAGGACAAATCAGTATCCGCTTCCTACTCGAAGCCGTCGACACGAATGGTTCTCTAGCCATGTTTGAATTCATAGTGCCTGCCGCCGCAAAGATGCCTGTGCCGCACTATCACAAGGAATACGATGAGACCATCTACGGGCTCGAAGGCGTAATGACCTTTACCGTCGAAGGCAAGCCCGTCGAAATCGGCCCTGGCCAATCCTGTTTCATTCCGCGCGGCGCAGTTCACGGTTTCACCAATCAGAAACAAACCCAGGCCAAAGCTCTGGCCGTTGTCACCCCTGCCCTCCTCGGTTCCAATTTCTTCAAAGACATGGCAGCGATCGTCAATGCCGGCGGTCCTCCCGACGTTGAAAAAATGAAAGCAGTCATGCTCAAACACGGTCTCGTTCCCGTTATCCCGTAAAGAGCAAACCGCTAGAATTACTGGGACCGGAACAGCACGCGTTATCCGCGAAGCTCTCCCAAACCCTCAACTACACCTGCAACGCCGCCACCAACCGGCTCGGCGCTGCTTTTGCCCTGGAATGTTCAGTTACTTCATCGAGGTCACCGCGCAATATTTTCAACGCATACTTCTCCCGGTCGATTTCACCGCGCGTGCGGATCCCCATACGTCTCATAATCGGAACAGGCGGACACCACCCTTGCACGGCGTGCAGGAACAAGAACCCCAAAACTCCACCGGTCAGCCACAACCATTTCTTGTTCACGGTCGCGCCCAAAACAACGCCCGCCATAGCAAGCGTCGATGCATTCCTCTCCAGCAACCGCTCCATCGACCATTCCGCGTCCAATTCCTCGATCCGCTGCGAAATTCGGTCAGCCGATTGCGTTGCAAAAATCTTCACTCGCTCTTCAATTTCCGAATCAATGCGCTCATTCACATGATCCGCTGTATGTGCCCGGACACGATCCATTTCCTTCATAACACCCCTTTCGATTTCATTCACAACACTGATTCACCAAACCTTGCGCAAGCCGCGTCTTGTGGAAGAGAGGAATAACGCGTGACCGACCGTCAGGCTATGCAGGAGATGCCCATTCGATCTTCTGTGGTTACTCATTAGAACTACAGGGATATTGCGTGCGAGGACCGAGTCGCATACACAAATCCATCGACGGCGAACGTCTATTTAATGTTGAGGAGCGCGAAAGGATAAGACGTCAGAGTGCAATCGGATGAAGCGAGCGTTTACAATAATTGAACTCATGGTCGTGCTGGCGATAATCGCAATACTGGCAGCGCTCCTGTTGCCCGCGTTGAATACAGCGACAACCCGTGGAAAACGCACCACCTGTCTGAACAACCTCAAACAAATCAACCTCGCCACACATTTATACGCAGACGACCACCAGAATACATTAGCGCGGAACGAAAAACACAACGCGACCAGCATCGGGATCGAAGAACTCAAACCGGTCAGGAGCTACGCCGGGTTAGCCGCTGCGCCGTCGCCGCGAGACCGCCTGTTCGCGTGTCCGGCCGATACATTTTATTACACCTACGACGACCGTTTCTCCGACAGCCTTCACGCCCAGGCGATGTATAGTTATTCCAGCTACGCGCTCAACGCCGGCAATTACAACACCAACTTTGCCGGAGTCGCAGGAATGAAATTGAGCGCAATCCGAAACCCCACCAAGACATTATTGATTATAGAATTTGCCGCATTTCTTCCCTATTCATGGCATCAGTTCGAAGGCCAGTCACATTATAACAATGCGCGCGACATGGTCAGCTTCATAGACGGCCACGCCGATTACATCAAAATGTATTGGGACACAAACAACGCCGTCACAGGCCATCAAGAAGCGTGGCGTTACAACCCGCCTGCCGGTTACGATTACAAATGGACCGCAGATTGAACCCCGAAATGTCAGTCCCGCAACCAACAAAACTCGCGCAACCACTCCGAAATCCCAAAGTGATGAAATGATCGTAGCCTAGGGCCATGCGAAGCGTCCTCGTATAATTTGTTCACTTGTTAGGCGCGGGCCTGGTGATTTGCGCCGGAACCCTGGGTTACTGGTCCCAATTTCTTTAAAGGGGGGAGGCGCGGCGGTCGCGTTCCCAATTAATTCTCGCCGCTGACGCCGTTCAACGGTGTAAACCATCAAAGCGCATTCCCATTTTTTGCAGCAAAAGCATACGACACCAGTTCCGGCCTCAGCTTTGTTTCCCTCGCTAGAAATTCGTCAAACCGCTTTTGCATCGCGTCCCCGCGGAGATGGTAGAGTCGCAATTCATAAAACTTGTGGGTGACCGATGCAGGTTCGGCAGCCGCAGAACTTGAATTGAACGCGCCGCTGCCGCAGAAACAAACGGCGTTTTTACAAAGTCGCGCCTTTCATGGTTTATTTATCTGACGATCGATCTTGCGAACCGCGAGCCACGATCGTCAATAGAACCGAAATTCGCGGGAAGAATTTCCACTACTTTAATAACGCAGGAAGAAAACGTTCGGCAGCTTCACAAACAGCATTTTGTAACGCGGTTTTGGCCGCCGTTTGTTCTGTAATATCAACTGCAACGGAGGTTTGACGATCGACCATGATTACTTCGCTCGGATTTTTCCGCTGGATTTTGAGTTCTACGCGAGCTTTGCAAGAAATCAAATTGCCTTTTCTAACCCCATAGGCGCTGAAAGCTTCACCGGTAATCTCTAAGTCTGGCTTTGTTGCAGAGTTTTCGTCTACCACTGAAAAACCAGCCTTTTGCAAGATTACGCCTACTTCCGTCTCCGCAGCGGGGTCGATAACCGGTTGACCGAAGTGTCGTTCGGCAATTTTGACAGACACGGTTGGTCGTTTGCCGGCTTTTAGAGATTTGATGAGATTATCGATTCGTTCCTCTCGGGTTTGGGATTTGGTTATTAGCGTATCCGCTTTCTGCTTGACCGTTTTAGCAATTTTCGTTGCGAGTTCAGTCGATAAATCCGAAATGCTTGCGGACGGGCTTTTTACAATTTCTCCGTACACACGGCTGGTTTCCGCGCTGATAATTTTTGCAACAATGGTTAGTTCTTTTTCGATTTTAAACACGCGGCCAGTGATCAAGACCTTGCATCCGGTTAGATTTCCCACCTTCGCTGCTGTTTGGGGAGAAACGGTGCCAGACAATCCAAATTCCTGTTCGCCCAAAACTTTTTCGAGTTCGGCCCGTTCCACTGTGATGATACCAGCGTCCGCTGAAAGATTGGCATTGAGCAACGTCGCTACCTTTGGGCCCAGGTCGCGCACTGATTCGTCCTTCGAATCGAAATCGAAAACTGCGACAGTGAGAATTTGGTCGCTGGCAAACAAGTTGTGGCAGGCCAACGTGAAGACTGCCGAAATGAGCATGATGACTTTTTTCATATTATTTGGGAGTGGATCGATTATGTGACAAAGAGAGCTTATCTGGATCGAGAGCGAGTTGGGCAGAGCGGAGCAGGGTGAACTGCGCAGAGGCCGAGTGGGCCAAATCTTTAAAAGCCGTATCATGCAAGACCACTTCTGACCCGTTTGCTTTAAGCACAAAAACTGAGTCGAATGGCACCTGCAACTGAGGTGGCAACATCCAGACGACCGAACAAGATTCTTTAGCCTTCGTGGAAATACGACCTCTCAAATTGTCGCTTATTTTTTCGGATGACGAAAATGGGCCAGCAAGCAACAGGTTCCCGTGAAACGAGTCAAAGCGGGCATCGTCCTCTAAATCCTCAAATTCCACCTCCAGTTTGCCCAGCATCGGTTTGAGCTGGTTTTCGGGATCGTAAATTCCGACCGGATTTTTACCGCACAGCGTCGATAGTTGCTTCAACAAATCACGTGGTAAGACATGTACCGTTATCCTCCCGACCACCGTCTTCGCGTCGTCGAAAAAATGAACCTGGAAGATCGTTTCGCTAGAAACAGAAGGATAATCAATGGCGACGGTTTCAATTGTCCTTTGGCCGGATGGCAGCTCGATTTTTTTCCAAGCTTTGAGGGGGCCGATCGGCATGATCGTGGCGGAACTGCATTGATATACTCGTATCTGAACGTTGCCTTCAAACGAATTACTCGCTGAAGTGCTGAGAACGACCTCGATCGTGTCTCCTCCTGGAAATGCAAACAGCGGAGCAGCTTTGAAAGGAGAGATTCTGATTTCTGCAAGGCCGGAGCTGCTGCTGAGCAGTATCGCTATCAGAACGCAGCAAGTTCTATAGACAGCAGATGGCGCGACAAACTTTAATATTGGTTGTGTGTTCATCGCTCAATGGGCGCACGTTCAAGACGGTAAATGCCCGTCTGGGCTTCCCCGCCATCGTCAAATATATGATGATCAAAACCAAACTCGGAGGTGGTGTATGACTGTTGCCACGCCAAATTAGGGTTGGTGTAGACCTGTACCCACGCGTACCGTTTCCCTAACTCAATTTTCTTGATGTTATTGGCTGAGAGATAGGCGATGCGTAATACCTTTCGCTTGGCTATATCAACCACGGCTACGAATCCCCGGCCTCCCACCCACGCTATGTTCCCGTCAACCGCGACTGCTGTTGTTTCGTTGGCCGGCAGGCCTTGCGCAATTTGAAACAAGTCATTTCTGTTTTCACGGTAATTGTAAATAGACAATCCACCCTGATCCGATTTTTCGTTTTCCGAGATAAAGGAATCGTGCGAACCAATCAGTAATTGATCGTGCGCGGTGTCAGCAGCGATGCTCGAACAATCGAAGTTAAATGGGAAATCTGAAAAAGTTGTCCAGCGCCCCTCACCATCATGATAACACTGTATCCCTGTTTGACTGACGCCAAACCACATCTCTCCTTGGGCACCGGCTGCCATACCTGCAACGGGCTTCTGGGACGGCTGGTCCGATCGTACCATAGGCCCTTGGTTATACGAAGGTTCAGAATGTTTCCCGGCGTTGGGATTCAGGTTTGGAGTCCGCGCCGAAAACTTGTGCGTCTGTAAATCCAGTGTGCCGACGCCTCCGCTGTCAATTTTCCGGTAAGCAATCCACAAGGTTTTATCCTGCAAACAAAGACCGGAAATGCCGTCGAGCAACAGGCCGTCTTTCATAGTGAAGTGACGAGCGGAACCGGTCTTCCGATCCAATTCGAACAATCCCTCCCCGTCAGTTCCCAACCAGATAAACTGAGGCGTGACGCACAGGCCGGTAGATCTACTTTTGACCATGCGCTGAAAGTCATGCATCTCGATCGGCTTGAAGGCGTCGATAGGCCCGGGGCCACTAAATCGTTCGATTCGCTTGTAAATCCCGACCCAGACATCTTCGCCCTCGATTTGGAAGTCGAAATGGATCGCATCGCGACTGAAGCCGATGTAAGGGATGTCGCCCAATTCAAAGATCATCGGATCTTTTACCGGCGGTTTTCCAGCTCGAATACGGCATTCGTTTGCGACAACCGCTGGCAGCACCAGACGGTTCCACCCCCATGGTCCAGGACGATTCATTACAACCGTTCGATGCCCTATTGAGTCCAGGATTGCAGCCGCACTTAGCCACTCCTTATGTTCCATGTTGGTATAAGCAATTTCGACTTTGTTGATGTCCGTTTCCCAGCCCGGAACCGCTTCTGAAACGAAAGGAAGTTGGAGGTGTTTGCGACACTCATTTTGTACTTTCGGCGGTAGGTTCGTAAGTGTGGTATAGATATCGAGCGCCTTTTGCCATTGGCCAAGGAAACGATAAGCATCTGCCAGAAGTTCTTTGCCGTGGTCAGTGAGCGGAGGTGCGAGCCCTTTTTCGGAAGCTCGCTGGCGCGCCAGCGCCATCGCCACGACTGCCGAATATTGACCGTGCTCGAAGGTTCGTTCGTACCCCCTGTCGTAAAACCGGTGCGAACGCGCCGCTTTCTCGTCTTCCAAGGTTGTGCTGAGGTGAGTGAAATAGCTGGTGGGTTGCGGCACTGTTTCGGGATGCTCCTCGGATTGTTTGAGTGACTCCAAAAATTTCGGGATCACCGGCGAGTTCGTGTCAGTTTCTTCACAAACTGCAGCGAGTAAGATTTGAGGTTTGAGCTTCGGGAATTTTTCCAGAAGTTCTGGGAGAATGACATCAAAGGCTTTGCTGCCGTCAACGTACATGAAACCGCCCAACCGCCACTCAAAACTGACAATGAACGCTTGATTTGTTCGTTTCTCCACCTCTTCGAGATCATCGAAAATTACGTCGCGCAGGTCCGGAAGGACTTCTTCGGACGGCACGCTTATGCGCGTTGTGAACATGTAGACGTAGGAGCGCAGAGTCTTCTTCGCGTTCGGATCGTCTGTTTCACGGGCGAATCGACGTAACATTCTCAAGCCCTCCATTCCATCCTCGAGGGAAGCGAGGCAGACTTTTGCGTCGACACTATCTTTCGACGACCCGCTGGAGCTGACTTCTTTGTATAAGTCAGTAACACGGGCCACGACATCAGCCGGCCAAACCTGACCGGTTGTTCGGCTCCCCAGCTTGTAGAGCAAGCATCCCGCCAAACGCATTTTGGCCGCAACATTGTCGGGATCGATCAGAAGAATTGACTCATACACCCTTATGGCTTCATCAAGAGTATTCGTAGCCTGGGCTGGATTGAGCGAGCTGCGAACGACAATCTGCTGAATTAAACTGTCCGGAAGCGGTCTATAATCTATTAGTTGCCTCCCGCGCTCTTCCAGCGCTCCGATTTCACCCTCTCTGCCGACTAATGGCGGCTGTTTTAATGTGGTTTCGATCCGCTGCGAGAGGTCCGCGAAGAACTGTTCATCGGGTTCGCCCAGAAGCGTGAAACTTCGCGGCTGGCCTCCGATGCATGCAACGTGAAAATCCGTAGTCAGTATAGATTTGACGACTAGGTCGCCTGCTCGTGTTAGAACTCGTCCTTTGAAGCATCCGTAAGAACCATCCATAATCCAGAATCCGAATTGGTGTCCCGAATTGGCGGGTCCCGCAGATTCGGTCAGGCCGGCCAGGTTCGTTTGCATTTCATCGGCCAAAAAAGGAAGAATGTCACGTTCCACCACGGTGACGTTTCCGCTGAGGTTTGTAGCGATGCTGCCTCGTATTTGTTCTGGAAAATCGGCGTAGCAATCACTGCCGCCATCATTTCGAATAACGCCAAGGGCGAGGAAGTCATGTTTATCTTGAGCAGGCCATTTCAGGTTGGCAGTGACAAAGCTGGCGATGTTCCATGCCAGCGCCTCCAACGTATTGTCATGAAAGACATTGATCGCGCGAATTGAACCCGACCGGGCATCTACTAGTTTTACGATAACATGATTTGTTCGGTTGATTGAAACGGTGGTGCCTAAAACCAACTGGTTGGCTCCAAGCAATGCTCCGACACGGATGACATTTTTGGGGTTGGCAAGGTCTGCTATGGTTAGGTTGGTTTCGCCACCGGTTTTTTTAAATTCGCGCGGCTCTGCCAGATGGAATCCTGGTGCGCAAAGTTTACCAGTTATCAAATCAGCCAAATCGCTGTCCGCCTTTTCAGAAGCCGAGCCAAAGCTGCCGATCGCAAAACGCATGTTCACGGTCCGAAGCTCATCACTGGCACCCAAAGTTTCCTTGCTCGGCCGGTAATCTATGAGTTGCCAACGGCGCGCTTCTACCGTTGCGTGTTGACTCTGTCTGGTGGGTGCGTTTGTGTCACCGGGCTTTAACGCGGCTTCGATCGTTTGCGAGATTTTGGCGAAGAACTGTTCGTTGGGTTCGCTTTGGAGTATGATAGTTTGTGAGCCCCCGTCGAGCCGCTCGACCCGAAGTTTCAGTTGTAGCTCTGGCTTGGCGACTTCGTAAGATTGGTAAAACCCGTCCACGATCCAAAATGCGGATCGGATTTGTGAATTCGTGCCGCCAGCAGATTCGGTCAGACCAGCGAGGTTCATTCGCACTTCATTGGCCAAAAAAGAAACGACGTCACGTTCCAGGACGGTTACTTTTCCGCTGAGATTCGCCGCGACGCTGCCTCGCATCTGTGCGGGAAAATCACTGAAGCGATTATTGACGCCAAGATTTTGAATGACACCAATGGCGAGATAGTCACGCTTTTCTTGTGCCGGGTGTTTCAGTTCGGATGTGACAAAGGTGGCGATGTTTCCGGCCAGAGTTTCCAATGGGTCATCATGAAAGACATTGATCGCGCGAATCGCACCTGACCGGGCATCTACTAACCTGACAATGTGATGGTTCGTGCCGTTGATTGGAACGGTGGTGCCTAAAACGAACTGATCGGCACGCAGCAACGCTCCGATGCGCACGGCATCTTTGGGTTTCGTAAGGCCCGCCAAGGTTAGGGTGACTTCGTTGAGGGTTTTGTTCAATTCGCGCCGATCGACCAGTTCGATTCCTGGCGCAGTTGAAAGTTTGACAGCGATCAAATCGGCCAAATCGCCGTCCGACTTATCAGACGCGAGTCCAAAGCTACCGACCGCAACACGAGTGTTCGCAGCAGCCACCGATAAAGTGCAGAAAAGAAGAATTTGTAGGACTTGGTACGCGAAAAGTCCTCTGCTCTTTGGTTGGAATCCCATTCTTGGGCTGTATACAGCAATACCCGAGCCAACCTACAATCAAAGTGGTGGAAATGTTCTTGACAGTTACAACCGGTTGACGCGGATCAACACAGGTGTGCAAGAGTCAAATCATCGAAGGGGTCAAACCATAGCATGATTCGTTCTGTGACGTTTTAATCCGCTTTTCGCGTTTCAGGCAAGTCACTGCCCTCTGTGCGCTCCGCGTTTCATTATCAGGTCGTCGTTGGAAAGCGTGACGACTTGGTAACCGTCCTTCGCCAGTGAATTCATCGCAAGGTTCATGTAGAAAGCGCGTTCGTCGCAGCGGTCGGGGCGTTTGACGCTCTTTAGCTTGGACCAAATGAATTCGACTTCTCCACTAGGACGAATCAAATGCATGTTTTCGCGACCCGCCCATCGGACGCTGACATATTCTGTGTTGCATCGGCGGTTTGATAAGAACGAGTCAGTCCTTAACATGGTTCGTTTTCGAGGAGCAGCCACAACCCAATTATTTCCAATTAGTGTAGATTATCGGATTATGAGATGAATTTCCCATGGGCTTAATCCGAACATTCAAAGACTGGGCGCTCCAGGCCGGAGCCAAACACTACGCAAACGAACGCATCCAGAAATATGGCCATATGACAAACCTGCAAATCGATTCCGCCACTCGCACCATCCATTTCGAGGTCCTCCTCAAAGGCGAAACCACGCCCCTGACCGGCAGCGCCAAATACCAACCGAAACTCGACGGCGAAAAGAAACTCCTCGAATTCACCGAAATCCAAACCTCCCGCGAATGGATCAACCTTCTCATCCAGGACTTCCTAAAAACCCGCGCCGTCGAACTGCCCGAAGGCATCCCCGCAACCGTGGCCAAACTTCTCCTGTAGATAACCTACAATCAACCACGAGAAATAATCGCTTCCATGCAAACTGGATGATAGAAATCCAAAGCCGGACGCGAGCATGGAGTAAGTGTTCAATCGAACATTACTCCACGGAACGAGGTATACGACGGCGTCTGAACGCGCGTGAACTATTGCTACTGGAGTCGAATTATGTTGGCCGTCGCGTTCCTTTGGACCGGCGGCCCGCGAGCGTCCGCCCGGGACACGTCGGCAACCGCGGCGTGGGACACCTTCAGCGATACTTGGGCTGCAACCGACAATCTAGGCCGTCGACTGCCCGTCTGGCCGCAAACCGGTTCACCACGCCAAGACCGGTTTATCGGCATATTCTATTTCCTTTGGCTAGGGACCCACGCCAACGGCGGTCCATACGATGTCACCAAAATCAAATCCATCGATCCAGAGAACCCGCAGTGGGGACCGATGTATGCGCCTCATCACTGGGGTGAATCAATCTACGGCTACTATTTGACCCAAGACCCGTTCGTGCTGGCCAAACACGCCCAAATGCTTACCGACGCAGGAGTCGACACCGTCATCTTCGACGTCACCAACCAACAGACCTACAAAAGCAACTACATGGCGCTCCTCCGTACATTTGACGACATCCGGCGGCGCGGCGGGAAAACCCCGCAAATCGCTTTCCTCTGTCCGTTTTGGAAGCCCGATAGAGTGGTCACCGAACTTTGGCATGACTTTTACCAACCCAATCTCTATCCCCATTTATGGTTTCGATGGGAGGGCAGGCCCCTCATTTTGGCGGACTCGACCAAGCTCGCCGATGTTGAAGGAGGAGTGCAGGGCCAATCCGAAACAGAACTCAATGACGGCCAGACTTTAGGTCAAACTTTTAATGCCAGCCGACCATTCAATACCGCCGGCGGCTGTTTTCCAACCCAGTTCCAGACCAACTCCGTCGTAACACTTTCATTATATCGAAACGGGCCTGGCGGCGAATGCATCGCAACCGAGCGGCTGCCCGTTGCAGACAACGAATGGCTCAACCTATCGCTTCCCACCACACAACCTCCCGGAATCTATTATCTCGAAATCTCGAAACCCGCAGGACGCGTCGGCTGGTGGGGCGAACGCGACGCCCGGACCCCTTCAATACACGCCTACGCCAACGGCCAGCCTTGCCCCGGCACGCGTAGCTGGCAGATTTCCATTCCCGGCGACCAACTCCGGCAAATTCAAAACTTCTTCACCTTCCGCAAACCACAACCCAGCTACTTCGAAGGCCCCACTGAAACCAACATGTGGAGTTGGCTTGAGGTCTACCCTCAACACACCTTCAAAAACGATCGAGGCGAGAAAGAACAAATGTCCGTTGGCGTCGCCCAAAACGCCGTCACAAATCGCCTTGGCTCCATGAGCGAACCGGGCGTGCGCGGACGCAGCTTCCATAAAGGCACTACAGTGCGCAAACCCACTGATGTCCAGCACGGATACAACTTTGCCGAACAGTTCGAACGTGCCCTCAACGAAGACCCGCGATTCATCTTCATCACCGGCTGGAACGAATGGATCGCCTCGCGCCACCCCGAATTCAACGGCATCAAGGGCAATGCCCTCTTTCCGGATGAATACGACCAGGAAAACAGTCGCGACATCGAGCCGATGAACGGCGGGCATGGCGACAACTATTACTACCAAATGACCGCCTTCATCCGGCGATTCAAAGGTAGCCGTCCCCTGCCCTTGCCTGGACCGCAAAAAACCATTCGCATGAACCAGGACTTTGAACAATGGACTGACGTCCTTCCCGAATTTCGGGACGATGACGGAGACACTGGCCATCGCGATTTCCCGGGCTTCAACAACTGCGGCCGTTACGTGACAACCTCCGGACGAAACGATTTTCTGGCCCTCAAGGTCGCCCGCGACGAACGCTACCTCTACTTCTACGCGCGCACCCGTTCACCCATCACGCGTTCGAGTGATCCTTCGTGGATGATGCTCTTGATCGACGCCGACCAAAATCACGCCACCGGCTGGGAAGGATACGACTTCATCGTCAACCGCCAGAAACCGAAACGGAATGAAGCAGTTCTGGAACGCAACACGGGCGGCTGGCATTGGACCTCGTCCGGCACCATCAAATTCGTCGTCAAAGAAAACCAACTTCAACTTGCCATCCCGCTATCGCCCTTGGACTCCAGACCAAAAAAGGAAAGATGCGATTCGAATTCAAATGGGCTGACAACATCCCCCAAGACGGAAACATTCTCCAATTCATGATCGAAGGCGACACCGCGCCCAACGGAAGATTCAACTATCGCTACGAAGAAGCGGCAACAAGCCCGCCAAAGAACGCAGCCCAAGAGAACAGTCGTTAAGGCCAAACCCAAAAAAGGACCTCTCCGGCTTACCCTTTTGCGAACACAGAAGCTGTGAAACAGGCCGAAGCCGCCGCCGTCGAGCACAGCCAGAAGCAGCTGTATTTTGATCCAACTGCGGCCATCAGGGGCCTCGGTGCGACACTCCTCGTAATCGCCACAATCGCCTGGCTCATCACTCCGAAGTTGCCGAGCCATCACCTAAAAACAAAATCAACGGAACCAGTAAATTCGACGATCCCGACCAATTCCCGGAAGACTATCCTGCGCGACCTGTTCATTCACCCCAATTTGCTGCCCTCAACCCTCAACCAACTATTGACTCTGTCGCCCCTTCACTCCATAATATGCAGCACAGCCGGTCCCTATCGGCCAAGGGCTGTCGAAGATATTCGAAGTCCCGCGCCGTTCTTTGAGATTAAAATCATCGAAAACGCCACGATTTAACTAGTAAACCAGCGGCGGAATAGCGGAACCTTATTCAAGGTGTAGTCGAAACCTTACCGAATCTAAAGCGAGCTACAGCTAAATACACCTAACTACACCAAAATACACCGTTTGCAGAAAAGTTTTTTCGACTAGTGCCGCGAGCCGCATATTCGCAAATTACCGCAGATTTCCGCACCTTTCCGTAGATTGCCGCAGCTTTCCGCATAATTCGCCGGGGTATCCCCCCGTTTAAAGCGGTCTATTAAACCCAAACGGCACGCCTGCCGCTACTTACACTAATTTGGATTCTTGGTTTTTCACCAATCTTTGCGTTCTTTGCGGTTAGATACCCCTTGGAAACTTCTGTAAAATACCTGTTGCATTCAAAACTTGGCTCGCTATATTAGCCCGCTCTCGGAGTCCCGAGGGGTGTCTGAGCGTCCCGATGTTTCGGGATTGCATTGCCGACTGTCAGTCGGCTCACGCTTGAAGTAAAGCTCTGGCGTGCGGCATTTAACGTAACTAATTAACATTGTTCTTTGTATGGCTGGACAACGTATACGCATTCGCCTGAAGGCCTTTGACCATCGCGTCATTGACCAATCAGCGCACGATATTGTCGAGACTGTTAAGCGCACGGGTGCCCGTGTTGCTGGTCCGATTCCACTTCCCACTCGCGTCGAACGCTTCACCGTTTTGCGCTCACCTCATTCGGACAAAAAGTCTCAGGAAACCTTCGAGCAACGCACTCACAAGCGCCTGCTCGACATCATCGATCCCACTGCCAAAACAGTGGACGAGTTGAAAAAGCTCAACCTCCCTGCGGGCGTTGACATCACCATTAAAATTTAACGCGCGAGAAACCTATGCTAGGACTTTTAGGAAAAAAACTCGGACAAACCAGCGTCTACGATGCCCACGGCGTTCTCCAACCCGTCACCATCGTGCTCGCCGGTCCAAATCGCGTCATCCAGACGAAAAACCAGGAATCAGACGGTTACAACGCCGTTCAACTTGGTTTCGACGATCAAAAAGAACAACGCCTCACCAAAGCGTTGGTCGGCCATTTCAAGAAATTCGGCGCGAAGCCCACAAAGCGCGTCAAAGAATTTCGTGATTTCACCTTGCCGGTCAAACCCGGTGACGTTGTCGGCGCGACCATCTTCGCTGCCGGTGATTTCATTGATGCCATCGGCGTGACCAAAGGTCGCGGCTTCGAAGGCGTCATGAAGCGCCACAACTTCCGCGGCGGTGACGCCTCGCACGGTGCCAAAGGTTGGCGTCGTCGTTCCGGCGCAATCGGTCAGCGTTTGTTCCCTGGAACAGTTATGCGCGGCATGAAAATGCCCGGTCACATGGGCCAGGTGCAACGCACAGTCCAAAATTTGCAGATCATTCAGGTTCGCGAAGCAGAAAACCTTCTGCTCATCAAAGGCGCGATCCCCGGTGCGAACAACGACTACGTCGTCATTCGCGAAGCAAAGAAATTGCCCAAAGGCTCAGACGTCGCCAAGCGCGCCCTGGCCGTCGCTAACGCCAATGCTCCTTCGGCCGCTGCCGGTGGTGCTAAGAAAGAAAAAGCCGCTGCTGCTCCCGCTAAGGCCGCTGCACCTGCCAAGAAGTAATGACGTATGAAACTTCCCGTTAAAAATATTCAAGGTAAAGACTCGGGTGAACTCGAAGTGAAGTTCGCCATGGTCGAAGATGGCCGCGGCACTCAAGCCGTCCATGATGTCGTCGTCGCCTACAACGCGGCGCAACGCATGGGCACCGCTTGCACCAAAACCGTTGGTGAAGTCGCTGGCTCCAACAAGAAGCCGTGGAAACAAAAAGGCACAGGCCGCGCTCGCGCCGGCTCGTTCGCATCGCCCTTGTGGCGTGGCGGCGGTGTCGTTTTCGGCCCCAGGCCCCGCGACTTCGCGAAGAAAGTCAACACCTCCACGCGCCAACTCGCATTGCGCAAGGCATTGACCGAACGCATCAAAGCCGGAGACGTCATGGTCCTCGACGACCTGAAACTGTCCTCGTCCAAGACCAAAGATTTCGTTGGCGTGTTGTCAGCGCTGAAAGTCACGGGCACCGCCCTGATCGTCGCGCAGACTCACGACAAGAACCTGGAACTCGCTTCGCGCAACGTGGCTGACATCGAAGTCACCACCGGCGACGATTTGAACACCTATCAACTGCTCCGCCCGAGCAAAGTCCTTTTCACCCGCGCCGGCTACGAAGCCGTCGAAAAACGATTGGCCAAGTAATATGAACGCTTTCGAAATCATCAAAACCGTTCGCGTGACCGAAAAAGGCACGCGCCAGTCCTCGCTCCTGAACCAATACACCGTCGTCGCCGATCCTCGCGCCAACAAGACGCAGATCCGCCAGGCTGTGCAAGAGCTGTTCAAGGTCAAGGTAACTGCCGTCAACACACTGAACGTCCGTGGCAAGCCCCGTCGTCAACGCCAGCCGGCCGCCGGTTGGACCAACGCGTGGAAGAAAGCCATCGTCACCTTGAAAGAAGGCGACAAGATCACGTTGACCTAGTCATCCGCAAAAAGTTATTTACACGTAAGGACGGCGAAAGCCGTCCTTATTTTTTGTAGGCACTGCACTGTCAATGAGATAACCGATTCGATTATTGACCTATAGTTATCGAGTAAAAGCGACGGGGGAAATTGGTGGCGGTAAGGTCAGAAACGGTAAATGGATCGGTGTCGATAGAGCCGTTAGCGATGGGTATCCAGTTCGTCAACGATAGGGCAACGTTGGTGGAGGCCAGCAGTGTGTATGGCCGTCCAACCGGGCCGGAAAACGTCAGTTGAAAATTCCCATCGAGCAACGTCGAGCCGCCGATAAAATGGGGAGCCGCAACAACGGCGATTGAACCGTTGAGCGCCAGGCTGTTGGTGTCCCACAGCAAACCAGCGCCTGGAGTGGCAGGAACAATCGCGGCGAAGGAACCCTGGTAACCGCTGGCGGCAAAGAGCGTGAAGCTGTTGCCCGAGACGTATGGAGTTGCGGTCGTGTTCGATAACACGAGCGTGCCGCCGAATGTCACGTTGCCCAGCCCGCTCACCTGATCGCTGGTCAATGCCGACGGATTGAGTTTGAAGAAGCTTGTGCTGCCGGATTGGAACGTGGGACTGCCGTTAAAGGTGAGAGTGCCAATGGAATTTGATGGGCCAGGAGCCAAACTGGAACCGCTGCCGAAGATTATCGAGTTCCCGCCCAACGTCCCGCTACCGGAGATGGTTTGCCCACTAGTTAATGTCCAAGTTGGGATCGCGGTTGCGTCCAACGAGCCAGCCGCGTCCACTTGGATTAGCGAACTGGCCAGCGCCGATTGAGAGTCGAGCACGAGGCCAGTGTTGGTGCGAACGATGGTCGCACCTGTGAAAGTGTTGGTGCCGTGGAGATGCAATTGCGTTCCAGCTGCGCCATTGCCGACGGAGTCATTAATCGTCGCGATGAGGGAACCGGTCCCGGTGACACCGCTCCAGATATCCAATGCGGACCGCAAACCAATAGTGCATGTGCCGCTAAGGGTGATGGGGCCGTAGAAATTGTTACCGCTGCCGCCGGAATCAATTATGGCGGAATTGAGCACAACTTTTTTATTCGGACTGTTTTGAGCGCTAAAAAAGGTCAGGACCGTGCCCGCCTCTGCGGTAAGAGTTTTGGTAGAATCGCCCATCGTCACGTTGCCTTGAAAGGCCAAGCGACCACCAACAATGTGCACGTCTCCTATGCTGGTATCGCCGACGTCTTTGATTACGACCGGCTGGGCGCCAATTTTGGAAAGAGTATAACCGTTACCGTGGATGTATCCGCCAACGGCGTTGGTGCCGATGTCCCAGCGTCCGGCGGAGGCGTTGAAGGTTGTGTCGCCACTCAAAGTGACCATCGCGAACGCTTGCAGCGCGTTCCCGCCACTATTGTTGATGGCGCCGTTGGTGCCGCCCGTGCCAGTGCCCTGAACGACAACCGGATTGTTGGAGAGATTGAATCCACCCAAGTCCAGAGTGCCACCGTTGGAAATGACAATGTTGCCGGCTGAGCTGCCGAGGGAGGCGGCGCTTCCGGCCTTAAGTGTACCGGCTTGAACTACAACCTTCCCGTTAAAGCTGGAGTTGTTACCGCTCAAAACCAGCGTGTTGGCCGCGTTTTGAATAATGGTTCCCTGGCCTGCGCCGTTATCCGATATTGGCGCGGCCAGAATATTCGTGGTGCCGCCGAGAGCAAAAATGAGCGACCCTGAATTGTTTGTGATACCGCTGAACAACGGCGGGGTTGATAAAGCGAGTGTGACGCTGCTCGCTCCCTCGAGGTCGAGGGGGCCGCTCAAAACGCCGCTGCCCGAGAATGTGAACGGTTTAAGATTATTCGATATGGTCATCGCGGAAAAAGCGTTGGTGCCAATGACGGTCACGAAATTCGTGGCGGCGGTGTCATCGAAAACAGTGGCATCACCATCATGAAAAACATCGAAAGCGCTGGTGGTCGAATTAAACCAGTTGGTGGTGGCGTGGTCCCATGCGGTCGGATTCGCATTATTGCCGCCGCGCCAAAAAATCGAGCCAGGACGGCTGACATTGATTGTTGTAACGTTGGTTATTGAGCCGATGGCGTCGCTGGCAATTAAGGAATAAGACCCGGAATCATCCGTCGTAGCATTTGACAACGTGAAGTTGGCGGTCGCTGAGCCGGAGATGTTGCCGCTATCGGTAAGGTTCACGCCGTTCTTCTGCCATTTATATGAGAGCGTCGTGCCGCTACCGCTTTTGGCGATGGCGCTCAAATTCACCGTCGCTTGCGAAGCGATATTCGTCGCGGCGGGAGGCACGGTGACAAACTCCGGGCCGCCTGTAACGAACATCCACGTTTTGCCGACGCGCACTTCGTCAATGATCGCCGAGGTGGCGCAGGTGGCTGATCGATCCAAAATTACGAACGACGAAATAAAAGAGATGTCAGCGTCCGTTCCGATGATCTGGGCGGTATTTGACGATGGTGCAGCCGGTTGGCCGAACGTGGTGGATCAGGATTGACCCATAGATAAATGTTATCGTCCGTGCCGACGCCACCGGCGGAATTCATGTTGTAAGCAGCAGCGATGTAAAGAACGTCGCTGGTGGTGCGCAACGTGGCGTCCCAGGCAATGGTGGGGCCGCCCTTTCCGATGCCGACGTTGAAACTAGTTGCGTCTACTTTCTTAAAATAAAGGCGCGCCCCTTGAATGCCCGCCTGACTGGTCTGGTTGTTGACTGTGCCTTGGTTGTTGAATCCGATCCAATATTCACCAGTGGTGGAGAGTGCGGTCACATCGGTCAGTTGAATAATGAGGGAATAATAAAGCGTCACGTTTTGATTGGTGATGCCCATTGCACTTCCGCTGGTTTGCAAGGAAACAAACATGCGGGCGCCTTCCCCGCTAGCCGCGCTTGTTTGATAGGCGTTGCCTGATGAAGCAGCGAGGCCCGGATACGAAAGATTGATACCGGTGATAACAGCCTTGGTGCCGGCAGTGGTGGTGCCCGCGCCGAACCAGACATCCCCCGTGGCATTGATATTGCCTTTGACGGTGCTGCCGACAGTGTAGCTGGTGCCGCCCGAAGCAGTTAAATCGGCAAACGGTTCGTAGAACGGAATGGCAGCGTAACCGGTGGACAAAGTGGCAAAGAAGCTAGACAGCAACAGATATTTTATCGAGCGGCAGAAGAAGAGTTTAGTTTGCATAATCTCGCTTTTTTAGGCTCACGGCGACAAGGAATCCCTGCGGTCTGTTAGGTTCGCGTGAATCACTGACACTGACGAAAACACAATCGGGATGTCAACCGGAAACGGTCGTTTATGCCGCTTGTAGTTCAATGGTGACTTCGAATCCTGGCTTGAGATTTCGACACGAGACGATGCCGTGACAGGATTCGACGCAAGTTTTGACGATCGCGAGTCCAAGTCCGACTCCCCCGCTCTCCCGGTCGCGGGCGACTTCGGGACGGTAAAATGGGTCAAACAACTGTGGAACGGATTCGTCGGGAACACCGGGACCGCAGTCGCGGATGTGGATTTGGACGAGATCATCTTTGCGTTTGGCGGTGATCGTAATCGGTCCGCAATTGCCAGCGTAGCGGATAGCATTGCGGAGGAGGTTGCCGATGGTGCGAATCAAGAGTTCCGGGTCGGCGAACACGCCAATTTCTTCCGCGACTTCCACATTGATTTGCGATCCGGAAACGGATTCACGTCGAGCCGCCTGTTCGGCGACGGTTCGCACGCGGACGGGTTGGAGTTTTACGGCGGCGGGCTCAAGCGAAGCTTTGGAAAACGACAGAAGTTCGTTCACCAACGCGGACATTTGTTGGATTTCTTCACGAAGTTCTTCGATGCGCGGCTTGTCTTGCGGATGCGCGCTTTCTTCGAGGATGCCGAGTTGAAGTTGGATGCGGGCAATAGGCGTGCAAAGCTCGTGAGCGGTGTCGCCAAGAAAACGTTTCTGACCGGTGACCAATCCCTTTAAGCGCATTGCCATGCTGTTGATTGCCTCGCCAAGACTGCCGAGTTCGTCACGGCGTTGGTCGGCAACGCGCGCGTCGAAATCACCAGCCGCGATCAATTGTGTTGCGGTGGTCATCTTCGAAACGGAATGCGTCAGGCTTCGGATCAACGGGAACCAGAACAATCCCGACACAACGATAACGACCAGGCCCGCGATGGCCCACGGTCGAAAGTCAAAAAAGAGCCCACCGGCTGAGAGCGTCTTTGAGACGGCGATCAGGGTCATTGGTTGTGGGGGTTGGTCAGGGCGCTGAATGCGGGTGCGCAAGCCCACCCAATACTTTCCATCGCTATGAACGAAGAACAGTCCAACCGCGCCACCGGGTAGACGCAAAGGCATCGGGCCACGAGCGCGCGGCCTTTCAGGGTCCGGACGATCTTCAGGAGGCGGAGCGAATTGATCGCGGCGAGGATCATCGAGCGCCATGTCAGGAGGACCATCGCGCCGAGGCCCCTGTTGATTCAACTCCGCCAGCACTGCCGTCGGCAAATTCACTGCGCCGCCAGCGACTTGCTCACCAGAATTCCGGAATAACGCGAATTCAACTCCATAGGCCGAGCTGAAACGTTTCAACACATTGTTCCATTCTGAGCGCGGCGTCGGAACCAGTTCGGAAATGATCAACTGTTCAATCGGGCGCAGACGATCATGGGCCTGTCGTTCGATCGCGGAGTTCAGACCGAACTCGAAGTTGAAGAAGATGAAAAACCCAACCGCGATAATCACCAGGTTCAGAAAGAACCAGAGCAGGATTTTCGCGTAAAGGGGAAAACGGACGTTCATTTCAATAAGGCGCGTCGGGGTTGATCAACATGTAGCCCGCAGCGCGCAAGGTGCGGATGTAGCGTGGAATTTTTGGATCATCCCCAAGTTTCTTGCGCAATCCGGAAATGTGGACATCGATGGAGCGATCGAACACGTCGTAGTTGCGGTCACGGATTTCTTCGAGAAGCTGTTCGCGCGATTTGACACGGCCACGAGCGCGAGCGAGTGAGAGAAGCAAATCGAACTCGACCGGTGTAAGGACGAGCGGTTCGTCATTTAACAACGCGACACGTGGTCCCGGGGCGACGCGAAGTTTACCAATGACAATTTCTGCTTCGGGGGCATCGGTTTTTTTGGCGCCTGTCGCGCCGGATGTGCGGCGGACCACGGCGCGCAGTCTCGCGAGCAGTTCGCGCGTGGAAAATGTTTTTGGCAGATAATCGTCCGCTCCAATTTCCAATCCCACGATACGATCAGCTTCATCCCCTCGCGCGGTTAACATCAGCACGGGAACGTCGGACGTTTTGCGGATTTGTTTTAACACTTCGAAACCGTCCATGCCGGGGAGCATCACATCGAGAATGACGGCGGCCCATTTTTCTTTGGTGGCTTGCTCGACACCGTCAGGCCCGGTGTGGACGAGCGCGACTTCGTAGCCGAGCGGCGAAAGGTAATCGTGAATAAGACGCGCGAGCTTTTTGTCGTCGTCGATCACGAGGATACGCTGTTTGCCGGCGTCTGTGCTGGATGAAGTCGGTTTAAGCATGGAGCTATTTACAGGTTAATGGGGTGCTGAGGAAAGTCCGTAACTTTTACAATCCCTTTACAATTTTGCCCTGCCCTCTTCATCAAAACTTAATGGTGCCGGTGTCTTATATAGCAAGAAGATGAAAACGATCATCGAGAACAAACACACGAAAGGTCATATGAAAAAGATATTGGTTGCGATCGCATTGGCGGCTGCATTGCCCGCCCTCACTACTTTGGCTCAACCTGGTCCCGGCGGGCGCGGACCGCGCGGTGCTGGCGGAGCGGGAGGCGGACAAGGCGGACCTGATGGACATCGGCCGCCACCGTCACCGGTCGTGATGGTGTTGGATGCGAATCACGACGGCGTGATCGACGCGCAGGAAATTGCTAATGCGCCAGCCGCATTGGCGAGCCTCGACATAAATGGCGACGGCGCATTGACGCCCGATGAATTGCGGCCGCCACCTCCTCAAAATGGACAAGGCGGCAATGGCGCTAACAAGGGTCAAGCCAATCGCGGCGCTCGCGCAGGACGTGACGGGCAACAGCAGAATGGCGGCCCGGGAAAAGGTCCGGACGGCAATCATCCGATACCGCCCTTGATCCAAGCGCTCGATACGAACGGCGACGGGACGATTGATGCTCAGGAAATCGCCAATTCGAGTGCTGCCTTGAAAACATTGGACGCGAATGGTGACGGGCAATTGACTCACGACGAGTTCTGCCCTGCTCCGCCCGACGGAGGCCCCAGCGGTCAGCAATAGTTTTACAAACACACGTACTAACGGAGACCCCCGTTGCAGAGATGCAGCGGAGGTTTTTTTTTTTAGCAGCTGACGTCGGAGGATCTGAACGTGCAACAATATTGGGAAAGCAATCGCCAGAAAAAGTTAGAGACTCGTCACCTCGTCTCCTACATGATTGAAGAATGGTTCGCATCCCGACGCTCAAAACTGTCGAGAACTTCAAAAAGCTCCTGCACCAATTGCAGGTGGAGATGCCGTGCGACGAAAAGATCGCACCGCGCACTGAATCGCCACTCGCGCAGCCGGTCACGAACGTGACGGTGAACGGCAAACGCATCGGCAATCGCATTTGTGTTCATCCGATGGAAGGTTGGGACGGCACACGCACTGGCGGCATCACGAACGATGTGGTGCGTCGCTGGAAACGATTCGGTGAAAGTGGCGCGAAGCTGATTTTCGGCGGTGAAGCCATGGCCGTTCGTCCCGATGGTCGCGCGAACCCGAATCAGTTGATCATCACCGAGGAAAATAAAGCTGGCCTAGCCACACTCCGTGAAACCCTCGTTGCGGCACATCGAGAACTTTATGGTACGACCGATGATTTGGTGATTGGTTTCCAACTCACGCACTCCGGCAGGTTCTGCCGTCCGAATTCCAAACAGCTCGAATCGCGCGTCGCCTATCGGCATCCGATTTTGGACAGAAAATTTGGCGTGACCAGTGACGCGCAGGTGTTCACAGATTCTGAGCTGAAGACGTTGATCGAAGATTATGTGCGCGCGGCAAAGGTCGCGGCGGACGTGGGCGCAGATTTCGTCGATATCAAACATTGTCACGGCTATTTGCTGCATGAGTTTCTCAGCGCGTTCACGCGACCCGGGCCGTATGGCGGCTCGTTCGAGAATCGCACGCGGATGTTGCGCGAGATTGTGGAAGGCATTCGCGCGAGCGGGAACAAGATTGATTTAGCGCTTCGTCTGAGCGCCTTTGATCTGGTCCCGTTCAAACCAGATCCCACGCGGGCCGAAGCCGGCAAACTCGGGCCCGGCATCCCGGAGCAATTCCCACTGCCCTACCCGTACGCGTTCGGCGTAAACCAGAAACAACCCGCTCGAAATGGATCTCACCGAACCGGTGAAGTTCGTCAAACTGTGCGCCGACCTGGGAATTAAAATCGTCAACCTGAGCGCAGGCTCGCCTTATTACAATCCGCACATTCAAAGGCCCGCCGCCTATCCGCCATCCGACGGCTACCAACCGCCGAATGATCCGTTGATTGATGTCGCGCGACAATTGAACGCAGTGCGGGAAATCAAAGCGCAAGCGCCAGCGAGCATTGTTATTGTGGGAACTGGCTACAGCTATCTGCAGGAATTCTTACCGAACGTCGCGCAAGCCGCCGTTCGCGAAGGTTGGACAGACATGGTCGGCATCGGTCGCATGGTGTTGAGTTATCCAAACATTTTCCCCGACGCTCTCGATCGCCAAACCTTAACACCAAAACTAATCTGCCGAACATTCAGCGACTGCACCACCGCCCCGCGCAACGGCTTACCGAGCGGGTGCTATCCATTAGACAAACACTACGGCACGAAAACCGAAGCCGGAGATCTAAAACAAATCAAAGCCCGAATGTTGCGAGGACAATGAAAAACGCCGTAATCGCAATTCTCCTTTCGATTTTGGCAGGCAAAAGTCACGCCGCTGATTGGCCGCAGTTTTTGGGACCGACCCGAAACGGCATCTCGACAGAGACAAATCTTAGCAGCCCGTGGCCGACCGAAGGCCCGCCTGTAGTCTGGCAGAAAAAAATCGGGGAAGGTTTCAGCGGCCCAGTCGTCGCCGGAAATCGAGTCATCCTTTTCCAACGGCAAACCAACAAAGAAATCGTCGAGTGCTTTGACGCAAAAAACGGCAGCCCAATTTGGCGTTTCGATTATCCAACAACTTATCGCGATGATTTCGGCTTCGACGAAGGCCCGCGCGCCACGCCGACAATTGCCGACGGCCGCGTTTATACTTTCGGCGCGGAAGGCGCTTTGCACGCACTTGATTTTCAATCCGGAAAAAAGATTTGGAGCGTCGATACCAAACAAACCTTTCACGCGCCCAAAGGCTTTTTTGGCAGGGCCTGCTCGCCATTGGTCGAGGGCGACTCGGTCATCATGAACCTCGGTGGTTCGGACGGTGCCGGCATTGTGGCTTTCGACAAAAAGACCGGCGCGGTTCGCTGGAAAAAGACAGGCCACGAAGCCAGTTATTCCTCGCCGGTGATGGCGGATATAAACGGAAATCGTTGCGCATTTATTTTTACTCGGGATGGACTGACCGTCCTTCGCCCTGCTGATGGAAATATTGCGTTTGAGTTCCCCTGGCGCTCGCGCATGAACGCATCGGTTAATGCCGCCACCCCTTTGGTGCAAGCTGATTTGGTTTTCCTGTCCGCCAGTTACGGCACCGGCGCTGTTTTGTTGCGATTGAAAGATGGAATCGCCGAAAAAGTTTGGTCCGGCGACGAGATTCTCTCCGATCACTATGCCACCAGCATTTTGCACGATGGCTTCCTCTATGGCATTCATGGCCGGACCGACCCGGGTTTTGGACCGCGTCCAAGTTTACGTTGTGTCGATTTCAAGACCGGCAAGATCCGCTGGTCAACCGAAGAGACCGGCCCCGCGACCTTGACGTTCGCCGATGGCCAATTATTTATTCTGACCGAAGGCGGCGAACTATTGCGCTGCCCTACCTCGCCCGCGGAATTTAAAATCACGGCCCGCGCGCAGATCCTCGGTTCCGGCACTCGTGCGTTTCCGGCGCTGGCCAACGGCCTGTTCTACGCCCGCAGCAAAAACAGCCTGATCTGCATCCGCCTTCGTAACTTGTAGTAGACGAGGTGACAAGTCTCCTACAACAGTTTTCTAACCGATTTCGCATTGACGGGAAACCGTGCAATACTTAGCTTTGCCAACTCGCTAGGTGGGTATTTTCTCCCGCAAGCGTAAAGAAAGGTCATTTTGTGAACGTTACTGTTGAGAATTTGGGTCCGTGCAAGAAATTGCTCCGAGTTGAACTTGAAGCGCAAAAAGTCGATGAAAGCTTTGACGAGGTCGCCAAAGATTTTTCAAAGCACGCGCGCCTGCCCGGCTTTCGTCCCGGCAAAGCACCAAAAGAAATGGTGCTGAAGAAATACGACGCGGAAATCCAGGAAGAAGTTAAACGCAAACTCATCAGCAACGCCTACCACAAGGCCATCAAAGACCAAAACCTGACGGTCGTCGGCGCGCCGGACGTGGAAGAAATTCAATTTGCCAAGGGCCAGCCGCTCCAGTTCGCCGCGACGATTGAAACCGCTCCTGATTTCGAGTTGCCCGAATACAAAGGTCTTCCCGCGAAGCGCGAGCAGTCGACTGTGACGGAAGCCGATGTCGACAATGCGATCACTATGTTGCGCGATCGTGTCGGTGATTTTAAAAACCAGACGCGGCCGTTACAAAAAGGCGACTTCGCCGTGGTGAATTATAAAGGCAGCAGCGAAGGCAAACCGCTGACTGAGATCGCGCCAACCGCGCGCGGTTTGACCGAGCAAAAGGCTTTTTGGGTGGAAGTGAAAGAGAACTCGTTCATCCCCGGTTTCGCCGATCAATTGATCGGAATGAATATCGGCGACAAGCGAACTGTGAATGTCGATTTCCCGGCTGATTTCGTTTCCGCGCCGCTCGCCGGCAAAAAAGGGACCTACGAAGTCGACCTCGTTGAGGTGAAGGAAAAAGTTCTACCGGCGTTGGATGAGGCGTTCGCCAAACAATACGGCGCAGAGAACATGGATAAGCTGCGCGAAGGCGTGCGCGCCGATTTGCAAAACGAACTGAACACCAAACAGAGCCGCGCCATTCGCAATCAAGTAACGGAAGAGTTGCTGAAGAAGGTGAACGTTGAATTGCCTGAAACGCTCGTCCAGCACGAAACGCGTTCGATCGTTTACAATCTCGTGAACGAAAATCAGCAACGCGGCGTGCCGAAGGAAGCGCTCGAAGCCAAGAAGGACGACATTTACAAGAACGCCAACAACATGGCCAAGGAACGCGTCAAGGCGTCGTTCATTTTCCAAAAGATTGCTGCGAAAGAAGGCGTGCGCGTCGAGCAGATGGAAATCGCCGGACGCTTGCAAGCGATGGCCGCGCAGTATCAGGTGCCTGTCGATAAGCTGGTGAAAGATTTGGAAAAAGCCGATCGCCTGCAGGACATCTATTCGCAACTGCTCACCGAGAAAGTCATCGAACTGCTCGTGCAGAACGCGAAAGTCGAAGACGTGCCGGCGGCGGCAAAGGCGTAAGTTTAGTTCGAAATATTTACACGAGAGCGGGAGTTTGCTCCCGCTCTTTTTTATTTCTGCTGGCTCAAGGTTTCTGCATTGTTGGCTGTGTGCAACTCCACCGAAAGCCGACAACCCTAGTCGTCTGCATTCTTTTCCTCGCGGGCGTGTTCACGCCAATCGCCGCCGCGCCCGGTGACTGGCCGATGTGGCGGCACGATATCGTTCTCACCGGCAACCAACCTCTCGTCGCGCAAATGTCCAAAGAACCGCGCGTGCTTGCGCAGTATTTCGTCGGCTCGCAGCAAGGCGCTGTGACGTATGCGGACTTGCATGGAACCGGCAAAAAAGACGACATCATCATTTCGGCGCGCGCGCGTCTCATCGCTTACGACAAAAACGGCAAACAACTTTGGGAAAGTTCGCCGGACGGTTACGTCATGGATCACGTCGAATGGGTTGAGGACCTCGATGGCGACGGACAGAACGAAGTGATTGCGGTTGCCGGGCACATGGGGATCACGCGGCAGGCCTATTTAATTTTGGACGGACGCACTGGGAAGCGCCGCGCTGCGATCGAAGTGAACACGGGCGACTATTCATTTCGCGGCCATTGCGGCGCTTACATTCCCGGCAAAAATGGAAAACAAATTTTCGTCGTCACTTCCATGCTGCAAAATTCAACCGGCGGCTCGCGGATGAATGGTGAGTTTGCGCTTTGGAGTTTCGACGGCAAACAGGTGCAGCGACAGTGGAATTGGGTTCCCGCCGAACACGTCATTTATTATCCCTCGACCATGGTCGCTGATCTGAATGGCGACGGACACGCATACGCGGTGGTGGACAGTTGGTGCCATGTTTGGACGATCGATCTCGCGACCGGCAAAGCTGTTTCGCACACCGCGTGGGATCCACAAGGCGCCAATCATCGTCAATATGGCTGGAACGAATTGATCGATGTCGACGGCGACGGCAAATTGGATTTCGTTAACATCTCGTGGACCAAGCACGTCGATGTGCTGCGCAACGTTAATGGCAAACTTGAACTCGCGTGGACAAAGGGTTGGCCCGATCCGGTCACAACCGAAGTGCGCTCGCTGCGATGTCCGTCCGATCCAGTCGTCGATCTTGAAGGCAACGGACACAAAGTGGTCATCGTCAGTGTCTACGAAGGAGGCACCGACAAACGTTGGCACACGACCATTTTCGACGCAGCGACCGGCGCGGAAAAAGCGACCATGCTCGATTTGGTTCCTGAATGCTCCGTGCCCCTGTGGGGAACGAATGGTCCACGCGCGCTGTTCTGCATGCGCAGTTCACAATTGGAATTCAAACCGCCGGAGAGCTACGAAGCGCGGCGTTTGCGCGATGGCAAATTGGAAAAAATCTGGTCTCGCACCAACGCACCTTTCGTTCTGCACGGCGACAAATCCGACGACAAACGCGTCTTTTATTACAACGCCGTCAATCCACAATGGGCGACGACCACAGATGTCGACCATGACGGCAGTCCCGAATTCTTCACACGAAATGATCCGGACACGAATGACGTCCCAGGCGTGGGGAATTAATAAAGCCGGCGAAGTCGTCGCGAAACGCGGCAAACTTCCGATCGAGGAGCCACGCGAATTGCCGCGCTCCATAAAACCGCTGCAAGGCACGACCGTCCCCTACCTGCTCGCTGCGGATTTGTATGGACGCGGCAAGAACGACCTCCTCATTTACGACAACAAAGACGTAACCGTCCTCCGGCTCGACAAGAAGAAGCTGCGCACCATCGAGAAATTTCCATCGTCCGAAATTCCGATCGTTTGCGATTTGCTTGGCGATGGGAAGCCGTGCGTCCTGACCGGCGGCCGCGCTGCCGATGGCAACCTTTGGGTGCAGGCGCGCGACATTCATAAGAATGTTTTGTGGCGCTGCGATTTTCCGCATAGCGGCGCGTGTGGCGCTTATTTTGAACGGCCGCACTGTTTCCAAATCGGCCATTTCACCGGCGGCAAACATTTCGATGTGTTCACCTATTCATCGAAGCCCGGAGCGAGGACTTATTTGCTTGATGGCCGCACCGGCAAAATCGTGTGGGAAAAAGACGAGATCAAGGCGATCGAGCGGCACTTCCAACCTTTCGGCGGACGTGGCAGCGCATTCGATATGAATCACGACGGCGCGGATGACGTTGTGTTCCTCAACCCCGATTTCTACTGCGTCGCCGATGGGAAGACCGGCAATTTGTTGGTCGGCCCGGTGAACATTACGAGTTTGATTACCTGGTGGGGCGCATATGCATCCCCCGCTGTGCTCACGCGCGAAGGACACGATCCGTTCGTCTATCTGGGCGGCGTTTACAGTTCGCGCGGCAGTATCGCGTTGGATGGCAAACGAGGTTTGTGGCACGAATACTTGCCGACGGAACGCTGGCCGCAACGCAACGGCAACTCGGGTTTCAACGAAGGCCTGTTGCCTTCGACAAAATCACGAGGTTGGCGTGGTGTGCAGATGGAAGCGGATGGAACCATCTACTGCTACGACGCCGAGAACGGCACAAATTATTGGAAACTGGCCATGCCGACTTCCAGCGCGGGAATTGTCACCGGCGACATCGATGGAGATGGCTCGGCGGATTTGCTGCTCGGGGGACAGGATGCCAACCTATACACGATCAAAGATGCGGGCGATCATTCCGAAACGATTTGGACAAAGAAATTTGATGGACCCGTCGGCACGCCGCTCATAGCTGATATCAACGGCGACGGTAAAAGTGAAATCGTCGTTAGCGTCGGCGATGGAAATGTTTATGTCTTGGGCGAGTAGGTTTTGCGAAACCACTCCACAAATTTCGGAATCCCCTGCTCTATTTTGACCTGCGGGTTGTAGCCGAGGACTTTTCGTGCTTTGGAAATATCGGCGAATGTAATCGGCACATCGCCCGGTTGTGAAGGCTGGCGATCTATGATGGCTTTTTTGCCGAGCGCTTTTTCTATCAGCGAAATCAAAAAGTCCAGTTCGACAGTTTGAGATTCACCGAGGTTGAGAACTTCAAAACCAAACTCCTTCTTCGTGCATGCGATGATGCCATCGAGCGTGTCGGTCACATAGGTGTAGTCACGCGCCGTCTTGCCATCGCCGAAAACTGGAATCGGTTTGCCGCACTCGATCAACTGCGCGAATTTGTGAATGGCGAGATCAGGACGTTGGCGCGGACCATAAACCGTGAAAAATCGAAGCATCGCGACGTCCATACCGTAAACGTGATGATAGACATGACCCAGCGCTTCGCAGGCCAGCTTGCTGGCTGCGTAAGGAGAGATCGCCGAGAAAATCGGATCGCTTTCACTAAACGGCACTTTGGCGTTCACGCCATAAACCGACGATGACGAGGCAATGGTGATTTTCTTAACCCGGTGTTTTCGCGCCGTTTCGAGCAGGTTTACGGTGCCTTCCACATTCACCCGTTGATAAAGCGCGGGCTCCTGCAAACTCGGGCGCACGCCCGCGCGCGCCGCGAGATGGATGATCTGGTCGAATTGAACCTCGCCGAATAATTCTGCCAAACACTCCGGATTGGTCAGGTCGCCGTGGACGAACGTGAACGGTTTGGCCAGCGCCTGGATATCGCGCAAGTTCCGCTGCTTGATCGCGATATCGTAAAACGGATTCAGGTCGTCGAGGGTCCATACGGCGTGACCTTCGTGAAGGAGGCGCTCACATAAATGCGAGCCGATAAACCCCGCGCCGCCTGTGACCAGAAAATTCATGCGCCGCGATTATTAACGCAAAGACGCAAAGGTGCAAAGCAGGAACAAAGGTTGAGAAAAACCCCTACTTAGCGTAATATCACCCCTCCAAATGACGGAGTTCAAAAAGGAGTTTGCCGCAGTCTGGCCACGCATTACCAATAAGCCGTTTTTCTTCGCTTTGTTGGCTGCATGGCTGTTGCTGTTTCATTTCAT
The DNA here is from genome assembly GCA_963702845.1 of uncultured Verrucomicrobiae bacterium. Classification (GTDB taxonomy): domain Bacteria; phylum Verrucomicrobiota; class Verrucomicrobiia; order Limisphaerales; family Palsa-1400; genus JAICXV01. The sequence goes on along the minus strand of OY969763.1, from coordinate 1,089,857 downwards.
CGGCAACTCCAGCTTCGGCTATTACAAAACCCCCTCGCTCCTTCGCTGGATGTTCAACACCTACAACGAGGCGAACTCGGACGACAGTCACGGGCTCCTTATCCCGTTTGCTGTTCTCGGCGCTGATCTGGTGGAAACGCCAACAACTACTCGAATTGCCACAACGCTCCTGGTGGCCGGGAGTGGGCCTGCTGTTGGTCGCCGTGACGATGCATGTCATTGGATACGTCGTGCAACAGCCGCGTATTTCGATTGCCGCATTTTTTACCGGATTGTACGCGCTGGTTGGATTGACCTGGGGCTGGCGCTGGATGAAAGCGACGTTATTTCCTTTCGTGCTCTTCGCGTATTGCATGCCGTTGAGCAGTTTGGATTTGCTCACTAACATCACGCTACCGCTGCGCATTTTGGCAGCAGCCGCCAGCACGGCCATTGCACATACAGTTCTCGGCCTGGACGTCGTCCGGCAAGGAACGCAAATTTTCAATCCGCATCACAATTATATCTACGAAGTCGCTGCTGCGTGCAGCGGTATTCGCAGTTTGCTCGCGCTCTCTGCACTGATGATTGTTTACTCAATGATGAACTTCCGCAGCCCATGGAAGCGGACGGCGATTGTCGTGCTGACGGTGCCGCTGGCACTCCTATGCAACATCCTTCGCGTGCTGGCGATGATCGTCGGAGGCGAGACTTTTGGGTTTCAAGCAGCAAAAACGACGGACGACACGGCATGGATTTTCACGTTTGCCTTGGCGATAATCGCCATGTTTGTAATCAGCCATTTTTGGAAAGACAAACCCAGCTCCGCCAACAGTCGTTCCGTGGAGGTGGCTCAGTGAACGCGCCTGTGTTCGATCAGCCAACGGTTGCTACAACCCGTAGCCGCAATGCACCGTCGCAAAGCTCTCCGCTGCCCTTCATCGCGGCTATGCTGCTCATTGTGTTGGGAGCGGTCGCATTGGTTTACTTCCGGGGTCATCAAAAGCTCGGCACACCCGGCGTGAAGGTGGTTGCGGTCCCCTTGCGCGATGAAAAGGGCAACGCGATGACACAGCAAAGCGTTCCTTTACCGGAGAACGTGCTCGATTTTAAATCGCAGCCCATACCGATTACCGAGCCTCAATTACACGCGTTGCCGGGCGACACCACTTACGGACGTCGGTTGTATTTCACCGACGATGGTTTTCAGGGCGGCAGGCGGCGTTGTTTTGATGGGGTCGGACCGCACGAGCATCCATAAACCCGAGTTTTGCCTGCCGGGAAATGGTTGGCACATTCAGAAAAAGGAATCGGACGAGATCGCCATTAACAGCCCGCAACCTTACAAACTGCCGGTCATGAAATGGACCGTCACTCAAGAAACTCGCGGCGGAACCATCGACGGTTTATATGTTTTTTGGTTCGTCAATGATCGCGAAATCACCCGTGAACACAGCGGCCGCATGATTTCCATTGCGAAGAGCATGTTTACCAAGGGCGAACTCGAACGCTGGGCTTACGTAAGCTATCTTGTGCCTTGCCTGCCCGGCCAGGAAGATGCCGCTTACGAGAAGGTTAAGACTTTAATTGCCGCCTCGGTGCCCCAATTTCAACTCGTAAATGGCGCGCCGACAGTAAGCAAATAGAGTCGAATTTCCGCAAACGTTAGGCTTGCTAATTGAAAGCTTATTCATAGATTAAACGGCTCGATTGAAACTATGATTTCTCACGTTCTGAACACGCTGACACCATTGCTCGCGCAAGCGCAGCCGATGGCGCCGAATCCTACCGGCGAAATGGTAAAAATGGTGGGGATGATCGCCCTTTTTGGCGTGATGATGTATTTGCTGATGATCCGCCCGCAGCAGAAAAAGGCGAAAGAACATGACACCCTCATGAAAGGCCTGCGTCCCGGCGACAAAGTCGTCACGACCAGCGGCATTCTTGGCGTGGTGCTCAGCATCAAAGACAAAACCGTATCTTTACGTTCTGCGGACACGAAACTGGAAGTTCTGAAGTCCGCAATCGCAGATGTAACCGAGCGCAGTGGCGAAGCTGTTGCCGCTTCCTGATAAACAACAATGAAAAATAGAAAATTCTGGTGGGCGTTAATCGTATTCCTCGTGGCATGGTCGGTTTGGGAAATTTATCCGCCCACGAATCAACCGTTGGTGAAGATTTTCCAGGAGGAAGCTCAACATCCTGACGCGAAGTTCAATAAAATCGTCGACGATGCAAAAGCGGCCATCGCCAAGGACAATAATCCCCAGCAGCACGAATTCACGATGCTGCGCGAAGCCGTCGGCACTAACGACCTTCAGGCCTACTTCCCTTATTACAATGTGAAGGCGGACAAGGATCCGAACTACGCGATCCTGAACCGTTTACAGCGCAAAGCCGCGGGCAAAATCAAACTCGGTCTCGACCTCCAGGGCGGCACGCAGTTCCTGGTCAGCCTCGACACGAACCGTTTGACGCATGCCGACACGAACACAACTGTTCTGGTTAAAGAAGAAGAACGCACCCGATTGATCTCGCAAGCGGCCGAAGTTCTCCGTCGCCGTGTCGACCGTCTCGGTGTTGCTGAACCGGTCATTCAACCTGCTGGCGCGAATCACATTTTGATTCAGTTGCCCGGCTTGTCCCAGGCCGATCAGGACGCCGCAAAAAAGAATATCCAACAGGCCGCTTACCTGGAATTCCGCATGGTCCATCCGAAGAGCGAAGAGTTGCTCAAGGAAAATATCATCGAACCCGGCTACGAAGTCTTGAAGCTGAAGGTTAAAGGCTCATGATGGTTCGGAACATTACGAACCGTTGCTCGTTGAAAAGCGGTTAGCCAACGGGCTGACCGGTAAATTCATCAAACGCGCTTTCCCCAGTCGCGAGCAACTTTCGAATGCTCCTGAAATCGAGTTCGAATTCGATTCCGAAGGCGCGAAGCGCTTCGGCGAAATTACGCAAACTCACATCGGTGACCGTCTCGCCATCGTGCTCGACGGCGAATTAGAAACCGCTCCTGTGATCCAAAGCGCCATCATGGGCGGCCGCGGCGTCATTACGGGTAATTTCGACATCGCAGAAGCAATCTCCATCGCGAACGTTTTGGAAAACCCGCTCGAAACTCCAGTCAAGATTGATGAAGTTCGTCAGGTCGACCCGACGCTCGGTAAAGACTCGGTTCACAGCGGCTTGCAAGCGGCCGTTCTCGGCACCCTCTTCGTTGCGATCTTCATGCTCGTCTACTATCACCGCTGCGGTTTGCTCGCGACGATCGCGATGCTCATCAACTTCGTGATCCTGCTTGGTGTCATGTGCTCAATCGGCACCACGCTCACCCTGCCTGGTATCGCTGGCATCGTGCTGACGGTCGGTATGGCGGTCGACGCCAACGTTCTGATTTACGAACGTCTGCGTGAAGAAATGGCGACCGGCAAGTCGTTGCGTGGCGCAATTGCCGCTGCGTATGACAAAGCGTTCGGCACCATTTTCGATTCGCACAGCACCGACGCTCATTTCTGCGATCATCCTGATTTATATGGGCACCGGTCCCAGTCAAAGGCTTCGGTGTCACGCTGACCATCGGTGTCGCGCTGAGCTTGTTCACCGCGTTGGTCGTGACCCGCTTGATTTTCGACTTCCTGTTCGATCGCGGTTGGCTCAATCGCATCGGCATGCTGCACATCATTAAGAACCCGCACTGGGACTTCATGCGCTGGGCTTTGCCGGCGTTTGTCACCTCATGGGTAATTATCGTTGATCGGCATTGGCTGGGGTTTTCATCGCGGCCACAACGTCATGGGTATTGACTTCGCTGGTGGTGACGCAATTACGCTCGGCGTTCAAGCAGAAGGTCGACGCTGAAGACATTCGTAAAGTCGGTCGAACCGATCGCTGGCGAATCTCAGATCCAATATCAAAAAGGCGCAGATCACGACATGCTTCAGGTCGTCACACCTGACGGCAAATCAACCGCTGTTGAACAAACGTTGCAAAAGACATTCCCGAACGCTGGCTTCCAGGTCATGGGCCGCGAACATGTCGGCGGAACTGTTGGTGTTGAAATCCAAAAGTCAGCCGTCATTGCATCATTCCTTTCGCTATTCGGCATCCTGATTTACGTCGCATTCCGATATGAGTTCTCATTCTCGGTCGGCGCGGTTGTCGCCGTCATGCACGACGTGCTCATGACCCTCGGCATCTTCTTCATCTCCGGACGCCAACTCAGCGCGCCAATGGTCGCGGCGGTGCTGACCATCATCGGTTTCTCGATTAACGACACCATCGTTATCTTTGACCGTATCCGTGAAGACCTGAAACTGGGCGTGCGCGGCACGTTCAAGGAAGTCATGAACAAAGCGCTCAACCAAACCTTGAGCCGAACGATCATCACCTCCGGCACCGTGTTCCTGTCGACGATGGCGCTCTACCTCTTCGGTGGCGGCGTCAATCAACGACTTCGCGTTCACGTTCCTGGTCGGTATCGTCACCGGCACATATTCCAGTATCTACATCGCCAGCGTTTCTGGTCCTCTGGTGGCACAAAGGCGAACGCCCGAAGATCAGCTTCCACCGTCTCGATCGGCGAAGGCGCACCCAGACGCCCGCGAAGAACGCGTCCGCGCCGAAGCGTAATAATCTCGTTAATTCCAGACGGTGGCAGCAATAAGCTTGTCCACCGTTTGCTCTATTTTTAGATCAACAGAATTGCTGATTGAACGCGGATAGCTTAGACTTCATCTAAAAGCAAATGATGTTGGCCCTAACCCAAATTACACCCTGGCACTGGGCCGGTTTCATTGTCGCAATCCTGTTCTTCCTCGCGCTCGACCTTGGCGTATTTCATCGGTCGGCACACGTCGTCCGTTTCAAAGAAGCGCTGCTCTGGAGCATCTATCTGGTTCCTGCTCGCCCTGCTCTTTGCGCGCGGACTCTTGTCGTGGCGCGGCGATGACGAATCGATCGAGTTTCTCACCGGCTATCTCATCGAACTCTCGCTCTCGATGGACAATGTGTTCGTCATGGCGTTGATCTTCGGATTACTTCGCCGTTCCGCCTCACAGCAACATCGCGTCTTGTTCTGGGGAATTGTCGGCGCACTGGTCATGCGCGGCATTATGATCGGCATCGGCGGCGCGCTGATTTCCACGTTTCATTGGGTTTTATATATTTTTGGAGGGTTTCTTGTGTTTACGGGCATTCGCATGGCCATGCCGAACGAGCAAGGCGTTGATCCGGAAAAAAACGTGGTCATTCGCCTCGCCAAAAAGTTTTTCCCGTCTCTCACGAATTTCGACGGTCAAAAATTCATTACCCGGATCAATGGGGCCGTGCCCTCACTCCGCTCGCGCTTGTACTGTTAATGGTCGAAACAACCGACCTCATCTTCGCTCTTGATTCTATTCCCGCGATTTTCGCGGTCACGGAAAAGACATTCATTGTGTTCACCTCAAATGTATTTGCCATCCTCGGTTTACGTTCGCTCTATTTCGTTTTGGCAGGCGCCATTTCGTATTTCCGTTATCTAAAATTCGGGCTGTCGATCGTGCTGGTGTTCATCGGCGGGAAAATGCTGATTGCGAAATGGCATCACATTCCTATTAATGTTTCGCTCATCGTCGTGGCTGGGATCATCGCGCTGTCTATTTTGGTTTCACTGATCTCTGTATGGCGACAGAAGCCACAACAACAGTAACCGTGAACACGCAGCAGCACCAACCTCTTTCAGACAGACTGCAAGGCATCCTCCAGCACGAATCGGCACGTGATAAACTGACGCTCAATTTCCTTCTCGAACAAACCGAAGGCCGCGGCCTTTTCCTCGTTTTGTCCTGCTCGCGCTGCCCTCGTTTACCTGCCGGGAGTAAGTGTGGCGCTTGGTTTGGTCCTGATGTTCCTGGCCTTGTTGCCTGGCATTTGAACGACAGATGCGATTGCCAGATTTGTCGGCGATTACGCCTTGCCAAAAGCTGCGATGAACAAAGTGCTTCGCGCCAGTGTTCGTCTATTGCGGTTTATCGAAAAACTGGTCAAACCTCGCCGCACACCCTGGATGTCGTGGCGCGCGCCCAGCAAGATCAACGCGCTGATCATCGCGTGGATGGCTTTCCTGCTGGCACTCCCGATTCCGCCGGTTCCTGTTCCGTTCACCAATATGTTCCCGGGCTACTCGATTGTTTTGTTGTCTGTCGCGATGATGGAAGAAGATGGCGTGATGATCTGGCTTGGTTACGCCGCTCCGCGTGCACCACGGCCTATTTTGTTTTTTCTTCACATCATCTCCGCAACGCTCTTAAACTGGTACATTCGCTCGCGAAATGAAGTATCGGTGGAGCATCCAAACCGCGGACGACGCAGCTCGTTGCCAACTCACTGACGCACTAAAGATCTCTCCCCTGCTCGCTCGCTGTTTGGTCAATCGTGGTTTTGCAAACCGTTGTTCGCAGCCTCGATCTTTCTCGAACCGCGACTCAAAAATCTTGCTGATCCATTTCTGTTGCCGAATATGCGCATGGCGGTTGACCGCCTCTTCGCTGCTCGCCCACAACAACGAACCACTCGTCATCTTTGGTGATTACGATGTTGATGGCGTCACGTCGACCGCGTTGCTCGTTGAAGTGCTCACCGCACTGGGATGGAAAGTTCACTACTACCTTCCCAACCGATTTCGACGAAGGTTATGGACTGAGCGCAGAAGCCGTCGAGAACTGTCTGCAAAAATTCCCGGTCAAACTGCTGCTCGCGGTTGACTGCGGCTCTACCTCGAACACCGTCATTCAAACGCTCGGCGATAAAGGCATTGATGTTCTCGTGCTCGATCACCATCAGGTTTCGAATCCGCATCCGAATGCGCAAGCCTTGGTGAACCCGCAACTCGCCTCGGCAACCGAACCGTGTTTCCGCGAACTCTGTTCGGTTGGGCTCGCCTTCAAACTCGCGCATGCGCTGGTCAGAAACGTTGCGCGAAGACAATGTCGCCATCGCCAGCCAACTTTGATCTAAAAAACTTCTTAGATCTCGTCGCGCTCGGCACGATTGCTGACCTCGTTCCGCTCACTGGCGAAAATCGAATTTTCGCCAGCGCCGGCCTGAAGCATCTCACCGACACGCAACGCTCTGGACTGATCGCGCTAAAAACATTTTGCGCGTTGTCCGGAAACCATCGGCGCGTACGAAGTCGGCTTTCAACTCGCGCCGCGACTCAACGCCGCCGGCCGTTTGGAGACGGCGGAAGATGCGCTTAAAGTTACTGCTCTCAAACGACAGTCGGCACTGCTGCGCCAATCGCGAGCGCGCTCGACTCGCACAATCGCGAGCGCCAGAACCTGGAACGAGCCATCGCCATCGAAGCCATCGCGCGCCACCAAAGCGCAGTTCAATCCTGAGACTGATTACGTCATCGTTGAAGCCCGCGAATCGTGGCACATCGGCGTCGTCGGCATCGTCGCATCGCGCGTGGTGCAAACTTTTCATCGCCCAACGCTGATTCTTGGCGGCGACTCGGGGCAGTTCCGCGGGTCCGGCCGCAGCATCGAAGGCTTTGACCTCGCCGCTGGCTTGCGTGAATGCAATGACTTGCTTGTGCGCCATGGCGGACATGCTATGGCGGCTGGCATCACCGTCGAGGCCACGAAAATTGATCTGCTCCGCGCGCGACTAAACGAAATCGCACGCGCGCAGCTCAAACCAGAACATCTTGCAGCCGAATCTCCGAATCGATGGGGAAGTCGCTCTGAGCGATATGACCATCGAGAACATCACCGCATTGGAACGACTTCAACCTAGCGGGCATGCGAATCCAGCGATTCCGTTTTGCATTCGTGGACTCGTCCCATCAACAACCACCTCAACGCATGGGCAAAGAGAACCAGCACGTGAAATTTCGTGTGACCGATGGAACTAAAATGGTCGAGGCTGTGTGGTTCAACTGCGGCGATGCCGAACTCTGCCAAAATCCGTTTCGACCTCGCCTTTACCCCGCAAATCAATGAGTTCAACGGACGCCGCTCGGTTCAAATGAAGATTGCAGATTGGCAACCCGCATCATAACTGACGAAGCGTCATGGAGTGACGCTGTTTTAGCCTTACTCGCGTCCCGCCGCCGCGATGAACGGCTTCAGTTCTTCCATCAATTTCGCGAAGCCATCCAACGACAATTGCTGCGCGCCGTCGCTCCAGGCTTCCGCCGGATTCGGATGCACTTCGATGAGCAACGCATCGGCTCCCATCGCCAGCCGCGCCTTTGCACATCGCGACAACGAGGTCGGCACGGCCTGCGCCCTGGCTCGGATCGATGACGATCGGGCAGTGCGATTCTTTCTTGATGATCGGGATGGTCGAAAGATCCAGCGTGTTGCGGGTGTAGGTCTCGAAGGTGCGGATGCCGCGTTCGCAGAACATCAAGTTCGGGTTGTTGTTCGACAAAACGTATTCGCCGGCGAGCAGCCATTCTTCGATGCGCATCGAAAGGCCGCGCTTGAGCAGGACGGGTTTGCCGGTTTTTGCCGCAGCGATGAGCAATTGGAAAGTTCTGGGCGTTGCGCGCGCCGATTTGGAGAATATCGCTATATTCGGCGACGAGTTCGGCGTGGGCTTCCGAAAGCAATTCGGTAATCACGTACAGCCCAGTTTCACGACGGGCTTTGGCCAAAAGTTTCAGCCCCTTTTCGCCGAGGCCCTGGAATTCGTAGGGCGAAGTGCGCGGCTTGAAAGCGCCGCCGCGCAGGATCGTCGCGCCGGCTTTCGCCACGGAATGAGCGGTGGTCATCAATTGAACTTCATCTTCAACAGAGCACGGCCCGGCCATGATCTGAAGTTTTTTGCCGCCGATGATCTGTTTACCAACTTTGATGGTGGAAGTGATTTTGTGAGCTTCGCGGCTGACGAGTTTGTATTTCTTCTGCACGGGCATGACGCTCTCGACCTGCGGCCACGAGCCGAGGACTTCGAGGGATGTGTGCGTGCGTTCGTCGCCGATCGCGCCGACGACCGTGCGTTCGACGCCGCGCATGACGTGCGGGCGGTAGCCGAGCTTTTTGATCTCCTTAAGGACTTCGTTCTCGTCTTTTTTCGAGATATTCGGCTTCAGGACAATAATCATAATTCGCGATAGTTAATTTGTTTCGGGAATAATAAAAAAGCCCCGACATCCGCGTCGGGGCTGTTTAGGAAATCGAATCTCTAAAGCAGCTTCGGGCGCGGAGCCGACAGGCTGGTAAAGTAAAATCGAGCACTAAATATTCACGGGAAAAGCGTAGCAAATGCCTGTGTGGCGTCAATCTGAAGTTGGAAAACGCCGATAGACGAAAACTTGGGGCCAGGATCAGCCCAGCTTTCTAATTCTGCAGATGACCAATCAAACCAATCTGGATCTTTGGTCAGAACGTCCGCAATAACGCTGGTATCAACCAGAACATCAGGTGCCACGAGTCAATCAGAGAAGGTCTTTGGTCCGGCCCTTAATCTTTCCGCCGCACAAAACGGTGGCAATGACGTTTCTGCCACGGCTGTGTTTGACGCGGGTGACAAGAATGCCGTCAGCCATCGCCATCCGTCCGATTTACTTTTTGCAGTAAAGCCGCCCGCAATTGGCATTGGACCTGCTTTTACACGTTCTGTTGACACTAAATTTTTAGTGGGAATTACGCCTCGGGCGGGAGTGTCGACTTGTCCCTGACAAACGCAGAAGGAAAGGAAACATGACTCAACAAAGCGAATTGTGGCATCTCACTGCCCTGGATTTCGATGGCGGCATAAAAAACGCGTCGGAAGGACAGTCCCGATTCGCCCTGCTTAAGTGAGCAGAAAAAACGATCATCAATCATTCACCCTATGCAAACGCAAGACATGCATCGCGACACAGAACTCTTCATCGCTACTGACAAAGTTGTTTTTGAAGGCGACCTCGTTGTTATTCACGCAACCGAAGCGATGGACTGGCGGATTCGCGAGTTCTGCAAAGTCCCGATTTGGTTTCGCGACCAGAAATATTATCTGCGATCGAAACGAACGGGTCAACCGCCACGCGGCGTCATCTATGAACTTGTGCCATGGCCCGAAGACCTGCACGGTGCCGAATCCCCCCAAAGCATTCGTTACGACGAAGATTACGTGATCGCACGCAATCGCCTGGCCGGGTCCGTTCGTGGGCACGATCGTTTCTACAATGTGCTCGTTCCGTTGTACCCATTTCTAGGCCTTGCCTGGTCTGATTTCAAAAATGGAACATTGTCGCGATGCGGATTCGATCCTCAGTCGATCACCAGCGCTTCGGTCTTCCTCACATTCTGCTCTCTTTCGTTGCAAGGAGTTTTCGTCGGCCGATTCGGCGGTGGATTACTGACCCAAACCTTTGGAAGAGCCTTTATCCTCTATGATTTGGCGCTGTTGGCTCTGCTCGGACTCGATACCGTCATCCGCTACAGTCATGGTCTGAAAGGCGACACGGACAGACATTTGGGTTTTTGCCAATGGCTCTGGCCGAAACGCTCGTAGTAGCGATTCGTTTGTTTACGCTGCTCATCAAAATCGAGCGCGTGTCAGTTCTAACTCTTGCCACAACGACATGAGGATCCTTGTGTCCGCATAAAGGGCGGTCCCCCCACATTTATACTCCCGTTTCTGCATCACAGCCTTTGACAGCTTCTAAAGACAACGTCGTGTCCAATAAGTATAAATATGTTGGACCGACCACATCACTTAGAAACCCCGTTAGGCGTGACATAATTGTAGCCCAAAGAACGGGTCGGTTCGTGGTATTGTCATATTTGCACGCAACTCAACTTCCGTGCCAACCACATCACATGGAAACTTTTTGTCACAACAATGTGTCGTTTCTTTCCCTCCTTTCCCTGACTTCCCTCCTTTCCCTACATTTTTTGACAGATTAGCTACTTCCGTCACAATCCCGACGTGAAAGAAACAGATTGCGATGCCAACCGGGACCCAGGAATGAATCTGACGCCAGCGGTGTGCCCAGCGATCATGGGCAAGCTTGGCGGAGGCAGATATCACCAAGTATCAGTAAATATCACCAAACTAAAATTCGCTGCTCAATCCGCGGTTATCCGCAGTAAAATTAAAATATCCACATCCACCCTGCCCATTACCGTCCACCGCGCCGCCCAGGGGCTGCCCACTTTCGCCCAATTGCGCCCACATCCAACCAATTACGTCCACTACCGCCCATTAACCGACCGAAAAAAAATTTGTGCAAAGGCTCGATCTCTGCCCTGGCATTTGCAGTTTGAAGTTTCCCCATCCTACGTTACGCTAAGGACTTCGATTATGACGTTAACTGAAAAGATTTTAGCTCGCGCTGCGGGAAAAACCCGGGTGCAGGCCGGTGACAATATCTGGGTCAACGCCGACGTGCTCATGACACACGACGTTTGCGGCCCCGGCACCATCGGCGTGTTCAAACGTGAATTCGGCAAAACCGCCAAAGTCTGGGACAAAAACAAAATCGTCATTATCCCTGACCACTATATCTTTACCGCCGACTCGCTCTCGAATCGTAACGTCGACATCCTCCGCGATTTCGTCCGCGAACAAGGATTGCCCTATTTCTACGACGTCATCGACGACCCGAACGGCACCTGGAAATTCGACGCCAGCAAAGGCAAGTTGCAGAAACAATACGGCTCCCGTTACGCGGGCGTATGCCACACTGCCTTGCCCCAAAAAGGCCACACCCGTCCCGGCGAAATCCTTTTCGGCACCGATTCCCACACCTGCATGGCTGGCGCGTTCAATGAATTCGCCACCGGCATCGGCAACACCGACGCTGGTTTCGTCATGGGCACCGGCAAACTCTTGCTCAAGGTCCCCGAGACAATGCATTTCCGTCTCGAAGGCAAAATGCAAAAAGGCGTGATGGCAAAAGACATCATCCTCCATTGCATCGGCGAAATCGGGTTTGACGGCGCAACCTATCGTGCCATGCAGTTTGACGGCGAAGGCGCGAGCAATCTCTCCATCGACGACCGTATGACCGTCGCTAATATGGCCATTGAAGCCGGCGGCAAAAACGGCATTTTCGAATTCGACGCGCAAACGAAAGCGTTTGTCGATGCTCGCTGCCAACTCAACGGCACCAAAGCCACTTACACCCCGGTCGAACGCGACAGCGACGAAAAATTCATTTACGAAAAAGTGGTCGATCTCAACCAACTCGAACCGACCGTTGCCTGTCATCCTGACCCCGGCCAGCGCAAGCTCGCCAAGACGATGACCGCTACCAAGCTCGACCGCGCTTACGTCGGCTCTTGCACAGGTGGCAAGACGAGCGACTTCCTCGAATTCGCCCGCGTGCTCAACGGCAAGAAAGTTGTCATCGACACCTTCGGCGTTCCTGCGACACCGGAAATCGTGCATGATCTCCAAACCGCGCGTTGGGGCGACAAGACCGTCTGGCAAATCCTCGTCGACGCCGGTGTGCAGATGACCGAAAACGCCGGTTGCGCCGCCTGTCTCGGTGGTCCAGTCGACACATTCGGCCGCATGAACTCTCCGATGAAATGCATCAGTGCGACGAACCGAAATTTCCCCGGTCGCATGGGACACAAAGAATCGCAAGTATTCCTCGCCTCGCCAATGACAGTCGCCGCGAGCGCGTTGACGGGTCACATTACCGACCCGCGCGAATACGTGAGCTAACGAACAGAGCCGTGCGCGTCAGCAAGCGGTAGATATTTTGGAAACAGCGGAACAACCAGCCGCCGAACGCGGCGCCGAAAGCGATTGACCGGTTTTGTGAACGCGGGATTCTCGGGGTCATTTTAGCAGCGCTGATTTACGCAGTGCTCGCTTTCGGCGGCGTCCGGACTCCGGATTTCGTCATCGTTCAAGGCCTGACCATTGTTGGCCTTGCTTTGTGGCTGGTGCGAATCTGGTTCAAACCCCGCTTCCGGCTTGCTCTGGCCACCGGTTAGTTGGGCCGTCCTTGCGTTTGTGCTCTACGCCATCGTTCGTTGTCTCACCAACAATCTGCACTATCCCGCCCGTCACGACATGGCGAGCATCCTGACCTATGCTTCGCTGTTTTTCCTCGCGACCAACAACCTGACCCGGCGCAACTCCGCCACCGTCCTCAGCATGGCCCTGGTCTGCCTTGCCCTCGGTGTGTCGGCACTAGCAATCTACCAATTCTCGACGCACAACGGCAACATCTGGGGCCTCTACAAACCGCCGCAGTTCCTCGCTCGCGCCAGCGGCACATTCGTCAATCCCAACCACCTCGCCGGCTTTCTCGAATTGATAGTCCCACTCGCCATCGCCTACATGTTCATGGGCCGCCTGCCAATTGTGGTGAAGGTCCTGCTGGCTTATTGCGCGTTGATGATGATCACTGCGATCTGCATGTCGCTCTCGCGCGGCGGCATGATGGCCACTGGCATCATGCTGACCGCCGTCTTCGTCGCTCTGCTCTTCCAACGCGACTTCTGGCTGAAAGCCGCCTTGTGTCTCATTCTCCTTATCGCATTGATTTGCGGCGCGCTGACACAAATGGGCTCTGTCGAACGCCGCTTTGGCAAGCTGTTCACCGATTCAGGCGAAGTTCAAGATTCGCGCGTTGTTATCTGGGACGCCGCCAAAAATATCTACGCGAAAGCGCCAATCCTCGGCCCCGGCCCTGGGCACTTCGATTATGAGTTTCGCGAATACGCGCCAAAGTCGTTCCAGGAGCGCGCGCAATTCTCTCACAACGATTATCTCAACGCACTATGCGATTGGGGCGCAGTTGGACTGGCGTTGTGCTTGGTTGTTGTGCCCTGCTCTATCGCGGAGTTTGGCGCACGTGGCCGTTCGTTCGCAAACAACCAAACGAACTCGGCAGCATGCGCAGTAACAAAGGTGCGTTTGTATTCGGCGCGGCGTTCGCTCTGTTCGCAATCCTTTTGCACTCGTTCACCGACTTCAACCTGCATATCCCGGCCAACGCCGTGATCGCAACGGTGCTGGCCGGCTTCCTTGACGGCTCACTGGCGGTTTGCGACGGAAGGTTTCTGGCTCAACCCACGCCTCGCCGGCAAACTCGCTTTGACGTTATGTATTGCAGCAGTCGGAATTTACGTCGGCAATCAGGCGCTCACGGATCAACGCGAATACGATTTATTAACCCGCGCGCAACAGATCGAGAATTACGGCACCGAAAAACAAACGACGCTGATGCGAGCGTTGGAGGTTGCGCCGGATAATTACCAAACCGCTTACGAGATCGGCGAATGCCTGCGCTTGCAAGGCTGGAACAGTCACGGTTACCAGAAACTATACCCGACGCGATGAAGTGGTATGAACGCGCCTCGATGGCAAACCCTTACGATCCCTATTCACCGATGCGGTACGGGATGTGTTTCGATTGGTTGGACAAGCACGATGAAGCGGCGAAATATTTTGAAAAAGCGCTCAAGCTCGCGCCGAATGATCACTTACGGCGCTCATCTATAAAGCATGGCACATGATGCAAATCGGCGACTGGAAAGAAGCCGAGCGCATCCTCAATTACACGCTCGGCTTTTCTTACAGCGAGACGGGCCAAGGCTATCTGGAGATGGTAGACCTTGCCGGTTAGCCGAACCTTCACTTCTGAAGCCGCGATACTTGCACTCGTGGTAAAATCAGGAACACTAGTAGCGTGCAGTCACAGTCGGCGCCCCCAAGCGACAGTCCGTATGCGGTTCTTCGGAACCGCAATTTTTTACCGTACGTCATAGGAAGATTCGTCGCTTCGTTCGGACAGCAGATGCTGACCGTGGCCGTCGGTTGGGAGTTATACGAACGCACGCGGTCCCCGCTCTATCTAGGTTTGGTGGGCCTTGACGCAATTCGTCCCCATGGTCCTGATGACGTTGCCCGCCGGACACGTCGCAGACACGCGCGAACGCAAACGTGTTATCGTCAGCATGCTGGCAATTGTGGGCCTGGCATCAGCCGGGCTGGCGGCCATTTCGGTATCGCATATTAATGTTGGTTGGGTTTTTGCGTGTTTGGTTATCTCTGGAATTGCGCGAACGTTTCTATGGTCGGCGAGCGCGTCGTTTTTGCCGCTGTTGGTCTCACGCGAAGAGTTCCCTCGCGCACTGACGTGGGCGACGAGCGAGTTTTCAATTTTCAGCGGTGGCGGGACCGGCAGCCGGGGGAGCGATTATCGCGCTGACGAATAGCGCCGTGCCAGTTTACGTGACGAATGCAGTGGCGGTTTTCGTCTGTTTGGGGTTGGTGCTGATGGTCCGCATCAAACAACAGCTTGCGCCGAAGCAGGAGTTTTCGCTGGCAAAGTATTCATTGGCGGATTTCATTTTGTATTTCGCAACCGCATCATTTCCGGGCGCGATCACGTTGGATTTGTTTGCGGTGTTCTTTGGTGGCGCGACCGCGCTGTTGCCGCAGTATGCGAAGGAGATTTTGCATGTGGGCCCGCAAGGGCTTGGGCTGTTGCAAGCGGCGTTGCCGATTGGATCGCTGGTGTGCGCGCTTTACATGGCGCATCGGCCACCAATGCAAAAGGCGGGACGTTCATTAATTTTGCGGTCGCGTATTTGGTGCGGCGACGATTGTGTTTGGCATTTCGCGCTCGTTTTGGTTTTCGATGGTCGACGCTGTTTATCTGCGGGTTCGCGGATAACATCAGCGTGATTGTGCGGCATACGTTGGTGCAATTATTGACGCCGGATGAAATGCGTGGGCGTGTTTCGGCGGTGAACAATCTGTTTATCGGAACGTCGAATGAATTGGGTGGGTTTGAATCTGGCAGCTGTCAGCCAATACCTGGGGCCGGTGTTCTCGGTGGTTTCGGGAGGTATTGCGACGATTGTCACGGTTGCGGCGTGGCAGGGTTTTGGCCGGAGATACGGAAGTTTGGGAGATTGGTGCAGGCAGAACCGGTAAAAGAACCGGTGCGTGAGGGTAAAGTGGAAGTTCAGTCGTAGAACTTCAAATTCCAAACTTCAGAGAGACTTCAACCGCCAAGCTCCAAACTTTAACTGTAAATTACTAATTGAATGTTCTCCGGAAGGTTCTTGGCAACTTCGGTGACGACGTCGCCTTTCAATAGTGAGACCAGACGATTGCGATGGGCGGAGCCGAGGGCGAGGATGTCGACGCCGAGGGTTGCGGACATGTCGAGAATCGTGGTCGCGGGTTTTCGCTGATGGTGTAAAGCGGCACGACGGTGACGCTGTTCTTCTTGCCCGGCATCGACCATACCATACATGATCTCGGCAGCGTGTTTGTCGTCCTGCCAACGGGGACGTTCGCCGGTGGGTAATGGGCCGGGCAAGTTAACGGCGAGTTCTTTGACGTAAAGGACGTAAAGCGTGCCCTGGCGCAGTTGGGCTTCTTCCATCGCGTAACGGAAGACAGGCGTCAAGCCGCGGGCGGCGACGAGAATAGTTTGGCCAGGAACAAGGTTGAGTTTGAATTCACGCACTTCGCTCCGGAGAAACAGCTGCAGCGACGTGTTCAGCGACAGTGACGGTACGCAATCCAGCGCGGCGTTGCGACCATGAACGCAAGGTAAGACCGACCACAAGAATGCAGACAATGAAGAAAAGTGCGTTGGGCTTCGTTTTGGCGAGTGTGAATTCAACTGCAAGCAACATGACAAACGTAACGCTCATCACAGAAACTTCACGCCAATTGAGCCCGAGTTTCTTGTTCAGGATGCAAGAACCGAGGTTAAGCATGATCGCGCCGACGACACCGATAGCATAAAGCTCCATCAGTGACATCGTGTCGGGCGACGCAATCAACACCAGGATTGGCAGCGCAGTGGCGATAACCAGCGGGAGAATCGGCACGCCGTGGGAATTGAGGCGCAACAAAGGTCGCGGCATTTCGCCGTCGCGCGCCATCATATAGAACAAGCCGATCAAAGCGCTGATCGCAGTATTTACAGCGCTGAGCAACAGCAAGCCGACGATAATTGCGGTAATATAGCCGCAAACCTGTCCAGCCGCTGCGCTGTGAAACGTCATCTCGCCGTATTTTTCGGCGAGGACGTTCAGCATATCTTCCCAACGATCGTGCAGTTCTGCTTTGTAGGTTTGCGGCAACGAAAGCATGGCCCAGGCGAGCAGCGACGTGCCGATGCAGACTTCGATCGCGACCCACAAAATGGCTTTGCCCGAAGTTTTGTCGACTCGCGGGTGGTCCATCGTTGAACCCTTGTCCAGCGTCATCACCCCAGTCATGTTGGCAATGGATTCGACACCGCTCAGCGCCAGAATGATCGCCACGAACCCGGTCCAGTGTTCCCTGAAGGTGCCCTGCATTTTCTCAAGGTGCACGGTCGTCAAATGCGGCGCGCTCATCGCGAGGATACCGACGACCACGATCACCATCGGCACGCAAAGCACAACGGCCATGCTGCCGGAGTGTTTCGGACCGTAAGCGTTGACAGCCCCGACGCCACAGATGAGACCGATGGTGGCGAAAACAAGCCAGCCGTTGCTGGGGTGAAAATGGCTCAGCAGATACGTGAACGCTTGGAATCCGCTCAGCGAAGCGGTGACGGTCAGGTCGGCCACAAGCATCAACGCGCCGACAACGGCAAGCAGGCGGCTCTGGCTTCGCGCGGCCGAGTAAACGCCGCCGCCGTCGGGAAAATGGCGGCAAATGATGCGATAATTGTATCCGACAAGTCCGGTCAGCGCGCAGACCGCGAGGATCATCGGCAACGAAGCGTAGCCGGTTGCGTAAAAGGCCGCGCCGATGACATAGGCCTTGCTCGTGCCCCAGTCACCATAAAGTAAGCCAGCCGCCCGCTTCCAACCCACGTTGCGTGGGCGGTGAACACCAATACTATCCATGCTTCCCTTTAAGTGGTAAACGCCAGGTCACTGGCGCAGATAGTGTCTTGAAAAGAGGGGCGGCGTCAAATGCAGAACGACGTAAATGCTTTTAATACGTTTTTAACAACTTGCAATTAAGGGAGTTGCGCCATTTTTGCTGCAACCAACACTGCGACCGTTGGGACCACCGGTACCGCCGTCGGGGCCAACGGAGCCGTCGTTGGGCCTAACGGAGCCACCGTGGGCGCCAACGCCGTTGCGGTTGGGCCCAACAGAAGGGGCGTTGAAGCCAACGCATGCATCGTTGCACCCAACGCGATCGCCGTTGGCCTCAACGGATGGAATGTTGGACCCAACAATGAGCGCGTTGGCCTCAACGCCGGAAGCGTTGGTGACAAGAACCGGTGTGTTGGGGCCGATGACTCAGGCGAGTTGAGCTGCCAGATATTCGGCGAAATGCAGCGGATGACTATGGCTGCTGAAGTGATCGATCTGATGCCGGCAACTGGTGCCGGAAGCAATGACGGTCGCGCCTTGCGGCTGAGCGGCGAGCTTCGCAATGAGCGGCTCGGCAACTTTCACCGACAATTCATATTTCGAAGCAGTCGCGCCGAAACCACCGGCCATACCGCAGCAACCGGTCTCCAGCAATGTTGCTTTGGCTTGCGGCACGCGTTCGGCCAGCTTCTTCATGAACGCTGGATTGAGCAGCGATTTGGCGTGGCAATGCGCGTGGATCGCGATTGGGTTCGAGGTGGCTTTAAATTTGATCGCGTCGGGTTCGCGCGTGAGCAATTGATCGATGAAATGCTCGAAAATGAAACAACGCGCTTTGACTTTCCTGGCGTGCGGCAGTTTCAGTTCGATGTAGTCCTCCGCGAACATCGAGTAGCAGGACGGTTCGAGGAAAAGGATCGGCTCGGTGCCGTCGGCGAGAATCTCGAGATTGTGCTTACCGAGCGCCGAGGCGCGATGCAGGTCCCCCTGGCTAAACGATGGACGTCCGCAGCATTGGCGATTTTCCACGAGCGCGACTTCGAAACCAGCGGCTTCCAAAACCTGGACGGCAGCTTTGCCGATGTGCGGCTCGTGATAACGCACAAAGGTATCGTCCCACAAAATGATGCGACCACGTTTGCCGTTCTTGCCGTTTTTCTTTGCGCGTGAATTGAACCATTTGTCGAATCGTTCGCTGGTGTATTCGGGCAAAGGACGGTTTGCGGCGACGCCGAGGAATTTCTCCATCGCTTTGCGCAACGGCTTCGACTTAAGCATCGCATTGGCAATGCCGGGCGTGATGCAACCCATCTGACCGAGACGATCGGCGGCGCTGAAAATGCGTTCGCGCAAGGTCATGCCGAATTTCTCGTGGCGCGCGTGGAGCAATTCGGCTTTGAGCAGCGCCAGGTTCACGTTCGACGGGCACTCGGTCGTGCACGCTTTGCAGGCCAGACAATTGGCGAGGGCGGCGTCGAGTTCTTCGGATATGAGCGCTTCGGGATTACCGCGTTGGCTGACGGCGGCGCGAATGGTGTTGGCGCGGCCGCGTGTGGACATGATTTCTTCGCCAGTGGCGACATAAGTCGGACACATCGTCGGTGGCGCTTTGCGGCAACCACCGCAGCCGTTGCATTGTTCAAGGTTGCCGATGAAGCCTTCGTCTTTCGCCGCGAAAGCGAGGACGGGCTCGAACGGCAAGGTGATGTCGATTTGGGCGCGGAGGTCTTTGTCGATTTTGAAGCGACCGTTCGGGATGATCTTGCCGGGATTGAAAACGTTCTTCGGATCGAAAACATTTTTGATATCGGCGAACAACTGCATCAGCTCATTGCCCATGAGCATCGGCATGTATTCGGTGCGAGCCATGCCGACGCCGTGTTCGGAGCAGAACGAGCCTTTGAACTGCTTCACGACGGCGGCGACTTCGTCCGAGACTTCACGAAATTTTTTCAGGTCATCCGGTTGGCGCAGATCGAGCACAGGCCGAATGTGCAACAGTCCCGAAGCAGCGTGACCGTAATAGCAGGCGTGAAGGTTTTTGCTTTCGAGGATGCTTCGAACGGCCTTGTAATATGCAGGGAGTTGTTGTGGCCGAACGGCGGCGTCTTCGATTGTCGTGACTGGTTTCGAAGCGCCTTTGCAGCCGGTAACGAGCGAGAGTCCGGCTTTGCGCATGTTCCAGGCGAGAGCCATCGTTGCAGGATCGCTGACCGACAATGTGCGTAAACCAAGTTTCCGCTTTGAGAACTCGGCGAGTTGCTCACCGGTCTCATCAAAGAAATCGACGAACAACATCGCTTTGCAAGGTTTGGTGTCAAGCTCGAGTAAATCGCGCGCGGCTTTGAAAGCAAGTTGGCCTTTGGTTTGATCGGCGAGGACGTCGTCGACGTGTTCGATCGCCGCTGGTTTGAGGTCGAGCAGATCGACTGTGCCTTGCATTGCTTCTTCGACCGTCGCGTAGAACACGACGCCAAGAGTTTTGCGTTTGGGAATGGGAACGATTTTCAGCTCGGCAGAAACCATCGCCGCGAGCGTGCCTTCGCTGCCGGCGAGCAAATGATTGTATTGCGCCGGGTCGCGCAGAAAGCGTTCGACGCTGTAACCCGGCCAGCGCTTGAGGAGATCGCCGGGCATGTTCGCTTCAATCTCCGGCTTGCGCGCGAACACCATTTTTTTGAGTTGGTAGTTGCGCTGCGAATCAGTGCCGTTGATACCGAGCGTTTCGATGCTGCCGTCGGCCAGCACGACTTCTACTGAACGCACATGGTCGGCGGTGCAGCCGTAATACGGACAATGCGAACCAGAGGAATTGTTCGCGATCATCCCACCGATTGTCGCGCGCGCGCTCGTGGCGACGTCCGGGCCAAAACAAAACCCGTGCGGCTTTAGCGCGGCATTGAGTTGATCAAGGACAACGCCAGTGCCGACGCGGACCGTGCCGCGCTCGAGATCGATGTTTGAGATCTGGCGATTGTATTTGCCGAAATCGATAATGAGTCCGTCACCAATCGCACCACCAACGAGCCCGGTTCCCGCGCCGCGCGGTGTAATCGAGAGGCCGGAATCAACCGCGGCTTTGACAGCAGCTGACGCCTCTTGCGCCGTTCGCGGGAAGGCGACGGCGCTTGGCATAATTTGGTGGAGTGAGGCGTCGGAAGCGTAAAGTGTTCGCGTCAGGTCATCTGACGCTAGTTCGCATTTTACATTCTTAAGTGCGGTCCGCTGAAGCGAGGTCACGCTGGAGAGTCTATCTGATAGCCCAATTCGCGCAAGCGCTGGAGCTTGTAGATGAGCGCGCGCCGGCTGATACCGAGGGCTTTGGCAGTTTCGGTGCGGTTGTAATCGTGCTTCTTCAACGCCAGCAGCAACGCGCTACGCTCAATATCGCCGAGTTTTTGTTCGTCGATAACCGGAGCAGGCGCGGGCTCCGAAGAGGTTCGAACGCGGATCGGCAAATGCTCGGGCAAAATCATTTCGCCCCGCGATAATAACGCAGCGCGTTCCATGGCATTGCGCACTTCACGGACGTTGCCCGGCCAGGAATAGTTTTGCAGCAGTTCACCTACGGCAGCGGACAAGCGCGCGCGTCCCTGGGTTAGCTCGTCGAGAAATTTTTGAGCCAATGCGAGGATGTCCTCAGGACGTTCACGCAATGGCGGGATGTTCATCTCGACGACGTTCAGGCGATAAAAGAGATCTTCGCGGAAGCGGTTCTTTTTAACTTCTTCTTCGAGGTTACGATTGCTGGCAGCGAGAATTCGGGCATTGGAACGAATTTCGGTGTTGGAACCGATGCGTTGAAATGACCCGTTTTGAGTGACGCGCAAAAGCTTGGCCTGCAAACCCGGCGACATTTCCGCTATTTCATCGAGCATGATCGTCCCGTTGTTGGCCTGTTCGAAACGGCCGATGCGCTGGGCGGTCGCGCCGGTAAACGCGCCTTTTTCGTGACCAAACAATTCACTTTCCAAAAGCGTTTCGGGAATGGCGGCGCAGTTTACTTTAACGAGCGGACCATCGGCGCGTTTGCTCCAAAGATGAATGACGTCGGCGATAACTTCCTTGCCGACGCCACTTTCGCCAGTAATCAAAACACGGCTCTCGGAAGGTGCGACGAGCGAGATGTCGCGAAAAACCGCTTGCATGAGCGGACTCTGCGCGACGACTTGTGCCGGGAGTTCTCGTGAGTCGTTAAAAGTGCGCGGCGCGTTTTCCGCCAGACCAGTCGCGTGCCGGACTGACGCGAGGAGTTCGTCGAGATCAATGGGTTTGCCCAAATAATCGACGGCGCCATCGCGCATGGCGTCGACCGCCTGACGAATATCGGCAAAAGCTGTGACGAGTAGAACGGGTAAGCGCGCGTGTTCCTGACGAGCAAGGCGCAGCGTCTCGAGACCGGATATACCGGGCATGCGCACGTCGGAAACCATCATGTCCACCCCACCTTTGCGCAGGACATCGAGGGCACGCTCGCCAGATTCAACCGCGATCGTATCGAAACCCTGCCCGCCTAAAAATGAATCAAGCAAGCTGCGTTGGCTGGCATCATCATCGACGATGAGGACACGAGGTTTGGCAGATTCAATATTTGGACTCGATTGATTCAATTGTTTTATTTCAGTCCTCTCAGACTAACGGCGCGCGCGGAGTGACGCCCTACCAAATACAATTATGCAGCAGCTAGTTTAACATGGTCGATGCGCAAAATCGCGCCTTTTGGTTCGTTCGGCAGACAGACAATTTCCCAGCCGTGCGCGAGGACAATTTGTTGAACTACGGCGAGGCCAAGGCCAGTGCCTTTTTCGTTCGTGGTAAAATATGGTTTGAAAATTTCATCTCGATTTTCGGGGGCAACGCCATGGCCGTTATCGCGGATCTCGATGAAAGCATCGGTCGGCGAAGTCTTGCCACAACGTAAATCAATCGTTCCGCCGATATCGGCTGCCTGAATAGCGTTCAGCACCAGGTTAAATAAAGCCTGGCGCAGGAGTTGTTCGTCGGCCTGGATTTTCAACGGCTCAGATGGAACTTGCAGCATGATCTTCTTTTCTTCGATGTCGTAGTTGAGCGCGCGCACGACTTCGGAAGCAACGAATTGCACGTCAACAGCGGTTCGGCGCACCTCACGAGGGCGTGAGTAATTGATGAATTCATTGAGCTGCCCGGTCAACCGATCAGCTTCGTTGATGATGTCGCGGGTTTTCCGGGCAACCTCCGGTGAGACATCTTCCTGTTTGCAAATCAACTGGGCGAGTCCGCGAATGATATTGAGCGGATTTCGAGTTTCATGCGCGAGGCCGGCGGCAGCGAGGTTCATTTCCTTGAGGTGCGAATTCAACTCACTCGCGCGGACAAGACGGATTTGAAGTTCAGAAGTTTTTGCGACGTTGCGCCAGGCCATGAAACCACCGCCCGCTGCAAGCGTAGCGAGAACAACGATCATCAGCCGCATCCACAGATCGTCGTTGGCCGCGGCAGTGATCGCTTGTGTCGACAATACCAACGCAAAGCTATGCACGCCTTGTTTTTCGATCAGCGCTTTGTAGTCGGGATCTTTCATCCATGGGGGTTTCCGAAAATATGTGGGGAAACCATTTGTCCAGCGCGAGCCGCGAGTACCGAAACGATTTGTTGTGGGAAGGCCCGCTTCATTTGTGGCCTCCGGTGATGGTGGTCGATTGGTGCGACTGAACAATTGGCTGCGCTCGGTTTGAGGCAGAACAAGCGTGACGTTCGTGGACTCGAGATCGTGCGTCATGTTCGTGCCGAGATCGACCAGGTTCATGACGACGAGATTTTGATTGTCCCAGTATTCGCCACTCGAGGTGAGACCCTTGCTCTGGACATCCACTGTTTCACCAGCGGCAGCAACGACGTCGCCGGAGGCGTTGAGCAACGCGATGGCATCGATTTCGCCGGGCTTGACCAAAGCCTTCATCGCCGATTCCAATTGTTCTTTAGTGATGATGCCGAAACGACGTTGCGAGCGCATGACGACACCGAGAGTATCGGAAATATCCTCGGCACGATGAATCAACGCACGATGGGCATTCCGTT
The DNA here is from genome assembly GCA_963702845.1 of uncultured Verrucomicrobiae bacterium. Lineage (GTDB taxonomy): Bacteria > Verrucomicrobiota > Verrucomicrobiia > Limisphaerales > Palsa-1400 > JAICXV01. Next base: position 1,066,029 of record OY969763.1, on the reverse strand, counting down.
GCACGCGCATGTGCTCGGCAACCTGCCACGCAACGAGCATGATCCAGACAGCAATGAGCACTCCGTAAACGAGCCAATTGCGACGAGTGATCATTGCTTACTAATACGTTAATCCTGATTCTTAGGGGAGTTCGAATTCGACCCGGTCGGTCGGGCTCCCTTGGCGTCCTTCTTCCTATGGAGCTGAACGTTGTCCAGGAATTGGTTGAGTTCCTTTTCACTAAACGCTTCCGGAGCAAGTTGCAAGCGGCTCGTTTCACTCGTGGACATCAACGCGAGTTGGTGCGGCGTCTGCACGACATATGGGGTCAGGAATATAAGCAACTCTGTTTTGGTATCTGACGTCACTTTATGTTTGAACAGCGCTCCCAGGACGGGGATGTCGCCCAGCAGCGGAACCTTCGTAATCGTGCTGGCCCTGTTATTCTGCATGAGACCACCGATAACAACCGTGTTGCCGTCGGGCGTTACGACGACAGTGTCCGCGGCGCGGATATCGATCACAGGCGCATTGATGGCCCCGCTGTTAGTCGTCGCCCCGGCAATCTGAACAGTTGAATTGGGATCAACCGATGAAATTTGCGGTTTGAGAATCATTTCGACCATGCCATCTGGCGTGATGAACGGCGTGACGTCCAAAATGATACCAACGTTTTGGTAGGTGATGGCGTTTCGCTGATTGCCGAAGCTGTCGTAATTCACACCAGTAATCAGTGGCACTTCCTGGCCGACGACGATACTCGCCTTTTGATTGTTGCGCGCGAGAATCGAGGGCCGGGAAAGGATTTCCACTTTACCATGTTGAGCAGCCGCTTTGAGCGTGACGATGTAATCCTGTCCTGTGAGTGTGGCAAAAGCGCCGCCGGGAATGCCGGTCGATTGCGCCAAACCAAAACTCGTCGAACCGCCCAAAACCGAGTTGACCGGCTGCTGCGACACAATCGGGACTTGCGTGCCATTACTCAAAATATTGAAGTTGGTCACCGCGCCCAAAAACGAGCCGGTGTTGTGGATAAAGCCTCCTTCAAGGCCGATATCGAGCTGGTTATTATAGGTGACTTCGGCGAACACGACTTTGATCAACACCTGCGGCTTGGGGCGGTCGAGATTCGAAATGACTTGGCTGATGTGTTCGTGCGTTTGTTCGTCGGTGATGACGATGAGACGTCGTGTTTCCGGGTCACTGGTGATCAGCGCGTCGCCAATCATCGTGCTGTTCGGATAATCGCGCGTGCCGGTGGTAGTTCTACCGCCGGAGCCGGAACTTGACGAACTTCCGGAAGATCCACCGCGGAATCCGCCGTAACCAGAGGAGCCGGAAGAACCGGAGGAACCGCTGGAACGTTGCGCGAACAAGGCGGGGGCAGTCGCGCAACACACGGCCAGGATGAACCAGAAACGAAAGGTCAGTTTTGGGGTCATATTGGTTTTCTTTCTAATTATTGGCCGCGCAAAGCGCTGTTGTTGCCGGTGCCGATGCTAAAGGTCGATCCGGTGGTGGTTTGTTGAGCGGCGCTGGTTTGACGTTGGGTCAAAGCATCGCTGTTTTGTTGTTGCGTGCTGCGCTGGCTGGCAGTCGTGGTGGTTTGGAATAGGTCATGCAACACACCTTCGACCTGTTGGACGTCGGCGTTTTCCAACGAATAGACGTAGACCTGTTGCTTTCGCGCGGGGTCTGCATCGAGGTTTTTAATCATTTCCGCGATCTGCTCGAGCATTGGTTTAGAGGCAGTGACAACGACTGAGCCGGTGCGACGATCTGCAACGGCACTAACGCGAGCTTGCTTTTTCGCACGCGAACTTTCGTTCGCAGTGGACGACGAACTTGATTGTGGAGGAGTAAAGAACGAAAACCGTGGGCGATTATTTTCGTCGGTTTTGCTTTCATCGCCAAACAGGCTGTTCAGCAGATCCGCCATTTCGCCGGCATCGGCAAATTTCAAACGGAACACGCGCACGCTGCTGACGTCTTCGACTGGTTGATCCACTTCCTTCACGACTTTTTCGATCGTGCTCATTAGATCTTCCGGGGCGCTGACGATAACAGAATTACTGTAGTCGTCAGCGACAGCAGTGACCTTGCTCCCGCCGCCGCTGCTGCCACGCCCGCTTGAACTTGATTCGCGCGAACCCCTGCCGCTGTCTCCGCCTTCCTCTCCTCCGCCTCCAAAACGCATACGGAAATAGGAACGCACGGCGTCGCGGGAAGATTCAGCAGGAGAACTGAAAACATCTTTAATAACGGTGGCCAGCGTTTTGGAATCGGCATAGCGCAGGGAGAAAACGCGCACTGACGAAATACTGGATGAATCCAGAGCCTTGATGATTTCCGCAACACGATGAATCTGCGTTTGTGTGCCGGTCATGACGAGGGCGTTGCCGGCTTCATTGGCAGTGAGCGTTGCCGATGAGGGGACGACCGAACCAAGGTCTTTCGCTAACTGCGTCGCGTTGAGCGTGTGCATCGGCAAAATCTGCGTCACGATATTGTCGGTCTTGGGAATGTCGTCAGGCTCGGACCCGCTCATGACAGGGATGTCGCGCTTCTTCGCTTCATCGGTCGTGATGATGGTCAGTGTGCGACCATTCCGAATGGCGGCGAGACCGTTCTTACTCACAATGGTGTTGAGCAAATCGACGGCTTCCTGCTTGTTCAGTGGCTGCGTGCTGATGATGTCGACTTTTCCCTTCAGGTCCGCCTCGGGAATAATGATGAAACCGGCCGCATCGCTGAGGTAGTTCAGCACCGTTTCCAGCGGCACGCCGCGGAAATTAAAGCGCAGACCGCGATCAGTTTCGCTCGTCACCGTGAGTTGCGGTGGTTGAGCTGGTTTTCGCGCAGGGGCCGTTTTGGCGGGCGCGGGCTTCGCGTCCGGCTTGGCAGCTGCAGCGTCTGCTTTCGGTGCGTCGGCCGGGTTATCCGGTGCTGGTTGATCGTCGGCGCGCAACAGCAGAGTGCTGGCGAAAATGGAAATGATGATAAGGAATTTATTCGGATTCATTTTTTACCTCCGCTTTGCGTTTTTGCATAAGTTTCTTGAGAACATCGTTTGCCTCCGCACTCGGCGGTGCTTCGTTCGTATTGTCAGATTTGTCCTCGCTCAGTACGGCATCGGCCGCTTCGTAAGTTAAATTATTTGCTTTAGCGATTTGAGGCGCAGGACCAGATCCGAGAGCCCAGGGTCCCTCGTCCAACCGGCGCATCTGCGAGCCGACATGCAACACCGTGTCTGCACCGTTGGTGTTAGCGATAGTGACATGGTCGAGGTCGACATCGGTAATTGTGAAGCCCGCGAGGGAATCGCCGATCTTCAATGTTTTTCGCAATTCGCTGCTCGATCCGTCGAAAATTGCGAACATCCCCTTGGAATAGTCGACGACTCCGACGAGCGTGAATGTATCCACTTTGGTCGGCTTTGTCGTGGGGCCACGAGACACGCGACCGGAGCGGTTTGCGCTGAAAATATTTCGCTCTGCGATAATTTTGAACGATGGGAAAGTCGTTCCGGTGTTGGTGTTGGCAGTGGCTACCACTGTGGGCGAGTTCGTCGTCTGGACTGAATTCGTCGTCGCCGCTTGTGCACTAACCAAAAGAAGTCCAAAACCGCAAACAAGCAGCGGCACTTTGAACCTTACACCTGGAATTTTAAACTTGTTGGTCATTGCGTCTGATTCAAAACCAAGCCGCTGACTTGCAGCACCAGGCTCAATTGTTGGCCGTTATTGTCGCGTGACGTGATCTCGACCGATTCCACCTTCACGGCGAGCGGGTCTTTTTCGGCGTCGTAAATGAATTTGGAAAGGGACTGAATATCACCGGTCGCATTAACGCGGCATTCGAGGATCGTATACTCGTCGTTATGCTTCCATTGCGGTTTGATCGAGCCAACTTTCATCCGGCTGTCTTGCGACCAGCTATCGAACGCTTTGAAGATTTCACTTTGAGCGACTGACGCATTAGAGGACAACGTATTCGTCCGCATTTGGCTCCAATGACTGCGAATGTTTTGCTCGCGATCCTGCAGCATTTCACCCTGTTTTATAAATTGCTTCAGTTCAGCGATGCGTTTGGTGCGCGTTTGCCAGCCGCTGACCAACGGCGTTAAGACTAAATGGTCGCCGACGAAAAACAGCAGCGCGCCGAGGGCAACGAAAATCAGGATTTGTTGGCGGTTCTTAATTTGCACGAGCACCTCCGTCCCATTGAAAGTTAAGGGTAAATTGGACCGGTCCTTCGCCCTGCACCTGGTCGATCGTCAAGTCAGAGATACCTTGCGAGGCGCTGAGTTTATCGAACATTTTGATAAAGGATTGTTTGTCGCGCGCTGTTCCCGAGCACGTGACAGTGGACTGATCGCGGATTTCGACGGTCTTCGCCGAAACAACGCCGTCTTCGGGAAACGATTCCGTCAGCTTGCGAAGGACAACCAGGCTGCGACAGGAATCGTCAAACCATGGCCGGTACTTTTTGATATTGTCTTGGATTTCCTGAAGATCTTTCACCTTCGGCTCCATCGCAGACCAGCGCGATTCGTAATGCGCCGCGATCGCCATGTGGACCGCAACAGCGAGAACTCCAATCACCACAACAGCGCCGGCGGTTGCACCGACCGTGCCGAGTTTGCCTCCCTTGAGACGATTAGCGAGTTGCTCGAGAGCGCTCACTTTTGCCGGCATGAACTCGAACGGCGCCGCGTGCTCCATTAGGTAGCGCGCACCTAACGCCATCGCCGGCGAGGCAGCCGCCTCAGGCGGCAGAACCTTACCCCAGCTTTCCGTGGCGGCGCGGTCGACGCGTTCGACTTGCAGATTCATCGCAGCCAAACGCGGTGTGATGTCCGCAGCCATGCGTTGGGCGAGTTCCGATTTACCAAAAACGCGCACGACTTTGAGATCGTTGCGAACGGCCTCGGGCAATTGGCCGAGGGTGATGCGAATTTCGCGCGCGAGTAAGTCTGCGAAGAGACGCTTTTGCGCGCCTTCGGTTTCCATGATGCCGTCAATCGTGCGTAGCGCCGCAATGCCGCCGTCGCAATTGACCTGCAATCCAGCGTTGCCGATGCCCGGCAATAAAGCGATGCCGCTCTTGCCCACCGGTTGCAGCGCCGCGGTTCCAATCGAGAAACTCACCGGTTTCAACTGCGCCGCGCGTAACGCCGTTTCCAGTTGATCAAGGTTCTGCCTCGACACCGCCATGATCGTAGCGAATTTTTCGCCATCGGATGCGGTGAATCGTGAACTTACAATCGCGAGAGACTCGGGCGAGGCATGAAACCCACGCTCGGCTTCAATCTGCAGAAAACTCGGGATGTCCGCTTCCGGCAAATCCGGGAGCTTCACGTGAAGCGACACCACCCAATTCAGTGGCAGGCAAACAACACATCGCCGTTCACGAATTTCGTTTTTGTCGAGGTGATTGCGCAGTTCGCGACCAACCAATTCTGTGTCCGCAGTTAAGGGATCAAGCGTCAGTGCCGCCGAAAATGTCTGACGAACGGCCACGTGACCATTGGTGCGGCGCAGGACGACGCCTTCGATTTGGCTGCCGTCGAACGCCAATCCTAAAACTGATGTGAGGCGTTGTGGTTTGAAAGAAATCATAAGATCGAAGTTACCTCCCTCGCCTGCGGACCGAGCGCCCAACCGAGATGGGTCAGGTCCTGGCGATAAATAATTTTTGGCATGCCTTCACTGGTGTCGAAAACGAATTTCACGCGCCGATATCCACGGCCATAGGAACCGACCGCGGCGATGTCGGCGGTAAACTGATACGAACGGCTGGTGATGTATTGCCCGATTGTCCGCGCGGTCGTCGGCGTGATGCTCATTGCTTGCGCAAGCCACGCAATGCTATTGATTCGACTCGGATTATTTTCGCGATAAGAAACAATCGCGGGCGCGTTGTTTGATCCAATTCCCGGAATGCAGGCAAGCACTTGCTCGCTCGCGGTATTGATGTTGACCAAGCCGTAAAGAAAATTGCTACTGGTGGCGGAAATACTTGGCTCAATTGCAGCGAAATCCATTTCGCTCAATTGATTGACGTTCACGTTTCGAATGTAGAACTCGAGCACGTTACTCGATTGCAGTCCCCACGACAACATCGAGTTAATTTTGCTCTGCGGGATGCTTTGCTGCTGCAGCAATGTGCGCAACCTGGTTTGTTGCGCGCGGTCTCTGATGTTGACACGAACGTCACCATTTGTGTCCGTGTTCGGTTCACGGCTGTAGACCGTTAAAAATTCCAGCAACCCGGAGTCAAGGTGACCGTCGTGATTATCGCTCGGCGGTAGATTGTCCGCATCATCTTCGTTGGGATCCAAAAACCCGTTGAGGTTTGCGTCTTCTCCATACAACGTTGCAAGGTCCATTCCCGAAATCAAACGCAATTCATCAACCGTATTGAACGGCGCGTGTTTGGAGGTGTACGACGAAGTTTGCATCATCGAGTAATTCGCCGAAATCGAAGTGTTCGATGACGTCGAACTGCGCCAATCGACAATGGCATCGGCGAGGTCAGATGTCAGATTGGGCACGTTGGTCAGAACGTTATAGGTGATGTTCGTCGCGTTGATATTGATCTTCGACGCTTCATCGACCAAGCCCCACGTCGGTTCTTGCAATGTCGTCTGCGTGTCGTTGGTTGCGCGTCCGATTATCCAAAACCGCGCGTTGCCGATGGCGATATTCGTGCAATGCAGGTTTTGTGGCATGTAGCCGGGCTGCGCGTTCGCGAGGACGTTGCTGACGTAACGAGCGGCGCCTTCGATTGCCATCTCGGCTTCGGTCGCAGCCACCGTGTTCGCAGACGCCTGCAATTCAGAAGACATCGCGTGCCCGAAGTAGAGCGCGATCGAGACAAGACCAATCGCAATCCAAAGCACGATGATGAGCACCGAACCGGTTTCTAAATTGGACACGCGCAGGTTCATTGATTCGTTCTCACTTGTGTGTCCAATGCGACGACCATGTGCATCAAGTTGTTCGTCAGATCCAGATCCACTTTAATTGCCGTCGGTAAATTGGATTGGGTGGTTGTGTCCCAAACATCAGCCCATTGCGCTCCGTCGAAATAATGCAAAGCGATATTTCTAACGCCGCCGAGGAGCCATTGTTGTTCCGGCATCTCGGTTGTCGTGGCGAGAAGGTTGTGAGATACGATTCGAATCAGATCGCGTGACATGCCGTCGGCTGAAGGCGCGAGACCGTACGAAATTTTTTGCACATCTCCCCAAGGGGACAGTCCGTCAATTTGGCCAGTGGCAGTATATAAATCAGGAGTGATCTGACCGAACTGCGATTGGCTTATGATCGTGCTCTGCAATGGAAAATTTGTGCGGCTCGGCGCGACGATGTTCGCCAGGTCACGGCGGATTGTAGCAAGAGCGTGATCAATCGGCGCGGATTCGTCCAAAGATGCCATCGTCCGATTGCGCAGGCGCAAAGCGCTGTAGAAAACCATGTTGATCGCGGCTAGCACAATGGCAGAAACAGCAATAGCGATGAGGACTTCCAACAAGGTGAAAGCCTTTCGCGAATCAACTGTGCTGCTCGTAATCATTGTTGCGCCAGTAACGTGCTTAATTGCACGTCGTAATTCCTGCCCTGCACCGCAAATGCGACATCGACCGTCGCTAAACGCATTGCGTCTTCGGGCCACGTCTCAGTGCGAATCGTATATTGATAAGTCAGCGCGCCTTGCTGCACCTGACCGCTGGAAACAGAGTTCTGCGTTTGAGTGTTGGAACGCATTTCATCGAGTGCGCTCTGGCCGATGCGTGCAGCGATTTTTTTGCGCTGCCCAACTTCACCCGCGAGGCTCGCGATGCGAATGCCTTCAATCGCGACCGGAATGACAATTGCCATGAACAACAACGCGGCCAGCACCTCCATCAACGTGAAGGCGGATCGTGCAGCTTTCGACCGTTTATTAGTGGTGAATTTCATACCGCAAATGGTTCGTTGTCTCAGTGATCGACAACGCGTCGTCTTTATCTTGGGTGATTAAAATACGGTCGGGGCTGGTCTCGCTGATCGATCCGTCGGGCAGAAAACGAATCTCCGGACGAATCGTCGTTCTGCGAACTTGCGTCCACAAATTGGACTGAGTCATTAAACCCGCGACTGGAATCTGCGCCTGCAATTGCAACGATTCATCGAGGCGAAACTGCCGCTGCTTCGTATCATTAACGCCATAGCCGGCCTGCACCTCTAGCCCATACGACTTCGCCTGCGGATCCATCCATAAAATGATCGGCACACCTTCGGAAATAGCCCGACTCTGCCCATAACGCGTCAGGGCCAAAAACCGCTGCGCTTCAGAATCGAGATTACGGGCGCGGAAAAAACCTTTGAGCGACGGGAACACAAGGCTGAGCACGACGGCCATAAGCACCATCACGAGGATTAACTCGATGAAGGTGAATGCACCGTTGCCGTTCATGCGCGTTGTGTTTCCGAATTTCAATTACTTCTTATTCTGCCAATTGGTGGTGTCGTCTTCACTGCCCGTGCGACCGTCCGGGCCGGCCGAGGACAAATCGTAGGACGACGGATTGTGCTTGCCGGGGCATTCATAAATGTACGGGTGTTGCCACGGATCATTCGGGATGTCCTTCACGTAAGGTCCCTTCCAGTTCTGAGCCTCGCGCGGTTGCTGCACCAGATCCTGTAAACCGTTTCGACCTTTGGGATAATACCCATTATCGACTTCGAAAGCATCGAGCGCTGTTCCGAAGCTCGAAATCTGAGTCTGAGCGGCCGTCTGGCGCGCCTGTTCGGTGCGTCCTGAAAACTTCGGGACAACGATGGCGGCAAGGATGCTCAAGATAACGAGAACGAGCATCAGTTCAATGAGCGTGAACCCACGCGCTTGAAGTTTGCTCTTTGAGGTTTGACGCTTCTTTAGACTTTGGAGTTTGAAGTTTGGCATTTTCATTTGATGTATTGTTGAAGTGAGAAAATCGGAACGACCATTCCGATGACGATGGTCCCAACCAGGGCTGCGACACAAAACAGCAGAAGCGGCTCAACGAGCGAAACGGCCGTTTTCATATTACGATCAAGATCAGACTCGGTGACGTTTGCAAGACGCACCAATTCCTGGTCGAGTTTGCCGCTCTCTTCCGCGACGGAAATCATTTCCAATGCCGAGCCCGGAAACAAATAGCGGCAATCGCTCAAACTATGCGCAAGCTGTCCGCCTTCCTTGACGCGTTCGATCGCATTGGAAACGGCATCAACCAGCACCTGATTGCCGATCGATTTGCGCGCGACGTTCAGCGACTGCACGAGCGGCACGCCAGCAGCGAGCAATGTCCCAAGCATTCGACAAAACCGAGCCATGGCGAATTGCGCGGAAAGTTTTCCAACAACGGGCGCGCGCAAGATCATTGCCTCCCACGTTCTGCGCCCTTTCTCCGAAACGAACCAGTTGCGAATGAGGAGCACCGCCATGACGATTCCCACCCCGACAAACAACCCGTAATGCCGCACCGCATTGCTTACCGCTAAAATCATTTTTGTGAGCAACGGAAGTTCACCACCGAAACTCGAGAATACCGGCATGAAATTTGGAATGAAGACGACGAGCAGGACGATAATCACTACAATCGACAAGAGAACGAGAATGATGGGATACGTTAACGCGGCGAGCACCTTCCCGCGCAGCTCCTTGTCGCGCGACTGAAAATCGGCAATCTGCGCAAGGACGAGGTCCAGGAACCCCCCCGTCTCACCCGCTTGCACCATCGCCACGTAGACTCGCGGAAACACATCAGGCGACCGGCCCATGGCGTCGGCCAGCGACATACCGTCGATGACCAATTCGTGAACTTCTTTCCATTTTTCCGCCGCGAGAGGTGTCGATGCTTCTTTGCGCAGAATGACCAATGCGCGACTTAAAGGGACACCGGCAGCGAGCAAACTCGAAAGTAGACGCGTGAAATTTTCCAGAATGCGCGCCGAAATTTTATTACCGCCGCCGAACGAAAGTTTCGGAACCTTGGATTCTTCACCGACCGGCTCTTCCATTTTGGCAGTCGCCGGTTTTCCACTTGCTTTCGCCTTGCCCTGCCGCTCGGAAAGGCTGATCGGGCGCAGACCACGTCCTTCCATTTGGCGAAAAGCTTCCTGGCGACCGCCCGCTTCGAGTTCGCCGGTAGCGATCTTGCCGTCGTTTTGCAACGCTCTGTATTGGAACGTTGGCATGGCTTAGGCAACTGGCGCTGCGGCCGATTTTTCGATCCCATCGCCAACCGATTGATCTTTGGTCACACGCAAAACTTCTTCCGCCGTCGTTATGCCCGCGCGCACCAAACGCCAGCCGTCTTCGGCCAACGAGCGCATGCCATCACGTTGCGCAGCTTCGCGCAATTGATCCGACGAAGCGTTTTTTAGAATGAGCTTCCGGACTTCGGGGCTGCTATCCATCCACTCGAAAATAGCTCGGCGTCCATGATAACCGGTCTGCCGGCATTCCCGACATCCGACGGCAGCATAAATTGGCGTATTGAACGGAATTCCGATTTGAGTCTTCAGAGCCAGCGCTGCAGGCGATGTGTCTTCCTGCTTGCAGTGCGGACAAAGGACGCGAACGAGACGTTGCGCGAGCACCGCTTCCAACGACGATGCCACCAGATAAGGTTCAACGCCCATATCCACAAGGCGCGTCAAAGCGCCGGGAGCATCGTTTGTGTGCAGCGTCGAAAAAACCAAGTGACCCGTCAGCGAAGCCTGCACCGCAATCTGCGCGGTTTCCTGGTCGCGAATTTCACCGATCAGAACGACATCAGGATCATGACGCAAAATGGACCTCAATCCACGAGCGAAAGTCAGCCCTGCCTTTTCAGAAACCTGAATCTGATTGATGCCCCTGAGTTGATATTCAATCGGGTCTTCGATGGTAATGATCTTGCGCTCCGCGTCATTGATTTCATTGAGCGCGGTGTAAAGCGTCGATGTTTTGCCGCTACCGGTCGGACCTGTAACGAGGATGATCCCGTGCGGGAGTTCGAGGACGCGGCGGAAAGATTTTAGTTCGCGCGGATCAAGTCCGAGTTCTTCCATGCCGCGCAACGTGGCGTTCTGGCGCAGCAAACGCATAACGACCGCTTCACCGTGAAGCATCGGAATGATCGACACACGAATATCGACCTCGTTGTCCTGCACGCGGATCTTGATACGTCCGTCTTGCGGCAAGCGTTTTTCCGCGATGTTCAAATGACTCAGAATTTTTACACGCGAAACAATGGCAGGTTGAAAGCGTTTGATTTGCGATGGAACGGGAACTTCCTGGAGCACGCCGTCGATACGATAGCGAATGCGCAGTTCGTCTTGGAACGGTTCCAAATGAATATCCGACGCGCGCAATTCGATCGCGTCTTGAAGAACCTGGTTAACAAAACGGATAATCGAAGCATCGTCTTCGCCACCGTCGAGGTTCCCATCGTCCTCGCCCGATTCGTCCACAACTTGCAGGCCGGCTTCGTCGCCCAACGTATCAATCGTGTCAGCGCCGACGCCCAGGCGCTTTTTCATCTCGCGCAAAATTGCTTCACTGGGCGCGAGGACTGGACGAATCTTCAGACCAGTCAAACTACGCAAAGCGTCGAGCCCTTGCGTGGCAAATAAACGACTCGTCGCCACTTCAACGGTGCCATTCACGCGTGCGAGCGGGAGAAGTTCTTCCTTCAATAAAACGCGCGCGGGAAATAATGAAAGCAGTTCTTTATCCGGCTCGACGTCATCCAGCGTGGTGAAAGATAAATCGTACTCTTTAGCCAACCAACGCAAGACGTTTTCTTCGTTAGATTCGAGCGGCCGGGGGCCGGAGCGCGCGTATTTTTCCCACGCGCCGGAATCGAGCGCAGAGAGTTGCTTGCGCTTAACCATCGCGTCGAGCAACTGCTTGCTGTCCTGTATTTGGGGCTGCGTCATGAGCTGATCAGTTTTCGTAGTCAGTGGTTCAGAAGTTTTAAACAACTGACCACTGACTACGGGATGCAAAACTATCTCACCAAACCGTTCACGACCGCGACTGCTTCCTGGCGCGCGTCGAGGATCTCCTTCAAATCTGATTGGGCCTTATCAACGGCCTTTTGTTTTTCTTTATTGGATTTGCGGAGCGCGGACAATTTGGCTTGGATTTCGTCCTTACCAGCCTTGTCATCTATCGCTTTCTGCAATGCTTCCAATTCAGGTGATTGACCGAACATTCCACCGCGCGAGCGGGAAGAACCTTGATCAGTCGGGGCTGGAGTCGTAGCGCTATCCGTGCTGCTGCTGCTGCTACGACGGCTGCGACCGCCAAACATCATTCCCATGCCGCTCGGCTCGCCCTTGGATAGCTCGAGTCGTGCATCCAAAACTTTACCAATGCGCGGTTCGATCACTTTCCATTCGGCGTCATCCTTGACGTCCATCTGCTCGCGCATCCGCGTCATGATGCGTTCGCGCATTTGTGCAGGGTCAAAGTTGCCACGGCCTTGCGCCATAATTGTAGCGCTTCCGGCGAGCATTAGTGCGCCGATTGCGGCAATTGCTAACATCTGTTTCAATTTCATATTAATCTCCAAATAAGTTGCGTGTCTCAGCCGTCGTGACCTGCCCCGACGATTCGAGGCGTCCGCATCGGCGAACTACCGTAGGCATTTAATGTGCCAAGGGCGAAACGGCCTGATTTGCACATAATTACGGAAATTCCGCGCAACAGTTGCGCATGTGAGATGATGCAGCTGCGCACGAATTGCGCAGTGTGAAGAATCGCGCGTGAAAATTTGCCGCCGAAAAACGATGTTCCGGAGCCCAAACAAATCTGGATCAGTCCTTGTCCGTACCTGCGAGCAACGCACAAAGTCCGCAACCAGCGGCGAAAACAACCACCACAATGGCGGCAATCATACGCGACGTCGGCATCGGTTTTGGACTCGTGAAAGCAATGAATAGAGCCAAACCAATCAGCAGTGCATCAGCAGCAAGAAAATACCAACGCGGAATGGCCGGACCTTTTTGATTACTGATCTGAGGAGCAGATGTCTTCGGCATCGGCGTCCGAATTGGCGAAGGAGCAGGCGCAGGTTTGGGAGTAGCTCCCTGGATGAGCGTGCGCACGCCTGCGGCAATTTCAGTTTTGCCGTTCGGATTTTGGTTGTCGCCCTGTGGCGTACGTTCGGTCATCAGCGAACCGAGCCCGCGCCCCATCGTCGGTTTGGACATCGCACAGATGGTGCTGAAAAATCCGTCGCATGACAATTTTAATCCACCGTTTAAAAACCATTTTGCCTGTTGCGCCGCGCGCGCCCTTCCACCTATCGTCTGCGCGGTGACCATCCTGGAAGTCATACAACGCAGCACCGATTTCCTCACAAAAAAGGACGTTTCTTCGCCGCGTTTACAGGTGGAGCTATTAATTGCGCACGTGCTCAAGATGCAGCGCATGCAAATTTATCTAAACTTCGAGCGCGTTTTGACCGAAGCGGAGGTCAGCACGTTGCGCGAAATGGTGCAACGCCGCGGCACCCGTGAACCGCTGCAATATATAATAGGCAATGTGCAATTCTGTGGTTGGGAACTCAACGTCACGACAGCAGTCCTGATCCCACGACCTGAGACTGAAATGCTCGCCGAACGCGGCTGGCAGTTCCTATCAACAATCAATGGTCAGCCACCAACCGCCCTGGACTTCGGCACCGGCAGCGGATGTTTGGCTATAGCGCTCGCGTCGAAAATTCCAACCGCGGAGGTTCACGCCTTGGATGCTTCGAAAGAGGCATTAAAAATCGCGCAAGAGAATGCGGCGAAACAGAATGTTAAGGTTCAATTTCACCAAGGCAATGGTTTCGAAGCTTTGAAAGCCTCTCCTGTGCGTTTCGATCTCATCATTTCCAACCCGCCCTATATACCTTCCGCGGAAATCGAAACACTCGACCCCGAAGTTCGCGAGCACGAGCCGCGTAGCGCGCTCGACGGCGGCGCTGATGGTCTGAATTTCTATCGATTACTGGCTTCTGAAGCGAAAAACTGGTTGAAACCGGAAGGCAAAATTCTCCTCGAATTCGGCGACGGACAGGCCGATGCAGTCAAAAAAACGTTTGAAGAGCAAAAGTTCGTTGTCGAATCCGTAGAATGTGATTACAGTCAGCGCCCAAGAATATTGAGCGCGCGTCCTCCTCTTTCCTGACAACGACCGGGGAAAGAAACAACGCGCCACGTTCGATACCAAATGGATAGTTTTCTGATTAAAGGTGGTGTGCCGTTACACGGCGAAGTGACGATCGGTGGCGCAAAAAACGCCACGCTTCCAATCATGGCGGCCACGCTGCTCACGGACGAACCGTGTGTCATTCGCAACGTGCCAAACCTGAGCGACGTCCGTTTCATGGGAAAAATTCTCGAGTCGCTCGGCGCCGAGGTTTCCCTCCAAGACAATTGCTTCCGCGTTCGCGCGAAGAAAATCAAGGGCGTCGGCGATTACGATCTCATCCGCAAAATGCGCGGCTCGATCTGTATTTTGGGCCCGCTCCTCGGCCGCCTCGGGAAAGCGCAAGTGTCTTTGCCCGGCGGTTGCGTCATTGGCGCGCGCCCAATCGATTTGCACCTCAAAGGCGTTCGCGCCTTAGGCACGAATGTCAAAATCGACAGCGGATACATCGTCGCGACAGCACGCAAATTAAAGGGCAACTCTGTATTCATGGGCGGACGTTCAGGCCCGACCGTTCTTGGCACCGCAAACGTGATGATGGCGGCGACGTTAGCCGACGGCGTCACGATCATTGAAAGCGCCGCCTGCGAACCCGAAGTCACCGACCTCGCAAATTTTCTTGTGTCGATGGGTGCGAAGATTCAAGGCATCGGCAGTCCGACAATCACGATCACTGGTGTTAAAAAACTCCACGGTGCGGAACACGAAGTCATTCCCGACCGCATCGAAGCGGCGACATTCGCCATTGCTGCCGCCGCCACAAACGGCGAAGTGACCATAAAACGCGCGCGCGTCGATCACTTACACGCTGTCATCGACAAGTTGGTCGAGGCCGGCGTGAAGATCGAACGCAGCAACGGTTCGCTGAAAATTTGCCGCAACGGCCGGCTCAAACCTGTCGACATCACCACCCTGCCCTACTCTGGTTTTCCCACCGACGTTCAGGCGCAAATGATGGCGCTCATGATTGTGACTCCCGGCATCAGCATCATCACCGAGCGCGTATTCGAATCACGTTTCATGCACGTCAGCGAACTCGCCCGTCTCGGGGCAGACATCGCCATCGAAGGCCCGAGCGCGATCGTCAAAGGTGGCAAACCATTGAGCGGCGCACCGATCATGGCCAGCGATTTGCGCGCTTCCGCTGCGCTCGTCATTGCCGGTCTTGCGGCAAAAGGCATGACGCAAGTAAACCGCGTTTATCATATCGACCGTGGTTACGAACAAATCGACGCCAAGCTGCGCAAACTGGGTGCTCGCGTCGAACGCGTAGAAGAATCATGAACGGAACCATAAAATTCCTACTCGGCGTCGTCGTCATCATTGGCCTCGGCATGGGTGTGTACCAGCTTTGGGAATATTGGGGCAAATTCGCACAACCTGATTCCAATTCCTCGCGTGCATCTGCAACCGCGCCCGAAGTCGCAGATACCTCATTGCCTGGAATGTCGCCGAAGTTGGAACCGATGCTGGCAGCCTCCCGCAACCGCGGCGCTGGCGGACTTCACGATTTCTTGCTGACCTACGGCAAAACCATTTCCGATCCGCGCCTGGCATCGATCGAACTGGATTACGTCGTCCTCGTCGCTAAAGATGATCCCACCGAAGCCCGCCGCGTCTTCGCCAAAGTCAAAACCCGCACCGGCCCAACCTCCCCGGTCTATCCCCGCGTGCAGATGCTGCAAAAAACCTACGAATAACGGTAGGGCGAGTCGCTCCGCGCGCGCCGTTCCCGTATTTTCTATTGCGATTTCCTCAGCGTTCGACGTTCAACGTTCGCCTTTCCGTCATCCCTCCCATCCGTCCGATTCAGATTTCCCCCTCCGTGCCTCCGTGCCCCTGTGGTAAAACTTTTCTTTTCGAAACGCCTTCGCCATTGGCAGCCCGCCTCTCGCGCGAGTATATATTAGCGAATGGCTACATTCCTCGCCATCGCCCTAACAATCTGGGGCACCCTGCACGCCTACATCTTTTGGCGACTATCAAGTCTGCCATGGATCGCAAACCACGTTTCCCCACTCACCCTCGGCATCATCGCGGCATGCCTGTGGTTAAGCTACGTCGCCGCGCGAGTTCTGGACGCAAAAGGAGCTCAGCAATATATCTGGCCATTCGAATTCCTCGCCGCCACCTGGGTTGGCATCGCATTTCTCCTGCTCTGCTGTCTGGTGGCCGCTGACCTTGTGACACTCGGCGGCAACGTCTTCACAACAGCAACGATAAGCATCCGCACCAGCGCCGTGGGCTTCGCCTTTTTGTTATGTCTTATTGCACTACTCCACGGCTTCCGTCCTCCAACCCTCACCGACTACGAGGTCTCACTTCCCGGCCTGCCACGTGACCTCGACGGAACCGTCCTCGTGCAACTTTCCGATCTGCATCTAGGAAACATCCTCGGAAAACGCTGGCTGCAAAAGCAAATCGCACGAGTGAACGCACTAACCCCCGACATCGTCGTCATCACTGGCGATTTGGTGGACGGGAATGTCGGACGCGTTGAACCGCTGCGAGAATCTCTCCAGCAATTGAGAGCCCCACTCGGCGTTTGGGCCGTCACAGGAAATCATGAATTCTACGCCGGACTCGCCAGATCGATCGCCTTATTTGAAAACGCCGGCTTTTCCGTGTTACAAGATTCCAACCGACAAGCCGCGCCCGGCTTAATCATTGCCGGGGTCGATGACCTCACCTCACGCGCCCCAATCGCTGATGCTGATCACCCCATAACCCGCGCCCTCGCCAATCGTCCTTCTGGAGCGACAATTCTCCTGTCCCATTCCCCGTTGGACGCCGAAAAAGCCGCCGCTGCTGGAGTTGGCCTTATGCTCTCTGGCCACACCCACAACGGCCAGATCTGGCCTTTCAACTATTTGGTGCGCCTGCGTTACCCACTGCTCTCCGGCCGCTACGAAGTCAGCGGCCTGACCGCGATCGTTTCCCGCGGTACCGGCACCTGGGGCCCGCCCATGCGCCTGTGGCTCACGGGCGCAATCGTCCGCATCAAACTCCGTTCGCAATAGCAACGTCCAGCCGCCGCCCAACCATTGCCCCGCCTTCCGCCTGCCGCTGGGCGCATGTTTTACCGGTTCAACGAGTGACCAAATTGCTCTTTACTACTACCGTAGTAGTATTACCATGGTCGCACATGGTACGGCCTCGACGAATCGGAGATCTGCAATTGAAGATTCTGCAATTGTTGTGGGAGCACCCTGACGCATCGGTACGCGAAGTTCATGCCGGGCTCGGGGGAGAAAGCAAATACGCCTACACAACCATCGCGACCATGCTCAAAAAAATGGAGGCGCGCAAACTCGTCCGGCATCGGATGGAGGATCGAAAGTTCGTCTACTCGCCGCTCGTCAAGGAAGAGGTCGTAGCACGAAATATGACGAGTCACCTGCTCGAACGCGTGTTCGAAGGGCGGCTGGCCGATATGGTAACTCATTTGCTTCAGACACGGGAGATCAGCCGGTGCGAATTGGATGAGTTGGAAAAGATTATTGCGGAACGGAAAAAGAAAGAGAGTCGATAAACATGAGCATTCCAGATGTGACGTTTTGGTCCGAACTTGCAGCGACATTGCTTTGGCAAACGGCAGCAACTGTCGTGCTTGCGATTGCATTGACGCCGCTGGTGCGGTCGGGCTCAATCCGCAGGTTTATTTGGCGAACAGCGGTTGTGTGCGTGCTGGCATTAACCGTTTCGAACCTGGGCGGAATCGGCAACAGAGCTGCTGCATTGCTGTTGTCGCATCCGGTTGATGCGAAAGCGGGTGAAAGCGCAGCTCTTGGAAAAAACGTGGAACTGAAAACGACGGCGCGCTCAACCAAAATAACCTTTGCGGAAACAGAGAACCGGAATGCTGCATTATGGCCGGGGATGATCTGGCTGCTTGGATGCATGGTCATCGGAGCGCGTGTTGTGTTGGCGCATTGTTGGATGGCAGCGTTTCGGCGCAGACGAAAAGCAATAGTGCAGTCACTGTTAGTTGAAGAGACGGGGCGAATTGCGACGCGGCTTGGGATGAGTTGCCCTAAGTTGATCGAAGGCACCCATGTGGCGGCACCGTTCACGTTCGGAATTTTTCGGCCGGTCATTGTTGTTCCCCAACATTTCATCCAGAGGTTTGAACCGGTAGAGCGGGAGGCAATTCTTACGCACGAGCTGGCGCATATTGCTGCCGGCGACGCAGCCTGGCATGCGTTGGCGGATTGCGTCACTATTTTACTTTGGTGGAACCCACTCATTTGGTTGGCGCGACGCGCTCTGCACGATGCCAGCGAATTGGCGGCTGATGAATCTGTAGCCGCTATCGACAGGGGCGCGGAGACATTGGCCGGATGCCTGGTCAAACTGGCGCGCGATTTATCAACCCGCTTTGCCCCAGCCGGAGTCGGAATGAATGCAACGGAACGGCGATCCAATCTCCGCCATCGCATCGAACGGTTGTTGAATTTGCGCGGTGTGGCTCGTTCAACACTGCGTCAGCGGATTTTCCAAATGGCTGCGGCGGTTTGTTTCGTATCGGTAGCAATTTTAGCCGCCGGCTGGACGCAGCGAAATGCCGTTTCAAGTGACAGCTCGCCTGCGCCACTGGGCATAATCTGGCGAACCGCCTTTGCCGATCTCACGCAATCCGCATCAAAGACGTTGCAACCGCCTCGCCAACGAAATCACCAGCCCGAGGTCATCGCCTTATACTCGAAACAATTTCATGTCGAACCAGATGCTTTCGTCCGCAACCTGAAGGTTCTCGGCAAAGATGTTTCCAGCAACATCGCGTTAAATCGCGGACTGAAAGAATGGTTTACCGAGTTGGGTGTCGATTTCCTAAACAACTCGAAGACGCTGTTTTACAATGATCGCACCGGGCTGCTTTTGGTGCGGGCCACGTTGACGGATTTGGAGAATATTGAAACGGCCGTGGAGTTTCTCAATGCTGGTGGCGAAGGGCCGCAGTTATCGCTAACCTCAAAAATAGTTGAAATCGATCCCGCCCTCGAAGCCGTGTTCAAAAGCAATGGACTGGATCTGAGCCGGGTAGAAACATTGGAGCCAAATCGATTTCAGAAGTTGCTGGATACATTGTCCAAAATCAGCGGTGCGGATGTCGTAAGCACGCCAAAAGTAACGATACTAAGTGGACGAGCAGCATGTGTGAGCGTAGCAAACGGACCAGGGAATGGCGAGGCACGCGCTGGTGTCTCTGTGTATTACGCTGCGACGGTTCAACGCAATGGGCGTTCGATCAATCTGAGCGCTTTGTTTTGGCTTAAAGGCAATCCGCATGATTTCGCGAACGCGACGGCAAAGGCGAATAATACTATCGAAGACGGAGCGACCTCGATGTTTGCATCGCCGGAGTCGGGCGGGAAGAGGCACGTTGTGTTTACGACGGTTACGATGATCGATGCGTTTGGCAAACCAGTTCACAAACGCTAACTCGACTAAGAATTCTTTCAGCTTCAGACGCTTTACGAAATGGCTCAAGCCAGCCAAAGAAAAGGGTGCAGCCCCGAACTTTTGACATGTTTATTCCTGCGGCTTCACCGCGGCTGCGAGTTTCATCACTTCTTTTGTCAGTCCGGTGATGCGCGGCCATTTCTTTTCCGAGATCAATTTGAGATCAGCAACCCAAGTGCCGCCAATTGCAGCTGTCGCCGCCAGTGGAGAGATACTCCGCTGCGTTCGCCTGACTGACGCCACCCTTTCGGATGAACTTTGCGCCGGTATATGCGAATGCTGCCGCGAGTTCCCTCGGCCGCTACGAATAACGACAGTCATTTCGGCTGCCCCAGGGCTTTCAGCAAGCGATACATAAATTCAACGCCGTTGTAGTAGTCGTTCACGCCGATGCGTTCATCTTTGCCGTGCGCACGCGGATCTTCGAAATCGGTGAACATGCCGGAGAGGCCGTAGACGGGGACTCCGGCGGCGCGCAGAAAGAGGCCGTCGGTTGCCCCGGTTTGCATTGCGGGCATCGCCACGACGCCGGGCCACATGTCGCGACCGGTTTTTTCTACCATGTCAAAAATGTATGGATCGACCGGAGACGCGGGACTCGGTTTAGGCGGTTCGATTTGCGACAGGGAAATTTTTTCGTCGGCGATAATATGTTTGAGAGTGGCTTCGACTGCGTCGGCAGAATCTTCGGGGAGGATGCGGCAGTTGACGACGGCGCTGGCGACCTGGGGCAACGCGTTTTCAGCGTGGCCGCCGCTGATCATGGTGACGGTGGCGGTGGTGCGCATGAGCGCGTTGTAGACCGGTCTCGTGGCAAGGCGGTCTGTGGCGGCCCAATTTCCCGGGTCGGCACTAATAGCTTTGAGGTCGGCTGCAACGTCCGGGTCCTTTTCTGTTTCTGCCAGAACAGCAAATGCTTTGCGCACCGTCTCGTTCACGTGAATCGGGAATTTAAAATTCGACAAGCGTGCGAGGGCCTGGGCGAGGTGAAAGATGGGGTTGTCCTGTGTTGGAACGGAACTGTGGCCGCCCTTGTCTTTGGCTTCGAGGCGAAAGCTTAAATAGACTTTTTCAGCGGTTTGCACGCTGAGGGCGATGTATTTGCCGGCTTTAATCTCACCACCGCCGCCGTCCGGGTTGATGCAAAATGGCGCATCGATGAGCGACCGATGATCTTTCATCAGCCATTCCACGCCATTGTCGGTGCCCCCGCCCTCTTCGTCGGCAGTGAAAGCGAAAATGAAATCGCGGGACGGTTGGAAGTTCTCTTCTTTCAAACGAATCAAGTTCTCCACCATATCCGCCACTTCATTTTTCATATCAGTGGCGCCGCGTCCGTAAAAATAGCCCTCGCGCTCAGTAAGCTTGAATGGATCAGAAGTCCAATCCTCGCGTTTGGCTTCGACGACGTCGATGTGGCCGATGAAGAGAATTGGTTTTGCCGAACCGGTGCCGCGAAATCGGACGACGACGTTTTCCTTGCCGGGTTTTGGCGCAAGGATTTGCACGTCGTCACCGGAAAAGCCGGCGGCTTTCAGGCGCGTGGCGATGGCGTTGGCGATTTTGGCTGTGCCCACATCATGTGTGCTGCGGATTTCAATAAGTTCGCGAAAGATATCCCTGGCACGGGCCTTTTCTTTTTCAGGCAAGAATGTGTCCGCAGCGAAAGTTGGAAAAACACCCGCAATAAGCAGAGCAAGGGTCAGAAATCGCATAACGAAGCTTGTGCCGCCCGGTTCATTAGTGTCAATGATTGGGTTCAACTTACATCTGGCGAACGCCGGGCCAGCCGAATAACATGCCTCATCGCGAGCATCTAATGTGTTCGCGCGTTTACTATGCGAATTCTTCTCGCTGAAGACGAACCCAAGGTCGCCCAGCATTTACGCCAGGGGCTGGCTGCCGAAGGCTACGCGGTAGATCTTGCCATGGACGGCGACGAAGCGATTTGGCTGGCGAAGAATCATCCATACGACGTCATGGCTCTCGATGTCATGATGCCGGGCAAGGACGGTTTCACCGTCGTCCGCCAGTTGCGACGCGAGCAGATTTTAACCCCGGTGATTTTTCTAACTGCGCGCGGCGAAGTCGAAGATCGCGTGCGCGGTCTGGATGCCGGCGGCGATGATTATCTGGTCAAACCTTTCTCGCTTGCGGAACTTCTCGCACGATTGCGCGCACTCCTTCGTCGGCAACGTCCCCAATCGTTCAACGTTTTGCGCGTTGGCGATTTGGAACTGGACCTAGTCGCCCATACCGCGCGCCGCGCCGGACGCGAAATCGATTTAACCAAACGCGAATACACGTTGCTGGAATTTTTGATGTCGTCGACGCCCAATCCAGTAAGCAAGACAGCCATTGTCGAACACGTTTGGGACCAACACTTCGATTCCGAAACGAACGTCGTCAACGTCTACATCAATCATCTTCGCCGGAAGATTGATCGGCCGGGGTCGAAGCCATTGCTTCACACGCTGCGGGGACGCGGCTTCGCCATGCGGGAGGAAGAGTCGTGAATTCATTGCGGGTACGGTTGGCGTTATGGTTCGGATTGAGCATTCTCGTGATCACGTTTGTTTTCGCGACGTTCACGTATCACCAGATGGAAGTCGAGCTGCGCCAGAAACATTGGCAGCGCGATTATCCGGATCATCCCGACTGGAAATTGCACGGCAGCTTTTCAGAGGGAGAAGTGCGCGATATCATGGGCGAACTGGTCGAAGGATGGATAGGCTATTCCTTGCCGCTTATCGCGCTGACATTGGTGTTGGGATATTATATCGCGCGGAAATCGTTGCGCCCGATCCAACGCGTCAACCAACAGCTCCAGGGAATCAGCTCGAAAACACTCGGTCAGAAAATCGTCCTCACCGAAGGCGATAAAGAATTTCGAGCTCTGCTCGAACACATCAATGACCTCCTGGCGCGTCTGAACAGTTCGTTTTCTGAAATGAGCGAATACGCCGCAAAGGTCGCGCATGAGTTGCGAACGCCGCTGGCCATCATGCGGCTGAAGCTCGAGCAAGCTGATACCAAAATCGAACCCGATCTCTCGGAAGATTTGCAGGAAGAACTTCATCGCCTGACGCATGTTGTCGATCAATCCCTGCTCATTGCGAAGGCGGAACAAGGCCGACTGGTATGGCATCCGCAAGTTTTTGACTTGTCCGCGATGGTCGCGGACGTATCGAAAGATTTTGAATTGCTAGCGGCGGAATCCGGCCGTTCTGTCCGTTTGCGCGCCAAAAGCGAATGCCTGGTGAATTCCGACGCAATCTATTTCAAACAAGTCCTGCACAATCTGCTGACTAACGCGCTAAAACATGGGCAAGGCGATATAGTCGTCCGGGTGCTTCGCAAAGAGCGCCGCGGTGGCCTGATTGTTTTTAACCGCGTCCCAAACCCTCCGGTGCGCGCCGAAAAAACTTTGTTCCTCGGTCTGCGCGTGGTCAATGCGTTGCTCAGCCATCAGCCAGACATTGAATTCCGCTCCGGTGCCCGCAACGGACATTACGCAGCCCGCGTTCGTTTCCCGTGCGCAACGCATAAACATCCGATTACGCAAGGCTAGGGAACGAACATAAAAGTTTTTTAATATTACACGGTGCATTTTCGTTATTTCGGTTGCGTATCATAAGCGGTCAACCATATGCGCCCAATTCTAGTAATTACCTCCGCCTGCGTTCTCCTTCTCAATGTCACCGCGCGGGCGACAGTCTATTATTGGGATCCAACAGGCGCCAGTGCCAGCGCAACACCTGCTGGAACATGGGACACAACTACTGCGGAATGGGCGACAACCTCCGCATTGACCGCGAGTCCTTTTGCGTGGCAGGACAACGTCGCTGCTTGTTTTTGCGCAGGGTCTTCCGGAACCGGCACTTTTACCGTCCAATTGGACACAACTATCAACTGCGCAGGTATTTTTAATGGCTCGCTGACGCCCCCGGGATGTTTCGTCACCATCGCTGGCGCTGGTGCGCTCAACATGGCAACCGATTCAGCGCTGCACACTTCCGGTTCCAACGGCGGCACGACGACGGTTGGCGTTCCGATGATCGGCACGGGAAACATTGTGCTGGAAGGTTCCAAATCAACCTACTTGCACGGCACGAACACGTATTCGGGTGGCACGAAGCTCGGATACAATTCCGGGGGCACGGTTATAAGTTTTACCGGAACTGTTTACTTCAACAACGATTCGGCATTCGGCACCGGACCGATCCAGATGTTTGCCAGCAGCCAGAATTACACTCTGGTTGCTGAAGGCAGTAATCCGATCACGATTACCAATCCGTTCACGGCAGTCGTCGGAACGAACATCAATTTCACGGGCAACACCGGCGGACTGACGCTGGCGGGGAATTGGACGTTGGGCGCAGCCATACCCGGCATTGGCATCAATGCAAATGCGGTGACGATCTCAGGGATCATGTCGGGAACAGGTGGCTTGAACAAATTTGGCACCGCGGCGCTTAAGTTGACTGGCGCGAATACTTACACTGGCGTCACGACGATCAGCAACGGTTCGTTGACGATCGGCGTAACGGGCTCCATCGGCAGTTCCTCGCGGATCAGAATTATCCCCGGCGCAAATGGATCGGTGCTCGATGTGTCAGCCAACAACCTTTGGACGCTCGGCAGCAGCACAACTTTATTTGTCGCTGGAACCGGAACCGGAACGACGGCCGCCGCGATGATCAAAGGCGGACCCACGGCGGGCGTAGTAAGTTTCGGAACGCGACCTGTCGTTTTGAATTTCACTCCTGTGACATTTACGGGCGACACAACTCATCCGCCGCTCTACATCACGCAAGGCTCATTAACGCTTAATAACAATGCCATCACCGTAACCAATGCCGCCGCCACACCGCTAGGGGCGGGCACATACCGTCTCATCCAAGTGTCCAGCGCCAGCATCAACGGGACACCGAATCCGACGGTTTCAGTTCTCGGCACAGGCATTGCAACCAACAACGCTGCCTCGCTGGTGATCGCTGGCGGGCAACTCAATCTTGTCGTCAAACCCGCGCCGGCATTCACCAACTTGTCGGTCAGCCAAACAACTGCTGTGGGCACAGGCGTCCAGACAGTCACGTTGTCCGGAAAGTTGAGTGCCCCGGGCCCTATCTATCCCGCGCTAAACGAAACGATTACCGTCAATCTCAACGGTGCAGTAGTCGCCGGGAAAACAACGAACTCAACCGGCGACTTTGCCGCGACGTTCAACCGCGCGTCCATTCCGTACCTGCCGACCAACTATCCTGTCACCTACTCCTATACGGGCAACACATCGCTGGCTGGCACGACAAACAGCAGCACGAAAATCCCCGCCAACTCGTTTTTTGTTTCGTCGGCTTTGGAGAATTTTTTCGGTGGATACAATATGATTACCACCAATGATTCTGCGGTAAACATGTTCGCCTGGTCTTCGACCAACGCGTGCCTGCCAGTGGCGGCATGGAATGTGGAAGGTCAAATGTCTGAACAGCCGCTGGCGGATGTTCCGGGAAAAAGCCGCTACACATGGCCGGCAAACCCGACTGATCCAGCCGTCATCGTTTACTACATTTTAGGTCCGAGTGTGATTTGGCCTTACGCATCTCCAACAGCCGTTGAATGGATCACGGTAGACCCATCACTCACCCAGACTTTTTACAGCACCAACGTCGCAATCAGCGCCGCTGGAATTCTTGCGATGCCCAACGCCCCTGTGATTGTTCAACAAAGCGGCAATCAAACTGTTCTCGCTGGCAAAAACGTCAGCTTTAACGCAATCGCCACCGGAACGCCGACGTTGACCTATCAATGGTATCTCAACGGCGGCACCGCCTTGTCCGGTACAACCACTTCCAATCTGGCACTGGCAAACGTCACCGTCGATCAAGCCGGCAGTTATAGCATCATCGTATCCAATCAATACGGAACCGCGACCAGTGCCCCAGCGACGTTGACGGTTTTGCCGCCCCCGCAAATCTCGTCACAAGTTTCTGCCGATACACTTCTCCTGCGCGCAAGCGGCGTTGCGGGTGATCCGTATTTGTTGCAAAGTGCAGATTCGCTCGCGCCGCCAATTCCGTGGGTCACAGTGGCCACCAACATGGCCGACGCGAATGGCCTCGTGCAGTTCACCAATGGGATAGCGGGTGGGACCAACCAATTCTACCGGATCCTTTGCCCTTGAAACGCCCTTGCTCTGACGCACACGAATTTTGTCCCCGCAATCGCCGGCTCGCACTGAGACTGGCGCTGCTGTTGTTCATGCTGCGAATAATCCGGGCGCAGGCGCAGGAGGACACGACCGGTTATCGCCACGAATGGTACAAAGAGGACGACGACCGCATCAAAGTTGAAACCGACACATTTAATTTAGATGTCGCGTTAGGACCACAGGTGCGCGCCGCTGGTCAGCTTGTTTTTGATTCCATTTCCGGCGCAACACCGACCGGAGCACCGCCCCAGTCACAATGGCCGTTCCCGACTCAAAACGATTTATTCAACACCGCCTATCAACAGGCGTTCACGAGTCACTTCCTGAGCGCGAGCAATTTCAATTATCAGAATTTCGTCGTGACTGGATTGGAATCGCTCCAGGACATGACCAACAGCATTTTGCCACAAGCACAGGCAGATGCGCGCCGCGATGCGACGAATAGCGCAGCCTCCAGTTTTCAAAGCCTCACAAATAATCCGAATTTCAGAAACAACACCGTGCCGCTAACGCAGATGCACGACTTCCGCGCTGCCTTTGCGTTAGGGTTCCCGATTACGTTCCAGCAACACGAGTTCACGCCGGGCATCGCGTTCAGCGCAGAAAGTGACTACGTTTCGCGCGGAATTGCGTTCACTGACGCGTTCAACTTCAATAACAAGAACTCGACGTTGAATTTTGGTTGGTCCGGCAATTTCGACATTGTCCGCGATGCGAATTTAGTGTGGGAACACAAAAGCACCCACGATCTTCTCGTCGGCGTCACCCAACTGCTCACGCCCAAATCATACGTGACGGCGAACCTGACGTTCGGAACGGAGACAGGATATTTGTCCGATCCTTATCGCGGCGTGATGACGGCGACTAATTTTTTCCAGGACAACCCAAGCGACGCCGCGCTGCTACCCGAAAAACGTCCACGCCATCGCACACTTGGAATCATTTACCTGGGCTACAACCGGTTCGTCGATCCCCTCAATGGCGGCTTGGAAATGAGTTACCGGTTCTTCCACGATTCGTGGCAGATCAACGCGCACACCATTGATCTTCGCTGGAATCAAAAGGTGGGCAAGCGCGTCGTATTGTCGCCAATGTTTCGGTACTACTATCAAACCGTCGCCAGTTTTTATTACGTGCTCGTCCCGGATTTCAACAACTTGCCAGCGGCGTATTCGTCAGACTATCGGCTCACAGAACTGAATACATTTTCACTCAGCCTGCGAGCAACATATCAAATTCAAAAACACTTATCGTTGGATGCTGGATACATGCGCTATGTGATGCGCGGTCTGGACGCCGTGACTTCGCAAAGCGCGTACCCGGCAGCCAACGTTTTTACAATCGGACTGCGCGGATGGTTTTGAACGCTCCAGATTCATTGCAGATGGTGCACGAGCGCATTTGGCGCTCAGCGCAACGCACTGCATCGGTGATTGGCCACAATGCGGCGGGCGAATCATTTCATCAGCTTACGTTTACCGCGATGAGCACGACGTGTCGCGTGAACTTTCGCGCGACAAATCCTGCGCTGGCACGGCAGTTGCAGGACGAAATTCTCGATTGGGTCTCCGCGTTCGAAGCGAAGTATTCTCGTTTCATTCCCGACAGTTTGATTAGCCAAATCAATGCCGTTGCGGGCGAACATTGGGTAGAAGTCGATGCCGAAGCTGACGCGATATTTAATCTGTGTCAGGAGATGATTTTTTTCACCAAGGGCGTGTTCGATCCAACGTCCCTGCCCCTCATTCGGCTGTGGAACTGGAAAGCTAATCCGCCGGTAATCCCGACCAAGGACACGATTGCCGCAACTCGCGAGATCGTCGGTTGGCGCAAAATTCAGCGGCGCAAAGGCGGCATTTTTCTGCCGCGCAAGGGCATGTGCCTCGACCTCGGCGGCATCGGAAAAGAATACGCCGTCGATCGAGTCGTCACTCTGTGTTTGGAGCGCGGCATCGCGAACGTCCTCGTCGATTTCGGCCACGACGTGCGCGTCCATGGCCAACCCGCGGACAAACCGGCGTGGCACATCGGATTGGATGATCCCAAACGCCCCGGCCACTGCTGGACTGGCGTTGCCGTAAACAATCACGCGGTCGCAACCTCCGGCGATTATCTACGACACTTTTCTATCGATGGCCGCCGATTTGGCCATATCATCGATCCGCGCACCGGCTGGCCGGTGAACAATAAAGTTTTGGCGGTTTCAGTGATCGCACCGAGTTGTACAGTCGCCGGGATTATTTCCACATCGGCGTTCATCCTTGGCGCACGCGAAGGGGTCGAGATGATGCACATGTGTGCCAACGTCGAAGGTGCAGTGACCACAGAAACCGGACGAACCCAATCGAAAGGATTTCATCATTATGCGACTTTATAAGTTTTCGTTGATCGCTCTCGCGGCGTGCTGCTTCGTGTCGGTTGTGCAGGCAGAAGTAAAGACTGGCGACTCCTTTCCAACACTGAGCGATTACAAGTTCGACGGCGCTGTGCCGGACACGAAGGGGAAGGTTGTCCTGGTCGATTTCTGGGCGTCCTGGTGCGGACCGTGTAAACAATCTTTCCCAACGCTCGACGAGCTGCAAAAGAAATACGGCCCGCAAGGTTTTGTGATCATTGCCGTGAGCGAAGACGAAAAAAAGGCGGACATGGACGATTTCCTGCAACAACATCCGGTTTCATTCAATACCGTTCGCGAAGCTGGTCCTGACGGCAAAAAGCTCGTGGAAAAAACTGAAGTGTCCGCCATGCCAAGTTCATTCCTGATCGACACAACCGGCAAGGTCCGTTTCGCGCACACCGGCTATTACGGCGCGAAAACGAAGCAGGAATATACGCATGAAATCGAAACGCTTTTGAAGAAGTAACTTTTATGAAAACCGTTCTTATTTGTTTCGCCTTCGCCTGTGGGATGTTCGCGCTGACCGGTTGCCAGAATGTGAAACCATGGCAACGCGGCACGCTCGCAGACTACACCATGCGCGCAGATCGCGATCCAATCAGCACCGCGCAGGAAGAACACATTTTCTTCTCACGCGAAATGGCCTCGGGCGGACGCAGTGTGGGCGGCGGTGGATGCGGCTGCAACTAACTTAAAAATTTTTATGAAAAAGACTGTGTCTAAAATTCTGCCACTGTTCCTGGCGTGCATTTTACAGGTCGCGCCATTGCTTCGAACCGTGCTGATGCAAGCGCGTGAAATCGCGCCATGCGCATGGGGTGTTGTGCTGCGCATCGGTGCCGGTGCCATCGGCCTCTTCGGCTTCGACGCCGTATCCAGCGCCTCGAGCATCGCCATTTCACCGGTCACCGCGACGAACGGGGTTTCCTACATCGGCACCATTACCTATTCAGGCAGCCATGCCGGCTCGGTCAGTTCGATGATGTTGTCCAACGTTTGCATGAGCGGCCAGCTCAGCTTCCTACAAGGGCTAAAAATTTCCTACGCCGGCCTGAACAAAGCAACGGTTTCCGGCACGCCAACAAACAACGGGACGTTTCCGTTCACTCTCAAAATTTGGGACGGTATCTGTAGCGGTTTGACTGATAGTCGGAGCGCCTCGATCATCATTGCGCCAACCAACGCGGCGCTGGCTTCGCCAAGCTTCACTTCACCGCCGCAGAGTGTGACCGCGCAGCAAGGAGCTGAGGTCCTGTTCAGCGCCGGTGCCTACGGCAACCCCACGCCGACTTACATCTGGTATCAAGGCTTACCGAGCCCTTCTACTCAGATCGGCACAGGATCAAGTTTGGCGCGGGCATCTGTTGATCCGACAAACGCGGGTGTTTACAGCGTGGTTGCGTCGAACTCACAAGGCACTTCAACGGCCGCTGCGTACATGACGGTTTGCCGAACCGCAGGTAGCAATCAACTGGCGTTTCATTACACCAACTATTTCACCGTGAGCAATGCGCTCATGTTGACAAGCTACATCACCAACTTCTCCACCGCGACGAATACCTATAAGTGGCAATATAATTACGCCGACATCACCAGTTTCAGCCAAAGCGGAAGCAACCTGACTCTTGTCCCCAACCAAATCTATGCGGCGCACAGCGGTATTTATTCGGTTGTGTTCAACAGTGTGCTCCCCGGTGGAAACGTCATCGTGAATCAACAGGAATACGACTCGTATTGGGCATTCGGCGTTCCGCCAGGGATCACGTCTTCTCCAACCGGAGTAACGACGAACAGCGGCAA
Source organism: uncultured Verrucomicrobiae bacterium (assembly GCA_963702845.1). Taxonomy (GTDB): domain Bacteria; phylum Verrucomicrobiota; class Verrucomicrobiia; order Limisphaerales; family Palsa-1400; genus JAICXV01. Next base: position 1,035,957 of record OY969763.1, on the reverse strand, counting down.
CAACGTCACTCTCAATGTCTCCGCGTCAGTTCAACAGAATCCTTTCGGTGCCTCTTTGAATCAGGGTTATAACTGGTATAAGAACGGCAGCCTTGTGTTCTCACAAAACATCACCGGCACGAACATAAACACCAGCTACACAATCGGCGGCGCAACCGTATCAGACTCCGGAACGTATACCGTCGTTGTGACAAACTACTGGGGCAGCACCACCAGCGCGCCAGCGATTGTTACGATCAGTTCGCCCCCAACGGTTACTGCACAGCCCGTTGCGAAATCGGTACTGGTCGGCCAGAATGCCAGTTTTTCTGTCACCGCGTCCGGCAGCAATCCGTTAAGTTACCAGTGGAACAAAAACAATTCACCGTTGTCTGACACTGGCGCCTATTCCGGCACCGGCACCAGCAGTCTGAGCCTAACATCGATAAGCGCGAACGAATCGGGAAGTTATTCCGTGACCGTGACCAACACCTCAGGTTTCACCAACAGCAACCCTGCAACGCTTTCAGTCGCGACTCCGCCATCTGTCGGCTTCGACGCTTCCCAGTCCGCGATCACCGGAAACACCATGCCCGGGCTCACATACATCATCCAATCCGCCACTGATCTGACCTCACCAATCCAATGGACGCCGATTGCGACGAACTTTACCGACAGTTACGGCGTGCTCTCATTCACGAACAACCCATCCGGCACACAACAGTTCCTGCGTATACTGTTCCCCTAGGAAGCCAAAATCGGGGTTGAACACTCGTCCCCGAGTTAACGCCTCGGATCCCGGAGTTTGACACTTCTCTGAAATTTGAAGTATTCAACTTTTCCATTTCCAATTCGCGCACATTTGCCAATCTCTTCGTGTTCCGCAGACGCACAAATATTATGCGACACCTTTTATCTTTGTTCATTTTGGCAACGGTGTTAACGACAGCCCTGGCCAAAACCGAACAACGACCCAACGTGCTTTTTATCGCTGTAGACGACCTTAATCATTGGGTCGGCTATACCGGGCGCAATCCCCAGACGAAAACACCGAACATCGATCGTCTTTCAAAGATGGGAACTTCGTTCATGCGCGCCGATTGCGCCGCACCTTTGTGCAATCCCTCAAGGGCAGCTTTGCTCAGTGGCCTCAGACCGAGCACGACCGGTTGTTATCAGAACGGCGAGAACTGGAAAAAGTTTATTCCGGAAGGACGTGGGCTATCTCAGGCTTTTCGACAAGCCGGCTATTACGCCGCAGGCGCTGGAAAAATTTATCACGGCAACACCTACTATCCCGGCGAGTGGGATGATTATATGAAAATGCAAGGCTCGGATGCCGACGAGCACGGACGAGGGGTCGCGAAAAATGAAGGCTTCCTCATCCCCGTGAAGCACGATCTAAAAGATCAGGATCTCGCAGACTGGCAGATCACCGATTACTGCATTGAACAGCTTGGCAAAAAACATGACCGCCCTTTCTTCCTCGCCTGCGGTATGCACAAACCGCATCTGCCCTGGGCAGTCCCGCGTAAATATTATGACATGTTCCCGCTGGAGAGCATTCAACTGCCGCCCTATCTGGCGGACGATCTAAACGATGTTCCACCCGCCGGTGTGCGCATGGCCAAACCTAACGGCGATCACAAAGCCATCGTCAAAAGCGGTCGCTGGAAAGCGGCCGTCCAATCGTATCTGGCGACTATCGCCTACATGGACATGAACGTTGGGCGATTGCTGGACGCCTTCGAGAAAAGCGCGTATCGCGATAACACCATCATTGTTTTCTGGGGCGATCACGGCTGGCACCTCGGCGAGAAAAGTCATTGGCGAAAATTTGCCTTGTGGGAAGAAGCGGTGCGCGCGCCGTTGATTTGGTCTGTGCCCGGCCTGACCAAACCAGGAACAATTTGTGAACGGCCAGTCGATTTCATGAGCATTTACCCGACGCTCTGCGAACTGAGTGGCATACCCGTGCCCAAACACGTTGAAGGCATCAGCATCAAACCCCTTTTAGCGGATCCGAAAGCCGAATGGAAAACACCGACCCTCTGCACCTTTGGTTACCAAAACCACACCGCTCGCAATGAACAATGGCGCTACATCCGCTACGCCGATGGCGGTGAAGAACTTTATGATCACTCAAACGATCCCTACGAGTGGACCAACCTCGCCAGCAGGATAGAGTTTAAAAATGTGAAGACAGATTTAGCAAAGTCCTTTCCCAAGACGAACGCCCCCGAAAAATCACGTCGAGGAAAAGCCAATTCAAACGACGATTTCTGACGAAAGGTAGGTTTTGGCAACATAATTGCCGATGGTCCGTGTTCCGACTTCGGTTAAGTGTTTCGCAATCGGATCGTCGATGATTCAAGCCCGATTACCTATCGAAACTCCGCTGGCAGCTTACTCCAAGCTGATGGAAACTCCGGTTGAACGGCGGGCTCGCAGGAGCCATGTTTCAACACATGTCCAACTCCAAAATCGCGCCATCGGTCCTTTCTGAATTGAATCGCCAGATCAACCAGGAACTCGGCGCTGCCTACAGTTACCGCGCGCTGGCTAACTGGTGTGACAACCAAAACCTTGCCGGATTCACCCGTTGGTTCGCCAAACAGGTCGGCGAAGAACATATTCACGCCCAGAAAATCATCGATTTCATCATCGACCGCGGCACTTTGCCCGAACTCAGTCCTCTTGCCGCGCCGAAGAGCACCTTCAAATCCCTTGTTGAAGTCGCTCGCCACGTGCAGGCCATGGAGGAGAAAAACACCGCCGGCATCAACGCCGTCTACGAAGCCGCCATCCACGCCAAAGACTATCCGACCCAGATGCTGATGCAGTGGTACATCAGCGAACAGGTCGAAGAAGAAACCTGGACGTTGGAAATGCTCGAGCGCGTCGAAGCCGCCAGTTGCGCCGGCGGTATGTCCGACCTCGACCGCCATATCGAGCGCTATCTCGAAGCCGATAAGGCCGAGGGCACAGGCGAATGACCGCTGCGCAGTTAGCTGTTCTAAAGCCGGACAAAATCCTCTTGCCGCTACAACAAGCCGCTCTTAATCTCGCCAAAACCCTGGGGCTATGAAGAATTTATTTGTCTGGATAAAAGCTATCGCATTGCTGTCTTCGTGTTCAGTCTTCGCCGCCGATGATGATCATTGGGATACCCGCTTCGGTGCCCCTGGCGCCGACGGTCTCGTCAACTCGATGACGACGAGCGGTTCCAATCTTTTTCTTACCGGATCTTTCACCAGTGCCGGGGAGGCCGGTTGTGTTGGTGTGGCTAAATGGGACGGCGCGAACTGGGCAGGATTCGGATCGGGATTTTCTCTGGGTTCAGGGCCGGTGGGCTTCGCGATCGCGACGCACGGGACGGACGTTTATGTCGGCGGCGGCTTCATTACTAACATCAGCGGCGTAACTGTGCGCAGCCTCGCCAAATGGAATGGGTCCAACTGGTCAGACGTCAGCGGCGGAGTCAATGGCGTCGTCCAAAGTCTGCGATTTAAAGGTAATGATCTTTATGTCGGCGGCCTGTTCACGCAGGCGGGCGGGATCACCGCCAGCAACATTGCACGCTGGGACGGCACCAACTGGTATCCGCTGGGCACCGGACTGACCACCTATACAAACGGTATTGGTGTAACGGCCACATCCATGACGGTGGATTGGAACGGCGACCTGATCGTCGCAGGAAATTTCCGTTTTGCGGGCGGCGTTGAAGCCAACAATATCGCGCGGTGGGACGGCGTAAACTGGAATGCCCTTGGCACTGGCCTCTACAACGGTGGCTCGTCCCAGTTGATAAGTGCGGTGACAGTGCTCAACAGCAATCTTTATGTGGCCGGCCTGTTCAAAACGGCCAGTGGCGTCAATGCGACTAACCTTGCGCGCTGGGACGGCTCGCAATGGTACTCGATGGGCGGTGGACCTTCCGGAACCAACACCAGCCTGGCTGTTGTTGGCACAAATCTCTACACCGCCGGAAATTTCACCAGTATTGGCGGCGCGGCCATGCGCCATGTCGCGCGTTGGAACGGATCGGCATGGGAAGCGCTCGCTCCCGGCACGGCTGGTGAAATCCTGACCAAGGTCTCCTGCCTCGCATCCGATGGGGTCAATCTGTATGCCGGTTCCGACTTCGTCCAGGCCGGAACCGCGGGCACCCTCAGCGTCGCCAAATGGGACGGCATTCAATGGTCGGCGCTGACCGGTCCGAAATCCCAGGGCACCTGGCTTTCATCAAAAGTTGTCAGTGCCGCGGGCAATGATGTTTATGTGGGCGGTTCGGGCGTGCTAATCGCAGGCGGATTGAAGCCAAATAAAATCGCGCATTGGAACGGTTCAGTCTGGGACAACGTTGGCGGCGGCGTGCTCGGTGGTGACGTCAATGCCATTCTTCAGGACGGCAACACAGTCTATGTCGGCGGGCTTTTCACCAATGCGGGCGGTGTTGTCGCGCGCAACGTCGCTTACTGGGATGGCGCAAGCTGGCATGCGATGGCCAGCGGCCTAAACAACCAGGTCCTCGCACTCTGCTCCCACCAGGGCCAGATATTTGCTGGCGGCTCCTTCACCGCTCGCGGTGACGGCACCGGCGGTATGCCCGGCATTGCGCGCTGGAACGGCAGCGACTGGACGGAAGTTCCAACCATCTCCTCCTGGCGAATTAATAATATTATCAATGCCCTCGTTAGCGACGGCGCCAAGCTTTACGTCGGCGGCAATTACTACATCGGATGGCAGGATCCTCTTCCGCCGCACAATGGAGCAGACTTGGACAATATTGGCTATTGGGACGGTAATAATTGGTGGTCTCTTGGAACCGATCCTGGCCTCGCCAACACCGTCAACTCGCTGACTTTTATCGGCAGCGATCTTTACGCCTGCGGCAGCTTCCTCAACTCAGGCGCCACGACTGTGCGACGCCTCGCCAAATGGAACGGCAGCGCATGGTCCGAGGTTGGCGGTGGAATCACGAATGGAACCGTGTCCACCATTGCGGCGAACGGATCGACCCTGTTTGTCGGAGGTTCATTCACCAATGCGGGCGGCATATCCGGCTTGAATCGTCTAGCCAAATGGGACGGCCAATGGCACGGGCTGGGCAGCGGCATCAGCCGCCTCTCACCCACCGCTTCTTCCGTGGTAGGAATTTCGATCACCGGTGATGACGTTTATATGGTGGGCAGTTTCACCTACGCTGGCGGCAGACCGGCAGCCGCGCTCGGACACTGGAATGAAACCGTTTCTTTCGTCCCGCCGATCATTCGACTCCTTAATTTTGGAACGGACATCAGTCACCAATACCATTTCGACATCGGCGGCCTTTCCTCCGGCACCTTCACCATCCAGGCCTCCACCAACCTGACCAACTGGACCGACATCCATTCCGACACCGTTCCCAACACTAATTTTACTGACGTCGATTCCCCCAACCTTCCCCGGCGTATCTATCGAATCAAATTGCCTTAAAGGCGTTTGTCCAAGAAGTGTTTCAACTATCTAGACACATTAGCGTCTGTTTAAAAATTTGTGTCGAGCCGAGCCAGCATAACAAAGCCCCCCGAGGTAGGGACCACGCGCTGCGTGGTCCGATTCTCCCTCTCCTCCTTGGAGGAGAGGGCTGGGGAGAGGAGGCATTGCGTCACGGCACCAACCGCATCTCAAAAAAATTCTGCGCCGCCGGAAACGCATTCGTCACCGTCACCTGCATAATACTGCCGGTGCCAGCAATGTTCGACTGCACCACCGTCCATTGATTCGTCGGTATAACAGCCGAACTTTGAAGATTATATTTGTTGCTAAACGACGAAGTGAACGTCATCACAAAATTATTATTGCTCCGCTGCTCGCTCAAGAACCGCGGCCACGCACTCGGCGGCACAAACCGGCCCCACCACAGCCCGTAACCCGCGAGGTCATTTGTATTTACCGCGGCGTATTCCTGTATTGTCCAAAAATCCATGTCGTTCACAGGGTCCACAACCGTCTGCGTGTAATCGCCCCAGTGCAACACCTCGAAAACATTTGTGTCGCCGGTGGTGTACGGAGCTTCGCCCGCTTTCAAAATCGTGTCGCCGCGAATCGTATTCGGCGCATCCGTTCCGGCATGAAAAGTGTATTTGGCGCTGATGTAATCATTGGATCTGCACCGCGTATATGCCATGAGCACATCATTGGATTTGTTCACCGCAATGCTTGGAAAACCGTAACGATTGTTGCCAGTGGGATCTTCCACCCGTCCAAACTGCAGCACCTGCCCATTCGTGGTGATCTGCCAAAACTGAATATCACTTTGATCGCTTGTATCGTACGGAAACATATTGTGCACCGTCCAAAGCGTGCCGTTGCGATAAATCACGTTATCCAATGACTTCTCCAAAATCCGGATCACCTGCGGCGTGCCCAACTGATACCCCGATGCCATCCCGCGCCCAATCGGCCACGTTATCGGCGCAGTCGCATTCGTCTTGAACGTCAAAACTTCAGAGCCAAATGCGCCGTGCAACTCATAAATCCTGATCATCGGTGGAAACTGCGTATAGGGCCCGCGCGCATCTGCTCGAAGCGCCAGCAAAAACATGCTCTGCAAATTCGTGTCATACGTCGCTGACGGCACAATATCAAAAGCCTGAAACGTATCCACCGGCACCGAAATATACGTGAACAGTCCACTGCCACCCGCATAAACGTTCGTCTTATTAAAAACAAATATGTGCGACGTGTTCGCTTCAGTGGTGTTCGTCGAACCCGGTATTGGCTCCATGTTCGCCTGAACCACTACCCACCGACTGTTAAAACCCAGCTTGTCATAGTCCGCCCACGAAGTATGGGTCGGATCCGCATCCACCTTGTATCGAAACCACGTTCCCGTCGGATCGCTCGTCGCCGATACCGCCAGCAATAACGCTGAGTTCGTTGACTCCTGGGCCGAACCCGAACTGAAAATCCACCGGTTCGCATACGGATCGTAATAAAGCCGCGGATCAAACGGCGCGATACCCAACCCATTCCAAAACGTATCCGCCAATACACTCGAAATCGTCTGCCCGTCGCGCCGTTGAATGATGACAAGATTGTTGATCGTGATCATCAAATGATTCGGTCCAGCTGCGCCCATGCAATCTGGAATCGATGGCGTGCGCCCGTCGTGTATGTATCCGTTGAAACTTGCCAACGGCGGAGGCATTTGTTGCGCAGCACTCGCATCGCCGAGCAGCATGGGACGTCGAGTCTCGATGTGTGTTTGCGGCAACTCGCTGAAAACAATGGTGTCATGTCTCGCCGCCATCATCGGCCTACCGGCAAACCCATTGGCTAGCAAATCAATCGCGGTGCCAAACAAAATGATCGCGCAGATTCTGAACATGTCGCCCCACTAGTTCTCATTAACCCCGCGTTTCAACGCGGGGGCTTGCGGACGCGCATCATAGTCTTAACCGTTTCAACGGTTTCGTGAATTTTCGCGCTATAGAATCCAGCAGCGCTCGGTAGTTTACAAAGCAGGTGTATTGATCAAACTCAGGATTATCCCGTTGTTGTCCTCAGCCTTTGCCTTTTATGGCATCGGAGGGGTCAACCCATAGTATGGTTCGTTTTGAAGTCGTAGGTTTCTCCTTTGCGCTCAGTAGATAGACAACTCGATTCGGCGGCATCGGAGCACAAGCGTTGCGTTGGGGAATGTTTGCGCGATTGAACGGAAACGTTGTTTCCACTCAACACTCACCCCTCAACCTGCACCAACCCTCAACTTCCTCCGACGCTCTTCTATCTTTTATCTCAAATCAGGACTGGCGGATTAAAGTTGTATCAACCGTTGAGCCCGATACCTGAACGAATTTATAACCCCGTTAGGGGTGGCCTGTTTATAGGAACCAAGCGCACCCTCAAGTAATCCTTTGTTTTCGCGCTCTCGTTGCGGGTGACGAGAGCGCGAAAACATTTTGTAATCTGTGATCTGTAATTTGTAATTCCGCGTTGCCCTCAACACCGAGCGAAGCGAGTCCCGACAGAATGTCGGCGGTCAACTTTCTCCGACGGTCTTCTATCTTTTACCTAAAATCGGGAATGGCGGATTGAAGTTATGTCAAAAGTTGGAACTAACACCTGGACGTAAGTTTTGCTCTTCCACTCCATTCGTGTCTCGGGGTGGAGGAATTGGAGCAGTGCGCTTTGCAACTTATAGCAAAGTGAACACGCGCACGCATCGAATTGGAGTGCCCAATTTAGCTTGATAGGCCTACTGGGGTTAATAACAATTCGATCGCTTATGAAGGGAACTTGTTTATTAGCAGCCGCCCTTTGGCTGTCATTGGGAGTATTGGCCGCCCGCGGGCAGACACAGTTCTCATTCGTTACCAACAACGGATCTATCACCATTACTGGCTACACTGGGCCGGGAAACGTGATCATCCCCAGCGCGATCAACGGCTATCCGGTAACGACGATTGGCGACTCTGCATTTTCAAACAACACATACGTGTCCAGCGTAGTCATCCCCAACAGCGTGACCACCATTGGAAATGGCGCTTTTTATCGGTGTTTTAACGGTCTGACAAACGTGACGGTTGGCAACGGCGTGACCAGCATTGGCGATGCTGCGTTCTTCCAATGCTACAACTTGGCCACGGTGACTATTCCCGACAGTCTGATCAGCATCGGAAGCAATGCGTTCAAGTACTGTAATATATCGGGCGTCACAATTCCTAATAGCGTGACCAATGTCGGAATTGGCGCCTTCGCGGCCTGCAATAGCCTGACGAATGTTACGGTAATTTTCGGCAATCCTAATTACTCCAGCACTAACGGCGCCCTGTTCAATCAAGACCAGACCATCCTGATACAATATCCCGCTGGCCTTGCAGGGAGCTACGTCATTCCGGGGAGTGTTACCAATATTGGAAGTTATGCGTTCGGTTCGTGCGTCAATCTGACAAACATTAGCATTCCGAATAGCGTAACCAGCTTTGGAGAATCGGCGTTCAACTCGTGTCAAACGCTGGCCGCCATCACGATTCCCGATTCCGTGACAAGTATCAGCGACTCTACGTTCTATTATTGCAACAGCCTAACTAACGTGGTCATTCCCAGTAGCGTGACGAACATCGGCACCTCGGCGTTCTGGAACTGTAGGTTGACCAGCGTCGCTCTTCCAAACAGCGTCATCACTATCGGAACTGAGGCGTTCTACAACTGCACCAAGCTGACTAACATCGCAATTCCCGCCAGTGTGACAAGCATTGGAAGTCAGGCCTTCGCCTATTGCACCAGCTTGCGCACCATTACCATTCCGAACAGTGTGACCAACATCGGAAGCGGTTCGCTGTTCTTCACGTCCAGCAGTCTGACCAACATTACCATGGCAGCCGGCAATCCTATCTACAGCAGTGTTAATGGCGTCCTGTTTAACCAAGCTCAAACCGTGCTCCTGGAATATCCGGCTGGCCGCGCTGGCAGTTATACTGTTCCGAATAGCGTCACCAATATTGCGCGCGGGGCTTTCGAGGAGTGCGCCAGCCCTATTGCGGTCACTATTCCTAACAGCGTTAAGAACATCGAACAGCAGGCGTTCATGTACTGCAGCGGCTTAACGTCAGTGAGCATCGGCAATGGCGTCACGAGAATCGGAGACTCCGCGTTTTATTCCTGCACTTCCCTGAACAATCTGACCATCGGCAACGCTGCCACCAACATCGGAGGCTTCGCATTCTATAACTGCACCAGCCTCGGCACCGTCACTATTCCCAACAGCGTTACCGACATGGGCTATTCGACATTTAGTTACTGCTCCGCCTTATACAGCGTTACGATCGGCAACGGCGTAACAAGTATTGGAGGTGCTACATTCCTCGGCTGCGCCAGCCTGACTAGCATTACTATTCCCAGCAGTGTGAGCAGCATCGGGAGTTCTGCATTCTACGAGTGCGGGGGATTAACCAACGTCACCATTCCCGAGGGCGTGACCAGCATTGGCAGCTATGCATTCGAGGCCTGCAGCAAGTTGAAAAGCATCTCCATTCCGAGCAGCGTGACCAACATCGACACCTATTCATTCTATGTCTCCGGATTGCAATCTATCTATTTCCGGGGAAACGCGCCGACGCCAACAAATGACACCACCGTTTTTCTCGGCCCTCATCCCACCGCTTATTACTTACCGGGAACGACAGGGTGGGGCGCAACATTTGATGGAATCCCGACAGCGCCGTGGAACCCGCAGGTTCAAACCAGCGACGGCTACTTCGGCGTCCTGACAAATCGCTTTGGCTTCAACATCACTGGAACAACGAACATCGCCATCGTAGTGGAAGCCGCCACAAACTTGCCGAGCGCATCCTGGAAAACGGTGCAAAGCTGCACCGTTACCAATGGTAAGATTTACTTTAGCGATCAGCAATGGACGAACTATCCCGCCCGATTCTATCGAATTCGTCTACCCTGATTGGCTCGATTAAAGTCGGAGGGTCAACCCTTAGTATGGTTCGTTTTGAAGTCGTAGATTTCTCCTTTGCGCTGAGTAGATAAACAATTCGATTCGGCGGCGTCGGCGAACAAGCGTTGCGTTGGGGAATGTTTGCGCGATTGGATGGTTTGTAATCCTTGGTCTCCCCGCCCCCTATGCACTTTCACTCTCACTCTCACTTTTCTCCCCACGCTTGACACAGTAACTCTCTTTTTCTAATATGAAGCTGCTGCTGAATTTGCAGCCCTGAGCTCTTGGGCTTACTGAACGCGGACTTGTCGCGCCGAAGCCTTGGCGAAGGCGGATCTTTGACAAAACGCAGCAAATTGGACGCCGGCAAACCGCCGCTTACCGCGGAATTCCGGCCATTACCGCTTTTTACCGTTTTTTACCACCAGAACAAAAAGATGTTAAAGGTTGCGAAGCGGACCGCTTGCCACGTTGGTTCGGCATCACTGTGACAAACCCTTGCGAATCAAGGTTCCTAAAGGTTTATCAAGGTTCTTAAAGCGTAAATTCTTTTATTTTTATGAGCCTTGTTTGGGAAGGCGGTCAAAAAGCTAAGGCGGCAGGAGAAACTTAGGAGAAACAATTAACGTTAAAGAGTTTCTCCATTGTTTCTCCAATGTTTCTCCATGTTTCTCCAATGAGAAGGAATGAGAAGGAATGAGCGACAATGAGCAACATTTTTGAATTTTTTGGATTCTCGATATTTCATTGCACCGCATTCCATTGATGCAGGTCAAGTTCACCTCAGTACGGCGTCTATTATAGTGTGTTCTAATTCCGGTTCTACCTTTGCGTCCTTCGCGAGACATCTTCCCTCCAGCAACTCCAACCGATCCGTATAACCGTTGCGCATTGTGGAGGAGATTCGGGTGGCTGGCCCCAAGCGAAACACCCCTTTATTTTGTGCTGGGCTGTAATGACACAATAACTAAAAGCCGCGAGCGTTCAGGAACGCTCGCGGCTCTATGGCCAAACTATTCCACCAGGTGCTACTTGCCGCAACTGCTCTGGTGAATCTGAACATTGCCCGTGCTGAGCAGCTGCAGGTCATCAGGACCGCCGCCGATCTGGAATAGCACATGACCGCTCAGATCCAGCACTTTGATATACAGCCCGTCGGCGCTAGCGCCACTCTCCTTAGCATCTCTAAACGTGCCGACGAAAGTAACCGGCGTCTTCTTCGATTCGTCGGCGCCACTCACGTAGCCGGTGCCATGCCAGTCAATGATGTTAACCGTGACCTTCGGTGATTTGGTCGCGACGCCCCTGCAGTCGTCAACGACGAAGTCGGTGCCCTTGAAGTGAAGGCCTGTGACATGGTTAACGATGTTCAAGTTTCCACCGCCCGCAGCCGTAGGACTGCACCCGGGATAGATGACGCCACCAAAGGTCCACACAGGTTGGCCTTTGACCTTGAGGAAGGTGCCCCCGCCAGTCTCCCAGCACGCCGATGGCGGCGGAGCGGATTCGCAGAAGGAGCCACCAAGATCGAATTCGACGGCGATGTCGACGCCTTCGAAATCAATGTCCTGGCAAGGGTTAGCGAGGATCGCCCCGGCCGGCAGGGTGGTAGTATCGACGCAGACGTGGTAAATGCCCCCAGCATTCGGGACGAAGTTTACAAAGCCGTTTTCATCGGTTTCGCCACAAAGTTGGTTTTCAGGATTGTTGGCCTTTGTTGCGCACACGTGAATGCCCGCCGCCGATTTGCCGCTTTCGGGACAAAGAACGGTGACCAGAATGTGCGCTCTTGCTGTCAATGCGGACATGGCCGCCGCAATCAGACAGATTGCTATGTGTTTTAGCTTCATAGGTGTTTTAGTTTCTATTGTTTGTGTTTTGTTTCCCAAGAACCGCTTAGCTCGCACGGATGGTGCGGCAGCGATAAACATGGTTTGTCTGTTGGGGAAAACACTGAGGCCCAGAGTTCACCACCGAGGCGTTTCAAACCATCAGACGAAAACGGTTGTCAGCAGAAGACATCATCTTACGGCGGCATCAGAGAAAGGCTTTGCCGTCCTCGAACAAGAAAACAGAACGCTCCCAGATTCGCCGCCGATAAAGTTAGCCGCCACTCCCTTGTTAAGGTCCGTAGTGACCATCGTCGCGTTCTTTGCTCCCCGAGCGGAGCGAGCCCCGATTACCAGTCGGCGGTTCGAAGCCTTCGCGCGAAATCGGTTTAACTTGCAACGCTTGACATATGTCGCAACTTCATGTTAAACCTTGCAGCAGCCGGCGGTGCATGCCGGACGCCTGCGAAGGCGAATGTTCTTTGAAATCACAAAACTGCGCCAAAGTGGCGCTCGCCCCGTTTTGGCATGACGCGTCATCACGGCTTGTAACGCTTCATAACGGCTCATAACGCCAAAAAATTAAAATTTTATTTTTGGCATCAAAGGGTCCTTGTTATTAATGACTCCCCCTGCGGAACCGTCCGAGGTTGAATTGGTCAGGCTCGTGGGGGAACCGCCACCATCAATGTTTACGTGCCTTGGGACGGCGTGACGGGTCCAGAGGGGGGTAAGGGGGGACAATATTCGATTGATCCCGAACCAAACCGAACCAAACCGAGGTAAACCGAACCATTCCGAACCTAAAATTATTTTGAGCGGTGCGATGGTCAGGGTCAGTCAGTTCAGTTGCATTGCAGGTTTTCCAATCTTTTCTCACCTTTTCCAACTTTTTCTCACCAAAACAAAAAGATGTTACCGCTAATAGGATGTTGTTCGACATTGATAGCCGAGCCCCTCGAAATTCCGGTTGAACGCCGGGCTCGCCGGAGCCATGTTTTAGTTTATGGACACCAATGCATACACTCGCCGTGACTTTGTCAAACTGACCGTCGCAACCGGTCTCGCTGTGAGCACGAGCGCGTCGGCACTCGCCGCCGAAAAACGGGGCGATGTCCCCTACCGGACACTTGGCCGCACTGGTGAGAAAGTTTCCTGCATTGGCCTCGGCGGTTTTCACATCGGCAATCCAAGCGAAGAAGAAGGCATCAAGATCATTCGCACCGCGCTCGATTCGGGCATCAACTTCATGGACAACTGTTGGGACTATCACGACGGCGACAGCGAAGTGCGCATGGGCAAAGCACTCCGCGATGGCTATCGTGAAAAGGCGTTCTTGATGACGAAGATCGACGGCCGCAACAAACAAGCTGCCGCCAAACAGATCGACGAATCCCTGCAGCGTTTGCAAACCGACCACCTCGATTTGTTGCAAATGCACGAGATCATTCGCTTCGAGGATCCGGATGTGATTTTTGCACCCGGCGGCGCGATGGAAGCATTAGCTGAAGCCAAACAGGCCGGCAAAATCCGTCACATAGGTTTCACCGGCCACAAAGATCCGCAAATTCATCTGCGCTGTATTGAAATCGCCGAGCAACACGGGTTCACCTTCGACACCGTGCAAATGCCACTAAACGTTCTCGACGCACACTTTCGCAGTTTCGAGCACAAGGTCGTGCCAGTCGCGGTGAAAAAGAACATGGGCATTCTCGGAATGAAGCCATTGGCCGCTGGCAATTTGCTCAAAACCAACACCGTTTCAGCGATTGAAGCGTTGCACTATGCGATGAACCTTCCCACGTCCGTCGTCATCACTGGAATGGAAAGCATGGAAAACCTGCAACAAGCTCTTCAGGCTGCCCGCACCTTCAAACCGCTTTCCGCCAGCGCCGTTAAACAACTCCTGGCCCGCACCGCCGAAGCCGCCGCAACCGGCAAGTTTGAAAAATTTAAAACCACCTCCAACTACGACGGCACTGCGCATAATCCCAAGTGGCTCGGATAAATTTTAGAATTCAAGATTTAGACGACGTTAGCGTTCTGGAAAATACTTTCCTTGTTTGCGCGCGCGTTTACGGCTAAGAACATCGCCGACATAGCACCCATGCAGCGCAAACGTTTTTATCATCATCTTTATTTCTGGGTGCTTATTGGAACCTTGATCGGTATAGCAACCGGAATCCTTCTCCCGGAAAAAGTCCTCCAAAAAGAACCGTCGACCTTCATTGGGCCGCCGAACATGGTCGTCCGGGAATTTTCCGGAGTCGTCTTCAAACCGCTGAGCGACGGCTTCATCAAACTCATCCGCATGGTGATCGCGCCGATCATCTTCACGACCGTTGTCGTTGGAATGGCGGGCATGGGAAATCTCAAACGCATCGGCCGCATCGGCGCCAAAGCGTTTATTTACTTCGAAATCATGACCACGCTCGCCCTCGTCATCGGCTGGCTGGTGGCGAAAACCGTCAAGCCCGGTGAAGGGATGAACGTTGCGGTGGCCAGTCTCAGCATTGCCGACCTGCAATCCAAACTTACAAATATTCCCGAGCACCACGGTTTTGTGGACATGCTGCTGAACATCATTCCCGATACGATTGTTGGCGCCTTTGCCCGCGGAGATATTTTGCCGGTGCTCTTTATTTCGGTGTTGTTCGGCATGGCGATGTCCGCGCTCGGCGAATCCAACCGGCCGGTGATTCTTGCGCTCGAACAAGTCGCGCGCGCGCTCATGGGAATGATAGCCATGATTATCAAACTCGCGCCGTTCGCTGTGTTCGGTGCGATGAGTTTCACCATTTCGAAATTCGGGCTCAAATCGCTCGTGCCACTCGGCAAGATGATGGCCTGCATTTATCTCACGTGCCTCAGCTTTATCCTCATCTGCCTCGGCGCGTTGCTGCGTTACAACAATCTCAACGTTCTCAAGCTGTTGAAATATTTCCGTGACGAGCTGTTCATCGTCTTCGGCACGGCTTCGTCGGAATCAGTCCTGCCACGCATGTTCGCCAAGCTCGAAAACCTCGGCTGCTCCAAGCCGCTCGTCGGCCTGGTTCTTCCGGCCGGCTACTCGTTCAATCTCGACGGCACATCCGTCTACCTCACCATGGGCGCGCTATTTATCGCACAAGCGACCAATACTCACCTGACCTTCGCGCAGGAATTCGCCGTCCTCATTGTCTGCCTACTCACATCGAAAGGCGCAGCCACCGTCGTCGGCAGCGCGTTCATCACTTTAGCTGCGACGCTTTCCTCGATGAAAACCATTCCCGTCGAAGGAATGGTCCTGATTCTCGGTGTCGATTGGTTCATGGCCCAGGCTCGCTCGATGACCAACCTCATCGGCAACGCCACCGCCACGATCGTCATCGCTCGATGGGAAAACGAACTCGACCTCAAACGCGCCAAAGACGTTTTGAACGAACGATTACCAGAATCCGAATCCAAACTGTCATCCGCGCAACTGGCCACCGCTCGTATCGAAGACGAAGTTCCAATTTCGAAGTAGAAGACACCCCATGGCTCGAATCCTCGCGAAGCGTTTGGAGTGCGTGTGGCTTGCGCACCGTTTTTGTTGCATTCACGGCACACGGCCTTCCTCCTCAACAATCGCTTGATAAAATGACCGTCCCTCCGGGCTTCGTCGTTCAACTGGTCGCGAACGAACCCGAAATCCGCCAGCCACTCTGTCTCAATTTCGACGACCGTGGCCGCCTTTGGGTGCTGCAATACATCCAATATCCCACCCCTGCGGGACTGAAACCCACAAAGGTCGATCAATATCTGCGCACCACTTACGATCGCGTTCCCGAACCGCCCCCACGCGGTCCGAAGGGTGCCGATAAGATCACGATTTGCGACGACTTCGACGCCAACGGTCACGCGCGCCGCTACAAAAATTTCATCACTGGCTTAAATCTCTGCACCGGTTTTGCCATCGGTCACGGCGGCGTCTTCGTGATGCAGTCCCCTTACCTGCTCTTCTATCCCGACAAAAACCGCGATGACGTTCCCGACAGTGATCCTGAAATTTTGCTCACCGGCTTCGGCATGGAAGACGCGCACGCGTTCGCAAACTCCCTGACATGGGGGCCAGACGGCTGGCTTTATGGTGTGCAAGGCAGCACCGTGACGGCGCACGTTCGCGGCATCGAATTTCAACAAGGCGTGTGGCGCTATCACCCTGTCACGCACCAGTTCGAATTATTCGCCGAAGGCGGCGGAAATCTTTGGGGCCTCGATTTCGACGACGACGGCGAAATTTTCTGCGGCACAAATGCGAGCGAACAAATGCTCCACGCGCTGCAAGGCGCGTATTACGTAAAGAACTTCGGCAAACACGGCGCGCTCCACAACCCATACACTTACGGCTATTTCGAACACGTCCCGCACACACGGCAATCGCGGCCATCACCTTTCCACCGGCGGCATCATCTACAACGGCGGCGCGTTCCCGACTGAGTTCAATCACGCCTACATCTCCGGCCACCCGCTCGACACTTCCGTTTATTGGTCCACGCTCAAGCCGCACGGCTCCACGTTCCAGTCCACCTTCGGCGGCGAGATATTGAAAACAGACGATAACCTGTTCCGACCCGTTAACTGCAGCGTCGGTCCCGACGGCGCAGTCTATATCGCCGACTGGTGCGACAAACGCGTCACCCATGTCGATCCTCTCGATACTTGGGACCGCAGCAACGGCCGCGTCTATCGCGTGCAATACGCACAGGCAGATACCAACGTCGCGCTTCCATCGTTCGAAACAAAAACCAGCACAGAACTTCTCCAATTTCTGAATGACAAAAACGAATGGTTCGCCCGCGAAGCTCGCCGCATTTTGGCGGAGCGACGCGATACTTCCATCGTCCCACAACTGCTAAACACTGTTCTTTCTTCCACCAACGCACACCTTCAACTCGAGTCGTTGTGGGCTCTTTACGTGAGCGGCGGTTTCAACGAAGCCACGGCGGCGAAACTCCTACACCACAGCAACGCGAATATTCGCAAATGGACCGTTCGGTTGTTGGCCGACTCACACAACGTCTCCAACTCAATTCGCGAAGCGCTCGTCGAGCTAGCGCACAATGAGCAAAGCGCACCAGTTCGTGCGCAGTTAGCGTGCTCGGCCAAGAGACTTCCCGGCGACGACGCCCTGCCAATCATTCACGAACTGCTCCTGCGCATCGAAGATGCCAATGACCCTTGCATTCCGCTTCTGGATTGGTGGGCTCTCGAAAATAAAACAATCTCAAATCGAGATGTCGTTGTGAAAATGTTTTCAGACGATCGCCTCGCCACAAACGCAATCCTCGAAAAAGTCGCCCGCCGCTACGCCTCTGAATACGATCTCGACGCTTGCATGACTCTTTTGCGCGCTGCTGGGTCACAGGCAAATCGCATCGGGCCGATCCTTAAAGGCATGGACGCAGGTCTGGCAAAATCAACCCGCGTTCCCGATTCGTTCGGCGCATGGATAACGTCATTGCCCACAAAATCCCAAAATGATGTTCGTTTGATTCGGCTCGGCGTCCGCATGCAGCACGCGCCTTCCGAAACAACCGCGCAGCGATTAATCATCGATGAAACAGTGCCGAAACCTGATCGCATTTCACTGATCGACTCACTCGCCCAAAACGGCAACCCTCGCTTCCTCCCTCTCTTAACCACCCTGCTCCGCGAAACCAAATCGGATTCAATCCGCAACGCTGCCCTCTCCGCCGTCGAACGATATTCCGATCCACAGATAGCCTCCGAGTTGATCGATCTTTATCCGCATGTCCCTCCAGCCAACCGCACGCAAATCGTCAACGCCCTTTGCTCTCGCCCCACGTGGGCCTCAACACTCATCGCAACCGTCGAAGCAAAGAATCTCACACCCAGGGACATATCTCTCGACCAGGTTCGTCAAATCGCAACCTTCAAAGATCTTCTCCCGCGCATCGAAAAACTCTGGGGCAAAATCCAAACCAGCTCCCCCGCCGAAAAACAAAACATCATCAACCGTCTTAAATTGGTCATTCACCCCAGCGGCGCAGCCGGCCGTGATGCCACCGGCAATCCAACCGAAGGCAAAAAAACCTTCCAGAAAACCTGCGCCGTCTGCCACACCCTCTTCGGCGAAGGCAACAAAATCGGCCCCGACCTCACCGGCATCGATCGCAAAAACCTCGACGTCCTATTGCTCAACATCGTTAACCCAAGCGCCTACATCCGCCCCGAATACGTCAACTTCGACGTCGAAACCAAAGACGACCAAAACCTCAGCGGCCTCGTCGTCGATTCCTCCCCGGCTTCAGTCACGGTCCTGGACCGAAACAACCAGAAGCACACCATCCCGCGCGACAATCTCCGCGCCATGCGCGAATCGCAACTGTCCCTCATGCCCGAAGGCCTCCTTGAGTCGCTCCAGCCAAAAGAACTCATGGACCTATTCTCCTACTTACAACGCGATTCTAAGTAGCCGCCTGTATCATAATCAGTGACTTCTGCATCGCAGTTGAGCCTCGTTCATCTTGACAGCGCCTTATGGATATGATTACCTGTCATCGTGCCCGAAACCCAACGGACCCAACGCACGTATTCTGTCTATCAATTTAATTCGCTCCGGCGAAAATTGATAAATTTCACCCAAACCCGGCTTGTCATCGCGCTTTTAATCGCGCTTGCCACCCCGCTCCACGCGCAGCAGCAATTCCGCGCCGCTTGGGCCGACGTATTTAATTCCGCCATAGCAAACGGCACAGACGTGACCAACATGGTCAATACTCTGGCCAATGCACATTACAACGCGATCATTTTTCAAACAGTCGCGTATATGGATCACCCATCGGGCTCCACCTCACACGGCGCGCAATACAAATCTTCGATCCTGCCGTGGTCGAGCCGAGTCAGTGCCGGTTTCGATCCGCTGGCGTCTCTTTGCACCTACGCGCATTCAAAAGGAATCGAAGTTCACGCATGGCTCGGTGGCAGCGGCGGCGGACCGTACCGTGTTTCCGCGGCTTCTGCAGCATGGCCTCCTGCGGGCAACACGACGTTAACCGCACACCCGGAGTGGTTCATGGTCCCGTATACAAACAGCGAAGCCAACGCGAGCAATCCCTTAGACAGTAGCTACCTCTTGGATATGGGCTCCCCAGACGCACAAGATTACATTGTCAGTATCGTTCGAGAGCTGGTCACAAACTATCCCATCGACGGCATCAACTGGGACGACGAAATCAACGGAACTGGATTTTCTCAAGGTTACGGCTACCCGGCTTACAGCACATTAACCTATGTCAGATCTGGCCTCGCGCGTTATCGCGCAATCACTGGCACAAGCGGAACTCCGCTGACAACAGATGCCACCTGGAGCAACTATCGTCGCCGTTTCCGCAACGAACTGATGGCACGTTGCCAGGCTGAAATCCAATCGATCAAAACCAATCCACGCCAACCGCTTCGTCACTCAACTGCTGCAGAAGCCTACAGCCCAACGCCTCTCAATTGCACTTTCAGCAATACCAAGCCCTACGCTGACTGGATCGATTGGGCCGGCATGCTCCAAAACGGCTGGATAGACACGGCGATTCCACAAACGTATAGCCTCAGCACATTCACTAATTGGGCCGACAAGTGTAGTTCGTGCTGGCAATACAACAGGGCCATTTTCCCCGGGCTGGGCGCATACCTCAACACCGACCAGAGCAATCTGAACATGCTCAAATACGCTTACAGCATTGGCCTCACTGGGACAGCCACCTACTCGTACGGCGTGCCGAATAACACCGCCACACCTACTTCCTGGTGGAATTTCATCACCGTCAATCTCTATACCAATGTCGTTTCGACTCCCACAATGCCATGGCGTAATTCCGCCACCGCGACAGAAGGAATTATGTGGGGTCAGGTCAAAGATCAAATCACTGGCACCAACGTGGACAATGTGACCGTGACTGTCACGGGAGGTTCTACAGTGACGACCGATGGCAACGGCTACTACATCGCCGCCCAGGTTTCCGCAACAGCCGCGGGGACCGTTCATCAACTCGTTGCCAGCAAAACCGGCATGGTTTCAGCAACGAACGCAATTGCCACCGCCGTCGCGGGCGATGTAATGCGTTACGATCTTACGCTCAACTCTGCGCCGTCCGGCCCTTCAATTACTTCGCAGCCTTCAAGCCAAACCGTCGGCGCTGGAACCAACGTAATATTCTCGGTCGGCGCTTCTGGATCGGGTCTGAGTTACCAATGGAAAAAGAACACGGTCAACCTCAGCAATACCGGCAACATTTCGGGAGCCGCAGCAGCAAATCTGACGATCACGAGCCCGACAACAGCCGACGCCGCGAGCTATACGGTCGTTGTCAGCAATTCGGGCGGCAGCGCAACGAGCAGCGTCGCGACGCTCACCGTCGTCAATCCTCCCGGCATCACCGGCCAGCCACAATCTGTGACAGCGACAACCGGTCAAAGCGCGCAATTCACCGTCACCGCAACCGGCGCCGGTCTGTCCTATCAATGGCGTTTGAACGGCACGCCTGTTGCAGGGGCGACACTGTCCACCTTGTCACTAAACCCTGTGCAACCCACGAATGCCGGCAGTTATTCTGTGGTCATTACCAACGTCGCCGGTTCCGTCACCAGCGGCAATGCGAGTCTCACCGTCGTTTATACTCTTTCTATTAGCGGTATGGGCAGCGGTAGCGTTGGAGTCAGTCCAAGCCAGCCCACTTACGCCTCCAACACACTCGTCACCGTCACCGCCACACCGAGCGCCGGCAAAACATTCTTGAACTGGGCGGGCGATGCGACCGGCTCCACCAATCCGCTTGGCGTCACCATGAACGCCAACAAGAGTGTCATCGCGGTGTTCTCCGATGCCGCAACCGACCTCATCGTCGACAACGCTGACCCGGGAACCGTCCTCGTCGGCGGTTGGACTTCAAGCACAACGACCCCGCCCTTTTACGCCGCCAATTACTCCGTCGCCAGCACTTCAATCGGTTCGACGACGGCCACTGCAACGTTCCGACCTACCATCTTTGCCGCCGGTCGCTACGATCTTTATCTCTATTTCACCTCGGGCAGCAACCGCAGCACCAACGCGCCTTACACACTCCAGCATAACGGCGTCAATGAAACCATCACCTTCGACCAGTCGGTTAACGGCGCGAACGCCAATGGCAGCAATTGGGTCCTGCTCACGTCCGCAAAACAATTCGCCAGCGGAACAAACGATTACGTTCAATTGGGTAACAACGCCCTCGTTTCCGGAAAAGTCGTCATAGCCGACGCCATCAAATGGACTTATTCGGCAATCCAAAACGCGCCCGCGATCACCAATCAACCGCAAAGCCTGGCCATCAACGCAACTCAATCCGCCACCTTCAGCGCCGCGGCTTCCGGTGAATCCCTCTCCTGGACGTGGTTCAAGAACTCATCGCCTCTGTCGAATGGCGGCAACATCATCGGTGCGACGACCCATTCACTCACCATCTTCAACGCGTCACAATCCAACGCCGGCACATACACCGCCGTCGCGAGCAACGTCCTTGGAACCGCAACCAGTTCTGCAGCCACACTGACAGTTTATGATCCGCCGGCAATTACTTCACAGCCGCAAAGCGACACGTCTCTGCAAGGTCAGTCCGTCTTTTTTGTCGTTGTCGCCACCGGCACCGCACCTTTGAACTATCGATGGCGGAAAAATGCGGCGAACCTCACCGACAGCAGCAACATCAGTGGCTCAAGCACCTCAGCTCTGACCATCCGTTCAGCCGGTCCAAGTGACGTAGCATCCTACAGCGTCATCGTCTCCAACATCACCACCGCGACCGTCACCAGTTCATCCGCAACGCTCACCATCGTTTCCAACGTGATTCCGTTCGTCAGCATGGTTTCAAACGTGGACGGCACCGTTTCCATGACCTGGCAATCTGACGACAGCACCGGTTACACATTGCAATATAAAGACAACCACACCGATCTCACCTGGAACACGCTCGGCAGTTACGTTGCGTCCTCGTCGACTCTCACCGTTACCGACGCGCCTGCCGCAAGCATCCAGCGCTTCTATCAATTGTTCTCATCACAACGCGTCAGTGATCCCGTCGGCTTCATCAAGCTTTCGTTGCCCGGCAACTCTGACACCTTTGTCTCGCTACCGTTCGCACGCGCTGGCGGCACGCGAATCATCGTCAACTCCGTTTCCGGAAACGTCGTCACTGCCGATGGCTCGCCCAACTGGACTCCGAACCAATTCGTCTACGCGTCCGGCACGCAATCCAATACCTACTACGCGCGCTTCGCTTCCGGCACCACGGAAGGCCGCATTTATCAAGTCACCGCCAACACCGCGAACGCCCTCACATTATCCCTCGGTTCCGACACCCTTTCGTCCGTTGCCGTTGGTGATGTCATTTCCATTGAACCCTACTGGACACTCAATACCGCCTTCCCGAATGGCGCGGGCGTGATCGCTTCGCCGCTAGCGGGCAACCGTTACACCGAAGTTCTCATTCCAAACACGACTGACTCCGGCATCAACTTGAGTGCCGCTAAAGTCTACTTCTTCAACGCTGGCATTTGGAAACAGGTCTCCGACGGTGCGAACAATCACAACGACGACGTCCTTCAACCAAACATCCATTTCATTGTTCGCCATAACGTGCCTACCAACACCACAGCGATGACGCTTGGTGCGGTGATTACGGCAAAGCTCGCCATCACCCTGCGCGTGCAATCCACAGTTTCGCAGGATAACTACATCGGCCTTGCCCGTCCCGTGGCGGTGTCACTCGACGATTCCGGCCTCGTCAGCAGCGGCGCATTCAGCATCAGCCCGCTTCCTGGCAGCCGAACGGACGAGTTGTTAATCTTCAACAACGCCTCCATCGGTCATAATAAATCCGCCAGTGCCGATTACTACTATTGGAACAGCGCATGGCGTCAGGTCGGCGCCGGCTCCGCCGACGTTGGCACAAACCTGATCTTCCAGCCCGGCAACGCCGTCATCATCCGCAAATACACCAACAGCATTTCGCCAGTGTGGACGAATTCCCCTAATTGGTAGGGCGCGGCGCTCCGCGCGCGCCGCTGGCGTTTCCGCTTGTCAAAAAGGCAATTAGGGCAAGCATTGACCCGTGACCATCAGTTTCAAACCCGACCGCGTTCTCGCCATCGTCGCCCATCCTGACGACGCCGAACTCCTCTGCGCCGGCACACTCGCGCGCGCGAAACAAGACGGCGCCGAAGTCGCAATCTGTGTCATGTGCCAGGGCGACAAAGGCCAGCCACAAACGCCGATTAAAAATCTCGCCGCCAAACGCCGTGCGGAGATGCTCGATTCCGGAAAACTCCTCGCCGCACAAATCTTCTTCGGTGAATTCAGCGACGGAGCCTTGGAGGACACAACTGAGTCACGTGGCAAGCTGGTTGAAATTTTCCGGCAGTTTAAACCAACCCTCGTCCTGGCTCACTCACCGAACGATTACCATGCCGATCACCGCGCCGCGTCCGCGTTAGCTGAAGCCGCCAGTTGGTTCTGCGCCTCGCGCGGTCAAAAAACCAAATCCGCTCCAGTCCAAACCCCACCTGCGTTGTGGTTCATGGACACAGTCAACATGAGCGGTTTCGAACCCAGCATCTACATCGACGTCACGCCGTTCCTACCCTTGAAACAGCGCATGCTCCAATGCCACAAGACACAATTGGCCCGCGGCAAAGACGGCGATTTCTCTCCTTTAAGCGAACTGATGCGTCTTCAGGCCCTCGCTCGTGGCGCCCAATCCAGCGTCGACGCCGCCGAAGCCTTCCGCCCCCACAACATCTTCAAACGCGCCCGCGCCTGGTGACTTCCTTTCGGATTTCGAATTTCGTGCTTCGAATTTATTCTGGGAGAGGCTGATCCTTCGTCTCCGGCAAATAGTGAATCACCACCACGCCAAGTAGAAACAGAAAACTAAGCAACGTTAACGCCAGCCTGATATCCGGTATTTGTTGCTTCAGCCAACCGGAGAAAAACAACATCGACGCCGCCACCGTCCGACCCACGTTAAAACAAAAACCCGCGCCCGTTGCTCGAAGGTGCGTTGGAAATAACTCCGGGAAATAAATCGCGTATCCAGCGTGCATTCCCAAAGTCAGAAACCCAAATATCGGCAATATGATTTTCAGTTGTCCATAGTTTTGGGGCAAATAACAGGTAATCGGCACAATTATAAATGCTGCGATCTGAATCGCCACAAAGCTGCGTTTACGTCCAAACTTTGCACAAAGCGGCCCAAACGACAGCAAGCCCAGGCCACCGCCGATCGTTTGAATAAATCCATACGCGCTCTGCGACGTCGCAACAGCTTCCTTTTCCGCCACGCCATCTCGCAGCAAAAAGAACTTCGCCAGGTCCTGTCCGGCGACGCAGACGGCCCAGAAAGTCCCAAGCCCAACCGCCGCGAGCAACATTCCCAGCAGCGCGCGCTTGCCCCATCTTGGGTCAGACAAAAGTTCTTTGATGCTCCCGCCTTTGGTGCCGCCCAGCGACGCTGCTGATTTCGTTCGCTTCCAACTTTCGGGCTCCTTCACCGCAGCCATCACCACAACAACCAACAGCGCCGGGATGATTCCGACCAGATACGCGTATCGCCATGGAGCTGCATGCCCGATGTTTGTGAACGCCGAAGGTAAATTGTGTGCGATGCTTTCGCTAAACCACAAGCTCGCCACGGCAATACCCGCTCCTGTCGCAGCCCACGTTCCGACAACGCTGGTCGCGTGAAAAATTCCAGATGCGTGCGTTCGTGCGTTCGCGGGGAAAACTTCCGCGACCAGGCTCGCTGCCACCGCCCATTCACCACCCACTCCCATCGCCACTAAAAACCGCAACGCGGCGACTTGCCAAAGCGTTGTGGCAAAAAAAGTCAGGCCCGAAAAAATCGAATACATCAGAATCGTCAGCACCATCGTCGGCTTGCGCCCTAAACGATCCGCCATCGACCCAAACAACAAACCGCCCGCCGTGCCCCCGAGCAGGAACACGCCAAGAAAGATGTCCCCCCATTTACTGATCACTGCCGGCGTGCCCGCCGGGCCTAGCACGGTGTGCAACAACTGACCGCGCGTGATATTGAAAATCTGTCCTTCGTAAACGTCGAAAATCCATCCTGCTGACGCGATAATTAGGATGAGCCATTGATAGCCGGTCACGCCGGCATACCAAGGGCGGTTTGCGTCACCGCCGCCTGCTGGCACGGCAATCTTTTCGCGCTTATTCTGTCCTGAGGAAATCATGCGCCTGATTTAAGCACGAACACCCTCCCCTCGCCAAAGACTTTTTCCGATTTCGAATAATCCCCAAATCTATTTTTCTACTTGGACAGCCTTTGTCCAAGTGACCTTGCTACGTTAGTCACCAATATGAAAATAAAGACCTTCTTGGTAGGGCGAGGCTCCCGCCGAGCCATCATGCGCCAACATCACCTCGACTCAAAAAACTTTACCGTTTCTTTACCGATCGACATTCAATTCACCCGCCCATGCACCTCAACCACTTACAACACCGTCCCAAAAACACCTCCACGGAAGGTTAAATACACCTAGATACACCTTTAACGAAAATTTCCGACCGCAGACCGCCGCGTGTAATGCGGGCATCGCTTCCATTTTGATTGAAGCATGCCACACCGATTCCTTACGCTGAGGCCACGCTATGAGGTTAACCCCCTCCAATATTGACGATTTGCAGCAATCGCTCGCAAAAGCGAACGCCGCAAAGTCGCGCATGGAATCGGTCGACCTCTCGGCGTTGAACCGTGTCCTTGAACACGCCCCCGAGGACATGACTGTCACCGTTCAAGGCGGCGCAACTTTGGCAACATTTGCAAACGGAGGTGAGAAAGCGCGGCCAATGGTTGCCGATCGATCCGCCAAACACGGGCAGTCACGATTCAACAACTCCTGGCAAGCAATGCCAGCGGGCCACGTCGTTTTAGTTACGGCACGGTTCGCGATTATGTCATCGGCATGGCCATCGTCCTTGCCGACGGGCGCTTGATTCATTCCGGCGGTAAAGTGGTCAAAAACGTTGCCGGTTACGATCTGATGAAACTGTTCATCGGCGACCAAGGCACACTCGGCATCATCGTCGAAGTCACTTTCAAACTCCGGCCCGATTCCCGAAGCAGAACACTTCGTGCAACAGCACTGCGGTTCCGTTGCTGAGGCACAAAAGCTGATCGATGGTGTTCTCAATTCTCCAATCACGCCCACGGTTCTCGATCTGCACAATTCGGCAGGCCTGACCGTCGTGCTCGGTCTCGATGGCGCGCGGGATGAAGTCGAATGGCAAATCGCGCGAGCCGCCGATTTTGGCTTCACCGAGCCCGCCACCCTCGATTACGACAAAGCATTCCAACAACAACCCGCCGTTAAAAAGCTTTCGGTTCTCCCGTCCAAACTCGCCGAGGCGATCAGCGCGATTGGCAAAGCACCCTTCGTCGCGCGGGCTGGCAATGGCGTGATTTATTACAGCGGCAACGAAATCTCGTGGTCGACCGCCCCGATTCCCAAACACCTGCAACAGCGCGTCAAAGACACATTCGACCCAAACCACATTTTCCCCGAGCTTTGATGAGCACCACCCCGACAGCACCAGAACGCTTCCTCGACTACGACAAGTCGTTGGCCTGCATTCATTGTGGTTTGTGTCTCTCCTCGTGCCCGACTTATTTGGAAACCGGCAACGAAAACGATTCCCCGCGCGGCCGAATTTATCTCATGCGCGCAGTGCAGGACGGACGCTTGCCTCTGGATGACACGACCGTAAAACACATCGATCTCTGCCTCGGCTGCCGCGCCTGTGAAGCCGTTTGCCCCAGCGGCGTGCAGTACGGACATTTGCTCGAACACACTCGCGACCACCTCGAACGCACCTACTCGCGTTCGCCTTTCCAACAATTTTTGCGCCGTTTCGTCATCGAGAAAATTTTTCCGCACCGCGAACGGATGGAATTAGCCATCGTCCCCGCGCGCGTCGCGAAAGCGCTGAAGCTCGACAAAATTTTACCGAAGTTCGCCAAAGACGCGTTGTCACTCATTCCAATGAACGGCAAGGCCGAACCGTTGCCCCAATTCTCGCCTGCCACCGGCACACGGAAAGGTCGCGTCGGTTTCATTCGCGGTTGCGTCATGGACGTCATGTTTTCGGAGACGAACACGAACACCGTCAAACTCCTGAACGCCGCCGGATACGACGTGGTCATCCCGGACCAACAAGGCTGCTGCGGCGCGCTGTTTGCCCACAGTGGCAACCTGCCCCGCGCCCGCGACTGCGCGCGCGACAACATCACCGCCTTCAGCGGCCAAAATCTCGACGCCATCATCATCAACGCCGCCGGCTGCGGTTCGACTCTCAAAGAATACGGCGAACTCCTGCACGGCGAAACGGATTGGGAAAAACGCGGCAAAGATTTCAGCGCCGGCGTCAAAGACATCACCGAGTTCCTCTGCGCAAATCCCTCAACTCTCAACCCTCAACCCTCATCGCCCCAGCGCGTCACTTACCACGACGCCTGCCACCTCGCCCACCCGCAGCGCATCACCAAACAACCGCGCGACCTCATCAAAGCCGTCGCCGGAAAAAACTACGTCGAGCTCGCCGAATCCGACGTCTGCTGCGGCAGCGCTGGCACCTACAATTTGACCGAACCCGAAATGGCCGAACGCCTGCAAAACCGCAAAATCCAAAACATCATCAAAACCGGGGCCGACGTGGTCGTCACGACCAACCCCGGTTGCCTGTTACAAATCCGCGCCGGCCTCGAAAAAGCCGGCAGTAAAATCAAACCGATGCACATTGCCGACTATTTGGCATCACAACAATCGCCCTAGTTAGCGCAACACAAATGGCTCACCGACAAAACAATCTTGCCTTTTTCACTGTAGACATTTAATACCTAGCTATGAAACAAAAACTGACATCACGCGACGGCCTAGCCGCTGCGTTTATGTCGGCACTGCTTTCCGCAGTCGTTTTGTTTTCCGCGCTGATGGCCGTCAGCCCGTCGCTCCATCAACTGCTCCATCAGGATGCAAATCAGGCGTCGCACGAATGCGTTGTCACCCTCATGCAAAAACAGCAGGTCTGCGGCGATGCTCCCGCGCCATTGTTGACTGCATGTGCCGAAACGATTTCCTTCTATCCTCATCTCGATTCAACCACATTGCTGTTTCCCAGGCTGATTATTCACTGGCGTCGAGCCGCGGCCCTCCCGTCGTTCTTCTGTAGTCCTTTGGCGGCACACCTGTCGTGTGCCGATTTCATATGCGCATCCCATTGCGCGAAACTTTGTCCCCTAGACTATGAAGAATTATAAATTATTAGGCCTTGCGATTGTATTGAGTATTTCGATTTGTCGGGTCCACGCAGAACAGAATGATATTGAGCAGTTAAAGGCGCAGATGCGCCAAATGCAGGAGAACTTCGAACGCGTTCAACGCGAACAGCGCCAGCAAATCGATGCGCTAACCAAAAAATTGGACGAATTGGCACACCAATCACCCGCAACAAATGCGCCAGTAGCAGCAACGGCCAAAGAGACTCCGGCCGCGAAACCGGCGGAGACTCCTCCAGAAAAAGCAGAAGAGAAAAAGAAACTTGAGCAGGAGCTCGCTGCGGAATTGGGACCGCAAACCAACGCCCCTGCCCCGGCCGCGATGGAAAAGAGCAGTTGGACGCCTTCCCAACCCATCCCCACTATGCGCGCCGGCCAGGCTTATATGAACATCAGTTTCGACGTGCTGATGGATGCCGGGTTTTCTAGTGCGCCTAATCCTTCCACCCAGTTGGAACTGGGCGACCACGACCCGATAAAACGCGGCTTTTCACTGCGCAACGCCGAAATTGCGGTGGACGGCGCGGTGGATCCTTATTTCAAAGGCTTCGGCAATATCGTTTTCAAGCTGGATAAAAACAACGAGACCGAGCTCGAGTTGGAAGAAGCGTTCCTGCAAACCACGAGCTTACCGGCAAATCTGCAACTCAAAGCGGGTCAGTTCTTCGCCGCATTTGGACGACAAAACCCGATGCACCCGCACACTTGGGCGTTCGTCGATGCACCAATCATATTGACGCGCGCGTTCGGCCCCGAGGGCTTGCGCAGCATCGGCGCGCAACTTTCGTATTTGCTTCCGACGAAGTTT
Source organism: uncultured Verrucomicrobiae bacterium (assembly GCA_963702845.1). Classification (GTDB taxonomy): domain Bacteria; phylum Verrucomicrobiota; class Verrucomicrobiia; order Limisphaerales; family Palsa-1400; genus JAICXV01. Next base: position 1,006,533 of record OY969763.1, on the reverse strand, counting down.
TACACCGAAGCGTTCATCGACGTGTTGGATGGTCAGGGCGGCACTGCATTTAGTTTCCGCAATCCTGGAGACACGAATTCAATGGGCATAAATACCATTCACGGACGCGCAACCTTCGACCGCATCCTGGAGGGTCCGCAAGACCTCGTTTACGTGCCGCGTTTGGCGTCGTCTTTTGATTTGTCCGATGAGCAAGTGATCGTGGCCGGCGCCTCTGCCGCGTTTGGCCCCAATGAAACTGGTGAGCACACCAGCACGGAAATTTATGGCGTTGATCTCTTTTGGAAATGGAAATCACCGAACGCCCAGGAAGGTTTCCCCTTTGTCTCGTGGCAAACCGAAGGTCTCTACCAACGCTTCGGCGCAAACGCGAACCCAGTCACGCCCGTTGGCCCATTGGCCGCCCAGAATTTGCGCGATTACGGTTTCTACTCGCAAGTATTGTGGGGCGTGAAGCCGCATTGGGTCGTCGGCGGCCGCGGCGAATACGCCACCGGCAACAGCAGCGCATATGATCCATTGGATCCGTTCCGTGGTGAACGTTACCGTGTTTCACCTGTCGTAACCTGGTATCCAAGCGAGTTCTCAAAAATTCGGCTGCAATACAACTACGATCACGGCGAATTTATTGGAGCTCAGAATTCCGTCTGGATGCAGGTCGAATTCTTATTAGGGGCACACGGCGCGCATAAATTTTAACAAGGAGAACAAACGAATATGAAAAAACTTTTTACCACAATCTGTCTGGCCAGCCTGGCCTTCGCTTCACAGGCGAAATTGAACGTCGTTGCCGCCACCGGCGATTTTGGCGCAATCGCACGAGCCATCGGCGGAGACGCTGTGACTGTCACCGTTCTCGCAAAGCCTACGGAAGATCCGCATTTCGTGGACGCCAAACCGAGTCTGATCGTGAAATTAAATCGTGCCGACGTAGTCATCGAAGGCGGCGCGGAACTGGAACTCGGCTGGCTGCCTCCTCTTGTCGAAGGTTCGCGCAATTCGAAACTCGAAACTGGCAAACCGGGCCACATCATGGGCGCGGAAGGCATCAGCCTGCTCGAAGTGCCAACGACACTTGACCGCTCGCGCGGCGACGTTCACGCCTCCGGCAATCCCCATTACATGAGCGATCCGGCTAATGGAAAAATCGTCGCCGAGCACATCGCCAATTCGTTCTGCCAACTGGATCCCAAGTCATGCAATGAGTTCCGCGCAAACCTGAAGAAATTCAATGCTGAGCTGGATGCAAAACTCGTCGGGTGGGAGAAAACTCTTGCTCCTTATAAAGGCAAAGAAGTCGTGAGCTACCACAATATGTGGCCTTACTTCGCGCAACGGTTCGGATTGAAAATGGACCTGTTCCTCGAACCCAAACCCGGCATCCCGCCCACGCCCGCGCACCTCGCCGAAGTCATTACCCGGATGAAAGAGGATAGCGTCAAGGTCATCGTGGTACAGCCATATCAAAACCGGAAGACGGCAGAAACCGTTGCCCATCACACCGACGCAACAGTAGTCGATTTCCCAACTTTCCCCACCAACGACGAAAGCTACACCACTTGGATCGATGGCTTGGTTAACTCCCTCGCCAAAGCGTTCGCCGCAACGAAGTAGTCGGCTCTGAAAACTGAAACTAGAAAACTTTCAAATGAACGAAGCCCTCGAAGTAATGAAGTGGCCGATCATCGCCTGCCTGCTCCTGCCGGGGCTGTTGGTGTATCTCGGCCTGCACATCGTCCGTCGCGAAATTATTTTCGTCGATCTCGCGCTCGCGCAAGTAGCCGCACTCGGCAGTGCGCTGGGTATTCTCCAGCACTTCGAGCCATTATCATGGCAGAACTATTGTCTCTCGCTTGGATTCACTCTCGTCGGCGCGGCGATTTTTACACTCACGCGCACGCAAAGCCATCGTGTGCCGCAGGAAGCGCTCATCGGAATTGTCTACGTCGTCGCGGCAGCCGCCGGTATCCTGCTCCTCAGCAATAACGCCGAGGGAAATGAAGAACTGCGCCGTTCACTCATCGGCGATGTTCTCCTTGTTTCACCGAACCAGATCCTCCGCACCTTCGGTCTCTACGTCGCGCTGGCGATTGTGCATTTTATTTTCCGCAAAAAATTCTTTGCCATTTCATTCGAACCCGATCGTGCGGCCGCCAGTGGCATGTCAATTCATTGGTGGGACTTCCTGTTCTACGCAATCTTCGGTTGGGCCGTGACCAGCTTCGTTCAAATCGGCGGCGTTCTGTTGGTATTTTCGTATTTGATCATTCCCGCGGTCTGCGCCAACTTCCTCGCCCGCCGCCTCGGCATCCTGCTGGCGATTGGCTGGAGCATTGCTACACTGGGCAGTGTCGTCGGTCTTTATTCGTCGTACAGGTTCGACTTGCCGACAGGGGCCGCCATTGTTTGTGTGCTGGGCGCGTGTTTGCTCGTCACTATGATAATCGCAGGACTGCGCCGCAGCGGCCCGAAAAACGAAACGGAACCGATGCCCGCTGCGACACAAGGAAACGACGGCGAACCGGCGGCACTAAAATATGTCGGCAATTACAATCGCGGAAACATTCATTGCATTTGCACTGTCCATCGTGGGCGGCCTCATCGGCACGCTTATGGGACGGTCGCATCGCCGGTTGTGCGCGCTGATCAGCCTCGGGGCCGGCACGCTGCTTGGAGTCACCCTCTTCGACATTTTGCCGGAAACAGTTCAGGCGTTGAACTGGGGCATGTTGATTGTCGCCCTGGTTTCCGGTTACGCGTTGTTTTTCATCGTCACAAAATACGTATTCCACGTCTGCCCTGCTTGCGCGGCAAGTCACTTTGACGAAGCAACCACGCATCGGTTCAGCGAAATCGCGCTCGCCATGACCGTCGCGCTGGCGATCCACTGTGCGATGGACGGTCTGGCCATCGCAGCAGGACACCAATCCAATGGTGATGCCCAGCAGGCGCGCATTGTCAGCATCTCGATCGTGCTTGCGATTTGTGTTCATAAAATCCCCGAAGGCCTGGCGCTCGGTTCGTTGCTCCTCGGCGCGGGCTTGAAACCGGGAGTAGCACTTGTGCGTGTCACCGCCGTTGAATCCACCACCATCCTTGGAGGCGTGATCGGAGCAATTTTTCTTGTGAACGCATCGAGCTTCTGGGTCGCCTTTGCGTTGGCCAATGCTGGCGGCGGTTTCATCTATCTGGCGGCACACGCCATTCTCGGCGAGATTGTTAGACATCACAAAGGACTGGTTCTGATGAATTTCTTTGGAGGCATCGGATTGATCGCCGCGCTCACATTCATTCTGCACCTCGCTCTCAAATAATCGCTCATGCATTCGGACATCTCCAAATGGAAGCATCACCACAACTACATTGGTGAATTTGAACTTGCTGAAAAAAGCACTCGTCGCGTGCTGATGCTGACGATCGTCATGATGATCGCGGAGATCGTCGGCGGCCTGAAACTGCATTCGATGGCGCTCTTCGCTGACGGCTGCCACATGGGCACGCACGTGGCTGCATTTTTGATTGCCGCAGGCGCGTATTTCTTCACGCGCCGTCATGCCAACGATCCCGCAGTTCAGTTTCGGCACCGGCAAAGTCGCTGTGCTTGGCGCATTCACCAGTGCGATTGTGCTCGTCATCATTGGCATATTCATGGTGATTGAATCGGTCGATCGACTGCTCCATCCCGCTCGAGATTCATTTTAATGAAGCCATCGTCGTCGCGTGTGTCGGTCTTGCCGTCAACGTCGTCAGCGCCTGGATGCTCAGCGATGCGCACAGCCATGGCCTGGTCACATCACCACGGTCACGACCACGACCATGGTCATCACGTCACGGGCATGGACATCATCACGACCTCAACTTACGCGCCGCCTACGTGCACGTCATCGCCGACGCAATCACGTCGCTGCTCGCCATCGTTGCGTTGACCGGTGGAAAATTTTTTGGCTGGATGTGGCTTGATCCAACTATGGGTATTGTCGGCGCGGTCGTCATTGCGCAATGGGCCTACAGCCTTGTTCGTCAAACAAACATCATTCTTGCTCGATAAAGAACCGCACGACAGCGATCTCAATGAAGAAATTCACAAAGCCATCGAAGGCGATGGCGACAGCCGCATTGCCGACCTCCACATCTGGCAATTGGGCGTGCACAAATTCGCTGCCATTATTTCCGTCGTCGCACACGAGCCAAAAACGGTCGAGGCCTACAAAGAATGCTCGCAGAACACGAGGAACTCGTGCACGTCAGCATCGAGGTGCAACGCTGCTGCGCTGACGAAGAACCTGCAATGCATTAAGGAGTTGCCACGCGGTGATTTTGCGCGAAGGCGGGCGCGGTGTATAATAAACTGTGAATGTAAGGGAATTACTGCCGGTTGGTTTGCGCACTTCTGTAAACTCCACATTGGCTTTTTTTCTTTTCACCTCTCTGCTCCTAAATTCCGGTTGCGCCCTGTTTTGCGGGAAACCCATGCGTCGCGAAATAACGTCATTCGCCTCGCCAAACTCGCCAGAATTCGAACGCACCACGGGTTCGTTGCTGGACCCGCCGTTTGTTGCGGGCAACAGCATTAAAACGTTGCTGAACGGCAACGCAATTTTTCCCGGCGATGCTCGAGCGCGATTCGCTCCGCCCAGCATACGATTAATTTGGAAAGTTACGTTTTCTGGGATGGCCATATCGCGCGCGAATTCGTCGATGTACTCACCGAACGGGCGCGCGCTGGAGTGAAGATCAACATCATTGTCGATGCACTTGGCACGCGCAGAATGGGCAAAGAAAATATGCAATAACTTGCGCGAGGCCGGGGTGAATGTTCATATCACCACACGATTGTTTGGGTCGATCCGCGCCGCTACAACTACCGCACGCATCGCAAACTGTTGATTGTTGATGGGAAAGTTGCCTTCATCGGCGGAGTTGGAATCGCCGACGAATGGGCCGGAAATGGCGAAGGCACGGCAAAATATCGCGAAAATCAATATGAAGTTACCGGCCCTGTTGTCGCGCAATTGCAGGGAGCTTTTCTTTCACGCTTTGGTTCAGAATCGACGGGATCTTGTTGCATGGCGCGGGTTATTTTCCACGCGCTCACCCAAACCGGCACATACTCGGCGCAGACCATCAGCAGTTCGACGTGGGACGGCAATCTGGATTTTTTATACCGACTCGGCATTGCGTCGGCGCAGAAAACTTTGAGAATTGAAAATGCCTATTTTCTGCCGGACAAACTGATTCGCCAGGAACTCGTCGCCGCCGCCAAACGCGGTGTCAAAGTCGAAGTTACTCGTGCCCGGGGAACTGATCGACAGCAAATTGATCCGCATGGCCTCGACGAAGCATTACGCCGAGTTGCTGAAGGCAGGCATCAAAATTCTACGAATATCAGATGGCGATGCTGCACGTGAAACTGATGATCGTGGATGACGTGTTCGTCTCGGTGGGCTCTGGAAATTTTGACAATCGCTCCACGCGCCTCAATGCGGAAGCCAATCTTAACGTGCTGGACGCACATTTCGCCGCTGAACAAACGGCACTTTTCGAACGCGACAAAGCAGCAATCACGCGAAACAACGATTCACGAACACGACGGTGTTCATCTGCTTGAAGTGTCTCAGTCAATCTGGTGCTCCCCACGCTGTAATCAGGCCTTCGAGTAGACCTCGGCGCCTTTGTCCACGAACTCGCGGGCTTTTTGTTCCATGCCCTTTTTCAGGGCTTCGTCTTCGGTTACGCCCTGTTCGGCGGCGATATTTGCGGACGTCTTCAGTGATCTTCATCGAACAGAAGTGCGGGCCGCACATGGAGCAGAAGTGCGCGCTCTTGGCGCCTTCCTGTGGCAAGGTTTCGTCGTGGAAATCGCGGGCGGTTTCGGGATCGAGCGCGAGGTTGAATTGATCTTCCCAACGAAATTCGAAATCGGGCTTTGCTCAACGCATTGTCGCGAATTGCGCGGCGAGGATGTCCTTTCGCCAAATCCGCGGCGTGGGCGGCGATTTTGTAAGCGATGACGCCGTCTTTGACGTCTTTTTTGTTGGGCAAACCCAGATGTTCTTTCGGCGTGACGTAGCACAGCATTGCGCAGCCATACCAACCAATCATCGCCGCGCCGATTGCGCTGGTGATGTGGTCGTAGCCGGGGGCGATGTCGGTCGTGAGCGGCCCGAGCGTGTAGAACGGCGCTTCGTGGCACCATTCCAATTGCTTGGTCATGTTCTCGTGGATCATGTGCATCGGAACGTGGCCGGGGCCTTCGTTCATCACTTGCACGCCGCGGTCCCATGCGCGCGTGGTCAATTCGCCCTGAGTTTTCAATTCACCGAATTGCGCTTCGTCGTTGGCGTCGGCGATTGAACCAGGACGCAAGCCGTCGCCGATCGAAAAACTGACGTCATACGCGGCCATGATTTCGCAAATATCATCCCAATGCGTGTAGAGGAAATTTTCTTTGTGATGGGCGAGACACCATTTGGCCATGATCGAACCGCCGCGCGAAACAATGCCGGTCGCACGTTGGGCCGTCAGCGGGATGTAACGGAGCAATACGCCGGCGTGAATGGTGAAATAATCTACGCCCTGCTCGCATTGTTCGATCAATGTGTCGCGATAAATTTCCCAGGTTAGCTCTTCGGCTTTGCCGCCGACTTTTTCGAGTGCTTGATAAATTGGCACAGTCCCGATCGGCACGGGCGAATTGCGCAAAATCCATTCGCGGGTGGCGTGAATATTTTTGCCGGTCGACAAATCCATGACCGTGTCCGCGCCCCATTTGATCGACCAACGCATCTTTTCGACTTCCTCTTCGATGCTTGAGGCGACAGCGGAGTTGCCGATGTTGGCGTTGATCTTAACCAGAAAATTGCGGCCGATAATCATTGGCTCGGCTTCGGGATGATTGATATTTGCCGGAATAATCGCGCGACCACGGGCCACTTCATCGCGCACAAACTCAGGCGTGATTTCCTCTGGAATCGCTGCACCGAACGAATTACCGGGATGACGCTGGCGCAAATCATTTCGCGCAATGCGCTCTCTCGGATTTGCGCCACCTTTTCGCGCCCAAGATTTTCGCGGATGGCAATGAACTCCATTTCGGGCGTGATGATTCCCTGCCGCGCATACCAAAATTGCGACACCGGATGACCTTTGCTCGCGCGCAATGGACGTCGCGCCGTATTCGACGATTGCAAATCCGATTTCCCGCTCTTTGCGCGATGAACATCCGACAAATATCCGTCGTCCTGCGGCTTGACCATGCGACCGTCGTATTCGGCGACATCGCCGCGCTTCAGAATCCAATCGCGACGTAACGCCGGCAAACCTTGCTCGACCGTGCCGTGGAAACTAGGGTCACCCCAAGGACCGCTGCAATCGTAGACGCGCACCGGTTCGTTGACCTCGATCTGTCCGTTGAAAGCCTTGGTCGGCGTCAGCGAAATTTCGCGAAACGGCACGCGGACATCGGGATTGAGCTTGCCAGCAACGTAAACTTTTTTGGAATTAGGCAGAGCGTCGCTGCTGTGTGGCTCGAATGAATCTTTCGTCGCAATCATAGTTTCCTTTGGCGGCGAAAGGGTGAACGAGGACGTGCATCCCTTCGCCAGCATTACCTGGATCAGGTTCAACGGGTCTCTTCTTGTAGAAGACTCTCAGCCAGCGCCAAAAGGCAAGGCTCCCCGCACGTCGCAACCGTAGTCCCCTGCCCCGACGCCGTCAAGCGAACGCATTTGGCAATCGGCGCTTCCTGAGTAGATTACAAACGGGATGCTCACATTACGCCAAGCTGTTTACGGGAACTATTTCGCCGATCCATTTGCCTGGAAGTTCAATCGAGAATACTACGCGGTGGGCACTGGGCCGGTGATTCCAAGCGATCACGCCGATGCTGAGGACATGACGAGCGCAAAAATTAATGGGCAGGAATTGGCCTTTCCCATTTTACGCTCACAAAACTTTTGGGACTGGAAATCAATTGGTGGCGCACTGCGCGTTCCCGATTCGCTGAAAGGCGGCGAGTTCTGGGCACCAGAAACGGCCTACGACGGGCAGTTCTTCTATTTGTATTATTCGGTCAATACTGAGGGTGCTGCGTTGAAACATCGGCTGCGAGCTGCGCGCAGCAAAAATCCTGGCGGCCCTTACGATGACGTCGGATATCTGATGGAGCATCCGGAACAATGCCCGTTCGCGATCGACTCTCACGCGTTCCGTGACGACAACGGGCAGTGGTATCTGTTTTACGCGCGCGATTTTCTGGGCACTGACAACAGTTTTCGCGCCGGCACCGGACTGGTGGTTGACCGGATAATCAACATGACAAAGCTGGCCGGTGAAGAACGTGTGGTGATGCGTTCGCGTTGCGATTGGCAACTATTCAAAGGCAACCGATACATGCCAATGTATGGTGGCACGTTCGACTGGCACACGTTGGAAGGGCCGTGCGTTCGCAAGCATGATGGACGCTACTATTGTTTTTACAGTGGCGGTTGCTACGAGAATGACACCTACGGAGTTGATTATGGGGTCGCGGATAACGTGCTCGGGCCTTATGACGGCGCTGGAAGCGAGAACGGTCCGCGTGTCATGAGGACGAGTCCGGAACTTATTGGCCCGGGGCACATTTCAATTGTTATCGGGCCGGATAACAAAACCGAATATGTCGCCTTCCACGCGTGGGACGCCGACATGAAAGCGCGGCAATTCCACTTGGCGAAACTCGAGTGGACCGATGAGGGACCGCGGATTGTTTTGTAGTTAGAAGCCGACCAGGCCGGAGTTCTGCTTAAGCCAATCTTCCGCACCTTGATAATTCGGGCAGGCGCGTTCAACGTGGTTCCAGAAACGTTGGGAATGGTTCAACTCACGAAGGTGCATCAGTTCGTGGACGATAATGTAATCGCGCACCGGAGCGGGCAACTGGATCAACCGCCAGTTCAAAGAAATTGTTCCGTTATACGAGCAAGAACCCCAGCGGCTTTTCTGATTGCGCACCACCACACGAGCGACACGCGCGCCATGTTCTCGCGCCAAAGTCTCGACGCGCTGCACCAGTTCCTGCTGCGCCAACTCGAACATGTGCGCTTCAATGAACGGCCGTAAATTCTGCGGCGGCGCGGGAATCGAAAACCCTTGGGTGCCATAACTGACCTGCCACTCTGCGCCCTGCTTGGCCACGTCGAGCGTCACGGGACGACCACGGAAAAGAACTTCCATGCCGGGTTTAAGGACGTGCGGCGGGATGTTGCGCGATTCGAGCACTTTCCACTGCCGCTCCAGCCACGCTTTGCGGCTGTTCACAAATTGCTCAGCGAATTTTCTGGACCCGCTTTTCGGCATCGTGACGACTACCGTTTTGTTCCAGTGAAGACGCAACACGTAGTTGCGCGCGCGCGCATGCCGCCGGAAGACGATAGGCATGCGATGGGAGTGAATTTCGATAGTTTCTGGTTGGATCGCCGGTTCATTGCTCGAAATGAGGCGAAAAAACTTTCTTAAATTCTTCACGTTCGGGCGCTTATTTAGCAAACGCCGCGCCAAAAAGGAAAGAAGGAACAAACCTTTCGCAATTAAGGTTAAGAAAGTTTTCAGGTGGTATTTTTACCCGAAGTTGTGTCCAGAAATCGAACAGAATTGTCCTCGGAGCGTGCCTTCCGAGCCGCTTCGACGTCGAACTTTAAGGTCAAGCCAGATGACTTATCTGCCTCAGCATCGGAGCTGATGTGGCATCAGTCGTGCGTGCCGCTCGCCTGGTCCGTCAGGGCCTTACGGGCGCGACTCGGCGGTTCGAGGTAACGGTAGGCGTTGCTCGGATTGTCGTTGTCGTAGGAAAACGAGTCGCGGTGAATGAGGAAAAATTTGACGGCCTCGATGGGGATGGCAAAGCCCAATCCCTCGCCAAACGTGATTTTCATATTCGTCACGCCGACGACTTCGCCGCGCATATTGAAAAGCGGGCCACCGCTGTTACCCGGGTTGATCTGCGCGGTCGTTTGCAGATAAAGGTCGCCTTGGAACTGACGCGTCTTGGTGCTGATGATGCCCTCGGTCACAGTGCGTTCCAGGCCGAGCGGACTGCCAATTGCGAATACGCGTTCGCCCACCGCCAGTTGTTCCGAATCACCCAATGCGACCGGCACAAATTTACCTGCGTCCTTGTCTTCGACTTTCAGCAACGCAAGGTCGGCGAATTTGTTCAGCGCAACGATACGGATCTGTTTGTAAATCTTGCGTTCCAGTTCGCCATTTTTTGTATGATACACTTCGATGGAAATCTGGGTCTCGCCTTCGGTCACGTGGAAGTTCGTAATGAGATAACCGTCTTCGTTAATGAAAAAGCCGGAGCCAAGTCCACCGGGCGTGCGCACTTGCACGACGGATTCACCAAGCACGGTGACGAGTTCACGAACGCTGCGTTCTCTGGGCGGGGTCGCCGAGGTGGTGAAAATTGTTTTGAACCCTTTCTCGGTTGTGACGGGCGCTTTCGGGGAAGATTTCGAAGTCTTTGAAGAACTTTTCTCCGGCGCGACATCTTCCGACAAAATTTTCATGACCTGAGTGCGCGGAATTGAAAGGACGGTATAGCCGAGATCGACGATAACCTGATCGTGTTTTTCGGCGAGAATCGTCCCGGTAACGCTGGCTTTGTCCCGCAATTGCACCGTTGCCGCTGAAGCCGCAACCGCCAAAAAGAGGAGCGCGGAAAGACAGTATTTTAGCATGTTGCAAAGAATACGAGACATGCGCGCCACTGACAAGGGCAACGAGTCATTTAATGCATTGAAGCGCATGAATACCGCGCTCCAGTCTCGCTATTTTATATGAAAATGTGCCGATGATTCGGAAACTTCATCGAACTGCGCGCGCAAACCTTCGTGGCGCTGGCCATCGACAAAAAACGTGAAGGCATGGGTTCCGTTTTGCAGATCCAGAATTGTCGCGCTTTTGAGCGGTTTGCTTTCGTTGTCGACCCAAAGTTTTAGACCTTCAACAGAATTCAATTGTAACTGAACTTTGCCGGGGCTCGTCACTTCCACCTCGCAACGGGCCAGCGCCGGAGTTTTTGCGAGCTCATCCACGGGCAAAAGGCCGGAGACATGGCTGTAGGCCGGTGTCCATTTTAAGCCGGAGGTAGTTGTCGGAACGACATCTGAATGGACCGGCGCAGCTATTTGCCAGCGCCGTGCGACCGGAGCGGAATTGTTCGCGTAAGGACCAGGCTTGCCCAGTTCGGAAAGGAATCGGATCAGGTCGATAAATTCTGCATGCGTCAGGGTGCTGGCCAAACCCGATGGCATCATAGAAAACGGACGATGCTCGCGCTTTTCGATCGTCGCCGTGGGAATGACGATTTCCGGGTGCGTATTGTCTTTGAGGACCAGTTCGTCCTTGTTCTCGCGGACTTCGATGCCGATGACGTCTTCGCCATCTTTGGTAGTAACTTGCTGTGTTTCGAAGCTGTCTTTGATGATCTTGCTCGGGAAGAGGACGGAATCGATCAGGTAGTCCACAGTCGATCCGGTCCCAATTCCGCCCAGGTCAGGTCCAACCAGGCCGCCAGCGCCGTTGATAGCATGGCATTGCATGCAACTGAGGCTTTGGCGGTGAAAAATAATTTCGCCGCGCACGGGGTCTCCTTTGGTTCGAACCTGCGAAATGAGTTCGGCCATTTCGGCTTGCGTGAGCGGTTTTATATTGCCGTTGGACTGTGTGAGTGTTTTGAGGAATTGCGCGTCCTGAACGTGCTTCGGGAATTTCGCCGCAGTTCCACCCGCCTGGTGCACCATATATTGCTGACGCTGAGCACTGCCATCGAAACTAAGCTGGCCGGCTTGGAGCGCGCTTTGCCAATACGGCTTGAGCGCCTGCATGGTGTTCTTGAGCGCTTGGTCGAGAAAACGGTCCATTGGTTGATCAAGGACTTTGGTCGCCAATTCAGCGGCGCGTGCGTCGTTGATATAGCTGAGCGCGATCACGGATTCCAAACGAACGCGGGGATGCTCATCGGCAACTTGCGTGCGTAGGAGATCGAACGTGTCGCTGATTTGATCGCGCCAGTAACGCAACACGATCGTTGCGGCGGCGCGGGCATTCGGTTCTTTGGTGCGCAGGAGGATCTTCAGGAGCTCCGGCTGCACCGACTTGCAGCTTTGATACACCCAAAGCGCTTCGAGGCGGTGGTGGTCGTAGTTGGTATCGTTAGGGTCGAGTTCGTTCACCCACTTTGCCAGCGCCGGCAAAACTTCTTTCGGATTCGACTCGGTCAAAACGCGCCGCGCTTGCATGCGATTGTAATCCGCGGTGTCTTTCAGGTGATTAAGAGTCTCGGCGATCGTGCGAAACTCCGGACGTTTAGCCAGCGGACGATCTTTGAACGTGATTCGCCAAATGCGACCGTGGATGAAATCACGACCCGGATCGCGGAAGTGATATTGCATGTGGCCGATGAGCGGGTTGTACCAGTCAGCAATATAAATGGCTCCATCAGGGCCCATGCGGATCTCAACAGGACGAAACGAGTTGTTCGTCGAGATGATAAGCGGTTCCAGTTGTTTCAGGGCGTAACCGGCGCCTTCTTCGCGAAAGGCCCAGTGGTGAACGCGATTTTCTTTGAAAGGATTGCTGATGAGTGTCCCTTGCCACTCCGGTGGAATATGATCCCCGCTGATGAGTTCCGCGCCAGCCAGTTTACCTTCACCACCTCTGACATCGACTGCCGTCGAGGCGCGGCCAGCCGTTGGTAAAATCAAGTAGCTCCCGCCCTGCCCCGATGAATCGATGTGGAAATCGAAACCCCAACGATTCCAATAATGTCCCCACGGATTCGGCGGCACGCTGTTCGCCAGGTAAATTTCCAGGCGGCCATCGGCTGGATCGTATTCCCAAATGCCAGGATTCCAGTTGCCGGCGAGATGACGGATTCCATAGGCGGTTTCGAAAACTGAATGCAGGAACACACCTTGATTGAAATAGATATTTCCGCCGGGTCCCCAGCGGAACACGTGCGCTTTGTGATGCGAATCTTCCGTGCCGAAACCGGACAACACAATTTCAGGATCGGTGACGTGACCAACTTTGTTCGGGTCTTTTAAAAACCAAATTTTTGTGTCATCGGCTGTGTAACAGCCGTCACGCGACGGAAGCATTCCCGTTGGAATCAAAAGATTGTCGGCAAACACTGTGGCGGTATCGGCCTTCCCGTCGCCATCTTTGTCTTCCAGAATAACGACTTTGTCGTCCTGCGTTTCGCCCGGCTTGATTTGTGGATAGCGCGTGGTCGTCGCGACCCACAACCGGCCACGTGCATCGAACGCCATCTGAATGGGTTTCGCAATCAGCGGGTCGGCGGCAAACAATTCGACCTTCAATCCGTCGGCAACTTTGAATGAAGCCCGTTCTTCCTCCGGGTCAGGCGCGGAGGGATCACGTTGCACAGGGCGAGTTTTGCCGGCCGATTCGGGATCATTCTTGAGTTGCGGGAGCGCGAGTTTTTTTCCTGCAGCAATGTCCCGCTTCATTTGGTCGATGCCTTGATCGTCTTTTTGCGCGAGTGCGTAAAATTGATCCAACTCCACGTTCATGGGATGTTGCACTGGACCAAGTTTGTCCTGAAAACGCGTTCCGCCGGAGTAGACGTATTCGGAATTCATCGGACGATAGAAGTACCAGAATTGCTTGTTCTTCGTCTTGATCGCCGAACGAAGTTGTTCTTCGGAATCATGGGAAAGCCTGACACCGCGACTAAGGTCGAGTTGCTTTTCTATCGCATTTGCTGCAGCAACGTAGCCCTTTGAATTTAGATGAACTCCATTGCTCGTCAGCGCTGAACCTTTCATGCCGTCGAAAAGATCGATAAACGGTAGACCACGTAGAGCCGCTAGCGTTTTCAAAGCTTCCACATATAAACGCAAGTTTTCGTTGTGTGTTGTAGGGTTCGGCCATGCGCCGCCAAGTGCCTCGTGGCGAATCGGCGAAACTATATAGATTCGCGACGTAGTAGCAGACAATCTGTCGAGCACCGTATTGTAATCTTTGATAAACTGCGCAAGTCCCTTTGACCCATCGAATGATTCCATCATGCCGTAGCTGACGAATACTACTGTAGGTTTGATTTTCCCCACGTAGCTGAACAGGTCGGGCACATATTTCTGTCGCGGCTCAGGTGCGCTGGAACCTTTCAGGTGGCTGCTGACAACATCGCCGCTCCAGCCGAGATTTCGGAACGTCACGTTTTTATCCATGGCATGACGCGTAAGCATGAGCTCGATGCCCCCATACTCCTGCTCGCGTTCCATGAACGTGCCGCCGACAAAGGCAACGATGTCGTTGTCTTTGAGTTCAAACTTCTCGTGGGCGAAAACTGATAGTGGCAGAAGCAACAGGGCGAACAGACGACGGACAGATTTCATTTTTTTGACTTTTCGTAAGAGAGGTTGATATCGAGTTTGCCCGGCCATTTTTCAGGAGGCGTTTTGCCCAGCGACCAAAACACCGCGTTTACGACCAAACGCTGAAACGGTTCGACAGAAAAATCTTCGGGATGACCCATTGAAGTATAAAACGAACGCGCGCCCCACTGCGTTTTGAAAGTCCACGCCACAGGATTTGGAATTGCCGGCTTGTCGGGATTTACTGACGTTCCCATCAACAGAGACGTAGATCCAGCCGCAGGGTATTTTGGCAAAACATGATAAAGCCACGACGCCACGTGGAAATTTGGAGCGATACCTTTCAGCAACGGGTGATCTTTTTCACTCTCGATAATGGAAACATAGGTCGTCGACTTGTGACCATAATGCGTATGCCCTGACGCGCCCCAACCGGGCGGTGTGCCGAATGCAAATTCTCCAAACGCATTCCATTTTTCCAATGGGTCACCGGCGGGATAATGAAACGAATGCGATGTCGTGCGGAACCCCATCAGCGGTTTGCCGGATTTCAAATAATCATCGATCAAAGCGATTTGCTCTTTGGGAAGCAAACGCCAGCGCAGGAAAAAGATCGCGAGATCCGCTTTTTTCAGCTCTTCAAGGCTGGGAATATTCTGCTCGTAGTTCTCATCCCGTTTTCCATTAGGTTGCGTTGCATAAAGGACCTTCGTGCGAAAGCCGAACTGCTTTTCCAGTGATTGCGCCAATGCGGGCATCGAGCGCTCCGAGCTATACTCGTGGTCGCCAGTTACGAAGACGATGTACGGTTTCGTTTCAGCCGAGGCGATGAACATGGACGCGCAAAGACACAGGAGCACGAACAGGGGCGTTTTCGGCATAAGACAAATAGAATCCAATGCGGCGCGGGATTCTGGCAAGCGCAAATGCATTGAAAAAGGTGTTCGACGCAAAAATGTACCAACTGAATTCAATAAAACCTCGTCAACCAACGTCTAAGAAAGCAGGCTAATTAACCGTGTCGTCGATCCAGCGCACAATCAAAGTCAGTTTCGAGCACCGCGTGCATTTTACGCACCACGTGTTTGCGCCGGATAATTCTCTGTTGAAAAACGTGCTCGCGCCGGAAGCGGGCCATCGCGTCAAAGCTCTCGTTGTTCTCGACCAAGCACTTTCCATTGCACAACCGGAACTCGCGAAACTAATTGAACAGTATTTCACCGCCTGGAGCAGTTGCCTGCAACTTGTTTCCCCTCCCCTTACGATTGAAGGTGGGGAACGGACGAAGAATTCATATTTCCACGTTTCCGAAATTCATTCCCAGATCGATCGCTTCCACATTGACCGCCATTCCTATGTCATTGCCGTCGGCGGTGGAGCGCTCCTCGACATGGCGGGACTCGCCGCAGCAACCGCTCATCGCGGCGTGCGCCATGTGCGTATCCCAACCACAACGTTAAGCCAGGCCGACTCTGGCGTTGGCGTGAAAAACGGCATCAACGCGTTTGGAAAAAAGAATTTCATCGGCACTTTTGCTCCTCCGTTCGCCGTGATCAATGATGCCACTTTTCTCGAGTCACTTCCCGAACGCGACAAACGCGCAGGTTACGTTGAAGCGGTAAAGGTCGCGCTCATTCGGGACCGCGAGTTCTTCGAAAAACTGGAACGCGATGCCGAGTCGCTCGCGAAGTTTGTTCCCGAAGCAATGCAGCAATTGATCGTCCGCTGCGCGGAATTGCATTTGAACCACATCGCCACTTCTGGCGACCCATTTGAAATGGGCTCGGCGCGCCCGCTCGATTTCGGACATTGGGCCGCGCACAAACTGGAGCAGCTTTCCGAATACAACATCCGGCACGGGGAAGCCGTTGCCATTGGCATCGCGCTTGACGTCATTTACTCGCGCAACATCGGATTGCTCGATACGCCATCGTGTAATCGGGTTCTTACGTTGCTGGAAAAACTCGGCTACGAATTGTTCGCCAACGAACTGCTCAATATTGATGCCGACAACCAGATTCTCGTCCTGAAAGGGCTTGAAGAATTTCGTGAACATCTCGGCGGTGAACTGACGATCACGCTGCTGAAAGGCATCGGCCAGGGAATTGAAGTTCACGAAGTGAATATGCCCAGGATGCTGGAAGCCATTTACGAATTGCAACAGCGACAGACCGGGCAGGCGCGACGAGTCATCGGCCTGCGCGTCTAGTTGCATCCATCCGCTGGTTCCTTTATCTTCCGGCCTTTGCATGACGGAACCCTACATTCAGAATTTGTTTGCCGAGCGCATTGGCGGAAAAAACTACGGCAAGTCCACCGCCATTTATAAGTTCGAACGGATCAAACGGACCAAACGCGCTGCGCTGGCCGCTAATCCCGGTGCCGAAATTATCGACATGGGTATCGGTGAACCGGACGAAATGGCGTTTCCTGAAGTTCTCGATAGGTTGAACACCGCCGCACGCAAGTCGGAGAATCGCGGCTATTCCGACAATGGCGACGATGCTCTGAAACAAGCCGCGGCGCGTTATCTCGACAAGGTCTGTGGTGTGCTGGGAATTAATCCAGAAACGGAAGTCATCCACTCGATCGGCAGCAAAGCCGCTCTATCCATTTTGCCGGCCGCCTTGATTAATCCAGGCGATTACGTGTTGATGACCACGCCTGGTTATCCGGTTTTTGGAACACACTCCAAATACTACGGCGGGCTCGTGCACAATTTGCCACTGACGAGGCAGAACAACTTTCTGCCGGATCTCGATTCGATTCCCGCCGACGTTTTGAAACGAGCGAAGGGTCTGGTCATCAATTATCCGAACAATCCCACGGGCGCGAGTGCGACACCTGAGTTCTTTCGCAAGGTCGTGGACTTCGCGAAAAAGAATAACATTGTGGTCATTCACGATGCGGCCTACGCGGCGTTGGTGTTCGAAGGCAAGCCACTGAGTTTTCTAGCGACGCCCGGCGCGAAGGAAGTCGGCATCGAACTGCACTCGACCAGCAAGTCGTTCAACATGACCGGTTGGCGCTGCGGTTTCGTTGCTGGAAACGAACTGCTCGTCAAAGCCTACGGTGATGTCAAAGACAACACAGACTCCGGACAGTTCCTCGCCATTCAGCACGCTTCTGCCTATTGCTACGAACATCCTGAGATAACCGAAAAAATTGCCGCGAAGTATTCGCGACGAATGAACGCGTTAGTCGATGTTTTGAAAACGGCAGGGTTTGCGGCAACAAAACCGAAAGGTTCGTTCTTCCTTTACGTCAAAGCGCCGAAGGCAGTTACCGGAAAAACGCGAGTTGAGTTCAAAAACGCGGAAGATGTTTCGCAGTGGCTCATCGCGGAGAAGTTAATTTCGACGGTGCCGTGGGATGATGCCGGGGCGAATCTCCGGTTTAGCGTGACGTTTGTGGCGAAGGATGAAGCGGATGAGAAACGCGTGCTGCAGGAAATCGCGAAGCGGCTCAGTGACGTGCGCTTTGAATTTTAGCCAACCTACGCGGCGCGCAGGTTGTTGAAACTGGCGGCGATTTCGTCGGCTTCCTGTTCCATCGGGGTGTTGGGATAACCCATCATCATACATTCGAACAGGTATCGTTCCATGAAAGCGCGAAAGCCTCCCATGCGTTCGTATTGCCGTACGTGGCCGAGTTCGTGGGCCACGAGGCGCGAGTCGTTGGCGCCGTTCTTCTGGATGAAGATGCCGTAGCGCAAAGTCATGCCAGCGGTTGCGGAACTGAACAGGCCGACTTGTTGGGCGGCCAGGCGTAGTAGCGGCTGTTCAGGAGAGGGCACGGCATCAACGGTCAGCACACGGATTCGTTCAGCGCGCATGATGCCCATGGAGCGGGCAAGGTCCAACTCGATGCTGGTCAGAGAGCGTCCGTTTTCGAGAATCAAACGCTCCTGCGTCTCGGCCCAACGGCAGGCTAGCGGGATCAATCGCTGAAATTCTTCCGGAGTGATCATCGACGTGGATGATATGCCCCAAAACGCAGGCAATTGTCTACCAAATTCAGTGTTTCGCGTACCGGCGGCTCAGGCGGAAACTGACCAAGCCGGAGCGAGGCGACCCACTACTTCGGACGCAACGCAATTGGGATCACTTCGGTGATGTTTTTGACGAAGTGTACTTTCATTTTGTCGCGGACTTCGACGGGAACTTCATCCCAATCATTTCTGTTTTGATCGGGAAGGATGACGTGTTTCAACCCCGAGCGCGATGCAGCGAGAACTTTTTCTTTGACGCCACCGACGCGGAGGACACGTCCGCGCAGGCTGATTTCGCCAGTCATACAGATGTCGGAGCGGATCATACGTTTTGTCAGCAACGACGCCAACGCAGCGACCAGAGTCACGCCGGCGCTAGGGCCGTCTTTTGGCGTTGCGCCAGCGGGGACGTGAATGTGAATGTCGTTCTTGTGATAGGTGGTGAAATCGATATTCAGTTCCTTGGCGTGGCTGCGCAGGAAACTGAGCGCGGTGTGGGCACTTTCCTTCATCACGTCACCAAGCGAGCCAGTAAGAATCAGGCTGCCGCGGCCAGCCATGCGAGTGGCTTCGATGAACAGAATTTCGCCGCCGACTGGTGTCCAGGCCAGTCCGATGGCGATGCCACAATCAGTGATCCGTTCGGCAATTTCCGAAGTAAACGCCGCCGGTCCCAGATAGTCTTTGACCTCCTCAGGCTTGATCGTCAGCGGGCCATTCATTGATTTGCGCGAGACTATTTTGCGCGCGGCTTTGCGTGTGAGCGCCGCGATTTCGCGATCGAGTTGGCGAACACCCGCTTCGCGCGTGTAGTCCTGAATTAAAATTTTCAGCGTGGCGTCGGGAAATTTGACCAGCTTCTTCTTCAAGCCGTGTTCGTCGAGCTGGCGCGGCACGAGATGGCGACGCGCAATCTGCAATTTTTCCGAGGCGGTGTAGCTGGGCAGTTCGATCACTTCCAGGCGGTCGCGCAAAGCAGCGTGAACTGGATCGAGCCAGTTGGCCGTTGTGATGAACAGCACGCGCGACAGGTCGAATGGAATATCGAGATAGTGATCGGTGAAGGTGTTATTCTGCGCCGGATCCAAAACTTCGAGCAAAGCCGAGGCCGGGTCGCCCCGGAAGTCTGAGCCGACTTTGTCGAGTTCGTCGAACAGGATGACTGGATTGCCGGATTCGACCCTGCGCAACGTTTGAATAATACGCCCGGGCAACGCGCCGACATAGGTGCGCCGATGTCCGCGAATTTCGGCTTCGTCGCGCATGCCACCCAAGGCGATGCGGGCAAATTTTCGCCCGAGCGCGTCAGCGACACTTTTACCGAGCGACGTTTTACCGACGCCGGGAGGTCCAACGAGGCACAGGATCGGGCCTTTGATTTGTTGTTTCAGTTTAATGACTGCCAGAAACTCAAGGAGGCGGTCTTTAACTTTTTGTAGGCCGTAATGCTGTTCGTCCAAAATGCGGCCCGCTTGATCGAGGTCGAGTTTGTCCTCGGTGAATTTTGACCACGGAAGATTGATGATCCAATCAAGGTAATTGCGGGTCATCGTATACTCGGCGACGGCCGGCGGCATTTGCTGCAGGCGTTCGAGTTCTTTCAGCGCAACTTTTTTGGCTTCTTCGGGAAGATTGTTCGCCTCGATTTGGTCGCGCAGATCTTTTGCTTCAGCGGCGCCGGGTTCGACTTCACCCAACTCGCGCTGGATGGCGCGGATTTGCTCACGCAGAAAGAAGTCGCGCTGGTTCTTGGACATCGAGCTGACGACCTCGTTTTGAATCTTGGAACCGAGTTTGAGAACTTCAAGTTCGCGGCTGAGCAAAGGCAACAAACGGGTGAGGCGCTCTTTAACGGACGGAATTTCGAGCAGGTGTTGGCGCTCTTCGAGACTGAGGTTCAGGTTTGCGGCGATAAGGTCGGCGAGTTTGCCGGAGTCTTCCGTATTGAGCGCGGCGATCTTGATTTGTTCGCTGAGCGTTGGGGACAGTTTGACGATTTCCTGAAATTCGCGTTCAGCATTGCGCATCAAGGCGGCGAGTTCGAGCGAATCGTCCACAAGGTCGTTCAATATTTCGATCTTGGCCGTTAGATAAGGCGATTGTGCGCCAAATTCTTTGACGCGGAACCGGCGCAGGCCTTCCACGAGGATGCGTACGGTGCCGTCGGGAAACTTGAGCATCTTCATGACGCGCCCGGCGCAACCATATGTATATAGGTCCGATGGCGACGGATTCTCGATCTCCGGACTGCGTTGGAGGACGAGGCCAAGGAAGCGGTCACCGGCAACAACGTCGTCGATCAGCCGGATACTTTGCGCTGTCTCAACAAGAAGCGGCGTGACGGTGCCCGGGAAAATGACGATGTCGGACAGGCCGAGGATCGGCAGGGTGTCGGGAAGCGCTTTTGACCAGGTTTTAGTTTCCGAACTGCCTTCCGGCGAGCCAGTCGCTCCGAGGATACTGATGAATTCTGTGTCCGGGACGCTCATTTGTTTTTCCACCTTAGAGGCATAGGCCAATTGTTCAAGAGAAAGAAGTCAACTGTAAATCAGGTGAACCCATGACAAGGCGCAGGGTTGAATACTGAGCGGCGGAACCGATCCAAGGCCTAGGGGATGCGAAGACTGTTTTAGCCACGGATGAAACACCGATGAAACACGGATTTTCGAAGAAGAAAGGGTTCTATCCGACGACGCTCGAACATCTTTTCAACGCAGCGAGGATTTTCGCGTTGGTGGCGGCGTCTTTCACTGCGATGCGTAGGGCGCGGTCGCCGAGTTGGGTGCCCATGGGCGATGCGTCGCGCAGAAACACATTTTGTTTGCGACAGCGTTGGACGATGTCGGCGGCAATTGGGGCATCGTCAGGTAGATGGCAGAGTAAGTAATTGGCGACGCCGGGGATTACTTCGAATCCCATCGACTCCAACTCATTTGCGAGACCTTCGCGTAGACGATGGGTTTCTGCGTAGCGATTGGTGTAGTATTCGGGATCGTTCAACGCGTTCACGGCGGCAACCTGGCCGAGCAGGCTGACGGCCCACGGCGGGGTGATGGAGCGCAGTTCTTCGAGCAGATGCGGCGGCGCGCAGAGGTAGGCGGCCCGGGCTCCGCTCAAAGCGTAGACTTTTGACATGGATTTGCAGACGACGACGTTCTCGGATTGTGCGGCGAATGATTCGAGAGATTGGTTCGGGCCGGTGTATTCGATGTAGGTTTCGTCAATCCAAACTTTGGTGCGTGACGGGATGCGCTGCAGGAATGTTTGTAGTTCTGTTTTGCCGATGTGGCGGCCGGTCGGGCTGTTTGGATTCACGAGGACTAACAAGTCGTAATCGTGAGCCGCGAGACGGCCTTGCAGCGTGTTGAGATCGACTTGATAACCGTTAGCGCGATTGAGCGTGTATCGGTCGACACGACAGCAGACGACGCGCTCGAGGACGTGAGCGTATTCACCGTAGGTCGGGTCGAGTATCAAAACACGGGAGGTCGGTTTGAGCCACTGACGCAGCGCGAGAAAGATGAGGTCAGAGGAGCCGGCACCTGGCAGGATCGAACGACGGTCCACCCCGCGGGCTTCGGCAATTGCTTCGATTAGACCATCACAACCGGTCGGAGGTGACGCGCGCAGGAGCCAGGGGAGGTGTTGTTCCAAGACTGCAGTGACTTTCGGCGAAGGCGGGAACCATGCGTCGAGGACGTCGGCGTTGATGATATCGTGGCGGCGGTCGAGGGTTTGGAACTTTTCACCAATGGCGTCAAAGAATGCGCCACCGTGAAAGCAGGCGGCGGGTTTGTGATACAGAAAATCGAGGCGCCACTCGGTTTGTTTTTCCAGTTTGTCGAACAGGACTGAGAATCGTTGCACGGTGCCGCGCAACTCGCCCACAGTTGCGTGTAACACGTCGTAAGTCACGTCGCCGGAGTGAACAGTGACGCCGATAGGTTGGAGGCCGACTTTGAGATACATCGGCATGATCTCGCGGCGTCCGATGCCAACGATGCGCGTGCCACCGTGCGATTCAATCGAACGAAAGGCGGCATACATCAACTGCATGGCGACTTCGGATCGGCGAAATGGTTTCAGCACCGTCAAAAGGCGCACCTCGTAGACACCTTCGTCCACGAGAAAAGGCAAATCATCGCGTTCGATGTATTTGTCGATCGAATAGTTTCGGCCCGGTGGCGTGATGCTGACGAAGCCGACGAGTTCGGAACCTATTTCGGCCACGATGTAGGTGTTGAAGGCGTCGAGTTGGTCGGTGAGTTTGCCTATGACGTTGGGCGCGTGTTGATGGAGTTCGTCGGCGAAAACGTCGTGGCGGATTTGGTAGATGCGCTCACGCTGCTCTGTGGTCGCGACAGAAATAGTGATGCGGCGTTTCGTTGGAACTGCCTGAAAGGGCAAGCTCCGAAAACTGTTAACCGTTCGTTTGGTTGATAGCTCGATTTGCATGCCGCACTCTGACGTGGTCGCGGCACAAAGCGGTAATCGAAAAATTGAAGAGGGATATCGATTTTTCTGATTTTGCCGGCGGCGACGCCGAGCAGAGCTACCATTGTTCAAGCTTTTCCGGCCATCGTTGGATGCGTAGTTAATTCGTCACCGGGCCAGTCGTAACCGGGGAAGAAGTCGTTCTTGATGTTTGATTCTGGGATTCCCATTTGCGCCAGCATGGAGTCGAACGCTTCAACCATTGGCTCAGGACCTGAAACGTAGATGAATGGATTTTTCAACTTATCACAGAAATCGCGCATGACACTTTCGTCAATCCGGCGCGGCCGAACGAAGTAGTGGATATTAAAACTGGCGTGCTTTTCGCGCAGGCGCTCGAGTTCGGCTTTGTATGGAAACTCATCGGTTCGGTTGGCGTAAAGGAGAGTGACGTTAATCGGTTCATCGCGATGATCCAGGTCGAGAAGCATGGCGCGAAATGGGGTGATGCCAATTCCCCCGGCAACGAAGATGTGGTTGTGAAGAAGATCGGTCAGCACAAAATCGCCGCCGAGTGCGTCGGCGGTAATTGCATCGCCCGGTTTCAGGCTGCGTAAAGCACGTTTGAACGAACTGCCTTGGGTCGCAAACCGAGTCGTGATGATGACGGTCTGCTCATGAGGGGCTGAGGCGATTGAGAAATATCGCTCCTGACCGCGGTCGTCCGGATTGGGATGAGGCAAAGTATATTTGAGATATTGCCCAGCCTGCCAATTTAATGACGCAGGCGGTTCGAACAGAAAAGATATTGTATCGGCGGTTTCCTCGCGCGTGTTTTGAAGCCGTAATTCCATAGACCCTCGATCCTAATGCCTATTTAACTATCCTTTCGAATCGAGGCTTTGTCTAAAGCAATGGGGCGAGACATAAAACGCTGCTGCGTTGTGCGCAATCAGTTTTGGGATCACAAACCGGAACTATCCGACGAAAGGCGCGAGAGGAATTCGTTGCGGAGATTTTGATCTTTTTGGAACGAGCCGTGCATGACGTTTACTTTCATGACGGAATGGGAATCGCGCACCCCTCGGGCCATGGCGCACATGTGTTTGCCATTGATTAATACAGCGACGCCCAAGGGTTCTACGATTTGTTCGATGAATATCGCGATCGAATGGGCGGTGCGTTCCTGGTTTTGAAGGCGGCGCGCGAAGTAGCCGGCGATGCGTGATAGTTTTGAGAGGCCTAGGATCTTTTTGTCAGGCACGTAGGCGATCGTGATGTTCATTAAGATCGGCAACAAATGATGTTCACACAGACCGACTTCGCGAATGCCTTCGACGATGACCATATCGTGACAGACAGCAACGTTGCACTCGGCCTGAAACATTTTTGTGAGTTGGTCGGTGCCCATGCGGGAGCCTTCGGTCATTTCAATGAGGGCTTTGGCGGCGCGCATGGGGGTTTCGCGAATGCCTTCCGCTTCGAGATCGGCCCCGATTTCTTTGAGGATGGCGCGGTAGTGTTCGGCAATTTTGGCGACGTCGGGCTGTGTCATTTTCTTGAAAATCGTGTTTCGATGGCGGACTGTCAAAAACTATGAGAGTTGCGGTGTTCTTGAAAAACGGAGCAAAATGCCGTCAACTTACCCAGCGCACTTTTATGCCGATTCGACCAAAAATTTTACTGATTGAAGATGACCAGAGTGCGTTGTCGGCGTTACAACGGGTTTTGGTGGATGAGGGTTATGCAGTGGAGTTGGCTGACCGCGGGGATATGGGTTTACAGCAGGCAAAGGCGGGGAAGTTCGATTTGGTCATCAGCGATTTCAAGCTTCCGGGTATCAACGGCCTCGAATTGGTGAAGGAATTGCACACGTTCAATCCCCGTTTGCCGATCATTTTAATGACGGCGCATGGAACGACGGAAACGGCGATCGAGGCGACCAAGCTTGGTGCGTATGATTATTTGCTGAAACCGTTCGAGATGGAGGAAATGCTTGATCTCGTCGGCAAGGCGGTCGAGAGCAGCCGGTTGATGACTGAACCGGTGGAGATTGGCGGCGCCGAGACGGCGCGCAATGCGATCATCGGGAACAGCCGCGTCATGCAGCAGATTTATAAGGAGATCGGGCGTATCGCGGCAAAACCGGTGACGGTGTTAATTCGCGGCGAGACGGGCACGGGCAAGGAGTTGATTGCGCGCGCGATTTATCAGCACAGCGATCGAATCGGCGAAGCGTTCGTGGCGGTGAATTGTGCAGCGATTCCGGAAACGTTACTGGAGAGTGAGTTGTTCGGGCATGAACGCGGCGCATTTACCGGAGCGGATACACGGCGCATTGGACGTTTCGAGCAGGCGGATCGCGGCACAATTTTTTTGGATGAAATCGGCGACATGAGTTTGAGCACGCAAGCGAAGTTGTTGCGAGTATTGCAGGAGCGCTACATCCAGCGGCTTGGCGGCAAGGAGAACATCGCGATCAACGTGCGTGTAATCGCGGCGACGCATCGGGAGTTGGAGACGGCGATTGCGGAGAAGACGTTCCGTGAAGATTTGTTTTATCGATTGAACGTAGTGAGCGTTCAACTCCCGCCCTTGCGACAACGGGCGGAGGATATTCCGGCACTGGTGCGTTATTTTCTGCAGAAATACGGAAACGAATTGGGCGTGCAGACATCGATTCAGCCGGACGCGCTCGAGTTTTTGCGTGAACAGCCTTGGCCGGGAAATATTCGTGAACTGGAGAACGTCGTGCGCCAGGCGATGCTGCTGGCGCGGCGTTACACAATCACACTCGAACACATTCGGCAAGTAATGTCGAAGGTGACGCACGTCGCCGACAAGACTGATGGATCGATGGGCACGTGGATTGGCGAATTACTGGCGAAGGCCAAGCGCGGTGAGTCGGATCGGGTTTACGCGAAGGTCTTTGAAGGAATGGAACGGGAGTTGTTCACGCAAGCCATTCAAATGGCGCACGGAAACCAGGCCAAGGCGGCGCGGTGGCTCGGCATTTCACGATTGACGATGCGGGAGAAGTTGACGGCGTTTGGACTGAGGCCTGGGATGGACGATGCCGACGATTCGGCTGATTAGGATATTTGTAAAAAATTTCGCTTTCCGCATAGGCACGTACACGTAATATCGAAGTTCGCATGAGCGCCCATTCTTTTTCCCGTCGTCAGTTCCTAATTACGTCCACTTTAGCCGCAACAGGTTCAAGTTTTTCTTTGAGTGCAGCCCCCGCAAGCAAAGCGGAGCCGATCATCGATATTCATCAACACACTAATTACGGCGGGCAACGCGACCAGAAGACGTGGCAGCAGATCAAGCCGGCCCGCAGCGATGACCAGATGATTGCGCACCAGCGCAACATGGGCGCAACGACCACGATTCTGTTGCCGTCGGGCAAACCGGTCCTTCGCGAGTCAACGCATCAAGGGCGCTCGAACGGTTTGGAGAGCACGTGCACGAGCAACGAGGCGTGCATGGCAATCGCGAAGATGTATCCGGGCGAGTTTTTGTTTGCGGCGAATGAAGTCGCGGACTTGGACGAAGCGCCGGTCACGATTGAAAAGTTTTTGAAACTTGGTGCGGTTATGATCGCGGAGCAGAAGTTCGGCGTCGATTGCGACTCCGCGGCGATGCAGAAGCTTTATAAACTGGCCGAGACCTACAATGT
Organism: uncultured Verrucomicrobiae bacterium; assembly: GCA_963702845.1. Taxonomy (GTDB): domain Bacteria; phylum Verrucomicrobiota; class Verrucomicrobiia; order Limisphaerales; family Palsa-1400; genus JAICXV01. Next base: position 980,042 of record OY969763.1, on the reverse strand, counting down.
GCCAATTTTGATGCACTGGCAGGTCGGAAGTTACAACTACGGTTTCGACCGCTTCTACAAGATGCTGGAAAAATATCCGAAGACGAAGTTCATCGGCCACGCGCAAACGTTTTGGGCGAACATCGACAAGAAGTGCGACAATGATCCGCATCATCTCTATCCGAGCGGCAAGGTGACGCCTGGCGGAATCACCGACCGTTACTTGAGCGATTATCCCAACATGTTCGGCGATTTGTCGGCGGGCTCGGGCAACAATGCGTTGAAGCGCGATCCGGATCATACGCGTGGATTTTTGGAACGGCACCAGGACAAGCTGGTTTTTGGAAGTGATTGCACCGATACCATTGGTCGCGGGGCCGGATGCTCCGGTGCGTCGACAATTTCGTTGGTTCGCAAACTTTCGAACAGCAAGGCAATTGAGCGAAAGCTGCTTTACGAAAACGCCAAGAAGATGTTTCGGATTTCGTAAGCGCTTATGAAGTGGCGGCGATTTCTGGTTAGCACACTGACGATCTACGCGCTTTGTTTAACTGCCGTTGCGTCGACGTCGAAACCGGACATCGTCATCTACATTTCCGACGATCACTCGCAAAAAGATTCCGGGCCTTACGGCAACACCGTCGTTCGCACACCAAATCTTGATCGATTAGCGAAAGATAGTCTGGTGTTCGATCGTGCGTTTGCGAATTCCCCTTCTTGCACCCCATCACGATGCGCGCTGTTCACGGGCGTCGATCCGATGCGGAACGGGGCGCACGCGAATCATAGCCAGGTGCGCGATGGATTGAAGACGTGGCCGGATCATTTTCATGCGCTCGGATATCGCGTGGTTATTGCAGGCAAAACGGACATTCGACCCGACAAAAGTTTTCCCTTTGAATATTTCCCTGCGAAGGTCGATCCAAAAGCGCCGCCATTGACAGCCAGGTTGGATACGAATGCGGTGAATCGAATCCTACGCGAGCACGCCGCAAAGCACGATAAGCCGTTGTGTTTGATTGTGGCCGATTGGAACCCGCACGTCTACTGGCCCGAGAACGAAGGTTATGGTCTGGCGAAGGTTGATCTGCCTCCGTATTTCGTGGACACGCCGGAGACGCGGCAGGCGCGAACGCGATATTATACGGGCGTGTCGCACATGGATCGCGCGCTCGGAGCGTGCATGGATTCAATGGAGAAGTTTGGCTATGGCGACGCCCTGTTTCTCTACACGAGCGATCAAGGTGCGCAATGGCCGCACGCCAAATGGACATTGTATGACGCAGGTATTGCCGTGCCTTTCATGATTCGATGGCCTGGGCATGTGAAGCCCGGGCGATCGAGCGCGATGGTGCAACTCACGGATGTCATGCCGACATTTCTCGAAGCGGCCGGTGGCAAGGCTCCGAGCGGGATTGATGGCAAAAGTTTTCTGCGCTTGTTATCGGGAAAAACAGACCAACATCGCGACACGATTTTTGCGGCCCACACCGCGGACGGTCGAATGAATCAATTCCCCTGCCGATCTATCCGCACTGCGCAATATAAATACATCCTGAATGTCGACCCCGATCATCCTTACACCAGCCACATTACAAGCGCGGAATCGCGAGATGGCCGGTTGTATTGGGATAGTTGGGTGCGGGCATCCAAGACGAACTCGTTCGCGGCGGAACGCATTGAGGCGGACCAGCATCGACCAGCGGAAGAGTTTTACGATGTGCAAGCTGATCCGGATGAACTGCACAATTTGGCGACAGATCCCAAATACGAACCCACTCTAAAATCGTTGCGGAAGCAATTGGCTGATTGGCGCAAAACACAAGGTGAAGAAAACGTTGAGGCGTCAGCAAAAGCCTCGCGACCGAATATCGTTTTGATTCTCGCGGATGACCTCGGGTTTTCAGACCTGGGTTGCTATGGCTCCGAGATTTCGACGCCGAACCTCGACAAGCTCGCGGCGCATGGTCTGCGGTTTTCACAGTTCTATAACACGAGTCGATGTTGCCCGACACGAGCGTCGTTGCTGACGGGCTTGTATCCGCACCAGGCCGGGATTGGGCACATGATGGACGACATGCACGCCGATGGCTATCACGGCGAGTTGAACAAAAATTGTGTAACGATGGCCGAGGTTTTGCGAGGAGCAGGTTATCAGACCGGCATGGTTGGCAAATGGCACGTTTGCCATATCAATTTTACTGGTAAGCCGCAGTTGAATTTCGAGAACAACGATCCGTATTGGGACGACAAGCATGACTGGCCGTTGCAGCGCGGATTCGAAAAATATTTCGGCACGATCCACGGGGTTTGCAGTTACTACGACCCATTTAGTTTAGTCGATGGGAACACGCCTGTTCGCGCGCCAGCGACAAACTTTTATTATACAGATGCGATTTCCGACCACGCGACTGACTTCATCTCGAATTTTGCTACGAACTCGAACCCGTTCTTTTTGTATGTCGCATATACGGCGCCGCATTGGCCCTTGCAAGCGCCAGCGGAAGATGTGGCGAAGTATCGCGAGACTTACAAGGTCGGCTGGGATGAGATTCGGCAACGGCGGCAGGAGAAGTTGATCAAACTTGGGTTGATTGATTCACGATGGCCGTTGTCACCCCGTGATCCAGCCGTGCCGCGTTGGGAAGATGCGCCGAACAAAGATTGGGAAGCAAATCGCATGGCGGTTTATGCGGCCATGGTCGAGCGAATGGATCGCGGTGTCGGAAAGATTTTGGCGCAACTGAAACAGCAGCGCCTCGATAAAAACACGGTTGTCATTTTTCTGTCGGACAACGGTGGGTGCGCGGAGAATTTGCAGAAAAATTGGTATGACGTCCCGACGCGCATGAGGGATGGGCGCGAAGTGCGAATCGGAAATGCGCGAAAGGATGTTTTGGCGGGCGCCGACGACGTTTGGCAAAGCTACGGTGCACCGTGGGCGAACGTCAGCAATACACCGTTTCGCCTCTACAAACATTGGGTGCACGAAGGCGGCATCGCGACACCGATGATCGTTTCGTGGCCGAGACACATTTCAAAACCAGGCGCAATCACACCAACGATCGGGCATGTCATCGATTTGATGCCGACTGCCATGGAACTTGGACATGCGATGTATCCCCTTCCCGAAGAAGGTCAGAGAATCCTGACTTGGGCTGGCATGAGTTTGATTCCGGCGATCACAGGCCAGACATCTCAGTTCGAACGCACGATTTTTTGGGAGCACGAAGGCAATCGCGCGGTGCGACAACATAATTGGAAGTTAGTCGCGAAAAACGAAAAGCCATGGGAATTATACGATGTGAGCGCCGACCGGACGGAATCCAAGGATGTTTCAAGTGAATTCCCCGATAGAGTTCGGGCGCTTTCCGGGCAGTATGCCAATTGGGCGTCGGCTACCGGCGTTTTGCCGTGGAAGGCTGTATCACAAAAAGTCGCCAGCAAGCCATAAAGGTCGTTTATACCGTTGACTTTATGGGTGGTCTCGTTAATCTGGTGGCAAATATGTCGGGTAGTCCGACAACGAGGTATTTATGACAAAATTGTATTCCTTTTCCAAAGCCCTGATTGCCTGCACCTTGGCTTTGGTAGTGCTGACCGCCAGCGCAGATGCCGCTGCGATGAAGAAGAGCAAAGCGAAAGCTTATGGCGTTCGCGGTGACGTGCAGTATCGCATTGCGGACGGTCCATGGATGGCGGTTCACAACGGCGATGAGTTTGATGGCCAAACCACCATTAAAACTACCGGTCCTGACGCGGTCGTGAACCTCAAGATTGCGCACAACAGCTCATCTGTTCGCGTCATGCCGAACTCCTCGATGAAGATTGAAAATCTGAATTTCATCGGCGGCGCGGATGGCGACAGCGACACGATGTTGAACCTGCAATCCGGAACGATTGTTGGCAGCGTTGAAAAACTTTCGCGCGCTTCCCACTACGAAATTCGCACCCCGAACGGCGTTGCTGGTATTCGCGGAACCGACTTTGCCATTTCCGTTGAACCCCTCGCTGATGGAACCTATCGCGTGACGTTTACCTGTGTTACCGGTGAAGTGATCGCCGCCGCGCTCGTCAAGGGCGATGTGCCAATTACGCAAGTGTTGAACACTGGCGAATCATGGACGCCCGGTGCCGCCCTAAACAAGACCGTTCCTGAATTGCTGGAGTTCTACAAACAAGCCATCGCTGACTTACTCAGGGGTGGTGACGGAACGACGATTGTGCCAGGCACGCCCAGCGCGCCGCCAATCGAGATTCCGATATCGCCTGTATTGCCCGGCACAGTTCCGAGCAGCAATCCTCAATAAAAGTCTTTAATTCGGACCCGGAGCAACTTGTGTTGCTCCGGGTTTTTTGTTTATCTAACACCAGTGCAACTAAAGAGAGCCACCTCCGCTCCGGTCCTCATCGCCGTCTGCGTCATTGTGCTGGCTTGCGCCGTTGAACTCTCTGGGTTGAAACTTTTTAAGGAACTAGAGTTTCGCACCTACGATGCACGCGTAAAACTGACCTACCAACTGGACCGGTCCTCGGCAGTCGCCACGAACCTCTCGTTCGTGGATATCAACGATTACACCATCGCTTTGGTAAATGCCGGGCTACTGGGAAAACCTTACGGGTTGTATTGGCCGCGACACGTCTATGGAGCCGCGCTCCGCGAATTGGCCTTCGACGATGCAAAGGCCGTTGGTTTTGACGTAATCTTTGCCGAGAAACGGTCCGATCAAATGGTCGATCTGGTTGATGCCGACACAAAGCAAACAAATCGGGGCGCATCCGATTGGCTGTTTGCAACTGATCTCAGGAACTCCGGCGTTGCCATAATCTCGGCAGACAGTGACGTGATGCCACATCCGTTTTTTGCGACAAATGCATTGGCTGTCGCAAACATCACGGTTGAACGCGACAGCGATGGCGTACTCCGCCGTGACCTACCGTTTAAGGATTACCGCGACTGGCATCCCTTCATCAGACAATTCGCAGCTAAAGACGGCATCATTCTCAATGATACAAAGTTCGACTCGAACCAAATCACGTTCTTTCGTGCGACTTACAACATAGGAACAAACGGTGAAAAACAGCGTGAGGCGGTCATCGTGCCTGTCAATCACGATGGAATGATCGACACAACCACCTTCGTCAACCCACTGCCGCCCGGGTTGCCGGCCCAATTTGCACCGTATTCGACGTACCGTGCCTGGAGCCTGGGCGTCGTAATGGCCGCGCAGGAACTGAAGATCGATTTGAATGAGGCGACAATAGAACCACGCCGCATCGTATTGCACGGTAAGAACGGTTTTACACGCGTTATACCACTCGAAGCAGATGGCAGCTATTACATCGAATGGAGTTTGCCGGTAAACGATCCAAGATTGACACTTGCGTCTTTTGATGACGTTCTGGATTGCCGCGTTAAACGCGAACGGGGCGAGACCGTACCGAAGGAATGGGACCAGAAATTCCAAAACAAACTGGTGATCATTGGTTCCACTGCAACAGGTAATGATCTGAGCGACCGCGGTTCGACTTCACTCGACAGCTCCACATTTCTAGTCAGCAAACATTGGAATGTCGCCAACTCGGTGATCACCGGCAATTTCGTTAGAACGACGCCAACCACATTAAAGCTGCTCTTAATCGTGTTAATGGGCGCGCTGGCCGGTTTCATCACCTGGCGGGTCGCTCGGCCCTTTTACGGGTTGATCTTCTTCGTTTGCGTGGCCACAGCTTACGTCTCCGCCGCATTCCTCTTGCATCTCCAATTCCGGCTATGGCTGCCGATCATTTTGCCAGTTGTCTTCTCCGGCCTCGTCACGACCGGGTTTACTCTCGCCTATCGTGTGTTGGTTGAACAAACCGAACGCAAACGCATCAAGTCGGTTTTCTCGAAGGTCGTTTCTCCAGTAATCGTCAATGAGCTTCTGAAAACTGAAGGTCTGCGCGTGGACGGCGTGCGACGGCGCATCACGGTTTATTTCGCAGATGTGCGCGGGTTTACGGAGTTGACGGATACGATGCAACAACAGGCGGATGCTTACCTGCGCGATCACAAACTTTCGCCTGAAGAAGCGGAAACGTATTTATCTGAGCAGGCGCGTGAAACGCTGAACACCGTCAGCACCTACCTCAGCATCATTGCTGACACCATCAAACAGCGGAATGGAACGTTTGATAAATACATTGGAGATTGCGTGATGGCTTTCTGGGGCGCACCCGTTTCCAACCCGCGTCACGCCGTCGATTGCGTGATGGCGGCGATTGACGCGCAACGAGGCTTGGCGGCAATCAACGTGCAGCGCAAAGCCGAAAACGTCCGGCGCACCGAAGAAAATATTCAGCGCACAGCGATGAACCTCCCTGCCCTGTCTCTATTGCCAGTGCTTTCGATGGGCAGCGGCATCAACACTGGCCAGGCCGTCGTTGGCGAAATGGGTTCAGTCGAGCAGACGAACTACACTGTGTTTGGTCGTGAGGTAAATTTGGCGTCGCGCCTCGAAGGCGTTTCGGGCCATGGCCGCATCATCATCGGTGAATCGACATACCTGGATTTAAAGCAGCACGAACCGACACTGGCCGCCACGTGTATCGAATTGCCGCCACACGAAGTGAAAGGTTTTCGGACTGCTGTGAAAATCTACGAAGTTCCTTGGAAAACGGATTCCGACACGACCACCCAAACGCGAAGCACATTGCCGCAAGCGACAGCCGCGGCTTAAAGAGATTTGAAAGCGCCGGCGCAAAGACAAATCTTGCTTTCCTCTGTGTCTCTGTGCCTCTGTGGTAATTCAGAGCCTTGAAAACGCTGCACCTCTATTTAACACGACAAGTTTTGGCGACTCTCGTCATGACCGTGCTCGTGTTTACGTTCGTGCTGCTGCTCGGCAATTTGCTCAAAGAGATTCTTTCTTTGGTCATCAACCATCAGGCCACGGTCGGGCTGGTCGTCCGCGCTTTAGCCTTGTTGATTCCTTACGTCCTCGCGTTTTCATTACCGATCGGGATGTTAACCGCCGCGCTCCTCGTGTTCGGACGATTCAGCGCCGACCAGGAACTGACGGCAGCTCGCGCGGGTGGTTTGAGCCTCGTAAGCCTAGCGACACCAATTTTAATTCTGAGCCTGGTTCTGAGCGGCGTGTGTGCGTGGCTGAACATGGAGGTCGCCCCGGCCAGCCGCGTTGCTTACAAAAACTTACTCTATGAAGCAGGGATGGCGCAGCCCACTCGAGCACTGCAAGCGAACCAATTTGTCGAGTTGGGAAAGTATACGTTGTATGTCTCGAAGGTTCACAAGAACGGCACCAACGTCGAAAACGTTCTTCTTTACGAATACGACGATCAGCACGACCTGCATGGCGTGATTCGGGCACCGACTGGCACGATCACAGCACTGACGAACCGAATCCAATTGGTGTTGGATTTTCCATACGTTCTCTACAAAGAGCAGGACGGCTGGACGTATCAAGGCGGTTCAACCAATGCGGTAATGGAATTTCCGCTGCGTTCGCAAAATGCACAGGGTGTGAACGTGCCACTCAGCGATATGACGTTCAGCCAGCTATGGGCGAAGCTAAACGAACTTGAACAGGTTCGAACCGCCGCGCCTGCCCCTCGCCGCACCGACAAAACAAAATCGCCCACTGCAGACGCGAAGCCGGACGCAAAAATCAAAGAGCTAACCACTGACTTGAGCATGCCGCTGCTGGTCCAAATTCATCGAGAGGTGGCGTTTTCGTTCGCGTGCATTGGCTTTACGCTGGTTGGGATTCCCCTCGCGATTCGGGCGCATCGACGTGAAACCAGTGCTGGCATCGCGATTGCGCTGGTGCTGCTGCTCGTTTATTACAGCTTCATCATTTTAGGCCAGTCGTGGCAATCGCATCCGGAACGCGCACCGTATCTAATCATGTGGATGCCGAACTTCATTTTCCAGGCAGTCGGCGCAGTGCTACTGTGGCGCGCGAATAAAGGAATCTGATTTCGTAGCAGACCAAATCAGAGCCTTTCACGTCGGCTGCCACACAATTATTTGGCGCAATAAAACAACCGCGCCGGCAAAACATTCAGCGGCTCGAATTCCTGTTCCACCTTGCGGAACACCTTCTCGAGATGTGGCAACACGGCCCGGGAAAATTGGTAGACCATGAAGCTGCCGTCGGGACTGAGCACAGAATGCGTGGACTGAACGACTTTTTCGCGAACGGGTTCCGGCAAGATACTGAACGGGATTCCCGAGATGACGTAATCCACTTGCGAACATCCCATCTGGCGCATGACATCTTCGACACCTTCAACGGACTGATGCGCAACGTGCAAGCGCGGGTCGGGAATCGATTTGCGCAATGACTGGACAAAGTCGTAATTCAATTCAATCACGCCGAGCCGGGCATCGGGCCGCATGCGCTTTAAAATTTCCCTGGTGAAGTTGCCAACACCAGGGCCGAATTCGATAATGGTTTTGGCCCGCTCCCAGTCCATGCGGTTCAACACCCGGTTCATCAAGAAGCGCGAACTTGGAATAATCGAACTAACAGTGACGGGGTGCTTGATGAAGTTCTTAACGAATAACCATTTATGCGCGCTCATATTTTCAGCGAAAATCTTTTTGTACCGACTGTGGCTCAAATCAACCACTATTCAATTGACTAAACCTTTGCCCGAATCTGTGTCGCGGTCAAGCCCGCCGCAAATTGTCACGAGGCAAGCTATTGACACATCAAGTGTGGTCAATCGGGGATTCGATGATTCAGGAGGGTGGCATTTGTGTCGTAAAGAGTGCGGCCTTCAGTTCGCAGCGGCGTGATTACCCAATAGTGAATCGAAAACTTGCTAGCATTTCCCCTTGCGAAGCGGACTTCAAATCCACGCTCGTTCCAACTCCACTGAACATTGACTTACCGGCAGCGCGACCTTATTTTAGGACAGAATCAGTCCTGTTTAATAATGCAAATCACCCGCGCAGGCGAATACGGCGTTTTAGGAATGATGTATTTAGCGCGCCGGGGTAACGGCGCCAGCCGCAAAACCGCCATGATTGACGAAGTCAGTCGCGCGGAAAAGGTGCCGAAAAGTTTTCTCGCAAAGATCTTCCAGAACCTCGCTCGTGCTGGGTTGGTCAAATCCGTTCGTGGCGCCGGTGGCGGATTCGTTTTGGCGAAGTCTGCCAGTGAAATTACGGTTCTTGAGATTGTTGAGTCGATCGAGGGCAAGATAGTTTTTCAACGTTGCAAGCAGGACAAACCGGATTGCAAACACGTCGGCGGTTGCGCGCTGTGCGGATTGTTCGAACAAGCGCAGGACGGGCTCAAGGACGTGCTGACACGAACCACTTTGGATGATTTAATTAAAAGGCAGGAACATATCGACCTTGCGCCAGACAGTTCCAGCAGCCGCCTTTCGCTCGCGCAGAAAAATGCTATAGTGCGTTGAAACATTGAAAGCACTCATCTCGACCCATAGTAGGACAGAACGGGCGTTTCTTATCGGACTGGAACTCAAGTCAGGGCCCTCTTGGGCTATCCGCGAATCCCTCGACGAACTAGCTGAATTGGCTGCTACCGCAGGCGCCGAAATCATTGGCGACGGCGTGCAGAAACTTGAAGCACCGGTTGCAGGCACATTCATCGGCAGCGGCAAGGCGGAAGAATTCGCGGCGTATTGCCGGAACAACGACGTCGATACGGTAATTTTCGACGACGAACTTTCGCCTGCACAAAGCCGCAACCTGGAAAAAGTTTTCAACTGCAAGGTCCTCGACCGGACAGCGCTGATTCTCGATATTTTCGCGCAACGCGCACGCACCCGGGAAGGTAAGCTGCAAGTTGAACTCGCACAGCTTCAACATTTGCTCCCGCGACTGACCCGGTTCTGGGGTCACTTGTCGCGTCAATCCGGCGGTATCGGTATGCGCGGTGGTGAAGGTGAATCGCAGTTGGAATCTGACCGCCGTCGTGTTCAGGAGCGAATCGACAAAATTCGCGAGGAACTCGAGGTGGTGCGCCGCCAACGCGCGACCCAACGCAGTGGACGGCAGCGTGCTCAGTGGCCTCTGGCATCGATTGTCGGCTACACCAACGCTGGCAAATCAACTTTGCTCAATGCGTTAACTGGAGCGGCCGTTTTAGCCGAGGACAAATTATTCGCGACGCTGGACCCAACGACGCGACGTCTGCATTTGCCGACCAATCAAAATGTTTTTCTGACCGACACGGTAGGTTTCATTCGCAAGCTGCCGCACGGATTGGTTGAAGCCTTTAAGGCAACGCTCGAAGAAGTCGTGCAGGCCGAGTTGCTGTTGCACGTCGTTGATCTAAGCCATCCACAGGCCGATGAGCAGATTCTCGCGGTGAACAACGTGTTGAAGGAAATCGGCGCCGACGGCAAACCGACGATCATGGTGTTCAATAAAATGGATAAGTTCGGCGGGAACGGATTGCTGGAGAGATACACCGAACTATTTCACAATGGCGTGGGCGTTTCCGCCATGACAGGTGAAGGCATCGCTACTCTCGTCGAGGAACTCGGCACGCAGCTGCGGCCCGTTCGCGAGTTCGTTGAACTGCGCGTGCCGCACGAAAGCTCGGCAGTGGTCGCTCGATTGCATGAAGTCGCGCAGGTAGTGGAACGCGATTACGCCGGCGAAACGGCGCGGTTCAAAGCGCGAATCCCGCCACATTTCCGAGCAGAGTTTGCTTCTTACATCGTCGAAGACATCGTCAACGGCCATACCGTTAACGTGCATCCCCAGTAACTCCGCTTTAGATCAGAGTTCCCGGATCCAAATATTTCTGAAACGCACTGCGCTGTGATGATTTTGCAGGCGTAACGGTTCCTTCAGATTGTGCTGTAGGTAAACGCTGGGGACGTTGTCGTTATGGGTGAATCCTTTTAACTCCACGTTGTCGAGGACGAGGACTCCATTGTGCAATAGCGTAACTCGCGCCGGAGTGATCAACTTGCCGTCATCGGCGAAACGTGGCGCATGGAAAACGATATCGTAGGTCTGCCATTCACCGGGTTTGCGGCAGGCATTCACCAGGGGCGCGTATTGTTTGTAGATCGAACCAGCTTGGCCATTGAAGTAAGTCGGGTTGTCGATCGAATCGAGGACCTGCACTTCATATCGGCTCTGTAGATAGATGCCGCTATTTCCCCTCGCCTGCCCTTTGCCTTTAGGCGGGTTGGGCGACGCCCATTCGACGTGTAATTGGCAATCGCCGAACGCTTGCTTCGTGAACATCTGGTTCGTGCCGCGGACAGTGACGACGCCGTCATTCACGACCCAATCAGCCGGCCCATTAGTGTCATTGACCCATTTGGAAAGATCATTGCCGTCGAACAAAACAATGGCATCGGACGGCGGCCCACCAATATGACCGGGATCGACTCTGGGCGGTTCGACCGCAGCAGTGGATTTATCCTGGCCGAAAAGGCTCGGAACACAAACGAACGCTAAAGCGACGAAAAAACAGCGCAGAAATTTGGTCATGCAATCGATGAGACGCACCATGAGTGCAATTGGTTAACGCCTCGATTGCATAACTGACCTCATCGCGTCAATCAGTTCGTAGGCTTCGAATGGCTTCCACAACATCAACCCATTAACTTTGCGGATGAAATCTTCGATTTTCTGGTTCCCTTTGTAACCGGTCATGAAAACGAAACGCTTGCACAATTGTGGCTTGGAACGCTCCACCGCAAGGTAAAACATATCGCCGGCCAGTTTCTCCATCATCATGTCACAGACGATGATATCAAAATCCCGCTCCAGCACGTGTTTCAGGCCATCCACACCGTTGGTGACGGCGGTGACTTCCCACGCGTTCATCTCGAGATGGACCTTGAGCACTTCGGTCAAAGCGCCTTCGTCTTCGAGCAATAAGACGGATTTAGGGCCACCACCGGGTTTCGGGAAAAAATCTGTCATTTGGGAGGGAAATATTGAGATGGTGCGCGCGGCGGGAGTTGAACCCACAACCTGCGGCTTCGGAGGCCGTTACTCTATCCAATTGAGCTACGCGCGCAGCGCACAAACTATAAACCAAGCATTAAGGCATTCAAACTGACTCACTTTGTCCACCCGTCACGAACACGTCGCAACCGCGAACAAGGCTCAACACTTGCGTAGAACGATTATGCAACAGCCATCCTCATGGGCAAGTAAAACTGGCTCCAAATCGGTGCTTGGCTGGCAACGACGATTAGGGAAAGTTACTGGGATGTTTACTAACGTCATCTGGATTTACGTTGCGCTGCTCATCGTCGGCGGCCTGATGGGATTCATCAAAGGGAAGAGCAGGATTTCGCTGATTAGTTCCGTAATCTTTGCGGTGATCCTCGCACTCGTGGCGCTTGGGAAAATCACACAGCCGTATGTCGCCCACCTTGTTGTCGGATTCCTCCTCCTCATTTTTGGCACACGGTTCATCCGCACCAAGAAGGTCATGCCCGCTGGCATGATGATGGTCGTATCGCTGGTTGTCCTCATTCTGCTGTTCGTGGCTAAGTCGTAGCACGGACTGCAACGTTTCCATTCTGAGTATAGGTTGGTCCGATGGCACTTCCGATTTGGCAAATCCATTCGCAAATCGTTGACTCGCTCCGAACGCAAAATCGGCTGGTGCTGGTCGCGCCGACCGGATCGGGTAAAACGACGCAGGTCCCCCAAATGCTCCTGGATGCGGGCCTTGCCGGAACCAAGCGCATCGTCGTTCTACAGCCGCGCAGGGTCGCGGCACGAACCGTCGCAGCACGCGTCGCCTGGGAACGGAAAGTGAAACTGGGTGGAGAGGTCGGTTATCAAATTCGATTCGACGACCACACCAGTCTCGGGACTCGTATCTGTTTTGTCACCGAAGGCATTCTGCTCCGTTGGCTGCAGGATGATCCCACGCTCAGTGACGTGGGCATTATACTTTTCGACGAATTTCACGAACGGAATCTTTTGAGTGATGTCGCTCTGGCACTCGCCAAACAGATTCAAAAAACGCATCGGCCTGATCTAAAGATTGGCGTGATGTCCGCGACTTTGGATGCTGAGCCGGTGGCGAAGTATTTGGATGGTTGTCCCATCATGATTTCCGAAGGCCGTTCGTATCCGGTGCAAATCGAGCACCTGGACATCCCTGACGAGCGGCCGATCACCGAGCAGGCGGCGGATGAAGTCGAACGCATCCTCAAGTCCAACGAAGTGGGTGACATCCTCGTTTTCATGCCGGGCATGGCGGAAATCAACGCGACCATGGGGGCGTGCCGCACGATTAAAAGCAGTGAAAAGCTGGCTTTGATTCCGCTTCACGGCGAGTTGCAACCGGACGAGCAGGATTTGGCGTTCGCACCAAATCCGTTGCGCAAAGTTATTGTCTCAACGAATGTTGCCGAAACTTCGGTGACCATCGACGGTATTCAACACGTGGTCGATAGCGGCCTGGCGCGCGTTGCGCGGTATGATGCTGAACGAGGCATCAGCACTTTGTTTCTGGAGCCGATCAGCCGGGCGTCGGCTGACCAACGCGCGGGTCGCGCGGGACGTACTGCGCCGGGGACGTGTCACCGTTTGTGGACGGAGAGCGGGCATTTGAATCGGCCGGAACGCAACACGCCTGAAATCCAGCGCAGTGATTTGGCCGAGACGGTTTTACTGCTTCATTCACTCGGCATCAAAAACGCGGCGCAGTTCGATTGGCTCGACAAACCCGATGCACAAGCGGTCGAGCGCGCGGAGAACCTGCTTCGAACTCTTGGCGCACTGTCGATTTCAAGCTCCAGCTCGTTATCGGATTTAACGGCGATCGGCCGGCAGATGCTGCGATTGCCTATGCACCCGCGCTATTCGCGCATGTTGGTTGAGGCCGCGAAACACAAGTGCATTCCCACTGCGGCGTTGTGTGCGGCGCTCGTGAGCGGGCGCGATTTGTTGATGCGACTTGGGCGCGATGACAAACACATCGCCGAAGCGCGAGAGCTTTTTGAGGCGAGCGCGGATTCGGATTTTTACACGCTCATGCGCGCGTGGCAGTTTGCGAAGACCAATCACTTCACCCTGGATCGTTGTCGTCGATATGGCGTTCACGCGCAAATTGCCCGACAGGTTAATGAGACGTTTGAGCAGATTTTGCAGGTGGCGGAGCGCAGTCTGGTCGAGGGTCGAAGGTCGAGGGACGATGGCCAGAAACAAGACTCCGCTGTCGAACATCAACCTTCGGCGGACGATCTTTTGCTGCGCTGTATTATGGCTGGATTCATTGATCAACTTTGCAAGCGGCGCGATCAAGGGACCTTGGATTGTGAATTAACCGAAGGCCGTTCTGGAACGCTCATGCGCGAGAGTGTGGTGCAAGATTCGCCGTTGTTCGTCGTGACGAGTATTCGGGAAGTCGCCGGACGCACCGGGAACATGACCTTGCTCGGGCTCGCGACGGCGGTGAAGCGCGAGTGGATCGAGGAGATGTTTGCCGAACAAATCACAACGCGCGTCGAGCATCTTTTCGACCGCACGCACAAGCGCGTGACGGCGATCAAACTGATCCGGTTCCACGACCTCGTCATTCATCACGAGCACCAAAAGGAGATCGATCCCGTTGCTTCCGGCCGGTGCCTGGCGGACGCGTATGCACAACAATATTTCGAGCTGCCGCAGTTGAATCACGAGATCAAACAGTTCATTTCGCGCGTCAATCTGGTCTCGGCGGCCATGCCTGATTTGGACCTGCCGGCGTTCGATGCGAAAGCAATCAGCGACGCGTTGGCGAAGGCGTTTGCCGGGATGACATTGGTGAAAGAAGCGCAGGCTGCGCCGTTGCGCAATGCGATCGTTGAACAGTTCGGCAAAGACAAGATGGATTGGCTCAACGAACTTGCGCCGCTGACGATCACCTGGCCGGACGAGCGCAAATTGAAACTACTTTATCCCGAACAGGCGCGCGACGAAGATGGCGAGCCGAATTCACCGGAGTTGCAGGTGAAAATCACCGAATGTTTCGCCCTGAAGGAACACCCGCACATTTGTGAAGGGCAGGTTCCGATAAAACTTTGGCTGTGCTCGCCCGACGGCAAACGCATTGAATCGACCTTCAACTGGCCGGCGTTCAAAACGAACGCGTATCCGAAACTGAAACCGACGTTGCAACGGAAGTTTCCGGGCAATAGCTGGTTGTAGGCTGCCGGTTGGAAACTGGCGTTTTGGTAACTGATGCGGGGCGCTCAAAAAAATCATCGGAATGTTTTGCTTCTTCTACTTCCGGCAATTAGTTGCCAAGCGGAGAAGATTTGTAGAAGGAAATGTTTCTACTTTTGTCAAAGAGCGCATCCGGTTTTCTGTCTCCCGAATACCGGTAAGGACTGGCGGCCGAAGACATTATAAAGTATAGCAACGGCATGTCAATAAGTGTAGTGTAACTGTTTGAGACTTAGTGGACGAATCGGGTTTACACCGGTACGGAGGAGCGGGCTTGCGGACTGTCAGCGACTGGCATGAGGGTGCTTTGGGAGGAACGTGAATGAAGGATTTATGAAAACTTCACGGGATAAGGAATCCATTTTTACCGGCGTTTTTGTCGTTGGATTTCTCACTGTCGCATTGATTGCGGTTCTCTATTTCGGATGGGCTGTGATCGGATTGCCGTTTGTGCCTTTCGATTTCTTTGACGCGCTGACTCGGGTGCTGCCGGGATCTTTCATCCGATTTGGCATCGGCTCAATGGTGACCGTAATCCGCGCGCTCAACATCGGGCCGACTTCGGAGGTGGCCAAATTGGCTGAACAGAGCATGGCGGTCATTGGGTTCCTTGTCGCCGGGGTTGTCGCCGGATCGATTCTCTTCTGTCTTGTCCGGAGCTCGAACAGGCGTCGGGCGTGGATCCTCGGCACCGCGTGGGGAATTCTCCTGGGCGTTCCAGCGATGCTGGTCAGCAATATGCAGGGTCGAACGTCAAGCTGGGGACCGTGGATGAGCGGAATCTGGGTGTTGTTGTCGTTTTTGGCCTGGGCGATCGTTCTCGGCTGGGCAGCAAAACGGCTGGCAGTCCCGTCCTCCGGTTGAGATTGAGGCTGGCGCAGACGAGAGTGTCGCTTCGGCAGAACGTCTGGACCGGCGCAGGTTTCTCGTTCGATTGGGTGGCAGCACAGCGGTGATCACAGTAGCGGGGACGGTTGTCGGCCAATTGGCTGAGATGCACCGACAAGAGGCAATGAAGGCGGCCCGCGCCGCAAGTGTTCGTTGGTCCGGCAACCCATGCGCTGCCGAACGCCGAGGCCGCAGTGCAACCGGCACCGGGAACACGCCGGGAATTTACGCCGTTGGAAGGGCATTACCGAATCGACATCAATACGATTCCGCCCGCCGTCGAGGAGCGGACGTGGCGGTTGAAAGTCAACGGTCTGGTTGAAAAACCGCTGTCGTTGACGCTGGAGGAACTGCGCCGTTATGAACCGCTGCACCAGTTTATCACTCTTTCATGCATCTCCAATCCAGTTGGCGGCGATCTCATCGGCACGACGCGTTGGAGCGGGGTGAGCTTCAACCGCATATTGCCGAACCTGAAGCTCCAACCCGCAGCCACACATCTGAAAATTCGCAGCGCGGATGATTTTTACGAAGTGGTCGCGCTGGAAGCGATTCGCGCCGACCCGCGAATTATGCTGGCTTACGATTGGGACGGTGTGCCTTTGACGCGGGACCACGGTTTTCCACTGCGCATTTACATTCCCAATGTGCATGGGATGAAGCAACCGAAATGGATCGAGTCGATAGAAGCTACAGATCACTGGGAACCAGGTTACTGGGTCAAGCGAGGTTGGGATAAAGAGGCGCGGATGAAGGCAACCTCGGTGATCGACACGGTCGCCGTGGACATGACGATTGTTGCGGCGGATCAGAAAAAACGCGTGCCGATCGGCGGCATCGCTCACGCCGGCGTCCGTGGAATTTCAAAAGTGGAGGTGCGAGTCGATAATGGACCGTGGAAATCTGCCGCCTTGCGAGCGCCTTTGTCAGATTTGACGTGGGTGATCTGGCGCTACGACTGGCCGTTTCGGCCCGGCAAACATACTTTTACGGTGCGCTGTTTCGACGGGAATGGCACCCCGCAAATCGAGACGCAAGCGCCTCCCGAACCAAGTGGGGCAAGCGGGTTGCATAGCAAAAGACGATGCTTTGACCCGGCATCGCCGACCAGCGAAGCGACATCCTGCAATTCTTGTTACTGTTTCCTTTTCTTGCCGCCGGTCTTTGCCGAATCGCCCGTTGCGCTCGCGACAGCAGTGGTCTTGCCCGATGTTTTCCAACCAACGATGGCTTTCGCCTTTAAATCCTGTACGAGTTGTTGCAATTCGGGCTTCTTCGCGAGGTTCACTTCTTCACCGGGGTCGGCCCGCATGTCGTAAAGGTATTCTCCGCCTTTGTTGTAGAAGAAGTATTTCCATTGGGCAGTGCGAATCATGCGTCCGGCAAAACCGTCCCGATAATTTTCTGACAAAGCATAACGTGCGCTTCCATCGTCTGTGCCTTTCATTACCGGCACCAGGCTACTGCCCTCCAGCCCGGCGGGTGTGGGCAGTTTGCAAAGCTCACAGAGCGTCGGGAAAATATCCATGTTCATCGCGGCGGTTGTGACGATTTTTCCATGGGGAAGCTCTTTAGGAAAAGACCAGATAAACGGAATGCTGGCCGAACCATCGTAAAAACTGTTCTTGTACCAGATGCCCCGATTGCCGAGCATTTCGCCGTGGTCGGACGTATAAATAATGATCGTGTTCTCGCGGAGGCCGAGTTCGTCCAGCTTTTTGAGAATGCGTCCGAACTCTTCGTCTACATAAGTGACCATCCCATAGTACATCGCCCTGGCGCGCAGGATATCTGCCTCCGTAGCCTGAGCGTGTTTATACCGCTTCCGTTCCTGCTTGGAAACGGCAGGCAGTTCCTGGATCAAATCCTGGGTTTCTCGGGGCAGAGTGACCTTTCCCTTGTAAAGATTGTAGTACTTGTCCTGGATAATGAACGGGAAATGCGGCCTGACGAAGGAGATACCCAGGAAGAATTTATTGCCCTTGTTGCGGTCGAGAAAGCTGAGCGCTTCATTGGCAGTCAAATGCTCCGGGTTTTTTTCGACCGGCCAGCTTGCGATTTTCGCGTCTTGCGGCAAACGCTCAGGGCCTTCGCCGTCGTCACTGGCCCCTTTTTTATTTTTGACGTCCAAAACCTCCTGGAACCGCGGGTTTCCCCAATGAGTCTTCCCAAGCCACGCTGTTTTGTAGCCGCCTTCGTTGAATACATCGGCCAACGTAGTGATTCCGTGATAGGCCTGGTTATCCGTGTTGCGGAAACCAAATGCATTCATATGGCATGGCATCCGCCCGCTGACAAATGACACCCGCGATGGGACACAAATTGGATTTTGGCAGTAGGCCGCAGTAAAACGCACCCCTTGGGCAGCCAGTGAATCCAGCGTCGGCGTTTTCACCAGTGGATCGCCGTAACACCCCAGGACCTTCGGGGTATGCTCATCACACATGAGGAACAAGACGTTGTAACCGGGCGACTGAGGTGTAGTGGGAGCTGCACTTACACGATTGGAACCGCGGATGGTCACCAGCAAAAGAACCGAGAGAATAAAAAGCCTATTCATGTCATTAAATTATGGATCAATTTTTGTGCCACCTTAATTTCCCGTCAATCGCACGTTCGGATTACAGCAAAAAGGTTGCAGTCCTAACAATGTTGCGATTAGCGGTTTTTTTATGGTGGAGAATCGACTTCTCCACACCTCATTTAAGAGTGCTTTTGAGGCTCACGGCGGCTTCCAGGTTTTTTTTGGCGAACGTCATATCTGGACTCAGTTTAAGCGCCTCGCGGAATTGGCTGATGGCTTCATCTATTTTTCCTTTGCTTTGGAATGCCACGCCCAGGTTAACGCGGACGTCAGCATCATTCGGCCGCAGTTTTGCTGCCTGTTCGAATTGGTTGATTGCTTCGTCCGTTCGTCCCAGTCGACCCAGGGTTTTTCCGAGCTGATTGTGAGCTTCGGCGTCATCGCTTTTTAAGCGGAGGACAGTTTCAAATTCTATCCTGGCTTCCTCGAGGAGGCCCTTTCGGAATAGTTCCCGGCCAATGTTTTTATGCGCGTTGACATAGTCCGGGTTTAGCTTGATCGCGGACCGATAATGTTCCATAGCCTCATCCACGCGACTGAGGGAATCCAGCGCGTTGCCCCAGCCATTGTGTGAGATGGCATCGGACGGATCGACTTGCAAGGCCGCTTGAAATTCGCCAATGGCTTCATTCTGCCGGCCTTTTGCAGTCAAAGCCAGGCCCAGATTTTTGTGCGCGCTCGGCAAACTTGATTTCAACCTCAATGCCTCAATCAATTGCGGGATCGCTTCATCAGTGCGTCCGGCATTTTTCAGCGCGATTCCGTAACTTTCATGCGCGTCCGGAAAACTGGGACAAAGCTCCACCGATCGCCCAAGTAATTGTAATGCCTTTGGCGCGTCGCTTTTATCCATCGCCAAAGTGCCCAAAACCCAATCCGTATAATAATTTTCTTTTGTCACTGCGGCTGCGCGTTGGAAAAGGGCGTCGCCGTTTTTCCAGGTTGGAATCTGTTGGCGTGTTGCGACCGCGCACGCCAGGACGATGGTCGATGCGGCCACGCCCAAAATAATTTTCTGTGAGGACCATGAGCGCGTCACCTGATACACGCCCCAGGCGACCAGAATAAGCAATCCAATCGAAGGCACATAAGTGTACCGATCCGCTATCGCTTGACGCCCGACTTGCACCAATCCAATCACCGGTACAAGCGTGCCCAAAAACCAAAACCAGCCGACGGGTAGATATGGGCTCTTCCCACGCAAAAGCAACGCCGCCACAGAAATCACCAAGACAACTCCGAGACTCAGCAAAACCGGGATAATGGGCCAGTGCTCCGGGAAGGGATAAAACGCGCACAGGTTTGCGGGATAAAATGTTTTGGCCAGGTAGCCGCCATAGGAATCAATTGCGTTTTGCCAACGGTTGGCCATCGAGACGGCTTCCATGGATGCAACTGTTCCACCCTTCTTCTGGACAAGAAAAGTGACGAAAGATGAAATGATCGCCAGCGCAAAGAATGGGATCTTTTCCCGCACCAGAGGCCATATTTGTTTATTTTTGAATCGGTCGAGAGGCCAATAATCGAGCAACAACAAAACAAACGGCAGCGTGACCAGCATGGGTTTTGACATGAGGCCTAAGGCGAAGAACAGCAATGCCAGTCCATAGCTGAGCCGCGCAGTTCGCGAACTGGTGTAACGCGCATAGCACCACAAGGTCAGTAGAAAAAACAATGTGCTTAAAACATCCTTGCGCTCCGCCACCCACGCAACCGATTCGACCCGGAGCGGATGCAACGCGAACACCGCCGCAACAAAAAGGCTTCGCCACATCGCGCTGGTCATCCTCGTTAAAATGAGGAACAACAGGACTGCATTAACCGAATGCAGCAAAAGAGCAGTGAGGTGATGCCCCCAGGCTTTTAACCCGAAAATCTGGCAATCGAGCATATGCGAGAGCCAAGTCAACGGATGCCAGTTGCCGGTTTCACCGGTTTGAAAGGCCCATTCTACATTGTCCAGGGTCAAGCCCGTTTTGACATGGGTATTGGCCGTAACGTACTGCTCGTCATCAAGGTTGACGAAACCGTTGCTGAGAGAAGATGAAAACGTAGCCGCGACAATCAGAAACAAAAAAATGCAAAGCAAATTCCTGTTGAGCACTGAGAGAGACGAAGGCTTTGTTTCTGCCCCAGTCTTTTGTTGATGTCTCGTTTTCAGTTTGTCCTGTTTACTCGGGTGAGAAATAGTAGACGTAGTTCCAGCGGTTGGTGTGGCTGGCGACCATGACTTCGAGGGTCTTGCCATTGAACAGGCATCCTTCGACTTCTTTTCCGTGAGGGTATGTCACGAACGCGCGTTTGCGGGTGTGGCCGTTCTGCGGATCGATGTCGTAAATTTCGCCGTCGGGTCCAACGTCATTGGCGGCGTAAATCAGGCCGTCGTGGTAAGCCACTCCCTGGAGCTTCGAAATCGGCTGATCCAATTGCAGCGTGCCGAGGAATGAAAGGTCGGCGAGGTCGAATTTGTAGAGCTTGGATTCGTCACAAAAGTTGCTGACGAAAACGACGCCGTGCGGACCCATGTTTGTTACGATGGTCAACGCTGAAACTTCGCTGGTGGAATTGGACACACATGTGACGGACTGGCGATCGAGGGTGTTGGCGTTGAAGATAAAAATGCTTTGATTAGTGACGTGGGCGCAGCCATGGTAGGACTCAGCAGCAACATAGAGCTTTCCGCCGTAAATTTCTCCCGCACCCAAATGATCGAAGCCGGTCAATCCGCGAAAGGGCGTTTCGTTGCGGGCGATGATGTTGGTCCACGATTTATCGACTTTAACGATGCTGCCGCGAAAAATTAGATAATGGTTCGTTCCGTCCCAGGCGATGCCTTCCTCAGTTTTCCTCAAGCCGGTTTCTGGAGAATGACCGAGATAATGAAACGGTCCGGTAAATACGGTGACTCCGACAGCAGTAGAGACGGGTTTCGATGAGGGAGATTTTTTTGATGGTTCGGCCGCGCTTGCGGTGAGGACGAATAATCCAGCCGCGCAGATGTAGCACAGTCTGCGAGCGGAACGCTCGAAGGAACAGAGAATGTCGCAAATAGTTGAAGCGGGGTTCTTGAACATGCGTATTGAATATGGGTTTAAGAAACGCACGGCAATAATGGAGTTCGCGTCCAGCGATTGACAACTCTGGCTATACAAGTTTGCAAAACAATCCGACAGCCGAATTCGCAGACAGCTTTTGCGACCTACATTTGTATAAAGGTTTGCAATGCTGCACAAATATCGGTCGAGGCAATGGAATCGTGCGACTGGATCGCACGACCAATAATTACTGGGTTATCAACGGCATGATTGTTCCTGCCGTGGGATCCTTTGACCAGCGACGCATCCAACGGAATAACATCCATTAACATGCGAAAGCCAAATCGCTTCTGCAGCAATCGCCACAGAATTTTCAATTTCACCGCGGGGATTTTTGGGTCGAGGAATAATTCGACGGGGTCGTAGCCAGGCTTGCGATGGATATCAACACAGCGAGCAAAATCGGGGGCGCGCCCATCGTCCTGCCAATAATAATATGTAAACCACGCGCGTTCTTTGGCGACAGCAATGAAATCTCCAGCGCGAGGATGCGCGATTCCGGCAGCGGCTTTCTCGTTGTGATCGAGCACTGATTCGATGCCGTCCTGCTTCTCGAGCACGGTGCGCACTTTGTTACGCAACGACGGATCGTTGATGTAAATATGCGCGATCTGATGATCGGCGACAGCGAAGGCTTTGCTCGCACCGTAGTCGAGCGTCTCGAGCCCGAGTTCTTCTTTGATTGTCAACCAACCTTGCTCGCGGAAAAGGCGGTTGAGATGAATCGGGGTGTCGACTTCGACGATCCCGTATTCCGAAAGCAAGAGGACCTGCACGCCGCGTTTTTCGAAAAATGAAATCAGGTCGCCAACAATGGCATCGATTTGGTTGAGGTCTTTCGCGATGCGCGGGTCGTTGGGGCCAAAGCGTTGCAGGTTGTAATCCAAATGCGGCAAATAAACTAAACTGAGCGTCGGTGAATATTTGTTTTCGATCCACTTTGCTGATTCGGCAATCCACTTCGAGACGGCATCCGCCCTCCCCTGCGGCGTGTCAACACCAGCGGCCGGTCCCCAAAAAGTAGGGAACGGGAACTCGCCCAGATCGCGCTTGATCTCTTCACGAATCGAATAGGGCCATGAATAAATGTCGAAACACTTGCGGCCATCGGCCGGATACATCGGGCGCGGCGTGATGGAGTAATCGGCGGTGGAATACATATTGTACCACCAGAAAAGTTTCGCGCAGGTGAATTTAGGATCGCGCTCGCGCATCACGTCCCAAATCTTTTTGCCGCCGACGAGGTGATTCGACTGTTTCCAAAACTGGACTTCAGCGAGCTCGCGATTGTACCAGCCGTTGCCGACGATGCCATGTTCGGTTGGCGTGGTGCCGGTCAGATAATTCGACTGCGCGGTGCAGGTGACCGCAGGGAACGCCGGAACAATGCTTGAGACGGAGGTCTTTTTTGCAAAGCGCTCGATCTGCGGAGTGTGTTCGCCAATGAGCGATTGAGTCAGTCCAACAACATTGATGACGGCGGTGCGTTGCATCAAAGAACAATTGCCACGAAACGGACTTAAACGCACAGAGAATTCGTTCGGCGCCGCCCAATGCTTGACACGAATGGCGGTTCCCCTAGCCTGCCACACTTGAATTATATGAAGGGCTCCCGGATAAAATGGTCTCTGATTGCTTTCCTTTGCGCCGCGAATTTGTCGGTCGATGCGGCAACAGTCATCGCATGGGGCGACAATTCGTTTGGCGAGACAACGATTCCGTCAGACCTCAGCAATGTTGTCGCAATCGCTGCCGGCGGGTTTCATTCGCTCGCTCTGAAAACCGACGGCACGGTCGTTGCGTGGGGTGACAATAGTCTGAATCAAAGCAGCGTTCCGGATGGGCTGGGCAACGTTATAGCGATCACCGCTGGCGAGAACCACAGTTGCGCGCTCAAACAGGATGGCACGGCTGTGCAGTGGGGCGATGGCTTCGCTGGCCCCGTTTCGCCGGATGCAACTAATCTCATCGCTATCGCTGCGGGCGGATTTCACACGCTTGCGTTGCGCCGCGATGGCACCGTCATGGCATGGGGCAGCGACTATTACGGCCAGGGCGAGCCTCCGATTGGTTTGAGCAACGTGATTGCGATCGCTGCGGGCGAGTTTCACAGCGTCGCTCTGACAAGCGACGGAACCGTTGTAACGTGGGGCGATAATCGCTCCGGGCAATGTTCCGGACCTCTTATCACCAATGCTTCGGCGATCGCCGCTGGCATATACCACACACTCGCAGTCAAACGCGACGGCTCCGTGATTACATTTGGAGATAATTCCTGCGGTCAAACGAATGTGCCGGACGGACTCACGACTGCAACGTTCGTGGTTGGCGGTAGTTGCTTTAGCTTAGCCGCCAGGAATGACGGTACGGTTACAGGATGGGGCAGTACCGCTCCTATTCTAAATCTCAGCAATGTGATTTCCCTCGCTGCCGGCCGCGTGCACGGTCTGGCTTTGACAGGCACGCTTGCTACGCGCCTTTCAATTTCGTTGCAGAACGGAAGTGCTAACGTGGGCTGGTCTGACGCTTCGTTTCAGTTGCAAACAACCACGAACATTTCTGATGCGGCAAGTTGGCAAACGGTTTTGGCCAGCACAAACGCTTACTCAATCAGTCCTGTAGAGACCGCACGGTTCTATCGCTTAATCAAAAACTAACGTTACCAATTCGGCGCGTTCGTCCAATCGGCAGTGGCGTTGTTGGTGGCTTTACGAATGAGGAAGCCCCCGCCTGGTTGGAGAAGGTTTGCTCCGACGTCGGCGCTGCCCAAACCGACTTCGCGCCAGGCGTTGTTCCAATAATAGTAAACCACAGACGCCGACTTGTTGCGGCTCGCGACGGTGTTGTCGAACGTGAGCAATTCATCGGTGCGACTTCCGGGCAATGGGCTCGGTAGAAAGGCTCCGCTGCTGATCAAACCCGAAGCATCCAGCGAAACGGCAAGCGGCCGAATCAAACCAACCGCGTTATCCTGGCGCACGTCGAATTGCGTGCGGAGCGTAACTGCGAGCTTCGTTGAAACGACCACGCCAGCGGCGAATACCGTGGTGTTGGTCGCGACATTGTGTCGAACGACGATATATGAATTGGGCTGAATCGTATCGTCGTTGTGATTGGCAGGCCCCTGCCCGACCTGCTTCCAGATGCCGGCGTTGAAGAAGTAAACTTTGGTCGCGCTTAAGTTAATGCCGGAACTCGTCTGATCGGGAGTGAGAATTTCGGTGTTGCGATTTCCCACGGTCGGTGACGCGTTCACTCCAGTGCCGTTCGGAAACGCGGTGCCGAGCGTCCAGTACGGTTCGATCGTGATCGAATCATCGGCAGCCACACTCGACAAATCATCATTGCCCAGATTCAGGGTGACGGACGCGCTACTGTTGGCGGTGATCGGATAAATGCGTCCTTCCGCTGCACCCGAGGTAAACCGCGCAAAATACGTGTTGGATTGCGTCCCCGAAGCGTAGACGAACTGATTTGCGGTCCAAGCCGGAGCGGGCGTGACGTTCAAAACATTGCCACTGATGGACGAAACGAGTAACGACGCAGCCGATGGCCTGACGAACGGCATTGATGAGAAGTTGTCGGAATTTCCGAGCAACGACAAATTTATGAACCCGGCAATGTCGGTGACGCCTTCAGGCGAGTTCAAACGATAAAAACGCTGGGTGTTGGTTACCGAATCAGACACGAACAGCGTTGAGCCGGACGGGGTATAATTGCCAAGCGATGTCCACTGCTCATCCGTGAGATTGTCTTTGTACATCGAACGAGTAGCTGTCATTAGGAACAACGCTCCAGAGCAGCGCCGGTGTGCCATCAAGGTTCGTCGTGATGTTCAACAAACGATTGGCAAACGGAACCACCGTCAGTTGCCCGTCCGCGCTGGTCGTTGAACCTGCGGAATTTCCGATCACGACGGAATAGGCTCCGTTGTCAGCGTCGTGCACGTTGCCGACCGTCAGCGATGCTGTTTGTGATCCAGTGACGTTGCCGGCGTCCACCAGATTTTCGCCGTCCTGCCGCCATTGATATGTGAACGGCCCCACGCCACTAACGGACGCGCTGAAAACAATGTCCTGACCAGCGAACGTCGTTTGCGATATTGGCTGCGCGGTGATGGACGGCGGATCCAACACCGTCAACACTGCGGCTAAACTTGTGGCGGAGCCACCGAGATTCGTCACAACAACATCATACGACCCCGCGTTGCTATGCTGCGCGTTGGCAATGTTGATTGCGCTGTCGGTCTCACCGGAAACAGTCGCGCCATTACGCCGCCATTGATACGAAAGCGGCGGCGTTCCACTCGCAACGACGGAGAAAGTCGCGAGATTGCCAGCGTTAACCGTTTGGCTGACCGGATTGGAAGAGATCGACGGCGGGTCAACAATCGTCAACACAGCAGCGCTGCTGGTCACCACATCGACCGAATTCGAAACATCGACGGAATAAGACGCAGCATCAGTCGCGGTCACACCGCTGATAGTCAAGGCACTGCTCGTCGCCCCGAGAACGTTCGCGCCATTAGACAAAATATTACCATTCTTGCGCCATTGATATTGCAAGGCAGTTCCCGTCGCAGAAACATTGAACGTCGCCGTTGTCCCGGCCACATTTGTGCGACTGGACGGTTGCGTCGTGATTACCGGCGAGACATTGACAGTCAAAGCCGCATTCGCGCTCGTCGCAGAACCAACACTGTTCGAAACAATTACCGAATAGCTTGCAGCGTCACTACTGCTCACACTTGCGAGGGTAAGAACTGCGGATGCGGAGCCGGTAATATTGCCACCGTCGGTCAAAGGTGAGCCGTTGCGACGCCACTTATATGTGAAGGGCGCGCTGCCGGTCGGCGACACGCTGAAGATCACAGTATCGCCCGGGTCTTTTGTCTGGCTTTGCGGTTGGGTGACGATGCTTGGAGAAACCAGCGCATCACCATAAACAGTGACCATGTCATAACGAGCGTTTCCAGAAGCGGCATACGTGCCGGAGGTTCCAACGTAATCTGCAGTGCCCGTCCCGCCTTGAGCCGTGCTTTGATATTCCGCCACGATCCTGAATGCAAAGTTTGGATTGTTACGAACTCCGGCAGCCGTACTTAAACTGTTCGAAAACGTGGCAAATGTGCCGGTCAATGTGTTGGTCAACGCCATAGCGTCGACGTAGGTAGTGCCATTTGTCGTGTATTGCACACGGAAATATTTACTAGCGGTGGAAGTGGCTCGTTCATCAAAGCTGATACGAATGTTTTCGAAATTTGCGGTACTCAAAGCGAATTGGATTCCGGTGCTCTTATTGACGCCACCGGGCGCTGCGTAGCCATTGATGCTCCAACCCCAATTAACCGCATTTGTATCGTTGCTGCTCCCGGCAAAATTCGTCGCTACCGTTCCGCCATACAATGACGCCGTCCCCGTGCCCACCGCAATCGCTGGGCTGCTATAGTTGTTAGTGTCATTAAAATTCCATCGCGCGATTATAGAACTCGAACCCACCACCACCGACAAAACTGCATCCGAACTCGTCGCGCTCGAAAAACTGTTGCTCACAATCACGGAATAACTGCCGGCATCTGCGCCAGTGACTGAAGGCCGTGTGTAAGTGCTATCCGTCGCACCAGAAATCGCGCCACCGTTATAACGCCATTGATAAGTCAACGTTCCGCTCCCCGTTGCCGTAACGTCGAACGTCGCGTCAGCCCCGGAACTGACCGCCTGACTCGACGGCTGCGCAGTGATTGAAACCGTCCCGGACAAACTCAACGTCGCGCTGCTACTTGTCGTTGAGCCGGCATTGTTCCCAACAACAACCGAATAGCTCGCCACATCTCCTGCTGCAACTGGCGAGATCGGTAAGAATGGACGTCGTCGCACCGGCAAAGTCGCCGCCGTTGCTGATATTCACGTTATTCTTGCGCCATTGATAAGTCAGTGGCGAGTTGCCTGCCGTCACACTAAATGTCGCCGTCGCGCCAATGGCCGCCGTCGTATTCTGTGGCGGCGACGTAATCGTTGGGACACTCGCGACCGCCAACGTAGCATCAGTGCTCGTGACCGTTCCCGCCGAATTACTGACGATGACAGAATAACTGGCCACATCAGAAACCGAGGTGCTGCTCACAGTCAAAGTAGCTGTCGCCGAACCTGTGATATTTCCCGTGTCGCTAAGCGCCGCGCCATTCTTTCGCCACTTGTAAGCGGGCGACGTTCCCGTTGTCACTACGGTGAAGTTCGCCGCTGTTCCCGAATTCACGCTCAGGCTCGAAGGTTGCGTTGTAATCGCCGGAGCATCGATGACCGTCAAAGTCGCCACGCTGCTTGTTGCTGAACCAATGCTATTTGTGACAACACAAGTATAACTGCCCGCATTAGATTGGCTGACGCCTGTAACAGTCAGGTTGGTCGTCGTCGCACCAGAAAAAGCCCCGCCGTTGCTCAATGGAACAGCGTTGCGACTCCACTGATAAGTCAGTGTTCCAGTGCCGCTTGCCTGAACAATAAAATTAGCAATCGCGCCCGCATTGGAAGTCTTGCTCGCTGGCTGAGAGGTAATGATCGGGATGCCAGTCGATCCAACCGTAAACGTTCCGGCGCTCGTCGCAAGCCCGCCCGGGGCGATAACTTTGATTGGTCCTGTAACCGCATTCGCGGGAATGGTCACAGTGATACTCGAGCTGGAATTGACAGTGAAATTAGTCGTATAAGCATTGCTGAAAATCACCCATGATGCCCCGCTGAAATTTGCGCCGGCCAAAGTCACACTGCTCGCCGGGGCGCCGCTTGAAGGACTGAAACCGCTAATGCTCGGCGCAGCAGCTCCATCAATTCTCGCCCTGAGAACCGCCGCAATATTCGTGTCCAAACTTGTGAAAAACGTATATCCGGTATCCAGCTCGATCCGATGCGCGTTGGTGACGTAAGTGGGCCAGGTGCCGTAGGTATAATTCGCATCAGTCGAGTTGGTCATCTTGATGCAGATAACACGATTGCTCGTCGTAATTCGGTTCGTCACGGTGCCCGCTCCAAGAGGAGCAACAACAATCACTTTCCAGGTCCAGTTAGGTATAGCAATCGAAGCAGTACTCGTGCTGTTCGGAGTTCTGGCGCCGCTGCTGAAATCGTACGGCCCGCTCACGATCATACACTCGCTCGTGGTTAACAGTGTCCGCGTATAATTTTCCAGGTCGGCCCAGGGGCCTTGGTTGTTTCTCGAAGCCTGTGGGATGATGTTGGACATGAAAAAAACCAGATCATTGTCCGTCGTATTGTCGGTGCGATCCGCCGAAGGGCACATATGTCCGCGGTCATAACCGCCACCAAAGGTTCCATTGCCTATCTTGTTGGTGAACGATGATGGAAGATTGGTGTCCGGGAAAAAGCTCGATGACCGCCCGCTCGAACCGACATCCACCGCCGTTAAATCCCAACTTGCCCAGTTCGGTTGGCCAAGCTTGTCACTGTAATCCAACGCTTCGACGGTACGCTGAATTAGATAATGATTATGGTTGTTCGGATCGGTGATGGCGCCGCTCGGATTACCCAATTGCAGTTGAGAATTTGTCGCGATAATGGCTCTCGCAGAGAAGTTTACGACAACTAAACAGCACAGTACAGACAGGAAGTTTTTCACAGCAAACGGACGGGCACACATACTTTCACTCAATGTGCAATTATCGCAGTTTCCGCGTTACCAATCAACCAAATAAGCAGTCATTCATGTATGTTAAACGCTGCAACATTGACTGCATTCAACAATTGACAAATGTCGCTACTTCATCAACAATAAGACCGCAATGCTAACATTGCAGCCTCTAGGGGCAACCCACCTTGGAGCGCTCTTTGAAAACACGCAACGCCGATGAAAACCAAACGGCAGTTGCTGCGAATTCCCGACAAGCATTGCGGAGAGTTGCGGGTAGTTTCGGTTAAATAGCCCTACCCCCTCAAAAATGCTTGGCCCGCAACCATTAGTATCTGAACAACAGCGAATTAGCTCCGGAAAACAACATAAAAACACACGTTTTTGACGGTAAATAGCCGTAACTTTCCGCAAGATTCCGTAACATTCCGCAGATTTGGCTTAGGGCAGCTTCGAAGGCCACGTGAATTGCTCTTCCATCAATTTGCCACCTTGGATAGAGTCAGTCCCGTGCTGAATCGGCTGGCGATTATAGGAGTGTTAGCGGTGTTTCTGCTCGGAGCAGCGGGAGGCTTTTATTTTACGCGTGCTTCCAAACCTTCCTCGGTCACTTACAACACCACGCTCATCCTTAAACAGGTCCAAACCCTTTCCCAGCTCGTCACCGTCAAATACGTGGTCGAGAACGTTGTGGTGGCAGAAGATTCGAAGTGGTACGGAGACAATCGCGTGTTGTTGGTCGCGCACGGGATCGTCAAAGCCGGCATCAATCTCGCTGCAATCAAACCTGGCGACATCAATATAACGGGCAAAAAACTCACAATGAAGTTGCCGGGTGCAGGGCTGACGGACGTTTACCTCGATGACCATCGGACGCAAATCCTCGAACGAACAACAGGGTTGATGCGAGCCTTCGACAAAGACCTCGAACAAAACGCACGCAAGGATGCCCTCCAAAAACTCAGCCGCGCTGCCTACGAAAACGGCATTATCAAAGACGCCGATGAACGGGCCCGAACGACGCTCAGCGCTTTGTTCTCTCAACTCGGGTTCGACGAAGTGACGTTTCTCTAAAAGCTTCTCCACGGCTACGAACTTGCCGCTGCCTGCTTGTTTCACTAGCCTGAAGTATGAACTTTGGTTTTCCTGGGCGTTTTCCGCAGTATCGCCCACGGCGCTTGCGACAATCACCAGCGCTCCGGCGCATGGTCCAGCAGAATCGTTTCACCGTTGACTCGCTGATTCTGCCGTTATTTGCGCGTTTCGGAAAAAAAGTACGCCAACCAGTTGGATCGATGCCCGGGGTGTTTCAACTGTCCCCGGATGAAGTTCTCAAAGAAGCTGAAAAGGCCCATGCGCTTGGCGTCCCCGCTGTCATCCTGTTCGGCATACCCGACAAGAAAGACGAAAAGGCATCGGGCGCCTACGCTGCCAACGGCATCGTTCAACAGGCCGTCCGCCTGCTCAAACGCGAATTGCCCAATCTGCTCGTGCTCACCGACGTGTGCCTCTGCGAATATATGAGTCACGGCCATTGCGGCATCGTCCACAAGAAAAAAGGCCGGATTGAAAATGATCCCAGCCTCCAATTGCTCGCGCGCACAGCGCTCAGTCATGCCGAGGCCGGCGCGGACATCGTCGCGCCGAGTGATATGATGGACGGCCGCGTCGCCGCCATCCGCGGATTGCTCGATGAGCGCGGCTTTGAGGACACACCGATCCTCTCGTATGCAGCCAAGTTTGCCTCGGCCTACTACGGCCCGTTCCGTGAAGCTGCGGAATCGACGCCGCAATTCGGCGATCGACGCAGTTACCAGATGGACCCGGCCAATTCAGACGAAGCCATGCGCGAGGTCGCGATGGATCTGCAAGAGGGCGCTGACATGGTGATGGTGAAGCCGGCGCTGGCTTACCTGGACATTCTACAGCGGGTGAAGGTGGAATTTGGCTACCCCACTGCGGCCTATGCGGTCAGCGGCGAGTTCTCGATGATTAAAGCCGCGGCAGCGAAAGGTTGGATCGATGAACGCGCGGTGACGATGGAGACATTGCTGTCGATGAAACGCGCGGGCGCGGATATGGTGATTACTTACGCGGCGACCGATGTGGCCGGCTGGCTGCGCGAAGCGCGTTGATTAAGTCTTGCCGAACGCGAAGAACAGAATCACAGCGATTAGAATCAATCCGAGGCCAGCGCAGACGATAATAAACACCTTCGTTCCCGTGTTGCTCTTCTTGGCAAAGGCACCTTTGTCGAACGCAACCGACTTCGTTTGCGGCTCCTGACCAAGCTTAACCCCCTGCGGAATCACCATCGTATGGTCCGGCAACTTCTTGCCTGCTTGAGTTCTCGGATCCGCTGCCGATGGTGCTGCTGCTGGCTGCGAAGCCGCAGCCGATGCTCCCGCGCCATCTTCCAATCGAAGTTCAATCTGGCCTAGGCGCAGAATCTGTCCGGGCTTTAGCACGCCTTCCCCGGTGATCTGTTGGCCGTTGATGAAAGTGCCGTTAGTGGAATTGAGGTCCTTGATGACGACGTCGCTGCCACGGAGGATAATCTCAGCGTGATGGCTGGAGACCGACGATTCGGGGAGTTGAAAAGCATT
Organism: uncultured Verrucomicrobiae bacterium; assembly: GCA_963702845.1. Taxonomy (GTDB): domain Bacteria; phylum Verrucomicrobiota; class Verrucomicrobiia; order Limisphaerales; family Palsa-1400; genus JAICXV01. Next base: position 948,074 of record OY969763.1, on the reverse strand, counting down.
GTCCTCCACGCGACCGACGGTGGTTGTGTCCACCGTTAGCTCGTGGGTCTTGCCTGCCAGCCCTTCACTGAGCACGACTAATTTAGCCATCGAATACGCCGATTATCGCCACGCATATGGCCAAGTCAATTGTTTTGAAAGTGATATGCGTCAACTTTGTCAGATTTTTCCCTACAGATATAGAATCGCACGCTTTGAATTGCGGGCGCGATATCGTAGTTTTCCCCGTGCGATTCTATCAACAGATGGTCGAAGCGGCGCAGCAGCACAAACAATTTGCGCTCGGCATCATCTCGCGCATTAAAGGTTCCACTCCGCAAAAAAAAGGCGCCAAGGCACTTTTCTTTCCCGACGACACAATGATGGGAACTCTCGGTGGTGGTTGTCTTGAAGCCGAAGTGCGACGTCGCGCGAAGCAGGCGCTCGCCACCGGCAAACCCGAAACATTCGAATTCATCCTCGACCACAATTTTGGCTGGGACGATGGATTAATCTGCGGCGGCAAGGTTTATGGTTTAATTTTGCCCAATGCGGCGGACGCGGTTCCCTTATGGAACGAGTTGGCGCATTCGAAAACATCACGCACCTGGATTATTGACCAAAACTTTGCGGTTCAATTGTTGGATAGTGAGAGTGCGAAGTTGGAAGTTGGAAGTTTGCCTCCTCTTTACGAAGAAACCGTCTCCCCTCCCCACGCGCTCTGGATTGCCGGCTCCGGTCACGTCGCCCAAGCAGTTGCTCCGCTCGCGATCAATTTGGATTTCGAAGTCACAGTGTTCGACGATCGGCCCGAGCTTGCGAACTACGAATACTTTCCAAAAAAGGTCAACCTGCGCGTTGCCAATTGGGGCGACTTGCTGGCGACGCCGTTCCCACCAAAATCTGTTTTCGGGCTCGTTGCCACCCGCGGTCACAATCACGACGCGGATGTCCTCGCCGACTGGATTCACAAGCCGTTCGCGTTCCTCGGGATGATCGGCAGCACGCGCAAGTTCCGGCTCATTAGCGATGGATTTGTTAAAAAGAAAATCGCGACACCGGAACAATTGGCAAAAGTCGCCTGCCCGGTCGGCCTTCCGATCAAAGCAGTGGGCGTAAACGAAATTGCCGTGAGTGTGATGGCACAAATGATCGAAGTGCGCGCCCAAGCAACCTCGTAGCCGCCGAAATTACGAATCCAAACTATCGCGCACGATTTTCGCGAGTGCCGAGGGATGATACGGCTTCTGCAAGAAATTCAGTCCGCGTTTCAGCACTGAATCTTTCGCGAACATCTCCGTACTGTAACCGCTGCTATAGACTATCCGCAGTCCTGGTTTTTCCGATTTCAAGATTTCGCCCAATTCGCGACCGTTCATATTCCCCGGCATAACCATGTCTGTCACGACGAGCGCAATTTTCGATGCGTTCTCGCGGAAAAGAGGAATCGCCTCCGGCCCACAACTCGCTTCCAGTGTCGAATATCCATACTGACGCAACACGCCACAAACCATCGAACGCAACTGCGGCTCGTCTTCGACGACCAGAACCATTTCGGTGCCGCGACAGTTCTTTTCATTCACCGGTTTTAAACCAGCAGTGTCAGCGGTAGCACTGACGGCGGGGAAATAAATGCGGAACGTCGTTCCTCGTCCGACTTCGCTCAACACTTCGACCCAACCATTGTGTTGCTTCGCTACGCCGTAAACGGTGGCCAAACCCAAGCCTGTTCCTTTTCCAACAGCTTTGGTCGTAAAGAACGGTTCAAAAATCCTTGGCAGAACTTCAGGAGGAATTCCCGAACCCGTATCACTGATGCGCAAGCAAATGTATTTACCGACGTGTGCTTCCGGATTGATGCGCGCGTGCGTTTCGTTGATCTCGACTGTGCCGGTGCCGATTGTGATGGTGCCGCCTTTTGGCATGGCATCGCGAGCGTTCACCGCCAGGTTCATGATCAGTTGCTCAACCATACTGATATCCGCTTCGATGGGCGATACGTTCGGCGTGTAGTTGAAGTGCAGCGCGATATCTTCTCCCACGATTCGTCGCAGAAACCGCGTCACATTGCTGACCACTTCGTTCAAGTCCAGCGGTTGAGGCTGCATCACTTGTTTGCGGCTGAACGTGAGTAACTGGCGCGTCAGATTCGTGGCACGCTGGGCCGCGACGGCGATCTGCTCAATCGGCTCACGCGCCTCTTCCGGCACCATATTGTCTTCCAACAGCATCTTGGAATAGCCCTGAACGATGGTCAGCACGTTGTTGAAATCGTGGGCGATACCTGCGGCCAATTGACCGATCGACTCCATCTTTTGCGACTGGCGCAACTGCGTTTCGAGATTGATGCGCTCGGTGATATCAATGGCGTAGCAATGAACAGTCTGATTTTCAAGAATCGGGAAGAAATGCCAGGCGATGATGCGATTGCTCAGCAAAGTCTCCCGGCGAATGCGGTTGTTCGCGGTGCGCAAACATTCTTCAATAATCTGTTCTACATCGTCGGGCAAAATATCCGCAGGATCGGAATCGACCATTCGCGCTAAATCCACGGCCGCCTGATTGCAATAAGTCAGTCGCGCATCACCTTCTAATTCAAAAATCGCGTTTGGATTCAGGCGCGGGAACGCGGCAAGCTTTTCAATGCGTTCATTCGCCTCTTTGCGCTCAGTAATGTCGCGCGCATTCAGAACAATGGCAGCCGCGGGAGAATCGACGCGCACCGATTTTCCAATGCATTCCAACACCCGCCAGGACTCATCGCAGTCGCGAAAGCAAAACTCAACTTGCTGGGCCTTGCCCGCTTCCTTGAACAAGGAATCGAACATCTCAGTGACCTTCGGCACGTCACTCGGGACGACGAAATCGAAAAAGCTCTTTCCATTCAACTGGTGCGGCAAGTAACCCATCGAACGCATTGACGGGCTCGCATACCGGAACGTCGCATCGGGATTTAGAATAATGATGATGTCGAGAGCGTTCTCGATCAGCGACCGAAAGTGCTCTTCGCTTTGGCGCAATGCCAGCAGTGCCCGTTCGCGCTCACGTTCAATGTCCTTTTTCTTAACCGCATTCAGCACCGCGCTGGGCAAGCGTTTCAGCGTCGATTTCAGGATATAATCATCCGCACCCGCTTTCATGCAGCGCACGGCCACTTCCTCTGATTGCGAACCAGTAACGAGAATAAATGGCGTGTCCTTGCCGCTTTGTTTTAGAAGGTCCAGCGCATCGAACGCGTCGAAGCCCGGCATGCTGAAATCTGACAGAATGATGTCAGGATTGAACTCCTGTAGCCCGCGCAGATAACCATCACGATTGTCAACGCATTGAGCGATGAACTGAATCTGCGCCCGTTTCAATTCCCGTTGCACGAACTCCGCGTCCGTCGCGATATCTTCCAGGATCAACACCCGCAGATTCCGCTGCGCCAGTTCTGGTGAAACGTCAACGGGTACGTCGATGGACGGACTATGTGGGGCAAAAAAGTGTGTCGTTTCACTCATACTGCATTGGGCATCGCCGGTGGTTCAAAAACCTCCGCCGCTACTTTAGTTCTATGTCCCATATCTGCAACCGACTGAACTCAACTATGCTCTAGAGCGTGTCTTCCGGCGGTTTGTGCGCCGGCAAAGAGAACGTGAAGGTCGCGCCCTCACCCAGTTTACCTTCCGCCTGCACCTCGCCGCCCTGCCGACGCGCCAATCGCTGAACGACAGTCAGGCCTATCCCTCGACCGTCGTATTCCTGATCACTGTGTAACCGTTGAAAAACTCCGAAGAGACGTCCGACATATTTCATGTCGAAACCCGCGCCATTATCGCGAATCCAATAAGCGTTCCGGTCGCCGTTTTTAGAGGCGCCGATTTCAATGCGCCGTTCTGTTTTCTTCCGCGTAAACTTCACCGCATTTTCGAGCAGACGCTGATAAATCTCATTGGTCAGCCCGCCATCTGCCCATGCTTCGGGCATCGAATGCACTTTGAACTGCACTTCGTTTGGAGCAACCGGCAAGACCTTGATGCATTCATTGGCGATCTCCTCCATGTTAATCATGGTCGGAGCGTATGGTCGTCGCGACAGGCGCGAAACAACCAGCAAATCTTCAATCATCACCGACGCTTTGTGAGCGCTGGTGACGAGAATCTCGAGGCAACGCTTGCCTTCCGAATCGACTTTGTCGCCATAATCCTCAAGCAGGATCTTTGAAAAACCTTCCAGGGCTCGCAAGGGCGCCCGCAGGTCGTGAGAAACGGAATACGCGAACTGTTCGAAGTCTTTGTTCACGGCCTGCAACTGCGCGCTGCGCGTAGCCAAGGCCTTCTGCAGATGTTCTTTATCGCGTTGGTCGGGGTCCATGACGTGCTGGCTCATGCTGTTGCAAGAGTATCGGTTAGATTCCCGTAACGTCAATCGGGGCATTCCCCCGAACAGGCCTCCAGTACTTTGCCTGTGAAATGAGCTATTCCAAGCTGATCGGATTCGCGCGGCCCCGCGACATTCAAAACGTGGACGTGGTGTTCAAATAGGAAGTTCCTGAGCACCCCGACGTAATCGTTCCCGTCATCGATTATCTTCAATACCGGCTTTCCGTACTGATGCGCAAATTCTTCCGTCAGCTTCGTCCCACCGTGTAGAATTGGAGTGAGCGAGAAAATAACCGTCGCATCGGAATCGCGCACATTCCATTCCGTCCGTTGCGCGGGATCTAGAGAGGGAGTCTCGTTTAGCTGATAACGCGACGCAATCGGCCCATCTTCGGCCAGTCGACCTGCAGGACACCAACCGCCGTGTGACACTCGATGCTTAATCGCAAAATCTAAAGCAGCCCGGTCGGCGCCGGTCTGCCCGCCGGAAATGATCCTCAGCCCCCGCTCGGCAATCAGTTGCTGGCATTTAGATGCGCTGGTTTCGGCCATACGATATCCATTCCATTCAACCAACTCGCCAGCGCGTTTGTCGTCCACGCCGGATTACCGCCGTCATCCTTTCCGTTCTCGCCCACGGAATACAACGTAAACGTCCCGTCCGGATTGACCCGATAATGCAACGGTTTCCAATCCATCGGATCCAACAACACCTCCGGACAAAACTCCGGCGTCAAAACGTTCAGCGTTTCCGGCAACTTTCCGTTACGCAGTTGATATCGTTTAATACCGATTGCCGTAATCGCCAATCGCCGCTGAACTTCACAACGATAGGCCGTCGCACAGGCGCGGGCAAAATTTGGAATCGCAATCGCGCTAAACGGATATTTGAAAAGCGCCGACGGCTGTGAAAGCACCCGATTCAGTTCATCTATATCGTGCTGTATCAACCGGTTTACCTCAGCCGCAGGCGTTCCGGCCGATACCATCCGGCATTTATCGATATATTGCCCCAACGTCTTCAAGTAGAACATCTCATCTTGCTGAGCAACGGTCGCCCGCCAAATTATGGTTCGAAATCGATCCTGCCATTTAGGAGTCGTCGAGCCGTCCCAACTCACTGCATTCGTTTCTCCCTTTCGCGCCAATTCCACGTGAGTGAAGCAATACAATCGCTCGCCGACGAAACCACGCTCAATCCCTTTAAGCAGATCGACCTTCGACCACTCGTCTTGCAGTTGTTTCCACTGCGCGCCGCTCAGTCCATCGCTTTGCAAAGCTTCCCATGTCGTCGACAACCCCAAACTGGCAATCGCCACTCGAATCATCCGCGCTACTAAAGTGTTTTCATCTCTCTCCATTTGCGCCAAACGGGCCATTGCCTGCAGGTTTTTGAATGCACCGTCAAAATTCGTCTCGTGCAATTCAGCGATCGTCGCCGCGCACAGCAACTGCACGCCCCTGCGTTGCTGTATATATATTTTTCGATATGTGAAAACGTTGGTTTGCCAGCCCATGTCCGGTTCCGGCTCGGCCACACTTTCGCGGATCTCATGCAATGGCTTGTCGTTTTTTTGTAGAATCGCGAGCAGGCTCGACCATTGCATCGAATTCGATCTCGCGTACCCGTCAAGCATCGGCAATCTCTGCCATGCCACCACGGCCGCGCCCGACGCGCTCACGTCCATCACGAGGATTGGATTGAAACCGCCGATCGAATCCGCGGCGCTGACAAATTTATCCAACCCCGGCGTGCCGTTGGTCATTTTTGGAAACGGCGGGTCGGTGAAGTAAAGACGCTCGCCTTTGGCTCGAAGTTTCGCGACATACTCCTCAACGGATGATTTGCCGCGCATGACCCACGTCAACGCTACAGCGGCAAGCACAAGAACTACAGATGCGATGATCAGGTTCCGGCGTGAGATGGTCACTTGCGCTGTTAAAAACCACAAGCGACCGACAGTTGCGAGGTAATTTCAGTGCCTACTTCGCGGGCAATTCATTCACCTTGGCCGCAAAAATAAAATCACTCTCGGTCAGCCCATCAACACTGTGCGTCCAGAGCGTGACTTTGACCTGGCCCCACGCGAGATAAATATCCGGATGATGTTGGACGCGCTCAGCCAATTCGCCGAGGCGATTGGTGAAATCAAGGGCCTGCCGGAAGTCTTTGAATTTGTATTCCCGCTCAAGGTGATGGTTTTTGACGATCTTCCATTCGGCCCCGATTTCCCGGCCCAAACGCGCGAGTTCAGCAGCCGGTAAAGGTTCAGTCTGTCCCTTGCATTCCGTACATTCCTTTTCCGCTAGTGCATTCATATAACAAGTGGTGTTTGACACAGCCTACTCCCGAAAAGGAAAAATACAACGGAGGACAGGGACTGAAAGAAGAGGTGACGAGTGCCTGAAGTTTTCGAATCGCGATTGGAAATTCGAATTTGTTTCGGATTTCGGATTTGAAACTACCGTCCTTCGTTAATATTTGAAGGCAGCATCCCAGTGCCAAAGCCTGCAGGACTATTCCAGGGCTTCTCGGACATATTCTCCGGTTCCTGATCACTCACGCAACCAGTCATGCCGAGAGCAATTGTCGCGAAGACAATGGCCGCCAACACGCTGCGCAGGAGTTTGCTCATTGATAGCTGAGGACTTGATCGCCTTCCAACACTTCCGCTTGTTTCCAACCGGGAAGAACGTTGGCGATGGCACGATGATCCCTGACGTCGGAAACCTTCAGTTTCCCAACCAAACGACCGGAACGATTGACCAGAAGTTCACCACGATTTAAAAGACCTTTGTCCTTACCGATGTCCAGGACGACAAAATCATACTTGGGATCGACGGCGACGATGTGGCCGGTCAGGCCGGGAGGCAAATGGACGATATCGTCACCGGTATACTTGGCCAATTCATTCTTCAGGTCGAGGATGTTGCCGTTGAGGATCTTGTTTTCAGAAGCAAATGCTTTCGCCGTGGCTTGGGTAGACGCCAAATCAGACTTAAGCTTTTTCACACCTGCGGGGGTAACATCGAGAATGCGCCATTGTTCCAACGTTTGTTGCGCGACGTCGCGTTCCGACTTGGTGCGTTCCAACTGAGTGGTGAGGTTCTGGTTATTCTTTTCCAGGTCAGCAACTTTGGCGGTCGCGGCCTTTAAATCATTGCGGGTGGTCGCCAATTCCTCTTGCGTCGACTTCAATTCCTTCTGCGTCTTGGCTAAAGTCGCCTTCGTCTTGGTGTGCGCGGCGATTTCTTTTTCCTTGGCGCTCTTTTCATCGTTGCGCTCTTGCATGGTCTGTTCCATGACCTGCTTGACCTTGAAAAAGCTGACACCGCCGGCTGCGAGACCTGCCACAATCGCCACTATTAAACAAATACGAAGCATGGGTAACTAAACCTTTCAAATTGAGATTAGGGGACCCGCCGTAAATGTCAACGCTCCGTTGTTTTCAAACCGACCCATCAATTTCCCTAAAAAATGACCGTCACCCACGTTCTCTTCGACGCTCGTTTCAACGGTTGGTTTCTTTCTTAAGAAACGGGGCCTCCAGCTAAGAAGCTTTCTTCCCTGCTCGTGCCAAACTTGCCTTATGAATTTAAAACCGATCGTAGATCCCCGAAACCACCGAAACGCACGGGTTCAATCCCACTGCAATAGCAGGTGCAATCCAAGTGCAATGGCTCCTCCGAAAAATTGCACCCGATTGCAGTCGTTTGCAGTGGATCGCACCAGATTGCAGAAGTTTTTATCCGTTTTTTTCGGCCCCGCCCCACCGCGACAGCTACTGCGACTCGGGTGCGACTACTTATCGATTTGTCGCACCAGGTCGCGCTGAGTCGCACCCAGTCGCAGTAGTTTTTTCCGCTTTTTTTGCGGCAATAAAACCCAGAGACTCCACACCTCATCGCATTATATATATGAGCAACCAAATCTATCTCGGCATCGACCTCGGTGCGGAAAGCGGACGCGTTATGGCCGGTATTTGGGACGGCAACCGCATAACATTGGAAGAACTGCACCGATTTCCAAACGGCGGCGTCGCCGTGGGTGAGACCTTGCGCTGGGACGTCGTCCGACTTTGGGCCGAGATTCAAAACGGGTTAGCGATTGCCGCGAAGAAATTTGGCGACTCCGTTGTTTCCATTGGAGTGGATACCTGGGGTGTGGATTTCGTTCTCCTGACCAAGAACGACGAGATGCTCGGTTTGCCATATCACTACCGTGACTCGCGCACACGTGGAATGATGGACGGGGCATTTCGTCAGGTTTCACGCGACGAGATTTTCGCCAATACCGGTTCACAGTTCCTGGAGATTAATTCTCTCTATCAACTGCTCGCGTTGCGCAAGAACAACCCTGACCTGCTTGCTGCGGCCGATCGGTTTCTGATGATTCCAGATTGGCTGAATTGGTGTCTGTGCGGATTGCGTGTGGTCGAATTTACCAACGCATCGACGACGCAATGCCTGAATCCTGCCACACGGACGTGGGCTTCCGAGATGCTGCGCAAGTTCGATCTGCCGGAAAAAATATTTGGCGAACTTGTCGAGCCAGGGACGAAACTCGGTCAATTGCGTCAGTCCGTCGCCACGCGCACTGGCCTCCCACGCATCACGGTGATAGCGCCGCCGACTCATGACACAGCCGCCGCAGTCGCTGGTGTGCCGACGGCAAATACCGGTCATGCGAATTGGGCTTACATCAGTTCTGGCACGTGGTCGTTGCTCGGCATTGAATCACAAAAGCCTCTGCTGTCGAAAAACGTTCTCGACGCAAATCTTACGAATGAAGGTGGCATCGACGGCACATGGCGCGTCCTGAAAAACATTACGGGTCTCTGGCTGGTGCAGCAGCTCAAACGTTCATTCGAAGCGCGAGGGAAAAACTTCGACTATGCCGAACTCGTCCGCCTCGCCGCTACTGAAAAAACAGCCAGCATCATCGACCCGAATGACGCGCGCTACACAAATCCGTCCAATATGGTCGAAGCAATTCAGGCGTGTTGCCGCGAAACGAATCAACCAGTTCCTGAAACCGAAGGCGCACTCGTGCGCTGCGCGCTGGAAAGTCTCGCCAGCAAATATAGCGAGGTCCTTGCAAGTTTGGAACAGGTCTCTGGCGAGAAAATCGATTGCATTCACATTGTCGGCGGTGGCTCGCGCAACGACTTGCTCAACCAGCTCACCGCCAACCGCTGCAAACGCAGCGTCATCGCTGGTCCGGTCGAAACCACAGTGCTTGGCAACTTGCTCACGCAACTGCGCGCCAACGGCGAAGTTGGTTCGCTTTCCGAAATGCGCGACATCATTCGCAGGTCGAGCGATGTTCGCGAGTTTCAGCCGCAATAGCGCTTGCCCCTGTCAATAAAACCGGATTAGCTCTGCGCCATGGATTCGCGGGAAGCGTTTATTGCGTTGAACATGATTGAAGGGATCGGACCGGTGCGCGTGCGGCAACTGCTCGAGCAGTTTGGTGATTCCCCGGCCATTCTCAGCGCAAGCCAATCTCAACTCGAACGGGTTTACGGGATCGGACCGGAAATCGGCGATGCCGTTGCCAATTGGCAAAAGACCGTCGATCTCGCGGGCGAACTGAAACGGATCGAGCAGTTCGGGTGCAAAATCGTCATTCAAACCGACGAGAATTATCCGGAGTTGCTCAAGCAGATCTACGACCCGCCGATCGTGCTTTACGTCAAAGGCAATTTGCTGGCGAAGGACAAGAACTCGATTGCGATGGTCGGGTCGCGAATGACGACGCATTACGGCATCGAAATCGCGCGCAAGCTTTCGTATCAGCTCGCATATATCGGCGTGACGGTCGTGAGCGGCGGTGCGCGCGGCATCGACACAGCGGCGCATCAAGGTGCATTGAACGCGAAGGGCCGCACGATCGCCGTGCTCGGTACCGGAATCAATCTGGTATTCCCGTCCGAAAACGCGGAATTGTTCGAACGCATTGCGGCCACTGGCGCGGTCATCTCGCAGTTTCCGTTTAATCGCCCGGGCGATAAACAGACCTTTCCGATTCGCAACCGGATCGTCGCGGGCATGACGCTGGGAACGGTGGTCGTCGAAGCAAATTTAACAAGTGGCGCGTTGATCACCGCCGGGATGGCTGTGGAAAACGGCCGCCAGGTTTTTGCAGTGCCGGGTCGGATCGATTCGCCGCGCAGCAAAGGTTGTCACGACTTAATCAAAAAAGGCGCGAAACTTTGCGAGTCGGCGGAGGATATTCTCACGGAATTCGAATACCTGTTCCCGAGCAGCAATCGACCGAAGCAAGGGCAAGATGAACTGCCGGCGTTTGCGCTGAGCGAAAACGAGCAGAAGGTCTATGACCTCATCGACAAAGAATCCAAGGGCATCGATGACGTGATTCGCCAAAGCGGGCTCGCTGCTTCGACTGTGTCAGTGACGTTGCTCGGTTTGGAGATGAAACGAATCATCCGCCAGTTGCCCGGGAAGATGTTTGTCCGCAATGACTGACAGGCGATCGGCGACTTGACTTTAGCTAAGCGTCACAAATACGGTAGGCCCGATTGACCTTCCTACCGGTACTTGAACGCGAGTTGCGCGTTGCTGCGCGCAAGCGCAGCACGTTCTGGTTCCGTGTTGTCGCGGCTATTATTGCCGTGATCATCGGCAGCATGGTACTGCTGTTTTACAAAATAGCGGGCACGAGCATGGCGAACGTTGGCGGGACACTTTTCAGCGTTCTTGGATGGCTGGGATTTTTTGCTGCGTTGTTCTGTGGCTTATTCTTCACGGCCGATTGTTTGAGTGAAGAGAAGCGCGAGGGAACGATCGGTTTGTTGTTCCTCACAGATTTGCGCGGACGCGATGTTGTTGGAGCGAAACTGTTGTCGCAGTCGCTGCGATCATTCTACGGGTTATTGGCGATTTTCCCGGTGCTGGCGATGATCATGTTGATGGGCGGCGTCACTGGCGAGCAATTCTGGAAGACCAACCTCGCTTTATCCAACGCCCTCTTTTGTTCGCTTGTGGCCGGCATTTTTGTCTCGGCACGAAGTCGCCATTCGCAGAAAGCGTTGGCAGCAACGTTTTGTGTATTGCTTCTGCTTGTAGCCGGGGGACCAGTCCTGGATCAGATGATGGGTCTCTACCAACAGTATTTCAGCGTCACCAGTCCAATTTATGTTTTCACGACGGCGCAAGGGGGCAGAGGTGAGTTCTGGATGGGATTGGCGATTTGCCAGGGTATCGCTTGGGGGCTGTTGGCTTGGACGTGCATCACCCTGCCCCGTTCTTGGCAAGAGAGCGTCCGCGTGACCAGCGGTGCCAAACGTCGATGGGGCCTATTTTGGAGCTACGGCAGCGCGACGTCTCGAGCAACGTCTCGTCGTAAGACACTCGACCGTAATCCTATCTTTTGGTTGGCATCGCGCGAACGTTGGCAGGGGCGGTGGTTGTGGGTGGCGGTTGTGATCGGCATCGGACTTCAATTAGCGCTGTTGTTCGGGTGGCAAGAAAATAGCTCGACCAAATTTGTACTCACGATGCTGCTGGGTTATCTGCAAGGGTTGATCTGGCTTTTTGTTTACGTCTGGACAGCGTCGCAGGCGACGCGCCTTTTTGTGGAGGCGCAGCGTAGCGGGTTCCTGGAACTATTATTGGCCACACCGTTGAGCGTGCGCGAAATCGTACACGGGAATTGGCAAGCATTTCTGAAGACGTTCGGGGGGCCCTTGTTGCTGATGTTTGCGGTGCAACTCTTGATCACGCCGATAACACAGCATCGAACTTATGCCGGACTCGGGAAATCGGTAGCAGCCTCACAGGCCCGATTAGCTCAACTGAACAAGAACAAAGCAACGAATCAAGGGAACACAAATACGGTCGGTCTGCTTCCACAAACGAATGCCAGCACAGCGACGACAACCAGCACGAATATAACCATGACGGTCACACCCGCTGGAATCACCGTGCCAGATATATCCTTAGCCATGACAATCGCGATGGCGATTGCAGGTGTGATTACTTATGCAACGAATTTAGCGGCGATAAGCTGGTTCGGTGCGTGGATAGGCATGACAACGAAAAGCGCAAATATTGCGATTCTAAAAACGCTGTCGTTTGTGCTGGTGATTCCATGGTTTGTCATCAGCTTCGTGGGCGGAATCGCAACCATGCTAATGTTTATACCGACGTTTCGGGGCAGTTTTACAGGGAACGTGATGTGGTTTCCATTGATCAGTATGGGAGTTACCAGTGTACTCAAAGTGGCGACAGACGCTGCCTTCATCACGTGGGCACGGCGGAAGCTTTATAACAATTTTCGCGAGCAGGCGACCAACGGTATGGCACCAATGATTGTCGGGCCGCCAGTAATTAAAACGGTGGTTTCGTAGACCAGTCCGACAGCAATATTTTCGCTATCAACAATTGCGAACTTCCCGCTCGACACTTCTTTGAAGTTTTGTGACGTTGACCGCGTCTCACTCTCTATGAATTTCCTGAGCCGGTTAGTTGCATCGGTCATTGGTTTGTCGAGCATCGCACTTTTTGGAGCTGTTGATGCGGCGAAAACGGAGTCAATTCCGCCAAAGTCCCCGGCTGAATCGATTGCGGCAATGACAGTTCGCGCTGGCTTGGAAGTGCAATTGGTCGTCGCGGAACCGCTCGTGGTTGATCCAGTGGCGTTCGACTGGGGAGCTGATGGGAAGCTGTGGGTGGTGGAAATGCGCGATTATCCAATGGGCATAGATGGAAATTGGAAACCCGGCAGTCGCATCAAAGTGCTGGAAGACTCCGATGGTGATGGCAAATACGACAAAGGGACGGTGTTTCTCGATAATCTTCCTTTTGCAACCGGCGTGACCGCCTGGCGCAAGGGCGCGCTGGTTTGCGCTGCTCCAAATATTTTGTACGCGGAGGACAGCGACGGTGATGGCAAGGCCGACGTAGTGCGCAAAATGTTCCGCGGGTTTGAAACGAATAACTACCAAGCGCGCGTTAACAGTCTCACGCTTGGTTTGGACAACTGGATCTATGGCGCAAACGGTTTGCTCGGCGGAGTGATCCGCGGTGAGTCGACGGCCGTAAACGATTCGAACTTGCGGCCCATTGATGTTGATATTCGTGGACGCGATTTTCGAATCAACCCGGATACTGGCGCGTTTGAACCTGAATCCGGACTGACGCAACAAGGTCGTGTGCGCGACGATTGGGGAAATTGGTTCGGTTGCGATAACAGCACGGCGGCCTGGCACTATCCGATTGCAGATCATTATTTGCGCCGCAACCCATATGTGATTGCGCCGAATCCACGCGTTGCAATTGCGGCCGGTCCAGACAGCAATTTGTTGTATCCGACAAGCCAGCCACTGGAGCGTTTTAATAATCCCGGGTCCCTCAATCGCGTGACGTCCGGCTGCGGCATCGGGATTTACCGCGACACACTCGATGGCGCCGATCTCTATGACAACGCGTTCTTGTGCGAACCGGTACACAATCTTGTGCATCGCATGGTGCTGAAGACGAACAGCGCCACGTTTACTGCTGTTCGCGCGCCGGAGGAATCTGAGTCCGAGTTTTTGTCGTCGAAGGACAATTGGTCTCGACCAGTGCAGGTGCGCACTGGACCTGATGGTGCGATCTGGGTTGCCGACATGTATCGGTTTGTGATTGAGCATCCACGTTGGATTCCACCGGATCGACTTTCAAAACTCGACGTGCGCGCCGGAGATGATATGGGTCGCATTTATCGCGTTGTGGCCAAAGGTGCGAAGCTTCGTCCGGTTCCTGACCTGACAAAAGTGCCGATGAGCAAATTGGCGGCGATGCTCGATACCGCAAACGGCACCGAGCGCGATCGGATTCATCAAGAGATGGTCTTCCCGACCAATCCCAAATCGAAATTGCGGGTGGTGGATTCGAAGTCGGTGCAAACATTGGAACGTCTTGCGAGCAGGAGCCAATTGCCAACGGTGCGATTGCAGGCGCTTTGTGTTGCGGATGGACTCGGAAAACTGAGTGAAAACGCCGTCGTACGCGCGCTCGGTGATAAAGACCCGCAGGTCCGCGCCAACGCGATTCGCTTAAGCGAACACTTCGCGAGCAATGGAGGTTCACGTGCAATTGCAGATACAATATTGAAGCTGGTCGATGACTCTGAAATTATCGTGCGCTACCAACTGGCGCTCACGTTAGGCGAGTGGACTAATGCGAATGTCGGCACTGCGCTCGGTAAGTTGCTGGTGCGCGACATGAACGATCAATGGATGCGGGCCGCGGTATTGAGTTCTTCGATACGAATGCCGGCAGATGTACTCCACTCAGTTTTTGAAACGCCGGCGTCAGCGCCACACCGCTCCGAGTTGATCAGCGAGCTTATCGCAACTGCGGCCGGTGAAGGGAACGGCGAGTCGCTTGAAAGTTTGATTACCACCGTCACCCCCGGCGATGCTCAACACCTGGAGTCATGGCAACTGGGCGCGTTGAGCAGTTTGATGGATGGTTTGGAGCGGAAGAATGTGACATTAGCGCAAGCCGCGCATGACAAACCGACTTTGAATTCCCGGCTGAATGTTGTTTTTGATTGGGCCGAGAAACTGTCTACGGATGCGAAGGCCAGCGAGCCGTTGCGTGAGTCGGCGGTTCACCTGCTCGGGCGGCGCATTGGTAAAGAAGATGCAGACTTAAAAATCATCGGCGACCTGCTCGAACCATCGGTTTCACTTCGATTGCAAAAGGCAGCGCTGGCGGCGCTCAAGCGCAATCGCACCGTGCAGGTGCCGGACCTGGTGATATCGCATTGGAGCACCATGAGCCCTACCTTGCGGCAAGCCGGTCTCGAACTGTTGCTCAGTCGCGAGGAGTGGACCAAACAATTACTGATCGCGATGCAAGGTGGCACCGTCAATCGTAACCAACTGCCGCTGGCGAATCGCCAACTGCTTTTGAAGAGTGCGAACAAGGATATTCAACAACAAGCGCAAGCGATTTGGAAAACGGATTCATCAGATCGCGCGGCTATAATTAAAAAGTATCGTGTTGCTTTAACCTTGGCGGGTGACCCGTTGAAAGGTCGCGCGATGTGGGCGAAGAATTGCGTCGTCTGTCATTATTTCCGCGGCGAGGGCGCGACGGTCGGACCCAATCTCGCAGCGTTGACGGACAAAACACCTGAGGATTTTCTCGTGGCAATTTTAGATCCGAACGACGCGGTGGAACCACGTTTCACCGCTTACAATATCGAGACGAAGGACGGGCGTTCCATCACCGGCATCATGAAAACGGAAACAGCAACGACGATGACAGTCGCGCTGGCCGGCGGAAATATAGAAACAATTCTGCGCAGCGATGTGGAAGAAATTCGGGCGTCGGGGCGATCGCTCATGCCCGAAGGATTGGAGCAAAACATGAACCCGCAAGACCTCTCGAATTTAATCGCTTACTTGAACAGCGCTCCCCATCCATATGGAGCAACGACGGCGGAACAGGCAGAAGCGTCGAGAAAAAAGTTTTTAGCCGCTGGTAAAAATGGACTCGCGAAAGTCCTCAAAGCCGGTGACGAACAACCGCATCAAAGCTGGATGGGCGAGTTGAAGTTGGCAACGTGCGGACAATCAGAAGGAAAGTCTGTCTTAACATGGGAAACTGAACCACCAAGGGCCGAAGCAAAGGCGAACGGGTCGTATGACTTCCGATTGCCCGTGAGCATGGGCGCGAATGCCGGTTCGGCAGGATCGTTTAGTATTCGAGTTAATGGGATAAACACGGTTCACTTTACCACCGCGCTACACCCGCAGGAATGGCACTCCGCTGACGGAAAAGTTGGCGTGAGCTATCTCACCATGGAGGACGGCGCTCATGAGAGCAACGGCATCATGACGTTAACGGTGGATGGATCACTGGTGGCCCCCGGCACGCCCGTTACGTTCGAGGTTTCTGGAGCGACTCCGAACAGTCAAAGCTGGTTTGGTGTGTACCTACTTCAGTAATTGCGGCCGAGTGGCGCTTTATTGCGCACACTCAGACGGTCCGAGAAGGTCGCGTCATGTTCGGGCTTAAACAAAAGTTCGATGAACTAAAAGTGATAGCTGACGCCGAGCGTGACAAAGATCGTCTCGCTAAGATTAATGTCCACTGTGCGGCCGGAAATCGCGTGTTCGTAGTCGGAAAGACTTTGATATTGGACGCTGCCTACCAGGCTCCACTTATCCGCGAATTGGTAGTCGGCACCTGCGGATATGTAATAGCCCATGCGCCAAGCCGAATCGTGTCCGCTGCCCGAGAATCGGTATTGGGAACTGCCGACTGATAACGTTTCATTCCACGAAGCGCCAACATCCAACAGCGCTCCCGCAAAACCGCCGGAGAGTGAAAGATTCAGGCAGTCAGTCACGGGCAGTTCGGCATACGGTCCAACGCGAAATCCCCACATGTCGGTATCAATCTTTCTGTTCCCAGAGATGGTAGCTGGAGCAGAGCCAAAAGCGGTGGAAATAGGAGTGTCATTCAATAACTGGCCCGGCCCCATAAATGTCCCCTGGCGCGGATCAGTAATCATCGTGTCAGGGAACGGAACATAAGTGTCGGTTTGACGCGTCACCTGACCGTTGAAAGAACGGTGATCGTTGGCGGAGAAATTCACGAGGCTGCCCGCCAATTCAAAACCCCACCGCATATCGCGGAGTTTTGGAATGACACCAATCTCACGACGATAAACCAATTCACCACCAATAGCCGGATCGGCGTTTTGCCAAGGCGATGCCATGCTGTCGGCTGAAGTCGTACGACTAAGCGCGAGATGATTATTGGGAGTGGCCGGAGGACTTACCTGGCTGGCGTTATCAAATCCCCAGTTAGACGTAAACCCTCCAGCATTGTCGCTGACGTCAGTCAAAACGTAGCCGTCGTCGTAATTGTATTTCAATCCGTCAGGCGTTTGACGGGTATTGCTAAAAGCGATGTGGCCCGGATTTTTGAACCTTGAAGAAATATTAAAGCCCAGGCGCGCGGAAAAGCTGAACGAATTGAGGTCGTGCGGCTGAGCGCAACAGTCTTCGTCGGCGTGAACGGCCAATGGAAGCGCGGCAAGAATAGCCACGCCGGTCAGGGCGTATTTGCTCAATAACACGGCTCGCAGACGAGCCCTGCCTTTATGATTGGTTTTATGCGTGTTCACGGTGTTGTCGGGACGAGTATCGCCTGATAGCTGCGAGCAGCAGGCATGGTTTCGGTTTTCGGCGCACCATCATCGTACCATTGTGTGAGGGTCGAGCCGGCAGTAATGGATGGAGTGGCGATTTTCCAGGTGTTCAAGTCGTCACTGTAAGTGATCATGTAAGTGCGACCAACGGTCGAGGGAAACTCGATGAAGATGCGGCCGGTCGTGTCGTGATAGATGCCGGTAATGTGAACGCCGGTAGCGCCATTTGTTCCGGTGGTTGTGATTGTGTCAGCTAACACCGCCAAAGAATCGGTAAACGCGGTCCGTTTCGGATTATAAAATTCCAGAATCAGGGTGATGGTTTGATTTGGGTCCAACGGCGCGTTGTAGTGCACGTATGGGATTCCGTTGCTCTTAGCGGTCGCGTTGTAAACGGTCACGTTCGTATTCAGGCCGGAAACGGTAACGCGTAAAGCCGGCACCGTTATGGACCCGGTGTTCGTGATCGTGACACGTTGTTCAAACAGACCAGTTTGACCATTCAATGTAATTGCGCCAGAAAGGATACCGAATGTCGGCACTGGGTTTGCGTTCACGGTGATGTGTACGGTCGCGGACAAGCTGTCCGCAGTGCCATCGTTGGCAGTGTAGGTGAAGCTGTCAGAGCCCACGTAATTTCCGGCGGGCGTGTAAGTGAAGCTGCCGTCAGGATTCAAACCCGTTAACGTGCCATGGACCGGCCCGACCACGAGAGTCGATACGTGGAGAGGATCGCCGTCTGCGTCGGTGTCATTCGCGAGTACACCAGACGCCGATACCGTTAGGACGGAACCGGAGGTAATGCTGTAGCTATCGTCAACGGCGACTGGAGCATCGTTGACCGCAGTGATGGTGATATTGACAGTCGCGGTCGAACTCAATGCCTGGCCGTCATTCGCTTTGTAAGTAAACGAGTCTGGGCCGTTATAGTTGGCGAAGGGTGTGTAGACGAAGGTGCCGTCGCTATTAAATGTGAACGAGCCGTGCGACGGACCAGAAATGAGGACGGCGGTGAGAGGATTGCCGTCAACATCAGTGTCATTCGCGAGCACGCTGCCATTAAGCGTCCCATCTTCAGCCATAGTGTAAGCGTCGTTCACGGCGACCGGAGGATCGTTGATCGAATTAACCGTGATGGTCACGGTCGCGGTGGAACTATTGAGCGAACCATCGGTGGCCTGGTAGGTGAAGCTGTCCGTGCCGTTGTAATCAGCATTTGGTGAATAGTTGAAGCTGCCATCGCCATTCAGTGTCAACGTGCCGTGGGTCGGATTCGTAACAACACCTGCGGTCAGAGAGTTGCCATCCACATCGCTGTCGTTAGTCAATACGCCTGGCGCCGATACGATTAGCTGTGTGTCTTCATTGACCGAGTACGAATCGTTTTGTGCGATCGGCGCGTCATTCACCGCAGTCACATTGATGCTCACCGTTGCGGTATTGCCATCGGCGGTGCCGTCATTCGGTTTATATGTGAAGCTGTCCGAGCCATTATAATTAGCAGCAGGCGTGTAGGTGAAGCTGCCGTCCGCATTCAATGTGAGCGACCCATGCGATGGGTTCGAAACAAGGATCGCAGTCAAAGCCTCGCCCTCGACATCCGTGTCATTGATCAGAACACCGGACGCAGCGATGACTGTCAACGTGGTGTCTTCCGCAGTCGTATACGAATCGTTCGCAGCAACCGGCGCATCGTTCACCGGAGTAACTGTGATGTTCACTGTTGCAGTCGCGCTATTCAATAATCCATCGCTGGCCTGGTAAGTGAAACTATCGGAGCCGTTATAATTGGCGTTCGGCGTGTAACTGAAACTGCCATCCGGGTTCAACGTCAATATTCCGTGTGACGGACCGCTCACGACGTTCGCTGTCAAAAGGACGCTGTCGACATCGCTGTCGTTGGCTAACACACCAGGTGCAGCGACATTCAACAGAGTATCTTCAGCACTTGTGTAGGAATCGTTTTGGGCAACCGGCGCGTCATTGACGGGCAAAACAAACAAGTTGACCGTCGCGACAACGCTGTCGGCGGTGCCGTCATTCGCTTTGTATGTAAAGCTGTCCGGGCCGTTGTAGTTCAAGGACGGAGTGTAAGCGAAGCTTCCGTCAGGATTGAGAGTGAGGAGACCGTGAGATGGGCCGGAGACGAGAATGGCCGTAATCGGATCGGCATCAACGTCGCTATCGTTAGCGAGCACGCCCGGAGCAGAAATGAGCAGCGGAACATCTTCGCCGGTGGAATACAAATCGTCGTTGGCAACTGGCGCGTCATTGACAGCAGTGATCGTGAGCGTCACCGTCGCAACACCGCTGTTGGCTGTTCCGTCATTTGCTTTGTAAGTAAACGAGTCCGTGCCGTTGTAATCGGCGGTGGGCGTGTAGACGAACGAGCCGTCTGCATTCGCCGAAAGATTGCCATGCGCTGGGCCGGTCACGATTGCGGACACATGAAGCGGGTCGTTGTCTACATCAGTGTCATTCGACAGAATACCAGGAGCGGCGATGCTGATGAACGTATCTTCGTTGAGTGTATAAGCGTCGTTATTCGCAACGGGCGCGTCGTTCACCGGGTTAACCGTGATATTTACAGTTGCAGTCGAACTATTGGTTTGGCCGTCGCTCGCCCGATAGGTGAAGGTGTCAGATCCATTATAGTTTGCGAACGGAACGTAAGTAAAGCTGCCGTCCGGGTTGAGCGTCAAAGTTCCGTTCGTCGGACCGACGACTAAAGTGGCAGTCAAACCCACGCTATCAACATCGGTATCATTACCGAGGACGCCGGGGGCAATCATGGCCAGGGTCGTATCTTCATTGACCGAGGTACGAATCGTTTTGCGCGATCGGCGCGTCATTCACCGCAGTCACATTAATGTTCACCGTTGCGGTATTGCCATCGACGGTGCCGTCATTCGGTTTATATGTGAAACTGTCCGGGCCATTATAATTAGCAGCAGGCGTGTAGGTGAAGCTGCCATTCGCATTGAATGTGAGTGACCCATGTGATGGGTTGGAAACAAGGATCGCAGTCAAAGTGTCGCCCTCGACATCCGTGTCATTGATCAGAACACCGGACGCAGCGATAACCGTCAATGTGGTGTCTTCCGCAGTCGTATATGAATCGTTCGCAGCAACTGGCGCATCGTTAACCGGCGTGACTGTGATGCTCACCGTTGCGGTCGCGCTGTTCAGTGAGCCGTCGTTGGCCTGGTAAGTGAAGCTGTCAGAGCCATTGAAGTTGGCGTTCGGCGTGTATGTAAAACTGCCATTCGGGTTCGACGTCAATGTTCCGTGTGACGGACCGCTCACGACGTTCGCTGTCAAAATGATGCTATCCACATCGCTGTCGTTGGCCAACACACCAGGTGCAACAACATTCAACGCAGTGTCTTCAGCAGTTGTATAAGAATCGTTTTGGGCGACTGGCGCGTCATTCACCGGCGTCACATTAATGTTCACCGTTGCGGTATTTCCGTCGGCGGTACCGTCATTCGGTTTATATGTGAAGCTGTCCGGGCCGTTGTAATTAGCAGCGGGCGTGTAGCTGAAGCTGCCGTTCGCATTCAACGTCAGAGAACCATGAGTCGGTCCGGCAACTAAAATTGCCGACAGAGAATTGTTTTCAACGTCTGTGTCGTTACCGAGCACACCAGGTGCTGTGACTGTCAACGTTGTGTCTTCGTTCACGCTGTAGGAATCGTTAGCAGCGACCGGCGCGTCGTTCACCGGGTTGATCGTGATGCTCACAGTTGCAGTGTTGCCATCTGCGGCTCCGTCGTTTGGTTTGTAAGTAAAGCTGTCAGGACCATTGTAGTTAGCGGTTGGTGTGTAGCTGAAACTACCATCGGCATTCAATGTCAGCGAACCATGAGACGGGCCAGTTACCAAAATCGCGCTAAGCGGGTTGTTCTCAATGTCCGAATCATTCGATAGAACTCCCGTCGCGGCTGTAATGGTAAGCGTCGTGTCTTCGTTCACGCTGTAGCCGTCATTGACTGCCACAGGGGCGTCATTCACTGCATTGATGGTGATGCTCACCGTAGCCGTCGAACTGTTGGTCTGATCGTCATTCGCCTGGTAGACAAAGCTGTCAGCGCCGTTATAGTTTGCAGCCGGCGTATAGGTGAAGCTTCCGTTTGTATTTAAGGTCAATGTTCCGTGTGACGGGCCGGTAATTAACGTTGCGGTCAGGTTGGTGCTATCAATATCAGTGTCGTTGCCAAGCACGCCAGGAGCAGTAACGGTCAGGGTCGTGTCTTCGTTGATGCTGTAGCTGTCATTCCCTGCAACCGGCGCATCGTTCACAGCGTTAACAGTGATGCTCACGGTCGCCACATTGCCATCGACGACTCCGTCGTTTGCCTTGTAAGTGAAACTGTCACCACCGTTGTAATTGTTTGTCGGCGTGTAGGTGAAGCTGCCATCGCTATTTAGGTTGAGCGTGCCATTCGTTGTTCCTGCAACCAGAACGGCGGTAATCGCATTACCATCAATATCGCTATCGTTGCCAAGCACACCAGGAGCGGGCACGGTCAGCGTTGTGTCTTCATTGACGCTGTAGCTGTCATTCACAGCAACAGGCGCATCGTTCACCGCAGTCACGCTGATGCTTACCGTCGCGACGTTTCCGTCTGCGGCACCGTCATTCGGTTTATATGTGAAGCTGTCTGGGCCATTGTAATTAGCAGCAGGCGTATAGCTGAAGCTGCCGTCCGCGTTCAAAGTCAGCGAACCATGTGACGGATTTGAGACAAGGATCGCAGTCAATGCGTTGCCATCGACATCCGTGTCATTGAACAGAACACCCGAAGCCGCAATGATGGTCAAGGTGGTGTCTTCACTGATGCTATAGCTGTCGTTATTTGCAACAGGAGCATCGTTTACAGGGTTGATTGTGATGATTACGGTTGCGCTCGGGCTGTTGGCAATTCCGTCATTCGCCACATAAGTAAAACTGTCGGAACCGTTGTAGTTCGTGGACGGCGTGTAGCTGAAGCTGCCATCGACGTTAAGTGTCAGAGTTCCGTGCGATGGACCGGAAACGAGCGCGGACGTCAGTGTGTCGCTATCTGCATCGGTGTCGTTGGAGAGAACTCCGTTCGCTGGCACGTTCAACGTCGTGTCTTCGTTGACACTGTAGCTGTCGTTGTTCGCGATGGGATCATGGTTGATGGGTTTGACAGTGATATTGACGGTGGCTGTTGAACTGTTGAGCGAACCGTCGCTGGCCTGATAGGTGAAACTATCGGGGCCGTTGTAGAGCGGTGTCGGCGTGTAAGTGAAACTTCCGTTAGGATTAAATGTCAGCGATCCATGCGCTGGGCCGGTTACGAGTGACGCGGTCAGAATCGCGCTGTCTATATCGGTATCGTTGCCAAGGACGCCCGGAGCACCCACGTTCAGAACGTCGTCTTCAAGGACGTTGTAGCTATCATTGACTGCCACAGGGGCGTCGTTCACTGCGTTTACCGTGATGCTTACATTGGCAGTATTACCGTTCACGGTACCGTCGTTCACTTTGTAAGTGAAGCTGTCGGGACCGTTGTAGTTGGCAGACGGCGTGTAGCTGAAGCTGCCATCGGGATTTAATGTCAACGAACCATGCGACGGTCCGGACACCACTGAAGGTGTTATTGTGTCGCCATCCACATCGCTGTCGTTACCAAGCACGCCAGGTGCTGGAACGGTCAACGTGGTGTCTTCGTTTATACTGTAGATGTCGTCAACGGCGACTGGGGCGTCGTTTACTGGAGTGACAGTAATGTTGACGGTCGCGGTGTTGCCGTCGGCGGTTCCGTCGTTCGGCTTGTAGGTGAAGCTGTCTGGGCCGTTGTAATTGGTGGCCGGTGTGTAGCTGAAGCTGCCGTCTGGATTAAGGGTCAAGGAGCCATGGCTCGGGCCAGCTACTACGATCGCGGTGAGCGGATTGTTCTCTACATCGGTGTCATTACCAAGAACACCAGGAGCCGCAATTGCAAGAGTTGTGTCTTCGTTGATACTGTAGGTGTCATCTGCGGCAACAGGCGCGTCGTTCACTGGATTGACCGTGATATTCACCGTAGCCGTTGAACTGTTGGTTTGGCTGTCGATGGCTTGATAGGTGAAACTGTCAGCGCCGTTATAGTTTGTGTTTGGAATATAAGTGAAGCTGCCATCCGGATTAAGAGACAACGAACCGTGCGCTGGACCGACAACGACTGTTGCAGTGAGGTTGGTGCTGTCCACGTCCGTGTCATTGCCGAGCACACCGGGTGTAACGATCGTCAAAGTTGTATCTTCGTTGACGCTGTAGCTGTCATCCACGGCGACCGGCGGGTCGTTGATCGCGTTGACGGTAATGTTCACTGTCGCGGTGTTGCCATCAATGGTGCCGTCGTTCACTTTGTAAGTGAAGCTATCGGGGCCGTTGTAATTGGTTGCCGGGATATAATTGAAACTGCCATTTGCGTTGAGTGTCAGCGCGCCGTTTGTCGGGTTTGAAACGATGATGGCGCTCAAGATGTCGCCGTCCACGTCTGTGTCGTTGGCAAGCACTCCCGGAGCGGAGATGTTCAAAGTCGTGTCTTCGTTCACACTGTAGCTATCATTGACTGCCACAGGGGCGTCGTTCACTGCGTTTACCGTGATGCTTACATTGGCAATATTACCGTCCACGGTACCGTCGTTTACTTTGTAAGTGAAGCTGTCCGGCCCATTGTAATTGAGTGCTGGCGTGTAGCTAAAGCTGCCGTCCGCGTTCAACGTGAGGGAGCCGTGTGACGGGCCGCTCACCACTGAAGGTGTGATTGTGTCGCCATCCACATCGCTGTCGTTACCAAGCACGCCAGGTGCTGGAACGGTTAAGGTGGTGTCTTCGTTGATGCTGTAGATGTCGTCAACGGCGACTGGTGCGTCGTTTACTGGAATGATAGTAATGTTGACGGTCGCGGTGTTGCCGTCGGCAGTTCCGTCATTTGGTTTGTAAGTGAAGCTATCCGCGCCGTTGTAGTTGGCGTCTGGCGTATAGCTGAAGCTGCCATTCAGGTTCAGCGTTAAGGTTCCGTGGCTCGGGCCCGCAACGAGAATGGCGGTCATTGTGTCGCCATCCAGATCTGCGTCATTACCGAGCACTCCCGCAGCGGAGATATTCAAGGTCGTGTCTTCGTTGACGCTGTAGCTGTCGTCATTGGCTGAAGGTGGGTGATTGATCGCTCCCACATTGATAGTCACAGTCGCGGTGGAGCTGTTAGTTTGATCATCGTTCGCCTGATAAACGAAACTGTCAGAGCCACTATAGAGCGGCGTAGGCGTGTAAGTGAAGCTGCCATCCAGATTCAAATTCAATGTTCCATGGGACGGCCCCGAAACGAGAGTAGCAGTGAGGTTGGTGCTGTCCACATCGGTATCGTTGGAGAGAACGCCTGGGGCCGAGATCGTCAGCGACCCGTCCTCGGAAACGTTATAGTTGTCATTGACCGCAACCGGCGGATCGTTGATCGCGCTAACGGTAATGTTCACTGTGGCGGTATTGCCGTCGGTGGTTCCGTCATTCGGCTTGTAAGTGAAGCTGTCGGCACCGTTGTAATTCGTCGCCGGGGTATAGTTGAAACTGCCGTCTGGGTTCAACGTCAAGGTTCCGTGGGTCGGGCCAGACACCAGCACCGCGGTCAGACTGTCGTTATCGACATCGGTGTCGTTCGAGAGGACGCCGGGGACAACAACGTTCAACACTGTATCTTCCGCAGTTGTATAAGAGTCATCCGTAGCAACAGGAGCGTCGTTCACTGGATTAACCGTGATATTGACGGTCGCGATGTTGCCGTCGGTCGTTCCGTCGTTCGGTTTGTAGGTAAAGCTGTCGGAGCCGTTATAGTTCGCGGCAGGCGTGTAACTGAAGCTGCCGTTGGGATTGAGAGTCAATGCGCCATGTGCAGGACCGCTGACAAGGACAGCGACGATTGTATCACCATCGATATCGGTGTCGTTGCCCAGTACGCCCGGAGCAGAAATGTTGAGCGTCGTGTCTTCATTGATATTGTAGCTGTCGTTAAACGCGACAGGAGCGTCGTTCACCGGGTTGACGGTGATGTTGACGGTCGCGATGTTGCCGTCCAGAGCGCCGTCGTTTGGTTTGTAGGTGAAGCTGTCAGATCCGTTGTAATTCGCAGCGGGCGTGTATGAGAAGCTGCCATCGGGATTGAGCGTGAGCAGGCCATGAGCCGGCCCCGAAACGAGGACTGCCGTCAGTGGATCGCCATCGATATCGGTGTCGTTGCCCAGTACGCCTGGCGCTGACACAACGAGCGGCGCGTCTTCATTGACGCTGAAAGTGTCGCCAACGGCGACTGGAGCGTCATTCACGGGATTGATGGTAAGGTTCACTGTCGCGATGTTACCGTCAGCGGTCCCATCGTTTGGTTTGTAGGTAAACGCGTCGGATCCGTTGTAGTTGGCGTCTGGCGTGTAGTTGAAGCCGCCGTCCGGATTGAGGGTTAACGTTCCGTGCGCAGGTCCAGCAACAAGCACTGCATTGAGTGTATTTCCGTCGACGTCCGTGTCGTTCCCGAGAACGCCGGGGGCCGAGAGGTTCAGACTGCTGTCTTCGTTGACGTTGTAGTTGTCATCATTGCCGACTGGCGGATCATTCACTGGATTGACAGTGATGTTCACGGTTGCTGTATTGCCGTCAGCGGTTCCATCGTTTGCCTTGTAGGTGAAGCTATCGGGGCCGTTGTAATTCGCAGCGGGTGTGTAGTTAAAGCTGCCGTCCGGGTTGAGTGTGAACGACCCGTGCGTTGGGCCCGTAACCAGAATTGCGGTCAACGAATTGTTTTCGGTATCGGTATCATTTGCCAGCACACCAGGCGCACCAATGTTCAGCGCTGTGTCTTCGTTGACATTGTAGCTGTCATCGATGGCGGAGGGGGCATCATTCACCGCGGTAATCGTGAGCGTGACTGTGGCATTACCGCTGAACAGCGCGCCATCGCTTACTTTGTAAGTGAACGAGTCGGTGCCGTTGTAGTTCGTGTTCGGTGTATAAGTGAAACTGCCGTCGGCACTCAGGACAAGGTTGCCGTTGGTTGTGGCGTTGACGAGAACGACGCTCAAGGGGTCGCCATCCGAATCGGTATCGTTGGTCAGCACACCCGGGGCGGCGTTGGTCAATATCGTATCTTCATTCAATGAATAGCTGTCATTGTTTGCGACCGGCGCGTGATTAACGTGGTTGACCGCGATCGTAACAAGGGCGACACCGCTGTTGGTGGCGCCATCGCTTGCCCGATAAGTGAAATTGTCGGAACCGACGTACCCGGCATTGGGAATGTATGTGAAGCTTCCGTCTGAATTAAGCGTGAGGGAACCGTGAATCGTGGTGCTCACGAGTATCGCCGTGAGTGTATCACTATTAGGATCGGTGTCGTTCGACAACACGCCGAGAGCCGGAACGTTAAGAGTCGCGTCTTGATTGACGCTGTAGCTGTCGTTGACTGCCGTCGGCGCGGAATTGGTAGCCGTAACGGTAATCGTCGCAGTAGAAGTTCCACCATGACCGTCGCAAAGCGTGTAGAGGACGGTGACCGTTCCAAGATTTGTCGGAGTGAAGGTCAGACTTATTGCTCCGGAATTGATAACGACGGTTCCATTGGTGCTGGACGCTCCGCAGACAGTTAGCGTGTCACCGTTGGGGCTGATGTCATTGCCCAATGGGCTGATGACTATGCCGGAATTTCTCGGGCCGGACGCAGTGTCGTCTGTTCCGGTGGGCGAAAGGCGATCGTAGAAACTGTTATTGGTAGTCATCAGGCCAGCGGTCGCATTGATTGCGATCTGATTGTCATTCGGCGGTTGCGAATCTCCGCTGGTGTAGTAACCGAACTGATCGGTCTGATGAACGACGTATCGGCCTGGCGTGACTCCCGCAAATGTATAATTGCCGTTCGTGCCCGTAGTCGTGCTCGCCACGATCGGTTCTCCGAGATCGACCACGCCGTTGCTATTCACGTCCTGCACCAAATCGATGTTGACGTTGAACAGGCCGACTTCGCCGACGTCATTGGTGCCGTTTCCATTATGGTCGTAATACACCGCACCGTTGACCGTGCCGTAAGACACCGGATTCGGCTGGTAATCGAAGAAGTTATTGCTCGAGCTGGCGGTAAAGTTTGTCAGATTCAGCGCAATGCGATTGTTCGCCGGGGCACTGCTGCTGAATCCAGGCAAATCAGTTTCGACCACAGCATAATGGCCGAGCGGTAAGTTGAGGAATTCATAGAAACCGTTTCCGTCAGTCGTCGTGATTTGTTGGAGCGTTCCGTCGGCCGGATCGCCGTCGCCATTTGGATCCGAATAGAGCTGGAGCGTAACATTGCCCAACGCGGTGTCGTTGGTAGTCAGGGATCCGCTCTGATCAACGTCGTTATACACGTGACCGTTAATCGACGCTGCAGCGGTAATGAGGTTTGTCACTGTGCTGGTGGTTGGCGGCACCGGTTTGCCGTTGCCGTCGACGCCGAAGTCAACCGTCGCTGTGTTCAGCGCGGGGTTGCCGGCGCCCACAACGAGCATGGTAATATCGTTCGTAATACTCGCGTTCACTAGCAGAGGTGTCGGGTTCGCCAGATTCGTCCAGAGCAAACTACCAGCGCCACTACCATCAGGCGGAATCTGTGCGGATACAAATTGCAAATATGCCGCACTAAAAGTGTCTTCCATCGGCAACGTCGGAATCGTGGTTGTGCCAGTGTTCTTGGCGATGATGCGGAAGACCACGTTGCTGCCAATGCTGACAGGCGTGTTCGTTGGACTGAGCAGCGTCTTGGTGATTGTCAAAGCCGGTTGAGTGATGGTGACGGAGGCGCTGCCACTGTTGGTAGTGGCGCCAGAGCTTGTGCCGGCAAAGTTCGTCGCGTTCGCAGCGGCCTTCGCCGTGAAGAACACATTAATGTTTGTGCTTTGGCCAGGTGTCAGCGTGCCAAGATTTGTCCATTGCAACGAACTCGAAGTCGTAATGTCCGGAGCGACGCTCGCGCTCTGGAATGTCAAATTCGCCGAGACGAAGGTATCGATCAACGCAACGTTCGGCAAAGTGGTGCTTCCGGTGTTAATCACCTGCAGTTTGAATTGGATGGTGTCGCCAACCAGCGCTTTGGCGCTCGCTGGGGAGACAAGTGTCTTATTCACGGCAATTCCACTAACACCTGGCGGCGGCAAGATGGTGGCCGTTGCGCTGGAGTGATCCGTCGGGTCCGCGGCGTCAGTATAACTCAGCGTAACCTGTGAACCCACTGGCGCGAGCAAGGTATTGTCATTCGTAGCGCCACCGCTGGTGGTGCTTGTGCTAATGCAGGCAGTAAAGACACCGGTGTTGGTGCCGGTCTCGAGCATTGTCACGAGTTCAGAATCGCCCGAACTGCTGGTGATGGTGGCGGTGATGGTCTCAGCGGTCGTGCTATCGAAGTTCTTGTCGGGGTCAGTCACGCGCATGCAAACGGACGCATTGGCGTTGAAAGTATTCGTTGAGGTTCCATTGATGCCGCTGGTCAGTTCAGAAGTGCTCGGTGTGCCCAAATCCTGGAACATCACCGAAACAGTCGTCGCCGCAACGTCAGTAATGCCTTCTGTACCTTCACTTGCTATCGCTGCAATATTGTAACTACCCACCGGCGATCCCGTGTGCCATGCAAATTCAAACGTAGCCGACGTTGCGTTGGTCGCCACCGGTGTCACCACATTCGCATTTAAATTCGCGCCGCCACTCGGAGCGGTGATGGCGAAATTCACTTTGGTAATGTCATAGTTACCGAACGGATCGGAAACATTTGCGCGAACGTAAACCGTCGAACCGGCCGTGGGCGCACTGACCAGATTGCCGCCCGGATAGGGCGCGTCGTAAACACCGACGCTATTAACGTGAATGATGTTCCCGGCCGGCAGGATGATCTTTGAAGGATTGGTCGTGCTATCGTAATTAACGTGAAACGCGGTGCCCGGGACGTTGTTGGAAATCGTGTAGGTGATAGCCGCGCCTGCGGGAATAGTGACATCGCCCGGAAGAATTCCGCTAAAAACCAGGCTGCCATCAACACTCGAGTAAGCCGCGGATGACAACGTCAGGAATGCTGTCCCACCATAGCTCAGTGTCGCCGTGACCGCCGGATTCGCAGCCAGCGCGCCATTCGTCAGCGTGACGTAGTTCGTGATCGTGATCGTTTTGTTAGATTGGACGATAAACGTGGACGCGAACGTAGGAACTTGCGTAAAGCTGGTGGCCGTAGAACCAGGGCCGCCGAGCGCGTTTGTGCTTGGATTGATTGGAATACCCGCAAGCGCGACCTGCGGACTCGCTTGTGTCGTCCATGCATCCGTGATTGATGTCACATGTCCGCTATTTAGGTTGTAGGCGGACCCATAACATTGGCTACTGCTGCTGTCCGCCCAGAGACCGACGGGGTTATTGTTCGTCATCGTATGAGGGCTGCCGGCGTCATTAAAACCCGACTCGAACACCCAGCCGTTGGTTGCGATACCCGCAATAGTGATGGTTGGGCTATTGCCTTTGCTCGTAGACCCGACAAAGGTGCCCAACGGGTTTGCAAGATTTACATTCGCGAACGTCGCCACACCTACGACAGCACTGCCTGAACTGACATTACCGTTGAATTGCACGACAACGTTGTTTGCACCAGTTGGAGGGTTGGTCGCATACCAGAACGAAATATACGGACTGCCGCCGCTGGCGTTCGTGACCGCTCCCGCTGGCTTCAGGGTCACAGTGCTGCCACCGGTCGTGGTGACATTCGTCGCAAAGACGCCGTTGAGCGCAGAAATGCTAACAATCATGAGACGGGCATTGCCATTACCGACGGTCAACGAGTTCGTGATTTTGTTGAAAGCACCGCCCGAAACCACCGCGTTTGTTGCGTCAAAGACCAGCGATGCGATGCCGCCGGTCCCAATGTCCGCACTCGTCCGTGTCGGCGTATGATTGTTGGCAACCGGATCGACGCGGTTCAAAGCTTGCGTGCCGTTCGTCGAACCATTGACGCTCAAATACAAAACCTTGTTGGCTGGGATGCCGGAAATAAACGCGGTATTGCTAACGCTATTGAGGTATATCGGGTCGGTAAAACTAACCACCAAACTGTCATTAGGCGAAATGTTCAGCGCGCCATCCAATGCTGACGCGCCGGTGGATGTTGATGTCGGAATGCCGGTGGAATTGAAAAATACGCCGCTGTTGATAGCCGTTTCAGTCAAAGTCAGCGTTTCGTAGTCGCCGTGCGTCGTATCTGTGACGATTACTGTCAGCGTGTCGATGCCATTGGGGTTAACGTTGCCACCGGTATCGGTCAACTTCACAAAGATATTACTGCCTGCGGAATATGAGCCGACCGCCACACCACCGGAGTCAGTAAAGACGACCGTGCTCGAATTCGTAAAAGTGCTGATCGAGTTTTGCGCCGAAACGGATGTATCCGCGATGTTCGCGACATTAGTGATGAGGCCGCCTGCGACAACAGTCACTTGATATTTAACAATACTGGTACCGCTGCGCAAAATAACCGGAATGGAGTAGCCCGGGGCGTCCAGAGGAAATGCTGTGCCGGATGCACTGTCCGGAATAGCGGCTCCGTTCACTGTTGTTGAGTTGCTAATATAAGAAAGATTCGTGGGAGGAAGGTCGATAAGAACCACGTTTCCCAACGGCAACAAACCTCTATTGTCGACCTTGAGGGTGTACTCCAGCGTGTCACCGACGCTGACTCCAGGAGCGCCGGTATCGACGATAAGGCGTGAAGATTTCTTCAGGATGGGCGTCGGAAACGGCAGCACAACTGTACCGGCGTCGATATATGGATTGCCGGGTGCCGCGACATCAGGATCTTCACCCCACGCAGCCGTGATCAATGTTCCGTCCAACGTGTAAACGCGCATGGCCGTCTGACTTTTGCTCGGGTCATAAATTTTGAGCGATTGCAACGGCGCTACGGTGAAATCCGCGTCGTACTTGTTGCCCTTTGGATCAGTCAATGCCCCAAGGTGATCCCCTTTGTAATCGACGTAGATCTTTGTTGCCACTAATGCGGTTACCCAAACTGGACTGCCATCAACCGCACCCGTGCTGCTGCCAGGTGCCCAGCCGACATCAGCTTCGGTCGTTAACCCTTCTTTTGGCAAAAGGCTGAAGCCCCAGTTAAAAGCAGTGTCGTTGTTATCGTTCGCCGCCACCGTGCTAAGAGCATAAAACGGCGCGACCCCTGAGGAGGTAAAACTTGCGCCGGATTTTTGCGGCATCTGAAATTGAACAACGCCATTTGATGCGATAATAACATTCGCGGCGCCGTTCAACGAAGTGCAGTTCACAGTGATATTCGTGGAATTGGGATTGTATAAGTAAACGTAGGTCGGCTGACTGCCGTTAACAGCTGAACCGACTGGTGTATAGTAAGAGGCGCTCCATTGCTCCACAGGAGTGAGAGTGAACCAATCGGCGGCGTAGGACGCACTGATGTGCCCAATCACCAGATCAGCCTGAATTGGTTTTGTCGCAGTAACGCTGGCGCCAGTCTTGATACCACCGTTAACCAGGTATGACTCGCCCTGGTTGAGAACAATTGTTGTTGGAGCATTGGGGCCTGGACCATCAGGGTCAATTGTCACAGAGGTGCCATTTTCGGAAGCCATCACAAACATTCCAACGTATTGGAAAAGTTTGTTCGTCAAATCCTGACCCACCGGGCTGATATAGTTTGTTCCGTAATCAATAGTTGATAAAACACTGACCGATCCGGCGAAAACCGGCCCTTGGGTCGCCGGCCAACCGGCGTGAGTGACGACGAGTGCCTTCGATCCGCCGATGCGGTCACGGCCATCGTAGAGAAGCACAGAGGGGTTGCGCGGAATGGTGACGTTGTTCGTCAATGTAATCACGGTGCCGGCTGGAATACCGACAGGATCGTGCGCGAAGCCCGGGACGATACCGTTGGCGTCGTTGCCGTCACCCCAGATTTGCGTGGAAGATTGTGTCGGATTACGCAGGTCCGTTTCATAGCCGTCTTCCCATTGATCGTAAACTATGACTGTTCCGTCACCGGTGACGACGATCGAATAGGTAGAACTTTGAGTCGTGCTGGTCCCGCCTGGCTGCACGGTGTTCAGCGCGGTGTAAATCTGCTGTTCCGGCATTGGCAGGTAAAACTCCTGCACGAGGTTAACAGCGCGAGCCGTGACGAAGGTTAGGGAACAAAATGCAGCCGCTGCAAACAATCGCAGACAACGACTTAGCGTACCTCTTGAGTGGTTTTTCATTTGGGGAAAGTTGCAGGAGCACGGGAATCACCAAAGAGGTTGACTACTCCGGGACCGGTGTGCTGTTCGTTGAGTTGGCCCGAAACGCGCAGATGTCGGCACGGCAGTAGATGGTTATGCGGTTCGTGGGATGAGACAAACGCGCGCGTTGCTGAGGTTAACGTGAGAAAAGGAAATACGGTTGGCATGGTCGATCCAGCCAACAAATCGCTCAAATGAACCCTCCTAGTGTTCAGACGTTTGTTTACCAAACTGGCGCGACTATAGGGTTTTGCTTTAGTCTGGCAACAACAAAACACACTAATGCTATTTAAGGACGTGTCCACAGGTTGACGCTCTACCGCAAGTTCCATGCCAGCCATTCCGGTGCGAAAGCAGCTTTGAATCAACATTGAACGGCGACCGCAGTTGTGGTGTCGTGTTAGAGGATGCGCACTCGTTCGCTAACAAAGGCTGTCTCCATCGTAACCGGATTATTTCTGGGCAGCTGCGTTTTAAATTTATGGGCGGTTTCCGGGGACACTTCAGCGGCCAATGAAATCGACATTCGGCGAAATCCCACAGTAAGTGCCGTGGAGCAGGTATTGCCCTGCGTCGTTAATATAAGAACCGAAACCTATGTGGAGGTCTCGGACCGTTACAATTCTGGATTTTTCAGTTTCTATGGCCCGCCTCGACGCGAAGCGCAACAAGCGCTCGGGTCGGGAGTAATCATTGATGAGGATGGGTATCTTTTGACCAATCTGCACGTCGTGCGCCGCGCCAGCCGCATTCAGGTAAAGCTCTCACAAGAAGCCGGAGGTGAAGTTTACGACGTTCAGCCGGTGTTTTTCGCACGGGAAGAAAAGGATGTAGCGCTACTGAAAATTATTCCGAAGAAAAAGGGTGAGAAGTTCAAGGCCGTCAAGATGGCCAAAAATGACGATGAATATCTGGGCGAGAGTGTTATTGCGCTGGGCAACCCATTTGGCCTGGAAGGTTCGGTCAGCCAGGGGATTCTCAGCTCAAAACAACGCGGCATCAGCAAAGAAGGCGAGCCGCTTGGGATCGCGAACTGGCTGCAAACCGACGCTTCCATCAACCCGGGAAACAGCGGTGGGCCACTGATCAATGTTCGCGGCGAATTGATCGGCCTCAACGTCGCGATTTTCCAGCAGGCTCAAGGCAGTCCAATTGGATTTGCCATCCCGATTAAAGAAGTCCGATCGGCTTTGACCGAACTTTTCACACCGGAAACCGTTGCTGTTAATCCGCGCTGGTTCGGCGCTCACATCAGCGGCAGCGGCACACGGTTAGTCGTCGTGAGCATCGATAAAAGCAGCCCTGCCGAAAAAGCCGGTTTGCAGCGGGGCGATATTATTCTGACCGTCGACGGTAAAAAGCCTCAGAACTTCATGGAATTCAGCAAGGCGATGCGCGATTCAATTAAGTCCGATTTCTCGATTACCATCGATCGCGGTGGCCAATCGCAAAACCTGAATGTACAACTAGTTCGTTTCGGCGACTTGCTCCGGCAAAAGCTCGGATTGGACGTTCAGGAACTGACCCCGGAACTGGCGCAGAGTTTTTCCTCACAAACGCTCAGGATCACACAAGAGACCGGCCTGGCGGTCGCTCGCGTTGAAAAAGGAGGTCCTGCCGACAAAGCCGGGCTGCGCGCATCTCAGATTATTGTTCAAGTGGATGGCCAGCCGGTAAACAGTTTGTTCCGCATCTTCGAATTAATTGCATTGCGAACCAGTGGCGAGGAAGTCCAATTACTCGTTTTGGTGCCGCAAATTCGAGGAAACAATATTTTAGGCTATCGCCAGGGAGTGACCACGCTTAAGCTGCGCTGAGTTTTTGCGTTCGCGTGCAATGCACCTGACGCTTTCCACACCCAACACGCCGACGGTAACGAGAAAAGAATGACAAACGGAGAGATGATCGAGGTTTCAAACCTGACCAAACGCTATGGCAACACCGCGGCGATTGGGGATTTATCTTTTACCGTTGCACGAGGCGAAGTGGTCGGCCTTCTCGGGCCGAATGGCGCCGGCAAAACAACCACCATGCGCATTCTGACGTGCTTCATGCCGGCAACTTCCGGCGCGGCGCGTATCGGGGGCTTTGATGTCTTCACTCAATCGCGTGAAGTGCGCCGGCGTATCGGTTACATGCCGGAAAATAACCCGCTGCACGAGGACATGCGCGTGCGTGAGTATTTGAAATTCCGTTCGCGCATCAAGGGGCTGAGCACAAGTAAATCGCGCGAGCGCGTCGATCGCGTGATGGAACAATGCGGGTTGGTCGACGTGCAGAAGCGGATCATTGGCCAGCTTTCGAAAGGATATCGCCAGCGGGTCGGCATCGCTGATGCGATCGTCCACGAACCGGAGTTGATCATTTTGGATGAGCCCACACTGGGCCTGGACCCGAGCCAGATTCGCGCGCTGCGTCAGTTGATCAAAGAACTAGGCAAACAGCACACGCTACTTATTTCAACGCATCTTTTGTCGGAAGTAGAAATGACCTGCAGCCGCGTTTTGATTCTGGCCGGCGGCAAGATTCGCGCATCCGATACGCTGGAGAATTTACGAAAAGGAATGAACAAAGCGGGGCAGATCATTGCAGAGATCGCTGCGCCCGAAATGGAATTGCGCGAGGTGTGGGAGCAAATCGCAGACGTTCAGGACTGGGATGTTTGTACCGCCGATGGTGATTATTTCCGCTGCTCCATCACCGCGCGAAATGGAACCGACTTGCGTCCGATGATTTTTGATCTGGCAAAACAACGCGGATGGAAAGTCCGGGAACTGACGCAGAAGCGACATTCGCTCGAGGACGTCTACATGCGGCTGACCCGGCCCGAGGTGGAGGAAACCTGATGCAGGCTTACCTTACACTCACACGCCGGGAACTTGGACATTTTTTCCTCTCGTTCATGGGCTACATCGTGATCGCGTCAGCGCTGTTTCTGATGGGGCTGAGCTTTGTCAGCCTCGCCTCGAAGCTGCAAGGAGAGGCGACGGTAATGCCAGTTACAGAAATTTTCTTCGGATTCTATTTTTGGTTGATTCTTTTGTTTTCCGTGCCGGTCATCACGATGCGATTGTTTTCGGTCGAAAAAGCGACCGGCACATTTGAAACACTGATGACCACCCCTGTTTCGGACGTCCAGGTGGTGATGGCAAAATTTAGCGCAGGGTTGTTGTTCTATATGGTCGTGTGGTTGCCGCTGCTGTTTTGCATTTTCTTTCTGCGCTATTTCACGCATGAACCAAGTTTGCTCGATCCGGCAACCATTGGTTCCACTTACCTCGGCATTGCTCTGCTTGGGATGCTCTACATCTCTCTCGGCTGTTTCGCGTCTTCGCTGACAAAAAATCAAATCGTCGCGGCGATGGTTGCGTTTGCGATTGGATTTGCGTTGTTCGCCTTGAGCTTCCTGGCTGACCAGCTTTCGATGAGAACGGATTGGTCCAATGAAGCGTTGAAATCGATGTCCATTTACACGCAGATGCTCGATTTCTCCCGTGGCGTGGTCGACAGCCGTTACGTCGTGTTTTACGTCAGTGCGAGCGCGTTCTTTTTGTTCCTGACTTATCGCGTCGTGGAAAGCCGGCGTTGGAAATGATGAATACGCCGATCGATTCCCAGACAAGTTTTTCCTCAGGCCGACGATGGATTGTCGGCATTAACTCCTTTCTAGCGATTGTGGCGTTCCTTGCCATCGTGGTCATGGCGAACTATCTGGCAAGTGGCCACTTCAAGCGTGCCCAGTTGGGCGCAAGTTCAGCCTTCAAACTCTCGCCGCAGACGCAAGGTTTGCTCAAGTCGCTGACGAACAACATCGAGGTAACGCTGTTCTTCGCGC
The DNA here is from genome assembly GCA_963702845.1 of uncultured Verrucomicrobiae bacterium. Lineage (GTDB taxonomy): Bacteria > Verrucomicrobiota > Verrucomicrobiia > Limisphaerales > Palsa-1400 > JAICXV01. The sequence goes on along the minus strand of OY969763.1, from coordinate 911,410 downwards.
CTCACGGTGATGAAGAGGATATCTACAGTCTGTGTGCGGGGTTGCTGACCGAATATCATAACGCGAACCCCAAACACATCCGCGTCAAAACGCTCGACTATACGCGCTTCGATGCCGATGCGAAGGCGTTCCTCGCTGCTCATAAACTCAACGGATTGAAAGAGCGTGATTTCGTCCTCTTCGAGAGTAACGGCCACACCAAAATCGATTACGCAAAGAACCTCGCGGAATACGATTTCAGCGCCGTTCTGGCCGGCCGCAGCAAGACCGTGCGGCGAAGCGCATTTCGTGGCGAAGTATTTTTTACATCGGCCATTCTCAGCGTCAGTTTTCCACGTCCGCTGAAGACATATTTTCTCTACGGCCATGGCGAACATTCGCCGGGCACCGGTGACGAAGCCGACGCCAAAACTTCCGCCACGTATTCGAAGTTCGCGGGAATTCTGAAAGATGAAGCTGACAGTGATTGGCAATTGTTATCACTCGCAGGGACCAATGCCATTCCGTCCGACTGCCAACTGCTCGTCGTCGCCGGTCCGCGACAGGCGCGGTTTTTACCGGAAGAAGTCGGCAAGATTGACGAATACCTGAAGCAGGGTGGCCGCATGTTCGCCCTGTTGAATAAAGAATGCGGCATCGACGAAGTCCTGCAAGCGTGGGACGTCAAGCTGGGCGATGCTCCGCTCGTAGAACGCGATGCACGGTTCCGAATCGGTCTGAGCGATAAAGATTTTCTGACCGCGCGTCTTGGCACGCATCCGATGATGAAGCCCCTGCTAACGGAGCAACTGCCGATTCGCATCGCATCGCCACGGGCGGTCTATCCACCACAAAAAACGTCGAAAGTTCCTGGAGCTCCTCAAGTCAACGTGCTCGCCGAAACCAGCGATCTCGCAACCGATGGCAAGACCGCCGGCAAATTCCCACTCATGATTGCTGTTGAGCAAGGCGTCATCAAAGGGGTGAACACGACCCGTGGGGGCGGCACGCGCATGATTGTTGTTGGTGATGCGGACTTTCTCGATGATTCCATGATCGACTCCGTCGCAAACCATTATTTCGCGAGCTTGGCTTTGGACTGGTTGTTGGAGCGTCCGGAGGTTTTGTTGAACGGTGTCACTGCTCGACCCATTCGCGAGTACAAACTCATCCTGAGCGGCTCGCAAATGATGGCGATGCAATGGTTGTTCCTGGCCGGTTTGCCTGGCGGCATTCTTGTGCTCGGAAGTTTAGTTTGGCTTAGACGCCGGAGGTAAATTGAAGGCGACTGTCATCCTCGTCACGCTTGCAGCGGTTTTATTGGGCTTCGTCGTATTGGTTGAAAAACCAATTCGCCAGGCGCGCTTACGCGAAGATTCTCGAAAAATATTTCCTGCCTTCGACGCTTCACAGGTCCGCCGAATCTCCGTGCGTCCCTCGGCAGGTGAGGAAGTTCAAATCCAGGTCACCAACAACTCATGGCGCGTTGTAAAACCGATCAACTACCCCGCTGACGTCGAACGCATTGCTGCGGTCCTGAAAGCACTGGGTGAACTGGAATGGAAAACCCGTTTGTCTGCGGACGAACTGAAAGACAGGCAGAACGTTCAGGAAGAGTTTGGAATGGTTGCACCGCAGTTATCGTTGGGCGTTGAAACCACCAACAACAAGTATTACCTCGATGTCGGCGCAACATCCGCCGTGGCCGATGAAGTATTTCTGCAGGTGCGTGGCGGCGATAACATCTACCTTGCCTCTGCCGACTTTTTGAAATCCATTTCAGCGGACAAAGACGATTGGCGCGATAAAGTCCTCGTCCATTTTGAAGACCTTCAGTTCGACGGGCTGCGGATCACAAATGAAGCAAAGGTTGTGGAATTAACTTCTGACACGAAGACAAAACTTTGGCGGATGCAGACTCCCCTCCAGGCGCGCGCTGACACACCGAAGATCGACGAATTGCTAAAGGGTATTGCCGGCGTCAAAGCCGCGGTTTTTGTCGCAGATGATCCGAAGGACCTCGAGCCGTATGGACTGCAACCCTCCTCGACCACAAATTTCGATTTGGCCTTCGTGCGGGGTACCAATGCGATACTCGGTTTGCGCATTGGTCTCAGCCCTACGAATCAAACCAATCTGGTGTATGTTCAGCGGAGCGATACTACCAATGTTATGCTCGTTCCAAAGGCGCCGTTGCTGGCCTGGCAAGCTGCTTATACTAATTTCCTCGATCCTCACATGGTGAGCGTTCCGCCTGCGTTGATTGATGGAATTCAGGTGCGTGGCGGCGACGACTTTAAACTCGAACGCAAGGCCGACCAGACGTGGCTGGTTGTAGGCACCGAGACATTTCCTGCCGATGACGAGCTTGTCCACGGAATGCTCGACACATTTGCGGGCGCGCAAATCGAACGTGAAAAAACGGTCGTGGCTGACGTTGCAGCGTACGGGCTTAAACCGCCGCTCGCCCAATTTACGTTAAAATCCTCCGCAATGGGCAATCCGCCGGACTATGCCGTTGCGCATTTGGAGTTCGGAACTAATAACACCGACCGGGTCTTTGAGCGCTGTACGGAGGAAGAATCGGTCAATTCCATCGGCCGGGGAGAATTTGCACGATTGCCCAGAGTTTCGTGGCAATTGCGTGACCGGCGTGTATGGAATTTCGAGGGTAAACAGGTGGTCAGTATCACCATTCACCAGCAGGGATATTTGCGGAAACTGATACGTGATCCGTTCGGCCAATGGACGTTCGCTCCAGGTTATAGCGGTATGATCAAGCAGGATTCGCTCGAAGAAGCGCTGAATCGAATGGGAGAATTGAAAGCGGTCTACTGGAGCCAGCATGGTGATGCGAATTTGGACCGGTTCGGATTCAACGAAACCGACCACCGGGTCACATTTGAAGTGAAGAACGGCGACCACAAGGAGACTTACTCGATTGCATTCGGCAAACAGTCGGAAGAATACATGAACCCGTACGCGACCGTGATGCGTAGCGGGCAGCGGCTGGTTTTTGAATTTCCCTACCCCGTGTATTATGAATTCGTGAAAAACGATCTGACCATTCCTCCGGCCTACCGTATCCGGCACGAGTGAGTATGAAGGTCTTTCCTCGAGTACCGCTGAACACGTTTCGCGGATGGGTGCGACTCTTTCGTGTCGCCCTGCTGTTGCTCATGCTCTTGGCCATCGGCACCGTTTTCTACCTGCACGAAAAAGGGTTGCCGGAATTTGTTAAGAAGCCGCTCGTCGCAACCTTGCGGGAACGCGGGTGGGACGTGCGATTTACCAACATGCGCCTCGGCTTTGGGACGAGCGTAATTATCGACAAGCCCGCGTTTCGTCGGATGGACCCATCATTTGCCGCGGACATCTCTGCATCCCGCACAGATATCCACCTCGACCCGGCAAAGCTCTTGCACGGCCGCATCAATTTGAGTGCGGCACGAATCGTTGGTGGACAATTCCATCTGCCGATGGCCGACACGAATGGCGGCACACTGTCGGTCACAAACGTCAGCCTCTACCTGCGTTTGATGACCAACGACACCGCTGAACTGACGCGTGGCAAAGCGACCTTCCACAACGTCAACATTGTCGTCGAAGGCACAGTCACCAACTACTCTGCCCTGCCCTCTTGGCCGATTTTCCACACCGGCGCCAAAACAAACCGAAATCTCCAGGCATCGCTCGCGCAATTTGCGAATGTCATTAACCAGATATCGTTCGCAGAAGCGCCGAGCATCCACTTGCGAATTAATGCAGATGGGAAGAAGCCCGAAACAACGCGCAGCAGATTGTTGGTGCATGCCAAAGCCGTGCGTTCACCGTGGGTCAATGCCAACGGACTTCGTCTCTCTCTCGACACTGACCTGACGGCGAAACCGATGCTCAGTCTGCACGCCAATGGCGAGGAAGTAACGGTGCCCCAAGGATACGCGACGAATATCGATGTGACGGCGTCGTTGGGCACAACTGCCGCGGATACCAATCTGTTTTCCGGCGTGGTCGAAGTCTCGGCTTCTGCAGCAAGAGCTCGGTTCTCCACAAACTGGATAAGTGTTATAAACCTGATATCTCGCGCTGAGCTGGACGGCTATTACGAAGCGGGCCGATTCCTGTTTCACACGTTCGACACGACGGTTTCTGGAACCGGCGCAGAGTCGCGTTGGGGCTCAGCAAAAAGTCTTCGTTTCACTGCACGCGGCGATGTTTCGAAGCAGAACACCGATACGCCGGCGTCCTGGGGTCCATGGTTAAAGCTGCGGCCTTTTACAGCCGATTGGGGCGCCGAAATCACCGATGTGCAATCACCCAAACTGGCGATCCAGTCACTTTCGTGCGCCGGCCATTGGAAACCGCCGTCCCTCACCATTTCACAAATCCGCGCCAAATTGTACAACGGCAATTTGCAGGCAAACGCCAGCGTAAACGTTGAATCCCGGCGTGCCCACGCGGAAGTGAATTCGGATTTTGATCCGATGAAAGTGTCACAGGTTCTCACAACGAACGCGCAACGTTGGTTGAAGCAATTTACCTGGCAACAAGCGCCTAAGGTGGAGGCGAACTGCACGTTGATGTTGCCACAATGGACAAACCGGCATCCGGACTGGCGGGCGGAAGTGCTCCCCACGTTGCAGATAGCAGGAAAGTTCCTCGGTCAGAACGGAACGTTCCGCGACATCCCGGTCGATTGGGCGACGTCCACGTTTACTTACACCAACCGGACTTGGGACATACCTGATCTGCTGGCGAAACGTGACGGCGGCCAATTATCCATGCACTACACTGGAAGCGATGATACGCACGAATATCGTTTTCTGGCCGATAGCGACGCCAATCCTGCTTTCGCACGACCAGTTTTACCCGAGGCCCAACAACATTGGCTGGACGAGTTGAAGTTTACCACCCCACCCCACATCCACGCTGAGGTTCGAGGCCGATGGAAGGCCCGTGAACTGACCGGTTTCTCAGCAACGGTGCACGGCAGCAATTTCTGGTTTCACAACGAGAAGCTTGATTTCCTGAATGCGAACGTCGAATACACAAACCTCGTCCTGAAGGTCTCGAATGTGCAAGCGCGGCAAAGAGAGCAAATATTCCGCATGCCTTCCGCCGTCGCGGATTTCTCATCCAAGACGGTCACTGTCACAAACGTCTCCAGCACACTTGATCCGCGTGCGCTCAAACGCGTGCTCGGCCCCAAAACGCCGTTGTGGATGAGCCAGATGGAGTTTTTTAAACCGCCTGACATCCGTTGCTCGGGCAATTTCTGTTGGACAAATCCTTTGGCTACGGACGTTCACTTCAATATCGGCGGCACCGGCTATCGCTGGACCAATATTGTCGCCGACACTATCACCGGCGATGTTTTTTGGCGCGGCAGAACAGTCCTCATCACCAACCTCCAGGCGAGCGCTTATGGTGCAGGCAGAGCAAACGGCTGGGGTTGGCTCACCTATAAACCAAAGGCCGATACAAACTTTCGTTTCGACCTTGCGGCAGTTGATGTTGAGCTACCGCTGTTGGCGCGCGGGTTGACCGGAAAAACCAACAATCTCGAAGGCAAGGTGGATCTCGAAGTTCACATCAAATCAGGGAATTCGAAAAATTTAGGCAGCATCAACGGCCACGGCTTCGTCAGCGTCCACAACGCATTGCTCTGGGACCTTCCGATGTTCGGAGTCTTTTCACCGGTTCTAAACGCAATTGCACCCGGGGCGGGCAACAGCCGTGCATACGAGGCCAAAGCCACGTATGCAATTGTGAACGGGAATATCTACACCGATGATTTGGAAATTCGGGCGACGGGTTATCGACTCCTCTACAGAGGCTACATTGGGTTGGACAAACACGTCGACGCCAAGGTCGAGGCACAACTCCTGCGTGAAACCGCTGTGCTGGGTCCCATATTAAAGTTCGCGCTCGCGCCGATCACGAAATTATTCGAGTATCACATTACAGGCACGATCAATAAACCGGTTAAAGAACCGATGTACATTCCGAAGTTCCTGATGATGATCCTGCGCCCGTTCCACACCCTAAAGGAGTCGATCAATCAATCGGACGAAAAGTCGGTGCCGACGAATCCGCAAGTGCCCCCCAGACATAAGTAGCCTTAGGGCGCTCTAGATTTACAAATCAAAGGTCAAGCCAGGCGTCGGTTGCACAACTTTGATTTTCGGATACCGCTGCCGGATCTGCTCTTCGAACCACTTACGCGACGCCGTTTCTCCATGCGCCAGGACGACCGTGTGCGGTGAAACGACGTCGACTAGATTTAAAAGTTCATCACGATTGGCATGGGCCGTCAGGTCGAAGTCCTCCAATTCACAACGCCGCGTGACTTCTCCAGCATTCTCGCTGAATAGAAACGGCTCGCCAACCTTCGACTGTTTCAGTCGACCGCCGGGCGTTTCAGGATCGCTATAGCCCACGAACAAAATCGCATTCCGCTCGTCACCCATCATTCGCACCGCCATCTCGTGCGCAGGCGTGTGCTCGGTCAGCATGCCGGCCGTTAAGACGAAAATCTTTCCGCCCGACAGACTCATTTCGTCCATCTTGTTGCGATCCAGAACGACGATGTTCAACGCCTGCCCCAGTTGCAGGCCGCTGTGATGACGATAAGTGCGATGCGCCTGCAAATCATAAATCTCGGTAAACACCCGGCCCAACCCACCGACGTAGACTGGCTGCCGTTCCAATTTTCCCGCAGCCATCATCAAAGCAAGCTGCGCCAAAATCTCTTGCGTGCGGCCAAGGGCAAAGGTTGGGATCAAAACCGAACCTTTTCTTTGGAGAACGCGCTCGATTGACTGGCTGAGTCGCTCAGTTTCCGCAACACGGCTGAATCCCTTCGGAACTTCACGGTTCCCGCGCGTTGTTTCCATCAGCAACACATCTGCTTTGACGTCGTCAAAACGCGCAGCGCGCAACAAAGTCTGGTCATGGAAACAAACGTCGCCTGTATAGAACAACGACTGGGATTGGCCCCGAACCATCATCCCCGCCGAGCCAAGCGCGTGCCCGGCATCGAAAAACTCTAACGTTGGCGAAAACTGGGAACGTTTGGATTTGTCAAAATTGGCCCAGTCGATCTCGCGATTATATTTTAAGCCTTGAAACAGCGGCGCGATATCATCGACTTCGCCGTGCGTAAACAGCGGATACTCGGCTATTCCGGATTCGTCCCGTTGTCGCGTCATCACGTTCACGGAATTGTGCAGCACGCGTTCGACCAGAAAATAGCTCAACTCCGGCATCAACACGTGTGCATGCGGAAAGTGGCGCACCGCAACCGGCAAGTTGCCGACGTGATCATGGTGGCAGTGGGAAATGGCGATCGCATCCACCTGTTCGTGGGCAACCACTGAGAACATCGGCATGGCCGCCCTGCCCTCGCGTTTCGGATGCGAACCTGCATCCATCATCAATCGGTGGCCGTCGATTTCAACGACCCAGCAACTGGCTCCGATTTCGGTGTCGGGATTTAGGTTAGTTAGGCGCATTTTTCTGATTTTCAGCGGCTTACATCAACTTCGCTTATAAGCACGCTAACATTAAAAAAAATTTGAACAATCAGCACTTTTATGCGTCATTACAATAGGTTCTTAGTTAAAGGATGAATGGGTTTTTGGTTTTCCCGTTCGTTTGAGTGCTAAGGACAAGGGTTGGTTAGTTTGGTTGTTGGGGGGCGGACGTCGCAATGGCGTCCGCCCTTTTTTTCGAATTAAACAACCTACGAACGCCTAGTGTTTTCCTGCCACTGCCTGAGCCATCAAGCTCTGCATATCGTCGTATTTCTTAAACCCGGTCGGCGGCTCAAATACTTTGGCATCGGGCCGGGTCAGTTTCACATCACGAAGCTTGATAACGATATTTTGGCCAGCCTCAAACAGCTGGGCTTGAACAGGAAATGCTTTTAGATCATTGGCTTCCCAAGCCGTAATTCGCTCTTTGCCACCCTTGTCGTCGGTTAGCGTAATCAGCGTTTTCGTACAGGGATGGGACGCGACCGTTTCCTTGCCTTGAGGTTCTTTTTGCATCTTGAGGTTTTTGGTCAGGCTTTGCACCGACTCGTCAGGCATCACCACATCCGCATACGCCTTGAGCCCGGGATAAATGACATAAAGCCGTTTTTTATCCAGACGCATGATACTGATGGCGCGGTCCATACCGACGGCTTTCATTTGCGCCACCACCTCCGGACTGATCATCGAGCCTTTCGCGTTCGCCAGGTCTACTTCGAATCGCACTTTGTCTTTGTCCAACGCAAGGGCAAAAGTGACTTCCATCTTGTCCTTGCTGTTGTCGGTAATTTGCATATCAGCGGTGGCCGAAAACGCTTTGTGTTGGTCGAAGATTCGGAGGAATGCGACGTTGCCAGGACCGGCGCCGGGCACCTGCGCACGCGAGTCACCAGAAAAAGTAAAAAATAAACAAGCTACCGCCAAACCGGCGAAGATACGTGTTCGCATCGTCCGAACATAAACCGAGTGCTGTAAAGTGAAAGTTAAAATTTCCACGCAAACCGTTGTCCTATTCGCCCGCGAGGATCACGTCCGCTTGCAATACGATCTTGCCTGCAACGGTCGCAGTGCCTGATGCCTGAAATACATTCCCCATCTGAGCCGTGATGCTGGCTGATAAGTCAATAATCTCACCGGGCCTTGCCGTGCCTGCAATTTTTGCATTGCGGACGCCGGCGAGTTTTAGATTGTTGAGCGGCGTATCGCGTCCGGCTTGTGCAACACATCCGGCTAATTGCGCGACTGCTTCAATCAGCAGGACACCAGGTACGATCGGGTTCCCTGGAAAATGGCCGCGCAGGAATTCCTCATCACCGCGGACTTCGTAAGTTGCCACACCCGATTTGCCAGGCTGCATTTCAACGATTCGATCGACAAACCGGAACTCCGGCCCGTGTGGCAATCCCATTTCGTTCGCGGTTGCGCTCATGATTTAGGCCAAATCGGAGTGAAGTGATACCATTGGTCGGCGTACTTTCGGACGCTCGGCTCAAATGCGCGCATGATGTTTTGAGTCAACTGCTGCCGTGCTCCACGATCATTCAGCGCGGCGCGGTCATATCCGATCGTCGGGAGGAGCTCGACCCGATAACCGTTCTTCACACGCGGAATAATGACCGGCGCAATAACGCAGCCTGTTGCCCGCGCCAACTCAGCAGCGGCTATCGCGGCCACAAATGGCTTTCCAAAAAATTCTACCGTTGTGGCGACCGATTTCGGCGGGCGATCGATCAGCAGCGCCATGGTGCCGCCCTCCTGCAGCCGCTTGATCACCTCCACGATTGCGAATGGATCTTCGCCAATGACGATCGTTTCGATGCCCGACCGTGCGCGACAGCTCTGACGTAGTTCGGTCAAACCTTCACCCGGCTCCACTAAAGTGACCACGTGCAGCTTGACGCCGCGCTCTGCGAGTATATAGCCGCCAAATTCCCAGTTGCCGAGATGCGGTGTCACAATCAATGTGCCCTGCCCTCGCGCTTGCGTTTCGAGCACGTGCTCGGCATTTATTAATTCCGCCAGCATCGCGCGCGCAGGCTTTCCGGCTTCGCATCGCAAAACATCCGCTACTTTGGCGCCAAGATTCCGAAACATTTTCGTCGCCGCTTGTTCCGCTTCCTGACGAGAACCGAGCACGGGCAGCAAATTGTTCACGACGATCTCCCGGCGTGCAGGCTTGGCTTTCGCGTACATCGCTGAAGCGCTGCCAGCAATTGTGCGCAGCAAACCGGAAGGTAGCGCCGCAGCAGCCGCCAGGCCCATTCGCCACAACCGTGCATTGTAAACAGAGGAAGGTTTCGCAGGCGCTGATTGCCCGGAGGTCATTTCGGTTTTGAGATCCGCTACAGCCGTTGTTTGGTTTGCTATCACTGGTCTCGAAACACAATAGCCGGTGCAAGTCGTTTGCGGGCCTGAATACTGACGAGTAAAAAGAACAGCCGCATCCGCCAGCGCAACGACCAGTTACCGGACAACTCGCCCGCGAGCGCCGCGTTCACCGCCGCCGGCAAATCGAACTTCTCGCGAGGGTTCATGAAAATTTCCATGAACGGTGTGGTGTAGAACTTTTCAACCATCTCCCAATAGAAATCCATGCCGGCAAAAACCTCCTTCTCGTAACGCTGGAATGGTTTGGTGCTGTTGCCGCGTTTGGTTGCTTCTTCGATTGCCTCCACCGCGAGTTTCGCGGACCGCATCGCAATAAACACTCCCGACGAAAAAATCGGATCCAAAAATCCCGCGGCATCACCGACACGCAATAATCGTGGTCCATAAAGCCGCCGGTTCTTATAAGAGAAATCTGCGGTGACGTGGACTTCGTCGACGCGTTGCGCATTCTTCATCCGATCGAGCACCGCGGGATTGTTCTGCACAATGTGATTGAACAATTCTTCCGGCGAACCTTTCCATTGCCCGAACTCTTCTTTGTCCATCACGCAACCAACGCTCGTCTTTTCTGCGGATACGGGAATGACCCAAAACCATTTGTTGTTCAAACGAATAACGACTGTATCGCCGGCGCGTTCGCCAGCGTCGAGGCGGACGTTCAAGTAATGTCCAAAGATCGCGAGTTTTTTCAGCCCGGGATGCATCACGCGCAAACCTTCCTGGTTACCGGTCAGATTCCCGCGCCCGCTTGCATCAATCAGCCAGTCCGCGCAAAACGTTTCCTTCTCTCCCTTTGGCCCCGTGGCCAGAACCGTCATGCCGTTTTCAACCGAATCAAATCGGTGGACTGTCCAGCCCTCACGCACCTCAACTCCGCTGGCCGCGGCGTTCTTAAGTAAAATGTGATCAAACTTCGCACGCTCCACCTGCATCGCTTGCGTGTGCTTGGTGAATCTGCCCTGCTTGAAAACGAAACCAACCCACCGGGATTTGTCGGCCAGTTCAAACTGCGCTCCGAATTTCTTCGGAAACCCCGCGGCGTTCAACGCAGGCATCACACCAAGTTCATCGAAAATTGGAAAGTTATAGGGCAGTAAGGATTCGCCGATGTGAAACCGAGGAAACACTTCCTTTTCCAGAAGCAACACCCTTTGCCCGCGCTTTGCCAGCAGCGTTCCCGCGGTGCTTCCGCCGGGCCCCCCGCCGATTATGATACTGTCATAGGTTTGTTTCACAACGGGTGCAGTTTAGAGAAAACTAGTCGCACGGCAAGTCATGCAGTCTCAGGGAAAACCAGTATGGTTTCTCACCACCCTAAAATTCGGTAGTGTTCCTTGGACACCCGTCAGTGTAACCTCATTGGTCACGCGATGAATAACGTACGTCCATGGCTTTGGTTTGTCGTTCTGGTCGTTTGTTCGATACCGTGCGTGGCGGTCACCACAATCGTCAGCGACAATTTCAATGTCACAGGCTCGGGTACTGGCTTTAATCTGAACGCTGGTATTAACTCCGGCATCAACCCTCCCACGACGCGGCTAACCGGTTCCGCAAAAACCAATCTGCGCTATATCAACACTGGAACCAAAGCGACCAGCGCCTATTCGATTGTCGGAAACGAACTTCAGGTGACGTCAGTCACGAATTCCGGACGGTTCGTCCTCTCCGCCGACGGCGCTGCCTCGTTCGACTTTTCATCAGCGCTCGGGATTGCCGCTGCCACGCCGAGCAACCCTGTTATTTACGACATCGGCATCACGATGAACAATAACTCCAGTGGCAGTCAGCGTTTCTCGTTCGCGCTCGGCACCGCTGAAGGCGATGCGACCACGTGGGACTTCGGTGTTCAACTGTATCGCGCCAGCAGCAGTGACACCTTCTATACCCTCGGCAAACGCATCGACACCGGCTCCTCCGGTCTGGCCACGGATTTGAATAGCGCCATCACCACACTGACGCCAAACACATACGGCAACGATATTATACTGCTGATGCGCGTGACCGATGCGGGCAGCGAAACCTCGTCGTTCAATTCTCGAGTGCAACTCTCCCTCAATGGCGGCAACTCGTGGATCTATGATACCGACATGGATACCGACTTGCCCAACGGTTGGCGCTTCAATGGACCAGCACGACATATTATGTGGGATATCGCCGGCAGCGCCGGCCCGGTTACTTACGATGATTTTTCGTTGAAGCTGAATCCCACGTTGAGCAATGCCAATACCAGTTCGGTCGTGCGCGTGATGACTTATAATATTCACTCCGCGGTCGGGCCCGATAACAAAGTCAACACGCAGCGCATCGCAAACTTCATCATTTCTCAAAATGTCGATCTGGTGTCGCTCAATGAAGTTGCCCGGTTTATGCCGCGGGCCGACGGCCGCGATACTATCGGTGAACTCGCCCAGGAAACAGGCATGACCCTCGTCTTCAGCAATAACGACACCGCCTTGACCGGCAATGATCAATTTGGAAACGCCATCCTTTCCAAATTTCCTGTCCTCACGCGTGACCACCGCCTCTTGCCCAATGTCGGCGGTAACGAGCAACGAGGCTGGCTAAAAGCGGTCGTGGACGTGAATGGCAAATTTCTGTCGTTCTGGGTCACACATCTGGATTTTCACGCAGACAGCACGGAACGTCTGATGTGCGGCACGGATTTCAATCAATGGATTGCCGATGAAACGTTGCCGGTCTTCTTTTGCGGCGATTTTAACGACACCCCTGACTCTCCTATCTACAATTTGATGCAACAGAAGTGGATCGATGTTTGGCCCAGTGCGGGAGATGGATCGTTAGGCCGCACGGTTCCCTGCCCGCCTGATCCCGTCGACGGTCTGCGCGCGCGCATCGATTACATCTGGAAAGCAAAAGGCGCGGGCATCACCCCGACCAACGCCTCCGTCGGTTATACACTCGAAGCATCAGACCATTTTTGCGTCATGGCGCAATTCTCTGTGTCGAATTTCACGAACCATTCACCAGCCTTTTATCTTCCCCTCAATGAAGGCACTGGGACAAAAGTCACCGACGTGATTGGCGGCTTATCCGGAAGCTTCGGAACAAATGCACCGGTGTGGAGCACGAATTCTGCGACCGGGTTGGCTGGGGATTCGTCGCTATATTTTGATGGCACAAAACAGCTCACCATCGCAGATCCAAATCAAATCATCGGCACCAATGGCGTGAACGACAACTACACGTTGCAGGCGTGGGTGCAATTGCCACTGAATTATACACCGGCGCAGCGCGCTATTTTGTTTCAATACGAACGACGCCCGGGATTCTCGTTGTCGATCAATACCAATCGAACTTTGCACACGACTACTTTCAAAATCAAAGATATCCCCTCCTCCGCCACCATCCCTAACGATGGTAAATGGCATCATGTCGCGGTCGTTCACACCGATGGCGTCAATATGAAGTTTTATATCGACGCCGGGCTCGCCGCTACCGTTGCTTACACCAATGGCGCCGGCTTTCGAACCGAATCCGCACTCACCGTCGGCGCCGGTTCTGAAGGCGCAAATTGGTTCACGGGGTACATCGATCGAATCCGCTTTGAACAACGCGCTTTGACTGTGGGCGAATTCGATTTTCATCTGCCGAACTTCAAAGTGTTGTCCGCAACCAGGCAGCCAAACGGCCAGTTCAATTTGAGTTGGGAATCAACTGGTGGAACGCGTTATCGCGTTCAATACACCACCGGCCTCAGTCAACCGTTTACGGATATCGTCCGAAGCGCGGCGGCCGAAACCGACCCGGCTCCTGCTGGACTAGGCTCCACCATGTCGTTTACGGATGTTTCAGCGGGCACAACTTCGACATTTTATCGTGTCAAAGTTGTCCCGTGATGTGAGAGCGGTTTAACCGACACCCTACGGATGACGCAACCGGAAGTATAACTGGTTCGTTGCCGCCGATTGGATGACAAATACATTGGCACCATTGGTTACGACGCTGGCCGAGACCGGCAACCAGTTCGTAGCCAGGTCAGAAACTGATTCCAGTCCGTAACCGTTGGCGGACGCCGTCCACGAAAGGGTCACGTTCCCTGCGCCATCTTGTGTGATCGAGAGCAACGGCAACAATCCAGTTGTTGCCACTGTGCTATTCACATAGTTCGCACTCAACGAGTTTGCAGTCGCGTCAGACACTTCGCGTATCACCGGCCAGTCGGTGAACGTAATATTCGAACTGCCCGGCGCGTAAACAATCGGCACGAAATTCAAACGTACGACTTCCTGGGTGCCGGCAGGAAAGCTCTGGCCGAACGGCAGTTCAAGAGCAACGCCAAGCGTTCCATTGGTGGCCTGCACCGAATTTACGTTCATGCTCGCGCCCGAAGCGCTGCTGCCGACCGATGCGCCAGTGAACCGAAGTTGGGTATAATCAAATGACAGGCTGAAGCCGACCGCGCTTTCGTCACCTTGCGCATTCAATTGCACACTGACGACATTTGTAATGCCGCTCGTCGTTCCGGTTTGCAGCGCGATCGTCCGGGAAGTCGGAATGCGCGGTTGCACAATCGCGTTTCCGATTGGAGTAGTTGGGCCACCAACAGGTGTTAAAGGATCAAGTCCAATAAAGTAACGGCCCGCCTGGACCCAGTCGCTGACGGTCAACTTGCCATTGCCAGAGCCATTGCGCGGGGCACAGTCAACTCGCTGAAATTCACTCGGGCTGCTCACAGTATCCAATCCGGCAACAAATCGGCCCACCTGCACCCAGTCCGTTATGCCGACGCGTTGGTCACCGCCCGGTCGCGGCGACACATCGCCTTCAAATGCTGTCGCCGTCAACGTCACCGATCCAGCGATATAGGTGCCGGGCAGAAGTTTCGGCGACGGGTCGGAGATTTCACGTAGAGTCGGCGTATCTCCGAAACTGATTGGCGTAACCACGTTCGTTGCCACCAATCCAACGTTAAACACCACCACCACCATCTCCTGAGCCCCCACGGCAAATGTATTTCCTGAACTCAACGAAACCGCAATGCCTGCATGTCCGCTGTTTGCCGTGTTGTAAAACACGGTCGCGGCAGTCAGGTTGGATCCCACATTCACCGACGCCACACTCAACAACGTCGGGTCGAAGTTTAAACTAAACCCAACCGCGTTCTCGTTGCCAAGCGCCGAAAGCAAAATCGGCAGGCTGACCGTGCTCGAACCCGAGGCGCTTACATTCCCGGCAATGACGGTGGATGTGATAACACCCAGAACGGCGCTGGAACTGGTCGCGCTCCCATACGGGCTGCTCACCACGAGTGCATACGACCCGGCATCCGATTGCTGGGCACTCGCAATGCTCAACGATGTCGTAGTCGCACCTGAAATATTTGCGCCGTTATGTTGCCATTGATAGCTCAACGGCGCAGTGCCGTCGCCGTTCGCGGAAAAGCTTGCGCTTGTGCCAACAATCACAGACTGGCCAACCGGTTGTTGTGTGATGGACGGAGGAATATTCACGGTCAACGTCGCGTTGGAACCGGTAATGCAGGCGCTCCCGTTGCAAACAGTCACCGTATATGTCCCGGCGTTCGCAGGCTGCGCGTTCGAAATCGTCAGGCTGGAATTTGTTGCATCCGTGATGTTCGAACCATTGAGTTGCCATTGGTACGTGAGACCGCTAAGTGGGATCGCCTGATAATACTTCTGGCGAAGATAAGTCTCCACCGCCAGCCGATCGCTATCGCTCAGCGAACCTTTGTAGTAAATGACCTCAGCGATATCGCCACCAAAACTACGAATGAACGCACCAAGTCCTCCAATATAGTAACCTGCCGATGGCGTCTGGATGCTCGAGACCGTCCAGCTAAAGTTGCTACTCGCGCTTGAAGTTCGGTCAAACATCTCAGCGAATGTACGATTGGTGTTGAACCTCTCTGTCCAAATTCGATACGTCCCCGCCGACGGCGAAAAACCGGTGTTATAGTCGTTGTTCCACGTCGTCAAATAGAGCTGACCGGAGATCAGAGCGTAGCCGCGAGCAGCGCCAACGGTGCCAGGCGCGCCGACAAATGCCGCCACGTTTACAGAGGAGAATGACGACGGCTCCGCAACGACGAATGACGTGTATGCGTCGGGGATGCCGACATCATTAGTCCCCACCAAATAATCCCCCGTCGAGGAGCTCTGGATTCCATCAAATCGTAATGCTGGACGTCCATTGATCGCAGCCGGACGAACCAGAATCGGCTGCTGCGAACTGTTTGCCTGCCTGGCGTTATTACCGTTTGGCGACTGGTCTGTCCATTGACTCACTTGGTTATTTGAATTCGTGATAACACCTGCGTCACCCTTCAGCCACAAGCGCAAAGTTCCGGACGTAATCGCGGGAAGAACAGCATCTGTGCCTACCGAGAACGTCGAGTTGTTCCCCGCCGTGACTGTTTGGCTTTGAGGTTGCATCAGAATCTGCGGATACACATCAACCCGAAGCGTCGCATTCGAACTCGTGACCGCTCCAAACAGGTTTGTGATCACAACGGTATAGCTGCCATTGTTCGTCGTCTGCGCATTGGTAATACTCAACATTGAGCTCGTCGCCAGCGCGATCGCCGTGCCGTTGAACTTCCATTGATAACTCAACGGATCGGTTCCTGACGCCGTCGCCGCAAACGAAGCCAGCGTGCCAACTGGCACTGCCTGGTTCTGCGGCTGCGCACTGATCGACGGAGTCAAACCCACAATCACAACCGCGTTAGAACTGGTGGTCGATCCAGCCGTATTGGTCACAACGAGATTGTAGCTGCCCGCATCGCTGAACTGCACGTTGCTGATAACGAGGCTGGAACTCGTCTGGCCCGGCAAATCCGTTCCGTTGAATTGCCATTGATATGAGAGGCCAGTGGTGACGGCTGCCTGATAATATTTCTGCTGCAGGTATCGCTCCACCGCGAGGCGGTCGCTGTCGTTCAAAGCGCCACTGAAATAAATCAACTCCCCAACATCACCCCCAAAATTGCGAATCTGCGAACCCAAACCGCCAACGTAAAAACCTGCGCTGGGAATCGACTGTCCGGAAGTCGAGAACGTAAATCCGTTACTGCTTGTAATAGTCCGATCAAACACCTCCGCGACATTTTGATTGGTATTAAACCTTTGGGTTGCGATGCGATAAGACCCGATTGGCAGATTCACTGACGTTTGATAATCGTTACCCCACGTCGTAAAAGTCAGGTAATTGTTAATAACGGCAAACCCACGGCCAGTGCCCGCAAATGACGGGTTCGGGACCCCAACCATGGCAATGTCTTTGCCATAACCGTACGAATCCAATGTGGAATTCTCCGCATAATAAAGGAATGCAGTAAATGCATTTGAAAGGCCGACATCGCCCGTGCCTTGCAGGAAGTCGCCAGTGGTCGAACTCTCAATGCCATCGAATCTCAATACCGGTTGGCCATTCCCGCCGATCGGATAAACGACCACTGGCTGTTGCGCGCTATTCGGCTGCGACGCATCGTTCGCATTCCCCGATTGATCGCGCCAAACGCTCACCTGAGCGGAACTATTGGCGACAACCCCCGCATCCGCCTTCAACCACAGCCGCAACGTCCCAGAGCTGATCGCCGGCAACGTTGGCGCGGCACCGTCCATCGCATTCGCAGTGATAGTTGCGGTGCTACCCACGGCAGCCATTACAGTCTGCGGTTGCGACGTCATTTGCGGCGGGGCGTCTACCTGTAGCACAGCATTTGAACTCGTCGCCGAACCAAAGATGTTGCTGACGACAACCGAGTAAGCGCCTGAGCTCGCAGGCTGAACATTTGTAAAAGACAACGAAGGGCTCGTCTGTTGCGCCATCGCGCTGCCATTGAAATACCATTGATAAGACAACGGATCGGTGCCGCTCGCGACGACCGAGAAGGCGACGGTGTTTGACTGAACAACCGTTTGCCCTACCGGCTGAGTGGCGATCGAAGGAGCAATTCCGACATTCAAAACCGCATTAGAACTGGTCGTTGAGCCGGAAGCAGCAGTCACAATAACAGAATAAATCCCCGCATCCGAGATCTGAACATTTGACAACGTCAGCGTTGTATTCGTCGCATCCGTGATGTTCGTGTTGTTGAGCAGCCACTGGTATGTAAACGGCCCCTGCGCACTTAAGAGTAGATATTTTTGTTTAAGATAGGTTTCAACCGCTTGCCTGTCCGAATCGCTCAGCGAACCTCGGAAATAAATCAACTCGGCAATGTCACCAGCAAAATTAAACCCAGAATCAAATGGTGTATTGAGCGCACCCAGTCCGTAACCCGCCGGCGGAGTCACAATCGAATTATTTGGCACCAAACTGAAACTACTGCTAGATGTCGCAGTTGCATCGAACTGCTGGAAGAAGTTTTCGTTTGTGTTCAGGCGATGCGTCGCAATGCGGTACGTGTTTGTCGGCACGATGAAGTGATTGCCGTAATCGTAGTAATACGTGCCCCATCGCATTTCCTGATTGTAAACAAAGTACGCCCGCACGTCGCCTGAGGTCGTGCCGTAACCTACATAGGCGGGCACCTGCTTGGAGGTAGACGGATCCCTAAGCAGATAAAGCATGAATGAGGTGTATGCATTCGATAAACCAACGTTCCCACTGCCTTGCATACAATCACCGAATGTGGTGTTTGCAATGCCGTCAAATCGCACCGCCGGCATCCCGTTTAAGTTAGCGGGAGTAACCAGTTTCGGCTGAAGATTGCTGTTGCTCTGCAATGCGTCGTTTGTATTTCCTGACTGGTCGCGCCATTGGCTCACTTGGCCATTCGCATTGGTAGCGACACCGGTATCAGCTTTTAACCACAAGCTGAGTGTCCCGGAGCTGACCGGTGGAAGCGGGGCGCCAGCATTGGCCGCCGTAACAGAAAACGAAACGTCTGCCCCCACAGCGACGTTCTGGCTTTGCGGCTGGATAAATATAAACGGAGTTTGAGAAAAGCCCGTGACAGCCCCAATACCGAGGATCGATGCAGCACCTAGGTGTACGCAGAACGTTTTTAGCATAATAATATCGGCTACTTTAATCGTTTTCCCGACCGCAGCGTATGATGCCCAAGTCAGAGCACGCCGTAGCGGGCAATCCAGCGCATTACCACTCACAGCACAATCGCTCGCTAGGGCTTATGCAATCGGAAATAGAGCTGATTGCTTGATGGCGACTGAATGACCGAAACGGTCGGACCATTCGTCACAAGGGTCGTTGAGACCGGTGACCAATTCGTGCTTAAGTCAGACACACTTTCCAGGCCAAAGCCGACGGCCGAAGCTGGCCACGATAAAGTGACATTGCCGGAACCATCCTGGAAGACTGACAGTGATGGCAACAACAACCCAGTCGTCGCAAGTGTGCTATTCACATAATTCGCACTCAACGAGTTTGCAGTCACGTCAGAGACGTCGCGTATCACCGGCGAGTCGGTAAACGTAAGATTCGAACTGCCCGGCGCGTAAACAATCGGCACGAAACTCAAACGCACGACTTCCTGGGTGCCGGCGGGGAAGGTGTGGCCGAACGGCAGTTCAAGAGCGACGCCAACCGTTCCATTGGTGGCCTGGACCGAATTTACATTCATGCTCGCACCCGAAGCGGTGCTGCCGACCGATGCGCCAGTGAACCGAAGTTGGGTATAATCAAATGACAGGCTGAAGCCGACCGCGCTTTCGTCACCTTGCGCATTCAACTGCACGCTGACTACGTTTGAGATGCCGCTCGTTGTTCCGGTTTGCAGCGCGATCGTCCGGGAAGTCGGAATGCGCGGTTGCACAATCGCGTTTCCGATTGGAGTAGTTGGGCCACCAACAGGTGTTAAAGGATCAAGCCCAATAAAGTAACGGCCCGCCTGAACCCAGTCGCTGACCGTCAACTTGCCATTGCCAGAGCCATTGCGCGGGGCACAGTCAACTCGCTGAAATTCACTCGCGCTGCCCACGGTATCCAATCCAGCAACAAACCGGCCTACCTGCACCCAGTCCGTTATGCCGACGCGCTGGTCGCCGTCCGGTCGCGGTGCCACATCGCCTTCGAACGCTGTCGCCGTCAACGCCGCCGATCCCGCGATATAAGTGCCGGGCAGAAGCTTCGGCGACGGGTCGGAGATCTCACGTAGAGTCGGCGTATCTCCAAAACTGATTGGCGTAACCACGTTCGTCGTCACCAGGCCAACGTTAAATACAACCACCACCATCTCCTGAGTCCCCGCGGCAAATGTATTTCCTGAACTCAACGAAACCGCAATGCCTGCATGTCCGCTGTTTGCCGTGTTGTAAAACACGGTCGCGCCGGTCAGGTTGGATCCCACATTCACCGACGCCACACTTAACAACGTCGGGTCGAAGTTTAAACTAAACCCAACCGCGTTCTCGTTACCAAGCGCCGAAAGCAATATCGGCAGCGTTAACGTGCTCGAACCCGAACCGCTCACATTCCCGGCAATCACGGTCGATGTGATAATACCCAAAACCGCGCTGGAACTGGTCGCAGCCCCATACGGGCTGCTCACCACGAGCGCATACGACCCGGCATCTGACTGCTGCACACTCGCGATGCTCAACGACGTCGTCGTCGCCCCTGAAATATTTGCGCCATTATGTTGCCACTGATAGCTCAATGGCGCAGTGCCATCGCCGTTCGCGGTGAAGCTTACGCTCGTGCCTACAATCACAGTCTGGTCAACCGGTTGTTGTGTGATGAACGGAGGAATGTTCACGGTCAACGTCGCATTCGAACTGGTAATGCAGGCGCTCCCGTTGCAAACAGTAACCGTATAAGTACCGGCATTCGCAGGCTGCGCGTTCGATACCGTCAGGCTGGAATTTGTTGCATCCGCGATGTTCGAACCATTGAGCTGCCACTGGTATGTGAGACCGCTAAGTGGGATCGCCTGGTAATACTTTTGGCGAAGATACGTCTCCACCGCAAGGCGATCGCTATCGCTCAGCGAGCCGCGATAATAAATCACTTCGGCAACGTCGCCAGCGAAATTGCGGGTAAATGCGCCAAGACCACCTACATAATATCCAGAGGACGGCGTTTGGATATTCGATACCGTCCAACTGAAGTTTGTGCTCGTGCTGGCGGTGCGATCAAACAGTTCGGCAAAAGTCCGGTTCGTATTGAAACGCTCAGTCCAGATCCGATATGTACCAGTTTGCGGGGAAAATCCGCTGCCATAATCGTTCGCCCACGTTGCGAAATAAAGCTGACCACTAATCAAGCTGCAGCAGCGGCCTGCGCCAGTTGTGCCGGGCGTTCCAACGAACGCCGGGATGTTGGCCGACGAGAACCCCGACGGTTCCGCAACAACAAACGACGTAAACGCATCGGGAATACCAACGTCGTTCGTTCCCACGAGGTAATCGCCGGATGAAGAACTCTGAATCCCATCGAAATGTAGCGCCGCGCGTCCGTTGACAGCAGCAGGATGCACCAGAACCGGTTGCTGCGCGGTATTCGACTGATTAGCGTTGTTGCCATTGATCGACTGATCGTTCCACCGACTCACCTGATTGCTGGCGTTTGTCACTGCACCTGCATCAGCTTTCAACCACAATCGCAATGTCCCGGACGCAACCGCCGGCAGGACAGCATCTGTGCCAACCGAGAAGGTTGCCGTATTGCCCGAAATGATCGTTTGGCTCTGCGGTTGGGAGAGAATTTGTGGAATTACATCAACCCGCAGCACAGCGTTTGAACTGGTCACAGATCCAAACAAGTTTGTGATGACAACCGTGTAACTGCCATTATTCGTCGTTTGTGCGCTCGTGATCGTTAAACTCGAATTCGTCGCCGCGGCAATCGCAGAGCCATTCAATTTCCACTGATACGACAATGGGTCAGTTCCAGATGCAGTAACTGCGAACAACACACTGTTGGATTGAACGACCGTTTGACTCACCGGCTGCGTCGAAATCGACGGAGCAAATCCAACAGTTAAAACTGCATTTGAACTTGTTAATGATCCAAACAGGTTCGACACAACCACAGCGTACGTGCCTGCGTCAGTCACCTGGACATTGGTTAGAATCAAGTTGCTTGCGTTTGCGCCCGCAATTGGACTGCCGCTCTGCAGCCACTGGTAACTGATTGGCGCCAAACTGGACGCTTTGACACTGAACCCCGCAGCTGTTCCGACTGCAGCCGATTGATTTTGAGGGTTAAGTCCGATTAACAGGCCATTACAAATTCCGCCTGCTCCGGCGTTGTATATTTGCTGCAATTCACCAGCCGCCAGCGCCCGATTAAATAGAGTAACCTCATCAGCCTTCCCGTTCATGAAATACTGAACCGACTCATTTTCATATTCGGAACCTATCATCAAGGGATGACTATCGTACCCTATTGTGGCCGAGTTGGCCCCTGACGCGCGCAGAACCCCGTTTACATACAGTGCCTGCTGCTTCGTCGCGTTATCAAACGTATATGCAAAGTGATACCACGTATTCGCCGTTGGATTTAGTTGATAAGAGAGAATTGGTCCGGTGCCGGAAAGGTTGCCGACGGTACCACTCAATGCACCACCCTGAAAAAACAGAACGTATGAATCATAGGGGCCAGTACCGACGGTTTTCCCAACGAGAACCTGTACGCCAGTTACCTGGGTGAGCGCAAACCATCCTGCAATAGTGACGCTCGTCGGTCGGACTTGGGTCGAATCAGGAATACTGACGTAACTATTTCCGGACAAACTAAATGACTGCCCCACTTCACCTGGTGCAAAACCAACACTATTAACTAATGTCCCATTATCGTTGCCAACAAAATCCGACGCGTCACCTTCTGCAGGCCACCATCCAACGAGCCCCGACGGGGCAGGCGTGCAACCCGGGTTTTGCGGTGAAACAACCGCTAGAACTGCATTTGAACTCAGGACATAATTCGTGCCATCTCCGACGACCACATTGTAAGTTCCGGAAGTTGCAGCCTGAACATTCGTTAAGTTCAAAACAGAATCCGTCGCGCCCGCAATTATCGAACCGTTGAACTGCCACAAATAGCTATATGAACCCGGAGCGAGGCCCACTGAAAAGGCGATGGCAGAACCACTGAGAACAGTTTGGCTCTGCGGCTGGGTTGTAATCGACGGGCCGACCCCGGTCTGCGTTACAATCAAAAGCGCATTGGAACTGGTTGTGCATAGAGAGCCATTGCAAACGACCACGTTGTAAGTACCGATATTCGTCGACTGCACATTACTAACGGTGATCGACGAATTCGTCGCTCCCGCAATGTCTACTCCGTTAAATTGCCACTGATATGATAGACCAGAAGAAGTTCCGGTCTGATAGTATTTCTGCTTGAGATAGGTCTCAACGGCGGTCCGGTCGAGGTCAGTCAGTGAACCTCTGTAAACAATGACTTCAGCCACGTCGCCGGCTAGGACGCGACCTGACCCTACGTTCGGCATGGTTGTATCGACTCCTCCAATATAGTAGCCCGCTCCCGGCGTACCCAACCCTGAAGTCGGCTTTGAGACAAGCACGGTTGACGCTGCAGTTGTGTCGAACATATCGACACTTGTTTTGTTGGTATTAAGCCTATCCGTGCAGATGTGAACAGTATTCGGAGGAATGACAACACCGGAATAGTAATCGTTACCCCAACACGCAAACATCATTGAGTTCGTCACGCAGTCGTACCCGCGACACACATTAAAGGTTCCCGGGACGCCCACGAAGTAAGTCATGTTCTCGGAGTTCGCATTGTTGGTAATATCGTAAACGACGAATCCAGTGAAAGCATCGGGAATGGAAACATCACCAGTCCCGTGCAGGTACTGCCCACTTGTGTTGTTCTGTGCTCCATTAAAATGAACAACAGATTTTCCGCTAAATGCAGTTGAAGAAAGCAACGTAGGTTGCAGGCTGCTCGATGCCTGAGCGGCATGATTGTTGTTCCCTGATTGATCCTGCCATTGGCTAATTTGCCCGGACGCGTTCTTGACGATTCCAGCATCAGGCTTCAGCCATAACTGTAGCGTTCCAGAAGCGACATTAGGCATAACCGCGACGGACTGAGCCGAGGCACTAACCGCAAAAATTGCGTCGCTGCCAGCTTGAAGGATCTGGCTCTGTGGCTGGTTTCCTATCACCGGAACAGTTTCCACCGAAAGAGTCGCACTACCGCTGGTTGCTTGGCCAAACGGGCTCGAAGCGACAACGGAATACGATCCGACGTTCGAGAATTGCACATTGGTAATCGACAGAGTTGCCGTCGTGGCACCTGGAATCACCGACCCATTAAAAACCCAGGTATAACTTAATGGTGCCGTTCCCGAGGCGCTTACGCTAAATGAAGTCGGTGTTCCTTGAATAACAGTCTGACTCTGTGGCTGCGTCGTGATTGCCGGCGCGTCGCCGACCGTTAGGACTGCGGGAGAACTGGTCGTTGATCCGATCGAGTTGCTAACCACGACTGAATACGTGCCAGAAGCTGCAATCTGGACATTCGTCAAATTCAAGCTGCTGTCAGTCGCACCGCCGATCGCACCGCCATTCATCCGCCATTGATACGTGAATGGACCCTGCGAACTCGGCAACAGGTATTTTTGCGCAAGGTATTGCTGCACGGTGGCCCTGTCGCCCTCAGTCAATGCACCTTGAAAGTAGATCAATTCGGCTATATCCCCGTTGAAGTTGCGTCCAGACACAACGAACTGACCAGAAGGATCCAAACCACCCAGATAATACCCCGGTGCGGGCGCAGACTGGCCTGAGGTTGAAAAACTGAAATTGGTCGTCGATGACGCGCTATAATCAAACACCTGAGCCGAATTGAGATTGGTGTTGAAACGTTCGGTCCAAAGACGGGGAGTGTTTATTGCCGGCGCAAATGCCGTAAAATAGTCATATGTCCACGTTCCTAGACAAAGCTGCTGTTGAGCAAGGTCGAAGCCACGGCATGAACCGTAGGTCCCGGGCACACCAACATACGCAACAACGATGTCGTTGTTGGTTATCTCCCGCGTTTGATAAACCATGAAAGCTGTGTACGCATTTGGAATCCCAACGTCACCGGTTCCATGGAGATATGTGCCGGAGGTGTCGCCAGGAGGATTTGCAGCGAACCTCACCGCCGGTTTGCCGTTAAGATTTCCCGGAACAGTAATCAACGGCTGAAGGTTCGCCGTCGCTTGCAGTGCATCATTTGCATTGCCAGATTGATCCTGCCAACGGTTGACGCGTCCAGAACTGTTAGTCACCACCCCTGCGTCTGCCTTCAACCAGAGGCGGAGCGTGCCGGAGCTGATGTTTGGCAAAGTAGCGCTCGAATCGCCTACCTGAACCGAAAAGATTACATTACTACCGGTCACAGCTGTCTGGCTCTGCGGCGGCGTATTAATCACCGGCGATTGCGCTCGCACCGAAGTGGCTGCAATCAGCAAACAAGAGCATAGAGTCAGATATACGGATGAGCTTTTTAGAGTTAGCATATTTCCCTTCCCACGGAGTGTGGTTTAGTTTTCTCCGATAGAGGATGCCCTTCGGAAGGAGTATGTCAACTTAAACCCGTCTAAATTGCTACCAGCGAAACGGTTACCGTGGTCGGATTTTGTCCTACAGCAAACAAAAGCTAGTGAGCCCTTATCGCTGTTTAACTGACTGGTAACCTTCGTCCGCCAGTGTTTCATCAAACCCGAAATCAGCTCCTTGCTTGTATGCGACAGTATCGACGCCAACAGTAATCGCCCGGTATCCGAGCGTTGCAAGAAGTTCGCCGCATTCCCTCATCTGGCCTTCGCTCAAGATACCGCTTTCGAAATTGATGATGGCAGGCGAAACACCAGCATGCACAAACATCTTCACGATCTCGTAGTCGAAACCTTCTGCATCTATCTGTAGTAAATCGATTTCGCCTATGGCATGCTTTGCGAGTAGAGTTTTGACACTCAGGGTGGGCACCTTCAGTTCTTCGATTTCACCTCGATAGCCGTGCCCGTTGGCAACCAACCGGCCGCGATCGAACGATGCAAGCATGCTGGCATGATCTGGGAGGTTTGACGACTCCTTGAACGTGTAGAGTGTCGACGTCCCATCAGCGTTGCCAATGGCAGCGTTTTCGAAAATGAGCTGTTTCTCAGTCGCGTAGTTCTTGATCAACCGCTGGAAAATTTTCGGTTGGGGCTCGACAAGAATGCCCTTCCAGTGAAAGCGGGTGATAAACGGTCGTAGTGGGTCTGCGTGAAGCCCGTCATGTGCGCCAATTTGCACAAAAGAAAGTTGATTCGTTTTCTTTCGTGCCAGCAGATCGTTGACTACCAGCGGGAAAACATCAACGGGCTGAGCGGACGACCGATGGCTAATCTTTACAATTTGGTAACCCATACGGTCGAGCGTTCTGCGAATCAGCTGTTTGGCATTGGCTATCATTTGGTAAAGGCTACTCGGCGTTTAACATTCACAACAATTCTTTTCGTTCACTCGCGGGCTGGCGGCAGTTTGCGCGGAAACACGGACACAAACACTTCTTTCATCGCAAAAATCGGTACCCGAAATAGGTTCGTCCAATGTTTATCTTCGCGGAACACGTGCGAGATCGTTTGGAATAGTAGCCGTGGGCTACGTGCACGCACCGCTGCCATACCGTTCAGCATTAATGATCGGAAATCACAAAAAAGGTAGCTATCGCGTACAAGCTTGGCCCATTCTCCAGCAAACATCTTTTTCACTGGGTCACGGGCCAGACACCGACGTGTAATTTCATAAAACACTTCGATCTTCGACCCCGAACGATGCATAGTCGCTGTCTCCGAAGCTGGCACAAATCGCCATGCCGAAAGAACCTGATCGATGTAAAAGAAGTCGTTAGACGCGGCGATTCGCATGCAAACATCGAGATCGCCGGCAAAATCCAGGGCCGGATCAAACGGCAACATTTCCCTGATCAGCTCCGCACGATACATGATACCGCTCGGGACCGTGCAGGGATAGTCGCGGGTCAGAAAATCCTTTAGCAGTCGCTTGCGATCAATCAAGCCGTCTCCAACCTGATATCGATAGCGATAATCCATCGTGCGGACGAAATAAAACTTGGGAAAAATCCGTCTGTCGTCCTTATCTATCAACTCCATCGGAGCCATCGCGATTCCTACCTTCGGATATTTTTCAAAAGCGCCAACCATCAACTCCAGACACTGTGGACGAAGCAGATCGTCATCCATCAGGAATTTGATGTATTTCCCTTGAGCGATCATCGCCGCACGCGAAGAGCTCCCGTGTGCGCCAATGTTGCCCTCGTTTTTAAAATACCGGATGCGTGGATCACCGATTTTTTCCAGCATCTGGCCCGACTGTGAATCGGTGCTGTTATCGGTGACAATGAGCTCGAAATTTGAATAGGTCTGCGCCAGGCACGACATGACCGCCCGCCTGAGATACTCCGGCCGGTTATAGGTCGGGAGACAGATCGAGACGAGTGGCGTGTTCAAACTTATTTCTTGTTGGACAAGTCAACGCCCTTCGACCCTTTGGCTGCGGGATCTTCGCCGACGTTCGGATCAAGGCCGCGTTGATAGATCGCTTTCTTCAACGTGTCCGAAGACGAATACGGGCTGTCGATGTCGTCGATCAACACCGGCGCATCTTTCTTGATTCCATTTAGCAACACTTCGCCGCGCATAATTTCGCGGCAGGAGATTTGCCCCTTCAGCAACGGAATAGCCAGATACACATCTGCGTCGGTAAGAGATGCGCCCGCCGGCAGATCGCGTTTGGCATAGACACCGCGCACGAGCGCGTCCAAATATTTGATTTCAGTAGTAGGAGGAACACGCTTGGTTCCACTGCCTCCGCCGCACATTTCCTTCGCTTTCTGGAAAGCCTTAAACCACGTATCAATCTGCGCAGGGGTGCTGCAATACGGCGCGATCTGATAACCATCCGTCTCAATATCAACGTGCCGCTCAAAACTGCGGGCGCCCTTGGCGTAACCAATCAACATCGAGGAATCCCAGCTATGGTACTCGTGCGTCGACAACCCAATCGTCACGTCAGGATACCGGTTCTTCAGGAAATCGATCTGGTTCAGTTCCAGCTCCGTATCTTCCGTCGGATACAGCGAAACACAGTGGTTCAACGCGAGCGGAATATTGCGGTTGGTGAAAAAAGTGACCAGGTCATCGATATCCTTCAGAGATGATCCCCCCGTCGAAGCGACGACCGGCTTACGAGTTTTGGCAATCTTCTCGATCAAAAACCAATCATTCAGGTCCGAACTCGCCAGCTTGATAATCTGGATTCCCAAAGTAACGCACAGGTCCACTGACGCTTCATCAAATGGGGTAGCGCTTGGAATAAAACCCGCCTTGCGCACGGCTGTGACTAGATTCCCATACTGCTCCGCCGGAAGCGCCGTCGCCAAAGTCTTCTTGATGTAACGAACATCAGTTCGACCGCGGTAATCCTTGTGTACAAACGTATCAACGTCGCGAAATTGCAGCTTCAACGTCGCGCGCACGTTGTTAAACCGCACCACCTTGCTGAACTGGTCGATGATGGCCATGCCACGCTCCACACTTCCGTTGTGGTTATTGGCCATTTCCAACACGAATAAATCTTCAAATATATCGCGGTTCATAGTGATTCAGCCTAAGCAAAAAAGGGTACGAAACTCCTGCAAAAAGTAAAGCAACTCCTATGCCTACTGGGGCGGTCGTTCCTCCTTAACCGCGTAGCGGTTTTCCGAAGGTAGCCGTGGGATTCATCCCACGGGACTCGCGCACCTTGCGCCGACTCGTCGCGTAGCGACGATTGAACCCGAAAACCTGGAAGGTAAGCCGATAAACGATAGGCACCTACGATTTAACGCAGGCACAACTCCGTAAGTTCTCGAAAAGAATCCACCGATTTTACCACATCGAGGATGTCATCTCGCTTTCCGTATCCAAAAGATACCCAGATGAAGGACATTTCGACAGTTCTGGCAGCGTCGGCATCGCCTTTTGTGTCTCCAATCAAAACGCACTGTTCCGGTTTGAGATTCCGCTCCCGCAGTAACGCTCGCACCATCTCCGCCTTATTTGCATACGACGGCACCACGGAATCCAATGAACGAACATCGGTAAAGAAAGCCGTCAGTTCAAAGAACTGAAGTATTTTTTGCGAAATATCCAACGGCTTGTTCGTAACCACGAACATTTCAGCCCCATGCGACTGCAGCTCTGACAAAGCGTCCTTAACCCCCACGAACAAACGCGTTTTTTTCCACCCGCTCTCGTTGTAGTCAGCTCGAAAGGCAGCAACCAGCGCCTTGACCTGTTCAGTTGTGGCAGTTGGATACGCCACCTCGAACATTTTTGGCAGCGGCGGGCCAATCACAACAGAGCCAAGGTCAAACTCCACGTCGGGTAATACAGCCTTAACTGCGTTACGAAAACTCTCTTTGACCCCGGGTGCCGAATCAATCAGCGTCCCATCCAGATCAAAAATGACAGTGGCGTATCGGCTCATTTTGGCAGCGCATACATCACGGTTTCGAATCCATTCCACTGATAAATCCGCAGATAGAATTCGTAACCAAGATCCTGCTCAAAAAGCCAATTGGGGATCGACCATAGGTGATCGGCTTGATGGTACAAACAAACGGCCAAACACGGACGTTGTTTCCGAATGATGTCACTGGCTCCTCGCAAAGCATCAAATTCTGCACCTTCGATGTCCAACTTAATTAAGTTTATCTTTTGGTTATACAGGACATGATCCAACGCTACGACGGGTATAACAACGGTGTTCGATCCGGACGCCAATTTGCTACCCGTGCCATCACCCTCACAGAAGCTTAGTCGTGTTGTACTTGAGGAAAGGCCGCACGGCCACAAAGTCCCATTACCAATGTTGACGCGTCGCACCGTTTCGCCAAGCTTCGAAAAATTGCCTAAATCCGGCTCGAACGCATGCACCGCATCCAACTCATAACCGTTACGAATCAATGATATGAGCGAATCTCCGTCATACGCGCCGCCATCCACTAAATTCAGTCGTTGCGGCCATCGTGGCACGCTCGGATCGCCGTATTGTTTCGAGACATCAGATGTCGGCTGCAGGAGATTGAATTCCGAACCCAAGCGGAATAACACGGTTTCGAAGAATAAGCAGCGACTCTGCTCGTCCGTCCAAATACTTGCGACCTTTTCGATGACGGCGGAGGAACCCGCGTATACATCCCAGTCTGATAACCAAAACCGCCATCCCAAACTTTCCTTTAAAGACCCGTAATAATCGTTCGGAGAGGAAACCGTTGTAAAACCAAAGCTTTTTAATTCCTGCGCCACCTCGCCCATACTAACAAATCCGTTCAGCAACCCGAGAATCACCACTGGATTTTCGCCGCGCCACTTTGCTGCTTCCTGCGAATCCAATGCCCAAGAAACAAGCCCCGGAAGGACACTTTGGCCTTTGCCCGTTCGGTCTAAAAAACCAAGCACTGTCGCGCCTTTTTCACGAAGCGCACCTGCTAAAGCTTTCCCGAAATTCCCCGCGCCATAGACAACGAACTTTCTGCCCTTCCAATCTGGCGCTTGAGGACGCCGCGCCCGCTCGAGCACGCGTTCGAAACGCCCGCGCATATCCGCAACCGCGTTCACTGCTTCGCCTCGTCGGGCAGCGGCACCAACATATTCTGCGCCAGTTCTTCACGACTGAGGAACGGAGCCATATCTTCAAACGATGCCGTCACGATTTTCCCATCCGGCAGTTGGCGTGAAGTCAATCGTGGCTCAAATCCTTGGGACGGATCCAGCATCACCTCGCACAACGCCGGACCTTCAATCGCCAAAAACTTCTCCAGGTCAGCCGCAAAATCCGCCTCCTCGATCCGCATCGCTGGCAGCCCATAGGCCTGCGCAACTTTCACATAATCCGGGAAGGACACACCACTGCGCGGACTCTCACCGATATAGTTACCTTTGAAAAAGCCACCTTGGGTTAGACGCATCGACAGATAACCACCGTTGTTCAATATGAAAATTTTGATGGGGAAGTTGTGGTGTTTGATCGTCTGCAACTCCTGAATATTGAAGTGCCCGCTGCCGTCGCCAGCAAGGCAAACGACCCGCCGCCCTTCACCAGCCACCGCAGCACCAATTGACGCAGGAATGTCATACCCCATCGACGCATCGCCGGAATTGCTCAGCAACCGCATTCCTTTCTTAACGTGCGCCACCTGGTAGGTAACAACTGAACACGTGCCGTCACCGAGGGCGATAATATCGCTGCCATTCAATTGTCGGATCAGATGATCGACAAAACGATATGGGTTGATTGGTTTTGCCACGGCCCGTTGTTTCTCCGTCACCACTGGATATTGCGCCACGCGCTTGCGGCACCACGCCAGCCATTCCGAGTGCGCATTCGCGTCGGTCTTGGCGGCATCGATTTGCCGATTTAACTCCTCGAAAAAATCCTTGGCATCAGCCGCAATTCCCAAATGAGGCTTGAGCGTCGGCTTGTCCAACTCGGCCGGATCCACGTCCACCTGAACAATGAACGCATTCCGCGCAAACTCTTTCCAGTTGTAACTGATCTGCCGGATATTCAATCGAGAACCAATCACCAACAGCAGGTCCGCGTTCTGCAGAGCAAAGTTTCCGGCTCGATCACCAATCGTGCTCGGGCGACCACAAAACAATGGGTCATCAGTCGCAATCAGGTCCGGCGCCGTCCACGCCGTCAAAACCGGGATACCCAATTTTTTTGCGACGGTATGAAAAATCTCCTCAGCACCGGCAAGACGAACACCGGTTCCAGGCATCAAGGCCGGATGCTTTGCATTTTTAATCCGCTGCAAAATATCAGCACAAGTTTTCGTCAGAGCCGCGCGATCGACGTTGATCTCATCTTCTTTCGGATCATAAGCCTTCAACTGTTCCGGTTCGATCATCGCCGACTGCACATCAACAGGGATATCAAGCCAAACCGGCCCTGGGCGGCCGTGAGTTGCCAGGTAAATCGCCCGTTCCAGATGATAACGAATCGAGTTCGGGTCCGTCACAAACACCGCGTATTTGGCGACGCCCTTCACCATGCGGACGATGTCGACTTCCTGATCACCGAGTTGGCGCAACTTCGGCAAATCGTAAGAAGCCATGCACGTCTCACGCTTCACCTGCCCCGAAATCACCAACATCGGAAGCGAATCTGTCCACGCGCCAAACACACCATTGATGGCATTGATTCCACCAGGTCCGGTGGTAACGCTGACGACACCAAGCTTGCCCGTCACACGTGCATAGGCCTCGCCCGCCATCGCACAGGTTTGCTCGTGGTGGCAGCAGATGTATTGAAGCGGCTTGCACTTGGCGAGCGCGTCATTCAAAAACATCGCGCCGCCGCCGGTGATCACGAACACATGCTTCGTTCCAATCTCAGCCAAATGATCAAAAATATAATCTGATACTCTTTTCATTTTTTTCGTATCGCAGGTTTCCAAACCTGCCGTATCGCCGATTTCCAAATCGGCAGGTCATTGACCAACCGCTGTCATCGAGTCATTCCACTCCGCAGTCCGTCGAATCGATTCCTTCAAATCGATCCACTCACGCAACCCAAGTTCCTTTTCCGCACGGCTCACATCCGGCACATATCGTTGCGCCGCTTTGCCGGGCACCGGCTTTTGCGCGATTTCAATCGATGGTTTCCCGCCGAACACATCCGCGACCGCCTGCGCCGTTTCGGCGATCGTTACGGATTTAGACGAACCGACATTGTATGCACGAAGAGCCGCGCCGCGAAATAAAATCGTCCACAGCCAGATAGCTAAATCCGCCGCATATAAATAAGAACGATGAGGCGTGCCATCGCCGCCAATCTTAATCGGCCCGCCGCGTAGCCCATCGCGAATAAAATTCCCAATCGCAAAATGCGCGTCCAACGGTAAATGCGGTCCCACAAACGCAAAGCATCGTGCAATCTTGATCTCGGTAGGGCCCGCCGCTCCGCGCGGGCCGCTCTGTGCCTGGATCGCGCATAGCTGCTCCGCCGCCCTCTTCCCTTCCGCATATGCCGCAGCCGCGTTCAAAATATCCGGGCCACCCATAAAATCCTCGGGCGCTCGCTCCATCAGTTGCGCACCGTAAACCGCCCCTGAGCTGGTCAGCAAAAACTTCTTCGCCCCGCACGCCTCCGCAAACTCCAACGCTCGCCTGGTGCCGGTCACGCAAGTGTCGAACATCAAAAATGGATTCTCGGAGTTTAGCTTCGCGCTCGCCTCCGTCGCCGCATGGATGACGTGCGAAAATGAGCCGGCTGGAAATTTGAAGTCGCGCACGTCGCCGACGTGCAGTTGGATATCGCTGCGGAAACAAAGGTGCGGTGCTTTCGAACGAAACGCATCAGCATTTCGCGTAAGTGCCACGAGATGCGCATCCAACGCAAGTCGGTCGTTCGCCCAGGCAAAACTCTCCAACAGCCACGTTCCGAAAAACCCTGTCGCACCCGTCACAAAAATCCGTTGCCCACGGACCTCAGCCCACAACTCCCGCGTCTGCGCGAGAATATGGTCCAGATCCGCTGCTAACTTGTTGGTTGCCGACGACATTGAAAATCCGTCACAGAATACATTTACTCTCCTCAGGCGCAAGCAGGTAGGGCGATCGCTCCGCGAGCGCCGTCCAGCTTCGTCACAGTCCGAACCTCGTCAACAACAATCTTACCAAAATTCTGCGCGTAGATGCATGAAAACGGTTACTAGATGCGCGTCAGTGCACGTCGTCCTGTCCTCGCGACAAATTCTCCAAAAAACCCGTGCTACAACTGCTCACGTGAAAGCGATTTCTATCAGTCAACGTAAACAAACTTCAAAAACGCGGTGCGAATGTCGCGTAGTTTCGCTTTGTTTCGCGTGGCTTCGCTAGACGCAAGAACTCAAAACCCTGGAAGCTGAGTGCCTCCAATTTGGAGCAACAATAATGAGCAGCGCATCAAAAACAAAAAAATTCACTTGGACCGTCTTTGTCCAAGTGACTTTGTTAGCCTTTTTCCCATATGACAGATAAAACCTCCATTTCGCAGTCCGAACAATCAACCTCGAGCGGCGCAACGCCCAACCACTTTCCGTCGGTGGTCACCCTGCGTTCTCGCCACCGCCTATTTCGGACCCTCAACTCTCCACCCTCAACCATCAACCTGTTTTAACGAATGCATTCTACAGACACTAAATCCAAGTTCCTCGAGTTCCGCGGCAAAGGCTGGAGCCTTGCCCGCATCGCAAAACAAATCGATGTCAGCGTCCGCACCTTGGCCGACTGGAACCAGCAACACCGCCAGGAAATACGCACGCTCCGCGCCATCGAGATCGAAGCGCTTCAGGAAAAGTTTCTCGCCACCCACGAGCAGGAACTCAGTTCTCTCACCGCACAACTCCAGCGCATCGAGCAAGCGATCGGCGACAGCAAACTCCAATTCGTCGAAACCAAAGACTTATTCCGACTGGCTGCCGTGACCCGCGCCGAAATCCGCAAAGTCATCATACCCACGGAGCCGGATGATAAATCGCATGCACAAAACTAAAATTGCATCGTTTCTGCATCATTTCTGCATCATCTCCCGAATCGAGGCCGTTACAAAATCCAGCGGCGGTCACGTTTGGTCATGTTCAGTCATCTTTGGTCACGTGCGCCTATTGGCTCGCGTTCTTCGCCTCCTACTTGTCGCGTCCGTCGCACGAAATCCCTTACCGGTCAAATTCGGTAAAGGAATGGTAAACAAACGGTAAAGTTTTGCGGCCATTGACGAGAAAAAATCTAAAAAGGTAATCAGAAGTAATCTGCCGCCATCGATTACTCATCACTTATCACTGAATTGAAAGGGCTTCCCAGGAGGTGTGCCTCTAAACACCGAAACAGCCGCCGTGAATCCGCGGGTTGGTATCGCATCGCGATAGCAAGAGGTGTCTCTTCAGCGGCAGGGTGTGTGCGCCCGGCAGGCGCGTTCGAATCTCGCTATTTATAGTTGTCTTGGTACCAGCGCGCCGTTCGTTCCAAGGCAGGCAGCCAGTCCGCATACTTGAAGCCGAAGTCGTTCTCGTCCTTGAGACTCAACCGCGACACTTCCCCCGGCAGATTAAGCACCTTAACGTTGATCTTTCGCCCGCTCACTGCCTCCACATCACGAATCACCTCGCCGACGGTTTTGAGGTGTGGCGGACCGAAATGATTCTTGGGCCAGCCCCCTTCCCGCTTTAGGGCCCGGCCTACCGCGCGGACAATGACATCCACTGCGTCCCGCACATAAATATATTGCCGCACGGTCCCATCCAAACGAGTGCGGATGACCAATTCCTTGCCACGAGCGGCAGAAATGCAGATACCCGGAATTAATCGTTCCACGTGCTGATCCGCTTCGCCAAAAAAATTCGGGAACCGAAGCAGATAAGCCGGCATGGAATAACTTTTTGCGTACGTTTCCACCAGCATATCTTCGCAAGATTTGGACGTCTCATACGGAAAGCTCGGTCGATACGGCGTCTGCAGACCGCAATGCTCCTGTTCTCCGAAACTCTTATCCGAAGCCACGTAAATCACCGGCATCTGAGGAGCCACCAGCCGGACCGCCTCAAGAATATTTGCCGTCTCCGTGACATGAGAATCAAACGCTTCGACCGGGTGTTCGCTACAATAACGAACATCCACAATGCCGGATAGATGGATAATGGCGTCCGGTTTACGCTCTTCCAGCAAGGCCTGCATCTGTGCGACAGATCGGCGAAACGGGCGCGAAATCGCAAAGGCATCGTAACCGCTTTCCTGGAGAGCGGGCTTGAGATGGCTTCCGAGAAATCCGGAAATTCCGGTGATACCCACAGAATTCATGGCAGCGAATCTAATGCGCCCTCCGCGCCCTTGTAAACATCGGTTTAAGAAGCAGGAGATGCGCAATATTTCAGAACTGCCGCCAAACTGAGATATTGCCACTAGCGCAGCCCCAGCGGCGCAGACCAGCACAGCAACCCATTAATTTCCCGGGTTTGATTATTCTGAAACTTCAATCTTCCCGTCGCGCACCGCTTTGAGGAGCAACTTATGATCGCGCTCACTTTGATCAGCATACGCGATTGAAAAGTCCGCGATAGCCTGGTCGAACTTGTCACTTTGGCCGAGATAACCACTGATCTTCGCCGGCTCGCCGGAACGGGCGTGGGCACGAGCCAAGGTCCATCCGCATAACTTTGCGTACTGCCTCATGGTATTGCGTTTGAATGTTTCGATCAGAATCTTGAGCTTCATGTCGCGGAGCTGGCGGACATAAAAGTGCCGACCCGCCGGTCCCACCATCCAGCCGAGAAAGAGATCGCTCGCCGATTGCATCAAGCGGCATCCCTCCACCACCCGCCGCCCGTGATGGGAGAAAACGCTTTTTCCGACGTAACGCTCAAGCACCGAGGGTCCCGCCTCCTTAATCTGGAGAAAGAGCGAGTCTTTTTCCAAGGCCAGGAGAAGCGCGACACCGCACCACGTCCCAACACTTCCCACCCCAACAACTTTGATCGCGACGTCGCGAAGCTCAAAACGATCCAGAAGCACCCGTCGATCATCTTCGACCGATTCGCGATACGCAGCCAAAGCCGTTTGGGCTTCTTGGAAGAATTTATCGTCGCCTTGTTTGCGCCAGTGAAAAATCACGGGCGGATTGTCTTTGATCGCTGTCGGTTCGCCGTTGACCTGTTCGATCGCCGGAAAGTGATGTTCGTCACTATTTCGCGCCGACGCCAACCGTTTCTGAAAACGTTTGCGTGATTTCGCGTCCTCGATCTTTGGAATCACATCCTGGACATCGATGCTCGCGTACCAAACATCGAGGACCGACATCTCGCTGAACTCCAACATGTGATGGCGATACGAACGCACGCACTCCATTGCTGTCTCCCGGGCATCTTTATCACTGAAACCATTATCGCGACACGCGAGCACGAAACTGGTGGCGAGGCGTTTCACATCCCACTCCCACGGTGCCGGCAACGTTTCATCAAGGTCGTTGATGTCGAAGATTTCCCTTCTTTCTGGAGTGGCGAACCAGCCGAAATTGAGCAAATGGCAATCTCCGCAAACCTGTACACGCAGACCGCTCACCGGCGTATGGGCGAGGTCCGCTGCCATATTCAAAGCTGCGCCGCGATAGAAAGTGAATGGAGACTGCAGCATCCGTCCATAGCGGAGCGGGATCAGTTCCTGAATACGTCCACGGCTCGATTCTTTTAATAAATTAAGAGGATCCGGCCGACCGTGAGACGGACGCCAAACCGCGTGCGACTCCCGAGGACACTTCTCGCGCAAACGCTTGCCTTCCGCATAGAGATCTTTGCGCGATGGACGCGAAGAGATTAAGCCCGGCGTTGCTGCGGGAGAACGTTTTCGCGTTCTAATATGCGGCGGGCTTTGAATTAGTTTCGCGCGGGGGCGTTTCGTCAAATGGCTCTTCGCGCGACCGAACCGTGACCGACCGGAATCGCGACCGCGGGCTGCTGTGGCACGAGATGATACCGTAGCACCTTTAATAGTATGTTCGTGGTTAGCCATAAGTTTTAATCGACCTAATCGGGATTGTACAGGCGCTCAAGAAGTCCCTTGGCCAACCCGATTTTTAAATTCAAAAAGATGATGTTCTCCGTGAAAGCCAGCGAGCTACCGGTGGAAGCAGTGAACTGTGCGCAATAAACCAACTCGCAACTCAGATGCGAGTTGATGACGTAGCCCCCTCCTCCTCGAACGCGAAGAGGATCAAAAATGTTCTTATCGAACCGATAGAACGGCTCGACATCCGAAAGCACATACCATGTCCTCGGTTTCCACGCACGTTCGCGTGAACTGAGCGGAACCTCTACTCCGAAACGACTTCGAATCCGGTTGAACCCGGTCCATTGATGCGTCGTGATAGTTTCCGTATCGAGGAATTCAAATCGGACCAAGTTATAAAGGTGTAGTTTATAGTCGTTGGGGATGAAAAACTTCACCCCCGCGAACGGACGGAGTTCGAGTGTATCAGAACTACCGCTGTTGGCTTCGTAGGTCGTGAGTAGACCGCCTGAAAGTTGGAGCCAATGATTGGCAGAGTATGTCACGCCGGGCCATCCTATCCGATACGTTCGCTCGCCAAGGTCCGGATCGTTGAAATAGCCAAGATGCAAAAATCCCGTCAGGTTGCTCGTGATAAGGTGATGGGTCGAAACGTTGAAGCGAAACTGGTCGGAAACGTCATCGTTCGCTGCGCGCAAATGCGTTGGCGTGGCCAGGCACAATAAGAACAACGAAATCCAACTTATGTATCGCCGCTGCGTCACAATATTCCGACTCCAACCGGGGGCTCTTGCGAGCCGCCTGGCATGAAGATCATTTCGGTTACTGGCCACTGCCTTTGCTCGCCTTCTCAGCTTCAGCCATCCTCTTCGCCATCTCCGCTTTGACAGCGTCGAGATTGAAACTCGCGCCCTTTTGCATCGGCGGATAGTCGAGGAAGGTCTGGAGCTCCTTGCCCATCACCTGCTGGACGAACACAAAGCGCCAGAACTGGAATTTGAACCAATCGAAATATTGCTGTGCCCCTTCTTTAGTCCCATCGTTCGGCCAGCCTTGGCGCTCGAACGGGTCAAGGCGCAGATTGATCAAGTAAGGTACATCCACATGCGTCTTCTCACCCAACCAGCCGCGCGGTTGGTCGATGAACCGATATTTATAATCGTCGATGCGCACGGCCCCAACCGTACTTTCACCGAGATAGAAGATTTCATGGCGAGTCGATGGCCCCTTGCCGGTGATGGCGGCCGTTTGGTCGTAACCGTCGAGATGGTTCTTATACGTCCGGTCGCCGAGCTTCACACCCTTAAGCAACTGGTCGATGATGTTCGGATTGCCAGCTGCCGCAAGGAACGTCGGGAACCAGTCCAAGCCCGAGAAGACGCCATTCTGGACTGAATCTTCAGGGATATGTCCGGGCCAGCGGGCAATGCACGGAACGCGGAACCCGCCTTCCATCACCGTCCCTTTAGATTGCGCGAATGGCGTCGTTCCACCATCAGGCCAGGTAAACAGTTCAGTCCCGTTGTCGGTCGTGAAGACGACGATAGTGTTGTCGTCCACTCCCAGGTCCTTGAGCTTTTGCAGGACGAGGCCAACATCGTCATCAAGCTGGGCCATGCCGGCTTCTTCTTCGGACCAGCCGTTCGTCGAGTTACGCATCTTTTCGTACTGGTCGGAGAGGTGAGTAACGATGTGCATGCGCGTCGGATTGAGCCAGACGAAGAACGGTTTGTTATCCGCTGCGGATTTTTCAATGAACTTCAAAGCAAGATCGCGAATCTCATTATCCACGGTCTTCATTCGCTCGGGATAAAGCGTGCCGGCGTCCTCGATCTTCTGCTTGCCGATCTTACCCCAGCGCGGCATTTCGGTGGGATCATCCTGATCGGTGGCCCAAGAGTGCACCATGTTGCGCGGACCTACCTTATCCAACAGGTTCTGCGGATAGTTCGGATGCGCGGGATCTTCCATGGCGTCCAAGTGGTATAAGTAGCCGAAGAACTCGTCGAACCCGTGGACCGTCGGCAGGAACTCGTTGAGATCGCCGAGATGGTTCTTGCCGAATTGCCCGGTGGCGTAGCCCTCCGCTTTGAGCGCGGTAGCGATGGTGCACGCTTCCGCCGGAATGCCGATCTTGGCCCCCGCCTGGCCGACCGTAGTCATGCCGGTGCGGATGGGCAACTCGCCCATGATGAAGTTCGCACGACCCGCCGTGCAACTTGCCTCCGCGTAATAGTCAGTAAATAACATGCCTTGCTTGGCCATCCGGTCGAGGTTCGGCGTCCGACCCGCCATCATGCCACGATGGTAAGCGCCGATATTCCACATTCCGATGTCATCCCCCATGATGAAGAGGATGTTGGGTTTTTTGTCCGCAGCCGACCCGGCAAACGCCCCCAACACGAGAAAGAGAGCGATGGCCAGTCGGACGAGCTCTTTTGTTTTATGTCTCATTTGTCGAATCTTCTGTGCTGAAATTCTCATAACCTGACGCGTGGCTGTTTTCCGGATTGCTCCGACCAAATTAAAGCTTGGGAAATACCGAAGATAGTCAGAGTACTAATGCGAAGGTTCTTCAGCAGTCCTGCGTATCGCCAGCTAGGAGGATTTGCTAATTGCCCCAGAAACAATATGCGCGGGCGGCGCGTAGAAAGGCCAAATCAGTTCGTTCCGTGCCATAGCCGCAAACCACCCCTCGGGAAAAAGACCAGACGGCGTTACGACATTCTGGGACCAACCTATCGTGTTCCTCCTGATGTTCATGAACAACGGTTGCTCGCTACCGTCCGTGGTCATAACAACTGCCTTGGATTTGAAATGCGGGGAAAGCACGTGCTTGATTTGTTAGTGCGAATAATTCAGCACCTTTCGCCGGGAAAATCGCGGAATAAGAAATAAAAATTAAAACCACTATGAGAACAGGAAACGAAAAGAATGGATGGTCAACGCCGCTTCTGGGCTGTGCTCTTGCGTTGGCGTGTTTCAGCTGTCTTCAGCTCAACGCGGCGGAGGCTACAGCAGTGACGACGACAGCAACGACCACGTACAATGAGAACAGCATGGACGACAACCTTCACATGCGGATCGGACTACCGCTGTGGGGGCCGGGATTGAATGGTGACATCACCGTTGGACAAGAGCAGGGGCATATCCATAAGGATTTTTCGAGCTTTAAAGACCGGCTGGATTTTATCGCGCCCCTCAATATCGAACTTCGCAAAAGCAGGTTCTATTTCTCTGTCGATGGGACTTATATGAAAACATCCGAGAATCTCGAATCGCGCGGAATCTTTTCCGCGCCGGGGTCGACTGCGGAGCTGACGTTTAAGCAACTCTATGGAAACATTGATCTTGGTTATGAATTCGTGAGACAGCCGTGTTATAGCCTTACCGCTTATCTCGGTGCGCGGATGGCATATTTGAATCCACACCTGAGCATCAGCAGCCCGGGATTGACAGCTTCGCGCTCCACGACAAGGTTTTATGGCGATCCAACCATAGGTCTTGTTGGGACGTGGGATTTCGCTAGTTGGTTCGGCATCTACGTCAAAGGAGACGCCGGTGGTTTTGGAGTGCTGAGTGATCATTTTACCTGGGCAGTAACGCCGGCGGCTGAATTCCGACCTTCGAAGAGCACGTATATACGACTCGGATGGCACTGGTTGAGCCTCGATATCGCCAACAGGAACAACTTCAATTTCAACGCGACGTTCGGGGGACCGCTGCTCGAATTGGGCGGGCGATTCTAAGAGCTGTGCCTTCGATGCGGCTGGCGATTCTAAGGGCGCTGGCTGCGATGCAGGCGGGGTGTGGTCGGGGGTAACCGCGTGGCTAATCACCGGGACGGTTCCCGTTCACTTACCTGCGTAGCTAATCAGTGAACAATGCCAACACCGATAAAGCTACCGTGGAAGCAGAGGCTGTGGCACGAGTTTATCGATTACTGGCTGACCGTCCTGTATCTCGCGGTCTATTTCGGCGCCTTTACTGTGTATCGAAGATTGATTCTGGCGGGATACGAGATCGAATACCTGAACTATGGCTTCGCACTAATCCAGGCACTGATTTTGGCGAAAGTCATTCTGGTGGGCGATCTCTTCCTGACAAAGCCATTTAAGAATAAGCCGCTGGCAATTCCGACTCTCTTCAGGACTGTCACGTTTACAATATGGGTGGTGATCTTCAGCATTTTGGAACACACAGTGCGGGGTCTTCTACGCAATGAGGGACTGGCCGGCGGAGCGAACGAGTTACTCGGAAAAGGGAAGTATGAACTGCTCGCTAATTGCCTGGTCGTATTCTTTACCTTCATACCTTTTTTTGCATTGAGGGAATCAAACCGGGTCCTGGGTGAGGGCAAAATATGGAATCTGTTCTTCCACAGCAGAAGCGACGACGAATTGGCGCAACCCAGTGGTTGATTCGAATCGAACCAAATCGATGCTATGAAGACAAACATGCTAAATCGGGGAACACTCACAGCGCTAATTATTATAGGCCTGTCGTTGTGCGGCGTGGCCCAGGATGTAGATGTTGACCCAAGCAAGGTTACGCTCGGCAAGCGGGAGTATTCACCATACCTGGAGCATGTGGGCGCCGATCGCGTGTATTTTGGCGATACGCATCTGCACACCGCGTACTCAACGGATGCAGGCATGATGGGCTGCCGGCTCGGTCCGGAGGAGGCTTATCGATTTGCCCGCGGCGAGGAGGTCACCTCGAGCAGCGGTGTCCGTGCGCGTTTACAACGTCCGCTGGATTTTCTGGTTGTATCGGACCACTCGGAGAATCTTGGGCTCGCCCCTATGATTGCGGAGTCCAACCCCGAACTGCTCAAAACGGAATTCGGGCGCAAAGTTCATGAACTCGTCAAGAACGGCGAGGGCGGGAAGGCGTATGACGCGTGGGGCGGAGTGATGCTCAAACGACAGGACCCGCTTAAAGGCGCTGATACGATCGTCCGATCAATGTGGGAGCGCATCACGACCTTTGCCGAAAAATATAATGACCCGGGTAAGTTCACCGCGTTCATTGGCTTTGAGTGGACATCGAGTCCCAGCGGCAACAATCTGCACCGCAATGTCATCTTCCGCGACGGCAAGGCAAAGGCAGATCAGATTACGCCGATCTCGCAATATGACACGGAGGATCCCGAGGATTTATGGAAGTGGATGGGTGCGTATGAGCAGAAGACTGGCGGCCGATTACTGGCCATCCCACATAACGGCAATCTGTCCTGCGGACTGATGTTCGATGATGTCACGTTGACCACGAAGAAACCGCTTGACCGCGACTATGCGCTGCGCCGAATGCATTGGGAACCAATCTACGAAGTCACCCAGATGAAGGGCGACGGGGAGACACACCCGGGGCTCTCGCCAAACGATGAATTCTCCGATTTCGAAACATGGGACAAGGGTGGCTTCGGGCCTACCGTCCACACGCCGGATATGCTTCCGCGCGAGTACGCGCGCGAGGCGCTTAAACGCGGGCTGAAGTACGACGAGAAAATCGGAGCAAATCCGTTCAAATTCGGGATGATCGGGTCAACCGATTCACACACTGCGCTTTCAACGACAACAGAAGACAATTTCTTCGGGAAAGCTACGCCAATGGAGCCGTCTGCGAGGCCGGACCGGTTCGACGAGGTGCTCACGGGTCGTCTTTCAAAGGATCCAGCCCAGCGACAATATTCATGGCAGACCAGCGCTTCGGGACTGGCGGCGGTTTGGGCGACGGGCAACACACGCGAGGCGTTGTGGGATGCGATGGCCCGCAAGGAAGTGTATGCGACCACAGGGACCCGGCCGATTGTGCGGATTTTCGCGGGCTGGGATTTCGTCTCGGACGATGTGGAGCGTCAGGATTTCGCCAAATACGGTTATAAAAAAGGCGTGCCAATGGGCGGCGACCTGCGGACCGCACCGGACGGGAAAGCTCTCACTCTGATGATCCGCGCCCTGCGCGATCCCGACGGCGCGAACCTGGACCGGGTGCAAGTCGTCAAGGGGTGGCTGGAGTCCGGCGGGGAAACGCACGAACAGATCTACGACGTCGTCGTGTCCGGTGGCCGCACCATCGACAAAGACGGCCGCTGCAAGACACCCGTCGGCAATACCGTGAACGTGCCGGATGCGACTTTTAAAAACACCATAGGCACGCCGCTCTTGCTGGGTTACTGGAAGGATCCGAGTTTCAACCCAAAGGAACCTGCCTTCTACTACGTTCGCGTGATCGAGATTCCGACGCCGCGATGGACGACCTATGACGCAAAATTCTTCGGCACCAAGCCTCCGACGAATTGTCCCACGGCTATCCAAGAACGCGCCTATACATCCCCAATCTGGTACACGCCATGAAGCGTGTATTGAAAGAACCACTGGTGCATTTCGTCCTGTTGGGAGCGGCGGTGTTTATTGCTTATAGATTGTTGCCGGCGAGCGCCAGCAGCAATGAGCCGGACAAGATCGTCGTCACGCAAGGTCAAATCGAAAATCTGGTGGCTGGTTTTTCCAGAGCCTGGCAGCGTCCGCCAACAGAGGAGGAATTGGCCGGACTTATAAAAGATCGCGTGCGTGAAGAAGTCTGTTACCGCGAGGCGATTGCTTTGGGTTTGGACAAGGACGACACGATCATTCGACGCCGGCTGCGGCAAAAACTGGAATTCGTCTCTGAAGACATTAGTAACGTTACCGAGCCATCGGAAGCCGATTTGACAGTCTACATGCAGGCGCATCCCGATAGTTTCCGGATTCCGCAAATGTTCACGTTCCGGCAGGTCTATTTCAATCCCGAGAAGCACGGCAAAACTCTGGATCGCGACCTGGCGCAAGTACTCCAGCAGTTGAACGAGGCCGACGACAAGGCAGACGTTACGGGGTTCGGCGACGAGATCCTGTTGGAGCAACAAACCACGGCGGCGCCCGCTGGAGAGATTGCAAAACAGTTCGGCGAAAAGTTTGTCGCGCAATTGAGCACGCTTGAGCCCGGCAAATGGCACGGGCCGGTCGAGTCCGGCTATGGCCAGCATTTGGTGTTTGTGGCAGAACGAACAGAGTCGCGTCTTCCCGCACTGGCGGAAGTGCATGAAGCTGTGCGTCGCGAATGGGAAAATGCTCGGCGCTTGGACGCCAACGAGAAGTTTTATGAATCGCTCCTCAAGCGTTACACCGTGACGGTCGAACAGTTCGAGCCGGCAGTGCCATCAAACAAACTTGCCGCAAATGCCGTCAAATGAAGCACGTTTCATACATATGGCTTCTTTGGCTGGCATTTTCGATCGGCGCGATAGCGCATGAGGTGCGGCCCGCCTATCTTGAATTGCGCCAGACGGAAGCGGATACCTACGCAGCGCTATGGAAGGTGCCGGGCCGCGGAGAGAGTCTGCACCTTGGACTCTACGTAGAACTGCCAGCGGGCTGCACAAACATCACGGTGCCGCGAGCGGTGATGGCCAACAACGCCTTCACTGAGGTTTGGAACTTCCGTTGCCCGAGCGGTCTGACTGGCCGCAAAATTCACATTACCGGTCTCAGTTCGACAATGACTGACGTGCTCGTGCGTGTGGAACGCCTCG
Organism: uncultured Verrucomicrobiae bacterium; assembly: GCA_963702845.1. Lineage (GTDB taxonomy): Bacteria > Verrucomicrobiota > Verrucomicrobiia > Limisphaerales > Palsa-1400 > JAICXV01. Next base: position 866,436 of record OY969763.1, on the reverse strand, counting down.
ACGGCTCAGCGCAAGTGACGCGCCTTACTCCATCAGCTCCCTCGTTTTTCGTTGAGGCTGGTCCGCGCACGCTGGAAGTCGCCCGGACCTACTCGGTACTTGGGGTTGAGCATATTCTCACTGGTATAGATCACCTCTTGTTCGTGCTCGCGCTCCTCATCATCACACGCGGCGGTTTACGCCTGGTCAAAACGGTCACGGCCTTCACCATTTCACACAGCATCACGCTGACACTGGCAACGCTTGGGTACATCCACGTGCCACAAAAACCAGTCGAAGCCGTTATCGCGCTCAGCATTGTATTCGTTGCCGCCGAGATACTGCGCGACCGACAAGGGCACCCCGGCATTACGACGCGTGCGCCGTGGCTTGTGGCGTTCACCTTCGGATTAATGCACGGTCTGGGGTTTGCCAGCGGCCTTAGCGAAGCGGGTCTACCGCAAGGTCACATTCCGACGGCACTGCTGTTTTTCAGCGTCGGGGTTGAGGCGGGTCACTTTCTGTTCATCGGGATCGTTCTGTCACTGATTGCCCTTGGCCGGAACATCCTCGAAAAATTCGCTTTTTTGTCGATCGCAAATCGGCCAGCGCGCCTCTTGCCGCTCTTTCCGCCTTACGCCATCGGGACGGTGGCGATGTTCTGGGTCATCCAACGCATTGCAGCATTTTGAAAAACCAACCCGAAAGGTGGAATTCTTAGGACTGCCCCTATTTCGAAGCAATTGACGTCCGAAGGTTCAAAGTGAACGTTCTTTTTAAAGACAATGGTTATGGCAGCAGTCCTCGAGCAAGAACTCGCAAGAGCACAACGCAATTCCTCGCGTGATTTTCCTACCGAATTCCTTTGGACCACAGATGCCATGGGCAACTTCGTCGAAGACAACCCGTCTTTGTGCGAGTTTACCGGCCAGACTGCGGACGACCTTTTTGGATCGGGCTGGCTCAATTTCGTGCATCCGGAAGACCAACAACGAGTGGAACAACAGCGGTCCCAAGCCATTGCATCCAGTTCCATTTATGAGACCGAGTTTCGTATTCGTCGGGCGGATGGAAAATGGCGGCACTTGGCCGCGCGTGGCGTCCCGGTTCGCGAAAAAGATGGAAGCATCAGTAGATGGGTGGGTTACTGTCGCGATGTCACCGAGCAAGTCGATTACACCCAACTTTTGTTTCGGGAACGGAATTTTTCAAATGCATTGATCGACTGTTTACCGGGAGTTTTTTACGTCACCGAAGAAACCGGCAAGCTCCTCCGATGGAATCGAAACGCAGAACTGATATCCGGCTATTCTTCTGAAGAGTTTTCGCACCTGACCAGTAATGTTTTTCTTCCGCTCGAGCAACAGGAAGCGGCTGGCGCCATCTTTGATCGCTTGATCAAAACCGGTGGGTACGAGGAAATGGAAGTGGAATATCTTACCAAATCCGGCGAGCGCATTCCGTTTTGGATTGATGGCAAACGGATCATCTTTGATGGAAAACGGTGCGTGATCGGCGTCGGCGTGGATATTTCGAAGCTGAAAAACACCGAACAAAAGCTGCGCCAACTCAACGCCGAATTGGAAGGCCGCGTCAAAGAACGGACCAAGGAACTGGAGGCCTTTTCCTATTCCGTGTCGCATGATTTGCAGTCGCCCTTGTTCGCAATTCGTGGATTCGCCGAGGCCTTAAAGGAAGATTATGCCGCTCAAATAGCTGGAGAAGGAGAAGAGTTCGTGGAGCGGATACTTCAAGCCAGCGATCGCATGTCACGCCTGATCAAAGACGTCCTGCAATACTCGCAGGCGGGACGCGCAGCCGTAAAATTAAGCGCGGTATCGCTAAGCCAATTGATTCATCAATTTCGTGGCGATTTTGATCGGCATTTAAATGAAATCGGCGGGACCCTCGAAATTCCCGAAGATCTTCCCAGCGTTCAAGGCAACCCAACTTTGCTAGTCCAGATATTCACCAATCTATTTCAGAACGCGATCAATTACAGACACCGCGATGTTCCTTTGATGTTACAAGTGGGTAGCCGACGCGAGGGCAGTGAAGTTGTCGTTTCGGTTTCTGACAACGGCATCGGAATCGCCCCCGAAAACCGGGAGAAAGTTTTCCAGGCATTTCAGCGGCTGCATAGCGACAAAGACCGCCCCGGCAGCGGCCTTGGTTTGGCGACTGTGAAGAAAGCAGCCGAGGTTATGGGCGGCACAGTTTGGCTCGAATCAGAACCGGGCCGAGGCACCACCTTTTTTATTCGGCTAAAGGCGCAATGAACTTTCATGAACGTTAACGGTTCGGCTGCCTATTGGGCGGCATCTGGAATTGCTTTATTCTGAAAGCGTCATCTTTCCCAAGGAAGGCATCAGTCTAAACTTATTAATACTCGCATCGGCTAATGCCAAAAATGCCGGCCCGCGAAAAATTGGCAGTTGTAAAGAATGAGCCACAGAAGAAACTGCATCATGCCTGTTTCTGATTACCCGGCTCTTGTCGCCCGACAGCGCGAGTATTTCCTCTCCGGGCAGACCCGTCCGGTGGCGTGGCGTAAATCCCAACTCGAAGCGGTCAAGGCGCTGTTCACCGAAAATCACGACGAGCTGTGCGATGTGCTGTGGAAGGATTTACATCGCAACGTCATTGATGCCGATCTGATTGACGTCGCCTACTGCGCCAGGGAAGCCGAATACGCCCTTCAATATCTCGCGGACTGGATGAAGCCACAACACGCCCCGGTGCCGCTGGTGTTTCAACCGGGTCGCATCCGCGTCCGCCGCGACCCCTTTGGCGTGACGCAGCCGAACTCTACATTGCCCCGACCGTGTTGGTGGATGTTTCGCCGGATTCACCCATCATGCAGGAGGAAGTGTTCGGCCCGATCTAATGCCATAACTGATTGCGGATTTCGAATTGCGGATTACGGGTTGGCCACAAAAAGGTAAATGATGCACAAAAAGTTTACCGTTTCTTTACCGATCTTTACTGCTTGCGGGTTTTTAGCCACGGATTGAACACAGATGAAACACATATCTCATCAATTGCGGATTGCCGATTGAGAATTGCGGATTTTCCGGAAACCGCACCAAAACGCACCGAAAAGAGATTTTTTCGATGTCGCGTCGCGCAGGGACGCGCGGGGAAATGGTTGAGGGTTGAGAGACCGGCTCGGGCGGCACCAAACGGCACCGGAAATAAATTGTTTTGGCTTGGTTAGCAGCGCACATGTCTGGCCAGCTCGAGGCAAAGGGGTAGGTACCCCTTCCAGGGGGGTAGAGCCGTCAGGCCGTCAGGAATGTTGATGGTCAATGGGTTGGAGTGGTTCTCAAACGTCAGGCTGACGGCAGGCACCCGTCAGGTCCGAGTTTCGAAGAGGAGTCAGCAGGCACCTGCACATCATCCCCTTCATTCAGGCCGCGATTACTTTTGATTACCTCCCGTTACCTGTTTTACATCTTTTGGCGCGGTTAACGACAGGCCGGAAAGACGGAACAACAGGACTGACGCACCCACTGATCGGGGATGCTATCCGGCGCGCGAACACAGACCTCCCCCACCCCCCTCGGCGACACCTCTTGCTATCGCGATGCGATACCAACCCGCGGATTCACGGCGGTTGTTTCGGTGTTTGGGGCACACCTCCTGGGAAGCCCTTAAATTGTCAGATTCTTCGTCACATAAAGTCGTCAAGGTCACAAGACGTCACATAAAGGCACTAAAGGTCACATGAAAATAAATTTTTTGATGTCTCGCAATGGACGTGACCAAACGTGACCAAACGTGACTTAAAGTGATCGAAAAGGGATTTTTGCGATCCAAAGTGAGGGTCTCGAAACGGACGCGACGAACCCGCAACGGTTGGATGAGGCAAAAATAGTGCAGAAATGGTGCAATTTTCTTCGATCGCGGATTTCGAACCACCGACGACCGTCGGGGCTCGCTTTGCTCGTTGGCGGATTTGCGGCATAATGAGATTACCTCCGATTACTTCTGATTACCTCCCGTTACCTGTTTCAGATTTTATCGGGACGGAACCCCGCAAAACTGAACTTTTCTGCTACAATTTTTCGTTTTCATCATTATTCAATTTATGGGGTCCATGCCCGTTAACGGATTTCGCGCGACGGGAGCGAAGGGGGCAAAGCACGCTAAGGCATATTGATTGCGGAATTCGGATTGGGGGACCGCCGCCCGCCCCTTTCGAAACTGTCTATTTGTAGGTTTCATGCAGTCAAAATTACAGGAGGGGGTTGGACAGTTATGGGGTGACACCCTCCAAAAGTTATTCACAACCCGTAACCGTAAGCCGTAGTTCTGTATACAGAAGGTAACGAAGGGAAAAAAGGTGGCGCCCTGGGAGCGCATGAAGATGAAGCGCAGTTGTGTTTCCTGATCTTTCATAGTTTTCCTTTCAATTGCGGTTCAATATCGGTTGCCGTGCGAATTGCGTCCAGCGAAGCCACGCGAAGTCGCGCACGTATTTGAAATGGATCGCATTGTCCGATTGGCATCCACTTCCGCTCCGCACCGGCTGCGTTGAAATCCGCAGCCTTCCTCCTCGACAGCGTGTGCGGGCATCGTCTTCGGCTACCCCGCGAGGACCTGATGGCTCTTGCTCATGCGCAAAGTTTTATCACACGTTTTTGAAAACTTTTTCCAGCGAAGACCCGCGACACGCATAGACCGACATTTGGGTACAGTTTTCGTGCATATACGCGCCGTTTTTCAGCCGGAAAAAGTTTGACAGGGTTTCCTAGTCGCATTCACGCGAACGTTTTTAGCACACATTTTTCAGGAATTTTTCCAAGCCGCTTACTGACCTGTTTCGATACGCGAGGGATTTTTGGAATTTGTAAACAGGACGGAGTCATTTGTTAACTCTTTCGTCGCCGCTTCGCGAAAGTGAAACTTCGTTTTTTATGTTTACCCCGGGCTGCGCTGGCTGAGCCAGTTTGCCCGGGGCTATAAATAGGTCACCCTACGAGATTTCTAAAATTCGGAATTCAAATTCAGACTGCGAGCTGGGAAAGGAAACGGCTAAAATTGCGATGAAGGCACGGACCTGCACCGACGCGGAACAGGAACGGCAATCGCTCTAGGAGTTTCCCCTCCCTTTTAAAATGGCGCGATTGGTGCAAGGTTGCCCCATGAGGTTGGGGGTCAGAGTCATCCTATTAACCGCCGGGCTTTTTGCGACGACCGCGCATTTGTTTGCCGCGACTAATGTAGCAGAAGCACGCGGCGTCCCTGTCACTTTATCACTGGAGGAGCGCGAGTGCATTGCCCGGCATCCGGTGATGCGGGTGGGTGTTTTGACAAATCTGGCTCCTTTTTCCTATGTCCTTCCAGACGGAAAGCTGAGCGGAATCAATAACGATATTCTGGACCTGATCTCGCAGCGGACGGGTTTGAGATTTGAACTGATACCGTATAAAAGCGCGGAAGATTTGGAGGCGAATCGTGAGCATTGGGATATTGCGTGCGGCATCGCAAAATCGCCGGAACGGGCGCAATTATTCGACTTTACCAAAGATTATTCCAGGTCTCCGTTGGTTATTGTAGAACGAGAAGGGGAGGAGATATTTGGCCCCGCGGCCGTTCTGGGCCGCAGGAGGCTGGCCCTGCCGCGAAGGCAAATGACAACCCAAATAGCGACCAACCGCCTGCCTGCATCGGCATCGGTGATTTTGGCGGGGACGCAGCAAGAGTGCTTCGATTTGGTGGCAAAGAAAAAAGCGGATGCGACCATTGTGAACCTGTTCGTCGCAAGCCAATATCTGAACGGCCATCCAGAACTGAAATTGGCCATCAGCGGTGTGCTTGTCAAATCCGACATGCCTCTGAGGGTGGCGGTTCGGCGCGATCTTGATCATGGCCTGCCAGTGGGTATTTTGGAAAAGGGACTGGACTCCATCTCTCGTGAAGAACTGGACGATATCTTCGCCAAACACCTTATGTTTGGGTTGCAATCGCGACATCGCCTTCTCCTGATGGAGAAACGGGCGAAGCAGGCCTTGATAGCGACAGCCATTGCCGGACTTCTGTTGATATTATGGAATCTCTTCATGCGGAAAGAGATTCGCGTCCGGCGTAAGGCAGAATCCAAATTGCAGGAGGCCAACGAATCGATGCAGGTTTTTTCTCATTCGCTCTCCCACGATCTGCGTGCGCCGTTGCGTGGCATCACCGGCTTTGCCCAGGTGCTAAAAGAGGACTGCTACGAAAAGCTGAATCGCGAGGAGCAAGGTTACCTGGAGCGCATCATTGCCAGTGGTTCTCGTATGGACAAAATGATCGCCGACGTCCTCGCTTACAGTCGTGCCACAAGCTCGGACTGGCCAATGGACACAGTCGAGCTCGATCCGTTAGTTCATCAATTGATCGACGGAGTTCCACCGGAGCAGCGTCAATATTTTCAAATCGATTCAACACTCCCAGCGGTGCGGGGTAATCCCACACTGTTGACGCAAATCCTGGAAAACCTCCTTTCGAATGCTGTAAGGTTTGTTCCCAAGGAACGAACGCCACAGGTGGTCATTCGCGCCACACAGGAGGATTCGGAGGTTACGGTGTTCGTGGAGGACAATGGCATTGGTGTTGAGCCAAAGGATCAGAAACGGATTTTTCAGATTTTCGAGCGCGCGGCGCCTGCAGATTACAAGGGCACAGGAATTGGATTGGCAGTGGTGGCGAAGGCCGCGGAACGGATGGACGGTCGCGTAGGGGTTGAGTCGGAGGTCGGGAAAGGCAGTCGATTTTGGATTCGGTTGCCCGGTGCGAGCGCGGAAAAGGCGGCGCGGGAGCCGAGGCGGGCGCAGCCGTTTTGGCATCGGTTTGTGCTGCTCAGAGGAACTTAAGTTAGAAGTGCATGTTTGTTTAGAAAGCCCCGAAGAACAATTAAACCACAGATGGACACAGATGGTTTTGAAACGAAGGACGTAAGCCGGAAACCGAAAGGCTAAAGCTGCGGCGAAGGCACGGTCTTGCACTGCCCCTATCCCCTGTCACCTGGCCAGTTAGGACTGACGCGGTGCTTACGGGTGATACCTCATGGCCCCGCCGAACACGGTGGGCCTCCGGAGCGTGATCTGCCGCCTCTGCTACCGGTCATTTCTGGAACGGCACAACGTTGCGTTTGATGAACGATACGTTTGGGATTAGGACGCCCTTTCAGGGCTTATAATTTGGTGCGATCCCGTTTCCCGGGGCGTTGCCACCGGGCTGTATTGAGTCGCCCCTTTGGGGCTCAGAACCGAGCACCCTCACTCCGGTATTTTCTCGTGGAAAGGCATAATCGCCTGTCCACCGGATTGCGGATTGCGGATAACGGAACCACTGAAGATACTGCATCATGCCCGGCTTTGATTACACGACCCTTGTCGCCCGACAGCGCGAATATTTCCTCTCTGGCCAGACGCGTCCGGCGGCGTGGCGCAGAACCCAACTCGAAGCGGTCAAGGCGCTGTTCACCGAAAATCACGACGAGCTGTGCGATGTGCTGTGGAAGGATTTACGTCGCAACGTCATTGATGCCGATCTGATTGACGTCGCCTATTGCGCCAAGGAAGCCGAATACACTCTTAAACATCTCGCGGACTGGATGGAGCCAGAACGCGCCCCGGTGCCGCTGGTGTTCCAACCCGGCCGAATCCGCGTCCGCCGCGATCCCCTTGGCGTGACGCTGATCATCGGTGCCTGGAACGAGCCGTTTATGCTGACCTTTGGGCCATTGACGGCAGCGCTGGCCGGGGGAAACACCGCAGTGGTGAAGCCGTCGGAGGTCGCGGCGAATTCCGCGGCGGCGGTAGTGCGGTTGGTGCCGAAGTATTTTGATCCCCGCGCAGTCGCGGTAGTCGAGGGAGGCGTTCCAGAGACGACCGGGCTGCTGGAGCAGCATTGGGACTTCATCTTTTTCACCGGCAGCTCTTCGGTCGGCAAGGTCGTCCAACAGGCGGCGGCGAAGCATCTGACGCCGTGCGTGCTGGAGTTGGGTGGGAAAAATCCGACCATCGTTCATTCCTCCGCGAACTTGAAAGTGGCGGCACGCCGCATTGCTTATGGCCGCTTCTCAAACTCCGGGCACATCTGCACCGCGCCCGACCACGTCCTCGTTTGGCCCGAGGTTAAGGATGAGTTCGTGCGCCACCTGGGCGAAACCATCCGTGAATTTTACGGTGATGATCCCAAAAAAAGCCCGGACTACGGTCGTGTGATCAACCGCCGAAACTTCGACCGCCTCGTGGGGCTGATGAGCTGCGGCAAAATCGTGGCCGGTGGCCAAAGCGACCCGGCCGAACTCTACATTGCCCCGACCGTGCTGGTGGATGTTTCGCCGGATTCACCCATCATGCAGGAGGAAGTGTTCGGCCCGATCCTTCCGGTGCTCGAGATTGAATCGGTCGAAGCAGTAATCAAATGGGTCAATGACAGGCCAAGCCCGCTGGGCCTTTACGTCTTCGCCGAGGACGCGGACGTGGTTGATCGCATCCTGGACGCGACCTCTTCTGGTGACGCGGAGGTAAATGACTGTGCCATTCATCCGCTCTTTCACGAGCTTCCGTTCGGTGGCGTGGGAAACTCCGGGATGGGAAATTACCATGGCCGATGGGGATTCGAGACGTTCACTAACGCACGCGGTGTCCTCTATCACAGTGCGAAGCTGGATCCCGGCGTGCGTTATCCGCCTTACGCGAAGCGTCAATGGCAACGCGCGATCGTCACCAAACTAATGCCGTAACTGCGTCGGATTGCGGATTTCGAATTGCGGATTGCCACAAAAGAGGCACAAAACGCACAAACCGTTTTCGATTTGAAACTCATGAACTCATCAAGCACTGAGGCGGCGCGCTCGGAGCCGGAAAGACGGAACAACACGACTTGATGCACCGCTAACCGCGGATGCTGTCCGGTTCGCCAACGCGCCCTATCTAATAAAAGCGGTTTGTAATTCCGAAGTGATGCCACGGACTCACACGGACTCACACCGACTTACGTGCCGTTGAGCAACAAAAATGTGAGCTGTCGTGTTCATATTCGTCTTTGTACATAAGCGGCCTAACGACCCAAAATAAGGTGCGATCAGCGCCCCAGCCCAGGCCTCATGATCAATGTGTGGATGCGGACGCGAACTTGAGTCCAACGACGCCTGCAACGATGAGCACAATACATAGCACACGTAGGACTTCTCGCGACTCGCCGAGGAAGACCATCCCGATGATAGCCGTGCCTGCTGCACCGATACCCGTCCATACCGCATACCCGGTGCCCACGGGTATCGTCTTGAGTGCCGTCGCCAGCAATGCGAAGCTGGCAATCATGGCGCAGATGGTCGCTACGCTCGGCCAAAATTTGGAGAATCCTTCTGTATATTTGAGGCCAATGGCCCATCCAATCTCCAGAACGCCTGCGATGACTAAGTAAATCCAAGCCATGGTTTCAGTCCTTTTGAGAATGACGTCGAGCATGCATACACTTTCAATGTGGCCTGACGATTCAAGCTCAGCACCCTGGCCCACGAACCCCTCCTCGACCGCCCGACACTCAACGTCTCCTCGTCCTGGTTTCTCGTCACGTCCATCCTCGGCCCCGTCCTCGTCGACGTCTTCGCCCCACGCCTGGTTGCCGAGTCCAAGCAGTGAAGGACACGCCGAGGTTTATAAATGTCGAGGACTAGCACGACCGGTTCAATTTTAGCGGCAGCCCGAGGTACAAAAGCCTTCCTATCATTTCTTTTGCGATTCCTTTTCTTGTTGGTCGGACTTGCGTTCGGCACCTGCGGCGGAAGGCACGATTTCTCCGGGCGTTTTGTTCGCGGCAGGCATTTTCCAGCTACCGTTGAGGATTTGTTCCTTGGGCCAATAAAAACGAAACATCAATGCGAAATTGTCGGCGGGCGCGGGAAGCCAGTTGGCTTCTTTTTCTGAGCCCGGCGAATCGTGTTGGATGTAAAGGTCGAGCGAGCCGTCGGGATTGGTGTTGAATTTATTTCGCGAACTGAGCGTGTAGCGGTTGAGCGGGTTCTCAACAAAAAACATTTTGGAGTTGTACATCGTCAGCGACCAAAAGCCGTTCACCGGCGGCAAGTCTTTGGCACTGGCGAAATGAATCACATATTTGCTGGCCCCGGTGTAAGGCTGCCCCTCGGCGTCCGCTTTGGACGTTGGATAAATGGCGTCCTCCGGACGGTTGGCCCCCAGTCCGATGGCGGCGACGAGGGCGCGGTTCAGATAATTCGTGCCATAAACGCCGGTATGAGTGGAAAAAAGCCAACCGTTTTCGGTGCGCGCATCCTTGGCATAGGCCATGACTTTTTCAGCGGAAGTTTTGGGAACGTCCTGCAACGCCTTGGCCGTGTCCGGTCCCAGTTTGTTGATGTCGAAAGGTTGTCCCGGAACGATCCCAATTTTTGCCATCCGGGCGACGATGGGCGCATCGGCGGCGACAGGCGGGTTGTCTTGCATCAGCTTGGCCAATAATTTGAAAAAACTTTCAGTGTCGAGACGATCCACGATTTCTTTGACAGGCGTCTTCATGTCAATGGCCGGATCCACTTCGCCAGGGGGCGGCGTGTAAGATTTGCCGAAGGAACTGAGCGGAACCAGAGCGCACTTATCCTGCATGGCATGAACTTCCGCGTAATCCTTGGGCGTGCCCGTGCAAGAAATACGTCCGAGCAACCAAACAATCGCCGTGGGCGATTTGTATTCCTTCACACCTGCGGGCAAGGTTCCTTTCCAACCGGGACCGGTGATAGCGTATTTCTGCGCTCCGGTGCCAGTGGTGCGTTTGCCGGGAACTTGAAACACCGTGGTCCATCCATCAAGCATCGGGAACAGATAATAACGTCCGTTCGAATTTGGAATGCTGACAACCCAAGGTTCCTTGCCGACGTCCACCCACGCCGTTGTATACAGCGTGTCCGCATTGGGCGCGACAACGTCGTGAAAAGCGGCGGTGGGATACTCTTTCATGCGCATGAATTGTCCCATCGGCACGCGTGTGCCTTCAGGTTCGCGCACGTTGGTCATGACGCGACGGGTCATTTCCATCGATACGAGCGGGTAGCCGTAAATATATGCGTCCTCGGCAATTTGGCGGGCTTCGTCCGCCGAGACCTCCGCGCGAATCAGCGGCGCAGACGTCAACAACAGCGCGATGCCAAAAACCGAAATAAAACTGTTCGGGTTCTTTTTCATAAGCGTAAGGGGTAAAGTTGTGAATTATTTTGCGGTATTGATACGAACCGCTCGAAGTACCTTCCACTCAGGAAAACTTTTTCCTACGGAGATTTTCACGTGATGACGGAAAGGGGTTTGGCTGAGTGGCCGCTGAAATTTGAACGCGCCTCCGATGGGTAAATTGTCTACGGCTTCAATCTTGAAGCCGTGCGACTTTCTCTCAGCCCAAAAAACAATTCTCTCAATATTCGAAAAACACTGAGAAGGCCTAGCGTGTCACTATGAGAACGAGGTTCAACCCCGCCGGTCCTTGATCTTTACTACAGGGTCTCTCGAAAAAGTGCGGTGACTGAGTCAAACGGGAGCAATGTGCTATGAATGCTATTAAAAAAATCTTCCCTGCCATCGCGCTAGTTGGCGCGCTGGCATTCACGACTGCGCAGGCGCAGCAAAATCCGAATCCAATCACCGCCGACACCCGGTCATCCGGTGTGCAAGTCCCCATTCCGCAGACCGCCGCGGAAGTTCCGGGTCCCGCAGCCGGTCCGATGACCAAGGCGTCTGTGCAGATGATGGGCCGCATGGCCTACGTTTGGGGTTGGCCTCTCGTCTATGTCGATAACCAACGGACGGCGCTCACAAAGGCTCCCAAAACGGCTCTCGTCGCCGGCGTCATGCCGGTTGGCCCGATGAATCAGGTCGTGATGCTGACCAATTACGTCGATCCCAGGGAGAAATTCATCCCGATCCCAAACCAGGATGTCGTCTACGGGTTGGGCTGGCTGTCTCTCGCAGAAGAACCGGTGGTCCTTCAAGTGCCCGACTTTGGTGATCGGTTCTGGACGTTCCCGGTTTACGACGCGCGCACGAGCGAATCAGCGAGCTTGGGTTGCAATACGGGACCAAGCCCGGTTTCTACATGGTGGTGGGGCCGCACTGGAAAGGCGCAACCCCGGACGGCATTGCCGGCGTCTTGCGCTCGACCACCGACTTCGCGGTGACGATGCCGCGCATCTTCATGGATGCAACGGCCAAGGATCGCGCGGCCATCCAGCCCGCGCTGACCCAAATTCAGGTCTACCCGCTCAGCAAATTCGACGGGAAAATGAAGACCATAGACTGGAGCACGCTCCCTCAACCCCCGATGCCAGAAGAAAAGGCCCGGCCCGAGTATTCGACCAAGCAACCGCCTTGGGTTGACCCGGCGACGTTCTTCGATCAACTCGCGACCGTCATGAAGCAAGTGCCTCCGATGCCCGGAGAAGAGTCGCTTTACGAGGGGATCGGCAACCTGCTCGATGCCGCCGCGAAAAACCCGGAAGTCATGAATACGCTGCGGGAAACTGCTTTGGCGACGGACAAGGAAATGGTCGCGCCAATGATGCAGTGGCGCTACAACGGCCAGCCCGCGGGAAACGGTTGGACAGCGGCGACCAACAACGCCGCGTTTGGCACAGACTACATCCACCGTATGGGTGCAGTGAAGGCTTACCCCTACGCCAACAAGCGCAACGAGACGGTCTATTACTATACCGCCAACGACACGCAGGGGCAGCCGCTTGTCGGCGAGTCGTCGTACTCCATCACCTTTCCCAAAGACCAACTGCCACCGACGAAGGGCTTCTGGTCATTGACGGTCTACAACCCCGAACACCTCTTCTACGCGAACGACCTGAATCGCTACGCGCTCGGCACCAAAAACAAATCGCTGAAGTACAACAACGATGGGAGCCTGACCCTCTATGTCGGGAACCAATCGCCCGGCCAGGAGAAGGAATCCAACTGGCTGCCCGCGCCGACTGGAGAATTTTCGGTTTGGATCCGCGACTATTGGCCTGACCAGGCCGTCCTCGACGGCTCCTGGCAGCCACCGGTCGTCGCGAAGGCGGGTGGCCAAGTCCTTCCGTCCGCTGCGGGCGCCGAGCGCAAATCGCACGAGGAGCAAAAGAAGGAGAGGCCGTGAAACAACAACACTTCTTTCACGAACTCGTTGAATGAACTATCTAAAAAAATCTTCCCCGCCGCAAACTCACTTCGCGGTGGCTTTCACTTACTTGGGGAATCAAAACTATGAAAAACAACCACATCTTCAGTGGTATCTTCGTAGCTGCCTTGATGGCGACTATGGCATTCGCACAGGGTCAGCAAATCACCGGCAGGCCGGGTGCGGCAAACGCCACCACGACCGTTGACGGGAAGGTCGTGCCGAACCCGGCACCGAAATTCGGCGGGCAGATCGGCCTTGATGCCAAAGATTCCAAGCCGTATTGGCCGCCACGCGTCGTGCCGCCCAAGGGCGCTCCCAACGTGCTCCTCATCATGACGGACGATCAGGGCTACGGTATTTCCAGCACCTTCGGCGGTGTCATCCCGACGCCAACGCTGGACCGGATTGCAAAGGCCGGGCTTCGATATACGCAGTTCCATTCCACCTCGCTCTGCTCGCCCTCACGAGCGGCACTACTTACCGGACGCAACCATCACTCGGTCGGATTTGGTGTGATCGCCGAGCAATCCACCGGCTATCCGGGATATGATGCCATCATTGGGCGGGACAACGAAGCCATCGGCAAAATCCTCGCCGAGAATGGATATTCGACTTCGTGGTTCGGCAAGAATCACAATACGCCGGGCTACCAATACAGTTTGGCGGGACCCTTCGATCAATGGCCGAGCGGAATGGGCTTCCAATATTTTTACGGCTTTATGGGCGGCGAGACCGACCAGTGGAGGCCGTGGCTTTTCCGGGATCACACCCAGATTTTTCCGTGGGTCGAGAACCCCAAGTACAACCTCACCACCGGTATGGCTGACGAGGCGATAAAGCACATCAGGGGACTGAACGCCGCCTCGCCCGATCAACCGTTTTTTGTCTATTACGCCCCCGGCGGCTCGCACGCGCCGCATCAGCCGACGCCGGAGTGGATCAAGAAGATCAGCGACATGCATCTGTTCGACAAGGGCTGGAACGATTTGCGCGAGCAGATTTTTGCCAATCAGAAGCGGCTCGGCGTGATCCCGGCGAATGCCAAGCTCACGCCCTGGCCGGATGGACAGCCCGAATACGGAGGAGCCAAACTCGCGAAATGGGACACGCTTTCCGACGAGGAGAAAAAACTCTTCATTCGCCAAGCTGATGTCTTTGCCGCTTACGCCGCGTATACCGACCATGAAATCGGCAGAGTGATCCAGGAAATCCAAGCTGAGGGCAAACTCGACAACACATTGGTCATCTATATCTGCGGCGACAATGGGACGAGCGCGGAAGGTTCGCTGGTCGGAACGCCTTTTGACATGGCTGCTCTTGAAGCCATTACTATGCCGGTCGCCGACCAGATGAAGTATTACGACGCCTGGGGTTCGGACAAAACGCAACCGCATATGGCGGTAGCGTGGGCCTGGGCATTTGACACGCCGTTCAAGTGGACGAAGCAGATCGCGTCGCACTTCGGCGGCACTCGACAAGGCATGGCCATTTCATGGCCCGGTCATATCACGGACCTGGGCGGCATCCGCACGCAGTTCCACCATTTCATCGATATCGTACCGACCATACTCGAAGCGGCCGGCGTTCCGGCACCGAATATGGTCGATGGCATCGCGCAGAAACCTATCGAAGGCGTGAGCATGGTTTACACGTTCGACAACGCCAACGCGAGCGCCCCGTCGAAGCGCAAGACGCAGTTTTTCGAAATGATGGGCAATCGGGCGATCTATCATGATGGCTGGCTCGCCGCGACGACGCCGCCTGCGGGCCCGTGGTTGATGGGTATGGGCAAAATGCCGAACGTGGTGGACGGCTACAAATGGGAGCTTTACAACATCACCGAGGACTATTCTGAGGCCAACGACCTCGCTTCCAGGATGCCTGACAAACTCCGTGAGATGCAGGAACTCTTCCTGGTCGAGGCATCGAAGAACAATGTATTTCCGCTCGACAACAATGTGCTTCAGCGCGCTCTCGCACCGCGACCAAGCCCGACAGCAGGCAAGACGGTGTTTACTTACTCCGGAGAAGTGTCTGGCACGCCCGAAGGCAGCGCACCCAATACTCTCAACAAGTCTTACTCCATCACGGCTGAGGTGGAGATACCGCGCGACGGTGCTGAGGGGATGCTCAATACGATCGGAGGCGCATTCGGCGGCTATGGACTCTATCTGGTAAAGGGCAAGCCTGTCTTCACCTACGTACAACTCACGGGGGAAAAAACCCGATGGGAATCCCCGGAGGCGCTCGGGCCCGGAAGGCACACAGTTGCGTTTGACTTCAGATACGATGGCAAAGGTTTTGGCAAGGGTGGCACCGGGGTTCTGTCGGTCGACGGCAAGGAAGTCGACACGAAACAATTGCAACACACCATTCCGTTTCTGGTCTCAATGGACGAGTCTTTCGACATTGGGGTAGACACTCGCTATGGGGTGAATGACAACGACTACCATGTGCCGTTCCCGTTCACCGGCAGCCTAGACAAGCTGACGATCAAGTTGGAAGAGCCGCGGAGGACTGCTGCGGAGGACAAGCTCCTCAAAGAGGGAACGCAGACCGCCATCAACGCGGGGCAATGATCAATCAATCGAAGCCGAAGCCGACGCGGCCAATCCCATGGTTGACCGCGTCGCCGCTGCTATCGTTGAGGCTGCGGTAACGTAAAATAAAAAGTGGCGCCCTGTCCTACAACCCCTTCAGCCCAGATTCGTCCCTTGTGTCGATCGATGATGCGTTTCACGATCGTCAGACCGATGCCCGATCCTCGGTAATCGTTCTGACTGTGCAATCGCTGGAAAACTCGAAAGAGGCGGCTGGCCTGCTTCACGTCGAAGCCGGCTCCGTTGTCGCGAACAAAATAAACCGTTTCCAAATCTTTCCGGAAACTGCCCACTTCAATTCTCGCCTTTTCACAGCGACCGGTAAATTTCAAGGCGTTGGAAAGCAAGTTGACGAGCACTTGCTTGAGCAACGACGCATCGCCCATGCACTCAGGTAGTGCATCAACCCGAAAATCTACACTTCGTTCTTTGTGTTCAATGCGTAGTTCTCGGATTGCTTCCTCCACCATTGTATGGACGTCGACGGTCGCGACAGCCAGTGGCTGATTTCCCAGGCGCGCCAGCTTCAAAAGATCCGAAGTCAACTGGTCCATCCGGCGGGAGCTGCTGCGGATTCTGTCCAGCATATCCTGCGCATCGGCAGAGAGTTCGTGACGGTGATCCTCCAGCAATATATCGGAGAATCCTGAAATGGCGGCCAACGGCCCGCGCAAATCGTGTGACACAGAATAGGAAAAACTTTTTAATTCTTCGTTGGCAAGTTGCAGTTCTTCGGTCCGTTCCTGGACGCGCTGTTCCAGTTCCTCGTTCGACCGGCGCAAAGCCTCTTCCGCCTGCTTTCGTCCGGCCAATTCCCGTCGGGCTTTTTCAAGGGCGCATTTGATGCTGTGCGTGGCCATGAATTGGACGCCAACGGCCACTCCCATGAAAATCATTTGTGCCAACCAATAACTCATCGGCCCGTGGTTCACCGCGCTTTGGGGCAAATGGTTCGTTTTTTCTGAAATAGCCAGAGACAAACTCGTGAGCGCGCAAGCCACTCCCACGCCGGCACCGATCTTTTCATTAAATAACAAACCCGCGAGGAGAATGATGATCAGATAACCTAAGGATGCGGGAGATCGCACCCCTCCCTCAGTCAGGGCGGCGCTCGTCACCACAACCCAAAACACTCCCAGCGAGGCAACGCTCGCTCCTCGTACGTGTCCCCGCTGATTGAACCACAGCAAGGTCAGATTCGTGCTGCCAATGATCGTGATAAACATCAGCCAGCGTCCCCAGTTTTCAGGAAGAACAAAGATGGAAATAATCAACTCGACGATAACGACGAGCATTATGGTGATCAGCGCCACGTGGAGCAGCCAGGCACTGCGCGTTTGTTCTTCATCATCGAAAACCGGCGGCGAAAAGAAACCATGCGCTTTCATTTATGCCTGTCCAAACATTTGCGGGCTTGGAGTATCGCCCGCCACGCCACAGCGAAAGGGCGTTCAGGAGCTTCTAAAGGAACATCCGATAGTTTCCGCTGAGCTCAAGATTTTAGTGGAGATGAATCCCGGCTTCACGGCGGGTCCGTCACCGCTTGGACTCTGCGACCAGCGTGGACCGACGAGGACCAGGACGAGGACTACGTTGAGCGAATCTTTCCCAAGGAGCAGGCGTCATTCCTAACTTACTGATTGGCGAGACCGGGAGACGGGACATTCGATAGTCTAATATCGAGCAAACTGAAAAAGCTGTAAGGATTTCTCTGATCCGGAAAACCCGTTTCGCCCGATGGAACGAAACGGTAACGAACTGTTAGGCTTGCCAAAAGCGATCATAGCGACGACCACGGCCCCCGCAACTGGCTACCGCTTTAGATTCACGGACTGGGAGTTGTCGAACATCAAACTGGTCAGATTCTGAAAACCATAAGCAGCTAAACTGCAATAATGAAAACCACACTGAAATTTAGCGTCGTCGTCGCCGCCCTAGTTTGCGCGCTCGGCGCCACCGGTGCCTACGCGCAAACTGAATCAGGCTTCTATCATCCGCTTAGGCTCAACCTTGCGGCCGCCGAAGCAGCTCCTGCCGGCGGTGGCGGTGAGGAGGATAAGGATGCCGAGTTGGCCAAGAAACTTCAAAACCCCGTCGCCGATCTCATCAGCGTGCCCTTCCAGAACAACTGGGACTTCGGCATCGGCCCGGCCCACGCGATGGAATACACACTCAAGTTCCAACCGGTCATTCCGGTTTCCATCAGCTCGAATTATAACGTCATCATTCGCACCATCGTCCCGGTGATCCATCTGGATGCGGTGGACAACAATCCGTTGGCTCCTGCCGTCGCCCGGGAAAGTCACTCCGGTTTGGGTGACACCACGCAGAGCTTCTTTCTCTCCCCGAAAAAACCGGTCTGCGGTTGGGTCATTGGAGCCGGGCCGGTGTTGTATTATCCCACCGCAACCGACAGCGTGCTGGGCGCCGGCAAATGGGGTGCGGGCCCGACCATCGTGGTACTGCGGCAGCAACACGGTTGGACTTACGGGATTCTAGCCAATCATATCTGGTCCTACGCGGGCTGGGGTGATACGGCCGTCAACTCCACTTTCCTTCAACCCTTCCTTACCTACACGACAAAGAAAAAAACCACCTATGGGGTGAACACCGAATCGACTTACAACTGGGAAAACAGCGAGTGGACCGTGCCGCTGAACTTTTCTGTTCAGCAGTTGGTAAAGATCTGCAAACTTCCCGTGGCCTTCCAGTTCGGCTATCGCTATTACGCCGACAAACCCAGTGGCGGTCCGGATTGGGGTTTGCGCTTTGACGTCACGTTCCTGTTCCCGAAAAAATAAATTTCTCCGGCGACGGTTAAAAGGTTAAAAGGTTAAAAGGTTAAAGGTGAAAAGGGACGACGTTGCGTTTGATGAACGATACGTTTGGGATTAGGATGCCCTTTCAGGGCTTATAATTTGGTGCGATGCCGTTTCCCAGGGCGTTGCCCTGGGCTGCATTGAATCGCCCCTTTGGGGCTACGGCCCCCCCTTCAAACCTCCAGCCCCATAGAAAAGCCTAAAGCGCCAACGGCCGCCCCAACACTCACACTGCGGAACGAAATCCTTCCAGCGCCAACGGCGCGGCTCAACCCAGCCCAGGGCAACGCCCTGGGTTTAAAACGCCGCAAACGAATTTAAGCCCTGAAAGGGCGTCCTATTCTTTGCTTGGCGCGTAAAACGATTTTATGCACCGTGACAATCAACCAATGCCTGAATCGCTCGCGCGCCTGCACATCCATCTGATTTTTAGCACGAAGAACCGCGAACCCTTCATCCATGACCGTGTCCGCGATTCACTCCATCGCTACATCGCGACCGTCCTGTAAAATTTCGATTGTCCACCCGTGCTCATTAACTCGGTGGCCGATCAAACCCATATCCTTTTTGAACTCGGCCGGACTGTCTCCGTCGCCAATGCAGCCGTCGAAGAAATTTGCATCGTTTCTGCATCGACCGTTTTGGAAAACCCGAGTTCATCTCGTTTACCCCTTCAGCGGACCATACAAGCCTTACAACATTTTCCGCCCCTTGAAACCTTGTCTGCAGAATTCTAAAAGAACCAATTCGCGCCCAGGTAGATCATTATCGTGTTCACACCATTGTTGGGTTCATCGATTCCGGCGTTGGACAAGTGCAACCAGCGTCCTTCCAACATCGCTGATACGTTGCGTTTGAAAAACCAATGCGCTCCGACTCCGCCTTGCAAATTGAATTCGAAGTCCGAGCCTAAGTCCGGATGCCGGATATCGGTCAACGACACCCCGGCTCCGCCGGTGATGAACGGAACCAAACGCGTGCCGGTCGCAAAATTGTAACGGAGCAACGGTGCCGCACCAACCACGTAGGCATTGCGCGGTTTGATCTGCTCACCTCCGAATAGTTGCCCGAGCAATTCCCAATTGCCTCGCCAGAAATGGTCTTTGGCCACAAGCCCACTCAGCATTGTCCCAATATGCACATCGGCCAGGACCAGATCGTGGCGCTGTTCTGATGCGAGCGCGAGCAAACCAATTCCGTAGCCACCGCTAATTCCAACTTCGGTTGCGTGTTTTCGAAAGCCGTCCCCGACATCGCAAGTCCAAACAGATCGACAGGAATCAATATCAAATCTTGGTTGCGAACTAATGACTGCTTCATCCGCAAACACACGATTGCCGGCAAAAAGGCCTAAGACCAACGAGACGCATGCGTTGATTATCTTTCGACGCTTGTGCGGTGCGGCGCGCCGCGACTCGCGGTTCGGCCGCTGGCGTGCGTTTTTTTCGGCAAATTTTAAACTGTAGTTCGACTTCATCTAATTCCTTATCCGACATGCTTTGCGAGTCAATTAAACGACTGCGGAAGTTTTCTGCGCTTATGGGTAATTCGGCAAGCTGGACATGGATGGCATGGGCATCGCGGTTTGCCGTATTTTGTAGCAGGACTACGGTGCGAAAAATCGCGATGGTTGTGCTGACGGCAGGTTTGTTACTATTACCACTAACCGATTGTTCAGCCTCGCTGATTCCTTGCGCCGCGGCGCGACGGGGAGATTTATTGATTCTGTGGGCGGTTCCGGCAACGTTCCAAGCTTCACTGCGGACCCGTCATCGCTTGGACCCGGCAACCAGCGTGGGGCGAAGTCCGGACTGGGGCTCGCGCTTTGACATCACGTTCCTGTTTCCGAAGAAATGAATTTCTCCGGCCACGGTTAAAAGGTTAAAAGGGACGACGACGGCACAACGTTGCGTTTGATGAACGATACGTTCGGGATTAGGACGCCCTTTCAGGGCTCAACTATTCGCGTGACGGTTTTCCCCGGGGCGTTGCCCCGGGCGGTATTGAATCGCCCATTCGGGGCTCCCCGGCGCCCTTTCAAATCTCCGGCTTCGGGATTAGGACGCCCTTTCAGGGCTTATAATTTGGTGCGATCCCGTTTCCCAGGGCGTTGCCCTCGGCTGTATTGAGTCGCCCCTTTGGGGCTTCCCCGCCCCCCCCCTTCAAGGCCCCTCTTCAAACCTCCAGCACCCTGGAAAAGTCTACAGCGCCAACGGCGCGGCTCAACCCCAGCCCAGGGCAACGCCCTGGGTTTAAAACGCCGCAAACGAATTTAAGCCCTGAAAGGGCGTCCTATTCTTTGCTTGGCGCGTAAAACGATTTTATGCACCGTGACATCAACCAATGCCTCAATCGCTCGCGAGCCTGCACATCCACCTGATTTTTAGCACGAAGAACCGCGAACCCTTCATCCATGACCATGTCCACGATTCACTCCATCGCTACATGGCGACCGTCCTGCAAAATTTCGATTGTCCACCCGTGCTCATTAACTCGGTGGCCGATCAAACCCATATCCTTTTTGAACTCGGCCGGACCGTCTCCGTCGCCAATGCAGTCGAGGAAGTAAAAAAGACTTCGTCCAGATGGATCAAGACCGAGGGAAATGAATTTGCCGCATTCGCATGGCAGGCCGGATATGGTGCGTTCGCCGTTTCCGAGTCGAACGTTCCGGTGGTGCGAGAATACATCGCCAATCAACAGGAACATCATCGGAAGAAATCTTTTCAGGAAGAATACCGGTCATTTCTGGAGCGGCACAACGTTGCGTTTGATGAACGATACGTTTGGGATTAGGACGCCCTTTCAGGGCTTATAATTTGGTGCGCCATCCCGTTTCCCAGGGCGTTGCCCTGGGCTGTTATTGAGTCGCCCCTTTGGGGCTACGGCCCCCCTTCAAACCTCCAGCCCCCGATGACAGACGTCAGCAGCCATTCCGGAAATCAATTTTGGCAATCGCTCTAATTCGTAACGATGCAGTTGGAGCGAACGCTCATCCCAGCCCTCGTCCGCACGGTGAGGAAATTTTTAATCCTGTTGTTTGCTCAGCGCAAATACGGCCGGCCCAAGGGCCCGACTGCAACTGGCGCGACTGGAACAAACGCGGGGCCGTAAGCGCCTGGATACATGTAACCTGGATGCATGTAACCGCTTCGGTAAGCACGGCGAGCTGCGCCGGCATAGGAATACGGCGTCAGTGGCATTCCGATAATGTCGATAAACAGCGAACAATCGCTGCCGTGTGCCGGAGGAGTTCCTTCCAACACGCGGATGTCGTAGGTCAAGTCGCTGCCTGACATACGAGGATTGCTAAGCACCATCACGACATCAGAAACTTTGTTTGCATTGGTTTCCCCGACCAGCGAGAGAGTGGCGTTCGGCGGATCGTGCAAGAAGCTGTCTTTTCCTTCCGACCACATCGGAATCATATTCGCCGTCGGCATATGTCCGGCGATACGCTCGGGCCGATCAGTGAAACAGACAGTGACCGGATTAACCTCGTGCAACGTCATTGTTCCTTTGTCGAAGCTCACGTCTTTGGCGTTTTGCACGAAAAGGAACTCGCCCTTTTGGTTGGCTGTGCTGCTGACCGGCGAACTGACTGTAATGGGTGAGCTGACAGTGACCGGAGAACTGACAGTGATGACGGACGAACCGACGGCAGCGCCGCTTGGTTCGGACGAGACGTCCTTGCAGGACGATTTGCAGCCGACAACCATTACGAACACCGTCGCGCTAATTAATGACGCGTGAAATATCTTCATTTTAACTGCCTTTCATTTTGGACCTGTTCTTTTCGCACTTCGTTTATATCGACTCGGTCTTCATGCATTACCATCAGACATCCATGTCAGTGCTCATCAGGACAACTACCACAGCCTGACCTAAGAGCTTATCGGCAAGCCCTTCATACTTGCAAAGTAAGCCCCTTCACACTACAACATTCAATGCCGACCAAAGCGTCGGCGTGGGCCTGCTCCTCTTACTGGATGGATGCATGTCCCGGCCGCCCGTCAGAAGGCGGCACAGTCGCGCCGTAGCCTTGCGCGAAGGCGGAAGCTCTTTGAAATGCAGACAAATATCTGTCGATCAGGGTTGAGTTTGGTTGTCGCTAAATTGGTCCAAATGTTTTCATTTGTGTCCAGTTTGGGCGGATTGCGCTAATTCGTTATTAATTCGGAACTTGTGTTTTCGAATTCAAAACGAGTTTCGGAGAGTTACGGATAGTTGCGGTTAAAAAAGACCCACCCCCTCAAAAAGAGCTTGGTTCATGCGTTGCCCCCTGTGGATGAGGCGCATACGCCGATGGCAGACACCAAAAAACACCGCGTTTTCACTGCGAAATAACGCATCTTTCCGCAAAATTCCGTAAGACTCCGCAAAATCCGAAGGGGCTCTGGTAGGGCCGTCGCTCCGCGCGGGCCGCTTTTAAGATGAGTGAAAGTAGCTACAAAATCGCTACCAGTTGCCGTTAGTAGCTAATTGTAGCAACTAGTAGCAACATTCCCGCGACTTTTTTTGCGTTACCGTGCGGCCGGTTTCGCCGCTTGCCAAAGCTAGCCCTGCACTGTTTTATTCTCGCGTGTTACATCAACAAACTCTGCGTCAACCAGCGAGTTTCTCCGGCATCGGCCTGCACAGTGGTAATCGCGTCAATATGACGTTTTTGCCCGCGCCGCCCAACACCGGCATCCGTTTCCGCCGTGTCGATCTGGAAGGCAAACCCGAGATCGAAGCAAAGGTCGATTACGTTAGCACCACCAATCGCTCGACATCCCTTTCCAAAGGCAACGCGAAGATTCACACCGTCGAACACGTCCTCGCTGCATTCGCCGGACGCGGAGTTGATAATGCGATCGTCGAAATCGATGCCAACGAACCGCCTATCGGCGATGGCAGCGCGCGGCAATACATGAAGATGTTGGAGACCGCCGGCATCCAGGCCCAAAGCGAGCCGCGCGAAAGTTTTGGCATCAAAGAACCGATCATGTTGGAATCCGGCGACGCTACCATTTCGGTTTTCCCACACGACGGCCTAAAAATCACGTGTACCAGCGCCGACAAAAAATCGCGCTTCACTCAGTTTTACAGCCTCGAGATCACGCCCGAAAGTTGGGAGCGCGAACTCTCGCACGCACGCACATTTTGTTTCTTCGAAGAAATCGAGTTTCTCATCAAGAACGGTCTGATTAAAGGTGGCAGCCTTGAAAATGCAGTGGTCATTCGCGACGACGCCATCCTTACCACCGAACCATTGCGTTACCCGGACGAATTTGTTCGGCACAAAATGCTCGATATCATCGGCGACCTTTCATTGGTTGGCTGCCCGATTCGTGGACACATCATTGCCGTCCGCCCGGGCCACAGCGCCAATTGCGAACTCGCAAAACAGATCATCGCGCAGATGCGCAAGCCGCTGGAAAAAGCTCAGACCTTCGCACCGCCACCACCGCCGCAAAAGCCTGTCGCCGCGAAATCTGCTGATGAAGCGCCCCTCATTCAAGATGGCGCCGTGCTGGATATCACGCAGTTGATGAAAATCCTTCCCCATCGCTATCCGTTCCTGATGGTGGACAAAGTCACGAAGATCGAAGGCAACCGGATCGTCGGCGTCAAAAACGTCACCGCCAACGAACCCTATTTTCAGGGCCATTTCCCGAATCATCCGATCATGCCGGGCGTGCTCCAACTCGAGGCCATCGCGCAGGTCGCGGGAATCCTGATGCTGAAACAGGCAGAAAATTTCGGCAAACTCGCTTACTTTATGGCGGCCGAAGATGTAAAATGGCGCAAGCCAGTCCGGCCCGGTGACAGTCTGGTCATCGACGTCGAACTGACCAAGTCACGCGGCAAAATCGGCAAAGCAAAAGGTAAATGTTTGGTCGACGGCGAAGCAGTCAGCGAAGCCGAAGTGACGTTCATGCTAATCGATCGTTGATTGCGAATTGCAGATTTCGGATTGCGAATTTTGAACTCAGCTTTATGAACTCTGATGATTTCAAGCGCCGGACAAAAGCGTTTGCTTTGAAGATTATCAGCTTCACTCAAGTTCTGACCGACACCAAAGTGTCGCGCGTCATTGGAAATCAATTGCTACGTAGCGGAACGTCCGTCGGAGCTAATTACCGGGCCACTTTTCGGGCCAAGTCGCCCACACACTTCATATCAAAAATGGGTGATGTTGAAGAAGAATCAGACGAATCGATGTATTGGATTGAACTGTTGGTTGAATCGGGACAGGTGAATCTAAAATCAGCTGCAAATTTACGCAAGGAAGCAGGCGAGATACTGGCAATGACAACTGCTTCGATTAACACAACAAAATTGCGATTGAAAAGTGCCGTGCAAAATACGCGGGCTGCTGTCGGAACGAAAACGCAATCCGTAATTCGCAATCCGCAATCCGCAATGTTCCCATGATCGCTCCCACAGCAGTAATTCATCCTGATGCAAAGATTGGGCCCGGCTGTTCCATCGGGCCTTACTGCGTTATTGGCGAGAACGTCGTTCTCGGAAAAAACTGCAAGCTGCACTCGCATGTGGTCATGGACGGGCACACGACGCTGGGCGAGAATAATGAAATTTTTCCGTTCGCGAGTATCGGGTTCAAAACGCAGGATTTGAAATGGAAAGGCGGCATCACCCGCACACAGATCGGTGACAACAATACGTTTCGCGAATACGTGACGGTGAACAGCGCGACGGGCGATGGTGAAGTAACCAGAGTCGGTTCCAACAACCACATCCTCGCCTACTGCCATATCGCCCACAACGTCACCCTCGGAAATCATGTTGTGATGTCGAACGTCGCCACCCTCGCCGGGCACATCATCGTTGAAGACTACGTCATCATCGGCGGTCTCGCCGCAGTGCATCAATTTTGTCGGCTTGGGAAAATGGCAATCATTGGCGGCTGCTCAAAAGTCGTCCAGGACGTGCCTCCTTTTATGCTAGCCGACGGCAACCCTGCCGAAACGCGCACGGTTAACAAAATCGGGATGGAACGGAACGGCGTTTCGGAAGAAGCACAGGTATGTTTGAAACATGCTTATAAGATGCTGTTTCGCGATGGACTAACGAATTCAAACGCGTTGGCGAAAATCGAATCAGAATTGCCGCCACTGCCCGAATTGAAGCACCTCGTCGATTTCATTCGCAAGAGCGAGCGCGGCATCAGCAAATAGCTGAGTCGAGCCGCAACCCTTAAAGCGGTCATGAACCCCGGATGCTGGCGACAATAAAAAAGCGCACCAGCAGGCGCGCTTTTTGATCGAGTCAAAGGTCGCGTTTACGCGTAAGCCGGTTGGCGCGGCGTCGAGCGGCCATTCTGCGTCCGCTTTTTCTTGGCCTCCGCTTCACGGCTCGCCGTCGGCGAGCCAAGCACGCCAGCTTCGTATTGGCGGTCGGCGGTCAGGTGCGCTTTGGCTTGCAACCAATGGTCAAGATCGTGTCCTGCGGGACGGCCTTCAGCCTCCCAGAGTTTGTAAGCGTATGCAGCGATTTCGTGATCGGTGGGTTCTGTAAAAGTTTTCGTTTGTTTACTCATAGCGTCCTCTCAAAGTCAGCGGCCAACTATAAAGAACGCCTGCCTCATCGCGCAATAAGGTGGCCGTCCTTTTTTATCAACATCAATAATCTGATACTGCCATCGGGGATTTTTGCAACTGACGGTTGTGTGACGTTTTGCCGTCGATCCGGAGGGAGCTCTCAAACAGGCGTTATAGACCCGTGGGATGATCGAGAAAGGACCACGACAACCGGAATTTCTTCGCGAGCTCTGCGGCCAATGCTTTGACGCCAAAAGTTTCAGTCGCGTAGTGTCCGCCATAAAACACGTTGATGCGCAACTCTTCCGCGAGGGCATAAGTCCAGTGCGGGCCTTCACCAGTAATGAAGGTGTCCACACCTTCGGCTGCAGCTTTTTTTAACTGGCCTCCCGCGCCACCGGTCACCACCCCAATGCGCTCACAACGCTCGTTGCCGCCGGGCAACAGTATCGGAGCGCGTCCCAAAGCTTTAGTGAGCTTTTGAGAAAGTTCCTTCCGGGAAATCTTCGTGTCGGTGCGATAGCCGAGAAACTGTTCTTTTTCGAAAAAGAACGGCTTCAGATTTTTGAAGCCCAGGGTGGAACAAAGTAACGCGTTGTTTCCAAGCGTGCGGTGCGCGTCCAACGGCAGGTGCATGCTGTAAACAGCGACATTATTGCTGATTAACAAATCGAGCAGTTCATAGCGCCGGCCTGTCCATGGAACGGTCGGAGACCAAAACAGCCCATGATGCACGATGAGTAAATCTGCACCGGCTTCAACGGCCATCCGGACCGTCGCCAAAGAAGCATCAACCGTCGCCGCAATCCTGCTCACTACACCGGAATTCTCTACCTGTAAGCCATTCACCGCGCCGTCGTAATCGGTGAAAGTATCCGCGCGAAATGTTTTATCGCAGTGCTCAACAATTTTGAACAGGTCAGCCTTTTGCACGTAGTCATCAGAACAGATGCCGCCGGAGTTTTCAACTATGGCCGCACGGTGAAAACGCGGATGAGATGTTGGCAAAACGATTTACCGTGTTACGCGTAACTGGCCCGATGGACGCTTTTGTTGGCGTTTGAGTAAATCAAATTGTATGAAAAGGATGTTTTTTCTGCTGCTGTGCCTCGGGTTCGCACACTGCGCAAATGCCACCATTCTGTTTTATAAACAGACTCTCTCCGTGACCGTCACCGGCGGCGGACGGGCCATGGTTCGCAATTTCACCGGGTTTACTTTGGTCGATAGTTCAACAGGCGACCTGATGTTTATTTCTGCTGACGTCAAAAGCAAACGGTTCAAGGTGGAACAACCGGACCACAAAATTTCGACAGTTCAATATTCGAGCAGTGGTTTTAGAACCGTTCTTCAGATCAAAGCCGGCGCTGGCGAAGGCCTCAACGCGAGAGGCGTCAATAATTGGCTGAACGTCGGCGGTTCGCAGCCGATCTCGAGCCCATTGACGTTTATTGTCGGCGGCTCTGATGCCTATGTTCCATCAGGGCTTGCCGGCGCGTATTCGTTCGATTATCGCGGTGCCATTGTCTACGACAAAGCGGACACGATCGACGCGACGAATAACGGATTGACGCTTGCCGGCGCAGCGGATAAGGCACGACAACTTTTAATTGGCCGCGGTTTTAGCGAAGATTGAGCCGTCCAATTTTCTCGCACTACAGGAGCTGCGGGCATACCATCAACCCAGGTTTTGATTTATGCCTATCTACGAGTTTCATTGCGAAAAGTGCGGTGTTGATAGTGAAATCCTGGTTCGCTCCAGTAAATGGGAAGGAACGCCCTGCCCGAAATGTGGCTCGAAAAAGCTTTCCAAAAAACTATCGGTGTTCGCATCGAGCGTCCCCGCCGAAGCTGCCGCGCCGTCCTGCTCTGGTAAACCGCGTTCTTGCGGGATGTGTGGCACCGGCAAGCCTCATTCACATTAAGCAGCCCTGCGAGAAGCAATCAGATCACTTGAAGCAGGGATGAGACCTGTTCACCGGGAACGGGTGACTGACCTCGCTCGATGAGGATAGCGTTGAAGCCGGCTTGTCGAGCCCCTGTTAAATCTTCGTTTTGGCTGTCGCCGATGTGGAGGATTTGCGAAGGGGCCAACTGCAATTGCTGGCTGGCGGCTTCGAATATTTTCCTGTCGGGCTTTGCCATCCCGACCTCGATCGAGACGATGGTCGCTTCAAAAAAGCGGGCCAAGTCCAACGCCGCGAGCAAAGGGCGGAGGCGTTCGTCCCAATTGGAAATGACTGCGAGTCTCATGCCGTTTTTCTGCAAGTGTTCTAGCGTTGGCAGGACGTCGTCGAAAATGTGCCATACTGCTGATTTGATGAAAGCCGCGTACAGATCGGGGAAGAAGGTGCGGCTCGGTTCGGCCAGACCGGAAAATGTGACGTCAACGAGGTTGGACCAGTCGCGCATGCTGTGACCAAAGTCTTTCCTGGCTTTCCAGGCGGCGGCGAAACGGGCGTTCAACACATCAGGCTCAACGTAGACACCGTGGCGAGCGGCCACTTCTGAATACACGTGGCCGACGCTCGGATATGGTTCAATCAAAGTTCCGCCGACATCGAATGTCATCGCTCGAATGTCACGGCCAAAAATCATCGCTGCGGCGCGGGCATATATTCGTTCAGCTCGCGTTCTGACGGAGCATCGCTCAGGCGGAGTAATTCCAAAGCTTCACCGATGAAATGCAACGAACCGGTCACGACGACAACTTTGTCCTGCTGCGTCAAATTCAGAGCTGCAGCAAGGCTGTCTGTCGATTTTACGTCGGCTGTCGTGTTCGATTTTTGGCAACAATCAAACAACGCAACCGGATTCGCAGCACGCTCGCTTCCAACTCTGGTGACGACAATTTTTTTTGCCAACGGAGCAAGGATTGCGCAAATCGAGCGGACGTCCTTGTCTTCCATCGCGCCAAGAACCAAGGTCAGTTCTGCACCCGAAAAATGCTGTTTGAGCGCCTGGGCGAGAGTCGCTGCTCCCGCAGGATTGTGGGCGCCATCCAGCACGATTGTTTGCTCCCCTCGTTGTACCACCTGAAAGCGCCCCGGCCACTTCGTCTGTTTTAATCCGTCGGCGATCGCCTGCTCAGAAACAGAAATTTGATTGCCAAGCAACCGCACCACCGCAGCGGCTAATGCGGCATTCAAGAGCTGATGCTCACCAAGAAGCGGAATTCCCAGTTTTCGGATTTTCTCCGCTTCGCTCTGCGACACCGTCCAAAAGGCCGAGTTATTGCGCGCAGCGACCTGAGCAATTGTTTGCAACGCGGCTTCGTCTTCTGCCGCGGTAAAACACGGCACGCCAGGCTTGATAATCCCAGCCTTCTCTCGCGCGATTTCCGGGATGGTGTTACCGAGCCATTGTTGATGATCGAGTTGCACGTTGGTGATAACACTCGCCATGGGAGTGACAATGTTTGTCGAGTCCAACCGTCCACCAAGCCCTGTCTCCCAGATGACGATGTCGCACTTTTTGGTGGCGAAATATCGCAACGCCATGACCGTGACCACCTCAAAAAATGTCGGATGCGTTTTGAGTTTCTTAATCTGAAATTTTAAATCGTCGACAAGCACCGCCACCTCATTCTCATGAATCATCTCGCGGTTTACTTGAATACGCTCGCGGAACGAGACCAGATGCGGGGAAGTAAACAGTCCGACCTTCAAACCTGCTGCCCTGTAGATTGATTCCAACATGGCGCAGGTTGAACCCTTTCCGTTGGTGCCGGCGACGTGGATGAACCTCGAATCTGTTCTGCGGATTCCCGAAAAGGCCCGCGAGAGCGAGTGTGTTATCCAACCCAAGCTTCGCCCCAAACCGTCGCAACGAGTATAAAAACTGAATGGCTTCGCTGTAACCCATCTACAATGGCCGGCGGTGGATTTGCTTGTGCGCCGCCGCGATGAATGCTCTGAACAACGGATGCGGCGCGTTTGGTTTGCTTTGGAATTCCGGATGAAATTGCGACGCCATGAAGAACGGGTGATCGGGGATTTCGATCAATTCGACCAATTTTCCATCCGGAGATGTGCCGCTGAAAACGAAACCGGCTTTTTCAAACTGCTCCCGATAAGCGTTGTTGAATTCGTAACGATGACGATGTCGCTCGTTGATAATAAATGCGCCGTAAACTTCGCGAGCTTTTGAATGCTCTGTTAATTGGCAAGGTTGCAAGCCCAGACGCATAGTGCCGCCTTTGCGGATCACTTTCTTTTGTTCGTCCAACAGTGCGATCACTGGATATGGCGTGTTTGGATCGAACTCCGTCGAATGCGCCTTTTGTAATCCAAGGACGTTGCGCGCGAATTCGATGGTGGCGATTTGCATGCCTAAACAAAGGCCGAGGTATGGGATTTTGTTTTCGCGCGCGTATTGTGCCGCGACAATTTTCCCTTCTATTCCGCGTTCACCGAAACCGCCAGGAACAAGAATTCCGCCGAGGCCTTCGAGTGCTTTTGCGGGACCGAGTTTCGCGATTTCGCCTGACTCGACTTTCTGGATTTCCACGCCGCAGTCGTTGGCAATTCCGCCGTGGGTAATCGCTTCGTAAACGGATTTGTAGGCGTCCTGAAGTTCGGTGTATTTACCGACAACACCGATGCGGACGCGGTGCTGCGGCGCGATGAGCTTGCGGATGATTTCCTGCCAGTGCGACATGTTGGCGGGCGGCGTATCGAGCTGCAGCAACTTGCATACGATGTCGTCCACACGCTCGCGTTGCAACATCAGGGGAACTTCGTAAATGGTATTAGCAACGTCCTGTTCTTCAATCACCGCCTCATACGGCACGTTGCAATAAAGGGAAATCTTCTGGCGCAGTTCTTTGTCGAGCGGTCGATCGCAACGGCAAACCAGGATGTGTGGCGCGATACCGATTTCGCGCAACTTCGCGACGGACTGCTGCGTTGGCTTGGTCTTAAGTTCGCCCGCCGCCTTGATAAACGGGACGTAAGTGACGTGAACGAAAATGGCATTGTTATATCCAACTCCAAGGACAAACTCGCGGATCGCCTCCAAAAACGGCAATCCCTCAATATCGCCAGTGGTGCCACCGATCTCAGTGATGACGACGTCCGCTTTACTCTGGTCGGCCAGCATCCGGATGCGGTTCTGAATTTCGTCAGTAACGTGCGGAATCACTTGCACAGTTTTGCCGAGATAATCACCGCGCCGCTCCTTGTTCAAAACGGTTTGGTAAACCTGGCCACTGGTCAGGTTGTTGAATCTCGTCAGTTTTACGTTGGTGAATCGTTCGTAGTGGCCGAGGTCCAGATCCGTTTCCGCGCCGTCATCGAGCACATAAACTTCGCCATGTTGATACGGGCTCATCGTCCCGGGGTCGACGTTGAGGTAAGGGTCGAATTTTTGGAGCGTGACTTTGAGGCCGCGGTTCTCGAGCAGCGTGCCAATCGACGCAGCAGTCAAGCCTTTGCCTAACGAACTCACCACACCGCCTGTGACAAAAATGTATTTCATTTGTGCTGCAAAAGTTTTTCCACTCGCGCCACATCCGCAGGAACATCGACACCCACACTGTCGTAATCAACGACTCGGACTGCAATCGGAATCCCATTTTCCAACGCCCGTAATTGCTCCAACTTTTCGGCCTGCTCAAGTGCCGACATCGGAAGTTTGACCAGCTTCAACAAAGTGTCACGCCGATAACCATAAATGCCAAGGTGTTTCAAAAACGGGAACGCAGTTAATTCATCCCCTTTCACATCCCGCAGAAAGGGAATCGTGCGGCGCGAAAAATACATCGCCCGACCTTCAACATTCACCACCACTTTTACAATGTTCGGACTTTCCAGTTCAGCGCTGTCGCGAATGCGGGTGGCAGCTGTGGACATCTCGCAGTTATGCAGCGCATCAACGACGGTATCGATGACACGAGGGTCGATGAGCGGTTCATCGCCCTGGATATTCACCACTGCATCACAAGCGCAATTCCGCGCCACTTCGGCGATCCGGTCCGATCCGCTAGGATGATCCGGCGTCGTCATTTCTACGCGACAAAAATCCTGTGCGACTTCCCAAATCCTCGTGTCGTCCGTGGCGACGATTACCTCGGTCAGCTTCTTCGAATGCTGACAACGTTCGACGACGTGTTGAATCAGAGGCTTGCCCGCAATCAGGGCCAACGGCTTTCCGGGAAAGCGCGTCGAACCGTAACGAGCTGGGATGATTCCAACGGTTCTCATCCTACTTTCCGAAAAGTCCTTTGAGGCCTTTGGTCACGTTCGTCAGTCCAGATGTGCCTTTGCTGCCAACATCCTTCAGAATTCCAGTCGCTTCCTTGCCCACATTTCCAGCCGCGCTAGTAAGGGCCGGTCCGATCGAGGCAACCACGGCATCCATCACGCGTTTGGTCAGATCCGCCGCAGTTATTCCGTCCGGACCAGTCCCGAGATTGCTCAGGTGAATATCAGGAATTGGAACCGTGACCGTTTTACCACCAGTGAGCGCGCCGCCGTTGTAATGAACCTTCGCCCCGCTGATGACGAACTCATCCACTTCAATCTTCCGCGATGCCTTATCGGTCGGGGTTTTCTTTTCGCTTTTCGGTTCGTTTTTCTTTGCCTCAGCCTGATCGGCGCTGCCCTGTGTGTTATCAAGGATCTTCGTCAGGTTGTTTTTGGTGATGCCGCCTTCCACAGTGATATCCGGCGCCTGCACATTGACGCTCTTCACTACGATTTTGTCACCGAAGATGGACATCGGTTGGAGCGAAACCGCGATTTTGTCCGCTTTGATGGCCGACGGCGTGGTGTAGCCTTCGGGGTTGCCAACGAACAGATTTTTTAACGTTGCGCTCCCGGATAAAATTGAAACATTCGCACTGCCAAGCCGGACGTCTGTCTTGGTAACGGTTGGGCCAACGGTGTTCACGCCTTTTGTGACAATCGAGCCGAGGAAAATCCAGCCGACGATCAACACCAACACCAGCAGGACGGCGACCGCGAGGACGAGTCGAATTATAATTTTTTTCATTCTTTGAGTTCAGTTATTTGGCTATGCGGCATTCTGACAAAATCCAATCGGCAGCAGCGGCCAAGTCATCCACTGCAATCCCCGCGCCAACCTTCCCGGCTGCTTCTGTTTGTTTACCATACCCGGTGCGAACCAAAATGCTTTTTTTGAGACCCGCGTTCCAGCCGCACTGCAAATCGATCTCTTTGTCGCCGACCATATAGCTTTGGAACAAATCGATCCCGAACTCGTCCCGCGCATCAAAAAGAAATGCCGGCGATGGTTTTCTCCCATGACTCGGCTGCTCGGGCGCTTCTGGTGCTATATATATCTTCTGAAATCTGGCGCCTTCTGCTGACAACAGCTCGAGCAAACGCGCATTCACCGCCTCGACGTCCGCCATGGTGAAATAGCCGCGGCCCACGCCGGATTGATTGGACACCATAATCAAGGCAAAACCGGCATCGGCCAACCACCGCAAGGCCTTGCCCGCGCCGGGAAATACGGCGACATCTTCGGGTCGTTTCAGGTAGTCCCTTTCAACGATAATCGTCCCGTCTCGGTCCAGAAAAATTGCTTTCTTGCCAGGCACGGCCAATCAATAACAGAGCGGCGCGTCCGAGCAAGTTATCTGTGTTTATCGGTGTCCGTCTGTTCTTGATTCGTTTCGCAAAAAGTCTCGACAAATCACCGCGACGTGTCAGATTTGTCAAAGATACATATGCCAAGTATGAAAGTCCTCCTGTCTGTTTTCGCAATCGCTTTTCTTGCCGTGGGTTGCTCTGTTCCCGGAACCGAAAGAAAATTTGGTCGCGGCGTCGCCAATGTCACTGAATTCACCCGCTTGGGCGAAATTCGCCGCTCGATGGAACAAACCGTCGTCCTGAAAAACCCCGAAGCCGGTTATACCGCTGGATTTTTCCACGGCTTCAACCGTAGCGTCGCCCGCACTGGCGTCGGCATCTACGAAATGGCCACCGCTCCTTTCCCGAACGATTGGTGCACCAAAGACTACGGCCCGATCTATCGTCCTGAATGGCCGGTTTATCCCGACAGCTATCGTCCGCGCTGGATTGCCGATGAATTTGTCCAACCTGACGCAGCCCTCGGCTTCGGCGGCGGCGACATAGTGCCATTTGTTCCTGGCAGCCGGTTCCGTATTTTCGATAATTGATTCAGCGGAAACTCCGCACCTTGTTGGCACTCGAAAAACAGTCCCCCTGCAAGGTCAACTTCTTGCTCAATCTTTTGGGCAAGCGCCCCGACGGCTTTCATGAGCTCGAAACGCTCATGCACCCGATCCCAATCTGCGATCGGTTGACGTTTGAACGTAAAGGCAGCGGCATTCAGCTCACGTGCAGCGACCCCACTCTCCCAGTCGATTCAAAGAATCTCGTCTATCGCGCGGCTGACCTTTTCCGCAACTCCGCTGGTATTCGCGACGGCGTTCGTATTCATCTAGACAAGCACGTGCCAACAGCCGCAGGTCTTGGCGGCGGCAGCGGTGACGCAGCCGTGACGCTACTGGGCATGAACGAAGTTTTTGGCACGGCGTTGCCAAACGATAAACTGTTCGAACTTGCCGCTTCCCTCGGGTCGGATATCCCGTTCTTCCTTCAAAACCGGCCTGCGATCGGTGTCGGCCGGGGCGAACAAATCAGGCCGCTGGATTCGTTTTCCTGTTTGCGCGGCAAGAGCATTATTGTGGTTCATCCTGGCTTTGGTATTTCCACGCCATGGGCTTATCAGCAGATGTCAAAGTTCCCCGAAGCTCAAAATGGAAAACCCGGTCGCGCTGAAAAACTCGCGGGGCTTTTAGCCAAAGGGGACATGGCTGACGCCAGTAAAGAATTTTACAACTCGCTCGAAGCACCAGCACTCAAGAAGTATCCCCTGCTCGTTCTCTTCCAGGAGTTTTTTCGCGAACAGGGTGCCCTGACTACTTTGATGTCCGGCAGCGGTTCCGCGACATTTGCCATCGTCGATTCGCAATCGGTTGCCGACCAAATTCTGGAAAAATTCAAATCCCATTTTGGCGAGAAGATGTGGTTAACGGCAGTTCCACTCACCGCCTAGCCGCTCTCAATCGAAATTTATTTGCAGTCTGGTTTCAAAACGTTACCTTAACCACGACTTGTCCGATGGTGTAATGGTAGCACAGAGCCCTTTGGAGGCTTTAGTCATGGTTCGAATCCATGTCGGACAGCCACTTTCCCGCAGCAAACATTCTCTACGCAATTACTTGAGCCGGAGATCACCGCAGAAATGCACCTCTATCCCAAGCTCATCAAGCGCCGCCGCCTTGATGCGCGCGGCTCGATTGGCCTGTGCTGAATTGGGCGCATAAACCACTTGGATGTGATTGGACTTGTGGCGCGCCATCATCTGGTCGCGAGATATGCCTTTAAATACCGCGTGCATGATCGGCCATTGTGGAGTTGTTTCATTCCAACGCCGTTCCGTTTCGGCATGCGGGAGTTTTACCACGTCGCACACGCCGAGATCGCAGTGAAGTTTCCCACCCATTACAAAAATGCGGCTCCAAACAACCGAACCAGGCTTGGAAATTCCTTTTACCGTTCCACCACCGAGCCGGAAATACATTGGCGGCTGACGCTCGCTCGAGGTTCCTTTATAACCACCGATAAAATGTGCAGGCGGCGCTGCGCCGGAAATCAACAGCACCCAAACATAAGCGTCGTTAAAATGCTGGGCCCACCGCAAATCATGGAGCGTGTTCTCCGGCGCAAACCCAAGCTCACGCCATAAGCGATAAGTCACAAGTCCATCGAGTCCCGCGCACTCGTCCACTTCGTTGAAGTGCGGCACCGCTTCGTTGTCGAATAACGTGCGGCCAGTTTTTATGCACTTCACTGGCGGACGGTCGACATTGTTCAACAATCCCTCCACTAAATCACTGGCAGGCGCGAGATCTTTCAAGCCCTGCTGATATTGGATGCCGATGGTCGAACAGCCAAATTCATCAGCGATCCTGACTGCGGCGATATACATTTTGCACTGCAACAAGGTCTGCGCTTGTGTCAGCTCGGTTGACTCATCCTTGCCCCAGTGGAAAGTCATTCCCTTTTTAAGCAGCCATCGCAACACGGCATCCGCCTCGTCATCGCTTACCCGTTGCATCGCGGCATAAAGCGCAGATTGGCTGAGCCGTTCTTTGAACAGTCCCGTCTGATGAAGCAATTCGTCGGGAATGATGGCATTAAACATTCCCATGCAGCCCTCGTCAAAAACGCCCATGATCGCTTTTTGCTGCTTGAACCTGCGCGCGAAACGACGGCCCAGTTGTTCGTCCGACTTCGGAATTTTTACAGCCGAAAAATCTCGAACATGGTTTTCATCATGAGTAACCACGCCGGCATTGAGCCACTGGCGTAAGCCACTTGTGAAAAACTTGTCGCTAAAATCTTCACTCCACAACGAGCTATATCTAATGCCCGCCTTCGTCATCGAAGCATTCAAGTTCAGCATGCCAACCAGCCCGGGCCAGGTGCCGCTCCAATTCGCAACGGTCAAAATTGGGCCGCGGTGTGTGAACAATCCTCCGAGTAAATGTTGACTGTATTGCCAGACGGACTCGGCGACGATGAGTGGCGCAGTTGGGTCGAGTTTGCGAAATACTTCCAACCCCATCTTCTGCGAATCGATAAATCCGTGCTTCTTTTGTTCGTCATACGGATGCGCCCGCACAACTGTCCATCCCTCGGCTTTTAGCGCCCAACCCAATGCCACTTCCATTTTCGCCTGTTCGGGCCAGCATTTTTGATTAGCGGAAAGGCGGAGGTCGCCATTCGATATTAAATAAACCTGCTTTGGTTTGAGCGTAGCGGTTTTCACATCACCACTTCATCACCGGCGGGAAAAATTCCCCAATCAAATCGTCGTAAAACGGCCGCAATTCTTTCACATTCGGCGGCTGCTGGCTCTTTGTGTAGAGGTCGTAAGGATTGAACGCCTGTACCCATTTCAACATTTTGCGGTCCTGATCGTTCATCAGGTAATCGTATTCGCACTCGCGATGCGCGGGATAAAACGAGTGATAACGAATCATGTAGAGCGCTTCCATCGGAAGGTAATCTTTGACCACGTTATATAAATATTCGTCGTGCCCCCATGACATCTGCACAGTGTCGAGCCCGCGGTTCTGGTCATAGACGCCAAGGCGCGTCTGATATTGCGGGTTTTTGCTGTCTGGATTGTCCGCAAAAAAATCGTGGAAAATGATCTTGTCGGAATATGCGCAACCGACCGGGAACGTATCGCCAACCACCGCCCATTGTGGCTCCCCGAACAAGCACAGGATCTTGCCGAGATCATGGATCAAACCCGTTAAAATGAACCAACGTGGATGTCCATCTTTTCGAATTTGTTCAGCCGTCTGCACCAAGTGATCCAACTGCGTCAGGTTCGTATCCGGATCACTGTCATCGACCAGTTGATTAAGAAACTCGAGCGCTTCCCAAATTCCCATTTGTTTACGATTCAGCGCCAGGAATTCACGTCTCTTCTGCTGCACAAAATCGCGCGTCTGATAACGATGATTCAACCGATAAAATTCACGGACAGTCGGGCGTGCATCAGCCTCATAATTGCGGAACTGTTCCTTCTTCTTGTTTGGATCGACAGTTTGGAACGGCTTCTCGGGATAGCGCTCCTTCAGAAAATCCTCCCATTCATCGAGGTTGGCGAGAGGCGCCGAATCGGCAGAGATGTTTTCGCGGCTATTCATGCAGCTGTGTCAATAGATTGGACTCGTCGACGGGAAATTCAAGGGGACAAATGTTTCGCTCGGCTGGTGCGTCGTAACCTGTCCAACCCCACCGCGATAATGATAACTCCGCCAATTATGATTTGCTGCACATAGGTAGGCCAGCCCATCTGGCTCGAGCCATTTCGCAGCACGGCCATGATCAGCGCCCCAATCAACGCCCCGGGTATGCTGCCTATGCCACCATTCAAGCTCGCGCCACCAATCACCACAGCGGCGATGATGTCGAGTTCCAAGCCGTTTGCCGTCGAAGGATCGCCCTGGGTCAACCGCGAGAGTTGCATCACTCCGGCCAATCCAAAAAGAACCCCAGCGCACGCGTAAACACACGTCTTCTGAAATCGGACTCGCACCCCCGAAAGACGCGCAGCTAACTCGTTGCCGCCCATTGCAAAAATGTAACGGCCGAAAACTGTCTCGCGCATCACCAGCGCAACCACGACGGCCATTGCAACTGTCACCCATACACCCATCGGCACCGGTAGCAATTGATCCGGCGATTGCTGCTCCATCAACTTGTTGACCCAAGTGTCAGGAACCATCACGGTTTGACTACCGGAAACCCAAAGTGCCACGCCCCGCGCAATGCCCATCGTGCCAAGCGTCACGATGAAAGGCATCATTTTGAATCCTGAAATAACCGCGCCGTTTATCAAACCAACCAAAGCGCCAACGATAAGTGCTCCGGCCAACGCAGCAACCGGTCCAAGATTGTTCGCCAACGCAATCGCCCCAATCACACTGGTCAACGCAATGGAGGCCCCTGCACTCAAATCGATTCCGCCGCTGATGATGACCATCGTCATTCCAAGTGCGGCGATGGAAACGACAACCGCTTGCGTGAAAATAATCTTAAAGTTCCCGCCGGTTAGAAAATATGGCCGCACCTCCGAACTGAGGCAGAACAGGCCGATAACGAAAGCCAATCCCAGCAATGGTCCGAAAACATTGCTCAAACCAGAAAGCATTCTCACCAGAGCGCCAGTTCCCAAACGGCCTCGCTTTATGACGCTGGCGCTACTCAACCCAGTTGAAACACCGTCACTCATTCAAATATTTCTTGAGCGGTGGATACAGCAGTTCCTGCATTTCCGGCTGATTCATGTTCTCGCGCGTTATCAACGCCACACCCGTATCAATCCGTTTCGGTACAGTTTTGCCAGTGAGCACATCGACCACCGTCATCACTCCTACATACGACATCTTGACCGGATTTTGAACGATCAATGCCTGCACATCCCCGTTTTTCAAATCCTGCACCGACAGCGAACCCGAATCAAAACCGATGAGCTTCACTTTGCCGCCGGCCTTGCCTATGTCGCGCAATGCCTTGGCCATCCCGACAGTAACGGATTCGTTCGGCACGAAAATCCCGTTCACCTCGCGGCCATAACGGTTCAACAAATTTTGCGAAGTCTGATAAGCCAACTCACGCGTCGCGCCCGCATGCTGATCGGACGACAGAATTTTTATATCTGGAAACTTTTTGATTGCGTCGAGAAACCCAGCCTCGCGTTGCTCCGTACTCGCCGAACCAACGGCATAACGCAACAAAATCACATCGCCTTTTCCACCGAGCAATCGGCCCAACTCCTCACCGGCGAGAATGCCACCCTTAAAGTTATCCGTCGCAACAAAGCTCTGGTATTTGTCCGTCTTTAGTCCCGAGTCGATGATCACGACCGGCACCTTCGCAGCCGCTGCCGTGACCACCGGACGCACTAACGCTTGCGAATCCAACGGGGCGAGCACAATCCCATTCACATGTCGCGCGACAAAATTCTCGACGACCTGGATTTGCTGGTCCCGATCGTCCTCACGTAGTGGCCCTTTCCAAATGATGTCGACGTTGATTCCACGTGTCTTGAGTTCCTGCTGCGCCTTCAGCGCACCGGCGTGGATCGCTTTCCAAAACTCATGCGTCGTGCCTTTCGGAATCACCGCAATCGTATATTTCTGGTCAGCCGCGGACACGGCGAGAACACCGACGGCCAGTAAAAGGCCGATGATTAGTCGAGACATGGGAACCATTAAACGAGCATACCGAAGTTCTCTTGCGACCCGAAAGCCAAAAAATGGTGTCAAAAAACCAATTTCTGCCCTCCAACTCCACTTGCAACTCAGTCTCAATTAGCTTACCCTCGTTCGCGTGAATGAAGTGCCAGTGCATACGGCTTGCGATGATAAAGTTTGTCCGCAGCCTGAACTGTGCCCGCTGAGCCATCTGCGCGACGGCTCCTCGGTGCGCATCAAGCACTTGGCGTGTGACGACGATCTGGCCAAACGACTGCGTGAGATGGGCTTGGGCGAAGAGCAACAGATCAAAGTTTTGACCCGCGAAAACACGATCATTTGCCAGGTCTGTAATGCGCGCCTCGGGATCAGCACGCGACTGGCCGATAAGATTTTGGTTGAGCCCGTATCTCCCATCACAGTGTCGCGCAAGGCAGCGTGATATGCCAAGCCAGCCACTGACTTCATTGACCATGGGAAGCGCTGCAACGGTCACGGAAATCAAAGTGCCACCGCAAAGCCGGGGACGTTTGCTTGAAATGGGACTGCTCGTCGGCACACCGGTGCAATTGGTTCGCTTCGCGCCGTTAGGCGATCCCGTTGAAATCAAAGTGCGTGGCTATCATCTGACGTTACGACGGGCAGACGCTGAGCAAATTTTTGTAGAATCGAAATGAGGCAGGCGCCCTAATCGGCAAATCCCTTCGAATGTTAACACAGGATAAAACACAACCGAGCGCAGCAAAATCGCCTATTGAGACTCAGTCTCAACGAGGCAGTGCCTCACCGCGCACGCAACCGGCATACGTTGTCCTGACCGGTAATCCGAATTCCGGCAAAACCACTGTCTTCAATGCGCTCACTGGTTTGCGTGCGCGCGTCGGCAATTACGCCGGTGTCACCGTGGAACGCAAAGAGGGGAAACTCCAAGGCTCCCCCAATGAGCTGCCCATCACAATCCTGGATCTGCCTGGGACCTACAGTCTCAGTCCGCAATCGCTCGACGAACAGGTCGCGCGCGATGTTCTCTTTCATCGTTTGTCTGAAGTGCCGGCGCCTTGCCTTGTCATTGTCGTCGTCGATGCGTCTAACCTGGAACGCAATTTGTATTTCGCCACACAAGTCGTCGAACTTGGCTATCCGACGATCATCGGGTTGAACATGGTCGATGTCGCCGCCGGAAATGGTCATGCCATCGACGCCGAAAAGCTTTCAAATCAACTTGGCATCCCTGTGCTTCCCCTTATCGCCAACACAGGCGAAGGAATTCCCGAGTTGCGCAAGGGCATCGTTGAACTCGTGCGCGCGCCAAAACGCACGACGCCAAAACCCTTTTACGAATTACCCGCCGCGATAGCCAAAGAGATCGAGCCTCTGTCAGACCTCCTCGCTAACGCATTTCACCAACGCCATACGTCCGCGCACGCGGAAGCGGTGTTGATCTTGTCGGACGAGAAATTCCTGCGGGGCAGCGCCTCACATTATTCTGCGAGTGTCGTTCAGTCGGTCGAAGCCGCGCGCGCACGCATTGAAGCCACCGGACTGGATTGGCGTAGTGCGACGATCGAAGCGCGCTACCTCCGCATCTCCGCAATCCAGCAATTAGTCACGAGCGACAGTGGTTTGAGCGGTGAAAATTTCAGCGACAAACTCGACCGTGTCGTGACGCATCGGTTTTGGGGAATGCTCATTTTCGTCGCCATCATGGCTGTGATGTTCCTCAGCATCTTCACTCTGGCGCCCATTCCGATGGAACTGCTAAAAACCGGTTTCAAGTTAGCCGGTGACGCGGTTGGAAACGCCATGCCACCCGGAGACCTGCGCGATCTCCTCGTCAACGGTGTCATTCAAGGCGTCGGCGCTGTCGTCGTTTTTCTACCGCAAATTTGTTTACTCTTCTTCTTCATCGGCCTGCTCGAAGACACTGGCTACATGGCACGCGCCGCATTTTTAATGGACCGGTTGATGAGCAAAGTCGGGCTGCACGGAAAAAGTTTCATCCCGATGCTCAGCTCCTTCGCGTGCGCCATCCCCGGCATCATGGCCACGCGCACCATCGAAACTCCAAAAGATCGGCTCGTCACAATCCTCGTCGCGCCATTGATGAGCTGCTCCGCGCGATTACCGGTTTATATTTTGATCATCGCCGCCATGTTTCCCGGCCGACAACTCATGGCCAGTCTCACCATGCTCTCGATGTATCTCCTCGGCATCGTCGTCGCACTCTTGATGGCATGGCTCTTCAAGAAAACGTTGCTCAAAGGCGAGACACCGATGCTGGTGATGGAACTGCCGCCCTACAAACGCCCGCTCGCGCGCATCGTCGCTCGTCACATGTGGGACCGTTCAAAACTGTTCCTCCGCAAAGCCGGCACCGTCATTCTCGGCATCAACATTTTGCTCTGGTTCCTCGCCAGCTATCCGCGTCACACAACGACGAACCAAACAACAAACGTCGCGTCGTCGTTGCAAACTCAGGCCGCATCAGCCACGACCGCCAGTAGCGAACGCGTTCGCAACAGCTTTGCCGGTATGGCAGGCCGCGCTCTCGAACCCATCATCAGGCCGCTCGGTTTCGATTGGAAAATCGGGATCGGCCTCGTCTCCTCCTTCGCCGCGCGTGAAGTCTTCGTCAGCACCATGTCCATCGTCTACAACGTCGCCGAAAATACCGACGAGGGCGCTCACACCCGCGACCTTGCACAGGTCCTGCGCGATGAAAAACGTCCCGACGGCACCGCCGTTTACACGACGCTGACCTGCCTTTCATTGATGGTCTTCTACGTCCTCGCCATGCAATGCATCAGCACCGTCGCCGTCGTCCGTCGCGAAACCAATTCCTGGAAATGGCCGTTATTCCAATGGATCTATATGGGCGTTCTCGCGTGGACATTCGCATTCGTCGTTTACCACGGCGGGCACTTGCTTGGGTTTCAGTAGCAAGCCACACTGTGCGCATGGCAGTTTTTTACGACACGCACGCCCATCTCGATTTCCCCGATTTCAAAGTCGATGTCGACGCTGTGGTAGCTCGCGCGCACGCGGTGGGAATTGAGCGCATTATCTCGATCGGAACCGACCTCGAAGGCAGCAAACGTGCGATCGCTATCGCTGAAAAGTTTCCAAACGTGTTTGCCGTCGTGGGCTGGCATCCCACGCACGTTTTGGAAGCGCCTGAAGACATCCGCCCTGCCCTGCGCGATTTAGCGAAACACCCAAAAGTGGTCGCCATTGGCGAAACTGGTCTCGATTACCATCGCATGCCTGAAGGCAATCACGACGGGTATAAGGCCAAACAAGCCAGCATCTTTCGTCAGCAAATGGAAGTTGCCACCCAACTCGGTCTCAACTGCGTCATTCACCAACGCAATTCCTTCGACGACGTCATCACTCAAATGGAGCCATTCCGTGAAAAAGTGCGCGGCGTCTTTCACTGTTTTTCTGAG
The DNA here is from genome assembly GCA_963702845.1 of uncultured Verrucomicrobiae bacterium. Lineage (GTDB taxonomy): Bacteria > Verrucomicrobiota > Verrucomicrobiia > Limisphaerales > Palsa-1400 > JAICXV01. The sequence continues at coordinate 823,110 of OY969763.1, read as the reverse complement.
CCCATCCCCTCTCTCAATCGCGTTCTCGAACTCGGCTCACTGGTCAGCTTCACCGGTCTGCTAACATTCAAAACCGCACAAAGCGCTCGCGACGCTTTAGCCGCCGCTCCAACCGATCGCTTCATGCTGGAGACCGACTGCCCATTCCTTGCTCCGGTGCCCTATCGAGGAAAGCGCTGCGAACCCGCATACGTCAAAGAAATCGCCGATCTCGCCGCACAAGTTAGAAATTGCTCGCTCGAAGAATTAAGCGAGCAAACGTGCCGCACCGCACAGGCGTTTTTCAGGTTCGACAAATCGGCTTAGTCCATCCCGAAGACCAACACCTTAAATGACCCCGGCTTCATCGGAGGACGACGCTCTCCAGGTTTCCGCTCACCAAACTCCGCCGCGGCTAAATAAATACGATGGGTGGTCGTATCCAACGCCATCGTTCGAGACCCCTGTTGAGTCTTCAAAGTTTGTAACACCTCCAGCATGTCTCCATTCTCCTTCGCGATTGTCACCGTGCCGTCGCGGCAGGAAGCAAAGGCATAACCGTTCTTGCGATCAAATTTATTCGCGTCGACACCATCACCGATCGGCACATGCGCGAGCACCTTCCCGTTCGAGCTATCCATCATCACCATCATCTTATTTCCGCAACCCAGGAACAACCGATGATTCGCAGAATCAAATGCCATGCCTGAAGGTTCCTCCCCCGGCGCGACCGGCCATGTCGTTTTCACGGTGTGCGATTTCGTATCAATCACCGCGACCTCACTCTTATCTTCAAGATTGCAGTAAACCTGATGCGCCTTCGGATCTGCCACCGCAAATTCCGGTTTGCCCGACAGCGGAATAGTCGCGACAACCTTGCCGGATTTCGCATCGATTACCGTCGCGGATTTACCACGGCCATTGAACGCGTAGACCTCAGACTTGCCCGGTTCAAACATGATCGCGTCCGGATTCTCGCCAGTCTCCACTTTCGACAACGTCTTCAACGTTTTCGCATCAACGACACTGACCTTGTTCTCGCGTCCATTGCTTGTAAAAACACGTCCCAACTTGGGCGCGATAGCAATGCCATGAATTCCCGGCGTGTCTTCGATTTGTCCGACCAGTTTATTGCTGTCCACGTCGATGACCACAGCAACATTGCCATGCGACACGTAAAGCCGACGCGCCGCTTCATCGACCGCCAAATAATCCCAGCCACCCTCACCACCGACGGAAATCTCCGTGATTTTGTGATACTGCTTCGGTGCGGCGCTGGCGACGAGAGCCGAAGCAATTGCGATAGTGAAGATCGGTTTAAAAAATCGTGCAGACATAAATTTTCCTTTCGCTGCAAAACTACCGCACCGTCCCGAGCGCGCAACGGTGTTTGTATGACAGTTTCGTAATGCCGCTACTTCGTCATCGGCCAACCAGCGACAACCATTCCTTTGTAACCACCCATCATTGACGCGACATTCTTGTAACCCATCCGCTGCGCCATTTCTGCCGACAACGCGGAACGATACCCACCGCCGCAATACAATATAATCTCCGCGTCTTTATCCGTAATCGTCTCTTCGATGTCACGTTCCAGAATTCCTTTGCCGAGATGGATCGCCTGCGCCGCGTGGCCGTTAGCCCATTCGGAATCTTCGCGAATATCGACAAGAATAGCTTTGGGATTTTGCTCAATCCGTGCGCGCGCTTCCGCGACGCTGACCTCTTTGATTTTGACGCGAGCTTCGTTAACGACCTTCAGAAATCCAGACGAATGTTGCATATAGCCGAACAATAAACTTCACGCCACCGACGTCAAGCGCAGGGCGTCACCACATCGCCCAACAGCCGTCGGTGTCCCATGCCTGCGACCCACGATAGATCACCATGTCGTCAACGCGCTTCCACGAAACCGAACCATCGAGCAACCCAATGTTTCCGCCCAAAGCTCCAGCATCGCGCGAAGAAACTCCGGCGGCACTTGGATTGTTTGCGTAGTCGCCGGTTGAAATCACAGCTCCGTTTTTCCCATGCGGAGCGAATGTTTGCTGATATCCGGGTGACCAGTCGTTCATCTCTGACACCAACACTAACAAAGGTGAATCGGTCAGCTTCATCGGTGAAACCCACTGATTCGTGTATACCGAAATTGCCGGCCACGGCGTGTTGATATGGCCGCCGTGATAATTGTATCCGATGACGTAACCGTAAGTCGCTTCTATTGCCGGGCGCTTGGCCTGCTGCGTGATAAAATAATCCTGGTAGTTCGGGCAATGAATCGAGCGATTGCCGCTGTAACGGATTACCGCGTTGCTCGTGATGCTACACAATACCGGCAGATGGTCATCTTCGGCGCTGACGTCTGATGCTCCCGGCGGGAGGCGTTGCAGGTTGTCGCCGCCGTACATGTGCAGGGCCAAAAGGAACTGCCGCTCACTATTCTTACAGCTCGCGCGCTTGGCTTTTTCCTTGGACATCGCGAGTGTGGGCAGAAGTAATGCGGCGAGAATAGCGATGATCGCGACGACGACCAGAAGCTCAATCAAAGTAAATGCCGTTCTCTTGTTCACACCCGCTCGCGTGTGCGAGTGTCAACAATCTATCCCAACTCGAGAACCGGCGCAGTCAGCGGCGAGACTAAAAATGATTCGGCTCGCGCTGGAGGAATTTGCCGCGGCCGACTTTGCCGACGAATTTACCATCGCGCGCGGCAATCTGACCGCGAACAGTGACCGCGCTCGGACGCCCCTCGATTTCCATTCCTTCGAACGCATTGTAATCGAGATTCATCGAATGGGTCTTCGCAGAAATTTTACCCCTGTAGTTGGGGTCGTAAACGACGAGATCTGCGTCCGCGCCCATTTGAATGGTGCCTTTACGCGGGAACAGACCGAAAATTTTCGCCGTATTGGTGCTCGCTGTGGCGACGAATTGATGCAGGTCGATGCGTCCGGTTTTCACACCGTGGGTGTAGTAAAGATTGACGCGATCTTCCAGTGACGGAATGCCGTTTGGGATCTTTGTGAAATCGTCTTTGCCCATTTTCTTCTGCGTCGTATCGAACGGCGCGTGGTCGGTTGCGAGCGTCGAAGCAAAACCTTTCTGCAATGCGTTCCAAAAGATGTCCTGGTTGTGTTTTTCGCGAAGTGGCGGCGACATCACAAAATTTGCACCTTCAAAATTTGGCCTCTCCGCGTCGGTCTTATCGCAAAGCAAATATTGAATGAGCGTTTCCACCCAAACCTTTACGCCCCGCGCGGAACCGTGCATCGCTTCCTGCAACGCTTCGCCGCAACTGGTGTGAACGATGTAAACATGCGCACCGGTCATTTCGGCAAAAGTCATCAGGTGATGAACGCCTTCCGCTTCAACCACAGGTGGCCGGCTCCAATAATGGTATTCAGGACCCGTCTTGCCTTCGGCCAAAAGTTTCTTCTGCAACTCAGCGACGAGTTCCGCATTTTCACAGTGCGCCGTGACAATGACGCCGAGTTCTTTCGCCAGCTTTAGCGTGTTGTAAAGTTCGTCGTCCGTCACGCCGAACGCGCCTTTGTATGCCAGGAAGATTTTAAAACTACTGCAACCGCGTTTGACGATGTCGCGAAAATCTTTTTCAGCTTCGGCATCGTACCGAGTGACGCCCATGTGAAATGTGAAATCGCACGCGCTGTTGCCTTGCGCTTTGCCGAGCCAAAGATCGAAAGCTTCCATCGGCTTATCCGCGCGACTTGGACAAATCATTTCGATAAACGTCGTCGTTCCACCGACAAGCGCGGCCTTGCTTGCCGTTTCGTGAGTGTCCTTTGCCAACGTCCCCATGAACGGCAAATAAATATGCACATGCGGATCAATGAACCCGGGGAAAACAAACTTACCCGTCGCATCAATCACATCAGCACCGGCAGGCGCAGAAATGTTTTTGTCAATGCGGGTGATGGTTTCGTTTTCGCAATAAATATCCGCGACGTAGCGTTCGCTCGCCGTAATAATCTCACCGTTCTTTATGAGGAGGGGCATAGGATATTTCTTTCTGATTGGTTCAGGTCAAATTGCGCACAGATTGTTGCCCGTGGCTGATTTTATTGCCGACAATGCAATGTTGGTGTCAAACGTAGCAAAACGCGCCTGGCGTGTCTTTGCCAACGCCAGTAAATAAAAATCTGTTAATTGCTTGGGACCGTGAATGTGCTCGCTGCTAAAAACAGCAGAGTCGCGCAACGAAATGTCGTCAGCCCAAAATTGGTGATCCGTTCTTGAAACGAATTCCTGCAATCCACAAATCACGTCTGTGGAGCTCAGTCGGCGATTTGTTCGAAACGCGGGGTTTGACATAATACGGACAACGCCATTTTCCGTGATAGGACAACTTGCCCATCCCGCTGCAGCATTCTTGTCCCACCAAAAATGAGCACGTTCGTGAAAAGCATGATCCGGGTCCAGCAACGCGATGAGCACATTTACGTCAAACAGTGAACGCACTCTTAGATGCCTTCCTCGTCCATAATCTTGCGGACCTTTTCGAGTGTCACAACCTGCCCACTAGGAGGAAAAATGGGGACCCCGTTACGAATGGTCAACTTCGATGATTGTGGCTCTTGCGCTGCTGACAACCCTCGGCGTGCGAGTTTCGATAACATCTTCCCTGCGCTAGTACCTTCGCTGTGCGCCAGTTCCTTCGCAGCTTGAAGCACGTCATCCTCGATGTCTAACGTCGTCCTCATACATCTGATGCTACCACACCACCGCATCACAGTCAAGGAACCCGATTATTTTTCCCGATGCCAGATATCGCCTTCCCCGTAATTGAACCAGCGCGACGTCGTCACTTTTTGCTGCGTGAAAAATTGGATACCTTCTTTGCCCTGCATATGTAGGTCGCCAAAGAACGATTCGTCCCAACCGTTAAATGGGAACCACGGCACGGATGCAGGAACACCGATGTTGATTCCGACCATGCCGGCTTTGATGCGATGCTTGAATTCCCGGGCGGCTTTGCCGTTGTTGGTGAAAATCGATGCGCCGTTTCCGTATGGCGATTTGTTGGCCATTTCGATGGCGGCATCGAGGTCGTCGAAGCGCATCACGTTCAGGACCGGGCCGAAGATTTCTTCTTTCGCGACGGTCATTCCGTTCTGGACGTTGTCGAGAATACTGGCACCAACGAAAAATCCGTTGGGCTCATCCGAATTTTTCACGCCACGGCCGTCGACGGAGACGTTTGCGCCTTCTTTAACACCAGCTTCGAGAAGCTGTTCCACGCGCTCTTTGTGCTGGCGCGAAATCACAGGGCCCATGTTCGGTTGTTTTTCGCGATCGGTCGGACCGACTTTGATGGCGCGCGTGGCTTCAACCAACGCAGGCAAAACTGTCTTGCTCGCGCCGCCGATCACAACAGCGGTTGAACCGGCCATGCAACGTTCGCCCGCGCAACCGAATGCCGCCTCGATCAAACCGCGTGACGAATTGTCCACATCGGCATCGGGCATGAGGAAAACATAATTCTTCGCGCCACCATTCGATTGCACGCGCTTGCCATGTTTGGTCCCGAGTTCGAAAACGTGGCGTGCAATCGGCGTCGAGCCGACGAACGAAACCGCTCTCACTTTCGGATGCGTCAGCAACGCATCAACGACATCACGTCCGCCGTGGACGATGTTCAAAACACCTTTGGGCAAACCGGCTTTCTCAAGCAGTTGAATGACCTTGATCGCCGTGAGCGGAACTTTTTCGCTTGGCTTGAGAACGAACGTATTTCCGCAAGCAAGGGCGACTGGATACATCCAGAGTGGAACCATCGCCGGAAAATTGAACGGCGTGATACCAGCGCAAACACCGAGCGGTTGGCGAATGGTGTCGCAATCGATGCCTTTGGCGACGTTCTCCAGACTTTCGCCCATCAACAGGGAAGGAGCGCCGCAAGCGAACTCGATCATTTCCATGCCGCGCTTAACGTCACCGCGCGACTCGGCCAAAGTCTTGCCGTGTTCGCGAGTGTTGCAACGCACGAGCTCTTCGAAGTTGTCTTCTACCAATCCGCGGAAGCGGAATAAAATGCGCGCACGGTCGATAGCGGGCGTTTCCCACCAACCGGGAAATGCGTCTGCCGCAGCTTGCACAGCTTCATCGACATCTTTGGCACTGCCCATGGGCGTTTCCGCAATGACATCGCCAGTCGACGGGTTGTAAACGGGATTGTAGGCGCTCGTCTTAAGGTTGCGCCATTCCCCGCCGATGAAAACGGGGCAAGGGGTCAGGGTCTTCGTCATAAATACAATGTGGAAATTATAAAAGCTTCAAACTCCAAACACCAATCTTCCAGAGAAGCTCTGGTGTTTAGTGCTTGGGATTTGATCATGGATGCGGCGGTATCGGCTGCATTTCGCCACGGCTAAGCTTGGTCTGGTAATCACTCCAACTCATGCGCTCGCGGCCGGTCGGAATCGACGCCATGTTAATGCAATTGTCCACCGGGCAGACCAGTGAGCAAAGATTACAGCCGACGCATTCCTCTTCTTTGATTTCCGGAATGGGTTTGCCGGGAACGCGACCGGGGCCGAGCCCATGGCCGTTCGGCGGAATCAATGCGATCGCTTGATGGGCGCCGTCTTCGCAGGCGATGTAGCACAGGTTGCAGCCAATGCATTTGTTGTAATCGATCTTCGCGATGCGTTTGTAATGCAGGTCGAGCTTTTCCCACTTTTGCAATGTAGGAACGGCTTTGCCGACCAACTCCATCACGCTCTTCATGCCTTTGGAATCGAGGTAATCGCTCAGGCCCTCTTTCATGTCGGCGACGATTCGGAAGCCGTAATGCATGATAGCGGTGCAGACTTGAACGCTAGTCGAACCAAGCGCGATGAATTCTGCGGCGTCGCGCCAGCTTTGCACGCCGCCGATTCCTGAAATCGGAAGGCCGATTTCTGGATCAGCCGCGCAGCTTTGAACCATGTTCAAAGCGATCGGCTTCACTGCAGGTCCGCAGTAACCGCCGTGGCTGCTCAATCCGTCGACGTATGGTTCGGGGCAAAGATTGTCCAGGTTGACTTGCGTGATGCTGTTGATCGTGTTGATCAACGAAATTGCGTTTGCACCGCTCTTTTTGGCTGCGCGACCGGCGAAGGTCACGTCCGTGATGTTCGGCGTCAGCTTGACGATCACAGGAATCGTTGCGGCTTCCATTACCCAACTCACAATCTTCTCAGCAACCGCAGGTTGCTGACCGACGGCCGAACCCATACCGCGTTCGCACATACCGTGCGGGCAACCGAAATTCAGTTCGATGCCGTCCGCGCCAGCGTCGGCGGAGCGCTTCACGAATTCATGCCAGCGTTCACGCGTATCGACCATCAACGAGGCGATGACGGCGTGATTGGGCCAGTTCTTTTTGACTTCGGCGATTTCGCGAAAATTCGTCTCGGGCGAGCGATCGCTGATCAACTCGATGTTGTTCAAGCCGATCATCCGCGTCGTGCCCGAATTCAGGGCAGAGTAACGCGAAGAAACGTTGACGACCGGGTCACCAATTGTTTTCCACACGACGCCGCCCCAGCCCATTTCGAATGCGCGGTTTGCCTGGTAAGCGGTGTTGGCCGGTGGGCCGCTTGCGACCCAGAACGGATTAGGGGATTTGATTCCGGCGATGTTAATGGAGAGATCTGCCATAACGGTTTTCGGTTGAGGTTAGAAATTAGTGTGCGGCCGCTTGCTTCGCGTATTCTTTTTCCAGTTCGGGCACACGGATCGGATTTTCCAAACCAGAACCCACCGGCGCTGACTTCACACCCAGTCGAGATTGCTGAACCGGGCCGACAACCTTCTGGTTTACGAACATCGCGTGCATGCCGCGCGCGGCTTTCTTGCCTTCGCCGACAGCATTAACAACTTCGCGTCCACCGTTGGCGCAATCGCCACCAGCAAAAACTTTCGGGAGATTCGTTGCGCCGGTTGCGCGGTCGTAAACAATCGCGCCGCGCTTATCGAGTTCGATTTTCGGAAAGAGGCGCTTGAGCAGTTCGACTTGTTTAGGTTCGCCAATCGCTTTGATAACCATGTCGACGGGCTCGACCCATTCCTGGCCGGGAATAATTTCGGCTTTGCCGTTAACCAACTGCGTGCGGGCGAGTTTCAGGCCGGCCACGTGCCCGTTGCAATCGGCGATAACTTCGATGGGTGCAGCATTGAAAACGAATTCAGCGCCATCAGTTTTGGCGAGGTCCTGCTCGAAATCATAAGCCGACATTTCAGCCTGAGTGCGGCGATAAATGAGCATCGCTTTTTCGGCACCGAGGCGCTTGGCCTGGGTCACCGCGTCGATGGCGGTGTTGCCGCCGCCGATAACAGCGACACGCGCGCCGACCGGCACTTTGTGCAACGGCGTGGTGTGAAGTTTTTCGATGAAATCGAGGGCCTGAATAACTTCCGGCAAATTCTCGCCGGGAATATTCATCTGATGACCGCGGCCAAGGCCGAGGCCTACGAAAATCGCGTCGAATTGCTTTTCGAGGTCGGCGACCTGAATGTCTTTGCCGATTTCGACGCCGAATTTGAATTGAACTCCGAGGCTCTTGACCAGCTCGACTTCTTCAAGGCTCACCTGCGGCGGCATCTTGTAATAAGCGATGCCGTAGGTGTTGAGACCCCCGGCTTGCGGTTTCTTTTCGAAAACAGTGACGTCGTGGCCGAGTTGAGCCAACTCCGCCGCGCAACCAAGGCCGGCAGGACCACCGCCGAGCACGGCAACTTTTTTGCCAGACTTTTTCGCGGCAGGCTTGAGGACCTGGATTTTGTTGTCGTAAACGTGATCCGTCGAGTAACGCTGCAATCGTCCGATCTGGACAGCTTTGCCTTCGCGATCGAGCACGACGCACGCGCCTTCGCAAAGGACGGACGTGGGGCAAACCCGCGCGCAACTGGCGCCGAGAATGTTGGCGCTTAAAATTGTTCGCGCGGAACCCGTCAGGTTACCGTTGGCAATTTTTTGAATGAAGCTCGGGATATCGATGCCGGTCGGGCATGCCTGGATGCAGGGCGCATCAAAACAAAACAGACAACGATTCGCTTCGATAACAGCTTCTTGTGGTGTAAAGCGGGGGGCAATGTCAGCCATGTTGGCTGCCGCTTGTTCGGGCCCCAGTTTTGGACTCAGTGCCATATTAATATTGCATTCCCGACCGCATGCCGGGAGTTTTTATTTTTCGTTGTGAAAAGTAGCTTATTGTATCGATTCGCCAAAAGGGAAGCTACAATTTTATTGAATTCTCCGGAACGCCGAACAGGCTACATTTGGTGACAGGCAGCAAACAATTTCCGTAAAGGTCACTGAAAGTCAGTCGATTTTGTTTTTTGCCGAGATCTGATCAATTCAGGACCGGAACGTCCGACGGCACGGCGGCACATTTAAAAAACTTTACGTTTCTTTACCGTTTCTTTACCGAATTTGACCGACCGGAACATCCGGTGCGCAAAAAAGATGAGGCAGAAACGAGGCAGAAATGGTGCAGTTTTGCATGAATGGCGACGACGGGTGGTGCATTGGGATTACCTCCGATGACCAGACGTGACCAAAGATGACCAAACGTGACAGAGATTGCATAATGAGATTACCTCCGATTACTTCTGATTACCTCCCGTTACCTTTTTCCCGGTTTTTCAGGCGTGGACCGAAAACTGAACCTTTCTGTACATTTTCTGTACGTTTTTTCGTTTGAACCGTGTTCATTTTACAAGGGGTAAAACTTTACCGTTTCTTTACCGTTTCTTTACCGAATTTTGACCGGTAAAGCATTTCGCTCGAAGGGCGCGTCTGCCTTCGCGGGGCGCTTTGGCCCGACAGGAAGGAGGCGAGCCGATGGTAGACGTGACCAAAGATGACTGAACATGACCGAACGTGACCAAACGTGACCGCCGCTGGATTTTGTAACGGCCTCCATTTGGGAAATGATGCAAAAATGATGCAGAAACGATGCAATTTTAGTTTTGTGCATGCGATTTATCATCCGGCTCCGTGGGTATGATGACTTTGCGGATTTCGGCGCGGGTCACGGCAGCCAGTCGGAATAAGTCTTTAGTTTCGACGAATTGGAGTTTGCTGTCGCCGATCGCTTGCTCGATGCGCTGGAGTTGGGCGGTGAGAGAACTGAGCTCCTGCTCGTGGGTGGCGAGAAACTTTTCCTGAAGAGCTTCGATATCGATGGCGCGGAGCGTGCGTATTTCCTGGCGGTGTTGCTGGTTCCAGTCGGCCAAGGTGCGGACGCTGACATCGATTTGTTTTGCGATGCGGGCAAGGCTCCAGCCTTTGCCGCGGAACTCGAGGAACTTTGATTTTGTGTCTGTAGAATGCATGGTTAAAACATGTTGAGGGTTGAGGGTTGATCCGCCTGCGTCTGACTTCGGCGCGACAGGTAGTTGGGCGAACGCGATGTCTCTGTCATTTGCATATATGGTGAGAGTTTCGTCGCCAGGCGTCTAGCGAAGCAACGCGACACAAAGCGAAACAAAGCGACATTTGGGCAGATTTCTGAAGATGGCTCACACTGGCCGACTGGCACTCTCTTCTGCGCGGCACGTTTGCGTTGAACATCGGCAGCCTGCTTATTCGACAACGGATGCGGCACCGGCTTCGCCGGCTCATTGATAAACTGATGGCTCTCGCTCATGCGCACATTTCTATCACATGTTTTTCTGAATTTTTCCGAAGCCCGTTTCCCATCATGCACCTGCATGCACTGACACGCCTTACCACGCCGCAACGCGCCATTTTTCTATGCAAAAAAGTTTTGACACGATTTCGGTTGCGCTGTGGGTGGTCGCAAACCAGTGTCGGTTCAAACTGTGCAATTCGTGTTTTCATGTGGCGAACGTATCACAGGGTTTTGAAAAAATTTCTGACGGTCGGTCAAACAGTTGCGGGGAGTTGCGTCTGGTATACGTGCCGCTGCATCCCGCTGCAAATTTCGACAGCAAGAAAGCGTTGACACATATTTCGACGAGTAGCTTGTCGGCATTGGCAGGCAAACTTGTTCACAAAACCAACTGATAGGAAATTGCTTTTTAACGCTGGCGCGGTTAAGCATGACTTATCAGCGGGAACAGTTCATTGGCCTTTCACACGATAAAACACTGAGGGTTGGTCCATCTGCAGTGGCACGGTCCAATTCGTGTTTCCGCCAGATGCAACACAGGAACTGACAACCTCCCATTGTGCAGAACTACCGATTGCAAACGATCGTTCCAACAAGTTTGTGCAGGATTGGCCGGCGAACTCTATATTGAACGCAAGTGAATCGATCGTCCGAGTCCAACTTGTGATGGCTGGTCGACGCTGAATAACTGTAATTGAGTCAATGCTTAGGTCCAGTCCACGGGTGTCCCAATCAATTCCCCAGCCAATGTTAAAATAGCGCTGCTGAAACGCGTCAACTGGCAGAATCTGCGGCAGGTCATTGTTCGAAAATACAATGTGATTGGTGTCGATGAGGTGAATTTCGCAAGAAGTAAGTGGCTGCCCCGCGAGTGAAGAAAACCCAGGAAGTCCGAGTATTAGAAAGTGATCGTAAAGACCACGATCATCGTTTTCCACACTCACTGTGCCTCCATTCGTTCCTTGTGCGACGTAGTTGCCTGAATCGTAATTGAAATACGAGGATGTGATCGCGTTGGTGTAATCAGTTCTTTCCGGCACGGTAGAATTGCCGTGGGCGGCAGTGTTAATTACAATCGTGAGCGTGTAAGGGTGACCGCCGGTGAAGACGCCAGTATTGTTTTGCCCAATCACAACGCCGGCAAAACGGTATGTTACGAGATCCGCTACAACATGGGCCGGAAGTCCCGCCCACAACACAAACAGAACCAGCAATTTTTTCATCGCAATTGGTTTCCTTTCGTTTCGCCTCAACCATCGCGCCGACTTAAAGGTAGAGAATGTCGCCGGCGCTTGTGACAATATAATAGCGCGCCGGTCGTAAATGCCAAGTGTTGAGAGCGCCATCGGGCCTTGGATTTAGCGCATTCTAAGGCATCCGCCGGGACTGCCAGGACTGAAGACGATGCACCGGAATGCGCAAGGTCACTTGACTGAACGCTTCTACGGGCGCAGCATCCTCAAAAAATGAGACATTGTGAAAAGCAATTCTCCCTTAACCGCGCCAGCGTCAAAAAGCAATTTCCTATCAGTAAGCGATTTCCTATCAGTTATCAGTATCAGTCCGCGTTCCAACTTCGATCCGGATCGTAGGCCTGCATCTTTTGGGCGATGTCCGCCGTGTTTTTCCCAAGGTCCTTTTGATAAACCTTGCCCTGTTGATTGATGATGAAGGTCATGACGCCTGATTTGCCGTAATCCGCAGGCCAGGCAACGAGGGCGAAACCATCGGTCATGTGGCCATTGTTCACGTAATCTTTAGCGCCTCCTTGAGCGTTCTTGCCCTGGCGATCGAGAATCTTGAAATAGTAACCGTAGAACGGTTGTGCCCCGGTCGAGCCGTTTCCATTTGCGGTCGCCTGCGCTGCGCTTTGGGCCTGGGCGTAAAGTGGACCGAGTGGACTGGTTTCACCGCCGGCGTCCGCTGACCAATAGAGTCCGTCTTGTTGGCCGGGCGAACTGATGAATTTCTGGGCGTATTCCGGCACCTGATCGCCGTTTCGATCTTTGCTCGCGTATACGCGCTGGGCCACTGCGTAAGCCCGGACACTTCTAAGCGCGTCCCGTTCATTGCCGCCAACGCGGCGGCTTTGGAGTTCGTCCTTGCCGGCGTCGGTGTCGAATTGCCACGAACCGTTTGTCTGAACGATGGGGACGGCAAACGGCCAACGGTCTTTGCCGATGTCGACCACAACCCGGTTGCTGGCGTAAGGTTCGAGTTGCGTGCCTTCCTTCAGGCGTTTGGCGATGGTTGCCATATCTTCCTGTCTCCTGGCCGGGTTTGGAGACTGAATTTGGTCGAAGTCCGAACCAAAGATGACTATCAGAGCGTTGGTGTCATTATTGTTTACTGCGTTTGAAAATGCCTTCACTGCATCTTCCGGCGAAGCGAATGTCTTACCGGCGGTTGCGGCCTTCAGGCACATCATCGGCGTGATGCACAGCACGGCGGCTAAGATCAATACCTGTTTAAGCAAAGAGCGAGAAATAGAGTTCATAGACATATCCGTGGTTTAGGTTTAACGGCGGCCTCCATGAAATCCGCCTCCTCCGTGGAACCCGCCAAAGCCGCCGCCTCCGTGGAATCCGCCGCCGAAACCACCGCGACTCATGTCGCCTCGAAAGCTTGCGTCGCGATCAGCGAAAGAACCGTGCGAACTGTCGAAGGCGCTCCTGTCTGCGCCGCTGAATCGATCAGCGGATTGCGCTCCTGAAAAACGATCGGCGCCGGAAGCTTCCGAAAAACCGTGACTGCCAAATTGTCCTGCCTCGCCCTGGTGCGATTCCAAGGTTTTATTTTCCGCACTGAATTGCTTGCTGGCGTTGTCGACCTGTTGCGACCAATTAGCCTTGCTTGCGCTCGAGCCCCAACCACTGTCTGCGCGGCTTTGGGCAGTAGCCACGCTTGCCCCGGAGGCGTTCAGACGGCTTTGGTCCGCATGCCATGTTGAAGTGTTGGCGGAATTGATCTTGGCCGAGTTGATGTTTGCGTTGTTGATCCGAGCATTGTTGATATTTGCATTGTTAATATTGGCACCGTTGTAGTGAGCGTAATTATTGTAGTTGTTCACATTCACAGTGCCGCCGTGCCAGTTGCAGCTGTTGCCGGCCCATGCCCCCACTGCCACGCCAGCACCGAACGAGAGCGCAGCAGCGGCTCCCGGATAATACGCCGCGGGTGGATAATAATAACCGGGATACGCAACCGGCATGCCCGCGAAGACTACGGTTGGATTGTATTGCGGAACATACACAACGTTCGGCTGTGCCGGTTCGATCTGGATGACTTGTGTGCCGGCCTGCTGGACGACGTTGACCGTTTGCTGCGGTGTCGATTTGAGAGCGCCCGTTTGTTTTGCCTTGTCGCGCATCGTTTGGATCGCCTCCATGATCTGTTTCGGTTCTTTGACGAACGCGTCGCCCAGGGCGGTGGTCCAGTTGATATTCTCGTTCAACTGGTCGAGGACTTTAGGAATGCGGGCGACTTCTTTGACGTTTTTATCCCAAGGTTGTTCATCCAGCTTGGCGATATTGTTCGTATCTTTGACAAAGCGCGCCGCATCGACAATTTCCAGCGGGTATGCGGACGCCGGCAGGATCGTTGCGACGAGCGGGTCAGGATAAAGCGCGATCGGTGCAACCAATTTATCAAGCTCGGCGGTGCTAAGCTTATGTCCTGCCGATGGTGGTTCCGCTGGCGCCACGGAAGCCGTCCCGGTGGATGTGGGAGGGGCGGTGGCTTGAGCAAATATGGAAGGCATCGTGACACTCAGCGCCAGTCCGATGGCCAGCGGGAAGAGGGTGTGTTTACTATTCATGGCCCGTTATCCTTTCGTGCGTGGTCTGGTCGCCCCTTGCCGGGCGGCAAACTCACCAACGAGGAAACCCTCGAGCCACCACTGTTTTTTGCAATGAGCATCAGGCGCACGTCCGGCTCAGAGATTTACGCATCCGATCAGCGCTTAAAACGTTCGAACCAAAGGAGCGCGGACTTCAGTCCGCTTCGCGTCAGGAAAGCGGGGAAACTTTCGAATTAACCGCGCCAGCGTCAAAAAGCAATTTCCTATCAGTATCAGTTCAGTTCTTCGCCAGCCAAAACATCGCGAGCGCGAAGCCATGCAGCTTGGTTCGCGGCGTAATCAGGATGCGTCGTATTGACTGGCACGCACGCAGTTTCGCAAACCGCAGCATTCACATCTACAGAAGCAAAGCGAACCTATGCGAAACCACGCGAACTTTGCTCATTTTTCCGTGCTGCACGCTTACGACGTCCGCGTCCGGCAGCGGCTCCGTCGCGATGCTGTCGCAACGCTCCTACGCCGCAGCCGTCCGCTCTCGGTGATTCCAAGGTCGGAAATCTGAATCTTGAACCTCAAAAACCCTTGTTCGCCTATTAAAAATCTGCGAACAGTTGTCGTGTATTAACTGTTAGGCGCCGATCAAATAGAACCCATTATGAAAATGCACGTTAGGATTCTGATCTTTGGCGCTACGCTGCTCGCGATCGCCGTCTTGAGACACCTGCTCTACGCTGATCCCGACAAACAGCCAGACATATCAACGTTAGCTGGGACTTGGGTGCCCGCAGTACACCACACTCGCCCGCCGACGGAATACCTCCGATTAAATGGTGACCACACCTTCATGGTCGCGCATTTCCCCGTGTCGCCGTCTTCCGGTGCGATCGGAGAAGTTTCCGGCACCGGCACATGGCAGCTTTCTCCTTCCAATTCTGCATTTCTTGTAAAATTCACGGGCCAGAATTTTGGTTTCGAATTCCGTGTTGTAGGTCGTCGCAGCCCCTTTCTGTTGGTAGCCAGCGTCAACCATGATGACGAGACATTGCGGGCGAGGCGACTGGAGGATTCTAAGTGACGCCTTAACCGCGCCAGCGTCAAAAAGCAATTTCCTATCAGTCCTATCAGTATCAGTTCGCTATTGCGACTATTTGTGCAGCACGCCGGCAAGGTGTTGACGCATCAGCAGATTCTGCGCGAGGTGTGGGGGCCCAATTACGTCACGCAAACGCATTACTTGCGAGTCTACCTCGGTCATCTGCGGGACAAACTGGAAGAGGACCCAACGCATCCAAAAATGTTCATGACCGAAGCTGGAATCGGTTACCGGCTCATGGTTTCAGAATAGTTTCGGCCGATATCCTACGATCTTTTCGGACCCACCTGTTTTTCCACATTGCACACTCGCATATGCTTGACATTACTTTTCAGCAGGTGGACTCTCGGCCGTATGACGAACGGGTTGGGAATCTTGTCGGACGGGTCATGCAAATCAACGCTTCGGTACGTTTATCGCTTTCCTTATGAATTCTAACATTCTCGGTACCGCTACGCGATCAGCGGTTGCTCTTTTACTCATTGCGCTCGGCGCTCCTGAGTTGTCTTACGCGGACGCCTGTCCAACGATCACAATCAGTCCGGCGACTTTGCCCAGTGACAATTTGGGTGAATCCACCCCTGCTTGGAATGTCACTGGCTCAATGACTATTCCCCGCGTGAATCATACTGCGACTGTCTTGAACGATGGCAGGGTTCTCGTCACGGGCGGATATTCCAACGTTCAGCCGATACCCGTTGTCGATCGTTACGTGTCTAGTGCAGAGATCTATGACCCGGCGACCGGCACATGGCGTTCCACTGCTCCAATGTCTGCCAAACGAGCTCATCACACCGCGACATTGCTTCAGGATGGAAAAGTCCTCGTTGCGGGCGGTTTCAATTTAGACGCTAACAACGAGCACGATCACTACCTGGCGAGCGCAGAACTTTTTGATCCGGCGACGGGCAGTTGGACGCCAACTAATCCATTGATTGAAGGCTGCGCCTTTTCGGCGGCGACCTTGCTATCAGACGGAAGAGTGATGGTGGCAGGGGGTGAAGTGTTCAATGGCGTGCCGCCACATTCCGGCTATTTCCCGATTTCCGACATACAGGTATACGATCCATCCTCAGGTACGTGGCAGTTCTGGAGCTCCTTGACCCGTCCTCAGCGGGACATCGGCGCGGTGTTAATGCCTAATGGAAACGTTTTTTTCGCAGGTGGCCGATGGAGCCCAACGTTCGCAGACATGTATGATCCTATAGCTCGAACCCGCGCAGAAGTCGCTACGCCCGGTGCTTTGTTTCAAATACTGAACTTGTTGCCGAATGGAAAAGTTTTAGCCACTGGTGGCGGAGCGGAAGTCTATGACTCGACCACTGACACATGGACAGAAACTGGACCGATGGTTGGGACACACGTCGATCATCAAGCGACCTTGTTGCCCAGTGGAAAGGTCCTGGTTTCAGGCGGGGCCTGGCAATTCCAACGCAACACCGCCGAACTTTACGATCCTGAATCGAACAACTGGCGACCGACTGGCCCTATGACCTTCGCCCGCAGTTTTCACCGACAAGTGCTCCTTCATGATGGCAGTGTTTTAGTGTGTGGTGGCGGTGATGCTACGGCTGAAGTTTACCCGACAGCCGACCTTAGCGCCAGCAGCGGAGTCCCGCCGTATACATTCTCAGTGACTGCCGGTTCGATCCCCGCAGGCTTGACGCTCCACGGTAACGGGACATGGACCGGTATTCCTTGCGCGCTCGGCACCAACTTATTCACCGTAACTGCGACGGATGCCAATGGTTGTACCGGAACTGCTACTTACAGTGTGGTTGTTAATCCATACCGTCCTCCCGCAGGCGTCTACCGTCCCAGTGTCGCGATCGTTGGACCGCTGCCTAACAAAGTATTTAACTCACCGGCAATTACTGTTTCCGGGACGGCCCATATCAATCAGAATCCAAACGTGGGCAATGATGGATTGGTTTTGTACTCACTCAATGGCGGCGATCAACATGGCGTTACGACCCCACTGGGACAAAACTTTATAACATGGACCGCGCCGATCACATTGCAGCCCGGTTGGAATACGTTCAGTGTGCAGGCGTTCGACTATATTGGAGACGCGTCGCTCATTTCAACCCGGATGTTCTTCTTCGGCAACTCTGCCGACGTCGTGGGAACCTGCAACGGATTATTTTATGAGACGAATGGAATGGGTGAACCGCTAATCAAAGAACAAAGCGCGGGCGGCGTGTTCAATTTGAATGTGCAACTCAACCGCACTTATTCGGGCGGATTGTTTTTAGCGGGCGCAAAATATCCATTGAAGGGTCAGTTTGATCCCTTGGGCAACAGCACAGTTTCTATCGCACGCGGTGTTGTTTTACCACCTGTGAACGTTGCTATGTATTTGGACTGGACCGGTGCAACGAAACAAATCACCGGCACGGTGTCATGTCCGAGCGAAGGATGGTCCGCGCCATTGCTAGCCGACTTCGGAATTTACAATATAAACAATCAACACGCACTCGCTCGTTACACGATGGCGATTGCGCCAGCAGCCGACGCGCCCGCAAGTTCCCCGGGTGGCTTCGGCTATGGTCTGGTGTCCATCAATGCGCTTGGCAAGGTGACGTTGTCGGGAGCCCTCGCCGAGTCGGGTGCGATCAACCAAACGGTGCCGATTTCGAAAGACGGACGCTGGCCGGTGTATGTAGACCTGTATAACCATCAGGGACTGTTAGAAGGCTGGCTCGATTTCAGCAGCGGCGCGCCCGCCGGTCAACTTACCTGGATCAAACCGGCGAACCCGAGCGGCGTTGCTTTGACCACCTATCTCGGCGGATTTACGAACACTGTTGCTGTCTTCGGCTCAGTTTACGCGCCGAGCATGCCAGCGATGACCGTTGCCGTGGGCACGCTACAGATCACGGATGGTTCGGGTTTAAATCTGCCATTGACCTACAATGCGCAGTTCAGCGGCAATAACCTCCTCCAGAAGACGTCGAATACTCCGACAAACGCGTTACAAGGTTCGGTCATAACAGCGACGGGTTTGTTCAACGTCCACTTCAAGCCGACAAATATCAAAGGGCTTAGAAATGGTGTTGGTGTTGTTTTGCAAAGCAGCAACGCAGCGTATGGCGCCTTTATTGGCAACAACGACGGGACGGGCAAGACAAATACCGGCGCGATTTATTTACGTTGATGGAGTCTACTTTTCGCGCGTTTGTTTCTGAGGTTTTCCCAGCCGAATTACATTCCACGAAAGTCTCGGTAACTGCGCGGTGATTTTGTCCTTCGTCAGTTTCGCATTGCCGCGGTTGTGTGGTTTCACGCGATTTGGATTATCGGCTGTGTTTGTCGCTTTGGAATCTTTGCTTTCGAGAACGATATGTTCGAGGACGCGCCAGCCATCGGGCAAAGCGTGCAATTCGACGTCCAATTGCAACGCATCGTGCTGATCGCGGTTCACGCAGAAAATGGTGATGGTTTCGTTTTCTGGATCGTGCGTGGCCATTGCATCCAGGAACGGCACTTCGTCGAATTCTTTGTTCGGATATTTTGGTGAACAGATTTCAATGTTTAACGCGATGCCGCGACCGAACCCGGACGCGTGTTCGAATGGATAGAAAATGGTTTGTCGCCATGCGGGCCCGCCCACTTTCGTCATGATCGGAGCGATGACGTTGCAGAGTTGGGCGATGCAGCCGATTTTGACGCGGTCGGCGTGTCGCTGTAGAGACATCAACATCGAGCCGACGAGCAGCGCGTCTTCGAGATTGTAAATATCTTCCAACTGCCCCGGCGCGATTTCCCACATCGGGATTTTTTTGTCTGCTTCCATGGAGTGGTACCAGACGTTCCATTCGTCGAAGCAGAGGTAGAGCGTTTTCTAACCGCGCCAGCGTCAAAAAGCAATTTCCTATCAGTTCAGTTCGCGACGCTGCTGGTTTCGTCCCGCTCCGTTGACCGCATGCGGCGGCACATAAACAATCGCCCGAGCGAGAAGGGTGTGAACTGGCAAAGGCCCAGAACAAGCCGACGAATGTTCGAAGCCCGTTGACATCGAAGTGGTGACAGCGCAATTTTAGGGCGAAGGCGATAAAGATGTCGAAGGTTACCGATCATCAATCACCCGGTACAAAGCAAAGGCCAGAATTTCAGAGTAGTGCCGCCTTCACGCTCATTGAACTTTTAGTCGTTATTGCCATAATTGGGATTTTGGCAGCGCTATTACTCGCCGTGTTCTCTCGAGCAAAAGGCAAAGCGCAGCAAATTCAATGCGTCAACAATGTGCGGCAGTTAGGTCTCGCTTTGCATGGATTTGTGCAAGAAAACCATCTTTACCCTTTGTACGTAAATGTAGACATTTCAAGGAGTGGGTATTCGGAGCATTACAGGTCTTGGGCTGAAGCATTAAGTTATGAAGAATTGGGTGTTCCAAAATCTAAAACGCCCTTTTTTACAAATGGCGTATGGAACTGCCCTTCAGCCCGCTGGTATAATAACGACCCTGCGCCAAATACATTGAGGACATGGTTTTCTTACGGCTACAACTTTGTCGGCTTAAGTTCCCCCGGAAAATATAGCGCGCTGGGCCTAGGCGGCACAACTGCTACAGCAAACGGCCCGCTTGCACCTCCCGTCGGCGAATCGGGAATAGTTGATCCAGGTGACATGATTGCGATCGGTGATGGCTTTACCGGCAACCCAGTAATTGATCGGGCGAGTTGATCTGATGTAAAACATCACAATGAAGGGAATACGTTTGCACGCCACCAAAGCAAAGCCGATGTAGTGTTTTGCGATGGCCACGTTGAATCACCGACGTTGCAATATCTTTTTGAAGACAGCAGCGACGACGCCTTACGCCGCTGGAATCGGGATCACCAACCGCATCGGGAGAAACTGTGAAGCCGAACCAGCCAGATCGAGCTAACTGGCGCTTCGGGTTATCCAACATCCTATAAAGACAAAGTCAGTTGCGCGCCTGTCATCTGCGCTGCGTTGTTCAGTTCAGTTCAGTAGTTAGAATCGAACCAGCTTTTCCAACTCCGCTACGCGCTTCTGAATCCTGTCTTTGGTCACACGGGTGGTCGCCATCAATCCGAATCCTTCGCAGCAGAACGATGCCACGACACTGCCGTGAATCATCGCGCGGCGCAGATTGGAATCAACGCTGCCGCGCGCTGTCGAGAGATAACCCATCATGCCTCCGACGAACGAGTCGCCGGCGCCAGTGGGGTCCACCACATGCTCCAGCGGAAAAGCCGGCGCGACAAACAACGTTCCATTGACCGAAAGAATCGCGCCATGCTCGCCCTTTTTGACGATAACGTATTTAGGTCCGAGCTTGTGGATTTTGCGCGCGGCTTTGACGAGGTTGTGTTCCTGAGTGAGCTGTTGCGCTTCCGATTCATTGAGAACGAAGCCATCGACACGTCGCAGCAATTTCAACAAGTCGGGCAACGCAATATTGAGCCATAGATCCATCGTGTCGGCGACGACCAGCTTCGGCCGGCTCATCTGGTCCAAGACATGGTGCTGGAGCGAGGGCGCGATGTTGGCGAGCAACACGAATTGGCTTTGCCGATAATTCTGGGGCAATCGCGGGGTGAACGTTTCGAAAACGCCGAGCTCAGTTTCGAGCGTGCGGCGGTTGTTCATGTTCACTTCGTATTCGCCGGCCCAATGAAACGTTTTGCCGGCGGCGATCTGCAAACCTTCGAGGTCAATCTTGTGTTTCTTATAGAGCGACACGTAGCGCTTCGGGAAATCTTCACCAACGATTCCCACCAACTTTACCGGAGCGAAGAAACTGGCCGCGACGGCGGCATGACTGGCAGAACCACCGAGCAAACGCGGATTTTTCGCGTTAGGCGTGCGGATGGAATCCAGAGCGGTCGAACCAACAACAAGAATACTCATATTATTTCTGAGAAAAACGAGCGCGCAGCTTATGCCAACCACGCGCATTCCGCAATGCGGATTACCAATCAACCGGTCCAAACCCTCTTGCCGCCGCGCGGCATCTGTTACAACATCGCGCCAATGAGCCAAACGCCACCAGCGAACTTGCCGGCTGCGCCAGGCTTCCATTTCTCACCGGGCGCAATGGTCGATATCGCCGGGCGCAAGTTGCTCAGTGGTTTTCGCACGGTCCACGGCCTAGTTGCATTTCTCCTTATTACACTGGGCGTAACGGTTATGAAGTTCGACCGGTCACGCAACGTGATTCATCCGATGATTCGCGCGCAAATTGCCAAAGCCGGCCTGGGAATCCTTCCAATGGTCAGCTTTCTAGCGTGCGCACTTGGCCTGGTGGTCGTCGGACAAACGGTGTTTCTGATGACCCGGTTCGGTGCGGAAAATTATATCGGCACGGTGATGGATACAGTTGTCGTGCGCGAACTCGGCCCCATGCTGGCGGCCCTTTTGGTGCTGGCGCGTTCGGGAACAGCAAACGTCGTGGAACTCGGAACCGCTCGCGCACAAAACGAAGTTGAGGCGCTTGAGGCTTTGGTCATTGATCCAATTCATTACCTCGTTGTTCCGCGCGTCATCGGGTTGGCCTTATCGGTCTTTGCGCTGACCGTCTATTTAATCCTGATCACTTTGATGAGCGGCTATCTCTTCGCATTTTTACAAGATGTGCCGCTAACGCCCGCTCAATACGTGCAACAACTGGCCGGTGGTTTGATCTGGCAGGACTTCGTCTTGCTCGCACTCAAGACTCTCTGGTTCGGAATTCTGATTGCAGTGGTCACCTCCTATGAAGGACTGGCGCAACCATTGCGTCTAGAAGATGTCTCGAGCGCGACTAACGGCGCGGTGGCAAAGTGCGTTGTCGCCATCGTTCTGCTCGACGCGTTGTTCATCGTCATTTACCTCGTAATCTGATGCCGACAACGAACTCATTAATTGAACTGCAAAACGCTGATGTTATTTCGTCACACAGCGGCGCAAGTGTCGTTCACGAGGTCAATTGGACCATCGCTGCCGGCGAGTTTTGGATAGTCGGCGGCGGATACGGCTCTGGCAAAACGGACCTGCTCTCCACCGCCACTGGACTACAACGTCCCGATGCCGGATGCGTGCTGCTTTTTGGCAACGACATCGCGCAAGTGCCCGAGCACGAGTTGGCCCAGTTGCGACGGCGTATTGGTTTGGTCTTCAAACATGGCGGCAGGATGTTCGCCAATTTCACCGTGCTGGAAAATGTCGCGCTCGCCGTCCGTTACCATGAAAATCTCGGTCCCGTGGACGCTGCGAAAAAGGTCGAATCCGTGCTTAACGTCACCGGCCTGACTCAAGTTGCCACCCGCATCGCGAGCACACTTGGCCCCAACCTCCGGCAACGAATCGGCCTCGCTCGCGCGCTGGCGTTGAATCCCGAGGTTCTCTTGCTCGACGAACCCTTGTCCGGGCTGGACGTTCCCGCCCAACGTTGGCTCATCGAGTTTTTGCAAACGCTGTCGAATCAAACCGCAAAAAATCCGACGACAGTTGTTATTGGAACGAACAACTACGAACCGTGGCTCGAGCACGGCACGCGATTCGGAATTCTCAAGAACAAGCGCTGGCTTGCGTTCAGCGGGCGTGACGCTTTAAAAGATGCCATGCTCGAAACCAGTGTTCCCGAGGTTTAACCGATGCCGCTCCAGGATTTAACACCGCAACTGCGCACCCGATTGAGTCGAGTCGAACGTGCGGTCGGCTGGTTTATCACCATCGCGGTAATCGCGTTGCTCGCTGCTTTGGGATATTACATTTATCACCGCGCCGAAGTGAAAGGTTGGTTTTTGACGAAGGTGAATTACCGCACTTCGCTCAATAATGCCGCGGGACTAAAGGTGGGTGATCCGGTGAAGCTGATGGGTTTTGATATCGGCCAAATCACGCGTATCGAAGCGAACCGTCCCGACGACTACTACGGAGTGACCATCGATTTTCGGGTCAAGGACCCGTACTACGGCTATATCTGGCTCAATTCAAAGGTGCGCGTGGCCCCGTCGGATTTTCTTGGCAATCGCTATTTGGAAGTTCTGAAGGGAACCTCAGATTACGATGTCGAAGCCACCGTGCCGCCGACGGTAATTGATACAAATAAACCCGTCCAAGTGCTTTTCTTTCCGACCGTGAACGACACGTTCAAGGATCTGACAAAGAAATTCAAAGCCAGCCCCGACTACACCAATTACAGCGACCACGCGATTGCCTACGAGGCCACGAACGAGTTGCGAAAACTGATTGCGGCAAATCCCGGCCAGTATTACACAAATATAGATGTAGCCACGAATTACTGGCTTGAGCCATTGGAGTCCCCTGCCCTAACCGACCGTTTGGAAACTTTGGTAAACGGTTTGGAAGTTGCCTTGCCGAACATCCTGAATCTCACCAACGAACTCACGCGCGTGCTGACGAACGCCGGCAACGCTGTCGCTCGACTCGACGCAACCCTTGCCGACACGCATCCTCTTATCACGAATTTGACCGTGATCAGCTCCAATCTTCGTGATCCCAACGGCTCGCTCGGCACCTGGATTCTGGGAACAGAATTGCGCGATCGCCTGACCAGCACCGTCAGCAACGCAGAACAGACTTTAATGGTGGCACACTCCACGTTGCACAACACCGACACGAATCTGACGGTTTTGGCGACCGAACTTGAAAAATCGTTAATCAACCTCGCGAACATGACGAGCAACTTGAACGCGCAAGTGCAGTCAAACAGCCACATCGTCGGCTATATTGATACGGCAATTGCACACACCGACGAGCTGGTGCAAGGCCTCAAAAACCATTGGCTCCTGAGGTCTGCGTTCAAGAAGAAGCCTGCCACCGACGAAAAACCCAAGTAACATAAGCTGTGATCCGTAACATCATTTTCGACTGGTCCGGAACGCTCGTGGACGATCTACCGGCCGTCCTGAAAGCAACCAATTACGTCCTGGAACAATGCGGCGTGGAAACCATGTCGCGCGACAAATTCCGCCAGGAATTCTGTCTGCCGTTCAAACATTTCTATGACCGCTTCGTTCCAAACGTGCCGATTGCGCAGTTGGAACAACACTTTCACGGTCACTTCAAAGACATCCAGCACGACATCGAACCGCTCCCGCACGCGCGCGAGTTTCTCGAATTTTGCCGCGCTCACAAAATCCGCACTTACATATTAAGCACGGTGCAGCCGCCGTATTTCAAAACGCAGGCCGAAGTCGCCGATTTCGCGCAGTTTATCGACAAGCCCTATCTCGGTGTCTGGGACAAGCGTGCCGTCATCCGCCAAATCCTCGACGAAAACCAACTTGCCGCCAACGAAACGCTTTTTATTGGCGACATGCAGCACGACGTCGATACCGCCAAATACGGCGGCGTCCATTCGTGCGGCGTTTTGACCGGTTACAATCGCCTCGAACAACTCCGTGCCAGCGAGCCGGACGTGATTGTCGAACACCTCGGCGAACTGAAACAAATTCTGGAGCAAAACCAATTCGACCTGCGCCATCGCCGTCACGGATTTGAAACCGAACCGATCGCACACCCGATCTGCACCGTCGGCGCGGCGATTTTCGACCGCGAAAACAATGTCCTGATGATCCGCACGCAAAAGTGGTCAAACCTTTGGGGCATTCCCGGCGGCAAAATTAAATTCGGCGAACCTTCGCCCGACGCCCTCACACGCGAGATCAAAGAAGAAACCAATCTCGACGTCCGCGATATCGAATTTGTATTGGTGCAGGACTGCATCCACTCCAAAGAGTTTTATCGTGAGGCCCATTTTGTCCTGCTCAATTACATATGCCGCGTCGAAGGCCCGATCGATGTGAAGTTGAACGAAGAGGCCGAAGAATTTAAATGGATGACGCTCGATGAAGCGCTGAAAATAGACCTCAATCAACCGACGCGCATCCTTCTCGAAGCCATCAAAAACCGCCGATGAACCAGATCATCGTCAAAGACCTTGCTGTGCAATATCACGTCGGCGTTCCCGATGCGGAACGGGAGCTCCCGCAAAAGCTCCTCATCACGCTGGTGATGGATTACGATTTCATCGCTGCCGCCAAGAAAGACGATATTCGCGGCACCGTCGATTATTCACTCGTGACCCAGCGCCTCCTTCGCTTGGGTGAGCGCCGCAGTTGGAAACTCATCGAGACGCTCGCCTACGAAATCGCCGAAACGATTACTCGCGAATACCGGCTCAAATCCATCCAGGTCGAAATCAAGAAGTTCATCATCCCGGAAGCAGACTACGTCGGTGTCCGCCTCAGTTATCCTTCCTAAACGAGTCATTGCGCCCCAACCCATTTGCCCTATATTGTCCGCCGCAGTTTGGAAATAGGCTTGCCTTTTGTGGCAGGCCAACCAGAATTTTCCGCTTTTCTATATGGAAGTTGAATCGTCACAAGCGCCGTCGCAATCGATGGATTTTTATCACATCGCTAACTGGTTTAATAACAATCGCAAACGGTTGGTCATCGGCGCGCTCATCGCGTTTGTCATTGGGGCGATCATCGCGATCGTCTTCTGGCACAACGACAAGACTGAATCCGACGCCAACGCCGCGATCATGGCGCTGCCCTCGACCTTCGGCGCGAACCCGAATTACATGCATCCGACCGCGTCCGGCCTCGACCAGATCGCCAAGGACTACCCCGGCACTCCCGCCGGTGAGCACGCTGAAGTTCTCGCTGCCAGTGTTCTTTTCACCGACGCCAAATATAGCGACGCTGAGCAAGCCTTTAAAAAGTTCATCACCGACCACAGCAACAGCCCGCTCGTTCCCCAAGCCAGCCTCGGTGTCGCGGCTTCGCTCGAAGCGGAAGGCAAAGCTTCCGACGCCATCGCCAAATATCAGGACGTGATCGCTCACTATCCGAGCGACGCCTACATCATCAATCCCGCCAAGCTGACGCTCGCGCGTTTGCTTGAAGAACAAAACAAACCGGACCAGGCCTTGCGTTATTACGAAGAACTGACCCGTAACCCTTCCCAATATGACCCTTGGGCTAGCGAAGCACGCGACCGCCGCGATCAACTTTTGGCTAAACATCCGGAACTGAACAAGCCAGCCCCTTCCACGAGCATGACCGTGCCTGGAACAACGGCGGCACCCGCTCAAGGTGGCAGCACCCAGCCGAAAGTTCTCCAGATCCCGCAGCCATCCGCGCCCGCCAAGAAATAACAACTCATGAAGCGAGAGTTGATTAAAGCGTGCGTCGCTGAATTTGTCGGAACGTTCGCCCTAATCTTTGTCGGCGTTGGCGCCATTGCCAATCTCGGCGGCGACCATGCGGGTCTGGTCGGAATTGCATTGGCGCATGGACTCACCATCGCGGTGATGGTTTCAGCCACAGGCGCAATTTCCGGTGGTCATCTCAATCCAGCCGTCACCTTCGGCCTTTTGGTTGGTGGTAAAATTCCTGCATCGCGTGCCTTGGCCTACTGGGTTTCCCAACTGTTCGGCGGTATCGTCGCGGCAGGGATCATGATGAATGTTGCCGGCGCCAAAGTTGTGTTTGACGGGACACCGGTTCTGGGACCACACGTCAGTGTTGCCAATGGTATCATCCTCGAAGCTGTTCTGACGTTCTTTTTGGTTTTTGTCGTCTACGGCTCTGCTGTGGATGGCCGCGCTCCGAAAATTGGTGGCCTTGCTATCGGCCTGACCGTGGCCCTGGACATTCTCGTCGCCGGCCCATTGACTGGCGCATCGATGAATCCTGCGCGGACGTTTGGCCCTGCTTTCATCAGTGGCAATTGGAGCAATCACATCGTTTACTGGGTTGGTCCGTTGCTGGGTGGTTTACTGGCTGGCGTGATTTATGGACGTTTCCTAATCCGGCCGGAAACGCGGATTGAAACCCCGGCAACGATTGCCGCCGCTCGCCCCGCTACTGCTCCTGTTGCAGTCAAGTAAGCGGTTTTGGACGCGGCGTGATATAGTTGACGTGACATGAAACTGAGCATCATCGGGACTGGCTATGTTGGCCTCGTGACCGGCACCTGCTTCGCGCAGGCCGGCCACAACGTCATCTGTGTCGACAACGATCCCAACAAGGTCAAGCTGCTCAAATCCGGCGGCATGCCGATTTACGAGCCCGGCCTCGACGAACTCGTCCGCATCAATGTCGAAGCCGGTCGCCTCCATTTCACCAACGACACCAAAGAAGGCGTCGACAATTCTGATGTCATCTTCATCGCCGTTCCGACGCCGCCGAACGCCGACGGCTCCGTCGACCTGAGCTTTATTGAAGGGGTCTCTCGCGAAATCGCCGCGGCCATGACCAGCTACAAGATCGTCGTGGACAAAAGCACCGTGCCGGTCAAGACGGGCGAAAAGGTGGCGGAGACGATTAAGCGTTATTGCAAGGCGAAGGTTGATTTTGACGTCGTCAGCAATCCCGAATTTTTGCGCGAAGGTTTCGCAGTCGAAGACTTCATGAAACCCGACCGCGTCGTCATCGGCGTCGCTTCGGAACGTCCGGTCGCAGCGATGAAAGAGGTCTATGCGCCCTACAATGCGCCGATCATTGTCACCGACATCAATTCCGCCGAGTTGATCAAACATGCCGCGAACTCATTCCTGGCGCTGAAGATTTCCTACATCAACGCGATTTCAAATATTTGCGAACTGAGCGGTGCCAATGTCCAGGAAGTTGCCAATGGCATGGGCATGGACGTCCGTATTGGCCGCAAGTTCCTCGACGCGTCGCTCGGGTTCGGCGGCAGTTGTTTTCCCAAAGACTTGAGCGCGTTCATTACCATTTCCGAACAACTCGGTTATCAGTTCGGGTTGCTGAAAGAAGTCCAGCGGATCAATGCCGAGCAGATGGATCGGTTCGTCAAAAAAATTGTCGATACTCTCTGGGTCCTGAAGGGCAAAAAAATCGGCGTGCTCGGTCTTGCGTTCAAACAGAACACCGATGACGTCCGCATGTCGCCGGCCATTGATCTCTGCCAGCGTTTGCAGAAAGAAGGCGCGCAGCTGCGCGTCTATGACCCGCAGGCGATGGAAAAAGCCAAAGCCGTTCTCAAAGACGTTACTTACGTTAACGACATGAACGAAATCGCCGACGGCTGCGACGCCCTGGCGATTGCAACCGAATGGCCGCAGTTCAAGCAACTCGATCTCGACCGCGTTCGCAAAGCGCTGACCCATCCGATCATGTTCGATGGACGAAATCTTTTCGATCCGCGCGAGATGGAACATCTCGGTTTTATCTACAAGAGCATCGGCCGCCGTTGATGCGCTCGAATCTGGAAGTCTCCGCTGCCCTGCTCTTCCACAGAGGCAAACTTCTCATTACCCAGCGACCGACTGGAACGCACCTGGCCGGGCTCTGGGAATTTCCCGGCGGCAAACGCGAGTCTGGCGAAACGTTCGAACAATGTCTTCAACGCGAACTCCGTGAGGAGCTCGGGATTGAAACATCCGTCCACGAACTCATTGAAGAGATTGTGCACGAATATCCGGAGCGCACGGTACACCTGAAATTTTTTCGGTGCGAACTAACGTCCGGCGAGCCGCGACCAATTCACTGCGATGCGCTCGTTTGGATTACTCGTGACGAACTTTCCAATTACCAATTCCCGGCGGCCGACGCGCGCTTGCTGGAACACTTGCGCGGGGCGGACGAACTCTGGTCTAAACGCTAAAGGCTCCAGCCCTGGCGATAATGGTGCTGGATGAAATTGTCCGCTGCGGGATTACCGACGGCTTTCATATTTTTCGCGTCCCATACGATTTTTTGTCCGCTACGATAGGCGGCGTTGCCCAACAATGCGGTTTCGGTCAGGAGGCCACCGTATTCGAAATTGCACAGCGGTGTGCCGCCATATTTGATCGCGCGAATCCACTCGGCGTGCTGGCCGGGCGAAGAGGGAATCGTTTTCGGCGGCGGAACAAAGCCTTTGAAATCGGCTTCGGGATACAAAAAGTAATGGCCGTAATCGGCGAACATTCTTCCTTTGTCACCGATGAACAACAGGCCGTTGCCGAGGCCTTGCGGCGCGCCGGGTTCGGAGTATTGCGGCGGACGGACGGCCACGCCGTTTTTCTTGCCATGGTACCATGACAATTTGACGGGCGGCTGCGTGTCACGCGCCGGGAAATCGTAATGAGCAATTAACCATTCCGGAGTGCCTTCTTCCATGACCGGCGGACCTTCGGTTGTGACGGAAGTGGGCACGCGAATGCCGAGCGCCCAGAATGCCAGGTCGATGTAATGGCAGCCGAAATCCGAAAGTGTGCCGCCGCCGAACGCCCACCAATTGCGCCAATTGCGCGGAGCGTATTCAGGGCTGTAAGGGCGAGATTCAACAGGGCCGAGCCAGAGGTCCCAATCAAAACCAGCGGGCACGGGAGCGGCGGGAGGACGCGCGCCTGCGGTGTAAATGACATCGATGGTGACATGGACTTCGCGAACAGGTCCGATGACGCCACTCTGCAGCGCTTCAACCACGCGGCGATAATTATCGAGCGAATGAATTTGCGTGCCCAACTGCGTAACGAGCTTGTACTTTTTCGCGGCTTCGCGAATGGCGCGCGCTTCAGAGACGGTGTGGGTCAGCGGCTTCTCGCAATATACGTGGCGACTGCTCTTGAGCGCGGACATCGTGGCGATGGCATGCGTATGGTCGGGAGTGGCGACGAGGACTGCGTCGATATTTTTTTGGTCAAGCAAGCGACGAAAATCGGTGTAGGTCTTCGCTTCGGGAAACTTCGCTTTAGCGACGCCGAGATAATTTTTATCAACGTCACAAAGTGCCACGATATTTTCGCTCGCGCCCTGATGCGTGCTCTCGCGGCCCATCTCGTTCATGTTGTCCATGGCGCGATTGGCAGTGCCGATGACGCCGACGTTGAGCTTTTCGTTGGGAGAGATTTTGGCCCAGGAAGTCTTCGCGATCCAAAACACACCAGCGCTGGTGATGGTCGATTGTTTGATGAAATTGCGGCGGCTAGTTAAATTGTTCATAAAGGTTTATCGCACTTCTGTACCTGGTTTGGAAACCGGCGAGTCAAGCAACTCGGTCTGTTTGATCTCTCGGACGTAAATGTTCTTAAACCACAACGGGCCACCATGGTTCTGAAGTTCGAGCGAGCCGGTCGGATACATCGGCTTGTTGCGTTCCCAATAGTTTTCGAGCGTGGTGTTGTTCACCACGAGCACTTCGTTCAGATACACGTGGGCCTTGTCGCCAATCATGATGATACGAAAGGTGTTCCATTCGCCAACGGGATGGTCGGCGTATTTCAACGGATGACGCGGATTCTTCTCGTTATTGTACAGGCCGCCCGAACCATCGGGCGGATTGAATTGGCCGGGGCTGTTCGTTGCCCAAATCTGGACCTGAGGACTGCCGCGCAAATAAATACCGCTATCACCGCGCGGCGGAATTTTCCAATCGACCAGCATTTCGAAGTCGCCGTAATTCTTGATGGTGCAGAGATTCTGGCCTTTCCAATCGCCGTCGAACACGATCTCTCCGTCCTTGGCGTGCCAATGACTGAAGGCGATTTCGTCGGCTTTCTTTTGCTCGGCCGCGAGTTCTTCCGGAGACATTTTCGCGCGGTGCGGCGGGTCTTTGACGAGACCTTTCCAGCCGGTCAGGTCTTTGCCATTGTACAACGCAGTGAAGCCTGCGGGCGCGGTGTTTTCATGGGCGGTCGAGGGTAATTCTTTGATGCTGATGTTTTTGAATTCGACGCGGCTGTGATGGCCGAGGAAGCCGATGCGGCCTTTGGTTCGGAACATGCCGGGGTGCGCGCGGATGACTTCAGGGTTGCTGACTGCGTTGGGGTCAGAATCGGTGATTAGTTTTCCATTCAGCGCGACTTTGATGTGGCGGCCTGTGACGGTGATTTCGTAATGATTCCATTGGCCAGTCGGCTTGAGTGCGCCGCGTTTGGCGGCGGTGATTTTGTAGTGAGAACCGCAATACTGACTGGGTAACAAATTGGGGTACGTCGGGTCGTCGAGGACCTGGATTTCGTTGCCGATGTAGGCGATCTGGCCTTTTTCAAATGGGGCGTGAATGGCGATACCGTTGTTGGCGTTTGAGCTGAGCTTGAAGTCGAGCCGCAGAATGAAATTGGCGTAGTCCTTTTCGGAGAACAGATTGGCGGCTGACTCCTTCGTGCAAATGATCGAACCGTTTTCGACACGATAGCCGGCGGTGGTTCCGTTGACTTCGGTCCAACCGGTGAGAGTCTTACCGTCAAAGAGCGAGACGAAGCCGGCGTCGGAGCTTGAGCTGGATTGCGTAAGGGTGCCGCGTTGGGCGTGTGCAGTTGTCAGGGCGAGGGCCAGAACTGGCACCGCGAAGAAGCGAGTTAGTTTCATATGGGCGCGCAAAGGTTCACAACTAAAGAGGTGTGTTGCAAGCGTCAATCGAAATATCGAGCCGCGAGGAATTGAGGTATTGTTTTGGTTTTGGTTCATAGCGTTTGGTAAAAATATTTTTTTGGGCTTTAGCGGACGCAAGTGGTCGTTGTTGGGCGAAAGTGGATGTTAATGGGCGAAAGTGGGCACCCATTTTGGTTGAAAATGGACGAAAGTGGACAGGCGTTGATAGCAAGCACGTCGGAGTCACCAGCGACAAAGCATTGTCGTGGCTCGCGTGGTTCGGTGCGGGAATCAGAATCCCCGCGTTGTCTTTATGTTGCATGTATCGCATAACGCAAACGATGATGCCATAAAGTGACTACGCGTCAAAAACTGTAGGAAAACGAGGGAAGGCAGGGAAAGAAACAGCACTTTTTCTGCACTAAATGTAACGATCAAGCCACCAGGGCACAAAGGTTGCTGAGCGGATTTTCAGCCACTGATGAAACACGGATTTAGGGAGAAGATTATTTAACCGCAGAGAACGCAGAGATCGCAAAAATGGAATGCGGACGGAACAAGGATGACATCGGAGCGATGAGGTCAGTCGTTCCATTCGGGACCTAATGGTTCGTGGCGACAGGGACTGGGCACTGAACTGCCGGCTAGTTTCAGGGGTGCTTCGGCACAGTCAGCGCAGGAATAAATACTGAATCCGGCGGCATTGCTGCCGCCGGATTCTGGACTCACCGGCCTACTACAATTGTTGAGTTTAACGTGACCTCGAGCTCATCAGGCTGCTGCCTGCGCCAGAGGTAAACTTGATGTCGCCGCTCTCGTCTTTGAACTTCACGACGATGAGAGCGTCGCCAATGTTGTGTTGGTAACAGTAGGCATCGGCTTTGACGGTACTGTCAAAATTCATTGCTGAATTGACATCTTTGGCCCAACCCTGCCCCGTGTAATAGGCCTCCGTAGCTGCATTTTGAATAAGGACTCGCATAGTGCTTTTTTACTATCGGTGTGCGCACATTGTGAGGGATTACCTTACAGCGTCAAGAATAAACCTTACGAAAGTCAGAAAAAGGGATGTCAGATAAGAATGAGGAAACGAAGATAAGGCCTCCTTTCCTCCACCTTCGCTAAAGCTACGGTGGACAGGCCAGCCCTCTTCCTGAGGAGGAGAGGGAGAAGAAACCGCTTGCGATGGTTGTTACAAAGGTTTGTTTTTCGTGCTTGAACTACTGGGAATCCCCGCTAGTTTAAACGACTTTCAGTTGGAGAATTTATGGCAAGAATTTGTGAAATAACCGGTAAAGGCCCGATTAAGGGCAGTCATATCTGGCGCAGTGGTAAAGCCAAGAAAAAAGGCGGTATCGGCACGCACGTGACCGCTATCACCAAGCGCCGTTTTATGCCCAATCTGCAGCGCGTCAAAGTCGTCACCCCTGACGGCGAAGTGCGTTTTATGCGCGTGACCGCCAAAGCGATCAAAAAGGGCCTCGTTACCAAAGCGCCTAAGCGCACTTGGACCAAGGCAGCAGCCAAGGCTGCTTAGGCTTTGATCGAGCGCGATTTGTCGCGCAATCATTTTACGCGAAAAGCGCGGACTTAGGTGTCCGCGCTTTTGTTGTGTACTGGGTGGGGATTATTTTACCGCAGAGATCGCAAAGAGCACAAAGAGGGGAAATTGTTTCTTTGGCGATGGGTTGTGATTTTTATGTCGTTGGCGTTTTGATGGCTGCCGATTTGGAAATCGGCGATACGGCAGACTTGGAAGTCTGCGATACGAACGGCGCACGGCTTACTTAGAATTTCGCGTTGACGGCGAAGCCGAAGGTCAGGGGGTCGCCGGGTTGTTGGACGATGCCGAGACCGCCGGAGCTCAGGTCGAGGGCGTTGTTGGCGTAGTATTGGTTGAAGATGTTTTTCGCGTAAACGTAGACCTCAACGTTTTTGATGTCATATCCAAGTTGCGCGTTGACGAGCGGGAATGCTTGCTGGCGCTGGCTGTCGGTTTCATCCAGAAAGTAGCTTCCAAGTGCCAGCACTTCGCCCTGAATGTAAAAATGTGCGGGCAAACGGTATCTGGCGGAAAAACTCGCGGTGAACTCGGGGACGAAACTGATAGTGTTGCCGTCGAGGACCAAGCCGCTGTTTGGATCGGTGAAACGGTCGAAGATGGCGTGGGTGTAGCCGAGGTCGAGGGTCAATGTCAAAGGATCACAGAGGTTGGCAGTGAGGCCGAGTTCGGCGCCGTAGCTGGAGGCGCGTTGGGCGTTGAGAACAAAGGCTTCGGCTGGATTGGCCGGGTTGAAGGCGAAGACCTGGTAGCCATGCGTTTCGGTATAGAACAATGCCGCATCGGCATGCACGCGATTCTCGAGCCATGATGATTTTGCTCCGAGTTCAAATTGCCACGAGCGGGTTGCGCCGTATTCCTGCTTGGCCGGATCGTCCTGGGAGGCGTTGAAGCCGCCGCTTTGGTGGCCAAGGGTCACGCTGGCGTAGGTTTCGAGTTCGGGTGTGAAATGCCAGGTGGCTGCGACTTTGGGCTGCACCGCGGAGAAGTGGTCGTGAATGCTGTTTACAATCGCCGGGCCCGTTGGGAAGCCAGCGACGGTTGCGGCCGACTGACGTTGCATTTGACGATCATCGTAGGTGAGGCGAACGCCCGCGGTCAGGTCCAGTTGACACCAAACATTATAAGTAGCCTGGGCGAATGCCGCATAGGTGTTGTTCTCCATACGGGCTTGTGTTTGCTGGAAGAACGGCACAGGCACAGGCCCCGCGCCGAGGTCGAGCGCCGTAATTCCGGATGAGCCCGTGTCAGTATGGTTGTCCTGGTTCAGCCAATAAAGGCCGGCCAACCAATGGAGTTTATCGGCGTCGGCCGGAGATTGGATGTGCAGTTCTTCACCCCATTGTTCAAGTTGGGGATTTGAAAATCCGTTGACTAGCGGCAATGCCGAAAAGTCAAAGTCTTGCAACAAGGTTTGGCGCCAATCGCGATGGGAAGTGACCGACGAGACGGTGAAGTCGGGTGAAGTGTAGGCGATCTTGAAGGCTTCGTTAACGGCGTCGGTGTCAACAAAACCGTTCAGATTGCGGAAGACTGAGAATGGGCCTTTGTCAGCGGGCCTAAAAGAAACGGAATTGCTGTTTGCAGGGGTACCGGGGACGAACGTCGGAACGAAACCGTCATTGAACCGTTCGGCGTCGACGATTGCAGTGAAGCTCCATGGATCGCTCGGTGTCCATTTCAACATCAGTTTGCCAGCAAGCGTATCCTGGTAATCGGGGTGGGACTTGGTCGTATTGTTGAAAACAAAACCATCGCGCAAATCGTACAGACCAGAAACGCCGATGAACAATTTATCTTTGACGATCGGGCCGAAAAATCCGGTGCGATAGTCCTGGTTATCGTAGTTGCCGTAACCCGCTTCAGCGTGGCCGTGCCATTGGTTGTTCGCTTGCGTGGTCGCCACGTTCACGACGCCTGCGATGCCGCTGGCGCCATATAACGTGGCTTGTGAACCGCGCAAAATTTCGACGCGTTCGACGTCGAACAGCGGGACGCCGCGCGAGTAGAGATCGAAGTAAGGAACATCGTCGATATACATGCCAACGACCGGCGAACCGGCGGCGAAGTTATTTTCGCGAAACCCGCGCAATGAGAAGCGTGGAGAGCGATCGTTGTTGGCATCGAACACGGCGAGATTCGGCGCGCGCGCAGTCAGATCGCGGGTGTTGTTGATTTCAGCTTTCTCGATTTCTATCCCGGAAACAGCAGTGGCAGCGATGGACTCGACCTGGGGAATGTCGCTCACCGGAGTGCCGGTGATGGTCACGGGCGCGAGGATCTGGGACTGGACGTTTGATTGGGCGAAAAGGTGCGCTGCGGTCGCGCACGCGAAAATGGTTGTTACGAATAATCGCTTCATGGTTGTGCGTTTGGATCAGGAAAAACTGCGTGGCGAATAAAACCATAGTCGTGCCAATCATCAAGTTTAATTGACTGCGTTTGTCAGCGTTTTGTTGAGGTTTTTTCGGCAGTTCTGCTGAGGCATCGAGCGTATCTACCCTGATTAAAAGCAGAATTGAGGTCGCTATGCTAAGTGGATGACCGAGCAGAACGACATTTCCCTGCTGAGTCCAGAGAGCCGGGCGTTGTTGGAACAGCGGTTACTACAAACATTGGCGACCAGACAGAACGCAGCCGCGACGCCGAGCCGTCGCGAATCCGCGCCGCTGTCTTACTCGCAGCAGAGCCTCTGGTTTGTGGAACAACTGCAGCCAAATAGCGCCGCTTACAACATCCCGAGTGCGCTCAAACTCGCGGGTTCTCTTAACGTCGGCGCGTTGCAACGGAGTTTGCAAGCGGTGATTGATCGCCATGATATTTTGCGCACGCGCTTCACCGCCACGGACGGTAAGCCGATGCAATATATTCGCCCGTCGGCGCAGTTGGACGTGCCGGTGGAGGACGTGTCGGTTTTGCCAACGCAACAGCGCGAGGCAATCATTCGCACGTTGATCAGCCAGGAAGCGCGGAAGCCGTTCGATCTGGGAACAGATTTAATGATGCGCGCGAAATTAATCCGCGCCGGCGCGCAGGAGCATGTGTTGCTCATAACGATGCATCACATCGCGGCGGATCATTGGTCGTTTTTCCTGCTGTATCGTGAGCTTGAGGAGTTTTACAAGGCGTTCGCAGCTGGGAGTGAACCGCAACTTCCAGCGCTGCCGGCGCAGTATGCGGATTATGCGGTGACGCAGCGCGAGCGGGTCGATGGATCGCTCGACCAGCAACTCGCGTGGTGGAAGGAGCAGCTTGCGGGTGAATTGCCGATTTTGGAACTGCCCGGTAGTCGGTCGCGTCCGGCGGTCCCGACCGGTAACGGCGCGCGTGTGCCAGTGCGGTTGCCAGCGACTTTGTGCGAATCGATTCGCAAACTGAGCCAGGCTGAAAATGTGACTGTGTTTACATTCCTGACGGCTGCGTTCCAGACGTTGCTTCATCGATGTTCGGGACAAGAAAACGTCATCGTCGGCGCGCCTATTGGCGGTCGGACTCGACAGGAAACGGAACGGCTGATTGGTTATTTTGTAAATTCCGTTGCGTTGAAGACAGATTTCTCGGGCGAGCCAACCTTTCGACAGGTGGTGGCGCGAGCGAAAGAATCGGTGCTGGGCGCGCTCAATAATCAGGAAGTGCCACTAGACATGGTTGCGCACGCCTTGCGTGTGAAACGCGAGGGCGCGTTGCATCCGCTGTTTCAGGTGATGTTTCAATTTCAGGCGACGCCGCTCACGCCTTTGCGGCTGGCGGACATTCGTGCGGAATCGCTGCCGTTTGAAACGGGTACGGCCAAATTCGATTTGATCCTGACGCTCGCCGATAACGACGAGGGTTATTGCGGTGATCTCGAGTTTAACACGGACATTTTCGATGGCGCCGATGCGGAACGGATTCTCGGCCATTTCAAAACGTTACTGGAAAGTATCGTGGCGAATCCTGACGAGCAGGTTTCGAAGCTGGCGATTTTGACTGAGCAAGAGCGACACCATTTGCTGGTTGAGCGAAATCGCACGCAAACCGATTACCCTCGCGACGCGACGATTGATCAGCTTTTCGAAGAGCAGGTTCGGCGCGTCCCGGATGCGGTGGCGTTGGTGTCGGGTGAGAAAACCATTTCGTATCGCGAACTGAACGAGCGCGCCAACGCGATTGCGAATCATCTGCGCGCTTGCGGCGTGACCGCCGATTCGTTGGTTGGAATTTCCGCAGGGCGTTCGCCGGATTTGATTATTGGAGTGCTCGCCATTCTCAAGGCTGGTGGGGCTTACGTGCCGTTGGATATGGATTTTCCGAAGGAGCGCGTGGCTCAGATGGTGGCCGATGCAAAACCGCGCGTGATACTGACACAGAAGAAGTTATTGGAGAAGGTGCGCCAGATTGAGGCAAACGCACCGATTATCTGTTTCGAAGACGAGCATCCGACGGCGGCGGTTGGAAATCCAAAATCGGATACGAGAGCGACTGCGGAAAGTCTGGCGTACGTGTTGTACACGTCCGGTTCAACGGGTGAACCGAAAGGCGTTGCGGTGCCGCATCGGGCGGTGGTGCGATTGGTGAAGAATACGAATTTTGCTTCGCTGACTGAGAACGACGTGTTCCTTGCATTTGCCCCGATTTCTTTTGATGCGTCGACTCTTGAGATTTGGGGACCGTTGCTGAACGGCGGCAAGCTGGTGATTTTCCCGCCGCAAGCAGCGAGTCTTGAGGATTTGGCCAAGGTCATCAAACAAACTGGCGTTACCACACTGTGGCTCACGTCTGGTCTGTTCCATCAGATGGTCGAGCATCAGATTGATTCTCTGAAAGGTGTCCGTCAGTTGCTGGCTGGTGGCGATGTTTTGTCCGTTTCGCATGTGCTCACGGCGCTGAAGCAATTACCGAAAACGAAACTGATCAATGGCTATGGGCCGACGGAAAATACCACGTTCACAGCGTGCCATTTGATTCCGCAGGACTGGGATGGAAAACGGCCGGTGCCGATCGGGAAGCCTGTC
This sequence comes from uncultured Verrucomicrobiae bacterium, assembly GCA_963702845.1. Classification (GTDB taxonomy): domain Bacteria; phylum Verrucomicrobiota; class Verrucomicrobiia; order Limisphaerales; family Palsa-1400; genus JAICXV01. The sequence continues at coordinate 784,737 of OY969763.1, read as the reverse complement.
AGCAACACCACGGCTTACGTTCTCGATCGCCATATGCAACCGGTGCCACAGGGAGCCGTCGGCGACCTTTTTACGGGCGGCGATGGTTTGGCGCGTGGTTACTTGAACGCACCGGAAACGACTGGGGCGAAGTTTGTCGCGAATCCGTTTGGCCAAGGGCGGCTTTATCGCACGGGTGATCTTGTTCGATACTTGTCCGATGGAACGTTGGAATTTGTTGGCCGCGCGGATCATCAGGTAAAAATCCGCGGGTTCCGCATCGAACTCGGTGAAATCGAAGGACGGCTCGCACAACATCCGAACATCAGTGCCACGGTCGTGCTCGCTCGTTCTGACATGCCCGGCGGCAAGGCGCTTGTGGCCTATTACGTTTCCGACGAGGCGCGTTCGACTGAAGAACTGCAGCAGTTTGTCGCTGACAAATTGCCGCCGTTCATGGTTCCAGGCTACTTCGTGCGCGTGCCGGAAATGCCGCTGACGACCAATGGCAAAATTGATCGGGCGAAACTTCCCGCGCCGCAAGCGCAAGCAGCTGAATTTATCGCGCCACGCAACGACGTTGAAGAGAAGGTCGCAAAAATCTGGTGCGACGTCATGGGCCGGGAGCGAATTGGTGTGACCGAAAATTTCTTCGAGCTCGGTGGACATTCGCTTCTCGCGACGCAGATTATGTCGCGCATTTCTAAAACGTTTTCGGTTGAGCTCCCGTTGCGCGTGATTTTCGAAGCCCCGACGGTTGCAGGCGTGGCGAAACAACTCGGAGACGGGCGCAACCCAAATTCAATCGCGCCCGATGACAACGGCAAAAGCCGCGCCGTTGTCGTTCCCGCAACAACGACTTTGGTTTATCCAGCAACTGGACATGAAATCGTCCGTTTACAATATCCCGCTCGCATTGCGCTTGCGAGGAGCGCTCGACGTGCCGGCGTTGCACGAGAGTTTAAACGACATCGTCGCTCGACACGAAGCGCTGCGGACGCGATTTGTTGCCGAGAGCGGCGAACCGGTGCAGGTCGTCGATGGCGCGCGGACGGTTAAGATGGAAGTTGTTTCCAGCGTCGAAAAGGACGTTGCAATCGCTCCTGCTGGAACATGGGAATCGGCCTTTTGATCTCGCGGCAGACCTGATGATTCGCGCGACGCTCGTTCAACTTGCGCCAGAAGAACACGTGCTATTGTTGGTGATGCATCACATCGCGTCAGATGAATGGTCGGTCAATGTGCTGCTCAAGGAGCTCGACGTTCTTTACCGCGGGCACGTGAACGGCACGCCGGCCGAGCTTGCGCCGTTGCCGATGCAATACCCGGATTTCTCCACGTGGCAGAAAACTTATCTGCAAGGAAAACTGCTCGAAGATCAGTTGTCGTATTGGAAAACGCAACTCGGCGGGAAAATTGAAATGACGGAATTGCCCGGCGATTACCGTCGTGCGGCAGCGCAGACCTCACGCGGCGGTTATGCACGCGCTGATCTGCCGACGGATGCCTGCGAAGCGATCATTTCGCGCGGCAAACGCGAAGGTATGACGCCGTTCATCCTGATGCTTGCGGCGTTTCAAACGTTGCTCGCGAAATATACCGGGCAAAACGACATTGTCATCGGTTCACCAATCGCGGGGCGTAATCGCGCGGAAACCGAAGAGCTAATTGGCTTTTTTGTAAACACGCTTGTGTTGCGAACCAACTTCGCGGGCGAGCCGACGTTCTGGGAAATTCTCCAGCGCGTCCGCGAAGTCGCTCTGGGCGCTTACGCAAATCAGGACCTTCCGTTCGAGCGCCTGGTCGAAATGTTTCAACCAGATCGCAGTTCCACTCAATCCGCGCTCGTGCGCATAATGTTCGCGTTGCAGAATTCGGAGTGGGAAAATTTCCGCATCGGCAACGTCACCGGGGAAATTGTCGAACTGCCCAGCACCACCGCAAAATTTGATCTAACGTTCGTCATCAAAAAGAGCCCATCCGGTTTCGCCGCGGCAGTGGAATACAACGCTGACCTTTACGAGAAGGCCACGATTGAACGGTTGCTGCGCAGTTTTCAAAATCTGCTGAAAGCAATTGCAGATCAGCCGCATCAGAAAATCGCTTCGTTGCCGTTGGTCAGCGAAGCAGATCGCCGCCAGATCCTCGTCGAGTGGAACGCAACGGATCGGCCCTTCCCTGCCGACAAAGGCGTTCACGAAGTATTTCTCGAACAAGTGGCAAAAACGCCGGAAAACATAGCAGTCGTTTTCGGGCAAACGGAATTGACGTATCGCGAATTGGATCATCGCTCGAATCAGTTCGCCAGTTACTTGCTCAAACGCGGTGTCACGCGAGGTGCATTGGTGCCAATTTGCATGGAGCGCTCGCTCGAGATGATCATCGGAACGCTGGCGATCCTGAAAGCAGGAGCCGCTTACGTCCCCCTGGAACCGACAACACCCGCCGAACGATTGCGCCTGATGCTGGCAGACATCGATACGCCGGTGTTCATCACGCGCAGTCGCGACGCGTTTGCGTTCGCCTCACTGGATTTGGGTTCGAAAGTCATCGAATTCGAACGGGAACTTCAAGCGATCGCCCAGGAAAGCGCCAGTCCGTTTTCAACGAAAGTGAGCGGCGATGAGTCCCGCTTACGTGATGTTCACATCGGGTTCAACCGGAATGCCAAAAGGTGTCATCGTTCCGCATCGCGCGATTAATCGGCTGGTGGTGAATGCGGATTTTGTTCCGTTCGACGAAACCTTGCGCATGGGACACGTCTCAAACGTCGCGTTTGACGCTGCCACATTTGAAATCTGGGGCGCACTGCTCAATGGCGGAAAACTCATCAATATTCCAAAAGAAATTGTTCTCTCACCGCAGGACTTCGCCCGTGAACTACGCAGACGCGAAATCACGACGATGTTTTTGACGGTTGCGTTGTTTAATCAAATCGCATCCGAAGTTCCAGACGCATTCGCAACCATGCGCGATCTGATGGTTGGCGGCGATGCGCTCGAACCAAAATGGATCACCGAAGTGCTGCAGCACGGCCCCCCGAAACGTTTGCTCAACGGGTATGGGCCGACGGAGACAACCACTTTCGCGGCATGGTACGAAGTCAAAAAAGTTGTCGACGGTAAATCCGTGCCGATCGGCCGCCCGATTGCGAATACGCAACTTTACGTTCTCGACCAAACAATGCAACCGGTGTCGGTGGGCGTTGCTGGCGAACTTTATATCGGCGGTCCCGGATTGGCTCGGGGTTATCTCAACTCTCCTGAACTGACGGCGCAACGGTTCATCCTCAATCCATTCAGCAACGATCCGTCTTCGCGTCTCTACAAGACCGGCGACCTCGTTCGCTTTTTGCCGGATGGAAATATCGAGTTCCTCGGGCGCGCCGATTTCCAAATAAAACTGCGAGGGTTTCGAATCGAACTTGGAGAAATTGAAACGGTCCTTTGCCGTCATCCGCTGGTGCGCGAAGCCGCTGTAATTGTCCGCCAGCCTCAGCCCGGGGACAAGCGATTGGTCGGATATTACGTCAGCAAAAGTGGAACAATCCCGGCCGACGAATTGCGCCGCTATCTCAAACAGAATTTGCCGGATTACATGGTGCCATCGCAACTAGTGCCGCTGCCGTCGATGCCATTGAATGCAAACGGCAAAATTGATCGTCCGTCATTACCAGTGCCGATGGACCTCGATCGACAGGACTCGGTCGTTGTCACGGCGCAATCCGATCTTGAACGCGACTTGCTGCAGGTTTTTCAGGAAGTCCTCGGGACAAAACGCGTCGGGGTTCGCGATAACTTCTTTGAAATGGGCGGCCATTCGCTGCTCGCGGTGCGGCTGTTCGCGCAAATCGAAAAGAAGCTCGGCAAAAAAATTCCACTGCCCCTGCTCTTTCAAGCGCCGACAGTCGAGGAATTGGCGAAGGTCATTCGTCAAAATACCTGGCGCACGCCGTCGACCAGCATTGTCGAAATCAAACCAACTGGAACAAAGCCTCCAATTTTCTGGCTGCACAATCTGGGCGGTGGCGGTGGTGGCGGATTATTCACGTATCGCGCGCTGGCAGAATTGCTCGGCCCCGACCAGCCGTCCTATGGAATCGCCGCGCCGGCCGAACCGTTCAATCGCATCGAGCTGATGGCGGAGCACTACATCCAGGCGATGAAAACCGTGCAGCCCGAGGGCCCTTATATCCTCGGCGGTTATTGCTTCGGTGGCGTGGTGGCATTTGAAGTCGCGCGCCAACTGAAACAACAAGGCGGCGACGTCGGCATGGTCGTCCTTCTTGAATCCGGATTGCACGGTGTGGCTGGCCAGCCGAATCGGGTCAGCGCAGCCTTCGCGACGCAATTGCTACAATCACTTCCCGTGTTGAGCGCCGAATTACTTGGAGCGCCCAAGGATCTTTTGCAGCGTTTTCGCCGAAAAGTCTCTGCATTGCACCGGCGATTCATCACGAGCCGGCGTAAGGCGGACATCACACCGACGACATCTGCGAAATTGTTGGATGAGCTCGTCGACATGTCCGCGTATCCGAAAGACTATCGTCACTTCGCACAAATCCATTTTGAGGCGCTGCTCCATTATGTCCCGCAGCCATACCAGGGAAAACTGACGCTGTTCCGCGTCCGCCAACAAGCTGTGTTCAAATGGAACCCGGAAGTGATCTGGCAGATGTTTGCGAGCAACGGCGTCGATGTGCAAATCGTTCCCGGCACGCACGAACAAATCCTCGAACCGCCATACGTCCATGAGCTCGCGAACAAATTGAGCAAGTGCCTCGAACAGGTCCCGCCACGGAATCTACGCGCGCATGCAGTCGCATAGCGAAATTCAACATCTGTGGATTCCACCGGGCACGCAGCCTTCGCTGTCCGCCAACGAAGTTCACGTGTGGTCCGCTTCACTCTCAATTAACCCACTCACGTTAGACGCGATGCGCAACGTCCTTTCGACGGATGAACTTCTGCGCTGCGAACGTTCACCTTTGATTTCCGAACAAAACCGGTTTATCGCGGGTCGCGGCTCGCTACGGCACATTTTGGCCGATTATCTCGACACCGATCCCGGCGCTGTTCAATTCGCCTATGGACATGCCGGCAAACCTTTCCTGACGAACGCATCGCACGATATTAACTTCAACATCTCGCACTCGGGGGATCTCGCCTTGATCGCGGTTTCGGTGGGACGCGAAATTGGCGTTGATGTTGAACTCATGTCCGAACTGCCAGAGATGACGGAGATCGCTCATAGATTTTTTGCTGATCGGGCGAGAGCTGAATTTCTTTCCACACCACCCGTAGATCGCGTTCAGGTTTTCTATAAATGCTGGACAGAAAAGGAATCGATTTCCAAATGCACCGGCCAGGGCATCACCGAAGAATATCCGCTGCCCGTCGATGATATTACGATTACTCGCCTATCGCCCGCGCTTGGATACGCTGCTTCACTTGCGGTCAGCGGATCTCCTTTAAACGTGCGCACCTGGCGATGGTCGCACAGCGCATTATCTGTAGATTCTGAACTCCCCTGCTCTGCCGCTACTGGTGTTTTCCTTTACTGCCGCTAAGGCCTTGTTGCAGCTATAAATTGCTCCATGCCCCGATTGGCGCAAACCAGTCAAACAGATAAAACAGCACCAACGGAATTCTGTATGAATTGCAAGGAACTGACCTACGACAACGTGCGACAAAACGCACGGGGCCCGTTCCACCCGGAGGTAACTATGACGAACTGGCTACAATCATCCCGCGCGGCAATCGTTGCTTGCGCCATCGGTTTATTACTAATCACGAGCGCCGCGCGCGGCGCGACGCCAACGGTGGCGATTACATCGCCCAATAACAACCTGCGCACGACGAATGCCGATGTCAATGTGACAGGCACGGCAAGGTCGACCGATACGAATGATCCAATTGCGTCCGTCACTGTGTTTGTGAATGGCAATTCGCAAACGGCCAACGGCACGATCGCCTGGCAAGCCAACGTGGCGCTCTCGCCCGGCGATAACATCATCACCGCCCAAAGCACCACCGTCGGTAATGTGCAATCGGCGACCGTAACGCGCCATGTCACCCTCCAGGTGTTTAGCACCTTGACCGTGACGACAAATGGCAACGGCCGCGTCAATCCAAACCTGAACGGCACCACTCAACTCGACGGCGGGACGTTACACATGCAGGCCATTCCCGCGAGCGACTGGACGTTCACCGGCTGGACCGGCGCGACGAATTCCACGAACGCGAACTTGACGTTCACCATGACCGACAACGCCCAACTCACTGCGAACTTCGCCCCGAATCCACTGCACTTTGTCCGTGGCACGTATAACGGGCTGATCATGAATTTAAACAATATCGAACGCGATAGCTCCGGGGCTTTTACGTTGATGGTCAATAACCCCAACACTTACGTTCTCACGTTCACTGTTGGTGGAACTCACGCCACGGCCACCGGCAAAATCGATAATAACGGCCAAGCCAACTTCACCGCGCGCGCTGGCGGCAACACTTATACCGGCACGTTACAACTCGATCTGTCCGGCGTTTCTGACCAGGTCACCGGCGACATCAACTCGCCGATCACGGCAACCCTCGTGGGTGACCGCAATGTGTTCAACTCGCAAACGAACCTCTGCCCGTTCGCCGGCAATTATACCATGATCGTGTCTTCGAATGCCGTTGTAGAGGGTCAAGGTGTCGCGACCATCGCGGTGGACGCCGGGGGCAACTTGCGCATGACCGGCACACTCGCAGATAACACGCCTATCAGCCAATCGACGACCATTTCGAAAGCCGGTTGGTGGCCGATGTTCGTTTCTCTCAGCGGCAACAAGGGCTCGTTCACCGGCTGGATCAACATCACCAATATTCCGCAAAGCAGCCTCAATGGTAATGCCAACTGGTTTCATCCACAATCGACCCACGGCGCTTATAGCAACGAATTTTCGCTACGCACTCCCGTCGTCGGCTCGCTGTTTATTCAACCGCCGACCGGCGTCTCCATTATGGCGTGGACGGATGGGTTCGCCACGTTTACAGGAGACAATCTGCCGCTCCCCGTGAGCAGCGGTCTCACATGGTCGTCGAACAATACCATCAACGTTGACTTCAACGACTTCACGTTCAAAGTCGGGTCATCAGGCACGCTTCGCGGTACATTGATAAGACCAGTCACGCATCAACAGGATACGGTGCAGGGAGTTATCCTGCAGAAAACAAACTGGTCCGGCGGATTCTTCCTCGACTCTGGAGTGAGCGGCTCATTCTACATGGCCGAGGATCTGACAGCCGGAACCAATCTCTTCGTGAACGCCCCCGGCAACATCAATACCGGCGTGTTGACGTTGAACCTCCAGAAGAAATCTGGTGTGTTCGCCAACCTCGGGACCATCACAATCAATATCGGCAACACGACCGTTACGACGGACATCAACAGCTTCGGCATCGCCAGCTATAACTACTCGAGCTATTCGTCGTTCTCGGCGAACATTGCTGAACTGAATATCATCGGCGGATCACTCCAAAACAAGACGACGGTTATGCGCATGCTGCTGCACTTCACCGATAATCAAAGTGGCACGTTTATCGCGACGATCACCGCTGGTGGAACCGGCACTGCCTCGGGAACGTTTACGTTGCCGTAATTTGACCGGGGATGGTCGCCGCAACGCGGCGACCCTACCTTAGGTCTGTCGAACGTCAACTATCTGGCCCTTGAAGATCTCAAGGGCCTTTTGTATGAGCGGGTCGTTCTTGAAATCGTCCTTCGTCATTTTCGGCGCAGCAGCGGGAGCGGGAGCGGCTGGAGCGGCTGCTCTGGCGGTAGCGACGGTTGCAGGTTTCCCGGGCGCGGCGGCGGGCGTCGCTGGTGCAGCCGGAGCCGACGTGGGTTCCGGTTCTACCGGTGCCTCGACACGTTGTCGGTTGGCCGGCGGTTCGGCTTTGACGAACTTCACTTGCACGTTCGGGTGACCGAGCTCGGCGAGTTTGGTTTGGAGCATAGCCTGATTCTTGGGGTTATCGACCAAGGAAATGTTGTCGACATGTTCGGCACCGAACCCGATTGCAAAAACTTTTCCGTTAAATGAAACCGGATGCGCTTCGACAAAATAAGCACGGGCAAACCCAGTGACTCGAATCAGAAGCGCAGCCCAAAGGCCTTCCAAGTCCTGGCCCGCTGGAGCAGCAACCGGAATTACTGGAGCTGTCGGAGCGGTGGCGACTGGAGCGGGAGCGGCGGCTGTTGCCGTTTCGGTCATCGCACTCGTTTTAGCTGGAGCGGGCGCAGCAGGTTTACGGACAGGTTCGGTTGCGGTCGAACGAATCGGAGCGCCTCCTCCGCCTGATGTTCCGCCGCCGCCTTCGGAGCGCAGTTGCTGGACTTGCTTCAAAACGGTGTCGAGGCTGACGGCGCTACGGGCTTCGATCATTTTGAGCACGCTGATTTCCACGAGGATCTTTTTCGACGTGGTGTCGCGCAAGGAGCCTTCGCAGTCAGTCAAAATGTCGAGCATGCGGGTGAGCGCGTCTGCTGTCAGGACAGACGATTGTTGTTTTAGAGAAGCGCCTTGCGATTCAGAGGCTTCGACTAAACGCATGTCGCCCTTGGAGACCTGGAAGATGAGCAAATTGCGAAAGTGGCCAAGCAACTCGGTGATGAGACGACCAAGGTCTTTGCCCTGTTGCGCCAGGTCGTTGAGCTGGCGCAACGCGTCTTCCGCATCGCCGGCGAGAATGGCGTCGGTGAGGGCGATGATCTGGCTTTGGGCGGCGAGGCCGAACATCGAGAGGACATCGGCTTCGGCAATTTCATTACCGCAAAAACTGATAAGCTGATCCAAGGTCGATTCGGCATCGCGCATGCCACCGTCGGCTCCGCGCGCGATCGCGAGCAAGGCGGGTTCGTCGATCTTGACGCCTTCTTTTTTCGAAATTTCACCGAGATGTTTGACGATCAAAGCGCTGGGAATACGGCGCAGGTCGAAACGTTGGCAACGCGACAGGATGGTCGGGAGCACTTTGTCGGGCTCGGTGGTTGCGAACATGAACTTCACATGCGCAGGCGGTTCTTCGAGCGTTTTGAGAAGCGCGTTGAACGCTTCTTTGGTCAGCATGTGGACTTCGTCGATAATGTAAATTTTGAACTTTGAAGAGGCCGGAGCGTATTTCACGGTCTCGCGGAGATCGCGGATTTCGTCAATGCCGCGGTTGCTGGCGCCGTCGATTTCGAGGACGTCGAGGGAGCGGCCTTCGGCGATTTCTTTGGCTTTCGGATCGTCTTCAGGAAAGTCGACGCGCGGGCCGTTGGTGGCGTTGAGGCATTTGGCGAAAATACGGGCAATGGTTGTCTTGCCAGTGCCGCGCGGGCCGACGAACAGGTACGCGTGGGCGATACGGTTTTGTTTGATGGCGTTGGCGAGCGTCTGGCTGACGTGCTCCTGGCCAACGACATCTTCAAACCGTTGCGGGCGATATTTTCGAGCTATGACCTGATAAGACATCTACGTTAAGGCTAAAGGCTGACGGCTGAAGGCTGAAGGAAAAAATTGCGCTTACAAGGTGATCACCAAAAGTGTAATTAAACCACCAAGACCCCAAGTGGGAGAGGGTCTCGCTAAGGACGCCAAGAGCGCGAAGTATTTTGCAGGAAGTGGCGGATTGGTCCGACGAGCCTGGGATGGTCGGGATTTGCGCTTGATTGGCCATGGCTCAGGATTAGCGTAGTTCAGATAACGCAGAAGGATGAAATAAGTCGCAACCAATCCTCGAGTCAGAGGCTTGCTGCGAATGAGCTTACGCGACTTCGAATGACATACTTTTATGGGCGCTGATTCATGTGTCGTTTATTACGGGGAGCGTTATCACGTGACAGATGAGTCCGAGCTTGAGCAGTTGGAGGCGCGCACACATCCTCTCATACAAGCCGCCAAGCGCGTTGGTCTCCAACATTACTGGGGCAATTTTTCGATGGAAGGCGGAGAGTATTATTTGCTGTTGGTCGGACGTGAGCTTGGCGTATTCGGTGTTGAGGGCATCGGCGAGTTAGAGCTAGGTGACACCGAGTTTCAGCAGGTTATGAAAGACACGAAAGAGAGGTTGCAGCGGGGCGGTTTCTCGCTTTTACCAGCTCTCCAGATTCAGTTTGAGCCTGATTACTGAGATGAGATATTTGTTGCCTGGCTCAGCTTCCTATCGTTAGGCCACACTTCGTTTTATGAAAAACCCAATTATCACTGGAATTATGGCAGCCACTGTTTTGATAGCGGGCTGCGATAAGAAGTCACCGAGCAGTTCCGCCATACCGCCACGGTCACAAGCAGCCAATGCACAGACATCGGAGCGTGCGATTGTCACGAAGGCCAAGAGCATCGTGCTGCCAGAGTTCAATCTGGATGGCGTTACGTTTGCAGAAGCGCTTCAGCGACTATCGACCGCCGCAAAGCAAAATGATCCTGAGAGCAAAGGAATCAATTTTGTGATCACCGGGCCAGTCACAGGTGCGGCTAATTCGAAGATCACGCTCGCTCTCAAGAACGTGACTCTAGAGGAGGCGATTGAGCGTCTCGCGAAAGCCGCTGGTGTTCGCGAGTCAGCCCAAGACTATGCTTTTACGTTCGACGCGAAGTGAGAAAAACCATGACGATGTGGCCTAGCCAATCGCACTAATGATGAAAACAAAACAGCTAGCCAATGTGTTGATCAAAATTCTGGGACTTTCAGTCGTTATTCACGGCATCCCAGCCATTATCTCAGGTTTATTCACAATGGCGCGATCCAGAGGAATGGGCGCATCAGGTGACTACTGGTTTTATCCCATATCATCCTTGGTTTTGGTGGGGCTGGGCATATGTCTCATCCGCCAGAGCCGCTGCGTCGCGGAGTTTTTGTTTAAAGGTGAAGATGAGTAACTAAAATAAAACAAGAACACGAGTGGCGGGCCGCCGCTGAGCTTGGTGTTCGGGCGCGTCGCCCTGCATTTATGTTTCTCGACACTATCCACGGTATTATCGACAGGCGGGTTTTGCTGAACTACCGCATCGACCCCGAGGCGCTTCGTCGGGTTCTTCCCCCAGCATTCAAACCGAAGTTGTATGATGGTTACGGCGTGGGTGGTGTTTGCATGATTCGTTTCAAGCAATTGAGACCTCACCTCGTCCCAGCATGGGTCGGCCTCAGTTCAGAGAATGCTGCCCATCGTATTGCCGTCCAGTGGGAGCAGGATGGCGTGCAGCGAGAGGGGGTCATCATTCCCCGTCGTGACACGAATTCGTGGTTCAACAAGACGCTCGGTGGACGCTTCTTCCCCGGCATCTTTCAGCGTAGCCGCTTCGAGTCAGACGAATCGCATTCCCGTGTCTCGCTCCGCATCGTGCGGGCGGATGGAGGCACAGAGATCGCCTTCGCCGGCTGCCTCGCCGGCCAGTTGCCGCCGACAAGTATCTTTCCCTCGCTAGAGGCCGCCGCCGGGTTCTTTTCGCTCGGAGCTACCGGTTACTCGGCTACCGAGACTCCGGGGCATTATCACGGTATGGAGTTGCACTCGCTCAATTGGACCGTCTCGCCGCTCGCCATTGAGGAAGCGCAATCTTGCTTTTTCGACGACCGCCAGCGGTTTCCACCAGGATCAGTTGAGGTGGATTGTGCGTTGCTTATGCGTGGCATCAAACACGAGTGGCACAGTCGCCCTGACCTTTATATTTCCTCCACGGCAACTTATCTGACGACGCACTGTCAGCAGCGCAAAGCAAACGTGTCCGAACCATGCTGAAATAAATCAAAAACAGGATTGGCTTGCTGCTGCTGTGCGCGCGTAAGTTTAGAGAGAATATTTTTATGCTAAAGCTGAACGGAAAAGTTGCTCTTGTGACCGGAGCTAGCCGCGGGGTCGGAAAAGGAATTGCTCTTGAACTGATTGAGGCGGGCGCAACGGTTTATATCACCGGTCGATCGGTCGAAGATATGCGGTATATCTCCGGCAAAGGCACGGCGATTGAATGCGACCATCGCAATGATGGGCAAGTCGGGGCCGCATTTCGCCGGATTGCGGATGAGCAAGGACGGTTGGACATCCTGGTCAATAACGTCTGGGGCGGCTATGAGAACATGTTGGAGGATGGGCAGTTTACGTGGTCTCGCCCTTTTTGGCAGCAGCCGCTCTGGCGATGGGACGCGATGTTTCAGGCCGGTGTGCGTGCTCATTACGCGGCCAGTCAAATGGCGGCGCAAGTGATGGTCGCCCAGAGAAGAGGGCTGATCGTCAATATTTCGTTCTGGGCCGCGCAGAAATATATTGGAAATGTCGCTTATGGAGTTTCCAAAGCCGCGACGGACAAGATGACAGCGGATATGGCACGAGAATTACGGGAGCACAATGTGGCGGCGGTATCACTGTATCCCGGGTTGGTGCGGACAGAAAAAGTTATGCAGGCAGCCGAATGGTTGAACTTGAGCAATTCGGAATCCCCACAGTTTATTGGGCGCGCGGTTGTGGCGCTGGCGTCTGATGCCGGGGTGATGGAGAGAACAGGGAGAGTTTTGGTTGCAGCGCAGTTAGCTCAAGAGTATGGCTTCCCCGACATCGATGGTAAAACTCCAAAGCCGCTTACGGTGAATGATGTATAAACGAGGATGTAACGGCAGGCGCTCGCGTGCAGGTTGCAACCGACACGACTCGTGGGTCGGGGCGCTGCAATGGGAAGTTACACGAGCTGAGGTGGATTGGCTGACGATTAAGCGTCGCGAATAGACATCGTGCAGACTCTCCGCAGCATCATCGCATTGGTCGCAACCGTCATCGGCTTCGGCATTTCCTTCTTCATGCTTCAAAGAGTCATCGGCCTTGCGTCACCATGGCTTGGGTTGCTGTTAATGTTCTATTTCATGGGTTTGGCCAAGATCGCTCAACCACTCGTCAGGCTTCGGATACCCAAGACGTTGAGAGCGATTCGCGCATGGGAGATGTCTGGCCCAACGTATGGCCAGCTGGGTGTCTATGGCTTTGGCAAGGTTCTGCGGAATACTCCACTGCGCCATCTCAACTCTTCGGTCTACCTCGAAAGCAGGAAAACAGATCTGGGGGCGCTCTATCGAAAAGTTGAATCGGCTGAAGCCATTCATTTTTGGGCATTGGTGTTGTTCACGCCTTACATCGTATTCATCGGCCTGCAACGGCAGGTAGTGGTTGCGACACTGTTTGTCGTGATTCAACTACTGTTCAATGTCTACCCTATCTTACACGTGCGGACGGTACGAGGGCGTCTTGAAGAAGTATTTGCCAGACAGCAGGCGACAAAAGAAAGGCCTGAAGGCTAAATGCTAAAGGCTAAAGTAAAACAAAAACACGACTGGGTCGGCGCCAGTCACCGCGAATGTTCGGCGGCATTACTCAAATATGAAATGCATCAAGTGTGAAAAAGAGGCGCGAGCGGTCTGTCAGTTCTGCGGACGTGCCGTGTGCGAAGAACACATTCAAGCGCAGCGGTTCATGACTGGGTTTACTTCTCCGGGCGGAGTTTTGAGTTTCAACGACAACGCGCTCAGTGTTGAGGATGCCGTCTGGTGTGGGACGTGTCACCCTGAGTACCATCGTTCAGCATGAGCTCAGCCCCAAGGTGAGGAATTATTGCACGCGCATGAAAATACCAATATTGTGTTGTCAGTGACTTCCGCTACGTCCGCCGACTCAGAGTCGGGGCTGTGACCGAGGTCAATGTCATGAGCCAGTATGTCTTGGTTGACCTTGATAATCGAATTGACGGTTCTGGCGTTGGGCGCTTTCTACCTTTACTTCAAGCAGCAGCGGCGAGTTGGCAACTGGCTCCTGCAGCGCGATCGCGAGAACTGGGTTGGGCATGGACTCGACGCCTCGGAGCTCAAGCCTCGCGTCGAACAGGTGCGGCGAGATCCGTTGGCCGCTCGGCAGGCGACGAGGGGAGTTTGGTTTCGTCGATATTTGCTCGGAGTGGCTCGGCGTACGGTCGTGGAGCTGGAATATTTTCGCCATAGAGTGCCTGAGGAACACGGGCGCGACCATGGGCCCTGACCTGATAATTATGAAAACACGTGACGCTATTTTGCTGACGATTGCACTGTTCTTGCTCACATCGTTTGTCGGTCTCAGGGTCGGTGCCACGAATGTGTTTCTGATTTATTTTTTGATTCTCGGCACGGCAGTTTGGGCGGCGATTGATTCGTCCAGGATTCAGCTCCAGCGTTATCGGTCTGGCATTTCATATCCGCCGGTCGTTCTGTTTTTTGGGTTTCTGCTGCTTTGGGTTGTGGCTTTTCCTTGGTATTTATCCATCCGTTACAAGATCAAGACTGGCATGGCGATTTTGAAGGATGGAGCTTCGAATGTCGCCGCGTAATAAAATGAGTCCCCAGCCGGCTGAAGAAGCATCAGAGGCCAGTGTGCCAATGGATTTCGGTAAAGCGCTCGCGGGTGCCGCGACGGCAAAGGCTGCGTGGAGTAATCTCACGCCGATTGCGCGCCGGGATTTTATCACTTGGATTGACGCAGCTAAACAAGCGGAGACACGTAAACGCCGGATCGAGAGGGCTTGCTCGATGCTTGCGGATGGGAAGCGGCGGCCCTGTTGTTTTTCAATCGTGTCACTGGATATGCACAACGCACTCAAGGCTACGCCGAAGGCAAAGGCTCAGTGGAGCGATCTCACGCCGAACGAGCGCCGGGACTTGATTGGTTGGATGGATTCAGCGAAAGAACCGGAGGCGCATAGGCGTCGGATCGAGAAAGCTTGTGCGATGCTTGCGGCCGGGAAGCGGAGAGCTGAAGGATAAACAAGATTCTAGAGACTCGTTACCTCGTCTCCTACAAAGCTTGGATAGACGAGCTTAGTCCTTTTTGCGTTTGTATGTGACGAGATACAGTCGAGTGCCGGCGATGCTTTTGAATTCGGCAGGGCGTTTCGCGCCTGACAAGTCGTAGCAGATGCGGAGGGTATCGCGGTTGATTTCGTAAATTGCGGGGAATGTTTTGCCGTGGTTCGGGCCTTCGGTTCCAACGATGGTCATGGCTTTGGGTTTGCTGGTGGAATCGATTTTATACGTTCCGTTGTCGGGATTGGTGCCGACGAGGACTTCGTACTTACCGGAATGCAATTTGAGGGTGATGCTTTTCCGCACAGCCTCGGGCATCGGTTTGCCACCAAGGACGGCTTCGGCGGGGATCCACGTTCCTTCAACAGATTTGGCGTCGTCACCCAAATCGGCGGCGAGCGCGCTAAAGGCTGCGGCGATAAACAGGCTCAGGCAGAGCAGATGTTTCATGCGATGACCTAATTTTGATCTATTGGTTGCACGACTTAAAAGAAAAGAAAATGCCAGGGTGACCACGGCGGATGCGGAGCAGACTACCGTTGCTGCATTCCTGCCCTGGCGGGGTTTGTAAGTCCACATTCCATGGGCCCTGGCGCGGGGAACTTAACAGAGAGACGCACGATGGCAAGTGGGTTCGCAAGAAAGGCTGATGGTTGAAGGCAGTAGGACGAAAGATGAACCGCAAAAAGTTTGAAAGGCTTGTTGAATTTTTTCGGCGCGTTCTTATAGTTCGGTTCGGTTGCGCGTGAAAATTAAATGAGTCATCCTGCTGTCCCCAAATCCTCGCCGGAAATCGAGGCCGCGCGCTCTCTCTATAATATCCAAAGATGGGGCGCCAAATATTACGATATCAACGAAGCCGGCCACGTCGTCGCCACTCCTTTGAGCGACGCTGGCGCGACGGTTGATCTCACTGATGTCATCGAAGAAGCTCGCGGGCGCGGTCTGCGTTTTCCTTTGCTGATTCGGTTTCAGGACATCTTACGCAATCGCGTCAACGCGATTAACGAAGCGTTCAATAGCGCGATTGCCGAATTCGGTTATCAAAACACATATCGCGGCGTGTTCCCGATTAAGGTGAATCAATTGCGCGAGGTGGTTGAAGAAATCCTCGATGCCGGCAAGCCCTTTAATTTCGGATTGGAAGTCGGCAGCAAACCCGAGCTGCTCGCCGGGTTGGCGCTGCAAAACCAATCCAACAGCATCATCATCTGCAATGGATACAAGGACACGACCTTTATCCGCATGGCGCTGATGGGTATCAAGCTGGGCAAAAAAGTCATCCTCGTCGTTGAAAAGCTCGAGGAGCTTAAAACGATTATCACGGTTTCGAAGCAATTTGGCGTTGAACCTTGTGTTGGTTTTCGCGCGCGTTTGATGAGCAAAGGCGCTGGTAAATGGGCTGAGAGCGGCGGGGAAAATGCGAAGTTCGGTTTGAACACCGCCGAGTTGCTCGCTGCGGTTGAAATGCTTCGCGCCGAAAAACTCGAGCATTGCTTCAAGCTGCTGCATTTCCACATCGGCTCGCAAGTTCCCGACATTCTCACGATCAAAAAGGCTGTCCAGGAGGCGGCCCGGTTTTACGCGAAGTTTTACAAGATGGGTTTCGCGATCGAAATCCTCGATGTGGGCGGTGGCCTCGGTGTTGACTACGACGGCAGCCGCTCGAATTTCGATAGCTCGGTTAATTATACTTTGCAGGAATACGCAAACGACGTGGTTTTTTACATCGGCGAAGTCTGCAACCAGGAAAAAGTTGCTCACCCGCAAATCGTCAGCGAAAGCGGACGCGCCATTGTCGCGCATCATAGCGTGCTGATTGTTGAGGTCATCGGTGCAATTGAGAAAACGAATGCCGGTGGAAATTTCACCTACGGCGACAACGAGCATCCGATCGTCCGCGATCTGCTCGATATTCGTAAGAATCTTGGGAAGCTGAACAAACTCGAGGCTTATCACGACGCTTCCGAGCGCAAGGAAGAAGCGCACCAGATGTTCACGCTCGGGCTGCTCGACCTTCCCGACAAAGCGAAAATCGAATCACTTTATTGGGAAGTCGGCCACGAAGTCGTCCAGAGCTTCCGCGGCAGTGGTTATATTCCGGAAGAAATCAAGAAGCTCGAAGACAGTCTCGCGGACCAATTTGTCTGCAACTTTTCGGTATTCCAATCGCTCCTCGACCATTGGGCGCTCGGGCAACTTTTCCCAGTCATGCCAGTCAGCCGGTTGAATGAAACACCAACGCGCGAAGGCACGTTGGTCGACATCACGTGCGATTCCGATGGGCAGGTCAAAAAGTTCATCGATTTGCGCGATGTTCGCGACACGTTGCCGCTGCATCAACTTCGCATGAACGGGAATGGTGTTCAGGAGCCTTACTACGTCGGTTTCTTTTTGATGGGCGCGTATCAGGATATCATGGGCGACCTGCACAACTTGTTCGGTCGCGTCAATGAAGTCCACGTGTTCCTCGATCCCGATGAACCGGCTGGCTATTACATCGAAGAAATTATCGAAGGGACGACGATTGTCCAGGCGCTCACGTCGGTGCAATACGACGAGAATGAATTGAAGCGCCAGATGAAGGCGCAGGTGGATGAGGCGATTAAGTCGGACCGATTGAAGCCTTCTGAGGGAATGCGGTTGCTCGATGATTACGAACGCAGTCTAAAAGACTACACATACCTCGGAAGCTAATCGCTCGATCCGCAGTTTCGTTCGGTTCACGCTTCTGCGTGTCTGTTGCAGAACGCTAAAGCTTGAACTCCAAACTTCGCGGTCTTCTCAAACGTGTAGGCGTCTACATTGTAAGCCATTGTCGATTGTCCAATTCTCGGCTTGACCCACTTCAACAAAACCGTTTAGGACGTACAGAGTGAAACTCCCAACCATTGCGGCCATTTCAGTTCAGGCCCTTTTGGCATTGGCCGTAATGTCGTTGTGCACATGGAGCGGAGTGTCATCGCTCGTAACGATCGCGTTTGGAATATTGATCGCAATCGCAATGGCTTCATCCATTCCGCGCAAGGATAATGGCTGGGTCACGACTTGTGAATTAGCGCTGTCCTGGGTCTGCACAACGACGGCGGCCGTTATCCTGCTTGTTGGGCCTACTTTCTGGAGTGACTCCGGCCAAATACTCGCGTTCATCATGGCATGGGCAACCGCAGCTTCAATGATCCCGGCGATACTGACAAATGAACAATCCGCCCGGTGCAGGAGTTGGAAAATTCAGATCGTGTTTTGGTGTCTCTTCGGAACGTTGCTCTTTCTTTACGACGCCTGTTTGCAAAACAGTGTCTTAAGAGTATACGCGGGTTTGACGATGAATTGTTTGATAATCATCGGCTGCAAATTGTGGTTTCGCCCCCCGCAGTTTGTAATTCTGTGTCAAAACACGACTATCCTGTTGCTGATTGGATTGCCGGTTGCAGATCTTTTTGTCCGTGCGCCACTCCATACCAGAATCAACGACCACACCGACGCTCCTTACTATTATTGCGCAAGCGCCACCCACCCGGGAAGAGTTTATGAGTGTTGGTTTCCATTGATCATCGCAGAATGGGAACGAATGCAACAGGAGATTGTCGTGAAAACACGGGACGAAAAAGCGCCAGCATATCGATTTCGAACGAATTCGAACTTCCGCTTCTACAAGAGCGACGTCCGCATCAACAACGTCGGGTTTCGCGGGCGCGATCTTGCGGTTGCGAAAGGAAAAACGTTTCGAATTGTTGCTATCGGAGAGTCCACGACGTTTGGGATCACTTTCCAGCCTGGTGATCGTCCGTGGCCGGATTTGTTGGAAGAGATGATCCGCACCCGACTGAATTTGCCGCGCCTTGTTGAGGTCATAAATGCCGGTTTTCCGGCAAGCACAATCGAAGACAGTTTGTGGCGACTCGAACAGGATATCCTTCGGCTTAAGCCGGACATGATCATTTCTTACCACGGCATCAACGGCTTCAGTTTTTTGAACGACGCCATCCCGCCGCTGACCGACCCGGACCCTCCAAAATACCAAGAGCGCGCGTTGACGTTAATCGCCAACCTGGAATACCGTTGGAACGTTTACCAGTTCAACAAGCGCCGCCTGGCTAATCTTCAAGAGCATCCGCCCACGTTCGGCAACGTTTTGAATTCGAGATATGCCGCCGACACGCGACGACTTGTGGATGTGTGCAAGACTAACAAAATCGATCTCGTTATCGGCACGTTCTCCCTGGCCGTGAACGGCGGCAGTGAGCGGGAAGCCATCGACTTTTATCATGGAGTTTTCCCGGACGCTCCCTGGACTATCATGGCTAATGAGGGATACACGAAAATGCTGGCTGCACTGGCCCAGCAAGAACCGACAATTCACCTCGTAGACACCCACCCGGGACTGGATGGCGTTTACTCCAACTTCACTGATATCATGCACCTGACTCAATCGGGCCGACAGAAAGTTGCCGACGCCTTTTTCACAGGCGTGCAGGAAGTGTTAACGACGGACACTAAAAACGGCGCTGTGAACAATTAGCGAGAGTGGTCGGCTTTCTACAAGCGAAAAACTTCTCGCGAAATTTCCTTCTTATGACAATTTTAGCTCGCAGTTCGCGAATATGGATTTTACGCAAATGCCCAAGAACCAGCCGAGCGCTGAGCCCGGTCGCTTTGGGCGTTTCTATTGCCAGGAGTTGATCAACAGCGGCGGCATGGCCGACATCTGGGTGGCTACCGACCAGGACGGGAAGCACTATGCCCTTCGTCGCCTGCACAAAAATCTTCGGTTCAACTTCGTCGCGCGCAAACGCTTTATGCGCGGCTGCGAGATTCTTTCAAAGATTCACACCAACGAATTTGTCATCGGGTATGTCGAACACGGCACGATCGAGCTCACGCCTTATCTTTTGATGGAATATGTGGAAGCGTCGAACCTGAAGATTTTGCTCGGGCGACAGGATCCGATTCTCGCGGAAAACCTCGCGCAAATCATCATCGATTCGTCGCTCGCGCTGGAACACATGCACGACAGCGGCTACATGCACCTGGATTTCAAGCCCGAGAACATCCTCGTGACACGCAGCGGCGGGGTGCGTTTGGTGGATTTCGATCTCGCTCTACCCAAACCGGAAGAGCCGATCACGATGTCGAAAATGCCGGGGACACCTGCGTATATGGCGCCGGAGCAATTGATGAAAGAGCCGTTTGATGCGCGCGCGGATATTTTTTCATTCGGCGTGATGGCCTACGAACTTCTCACCGGCACAAAACCTTTTCCCGGCGAAACGCCCGAAGAAATCTTGCGCGCCGAATTGACGGGTCCTCCGACCAATCTGCGCGAGTTCAATGCCGAGCTTCCACCGGCTTTGGAACCGATCGTTCTCAAGTGCTTGAAGCGCGAACCGGCTCAGCGTTACCCTTACATGAGTGTCGTGGTGCGCGATTTGCAAACGGCATTGTATATTTAACACGATTGCGACTGTTGTTGGCCCGAATGTGTCAACAATAAATATGTTGCAATCTGAACCAGGAAAGTACAGATACAAGGCATGGCTACTACAAAAAGAAAACCAAGTGCAGCTTTCATGAAACCGGTTCAGCCGGACGATCTGTTGTCGAAAGTTGTCGGCAGCAGTCCCCTTCCGCGCACCGAACTGACCAAAAAACTGTGGGACTACATTCGCAAGAATGGCCTGCAGGACAAAGTCAAGAGGACCCAGATTAACGCCGACGATAATCTCAAGGCTGTCTTCGATGGTAAGAAGTCGGTCAGCATGTTCGAAATGACCAAGCTCGTCTCTGGTCATTTGAAGAAATAACTGCGCTGATCCGCTGCAACGGTCGCGACGAGGGGTGTAAGTGGAACCCTGAGACGCCGCTATTTTGCTCGCTTTAAGCACGGAAACCACAGACCGAAAGTCTGTGGTTTTCCTTTTTGACGTGGGTACAGGAAAAACGGGATCCGGCTGTTGAGCTACACCGGACCCCGCCCAAACCGCACACGCGGCTTGGTGAGACACGCAATTATGATAATAGCTATCGGCGTGCCAACGAACTTACCTAGGCAAAACCCCTTTAAATCCACGTGTTTGTGTATCTCTTTTGAGAAAACCGTCCCATTCGCGTCCAATTTTTGGGACACTTTGGGGCAGTCCAATTCTGAGGAAACCTTAGCGAAAACCCGACCGTCCTTAACCTTGTTATGAAGCACGCCGCACGTTTTTTCGGCCTGATAGCCGTCGCTGTTCCGCTGTTCACGGCGCAACCTATAAAGGCCGACACCAAACCGAATATCATTTTGATAAATGCTGATGACCTCGGCTATGGCGACCTCAGTTGTTATGGGCAGAAAAAGTTCAGCACGCCGAATCTTGACCGCCTGGCGCAAGAAGGGATGCGCTTCACCCAGGCTTACGCTGGAGACACGGTTTGCGCTCCGTCACGATGTGCGTTGATGACGGGAATGCATACTGGCCATTCTCGAATTCGCGGCAACGGTCATCGCGGCAAAAAGGGCGGTATTTTGGAACCGCAAGACACTACCATTGCTGAGGTTTTGAAGAAGGCCGGCTATAGCACAGGCGTCTTCGGCAAATGGGGCCTCGGCGAATTGGAAAATTCAGGTGCTCCGGCCAATAAGGGCTTTGATGAATTTTTCGGCTATCTGGATCACAACGAGCCTCACGTTTACTACCCGGAGTTCATGTGGAACAACTCCGGGAAGGTTCAACTCAACCGTAAATTTTACAGCCACGATTTGATTGTAAGTAATACCCTCGACTTCGTTCGCCGTCACAAGGATGGCCCATTTTTTATCTACCTCGCGGTCACGGTTCCTCATGCCGGAATGGATGTTCCTGACGATTCGTTGCAGCCATTTCTCGGGAAGTTTCCGGAGCAGCCGTATACGGCGGGTCGAAATCTTTACGTCAAAACCGATCATCCTCTCGCCGCGTTCGCTGGCATGATCACGCGACTGGATCGCGATGTCGGCCGCCTCTCCGCTCTGCTGAAGGAGTTGGGACTGGACTCAAATACGCTGATTATTTTCACCAGCGACAACGGCGCTCACGCGGAGGGCGGGGCCAATCCGGCGTACTTCAATAGCACCGGAGGATTGCGCGGCATCAAACGTGATTTATACGAAGGTGGGATTCGCGTTCCGATGATCGCGCGCTGGCCGGGACATATCAAATCGGGAACTGTCAGTGACCAGGTGTTAGCGCACTGGGATTTGTTGCCAACCATCGCTGACGTCGGCGGCGCGAACGCACCATCGGGCATCGACGGCATTTCCATGCGCCCTGCCCTGCTCGACAAACATCAAAAGAATCATCAATTTCTCTACTGGGAATTTCACGAACGCGGTTTCGAACAAGGCGTGCGCATGGGCGATTGGAAAGCCGTCCGTCATAACGGAAAGCCGTTGGAGCTATACAATCTGAAATCTGATCCGCACGAACAAAAAGATGTCGCCACCGAAAACCCGAAGGTGATTGCAAAGATCGAAAACTATCTCAAGACCGCCCGAACCGATCCACCTGAGTGGCCCGCAGGTCCTAAAGCGGTGAAAGCTGAGAAGCGCTGCGCGAAAACGTGAAAAACGGGCGCGAACAGAAACGCGGTTGGTTAAACAGCACAGTCTTGGGCATTGGACTGGCATCGTTGTTCAGCGATTGGTCGCACGAAATCGCCACGACCGTCATGCCTGCTTTTCTCGCGTCGATGGGCGCGGCGGCTGCATGGCTTGGCATCATCGAAGGTGTTTCCGATGGCCTCTCCAGCTTCGCCAAAATGGGGTCCGGATATTTCACCGATCATTTGCAACGGCGCAAACCAATCGCGGTGGTTGGATATATTGTCACCGGACTTGGCACTGCCGCGTTCGGGTTGGCGACTTCTGCGTGGCATGTTTTGATCGCGCGCTCGTGCGCGTGGCTCGGGCGCGGCGTCAGAACACCTGTGCGCAAAGCATTGCTCGCCGGAGCGGTGAGTCGCGAAACGTACGGTCGAGCCTTCGGGTTCGAACGCATGATGGACACGTGCGGCGCCATTGTCGGGCCGGCCACCGCGTTCATCCTGCTGCCGATATTTCATCATCAATACCCGCGGCTGTTTGCGGTGACACTGATCCCAAGCTTGATTGCCGCGGCTTTGATCGCATTCCTCGTTCGCGAGAAGGAACGCAAACCGGTTCCGCACATTTCATTCGGACAACGTCTCAAAATGTTGCCCCCCATTTATCGGCGATTCGTGATTGCCGTTGGGTTATTCGGTGCAGGTGCTTTTGCTCACACGCTGCTGATTTTGTTGGCAACTCAGCGGCTGACGCCGGTTTGGGGCGTAAATCGCGCCGCCAGCATCGCGGTCGGATTGTATGTCTTGCACAATGTTGCGTACGCCGGGTCCGCTTACGTGGGCGGGTGGTTGGGCGATCATTTTCCGAAACGTCTCATGCTGGCGGTTGGTTACACGTTGGCGCTGCTGATGGCGCTCGCGATCATTTTCCTTCCGGCCAATGTGTGGACACTCGCGCTTATCTTTATTCTCGGCGGCACCAACGTCGCTCTTGAAGAAACATTGGAAGACTCGCTCTGCGCCGAACTGGTCGACGATTCCCAACACGGCCTGGCCTTCGGCGTGCTGGCGACGGTGAATGGTCTTGGCGACTTTGTCTCCAGCATTGTGGTTGGGGCGCTTTGGGCGAGCATGGGAATCGCTGTGGCATTCGGCTACAGTGCCGCTCTTTTCGCCGCAGGGATCCTGCTCGTCCTGACATTGCCAACAAAAAACACGGCGGTTGTGCGCTAAAACCGTCATTCGCATCTAACGCAAATTCTGCTTTTTTGTTATGGGGTCACGTGCTAGTGTAGCCGGATTAGCGGAGAGGTGGCTGAGTGGCCTAAAGCGGCGGTTTGCTAAACCGTTGTACGAGTAAAATCGTACCGGGGGTTCGAATCCCCCCTTCTCCGCCATTTTTGCTTCCCGGCAAAAATGTCGCGCCGAAGCTTCAGCGAAGGCGGGCGCCTCAAATCCTCGCGTTGAAATCTTATTGAAGAACTTCAATGCAGCATTAAAAATCACGCTGCATGAAAACTTCTCTCACGGCCGAACAGTTTCTCTCGGGCACTGTCGTTCGCGAACCCGTTGCACCGGGCAACGGCTATTGGGCCGGCGCACCGGGCGCGTTCTACGATGCCGACGAAAACGCCTGGTATGTCACCTATCGCATCCGTCGTCCACGCGGAGTCGAACCGGACCGCGGCGGCGAAGCCCGCATCGCGCGCTCGACCGATTTGAAAAATTGGGAAGACATCTGGACCGTCAGAAAAGATAAATACGATTCCGCCTCCATCGAACGGAGCGCCATTCGCAAAGGCGCCGACGGCACCTGGCGCTATTACACCAGCTACGTCGATCCTGCTGATGGCCGTTGGTGCACCGATATCATTTCAGCGCGCGATCCTCGCAAGTTTGATCCAGCAACACGCAAATCCATTTTCAAAGCCAAACCACTCGGTCTCGAAGGGGTCAAAGATCCATTTATTTTTGAGCAAGCGGGCAAGTTCTATATGTTCCTGAGCATCGCGCTGCCGACGACGAAAACGTCAGACAAATCGCATTCGACTCTCGACATTTACAACACCGGCGAATGTGTTTCGGCGACGGGGCTTGCGACATCTAACGATTTAGACAACTGGAAATGGGAAGGCGTCGTGCTAAAACCCGAAGGCCAAGGCTGGGACTGCTATTGCCGCCGCATTAACAGCATCGTTTCGAGCAACGGACAATTCATCGCCTTTTACGATGGCAGCGCTGGCCACCATGAAAACTACGAAGAAAAAACCGGGGTCGCGGTTTCGAGTGATTTGAAAACCTGGAAAGTTGAAACACCGCAAGGTCCGCGCTACACCAGTCCGCATGGGTCGAAATCCTTACGCTACATCGATGCGCACCAGGTCGGCGGAATGACACATCTGTTCTACGAAATGGTACGTGCCGATGCCGCGCACGATCTGCGTCACCTGACCACCAGCGCTTTCCTCGCCTGATTGTGCTTCCCGATTACCTAACGATTCCGGCGAGCGACCTTGGCAAAGGCAACAACGTCAAGGTCACTATCAAGACCGACATGGCCTCGATCGGCGAAGCCGTTGCGCAGGACATGTTTGATGAAATTGTCGGCGCAAAAAAAGAAGGACGAAATGCCACGCTCATCGTCCCGGTCGGCCCAGTTGATCAATTCGCCATTCTGGCCAAGCGAATCAACAAAGAGCGGCTGAACATTCGCGACGTCGCCCTCATCAACATGGATGAATATCTGACCGACGACGACCGATGGATTCCAATTGATCACCCACTCAGTTTCCGCGGTTACATGAATCGTTTGTTTTACGATGTGCTCGACCCGCAGCTCGCGCCAAAACCGGAAAACCGCGTCTTTCCTGACCCGCAACGATGCGGCGACATCGGCAAATTGATTCAAGCGCGCGGCGGCGTTGATGCGTGCTTCGGTGGCATTGGCATCAACGGCCACATGGCGTTTAACGAGCCGCCTGAAGCTCAGGAAAAAATTACCGATAAAGAATTCGCCGCACTTCCGACTCGCGTCCTGAACCTTACCCGCGAAACGCGTACGATTAACTCAGTTACCGTTGGCGGAGAAATTACGATCATTCCACATCGCGCCGTGACCGTGGGGATGAAAGAAATTTTGGAATCGCGACGCCTGCGTTTTTACTGCAATCGTCCGTGGCAAAGCGCTGTTGTCCGTCGCGTCTTACATGGGCCAGTCACCGCAAAATGCCCGGCTTCATTCATGCGCACGCACCCGGAGGCATCGCTTACCGTCGCGGACTACGTCGCCGCGCCTCCCCAAATTCGACTTCGATAGCATGCGTCGTTACCTCGGCAGCTAGACTTTGTCCAAGCTGCCGCGCGTCACGCCAAGCTGATTGTGCAGCTTTAACTCGCGCCACAATTGCGACCCGGAAATCTCCCCACGTAACAACGCCCGATATCTCGCAATCGTCGTGGCGACCTCACTCGGAGATTCATTCACAAACTCAATCCGGAAATTCCGAACACCCAGCGCCAAGAGAGTCGCCGCATACTCCGCGCCGGTCTGCGCACGTGCGTTGAACACCGTGTTGCGGCAACCGGCGTCAGCCTTCAAAGGGTGTTCCAAACCGACACGATCGCGCAGTTTTACCTGGTGCGTATCGCAAGGCCGACCGCAATTCGTGAAATCGGTACCCTTCGACAAAAAGGCGCAGAACACGCAATGCTCCATGTGAAACATCGGCATGTGCTGATGGATGGTGATTTCAAACCATTCCGGCGGCGCGCTCTTCAGCAACGATTCCAATTGCAGAACATTCAAATCGTATGACGCGGTCAGCCGCTCCAATCCAAATTTCTCTTTGAAATATTGCGCCGTCATCGGATTCGCGACATTGAAGGAAAAATCCCCAACACGCCGGCAATCCGCAAAAAACTTCAGGTCATCGTAGTTGCGAACCAAATATCCATCGGCATCAGACGACCGCACCTGTTTTAAAATCCATTCCTCACCGGTCTTCGCAATGCGCGGGGGCGCGACAAAAATGGCGGCGTCACGATTACCAACCGTCAGTTTCCGGAACAACGCGACCGCGTCGCGGTACTTCTTCGGATCTTCAAACTCGCAGTAAATTGTTTTGACGTGCGCGCCGACCGCCGCTTCCAGTTGCGGAATGTTGCGCGCGAGCACAATCAATTCGGCTTCCTGCTTCGAACTCTCACCGCTCGATTCGTTTTTCGGAATCCGCAATTCGTAATCGCTCAGCGTCCACCGCTTCGGCTGCGCTCGCAGGTTCGCAATCTCCACAACCAAATCCCGCCGCATCCGGTTCAACTCACTCATCGGCAAAATGACATTTCCTTCCAACCGATTATCCAATGAGCCGAGGTGCAAAGCCGTCCCGCCAAGTCGCCCAAGCTGATCTTGCAATCGTTCTGTCATGATCGGTTGCTTTTGCGCAATCTGCAAATCCATCGTCGAGCGCTGTTGCGAAATGTTCCCCATCTCGTCACGCGCGATCACGGTCATGGGCGCACCAGCGTGTCCATGAACTTCCAAAGTAAGGGGCCGCGTAAATTGTGGAGTTTCAGCCGAAAACGTTTTGCGCAATTCCCGTTCCAGTTCCGGATCACTCGTTTTCCAAAGTTTATCGCCCAACTTCACCCGCGAAAAATCAACATCATGATCACCGAACGCAATCGTCGCTTCTCCATTGCGCAAACGAACATCATAAACCCGCCCGCCTTCCTCCTGCTGATCCGGATGCCCCGCATCAAACACAACGCCGTCGCCACGTTTCAAAGGCGCTTCCAATTTCAGCGAGACAAAGCCATTTAAAACGCGCCGAACTTCACCGAGATAAACCCCGCGTTTCTTTCCAAACCGCGCATGCACCAACTCCTGGTTGTTGACGCCGCCGAACCAACCGGTGTAAAGGCCGCGCGAAAAACCCATTTCCAAATCGTAGCGATCCGAAGCAGCACCGGCCTTTGTGAGCCCTTGCGAAATCTGATCGAGCGCTTTGCGGTAAACCCGCGTGATGTTTGCCACGTATTCCGGCGTTTTCAAACGCCCTTCAATTTTCAACGAAGCCACACCCGCGCGCACCAATTCCGGCAAAACTTCCATCCCCGCCAAATCCTGCGGGCTGAGCAAATAACGGCGGTCACCCAAATCAATCTGCTGCTCGTCCGAAATCAAATCATACGGCATGCGACACGCCTGGGCGCATTCCCCGCGATTGGCCGAACGTCCGCCCAGCGCCTCGCTCGTCAGACACTGCCCCGAATACGCGACGCACAACGCTCCATGAACAAAAACCTCCAACGGAAACGCCTTCTGCGCCGCCTCGATTTTCTCGATCTCTTTAATCGAACACTCCCGCGCCAGCACGACGAGGCTGCATCCAAGCTCGCGCGCGAACTCCACGCCCGCCGCGCTCGTCACCGTCATTTGCGTGGACGCATGAATGGGAAAATCCGGCGACATCTGCCGAATCAGCCGACAAATCCCCACGTCCTGCACAATCGCTGCATCCACGCCCGCAGCGATAATCGTGCGAATATATTTCTCCGCCTCCGGGAGTTCGTTGGCAAAAATAAGGGTGTTAAAAGTGACGTAACCCTTCACGCCGCGGCTGTGCAAAAATTCCATCAACTTCGGCAAATCGGCCTCAGTGAAATTATGCGCTCGCATGCGCGCGTTGAACCGCTCGAGGCCGAAGTAAATCGCATCCGCGCCATTCTCGACCGCAGCCTTGGCGCAATCCCAATCGCCGGCAGGGGCGAGTAATTCCGGGATTTGCGTCCGGACGGCAGATTTCACACTGGGGGCATCAGCTAACATGCGGTCGGCAATGTAATGCCGAAACGCACTGACACCAATTTTAATTGGTGCGCGAGTCCACCGGTGGTTAACTGTACAAATGCGTGTTTTAGTTGTCGGCTGCGGCTATGTAGGTTTCCCACTTGGCGTTGAACTGATTCGATTGGGCCACGAGGTTTGCGGCGTGACGCGCAGTGGGAAACGCTCCGCGGAGTTGGAACAAGCCGGCATCACCTCGCTCGTTGCTGACGTTTCAAATCGCGAAAGCCTCAACCAACTCCCCACCGGCTTCGATTGGGTCGTGAACACAACCGCCTCGGGTCACGGCGGTCCCAGCCAATATCAACAAGTCTATCTCGAGGGCACGCGCAACCTCATCGATTGGCTCAGCGCCGCGCCTCCCAAAAAATTTGTCTACACCAGTAGCACCAGCGTCTACGGTCAAACCGACGGTTCAATGGTAAAAGAAGGAAGCCTCACGCAGCCGGTCGCCGAAACCGCCCAGGTCCTCGTCCAAACCGAGAACGAACTTCTCAAAGCCGTCCGCGACAAAAAATTCCCCGCCGTCATCCTGCGCGTTGCCGGAATTTACGGACCCGATCGCGGCCATCTGTTCAAACAGTATCTCGCCGACGACGCCACCATTCCCGGCAAAGGCGATCGCCTCTTGAACATGATTCATCGCGATGACGTCGTGGGCTGCATCATCACCGCATTAAAGAACGGTCGCCCCGGTGAAATCTACAATGCTGTCGACGACGAACCCGTTCCTCAAATCCACTTCTTCCGTTGGCTGTCCGAAACGCTCGGCAAAGACATGCCCGAGTTCGTGCCTGAAACAGAAACACCCGAAGGCAAACGCGCGTTGACGCAGAAGAAAGTTTTGAATCGCAAATTGAGAATGGAACTCGGCTGCCAATTGAAATACCCGACGTTCCGCCAGGGTTACACCGCCGAAGTCCAGCGCCTTCAGGACGAGGGCAAACTCTAGGTAGGGCCGAGCCTTTCTTTCCCATCGCGTTGCACCCGGAAATGGCTCGGCAGGAGCCTCGCCCTACCGGTCAACGCCGGCTATAAACCTCACACTTCAAACACCGTCAATTCCGGCCGACAATTAAACCGGATCGAAGTCGCGATATACCCAATCCCCGGGTTCACATACAACGGCCCGGCCTCTGTTTCGTACAACCCCATATCATATCGCCCAACCCAAAACGGCACGATCAACGGCCCCACAAATGGAATCCGCACCTGCCCACCGTGCGAATGTCCCGCGAGGATCAAATCGAACTTATGCGGCGCGAGCTTCTCCACAAAGAGCGGGTAATGCATCAACATGATGTTCTTGCCCGAGACTTGTGGCGCATGCACCCGCGGCTTGCCCCAGTTCAAACACGTTGCGCCCGTGAAATGCAATTTGCCGTCGTGACTGCGCACCTGCTTATCCATTAGCCACGCACCGCCAGAATTGACGAAACACTCTTCAATGTCACTGAACTTGCACTTGCTCCAATAATCGTGATTGCCCGGCACGCCATAAATCGGCGCCTTGATATTGCGCATGAAAGCCAGCGCTTCCGGCAAATAATGGGCCTTCTCGATCAAATCCCCCGTGAAACAAACCGCGTCCGGCGACAAACTATTGATCGTATTAACAACCGTCTCCAGATACGGACAATCGCCCTTGTGATGAATATCCGTGACGTGAACGATGCGATGGGTGGGCGCGTCCGAAACCCGGACCGTCTTCACCTTCAGCCATTGTGGCTCCACCATACACGCGTCCGCGCCTAAAATCGCCGGCGATGCCAAAAGCGAACACGACAAAAATTTTCTGCGAGAGAATTTCCCTTTCATGAGCCAGTCTGGAACTCCTTGTTCAGTTCGATGTCATTAGTATAGTGCTTGGCGGAAATTCGTCCAAAATGAAAATAATTACCGACCCGCGTTGCACCGAATACTCCTCGCCCGGCCATCCCGAACGTCCGCAACGCGTCTCGCGCACCGTCGACAAACTTCGCTGGGAAGAGACACTCCACCTCACCTGGGCCGACCCGCTTCCCGTAGACGATTCCATTTTGCTCCGCGCACATACACCCGAACATCTCAAAAACCTTGTTTCGGCAACCGACTTCGACGCCGACACGCCTGCGCATCCGAACATCGCCGATCACGCGCGACGCTCCGTCGGTGGCGCATTGCAAGCATTGCATAGCGCCCGTTCCGGCGAAATCGGTTTCAGCCTGATGCGACCACCCGGTCATCACGCCACCCGCGGTCAGGCAATGGGCTTCTGTTATTTCAACTCCATTGCCATCGCCGCCCTCGAAGCACGAGCGCAAGGCTTCAAACGCGTCGCCGTCTACGACTTCGACGTTCACCACGGCAACGGCACCGAAGACATCCTGCTCGGCCAAGACGGTTGTCTGTTCGTCTCGATTCATCAATTTCCGGCGTATCCCGGCACAGGTGAGACAAATCGCGGGACAAACTGTTTAAACTTTCCCGTCGCCCCGAGAACCCCTCGCGAGGAATACCGCAAAACCTTTGAGCGCGCCTTCACCGAAGTCGAAAAATTCAAACCCGACCTCATCGCCGTCTCCGCTGGCTTCGACGCCTACGCCCACGATCCCTTAGCTCAAGAAACCTTAGAAGCCGAAGACTTCCAATGGCTTGGCGAGCGCATCCGTAAATTCAATGTGCCAACGTTCAGCATCCTCGAAGGCGGCTACAGCTCCGTGTTGCCGGGCCTTGTGTTTGCCTACTTGAATGGTTTACAAAGCTAGCTGTCCCAGCGTTGCAACGACGAATCCAACGGTATAGGTTCAACCCACAACGAACCGGGACGGGACCATGAACACTGCTTTGGATCACCCTCTCATTGATTGCCGTTCATCTCACCGCAACCGCCGCGAGCACGAATGTCGCCGCCAACGCCATCAACTCCCTCGGCATCGACCTCCTCCGCCAAACCAAGCCGAACGAAAACACCGTCCTCTCCCCCTACTCCATCCATAGCGCCATGGCCATGGCCTACGAAGGCGCCGACGGCACCACCCGAACCGAAATGGCCAAAGTTTTGCACTATCCCGACAATGAAAAAATTCGCGAGTCGCTCGGCAACCTGCGCGAATCACTTCACCAAATTGCCACCAACAGCGAGGCGCAGGTTCGACGTGAAAAAGAGGAATGGCACACCAAGTCAGACCCCATGGTCCTGACCACCGCCAACCGGCTCTTTGGCCAAACCGGCTACGACTTTCGCCCAGCATACCTGACACTCTTGAAAAGCTCCTACGGCGCTCCTTTCGAAGCTCTCGATTTCCGCTCGCACGCGGCGCAATTCGCCAAATACATTAACGACTGGGTCGAAAAACAAACACATAACCGCATCCAAAATCTCATTTCCCCAGACGCGCTCGATAATTTAACGCGTCTTGTTCTCGTTAACGCGATCTATTTGAGAGCCCCGTGGTTCGAACCATTCCACACCGAGGCGACCAAACCTCAGCCTTTCCACCTGCCAAATGGCAAAACCGTCGATGCGCCTACAATGGTCCAACAAACCGATCATTTCGGATACGAGAAGTTCAACGACTTTACCGCAGTGACGCTTTCGTATCGGCCCGGCGATCTCCAATTACTAATCCTTCTCCCACATTCGCTGAACGGCTTGGAAGCGTTGCAGAACAAACTCTCGCCCGAGATGCTGACAAAATGCAGTCAACTGCAGGGCAGAGAAATTGTTCTCCATCTGCCAAAATTCAAACTCCAACCGCCACTGTTCGCATTAAAGGACAACTTCGAAAAACTGGGAATGAAACAAGCATTTAACATCCCACCGGGAAGCGCCAACTTCGACAAAATCGCTCCACGCCGTGGCGACGATTACCTCTGCATCTCAGACATATTCCATAAGACATTTGTGGAAGTAGGCGAAAAAGGCACTGAAGCTGCCGCAGCGACAGCGATTGCAATGTTTACGGCAGGAGGAGCACACTTGGAAGCACCGAAACCTGTTGTGGTCCACATCGACCACCCCTTCCTTTTCGCCATCCAACACCGCGAAACCGGCGCCTGCCTCTTCCTCGGCCGCGTCACCGACCCAACGGCAAATTAACAGCGTCAACCCACCTAGTCCCGAGCCTCTACCTTCAAAACCTCCTCCAGTATCTTCAACAACCGCTCCGCTGTATAAGGTTTCGGCACAAAATAACGCAGCCCTGTGGCTACCGTGCGTCCAGCCGTTTCGTTCATCCCCAATCCACTCGAACCGATCACCTTCACCCGCGGATTCATCGCTCGCAGTGCCACAATCGTTGCCGGCCCATCCATTACCGGCATCATCATATCCGTCAACACCACAGAAATTTCATGCTGATGCTGCGCGTAAAGCGCGACCGCTTCGGCTCCATTAGCCGCCGTCAACACCCGATAACCAAAAGTCTCCAGCGTCTCCTGCGTTATCATTCGCAAATTCGGTTCATCATCCACCACCAGGATCGTCTCCCCGTGGCCGTGCGGAAGAAGGTTCGATTGTGTCGCCACCGGTGCCGCGGACTCCTGCTGGTTAGGCTTGGCCGGAAAGTAAATTTTGAATTTCGTCCCTCTCCCGATCTCGCTGTAAACAGTGATGAATCCATGGTGCGCCTTCACAATCGTCAACACCGTCGA
This sequence comes from uncultured Verrucomicrobiae bacterium, assembly GCA_963702845.1. Lineage (GTDB taxonomy): Bacteria > Verrucomicrobiota > Verrucomicrobiia > Limisphaerales > Palsa-1400 > JAICXV01. The sequence continues at coordinate 751,872 of OY969763.1, read as the reverse complement.
AAGCCCCAGCCCCGTTCCCTTGCCGACTTCCTTCGTCGTGAAAAATGGGTCAAACATCTTTTCCTGAACCTCCGGCGTAATGCCGGTCCCCGTATCCTCAACCGTAATCACCACATACGGTCCCGGTTTCGCATCGGGATGAATTTTCGCATAAGGCTCCGCGAGCACCGCATTGCCCAACTCCACCGCCAGCTTGCCACCCTGCGTCATGGCATCTCGCGCATTGACGCACAAATTCATCAGCACCTGGTGCAAATGCGTCGGGTCCGCCTCAATTGTCCAAAGTTCCTTCGAATCTATTAAGTCGAACTGAATGTTTTTTGGAAACGTATCCAGAACGACCTTCTGAAACTCTTTTGCCAAATGCCGCAAATTAATCGCCGCGCGCTTGCTTTCCAATCCGCGCGCAAACGTCAACACCTGTCCGACCAAATCCGCTCCGCGTTTGCTGCTGTTCTCCAGCGTGTCCAGCATTGCGTTCTCTTTCGGCGTCTTCGCAGTCAACCGCAACACCTGCACCGACATCAAAATAGGCGCCAGCACATTATTTAAATCGTGCGCAATCCCGCCGGCCAACGTCCCGATGCTCTCCAACCGTTGCGCTCGCAACATATGCGCTTCCAATCTTTTCTGATCGGTTACGTCGCTGTTGATAATCAGGATCGCCTTCGGTCGGTGGTCCTGCCCCAAAATCAATGTGCTCCGCGATTGCACCGTAACTTCACGGCCCGACTTCGTTAACTTCACCAATTCCCCCGACCATTCGCCCTGTTCAATTACAGCGGTAACGGTCTCCTGAAATTTCTGGCGGTCCTTGTACATCTCAACCGAGGCCTTGCCCAAGACGTCCTGTTTCGTCCAGCCGTACAACCGTTCCGCGCCCTTGTTCCAGTAAATGATTCGATCATCCAGGCTACGCACCATCACCGCATCCGGCGTCAACTCCAGCAATGCCGCCTGTTCCTCCAGTCGCTCTTCCGCTTCCCGCCGTTTTTCCTCCGCTTTAATCCGGTTCAACGCCGCTGCCACGTGGTCCGCGAACAGTTGCAACAAATCCAGGTCCGCTTTCGTGAAAGCGTTCACGCGATAACTTTGCACCGACAAAATCCCGACCGTTCTCGCCCCCATCCGAATTGGTGCCAGCATCAACGATTTCGACGGGCGCGATGTGTCCCCAAACATGTGCGTTGCGTTGCTCGTCCCTTCATCCGCCTTCCGCAAGACAAGCCGCGCCCCGCCCACTAGAACGCTGCGCGCCAGTGGTGAAGGTGTCGGGTCAGAAGAAGGTTCACACTGCATTCGCTTTCCGTCGATCGTGTCCGACGCCGCCACAGACGTGACTATATCCGTATCGGCGTCGTAATGATCCAGCGTCGCGCAATCCCACGAAAACAACTCCTGCGCTGCATCCAAAATGATATCCGCCGCCTCAATCGCCGTTGCCGCGACGTTCAAACTGCTGCCCAGCCACGACAACACTTTCCATTGTTGCTCATGCCGTTTCCGTTCCGTGATGTCCTCGGCAATGTTCAAAACTCGGCAAACGGTTCCTTCCGCATCGCAGATCGGAAACGTGCGATGGCGAATCCATCCCATCTCCCCATCCGGTCTTAAAATCCGGTACGTTTCCTCGCGCTCCGATGATGAGCGCGACTCAAAAGCACTAACAACGCGGGCTCGATCATCCTCATGGATTGCTTTAATCCAGGAATCCGGGGCCTCGAAAAGTGATTCCCCATTACGTCCCCACACCCGTTCATATGCCGGACTGAGATAAACCACATCCCCGGTGAGCGCGTCCACCACCCAAAAAACCTGAGCCACCTTCTCGGCAAACTGTTGGAAATGCCAACTGCCATCGAGCACGTCGGCGACTGCATTTCCTTCAGTTACTGTGGACATAGAATTGTTTCGTCGCTTCTTACTTTTTCAAAACCGCATTAACTCGCTTCCGCCGACGTAATCGAAACCACCGGTTTCCGCTTTTAATAATCAGTTATAACTTGGTTAACTTCAATAGCTTGCGAGGACTCTGACGCAAATACCCCCTTCCGATATTTAGAAGAGGCTCCACCCTTGCAAGCCATTTGAAAGCATCGATTGTGCCACCGGCTTCAACGATTTGCTTGGCGGATTACGGACGTCCACGCCCGCAGCAACTTGGAGAATGGGGACCTGCTCAGAAGACCAAATTAAATCCACGCCCTAGATGGCGATCGTAAGCGGATCGTCGAGCGCTAATGCATGGCCGTGTGCCCGAGGAGCCCATCAGCGTGGGCGCCGAACTTCTGGACCCGCAGATCAATTCTGCTTCAACACCACGCGTCCGCTCAAATTGCCGCTGATGAAATATCCCGCGGCTTCGCCCTGATTCTGCAGCACGACACCTTTGATAGGTGTTTTGAGTTTAGTGACAGGATGGACAAAAGTTCCGCTGAACTGTCCGGTGCCAGGCTTGGCTGTTAGCGCACCGCCACTTGCGCCCGTTTGAGTAAATTTGATCGAATTTCCGGTCGAGTTCGTGATCTGGTTACTCAACGGCGTAAAAATCTTCGCACCATCCAACACGACGCTGTAATGGCTCACATCAATTCCAAGACCGGAAGCTTGTGGCACAAACGTCGAACCGATCACAGGCACCTTCGTCGCAAAGCCTCCCTGATAATTCTTGCCGCCCGCGCCCGGCGGTTTGATCCAGCGCAAATTACCGGCACAGCGGGTCCCGGGGGAATTCGTAAACGATAACCAACCGAGCATCGAACCCTTGTTGCCATACAAGGGAATGTATAGCGGCCATTCGCCTGAGTTCGCCACGCTCGAACCCTGAGTCGCGGGTGTGCCATCGGCCAGGCTCGCTCCAAGCTGAATTTTTCCATTGCTGGAAATCGAGATGTTACCAAATCCATGTCCGTTCGGCGCGGTCGCACTATGAATTCCCGTAAATGCGATCGTATAGCTCCCGGCCTGCGGAGTGGGGGACGAAACACTGTAAACGGCTCGACGCGCCTTTACGGGGATCACATGTTGGCCATCGCTGACCACGCCAGTGATATTGTCGAGATTGCCTGCCTCCGGCATTGTCAGGTTCAGATTCAACGGAGTTTTGCCCGCGCGAACGATTCGCGGAGATACTGAATTGCCACCGCTGAAGTGACCCGTGAACGGATAATGTTTGCCGTGTTGCAGTATGCTTCCGCTGTACGTTTGCGATGTCGTCACTGTCAATGTGACGTAACCGGACGTGTCATCGGTCGCATCATCATCCAAATAAAACAAACCATTGTAACTGCCTGGCGACAATGCCAGCATCACCGATGCGACCGGACATGTCGCCGCGCCGTACGGATTACTCACGACCAACGCGTAATCACCGGCACTGTTAGCGTCCACAGTGATCGTTAATGTCGAATCCGTCGCATTCGCGATCGCCGCTCCATTAAACGTCCATTGATAACTCAACGGTCCGGGACCGGTCGCCCGGTCCGGTTTGAGAACCAAAACATCTCCGGCATGCGCCTGGACCTTTTGCAACGCCACGTTGACTTGTGGGTTGTTCGCGGACCGTTGGTAGAGGCCATTGATCTCATCGACCGAAAGCGCGCGATTATAAAATTCAATGTCGTCGACGTGACCATTAAACGGGCGTCGCCCGAAGCCGGCGCTGCCGCCGCCGGGATATTGCCATAGATAAGCTAGACCACCGTTCAAAGCCAACGGGCTCAGATTATCCAAAGTCGTCAAGGCCGGCAGATTCGTCTGTCCCACGAGGGTGCCGTCCAAATACAGTTCCACAGTCGTCGTCGCCCTGCGTACCGCCACGACATGGTGGAAATTCGTGTCATCTAACTTGCCGAGGCCGTAGAAATAGTAGTTGGTATTATCAGGTCTCCACCTGTACATCGCAGGTGCGTCGTTATGCAGTGAAAACACGTGCCCATCAGCATCGGCTCCGCAAACCATGATTGCTCCGTTGGTCATACGAAACGCAAAGCCCGCTGTGAAATTGGTCACCTCTCCTTCGCCTTTTGATAGAATGTTACGTACGTCCGGTGCCGACTCCAAACCGGTCAGCGGGTCCGGCGGCATGTCGTTGGGCGGCGCCACGTTCGCTGTCCCTGGCCAACCACGAGGTAAACCCATGTTCCAGTTGTCAAAATAATGGTTCCAACCGAGGCACTTTACCCAAAGCGAGATCGTAAAATCATTCGTTCCGAAATTGCCCGTCTGTTCATCAATAAAACCAGCTCGTTCCCCGATATCGAACGCTTCACCCGAAATTCCCGTCGCGTAGACACTATTGAAGGTCCTAACTTCCGCGTGGCCGACGCAGTCGTTCGCATTTCCGTCGGCCGCCCACAAGTTGACCAACCCGGGCAATAACGAGTTGCTTGCCAAAACCGACAAAGGCGTCTGCGCACTTGTTAACGTTTGCAGCGAATTGCCGACCACTGCTGTGTACGTCCCTGAATTGCCTATCGCCGAATTGATGATCGAATACGTACTGTCCGTTGCGCCCGAAATATCACTGCCATTATGTTGCCATTGATACGTATATGGCGGCAGTCCCGCAACCACGACGGATAAAGAGGCCCCTTTGCCTTCGACAACATCACTGGCTTGTGGTTGCCGCAAGATCACCAACGCCGGGTCGGGTGAATATTCGCTGTAAACCTCCGAATCACTCAGCGCCCGATTATGCACCTGCACTTCGTCCAACTGTCCCTTGAAATTATCACAATGATCTGAACCTAGTTGGAATTGGACATACCACAGATCCTCTGGACGCGGGCAATAATTGATCGGTACCCGGGTCGTTGCTGTCTGAACCCAACGCCCGTCCAGGTAAATAGAGACGTCTCGCTCATGACGCGTAGCTGCCACGTGGTGAAACACGCCATCGTTCACTTGGATTGGACTCGCGCTCGTGTCAGGCGAGCACTCCACCGGGACAAAACTTTGCCATCCGGTGATATCTGGTGGATGGCCGGTCCCTAGATCAAAAGACACAAAGCTGTTGGACGCTCCGCCATTCGATGGAGCGACAATACCGGTTCGGAATGCCGCAGTGTCCCACACGTCGAACCCGGGGCATACCGACCTTTCGCCGAGCACCGCCGTTGACCAGGTCGCGCCCCATCCGACTGGGGTCCCTTTATTCGTCGTCAACATCCAAAAATCAATCGTGAAATCATTCGTCAAAATCCCATGCAGCATGTTCGGACAATCCACCTCGCCATGACCATTGAATTTGAACGACGTTCCCAAGACACCAGGCGCAAACGTCACATTGTGCAACGTGCCATTGTTGCCGCCGAAGCTATCCACGGCAGAACCTTCGCCGGACCATCTCGCCATCAATGCATCGCTCGGCGTGTTCAAGTTCGTTACCCCCAGCGTCGCCTGCTGGCTGCTCACTTGCCCCGCCGGATTGTCGATGACGCAATAATAAGTCCCTGAATCACTCACCAACGGTGTCGAAAGCACGAGGTTGTTCGAGATCGCCCCAGGTATATCGCTACCGTTGAAACGCCACTGATAAGAGATCGGCTGCAAACCAAGCGCCGCCACATGAAACGCCACGCTCCTGCCCACCAACGTCCGTTGATTGAACGGTTGATTCACGATCGCTATCGGAACGCCCGGATGCACCTGCCAATACACTTCGGTATCGTCCAACGCCCGATTATAGACCTCGACCTCGTCCAAAGCGCCGACGAATTGCGTGTCAGGGCCGTCAGGGGCCGTGTTGCATAACTTCATACCCAATATGAAGTCAGGTTGCGCCGCAATCGGATTGCCGTCTGCGTCAAACGCAGAACTCACCGTGGTGATGCTGATGACCTGCGCGGCAGTCGATTGCGCATCGATCACACCGTCGATATATACCGCTAGGTCGAGCGAACGCCGTACGATGGCGATGTGGTGAAACGTCCCATCATTAATCGTTTTCGTGCTTTGCACCGAGCAACCCAAATCCTGGTTCTTGCTCATCTGGAACATTATCGTTCCATCGCTCAGGCCGCATTCCACCACATTATCGGGACTACACCACGCGCGCCGTCTGAAGATTGTTGCTGAGCCCGCTTGTGTTGTCTGAATCCAAAAATCCATCGTGAAATTTCCCGACCCGAACGCACAAACATTGCTGCCGAAATCCGGAAACACCGTGCCATCCAAACTAAACGCCTGACCGGAATGACCCGTCGTAAACACCAGATTCGACGTCACACAATCCGCCGTTCCTGCGCTATCGACGCCATTCCCATCACCCGACCATCTATGCGTCAACCCGGCAGGCGTCTGTGCGCTCACCATCGTCGAAACAAAAAGAGAAACCACCAGGGTAGAAACCGTACCAAGAATCCGTTTTTTCATAGGAGTCAGTTGTTTGTCCAATAACCAAAAGCAAGCCGGGGCTCAGTGGGTTGCTATTGCTATGGATTTCACCACTCGATTCACTTGACTGCAAGGCTAAACTTTTCAATACGTGCGGTTTGTATACTAGCACTTTATAGCGATCGCCGGCGCTTCAGATAAAGCTCTCGGCGTGGGAATCCAAGGGCCAATCCTGTCAAACAATCGATCAGCATACCATTCCGCGTTTCAGTAACACCTCACGCTACCTTCGGCGGTGCGTCTCTTCCAAATCACTGGACGTAAGCCGCGTTTTGAAGATTCACCAAATCCCGGTTGGTGCTCCCGTCGCTCGCAGCCGCCTGGGGCATAGGTTGCGGGGCTTGCCAATCGAGCGTATCGGCGCAGAGAAATTTGAAACTATCGACGTGCCCGTCAGCAAAGCTCAACGGATAGACAGTTTTATGCCAGCGAGTCGGCATGTCATTAATGTAATAACCGGGATCAACAATCACCGTGAAAAGCGAGTCATTGATCGTGCCTTCATCCTCATCAATAAAAACGAAAAGTTTCGACGGTGCCGGAAGGGCCGCGTCCTGTTTATAAACCGGCCGCGTTACGTCCACCCCTTCAATCCACGCCGGATTGGTGCCGTTCATCCAATTATTCATCGAGTAGCTGCGGACGTAGGGCGCGCCATTCACCATGCGCCGATCGAGCGGGCAGAGGTAGACTTGCCGATTCCGAATGTAAGGGAAGAGCGTCCCGCGCGTGATGCCATTAATATTTGTCGCGTCGAGAATACCGGGATCGAGTTGGCCATAACGCGGATCTTGCGGAATCGTCTGCGCGTTACCCAAAACCCACGCATTGGTGCTGACGAAGCTGGCACAAAACGGAATTTTCCCGTGGTTATCGCCGTTATACATCGTCCATGCAGTGCCAAATTGTTTGAGGTGACTACGGCAATCGGTGAGTTGCGCCTGACCCTTGGCTCTGGATAACGTGGGCAAGAGCAACGCCGCAAGTATGGCGATGATCGCTATCACCACCAGCAGTTCGATAAGACTGAACGCCACCGCGCTACCCAAGCGTTTCAAGCGCCCGGAAACTAAAGGCCCCGTGATCCATCGCCGGCAAAGAAATCTATTTTCCGACATAAGTCCCCTGCTCTTCGATTGTCAGCTTCGCAAAAGTTGCGTCGCATGGCCTCCCCGGATCCCCGTAGATTCGAAAACCGAGCGATCCGGAGGAATACGTATTATCTCGCGCATGTATGACAGGTTTGTCGTTGAGGTAAATGTCAATTTGCGGCCCCTTCGCGGTGACGGTCATTTTTGCATTCTGTCCGCTGGTGGAAATTCCCGGACCTTTGAACGCGCGCGCAAGGGCAACTTCGTGACCGGAAATGCGTTTCATCACAGAGATGTGACTGCCGTTTTCCTTCGCCCATGCCGTGCCGCCAGGAACATAGAGAACGATGTAACCATTATAATGGTCCTGCATGCGAATGGCGAAACTCGCCTCACGATTGGGAGCGCTGACCACGGCGGACATGGTGAAGTCCCCGTATTTCCGCGCGGAAGCAAGGATCGTATCATCGGTGGTGCTGCGGGCAACGATCTTGCCACCGTCCCAATTCCACTGATCCATGCGCCCGCTCATAGTGGACCAACCGGCGGGGATGCCGCGTATAGATTTATCCGTGAGGTCTTGGATAACCGTCACCGTCACTATCGCAAGCAGCAACGAAACCGCAGCCGCGCCAGCAATTTTCAAATTCGCCCACGCCATCAATTTCGTCGCTCCATCAGCGAGAGTGATGGCCGGACCCGCCGCAGTTTTAGCAAGAGCCGCCGTCGTGGCCGTTTTTGTCAGCACACCCGGCGCGGCCTGCACAGACCGCGCCGACAGCTCACCCGCGATGATAACAGTCGTCGTCGCAACCCCGCGTTTAGTAAAAAATTGCCGAAGCTTTTCCAGGGCGCGATTAACCCGCATGCGCGCCCCATCTTCACCGATCCCCATCCGAGCACCGACCTGGGAGAGTTGTTTATTCTCGAAATAGCGCAGGAGAATCGCCTGTCGATCCTTCTCTCGCAGACTCGCGATTGCTTCGTCGAGCAGTGGCGACATTTGATTCCAGAAACCATCGGACGGGCTGGCTTGAGTATCGGATTGCATGTGGGCCTCTTGCTCATAATGGGCGCGCCGCGCATTTTGGCGCGCATGCGCGAGGGCGACGAAACGGGTTGTTTTGAACAGCCACCCAGCCAGGACAACTTTCTCGCCGAGCCTCGGCGCTTTCCTGGCCAGAAGAATGAAAACCGCCTGAGTAATATCCTCAGCCGCAGCCGGCTCGCGCACCTGTCGCAACGCCGCGGAATAAACCAACGAAACGTAACGCGCAACCAACGTCTCGAAAGCGGCTTCCGATCCGTTCGTCACATACTCACCCAGCAGCGCAATGTCGTCCAAAGCTTGCATTCTATTAGTAAATGCTCGCCCCGGGAAAAACCGAACAACATTTTTGACACACGCGCAGACTCAATCCCTGGTTCACCACGGCCGCTCAACCAAAAAGCGCCGTAGGCGCGCCATGTCTATAGCAACCAAGTCACCCACTGATTGAAGCTCAAAGAATTCTTCAGCCGGCGACGTGCGGAAAATATCATCGGAATGTTTCTACTTCTGGCAACTCCCTTCTACTTCCGGCAATTAGTTGCCAAACCGAGAAACTTAGGAGAAGGAAATGTTTCTACTTTTGTCAAAGGCCGGACTTCGGCCTCGCATGGCGCACTCCGGAAGAAAATATCGCGGGAAAGTCGCACATTGTCACACATTGCTCCACATTCCCGCACATTGTCGCACTTTTGGTGGGAATTAAGTCGCACTTTTAGTGCGGTTTTCAAAGAACCAACCGGGGCAAGTCGCACATTTTCGACGATCCTCAGTGCCGGTAAGGACCGGCGGCCGAACGGATTATATAGTAACGTCACGGCGTGTCAATGTGGTGTAGCAAGTTGTATAGAAAATCCCAAAGGGGTTTAGTCAGTCAGCCCAGGGATGCAGAGGGCAGCGGGGTGCTTCCCTGGGTAAAAAGCCAAAAACGAAGTCTCACTTTCGCGAAGCGGCGACGGAGGAGTTAAAATGTCTTCTGTCGCTATCTGTAGATAAAAGTTACAAAATTTTGAAAACTCCATAGGTGCGCCATCCAACACCGCGTCCCAGGCGAATGAGCCAAGGAATCCGCTTGTCGGTATTTGTTTGTCTGCTAATCTTACGCGCTCACCTTGAAAATGCGATCCATCGGCAGAATCAAATTCGCAACGTATGTGATCACATTTCTGCTCTGTCTCCGCACATTTGCTTCGGCGCCGTTCGCAAATACTCAATGGCCGCCAACAATCACTCCCGGCACTGCGACCGTCGCGGGCATGGCAAGTCCAAATCAAACGCAATCTGTGGCGTGGTTTGAATGGGGCACCAATTCGAACTTCGGCAATCAATCGGCAACAACCGACGCAGGCTCCGGCTCAACTGTCGTTTATGTAACCAATAAAATCTCCGGCCTGCTTCCCGCATACATTTATCACTACCGTTTCGTCGTGAGTAACACCTTCGGCATCACGTATGGCGCTGAAAAAATCTTTGGGGTCGGCCGAAAAGTCTGGGGCTGGGGCTACAATGGCTCAGGCGAAGCCGTGCCGCACGGCTCCATTACCAACGCCGTCGCTGTGGCAGCATCAAGCCAATGCAGCGAAGCTCTCACCGACGCGGGAACTTTGATCGGCTGGGGGTCGGGGTTTTTCTCCACCAACCCGCCTGGCTCTACCTACAGCAATCTTCTATCGCTCTGCGCCAGCGAGGAACATTTCGCCGCGAAAGGTTCGAACGGAACGGTTTACAGTTGGCACGGTTACACCCCCTCAAGCTTTATCCCTCAAGCGGTGTCGATTGCACCCGGACAAGACTACAATCTGGCACTCCTGACAAATGGAACAGCCGTCGCCGCTCCGGCCAATGTCATCGCCGTTCCCTCAGGGTTAAGCAACCTCGTCGCCGTGGCAACAGGCCCCTATGCCGCACTCGGTTTGAAAAACGACGGAACAATCGTCGCATGGGGATCAAACTTCTATAATCAAACAAACGTACCTCCGGACAACTCCAACGTCGTCAGCATCTCAATCGGAACTTACAACGCGTTCGCTTTGAAAAATGACGGCACCGTCGTAACGTGGGGCACCGGCGACCCCGTCCCAACTGGTTTAAGCAATGTCGTGGCCATCGCCGCAAATTCCTCCCAACGCAACATGGCGCTGCGAAATGACGGCACTTTGGTCGAATGGGGCAACAGCGGCCTCGCAATTCCGCTCGGCCTCAGCAACGTGGTCGCATTTTCATTGGGAGCAAACCATGCTGTCGCTTTGGGCGACAACGGCGCCCCTTCCGCGCTTCCGCAGACCACGAGCGGCTTCCCCGGCCGCGACCTGTTAATCACCTTGCACGGAAGCGACCCGAACGGCGACACCCTTCGTTTTACGATCCTCAACGCGCCTTCAATCGGAACGCTATACCAATACACAAACGGCACACGCGGCGACGTAATCACCGTCAGCAGTGTTGTATCAGATCCTTTTGGCCGCGTGTTTTACGATCCCGGTTCCCCCAACGAAGGAAGTCCATATTCCACCTTCGATTTTCAGGTGGACGACGGCCAATACCAAAGCGCCCCAGCAACGATCACCGTGAACCTGAACTGGTCGACTCCCGCAGTGACAACACTACAACCGTGGGTCCTTTCAAGAACCAATCTTCTCCTTCGTGGAATGGTCTCACCTAATTTCTCACCAACAACTGCCTGGTTCGAATGGGGCAACTCCACAGCTTACGGAAACACCACTACCGCATTCGATGCAGGCGGCGCCGACCAGTCAATTCTTCCGACAAACCTCCTGACCGGAGTACTACCCCAAGCACAATACGTCATCCACTATCGCCTCGTCGCCAGCAACGCCTTCGGAATTAACCAAGGAGCAGACCAACTCTTCGCGATCGGCCAACGACCAATTACTTGGGGGATCTATTTGCCCTATTACGGTTCACAAACTGGCACCGCCAGCTACCCCTTTCCTCTGAACTATTCAAACATCGTGACGGTCAGCGGTGGGGTCGCACACGATCTCGCTTTGTGCTCCGACGGTCATCTTGTCGGCTGGGGCGATAACTCCCTCGGACAAACGAACGCTCCCACCGACGCAACCTATGTCGCCATCGCCACCGGTGCTTACCACAACCTCGCTCTACGCAGCAACGGAACTGTCGTCGCCTGGGGCGGCCTCGCCCGTGCTGGCGAAGCAACCGTTCCAACCGGTCTCAGTAACGTCGTCGCAATCAGCGCCGGTGGCTACACCAGCATGGCTCTGCGTAGCGATTCGAGCATTGTTGTATGGGGTGACAATTCTGTCGGCGCATGGAATGCACCAACAAATTACTCAAACATCGCCTCCATCACCGCGCCCGGATACGCCGTGCTCAACGACGGTCACGTTGCGAAATGGGGAGCGAGTTCGTACGATCCTGATCCATTCCTCGATTCCCAATCGAACATCGCCCAAGTCGTTTCAAGCGCTTTAGCGATCACCGATCACCAGTATCTTACATTTGTCGAAACGAATATATACAATCCCCTTCCGACCAACGCCTCCACCGCGTCGGCCATCTCCGGCAAGGGTAACTTCAACATCGCCCTCCAAACCAACGGATCGTTACTAATGTGGGGCGACAACGCTTACGGCGAACTGAATGGTCCAACCTCCAGCAATCTCGTCGCCATAAGTGCCGGATACTATCACGGCGTTGCGGTCCCGGTCCAATACCCGTCGATAACGACTCCTTCAGCCCAACCAACAAATACCAGTTGCTCGGTTTCAGGAAGAGTATCTCCTGGCGGCACAAGTAGTGTCGCGTGGTTTGATTGGGGCACGACGCCTGCCTTTGGCAATTCGACTACCACAAACAGCGTCTTAGGAACTGTTAATTTCAGAACGATCTTCGCGACCCTTACCAACTTAAGTCCCGGCTCGACCTACTATCTCCGCATCGCGGTATCGAACGTCTTCGGCACATTCTACAGCGCCACAGTGTCGTTTATTGGAACAGTGCCTGCGCCCAGGCTCGCGAGCGGCCTGATTACTCCCGACGGCACGTGGCAGACGTCGTTCACGGGGATTTCCAATGCGAACTACACCATTCTCTGCTCGGTCGACCTGACGAACTGGTTTCCAGTTGGCACACCCGTTGAACTGTCCCCCGGCAACTTCAGTTTCATCGACGCAACAGCGACAAACTACCCGTCTCGCTTCTACCGGGTGTCTTGGCCCTAACGATTCAGTTTACGTGCCAATCACTGTCGTCCGGCCGATTTTGTCATAAAAAAGTGCTGTTTCTTTCCCTCCTTTCCCTGGCTTCCCTCCTTTCCCTACAGTTTTTTACGAGTAGTTCCTTTATGGCATCATCGGTCGTGTTATGCGATCCATGCAACATAAAGATAGCCATGAACAAAAAGCTCAGCAGACCGAAGAAAATATTGAGGAAAGTCGCACATTGCCTACATTTGTTTTCGAGTTCCTATTCATGAAAGAGGCGGAGGAACGCGGCCACCGCACCCCCCCCAAAAAAAATTTAATTAACGTCTTACCTAGGGTAGTGCCCCGCTGCCCTCCACAACCCTAGGCTAAGTGATGGAACCGCGTTGCGGTTCAAGTAGAATGGACCATATGCCGGGACGGAAGAGCATGGGCGGATTTGAAGTATACAAATGGATTTTTGGGACGTAAAAGTCGGGTCGACCATACCAAAATCTAATTTCTACGCCTTCCTTTTGATTTTGGCGGTTAATTCGATTTTCGTGGCAGCGTTCATATCCCCACCTGACTTCCATAGAGAGCGCGAATAATGAATTGTCGACCCGTGTCACCCCACCCACACCCCTAGCAGTTAAAACAATCCAGCAGAATCAAGTTTCTCACCGCGAGTCCGATGTTTCGGCGCTTTTACTTTTGCGTTTTTTCACCGGCACTTTATCCTCACGCCATGGCGAAACCAGTCTTAGGCCGCGGGTTGGGCGCACTGTTCAGCTCCGCGAGCCCAGCCCCGCAACCAGCCGCACCAGCAGTTCCAAATTCCTTTCAACCGATCGTTGTTCCGCCACTGCCCGCCACTGCTCCGGTTCAAATCGACACCCGTGAACGCGTCCAAATGGTGCCGGTCGCGAAAGTTAAACCCTGTCCCTTCCAGCCGCGCAAAGACTTTTCCGAAGACGCCCTCAAGGAACTGGCCAGCTCCATCAAAGAACAAGGCATCGTCCAGCCGCTCATCGTTCGCACTCGCGGTGAATTCTTCGAATTGATCGCTGGCGAACGCCGCTGGCGCGCTGCCCAAATCGTCGGCCTGACCGAAGTCCCGATCATCGTCCGCGAAGCCGACGACCGCGCCGTCCTGGAACTGGCGCTGATTGAAAACCTCCAACGCGAGAACCTCAATCCAATCGAAGAAGCCCTCGGTTACTCGCAGTTGATCGAACAATTTAAACTCACCCAGGAAGAAGCCGCCGCCAAAGTCGGTAAAAGCCGCACCGTCGTCGCCAACGCCTTGCGCCTGCTCAAACTCGCGCCTGACCTCCAAGCCCACGTCCGTGACGGACGCCTCTCCGTCGGTCACGCCAAAGTCATTCTCGGCCTGAGCAATTGGGACGAACAAAAGCTCGCCACCGAACGGATCCTGAAAAGCAGCCTCAACGTCCGCCAAACCGAAGATCTCATCGGCGTCATGCAGAAAAAAGGCGGCACGAAGAAGAGCAGCAAGGGAATCATTCTGGAAGTCGACCCTCACGTCGCCGCGCTCGAGGAAAAACTCCAGCACGCTTTCGGGACCAAAGTCGCCCTCAAATACGCCACCGGCAAAGGCTCGATCGAAATCAAGTTCTTCAGCGACGATGACCTGGACCGCATCCTGAAAATCGCCGGCGTTCAAATGGACTAGGTTTTCGGGTTTGTAATCTGTAATTTTTAATTTGTAATTTTCACCCAGTGAATACACCTGAATTGCGAAAACAATGTGCCGAGCAACTGCTCGCCGCCGCTCAACGCGTGGCGAACATGTCGGCCTTTGTCGGCCTTGACGGCTTCGTTGACGAAATCGTCCACGTCGTCGACAAACGCGAGAACGCCGAAACGTTTTCCCGCTTGCCCACAATCGACTTGCTCGCAAAACGGTTGGCTGGTGCAGCCGGAAAGAGCACCAACATCGAGTTGGTCACCGCGCTAACGAAGCTCGGCGGCAACGGTCCGATCATGGCCAATGCCCTGGCCAGCTTTGGGCTGAAGGTCACCTATTTGGGAAACCTCGGTTATCCGAACCTGCATCCCATTTTCAGTGATTTTGCAAAGCGCGCTGAAGTCCACAGCATCGCTGAGCCAGGTCACACCGATGCCCTCGAGTTTGATGACGGCAAAGTGATGCTCGGCAAACATTCGTCGCTCAAAGAGGTAAACTGGGCCAACATTTGCACTCGCTTCGGCAAAGACAAATTCGCTGCGCACTTTGGCAGTGCCGACCTCGTCGGTTTTGTGAATTGGACGATGCTCCCGGCCATGAGCAACATCTGGGAAGCGATTCAGAAGGACATTTCACCAAACCTGAAAGGCCCGCGCCGCAAGATCTTCTTCGATTTGGCCGACCCCGAAAAACGCACCGCCGATGACATCCAGCGCGCGTTGAAATTGATTGGGAACTTTGAGAGCCATTTTGACGTCATACTGGGACTGAACGAAAAAGAAGCTTACGAAGTCGGCCAGTGCTTTGGCTTAAAACCCAACTCGCAGACACCAGAATGTCTGGCGGAATTGACTCGCAAACTGGCTGACACGTTGCAAATTTCGACGCTGGTCGTTCATCCCGTCACCTACGCGCTCGCGGTGAGCAAAGGTGTGGTGAATGTTGTAGAAGGTCCATTTATGGCCAAGCCGCTCATCACCACCGGTGCGGGCGACCATTTCAATTCTGGTTTTTGTTTGGGCAAGTTGCTTGGATTGAGCAACGAAATGAGTGTCCTGACGGGTGTCACGACAAGTGGGTTTTATGTGCGAACAGCGAAAAGTCCGACGATTGTTGAACTGGCCGCGTTTTTAAATGAGTGGCCGACGAAGAACTAAAATGGTTTTAGATGTTGTTAAATACGGGCACCCGGTGCTCCGGAAAAAAGGCGCGAAGATTGAAAAGCTTACGCCCGACGTGCGTAAACTGATTACTGACATGCTCGAGACGATGAACGCCGCGCACGGCGTCGGCCTCGCCGCGCAACAGATCGGCAAGGCATTGCAATTGACCGTCATTGATGTCAGCCCCGTCACGGACCGTCCGTCCACATTGGAACGCAACGGCGAACCAGCCGATGTGAACGGTTTTATGCCGTTGGTCTTGATCAATCCTGAAATCAAGCCCTACGGCGAAATGAAGACCGGTCCCGAAGGCTGCCTGAGTTTCCCGGAGATCTTCTCCGACATTTCGCGCCCATCGCACGTCGAGGTGAAGGCGATGAATGAGAACGGCGACATGATCGAATTTCGCGCCGGTGGCTTATTGTCACGGGCCATTCAACACGAAGTCGATCATCTGAATGGAATCCTGTTCATCGACCGCATGTCGCGCGATTCGAAAGACGAGGTGCAAGCCGGAGATCGCCGAACTGCAGGCGAAGACAAAAGCAGCGATGAAGGGCTAGTACTTCTTGCGAAGATTCGACGGGAGGATATTCAACTCGTCGCGATATTTGGCGACAGTGCGGCGGGCGATGACGATGCCTTTTTCTTTGAGCATCTTCACGATTTCCTGATCGGACAAAGGCTTTGCCGAGTTTTCGCTCTTGAACATTTCCGCCACCATGTCTTTAACGCTGGTGTTGGAAACGCCATCGCCGCTGTCGGTCTTGATGCCCGACGTGAAGAAATATTTCATTTCGAACACGCCTTGAGGCGTTTGCATGTATTTGTTCGAAACGGCGCGGCTGACCGTGGTTTCGTGAACGCCGACCACTTCGGCAATCTGCACCATCGTCATCGGCTTAAGATGCGCGACGCCTTTTTCCATGAACTCGCGCTGACGTTTCACGATTTCGTTGCCGATATTCAGGATGGTTTGCTGGCGTTGCTGCAAACTTTTGATGAGAAATTTTCCGGCGCGAATTTTGTCGCGGATATAATCGCGCACTTCGTTCGTGGCATCGCCTTGCGACATCAGATCTTTGTAAGTGTTGCTGATGCGGAGATGCGGAATTTGCTCGTTATTCGTGGTGACGACAAAATCTTCGCCGACCTTAACGACGAATACTTCGGGCGAAATGTAACGGTCGTTGTCAGGGAGGAATTCGCGGCCCGGACGTGGTTCGAGCATCGCGATGCGGCCGACGGCATCCTGCACTTGGTCAACATGCCGCCGACTGCGCGTGCGATTTCGGGGAGCTTGCGCTTGGTTAGCGCTTCCATGCAATCGCGTATGATCCGGTATTCGAGCGTCTTTTCTTTGCCCGCGCGCTCCAGCTGCAACATGAGGCACTCGCGCAAATCACGACAACCAACTCCGGGCGGGTGGAAAGTCTGGATGACTTTCAGGACGGTTCAAAATCTTGTCCGCCGGAATGTTTGTTGAGAACGAAAGTTCGTCGATGCTGGCTTTGAGATAACCGTAATCGTCGATGTTGCCGATGATCATTTCGGCAATCGACCGGTGGCCCTCGTCCAAATCGGAGAACCGCATTTGCTCCAAGAGGCTTTCCTGGAGCGATGTTCCAGCGACGAGCGAATCGAACATGAACTGGCGACGCTCCTCGGTCTTCCTGGCTCTGGCGCATCGGAAGGTTGGTGGCGGAAAAATGATCGCGCCATTCCTGGTCCATCTGCGTGAGCTTTTCGAACTCGGCCTGAAAATCATCTACCGGTCCCTCCTGCGGCTTTTCGGTCGCAGGATCAAATTTTGTATCGGCCGGCGGTTCGGCTGGATCTGAAGCGTCGTGAGCCGGCGCGCCGTCGTCGCGGATTTTATCGCTCTGCTCAATTTCAGCGGCGGAAACTTCTTCGAGCACCGGGTTTTGTTGAAGTTCTTGTTCAACGAGCGCTTTGAGTTCGAGGGTCGGGGCTTGCAGCAGCGCGAGGGATTGTTGCAGTTGCGGTGCGAGCACCTGCGACAGCGACATTTTCTGCGATAAATGTAAACCCTGCGACATCGAGAGGAGATTTTAGTGCAGAAGCATTTTACCTCAAGAGGTATTCCAGAATAATTCTGAAAAAGATTGCTGGATTTTTGACGAACTTCTAAGGTTGCGCCCGTGTCCGCGCGACTGACGATTTTAGGAAGTGGTTCATCGGGCAACTGCGCTTTTCTGGAAACCGGTGAAACGCGGCTCTTAATCGACGCAGGTTTGAGCGGACGCCAAATTCGGCAGCGGCTCGCCACGATTGGACGTTCACCGGAGAGCCTGCAAGGCATTCTCATCACGCACGAACATTCCGACCACATCACGGGGCTGACAGGCATTCTCGCGAAGGTGAACGTGCCGATTTATTGCAATCGCCTGACGAAGGAAGCCATCGAATCGACGCTGCAATGTAAATTGGATTGCCGGATTTTTGATACCGGTGGCTCGTTTGAGATTGGTGATGTTGTGGTGGAGACGTTTTCCATTCCGCACGATGCGATTGACCCGGTCGGGTTCCTTCTACGCACGCGAAAAGGAAATGTTGGGCGTGCTGACCGATTTGGGTCATGCCACCAAGCTGGCGGTTGAACGCGTCCGGGCGGCGAATGTGTTGATTCTGGAAACGAATCATGACGTCAAGATGTTGCAGGACGACCCGCATCGGCCTTGGAGTTTGAAGCAGCGCATTCTCAGTCGACATGGGCATTTGTCGAATGAGGCGGCAGCGGATGTTGCCCAGGAAATTTGTTCGGCAGAATTGCGGCAGTTATATTTGGCGCATTTAAGCCGCGACTGTAATACACCGGAATTGGCGCATCGTGTGCTCAGTGAACGGATGCAGAAGATCGGGGCGACGCATGTAAATGTGATGTCGACTTCGCAGGATACGATTTGTCCTACTTTGGAGATGTAACGGTCCTCAATGTCTGCAGCTTTGGAAACCTGCAATACGATAGGCTCGGAGGCCTTCGAACCGGCTCTTGATTTTTTCGCGGGTGCCCTCGAAGTTAGTCAATAATATGCCAAACTACTTTCTTGATCTGACACAACGTCCACCGCGCAGCGCCCGTGTTCGTCTCGGCGGGTATGTTGTTTTACCGCGAGTGACTCGATAAAGGCCGTTCCGTGCTGGTCGGAAAACAGGGTGAATACAAATATGCTTGCCCGCTCGATCAACAATTCCTCACGTTCGTTGGCGTCGATCCTGAAAAGTTGCGAGAACAACTCGCCGCAGGCAAAAGCGATGGTGAAATTCTCGATTGGATTGAGGCCAACGCAAAAAACCATCCGACCCCGGAACAAATCCAACATTGGTCTGCCGCGCAGGAACAACGCAAGCCACATGACGACGACACGCGCGAGTTTTTCAACGAGATGAAATCCGAGTGCGCGCCCAAACGCAAAGACATCAACACATGGTTCGACTTGTTGGATGTCGATGATTATGTAAGCTACGGGGGTAAAGCCTAAAGGAGCAGACGCCGCAGCGCGGCGTTGCGACCGGTTGGCTTGCCCTTTATGAAATTAACTCGTCGTAGCTTCCTTCAAAAAACGGCGCTGGCCACTGGCGCACTCACATTCTCGGTAAACAAACGCATCCTCGGCGCGAACAGCGATATTCGTGTCGCGGTCGTTGGCTTTCACGGACGCGGAGGCGACCACATCGCGGGCCTGCGCAATGTAAAAGGCGTGCGCCTCGTCGCGCTTTGTGATGTCGATAAACATGTTCTTGGGAACGGCGTCGAATCGGCCAAGAACCGCGGCGAAAATGTGCAGGGCTATACCGACATCCGGAAACTTTTGGAGAATAAAGACGTTGATGTCATCACCATCGCCACACCGAATCATTGGCACGCGTTAGCGTCGATTTGGGCGATGCAGGCGGGCAAAGATGTTTATCTCGAAAAACCGGTTTCGCACAACGTCTGGGAAGGCCCGCAAATCATCAAGGCAGCGCGGAAATACAAGCGTATTTGCCAGGCCGGAACGCAATCGCGATCCAGTCACGGGATTCGTGAGGCAGTCGAGTGGGTGCAAAAAGGTAATCTTGGGAAAATCCTCGTGGCGCGTGGTCTCTGTTACAAAGCACGCCCGAGCGTCGGCAAAAACGGCGCACAAAAAGTTCCCGATTACATCGACTACGATCTTTGGTCCGGTCCAGCGCAAGTTTTGGCGCCGCATTGGAATCACCAGAAATTCGGCCCGGTGCACTACGATTGGCATTGGTTCTGGAACTACGGCAATGGCGACCTTGGCAACCAGGGGATTCACCAGATGGACATCGCCCGCTGGTTTCTCGGCGAACAGCATCTTTCGCCGCGCGTATGGGCTGTCGGCGGACGCCTCGGCTACGAAGATGATGGCGAAACGCCCAATACAGCGACGATATTTCACGATTACGAGAAAGCACCTTTGATTTTCGAATTGCGCGGATTACCGGAAAGCACAACCGCCCATCACACGCCGAAATACATGGGCGACGCCGTCGGTGCGAGTATCGAATGCGAAGGCGGGCGCGTGCAGGTGCCTGATTATACCAAGGCAATCGTATTCGATAAGAGCGGCAAAGAAGTTAAAACCTTCAACGGCACCTCCAGCCATTACGAAAATTTCATGAAAGGCGTGCGCAGCCGCAAAGTCAGCGATTTGCACGCGGATATTTCCGAGGGCCACATTTCGAGTGCGCTCTGCCACACGGGCAATATTTCGTACCGGCTCGGCAAAACTGTCGGACCGGATGAAATCCGCGATCGCATTAAAGGCGATCGCGACGCAGTGAATACGTTCAATCGCATGGTTGAACACCTCGGGCAAAACGATGTCGACCTGAATAAAACGAAAGCGACACTTGGACAATTCTTGAAAATGGATGTGGTGCAGGAAAAGTTCATCGACAACAGCGACGCCAACGCGCTGCTCACGCGCGAATATCGCAAGCCGTTCGTGGTACCGACACAAGTTTAATGGGGCGACAGGTCTTCATCACCGGCGCAACCGGTTATATGGGGCAGCGGCTCGTGCCGCTTCTCCTTGAACGTGGGCACATGGTGAAGGTCCTGGCGAGAAAAGGATCGGAAGGGAAAGCGCCGTCGGGGACGGAGATCGTGGTCGCCGATCCATTGCAAACGGATTCATATACGACAGCGATTCGTCCGGCGGACACGTTCATTCAACTGATTGGCGTGCCGCATCCGAGTCCATCGAAAGCCAAACAATTTCGCGAAATTGATTTTGTCTCTGCGCAGGTTGCGATCGAGTCGGCGAAGGAAGCTGGAGTTAAACACTTCATTTATTTGAGCGTCGCCCACCCTGCTCCGATGATGCACGCCTACATCGGAGTTCGCAGCGAATGCGAGGAAACGATTCGCAAGCGCGGCTTGACGGCAACGATTCTGCGACCGTGGTATGTGCTAGGCCCCGGCCGCCGCTGGCCGTCTGCGTTGATTCCGTTCTATTGGATTTGTGAACGATTGCCGGCAACTCGGGAAAGCGCGCGGCGGCTCGGGCTGGTGACGTTGGAACAAATTTTGAACGCGCTGGTATGGAGCGTTGAAAATCCGCCTGCGGGAATACGCGTTTTGGGCGTTCCCGAAATCCGCGCTAGTTCTTGTTGAGGGTTTCGTCGAGATTGAGCAGCAGGCTCGAAACCATCGTGTAAGCGGCGAGATCGCCCGGATCAGTTTTCTTATCCACCGGCGATTCGCCTAAGGAAATTAATTTTTCGGCAGCGGTTTTGTCGTGGTGATAGCGCGAAAGGTTTTTCTCCAGCAAATCACGCAACGTGCTCTTCTCGGTCGCCGATGGGTGGCGCGCGGTGACCAATTGGAAACCGTAATCCAATCGTTCGGCAGGATCCTTCTTCTCGCGTAACAAGCGTTCGGCAAGGTGACGCGCGGCTTCGACGAATTGCACATCGTTCATCGTGATCAGCGCCTGGAGCGGCGTGTCAGAACGCTCGCGCCGAACGCAGTATTTTTCGCGAGAAGGCGCGTCAAACGTGACCATCGTCGGCGGCGGCGCAGTGCGTTTCCAGAATAGATAAAGGCTGCGGCGATAAAGTGCGTCACCGTGGTCCTGCTCGTATTTCGCCGTATTGCTCGCGGTGTAGCCGACTGCCTCCCAAATTCCGCCTGGCTGGTAGGGTTTGTCGGCGTGTCCGCCGGGTTTGTCGACCAAAAGGCCGCTGACGTAAAGTGCGTTGTCGCGGATTTCCTCGGCATCAAGACGGAAACGCGGGCCACGCGATACGAGCCTGTTTTCGGGATCGAGTTCGATCTTCTTCGGCGTAACGTGTGAATCCTGGCGATAGGCTGCGGAAGTCATGAGGAGTCGATGGAAATGTTTAACGTTCCAACCGCTGTCCATGAAGTGTGTCGCAAGCCAATCGAGCAATTCAGGATGAGACGGCCATTCGCCTTGCGATCCGAAATCCTGCGCTGTTTTCACAATGCCCGTACCAAAGAACTGCTGCCAATAACGATTGACGATGACGCGCGAGGTCAGAGGGTGGTTCCTTGCCACCAACCATTCGGCGAGCGTCAGTCGATTTGTTTGGTCCGTTTTTGGCAACGGCGGAAGCATCTTTGGGACGCCCGGCTGCACGGGATCGCCACGTTGGTCGTATGCGCCACGCTTGAGCAGAAAAGCGCCACGTGGTTTTTCCATTTCTTTAAAGACCAAAGTAATCGGAATATTTTCGTTCAACTCTTTGCGTTCTTTCTCCATCGGTTCGAGTTTGGCACGCATGGACTTGAATTTCTCGCGAGTGCCGTCGTGGATTTCAGACAGATAATATTCTTTCAATGCTTTCCGGTCTTTGTCGGTCGCCTTCTCGCCTTTTTTTGGCATGAGCGCCTTAACGACATCCTCAGGCAGCCCGACGTAGCTTTCCGCTCTCACGTGGATTTCCCATTGTTTCAGGGAAACCGGCGACAAATCTTTTTGGACGGCTCGTGTCACCGCGCCAATCTTGTCCCAAGAAACCGTGCCGCCAAACTGCGTCAGGGCGAGGCCTTTGATGCGGAGGCCGGGTTTCATTTTTAAATCGGCGGTGTCCACTTCAAGGCGCACCCATTTGCCGGCTTCGGGTAACTTGCCCATCTGTTTTTTCTTTTCCGTGCCCTTGTCGCCAAACGGGATCGCGTCTTCGTCGCCCCAGTTCGCGCGGTAGAGCCAATCCGTGGTGTGGAACTGGAGCATGATCGCCTTCGGCATATTGGTGGGCTCCAGATAAACGTAAGCAAATAACTTGTCGTTCTTCGTGACGATCAACGGCGAGGCGCAGTTGGTGAAAAAATCCTGAACGAGGCCGGTTCCGCTCCGTTTAATGGCGCGTTTACCGCTAAACACATTGTTCGTCACCCATAGCAATTCTGGGGTTTTGTCGTCCTTGATAGCAACTGCGCCAGTCGGCAATTCGTCGTCGACCCATACAAATTCTTCTACCGTCCCGTTTGTTTGCAGCATGGTTGGGCCGGGATCTTTGTAGGTAATTTTCGCCAGAGCGGTTGAAATTTTGTTTTTTACAACATCAATTTTTCCGTCCATCGCGGCGAGGTCTTTTGTCTGTTTTACGGTTGGGAGTTGAATGGACGGGGCCGTATCCTTCGCATTTCCGTCCATCGCCTTCTCAGTGCAATTGTTGAAAAAGGCGTACATCGAGTAGAACTCTTTTTGCGTGATGGGATCGTATTTGTGGTCGTGACAGACGGCACAACCCGCGGTCAATCCCATGAAGACCACGGCGGTTGTTTCGGTGCGGTCGACGGCGTAACGGACGTAGAACTCATCCTCGATCGCGCCGCCCTCGCTCGTGGTTACATTGCAGCGGTTGTAGCCCGAGGCAATCTTTTGCGCGCGGGTCGCGTTTGGCATGAGGTCGCCGGCGAGTTGCCACTTCGTAAATTGGTCATACGGCATGTTCTCGTTGTAGGCCTTGACCACCCAATCGCGATAGGGCCACATGGCGCGCTCGTTGTCCAAATGCAATCCATGGGTGTCGCCATAGCGCACGGCATCGAGCCAGAAGCGCGCCTGGTGTTCGCCATAATGAGGTGACTCCAACAATCGATCGACCACCGCTTCGTAAGCTTCAGGACGCTTGTCTTTCAGGAACGCATCCACTTCGGCCGGTGTCGGTGGCAAACCGGTTAAATCGAAGGTCACGCGGCGAATCAATGTTTCTTTGCTGGCCTCAGACTCTGGCTTGAGGCCTTTTTCTTCCAGCTTTGCGGCGATGAAATAATCGATTTCGTTTTTGGGCCAGTTCTTCGCTTTGATGACCGGGAGTTCAGGCGTTACCGGCGCTTGAAATGCCCAATGGCCCTTGTATTGGGCTCCTTCCTGAATCCAGCGTTTCAAGGAGTCGATTTGCGCGGCGGTCAGTTTTTTGTTCGATTCAGCCGGCGGCATGTGGTCGTCGGCGTTGGTGGTGTTGATGCGATACCAGAGTTCGCTCGCGTTGAGATCTTTGGGTTTGATGGCAGCCTTCGGATCGCGTGTTGCAGTAGCGCCTTCGAAGGTGTCGAGGCGGAGTTTGGCTTTGCGCTTTTTTTCGTCGAAGCCGTGGCAGTTAAAGCAGTTGTCGGAAAGGATCGGGCGAATGTCGCGGTTGAAATCGATGCGCTTCACCGGTGTCGCCGCTCGCGCGGTGAAAACTGCAAGCAAGAGGCATAGAACGACTCTGGCGTTTGTGAATGGCATCGACATGTATCAAAACACGGACGACGAAAATAATCAAAACATTCGAACCAATTTGCGTGGCGCTCAGTTGACAGCGGCACGCCGTTCCTGAAACTTGGTTCTTATGGAACAGATTATTTATCCACGCAGTGCACGCGAGACCATGGCTGGTTGGGTCTATTTGCCCCGCTTTGTTGATAAAATCCGCCTGCATCTCGCGGACAAATTGCACAAGGATTACCAGGAAAACTTTACCAAAGGTTTTGATGGGGCGTGGCTCAAGGCTTCAGGGGTAGCGCCTGACAAGATGATCGAGGTGGTGAAGAATTCGATCACGGATGGGCAAGTGGCTGATTGGGTTCGGCAGAATGTGAAGAAGTCGGATGCGGAGAAGGCGGCATTTAATAATTTTGTGCTCAACCGGGGACGCGACGCTGATGATGCACGCGAACGCCTGAAAATGCGACTGAAAGAGGCGAACATGGGTCACCGCACGGACATCGATAATTTCGTCGACTTCATCGACGCGGACGAAAAGCGGATTTGATTTATTCTTCGTCGTCGGATTCGAGTTCGGCGAAGTGCGCGGTGACGCCGCGTTTGCTCGACAGGACGAAATCAATTACCAACTGGGCGGGTTTGCTGCTGAACGTGCTTTTGCAAGCGGCGGCGACTTTCGTCAGGTTCTGACCGCTGCGGAAGAGTTCGTGATAGAGTTTTTTCAACTCGAGGCGTTCGTCTGCGCTGAACCCGGCCCGCCGCAAACCGATTATGTTCAGTCCACAAATACCGTTGTCGCCAAGGGCAACGGTGAACGGAGGCAAATCTTTGCTGATTGCGGCACCGCCGCGCATGAGCGCGAGTGAACCGACACGAACGAATTGATGCACGAGGCAATTGCCGGAAATAAACGCACGATCGGCGATATGCACATGCCCACCTAAGAGCGCACCGTTGGCGATAATGACGTTGTTTGCGATCTGGCAATTATGCGCGACGTGGGCATTGGCCATGAGGAAATTGTCCGAACCGATGACCGTATCTTCTTCGTCTTTGTTGGACCGATGGACAGTGACCATTTCGCGGAAGGTATTATTATTACCAATGCGCAACCGCGTGGGCGCATTTTTATATTTTAGATCCTGGGGCGCTTCCCCGATGACGGCGCCGGCGTAAATTTTGTTGTTCGCACCGACTGTGGTGTGGCCGGTGAGGTAGGCGTGCGGGCCCACGATGCAGTTGGGTCCGAGAACGACGTGCTGATCAATGACAGCAAAGGGACCGACTTCAACTGTGGGGTCCAGTTGCGCTTTGGGGTGGATAACGGCCGTCAGATGAATCATGTCAGGTATAAAAATAGCCCAATTCGCGCAAGGAAACATAATCTTTTCCGTGCGCGGCGGCCGACTTGCGACCCAAAATGATGTGGTCGATCACCTCGATCTTTAGCAGTTGCCCGGCACGAATGATGTCGCGAGTGGTTCGGATGTCGGCTTCGGATGGGGTCGGATCGCCGCTGGGATGGTTGTGAACAAGAACAATCGCGGCGGCATTGGCAGCGATGGCGCGGCGGAAGACTTCGCGCGGATGAACGAGGATTTGATCCAAGATGCCTTGCGAGATTTTTTCGACGCGGATCAATTTGCGGCGGCTGTTCAAGAGGACAGCCTGGAACTGTTCCACTTCGTATTGCCGATTATCTTCCCGCAGATAATCGGCGACGCGCCCCGGCTCGTCGAGGACCGGAGCTTCACCGTGAGTTTCTTCGACGAGCAATCGGGCGAGCTTAAAGGCGCTTTTCAAGGCGATCGCCTTGTCGCGACCGACACCTTTTACCGTTCGCAAATCGTCAAGTGATACGCGGGAAAGTTGGTCGAGTGTGCCGAATCGTTTCACCAGTTCGGCTCCGATTTGGATGGCGGAAGCGCCCTTGGTTCCAGTGCGGAGAAGAATGGCCAGCAACTCGGCTTTGCTCAAGGCATCGACGCCGTGCTTCATCAAACGTTCCCGCGGCCGTTCGCTTTCGGGAAGGTCCTGGATGCGGGTGCCGTCGGTCATGTGCCCGCGTTGTATCCTCAAGCCCGCGCGCCAGCAATCTGTTTTTGCATTGCTTTGACGGGCAAACAAAACAAGATAACCGCCTCATTAGTGAAGATTACACGCATCGAGACCATTCCAATTCAGGTTCCGCTCAATTCTCAAGTTGCCATACGCAGTGGCCGCGGCGGTTCACACACGATCTCACCATTCCTAATCGTCAAGGTTCACACCGATGCGGGAATTGTCGGCCTGGGCGAAGCTTCGTGCACGCCGCGGTGGAGTGGTGAAGATCAATTCACGGCTGCGCATCTGATCGCGACTTATCTCGAACCGCTGCTCGCCGGTCAAAATCCGCTGGAGATTGAATCACTGACGCAAAAATTTCGCCTGGCCTTCGCCGGAAACATGTTCACAAAGGCGGCGGTCGAAATGGCCCTGTGGGACATCGCGGGTAAAGCGGCGGGGAAACCCGTTTACGAATTGCTCGGTGGCAAAGTGCGGGAGTTTGTTACGACGAAGTGGTCAGTCTCGGGAGTGGAACCGGCTAAAGCTGCCGAGATTGCGAAGCGAGCGGTCGATCAGGGGTTCAAGGCAATGAAGGTCAAAGTCGGGATTGATCCTGATGAGGATGTTGCGCGTGTGCGAGCAGTGCGTGAAGCGATTGGGCCGGATATCAAATTGGGAGTTGATGCAAACGGTGGTTGGAATCTGAAAAACGCAGCGCCCACGATCGAACGATTGCGAGAATTGAAAATTTATTTTGTCGAGCAACCGTTGCCGCCGGAAGAGATTGTTGAGATGGCCGCGTTGCGCGAGCGGATTGGTTTGCCAGTCATTGCCGATGAAAGCGTTTATACTCTGCAAGACGCTAAAATGGTTTCGCGCATGAATGCAGCGGATGTTTTTTCCGTTTACGTCGGCAAGGCCGGCGGCATTGGACCTGCCAAGAAAATTGCAGATTTTGCCACATCAGCAGGATTGCGTTGCACGATCGGGAGCAATCTGGAACTCGGCATTGGCAGCGCGGCCATGACGCATCTCGGCATCGCGACGGCGGGTATTCACGCCGAAAACTTCCCGTGCGATATCATCGGGCCGTTTTATTACGAGGACGATGTTGTGCAGGAGCCGCTGCCGATTGTTGCCGGGCAAGCGCGTCCAAATGGCAAACCCGGGCTGGGTGTGGAACTGGACGAGGAGAAAATCCAAAAGTATCGGGTTAAGTTAAATAACTAGCGCGTTTTGCGCGCAATGAATGCGACGCGGTTTAGAGCCAATTTCAAGGTCCCGTATTTGCGAGCGACTTGAACTGTAAGACCGCAGGCCTCGAGCGCTTTCGTAACTTTTTTCACATCGAGCAATTGCGCGCGATGGATTTCGTCGGAACGCCGCCATGTCCCCTGCTCTCTTCGAAACACCACGATATTGCGAGTAAGCAGGTTACCCTTTTGTTTCGCCTCCACGCAAACTGCCCAATCGCGGTCCGCCCGATTGTGAAAGTAATTGATCGGCTTTTCCGGTCGAGCGATGGCATCGAAAATGAAAAGGCCACCGGAGCGTAGTGCGTTGGCGACGCGCTGGAATATAGGTTTAAGCGGACGCGGTTTGGTTTCATTCGGCTGCAGATATTGGATTCCTTCGCCGATAATTGTCACAACATCGCATGACGGAACCGCAACGTCGTGAAGAGATGAACAACGAAATTGCGCCTTAGGAGCGACGCTCTTGGCAATTTCGAGCATCGCTCTCGAACGGTCGATGCCGATGACATCGAAACCGGCGTGTTGTGCGGCGTCGGCCCAAATACCGCTGCCACAGGCCAAATCGACGAGCGTGCCTTTGCGAATACCGGCTTTGCGCACGATGCGAACCAACTGTGGCGCGGCATTGCGCGCGAAATTTCCGTAGGCATGGTGATGAATCCACGCCAAGTCGCGTCGGTAAAGAGTCCCCACACGCACAAGTTATGAGTAAATTGGTTCTTTTGACAATGAGCAGGTCGTGACAAAATCGGCTCCAATCATGGCGCGTATTGGCGGCTTGTTCGCAATGTTGTTGAGTTTTGCTTCCGCAGCAGTCGCTGACCCTGCCGGGGAGCAGCTTTCAACGATCACCAATGTTGATGGTGTGCGTATTGTCATCGACGCACCATCGCCGATGCCGGCCAACAAGAACATCACGCTGGTGTTTTACGGTTTGCCGAATGGAGGCACGGCCGAACACGCGATCGGTAAGCAGGTCAAACCCGAGGATGATTGGCACTACAATATCCAACACATCGGTGCGCAGACTCGCTATCTTCGGAATCGGTTCCCAAACCAAACGCTCGTCGTCGCGTTCATGGAAAATAATTTGAAAGCATGGCCCGCCTGGCGAAAAAAACACGGCGACGCGGGCATCCCCGCCCTGTTCGATTCCGTCAAAAAACGGTTTCCTGATCGGAATATCGAAACGATTCTTGCCGGGCACAGCGGTGGCGGAAGCTTGATTTTTGGTTACCTCAATGCCGTCACCAACATCCCCAATGACGTGACGCGCATTGCTTTTCTCGATGCCGATTACGCGTATGATACTAAGCTGCATCGCGATAAAATCGTGCAATGGTTGCAAAGCTCGCGTCCGCACTGGTTGGTTGTTCTCGCCTATCACGATGATATTGCGCTTCTCAACGGGAAGACGTTCGTCAGCGCGGCTGGTGGAACGTGGGGGCGCACTCACTTGATGAAAAACGATCTGAGTTCGAAGTTTCCATTTCAGGGCACGCAAAGCAAAGAGTTAGAAACCTGCACAGCCGATGCGCGGCATGTCCTGATGTTCCTGCGCGAGAATCCAGAAAAGAAGATTTGGCACACGGTCCAGGTAGAACTCAACGGCTTCATTCACGCGCTGCTGGCCGGCACGCCCGAGGAGGGTAAAGGTTACGAATACCTCGGAAAACACGTCTACGACGGGTATATTCGCTGACGAAAAAGACGTCATTTTCCATTAGATTTGCGCCGAAAGTCGCGTAAGTTGGCAGCCGCCAGTGAAGCCCGAACAAAAAGTTAAAAGCACCGAAACACGCAACGCCAAACCGATTCGCGTCGGATTAATTTCCCTTGGTTGCGCCAAGAATCTTGTGGACGCCGAAATCATGCTCGGCTCGCTGTTGAAGGACGGCATTCAAATCACCAATGAAGCGAGTGAGGCGGACGTGGTTATTGTTAATACCTGTTCCTTCATTGAATCGGCGCAACAGGAAAGCATCGACGCGATTTTGGAGTCGGATGAATTGCGCAACCAACGCAAGCCGCACCAGGGGCTGATCGTTTCGGGCTGCTTGCCGCAACGGTTTCGCGAAGAGCTGCCGACGTTGCTGCCGGAAGTGGACGCGTTCATGGGCATCGATCAAGTGGCGCAGGCACCGCAGATTGTTAGGGCTGCCTTGGAACTGAAGGAGGACAAAGACGAAGGCAAACGTCGAACATCCAACATCCAACGTCCAAGGTTCAAAGAAAAAGCGGACTTTGCCATTCAAGCCAGAACAAGAGGCGAGCGCGCCGTTGATCGAAGTAAACGCGCGGCCTATTTACGTGCAGGATTTTGAGACGCCGCGTTTTCGTCTGACGCCAAAACATTTTGCTTACGTCAAAATTGCGGAAGGGTGCAATCACCCGTGCACGTTTTGCATTATCCCGCGCATGCGAGGATCGCATCGTAGTCGCACCCAGGCTGATGTTGTTGCGGAAGCCAAGGCGCTCGTCGCCGATGGCGTCAAAGAACTCAATTTGATTTCGCAGGATTCGACTTATTACGGATTGGACCTGCGCGCGAATCATAGCCGCGCGATTTCTTCACCTGAAAAATTTTCTGCAGCGGCACATTCGTTGCCTTCGGATGCGACGACGCTCTGCACTTTGCTCCGGGAA
This sequence comes from uncultured Verrucomicrobiae bacterium, assembly GCA_963702845.1. Lineage (GTDB taxonomy): Bacteria > Verrucomicrobiota > Verrucomicrobiia > Limisphaerales > Palsa-1400 > JAICXV01. Next base: position 721,635 of record OY969763.1, on the reverse strand, counting down.
TTAAATAAAATTCCCGGTAATTTTTGGATTCGCCTGCTCTACACGCACCCGGCGCATTGGACTGACGAGTTGATCAAGACGATTGCGGAATGTCCGAAGGTCGCGCGCTATATTGATATTCCGCTACAGCATATTCACGGGAACATGCTGGAACGCATGCGCCGCGAAACGTCGCAGCAATATATTGTCGATCTCATCGCGAAAATCCGCGCCGGTATTCCGGGCATTGCGATTCGCACGACATTTATCGTCGGATTCCCGGGCGAAACGGATGCGTATTTCCAGACATTGCTCGATTTTATTCGCACAACGCGTTTCGAACGTCTTGGCGTATTTACCTACTCGCAACAGGACGGCACGCGCGCCGGCAAGATGGAAGGGCAAATTCCGGATAAGATTAAGTTTCAGCGCCAGAAACTCGCGATGGCAGAGCAGCAAAAAATCGCGTGTGAAATTTCTCAATCATTCGTCGGTCACAAACTGAAGGTTCTCTGTGAAGGTGAGGCGACAGCGGACGCTTTGCAGAAGGCGAACGTTAGTTCGTGGGAACATGGGTTGATTCGCGGCAGCGGCGGCGAATTGGAAATGAAGCTCGGGTCAAAGTTTGTAGTTGCGCGAGGTGAGGCGGATGCGCCAGATATTGATGGTCGTGTGTATATCAAACGCCATCTGCCGGCCGGCCAGTTTGCTGAGGTTAAGATCATCGGCCATACAGATTACGATCTGATCGCTGAATGAATCTACCCAACAAACTAACGCTGTCTCGCCTGGTCCTGACGTTAGCTTTCCTTTTCGTCATTTTTTTGGATCCAAATCCATGGCGCGACACCGTCGCCTTGTTCCTCTTTAGCGCTGCCAGTATTACCGATTACTTCGATGGCATGATCGCCCGGCGCGACAAGCTCATCACTAATTTCGGCATTCTGATGGATCCGTTGGCAGACAAAATTCTTGTCTGTTCGGCGTTCATTGCATTTGTCGGCCACGGTTGGATTCCGGCGTGGATGGTTGTGGTGGTCGTCTCGCGTGAACTAGCCATCACGGGTTTGCGCTTGCTCGCCGCATCACAACACGTCGTTCTTGCGGCGGAAAGATTTGGCAAACACAAAACGATTTCGCAAATGATCGCGATTCTCGCGTTGCTCGTGATGCAAGGATATAGTCATTGGGGTAAATTCGGCGAAGTCGTCGTCGGCTGGCAGATCGCCGGCCAACCATGGATTGTTTGGTTTACCAGCATCTCGGTTTGGGCAGCGATCATCCTGACCTTCACCTCCGGCAGCATTTATCTCTGGCGCAATCGCCGCCTCTATTTACAAGACCTGTGAACTGGAAACTTTGGATCGCGCAAGGTTTCGGCATTGGACGAATTCCGGTCGCGCCGGGGACGTTCGGCTCTGTTCTGAGGTCTCGGTTTTTTCGCCGCGCTATTGTACACGCATTCGCTGATTGGTGTGATCTGCGGCATCATCCTGGAAGCGCTGCTTCGGTTTGGCTTTGTGGAGAAGCGTGAGAAGATTTTGGGGCAGACGGATCCTGGCTCGATCGTGCTCGACGAAATCGTTGCGATACCATTTTGCTTTTTAACGTGGTTGCTGTCGTTGGGCGGCGAAAAACTTCCGGGACCAGAGTATTTTTTCGGGCAACAGCGTTGGATGTATACGGTCGCGGTATTTTTACGGTTCCGTCTTTTTGATGTTTGGAAGCCTTGGCCGGTTCGTCAGAGCCAGAACTTGCCCGGTGGTTGGGGCGTTACGTTTGATGATCTGCTTGCTGCGGTTTATGTCAACATCACCGCCGTTCTCATCGCAGCGGTCGCGTCGCGCGTGGGCACGCACTGATTTGCCCATCCATCAGTGCGCCGCTTCACCCTACAATCGGGGTTCCTGCTCTAGCTTCCAATACCTGCGCGGATTAGGTTGAGATACCAACGTGTACCGCGGCAACGACTACGCTAAAATCAGTTCGAACGCCCTGTTTGGCGTGGCTTTGGTAATTGCCGGTCTTTATTTCGCGCGCGAAGTTCTCATTCCCCTCTCGGTCGCAGTGTTGCTGAGTTTCCTGCTCACGATGCCCTGCGCGTGGCTGGAACGCCTCCACTTACCACGGGGCATTGCTGTCTTTACCACTATTTTGCTCGCGCTATGCATCGTCGGCGCGATCGGCTGGCTGGTCGGAGCGCAATTTTACGATCTTGCAAAGAAACTGCCTCAATACCAACAAACGATCGAAACAAAATTCACTAGCATTGCGTCGCAAACACAAGGACCCATCGCACGGGTAAATCGTTTGATCAAACATAGCAGCCGTCAACTCCAGTCCCCTGACAACAAGACGGGCACACAGTCGAGCAACTTGAAAGAACCCTCTGAGGCTACGCCGGTACCAGTGGAGATTCAGAATCCGCAGGCCGGTCCACTGACATTGGTCAAGACGATGGTCGGCACAGGCATGAAGCCACTGCTCAGTGTTTTCATGATCCTGTTTGTGCTTTCGTTTATGCTGAGCTATCGCGAAGACATGCGCGACCGCATCGTCAGACTGGCTGGCACGGAGCGCATGAACTTAACAGTCGACACTCTCAATGAAACAGCCGACAGAGTAAGCCGATATTTGCTCTTTGAACTGCTGGTCAATTTGTGCCTTGGCACGCTTATCGGGACAGGGCTTTATTTCATCGGCGTCCCGAGTCCGATGTTGTGGGGCGCAATGGCAACATTGCTGCGGTTTGTTCCCTACGTCGGCGTCTGGATCGCGGCAGCAACGCCCCTTGCGCTTGCATTCGCAATTGACCCAGGCTGGACAAAATTTCTTTGGACGGCGGGTCTCTACTGCAGCGCGGAACTGACCACCGCAAATATCATTGAACCGCTTGTCTATGGGTCGCAGACCGGAGTTTCTCCTGTCGCGCTATTGCTCGCTGCCATTTTTTGGACTTGGCTGTGGGGGCCAATCGGGTTGCTGCTTTCCACTCCGCTGACAGTTTTCGTAGCCGTCGCCGGCGCGCATGTCCGCAAGCTCGGTTTCTTGCACGTGCTTCTCAGCGATGAACCAGTGCTGACCATTGATGCGCGGTTCTATCAACGTCTGCTCGCGGGAGATCGCGACGAAGCGAGTGAAATTGTCGATCAATACATGAAAGAGAAACCTCTTCCAGCGTTGTTCGAAGAAGTCATCTTACCCTCGCTTGGGCTGATCGAAGAGGATCGCGCCCGTGGCCGCATCTCGCGTGATCGCGAGTTCGATATATTTCAAAACCTGCGCGAGATGGTTGAAGAATTGTGCGAAGAACACCAAGAACCGCACCCTGCAACCGATGTTCATGATGACACTGATCGCCAACACGCTTTCCAAACACCGACCGTGCCGGAATTGGCGGTGATCGTGCCTGCAAGAGATGCTGCAGACGAAATTGTCGGGTTGATGCTGGCGTGCCTGTTGCGATCGCACGGCGTTGGCGCACGTGCGCTTTCGGCAATGGGCCTCACTGCGGATTTCGTCGAAGACGTCGCTGCGATTCAGGCGCGCGTGGTTTGTATTTCCGCCGTTCCGCCGACGCGTCTGCGTCGCACTCGATATCTGTTGAAGAAACTGCGCTCGCGATTCCCTGATACAAAAGTTGTAGTCGGCGTCTGGGGCATAAAACGCGATGACACGCTTATCACTGAAAAAGGTCCGGATGTCTCACCGGACACATTCGTTGTTAGCCTGAGCGAAGCGGTTACGACACTGATAGCAATGAGCGGTGCGCCCGACAAAACAGTCGAACCAACGCCGCTCAATCCGACGGTCGAACCTGCGGCAAAATGAGTTAACGCTCGCGGCAATCAGCGCTTCTAATTTTTGGCGAATTTCGGATCAGTCAGAGTCATCAGAAACGCGACCAACGCCTGTTTGTCCGCCGTGGAAAGACGAATCCCGCCGTCCGGGTGTTTGGCAATATTCGGATCCAGAGTAGGACTCCGTATCACACCAGTGCTGTAATGTTCCACCACCTCTTCGAGAGTTTTAAATCGACCGTCGTGCATGTACGGAGCGGTCAACGCGATGTTGCGCAAGGACGGAGTTGAAAACTTGGCGCGGTCGAACTCGATTTTCGTGAACTTAAACCGGCCAGGGTCCGAATCCGATTTGGCATCGAGCCCGTTATTGTGAAACTGATAGTCGCTGAACAACGGCCCGCCATGACAATGGAAACAGTCAGCCCCGTAGTGTTCGGTGCGCGGCTCGTATTCGGTCATGAACAATTCAAACCCGCGTTGCTCCTGTTCCGTAAATTTTTCCTGTCCTCGCAAAACGCGATCAAACTTTGAATCAAATGACGTTAACGTCAGGACAAATTGTTCAATCGTGAGGCCAATCTTCTCAGCAGTGATTTCTTTAGTGCCAAACGCCTTTTCGAACAGCGGTAAATACTCCGCGCGCGCGTTCATATTCGACGCCGCGCCTTCAAGAGTCTGGTCCATCTCGACATGGTCCTGAATCGGCATCAACGCCTGCGCACGCAAACTCGGCGCGCGCCCATCCCAGAAGAAACTCGATTTCCACGCCATATTGAATAACGGCATCCCCTGCCTTGTTCCGGATTGATTGCGCACACCAATGCTGAATCGGCGCGAATCCGAAAATGCTGCCGACTGCTGATGGCATGACGCGCATGAAATCGAGCCATCGCGCGATAGTGCTTTCTCGTTGAACAACTTTTCTCCGAGGCTCACCCGTTCCTCAATCAATGGATTGTCGCGCGGCAAACTCGGAATCGGAAACATCCCGCTCATCTGGAACCGATAAGGTGTGAACTGCTTCGGCAAATAAAGTGGTTTAGCTGCAACGCTCTGCGCGGTGTCCGACGTTTGGATAAATTGTCGTATTCTAAACGCTCCCGGCAAATTCGCGCGAATCGCTGCGGCAACCGAATCGCCATCGCGTGAATGGGTCGAGGCCCCGTCCTTCACAAATGACAGCAAACGTGGCGAGTTCAGAACCGTCGCGATATCGAAATCCACCACGACTCGCGCGTCCTTTGTCAGATCCAAATTCGCCGAGAGTGTCACCGGCGTGCAATTGTTGGAGCGCGCGAAGTGATACGAATACCCTTTCGGTTCGGTAGCCGCCGTTTGATAGAGTCCCTCTAGTGCGAGGAAAATGTATCCACCCTGCCAACTCCAGTGCAGCCCGTTCAGATTTGGATTTAACGGATGGTCGGCCGCATATTTTGTAACGTCGCTGAAATTCGCCTTCGTATTGAGGCCAACCGAAAACCGCATCGCACGATAGACTCCGCTCGGCACATCTAATCGCGCGCTAACTCGTTTCTTCTCCACATCGAGCCAAGCAAACTTCTCGTCGAGCTGTACCCATTTTCCATCTTCCCGTTCGAAAGCAATGTCGCTGAGCAAATAACTGACGCGCTCCACCGACATCACCTCGTCAGCGCGCGTTGCGATATTGCATCGAGTTCAACGTGAGCGGAACGCCATTGAACACGTGGTTCATCGACAGTTCCAACGTTGCGGCACGAAGCCCCAACGCGGCCGCGAGAATAAACGCGACCGCGACCGCGAAACGTTGGACCCGATTGCGCATGTGCTATTTTACCGTAAAGCCGTTCGCAAGGGTATACGTAACCGTCGCTGTCGGATTGTCCGGCGGCCCCGGAAACACGACCGTCACCGTCTGCGTGCCCGTCGTTGCATTCGCCGGAATCGAAATGCTGCTGGTCATCTGCGTTTGACTGACGTGCACGTTGCTGGTTCCAGTAATGCTTCCAACGGTCACACTGTTAATCGGTGCCTGCGACGGCGGCGGCGCAGGATTCGCGTTCGGATCAAGATTAATGGTCAGCGTGAAAGTCGTGCTGCGATTGCCGCTCGTCGGCGACACGCTCAAAATCCCGCCACTAGTTGTGCTAATCACAGAGTCGAAGGACGCGAGGTTCGTGCGTGCGACTCGATAAAAAATGTTCGAAGCGTTGGCAGCTTGCGTATACGTGCCGGTGTTAAGCGTCGCGGAAAGGTTTCCCGTGTTCGTGGTCCACGTCGTAAGATTTGTGCTCGTCTCGACTCGATACGTGCCACCTTCAGTGGCCGCCCACACCAACGTAACGACATCATTGCTCACGACCGGCGCAGTCACAGTGAGCGCGGCATTCGCACCGCCGTCGAAGTTTGTCACTACGCTTTCATTAATCGAAGTAACCAGGCCACCGTTGTTGATCCCATAATACTGCCTGCCCGTGTTGTAGGGATACACGGGCGTGCCGCTCGCATCGATCGCTGCAAAATACGCGTACGTCCCGTTGGGAAATTCCGGCGTCACGCACCAACGTCCGTTGTATTCATCAAGGTCGAAATAAACGCCCTGCACTTTGCCGAGGTCGGCAAGGTATTCGTAATCTTCTTCGTAGTGGCCAATCGGATACGTCGTGCTGACATTCGGGCCGTATTCACTGGCTGTGAGTGTCGCGGAGCGATTTCCCTCGCGGGCGCGCCACGCTGGAAAATTGGTGCGCCCGGTAAGCGTCAGATTAATCGAGCCGGCAGTGCCATCGCGTTTCACATATCCGGGAACCATACGACGAATGCCACTGCTCGAGTTTGACGCGCTCGAATATCCATATGGCCCATACAATGGATAGCCATCCTGAATCCAACCGATTATCGGCGAATGTCTCGTTGGTGCATTTGTGCTTTCATCGTAAGTCTTGGCGACGGAATCGAAAGCGATGTTGTCTCCCAGCACGTAGCGTAGCGCAATCGGCGTGGCATGATAATGGTAGCGTCCAGTGTTTTGTTGGTGCGCGTAGGCCGGGTCCATCGTCGTGCCCTCGTTCGACCATGCTTCGCGATTCCACAGGCCATCCCCTGTGAGGCCATTGCCCGCCGTTGCATCCTGGCTGTTCGCATACGAATAGGAAAACGCATCACCCGAATCGAAAATGCGCACACCGTCGACCATCATGCCTACTTCTCCCTGGACAGCGGCATGCGTTGTCGCCGGAGTCGGCGTACGCGTGAAGCGATATATCATTTTCTGATTGGCCGGCAAATTGACGAACACCACCGTATGCGCCGTGTTGTTCCACCACGGGCCCATGATGTGGCTGCCCAATCCAGTGCTTCGCACATACACGTAACTGGAGGACGTCAAAATCTGCTGCGCGCCGCAATAAGCCGGCGACGACTGCGTTTGCTGGCCGTTGCTCCACGTCGTCACTGTCGTGCCATTGGCCTTCATCGTGTCGTTCGTGTAAATGTGCGCGTATTTACCCGAATACTTAGTGAGCCAAGAATCGACCTGCGGGTCAGCCGACGCGATGCGTGCACTAAAACAGGTCAGAACCAAAATAAGAGAGACACGCGAAATGATTTTCATACGAATGCTGCAGGTGTGGAGTTTAAGAAATTTTGGTCGCTCAAAAAGAATTTTGTAAACGTATTAGTTGTCATACGTCGCGAGGGCAGTTCGCGTGACACGGAATGATTGGTTGGTGAACGTGTTCGCGGCAGTCGCTGAACCGCTATTGTAGACGGCGTTGATGCCCGCCGCGTTCGTGCTCCAGTTTACAAGGTTCCCACTCGATTCAATCCGATACGTGCCGCCTTCGGTCGCGGTCCAGACGAGACTCACAACATTGTTATTCACCACCGGCGTCGACATCCGCAACTCAGCGCTGGCCGCGCCAATAAAATTTGTTGTCACACTTTCGGTGATGCTCGTGACCGTGTTGCCTGTGGGATTTCCATAAAACGCACGACCGATGTTGTAGGGATACGCCGGCGCGCCGCTCGACGTGATGCAAACGAAATACGCCCATGTGCCGTTCGGGAATTCAGGCGTCACGGAGTAACGGGCGTTGTATTCGTTCAAATCGAAGTCACTGCCCAAAGTTTTGCCAAGATCGCCGAGATAGTCGTTGTCCTCGATATAACGTCCCATCGGATAGGTGGTGCTAATGGCTGGACCATATTCGGTCGCCAACAGTGTTGCCGAACGGTTGTAAGCGCGGGCTGCCCACAGTGGCAGATTAGTTCTTCCCGTCAGTATTAAATTTTGCGTCCCGTTGTTGCCGTCGCGAATTACGAAACCCGAAATCATTCGGCGCACTCCGCTGCTGGAGTTCGTTGGATTCGAATAACCGTAGGGCCCGTAAATCGGCAAACCATCGCGCGCCCATGCCACGATGGGCGAATGTTGCGTAGGCGCGTTCGCGCTCTCCTTGTAGGTGTTGCTCGCCGCGGTGAAATCAACGTGGTCACCGAGCTGATATCGCAACGCGATCGGGTTCGCGTGATAGTGATGCGTCGCACCGGCTTGATGCGCGAGCGCGGCGTCGAACGTCACCCCTTCGTTTACGTAAGCATCGCGATTCCAGTTGCCCGTGCCCGATACATCCGCCGTGCCGTTCCAGTAAAACGCATCGCGATTATCGAATAGCGCCACACCATTGACGAAATATCCGACTGCCCCCAGCCCGGTTAGTGTCTTGCTCGCGGGAATCGTTGGATTACGCGGGATGCGGTAAAGCGTCTTTGTATTCGCTGGGTAATTTGGAAAAAGCTGCGTCTTGGCGGCGTTCAGGTACCAAGGCCCCATCACATAACTGGCCAACCCGCTCGTGTGAACGTAAACCCAACTTGCGGAATAACTGACATCATGCACGCCGACATAGACCGGGACGGATTGCACGCCCGAACCGCGGCTCCATGTCGTCACTGTGGTGCCAGAGGTTTGATCGGCTGTCGTTTGATAAATCCGCGCGTATCGGCCCGAATCGCGCGTAAACCAGCTATCGATTTGCGCGTCGGCGAAAGCAGAACCGGTTGACATCAACAACCACATCAACACTGCGGAAATGCTCGGTTTCATGTGTCTAAGCTAATTCCGCACTGTTAAGTATTTATTTAAACGCAAAGCTGTTTTGTTAAGGGAGTGTAAAAGTTTGATGCTGCTCATGCAGACGGCTCTTTGCTTTTGGCGCGCATTCGTGGAGAATTCGCTGCGAAATGAATTGGTTATTGCTCGGAAGCACACTCGCGTGCGCCGGGTTCGTCCAAGGGCTGACGGGATTCGGTTTTGGGCTGGTTTCAATGTCGTTGATGCCACTGTTCCTGAACATCAAACAGGCAGCGGCGATCTCGACCGTTTTCTCACTCCTCGCCACGGTCACCACCTTCATTCGCCACGCCAAAGATTACAACTGGCGCCTCGGCCTCACCTTTCTCATAAGCGTCTGCATCGGCGTGCCGATCGGCGTTTACTTTCTAAACAGCGCTAGCGAATCGCTCCTGCTGCACATCCTCGGTTGTGTGATGGTCGTGATCGCGGCACGTGAATTTTTTCTGAAGCAAAGCCAACAACCGATTCCCCGTCCGCTAACGATTCCATTAGGACTGTTCAGCGGCGGCCTCAGCGGCGCTTTTAATCTTGGCGGCATTCCGACTGCCGCTTACGCCTACACAAACCCGTGGACGCGCGGCCAAATTATGGCGTTTCTACAGGTCATGATCACGGTGAGCTGCGTGTTGCGCATGATTTGTTACAGCAAATTCGGTTACTTCCAGCAATTCTCGTGGGGTCGCGGCGTGCTGCTCGCAATCCCGCTCTATGGCGCAATTGTTGGAGGCCACTGGTGCCTGGAAAAAATCTCGCCCAAACAAATGCGCCGCGTCGTTTTTTCGTTTATTGCCGTTGCCGGCGTGTATTACTTGTTTTTCCATCATAGCAAAATCGCATGACCTATCGCATCGCCTGCTGCGCGTCCGAACCTCCGCTTGCCAAAAACTGGAACGATCCTGCGTGGAGTGCCGCTCACATCGTTGAAATTGAGACCTTCCGTCCCGAAAGCAGCGACCATCGCCCGCGCACGTCCGCTCGCTTCCTTTATACTGATGACGGCATCTGCGGCATTTACAAAGTTGACGACCAATACGTCCGCTCCGTTCGCACCGAGTATTGCAGTGAAGTTTGGAAAGACAGTTGCGTCGAATTATTTGTGCAGCCACGTGCTAACGCAGGCTACTTCAATTTAGAAATGAACGCAGGCGGTTCTCATCTGACCTGGTACATCGAAGACCCAACCCGCGACGCCAACGGACTCAAAAAGTGGACCCAGGTGCCACGGGAACTCGGCACAACAATCCAAATCCGCTCTTCCCTTCCAAAAGTCGTCGATCCCGAAATCACAAAACCAATCACGTGGGAATTGAGCTTTTTTCTTCCTCGCGCGGTTCTAGAAAAGTTCGTCGGCCCGCTCGGCAATTTGAAGAGCCAGCAATGGCGCGGCAATTTTTTCAAATGCGCCGAAGACCTCTCACATCCACATTGGGCGTCATGGTCGCCGGTGGACGAATTTAATTTCCATTTGCCGCGCTGCTTTGGAACATTGCTCTTCGAATAGTGAAAAGCACCGGTTTCCAAGCTGGCATAGCGCGTCGCGTCATCACGCCGACCACGAAGGTCGAACTCGCCGGGCTCGGCTACTATCTCGAACGCTATTGGGAGCGCGTGCGCGACGACATTAACGCGACTGCTCTTGTCATCACTGGCTCGAATGACAAATCCGTCGCGATCGTTGCGTTGGACCTGATGTATAACGACGAAGCGTTCACCGCGTCGATTCGGCAACAGGCTGCCGCCCAAACCGGCCTCGCTCCGGAATCCATTTGCGTCAACTGCTCTCATTCGCACAACGCGCCCACTGCCGGTTTCATCCGTGGCGCAGGTGAACAAAATCCCGAGTATCTCCAATTCGCCGCCAAACAAGCTGCCGACGCAATCGTCGAAGCATGGAACAATCGCAAACCCGCGCGCATCAGCACCGGCCACAGCGAAATCTCCGGCCTCACTTTCAACCGCACGCGCGAAGGTGGTCCCGTCGATACCCGCCTCAGCGTTTTGCGAATCGAATCGCCCAAGGAAGAACCGATCAGCGCGGTGATCAATTTTCATTCGCATTGCACCGCGCACATGGAAGTCGATCTGCGCGCCATCAGCCGCGATTGGCCGGGCGAAGTCGTCGATCGTTTTGCGAAGGCATTCCCGGGCACGACCGCCCTCTACGTTCAGGGCACTGCTGGAGACGTAAACGTGTTCCGCAAATTCGCCAGCACCGAGCTACGATCCGAACCGGCGAAACAAATCACAGCCGCTGTGTTCGAAGCCTGGCTCACGGCTAAACCTATAAAGGACACGACCGTTGCGTCTGCCTCGAGCAACGTGGATTTGCCAACGCGTCCTTGGACTCGTAGCGAAGTGATGACCATTCGCGACGAGGCGCTGCACCGCCAAAACACCGGCGATACGAGGGATTGGCTAAAAGGTTTCGCGCGCGCTGCTGTCGGTCAACCGGATCGATTGCCGTTGCGTTACGGCGGGAGTGAATCCAAAGCCATTGCCGCGCTGGCGCGATTTGGCATCGAATGGTCTGACGAAATGCTCACTAAAGGCGAGACAGCCAAACCGGTGAATGCGGAACTGCAGGTGCTGCGAATCGGAGACTCCTATTTTGCCGCTCATCCGTCCGAATTGTTCACGAAATTCGGCCTAGACCTCCGCCAGCGCTCTTCAGCCAAAGATATCTTCGTCCTCGGCTATTCTAATGGCTCGATCGGCTACCTACCCGACGAATTCGAAATTGAGCGCGGCGGCTATGCTGCCCTGCAATCCCCAAAGTTCACCGGCCAATGTCCGTTCGTGGCCACGTCCGGTGACGCGCTCGTAGGCGGTTTGCTACAATTGATCGAGCGCGTCGGCTAACTATTATTTAGGCGCGGCTGCCGGAGCAGGAGCCGGAGCAGCTTGCCGCTGCGCCGCTTGATGTTGCAATAAAATGCGCTGCTGCTGTTGTTGCGCGGCTGATGAAGTCGGCGTGGTCGTTGTTGCGCCGCTGCTGGATTGGGTTGTTGTCCCCTGCGTTGTGGTTCCCGCCGTCCCCGTGTTTTGCTGCACAGTGCCCGTCGTCGTATTTTGCTGCACGCCAAGGCCACCGCCTATCACGGTTGCATTCCCAGTTGCGGCGCCAGCTGCTTCAGTGGTCGTTGGCCCTGGCTGAGTTGGCGTATTTGGCGTCGTAGTTGTTCCAGATATAACCTGAGACTGAAATGGCGTGGGAGGCTGGCCTAACGGGCGGGCCGGCACTAAAGTAGTTCCTGACGGAGCACCAGGTGCCGTAGCGTTTGCGCGCGGCAGGTTGTTCAAATTATTCGTCGCCCCGGGCACTGGCGTGAAACTTGTTCCATTCGTCAAAGCAAAGTTACTCGGCCCACCGGTGAAGTTAGTGATTACGGTGGAACCGTTTGCATTTGTGATGGCCCCGACGGCGTTGGTCATGGGTGCACCATTCGTGTTGCCACCGGTGTTCGTCAAGTTCGTGACGATAATATTAGAGATCGTGATGTTGGTTGGAAAAACGGTCTGGCTTGTCGGCAAACCGTTCGAGCCGACGATTGTAACCCCGCCATCACCAAAGAATCCGCCGCCGACGGGCGCTGCTGTCTGTGGCGCGACTTCGCCTGCCGCCGCTCCAGCTGCTTCGTTCACGGGCACACCTTGGACACCCGTCACCACGCCGGGAACCGCTCCCGGAACCGACGTCACTGGCGCGGGGACTGTCCATGTCGGCGTCGTGGCGGCGACTGCTGTTTGCGGCGCCTGCGCACCTTCATAGAACGTGACACTTTGGGCGGCCGGCCCTGGAGGCAACGGACCAAGCGTTGGAGAGCCTGCCACAACAGGTGTCCCGGGCGTTTCATTTAAGGCTTGGAGCGCCGCGGGCGAACCCGACATATGCGGCAGGTTTAAATCGTAGGTATACCCGTAACTACCCACTCCGTTTGTTTCGTAGGGACTCTCACATCCAACGAGCAGCATGGCCGCAGCGGCAAAAAGTAAAACTGTTTTCATAACCCTCCCGCCGCCAAAGTACTCCACAACCAACGGTACTCAAGGGAGGCACACCACTGCTTTCGGAATGCAGGGAAACACTAACGACCCAGAACTGAAGCGGACCCAGACGCTGAATGCTTACAGCAACTTCGACTGCATCTGTTCTTTGTTGATGCCGTAACCCAATCCCTCTGTCCTCGATCGACGCCGCTCCATCACTTGCTTATCGATGGAAGGATCATACGCCACAGGATATTTGCCGTCGTAACACGCCATGCAAAAATAATGCCGCGGAAGACCTGTCGCCCGCACCATTCCGTCCTGCGACAGATACGAGAGCGAATCCGCATTGAGATAGGCGCGAATCTCGTCCAAGGAATGATTCGCCGCCATCAATTTGCTTCGATCAGGAAAATCAATTCCGTAAACACACGGGTTCATGTGCGGCGGACAGCTCACCAACACGTGCACTTCTTTCGCGCCCGCTTCTTTCAAATTATTCACGCGCGCTTTGCACGTGGTTCCGCGCACAATCGAATCGTCGACAACGATGACGCGTTTTCCGCGCACAAGCTCATTGATCAAGTTCAACTTCACGCGCACATCGAAGTCGCGAATCAGTTGCGATGGCTGCAAGAAACTGCGTCCGACGTAGTGATTGCGCACAAACGCCATCTCGAAGGGAATTCCTGATTCCAACGAATACCCCAAGGCCGCGCAGTTGCCGCTATCGGGCACCGGAATGACGATATCTGCGTCGATCGGATGCTCGCGTGCCAACTCGCGTCCCATATCGACGCGCACCTTATAGACGTTGCGATTGGCAATCGTGCTATCGGGTCGCGCAAAATAAACGTATTCAAAAATGCAAAACGCGCGCTGCGTCTGCTCGGGAAATGCCTGGATACTCCGCAACCCGTTTTTATCGATGATAACAATTTCACCGGGTTCGATGTCGCGAACGTACTTCGCCGAAATCAAATCAAACGCGCACGTTTCGCTGGCGAGCACCAAAGCATCGCCGACCTTCCCCAAACACAGCGGCCGGAAGCCATGCGGATCACGCACGCCAATCAACTCGTGCTCGGTCATGATCACCAGCGAATAGGCGCCTTCGATCCGGCGCACAGTTTGAATCAGGTTGTTTTCACGCACCGTCGAGGCACGGTTGGGCCAGCAAATGTAAGATGATTTCGCTGTCGACCGTGGTTTGAAAAATTGCGCCGGTCTCTTCGAGTTCTTCGCGAAGTTGCGCCGCATTGGTCAAATTACCGTTGTGCGCGATCGCGATCTGGCCGCGCTTGCAATCACACCGGTCAGCGGTTGCGCATTGCGCAAATGTGACGAACCGGTCGTGGAATAGCGGACGTGACCGACTGCCATCGGCCCTTTCAAGGCGCGCAGCACATCGCCATTAAAAATCTGCGACACCAAGCCCATGCGCTTGTGCTCGCGGAACTCTCCATTGTCGCTCGTCACGATGCCCGCGCTTTCCTGGCCGCGATGCTGCAAGGCGTAGAGGCCGTAATACGTAAGTTCGGCGGCGTTCTGGATGACCGTAAACGCCAAATACACCGCAATAATGTTTCGGATAGTGCTCCATTTTAAAAGGATGTCGCGCTTCCCTAAAACGAAACCACGGCGCTGAACACGCGAGAACATTGCGCGGCTATTGGATTTCGGCAAGCGCGAAGTTGATGGGGCAGGCGACTATCAAAACATTTCACTGCGATCATGTGCGAATTAGCGCGAACTACCGCGAATCGGCGAATTTTTAGCCAAAACTGCATCTGTTACGCAAAACCGACCGGCGTTTTCAGCGGTTTACCGCAAGTGCTTGATTATCAGCATGCCAGCCGTTTTGAGCTTCGTTTTTCGGTCAAGGAATGGTCAAGAAACGGTCAAGTTTTTGAATCGATACATTGCAGCACTTTTACGCGCATTATAGTTCAGAAAATATGAGGGTTTTCGCGCCCAAATTGTCTGACGATTCTATTTCAAAGAACAAGCGGCACTTGAGGCTCCGCAACCTGAAAGGAAGGCTAACGTACAGTTGCTACTTGTCAACTGTGAAGCAGTGACGATAGGGAGAAGCGCTGTGGGTTCGACGGTCGGGAACGATCTAAGCGGGATTTGTAGGCGCCGTTGCTACGGGCGCGGACGCCCGCACTCCGGGGAAACGTTGTAATTGGCGGCACGTTTCGTAGTATCACCGGCTCGAAATTCGATGAGTAGTTCTAGTTCTACAACAGTGGCAACACAGCCGGCCCATGTCCGCCTGCATACGAGGAGGCTCAAGGGCGGGGCTTTTGCGCTTGAGGCGATTAACTCGCTGGCGACAACCTATTTCTTTTACTACATCTACTTCCTCGCAGAGAAACAATTCGGGTTCAAAACTCTGCAGAACCTTCTATTGGCGGCGGCACTGGGACTATCCTATGTGGGTGCGGCGATTTACGGGGGACGTTTTGCGCAGCGGCACGGTTATTTTTATTCGGTGCGGGTTGGCGTTGCGATTCTGACCGTAAGTTTTGCGGTTGGAGCGTTCGTTGGGAATTTGTGGTTGTGGCTGCTGATTCTTTTTGTGGCCAATTTTGGTCTAAGCTTCACCTGGCCCGCGTTGGAAGCGATGGTGAGCGAAGGAGAACCGCGCCATCGCATGCAGTCGATGGTGGGAATTTATAATTTCACCTGGGCCGGCGCCGGCGCGTTGGCGTATTTCACGGGCGGCGCGATGATAGAACACTTAGGCATTCGCAGCCTTTATCTGGTCCCTGCTGCGTTGCTCGTTGTCGAATATGTCCTCGCCCTGTTTATTGAAAGGGACCTCAAAGATACCAGCGCTTCTGTCCTGCCCGCGTCCAACTCAGTGAGCGAACAGGCAACAATTGGCGAAAAACACACCGATGCCGGGGCGTTTTTGAAAATCGCCTGGGTCGCCAATCCGTTCGCCTACCTGGGTTGCAACACAGTCATCGCCATCATTCCGACGCTGGCGCACAAAATGCAACTTTCGCCAATGATCGCCGGGTTCGCGGGTTCGATATGGATGTTTGTACGCGCAGGCTCGTTTGTGGTGTTGCGGTTCTGGCCGAGTTGGCATTACAAATTTCATCTTCTCGTCGCCGCTTACGTTGCAATGATTGCCGCGTTTGCAGTGATCCTGCTTGTGCCGAATCTTTGGGTGTTGATCGGGGCTCAGGTTGTCTTTGGCCTCGCCCACGGACTGATTTATTATTCTTCGCTGTTCTACTCTATGGACGTTGGCGAAACTAAGGGGGAACATAGCGGCATTCATGAAGCAGCAATTGGTGCGGGTAATGGTGGTGGACCGGCGATTGCGGCGCTGGCGATTTGGTTGTTGCCGCAACATCCGTCGGGAGGTGCGTGGTCGGTGGTGGGACTGCTGCTCGTCGGGCTGGCTATTATCTTTTGGCTGCGGCCACCGGCGCGGCGAAAACCGGTGATTTAAACTTCAAACATCAAATTCCAAACTTCAGAGAAACTCCAACATTCAAACTTCAATGGGAAGGCTGGCATTTGCGAACTTCATTGAATTTTGGATTTTGGAGTTTTTCCGAACCTTGAGTTCCGCACTGCATTCGGTAGATTTCGACCATGCCTTCATTCGATATTGTTTCTGAAGTTAGCTCGATGGAAATTGAAAACGCGGTCAACACCGCGAACAAAGAGCTGGCCAACCGGTTCGATTTCAAGGGCAGTAACGCCGAAATCAAACTCGAAAAGAACGAAATCAAATTGTCCGCGACCGACCAATTTAAAATCAACGCTCTGCGCGAAATCGTCGTCAACAAGCTGGCCAAACGTCAGATCAGTTTGAAGAGCGTCGATATTCAGGAGCCGGACATTTCGCCGTTGGGGCATGCGCGCCAGGTCATCAAAATTAAACAAGGGATCGAACAGGCGGCGGCTAAGGAAATTACCTCGTTTATTCGCGACTCCAAGTTGAAGGTGACGACGCAAATACAAGGCGATGCCGTTCGAGTGCAGGGTAAGAGCAGAGATGATCTTCAGGCGGTGATTGCGGCCGTGCGCGCGCATGAATTTCCGGTCTCTTTAAATTTCCAAAATTTTCGGGATTAATGTTCAGGGCGCAGGTCGCGATGGCGTCGGTAGGCAATACGCAAGGAGCGTTAGTGAACATCGCCAGAACCACCTTCGGGGTTCTTTTATATTGTGGACGTTACGCGGGGTAGAGCCCCGCTGCCCTTCTCAACCCCGGGCTGAAGGCCGCAATCCCGTTGGGATTGGTTATGAAGATGAGCGTCGACGACAATGCTCTCGCATTGGCGCAGTTTGAGAACTAAGTTTCTGAAAATGAAATTGTGCCAGGGCCAGACTTGGAAACGCGGCGACACTTACTTTCGAATCGCAAAGCTCGATCGGTTGTCAGTCGATTACAAGCTGATCGAGAATCTTACGACGAAGGAAGGCGGGCATCATCGCGCTACGAAGAAGGAGTTTTGTCGGCTGATTAAGAATGCAGTGTTGATGACGGCGCGAGAAGTGTCGGAGATTCGCGATGGGGTGAAAGTGATTGATTTACCCACGAGCGACAGCAAAGAAGCACAAACAAAACCTATTTAACCGCAAAGATCGCAAAGATCACAGAGAACCTGAGGTGAAGACGGTCACGCGCACGACTAATCAATGGTGCGGAAACCTGCGTTGCAATTTGGGGGACTGGGTTTCATTCTCCGCAAATGAATTCACGTTTTGTCGCGGTTATATTTCTCGCGTGCATCACCGCGCAGTCGACACCCTGCCCTTTTGATCGCAGAAAAATGGAGTTTGCGGGGACGCCGGTGGAACAGGCGAAGTGTTTGTTGAGACCGGTAAAACGCGGTGGAGTGTTAGCCGAGCCCCTTGCGAAGTTGCCGGAGCCGTTGGAATCGTTGATTGGGAAACCGGTGGCGATTAAAGCGGAAGAGTTGAAGAAGTATTTGGCGGAACACAAGATTGCCGAAGACGACATCGGCGGGCCGATTTCGCAGAAGGTGACGGCGAAGTATTTTGTGATTCACGATACGAGCACGCCGAATTACAGGGAGAAAGCGATCCCCACCAATATCAATACGCCGGAGTGGCCGCTGAATAATTTCGAGCGTTGGAAAAAGATGCCGGTGGCGCACATGTTTGTGAATCGGTTGGGACAGTCGATGACATGGCATCCGTTTTCGATGTCGTGGCGCGCGACGAAATACGAATCGAAAACGCTCACGAAAGAGGAGAGTCACGGGATGTTTGTGCACACCGAGTTGAGCCAACCACGACGATCTGATCCCGCCGGGCACAAAGGCAACGATGCCATTTCGCCAGAGCCGGGGTTCACATCGGGGCAGTATAATCGGCTGGCGTTATTATATGTGGCCGCGAGCTTGGAACATGGGACGTGGCTGGTGCCGGGGTATCATTGTTGTTTCGATTCGGGGATGGTTGATGGACACGATGATCCACAGAACTTTAAGTTGGATGAGTGGGCCCAGAGGTTGGATCGATTGATAAAGGATTTAACCACAGATGAACCCAGATAGGTGCGGAAAAGTGCGAACGTGAGCTGCAATGGCCGCGTGAGGCGTTAAGGGGTGGCTTAGCTTGCCATCGGGTAATCCCTTACAAAGTTTTCAGGGTTTGGCGGCTACTTTTCGGTCACGACTTCTGTATGCTCAGCCCAAGCCCTTTTAAAAAAGCCGTGAACTCATTTCGCGCTCTACCCACCCGTATGAAGACTTCATTTGCCGCCCTTGCTCTCGCCCTTGGCATTGTTGCCTCGGCCAAAGCTTCGACCTATTCGCTGAGTTTGATCACTAACGTCGCCGCAGGAACGTATACTTGGCTCGGCACAGCCAGTAATCAACGTGGCATGACCTATAATCCAGCCACCGGCCACATCCTCATCGTTGATAAATCCGTGCCTGCGATTCACATCATCGATGGCGTGACCGGCAGTGACATCGGCGCCCTTGATACGTCGGGCCTGGCGACGGGTGGCAACTCGAGTTTCGTCATGAACCTGGTGCGCGTGGCCGATGACGGGGTCATTTACGCGGCCAATCTGGAGAACACCACAGGCGCGCCCGATCTCAACATTTATAGTTGGGCCAATGAAAGCTCCGCGCAATCGATCGTTTGGCACGGACATCCCGGCACCGCCGGTGATGGTCAGCGTTACGGAGACACAATGGATGTGCGCGGTTCGGGGACGAGCACGATGATCGTATTCGGTTCGCGCGGAACGGTCGCGGCGCTGTTTCGTCCGACAGATGCCTCACTGACCGCGTTTACGCCGACGATATTGACGATGGACGGCCCAGCCGGATCGGCGGGTTACGGAATCACTTTTGGCCCAGGAAATACTTTTTATGGAGCGTTCGGAACGACTAGCGGGTCGACGACTGATCCGTTGCGCTTGTTCTCGTTTAACGTCGCCACTGGCAGTGCAACGACGATGGTCACTTATCCGCAGCCACCGATGCCGACTGGTTTGGCCCCGATCAAGATGAGTCCGACGTTAAATTTGCTTGGCGGTGTGGCGATCAAAACGGGCGACGCCGCATATCTCTTTGACGTGAGCCAACCCGCGAGCGTGCCGGTGCTGCAGGACAGCAAGACTCTGCCGAGCGACATCGCTAACGGCGCTTTTGCCGGCGCGGTGGATTTCGGGTATGCCGATGCATTTTACGGAACAAATCGATTGTTCGTAATGGACTGCAACAATGGCATCCAGGTTTACGCGATTTTAACGAATACTCCGGCGGCCCCGACGTTTTTTAGTCAGCCCGCTAACGTGACGACAGCGACGAATACAACGGTGACGTTCCGCGCCGGCGCACAGGGCGATGTGCCGATGACTTTTCAATGGTTCGTCGGTGGTGACACGCCGGTGTTGAACGGGACGAATTCTATTTTGGTGATTTCCAACGCGCCGTTTACGGCAGCGGGAAATTATACGGTAGTGGCGAGTAACAGTGTCGGCGCGGCGACGAGTTCGGCAGCAATCCTGGTGTTCACCAATCCGCCACCACCGGTTGTCATTCATGTTTACGAACCGTTCAATTACAACGTTGGTGAAGGGCTGACCGGCAAGTCGCCCGGTGCGGGCATGATTTGGAACACGAATGGCTCAGGTGACGATACGACGATCGTCGCTGGAAATTTGAGTTACACCGGACTCGCGAATTCAACCGGCAACTCCATCACCAATGGCGGCTCCGGCGCTGCCGAACGCCTGGCGCTCGGCCAACAGATCAATCGCGGGCCATTGTTTTATTCATTTTTGATGCGAGTGGATGCGTTGGGAGCGTTCAACTCGAGCGCGAACTTTATTGCCGCGTTCGTCAATCAAGCCGCCGATGTTCAAGATGCACGACTGGTGGTGCGCTTGAACGGAGACGGCACCGGTTACCAAATCGGCGCGAACAAAACTTCGAAGAGCACCGCGTATATTTGGGACACGACCGACCATTTCCCCGGTGAGACGGTGTTCATCGTCGGAAGATACACGTTCAACTCCACCGCGACGAGCGATGACACGTTTGATTTGTGGATCAATCCGACAGCCGCCAGTTTTGGACAAGCATCCGCGCCCACGCCGACGCTCAGTGCTCCCCTGCTCGACGCGGACATCACTTTGATCGACACGTTCGTTATCCGGCAAAGCACATCGGCAAACACGCCGAATGCGATGACGTGGGACGAGGTGCGCATCGACACCAGTTGGGCTGCGGTCACGCCGATCGGGTTTGCTGCGCCGCCGTCACCGCAATTGAGCTTCTCCTACGCGGCGCCAAACATTGTGTTTTCGTGGCCGACCAATGCCGGCGCGTTTACGCTACAATCTGTCGGCTCATTTCCAGCAGGTAACAATTGGGCAAACGTCGCGCAACCGGTGGTTGTTTCCGGATCGAACAATACCGTAACAGTGCCGGCAACGGATGCCGCGGCGTTCTTCCGACTCAAATTCTAGAGTTATGAACAGGCGTAGGAGTGGGTTTACGTTGATCGAGTTATTGGTGGTGATCGCGATCATCGCGATTCTCGCGTCGATGTTGCTGCCGGCGTTGTCACGCGCGAAGGATAAGGCGCAACGGATCAAGTGCCTCAGTAACACGAAGCAAATCGGGTTGGGCTCCCAGATGTATGCCGGTGATTTCAAGGGGCACCTCACTTGCGATACGCAGGTGCCCAGTTACACGCCCAACGAGCGTTACATCGGTGACGACGACTTGTCGTTTTTAATGCCGAGTTACGTGCCGAACTGTAATGCGTTCACATGCCCCGGTACGCAGAACATCGTGAATCCGAATTTGTTCCTGACGGTGTTTACTCCGAACGCGAACAAAGTTATCAAGGACCTGACGGACAACTCCGCGTCGAAAGGAGCCGTGCATGGCCACAGCTTCGAAGTCCTCGGATCCATCCAGCATGTCGTGCCTGGCGCCGGGGCCCGAGCCATCACTAACAAAGTGACGCTCGATTACGTGCAGTCATTCGTGAACTATCACAACACAAGAGTGAGCCCTGAATTTCGGCCAGGTCCGAGCCGAGTGTGGCTGCTATTCGATCAGGATGATCCGGGCACAAATCTGGAGTTGGATCCAGCGGACAATCACGGCAGATACGGAGGCAACGTCCTGTATTGCGATGGACATGCTGCCTGGGTGACACGCAAGGATTGGGAGTTTCAGTATGCCATTACGCGCGACACTACGTTGTCGGACTTCCCACCGTAAACCAGTTTTGAACTGCAACCGGTTCCGTTAATAACAAGCCCAGGTTATTGTGATTTCAACCAGCGTTAGCGAGCGGCTGTGCTGAAATTTGCAGCATGCGGTCGATGGGCAGACGGGCGCGTTCGATGATGTGCTTTGGCAGTTCGATGCGCGGGTTCAAATCTTCCATGCAGGCGTGCAACTTTTCGAGCGTATTCATTTTCATAAATTTGCACTCGTTGCAACGGCAGTTAGCCACTGGCGCTGGGATGAACCGTTTGCCGGGACATTCTTTATTGAGGCGATGAATCATGCCCGCTTCGGTGGCGATGATGATGGTTTGCGCCGGGCTGCGTTTGCAGAAGTCGACCATCTTTTCGGTCGAACAAATCTCGTCAGCTAACAGACGAACGGCACGGGTACATTCGGGATGCGCGACGACGGGCGCGTCTGGATACTCGCGGCGGATGCGCATGATGCTTTCGTGCGTGAATTCGACGTGCGCGTAACAACTGCCTTTCCACAAGGTCATCTTACGACCGGTTTGTTCCATCACCCACGCGCCGAGATTTTCGTCGGGGACGAATAATAGGTCTTTGTCCTTCGGCGTTGCGTTGACAATTTTGACGGCGTTGCCACTGGTGCATATCACGTCGCTGAGGGCTTTGACTTCGGCGCTGCAGTTGATGTAGGTGACAGTGTAAAAATTTGGATTTGTGTCCTGAAGTTGCTTGAGCTTGGGCGCGGGGCAGCTTTCTTCCAACGAACAACCGGCGTCTTTGTCGGGTAGGATGACCAATTTGTTCGGGTTCAGAATCTTGGCGGTTTCGGCCATGAAATGTACGCCGCAGAAGACGATGACGTCGGCGCTGGTCTTGGCGGCTTGTTGCGAGAGGCCGAGGGAATCACCCACGAAATCGGCTATGTCCTGGATTTCGGGGACTTGATAATTGTGGGCCAAAATGATGGCATTGAGCTTTTTCTTGAGCGCGATGATGTCGCGCGAAAGAGCATCAAGACGCTGCGGCGCCAGCGGGATGCGCGTGACGAAATCCTGATTTGGGGCGACTGCGATAGCCATCAATGCAAACTACAATGAGCACCCATCAGGTGCAATGGTTTGTAAATAACTGCGCTATTCGTCGCGACTACCCCAACGCGGGAAGCCAACTTGTTCTTTGCGCACGAGGTGGTGGCAATCGATACAGCTTTTGAGAACATTGCCGTAGGCTTCGGTGGTGCGGTCGAGATTGCGATCGCCCGCGGCAAAAAGAGGGTGCCGAGCTGAGTTTGGAAGTTCGTCATCTTCGCCAGGTAATTCGTGTTTTGGGTTTGGATCCAAAAATTAGTCTGGGTCATTTTGCGCAAGGCGGCGGCATTGAGTGAAATAACTTCGAATTTTTCCAGCACGATGCCTTCGGTGATGCCCTTGGAAAACTCGAGTTTCTGGCGCATGAAAATCTGCATGTTAGAGCGGTCAGCCGTGGCGTCAGCGAACGCGATGGACACAACGGCGACAGCAAAGAGCACACACAGGACACCGCAAGTGCGTGACGTTTTCATGTAGTCACTATGTTTGATAGGGGCGACACGGACTTGCCAGATATTGCTAAAGTTGTAGCTGATTTTGGTGAGGTGTTGAATCCAGCAGCAACTGGAACTCTTCAACACAGTCGAGCGGGTCAAGTAAGACGACGTGTATTGGCTCAGAAATTATTTGGATTTTTCGCGCTGGAAAGTCAGAGGGAACGACTGGCCGTTTTGGATCCAGGTGCCGGTCAATTTATTATTCTTCAGTTCGGCTTTGAAAACGCCTGACATCGCTTTCCATTCCACGTTGAGGGTCGACGGCGCGGTGAATTGCACCGTGGAAGCGGGTATACCGGCCGCACCCTGATCAGGACTGTCGAGTTTGGCGACGAGAGTGCCATCGGGTTGCTTGCCGATCTTCAATACGAGGTGGAGGATAGCAGCTTTGGCATCGAGTCCGCCGGCCCAGGTGCCCTGGGGCTCGGTATCTTTGCTCGCGCGATAATCAGCCGTGTCACTCGCTGGGGGCGCGCCTCGTCGCAAGATGACAGGCAACGAATTCGGTCCCTGTTTCCAGGTGCCGCTGATTTCGCCGGGTTGAATGACGGTGCCGTCGAAACTGCCCGCAACCCCCATGACGTCCATGTGCACGGTAGGCGCTTTATATGAAACGGCGGTAATCGGAATGCCGGTGGCACCTTGGTCGAGGCTGTCGAGTTCGGCGCGATATTGGCCTTTCCCGAGTTCAGCAATTTTGAACCCGAGCCGATTCTTCACCGGCCCAATGGTCACGGTGCCTTCCCAGTATCCTTGCAGGTCCGAGCCAGAACGAGGCGTGTATGAGGCTGGCAAAAGCGGCGGTGCGACGGTTGGCGGCTGCGCGGTTTTCTGGAGATTGAAGGGAATATTTGCGCCAGCCTGGCGGAATAAACCGGTCATTTGCGTGCCCGTCGAATCAACTTTGCCATCATAAACCGCAGAGAATGCGCCGAGTTCGATATGGACCTCATTACCTTTTGTTTTGATCGCGGAAACCGGAAGGTCTCGCCGCCCCTGATCAATGGTGTCAACGGTCGCTTCGTAGGAGCCGCCACTTCTTTTGATGTGGAAAACAAGGCGAAGTTTCAGGTGCCCTGCATCGAGCGTGCCAGACCACGCGCCGGAAATATCCCGCGACGGCTTGCATCCGACCAGCAGCGAAAGCAGGAGCAGGAGCGTTGGGAAGCAAAAGCGCGTGAGTTTCATAGTTTCCTTTGTGTTGGTTCTAACACGAGGGCACGTGTTCGGCAGTATTTTTCGAAAGGTTCAAATGCCAACGCTCTGGGGCTGCTCCAAGCCGCTTCGCGGGAATTCGCCACTATGGATACGTGACGCGATAGAAAGTCTCGGCTGGGTCGGGGGATTGGTTGGTGAAGGAAAAGGCGGTTGATGAAGATGTTACAGGGACGGCGGGCGACCAGCTTTGTAAATCGGTCGTGAGTTGGACGCTGTAGGTTGTATTGGCGACGCCTTGCCATTGAAGAATGTTCGGTGCGGTCAGGGTGAGGGTTGGTGGGGGGGCGGTTGGGTCGGTTAAAGTGTAGATCAGTTTAAAATCTTTGATGACGCCCATGTGTTGCATGCCGGTCACGTGTGAATCGCCAGATTGCACCGGCGAGATTTCGCTCAACGTCGGGTAAACGGAAGAATCCAGCACCAAGCCGTTGGTGAATGTGTGAGCGCCAACTACTGAGGCGACACGAGTGGTGTTGAGCGATTGGCTGGCGAAGACGTAGTCGTATCGTTCACTGCGGGGTTCGTTGGTATCGGCGTCGCCAGCAGAATCGTTCGGGGCGGGGCTTGGGTCGGTCAGATAGGACGTCATCGTCGTGTAGCAGGCTTCGCCGGTAGAGTAGAGGTTGAAATCACCGGCAACGACGATGTAAGCGTTAGCCGGAAAATTCGCCTGAATGAGGCCTTTCAAAGTGGTCGCCTGACCGGCGCGCTGACTAGACGAACCGCTGCTGGCTTTCATATGCACACTAACGATGTAGAGATCATTGGTGCCGGGAATGTCGATTTGCGCCCAGACGAAATCGCGGTCTGACAGCGTGGTGTCGTCCCAAACGCCGCTGTTGAGGATCGGATAGCGGCTGACGATGCCGTTTGGGATGTTCACGCTGGTTTGGCGGAAGTAGACAAAATTCGTGCCGAACGTTTTATCGATCATTTCGCGCAAAGCGGCGGTGGTGTTGGTCCCAAGTGTGGCACTGGCGTAATTGAACTCCTGCATCGCCACCACATCGGGCTTGAGCCCTTTCAAGATGTCCATGCCCGCGGTTTCATAGCGCTGATTGTTCCCGCTCGAGAGGTTGCTGGCCATGATCCGGATGGTGGTGTTGGTGGTCGCACCCGCTGCTGTGAAACTAATGAACGCCGCACCAACTAAACCTACGACCAATCTGAGATGCATCCTTTCATTGAATCAGAACGGCGAGTGGTGAACGAGAAAATTTGGAGCGCCTTATTGACCTGCGTCATGTGCCAGCTGGCCTGAAAAACAAAAAATCCGACACGAGGCGTGCTCGCATCGGATTTCGAAAGGTAAGCAATTCGTTACGGCACCAACGTCAGTCGTCCACTGCCGAACGCGGAGACGCTTCCGGTGACGATGATCGGTTGGTCATTTCCTGAACCGACCCCGGAATCACCTTCGCCAGCAGCGGTCGGCATGCTCACGCTGTGCGTCTGGTTATACGTGCCATTGTTCGCAACGGCGCTGTCGGTGATGGTCTCGGTCAGGACGCCTTGGAGATAAAACCGCAGACCATCGGTCGGATTGAGGCCGGTGTCATCGAAGACCAGGTGCCCGATGCGGACATTGGTAATGGTCGGACTGGCGAGTCCGGTAATGTCATTTTGGCGGCCCGACATAATGGTATTTACGCCAAATCCGATGCTGATCACATTGGAAACGTCGACGAGTGTGTTGGTGCCCTTGACGATGACAAAGCTGCCGCCCACAACAACCAACTTAGCGCCGTGTGGGAAGGAGTTGCTGGGCCAATTTCCAGCGTTGAATTCGTCCTGAGCAAGACGTTTGAGCAAGTCGGTGTTCGAGCCGGAACGCGATTTTGGCGACGGCGTGCTGGTGACGTTGTGCACGTCGGTAACGTTTGTGTTTTGAGAAATGATACGCGCTGAGATCGTGACCGAGAGCGTATTATCCTGCTGCGCACCCACGGTCACAGCACCCAAAAACAACGATGATAGAGCTAATAGTTTTGTAAGCTTCATAGTTGCCAGTCTTTTTACCGTGACAACTAAAAGCCGTATATGGCGCGCGACCCGTTACTTTTGACCGTCGAAGTGCGAACGGAAATGTCGGAGATTTTCCGTTCGCGAGTAAGATAAAGGCAGGACGACCGACTAGTGAGTTGCGGATTTTTTAGGCTTTTCCGCGACGAGTTCAGGTTCGCCCTGGTTCTCGTAGTGAGGGTCAGCCGGTTTTTTGCCGGCGCCCTTCCGCATGACGTCCTGCAATTCCTTCAGGTAACTAGCATAGACATCGCGCGGGTTGGCTTCGTGTTTTTTGCAAATGCTGGCAGCCATACCGATGACTTCGCCCATGCAGCCGCAGGTCCGCATAACCCGAACGGCGCCGAGAGCTTCGTGGGTGACGCTGATGTCCCGACCAGCCATAAAGAGGTTGGTGATATTGCGGGAATAGAGGCAGCGGTAAGGGACCCAATAAGGCATTGGATAAAGGCCATACTCAGCTTTGGAAATAAACGCATCACCTTCGAAGCCTTTGTCGAATTTAGCATTCGGAATATGCACGTCGATTTTCCAACCACTCGGCACGCAGCCGTCGGGATATTTTTTGCCGTATTTGAGGTCGTCAACGGTCAGGACGAGGTCGCCGAGGAGACGGCGCGACTCGCGCTTGCCAATGATGTAGGCGGCCCAGTTGAGCGAGTGATTCGGCAGGACGTGGTCGACGTTTTTCATCGCGTCCCATGCGCCGTACATCGCGCGAAAATTCCAGTCGCGGATGTATTCCATTTCTGTGATCGGATTGCGATCAAAACCGCTTTCCCAATACCAGCCCCCGAGTTGATTGATATTCGGTTTGGTTTTGCTGCGGCCCGGAAAGGGACTTTTGGAAAGGTCGAGTGCCCACGGACAGCGCGGAAATGGCTTGGGAGTGTTGTCTTCGATGGCGGCGACGTTGATGGCGTTGGTGTCTTTGCATTCGCAGACGTTCCACAGATTGCATTGTCCCATGCGGCCTTCGGCTTGGAGTTCGAATTCTGCGCCAGCGAGCGCGCCGATGACGGCGTCGCCTGTGCAATCAGCGAACCAACGTCCGTTGATGCGAATGCGGCGGCCGGTGCGAGTGTCCTCTGCAATAATCGCTTTGATGGTCGAGTTATTCGTGATGACTTCGTTGGCGCGGTGTTCGATGTAGATGGTCAAGTTTGATTCGCCAGAAGCGACGCTCATTTTCTTTTCGTCCTCGTAAAGTTGGGCGGTGTTGCTGGGGCCGTAATGGGCGCGATTGGTGTGCTCGAGTTCGGCCACAATGTCGCCGATGCGCGGCCAAGGTTCTTTCGTGCGCGCGCCCTGGAGCCAGACGCGAACTTCGGAGCTGTTGTTGCCGCCGAGAACGGGGCGGTCCTGAATGAGGGCGACCTTCATGCCGAGACGCGCAGCGGCGATGCTGGCACAGGTGCCGGACATGCCACCGCCCACAACAACAAAATCGTAAGTGCCGACGGCTTCAGGTTCTTTTGGAAAGCCGAGCAGTTCGCGACGGAAGTCGGCCATGGCTTCGCCTTGATTCGGCGGCGTGAGTTTCTTTTCGGTTGTAAAAAGGATGGCGTCACAACGGCCTTCGAAACCGGTGAGGTCGTGGAGAGCAATATTGAGTTTGTGATCGGAACCGACTTTGACCGTGCCGCCGGGCTGCCAGTGCCATTCAGCACCTTCGGTGCCGAAGGTTGTCTTAAGTGGTTTGCCATCGATGAGAAGTTGGAACCGACCAGGCGTGCCGGGAGCTTTCCATTGTGCAACCCAATCTTTGGTGCGGACGAATACGTGGTAAGTGCCGGGCTTCGGAAATTGAACTGTCGTTGAGGCATCAGCAACGGGTTTGCCGAGACCGTGTGCGAGCAGATAGGGCGAGCCCATTTGATCCATGAATTGCGGGTCGATCATCCAACCGCCCAGATGCGACATCGATTCGGCTTCGACGAGGACGGAGGTGTCGCGGAAGGACGCGAAGGCGGCGAATCGAATGCAGACGATGAGCGCGATGAAAAGACGGATGGCCATAATGCTTTGACGGGAAATATCAGCTGTCGATTACGCTAAATCGACAAAAAAAATCCGGAACGGGTGGCCGTTCCGGAAAAAGGAGGGGCGAGGGTCCGCTAACCAAGAAAAGCAGCCCCCCGCCAGGAAGAGATCAAATCCCCTGATATAACTGCGTCAATCGGTTGTTAACAAACACTCGATTGAGTTGCCCATAAAGTTTCTTGCGTTGTTTCTCGATGCGCACGGTGTATTTCTCGTTCACACCGACAGTAATCGTAAAATCCTGACGCACCGGCTCGGAGAAAAGCCTCGTCGATTGCTCCACGAGTTTGTGATCGACTTTAATCGTCAGCTTTCCGAACCACTGGTTGAACTCATATTCGATGACGTGTTTTTCCATTTCGCCGAGTTCGAATTTGAAGCGCATAACCTTTTTTGTTTTCTTGAGAATGACTTAGCACGGGTCATGCCACCCCCAGTAGCGACTTGTAGGACAAACTCTATATGTGGCATTTTGAATCTGAATGAAGATTGCCGTTGTTGGTTGTGGGGCAGTTGGTAGCTATTACGGAGCGCGCCTTTGCGCAGCCGGACATGATGTCCTTTTCTTGTTGCGATCGGATTATAATGCCGTGCAAGCACATGGGGTGCAGGTTTTTACTGCGGAAGGCGATTTTACAACGAGGCCGAAATGTGCGCGGATCCGAAGGAGATTGGGGTCGTAGACCTCGTAGTGATTGGGTTGAAGACGACGGCTAACGGGCATTTTTCGGAATTGGTATCGCCGCTGGTCGGGCCATCGACCGCCGTGCTTACTTTGCAAAATGGTTTGGGAAATGAGGCGCAGTTGGCGGCCTTGTTCGGCAAAGAGAAGGTGTTGGGCGGGTTGTGCTTTGTCTGTCTGAACCGCATCGCTCCTGGAAAAATTCAGCACATCGCGCATGGCACGATTATGATGGGCGAATTCGCTGGTCCGGCGCTGCCGCGGACACACGCCATTGCCGAAGCGATTCAGCAATCGGGCGTGCCGTGCAAAGTCACGGACGTTCTGGAACAGGCGCACTGGGAAAAGTTGGTGTGGAATGTTCCTTTCAACGGCCTTGGAGTCGCCGGCACAGCGGGTTACGACGCGGTGAACAGTGGGAAAGTTGATCCCAGTAAAAAGCTGACCCCTTGTCTCACGACTGACATTTTGCTGACTGACGCGCGTTGGGCGAAGCTCGTGCGCGAGTTGATGGAGGAAACCATTCGCGCGGCGCAAGCGCTTGGTTTGGCGATAAAGGATTCCGCTGCGCAGAAACAAATCGATCGCACTCTTGAGATGGCAGATTATCGCGCTTCGACCTTAATCGATTTTGAACGTGGCCAGGAACTTGAATTGGATTCGCTATTTTTCGAACCGTTGCGTCAGGCACGAAAGGCTGGCATCGCGACACCGAGGCTTGAGGCGATGTGCAAAGTGCTCGC
Organism: uncultured Verrucomicrobiae bacterium; assembly: GCA_963702845.1. GTDB lineage: Bacteria > Verrucomicrobiota > Verrucomicrobiia > Limisphaerales > Palsa-1400 > JAICXV01. The sequence continues at coordinate 691,723 of OY969763.1, read as the reverse complement.
GCAGATTAACCTGCACAAGAATTCCTAGGGCGAGAACTGCGGACGCAGTTTGACGAAAAGTTGCATCCACGAACGGTAGATCGCCTGGCTAATCGTCAGTTTGTGCCGACGATTGAGCGCGTCTAATTCAGCCAACGAATCGCCGTCGTAATGGCCGACCCAACCGGTTGCGTATTCGCGTGAATCGAAGAGAAATTTTTCGAGCTGTGGGGAGTCGCACGAAAGCGGAAAGGTTTCTTCAATGACCAGCGGCTTGCCGACCGCAAATTCGCGCGCACACTCGATAGCTTCCGCCGGAATCTTCTTGTCCGGATAAATGTGTACGCTGACGAAATCGAGTTGGTCTGCACATTTGTGAGGGTCGAATCCGGAAAGGAAATGCCATTGCTCCGACCACGGCAACATGCCAACGGTAATGAGCGTGTTGGTGTCGTTCTCGCGAATAGCAGCGCGTTGAAAACCGATCCAGGCGCGCGCTACTTCTTCACGCGAATATTTGTTAGTATTTAGAGCGATGAATTGCACGAAATCGTAGCCACCGAGCAAACTGCCGGAACGCCACTCCCCTCTTTTGCGCGGACCGCCCGGAACGAACGGTTCGTTCATCAAGTCGTAACAGAAAATCGCCGGGCTTGCTGCTCCAGCGCTGGCAATGGCCCGCCAGAAGTTGGCCTGCGCGTCCCAGCGCGTGCGGGTGTCGAAGTTGTCATACCATTCCGGAACGTCCGACGGGCGATAACAGCCGAGGCCGGTGACGTCTAAATAAATTCCCGTGTCCTCGGCTAGTTTAAGCAGTCGGGTGTATTGGCGAAGCTCGGCGTAGTTGGGCGTGTTCCGCCCGAGCATGAATTTGCCAAACTGCAAATGGACGCGCACGACGTTTGCGCCCATAGATTTCATCTTTCGAAAATCGGCAGCAAGCACCTTCCAATCTTTGTTCCAGAAATCCTCCATCAAACGTCCGCGATTACCGTAATTGAACCCCCACGGATGAAATGGTTCGCGCGATCGCGCGAGAATGAGGCCGTGGCCATCCGGCGAAACCACGACACGGTCCATGGTCACGGAGTGTTTCAGTCCGGTTTGACAGGAGACAAACAGTGGCGCGAGCAATAGCAACAAAAACAGTCGACATCTCACGCGGGCATCATGGAACGACCGCAGCCGGTGTCAAAGAATGTTTGATGAAACGCAAAATCGTTTGAGCTTGTTTCGAGGCGCTCGGGTTTTATGATTCGCAACTTATATTATGAGCGCTATTTCTGAAATTCGCGCCCGTGAAATTCTTGATTCACGCGGCAACCCAACAGTTGAAGTCGATGTTCTTTTGGCCAGCGGAGCGGCCGGTCGTGCGGCAGTGCCATCCGGAGCCAGCACCGGTGAGCATGAAGCTTTGGAACTTCGCGACGGTGACAAGAATCGTTACGTCGGCAAAGGTGTGGCCAAGGCTGTTAAGAACGTCACTAGCAAAATCTTCCCCGCCCTGCGTGGCGTTGATTCTCTCGATCAGTTGCAAGTCGATCGCATCATGCTTGAACTGGACGGAACGCCGACGAAATCTGCGCTCGGCGCAAACGCCATTCTGGGCGTGTCACTGGCGAATGCAAAAGCGGCGGCAAACTACGTAAACATGCCGTTGTTTAAATATCTCGGCGGACCGAACGCGAAAGTATTACCAGTACCGATGGCGAACGTCATCAACGGGGGCGCGCACTCGGATGCTCCGATTGATTTCCAGGAGTTCATGATTATCCCGAAGGGTTTCCCGACTTTCTCGCGCGGGCTCCAGGCGATTACGGAAATTTTCCATGCACTGAAAAAAGTTTTAAAGGACAAGAAGCTCTCGACGGCTGTCGGCGACGAAGGTGGTTTTGCACCGAACCTGCCCAGCGCTGAAGCAGCTATCGAAGTGATTCTGCAAGCGACCAAGAACGCCGGTTACAAAGCGGGTAAGGAAGTCTTCCTCGGTTTGGACGTCGCATCGTCCGAATTCTTCGATAAGACCACCGGCGGTTACGTCTTCAAGAAAAGCAGCGGCCGCAAGCTGACCGGCGATGAATTGATCGCGTTCTACGCCGAATTGTGCGGTAAATATCCGATCATCAGCATCGAAGACGGTTGCGCTGAAAACGACTGGAAGACATGGAAGAAGTTGACCGACAAACTCGGCGACAAGATCCAACTCGTTGGCGACGATTTGTTTGTCACGAACGTTAAGTTTCTAAGTAAAGGCATCGAAGAAGGTGTCGCGAATTCGATTCTCGTTAAAGTGAATCAAATCGGTTCGTTGACCGAAACTCTCGATGCGATCGAACTCGCTCGCGAAAACGCTTACACCTCGGTCATCAGCCATCGTTCCGGCGAAACTGAAGATTCGACCATCGCGGACATCGCAGTGGCGACGAACGCCGGCCAGATCAAGACCGGGTCGCTCAGCCGAAGCGATCGCGTGGCGAAATACAATCAACTGCTGCGCATCGAACAGTTGCTCGGCAAGGACGCTGTCTACGGCGGCAAGTTTTGAAGCAACTCATCGCGAATCTCATTGCCTCTTACCAGGGCGCACTCGATTCGGGCGGCTACCTTCTCGTAGCCGCCTTGATGGCTATTGAGAGCACCGTCATTCCAGTTCCTAGCGAACTGATCATTCCATTTGCGGCGCAACGAGCGCAGGCAACTGGAAAGTTTAGTGTTCTAGGGGTCGTCATTGCCGGGACAATTGGCTCCTGGGTCGGTGCGGCGATAATGTATTGGGCGTCACGGTTGGCCGGCAGACCGATCATCCTTCGCTATGGCCGATATTTTCTTGTGCCGGAAGCGAAACTTCATGCGGCGGAACGTTGGGCCACGCGTTTTGGTTCATTTGGTGTTTTTGTGGCGCGACTGTTGCCGGTCGTTCGCCATCTTATCGGCATCCCAATGGGTATCGTGAAAATGGATTTCAAACTGTATTCCCTGTTCACGTTGCTGGGCTCGGCGATTTGGTGTGCGATTCTCGCGTGGGTCGGCGTTAAAATGGGGCAGGACGAGAAACTGATGCAGGGAAACCTCCACCGAATTACGTTGTGGCTTGTCGGATTCGTTGCCGTAATCGGGGTGATTTATTATTTATTCGTCCACCGACACATGCGCGCGGATGCAGAAGCTAATCGCGCCAATAAACAAACCTGAGAAACGGCCGAAGTGATCCTCCGTTGTCCCATTCATTATTGCGTTTCAGCTTCCGTTCGCTAGGTTAACCACGCTGTATATGCTGACGTCTCACGAACTTTTTGGATTTATGTCGCCCGCGCTGGCGTCGGGTATTTTGGAGAAGGCGTATGAAACTGACCGCGACACTTATCGCGCCACCATGGCCGCCGTCGCGGATTCAAAAAAACTTCGCCCACAATTTTTCGAACGCATGCCGCGCGCGACACGTCACACGGATATGATCGCGATGCTTGCGAAGCCGCGCCTGGAACTGGCTGCTGCGAATCTCATCCGCAATTGGCTGATGAAGCATAAGAAGGACATGCTTGTCGATTTTCTCGACGCGCTTGGGATCGCGCATAAGGAAGGCGCTGTCGACGAACTACCGCCAAGCGTTCCCGATGACAAACTGAAGGCTGCTGTCGACAAACTTTTGGCCAAGTATGCGCCGGAGGAAGTTGCCGTTTATCTGAATGCGTTCGATTCGATGAACGAAATTCAGTGGAAAAACCTCGACGATATGTTGAAGGAAGATCCGCGGCTGCAATTTGGCGGTTAGGCAGGGCGCGTCGCTCCGCGCGCCGTTCTTGTTGGCGCACTATGCACTGCATCATCACAGCTGGTCCGACTTACGAGCCGCTCGACGAAGTGCGACGGCTGACGAATTTTTCCACAGGCAAGCTCGGTTCTGAACTGGCGAATTTCCTCACTGAACGCGGTCACGAAGTCGAACTTCTACTTGGCGAATCGGCCACGTGGTGCGGGGAACAGAAGGCAAAGAAAATCCAACGCTTCACCAGCACGCAGAATCTCTGCGATCGTTTGGAGAATTTAGCGTCTCCCACAATCAACGCCGTTTTTCACGCTGCGGCCGTCAGCGATTTCAAACTCGGCAAAACATGGACGCGGGATGAAAAAGGCGAGCTGATCGAAATTAAATCCGCAAAAATTTCCACGCGCGACGGCACGATGCTCGCAGAGTTGGTTCCGACGGCAAAGATCATTGGTAATCTGCGCGCAATGGTTTCCAAACGCCTGCATCGTCGGCTGGAAGTACGAATTGGACGGCGATCAAAAATCGGTTCAGGAGAAAGCGTTGCGCCAATTGGATGACAACAAAACGGATGCTTGTGTGATGAATGGTCGTGCCTGGGGACCGGGTTTCGGCGTTTATCTAAGACTTCAGTCCAAGGACGCACTCGTTAGTAATATTAAAGACGCCGACGTCACTTTACGAGGGCCTCAATACCTTTCTTAAACACTTCGGCAGCGCGCGCTGAACGCCTGTTCGTAGAGCTTCACAAAGTCAGCTGCAGCAATCGTTCTCGGATTGAATGCCGCAGTCCATTGCTTCGCCGCTTCTGCCGACAACATTGGAATAGCTGAACTATCCACTCCGCAATCAGCCAGCGACTTCGGCATGCCCGCTATATCCAAAATGTCTTTGAGCCAATCCACCAAGGAGTTCGCTCCATCCGGCAGTTGCAGTTGCTGATAAATCTCACGCGCTGGCGCGTCGGCAGAATTAAACTGCACAATCGCCGGCAATATCATCCCGACAGCTTGTCCATGGATGACGTTGAAATGAGCCGTCAATGGATTCGCTCCTGAATGCGCCGCACCGAGCATGCTGTTTTCAATCGCGATTCCGGCGAACGCCGCACCAAGCAGCATATTTGCACGCGCTTCGATATCTTTCGGATTGCGAAAAATCCTCGGCAAACTTTCTGCACATAAACGAAACGCTTCGCGCGAAAAGGCGAGCGAGAGCGAAGTTCGTTTGCGCGTCACAGCCGATTCGAGCGCATGCGACAGGGCATCGATGCCGGTGCAAGCCGTCACGCGTGCGGGCTGCGAAATTGTTAATGCCGGGTCGAGAATCGCGATGCGCGCGGCAGCCTTATGATCTCCGCAGGCCATCTTGGCATGCGTTTTTTCATCGGCAATCAGCGCGACCGACTGGCATTCGCTACCCGTGCCGGCGGTTGTGGGGATTGCGATAAACGGCAGCATTGGTTTGGTTGCCTTTTCCAAGCCCCAATAGTCCTGCATCCGACCGCCATTAGTGAGAAGAAAGTTACAACCTTTGGCGGTATCGAGACTACTGCCGCCGCCGAGGCCGATGAGCATATCGACTGTCTGCGCCTTCGCCAATTGCAGACAGGCGTCAACATCGCGCGTTGTCGGGTTTTCGCGCACTCCGTCGAACACCACAGATTGAATTTTCGCGGCTGAAAGGGAGTTGAAAAGTTGATCGAGATGCCCGGCTTTTACCACTCCTGGATCGGTCACAACCAAAATTTTCCGCGCGCCAAGTTCCGCACTGAGTTCGCCGCAGCGATCGATGCTGCCAACCCCAAAGACAATGCGCGTGCGCGGCTGGTAATCGAAGGGGGCGATCATGCGGGCGACATTTCTAACGAGCGCCGCTTGTAGAGAAACTCGAACATGTTGCCTTCGTGCGGCTGGTCCCAGGAAACGTTCATCGTGGAAATCGGGCCGATGTTCAGACGATCGATCAATGGGCATTCGACGGCTTGCGCGATGAGCTCCGGGATTTTTGGTGATGAGCGTCACGGCAAGCGAAGGCCCGATTTGTTTGAGCATTTCCGATTGCGGCACTTCGACCACGCTTGCGTAGGGAAACAGAAATTCGCGATTGGCCAATGGATGCGCAAACGAATCGCACAAGACAATCGTCGGTCGCAAATACGTTGCGCCTTGGAATTGCACTTTCCGCGGGCCGTTGCGATACTTGGCAGTCACTTCCGTTGCGCCCGGCGTTTGCAATCCTTCTTCAATTGCCGCGTCGATGTAATCGGCCATTTTGACGTTTGCAAAACCGGAGAGCCTCGCGTTCTCATCTTCGGGCGAGGTCGGCGCAATCGGATCCAAGTTTTTTCGCCAAAGCTTCGGCGATTTCCGCGCCATGCTTCGGAACAACAACGGTCGAGGCATTGATGCAACTGCGTCCACCATTGTCGGAAATCGCAGCAACGATCACGTCGATGAATTCGGGCCAACGTTCGATTTCGTCATCGGCGATCAGAATTTTGCTGTAGCCGGGCCCGTGAATCTGAATCGCCGGATTGTTGGCGTATTGGGACGTCGTCGATTTGTCACCAAAGATCAACGCGCGACCGCAGGAACGCAGAATTTCACCCGCGCCTTCGTGGTCGGTCGGATAAAAGCCAAACGCTTCCGCGGGACATCCCGCGGCAATGAACGCCTGAATCAAACGATACGGCGTCCAAGGTTCGTCTTTGTCCGGGTTTGATGATGACTGGAATTTTCAACGGAATCGCAGGCAGCCACAGCGAATTCACCGCGGGCGAATTGCTCGGCATAACAAGGCCAAGGCTCTCGTGGCGGCATAATAACAGACGCGGGCGCCATTCTGTTCACCAATACCCTTGTCCAAAATCGAAAGGTCAAGCCCGCGCGTCAGACCATTGAGCACCTTGGCCATGTTGGTCAGCGCTTGATGAATTTTGTTCATGTTGCGCCGGACCATGACATGCGGCAGGCCGCTAGTGGAGAAAGTGTTTCGAGATATTGCGTGGGCGATTGCGTCTGCGCCGTTGTCGCCGAGCGGCAATGTTCCATTGACGAACTGCTCCCCTGCCCTTGCGCAAATTTCGATGAGTTGCGAGACGGAAAACTTCTTCAGCGCAGCCCGGCTCTCCGCAACGCGCGCGAGGTCTTTGCGAATGATTCCTGCGTTGACCTGGCTGACCGTCGCCAGCACCGCGCCAGAACGGCAATCGACGACATTGGACTTATCCAAACTTTCGTAAGGCCGTCCGCGTCGCAGCGCTGGGATGTGGCATTCGGTCATAACAATCGACTCAATCTATAGGATGGACGAACGAGTGCCAGTTTCTATTCTACTGCTGCTTGATTTCGATTTTCATCTCCGCACGTTCGTGCGGCACGGTAAAATAGGCTCGACGATGCACGCGGTCCCACCACCAGCCCGTTTCGCGTCTGATAGGCGTGCCACTTTCCGGAAGTTTTTTGCCGTTCACGACAATTTCCGTTGGCCTGAAACCAGTCATAAAACTATGACTGTTTTGACCGGACAAAGAATCTCAAACCAAACTTAATGCCATGACGTTGTCTCCTTGAACTCGCTCAATCGTCGCGCCTGAACTGACAAGCGCGTGATCGATTCGTGCTGTCTTAATGTCCGGATCCTGACCTTCAATGCGAGGCGATTGACCAAAATGTCCTCAGGGATTGAGGAATGGCTGATTGCGAGTCTTGAAATCTGAAATGCTATCCGGATACGCGCCGGCTTTTCGCCGTCAGGAAACTGTTGGTATTCGCCGCTGACGGTAATCAGTTCGAACAATGCGTTTCCAATTTCCGGCGTGAAATCCAATTGGATCGGCAGCGGCGAATTGGTTTTCGAAAGCACATGCTGTTTTAAATCATCGGCCAAGTGCGACACAGCATAGGAATAAACCAGACCATTCCATTGCACCGGCATCGCCAGCCAGCTGAATGCGTGTAAAACGTGCTTCCGAACACAGGCAACGTCGCGCCGAGCATCATCGGGCGATCCGGCAACGACCATAGATATATAAATGGCACACCAGTCTCGGCCCAATACACTGCGTCCTGCAACCAGCGATCATTTCCCGTCGCGCGAAACGCTTCGTCATACGCGCGCACCGCGTAACCAGCGCTAAAATATCCGGTTCATAAACAGGGCATTCCCAACCTTGTGCGCCGCGCGGCACACGGAATGATTCCATGAACGCCAATGCTCGTTCCCCTGCTGCCTGCGCTTCGCGATCACCGGTGATCCGCGCATAACGCATCAACGCTTCAGCTCGCATTCAGCGCACGTGCCGAGCACCGAATCGCCTTCCAATCCCGAGGCTTTTTCGTTCGGCTTTTTTCCGAGCTCAACGAACCAAGCGACCATTCGATCTGCTGCGATGGATTATTTGGCGGATCTGCTCGTCGAAATTTGGAGCGCCTCAGGCAAGTCGCCGTAGAGAAATGGAAATTCCCATTGCATGATGTGACAACGGTTTTGGCTCAAGTAAACACGCCGGCTCCGTTGTTCCTTCAGCATTCTGTTCGCGGCGAGATCGACGCGCGATTGTGAGGCAGCACGACCGTCGGCATTCGGTGGAAAGTTGCGAATCCATCCACAACAGCGAACAGTATCCCGGCGAATCGATTCCTGGCGCCCAACCGATACAATGTGACCAACCCTGTGCCTGTTCATTCCACATTGTTTTCAGAAAACCAGTTCGGCACAAATCGAGTTCCTGTTGAAAGCTCCGCGCTGGATTATTTGGTTTTGGCAACCCGCCGCGTTCCTCCAGCCAATTGCGCAACACTGCGATTGGCGTCCCCTGCTCCACCACCAACATCGCTTCCAATTGCAGCGATTTACCTGCTGCTATGGCAAACGGCGTCTTCGCCTCGTCCTTGTTTTCTAGCAACGAACTCCGGAGTTGAAGGAAGGAACAGCGCAATGCGGTGATTGGTTTTTCCTTCATCAAAATTCGGCGAAGCAAAACGCGGCGAAGGAAACGCGTGTTCACCGTCCCACTTCTGTTGCGGATTCCACATCAAGCCAACCGAGAAATTTGTTTTCAATCCAGTGGCAGCCCAACTGTCTTTGCCGAGTAACGCCTGGTCCTTCATCGAATCCGGGGCAAAAAACTTGGAAGCATTCGTCGGCGGCGTTTGACTGTCAGGCCCGATAGTCACAGCCATCAGTGGTATCGAAACTTTTGTTCGGATTGGGAGTGCGCCGATCCGCCAGCTTTTCAGAAAAATCGCGCGGATTCGACGAGCGCTCCGCGCCATATAAATATTCCAACCCTGGAAACAGTCCCCACGATTTCGCATCGCCGACGGTTGCTTCGCCGACGTAAATGTTCGGCCCCAGAATCGACTTCACTTCCGTCGCCACATCAGGAGTCCACGAATAATGCACGCGCGCAAACGGCTGCTTGTGGCCTGCCAAGCTAACGCGTCAACGACACTTTCCAACGCACGCCGTTCTTGTCAGTTGCGTCGGCGGCGATTCAGCCGAGTGCGACGTTGGCAATGGTTCGTTGCCGGCTCCGCGCCGAATGTCCAGTTCGTCACCGAATCACCGTTCGGCAAACCGATGCGAAATAGTGGCGACCAACTTGCGACATTGATCCAGTCATTGCTCTGGCGCGCGAAAAATTCGCGCCCTTTCGAGATGCCCAGTGCAGCCGAACGCGGAAATGTAATCCTCACCAACTGATTCGATATCGCCAGTCCTTCCCCTGGTCTATGTTGCCAATCCAACTTCGGTGTCTTGCCTTCGTCGATGGCGCGCCAATATTCGTCTTTTGACGTCTTGGTAAACGCCGAAAATCCCACGCGCGTCACGTCGCGATCGATCGCGATGGGTAATTTGGTTTCGGCGGATCGCCGGCTTTTAGAAACCTCAGTCCTTCTTCGCGAATCGCGCGCGAGAATGGGCGGTCCGTGCCGTCGGGTTGATGATTCCGAAATCACTCTTTTCGTTAAGCCGGAATCCGCCGGGATACCACCAGAAAAACACGCCATCAGTCGCCGGACTGCTCCATCATTTTGTAAAAATTGCGGCACCACGGACCTTCGAAAGCAACGCGATCCGCGTTCTCGCGCATGTTGACACGATCCCAAACTGTCTCGCCCATTTCCGCCCACACGAACGGCTTCGGCCGGATCGCACAGACGTGCGTAGTCGCGCTCGAAACGGCCCGGTTTTACTTTTTCCAAATCACCAATTCGCCCGTAGGCTTCGGGTTCCCAGATATCAACAACATCGCGCAAGCCGTAAAAATCGTAGGCGAGGACCTGATCCCAATTAAATGTTGGGTTGCCGGTCTCGGTCATTCGAAAGCTGACGGCGTGATTGGTATCGACAGTTTTGACCAGACGCCGCGCTTCGCCGTAAGTCAGCGCCGAGTTTCTCGTCGAGGAAATGACGGTAATCACTGGCCAAGCCACCGCCAGTTTCCATTCTGCGTCAGTTGATGCATGGTCGGGACACTAAGCACATTCGTCTTGTTTTCCACAAACACCGGCGGCAAGCCCCAAGACTGCTCCGCTTCGTCGAAGGATCCATATTTTTTGTGAACCCATTGCGTCCATTCTTCGCCGAAGTTGTCTTGTTGTTCAGCCTGATTGCCAAAATTCGGTTCCCACGCCAGATCATAGGCGAAAATCGTATCGTTCTCGGGCATGTGATAGAACTCGATCAACTCCTTCATCTTCGTCCAATTAAAACTGAGCGGCGTGCCCGGACGCAGTGATTGGTTCACATGCAGCTTATGCGCATCGCAACGGCGCAGAAAATCCAGCAAGTGCTGCGCTTTCATCGATTCGTGATAAATAAAAATGCTGACCGCATTCATCCCCATCTTCTCAATGCGCGTCAAATCGCGTTCAATAACTTCCGGATCGTAAGAGCCGCGATCCAGCCAATATTCGAAGTAATACACTTCTGCCATGGCGATACCGGAAGACGGCATGTAATTGACGCCATTAACCTTCCAACGTTTGCCTTTCAGTTCGAAGTGTCCGTTCGTAATCGTGATAAAATTCTTCGTCTCTTTCGGCGTCCATGAATGAAGATCATGCGTGAACCGATCGATAACCTTTCCATCACTCAGCAATTCAGCGACGACCTGCATACCGTGTTTAGGCCAAATCTCAGACTTGCACGGCTGCTCGAAATTCTTTTCCTCACCGCCGCCCAATGCCCAATCATACGAAAAGGAATGGACCGTTTTCTTGCCGATCAAAATCTGAATCCTCGCAGTCAGGCTCGGCTGCACTAGTTTGCCTAAATTGGCCGCACGCACGCCGCAATTGAACGTCTGGTCTTGAAACACGGTGAAAAACTCGCTCCCGCCCTCACGCATAAAAACGCCGCGTTGCATATCAACGGCCAATTCGCGAATGACACGTCGCACTTCCGGCTGTTGATAAAACCGCGCGTCAGTCGGCGTGAAACCCGCGACCATCGCCCCTCGCATTTTGCCGTCGAAGTGAATGACCAGCGCAGCTATCGCCCCGCGATAATCACCGTCCTTCGAACGCGCTTCCAATATCGGCTGCCATCGCCATGCGCGCTTCTGGTTATAACCAACGCTACGCGGCCGCGGATGCATCGCCGAAAGACTGCCACCATTCACCAGCGGAATTGGTTTCGCGATCGACGTCACCAAAGCAATTTCCGCAGGCGTCGACACCAACACATCACCACTTACAGGATAGAAAATGTAATTCGGCGAAAATCCTTCGATGTACGGCAGGTTCGTCGGACTCGTGGTGGAGTTTTGCCAACCCGGCAATCCTGCAGCGATTAGATGGCCGCCCGCGTTGAGAAATTTTTCGATTGGTTTGGCCGCACTATCCGGCAAAGAACGCCCATCCGGCACGACGAGCAGCGAAACACCTTTTAATGTGGCGTCGCTCAATGCGGGAGCGTCCGCGGTGCGCACGTCGTAACCGGCGATTCGAATATCATCCGCCAATGAATTCGCGATCGGTGACGCGGCGTTGAGCACGACCGCTTGGTCATGCACTTCCTGCGCCATCGAACTCAATCGAGTGAAAACCGCAACCGCGCAAAAAATGTTAATCAGTTTCATCTTTGGTTGTCCTTGCGAACTGTTTACGAACACCAACGCTGCGGATGTCGATTGGCTTAAAACCCGACTTCCGAGCCGGAGAATTTCTCTTCAATGTGAAATCGTTTTTATCCGGCGCGACGAACAACGGATCAGCAAAAATCGAGTGAACATCGCGCCCCTTTTTATTCCATCCGCGCCAGGTCATCGCACCCTCAATCGGCCGCGTCGCACCATCCGGCCGTGAATCGAAGTAAACGTTGTGATCGATGACGTAGTTGGTTCCTGACCAATTTCCAGTCAAGAGCGAACCAGAGTCGTAGTAAACGATGTTGTTGGTAAAGAAAAACGAGATGTGCTCCTCCGGTCGCGTCCGGGCCAATTGCGCATCGCGACCGAACGCAAAAATATTATTCCGCAGAACATTTTCCTTGCCGTAATGCTGATGAAAATTTGCCGAACCACAGCGGTAAACGACATTGTTCTCCAAAACAATTCCGCTACTGCCTTCGTCCGTGTAAAGCCCCCATCCCCCGTAAGCCAGCGCGTTCACATCGTGAATAAGATTATTACGCAACACCGTTCCAGGCTCCAAACCAAGTGTGTAAATCCCGCCCATATCGCTGAGCATTTTCTGCCCGATATCGTGCACGTGATTGAACTCAATAAGGTTCGTCCCGCACGGCGTTGGCTTATATCCCCAGGACCAACCCACGGAAATCGCCGTGTAGAATGTATGATGAATTTCGTTGTGCGCGACGTGATTACCTGCGGTGTGAAACAACATCATTGCAACCGCTGGTGGATAGATGATGCCGATGTTATGAATCTCATTGTCGGTGATCTCGCACTGACCCGAAGGATTTGCAAACGCAGCTTTTCGGTCCGTATCACCAAGCCGCACGCCACCGGCACCCATATCGTGAATTATGTTACCAACAACGCGATTACGTTGACATCCACTCCCGAAATCAACCGCGTAAGTTCCAAGTCGCACAAACTCGCACTTTTCAATCGCACAGTCGTTGGCGAACTCACCATGGACCGCGCCGCGGATGTAAACCGCCGCTTGCACGTCACAGTAACCGTTCTGCGCAAGCCGCCAGTCCGCATCAGCAAACGTCAACCCACGGAGCGTGACATCACTAACCGGCGCGTTGGACGTGCCCTTGAGCAACACCAGCTCAGATAAATGCGGCACAGTCACGCGCGCTTTGGCCATATCCTCGCCAGCTTCAGGCCAGTACAAAACCTCGCCCGATTTCGGATCAAAAAACCATTCACCTGCTTTATCCAACGCATCACGCGAGTTCTCGATGAAGTAACGCGCGTTGTCTTCCTTGTTTTCGGTGATGGCCTGTCCGCCGAGCGTGATCACGTGCGAATTCGTATCGACCGCAACAATCCGGTTCCGACTCCCCGCCCACAACTGGGGCGTCACCAACTCGACCTCACCCGACTTCGCCCATTCGGCTTTAACATCACTGCCCGCATACTTAACTTGATTACTCTGCTCCCGCACTAGCACCGACCAGGTGGAAAAATCCTTCATTTGGTGTTCGTGCGCGTTGCTTGCGATGGTTATTCACGAACAACTCGCGGAAATTCCATTGCTTCAACTTTTCGTCAGTCACACGCGCATGCCACAAATTCGTGCTGCCTCCCAAATGTTCCCAACCACCGATCAACGTTTGCCCACTAACGATAGCATTCTCGTTACGATACGCGGAAATACTGAGGTGCGAATCTTGTGCCGTCAAAACCAGCGGCTCAGCCAGAACGTGAACCCCATTGCGCAAAATTATCTCCACGCTTCCCGCTTTCCGCTCCGATCGTGCGCGGCGAATCGCTTCCGGCAAACTCGCCAAGGGCCCATCTTTCTGATTCTTGCGCGGCGCATCGTAGTGCCCCGACCATCCGTCATTTCCATTCGTCGCGACGTAAAACTTCAACGCGGCCTGCGACTGAATCGTGAGGGCGCTCAGAATCAAAAGAGCAATAAATGTTCGCACGAATCGACGTAGCATGTTCGTTAGATTGTTTTGACTGCCGATTTCTTCGGATTATTTACGCATAACTACACCTTGAGCCCCCACGCCTTCTGCAAGTTCAGCAACCGACCAAAGCTTTCCTTCGGCGTAAAATCCTTGTGGAGCAATCCGCCGTTGGGCCAAAAATGCCCACCATAATCGGCCAAGTCCCAGTATCCGATCGCCTCAAATTCCGGTTTACTGTAGCAAAGCGTGTAAATCGCTTCGAGCCAATCGGCCTGCATCGTTTCCGTCCACGGCCCATGCCAACCCGGCACGAGTTCCTTCGGCCGCATACTCGCCGCGTCAAGGCCGGGCGCCGAGTTGCACGAAATTTCGCTGATATGCAGCGGCTTGTTAAACGATTTGAACCGCTCGAGCATGCGCTCGATTTCAAACACGTCGTTGCGGGGATAATACAGTTGCAACCCGATCGTTTCGAATTCACAACCCGCCGAAACACAATCCTTAAGATACCGATATGGCGACCAACGTCGTGATCCGTCATCGTTCTGTTTGACCGCGTATTCTGCCCAGAGACAACAATTGTTGATCAACCGTTTCACTTTGGCCGAGCCTTCGCGCGCCGAGCGCAAAACTTCCCGCGTGAATTCCAAAATCTGCTGGTGCGATAGCCGGAACAAATTGGCTTTGTCATGCGCCTCGTTGATCACTTCAACATACGGAAAGCGTCCGTCATAACGTTGCATGGTTTGGCGGACGACGTTTTTGTATTCCGACAAAACTTTGGCGTAAGGCCACGAACGAATCCATTCGGGCGTCGCTCCTCGGGTCATGTAGCAATAGCCGAATCCCTTCGCCGCAAGCTTGTGCTGTTCACACCAGTTGAGCGATTGGTCATAACGCGCGTAATCGATTGGTTGCGATTCCGGTTCGGGGGTTTTCCACGAATACCAACTCGTCACCGCGAAATTGAATAATTCGAGAAAACGTTTTTCGTATTCCCCACCGCGTTGCCAACCATAGCCCGGTCCGCCAAATAAAAAATTCCGGCGCGGTTCCGCCATTCGCGAAATCCGCGCACGCGCAGCCAATAACGAAAGCCTTTCACCAGCATGCAAGCCGTGTGCGAGTGCCTCATTCGCAACCGCGATCTGCACGAGCCCGGTCTGTTTCGGAATCGGCCGTGACGCGCCATCGAGACGTTTTTCCACTTCAGGATCAATCGCGATACCGTGTTTTACTTGCTGATAATATTCGCGAACACGTCGCAGCCGCGTTTTGGCCGCTTCGACAACAAACTCAACGTTCCCCGGTTGCGTGTATCCCTTGCCATCATTATCTGCATAACAATAAACCTCACCAAACCCGGGAACACTGATCTGGCAGCTTAACTGAATCGGCTCCTTCGCAAGATCAATGCGAGCACGACCTTCCGCCGAATGAATTTTTTGTGGCAACGGATCGTTAACAAGATCGCGCGCATGCAAACGCTTTGCGCGTTCGGGCGCGAGCGGTTTGCCGTCGGCTTCATGCAGCAAAACGCGAACCGTCGTTGGCTCGCCGGTGGTAACACTTTGTCCCAGCGCTGTCGGGACACACGACGCCGCGGCTGCAGCCGCCGTTTGCGCAAGAAATTGCCGGCGCGAAGTAACACTCGGAACCTTCATCGCTGGACACGATATGACGCGCCAAGCGGCTCACGCAATCGCCGTTTATCATTCACCGTCCGCTCGAAATAATCCCAACCTTGCAGCCAGCGCCCTTTGTGGAAAACTGAATCGATGAGTGCGAAACGATTTCTGATTGGGCTGGCCATCCTTTGCTCGGTTGCGGCGAACGCAGCCGTTCCGCAAAACCGCGACATCTCCTTTGCCAACGAAGTCAAACACGCAATCGACAAAGGTCTCGATTGGCTAACCGCAAATCAAAAAACAAACGGCTCCTGGTCGACGCCCGATCACCCTGCCGTCACCGCTCTCGCGCTGGAAGCTTACATGGGCGAACCAACTGGCCGTTTCCAACGGAACCAAACGCCCGCCATCCGCAACGGCTACAAATTCATACTCTCAAACGTTAAACCAGATGGAGCCATCTACGCGCGCGAGTTGGAAAATTACAACACGTCGATTTGCATGATGGCCCTGGTCACGGCGAAGGACTCGCAATACGACAACGTCCTACGCCGCGCCCGCGGGTGGTTGAACGGCCAACAAATTGATCTCAACGCCAAAGGTAAAATCGATTCCCCATTCGACGGCGGCGTTGGTTACGGCGACAAGCACGACCATTCCGACATGAACAACACGCTTACTGCTTTGGAAGCGCTCTACTACACCAAATATCTCGATCGCGACAAACCGAGCTCCGCCAGCGACCTGAATTGGCCCGCTGCCATTCACTTCATCGAAAGCTGCCAAAATCTGCCCGCCTACAATAAACAACCGTGGGCATCGGACGATCAAAAAAATAAAGGAGGTTTCATCTACACCCCTGCCGAGAGCAAAGCCGGCTCGGAAACAAACGCCAACGGCCGCGTCGCCTTGCGTTCCTACGGCTCGATCAGCTACGCCGGCCTACTCAGTTACATTTACGCAGACCTCAAGCAAGACGACCCGCGCGTCGTCGCCGTGATGGATTGGCTAAAAAATAATTGGACCGTAGACGAAAATCCTGCGATGGGTCAGCAAGGCCTTTATTATTACCTCCACCTCATGACCAAAGGTTTGACCATTTGCAACGTAAACGAACTCACGCTCAACAACGGCAAAACCGTTGATTGGCGTAAATCCGTGGCGTCGAAACTCATCGATCTCCAAAAAGCCGATGGTTCGTGGCAGAACAATGCCGGTCGTTGGTGGGAAAAAGATCCAGCGCTCGTCACCACATATTCCGTAATCACCCTCGAGATGATCTATCGCGGATTGTAATCATCCGCCAACCGTTGCGAACCACGGCGTTCACCCGCCACCGTGGACAAAACTAAAAAGCCACCGCATTTCTGCGGTGGCCTTCTCCGTTAGTGCAGTAGGGTAGAACCGAAATTTACTTCGTATCGTCGCCGGACGGCTTTTGCGCCTTCGGCTGGCGACCTGGACTATGCTGCCCCTGGCGATCAACCATGCCTTTCAATTGATTAAGCGTATCGAGGTCTGACTGTTCCTGTTCAGTCAAAGCCGTGCCGCCGCTCTTTTTCTTTTCCAGATCAGCGACCCGAGTATCGATGGCCTCTTTGACCTTCGCGCGGCGTTCAGCCGGCGGCAGATCCTTCATCTCTTCGGGCTTCAATCCAGCGCGTTCCAGCACAGCGCGATTCTTTTCAAAATTGCCACGGTTCTGTTCGATTCGCTTGGCAACTTCAGGATGACCTTTCATCCATTGCTTGCGCTCTTCCGGCGTCATGTTGCGAAGTTTTTCGCGCAGCTCAGTATTCGGTTTATCAGCGGGTTTATTATCGCTCGTGTCATCAGCAAATAATGCAGCGGGGGAACTCAAGATGAGCAGGCCGGCTGCCACGGCCAATAGATTAAACTTTTTCATATATTCCTTTATCCGGCTTCAGCACCGGTCAATAGAACAGACGACAGGTTAATGCGCAAAGTTACGGAAGGTTATAGACGAGTGAAGCTCCGGTGTCGGTCCGCCCAATTTACCCGCGGAATATGCCAATTAATCGCGTTTAATCCCAAGCGCCTGCTCGAAATCCGTCGAAAACTTCTGCATTTCTGCGATAATTTTGTTCGGCTGCTCCGAAATGGTATGCAGCATCTTATCGCGGCTATCCGGCTTGAACCGAATTAGTTCCAATGCCGCGACGACCAACGAAAGTTGATTGTTGATCTCATGACGCATGTGCGAGAGCTTGTTGTTGAGCTCTTCTAATTGCTCAGGCGTCAGCGTTGTTGGAGATTGCGGCATCTGCATTCGGTGCCTGTAACATAGCGACTTACCAACTACTGACGCAAGGGATTTAGGTGGAAATGCAAGAATCCACAAACACGTGAACCTAGAATTGTTCCAATCACAACATTAGTCATTCTTCCACAATTTTTCCTTAGACAATCGTCATTTCATCTTTGGCCGTTGACACCTGCGCTACATGCACTTACCCTGCCCCTTCGCAAAATGCCAAGCCATGGTGGTTCGGCATTCAACTCCAGAGAGGAAGTGAATTTTTTTGACCGAGATTAGACTTAAAAAAGGCGAACCCGTCGACAGGGCGCTCCGTCGTCTAAAAAAGAAAGTCGACCGCGAAGGCATTCTCCAGACAGTGCGCAGTCATCGCACTTTCGAGAAGCCGAGCGAACGCAAACGTCGCAAAATGAAAGCGGCCCGCTTCTCCGCCATGCTCAGCGCACGCTACGCTGACTTGTAATTCAGGACTAATACCGTGAAAGTGAAAAGTGGCAAAACCGCTTTTCACTTTTCGTTTAATGCCAACTGCTAACATCTGACGCACTGAATACTAAAAAAGCTCTACTGCGAAGTAACTGACCCCTAACGAACCGTGTATTCCTTCTCCACCTGCTGGAACTCCCATCGCCACACCGACGGACGCGAGATGCTTCGCGAAATCCGCGCGCTTGGCTTTGACTACGCTGAGTTGAGTCACGGAATCCGTCTGAGCCTGCTCCCTGGGATCCTTCAGGCGGTTGACGCAGGTGAAATCAAAATCTCCACGCTCCACAATTTCTGTCCCTTGCCCATGGGCGTCGAACGCGCGGCCCCTAACCTTTATCTTTTCTCCTCCGAAGACCCGCGCGAACGCGACAATGCCTTTCGCCACACCATCAAAACTCTCGATACCGCCCAGCGCCTCAAAGCCCAAGCCGTCGTCCTGCACACCGGCCGGATCGACATGCGTAATTACACGGAGAAGCTGATGGAACTCATCGAAAAAGGCCAACGCGAGTCCGACCGCTACGCTGCCCTTTGCGAAGAACTCCTCATGAAGCGCGAGCAGAAAAAAGATCGCTACATCGAGAACGCTTACCAGATGCTCGACCGCCTCGCCAAAGAAGCCGAAGCGCGCGGCCTCAAGCTCGGCATTGAAAATCGCGAGAAGCTCGAAGAAATTCCATTTGATACCGAATTTTCAGCACTATTCCGCCGCCTGAACCGCCCAAACGTCGGCTACTGGCACGACACCGGTCACGCGCAAATCAAAGAGAATTTGGGTTTTATTCATCACGTTATTCATCTAGAATGCATGGCTGAGCGGCTTTTCGGTTTTCACGTGCACGATGTCGATTATCCGGGACGCGACCATGCTGCACCGGGCTCGGGCACAATCGATTTTGCCGCTTTGAAACCGGTGGTTAAGCCAGAACACATAAAAGTTTTCGAACTCAGCCCGCATGTGCAGCGCGATGCCGTAGAGAAAGGCATTGCCCACATCAAGGAAGTGTGGGGCCCGGAATGAACCGCCTAAAAGACATCTGGCGCGCAACCTGGCGCATGGCAATTTGCGTCCTGCTCCTGGCCTGGATTTTCCATTCCATCTTCCTCAACGAAGGCAAATACGCCGCCGAACAAGCCGGCCTCAACTGGCAAAGCCTCAGCCGTGCCGCCCAATGGCACCAGGCCTGGACCGCCGGCCCACGCGAACTCTGGCACACCCTCAGCCTCATTCACCCTGCCGCACTCGCCGCGTCGCTGTTGTGCGTCGGAGTCGTCGTCATGCTCAACGTCATCCGCTGGCGCATGGTCTTGAAAGTTCAAGGTCTCGATCTCTCGCTTGCTCGCGCCACCGGCATTTCCTTCGTCGCCCAGTTTTTTAATTCCTTCCTGCTCGGCTCCAGCGGCGGCGACCTCATCAAGGCCTATTACGCCGCGCGCGAAACGCATCACAAAAAAACCGAAGCCGTCACCACCGTCTTCGTCGATCGACTGATCGGCCTCTGGAGCATGCTTCTGTACGCAGCTCTGATGATGGCCGTAAATCTGCACATCGTCCTCAAATACAAACGATACTGGGGCCTGTGCCTCATCATCCTGGGAATGTTTGGCGCGTTAACTGTCGTTCTCGGCATTGCCTTCTGGGGCGGCGTCTCCAAACGTTTTCCGCGCGCGCGCCACTACCTCCGTCGTTTGCCCAAAGGCGAAATGCTCGAACGTTCCTTGGATAGCTGCCGCGAATTCGGCAAAGAACCAAAACTCCTTGTTAAAACCGTCGGCCTGTCACTCATCCTGAACACCTTCTGCGTCTTCCAAGTGTTGTTCCTTGCCAAGAGTTTAGGCGTCGAAGTGACTCAGGCCCTGTTTGTGGTCGTCCCGATCGTGTTCTGCATCTCCGCGCTGCCCATCACCCCAAGCGGCCTGGGCGTCCGCGAAAACCTCTTCGTCATGCTACTGGTCGTCCTCAACGTTCCGCAAACCAAGTCCCTCTCTTTGTCGTTGCTGGCTTTCGCCGGCGGCCTTTTCTGGAGCATGGTCGGCGGTGTCGTCTACATGGGCTTAAAGGAAAAAGAGCACCTCGGCGAGGTCGCCCATCCGCAGCCCGTGGTCGAAAACGCGTAACATATGGAGTCTCGGCTTCAGCCAGCCACGCGTGCGATTAACGGCTGAGAACTCCCTTTGCTCCCCTGCGCCTTTTGCTCTTCGCGTCTTTGCGTTAAACATCTTCGTTTCCTTCGTTCGCTTCGGTTCCCGATCTCACGCACTCAAATCCAATTGCATCAACTCAAAATCATAAAACTTCCCATCCAGACACATCGCCTCCGGTTCAACCCCACAACTCACAAACCCAAATTTCTGATGCAAAATCCGCGCCGGCTCATTTGTCGTCGTTACGTGCAATGTGGCAAACCGAACACCGGACAATGTCCGGGCAAACGCAATCCGTTCCTCCATCAACTTGCGACCGACCGATCGCCCTCGAAATTCCGGCAAAATATACAATCCCCAAAAAAACACCTTGTGCGCATACTTCGGATTCAACTTCCGACTCATCGCCGCGACCCCAACACAGCGTCCATCCAAAAAAACTCCGAAACGATAAATCCCTTCCGCCTCCTCATTCTTAATCCGCGTCTCCAGTTCGTTGAGCGCACAATTTGCCTCCTGTTCTCCCAACGGCCCCACAAACTGCGGAACATCCTTCAACGCCGCCTTGCGAACCTCCTGATACCCCGCCGCATCACTCGCCTGTATCCGTCGAATAATCATTTCCGCGTAGTTGTCGGCAACAACCGATAGCCAGTCAACACCATTCATCAACGGCCAATTAGCGAAGATTAACGATTCTCCTCTTCGTTTCCTTCGTTTCCTTCTGTTCCTCTCCGCGCCTTTGCACCTTTGCGTCTTCGCGTTGAGATTGCAGCGCCACGCCGACTCATTTCACCTTTATAATCACCGCCGACCCCGCCGCCACCTTCACAACACATATCCCCGCTTTATTCACCTTCAAGTTCATCCATCGACCTTCCCACGGCGCGTCGCTCGTGATTTCCGCTCCTCCCAATGTAATCCCCGTCTTCGCCGCAACCCCTGCTGTGCCCGACGTCATCTCCATCATCTCTGCACCACTCGCGCGCACACCCGCAATAGTAATCTTCGCGCGGCGAGCGCCAAATCCGTGCTCCTTATTGATCAACGTCACAAAATGTTCATCGCCATGTCGAACCGAATACGCAGTCAAATTAACGCCGCTTTTGTTCACCACCTTCACCCGTTCCGGCGAACCCTTGCTTCCAATTGCAAACGCCTTCAATCCGTAACCCTTCGGATTAATCCGCAAGTCGCCATGTGTATCATGCGTCAGCACATCATTCACCACCCATTGCGTATTATGAAAATCCACGCCAGCGATCTCGTGCGCCGCCCACCAGTGCAAAAAATCCAGCGCCCACAACGCGCCCGCAAACGTGTCACTCGCATCCGGCACACCGCCGCTATAATGATCGTTCGCCTCCGTCAATCGATACGCACAACCAAGATTGAAAACCGGAACCGCCGCCGCCTCAAACCGCTTCTCATTCCTCGCGATCCACCCCGGCGACAACATGTCATCGATTCCGCGACGTGCCGGAACATCGCGCCCTTTTCCTCCGACATAAAAATGGTCGGTCACCATCTTCAACAAACCCGTCGGACATTCCGCCTTCGCAAACGCGGTCGTCCGGCCCACGTTGCCACTGCCGTCTGGCCCGGCAAATTTCGCCTCCGGTAGAGCAGCGACAATCGCCGACGAATACCGCTGCCACTTCTGCAAATACGTTGAAAAATCTCGAATCGCGTAATCCTGGTCAAAAACCCGACGCAGATCCGGCTCGTTCCCAATCGCGAAACAATCGAGTTGCGACCGATAACGGCTCCAAATGTATTTCGCGATCTCGACATTTGTTGCTTCGTAATTCAGCGCCGCATTCGTCTCAAGCAATCGCAACGAATAAATAATCCGTGCAACGCCCGCAGCACGCGCAAACCCAAACAAATTATCAATGTCGTCTCTGTCCGGAATCGGAGTCATTGGCGGAGCCTCCACCGAAGTCCCGCCCATCCGCAAATGTTTGATTCCGACATTCTCAAACAACGTAATCAGCGCGGAATTCGATGGACTAAAAAAATGCGCTCCGTCTTCTTTGCCCAACACTGCCCGCATCCCAAAGCTCAGCCCAACAAAGTCATCCGAAATCGGCCGCCGTAACGGTGCGTTGGTATCGATCGTGACCGTCACGACGCTTTGCGCGAAAACCGTCGTGAAAAGAAAACCGGCCATTACCGGAAGCAATAGGGTCATCAATCCCGCCTTAATGATTCGAAGCTGACGCATGTTCGTCGTCGTTTTAGGAGCTATCGAGGCCGAGTCAACAGGATTCACCGGCACCGTGCGCGCAGAACATGCCGAAAATCGGTTCACTTCTCTTTTAGCGTCACCCCATACAATGTCGCCTGCTGCAGATGCACGCGAATCAAACACCTCCGCGCCGGCAATACCTTGGGTGTTTTCCACATCACCCGATGTCGGACCGAATCCCCACTAATCGCAACCGCCTCCGTCGCCGTAAATCCCCGCAGCCGTTTTCCTTCCTCATCCAGAAGCTCAACTCGAATCATCCCATCTTTTGCATCCGCATTCAGTTCAATGCCGTCGACGCCACCCAAATCCACAGGCTTCAAAGTCACCTGGCCGACGTTATGCAACGGCGCCTTCAAAGTCGGCTGATCACTCACCGCCACTGGTTCAATTCCCACAAAACGATCGCGCGTCATCGTCGCCAAACCAATCCCGCTCGCCAGCGAATAATCGTCGCCGCCCGTCGCACCTTGCGAATAGGCGCCGAAGTAAAACCGTGTTTCATCACCCACCGTCACCGGCTGCGCACAAACAAACAATGAACCGCTGTCGAATTTGTTCCCGGAAGTCCGCTGAAGCCAAAACGAATTCCGATACGGCCGCTGCCATTTCAATCCATCACGGCTCACCGCGAATTCAATATCGACCACTCCGCCATTTTGCGCGCGATCAAGAATCTGCAACGGCGAGATGTAATAGCCCTCGTGGTAAAAAACTGGCGTCGTGTGAAATTCCACCGACTTCGCATCCAAATCATCCGGTGTCAAAATCAACTGCGGGCTGGACCAATGGATAAAATCCGTGCTTTCGATGCGCCCCATCGCATGTTTCCAGTGCATGCCGCCATCCGGTCCATCGATCCACATCTTCCCATAAATCGCGAACACCTTGCGCGGCGTATCCCAAAACACATCCAACGCATCCGCCATCGATAACGGCCACGCAAGACTTGCGCCGTTCGATTCACCTGCAACCAGAACCGGCTCACCATAATCACCGTAGGATGCGCGCGACAGAGGTTCGTGTGGATATTTGGTCCAATGAATCCCATCCGCTGAAAAAGCCACATTTAACCCCGGCAACTCCTTGCCGCCGTCCCGCGTAAAATCAAAATACGCCATTTTATAACATCGACTCGCATCCCGCTCCTTTTCGTCCACGACAACTGATACCCCATACCGATCCAACCGGGCGCCATTCGCCAACAGCACAATGTTGTTCTCTTTAATTCCGTTGAAGTCATACAACCCGAGATTCGGCCGGGTGAAATGAACGCCGTCGTCCGACTCCGCGTAACAAACCGTGCACCGTCGTGTCTTGTCGCGCGCCGCATCGCCGGCGAATGCTTGATACCAGAGTTGATAATGGCCGCTGGCTGGATTGCGATAAACACTCGTCCACGCAATCGCAGTTTCCCACGGCTTCTCATGTCCCTCTAACAACGGATTCGACACATGCGCTTTTAACGGGACGAGAACGCGTTTCGTGCCCGACCGATACAAAACATCTTCATCATCCAGAAAAAGAATCGTGCGCGCCGACGCCGTGAAAACCATCAACGCGCCTAACAAAATTGGCAACGCTCTAGTCATGAAACTGCAGTGAATAAAGGTCCGCATCTTTTAAGATAAATCGCAACCGAACCGTCTTCCCGGCAAACCGGCGCAGATCACCACCCTGCGACCATGTCACATCGCGATCGATTTCATCCCCCATCATCTCCGCGCAATTCATCAACACCTTGCCCGTTTTATCCTGCAATTCCACCCGCACTCCACCCGCGGCGCTGCTCTGGAAATTCAGTGAAAGTTGCGAGCCAGAAAACGTAAATGGCTTCGTCACCATCTCACCGCCTGCGTAGGCAGCGTGCACCGAAATAAACCCATCCGTTCGCAATGAATACCGCGTCATCTCCGCCGAAGGCTGCGCATAATGCGACATCCGATAAATGAACATCGTGCGCGCATCTCCCGGCACCACGCCGCACGCCGGCATGTTATCGCGCGAAATCCAATCTTCCGGATCCGGCCCCGGGCGAATGAATGCGTCCATGAACGCGCGCTCATAATGTGTGCCACCGCGCGTCGTCATGAGAATCGAATCACTCGACGCAATGCGATACCCGGGATAGTTCACCAGCTTTCGTGCCTGTTCCGATGGCAATGCGACCTTGTTTGGAAAAAACCGCTTCGCCAGCGCGATGTAAATATGTGGCGCGCGATAATACGGATGCGTGCCGTTCGTGTAGAGATGCTCCGGCGCCGTGTCGCCAAATTCCATTTCTTCGGGCTCAGTCCAATGCACAAAATCTTTGCTCGTCGTCCGTGAAATCCACCGAAACCCATCCTTCGTCATCTGCTTCCAGGTGCGAAAGTAACAAACATATTGCGATTCCGTTACCGACCAGAACGCCACATTCTGCGAGTCAAAAGCGCCTCGCGTAAATACCGGCTCAGCTTGCATCGGGTTCCAGTGAAGGGCATCCGCCGAAGCAAACGCATGCAACCCGCCCTTCTGGAGGCCTGCCAGCGCTTTATA
This sequence comes from uncultured Verrucomicrobiae bacterium, assembly GCA_963702845.1. Classification (GTDB taxonomy): domain Bacteria; phylum Verrucomicrobiota; class Verrucomicrobiia; order Limisphaerales; family Palsa-1400; genus JAICXV01. The sequence continues at coordinate 666,581 of OY969763.1, read as the reverse complement.
TCTAGCGCCGGCAGTCGCGGACGGAGCCTCATCGCGAAACGGACTGAAGTTATGCGCATACGGCGCGTTCGTCAGAACCACGTTGTTGTGCTTCGTGCCTGCGACCTCGAAGAGTTCCAGGTCCGGTTTCGTCCACGCCATTCCGTCTTTCGACTCCGCATAACAAACCGATTCATTACTATTCCCATCGTGGCCAGCCTTGGGTGACCCGCGATAATACATCCGGTAAACATCCCCATCCTTGAACACCGTCACATACGCGGAGAACCCTCCATCCCAAGGTTTATCGAAAAGAATCGCCGGCCCATCCCGACGTGGCTCGTGCAAGCGCAACTCCGCATTCGTCATCGTCCCGATCAAAAACCGATCAACAAACAGCTCGCGACGCGCCCCCAACTGAATCGTTTCCGCGCTCCCGTTGCACACTAAAAGCAAAGCCGCTGCCAGAGAATACAAGGGTTTCATTCCATCGACTTTAGCGGGGAAAGTGCAGTGCTGTCGAGAACACCCCATCGGACCGCGCCTCGTTCAAATCATCATAGATTTGACACATCATATCAAGTGTCGTAAGTTACTTCATGCGCCAGCAAGTGGCTGGCAATTGTTCTTTGACAAATAGGGAAACAGGGTAATTCAACCGCCGAAGCTCTTAATCAGCGTTCGGCAAGCTCTCTTGGTGTGTACGCGGTTGTCTGCCTCCCGGACCGTTTCAAAGGAATTCAAAGGAATTCAAACCAAAAGTAAATCTTCGACGGTCACAAACGGCAGCAAACGGCACTTAACAGGAGTTAACAGGAGTTAACGGGAGTTAAAAATGATCACTGTTCTATGTTCGCAGCGTCAGAACAAGCTATCGACGTGGAAGCACGAACAGCCGTCCATCGCCTGCACCAAACGAGGCCTGCAACCCTTTTAGCTCCGGACTGTCATCAACCACCGGCTCAAGTTGCCCGGTCGTTTTTGAAACCTCCATCACGTCTTTCGCGTCCATGTCGAACGTCAGGTTTAACCATCCGGTATAGCTATAGTTGTCGTTCATGATCATAACAGCGCGCGAACCATCGCCCGACGTGAACGTGCCGACAAGATAGTTCCCAACCGGATCGCCTTTAATCCCCGCGAGATTCGTCAACCCGCTCGACGCCGGAATGGTTGTCGCAGCGGTTGTTGTCACCAGATAAACGCCAGTGCTTTTCAATTTCATCAACGTCGGCCCGAGATTCTTCACTTCGGCATTGATCCGCCTCGCTTCATCGTAATGCCGCGTCTTCAGGCCTTCAGCCGTAATGATCGCGCCGCCTTTGGGAAATTCACCGCCCCCGGCAGCGCCTTTACCCGGAGTCCAATAACAAAAGTAAAGAACGCCTTTGGCGCCGTAAGCGATCGACGTAAAGATTTGCCACCGAATCTGCGCTTCCGTCGGATCCAACTTCTCGTTGAACGGCATGCAGTAAAAATAATTCCAAAACGGGATGTTGGCCTCCGTGGCGTATTTGCGGAAAACCTCCAGGTTCGAGCGATACGTTGGCCGCGAATCACCATCCGGGCGCATCGTCGGGTAGTTATCCATCGACAACACCTCCGGTTTGACGATCTTGATGAAATTGCCTACGTAATCGTCGTAAGTCCCGCCGAGTGCCCACGCCGGCGCATAATTTGGCAGCAAATTGATATAGCCGAACTTACCCGGTTTCTTCGTGCGGACTTCTTCAGCACGTCGGGCCATTTCGGGATACGAACCTGGGCCCGGTTCGTCAGCGACGAAATAGCCGATGCAAGCGGGACTATCCGGCACGGGCTCGTTGATGCCATTGGAAATCAGCGCCTGCAGACCATATTTTTCGCAGAGTTTTAGTTGGGGCGTGTTGACCACGAGCGTGAAGTTTGCTTCGGCAATTTCCTTGTATGCTTTGTCAAAGTCACCGCGCTCCGGCGGGTTCCAGAGGCCGATGACGAATTTTTCCTGGCTGAAACGCTTTGGCGCGTCAACCGCGTGGGCAACCGACGCAATGAGAAATAAACAGAAAAAGGCGAGCCCAGAGCTTTTTTGGTTAACACATGTCACAAGCAATGGACGAACCATCAACCAAGCTGATTCAATCGGCTTGAATGTTGCGGCTTTGCGCATCGGCGCGTTTGAGTTACAACGGTCGAGGTTGAAACACTTCAAAGCCATTGCCGCCATGAGCGAAAACCGGGTCATCGGACGCGGCAATCAGATTCCGTGGCATCTGCCTGAGGATTTCAAGTGGTTCAAACAATTGACCACCGGCAATGTCGTTGTCATGGGCCGGAAGACTTTTGAATCGATTGGCAGGCCACTGCCCAATCGCACAACGATTGTTATTAGCCGGACTGGATTTTCTTATCCGGGAGTAGCGACCGTTGCGGACTGGAGAGACATTGATGTTTCAAAAGAAACTCGCGAAGTGTTTATTTGTGGCGGCGCACAGATCTACTCGCAAACGCTCGCTGAATGTTCTGACCTTTATCTGACAGTTGTGAAACGCACGGTGGAAGGCGATGCTTTTTTTCCACCGTTTGAGGGTAATTTCGACCTGGTCGAGCAACTGCGCGACAACCCTGAGTTCAAGATCTTGCATTATGTTAATCGGCGTTTATGAGGGGCTGAGCACGTTTACGCATTTGCAAAGTGCGGTTTAATTGAGAAAGATTTGTCTGTTGTGGAATACGAAGCTGTTATCGGACTGGAAACGCATGTCCAGCTAAAGACGAAATCAAAGATGTGGTGCGGCTGCGCGAATGAATTCGGCGCGCCGCCGAATACCAACGTCTGCCCCGTTTGCCTCGGCATGCCCGGCGTGTTGCCGGTGGCCAATGAAGAAGCGTTGCGGCTGACCGCCTTGACTGGCTATCTGCTCAATTGCGAAGTGACCCGTTACGCAAAGTTTGACCGGAAGAATTATTTCTATCCGGACATGCCCAAGAATTATCAGGTGACTCAATTCGACAAACCGTCGACGCAAAATGGCTACGTTGATTTCGAATTTGAAGGTCAGATTGCGCAGCGTTCGCATCACGCGCGCGCACCTGGAAGAAGACGTCGGCAAAAACTTCCATTTCCCGCGATTTAGCGGTGTTGATTTCAATCGCGCCGGAGTGCCGTTGCTGGAAATCGTTTCGGAGCCGGACATCACCAGCGCCGACATGGCTTATGAATATGTGAACGCGCTGAAGGAGATTTTAATTTACGGCGGCGTCAGTGACGCAGACATGGAAAAAGGCATGGTGCGATGCGATGTGAACGTCAGCGTGCGCCCGGTCGGCCAAAAAACGCTTGGGGAAGAAAATCGAAATCAAAAACATGAACACCTTCAGCGGTGTTCGGCGGGCGTTGCAATATGAGATCCCGCGCCAGATTGAGGTAATCAAAAGCGGCGGCCAATTGTTTCAGGAAACGCGCCGCTGGGATGATGAAGGTGGAATCACCGAATTGATGCGTTCCAAAGAAGAAGCGCACGATTACCGCTATTTTCCGGAACCCGACTCTGATGCCGTTCGTTCCAACCGACGAGTGGCTTGCAAGAAGTGAAAGCGCGCGTCGTGGAACTGCCGTTGGCGAAGAAACAACGGCATGATTTCAGAATATCAATTACCTGCTTCAGATGCGCAGACATTTGTGTGGGATGCGCCGCTTGGCTTGTATTTCGAAACCGTGGCGAAACAGTCCAAGCAATCCGAAAGCCGTTGCTAACTGGGTGATCAATAATTTGCGTGCGAAGCTCGGCGAAACCGGCACGGCCTTGCACGACGTAAAGTTCAAGCCTGAGGCGATCATCGAACTTGTCTCGCTCGTCGACAGCAAAAAAATCAGCAGCGCCATCGGCCAGCAGGTCTTCGGCGACATGTTTGAAACCGGCGAAATGCCAAGCGCGATTGTGGAGAAAAAAGGCCTGGCCCAGGTCAGCGATACCGGTGCCATTGAAAAATTCTGCGACGAGGTCATCGCCGCCAATCCTCGCCCTGCTGCCGATTACAAGGCAGGCAATGCGGCAGCACTCAACTTTCTCAAAGGCCAAGTGATGAGAATCAGCAAAGGAAAGGCTAACCCTGGATCTGATCGGCGAAATTCTCGAGCGAAAGCTGAAGAGCTAACCGGCGTGCCAGTATGGAACTGGTCTTGTTCATCGGTATACCGGGCTCCGGAAATCTACGTTCTACACCAAGAATTTCCTCGATACGCATGTGCGCATCAATCGCGACATGCTACGGACGGAAACTCGGGAAAAGACTCTCATCGAGGCGTGTTTGCGCGCGAAACAGCCCTTTGTTCTCGATAACACCAATGTCACTCGCGAAAAGAGGGCTGCTTATATTGCGCAAGCAAGGGCGGCGAAGTTTCGGGTGATTGGATATTATTTCGATTGTTCGGTTGATGAGGCGCTAAAACGCAACGCACAACGCGCGGGCAAAGCTCGCGTGCCGAATGTGGCGATTTATGCGATGGCAAAGAAATTGGAACCACCACAATTGAGCGAAGGCTTCGAAAAATTGTTTCGCGTGAAAAATGATTTCACGATTGAACCGATTTAGACATGATAGCGCCATGGTTTCATCAGAGATTCGCTCCATTCATTTTGTAGGAATTTGCGGGACCGCCATGGCCTCGGTGGCGGCGGCGATGCAGGCGCGAGGTTACACCGTTACGGGCTCGGACTCGCAGGTGTATCCGCCCATGTCGACGTTTTTGGCAGAGCGCAAAATCGACGTAATGGGGGCCTATTCGGAGTCCAATCTCAAACATAAGCCCGACCTCGTTGTCATCGGTAATGCGATCTCACGCGGAAACGCAGAAGCAGAAGCGGTGCTAGATCACAAATTGCGTTATTGTTCATTGCCAGAATTGCTCAAAGAATTTTTCATTCGCGGCAAACGCTCGCTCGTAGTCTCCGGAACCCACGGAAAAACAACCACCACCTCCCTGCTCGCATGGGTCTTTGAGCATAATGGGCTCAACCCAAGCTACCTCATCGGCGGTATTCCAAACAATTTCGGCCAGGGCGCACGATTCACCGACAGCGAATGGTTTATCATTGAAGGCGACGAATACGACACGGCATTTTTCGATAAGCGTAGCAAGTTCGTCCATTACCTTCCAGAAGTCGCGATCATCAACAATCTGGAGTTCGATCACGCCGATATTTTCGAAAACGTTGGAGCGATCCAAACCGCGTTCAAACGGTTTATCAATCTGATCCCGCGCAACGGTCAATTGCTCGCCAACGGCGATGATCCAAATCTCGCACCGCTGCTGAATGTGACGCATTGTCCAGTGAAACGTTTCGGGCTCGGTGCTGACAATGCGGTGCAGGCGTTCAATATCAAGTACGGTCCGACCGCTAGCACGTTCGAAATCCCGAGCTTCAAGTTTCACCTGAACATGGTCGGCGAATTGAACATCCGAAATGCGCTCGCCGTCGTCGGTTGTGCGAAGCATTGCGGTTTATCGAACAAACAAATCCAAGCGGCGTTCGAAACATTCAAAGGCGTGAAACGCCGCATGGAAGTGCGGGGCATCGCGGGCGGCGTTACGGTGATTGATGATTTCGGCCATCATCCGACGGCGATTCGTGAGACGATGTCAGCCTTGCGGCAGAAGTACGCAAACCAAAAGATATTCGCCGTTTTCGAGCCGCGCACCAACACGACGCGGCGGAACGTGTTTCAGAATGAATTGGCAGATTCGTTCAAAGACGCCGATGCAGTCGTGATTGCGCAAATTGCGCGCCTGGAATTGCTCAAGCCCGAAGAGCGCCTGAATCCTGAGAAGCTGATGCAGGACATCAAAGCTTTAGGCAAACCAACAGCTTACCTGCCGGATGCCGACTCGATCGTCGCTCACCTGAAAAAGGAAGCGGTTGGCGGTGACGTGATCTGTGTGTTCAGCAATGGCGGCTTCGGCAACATCCACGACAAGCTTCTCGCCACGCTCGGCAAGCGCTAAGGCGTGCTGAAGACGACAAAACCGCTCTGGTTTTGATCGAGGAAAAAGCCGTAGGCCGTATTCAATTTCGGCAGCACAATTCCGCGAAGAGGCAGAGATGGCCTAGAAGCGAACGTGCCGGTGAAAATGCCCGTCGCGGGCGAGAAGCCAATCCGAAAATTGTCCTGATTTGCCGGAAAGCTGAAGCGGTTGAGCTTCGGATCGAACGCTATTCCTTCCGTCCCAGAGAAGGCAAAGTCAGCGAAACTCACCGTTCCACTGGTCCAACCCAGGATGTTTGTGCCGGCCTTCGGCGCTACGTAGCGGCAACCAGTCACTTCAAAAATCCGATGAAAACCATCAGGATAAAATGCATTAGCCGGGCGACGACGTTTGATCCAATGCACATTGTCGCCGCGCAAATCGCTGGTGGCTTCGTTCGTGAATGTGAGCCATCCGATCATAATTCCCAGGCCGCCATAGCCAGAGATAAACACCGGTAAACTGCCGCCTTCCACTAAGGCGCTGCTGCAAGTGGCAACCGGCGTCTGGTCAGCGAGCGTTACCATCGTGGTAGCCAAAGCATTCGATTTTAGCGTCACACTTCCGTATCCGTAACCGAGTGGCCCAATCTGAGTGGTGCCCTGGGATGAAGGAAGCTGGAAATTGTACAACCCTGCCGCAACATCACCGATTGCGCCGGCCGAATACCCGGCGTCGATCACTGAAACAACGCGCTTTTGCAGGCGTGCATCAAAGACGGAAAGTTGACCAGTGAGATTGCGACTCAAGGCATTCGGTCCCGCGCCCGCGATATGAAGTGAGCCTAAGATTGGCTTCAATCCCTTGGCTGTAATCTGGAATGTTGTGTCCGCCGCGTTGGGATCGCCCGCGTTTCCGTAGAAGCCAAACTGGCCTGTGAACGAATACGTTCCGGACTCAAGCGTCACGTGACCCGAGTAAGTGCCATGCGAACTAACGGTCACGGAAATCAAACCCGAATCGAGCTCGCTCACTCCGGTGGCAGGATTGAACAATCCGTTATACACACCGGCGACTGCGGGAAACGGGTTGGGCCCGAAGTTTGCCTGCAAGGTCAGGGAATCTTGCATCAGGAATTTGTATTGCGGCGTGATCGATACCACCGTTCCATCTCCGTCGATCCAGTTCAGGAAAATGCTATCACGATTAGCGATTGCGTTGACGGAATAGGGACGATTGATTATCAGTGCCGCGTTGTTGAACACTCCCGGTCCACCAACAGGTCGGCCACCATCAGTCGATTGCAAGGTCAGGTAACTTGGAACGGAATAAAAGAACTGTCGGGTTTGTATCGCGGAAAAATGCCCGGCGGGATCCTGACTAGTGACCCAAAAACGATTCGTGCCTGGTTCGTTGAAGCTCATGTCCACTGCCGTGCTCCATGTCGCGCGCGTGGCCAGTCCGGTCTCAGGGATATTCAGCACGTCCACCGAGCTCCAATCGTCGAACCGCGACGCACCGCGGCTAGGATCCTCGCCGGGCACCGCCCAACGCCACATAACGGCACCAACGCCGATGTTATCAGTAGCCAGGCCAGTTACATTCAAAGCCGAGTTAAATGTGGCAAAGTTTGGCGCCGGCGACTGAATGGAGACGGTCGGACCGATAAAATCTCCTTTTCCGAGAATATTTCCCGTGTCCAAATCCAACTGACTAACCGGATCGATTCGATGCGTATTGTGGCCGCTGAGGAAAATGGTGCTCGTATGAGCCAATTTGCCAACCGTGATTGTTAAATCAGAGGCATCGCTGATCGGCTGCGTTGCGCCAGTATAGAAATCCAAAGCATCGACAAAATCTGAACTCGTCCTGATCGTGAGCATGAAATGGTCGGACTGCCACGACATGAAAATAGCCCCGGCGACTTGAGACGTATTTGGATCAACAAATGGAAAAGCGGCGGAGGTTTTGCCAACCGTGTAATTTGGATCATTGCTAAATGAGCCGGATATCTCGAGCAGTCCAAAAGTGATGTCCCATGGCGTCTTCGCGCTAAACGTTGCACTCGGCACATTCGTATATAGTGTGACCGATAACGAGGACGAGACGATCGGTATGACGAACGGACCGAAGTCGGGGTCGTTGCGGATCGTATCACGATAAATTTCCGTGTACGTGATAGAGGACGGTGGATTGTCCGCGCATGCGATATCAGCAAAACCGAACGAACAAAACAGCCCGAGCGCCGTTGCGAACAAGAAGCGCAACCGATGGGTTAGCAGCGTAAACATTGTTTGGGGTACTGCATTCAGCTCGGACAAGCGTGTGTCTAATTGGCCGTCGTAATTAAAAGGAACTCCTGTGCAGTTGTCAATTTGAAACGGGATCACTTACCTAGGGACGACCGCAGTTTTCCGAGGGCATTGGCGCGATGGCTCAGCTTGTTTTTTTCCGTCTCACCCAACTCTCCAAAAGTTTGGGAGTAGCCGTTGGGGATGAACAATGGGTCGTAGCCGAACCCAGACGTTCCACGTGGTGCCAACTCGATTCGGCCTTCGCAAGCGCCGTCGAACGTGCTGGCACTCTGCGCGTTGGCCACCGGTGTAAACGCCAACACGCAGCGAAACCGCGCCGTCCGCTTGTCCATTGGGACTTTTTGCAACAACTGCAGCAATTTTGCGTTGTTTGCACTGTCGGCAGAATTGCCTTTGGTTTTGTCATCCGCGGCAAAGCGTGCCGAATGGACTCCAGGTGCGCCGTTTAATGCGTCCACTTCGAGACCGGAATCGTCGGCGAGAACATACAATTCGCCCTTGTTGATCTCCGGTTGATCGGCGAGCCATTTAGCCAACGAGGTTGCTTTCTTAACTGCATTGCCCGCGAACGTATCGGCATCTTCCACCACTTCGGGCGCATTCGGCAAATCCCGCAACGTCAAAAACCGAATATCCGCCCCAAGAATTTGACGGATCTCATGGACTTTATGCGCATTACGCGTCGCGATGAAAATGGTCACATTATGGCGTCGGGTTGATGTGCAGGTAACCGGTTTGGCCGTGCGGTCCAAGAATAAATCCGGTTCCACCAGCCGACGCATCCTGGAAAACGCCTTTGAGCGTCCATTTTCCGTTATTGCTGTCTGTCCAAGTGCCGGAGATTGCGCCAGTGGTTGCGGTCAGAACGAGTGTTGGGACCTTGCCCGAACCGCCAGTCACTACGAATTGTCCCGCAGTACTGACACGAAGCGAGTAATCGACTTCAGTCAACGTATTGCCGCCAAAGCGAAGTGTGTAGGTGCTATTTGCCGCTGGGCGAACGTATTGATGCAGCCCGTCGAAGAACGCGCCGGTCGAGAAACCGTTCGTATAATACGCATTTGAAATCGCCGGGCGGATCCAGCGAGCGACGCTGTTGTCCGCGAATTCCTGCAGACCGATCACCAGTCCGCGTCCGCTATATAGTGACGCGAAGAGCGGGAAGTTGCCGCTCTGCCCTACCCCGACCGATTCGGTCCAAGGCGTGTTGTCGGACATCAATCCATTAATCGTCAACGTGCCGATGGATGACACGCTCACGGTCGCGAAACTGTCGCCGAGATCGCTGTTCGCGGATTGGCTCGGAATGGTCATGACATAATTGCGTGTCGCAGGGACAGTATTTGTGGTCAGTTTAGTCACGCTGCGGTATGCATTCACGTCAGACGTCCAGCCAGGACCATTGATCGTGCCGGTCACCTGCCCAAGATTATTGCTCAAGTCGATGCTCAGGTTTGCCGTTAAGTTGCTGATTCCGGGTCGCGCAATGACAACACCGTTCGCGTTTCCGGCATAATCCCATTTCCCTGAAAAGGAAAACATCTTGCCCAACATGGACAGCGTGCCGCTGAACGAACCGACAGAGGCACTCGAAATTTTACACAGGCCGGCATTGGAAACAGTGATGAAGTTGTGGTCCGTCGGAGCGACGAGTCCGTAATAGGTTCCTTGCACGACCGGGAAGTAGTTGGACACAAAATTCGCCGTGACAGTCAGATTGGTATACATCGTGAAGTTCAACGCAGGCGTCGTCACTTTGGGGCCAAGCTGCGGGCCGCTTTTAAAGTTGTCGTTGCCAAGGAAAGTCCATGTGTCGTCATTATATGGAAATATCCACGTTTCGCCATTGCGCACGCCACTCCAGTAAGCGAACAACTGTCCGCGGCCCGGCGTAGCTGTCATTGAATATCTCGTTTCGGGTGCGAGCCATTTGCCATTCAAATTCGGCGTAACCGTTCCAGTGCCGCTTGTGGTTACAGTCAATGGGCTGAGGACGACAAAATTTTCGGTAACCTGCGACCAATTGCCGTGGCCGTCGTAAACCGTCATGATCATTTTCCAGGGTCCCGGATGCAGATTAACATCAGCGGACCAATTTGTTGTGCCCGTCAAAAAGATGTGGCCGATAAGGCTCTCGTCGTTGTCCAAGAAATCAGGTCCCACAGCATGGTAAAACAGGTTCTGACAATACACCCCGGCCACACCCACGTTATCACTTGCGGTTCCGCGCATCGTAAAAACGCCATTCGTCAGCATCGCATTCGCGGGAGGGTAAGTAATTTTAATAGTGGGTTTGATTACATCGAAGAGCGGTCGCGACAAGAGCGAACTGTTGATGAGATACAGATCCGAAATGTGGACGTTGTTCGCATCGGTGGTTTTGACCGGCAAAGTTAGAAAGGTGTTTGTGCCGTAAATCGTCGACGTAATCTGCGTCGTCACGTCGTGCGAAATAATCTGGTTAGACGGCAATTGATTCATTGTCGTGAGCACGTCGAGGCCTTGCACGACACGTCCGAACACGGCATAGCCGCCGTTAGTGGTATCGAGATTTTGCGGATTACCTGAATTGTCGGCCAAATTGAAGAACCACGTGGAACGGGCGCGATTTGGAAATCCATCGGGCGTTGCCATGGCAAGCGTTCCGAATGTGTTGCGTATGTGCGGACCAACGCTCGATTCATTATTCACATACCACAACAATCCACCCCCAACAGCATTAAGCGTGGACAAAGCCACGTCCGCGATGGAGTAAACGTTCGTAAACGCATTGCCCAACGCCATCGGATACGGAGCAAAATCGCCGCCTTGCAGGACGAAATCTTTCTCAAGCCGACTAAAGAACGCGTTCGCGTAGAAGTTTGTAAATCCTGAATACCCGCTCTGCAAATAGCGCAAAAAGTTTTGGACTGTAACCGGTTTGTCGTGGTCGAAGAGTTCCACGACCATAGTTCCCACACCCGGCACGTCGAAGTTCACCAACGTGCCCCGAATCACTGATAGCCTTGCGGCGATACTTACCACGGGACTCGCGGCGTTGGAAACGGCGACCTTGAACATGCCCGCATTTAGATTGGTGGTGACATTTTCAATGGTGAGCGTTGCAGTCTGAGAGCCGGAAATGACGGCGCCGGAGTTATTCGTGCCGTCCTGCAAAGCAGTTGTCCCAAAGAACCATCGATAAGCCGTGACGGTCCCATTGGTGGTGACCACTCTGAAAGTAGCGGTGGAACCGGCATTGACAGTGGTCGCTTTCGGTTGCGTTGTAATAGTCAGCGCAGACGCAGAGGTGAGTAACGACGCGAAAGCGAACGCCAAAACAGAATTAAAAAGACCTCGCATTGTGACGGATTTTAGTGGAATCCGCGCTTTTGCTAAAGCTTTTATTCATGCCGCGAGACTGTTCAGCCAAGTCGAGACCAACCCCCCGGCGCACCAACTAGCGTGCGCAATGTCTCTTTGCTGGGAGAGAGGTTTGCATTAGGTTTTTAGACATGGCCAACACGCGCGAGATAAAATGCCCGACTTGCAAAAAAGCAGGCGACTGGCTTTCGACGCCATGGGGCCCGTTCTGCTCCAAACGCTGCAAGTTGGTCGACCTCGGCAAATGGCTCGGCGAAGAAAATAAAATTTCCGAACCGTTGCGGCCCGATCATTTCAAAGAATTCGAAAACCTGAACGAAGAAGATATGGACAAACCTAAATAACCGTTGAACGTTTCGTCCAGACCCAAGTCAAACAGATGATGTGCACCAATACATATCGGAAGTTCGAATCGATCGGTTTCAGCCGATGGTCTCTAGCTGAAATGCTGATCCTGGCACTTGGCGCTCTTTTAACTACTGCAATTTGTATGAATGCCGCTCCTGAAAAATCCACCGAGCCCGAAAAGAATCTGCAGACCGCCACGTTCGGAGGTGGCTGCTTCTGGTGCGGTGAAGCCGTGTTTCAACGGATTCCCGGCGTGAAATCCGTCACCAGCGGTTACGCCGGCGGCACTAAAGAAAACCCGACCTACGAACAAGTTTGCCACGGCAACACCGGTCACGCGGAAGTCATTCAAATCAAGTTCGACCCGGCGCAGATTTCTTACGACAAGTTGCTGGAAGTATTCTTTGAAGAGCATGACCCGACGACGCTTAATCGCCAGGGACACGATGTCGGCACCCAATATCGTTCTGTCATTCTATATTCGGACGACGAGCAAAAGAAGGTTGCTGAAAAAGTGAAGGCAGAAGCGCAGAAGAATTATAAAGACCCGATCGTCACGGAGATCGTGCCGCTGAAGAAATTCTACGCGGCCGAAGATTATCACCAGAACTACTACAATACACACGGCAGCCAGGGTTACTGCGCATTCATCATCCGCCCGAAACTTCAGAAGCTGATCAGCAAGAAAGTAATCGACGAGAAATCGGTCACGCCATAGAGGGGCTGCGCCTTCCTGCCCGTTGCGTACCGCGTAAATGGTTTTAGGTTTGAGCAGGAGGTTTTATGGCGATGCTCAGTTTGCATCAGACTGCCGATACCGTTCGCGAATTCGCATCCCCTATCACGGGCGAATCCACCGATTACGATCCGCTCATCGAAATAATCGGCAATGCTCAATTTGTTCTGCTCGGAGAATCGACCCACGGGACACACGAATTTTACAACGCGCGTGCGGAAATCACCAAGCGGCTCATCACGGAAAAAGGGTTCAATGTGATCGTACTTGAAGCGGATTGGCCAGACGCACTGCGTGTGAATCGATACATTCGCGGTGGCGACCAGGACGATACTGCCAATGAAGCGCTCAGCGATTTCAAACGTTTTCCAACATGGATGTGGCGTAATGCGGATATGGTTGGTTTCATCGGCTGGTTGCGCGCTCACAATGCCACCACCAGCAATCACCCCGCTTGGAGCAAAGTTGGTTTCTACGGTCTCGACCTATACAGCCTGCACGCCTCGATCGACGCAGTGATTCGTTACCTGCAAAAAATGGATCCCGAAGCCGCCATGGAAGCGCGCATGCGATACTCCTGTTTTGAACATTTCGGCGACGACGCGCACTCCTACGGTCTAACGGCGAGTCAGCACAAATCACTCTCGTGCGAAGACGTGGTGGTCGAACAGCTCATCGAGTTGCAAAAGCGCGCAATGGACTTCCTATCCCGCGATGGTCGTGCCGCTGCCGATGAATTGTTCTTTGCCGAACAGAATGCGCTCGTTGCAAAGAACGCCGAACAATATTACCGCGCCATGTATCGCGGCCGTCCGAATACTTGGAACCTGCGCGACACGCACATGGTCAACACGCTCGATCGTTTAATGGATCACTTCCGTGGCCAGGGTGAAGTTCCGAAAGCCGTTGTCTGGGCGCACAATTCGCATTTAGGCGATGCACGGGCTACCCAAATGACCAATCGGGGTGAGTTAAACATTGGCCAGTTGATGCGTGAGCGGCACGGAGATAAAACTGTTCTCGTGGGATTTACGACCGCAACCGGGACTGTCACCGCCGCGTCAGATTGGGGCGACCCAGCCGAACGCAAACAAGTGCGAGAACCGCTCCGGGACAGTTATGAAGAATTGTTTCATGAGGTCGGTATTGCGGATTTCCTGCTCACTATTCGTGATAACAGAACTCTGTATCGCGCATTGGCGCCGGAATTATTGGAACGTGCGATTGGGGTCGTTTACCGGCCCGACACGGAACGTTGGAGCCATTATTTTTCATCAAACCTCGCCGAACAATTCGACGCGGTGATTCATTTTGACGAAACCCAGGCGGTAGAACCTTTGGAACGAACGTCGCAATGGGACGAAGGTGAACTTCCCGAAACTTATCCAACGGCGCTATAAACGTTGCGCCCCAGAACGCGAAATCCCGTACCCCACACTCCTTTAGCTAACGGATACGGATGTTTCGCGTTCTTAGGCGCGATAAAATTCACCGATTTCTTTGGAAGCGCCGTCGCTCAGCCATGATTGATAAGAATCAGGCAATCCAAAGGCGGGGTGGTCTTGCGGCTCTGCCGTATGACGAAAGCTATTGGGACGCGCCAATGAAACTCGGCGGGCGCTGGATCGTTTGGTTTTGAGACGTATTACACGTGCGATCATACTTGAGATAAAGCCGGAACCGTGCCAACAACAGATCTGCAAATCCCGCAGCAGGCCACGTTTATTGCACGCTGCTAATAAGACACTTACAAAAACACCGAAGTAACAGCCGCCAGGCGCCCCCTCATTTTCTCACGACTGCAAAAGCCACTGCCCTATTGTTGGATTTGTAAGCACAAGCAGGTCCAATATCACCGCTGTTTTCTCTTGCCGGAAATGAATCATCGCCCCCAAACTCGCTGCGTATTTCAATTTTTATGTCTCAGGCATTCCCAAAAATTTCAAAAATCCAATACGAAGGTCCGAAGTCCAAGAATCCGTTAGCCTTCAAACATTACAACGCCGACGAGGTGATCGAAGGCAAAACGATGCGGGATCACCTCCGTTTTTCCGTCGTTTATTGGCACACCTTCCGTGGACGTGGCGCGGATATGTTCGGCGGCCCGACCATGTTCCGTCCGTGGGACGATAACTCGGATTCGGTTGCGAACGCGGAGAATCGCGCGCGCGTGGCCTTTGAATTTATCGAGAAGCTCGGCGCGCCATTTTATGCGTTCCATGATCGCGACGTTGCACCAGAAGGCGCGTCGCTCACTGACACGAATAAGAATCTCGACGCAGTTGCGAAAGTCCTGAAGGAGGAACAACAGCGCACCGGAATTCGTTTACTTTGGGGAACAGCTTGTTTGTTCGTGCATCCGCGTTATGCGCACGGCGCGGCCACGAGCTGCAACGCCGACGTTTTTGCCTACGGCGCAGCGCAGGTCAAGAAAGCGCTCGAGGTCACCAATGAACTCGGTGGCGAAGGCTATGTGTTTTGGGGTGGGCGCGAAGGTTATTCCACTTTGCTGAACACGGACATGAAACGCGAACTCGATCACCTCGCCAAATTTTTGCACATGGCGGTCGAGCACAAAAAGAAGATCGGATTCAAAGGCCAGTTTTACATCGAGCCAAAACCCAAAGAACCAACCAAGCACCAATACGATTCCGATGCCGCCGCGTGCCTGAATTTTTTGCGCGAGTATGGCTTGAAAGATCATCTCAAGCTGAACCTCGAAACCAACCACGCCACGCTTGCCGGCCACTCGATGCAGCACGAATTGGAAGTCGCGGTCGCGGCCGACGCTCTCGGCTCAATCGACGCCAACACCGGCGACCCACTTCTTGGCTGGGACACCGATCAATTTCCGACTGATATTTACCTGACGACACAGTGCATGCTAACGATCTTGAACGCCGGCGGGTTGAAGACTGGTGGCGTGAATTTCGACGCCAAAGTGCGCCGCGAAAGTTTCGAGACCGACGATCTATTTCACGCGCACGTCGGCGGCATGGATGCTTTTGCGCGTGGCCTAAAAATCGCCGCCGCAATGCGCAAGGACGGACGTCTCGCCGAATTCGTCAAAGCGCGCTATGCGTCGTGGGACAAGGACATCGGCCAGGACATCGAACTCGGTCGCGCCAGTTTCGAAACTCTCGAGAAATACATGCTCAAGAAAGGCGAAGCTGCGCCGAATAGCAGCGGCCGCCAGGAATTTCTCGAGAACCTGATCAACGAGTTTATCTAAATCGGAAACGCGATACTGACGGTCGTCCCCTTGCCGGGAGTGCTGCGGATTTTGATTTTGCCGCTGTGCGTCTCAACGACTCGCGCCACGATGGCCAGGCCGAGACCTGTTCCCTTTTTCTTCGTCGTGCTCAGGAGCGAGGTGAACGCGCGGTCGCGTTGCGCGGGAGACATGCCGTGGCCAGTGTCGGTAAACTCCACGACAACGTGAGGCGGTTCTTTGCTCGATCGCGGCGTGCGCATGGCACGGGAGGAAATCGTCAACGTACCGCCGTGAGGCATCGCTTCAACGGCGTTCAACGTCAGGTTCAAAAACGCTTGCGATAATTGCGTGGCGTCGCCCATGACGTTCGGAATGTCGGGCTCGAGCTTGCGCATGAACTGGATCTGTTGGTTGCGCAGTTTGTGACGCGTAAGCAGGCCGAGGTCGTCGATCAATTGATTCAAATTCACTGCAGTCAGCTTCGGTTCGGTGCTGCGCGCGAAATCGAGGATTTGCTCCACGAACTTGTTCAGATGCTCCATTTTTTCGCGCAGGATGATGTCGTCTTTCATGCGCGGGTCGCCTGCGGGAAAACGCAAATCGAGCGAGTGATACAACATCTTCATCACTGTGAGCGGATTGCGAATTTCATGGGCGACCTCCGCTGCGAGCAAACCGAGAGCAGAAAGTTTTTCGTTTTGCCGCAACTGCTCCTCCACGTCGACCACTCGTTCGTAGAGCCGTGCTTTCTCGATGGCAATGGCCGACAACTCGGCCAGCGCGGAAAGGATGTGGATTTCCTCGTTGGAAAAGTTATATGGCCGGTCCTTGTAAACGTTGAGCACGCCAATGGCTTGGCCTCCGAACAACAGCGGCGCGCTCAATAGAGCGAATAATTTTTCCTTCCGCGCAATCTCGGTGTTCTGATAACGAGCCGACGTCTGCACGTTGTCCAACTGCAACGGTTTTTTTCGCCGCACAACAATCCCTGCAAAACTTTCTTCAAGACTCAGCGCAGGTTTGTTGATGTAAGCCGCACCGGCTCCAAAACTCGCGCGCAAAGACAGGTTCTCGCCCGAATCATCAATCATCAACAGCGAACACATTTTCGCCTGCATCAACTTGCACGACTCGCGCGTGATGACCTGCAGCGCTTCGTTCACGTTCAGCGCGGAGTTGATACTTTGGCTTACACTCACCAATGTCTCCAACAACTGCGTCTTCAGCCGAAGCTGCTCGTAAAGCCACGTGTTCTGAATAACCCGCGCAGCTTGAACGGCGAGTTCCTGCAATAATTCCTGGTCGGCGATTGTGAACGCGTTGGCGCGATCGGAATCGACATTCAGGACGCCGCGCAGTTCACCGAGAACTTCCATCGGCACGGCAAATTCCGAGCGGA
The DNA here is from genome assembly GCA_963702845.1 of uncultured Verrucomicrobiae bacterium. Classification (GTDB taxonomy): domain Bacteria; phylum Verrucomicrobiota; class Verrucomicrobiia; order Limisphaerales; family Palsa-1400; genus JAICXV01. The sequence goes on along the minus strand of OY969763.1, from coordinate 649,280 downwards.
CCCCGCGACGCAACATGACGTAACGCGGATCTTTGCGAACGTCGCCGACGCAGGCCGGCTTGCCGGTTTGTGCCACCCAACCGGTGATCCCCTGCCCTACACGCAGCCTGAGTTCGGGCGCATTGGTCGGCAGGCCGGTCGAAGTCTGAATTTCGAGCAGGCCGCTGGTCGGATTGATCATCATGACTGAACCGCTGGTGGCGCGCATTACGCGGACAGCTTCTCGCAAGACGAGCTGCAATGCTGCTTGCGGCTCAAGCGTCGAATGGATGACGTTGCTGACTTGATACAGCACTTGCAGCCGCTCGTAACGTAATTGCAATTCGGCAAGTGGGTCCATGCTATCGCACCTTTAACGTCATGATTAATCCAGCCAGGCCGAACACGATGTTCGGCAGCCACGCGCTCAACGCCGCCGGCAGAATGTCCGCGGTCCCGAGACCGAGACAAATTTTTTGCAAAATAAAATATCCAAAACAAATGAAGATGCTCGCCGCGACGCCGACAAACACGTTGCGCCGGCCAGACCGTGCGCCGAATGGAATCGCGATCAACACGACCATCAAACATTTGACCGGCTCGGCGTAACGGCCTTGTAACTGCGCTTCGAGCATCGCACGACGATCGCGCTGCACGCGCGGGTGCAAACGTTCGTAGTTTCGAATCTCATTGATGGAAAGCTGCGGGCGCTTGGCTGCCTGGTCTAATTTCAAGCTGTTGATTTTGATATCGCTCTTAATGAGCTCCGGTGTCTCGACGAACTTCGCTTCAAAGACGGCGTTACTGATCGGCGTGGCAAAACGCGCGCCGGGCGGCGTGTCCCACTGTTGCACTTTGTAGAAGTTCCAAACACCGTTTGAGAAAACCCCGCTTTCAGCGAACAAATCATGATGCGCACCGTCCAGGCTCTCCCAGGCGATCGATGGCCGTAACACTTCGGACGTCTTGAGATTGAAGTCCTTCACGTCCCATGAGCGGTTCTCCGTTTCATTGCGGAATTTCAACGGGCCGTGCCAGATGCGGTTCTGGACCGGCGATGTTCGCCTGAGTTTGATTTCCTCCGCGCGCATGATCGACTGCGGCACCCACAATTCATTTACCACCAGGACCAGACACCCAATCGCCAGCCCAACGGTCATATAGGGCAACATCAACCGCCAGAGGGCGATTCCAGCGGCGCGCATAGCGGTCAGTTCGTTGTAGCGCGCGAGATTGGTCAAAGCGTAGAGCAATGCCAGTAGTAGACCGATCGGCATTACGGTCACGACCATTTCGGGCAACGTCCACATGTAATACTCGAGGTAATCGCCGAAATGGAGCTTCAGCTTTTGCAGGCTCTCCAACGCGAAAATGAGGTCGAACGCGCTATAAAAAATCAAAAAGCCGGCGAGGCAATATCCCAATGGGACAAGCAATTCGCGCAGCAAATAGCGGTCGAGCAGACGCATTCGGGACAGGGTATTCATTGTCGACGGGCATGGCAAGGAAGGCGTCCGGACGGCGGCTTGTAAACCTGACGCGTGCCGATTGGAATCGGCGATGGAGGCGGTCTATTAAGCTTGACACTATTTACTTTGTAATACAAAGTTACTCGCATGCAAAACGACTGGGCCTCTGAAAATCTTCAGATCATCCGCACTTTGATGGAACGCTCGGCGCTTTATCGCCGGGGCCTGGCGCCGCTCACTGTTTCCATTGGCGTCTCCGGCCTTGTTGCCGCAGTGGTCGCACGCGGGTTAAATTTGGAGAGTCCACGGGCGTTTGTTGTCTTCTGGCTGACGGTCAGTGTTGTTTGTTTGATTGAGGCTTTTGTACTCGTCCGTCGTCAGGCGATGAAGGACTCTGAACCGTTATGGTCTTCGCCGACACGGCGAGTGGCGCAGGCACTTGCTCCGCCGCTATTTTCGGGCTTTGTCGCAGGAGTGCCGTTTCTTGCATTTCACACTGATAACCTGTTGCCAATCTGGTTGCTCGTCCCCGGGTGGATGGTTCTTTACGGATGCGCTCTTCACTCAGCTGGTTTCTTTATGCCGCGCGGAATCAAGTTATTTGGCTGGGGATTTATTCTTGGCGGATGTGCGATGGCTTTGATCGTGCTGCGCCTTCCCGAGCGTCCGCTGATTGACGCGGCGAATTGGGCGATGGGCGTTTGCTTTGGCGGCGCGCATCTCGCTTACGGGATTTATTTGTATTTCACGGAAAATCGCAGGAACAGCGCGTGAACCCGAAGCCGTTCCTACAACTCGACCGCGTCATTCACGAGAAAGGCCGGCTGCCGATTATGTCGCTACTGGCCGCCTCGCCTGAGTTGTCGTTTACCGAGTTGCGCGAACAGCTGAACATGACCGACGGCAATCTCAGCGTGCATATCAAGATCTTTCAGGAGGCGGGTTTTGTTTCGGTCACGAAAACTTTCCAAAATCGGCGTCCACTGACGACTTTCTCTTTAACTCCCGCAGGTCGCAAAGCTTTCGGCGCCTACATCGACCTGCTCGAACAGATCGTTCGCCAGGCAAAAGACACAAAATAGGAGAAATAAAATTGAACAGTTTAACAAACCTGCAGTCTTACTTTGCAATACAAAGTTTTGGGTTCGAATCATTAAAAACTGATGCGCGCGGAGCGACGCGCCCTACCAACTGAAATGAAAATCATTCGTGCAACTCATTTAGGAATGTGCTTCGGCGTGCGAGACGCCATCGAACTCGCCGAAACAAAGGCGCAGGAACAACCACTGACGATTCTTGGTGACCTGGTCCATAACGAAAACGTGCTCGCGGATTTACGTGCACAAGGCATTCGCATTGCGCAGAAACTGGACCAGGTCAAAACATCAAACGTGATGATTACCGCGCATGGCGCTTCCAAGAAAACATTCGAAAGCGTGCGCAAACAAGGATTGAATATTTCCGAAGCCACCTGCCCCTTGGTTCACTACGCGCATCGGTCGGTCCGACAGCTTGTCGATCAAGGCTATCATCCAATTATTATCGGCAAACGCGACCACGTCGAAGTCCGCGGCATGACTGAAGATCTGGCCACCTTCGACGTTGTGTTGGATGAATCGCGACATTCAACGACTGACGGAACATCCGCGCTTTGGCATCGCCTCGCAAACAACTCAACCGATTGAACGTGTCAGTCATCTCGTGCGCTGTATCCAAAACCATTTTCCGAAATCAGAAGTCCGCTTCATCGACACGGTTTGTCAGCCAACGAAACTCCGGCAATATGCAGCAATAGATCTCGCCAAACAAGCCGATGTCGTGATTCGTGATCGGCGGAGACGCACAGCAATAACACGCGCCAATTGGTCGAGACGTGTAGCAAACATTGCTCGCGCATTTATCATGTCCAATCTGCCGACGATTTGCATTTCAAGATGGTTCGATGCGCCGAAACCATTGGCATCACGGCCGGCACTTCGACACCGGATCAAACGATCGACGCCATCGAACAATGGATACCACACCGGCAAGTCGAACCGTCAATTGACTGGTGACCGGCAGTGCGCGCACAATGCCATTGCGCCATGAACGCCAACGACGACATGGCAGGTATCAGCCAGACGGGGGCGCTTTTGCGTGGCGACTGACTGTGCTGGCGGATTGGACCTTCGCGGGACGCTTCCCCGAATCGTTAGCTGTGTCGCGACAATCGTGGTCGGCTGCGGACTGTTCGGAGCAGCCATCGGTTCGTGGCACAACCCTCTACAAGCACTCTACTCAGGGATCAAACTGCCGATGGTGTTGTTGCTCACTGCAGTTGGCAATGCGCTGCTCAACGGGATGCTCGCGCCTTTGCTCGGATTGAATATCAATTTCCGACAGTCGCTTACTCGCGATCTTAATGAGCTTCACCATCGCCGCATTTATTCTCGGCGGATTCAGTCCGATCATTGCGTTTTTGGTGTGGAACGTGCCGCCACTTTCCAACCACTCCGCAAGCACGTTGCTGGTTTACAGCTTCATCATGATTGTGCTGGTCACCGTGATTGCGTTCGCCGGCATAACGGCAAACCTGCGTTTGTTGCGGTTGCTGCAAAGTTTAAGCACCGCGAATGTTGGTCGAAGAATTCTATTCGCCTGGCTGACGGTTAATTTGTTTTTAGGCGCGCAACTCTCATGGATCTTGCGCCCGTTTATCGGTTCACCGGGGTTGCCGGTCGAGTTCATCCGTGGCGAGGCCTTTCACAGGACATTTTACGAAGCTCTCTATTACGCGTTCAAAACACTGATTTTTCCTTAATCCAAACAAAAACAAATTATGAGTGATCAACAAATCCCGCCCATCTCACAGAATGCGCCACCTTTTTTGTCGGGAGGCACTCCGCCGCAGGCAACTTTACCGCTCGGCGAAAATCCAAGCGATCGTCAATCGGTGACCGGCATCGTCTCTGCTGTTGAAGCCATTCTGCGCCAGCCACGCCGAATCCATTACCAACTCTCTCAAGGCAAAACTGCCGGCATCATTAGCGTGCTACTTGCGATCGCTGTCTTTTGCGCGCTCGTTTACGGATTGATCGTCGGAACATTCTCGGGCGGCATGCAGTTGTGGGCTTCCCCGGTGAAAGTCGCTGGCGGCCTTTTAGTGTCAGGTCTAATTTGTCTGCCGAGTCTCTACATCTTCTGTTGCTTGAGCGGCTCACAAGCGCGACTCGGCGAAGTGTTCGGCCTGCTTGCCGGAATGCTCGCGATCACCACGATTTTGTTGATCGGCTTTGCGCCGGTGGCGTGGGTGTTCTCACAATCAACAGAATCGGTGCCGACGATGGGAACGCTGCATTTACTGTTTTGGCTCGTGGCGACGGTTTTTGGGCTGCGCTTTCTTACGCGCGGCTTTTCTCAACTCAAAGCGGGTCCTAACGGCATGCTCGTTTTGTGGGGCGCGATTTTTCTGCTGGTTGCGTTGCAAATGACGACGGCGCTTCGACCAATCGTCGGCAAGTCCGATCATTTCTTCCCTGAAACGAAGCAATTCTTCCTGAGTCACTGGGCTGAAAATCTTGGACTGACGAAAGACTGAGTTATGTCGCGAGACGAAATCCTCCATCAACGCATCCGCATGTTGGTCTGGCTGTTCATCGTTGGCCTTTTCGTCAGTGGTGTGACGGCCATTCCATTACAGTCTGAGGTGCGTCTGTTATCGGAGCACTTTGGAAATCAGAATTGCCTTATGGCGCAATGGCTTCTGAAGGTCGAACAAGCACTCGACGACGTTCGGTTCAACGCACCCGTTTCTGTTCTACGGAACCGATTGGTTGGCGTTCGGACATTTTATGATCGCGCTGGTGTTCGTGGGGGCATTACGCGAGCCGGTCCCCAACAAATGGCTGTTCACGTTCGGATTAATCGCGTGTGCGCTGGTAATTCCTTACGCATTTGTGTTTGGCGCGGTGCGAGGCATTCCGTTGTTCTGGCGCGTGATCGATTGCTCGTTTGGCGTAATCGGCGCGATTCCGCTCCTGCTCTGCCGCAAATACGTCAACGAACTTGAGACAGTCGCTGCGTTGCGCGCTCGGTCAAACATCCAATGACGATCTACTTGGCGAATTTCATTTCGAAAGTGCCTTCGCCATCGAGGTCTTTTTTGAAAGCGCCGCCTGACAGCCAGATTTTCGCGGCGTGGTCACCTTTCAAGTAGGCGTCCCAGAAGGCGGTTGAGCCTTCTTTGATGTACTTCTGGAAAATGTGATCGCTTTCAGCGCGGGGGCTGCGTTGTGACAATCTGCCGGAGAAGACCATGTGATCACCGCCTTTGAACGTGAGCAGAAATTCGTCGGCCACTTTACCGGTCATGTGATCAAAAGGGACGCGGCGGTCGGCGGCTTTTGTGTCGGCAATAGGGCTGTCGTCGAGCGTGCCGGTCATGTGAAAGCACGGCAAATTGATTTCCGAAAACACTTCGTCCAAGCTGGTTTTTTCCGGCACGGGCGCACTCATCGGAATGAGCGCCTTGATTCGGGAATCGTGGTTGCGCGATTGGACATTTACGCGCTGGCCGTCTTTTATGATCACTTCGCCACCGACTACCAGCGTGGTCCAGGCTCCGTATGAATGTCCGGCGACGCCGATGCGATTGATATCGATTTTGCCGTGGAGCGGCCCGGGCTGAGAGTTCATTCGTTCGAGTTCGTTTATCGCGTAAAACACGTCGATGACACGATTGCTGGCAGCGTACGGTTTCATCGCTTCCTGCAAACCACCGGTCATCGCGGTTTCCAAAACGGCCGTGTCGCTTCCAAGGTGTTGGACGTGCGCAGAAACATAGCCCTGACTGGCCCATTCGTTGCCCAAATAGCTGTAGCCATCGCGCGAACCACCTAAGCCGTGAGAAAAAATAATCAGAGGCACAGGTCTTGGAGCATTTTTCGGATAGTAGATTTTAACGGGAACGTCGCGGTTACGCTTCTCGTCGTACCACTCGAGTCGTACGGTCGCAACCTCGTAATGACCTTTGCCCGGCTGGTACTTCGCAGCTTTATCTTCCGAAAAAGCAAAGGTCGTTTTGGCAACAAACGCGAATAAGACGAGACCGTTAAGAAGACGCTGCAACTTCATTCACACACTTTGTCAGGAAAAAATACCTTGTCAAAACCGACGCAACCGGCAGAACCAGTGCGATGCACAAATTGATAACCGCGTTCCTGGCAATCCTCGCATGCGCCTCAATTGACGCCGCGCCTAAACCCGTTGATCTTTTTGTTTCAGGAACGGACGGCTATTTTGGTTACCGCATTCCTGCGATTGAAACGGCCGCGGATGGTTCGCTCCTCGCCTTCGCTGAAGGCCGTAAGAACAACATGGCGGATCCTGGCTTTCCGAAACAAACCGTCGATCTGGTCATGAAGCGCAGCACGAACAACGGAGCGTCGTGGTCGACTCTTAAAGTCATTGAAGCCCCCGGCGAGTTATGGTCAGCCGGCAATCCCGCACCAATCTTTGATCACGACACCAAACGCGTCTGGCTGTTGTATCTACGTGGCAAACCGGGCCGGAGCGCAGTGAAGACTTCCCGCCCTGGAACTGATGACACGCAACTCGCCGCCCGTTGGAGCGATGACAACGGCGAGACGTGGTCGGATCGTATCGACCTGACGAGCGTCAGTCGCAATCTCAGTGATACGAACTGGAAAAGCACCGTCGTAGGTCCCGCCGGAGTCATCCAGGATCGCAAGGGCCGGTTGATTGCATCCGCGTGGAAGGTACTGCCGTGGCAGAACTTCGCCATCTTCAGTGAAGACCACGGGAAGACATGGCAACGAGGTGGTTTTGTGCCGGGAGATGAAAGTGGCGGCGATGAAAGCCAGCTCGTCGAACTCGCCGACGGCCGCGTTCTGATGGACACGCGGCAAGGAGGGAAAGGCTCGCATCGTTGGTTTAGCACGAGCAGTGACGGTGGAAAAACATGGTCGAAGCGCCGCCCCGGCCTTGAGGTGTCGCCCGTCTGCTGCGCTATCAAACGTTGGACGTTGGAATCCGCTGGCGACAATAAAAACCGAATCCTGTGGACCGGCCCGCGCGGTCCGGGTCGAAGCAACCTCGTCGCGCGAGTCAGTTACGACGAATGCGAATCGTTTGGGCCCGAGCACATGCTCTACGAAGGTCCGGCTGCTTACTCCAGTATTATACTGTTAAAAGACAAAAGCGCGGGGGTTCTGTTCGAGCGGGAGAAATACCATCTCATCAGCTTCATCAGGCTCGAGCCCAAGTCCTTGGACTAATTACAAAAAAAGAGCCGACCATTAAGGTCGGCTCTCGCGATAAATCTTCTGCAGAAACGGCTATTCCGCTTCGATCTTGCTGGCGGTCATGACCATCTTGCCGTCCGTCTTCACGGTCGTGCCGGTGGCTTTGACCTTCTTGCCTTCGGCTTCTTTGCAGATTTGTTCATGGAAGTTCTTGGCCACGTCATTGTCTTCCAAGTAGATCTTGGTGGTCTTGCCGTTTTTGCCGGCCTTTTCAATGACGGTTTGGCACTTATCGGATTCCTTCAAGGAGCATTTGGCGCACTTGGCGGTACCCGAGATGGTCTTTTCTTTGGTGGCCTTTTCGGCGGCAAAGCTAGTGGTGACCATGCCGAGGACGGCAATGGCGGAGACAGTGGCGATCAATGTTTTAAGCATTTTCATAATTTTGAATTCCTGGTGTTTGACACACAATAGGTACGGCGTTCAATCAACCTGAACGGGGGGCCATTTGCAATAGGGAAAAGCCTGACCGTTGGTTGACGAGCGTCAGGTTTTAAGCTGCGTTAAGGAACGTCGGCCAGTCGTTTCGCGCTCCCGACCTCGACCTTGCTTCCATTACAAAAATATCCGGCACTCCCCCCATTGAGGAGACACAGGCCATTGATAGGTTAACCAAGGATGGGAAGAGAGCATAAGGAATTCCGATGGACAGTCGGTATAGAGAGTTCTTGCATCCCTCATCTTGGAATAGACCAGTTTCAGTGGACTCAGCACGACAAATTCTGGAAAGACGATTTCAAGAGGGCCGCTCATGAGTTGGGCTGCAAATGGATGCGGTATTCCCTGCCCTGGCACCTCGTTGAGCCCTCTCGCAACCAGTTCGACTGGTCGTGGAGCGATGATCGCCTTGGTTACGCCAAGGAGCTTGGATTCAATCTCATTCTCGATTTAGTTCATTTTGGAACACCCACATGGCTGCCGGAAGCTTTTGGCGACGTGGAGTTTCCACACGCATTGGAGAGCTACACGGAAGCTTTCGCGAACTCAGTATCGCAATACTATCCATTCTGTCTGCCCGGTCAACGAGCCGCTAATCACCTGCTTATTCTCGGCCGATATTGGACTTTGGCCGCCACATGGTCGGGGACGAGAATCTTACGTACATGTCCTATCACGAGTCGCCCAAGGCCTGAGCCGCTCCATTCGCATGTTGCGCCGGTTCTCGCCACAAACCGAAATTGTTCTCTGCGATGCGCTTGAGCACCCGACAATTGAAGCAAAAGCCGCCGAGATGGCTGGGCCCGAGTTGATGCAGCAACTGCAAGAAGACTTAAAACTGCGCCTGCATCGCCGCCATGTCGTCCTTGATTTAGTGACGGGCAAGATCGACCAGGAACACGAGCTGTGGGGTTGGTTGCAAAAGCACGGTTTATCGCAATTTGACCTGCGCTGGTTTTTACAAAACCCGGCTCACATTGATGTGCTTGGTTTGGATTACTACTCGCATTCGGAAACCGAACTCTACCCCTGCTCCGAAAAGAATTTTCGTCAACGCATCCCGACCAAGCTGTCGGGGCTATACAAAACAGTCCGAGATTATTGGGAACGCTATCACATTCCGCTCATGCTCACTGAAACGAGCTTTTACGGCGATGAATGCGAGCGCCTGCAATGGCTGGACCAAACCGTGTGCGATGTGCAACGGCTGCGTTCGGAAGGCATTCCCATGATCGGATATACCTGGTGGCCGCTCGTCGATCATATCGACTGGGACGGCGCGATGCTTCACCAGATTGGAAGAATTCACAATGTCGGCATCTACCGGTTGCGACGCGAGGGCAGCGGCGAACTGACCCGCCATCGCAACCGCGCTGACTCAACAATATCAAAAATCTTATGGCTAGAGGTAATGAAGTAGTGGGAGAAATTAAACACGACGCGGACCGCCGTCCGGCAGCAACGACGTATAAACCGAGACACCGGCGACGTCGACAAGCACACAGGGATTAAGCAGTTCAAGCCTTCTCGAACGGACGGATTTTCCAATCGTCGTGCATTGTCATTTGCGTTGGAGCGGGGTGTGGCAAAGGCCACAGCAATTCCTTTCGCGATTGTCGAAGAATCATCGGGTGTTGTTTGTGGAAGGACCGACGGTCGTCGAGGGAGAGTTTATCCCTCGCGCTGAAGTTCGCACCGACATCAACTATCCGAATGTGCAGATCATGCAGACGTTTTTCCCCGCATCGCGCTTTCATGATGGCGTATGGGTTGATCGCCAACGTCTGCGTTTCTTCAACGAGGTCAATCAGGGTGAGTTGAACGGCTGTTTCAGTAATGCCGTGCATTGGTTCTACGACCCGATGGCCGCGCCTTGCTTTATCGACAAAGTGGATGCGAAAGCGATCGTTTACGACTGCATGGATGAGTTGTCGCAGTTCAAGTTCGCTCCGCCCGAGTTGAAGATTCGCGAACGCAGATTGTTGGAAGCTGCGGACGTCGTGTTCACCGGGGGACACAAGATTTGGCAGTCGAAATCGCAGCAGAATTCAAATGCACATTTTTACGGGTGCGGTGTTGATGTTGCTCATTTCGGCAAAGCGCGCCTCGATCGATACGCAAGTGCCGAACGACCTGGATTTCGTGCATCGTCCGGTTCTCGGCTATTTCGGCGTCATCGATGAACGTCTCGATTACGAACTGATCGCGAAGCTGGCTGATGCCAACCCGCACTGGAGCATCGTGATGATTGGGCCGGTGGTGAAAGTCGATCCGAACTGCTTACCCATGCGCGGCAATCTTTACTGGCTTGGCCGTCGCGAATACGCGCAATTGCCCAACTACACAAAGGCATTCAACGCATGCCTGATGCCCTTCGCGATCAACGAAGCGACCGAATTTATCAATCCAACCAAAGCGTTGGAATATATGGCGACAGGGCGGCCGATTGTGTCGACGGCTGTTCCGGATGTCGTCACGAATTTCAGCAAAGTCGTCAAAGTCGCGAACGCGCATGACGAGTTTATTGAGCTTTGCCATGATGCAGTCCAGGACTCGCACAAGTTTAATGTCGAGGGCGGACTGGAGATGGCCGAGCGAAATGGGTGGGACGTGATCGTGGGAAAATTGGAGAACCACATTCGCGACGTCTTTGGACGCAAATCCCCGGCGAATCTCCCGGACCAAACAACCATGGCATATTCCAATGTTTGATTATTTGATTGTTGGAGCGGGTTTCGCAGGCAGCACCTTGGCAGAGCGCCTGGCTTGCGGAATGGGTAAACGCGTGCTGCTTGTGGACAAGCGCATGCACATCGGAGGGAATGCTTACGATTGCTACGATGAAGCAGGCGTGCTGATCCACAAATATGGGCCGCATATTTTTCACACGAACTCGAGACAGGTGTTCGACTATTTGTCGCGCTTCACCAAGTGGCGGCAGTATCAACATCACGTTCTTGCCAGTGTCGACGGCCATGTTGGTGCCGATGCCGATTAACGTCGATACGATCAACATGCTCTACGGCCTGAAGCTCAGTTCGCTGGAGATGGAAGGTTTTTGGAATCGGTGGCGGAACCGCGCGAGCAAATCAAAACGTCCGAAGACGTCGTGATCAGCCGCGTCGGCAAAGAGCTTTACGAAAAGTTCTTCAAGAACTACACGCGTAAACAATGGGGTCTTGATCCGTCTGAACTCGATGCGTCAGTGACTGCGCGCGTGCCGACCCGGACCAATCGCGACACGCGTTACTTCACCGATCAATACCAGGCAATGCCATTAAATGGTTTCACGCGCATGTTCGAAAACATGCTCTCGCACGAGAACATTACGATCATGCTCAATGCGGACTACAAGGACATCAAAGATCAGATTCCGTATAGGCAAATGATCTTTACCGGACCGATCGACGAGTTCTTCGAATATCGGTTTGGTCCGTTGCCCTATCGTTCGTTGCAGTTCCAATTCGAAACGCACGACAAAGAAGTGTTCCAGCACGGCGCCGTGATCAATTATCCAAATGATTATGCCTATACGCGTTGCACGGAATTCAAGTATCTGACCGGCCAAGTTCATCCGAAGACCACTGTTGTCTACGAATATTCGCAGGATGAAGGCGATCCTTATTATCCCGTGCCGCGCCCGGAAAACGCCGAACTGTATCGCCAATATCAATCGCTCGCGACGAACGAGGCGTCAAAGGTGGTCTTCGCCGGACGACTGGGAACCTACAAATACTACAATATGGACCAGGTCGTCGCGCAGGCACTGACGCTATATTCGAAGATCAGCGACTGCCAGCAACGGACATGTCATTGGCGCCGGTAATGGAAATGGCAACGGACTCGCCCACGCGATGGCAAGGAAACGGCAACGGCCATCATCGAACGGCAATGGGAACGGAAACGGTAAAGGTCACGATCTACGTCCCGAAGCGCAGTGCGAAATCGGAAATCATCAGGTAAGCTGATATGCACAAAGCTAGGATCGTCATCGATCCGGACTTTCACATCGGCGCCATAGATCCCCGGATCTATGGCGCGTTTGTTGAACATCTCGGACGTTGCGTTTATACCGGTATTTACGAACCAGACCATCCAACCGCCGACGACATGGGATTTCGGCAGGATGTGATCGATCTGGTTCGTGAGCTGCAGATTCCAATTTTCCGTTATCCGGGCGGCAACTTTGTTTCTGGTTACAATTGGGAAGATGGCGTTGGTCCCAAAGACAATCGTCCGCGCCGCCTCGACCTCGCCTGGAAAGTTGTCGAAACGAACCAGTTCGGCACGGATGAGTTCTGTCGAATGGGCGCGGCGCGTTGGTGGCGAAGTTTTGATGACGGTTAACCTGGGAACTCGCGGAATCGACGCCGCTCGGCAGTTACATTGAGTATTGCAATCATCCAGGCGGCACACACCTCAGCGACCTGCGCATTTCTCACGGCGCGAAGAAACCGCACAACATCAAAACCTGGTGCCTTGGAAATGAAATGGACGGCCCATGGCAAGTCGGCCACAAAAACGCCGACCAATACGGCCGCCTCGCTCGTGAAACAGCTCAGGCCATGCGGTGGGTGGATCCAAAGTGCCAATTCGTCGCGTGCGGCAGTTCGTATCGCGCCATGCCAACATTTGCCGCGTGGGAAGATAATATGCTGAGCCACTGCTACGACTTCGTCGAATACGTCTCGCTGCACACCTATTACGGCAACCAGACCAACGACCTCGGCACGTTTCTCGGCCGTTCGATCGACATGGACTTGTTCATCAAATCAGTGATCGCCACATGCGACCACGCCAAAGCCCGTGTGCGCGCCAAAAAGCCACTCTATCTGTGCTTCGATGAATGGAACGTCTGGTATCACTCGATGGAAGCAGACAAAAAAATCCCAATGTGGGAAATCGCACCGCATCAACTCGAAGACATTTACAATTTGGAAGACGCGCTGCTGGTGAGTTCGATGCTGATGTCGCTGCAGCGCCACGCGGACCGCGTGAAGATCGGCTGCATTGCGCAGCTGTGTAACGTCATTGCGCCAATTATGACATTGCCGGGCGGCAAGTCATGGCGTCAGACGATATTTTATCCGTTCTATCACGCGTCGCGTTTCGGACGCGGTATCGCGCTGAACATTGAAATCTGTTCACCAAAATATCCGAATAAAGAATTCGATGAAGTGCCGTTCCTCGATGCGATGGCCACGCACGATCCAGAAAAAGAAACCATCACAATTTTCTGCGTAAACCGCGATCAACATGATGCACTGCGACTCGACGTTGATTTGCACGGCCTGCAAGACGGCTACCGTTTGCTCGAACACATTGTGCTGGAAAGCAAAGATACGAAGGCGACCAACACCGCCGACAATCCCGATCGCGTCAAACCACACACACGCGGCAATGCCAAATTGACCAAAGATAAACTCAGTGCCCTCCTGCCCCGTTTGTCGTGGAATGTCATTCGCCTTGGAAAATCAACTGCCGCCGGTAAGAAATAACAACCGAAGGCGACCGCCGTTAGTGCAAGTAAATCGCGCCGGTGGTTGTCGTGCCGGTGCTGTCCTTGATTCCGACGAACGCTCCATACGCGGCGTTGCTACTTTGCAATACAACCCCGACGGCGCTTTTTAATGCAGCGCTGCCGGTGGGCTGGAACTTCACAGTGAACAAACCCGTTGCAGTGGTCACGGACCCTTTAAGCGCGTTTGCCGGCGTGTTCGACAGCTTTTGCAATTGGTTATTCGCTGTGACCTGCGCATCGAATGTCAGAGGCAAATTCAATCCCGACCCATCGGTGATTTCGAGAGTGTTGCCTGCGGCGGTGATTGCAGGCAGCACCGGTGAGTAGGATGAGCCGAACACCTCAACGTTGTTTACAAAACCATTGAGATAAGTTGTAAGATTCACGCCGGTCGGAAGACTTGGTTTGATCCACGTGACCTGCCCCGTCGGCGCGCCATTCGCAAAATCAACCCAACCTTCCAGTAATCCGTGATGGTTGTACAAATCCACGTACAAAGGCCAGTGACCGTCCTTCGAAACCGGCACCGTCTCTGTGATCGCACTGGAATCCGCCAGTGCTCCGGACAATGTTACTTTGCCAACCGAATTGATGCTGATTAAACCGTAGCCGTAGCCACCGGGCGAATTCGCTGGTGCATCGGCGGCTGGTGGAATCGCCATGGTGTAACGAACCGCTGCGTGTGGATGCGTTGCGCTATAAACCGCGAGGTCAGCTTGGAACGGCGCGGACCATCCTTCGCCGGCGCACAACACGTTCCCGGTGATTTGCTTACTGGTGCCGGTCCAGTCCAACTGCATATTAAGCGAAACATTCGCGAGCGGGCCGCGCGCAATGTTAATACTGCTGTTACCGAGCGAATCGAAATTCCCGTGTAACCCATATTTTTTTCCGGCCAGGTACATGAGCCCGGAATATGTGCCGTTGAACTGCACGGCCAGATTGAACACCGCGCCAGCGCTTTGTTCCTTGATCAACGATCCGCCTATTCCATTTGTTTCGTAAAACAAACCGTTGTATGTGCCGGCGGCGTTCTTCGGATTGCCGTAGAAGTACATTCGACTCGCGATTTTCGATCCGTTTCCGGAATTATCGAATGACTGGGCAAAGAAGGTGTTCCAGCCGGGCTGCAACGTGACTGGCGCGCTCCACGTCCTGAAGTTCTGTCCCAATGCGGTGGTGGCGATTTGTTGCTCGCCGCCATTGAGTGAGTATAAAACCAGCACAGGGTCTCCGATTACCCCATGATCCACAGAGTGCGCCACACCTGAAACTGTCACGGCAGGTGAGGTAAAAACTTTTTGATCACCCGGCGCCACAATCGAAATGCCGATCGCACCCGGTTTCGCCGACGCTCTGCTTGGACCCACGACGACAGTGTAGCTCGTGCTGCCGGTGCAACCATTGGCGTCAGTCGCAGTAACTTTGAAGGTGTTGGTCCCCATTAAGAAAGGGACTCCAGACCATATGCCATCACTGTGAAGCGTCACACCGACTGGCGCAGATCCAGCAGTGATTGCGAAAGTATAAGGTTCGACTCCGCCCGTCGCGCTGATGTCTGCCGGTTGGTAGATTTCTGTCGCAGCCATGCTGTTGCCGCCGCAGGCCAGAACCGTTCCGTCTTTGAGCAGCACCTGCTTGTGAAAACTGCGACCGGTGCTTAATGATCCTGTTGGCTTCCATGTATCAGTTGCTGGATCGTACAGCTCAGCCATGTTCCTTTGCTGGAACGCCGCACTACCGGAAACCAAAACCCGTCCACTGGGCAGCAGAGTTGCCTGACCATCCCCCCCGCCGTTGATCGGCCCCGTTTCGGTCCACGTGTCAGCGGCAGGGTCATAAACTTCCGAGCCACCACCAGTTCCGAGCACTTTCCCGTTTGGCAACAAAGTCAGAATTTTAAACAAAGCCCCTGGACTTGCGACTTTCATGGGCCCCATGGCCACAGGATCGTATAAGTTCGCAAAAGCGGGGCTCCATCGACCGCCGGCAAACAGCACTTTTCCATTCGGCATCAGGACGGCACCAATGTCCTGTTGAGGAATGGTCAAAGAGCTCCAACGTGTCCACTTGCCTGAAGATGGATCGTAAATCTGGATGTCGGAAATCGGGAAATAGCCATTATTGAACACCTCACCACCTGCCACCATCACTCTGCCATCGAGCAGCAATGTTGCCGCGGCGTAGGAACAGCCTTCAGGTAAAGGGTCAATAGGCGTCCAAATCCCCGTCGCTGGATCATACAGTTCTGCACTGGGTAGATATTGGTCGTGTTCGTTATCTGCGTCTAAGTTGAAACCTCCCGCGACAAGCACCTTTTCGTTCAACAGCAACGTCGCAGTGTGGTGAGCACGTTTAACCGACATTGGAGCGGTGGGCGTCCATGTGTGGGTCGCCGGATCATAGATTTCCGCGCTGGAAAGGTACCGATCAACCACAGGAATGGGCTGAACCTGTGCGTAACCACCGGTGACAAACACTTTGCCATCTGCCAGCATTGTCGCGGTATGGTAAATCCGGGGGGTGGTCATCGATCCGGTTGGTCTCCAGGGAGGAACGACTTCACCCAGGTTCACAATGGGAAGAGTGGCCGGGCTAACCATGATCGTTGGACATCCGCTTGCCGCAACTATTATCGGCACGCTCATCATCAAAGTTAGAATATTCAGCACCAAACGACCGGTCAGAACTTTAATTTTCATATCGCTTTGCGGTTTGTGGAGTGCCCTTGCGATAAGGATCCAATCCATTCGCCATTGGAGTAGGAAAGTGTTGTTTTCGCATGAAACGAAGTCAAGATCGAAGCGTGTTTGACAGCGGAGCGCGGCGTTCACGCCGCTTCAACTTAAACTGTGCAATGAGCGTCGGAGTGTCGCACTTTGAGTCCCGCCGACGTTCGGGTCGAAACGGCATAAATGGCCGCACTCCAGAAGAAGTTTCCTGCTACCACTTTTCCCACTTCTCTTCACGGAGACGTGGTGCGGCTTCGACTCGGGTCCGTTCACCGGTGGCGATGATTTCCTGTGCACCGGCCTGGTGAAAAATGTCGTGGACAGTTTTTGAAATATCTTCATCGGCGTTTACTGCGAGCAACACATCACCGTTACGAAGCCTTTCGTCTAACGCATCGGCTTGTTCGCTCGCTAAGCCGAGGCCAGTAAGCCCACGTGCGATGGCGCCCTTGTGACTACCGGAAGCTGCCTCGCTGATCGCTGTTGCTAAAAGCCCGTTACCGATGAAAGCGCCGGCGCCGGAAATTACGACCGACTCGACCTGCGGCAGCCAACCGACAGCACTATCGGTCGTGACATTGCCAGTGACTCCCCGAACGATCGCCCGCGTCTTATCGGCAAACAGCAGAGAAATTTGGTCGCCGCTAAGGCCCGCGACATGAAGTTCATCCATGATCGTTTCAGCCTGATATTCAGACGTTGCAATGCAGAAAACCGTTTTGCTCATACTCCTCCTGAGCGCGACCTACTATAATTTCTCACCGCATCGCCATTGTGTCCAATTGTCACACGGCAAAAAAATCAGCCCCGGCCTTTCGACCAGGGCTGATTCGTTGGTAATTACTCTCTTGTGTGAAAAACACCTACTAATTGCTCTTGTCGGGACTACTCGAACCATTGCCGCTGTCCGACTTAATTTGCAGGTTGTCGATGACGTTGCCGCTGCCGGCCATTTCTTCGGCCTTGGAAACGATTTGTTGTTTCTCGGCTTCGCTCTTCACTGTGCCGTTCAGCGCGACTTTACCGTTCTGGTCCTGCACCGTCACATTGCTCGAGATCGGGCTCAGAGTGGTGTCGGATTTAAGTGAGGAACGAACCTTCTCGCTCATGCCTTCACCGGCAGCGCTGCTGCTCTGCGTGGAAGTGGATGATTGGTCAGGGCTCGTGCTGGTTGAGCTGGGACTCGTATCAGTGCTGCTGCCGGTTGTGCTGGTTCCTGCGCCGGCGGCTTCCTGCGTAGCCGATCCCGGTTGGGATTGGCTGCTCTTCGATTCAGTCGAAGACTGCGCACCAGACGTGCCATATTGTGTGGCCGACGATTGTGCGCCAGAAGATTGTGTGGCGGAAGATTGCCCGCCTGCAGGTTCACTGACCGATCCAGAGCTTGATTGGCTCATAGGAGTCATACTAGTAGCTGAATTGTAAACCTTGCCGTCCGGACCGTACCAAAGCCCACTCTGTTGACCCTGTTGACCGCTCCAGCTTGTGCTTGAACTGCTCCACGTCGCGGACGAACTCGGTGAGCTATAGCCCGTATATGCGAAGTTTTGATACGTCCCTCCGGCACCCGGATACTGCGCATAGAGGCGATCCGACGGGACGTTGTCCCAGTAGTGTTCATCTGTCACGCGCGCCTCACCTTTACCAAGTTGATACTGGTGCAAGATGCAGTTCGCATAAGCGTCCTGTTCGCGGCCCGTCACCAGGCCAGGCGCTGCGCCTGCTGCGCCAGAAACTTGACTATATCCGCCGCTCGGATACGTGCTGCCCTGCATTGTACTGCCGCTTTGATATGTGGCGCCACCGGTTTGATACGTCGTCGACGTTTGCTGTGAAACAGAAGTACTCGCTCCAGCGGGTTCGGTTATGACGAGTTGTTTGTCTGACTCGGCATTACTGGCCGATTCAGCGTCATTGGCTCGCGCCAATTGCGTTGTGGAGATAACAGCTCCGCATGCACAGAGCGACAGTAATGAGAGTTTGAGAATGTTCTTCATGCGAAAAACTAAACGCGATGCAATATGCGACAATGCGGAGGTATGCCTTTTGTCGTATCGGGGAAGTTGGCACCCAGATTAGGTGTTGTCTGGCTTGGACCGAGCTAGTGAGCGGCGCATTTCGACAAAAAAAACGCCCGCCACTTCCGTGACGGACGTCAAGCAGAACACTGTTTGCTTATGGCAACTGTCTAACCCAGGCTTTCGCTCTGGACCCACTGGATCGCGTGATGCACGAGTTCAGTGGCGTTTTTCAAACCGAGCTTTTCCTTTATATGGGCACGATGGGACTCAATTGTTTTGACACTGAGATGTAATTTCTCAGCGATCGGACGGGTGCCGTGCCCCTGGCCGATCAAACCGAAGACTTCGAGCTCGCGGTCGCTCAATTCTTCGATCGGAGAACCGCTCAACGAGGCGCGTCCGCCAACCAATGTGTTCAACATACGGTTGCCGAGGCGTTCGCTGAGGTAAACTTCGCCGTTCAGAATTTTACGGATGGCGACGAGCACGCGCTCGGTCGCTTCCTGTTTCATGATGTAACCGGCGGCACCGGCGCGAAGTGCCCGCTGGGCATAGACGGCTTCATCATGCATCGAGAGCACGAGCACCAACAGTTTGGGCCAACGCACTTTGATGTTTTTCAAAAGTTCAATCCCGCTGGTGCCACCGAGCGAGATGTCGATGACGGCAATGTCGGGTTTAGAGTCTTGAATTGCGGTGAGGGCTTTGTGGGCGTCTTCGGCCTCGCCGCAAACGGTCATATCCTTTTCGTTGTTGATCAACTGCCCTACGCCGCGGCGAAGGAGAGGATGATCATCAACGATCAGAACGCGCGTGGGGTTCTTTTTCGCAGTAGCCATGGGTGTCTTGGCCGGCGCCGCTGTTGCGGCCTGGGGCTGTGCATCCTTGGTTTCTTTAGTTTGTTTCGCTTTCACCTTCGGAGCTGTGTTATCGGCAGAAATCATACGGTCGACATTAAGCCAGACCGGGGTAGTGGTCACAATCAGGGTGCTTTCTCGAGATTAGGGCGGGCATTATTGTAGGGGTCCCATCAGGGATTTACCTACAAAAAAGACAGGGCCCCTAAACCGAACTACCCATTACCAGCTAAAATTTGCAGCGTCATAGCAAGGACGTCAACTCCCCGGCGGATTTGTTCCGGGCTGGAGTATTCGTCGGGCCGGTGGCTGTAGCCTTTAAGGCTTGGGATGAAAATCATGGTGGTAGGCGCCACTTGAGCCATGAAGAGCGAGTCGTGATAGGCGCGGCTGATCATGCGCAGGGATGAGACATTCTGCTTTTTGCAGATGTCTTCAATCACGGCGACCAACTTGGGATCGCAATTCGCCGGGGCGTCCACGTTGACCCTTTCGATCTCCTGGGTTACTCCGCGACGCTGGCAGATTTCTTTGGCGGCAGACTCGATTTGGACAAGAGCGGCGTCGCGGGTTTTTACGTTGGTGTCGCGCACATCGATTTCCAGGTAAGCAAAGCACGGGACGCTGTTAACCGCGCCGGGTTCGATTCGGAACACGCCGGTGGTGCCGACTGTGTCAGGGCTCCCGCTGGTCCTAGCCGCCTTCTCAACTGCTAAAGATATCTCGGCTGCGGCGAGACCGGCATCATGGCGCTCCGGCATGAGCACCGCACCAGCATGGCCACCAACACCGGTCAGCTTCATTCTTAACGAGCTTGGGGCGGCAATTTTCTCAACGATGCCAATGTCTAATCCGCGCTGTTCCAGAATGGGGCCTTGCTCGATATGGAGTTCGATGAACGCTGAGTAGGCACTTTGCGGTAAACGAACCTCCAACGGATTGCTCGTCGGAAAACCGGCGCGGTGGCGGAGTGAATCGAGTGTTTCGCCTTCGCGGTCTTTGAGGTTTGCCACTTTTTCAGCAGGCAAAGTTCCGGCCAGCAGACGGCTGCCAAGACAGCCGATGCCGAAACGCGTCGGTTCTTCGGCCGTGAAGATGATGACATCAATCGAGCGCTGTGGTTCGAAACCGCTCTTCTTGAGCGCGCGGACAGCTTCGAGTGCGCCGAGGACTCCGACCACGCCGTCGTATTTGCCGGCGTTCGGAATAGCGTCGATGTGTGAACCAGTGCCGATCGGAGCGGCCGTTTTGTCTTTGCCTTCCCAACGGGCGAAGGTGTTGCCGATGGCGTCTTCACGGATTGTGAGGCCGGCTTCGCGGAAGAGATTCTTCACGAAGGCGCGGCCTTTCATGTCCGCCTCGGAGTACAGGACTCGCGTGACGACCGGCGGTGTCGCTTCGGAGATCAGCGACAGGTCATCGATTTCTTTTTGGAGGCGTTCGATGTTGATGTTCATGGGACCGCGGCTCGGTTCACGTCTTTGTAATAGATGTAGCTCGCGGGAGTCGTTCCCATGGCGACGAACCATTGCGGGCAATAGGATTTCATCCAGATGACGTCGCCTGCGCAGACGGGATACCAATCGGCATCGAGACGGTAGACGCCCTGCCCTTTCAACATTAACAGGCCGTGTTCCATGATATGAACTTCGACGAACGGAAGGGTTGCGCCCGGTTGGTAGGTGAAGATATTTACGGCCATGTCGAAGCTCGGGTGATCGGGCAAGAGCACTTGCAGGCGCGCGTCTTTGTTGCCGAGGAACGGCTGGCCCTGGATGTCGCTCTCGTGGCCGACGAGGACAGCTGGTTTGTCGTAGCCGGCAATCGGGACGAATTTCTTTTCGAAAATCAGGAGCTTGGTTCCAGCATTGGCCTGCGTGAAATGGAAATCGGTTTGGCTTGGGACGTAAGCGTAGCTACCGGCCCGGAGGTTGTTCTTTTTGCCGGCCAGATTCGCAACGCATTTTCCTTCGAGGACGTAAACGAGGAATTGGTTCGCGGCGGTGTTGCCGCGGCCTTCGCCGTTTTTGTCGAAAGTAATTTGGATCTGGGCGAAGTCAGCGCCCATGCCGGGGGAAATCTGGACGATGGGGACGACGTTGCGCCAGCCGGGAAGGACGCTTGGGACGAAGCCGCTGGGCGTGCGCAGGGCGTAGCGATCTTTTACGACGTCGCGGGTTTGGCCGAAGAGAGGAGTCATTAATTTTTCAGTGTTCAGTTTTCAGTGGGTTTTATCAGACGACCGGCGGGTTTGGCGATGATTTTGCCGTTCGCGAAAATGGTTTGGCCTCGGAGGATGGTGCGTTCCACTTTCGCTTTTAGGCGGCGGCCTACATAGGGCGACTGTTTGTGTCGGTAAAGGAGGTCGTTTTTTGCAATCGCCGTGGTGTCGTTCGTATCGACCAACGCGAGGTCGGCGTCGGAGCCGATCGCGATACCGCTCTTGGTTGTGGGTAGTTTGAAACGCTTAGCGATGTTGGAGCTGGTCGCCGCGGAAATTATAGTGAGCCTCCTCACGTCGTCTGCTACGGAGTCAATTAAAAGCGGCAACATATGTTGGACGCCGGAGATGCCGCCCCAGACTTTGAAAAAGTTTTCGGACGTTTTCATGTCGGGCGGTGCGGGTGAGTGATCGGAGCCGATCGTGTGAACGTTGCCAGTCAAGACTTCGGACCAAAGTTTTCCCTGCTCTGCTTTGGAACGGAGCGGCGGAGCGCACTTCGCCACGGCGCCGAGTTGTTCCACGTCCTGGTCAGTGAGCACTAAATAATGCGGACAGGTTTCGCAGGTGACATCAACTCCCCGCGCGCGCGCGGCGGTGATGAGCTGAACGCCGGTGGCGGAACTAACGTGGACGACGTGCAACTTGCAACCTGTTTCGCCGGAGATGTCGATGGCGCGACGAATGGCATCGAGCTCGGCTTCGATTGGGCGCGAATCTAAATAGTCGCGTACGCTGGTGCGGTTTTCGGCGATCGCTTTTTGTGCAAGCTGCGCGGTCATGGAGTCGCTCTCGGCGTGGACGGCGACGGGGAGTTTTAATTGCGCGGCGATTTTCATTCCGGCGCGAAGAACTTGGTCATCGACGCTGGAGAAGTCGTCGATGCCGCTGTTGCTCATGAAGGCTTTGAAACCGATGACGCCGCACTTCGCGAGTTCTTCAAGTTTGTCGAGATTGCCGGGTACGAGGCCGCCCCACAGTGCAAAGTCGGTGACGGACTTGGCTTCAGCGGCGGCGTTCTTCAGTTTGAAACTTTCTTTATCGCACGTCGGTGGATGGGCGTTGAGCGGCATGTCAAAGAACATGGTGCCGCCACCGGCAGCGAGTGCGCGCGATCCGGTTTCGATGCCTTCCCATTCGGTGCGGCCAGGTTCGTTAAAATGGACGTGGGCATCAATCGCGCCGGGGAAAATGTGCAGATTGGCGGCGTCAATTTCTTCACTGGCGGAGCCGGAGAGATTTGCACCGATGGCGGCGATTTTGCCCTCGGTGATACCGATGTCGGCGCGGCGGATGGCGTCGGCAGTGACGATGGTGCCGTTACGAATGATGGAATCGAAATCGGGCATTTGATTTGGTCTCCCGGAGGAGTAAGTGGTTGATGGTAGCTGCTTTGGTGCCGGAGACAAGGTGCGAGGTGCACGGAAACAACGCGAAAACCGGGGGTTTTTTGATATGATGAAATCGGCGCAACTGCGCCTGGTGCAAAATGTTGTGCAGTTCAGGAGGGGTGTTTTAAAAAGTTTTTCTTTGGTGACCGCAGCCGACCGTAGGTGACAGTAGGTGGCAGTAGGTGACTTTTTTCGGGGGATAATATTTTTAACCGAAACTTCCCGTTGCTGGCCGGAACGTCGGAACGGTTTCGGAGGAAATGAGAACGAAAATAAATGGTGTCGAGTGGACACACGTCGGCATGAACTACCTGTTGCGATCACTGGAACGGTGCTCATGGCGGTATGCCTTTCGTTGCCGGGCGGCGCGATTGCCGGACGGGCGCATGTTTGTGCGCGGGGTCATCGTATCAATAACGTAGCTACCTGTCAATCAGTGTAGGATTTTGAAGAGCAACTGATTTGTTAACTCGCGGGAATTTGGACGTGAGCAACTTTACCCCCTGCACTAAAGTAAATCACTACATCGTTGGTGTCTGCACTGAAGAAGTGCCATTTTATCGGCGGAATAATCCACGGGAAGCTCCGACTGAAAGGGTGTTTCCAATCGTAGTCATTCAAAACGCTGCCGTAGGCCCACCATTCGGGGTAGCCGCCGGTCAATGCGCTGGCCAGGAAGCCACCGCCGCTGGTTTTCGTCGAATCGCGAGGTTTGCCCAGCATTGAACGGACTCGCGCGTAGTCGTCGCCGATTTGAATCAAAGCGGCTTTTTTGCGAAATGCTGCCGGTACCGTATGTGCGGTTTAGAATCCAGGCGGTCAAACCGAGGAAGACAAGAGCGCACAGGCAGAAAAGAATTCGACGTGGGCGGGTGCGCGTCATTTTGGGGGTGACGAAAATTGCCGCAAATCGGTCGACTCTTCAGGCAATTCGTGGCGGCGAACCGCAGCGCAAGGCAACCAACTGTTGATTATATCGACGCACTTGGCCCGGGATGGTGAAAAGGTCAATGAACCAACCGACCAGAAAAAGGCCACCGGTGAAAAAGTAAATGATACCCCAAACGGTTTTGCCCAAATAGAATTTGTGGATGCCGAACCATCCAAGAAAAAACCAGAGGAGGTATGCCGGCAACGCGTGTTTTTCGTTCATTATATATTCCTGTTGCTCAATTGTTGGCTTAGTTCCGCTAAGGACGATGGCGCAGGTGAGACGGTATCACAAGCCGCCAAATTCCGATGTTTCAGATGGTTGATGTTTCAGATCGTTTAGGTGCCGGAAATTCTTTGTCTCCGTTTAGCGGTGGCGCACATATAACTGTTGAATGACCGAAACGCCCGATATCGAATTGCTGGAGCAATTCTCAAGGCACAACTCCGATGTTGCGTTCACAGAGATTGTGAACCGGCACGTGGGATTGGTGCATTCGGTTGCGTTGCGGCACACCGGAAATCCGCAACATGCGCAAGACATCACGCAAGCGGTATTCATCATCCTGGCGCGCAAGGCGGGATCGCTCGGGCGCAATACGGTAGTCCCGGGCTGGCTTTACCACACGGCGCGTCTGACGGCGGCGAATTTTCAGAGGTCAGAATCACGCCGCATGCGCCGCGAACAGGAAGCGTTTATGCAATCCTCGACAGAAGACACTCCCCGGGACGCTATCTGGCGTGAGTTGTCCCCTTTGCTTGATGACGCGATGGCACATTTGGGAACCACAGACCGCGATGCATTGGTGTTGCGTTATTTCCAAAACAAAACGTTGCCTGAAGTAGGGGCGGCGATGGGTTTGGAAGGACGAGCGGCACAGAAGCGGGTAAGTCGTGCGCTGGAAAAGTTGCGAAAACTTTTCTCCAAACGCGGCATGACATTGTCGGCCACGCTCATCGCGGGCTCGATTTCCGCGAATTCAACTCAGGCTATCCCTGTTGGGCTGACGAAAGCGATTGTGACGGTCGGGATAACCAAGGGAGCGGCGGCAACAGCATCAACATCAACCATCTTAAAAGGAGCATTGAAAATTATGGCATGGACCAAAGCGAAAACGGTAATCGCAGTGACTGCGGGCATTTTGCTCGCAGGCGGCACAGCGACAGTGGTCACAACAGCGGTGGCACGCAAGGTGGCACCGCTGTCTGGCGAAGAGATTTACGAGCAGATATGGTCGCATCCTAATTCGGACAGCATACTCCTGCTCGACAAGGCGCCTCGGGGACTCGTGATCCGGCCGACGGGTCATCCCAAAATTGGCGGCGGTATATGGTCGGACGACGGCCGGGGATTCTGGGTGAATGACAACGTGAAGGGACTGATCGGCACCGCATATGACTGGAACACGGTGCGAACCGTTTACCCTGCCAATATGCCCCCAGGAAGTTTTGATGTGATAGAGAATTTGCCGAAAGGCCAAAACGCCCCCGCATTCAAAGCCGAGATAGAAAAGCAATTCGGGTTGGTAGCGCGGCCGGAAGTTCGCGAGACGGATGTTCTGCTGGTGACAGTGAAGGACAAGTCAGCGCTCGACAAATATTTGGCGAAATCCGGCAGAACGGATGTTTACAGGTCTGGTGAAGGCTCCACGCAATTGTTCCATTTCAAGAATGCGCGTATGTCGGATGTAACCAGCGCGCTTGAAGGCTTTTTTGGAAAACCGATGATTAATCGCAGCGGATCATCCGCCCGGTACACGTTTGATTTGCACTGGCCCGAAGACGCGACTGGAACGGATCGTGTCGGCGAAATCCTGCGGGAACAGCTTGCCAGGATGGGAATTGAGACGACACCCGCGCGAGAACAAGTCAAAATGCTCGTCGTGGAACAGGTGCATCCGTAGGACCACTAGGTGCGCGCGGCAAGAAGCGAGATGAAGTCCGTCAAAATGGAAAGCGCGGCGCGAGTATCTTCGACGGTAATGGATTCGTCGGGGTGATGGCTCAGGCCGGCTTTGCAACGGACGAAGAGCATGGACGTGGGACAAATTTTCGCCATGACAGCGGCGTCGTGACCAGCGCCGCTCGGGAGGTCGATGACTTCGGATTGATGTTTTTGGGCGGCGGTTCTGAGTAGATCGGAGATTGCGGGATCGCACGGGACGGAATCGGTTTCCTGCACGGTTTGCCACGATACTTTTACCTTCCTGAAATCACCAAGGATCGTGGTGGCAAGAAGGTTAAGTTCTTTAACGGCATTCTCTCGAATCGTGTCATCCTGATGGCGGATATCCAACGTTACCGTCGTTGTAGCTGGAATCACGTTGCTTACATTTGGTTCGTTGATGATGTGGCCTACAGTCGCGACAAGGCCATCATGAGCCCAGCCGATCTTATCAACTGCCATAATAAAGTGCGCCGCAGCGCACAAGGCGTCCTGGCGCATGTTCATTGGAGTGGTGCCGGCGTGGCCGGCTTTGCCTTCGAATTTGATTTTCGCGCGCGTTTGCCCGGCGATGGCGGTGACGATGCCGACGGAAAGATTTTTTTGTTCGAGGACGGGGCCTTGTTCAATGTGGACTTCGACGTAGCCCACGAGATTTTTTGGGTCGATGCAGCAGGTGGAAAGTTTTGCGGGGTCGCCACCGAAATTTTTTATGGCGTCGGAAAGCGTGATGCCGTTGGCGTCGGTGCGTTGGAGGCCTTTTTCATCGAAGCTGCCAGCGACGGCGCGGCTGCCTAAATATGTGCTTTGGTAACGAACGCCCTCTTCGTCGGCGAACCCCAGGACTGTGATATTGAAGGGAAGTTGTTTGGTTTTCAGTTGTTCGACGGCAGCGATGGCGAGGATGACGCCAAGGGGACCGTCGTATTTGCCGGCATTTTTTACGGTGTCGAGATGGGAACCGATCAGCAAAGTTTTTGCAGCCCCGAAGTTCAGGGTTCCGACAAGATTACCAATCGCGTCGGTGTGGACTAGCAGGCCAGCTTGTTTCATCCAGGAGCCGACTAGATCGTTGGCGCGGCGCATGGCGTCGGTGCCGTATTGGCGTGTCAAACAATCGGCGTATTCACTGATTTTGCCGAGTTCGTCAAGGCGGTCGAAAACTTGTTGGGCTCTGTCCATATCAACTTCCACGGTAGGTGCTGTAGGACCATGGCGAACACAATAGCGGGACGTGATAGGAAGCGGTCGGATCGGCGATGCCGAAACGGACGGGGACGCGGTCGAGGAAACGGATGCGCGGCGGGGTGCTGTCGATTTGTGAAAAGTAATCGCCGACGAAGAAGATGATTTCGTATTCGCCTTCGCGCATTTCTTCGGCGTTTAGCAACGGAGCTTCGGTACGTCCGTCATTGTTGGTGCGGACGGTCTTGAGCAATTTGCGTTGGGTAACGGTGACGGACCAGAGCTCGATTTGCATGTCGCGCGCGGGGTGGCCGTTAGCGGTGTCGAGGACGTGGGTGCTGAGCTTCGCGGGCATATCAGGTAGAGATTAAATCGCGCAGACGTAGTTCGGCGATTTTAAAAATTTCTTCGAGCGCTGTTTTGATTTCCTGTTGGCGATCGTTTTGCAGTCGACGTTCGAAGCCGGCGATGATGGCTTCTTTCTTATTTAGACGTGCGCAGATGACGAACGGGAATCCGAATTTTTCGCGATAGGCGTTGTTTTGCTTTTGGAAGTGTGCGATTTCGGCTGGGTTCAAATTGCCCAGACCGGCACTGGCTTGTTCGCGGGTTGATTCATTGGTCAGTGTCCCTGCCAAGGCGGCGCGACCGACGAGGTCGGGGTGGGCTTGAATGAGCGCGAGTTGTTTTTCGACAGCGGCAGTGCGGACGGTTTCGCACAAGGCGCGGTGCATTTGTTCGAGATTTTCGAACGGGCGTTTGGAGGCGGTGACGTCCGCGATCCACGGGGAGTGTTCGAAAACTGGACCGACGACGCGGGT
The DNA here is from genome assembly GCA_963702845.1 of uncultured Verrucomicrobiae bacterium. Lineage (GTDB taxonomy): Bacteria > Verrucomicrobiota > Verrucomicrobiia > Limisphaerales > Palsa-1400 > JAICXV01. The sequence continues at coordinate 621,468 of OY969763.1, read as the reverse complement.
GAATTCAGCGGGCGAAAGCGCGTTGAGTTGAGTGATGGTGTAACGTTGTTGCGACATTTTAAACGGTGCGCGCGGAGCCGAAACGTCCGGTTCGCAACACGCCCTACTGTTGCTTGTTCTTGATTTCCGGCCTCGAACATCTAGCATCGCCAATCTTTATGCAAATCAGTTTTTGGGAGATTGTGGAGATCGCTTTGCGCTGGGGTCATGTGTTCGCCGCGATTATGTGGGTCGGCGCTACTTATTATTTTACTTGGCTCGACGGCCGGTTCGTCGAATTGGAGGAAAAAAGCGCTAAAGGTGAAAAAGCCGACAAATACATTTGGATGGTCCACAGCGGCGGTTTTTACCTTGTCGAAAAGCAACGGCGGCCGTCGTTAATGGGACAAACGTTGCACTGGTTCAAATGGGAGTCGGGGCTGACGTGGATCACGGGCATGCTGCTGTTCATCCTGTTATATTATCGCAGCCTCCTTTTCAACCAAAACGATGATGTGCCTGCCATCTGGCAAATTTCCAACGGCGCCGCCATTGGCGTCAGTGTCGGAATGATTCTCGCGTCATGGGTGGTATATGACGTGATTTGGAAGGTCGTTAAGAATTTCACTGCCGGTGTAGTGCTTTGTTACATCGTGCTTGTAGCGAGTACCTGGCTTTCCTGCCAATACTTTTCGGCGCGCGGTGCGTTTTACCAGGTCGGCGCGATGCTCGGGACAATCATGGCGTTGAACGTTTGGATGATTATTATCCCGTCGCAACGTCGGATGGTGCAGGCGCTAAAAGAAGGCAAGGAACCGAACGCGATAGAAGCCGACCGCGCCAAGGGCCGATCGAAACACAATACATTTATCGTCTGGCCAGTGGTTTTCATCATGATCAGCAACCATTATCCAAGTGTCTATGGCAGCAAATACAATTGGATCATTTTGTCGGTTATTGTTCTGATTGGCTGGCTGGCGGCAAAAATAGTGCGACGCGCTTGATCTGACAGTTTGAAGCAGGTTCTGAAATCGCTTGTAGCTATCCGTGCGTCGCAGACGTGATGGCGCAGCTTCGGACCATGTGACGTAACTTCCCTACGATTTTCGGCAAGTAGGCTTTCTTCCCAATCTAAAAACAGCGCCCGTCCGCATAGAAAAAGTTCCAAACGGGATTAAGTTTTCATCGAAGTGACTGTGTTTGGAGGGCAGCTAACTAAGGAGAATGCAACATGGACGTCGCAGATATTGATCACGAGGGAATTGAGACCACGCGCAGTAGCGCAAATGGGTTGAAGGACAAAGCACGAGTCGCGGGCCAGTCTGCACTCGATCTTACCAAGGCAACTTACGATCAGATTCAAGATAAGGCGTTGATTTATTCGCAAGCGACGGACCGCGCCATCCGTCAGAATCCCTATACCGCAGTCGGCTGTGCGTTGGGATTTGGGCTGTTGCTGGGGGCGCTCCTTACCCGCCGAACAAAAGTGGTCATCAAACAGAAAGACTAGATTATGGAAACCAAAGCACGAGAATTCGGCCAAATGGCCGATGAGGCCAAAGAACAAGCGCAGGATTTCACGCAGCGGGCTCGCGCCGCCGGAGCCGCTGCCTGGGAACGCGCTAAAAGCAAATACTCCGACGCCTCGGACAAAGCTGTCCAGGGCGCGAAGGTGACGGATCGCGCGATTCGCGAAAATCCTTATCAATCTCTCGGCATCGCTTTTGCCGCCGGATTGCTGCTCGGATTTTTAATCAAGGGTCGTCGGGAATAGCGGGTCATCGCGCGGGCGCAGACGTCCGCGCGGACCTTGCTTTTGTCTGCGCCGCGTTGAGTGATTGGCTGGGTTGAGTCTAAGCCGTTACTCGCCGGTGCGTACTTTTATACCTATGACTCGGACTAAACATGCGATTGCCCGCGAGATCGAAGAGACTCGCGAGGATTTGGCGGCTTCAGCAAAAATGGCAGCGGTCAGTTTGTTGTTGCGCAATCCGATTTCTCTCGCTGCCAAAACAATTGGCGGCTTTTTCCGTCGACGTCGTGCGCGTTCAGACGAGCGGCGGCATCGGACGGTCAAACCGAGAGCAACAATCTACCGCAATTTGGGCATCGCTCTTGGGACCGGTGTTATTGCCGGTTTCGCTTATCAATTTTGGCGGCGATCGCGCGCTTGAGTTGGCTGGCCGGCGGGGGCCTGTCAAATACTCAAACTTGTGTTTATTGGGGCGCTTGACGGGTTCAATCCGAGGCTAAAACGTTGTTCGTCCTTCCCCTTAAGGGAGTTTCCGTAGGTTGCCTCGTAGAATTTTGCTGCCTGGATTCTACCTTAATTTTAGAGGAGTGCTCAACTGTTCGCTGATTTTATGAAGTTCAATTTTATTCCCATCGCCTGCCTCGCCGCTCTCGCGCTTTCCGCTGACGCCGCTATCCCAAATCTCGAACAACAACGAACGATTACGTTGGATACAAACCGGCCGACGTTCTCCCGGGTGATTAAAAAGATCGCTCCGTCGATCGTGAACATCTACAGCAGCAAAACGGTGGATGCGGATCCGCAGATTGAAGCGATCATGAATAATCCGATGTTGCGCGATCTGTTCGGCGATGAACTCAGCAATTCGCCCAAGACGCGCACGCACCAGGAACAAGCTCTCGGGTCGGGCGTGATTGTTTCACGTGATGGTTACATTTTGACGAATTTCCATGTGGTCGACGGCGCGGATGATATCGAGGTGTCGTTTGCGAACAGTGATAAAGAAGTGCCGGCAAAGGTGATTGGAACGGATGCACCGACAGACCTCGCGGTGTTGAAAATCGCTTCGCAAAATCTGCCCGTCGCTGAACTTGGCGACAGCGATGATTTGCAGGTGGGGGATGTTGCGCTCGCGATTGGAAATCCGTTTGGTGTCGGACAAACCGTTACGATGGGAATTGTCAGTGCGACCGGTCGAGGCGGGTTTGGCGTGGTTGATTTTGAGGATTTTATTCAGACCGATGCGTCTATTAACCCCGGTAATTCGGGTGGCGCGTTGGCCGATGGCGACGGAAAAGTCGTTGGCATTAATACCGCAATTTTGAGCACGGCGAAAGGTGGCCAAGGAATCGGGTTTGCGGTGCCGGTGAATCTGGCGAAAAGCGTCATGGAACAAATCATCAAGGAAGGACGCGTGGCGCGTGGTTCCCTGGGTGTGGTCGTGCAGCCAATCACGCCCGATCTTGCGAAGCATTTTAAGTTGTCGGAGGAAACTGGCGCGTTAATCGGTGAGGTCGTGCCGGGCAGTGCGGCGGCGCAGGCAGGGATGAGAATCGGCGACATCATCACCGAGTTTCAAGGCAAGAGAATCGAAGATCCGCGGCACTTGCGACTGCTCGTCGGGCAATTGAAACCGGGAACAATGGCAACCGTCGCGTATGTGCGCCATGCGAAAGAGCAACGTGTCGTGACAAAGCTCGATGAAATGCCGTCACCGAAAACTACGAAGGTTGCGCTAAAGACAAAACCTCAGCTACCGACTGACGTGTTGGACGGTGTGACCGTGACGGACGTGGATGGGTCGATTCGCAATCACCTGAAAATTCCGAAAACGATTGAGGGCGCGATGGTATTACGCGTTACCGACGAATCGCCCGCTTACGCGGCCGGCCTGCGTCCAGGCGACGTGATGCAGGAGATTAACAACGAAGAGGTACGCAGTTCGCAGCAAGCGGTGGACGTCAGCCGCAGGTTGCGGGGACAGGAGTTGTTGCTTCGAATCTGGTCAGACGGTGGAAGTCGTTTCATGACGGTGAATCGTGAAACCAAAAAGTTGCACGCGCCGGTGACGCCGCTTCGCGACTAAAGAAAAAGCGCGGACTGTTACGTCCGCGCTTTGAACTAAATTTCTCTAAACTTTGCGGACGCGACGGTCCGTGATTCCATTAAGCGACTGCGCTCAGGCTGGTCACATTCGCTGGTTGGGCCGCGGCGAATTGGGCTTTGATTTGCGCAACGATCTGCGGCGCGGTGAGACCGTATTTGTTACGGAGATGGTCGACAGTGCTCGCGTGCTCGATGAACTGGTCAGGCCAACCAATGCGCAGGACAGGCGTGTTGATGCGCTTGTCGTTGAGCAATTCACAAACGCTCGAACCGTAACCGCCAGGCAGCACATGGTCTTCCATCGTCACGACCAATTCAGCGGCGCGTCCGAAGAATTCGGTGGTGCCGGCGTCGATTGGTTTGGTGAAACGCGGATTGATGACTGCGACGTTGTAACCTTCAGCGGTCAGTTGCTCAGCGACTTTCTTGGCGACGCCATGGAAGTTGCCTAATCCAAAGAGCGCGACTTTCTTGCCTTTGCTCGAATTGAAGTTCTGGGTGACTTCGGCTTTGCCGATTTCGACAACTTTCGGCGATTCCTTGATCGGCACGCCTTCAGCGGCACCGCGAGGATAGCGAATGAAGGTCGGGCCTTTTTGCAACGTGCAAGTAAACATCATGTCCACGAGTTCGTCTTCGTCCTTCGGCGCCATGCAAACGATGCTCGGAACGCAACGCAGGTAAGCGATGTCGAACAAGCCGTGATGCGTGGGGCCGTCGTTGGCGGAAAGGCCGGCGCGGTCCATACAGAAAATCACGGGCAATTCCTGGAGCGCGACGTCATGAATGATGCAATCGTAGGAACGTTGCAAGAACGTCGAGTAGATGGCGCAGACCGGGTGGAAACCCATCGTGGCCATACCGGCGGCGAACAAGACGGCGTGTTCTTCAGCGATGCCGACGTCGTAATAACGTTCGGGCATGGCTTTTTCCAAAGCTTTCAAACCAGTGCCACTCGGCATCGCGGCGGTGATGCCAACGACGGAGGTGTCCTTTTTGCAGAGCTTGACCATGGTTTGGCCGAAGACGTCCTGATAATTCGGAGGCGTGCCCGGTTTCGTGGCAGGGGTTGCGCCGGTGACTGGATCGTAAGGCCCGAGACCGTGGAATTTTTCCGGCGAACTCAGGGCTGATTCGAAGCCTTTTCCTTTTTTGGTCAGCACGTGAAGAACGACTGGCTCTTCGCTTTCTTTTGCGAATTCGAGGCAGCTAATCAAGAGCGGCAAATTGTGACCATCGATCGGGCCGAGATAACGCAGGCCCATTTCTTCGAAGATCAAACTGCTGCCGAATCCGCCGCGACCGTCAGCTTCGACGTTGACGGCGTTCTGTTGAAGTGCGACATCGGTGAGTGCGCCCTTGATCGCTTCTTCGGCTTTGTGACCGAGCCTGATGGCGAGTTCGCCCTTAGGCATGCGCTTCATCCAACGCTCCAAATCCTTCTGCAGCTTGTTATAGCGCGGATTGGTGATGAGCTTGTTGAGATATGACGCGATTGCGCCGACGTTCTTGGCGATGCTCCACTCGTTGTCGTTGAGGATGCCGATGAACTTCTTGGTCGTGTGACCGATGTTGTTGAGCGCTTCGAACGAAATACCGTTGGTCAACGCGGCGTCACCGAAGATGCAAACGACATTTTCGTCGCTCTTCTTCTGGTCGCGCGCGGCGCACATGCCGAGGGCGGCGGAGAGCGCGGTGCCAGCGTGGCCGGCGCCGTAGCAATCGTGTTCGCTTTCGGTGCGGAGCGAGAAGCCGTTCAAGCCGTCCGTGGTGCGGATGGTGTGAAAACGGTTTTTGCGGCCGGTCAGGATCTTGTGGACGTAGCTCTGATGGCTGACGTCCCACACGAATTTATCGTGCGGCGTCGAAAAGACGTAGTGCAACGCGATGGACAGTTCAACGACGCCCAGGTTTGGTCCGAGATGCCCGCCGTTTTTGGCGAGTTTTGTGATCAACTCGGTGCGCACTTCTTCGCTGAGTTGGGTTAGTTGGTCCAACGTCAGTTTTTTGACGTGGGCAGGTTGGTCCACCATATCGATGTATCGGCTCATAGTTTAATTATTGGGCGGGAACAGGCTTGAGGGTGATTTCGCCTTTGGCATTTTTCTCAATTTGCTGAATTTTGACTTCCGCTTGGGCGAGTTTGGCCTGGCAGAGTTGCGCCAGTCTGGTTCCCTCCTCATAGCGGGAAAGCATGGTTTCCAAAGGTAAATCCTGCGACTCCATCGATTGAACGATAGACTCGAGATTCTTCAACGCCTCCTCAAAGGCGAGATTTTGAATGTCAGCCGCCCCGACCGCAGCCGGAGCCGAATTCTTTGACATGCGGGGAATTTAGAGGATTAAGGCTTTGACGTCTAGTGTCTTTGCAGTGCCAGCCTACTCGAGTTTCGTAGGTGAAAACCGCACAAATGGTTTCAGATTTATTCTCCAACCGAGACGGTCATTTCGATTCGGCTTGGAGTGCCGCATTGCGGGTAGGATACTGGTAAATACAGAACGGCTTCGATTTTGTACTTCCCGGCGGGAAGTTGGACGTCGTCGCTGCTGATGCTTAAGGAATCGTCGGGAAGGATTTTGCCGATGTTGCCCCGGCCGATTTCAAGATTCCGCCCTGGAATGCGCATAAGATAGCCGATGTCTTTCGCCATCACCTCTTTGTCCTTGTTCCGAACGACCATAACGGCGCGCCAACGTTCTGCCGGCAACGGATGTTGAGGCTTCAGGTGCATGGAAACAATTCCAACGTCGACGGGCGCACCGGGCGGCGCGGTCGGATATTGGCGCACACAGCCGACAAAGAGGCATACGAACAAAGCGACCGCAAGAGACTGAAAAACCCGTTTCATGTGCGTGACAGCAACGTACGTGCGTAATTGCGGCTTGTCAAATAGGGCGAACGGCTTTGGGGTGCGATTGAAACGTCGTGGCCATGCCGATGGGCGGACGCCCTCGGCTACGTCAGGCGGGACGCCTGACCCACCATGGACTGCGCAACTAAGCATTAGGTGCAAATTCGACCAGCGCTTTGAATCGCAGCCGAGCGCCTATTTCCGGCTGCTCTTCTTCTTCTTTGGCGAGGGCTTGTTGTGTTGTCTCAAAACACCGACGTAAGGGAGGTTGCGATAGCGTTCGGCGAAATCGAGTCCATAACCGACGACGAATTCGTTGGGGATGGTGAAACCAACGTAGTCAGGGGTGACGGATTCTTCACGACGGCTCGGTTTGTCGAGGAGGACGCAGATTTTTATCCGACGCGGCTTGAGCTTTTTCAGTTTGGCTTTTACACGGCTCAAGGTGCGGCCGGTATCCAAAATGTCATCGACGAGGAGGACGTCGCGGCCCTTGACGTCGAGTCGCAGTTCTTTTGTGAAGACCAAATTGCCTGATTCGGTGCCCGCGCCGTAGCTGGAAACTCCGATGAAATCGAGGCGGAGCGGCAACGACAAATGGCGGATCAAATCGGCGAGAAAGAGAACGGTGCCGTTGAGAAGCGCGACGATAACCAAGTCGCGCCCGACAAATTCCTTTTCGATCTCAAGCGCCAGTTCGGTGACGCGACGCTCGATTTCCATTTCTGAAATCAGGACTTTTTCAATCTCATTGCGCCACTGCGTTCGAGTCATGGGAGGAAGCTGAACGTTAACTGGGCCGGACGCAAAAGAAAAATGCGGGGCGGATCAGGAATTCCGCGGAGCTACCAGACGATGGTCCTTGTTCGAGAGCCATTTGATGGCAGCGGGAATCATGCTTTCCGTGGCTTCACTTTGCTCCGGATGCGGACTGATAACCACGACACGACCTTTACCGCACGTGCTCGTCACGATGGCAGGAGAATTGACCATGACACCGACGGGGCTGCCGTTTTCCGCTTTTTCGGTGCGGTAGACCGCGAGTGTTTTGAATGCGGGCAAAGCTCCTTTGTTGTGAGTGATGATCGGACCGTTTTCGTATTTCAGTTCGAATGTCTTGCCGGTTTGGCCGAGAAGTTTTTGGCCTTCTGGCGTGAGTTCGATCTGCACCGTTCCCTCGCCGCGCTGCCATTTGGACGAAACAGTTCGCGCATCCAGCACGCCGACAGCCCAATCAAAACCGTTGCACGCGAGATATGCGCCGGCGCAAATGCCCATGTATCCCCCGCCCTTTTCGACAAAGTTTTTCACGTTGGCGCGGCCTTGGTCGCCGAGGGTTTTCGCTTGAGCGCTGGCGGAACCGCCGGTGAACACGACGATATCAAACTTATCGAGGATGCCATTGCGGATCTGTTCGCCGGAAACTTTGGTGACGTACATGTCTTCGAATTTCCCCAACTCGGTGCAAACGCATGGAACGCCTTTACCCGACGCGCCGGTGTCTTGATAGAGCGCGACTCGAATCGGTTGCGCGGCAGCAGCAACAAGGCCGGTGCTGCAAAACAGCGCAATCAGGCAGAGCGTTCGGTCAGACGAAAACTTGAAGCGTGCTGGAGAATGGTCCATAAAAAGTTTTGGCGTTGTTGTTGGCGACACTGCCACAACGTGCCGTGAAGTTCCAGACATTGCTCGTTCTCTAACAGACAAACGAGGTTCAGGTCTTACCAAAAAGTGTGGAGCACAATTTTGCCGCGCCGATTGCAATTTGATTGATTGCCGACTGCATGCGCTGCGTCTAACAATGCGTAAGCAACGCAGGGTTCGTTTCGACCGAACACATCGGACAGATCAGTAACCGATATGAATACACAATTCTCGCGTCGGAAATTCCTACGCACTTCAATGGCCTTGGGCGCGGCTCTGGCAGCACCCACAATTATTCCGGCGTCGGCCCTCGGTCGTAACGGCACGAAAGCGCCGAGCGAACGCATCAACATGGGCTTTATCGGCCTGGGCGGGCAAGGCAGCGGCCATTTGCTTGGCGGCGCCTGGACGTATATGCCGGGTGGATACTCCGGCGACCCTCGTGTGCAGGTGCTTGCAGTCTGCGACGTCGACACCAACCGCCGCGAAAAGGCCCACAAGCGTTGCAATGAATCTTACGCCAAACGGCTTGGCCAAGCCGATTACAACGGGGTCAAAGCATACAACGATTTCCGCGGGGTGCTCGCGCGTACCGACATCGACGCAGTTTTGCTGGCGCTGCCCTATCACTGGTCCGCGCCAATGGCCTCGATGGCCATGGAAGCCGGCAAAGATGTCTATTGCGAAAAACCAATCGCCATCACCGTTCGCGAAGGCCTCAACATGGTTGCGGCGGGCAAACGTTACGCTCGAATTTACCAGGCCGGCACGCAGCAGCGTTCCGAATACGACGGCAAATTCCGCACCGCCTGCGACTACATCCGGAACGGTCGCATCGGCCAGTTGAAGGAAGTCTACGCGTATCGTTCGCCGGGCGCGTTTTGGCCAAAGCATTGGACAGAAGAAAAAGGCCAACCAGTCCCGGCTGGTTTGGACTGGAACATGTGGGTTGGCCCGCTTCCGTGGCAACCGTATCCAGGCCGCCTACCCGGCCAGGAAATTCACTCGCTGATTACCGGCGACGTGAACTGGGCGCCGCATCATTATGACGTGATTCAATGGATGGTGAACCCGGACGTCACCGCGCCGATTAAAGTTTGGCCGGAGAATGATGCGATTCATTGGCGCTACTCGAATGGCGTGGTGGTTCATTCCAACGGGTACAAAGATGAAAAAGTCGGCGCGATCGGCGGCGGCGTGTTCGTTGGCACTGAAGGTCGCATCGCAGTGGATCGCGAGAAACTGATTTCGTATCCCGGAAAGATTCTCGAAGAGCCGTTGAAACCGAGCGACGCCAAGGTCTACCACGCCGAAAGCCATTCCGGGAATTTCCTGGAATGTATACGCTCGCGTAAACCGACGATTTGCGATCCTGATACAGCTCTTTACAGCATCAACGCTGTGCTAATTGGCGGCATTGCGCTCATCTTGCAACGGGCTCTCGAATGGGACCCGGTCAAAGCACAATTCAACGGCGATGATGAGGCAAACCGTCTTCTCTCCTATACGCCGCGGCCGCCATGGCACCTGTAAACAAAACTCAACACTTGCAATGAAAACTTCACTTTGCGAACCGAAATTCAGAATTTGGATCGTGTTACTTGGACTTGTCTTCTCCACCGCGCTCGCGAGTGCGAGTGAAGAGCAGGACCTCATCACCATCCTCAAGTCGAACGCCACTGCGAATCAAAAGTCCGATGCGTGCCAGAAATTGCGATTGGTCGGAACGGCCAAGTCGGTGCCGGCGATCGCTCCGCTGTTGACGGACGAGCACACGACACAGGCCGCGCGTTATGCGTTGGAAGGAATGCCATCTCCGGACGCTGTGACTGCAATGCGAAAAGCGGCTGGAAAAACTTCCGGCCTAATCAAAGCCGGGCTGATCGACTCCCTCGGTTGGCGACGTGATACCGCATCGGTCTCGCTGCTCAAGAAATCCCTATCGGATAAAGATCCGACCATCGCTTCCGCCACCGCGAGCTCTCTTGGCCGAATTGGAAACAAGAAAGCCGCTGACGCTCTTCTCGCCGCGCGTGATAACAAGGAACTTCAACCAGTCCTGCTGGACGCACTGCTGCGATGCGCCGATCAGTTGAGATCCGATGGAGATTCGAAAAGCGCCGCGGTTATCTGCAAGCAACTGACCGACTCAAAGTATCCCGAACACGTCCGCGCAGCGGCTTCACGAGCGCTTGCCACTGCGAGCAAGTAACCGTCATCGCGCAAAAACAAGTTGAATTGCCAATAGTCCGAGCCATTCTGGCCATAGATCGCAGCAATCGATTCTATGCCTGGCAGGATTCTAAAAATGGCGTTGCTACTTGTCGCGTGGAGTTCTTGCTGTGGGTGCGTGACTAAGCGGCTTTGGGACGATATAGAGTTCAACGAACCTTCACCTGACCCGCACCTTCAACTTTATTATTCCGAAGCCAGGAAAGATATCCTTGTCGTTTACGACGAAGTCCGTGAACCATCTGCAAAGATTCGCCGGCGCGCATATTTTCTCAACGATTCTGCGAAACACGGCAAACCGGCATTCGTCGCTGTTGCTGCCACCAATGAACTTAAGCGAATTCCGATTGTCGTCAGAACAAATGCGGCTCAGAGCGCGACCAACGCGTTCATTGCAATTCAGCAGAGCCCAACAACTTTCACGCTGAAAGGCGACGAAAAAGAGATTTACGATTTGCCCGTCTATCCTTCTGGCATCCATCAGGGAACGCAAATCGCGCTGACGCCTGCAGCGGTGCTTGCCGATACTGTAATCGTTGGTTCGGTGGTGGGAATTATCGTCCTGATTATATGGAAGGGTCATCCTTACACCATTGACCCTTCAACCTTCTATTAACTTCTGTAGCTCCCGATGATTGACTTTGCCTGTGCCGAGTTTTGGGATTTCGTGCACGTATTTGATTTCGCGGGGGACGTAGATATTGCTCAGACCTTTTGCTTTAACGGCGGCGCGAATCTCTTCCATCGTCAGCTTCGGCTCGTTTGTTACAGCGACCAACGCTTCCCCGCGATCCGCATCCGGTCGCGCAAGCACGGCGACTTGAAAACGAATGCCAAACTGCGGGAATGAATTGGCCAAGGCTTCCTCAGCCGCCGTCAGGCTTACCATTTCGCCGCTGACTTTGGCGAAGCGTTTGAGGCGACCCAGAATGAAGAGATAGCCGTCATCATCGAATTTTGCGATGTCGCCGGTGTCATACCAGCCGCCCAGCGCCTGAAATTTCGCGTTCGCTTCGGGATTTAAATAGCCGCGCATGATGTTGGGACCGCGCACCCAAAGCCGTCCTCCTTCGAGCACGCCTTCGACGGGTTCGAGACGGTAGTCGATGTCCGGCAACAGCCGTCCAGCCGAACCGAACCGGGACGCCTGCAGGGTGTTCGCGCTCACGCATGGGCTGCATTCCGTTGCACCATAGCCTTCGAGTATTTGCGCGCCGAATTTTCGCGACCAAACGTTCGCCGTCGCTTCCTGCAATTTCTCGGCACCTGCGAACAAATAACGCAACGAGCGGAAATCGATGGGGTGCGCCTTGCGCGCGTAGCCGTTGAGGAATGTGTTGGTGCCGAAAAAGACGGTGCAATCCAGTTCATAGAACAGGGTTGGGATAACGCGATAGTGCAACGGCGACGGATATAAGAACGTGTAGCCGCCGCGAACGAGTGGCAGCAATAAACCGATGGTGAGGCCGAAGCTATGGAACAACGGGAGCGCGTTGAACAGGCGGTCGGTTTCGACAAGGTCAATGACCGCCAGCATCTGACGGATGTTCGACAGAATGTTGCGATGGCTAAGATCGACGGCTTTCGGCGGACCTTCCGAACCACTCGTGAAAAGAATCACCGCGGATTCGTTCTGACCCGCGATGTGTCGCAGTGGCGAGAGCCAGGGCACGTAGGTATTCAGCAAACCAATGAAACGCTCCAACCCGGTGATCCTCGCGCGAACATCCTCCAGATAGATGAACTCGATACCGTGCGCGAGCAACGGTTCGATATTCAGATGCGCTTTTTCGAGAAAGGTCCGCGATGTGATGATTTGTTTTAGACAAGCTATTTCCGCGCAAGCGAGCATCGTGTTGACGCCGGTGGAATAATTTAAAATCGCCGGAGTCTTACCTAACGCCCACAGGGCCATAAACGAAATCGGCATCGCGTTAGTATTCGGCAGCAAAACGCCGACGCGGCCGTGTTCGTCCGCCACATGTTTTCCAAGTTCGTGCGCCATCACTTGCGTTGCCGCAGTGAGCCGTCGATAGGTCATTTTGGCGTGCGAAGCGTCCTGCAACACGACGAAGGACGAATGTTCGCGCGCAGTGTGAAGAATCGAACCAAGGATCGTTTTTGGCGACAGATCCATCTCAACCTCGAACTGTTGTTTGACCATCGCGTCTTGCAACCAGTGCGTCAGTTTTTCACGTGCGTGAGTGGTGCTGATCGATTCGTAAGTCGGCGCGACGAGAACGTCACTAAAGTGCAGCGACACGCGCGGGAACAATTTTTTTCGATTAGGATTTGGCGAATACGGCAGCCGTTGGGCTCCGCGCAAATAGCCGGTGATGACCTTTGCTTTTGTTTTGAAGATCAAAAAACCGGTGCCATCGAACAGCTTCATCAACGAACCCGTGCGCGATAGTCGCCCTTCAGGAAACAGCACGAGGCGTCCGCCCGCCTGGAGGAATTCCGCCATGTGTTTGACGGCGTATGGGGAATCCATGTCCACCGGGAACGTGTAACGGTTCACCATGATGAATCGATGGACGAAGCTGACTTCCGAGGCTTGTCGCGATGTGACAAATTTCCAGTCGTCCTCCAGATATATACCGAGCAGCAGCCAATCGAACCACGACGTGTGATTCGGCAGCAACATCACCGGCCCTTTCGTTTTCAGCACCTCCGTATTGAAGGCGCGCAAACCGAAGCAAAGTTGGAAAAACCAGCGAAGAAGTTTCTTCATACCTTTGCAACAGGAACGCTGACCGGCGGCTGCGGACGAGCAGCGCGCATTTTGCGGGTTAAGAGCAACTCAGCGACAAGGAACACGAGCGTCACGGCAGCAATCCCGGTGCAAACCGGCGCGAGCCAATGATCCAGCGGCATCCGGCCGGGAGCACCAAAACCAATCGCGCCTACCAACGTGCTGCCCTCGCCCGGAAAACCTGCTTCCGCCGAAATCGTTCCATCGCGTCCGACAATTTGCGAGATCCCGGAACTGGCAATGCGTACCACGGCAATTCCAAACTCCGCTGCCCGCATCGGACCAACGCGGCTATGCAGCCGATGCTGATACACACCCCAATCGACGACGTCCATTGTCGGAAAAATCAAAACCTGGGCACCTTGTCGAACCAGTTCGTCCGTCACTCGCCGATAGCTGCAATCATAGCAAGTGCCCAGACCAACCTTGCCCCACGGTGATTCCCACAATTTTTGGTCGGTCGCTGGCAAGCCGTCGTTGAAAAACTGCACGGGCACGCATTTGGCCTGTTTGAATACGACGTCGCCATTCGGCCCAATGACGTAGGCCATGTCGTAGAACTTCCCGTTCGGCGCGTCTTCCGTGCCACCAACGATCAGGTACTTTTTATGGTTGGCGCACCATTTCCGCACGAAATTTGGGACCGGCGAATGGAACGTGTATTCGCTCAGCAACAAGACATCCGCATAAGGCGAAGCAGCCAGCGCTTTATCCAGGGCTTTTGGGACTTCACTGCCGGCAGGAAATTCCATTTGAATTCCAGCAACACTCATCGAAGCGCCTTTAACTTTGGGCGTAACCTGCATGAGTTGCGTTAATAAGAGGAACGCCAGGATACCGAGGCAAACCACGAAGGTCCGGACGGAGCGCCAGGAATAAATCGCCACCACTACGAGCATTGCGCAAAACCCAATTCCATAAACTCCGACACCCGCCATGTAAGCGAGGTTTGTCGCATTTGAGAACGCGTAGCCCACGCCTAACCATGAGAATTTCAAGTAATACAATTCACTGCGGAAATATTCGATGCCGGTCCAGAGAAACGGAATGAGCACCAACCCCAATGCGCCGAACCGCAACCGCACGCCACGTCCGAGCGCAATGAACGATCCAAGCCAGAACGACGGAACCAGCCACAGCGCCGCCGCAGTCCATCGGAAGATGTTCCAGAAAAACGCGAGATGAGGGGCGTAAACCAAGAGTCCTATGACAAGGCCGAAGTAAAATGATTTTTGAGTGCTATTGAGGCCTGTCAGTCCGACAAGGCCGAAGAGGAATAGGAGAATAAAGCCAGACCAACCAACTGCGAACGCGAGGTGAAACGAGAGAACGGATACCGCCGCATAGCCCAGGGCAATCGGCCAGGTGAGTGTTTTGGTTCCTCCCATTTGACTTCCTATAGCCGAAAAAGGGTGAATTCCAAAGCCCAAGTTTCGCAGTTGCAAAAATGCTTCTACTAAACTCCACTGCATTGATGACCGTGGAACAAATTGCGGAAGTATTGAAGGCGTTCGGATGCCCCGCTGAAAAGACGCCGGAGATGGCGCGGCAATTAGACAAGCGGGCACGGCAATTGGCAGAACTGAAAGGCCGCACTTACGAGGAAGCGCTGGCTCACCTTTTGAATCTGATGCGCCAAGGCGCACAAGGCACGCTCGATTCCAATTAGACTGTTCGATTAAACGTCATTGCAAATCGAAACGGCAATTGTTTAATTGAACTGCGGCAATGGAGTTTGCCCTTTCGCGTCGCGAAAAAACCGCCTGCATTTCAGCGCTGATAACTCCTACCAATCAGTAAAACGGTAGGACATTATGTTGAACACTTTAACTATTGCTTTGGGCGGCGCCATCGGAAGCGTATTGCGCTACTGGTTTTCCGGCCTGATCGCGCGCGTCTGGGGCGAAACATTTCCGTGGGGCACGATTATCGTCAACATCACCGGCTGCTTCATCATTGGCTTGTTCTTCACCGTCACCGGCAGCGAAGGACGCATGCTCGTGACGCCAATCTGGCGGCAGTTTTTCATGATCGGCATTTGCGGCGGCTATACCACATTCTCTTCGTTCAGCCTGCAAACGCTTAATCTGGCCAACGACGGCCAGTGGTTTCGTGCCGGGGCGAACATCCTGTTATCGGTTGCACTTTGTCTGATCGCCGTGTGGCTCGGCCATGTGCTCGCGCTTCAGATCAATTCAAGCAAAGGAACTTAATATGCAAATTCCCGAAGAAGCCGTTCTGTTGCGAATTTTTGTAGGGGAAAGCGACAAGGTCGACCACAAGCCGCTCTACGAAGCGATCGTCTTGAAAGCGCGCGAAATGCATCTGGCAGGTGCAACCGTGCTGCGCGGTCCCATGGGGTTTGGCGCGTCCAGCCATCTGCACACGGCAAAGATTCTCCGCCTATCGATGGATTTGCCAGTCGTCATCGAGTTGGTCGACAGTGAAGAAAAAATAAACAGCTTCCTCCCGATCCTCAACACGATGATGGGTGGCGGCATGGTTACATTAGAAAAGGTCAAAGTGCTGCACTACCGTGCCGACACGAAACAATGACCCCTTCGACACAAGAAACCTACCCGCGCATCCGTTTCGATCGTAACGAACTTGCCGGTGCGTTTGGCGACATCGGCACCGACCTTCCACTGATCGTCGGAATGATTCTGGCGGCAAGGCTCGATGCGGCAACGGTGCTCATCATGTTTGGGGCGATGCAAGTTTTCACCGGGTTCTTCTACGGCATGCCGATGCCGGCACAACCGCTCAAAGCCGTCGCGGTCATCGTCATCACTCAAAAACTCGCGCCGAACGTCATTTACGGTGGCGGACTCGCCATCGGGTTGGTCATGTTCTTTCTTTCGATCACCGGCCTGGTCGCATGGCTTGGTCGGGTGATCCCAAAAGTCGTGGTGCGTGGCATTCAATTCGGTCTGGGACTGCAACTGGCAACACTGGCGCTAAAGGATTACTTACCGAAAGAAAACGCGCCTGGATACATCCTCGCCACCATCGCTGCCATCATCGCCCTGCTCCTTTATAGTAACCGCCGTTATCCCGCCGCACTGTTCATTATCGGACTCGGCTTTATCTACGCTATCGCCTTTAAAAATTTCGACGGGCTACACAGTGCAGTCGGTTTCACGTTGCCAACATTTCACATTCCTGCCTGGAGCGATGTGGTGACCGGATTCCTGATTCTTGCGCTGCCACAAGTGCCGCTCTCGATTGGCAATTCTGTCCTTGGCGCACGCCGCGTTGCGGAAGATTTGTTTCCAACACGCGCCCCATCGCTGACAAAAATCGGCCTCACCTACTCGTTCATGAACCTCGTGAATCCGTTTTTCGGCGGCGTTCCGACCTGCCACGGTTCAGGCGGTCTGGCGGGGCATTACGCTTTCGGTGCGCGCACCGGCATGTCGGTCATTATTTATGGCAGCATGTATCTGGTCGTCGGTCTATTTTTCAGCGGCGGCTTTGAAAACGTTTTTCACGTGTTCCCGCTGCCTATCCTCGGAGTAATGCTCGCCTTCGAAGCCACGGCGCTGATGCTGCTCGTGCGCGACATGACCCAGGAACGGACAACGTTCTTTCTCGTCCTCATCACCGGGTTGATGGCCTGCCTCCTGCCCTACGGCTATCTCGTTGCGCTGATCGCAGGAACAATCCTCGCCTACACATTGCCGAAACACCCGGAGTTTCGTTGACAGTGCCACTGGAATTCCGCGCAGCCGTGATATAGCTTGCTGCATGTTCATCACCGGATTGGGAACCGCAACCCCGGCTACTCGTTACACTCAAGCGCAGTGTTGGGATGCGCTCCAATCCTCCAAACACTTCGGTGAACTGGCCGCTCGCTCGCGCGCTATCCTCAAGAAAGTTCTCGCGAACCAAAATGGAATTGCGACGCGCCATCTCGCGCTCGATCCGTTGACTGAAGCCTTCGATACTACGCCAGACGCACTTCAGGCTCGATTCACCAGACACGCTCCCGCTCTCGCAACGCAAGCGGCACAAAAAGCCCTCGCAGATGCCGGCAAAACCGCTGCAGAAATTGATGCGGTGATTATCGCCACTTGCACCGGATACTTGTGCCCCGGCCTCAGCAGCTATGTCAGCGAACGACTATCCATGCGCGCCAACGCAGCAACAATTGACCTCGTCGGCCAAGGTTGCGGCGCGGCGTTGCCGAATTTACGCACTGCTCACGCGCTCGTTGCATCCGGACAATGTAAAAATGTTCTCTCGATATGCGTCGAAGTTTGCAGCGCTGCTTTTTACCTCGACGATGATCCAGGCGTGCTGATTAGCGCCTGTCTTTTTGGAGACGGCGCGGCAGCAGCTGTTTTGTCCGAAGCACCTCAGGAGAATCGTCGCACCGTTCGCTGGAAAACTTGCGGTTCGCTTCTGATTCCACAAGACCGCGACCTCTTGCGGTTCGAACACAAAAATGGGATGTTGCGGAACATTCTCTCGCCGAGCGTTCCCGACATCGCTGGTCGCCACGCCCGAACCGTTTTCGATCAAGTCACCAAAAAAGCCGAGCTCGAAAAAAGCGACATCAAAGCGTGGATTCTGCATGCCGGTGGCCGCGAAGTCTTGAACGCGCTGCAACAAAGTTTGTCACTGAGCCCCGAAGATGTCAGTCCAAGCGCTGCAATGCTTCGCGAATACGGCAACCTCAGTAGCCCGTTTGTCCTGTTCGTGCTGCAAGCCGCTCTCGCCCAAAACGCGCCCGGCGGAAATTGGTGGATGTCATCCTTCGGCGCCGGATTCAGTTGTCACGGCGCAACTTTGGAAGTCGAATAACACCGCTGAAAACCCCGATCGCCATTCGAGTTGTTGAACCGGAAATGCTCGACAATTTGCCTGCGACCGACCCTCGTGCCATCGCCTCGCGCCGTGACTTGCAACGACTAAACCTCTGGCTCGGAAATCGTCGCATCATCAGCGATGCCCTCGATGCGAGCCTCTGGGCGACCGACTCTCCTCACTTAGTCGAAATCGGTTGTGGCGACGCGACATTCGCGACGCGTGTGATTCGAAAAATATCTCCGGGAAAAATCACTTTGCTCGACCGCCAGACAACGATCCAATCGCAAACACTCGAACGCTTTGAGAAAATCGGTTGGGAGGCAGAATTTGTTGAAGCAGACATCTTTCGATGGCCCCCTGCACAACAAAAAGTTGATTGTATTTATACGAACCTCTTTCTGCATCATTTCAGCGCCGAGCAACTGCGCGAGTTGTTTTCCATCATCGCGCAACGAACGAATCTCTTCATTGCTTGCGAACCGCGGCGCTCGATGCAGGCGCTGATCGGAAGTTATTTACTGACTTACGCAACCTGCACGGCCGTTACACGCTACGATGCGCCGGTCAGTGTGCGCGCTGGATTTCGCGGCCGAGAACTCTCGGAGTTGTGGCCAGCAGGAGAATGGAGTTTATTTGAGGAACCCCGAAGCATCGCCAGCCACATGTTTAAGGCGGTCAAAAAATGGTAAAACCAATCACAATAGTTGGCGGGGGGCTCGCGGGCCTGACGCTTGGTATCGGTCTACGGCAACGTGATATTCCGGTGACACTCTACGAAGCTAGCACTTACCCACGTCATCGCGTCTGCGGCGAATTTATAAGCGGCCGTGGGCAAGCTGCTTTGGAGCAACTTGGTTTGCTCAAAAACATTCTGGCCGCGGGCGCGATTGCTGCTCACAACGCCGCGTTCTTCGTCGGCGCCAGACGAATTCATCACAAGCTGCCGGAACCCGCGTTGTCCATCTCGCGTTACCATCTCGACGCGTTGCTGGCGAATACGTTTCAAAATATGGGCGGCCAACTGGAAGCCAATCAGCGTTGGACTAAACAGTTCAGCGACCAGGTCGTCCGCGCGACGGGCCGCAGGCCTCACGCACAAAACGCAAACGGACGCTGGTTCGGGCTCAAGTGTCACGCGAAGAACGTCGCACTCGAAGCCGACCTCGAAATGCACATCGTCCCGAATGGCTACGTCGGCATTTGCCGCCTACCGTTGAATGAAGTCAATGTCTGCGGGCTATTCCACAGCGAAACACCCGTTCCCGATCTGTCACGCGAATGGCGTCACTGGCTGCAAGGGCCATCGACTTCAGCTCTCCACCAACGACTTCGCGACGCGGCCTTTGACGAGGACTCATTCTGCTCTGCCGCCGCGCTCGATTTGCGCCCACACCAAGCTTCCGAACATTTGGAATGCTCCATTGGTGACGCTGTCACGATGATCGCGCCCGCGACGGGCAACGGCATGTCGATGGCGTTTGAATCCGCCGCGCTCGCGATCGAGCCTTTCGTTCGTTACAGCAATGGCACGGCAGACTGGAACGAAACGAAACAGTCAATCGCGTCCGCGTGTGATCAAAAGTTCGTGCGAAGATTGAAGTGGGCCGCGCGATTACAATATCTGCTCATGTCACAGCCTCGTTGCGCGATTACGCTCGGGAAGTTTTCGCCCTTGTGGCGCCTGTTCTTCTACGCCACGCGGTAACCGGTTCAGTGGACCATTTCCAACGCAGCATTCAGCACGTATTCCTTGCCCGGCAAAAGAAACTCCAGTTTGAAGCTCGGCTGAATTTTGTCGTAAAGCAGTTCAATTTCCTCGGGAAACACGCTATTCGGCGCGAACATATCATAGTGCATCGGCACCAACCGCTTCGCCCCAATCTTCTCCGCAAAATGAAACGCCTCGCGCACGCTCATGTTGCCGATGATGTTTTTATGGTCGCGGAAGAAATTTTTTTCATTCACCGGCAGAAACGCGTAATCGATGTCCGCGCCTTCCAAAGCGTGGAAAATTTCTGGATGCGGGCTTGTGTCACCGGCGTGGTAAACCAGGCAATTATCGAAGTGCAGCAAAAACCCTGCGCGCTTCAACCTGCCTTGCCAATCGCGCTCCAAAGTCGGATGCGCCGCCGGTATGGCCGCATAAGAAACATCTTTGGTCAGCGGCGTTAGCTCTTCGGAAACCAGTTGAATCTTATCCGCCGCCACGCCCGCTTGTTCGAGGATCGGCACGCTTTCATAAGTGCAAATAAAAATCGCCTGCGGTGATTGGGTCGCGATTGTTGCGACCGTGATAGGATCGCAATGATCGGTGTGCCCGTGACTGATCATCACCAGATTTGCATCCGTAATTTGCGTCGACGTTATCGGCGGTGGAACCTGCCTCTCGAACTCATGCCCATGCTTCCGCTCAGCCGCGTCGCTCAAGTATGGATCGACATACAAAACCGTAGAATCGGCAACAAACCGAAACCCCGATTGCCCCAGAGGATTGACCGTGACCATAGACAAACATCCCTCTCTTTTCCGGCGTTTCAAGTCTCACGCGCCGCGCGCCACCGTCCACACCTGAATCCGACTCGCACCTGCCTTTTTCAAAATGCCCGCGCACGCGCTCGTCGTCGCGCCAGTCGTCAGAATGTCATCGATGATCACGATGCTCTTCTCTTTCACATCTACAGGACCACGCAATGCAAACGCTTTTCGCACGTTGTCAGCGCGCTCCTCACGACTGAGCGTCGTCTGCGATTGCGTCGGTTGAATGCGTTTTAGAATGAACGTATTCACCGGGATGTTCGCCGCTCGACCCAAATATTTTGCCAGTCGTTCCGCCTGGTTGAATTCGCGTTCGCGCTGTTTCACCGGGTGCAATGGCACCGGCACAATGAAATCCCAATGTTCCTTACACAGTTCAGGCACAGCCGCCTGCACCAACAATTCACCCAAATATTGTTCAAACCAAAGTGCTCGCGCGTACTTATATCGATGCACCACATCCAACATAAACGCATTGACCCGCACCGCCGCGCGCGCCGCATCGAATTTCAAATCGACGTCCTTGCATTCGGCACACTCAAACTCGCTCGTGATTGCGCCATCGTAAGGAATTCCGCACTTCGAACAAAATGCGCCATCGATCACCCGAACTTTCGTCCTGCAATCGCCACAAATGTAACTCTCAGCGCTTGTCGCCCGCTGCTCGCGGCAAATCTGGCATACCGCCGGATAAAACAAGTTCAGCCCGGCATCGAGAACGTGCCACAGTGTTTGCGTCGCCCCGTTCATATCATTGCATAACCAGGCTCGCAGCCAAACGTCGCCGCGGATACATCCAATCAACCGCAATCAGCACACCCACTAACACGAGCAACGCCAACCAACCATTGATCAGTTCGTCCGTTCCCCAGAACCAATTCGCCGCGCCCACCACCGGTGTCGAAATAAACCGGTACGATTTCAGCCAAAAAATCCAACCTGCGTGCAATCCCATCGATAGAAACAACGAGCCTGACCGGTGATACGCAATCGCCAGAATCATACCCGCAACAAACAACACCAATCCTTTAGGCACGAGCGCCTGCACATCGCCAAGTTTCCCAAACATCTGCGGCAACATTGCCAAACCCGTCGACCACTTCACTAGTTCCGGATCAGGCGCTTTCTGCACGAAATGCGCCAGGGCGTAAATCACGCTGCTGACCACCAAAGCCGTTCCCAGTCGCCACGACTTCCGCATCGCCCCGAACAGCGCGCCGCGAAATAAAATTTCTTCCAGAACAGCGACAGCTATCGCAGCGAGGCCCGCGCTAACCAGATGAGTCACAATCTCGCTACTCGAAGTTGTGAGATGCCCTTTCCGCACGCCGGTCGCAATCGCCAGAAACGCAATCACCGCCAACGACCCGAAACCAATCAAAAACCCGGGAACAACGTCCCTCCATTTCTCGCCCGGGTTCACGAATCCCAATTCACGCCACGACGTTATCCCCATCACCCGCAACAACGGCCAAAGGCAAATCAGTGCCATCCCCAAAACCGCACGGTCGACAATTCGGTGAAATGGAACGTTTGCGAGACCTCCGAAGCCCCTCACATAAAGCAACCCTCGGGCAAGCTGATACAGAACCGGCGCAATGACCGCGCCGCCGACAAATACGACGACAAAATAAATCAGCAAGGCCCGTGTCAATCGCATGGCCCATCTTGTAGATGCATTTTACGACGCGGCCAAGAGGAAATGCGTTCGAAGTTCCAGATTCCGGCATCTGGACTCGGTCATTGCACAAACGCTTCGTAGGACGCGCCATCCCTTCCCTGAGCCGGCCGTAAAAAATTCTCGGCTTGCCACGAAACGGATTTTGTGGCCTATTTTTAGTCCCTCGGCTCATCCCCGTCGAGGCGAAGTGCGCGATTAGCTCAGTGGTAGAGCATCACCTTGACACGGTGGGGGTCGTATGTTCAATCCATACATCGCGCACCATTTTTCCCCCTAAACACACGGTTTAACGTAGGATTTGCGGCGCGGCTTTTAGAAGTCGCGCCCGATTCGGTTGCGCATGAGACACGCAGTCGTTTGTTTAGCATTGAGAATCGCGGTTTTTCGCGTCGTCGTGCCTATTTTTCTTTGCACGAGTGCCTTCGCGCAAACGGATCCAGACCTTCCTGGCGTACGTCCAAATCTCGAAACCATTTCCGCCGGTTCGCTCGTCATCCCGATGGACAACAGCCTTCAGGCTCTGGGCGGCACTCCGTTCAACCTTAAGGCATATGGCCTGATCAATTTTCTGCTCCACTCGAATATTCCGGTGAAATGGGCGATTGCCGCCGGCAAAAGCAAAGATGCAATCGATTTTAGCGCGAGTGCCGTTCCACTTCTGTTCAAAGTTACAATTACCAATACCTACAACTTCCGCGCTGGCCCGTTCGTCATCGAGAGCGCCTACACAAATGTGGCGATGCCCATCATTTCCAACTGGAGCAACAACGTCGCCGTTTATCGGCTTACCGCCGACACCATCATAGATGTCCGATACACGCTCGCGCACAAACCTAAAGTCGCGGTCATGGCGGATGGTGCCTTTCACGGGATCCAAACAAATGTGCTCGCCGCAGCCGGCTTCTCGCCTAACGATTATCAGGTTCTTTTTGCAACAAATCTCCCGCTGCTCACAACCACCAGTTGTTTCACCATCGTGACCGCGCCGCACTACGACGGCGGCACGAACACCAATGCCCAGACGCTCGCTATCCGCGGTTTTCTGGCCAGCGGCGGCAACGTCTTGTGCCAATGCGCGGCCGTCACCACCTACGAAAACAACCCGCTCTACGGCGAGTTTCACACCACGGGTGGCATAACCGTGCTCAACGCCACCGGCACCTGCGCGTTTACCAACGCCGATTGCGCTTTCGGCCAATTCGACGGCGGCCTGACCAATTTGACGTTGACCAGCTCCGTCGCCAACTGGGGATTTCGCGCCAACTCTGGTTTCACGAACAGCGCTTACACTGCCGTTTACATCTCTGGCCAAACGGCGAACCAACCTTATGCCGCTGTCGCAAAACTGCGCCCCGGCCAAACCGGCACCTGCATCTTCTACCTCGGCGGCCACGACTACGGCATTCAATCGTCGCTCGAGTGTTATAACGGTCGGCGCATGATGCTCAATGCGATCTTTGTCCCCGCCGAACGGCCCGGTGAATGCGGCGTAAATTTCCAAACCGACCTCGCCGTCATGCAGGATAACACCGCTCGCTCCTACACCAACGGCCAACTCGTGACTTACACAATCACCGTGACAAACCATGGCGCCGCGCCGGTGATCGGCGCCCCGTTTTCGGACGCCTTCCCCACAACACTGAGCAACGTGACCTGGTCAGCCGCGTTCCTCGGCAACTCCAGCGGCGACGTCACCAACGGCAACGGCAACATTAACGCGGCGCTGGACATCCCAATTCATCAAGCCGTCGTTTTCACCGCGACCGGAATACTGGCGACACCCGTCGACTGCACACTGACAAACATCGCCATAATCTCGCCACCGGCTTCAGTTCTCGACGCCAACACGGCTGACAATCTTTCAATCCATATCGACAATATCGCAAACACGGTCGCCATCCACGATGCCTTGGCGTGCCTCGGCGGCACCGGGTCGTTCACTGCAACACCATCTGGCACCGGGCCATTTCAATATGTTTGGAAAAAGAACGGCGTCACATTGGCGAGCACTGGCAGCATCCTCGCAATAGCAAACGTCACCGCAACCGACGCTGGCACTTACACCGTTGAGGCAACCGGTGCATGCAGTTCCGCCACTAACACCGCT
Organism: uncultured Verrucomicrobiae bacterium; assembly: GCA_963702845.1. Lineage (GTDB taxonomy): Bacteria > Verrucomicrobiota > Verrucomicrobiia > Limisphaerales > Palsa-1400 > JAICXV01. The sequence goes on along the minus strand of OY969763.1, from coordinate 597,012 downwards.
GCTCTGTTAATTGGCGACTACATGACAGCGACGGCTTTAGCAAACGTCAGCGCATGTCCCAACCAAACCGCTGTGTTCACCACAACGATTTCGAACTATCCGATTGCAACCTACCTCTGGCGCAAAAACGGAACCGCCGTCGCAGGCGCGACGAATTCGTCCCTGACTGTTCAGGTCGCAAATCCACAAGACGCCGGAACGTATTCCGTCGAGATCAACAATTGGTGCATCACCCTGACAAACTCCGCCACGCTTTCTCTTCCCAGCATTTCCGCAAGCACGATGTTCTCGTTAACGCGTTGCGCCGGCCAAACGGCTACCTTTAGCACCGTCGCGTCGGGTGATGGTCCTTTCTCTTTCGTTTGGCGGCAAAACGGAATCCAGATCCCCGGCCAAACCAACAGTTCCCTCACGTTCAGCAGCCTTTCCACCAGCAACGCCGGCCTCTATTCCGTGGAAGTAAGCAGCGCGTGCAACACGGTCACCAACACTGCAACTCTCACCATCCGCACGAACGTCACCGTCGCGTCGCTCGGCACGTTGATTCGCTGTGCGAGCCAAAGTGCCGCCTTCAAAGCCACGCCAACGGGCACGAGTCCATTCAGCTATCGTTGGCGCAAGAACGGCATTCTCATGTCCGGCCAATCGACCAGCAACCTCCTGCTCAACGCAGTGACATCAAACGACGCCGGCACCTACACCGTCGAAGTCACCGCGTCGTGTAATTCCGCAACGAACACAGGCCTGCTTCTGGTCGGTGTTCCGACAACAACAACGTCGATGGGCGATCAAACTCATTGCCCGACCGAAACAGCCATCTTCACTACCACTCCAACTGGAGCCGGTCCGTTCACATTCGATTGGCGGCGCGATGGCCAACTCCTCGACGGCGAAACCAATAACAGTTTAGCGATTCCAAACCTTGCCGCCGGAACGCCACCGACGAGCATCACGGTAGAAGTTCATGGCCCGTGCAGCAGCGTGACAAACAGCGCGACGTTGCGCGTGGATGACTACATCGCCGTCACCAATTCAGTGACCTTTGCCAACTCCGCTCCGATCGGGATTGTCGACAATCAACCCGGGTCACCTTACCCATCCGCAATTCACGTTAGCTGCATCTATCCGGAAGACGTCAACCGCGTTCAGGTCGGCTTGTTGGGCTTGGGCCATACCTATCCGAGCGATATTTGCATTCTCCTCCAAAGTCCTTCTGGAAAAACAACACCACTCATGATCAACGCAGGCGGCGGTCGCGATTTCCCACTCCAAAACGTCGATCTGCTATTTGACGACCTTGGCGCCGACCTTCCATTCAATGCGCCGTTGACCAGCGGCACGTATCACCCGAGCGCCTACGACAATATCGATTTTCCCACTCCAGCGCCCGGCTACACCAACATCGGTCTTGCCCAATTCGCCCATGAAAGCACCTATGGCGATTGGAACCTTTATGTCTTCGATGACCGTATCATTGATTCAGGACTAATCGCGAACGGTTGGACACTAACGCTCTTTGTTACACAGCCACACCCGCCCCACTTCGTCGCGCCGCATTGCACGGACTCGGGCGGGTTCTGCACCACGCTCGTCGGCGACGCCAATTGCGTTCACGTGATCGAAGCTTCAACCGACCTCGCCAACTGGACACCCGTCGCCACTAACAATTTGCCTGATGGCAGTTTCGTGTTCACAAACGGCGAGCCATCAATTTTACTCTTTTACAGGGCCGTTCGATTGCATAATATAGAACCATGAGAACACAAGGAGGGGGTCAGCGTTCGCTCGCATTTACCCTGATTGAATTGCTCGTCGTCATTGCCATTATTGCGATCCTGGCCTCGCTGCTCCTGCCTGCGCTTTCAAGAGCGAAAATTGCCGCCAAGGTCAAAGTTGCCCGGACCGAAATGGCAAACCTCACCACGGCTATCACTCAGTACAAAGCCGACTACAGCCGTTTCCCAGCTTCCTCATCGGTCCTTGGCAGCGCTAACGCTGGGGGCGACTTCACCTTTGGCACAGAAGGCAAATCCAAGTCAGGCACCTACTCGATCAGTTCCACCTACAAGGTCTTTAATATCCCCCCCAGCGGTGGGATCTACGAGAATTGCAACGCCGAAGTGCTCAACATTCTCACAGCGAATGCAGCTCCCAACCTGACCTACCCGGGGATGAATCCCAACTACAATAACGCGTTGAACCCGCGCAAACTCGCCTTCTTCAACGCCAAAGTTGCAAATAATACTGCCTTGGTCAGCGACGCCCCTGGCCTCGACGCCAACGGCGTCCTGCGTGATCCATTTGGCAATCCCTACATGATCTCGCTGGACATGAATTACGACAACTACACCAGCGACGCCTTCTACGCCCCGTTGTATCAGAAGTTCAATCAGGCACAAACGAACATGCCCGTCGAAGTCATGATCTGGACTGCCGGTCCGGACAAAGCGATCGATGCCAACGCCGATCCGAACACTGGCGTCAACGTCAACAGAGACAACATCACCAGCTGGTAAGTTGAGAATGGCAGCAAGCCGTTCAGGCCGCTTGACGTCTCAAAGCAAGACAGCTTGGAAGTTTTGACGCACGCCAAGACTATCTCCGTTTTCCTTTGATTTACGAGACCCGATGCCTTTTAAGTATCGGACAAAGTGAAAATTAAAGTCGCACAATTCGGACTGGGACCTATCGGAATCGAAACCGTCAAACTCGCCGCTACCAAGCCTTGGCTGCAAATCGTCGGCGGCGTTGACATCGACCCGGCCAAGATCGGCAAACCGCTCAGCGAACTCACCGGCATCAAATCGCTGAACAAAGCCAAAGTTTATTCCTCGTTCGCCGAACTGCTGAAAAAAACTAAACCGGATTGCGTCCTGCACACCTCCGTTTCACGCATGCCGCAAGCTGCGCCACAACTCGAACCAATCATCAAAGCCGGTGTCAGCGTCGTTTCCTCGTGCGAAGAACTCCTCTTTCCACAACTGCGCGCGCCCGCTATCGCCAAAAAGCTCGACGCCCTTTGCCGCAAACATAAATCTCGCGTCCTCGGCACCGGCGTCAATCCTGGGTTCGTTATGGACACCCTGGCCATCTGCCTGACCGGCGTTTGCCGCAACGTTGAGTCCATCGAGATCGAACGCGTCGTCAATGCCTCGCTCCGCCGCCTGCCTCTGCAAATGAAAATCGGCAGCGGCATGGAACCCGCGGAATTCCGCCGTTTGTTCCGCGAAGGCAAAATGGGCCACGTTGGCCTCGTCGAATCACTCGCCCTGGTCGCGCACGCGCTCGGCTGGAAAATTGGCAAGATCAGCGAATCCTGCGAACCGATGATCGCGCCTAAGAACATCAAAACCCAATTTCTTGAAGTCCCGAAAGGCCTGACCTGCGGCATTCATCATCGTGCCGAAGCGAAAGCCGGCAAGCACAAGCTGACGCTCGACCTCAAGATGTATCTCGATGCCGAAGACCCGCGCGATGCCGTGAAAATCATCGGCGACCCGCCGATCGACGCCGTCCTGCGCGGCGGCGTTCATGGCGACCGCGCGACCGTTGCCGCCCTGGTCAACGCCATCCCAACCGTCCTGCGCGCCCAACCCGGTCTGCTCCTGATGACCGACGTCCCGATCCCACGCGCCGGCTAATCACCAAAAATCTTGCTCGTTACGAAATCGCATGCCATACCCGTGGCATGCGATTCCTTGCGTTAACTCTCGTCACGCTTTCGTTATTGTCTGCGCGCGCTGAGGACAAGTTCCCGACACTCCAGGTCGGAAACCGAACTTACACGAATGTCACTGTCACTTCGGTGACCGCGTCACAAATCTATTTCATGCACACGCGCGGCGTCGCCAACGCGCAATTACACGACCTCTCGCCCGACCTACAAAAACATTTCAATTACAACGCGGCCGCCGCCCTAAAACCAAAACCAGCCGTAGGTGACATCCGTTTTCGCGACCTCACCGCAAAGTTCACTCCCACCAAACAAGCGTTGGCGAAATCTTCTGCTCCCGGAGCCCACGACGACAACGTTTCCGTGCCAAAGCTCTACGCGAAATCTTTCCTGCACAAAGCCGCTCCACCGCTCATCGTCGCAAAGTGGCTCAACGGAATTCCGGACACGAAGGGCAAATTCGTTCTCATCGATTTCTGGGCGACCTGGTGCCCGCCTTGTCGCCAGGCCATCCCGGGTTTGAACGCGCTGCACCAGAAATTCAAAGATAAAGTGATCATCATGGGTTTGAGCGACGAATCGGAAGAAGACGTGCACAAGCTGAAATCGCCCAAGATCGAGTATTGGGAGGCCATCGACGCTGAGCGTCGCACGATCAGCGCAGTCGGAGTGCAAGGAATTCCGCACGCCATGCTCATCGACCCTGACGGCGTCGTTCGCTTCGAAGGCATGCCGTTTTATCTAAACGAAAAAGCTTTGGCGCGCCTGATTGCGCGTTACGGCAACTAGCTTTCGATTGCTGCAATGAACAAACGCATCACACGCCGCAAAATGTTAATCGCGACCGCGCAAGCCGCCGCGACGGCGATGGTTGCTCCGTCATGTGTGACACGTCACACCACGCCACCACCGCGAGGAATTATTCTCGGCGACGTCGAAGGTGTTAAGGCCGCGAACCAAATTTTTACCGAAGGCGGTAATGCAATTGACGCCGCCATAGCCGCGGCATTTGTCGCTGGCATCAGTTCGCCGAGCAAATGCGGCATCGGCGGTTACGGCGGCAGCATCATGATCGGGCAAGGTGATGCGATTTATTGCATTGATTTCAATTCCGTCGCTCCAGCCGCCGCCCGTCCGGACATGTATCCGCTCGATGCCAAAGGCGCCGTCATTGGCAAAGTTAATTTCCACGGCTGGCTCGCCGCTGGTGTGCCGGGCGTGCCTGCCGGTTTGGAAATGGCGCTCCGCAAATTCGGCACGAAATCGCTTCGCGAAGTTCTGCAGCCTGCCATTGCGCTTGCCGCAAAAAAACCGAAGAACCCGCGCTTCAGCTATCAAGCGCTACGTCAGACGTTGACCACTTTCGCCGAACGCAACTCCGTTGATTCGTTTTACCGCGGCGACATCGCGCAAGAAATCGCCGACGCCTTTGCCAAAAACGGTGGACTGGTCACAACAAAAGATCTCGCCAATTATCAGGCCCGTTTGGTCACTCCCTACAAACTGGAGTGGGACGACGCGACGATCTACACCGCGCCCCTCTGCTCCGGCGGCCTGACCACATTGGAAGCGCTGAACATTTTCAAAGCAACATCTTACGCAACGCAGCCCGGCAGCGTCGAACGCACCCACGCACAAGTCGAAGCCCTCCGCCTCGCCTGGCGCGATCGCGCAAAATTCCTCGGCGATCCCGACTTCGTCGAAGTGCCAGTGGAAAAACTTTTATCTGTCGATTATGCGAAAGAACTCGCATCGCAAGTTGAGGCGGCGGTCCAATCGCGCAAAGCGATGTCCATTGACGTCCCGCGTATCCAACAAACCGGCACTTGCAACCTCAGCGCCGCCGACCGGTCCGGGAATTTCGTCGCGATCACCTTAACGATGGGCAACGGATACGGCGCGCAAGTCACAGTGGAAAGCGTCGGTATGGTGCTCGGGCACGGCATGGCGCGCTTCGATCCCGAACCCGGTCATCCCAATTCCGTCGCCCCCGGCAAACGTCCGTTGCACAACATGTGTCCGAGTCTCATGGCGCGTAACGGCAATACAACCCTCGCCATCGGCGCTGCTGGCGGAACAAAAATCCCCAACGCAATCTACGAATTTTTCTGCAATTACCTTGGCGAAGGCAAATCGTTCACCGGCTCCATCGACGCGCCGCGACTGAACACGACCGGCAGCCTCGAATTACGTCTCGAGAAATCATTCCCGCCGAAGCAACGCGACTATCTGCACGACGTCGGTTTCAAAGTGTTGACCGGCGCCGGCCCACTCGTCAGCGCGGTTCGTCGTGACCCAAAAACCGGCGCGTTCGAAGGTCGCGATCACATCGGTGATTCCTTCGAAATGAAACAGCAATCGAGCGATTCCACTTCCTCATCGCGCGCCGGTGATTAAACCCACCTTAACGGCCTGAGAAGCCAACCTGTTTTTAACCGTCCCTCTCTTTCGCACACACCTGACTTGGTTTATGCTTGATTGCGAATGAATTCAAAAACCGGGAGCAAACCCAGCACAGCCAACAGCGGTGTCATTCGCTGGGTTAAAGACGTGGCCACGCTCTGCCAGCCCGACGAGGTCGTTTGGTGTGACGGTTCGGAAGAAGAAAAGCAACGCCTGACCGAACAAGCGATCGCTTCCGGAGTACTTATCGAGCTCAACCAAAAAAAATTACCCGGCTGTTATTATCATCGCTCGAAACAAAACGACGTCGCGCGCACCGAACAATCCACCTTCATCTGCACCGAAGCAAAACACGAAGCTGGCCCGACCAACAATTGGATGGCGCCGCGCGACATGCATAATAAGCTTCGCGGCTATTGCACTGGCGCAATGCGCGGTCGAACGATGTATGTCGTCCCGTATCTCATGGGTCCGGCCGGTTCACCTATGGCAAAGGTCGGTGTCGAAGTGACCGACTCAATTTACGTCGCCTTGAGCATGCGCATTATGACGCGCATGGGCCAACTTGCTTACGAGCACCTCGGCAACAGTGAAGATTTCAATCGCGGTTTGCATTGCATGCTCGATGTCGAGCCCGATCGCCGTTACATCGCGCATTTCCCACAAGAGAACGCCATCATCTCCGTCGGCTCTAATTACGGCGGCAATGCCCTGCTCGGCAAAAAATGTTTAGCCCTGCGCATCGGCTCTTACCTCGCGCAAAAAGAAGGCTGGCTGGCCGAGCACATGTTGATTCTCGGCGTCGAATCGCCAACCGGCGAAAAGACATTTGTTACCGGCGCGTTTCCGAGTGCTTGCGGTAAAACAAATTTTTCCATGCTCATCCCGCCGCCCCATTTTGCCGGTTGGAAAGTGACCACCGTGGGCGACGACATCGCATGGATGAAGCCCGGCAAAACCGGCCACCTCCATGCAATCAATCCCGAAGCCGGTTATTTCGGAGTCGCCCCGGGAACCAACGAAAAGACGAATCCAAACGCGATGGCGACAATCGCGCGCGATACGATTTTCACCAACGTCGCGCTCACGCCAGATCTTGATGTCTGGTGGGAAGGAAAAACCGAAGCGCCGCCAAAAGAACTTATCGATTGGAAAGGCCAACGTTGGACTCCCGACTCCAAAGAACCCGCCGCACACGCGAACAGCCGTTTTGCCGCGCCCATGCGCAACAACCCTGCGCTTGCAAAAGAAGTCGACGACCCAGACGGCGTGCCGATCAACGCAATTATTTTCGGCGGCCGCCGCGCCACCACCATGCCTTTGGTTTACCAGGCCTTCAACTGGATCCACGGCGTTTACGTCGGCGCAACCATGAGTTCCGAAACCACCGCTGCCGCGACCGGCGCCGTCGGCCAGGTGCGCCGCGACCCGATGGCCATGCTCCCGTTCTGCGGTTACAACATGGGCACTTACTTTCAGCATTGGCTTCGCATGCGCTCGCACATTCCGACGCTGCCGCGCATTTTTCACGTGAACTGGTTCCGCAAAGATGAAAATGGTAAATTCCTCTGGCCCGGTTTTGGCGAAAACATGCGCGTTTTAAAATGGATTGCTCAACGCTGTCGTGGCCATGCGCAAGCCTGGGAAGCGCCCCTCGGTTGGGTTCCGAACGCCAACGATTTCGACCTCGAAGGAATGAAAAATTTCGACAGCACGCGTCTCGCCAAAGCCCAGGCGATCGACACCGAGGAATGGCGGCGCGAAGTTCTGTCGCACGACGAACTGTTCCTGAAACTCTACGCCGATTTACCGAAAGAACTGACGTTCCAGCGCGAGCTACTCGTGTCGCGTTTGTAGATATTCCCAAATCGCCGCGATTTGCATATCGGCATTGCCCTCGAAATATTGTTTCAGCGGGCTCGTGCCTTCGGCGGTAAAGAACGAAGGCATTTTCGTCTGCGGATCAATCGCGGATGGTTTGCGGACCCATCGCTGAAAATACGACGGCTGCAGGCGCTGCGCGATGAACGCGAAATTGATCCCCGGCGCATCTGAAATCGACGGCATCGTCGCGCCATTCGCATGACATTGCACACACGCCAAACCTATCGGCGGAGCCTGCACCAACTGACTGCCGATTTTGGCAAGCTCGGCGACCGGCTTGTTCGTCGGCGAATGTGGCGCAAAACCATTTTGTTCGGCCAATCCCTGCGCGATGCCAACGCCATATTGCGGGAACGCCGGCATTTGTGACGACAGCCATGGCCGCGGTTTTTGCGCGATGTCTCCGTCGATGAACCGTCCCATCCATTCCGGTTTTAGTTTCTCACCAATTCTATTTAGCCCCGCCACGCCTTCGACCTTTTGGTGGCACTCCGCACAAAGCAACCGCACGTAATGCCGTTCCGCAAATTCCATCGGCACGTTGCGCGTCAGCGAAGTGCGTTCGTTCGAAAGCCACAGGTGAATCGCGCTTCGCTCAACTGGAGCAAAACCAAAATCAATCGTCGGCTGTGAACCAATACAACCGCCATGCGTCACCTCCGCGCGCGCCAGCGGCATCGTCGAAAATTTATTCGGCAGATTCATCGCGTGACAATTCAGGCAACCCAGCGTTTGCACCAACTCTTTCCCGTGCTCGACTTCTTCCCTCGTGGCAGGCGTGTTGTTTGACGAAAACGCGAGGCTGCGCGTAATCAGCCAACGCGCCAGCAAATCCGCGTCGCCGGGACCGAAGCGAAACCGCGGCATCGCCGTCCATTTATAAAACGCATCCGGCTTTTCAATGTAGGCCCGTAAAGCGTCTGGATAAAATTTCGACGCAACATTCGACAACGACACCTTCGTCGAATCCGGCGTGCCCGCACCTTCGGTATAGTGACAGACGTCGCAGTGTTGGCTCTCAAACAGTGCCTGCCCCTTTTTGATTTCGGTGGACGTCAGTCTCGGTTGAGCAGGCTCGTTGAAATTGGTGCCTGTGCTGGCGAGAAACACCGCGATCGCACGCGCGTTTTCAGGACGGCTCGCGATGCGGATTTGCGGCATGTGCGCATCAGCCCGGATCAACCGCGGATCCGCCACCCACCGCGCCATCCAATCTCCACGCAGACGTGCACCGATCCCATCGAGCGCCGGCGCATCCATGTTCAAATCGGGAGTGCCGTTTGAAATTCCGGTTTCATGACACCTCGCGCAGCAATGTTCGAGAAACGACGCAAGCCCGTCGCGCATCGCATCCCCGCGACGAGATTCAGAGGAATCGGCACAATCCAAATGTGTTGGATCCAGCGGCTGAACCAACCCCTCCGAAGTCTTTACTTTCAGTCGCACAAACGCGTCGCCCGTCATCGGCGAACTGAATGTCGCACGCAAAATGTTCAGGCCTTTTTTCAACCGCACCGGCTCACTAAACGCCGTCGGCCCTTTGGTGTCTGCAGCTTCCAACACCGTGACGCCGCCGATCTCCAGTTTAAACGTCCCATTCACTTCAGCCTGAAAACTGATCTCGTCCCGCAAATCCGCGCGAATAAACCCAGACCACGTCACGCGAAATTTGCCACGCGGCAAAAAACTCGTCGGCGACTCCCCTTCCGGCACGTAGATCGCCAGCGTCGGCGTCATTTTCGTATCCGTCGTTTTGCCGTCGGCGGCAACAAACGTCGCGCGCAAACCCGATGACGTCATCGTTTGTGCAAAGCAGTGAACTGCCGTTGCGAGCAGCACCAGCAACAACGAAATCCGCGACAGTTTTGCAGTCAGACGACGCACAGGCATGAAGATTACCCTTACTCCCCAATCGCGCGCAATTGTCGCAACAAACTCCGGTGCATCGACTCATCGATTCCCGGCGCGAATTGCGCAGGCGAACTCCCGCGCGCACGATTGCATTCCAACACTTCATAGCCACCAGCCGGCAACATCTCAGCCGTTGGCAGGTAGGTAATCGTTTCCTGGCTGTAGCCCCAAAACACAATATCTCGCGGCGCTAGCCACTGCGACACCTTCGGTCCCCACTCCACGCACGGTTCTCCGGCGAAATAACAAACCCACTGATTATCCGCCAACCGAATCAAACCAGTCGGCCACGCGTCACCTTTCGAAAAACCGACGCCGCTGTCGTAACGTTGCAGCCAATATTTCGCGATATTGCGTTGGCGCTCACCTTTGCCGTCAGCAAGAAGCTTCTCGTATTGCGCGCGCGGCGGCGGATTATCGCGCGGCAAAAACGGCCGCTCCAGATCCGCGGCGAGATTCAAATTCAAAACTTTCGGCGTCGATTGCAAACTCGCCAAAACGTCTTTCGCCAACTGCATACCCACATTCGGTGCGTCATCCGGTTTCGCCGCGCGAAAACTGTTCTTTTCCAGATTGGCTAACGCACGCGGACGAACGTCACCGGCCAGTCCTTGCACAAATTGCAGATGCGTTTTTTCGCCGAGCTCTTTGCGCAACGCCTCGCGCGCCTGTCCCGGGAAGTCCGCCGAAATCGCGTTGCCCGCATACGAGTAAACAATCACTGGATGACACGCATACGAAAAAATCACCGCCGGGGCCGTCCCGTCCAGCGGCGTCAATTTCAAAACCCAAAGCTTATCCGCAATCGGCCCGTCCGCATTCGGCCGCATCGAAGGCGCGCCGCTCTTGTCATGACCACGCCGATTGATCGCGATCTCCGACTTCCCTTCGAACACCTCCGCCTTGACCGGATGCATCGATTTGGCGGCGGTCCGCGTCGCCTGCAAAACCTTTTCGAAAACTGTGTTCTGATAATCCAGTTGGTTCTGTGGAATCGGATTCAGAATCGCCATCACTCCCAAATTCATTTGCGGCCCACTGTGCGTGTGCGATGTGTTTAACACCGTCAGATTCCAATCCACCCCAAGCTCATGAACAAGCATCGTGCGAATGCGATCGCTCAACTCATGCGGCATTCCGACGAGATCAAACGAAACGAGCGCGAACCCCTGCCCTTTGCCGTCTTTCAAAAACAGCACCTGCGACATCAACGGATCGAGCACCCTCTTCCCAACCGTTTCCGTCGGCCCGCGCCCACCCATCTCCACTCCCAGCGGCGGAGTGATATTAATTTCAGCCCAACCAGCTTGAGCAGGGACCGATTCGGCACAAAGCCGATGCGCCAGAAAAACAATAAGGAACAGTCGGAAAAGCATCATTTCCCAATACGACAACAGCCCCGACAATAAAAGGCCTTTTCTCCGCGGGATCCATTGCGGACACTGTTTCGATGATCAAAGCACTCACTGTCGCAATGATCTTCTTGTTTTGCGACGCTGCATCCGCCGTGGATAGCGCGATGCATTTTACGATCGGCAACGATGTCGCTATGCAGGTTGTCCCGCAAAAAGAGGCGCAGCAACAAATGCAAGCAATCGCGGCTGGTGCAATGGCCGCGCGCGTGACCGCATTCGAGCCTTACGTGAAATGGTCGATGCTCGAGCACCAACGCGGCACGTGGGATTTCTCCCTCTACGACATGCAGGTCGCCGCGCTGAGTGCAAAGGGAATGAAGTGGGTGCCGTTTCTCATTGCCGGTCCCGCCTACGCCACGCCGCGCTGGTTCAAGGAAAGCACCGAATCAAAATTCGCAGTCTGCCTCGAACACAATCAACCGACCCGCACGCAATCAATTTGGAACCCAAACCTGCCAGCGCAAATCGAACGCCTCGTCGCCGCGTTTGCCGGCCATTTCGATCATAAACAGATGCAAACGTTATTGCTCGGAATCTCCGGCGATTTCGGCGAATCCATTTTTCCTGTGAGCGGTAACGAATGGACCTACACCCGCTGCCCGGAGCCCGATGGGAATTATCATACCCACGCCGGATATTGGTGCGGCGACGACTCCGCCATCGCTGATTTTCGCCGTGACATGCGCGAGAAATACCAAACCGTCGCGGCGCTCAACATCGCATGGAAAACGCACGTCGTTTCTTTTGACGAAATCAAACCCTTCATTCCCACCAAGACTCAATCCAACCAGTCCAGGCTCGACATGATCGGTTGGTATCGCGGCAGCATGACGCGCTATGCCGAGGTGTGGTTGAAAGCCTGCAAGAAACATTTACCGGATGTGCAGATTGTTCTCTGCACGGGCGGCGACATGAGCCTGCGGCAAGGGTCGGATTTTTCCGAACAGGCCATCACGGCCGCGAAATACGGCGCGGGCATGCGCATCACCAATGAAGGCAGCGATTACGAACAAAACTTCATCATGACCCGCTGGATCGGTTCATCGTGCCGCAATCTCGGCACCTACTTTGGATACGAACCAGCCGGCGACGTTACAGAAAAAGGAATCGTCGTACGTATCTACAACGCCGTCTCCTCAGGCGCCGATGAATTATTCGCATACGACTGCCCACCGGGCGGCGCACGCGGCGCGGTCTATGCCAGCTATCGTCAATTGCTGGTGAAGCGAAAACCAGATGTCCGGGTTGCCGTCATGCTTTCCAAAACGGCTCAGGCGCTCGGACAATGGGGAAGACAATACGGTGATGCCGCCAAATTCCGTGATTATTCCGATTACGATTTCCTCGACGAATCGCTTATCGGAAAAGGCTTTCTCAACCGCTACAAAGCACTGGTCTGGCTGGACGGCCCAACAACAGACAATGCAACACTCGAAACAATCGCGTCCTGGGTTGAGCACGGCGGCAAACTTCTTGCCCGGGTACATCCGCGCGCGATTGACGGTAAAGCCTGGGCCACCCGCCTGAAATTGACCGACCCAAACAACGAACCGCTCGACGCATTCCTCCTACGCGTCGCCGCGGCCAGTCCCGAACTTCTACGCGACGGAAAGCCCGATAAAATATATCGCACCTATTTCGAAGACGGCTCTAGCCTCATGCTCAATGCTCAAACAGGAACAATCACCAAACTGGACCACTGACAGCGAATAACGCTTATCAGTAGAGCAGATTCCCGCCAAAGTCCGGAACCTTCCCGTCTTTGACCTGCTGACTCCATTCATCTAACCGATTCTCGTGCATCTTCCAAAATTTTCGACACGCCTCAAAATACTCCAAAACAACCTGTCGCTCTCCCTTCTCAAGTAGGTCCTTCGCCAAAGTCATATTCGGCCCAAAACTATCCATCTGCGGCGAACCCGGACTCTTGCCAGACTCAGCCAAATATTTCTTTGCATCGTCAATGCGCCCCTCGCGAACCGCGATACACCCAAGAACGAGATTGGCGTCCTGCACAGCATTCCCATAATTCCAATTTCCCTGAAACTTCGGAAGCACCGTCAACAACTCCTCGGCATACTTCTTCGCATCCTCAGTTTTGCCCGCGACAAAACTTTCCTTCGCCGCGTGGCCCAGAGCATAAAACCTCTCCTCCGGATTCTTGGCTGCCGCTAATTCGCCCATAGCGCGCGAAAGCTGCCCCAGCGGCGCAACAGAAGCATCCCGCCCACATCCGAACAAGAGGTTGCACAACAAGAGTAGGAGCACGTATCGCATCTGCCGACATTGTCATGCATTAAACGACAGTGCAAGAATCGCTGGATCCCCGCTCTCAATCCGTCGGTAATTGACGAAGGATGAGCACTCGACGAGCGCGTCGTAGATCTCGGGACACCTCTTCCTGAAATCGCCAACTGCGGAAATACAAGCACAACAACATCCCCCGGAGCAACCTGCACAGACGTCAGATTCGCCTCCGAGTCATCCAGGTAGGTCATGCAATCATTCCAAGCGTTCATATTGCGGCCGTAGAAGTCAGGAAATCCAAAATTTTTAGCGAACACGTCGTGGAATGAATCCCAGTCTGTAATTCCGTTCGCATCAATTGAGATATTCTTCGTCATGTGCGTAAGATTCCCTCTGATTACAACAGTCAGGCGCTCGGCGCATTGGCTCCAGCGCCGTACGAGGCCAGCACCTTTTCATGGTTTTCCTGCTCCGCTATTTGTCCCGGTTGCCTCAGAAGCGGAATCCACAGCACGCCTGCGCTCATCCTCAACTCGACGATGCTGATCTTCGACTTGACGGCGTTGGTCCTCAATCTGACGGCGCTCCTGTTCCGTATTCCCGCCTTTCTGACCGCAGCCAACAAGCGGAGCCGCCATCAATCCAACCATCGCAATATATTTCATAGTTATGTGCCGAGCAGCCAATCGACGCAAACTGAACCACCAAGCCGATGATGTCGACAGAGAAAGAGAAAACCCTACTCGTCAATCACCCTTGGCCGTGACTGGGACGGACCTGGCGGCGAACGTTGGTTTTCGATTCGACTGTTTCCTAGCGGCATATTATATTAGTGAAGCACCTAATTGTCATCCGCGTTGAGGCTTCGCAGACGTAAGAGGTTTAACGAGCCAATCTGGTTAGACAATAATGAGGTGTGAGAACGTCTATTTGATAGAGTCAAAATGTTTAAAGGATTCCAGAGGCAAGGACAGTGGCGTGACAGCAACGCGAAGGAAGGCTTCACATTGATTGAACTTCTGGTTGTTATCTCGATCATTGCCTTTCTCGCTGCCTTACCGCTTCCGACGCTCAGCCGCGCCAAAGAAAAAGCGTGCCAGGCAAACTGTCTGAACAATCTGCGACAGATCAATTTTGCAGTGCATTTGTATGCGGCAGACAATCACGACGAGCTGCCATCGATTCCCGATACCAATGCCGATGGTATGATGACCAACTCTTTTCAAGTCGTTTACAAAGCATTGGTGAAATCCTACCTGGGCCTGCGAGGGCTCTCGTCGGAACGCGACCGGGTGTTTGCGTGCCCAGCCGATACGTATTTTTACAACAATTGGACATTCGTCGCGGCAGGTTGGCACGAACAGTATATTTCCGACTATTCCAGTTACGGCTTCAATGGACTTGGCGGAACGGTTAACACGCCGCCTTTTTTATCGGGCCAGACAAATTCCCCCGGTCTATTCGGCTGGAAACTGGCTGCAATCCACGACCCGGCGAGAACGGTGTTGGTCGCTGAAAACGCGGCTCTATATCCGTTTTCCTGGCACGAATCACAACGAATACCGTTGGGGTTCTCTGGCGTGAACAATTCAAAAAACATGGTCAGCTTTGCGGATGGTCACGTGCGGTATACAAGAATGTATTCGTACACCAATGAATTCATGGCAACCGCCTTTTACGACCCGCCGGCGGGTTACGATTACAAATGGAGTGGCGATTAAACAATGACTGCAAAAACTTGCTCTAAAGTAACACCAATATTGATCCGGCCTCCTAAACCTGAGGACGCGGCGGCTTTTATTTCGGCAGTGAAACGAAGTCGAGATCTTCATCGGACGTGGATCAATCGGAAAGCAACAACAGCAAAAGAATTTTCCGCTTACCTGGAACGTTTCAAAGACGGCCATCACTGCGGGTTCCTCGTCATTGAGCAAAATTCAGGCAGCATCGTCGGCGTCATCAATATCAACGATATCATTCGCGGCGCGTTTCAAAGTGCTTCTCTCGGTTATTACGCCTTTCATCCCTACGCTGGACAGGGTCTCATGTTCGAAGGGTTGAAACAGGTTGTCCGTCACGTTTTCACTAAATTGAAACTTCACCGCCTTGAGGCAAATATTGAACCTAAGAATCGACGTTCCATTGCGCTTGTAAAAAAATGCGGCTTTGTTCGCGAAGGTCTGTCACGGCGTCTTCTAAAAGTTTGCGGGCAATGGCGCGACCATGAACGATGGGCGTTGATCGCGGAAGATTTCTCCCGAAAAACTTGATCATATGAACGCAGAAGCCCAGATCGCCCATGTTAGTTTTGCTGAAGCTTTGGCGAAAGGTCCACCGCCTGCCGGGAACCTTGCCGTTCCCATTTTTTTACACGGCACGCTAGCGATCGAACTCTACACCCCGGTTGGTCATGATCCGCAAAAACCGCACACTCGTGACGAGATTTATTTTGTCGTTCGAGGAACCGGTAAATTTTTTGACGGTTCCCGCCATCACGATTTGGCGGCCGGATCATTCCTATTTGTCCCGGCAGGACGCGTGCACCGGTTTGAATCCTTTTCGTCTGATTTCGCCGTGTGGGTTGCGTTTTACGGTCCAGAGGGCGGTGAAAGAAGTGCAATAGCGAATGAACCATGAAGATTCGATATGAAGACAACCACAAGATCAACGAAGCCGAATTTGTCGATTTGTTGAAACGTTCGACGCTGGCCGAGCGCCGGCCGGTGAATGATCCAGCGGCCATCAAAGCGATGCTCGATCATGCTAAACTGTTGTGCACAGCCTGGGCGGACGACAAACTCGTTGGCGTCGCGCGGTCGCTGACTGATTTCGAGTTTTGTTGTTACTTGTCGGATTTAGCTGTAGACGAAGCATATCAGCACAAGGGAATCGGACGGGAATTGATTCGCCTGACGCAGTCTAAACTCGGGCGGAACGCCAAGAATATCCTGTTGTCCGCGCCAGATGCTGAACGCTATTATCCGCGAATTGGATTCAACGCCCACCACTCGGCTTGGATTCTTCCGGCGTCGAAGCCCTTGGTTTGAATTTGATACTCTCCCATGAACGTTCAATACTTTGTTCATGGATCCATTTCTTAGAGCGGCGATTGATGAAGCGAAAAAAGGTTTGGCCAGCGGCGGTATTCCGATCGGGTCGGTTCTAGTTCACGACGGAAAGATCATCGGTCGCGGACACAACCAACGCGTGCAGCATGGGTCGGTGATACATCACGGCGAGATGAACGCCTTGGAGAATGCCGGTCGACAAAAAGGCGCGGTTTACAAGGATTGCACGATTTACACGACGCTGTCCCCCTGCCCTATGTGCACGGGAGCCATTCTCCTTTACGGGATTCCAAAAGTGATCGTCGGCGAAAACAAAACTTTTATGGGTGCGGAAGAGCATCTTCGTAAAAACGGCGTGGAAGTCCAAGTGCTGCAGGATGAGGAATGCATCCAGATGATGCGTGATTTTATTGCAAAGAGTCCGCAGCTTTGGAATGAGGATATCGGGATTTAGTCAATGGTTAGTAGTCCGTAGTCAGTCGTTTAGCTGCACTTTATCGCGCAAGGTAATGGCGTTGCTGCTTGAGGTTTAGCCGTTTCTTCACTCTAATAAGGCGAGCCTCATATGCCGGAACCCGTCACGACATTTCAACGTCCACAACGCTGGGACGCTTCGTTTGACCCCGACATGACGGAGGCGCAGGTCGAACGCCTGCTCTCGCTCGCTCCGTTCAAAGACATGAATTCGGAGCGGTTTCCAAAACGAGTTTCGTTGCGCGACATTTTGCGCAATGACACGCGCATCCGTCGTTATGAGGAGGGTGAAATTATCGTGCGCGCGGGCGATTATGGCACGTCGGCCTTCATGATTTTGAGTGGTGCGGCGCAAGTGGTGATCACGCCGGAATTGCCGGAATCCACGCTCGGCCGGCGCACGCCGAAACGCAAAGGTCTGTTGCGCATCATTGCACAGCTTTGGACCAATCCGAGCGAACCGGAGACGCGCGACATTTCCGAACTGAAGCAGGACAGTCGCGTGCGCTCGCGACAGGATCGGGATGAAGTACGCGTCTTTTTGCAGGACGTGCCCCGCGTGTTGGATGAGCATCGCACCGCGACGATTGAACCTGGTGAATTTTTTGGCGAAATTGCCGCGTTAAGCCGCATGCCGCGAACGGCGACAGTATTTGCGCAGTCTGCGGGGACGGAGTTGCTTGAGATTCGTTGGCAAGGGCTGCGCGACTTAATGCGTTATGATGACAATTTGCGACAGCACATCGACCGCATCTATCGCGAACGCGCGCTGGCGGCACACTTACGCGAGATTCCAATTTTCCAAAACCTGACCAGCGAACAGTTGGACAAGGTGATGGCTCAAACGCAGTTCGGGACTTACGGCGATTATGATTGGTCGGGTGATTACAAGCGCCTCGCGCAAGCCGGGCTCGCTGGCAAACGCGAAGAGCCGGCGATTGCTGAGGAAGGTCATTACCCTAACGGCGTTATCCTGATTCGCGCTGGATTCGCGCGACTGAGCCAGAAGTTTGGGCATGGGCATCGCACCTTGAATTATCTCGGCAACGGCCAATGCTATGGGCTGCGCGAAATTGCGCATAATTGGCGATCGAAATCGGATCCAGTGATGCTGCAACACAGCTTGCGCGTCATCGGTTACACGCACGTGCTGCTGATTCCCACTGCGGTGATGGAACAGATCGTTTTGCCGACGGTTCCAGAGCGCGATCTTCCTGCGCCCATCAAACAAGTTGAAGAGGAATCACACGATCGCGTCAGCGCCGATGAATTGGATGCAGGCGCAAAAATCGGTCCAGACGTGATGGAGTTCCTGACGGAGAATCGCTTCTTCAACGGGCGCGCGACCATGATGATTAATCTGGATCGTTGCACGCGGTGTGACGATTGCGTGCGCGCCTGCGCGAGTGCGCACGATAACAATCCGCGCTTCCTGCGGCACGGTCCGGTCAACGGAAACATCATGGTGGCGAACGCGTGCATGCACTGCGCGGATCCGGTTTGCATGATTGGCTGTCCAACGGGAGCCATCCACCGCGACAACTTTGGCGGCCAGGTCGTCATCAATCAAAGCACGTGCATCGGGTGCAACACGTGCGCCAATAATTGTCCTTACGAAGCGATTCGCATGGTCGAAGTGCGCGATAAGGCCGGCGTGCTGATGATGGACAACGAATCGAAACCGATCGTCAAAGCAACGAAGTGTGATTTGTGCGTGGAACAAATAGGCGGGCCTGCTTGCCAGCGGGCTTGTCCACACGGTGCGTTGAGCCGAATCGACATGACGGACTTGGATAAATTCGCCAAATGGCTCGCGCGTTAACCTCGCAAGTCAACCAAGTCCATCAGCTTTGCCGTTTCGCGATACGCTTCTTCTACCCACTCGACAATCTTCTTGAGGATCGGGCGCGAATTCCAGTTCGATTGAGACAACACCATCGATTTTCAGTTCCTTGATCGCTTGCAGGTATGGCTCGAACTTCACGACCCCACGTCCCGGCGGAAGATCGCCATGAACTTTGCCGTCGCAATCGCTAATGTGAACGTGAATGGCTTTGCCCTTGAGTTGCTTGAGGTCGGCCGGGCTAGTGTCGGATAAAACGAGGTGGCTGATATCGATGTTGGCGCGCACACGGGGGTGTTTGCATTCGTCGACGAACTTGCGCATCGACGGAACGCTGTTGAGAAGGCTCAACCGGAAAGGCTCCAATTCAAGAGCAATATCGACGTTCTTTTTGTCCGCGTAATCACCGAGTTTGCGGCACATCTCGAGCGCCCAATCCCATTGCACTTGCGGAGGAATGACTTCGCGCTGCCAAATGTATTCGCCGAGCACGAGCAGGATATTCTTCGCGTCCCACGCGCGCGCGAGGTCGACGTAACGCTTACAACGTTCGAGATGAAACTCGCGAACTGGCTCGCTCATGTCGATAAGACCCACTGCGACAACCGGTAAGGAAACGATCGGCAGATTGGCTTTTGCGCAAGTGGCGGCGACGAGTTTTACTTCCGATTTCGAAATGCCAACGGTTTCTGTGAAAACGTCGACGCAATCGAAACCGATGCGGGCGATGTGCTTCAGTCCAGTGGCGGTGTCGACGCCCGCTTGATGAAAGGCGCTGTTGATGATGCCGAGTTTCATCCGAAGAAAATGCGGACAGGACGTCCGCACTGCAAAAGGAAAATGGTCGGAGCGACAGGATTCGAACCTGCGACGTCTTGGTCCCAAACCAAGTGCTCTAGCCAGGCTGAGCTACGCTCCGATTCCCAAGAGTCTAAAGGGTAATGTTCAAAGTTCAAGGTTACTTGCAAAATCATTTCACTACAGCGCCACGGGCACTATCAGAGTGAAAATGCTGCCCTCCCCTACTTTCGAACGCACGCTCAAGCCGCATTTCATTTCCTTCGCCAATTCGTAAACCATCGATAGACCCAGACCGGTGCCGCGTTTTGTCGACAGGGATTTGGTGGTAAAGAATGGTTCAAAAATGCGCGGCATAATTTCAGGCGCAATGCCGGAACCGAAATCGACCACTTCAACGAACGCGTAGGCTGCGGCTGGTTCGGGCGTTAAAGCCATCTCGGTCGGAAGCTCTGTCAGTCTCCCAGTTCTCACACTGATTTTGCCGCTACCCAGCATCGACTCGGCGGCGTTCAGGATGAAATTCAAAATGATCTGCTGCATGAAATCCGGCACAACACAAATAGCAGATAGGTTTTCTCCCGGTTGGAATTGCACTTCAACCTCGCGCTGAAAGCGGTCGCCGAGCAAACGGATAGTGTCTTGAACGAGCGGGTTCAAATCGCATTGAGAGACCTGATGATCCGATGAGCGACTGAAGCCGAGCATCGCTTTGACTATGCCCGCGCCCTGGTCGACAGCCGTATTGATGCGCGAGACGCGTGTGCGAATTTTTTCCGGATTGTCGACGCTGGTTTCAATGATTTGCGCCGAGCCCTTGATAATCGACAGAATGCTGTTGAAATCGTGCGCAATTCCAGCGGCGAGAGTGCCGAGCGCGTTCATCTTTTGACTCTGAAACAGTTCGCGATTGGCCTTTTCAAGTTCGTGCGTGCGTTGATCAACGATCTTTTCAACTTGCGCATAGCTGCGGACAAGTTGTCGATGGCGATTAAAAGCCAGCGCAGCGAAAAACAGCACGGCCAACCCCGCAGCTCCGCCAATGAGCACGAGTCTTGTCTCGCGAAACCATGGAACCGGCACGATGAATTCGAACAACGCGGGTTTGACGTGAATGTTCCAATTGCGATCCATGGCGCGAACCTGGAAGAAATGTTTTCCGCCTCCAAGCTCGTTGAAGTGGACCGCGCGATCGGACTGGAACGGAGACCAATCTTGTTCGTCGATGCGATACGAAAATAGTAATCGATCAGGTGGTGTTTGTTTCCAACGATCGCGCGCAGCGAAGTCGAGCGAGAGATTGCCTTCGGTAGAAATCGATTCGGCGGCGACCGGTTGAATCATGGCTTCTGGAGGATCAGTGTCAGCTTCGGGGTGGAACGTGTTTAGACCTCGAGCGGTCGCCGCCCACACATGTCCCAACGAATCTTCCACGACCTGCTGCACGGCGAGACTGCTCAAGCCTTCCTCGAAGCCGTTTGCGACCCAATCTCCCTTGTAAAAGCGATGCACCCCATTGTTACTCGCCACCCAGACGCTGCCGTCGCGGCCTTTGATCATTCCGTTGACGCGGTCAAAACCCGAACGAACGACCGTCCACTCCTTGCCGTTAAATTGCGTGATGCGATCGCGCAATGCTGCCCATAATTTGTTCGGGCCGACTTCGAGCATCGCGATCACCGGTCCTGACGCCGCGCTGCCGATTTCGGTCTTTTGCCATTTACCGTCCTCCAGATAAGCCAATTCTTTATCGCCAGAAACCCACACGTTTCCGTTCTGCGCAGTGAACATAAAACGTATGTCGTCGCCAACGACATTCGTCGAAATCGTCAACAAGGGCTTGAATTGCTGGCCATCGAACGTCTCCAGGTGAACCTCGTTGTTGCTGGACAAAGCCTGAAGGCATGCTGTCCCTTCCTTCGTCGTGCCGACAAGTTTCAGCCGGAGATGGGCCGGGTGAATCAACGGTGAAAAGCGGCTCGTGGCGGAATCAAAAATAAAAAGCCGATCAACGGCCCCGACTAAAACTTTCGAACTGGAGAGTTCCTGTGTGACTTCTGCAGGAGCGCTCGAGTTTTTCAATTCGTCTGGCAATTGAACGGACGACCACGTCGCGCCATTGAACCCGAACAACGTTGCAGAACTGAGGCACCAAAGCCGTTGGTCATTGCCGGACGCGATGTTCAACGAAACGGAGTTTTCAAGGTTCGCGGCCGTTTGCCAAAGCATTGGTGCGTAGCGATAGAGGCCTTCGGACGTCGCTACCCAAAACGCGCCATTAATATCACACGCAGCCTCATAGTAATGAGCAGCAACGACTTCATCCTCGGCCTGCCAATGCGAACCGACTTTGCGCAGGTGCACCAAGGCATTGGGAGCCAACTCCCAGAAAGTGCCATCACCCGAGTGCCAGGCCTGGACGACATCCGCCGTGGGCACCGGCAACTTCGTCCATTGACGTTGATCCCAATAAACCACGGCTTTTTTTCCATCGCCGGTTTGAGCGACTGCGGTGATGTTGCCGTCTTCGTCTTCCACGAGCGCAGTAAATCTGGTGAGGTCCAAGGCAGCTTCCGGGACGTGTTCGCTGAGCGGCGTGGTTGCATCAAGGGGGCGAACAGAGGCGAATTTGCCGATGCCGTTTTCGCCCGCGATCCACGCGCCGCCATCGCGACTGCGAATGATGTCGGTGAAATGGCCTAGCGTGGTCGCACTCGATTGCCGAATCGTCGTGGCTTCGGGAGCCGGTTCGCTGGTAAACGAAATAAGCCGCTCTGGCGAGAGAGCCACGACTTGTCCTTGCCGCAATGGCAGCAGAACGCTTTCGCCTTTTCCAGCGAGCGCTTCAATCGGATAGCGCACCCAACTGCCGTCTTTGAATTCCTGCACGCCACCGGCATACGACGCCCAAATTTGCCCGACGCGGCCCTCGTAGACGTGCGACGCCGCGAGACCCGGAAAAGAAACTTTGCGAACTTCATAACCGTCCAGCCAACTCACGCGGGTGCGGTCTGGATGATGGACCCAAAGACCGCCACGGGCACTCACGCTGAGACCAACGCAAATCGATTCCTGCATACCGTCCGAAGCACGGTAGATGCGCCAATTAGAACTGCGTTGAGCCAAAAGGGCGACCGGCGCGAAAAGAAGAAGCGCGAGGGCAAGGTGAACCCGCAAAATAGAAATTTTGAAGACGCGCGAATTCACCGCTTCGATTGTAGAAGCGCGTCGCACCCGAGCCAAGTCTGGTGTTTGCGTTAATTGACCAACGGCGCGCCAACGGGCAAAGCTTCCGGCAGCGGCACGTATTCCTCAATACACTTCCACAGTTGCGAGAAGTCTTTGTTCACGTCACCGGACAGGCAGTCGGTAATCCAGCCGGCTGCATCAGGATATTTGTCGGTCACGGCACGAAAACTAAACTTCGGATTGTAAAAGGCGTAAATCAACTTACGCATGTTTTCGACACCTTCGCGCAAGGTTTTGGAATAGTCCTCAAACCGACAAGGCGATAGATCATTGGCGCGCAACCCTTCGTCGACCGCGTCTGCCGCCATGATTCCGCTTTTCAATGCAAGCATCGCACCGGAAGAAAATACCGGGTCCAAAAAGCAAAACGCGTCGCCAACAAGGAGCAGTCCTTCCGTGCCGCAATGCCGCGCGTGGTGCGTGTATTCGTTCGTGAGATAATATTGGCCGGTGGATTGGCCGACAGACAGGTGTTCCTTGATCCACGCGTTTTGTTCGACCTCGCGATTGAAGATTCCTTTGGTATCGCGTACGCCATCGCGCGTTAAATACTTTCCTTCGGCAACAACGCCAACACTGACGATGTCGCTGTGTAGCGGGATGTACCAGAACCAACCTTTTTCCGGAACGTAGGCAACGGTCGTGGCGCCCTCTTCAATCCCTTCGTCACGTTTTGCACCTTTGTAATATGTCCACACGGCGACTTTGTTCAGATAAGGATCACGTGTGCGCCAGTTATTTCGCGAGGCGGCGAAGGCTTCTTTGCCGGAGCAGTCCAACGTGATTGGTGCGCGATATTCCTGTATAACGCCGGCTTTGTCTTTGGCGCGAACGCCGACTACACGCGAGCCTTCTTTCAAAAGTTCCAACACTGTCATTTCTTCTTTGATGGTTGCGCCGCGTTCGCGCGCGTTGTTCATGAGCATCAAATCGAACTCGGCACGGTACACCTGCCACGTTTGAGCGACAGTGTCGCGATCGTAACGGGTGAAAAAATAAAATGGTTGGGAGGCTTTGCCCGATTTAGATACAAATTGCACACTGTATTTCTTCGTGTGCATCGACTGCCTCATCTTATCGATGAGCCCAAGCCGTTGCAGCGGCTGAAATGAAAATGGCAGCATCGATTCGCCGATGTGGTAACGCGGAAATTTTTCGCGTTCCAACACAAGGACTCGTCGGCCTTTTTCGGCAAGGATTGCAGACGCAGATGTGCCAGCGGGGCCGGCACCTATGACAATGACATCAAACTGTTCACTCATGGTGGTAGTATCTCAACTATTTCAGCCAGCGGCCGATCCCAGGCGTCGACGAGGGTATTGCGACGGCCATAGAGGAATGCATCGGCATCGAGGTTTAGAGCTGCCTGAATAAAACTATCGGTCATAACGCGCAGGTAAGCGCGCGGCTTGCTGGAAAATGCGATCTTGTGCTGCGTCAGGATCTGGCCCAACGGCCTGCGCTCTTCCAGAATTTCCTGCTGCGCTTCGTTCGAGAACAAATCGAGAACGATTTTAATGGCTCCGAATTCGACCGGCTTAAGCGCGTGTTCCAACACTAAAACTACTTCGCGGAAATATTCGTTGTCGGTCGTGTGCCGGGCGAGCGGCTGAATGTGGATTTTGCCGTTATGAAACGCCTCGAGCTTTGACGTCATGTCCGTCTTGTGGACGAGCAGCGATTTGTACGGCTCAGGGATTTCGGTTGCTTGAACGTGACTGATCGTCGGCACCGGCGTGTTGCGGGCGGCGTAAAATTCGTTCAGCGGATAAACATCCGAGAAAACCGCCCGCGGACCGAACGGCGCGTCGGGACGTGCAACATTTTGCTCACTTCGGATCATGCATACCTCGCATTTCTGTGTTCGGGTAAAAAGAATTCGTGGAGTAGCCGATCGACTTGCAGAAGGCCATCGCGATTGAGTTGGATCATATCTCCGTTCATTGAAGCAAAGCCCCAATCGGACAATCGTTGTAGCGGCTCCGCAAAACGCTGCTTCACATCTACGCCGAATTTGTTTTTGAAATAATTTGCGCTGACGCTGCCGAGTTTCAGTTGCAATACGAACTCGCGAATAAAACGTTCTTCGGCCGTCGGGGTGAGCGCACGGAAAATCGGCAATTGGCCGGATTGCACCGCCTTCACATAAGGTTCGAAATCGTGCTGGTTTTGATAGTGCGTGCCTTGCAGATGGCCAAACGACGCCACGCCCAGGCCGAGCAAATCTGCGCCCGCCCACAAGCGATCTCGGTAGACGAATTTCGTCTTCGATTTGTCCTTCACCGCCGTGTAGGCGCTGCCAACGGTGTAGCCCGCTTTTTCCAATTCGCCGAACGCATAGGCAACCCAGGCGCGTTTTACTTCCCAATCCGCGACCGGCGCGACCAGTTTGCCGGCCGTTTTCATTTGCTGGTAAATCGTCGTGTTATAGGGAATTTCCATCTGGTAAATCGTGACACTGTCCGGCGACATCTCGATTACCTTGCGCACGCACTCTTTCCAGTTGGCGTCAGTTTCCTCCACCATGCCCGCGATTAAATCGACATTGATCTGCGGGAACCCGAGCTCGCGAGCGAATGAATAGGCGCGCGCGATTTCTTTGCTGTGGTGAGCACGACCGTTAATTTCGAGAATGTGATCGTCGAAGTTTTCCACGCCGAGGCTGAGACGAGTCACGCCCATTTCGCGAATGGCGGCAAGTTTGTGAGTGGTTAACGTTCCCGGCTCGCACTCGAATGTGACCTCTTCAACCCCAGTCCACGGAATCAATCGCTTCATCCCATCAGTGAGATGTTTCAGTTGATCGACGGAAAGGTACGATGGTGTGCCGCCTCCGAAATAGACGAAGCTCGCCGAGCGTCCACCGATTACAGGTTTGGCGGCATAGATTTCGAGCTCTTGGAGAGCGGCATCGATGTAACCACGAATGGCCGCGGAGTCTTTGTCGGTATAAACCTTGAAGTAGCAGAAATGGCAACGTTTGCGGCAAAACGGAATGTGTAGGTAAACTCCAAGAGGAGCAGGTTTTGGCGGGCGGTCCAGTGATTGGATCACATCCGGCACCAACTCAGGTTTCCAAAACGAGAACGGCGGATAATTGGAGACGAAATAATTGCCAGCCGTTGTTTTCTTTTCCAACGGTGGCGCTTGCACGGTCTGTTCAGTCGTTGCGCTCATTTTTTGCTAATGCCAAAACAATTGACGGTGCCATCGTCACAACCTATCACTATTTTTTCATCGGCAACCGCCGGTGAGCTCACCACGGGCTGCCCCAGTTCATACGACCAATGCTCTTTACCATCTGCCAACCCGACAATATACACCCGTCCGTCGTAAGAGCCGAAGACGACTTTGTCGCCAGCCACGACGGGTGAACTGTCCACCTTTCCGCGGGTGTTGAAGGTCCATTGTGATTTGCCATCGGCGCGGTTCACACAGTGAACGGCCTTGTCATCGCCGCCGAAAACGACACGATCCTTCGTCACTGCAGCTGCCGCGAAAAATGGAAACTCGCGATCACGGAAACGCCAGGTGACTTTGCCCTCCCCTAAGTCGACACAAAGAAACTCGTTTTCGTAATGGCCGAAGTAAGCGCGATTATCAGCCAATGCGACCGACGCAGCAATGTACGCGCCGGCAGGGATTTCTTTTACTTTGGTCCCGTTTGCCAGCGAGATGATGTGGATAATCGCGTCGCAGCCGCCGAAAATAGTTTGGCCGTTCGCAATGGCTGGGGTGCCGTTGACGTAGTTGCCGGTTTCGTAAGTCCAATTGGATTTACCGGTCGTGGCGTCCAAACAGTGCAGCTTGAAATCGTAACTGCCGATCAGGAGATTTGGTTTGCCGGCGTTGATAAAAAAATTCGCTGAACCGGCAATTTTCCCTTCGGTGCTGTACTTCCAAAGTTGTTTGCCTGTCGCAGCGTCCAGCGCAAAAAATGCGCCTTCGGTAGAACCAACAAAAACTCTGTTGCTGTAAAATAAAGGCGGCGCCTGGACGGGACCATCCGCTTTGAACTCCCAGACCTTGCTCCCGGTCGTGAAGTCGAGCGC
The DNA here is from genome assembly GCA_963702845.1 of uncultured Verrucomicrobiae bacterium. Taxonomy (GTDB): domain Bacteria; phylum Verrucomicrobiota; class Verrucomicrobiia; order Limisphaerales; family Palsa-1400; genus JAICXV01. The sequence goes on along the minus strand of OY969763.1, from coordinate 569,995 downwards.
GTAAACCTTGGAATCATCCGAACCAACGAAAACCTTGCCCGTCGCAATTACCGGCGAGGACCGGACCGGACCACCAGTTTTAAACGACCAAAGCAGTGCGGGCTTTGTTGGGAGAGTCGAAGTTGAAATACCAGTCAACGCAGGATCACCTCGATACATCGGCCATTCCGACGATGCCGCATTAGCGCAAAAAACGGCACAACTGCACACGATTACAATGCTGGAGTTGCGCAGTTTCATGAACGGTTTCGGCTTCGCTCAGCATCGTTTGCGCCCAATGCTTTGGCAAATAAATAATACCTACACGTATTATCTCCATTTCGTAGCAGCCGACGTCACGAGGTTCAAATTATAACCGACGAAAGTCAGAGCCTTCTCACGTCGGCTGCAACATAGGAGATCCACAATTTGCTCTTTTCATTCCTTGCGCTGACTTTAATCTGCTCGGTCAAAATGGCTCTGAAGTTTTTCAATACACTTTCGCGCTCGGTCCAGGAGTTCGTGCCGCAGGATCCGGCGGGCAAACGTGTCCGGATGTATTGCTGCGGACCGACGGTTTACGACGTCGCGCACATCGGCAACTTTCGCACATTCATTTTTGCCGACCTAGTCCGCCGCTTTTTAGAATTCAAAGGCTACGCCGTCGAACACGTCATGAATATCACTGACGTCGAGGACAAGATCATCAAGGGCGTGCGCAATACCAAGACGCCGTTGGCGGAATACACCGGGAAATACGAAAAGCTGTTTTTCGAAGATTTTCAGGCGCTCGGCTGCTTGCGCCCGCATCACACGCCGCGCGCGACGGAGTTCATTGCTGAGATTATTGCGCTGATTGAAAAGCTGATCGAACGCGGCATCGCCTACAAAGCGCCGGATGGTTCCGTTTACTTCAGCATCGATAAATATCAACACGCGGGCTGCTGCTACGGTCAATTGCTCAAATTGAATTTCGAAGAAATGCGTCGTGGCGAACGGGTCAGCAGCGACGAATACGAGAAGGAATCGGTCGCTGATTTTGCTTTGTGGAAATCGCGCGTGCCGGATGACGGCGATGTATTTTGGCCAAGTCCTTGGGGTGAAGGCCGTCCCGGCTGGCACATCGAGTGCAGCGCGATGAGCATCAAACTACTTGGGCCGAGCTTCGATATTCACATGGGGGGCGAAGACCTGATCTTCCCGCATCACGAGGATGAAATCGCTCAGAGTGAAGGCGCTGGTTTGCAAAAGCCAGGCGAGCACTTTGTGAACTATTGGTTGCACGGCGCGCACTTGCTCGTGGAAGGCAAGAAGATGAGCAAGTCGCTTGGGAATTTTTATACTGCCCGCGATTTGTTCGGCAAGAATTTCAATGGCCGCGAGATTCGCTACCTGCTGCTCACGGCACATTACCGTGAGTCGTTCAACTTTACCATCGAAGGCCTGAACGGGGCTCGCACGGCGCTTGGCCGCATCGATGAGTGCCTGACCAAGCTGCGTGAGATTGTTGGTTCGACGACCGCGTCACCTGATACCGCATTAGTGGAGAAGTTTTCTGCGGCACTTGAGGAAGATCTGAATATTTCACAAGCCTGGGGCGAGGTTTTCAAATGGGTCAATGAAACCAATCGAGCGCTCGTCGCGAATCAAGTCACGGCGAACAAAGCCGCCGCAGGTCTGGCTGCGTGGGACAAGATCAATTCAGTGCTCGGCGTCGGCGCGACTTCGCAAGATGCGGAAATTCCTGCTGAAATCACCGGCTTACTCGACCAACGCCAAATCGCACGCAAAGCTAAAGACTTCAAACGCTCGGATCAGATTCGTGATGAACTGAAAGCCAAAGGCTGGGTCATTGAAGACACACCCAAAGGGCCGCGCCTGAAACGAATCACCTAGCGCCGGCGACGCGGGCGGCGATTTGCGTTTTCCATTTGCGGATAACGGTCACGAAGATGTCGTCGAAGCGGTGGCTGAATACTCCAAAAAACGACTTTCCTTTTTTGAGGGCAATGCAAGTTGCCCAAATCAACAGGACCCAAGTGATGGTGTGGTTCTGCCAGCCGTCGAGTGGCCATTGGTGCGGCCACACCCACATAGGTCGGTATCGAAAAGGGCCGAAATAGTAGATCGGCCACAAGTCTTTTGGGCTCGGACCACGCCATCCCGCTAAATCAAACAGCAGGTGCAAATGAAACATTGCAAGAGCCAGGGCGAATACGCGCCAGCGTTGCTTTGCGAAGCCGGCGAAAACGGCTGAAACTATTAACGCCGCGAGTAATCCGTGACCGTACCAATGATGATAGATATGATAGTAATCGGTTTCAGGACGACCGAGTAATTGATTCGTCCAATCAACCAGGATTCCCAACCCATCCAAGTCCGGCGCAACACCTGCCAAAGCGACAAGCCTGGTGTCGCGCGGGTTGTCGGTTGTTTGAACCGCAACTACCCAACTGGCGAGGAGATGTGTTAGAGGGGACATCGCCCGTTTATCCTAGAGCCTCCTGACGTCGGCTACTACAAATGTTTTATGCTTCGCCCGCCGGCGGAGTCTTTTTGTTGTTCTCCATTGCGTTTCGCAAGGCTGGGACTTGTTCCAAGAGCTTCTCGAATTTGATGCCGGTGAGGCTTTCGATAACTGGTGGCAATTGCGCCATGATTTGGGTGACGTCGCCAGTTAACTTGCTCGCGCCGCCGCCGGGGCCGTTGCCGCTGTTGATGATGACCATCTTCTCGGTCTTGGAAAGCGGCTCGCTGATTTTGCCAGCTACTTCAGGCAGGATGCGGACGATCATTTCGATGACGGCGGCTTCGTTATATTGCTTGAAGGATTCGGCTTTGAGCTTCATTGCTTCGGCAGTCGCGGAGCCCTGCGCCTGAATGACGGCGGCTTCAGCCAAACCGCGCGCTTTGTTCGCTTCGGCTTCGGCGATACCGGTGGCTTTTGCGACGTCGGCGGAGGCAAAGCCTTTGGCTTTTGCGGCCGAGGCGGCACCGGCAGCTTCGGTTTCCAGTTGGAACTTTGTCGCGTTGGCCAATGTTTCGACGCGATAACGTTCAGCGTCAGCAGGCTTTTGGACGTTGGCTTCGAGTTCGCGTTGTTTGCGCTGGATTTCCTGTTGCTGCAACTCGATTTGTTTTTGCTTCTCAATGATGGTGACCTGGATTTCTTCGGCTTTGACCAACTGACCAGTCTTGTATTTTTGCAAATCGTAGGCGAGGTCAGATTCGGCCTTCTTTTGATTCACCGATGCCTGATAGGCGGCAACGTTCATCGAGTAATCGCGCTGGGCTTCGGCGATTTTGCTGTCCGCAGCGAATTTGGCTTCCTGCCCGGCCTGGGTTGCCTGAGAGGAACGAATCATCGCGTCACGGTCGGCTTCGGCCTGGGCGATGACGGCATCGCGTTTGACCTGGGCGATTCGCGGTTTGCCGAGGGCGTCGAGGTAGCCCTGGCCGTCGCGAATATCGCGAATGGTGAAGCTGACAATGCCCATGCCCATGTTGGCCATGTCACCGGCGGCGACTTCCTGGACTTTCGAGGCAAAGGCATCGCGGTTCTGGTAGATGTCTTCAACGGTCATTGTGCCGAGAATAGCGCGGAGGTGACCTTCGAGTGTTTGAGTGGCGACGTTTTTAATGTCGTCGATGCTTTTGCTCAAGACTTGTTCGGCAGCGGTTGCGATGGAGATGTCGTCGCCTTTGATTTTGATTTGCGCGACGCCGTCGACACGAACGGGCACGCCTTTGACGGTGTAAACTTCGGGTGTTTGGACGTCGATGGTAAGAAGTTCGAGCGAGAGGACATCGACTTTTTCCAAGACGGGCAGAACGAACGTGCCGCCGCCTTTAACGATGCGGAAGCCGCGCACCTGCATGTTGCCCTCAGCATCAGGAAACCTGTGTTTACGTCCGGAAAGGACGAGCACCTGGTTGGGGCCGACCTTTGTGTAGCGGCTCGCAAAAATGGCGAGGAAGAGGAAGATGACAAAGACAATTGCGACCACGGCGACAACGATGCCGCCGATGGAACCAAGATTAAGTTCTGCAAGTAGATGAGGAGTCATATCGTTGTTGTTGGATTACGAAACTAAGGAGACAAAAAACTGGGATTCGCCGACGCGTGTAATTTTGACGGTCTGCCCATTGGCAACAGGCACGCCGTTTTGTTCGCGGGCGGGAGCGGTGCAGCGTGTGCCGCCACTGACGTATGCGATTTCGCCGAAGCCATTGGCGGGGATCGGACTGATGACGGTGGCGTTTTTGCCCACAAGTGAACCGATGCGAACTTCGCTCGAAGCCTGGGTTCTCTCGAAGATGGCGTTGAACATGAAAAATGCGCCAGCCGCTACAATCAGTCCGCAAGCAGCCGCGAGCGGAGCGTTGAGCCAAACGCTTTTGGTGCTTTCAATATTATAGAAAACCATTCCAAACGCGCCGAAAGCAGTGACAAACGAACAGATTACTACCGGACTGAAAATCGAAACTCCGGGCATACCGGTATCGCTGAAGCCGGCGTCAACATGGCCGTGGGTGCCAACATCGACATGATGATCCAAGCCGCCGAAGAGGTGGCCAAGGACGGCAGTCAGAATAGTGAAAAGCAGTCCAAAGCCGAGGCATCCCAGATAAATGAAAAATACCATATGCTTTACATCAGTATGTTGAGGGAGGTTCAGGGGGATGTCAGTTATAAAATGGTCGCAGATTTATAGTCGGATCTTACTGCCAAGGCAGCAAGGGAACGGTAAGTGGGTAAGTCGGTGAGTCGGAGTTCAACACAAAGCCGCAAAGAAGCAAAGAGGCGGAGATGCGCAGACCGAGTTGATAATTTGCCGAAATCAGAGCGGCATGAGGGTTCCACAGGCTTTGCAACGGAGGACCATTTCCAGGGTGTCGTGAGGAACGGTTTCGAGTTGGTTAGAGCCGCATTGGTCGCATTTGCGGGTCGATTTTTTTTCTCGCTCGGCCTGCATCGCGGCGTCCCATTTTTCGGCGGCGTCGCACGCGCGGTCGAAATCTTCGTCTGCAACGAGAACGTCTACTACTTCAAGTCCTCCTTCGTCGATAGCGGTTTTGGTTTCGCAAGGGATTTGCTCCTGTTTCAACCACTCCGTCAGATTGGCGGCCGAATCGGGATTGAGCTGGGCGATGCTTTTCATGAGCGGTGTGGGCGTGTTTTAGCGGCGATCTCGAACAAGATGAACTATTTCTTACAACAGAATGGTGCTTAAGTCGATTTTGAGAGACGACGTTTGGCCGGGGGCGAGCGTGCGTTTGTTTTCGGAGACGTTGCAGGATTCGACGCAGACCATGTGGTGAAATTCTTCGTCGCCGAAATCGGGCATGCGTTTGGATTTGTCGATCCAGGGGTTCCAAAGGACCGTGGAGTGGGAGCCGGACTTTGCGATGCGAATGCGGCGCTTTAGTTCTGCGTCGTGGATTTCAACGGTGGATTCGGTGTTGAGATAGATGCGGTCGGTTTCGCCGGTAATTTTGATTTGGTCGTTGGTTTCGGTTTTGCGGGCGAAGTTTTCCATTTGGTCGAGATAAGCTGCGCCTTTCAGACCGGTGACGGAAATCTGGCTGACATCGCCGATTTGAAAATAGGTGTGGAGACAGTCTTCGAAGGTGAAGTTTTGCTGAGATTTATTGGTAATGAGGAGTTCACAGGTTAGCGACTGGGCGACGGTCACGACGAACTCGATGGCGAATGGTGGGAATTCTGCGGCAGCCTGACAGTTCGGCATCGTGAAATGGGTTTTTACGGCACCTTTATTTTCGGAGGTGTCGGATATTTCCCATTCCTGCAAACGAGCGAACCCGTGAGCGAGATGGCCCTCGCGCGAACCGAACCACGGCAGAATGATCGGGATGCCGCCACGAATAGGTGAGTCGTGTTGGAAGCGGCTCTTCTGGCTCATGAAAAGAACCGGGGGTTCGCCGTTCTTTTGGAAGTGAGTGACGTGCGCGCCGTGTAGATAAATTTCTGCAGTGCTCCAGTCCGATGTGATGGCGACCTTTGGCAGATCGCCGTTGCCGGTGGAGAGTTTTACGCGACCAGGAATTTCCAGACTCATGTTAGTATTGTGGTTTCCCCGGAACCATCACGGCTTTGTGCATATTGACGATGCGCTCGATGGCTTTGAGTTCTTCGGGATGGTCTTTGGTCATGTCGAACTTTTCGCTCGGGTCCTGGTCGACTTCCATTAGCAAAGGAGGATTGTGTATCACCGGTGGGTCTTTGCTGTAGCCATCCTGAGTAATATAGTGCGCCTTGTAGTTATTGTGCCGGACGGCTCGAAGGTCTGGCCCGGCGTAGAAGAAGATGGTATCGCGTTGCGATTTTCCGTCGAAGAGCAGCGGGCGCATGTCGAGGCCGTCAATGACGCGATCAGTCGGTTGCTGAACGCCAGCTAAGGCGAGCGATGTGGTGAAGAGGTCCAGTCCCGAAGCAACTTCGCTCGTGACACCGGGTTTGATTTTGCCAGGCCACCATGCGATTGCTGGCACGTGATGGCCTCCGTCCCAAGTGCCGCCTTTGCCGTCGCGCAACAGGCCGGCGCTACCGCCATTGAGTTTTCGGATTAGCCAAGGACCATTGTCGCTGGTGAAGAAGACAAATGTGTTATCAGCGATTTTTTCTTCGCGCAACGTGCGCAAGAGTTCACCGACGCTCCAGTCCATTTCTTCAACAGTGTCGCCGAAGAGACCGCGCTTGCTTTTGCCTTTGAATTTGTCGGAGGCAAAAAGCGGCACGTGCGGGAAAGTATGCGCGAAATACATGAAGAACGGTTTTTTGCGATGGTCGCGCACGAACTTAACCGCTTCGTCCGTGTAGCGTTGAGTGAGGGTTTCCTGATTGGCAGGGCGTTCGATTATGTTGGTGCCGCGCATCAATGGGACGTTGAAATGATGCCAGTCGGGATGTTGACCGTCGCTGTCCTGGTTGCGGACTTTCGCGCTGGACGTGTCCATGTCGTTGGAATATGGGAGGCCGAAGAAGTAATCGAAGCCGTGACTGGTCGGCAGGTATTGCGGCAAACAGCCAAGGTGCCATTTGCCGATTGCACAAGTGGCTGTAACCGGCGGTCTTGAGCGCGCGGGCGATGGTGATTTCGCTTTCGGGAAGGCCGCCCGGTATTGTTCGGATAAAGGACGTGATGTTTTTCGCTGCCTTGCATGCCGCTACGCAACGCGAGCCGTCCGGTGAGCAGCGCGGCGCGGCTGGGGGTGCAGAGATTGTGCGGCGCGTAATATTCGGTGAAGCGCAGGCCTTCGGCTGCCATGCGGTCGAGATTTGGAGTGTTGATACTTGGATTGCCGTAGCAGCCGAGGTCGCCGAAGCCAAGGTCATCGTCGAGAATGATAATGATGTTTGGCGATTTGGCGCTTGCCGCAAGCACGGCGAAAAGCAAAATAAGCAGCGTCGTCAGTCTGTTGGTCATTGCGCGGAGATTAGCGCGTCGACCTTGAACTTTGAACAATTAATTTGGAATTGAATTATGCCCACACGTTATAAATTTTGTTTCGGCCCGTGGAACATCAGCGAAGGTCAGGATCCTTACGGGCCGACCACGCGTCCCGCGCAGGATTTTGATTGGAAGCTTGGTGCGCTGAAGAAGCTCGGGTTCGACGCGATGATGTTTCACGACGATGACGCGGTACCGGATATCGATGGAAAGTCGGACGCGCAGATTCGCAAGGAAGCGAAGGAGCTAAAGAAGAAATTGGACGACGCGGGCGTCGCGGCGGAAATGACCGCGCCGAGACTTTGGTTTTCGCCGAACACCATCGACGGTGCTTACACCAGCAATGATCCGAAGCATCGCCAATACGCAATCGATCGTTCTCTGCGCTGTATCGAAATCGGAAAAATTCTCGGGACCGACTTGCTGGTTCTTTGGCTGGCACGGGAAGGCACATACCTGCGTGAAGCCAAGAACGGCCGTCGCAGCGTTGATTTGTTGGTTGAGGCGTTCGACAAGATGTTGGCTGCCGATAAAAAGGTTCGGTTGTCGATCGAACCGAAACCGAATGAGCCGATGGATCACGCTTACATTCCAACGATTGGTCACGCTCTCGCGATCGCGCAGCTCACTCGCGACCCAAAACGCGTTGGTTGTTTGATCGAATCGGCGCATGCGATTTTGGCTGGTTTGGACCCCGCAGATGAAATCGATTTTGCGATGGCGTTTGGGAAATTGTGGTCGTTGCACCTGAACGATCAGAACGGTTTGAAGTTCGACCAGGACAAGCCATTCGGCAGCACCAATCTCCGTTCAGCGTTCAACCAAGTGCGCGCTCTTGAACGAAATGGATACGGCAAAAACGGCGAATACGTTTGTTTCGACGTGCATCCGTTCCGCACGACGAAGCCGGAGCATTGGCTCGCTCACCTCGATAACAGCCGCAAAACATTTTTGCGATTGGTCGAGAAGGCGCGGTCGTTCGACGACGCCGCAGCCAAGAAGCTCATCGTGAATCGCGATTATCAGAATCTCGACCAGATGGTCATTGAGCATCTGTTGGGGAAATAGTCGCAACGTTTCAAAAGTTCCGGGCGATGGTTGGACAATGCACGTCCAACCATCGCCCTTTGTGTGCTCAGGACTGGCGAGCGGAGAGGACCATGTAGGATTGTTGATGGCGCGCGCGAGGTGCCGGACGCCATTCCATCGCGAGGTCAACTACGCGGCGCATCTGCCTGAACCACCAATCGGCGCGAGTCTGGCGGCTGCTGTGGCGCGCGCGGCCGTTGGCGGAAAGTTGCTGTTGCTCGAAACCTAATTCCATCTGATTTGTAGTAATCATGCCAACAACTCTACAAACCTCACTTGGACAAAGGCTGTCCAAGTGAAAAATTATTTAAAATTTTTTAAATCTCTGTAGAGCTCGTAATGATAGAGGGCAGCGATGACGATGGAATGACGTATCTTGTTCTCTGCGACTAACTTAGGAATGCTCGCCGGATCAACAAGTCGGGTGATTATGTCCTCTCCGCTGTCAAAATTCACCTCACAAACGCATCGGCAATTCTCCACGAGCACGGTGTAGGACGAGTTGCTCATGATGGCGGGGTTTGGAAACACTTTGCCGATGACGCGCGCGTTGTCACCTTCGTAGCCGGTTTCTTCCTTCAATTCGCGGCAGGCAGTTTCAACGGGAGATTTGTCGGTTTTGTCCATCACGCCGCCGGGGACTTCGAGTTCGACTGTGTCCGAGCCTTGGCGGTATTGTTCGACCAGCACCATTTGGCCATCGGTGGTAATCGGGATGACGTTCACCCAGTCGGGCGATTCGAGGACGAACATTTCATGCACCTCATTTGTGCGCGGTGAAATTTTTTCGTCAGAGCGCACTTTGAAGACGCGGAAGTCGCCGAGGAATTTGGAAGATTTTTTTGGCCACGGTCTGATCATGAAAGCACTGATACCACTATTTTATCGACGCGCAAAGCCCGACGAATAAGATGCAAATATGATTTCTACCTGCCGCAGATTCGTCGCGATTGTCGCTTTCTTTTTAGTCGTCCTTGGCACGATGGCGGCGCGACCAATTCGAGTCGTCGTCTGGGACGAAGCGCAGCCGGCGCAAAAGAAGGCCTATACAAACTTTCTTGGGCAATGCCATTGCGGATTATTTGTCGAAAGAGCCCGGAGTCACAGTGAAGTCCGTGCGCCTGGATGATCCGGACCAAGGGCTTTCGGCGGCGACCCTCGACAATTGCGATGTCCTCATCTGGTGGGGGCACCAGCGGCATGGCGAGGTAAAAGACGAGCACGTGCACGACATCGTGAAACGGATCATCGCCGGGAAATTAAATTTGATCGCGCTGCACTCGGCGCATTGGTCGAAGGTTTTTATTGATTCGATGGGCAAAAGGCGATTGCTGATGCGATTGCTTCTGTTCCGGCGGATGAACGGTCGAAAGTTAAGCTGCAAATTAACCCGCCTGACCTCGGCGGATTGGCACCGGCGAACGGGCCTTTAACCCCGTGGACTAAACGCATCAACGGTCCAAACGGTGAGGATGTTTTAGAAGTGAAGTTGCCTAGTTGCGTGTTTCCCGGCGTTCACAACGATGGCAAACCGAGTCACATCACTACGTTGTTGCCCGACCATCCGATTGCGCGCGGTGTTCCGAAGACGTTTGATATTCCCCAGACAGAAGTTTACGCTGGCCCGTTTCACGTGCCTAAACCAGATGCACAAATCTTCGACGAAAAATGGGATACGAACGAAACCTTTCCTGCCGGCTGTCTTTGGACATTAGGAAAAGGTAAAATTTTCTATTTCCGCCCAGGACACGAAACATATCCCATCCTCACACAACCGATTCCCCGCAAAATTGTGGAGAACGCAGTGCGTTATCTGGGACAGAAATAAATTACTCCTCGCGTTTTTTGGGCGCGAGCGTGTGAGTCGGGTGACCGTAGAAAACTTCCGCGGACTCCATCATCGTCTCCGAAAGGGTCGGATGCGGGTGCACTGTCTCAGCGAGGTCTTGCGCGGTGGCACCCATTTCGACGGCGAGCACGCCTTCGGCGATGAGTTCCCCTGCCCCGTGACCGACAATTCCAACTCCGAGAACGCGTTCGGTTTCAGGGTCAATGATCAGCTTCGTTAAACCTTCCGGTTTATCAAAGGTCATACGCGCGACCGGAAGCGCCCCAAGGAAATTTCGCGACCTCGACATGGATGCCTTTTGCCTTCGCTTCGGATTCGGTCAAACCGCACCAGGCGACTTCGGGATGAGTGAAAACAACCGCGGGAATTACGACACCTTCCGAGGTGCTTTCTTCACCGAAAATCGCCTCGATGGCGACGCGCGCTTCTTTGGAAGCCTTATGCGCCAGCATGACGCCGCCAGCGATGTCGCCGATGGCCATGATGTAAGGGTCAGTTGTCTCCTGCTTCTCGTTAACTTTGATAAAGCCTTTTTCATCCTGCTCGACCTTGGTGTTTTCCAAGCCGAGATCGCGGCAATTTGGCGTGCGACCAATCGACACAAGCACGCGATCGTAAAGTTCTTCTTTTTTAACTTTATCGGGACCTTCGGTAACGACGCGCACTTTTTTGCCCTTGGTCGACATTTCAACGACTTTCGTTTTGAAACGAAGTTCGCGAAAATTCTTCTCCGCGTATTTCATGCACTGGGCGGGCGAGGTCGGAATCTGCGCCGGCCAGAATGGTGTCGAGCATTTCAACGACAACCACTTTGCTGCCGAGATTCGCGTAGACGGTGCCGAGTTCCATGCCAATATAACCGCCGCCAACGACGAGCAGGTCTTCGGGAATTTCTTCGACTTCCAAAGCTCTCGGTCGAAGTCATGATGCGCGGATTGCCGAGATCAAACACTTTAGGCAACGCGGCCTTGGAACCAACGGCAACAATACACTTTTCGTAATTTACGAATTGCTGGCCTTCAGCGGTTTCAACGCGCAATGTTTTCGAATCTTCGAAGTAGCCGCGTCCGTAGAGCACTTGCACGCCGCGCTTTTTCGCCAGGAAACCGATACCGCCAGAAAGTTTTTCAACCACGGAATTTTTCCACGCGCGAAGTTTTTCCAAATCGATTTGCGGTTCACTGAACACGATGCCGCGATGAGCGGATTCGCGGGCGTCGCCGAACAAATGCGTGGCGTGGAGCAATGCTTTCGACGGAATGCAACCGCGATTGAGGCACACGCCGCCGAGGCGTTTATCTTGTTCGACGAGCAGAACTTTTTTGCCCATGTCAGCGGCATAAAATGCCGCGGCATATCCGCCGGGACCAGCGCCGAGGACAACGATATCTGTTTTGATCGGATCCATGTGTTAGGAAATCTTTACTGCAGCTTCGCTGAATTTTTCAAAGCCCTTAACGATCTCGAGCATGAAACGCACAGCGTTGCCGCCGTCGATGACGCGATGATCGTAAGCGAGAGTCAACGGTAACATCAGGCGCGGCTCGATTTTGCCTTCGCGAACGACTGGCTTCAAAGAACCACGGCCGATACCGAGAATGGCGACTTCAGGCTTGTTAATGATCGGCGTGAAATGAGCGCCGCCGATGCCGCCCTGGTTTGAAATCGTAAACGAACCGCCTTGCAATTCTTCGATGCCGATTTTGCGCTCGCGAGTTTTGGTCGCGAGGTCGTTCAGTTCTTTGGAAAGGCGAACCATGTCTTTGGTGTCCGCATCGCGAATCACCGGAACGATTAGACCCTTGGTCGGTATCCACGGCAACACCGACGTGAACGTATTCCTTGTAAATGATGTCGCCAGCGGCTTCGTCGAGGCTGGTGTTGAAAATCGGATGCTTCTTCAACGCATCGACGACAACTTTGATCGCAAAGCTAGTCAGCGTGAGTTTCGCGCCCTTCTTGTCGTAAACCTCGGCGTATTTTTTGCGAAGATCGGTGACAACAGTGAGATCGGCTTCGTCGAACTGCGTGACGCGCGGAACTGCGTTCCAACTTTCGGCCATGCGTTGGCTGATGACCTTGCGCAGTGGCGTCATCGGCTTCTTCAGCGACCGGGCCCCACTTCGAGAAATCAATCGATTCAATTTTCTTCGCCGGCGCTGCAGGTGCACGGCGGCGGCGGCGCGAGGCTGAGCAGCGACTCGTTGCAAGCGTTGGACGTAAGCGCGGACGTCGGCCATGACGATACGGCCGCCGGATTCGCTGCCGCGAATTTTGCGCAGGTCGATGCCGAGTTCGCGCGCGATGCGGCGAATCGTAGGCGAAGCGGCTGGCGGTAGCGCCCGGCATCGGCTTCGTCAGCCTCGACTTCCATGGTTCGTCCATTTCCGCTACTGGTGCAGCTGCGGGAGCAACTGTTGCACGAACCGAAGCGGCCTTAGCGGGAGCAGCGGGTTTGCCGCAGCGGGAGCGGTGCCCCAGCGCCCCTTCGCCGACAGAAATCAACGGCGCACCGACAGAAATTTTGTCACCGACCGCGACGAGAACTTTCGTCACCTTGCCAGCTGCAGAAGACGGCACAGGCGCGACGGCTTTGCCAGTTTCCAGTTCAATGATGCTCTGGCCTTTTGCAATCTGGTCGCCTTCTTTGACGTAAATGTTAACGACTGTGCCGGAGTCGGCGCCTTCGCCGAGATGTAGGTAATTTAACGTCCATATTTTAATGGGTAGCAAGCTGCGGGAAGCTTTTTCAGGATTAATATTCAAATCTTTGATAGCTTGCGCGGCAAGTTTCGGATCGATCTGGCGCAAGGTCGCGACGCACCACGCTCTCAGCATCGATTTCGAAAAACCGACGCAATGCACCGCGCGTTTCGCTGCGGCCAAAGCCGTCTGTGCCCAACGTGGTGAGACCACCGGGAACCCATTTCGAAATCTGATCGGGAACGATCTTCATGGAATCCGACACGGCAACGAACGGCCCTTTTTCTTTTTCGAGCAACTGTTGAACGTAAGGTTTCTTCGCCGTTTCGGTCGGATGCAACATGTTCCAACGTTCGCAGAGCAACGCGTCGTTGCGGAGATTCTTGTAGCTGGTCGCGCTCCAGACATCGGCGGAAACATCGTAACGTTCAGCCAAAATCTGCTGAGCCTTCAAAGCCGAACGATGATCGGGACCACTGCCGAAAATCTGCGCCTTGTGCTTCTTGCCTGGTGCGCCTTCCTGGAATTTATAAAGGCCCTTGAGAATGCCTTCCTGGCAACCGCCGGCATCGGCGGCATCGGGTAGTTCTCGTTGTAGAGGCACAGATAATAGAAACTTTCTTCGCCGTCCTGAAACATGCGCTTCATCCCGTCGCAGATGATCGTGGTGACCTCGTAAGCAAAAGCAGGATCGTAGGCGAAAAGATTCGGCACGGTGCTGGCCATCATCAAGCTATGACCGTCTTGGTGTTGTAAATCCTTCGCCGTTCAACGTCGTCCGTCCAGCAGTCGCGCCGAGCATGAAACCTTTCGAGCGCGAATCGCCAGCCAGCCAGATTTCGTCACCAACGCGTTGGAAACCGAACATCGAATAGTAAATAAAGAACGGAATCATGTTCACACCGTGATTCGCGTAAGCAGTCCCGGCCGACGACAAACGAGGACATCGAACCGGCATTCGGTGATGCCTTCTTCCAAAATCTGTCCGTCTTTGCACTCGTGATAGAAGCTCAAGCCTTTTTTATCGACCGGCTCGTAAAGCTGCCCCTTCGACGAATAAATACCAATCTGCGCAAACATCGGGTCGATACCGAACGTGCGGGCTTCATCGGGAATAATCGGCACGACACGACGGCCAATGTGAGGATCGCGCACGAGGTGATTCAACATCGCGACGAATGCGATCGTGGTGGAGACTTCACGCGCGCCACTGCCTTTAAGCAAATCTGGGAACGAAGTCAGCTGCGCGGCGTCTGCAGTGGCTCCGGCTTTAACGATGCGCTTCGGAACGAAACCACCGAGCTTTTTCCGGCGTTCGAGCAAATAAGTTGTTTCCGGCGAATCTTTGGGCGGACGATAGAACGGCGTATCAACAACGTCTTCGTCACCGATCGGAATGTCAAAACGAAGGCGGAACTCGCGCAGTTCCTTTTCGTTCATCTTTTTCTGCTGATGCGAAATATTGCGACCTTCGCCCGCTTCACCGAGGCCGTAGCCTTTGACGGTCTTGGCCAGAATCACGGTCGGCTGTCCTTTGTGTTCCATAGCAGCTTTGTAAGCCGCGTAAACCTTGCTTCGGGTCATGACCACCACGGACGAGCTTCGTGAATTGCTCGTCGCTGAGATGATCCACCATTCGCAGCAACTCGGGATATTTGCCGAAGAAATGGCGACGAATATAACTACCGGGTTCGACGGTATATTTTTGGAAGTCACCGTCCACCGCCTCATCAAGCCGCTTCAGGAGCAAGCCGGATTTATCCGCAGCGAACAATTCATCCCAGTTCGAACCCCAAATCACTTTGATGACATTCCAACCAGCCCCACGGAACATGCCTTCGAGTTCCTGGATAATCTTGCTATTCCCGCGAACCGGACCGTCGAGACGTTGCAGGTTGCAGTTCACGACCCACGTCAAATTGTCCAGATTTTCGCGCGCGGCCAAACTGATCGAACCCGAGCGTTTCCGGTTCATCCGTTTCGCCATCGCCGATGAACGCCCAAACGCGCGGTTCTTGTTCGGTTTGAGCAAACCACGAGCTTTGAGATAACGGATAAATCGCGCCTGATAAATCGAGCAAAGTCGGCCCCAAGCCCATCGATACCGTGGGGAATTGCCAGAAATCCGGCATCAAATACGGATGCGGGTAAGATGGCAAACCGCCGCCTTCAGCCAGTTCCATGGCGGAAATTGTGCAGATGCCCTTCATCGAGACGATATTCGAGAAATGCACGCGCGTAATTACCGGGAGTCGTGTGGCCTTGGAAATAAATCAAGTCAGCGGGCCCTTTGTCGCCGCCGCGGAAAAAATGGTTATAGGCGACTTCGTAAAGCGTCGCCATCGAAGCATAGCTGGAAATATGACCACCGACGCCGCTGTCATTGCGATTTGCATTTACCACCATCGCCATCGCATTCCAACGCGCGAGACTCTTTATTCGCCGCTCGATTTCGCGGTTGCCGGGATACTGTGGTTCTTTCTCGGCCGGGATCGTATTGACGTAAGGCGTGTTAACCGGCGGAGCGACTTTCAACCCTTCGGCCTGAAGGCGTTCGACGAGGTTCTCCAGGAAAATATTCACCTGATCCGCGCCTTGGCTTTTCAGCGTATATTCGAGCACGTTTTCGAGCGATTGACGAGACGTTCAGTGCGCGCCTCCACTGGCGCGAAGCAGCATGGTTCCGAACTGGAGGACGATTTAACTTTCGGTTGTTTCAGTTTCACGGTTTTCTATTTCACAACGTAACGTTCTTTTGTGACAAACTCGCCACTTTTGTAAAACGAGCAGTCACGCTTCCCATTTGCCATGCCCAATTTTCCGTTCGCACAATACAATATAAGGGATGCGTGGCAAACGAAACATTCAACACCTTGTGCAAATTCAGCGTTTTGGCCTTTTTACGATTTTCGTCATTTAACCACTTAATCAGCTCGGCCAATTCCAAAATACTGCTCAGAATTCCTGCTCCTTGAAGCGGAGAAACTGACAATCGCGAATTGCGCGCGAGAGTGATATCTTTCAGGAGATTGTCGCCCTTGATAGCGGCAGAGAGACTGGTTTTGCCAAGGTTTTTCTGCTCTAAGGTCAACTGCCACCCAATCGCCTTCCTTCGCCGTCGGGTCAGGTAGCCGGCTTTGTCCACTCGAGCCGTACCGACAATCGCCTTCTCTTCGCCCGAATGATAGAAAACACCTTATCGCCGGTTTTCATGGCGCGAAGATTATTTCGAGCCTGATAATTGCGCACGCCGGTCCACGCCGTTTTCCCATCCTCACAAAATCCGCAAATGAATAATCTTCCGGTTCCTGTTTGACGATCCAGTAGTTCATGCGCTGTAACTTAACATCAGAGCCGCGCGCGTGAGCAAGCGGTTTAGTGTCTCAAACAAACCCGCAGGTGCCCTCGTTTGCGGGTTCCAATTCACAGGCGAATGGAATAACCAAGATTCTGCCACGCATCATCCAAATGGCGCAAATAATCCGGCATACTTTCAACCGGCACTGAATCCGACAAAGTCTTGTATTCGTATTCGAGAGTCAGCTTGTTTAGGCCGCCCGCAACGTTACTGCGGAAGTAAAAAGCGTCGCCTTCGATTTTCTTTTGTTCATTTTGTATGAACCATGTTCGAGGCAGGCTTGCCTCAATTTTGAAAACCACGTGCTGTGGAAATTCTAAACCCAACGGCATTGTCCGTAACGATACAACGGGTGCTTTCAATAAGTGCGTCAACGTGTGAGGAGAAAACTCGCAACGGAACGGGTGATCTTCAGAAGGCCGCGTCCAAATTCTGTTAAGCGAGTTTACGTTTCTGTAATCTCAATTCGGTTCTCTGATTCGTCATCAGTGAACGAAATTGGAGCAGTTTGCCTGATCTCAGGGTATGTTGCCGCGTAGTAGTTCAAATATGCCTTTTCGATTTGAGCGCGCGGTGTGGTCGCAAATTCTCGTCGAAAACCCTCGGCATCCTTGCCATTTGCAACAGTTATGACTCGGAGTTCGCTTGGCTCGTCGGTCGCCCTTATTTGAAAGTACTCTGCAATTGAAGTTTGGGATTCTGCTGACGGATGTGGAATAACGGACAAGCTCGCCGTTCCCGTCTTTACAACCAGTCCTCTTTCGTAATCGCCGACCGCACGAGAAGTTAATGGCCCGCGCTGATAGGTTCTGGTGGGGTCGAGCCAAAAATATCCGGTCATCAATTTTCACTAGTGAAACAACGTAATCGAACGCGGGGCCGGTCGGTTGCCAGTGATCCAGCGCGTGGCGCTGTCTGGTGTTTACGAGCACGGGATATGCCTCAATCTGCAATGCCTTTAGTATGGAAACGAAAAGCATGGACTTGTCCTTGCAATCGCCAAACCGACGCGCAAAAACTTCTGATGCGCCGCAAGGCTTAAATGAACCGGCTCCCATTTCGAGACCGAGATATCGCACCTCTTCTTGGACAAAGCGCAATATTGTCAGAACGCGTTCCTCTTTGTTTGCGATCTTTCCCCATTCACGCACCCTTTCCACAAGTTCAGGCGAAAAGCCGTTGGTATCCCGGAACAGCCATAATGCCCATTGATTAACTTCGGCCCATGTTTTGTATTCGCTAAGTTGCACCCATGGTCGCGGGTCATACCAGGTCGGCAGAGAACCGTCTGAGGGCTGTCCGGGAAATTTCTTTGAAGTCCCATTTGTATTCAAAAGCATTCCCACGTCGAACAACAACCGGCGGAGCAATCGTGCCGTGGTTCTTAATATAAAGGTGACGCTGTGTGGGCCACAACAGTCTGGTGGATATTCGTTCCACAGGTTCCGACAATTGGACTGTTACAGAATCGGCGAACTTGCTGGCAAAAACTGAATTGTCCCCGCTGAGTGTGTACGCGTAATCAACGACGTCGCCAACGCGGACATCATCCAACAGCAGCACGGCTGATTTTTCGCCATTAAATAAATATTCCTCCATGCCGGTTTCCCGCTGAATGATTTTAACTTTGCTGATGTCAAGGCGATCGATCCACTTATTGCCGCGCAAGACCTTTTACCCAATGAAAGGTCAAATTCTGAAATGCGGGATCGAAATCAACCGAGATATGAGAGCCATTTTGCACCCGGCGCTGGACAAAATCCGGCCGCTGGAGTGGAAGAATCGTTGCAGTGTTTCAGCATTGATCTGTTCGTCCCAAAGCAAGAGGCGATGATCCTCGCCAGGTGCATTTAATGCCGCTTGGGACGGCCATTCGAATTGCAAAGGCAACACCCATTTGGGCATTGGATCTACTCGCAATACATCCTGTGCGCTTACAACTTGATTTGAAAGGGATTCCAAAACACGCGGTTCTGAAATAGAAGGGCCAACCGCATTAGCACATGTTGCCGCGAAGCAAAATAAGCCGATCCTTACAACTTGGACTAAGTGGCGATCTCTTAACATTTTATCGCGACAAACGTATCAATCTGGAATTTAGAATCCAGCATGTTCAATCAATCATCCGTCCGAAAAGAATAGAAAATCTTGGTGTCAATCCCAACTTTTTCCACAAACCCAAAACCAAAACGATGACGAAGACAAGTAGTAACGTTAGAATACAATAATAAGCAATCAGCCCCCTTTGGGACCGGGACTTTGAATTGGATCCGAACTTCGTTTGGTATTGTTGTGCGGCCGAAGTTCGGTGTTACGAAGAGTTTGGGATGCGGGCCAGACGTTCCGCTTTCGGTTTGAAAACTACCCCCGGATTGGCCGCTCTTAATAAGCGGCCAATCTAGTCGTCGCATGTGCTGTTAAAATTTGAGCACTTTATTTCATCAACAAAGTGCCATCCTCCGCGATATGCAGTCTTGGATTTAGCCCTGGTTCAGCGAATTGAACTTCATAAATGACGCGGCCTGAACGCCTCTCCTTGTCGATGTCAGCAATTTGGCCCGTGGGATTTTGTGTCCGGATTGTGTGTTGCACTGCCAGCGGAAGCTCGCTGAAACGTGTCCCCATGGCCTGCGCTCCTGCAGGTTCATTAACGTTGTTGGAAGCGCAACCAACCATCAGCCCAAGAGCCACCGTAACAATCATCATTTGAATCTTCATAATTTCCTTCGGTTTACGTTGTATACATAACGACGGAGATACAACGCCCGCAATGCGGAGTGCCCTGAAATTTCTCTCAGCAAAGAAGGAAGCTGCCCGCGCCATCCAGTGGTTCGCCGCCTCGACATGGTTTCACCATTACACTGTCGTTCTGCTCGGCTGCACTGATAAGAATTTGCCTTGGACTTGCCTCGAATTGGGGGACAGGAATGGATTGGAGATTTTTTATAACCGCAGGCGGCTCCACAGCGCCCTCGGTTACCAATCGCCTGTAGACTTTGAAACGCAACTAAACTAATAATCCCAATGTGTCATGCGCACTCAGACACAACCTGTCTACCAAATCGAGGCAGGCCCAGGTGACTTGTGAACCTAGGCGCGCAGCGCAATTGATGAAAACCATCCTCACCTTATTGCGGTTATCTTTTGTATTTGTCGCGATAATGCCATCGTCCGGTCAGGCGCAATTCAACTACACCACAAACAACGGAACGATTACCATTACGGGCTATTCTGGTCCAGGCGGGACGGTCAACATCCCGGACACCATCACGGCCCTTCCGTCACCAGCATCGCGGACAGTGCATTTCAGCACAACAACTCCTTCAACGATGTCACCATCCCGAACAGCGTCACAAACCTCGGCGCGGGAGCGTTCGACCAAAATATTTACCTGACCAATATAAATCTGGGATCTGGGTTAAAGACTATAGGTGATAGCGCTTTTTATGGCTGCTTCTACTTGAGTGCTGTTTCCGTGCCCGATACTGTCACCAATTTCGGCGTCGGAGTTTTTAACGGATGTAATTCTTTAACAAACGCTTATCTGGGAACTGCCATCACCACTCTTCCGAACTACTCCTTTCAAGGGTGCGTCAGTCTCAGCACCGTCAACATTCCTCTCGGCGTCAAATCGATTGGTTACTACGCATTCTCTGGTTGCTCGACCTCACCAACATCACTATTCCGCCCAATGTTACCTCAATCGGTGACGACACCTTTGCCGACTGCACGAACCTTCCAAGCATCATTCTTCCCGATGCTGTCACCAACCTTGGTGTCAGTGTGTTCCTAAGTTGCTCAGTCTGACAAACGCGTCTCTCAGCACCAACCTGGCCAGCATCGGATCCAGCCTGTTCGGCAACTGTTCCAATCTCGTTTCCGTTTTTATTCCAGCGCATGTCACCAATATCGCCACTGCCGCCTTTGACGGGTGCGCAAACCTGATCTCGATCAGCATCCCGACCACTGTCGTTTCAATCGGCGACAGAACATTTCAGGATTGTTCCAGCCTCGCCTCGATAAATTGCCCGGCTCGATGAAGAACGTTGGCAACTTTCTCTGTTATGGTTGCACTAGCCTCACCAACGTCATTCTTCCTTCAATTGCTACCAACATCGGAAACACCGCATTTCAAGATTGCACTGACCTTAATAACGTGAGCATTCCCGTCACCGTCACCACCATCGGCACCACCGCCTTTCAAGGTTGCGCAACACTCGCCAGCCTCACTCTTCCTGCGAACGTCAAAAACATCGCGACCTCCACGTTTCAAAATTGCTCAAGCCTCGGAAGCATCTCTTTGCCAATTGGCCTTACTAATATCGCCGCGACAGCGTTCGAAGGCTGCACCGACTTGACCAATATGACGCTCCCGGCAACGGTCGCGAGCATCGGAGTTGCCGCATTTCAGAATTGCTCAAGTCTGGCCGTCAGCATCCCAAACACCGTCACCAATCTCGGCAGCAGCGCATTCCTCAACTGCACCAGTCTTTCAAGTGTCACGATCGGCAACAAAGTTCCCGTTATCAACACCTCCGCTTTCTCCGGTTGTTCGAGCCTCAGCAGCATCGTTCTCCCGAATAGCGTCACCAATATCGGTAACAGTGCCTTTCGCAATTGCACGAGCTTAACGTCCGTCAGCATTCCGGGCAGTGTTACCAATATTGGAACCCAGGCGTTTATGAACTGCTATCAGTTGACTGGCGTTGCAATCCCTGGAAGCGTCAAAGTCATTGGAGCCTCTGCCTTCCAGGGGTGCGGTTCCTTGAATTCCGTTGCCTTGGCGGATGGCATTCTGAACATTGGCGCGTCCGCCTTTTCGAGTTGCAGCAACCTGACAGCTATCACGATCCCGAATACAGTCACGACCCTCGGTGCTGCGTTTGCAAATTGCATCAGCCTCGCCAACGTCACCATTGGAACCAACGTCACCTCAATCGCCGCTAGCAGCTTCACGCAATGCCAAAGTCTGACCAATATTGTCATTCCCGGCAAAATCACTTCAATCGGAGCATCCGCCTTTAACAATTGTCCTGCTCTGGTCAGCGTCACTCTCTCGAACGGCATAACGTCGATTGGCGATAACGCTTTTGAAAATTGCACCAATCTCACCAGTGTAGTTATGCCCAATTCCATCACCAGCATTGGCAACTACGCCTTCGACCAGTGCTTCGCCATGACCAATCTCGTCCTCAGCACCAACGTGACTACCATGGGAATGAATGCATTTTACCGTTGCGGCGGCCTCACTAACGTCATTATCCCACCCAAAATAACCACCTTCGGCGACGAATCATTTGGTTATTGTTCCAACCTGATCAACGTCACCTTTACCCCGGGGCTTACCAGCACTGGCGGCAGCTTCGATCATTGCACGGCCCTGACTTCCATCACCCTTCCAAACAGCATCGCAACGATCGGCAACTACGCTTTTAATTCATGCTCCAACCTCGCCAGTGTCGCCCTTGGCACGGGGCTGACCACCATCAAGACCGGCGCATTTGACCAATGCACAAGCCTTACAAATATCAGCCTCCCCCAAAACGTAACCAGCATCCTCAATCCCGTGTTTTTCGGCTGCACCAATCTCACGGCGATAACCGTCAACTCACTCAACCCCAATTACAGCAGCCTCAACGGCGTCCTCTTCAACAAAAGCCAAACGACTCTCGTCGAATATCCTCCCGGCCTCGCCGGCAGTTACACCGTTCCCGCCACAGTCACCAGCATTTTGCTCGATGCTTTCTACGATTCTCCAAACCTCACGAGCATTAATATCGGGACCAATGTAAATACAATCGGCTCACAAGCCCTTGCCGGATGCGACACCCTTACCTCTATCTCGGTGTCGCCCCAAAATTTAACGTTCAGCAGTCTGGGCGGCGTTCTGTTCAACAAAAACCAAACCACCCTGATCCAGTTCCCCAACAGGTCTTAGGGGTAGCTACAGAGTTCCAGACACCGTCAACACCATCGCCACCTACTCATTCGCCGGCACACACGTGACCAGCATTATTCTCGGCGCAAACGTCACTACCCTGGCCAGCTATGCCTTTGCTTCCTGTTCGGATCTCAATACCATAATCCTCGGCCCAAAAATCACCGGCATCTCCAACGACGTCTTCGAATTGTGCCCCAACCTCCGCAACGTCATTTTTCAAGGCAACGCACCTGGAGTGGATCCAAACGCATTTGCCCAAACCCAGCCGGCAACGGTCTATTACTTCTCGGGGACCACAGGATGGGGCTCAACTCTCGACGGCCTTCCCGTCGTGTTATGGAACGGTTTAATGATTCAACTCGCCGACAGCACCTTCGGCCTACAAGCCAACCAATTTGGATTTAACATGATCGGCAGCAGCAATCTTGTCGCAGTGGTCGAAGCCACCACCAACCTGACCGATTGGACACCTGTCTCTACCAACACACTTTCCGGAAACATCTCCTTTTACACCGACCCGCAGTGGACAAACTATTCGACACGCTTCTACCGAATACGCCTGCCATAATTTCTGGCAGCAACTGCACCCCCCACCCTCAATTCTTTGTCCCTACGCTCGCAGGGTCAGTCCTTTACATTTCCATTTATCGTTTTGCCACAAACCCAAACAGCAAAACCGACAGCGTTGACAAGTAGTAACGTTACTATACATTGATAAGCAATCAGCCCCCGTTGGCTGGCCCAGAGCTTGGAATTGGATCCAAACTTCGTTTGGTCTTTGAAAATCAAAAGTGCATCAGAAAAGGAAAAATGATGCGAAAAGGTACGGAATCGTGCGGAATTCCCCTAAATTGTCCGAATTTCGCCCAATTTCGTAATTCGCACTAAGTCGTTGTCCGAGCGGGATTTGCTACGAGGTCAAAATTCAGTGTTGCGGAGAGTTTCGGGTAGTTGCGGTTTAAACAACCACCCCCCTCGAACGCCCTCTGATTAACACAAATCAGCGCACATCAACGGTTTCCAAATCCAGACCCGCATCAAATCCTGCGAAAATTCGATGAAAAATTCTCAAGTTTTAAACTCCCTCAGTTGCAAAGTAGCTGGTTGAAAGTTACTACGGGTTGCAAGTTGTAGTGACTAGTAGCTGGTTGTAGCAACATTCCGGGAACTTTTCCGGAGTGCGGGTTGCAAGGCCAACGTTTGAAGCTGTATTTTGTTGCGATGGACGGCGTAATTGCTCCGTTTTTGTTAAGGCGAAAACATTTGCATTCCCTGCCCCGCGTCGCTTCACTCGTCCTATTCAATGAACCGGGTTTTTGCCGCGCTCCTGCTGGTCGCAAGCTGTGTGCGTTTATTCGCAACGGATGCCAATCGGCTTGCCTACATGGACACGACCGACCCGTTCTATCCGCACGTCAATTTCCCAAAACTAACCACCCCGCAATGGGTTGGTGATTCCAACATTGACGCGGTCGTTGTCCTCGCCATCGACGACATGAAGGAAACAGCCGGTTATGAAACGTTTCTGCGTCCCATCCTTAACCGCTTGAAACAAATCGATGGGCGCGCACCGGTCAGCATCATGACTTGCAACGCCAGCGCGAAAGATCCGCAGCTACAGGCGTGGCTCAAAGAAGGGCTCTCCATCGAAGTTCATACGCTCGCCCACCCCTGCCCGCTTCTAAGCCACAGCAATTTCACCGCCGCCGAAAAAACCGTTCATGGCTGCACCGATCTGCTCAACAAAATTCCGGGAGTTAAACCGGTGGCGTTTCGGATGCCGTGTTGCGATTCGATGAATAGCTCGAGTCCGCGGTTTTATGCGGAAATTTTCAATCGCAACACGCCCGGCGGAAATTTCCTCGCCATCGACTCGTCGGTCATGAACATCACGACCACGAACGACACCAGCCTGCCGCGCTCACTGACGATTGACGAGCAAGGTAACGAACGATTCCGCAAATACGTTCCGTTCGACAATTTTGGCATCACAGTCGAGGACTATCCTTACCCATACGTGATCGGCACGTCGTGCTGGGAATTTCCCGGCGCGGTCCCGAGCGACTGGGAAGCGCAGAACTACCACGGCGCGAAGAACCCTGATACCGTGCGCGATTGGGAAGCACTGCTGGACGCAACCGTCCTCAAACAAGGCGTGTTCAACTTCATTTTCCATCCGCACGGCTGGATCGATAACACCCAGATGGTTGAGTTCATCGATTACGCGGACAAGAAATACGGCCGACGCGTGAAGTTCCTCAACTTTCGCGAAGCGCTGCAACGATTGAACCGCAATTTGTTGGCCAATCATCCTTTGCGTGCGACGAACGGCCAGAAGAGCGGCGTGCGTGTGCTCGACGTCAATAACGATGGCTACATGGATGTGGTGATTGCCGACGAGCAAAGGCGGATTACTCGCATTTGGAATAACGATGAACGCAAGTGGACCGAAACGACTTTCCCGGTCCCACTCGTCGCCAAAGACCCTCTCGGCAGTAACCGGGATATGGCGGTGCGCTTCGGAGTGTTGCAGTCGAACGGCTTCGCTTCCGCAATCGTACGAAACGACCGAGACTCTGGCGGATGGGATTTCGACGGTAAGGCGTGGGTAAAAAACGAATCCTTGCTGAAAGGTCTACGCATCAAGGATGAGCTTGTCTACACGGGCAAAGATGGAATGGGCCGTGGCGCACGACTGCGCGATATCGATCGGAGCGGCCGTTGTTCCTTGATCATTAGCAACCCAAAGCAAAACGTTATCTTCTCGTGGTCACCGGAACAAAAACAGTGGACGCCGCGAAAATTCGCACTCCCTCAAAGTGTCACTATCGCTAATGAGACGGCGCGGGATGCCGGATTGCGGTTCGTTGACATCAACGGTGATGGCTACGATGACATCGTTTTCTCGAACGAAAAGTCTTTCGCCATCTACACATTTTTCCCAGCGAAGGACCCGCTTGGTTTTGATGTGGGCTGGACGCGCGAAATTGTCCAGGCGCGCCGCCGCCCCCCAGCTACCGAAGTTGCACCGGCAAATGGTAATTCCAAAAAGCCCGCACCGCCACCGGCAGCAGCTGCAAATGATGAACTCCCGCCGATCATGCGCAACGGACAAAACAATGGCGTGTGGTTCAAATACGGCCAAATGTGGATACAGAACGAAGACGTCCCAGTGGAACCGATTCGCGATTCCGCCGGTCTTCACCAGGTCGTCAGTCGTTACTCGTTTCACGACCTGATAACCTTTGGCCAACCAAAGCCAAAATCACCAAAAGCCTCGCTCGCGTGCATGAGCCCCGTCCCTGGTTTCAAAGTGGAACTGGTCGCGAGCGAACCGCTGACGAAAAGCCCAGTCGCGTTCGAGTGGGGTGCCGATGGAAAACTGTGGGTTGTTGAAATGGGCGATTACCCGCTCGGCATCGACGGCAAAGGAAAACCCGGCGGCATCATCCGATTCCTTGAGGACACGAACGGCGATGGAATTTACGACAAATCCACGGTGTTCCTCGAAGGCGTGAATTTTCCGAATGGCATCTATCCATGGCGCAAAGGCGTGATTGTCAGTGCCGCGCCGGAAATTTTTTACGCGGAAGACACGGACGGCGACGGCGAAGCTGACGTTCGCAAGACGCTCTTCACTGGTTTCAACGAAGGTAATCAACAACATCGCGCCAATGGTTTCGATTACGGTTTGGATGGCTGGCTCTATGGGGCAAACGGCGACAGCGGTGGATCCATTAGCAGTATTGGCGGACTTCAAAAATCAGTTGATGATTTACCAAAGGGAGTCGACATCGGCGGCCGCGATTTTCGTTTAAATCCGGATATGGGCGAGTTCGAAACGCAAGCAGGCGAAACACAATTCGGACGCCACCGCGATGACTGGGGCAATTGGTTTGGCAACAACAACGCGACAATGCTGTGGCACTATTTCCTGCCGATCGAATATCTCACGCGCAATCCGCACTTATCCGTCAGCCAGACGTATCAACTACTGGCGAAATACACCAACGGCACACGCGTTTATCCAACGAGCAAAACGCTGCAACGCTTCAACGATCCGAACGGCGCGAATCATCTCACGTCAGGCAATAGTCCGACGCCGTACCGCGATGAACTGTTCGGGCCAGACTTCCCACATAGCGTATTTATCAGCGAACCGGTTCATAATCTCGTTCACCGCGAGGAACTCGAAGCCGATGGCGTTACGTTCAAAAGTCACCGCGCGAAAACCGAACTTCATCGCGAATTTTTAACGTCGCGCGACAATTGGTTTCGACCCACGCAAATAAAGACCGGTCCCGACGGCGCGCTCTACGTCGCCGACATGTATCGGCTCGTCATCGAACATCCGGAATGGATTCCGTCCGTAATTCAGAAGCAGTACGATTTGCGGGCTGGCGCCGACAAAGGCCGCATTTACCGCGTCTATCCCGTGAAAGCGAAACTGCGTCCCATTCCAAACATGGAGAAAATGATGGACGCTGAATTGTGCGCCGAACTGGAGTCGCCGAACGGCTGGCAGCGCGACACGGCGCAACGTTTGTTGACCGAGCGCGCGAATACGAACGTCGTTAAGTTGCTCGAAAAGCAGTTTATCCAAAGTCAGCAAGCTGAGTTCTGGAACGGCATCACGCGTCGAGTGGGAAAAGCGCCGACGCGCGGTCGCGTTCACACGCTCTACACATTGCGCGCACTCCATGCGCTAAGCCCAACGATTGTGACCGCCGCGTTAAAAGACCCGTACGCATCGATACGCGAACATGCTGCACACATGTGTGATTCGTTTCTAATCGAAAACGCGGGTGCGCCGAACAAGGAATTGGAAACGGCGCTGCTAGCCTTGGCCGATGATCCCAGCATACGCGTTCGCTACCAGGTTGCGTTTGCGCTCGGCTACTCAAGTAACCCGCGCGCTGGAGAAGCCCTGGCAAAAATCGCCCTGCGCAATGCGAAATCCGAGCCAATCCAAATCGCAGTGATGAGTTCAGCGACCAATCACGTCGGAGAGATGCTGGCGACGGTTTTATCTGCGCCGAAACCGCCAGGCAACGTCGTCGAACAACTTGTTGGCCTCGCCACGGCCATGGACGATTCGAAAGCATTCGAAACCGCGCTGGTGAAAATCGCACAACCAGTGAATGGCAAAATCGAAACGTGGCAGATTTCCGCGCTGGCGGGTTTTCTCGATGCATTGGATCGCCGCAATATTTCGTTGAAGAAGTTTCACGAGTCCGCGCCAGCAAGTCTCAAGATGACGACAGAGCGTTTGGAGCCGTTATTTGCCGAGGCGCGGTTGATCGCCAGCAATCCGGCCTCACATAAAGCGGATCAAACGGCAGCCTTGCGTCTCTTCGGCCGCGGGCTCTCGGCGCAGAGCGATGATGTCAAACTGCTTGGCTCATTTCTAAGCGGCACGAGCGCTCCTGGCTCCCGAAAAATTGCACTCGCTACACTCCGACGCAGTCGCATCCCTCTCACCGCCGACGTTATGTTGGATGGGTGGAAAAGTTATCTGCCCGAAACACGTGTCGAAATCATGAACGCAATTCTGTCGCGACTCGGATGGACCAAGCAATTGCTCGATCGACTTGAGAAGGGTTCGATTCCTCCCGGCCAGATCGCGCCGGCCTTCCAACAGAAATTGCTTACGCACGTTCAACCTACAGTAATTTCACGGGCGAAAAAAATCTTTGCCTCTGCAAATCCGAACCGCAAAAAATTGGTGGAGGACTATCAGGACGTCGCGTCTCTGAAAGGTGACGCAAAGCGTGGTGCTAACTTGTTTAAACAAAACTGCATCACCTGCCATTTTTTCAAAGGGCAAGGCAAAGCGGTTGGTCCTGACCTCGGCGCACTCGGCAACAAATCCGTGCAGACATTGCTCGTGGCGATTCTGGATCCCAATCAGGCGATCGAGTCACGGTATCTCAGCTACACGGCTGTTACGAAAAATGATCGCGAACTGACCGGCGTCATCGCCGCCGAAACCCCAACCAGCATTACAATTAAAAGCTCCGGCGGGACCGAAGAAGCCGTCCTTCGCACCGACCTCGTATCGCTGACCAGCTCTGGATTATCCCTGATGCCAGAAGGATTGGAAAAAGCTTTAAGCCATCAGGCGATGGCCGATTTAATCGCCTATCTGAGCGCGAAATAGCCACGCCATTCGGCACCACAAAAAAGTATCGCACTTCTGCTGCAATTCCCGTTTACAATACGCCATGAATTTGCGTCCGGCGGTTCTCATCTTGTCGTGTCTGCTCTCGTTCATCACGTCCGCTTTTTGCGGAAGTCCGGAAGAGCAGGCGCGGTTTCTCGGCCTCACAAATTTTAACAACTTTACGCAGACGACAACCGGCGAGGCAACGACGCTGACGTCGCCCATCATCAAATCACCGATTTCGTGGAACGAATTTGTGCTCTCGTGGAACTCGGTCACGCCGTCAGGCACCTGGATTCAACTGGAGGTGCAAGCGCTGCAACCAGGTCACAAAACAAAATTCTACACCATGGGCATCTGGTCCGAAGACACTGCGAAGCACGAGCGCACCAGTCTCACCGGACAGAACGACGCCGACGCGAAGGTGAAATCTGACACGTTGGTACTCAACCAAAAGGCCGGTGCAGTGCAAGTGCGCATCACGCTCCACGGTGCGGCAAACCAGGCGGCCCCTCAGTTGAAGTCGATTGGGCTCTCGTTTCTGGACACCACCGTAAAAGTCGCCACGTTGCCGCCGAATCGCGCCGCTTGGGGCAAAATCTTAACGGTCCCGGAAAAATCGCAGAACTCG
The DNA here is from genome assembly GCA_963702845.1 of uncultured Verrucomicrobiae bacterium. GTDB lineage: Bacteria > Verrucomicrobiota > Verrucomicrobiia > Limisphaerales > Palsa-1400 > JAICXV01. Next base: position 540,810 of record OY969763.1, on the reverse strand, counting down.
TATCCACAAGAAAAAGGTTGGTGCAGTCCGACGTCGTTGAGCATGGTGCTGGGTCACTGGAGCCAACGCCTGGATCAGCCCGAGTTGGCGCTCGACGTGCCTGAAGTCGCCGCATCTATTTACGATCCGAATTTTGGCGGTACCGGCAATTGGCCGTTCAACACTGCATTGGCTGGAAAATTCCCCGGCATGCGCGCCTATGTCAGCCGATTCAGCGGCATCTCCGAATTGGAGGATTGGATCGTTGCGGGGCTACCGGTCATCATCTCAGCGCCATACAACCTGCTCGCGCCCGATCGCAACGCCACTGGCAACGGTCACCTGGTCGTTTGCATCGGATTCACCGAAAACGGCGACGTCGTGATCAACGACCCCGCGACAAACCTGCAAAAAGGTCAACACGTTCGCCACATATATAAGCGCTCAGACGTAGAACGCGCCTGGTCAACGTCGCACCATACCGTTTACCTGGTTTATGCTGAAGGCACCCCACTGCCCGCGGACAGGTTTGGCCACTGGGAGACCGCTGTTGGTGGGGATACCCGCAAACTTCTCGGGGCCCCTCGCAAACTACTCTGATTTTCAGTTGCTTGTTCGGTAGAACATCTGCGCGCCCGTTGGAGTTGTCGCGTAGGGTGATGTGGCGGCAGAGACCGAGGTGTATGGGCCGGTCAGATTTGTCGAGGAAAGAAGCGTGCCGGAATAATTGATAATGAACTGGCCGCCGGAGAATTGGCTGCTGATCATTGGAACCGTGGCAGCAACGTAGAGCTGTTGCACCTGCGCAGTGGTTAGCGCATTTGTGAAAAAAGCAGCTTGTGCGACAGCGCCCGCGAAAAATCGCTCCCCACCGGTGACGTTGAGGAATTCTGGATCCCCGCCAATAAAAACGTCGTCAACCACATTGCCCACAACCGCGCCCGATGCCGCTGCTGAATTTCGAAGCGTTCCATCTATATAAAGAATGTTCACCGAGGCATTATGGACAGCGACAACCTGATGCCAAACGCCGTCGTTCAAAACGGAAGACGATGTGACGTTTCCAGCACCGGAGTTCCACACCAATTTGCCGGTCGTGCCATCGAGGTTCAAACTCCACGAATTTGTGCCATGGCTCATTATGGTCTGCACCGAGCCGTCGGAGGGATAGGTTTGGAACCATGCGGCGATTGAGAAGGATTGAGTGCCGGTCGGATTGGAATCGGGATGAAAACCTGCATTAACACAGCTGAAGACGCCATTGAGAGCCACGGATAAACTGCTTGTTCCAAATCCGACCAATGCTGGCCCCGACGTCGCACTGGCCTCAGAGCCTTGCTGATAAAATCCATTGATTTGGGACGAGCCGAGGTTGCGCGCAATCGGATTCAGGACAAGGTCAGGAGCGACATAGCCCGCGCAATCCATTCGGTAATAGAGCAGCGGATGCTGACTTAAGATGGTGTCCCGATAAGATGCGCCGGCATTAGTTGCGATGTTGTAATGAGCAATGATGGCCGACGACCCGAGCACGTTTGTATAAATGGCGACTTCGTCCAACATGCCGCAATAACCGCGGGTCGGTTTTCCTTGCCAGCGACCCGTGCCGATTGTCAGAGGCGACCACGTGTCGATCGCCATCGAAGTTTTTCCGGTCATCTGCAATTGGCCGTCAACATACAAAAGGACGGTGGTGCCGTCGTAGGTCGCGACACAGTGATGCCATTGTCCAACGGAAACGGATTCAGCCGGGGTTTGGATGTTAGTACTCCCAACATTGTACACAACGCCGTTACCGGTATAAGCGAAGAATTGCAACGTGTGGCCGTCCGATGCGCCGCCGCCAAACGACAATCTGAACCCGGCATAATTGCCAGAACCCGCCGGGCTGTTTTTGCCCGAGCCGCCCAACGAAATGAGGTCTTGCGTGGAAGCCGTTGCCGAGGGGTTAACCCAACATTCCAGCGAGAACGGCGGCTTGATCGTCAATGCCGGAGTCGTGCGCGGAACAAAGGCGTAGCTGTCTATCCTTGCGGAATTAAAAAGCACCGATCGGTTGGCGTTGTCAGATGCGAGCGCGCTGTCCATGCCGAACGTGACGGCGCTGGAATTTGTCGCGGCGTAAATGGCATCGCCCGCAAATCCCAACGTCCCAAGGTTCGTCTCCATCGCAAAACTTGCCGGAACATTCGTTTCCTGTAGAGGCCAATAGCCAACAGCTCCCAACCCAATCACTGTATCCGCGTATGGATAATTTGGCGCCGCTGCGACTTGCGACGTATCGACTTTAACGGAAGTCGAATCAACGCTTTGACCGAGTTGGTTCACGGCTCGAACAACGTAGTAGTAAGTTTTGCCGATAACTATATTTGTGTCGGTAAACCGAGCATCAATTGACGAACCGATAACGCCGTAAGGACCGCCGTTAGTAGTTGAGCGTTTTATCGTGTAACTCATCGCACCCGAGGAAACCGGCCATTCCAATAAAATGTTTTCGCCCCTAAGAACGGCGACCAAGTTAATTGGCGTTGCCGGAACCGCTGGCGCTGCCGCAGCGATCGCGATGGCGTTCGCCACCCCTCGCTGAATTCCATCGGACGGAACGTTTTGCACACCACTGGAAATCCACATCGTGCTCGATCCGCCGCCATCGAAGTTAACCGCCTGGCGGACGGGCGCGAATGCAGCAATATAATCCCGCAACTCAACTAGGCTCATTCCGGCTGCAACTGAAGAACGTCCATCAATGACAAACAGAAGTAGGTGATTATTAAATGTCCACGCGCCAGCGGTGCGGGGATTACGACCACAAAAACTGCCTCCGTCATCGCACTGCGTTACCGGAACTCCGTCCTGAATCAAGCCCGGCCCGCAAGCAATGATATTGGAAACGTTCAGGTTCGACCATGTGCCCGTAATGGGCGGACGGCTCACGATACTGGCACTATTTGGGCCGAGTCCGTCATTAATAAGTGCCTGCTGATCTTGCGCGCCCGATTGTGTTCCGTTGACGATCACGCCGTTAACTTTGAGAAATTGCGTCCCACCTGTGCCGGAGAAAAAATCGCCATTAACACATGCGACCGCTCCGGGAACGGTTGCGGCATGTTGACTGACAGTGCGCGTTGCGCCGCCGGTGCGAAAAGGAGTGCGGACCGACGGAGAAGAATCGTTCAGATTAACGTCAACGACATAAACCTGTTGGGTCGACGTGTAGAGGTTTTTATACGTAAAACGCATGTAAACAACGCCTTGGCCGATCTGATTGGTGCTGGCCGAATCGGCCCAAATCATCCAAGGGCCAAACAGAATTGAAGCCAAAACTGCGATAAACAGCGGAACCGCCGGATGCCGTTGTGCCTTATCCTGCTGTTTCTCGATGGTTTGTCTTGGCATCACGGCTTTAGGGGCGAGGGTCATTCTACCCACTAGCCCGGCGTTGACAAATCAAACCCTTTGGTTACCGTAACCGTTCCTTAAATTTAAGTTATGCCTAATACGAAATCAGCCGAGCGGCGCATGCGCAACAGCGCGCGTAAACAAACGCGCAATCACAGCGAAAAAGCGCGCTTGCACACTTTGGAAACGAACTACGCGGCTTTCGTGACCGCCGGGAAAAAGGACGACGCCACCAAGGCCCTTCGCATTTTGACTGCTGCGTTGGACAAAGCGGCTAAGCGCGGTGTCGTCCATGCCTCGAACGCCAGCCGCAAGAAATCGCGCCTGACGATTCGTTTGAATAAAGTCAAAGCAGCCTAAGTTTTCGGCAGCAGGGAAATCTTCGGAAGCGCGCCCTCGGCGCCAGCAGTTTTCACCGCAATTCCAACTCACGGAATTGCTACGTACACGCGCGCTCTTCAATCGCGCGTAGGGCCACATCACCAAACTTCGACTGGACCTTTCGGCACGGGAATGACCTGCCTGTGAGCCACGCCGGCTTCCTGCATGAAAGACGCAACCATGGGTGGCGGCTGGTAGCGCGCTTGGAGGTCGCCGTTCTCGTCAACAAACTGCGCGCGCCAACGTCGGTAGTTTTCCAGCAGTTCGTAAAATTCGGCTTTCGTCGAAAGCTGAACGATGCGTTTGTTGAAATCGTTCGCGGGCCCAAATCGCTTCGAATACCACGGCCCCACTTTGCGAAACATCCGGCAACCATGCGTTTCACCGAACACTTCGATCATCAAATCCAAATGCCGGCACATGACGCGCACGCGTTCGTTAAAGCTCGGTTCTGGTAACAACTCACCGGTGCTGACGTAGTGAGCTGCGTGAAGAAAAATCCAAGGATTGTAGAAAGCGCCACGGCCGATGCTCACCGCAGCACAGCCGGTTTCATCGAACATCATCTTCGCCGCCTGCGGAGTCGTCACGTCGCCATTGCCGATCACTGGAATGCGTTTCACGGCCTTAACAACTGCGCGGATTCCCGCGAGATTGACGCGGCCACCGAACCCTTGTTCACGCGTTCGGCCATGAACAAAAATGGCGGAGACACCAGCATCCTCCAGGACGCGCGCCAGATCGGGCGCAGTCAGGTTTTGGTCGTCCCAACCAAGTCGCATCTTTGCTGTAACTGGGATTTTAACGACATCAACCATTCCCCTGACCAGCGCCGCCGTCTTATCCATCTCGGTCATCATCGCCGAACCGCCGCCGACTTTGCAGACTTTGCGAACGGGACAACCCATGTTGATGTCGACAGAGGAGATGCCGATGGACTCGAGGTAAGCGGCGGCGTCACGCATTTCTTCTGGAACGGACCCGAACAATTGCACTGCAAGCGGACGGTCGGCTGGAGACGTTTCGATCAGCTTCAAAGCTTTCGGATTCTTTTCCAACAAAGATCGCGCGTTAACGAGGTCCGTCGTGACAAAGGTCCAGGCCGCCAACTTCCCGCAAAGTCAGCCGGAATGGCAGGTTGGTATAACCGGCCAAAGGCGACAGAAAAAGATTCGATTTAAGCTGAAGCGGACCTAACTGCATCACCGAACAGTAAACAGCAATTCACCTGCTGGCGAAAGGACGCAGTTCGGAAAGGCTGAGTAAAAAAGTCACAAAGACATCAGTCGACCGAGCCGGAATATATGACGGGACTATCTGCTCTTCGCTGAAGCCCCTTTCAATCGCCTCACCACTTTTGAAATACGGATTGAGAGCGAGGGTAGTTCCGAAGGAAGCGGATGGTTAACGCGGGAAATCAGTTGCGTAACAAGTAAAGCAGCGTGAGAGTTTCCACGTTAGGAGGAACTATGTCGAAGATCCTGGTGGGCACGGCCAGTTGGTCGGACTTGGGTTATATCGCGGAGTGGTATCCGCCCACCCTGCCTGCGTCTCAACGACTGCCCTGGTACGCTCAACATTTTGAAATGGTTGAGGTCAACTCAACCTTCTATTCGATCCCGGATCGGCGCACGACCCAACATTGGTGTGACCAAACGCCGGACAACTTCACATTCAACGTAAAACTGCATCGATTGCTTTCTCGGCATAGCACCGGTCCTGATTTTCTCCCGCCTGATTTGCGTTACGATGCGGAACTGGATTCTCAGGGCCGCGTTCTAGTCACGCCTACGATGGAGAATTCCGTCGTGACCCGTTCGTTGGAAGCGTTGGAGCCGTTCGAACGCTCAGGCAAACTTGGGGTTTTGTTGTTACAGTTGCCGCCGTCGTTCGGGCCAAGACGACATCAACTTCACGAACTCGAACATCTTCTCTCGCTGCTGCAAGATTACAAACTGGCGGTTGAATTGCGCAATCGCGATTGGGTCGAGGGCATGCAACTCGAAGCGACAACCGATTTCTTCCAGCAGCGCCATCTCATTTTTGTGGCCGTCGACACGCCTGCCGTCGAACATTTCAAGCTCATGCCGAACATTGATATCACGACCCATCCACGCGTCGGCTACTTGCGTGCCCATGGACGAAATGCGCGCGGATATCTCACCGGCAAGACAGTGGCAGAACGTTTCGATTACGATTATTCCGACGAGGAACTGGAAGAAATTGGCGAACGCGCGATTCGGCTCTCCGAATCTCTCGATGAGATGCACTTGGTTTTCAACAACAACCGCGGTGCATACGCGCCGAAAGCTGCGCTCAAAATGAAACACATCCTCGAGAGCAAATTGGCGCTGGCGTTATAGATCGAACGCAGTTTTGTGCTCGTGCGTTACACTATGCGCTTGAACTTACGCGGACGACCGAAGCCGACCCATTCGACAGTGTAAAAGTCGCCTTTTGAATCGACGCAAATCGCGTGTGGATGAGTGAACAGCGCCGGGTTCGTAAGGTTGTCCGGCTTTGCGGTTTTGCCGTCGCTTTTCAATCCGTCACCTAAATGAGCGACGAGTTTGCCTTCGAGGTCGAAAATGCTGACGCGGCCAGCCAATTCCGGCACGAAGATCAGGTCGTTGTGCTGATAGAAGCAGCACGGAGTGCGGACATGTTCGGTGATGCGGCGTTTGAATGTGAGATTCAAATCGTAGATTTCAATGCGATCGTTGTGGCGGTCAGCAATCCACACTTCCGGCTCTTTGGTTTTGTGCAACATAATCCAGACGCCGTGGCAGGTATTGAACGTGCCGGCGGGAGCATTCTTGCCGACTTCTTCTTTTTTAGTGTGAGTGCCAATGGTTTTGAGGTGCTTGAAATTTTTGTCGAACCGGCTGACGCGTTGGCTGCCGTAGCCATCAACGACATAAATATCGCCATTCGGCGCGACGGCGACGTCAGTGGGATTGGTCCATTCGAACTTCTGCGAAGTGGTCCCCTCCACTTTGACATTGCCGATTTCGTAAAGAATTTTGCCGCGAAGATCGGTCTTATAAACACGTGCGCCAATTCTTCCGTCGTCCTTAGGTTTACCAACGTTTTCAGTCCAGTAAATGTATTCGGTGTTCCCCTCTTTGCTCCAGTAAAGGCAATGCGCCGTTTCTTTCACTTGCTCGGTTGTGAAGCCAACCTGGTCAGCGAAGCTGTCACTCCACGTTTCGAGCAGTTTGCCGTTATGATCAAAAATCGCGACACACGGGTGCGTGGAACGTGACGTAACGAAAACGCGATCTTTGCTATCAACGATAACGCCGCAGCCCATGCCGTATTTCATTCCAGGCGGCAACGTGCCCCAGTCCTGAACGGCCTCGTAGGTATGGGCACCGCTGCCAATCGTGACGGCCGGTTTCTTTTGGGCGAGCGCGCCAGGTGCGACGGCAAGGCCGGCCAGCGCTGTGGCAGTAGTGGCAAGGAAATCACGGCGCGTGAGACGATGTGGAAATAGATATTCGTTAGTATGCATAGGTGGTGCGGCTTGAACCTTTTTACAAAGTCACAGGTTGTGGTGTCGAGCGCGATTTAACATTATCAGGGTCAAGTGACATCGGATCGTCGTGATCGAGGAATTCTTTACACACACTAAAAAACGCGGCTTTCGTCTCAACGCGTCGTATCTGGAACAGAAATTGATCAGCGCCGGGAAGACCTTCGCCGATGAAGTTCATAAATTTCTTCAGGCGCTGCACTTGCGCAGATTCGCGCACATCGGGCGTCACTTCAGCGTCCCAAAGTTCGCAGATATAATTTAAGACTTGGCGACCAGTCGGAAGCTTCACCAGTTGGCCGGAAAGTTCAGCGCGAATTTGATCGAATAGCCACGGATTACGAATCGCACCGCGACCGATCATCAAGCCGCGCACGCCGGTTTGTTCCAAAACGCTTCGAGCATGAGCCGCGCTATGCACATTGCCGTTGGCAAAAACTGGACACTTCAACTCCCGCGCGGCGCGCGCAATCAAATCGTATCGAACGCCGGGGCGGTACATCTGCACCACGGTGCGCCCGTGCACGGTAAGAAGATCGATGCCGTGTTTCGCAAAAAGCGGAAGCAGCGTGTCGAATTCTTCTGGTGACTCAAATCCAATCCGCGTCTTGACCGTGAACGCGACATGCACACTATCGCGCAACGCGCCGAGCAGTGAATCGATCCTATTCGGTTCGCGCAACAGCCCGCCTCCAGCACATTTTCTGTATACGACCGGAGCCGGGCAGCCGAGGTTCAGATCGATCGCGGCGATTTCATATTGTTGCAGCTCCTTTGCGTTGCGCACCATTGCGGGAACGTCGTTCCCAATCAGTTGCGCAATTGCCGGACGCCCCGTAGGGTTTTCAATAATCGAACGCAAAATCCACTCTTCAGGGCGCGAATCGCCATGAACGCGAAAGTATTCCGTCCAATAAACATCAGGACCGCCGTAGCGCGCCATTAGAGTCCAAAATGGCAGGTCAGTGACATCCTGCATCGGCGCCAACGACAACACGGGCGCGGGCGCGGAAAGTAAGTTGAGAAAGAGTTGATGCTGCGTCACTCAGCCACAGCATGCCGCAGCAGAGGCATGGAGGCAAGTTGGCCACCATTCGAAATACGACAGTTCCCCGAGCCATTTCTCCTTGTGTCAAATGGCCGAAAGGAATACGAAGGACGAACTATGTCCAAGCCTAACTCTGAGTTCGACTCAATCCGCACGGAAGTTTTTACGAATCAAATCGGCCGTCGCCACTTTATTTATACGACGTTGCTCGCCGCGGGCGCGTTGACAACGCCATCGATTTTGGCCAAGCCGAAGTATAAATCGCCGAATGAGAAGTTGAACATCGGCGGCATCGGCGTGACGGGCAAAGGCGCGAGTGACATTGCCGGTTCGGCGAATGCTGTCGATGGTGTGCCGACGGAAAATATCGTGGCGTTGTGCGATGTGGATGATGAGAAGCTCGCGCAGGCCAAGGAGAAGTATCCGAAGGCGCGCACGTATAACGATTATCGCATCATGCTGGAAAAGGAAAAGGACATGGACGCGGTCAGCGTGAGCACGCCCGACCTACATCATGCGCCGGCCGCGATGTTGGCGATCAAGAACGGCAAACATGTGTATTGTCAAAAGCCGTTGACGCACACGATTTGGGAAGCGCGCCAATTGACGCTTGCCGCGCGCAAGCACAAGGTCGCAACGCAGATGGGCAACCAGGGGCACTCAGGCGTGGGAAATCGTGAGTTGTGCGAAATTATTTGGGCCGACACGATCGGCAAGGTGCGCGAGGTGCATTGCTGGACGGACCGCGCGATGGGCTGGTGGCCGCAAGGGAAGTTGCGCCCGACGGGTTCGGACCCGGTGCCGTCGAATTTGAAGTGGGACTTGTGGCTCGGCCCTGCACCGGAACGGCCGTTCCTGGCGCATTGGCCGGAGGGTGACGTTAAGACGAAGAAGAATCGTCAGGGTGTGTATCACCCGTTCAATTGGCGTGGATGGTGGGATTTCGGTTGCGGCGCGCTCGGCGACATGGGCTGTCACATTATGGACGGCGCGAACTGGTCTTTGGCACTTGGCGCGCCGGACACGGTCGAATTGCTCGATCATTCGGAGCTCGTGCCGGAGATGGCTCCTGAATGGTCGGTCGTCCGCTATCATTTCCCTGAACGCACGGCGACGGTCGGCAAAAATAAAGTGACGTTCCCCGACTGCATTTTGACCTGGCACGACAGCGGTCATAAACCGGCGAAACCGGCCGAGATGGAACATGAATTGGAAGCGAACGGGACGTTGTTCATCGGCGAGAAGGGCAAGATGGTGTGCGGCACTTACGGCGAAAATCCGCGGTTGTTACCAGAGTCGATGATGAAGGGTTTCAAAAAGCCAGAGCCGATCATCCCGCGCGTGCCTGGCAATAGCCCGCACCAGGATTGGTTGCGCGCCTGCAAAGGCGGCCCGCCCGCATGTTCGAATTTCGATGTGTCCGGCCCGTTCAGCGAAACAGTTTTGCTGGGCAACCTGGCGATCCGGATCGGCAGGAAAATCGAATGGGACTCAAAACACATGCGCTGCAAAAACATGCCCGAAGCCGACATCCTGATTCACAAGCACTATCGCAAGGGCTGGACGGTTTAATTCTTAAATTATCTCGAGACACAGAGGTCCCCCTCTGTGTCTTTTTTTGTACTAAGGAACTCGAACGCGCAGGGCTTTCGGCACCACGGTGATTGTCGCCGGAAGTTGACCGACCAAATCGCCATCGAGTTGCAACGGAACGTGGCCGCTGCTGCTCAACATTAATTTTGCAGCCTGCTGCTGCTGGGCTTCGCACATGCGGTAAATGCTGCCGGTATACATGCCGATAACGCCCTTGATCAGTTGAAAGGCATTGACCTTCGGAAACACCGCGACGTCGCATAAGCCATCCTGCAAACTCGCGCGCGGGAAAAAATTGAAGCTGCCGCCGTAGAAGCGGCCGTTGCCAAACAAAACCAATTCACCTCTCGCGCTTTCACTGCCTTTCACATCTATCACTTCGTGACGCTCACCGAGGGCACGAAAGCCGGAGATGATGTAGGCTATCGGCCCAATCACTTTCTTCTGTTTCCAACTCACCAACTCGATCGCGCGAGCATCGAGGCCGGCTCCGGCTAGTTGGACGAAATAACGCTTCTCCGGTTTACCGGACAAGCTGACGAACTCAGCGAGCGCCACATCGATGTTGGTCGGCTTACAACTGCTCGCGACCTGCCAGGCGTTTTGCCATTTGAGCGGCAGTCCAAGTTCGCGCGCAAAAACGTTAATCGTTCCAAGCGGCAAAAATCCAAACGTCACCTTTTCAAATCCGCCGGGCACATCGCCGATGCCGTTGACCACTTCGTTTAACGTGCCATCACCACCAGCCGCGATGATGTCGGTGTAGCCGTCGCGAGTTGCGCGAGCGGCCAGCGTGCGAGCGTCACCGGGGCATGTGGTTGGAAATAATTCCCAATCTTTCGCGATCTGAGTTACTTCATCACGAAATGCGCGGGCCTTCTCACCACGGGCAGTCGGGTTATAAATGACACAGCGCAATAACGGCATTCGCCACTAAGGCAACACTTCGGCGTTGAAGTTTCAAGCGGAACTTATATTGTCCGCCCATGGACACGCCTCGGATCACCTCCTTCGGTCTGCTCTTCACTGCGGCAATTCTCATCACAACCGGCTGCACCACCGAGGTCTGCTGTCAGTCACATCGAAAAACCGCGAGCGAGCGACCCGCTCAAATCAGCGCCAGAACCGAAGACCCGGCGCACGATTGTACCATTTCGCGGGAAGACTGTCGCATCAAAATCCGTATTCCTGCAACCGCGCACGATTTCGCGTCCGAACTCGAAATCTGGAACGCACCGCGAGTTCTCTCCGAAGTCACCGGCAACTTCATCATTGAAGTCAAAATCTCAGGCGTGTTTCGGCCGGGCGAAAAAAGCACGATCGAATGCCGTCGCCCTTACAATGGCGGCGGTTTGCTCATCGTCGCCGACAAGCATCATCACTTGAGCTTGCAACGGGGCGCCGTTCGACTCGGTCACGAACTTCGCCATTATGCGAACTTTGAATTGCGCGATGACAGCGATGTTACGAATTTCGAATTGGACATCAAAGATGCCGACGTGTGGCTCAGGCTCGAACGACACGGGAACAAAGTCTTCGCGTCAACAAGTCCAGATCGCATTTGTTGGCAATCGTTCCGACCGATGGAAGTCGATTTTCCAGAGACCGTTTGCGCCGGAATCGAAGCCGTCAATTCCGGGAAAAAGCCGTTCACTTGTGTGTTTAGTGACCTCGCCCTCTATAAAAGGGCGAGGCTACAAACGCACCATTGATTCAAATTACAGCGCTTCGCAAACCAGGTCGCCCATTTGCGACGTGGTGTAACCCATTTTGCCGGCGGCGAGGCTCTTGACCTTTTCGCGCGTGATCTTGATCACCGCGGTTTCAATCGCTTGCGCCGCCTGCTGTTCGCCGAGGAAATCGAGCATCATCTGGCCGGCGCAAATTGCCGCAAGCGGATTGATGACGCCTTGATTGGTGTACTTCGGAGCGCTTCCGCCAATCGGCTCGAACATGCTGCAGCCTTGCGGATTGATGTTGCCGCCAGCGGCAATGCCCATTCCGCCCTGCACCATCGCGCCGAGGTCGGTGATGATGTCGCCGAACATGTTGTCGGTGACGATCACGTCGAACCATTCCGGATTCTTCACGAACCACATCGTGGTCGCGTCGACGTGTGCGTAGTCGCGTTTGACGTTTTTGAAATCTGCTTCGCCGACTTCGTTAAACGCGCGGAACCACAAATCGAACGCGTAGGTCAAAACGTTCGTCTTACCGGACAAGGTCAGTTGCGATGTCTTGCCGGCTTTGATGTCGTCGGGCTTCAAACCGCGCCAAGGCTTTCCAGCGCGGCGTTTTTGAGCTAATTCGAATGCATAGCGCAAGCAGCGTTCAACACCGCGACGGGTGTTCACGCTTTCCTGGATCGCGATTTCGTGCGGGGTACCTTTGAAAACGAAACCACCGGAACCGGTGTAGAGACCTTCGTTGTTTTCGCGGACGACGACAAAATCAATGTCTTCCGGCTTCTTGTCCTTGAGCGGGCAGAAGCGTTCGTCGTAGAGCTTCACCGGGCGTAGATTGATGTATTGCTCGAGCTCGAAACGCAGGCGCAGCAAAATGCCTTTTTCCAAAATGCCGGGCTTCACATCAGGATGGCCGATGGCACCGAGCAGAATTGCGGGAAACTTGCGCAACTCTTCAACGACTGAATCCGGCAACGCTTCGTTCGTGCGCAGATAGCGTTCACCGCCCAAATCGTAATTGGTGTAGTTGAGTTTGATGCCGAATTTTTTACTGACGACATCGAGAACTTTGACGGCTTCGCGAACGACTTCCGGACCGGTTCCGTCGCCGCCCATGACTGCAATGTTATAACTTTTCATTTTGGAAAATCTTTCGCCGCAAGCCGAACGTCGGCCGCGTGTGCCCGATTTTGGATGGTCGAGCCCGCAAGGGCGAACGGCGATGCTATAAAATCCGCCCCGCGGTGCAATTCTAAATGATGGGAATTTGCGTTTGTTATCGCGACGTCTAACGTCGCTTGCTGAGGTCGGAGTGTTTGGTTTGCGTAAACATTTTATTCGTCCCATTGCCGCCGGAAAGCACGTAGGCAACCAAGTCCATGATTTCGTCCTTGGCCAAGAGGTTCAGCAGTCCGGTGGGCATCGGAGAGACTTTCGAGGTTTCAATAGATTTTATGTCTTTGCGCTCGACCTTCGTCGTTTCGCTCGGATTCAGCATGTCGGTGCTAACTTTGATGCTTTCGGTCCCTAGATAAACTATTTGTCCCGTGAGCGTGTCGCCGTCGTTCAACTGAATCACGATCGGCGCATAGAGATCGCTGATGGTCTTGCTCGGTTCGATGATGGCTTCGAGCAGATCGCGCGGGCTAAAACGTCCGCCCGCACCGGTCAGGTCCGGACCGACCGCACCACCTTCGTTGGCAAACCGGTGGCATGAGAAACAGCCGAGTCCACCGAACAACTTGCGCCCGCGCTCAAACGAGCGCTCGTGCAAACCTTTTTCCGCCAGCGGCGCCAGGTCGCTGACCTTCCATTCTTTCACGAAGGAATGTCCAGCTAGTACCTGTTGCATGGCTTGCAACGAGGATTGCGTCACCGGCTTTGCCTCAAGCACAGGTTTCAAGTGCTCTTTCTCAGCATCGGACAGCGTGGCAATAGCGTCGTTCTTGATCAGCTGCATGAAGCCGGCAAAGCTTGCGCCACCCCGGTAGCCGCCGGCTTTGATAAACCATTTAAAGTAGGCTTCGCGAAGTTCCGGCGTCCAACCGGCGCGCAGAACGCGCAGCGACTTCATATATTCGATCTGTTCCTCCTGGGTTGGCGCGCGGTCCACGAGGGCGACCGCTTTGGCTGCGAGCGACGGCGATTGAAGATATGCGAGCAACTCGCAAAGTTCAGCGTTTAACTCGCGCGTGGCCGCCGGAAAGAGCGGATCAAATTTGGCGACGAGCCGTGTGCGATTGGTTTCGCTCGGCTGACCCAGTCGTGTAAACGTCAGCGCATACACACGCAGCAAATCAACCCGCTGGGCATCGGTCAGCTTTTTCCATTCAATACGCTCCAGGGCTGCCAGCACCCTCTCTTGCAAGGACGGGTCCGGCAGTGGGTCGGTTGGCTGGCGATGAAATTGATCGCGCGCGCTGACGCGAACCAACGCCATCAAGGCCGTCAGCGCGACTGGCGCTTTGGTTTCCTTCAACGCCTTTTCGCGCCATTGACCGGGATCCTGCCATTCCAGCGCGACCCGCGCCGCGAAACGGATATAGCGATCTTCATGCCCGAGGTATGGCCATACCACTTTCACCGCGCTGGAATCCTGGTGGCCGTGAAACGCTTCGAGCCTGCGCCGCAGCGCGCGCAATTCTGCACCGCTATCCACGGGCTGCGCAGGCGCGGTGGGTTCTTTGCCGACATACGTAACCCGGTATAGGCCCGTCTGGATGCGCCAACCTCCGGTCACGAAATACATCGCGCCGTCTCGCGGGTTTACGACGATATCCGTCGTCGGCAGCGGCGTGCCGCTCATGATGAGTTCGGTCTCTCCGTTGTAAGCCGCGCCATCGGGAGTCAAATGCGCCGCATAGATGCGACCGTAACTCCAGTCCGGAAGAAACAGCGCCTCCTGATAGCGCCCGGGAAATTTTGCGCCGTAGCCAAAGGTCATGCCCACGGGTGAGCCAGGGCCGACGTCAAGCACCGCAGGCAGGCTGTCGGGATAATACGCAGGCCATTTTCCCGCGCCATTGCGCCAACCGAATTCGCTCCCGCTGGTCACGAGGCAAATGCGCGTCGGCCGATACCATGGCGTGTTCATGTCCCACTCCATGTCGGCATCGAACGTCAGCAGGTCACCGTAACGGTTGAATGCCGCATCGTACGGATTGCGGAAGCCGGTCGAGATGAGTTCCCAGGTTTTGCCTTCCGGGTCCACGCGATAAAAGCAACCGCCCGGCGCCAGCACCGTCGTCATGAACCCGCGCGCGTCCGGCAGGCGAGGCAGCAGATGATCCTCGCTCCAGATGCGCGGCACTCGTGAGCGCTCCGGTTTGGCGAACCGCGTAGCGTCGCCGGCCACCACGTAAATAGATTTCCCGTCAGGCCCGGCCAGGAGACCGTGCCAGCCGTGGTCGCCGCCACCTTCGAGCGGACGCAACAATTCAACCTGATCCAGTTGATCGTCTCCGTTGGTGTCTCGCACCCGGTAGAGGCCGCTGGCGAATTTGCCATTCTTGGTGACCATTGCATAAAGGCTGTCGAAGGCCCAAAGCAACCCCTGCGCACCGCTTAACTCGACATTAATTTTTTCAACCTTCGTGCCTGTAGCTGCGTCACCAAACGGTGGCGGCGTAATGCGGTACAGGCCGCCGTCATACTGGTCGCACACGATCAGCCGGCCTTTGGGATCCACGCACATGCTGACCCACGAACCCTGCGTTTTTGGCGGAGAATAGAGCAGCTCAACTTTAAAATCCTTCGCGACCTTGATTTGGGAAGCCGGCGTGGCCGTAGGTTCGCGCGCTGGACTCGTGCTTTCTTCAGGCGCGCTGTTGGTAAAGAGCTTCAGCCGGATATTCTGGAACTGAACTTTCATCGGCGGGCCGGGATGCAACTGGAAACCAAGGATGCCACTGCTCGCCGCATGGTTCGTCTGGCCATCATCCGCCTGCGCGGTCAGCACGCCATTGATAAACAGCTTCATTACGCTGCCGCGCGCGACGACCCGATAATCGTTCCAATCACCATCCTTGATATGCTTGCGCAATTCGGCGAAGTCGCCCAGGGAATCGACTTGTCGGGTACCACCGCGAGCAATGGTCACCTTTTGCCCACGCGAAGCGATCAGGCCACGCTGATGTTCGTAAATGCCGCCGGTATATTGGTCCGCGGCATCCATATCGGCCTGGTACCCTCGCGTGTCCCAATCTGCCAATTCGCGGCTGCGAAACTGGATCCCGGAATTCCCGCCTTGCAGCCGAAACCGGAGTCGCAGTTCAAAATCCGCAGGTTTCCCGCCGCGCCAAATGAGGTAGTTATGTTTGAGCAAACGCTTTTCCGAGGTGCTTTCTCCCGTGATGGCGCCATCCTCCACGCGCCACCAGCCAGGTTTGCCGTCCCAGCCGCTCAGGTCACGGCCGTTGAAAATGGAAACGAAGCCTTCCTCCGATTCTGGAGCCGCAGCAAGGATGCGAGGTGACGTCAGATAGAAGGCTGTAACGAGCAGAAAGAAAATCAGTTTCATAGCGCTGAGCAAACATTAATACATGATTTGACCTCTCGCCGGATTTTGCCGCTAAAGGTCACGAAACATTTGACTCAGGGCGGACTGGACAATCTTTGCAATCCTTGCCAATTACCGGACAATAATTGCCTCATTGAATCCACGAGAAGCTGTCACTAATGACCGGGTTCAGCGTTTTCTTTCAGAGCATATCGCGAATCCCACGTCGCCTGCAGAAAAGCCGTCGGTGCCGGCGTAAAAGTGGTATGTTTGTCTGAAAGGAAACGGTATGAGCACGCAATCCAAACCAGACGCCGAAGCGATTCGGGCACGGCTCGAGACCCTGCGCACTTCGTTGTTGAGCCTGCACAAGGCGTTAGTGGAATCCGAGCGAGTGGAATATGAGCGCACCGTGGCGAAAATCTCCTCGCCCAACCATTTCCTGCACCTGCTCACGAACGATCCCTGGTTCGCATGGCTAAGCCCACTTTCAAAATTGATTATCTCGATCGACGAGGCGCTGGATGGCGATGAGCCGTTCACTCAAGTCGCGGTGGAGGGTTTGGTGAAGGAAGCGGCTGGATTGCTGGTCGCAAGCGAAAGCGGAGAGGGTTTTGCCCAGAACTATCATGAGGCCTTGCAACGCGATCCGGACGTGGTGCTGGCACAAGGACAAGTGACCAAATTGCCGGGTTGGCCCAAACGCTCGGCCTCGGATGCTGCGGAAGGGCCCGGAACGCAAACGACCGGTTAACACTTCGCGCAACCGCTGCGTCAATGGGCACCGCTCACCGGTTGGATTCACCTCTGAATCGTATGCTTCTGATATATAACGAAGAAAAATGAACCATGCTATTGGTTTGCCTGTTTTCCTTGTTGAGTCAGCCGCCCATGGGATGCAGGGCAAACCTCTTACGCCCTAAGTCCCATGGCGCAGTCTTGGGATGGCTCGAAATTAAACTTTATGACCAAACAAAGGAGACATTCTATGAAACGTAAGACTGTAATAGCGGTGATGGGTGCTTTGATCACGTCCGGGGCGCTTGCATTCGCACAAGATTCAGACAGCAAGGACAAGGCTCAGGACAAGAGCGCGAAAGCCGACGACAGCGGCAAACAGGTGCAGGAAGCGGCCGGCGCTTCCACTCCAAAACTTGTTGTCTCCGATTCGGTGACCGCTTCGGCGACTGTGGAAGATATCAACAAGGAAGATCGCACCGTCACTCTGAAAACAGACAAGGGCGATACCGAAAAAGTGAAGGTTGGGCCTGCTGTTGAAAACTTCGATCAGATCCAAAAGGGCGACAAAGTGTCGGCCACTTATTATGAATCGGCGGCCATTTCCATGTTGAAGCCCGGGCAAGCGGCCCCCGAGAAACCGGAAGAAGCCAAAGCGTTCATTGTGGCTGCTAAAGGCGAGAAACCAGCCGGGATGGCAGTGAAGACCGAGGAAGCGACCGCGACGATCGAGGAAATCGATAAGGACAAGCGATCCGTCAAATTGAAGGGACCTGAAGGCAACACCAAAACAGTGAAGGTCGGTGAAGCCGTGGACCTCGATAAGCTCCAAAAAGGCGACGAGGTGAAAGTGGTGGTGACACAGGCGCTGGCTATGAAAGTGTCCAAGGAATGACGTGGCGCCATAAAGATTAATTACCTGAGGAATGAAATAGGCGGCGGGACAATCCCCGCCGCCTTTCGTTTTAACGCTCCAAAAACGGCCCGGCCACTTTTTTGTATCGGAAGTTAGGGGACCGAAAAACCGCTCAAGCGGAAGAAAGGTTCCGGGCAAGGGAAAGGCTTTGGGCAATTGGGAAGGCTGTTTAATCAGATTTCGGCACCACCACCGTCGTCATAACCTCCATCGTGGCGAGATTGCCCTACCACTCTTCGGCCTCCTCGGGTCCCCACTGGTTGGCGGTAGCGCAACGTCTCAGCGCCAACTCCAACTCGCGCTCGGAGATCGCACCCCTTCCTTCACGCTTTCGGCAACTCAATCCAAAATCGCGTTCCTTTGCCGACTTCACTTTCCAAACCAATGTTGCCGTTCATTCGTTCCACGCCTTTGCGGACGATCGACAGGCCGATACCGGTGCCGGCGAAGTTTGAGCCGTGTAGACGTTCGAATACCCGGAAGATGCGCTCGTGATACTCGATATCGATACCGACGCCGTTATCCTGCAACCACAGTCTGACGCTGTGGCCGACGGTCCTCTGCCCAAAAACGGATCTCAGGCCTTACGCCAGCCTTCATAAACTTCATGGCGTTGCTGAGCAAATTCGCCAGCACTTGAGTAAGAGTGGCGTCGTGGGCGCGCACCGTGGGCAAAGGCTTCACTGTTTCGATGTGAGCGCCGGTTTGTTCGATTTGGTCAGCGCACTGAAAACGAGCAGCATCCCAAATCTTTTGCACATCGACGCTGCGCAACTCGATATCCGTCCGCGCTGTCCGTCCAAAAGCGAGCAGATCCAGAATCATTCGATCCATGTATTCGGCGGAGTGATGAATATTGCTTAGAAACTTCTGATCAGTTTCGGGAAGCTTCCCTGCAAGATCTTCAAGCAGTATGTGCGCGTAACCCTGCATGGCACGGAGCGGAGCGCGCAAATCGTGCGCAATGGAATAGACGAATGCCTCGAGCTGCTCGTTCGTTTCCTTCAACTCAGCCGTGCGCTCCGCAACGGTTTGTTCCAGATTGGTCGCGTGTTCCTGCAATTGCGCCTTGGCCCGTTGCAACGCTTCTTCTGACTGCTTTCGCTCGGTGATGTCCTCACAAGTCGCCAGCAGATGCATTTCGCCTGCGATCTGGACGATGTCGGCATTGATCAGCACAACGTAATTCCGGCCATCCTTCGAGCGCATTCGGATTTCGCGTTGACGAAGCTTGCCACCACTGGCTTGCAACTCCATCAGCACAGCCGCGCGTTCGTTCGGATCTGGAATCATGTTGATGTCCACGTCCGTTTTCCCGAGCACCTCCTCTTTGGCAAATCCAAGCATGCGAAGGAATTCCTCGTTCACGTCAATGAAGACCGAATCTTTGAATCTGCTGACAGCTACAGCAAACGGCGCTTTCTCGAAGAGCACCGAGAACTTCTCTTCGCTCCGCCGCAACGATTCTTGCGCCCGCTTTCGCTCGGTGATGTCCTGGCCTGTTATCAGCAGATACTTTTCGCCGGCGATTTTTACTGCGTCGGCATTGATCACTACAACTGTACTCCCGGCCGGCCCTCGCGCGCATTGGCGCTTCGTTGTCACGAATATTGCCATTGGCATCCAACTCCGCTATCAAACTCGCGCGTAAAGCCGGATCTGGATTGATGCCGATTTCCACACCCGTTTTCCCCAGCACCTCCTCTTTGGTAAATCCAAACATGCGAAGAAACGCCTCGTTCACGTCAAGAAAGGCCGGATCTTCGTATGTGGTGACAACTATCGGATACGGCGCTTTCTGGAAGAGCACGGCAAATTTCTCTTCGCTCAGCCGCAACGCCCGTTCGCTCACTCGTCTGTGACTCCTGGGCGCGGTTGAGCCATACAGCCGTCCACCAAATCAATCCGGTAAAAACCACCACCAACGACAGTGTGAACAGTGCCATGCCAAAACCAACGCCATAGAATCCAGCTCTATGCCCAAGAACGCACAGCCACCCAAACACGATCGGAACAAGAATTGCCGGCAACAACGTTCGCCGGGCGACCGCGCTGCCGAAATCACTTCCGCACAACGTCGCCGTTATCCCGCGCTCCGGCCGCGACAGCATGATCGCGACACTTAAACAAACGAACGCGACAACGGTATGCGGGGCGATGGTCGCGTATTTGGCGATGGGCTCGAATTGTTCAACGCCGTAGAAGTAAGCGAGACCAACGAGCGATATGAAAATGCCGGCAGTGAGCGCAAGAAACCCCGAGCAATACTTCCCACACCAGCTTTTGTCTAAAACAAGCAGCCCGATCCCGATCAGTATCAGGCCCGCGCAGCTTCCGATCCCCGTGCGACCGGGGAACGATTGGCCGGCCTCCGCCTCGCTTTCTCGAAAGAATAACTGATCGATGCCGGCGTCCCAGCCGATAATGTGTTCGAGCGAAGTAACCACGCCAAGCACCACGATGAATGCGGCCATCAATCGCGCGGTCTGCCGCTGCCAGCCCTGGACCGATTCGCATCGCTGTAACAGCAAAGCTCCCGCGGCCAATATCAGGCCGACGGTCGCGTTAAATTTCATCGCGACGAACGCGGGGTGACAACGCTTGAACGTGTCGATGCCCAACACCCAGCCGACGAACCCAATCGCGCCGATCACCAAAGCCGTTGACGCCAGCACGGTGCAGAGACGCTGGCACTTGGCCTGCGCCCCAGGGTCCAGAGGCGCGTGGGTTGGAGCTGGCACGGACATGATTAGGCTTCTACCAAGTCAAACCTTCCAAATCCGATAGCGCAATTAGCCTCTGTAGCAAGTTGGGGTAAGGGTATTGCCGTTACAGAATCGACGGCCCTGCCTGCCGCCGAAGGGCTCGACAGTCCCGCACAAAGGTGTCAATAATCCGATTCGTGTTCAGGAACTGCTCAACGTTCTTCATCACGCTCAGCATCGCGCTGGCAACCTTTCTTCCGGCACAGCTTTTTGCGATTGGAATCCAGGTGCCCGATCAGGACGCATTTGCCACGGCGCGCGGTGGAGCGTTTGTCGCAACCGCCGACAATCCTTCGGCGATCTATTATAACCCTGCCGGTATTTCGCAACTGGATGGAATCAACGCGCGCGTCAGTGCCTACGGCATTTTCCTTCGCTCGCATTACGAAAATGGCAGCACCAATGTAAATACGCGCCAAAAGTTGCTGGTCATTCCGCAGTTTTTCCTCACCGCTAAGTGGCCCGATACGCCGTTGACTTTCGGTTTGGGCGTTTACGCGCCTTACGGACTTGGCTTGGAGTGGCCGGACAACGCTCCATTCCTAACCTCGCCGAACTTTCCGAAAAAAGGCGAAATCGAATACATCACGATCAACCCGGTTCTTGCCTGGAAACCGTTCAAGACGCTCGCTATTTCCGCGGGACCGACGATCAACTACGCCGAGACCGAGTTTCGCTTCATCCCGTTCGGCAGTCCGGCCAACACCTTGCGCTTTCGTGGTCGTGACGATGATCTGGGTTTCAACGCCGGCGTGCTCTGGCATCCGCTCAAGCAACATTCCTTCGGTGTCAGCTATCGCAGCGAAACCACAATGAATTTTGAAGGCCATGCCGATACGAAAATTCCGGCATTGCTCCCCGGGCCGATTATCGAAAACGCCAGTGCACGTTTTCCATTCCCGCAAAATGTGCTCTTCGGCTATTCCTACCGGCCGAACGAAAAATGGAACTTCGAAATCAATGCCGATTGGACCGATTGGAGTGTAGTAAAGACGTTCTCGCTGAACAAAAGTGCGACAGGTATTCAAACTGTGCCTCTGGATTGGCAATCGAGTTGGTTTTATGAATTTGGCGCCACTCGTTATTTGGAACATGGCTGGCGCGTCAGCGGCGGTTACGCCTATGCCCAGAATTCCGTTCCGACTGCGACCTTCAATCCGATTGTGCCCGATGGGAACCGGCACGTCTTCAGCGTTGGCGTTGGCCGAAAATATAAATGCTTCAGTTGGGACGCGACTTATCAATTCCTCTACGGTCCCGAACGGACCATTAGTGGCCTGACTGGATTCAACGCTCCCGCCAACGGCCAATACACATTTCTAAGCCACGCACTGTCCGCAAGCTTCGGCTACCATTTTTAATTGGCTCAACCGCGCCAGCGTCACGCGGAACGAAGCTTAAAAGACGGCAGTATCCCCGTTGACACTCCATCAAAGCGGGTTTCCGTTTCTGATTGTGGGTTTGAAAGAGAAGCGATTCTCCTCCACTCCCACCAGTCACAAAAGCAACACCCTATCACCTATGAAAAAATACATGACTGAGTTTATTGGGACCTTCTTTCTCGTGCTTACCGTGGGATGCACCGTGATCCCGGGTGTGCCAGGTGTCATCGCGCCGCTGGCGATCGGTGCGGCTTTGATGGTCATGGTTTTTGCCGGCGGCCATGTTTCCGGCGGCCATTATAATCCCGCGGTGACCCTCGCCGTCTGGACGCGCGGCAAGTGCGACACCCAGGATGTGGCGCCTTATATGTTTGCTCAAATCGCAGGCGGTTTTGTTGCCGCAGGCGTCGCCATGTTCCTTGTCGGCGCTGGCAAACCAATGGAAATGAAAAGCGTGCCGGACGCGCTGGTGGCGGAATTCCTGTTTACCTTTGCGCTGGCCTACGTCGTCCTCAATACCGCCACAGCCAAGGACAATGAAGGCAATTCATTTTACGGCCTGGCCATCGGCATGACGGTGATGACGGGCGCATTCGCTGTGGGCGGAATTTCGGGAGGCGCCTTCAATCCCGCCGTTGCCTTGGGACTCGTCGCGATGAAAATCGTCCATGTGGGCGATGTTTGGATTCATCTGGTCGCTGATTTCGCGGGTGGGTTGGCAGCTGGACTCGTCTTCAAGGTCATTAATCCGCAAGCGAGCGACGTTGAATTGAGCGACCAACCAAAATTATTACGGCACAGCAAAACTGGTTAGGGATCACCAACGGTCGGAGCGTCAAGCCGGTCACCTTTTGGGGCAGCTTAAAGTCGTTCACGTTTCGGCTCTGGGTTGAACAACGCCGCAAGCTGGTCAGTTTTGGGCACGTCCGACATCTGCCACGTCGGCGCAAACATGGCGCGTCTTGATTCGCAGGTAACCGGTCGGGTTAAACTTCAAACCGCAAAGCGCGGGCATTCAAAGCAGATTATAACGACCTCTTTGACTTACGCAGCATGTGGAACGCGAGGGCGACCATTAAGCTGATTCCCAAGCAGAATACCGCCATGCCGATGATGATGTCCAAGTTCAGTTTAAAGTTCTTCCAAGCATCATCAGCGCTATGCGCCTGATACCACACATAGCTGTGATATTCGACCGAAGCGCACATAATCAGCGCGGTCAATGGCGCCAAGAAATAATACCAGCGATCTGTGACCAGACATACGATCGCTGGACAAACACAAGCGCAGATCAGCCAAAGCATTAAAGATCCAAATCCGCCCGAACGTATAAAGGGTCCGCTCTCCCAGCCTATCGCAATCGCCAATAGAAAGGCGACGATAGGCCGGGCGTGATTTAATTTAGTCATCTGTTTGGTTCTTTAATCTTCACGGCAACCATCTTGGTGGCCGGGTTCGTCTATTTTAGATCCACGAACAGCGGGGCTGTAAATCACCAACCCGCCATGCATCAAGATTCCTCCCGTTTTTTTGACAGCGGAAAGGGCGGGGGGCTTGGGGAAAGGCTAAAGGCTGAAGGCTAAATGCTAAAGGGAACCCCGACGCGGAAGGCCTTTGGGTGGTCACGGTCATGCGCCGTCAGAAAGGCGTCGTCTGGTTCGGGGATGAAGTCTTTTCTAGGCATATGTTGTTTGTTTTTAGTGGTTTATGTTGATGTTGTAACGGCAACCGCAGGGAAAAACAGGCGGGCGGGATTTTGATTCCTGGGCCTAGGAATCCCGTCCCTGCCCTCAGGAATGGCATTCCTGAGGCCAAGAATTGCGCCACTGGCCTTAGGAATTTGGCTACTGGGACCAGGAATCTGGCTACGGAGGACAGGAATTACATCCCTGAACCCAAGGATTTCATTCCTGGGCCCAGCAACGGCATCACTGAAGCCAGGGATTGCGCCCCTGAAGCCAGCGGAACGTTCACTGGCAAAGAAGGGCTTGCCTAACCTAACCATGGGTGGCCCCGAACCCGGCCATCGCGTTCCGATTGGGGCGTTTGACGATGAATGGATTTTATATGAGGTTTTTATAGGAGGACGATTTTTATGGTGGCACTCCTCGAACAAGAACCAGTCAGGGTGCGACGCTTTTCCCCGCGCTTTTTCCCCACCGAAGTGCTTTGGACGGCTGACGCGGCGGGCGACATCGTCGAGGATTGTCCTTCCTGGCGCGAGTTTACCGGCCAAACACTGGAAGAGATTCTTGGGTCTGGCTGGCTGGATGCCGTCCATCCGGAAGAGCGGGAACGAGTAGAACAACAGTGGGCTCAAGCCGTCGCAGCCGGTTCGATTTTTGAGACCGACTTTCGCGTTCGTCGCGCGGACGGAAAATGGCGGCACATGACGGTGCGAGGCGTGCCGGTTCTGGAAAAAAATGGAATCATCGGTAATTGGGGTGGCTACTGTCGCGATGTCACCGAGCAAGTCGATTATACGGAACTTTTGTTCCGGGAGCGGAACTTTTCCAACGCATTGATCGAGTGTCTGCCGGGAATTTTTTATGTCACTGAAGAAAGCGGCAAGATGCTCCGATGGAATCGAAATGCCGAACTGATATCCGGTTATTCTGCCGAAGATTTTTCGGAAATGTTGAGCATTGAGCTGCTTGCCCCCGATTACCGGGATGCGATCGCCGCCGCCCGCAGACGGTTGATCAAAGCCGACGGCTACGAGGAGATGGAAGTCGAATATCTCACCAAAGCCGGGGAGCGCATTCCCTTTTGGATCAATGGCAAACGGGTCATCTTTAATGGCAAACGGTGCGTCATCGGCGTCGGTGTGGATATTTCGAAGCTGAAAAACACCGAAGAAAAGCTGCGCGAGCTGAACACTGAATTGGAAGATCGCGTCAAGGCCCGCACCAAACAGCTCGAACGGAGCAACAAGGAACTGGAAGCTTTTTCATATACCGTCTCGCATGATTTGCGAGCGCCGTTGCACGCTATTCGTGGATTCGCGCAAGCTTTGAAAGAGGACTACGGCGCTGCCATTGCTGGTGAGGGGGAAGAGTTCGTCGAGCATATTCTTCAATCCGGCGAACGCATGTCGCGTTTGATCGAAGACGTTCTGCGTTACTCGCGAACCGGCCGCGCGGGCGTGACACTGCGCGACGTGCCGGTGGCGCAGGTGGTCCATCAGGTTCGCGGTGATTTTGAGCTGCGTCTGGATGAAATCGGCGGCAGGCTCGAAATCGCTGAAAATCTTCCCGAGGTAGCAGGTGAGCCAACGTTGTTGGTTCAAATCTTCACCAATCTGTTTCAAAACGCGATCAGATACAGGCGGCACGATGTTCCTTTGATCGTGAAAGTGGATTCTTTCCGCGAAGGAGGCGACGTCGTACTTTCGGTTGCGGATAATGGCATCGGGATCGCGTCGGAAAACTGGGAAAAAGTTTTTCAAGCGTTCCACCGCTTGCACACTGACAAGGAACATCCCGGCACCGGCCTCGGATTGGCGACAGTGAAAAAAGCAGTCGAAGTTATGGGCGGCACGGTGTGGGTCGAATCCGACCTGGGCCTGGGCACCACGTTTTTCATTCGGCTGAAGGCCATCACCTGAGCGGACGTCCGTTTTGTTTTTGTTAGGATGCGCCCGCTGCCGAGCCGATCCTTTCGGCGGCAGCTTCATCAAGAACGAGATCGAAAGCCGGCCCGATCGGCACGATGCGCGTCGGATTGATGTCATCGTGCGTGAAATGCCTTTTGATGTGATCGAAGTTCACGGTTTCAGCGATGCCCGGCTGATTGTAAAGGTCGAGCACATAGCGGTGCAGATTCGCATAGTCGCTGATTCGGCGCACGTTGCACCTTCGGCATTCACGTTCGTAAACGGCCTGATGATCGGCGAACCCGGCTTTGTAAACGCCGTTGTTGACGTTGTTGTAAATTCTTTCGGAGAGGGCTTTGTGGTCTTGTTCGATGTCTGCAGGAAATAGATTGCGCTCGTTGCTGAATTCGCGAAACGCATCGTTGAACATGCGGCAGATGTCGTCCTCGGAATTATTGACGATGCGCTTTTGCTCGATGTCCCACAACACCGGAACAGTGACGCGTCCGTCAAAGTTCGGGTCGGTCGCAAAATAGGCTTCGCGGAGGAACTGAAAGTCGTTGATGGGATCTTTTTCCGATCCCGGCCCTTCTCGAAAAGCCCAGCCTCGGCCGTCGCGAATAGGATCGACGACCGTCAGGCCGATGACCTGCTCCAGCCCAAGCCACCGTCGCACGATGACACATCGGCTCGCCCACGGGCACGCCACTGAGACGTAGAGATGATAGCGGTTGGCTGTGGCCGGCAAAAGATTGGGTCCGATCCAATCGCGAAAGGCATCCTCCTGCCGCACAAATTCTCCTTCGTTTATTTCACCCTTCACCGTGCCGCTGTCAGCGTCGCTCATATCTCAAGGAATCTGCCTCATTCCAAGCGCATTGGGAAATGATTCAAATGATCGTAACTCTCACTTGGTAGGGCTCGCGCCGTTCTGCCATTTGCTATCGGCGATGCACGAGCCGAAAGTGTGATGTGTTCAAGGAAGGCGTATTTACACATGGAATCAGGAAGCTACTTGACAGGCCGCGACTGTATGTCACAATCTTAAGAGACCGGCACGTTTTGTTGCCGTGCGAAACGATTAAAATGAACAAAAAGGCCGCCCATGAAACGACCACAGGTAGCCCCGACGCAGCGTCGGTGGCTCGCCAAACCACAAACGCAAATCAAAATCGCCAGTCACGCCGTAGCCGTGCGAAGACGGTCGCCAGCGGTGTGCCCAGGTTCAATTCATCATTCAACCTCCAGCCTTAAGCCCCCATAGATACCGGTTGGTATCGAGTTGTACCGGTTAGTATCGTCTTAAAACAAATATCTTTTCCATTCCCTCAACCCTCACTACTCAACTCTCGACCGAAGGCAGTGGCACCTGTTGGCAGTCATTGGGACCTATTGGCACCTCATTTAAATTTTCCGCAAAACCCGTCGTTAACTCGTTTAACGTTTTCAGTAAGCAACGGTAACCAACGGTAACCAAATTTAAAATTTCCGTGGTTCGCCGTTACTTCCTTCGACGGGGTCACCCCACCCCAAGGCAAAACAAGCTGTTAGAGTTGAAGTATGTGGGGGCTGAGGTATTTATGGCAGGGAGATACGAAATGAAAAACGGCACTGTCACAGTCGGAAAAGATGAATTTGAATGGAGCGTCCATCGCCAGCCGAGATGGACCGGGGACGGCGTTCTATTGGGATGGGCCATATTGGTAAAACCAACGGAACGGAGCCGACGCGAATTGATTTTGCAATTTGCAATTGCTGCTACACGTCACGGAGAAATGCCGCAGCAACAACGTTTCCAGGCATCAAATCGCCGGATGATTGAATGCATTCAAAATGCGATGGATGCGGGATGGGATCCGGAATCGAGAGGGAAACCGTTTTTCTTCGCGGCGGGCGCTGTGGGTTGAGGTTGGGATTGCAATTTTATCAATCGATCTCTTTTCACCAATTAAGTTGCTACTTTGTCAACGACTGTTGACCACTACTTCGTGCAAACTTCGCATGAGCAAAGTGTTTAGAGAATTCCGTTGTATTTTATGAAAAATTGCCATATAACCAATCGAGCCAGTTCGCAAAAAAAACCATTCGCAACATCTATCTATGAAACCGAAATCCTTCTTCAAATCACTTCCTTTGGCAGGCACGGTGTCAGCAATTGCTGCATCGCTTTTTTGCGCGCCGGTCGATGCATCGGCGGCGGTTCTTTTCAGCGATGATTTCAATACTGTTAATAGCGGTAATCTCTGGTCCGTGAATGTTGCCCCCGCAGCGAATGCCTCCCTGCAAGAAGCGACATTTGCTTTTGACTATTCGGCCTTGGGGATTCCAGCAGCCCCGGTATCAGTGATACGCTCGGCCTCCGTCTGCGCTCGAACATACCCGGCGGCGCGGCAGCTCCAGTAACGACACGGCCCGCAGGTGTCACGTCTGGATTGTCTCTGTCCCCCACTGGTAAAGATTTCGGCACTTCTTATCATTTGTCGTTTTATGCCTGGGTAAACTTTAACGGTGCGGCAAACGCTTCCGGTCTGGCCGACAATGCAAATTCTGAAGGAGGCACACACAATATCCTTTTTGCGGTGGGCACATCGGGCACGGTTCCGATGGTCGTCGGCAACACCGGCGCGGTCACCGGCGCGACGATGGACGGCATCGGTTTCGCTACGACCGGTGATGGTGGGATTACCTCTGATTACCGTGTCTATCCAAAATCTGGAACCATCTCCGCGGCGGCTTCAGGCTTTTACGCGGCTGGCACTGCTAACGACAGCAATAACAACACTCCACTGGCCAATGCTAACCTTTATTATCAAGCGATGCCTTCGCTGGCCCCTCACACTGCGCCAGCCATTCAACAAATTTTGTCCACCGCCGAATTTGGCAGTGACGCGGCCAACACTCAGGCCGGCTCGACGCAGATTGGCGCGTTTGGATTTGCATGGCACAGGGTGGATATCTACAAAATTGACACCATTGTGAAATGGACTATCGACAACACGGCGATTGCGACCGTGGATACCAGTGCAATAGGGACCCTGGGCGGCAACAACATCGCACTTGGGGATTCTGACGTGAACACCTCCACAACCCGGCACCCTTCCCTGTTGTTTTCACTCTTTGATAATCTGGTTGTCAGTGATATCTCGTCGCCTTCAATGCAGGCCAGCGTTTCCGGCAACAGTTTGACGTTGTCATGGCCGGAAGCGACAGGCTCAGGTTTTGTTCTGCAATCGGCCAGCAATCTGACCTCGCCGATTTCCTGGAATAATGTGACCAACGCCGCCACGGCGACTTCCGGCACGTTGAGCGTCACCCTGCCAACGACAAATTCGCCGAGCTTTTTCCGCCTGAAACTGCCGTAGTTTGTACGGGATCGAAACGAGGTTACGGCGCATGAAGCGGACTACAAATGGGACGACCCTACCGTAAATCGACACAAACTATCTCACCCTGACTGCGTCCGACAAGAAAGCCATCGGTCACTGCGGGATAGGCGCGAACCAAGCCGGAAAGAATATGCGTGCGCGCTTTGATTTTCACTCCTTTCGGCGATGCCGACGCGAGAATGAGTTCGCCGCGCTGGGTCAGCAGGAGGAGGTCGTCGTTGACGAGCACCTGATTGGATGCACCTAGTTCATCGTTGCTCCATTGCACTTTGCCCGTAGCCAGTTCAACGCAACGCAAAGTTGATTGTTCGGACTGGTGCCCATCGGATGCATAGAGGTAACCATCCTTGTAGAGGGCGGTTTGGTAATGTGTGGACAGTTCCGAGGAACTCCAGACTTTGGTGGCAGAACCGTGATTGATCTTGAACAATGTTCCGCCAACGCCGTAAAAGGCGGAAACGAAAATGGAGTTGGACACAATCACCGGTGATGAAGCCATGACTGCGGTAAAGGCTGTTGAGCCCCAGCGCGTGCGAAATTGCTCTTTGCCATTGGCGGGATCGACACCGACCAGAAAACCGGAGGTGACAAACACCGCGCTGCGTTTGCCTTCGATATTGGCGCAGACCGGCGATGAGCCAGTGAACTTGTCACTTGTGGAGGTCCATAGCGTCGAGCCGTCGTTCTTGTTGAATGCGACAATACCAGCGGCGTTGGTGGAACCGATGTTGAGAAGCAGCGCGTTACCTTCGATGAGCGGCGAGGAAATCATTCCATGCCAACGGCGGTCCGCCTTGAATTTCGTCTTGGCATCGAAGCCCCAGATCTTTTTGCCAGTATTTAAGTCGAGGCAATGCAGCCATCCTTCCGCGCCGTAGCTGTAAACGTGGTCGCCGTCGATTGCAGGTGTGGCCCTTGGGCCGTCATCAATGTGTGTGCCGTCACGAAACTTTGTTGGATAGGCGAATTTCCAAACGGTGTTGCCCCTGTCGCGATCGAGGCACTCGACGACTTCTTCTGCGGCAATGCGATGGAAGAGGATAATTTTTCCGCGAGCAACGACGGGGCAGCTATAGCCTAAGCCTGTTTTCTTGCGCCAAAGAGTTTTGGGCGGGCGCGCGTCCCAATCACTGCGGATGGCGGGACCGTGCCAGATTCCGTTGCGCCCAGGGCCAAGCAATTGCGGCCAGTCATCGGCAAGGACAGTTGAAACGAAAAGAAAAGTTAAACCGAGGACAAGTTGGGTTCGTGCCACGCCGCATCGTGTTCAACACCGCGCCAATGGTCAAAGGGATTTGCTTTTTTGGAACTGACGCGGAACGAGCCGATGAATCCTGCGATTTTTGGTCCCGGCACATTTTCCAGTCCGAATCTCTCTCTCTCGACGGGCCTTTAAACGCAATGCAGCAATTAGAAGCGGCCAAACGGAAAGCTATCAAAGGCAATAACTAGCCAAAATGATAGATGGCATGAAACTGGTGGGCGGGCAAAGAAGTTGCTACGCCCACCAGCCTGTGAATTACAACAAGGAATGTTCTATTTCCTGCTAAGGTATGCTCTAAGGCTAGCCAGACCGACCAAGCCTATGCCGAGCAAAGACGAAGTCGATGCGGTATCGGGCACATGGACGGCGCCGGCAAAAGCGCTATTGACGGTGACCAATAAGGCCATGGCGATCACTGCGAATTTCAGGAGTTTCATAGTTTGATTATATTTTTGAATTAACGGGATCGTTTGTTACTCTATTCCTGGTTCGTATCGATCTTCGATACGGTTGCTTCCTTGGGGGACCTATTTATCAGCGTATGCCATGCCAACCGCTTGGTAAATTTCTTCAACAGCCTGTCAAGCGTTTATCAGGAAGGCGTTTAAAACCTGTAATACAGTTTAGTCTGCCAAAATTCGTTAGAGAATTGTGTAAGACAATCCGTCATTCGCGCATTTTTTGTAAGCTAACCCGACGCTTTTGTTTTACTTCGCGGAGTGTCACACGAGTCAGCGGGTTCGCAAATGCCAGAGCGTCGTGAGCCATGGGGCCCGCGCGTCACATCGTTTAGCGGTGGGAGCTATGCCTGGGCAGAGCAAACGCTCAAATATTTTTTCACGGTGCGCACGTCGAGTTTGGTGATTTGTGCGACTTCGCGGTAGGTGCCGTGGCGCTGGTAAAGGATCTGGCAATATTTTGACAGGAGCCATTCGGCGGCCTGATTGCCCTCGTCGATTGCGGCCAGGAGTTCGCCGCGTGAATCGCGAACAACGCCTGCATCATCGCGTTGGTAACGTTGTGTCAGGAAGATTTGGCGGATGGCTTGTTCCAATTCGCGGACGTTGCCGGGCCAGTGGTAGTCCGGACCGACCGAGGCCAGCAAGCGATCGCGGACGTTCGTGGTCAGTTCCGAGGCTTTGTCGCCGATCATGCGCTCGACGATGTGCTC
Source organism: uncultured Verrucomicrobiae bacterium (assembly GCA_963702845.1). GTDB lineage: Bacteria > Verrucomicrobiota > Verrucomicrobiia > Limisphaerales > Palsa-1400 > JAICXV01. The sequence goes on along the minus strand of OY969763.1, from coordinate 509,475 downwards.
GAGGAGCAGATCCAGTTCCTCCGGCATTTCGCTCAAGCGCTGGCGCAAAGCTGGCAGGACAATTGAATCCGAGCAAAGCCGGTAAAAGAAATCGTCACGAAAAGTTTTTTCCCGACGCAAGCGGTCAAGCGGCTGATTGGTGGCCGCGATGACGCGCCCGCGAAAACGGAGCGCGACATGACTGCCGACCGGCGAGAAGGAGCGTTCTTGCAATACCTGAAGGAGCTTGATTTGGATCGGAGTTGAGACGTCGCCGATTTCGTCCAGAAAAATCGCGCCATGAGGGCTGCAGCGGGCGAAGGCGCCCTGATGGTTTTCAATTGCGCCGGTGAACGCGCCTTTTTTGTGACCGAACAATTCGGATTCGATGAGGGTTTCGGGAAATTGCGAGAGGTTGAGCGATATGAAATTTGCAGTGAAGCTTTCGGCGAATCGATTCTGGTCCGGGTTAAATGGAATGAAGCCAGAGCGTCCGATAGCGGCGGCGGCCGCACCTTTGCCTGTTCCTGTTTCACCCAACAGCAGCGTGGAAAAGTCTTCCATGCGGTTCCAGAGGTAGCGGTCATACCAGCGGATGTCTGAGGTAAAGACGTTGTTCCACAAATGCGCACGCAATTGTTTCATGCACGGGCTTTGGCCAATCAGCCCGTGAAAAATGAAAAAGTAAGCGCGGCGGAGTTGGTAGAAGATGCCGAAGAACCGAACGGCATCCTGGGGCGTGAATCCGCGGCGGGTGAGATGCGCCAAAGCTTCCTGGGCGAATGGAACGGCGCAGCTTGAACTTCCGGCGCGCGATTGGGTCTCGATCAATTGATCGAAATCGAGGCAGTAGCGATGAAAGACCTCGAAAAGAAAACCGATTCGCGTGATTTCGCGGTCTTCGTCGGAGAATTTTTGGAAACTGCCCAACCCGCGAACATCGAGCGTCAGCGCTTTTGCAGCGAGGATTTCTTTCAAGGCGGTAACGCGTTCGATTTCCGAGCCCGTGAAAGGGCCGATGATTTTGTCGTCGAGTTTGCGACGCTCATCACTGAACGCATTGGAGAAGGCGGCGATGGAAACTGCTTTCCAGAAGGTTTTATCGGCTGAAGGCAGTTTTTCTGACACGCATAAAATGTATATTTGACATACAATAAATGTCTATCTATTTGTTATTCTGACTCGTAGCTTCAGCACCACAAATCTCGCAAGCATCTCCTGCTCAATTGGTTGGGAAACAGCGGTTTTATTGGCACAAAACATGACTGCATATCTTCGTGAGGCGCGCGTCTGCGGACGCGGTAAGGGCCTCGAAACACTAACCACGAAAAACGAATGAAAACGAAAATACGAAGTCTCAGTTTATTGGCAGCAGCGGCGTTTTGGTTGCAAAGCGCGCTTGTTCCGGGAGCGCATGGCGCCGGTTTGTTAATTGCAGATGGCGGCCTGGGCGGTGTGCTTGAACTTAAAGAGCATACGGTGGATGTCACCATCAATGATGGAATTGCGATTACGAAAGTGACGCAAATTTTTCACAACACCGAGAGCCGGCAAGTGGAGGCGCTCTATACGTTCCCGGTTCCAAGGGGCGCGTCAGTCGCCAATTTCAGCATGTGGATCAACGGCAAGGAAATGGTCGGCGAAGTGGTCGAGAAGAGACGCGCGCGAGAAATCTACGACAGCTACAAACAGGTGCGACGCGATCCAGGGTTGCTGGAACAAACGGACTTCAAAACGTTTGAGATGCGCATCTTTCCCATCGCGCCACAGGCCGACCAGAAAGTTCAGGTGATTTATTATCAGGAACTGGATTTTGATAATGATTGGGCGACCTACGTTTACCCATTGGCGACGTCGACGCGCCGCAATGTGGATTCCCGCACGACAGGAAAGTTCGCTTTCTCATTGGAAGCGAAGTCGCCGGTGCCGATCACCGAAATGGAAAGTCCAAGCCATGGAACCGACTTTGTCGTGGCAAACCACAGCGCTTCACTTTTCCAGGCGAGCATGGAAACGAAGGCCGGCAATTTGGCGAAGGACATCGTCATCGCATATCACCTCTCCCGGCCACAAACCGGAATTGATCTGGTGACGTCGAAGCACGATGGCGAAGATGGTTATTTTTGTCTGACGATGACTGCCGGAGAAGACCTCAAGAAAGCGGACGACGGGATGGACTACGTTTTTCTATTGGATGTTTCGGGAAGCATGGCGGATGACGGAAAACTACTCATTTCCAAGGATTCTGTGGGAGCTTTTGTTGACGAACTCGGGCCCAAAGATCGCTTCGAATTGATCACATTCAACGTGCAACCTTACCTCGCGTTCCAGAAATTGCGCGCCGCCGATGTCGCAGGAAAGGAAGCGGGGAAGGCTTACCTCAGCACACAACAGGCGCGGGGCGGCACGATGTTGAACCCTGCAGTTACGACGGCTTACAAATACGCCGAGGCGGACCGGCAACTCAACGTGGTGATTTTGAGCGATGGGTTGACGGATTCCGGCGACCGGCAGACCTTGCTGCAACTGATCCAGCAACGCCCCCGGAATTCGCGCGTTTTTTGCATCGGCGTCGGCAATGAAGTAAATAAACCTTTGCTACAACAATTGGCGCAGGACTCGGGCGGCTTGGCATCGTTTATTTCGCAAGGCGATAACTTTGCGAGGCAGGCGCAGGCGTTTCGGCGCAAGCTGACGCGTCCGGCAGCAAGCAATTTGCAAATTGATTTTGGTGGATTGCAAATCACGGACGTGGAACCCAAGGCGCTGCCTAATTTGTATCATGGCGCACCTTTGCGGATTTACGGACGTTACCACGCGGGTGGTGAGGCGCAGGTGACTGTGCGGGGAAGTGTTAATGGAGTGGAATTGAAGCAGTCGGCGCAGTTGGAATTTCCAAAAGAAGACACACACAACCCGGAAATCGACCGGATGTGGGCGCTGCACAAAATCGATGCGCTACTGATAGAGGCTGACCGGACCAATGCGAGAGAGTCGGTTAAAGATGAAGTGGTGCGATTGGGCGAAGGTTATTCGATTGTCACTGAGTACACGTCGTTCCTGGTGTTGGAAAACGACGGGGAATATCAGCGCTGGAAAATTTCGCGCAATAATGCGCTGCGGAATGAACGAGAGCGGAAAGCGCAGGAGCTGGTTCGCAATCAATTCGACAACATTCGCAGCAAGGCCATGGCCAGTCTTGGGCCGCAGGATGCTTCGAGCGTGCCCGTGTCAGCGCAGGCTCCGGTGTCGCGGAGAGCGTCGCAGACAACGCCGGTTCCTCAAGCGCAGCCGCTTCAGGTTACGCAGGCCAGACCGCAATCCGGAGGGCAAAGCTTCAACCTTGGCGGTGGCGGATCGTCACCGGTTGGACCGTTGTTCGTGGGATTGTTGGTGTGGTTGCGACGGTTCAAGAGCAGTAAGCGTGGTGAGTAAATAGGGAAACGGAGGGCGGCAATTGCCGCCCTCCTCTTGCATTATGAATGACCCAACACTGAATCAATCCGCGGCAGCGCTCACTTTTCCGAGCGCCCGCAACTCGTGTTTGGAAGCGAGAAGCACGAGCAAGTCCGTTCGCTGGGATCTGATCGTATTCGGTATTGTGGTATTCCTTTTGAATTGGACGCTGATCATCGGGCGCGAACAGACGGCGTTTGTTTATGTTCCTGCGTTGGTGCGAGACGGCGAATGGTGGCGCATGTTCACCCACCCGTTTGTCCATGTCTCTTTCTACCATCTACTGCTGGACGCCTCGGCCTTCTTTCTCGTGTATTCAGGGCTTGAAGAGAAGGCGTGGGCCAAACGCGTCGCATATGTTATCGCGAGCGCTGCGGGCAGTCTGGTGATTGCGCTGCTGTGTTCGTCGCAGATCGCTTCGGTTGGGCTGTGTGGATTATCCGGAGTCGCCCACGGTTTGTTGGCGGTGTCCGCGTTGGAAATGATGCGTTCGACGGACAAGATGATCGCGCGTGCCGGATGGATCACGTTTGCGATCATCATCGGCAAAAGCGCAATTGAAGCTATCACCGGTAACGTCGTTTTTGATTTCTTACATTTCGGCAACGTGGGGACGCCGATCGCGGTGGGCCATGCGGGCGGAGTGGCTGGTGCGCTGGCGTTGGAAATGGTCCGATCCTTGAGGTCGAAGATAGTCACAAATTGTAATTCGTGATGAACGCATCACGGTTGTTATCGATGACGTGGGCTGACGGGGAGTGGCACTTTCGGTTCGTCTTTCAAATAACCGATGCGACAGAGGAACGCGTCGGCTTCGGCGGTCGTTTTTTCAATCCATGGTTGTTTGTTGAAAAAGCCGTGGGTTTGACCTTCGGCGTACCATGCTTCGATCGGGGCTCCCATGGATTTGGCTTTCTCGACGAAAGCACGGAGTTGTGAATTGAGCCAATCTTTCGTTCCGTCCATGAGCAACGTTGGGGGCATGTCTTTGCGGAGATAAAGCGCGGGCGAAATCCGTTTCAACGTCGTGTCATCGACGCCGGCGAAGTAATGGCCGCCGCGGACGACGCGCTCGGAGCGCACGGCGACCAGATCAAGCACCGGATTGTATAGAATCATCGCATTGGGTTTCGGTGAAACGGATTTGTCGTCACCCGGTGCGTCGATTCCCTCCAAAAAGAAAGTGCAGGCGGCGAGGTGTCCTCCCGCCGAACCTCCCGCGGCGACGATGCGGTTCGGATCGATCCCGAATTGAGCCGCGTGACTGCGAACCCAGCGCATGGCACTGATGGCATCTTCCACGCACTTGTCCGGAGTGACGCCATCCCTGGCGCGAAGACGGTAATCGGCGCGGGCACAGACGAGGCCACGTTTGGCGAAGTATTCGGCCTGCGGCTTGAACTGCGCGGGCGTGCCGCTCGTCCAACCGCCGCCGAAAAAGAAAACTATAGCCGGACGTTTGTCGGATGGTTTCCAATCAGGTGGGTAATCGAAGTTCAGCGCCAGTTTTCGTTCGCCGACAGTTTTATAGACCGGATGGTTCGTCGCATCTGCTTCGGCGAAAGTACGGTTAGCTGAGGCCACAAAGATGCTGCTCAGGAAGCATGCAAGTAGAACGCGACGTTTGAGTGCCATAAGGTGTAGTCAGCTTAGAAGTAAACAAAGCATCGAACCAAGTCCCGCGTTTTCGTAAAGGTGCGCCTGTTCAGATTAAAGGCGGCCCAATGCATTGATCCACCTCCCATTTTCAGCGTTGTAACTTTGAAAAGCTCCTGCTCCCATTTTGCTTTGTACGGCCTGCTCGACCTGCTCCTGCGTTTCATCAAGAAACGCTTGTTTTTCTTCGGGCGACCGGATTTTGTCAGCGCGAATTTCATCAGACTTCCTTTCCGATTTAAGCCGCAAGTCGAAGATGTCCGCCGCGATCTCAGCGGGTTGGCCGAAAACTGTAACGACTTCATAAAGCTCTCGATAGCTTGCGGAGCGAGCGCGGTTGAAGTCGCTAAAGCGCGCCTGCCCCAGCACGGTTTGGAGCTTCTGATCCAGAGTCTCGGGGACATCCTCGGCTTGGCTGGAGATTCGACGGTGATAGTCATCGATGGCTTTGGCCATGTTGCGCAGTTCGGTCTCACTAAAATCCACCCCGTGTAAATGCTGCACTTCACAGGCCGCGATGGACCGACGCAGTTGGTATTCAGCCAGTTCCTCGGGTGATAGTATCTGGGCTTGCTCGTCCCCCATCTCCGTGCGCAACTGTGCCAGCTGGAATCCTTCTTCGTCTGACGAAAGGTTGGCTTGGCTAATCGCTTGCAGCCGCGGCTCGTAGCGTTCAGCCAGCAAGCGCAATTGCTCCTGCTTTGCTGGAGACAAAAAATCCGTAAACCGGTTGCTGGCATTCGGCGCGCTGGACGGTTCGCGGGGCGCTTCACCGACGAGTTGATTGAGCATTACGTCGGGTTCGTTGCAAAAGGCTTTGACTTGTGGTCTGAGCTTTTTTTCGAAGTATTCTCGAACATTTTCCCGGGCCGCGATTTCCCAGAAATCACGGTGAAATTCGCGGACTAAAGCGAATGCCTTTCGCGCATAAAGGTCCTTTAGGTCGGCGCCGATGATCTGGCGCAAAACCGGCTCTGGACAACCGGATCTGCGCAAGTTGACGACGTAGGTCGGGTAATCTTCGGACTCAAGTTCACTCCAGCGCAAGGGCGCCGGAGTCATCGGCGCAAGTTCAGCGCTCGTCTGGGCGAGGCGGTTTGTTTGAGGAATTGGCTCGGCTGCTGTCGGGATGCTGCCGCCGAGATGGCTTCTCCCCACCCGATATCCGACCATTCCCAGCAGGACCAGGTTCAGACAAAGTGAAAAACTGAGGAGCCGTGAACTCATGGATTTGCAATTTGCTGGAGCCATTCGTGATTGATATTGAACAAGGGGCTGTCGGTTGTGGCGTTCGACAAGGCCGCGAGTTGTTCGATGGAGTTTTGACGTAGCGCCGCCAGACGCAATCGCTTTTCCGCACGACGTGTGGGTAGCTGGCGAATTTCCTGCGCACGTGCCAGCGCATCCTCTCGAAGGTCGAAGAGTTGCAGCGTCAGGGTCCGGGGCAAGTGGACGCTTTCCAGCGCAGCAAGTGTTCTTTCGATACTGACATCGCAATTTTTTAAGTAGTCAATAAAACGGCTATCGCCCAACAGCGATCTCGTTTTCGCATTGAATTGTTGTTCGCCGGCCCTATCGAGCTCCTGAAGAAGTGTGCTGTCCTCAGCTAGCAAGGCCGAGGGAAGTGGATTGCACAGCTCGCGTCTGTAGGACATTAACTGGCGCAATTCCGAACCGTTCAAGCCGGCCCTGCAAAGATTCGGATTGCGGCGTTGACAGGCTGTCAGAATTGCGCGCAGCTCGGTTTCTTCGAATTCGCTAAGGGAAAGGACCTCGCCCACTTCCTGGCGCCATGCATTGTAGATGGCCGAGCGGCGGTCGGTGCGACGTGAGATGTTTCCGCCCGAGAACTGCTTTTTGAACCGGTCGGCAATGCAAAGGAACTTTTCCGCGCGCTCATAATCGAGAAAGCCGAGCGAGCAAGCCGCTTCCCCCTCGTACGCATTTTTAAGCCCTTCAGGGGTCCAGACGAACCCGAGCAACTCTTTAACCGTCTTATCTTGCTGTTGCCGCAGCGCGCTTTTCTGCTCGGCTCGAGCGATTGCGGCGACCTGACGTTGGCTGAAGCTGGCCCAAAAATTAGTTGATTCGGAAACTGGCGATTCGAGGTGCTTGAACTTTTCTTCGATCAAGGGCAGCAAAATGTCGCGCACGGTTTTTTCAGGACAATCGGCGGCGCGCAAGTTGGCGGCATAAACCGCCAGATCGCCCGACTGCAATTGCTGCCAGGGCAATGCGTGGGCAGGCCGCGTGGAGACACGTTTGGTTTCCGTTCTCAGAATGCGTCCTGTGGCCCGGGCCGATGGAGTTGCCGGTAATTCGGCAGGTCTTCGTCCGACCAAAGCTAAAAACAGAAGCAACCCCACATTCAAACTAAAGGAAAGGAAAAGGAATGGCCGAGGCGCTCGCGCCGGCTGCGCGGAACTCAGCCGGCGATCTGTGCGGGATGGCTCAACGCTCTTCATCTCTTTTCAGAACTTCCTGGCAATTTGCCCTGCTTGAAACGTTTTTACAGGTTCACCCTGAATCCACTTGGAAACTTGTATTTTTGGCGCTGGATCTTTTTCACTGAGCGTGGCTGCCGGTGTCGACAGAATAGTGATGGCCAGTGCCGTTAGAACTGCACACCGGGTTATGGCATTTAGTTTCATTGGGAAAAGGAGGCGTTGTTTTATAAGTATCATACTTCGCCCCGGAATCGGCACACCCTAATTTTCGGGCGTTGTTGACAACCTTGGTTTTCGCTTTAATCGACACCGTCCCCCAACGAATAACGCAGAGCGGCTCTGCCGCGCACCGATCATATTAAATTAGTCCGCTGCGCTTGATTGCTGTGACGCAAGGCAGGTATTCTCTTTTGTGCAAAAGCGTCAGTGCAATGTTCCAATTTTAGGTCCGGTCCTTACAGTGGTTGCTTGCTTCTGCTTTCCCCCCGGAACGTAACCCGCTCTATCCGCATAACGTCAAAAAGGAATTCATTTCATTTGAAAAATAACCAATTGCAGTCCGTGGAAAAAATCAGTCGTCGTCGATTTCTTGGCGCAGCGGCCATAACCCTGGCCTTTCCCACCATTATTCCGTCCAGCGCCCTCGGGCTTGGTGGAACGACCGCCCCTTCCAATCGCATCACTCTTGGTATGGTCGGCTGCGGCGGAATGGGCACGGGCAACACCCGGTCTTTTCTGGAGCAGTCCGATTGCCGGGTCATCGCGGCGTGCGACGTGGACAAAAAACATCTCAATAGTCTGGTTCAGATTGTTAATCGCAAATACGAGAACAAGGATTGCAAAGCGTACCATGATTACCGCGAGTTGATGGCACGGGCCGGTATTGACGCGGTCATGCTGGCGACGCCCGATCATTGGCACGAATTGGTGGCGGTGGAAGCAGCCCGTCGCAAAAAAGATATTTATGGCGAAAAACCGCTGGCCCGCACGCTCAAGGAGCAGCAGGTCATGGTCAAAGCGGTCGCCGACGCCGGACGCATCTGGCAAACCGGTTCCTGGCAGCGTTCAGTCGCCAATTTTCACAAGGCGGCGGAAATCGTCCGCAACGGCCTGATCGGTACGGTCAAACGAATCGAAGTGGGTCTGCCCAAAGATTATAACAATGCGGAAAGCAGGCAGAAAGATCACATGACGGCGATCAAGCCGCCGTCCGAATTGGATTACAATTCCTGGATCGGTCCCTCGCAAATGATGCCTTACATTCCCGCGCGTCTGCATCGGGATTGGCGCTGGAATTACAACACTGGCGGGGGCCAGTTGATGGATTGGGTGGGACATCACTGCGACATTGCCCACTGGGGTTGCGACTTCGATAACTCAGGTCCGTCGGAAGTTCAAGGTCACGGCGTTTTTCCGCCAAAAGGTGACGTTTGGAACGCAGCCAAGACCTATCGCGTTGAATTAAAATATCCGCGAGGGATCGAAATGGTCATCGACGGCGGCGGCACTGACATTAAAAACGGGACAAAATGGATCGGAACCGATGGTTGGGTTTGGGTGAATCGCAAAGGGTTTGATGCATCCAATAAGGAATGGAATAATGTCGAGCAGCTGCCGGAGAATTTACGGAAAATAAAACTCTACGAGTCAAAGGATCACCATCGGAATTTTCTGGATTGCGTGAAATCGCGCAAGCCGACCATCACTCCTGCGGCGACCGCCCATCACTCAGCCATTCCCGGACATCTGGGATTGATTTCGATGCTGTTGGACGGTCGCAAACTGAAGTGGGATGCGGCCAGCGAAACCATTTTGAATGACGAGGAAGCTACACGGATGCTGACCCGGCCCTATCGCGCGCCTTGGAAGTTAGGGTAAGTGGTTCGTCGCACTACTACTGAGATCTCTTTTACAGCTTTATTGGCTCTCGAAGAATAGCGAAGGCAATTTGCCCTTGCACATCCTCGAGCACCGGTCATCCATTCGCGCGCCCGGTGCCTTGATTGCAAGCACCTGCATCAATAAGGTCAAATCTTCCCGAGAGAAAACCTTGATATTGATCTCCATCTTTTGGGCTGCCCGTTTATTCGGAACGAGCACTAATCTGTAAGCGCCCTTGAGCCTGTCTGCCGTCTTTGCCCAGCCCAATTCGATCCGGGCACTGGCGATTTCTCCATAGGGGAGTGACGACGACCCGCCAAATAACTTAACAAAAGTGATATGGTCGTCTGTGAGGACAATGCGGAAAGAAGCAATCCACGCGAACAATAGCGCAAAGCAAAGACCTAGAAACGCCGATCCTATCCACTCGCCTTGCATCGCCACTACAACTGCCGGCACGAGAGTCGGGAAGCCGCAGATCGCGCCCAAGATAAAATATGTCGAAAGACAAGCTCGCAGCCTCACCGGCAAGGCAATTCGATTTTCGCTTTTGGAAGCGGACGTCATGTCAGATCTAGCAATTGAAATCGGCGGCAACGGGCCGTTGAGCCAAAGACGCCGCGTGCTGAGAGTATGACTGGTATCAAGCGCTTAATATACGACCGACGTTTGCACAGTTTTGATGGGCGGGCAAGACGGTGTTCGTTGTTTTGACAGAAACAAGAGGCAGCTCGGAGCAGGAATCAGTGTTGAGTGGGACGAAATCGCGACACCAATTGCACGGAGTGACACGAATGTTTAGTAGCCTATTTCGTAATTGCAACTCAACCGGAGTCTATGACATCGAGCATCACTGTCACCACGTCGTCCTTTTGGGTGATTGCGGGTAGATGCCAAAACGCCAAACTTAATCGGTGATACTACAAAAGGCAGGCCGAATGAGGTTGGCACTCAAATGGATTGTAAGTCTTTGCGTTTTTGTGCTGGCAGGCATGAATGCGCGTGCCGTCACAGTGACGAATCTTGGTGCGCCAACGATCAGTTTTCCAGTGGGCGGGCTGGCGGCTTTTACTGCCGACTACAATGGAGATGGCATCAGCGATTCTCTCCAGGACATGACCTGCCGGTTTCAATTTACGACTCCAACGTCTTTTTCAGCCGCGGGCTATGTCCTCTTCGAATCGGGAGATTATCACAACGGGATTTCTCTGCTGCTGATCAATGATCGATTGGTGCTGACCGCCGGAGGCGATTCGTCATCTACGGGAACGCTCGGGAGGCACGCATTGCAGGTTTTCACGAAACCGCTGGGACCCGGCCGACAGTATGATGTGATTTTTGGGATCCGGCTCGACAACAATCGTGATGGTGTCGCCAGTGATTCGCGAGCCGCAGTTTATTTGGATGGTCAGTATGCGGTGGACCCGGCCTTTGGCGGAACGCACACAATTTCCGATATTCGTGTGTCCAATGTTGCGCAATGGAGCGGAGCAGTCGCCGGTGGTTACGGCATGGCGTCGAATAGTTGTCTCTATATCTTGGAGGGATCGGCACCGGCGAACTTTGCCGGGCCGAATTTCGTCGCGTCCAGCGGGAGTCTGAATAGTTCGTTACAATTTTTCGCGAACACGTTTTACGATGCGATACCTGCTTTTCAAGCGCCGAACATTTTGATGATTGTCGCCGATGACCTGAATTATACAACGGTCGGATGTTTTGGCGGTCCGCAGCCCAGTGTCACTCCAAAGATCGACCAATTTGCCTCGCAAGGAATGCGATTTACGCGTCATCACGTCGTGGTTGGCGTGTGTCAACCGAGCCGCGAAGCGCTCATGACCGGACTTTATCCGCACAACAACGGCGGCGAAGGGTTTAATCCAATCAAACCGCAGGTGACTACGTTGATGGAGATATTGGCGAATTTGGATTATCGGCTCGGTATTCTTTCCAAGACTGATCATCTGCAACCATTGAGCGAATTCCCGTGGGATTTGCTGCTGACGGAGGACTCACTCGCTCAAGGCCGAAATAGCGGCTATTATTACACTAATTCCAAGGCGCTCATGCAGCAGGCGATGGCCGCGGGACGGCCATTCTTTTTGATGGCTAATTCCAATGATCCGCATCGGCCTTTCGCCGGCAGCGCGGATGAAACCAGCAAATGGTCGGCATCCGTTCGAGGGACCTTTGCCGTGCCCTCGCATGTTTATGTCACCAACGAAATAAGCGTTCCCGGTTTTCTGCCGGACCTGCCCAACGTCCGAAAAGAAATGGCGCAGTATTATTCTTCTGCGAGGAGATTCGATGACACGCTTGGCCGGGTTTTGGATGCGTTAAATGACGTGGGCGCGTCCAATAATACGATCGTCATTTTTCTGTCGGACAATGGCATCTCGATGCCTTTTGCCAAAGCCAATGATTATCTTCACAGCAATCATACCCCGCTGATAATACGATGGCCGGGCGTCGTTGCTCCGGGGAGAATGGACACCAACAACTTTGTTTTGAGCATCGATTTGATGCCGACTTTACTCGCGGCCATTGGCGTGCCGACGACTTTGCGATTCGACGGCGTGAGTTTCCTGTCACTTCTGCAAGGCGGCACTTTTCAGACGAACCGAGATTTGGCGATAACTGTGTTTCATGAGACCAGTTCGGGAGTGCGCTATGAGATGCGCGGTGTTCGCGGCAGTCGCTACGGCTACATATATAATCCGTGGTCGAACGGGACAAAGGTTTGCAGTAACGAAACGCAAGATGGATTGACCTGGAACGCAATGGTCGCCGCGGGCCCCGGCAATACGAACATTCAAAACCGAGTGAACTTTTTTAAATATCGTTCGGTGGAAGAAATCTACGATTACATCCAGGACCCGGATGCGCTCTATAATCTGGCGCAGAAACCCGAAATGGCGCCTTATATCTACACAGCGCGGCAAAATCTTTTGGCGTGGATGACGCAAATCCAGGATCCGATGCTTGGTGGTTTTCAGACTTACCTCGCCACTCATCTTGTCGACGAAAGCACGTTAAATTCGCGGCGGCTGTTGAGCGCGACCCGTGGCGGAAGCGCGGGCGAAATCAAACTTCAGTATCCCACCTCGAGCAACATGGTTTATCAGATTCGAACTGGCTCAGACCTGACGAATTGGCAGACATTCGGCAGCCCGCTGCAAGGCACTGGAACAAACTCCGATTGGCCTGTGCCTGCGTCCGCGTCGATGGGTTTCTATTCCGTTGACGAATTCTTCAACCTCAATAATTTTTAAAGTCAGGGGACTATTGTGCAGGGCGAGGTTTTTAATTTCACTCGCATCGGGATGATGCGATCGTTCTGAAAACCCTTTTCTTATGTCATCAGAGGCGTATTGTTTTTATCAATAATTCAGCCGGCCTCGTATGACATCGAGCATCACTTTCATCGTCAATGGGAAACCCCGGAACGTCGCGAGTGATCCGGAGCGCACTTTGCTCGAGGTGTTGCGCGAGGAGCTTCAACTGACTGGAGCGAAATTTGGCTGTGGTGAAGGGGATTGTCGCGCTTGCACGGTGTTGCTCGATGGGAAAAGTGTCATGGGCTGCCAGACCCCAATCAAAGAGGTGAGCGGCAAGCACGTTGTGACGATCGAAGGGCTTTCGGAACAAGGTCGGTTGCATCCGGTGCAGAAAGCGTTTCTGGATGAAGGAGCTTTTCAGTGTGGCTATTGCACGCCCGGAATGATTCTCGGAATCGTGGGCGCGATGAAACAAAAACCGAACGCGAGCGAAGTTGAAATCTTGTCACATATGAACAAGCACATCTGTCGCTGTGGCAGTTACACGCGAATCCGGTCGGCGATTCGGCGAGTGATCACGAAATGAAAGAGCCGGTCACAAACGAATCTGTCGACGCCGCGTATGAGAAGATGACGGAGCGGTTCGGTTATGATTTCGGGCTGAAGCGCCGCTCGTTCATGCAACTTCTGGGAGCTGGCTTGTTGATTGCGAGTCAGGCAGCTGCTTTGGCGCAACGCAGCGGTGGCAGACGAGGCGGTTTTCGGGGCGGCGGCGCGAAAACAATTGGCGCAAGGATTCATCTTGGCGCCGACGGCTCGATCACGGTGTTGGTCGGGAAAGTTGAAGCGGGACAGGGCGCGCGAGCGGAGTTGACGCAGGCTGCGGCTGAAGAATTGCGCGTGTCGCCGGACCACATTCAATTGATCATGGCTGATACTAACTTGGTGCCGGACGACGGAATCACGGCAGGAAGCGGCACGAGTCCACGAACGGTGCCGTCGGTTCGACAGGGCGCGGCAGCGGCGCGGCAACTTTTGATCGCTTTCGCGGCGAAGCGCTGGAATGTTGAGCTTGGCGCTTGCGAGGTGCAGGATGGGCGTGTTGTTCATGCTGGGGAAACTGCTTTAAATTATGCCGATTTGGCAGCCGACGCAGAGACAGCGAAATTGCTGGCACAACCAGCTCCAGCGGATGTCACTCTCACGCCTGTAAAGGAATGGAAAGTCCTGGGAACTCCTGTCGCGCGTCCCAACGGCCAGGGAATTGTTACCGGTGCGCACAAATTCCCTTCGGACATTGCGCCGCGCGGGATGCTTTACGGCAAGATTCTGCGCGCGCCGGATTATGGCGCGAAGTTGCTTTCGATCGACCTCGCGCCCGCCAAATCGATGAAAGACGTCGTGGTGGTGCAGGACGATCAGTTTGTGGGCGTTGCCGCGCCTTCGACGCGTCTGGCGGAGCAAGCGCTGGCGGCAATTGCAAAAACGGCGAAGTGGGAGAAAGCCGATCATCCTTCGAGCAAAGAGCTTTTTAGGTATTTGGAAGAGCACGCGCAGGTGCCGCCGAATGAATTCGCTGGTGAACTAGAGCAAGCAAAACATACGCTGCGTCAAACTTACAACGTTGCGTACGTCCAACATTCGCCGTTGGAACCTCGGGCGGCAGTCGCGGAATGGAAGGACGGCAACCTGATGGTTTGGACCGGGTCACAAAATCCGTTTGGCTGTCGCGGAGAACTGGCTCGCGCATTTCATCTGCCAGAAGAAAAGGCGCGCGTGCTTGTTCCCGATTTTGGCGCGGCATTTGGTGGCAAACACAGCGGCGAAGTTGGTGTCGAAGCCGCCCGCCTGGCTAAAGCAGCTGGCAAGCCGGTATCGATGCGTTGGACGCGGGAAGAGGAATTTACGTGGGCCTATTTCCGTCCTGCGGCCGTGATCAAAATCGAAGCAGGACTCGATGCGAAAAACGCGCTGAGTTCGTGGTATTTCATCAACATCAATTCCGGCGGTTCGGCGGTGGATACGCCCTATCGCGTTGCCAAACGGCACACGACTTCGGTTGGTTCGAAGGCGCCGCTGCGCCACGGGTCTTATCGCGGACTGGCAGCAACAGCCAACAATTTCGCGCGCGAATGTTCCATGGACGAGCTGGCCGCAGCCGCTGGAGAGGACCCATTGGATTTCCGGTTAACACATCTCGATGAAAGCGATAGCGCCAGACTGCGCGCAGTGCTCGAGATGGCGGCGAAAAAGTTTAATTGGCGCGCACGCGTGAAAGAAAAGGTCGCGAACATCGGTGTTGGGCTGGCGTGCGGGACGGAAAAAGGTTCGTACGTCGCTGCCTGCGCAGAGGTGCAGATTGATCCTGAAACAAAGAAAATCAAAGTGCGCCATGTCTGCCAGGTGTTTGAGTGCGGCGCGATCCTTAACCCGGACAATCTGCGAAAGCAAGTGGAGGGGGCGATCGTGATGGGGCTTGGCCCTGCGTTGCGCGAAGAAATGGAATTCGAAAACGGTAAAATTTTGAATGCGTCGTACGGAGAATATCGCGTGCCGCGGTTTGCTGATCTTCCTGAATTGGATATCCACTTGCTGAACAGGCCCGATTTGCCATCGGCTGGCGGTGGTGAAACGCCGATTATCGCGATCGCGCCGGCGATCGGCAACGCGGTCTTCCATGCCACCGGAATCCGGGTGCGCAAGATGCCAATTATTCTGTGAAGTTCCCACCGACAAATCGGCGGAGGTTCATTTGTCTCGCTACGCGACAGTAGTCCGAGAGTGCGCTTGCTCGCTGCGACGCGAGGCACATATCCTCGCTTGTGCAAAAGTGTCGAGGCAGTATCGCAATTTTAGTTTCGATCTTCACAGTGGTTGCTTTCATTCTGATCTCCGCTGGAACATCTGTCGCGGAAAGCTCTAACTTCAACGGCAGGCAATACTACGTTAATAGCCGCGCGGGTTCGGAGAACGGACGCGGAAGCCTCGATGATCCGTGGCGTTCACTCGCTCAGCTTGCCAATGTTACGTTTCGTCCAGCCGACACTATTTATTTTGCGGCTGGGTCTCGATTCGAAGGCGGATTTCAAATTAATCAATCCGGCACCCCAAATGCGCCGATCGTGATCACACGTTACGGGGAAGGATCCGCACCTCGCTTCACTAACCCAAATTCCGCCGCTCTCGATGGAAATGGCATTCGGGTCAACGGCAGCTATGTCATCGTGGATGAGTTGTATCTGGAAAAGTGTCCCGTTAATCCAGTTGCGACGGATATTCATCTGCTCGGTGCTATTTTCCTCACCACGAATGCGGATCATTGTATCGTGCGAAATTGCGAGTTTACGCACACGCCCATCGGCATCACCGTATACGGCCAGCACAATCTCATCACGAAGAATTACATCCACGATAATAACGCGCCCATTCAGTTTCGATGGGGGCCGATCGGCATCGTTGTATGCGCCTCAAGCAATGAAATTTCCTATAACAGAATCGTGAATTATTGCGCTCCCAGTGCGGAATACGGTCACGACGGCGGAGCTATCGAAATAAACGATCGCGCGTTCTCCAAGGAAGACATTCTCATTCATCACAATCTTTCGCTGCGCAATCAAGGTTTCATTGAATGGGTTGGGCACGTCAAACAGGACAATTTTTTGATCCATCACAACGTCTGCATGGACTACCAATCGTTCCTTGGACTCACCGGACCTTGCACCAATTTCCGGGTGGAAAACAACACCGTCGTGCGCACGCTCGCACACCGAAAGGATGACTCGGAGGAAGTCGTGTTTTGGAATTATTTCGGCAACACCAATATCAGTTTCCTGAATAATATTTTTGTGTTCGACGGTTCGCGAGTGGAACCGGTCTTCGCTCGCGGTGAAATGAGTCATGGCTACAATCTTTTCTACCGACCTGACGAGGACAGATTGCACAAGCAACCCAATCGGGATGCTTATCAGAGAAAGTATCTCGGCGGTGGAGCGCACTTACGCACGGGCGATAAAATCGGCAACCCACTTTTTAAGAATTTGGGCGAAGGGGATTTTCGACTGACTGCCGGCAGTCCCGCCATTGGTGCAGGGACGAATCTTGGATACGAAGTTGATTTAGATGATCGGCCGATTTCAAAGGGAGCGCCGTCTATTGGGGCTTTTGAATTCAATTTGAACCATAGGGACACACAGGCACGGAAACTTTCCACGCAAAGACGCTAGGGCCGCTAACGCGCACCGCGCCGTAGTTCAACGGCGGTCATCGCGGTTAAGCGGCGAGCCGAAACGTCCGGTTCGAAAACGTGCCCTATCTCAATTTGGATCGCGTTGCGCGACGGGCGCTACCTGTTTACTTGCGGGGTTTTGGGGATACATGACAAAGCCCGCAAAAACGGCTGTCTTCGCGGGCTTTGAATGTAAAGACGTCCAGTTACCGTTTGTTAACGATGTAGATGCTCGCTTCAAGGTCGGCGAGAGTGCCGTTATAAACATCGCGGTCGCAATTGCCCGAGACGCCGGAAACAGAACCGGTGGCGGTGTATTGCCAGAAAGTCCAACCACCCCAGGCATTGCAGCTCGAGCAGATATTCCAAGGCGTGCCAGTATCCGGATCCTCACCATTATAATTCGCGATCCAGGAATGACCTTTGATGTTGCTGTTATAATTGCAAACGTTGCAGGCGCTTCCATACACGAGTGTATTGTGGGTCATGCTGGCGTTATTCATCTTCGTGGTTAATGTGTCGGCGAATTGGTTCGCCCAATCGGTAAAGCTGGTCGCGCCAACATGGCCGCCGTTCCAGATTTCGAGGTCCAGGACGGGCTGCAAGGTGTTCCCACCGGTGCCAAATTCGCTGGAAGCAAAACTATAGAAGTAAGAAGCTTCGTGGTTTCCGTCATTCAAATCAGGGCGCGCGAAGTGATAAGCGCCCATGTTGAGGCCCTGGGTTTTGCCGTGTTGCATGTTTGCGTGATAGTAGCTGTCCTGGAAGTAATCGCCCTCGGTCGCCTTGGTGATGGCAAAGCGGGCGCCAGTGCTGTAGACGGAACTCCAGTTGACGCTACCGTTGTTATTTGAAACGTCGATGCCTCGAAGTTTCGCCGATGCATCGTTAGCTGCGAACGCCAGCGTTAAGACGGCGATCAGACCGGGAACAACTTTCGTTGATAGTTTTTTCATGGTTTTGAGCTTTCTATGTTTTTTGCAGGCGTCTCTCCATTGAGCGCTGAAGATCTCTACGCCTGCGCAGAAGAGACTCAGCCCAGAAACGACGTGGCAGGGCAAGGCCGCCGATTGTGGGTGTGTAGAGGTTGCAGGGTTCGACTGGAGTTACAATCAGGGACTTGGCCATTTATTTCCTAAGTGCGAACGCGCTTTCACCATCAGGGAATCGTGTAAGCCGGTTGCTTCCGCCTTTCGGCTTTCAAACAACGGGTCAGGTGTTTAAGTTCAATTTCAATGGGCAATGTATTCGGCCAACTGTTTCGCATCTCCACGTGGGGTGAATCTCACGGTGGTGGCGTCGGCGTCGTGATTGATGGTTGCCCGCCGCGCATCGCTTTGACCGAGGGCGATATACAGCCTGATCTCGACCGTCGGCGGCCGGGGCAATCGCGAATTGTTACACAGCGTAACGAAGCCGACGCGGTGCAAATTGTGTCGGGCGTTTTCGAAGGCAAAACTCTCGGAACTCCCATTGCGATGCTTGTCCAAAACCAGGACCAGCGCAGCGAAGCTTACAACGAGATGGCGGAAAAATTTCGACCGTCGCACGCTGATTATACTTACCAGGCGAAATTCGGGATTCGCGCATGGCCTGGAGGCGGTCGCACCAGCGCGCGTGAGACTATCGGTCGCGTTGCGGCTGGAGCCGTCGCAAAGAAGATTTTACGCGAGCAATTCGGCGTGAACATTCTCGCATTTGTTAAACAGGTTCAACGCATCCACGCCGAAGTGGACATCAATAATGTGACGCTCGAGCAAGTTGAGTCGAACATTGTGCGCTGCCCCGATGCGAAAGCGGCAGAAAAGATGATCGCGCTGATTGAGGACGTTCGAAAGGCTGGCGACAGCGTGGGTGGCGTTATCGAGTGTGTGGCTAAAGGCGTTCCGCCAGGTTGGGGTGAACCGGTGTTTGACCGTCTCGAAGCGGATCTTGGCAAAGCAATGCTGAGTCTGCCAGCGACCAAAGGTTTTGAAATCGGCTCAGGATTCGCTGGAGCCGAGATGACTGGACTGGAACATAACGACCCGTTCCGAATGGAAGGCGGGAAAGTTCGCACCACCAAAAATTATTCCGGTGGTATCCAGGGCGGCATTTCCAATGGCGAAAACATTTTTTGCCGTGTTGCGTTCAAACCGACGGCGACCGTTCTGCGCGAACAGGACACTGTCGATATTCATGGCAAGAACACCACGTTGAAAGCAAAAGGCCGCCACGATCCGTGTGTTTTACCGCGCGCCGTTGTCATGGTCGAAGCGATGGCGGCACTGGTGCTTGTGGACCACGCATTAAGGCAGCGTGGGCAGTGTGGCTGATTAGCGAAAGAAACCCCGCACCCATTCGTAGCCGCCGAAAATCCAAATGATCGCGGCAATCGCGATGTAGGGACCATAAGGAAGTCGATTGGACCACTCCCGTTTGCGCATCGCAATCAGCGTCAGGCCAACGGCTGATCCGATAATCGAACTCACCGCTAAAGAAAAAATCGCGGCGGGCCAACCGAGGAACGCCCCGATTGCGGCCATAAACTTCACATCACCCAGACCCATAGCCTCGCGCGGCAACGTAATATGAGTGGCAACGGCCTCCATCACGTGCACTTCCTCTGGCACAAACCGATCTTCGCCAACGAATAATTCGGACGGTTTCAACTGCACCGTCGCGTTGACGTAACATCGGTCCACCAACTCCAGCCTGCTGGCGATTAAATGAATGGTGTCCGATTCGCGATAGAACACTTCGTCGTAAGGAACTTGTTCGTCCGGCAAGTGAATGACCGATTCGGTGAACACAATTTTCGTGCCGGTAGGCAATTCGATTTTTCTGCGACCGAACAGCAATTTGCCCAAACGCAAAATGGCGTAGATCAATCCGCCACCGATGATCACTCCGAGAACGCTTAATCCAACCGCCTTGGCTGGCGAAGTGACACGGTGAAAATCCGGAAAAGAAAAATGCAGGATAGGAACCATGAATGAGCAAAGAACGCCGACAAATATTCCGCCGATGGTAAGTTCGTCCGGAATGATGTAGTGCTCAAAATCGATGAACGTCGCGGTGATGAAGCCTGCCATCATCACACAATAAACCAACGCGAGGAGCCAGGAGTATGTGCCAAATTGCAGCCAGCACAGGATGAACGCGACGCCCGTCAGCAGCTCGACCAAGAAATATCGTGAGGCGATCGGTGCGCCGCAGTTTTTGCATTTTCCCTGCAAGACGATCCACGTCACCAGCGGCATGTTCAGGTACCATGGAATGGAATATTTGCAGTGCGGACAATGTGAGGGCGGACTGACGACGCTCAGTCCGAGCGGCATTCGGTAAATACAAACGTTGAGAAAACTTCCCACGATGCTGCCGAAAACAAAAAATGTTACCGTCCAAAAATGAAAAGGAACCTTCGCCCAAATTTGGGGATCAAACACCGTGAACCTCCCGGACAAGAGCATCGCGCATAATTTTTATTGGCGCTTTTTCTCCGCTCCACAATTCAAGTGCCCGCGCGCCTTGGTAAAGCAGCATGCCCAGACCGTTGGCCGTTTTACATCCGATTTTTCGCGCTTCACGCAACAACTCAGTTTCGGCAGGTCGATAAACCATATCGTAAACGCGTTTCGGTTTGCGCGTTTTTAACCAATCCACATCGATCGGTAACGCATCCTCCTTCTTCAGGCCAAGCGAAGTGGCGTTGATGACGAGATCGACGGATGCTGAAGGATATTCGTATTGCAAATTTACCTTCGCGTTTTCCTTTTTGATTTCAGCACCGAGCTGCTGCGCCTTTTCTTTCGTGCGATTGATCAAATGAACCGTGCCAATTTTCTCTTCGGCCAGGCGCAAGGCACAAGATCGGGCCGCCCCACCCGCTCCAAGTAACAGCACTGTCGCACCACGAAGGGTGGTCCACGAAAAATCTTCCAACAGCGATTGCACAATCGCATCCGCGTCGGTGTTGTAACCGCGGCTGCGAACTTCGCCCGCTTCGAATCCCTTTACGGTTCCAAGCGGCAGCCATTTGCCGGATACGCGCGTTTCAAAAACGACGGTGTTCACTGCGCCCCATTTTTTCGCACGCAAGTCAATGGCGTCCACCATGTCCACGGCGAGCAACTTGTGCGGGACGGTCAGGTTAAGGCCGATGAACTTCATCGCCTTTGCGCCGTCGATAGCCTGGCGCAATTCATCCGGGTGCACATCGAACGCGAGATAGCGCCAATCTTTGGCGAGCGCAGCGATGCCAGCATTCTGCATGGCAGGCGAGGCGGAGTGGCGCACGGGATGGCCGAGCACCGCGCAATAGCGCGTGCGCGCGTTAATCGAAAGTGTGAGACGTTCCGCCACGCTGTGTTTATAGGCAAGGCGGAGGAGAGTTCAAAGTGCAAAAGTGAATCGCAAAACTGCCCTGCCCTGCTATCGTCAGCCCATGAGCCTCCGTTTTCTGGCCATGCTCCTATTTGCTTCGCTCACGGTGAACGCCGCAGAGCCCACTTTGGACATCTACTGGATCGACGTCGAAGGTGGCGCGTCCACCTTGATTGTCACGCCAAACAAAGAATCCGTTCTCATCGACAGCGGCTGGCCTTGGGCACCGAGTGCTGAACGCATCTACACTGTGGTTACCAACGCCGGCCTCAAACAAATTGATTACCTCATCACCACCCATTTTCACGTCGACCATTTCGGCGGCGCGGCTGGGTTATCGAAGTTGATGCCGATAATAAATATCTGGGACAACGGCGCGCTACCCGAAGATCCCGACACCAAGGAGGGAGGACCTTATAAAACCGACGAATACAAAAAAATCCCAGCGATCCGAAAAATAATTCACCCGCTCGACTTGGTTCCTCTTAAGCAATCCGGCACCAATCGTTTGGTTTTGCAAGTGTTAGCGACTCGCAAAGAAATACCTTCATTAGCTATTTATCCATTGAACAAGCTGTGTTCAGAAGCGACGAAGAGAGACATTGACCGAACTGACAATGCCAACAGCGTTTGTCTCAAGCTCAGCTACAACGGTTTTGCCTTTTTCGATGCGGGTGACCTAACCTGGAATATAGAGAGTGATTTGGTTTGTCCGTTCGACCACGTGGGTAATGTCGATGTCTATCAAGTTGATCACCACGGCATGAACATCAGCAACAATCCACTTTTACTAAAGACGCTCGCGCCGACCGTGTCTGTGATGGACAACGGGCCGCATAAAGGCGGCTCCGCCGAAACTGTGAAACGCCTGCGCGCGACGGCGAGCATCAAAGGAATGTATCAACTGCACCGCAACTTGCGCGGCGGCAGCGAATTCAATACGGAAGATAAATTCATCGCGAACCTTGAGGAGAAGTGTGCTGCGAATTACATTAAATGTTCAGTGAATGCGAACGGCACACACTACACTTTTAACATTCCGGCGACGGGCTTTTCCCAAGCGTACATTTCGACCTCAAAACACAATCAACGGTAGCGAAGACGGGCAGTCTCACGCCCGCGGATGCGACTTATCGTAGGCCTTTTTCAACCGATCCATGCTGAGGTGGGTATATACCTGCGTCGTGACCAGGTGCGCATGGCCTAACAATTCCTGCACGCTTCGCAGATCGGCCCCGGCGTCCAACAAATGGGTCGCGTAACTGTGCCGCAATTTATGCGGCGTCATTCCCGGGTCGAGCCCTGCGGCATGCAAATACTTTTTCAATCGCAACTGCACTGTTCTTGGATTCAGCGCTGAAATCTTCTTCGGATGCGCCAAAAACACCGGCATGTCCTCCACTGCCTGATAGTTGCGCTCCTTCCAATAATTTCGAATCGCCTCCAGCGCCGGCGCACCGATGGGAACGATTCGCTCCTTCTTGCCTTTACCGCGAACCCGCACCAACTGCTCGTTCCAGTCCAAATCGGTAGCGCGTAATGAACAAAGCTCGCTGATGCGCAAACCGCAGGAATAAATCGTCTCCAAAATCGCCGCATCGCGCAGATACGCACTGGCGTCCACCTCGCCATTCTCCGAATCGCGCTTGAGTTCCAGCGCTGGGGCCGCAAGCAGGTCGTTGAGTTGTTGGATCGTGAGAAACTTCGGCAGCCGTTTTTCCGGTTTCGGCAGCGAAATATTTTTGATGGGAGACGCGGCCACCTCGCCGTTGCGGATTAAAAACTTATAAAACGACCGCAACGCCGAAAACCGCAATTGAATGGCGGCACGACTTAAATTGTTTCTGCCCAGAAACCTCACGAACTCCCGGAAGTCATCGCGTTTGAGATCACACCATTTGGGCTCCGTGCTGCGTGCGGATTTAAACCACGTGAAGAACTGAGTCAGTGCCTGGCGATAGTTGCGTTGGGTATAGATCGAAGCGCCTTTGTCTGTCGCCAAATGCCGGAGGAAATCTTCTATCGCTGCGTCGGTTCCTTGGTCGTTTTCTGCCACGGCCCAAGAGTAGCGGCTCAAACGCGCGACGTGAATCAAAACTTAGGCAGGGACACCGCGCCACTTTAGTCTAACCGTGCGGCGCGACGTCCCAGCCGGGAAATTAGTAGGCCTTGGCTTTGGGAGCCTTGGAAGCTTTGGTCTTCGTTCCCGCCGCAGCCGTATTCAAATTTTCCTTGGCGAGCTGTGCCGCCGGCTTATTCGGAATAATATTGTTCACCAGGCGCTTCACCTTCTCGCCTTCATTATAGGTGAACTCATACGTTGCGACCCAATCGCGTCCAAAAGACTCCCCAACTTTCTTTGCAATCACCGTAATATCTGCACTGCAAGGAACAAGCGGGCTGGTTTCCTTGCGGGTGTTGTAGTCGAGATAGCTTTGGGTTTCTTCGATGTAACAAACCACGTGCGTTTCGCCTTTCATCCGGATTGCGATCATCCGGGGGGTATAACCTTTTTTCGCCAGCACTTCCGCTGCAACCGTTGCGAAGTCATCGCAATCGCCCGACTTGGTGCGCAGGAATACATCGTGGTCTTGCACTTCGGCGTGAAACTTGAATTCGAAATCGGCGAAGTAATGTGCAAACTTGTCCGGCGTGAGGTTCGGAATGCTCTTCAATTGGCTCATGGTCAAGGCCCGAGCTGAAGGGCTGAACGCCAACGCAGACAACAGAATCAAAATTAAAGCGCGCGTGAATTTGTGCATTAGCGCAACTTTAAGCAGTGCCGATGCCAATCCCGTATATTCCCCGATATTTCATCAGGAAAAGTCCGAATCGGTCCATTTTGCCTGTCGCATCATAGATACCATCCACGGGCAAAACAGCGGCTTTTAGCGTGTTGGTGCCGGGTTTGTTTTTGCACTGTCCAAAATCCGAACACGGTTTGGGAACCTTAAGACACCGTCCTCAGATGTCTCACCACTAGGATAAACAGGAATCTCCCCGTTGGGGAAAAACTTGGCGCGGCCTAAGTTATTATATGAACCCCAAATCATGGCTCCTGCGAGCGGCACTCGCAGGGGCTCTCACAGTTATCATAACTGAAGGATGCGCAACCAGTCGTCACTCCGAAACCTCGCGAGGTCAACCGGAAGAAATTGCTCTGGACCAGCAGGTAAATCTTACCCACATGCACCCGGATACCCATCCGGAACGGCGTCTCGGCATAAATATGGCATTCCCGACATCGCCCAAGCCCCATCCACGCGCCGATGAACTGTCCAACGCCATTGACCAGCCGGAATTATAATTAATGAGCTGTGTTCGTTTGTAGCTCGCGCATTGGCGCTGTATCGGGTTGTCAGCGGCCGCTGTAATTTTGAAACAGGCTTTGTCCCACTTGGGTAAATGCATTTCGTGGATAGGTTTGCCCATGAAACCGAATCACAAGTTTCTTCGGGTAGTCGTGGGATCCGTGGTCGGAGCCGTGCTATGGGCTGGATGCACGACGCAACGCCACGTTGTCTACGAACCTGCAGGCTCAGGTTACAACAATGAGCGCGGAATTTTGGTGGACCCACTGGCGGACATGACGAACTGGCATTCTGACACTCATCCGGAATGGCGCATTGGTTGGAACATGGCTTTTCCAAACCCGCCCTACGCCAACCCAACCGTAAATGATATTCAGATAGCAATCGATCAGCCATCAAGCTTGCCGCCCGAATCGCGTTAGCGGGACGTTCTCGCGACCGCGCGCCGGCCATCGGGCCACCACGCTTCGGCTTCAATCCATTTTGTCGAGCCGGAACTGTGGAAGGGCTCCGGACCGTGCTGAATGGCTTCATCTCCCAAATCGTTTTCCCACACACAACGTGCCTGTTTCAAATCCATCCCATGCACCACCAACTTCGCAAACCCGTCCTTATCCGTCTGAATCGCGGCGTCCGCGCTGCGCCACGCCTGTTTCGCCACTGGACTGCGTGCCATCAAAAACGTCGAGGCAGCCAAGCTTCTCGCCAGGTTCACCGTCACGAATTCCGTCGATGTGTTGAACGCATCCGACCACCGATCATAAAACGGATACGGATTCTTCTCGTCCCAATCGGTTGGGAACGTCAGCGTCGTCGGCTCCTTCTTGTAAGCATCCAAATACATGAATCCATCCTGAACATTGGCAATGGCCAGCCCTGTCGGAGGCAAATGTCGGCGCTGATTATTGGCATAGTGATTCACCATTTGGTGCTGGCGTTTCCATCCGATGCCCGTCACAAAACAAACGTTCAACGGATTGCACCCACCCTCATAATTCATGTTGCTGATGATCGCTTCGACAAACTTCGGACGCGGATCGTTTAATTCCGGGAAATCGAGCTGACACGCCACTGCCAAATCAAACGCCCGATCCAATGAAAAATACCATCCCGCGTTGCGAAACCGTTTGTATTCCGAGGGAAAACTCGTGCCGTACGCGTTCTCTAACGCCCACTTTAAGGTGTCATTGGCAGCTCCAATCAGTTCGTCTTCGCAATCCGCGAGAAATTTCGCGTCAAGCTGCTTCGCATCGATTCGCTTTGTGCGCGCCGCAAAGGCGTAACTTCTGATCACGTTCCCGTAGCATTCAAACAATCGCCACCACGTCCAACGTTTCGTATTCGGATCGTGCGGGTTGAAATGGTCGATCAATTCCTTTTCGAATTTGTGGTCACCAGTAGCCAAAAACAGTTCGCATGCGGCCCATGCGATCTCGTCGTCGTGCATAAATTCATCGCCATAGTGCGTAATTTTTTGATACGAACCGTCACGCCCGTATTTCGAAAATGCCCGCTCTAAAAACCCCCACCCTTTCTTCGCCGCCGCCAAATACCGCGCCGACGCTTCCGGAAATTGTTTTTTGAAAAGCGGCGACGAACTCATCTGCGCCAAAGCCGCCACCGCCGCCGCCGTCGCCGCCGTGGTCTTCGGAAAAACGACCTGCGTGTCGCCCGTGTCCGAGCCCATTAACGAAACGTTGTCCTCGTATTCGCGGTCGCGCGGATAAACCAAAAAATAAAATCCGCCATCGTCGTCCTGCAGTTTGGCCAGGAAATCCGCCTCCCATTTTGCCTCCTGCAAGACGTCGCTCTTCCCGTCACCGCTCTCCGGAATGCCCAGATTGTCGAGCGCCCCAATACCCGGGAAATTATCTGCTGCGAATGTCAGCACATGAATCAAATGCGCCACGTTAATCGTGTATTTGCTGTAATCGCCGGCGTCGTGGTGGCCCCCACTTACGTCGATTTTGTTCGTCCGCACGAACGGATACAAACTCGCCGCCACATTTTTCAATGGCGGCGCGGTGTGCCGTTTGTTTTCGTGCGCATCCCCTGTCATATTCGCCAATTCTTCATTCACCGCCGCGAATGACATATCCGGCACTTCTGCGGGTCGCATGTGACATGCAGCGTGCGTGAACCGGGTAAACGGCAAATCATTCGAAGTGCCGCAGCGCTGATGGTAAAGCCCCAGCGCATACGTCCGCGCGAAATCCGCTGCGACGCCATCATCAATCCGAAATGAAAACGAAACGCCTAACGTCGGCACGAGTAGCCGGTATTCGCCTGGCGTTTTGAAAGAGGAAAAATCTGCCTCATACACTTCCTGGTAAGGCTTCGGTGAATAGTCATAACCCGCATCCGACCTGACCATCAGCTTCCCCGTAAAAACATTTTTGCCGGTGGCATCGATTAAGCAAAATCCCTTTTCCGTTGGAATATCCATCTCCCCAATGTTCCCCAAAAAATATCCCACCATCGCTTGCTTCGGCCACGCCGGGCAATAGCCCTCCTCGTTGACGTGAATCACTGGGCTTAAGCGCATCGGGTCGGCTTTGGCGGCAAATCTCTGTTCCGACCGCCACAGTTTGCCATCGGGGTTCGTCACCTCCACTGGTTCATTCTCCGCAATCGGCTGCTCCAATTCTAAATAGAGATAGTTCCCAACCCGCAGGTCCCGCTTTTTGAATCCAACGTAGATCGGCCGCCGCTTGAAACCGATTCGCTTAACCGAAAGTTGTCGCTCCCCTGCCTTAACCGAAATCTGCGCGACGTCGAGCGCAACGAATTGAAACTTGTCATCAACGAAGTCCCACTGCGGCACGCGCGCCGGGTCGGGAGCTTTCACGGTGATCAGCGTCAGCTCGAGAAGATTCGGCGACAAGATCGTCAGCGTCGTCGAACCCGAAGCCGGCACTGGACTGCTATTCGCCGCGCGCGTGCAACCCGTCGCCACAGCGAAGATCGAAAGGCACAACAAAACAGCCCAGCTTCGCGAAAAAATCCCGTGTATACGACTGGTGTCGATAATGCCGAATTGTATTCGCCCACACCGTTCCGAACATACGGGACATCCCTGAAAAAACCGACATCCAAACCGCGACGTTAATGCGAGACAACGCTCGCTTGCATCAACTCTTTCTTGCGCAAGATCGCGATCCGCAACGGCTCCGGCGACGGAAAGTAACTCATCATATCATCCATCCGCATCAAAACCCACGGCTGGAGGATGTTGACGCCATTCTTCGTAAAGACGATATTGTCCGCAATATAGACCGCGATATGAAGAGCATCGCCTTGACCGTTTATCACGGTGACTAAATCACCGAACGTCGGCTGATCCTTCACCAGCGTGTAATCGTTCTGCAAAGTTTGTCGCGAATTGGCTTTGTCGAAAAACCGATCGTCCGCGTATTTATTAAAGAAATTCAGCGCCGTAAAAAAGCAATCCTCCCGCGCTTCGCGTGCATCGCGCGCGACATCCGGAAACGTAAAAAGCCGCAAACGCGCCGCGCCCGGCAACAGATACGCAACCGACAGCGACTCGCCACCGGGCATTCGCGCCAGCGATTCCAACATCGGTCGCACGCGTTTTTCCCGGCCGTCCTTTCCCCAGTATGCGACGAGCTGATCAATGTTACTGTCCGGTCGCACCCGCAAACGCAACCTTACCGTCGGCACTGCATAGAGAACTCGAATCAACCCGTCGAACTCCGACGGCTTCAGTTTGGCCGATGCCACGCCAAGATCGCAAAACGACATCAAACCTTCGTTCGTGTAACAAAGATTGCGGACCAATTGCACCGTATCTGCCTCCAGACCGCTGTTCGCAAAACGCTCTTCGAACCGCTTCGGCGCAAATCGAAACGGAAAACATTGCGCGTAGTTGGATGAACACTGGCCCAGGACGCCATAAATCTTCTCTCGCGCAGGCTGAATTAAGCTGAGCAATAACTCTGGAGAGGGATGAATTGTGCAGTTACCCGTCTGCTCTTTCCACGAGTTCGTCGTCTGCAACTCGCGCTTTTGTTTCTCGGTCAATTCGACCGTTTGCAGAAATTGCTGCACTTGGGCTGCTGTCGCCGGTTCAAATACCCACTCCGGCTTTTTTAATCGGTCTGCGCGATCCAGAAAAACCTCTTCACTGTTCTCAAACGGGATGCTCGTGATTTCCAGTTCGCCCCAAGGCTTGTCTGTCCTGTTCGCGACAGGTTGGGTTACTTGAGATACCAGAGGCGGCGTTGCTTTGGTCGCAGCCACACGTTGAACAATTATGGCCATCGCGACGCCAAGGCAGAATGCAACCGTCAGCTTTAAAAACCCTTTGGATGAATTACCTCTACTACGATCGGCCTGAGCCATTTCACGCCTATAGTAAGGGAAACCCGCAGCACATCCAAGCCGAAACACTACACGACCTTTTGAAGCACTTGGAATGTGAAACCCGAACCACGAGTGCCACCTAATATGTAGCAACTCATTTACTAAATAGCAAGTAGCAACCTACGCCTCCTGCAACTTTTTAACGTCTTCCAACCACGCGCGCACCAGCTCAAGCTCCTTCGCCGGAAACACGCCCTGCGAAATCAGCAGCTCATAACAAATGAGCATATTGTCCGGCACCGCTTCCGGTCCTGGCTTCAGCGGCGCTTCGTCGAGCCAGCGCGCAATGTGCGTGTTGCGCAGGTAGCCCGAAATTTCGTCCTCAAAATTCCGCATCAAATCGTGCGTGTTCCGCGCCTGGACCACTTCCGGGCCATGGAACGTCACGCC
Source organism: uncultured Verrucomicrobiae bacterium (assembly GCA_963702845.1). Lineage (GTDB taxonomy): Bacteria > Verrucomicrobiota > Verrucomicrobiia > Limisphaerales > Palsa-1400 > JAICXV01. The sequence goes on along the minus strand of OY969763.1, from coordinate 480,107 downwards.
CGTTCCCAATTCCCACAAGCAACGTTGCGCCACAAAACTGCGCCAGATATCCGTCATCCGGAACGAACAATTGCTCGGCAGATACATCAACGCATATGCCGCCGGGAACCACCACGTGCTCTGGCTATTGAACGGGCACCACGCGCCTTTCGGCAGATACAAACTCGGCGCTTCGCGGAATGCGATCGTCTTATCCATCATCAACCGCCACAACGCATCCACGTCCGGCGAACCGTTCGCCAATCCTTGCTGAATCGGCGAGTCCACCGGGAACACATCTTTGGAAATACTATTATGCGTCAGGCTGATGTGGCACAGGTCGAGCGGAAAACCACGCGGCCAAATATGCTCGTCCGAAAAAGACCGATACGCATTGATCCATCCGGTGCGCGGCACTTTGCGCGCGCACGTGCGTTGCTCGCGCCAGTTCCAATTCGGCAGCGGCGCATTGTCATCGTCCGTTTCGTAAATGCACGTCGCGCCGCGAGTCATGGCCACGAGATAGCCGAGATTCTTGCGCGTGTAATGTCCAGTGGACAACATCCCGGCGAGCTTATACGACAAACCCGACTGCCGTTTCAGCGTGAAGAGCTCCGCGCCTTCAACCTCGTAAGACACCGGCCCTTTTTCGTCGCCAATAATCAGCAACGGACAGCCAGCCGGACGCAGCGTCTCCAGCAGGCTGTGTATGGATTTTGTTGGGCCTTGGACCGTCGTGACAACGGCCATGGGCATTGCTTTTGTCATACTGCGAATGCTGCTACTCAACGACATTTACTCTGAACTCTTGCTCGCAACTACTTGCAAGCACTCATCGACCACATACTTTGCATAAACCTGCGGCGCCCATTTTTTCCGATACAAATCCTGCACTGCTTTATAGTGCTCGCCGCCCTGCCCGTTCCGCTCATAAATTTCCTGAAAACGTTTTCCGACCGCTTTCCAATCCACTTCTTCGTCCAACTCATAACCCAAATCGCCAATCTCAAAAATCTCTGTGCCCATCTCCCACGGCTGCGGCCAGCGCGTTCCAACCGTATCCGTCGCAACCGCAGCGCCGCAGATAAACGCGTCCATAAACCGAAACGGCAAACTCCGCCGCAATCCCGACACATTCACCACCACCGCCGAACGCCCGACCATCGCGCGATACTCATCCTCGCTCAGCATCGGTCCGCCCACCGCCGCATTCTCCGTCTTCCAAATCCGCGCGTTCACATCCGGCTTCTCCATCCGCCGCAACATCTCCACGATGCGCTCCCGTTTCCGATTCGGATGATGAATCTGGCCGCCCCAACGTTTGATCAGCGAATTCTCGCTCTCATAATTAAACGCCGACGGCAACCGATCCCGCGACGTCCTCGGCTTCACACCTCGGTCATGCGCAAACGACGCAAAAATCCGCACATCCTTCCTCGGATTCGCCGCCGCTTCCCATTGCCGCAACACCCGTAAATTCTTTTTTAAATCCGTCCCGACCGCCAACGGCCGGCCCAACATCCCCGGGCGAATCTTATGCTTCAGCCGGAACACTTCCGGGTGATATGGGATTCGCAAATGCCGGTTGAGCGAGTAACCCTCAGGTTCGAATGACTTCGGGCACTGACACTTGAAATACAGATCAGCTGCTTCAAGGTGCCCGAGCGCAAAATTAAACGGCGCATCCGCTACGTCCATTGCAAAACTCACGACCTTATCCCCCACTTCCACCCGGCCCGTGAGACAAACTGCATCCATCGGCGAAACGAACTCCACAAAATCATCCCCCATTCGCCAGGCAGCCGCCATCACCTTTGGGTGAGCACGCAGCGCCCTGTTCCACCAACGGTCCTCAAATCGCAATGTCGCCCGGCCTTCTTCCTGCAGGATCCCCAACCCAGTAATAAGCCAATCAAAGTAGCTTTGGGTGCGGGGTGGCATCGAACTGATGACAACCGCGGGCTTGGACATATGTAAGGTTTGTCCCTACATTCTACTTGTAAACCAATCGGCTTAGAACCTTTTTTTTTGACTTTCTGATCTTTAATTGACTTGATTTTACACTGCGGCATCCAAAGTTCTTGTCATGCAAACCCGTAAGGTGCTCGTAAACGACAAGATGCAGAAGCGCTATGTTTACTACTGCACCGAGCCCGTCGGTCGCAACTTCCATCCCGAATTCAAACCCGAACTGACCCCGACGCAAATGCTTAAGATGGGAATCTTCGGTGGCAAATACATAACCGACTGCCAGGCCGAATTTCCAAAAAGCTGGTTCACCCACGCCAAGCTGTCACCTGAACGGCGCGACCCCATGCTCAACTACTTCCAGATCAACGCCAGTCAACCACTAGCCGAATGGCGGCGCAAAGGCTGGATCCATCCCGACGACCCGCGCGGCTGGTTCCAATGGTATTGCCGATATTACATGGGCCGGCGCATGCCCGAAGAAGACCTGCGCCAAATCAAACGCTGGAAAGCCATCCGCCGCCACATCGGCCAAATCAAAGCCAACTGCCGCCCCGGCGACCTGTCATGTAGGCCGGCGCAACGGCAAGCCTTGCTCCATTGGGCCTATGACTCGACGAAGATTTAGTTCCGAAACCGCGTAGCGGTGACCCGAAGGTAGCCGTGGTGATTCATCCCACGGAAACGGCAAAGTCTAGAATTCTATTTCTTTTCGTATCGGCGTTCGACGCGACGATGCGAAAATTCCGAAAACCTCGCGCTCGTCACTCATCACTCGGCGCTTTCTGATCCCCTGATCCCCTTGCCGAATCTCCGCCCCTTCGCTACAACAACGGCATGGGAATAAAGCCGTTCACCTTGGCGCTCGCATCAACGCTCGCATTCGCTTCATCTTCGCCAAACGCTGATGCCGCAATGCACTCCTATCGCTATCGACTCGACGTGCAGTGCGGCCTGTTCGCTTTCCGAGGCGAACTCAACCCGCCCGGTCCGAAAGGAAAAAGATACGACGTCGAACAGGATCCCGCCGGGCGCTATACCCGAATCGAAATCATCCGGGACGGCAAGAAAACAGCAGAAGAAGTCTTCCACTACACTAGCGACAACAAACTGCCCGACCATTTCGAAACCTTCGCCAACGGCGAACGCACCGGCATCGTAAAAGTTCAGTTCACCGACGCCGGCTGTGTCAAACGAATGGACTTCCTCACCGTCCACAACGTTCTCACCGCCTACCTCATCAACACCCAAACCAACGGCGGCGTCGAACAACGCAACTACGACCCCAATGGTTCAGAAAAATTCCGCTACATCTTCTCCTACAACGGCGCCGGCATCCTCATCCATAAACAGGTGCCGCCCCGTCGCGACACTTCGCGGTCCCAGGAAATTGACATCGATCCAAATACCGGTAACCGCACAACCCTAAAACAATTCGAAGGCGCCAAACTCACCGTCAACGGAAAATACACCTACGACGACAACGGCACCTTGATTCGCCGCGACGCCTATAGTGCTGCGGGCAACCTCTACGGCACTGAAGAATTCTCTGCTGGCATTCCCATCGCGCAAACCTACAGCTCGGACACCAACAATGTTTTAGAATTCCGCTACTCGCGCGACCTCAAAAACTGGGTCAACGAAACCAAAGTCATCCACAATGGCAAACACGTTTGCTCACTCACCTACCAACGCCTGTCCAACGGTTCACCGGTTCGCACCACCGCCAAATCTCCCGACGGCGATGTCTGGGCCGACTACCCCGACCAGGAAGTCTACGTCATCAATCAGTTCGGCCAACGCGCCGGCGGCACCAGCTCGGTCATATACAAAAAAGGCCCGTGGTGGTGAGTGACACCCGCGGCCATTCCGCTTCTTCCCACTTCCTCTTTCCCTATCCTTCGTTCCGTTCGTTTCCTTCTGTTAAATATTTGATCCGATCCACTGATCTGATCAATTGATCCTGCTCGTGCCTAAGAAGCGCCAGGCGACGGGCTACCAACCAACTTTCGCCAAAACCGATCTGCCCACGATTGAACACGCACCCGTCCACCGTAGCCTTGGCGAAGGTGGAACCGTGCGCAAGCAACCAAAACCGGTCAAAAAATCCGCACCGCACCGCGACGTCGATCCTCTACAGAATCATTCTTTTCGTAGCGGCACTCGATGCGCCGCTACGAAAATTCCGCGCGCACCCGGAAACATTCCCATTCCCTTTCCACCCCAATCGCGCTACAACCCCTCACAGAAACAACCAAAGCAAACCTGCTCCATGGAAAACAAACGCAGCATGCTCCTCGTCCGCCTCCTTCTGGGCCTAATCGTCGGAGCAATCGTCGCCGCAATTTCCATCTACATTGCGTGGTACAACAATGTGGTCGAACACTACAACGAATACCTCTGTCGCGAACAAATGGTGACACGCTGGCGACTCGAATATCTCGATCAAACAGTGAAGGAATACATTCAGAAGTCCAACTCGCTTCCCCAATCACTTGAACAAGCGATCGACGCTTCCACCAATGGTATTTCATACGCCGAACCCCTTACAGATGGCTGGCACCATCCGTTCCAATACTCCGTCACTGGCCCGCACTGCATTATCACCTCCTACGGTGCCGACAACAAACCCGGCGGCATCGGCATCAATTGCGACCTGGCCAACAAAAATCCACGACCCAAAGAACGCAAAATGACCTTCCCGCAATTTCTCAAAGCGCCTGCCGCACGAGGGATGGTCAATTGCTCCATCATCTGCGGATTCGCCGCCGCGCTGATCTGTATCTCAGGAGTCAAGACCACCCAATTATCTGATCATCCAGTCACATCGCTAGTCTTTCGGCTCTTTGCCACTGTCATTGCCGCGACCATCCTCGCAATTATGATCACCGGCCTTCATGTCCCGAGTGGCCACTGATGAAACCGTTCCGCTACCTCAAAGACCCGCTGTTCCTTGCGTGCATCATCATCTACGCGCTGAACCGCTGCATCATCAAACCGTACCTCCCAAACGAATTCTCCCGGTCATACCTGAACGACTGCATGTGTCTTCCGATGTGGGTCCCGGTGATGCTCTTCCTAATGCGCAAACTCCGACTCCGTCACGACGACTCCGCTCCTCATCCGATTGAACTCATTGTCCCGCTGATCCTTTGGTCGTTGATGTTCGAACGCTATCTCCCATCCACCACATTCTTCTCTCGCTACGCGACGTCCGACTACCACGACGTCTTCTGCTACACCGCCGGCGGCCTCTTCGCCGCAAACTTTTGGAACTGGTGGTATCTGCGACCGAATCACCTGAGCGCGGTAGCATCTGAAGTTCCGGATAACCGCCACAACTTTAGCCTTTAGAATTTAGCCTTCAGCCTTTGTTCCAATGTCCGCATCTTGACACGTTAGCTGCTTCACTATAATATCAAGCCGCTGCTAATATCAGCAAACTGTTCTTTGACATTTGTAATGGCGACTAAAACGAAAAACTTGATATCGGCGATCGTCGGTAAAATGGAGAAACAAATGTTTCTCCAACCCTTCTCGGATGTTTCTCCATGTTTCTCCAAAGAGAAGGAATGGGAAAGAATGTGCCACAATGTGCCACATTTTTGAATTTCCCGGCGTTGGGACGGCAGGACGGGTCCGAAGGGGGTTCGGTATGGGGCAAAAGTCATTCGCCCTCCCGTCGTCCTTGTCCTCCCCTCGATCCAAACCTGATCGAGGTTATCCGACGTTGGACGTTGGACCTCAGCTTTTTGGAGCTTTCGCTTTTGCCACCTACCGGCGCTTCGACGGTCCGTAGAAATATCCACCCTTAATTCGCGCGCCGCGGACTTTGCCAGGAAAACCACCTTTAGCGCCCGGCTTGTCCTCTTCGAAAAGCGCGGTGTATTGGTAGTTGAAATTCTCGAGCTTCACCCGCGGGATTTTTGAGCCGATGAAACGCTCGATGGCATACACATGCTGGGCGTCGCCAGCGACCATCAACGTGAACGCGTCACCCGTCGCTTCCGCGCGACCGGTGCGGCCGATGCGGTGGATGTAATCTTCAGGATGTTGCGGCACATCGTAGTTCACGACGTGACTGACATCAGCGATGTCCAAACCGCGCGAGGCGATGTCGGTGGCGACGAGCACCTCGTATTTGCCCGCGCGAAAACCGGCCAGCGCATCTTCACGTTCGCGCTGGGTGCGATTGGAGTGCAACACCGCAACGGCGTGTTGATTGCGCTTGAGCAGACCCGAAATTTGATCGGCACGATGTTTGGTGCGGCAGAAGACAATAACGGAATCGTAGTGAACACGTTCGAGCAGTTGCAGGAGCAAGTCGGTCTTTTGGCCTTCTGCCACGGGGTAGATAACGTGCTCGACCGTTTCGGCCGGCGAACGGCGCGCGCCGATTTCGATCGTCTCCGGATCTTTCATCGCCCATTGGATGAGCGTCTCGATCTGCGGCGGAATGGTAGCGGAAAACAACGCGGACAGGCGCTCGCGCGGGCACTTTTGCACGATGCGTTTGACATCGGGAAGAAAGCCCATGTCGAGCATGCGATCGGCTTCGTCGAGCACGAGGAACTGGATATTGTCCAATTTGACCGTGCCGCGGCCCATGTGATCGAGCAGACGTCCGGGAGTGGCGATGACGATGTCGACGCCGCGCTTCAACTCGTCGAGTTGACGACCGTAGCCGACGCCGCCGTAAAGAACGGCTGAGCGCAACTGGGTGAAGCGCGAGAAATCGTGAATGGCGGTTTCGACCTGAGCGGCGAGTTCGCGCGTCGGTTCCAGAACCAACAAGCGCGGTTCGTGCTTCGGGTCGCCGAGCTTCGACAGGATGGGCAGCGCGAACGCGGCGGTTTTGCCAGTGCCGGTTTGGGCACTGCCAATAACATCGCGGCCCTTCATCAGAATCGGGATGGCGCGCAGTTGAATTGGTGTCGGTTCGACATACCCCATCGCCTTGATTCCTTCGAGAATCTGCGGCGAAAGCCCAAAAGTACCTAAATGCCATTACTTCACGTAACCATATCATGTAGTCGCATACAACCCTTACTTTGCGCCCTTCCACTCGAGAACCTGGCCGTCTTTGACTAAACGCTCGCGTAGGTTGGAGTAGTTGATGCTTTGGACGGCGGCGTGTTCGTCGACGGCCGCAGCAGCAATCGTCGCAGCAGATTGGCCGAGCACCATGAACACCGGCTCCATCCGAATCGAGCCATAGGCGATGTGGGTCGCGGAAAGACAGACGGGAACGATAAGGTTCTCGCATTCCTTTTGTTTCGGAACGATGGAGCGGAAGGAAATCGGATAGGGCTTCATCGGCGCAACCTGCACGTCGCCTTCGTTTTCGACGTGGCCATCGCGGACGATGCGACGGCAGTTGTGAGAGTCCATTTGGTAAGCCGCCAGGCCAATTGGATCACGAACAACTTCCTTCGCGCGACAGTGGCTTTCAGTCATGACGACATCCGCGACCATGCGGCGGGCTTCGCGGACGTAGAGTTGATGCGGCCAGCCGCCGGTGTCTTTAAATTCATCGCGGCAGAGGCCCCAGCTTTGCATCTCGGTGCGAATACTTTCCGGCACGCGCGAACTGGTCGCCAGGAAATGGAGAAAGCCGCGCGTATAATTTTCGTGCGCTTTCCAGATGTCGAACCGGCGACGGTAGCTCGCTTCGGGATAGTCATAGTTTTCGCCGATGAAATCGGTCGAGAACCCGCCGTTGTTGTTGATGTCGGTTTTGTCGTGCGGCATCGGTTGAATGTGCATGAGCTGGCCGAGCTTCGGCATCTTGCCGGCAGCGACGAGCGCTTCGATGTAGCGCGCGAGGAGTTCGTAATCCGATTCGCGATAGTCAGGCGGCGGTTGGATGGGAATTTTGTTGGTTTGGTTTTGCGTTAGGCAAAGGCGAAAGTTGTAGGCCTGAACGGACCGATCTGCAGCGCCCGGCGTGCCGAGCGGCTGGGTTTGAATCCATGGCAGCAAACCACTTTTGGTGTTGCCGGGTTTCAAATACGGATCAACCAGGACGGTAAACTGGTGTTTCGGAGTTTGCTTGCGAATGCCGTTGAGCGTCTCGCCATATTGGGCGGTGGCTTCGCGACCGACCGTGTAACTGACGCCGGCTTTGGCCATGAGATCGCCCTCGTAGGTCGCATCGATGAATTCGGTGGAACGAAAAACGGTGCCGCCTTCCATTTTAATTTCGGTGATGCGGCCCTTTTTCTTTTTCACCGAGCTGAGTCGTTGATCGAAATAAACGAGGACGCGCGCCTCCGCCAACATGTGCTTGAACACCGATTCCGCGACACTGGGTTCGAGCTTCCAGACTTCGTTCGTGCCGTAGTGCCGGCCCATACGGTGATAGAATTCACGGGCGACGCCGCCGATAGCTGCTTTATTGCCGATATCCGTCTGGCTCAAGCCGCCGCTGGTCATTCCACCCAAGTGCTGCCCCACTTCCGTCAGAACGACCTTCTTCCCCATGCGCGCCGATTGGACGGCAGCGATGACACCAGCTGATGTGCCGCCGAAGACGCAGATGTCCGATTCAATCACCTCTGCCCGCACGACCATGCTGGAGGCGACCATAGTCATCATGAAAAACTTGGAAATTAAACGCATAGTTACTTCGCCATCGGCAGCATGCTAAAGGCACGACTTGTCAAAGAAACAAAAAAAGCGCCCTCGAAATGGTCGAGGGCGCTTTGAGTTTAGCGATTTATCTTCGCGCGTTAGTTAAAGTTGGCGCGGAGGGTCAGGTTTGTTCCCGGCATGATGAAGTGCAGGGTGTTGGTGATGATGATCGGGCCGGTGCCGTAATAGGCGTTGTTGTCACCGTCGGTCCAACCAAGGAAGGTGTGGACGCCGACTTTGGGCAGGGCCTTGAGGGTGTAACCAATGCCCTGGTAGACGTTGGTCGTTCCGATGAGCGGTTTACCAAGGACACCCAGCGAGGTGATCTGAATGGTGCCGGGGCCGTTGGTGGCCAGGGTCAGTGCCTGCGGCACGAGGAGGTAGATGTTGCGCACTGGCTTGTTCGTGCCGGTGTTGCCTTCGCCGTCAACAGCCGTGGCTGTGAATGCATTCGTGCCGGGGGTCAAGGTGACGGCGTTGGTCCACAGGACATTGCCAGGCATTTGTTGATGCGCGGCGTTGGTCTTGTAGGTGATGTCCGAGGGCAGCGTGTTGGTGGCATCAACGGTGATCTGCTTGAGCGAGACGTCCGTGACCAGGCCTTTGTCGGTTACTGTTCCAGCTATGTTCATGTTCGAGCTGGTGACAAGGCCAGTGCCGGTGGGATTGATCACAACCACAGGGGGGTTGGTGTATTGTCTGACGGTCAACCCCGCACCGAAGGCGCTAAACACGTTCGTCGGAGCCCCGTTGTTGACCATACAACGATAGCCCGTCGGGGTATGAGCAACCGACGCATCGCCGGTCTGCACGTTCACGATCGTCATGGTCGTGGTGGTCGTGCCGGCGTAATGGCCGTTATCAATCAACACAGTGTAGTTGTCGGGCGGCCCTTGAACCCATTGATAGTGGACCGGGCCACCATAGAGAGGATTGTTCGCAGTGGCCGGACTAACCGCCACTTTGAAGATCGCGTTCTGACCAACGAACTTTGTCTGGTTGGCCGGGGTCGAAACCTTCGGCGCTTGATAGACTGCAATGGTAGCCATGGAGCTGGTAGCGGTAATGCCATGGCCGGCGTTGCTCACCACGCAGAAGTAGGTGCCCGCTGAACCAAGGGCCAACGGTTTGATCGTCAGATTGGTGGTGGTGACCAGTTTATTGGTGTGGAGGGCAGTCTTGACGTACCATTGATACCTCAGCGTCGGGGTGCCATCCGCAACGGCCACCAGGCTCAGGTTCGTATTCACTCCAACCGCCAAGGTCTGCGATATCGGGTTGATGGTGAAGGCAGGATCCTGGACGGTCACCACTGCAGGGTCGCTGGTGATGGTCGTCACGCCACTGATCACGTCAACCGTGTAGGTGCCGGCATTGCCACGGAAGGCATGGGCCACAGTGTAGCTCGAGTCGGTCGCCCCACTGATGGCAACGCCATTGGTCTTCCACTGATAGGTGATCGGGTTGCCCGAAACGGCTGTCACGCTCAAGGTGAACGAAGCGTTCGCATTGACGTTGGTGTCATGCGGTTGCTGGGTGATAACCGCGTTGCAAGGACCAACGGTGACCACGCGGATGGCCGTGGCGGTGTTGCCGGTCGTGTCCTGGGCGCTGTAGGTCAAGGTATAGGCTCCAGCGGTGCTGGTGTCGACGCTGCCGCTGCTGCTCACGCTGACGCTGCCGGTGCAGGCGTCATTTGCTGTCGCGCCGGCATCGTTATACGCGACGAATTGGCAGGCGCTGACCGTGGTGCCACCGGTGACGGTAATCACAGGAGGAACCGTGTCATTGACGGTCACGATACGGGTTGCGGAGGCGGGGTTGCCGCTGCCATCGGCCACGCTGTAGGTCAAGGTGTAGACACCAACGGTGTTGGCATCGACGCTGCCGCTCACAGCAATGTTGGTGCTCACATCGCCTTCGCAGGCGTCCGCCGCGGTTGCGCCGGCATCAGTGAAGGTGTCGTGGCATTCCACGGTTTGATCGCCGCCAGTGACGGTGATGACAGGAGCAACCGTATCAGTGACGTGAACCACGCGGGTCGCGCTGCCGGTGTTGTTGGCGGCATCTGTCGAGCTATAGGTCAAGGTGTAGAAACCAACCGCGTTCGCATTGACGCTGCCGCTGGTCACGACGCTCGGACCGGCATCGCAATCATCGGCTGATGTAGCACCAGGATCGCTGAAGCTGCCATGGCATTCCACCGTCATCGGCGAGGTGCCGTTGATCGTCACCAAAGGGGCGGCGGTGTCAATGACGTGGACGATACGAGTGGTTGCCGCGCAATGGCTGCCGGAGTCGCAAGCTCCGTAGGTCAAGGTGTAGTTACCAACAGTGTTCGCATCAACTGAACCAGTCGTGTTCACGCTGACGGAACCTTCGCAGGCATCGTTGGCCGTTGCACCCGCTTCGGTATAGCTGCTGTGACATTCCACTGTGACGCTCGCTGCGCCAGTCAAGGTCACCACAGGAGCGGCGTTATCAGAGACGGTAACAGTGCGGGTCGCAGTGCCGGTGTTGCTGGCAAGATCCGTCGAGCTGTAGGTCAGGGTGTATACACCAGGTGTGTTTGCGTCTAACACGCCGCTGGTGGAGACGGTGACGCTGGCATCGCAGGTATCCGAGGCGCTCGCGCCTGGGTCACTGAATGAGCCGTGGCACTCAAGTGTCACGGAAGCAGCGCCATTGAGCGTAACCACCGGGGCGGTGCCATCAACCACGGTCACCACGCGAGTGGCGGTGGAACTGTTACCCGACGCGTCCTGCGCCGTATAGGTGATGGTGTAATTGCCAGTCGTGTTCGCATCAACTGAACCAGTTGTGCCAACGCTCGGGGCGGCATCGCAGGCATCAGCGGCGGTCGCGCCAGCATCGGTGTATGAGGTGTGGCATTCAACTGTGGAAACGCCGGCAGTGACTGTGATCACCGGGGCAACTGTATCGCTGACCGTGATCTGACGAGTGGTCGAGCTGTGATTGCCCGAAGCATCAGTCGCCGTGTAGGTGCGGGTGTAAACACCCACGGTGTTCAGGTCAACGGTGCCACTGGTGCTGACCAACGCGCCGGCATCGCAATCATCGCTGGCCGAGGCGCTCGGGTCGCTGTAGGAAGTGTGGCATTCGTTTGTCACGGCCGCTCCACCGTTCAAGGTGATGACAGGAGCAGTCGTGTCAGTAACATGGACCACGCGAGTGGCCGTCGAGATGTTGACGCCGTCGGTGGCGGAGTAGGTGAGGGTGTAGTTACCAACAGTATTGGCATCTACTGAGCCGCTGGTCGTCGGAGTGACGACGCCAGCACAGTTGTCGTTGGCGGTTGCGCCTGCATCCGTGTAGCTGCTGTGGCATTCGACGGTGACAGGGCTCGCGCCTTGCACGGTGATGACCGGCGGAGTGCTGTCAACCACGTGGACGAGACGAGTCACCGCGATGGCGGCGTTGCCGGATGGGTCCTGGACGTTATAGGTGATGGTGTAATCGCCGCCGATAGGGGCAGCGGGAACTAAACCGCCGTAGTTGACGATGATCGACCCGGTGATGGTGCCTGCACACGAGTCGCTCGCGGTCGCACCGGCATCGCTGTAAGGCGTGCCGCAGCTGATCGTGAGTTCGGCCGAGCCGAGCAAGGTGAGGGTCGGCACGGTCGTGTCTTGAATGTGAACGAGACGAGTCGCCGTGCTGGAGTTGGCATGCGAATCGGTCGCAGTGTAGGTAACGGTGTAATCGCCAGTGGCATTAATGTTCGGCAAACCAGCCGTGCTGACACTGACAGAACCGTCGCAGCTGTCGGTCGCGGTTGCGCCGGCATCGCTGTAGGAGGTGTGACATTCAGCCGTGGCTGCGCCGCCGATGACGCTAATTACAGGTGCGTTGGTGTCTTCAATGGTCACGACGACAACCGAGCTGGTGATGAAGTTGCCGAGCGCGTTGCTCACAACCACTGAGTAGCTGCCCGCGTTAGCAAAGGAAACCGTCGGGAAGGACAGGACTGAATTGGTCGCATCCGTAATGGCCGTGCCACTCGGATCAGGCGTATACCATTGATAGGTCAGAAGGCCGTTGGCGTTGGTCGTGCCGAATGCTGTCACGGTCAGGGCGTTGCTCGAGCCACACTCAAACGTCGAACTCGCTGGCTGAATAGCAATGGCGGGATCATTGACTTGCAAGGTCGTGTTCGCGCTGGTGGCGTTGCCATCGGTGGTGGTTATGACGACGCTATAGATGCCAGCGTCGGCGCCGCGAACGCTTGCCAATGTCAAGGTCGCCGCCGTCGCGCCACTAACGGTCGCGGCATTGTCAAATGCGCCATTGCTCAGGTTGCCTGCACCTTTTTTCCATTGGTAAGTGCCAACGCGCCCAGTTTGGGTAACCGTCAGAACCTGGTTTTGACCAGCGTCTTTCACAACCGTGCTGTCACTGGTTGGGCTGGTGATAACGGGCGGGTCGGTGACGGTCAAGGCGGCTGCTGACGATGTCGCAGCGGCGCCATAAGTTCCGGTAGCCACCAAGGTGTAAGCACCCTCATCCTGATAGGTGACACCTAAGACGGTCAGCGCTGCTGTTGTCGCGCCTGAAACGACCGAATTGCCGGGTTGCGAGCCATTGGAAAGATTGACGCCACCCTTTTTCCATTGGTAAGTAACGCTGCCCGAACCGGTCGCGCTGCCGGAGAAGTTAGCGGTTGCACCAGCAGCCAAGGCCAGCGATCCAGGATTGCTGGCAATGAATGCAGCGCGGCGATAGGAGAGAACCAAGTCGTTGCCCGAGATTGTCAGAAAGAAGAAGCCACCGTTCCCAAGAGTGTTTTGGAAGGCTGACGTATCGACGTTAAGCGCGGCAACGCCATTACCCGTGATGCCGCCCGTGGTATGGAGAATGGTGAAGTCATAATCGGTGTTGCCATTGAAATTTACCGCCGTACCAGCGCTGGTGCCGTTGAGCGAAGTGACTTTGATATTGAACTTGCTGCCGGTGGTTGCGGTGATGTTGGCCGAAGTTGCGTTAATGGTGTCGTAAGCGGAACCGATCGAACCGTTGAAATCATTGATTTCCCAAACGTAGTTGCCGGCTCCGGCCCATGTTTCGGCACCGGTGGTGAGCGTGCCCGGGCTTGCGCCAGGAGAAATAGTGCCATTCACCGTGACGGTGCCAGCAACCGTGCCGTTACCGCCAAGAGTTCCTGCCGCAGCGACAGTCACCGCAGAGCTGCTGGAAGTACTGCCATCGACGCGCAACGTGCCACCGTTAATGGTTGTTGCGCCGGTGTAGGCGCATGCACCGGAAAGAACGAGGGTTCCGTTACCTGCCTTTGTGAAGGCACGCGCACTGTCTTGAGTAATACCTTGAGTCAGTGTCAACGTTTTTGCTGTAACAGTGATGGTGCGAGTGGCACCCGCGATCGAAGCAGGGCCAGTGATAGTCATGTTATTTGCGCTACCAACATAGGTCGGGCTGCCACCGCTCAGTGCGATACTGTTAGCAATGGTGAGATCGCCGCCGCTGACGTTGTCAAATAAACCGTTTTGGGCAATTACAAATGCGCTGGTGCCGAGGGATGAGGAGTTGGCCAAATTAAGCTGTCCAGCGGTGTTAAGAGTTGTCGTTCCGCTGTAAGTATTGACACCAGAGAGGGTCCATTTGCCGCTGCCGGTTTTAAGAACCGACGTGAGATTTTTGGTGCCGGCAACGGTGATCGTTTCGCCAAGAGTTCCGGCGGAGGTTGCTGCCGGGGTAATGGTAACAACTTTGGTGGCAGTGTTGATTGCGGTAATAGTAGCGCCACCGGCAATGCCGGTACCGGCAATGGCCGCGCCCACGGTCATGCCGTCGACCGAAGCATTCGTAATGTTGACCGAATTGATTGGAAAGCTGAAGGTTGTAACGGTTGAACCTACTGTTGTGTTATCAGAAATAATTCCCGCGAATTCGCCAGTGCCAGCAGTGGCACCTTGAAGGGTTAACGTTTTGCTGCCGATACCAGACGCTGTATTAGCCGATGTAAATTTCAGCAGACCCGTTCCCGATTGATCAATCGTCGCGCCGCCAGATGTGCCAGCAAGGTCGATCACACGGTCGGTGGTTTCACCAGTCCCCGTGTAGGTCAATATGCCAGGAACAGTGGTGCCGCCGAAGGCAAGGATGCCATTGGCCGCACTGCTGGGTTTTCCCAAACAGCTAGTGGTTTGCTGGGCCGGGGTCGTCACCGAGTTAATCGAACTCACGGATGTATTTCCGGATTGGAGGGAAGTCTTGCCCGTGTAAGTATTGGCACCGGTTAGAACGATGATTCCAGCAGGGCTCTGGCCGGCCGATCTCCCGAGGTTACCGGTGCCGCTAATGAGACCGGAGAAAGTATTGATGTTCGCGGTAGCGCCACCGCTACCGATGTTGAAGGTATTAGCGCCCAACGGTATCACTCCGCTATAGGTTACACCAGCAGGATTGCCGACACAGTTAATAGTAGTTGTAGCCAAGCTGAGGTCCCAATCATTGGTAATCGTAATCGCCGATGTGCCCTCAACAATCAATGCGCCCCCCGAAGAGGTCATGACGAAATGGCCGGTGCCGAAAGAACTACCGCTGTTAAAATTGATAAGGCCACTACCGGGGGTCGTTCCGCCAGCGTAATCATTGACGCCGTTCAGGAAAATCTGGCCCGATGAACCAACAACCCCACCCGGCCCGGTGAGCTTAGACGAAATGCTCATGAAGCCGGAGCCGCCGAAAAATCCCTGTAGGCCAGCATTGATTGACAGCACTCCAGTCCCTTGAATGGTAAGAGTGCCGGTAGTAGTGCTCATCAACATGCCAGCGATACTATGGTTTGCGTTCGCTGTGACGGTGTAACCACCGGTTACGCTGGAGGTGAACCTTGGGAAGAAGGTGCCATCCGTCGGGGCCAGCGTGTCGTATGCAGTGGTCGCGGTAGTGCCGCCCGAAGTGGTGGTCCAGAAATTGCCCTCCCATGTGAAGCTGCCCCCGGACGTAATACCGGTACCCGCAGTCGTTGAGTTGACATCGAAAAAGATGCTTGCTGTTGCGTTTTGCGCGCACAGGACAACCAGCGCAGCGGAGACAAGGAGTTTTTTCATAAGTTTCGAGGTGGCAGTTTGGCGTAAAGTCTGTGAGTTAGTCTTCGGAAAAGTATCTAGAGACGATGAAGCAGAACGGATCAGTTTTGATTTGTTCATAAGTTGGTTACCCAAGGGTACAGACCCTGTGTTATTGGACTAATATTCGTACACTAAACAACGCGATGCGGATACGTTTTCTATCTGGATTTCCGGTCGTTTTATCATCGGGGTCGACCCCGTGTCAACATCAGAATAAACAATTAAGCGTAAGGCAATGTTTTACACTACAAACGCTATGTTACTTTTCAGAATAGAAAGTTGAATGCGGGGAGCACGTTTTAGCAAAGCTTTTGCCTTTATTTGCGCGGTCCAAAACATTCTTATACTCGCTTTTATATATATGGGAAAAGAATTCAGTATTGCCCCTAAAACCGTGCCGCACGTTGAAACGAAGTTTCGCCGCGATCGTCACTCCCCTGCCTCATCCTGATTCGGTGCCGACGCTGGAAAAGTTGCGCAAGTTTGAACCGATTTCGATGCGCGGCCAGCCGCCTCTTGTCTGGGACCGCGCCGAGGATGTTTTTGTTTACGATAAGTATGGTAACCGCTGGCTGGATTGGAGTTCGGGTGTATTAGTGACAAACGCGGGGCATGGCATGCCGGAAATCCGCAAGGCGATTATCGATCAGGTCAACAGCGGGTTGTTGCACAATTATGTTTTTCCAAGCGAAGAACGGGCGGAGTTGGCGGAATTGCTGGTAAGCGTCGCGCCGAAAGGGCTCGATAAAGTTTTCCTTCTCACGACCGGTTCCGAAGCGACGGAGTGCGCGATCAAGCTGGCCCGTTCTTACGGCATTAAGAAGGGCGGCAACAAAAAAATCGGCATCATCGGCGCTGAACGTGGATTTCACGGACGCACACTCGGCGCGCAACAGGCGGGCGGTATTCCAGGGCAGAAGGGTTGGATCGTGAATGAAGATCCGGCGATTGTGCAGGTGCCGTTCCCGGACGGTTACTGGACGGAAGACACCAGTTTCGATTTGTTCCTGCAGCACGATTCAGAAGAAGGGCTTGGAGGATCAAAACGTCGCGGGGGTGATTATCGAAAGCTATCAGGGCGTCGGCCCCGATTTCGCGCCGGTGCCATATATTAAAGAGCTCGCGGCGTGGTGTAAGAAGAATGATGTCGTGCTGATTTTTGACGAAGTGCAGGCCGGGTTCGGCCGCACCGGGTAAGTTCTGGGCCTTCGAACATTACGGCGTTACGCCTGACCTGATTTGCTGCGGAAAGGGAATCAGCAGTTCGCTGCCCTTGTCGGCAGTGATTGGCCGGACGGAAATCATGGACCAATTCGGGCCAGGTTCGATGACGAGCACTCATACTGGCAATCCGGTTTGCGTTGCAGCGGCTCTCGCCAGCGTCAAGAAAATCATAGACGACAAGCTGACTGAAAACGCGGCGAATCTCGGGCCGATTCTTGAGACCGGTCTGCGCGCGTTGCAGAAAAAACATCAGCGATATCATTGGGCACGTCACGGCGACGGGTTTGGTGGGTGGGGTGCAGATTGTGAAGCGCGGAAGCGGAACGTCGCGGAGCCACGCATAAAGAACCCGATCACGACATCGCCCACGCCATTATCGAAAAGTGCTTTCATAAAGGGTTGCTGTTTTTCTCACCGGTCGGCGCGTGGGGACAAACCGTGAAAATTGCGCCGCCGCTGACGATTACCGAAGAAGCTTTGCGCGACGGTTTGGCTGTTTTACGCGAAGCGATTGATGAAGTTGTAAAAGGTTGATGTTTTACATCAGGCCCGTTCCGCGTACACTCGGAACTTCGCGGTGAACAAACCTAATTTCTTCATTGTCGGCGCGGCGAAATCAGGCACGACGACTCTCTACGATTACTTGAAAGATCATCCTGAGGTGTTCATGCCGGATGATTTGCATAAGGAGCCATCGCATTTTTCAAATCTGATCACGTGGTATAAAAACCCGAACAAATATTTCCCCCTCTTCGACGACGCAAAACCGCAGCAGCGCTGGATTGGTGAAGCGTCCACTGCTTACCTTTGACGGATCCGTCGGCAGCCGGCGAATATTCACAAGTACGATCCGAATGCGAAGATCATCATCATTCTGCGCAACCCTGCTGACCGCGCCTATTCGATGTACTGCTGGATGGTGCAGGAAGGCTATGAATACGTTTCGAGTTTTGAAAAAGCGCTGATGATTGAGGAGCGTCGGGCGCGCAAGAAAATCCCGAACTTCTGGGAGCCGCAATATTACTATAATTATTTGTATTTCCGCGCGGGCCTCTATTCCGAGCAGGTAAAACGTTACTTCGATTTGTTCCCGGGCAATGTGCTGGTGATGACGTTCGAGGAATTGGTCGCTGCCATCAAAACGGACTACGCGACGGTGCGCGAATTTTTAAAAATAGGACCGTATGCAGCAACTACAGAAGTTTCCAACCCGAGCGTTGGCGTGATTCACCCGATGCTTCAGTTTTGGTTGCGCAAGGTGAATAACAAATTCTTCCATAACTTACCGACCAAGGAACAACGCGACGCGCTCCTGCAACGCGGGATTCGATCGGGCAAACCACCCGCGCTCCGCGCAGAAACGCGTGTTGCATTGTTGGAACGTTATCGTGATGACGTCGGCGCTACCGCGAAATTGATCAATAAAGATCTCGAACATTGGTTCGCCAAGAAGCAGCGGCGCGAGTGAACGCATGAACAACGACCGCATCAGCTGCGAATCGCGTGGAGCATGCGGTCGATACCTTCTTCCACAGTGACTCGCGGTTTCCACCCCAGCTCGCGGCAAAGCAGCGTGTTGTCCAGGACATTGTCGGGCACATCGAATCCACGTTCGGGCAAATGTTGCACCGGCGGCAGATCCGGCACGCGTTTTTTGAAATGTTCGACGAGGTCGATGACGGATTTACCAATACCCGTCGAGACATTGAAAACCCGCGCATCGCCGGTGTATTCGACTGCGGCGGCAATTGAAGTAGCAACGTCACTGACGTGAATGTAATCACGCTGCGCTCGTCCGCTTCCCCAGATTTCCAACGGCTGACCTTTGGCGATGCGCGCGGCGATCACCGCCATCACACCCTGCCCGCGGTCGGAGGGTTGTAGTTCACCATACGCATTGGCCGGCCGCAGAATGCGATAATCCACGCCACTGAGCTTGGAATACATGGCGACAAACTTTTCGCATGCGAGCTTGGTGATGCCATAGGCGCAAATCGGATTGAGCTCGTGCTGTTCAGGAATTGGGAGCGCTTTTGCCACTCCGTAAACGGTTCCACCCGAGGACACGTATATCACGCGTTTGACAGATGTTTCACCAAGCCGCGACAACCACCCGGTCAACGCAACAACATTGCTCTGCAGATCGAATCCCGGCCTGCTCATTGAAGAACCCGGGACAGTGGTATGAATCAAATGGATAACTGTGTGGGCATCCTTGAGCGCCGCAATGACGTCCACGGCCGAACATTGATCGCCGCGAAACACCTCCACGGAATTTAACACGGGACCAAGCCGCGACGGAGATGAGGATTCCTTTTGGAAAACTCGCACAAGATAACCTTGCGAAACCAGAGCGCGGCAAACTTCGCTCCCGATAAAGCCAAACCCTCCCATGACAACGACCAGTTTTTGTTTAGGTTCGGGCGAGGACATCCGAGTAATAATATTCGATCAACCGATCGACATAAACGCCAATATCAAAGTTTTCGACGGCAGACTGGCGCGCCCTTGCGCTCATGGCTGATTTCAACTGCGGATTTTCCAAGAGAACACGCACCTTATTCAAAATCGCGGCATTATCGCCGACTGCTGTCAAAAAACCGTTTTGATTATCATGGATCGCCTCGACCTGCCCGCCAACTGCTGAACTGATCACCGGCACGCCACAGGCGAGCGCACAAAGGCACGTCAGTGACAGGTTGTCGGCGCGCGTCGGATACAGCAGCACATCACAAAGATTCAGAGCCTGGGCAAGCTCATGTTCCGAACGGAGGAAGGGCAAAAATTGAACGGGCAAATCAGGTGTCTCGCGCGATTTGACCTTTTCGCTGCCGCGTCCAACAACCAGGACTTCAAGTTTTCCAGGGGACGTTTTTGCTAATTTTTGCAAGCCATCCAGCAACGGCACCAACCCTTTGCGGGCTTCCATGATGTCACTGTGAAAAAGCCCCACGACAAGTCGCCCCGAAACCTTCAACCCGCGTTCCTCGGCGCATTGCGGGCGCGACAGCGGTTTGTTCACGTCGAGGTTCACTCCGTAATAAAGGCGATCAATATTTTTTGTCAGCGCAAGGGCAGAGCAGAAGTGGCTGAACAAGTAATCCGTGTGCAGGAGGTAGTGAAAACGTCCGCGACTAAGCGCGCGGCGCTTCATATTCCACAAGCGATGGGTCGCATCGCGCGAGATGCCGGGATACGGCAAGTCGATCTGCGGGCATGACCCGCATCCGGACTGAAATCGTTCGCAACCCAGCGAATACGGACAAAAACCGGTGGTCAAAAATTCGTCTACCGGCGACAACACAATTGGCCGTCTCCTGCTGTGCGATGAGAGTAGCGGAATACTGAGGTAGTGACCGTGCAGGTTATGAAAATGCCAGATATCAGCGCCTTTGATCCACGGGTCGCGAGCGATTCTCCATGTGGATGGAAAGAAATAATCATTCCATCCGGTGAGGCGCCGCAAACGGCTTTCGAGATTTTCTTCGGCGCGAAAATACGGAATTTTATGCACGTATGGTCGCGGTAATTTGCTGCGGATTTTGACGTAGAGCCGGGCATCGTGGCCGCGCGCGTTGAGGCCTTCGACTGTTTCGCGGGTTAACTGTTCGGCACCACTCGCTTGCTCCATGGAGTTGAAGAAGGCGATGCGGAGGGGACGTCGGGCTGCTGTCATGAGGACGCTCTCAATTCCGCAGCCCGGTGCAAACGATGGTCGTCCGGCGCGATAGGCACCAGCAAAGCGCAGGGGCAAAAACGCACTCGATCGAGTGGAACTACGGAACCCGACATGGTTACCAAGGTAAGAACGCCGTGCGTCGGAGCAAGAAAAACTTGAGAGCACCTTCAGTTTTCAGTGTTCAGATTGGGGAAAATCCGTTTTTCTGTCCGGTGTGGCCGTAGCCGAACAACACCGCATCAAACCAGCCGTTGTCCGAAATCACCCAGCAACGCGAATTGAGTGGTCCGTCGCAATAGCGCTCAGCGTCTGGGGGGTTTATTTGCATTATGGCGCGATGAATGCGGCACAATCGCGTATGCCAATATGCCGTTCGGCGAAATGTGGGACAACGTGCATTACGATAATTTTCCGCCGTTCTTCGAATGGATTGCGCGAGTGTGGACTCTCACCATCTCTTCGACCGACTTCGGTTATCGCGTCCTGGGCCTGATCGTCGGGATCGTGATGCTTATTGTTCTATGGGTCAGCGCACGATTACTCGGAGCACGCACTCCGTTGTTAGCACTCGCGTTTTATACGCTGAATCCGTTGGCGCTGCGCATTGGCGATTCGCCGCGGCCATATGGACTGGGATATGCGTTCGTCTGTACTGACGCTCGGAATGATTTGGAAATTTGTCGAAAGCCGCGACATAAAATGGTTCGTTGGCGCGACGCTCTCCGCGGTCTTTAGCGTGCAGTGCCTGTATCGAAGCGCGTTTTACATTGCGGCATTTGATCTAGCGGGATGTGCCGTCTGCTTATGGAACAGGCAACGCAAAACTGCGCTACTATGCCTGGCAGTGGGGGTGATCGCCGCATTGTCACTCCCGCCGCACGTGCCGAACATCCAAAAAGGCGAACAATGGCGCGATATCGCGCGCGGGCCGGTCTCAATGCATCTAATTGTGGAAGCACTCAATGAATTACTAAGCGCCGCCCAACCTTTGATGCAGCCCATCTATATCGCCGCGTTCATTGCGACGATCGCCATCGGCATTTTTTTCGCGGTAAGATTGAAAGCGCGCGCTGTCGTCTATGCCATTATCGTTTTTTTGCTCGCGACAATTTTCCAAATCACACTCCTGTCGCGACTCGGGCTTCCGCCGAGGCCTTGGTATTTTCCACTCTGGCTTGCGCCGACGTAATCTGGAGTAAGTTGAACCAAAGCGCGAACGTAGGGCGCGCGATTGTGGTGATCGCTGTCGCCGTGCTATGGGTCCCAGGTTGTTGGTCAGGTTCGAAACTGCGCCAGACGAATATCGACCTCATTGCAAGCAAACTAAAAACCGATTGCAAACCGGGGGACTTGGTGATCGTTGCGCCTTGGTTCAATGCCTGTTCGCTATGCAGATATTATCCTTCGGCTGGATTCGTGACCCTGCCGCCAATGGAGGAGGTTCGAATTCAGCGCTACGACCTAATGAAACGGGCAATGCAGTCGCCAGATCCTATAAGCGGATTGGCAAATCGCGCGTATGAGACGCTTCACTCTGGGCATACGCTCTGGATTGTTGGCTCGTTGCTGATTCCAGCACGTGGCGAAGAAGTTTTGCGGTACCCGCCATATTATAAAAGAATCGGCAACAACGATGCGGCCTATTATTACAGTTGGGCCAAGCAAATTGGTCGATTCGTAAGCGAGCATGCCGTACAAGGCGGAAAGGTTGACGTCCCGGCACTTTACGATGTCAATCGCCTGGAGAACCTTAATCTGATCGCCGTCAGCGGTTGGCACGATTAGTTGATGCCACGCTTCGGCCTACCCCGAACTAGTTTTAGTGTCTCCAGGCTCCGGTCATTGGCAAACTGCCGGAATCAAGAACATTAGGACGATCCCACGGAATCGTGCCTGTGCTGTCTACGTTATTTGTAGCGCAACCTGTCACGCTGAGGAGTATCAGCGCGAACATCAGCAGAAGAACCGACATATTGAGCGTTTTCATATTATCGATGGCCACCGCATGTTAATGACGTTCCCAACAACCCTAATGGTTACAGCGCTTGACAGAAAGCGTTCGCGCTATTTCTTCTTGCGCGAAAAGATTCCAAGCAGCTTGCCGGCAAAATCGTCTGAGAGTCCTAATGTCTTCTTCAACACCGAATAGCCATGGACCGCTTGCTTATCTAACCAGATCATCGCCGCGCGAGCTTTGCTTTCGCCGGGACGCGGTTTGTAGTTGGTCGATTTGGCGACGTACTTCGGATCGTTCTCGACGGTGTAGTAATATAGCGCCAGGCTGCGCCGTGTTGTGCCGGCCGGAAATTTGATCGGGTCAGGATAGCCGTGAAATGACAGTTCGGTCGTGTTAAAGAAAACAGCGTGATTGAAGATGGGCGGGCACTTGGTCACGCACCGTTTCATTTCGCGATCCCACAATTCCAATTCGCCGCCCCAACTCTTTTCCCAGCCAGGATTCAGATACAAGATCAGATTCACGCACCGTCGCCAGTTCTTCTGGTGATGATGCATTGTGAAATCCGCGTGCATGTTCAAAAAGCCGCCGGGCTCGGTCTGATGCATGCCGCCGCCTTCCAGGCTCGGATCGGCGATCAAACCGGGAATGCCTGTCACCTTCGAGACGAACGCGGTGAATTCGGGACTGTTAAACTCATCAATGACGCGTCCGATCGTCGTCGGAAATTCTTTGCGATTACTTTTGCCGAGTTTGTTTTCGTTAAAATGTTTGTAGTGGATCCACGAGATATCAGCCGGTTTTGGGAACTCCGCGACAAGTTGTTGGGCAAGTTCTGCATCGAGGAAGTTTTCCAACGAGATATGTGGATACGGTTGATTTTCCTGGTAAATGCGAGCCAGGTCCGGAAGTTGAAAATCCCAGCGTCCGTACGGAAAGAGACGTGTTTGCGTCGTTTGCATAAGCGGCTGTGGAACGAGTATATCGAAACCGCCCAAATTTTGTAAATAGGCTTGGCATCGGGGATTTCCCCATGCCTTTGTAAAAGGCGGTGCAGTGAGTTGATTGCCGAAGTCAATGCGGTATGCTCTGGAACGTTGATGAATGCAGCTTCGTCCCCCGAACCAGTTTTATCTTCGAACGTCCGCGAAAAAGTGCTCACGCGACTTGGGCTTTCGCGCGAACCGAAACTGACCCTATCCGGTTTGCAGGAATTCTATGTGGCGTGGTGTGTGCACGTGCCGTTCGACAATGTCCGTAAATTGATTCACGTGCGCTCGCACAATCAAGGACCGCTTCCATCGTATACGCCAGAGGATTTTTTCGATGGATTTCTTAAACATGGAACCGGCGGCACCTGCTGGGCCGGGGCCGGGGCCATGCACGCTTTGTTGAGCAGCCTCGGGTTCAATGCGGAACGCGGGATTGCCACGATGTTGCACGCGCCGCATGCGACCCCGAACCATGGGACGGTGTTGGTAAAGTTCGGACAGTCTAAATATCTGGTGGATTCTTCAATGATCTTTGCCGAACCCCTGCTTTTGGATGAAAACAATACGACCGGCGTAAATCACCCGTCATGGGGAGTGCGGTGTTGTCGACGAGAAGGTCGCTGGCACATTGCCTGGCGACCGTTGCACAAGACGGACGGGTTTGAGTGTCGCCTCGAACGGTTTGGCGCGACATGGGCGGAATTCCAGACGATGCACGAAGCGACGCGAGGATGGAGCCCGTTTAATTTTGAGGTTTCAGCTCGGAAGAATCGGAATGGAGAGGTTGTGGGAGTCGGTTTTGGCAATGCGGTTAAGCTGCGCAGCGATGGTGGCGTGGAACGTGCGCCCGCATCATATATAGAGCGGTGCCGGATTTTGATTGAGGAGGTCGGTTTGAGCGATGAGATCGTTTCGCAACTGCCTGATGATGTGCCGACGCCAACGCCGCAGTCGTAAGCCTAAGCTATAAATACTGCTCAAATTTGGTTGGGTCGGATCGCAAATCCACCACTGCTAAAATAAGAATTTCATGCCTCGCGCTTCGTAGAACAAACTAAATGGAAATCGGTGGGTTCGACATCGCCTGGTTCTCGGCGACATTGGCGTCCACGCCAGAGGAAACGCCTCTATAAGGTGAGTTGCGGCTCCGACCGCTTCAATAAATTGGGCACCAAGTCCGGCAAGTCCGGGTTGCTTTGAGTCGTAGTATCCAGCGTCTTGCCTGATTTCCGATTCCGCTGCGGAAGTGAAACGAGTTTTCACTTGCGAAATTGCTTCTTCAGATCTGCAAAAACGTCTTCCGCACTGCGGGTCTTTAGTGCGCCGGAATTAACCGCATCAATTCTGCGCTCAGATTCTGCGGCCCACACGCGGCTTCGCGCCTTTTGATTTCCGAATCCGACAGCGACTCCCAGAGCACATTGATCAACTTCGCCTTTTCGGAATCAGGCAGTGCCAGAGCTTCGTTCTGCAGAGCAGCGGTCACGTTTGAATTATATATGCGCGGCGGTTGGGAGGCAATTTCAACATTCACAATCGAGCATGACGATGGATATTTGCGGTGCGTCCAAGCGACGCACCTTCCCTAACGCGTCCCCATTTAGAACACTCGTGTCTGAAAACTTTTCCGCAAAACTCCGCACATTGTTCCCACAAGACAGCAGAATCCAAAAGCTGGACACATTTCGAACCTTCTTCTGCTAATTCAGCCCGTTTCTCGCGTTGGCATATCCATTGCTCAATGACCCGCGAGTGTTCGCACTCATTGTGCCCTGAGGAGGGGCGCACGATGTCGAGTCAGGGCGATTACCGGGCACGACATACGAAAAAAAGCACTGATAACACGGAGAGGTAATCCGCTTTGGCGTCGCAGCCCCGAGATAGTTCGAGGCAGGCCAAAGCAAACATCGAGGTGGATAGGCACCCTGATGGAGACCGCACAGCAATATGAAGATGAGAAAAATTGCAGGAAAATTAATGCGTCAGGCCTTTAAGGCCGCATCCCTAGTGGTTGCAGGCGCCACACTTGTCCTTGCGCACGGAGCCATGGCCGCAAACAATCCGGTCATCCTCCCGAATGCTACGCCGACGAATATCACCGATATTAACCCGATGAGAATGCCATCGGTGGGTGACTACGGGCTACGCGTCATCACTCCAACATTGTTGGAACTCACTTACATCAATAGTGCGCCATCAGGCAGCACGACTCCGACGAACTGGAACTTCGTCACCGGCATGCCGGCGACATCGAAGTTCGCAGTGACGGCGAACAATTCGTCCGTCAGCGTCACGTCGGTCGGCTTCAAGCGTCGTCCGCTGTATACGCCGAAGGATAAATTCGATCTGCGCATTCAGAACAGTTTGTATCTGAACTTGAGCGGCTCGATCCCTGACGGCGCGACCGTCACGGTGAAAAACCCCGACAACTCGTTGTGGAACACTTCGGTGACTTACACCGCAACCAACGACGCGCAGCGTTTAAGCCCGGCGATTCACGTCAATGCCGAAGGTTATATGCCAAACAATGCCAAAAAAGGCATGGTCGGTTATTACCTCGGTAACCTCGGCGAATTGCAGGTTGCTGCCGGCACCGCCTACAACATCATTGACGCCAACAGCGGCGCGAAGGTGTTCAGCGGCACGTTGACCAGCCGTAAGGACGTCGGGTTCAACTACTCGGCTTACCAAGCGGTGTTGGAAGCTGATTTCACGGCGTTTACCACGCCTGGTGAATATCGCTTGCAGGTGCCGGGTCTCGGCGCTTCGTATGCGTTTTTGATCGATGACGGTATTACGTCGTTGTTCGCACGCACCTACGCATTGGGTCTGTACCACGCGCGTTGCGGTGGTGCGAATACCTATCCTTATACGCGCTTCGTGAAAGACGCTTGCCATGTGGCCAAAGCGTCGATTCCGGACATGACATACAGCGCGGTCAACCAGGAGTTGGCCAGCATGAGCTCCGATTACGCGAGCTCTCAAGCGGCAGGCACGCCTCAATTGAAGGACGTGAACTCGAGCTTGTATCCGTTCGTGAACAAGAACCCGATCGATGTTTCTGGCGGTCATCATGACGCCGGCGACTATTCGAAGTATACGATCAACATTGCACAGTTGTTGCACTCGTTGACCTTCGCCGTGGACGCGTTCCCTGGCGTGAAGGATCTCGACAACATGGGCCTTCCTGAATCCGGCGACGGCAAGTCCGACGTGTTGCAGGAAGCCAAGTGGGAAGCTGACTTCCTCGCCAAGTTGCAAGATACCGACGGTGGGTTCTACTTCCTGGTGTATCCGAAGAATCGTCAGTACGAAGATACCGTAACTCTGACCGGCACTGATTTGGGTGACCCTCAAGTCGTGTTCCCGAAGACCACTGCTGTGACTGCGGCCGCCGTTGGCGCGCTGGCGGAAGCAGGTTCCTCGCCGACGATGAAGGCGCAGTTCCCTGCTGAAGCAGCGAACTATTTGGCCAAAGCGAAATTGGGTTGGCAGTTCTTGCAGAACGCTATCGCCAAGTACGGCCGTGATGGTTCTTACCAAAAGATTACTCACTACGGCAATCAGTTCGGTCATAACGACGAACTCGCGTGGGCCGCTGCAGCTTTGTATGCCGCGACCGGCGAAGCGCAGTATCAGAACGACTTGATCGCGCATTACAATCCCGCTGACCCGAACACGGTGTTGTGGGGTTGGTGGCGCGGGTTTGAAGCTTATGGTTGCGCCATGCGCACGTATGCGTTCGCAGCCCGCACTGGCCGTTTGCAACAGAGCCAGCTTGATCCGACATTCCTCGCCAAGTGCGAGCAACAGCTCGTCCAATGCGGCGATGACAACGTGAACTGGGCCGCGCACAACGCTTACAATCAAGCGTTCCCGGATGCTAACAAGCCGTATGACACCGCTGGTTGGTTCTTCTCGGTGAACATGGGCTTTGATTGCGCAGTGGCGTATCAAATCACCAACAAGCAGTCCTATATCGATTGCATCATCGGCGACATGAACTATGAAGCTGGTTGTAATCCGTTGAACCAAGGTTTCTTGAACGGTGTTGGCCCGAAACGCCAGCGTGAGACGGTCAACCAATATGCTGACCTCGATCGCCGTCAGTTGCCGCCGACCGGTATTCCGCAAGGCGCCGAACAGACTGGCTTCACCGGCTTGACCGTTTACGGCAATACGCTCGGACCGCTCAATTACCCGAGCGACACCGGTACTGGCCGCTATCCGATGTATGATCGTTGGGGTGATACGTTCAACACCTTGACCGAATTCGTGAACCCGCAAGCGGGTCATGCTTACGGTGCAGTTACGTTCTTGATGGGCCGTAGCAATTACAAGACGCAGGCGTGGAAGTCGGCGACCGGCACGATTGTTGGTATTCCGGCGAGCGTCGCTGCGTTGCAGCCAATGAGCGCTACCTTGAGCGTTCCAGGTATCGACATGAGCAAAGCGACTCTCGTGTGGGAAGGCCGCGACCAGCAGCCGACTCCGGGAGCGACGTTCAACTTCGCAGCTCTGAACCCTGGCCCGCAATGGGTGGAAGTGGAAGCTGCGTTGCCTGATGGCCGCCGCGTGTTCGCGCAGGCGTCGTTCAATGCGACGACGGCGACCAATGCTCCGGCGAACGGCGATTTGTCCACGCCTTATACGGCAAACAGCAGCATGGCTGCGTTGTATCACCTCGATACCGATTACTCGGATTCGACCGGCAAATCGCCGGCGTTGGCCAGCACCGGCACCGTCGCGCTCGACAACAGCAACGTGGGCTGGATGAGCAGCGCCAGCCGTAGTGGTGCCGCGCAACACACGCTCGACATCAATAATTACACTGTCGCGAACATCCCGGCGAACCAGTTGGTGTCTTCGGACACGACTGCGATCACGGTTGAAGCGATGGTTTACGTGAACACTTACAAGGCTTACAGCCGCGCCAACGTGGAAATCGTGGCGCTCCAGAAGAACTGGAACGCGAGCCTTGAGCTGTATGAAAACATGTATGCCGGCCCTTCGTTCCGCTCTGGCAGTACGTTTGATGCGGCCACCACCGCGATGACGCCGCAGAAGTGGCATCACCTCGTCATGACAATCGATAGCACCGGTTACGCTTACAAGGTGGACGGCACGACTGTTTACACGAAGGCGAGCGCTGACTTCGCCAACTTCAAGAACACCAGCGGCACAGCGACGCTGACGCTCGGTAACATTGACGGTTGGATCGACGAAGTCGTGGTGCGCAACGTCCGCCCCGGCACCGTCACCAACTCGCCTGCTGTTGTGTCGATTACTTCGCCGATCACCGGCGCGGTTTACGCAGGCAGCAGCAACGTGACCATCACGGCGAATCCATCCAGCACGAGCGTGACCAACGTCTCGTTCTATCAGGGCTCGACCTTGTTGGGCGCCGATACGAGCGCTCCGTATTCGTTTACCTGGACCAACGCCCCGTTCGGCACTTATAGCCTGACTGCGCGTGCGACAGACAGCACCGGCGTTATCGCAACGTCCGCGCCTGTTTCGATCACAATCACGAACGATTCGAGTGTTCCGACGAACAGCGTTCCAACGAACTCTGTGGCTGGTGCTCCGACTGTCACGCCTAATGGCGGCACGTTCGACAACTCCGTCCTCGTGACTCTCGCGAGCGCGACACCTGGAGCGCAGATCGTCTACACGACCGACGGTTCATTGCCGACGAGCAGTTCGACAGCCTACACGTTGCCGTTTACGGTGACGCAGACCTGCA
Organism: uncultured Verrucomicrobiae bacterium; assembly: GCA_963702845.1. Classification (GTDB taxonomy): domain Bacteria; phylum Verrucomicrobiota; class Verrucomicrobiia; order Limisphaerales; family Palsa-1400; genus JAICXV01. The sequence continues at coordinate 450,817 of OY969763.1, read as the reverse complement.
CGATCAATGCTTGCAGCAGCTCGAATGGCACGAATAGTCCTGTGACGACTGCTCTGTTCACGTTGGCTGGCTCGACCAGCACCAACGGTTCGGGCAGCACGAACACGGATACTGGCACTGGCTCGACCAACAACAGCGGCAGCACGCTGATCACTGGTCCGTTGCCTACGCCGTGGACTAATTCAGACATCGGCACTGTGCAGGTCGCCGGTAATTCGACCTCGAGCAACGGCACCTTCCAGGTCAGCGGAAGTGGCGCCGACATCTGGGGCACCGCCGATGCGTTCCAATACGCCTATCAGCCGCTCAACGGCAATGGTGACATCATCGCCCGCGTGGTGAAAGTCGATCCGACCGATCCATGGGCGAAGTCTGGTGTCATGATCCGTGAAACGTTGAGCGCAAGCTCGCCGCAAGCAATGACTGTCGTCAGCGCCGGTGCAGGCTCTGCGTTCCAACGCCGCGCCAGTGCGGGTGGAATCACCGCCCATACCGCCGGTCCGAATGTGACCGCGCCTTACTGGGTCCGTATGACGCGCACGAACAGCACGTTCAACAGCTACGTCTCTGCAGACGGTAATAACTGGACGCTGGTTGGCACACAAACGATGAGCATGGGCACCAACGCCTTCGTCGGCTTGTGCTCGACCGCGCATACGACGACCAATGGATTGGACAATGCAATCCTCGATAGCATCACCGTGAATGGCTCGCTGACGAGCACCAACGGCACCGACACGAACAGCAGCGGTGGCACGAACACCGTGCCTACGAACACTGTCGGCAGCTTGGCTGCTCCGTGGGTGAGCAAGGACATCGGTCCTGTCAGCACTGCCGGTAGCGGCACGCTCAGCAACGGCACGTTCGTCGTGAATGGTTCCGGCACGGACATCTGGGGCGTCTCCGATGCCTTCCAGTATGTCTATCAGCCGTGGACTGGTGACGGCGAAATCATCGCGCAAGTGAACAGTGTCCAGAACACTGATCCCTGGGCGAAGGCCGGTGTCATGTTCCGTGAGAACCTGACCGCCACCTCGACCCATGCGTTGGCCCTCATCAGCTCGGGCGCAGGTGCAGCAATGCAATACCGCAGCACGACCGGTGGCACCAGCTATAACGTGTCTGGTGCAAACGTGAAGGCGCCTTATTGGGTGCGTTTGGTTCGCGCTGGCAATGTGTTCACCAGCTACGTCTCAACTGACGGCAGCGCCTGGACGCAAGTCAGCTCGACGACCATCAGCATGGCGAGCTCGATCTACGTCGGTCTCGCGGTGAATGCGCACACCAGCAGCAGCACCTTGAACAAGTCGACGTTCAGCAACGTCCGCACTGTGAGTGGCTTGCCTGCTCCGTGGTCGCAAAGCGACATCGGCAGCGTCGGTAAAGCCGGCAGCGGCACGTTGACCAACGGCACGTTCAGCATCAGTGGCTCGGGCGCTGACATCTGGAACACCGCTGACGCGTTCCACTACGTCTATCAGAAGTGGTCTGGCAACGGCAGCATCATCGCGAAGGTCAACTCGGTTCAGAACACTGATCCGTGGGCCAAGGCTGGTGTCATGTTCCGTGAAACGTTGAACGCCAATTCATCGCATGCGATGATGGTAGTCAGCTCTGGCGCAGGCACGGCTTATCAACGCCGTCAAAGCACCGGTGGTTACATGGTCAACACGGCGGGTGGTAACTATGCTGCGCCGTATTGGGTGAAGCTGTCGCGCAACGGTAACACGTTCACCGCGTATGTTTCGTCCAACGGCACGAGCTGGACGCAGGTCGGCGCTGACACGATCAGCATGGCCAGCACCATCTACGTCGGTATCCCGATGACGTCGCACAATAATACGACGTCCGGCACCGCGTCGGTCAGCAACGTGACGGTCAGTTCGTCGCTGTAAGCTGAAAGTTTAGTCCAAACAACACAACCCGGAGCAGCAATGCTCCGGGTTTTTTGTTTTTTTATTTTTTATTTTTATCACAATGAAGAACTGTTTTTTGGGTCCGAACCAGATTTCGCATCTGAGTAATCCGTGTATTCCGTGGTTAATGCTTCAGTAAAATCCCCCGTCCATTTTCTACTTCAGTCCCGATTTTTTAAACAGCACTCAACCGGATACATGACGCTCACGCATTTTGCTGTAATGGGTGGCGTCGTATGGTTAGAAAAGGATGTAGACTTGGCCCACTCAAAAGCTCGGTGGGATGCTGTCTGTTAGCTTTCGCGTTGAGTCCATTTACCGCGTTATCGCAAAGCTCTTCTCCAGACATTATTTGGCAAAGTGCAACGAACTCCGATCGAATCAATACCTGTGCTTTTTCGCACGATGGTTCGCAATTCATCACAGGAAGTTCCGATCGACTCATTAACATTTGGAACGCCTCCGATGGAACATTGCAGCAAACGCTCGATGCGAACGCGGCGGAGATTCACGACAATTCCATCGAGTCGCTTGCGATTAGTCCCAATGGCACGAAGCTCGTGTCCGTCAATTTTAAGGGCGTCAAGCTTTGGACCTTGCCGGCGGGCACCTTGCAAACGTTGGCCGGCCATACCGATTGGGTCGTGGGCTGCGCCTTTTCGCCGACCGGAACAATGTTTGCAACCGCCAGCTTCGATTCCACCATTAAAGTATGGAGTTCCAGCGGCGCATTGTTGAAAACCTTCACCAGCGCCGATCAAAAACGATGCGTCGTCTTTTCGCCGGACGGCAACATGTTGGCGTCGGCGGGCGGCGACAACATCGTGACGATCCGTCGTACGTCTGATTGGGCCACCGTCAACACCTTGCAAGGCCACACCGACAGCATTTACGCCATCGCGTGGTCTGCCAACGGCGCCTACATCGGCACCGGCAGCTACGATCAAACCGCCAAAGTCTGGAACGTTTCCGATGGTTCATTGCGATTCAGCATCGGCAACAATAACGGAAATATTTACGGCGTCGCCTTCAGTCCGGACAGCGCCACATTCGCGTTCACAACCGGCGAAGGCAACTCGATCAAATTGGCGCGCACTTCCGACGGCGCAGTCACTCGCACCTACACGAGCAATGTCGCGAACGTCCAATGCGTCGCCTACTCTCCGCAAGGCACTCTCGGTTACGGCCGGGTTGATCAAACAGTCGTCGTCGCGCGCGTTGGCGGAAGCGGCGGCACGGTCAGTCCGCCTTCAATCACGCTCACGTCACCCGTCGATGGCGCGAATTTCAACACCGGTGCGACCATCACTCTAAACGCAACAGCAGGCGCAGGCGCAGGCGTGCAAAAAGTGGAATTCTTTGTCAACGGCGCGAGTGTCGCCGTCGACACCGCCCCCCCGTATACCGCGGCCATTAACAGCGCAGCTAAAGGCAGCTATAGAATTCAAGCAGTCGTAACCGCACGCGACAACCGCAATGCCTCGGACACCGCAAACATCACTGTCTCCGATGCTCCTCCAGAATCCACTCCGCCACGCGTGATCGTTCAAGGCCCTGTAAATGGTTCACGTTTGTTGACCAACAATCCCGTTTTACACGGCACCGCGAGCGACAACATCGCCGTCGCACAGGTATTGGTAGCAGTTAACTCGGACACTTACCAACACGCCGACGGCACCACGTCGTGGCAAATGCAACTCAACCTCAACGCCGGGCCGAACACCATCAAGGTGAAATCCGTCGATACTTCAGGAAATCAATCGACCATTGTTACATGGACTTTAACCTATCTTCAAAGCAGCCAACTCAGCGTCGGGATCAGCGGTAGTGGCACCGTTTCTCCGAACCTGGATGGCAGGATGATTCAAATCGGCCAGCGTTCCACTATGACAGCGATTCCTGCCGCCGGTTACGTCTTTAATGGCTGGTCTGGCGATGTCACTTCCAGTTCGCAGACGATTACGTTCACTATGCAGCAGGACCTCGGCCTGCAGGCCAACTTCGTTCCCAATCCATTCATACCAGTCATGGGCCAATATAATGGTCTCGTCACGACCGATCAGCCGGACATCGATCACGAGGGCTGTTTCCGCGCGACCGTCGGTTCCTCTGGCGCATTCAGCGCGATGCTCTACTTGGGTCGGCAAGTCTTCAGTTTCGCTGGCAAATTCACCGGCGACGGCGATTACTCAACCACAATCGTGCGCGGCGGCACGAGTTACCAAATCATCCTCCAGTTGCATGTCGACGATTCGTCCGACCAACTCACCGGCACAATCGACGACGGCTCAGTCACTGCGGCGATTTCATCCGATCGCTGGATTTGGAATGCGCGGACGAATCCTGCTACAGCCGGACGCTACACTGTTTTGATTCCTGGTGGTGACTCCCCCGACCAACCACAAGGCGCAGGTTACGCAACCGTAATCGTCACCACCTCCGGCACGATTAGTTACTTTGGCCGATTGGCCGACGGCACCACCATCTCGCGCACAACAGCTCTGGCAGGGGATGACACTTGGCCGTTTTTCACTTGGGTGAACGGCTCAGAAATGGCCCTGGGCCAAATCACGATCGAAGACATCCCCGGCACATCCGATATGGATGGTGAAGTCACATGGTTCCGTCGCCAATCCGGCTCACCGATTTATCCAAACGGGTTTACGGTCCAGTCGAGCCTTGTCGGTTCCCTGTTCACACCCGCACCCCGTGGCAATAACGTGCTGAGCCTCGACCTCGTTCCCGACAATGTTTCCGTCGCCATCGGCGGTGCAGATATTGCGGGTGAATTTGATTTCACTGGAACACTTGATCAATTCAATCGGTTTATCACGGATGACACCGGCTCTTCGATTCGCTTCCGCGTGAGCTTGTCAAATGGCACGGGTCTGATGAACGGTAGCTTTATCGACCCGGCAACGAACCGAACCGTTTCCTTCCAAGGCGTCGTATTTCAGAAGCAAAATATCGCCGCCGGCTTCTGGCTCGGCAGCCTGCTTAGCGGATACACCGTTATCCAAGGGAACTAAAGGTAGGAGCGTCGCTCCGCGACTGCCGCATTGAGCGGTTTAGTTACAGGGATGCGCAACTAACCGGCACACCTAATTCGACTTGCGAATCAGACTCCGACCTGCTTCATTAGTGCGAGCCGGACATTCCGGCTGGTTGCGCTTATGGTGGAATTGGCAGACACGCTACTTTGAGGTGGTAGTGGAGCAATCCGTGCAGGTTCAAGTCCTGCTAAGCGCACCACTTTTCCTCTGCAGCAAATCGTCTTCAACCGCCAGCCCGCGTGCTTCTCCAACAAAACCGTTTGGTGATTTGCCCTGCGCATGTTTAACTTCCGGCGATATTGTAAAAATGCGCCACACGAAAATCATCGCCACTCTTGGACCCGCAACGGATTCCCCGGAAATGCTCGGCAAACTTATTGAGGCCGGCGTCAATGTCTTTCGCCTCAACATGTCGCACGCGCCCCATGATTGGGTCCGTCGCGTCATCAAAGACATCCGTTCCGCAGCCGCGGCTCGAAATGTTTTTATCGGCATCATGATGGACACGCAGGGACCTGCCATTCGCACCGGCGATTTGAGCGTTCCGCTGGATCTCAAACCCGGCCAAAAATTCACTCTGACCGTCCGTGGCGAAAAACGCGAAGAGGAACATTCCGTCGACGTCAATTACGCCAACTTTGTCAACGACATCAACGTCGGCGATATCGTTCTACTCGATAACGGTAACATCGAAATGAAGGTCTTGTCCAAGACCGCCAACAAAGTCGAATGCGAAGTCCTCACCCCAGGAAAACTCGGCAGCCGTCGCCACATCAATCTTCCCGGCGTCAAAGTCAGCTTGCCCGCCCTCACTGCAAAAGACATTGCGGACGTCAAAATGGGTTTGGAAATCGGCGTCGATTTCATTGCCCTGTCGTTCGTCCGCGAAGCTCGCGACCTGTTCCAACTCCGCGAACTTTTCGAAAACAACCCGCACCAACCGTTCGTCATCGCCAAAATTGAAGACCAACAAGCCATCAACAACCTCGAGCTCAATCGTCCGACGAAGCCGATGGCATCATGGTCGCGCGCGGCGATCTTGGCATCGAAATTCCTTACGAAGAACTTCCGATCGTCCAACGCCGCATCGTCAAAACTTGTCTGCGAGTCGGCAAACCAGTCATCGTCGCCACGCACATGCTTGAAAGCATGATCAACTCGCCCATGGCCACGCGCGCCGAAGTCACCGACATCGCACATGCCGTCTTCGAACAAGCCGACGCCATCATGCTCAGCGGCGAAACGACTGTGGGCAAATATCCGCTGAAATGTGTCGAAGTCTTTGACCGCATCGCCACGCGCATCGAAGAAAACAACGATGTCCACGTCCTTGATCACGCCGAAACTATTTTGCCGCGTCAAAAACTCGTGAAAAGCGCCATTGTCATGGCCAACGAACTCAAAGCCGCTGCAATCCTCGTCTTCACTCGGCACGGCCACATGGCGCGTTATGCCGGTTGGCTGCGCCCGCATTTCTCCCCGTCTACGCTATGTGCGCGACCAACGAAGTCGCTGGCGCACTGACGTTAAGCTGGGGCGTCAACCCTTTGTCGTCCCCTTCGACATGATCAATCCCGAAAACACGATCGAATCCGCCATCGCCAACCTGATGCAAAAAGGCAATCTGCAAAAAGGTCAGACCATCGTCGTCATCGGCTCATTGATGTCCGGCGAACAAATCGTCGACGCCGTCCAAATGCGCGTCGTGTAAATAAGCCTGGGTTGAAAAATAAAACTGCAAACCGAAAGTTGGCATCCCTCGGACTGGTCGTAGCATCGGCATATCTTTCCGGATGCGAGAGTCCTGCCAATGACATCACCCCATCCTCGAAGTACATTGTCATCGGCAAGTCAGTCGAAGGCCGGCCAATCGGGTGCGATATCTTCGGCAAAAGTAAAAAGACTTCCGAGACCGTGCTGATCCTTGCCAGCATTCACGGCAATGAACACGTCGGCACGCCACTCCTGCAGCGCCTCGGCGAATTCCTGCGCGATCATCCAGCGACCCTGACAGACCGTCGCGTCCTGCTCGTGCCGGAAGCAAATCCCGACGGTGCGTTTCATCAACAACGCCGCAACATTCGCGGCATCGACCTAAATCGCAATTTCCCTGCAAAGAATTGGAATCAGCAAACCGACCATGGTGCAAAACCTCTTTCCGAACCGGAAAGCCGCGCCTTATACGCGTTAATCGCCAAATACAAGCCGACCCGAATCATCTCGTTGCACCAACCGCTCACCTGCATCGATTACGATGGCCCAGACCACGCCAAAGCATTAGATGTCATGAAGGGTTGAGTCGCAGCCCCACACGGGGTCACGATGTTTTTGAAAATGAAAACATATTTACTCAAACCCCACATGACAGTCCCAACCCTAACCATCGTGCCTGCCGCGGGCAAGCTGGCAAACGTGCCGCCGCGCCAGCCTTTGCCACGTCCTGTGCTGCTTGCCGGCAAACCCGCCCTCAAGCTTGGCCTGGACGTGCATCTGGAGTTCATCATGGCGGTAGCCCAACGCGATCACGCTTCACCCCAAGCGCCGCGCAAATTCAGCCGTGAGCAACTCATCGCCCAGGTTCAGAAGTGGACCGGCGAAGGCCTGCAAGTTTTCTGCGTGCAGGAAAGTTGTGGGTTCGGCTTCGTGCTCCATCGCGAACTGGTCGCCGCCGGTGCGCAAAGTTTTCTGATCACGCCGATTGCCCTAAACGGCCAGCGCAAGACCGACAAGCTGGATGCGCGCGCCCTTTGCCTGCGCCTGTCCCGCTGGGTCGATGGCAACATCAACGAACTCGCGCCCATCCGCATTCCTTCGGACAAAGAGCAGCGCCAGCGCGAAGGCACGCGACGAAGACAGTTCCTCAACAAAGCCATTCGCATGCTCGCCAATCGCGGGCACGGGCAAGCCGCCGAATACAGCCACGTCAAACTGCCCCATCGCTGGTGGGGAGCGCGCAACTGGAAAAAACTTTCCACGCTCGATCCATGGCTGCTCGGTGTTCTCGAAAAGCTCCGCGAGGTCCTCGTCGCCATGGAGGCACAACGGCAGGAACTGGAAGAGGAACTAATCGCGCGCGTCAAAGAACAACCACGGCCCAAGGGCCTTGGCGAGATCACTCTTGTGACACTGGAAGGCGAGGTGTGCGACTGGCAGCGCTTTCACAATCGCAAACAGATCGGCAGCTACACCGGCTGTTGCCCGGGCGAACACAGTTCGGGCGGCAAACGGCGCGTCGGCAGCATCGATCGCATGGGCAACGGACGAGTCAGAGCGATCCTGGTGGAAGCGGTCTGGCGCTTTCTGATGTGGCAACCGCACTGGAAGGCCGCCGCTAAAATGAAAACCAAACTCGCCGCCGGCACGGCCATGAAGAAGAAAACCGTCATCGCCCTGGCCCGGCAACTGGCCGTGGACCTGTGGCGCTGGAGAACCGGCCGTTGCACCATGGCAGACCTCGGCTGGATCGGAGTGTGAACCACATTAAATTTTTTAGTGACCAGAACCTCCAGAGTTAAGAGCGTGAAACAATTTGCGATCGGGCGAGTCCAGTCCGTAGCTGCAGCTGGTGAACCTTGCGTTCATCCGTCCGTTAGAAGGGGCGGACTCCCCGGTCGCCGCAGTCAGGCAAGTAAGACACAGTGGGCGTTGAGTCTTATCTCAACTGTCCGGATAGGAGCTGGTGCGGGACAATCTCCCGACACACAAAACGCGGCGACACCGATTTAGCAAACCTCACGAAATCTGCTTTGAGAGAAAATAAGAAAGGAACTTTGAAGAGGAACAGATAAACAAAGCCGCGCCAAGAACGACACGTGCCGATGGAACAGTGTCCAACCGCTACCGCTCGCGACTGCGCTCCGTTCCACTACGCTCCGCGCGATCAACTCAAAAAAATATCATCGACGCACACTACGTATTGACAAACCTCATAGGGGCTGAAGCGATATCCGCCACATGCGACCTGAAGGTGAGTAAAGTCGGAGCCCTCGATGGTTCCCTCGGCTCCTACGCAGGCGAGACCTTACACCTTCCCATCGTCACCGTCGAATTCGACGCGTCAGCCAGCGCACTCCCCGCCGATGAACTGTGGCAGCGCTACGAAAACATGCTCATTACCGCCATCTGTTTTCCGTTTCAGCCTTAACGCCCCGCCCCCAACGCACTGATTAAATGTTGCAACTCCTGCTCTACCTGCGCCGGATCATTTAACGTATCTCCAACCTCCTTTTTGATAATCTCTCGAAAACGTCGCCGCAGCCGATGAATCGCCACCTTCACGGCTGCTTCATTCATTCCCAATTCTCGCGCCGCATCCGCCTGGCTCAAATTCTCCGTATCTCCAGTCAACCACGGTTTCAACACGTCAAACACCTTCTCATTCGAATTGTGTTCCTGTTCGAGCAATCGCAACGCCCGCTCTAAAATCGTCAGCGCCCATTTGCGATCAAACTCATGGTCAGGACTAACGGCATTCGGGTCCGGCAATTGCACCGACGTTGATGTCTCCGTCGACGCGCTGAGCGATTGTATCTGCTGCCCGCCACCGCGTTTGAGTCGTTTATCACGGTCACGAGCGTCTGAAAGAAAGTGTTTTACCGCGCCCAGCAGATACGACCGAAACCGCCCACGTTGCCGATCCGCGTTATCAATGCCGTTCTTCGCCAGCAACCGCGCAAAAAATTCCTGCGTCAAATCACGTGCTGCTTCTTCGTCGTTCGTCCAGCGCCGAACAAACGCAAACACCGGCGCATAATATCCCGCGCACAAGTCGCTCAAAGCCGCCTTCGCATCCATCGAATTCCCCTGCGCCTGCAATACCCGCGTCCAGTGCGTCGTCACGAAGGCGCTTGAGGCGTCGGCGAAAGAGGATGGTTTTGATAGTGTCAATTATTCAGATGTGGTTGCTCGATTTTTTGTGAGTGTGCAAGAGCGTTCTTGATCACGTTGTTTTGCTCCCAATCGCCGAGTTGCCAAACCGGCGAAGCCCAGTCGCGGACTGACTCGGCGGGCAATGGGCAGACGAATAGCTTGATATTGGCCCGAATAACAACTTTGTTCTGCTCGTCCAAACCGACAAAAAGCGGGATGCTGGACCATTGGTTTTCAGACCATTCGCCCGGCCCGACCCAAAACGAGCGGGCGGGTTTAACCGCGCGCCACAATGTAATCTTCGCATCGGTGGGTAGCAATTTGCCGAGTTCCAGCGTTGCCTGTTGATGCTGCCGTAGCGCGACCTGCTTGCCTTCAACGTTTATGGTCCATGCGCCTGATTCGGAGGTAAGAGGTTCGACGCGCCACGTTGTGATCAGCGACACATTGGAGCTGGTCGCCGGCGCTCCGAGATAGAAATTTAACTCTGGGATTGTTTTTACGTCGGAATGCCGTTCGTCGATGAGCTGAAATTTCGCCACGGCCGCATATCCCGGCTTTACGAGTGTGCTGATCAGTTCATAGCCGGAATCGCCGAGGCTCGGATCGATTACTGGACTGAACAGCGCCGCTGGCTCGCGTGTTTGCTGCTGCAATTGCCGCAACTGTTGCGCGTGTTCGCGCGCCCTCACAAAATTCGGAATAGCAATTGCCGCGAGAAGCCCGATGATCGCAATCGCAATCGGAATCGTAATTAACAGGAGCACGACAACTGCAAATCGTTTCCAGAAACGATCCGGCGGCGTCGGTGTCGCGCTGCTCATAACCGGCGGTACGCCAGTTCCGCCAGAACCTCCTCCATTCGCCGCGCGAAAAGCATCCGTGAGAATTGATCCAATCAATCTGCTCAGACCGAACGCGCCTGCAACAGCCAGCAACAACAACAGCACCGAATGAAATCTAATCAACCCAGTCGCCCAATGTCCTAGCGTCGCCAGACCTGTTGCGGTCATCCCCACTGAAAACAAACCAACCGCAGCAAGTCCAAGCGCAAACAGCCCAACCGGGCTTATACCGACGGCCAAAACGCCTGCGGGAAAAAGACCATACGATTCAATGCCAACCGCCACTAAACCAATCGCTCTCGGACCAACTGCAACAATTCCCTTTGCGAGGTGTAGTCGTCTGGTTTCTGGATTTATTCCCCATGCGACATGCACCAACGGCAATCCCAGAAACGTCTGTTTTGAACGGTAATTGTAGTGGCCGTTTTTCCAAAAGGATTGGGGCGATTGCGCCTGCGGTGTTTCGACAATCGTCTCCACCTGCGTCTTCACCTCATCCGCGCTCTGCTGTCGGCGCTCCCGTTCTTTCTCCAACGTCCGCAATACAATTTCATCAACACGAGGATCAACCGGCGATTTTTGCGATGGGCGCGCGAAAACTCCGACGGGCAACTCGCCCGTCAACATTTCGTAAAACACCACACCCAACGAATAAATGTCTGCGCGTTGGTCGACATCGCTTGGATGTTCCCGTTGTTCGGGCGCCATGTAGTTCGGCGTCCCGACAATGCCCGTGACGTGCTCCTGCTGTGGCGCAGTTACTTTCGTTTCCGCTGCCGCTTCAGCGCCCAAAATCTTCGCAATCCCAAAATCCGCAATCTTCACCCGCCCGCGCGAATCCAGCAAAATATTCTCCGGCTTGATATCGCGATGCAGAATCCCCTCGTTGTGCGCGAAGTGGAGTGCGTCACAAATTTTCGGAACAATATCCAGCGCCTGCGCCGCCGTAAATCGACCGAGCTTCATTGCCTGCCGGAGATTGACGCCATCCACGAACTCCATCAGCAGATAAAAAAACCCGCCCGCCTGTCCGAAATCAAAAATCGTGACGATGTTCGGATGGTTCAGCTTTGCCAAAACCCGCGCTTCCCGTTGGAAGCGCTCCGCAAATGCTGGATCCAACGCCAGCGTCTGCGGCAAAATCTTCAACGCCACAAAACGTTCCAGCTTCGGCTGCCGTGCCTTGAACACAAACCCCATCCCGCCCTGCCCCACCAATTCGATGATCTGCAATTGTGGAAATGCTATCGTCAACTCCTCTAGCGTCGGAGGCATAGGTTTGTGCTCCGTCGTCTGCCCCGCCTCCGTTCCCATTGCAACCTGCTCCAAAACGCATTTTGGACATAACCCCTGCGGCGCCTCCGGTGAAACGGGGACGCCGCACTTTGGACAAATTCGCATCGTATCGCTCATGCCTGTTACTGAGGCGTTCGAGCGAGAAGGTTACAGGAAATTTTTCGACGTAGAAGCCGTATTAATATTGCCGCACCCCATTGTGCCGGTTCGTCGCGCGTTCGTCACTTTGGCAAAGTCGTCACCGCCGATCGCACATAGCTCATCAACTCCTCCATGCCCCACGCTTTGGTCACATACGCGTTCGCACCGAGTTGAAACGCCCGCAATTTATCTGCCGGATTGTCCGAATCGCTATACACAATCACCGGTATCTTCTGCAACGGTCGCCGCGCGTGGACAAACTCCAGCAAATCAAACCCACTGCTCCGCGGCATGCGCAAATCCACAATCAAAACGTCTGGTCGTGGATACTTGTCAGGATCGGCGAACTTGCCGGTGCCCGTCAGCCAATCCGCCGCGTCGCACACCTCGCGCACGGTAAACAGCTTGGCCGGGAGCTTCTCCTTCTTAATTGCGCGCTCAACAAACAGCGCGTCGTTTTTATCATCGTCGACGTATAAAATAATTCTTGTCACAACGCATTCTGTTCTGGGCAGCAGCGCCTTGCGTTAAGAGCAGGTTTTCACGGCGCAGCCTACGGATTACAACTTCGCAAGAAAAGTGTATAATTTAGTATGCAAGAAACTATCAGCAAACCCAGAAGGCCCGTTAAGTAGTCTGACTGACGCCACCAATAAAGTTCCCGAAGCAAACCAACGCTAATCTTCCACAAATGCCAACCGCAGCTTCAATCTCGACACGATCTTCGCAAATTCATCCGCGTCGAATGGCTTCAGCATCAAGGCGTGCGCGCCCATGTCCACCGCCATCTTCAGCATTTCGGTCCCACTGCCGCTGATCGCGACGAGGGGGATGTTGCGAAATTTCAATTTCGACCGCAGCCACGCCGCCGCATCGAGACCGTCGCCCTTCGGCAGGTGCATATCCAGGAAAATCGCTTCCGGAAGCGGAAACTTCTCGTGGTCGGAAAACTTCTCCTCCGCGCTCATGTAGGCAACCATCTCCTCCACACTGGCTACATGACACACCGGGTTCAGTAATTTCATTTTGCGCAACTCACGTTGCGCGAGGAGAAAGTCATTAGGATCATCCTCAACGAAAAGCAATACTTTCAGGCCTTCCGCTCCGTCTGTTGCCCCAGGTTCATCGACTCGTTTCATACAGTTGGGGATGTTTGAGCTTAGTAGGGAACGTTTGAACTTCCGAAATCATACCCTGTAATTGACGGCGTGTCTGTCGGGGTTCTACTGAAATGTAGTGTCAAACCTGTATTGACATCAGCCAATAGACTACATTAGACGTCAGCCGCTTCGTCCCAGTGGAACTCCAGCAACACCGGCATCTTCATCACGATCCATTCGAATTCAGCCCGGTCAAACGGCTTCATCATCCACGCATCCGCGCCGACTTTGACTGCCGCCTCCAACGCCCCCGCCTGGTCTCTTCGGCCCATCACCACGATCGGGATGCGACAAAACTTTTCATGCGACCGGATCCACTCCACCACGATAAAACCATCGATCAGCGGCAAATTCAGGTCCACGAGCAACACTGCCGGCAATGGATACCCTTCCCGGTCGCTGAACTGCGCGAACCCATTCAGATACGCGATCATTTCCGCGGCCGACGTCAAACAATGCACATGATTGCGCAGGTTTAGGTTCCTCAGCTCATCGCGAATGCGTGCGCAATGCTCCCCTTCATTATCCACCACCAAAACGGATTTTAATCCAGCCGACACCTGTCCAGCCAGCCCCATTCCAGCTAAAACTTTCATAAAAACTACCTTCTTTTTTGAACTCGCTTGTTTGTCTCGGTTTCGAGTTCTTAAACGTAAGAGCAGCAGGAATAAGGCCTTCCATCACAAAAAATGGTTAGTAGATTACACTAAAATGACCTGAGGCGAATGGAGATGGTTAGTCAATATAATTGACAGAACGATTTTAACTCGCCAAGATTTTCATCACGATTTGCCCACAGGTTTCAGGAAATCAACAACTTACAAATCAAGTAAACACTGAGGCATTCGGCCCCAAACCTGCTGGTCTCACGTCGTCTATTGTGTGCCCTCAAACAACATGAATTTGGCATGCAGTCAGACACGACAAAAAAATCATTATCAAACTTTAGTTCAGTAACGCAATGGGTGTTCCTCACTGCATTCTACTTTCTTGGTGGAATGCTGGGCCACGCCGGCTCGTTCATGTCAGGCGAAATCGCCTTGATCTGGCCGCCGGCCGGCATTGCCGTCGCTGCAATACTATTGTTCGGTTACCGTTTCTGGCCCGGCGTCGCTGCCGGAGCCCTGCTCTTTGCCACCATTAGTGGCAAACCGATTGGCTTTTTCACCGCCGCCACTGCCTTTGGAAATACCATCTCCGCCATCATTTGCGCCTACCTTCTGGAGAAGGCGGGTTTCCGCAAATCAATGTCGCGTCTACGAGATGCCACAGCCTTTATCCTCCTCGCTTCCGCCGTTGGCACCGCGATCAACGCCGCCTTCAATGTCGTCGGCCTCTGCTATTCACATCTCCTTTCCTGGAACGACTTGTTCCCAGCCCTGCTCGATTGGTGGGTCCCAAACGCACTTGGAACACTCCTCGTCGCGCCGTTAATTCTGGGATGGGTCGCGCGAACCCAAATCCCATGGAACGCCACACGTGTGTTGGAACTCGGGTTATGCATTACCGGCCTCGGTTTAAGTTGCGCGGTCTCCTTCGATTCCTGGATATTTCACGGCCTGAAGAATTATCCAATGGCGTTCCTGCCCTTCCCTTTTTTGGTCTGGGCAGCCTTGCGTTTCGAACAGCGCGGCGGAGCAACCGCCGTTGCCATAGTCGCGGGCTGCGCCATTGCCGAACTTCACCACCAGCACGGCCCTTTTTACACCGGCAACGAAACCACCAGCCTCATTCTCATCGGGTGCTACATCGGCGTTGGTAGTTGCTTGACCCTCCTTCTCAGCAGCGGGGCCATGGAACGCGATGACGCCCATCGCCGCCTGGCCATTAGCGAAAAACAATATCGCGGCGTTGTGGAAGACCAGTTCGACCTCATCTGTCGCTTCCGGCCCGATGGCATGCTCACCTTCGTCAACGACGCCTACTGCCATTTCTCCGAAAAAACCCGCGACCAACTCATCGGCACCAACTACTTCGAGGAACTTGCCGAACAAGACCGCGACATTCCGCTCTCCATCTTCCGCGCCTTGTTGCCCGAACACGACCACGTCTCCTTTGATAACCGCACGTTTCTGCAAGACCGCATCCTCTGGCAACACGTCACCGCTCGCGCCTTATTCGACGACTCCAACCAAATCACCGAGTTTCAGGCCGTCATCCAGGATGTCACCGAACGCAAAGAATCCGAAGAACGCCTTAAAGCCGTCCTGGAAAACATGATGGTTGGCGTCATCGTCGTCAGTCCGCCCGGTCGCATCAGCTCAATCAATCCCGCGGCCGAAGCCATCTTCTCGCACCAGTCCGCCGCCCTCGTCGGCCAATCAATTACCACACTTTTTTCCGCGTCGGACGCCGCCATTTTCGAAGATCACATCAGCAGACACAATCCGCTCGGCCAGACCAAGTATCTCGAACTCGGCGCGCTCACGCCCAGCGGCCAGGTCATCCCGATTGAAATCGCCGTCACCGAAACAACCGTTAGCTGGTTCCATCTGCAAATCATTTTGGTCCGCGACATCACCGAGCGCAAACAACTCGAAATGCAGGCCCAAAAAATGGAAGCCATTGGCCGGCTCACCGGCGGCATCGCTCACGACTTCAGAAACCTCACCCAGGCTGTTCTCGGCTACACTGATCTCTTGCTCCAACGCATGACCGCGCACGATGCCAATCGTGAAATCGTCTCCCAGGTTCAGCGTTCCGTTGAACAGGCCAATTCCCTCACGCGCCAACTCCTTGGCTTCAGCCGCAAACGCGTCGTCGAACGAAAAGTTGTCAGCTTGAACGCCGTTATCACAGACATGAACAAGCTGTTGAAACGCGTCGTCGGCGAAATGATCCGGTTAACCATTTCACTCACCGACGCTCCTCCCTGCGTCCATGCTGACCCTGGCCAGCTTCAGCAAATTCTGATGAATCTCGCCATCAACGCGCGCGATGCCATGGCCGGAGCAGGTGAACTCAAAATCGAAACCGCCATCGTCGAGTTGTTGGAAAACAACACACCTCACCGCAAGCCCGGCTCCTACGCCATCCTGCGCGTTGAAGACACCGGCTGCGGCATGCATCCCGAAGTGCTCGCCCGCATCTTCGAACCATTTTTCACCACCAAAGATCAAAATCAGGGCACCGGCCTCGGCCTCTCCATCGTCCAGGACATCGTACAATTAAGCGGTGGCGAAATAACCGTCGACAGCACCCCCGGACGCGGTACGATTTTTACCATTTACCTGCCACTCGCCCCAACACCCGCGGCGCAACAAGCAGGCGCAGCCCTTGCCCTGCCCACAAAAACCGCCGGCAGCGAAACCATTTTACTCGTCGAAGATGAAGAACTCGTCCGCATGATGCTTTACGAAGTGTTGACAGCCAAAGGCTACAACATCATCGCAGTAGGCGATGGCATGGCCGCCCTCGAGCTCAGCCAGTCGCACGATGGCCCTATCGACCTATTGATAACCGACCTCATGCTTCCCGAATTACCCGGCTGGCAACTCGCCGACCGCATTGCCAAATCCCGCGGCCCGACTCCAGTCCTTTTTATGTCCGGCTACACCAGCGAAGAAATTGCCCAGAAAACCAAAGGCCGTCCCGGCATGGATTTTCTCCAAAAACCTTTCGCCAACGACGCCCTCCTCCAAAAAGTCCGCCACATCCTCGACACCAAGTTGCCGAAGTAACCAGTGATAGATCCCGCTGTGGTGCAGTAGGTGAGGCGTCTCGCCGCTCGCTCCCTGCCAACTCAACTCTACAACAAGACGTGAAGCCCATCGCGATGGCGACCGCCCTTCGCGTTCTGATTTGCGGCTTAAAACACAGAATCAAAAAAATATCATCGAAATGTTTCTACTTTCATCAAAGAGCGCATCCGGTTCTCTGTCTCCCGAATGCCGGCAAGCACCGGCGGCTGAAGGGATTATAACGTGAAGCAACGGCGTGTCAATGCTGTGTAGCATTCACTGGCGATTAGTCGGCCGCGATCCCGGAGGCCAGGACGCGAGCGGTATACTTGTGATCGGGTTTGGTGGGGTGTGTTGCCTCGAGAGATTCGATCCCGCCGAGCAACGCCGCGGCGGCCGTGACCTGACCAACGATGATTTCTACCTTTGTGAGAACCCGTCCGCTCACAGCCAGAGTCATGGGCAGCACATATTGCAGGGGCTCATTTGTGCTGACTACAGCGATTTTTTTCCAATCCGGGTTGAGCTCAATCACCATGCCGCCTCCAAACGCGGCCCGTGTGATTGTCCAAAGGCTTGGCCAACGGAAACTGCAGTTCGCGTTCTCCCAAACGTCGTGAAGGACGGGCGCGCCTTCAAGCCGTCCCATCATTGCAGTCATCCAAAGAAATCCACTGAAAAACGCTCTCATGTTTTCTGGAGTTTCTTCGGGGCCGGACTCTCTGCCCAACCCGAGCCGACACACTTGTGCGAGGCCATTGGTTAATAAGCCGAACGGAACCGTGGTGGTGCCTTCTTTGGATTGTCGCCCGCTTGCGTCAAACACCCGCACTTGCACCGGATACAAAGCCCAAACGAATTTTTCTTTTGTGGTGATGTGAGACTGATTCGTCGACCGTCCACGAAAAACCATTCGTCTCGAATACCGGCGCCCACGGTTTGCCATTGGTATTAGTGGCTGGCGGTTTGATCGTGGTTAGTTCGACAAAACATATGGTCTGCTTAGTGCCTTCGGTCGCATCGACGCCAACGAGCAATCGCAGGTGTGGACTCCAGACGTTGGTCGGAGACGGGTCGGTAGTAATGCGTGAATGTAGTTTCGCAAAACCGGCCTCAAACGGCCCATCCGCACCGGCATTAATGCAACTGCCGGTGAGCAGAACAACGAACAGGTAGCGAAGCAAAATCATTTCGCGCAATGGTGTATGCTAGTTGCGTTCGCAAGCCAACTCCCAACGTTGGACGGTTGCAACGACCGCCACTTGCGCGCCCCGCGTCTTTTTGAGCTTCCGTTTTAACACTGTAGCAACAGCCGCGCATCCACATCGACGGCATTCAGGGCAAAGGCTAGCGCAATCGATGACGTCAAGCGGTGCGGCTTCCGAGTCGAGAAACCTCCAAAGGATTACTTTCCAGAACTCGTTTCTCAGCGAATAGTCAAAAAGGGACACAAACCACATGATTACGAACGGGAAAAAATTGGCCGGCAAGGTCGCAGTTGTGACCGGATCATCTAAAGGCATCGGTGCAGCCATCGCCAAATCACTCGCCGCAGAAGGCGCATCTGTCGTCGTTAATTATTCCTCCAGCCAAGCGGATGGAGAAACGGTTGCCAAAGCCGTAACGACGACAGGAGGCAAAGCCATAGCCGTGCAGGCGAACATGTCGAATTCCAAGGACATCGCGGCGCTGTTTGCAAGTGCGAAAAAGGCATTCGGACGATTGGATATTCTCGTCAATAACGCAGGAATTTACGATTTCGTGGCCCTAGAGGATGTGACCGAAGAGCATTTCCATAAATTTTTCGATGTGAATGTGCTCGGCCTATTACTTTCGTCGCAAGCAGCGGCGCGGGAATTCGGCGATGGCGGAGGAGTAATCATCAACATGAGTTCCATTGTCAGCACGCTTGGCATTCCGAACTCATCTATTTACAGCGGCACAAAAGGCGCGGTGGACGCCATCACGCGCTCGCTGGCGACGGAACTCGGCCCGCGCAAAATCCGGGTTAACGCGATCCGGCCCGGCATGGTGGAGACCGAAGGATTTCATGCTGCCGGACTTGCTGAGAGCGATGAGCGCAAGGGAATCGAAGCGCAGACGCCGCTTGGGCGGATCGGGCAACCGCAAGATATCGCGCCCACTGTAGTGTTCCTTGCCTCCGATGATGCGTCGTGGATTACCGGTGAAACGTTCCTTATCTCAGGTGGACTGCGTTGAGCATCACGGAACCTGCTTAGAAAGAGACTTAACCTTATGTCAAAACCGGTCATATGGACTGTGGATGATGATCCGGATGTGCTTCGCGCTGTGGAACGTGATTTGCGACGGCATTACGGAGATCGTTACAGAGTCATTTCGGCAGACTCCGGCGCCTCGGCGTTGGAGGCGACGAAGCAGTTGAAGCTGCGTAACGAACCGGTCGCGCTTTTTCTTGTCGATCAACGAATGCCACGGATGAACGGCGTGGAATTTTTGGAACAGTCGTTGGAGTATTTTCCGGACGCGAAGCGCGCGTTGCTGACCGCTTACGCCGACACGGATGCTGCAATTCGCGCGATCAATAGCGTGCACATTGATCACTATCTAATGAAGCCGTGGGATCCGCCGGAGGAACGGCTTTTCGGGTTCGTCGATGATATGCTGGATGATTGGCAATCCTCATATCATCCAACGTTTGAAGGTGTGCGTGTGGTGGGCAGCCAATGGTCGTCGCGCGCCAGCGAGATTCGAGATTTTCTTGGAAGGAATTTTGTCCCGCACCAATGGCTCAATGCCGATCGGGATAACGAGGCAAAAAAGTTCATTGAAACAGCGAAGGCGGATGCCGCGTCGCTGCCTCTGGTCATATTTCCTGACGGGTCGGTGCTGTCCGATCCACCGAACAAAGCGATTGCGGAAAAACTGGGGCTTCGAACGAAGGCAGAATTTCCGTTTTACGATCTCGTTGTCGTTGGCGGCGGTCCCGCTGGATTGGCGGCTGCGGTTTATGGAGCGGCTGATGGCTTGCACACATTATTGATCGAACGGGAAGCGCCGGGCGGCCAGGCAGGACGCAGTTCGCGCATTGAAAATTATCTGGGATTTCCCACGGGGCTTAGTGGAGGCGACCTGGCGCGGCGAGCAGTGGCACAGGCGCGGCGTTTTGGGGTTGAAATACTGGCGCCACAGGAAGTTTGCGGAGTTCGCGTGGAGGGCCCAACCCGAGTTGTCGAGCTTTCGGACAAAGGAGAAATCGGGTGCCGAGCGCTTCTGATCGCCACTGGAATCGCATTCCGAAAACTCGATGTGCCGGGGTTGGATCGATTGAGCGGCGCGGGCGTCTATTACTACGCGCCGATGACGGACGCTTTTTCTTACAAAGACGGCGATGTTTACATCGTCGGAGGCGCAAATTCAGCCGGTCAGGCGTCGATGTATTTTTCGCGCGTGGCGCGTCGTGTCATCGTGCTTGTGCGAGGCAGTTCCCTGTCCAGCACCATGTCGCAATATCTCGAGGACCAAATTCACTCCACGAAAAATATTGAGGTGCGACTTAATACAAATGTCGTGGCGATCGAGGGCGAGGGGCACTGCGAGACGATTACGATTCGCAACAATAAAACTGGCGTAACGGAAACTGTTCCGGCGAATGCGTTGTTGATTTATGCAGGGGCGGTTCCTCGCACTGAATGGCTAGCCGGCGTCGTCGAACGCGATGAACTGGGTTACATTATTTCCGGTCAACATTTTGCAGGGAAAAGGCCAAGTGGATGGGATGCCGATCGTGATCCGTTCTATCTTGAAACCAGCGTTCCGGGAATTTTCGTCGCGGGGGATGTGCGGCATCGGTCAACGAAAGGAGTCACCTCCGGCGTTGGCGAAGGCGCCATGGCGGTCAAAATGGTCCACCAATATTTAGGGCTGCATCAGTAGCGTATGAAACCCGAGCAACTCCAGAAAGTGCGTGCGACCCCGTTGTTCGCACACCTAACAGATAAGGAATTGGATTGCTTATCGCAGGCTGAGATTGTTGACGTCCCTGCTGGAACCGTTATCGCGCGTGAAGGTGACCGCAATGGTTTTTTCGATGTGCTTCTGGAAGGCGAGGTCCGCATTGTTCGCAATTACGAGCGGCAGGCTGTGCTGATGGCAGTTGGCAAACCGGGGGACTTCTTCGGCGAAGTCATGCTGTTGCTGGATATTCCATGGCTTTCGGATGTGCGAACTTTTAAACCTGTCCGCCTGCTTCGACTCAACGAAGAAGGTTTTTGGCAGATGCTGACTTCGTGTCCGGCAGTTGCCCGAACCATTTTTCGTGCAGCGGCCAACCGTTTAAAAAACATGGAAGGGTATGTGTTACAGCGGGAGAAGCTCATTTCGCTGGGCACGATGGCCGCCGGCCTGGCGCACGAGTTGAATAACCCAGCAACGGCTGCTCGACGGGCGGCCGCGCAACTTCAGGAAACAACCGACAACCTACAATCTTTCCTGTGCGGCTTGAGTAAATCGTTGGAGTCGGAGCATTGGCATTCTCTGGTGGAGGCTGCAAACGAAGCGTCCGACCGGAAGCCTCCGCAACTCGATCATTTAACACGGAGCGATCGATCCGAGGCCATTGGCGACTGGCTCAATGCGCACGGAATTGCGGACGGGTGGGACCTGGCGCCGACCTTCGTCAATGTGGGTTTGGATTTGCCGTGGCTCGAAAAGCTTTTCGAAAAAATTCCCGAAGCGAGCCAGGCTAATGCTCTCCGTTGGCTCGAGGCTCGCTTAAGGACTCAAGGGCTTCTTCGAGAAATGCAGGATAGCACGGCACGCGTCGCTGAATTGGTGAAGGCGGTAAAATCGTATTCCTACATGGATCAATCGCCCATGCAGGAGATCGATATCCACGAAGGGATCGAGAATACATTGACGATGCTGGGACATAAACTGAAGAACGTTACGGTTAACCGGGCTTTCGACCGTTCAGTGCCGCGCATCATGGCTTACGGAAGTGAACTCAATCAGGTTTGGACCAACTTAATCGACAACGCGATAGATGCCGTCCACGGCGCTGGAATAATTTGTGTCGATACTTACCGGGACGGCGACGAAATCGTCGTTGAGATCGTGGACGACGGCGAAGGTATTCCGGCGGAAATTCAATCGCGGATGTTCGAACCATTTTTCACGACGAAATCGGTGGGTGCTGGCACCGGCCTTGGGCTCGTCCTTAGCAATCGTATTATCGCCGACCGGCACGGTGGAGAAATCGAATTCGAATCACGTCGTGGCGAAACCCGATTCAAAGTGCGGCTACCGTTAAACCCAAAGCACCAGTAATTCCAAGCTCGGCCCAAGCTATCAGCGCTTAACTTTCCAGCACCTCATACCCTTAGCAATCTTTGTGCCTTGGTGTCTTGGTGTTAAAAACAGTGCAGAAAAAGTGCCATTTCTTTCCCCCCTTTCCCTGGCTTGCCTACATTTTTTGACGCGTAGCTGCTTTATGGCATCATCAGTCGCGTTATGCGATACATGCATCATGAAGACAACGCGGGGATTCCGATTCCCGCACCGAACGAAGCGAGCCATGACAATTCTTTGTCGATGGTGACTCTGCCTTGGTTGCTACTCGACCTGCCCACTTTCGTCCATTTTCGACCCAAAGGGGGTGCCCACTTTCGTCCACTAACATCCACTTTCATCCAACAACGACCACCTGCGTCCACCAAAACCCAAAAAAATATTTTTACCAAACGCTATGAACACAACTCAACAACCCCATCGTGCTCAATCCGACTTACCGACCCACCCACTCACGCCCCCTTCCCTTGGTGTCCCTGGTGGTAAAAACACCTGAAACCCGAACACTGAACACTTGCCTTTCCCCAAACAACGCATACAACTAACAACCCAAAAGCACATGAGACTCTTACAACTCATCGCCATCGCTTTCCTGCTCGGCTGCAGCACCGGTTCGCAACAACCGCTCCAGGCCCGGGCCAAATGGACTGAGGCCAAAGCGAACAGCTGGTATTCCAACCAACCCTTGCTCGTCGGGTGCAACTTCGCCCCAAGCACTGCCATCAACCAACTCGAGATGTGGCAGGCTGAAACATGGGACCCGAAAACCATCAATCGCGAACTCGGTTTTGCACAAAGCCTCGGCTTCACCAGCGTTCGCGTTTTCCTGCATGACCTCGCCTGGAAACAGGATCCAAAAGGATTCATCAATCGCATGGATCAATTCCTCGGCATGGCCGACAAACACAATATCGGCGTCATGTTCGTTATTTTTGACAGCGTTTGGGACCCGTTCCCTCAAGCGGGCAAACAACGCGAACCGCGTCCGCACACACACAACTCCGGTTGGGTCCAAAGCCCCGGCGCAAACATTCTCGCCAGCGCTGAACTCCAGGACCAACTCAAACCCTATGTGCAAGATGTCGTCGGCCATTTCCGCAACGACCGCCGCGTGCAAGTCTGGGACATCTTCAACGAACCCGATAACCCGGTCCCGCAATATCGCAAAGTCGAACTGCCGAACAAAAAAGAAGCCGCGCTTCAACTGCTGAAGAAAACTTTCATCTGGGCTCGCGAAATGAACCCGTCTCAGCCGCTCACCTCCGGCGTCTGGATCGGCAACTGGGGCAATGTCGAAAAGCTCTCTCCCACGGAACACGAGCAATTGGAAGAATCCGACATCATCACCTTCCACAACTATTCCAAGCTGCCAGAAATCACAAAAGGCATCGACCATCTCCGCCGCTACAATCGCCCGATCGTTTGCAGTGAATATATGGCGCGTCCGATGGGCAGCACCTTCAACCCGGTCCTTGGCTATTTAAAAGAACAACATGTCGGCGCTTACAACTGGGGCTTTGTCTCCGGCAAAACGCAGACCATTTTCCCGTGGGATTCCTGGGAAAAACAATACGGCGACGAACCACCGACGTGGTTCCACGACATTTTCCGAGCTGACGGCACTCCTTATAACCAGGAGGAAGTCCGTTACATCCGCGAGGTCACTCGCGGCGCACGACACACCAGCGTTGTGCAGCCGGAAAGCGGCCATCGTGCCGTTGCACCAATGGCGTCCGCAGCGCATTAAAACCAGCTAAAATCACGCATTGTCTTTGCTTTGCGCGTGCGCGCTGTGATACGCTTTTCACCCTTAGTTGAGTAGTTAGGAAAAAAGTATGGATAAGCCCGTCAAGGCTCCAATCGACCCGGAGCTGTTTCGCAGAATTCAGGAATTAATCGTCTACAAAGGTTGCGGTCACAATCAGGAACTCGTCGCAGACATCATCGACAACGCCCTCAAAATTCTTCACGACGTTGAAGACCGAGGCGATGTCCGCGTCATTCAAACCGCTGTGCGCGAACTGCGCTACGCCTTCAAAACTTTCGCACCTTACGCGGACAGAAAGAAAATTACCGTCTTCGGTTCCGCTCGCACAAAACCCGAAGAACCGGAATACAAGCAAGCGCTCGATTTCGGTCGCAAGATGGCTGAAGCAAAATGGATGGTCATCACCGGCGCGGGCCCTGGCATCATGCAAGCAGGCCTCGAAGGCGCTGGCGTTGACAACAGTTTCGGCGCCGCCATTCGTTTGCCGCACGAACAATCGACCAGCTCGGTTATCTCCGGCGACAAGAAGCTCGTTAATTTCAAATACTTCTTCACTCGCAAAGTGACATTCATCCGCCAGGCCGACGCGATCGCGTTGTTCCCCGGCGGCTTCGGCACGATGGACGAAGGCTTCGAAGCACTGACTCTGATGCAAACCGGCAAGAGCCGTTTGCGTCCGTTGGTTTGTATCAACCCACCCGGTTCGACCTTCTGGCGCACATGGGACAAGAATATCCATGAACATCTGCTTCGCCATAAGCTCATCAACGAAACCGACACCAAGATCTATCGCATTTTCGAAAACAACGATGACGCCATCAAACACATCATCCGTTTCTATCGAAACTATCATTCGATGCGTTGGGTGCGCGACACGCTGGTCGTTCGTTTGAAGAACACGCCGACGCCCTCGGCGATCCAGGCGTTGAACGAAGACTTCGATGATATCATCGCTGGCGAACCAATTCGTCTGATCGATGCGTTGCCGGAAGAACAAGACGAAGTCGCTGCTCTCAACCTGCCGCGCATCGCCTTTGGCTTCGACAGACGCAGCTACGGTCGCTTGCGCGCGCTGGTCGATGCGTTAAACACCTTGTAAAAGCTTTGACCGCAGAGCGGCAGTTTGCTTAGCTCTGCGGGACCACAAACAACATGATCGCTCCGGTAACTTCCCCAGTCTCAACCACCGACGTCGACGCGCGTTATCCAGAAGGTTTTCGGCGCCGTCGCGGTCTCAACTGGGGACTACTCGGCCTGCTCTACACGAGCTTTTACATGTGCCGATACAACCTTTCGATCGCTAATAAATCCATTAGCGATCAGTACGGTTTCAGTCGCGGAGATGTTGGAAAAATCATCACGTTCGCGATGTTGGCGTATGCCTGTGGCCAAATCATCAATGGTCTGATCACCGACCGCATTGGAGGCAAGAAGGCAATGTTGATTGGAGCCTGTGGCACTGTGGTTATGAACATCCTGTTCGGTGTCGCCTCATTTTGGGGAATGTTGGGTCTGTTCATCGCCATTCGCAGCATAGACGGTTACTTCCAGGCCTATGGCGCTCCGGGCATGGTCAAGATCAACGCGGCATGGTTCAAACATCGCGAACGCGGTCGTTTCTCCGGCGTTTTCGGTTTCATGATCAACCTCGGTCGATTTGGAATTTTCAAGCTCGGTCCAGCGTTGTTAGCCGGCTTCTTGTTCCTCGGAATGATGCGCGTGCCGCCGTTGCACTGGCGTTGGTTGTTTTGGGCTCCCTCGATGATTTGTGCAGTTGCCGCCATCGCAATGGCGATCTTCGTTAAGGAAACGCCCGAAGAAGCCGGTTGGCACAACATCATTCCTGATGATTCCCCGCGCGCCGCCGACGGTTCCCACGCCAGTTTTAAAACGGTTTTTCAAAGTATTGTTCGCAACCCCGTCGTCTGGGTCACTGCAGCCGCTTACGCTTGCACTGGGGCTGTGCGGCAAGCCGTCGATCAATGGTTCCCGCGTTATATGCAGGACCTCTATCACGTCGACCTGAACTCAAAGAGCTTCCAGTTTCTTGCTTTCATGATTCCGCTGGTCGCGTCCATCGGTTCGCTCAGTTCTGGATACATTTCTGATACCGTTTTCAAAGGTCGCCGCGCACCGGTCGCCGCTGGGCTCTATTTTTTGGAAACAACGGTTATCCTGCTTGCCGCGCAATTTCATACTGCTAACGCCGCAATTTTGTTCTTCCTGTTGATTGCCTTCACCGCGAACTCAACACACTCCATCCTAGGGGCCGCAGCACCGATGGACATCGGCGGCCGGCGCATGGCTGGATTCGCTCTCGGGCTGATTGACTCGTTCCAATATTTTGGCGGAAGCCTCGCTGGCTGGATCCTCGGCGATATTCTGGACAAGAATATGGGCCATTACTTTTACTTCATGGCCCCATTTGGTTTTATTGGCGGTCTGTTGATGCTAACGATTCTCGGCAAAGTAACTGTCCCGCCCGGCAAATCCGGCCATTAAACCATGGCGAGCAAAATCAAAGTCGTGACCATCGACGGCGATGGTTGTCTGTTCGCCTACACCGAAGTTGGCAGCATTTTCCATTCGAGTTGGGACGCGCTTGGTTTCGCTTACGGATTGAAGGAACAGTGGGACGTCCGCACCCAAAAATATTACCCGAAGAAAACCTTCGACCAACAATGGGCCGAAGAAGACGTCAGCGACCTGGTCGGTCGCCCCCTCGCTCAAGCGGCCGAAGTCTTGTATCCCGTCCCCTACTCCGCCGGCGTAAAGGAGTTCCTCGCTGCGACGAAAGGCAAACTGGTTCGCGGGTTGCTCTCGAGCTGCGTTGATTTAGTCGGTCAACATGCCGCCGACGAAACGGAGATGGAATTCACCTTCTGCAATCGCGTTCATCATCGCGACGGCGTTTTCACCGGCACACTCAATTACGACGTGCCCACCTGGGAAAAGCACCTACGCATTCCGGAAATCTGCGCGAAGTATAACGTTTCTCCTGAAGAAATCTGCCACATCGGCGATAACGAGAATGACCTTTCCGTGTTCGAACGCGTCGGATTATCTGTCGCGTTCAACCCCAAAAAACCGGAAGTCGCAAAAATGGCGAAATACACCATCAGCGACTTTCGCGAACTGCACGCGATCCTCGGTTTGTAAATATT
Organism: uncultured Verrucomicrobiae bacterium; assembly: GCA_963702845.1. Lineage (GTDB taxonomy): Bacteria > Verrucomicrobiota > Verrucomicrobiia > Limisphaerales > Palsa-1400 > JAICXV01. The sequence goes on along the minus strand of OY969763.1, from coordinate 423,597 downwards.
ACTTGGGTCAAACTGCTTAATGAACGCTTTTCGCGTCGGTTCCGGACAGTAGATAGGCGATCAAGTCCAGAATTTGCGCTTCAGTGAGATAATCTGCCAACCCCTCAGGCATTGGAGAAACTTTGGAAGTTTGGCTACTATCGATATCGCTCTTTTTGATCGAAACGGTCCGTTGATTCATTTCATCAGTTAACACGGTGATTTGGTCGGCAGACGTCTCCATTACTTTCCCTGTGAAAACATCGCCAGTCTTGAGAAAGAAGATCGTATCGCGATACGGATCGGCGACGACTTTCGACGGCTCGAGAATTGATTGAAGAATGTCTCGGGCGGTCGCGCGTTGGGCGATGGCGGTCAGATCAGGACCAACGCTGCGACCAGTTTGCTTGAAGCGATGGCAAAGAATACAGTTGGCCGATTCGAAGGCGATACGTCCGTTGCCGAGATTGCGAGTTTCATTGATCTGCGACAGCGAGTTCGTGAGGTCCTGCACCGCCCATTTTTTGACAAACCTTTTTTTAAAGGAGCCGGCGCGCGTTTCGGCAGGCTCGAACATGTCGTCATTGAGCAAAACCCGGTCATGAACGGTTAAAGACTTTGCAGCCTCATTTCGGAATAATTTGAGGTATTTATCGAACCCTCCTCCGTCTGTGTATTCGGTGCCGGCATCTTTGATGAGAGCGACTAAGTCCGCATCTGGGGCCGGTCGTGATGGCCCACGCACCAAACGGAAATAATCTTTGCGCTGATCAAAGGTCCATCCATTAGAAATCGAACTTAGGCGGTTCAAATAATAAATCTGGCTTTCGCGAGTCGTCGCGTCGTGCGCAAGTTGCAGCGTTTTGGCGATAGTTGTCTGGTCACCAAGATAGAGGAGCAACTGACAAAGTTCGCGAGACAGAGGTTCGGACGTTGACGGAAATTCGGAACTCAACTCGGCGACAATTCGAGCCCCAGTATCGACGTCTGGTCGGCCCTGGCGAATAAAGCTCAGTTCGAGCACTCGCAGTTTCAAAATCGCTTCGTCCGTTGGCAAAGCCGCAAAAGGAAATTTCGAAATGGATTGAAGCAGCGACGGCTGGACATTTTTATCCCCAACTCGCGCCAACGCCAAAAGCGCGGTCAACGCTGTAACGGGATTCGTTTCGTTTAGTGCACGGTCTTTCCAATTCCGCGCCGGTTGCGATTCGAGCGCGACCCGCGCAGCGTAACGAATTTCGCGGTCGGTGTGGCCAAGGAAAGGCCAAATCAATTCGATGGCGGAACTATCAGATCGCCGTGAAGCATTTCGAGTTGATGTCGGACAGATCGAAGCTTGGCATCTCCCTTTTCTGCCGGTTGAGATGCCACAGCGTCCGTTGCTTGAACCTGGTTGGTGTAGTCGAGCCGATACAACGTCGATCGTGTGTCATGTCCACCAGTGATGAAATACATGGAGCCATCGGGCATTACCTCGATGTCGGTGACATTGAGGGGCGCTGCCATGGACAATCGTCTCGATGTCGCAGGTGTAACTGGCTCCGTTCGGCTGTAAATGTGCGGCAAAGATTCGTCCGTAATTCCATTCGCACATGAACAAGGCGGTTCGATATTTTTCCGGAAATTTTGTTCCAGTTGCGAACTTGATTCCAGTCGGTGCGCCGATGCTGACCTTTTTCACCGCGGGCAAAATGTCTTCATCGTAGTCGGGCAATTTGCCGCTGCCTTCGCGGAACCCATAATCGGCTCCAGAGACCAGGTGATAAAGCAGACAGGGACGATACCATGGAGTGCCCCAATCCGGTTCGTGATCGTTATCAAAGCCAAAGAGTTCACCGTCCTGATTGAACGCAATGTCGTATATATTGCGGGTCCTCCACAGAAAATTTCGAACTCGCCGCCCGACGCATTCATTCGAGCAATCGTTCCACGAGGCGAGTTTGTGGCACCTTCGGGAATACCTTTCGCATCGGGATAATTGGCAAATCAATTGATCATCACCGAAATGATTGAAAGGGCGACGCGGCAGAAATTTTGTTCGGCGGTTGGGAGTGATCGATGTAATTCCCGCTCGCGATGTAAATTTTTTTATCAGGCCCGAGGACGAGCGCATGTGAGCCGTGTTCGCCGCTATAATTGATCGACCGTATCAGCTCGGGGTCATCGAAGTCGTCACGCCCGCGCTGACGAAGACGGTAAATGCCGGTGCCTTCCGGGCCAGGACCGTTGACATTGACATAAAGACTGTCGAACGCGTAGAGCATGCCCTGCGGTTCGCTAACTCGCTTTTGAATTTTCTCGATGCGCGAGACCTTTTGATCCGCGATTGTGAGGCGGAATAGAGTTGGTTGGGCTGGTGTGATACTGGGGAAACTGGGAATTTGCGACGAGATGAGCAGTCGACCCTGAGGGTCGGCTGCCATGCAAATCCATGAGCCTTGCTCCGGCGGGACGGAATAGATGGGCGTGACTTTGAACCCGGGCGCGATCGTGAGTTTCTGCACCGGGTCGCTCGCGGCAATTGACGCACAGCAAAAAATCGCGAGCGAGCTTGCGACCACCAACTCAAGGAAAGCCGTTTGCGTGCGAGCACGAATCCAAAGATTCATCTTTGACACAGCCGCTGGACGGCTTGCGAGTTTAGCGATATTCCTCGCGGAAAATCTTCCACTGGCTCCAATCGATTTGCCTCTCGCCAGAATCGATTTTCGCCAACTCGGCAATGACATCGTCGATTGTTTCGAAAATCTGATCGTGCTTGAGCGTACCAAAAATCCAGAACGGACATCCGCGCTTGCCTTCAGACACCACGAGGAAAATCGGTTTCTTCATGCGGTTGGCCCAGAAGACTTCTTCCGCGCTGCCCCATGAGGCGGTTTTCGCGGAAACGACGGCGATGATGAAATCGGAGCGGTCGACGAGGCTGAGGTCTTCAACGCGAATCTTTTTCATGATGCGCGAAAGTTCCTCGAAATTGCCTTCCGTACGAAGCCGTTGAAGCATGGCGATGTGCTCCTTGTCTTCGTTGATCGAATCAAGGAACGGCTTCTTCAGGGGATCGAAAAAGGTAATCCCAGTCGATTTAAGTTCGTTTTTAACTTTGTCGCGCCAGGATTCGGGAGAATTTGCGTTTTCAATGTTACCAACGAGATAACACTTGGTCCTGTTTAGGATGTGCTTTGTCATTTACCCGCAATTTCATAGCAGAATCAGCCCTCCAACGCCATATCATAGTGTCGCATCGGAGAGCGTCATAATGCGGTCTCGGATACGAAGGAACGCATTGGCGCCTGTTGAATTCAGCGTCGCACCACGGTCTTATTGATTTTATGCCACGCCCCAAACCATCTCTGTCTGTCACGGAGCAGGATAAAGCGTACATGGAACATTTGGCGCAACGTTGTCCGAGCGCACCGCTGGCGGCAAACGAGAAAAAGCGCCTGGAAGTGCTCTGGCAATACGACATTCTCGATACATTGCCGGAACAGGCCTTCGACGACCTCACCGAATTGGCCGCCTGCATTTGTGAAGCGCCCATCGCGCTCATCACGCTGATTGATGAAAATCGGCAGTGGTTCAAATCGACTTATGGCATTTCAGTGAGCGAAACGTCGCGGAACATCTCATTTTGTGCTCACGCCATTTTGGGTGACAGTTTGTTGGTGGTTCATGATGCGATGGCCGACATCCGTTTTGCCGATAATCCACTGGTCAAATGCAAACCGAACATTCGCTTCTACGCCGGCGCTCCCTTGATCACGAAAGATGGCTATATGCTTGGGACAATTTGTGTCCTTGATCAAGTGCCGCGCGACTTGACGCCGATTCAAGAACAGGCGTTGCGCGTGCTTTCGCGATTTGTGGTGACTCAATTGGAAATCCGCCGCGAATCGCGTGAGGCAAATAACATCCGTGCGCAACGCGATAAACTGGAATGTGAATTAAGAGAGGTTCGAATGAGGCTCGCCGACGCCGAACGGTTGCTGGCCGTCCATGGTAATTAGCAGCAACGCCCGGAGTCCTCAGGTTGCAAATTGGTCAATACGGTTGACTGTATTCTGGTGGATTATGGCGATTGAACTAAAAGTGCCGTCCGTGGGGGAATCGATTACCGAAGTCGAAATTGGCGATTGGCTTAAGCGCGAAGGTGAGTCGGTTGAGAAGGACGAGAACGTGGTCGCCCTCGAGTCTGAAAAGGCGACGGTTGAGCTGCCTGCACCGAGCGCAGGGGTTCTAACCAAGATCACGAAGCATAAGGGAGACAAAGCGCGCATCGGCGAAACCATCGCGGAAATTGATCCGGCCGCAAAACCACAGCAGGAAGCACGCGCCGCTCGGCCCGCGACACAGGAACAATCAGCTACGCCGCAACCAAGCGGCAGCCGCGGAACGACACGCCCTACCGCCGAACCAAAACGACGCGTAATGCCGGCCGCGCAACAGGATGTTGGCCGAAACCGAAACGAGCGCTGAAGAAGTGCAGCCGACCGGCCCCGGCGGTCGCATCTTAAAGAAGATGTCATGCGGCACATCGAGAGGGGCAAAAACCAACGTCCAACGTCCAACGTTCAACCTCCCACATCGACGCCGGAGATACAGCCACAGCGCGAAGAAGAAGTTGTGCGCATGACGCCTTTGCGACGAACGGTCGCAAGACGACTTGTCGAAGCGCAGCATTCGATGGCGATGCTGACGACTTTCAACGAAATCGACATTTCACAAGTCATGACATTGCGCAAAGAGCATCAGGAAAATTTCACAAAGAAACACGGCGTGAAACTTGGGTTCATGTCGTTCTTCGTCCGTGCAACGATTGAATCGTTGAAGGCGACACCGCAATTAAACGCTTCCATTCGCGGTGATGACATTGTCTATCACAACTACTTCGACATCGGCATCGCCATCGGCAGCGGCAAAGGTTTGGTTGTTCCAGTTCTGCGCAATGCCGAGCGATTTGGCTTTGCTGAAACTGAAAAACACATCGCCGATTTCCCGAAACGCGCGCAGGAGAACAAACTCAAACCCGACGAACTGCAGCCGGGCACGTTCACGATCACGAATGGCGGAATTTATGGATCGCTGCTATCAACACCCATCGTTAACCCGCCTCAAACGGAATTCTCGGCATGCACACGATTCAAGAACGACCCATTGCCGTGCAGGGCCAAGTGGTCATCCGTCCGATGATGTATGTCGCGTTGAGTTATGATCATCGCATTGTCGATGGCCGCGAAGCAGTCACTTTTCTGAAGCGGGTGAAGGAAAACATCGAAAGTCCCGCGCGCATCCTTTTGGAGATTTGACCTCATGCCAAACCAACACGACCTCGTTGTTATCGGTGCGGGCCCCGGCGGATACACCGCCGCCATCCGTGCCGCACAACTTGGCTTGAACGTCGCGTGCGTCGAAAAAGAACCGGCAACTCGGCGGCACCTGCTTCGCATTGGCTGCATTCCCAGCAAAGCGTTGTTGCAATCGTCGCAGTTATTTTCGGAAGCGAAAAAGAGTTTCGCTCAACACGGCATTCGCTGTAACGACGTGAAACTCGATCTTGCCGACGATGCTCAAACGCAAAGATTCCATCGTTAAGACACTCACCGGCGGGGTTGATTTTTTGTTCAAGAAGAACAAAGTCACGCGTTATCTGGGCACGCGCCCATTACTGACGCAATCACGTGACGGTCCAAGATCGCAATGGTCCGCAGTGAATTGGAGCCAAAAAATATTCTTATTGCGACGGGCAGCGTTCCAGCTCCTTGGCCGGAGTGGAAGTCGATGGCGAAGTTATTACGACGAGCACAGAGGCTTTATCGTTTTCATCTGTACCGAAGAACTTCGTCGTCATTGGCGCAGGCTATATCGGGCTTGAACTTGGTTCGGTTTGGAATCGCCTTGGGTCGAAAGTGATTGTGCTGGAATACCTCGACCGCATTTTGCTGGGTTCGATTCGGAGATAGCCGGCGAAGCGCAGAAAATTTTCACAGCGCAAGGTCTCGAGTTTCGTTTGAAAACAAAAGTGCTCAGCGCCAAACGCAAAGGCGATCAAGCGATCGTTGAATGTGAAGGAACGCGGAGCCGATCATCGCGGACAAAGTTCTGCTGGCAGCCGGACGCCGTCCGAACACACAAGGGCTCGGTCTGGAAAAACTCGGCATAGAACTCAACAATGGTTTCATCAATGTCGGGTTCAAATTTCGCAACTGGCGTGCCCGGGATCTATGCTATTGGTGATGTGATTGACGGGCCGATGCTGGCGCATAAGGCCGAAGAAGAAGGCGATCGCGTGCGTTGAAGCAATTGTCACTGGTTTCGGTCACGTGAATTACGATGCGATTCCCGAGCGTTGTTTATACGCATCCAGAAATTGCGTCCGTCGGCAAGACCGAAGATCGAACTCAAAGCCGCCAACGCCGACTACAAGAAGGGCGTGTTTCCGTTCAAAGCCAATGCGCGGGCGATGACGTTCGGCGCGACGCAGGGAAAAGTAAAAGTGCTCGCGGATAAAAAGACCGATCGCATTCTGGGCGTGCACATCATCGGCGAACACGCAGATGATTTATTAACGAAGCGGCGGCGGCGATTGCGTTTGGGCGAGCAGTGAAGATTTAGCGCGCGCATGTCATGCGCATCCGACCCTCGGAGAAGCGCTGAAGGAAGCGGCGCTGGCGGTCGATGATCGCGCGATCAATATGTGACTATTTCTCCAAACGCTTGTGCGCGAGAAGCCAGTCGTAGATTTCCGGATTGTTGTAAGTCTGTTCCCATGAATTATGTTCGACGCCAGGATAAATCGTAAGCTTCACTTCGGTGTTTCCGAGAGCTTTAAACGCTCTGACCATGTGTTCGGATTCGTTGACCGGCACGGCGGAATCTTTCGAGCCGTGAAATGCCCAAATCGGCAACGTCTTGAGAGCTTCTTTGGTTTCCGGTTTTAGATAACCCAAACGGCCGAGGTGAACGTGAATTGTTTCACCACCGCCGCAAATCGGAATCACCGCCGCAAATTTTTCGGGATGCGCGACCGCGAAACTCCATGCGCCATAGCCGCCCATGCTCAGCCCGGTAAGGTAAATGCGTTCGGGATCAGCGTTGTATTTTTTGATTACTGAATCGAGCAACGCGGTGAGCGTCTCGTTCGACCAATGCTCGTCGCCACCGGGACAAATCGGTGAAACGAGAATGAACGGGAAATCAGGATGCGTGGCGACGTATCGGCTCGGGCCATGAATATCAGCGCGCCAGACATTCGTGCCGCGCTCCCCTGCTCCATGCAGGAACAACATCAGCGGCCATTGCTTTTTATTTCTTTCGTAGCCTTTCGGCAGGAACAGCAGATAATCGGCTTCAACGGTCTTCGTGATTTTTTTCTCGAAATGCTCGGCGCGTTGGAATTTGTCCTGTGGTTTTTCCTGGGCACTCATGTTGAAGCAAACGGCTCCGACGGCACAAGATTGCAGCGAGAAGTTTGAATCAGGTTCGTTCTCACATCAATTTCAATTTTGGCAAATCCTGGGAATCGATCAGGCCGATGGGTTCGGTATTTTCCGTTCGACGACAATCAGGTCGTCAATTTTGCGTTCATTGAAAATCTTCAAGCGCTTCGGCCGCGAGCGCATCGTCGCGCACGCAAATTGGCTTTGGCGTCATCACGTTTTCCAATCGGCTTCTGGAGCGCATTATCGTCTTTAGCCATGTGGCGGCGCAGGTCACCGTCAGTGAAAACGCCAACAAGTTTGCCGGCTTTATTGACGACACTGATGCTGCCGGATTGGGCGCGGATCATGATCATCAACGCTTCTTTGATGGTCAGTGATTTGTCGGCAACCGCATTCATGTTGCCGTGCGCATGATGTCTTTGGTCTTTAGCAGTAAAGTGCGGCCGATCGAGCCATTGGGATGATGGCGCGCAAAATCTTTTTCTTTGAAGCCGCGCGCTTGGAGAATCGCCATCGCCAACGCATCGCCCATCAACTAACGTCGCGGTCGTGCTGGCTGTGGGAGCCAGATTGAATGGGCAAGCTTCCTTGGGAATTTTGACGCTGATGACGGAGTCGCTGTAACGCGCAATCGATGACTTTGCCGACCCAGTGATGACAATTATTTTAACCGCGAATCGTTTCAGGTGCGGCATCAACGCGAGGATTTCTTCGGATTCACCGGAATAACTCAACGCAAATATCACATCACCATCAGCCACGACACCGAAGTCGCCGTGGAGCGCATCGACGCTGTTCAGCTCGACAGCGGTTGAGCCGGTGCTGGTCAGGGTGGCGGCGATTTTGCGGCCGATGTTGCCCGATTTGCCGACGCCAACGACAACGATTTTGTTTCGTTGCCGCAAGGCCTCGACGATCAGGTCCACTGCCGCATCGAATGAACGGTCGAGTTGCCCGCGCACGGCTTTGATGCCTGCGAGCTCGATATCAAAAACTTTCCTGGCTCGTGCCAGATGACTCATGTTAGGCAGGCTAAAGGCTAAGTGCCGGACGCAAAAGGTAAAAGTTGCCCTCCGTGCTGCAAAAGGTGAACTGCGGCGGAATTATGAATTCCCGAGAACCTCAGAAATGCGGGATTCGACTTCTTCAGTCGTCCAGACGTTACTGCGCCAGATATGCACGAGCTTGCCCTCGGGTGAAATCAACGCCGTACGCAAGTCGTGTGTGTAGCCATTCGCATCTTTTTCTTTGATCAATCCGAACAGCCCAGCGACGTCGTCGACCTGTTTTTGTGAACCTGTCGTGAGCGACCACGTCTTCTGCCGCGCGCCGAAACGTTTACCGTATTCTTTCATCACGCCAGGGGTATCGAATTCCGGATCGAAACTGATGCTGATCAGGTGAAATTTGCCGGGAAGTTTCTTCGCCAGTCGATCCTGCAACTCCGAAAACCGGCTCGACATTAACGGGCAAAAGTTCGGCAACGGACAGCGCGTGTAAATGAATGTCACCAGCACAGCCGAGCCGCGATAATCGCTCAGCTTCAACGGCGCGCCATTTTGGTCGACCAATTGAAAATTGGGCACCGTTTCGCCGGTTTCAACGCGGTTGGCGTGTGATTCACCAGCGGCTTTGGCGATGGGGCGAGTTGCTCCAGCGATTTTGTCGATCGCTAAAACAAACGAATCATCCTTCGTGACGACGAGATGAAATTTCACGGCGTCACCCGGGGCAAGGTCCGCGGCCTGTTCGGGATGTTTCATTGTGAACGGCATTGTCATGGTCGACATGAAATCGGGGATATCTTCATGCGCGATGTGAACAGTCTTGCCTCCGGGCTCGATGCTGACGACACGACCTTTGACGTTGAAGGATTGTTCGGCAGCTTGTTCAGCAGTCGGTTTGGTGGCGGGGATTTGTCGATGAATCGCGACAGCGGACACAACGACCGCCAACGTCAGCGCGATAAACGTAATGATGATGGTTCGTGTTTTCATAAATCCAAACGGCGTAACCGCCAAAACCCTGCACCGAGCGCAGCTGTAATCCAGCACGCAAACGCCAGCGGGATGACAGGAACCGGCACTTGCGCCTCGGCGGTTGCCGGCAGATTAACGGCGCGGAACAAATCCACCGGATTCGCGAGCAACGTCCAAAACAGAATCCGCGTCGTTGCAGACTTAGCTTTCGGAACATTGTCCACACCGCTCTCGAACGTTTGGTGCATGTCAGCGACTGTGTTGACGTGCATGGCATCAGTGACGGTTTCAATTTGTTTAGCAGCTTCGTTTGTGCGCGTCGAAACGACGACGCCGAGCGCCACGAGATCAAACACAAATACAGCCGCGCACCACAGGAGCAACGCGATAACCAAGGATTGCACGCGCGTGCGGCACAAAATTGAAATCACCAAACCAATCGCGAGGAAAATGATGCCAAGCCCCAAACCGGAGACGGCGAGCACAACAAAATTACCGATGCCATTGCGGCCAGCACCCAAACCAATCGCCACGCCAGCGATGACAAATCCAAGCGTGACCGGGAACGCGAGCGCCAGACAGCCACCGAGAAATTTGCCAACGAGCATTTGCGCACGACTCACACCGCTTGCGATTGAAAGCGCAATCGTCCGGTCTTCGCGTTCGCTAACTACCAGGTCGTGCCCAAGTAGCAACGCCAGAAGCGGCACGAGATATTGCACCAGATTGAGCAAGCTGACCACCGTGCGCTCATACCCTTGCCAGCCGATTTTTCCGATTTGGATGACGCCAAACAAGCTCGTCAGCGCAATTGCGCCGAGCCAGACCGCCGTGCAGGCGATAACCCATCCGCTGCGGAAACGATCACTGAATTCTTTGAAAGCGATTTGGAAGGCTGAGTTCATACCGCGATTTCCTCCGGGGCAACGTTGCGGCTTTGACGCGCGATCGTGTGATAAATACTTTCGAGCGACGCGTGGTCCGGATATGTCGCACGCAACTCAGCCAAAGTGCCGCTGGCGGCGACCTGGCCTTGCAACAGAATCGCGACGTGTGTCGCAAGATTTTCAACAGCGGAAATCGTGTGCGTAGAAATCAACAACGTCGCACCGCGTTCTTTTTCAGCGCGCAAGATGTTCTGCAATTGCTCGAGCAGCACGGGATCGAGCCCGTTGAACGGTTCGTCCAGCACGAGGAGCTTCGGCTGCCCGCAGAGGGCAATGGCGAGCCCCAGGCGTTGCAACATACCTTTGGAAAGCTGGCGCACTTTGCGATCGTGCACATTGTAGAGACCAACGCGTTTGAGTTGGGTTTCGAGTTCGTGTGCGGTTTGGCCACGCAGCTTTGCGAAAAACAGTCCGTTCTCCCAAACCGTGCGTTGCGGATACAACGAGATGCGTTCCGGCACGTAACCAAAACTGCACCGGTCGCAATCGCGCACATTTTGTTCACGCAACAAAACTTCGCCACCAGTCGGGAAAATCAGGCCAAGCAAACAACCAAACAACGTACTTTTGCCGGCGCCATTGGGCCCAAGCAACGCGAGAACACAGCCTTGTTCGACATCGAGTGTGACGTTGTTCAACGCAACAATGTGGCCGAAGCGCTTTTCGATATTTTTGAATTGGAGAATTGAATTCATTGGTCAGTCGCTTTCACCAACAGCTTTGCCGGGTGAAACAGCGCGAGCCTTGCTTGTGAATCGGCAGAGGGATTCATCAGCGGAAATAGGTCAGTGACACCTTGGGCGTCCAGCAACGGCAGAACTTCCTCGCTCTTGCGCAACAACGACGCCGCCGGGCTCAACGCAAACACGCGAGCTTCAGGATGACGATCGACGATATAACCGAGAACATCCGTCTCATGATAAGGCGTGTCGCCGATGCCGTTACCGTCGCTGTCACTGCCGGTGTAATCGCTCCAGAAATTGCCACGGCAACCTTCGTGGAAATTGTTCGATGCGAGCCGGCCCATCTCGACTTCGTCGCTCGGCTGCCAAATTTGGTCGGTGTTACGCACAAACGCATTGCCGACAAACACATTTTTCTCAGAACCATTGCTAAGATACAGGCCGATGTCGTTTTCGCAGATCAGGTTTTCTTCAAAGCGATCGAGCGCGGCTTGCTGAACGAAGAATCCGCGGTTCTGTCCGTAGACAGCGTTGTGGATGAAGCGCGATGACTCAACCTGCTTGAGCAAAATTCCGTGACGTTTATTGGCAAACGCCCGGTTGTCTTCAACCACGCAATCGCGCGCGAACATCAATGCGGCGCCAACCGAGTTTGCGGTGAGCGTATTGAAGCGCAGTTGATTGTGATGCGAATACATGTAGTGAATTCCGAAGCGCGTATGTTCAACACGATTGCTCGTGATGATGTTTTGATCGGCATACGAGAAATACATTCCGTCCCGCGACCCGGTCACGAAATTGTTCGCGATGGTATTATTCTTGGAGTTCCATAGGTGAATGCCGTTACCACGTTTGGCGTTTTCAACGTTCGTGTTTCCGACGATGACGTTGTTTGCGATGCGGCAATTGTCGCTCGCTCGAAGGTAAATTCCAAATCCACCACATTCGACGTGCACATTCTCGACAATCGTTTTCGACGCGCGAATGAGAATGCCCGCGTCTGGCGCGCCAAGATCGACGCCGCCGTTGCGCACTGTAATTCCATGGACTTGAACGCCCTCAGTTTCGATCCTCAGCGGACTGCCACTGGCGTCGGCATCAATTACAGGATTGTTCGTTCCGATGAGTTGAACGCGCTTCGTTATTTTGATGTGCTCGTGGAACACCGTGGGACCGTTCACCAGAAGCGTATCCCCATCTTTCGCTAAATCGTAAGCGCGTTGGATAGTATTCGCGACCGGGATCGTGGCCGCAGTCACGGAGGTGGCAACCGCCAACGCGCATAAAATGGTCGGGCAAAACTTCACAGTTGAGCAAAAGTAGCGTCCGGTTTTCCGCCCAATGCGCTCAGCATAGTGAAAACGACGCTATTAATAAAACGGGTGCGATCGAAGGCGATTAGCACTGCAACGAAAATCATCACCACGGCGCTGGAATATTGCAGTCCACGCGTAACCCACGCTTTAGTGCTCCATTGCCATGCGAAGTTGCCGACGGCTAAAGCGATTGCCGCCATCGGCACCGCCAGCGCGATCGAGTAAGTGCCGAGAATGAGAGCGCCCCAATACCATGTCGACGTGCCAACAAAGATCAGCAAGGGATACAAAATCGCTCCGCCCATACAAGTGAGGCAACTCACGGAAAGGCCGAGGCCGGCGCAGAACGAGTTTGCCGGTGTGATGTTTCCCGCGACGCGCATGCTGAAGCCTGGCGCACGAATGACCGCGGCGCGTTTGGGTGAAACGAGCCCCACCACCCACGCGATGCCTGCGCGCATCTTGCGGCCGAATTGTGCCATCCACACGAGGCACACGTTGCCGCGCTTAATCACGCCGACTGCTTTCAATGCGAAGAAAATTAGAAAACCCGCACCAAGCCAGCTGGCATAATGCGCCCAAGGTCCGAACATCGATCCATGCGCAGCGTGACCGACTGGATGTTTTACCGGCGCCGCTGCAGTGGTGGCAGTCGGATTCACGCCAGTCGGAACTTCACAAATTTGTTCTGCCACCGGCTTTGACATCGCCATCAACTTCTGGCCCATTGTCGAGACCATCGCGCCGCTGATTGTGTAGAGCAGCGTAAATCCAGCAACAAACGCAGCGAGATTGCAAATAATTCGCGCGCGAACACCGAGCGGCATTTTCGTTCCGCGTTCGGCAATGGCCGCAGAGCTGACGACGCCGGCAATAATTCCCGTGTAGTAAGTGGTCAGTTCAATCGCGCATGAGCTCAATATCACCATCAACGCCCCGATCACGCTCAACGCCATGATCAACGCGTTGGCGAGCGTGCGCGCCGGGGTTTCTTCCACCACCGGCAGTTTCCATTCGAAGATGCGTTCCGGCGCTTTGCCGACGCCGCTTACAATTAACTTAAACGACTGGCGGTCGGCGGCGAAGATTGGTTTGCCGTGATGGTCAAACAACGGGAATGCGAGCAAATACATATTGTGATGCTCGCTGACCACCACCGGTTCACCGATTGCAGGGTACAAATTCCCATCACTGTCCTGCAAATGGACCTTGCCGCGTAAATCGAGTTCTTCGATCGAACCGACGTGGGTGTTGACGCCGATGAGAAAAGGTTGCGCGCGCTTCTCGTGCGAACCGAGATACGGCTCCAGCTTCACGCGTTTGATGAAATCGGGCGTAGCGTATGTAACATCGAGGAACACGTCGGAAATCGGCACTCGCGCCGCATCGCTTTGCCGCGCGGTTTTGGGACCGCCGGCTTGCCCGCGCGGCACGATGTAGATGCCGATGATGAACACGCCCAACAACAGCAACACCCCCGAGATGAATAAAATTCTGGAACCTTTCATGGAGTTAAATTTCGTAAGCGGTCAATCGAACGTCCGGCGAAAACTTTGAATTGGTTTTGCTGGAAGCCGCAGAATCCGCGGGAATCGTTCGTTGAAACGAATGATTTGGGTTAATGACAACAGGCCGATGTGATTCGTTGGCCTTTCGTGCGACCGCAGACAAACGCACACCGGCCAATTGCAACAGCAACGCGCCCCCGATCAAAAACGAACCCCAACCAAGGCGTGATTTGATGTGGAAGTTGGCAAATTTTAAATCGCCCAGCAGCGGCGTGGTAAAACTTTGCACTCTCGCCAGCGGACTCCGTGTTCGCTCGTGACCGATTTTATACATCTGGTACTGCGCCTGTCCGCCCGCGATTCCAATGGCGACGCATACTCCCGCTACCGTCGCGAGCAATGCGCGACGTCGCGCAACGATTGGCAAAAACGCGGCAATGAAACTAACCACCGCACCGCCAATCAGCACGCCCGGCAACCATTGCAGTTGCGGTAAATGACTCGGCACTTTGATGCCGACGTATTGCTGGATGTGTTGAATTTCATTGAGGTCACCGGTCATTTTACCGGCATATACGGCGACTTTCAGCGCTTCATCACCTTGATACTGTGGCGCGTCCATGCGCATTTTCCACAGCGGCAAGGCCAAGCTTCCCACCAGCAGTGCGCTTGCGGCGCTTGCGAATACGATCGTCAGAACTTTACGCGTCGAGTTATTCATACGAAGCCTTGGGTTCAGCATTTCCATGGGCGGCCACAGGATTGAGATTATCGCTCACCGGTTCGCCTACGTTCTTCACCAACATGCGTCCGCGCATTTCCAGATGGAGCGCCGAGCAGAACCAGGTGCAGTAATACCAATACGTGCCCGGCTTGCCGGCTGTGAACATCACGTCCTGCGTCTGGCCGGGATCGCACGCGACGTTGATGCCGTGGTCGGCAATCGCCAAACCGTGGGTCATATCGCGAACGGTTTCGACGTTCGTAAGATGAATTGTGACCTCGTCGCCTGCGTGAACCTCAAATGTTTCGGGAACAAACTTCGAACGGATGCAGGTCATGTAAACTTCCAGTTTATTGCCGTTGCGAACGACCTTTTCTTCGCCGAGCTTCGTCGCTTTGGCAGGCAGTTGATACGTCTGCGCCACTTTGTCTGCCAACACCTGGCGCGCGCACATCACTGCGTCGTGCGGTTCAGGAGGTGAAGGAAACGCAGCAACGACTTTCATCTTGTCGCCAGAGATGTCGACCAACTCCTGCGATTCAGGCATGGCAGGACCGACCGGCAGGAACATGCCTTTGCTCAGTTTGTTCAACGAAATTAGCCAATCGCCGCTCGGAAAACTCGTGTCCGCGCCCGCCGCTTTGGTGTGGCCGACGTTGTAATGTACATCAACGCGATCGACGATGTAGCTCGGGTCACCCTTGATCGCCTTTTCCAGGTTCCATTTCACGATTTGCGAGTCGACAAACAGCGATGTGAAAACATTGCCGCGATTGTCAAAGGTGCTGTGAAGCGGGCCCAAACCGACTTCCGGTTCTGCGACAACCTTCAACGTATGCGCGTCGATGATTGTGACCGTTGGCGACAACTTGCCGCTCGCCAAAACGTATTTGCCATCGGGCGTGACGTTACAACCGTGCGGATTTTTCGGCACCGGAATCAGCGTGAGCACGCCGGGATTCTTCGTGCTGTCGATGACCGGAACGCCGTTGATTGTGGTCGCTTTACCTTCGGCAACGACCTTCTCCGCCAGTGGCACGTCAATCGCGCCGACAGCATCGCGGTCGCGCTCGATCATCCCTTCGCTGGTCATGCCATTCTCGGTATTATACATCGTGACAAAAACATATTTGCCGTCCTTGCCCGAGCTCGCGATATCCGCATTGCCGACGAAACTCACTTCAAATTTCGTTTCCAAAGTTTGTCCGTCCAAAAAGGCAATGACCGAGCGATAATTGTTCGGGTCATTGCTGTTTTTCTCAAAATCGTGTTCCAATTCGCCGTTCACGAACACGTATTTGCACGACGGCAAATACGCCGCCAAGCCGTGGGCGCCCTGGATGTTCGGCACGCGTTCGATTTTTGCGACGTCGAACGTGTGCAAATCGACGCGGGCAACACGACCGTTGGCCTTGTCGTTAATCCACAGATTTTTTCCGTCGTATTTGCCGTCCGTCTGGCTCAACACCGGATGATGTGTATCACCCCAGGTTGGGCCGGATTCACGTAGGCGCTTGTAAGACTCCGTGCCAGGATTGTTGGCGTAACCTAACCCGGCGCGCGGTTCAAAAATTGGAATCTCGCGAATAAATCGGCACGACGGAATGCCATAGACGAACACGCTGCCGCTTTGGCCGCCGCTCAGGAACGCGTAGTAATCATCCAACTTGCCCGGCGCGACATAAACTTTTTCAGCAGCACTGGACACGGCGGCGGCTTTGTCCTTCGAGGAGTCCGAATTACACGCGGTGAACGCCAGCGGTAATGCGATGATCAGGGCGATAAAAGATTTCGTTTTCATGTCAGTAAATTCTATTGGGTTACCGGCTGGCGGTTTTGATGTCGTCATCCACGATCAACGTGCCGTTCATCAGCGGATGGAGCTTGTCGGTGGAGCACTGCGTCGAGCAGTAGAAGATGAATCGGCCGGCACGGTCGGCACGGAATTTCACCGTCTTCGGCGCGCCAACCATTGCGCCATTCATGAATGCATTTTCGTCATAGCTGCTGATCGCAAAACCATGTCCAACGCCGAGGCCGTTGTCGGTCGGTTCGAAAGTCACTTCGACGACCTGGCCTTTTTTGACGTGAATTTCGTTCGGGTCGAATTGCCAGGCGCGCTCGGTCAATTTCACTTTAACGTCTGGGGCCCCGAGTTGTTCGCGATGCAGGAAGTTCTGAGATACACGCGCGTCCGGCGTATTCGGCGCTTTCACCAATGTTTCAACGTAGTAGGCCAGCTTCCATGCATCCTCTTTGCTCAAGCTGCTTTCAAAGCTCGGCATCGGCGTGCCGTTGAAGCCGGTCAGGAAACCGCGCACGATCTCCTTTGTGGCGTAGCCGGCTTTAAATCCGCTCGGTTTGGAAAAGTCCCGCGCCGCAATTTTGTTCCCAGCATCGTCTTTCAACGAGAACGCTGACGGACCATCACCCTGCCCTTTTTCTCCATGGCAACTTGCGCACTGCATCTTCGCGTAAAGCACTTTGCCTTGATTGATCGCGGTGTCATTGCGTTCCGGTGCTTTACCGAGGTCGACCAATGGCTTCGCTTCAATCCCGGCGAACCGTGGCGAAAATGTTTTCACGTATTCAACCACTGACCAACGGTCGGTCTCATTCAACATGAACCGCCAGGGAGGCATCGGCGTGCCAGACAAACCAAGGGACACTGCGCGGAAAAGATCTTCGTCGGTCGGCAACTTTCCGGTTTCCGTCGAGCGCAACCGATATTGAGCCCGGGTAAAGTCACGCGGTGGCGGCAGCAAAAATGCGCTGCAAATCCCGTGGCCGTCGCCCTTGTCCCCGTGACAGGCGGCACAATTTTTTTGATAAACTTCTTTACCATGCCCCACCAACGCGGGATTCACTTCCGGTTTGGCCGGCACTTGAAAATCGGAAAACGTCACCGCTGGTTGCGCGGGAGCTGCTTCATTCCTCGCCGCAGTCGCCGATTGTTGGTTGTTGGATTTTTGTTCACCGCAACCAACCGCCATCAAAACCGCAGCAGCGAGCGAACATAGCATCATCTTCTTCATAGCTATTTAGGATTTAAAACTTCGTCCCGTTGTTCCGATATCGATTTAAAATTCTTCTCGTGCCCGAGGAAGACCGAGAGCCGTGTTCCTTCCATGAAGCGCCGGTTATCTTCCACCATGGCGTGGATTTTGTCGTGGAGCGGGCACGGATCACCATTTCCGCACCAACCGCGTCCGAACGCGCACAGCGTCGGCGGATCGAGTTGTTCAAACAGCGAGGCGATCGCCCACAACGAAATGTCTTCAGCCTTCTTCGCCAACGTGTATCCGCCATTCGGTCCAGGTTGCCCATCGACCAACCCCGCCGCCGACAATTGCGTCAGCAACTTGCCGGTCAGCGCTTGCGAAATCCCACGAGCTTCGGCGATCTCCCCCGAGCCCGCGCGACGGCCCGGCACCGCGGCGAGATAACTCATCACCGCGATGGCATTGGCGGAAGTTTGACCGTAAGCGAACATAGCGACCTCAGTTGTTGGCTTGGACCAGCGCTTGTGCGGCCGGAAACAACACCGCGTTCTCGAGGTGGATGTGCGTGTGCAAATCTTCTTCGAGATCTGCGAGCCCGGCGAACAGCGCGCGATACGTGTTACAAGCCTCCGGCGGCGGAACGAATCCGTGTGACAACTCACGGAGACGTTTCAACGCCGCGCCGGCATCGTCATGCTCGTGGAGCATGCACGCGATCGGCCCATCGAGCGGAAAAGCTTTTGCACGACTGGTGCTGAGCGACTCGATGGCGGGAAAAAGAATCTGCTCCTCCTTCATTATGTGGCTCGAGAGTTCCTCGGACATGCCTTGATAGACATGAGCCATTTCGACGAGCGACGGGGTATGGTCGCCGTGAACTTTCGCGACGCGCGCCGACATCTGCGACAGGCGCGGCAACTCGCGTTTCAAAAATTCGTGATGCTTGCCGACGATGTAGCCGGTCAACTCGTGCAGGGGCAACGTCGCCGGGTTTTCACCTTCGACCTTTTGCGCAGCTTCGGCTTCGAGCTGCTCGACGATTGTTTGGACCGGCACGCCTTTGCGGGTGCAAGCATCCTGCAGTTTCAAGCCGCCCTGGCAGCAGAAATCGATTTGGTGCTGTTGGAAAATCCGCGAGCGCCCCGGGCGTTCAGCGACCAGTTCACCAACGGTGCGTTGTTCAACCGGAGTTCCCGGTGCAGAGAAGACGTTTGCTTTGTGACTCATAAATAAAGAAATAACTGTCTTTAATTCTTGAATTAGAGTCGTTCGCCTCGGGAAATGGCGATACACCGCTCTTGCGAAGAGCTAACCGTTTATTGCGCGAAGTGTGAGAATTATGAAATGCGACGGTTAATGGGATTCCCGCTTAACCCAAACTCGCGTTGCCCCAATATTTGATGTATTAATGATAAATATTGATGGAAGAGACCTCGGTATTATTTGAGAGACTTGGTGGACGGCAGACGATTGAGCAATTGCTGAGGCACTTCTATGCTGACGTTCGCCAACATCAGCTTCTCGGTCCCATTTTTAACAGCAAAATCGAGAACTGGCCCGAACACATCGAAAAGATTGCGAAGTTCTGGACGCAAGTCACAGGTGGCCCTGCAAGATACGCTGGCGGCATGCCGATGCGGCATATTCCATTGGGATTGCGCGAAGAACACTTCACCGCCTGGCTTAGTCTATGGGAAGCCAATTGCCGTCAGTGGCTCACTCCTGAATGCGCCTCTGAGTTGATCGCGCAGGCGCACCAAATTGCGTTGCGCTTACGGCAGTTCTGCGGATTGACGCAATCTTCGGCCTCGCATTACGCCAACAATTCCTGGATCTCGTCCCAGTTCAAGGCGGCGGCAAATTCTTCTTCGCCACCAATCGTCGATTGAATGATCTCCCTCTTGCGGTTTTGCAACGTGAGCATTTTCTCCTCGACCGTATCGCGCGTGATCAATTTGTAGCTCGTCACAACTTTGGTTTGTCCAATGCGATGTGCACGATCTGTCGCCTGGTCTTCCACAGCCGGATTCCACCAGGGGTCGAAGTGAATCACCGTATCGGCGCCGGTCAGATTCAAACCTACGCCACCGGCTTTTAAGCTGATGAGAAACACAGGAATGGCGGCGTTCGTTTGAAATTGTGACACGACCGCCGCGCGATTGGTCGTCGAGCCATCAAGGTAACAATATTCAATGCCCTCGGACGCGAGCCGTTCTTTTAACAAACCGAGCATCGTTACGAATTGGCTGAACACCAACACGCGGTGCCCACCGTCAATGACCTCCTCCAGCAACTCGCCGAACATCTCCAGCTTGCTCGATGCAGTCGCCGCATTCACGTTTTCCAGTTTCAGCAATCGCAAATCGCAACAGACCTGACGCAACCGGAGCAGTGCCGTCAGCACGACCATCCGACTCTTCGCCAGTCCCTGCGCGCCGACAGCCTCCAGCACTTCCTTGCGACTCGCTTCGATGACCTGTTGGTAAACCCCGCGCTGTTCCGGCGTGAGCTCGCAAAACGACACTTGCTCGATCTTCGCAGGCAGATCAGCCGCGACCTCCTTTTTCAGTCGTCGTAGCAGGAACGGCCGCAACCGCCGCGAGAGAAGCTGTTGCGCCGCCGCATCTTTCGACTTGGTAATAGGAATTTCGTAGCGCTCGCGGAAGTCTTTTGCGCCACCAAGATAACCGGGCATGAGAAAGTCAAAGACAGACCACAAATCCAACACCGAATTTTCCAACGGCGTGCCGGTGAGCACGAGCCGGTGGGTCGACTTCACCGCTTTGACAGCCTGAGCATTTTGCGTTTCTCGGTTCTTGATGTGCTGCGCTTCGTCCAGAACAACCGTGTCGAATTCGAAATCGCGATAACGCTCCGCATCGCGCCGCGCCAGCGCATAGCTTGTTACGACGATGTCGCTTTGCGAAATTTGGTCGAACAACGGATGACGATTGGGGCCGTGCAAAGCTAACATCTTCAGTTCCGGCGTAAACTTCTTCGCTTCGGCCATCCAATTGAAAACTAAACTCGTCGGGCAAACGATGAGCATCGGTGCTGCTGTCGGATTTTTCTCTCGCACGAACCGCAGGAAGGCAAGCGTCTGTAGCGTTTTTCCCAATCCCATTTCATCGGCCAGGATGCCGCCAAAACCGTTCTCGCGCAGAAATTGAAGCCACGCCACGCCATGCTTCTGATAAGGCCGCAGCACCGATTCCAGATTCCCCAGCGGCGGACAATCCAATTTCGCTTCGCCGCTCTGGCGCGCCGCACGATCGCGCCATTCCGTCGGCGCTTCCACCTTCCAGCTCGTATGCTTGCGCAAAGTCGCTTCGAGAAAACCCGCCTGCGTGTTGCTCATCCGATAGCCCTGCGCATGTTGCTGCGGAGCGCAATCGAGCAGCACCTCCTGCATTTCCTCGACCGCACCAGTATCAATCACGACCGTCTTACCACTCTTGGATCGCGTATGGCTTTGGCCGGAAAGAATCAGTCGCTGAATTTCCGCCGCTGAAAAAGTCTCACCGCTGCTGGTGGCAAACACGACGCCGAGATCAAACCATTGCACACCCGATGGCGTGATTTGAAATTGCGGCTCGACCCGTTCGATATTCCGCAACGTTCGGTTCTCAAGGTGTTCATCCAACGTCACCGTCCATTCGCGTTGCAGACGCGGAAACTCACGCGCGAGAAAATTCAAAACTGCATTCTGTCCCAGCAACTGCATCTTGCCGAAGCTATCCGGCGCCGAAAACCCATGACGCTGCAATCGTGCCAGCGCCGTCCGCTCCGCACCAACGTCGCGCATTGCGTAACTTGTTGGAATTTCCGGATCGGGCATCCAAACATCGTCGGTCGTTACCCCGACAGTCATGATACGCGAACCATACGCGCACTGCAGTCTTGCACCGAGTTGGGCAAGTCCTCCGCGCAGTTCCAGGAGGAACCGAGGCGTTTGCGGTCCTACGGTGAAATCCTCCAGTTTAAAATTCGCTTCGGCAGCACCGGACGCCTGCAATTGCGGCCACTGTTGATTGAGAAACGCGGGCACTTGCAACCGTGCGATTCGCAAGGGACCACGGACGATTTCCTTCAACCCGGGCGGCAGTGCTAGTGGCTGGAGCGTCGAGTTGCACCAACCCCAATCGCCGATCATTGCGACTCCACCTGCTTTTTCTTTCAACGCGAGCACGATTTCGCCATTGGCCTGCAACGTCGCGCGCAAAGGCAAAACAAACGGCACTTTGCTAACGACGACTTCGCTCGATTTGCCAAGCGCGATTCTTGGATGCGCTGCCAGAGTGGGAAGGAGTGCTGTGAAATCTTTCACTTCCAACTGCAGGACCGCCGGAGTTTCGCCGCCGGTAAATTCTTCCAAAGCGTCGAGAACTGTATTGTCCTGTTCCGAGAAAGCGTATCGGCGACCTTTCGGCAACGCGTTCAGCGGGCAACGACCACCGCTCCATTTGCCTTCAACGACGAGCATGATTCGCCCGCGGGCTGCGGCCTGGTCGAAATTTGGCGGTAAAACAAAAAACAATTCCGTAGGCTCGCCGTCGTCGGCTCGCAACAAAGACGGAGTTTTTTTGGCCTTCGTAGTTGCTGGCTTTGCAGCGGATTCCGGGGCAATGACCTCTCCCCTCTGCGCCTTGAGCCAATGCAAACCGACCGCAACACCGTGCGCGCAGATTTTGCCCCATTCGCGCGCCTCTCGACAGGTGCAAAGATTTTCAATATCGCTGGCGCTCTTGATCACCATCGAAGCCCGAACCGATAATTCGCCGGCTTGCACCACACCGCGTAGCAGCGGTGCTTCCCAAAACGAACTGACCACCTGCCCTTGAGACAGGTAGGCGCGGGCGTGTTTCATCACGTCCCAGCCTGCGGCGTCACTCAGCAGTTTTTCGGTTAGCTCCAACGACATTCGCGACAATATAGTGCCTGCTCTGCGCGATGAGAACTCTGAAGGCTTCGTCTACCTCAGGCGTTCGAGAACCTATTATCTTCTCCAACGCCGCTGGCCAGAAGGCCGGCTTCTCCGCTGTCCACCGCCCTGCTGATTCCCTCCGCCTTGGCGCTGTCCACCACCCTGCTGATTGCTCCCGCCTTGGCGCTGTTGCCCCTGATGCCTCGGCCCGCCGTGCTGGTGCCTCGGGCGACGATCATCGTCTCCCGCTTCCCGCGCGGGGGCAGAGCCGGCGTAGTTAAATCCTTCAGCCTTTTTGCGTACGATACCGCGACCAATAAATCGTTCAACTGCCCGCAATTCGCTTTGGTCTTCCGGCGTGATGAAACTAATCGCATCGCCAATCGCATTCGCGCGACCCGTGCGGCCGATGCGATGCACGTAATCTTCCACGTGCATCGGAAAATCGTAGTTCACCACGTGCGAAATACCGTCCACATCAATGCCGCGCGCGGCGATATCCGTCGCAACCAAAATCCGCACCGCACCGCACTTGAAATCTTTCAACGCGCGCAACCGCTGACTTTGAGAACGATTGGAATGCAACGTCGCCGTGCGAATGCCGTTTTGTTCCAACTGTCGCGCAAGGCGATCCGCCGCGTGCTTCATGCGCGAGAACACCAGCACCATATTCATTTGCGGCTCGCGCAAGAGATGCAACAGCAAGGACGTCTTCAAGTGCTTCGGCACTTCGTAAACAAGCTGCGTCACCGTTTCAGCGGGATTCGAGCGACGACCGATCTGCACCATCTTCGGCGCGTGCTGAAAGTCGTGCGTGAGCCGTTCGATTTCCTTCGAAAGCGTCGCGGAAAACATCAGCGTCTGACGCTGCTTGGGCAATTGTTGAACGATACTTTTGATATCGGGAAGGAAACCCATATCCAACATCCGATCCGCTTCATCCAGCACCAGCGCTTTCAACTGCGAAAAATCCGCGCACCGTCGGCGCATCAAATCGAGCAACCGGCCCGGACAGGCGATGATAATATCTGTGCCCGCCCGCAAAGCGCGGATCTGCGGCTGTTCGCCGACGCCGCCAAAAATCGTGGCGACCGAGAGCGGTAAATGTTTGCCATAAGCGCGCACGTTCTCGTCGATTTGCACGACCAGTTCACGCGTCGGCGCGAGGACCAACACGCGCGTGGCACGACGTTGCATCGGAGGCTGCGCCGCCAGCCGGGTGAGGAGCGGTAGCGTGAACGCCGCCGTTTTGCCCGTTCCGGTCTGGGCGATGCCGATGAGATCGTGTCCCGCGACGATTGGCGGGATGGCTGCGGTTTGAATCGGTGTCGGCTCAGTATAACCGGCGTCTTTAACCGCCTGCAAAATCTTCGCATCTAGCCCAAGTCCTTGAAATGACATAAGGGTCAATCATGACATCCCTAGAGCGGATAGCACGCAATTAACAACATTATCTTTCACTACCTCCGCCTTTTTGGGAGTCAATGGGTCGAAATTCGGAAACCGGAGAAAAATTCAAAAATGTTGCTCATTGTTGCTCATTCCTTCCCATTCCTTCTCTTTGGAGAAACATGGAGAAACTTCGGAGAAGGGTTGGAGAAACTTTGGAGAAACATTTGTTTCTCCTAAACGGCCCGCCTTCGCAGGACGAAAATAAAACAATCCTTTTTCAGTGTCCGGAGGGTGTCCGGAGGGTGTCCGGAAGTGTCGGGAGGTGATCGGGAAGTTGAGGGTTGATAGTTGAGTGTTAACCGCCAAACCTCCGCCTCGCACTACGGAACAAATTGTTTTGATACACACTGCCACAAGCACCCTCGGCGGCTACATTATATGTCAAAGACCAATCCGCCTTCGCATAAAGCTATGGCGCGACTGTCGGCGAGAATTGCATCCAAAGTTGAACGCAAACCCTGCTACTGCATTTTAAGCAGCGGCTTTAGCCTATAGTTAAGTAGCTGCTGTGTCAAGCGTGTAGGATAGCGAAGCTGGAAGTTAGGGGATCAAAGTTCGGGAGCGATTGAACAGGAGGCACGAAGGGAACGGAGTGGAACCGCGGAATGCGCTGAATACGCGGAAGAAGATTTGCCTCCGCAATCAATGTCGGCATTTGTTTCAATGCAGTGTCTACCCTTCACGAAAGAGGCTTTTGTCAATAGTTGGGACTGACAACTGCACCAAGGCTGTTCATACACAAACGTTGTCAGCGGTTGATTGAGTGTTTGCCGGCATTGCAGCACGATCCGAATCGGCCTGAGGATGTGGACAAAGTTGACGCCGAAGATGGAATCGGCGGCGACGACGCGGCGGATGCGTTGCGGTATATGGTGGCGATGAAGCCGCGCGTGATTATTCAGGGGAGGTTGAGGGGGCTTTAACGCTATGCGTCAGGCGCGCCGGGCACCTCAGCTACAGGAAACAGCAGCGCGCAACCCGGCGTCGCCTGCACGCAGTTGTAGCCATCAGTCGCACGAGTCGAAAGCAACCTTCCTCAATGTCTTCTGCGTAAACGTAAAACTACTGAAATGACTCATATCTCCATCGCTTGAAACCCATTTTTCTCCCTCCCATCTGAGCGAAACAACCCAAACCAGCTCACCGTCCCTCCGAGTTGCGTGTGCAGCGACCGGAACTACGGCCAAGCCTTTGTTTTCTTTGGCGCCGCGCACCAGCTCCAATATCTTGGCTAGCGACGCGCTATCAAGCTTCGCATGCTCTGCGGCTGCGACCAAGGCGCTGCTGAATTCCGCGTAATTGGTCTGCGACTGACGAGCCAGAGATTCGGGAATCTCCACATCCCTCCGCGAGGGATTCGAATGATCTTTGTAACGCTCGATGGCAATTACAATAGGATGACCAGGGGAAAGCTCCTTGATGATCAATCCAACATCACCGTCTGAGCTTACAGCACGCTGTGGCGCCTGGTTTGTCCTGGCATCGCCCGCGAAAACGGAGGCACCAACGCCCCCGATGACCAAAGACAACAATACTGCGGCGAGTTGTTTCATGGCTAACAATTAATATGCGACAAGTGTTCACATAGCTTTGATAGGTGAACAAGCGCTTTATAAGCTTGAAGCGCGTCTCTGCAACCCCGCCTAACTGCGTCAGCTGCGGAGTGAGGGCGTGGCGTGAAGGATGCGAGGCTCGATTGGCGCGCGCACTGCAACGCTGATGGTGGGGAAGATCGGCCTGAGGACGTGGACAAAGTTGATGCCGAGGATGGAATCGGCGGCGATGATGCGGCGGATGCGTTGCGGTCTATGGTCGCAACGAAGCCGCGCGTGATTATTCAGGGGAGGTTGAGGGGGTTGTGAGCCTTCCTCACTCAACGAGCAGGAATGCCGCGAGTTGCAAAAGGACTGCAAGCGGCCACAGACAGGCGACGACTGCTACGACGCGGGCTGGAGTAGAGCCGCGAACCAGAACGCCGATGCCAACGGCAACGGCCGTTACGGACACGGCAATGATCAGGATATTCCAGAGCGCTTCAAGGGACCTCAAGTGGAGCAATGCATCGCCGTGAGGCAGTGGCTCGAAATGGCAGGTAACAAAAGAGAGAATTGCCGCCGCTATGCAGATAGATAGTCTCTTTATTTCCGTCCTGTCCAACACTTATACCGACATGTGTTCGCATATTTCCGCAGCGCGAACAAGGGTGTTCTGCGCGCGGAATCCAGAGGTTGCAAATCTCTGGCGTGGAGGTTTGGAGGCGACGCGAGTCTCTAAAAGGAATGGCTCGCGCACGGCCACTGATGCACGGCGCGGGGTTACTGCCGATACGCTGGATTCTTCAATGTGATTCGTCCGAGAACATTGGACCGGGCCATATTGTTCTCATTGTAAAATGACAGTTCCAATGTCTCTTCGTTCGTAGGGCATTCTGGCCAGGTGATGGCAACGATGCCCGGAGTTTTCGGATATCGCCAAGCCTTCAATTTCCAAGCCGCCATTATTGTGTAGGGCTTTCCGGGGTCCTGGACGGCACACCATGTCCGGCGAGCGCGATCGGGCTCGTATGGAGTTTCGCTGAACCAAAACACTGCCTCACCCGGGTCCGAATAGAATGTAATCGTCTTCGTTTGCATGAAGAGTCGTGGGAAAACTTTCGCGCTCAAGAGGCTCAGCTTCTGCAAGGCGCGCTTTGCTGGGTTTTGGTTCAGCAACATTTGACTGCGGACATCGTAATTCGCCTCTATTAGTTTGAGCGTCGGTCCGTTAGGGATCGTGATCGTTACCTGGTTAAGTTGAGTTGACCACAACAGCGCGACACCAATCGCGATGGCGACGATGCACCCAAGCAGAACCGCGACCTTCCATTTTCGCCGCATCAGTTGATGATTGGCAGAAGAGATGAAGAGTTCAAGCTGCAGTGACCTGTGTTTGTATTTTGTGTATTTGTTTTCATGTTCTTTTTTTTGACTGCTCAGGTTGGCTTCCCAAGCCCGCCACTAGTCAGGTGCCCAAAATGAGTTGTTTGCTGTCGCGAATCGTGGTCGTGCTCTCCGACTGTCGCCCTTCATCCGAGATAGGGTCCGAGCCGGACGGGCAAGGCGGGCATGGCGGCAAAAAAACTTGCGGTGTCCTGCACAATGAGAAGAATCAACAAATGCGTTACCATCCTCCCAACCAAGTTACCTCTCCGCAGGATTACGTCAGCAATGTGAGAGTGCTTTTCGATGGCGGGGATGATTCTGTTTCGATAGCGAAGATATGAACGTCGTCCTCATCCTCGGTGCTGGTGCAAGCAAACCGTATGGCTTACCTCTTGGGCGAGAGCTTCGGGACCTCGTTTTAAGCATACGGCACACGGACTCAACGATTAAATTACTGAGCCCATTTCGGGTCTCAAGGGATGAACTTCACGCATTCCAGAACGACTTGCGGATGTCTGCGGCAGGAACTGTGGATTCTTTTCTAGAGAAGCGACCTAACTGGATGAAGATAGGAAAGCTCGCCACGGCGCTCGCCCTCGATGGAAGGGAAAACGAAGACAAGCTGTTTCCGCCGTGCCAGCCGCGAGATCACTGGTACGAAGCATTCTGGCAAGCGCTCCGATGTAGCTCGTGGTCGGCTTTGAAGAAACGACGCGTTCATGTCATTACCTTTAACTATGATCGAACGCTTGAGTGTTACTTGTGCGGCGTGATTTCGAACAATCTACGCGTGTCCAGGGAAACTGCCGCCGGGTGGTTGAACGAAGAGTTCGTAATTCGTCCCCACGGCACGCTTCGAGACTATGAGGGGGAGAGGCTTCATTGGATTACAAATCGACTAACAGCCTACGAGCGAATGAAGCAGGCTTTGGAATCAATCGTTGTTATTTCCGAAGCTAAGCTCTCTACCAAAGCATTTAAACTTGCTCGCTGGGTTCTTAGAGAAGCCGACTCAGCCGCGTTTTTCGGTTTCGGTTATCATGAGCAGAACATGCGTCGCTTGGGGTTTCCTGAACTTTGCTCTGACGGCGAGACGCTTGCTGTCCGAGGTAGTCACAAGGGCATCCTTAAGCCAGATTGGAACTGTATTTGTAAGAAGTTTTTTCAAAACGAACAGCTCGCGACAGCGAATTGGCCCTCACTTTCGAGGCTCGTCTCAACCTGCATATAACTCCTTCGTCGCGCCTGTGGCAAAGTGAAACTTCGTTTGAGTCTTTTGTCCCGGCGTTGAAACGCCGGGCTACAATCATGTCATCCCTACGGGATTTCGGAGTGGCTTCGCGGTTCAAACACCGTCAATAAAATTTTACACCGATCCAAACCCAATTAACTCCTTCGTCGCCGCTACGCAATCCACCTTCGCTGAAGCTACGGAGGACGCTTCGCGTGGTGCTGGGCCGAGTGACGCAATCCCTTTGGGATTGAAGACGAAGAGCGTTGATTTGGGCAACAGGCCGGAAAGCGCTGGGCTATTTTCATTCTGCCCCTCTAGGGCGCGCAGATCGTTCGCTTCAAACCGTGGCGGGGTTGCCACCGGGTTTGCGGGTTCAGGTGTCGCGACGCGACACGAATCGTTGCGGCGCTTTTGGTTCGTGGGATGAATCCCACGTCTACCTTCGCTTCATGGCTACGCCATTCGATGAGGCCGCTATGCCGTAGTCAGTGGTCAGAGGGAGAAAGAGAGGACGGCGTGGAGCGACGCGCCCTAACTCACGGTGTTAGATGAATTGCACGGTGGATTGGCGTTGGGTAATTGGCGTCGGTTCCTTTGGCGGCGTACCAGAGGATGCGGTTGAGTTCGTCTTCGGGGGCGAGGTCGTATTCGCTGAAGTTCATTCGCTTGGATTCGGCGGCGAATGGCGAATTTTTTGTATTCTTCGCGAGCATGTTCACTTGCGGCATGATCGGCGTGTAGGGCGTCGGGATGGAGTTGGTTTGAAAGGCGTTGAACATGGGTGTGGCGCCAGCGTCGTATTGGGTCATGGGCGGGAGGCCGAGGATCAATTCCATTGTGCGGATCATGCTAGCGGTCGAATACATGGTGCTGTCGACAAAGTTGCGCTTGCACCAGGGGCTGATGACGAGGCCGACGGTGCGATGGGCGTCGACGTGGTCGGGGCCGTTCTGCGCGTCGTCTTCGATGACGAAGATGGCCATTTGATTCCAAAATCGGCTGCGGCTGGCGGCTTCGACGATGCGGCCAAGACCGAGATCGTTGCTCGCGACGCAGGCTTCAGGCGCGAAGGTGCCGGGTTTGGTTCCGGTGGTGTGGTCTTCGCCAAGGGACATGATGGTGAACGCGGGTAAATTACCTTTTTTCTCGGCGGCGTGGAGATCGTCGATCCAGGCTTTGACGCGGTCCATGTCGCGACCGCCCGGCCAGTGGCCGCGATTGGCGGACGGTACGCGTTTTGCGCCTTCGCCGTAGTTGCGGAACGTGAGGCCTTCGCGGCGGCAAAGGTCCCAGAAAAACCCGGCGGCGGGGGCTTCCATTTCTTCGTTGCCGGGAAGCCAGCCGTGTCGGGAGTAGCTGACCATCCAGCAGCGTTGTTTGTAGTCGGTGGCCATGGCGGCGTCGCACCAGCTATGGCCGTCCATGCTGACTTCGCCATTGCAGTAAAGATTGTCGAAGAGGACGTAGTCGCGAGCGAGTTGGTGGTGGTTCGGACTCACAGCGTCGCCATAAATGGTGAGGCGAGGATCGCCGTTGCCGGCGGGTTTGCCGGTGGCGTCTTTGAAATCGCCGAAGACCTGGTCGTAGGTGCGATTTTCTTTGATGATGTAAAGAATGTGTTTGATCGGGCAGCGCGCGCCGACGTGGTCAGGTATGACGCTGTGGCTTTTGATGGGGGCGGCGCGAAGGTTGTGGGGCGTGTAAGGCGAGTTGCGTTGGACCTGAGCGGTGTAGTCGCGCATTTGTTCGGGGCTGGGTCGATCGATAAACGAAATGGAGCCCTCGACGGTGTTACCGATGTAATCGAACAGAACGTTACGGATGCCGCGCTGGGCGCTCAATTTCCCGGGATAGTTCGCGCGCGAGTGTTGGCCTTTGCCGTTGCCGACGAAAAGCGTTTTGTTGTCGGGACTGACAATCAGTGCCGTGGGATACCAGCCGGTGGGAATGAAACCGTCGACGGTCGACGCGGCGGGATCGCTGATGTTCACGACGGCGACGTTGTTGTTGTCGGCGTTGGCAATGAAGAGGGTTTTGCCGTCGGGCGAAAGCGCGAGCGCGTCGGGCGTGCTGCCTTCGGGTGAGTCGGGATAGAGCGAGGTCGAAATGATTTCGCGCGCGGTTTCGACCGGGCGTTTTTTGCGGCTTGCTTCGATCCGGAATTTTTCGACGGTAAGTGTTTGGATGACGTGAACGGTATTCTCGCCCGCGCACGCAACAAACATCCGGCCATCCCGCGCGACGACCATGTCGTTGGGACGGAGGTCGACATCGAGATCGCGCAGACGCCGATTCTCTTTTGTGTCGATGACGCTAATGGTGCGACTTCCCCAATTGCTCACGTAAAGATGAACGCCGTCGGCGCCCATCACGCACGTGTGCGGGTATTCGCCAACGCTGATGGTGGCTTCGAGATGGAAATTTTTGGGATCGAGAACGAGAACTTCGTGGGCGGCTTCGTTGCAGATGTAGATTTTGCCCGTGCTCGGATGAACGGCGAGGCCGGTGAAGAAGGTTTGGCGAAAGGTGAGAATCGGTTTGTAGGTTTTGGCGAAGGTGGCGGTTCCTTTGTCGTAGTTAAAAACGTGAATTTCGCCGGACGCGCCGCTGGAAACGTAAATCTGGTGGCCGTTTTTGCTGAAGGCGAGGCCGTTCCAGCAGGTTTTCAGCGGGAAGAATTGGGTAACGCGATGCGTCGCCGTATCAAGAATCGTCAGGCCGGTGTTGTTAAAACCGCCGCTGCTCGCGAGCAATCGCGTGCCGTCGGGCGAGAGAACAAACTTCAACGGCATGTCGCTGACCGGAACGGATTGGCCGGCGGGCGTGACGCCCCAGCCGTTGAACAGGAGATTTTCGTTCGGGGCGAGGTTCTGTTTCTGGCGAACGACGGCGGAATTGACGGAGTTGGTGGCGGCGCGAGTGACGTTGGTTTCGGCAGCATTGGTAGATGCGCAGACGAGACAGGTCAGGAAAATGGATTTCACAGATTTCGGACAATACACAGCGTAACAGAGGATGCCGGAGGCAGTACGGTTACACGAGGAACGTAGTTAATTTAGCTGCGGGACGGTCGGCGTTGACCGAGGTCAAATCGGGCTACTCGCCGCGATACGCTTCGGCAAGAAGCGTAATAGGGTGGACGAGACGCACCGACATTTCGTGGCGACGCACACCGTTGACCATGTGCGCTAGGCAGCCGGGATTCGCGCTCGCGACGATCCGCGCCTTGGTCGTTTTGATGTGGCCGAGTTTGCGGTCGAGAAGTTGATTGGCCATTTCGGGCTGGAGCAAATTGTAAATACCCGCGCTGCCGCAACACCAATTGCTTTCAGGAAGCTCAACCAGTTTTAAATTTGGAATGGATTTCAATACCTGACGCGGTTGCGCAGTGATTTTTTGCCCGTGGCACAAATGGCAGGCCTCGTGATAGGTTACCGTCTGCACTTCGCGTTGCGGGGGAGTTTGGATGCCTATTTGCGCGAGCCATTCGTGGACGTCCTTCAGCTTTTTGTCCCATGCTTTCGCGCGATCGGCGTAATGCGAATCTTCCCCGAGCAAATGCGAGTAATGCTTAAGATGCGAACCGCAACCAGCGGCGTTAGTGATGATGGCGTCGAACTTGTCGGGCGGAAATTGCTCAATATTTTTGCGAGCGAGCGCGCGGGCCATTTCCAATTCGCCATTGTGCGCGTGCAAAGAGCCACAGCAGTTTTGCTCCGCCGGCGTCACAACTTCGCAGCCGTTCCGCGAAAGCACTTCCACCGTGTCGCGGTTCACGTTGCTGAACATCAGGTCCTGCGCGCAACCGGTCAGCACTGCAACGCGATATTTTTTTTCACCGCTGGCGTGTGTGAGGGGAGCAATCAGCTCTGATGAAAACTGCGGTTGAATGGCGGGCGTCATCGCTTCCAACTCGCGCATGCGTTTCGGTAGCAAATTCAAAACGCCGCTGTTGCGAAGCAAAGACTGCAATCCGAGTTGCTGATACAGTCGAATGGCCGCCCCGAGCAACTGCAACCGGCCCATGTCGAAAAACAGCCAGCGCAACGTGAGCGCGCGGATGAAACTGCGCTTGGGATTGTTCAACACGCGACTCTCTTCGGCCTCAGCGCGAGCGTGTTCAAAAAGTTCAGCGTAGTTAACGCCGGCTGGACACGCCGTCATGCACGCGAGGCAGCCGAGGCAGAAATACATTTCGTCGGCGAACGCTTTGGTCGCTTCGAGCCGGCCATCGGCAATCGCGCGCATCAATGAAATGCGGCCTCGAGGACTATTGCGTTCGAGCTTGGTCGCGTCGTATGTCGGGCAGGTGGGAAGGCATAGTCCGCAATGCATACATTGTTGAACGACGGAATAGTCCAGGTCGCGCAACTGAGATGTTCTGTGTGTAACGTTCACCGTTTTAGAACGAGCAATATAACCACGGACGGCGAAAGTTACGATAGAGAAGTCGAGGACCTATATTCGTTCCTTGGAAGCGAGCGTCTCTGGGTTTTGTTGGTAGAAATAATGTTCCAACAATTCATCAATAACGACAATCGGCTTCTCTTTTTCAATAAGCGAACAATCCCATCTATATTGCCACCGGTAGATGACCTCGTTGAAATGGTAGCCGATGAAAGGAGCCCAGGCTTCCGAATATGAATCACGAAAAACAACCGCTTTCCCGGTCGCATTAGAATTGGTGCTGGAAAGGGTTGCAACGCCCGAACTATTTTTGTGTAATACCAGCTGCTGAAGCGGAGGGCGGGCTGAAAAGGTCGCCCCATATTTTTCCGTCACCAATTTATCTTGAGCGAGCATGGAGGCAAGATTGCCGCCGGGTTGCGAATTGGTTGCGATGTCAAAAGCGGTCATCGGGAGAGGTTTGATTCCCGGCATCTGAGCCGAAAGTGAATGGATTAACTCCTGGTAACCGACGAATCCACCCTGCTCATTCCAATGCGTATCGGTTTGAAAATAAATAACCCCATTTCGTTTCGCGTGTAAAAGCGGCTGACGCAAATCGAGAACCGAAACAGTGGAGTTTCTTTTCATGTACTCCATGAATTGGTCCAGGCGAGTGACTGTTCCGACAGGCTTGATCCAATCGGGAAGATATTCCGGGTAGACGTTGTGTTTGTCAGGTGGAACAACAAAAACATAGTGAATGCCACGTTTAGCCAGCCAATAGCGTCGATTTTCCAGAAGAGATTTCCAGGCCTGAAGCTGTTTGACACTGAACGAGCTTGCCCGACGCATGTCGGCCACAGATTGATCGTCCTGGTAGTACAACCATCCGTTCTGGCCCACCATGACATTGCCAGTCGGTGATTCATTAAACCAACTCAGCCGCCAACGTTCTCCCCAATAGATTAGCCGCTTCCGAAAGCCAAAATGGTCATTGTAGTATCCTTCTAAGCCAGTGATGAAGTGCCGCATCCCCGAGATGCCTGATCCAAAGACTGGAAAACGAGCCAAGACACGCTTTTCGTTCACTTGCGGAACCTTGTCCTGATAAAAGAGCACGTCCATTGTCGGCAGCCATAGAAAAATAAAAAAGATCGCAACAAATACGATCGTCACGACGGAGCGCCGTTTCTCCAATAAATGAGATGTTGATTCGTCGCTCAAAATTTAAAGTAGATAAAAGGATTATAAGTTCCCCCGGCAAGCCACACCGCGGACATAACAAGTATCACAATGAGGAGCACAGGTTCCGCGACTAAACCAAAGCTTTGAGCTGCTACTTCGGTCTTCGCGGGCAGCTTCGTTGCAAGGCCGTTCCACTTTTCTTTCAGCCAGGAATAGACCGGCATCGAAAACAGGATTCCAATCACGATTGCCCAGGCCACTTGATGCGTAAGATGCATATTCACTGATCGGCTGGTTACGGAGACCTGCCGGAAGCCAAACATAAAACCCAAGAACATAACCGCTCCCCCGAACGTAGCAGCGCGGAAAAAGACCCAGCCAATCGTGACGATCAACAGCGCATAAAAATGCCGAAACGGACTGGACAGTGATGCGATGAATGCACCCCAACGTGTTCGTTCCAGCACCAGAAAAATTCCGTGATAAAGGCCCCATATCACAAACGTCAAACTGGCTCCATGCCACAACCCGCAAAGAAAGAAGACGAGCACGAGATTGAGAAAGTTCCGCATCTTGGAACAACGATTTCCACCAAGCGGGATGTATAGATAATCTCGAAACCAACTGGAAAGCGAAATATGCCAGCGCCGCCAGAAATCCTGAATCGATTGCGCGATGTACGGGAAATTGAAGTTCTCTATGAAATCGAATCCAAACATTTTCCCCATCCCGATCGCCATGTCCGAGTAACCCGAGAAATCATAATAAATCTGCAACGTGTAACATAATGCGCCAAACCACGCTAATGCAGGCGAAAGCTCCGATGTGGGCAAAGCAAAGATTTTGTTGGCCGGCAGCGCAACAGCGTTCGCGATAAGCATTTTTTTCGCGAAACCGTAGCCAAACCGACGAATTCCTTCGGCGAATTTGGCCCGCGTTGCGCATCGGGATGCGATTTGCGGTGCAATAGCGCTCCAACGAAGAATTGGCCCGGCAATAAGCTGCGGGAAGAATAGAATGTAAAGAGCTACAGAAGATGGATTGCGGGCCGCATTACTTTTGCGACGATAGACATCCATTACATAGGAGATTGCATGGAACGTTAAAAACGAAATGCCAATTGGCAATTGGACCGCTTGCCATTGAACAGGTGCTAAATGATAAACGACACGGAGAGTATTGAAGGTCTCTCCAACCAAATTGAGATATTTAAAACAACAAAGAAGCCCAATATTTAGAACGAGTGCAGCTATCAGAATAATCTTTCTGCGGGTCGGGCGATTCTCGCGATCGAGAAGTAATCCGAAAATGTAATTAAGAAAAATCGAGCCGAGCAAAACAGGAAGAAATCCAATATCGCCCCATGCGTAGAAGACGATGCTGATGAGCACAAGCCACAGGTTTTTGACGCGGAGACTTGGAAAGACTCCATAAAGCGTCAAAACAACCGGCAAAAATAAAAATAAAAAAATTGTAGAACTGAAAACCATAGCATTCGTACCCGCTCAGTAGCTGCACCGTTTCTTGACAAACAATTAGCAGGGGGAATGCCATTCTCTACAGGCGCCGAGAATGCTTTACAAAAGGCGACGCATCGCGGGGGAACGAAGCTGTCTGCAAGATGCTGCAGTTAAGCCTCTTACAGCGAGCAGACAGGGTTACTTAAACGGGAAAACTAGAACGAGCAAACGGCGCAGCGCGCGGACTACCCAGGCAACCTGAATTCGTCCGCGTGATAAGAACTGCGAACCATCGGTCCAGCGGCAACGTGGACGAAACCCATTGCCTCCGCCTTGGCCTTGTAGTCCGCGAATTTTGCCGGGCTGACAAATTCCGTCACCGGCAAATGCGCCAGCGTCGGTTGAAGATACTGGCCCAACGTCAAAATGTTGCACCCGCTCCCGCGCAAATCGCGCATTGCTTGATCAATTTCCGGTTCGGTCTCGCCAAGCCCGAGCATGATGCCTGACTTTGTATAAATCGAATCACCGCGCCAGTCTTTCACTTTGCGCAGCACGCTCAACGATCGGTCGTACGTGGCCCGATGTCGCACCGACGGCGTCAACCGCCGAACGGTTTCCAAATTGTGATTATATATATGCGGATTCGCGGTGAGAACGGTGCGAATCGATTCATCGCGATCCAGAAAATCCGGCACGAGCACTTCAATGACGATTCCGGGATTCAGTTCGCGCACGCGTTCGATGGTCTGACGAAAATGGTCCGCACCTCCATCCGCAATATCGTCGCGAGCGACCGCCGTGATGACCACGTGTTTGAGCCCCATCCGCTGAGTTGCTTCGGCTACGCGGTCAGGTTCGTCGATTTCCAAAGGCAGCGGCTTCGCCGTGCTGACGGCGCAGAACTTACAAGCTCGCGTGCAATGGTCGCCCGCGATCATGAAAGTCGCCGTTCCTTTGGCCCAACATTCCCAGTGATTCGGACACTTGGCACTTTCGCAAACCGTGTGCAGTTTCAGTTCATCGAGCAAAGAGCGCGTGCGGGCGTAAGTATCGTTGGTCGGCAGTTTGATGCGCAGCCATTCGGGAAGGCGCGGACGAGGTGGTTGTGTGGGCGCGGAGGTCATTCAAATTTCTGCCAAAACTTTGCCAGTTGCCCCGTATCAAAGTCAGCTAGAATCTCGCCATCGACTTCAATGACGGGCGCGAGCGTCTGGCCGGAAAGCTCCAACATCTCCTGGCGCGCCGCACGATCATTGGTGACATCGAGGGTTTCGTATTCGATCTTACGATCGTCCAGCCATTCCTCCGCTTCCTGGCACCAACCGCACCACGGCTTAACAAATAAACGAATCTTACTCGGCTTCATTCTTTCCACTATATAATCGCGGGTTTCAAGGCTTCTGACAAGAGGAGGAACTCGCGCCTTTGCATCTTTGTATCTTTGCGTGAAACGGCCGGCTATTTTAAACGCGGCGAGTGGCTGACCGAATGCACCGCGACCGTCTTTATTTTTCCTTCAACGATTCGAGGTAAGCGACAAGGTCGGCAAAATCAGACAATGACATCGCCGCCTGCAAACCTTCTGGCATGACCGACAGCTTACCCTCAGCACGCGTCACAATTTGATTTTTCTTGATGACGCGCTTTTCGCCGGAGCCTTGCAGCAGAGTCAACTCGCGCGAATTCTCGGCGCGAACAAAACCGGTGTAGGACTCATCATCTTTCGTAGTGATGACCGTGCTATGGTAGCCGTCGAGGATTTGTTTTGATGGGTATAGAACCGATTCCACCAGGAAAGTGCGATTATATTTCGCTGCCACGCCGGTGAGTTCCGGACCGACCTCGCCGCCCTTGCCGTCGATGCGATGACACGTTACGCAACCGACCGGCCCGCCAAAAACCTTTTGGCCGCGGACGGCATCGCCGTGTGTTTTCTCTGCGAAGTTGACATAGGCTTCAACTTTCAATGCGCCTTTAAACAACGGACCCTTTTTCGCGGCTTCACTATAATTGTAAACCCGTTGCAAAGCTGCGCGTGCCTGGCCGGTGAACGGCTTGGTGCGATCTTTTTCCTCGATCACACTCAATACAGTTTCGCGAATTCTTTCAATCGCAGTGCGGCAGTTGTTGCGCACCGCATCAGTGGGACTGTTGAGGCCATCGAGATAAGCGCTCAACGCATTTACGTCTGGAAGCTTGGTCAGCGCCTCAAGGGCATCGGCTTTGTATTCCGTTGTTTGATACGATTCCAGAAGTTGCGGCACAATCCGTTTGTCTTTCAAGAGGCCGGCCGCGGTGATTGCAGCGTGACGGCAATCTTTATCCGCATCCGAAAGCAACGCGGTGACGGCGTCGAGTGCAGCCATACCTCCAATGGAAGCCAGCGCCTCGGCGGCATCGTGGCGAACTTTCGAATCCGAATGCCGAAGCATTTTCGCGACGACGCTAACGGCGTCGGCTGATCTCGCCTCACCCAAAGCGTGCAGGATCAGGATCGTCGTCCCGTTATCCTTCGTGACCGAAGCGAGATTGATCAGCGCCGCAGTCGAAGCCTTCACCTTGATGCGACCCGCAGCATCGATCGCGTCCGGCAACACGTCCGAATTTTTCGCTGGATCCGCCAAAATTTCAGCGACCAACGCGCCAGAATTCGTTCCACCCAAACCGCCGAGAGTTTTAAGGATCGCGCGTTTCAACTCCGTGCCTTCACTCGGATACATTTCGCAAACCGCACCGGTAACATTGGCCTCGCCAACCAATGCCAATGCCTCGAGGGAAGCACGCCGCACTGCTATTTGAGTATCCTTCAGGGCGTTGGTGAGGCTGGCCATGACGCTCGGAGTTCCGGCCCATTGCACAGTCTTTGCGGGCGGTGCGGCATTCGCCGGCTGAGTTAACCACCAACCGCCGGTCCAAGCCGGACGTTGGCGATGCAACTCAGCGAGGTTCGTTAACACCTGTGCGCGAGATTCGGCAGGCCACTGCATTGATGCGACGAATGCGGCGAGCGCCTTAACGTTTTGGTCATCGTAAGTTTCGCGCATCGCGAACAACGTCCCCTGACGCACTGTTGCATTGGTGCTTTGCAACCCGGCTGCAATCGCGGTCCATGAATTCGTGTCTGACTTCCCAATCCGGTTCAACGCCGTAAAAACCGAATAGCGCGTGAACAAATCTCTTTCGTCGAGCGCGGAAATCAAATCGGGCACTGCCGCAATATCACCGATGCGCCCCAACGCCGTTGCCGCGCGAAAACGAATTTCAAGATTTGAATCCTTAAGCGCGCCGCTCAACGTTTTCACCGCGTCACGCGCTCGCGCTGTTCCCAACTGGCGAATCGCCTGCGCGCGAACCGATACATCTGGATCGCCACCAGCAACCGCAATAATTTCCTGCCGGGCACCCGTGCCGCCGTCCAAAGCATCCAAAGTCCAAATCGCATGCCAACGCGAGTAAGCCGGTGCCTTAGCATCCGCGAGCAACGCAGTGAGTGCAGGTGCCACGGCCTGTCCGCGTTCGGCAAGCCGGCGCTGCGCCACCATCCGCACACTTTGAGCGGGATGTCTCAACCCGGCGATCAATTCATCGTTGCTTGCTTGAAATGATTTCCCCATCGCAGCCGGAACGAACCACTCGGGCTTGGGTGTGCCCTGGCTTGGACCCGTGTAAGTCACCTTCAACAAACGCCCGGCAGTCTCGTTTTTTCTCCAGCCAGTGAAATTCCAATCGGCAACGTAAAAACTCAGACCATCGGGCGCGACCGCAATCCCAACAGGCCGGAACGGCTTGTCGCCCTGGCTAAGGAAATCCAGCCCATTAGTTTTAACCCGCGAATCAATCTTGTAAGATCCACCCTCGCGCGAAACGCGGAGGCGAAGTAACTGGCTTCGGCCCCAGTCGCAAAGGAACAAATTGCCGCGATATTCTTCGGGCAAAGCATCCTCGTTGTAGGCCATCGCGCCAGTGGGCGATCCACCGCCGTAATCTCCAATCATCCAAAGCGTATAAGGCTGCCGGGTTTTATAATCGTAGGGATAACCATAATAGCCGCCGTCCACCATATGCGTCACACGGGTCCACCAACCGAGGCCGTCATCAGTATTATCGTAAGTGAAAATTTCGTCCTCGGCGTTGATCGCGACATCCAAATGATTGCGCGTTCCATTCGCATAAATCTCCAGGTGGGTTCCGTCGGGACGAAAGCGCATGACTCCCCCACCCTGTAGATTCACTTTGCTGCCGTCTTTTCCTACCGCGCCATAAATGCCCTTGTCCCCGGTGCTCATGTAAAACCAGCCGTCCATGCCCAAGCGTATGTTCGATGGAATGTGGTCGTTGAAACCGGTGCCTTTTAGATTCGGATCGGGGTTGGTAGTGAACAAATCCTTACGCTCTTTGCCCACGCCGTTGTCATCCGTAAAAACACTGAAATCCGGCGTGTGATGAACGAACAATTTCCCATCGATATAGGCCAGACCAAACACGGCGTGGAGATTCGTCGCAAAAAGAGTGACATGCCCATCGGGATGAAAGCACAGGATGCTGTCGCCAGAAGAATTACTCGGCAACCCCATATCAATCGGGTCCTGCGCAACAAAGACCCGACCATCCGGCACACAACACACCACGCTCGGATGAATCAATTGGGGCGGTTCGGCAACGAGCGAAACCTTCCAGCCCGGCTGAACTTTCGGCAGTGCCGAACCTGATGGGGCTGCTTCGGCTGCTGCAAGCGAGCGAAAAAACCAACAAACCACGACCAAAACTAAAACAGCAGGAACACTTCGTCTAAAGGGAGCGGATGGCATCCCCTCTTTGATGGCACGGCCAGCGTTCTTCTTCAAAGAAAATCAATAATTTCAGGTGAAAAACGCTCATTCGATCCTCCATAGGGCATAAAGACAACGAACATTAGAAGGCAACTCCACAAAACTATTTCGCTGAAGTGAAATTTCGGCCACAGTTTCGCACATCAAATCCCGAACCAATATGAGGACCTCGCAACACTATGGCGCTTGCTGGTATGCAACCGTAATCACGTTCATTCTCGCCGCGACAAATGTATTTGCCGATGTCCGGCTGCCGGCGATGTTCAGCGACCATATGGTTTTGCAGAGCGATGTCACTGTTCCAGTTTGGGGTTGGGCCGATCCAGGTGAGGAAGTGACCATCAAAATAGAGGAGCAGGTTCAACGCACGCGGGCCGATAAGCATGGAAAATGGATGGTGAAACTAAAAAAGCTCAAAACCGGCGCACCCACCACGTTGAGCGTTGAGGGCAAAAATAAAATCTTGGTGCACGATGTATTGATCGGCGAAGTCTGGCTTTGTTCGGGCCAATCCAACATGGGCATGACTGTCGAAAGCAGCAAGAATTTCGATGCTGAAAAAGCAACGGCCAATTTTCCATCGATCCGAATGTTCACCGTTGGACCAAATTCCCGCGCGACGGCGCAATCCGAGTGCACCGGCGCATGGGTGATATGCTCTCCGGAATCCGTTGGAAAATTTTCGGCCGTGGCTTACTTTTTTGGCCGCGAAATCCATCAACATCTTAAGGTGCCTGTCGGCCTGATCAATTCGTCCTGGGGCGGAACGGCCATCGAAGCGTGGACCAGTATGAATGCACAAACGCCTTTGCCCGAATTCCTCACGATCTCGGCTGATTGGTTCGAACTTACCTCCAAGAATTGGGACGAAGCCAAAGCGACTGCGGACTACGAACAACAAAAAACGCGTTGGGTCGCGGCTGTGAAGAAAGCCAAGCGTGAACACACGACTCCGCCGCGCGAGCCGCAAAAGCCAACGAACCCGCGTCTTAACCAAAATTTTCCAGCGAATCTCTACAATGGCATGATTTCACCTTTGATTCCATATGCCATTCGCGGTGCTGTTTGGTATCAGGGCGAAAACAATGCGGTCGGGAAATTCCCAACAATCTATGGTCTGCAGCTCAGAACGATGATCGCGGACTGGCGCGCGCGTTGGAGCTACGATTTTCCATTTGCCTGGGTGCAGCTGCCTGAGTTTCTGGAACCGCAACGCGAACCCGTCGAGCCGGGCGGCTGGCCAACCGTTCGCGACGAAATGCTCAAAACGTTAAACGTTTCTCACACTGGAATGGCAATCACTCTAGGGCTCGGCGACGCGAGGGATATCCATCCAAAAAACAAACAAGACGTCGGCAAGCGTCTGGCGATGTGGGCGCTCTCGGATGTTTACAGTGACAAGGGCGCTATTGCTTCCGGGCCGTTACCGACTGGTTTCAGAATCAAAGGCAGCAACGTCGTCGTTTCATTCAAATATGCGAATGGCGGCCTGACGACAAATGGCCAGGCCCTGAAAGGATTTGCGATCGCCGGTGCAGATCATAAATGGACTCGCGCGAATGCCAAAATCGAGGGAAACAACGTCATCATCTCTCATCCGGACGTCCAGCATCCGATAGCGGTGCGTTACGCGTGGGCCGCCAATCCTGAATTCAGCTTATATAATGGCGCAGGCCTTCCAGCGACGCCATTTCGCACCGACGATTGGAAGAACTAGTCGTTGTCAGCGACATGACTGTAGACAAACGCAGCGTGAACCGGCGCGGGCATTACTGAATCGCGACCTCGCACCGATTTCCAAATAACATCGTTCAGCAGAATGTCATCGCACGCGTCTTCTTTGGCGAAGTTGAATTTGAAATCAGAACCGTAAGCGCCCGCGACATTTTTTTGGTTAATGTCCATTTGCGGTTGAACGATCTCGTATGGACGCACGTCTGCTTTTGCCTGGAACGAATTATACATCGGACGCGCCGCTGCATCGAATTGGCTCATCGGTTGCATGCCGAGAATGAGTTCCATTGTGCGCAACATGCTACTGGTCGAATACATCGTCGAATCCGTCTTCCCCAAACGCGTATACGGACTCACGACATAAGCCGTAGTTCGATGAGCATCGACGTGATCGGAGCCGCTTTGAGCGTCATCTTCAATAATGAAAATAGCCGTTTGCGGCCAAAGCGACGACTTGCTTACCGTTTCACAAATTTGTCCCACGCAATAATCATTTTCGGCGACGAACGCGGCCGGGGACTGGAATCTCGGGCTGGTTCCATGCGTGTGATCTCCCGGTAAACGAATGATCTGCAGGCGCGGCATTTCACCGGCTTTTTCCAGCCGATT
The DNA here is from genome assembly GCA_963702845.1 of uncultured Verrucomicrobiae bacterium. Lineage (GTDB taxonomy): Bacteria > Verrucomicrobiota > Verrucomicrobiia > Limisphaerales > Palsa-1400 > JAICXV01. The sequence continues at coordinate 381,283 of OY969763.1, read as the reverse complement.
AAATTCCGAGATCCAACGCTTGGTGCGATCGACGTCGCGATAGCTCATGTCGAACGCGCGGTACATTGGATCGATGTGACCGTCCAACGATTTCACACGCGGGCGGGCGGGTTTATCAGCCGGTTGATCGTAGCTGACGAACTCACCGTAACTGCGATAGCTCACGCCAGCGCGTTTGGCCGTATCCCACAAATAACCTCCCGCTGGCGTGGCGATTTCAAAATAGCCTTCCGCTGCGTAAGGGAACTTGCCGTTTCGGTTGTGGCCATAATTCATACGCCACATCTTCTCGACGAAATCAGTGCAATACGCGCCCATGCTCCATTCGTGACCGTCGGCACTGACTTCCGCGTCCGCGTAAAAATTATCGAGCAGAACGAATTCACGCGAAATCTTGTGTTGGTTCGGGGTGACCTGCTCGCCGAAAATGCAAATCTTCGGCTCGCCATTTCCTTCCTTCATGTCGCCTAGCACTTGATCGTAAGTGCGATTCTCTTTGACGATGTAGAGAACGAATTTAATCGGGCTGGCATCGCCAACTCGAGCGGGAACCGGATTGTCGGGGGACGACGGCGGAGGTGCCGCAGCTTTATCTTTCAACGGCGAGCACTGATAAACCTCAGCGGTCCATTTGGAAAATTGCCCTTCAGCATCTTTCCCATGCGGAAGATCGATGATGTCCAAGGTGCCTGGGAACAAGGTTTGGATTTTGAGTCTTTCGCCGTGAACGTAGTTCGGTTTAGCCGTCACGCCGCACGCGTTCGCGACGATCAGACGTTTGCCATCGGGCGTCACTCGAACAGACGTCGGATACCACCCGACAGGAATAAAACCCAGTGAACGGCCTTTGCCTTTAGTGCTGACATCAAAAACAGCAATCGCATTGAGCGTTGCGTTGGCGACGTAGAGAGTTTTTTCATCGGGCGAAAGGGCGAGGCTGTTCGGTGTGGACCCGGGAGGTGAACTGGCATACAGGCTCGCCGACAACGTTTCGATTGCGCGGCCAAACTTTGTGTCGAACACAGTCACCGTGTTCAGATTTGCGTTAGCCACATAGAGCAAACTGCCATTGCGCGTCAGCGCCATTTCGCATGGATGCTCTTCGCAACGCCATGCGGCGATTGGCTTGAGAGAGTTAGAATCAATCACTCGCACCGACGCCTGTGCCCATTGGCTGACATACAGGCGATGCGTTTTTTCATCCAAGAGGCACGTATATGGGCAAGAATCGTCTGGTGACGTTTCGTAAAAACCGATTTCAAAGCGCCGCTCCGCGCCTTCGGCAGTGTCGAATTTCTCAGACGGGATAACGGGATTGAGCGTCTTCGATAACGGCCGCGTGCCTAAAAGAATATCGATCACCTTCTCCGACGGAAGGTCAACGGCACTGATGCAATCGCCCCAAACATTTGCGACGAACAAATGATTTTGCGCCTTATTCAAGGCGAGCCCGCTCGGCACTCCCCGAAGAACTTTGTCGTGAATTTTGATCGAAGTGCCATTGGTCAACTGTCCGCGCACGAAATCGTATCGGTGCACGACTTCATCTCCCGCACCACTGCAATAAGCCTGTTTACCATCGGCCGAAACGACAACGCCATAAAACGCTTCGCTTAGCGCAACGTGTTGCGTGACTGTTTCCGACTGAAGATCAACGACCACCAACTCGTGTGGACCATAACCGGAATGCAAAACGATGGCCTGCTTGCCGCTCGGATGCATCGCAATGTTGACCGGGTAGTTGTCGAGAGGAATTTGTTTTCCCGCTGGACGCAATTGCCATTGGTTGGGCAATTGAACACCGCCGTCAGGCAGAGGGCCGGGCAGTTGTGTTCCGAATGTAGAAATGCAAACGCAAGCAAGCGCCGCGATCAAACATCGAGTCAGCCGATTCATCAGTAGCGAATCTTGTCAGTTTTCGCTTCCCATTCAGCAAAAATCTTCGTGGCATCTTCGCGCGAAAGTTGTTGGGTAGGTATTTTCCGTTTCTCCAACGCGCAGGCGATTTCCTGGTAAAGAAATTCGTCGTCGAAACCAATTTTGGCCGCGTCTTGCCGTGTGGCGGCAAAAACAATCCGATCAACCCGCGCCCAATAAGCGGACGCAAGACACATCGGGCACGGCTCGCAACTGGTATAAAGAACGCAACCGTTGAGTTGAAACGTGTTGAGTTTAGAGCAGGCGTTGCGGATAGCAGTGACTTCGGCGTGCGCGGTCGGGTCATTCGTCGAGGTAACCCTATTCCACCCTGTAGCGACGATTTCGCCATTTTTAACGACGACTGCCCCGAAAGGTCCGCCGTCGTTTGCGCGCATATGTTCGCCGGACAAACGAATCGCTGCCTCGATAAATTTCAAATCCTGCTTGGCACTATCTTGCATCGGTTCAGTTTAGGGTTTGGGGTTAATGGTTGAAAGTTCAAACGAAAAGCGTCGTTTTACGCAGGTGGGTGGCGTCTATCAATCCCTGGTCGGTCAACTTCAATTCCGGGATGGGCGAAAGACTTAGGAACGACAGTGTCATAAATGGCGCTTCCAGTTTACAACCCATGGCGCGAGCGGCCGCATTCAGCTTATCGAGACGTTTGATCACTTCGTCGAGCGGACAGTCCGAAACCAAACCGGCGATCGGCAACGGAAGTTCCGCGATGACCTTGCCATCGCGAACTGCGACCTGGCCACCTTGCAGTCGTTCCAGACGTTCGATTGCCACACAAATATCAGCCGTGTTCGTTCCGGCAACCACCACGTTGTGAGCGTCATGGGCGACCGTTGAGGCAATCGCGCCTTCTTTCAATGTGAACCCTCGCACAAAACCGACGCCGACGTTGCCTGTCGCATGATGGCGTTCGACCACGACCAGTTTCAGAATGTCACGTTTTGTGTCGGGGACAACTTCGCCGTTAAAGACCGTTGGTTTTTCGATGACCTGTTTTGTGACGATTTGATTTGGAACAATCTGGATGATCTTGATGCGTTTTTTGCCATTAGCGGCGACCACGAAATCGCGAGGTTTGTAACGAAGATTCATCGTGCTGCGCGGTAACGGCGTTGCGGCGATATTCTTGCACAAATATTTTCCATCCTCAGCAACCAGCAGACCCTTTTTATACGTTTGGCGGACCTTGAATTTCTTGAGGTCGTCAAAAACGATGAAGTCAGCCCAATAACGCGGCGCGATCGCCCCTAGATTATGTAAGCGATAATGGCGCGCGGTATTGATCGTGGCCATTTGAATCGCGCTAATCGGCGCGACACCGAGCGAGATCGCTTTGCGGACGGCGAAATCGATATGGCCTTCGTTGACCAGATCTCCAGCGAGTTTGTCGTCGGTCGCAAAAGAACAATTCGCCGCATTATGCGGAGTCACTAGGCCGATGATGTGTTCGAGATTGCGTTCGGTGCTGCCTTCCCGCACGAGAAGATGCATTCCGACCCGAAGCTTTTCACGGGCTTCGTCGAGTTCGGTGGATTCGTGATCGGAACGAACGCCCGCCAGCGCATAAGCATTTAAATTTTTGCCGCGCAAACCCGGCGCATGTCCATCGACCGCTTTGCCTTTACCCACTTCGATTTTGGCCAACTCACTTTTGGTCCCGAGATAAACGCCCGGATAGTTCATCAATTCAGCAACGCCGGCCACGCGCTCGTCAGAAATCATCAGGCGCAGGTCGTCCGCAGTGATGCGCGCGCCGGCTGTCTCGAGATGAGTCGCCGGGACGCAGGATGGGAGCATGATGAAAAAATCGAGCGGCAAATTTTTCGTCGATTCCAAAACGTAGCGGATACCGTCGAGGCCCAGAACGTTGGCGTATTCGTGCGGATCAATGACCAGAGCGCCGGTGCCATGAGGGTACTACGGCGCGGGCGAATTCGACGGCGGTTAACTGCGCGCTTTCGATATGGAAATGGCCATCAATCAAACTGGGGGCGAGATAAGCGCCGCGAAGATTGATCGTTTTGCGCCCTTTGTAATCGCCGACACCAATGACGCGACCACCGTCGACAGCGACATTTCCTTCGTGAATTTCGCCGCTAAGAACATTGACGATGCGAGCGTTTTTGAAGACGAGTTCGGCAGGAATTTCCCCGCGTGCAACAGCGAGGCGATGATTAAGATTCCTCATGCACCTCAGTCTAACGCATCACGATTGACCAATGGAATAACTAAAGAACGCACATGCAATCATCATCCATGCCACTACAGGTGGATACAGGAACTTTACCCTCACAATCAGGTAAACAGTAGGTTGCGTGAAAAAGGTATGTCATCGAATGTCGGCATAAGGAGGGAATACAATATGATCAAACAACTAAGTTATGTGACAGGAATCATCTCGGTAGCTGGCTTTTTGTCAGCATGTGCAACTCATCATCACTACGCATCGAACGAACCATGCGGAGAGAAACAACCATGCGGGCAAACGGCCTATAGCACGACGACAACGTCTGAAGCAAGCGGCGCTCAAGCCATGCCGGCTCCAACAGCGGCGACTGGCAACGAGGTAGCCATCCCGTTGTATGAAGAGCGGGTGAACGTCGGGAAGCAGGAGGTTCCCAGCGAGGTGCAACTTCGCAAATTCACAACCACCGAAACGGTGAGTGTGCCAGTGGAGTTGCGTCATGAACATGTCGTTGTTGAACGCGCACCAGCCGGCGCAGCTACCAGCAGTGCAGCGCAGGGCCAAGCGTTCCAGGACAAATCCGTGGCTATCCAGCTGCAGAATGAACAGCCCGTTATTCAAAAACAAACTGTTCAAACTGGCTCTGTGATTGCGCATAAGGACTCGTCAACGCAACAGGTCAACATCCAATCGCAGGTTCGCAAGGAGGATGTCTCCATTGATAAGAACGGCAATCCGAACGTGGAAGTCCGAGGCAACATCAATGAAGCCTCCGGCGCCCAAGCTCCGCAACAACAACAAGCTCCGGATCAAAAATAAACTGATTTAACGAACGGAGTCTGAACCGGAGTAGCGCAAGCTGCTCCGGTTTTTCATTTTTTTATGTCAAAGATCAATGCGTAGCGCCGTTAAGCGGCCACGCGGCCATTTCGAATGGCCATCCAAATGGCTTCACACGTTGCCGGTGAAGCGAGCGGGACTGCGCCGTTAGCGCCGAAGGCGGCCACAGCATCGCGGATGGCTTCGCGAACGGAGATTGCCAGCATGAACGGCGGTTCGCCGACTGCTTTACTGCCGTAGATAACCGTTTTTTGCGCCGCATTTTTGAGCAAGTTGACATTGAAGATTTGCGGCGTGTCGCCAATCGCCGGAATTTTGTAAGTGTCGGGCGAGTGCGTGAGCAAGCGGCCTTTGTCGTCCCATTTCAATTCTTCGGTCGTCAGCCAACCCATGCCTTGAACAAAACCGCCTTCGACTTGGCCTTTGCTGATACCTTCGTTGACCGCGCCTCCGACGTCGTGGAGAACGTCGACTCGGAGGACTTGATGCATGCCGGTGAAACGGTCGATTTCGACTTCGGACACTGCCGCGCCGTAAGCGAAGTAGTGGAAGGGTTTGCCTTTGCCGGCAACGCGATCCCAGTGGATTCCGGGCGTGGCGTAATAGCCGGTGGCGCTTAAGGGCGTGCGGAGAATGTAGGCTTTCTTGGCGACCTCGGCGAAAGTTAAGACGTGAGTTGATGAGTCTGGCAGTCGGTGAGTGGGAGAAAAAACTTTGCCGTCCTGGAAAACGATCGTGTTGGCGTCGATGTTGAACTTCTCCTTTAACAAAACTTTGGCGACGGGAATTAAACGGTCGCGCAAGATTTCGCAGGCATTCTGCACGGCAGCGCCGTTGATGTCGGTGCCAACGCTGGCGGCGGTGGCGGAGGTGTTGGGAACTTTGTCGGTGCTTGTCGTCATCACGCGCACGGTGTCCAAGGTCGTGCCGAGTTCTTTAGCGGCGATGATACGGATGTTGGTGTGCAACCCCTGCCCCATTTCCGTTCCGCCGTGGTTTACCTGGACGGTGCCGTCTTGATAGATCAAGACGAACGCACCCGCCTGGTTGAGGTGCGTGACGGTGAAGCTGATGCCGAACTTCACCGGTGTCATGGCGAGGCCACGTTTGTGATTCGGGTGTGCGGCGTTCCACTTCGTGATTTCTGCACGGCGTTGCGCAAAGTCGCTGGTTTTCTTCAATTCATGCCAGACGGTTTGGATGCGGTTGTCTTCAATCTCCTGGCCGTAATGAGTGGTGTTGGTCTCGCCTTTACCGCGATAGAGATTTCGTTCGCGAACGATTTCGGGTGAGAGATTCAGTTTGCGGGAAACGCGATCGATAATTTCTTCGATGACCAACAGGCCTTGCGGGCCGCCGAAACCGCGAAACGCGGTGTTCGACGAAAGATTGGTTTTGGCGACCTGGCCGCGGAACTCGACGGATGGAATGTAATAAGAGTTATCGAGATGAAATAATGCGCGGTCGGTGACGGCTTGCGACAGGTCCTGAGCCCAACCGCCATTGGAGGTCAAATGGACGCGTGCGCCGAGTAGTTCGCCGGCTGTGTTGAAAGCGACTTTGAACTTCGCGTGGAACGGATGACGATGGCCGGTGAGCATCATGTCCTGATCGCGATTGAAATGAACGCGAACGGCACGACCGGTTTTCGATGCAGCCAATGCAGCGAGTGCGGCTGGTGTTGCGGCTTGAGTTTCTTTACCGCCGAAACCGCCACCCATCCGTGGACACTGGACAACGATTTTGTTGGACGGTGTGTGGAGCAGGTGTGAGATAACGAGTTGGACTTCGCTTGGGTGCTGGGTGGAGGATGAAATGAGCATCGTCCCGTCTTCACCGGGTTCGGCCCACGCAGCCTGCATTTCTAAATAGAAATGTTCCTGGCCGCCGAATTCGAATTCACCTTCGATGGAATGCTCCGCGTTTTTGAGGGTGGAATCGATGTCGCCGCGACGGATGAAATTGGGTTCGTTGTGAAAACTTCCGGCAGCCATTGCCTCAGGAAAGGTGAGAATGGGCTTCAGCGGTTCGTATTCAACGATGATTTTTTCCGCGGCGGCGCGGCAGGCCTCGAGCGTTTCACCGACGACGAGCGCGATGATTTGACCGTGAAATAAGGCGTCTGTTGTGGCGAGCAAGGGCTCGTCGTTTTTCATGCCGATGTCGTTCAAACCGGGGACATCTTCGGCAAGCAACACGGCTTTGATACCCGGCATCTTGCGGGCGTTGGCGGCGTCGCGTTTCAGGATTTTTGCGCGGGCGTGTGGCGAGCAGACAGGCCACACCTCGAGGGCGTGACGTGGCGCAATTTGGTCATCGACATAAACTGCTGAGCCCGAGACGTGCTTGTGGCCGCTCTCGTGCGGAGTGCATTGCGGCTTCGTTGAGACGGGGAGAGCCGGCGATTTCGTACGGCGCGAATCGGAGGGTTCGTATTCGACGAAAAACTTTTCCAACAAGCTGCTAATAAGTCCGCGGCGATACTCGGCGGTGCCGCGGGCGTCCGAGATCGGCGTAAATTCTGTTTCAACAATGGACAACGCCTCGTCGAGCGTGGCCCTGGTCCATGGTTTGTTGAGCAAGGCGGCTTCGGTCTTGCGCGCGCGACTCGGCAGCGCGGAAACACCGCCGTAAGACAAACGGGCATGGCGGATGATGTTGTTGGCATCGAGATCGAGAACGAAGCAGCCGGCAACGGTGCTGATGTCCATCTCGCGGCGCTTGGAAACTTTGTGCCACCAAAATTTACGGTTCAGAGTGGACGACGCAGCGCGATCGTCCCTACCCGAGATGGCGCGCGGGATGATGATGGTCTTGAGAATTTCGCCGGGTTGCAGAGCGGTTTTGCGATAGGCGACGAAGAATTGGTCGATGGGCAGTGTGCGTTCGCGATTGGTTGAGGCCAATACAACGCTCGCGTCGAGCGCGAGCAGCACGGGAGCGCTGTCGCCGATCGGCGAAGCGGTGACGATGTTGCCGCCCATTGTTGCGCGGTTGCGAATCTGGCGTGAGCCGAAAACGCGGAGCATGTCACCGAGCGCGGGATATTCCTGCGCGAGTTTTTCTTCAATTTGGGTGAGCGTGACGGCGGCGCCGATGTGCCACTCCGCTTCCGTGCATTTGATTTCCTTCAACTCGGAAACGGCTTCGACGGAAATGAGCGTTTGCAGTTTTTTAAATTTCTTGGTGATTTCCAGACCGAGTTCGGTTGCGCCGGCGATAAGCTTGGCTTGTGGATATTCGCCGATGGCACAGAGGAGATCTTTTATCGTGGTCGGACGAAGGAAGGTTTCGTCGTTGTGCTCGTAGCGGGCAGTGGCGAGGCCTTTGAACTCGGGAGCAAGGCTGTTCGCGCTCTTGTTCGCGTAGGCTTGAATTGCGGCATCGACGATTGGGCGATAACCGGTGCAACGGCAGAGGTTGCCGCAAAGTTGATCGTCGAGTTGATCGCGTGTCTTGATGTCTTTGCGATGGTAGCCTTCGAAAAGAGAGGCAACAAAACCAGGTGTGCAGTAGCCGCATTGGGAGCCGAAATTTTCGACCATGCTTTGCTGGACGGGATGAAGTTCTTTGCATCCACCAGCGACGCCTTCAACGGTCACGATTTCGCGGCCGTGCATCAAACAGACCGGAACAAGGCAGCTATTGATGGCGCGGTAAACTGCGTGACCATCGGCATCGCGATCGACAATTGCGACAGAACACGCGCCGCAGTCGCCTTCCGCGCAGCCTTCCTTGGAACCTGTGCGACCACTGGCGCGCAGATATTCCAATAAAGTCAGGTTTGTGGAACAGTCGGCTAATTCGATCGATTCCCCGTTGAGGATGAACTGGATGCCAGAGGTCATTGTGCCTTTCTACCTGAGAATAGGACAGCCAGGCAATGTTGCCAAGGTTGTTTCGGGATTGGCGAGCATGACGGGCCCGCTCGTTTAAGACCGAGGTAAGACTTGCACGGCGGCGTCTTTGTCGGGTGTTTCGGAGGCGGTTTGCGCTTTCACCTAACCATGGTGGTCGGTAAACCTTCTAGGCGGCCACGTCAGAGGTTTGACAAGCACCTCGAATGTCCTAAGCTTGCTAAGCGGACTAAATTAGTCCGATTTCAATTTTATATGCTAGAGATTCGCAATTTGTGCGCCGGCGTCGACGGCAAGGAGATCCTTAAAAACCTTAACCTCACCGTCAAACCGGGCGAAGTTCACGCAGTCATGGGCCCAAATGGCTCCGGCAAAAGCACCTTGGCCTCCGTCCTCGCGGGCAAACCCGACTACGAAGTCCTCAGCGGCAGCATCACCTACGAAGGCAAAGACCTGCTCGAACTCAAACCCGAAGAACGCGCGCAACAGGGCATTTTTCTCGCGTTCCAATACCCGGTCGAAATTCCCGGCGTAAACAGCACTTATTTCCTGAAAGCCGCCCTCAACGAATGCCGCAAAGCCAAGGGCCAATCCGAACTGGACGCCATCGAGTTCCTCGCGCTCGTAAAGCAGAAGATGAAACTGCTCGATCTTGACCCGAGTCTGCTTAGCCGCCCCGTCAACGAAGGCTTTTCCGGCGGTGAAAAGAAGCGCAACGAGATTTTCCAAATGGCCGTCCTCGAACCCAAACTCGCCATTCTCGACGAAACCGATTCCGGCCTCGACATCGACGCTTTGAAAATCGTCGCCGGTGGCGTCACCAAGTTGCGCCGGCCCGATAACTCGGCGATTGTTATTACGCACTACCAACGCTTGCTCAATTATATCGTGCCCGATTTCGTGCACGTTTTGGCCGAAGGCCAGATCGTCAAGTCCGGCGGCAAGGAATTGGCGTTCGAATTGGAAGAACGCGGCTATGACTGGCTTTTGGCAGGTGCAGGAGCAAAGTAACATGACGCAAGTTGTTAACGCCCCCTCGCGCAAGCAATCTGCGCCATCTCATCCGCCGCATCACGGACGGAGCGACGATCTCCTCAATAAGTTCCGGCTCTTGCCCGCTGACCTGAACCCGCCTTGGTTGAAGGTCCTGCGCGCTTCCGCACTCAACAAATTTATCACGCACGGTTTTCCGTCCACCAAAGACGAAGAGTGGAAGTTCACCAACGTCGCCCCGATTCTGGAACTGTCCCTCCATGGCACGGACAAACCCGCCCGTAATGTTTCCGAAGCGGACCTCAAACCGTTTTTGTTCGGCGATCTGAACACGCGCCGCATCGTTTTTATCGACGGCCATTTCGTGCCGGAACTTTCCAATGCGAGCGGCAATGGCGTAGATGTTTTGAATCTGCGTAGCGCCCTCACGTCACCGTGGGTTGAGCGCAATCTGGCGCGTCACGCCAGTTTTGAAGAGAACGGCTTTGCGGCGTTGAACACCGCCCTGTTCCAAGACGGCGTTTTCGTTTCCATTCCAAGTCGTCGCGTCTTGGAACGTCCTGTTCACATTCTGCACATCGTCACGGAACCGCAGTCTGGAGCTGTGTTCCAACCGCGCAATCTGATCGTCGCCGGCGACGGCAGTTCGGCGAAGGTGATCGAAAGTTATGTCACGCTCGGGAACGGTTCCGCTGAACCATATCTCATCAACGCTGTTACCGAACTCATCCTCGGCGAGGAAGCCTTGGTTGAACATTGCAAGTTCCAGGCCGAATCCGAAAACGCTTTTCACATCGCCACCATCCAGGCGCATCAAGCCAGGAGCAGCGTTTGGACGTCACACTCGATTTCGACTGGCGCACGTATTGCCCGCAATCAGATTCAAACCGTGCTGGCCGACAGCGGCGCACAATGCACGATGAACGGTTTATATCTCGGTCGCGGGGAACAACTCGTCGACCATCATACCGTGATGGACCATTCCAAGCCGCATTGCGAAAGCCACGAATATTATCACGGCATTCTCAGCGATCGCGCTCGCGGCGTATTCAACGGCAAGATTTTCGTTCGCAAGGACGCACAAAAAACGAACGCGAAACAAACCAATCGCAACCTCTTATTGTCCGACGACGCCGTCATCGATACCAAGCCGCAATTGGAGATTTACGCCGACGACGTCAAATGCACCCATGGCGCAACCGTTGGGCAATTGGACGAGAAAGCGCTATTTTATCTGCAGGCACGCGGCATCCCGATCGCCATGGCGCGGCGGATGTTGATTTACGCGTTCGCCAGCGAAGTCATCGAACGAATCAGCTTGCCCGAAATCCGCGAGGAATTGGACAAGGTGTTGCTGGAAAGATTTGCGAGTTAGTATGACAGATGAATTAAACGAGCTTTATCAGCAGGTGATCCTCGATCACAGCCGGAAGCCTCGCAACTTCGGCAAACTCGCTGACGCCAACCATACCGCACACGGCAACAACCCGCTCTGCGGCGACAATTACGCCGTCTATCTCAAGCTGGAAGGCGACGTCATCAAAGACGTCAGTTTCGAAGGTTCCGGCTGCGCCATTTCCAAAGCCGCCGGGTCCATCATGACCGATTTTTTAAAAGGCAAGACCGTGGTTGAAGCGCAAAAATATTTTGCCCTTTATCAGCAAATGGTCACCACCGGCAAGGCCGACGAAGAAACGATGGGCAAACTTTATGCATTTGCCGGCGTCCACACGTTTCCAATGCGCGTCAAATGCGCCGTGTTGCCATGGCACGCCCTCGTGGCAGGTTTAAAAGGCGAAAACAAAATCGTTTCGACCGAAGAATCCAAAACCCCGGGGTTCTGATATGCAAGGCGACGAAATCATTCTAAAACGCGATTGCGAAGCCGTCCTCATCCCGGCCGGCACGAAGATCACATTGCAGTCCGGCGAACCCGTGACCATCGCGCAGGCGCTCGGCGGCAGCTATACCGTTATCATCCACGGCAACATGGCGCGCATTGACGCCAAAGATGCCGACGCCATCGGCAAAGAAGTTACGAAGGCCGAAAGCACCAAGCCAGGCGGCCCGCTGGAAGAACAAACGGTCATGGGCATCTTGCGCACGTGTTACGACCCGGAAATTCCGGTGAACATCGTCGACCTCGGCCTCGTTTACGACGTGCAAATCACGCCGCTGCCCGAAGGAACCAATCGCGTCGAAGTGAAAATGACTTTAACCGCTCCCGGTTGTGGCATGGGCCCCGTTTTGCAACAGGATGTCGAAACAAAATTGTTGGACTTACCCGAAGTAAAAGAAGCCCAGGTCCATCTCGTTTGGGACCCACCCTGGAACCGCGATATGTTATCCGAAGCCGCCAAGTTGGAACTCGGGCTGATGTAGTTTACGTTGGAGATCTGTGCAGACCACGACAAAAGATTGGATGACGATCAGAAAGGACTTTCCGATTTTAGATCAGAAAGTCCATGACCATCCCTTGGTCTACCTCGACAACGCCGCGACGACGCAGAAACCAAAACAAGTCATCGAAGCGCTTGATCATTATTATCTTCGCGACAACAGCAACGTCCACCGCGGCATCCACGAACTAAGCAACCGCTCCACCGTTGCTTTCGAAGACTCTCGCGAACGCGCCGCAAAGTTCCTCAACGCTCGCAGCTCCAACGAAATCATCTTCACGCGCGGCACTACCGAATCGATCAACCTCGTCGCGAACACCTGGGCCGCAAAGAACCTCAAACCAGGCGACACAATCTTGCTCACCGAGATGGAGCACCACAGCAACATCGTTCCGTGGCAGATGATCGCCGAACGCACCGGCGCCAAACTCGCCTACGTTCCTGTCACTGGCGATGATGGCCTGCTCGACACGTCGAAGCTCGATACGCTCCTGAACAAATCAGTAAAACTGTTCTCCTTCACGCACATTTCCAACACACTCGGCACGGTCAATCCCGCTGCCGAATTCTGCGCGCGCGCGCGCAAGCTCGGCATCACGACATTGGTGGATGCCGCGCAAAGCATTGGCCATCGTAAAGTTGATGTGCAGGAAATCGGCTGTGATTTCCTTGCCCTCTCCGGTCACAAGATGTGCGGCCCGACCGGGATCGGGCTTCTCTACGGCCGCGCCGAAGTGCTCGAATCCATGCCGCCCTTCCACGGCGGTGGCGACATGATTTCGAATGTCGATTTCTTCGAGAGCACATGGAAAGACATTCCGCACAAATTCGAAGCCGGCACACCGGATATCTCCGGTGCAATCGGCTTGCGCACAGCGATGGACTATTTGGATGAAATCGGCCGCGACCGCATCCAACATCACGACGAGGAACTCTCCGCCTACGCCTACGACAAACTCACTGGCCTGCAAAACATTCGCTTGTTCGGTCCAAAAAAGGGACGCGCTGGTGTTGTGAGTTTTCTACTCAACGACGTCCACGCGCACGACGTCGTCACCTTCGCCGACCAACGCGGGGTTGCGTTGCGTGGCGGCCATCATTGCAATCAGCCCCTTATGAAAAAACTGGGCGTTTCCTCGACCGCCCGCGCCAGTTTCTATTTTTACAACACCACCGCCGAAGTCGACCGCATGGTCGAAGTCATTGCGGAAATCCAAAAATTTTTCAGAGCCTGACGTGAGCGAAAAACTAACAGCAGATATGCCGATGGAACGTGTGCTCCAGGTGATGCCCGGCGCGCAGCGCGCATTGTTTCGCAAATTCCACATCGGCGGCTGCAGCAGTTGCGCCTTCCAACCCGGTGAAACCGTCCAACAACTCGCCGAACGCAATAGTCTCAATGCGGCTGAAATCATCGCGCATCTCGAAAAAAGCCACGAACAGGACCTCGAACTTTTAGTCGAGCCCAAGGAACTCGCAAAAGTTTTGCCGACGGTGCGCCTAATCGACGTTCGTAGTCGCGAAGAATACGAAGCCACTCATCTAGATGGCGCCATGCTGATGTCACAAGCCACCATGCAGGAAATTCTATCGAAGTGGCCGCGTGAACAAGCCATCGTCATTTACGATCATCGCGGCCAGCAAGGCCTCGACGCCGCGGCCTATTTTTTGGGGCAGGGTTTCAAAAACGTCCGCACCTTGCGCGGCGGCCTCGATGCGTGGTCGAAAGAAGTGGATTCCAAGATCCCACGGTACAAACTCGAACTCGTCTGATATGGAAAACGATTTCGCAAAGAAAGTCGAAGACGCCATTCGCAACCCGAAGAACCTCGGCGAAATGGAAAACGCTGACGCCGTCGGCACCGCCGGCAGCGCTGGTTGCGGCGACATGGTCCGCCTCTGGCTCAAGTTCAAAGAAGAGAATGGCAGGAAGGTCATTGACCGCGCGTCATTCCAAAGTTTCGGCTGCGAAACAGCCATCGCCGTCGCCAGCCTCGCAACCGAAGTCATCCGTGGAAAAACTGCGGAAGAAGTTTTGAAAATGACGCCAACGGATCTGGCCCCCGACCTCGGGCCGCTCCCTCCGGTGAAACTTCACTGCACCCAGCTCGTCGAGAGCGCATTGCACGCCGCCCTCGAACCCTCTTCCAAACCGGCAGAACCCGCAAAGGCCGCTCCCAGTTTGCTGGACCAGATCACCACGCAGCCCGAGCGTAAAGTCAAAGTCGTGTTTTTGAAAGATGGCCAATCGTGAGCCGCTCTTCTGTAAAGTAAATTTAGTGGAATCCTCGACATATCAAACAGCACCAGCCTGATTGTTGCAAACACACGCAGTCTCTAGAGTGGCACCGTTGTTTGGGGGGATAAACAGGGCGCTCCCAGGTGATTGGTTGCACTTGGGAGCGCTCACTTTAAAAGAATTTGAATCGTAGTTCCTCCTGCGTTCAAAAAAGGGCGACCGGGAAATGGGTTTCCATTCTCCGACCGCCCTATTTCCTGCCCACGTCAAAACTTCAAATTCCACTCATCCGTCGAATACTTCTCCTGCATCAATGTTGTTATATCAGGAATATCTCGTAACTCATCATTCGCACCCCAGGCAGTCCGCAGTCCCTTTTTGATCAGCGCAGCATCCACGTGCAAGTTCGTTATAAAGTTCCCGTGCGACCGACCAGCGCGATACTCCGGCTCTTTACTCGGCGAGCGCAACAACTCGGAAACGAGCTGCAAATTAAACGTCAGCAGGAACGTTCCATGAAAAATCAGCGCGCGCCGCTTCCGCCGTTGTGCATTCCCGGAAAATTTTAGAGCACCGACAGCCAGATCCGTAATCCCGCAAACCTCGGCATCTAAACCAAAAGCAGCCCGAAGCGCCTCCGCATTGCGCTGCATAATGTAGCAGTTCGCTCCCGGAATCGTCTGCAGCTGCGGATTGTTCTCAAAATTCAAAACCAACAAATAATTCAAACACCCCGGCCCTTGCAAAACCGTCCCGCCGCCGCTGCATCGTCGAAGTATCGGAACGTTGCGTGCAAGGCATGTTGGAACGTTTACCTCGGTCTCCACCTGGTTGGCATAGCCGAGAACGACGAAGTATTCCGGCGACTCCCAAAATCGTAGCGCCTCTGGCCCTCCCTCTTCGCACTGATCCAACAAAGCCTCGTCAAGTGCCAGATTGGCAGTAGGCGAGTCGAGCGTGCGATCGAGGTAATGCATCGTTATTTCAGCAAGGGCGCAAGGTATTGTCCCGTGTAACTTCCGGCCGTCTGTGCAATTTTCTCCGGCGGCCCTTCCGCTAAAATCTGTCCACCGCCCTCGCCGCCTTCAGGACCGAGATCGATCACCCAGTCTGCCGTTTTGATTACGTCGAGATTGTGCTCAATAATAAGCAGCGTGTTGCCGGCATCGCGGAGCTTGAATAACACTTCAAGCAACTTCGCAACGTCGTGAAAATGCAGTCCTGTCGTAGGCTCATCCAAAATGTAAAACGTGCGACCGGTCGATTTGCGATGCAACTCCGACGCAAGCTTGATGCGCTGCGCTTCACCACCGCTCAGCGTCGTCGCTGATTGACCGAGGCGAACGTATCCCAATCCCACCTCGGCCAACGTTAAGCATGGATCATAAATCTTTGGAATCGCCCGAAAAAATGTCACCGCTTCATCGACCGTCATATCGAGAACATCCGCGATATTCATTCCCTTGTAATTAATCTCCAACGTCTCGCGATTATATCGCCGCCCATTGCAGGCCTCGCACGTCACATAGACTGGCGGCAAAAAGTGCATCTCAATTTTGATCAACCCGTCGCCCTGACACTTCTCGCAACGTCCGCCTTTGACGTTGAAACTAAAACGTCCGGCCTCATAACCACGAATCTTCGCCGCCGGCAATTTCGCGAACAGGTCGCGAATCTGGTTAAACATTCCCGTGTAAGTTGCCGGATTGCTGCGCGGTGTGCGGCCAATCGGTGTCTGGTCGATGACAATAACTTTGTCGAGCGTTTCAAATCCTCGCAACGCTTTGTGTGCGCCGGGGTGCTCCTTTGACCCGTAAAATTTTCGGAACAACGCGCGTCGCAAAATATCATCAACCAGCGTGCTCTTACCCGACCCGCTCATTCCGGTAACGCACGTCAAGGTGCCCAAAGGAATCCGCGCATCGATATTTTTGAGATTATTTTCCGTCGCACCGATCACCTCCAGCCAACCTTTATCCGGCGACGGCTTAACGCGGTGCTTTGGGACGTTTATCTTCAATTCCCCTTTGAGATACTGACCAGTCAGAGATCGGGAATTGGCTTCGATCTCTTTCAACGTGCCAGCAGCAACCAGTTCGCCGCCGCGCACGCCCGCACCGGGACCAAGGTCCAAAATATAATCAGCC
Source organism: uncultured Verrucomicrobiae bacterium (assembly GCA_963702845.1). GTDB lineage: Bacteria > Verrucomicrobiota > Verrucomicrobiia > Limisphaerales > Palsa-1400 > JAICXV01. Next base: position 364,685 of record OY969763.1, on the reverse strand, counting down.
CGCCGAATCGTGTCCTCGTCATGCTCGACCACCAAAACGGAATTCCCAAGATTGCGCAACCCTTCGAGCGATTTGAGCAAGCGGTCATTGTCGCGCTGGTGCAAACCAATGCTCGGCTCGTCCAAAATATAAAGCACGCCCACCAACCCCGCACCAATTTGCGTCGCCAACCGAATACGTTGTGCTTCGCCGCCACTCAACGTGCCGCTTTCGCGATCGAGCGTCAGATAACCGAGACCGACATTCTTCAAAAATCCGAGTCGCGAACGAATTTCCTTAATCAACTCCGCGGCAATCTTCAGTTGAAAATCCGTGAGCTTGAGCCCGGCAAAAAACTCATCTGCCCTTAGAACCGACAGTGCGCAAACATCCATGATCGACAGACCAGGAAACTGTGGTTTGCGCCCGGGCACAGGTTTATCGCCTACCGTCACAGCAAGGACTTCCGGCTTCAACCGCCGCCCACCGCACGCATCGCACGGCTGCGGATTCATGAAAGCTTTCAGCCGGTTCTTGGTGAACTCGCTTTCGCTCTCTGCGTAAAGCCGTTCGAGATTTGGAACTACTCCCTCGAAGGGCCGCTTTATCTTGCTCGCCTTGCCCGCGCGCCAAAATGTGAATTCGAATTCCTCCTCACCAGTTCCGCGCAAAAGCTTCTTTTTGAAATCCTCCGGCAACTCGCGCCAAGGCACTTCCATGCTCTGTTTATATTGTTCGGCCAAGCCCTTCAGCATGCTCTTGTAATAAACAATCATCCGCTTGTTGCCGCGCCGCCACGGAAGGACCGCGCCTTTCTCGAGCGACTTGTCCGCATCCGGCACAACAAGGTGCTCATCAAAAACCATTTTCTGTCCGATACCGTGACACACCGAACACGCACCCATTGGTGAGTTGAACGAAAAATGTTTCGGCGTCAGCGTATCGAAACTCATGCCCGTCGCCGGACTGTAGTTTCGATTCGAATAAAGCGTCTCGTTCCAAATGTCAGTGCCTTCGGGTTGCTGCAGCAACAGCAGTCGCCCTTCTCCCCACTTCAACGCCGTCTCAACCGAATCGCTCAAACGAATGCGAATTTTTTCATCGATCACTAACCGATCCACAACCGTTTCGATCGTGTGCCGCTGTTTCGCATCCAGCTTCACGCGAACGTTGGCGCTGAGTTCAACAATCTGTCCATCAACCCGTGCTCGAACAAAACCTTCGCGTGCCAGCCGTTCAATCACATCGCGAAACTCGCCTTTTTGCTGCGACACCACCGGCGCGAGCACCATTACCCTTGTCTTCACTGGCAGCGCCAAAATCTTGTCGACAATGTCACTCGTCGTCTGCTGCGTGATCGGTTCACCGCTCGTCGGACAATGCGCCTGTCCGATATTCGCGAACAGCAACCGCAAGTAATCGAAAATTTCCGTTGTGGTCGCGATGATGGAACGTGGATTAGAACCGGAACTTCGTTGCTCAATGGCAATCGACGGCGATAACCCTTCGATGAAATCAACCTCCGGCTTTTCCATCTGATCGAGGAATTGCCGCGCATAGGCCGACAACGACTCCACGTACTTGCGCTGTCCTTCCGCGTAAATCGTATCAAACGCCAACGACGACTTTCCCGAACCGCTCAACCCGGTGATGACCACCAGCTTGTCGCGCGGGATTGAGAGCGTCAGATTCTTGAGATTATGCTGACGCGCGCCGCCTATTTTGATGAATTCCTGTGCCATACAACGGGAGGCGGAACTTCCGCCCGAATTTTGCAATTAAGCAATCTGACTAGTATACATGAGGAATTCGCCCGATGAAAGGACAACGGTATGTAACAGCCCCCGATTAGTCGCTGATTCTATCAATGCTGCGCAAGCCGGGGATAAGCTCAAAATAACGATCATACGTGAGAACGGCGGCATCGATGCGCATCGTGCAACTCCCATACCAGCGATGGTGACCGAAAAATTCTTCGCTTCATCCTTCATACTTCCTGCTTCATACTTTTCTGCGATGGGTCACGACATCTCATTTTTTGACGGCGCGTGTTGGTATGTGGCGTTTCTCTTTTCCACGACCGTGCACGAGGCCAGCCACGCGTTGAGCGCATATCGTCTCGGCGACGACACCGCTTATCGCGGAGGCCAGGTATCGCTCGATCCCACGCCGCACATAAAACGAGAACCGTTTGGCATGGTCGTCATTCCGATCGTCTCCTACATGCTCGGCGGCTGGATGATCGGCTGGGCCAGCGCTCCCTACGATCCGACCTGGGCACACCGCCATCCGCGCCGCGCCGGAATCATGGCAATGGCCGGACCAGCCTCGAACCTCCTACTCATGCTCATCGCTGCTGGACTCATCCGTCTTGGCATCGCTACCGGCTGGTTCGAACTCCCGGATCAAATCAGCACCGCACATATCGTCGAAGCCACTGCTGGCCATGGCGCCCCGTTGCTCGCCGCGACTCTGCTCAGTATTTTTTTCTCGCTCAACCTGCTCCTCTTCATTTTCAATCTCATCCCCTTCCCGCCACTCGACGGCAGCAGCATTCCCTTGCTGTTTTTATCAAACGAAAATGCCGTGAAATACTGGACGATGCTAGGGACTCCGGCCATGAACATGATTGGACTGATTATCGCATGGCGCCTGTTCAATATCGCGTATCCCACCATCCACCTCTTTTGCGTCAACACCCTCTACACCGGTCTCGGCAACTGATTCAGCGACAAGTGCGGTGCGCCGTCTTTCAAGGGATTCTCCGAAAATTCTGAGTCCTCCAATTTTTTCATGGCGCGATCGATGACCTCGATCACCTTCATCAAATCCAGATGTCGGAATTCTGGCGTAAACTTTGACAAATTCGTTCGCGCCAATTTAAAGAGCGCCCCCGCCGGTCGCAATCGCTCCTTCTTTAAATGCACAAACGCGCCGGCCAATTGAATCAATCCTTTGTAGAAATCCCCCTGCTGCTCTTTTCGAACGGGCAACCAAAGATCCTCCAGCACATCGTGAGCCTCATAATACTGCCCGCGATTGAATAATTCGAAATACCCTGCGTAACGCGGGTCATGCCCTTTTGCGTCGATGCCGTTGAGAAGTTCAAAAACCTTTTCCGTCTTGTGAGACACGCTTGATGCTCGCAGAAGTCCGCCAATGAAGCAAACGAACGAGAGCCGGGAACAAAACGCCCACGGAAGCATCTCACTTAAAACATACCTCTTAAGGCTGGGCCTGCACCATGAAAAACCGAATCTTTGCTCGAAAATGCATCGTCGCAGTGATTGTTGCCGCTGTCGGCGCGCTGACCGGTCACGCACAGTCTACCGACGATTTCAATGTTGTCTCACCTGACTACTATTACCTCATCAATGACGACCCGAACCCAAATCCGGGCATCACTTTGGAACGAGGCCGAACCTATACCTTTAATATCAACACTGATTTCAGCCACCCATTCGAGATTATTCCGGGAGATACAGTGGATAACAACAACATCAACTCCGGAGTGATTACCTATCATGTGCCGGCTGACGCCCAGAACGCGTTTTACGAGTGCTCGGTTCACGGTTTCGGCAATTCCTTCACCTTTGTTGATCCGGTATCTCCGCCAATCGAATTGATTTCAATCTCGCTCAGCACCAACCTCGTGCTGCTCTCGACCGGCGCAAACGAGACGAACTTATTCCCGGAATTCAGCACTGACCTCGCGGCTACCAACTGGTACGCGTTGACCGTCACCAGCAATCGATTTTTCGGAGGCACCAACGAAACCATTTGCGGCCGACCACCGGGCACAAACGTCTTTATCCGCATCCGCGCACAAGCGAACTAGCTGCTTAATCTATTATAACCGGAAAAAAAAGCGCACCGAGCCCGTTCGTGCGCGTTCCAAATTCGAGCAGGAATTTCTGAATCTCTGCGGAAAGCAAAAAATCTGAAAGCGCTTGTGCGCCGGCCACGTTCGGTCTTGGAACCTTATTCGGATTGGCTTCCATGACAATGAACGGACGCCGCATTATAGGATCGTTCTTCACCAGTATTTCCATACCCGCGGCATTCATTTTCTGCATGTGTGCGGGGATGTAACCAACAACGACGTATGCGTTATTCGTGCGAGCAAATTGCAGGATGTTCCATTTGGAAACCGTATCGTCACGGATGACCCAATCTCCCTTGGGCTCCACTCCCGCGGCATGCCACAAATTGTGCGCCAACTCTCGGCTGCCGATTCCCTGAAAATCGACAAAGTGCGCCTTCGCTTCCGCAATCTTACGCAGCGCAGCCGCGCCATTTGTCATGCCGCGCACATGCGCCGGGTCCTCCGGTGGTCCGACGATGCACAATTCATTACGGGTCCATGGCCGCATATTCATTCCGAAACCGTCCGCAACGAGGTCCGTTGTAATATCGCCCGAGTGCATGGTGAGGAGGTCGACCTTGCCTTCGCGCATCGCTTTATCCAAATCGGGTCGCGGCCCGGTGACTACTGTTTCGAGGCGATAGCCTGTTTTCGCCTCAAACTGTTTTGCGATCTCCGGCCACAAACCGGTCATGGTCATCCCGCCAATTACCGCGCAACGAACCACGTGCGGGTCAGCAGGAGCATCATTGCGACTGCAGGAGAGGGCCGCAGTCAGTAGACAGAACGAAATTACGTTGCACCAAAACTTTTTCACTGCTTCTGCACGATGAAGAAATGTTGTGCCGACGGATTTGCAAGTGCGTTCGAAATCGTCAAATTGAATGCGCCATCACTCGCTACTGCATTCGTAGCTACCGGAGTCCACTGGCTCAGCGGTTGCGTCAAATCTGTACTTATTAGCGCTTTATATGTTCCACCTGCCACTCCGTTTGCACAGGATAACAACAAATCATTTCCCGAGGCAGCAACGCTCTGAATCCCGGGCTTCGGCACAGCCGATACGATCAGAAATGGGCGGCCGGTCGTTGGACTAAAACTGCGCGAACTGAATGTGAAACCGACATTCGCATCCACTGCGGTCATGAAAAGCCCCACCTCGCCCCCTGCTTGCATGTCACTTACCATCGAATTCGCCAGTGGCAGAGAAAACGTTTCGACTACGTCGGCTTCGGCATTAGTGTAAATTCTCAGGCTGACATCGCTCGCGACATTCAGCAGTCCGGGCTCATTGGTGTAAACAATTCCAGTTGTGCCTGGGGTCGCTGGATTGCCCGTCCCCTCCGTCCAATTGTCATTCGCAATCCATCGAATCTCGAACGCGCCTTTGCCGCGATTGAAAATTGCATTGTTCGGCGCACCCTGTTCGCTCACCTGTAACGTCACCCCGTTGATTGCCCAACCATTCGCGCCATAAAGCGCGTTGAAGTTCGTCACCATCGAAAAAGTATTGAACCGGATGAACGAATCAAATGCGCCGTTTGCTGCACCCAAGTTGTTCGTGGCACTTGCGCCAGAAACCGAATTGGCGCCGGCGGCGCCATAATTTGAGGTCGGGGCACTCGCGCGCACAAACGAATCGACAGACACGGCGTTTGTAAACATTGCTCCATGCGCCAGCGATGCCGAAAATAGAGCAATTGAAAGAAGAACAGTTTTCATTGGTTGTTTCCCACAGTGAGATTTGTATCGAATTGCCAGATCACGTCGGGACGTTTTATGACGCCTGTATTGCATCCGACATCATCGCCTTTGCAGCTTTCCGCGTGGCCATCAACAAAAGCGATATTGGCTCGCTCACGGTGACGCGCTTGCGGACTGTATTCCGCAACGGCCGGAAACGCGGAGCAATAACCCACACCGCCATCTTGCAAAAATACAACCTTCGCCGGCGTCGGAACTTTGCTCGTCTCATGCGGCTCCGGAAGGTTCCAAGGTGACAAATACATGTTCATCGCGTATGTAAGAAAATATCGGCCAGGAGCTGGTCGTGCCTCCGGGCAGACATACATGGGCGGAGGCGAATTGCTGTTTAATCCGGCGTTCTTGATGAAGTCGCCGAAACCTTGCTGGCTTACTTCCGGCGCAAGCGCGTTGAACCAATCCTCCGGACGATCCAATTGCGCCAGAGGCCGGACCCCTTGGCCTCTTCGCGGAATCGCATCGTCGTTGGCGTTAGCATACATGTGCATGGCGATGCCCCATTGATGTAATTGATCCAGGCATTGAGTTGACCTCGCCTTCGCTTTGGCGTTGGCAAGCGCAGGCAATAGCAAGCTGGCCAGGATGGCGACGATCGCAATAACCACCAACAGCTCGATCAGCGTAAATGCGGGCGCAAGCGCATTACACAGTTGTCGCGTCTTGAATTTTCGGAGGCTGGCTACCATGAGCCAATATCTTAGGAGAGCCCATTATATTCCGTCAAATATAATGACTAATCGCGCAAAAGCTTTTGCAGATCCCTCCACGACCCCTCTGAGGATTTGAGAGCAGAAGCTTCGATGCATTGATACAACTCTAAGGCGCGCCGTCCTGTCTTCGTAAGCTTCATCCCACCGCCCGCTTTCCCACCGCGTTCCGAAACAGCGACCGGCTCCCGGAAACATTTATTCATCGTCTGGATCAACTTCCACGCGCGCATATACGACATGTCCAGACGCTTGGCCGCCTGGTTGAGGGATTCGGTTTCGAGAAGCAATTGCAGGAGTTCGGCCTTGCCAGGCCCGAGCGCAATCGAAGCACCGCGCAACACCCGAAATCGTGGAAGAAGTTTATTTCCTTTCACGATGTTTATGCCGCCAATTACAACGCGGCGTAAACCCGATGAACATCGTCATGATCATCGATTGCCGTGAGAAAATCCGTCACTTCTTTGCGTTGATTGTCATTCAGTGAAGCGGCGTTCTTCGCGATGTAACGCATTTCCGCTGCGATAATTTTCCAGCCTGCAGCCTTTAGCGCTTTGGAAACGCCATCCAGGTCGCGAATTTCGCACAAGAAGCGCGCGCCTTTGTGTCCCTCAGGAATTTCTTCGTCGAACGGTTCGACTTCCTGCGCGCCCGATTCGATTGCATCGGACTCAGCATCGCGATTCGAATCCGTATGCGATGCTTCGACGACTCCAAGGTGATTGAAGAAGAATGCTACACTGCCGGGTTGGCCAAGCGATCCCGCCTTGAACAAACTCCGAATCTCCGGCGCTGTGCGATTCCGGTTATCGGTCAAACACTCCACCACCACCGGCACTTTGTGCGGTGCGAACCCCTCATAAATCACCGTCTCGTAAATAACTTTTTCGTCGTCGAGGCCCGCGCCCTTCTTGATGGCGCGTTCGATCGTGTCGCGATAAACAGAACTCTTGCGCGCCTTTTCAACGGCAGCGGCAAGCCGTGGATTGATGTCGGGATCAGGTCCGCCGAGCTTGGCCGCGACCATGATTTCGCGCACCAACTTGACGACCATCTGACCTTTTTTCTGTGCATTGGCCTCACGGCCAGCTTGTTTCCATTGAGCGCCCATAGGGTCTGAGTATTTTGCGCAACAACCTGACAAGTCTCAACAAACAATTGAGAAAAGGTTGCTAAACGCAAACACCGCGATGATTTGTCATCCGGAATGTTGCTACTAATAGCTACATACAACTACAAGTAGCAACGAGTTGCTACTGAGTTGCTATTTTCGACTCAGCCCGATTCTAGGGTTGCGCGCCCCGCTTTAACGTTATCCGGCGCAAATCCATGTCATTTTCAATAATTTTCAAAGAACTTTTCAGGTTTCGGCCTGAAGCTACGATTGAGCAGCAGCATAACGTTAGAATGAAGTAGCGGCATACGTCAAGCCACTTGATGGAGTGGTGGCCTGCGCTGCGGGGTTGAAATGCCAAGTCAGGCGATGGCTGGCATCGCTATCGCATTACTATTGCGGTAACGGAGGCGGTGGCGGATATCGGCCCGCTTGAATTTCGGCTTCATGGCGTTGCGAGTCGATTGCCATCATCGCGGCCGATTCCACTGGGGATTGAGGATGGTAATCCGGCGGAAAATTCGGAGTTAGCTGACCGCGCATGGGAATTGGATGAAACGCAGAATTTCCGCCCTGGGTGGCAGACGCAGACGCGATTCCCGGACTTCCGCCAAATGATGTTGCTCCACCTGAAACTGTTGTGCCACCTGAAAACCCGGGGTTGCCGTTATTCGAACCAATTGTGGTCACGCTGCTCCCACCGGCAGCTGCCGTTGCACCACCTCCTGCGACAATGACTCCACCGGAATACGGCGTCTGCGCAGGTGCGGGTTGTGCCGGCGGATTAAAAGCTACTACGCCTGGATTTGCCGCTGCTGGAACTCCACCTTTCGGCGGCGGCGGAAGCGGCTGCACAAAACTATTGCTCTTTGTCGTGAGAGTGACGGCTGTTCCGGCGATGATGACGTCAACAGCTTCCTGGTTCGGGTAAATCTTTGTTACTTGCAGAATATCTTCCTTCTCACCTTCGGCCAAATTGAAGTAACGGGGCGATTCCTTGGGGTCTTTCGGAACAGTTGCAAACAAAGCACGAACAGGTTCGTCGGCGTGCCGAACGAATCCGGAGATGTTAACCTTCGGCAAATTTATCAACGACTGATCGGGTCTTTCCGCCGGTTTCGGTGGCTCCGTCAGATGAAACACGTTCGCTCTACTGATGGCAGAATATGGATTGGCATCATCAGCAACAGGTGCTGTTTGATCAGCAGTAGTGTCAACTGAACCAGTGGGTTGGTCCTGAGCAATCCCGAAACTAGACATGCTTGTGTACGCCAGCGTGGTCACCAGCAGTAACCAGAATAGATGTCTCCTCAGCACCCCCATAAAATACACGATCATCATACGTTTGCGAGCAGATTTAACACCAACTCGACACCAAAGTTCCGCTGGCGCAACGAGCGTTGGACCGAAAGTTGAATGTCTCTAGAGGGTAGCCTGCGTTTAAAGCCACCCTAGGGCAACGCAAAGGCGCGACTCAGTTCGGATTTAGTTCGGCAACTTAAAGCTTTTGGGCTCTTAAGATGTACAAAAAAAAGCCCCGCCGAAGCGGGGCTTGAGAACAAACATACGTTAATTTAATTATGCCTTGCGGCGGCGGATGAAAAGCGCACCTGCACCCATTAAACCGAGCGCGATGGTAGCGGGCTCCGGTGTTAAAAGGTTGAAGGATTGAAGACCAACCATGTTCGGGACAGTTGCTGCGCCCGTTCCCAGTGCAACTTGAATCAGGTTGCCCTGACCGACGTGCGCACCAATAGTTCCCGCTGCAGCTGCCCAAGTAGCTCCGTCGCTTGCGCGCCAAGCTCTAACCTGCAGGGTAACAGTGCCCGTTTGACTGTTGATCGTCTGCGTGCCGCCAAAAAAATAGCCATTGGCCGTAAAAGAAACAGCCTGCCCACCTGATACAAGCGAATTTGGGTCGATAACTCCAGCTGGCCCCCAATAGTAGTCTGCCTTGTAGCCCGAACCAGCGAGAGGTGTCCCCGCTTCCGTGATAGGAGCATTAACACCAGACGCGCCGTTGGCGAAGTTGAAGAAACCTTGACCTCTTGATTCCATGGACAAAACCAGAGTCATCGCCGTCATCAATGCCAGATAGCCCTTCATGGGTGGGAACTTTGACGGCCTAGGACAGCCCTGTAAAGTACAAAAAAAAGCCCCGCCGAAGCGGGGCTTGAGAACAAACACACGTTAACTAATTATACTTTGCGGCGGCGGATGAAAAGCGCACCAGCACCCATCAAAGCGAGGGCCATCGTCGCCGGCTCTGGTCCAACAACAGTAAGGTTGAAACCTTGCAGACCGACCATGTTCGGGACAGTTGCAGCGCCCGTTCCCAGTGCAACTTGAATCAGGTTGCCAGATCCAACGTGCGCGCCATTCACTCCAGACGCAATTGCGTAGGAAGCACCGTCACTGGCGCGCCATGCACGCACTTGCATCGTCACCGTTCCGGTTTGACCGCTAATGATCTGCGTGCCGCCAAGGAAAATGCCGTTACCGCTAAAGGAAACAGCCTGTCCGCCTGACACAAGCGCGTTCGGGTCGACAACTCCGGCTGCACCAAAGTAGTAGTCTGCCTTGTAGGCGCCACCACCGGAGAGCAGGGTCGTGTTGTCGGTCTCTTTGACCGGAGCATTTACGCCAGACGCACCGTTGGCGAAGTTGAAGAATCCTTGGGCGTTTGCGCTTACCGCAACAGCGGCCAAGGTCAGGATGATTGCTAATTGTTTTTTCATATATACTGAGGTCTTAGGTTTGAGGTGAAATGTTTGAGTGTGTCTCTTAGTTGTTAACTGAGAAAGTACGATTCCATTGAGCGCCAGCAGCAGTGTTCAAGAACACAGCTTCACCAACCGCGAGGTTCGGTTCAGAAGGGTTCCAACCGCCGAGAAATGACGCATAGGTGTAGGTGGTGTAGCCAACTCCAGGAGTGTATTGATACAGGTTATCGAAGTCAGACAGATTGGACAAACCCAAAACTGCGCTCACAGGACCAGCTTGAGGGACTTGTGACGAGCGAATTGAATAACCAACAGGAACACTGTTGCTCAAGGAACCCTGCAACACTTCACCAACAAACGTGTTAGTGAATGGACCGTTAGCGTTGAAAAAGGCGCCTTCACCAGGATTCAACGTGATCGCAGGCTGATCCCAACCACCGAGGAAGCTAGCATAAGTAGCAGTCTGGTAAGCTGTCCCATTCCACTTATAAAGATTGCTAAAATCAGGAGCGTTTTTGATCAAACTACCAATCGAGTTATTGGTGGTGTTCAGCGGATTGGCAAATAATTTATATTGGCCTTGAGGGAAGGATATCTGCACATAACCAACTGCGTTCACAGAGTAAACGTTGGTTTGGGCAAATGATGGAAGTGCCGCCACGCCGAGTAGCGCCGATAGGATTAGTGTTTTTGTTCTCATATGGTGTTTTTAGTTACCGTGTGTGGTATCAAGAGTCTCAAATTGCAACCGCCATGTCAACGGGTTATTTAACCTTTTTTTTGACGTGTTCATTGCAATAAATGTGTTCTTATTATTCGTATCTACCGCAAGACAAGTAAAGCTCTTTTTTTCTTACCTCGTTGTCAGCTATTCACCGACCCCGCCAGCTGATTGACAACTATTTTCAACGATTCAGGGCTTGGCTTTGACGCCAAACCCACGGCCGCCGCGGTCTCACTGAGCGGGAACCGATGTGTCACCAGCTTTTCCATGTCTATTTGACCGGAAAATACTAGTCTTGCGACTTCCTTTTGTAGCAGAAAGTCTGCCGAGTAGCTACCGATTAGATCTTTTTCGTGCAAACACACATTTGACAGGTCTATAGGGTGGGGATCGCCCGGCTTGGTATGGGCGAAGAGAACCACCTGACCAGAGCCGCGGACGAGCTGGAACGCCTGGTCAACCGCCGACGAGGCAGGAACTGCGACGACGGCAGCGTCAAATAAAGGGAGAAAAGGTCGAGAGTCGAGGGTCGAGGGTCGAAAGCCTGATTTGGCGTGCCCTCGACTGTCGACCTTCGACTTTCGACCTAGCCATTTATTGACAGTTGCGACGAGATTCGGGTCGGCGGCGTTGAATGCCTTCTTCGCTCCCCATTTTTCAGCCAGCTTCAGCCGCGTTGTCATCAAATCAGTGGCAACGACATTGATGCCTTGCAGGGAAAGTATTTTTGTAAACAACAGGCCGATTGGCCCCTGCCCCATCACGCATACGTTGTCACCGGGCAAAATATTCAAGCGCTTGATTCCTTTGAGCACGGTATTCACAGGCTCCAGCATCGCGCCCTCGAGAAATGTGTTCCGCGATGGAATTTTGACGACGCCAGGCAAAATAAACGGCATGACGCGCACATACTCGGCGTAACCACCACCAGCCGGTTCAAAACCAGCCGTTATTCCCGTCCGCTTGTATCCCGCACACTGCGCGAACGCGTGATGCCGGCAATAATGACAATCCAAACACGGCACGTGATGGTGCAGCCCGACTCGGTCACCAACGCGAAACTTCGTCACCCCGCGCCCAATCTGCACAATCGTGCCGGATGTTTCGTGTCCGAAAATTCTTGGTGGCGGCACGGTTCCGTAATGGATTTTTTTGATATCGGTTGGGCAAACGCCGCAAACCGCGACTTTTACCAGCAACTCGCCGGCTTCGATCTTCGGAACCGGGACGGTCTCAACGCGCAAGTCATCACGGCCGCGATAAACCACCGCCTGCATCTGCATCGGAATTTTGAACTGATCGTGTTTGATGCGCGTGTTGTAACGCGCTTCGGCGGGTTTGTCAGCCGGGAATCGCGGTGACCCCGTCGTTGGCAAATGACGTGAAGAACTCTTCCGGCGCAGCCGTAAACTCCCGATTTTCGCCTTGCCAGGTCAGTCGAATCGCCGCTGCGTGCAACGCCTGATTCGGCAAAATCAATCGCGTGCGTTGCTCATCGGTCAGCCGCTGCTGCGCCAGCGCTAGATACAGGTCCTCATCGCCACCATATAATTTATCGCCGACGATCGGATGTCCGATGGCCTGAAGATGAATCCGAATTTGATGTTTGCGGCCTGTTCTGGGAACGACTCGCAACAACGTAAATGGCTGCATCCCTTCGAATCCAAAAATCTCGCGCGTGAACCGTTTTAAAACGAAAAATTGCGTCTTCGCCGTCGTGCCGTCGGGACGAACGCAATCCTTCACCGAAATGATGCTCTTTTCGTCCTTACCTAAGGGCAGCTCAATGGTTCCCGTTTCATCCAAGACAGTTCCGTGAACGATCGCTAAATATTCTTTCTCCACCGCGCGCGCTTCCCAAAGTTTCCCAAGCTGGCCTGCCACCGCAGAACTCTTCGCCAGAAAAGTCACTCCGCTGGTCTCGCGATCGAGCCGATTCACCAAATGACACGACACGTCCGGCCCAAGATAGAGTCGCACGCGAGAGATCAAACTGGAATATTCATCACCTTTGGTCGGATGGCAGACGAGATCGGAGGGTTTATTAACGACCAATAGATCAGCGTCTTCGTGGATGATGTTCAGCAACTGCTGCACCCGAACAGCGTAGCAGCAGACCTGACCCTGCTCTAACTAAATCGAGAGGCGATTACCTCACCCCAGCGACTCGAAAACCTTCCTGCTCGAGCAATTGGCGGATTTTTTCCACGTGATTCCCTTGTAGTTCAATGCTTCGCTCCTTGGTCGTCCCACCACATCCACACGCGCTACGGAGCTTTTTGGCGAGCGCCTGGATTTGTTTAGCGCTGATGTTCGGCGCGAATTGATCGATCACAACCACCACTTTTCCACCGCGATGCGCCGTTTCACGCCGCAGCACGACGCGCCCGAGTTTCAAACCCGCCGAAAAGATAGCCTCCGCACGCGATTGCTCTGATGGCTCCAATGGTTGTTGCTTATCGGGTTCGCCCAGCGGCAACCGATCAATCTGCAGATTCGCAAACGGATTGTTAAATTCCGGCGTTTCTTCAGAGCTGAACTGCACTCGATCCTGTCTTGCCATAGACTTTTTCGACTTATTCACTTTTTCTCACTGCTTGCCCAGTCGTTCGAATCTTCAAACTTCTGAACCATACCTCATCGCCATGGTCCTGTAATAAGATGTGCCCTCTTTTGTATTCACCGAATCGGGGCACGTCCTTGAACTTGCTTCGGGCGATTGCGGATTTCAACGTGGTACTTCCTAGGTCGGTCTGAACCACCTTTTCTCCGTTGAGCCAATGCTCAATGTGATTACCTGAAACTACAATACGCGAATGATTGAATTCGCCAACTGGCGAGGTGTGCACACCCTTAGGCGGCAACATATCGTAGAGGGAGCCCGTCCCCTTCATCGTCTGATGTAACGAATGTTTCGGGTCCCAATGTTCATCATCGATCATCTGGTATTCGAAGCCTAGCGGTTGTTTGCCGTCGTCGGTAATGAAATATTTCACGCCGCTGTTCGCTTTCGGCGCAATTTTCCAATCCCACTCCAATTCAAAATCGCCAAACATGGCGTCACTGATTAAGTCGTGTCCGCCTTTGTCCTTTGGGATGTGATGCAAGCACTCATCGGATACAACCCAGTTCGAATGAATGTTGGGGGAGTGAAAGGAGCGCCAACCGTCGAAGGTCCTGCCGGCGAACAGAAGTTTCCAGCCGGCGGATTTCTCAGCGTCCGTCAACGTGTTCGGCTCAGAAGCTCCAAACACCAGGCTGCAAGCACCAGATAAGATCAAAGCCCCAAGCACCAACAAATGACGTTTCATTACAAATTTATTTTAAACTTTGAATTCGGCGCTTTTTTTCCAATTCGGATCTCAGTCGAGCTTGCGAATACGAATTTTGCGGAACGACACATCGCCGCCATGGTGTTGCAGGCAGATGTGACCGGTCGATTCGGTCGCAAACTTCGGCATGCTGCTAAATTTACTGTTGGCGATCAAATCCTTCAGCTCAGGGCTTCCCCAGGTGTATTCGACGACCTTCTTGCCGTTGAGCCAATGTTCGACGTGGTTCTTATGGAAAACAATTCGCGCCTTGTTCCAGTCGCCGACCGGCTTGAGGTGTTTGTTCGTCGGGGCAATAAGAGCGTATAACGATCCAGCGCTCCGTTTGGGATCTTTGCCGTCGCCGTTCTTTTCGTCGTCCAGCACTTGATATTCGGTGCCCGTTTTCCAAGAGTGATCAAATTCTTCCGACGCGCGATAAATGACTCCACTGTTCGCCGCGGGCGTAACCTTCCATTCCAGCTCCAGTTCAAAATCAGTGTAATTTTCTTTCGTGATCAGGTCGACCGGACCGGGTTTGCCCGGCAAGGTGCGCAATGTGCCGTTTTCAATCACCCAACAATCACTCGGAAATCCGTCGCGATGATATCCGCGCCATTGATCGGCATTTTTGCCGTCGAAAAGAACCGTCCATTTCGGCGCGGCACTGGCAATGAGGGTTGACGACAACAACGCGATGAACGCGGGACCAAAAAATCTTGAACGCATGGTGTCGCTGTTTATATGAGCGACCGCGGATGTGGTCAACGATTTAGAACGAGCCGTTTAACTTACAGGAAAACCTGACGCATCAAACAGGCCCACTCTGATCCGAAGCTGCTCGACTGCTTTTTTTGGAACTCCCACACTCCACCTCGACATCCCGTTGAGCTTCGGTTGTCAGATAAACCAATTCATGAAACTCAGGATTTCGTTCAAGGCCCTGCTTGCGTCTGTGGTCTTCTCTTTTGCTGCACACACCTTCGCCGATTCCCTCGTCACCGATTGGAACGACGCCACGCTCCAGGCCATCCGCGTCACCAAACCCGGTCCGCCGATGGTCGCGCGCATGTTGGCCATCGTTCAAACCTGCGAATACGAAGCCTGGACCGCGTATGACGCGAATGCCGCCGGCACGCGTCTCGGCGCAACGCTCCGTCGTCCCGCGAGTGAACGCACTGAAGCGAACAAACAAAAAGCCATCAGCTACGCAGCGTACCGCGCCATGGTGGATTTATTTCCGACGCAAAAACCGATGGCCGATTCACTCATGCAAAGCATGGGTTTCGATCCGAACGACACGACGACCGACACCAGCACGCCCACTGGAATTGGCAATGTCGCCGCAGCCGCTGTCCTCCAATTCCGGCATCACGATGGCGCAAATCAACTCGGCGACCTTCATGCGGGCGCCTATTCCGATTACACCGGCTACGCTCCAATCAACACTCCCGACCAAATCATCGATCCAAATCGCTGGCAACCCTTGGCCGTTTCCGACGGCCACGGCGGCTATACCATCCAAAAATTCGTCGCGCCGTTTTGGTCAAACGTCTTTCCATTTGCCATGCCGAACGGCTCTGCACTTCGCCCGGAAGAGCCGATTCGATTTCCGAACGGCCAATACATCGCCCAGGCCGAAGCGCTCATTCACCTGAGCGAAAAGCTTGATGACCGCACAAAAATGATCGCCGAATATTGGGCCGATGGTCCGAATTCCGAACTCCCGCCCGGCCACTGGAACCTCTTCGCGCAAGTCATTTCAAAACGCGATCACATGTCGATCGATGACGATGTAAAACTGTTTTTCGCACTCGGCAACGCCATGCTTGATGCCAGCATCGCCGTTTGGGAATGCAAACGTGTTTACGATTCCGAGCGTCCCATCACCGCCATTCGCTTCCTCAAAAAAGGCAAAAAAATCCGCGTCTGGGCCGGCCCCTATCAGGGCGCTAAAGTCATCAATGGCGAAGATTGGATTCCCTATCAACCACTCACCGTCGTCACACCGGCTTTCGCTGAATACTGCTCTGGGCACAGCGCGTTTAGCGCCGCGGGAGCCGAAGTATTAAAAGAATTCACCGGCAGCGATGTTTTCAACTACTCCGTTACGATTGCTGCAGG
Source organism: uncultured Verrucomicrobiae bacterium (assembly GCA_963702845.1). GTDB lineage: Bacteria > Verrucomicrobiota > Verrucomicrobiia > Limisphaerales > Palsa-1400 > JAICXV01. The sequence continues at coordinate 348,374 of OY969763.1, read as the reverse complement.
TTCCTCGAAAGTAGAACCGGGCGCGGTGCCTGCGCAAATTCTGAAATTGTCATGGGCAACCTTTTCCGACGCTGCCGATGAAGCCGGCATGTCGCGTCGTTATGGTGGCATCCACTTTGAACAAGGCGATCTCAACTCGCGCGTTCTCGGTCGCCAAATCGGAACCGCTTGTTTCGCACACGCCCGGCAATATTGGATCGGTCAACCGCACAACTAGCGGGGCGTGGACGTCCTCGTCCGTACGCCGGAAAAGTGCAACGATGACAGCGGCCTTGAGTTGACTCAATGCATCGCTATAATCCCCACGCATCCATGAAAAAAATTCTCCCGAACATCGCCGGAATTTTGCTCGGCCTCTGTTTTCTCGCCGCGAGCATTCCGTTCCTGCTCCATCTCGTTCCGATGCCGACACTCCAGGAAGGCACACCTATCGCTCACTTCATGGCCGCATTCGGACCAACCGGCTATTTCACATTCGTCAAAGTTTTCGAACTTGTCGGCGGCATCCTCGTCATGATCCCGCGCCTGCGTAACATCGGCCTCCTCATTCTTGGACCGATCATCGTGAACATCATCGCTAACAGCGCGTTTATTGCGGGTCCTCAAAGTTTTCTGAACCCCATGCTCATTGTCGTCATCGTCCTCGCGCTGTTCTTGTTATGGACCGCCCGCGCCAAATTCGCTGAGTTGCTCAACTAAAAACATTCTAATTCCTAACTTTTTTCCGCCATGCTCCCGATCATCCTCGCTCTCGTCATCATCGCGATTCTCTTCATCGTCATCATTGCCGGTGTGCCTGATGAATTTGCCGTCTGTCGCTCGACAAAAATCTCCGCTCTACCAGAAAAAATTTTCCCGCACGTCAACGATCTGCACCAATGGGACGCCTGGTCGCCCTGGGCCAAACTCGACCCCACTTGCAAATACAACTTCGAAGGCCCGGTCGCTGGGCCTGGCGCGATCATGTCATGGGAAGGAAACAAAAAAGTCGGCGCTGGCCGCATGACGATCACCGACAATCGCCCGAGCACTTTCATCCGCTTTAAACTCGAATTCTTCCGTCCCTTCGCCGCCACGAACATGGCCGAGTTCCGTTTCGACCCAGAAGCCTCTCAAACGGACGTCAAATGGACCATGACCGGCAAAACCAACACTGCTTTCAAAATCTTCGGCCTTTTCATGAACTGCGAAGACATGTGCGGCAAAGATTTCGCCAAAGGCCTCGCGTCACTCAAGAGTATCGTTGAAAAGTAACGGCAGCTTTAACGTTTGGCGCGAACGTCGTGTGATCCCGCGCCGACATTTTTAAGCACCAGCCACTGATTTGATCTGCTGCCGGAAACTATTTTGCCATCTAGAACGACTTCCTTGTTCGTAGTCGGCAGCACCACAGTCGCAGTCACGCTCGCCGGAATTTTCAACGACACATCCATGTCGCCGTCGTGTTCTCGCACGCTAATCTCAATCGGCCCGCGAATCGTCGGAACAGTTCCCTTCACAAATTGCAACGTCGTGCCGAGCCGCGGTTGAATGACCACTTCGCTAAAGCCCGGCTTTAACGGCCGCACGCCTAGCACATAACGCGCGGTTAAATTTCCCGGCGCCGAGCCCCATGCGTGGTTCCAATCCTGGTTCGCCTTATCGGCAAAACTCCACGCTTCCGTCGTGAGCGTCGAACCCGCGTTCATCATGTTCAGCCAACTGCGTGGGCTGTTCGTCGTGATCAGACCTAACGCCGTGTCCGTGTCGTCATTTTCAAAAAGCGCCTCCAACAAATATTGCGCACCATAAACACTCGGCACCATCCCGCCATTCGCTTCGGTGCGACCGTGCAGAAACTTGAGCACAGCCGGGCGCTTTTCCTGTGGCACCAACCCGAATGCGAGTGGGAAAAAATTCGCATGCGCCGACGAATGCATCGAACCTTCGCCATCGACGTAGCTACCCTCGTTCCAAAACACTTTGTCGAAACTTTTGTACACGTTGGCCGCGCAATGCTTGAAATCCCCTGCGTCTTTGTTGTGGCCAGTCACTCGCGCCACTTGCTCCATGATGACCATGCAGCGGTAATAAAACGCGTTCACCACCGCTTTGTATTCCAGTTTCATGTCGTAGCCGTCGCGGTCGGCCGGTGGCCAATCGATGACATCATTCTTTCCGTTGCCACGAATCAATCCATCAGCGCGCGCGTGATTGAGCAGGCACTTCTTCTTCAGCACGTCGTAATACTTGAGCAACAAATCCTTGTTTCCCGTCTGCATGTAATCAGCCCACGCTATGAAGACCATGTGGAAACTCCATTCCGTTGGCCACGTTGGATGCGCGACCAGATACTCAAACGAGCAGCGCGGCATTTTGAAATCGTTTTGCACCGCGTAAGTGCTGAGCTGTTGAATGTAGGCATCGGCCTCGTATGGTTTGCGTTCGCGATCGCCATCGATGTAAACGCCGTCAAATGTCAGCCACTGCATTGAATTGCGGCAGAGATTCCAAATCGAATTCAGCGCTTCACTCGAGCTCTCAAACCGCGCCGCGTTCGTATCAAAATCCGCAGCCAATCTGTGCTGCACAATATCCGTATTCGTGAGTGTTCCCGGAAAATTCCGCAGCTCGACATATCGAAACGGCATCACCGAACCGAAGTTCGTCGGCGGATTCACGGCTCCACCTATATGCGGCGGGTGAATGTCGTAGATGGCCTTGTCGCTTTGGAACGCGAACGCGTTGGTCCCGTAGCGCACCAGACCCTGCGGCTTCGTCTCGACCGCATTTCCTTTGCGCATCTCGCCAAACCGCACAACGACGTTGCTTCCCGCGAATCCGGCTCCGCCACGCACCGATAAATATCCAAACGCGTCCTGCCCGAAATCCACAAACCAACGGCCCGGCGCGGTGTTCGTCACTGACACGGCAGGAAAATCAAAATATCGCACCTCGCACTGTTTGATTGCGTTCGTTGCCGCTTGCGCACTGAACACGCGCTCGCATCCGAATGCGACAACGAGTCCGAGTGAAATCCCAATGAGTTTGCGGAGAGCAGCAGTGCGCATCGCAGAGTATTACGGTCTGGCCGTTCACCAGTTCAAGACATTGCGCAGTTGACCATAATCAAACGGCGTCACGTTCAACTTGACGGTTTCGCACGCCATGGCAATATCGCGCGCACCAAATTCAGTCTCAAACAACCAAACATTCAACCAATGAAACAACTCCTGTTAGTGCTCCCCCTCTGCGCTGTTCTCGCCGGATGCATGACGGCCGCGCAACACGCGCAACAACTCAGCTCCGCCAATGACCGCGCTTTGACGCTCGGTATTGTCCAGAAAAGCGTCAAACCCGGCGTATCCGCCGCCGACGTCGCTGCCGCACTCGGCTCGCCGAACATCGTCACCGGCGACAACGAACAACGCGAGACGTGGATTTACGACAAAATCGCCTCGGAAGCTTCCTTTTCCCAGGACAATGGCAACATCGCCGCGACATTGGCGGGCAACGAACTGAATAATCCTGGCAGTTATAACTTCCCTCCGATTGATCACGGCCCGATTTCCGGACACCTCGCTGGCTCCTATTCCAAATCCGCCGCCGCAGCCAGCATCACCCAGCGCACCTTGACGGTGATCATCAAGTTCGCGCCCGATCACAAAGTCGAATCCGTCGCCTACAACTCCACCCGCTTCTAAGGCGCGCCCATGAAACTTTCCCACACGTGGAAGGTGGCGCTGTTGCTCGCCGCCATCGCGGCAAGCGGTTGCGTTTCCACCTTCAACTCCCCAGATGCTGCGGCGTTGCCGCCGACAGAGCTGCGCGCCATCCAAACCCGCAGCTACGCGTTGCAGGATCCCAAATCGATGTTGAAAACCGTGCTCAATGTTTTGCAGGACGACGGGTTCATCGTCGATTACGCGCACATTGAAATGGGAATTCTGCACGCGACCAAGACCATCACCGGGACGAGCGATTTGCTGTTCAACGTCACTGGCAACTTTTTCCCGGGAGCCGCTGGCCTTCGGGTGAATGGTGGCACCGCGAAAATTGAAGCGACGGCAAACATCACGCCCGTTACCTCCGGTATAAAAGTGCGCATTGGTCTGCAACGGGTGATTACAACGGTTGGCGGCTTCTACGGATACTACGGCACGCCCGCCCTCAACACGCAGGCCGGCCCAATCGTCGACGGGAAAGTCTACCAGGAATTTTTCGCGAAGCTTGATCGTGGTATTTTCCTGCAGAAACAGGGGTTGTAAGATTGGTTCGGCGCGTTTCGTAAGTATGATGCGGTCCAAAGCAAGCTCGGTTGCGGGGTAGGAGCAATCCGTGGAGCGCAAAAATCGGGTGCAAACTTCCTCGTCCGCAGCGATGCCAGTCTTGCAGGCCACCGCCGGGGTTAATTCGTGCGCTGTCGTTGGCATTTTACGTTGCTGCGGGCGAGGACGTCCGCATTCCGAAAACGAGCGCCTCGAAGCTTGCTTCCGGGGTGAACAATCACGAAACTTATTTGTCTATCTACCCGTGCAGCAAACGATGATAAACAGATTATTCTCCGTAATACGCAGGTTCTTGCCTGCGTGGGGTTTGCTTTGCCTGATGCCCTTAATGGCCGCGGCTGCGCCGAATTTTTCCGCAAGCCTCGACCGCGAAACGATCAGCTTGGGCGAAGCGGTCACGCTGTCGCTGACTTTCGAAGGCGGAACTCCGCGTAATCAACCAACTGCTCCGCCGATTCCGGATATCGAATACGGCTCAACCGGCACGAGCCAAAACATCAGCCTCATCAATGGCGTGCCGCAAATGACGGCCACTTACACGTTTGAACTCAAACCGCAAAAGGTGGGCGAGTTCACTATTCCGGCCATTCAATCCGACATTGACGGCCGCCCGGTGGCGAGTCAGCCGTTGAAGCTGAAGGTGGAAAGGGCCGGCAGCATCGTCAAACCGGCGGGAACTGAACCAGTCTTCGTCCGGCTCGTCATTCCGAAGAAGGAGTTTTACGTCGGCGAAGTCGTTCCGGTCGAACTGCAATGCTACGTGCAGAGCGCGCGTGAAGTTCAAAAGCCAGTGCTCGCTAGCGAAGGCTTCATGGTGGGTGAGGTGCCGGATTATCGTCAGCAAGCGCCGCGCGTGACGATTGGCGCGAATATCTATAATTTGCTCACGTTTCGCGTGCCGGTCCGCGCCACGCGCATCGGTCCGCTCACACTTGGGCCGGCAAATTGGAGCATGAATCTAATCACCGGCAACCCGGACTTTTTCGGTTTCGCCCAGGCGCGTCCGGTGACGGTGCAAAGCGATACGGTTGACGTGAACGTTTTGCCCCTCCCCACTAAGAATGCTCCGGCGAACTTTACCGGTGCGGTTGGGAATTTCACACTGGCGCAATATCAGGCCGGGCCGACGAATGTTGCTGTGGGTGACCCGATTACTTTGAAGATCCGCATCGCGGGGCAAGGCAGTTGGGATACGGTCTCGATTCCATCGGCGCCGACGACAGCGGATTGGCGCGAGTTCAAGTTGTATCCGCCGACGGCAAAGGTCGAGACACGCGACCAGATGCAGATTGATGGTTCGAAGTATTTCGAGCAGGTCATCACGCCGGAGAACGCCGATGTCAAAGAGATCCCCGGACTGACCTTCAGTTTCTTCGACCCGAATGCACGCGCGTTTCGCACGTTGGAACATGCGCCGCTACCGGTCGTGGTGCGTCCGACCGCCGCCACGCCGCAACCGACGATCGTGCAAACGAGCCCGCCATCGGACCAGCAGCAGTCGAACGCGCAGGAAATTGTGCATATCAAGCAGTCGCTGGGCACAGTCACTCGTGGGACGCACCTGCTTATCCAAAAACCCGTCTTCATCGCCGCGCAAGCGGTGCCGGCGCTGGCGTTTATTTTCGCGTTCGCGTGGCGTCAGCGTAAAGAGAAGATCGCCAACAATCCGCGTCTGCTGCGGCAACGGGAAGTGGCGCGCAAGATTGACGCCGGATTGGCCGAGCTTTCACAGCATGCCCAGGCGAACAAGCCCGCCGAATTTTATGCGACGGTTTTCCGCCTGTTACAGGAACAAATCGGCGAACGCCTTGATGTGCCCGCTTCGGCGATTACGGAGTCAGTCGTCACTGACTTGCCTCTGAGCAGCGAGCAATCGGCGCAGGTCCAGGAGTTGTTCCAGTTGTGCAATCAATACCGTTACGCCCGCCAGCAAAGCTCGGCTGAGTTGCAGTCGGTTATCGACAAGCTCAAGGCGACACTAGGGGTTCTGCAAAACATTGAAGCCAAGCCAGTAAACAAATCGCGCACGGCCACGGCTGCCATCGCGCTTGTGCTGCTTGCGTCGGTGCTCGGAGCGAATGCGCAGGACCTCGAAAGCATATTCAGCCAGGCCAATCGTCTTTATGAACAGGGCAAATTCACTGAGTCGGCCGCAGCTTATGACAATTTGATCCAAGTCGGCGTGGTTTCGCCCGCGCTCTACTTCAATGCCGGCAACGCGTGGTTTAAGGCAGGTCAGGTCGGTCGCGCCATCGTCGCTTATCGGAAAGCCGAACAACTCGCGCCGCGTGATCCGGATATCCGCGCCAATTTGCAGTTCGCGCGCAATCACGTCGCCAATTACATCCCTGCCCTGCCCGGTAACCGTTGGACGCGTTGGATGAACCATATTTCGGTCAACGAGTGGACTGTCGCGGCCAGCGTGAGTCTCGGCGTGTTTTTTATCGTCATGGCGACCCAACAACATTGGCCAGCTACCCGCAAAGTGTTGAAGGCACCGACATTCGCGTTGGGTCTGGTAACCGCCTGTCTCGCGGTATGCTTCTATTTCGATTATACGAACGCCCAAACCAAATCCGGTGTGATCACCACAGCCGAAGCGGTTGTTCGGCGCGGGCCCTTCGACGAATCCCAAAGCGCCTTCACCGTCCGGGATGGAGCCGAATTGCTGGTGGTCGATTCCAAAGACAACTGGCTCCAAGTCGCTGATGCGGCCCATCATACCGGGTGGATTCGCACTAATCAGTTGGCAGTGGTTCGGTAGGCTTCGATCACGGGCGGCGCGCGCGGAGCGACGCGCCCCACCTCCGAAACTTTATCGCGACATCGGGGTTAATAGTAGCCTCGGACAGCAGCGGTAAAAACAAAACAGCCCCGGTATTTCTACCGGGGCTAAAGAGAGATTCGGGCAACAGACGCCAAGGAGGTGGGGGTGGGGAACCCCGCTGAAGAAACGTACCGCTACCCGAATCAAAATCCAATGACGATAGTAGTTACTTGGCCGTTAAAGTCAACGTCGAAACCGTTTCTTTTGATGCTCTAAGTCAAACAAATGCTTCAGTCGAGTTACCAGAGAGTTATAGCTCGAACGCGCGACTTACTTCGAACTTTCGTCAACCAAACGCGCGATTTTCTATCGACTTCTTCATTGCTAAAGCTTGCGCTCAAACGCTAAAGTCGCCGCACATAACCAAAGTGCATGGCGGAGTATAAAGTTCAGTTCGAGGTCTTCGAAGGGCCGCTCGATCTCCTTCTCTATCTCATCAAAAAAGAAGAGGTGGACATCTATGAGGTCAATCTCACCAAGCTGGCCACCCAATTCATCGAGTATTTAGACGTGATGCGTTTGCTTGACTTGGAATTCGCGGGTGAATTCCTCGTGATGGCTGCGACGCTCATGTATATCAAAAGCCGCGAGCTGCTTCCGAAGGAACAGCAGGTTGCCGCTGGCGAGGAAGAGGACGAGGAAGATCCGCGCTGGGAACTGATCCGGCAGCTCGTTGAATACAAAAAATTCAAAGACGCCGCCGCGCAACTGCAACAGCGCGAGATCGACCAGGAAAGTATTTTCCCACGTTTGCCGATTAAGCCGGACCTCGGAGAATTGCAGGCCGGCAATGGTTACGCGCCGAAGAAGGCGGAAGCGACGTTGTTTGACCTGATTAACGCGGTCAATTCCGTCCTGAAACGGGTTTCGCAACGGGAAGAGTTGCGCGAGATTTTCGAAGACAAGTGGAGCGTCAGCCAGAAGATTGAATTTTTGCATGAACTGACTGCCACCCGCGAACGGGTGAAGTTTTCTGAGCTTTTTGAAGTTGCGACCAGCCGGGCGGAAGTTGTTTGCACGTTTCTGGCATTGCTAGAAATGATCCGCATGAAGAAACTGTTGTGCATCCAATCGGAAGATTTCGGCGAAATTGATATTGCGAAAGCGCCCGAGCAACCTGCTCCTACAACGGCTTCCGATACACCTGTGGAAGCCCAAAACTGATTTTTTATCATGGACCTGAAGTTCATCCTCGAATCGATCCTGTTCTCGGCGCAAAAGCCGCTCAGCCCAAAAGAGCTGCGCGACCTTCTCGCCACCGCCGCTGAAGGCAGCCCGGAAGCGAAGCCGTGGGCCAAGGTGAAGGAACCCGACCTAGTGGCGGCGCTAGAGGAGCTTCAGAAAGAGCACGAGACGGCGGCGCGCAGTTATCGTTTGGCGTGTGTGGCCGGGGCGTGGCAGTTCGTGACGCAACCGGAATTTGCGCCATGGTTATTGGCCCTGCTCGGACAGAAGAGCCGCCCGCCACGCCTGACTCAGCCTTCTTTGGAGACTTTGGCCATCATTGCGTATCGCCAGCCGATTACGCGCACAGAAATCGAACAAGTCCGCGGCGTGGCTGTGGACGGCGTGATGCAGACATTGCTGGAACGTGGATTGGTAGAGCAAGTTGGCCGTGCAGAAGTTGTCGGACGTCCGATGACGTACGGCACCACGCAATTGTTTCTCGAATATTTCGGTTTGCGCAGTTTGGAAGATTTGCCAGCCGCCGACGAACTGCGCCGCATCCCAGTGACCAAACCGGAAGCACTCGTTACAGCAGAGCCCGGATTAGCGACTGCGCCTCCGGAACCTACGGAGCAAATGACATTGACCGATGTGCAAGGCCAAGCGCCGAACCCGGATGCTGCGCCAGCTGCACCTGAGGCTCCTGCTGCAGAGACACCCGCTTCATAACGGGCTCACGCGCCGCGATGCAGTAATCAACGTCTTTTGTAAGCGCCCACGCTTGGAGCATGCGGGTTCACCTCCGGGCCGAAGTAACGCAACACAACCAGCGGTTCGACTCTGCTCGTGTTCTCGAAAACGACACCCGCTTTGGCGGCGGCTTCGGTGCAGAACACTTCGTCCTCGGTCATTTCGTGGAAGCGGATCAGCTTCGGGCAATCGAGGTTGAATCGGTTCATTTTGCCTTTGCCTTGGACAGTAGATCAGGCCGTAGGCGCCGCTGTCTTTGATGGTGCATTTTGCACCGGGCTCGATCGTCAGTTCCTTGGCGGTGAACAATTGTTCGCCGGCAACTTTGCCGTAAACGATCCAGCGATCCATGTAGCCTTCCTTCTTGGTGTCGGCGACCGGGATGGGCTCGAGGTAGTGATTGTCTTTGAAATTTTCGTCGGTGTTGCCTTCCCAATCGAGCTGGTCGACGAGGAAATCGAGATCTTTGTGGTTTTTCGGGGGCATGTCTTTCACGAGCAACGACCACGGAACTTCGCGGCCTTCGACGAGCGATTGATACATGCCGAACACGTCACTGCCCCATTGCGGCTCGTAAGTGCAAAGCGAACCGGGCGCGTGAAGAATGCACGGCGGAATCAGCCAGCCAGTGCCGGGTTTCAGGCGATAGGCGCGGCTGAGGTCGAGAATGCCGTTGTCGCCTTTGTTCCAGTTTTCGAGGCAGCGGCGGACCTGGGCTTTGGTCGTGCCGGGCTCGAGGCCCATGAAGGTGTAGGGGAAATTGTTGCCGACGTTGTTGTGTTGCGGCGGGAAATAATAAGATTCCGGTTTGCCTTCCAGACCAAGCAACGCGGCCTGCTTGGCGCTTTGATGCATGTGATGCGGGAATCGGGCCCATGTTGTCGAAGAACTTCGAATAGACCGGCCATTTTTTGTATTTCTTCCAAATGGCTGAGCCGATGATGTCTTCGCCGCATTCGGCAACGGCTTCTTGCAGGGTGAAGCGTTGTTTGCCGACGACGACATAGCTCAAGCCTTCGTCGGGCGTGCGATTTTCGTTGGCGGCGGGCGTGGTGGAGGCGAACCAGCGCTCGTCGATGCCGCCGCGGTTCAAGCCGAACGCGTAAAGGTCATCGGGATGCAGCTTGAGGCGCTTGCCGGGCTGGAGAAAGGAGCGCGGCACCCAGCACGGGGCGAGTCGCAAAAGACCGCCGGATTCTGCAAGTGCGGCTTCAACCAGGGGTTGAACGTTGGCTTTGATTGTCTTGAGGGAAGTGACCGTATTCATGCCTGCGCATGTTTTAATTCAAACCCACGGAATGCCAAGTAGAATCAAGGAACGGCGCGCGTGACCCGCCCTGCTCTCTTAACCTTCGAAATCGTAAACGACAACGCGCTGGCAGGTTTTCTTGAAGACGCCGTTGACGAACTCCACGTGCATCGGATGCACCTGATAGTCGTCCTGAGCCTTTTTGTTGGCGAAGATGAGGTTGAGTGCAACTTGATACGATTGTTCCACCACCGGCCGAGGGCTCGTCACCATTTTGCCGACGTGCATTTGCAATGCACCCGGAATCGGGCGCAAATATTTTTCCATGCCGGCGATGAGTTCGTCGGCGGCGTTCGGATTCTTGGGATCAGTCCAAAAGATGACAACGTGCGAAAACATGGCGGGGAAACTAAACGATTTGCGAGCGGTTGAAATCAAAATTTTCGCCGATCCGCTCTAACTTCTAGCTCCTAACTTCTAACTTCTCTCTTCCCCTGCTTCTTCGTAACCTACCGCGCCCAGTTTATTATGACCGCCCAGCAACTCTCGACTGACATCCTCATCCTTGGCACAGGCGGCGCCGGCCTCATGGCAGCGCTGCACGCCCGTTGGCGCGATCCGCGTCAGGATATTTTGCTCGTGAGCAAGGGGATGCTCGGCAAAAGCGGCTGCACGCGCATGGTGCAAGGCGGCTATAATGTCGCGCTCAATCCCAAGGACTCGGTCCAGGCGCATTTCGAGGACACGGTCAAAGGCGGCGGCTATATCAACGACCAGGACCTCGCGTGGCACCTCGTGCAAGACGCGCCGAAGGTCGTTCGCGAGTTGGAAAATCGCATCGGTTGTATGTTCGATCGCGCCGCCGATGGACAGATTCACCAGAAAGCTTTTGCGGGGCAAAGTTTCGATCGCACCGTCCACGTTGGTGATTTGACCGGCATCGAAATTATGTCGCGTTTGCGCGATCAAGTGATGGCGGCGGGCATCCCCTGTTTGCAATCGACCCGTGGGTTGGAGTTGTTGACGTCAGCCGATGGCAAACGTGTCATCGGCGCGGTGTTGCTCGAAATCGAAACCGGCACTTACATCGTGGTGAAAGCCAAAGCGGTCATTCTCGCGACCGGCGCGGGTCCGCTGATGTATCAACGTGCCGCCTGTGCGCAGGAAAAAAGTTCTGACGGGCCAGCCATGGCGTATCGCGCCGGCGCGCATCTAATGGACATGGAAATGGTCCAATTTCATCCGACCGGACTCGTCGTGCCAGGCTCGCGGCTCAATGGCGCTTTGCTCGAAGAAGGTTTGCGCGGTGCGGGCGCGCATTTGTTCAACGGCAAAGGCGAGCGCTACATGGCAGCGCTACGACCCGGAAAAACAAGAGCGGTCGACGCGCGATCGCGTTTCACGTGCCGGCTTCATGGAAATCATGGCCGGACGCGGCACCGAAAATGGCGCGGTGCTGATCGATGTGACGCATCTCGGCGCGGAATTCGTGGAGAAAAACTTTGTGGGTATGCGCGATCGCTGTTTGCGCATCGGATACGATTTGGCGCGCGAACGCGTGGAAGTTTGCCCGACCGCGCACTTCAACATGGGCGGTGTCCGAATCAATCGCGACGGCTTCACAAACTTGATTGGGTTATTCGCCGCGGGTGAAGACTCAAGCGGTGTGCATGGCGCGAATCGACTCGGCGGCAATGGTGTAGCCGAATCGACCGTTTACGGAGCGCGCGTTGGTGATTCGGTTTCCGATTGGGTAAAAGAAAACGATTTCGCCGAACCGCAAAAAGATCAGGTCGCGTCGACGATTGCCGAGTCCGAAAAATTTTTGAATCGCAAAGGCGAGAGCCCGTGGCCATTGCGCGATGAACTTGGCAAAGTTACCTGGGAAAAAGTCGGCATTGTGCGAAATGGCCCAGACCTGTCCAAAGGCATCGAAGAAATTCGCGCCTTGAACGAACGCAACGAAGCCGTCGCCGTGACCGGCAATCGCGAATTCAATCTCACGTGGCAACAAGCGCTCGACATGCGCAACATGCTCCTCTCTTCCGAGCTGATCGCCCGCAGCGCCTTGGCCCGCGAAGACAGCCGCGGCGCCCATTACCGCACCGACTTCGAAAAAACCGACAACGCCAATTGGTTGAAAAACATTTACATCGCACGCGATGGTAAAGGTCCGAAACTCTGGACGGAACCCGTCAAGTTGACAAAGCTGCAACCGAAATAGGCATCGCGATGCCGGTCCGATTTAGTTTGCGCGGAGGCGGTAGAAGGCCGGCGTTGAAGCTGGCGAGTTTGTTACAATAATTCTGTCGCCCGCTACTACCGCAGGCCCAAAGACCGACGTCCACGAAGTCGAATCAGTCACGTTCGAGGTTGATTCAATTGAATAATTTGGAGCTGACGTCCGCCATGAGAGCGAAACTGCGCTAGCGGTTTGGTTCGCGTGGATTTGCGGCGGAACGAAGGAGCTGATGCGGATCGTGTTGTTTCCGGTGTCGGCGAGATACAGCAAACCGTTGCTGTCGATCGCCAACCCCGCCGCAAAATACATCTGCGCAGAGGCCCCGGTGCCGTCTAAATTTCCAGCGAGTCCGGAAACACCCGCAACCGTTGCAACGTTCCAGTTGGTACCGTTAAGAGTGAGTTGGCGAAGAGTTTGATTGCCGGAATCGAGAACGAAAAGATTTCCGCTGCCCGCTGAAACAATCGCGGTCGTCTGGAAAAAACGCGCGCTGTCATTGACTCCGTCGCTGTCACCCCAACTACCTGCCTTTCCGACGATTGTCGTCACAGCGCCCGCCGCACTGATTTGCCGTATTGTGTGACTCCAGAACTCAGTCACAAAAACAGTGCCAGTGTTATCGACAGCGATGCCAGTAGGCCCGTTGAACCGCGCCCGGTTGGTCGCTCCATCCACACTTCCCGAATAGCCGGCGCGCCCGGCAAGGGTGGTTACCGTTCCGTTGGCTACGATTTTTCTGATGGTGTAGTTCCATGTATCTGCAACGTAAATTTGTCCGGCACTGTCGATAGCCAGCGCTTGCGGATGATTGAATTGGGCGTTTGTTCCGATGCCATCAAATGGATTGGGATAACCTGCGACGCCAGAAAGCGTGCTCACTACGCCGGAGGAACTGATTTTGCGGATCGTCGAATTCCCCGTGTCGGCCACGTAAACGAAACCGGCGCTGTCCACAGCAACACCCTGCGGCGCGTTGAATTGTGCGTTGGTTCCAGTGCCGTCGACACTGCCAACCGCACCAGCCAGACCAGCGAACGTCGTCACCGTGCCGTCGTTGGTGACTTTTCGAATGGTGCTGTTTTGAGTGTCGGCAACAAAGATAGTGCCGTCGGTGCCAACGGCGATTCCGGTTGGACAATTAAATTGCGCATCGTCACTCAGCGCATCGACCGCGCCCGGCAGTGGTCTACCGGCCAGCGAAGAAAGTTGCACGGACTGAGCGCGCCCGCCAAATGCAACAGCGCCGCAAATCAGCGACACCAACATGAATGCTTTTGAAGGGTTCAGTTCCATTTTGTCGGGTGGTAGATAAGCCCAATCGAATTCGTCGTGGCCGCCTGAACCGAACCACGCAGCGTGTAAGTTGCGCCACGTCGCACACCGGGGACGCGGAAGATGTAGGTCGGAGTGCCACTGTTGGTCTGCGAATCAATTTGCAGCCCATTCTCCAATAGCGCGACCGACTGGATGGCCATCGAACTGCCAGAGGTGGTTTTAAAGCTGGTAACAAAATCGCCCGCACTGATGCTGCTAGTGATGTCCCAATCGATTGGAGAATAACTCAATGGCGCGCTCGACCAACTGGCGATCACAGATGGATCGGCATGCGGATTGTAACTAAAACCTGCGTAATCCAGCCGTTGCTCATGGAGCACGAGGCGATTGGTAAAGTCCATGTAGTTCTTCAGCGCCGACGCAGTCCAATTCACCTCTGCCAATGCACACAACCGTGGAAAAGCCCGAAACTCCATGTCCACGCGTGAAGGTATATATTCGGCCCAGCAATTTCCCTGTGCGCCGAGAATGTTGTTAGTATAGGCAGCCGGGAGCGAAGCCGGAATTGGATTCAGGGCATACGCGGTCGACAACGATACAGTGCCGGATTGCCACGGTGGTTCCGAAACCCACTGACCGGTCGAGGAGGTCTCCAGAAAATTAATATAACAAGCGCTCGTGGGCGTCATCACCGCTTTGCCGCCGTTCGTCGCTGCAAACGTCGCCCTGCTCGAACTCCCGGTAAGCCAGTCCATCAAAACCGCGTTCGTGACAAAACCACCATTCATCAGTTCACTCCAACCAATGATCGTCCGCCCTTTGGTAGCAGCGAAGTTCGCGATACGTTGTGCAAAATACGCCTGATACTTCTGCGTCGTCCCGATGCCAAGGCTGTTGCCGAGGTCGATGTCCAATTGATGTCTGGCCCAATTGTAGAACGTCACTTCATCTCCGCCGATATGAATGTATTGCCCAGGAAACAGGTCCATCACTTCACTGAGAATATCCTGAAGAAACAACAACGTTTCCGGTCGCGCGGGACAAAACACGCCGCTGCCATTGGAGTTAACCACGTCGAGATTTCCATACGGCCCATTCTGACAACTAGCACAACCGCATCCGAACTGCGGATAGGCCGTCAAAGCCGCGAGCGAATGTCCCGGCATTTCGATCTCCGGCACGACGGTGATGTGCCGCTGTGTTGCATAACTTACAATCTCGCGAATGTCGTCCTGAGTGTAAAAACCGCCGTACTTACCCGCATCGTTGAAAGCAGTCGACGACCGTGGATTCAATCCAAAATCCACACCGTTGCGCCATGCACCGACCTGCGTCAACAGCGGCCACTTTTTAATCTCAATCCGCCAGGCCGTATCATCGTCCAGATGCCAGTGAAACGTGTTCAGCTTGTGCATCGCCATCGAATCGAGAAAGTGTTTGATCTCGTCTTTGGTGAAAAAATGACGTGCTGAATCCACCATCCACCCACGCCACGAAAATCGCGGCACGTCCTGGATGTAAATGCACGGCGCCGTCCACGCAATGTTTGTGACTGGACGCTGTGAATAAATTTGCGGCGGCAACAATTGCAACAGTGTTTGAATCCCGTAGAAAACACCCGCCGACTGTCCACGAATCACGACCGCATTCGTATCCACCGTCAACTCGTATCCCTCCGTTCCCAAATTGGTAACAGTGCTGCTCGTCAGCAGAATCGTAGTTTGTACAGCTAACGCAGTGTTCGTAGAAACTTCAAATCTAAACCCGGTAGACCTCAACAACTGCGCCGCCAAATACTCGCCTTCATGCCGCAATTGCGGCTCAACCAGAATTTTCGTCAGTGCCGGCGACAGTCCAACTATTGTTAACTGAGACGGACAAAGCGTAAAAGTCCCCGGCTGCACCTGCATCACCTGCGGAAGCGGAATAATCGCGGGCGTCGCTGCCACCGTCCCGGGGAGTGCCAGAACAACAGCGAGCAAAACCAAAACTCGCAGCCAAAGACCGAAGCCACACAAACGGCCCAAATATTTGCGACTAAATTTCATGTTAGAATCGGCTTACCCACAACGCGCCAACGATAGCCAAACACTGCCCCAGGAACCAGTGCTCTATTGGTCAATGTAAGCTGACCGACCCGCTTCCCGACGGCGTCGCAAATGCACCATAAGCGCAATTGGTATTGGGCAGCGCCACTCCGAAAACGTTGCGGCTTTGCGACGCGCCCGTCGGAAGGTATTTGAGCGTAATCAATCCTGTCGAAGTCTGGATATTTCCACTAACCGAATTCGTCGAGTTGAACCCGTTCGCTTTTGACGAAGTGTCTTTTGTTATCGTGTTGTTGTTATTCACGATGACTTTGAACTGAAGTGGCGCTTCACCGCCAAAGCCGCCAGCTATGTTGAGAGTTGCTGTCGGCAAATTCAGAGCCGGTGATTGCGGCGTGTAAATTGATCCGATGACGTCGGTGGTTTTGTTGAAACCGGCCGAATAACCCGGAACTACGTTTGCTGGCGCAACCCAGGTCAATGAGCCCATCGGACGACCGGAAGCATAAGAAAGCCGACCGGCAATGAGCCCTCGATGATTATATAAATCGCAATAGACCGCCGCATTACCGTCCTTCGAAAGTGGGACCTTCTGCGCGAATGATGTGCCGTCGGCGAGTTTTCCGGACAATTGAACTATCCCGTTGGCTGGAATGTTGATCACTCCATATCCATAACCCGATGGCGAATTTGTCGGCGCATCCGGGGCAGGCGCGAGCGCCATCGTGCAGCGATGCGCCGAATATGGATTTCCCAACCCAAATACCGCTTGGTCGGCAACCAGCGGCGCCGTCCAATTCTCGCTAACGCAAGACACCGTGCCGGTGATTTGTTTGCTATCCGTGCTCCAATCCATGTGCAGAGCAACATTCACCGCACCCGCCCCGCGCGTGATCGTTTGTGAATCGCTTCCGGAGACGTCAAACGTTCCCGCCAATGAATAAATACCGCCGGCCAAATACAATTTTCCGCTATACGTGCTATTTGCTTTCACCGCCAGATTGTAAATGGCCCCCGCGCTCTTTTCCGCGATGCCATTCGTTTCGAAGAAAAGACCGTTGTAACTGCCATTGAGTTTGTTCACCGCGATTGGATTAGGAACAAAGTTTGCCAACAGCGTCAGATTACGCTTCATCACAAACGTGCATTGCGCTGATGACGTCAGAGGCAGCCCGGTGGCATTATCCACCCAGTTCGAGAACATGTGCTGTCTGCCGGGCGTCGCTTTGATGGAATAGGCGTGCTCTCCTGCCAATCGCGTTCCGTTACGAATCGACACCGTGCCGAGGCCGCTCGTCAGGACAGATAGGGGCGCATACCATTGGTAATTGATCGTGCAGGTGACAACGGGCGATGCGTTCCCACGATAATCGAAGCTTTGAGCCGTGAACGTATTCGCGCCGACATTCAGTAAAACGCCGGTGTACCAATTCGTGAAATTATTGGTCGTGGAAGCAACCTGTGTCGCTCCACCGTTGAACGAATACAGCACCATCGCGACCCCGGTGTTCACTGAACCACCCGTGTCAACCGCAGTGCCAGTAATGTTGATGAATTCGGTCGAGACAGTTGCGCTGCTGGATTTCGGATTTGTAATCGCAACGCTTGGCGACGTCGTATCAGCCGACGACCCGCTTGGCAGCGTGGTAAATTTAAAGGTCAGACAAGTCCGCAATCCATTCCAATCCGTTACCGTTACGGGAATGATCGTGCTTCCGATCGACTGCGCCAATCCAGTGATTGAATAGTTCGCTGGCCCACCGCCATCGGTGGCCAACGTCATCCCGCTTGGCACCGACGCCCAGTAACTGAATGGACCAACGCCTTCGATCGGCACATACATTGAGCAAGGAACTTGTTCTGCCTGATAGGTCTGGCCACCGATGAAAAGCACCGCGCCCGACGGCAAAAGCTCCGCAATGCTGTTCCAGCGCCACGGAATTTCACGTTCACCGCCGGTCCATGTATCTGTTGAGGGGTCATAAAACTCCAGTTGATCGGAAACACCACCCCATCCTTCAACCAAAACTTTTCCGCTCGGCAGCATCGTTAATGTCGGCTTATCGCGCAAAAACGGCTGCGTGGTTTTCTGCGTCCAAACATCCGTCGCCGGGTCATAAATTTCTGTCACAGCACCGGCCACAACCAACACCGTTCCGTTCGGAAGAAGCATCGCTCCACCACTCGACGTCGAATGCATTGCGCTTGTGAGCATCCAGGTGTTCGCGGCCGGATCATAAATTTCCGCCGAACCGTACCCGATGACCATTGCTTTGCCGTTCGGTAACAAAATCGCGGTATTTGGGCTGATCGGCGGTTCTCCCGTCCACGGACTGGATTGAGGTGCCCGTGGAGCATTCATCGGCGTTAACGTTCCCCACGAACCAGTCGCAGGATCAAACAACTCGGACGTTCCTCCGCCAGCAACCAAAACTTTTCCATTCGGCAAAGTAGTGGCCGTCCCGGCCGGGTGATTCGTCAGCATCAACCTGTTAACAGCGGTCCACTTGTTTGAAATGGGGTCATAAATTTCAGCCGTCTGCAGCCACCAATGATAAAAAAGCGCCGTTCTGCCGCCGGCGATCAGCACCCGACCATCGTTCAGCAACGCTGCGCAATGATCCCCACGTTGCGCCAACGGGGGAGCAACAGTCGTCCATAGGGCGGTGTTTGGATCACAAACCTCGGCCGTCTGCAGGCTCTCTGAATCTTCGTACCAAACATGTGAGCCGCCTACCGCAAGGAAACGTCCATCCTGCAATATCGTCACCGTGTGCCGCTCGCGTTGGACGGATGTGTGCCCACCCTCCATCACACCGCCAAGTGTAATCGAAAAATTGCTGCCAAAGTAAACAGCAGGCAACGGAATCACATGCGCCAGATCCGCTCCGCAATTAATCGAAAACTTCGCCGATGCCATGCCGGCGTAAACAGGGTCGTCGATAATTGCCACTACGTTGTAAGTCCCGGTTTCCGTTGGTGGCGTATTTGAACCGTTGTAAGACACCTGCACATTCAAACCCGCCGGAACCGTAGTGAACGAAACGGATTTCGGATTCCCATCATAATTTTGCGTCAGATCGCTCAACGTGATCGCCCCGGCCGCTTTCACTTTAATCGACACCGTGCCATCGCCTGTGCACCCTGAACCATCTGTTCCAGTAATCGTAAAAGTGAAGTCTCCGATCTGGAATGCACTCCCGACCAATATGCCTGTCTTCGTCAACGTCACCCCGCGAGGCAACGACCCATCCGTAACCTGATATGTTACAGGCGTCGCATTGCCAATCGCGCTTACCGCGACGGCCCCGAACAGCTGCGCGTCGTTTGAGCCGTCGCCAAAGGCGAGCACCGTTCCGTCGTTCAGCGAAACGACCGTGCCGCCATTGAGCGATGATGAATCGACCACCGTCCACAACTCCGTCGCCGGGTCAAACATTTCGCAAGCGTGCACAACACCGTTGGTCTCGTCCGTCCCGCCAAAAACCATCACCCGGCCATCGGCAAGCAACGTCGCACTATGGTTCCATCGTGGGTAGTGCAACCGAGCCGTCTCTCGCCAGGTCTTGGTCGTCCAATCAAAAATCGCCGCCCGCCCCCCGTCGTTCGCGCCGCCGCAGGCCAGAACATTTCCGTTTTGCAGCAATGTTACGCACGTGCCCGTTACCTCAGACGGTGCATCCGTCAGAACGAAATTACCGGTTGACGGATTGAACAATTCCGCCACACCGCCATCATCCGTGATCAACACCTGGCCATCCAACAAAAGCGTCGCGTGATGAAACGCGCGCCCGACATGCATCGAACCCGTTTGCGTCCAGCTCTCAGTTGTAGGATTAAAAATCCACGCTGTTTGCAACAGGTTGCCCTCACTGCTGTTGAGGTCCTGTCCGCCGGTCACAAGAACGTTACCGCTTTGCAACAACGTAGCTGTGTGAGACCACCGCACTGCGGCGGCAGGCGTCGGAGCCGATTCCCAACTGTCCGTTGCCGGATCATAAATTTCCGTCGCATCACTCGTGCCGAACGATTCGTCCCCGCCAAAAACCAACACCTTGCCATTTTGCAAAACCGTCGCCGAAAAACCGCCGCCACGCTCGCGGACACTTTGGATCATCGGCTGCGTCGACGTCCATTCCCCGTTCGTCGGATTATAAATCTCGCAATTCGCATAATCCCCTGACGCCCAAAAACCGTTGCACACAAAAACCCGGCCATCATTCAACACGCTCCCGATCGGGAATTGGCGGGGGCTAACCATTGAACTGGCGCTCGTCCAGGTCCGATTCGCCGTCGGCTGAAGATAGCTCATGCCGACTACCGCAACCGGCAAATTGGAGGGCCCGACCGTGAACGTTGGGCAATCGGCGCGCCCGCCTTGGGGCATCAACAATGCAAACCCAGCCACACAAGAGAGAATTGAGACGAACCAACTATTTCTCATAAAATTCCTTATCAACGAAATTGCAGTTGCCGGGTTGGGACTCGAAGCCAGGGTGAGACAAGTGTCAACACTTGCCAGTAGACAGTCAAGCGTATTGATGGCCAAGCCCCTGCCATCGCAACACCCAAAACCGTATAGGCTCCCGATAATGGTGCGATCAACATGCCTCAACGAAACGCGCACCAACACGTTACACATTTGTCAGACTCACCCACTTACCGACTCACCGACTCACGATTCCCCCTCCACCACCCTCTTGACGTCATCGCGCCAGCCGTCCATAGTTTCCGGCAGGAACCGTGGTTGTGCCCCCCTGCACAATTTTTTATGAAACCAAAGAATTCCGGCGGCTCGCGTTCACGCGCGACCAAACCCAAAGCCACTAAGCCCGAAGTTAAGGCGAAACCCGCGGCTGCGGCCAAGAAACGTAAGCCCAGTGCGAGCCCACGCTCAGCGGCATCGAAACCCAAGGCAGGTTCAGAGAAAGCCTCTGAAAAAGCCGCGCCGAAGAAGACCCGCAAAACAACTTTAAAGATCCCGCCGATTTTGTTGGAAGGCGATGCGCCGAGTGCGCCGCCCGTCAGCGGACCAGGACAACGCTATTCGTTGGGACCGACGCCGCCGGCACAACATTTCGCCGGAGTCGGCGAATCGTTGCCGGAAGCTTACGGCACAAAACGCCTGTTCATCACCGCGCGCGATCCGCATTGGGTCTACGCCACGTGGGACCTGACCAGTGAACAGTTGAAGGAATACAATGCGCAGTCGGCCGATGGACATCTGCAATTGCGCGTGTTCAAAAACGAGATTTCAGGCGAGCCGCTATCGCAGATTCACGTGCATCCCGAATCGCGCAATTGGTTCATTCCAGTGCCGGAAGCGGGAGCGAAGTATCTCGCCGAATTGGGTTACGAAGATTCTCAGGGCAGATGGGTCATCATTTCGAAATCGAGCGCGACCTTCACACCGCCAGATAGTTTGGCGGACGACACTTCCGTTCGATTTGCCACTCTCCCGCCTGATGTGCCGTTCGAACAACTGCTCGCACTCGTCAAAGCGGCGGTGATGGAAAATGTGCCGCTGATTGAAGCATTGCAGCAAATGCGCGCGCAAGGTTTTGCCAATTTGCCGAAGGAAGTTTACGGCACGTGGAGTCCGGAACAGGAAAAGGCGCTGGCCTCGGTCGTTTCGATCGACAAGATGCGACGCGTGTGGATCGGTTCGTTGGAAATCACCGAGCTGGTGCGACGCCAATTGGGAGGCGAATCATCTTCCTGGAGCGGTGCGCTCGTTTCCTTGCCGAGTTCGATGGGCGCGAGCTGGTCCAGTCCGATGGGCGGAATGGAGAAGCGCCGCAGTTTTTGGTTCAACGTAAACGCCGAGCTGATTGTTTACGGCGCGACTGAGCCGGATGCGACCGTGACGATTGGCGACAGGAAAATCAAATTGCGACCGGACGGGACGTTTAGTTTTCGCTTTTCGTTACCGGACGGAAATTATTCGTTGCCGGCAGTGGCGACGGCGGCCGATGGGGAAGAGAGTCGGGAAGCGGCGTTGAAGTTTAGTCGCGATACGAAGTACCGCGGGGAAGTCGGAGCACATCCGCAAGACAAGAAACTGAAACCGCCGGTGCTGGAAGCGGTCAGCTAAAAGCGCGCTGAAAATCTTACGCGCGACTGGCTGAAGCGGGGACTGCGAACGAAGACAATTGTTCACGCAGCCAGGCGGGGCGATTCGTGGCGATGCCGTTGACGCCAAGATCGATCATCTTTCGCGCGGACTCGACATTGTCGATGGTCCAGCCATAAGCCTTCAGGCCGGCCGCACGGATATTCTGCATAAACTCCGACGTGATCGGCCCGGTGTGATTTAGGTCTAAACCATCGAGGCCGGCGCAGTGCGCTCGTTGGATAATTTCCTGGCAGAGCACTTCGGGATCAGGACGTCGGGCGTCCGGTTTGAAACCGATGAGCCAGGCGCATTCGTATTGCGGCATCCATTTCTTGGCTTTGACAATGGTGTCGAAATCAAAACCGATGATGACGACCTGTTCGGTGCGCAAACCGGAAGTGCCGATGACGCGTTCGAGTTCAGGAATAATTTCGGCGCTTGATTTTATCTCGATAAAAACGCGTTTTCCGGGCGGGACGGTTTGCAAAGACTCGCGCAGGGTCGGAATCCGTTCGCTCATCCAGCGCAGGTCTTTCCAGCGGCCGACGTCCAGGAGCTTGAGATCGCAGAGGTCTTGCTCGCGGATTGCTTTGTCGACGCCGCCGATGCGATGCGTCGTAAAATCGTGAATGACGACAATCCGGCCATCGCGACTGAGTTGGACATCGAGTTCGATGGCGTCGGCTTTCTGTTCGAAAGCCAGACGGAAGGCGGCCAGAGTATTTTCGGGCGCATCAAAAGAAGCCCCACGGTGCGCGATGATTTCGACCACGCCCTAATATACAGGCGGGTGAGGAAAAACTCAAAAGGGGGAAAGAGCGAAGAACGAAGAAGGGGAAGCACGAAGAGAAGGCCTCCTCTCCCCTGCCCTCCTCCTGAGGAGGAGAGGGAGAAAAAAAGCTGAGACAGTTCGCCGCTGCGTTGTTTACTTCAACTCGGCGAGAACGCGGGTGGCTTCCGCGGAAAGTTTAGTTTCAACTTTCCATTGCAAGGCGCGCTGAAGTTCTGATTTGGCATCGGGCGCCTGGTTCAGTTTGTAGTGGGCCATGCCGAGGTAGAAGAACAGTTCGCCGTCTTCGGCACGCTTTTGCTGGCTCTCTTTCAGCAACTCGATAGCCCGGCGGTATTCGCCTTTGCGGTAGGAGAGAATGCCGAGGGCACGGGAGACATCGGCGTCATCAGGGAATGCTTCGCGTGCTTTGACGCCGAGCGCGTAAGCTTTGGCATCATCGCTATTTTCGTGCGTCAACAGGACCGCAAGATCACGGGACGCGGGAACGAACAGCGGATTTTTGGCGAGGACCTGTTCGAGCACCGGTTTGGCTTGATCGGACTTGCCTTGCTGTTGTTGACGCGCGGCAGTGACCATCAACGCAGGGACGTATTTCGCGTCAGAAGCGTCGACGTTCGAATTGCGGCTCGGATTATTGTAGGCCTCGATCAATGCGAGGAAGCGAGTGGCGTCGTCTTTGGAGGCGGTGCCGGTTTGGAGAGCACTGCGCATCGCGCTTTCCGCTTCCGTCAGATTGCCGACGTTGTAGTAAGCCCAGGCGAGGTCGTAGAAGAGATCGCCGTTCGGGGCAGTGTTACGGGCCGCTTGTTGCAAGAGACTGACCGACCACGAATAGTCACCGGCGTCGTAAGCCAGACGGCCGAGGAGACGATTTATTTGCACGTCGTAGGGAGCAATGTTGTGGGCTTCCTTAGCGAGAGCGATCGCCTGCGCTGCGTCGTTGCCGGCGTGCGCGTAATACTGGGCGAGCTTGAGCAGAACAGTGGTGTTCTTGCGATTCGTTTTGATCGCGCGTTGGTAGAGTGCAATCGCTTTATCATTGGAGCCTTCGCTTTCGTAAAGAGCCGCGAGGTGAGCCAGGACAACAGGGTCATCGGGATTTTCCGCAGAAAGTTTTTCGAGGCTTTCGCGCGAGAGCGGTTTACCGGAAGCATCGGTGCCGTCGAGGACAGCAAGATGTTGTTGCGCGTCGAGTTTCTGTTCCTTTTTGGCGGAAGTGGATTGAACGACGTGGTCGAGCGCAGCACGAGCCGCGGGTTCCTCGCCCAGCATGTAGTGGGTCAGGCCGAGGTGATATTGGATTTCGGCTTCGTTGCTCAGCCGTTGCGCGCTTTCACCGATGAGCGCGCGGGCACGTGCGTAGTCACCACGTTTGTAAGCAACCCAACCAAGCGTGTCGGCGGTTGCAGGATCGTCATGCATGACCTCGCGCGCGGTCTCGGCGAGCTTTTGGGCTTTATCCAAATCGTTGAGATGTTCGCAATAAAGATAGGCCAGATTGTTCAACGCGAGACTGAATTTGGGACGGACGGTGAGCAGTTTTTCGTAAGTGTCACGGGCAGCGGTAAAGTTGGTCATCATCTGCTGGATGACGCCGATTTGCATGAGGGCCGCGACATCGTTTGTCTTGGCGACGAATTTGTTGAGGCGATCAAGCGCTTCCTGTTGCTTGTGCGTCTGCACGTACAATTCGGAAATGAGGATGTAAGGCTTGTTGTTTTCCGGAGCGAGTTCGATGGCTTTGAGCAAATCCTTTTCAGCACTGGCCGTATCGTTTTGAGAAGAGTGAACTTTCGCCAGCAACATGTTGATCAGCGCGGATGGTTTTTGCGGATCCGATTGTTTGTTCACACGATCGATTGCGGCGGAATAATTTTTCTCCTTGATATCCAAATCGACGAGCTGTTCGAGGGCGAGAAGATAGGTTGGAGAAACTTCCAGAGCTTTCTCGAAAGCCTGACGTGCCTCCGCGTTTTTCTTTTCAACGGCGAGAACAGTCCCGAGATAGTAGTATGGCTCCGGGACGTTGGGGAAAAGTTCGATGACGCGGCGATACTGAACAGCGGCTTCATCGTACTGGCGCTGCATGAGATAGGCTTGCGCGAGCAGGAGGTAAGGATTCTCCAATTCGGGATGGTGTTGAATTAATTGCAACAGGGCCGAGGTTGCGTTGGCAAAATCGCCTTTGGTTAGATTGATCTCAGCGACCACCATGATCGAGGGGACGTAATCAGGATTAGCAGAAATGGCGTGATTAAGGTTGAGCATTGTTTTGCTGAAATCGCCTTTGCCGAGATAGGCGAGCGCGAGAGTGTGGTGAACCAACGGTGCCCGTTCGTAGATGTTGGCAGTCTTTTCCAGTACTTCGATGGCGTGGTCGAAGTCGCCTTTGGCCAGCTTGAGACGACCGCTGGTGATAAGAGCTTCGAAGTTCATCGGGTCGCGAGTGTGAATTTTTTCGACCCACGCTGCGCATTCGTCGTAGTCACGAGCGCTGAACGATAGATTCATCATCGAGGCATATGCAGGGATGTAATCTGGCGCTTGCTTGATCATTTCGTTAATGATGGCTTTGCCTTCGTCGACTTTGCCGGATTGCACTTTGAAATCGGCATACCTCAGCTTCGTGGCTGAACGCCATGGCGAATTGTCAGCAGCGGCTTTGAGCGCTTTGTCGGCATTCGCCTGGTCCTTTTGCATCTCGTAAACATTCCCAAGCGCGAGTTGTGCAAGGGCATTGGTGGGCTGGAGAGCAACGGCTTTTTGCAATTCCGACAGGGCGTTCGTCAGGTTTCGTTCACGAAGCGAGAGTTCACCGAGGACAATGTGGAACGCGGCAAGATCAGGGTTCGACGCCTGAAGGCCAGTGACGCGAGCACGCAGGTTTTTGAGCTTTTCACCAGCGTCCGCGGTGTCAGCCAGGAGCATCAGAGCGCTTTCGTTGGCGGGTTCCTTCTCCAACGTGTGAAGCGCGATTTGTTCGGCCAATTTGTATTGTTGTGCGGCTATGTAGGCGCTGCCGAGTTTGCCGGAAGTTTCAATGTTATCCGGTTCCAGTTCGTGAGCCTTGATGAGGAACTGCAGCGCTTGCGGCAGGCGGCCCTGCTCAAAAAACACGAAGCCAAGCTGGCGAATCGCGACGGGATCGCTCGGGTTGGACCGGAGCAGGTTCATGTATTCGACCTCGGCCTGGGCATATTGGCCAGCGGTGAAATCTTTATTGGCGCGTTGGCGATATCGCGCGATTTTTGCTTCCTTCGAGCAGCCGGCGAGCAAGGCCGTGGTTGCAACGAGAATCAATGAAATGTGACGCAGTGTAAGCATATGGATTCTATTGACCGACAACGCTGACGTTTGCCTGAGGCGCTTGAATCTTCCGGGATTCAATCTTTCGCAAATAATGCAATAAAATGAAGAAGGGAACCAGCGATAAAGCGAAGAAGATCGGGCCGCCATGATGGTGAATGTAGGAGTGAATCATGTCGGGACTGACATGCGAGCAAAGCTGGCCGATAACGAAGATGCGGAAGGCATTACGAACAATGCCGAGCGGGATGATAAACAGCACCAGCAACACGCGAAAGCGATACGACGGGAAAAAGAAATACCCGGCGATCAAGGCAGTGAGCATCAGGACAAGGCTGGAGTGAATGCCGCTGCATTCCTGTGCGACTTGCAAAGTGATTCCGGGCAATTGAAAGAAAAGGCCATTGTGCAGGACGGTTGTGCCGGTGATATCGAACATAACGCCAGCCGTCCAGGCGGATGAATGTTGAAAGAAAGTCTCGATGTCGTTCAAAACCCCCTCGGGAAACGGGGCCATGAGCATTAAAAACAAGGTCGGAAACAAGGCGGCGCGAACGAAATCTTTCCCGAGCAAAACAAACAAGTTACCGATGCACATCAGGACCATCGCGACCATCATCGCCGACAGGTAATTGCTCTTCACGTGCCAGAAGCCGGCCGCAGGATGTCCAAAGTACAATCCGACAAGAATCAGTGCCGGAATGTAGGCGAGCAGTGCGGCAACGAACGACGATTTTCCAACCGGCGTCGTTCGTCGGTTTATCCAAACGAGATAAAAGCAGATGACCGGGATTAAGAAGATGTGCGAGTAGAGCTCGCTATGCGCAGCGAAGCGCACGAGTTCGCGACAGGGACGATAAAAAATAGCTGCGGCAACCAAAAACGCAATCAGCCAACGACGCACGATAGTGCGGCTGTGTGCACTGGAGGTTTGGACTGCCCGACTTGATTGCAATTGCTGCATTGATGAATCCGTAAATGGTCAACTATAGACGATAGCCGACTTCAAATCCTGTCTGACTGCTCGAATAGCCAAACCCGGCGCTTGTCGACGAGTTAGAACTGTAATAGTAAAACAATGACATGGAGAACTGTTTCAACAAGACCCAACTGAGCCGGGTATTGATTGAATAATAGTTATCGGTTCGACCCGCGCTCACCGCTTGTGAGGTGGCGATGTACTGCGCATTATTATATGCGCCAGTTACGCTGGCAGTGAAATGTTTGAGCAGACGTTGCGTCACGGTTGCACTGAATATGGTGTATTCGGTGGCCTGCTCCTGGAAAAGAGATGGCGTTATGGAGCGGTTTGCGTTCAGCGAAAGACTGGTATATCGAAGAGGTTGATATGACAGGCCTACGCCAAATGTGGGACTAATCAGATCCGGAACATTCGAACCGAGAAACTGGCGATCCTCCGCCCCGCCGTTGATTTGGAGTGAAATTTTATCCGATGTCCGCCAACTAAGGCGACCCTGTAATTGCTCGGACGACATGTTCACGCTGCTCGGGACTTCATCGTACCCAAAACCAGCTCCCAGCCCAAATTGAAACCGCGCACCGAGGTCATAATTGAGCCAGTCCATAGTTGACCAATTATACGAGCTACTGAAGCCGCTGGCCAACCTGATGTTCTGTGCGGCCTCCAACTCTATAGAAAAGCTGCTGTTAAACTGGTAATTG
This sequence comes from uncultured Verrucomicrobiae bacterium, assembly GCA_963702845.1. Lineage (GTDB taxonomy): Bacteria > Verrucomicrobiota > Verrucomicrobiia > Limisphaerales > Palsa-1400 > JAICXV01. The sequence goes on along the minus strand of OY969763.1, from coordinate 320,651 downwards.
GCCGTGATTTTCGTGTCGTGCACTTCCTCATCGGTCTGCTGAGCCGTTTCGGTCTGTGTAGTCGACGAAGCCTGATAGCTATGATTGAGGGTAAAGAGCCAGTCACGATAACTTGCTCCGCCCGAAAGCCGAAGCGACTGGCCAAGACTATTTTGGAAATGTTCGTTCGAGTAGACGGTCCAGCTCGGGCTATAATCCACTGACCAGTGGGTACCAATCGCAAGTAGCAATCCAGGCGTGATTTCGTTGATCACCGACGATTGCGGATGTCCGGGCTGATCCTGCAATCCGGTACTATACATCAACCGATAGACTGCATGCGGATGGATCGCAACCGGTCCAACCTGATAAGGTGCGAGCCCTAACATCGTCATCAAAACCGAATTAGCGGTTTCAGGAAAAGGTCCACTCTGTAAATCCGTGAGGAATTGCGGCGATACCGGTACTGCCGGAGTAGGAGCGAGGACAGGTTGTGCGGGTAGTGCCAAAGGCAAAGACAGAACGCAGAGTAATGCAAATAGGTTTTTGTTCATGTCAGTTGGTTGTGTGCAGACACGTTGCCGGACTATACGGGAATTATGGTAGAAATGGGGGCTTCAAACAACCTAATTTGAGCACGTTGTGTATGAGACAGCAGAAAGCTCCAAGCTCGACAAATGAACAAATTGGTTGCGAGGTCGCTGCCACGAACCGAGAAGCACCAAATCTCAAACTCCAAAACAATTGACCGCGGCGCGCTCGGAGAGCACGCCCTACCTGGTAAAAAGTTTACCGTTTCTTTACCGAACTTTACCGCCGGCACAGGATTGCGGATTTCGGACCGTGAAACGTCGCTAAAGGTCATTAAAAGTCATTTCAGGTCATTGAAAAGATTTTTTCGGGTTTGAACGCGGTCATAAGGCGGAGTATTGGCACTTTGGAAACCGGTAATATTAGGGAAAGCGAGGCAGAAATGATGCAGAAACGGTGCAGTTTCATACCCGTTGCGGATTTCGAATTGCGGCATAATGAGATTACCTCCGATGACCAAAGATGACCAAACGTGACCGTGAGATTGCATCATGAGATTACCTCCGATTACTTCTGATTACCTCCGGTTACCTTTTTCACGGTTTTTCAGGCGTGGATCGAAAACTGAACTTTTCTGTACATTTTCTGTACGTTTTTTCGTTTGGACCGCGTTCATTTTACGAAAGGCGGCAAAAGTTTACCTTTTCTTTACCGAAGTTTTACCTCTGCCGGATTCACGACCGGTAAAGTTTACCGTTTCTTTACCGAATTTGACCACTTGCGGAGTTTTAGCCACTGACCGGAACGTCCAGCGGCGCAGTTTATTTCCTGGATTTCCATAATACGGACCTTTCCAACCGGGACAAACGCCGGCACGTTATGTCAGCGAACGACAACAGTTCGCTGACGGATTCTTAGGATTCTTTGAGATATATGAGTATATGAGCGTCGCGCTCTGGCGCATCGCTTAAAACCCTCTCTCACCGAGAAAGGCCCGAAGTGGCGGGGGCGCTGGCATTCCACCGGAATGAGTTGGCCGGTCAACCCCACCCTGCACCGCAGAGTTGATTGACAGAGAAAGAATGCGAATTTCTGGAAAGATTTTCAAGTAAAATTCGAATGGGCAAATTCAAGGTGGAAAACAAAACGTGTTAACCGCGAAATACGCGAAACATGCGAAAGGGACAGCGGTCGAGAGTCGATTGTCGAAGGTCGAGGGCCAAAAAAACCTACGGAGCCAGCAGTGGGAGCTACGAGTCGGAAGCTAGAAATTGAACGGCATTTAGTGAGGAGTCTCAGGCCAAAAGAAAAACTTTGCGTAAATGTACGCGATCGTCTCATCGAGGACCTCCCGGACGCCCTCGCTATAACGCCACCAGTGGGCCGCATCGTAATCGGGGCTGGGCACAGATATGATTCCCACTTTGACATCCTTGCCGAACGCTTCCTGAAACAGCATCCGGGTTCGTCGCGCGTGCGCGTCCTCGGTCAGCACGTTAAAATTGCGCACGGACATATTATGATCACGGAACCAGTCGCGCAACGCCACGGCGGAGCTGTAAGTACGATCACGACCGATGACGTGAGAGGGCACCATCTGCACGGCATCCGTGCGAACTCCCGCCTGGCGCAAGAAACCAGCGGTCACACTGGCGACGGTTTCTTGATCATTGATGTAACCACCACTGCCCTTAACCGGGCCGCCAGTAGTAAACAGGCGATGGTACGAACCGGTGTTGAACTCCTTTGCCGCAGTGCGTGTGGTAAACTGGTTTATCCAACCTTCCACAACCAGAATGTCTGTATCAGTCCGTTGAGTGACGGCTAAAAACGGATGCACGCGCAGAACGGCTGCGATGAATCCGGCGACGAAAAGAATCACGAGAATCAGTCGTCCACGCCCTGAAAATCCCCAACGCTCCTGACGCATTAACAAACCGAAGCAAGCACGAGTGCTGTGAGTGCGCGGTGTCGTTTCCAGCATGTTATTGCTTTGCCGCGGATGACTGCTTTCGCGCATCTTCTCTTTCAACGACGGACGAGAACGCGGAGAGGGGGTGTTACAATTTTCGTTTAGCACGGTCGTTTTGGACCAAGAGCATTATTTGCGGCGCATGATTGTTTCGAGAACTTCACGATGTGTCTCACAGATAGCAACATTGCGTGCCCCGAGGAGCCTTCGGCCGTAAAGCTTTGTCAGCCAACCTCTAAAATTTAAGCGACGGAGAAAACGGCCATGTCCAAGAAGACTGCTCAAATAACTGTTTTTTCGTGCCTCACAAAAGCGCAGCCACTGTGCTTCGACGGAAGCATCGTCGCACACCATTTTGGATTTTTGTTCAAGCGATTGACGTAGAACGCGTTCACGTTCACCGGTCAACCGATGCGCGCCGATCTCCGGGTCTGACTGGTGAAAAGGGATAATCTCGAGCGTATGTGAAACGGCTTGCGCAGGATTTTGCGAACGCGCGACACGGAACTTAACCAGAAAACCTTCGTGGAAGGACGCGCGAGAACGGTAAAGTTCTTCGTCCATGACGAGAGCGCCCTGACCATAAACGATATGAGAACCTTGATATTCTTCGATTCCACCCAAGCAATGGGAATGCTGGACGATGATGGCGTTGGCACCCATTTCAGCGAGAAAATGACAGGTTTTGCGCAAGCCTGGACTGGGCACGTGGAATTCGTCCCCGCCGTGAAGCAGCACGATCAGGAAATCGAACTGATTTCGTTTCGCTTGGACGGTCCTGACAAAGTCGATCAAGTCGAGCGGATTAGCGCCAGCAGTGTCGGAACCGGCAATGGAGAATTCGTGTTCAGCCATGGCGATGACTGCGACGCGAACACCGTCGATGTCGCGAATGAACAACTGCTGAGCTTCAACCAGGTTCCGACCCGCGCCGACAACCGAAACGCCAGCACCACTACAGGCATGCAACGTCGTCATCAGACCTTCGGCACCGTGGTCAAGAATGTGATTATTGGCAAGGCACAGAAGATCAATGCCGCCGTTTTTGATCGCGTCGATACAGCTCGGAGGCGCGCCGAAGGTCGGACCGGTTTTTGCTATTGGAGATTCTTTTTCGATCAGCGGACATTCGAGGTTTGCGATGGAGAGATCCGCATTCTCGAGTTCGCCGAGCAGATCGTTGAACAGGGCTCTGGCATCACCCGTCTCGAAAAGAGGGCGATTATTTCCGATCGGGCAAAGATCGGCAGCGATAACGATTGTAGCCATTAACGGCACTTAGCGGGTTGAGGATTGGGTGTGATTAAGTGGTGGGTGTGTCAACAGCGTAACCGACACAGGCCCGCAATTTACGCCGCGCCTTGGGCGGCAACATTTTCGGGTTTGCCTTGAAGTAAGGCGTACTGCCGAGAGAGCAAATACTGCAAACATACTTTGGCCATTGGACTAAGATGCAGTGCGGCTGGTTTGCGGACGAGCTTGCCGCCTCTAAGGAGGTAAAAGGAATCGAGGCCATTGCCGCCTTTGTACATTCCAGCGAATACAGAAGTTACGCCCGGATACCCGGCGATGTTTTCACGAATGAAATGCAGCATCAAATCGGACACATTCAAACGCAACGATTCTTCGTCACAAAAGAAGGTGGAATAATGCAGGGTATCTTCCACCAGTTGACTGATGCTGACGCCGCCGAGGCAGTCATCTTTCCATGCGCCCAGAACCAACGCTTTGGGCGCGGCAAAAAGCGAGTCGGCCCACTTTTCAAAGAAAGGGCGCGCGCACCGGTCAGCGCCGTACTGGTATTGCGTCCGTTGATAAAACGACAGATAGACGGGATAAGCTTTGTTCTTGAACTCGGCAACATCGGTCATGGGCCGGATCGTAAAATTCTTCGCGGCGATTTTGACCTGGCGCTTGCGATTGTAATCCAACGAATTGAGTGAATAGATCGGCACGTCCTGGAAGAGCAGGCAAGCAAGAATGGAATTGGAACCGGTCTCTGTTGGCAATGCGTGTTGGAAGCCGCCGATAGTGCATTGCCAGGGTGGTCGCAGCGAATTCGCCGAATATTCGCGATAAGGCAATATGGGGCGAAAGAAGAACGGGCGAACTCGTCGCCAGTGGTTGCCATTGGCACTGATGATTTGCGGGTCAAGAATGCGCTCAAAATCAGCGAATTCTGCAACGGTCATTGGCTGCCACAGCGAGATCATGGGGGAGTTACGTAAGAATGGGCTTCGACGCGGAAATTAGTTGCTGATACTGATTGGAAATTACTTTTGACGCTGGCGCGGTTAAGGACGCGAAGCAGGCCGATGGGGCAGACGCCGCGCCAACCGATAAGCAGTAGACGCGGTTACTATCCGTGCGTCACCGCTCGTGGTCGTAAACGGCGATCTGATACTCCGGATAGGGCTGATACACCAGCGCTTTCTTGAAGCTGCCGGAGGCCAGAATTTCTTTTTCGCAGAGCGGGTTGCTGTAAATGAGCCGCATCCGGCGCGGCGCGCGGCGCAACGACGCGACAATATTGGCCAGCACGGTCCGCAGAACCGGCTCCGGAAACGGGTTATACATAAAGATGTAGGTGTAGCGTTCGAGGTCCGTCAGCGTTGTCGCGTCGGCCGCAATTACGCGGCAGTTGGTCAGTTTCAGTTTCGCCAAATTGCGCCGCGCTGCCTCGGCCAATGGCAGGCAAATCTCAACGCCGTCCACTTGCTGAAACGGGAACTGAGCCAGCGTGGCCATCGCGCCCCCTTTGCCGGAACCCAGGTCGAGCACCGTGTCGTCCGCCGAGATGTTCAATTGACGAAGTAAATCGGCCAAGAGCGGTCCGCCGCCGTCCATGTGCTGGCTGGCACGGTCCGCCGCGAGTCCTAAGTCCTCGATCGACACAACGCCAAAATCCAAGCCGCGCAGTTGCCACCATAGACGGTAGCATGGCACGGCGATTAAAAGACGCGTCTTGCCAGTCGCAATGAGCCGCACAGCCTTTACGGCCGCCGCCACCCATCGCGACGATCGAATGCGGCGCATCCAGGGCGCATTTGCAACGGCATGCGGCGGGGCGTTTAATTCGACGGAATTCATAGAAGTTGCACTCGTAAACGTCCCAAGATTCTTTACTGATAGGAAATTGCTTTTGACACTGGCGCGATTAAGGGAGAATTGCTTTCACAATGTCTCATTTTTGAGGATGCTGGGCCTGTGAAGCGGCAGAGTCAAGTGTCCGGGCGTTGGATCCACGTCATTGCATCGGCCCAAATCCATTCCAATCAACCACCGGCTTTAATCGCACCCTTGAGGATTGCAGCAATACTTTGATCAACGATCTGCACGCCATCGCGCAGGGATTGATCGTCAGTTATCAGCGGCGGGAGGAATTTCACCACTTGATCGTCGGCACCTGCCAGCTCGATAATAAGCTTTCGCTGGAACGCTTCGCGGGAAACCAATTTGGCGAAGCCGGGCTGCGGGATTTCGAGGCCGTAAATGAGGCCGCGTCCGCGCACTTTGCAATCGAGTGACGGGAATTTGTCTTTGACGGCTTCGAGCAAGGAGCGCAACAGCTCTCCTTTGCGCTTTATCTCGTTGGAAAATTCGTTGTTTTGCCAATACTGCAATGCCGCGGTGGCGGCGACGAAAGCGAGGTTATTTCCCCGGAAGGTGCCGGTGTGCTCCGCTGGTTTCCAGAGATCGATCTTTGGGTTGATCAAGACAAGTGACATCGGAAGACCCAAGCCGCCGATGGCTTTTGAGACCGTGACGAGGTCGGGACGGATGCCGGCGAATTCGAAGCTGAAGAAATCGCCCGTGCGACCGTTGCCAACCTGGATGTCGTCGACGATCAACAGAATATCGTGTTTGCGGCAGAGCGCTTCGAGGCCCTGGAGCCACTCTTTGCGGGCAATATTGATTCCGCCTTCGGCCTGGATGGTTTCGAGGATGACAGCGGCAGGGAGATCGAGGCCGCTACTGTTGTCCTCGATCAACCGTTGGAAATATTTCAACGAATCGAAGCCGTCACCGCAATAGCCGTCAAAAGGCAGGAACGAAACGTCGAGCCGGTTAACGAATGCTTCCGTGCGGAAGTGGCGATTGCCGGTGGTGGAAAGCGCGTTTCCGGAAAGGCCATGGTAACCGTTGGTGAAGGCGACGATGTTGGAGCGATTCTTTGCTTTGCGCGCAAGCTTGAGAGCGGCTTCAACGGCATTGGTGCCGGTGGGGCCTGTGAACTGGATCTTATAATCGAGATTACGTGGATTGAGGATGTTGGTCTCGAATGCTTCGAGAAGGGCACGTTTCGCGCCGGTCCACAAATCGAGTGCATGGACAATGCCGTCACGCTCGAGGTAGTCGATGACGGCTTTTTTGATTGCAGGATTATTGTGGCCGTAATTGAGCGTCCCGGCACCGGCGAAGAAGTCCAGGTAGCGAGTGCCGGCTTCGTCGTAGAGGAAAGCGCCTTGCGCTTTGTTGAAAACGGCCGGGAAGGCGCGACAGTAGGAACGGACTTCGGATTCGCGGCGATCAAATATCAAACTGTTCGTTGTCATAGGCTAGTTTGGGAGGTGGTTCTATTCCGCATGCAAGGCCGCGGTGCTAAACACTGGTTTTATCGGATCAGTCTCGGAAAAATCGCTGATGTTATCTTCAGTATCGTCAGTTGCGGTGTAAAAGCGGGCGGCAATCGCAACGAATACCCAAAATAAGAAGTATAATTGCGGATTAAAGATGGCCACCGTTGTCATCGCCCAAAAGAAGATGACTGCGACGGCGCAACATGCGCCGATAAATTCTCGATCAGGCCCGTCCCTAACATTAAGACAGGCACGGCGAAAGACTTTGAAAATCGCAAAATAAAGGAGCAGCTCAACTCCAAACCCGAGGAATCCAAATTGCATGAAATCGGAGGCCAATTGGCTGTCCCAGCTAGTATGGCCTAATCCCTCAGTGGTCCCTCCCGCTCCGGCATCGAAGTAGGCACTTACGTCCAACAGTTCCGTGCTGTGCCCTCCGTACCCGAACACTGCGTGATCGGCCGATTTGGTCAATTCTTCGTAGGCGATGTGCCATAACAGACGACGATAATCGGTGGACTTTCCTTTGACGGTGTTCTCGTCAAAGCTCTGACCCCAAAGACTTGAAATCGTATCGTAAACACCTGGTCGACTGGCTAGCAACAGAACCCCGATGATGGCGAGAAAGGTAAGTTTCCGTCGCATTGATCGGCCTGCGGTGAACGCCAACACTATACCGCCCAACGCGCAACCGACCCAAGGGCCGCGACTTCCGCTATAATAAGAGGCAGCGAGCAACAGAAGAACCCCGATCTTAGGCAACCAGCGCTTCCACCGCCCCTCGCCAGTATTTCGCAAGGCCAAGGCAATCGGAAATCCCATCGCCATCGCGTAGCCGAAAAGAATCCGGTGCCGAAACGTAGCGGAGACACCATCAGACTGCTTGACCATGTCAGGAACGATTTCTGCGACGAGATTTCTTCCAGTGTATTTCTCGATCGTTCCTAATGCGGCGATGATCACCAAGGCGAAGAGGCTGCTCCAGGCGACGAATTGGATCGTCCGGCGCTCCTTCAAAACGCTTAGCATGATCACGACGAACAAGACCGTCTCAATCCAATAGTCGATCACCGTTTTTATACTCGCGGCCGCATCCACTGCAGTGAAGGTCGAAAGCAATCGGCATGCGCCTTCAAGGCAGAGCAACAGGACGATCGATGAAACCGGCGCCAGGTTCGCCCAACGCAAGCGCGGCATCACATTAAACAGGAATACCAAAAGAACGACCCGATGACCTGTTAGTTCGGGCAACGCACCGGGCAATGGGATACCGATCTCGCGCGGCAAAAGAACCAAAAAGAAAACGGCTGCCGCCACACCCTTGTCAAAGTCCCGCCGGAGGAAAAACTGAACCGCGAGCGCGACGAAGCAGATGATGACAATGTTAATAGCCACGGATAAAACGGGGATGCCGCGCGAAGGGCATCAGCAGAGGGGCCGAGATGATTTTCCTCATTTGATAAACAGAAATGCGTCTGCAAAAACGTAATAACCGTCGGTTCCGTCGGTTCGTAGCTGGACGAAGTCGTTTGTGCCCGCGGACAATTGAAACTGGCCAAGCAACTTCCATATTCCGAATCCACTCTGTTCGTTGACGATCACTGTATTAGTTGTTCCACCATGCACGATGTCGACTGGAACTGCGCTGGAAAGCACACTGCCGATACTGGATGTACCAGGATAGCGCATGTAAACGCTGTATGTTCCACTTTCCGGCAAAGGAGGTCGAATGGTGATAGTCTTTCCAGCAACCTTGTCACTGCTTAGAAATCCACTGCCGTAATAGCCGGGCTGGGTGGCATAGACGTTCCATGCTCCGACCTTAGTGACCCAGGGAGCCAGGTCCGCATCATCAAGGACAATGTCGACGCCACTTGGAAACGTGGTGGTTGTCACAATCTCAGACTCGGTAGAATAGTGCCCGCCAACGTCGAAGCACTGCACTGTATAAGAATTAGTCGATTGAGCGGCGAGGCCACTATCGAAAAACATCGCGTTGGGCGAAGTGCCAATAACAGTGCCGTTGCGGCGTAAGACGTATCCTGCAATCGGGAACGTACCGCTGTCCGACGACCAATGAAGAACCACCTGACTGCTGGAGGCCGGCGAAGCTGTAACGTTAAACGGAGGGGATGGCGTTGCCTTATCGAAGCTTATGTATAACGCGTTGATTTCAGCATCATCCAAAGCGCGATTGTAAATGCGCACGTCATCGACAGCCCCGTTAATCCAGGCATTATTTGGATACTCATCCACTGACAAATCCATTTGTGGAGTTCCGTTGAAGGTCCATCCGGCAATACCGATATAATATCCTGCCATTGTCAGTGCGGCTACGGGGACACTGGTGGTCTGAAATAGCTTGCCGTCGAAATATCCTTTTACGAGTCCGTTGCTAAACGTGATGGAGTAATAATGCCAGCCGCCGGTGTCACCAGTGGGCGCGACATCCGGAAAGTCGATTATTTGCACCTGGTTGCCTGGGCCAACATAGGTGTTGAATGAGGTATGATCCGAATAGGCACGCCCAAGATTGAAAGTGCCGGCCACATCCTGGCCGGTATCGAGAATGCTGTCGTTATGGTCATTGTTGATGTCATTATACATCGCGGTGTAATAATGCACCCATGCGCAAATGGTCGCCTGTGTAAGATTGGTGAAAGATGGCGAGTAAGGGATACCCACATAGTCCCCTGATTTTCCGTAGAGCCCCCAACCGTCAATGTACCAATGGAACTCCGCCGCCTGGCTGCCATCGGGGCCAACGGTAGACGTTGGCCAGTTAGTGGGGCAGCAGGGTTTGCCGTATCGTAATCCATTGTTGCCATGTCCGGAGATGTCGAGCACGACGCCATTTGAGAATGCGTTGTCGAAAGGCAGGTGCATGATCAGGGAAGGGTCGGGGATGTTCGTCTGAACGCCGATGCGATAGAATGCCGTGTTTGACGGCGAGATCGGAGCTGCAGTCGTGCGGAGGCCGTTACTCCCAGTGTCGTAGAAAAACGGCGTCCAAGCGCCCGTGGAGAGATTGGTGCGCTGCTCAATGATGGACAAATTGCCCGAAACCGGGTTCGTCCAGATGAAACCAATGGCTGGGCTGGACGAGAGGATTTCCGGAGCGGCGCCGAACATCGTCGACACAGACAATGCGAAACCAACAAGCGTTATTGATAAGGACTTATGCATAACTAACCTCGAATGATGTTACTGTTTCAGGTTACGAAAGAAACCAATCGCAGGCCTGACCGGTCAGGCCCTTGGGTTTCCAGGTGTTACGCTTTTTTCGAATCGGTTGACGTTTGATGCCGGATGTTTTTTAGCCAGAGCGACGATTTGCGAACCGAGAAATTCGTCAAACAGGTTAAAGGTCAAACCATTGAGAAGTTGATACTTTCTACCAAAAATGAGCATTCGACTTTGAATGACCTCGAATCCAGCGTCCTGCAACATGGCAAAGCACGAACGGCGGGTGAAGAACCGAAGGTGTGTGCGATCCATGACGCCCGCATCACGGTAGTCCCAGGCACCCCGAAAGATCAGGTTCGCAGTTACTGGCCAATGTCTAACATTCGGCAGACTGCAGATGAACTGGCCATCTGGTTTTAACCAGCCGGCAATACGGCGAACGACCGAATATGGGTCTTTGAGATGTTCGAGAATATCGCCGCAGATGATGTAGTCGAAGTGTGCCTGATACGGCAGATCGAGAATTTCTATGTCGCCGGTAAATACTTTGTCATACACACGCGAAGCTTGAGCGGCGGCATCCTCGAACAGTTCAACGCCGATCAATTCAGCAGTTTTCCCCTGCTCTTTCAGACGTTTTCCGACAGCGCCGGAACCACAGCCGAGGTCTAAAACGCGGTTCGGTCCGGTTTTGACCAGCGCCTGGATTGAAGGACGATCGCGATTGTAATAGACGTCCGTTTTGGAGTTCTGCGAGGGATTTTTCACGGTTGATTAAAGAGAGCGACCCGCAGCGACGGCACGGTATTGTTTCATAACAGAACGCCACACGGCCAATTGCAGAAAACGATAGCCAAACTGGCAATTAAGATTCTTGTCGTGAAGCTGTGGTAAAGGGTCGTGTTTAAATACTTCTAGAAAGTCCTGCAAATTGTGACCGTGGTCGCGGCGCAATTGGTCGAGGGTGGCGCTTTCACGCCAGTAGGTCTGGAAATCGTGCCACGAGTGCGGCACTTCAACTTTGGCACCCAAACGCGCCAACGTATTCCGCTTTTTGTTTTGGAGTTTGCGAATTGTCCGTTGGGCCAGGCGCGACCAGTGGCCACTGCCGGGACGGACACCGTCGTTCGCATTGGGGATGCGACACCCCGGCCCGAGCGCGCGGGCCACAGCCTTTTCGAAGAACTGTCCGTCGGCTTTCATTGTCGCCGGGATTTGGAAGGCCAGTTCTACGAGCGGTCGATCCATGACTGGCAGGCGCAAACGCATGACGCGCCGTTCAGCGACCCAACCGGTATTGTCGCTGGCTTGTGAATTGGGGTAGCCATCCAGCCATTCCCATTGACTCGAACGGTTCCGAGCGAAGTGCCCGGCATAAAATCGTTTGCGTCGCGCCAGAGACTCGTCCAAGAAATCTGTTTTAACTTTTTCGCGGCAAAACGGGCTGATTTGATCGATGTAATCCAGTGAAACGGATTTGTATACCGCCGGGAGCAAGCCGCCGAGGCGACCGATGCGCACGATGTCCTTTGCGTAATATCCTTTGAAATTATTGTCCATGTAGAGGCCGCTGAACACGGTGTCGACCCCCATGCTACGAATCGATTCGGCGAACCCGAGGCAGTGCGCATGTTGCCATTCGCCCTCGCAGCCCATGAGACGAATCGAATCCAGGGCGGTCCGGCCCAAATATTCCGGGTCACGCTGAAGGGTTCGCCATTCGCGGTTATAACATTGAGCTACAGTGCGGGCGATGCGGGCCTCGCGGTTGATCTGGTCGCAAAGGGTTAATCCGATGGCGGTTTTCTCGCGCGGAATCGTTGCCATGACCATGCGCGAATCCAGACCACCGCTCAATTGAATGCCGAGCAGGTTACCATCGCAGCGAGCATGGACCGCATTTTTCCAACGAGCGACAAACTCCCGGGTAAGTTCTTCCTGATCGATCCGTCCAGTGAGCTCGGAAGGCGGAACCCAATATTGAAATTCCTCACAGCGAATCGCATGGTCAGGTTGGCGACTGAACAGCGCAACGGTTCCAGGCGCGAGTTCACGCACGTGCCGGTGAATGGTGTGCGGGCAACAGGCGATGCCGGCGTTCATGAAATCGCAAACCGAAGCGGGATCGATCGAGTCGACACCGGTCACAGCCGCAACGAGGTCCGCGTGAGTGCCCGCGGCAACAATTTTTCCATCCGGCGTTGAGCCGATATAAACCTGAACACTACCAAGTGGATCAGTGATGAGAGCAACACACTCGTCACTGGCGAGGACAGCAGCGAATGCGCCGCCCAACGACTCGAGGAGACCGGAGTTCCGCAGCATCTCCTTCAATTCTTCGGGACGAGCTGCTGGAGCCAAACGACTGAACGCTTTTTCGAGGCTGTGGCCCGGAGGCGAGACAAGGTCCCCGACCCAGGCGAGCGTGAGGGTCCCGCGAGAAAGAAGGTTGCGTCCATGCGCGATTTTGTCTTCGAGAACTCCGAGCGCGCCACCCATTTTCAAGGGCAACACGCGCCCAACCGGCGGATGATCGCCATATGGCTGCTGCAACAGGCGAAGCAATGGTGCCTGTTGTGGCGCAGAGTCGAAGCTTAGGAGGAAATCGGACACAGATGTTAAAGGAGACGTTTAGTCTTTAAGCACGTGGGGCGTATGGCTTGCGCAGCACTCTACACATGCGTTGCTTCACCCATGCCTTCGGCCCCAAATAATCGGTCGGGTCGTAGGAGCAGGCCTGTAGATTTTTCGCCAACTGTCGGAGTTTGTTTGTCCATTCATCACGCGATTTGACCTTGAAGGTGGACGCACTTAGCGGTTCAAGCCGACGAAAGTCCGCGTCTGTTTTCATTTCGGTATGCGGCGCCCGCGGATCGTCCATATGTTCCTGGTATAAGAACGGAAAATACCAGCCATTGAGAAAACCGGCGGCGGCTGCGCGAACACAATATGTCGTGAAAGATTCGCCGTCTTTGATCAGGCCGATCCGTTCAATGACCGACCGCTTCATCAAATATCCAGAGCCCTCGACCCAACAGTTTCGCAAAATCTGATGCGACCCGTAGGTCTGTATCTTTTTCCTGGCTAGATCGGCAACATAATCTTCATCTGGAAAGCGCCACGTTCCGAGGATTCCAGTTTCAGGAATATCGCGATGAGCCTGTTCTAGTATTTGCGTCCAATTGTCCGGCATCAGGCCATCATCGTCGACCTTGCTCACGTATTCCGCTTCTCCGATGGACTGCCAGAACCAGTTGGTGGGACCACGAAGCTTTTCGTTCTTGCGATTGTAAACGATGCGCTCGATACGCGGGTGACGTTCGAATTTTTTCAAGAGCGAAATCATCTCCCCAGTCGATCCATTATCCCAAACCGTGAGGCGCGCATCATCGGGCAAGGTTTCGCAGAGCCGCGAGAGGGCCAGCTCGGTGTAGCCCGGACGGTTGTGCGTGAGCATGAGAACCCTGATTTTAATTCGATTCATAGGGCACTAAAATTTGGTCTATTCTTCCGCCGTCAGACGCATTGAGCGGCACCAGCGTTTTTACGAAGGTCGCAACGGCGCCATCGCCAAGCGAGTGGCACGTCGCCATACCTTTTCCAGTATTATTAACGGCGAGACAGCGCAACGTCGCATGCTGGAATGACTGCCCCACAACAACCATGCAGCGCGCAAACCTGAACTTCCTCCCTGCTCTCGATACGCCGAATACATTTGCCGCGCCACAACGGGGTCGTTTGCGGCACAAGCATGTTGAAGCAGCACGAGAGCCAGTCGCTGCCGGGCCCGGCGTTCCGACTGAGGATCGATAGGATATTTTTTTAGATAGTGGAGCTCTAATTCTCTAGCCGCGAGATAGAACCTTAAGCATTTTTGCTGATCCATCGATTGTCCTGCAGATTCCGGCAGCACATTCTTTGTAACAAGCGGCTCATGAATGCAGCCGATACTGCCCAAACGGGACAACTCCAACCATCGTTGCGTATCACCCATCGGCCACTTACGGTCGGTACACTCTGGACAGTTTTGCAAAACGGTATGAAGTGCTTCCCGACGTGCGAGCACCGAAAGAGTCAACGGCGTGCGACGCCCGGTCAGAATGTCTTCATATGCATTCGCATCATTTAATCCTTCGGGAACCCTCAAACTGTTAACGAGAAGACGTTTTTTGGTGACAAAATATCGGTGACAATGGGTGTGCACCATTACGTGGCCAGGCCGGCTTTCAAGAAACGCGACTTGTTTTGCCAGTTTCGTGAGATCGTTCCAGAAGTCGTCCCCTTCGCAGTAGGCGATGTATTTACCACGGCAGGCCTGTTCGACACGACGAAGGTTTTCGTGCATGCCGACATTCTTTTCTGAGACGATGACGCGGATGCGATTTGGGTGCTGTCGCTGGCTTTCCAAAACGACTTCGCGTGTTCCATCAGTCGAGCAGTCGTCGCCAATCACGAGTTCAAAGTTAAAATCAGCCTCCTGTGCAAGAATACTGGCGATCGCCTTCTCGATGTAAGCGCGATGATTGTAAGTAATCATCGCAACGCTTACCACCGGATCGCAGCTATATTCGCGAGGGTTTTGCATTTTGTCAGGGCGTAGGCACGGATTGATTGAGAATCAGTTGTTCTTCTGATTGTCAAAAATCGGCGTACCACTTCCAGTCACGCTCGTCTTTACAGACCTTCTTAAGCGCCACCATTGAATTGGTCGAATCGGTCCAAATCCGTTCAACAAGATTCGGATGCAGAAGCTTTCCGAAAACCGATTTTGGCATGGCCTTCCGAAAGATTTTGGCTGCGCGACGCAAAGGAGTTGCCGGTTTCGGGACACTGACGGCGCCGTGTATTCTATAGCACGGATATTTAGCCAGGTAGCTGATACAACGATTTACGGAACGCCAGCTTGCGTCGTCAACGACGAGGTAGCCGCCCGTGCGCAACAGGCGAGTAGCATAGAAGCAATCAATCAGCGTATGGTCAAAGGTGTGGAAACCATCAACGAAGATAAGATCGAACTGCTCTTCGGCTTCGAGACACAAGCGCGGCAGGGCAAATTCGGATTTCTCCTCGATAAGCTGAAAAAATCGCATCCCACCGCGCTCGAGGTTGGCAATCCCGGTGCCATCCCAGCGTTCGTTTTGGAACGGGTCAATAATTGTGTGGTGCGCGCCGTTCCTGCCATTTATAGCGCTACAAATGTGAAGCGATGACATCCCGTAAGCGCAGCCAACCTCTAAAGTTCGGACAACACTGGGATCGCTTGCGATCAAGGAGGATAAAAGCCTTCCTTCCTCGGGACTAATTTCGCTATCCAACTTGTGAATGGCGCCACTTCGGCCAACGACGGTCCTTGTAGCGTAGATCTCTTGAAGCAATTCTCGCATAATTTAGGTAACAGCAACGGCTCGATTTAGGTAACAGCAACGGCTCGATTTAGGTAACAGCAACGGCTCGACTGCGGACGATACTCTTTAGCTCCCTTACAGCGCCGAACGGAAAAACGCTACCGAGCACCCCGTAAATGATCGCCCCGAGTGCGATTTTGAAGAAAAGTTGCCCGGCGTGTCCTTCGGGAATCGGCAAGGTTGCGACCGAAACCGCCAAACCCATTGCACAGGAAGCCGTGGCATACGGGAACAGGTCGCGCATCTGCTCAGGAATCGAATAACCGATAAACCGTTTGGTATAAAAACTGTTCACAAAAAATGAAATAAAGCTGACGACAACCTGCCCCCAAACCATAACGAGGACGCCCCACTTAAAAGTGACAAGCATTGCCGCAACCTGCAAAACGCGCTTAATCACCCCAAGGCGGAAGTAAAGGTCGGAGCGGCCCATCGAAGTGAGCACGCTGAGATTCAAGAGGTGCACGGGATAAAGCAACCCTGCGCAGCAAAGCAGTTGCAGATAAGGAATGGTGGGGGCCCATTTATCGGTAAGCAAGAAAAGCACAAGCGGTCTGGCAACTGCCCCCAATCCAATCAACATCGGAAACTGCACAAAGGCAATGGTCGTCATCGCCTTTTGCACGGCACGCTTCATTCGCGGTGGATCATCTTGAATCTGCGAAAACACAGGGAAAGTGACGCGATTGGCCATGCTGGCCAGGGCCTGCGAGGCGGCATCCTGTAAGGTCACGGCGCGACTGTAAAAGCCGAGCATCACCGGCGAGAACATCCTGCCAATCACCAACGACATGAGATTGTCACACACCTGGCTTGTCAGTGTCGAAGCCATCATTCCAGAACCAAAAGCAAATAGTTGGCGCAATGACTTCGTGCTGAAAAGCCATTTGGGCCGCCATGGATTCATCTGCCACAGCATCATTAAACGCATGAGACTGGCACTCACCTGCTGACCCACCAGGCTCCACACGCCAAATCCGCGCCATGCCATGATGACGGCGACAACGCCGGAAACGATCAGGCTGCAAACCGCCACCACTGCCTGACGCTTGAAATCGAGCCGGCGTACCATTAACGCATTCTGAACTACACAGCCGCTATTGATCAGCAGGATACAGGACAATGCACGCATCAGCGCCGTCAGCTGAGGTTGTTTGTAGAACTGCGCAATACACGGCGCGACCAAATAGAGTGACGCCACCAACACCCCTGCAATCAGCAAATTAAAGTAGAAGACCGAACATTCGTCGGCTTCCGTGGGCTCTTTACGTTGAATCAATGCTGAAGCAAATCCGCTTTCCACCAGCGCCTGTGCAACCGCGATGAAAATCGTCAGCATTGCGAGCAGCCCAAACTCCTTGGGGCCAAGCAGCCGCGCGAGCAGGATGCCAACGCCAAGTTGCAACCCGCGCCCCGCTATTTCCTGAACCAAGCTCCACGAAAGGGCGTTCAGTGTTTTGTGTTTGAGAGACACGGTTAATCTTTTCCGGTATTTACAGGCACGTAATCGTACGCGCTGGTTGTGGCAACTGTGGGCGGTTGATTCGCTACCAAAACCCACAGAGCAGCGCCGCCTCGGATTCCATCCAGAAATCCTAAATAAGCTAAATCTTCTTTGTTCGAAACTACCATGCTAGGAGCTTGGTTCGCCGTGTAATGCGCGTACAACTTTTGCGGGAACACCATAAGCAACGACGTCTTTGGGAACGTGTCTTGTCACTACCGAGCCGCCTCCAATTATGGACCGACATCCGATCTCAATCCGGTCAAATATTGTCGCGCCGATTCCAATCCAGGCACCATCGCCGACAACAACGCAGCCACCTAAACGAGAACCGGGACCGATGTGGACCGCGTCGCCAACGACACATTCGTGATCGACGCTGGCGCAGGTGTTGACGATGACATGAGCACCGAGGCGAACTGCGGGATTGATGACCGCGCCAGCGACAATGACTGTGCCTTCGCCGATTTTGACGTCACTGGCAACGATTGCGCCGGGATGAATCGCGGTCGCAAACTCAAAACCGTGCTCTTTGGCAGCGAGCGCGACCCTGTAACGGGCCTCGCAGTTTCCGATCGCAACGATTAGAAACCTCACGTCGTGGCTGCGCAGGACCACGAGTTGGTCCCGGCCACCCAACACCTCCACGCCGCCGACGCGTTGTCCGCGACGGGCCGGGTTCGTATCGTCCAACAGACCGACGACTTCGTATTCGCCTTGCAACCGCAAAATATCGGCAACGACGATTGCATGGCCAGACGCACCCCAGATGGCAATTTTCGGACGCATGAAACGCGGACATTCGCTTATGCGACTTTGGCGGAAGGCGGCACGAAGGCCATTGGTTGATTTGCTGCTTTGGCGGTCTGTTGATTAGAGCAGCGGATATGCTCGATCATTTCACAAATTCGCTCCACGTGTTGCAACGGCAGCGAATCATAAATGGGCAATGTGAGAATGGATTTCGCGACGCGACGCGCGGTGGTCAACGGGTCCTTTGCCGAAACCGACAATGTGCGGTAACAGGAAAAATCGGGGACCAGCGGATAAAAGTAGCGGCGAGTGAAAACATTGTAGCGCTGGAGCGCTGCATAAAGATCATCGCGGCTCATCCCGAAAGCATCAGCATCTATTTCCACGGGAAAATAGGCGTAATTGACCTGGATATTATCCGGCGGCAACGCGGGAAATCGAACGCCGGGAATAAATCGCAAACGGTCGCGATAAACGGCATCAATGTGTTTGCGCCGGTCAATGATCCCGCCCAGATGTTGCAACACCTGTAATCCCATGAGGGCCTGGAACTCGTTCATTTTGGCGTTGGTGCCCGGCATCACGACTTCGAGTTCGTTCTCGAACCCAAAATTTTTGAGATAATCGAAAATCTTCTTGTTCCCGGGGTCAGAGAACATGAGCAAGCCGCCCTCTATCGAGTGGTAAAGCTTCGTCGCGTGGAAGCTGAACATGCTCAAATCCCCGTAATGACCGATGGATTTTCCATCGACGGTGACACCGAAAGCGTGCGCGGCATCGTAGAGCAGCATGATGTTGTGCCGTCGGGCGATCTCGGCCAATTCCTTCAATTTGCAAGGATAGCCGTAGACGTGGACGGCAAGAATGGCAGTCGTCCAGGGGGTAATCGCCGCCTCAACCTTTTCGGGGTCGAGGGTGTAATGATCCGGCTCGATGTCGACAAACACCGGGCGAATTTTGTTCCAGAAAAGCGCGTGCGTCGTTGCGACAAAGGTGAACGGGGTGGTGATCACTTCGCCCGACAACTGCATCCCTTGCAGGGCGATCTGGAGCGCGAGCGTGCCATTGTTAAACAGGCACAGGTTGTCGGAGTTGAAATATTTGCAAAGTTCCTTCTGATAGCGCAGAAGGACCGGTCCGTTATTGGTCAGCCAGGCGTTGTCCCAGATTTCCTGCAGCCCCGCGGAAAATTCCGAGAGCGGTGGCAGAAAAGGGCGCGTGACGTAAATGGGCTTGTCGAATGGCTTTTGCATGTTTTCTGCCGGCTGGCCTGTCAATGTGAGAACGCGTAGGCACCGCGGGTCCAGGTTCCCGTCGCGAGTCTCGGAGCATTCAAAATGTCGTAATTAAACAATGGCGACAGGTTTTTGCCGTTGATGGCAGCGGATGTATTTGACCCAGCAAGTCTCAGATCCCAATGTTGCGGATCAACGAATTGAACCAGCAAGCTACTGTTGTGTTGCCACGGCAAACCCGCGCCCAGCATTTCGGCGCGCAAGTATGCGGCACCCGAATAGACGACCCGCGTCGCCTCGTTCGCCTTGAATCCGGTAATCGTATTGTAATCCCAGATGAGGTCCTCTGGAGCGTAATTTACGGCCGCACCCCACGGCCGTGAGGTCTTCACCGGCTGCCACGGAGCGGACGCGCCGTAGGCGCAATCCACGACCAAATTGTTGACGAACATACAGTTGGTCAGAAAAACGTTGTGAACAAATGCCCCAGGAGTGTCCTCGTCGCGCTTGGCCCAGTTGATGGCGCCGCGAACAGCACCGGTGGCATTGAAGAATGTATTATTGACAACGATAATGTTGCTCCAGGTCATGGCCGGCACTTCACCCAGCCACGCGGCATATTGCACGACCTCAATGCCGGTATTCGAGAGCAGAAACGATTCGTTCGTCCGGATGCCACTCAGAAATAAATTATTGTAGATCCAGATGTCATGATGGTTGGTTTGAGTAGCCTGCTCGCGAATCCAACTGTTACCGAAATCCTGGAATTCGTTGTTATAAATTTTCCAATAGCTGCCCACGCTTTGAATCCCATCCGGGTGCCCATGCAAAAACCTAGAAGGGCCCAGCAAGCAATCGTGGATGGTGAATCCGTGATTCGCTTCCATACCGTCATCACCAACGTACTCGATAATGCAGAAGGCGACCTCCTGATGGCCAAAGTGTGTGGCCGGATCGTTTCCAATCCAGTTGATCCCGTCATCCTCGACATGGTTGATCCAGCAATACTTGATCACGTTATTGTCGGTCGGACCGCGACTGGTCATGTTCGCCTGAATGCCGTTCGCGTCGTAACCATTAGGACCCCGTGAAGCGCGGACGCCGACCCAGGAAAGGTGAACGCCATTCGGGCTTGTCATATAAATGGCGGTGCCGTTGGTATTCTGCGCTAAAATTCCAATATTATTGGTCATTTGGCCGAGGCCGAGGATATTTGTCGGGGCGGTAAACGAATCACTCAAGGCGCCGTTTATGGTGATCCAGTGCTGCGCGCCGAGACCAATTCCATTCAACAGGACAGGAGAATTGTGCTCGCGCTCCTGCGCCACTCGAATCGTGATCGGCGCGTTGGATAAACCGGATTTGCGCACCACGAGCGTCTCGTCATATCGACCGCCCGACAGGAAAATCGTATCGCCCGGGTTGATACGGTTCCAAGCAATGCCTGCAAGATTCGTCCAGGCATTGGCCCAATCCGCACCGGAATTGTTCCCGTTGCACCTTGTGTCCACATACCAATCCGCGGCATTCGTGTTAACCGTTACCTCCAGAAAACCTGCAATCAGCATGATGTATAACAGTGTTTTCATCGTTTCGAAGAACGCTATTTCCGTCGAAAGGAAATAGGTTTATTACAGCTGCTGAAAAACTACGGGAACCGGAAATGTAGATCCGAGAGATCGAACCAAGTCATTGAATCCGCAATCTAGTGGGACCGACAGGCTTTTGCTGACCTTGCTGGCTGGCTGGTGAATAGATGCTCTGGATTTCAGAGGGATTTAAAGCACGATTGTAGATTCGGACGTCATCCATGACGCCGTTAAGAAAACCATTGTTCGGATACTCGATATTGGGTGCCTCATCGTTCAGCGCCGGGGTTCCGCCATGAGTATCGCAACCGACGCCGATCCAGGAGTATGGAGCATTCGGGTTCCGTCCGATCTGCAGGCGGGTGGTGGCCGCACTGCAATCGTTGGTTCTGACAGCGACGCCGTTCATGTAGGCAACCATCACGCCGTTGTTCCACGTCATTGCATAATGGGTCCAATTAATCGAGTCGTCGTTGTAACCGTTCTCCGGGAATTCCAAAATGGAATAGTTCCACGTCGAACTGTTGGTCAGAACGTAAAACCGCGTGTTGTTCAACCAGATGTTGTCATTGTCTCGTCCGAAACCCCAGGATCCAACGACCCCGGCCGACACTCCTGCGCTCAATAGTGTCTCGTTGGCATCGGAACTGTAATCCAGTCCAGGGTGCGACGGGTAATAGCGCGCCCAGCACATGATGGTCGCCGTAGCCATGTTGGTGAGACTCGCAGTATTCGTTATTGCCGCGTAATCGCCTTCGCGACCGTAAAGACCGTAACCGGTGGGATACCAGTCGAATTTTCCGCAGTAATCACCACTGGACAGGTTCGTTCTTCCGGGTGTAGTGCTGCTGAGAATCTGTTTGGGGAAGTTCGTGGGGTAAGATGATCCGATTCGTCCAAATCTCCAGGCGTGATTGCCATTGCCACTTGAATCATCAAGTTTATTATCGGAAAAATCATCATCAAAGGTCAACCAGACGAGCAGGCCTGACGTAAGCGTTCCAGTCGAGCCGCCGCCCTGGTATTCCAGCGGCCCGCGGTCCCATGCGCCCCCGACATTGCGAGGACGGTTTAATCCATCGAAATTAAAGTAAGCGGACATGTTGTAACCGTCATTGATACCTGCCGGCGTGGTCGCTTGAAGTTCGTAGTTGTCGCTATACGGGGCAACAAACACCGGGTAGTTCGTTTTGTTGCTCATTTTGAACGGGTGAACTTCCAAATCGGCAGTAACATCCATGTAACTCAACCGTCTGGCGTTGCTGATATATGTGTTGGTGTTTGCCATCACGTTGTAATCAAACAGCAGTCCATGAGCATCGTTTCTGTAGGGCCAATATCCTTCCGCTCCTATCAATTTGGTGCTCGCAGCCATGTTCACGCCTTTTTGACGATCAATGAACAAGTTATTTACGAATAAACAGTTCGTAATGTAGGCGTTAGTCACCACGGTAGCGCCACCCTTCGACCAATAAATTGTGCTATTGATAGGCAACCCGTCCGGGGTCGCCCCCGGCATGAAAATGTGGTTCGTGACGGTATTATACCACAAATTGTTTGCGATTATGATATTGCTGTAGACTTGCAACCCAGCCGGGTGAAGCGGGTCAAAATTGACAATACATCCTGGCTCGTCCCATGTTCCGCCAGCGCCTCTCCCTTCTTTTTCACTAAAGATGTTATTAAAGAACCAAACGTCATGCATCACGTTGGTATATGTTGGTGCTCCGGCTAAATTTTGGATACGGAAAATGGAGTTCTCTGACTCGCGAATGTCGTTGTTGTAGATTTTGAAATAATTGCCTGTGATCTGAAACAAGTCAGTGTGATCGGACGCGCCGTCAGTTCGACCAATGACAGAATCGTGAATGCTGAAGCCGCCGCTAATGCGGAAATAATCTTCCACATTCCAGTCCATGAAAATGTATTGAAAAACCACGTTGTCAAAGCTGGTAGCCTGTTGGCCGCCCCACACGACCTGACAACCTCCGTTATCGTGGACATACAAATACTGGAATACGATATTTGTACAATTCCCTCCATTAATATTACCCGCGATGATCTGGCCATCATCGAATTTCACCCTATTAGTGAATCCAGTGGCTTCGACCCATGATACACGAAGATTATTGGGTTGAGAAAAATACAACCAACAAGGTGAGAATTCATTATCGTTCGTACCAATGATGTTTCTGCAAACGAAACCGATATTGTTGGTGATGGCGGTGCTGCCCTTGATCACCTGCTCGTGGTTCGTAGGCGTCACAAAGCTACTGGAGCGGCCGCCATCAATTGCATTCCATTGCGCAGTTGAACTCATACCTACGGCGCAACCGTCGAAAATCGCTTTCCCGTTATGACCGGGGTCCTGCCCGATTTTGAGGGTAATATAATTTCCAGGAGTTCCGTTTTTGCCAATGGTCAGCCAGTTGGTATACACTTGGCTGGTAGTGCCACCCGAGACATAGACGGTGTCACCGGGGTTCACGCTATTCCAGTTGACGTTGGTCGGGTTTTTCCATGCGGCGCTCCAACTGCTGCCATTATTGGCACCAGTCGCAGCGGGGTCCAAGAACCAGTCGGCGCCGGGAGCGGTAGTCGCGGCTAATTGAACAAGCAGCAGCAAGCAAAAAAGACGACTAATATAAATAAGATTTCTCAAAGTTCGCTTGGCCGCTGTGGCCGGTCGGTTCATTGTGTATGGGCTCGTCCGCATTAGCTCCCGCAACTTGAAACTAGCAGAAGTAGTGCCATGCAACAACAGAGATTAGCAAATGGTTCCGTAGAGCTACCGAATGCGAGCTAATTGTAACTAGTTCTCAGAGAGTTCAGACGTCCTGCCCCTGCCTCTGCGTCTATTGCTTAACGACCGGCTTCTGCAGCCCCAGGCACCATTTCGTGATGGTCACGTACCTTCCCTGAAGTCGCTGGGGGCAACCAACTGCGGCGCAACAGGCCAACGGTTCGCGAAATCCTCAACGCAAACCATACCATCAGCCGGGCTTGAGCGCCCAATAATGTGGCAATGCGATAGGACACGCTCCCGAGCTTACCGTAATACTTGTCCATCAATTGTGACAATGATTCGCACATCATCAGCACGGAAAAATAGCTCGTTGCATTCGAGCTCGCGCTGCCGCCCAAGTGCAAGATTTCTACTTCGCTTAAATAATAAAGCCGCCAACCAGCTTTGAGAATACGCTGGCAAAGATCGACATCTTCGCAATACATGAAGAAGCGCTCGTCGAACGATCCGACCTTGTCCAACACAGCACGACGCACCAGCAGGCATGCGCCAAAAAGCTTTTTCACTTCACCCGATTTTTCGGGGTCGTGGTATGGAAACAATCGGCCCAGACGAGGCTGTGTCCGTTCTGAAAGGCACAGCATCTTCATCAATTCGCCGACGGGCGACGGGAATCGTTGTATGCCCAATTGCTGGACACTGCCGCAACTGTTGCGGATTTTGCAGCCCAACGCGCCCACCGATGGGTCCGCTTTCATGAAAGAAATCATCTTATCCAGGCCGGCCCTGGAAACTTCGGTATCGGGGTTCAAAAACAGAACCAGCGGCGATGTCGCTCGCGGCAGAGCGGCATTGTTTGCACGAGCAAATCCAACGTTTCCACCGGAGTTAATCAGCAGCATCTGTGGAAACAAATTTTCGACCATTTCCCGAGAACCATCGGCTGAGTTGTTGTCGACGACGATGGTCTGGATTGAATGATCACCACGCGAATTTTCTATCGACCGCAAACAATTCTCCAACAAATCGCGCGTGTTCCAATTGACGATGATAATGGACAGGTCAGGTGTCATCGGGGTCAATTTCGTGCAATACCGACGGCGCGTTGTTCGAGCCAAAGTTTCAAAGTGAAAAAGCGCATGAACAGTTCGACATCGCGCCCGCGGAACGATGCCGGAGGCCGTGATGTCGGGTCGTAACCCAGCAATGAGACAAACACCTGACTGGCGGTATCATTCTTGCGCAACCAAAGCTGGGTAATTTTCGCGCTGTTTTGGATGTAGTACTCCCAGTTCGGCCAGGATCCCCGAGTCGCCATGCGAGGCCGGACCTTGTGTGCGATCCGGTTTTGCAATGCGGAGAGATAGCGGTGAATCGAATAATTCCAACCAGCAGCATCAAGAGCCGCGCCGGAGTTGCTGTCGGGAATTTTGCTGGCGACATCACCACAGACAATCCGAGCCATTGTTTTAAAGATCGCCCCGTTGAGTTTCAGACGAGACGGGATCTTCAGGTAGGTGTTGATGATTTCGTTGTCCACGATCGGGAGATACCAGGGCATCGTTCGCAGGGGGATCACGCGTTGGGCGAGGTCGCCTTCATACGCCAGTGGAAAACTTCGCTTCCGCTCGATTTGCAACCAGTCGTCCTCGGTTAACTTTGATTTGTTGCCTTCGGGAAACATCTGTTCAAAACGCTGGCGAACGTTCTCTTGTTGCGAACCGTTCAGCCAATAAAACGGCCGGTAAAAACCAAAATTAAAGGTCGAAAGCTGTTCCTGTCTGGAAAGCTGTTGCTCTTGAGTGTTGAGGGCAAGCGCCTTGAGCAGATAGTCGCAGTAACAGCCAGTCAGTAAATTTTGGGCGCCCAAGGCCGCCAGCTTGTCCCGAACCCCGAGGAAATGATTGCTGGCGATAGAACCGACCCCGCCGGAAATGCGCACGCCGGCTTCTGCCGTATTGGCGTAGTAATCGAAATCACGTTGAAATGGAACGAGTTCAACACTCATGGAATTGGCCAACCGCTTCGCGGTCCGGTATTCCAGATTCTTTTGATCGAACAAGTTGAACGAGCGGACATGACCACGTTCGGGTGCCGCCGCCAAAATCGCGCGAGAGTCGAGTCCGCCGCTCAGGCCGACAAAAGATTGGCCTAACAACGGCAAGGTTCGTTTCTTTATGGCATTCCCAAAGGCTTGCGCGAGGGTGCCGGCGAGATCATCGACGGAAGCACCGTCGATCGTGAAATTGAAATCAAAGTACTTCGATTTCGACTGCACTGATGTCCCGCTTTCATCCACTGCAAAGGTGTAGATCGTACCCAAATCCAACGCGCGCACACGATCGTAGTAGGTGAATGGAAACGTTAGATGCCCAGCCATTAAAAACTGAGTAAGAGAAATCAGATCGAGGTTTTGCTCCTCGCCAAGCAACGTGGCAAGTGCGTCCGGATGCGAACTGAACACCAACGATCCCGCAAGCGCCTGCGGACCATAAACGACAGCCATGCCGCAACGGTCGGTGACAAGATGGAATGCGCCGGCTTCCCTGTCATAAACGAACGCAGTGAAACCTCCGTTCAGTTCCTGCAATGCCGACTTGCCGCCTGAACGATAGAGCTCGTAAATATTTTTGCAGGCGAGTCCACCCGGCCCAACCCTTCGTGCTGCTGCGTCCCATTCCTTCTGGGACAGAGCAACCCTGCCATTCAGTGCGACGAGCAGTTTTCCGTCCGGCGAGCGAAATGGCGCCCACAATGCCGGGTCATCAACAGTCGTCAAAATGAGTCCGAACTCCGGTTCGTCGAACACATGAACCTTCGTTCCGTCGACGAACGTCAGCGCAGCCGCAGCCTTTGAAAGCTGCCGCTGCTGGCGCGGACGAAAATCGAGAACAAAATCTCCCATAGCGGCAAAGGTTTGCTGATGAACCGTCAGGTTCGGATGCGAGCGACGACGTCTAACTCCAGAGACTCTGGCGCAACATGAGACGGTTGATCTGTTGGCGGCGTAAATAGCGAATCAGTTCCCTGTCGGGCACCTGCGGCGAGCGCTGGATGTATCCTGAAACGTAACCACTCAACAGTCCAAATGCGGCAACGCCATAAGGCTTTTGGAAAACGCGCTTGGCGCATTTCAGCAACATGAATAATGGATGATATCCGGAAAAATAATTTGCCCGCCCGTTCTTCACCCAGTTTTTCCAAGCACCATCAGCTGCGCCCGTTTGGCGATGATGCAGCAGTTTCAGTTCAGGAAAGCTGCAGGAAGTCCAACCGCACATGTTGGCCTTCACTTCATCCAACGTGTCCCAGCCAGAGGACTTCAACAGTCCACCAATGTCGCGCCAACATTTCCGACGATAGATCTTCGTCGCGCCGCGGACGTGAAAAAGCGGATCGCCTTTGGACTCTTCTTCCAACACGCCATTGATCAGACTACAAATGAGTCCACCGCCTACGCCGAGCTCCGGGTCTTCCTCAAATCGCTTGAGGCATCGTTCGAAATAGTCCGGCTCAAAGGAAAGGTCCCCGTCGAACTTCACGATGTAGTCCCACTCCTCATTTTCAACGAGCGGGTAACCGTCGTAAAACGTTTCAATCACGCCCCCGCCTGCCTTACGGGCCCCGCGATCCTTGCGGTGAACGGTCTTGATCCAGGAATGTTCACGCGCCGCGGCGTCGATTTGCGCAGCGGTCTCGTCCGTCGAACCATCGTTCACCAGCACCCACAACTTCGGCCGCAACGATTGCGCGACCATTGAACTAATGGTGGCCTGCAAGTGCCTGCCCTCGTTGCGAACCGGACTAATTATGACAATTCTATTTCTGGTCATCAGGCAGGTTGAGTTGAAAAGCTTTTGACCCGTTTGACCATTGCTTGCGGCAACGCCAACCAGTCATATCCACCTTCGAGCTTTGCGCGGAATAAATTCACATCGTCTTCCGTATTCACCGGCAAACGTTTGAGGCGATACACGTTATCTCCCGGACGAGCACGGCCCACTTCTGTAGTTAAACAGCAGCGATAACCGTTCTCGACGAGCGCATCGCCAAATTTCTGGACGAACAACGGCTTCGCCTGCGGGAACGCGAAGGGATACGCAAACGTCGTGATGCGAGCGCCCAGTTGTGTTTCCATTTCGGTCTTCGAATCGCGCAACTCGCGTTCGACATCGTTCCAGTTCAATTCGACAAGTTTCGGATGCGACACGGTGTGTGAACCAAATTCAATCCCTGCTTTGCGCAATTCCCGCACTTCGTCCCAGGTCATGCATTCGATGTTCTTGAACGAGGTGCGCGTCGCGCCGATATACGCAGTGGGCAGGAACATCGTCGCGGTGAAACCGAACTTCTGCAGGACCGGAAATGCTTGCGTGTAGAAATTGCGATAACCGTCATCGAAGGTGATGACCACCCGCTTCGGCCCGGGCGATTCGCGTCGATTCAACAACCGCACCGCTTCACTTAAAGTAATCGTTTCGTAGCCGCATTCGTGCAAAAACCGCATCTGCCGCTCGAACACAGCCGGGGCGGTGTTCACCTTGTAATAAGCAGCGCCACGTTCCGGTTCGTCGCTGATCCCGTGATACATCAGTATGGGCAACGCACGCGTCCGGCCTCCAACGACGGCCCGTCCGGCCGGATGGAAAAAATAAACGCTAAGAACACGATCCAGACGCATGGCCGATATTATGCAGTGCAGCAGGAAGCGACCGGGTCAGTGCCCGTTGCGGCTGGTTAAACCATCCACCAACTGCCGAAACTCACCCTTCTTTGTTTTCCAATTGTGTCGCGCCACATATGCAAAGGCATTCGTGACGAATTTCTGCCTCATTTCCTTTTTACAAATCGCTTCCGTCATCGCCTGCGCCAGATCCTCCTCGTTGCCTGATTCGAAGAAGCGCACGACACTGTCATCAAAATAAAAGCTGTCAATCTTCGTTCGCGAAACAATGACCGGCACCCCGACTGACATGAATTCCATGATCTTGGTGCTGTAAGCTTCGTTGCCGAACGTATCAGCCCGTTTGGGCACAACGCCAAGGTCGGCATCGGCCATCAGCTTCGCGATGTCCGGATCCGGCACCGGTTTGCGGATGAGGACCCGGCCGTTTAAATTCAAAGTTTCCGCAAGCGCAATCAAATCCTCACGCATGCTGCCGTCGCCGTAGATATGAAATTCCGCGTTCGGAACGCTCTCCGCAATCCTGGCAAACGCGCGAATCGCAATGTCCAAACCCTGGTGCCACTGCAAACCGCCAGGGAACAAAATGATAAATTTGCCGTCAGTTCGCGTTCGCTTGCGCGGGAAAAACACTGCGAATCAACGTGATTGATCAGCACCGTGCATTTCTCTGGCGACGCCGATCGTGCGACAAACTTGTCGAGCCAGAGATGGTTGGAAATAATGACGTGGTCGGCGAACCGGGCGGCAGCGCGTTCAATGCGCTTGAGCAACTTCACCCCGGAACCCTCCGGATCCGCCTTAAACTTGCTCACAAAAAATTCCGGGACGATATCGTGAATGTCCAAAATGACCTTTGCGCCCGGTCAGCTTGGGAAACCATGCCGCGAACACCAAAAAATCAGGAAGATTATGGATATGGATCAGGTCGTATCGTTGCTTAAGATGTTTTCTCGCGAGCCAGAATGACGACGAGAACCAAAAACGGATCAGCGGCAATGCGTAGCCTATTTTAGTGCGACTATCCTTTCGCTCACGCGCCTGCAGCCGCGTGACATTGACATGACCAATGCGTTCGGAATCCGGATCTGAAGAAGAGGCCTTAACGGCAAGGACGTCCACTTTATCTCCACGGCTTCCCAACGCCTCGGCATAACGAATCACCCGATTGTCGCTCTCGTAAGCCGAAAACGAAACGACACAGATTCGCCGGCGCCGCTGCCCGACCGGCAGCTGCGGTTTGAATTCCGCACAATACTCGGCCACTTGCCGCGGCAACGCATGCCAATACTGACCTTGATATGTCGTCGAGATGTACTCGAGCAACTCCGAGTAAAACGAGCATGGGTAACCCTGTGCATTTGGACTTTGCGCACCAAATCTGATGTAGTCGGGATGCGTATCGAGCAACACCATCCCGCCGTGCTGCGCCACCCAATCGACCTTGCGCTTCCAGAGATCGATCGTCTGTTCACGCAACAAAATAAACATCGTCGAGTCCTGGCATAGAGTGTAGGGCAATTCGACATAACCCTTACGCCCCGGCGCGCTGACCCAAAACGGAAAGATCGTTTCAACACCGTCCGGCTGCGGCTCGAACGGATCGGTATCGAACGTCGACGCATCATAAAGACAATCCAAATCGTGCAGCCACTCGAGATTGTGGTACATGAAACCGGAACGAAAACCGACCGCGTTCCAGTCTTTCAAATACTTATTGATCCGCTGGGCATTGTCATGGAATACAGAGCGCGAAGTATAAAGCTTCCCATCGTGCTTCAAGTCGTGCACGCCGACTTCGAAACCGCGCGACACCATGTCTTCGCGGAGCTGTTTGGGAACCGAATAGGACCCTTCAGGAATCAGGTTGTAAGAAGACCGGAAACCACGGGCCTCTTCCAAGGCCATCAATTGAGGGCAACGCTCCAGCCCCTTAGGTCCTTCCACGTCATGCGAGAGCGCTACCGCAAACTGCTTACCATTGGGCCAGCCTTGCCAGCCATCGGGCTTACGCGCGGCAACGTGATCGATGGGCCAAACGCCTTTGGAGGCCTTCAACGTCCTGCGCGCCAGGACGCCTCGGGCCGCCATGCGAAGACGCCAGGGCAGAAACGGTTTAACGTGGTAATAGAGTCGTCTTAACTTCATTCCTGATTAATTCATTGCCGCCCACGTGAGGCGGCGGATCCACGAAACGAAAAACCCGCCACGGTCCACCCCGGCGGGTAAAACGAAATTATGCGTTGCTCAAAAACTCCTGATGCAACTTGCGGGGAACGTAATTGTGGGTCTTGTTCAGAATCGCGGTCACGTTGGCCTTCGATTCACCGAGCAGTGCCGTCGCACGTTTCACAACTTCGCGATCCGTCTTTTCGGATTCCAGCACGAGCAAAGTCATATCCATATACGTGGACAGACGCGCGGTCACACTGGTCTGGCTCACGGGCGGCATGTCAAAAATGATGTAGTCGTAATCACTTGCTTTGAGCTTTGGCATCAGCTGGCTGAAGCGCTTGGGCAAAATGCGCGGCAACTTGTCACCATTTGTATTTCGACCGCCAGAAGCAACGTAGAGATTTTCGTTCACCATCGCACCGTTGCGATTTTGTTCTTCGAGCACATCCGCCAGCGCGCAACCGGGCTTACCTTTAAAGAACGGATGCGCCGCGCCGTTCTGAACATTCATGTCCACGAGCAACACGTTCCCGTCACCCGTTTCCGACAATGCCGCCGCCAGCCCCGACGCCAGCGTTGTCACGCCCGCGCCCCGCGAGCATCCGGTCACGGCAACGAGCTTTGGTTTGTGCGTCAAATTGCGAACTTCGAAATACGTGACCAACCGGTCACGCAAGGCCTCACAAAAAACACGAAGCTTGTGCTCCTCGTCCCAAGGAGCAATTGCAGCCGAACCATTGAGTTCCACTTTCGTACCCTCATCACCGTCTCCGGGCTTGAGCTGGAGATGGCCATTGCCGTTCCCGGGCAACTCAGCCGTGTGCGGAATAGAAAGGAATAAAGGCAGCTTGAGCCGAGTTTCAACCTCGTGTGGCCGCTTGATCGTTTGATCGAGGTAAAATTCGATTACAAAAGCGATGACCAAACCAAACACGGAACAACCCAACAGAATCATGATCGCAAATTTCATCGATTTATCTGTGTCACGCACTGCCGGCGTCGCTGTTTCGGTCACGTTAATGTTCGTTTGTTTACCTTCGCCGATCCCGCTATCAAAACGCTCCTGCTGCAAGCTGGAGTAGTAATACTTGAACTGGGTCTCTTCCAACTGTTTGCGACGTTCCAATTCCACCATCGTCGGTTCAATTTCATTGATTGTAGCGGCTTCGGCAGTGACATTCGTCAACTGGGACTTCAACGTTTCAATTTTGGCCCGAAGCGCCATGATACGCGTCTGTTCAACAAACGAATCAACGACGAGGACGCCGGCCGCGCTTTCCGTCGAAGATTTGAACCTGGTGGTTAGCGCAGGATAGTCGACCTGCAGCTTGTTTTGATATTTTTCGTTCTCAGCAATCTTACTGCGGATGGTTTTCAACAGCATGTTTTCGTCGCCAAACTGCAGGATCAATTCCTGTTCTTTCCTGCGAAACGTATCCAGTCTCGCAGTCACCCCCTGGTATTCGTTCGCGATTTCCGGCGGAACCGTGCTATCGACAGCCACACTGTTCGTCCGTTTAACCGGCGCTCTTGTCTGCATGTTAGTAAATGCTGCCTCGCGCTCCGCCAGCTCAGCCTCCACGCTGAAGATCTCCTGACGCAGATGGGCATTGACTTCGGAATTCGCACTTTTGGTTTCTTCCATGTTAACTATACCCGCCTTTTTCTTGAGGGCTTTCAACTCCCCTTCTGTGGCCAGCAACCTTGAGCGCACAGAATCTGTTTGGGCGTTGAGCGCGTCATCAATCATTCCCGGGGTGCGATGAATCTCGAAATGCTTTTTTAGATAGAGCGCCACCAGCTTTTCCAATACCTGCTGTGGAACTTCGGGGTTTGTATGCTGAAAAGTGATTTTCAAGATGTCGCTCCTCTTCGGGACGTCCACGAGGATGTTTCTACTCACCATCAACGCTGCCAAATACCTGCCTTTTGCACTGTCGGGTTTGGAAAGAATTTTTTCGGGTCCCACTGCATCAACCACCTGCAAAGCCAGATCGAGGCTCGTCAGCACTTCCGCTTCCGAACTGATGATGTTGTCCCCGCGCGAATCCGGCGATTTGATCTGAGCACTTTCGCCCATGCCAGCCGGCAATCTTGCGTCCTGCACATACCGCACAAACAATTTCGCTTCCGAAATATAAAGCGGAGGGCGCAACACAAAAACCAAGACAGCGCCGATGATCCCAATTGCGCAGAACGTCAAAATTTTCCACTTATGCCTGAAGAGCACGTAGTAGATGTCGGGCAAGCCGATACTAGCGTGCGGTTCATGTTCGGGTTGTCGCATAAATAATTTTACCTTCCGGGAATTCGGCGTTACGCCATGTGGCGATACGCGAGTTTCCCGATTAACCGTCCAGCCCCAACCGGCAGCTTCTGAAATATCCGGTTGGCCCACGTTGTCTCCTGTTGCGTGCCTTTTTGCAGAAAAGCGTTCGTTGCGGAAATCGTAACGCTAAAATATTCAATTGTGTGCTCTGTCGCGCCCCAACCGCACTTGAATCGGCGCAAACCTTCTGCATGCAAATCCGTCCGTCCGAAATGCAAAGTTTTGTGTCCATGTGCCCCGCACCATTTGATTGCTTCCCAAATCACCAGATTATTTCCGCGCAATGCCTGATAACGCAGGTCCGATGCGCCGTACTTATAAATAGCGCGTGTCCCAAGATTCAAAAAGATCGCACCCGCAACCACTCGCCCCTGGTATTTAGCGAGACAAATAAATCCGAGTGATTGCGAAATAATGTATTTGTGAATGTTCTCGAAAAACGTGAACGACTGCGGCGGCAACCCATGTTTCTGGCGCGTGTAGCAATGCAGCTTATAAAACTCACCCATGCCTTCAGCCGTCCGCACGATTTCGACCTTCACACCTTCACGCTCGGCCTTGCGGATCGCGCGGCGCACCCCTGATTCACAATTCTCAAACATCCGGTCCGTGTCCGGCGACAAGTTTAACTCATGTGAGAGGTATTGACTCCAAACGTTCGCGTTGGCGAAGTGATTGCGATTGCCACGAAATTCCAGATACTTCCACCTGCGCCTCCCGCCCAATGCGATTGCTTCGGGCAACAGCGTGCTTTCCACCAAACTTTGTTCATCGAGGAATTCGCAAAAATCGGTGAACGGCAGTGAAATCCCGCGACGTCCCTTCAACCAGCTCGTTGCTTCCATCAACGGCATTGAGGCCAATAATCGGTCACCATCGTTAACTGTCAAATACACCGGCTCGTATCCGTATGTCTGCCACATCACCCGCGCCCATGCCGAGCTGTGAAAAAAAGAATAACCCGGATGCGACAATAATCGCGCATCCCAATCCGCATCCTCCAGCGGATTGACCAACTTGAGCATCCGCTTGCTCGTTTGAATTTGAACCGTAGTCACGTTTGTAGTTCCGGGCTGACCCGGCAGAGCGTTTAATAACCGAAGAGTTTTAAAGTTCGCACCGGCTATAACCGGAACGACACAACCTCAGTTGACCTTGTGCAACACCTGTTGGAGGACCTCAGCGACGACAGCAATCTGCTCGCGGGTCAATTCTGGAAACATTGGTAAAGACAAAAATTCATCGGCGCATTTCTCGGCAACGGGGAACGAACCACGCCCGAGCCCGAGACTTGCGTAAGCTTTCGTAAGATGCACCGGCACCGGGTAATGAATCCCACAACTGATGCCGAGATCGTTCATTGCCTTGAGCACCGCGTCCCGGTTCTTCACGCGAATCGCATACACGTGATAAACATGTTTGCCGTAGGAGGCTTCCTTCGGCAGCACGATATCTGCACAACCGCCCAGCAATTCCCCGTATTGTTTGGCATGCTCGCGTCGGGCCGCATTGCCCTTATCCAAACTTTTCAGTTTCACACGCAAGACCGCGCCCTGGATTCCATCCATGCGACCGTTCCAACCAATGTGCGAATGATGGTATTTGGCTTCCTGACCATGATCGCGCAACACCTGCATCGTTTTCGCCAACGCTGCATCATTCGTAACCGTCCCGCCCGCTTCACCGAGCGCTCCGAGATTTTTACCGGGATAAAAACTAAACGCACCAGCCGCGCCCAAAGTGCCCGCGCGCTTGCCTTTGTATTCAGCGCCATGCGCCTGGCAGGCATCTTCAAGCACCGGAATATTATGCGCCTTCGCAATCGCCAAAATCGGGTCCATGTCCGCGATCTGACCGAACAAATGAACCGGCACAATCGCTTTGGTTTTCGGCGTAATCGCGCGTTCCAACAACGCCGGGTCCATCGTGTAAGTCTCCTCCGAGATATCCACGAACACCGGCTTCGCACCCGTAAAGCTGATCGCTTCGGCGGTCGCCATAAACGTGCTCGGCACCGTGATGACTTCGTCACCGACACCCACTCCCATCGCGAGCAGCGCGAACCACAATGCATCCGTGCCGTTGCCGACGCCCACCGTGAATTGGGTCCCGCAATAAGCCGCAAAATCCTTTTCGAACGCCGCCACATACGGCCCGCCTGCAAACGCACCACAATCCACCACCTCCGCAATCGCGGCATCCAACTGCTCGCGAATCGGCGCGTGATGGGCTTTCAAATCTAAAAATGGAACTTTCATCTGCTTAAATAATTAATGCTCAACTTGCTGCTATTTCTTACCTAGCCGAACCACCCTGGCCGGATTGCCCGCCACCACCGCGCCCGCTGGAACATCCTTCGTCACCATGCTCCCCGCACCGATCATTGCGCCTTCTCCGATCGTTATTCCGCAAAGGATGGTCACGCTCGAACCGATCGACGCGCCCTTCTTCACCAATGTCGGAATGCACTTCCAATCCGCTTCCGTCTGGAGCTGCCCGTCACTCGTCGCGCGCGGAAAAAGATCATTGATGAATGTGACATTGTGACCGACGAACACCTCATCTTCAATCGTCACACCCTCGCAAATAAAACTGTGGCTCGAAATCTTGCAGCGCTTGCCGACCTTCGCGCCTTTTTGAATTTCTACGAACGTACCCACCTTCGATTCGTCCCCAATTTCACATCCGTAAAGATTGGTGAACCCAAAAATTCGCACGTCTTTACCGAGCTTTACGCTTGGTGCGATCTGCTGATTTGGCTGGGAAGCTTGCATGAAATAAAGACGGAGGACCGGGTCACGGGTGCAACTCGGTCCTCCAAAATGGGGAATCAATTAAGCGACGTCGACGTCTTTACGAGCGCCGCCATTGCGACGGACGCCGTTGACAGGCACCACGGGCTTGACCCGTTCGATACCGGCCGGACGTTGAACATGCCACGCGCCGCCGTGCGCGAGGCGCACTGGGCTGCCGCGTTCCGCAAGCGACAACGAAGCCGCTTCGAGAATTTTCACGAGTTCCATTCCCTGGCGGCCGTTCGTGGTCGGCTGTTTGCCGTCGCGGATGCAATCCAGGAAATGCTGGCATTCCGAGCGCAGCGGCTCTTCCTGCTTGATGTACGGAACGTAAACGTCGCCGTAGTGATATGCGTAGTGGAATTCCGCGAAAGTATCGTAATGCGGTGGACGTTCCACGCGCGCGTCGAAGATGCGAATTTTTTCCAGCGGCTCGACATCATCATAAACGATCATTCGCTTGCTGCCGACGATCGTCATTTCGCGGACCTTGCGCGGATCCAGCCAACTGCTCTGAACCAGAGCCGAGCGATCATTGCGGAACGTCAAACACATCGATGTCACGTCCTCAATCCCAGGCGTGACGTGCGCGCTGCCGCGGCAATTGACGCTCAACGGCGCCTCACCCATAATATCCAGGATGATCGACAAATCATGCGGCGCGAGATCCCACGCGACGTTGATGTCCTTCTGGAACAAACCAAGATTCAATCGGCGCGCCGAAATGTAGCGGATGTCGCCAATGTCCCCGTTCCGCACGATCTCCTTAATCTTCTTCACCGCCGGAGAGTAAAGGAACGTATGCCCGATCATCAACGTCAGCCCCTTCTTCTCGGCGATCTCGATCAACTCCGCGCATTGCTCCGAGGAAGAAGCCATCGGCTTTTCAATGAAAGTATGTTTGCCGGCCAGCAGCGCAGCCTTCGCCATCGGGAAGTGCAATTTGACCGCGGTGGCGATCACAACGGCGTCCAGCCCCGCGCCGTTGAGCATGTGATTAAAATCCGTCTCGCCCTTCACCTCAGGGTAAAGCGTGCGTAGATGCTTCAGCCGCTCCTGGCTCAAGTCGCACATCATCTTCAGGCTGCAATCCGGCAACGCCCGGAAATTGCGAATGAGGTTCGGGCCCCAATAGCCACACCCGACAACACCCACTTTAATTGGTTTTGACATAATTTCTCTCGTTAGTAATGCAGTTTCGTTAGTTTTGCTCCAACGAGCCGTTACCTCCGAGGCCTGCCCGTTTTTCAGACGTCACTTCCCGATGCACCATTGGTGTATGACCACTTGGTTTATGCAGGCCCGCTTGTCTCCCCGTGGGCTCTCGTTGTGAGCGTGTCGCGCCGCTGCTTTTCGTTTTAGCGTGTCCCAAACTTGGACGAAAATCGCCGGAATCGTCATGGCGATGATTTTCACATCCATCCACAACGATTTCTTCCGGCAATAATCCAGGTCTAAATCAATCATCTCTTCAAAAGTCGTGCGGTTCTTTCCGCTCACCTGCCAAAGCCCTGTCAAACCCGGCAATGTCGCGCAACGGCCACGATGCCTCGGCAGATACTTCTCAAATTCATATGGCACGCACGGCCGCGGGCCGACCAAACTCATCTCCCCTTTCAAGACATTCAAAATTTGTGGCAATTCATCCAGACCGCACGCTCGCAGCAGCGCGGCCAAATGGAATGACACGCGCAATCGGTCGTATCCAATTTTGTCATCGGTTGGTTCGAGGAAATGAGGTCCGCCAAATGCGCGGCGTGTACCTGAGTTCCAGCATTCACCCGCATTGTCCGAAACTTGATGCACCGAAACTTCTTTTCTAAATGGCCGACGCGTTCCTGATAAAAGAACACCGGCCCGGGCGAAAGAACTTTGATGATCAACGCAATCAGTGCGCCGACGGGCAAAATCACGGGCGCCGCGAGCACGATAATTGTGATGTCCAAAAACCGTTTCCATTGCGGAACCGCTTCAAAGTTCCGTTGAGAATCAACGTTTTGGGAAATATGTGAATGAAAAGTATTCAAGAATTGACCTCCGGATTGAAGGGGGAAAACAATGTAAATTCCTCGAAGAAAACGAGGACTACAAACTCCGTTAGTAAGAAGATTTGAGAACCTGCGAACTGCCCCTGAAGGTTCTCTGTAGTGGTCTATAGAAGTAACTGATGTCTCTGC
Source organism: uncultured Verrucomicrobiae bacterium (assembly GCA_963702845.1). Taxonomy (GTDB): domain Bacteria; phylum Verrucomicrobiota; class Verrucomicrobiia; order Limisphaerales; family Palsa-1400; genus JAICXV01. Next base: position 283,011 of record OY969763.1, on the reverse strand, counting down.
CCAATGCTTTTTTTCTAAACCGGTGAAACTTGTTTCAGATAAGGCTCCGCACTTGTAGAAAAACACTAAGTTTTCCAACTTTCGACTCGTCGCCCCGTTTTTCCTCTGAATCACTATTTATGTTGTGACAAACTGGCCGCGACCGAGATTAAACCCGTCGCCGCCAATGTCGGGACCAGATCGGCAAGACGCCGATCGGTCTTTAAACTAATTCGGTCCACCTCAGCCACAGTAGACCTGCCCAAAAAATCTAATAAAACCTGCACGCGCTGCTTCGCCGGCAAAACGCGCAATACAATGCCGTTAAAACCCATAAATGCCCCACCTGCGACGGTGACTTCGGTGCCGCTATTCAATTGATCCTCCACCGCCAACGGCTCGTTGCTCAGGAAGGATTCCGCAAGTTCATTAATGACACCATCCGGCACGACCGCAATTTTATCTCCGAATCGCACCAGGCTGCTCATACCGGAAACATACCTTATATCATCAGCTTTCAGTTCCACGTTACATCGGACGAAGAGGTAGCATGGGAACAGAGATTCCACCACCCTCACAACTCCTCTTTGTGTTGACCGCTCCAACCGCAAACGCGGATGGAAAACACGCAACCCGTGGTTTTGGCGCAAATTCGCCGCCACGAGATGTTCGTGTTTTGGTTTTGTGCGTGCGCAATACCACGCTTCCGATACAAGCTGCATGATCCGGGATGAGTTATATCCACCGGTCGCGATAAAATACGTTATATCTTGTTTTACAGGCTTTTATATGGCGCGACGCCACTGCTCTAGCCTGTCTATCCGTCTCAATTTGCCTCCCCGAATCGGAGGCCCCATGCGTGTGCTGGAAAATTTACCCAGCAAGCGATGACTATAGTCAAATAATTAGAAATGCTGCAACATCTAAATTCTAAAAACGGGACAGTTCCGACGAAAAAATTGTAAGGGTTTGCCCCACGCAACCGTAGGGGCACTGTGGGAATTGTCCTATACCAAAACCGGAATAAACGGGCATTAAATAAGGAGTTTTGCTGACCTGATACTTCACAAACGACCCCGAATACATTAGGTTTTATTGTCGTCAAACTCAGTAACGTTCGTGCCCATGAAAACTTTAAAATATCTCATTCCAATCGCAATCGTCGCTTCGCTAGTTTGCGCTGCATCCGCGCAGCCGGCATCGGCAACGGTTCAAACCCCTGTCGCATCCGTTTCGGCTTCGGTGCCAAGCGCACCGCCTGATCTCGCCTTTGGAATCACACAAGTGCTTAAGCTTCAGCAGGCTGGGATTAGCAAAGATGTGCTGCTGAACTACGTAATTAACGCCGATTTATCCTTTCATCTGAGGGCAGACGACATCGTTTACCTGCACAACGTCGGCGTTCCCGAAGATGTCATTTCTGCGATGATGACCAAAGCGCGCAATACCGTCGTGGTCGCCGAAACTCCTGCGCCCGTTCAACAGCAGCCCGTCGCGCAGCAACCGCAGACCACCATGGTAAATCCGCCGAATCCGACAACTGTGGTCACGCAGCCCCAGGTTGTTTATTCAAGTCCATCATATGCCTACGGCTATCCTTATTATCCTTACTACGGCGGATCATATTACTACGGGGCTCCCGTCTCGCTGAACTTCGGCTTCGGCTGGGGTAGTCATTGGGGCGGCGGTTGGCACGGTGGGCACGGAGGCTGGGGTAGCGGCGGTTGGCATGGCGGCGGTGGCGGCCATCATCATTAACTGAAAGCCTAAGATTTCAATTCGAGCGCGGACGTAATAGTCCGCGCTTTTTTTTGCGCATTTGACAGGTCGCCTGATTTGAACGAAACAAGTTCCCTATGCCAACATCTTTTTCTATCGACCTCACCCAACGTCCTCCGCGCAGCCCGCGTTGCCAACTCGGCGGTTACGTCATGTTTCCCCGGATCATCGACAAAGCCCGCGCTGCCGCTGCCGGGAAACTCGGCGATTACCATTACGCAGGCAAAGGCATGGACCGACATTTCTTTACCTTCGTCGGCATCGATCACGAAGCTTTCAAACAAGAGGCCGCCAAAGGTCTCGGGGACGGCGAACTCCTCGCTTGGGTCCAGGAAAATGCAAAAACGCTGCGTCAACCATGGGAAATCGAAGCGTGGAACAACTATCACCTACATCGCACCCCCGACAGCGACGTCGAAACTGCCACCTACTTCACAGATGCTGTGAAAAAGTTCAGTTCCACTCGCGAAGACATCAAAGCCTGGTTCGACCTGATGGATTTGGACGATTACTGCTCATTCGGCGGTAAACCGTAAATCACAAAAGTTTAACGCGCGGCTCACCGCGCTGTTCAATCCCAAGCGCGAACGAACCCGTTCGCGCTTTTTTTATTCCCATCTACCGCCTCACGGCTTGTCTTTATTTCCCCCCCACGCCAGCCGCGTCCCCTCCCTTGCCTCGGCTTCCGCAACACATCAACTTATCCAAACTCGCCGATCCCGCTCCGGCAAAAATGAAATAGAAGAATACGAAACAATAAAGCACCGCTAGCTCCCCTTTATTCACCAGCGGCAATTGCGCAGTCGTTTTGAAGTGGACCGTCCAAAACGCCACTGCCATTTCGCCGCACAAAATAAACGCGACCGGCCGCGTGAACAATCCAAGCACCATCAAAACCCCACCCACAAACTCCAGCCATGCTCCGAAAGCCATCATGGAATTCAACTGCGCGGGTCCGGGGATCGGCCATCCAAACAACTTTTGTGTCCCGTGTTGCAAAAATAAAAGCCCGACGATAATCCGCAATACCGCACGGGCACACGGCGCCCACTTTTCGCAACAATTTGAGGAATTCATACCTGCGTCATACCAAACTAAGTTCGATTGACAAGCCGCAATCCGCCGTCAACGGTGCTGCGATGCTCAATGGGCATCCAAAAGATCCGTCGGCGCTATATGTCTCAATAGCGCCGACGGTTGGTCGCACATCCGTGCGATCCTTCCGGACGCGCCGCCGTTGTCGGACGTCGGCGCAAAGGAAAAATGAAATGGGACGGCACTGGCGGATACAAACCTCCCAGTGAACTCGCTTCGACGGGATAGCCTGGTGGAGAACCGCGACCGGGTTATTGGCCAGCGATGGATGGCGGTCGTCCGGTCACAAATTCTCCATGGTGAACGTCGTGTCATTGCGCACGATAGCAACCCTTTTCTCTGGCTCGGTGAAACGAGTTCAGTCCGCGAAGAGTGCGCTCGAGCGATCGGAGGAACAACTGAGCAGAAATCGACGGCCAGTGTCGTTGCGGACACACCGTGCAATTCAAATAGGCCACGGATACCAATTCCCTGACCCATGGCTACACTGTTTTGATTCAGTGGCATGGGGAGTGGCGTGATTGAATACTCCAGATTGCAAACTGTCAAATACTTTCGGCAACCACAAAATACGTTCAGGCCCAGTCGGCCCGAACCAGCCCCCACTGAGGTTGGTCCGGTCTTAGCCTCTTTGGCGTTAGTTGGCTGACGCCATTCCACTCATCGCACAGCCGCATTTCATTGGTTGACACTGCCGTTTTCTTACCCGTATCGTCGTCGCCCTTAAAGCCCACGGTTCAGAGCAATTATCGCAACTATGGCGGGAATAGCACATAAAGTGGTTCTCTGTGCGGAAGACAATCCGGACGACGCCTTCTTTTGCCAACAATCGGCAAAGGCATTGGGCGCACAAGTTGATTTCCGAGTCGTCCCCGACGGCCCGAGTGTCATCGGCTGGTTGACCGGTGAAAGCATCTACATCAATCCGCAAGCCTTCCCTCAACCCGACGTCGTCGTCCTCGATACCGAGTTACCGGGCGTCAATGGCTTTGAAACACTGCGCTGGATTCGCGGCCAAAAACAATTCGAGAACCTTCCCGTTATTATGCATTCCGCCTCGGCGCTCCCGCAGAACATCGCACGAGCCCGCGAACTTGGCGCCACCGAATACATCGTCAAAGACGCGCATTGCACCCGTCTGGCGCACTATCTCAAGTTACTCCTCCAGGACAAATTCGGCCACGACTGAACCCCCGCGCTCGACACTCCTGCCGGTTCATCTTAAGGCTTCGGCAGATCAATCCAAAATCGCGTGCCCTTGCCCACTTCAGATTCAATCCCGAGCTGCCCATTCATTCGCTGCACACCTTTTCTGACGATCGATAGACCGATACCCGTGCCGGCATACTTCGTCCCTTCCAATCGTTCAAACACCCGGAAAATGCGCTCGTGATATTGAGTCTCGATGCCGATGCCGTTGTCCTGCAACCAAAGTCGAACAGTGTCGCCGTGGTCTTCCGTCCAAAATCGCAGGCACGGAACAACGCCCGGCTCAACAAATTTGATTCCGTTACAGATTAGATTTGCCAGCACCTGTGTCAGCGTCGGTTCATGAGCACGCACCGGCAGCAATGGTGTTAGGACTTCAATTTCTGCGCGTGTTTGTTCAATTTGCCGCGTGCATTGGTAGACTGCCGATTGCCAAACCTTTTGCGTGTCGATAGGTTCGAGCTTGATTTCCGCACGGGCGGCGCGACCGAACGCCAGCAGGTCCAGCAGCATTCTGTCCATGTAGTCGGCCGAGCGACTGATCCGCTCCAGAAACTGTCCGTCCTGTGGAGGAAACGAACCCTTATCTTCGAGGAGCAGTTCCGAGAAACCCTGCATCGCGCGGAGCGGCGCTCGCAGATCGTGAGCAATCGAATACACGAACGCTTCAAGTTGTTCGTTGGTGTCTTTGAGTTCCTTGGTGCGTTCCGCAACCGTCCGTTCCAGGAATTCCTGCGCCTTCCTGCGTTCCGTCACATCAACGATAACCACGACGACGTAGCAACCGCTCTCAATCCGGCGCGGTTCGTAAATGACTTCGTAGAAGTGTTCGTGACCCGTTCGGGAATGAGACGGAACCCGCAACTCATAGGTCAGCCGTTCCCCGGACAGCGCCCGATCCAGCCGCGGTTTGACCTGTTCCTCGTATAAATCCGGAAGAACGTCCGCCACTCGTTTGCCAACGATATTGGCGTCCGACAACCCCAGAATGTCGGCGTAGGTTTGATTCGCAAATAGATAACGTCGGTCTTTGTCCACCATCACCAACCCGACGTGCGCTTCGCCGGTAACAGCTTTCAACACCGCTTCCCGTTCGGTCAGTGTCTGCTGCACCTCCCTTAGTTCCGTGATGTCGGTATTGGTTCCAAACCACCTGACAATCTGTCCGCGTGCATCACGAATAGGAAACGCACGAGACAAGAACCAGCGATAAAGCCCGTCTTTGCTGCGTAATGGGAACGTGTCCTCCCACGGCGTACCCTTCTTCAGATGACTGGTCCATTTTTCGATCACCCGCTTGGCGTAGTCTGGATGGTGGACCCGTTCCCTTCCCCATCCCTGCATTTGTTCAAGCGTCGTGCCCGTGTAATCGTACCAACGTTTATTGTACCAGAAAATCCAACCATCCGGGTTCGCCATCCACGAAAGCTGGGCGATGTTGTCGCTGAGCGTGCGGAATCGCTCTTCACTCTCTCGCAACGCTTCCTCCCAACGTTTCCGCTCGGTCACATCAGTGAAGAGAACGGCAACCCGATCATTGTCACGGAGTCGAAAGGCATACACATCAAACCACCGGTGCAGAGCGGCTCCATGCTGCTGAAAGCGAACCGATTCGCCCGTCTTCGCCACCTTCCCGTAAATATCGAACCAATGTTGCTCATGTTCGGGCGCCAGCTCGCGCATTCTTTTGCCGCACGCATCAACCAGTCCGGTTTGCCGCGCGAACGCCGGATTGACCTCGACAAACTTGTAGTCGACGGGCCGTTGCTCCTCGTCAAAAATCATCTCAATGACGCAGAACCCTTCATCGATGGAATTAAACAACTCCCGGTAACGTTGTTCACTTTGCCTCAACGCAGCTGCGGCCGTACGTTCTTGCGTCAAATCACCTTGCTGCAATACCAGGTCCGCGCGGTTGCGTTCCGTGATGTCCGTATTCGTCCGATAGATTGCTTCCAACTCTGAAAGCTGCCGGCGCGCCCGCCCCTCACTTTCATAGATGGCCCGCGCGGCGCCGCTCACCGCTCGATTCGCCCACCAAACGACGATCACCGCCACGACCACCATCAAGAGAGCAGCGGCCATTAGCGCATCGAATCCCCCGGCGCGTATGGCCGCGAAGAGGATTGGAACGACGGTATTCATGTATGAAGTGCAGATTCGCGAGTCCCCTGAAATGTCCTTCCTATCCGCATCTTTTCAACACGGAACAATCATCCCATCGCTTCGCGCGCGGCCCGTTCTGACATCCCGCCATTCGCCACCCCAAGCAGGTCAGTTCCTTCCTCTCCGCGGCCTCCGCGCCTCCGCGTGACCGCCTGACAACCCTCATAGACGCTGCAGCGCATGGTTGGGCCGCTCACTCTTATGCTCTATCACACAGTATTAGGCTCGGCCCAAACAAACGAGAAACACCTCAAGGATGCGCTCCAGCTTGGTTTCGTCTCCCGCGCCGTGCCATGTGTCACCTTCGACACGACAGCTCAACCATCGCGGGCCAAGAGCGAAACGCCGCGCATCAATTCGTTCAGCGACCTCGGCGAACGGGCGAGCCTGCAAACTTGTTCCCGCGAGATTGATCTTAACCCACCAGCCAGGATTGTCGCAGCTCTCAATGCGAATGCCCGATGAGTGCTCCCAGACACCGTTGCATTGGCGTTTGTACCAACTCTGTAATCGGTCGAAAGTATTCATGCCGTCAAACACATAAGCTCAGCGCTCTCGTTGGTCTATTCTAGTTCACGAGCTTCGAACGGATCACTTCACACGCGTTGTCGGTGCAGCGAGTGATTTGCAGCTTACCACCGGTGACGACGCTCTGAATCTTGTGCAACGTCACGACCTCTCCATCCACCACCAGCGCGATGCGGCCATGAAGGTGCGCGCGGGTAAAGGCCTCTAGCCGTTCCGCATTTTTGCGCGACAGTGATGCTGTGAGAATGCTTTTGCCCTGCCCATCGCTTTTCATTTCCGGCGCGCCTTCGATAATCAGCGGGACGAAATCTTTCGGATCAATGGCAACGTAGGTGAGAGGCTCGTTCGGCGGGGCACCGCTATATTTTCTGCGGTCATAAGCGAGCACAACCGATGGAACACCCGTTAGTCGGGCCTCTTGCTGTGCGGACGACTCGCGCAGGCTCAAGTAGACTCCATTCTCAAGGTGCTGTGTCGTCTGGCCAATTACAGCTGGTACCTGGTTCGGTGACTGCCCCGGATGGCTTTTGCATCCGCAGAGGACGAACAGAAGGACCAACGCGATATTCGCCATCCGACAAAGGGCCTCTGGTTTCTTATTTATCATAAATTGTGTGATTATGAGCGCGAACGAGTGAAACTTCAGTCTTCGTCTTCCACCCAGATGCAACCGGAGTGATCATTGCCAATGATCAAGACGCCGGTATCAAAGGTGGCATCAGTGGCAGGGTTCCATCCGGTCGATTCGGTCTCCGAGCCAGTCCAGCCATTGCTGTAGAGTTTTGCCTCTGCGCCGAACTGCTCAAGAAACCGTTCCGCCAATTCTTTGGCGCGTTCCTCCGCCATCAATGGATGGCTGTAGGCCATGTCCTTGTGCAGTATTGAGGCAACCAGCGCGACGGCATTGGAGCCAGTGATCGGAGCAAATACCGATGGGTCGTCATGCAGTCCGAATTCGCTCGCGAGTTTCAAAATGTCTTTGTGGGCAAGATGAGACACGCCGCAGTGGACAACACCGCAACGGCGTTCTGCGAGAATGTCGTCTACGACAGCCATGACGTGAGCCGCATAACGTTTCAGCTCAGCCACAGCCGCCAGCGCGGTATGCAGCCGAAGCCAGTGACAAGAGAATACCTCTGCCAGTTTGAATTGCCAAGATCGTCGGGAGTTGACTGCAGCGCACAATTAATCGGCGTTGTGATCACCAGCAACACATAAGAATCGCGCGAACAGAACTTCCACGATTAATCCCACAAGAATACCGACCGTGTATGCGACGAGGTTCTGCCACGAAAAGACATGTCCGAAGACCAAATGACCCAACGTTGTGCGACGAATACTCACCAGCCAAGGCGCTTGCCACAATTTAAGTGCTTCAATTCCGAAAGAGAAGCCGAGCGCCGCACAGCCCAATTTAAGACTCGAGGCCTGTTTGAAGATGATGCCCAAACCGAAGAATACCATGAGTGACCAAAGAGCATCTCCCGGATACTTACCCAAAAATGCCGGAAGCACTTGTGAGAAGCGTCTCGATGCCAAGCCAGCGACGATTGTCACCATAAACGCAATCAGATACCGCGTCCGCCTCCTGGATCGAGTTTCGCCGAGCATTGCCATAGATGCAGCCTAAGAAACAATATGCGACAAGTGTTCGCTATCTCATAAGTGAACGTTAAAGGAGGAAATCTTTTCCTTGTGTCATTAGGTCCGCCACGCTCTCGAACTGTCAACCACATTTCCACTCCCACTTCGCGTCTTCCGCGAGACAACCTCTTCTTTCTAAATAAAAAACCCCGTCAAAGCCATTTTTCCACCTAACCGGCTGCCCTGCAGTCCTTTCAAAATAAAAACAAATATTTTCACTTGGACAGCCTTTGTCCAAGTGGCGTTGCTACACTAATCCGAAATGAATTAAAAAGATGAGTTATGAATAACGAAACAACAAACATTCCTCCTGCCTTATGCACCGAAGGCGCAATTGAAACTAGCCCCGCACTCCCCGTATCGCAGGTTTCTAAACCTGCCGTATCGCAGGCCTCCGAGCCTGCCGCGCTCGACGACATCAACGCCGTTCGACCAAAACGCGCCCATCGCCCTCACCGCAGCAAAATCACCGAACTCCCCCTCGAAATCCGCACCTTCGTCAACAAGTCGCTTTCCGACCACGTCCCTTACTCCAAAATCTGCGAACAACTCGCCGAAAAAGGCCATCCCGGATTTAACACCTCCAACATTCGCCGTTGGGTTAAAAGCGGCCACGCCGAGTGGCTTCGAAAAGAAGAACGCGTCGAAACCGCCTGCCTCAAAATCGACAACGTCAAAGACCACGTCGAAAAATTCAAAACCAACGGCATGGACGATTGTGTCGAATTCAACCGCCTCATGCTCGCCGCTCAACTCACCCAAACTATGCACGACTTCGATCCCAACCTCATCACCAACGGCCTAACCGAAAAACCCGGTCACTTCTACAAACTCGCTCGCCTCATCAACACCCAGGTTCTCGAAAGCCAACGTCAGCAAAAGATCGAACTCATCCGCGAAAAATTCTCGGCCAATCACCCCACAGGCCCAACACCACTCGGCGAACAAGCCGTCCGACTCGCCTTCAACATTCCCGACTCATGGTCTCCGCCCGGGACCCGCGACAACCCGTCACAAAACTGCGCCTCATGACGCTTTTTGACGCTTTTTGACGCAATTTGACGCTTTTTGACGCCTAAAACGAAATAAATAAATATTTATGAAAACCACAAATCAACTGAACACATTCCTCGTAATTGAACTTTTTTAAACCGTTTTAAACCAAAACCAAAAGATGTTAGAACCACAATCCACAACCCGCACCCATAATTTCTCCGCTCCATGTTTCAAATACTCTTTGCACCTTCGCAGTGCTATCTGCAAAAGTTGCGCATTTTTGGCAAAATTTTTCCAATTGGTTCTCGGCTCCCTTTTGGCTCTCGACTTTCGACCTTCGACCCCTCGACTTTGGCTGCGCCTTTGCGTTGACTCCCCTACTTTAAACCGGCTGACAGTCCCCAACATTCGATTTAGTTTTTGATTGTTGGCGGCAACCTCTTGATTTCTAATCCTTAAAGGTTTTAAAAAATGCAATCACCGTTCTCTTCGGCTTTCGCAAATGCGCTGCGTTTTGTTACGCGGCTGCTCTTGCGTCATCCGAAGTGGTTCATCTGGCCGCAAATCCTGCTCTGCATTTTTTGCATTTTCTACACGGCAGGGGCATTCAAGTCCTTCGGATTGCGCGGGCTCGAGATGGACATGAACCGCGACAACCTCGTCGGCGAGAAAGACCGTTATCACAATATTTATCTGAAGTTCCGCCAGGAGTTCCCGCAACAGGATGAATTGGTCGTGGTTGTGGAAAGCGAGAACATGGAGCGCAACCGCCAGTTCGTCGAGCGCCTGGCGGCCAAACTCGACCCGTTGACCAACACCTTTGAAGACGTCTTCTACAAGGGCGACATGAACATGCTCGGCAAAAAAGCCTTGCTGTTCATCGACGAAACCAACCTCGTCGACTTGCGCGACACGCTGCACAACATGCAGCCGTTCATCGAGAAGTTCACCCAGGCGACGAACCTCGATTCACTCTTCGGCCTGATTAACACACAAATCCGCACCGCCAAACGCGAGACCAACGCGCAGAACGATTCCTTGATGAAATCGATTCCGGCCCTGAAACGAATCGTCGACCAGGGGACCGCCAGTCTCGAGCGCCCCGGCATGGCCGTCTCTCCCGGCGTGAATGCCCTGTTCGGCGCCGGTGAAGAAGCGGAAAAACAGATCTATATCACGTTCAACAACGGCCGCATTTATCTGCTCACCGCCCGCCCGCGTAATGAAGAAGTGAACGGGCCGGCCGTCGAGAAAATGCGGGCAGCTCATTGCCGAAACACAACACGAAGTGGCCGGCGTGAACATCGGCCTGACCGGCGGCCCGGTCCTCGAGTACGACGAAATGCACCAGTCCGAGCACGACTCGACCGTTGCCAGTATTGCATCTCTCGTCATTTGCTCACTGATTTTCATCTACGCCTATCAACAAACCGGCCGCCCCCTCAAAGCCGTGCTATGCCTTGTCATCGGACTCGGTTACACGATGGGCTTCACCACTGCCGCGATCGGACATCTCAACGTTCTTACAATCACCTTCGCGCCAATGCTGATCGGTCTGGCAATCGATTTTGGTGTCCACTTCATCACGCGTTACGAAGAAGAAATGCGCCGGGGTCGCACCGAAGCCGAAGGTGTGGAAAAAGCAATGGTCTTCACCGGCCAGGGCATCGTCACCGGTGCATTGACGACTGCCGCCGCGTTTCTCGCGATGGGCTTCACCAAGTTCAAAGGCATTCAGGAAATGGGCCTCATTTCCGGCGGCGGCCTCGTGCTCTGTCTCATCCCAATGATGACGATGTTGCCCGTCCTGCTCATGCGCGGTCGGCAAAACGAAATCGATCATCAACTTGGGCCGCAGGTCGAAAAGCGCGTCCAAATCGAAAACATGTGGCTGCAACGACCACTCATCGTCACCGGCATCACCGTCGGCATCTGCCTGTTGTGCGCACTCGTGCTCCCCAAAGTATTTTTCGATTACAACCTGCTCAACATGCAGAGCAAAGGCCTGCCGTCAGTGGTTTACGAACAGAAGCTCATCGATTCCGCCGGCCAGTCAGTGCTTTACGCCGCGGTTGTGGCCGACGACCTGAAAGAAGCCCAGGAGTTCGAGAAAAAGATCAAAGAACTCGCCGCCAAACCCGGCAGCATCATCTCGGCGAGCAATACCATTTCTCCAACCGAATTCCTCGCGGGCGATCAATCGAAAAAGGTCAAAATCGTGCGCGAAATCACCAACGAATTGGCCAGTGTAAAATTCGCGCCGGAAGATACCAACAGCATCGATTTGCAGGAACTCGGCGTGACGCTCTTTTCACTGAATGGTTACCTCGGGTTGATCGTGGATGAGACACGCACAAACGAACCCGAGATCGCCAAACAAATGAAGGAATTGCACGATTCCGTCACAGTATTTCGTCGCAAGATGCTGAGCGGTGAACCCCAAGTTCCCGAACGCCTCTACCATTACCAGGACGCGCTCTTCGACGACCTGCACGACACCTTTTCCAATCTGCGCAATCAAATCGCCGCCCCATTGCGCGCCGAAGATTTGCCGCCCGCCTTGAAGAACCGTTTCATCGGCAAAACCGGCAAATTGCAGATCCAGGTATTTCCCAAAGCCGAGAACAGCCTGTGGGAACATGGGAACCAGAAAAAACTAATGGACGAACTGTCCTCATTGCCCGAAGAAAAAGTGACTGGCACCCCAACCCAGTTGTTCGTTTACACGACGCTGCTAAAAAACAGCTACCAACAAGCCGCGCTCTACTCTCTCATCGCCATCGCGATCATGGTGCTGCTTCACTTCCGCTCGTTCCTTTGCGTCATTCTGGCGTTACTGCCGGTTGCGATTGGAACGATCTGGATGATGGGTTTCATGGGCGTCACCGGCATCCCCTTCAATCCGGCGAACATCATGACGTTGCCCCTGGTCGTCGGAATCGGGGTTACCAACGGCATCCATATTTTGAACCGATTCGCCGAGGAACAAAACCCAGCCATTCTCGCGAAAAGTACCGGCAAAGCCGTCCTCGTTTCCGGCCTGACCGCTATCACCGGTTTCGGCAGCCTGATCCTGGCGCGCCATCAAGGCATTCAAAGTTTGGGATTCGTCATGTCTGTGGGCATTGCGACTTGCATGATCGCCGGGCTGACATTCTTGCCTGCAATGTTGACACTTCTCGTGCGCCGCGGTTGGACAATGAAAAAGACCCAATGACAAACAATGCACGTTGTCATTGGGTCCGGAGGAACCGAGGTAAAAACCTCAATTATGACGCTAGAATAAAAACTAATGATTAGCGCGTCAACAGTAATGTACCGAAACGGAGCCTCTGGGCATCAAAACGCACAGTTTTCTGCGTTACGATAACGTTACAGTTCGCCTAATCTACCCCTGTCCGTTTCAGCACGTCTTCCCGATACATTGTTTTGACAAGGATCAAAACAACGACCAGCAAGGGCGTTGCCACGAGCAAGCCCATGAATCCGAAGACCTTGGCAAACAACGCCAACGCCAGAATGGTCAACACCGGCGGCAACTTTGTCGAATACTTCTGCACCTGAGGAATCAGCACGTGCCCCTCGAACAGATGCAACCCGATAAATAAAACTGCCACCCAAACCGCCTTCATCGGATCCTGAACTATTGCCAATAGCGCCGCGAGGATTCCCGCTATCCAAGGTCCGACAACCGGAATGAAGTCGAGAATCCCGGCGATCACCCCAAGCGCTCCCGCCAAGGGCACACCGATTATCATCAGTCCGATCCAAGTCAGCACTCCAATGATCGTCATCGCAATCACCTGCCCGAGCAACCAGTGCTGAAGATTGACGCCGAGTTCATAGACGATTGTACGGGTCCGTTCACGTCTGATGCGCGGAAAAAGTAACAGGAAGCCCCCAATGTAAAGATCAGGATTCAGCGCAAAAAAGATCCCGCAAAACGCAATCACCAGCAGGCCCACAACACTTTCAACCGTCACAGAGAAGAAACTGCCGACATGCTGAGTCACGGCTGCTGTTTCAGCGCTTGCGCTACCCATCCGTTCCAAGACAAAACGTCCGGCGGTGCTTTCCATGACCTGCTGTTGCAGTTTAGAGATGGCGATGGGCACTTGCTTACTGAGTTGATCGAACTGTTGCGAAGCGGGCGCGGCAACGAGCCAACATGCTCCGGCAAATAACGCGAGCAGAACAACCAGCACGAGAAGGACGGCATGGTGGGGCCGCATCCTCGTCCAACGATGAACGAGGTTGGCCAGGCTCCGCAGGAAAATCGCCAACAACGCGCCGGCAAACGACATCAGGAAAATGTTCGTCGCCCTCCAGAATACGAGCGCGAAAGCAATGGCCCCAGCAACGATGAAAACCACGATCCAGGTGCGCCGAACAAATTCCTCGCGCGCTGGAATTTCAGGTCCAGTGTTCGATGGCAAAATTGGAACGTTCCCCGCCAAATCTCCCTCCCTTAACTATCCAGCAAAGCTCGCTCAACTTTGTCAAAATTACAACGACCTCGCTAGCGCAACTCAATTGCCGTTCCTTCGCCCGGTTCGAGGCGCAGGGCGAACTTCGTCGTCTTCGCATCGTGGGTAGCAGGAATTGAAACGCCGGAGCCAACGCCCAGATCAATGCAGTGTTTGTAATTACCGGCGAGCACGACGTCATCCTGACGCACCTCGCGCGTGCTTGGATTGAGTGCGAACAGAAAACGATGGCCGTGTTTATCTTCGCGCAAGACAAGTTCGAAGCTGTTCTTCATGCACGAGGCTGGACGCAAACCGATCGCGGAATCGATGGCATGGAAGAATAGTTCTTTTAATGAGCTGTTGAAGTTCTCGGTCGCTACGAACACGGTGCCTTTGCCGTAACGCGCGACTGCGCCGGCAAGTCTGTCGCCATCGCGCATCAGTTGCACACCTTCGTTCGGCGTAGTGATGTTCCAGAACCATTTCCATTTACCGGGATCGGTATCGCGCACCTCGCTCTTGCCGAAAATCGTAGTGACGAGGCGCAAGTCGTCTTTGCCGTAGGGCGTCCAGATTCCCGGCACGCCGATGCAGAGCAGCGTTCCGCCGGATTTAACCCACGCCAGCAGTTTGTCAGTCATCGTTTTCGGCAGATACGGAGCGTCCGGGAGGATGATCACTTTCTGTTTAGCGAGGTCGTAATGATCTTCGAGCACGGCATTTTCTGGCACATAAAGGAATGGGTAATTTTTTGGATAGAGGACGTTGTGAACGTCGTTGCGCGCGATGTTGATGTGGTGGCTGAAACTTTGATTGGGATGCAATGCCGGACCGTTCCAAACGCTGGCGTCGGGTTGCAGAACAATAACGGGCGGTTCGGCCACTTCGGTGTTCATCAGCAGATCGTTGAATCGAAGCATCTTTCGTTTTGTCGTCGGCACGACACAGCCTGACGGGCGAAGAATTGAGTAGTCGACGTCGCGATCGAAGAAGGCGTTGTGGTAGGCAGGCCAGTCGTAATAGAAATCAAAGAACACGAGTGCTTTTTTGCCCCAGACTAGATTGCGCCAGACGCTCGACATGCAGGTCGCGCGAAAATCGGATTCGCTGTTGTCATCGAATGGAGTCGTGCGCGGGAAACTCCAAATGTATTCGAACTGCACAGGAACTTTCCCGGTGAGGCGGCAGATGCTGTAGAGGTAAATTTGCTCGGCGAGGTTTGGCGGGAAATTGTTCATGTGCATGTCGACCCAATCAGCCGCGCCCGCTTTCTGCATGCCGTAAGCATCCAACGCCTCCACAGGCCAACCGCTCATGTATTGACTAATGTTGGCTTCGATTGGCTTACGCGGGTCTCCTTTGCGATAGGCGTCGTAGAGGCGCTTCCACAATTGCATGTGGGAATCGCGACGGAACAAACGAAACTCGTAACTGAGCGGTGTCGCTTTCGCTTCTAAAGTGACATACGGATCGGGTGGCGGCTGGATGTTGTTGAACGATTCGTAACAACTGCCCCAAGCGTCGTTGAGACCCGCGATTATTTTAAATCTATTCCGGAGGTAATCGCGAAAAGCCACGACGGCACTGTCGTTATATCCACTGTATTGCGGCAGACCGGGCGCTTGCGAGCCGAACGGATGCGGTTCGCCGGTGTAGTCGTAACAGACGAGAAATGGATCATCGCGGAAGGTGCGACCTTGCGTTTCGCAGTAGTTGGTGAGGTAACTTTGGACATCTTTGTTCCAGATGTTTACTTGTGCCCATTGGCCACGGCTCGGGATTTTTCCATCAATCAAGCGCATCCAGATATCATCATCGTTGGTATGCTGCTTTAGAAACCACGGAGCCACATACGTGTTCTGATTATTGTAAACACCCGCCCAGTAATGATAACCCTCGTGATGAGTCTCCATCCATGAATAGATGCCATCAGTGCGATCGCGGCGCTTGTCAGCCACTTTTAATTTGCCCGCGGATTCCATGGGCATGTATGCACCGTAGTCGCTGCTACCGAAATCAAATCGCAATGGCAAAGTGCGGTTATCGCCAAACTGTCCGGTGCTGCCGAAAATGATTCGTTTCGGCTTGAAATCCTTTCCGATCAACTTCGGAGTCCACGCTGGCGCGAGGTCTTCATTGCTGACCGGCATGGGCTGGAATTTTTTTCCAGCGAGTTCCCTGCCGATGCGCGTTAACAATGATTGCGCCAGCTCACCGTTTTGAATGTCACGCGTCATTGCGGCGCTGAGCAATTGATCGAGCGCATCGAGGTGCCCGGTCACTTGCTTTTTGTACAACTTTTTATACAGCGAGCGTGCCTCGTCCAATTGTTCCTCTGTTTGCGATAGCGCGAGCCTGATCTGGTTTGCTTCGGTATTAGTCGCGTGCGGCTGATAAAAGGCGGCGCGTTCCAATTGTTGGGCAAGGTCCACCACCAACCAATGCTGGACCATCGCCTCGCCATATTTGTTTGCGGCGTCAGCGATGTCTTTGGTTTCTTCACCTCGCGCTTGGAAAAGGCCAACGAAAAGGAGGCAAACGAGGACTGGGCGCATATGAGATGATTAAACAGTAATCAGTGTTCAGTAAACTGTGAACACAACCGCGTTGCGGATCACTCTTCCACAGCCGATTTGCCGTTCTGAAAAAGCGCCAACTGTTTTCTGCAACGTTCGACGATGGAGCGGTTGTCGGTGGCTTGCGCGACAGCTATTGCGCGCTGCTCGGTTTGCACCGCATCCGAAAAGCGGCCGGCCCGCGCTTGCGCACCGGCTAGAATAGCGAGGTTCACCGCGTTCTCCGGTTCCAGAGCGACGGCGTGTTTGGCGAATTCGATCGCTTGCGGCGCGTTGGTCGCAGAAATAGTTTTGTCACCGGCGACCATCCAGGCGAAATCGCGCAGTGCATCGATGTAATCGGGCCCCGCGACAGCAGCCCGATGAAAGTACTCAAGGGCTTTTTGAGATTCGTTTCGTTCGTCGCACAAACGGCCAAGCGCACGATTCACTTCCGGTCGGTCAGGCGCGTAAAGAAGAGCCCTTTCAAAACATTTTTGCGCGCCGTCGAGGTTGTGTTTACGCAGGCGAATTCTACCGAGGTGAAACAGTGAAAATCCTTCCTCTTGGATGGTAAGCGCTTTGACGTAATACGGAATCGCTTTGTCCAACAGACCGATTTCTTCGTAATGGCCGCCAAAGTGCACGAGTGCCTCGCGGTTATTCGGAACGGCAGCGACCGCGCGACTATACAACACCTCAGTATTTTGCCAGAAAAGCACCAGCGCTTGAGTGACGCTGATGACGCCGACAAGCGCGGCTGTTGTCGCCGCAACAATTACAAATGGCGGCCATCGGCGCGTAACCAAATGCATGATCGGCCAGACTAACGCGAGCGAAAGTCCAATCGATGGGAGGTAAGAATATCGGTCGGCGTAAGCCTGGCTTCCGCTATGGACGAATCCAACCACCGGTACGAGCATTCCCAGGAACCACAGCCAGCCCATGAACACCGCCGGCGCGCGGCGCCTCAGCAATACGGCGAGCACGGTCAAACCAATTAATCCACAAAGCAGCATCACCAGCAGTGCGGTAGTTGGCCGCGTGTCCGGCGGATAGAACATGGCAAGGTTCGTCGGCACGAACATTTTCTCGAAGTAGAACCAATACCCTTCGAGAATAAAACCTGGTTTCGACGGTATTGGCACCTGGTCCATCATTGCTCCTGCTTTGCTTTGGGTGAACAGAGTGATAATAGAGTCGGCCAGCGACAGCGCGAAAAACGGCCACTTTTCAATCGCGAGTGCCTTCCAATTGCTGCGCCGTAACGGCCAAAAATCCAGCAGCAATAACACGCACGGCAACGTCACGAGCATCGGTTTGGACAACAGTCCAAATGCGAACCAAACGAGACAAAAATAATAAGCGCGCTTTTTGTTCCCGGTGGCGAACGTGAAATACGCGTGCAGCGACAGCAGAAAGAAAAATGCGCTCAGCACGTCCTTGCGTTCGGAAATCCAGGCGACCGACTCCACGTGCAACGGGTGCACGGCGAAAATGGCGGCGATGATCCAAGCAGGGATTGTTGCGTCGAACCCTTTTTCGAAACGGCGCACCAGAAAGAACAACAGCACGACGTTTGCGCAGTGGATCAGAACATTTTCGGCATGATGCCAGCGGGGATTCACCCCGAACAGTTGGCAGTCGAGCATATGCGACATGGCCGTGAGCGGATGCCAGTTGCCGCCGAGAATGTGCGTCCAACCCCAGAGCACGTTGCTCAGTTGCAGCCCGGTATTGATGTGGATGTTCTTATAAACGTAGGACCAGTCGTCAATTTCCACGAAATCGGACCAAAGCACCGGCAGATAAACGACAACCGTCAACGCGACCAGAGCGAGTGGAATAATCCAGATTTTGAGTCGCGTTGCCGTTGAGGACATTCGCGCCATTGTAGCAAGTGGCTGGGTCGGCAGCAGCTATGAAATCGGCTTGCGAGCGGGCCATTTCAAATCACACTCTGGAACCTAAATGGAATTGTCATTGGAACATGTTGGTCTGCTTGCGCGTGATACCGAGGCGTTGCAGAAGTGGTACGTGAATACACTCGGCGCGACCGTTGCGTTCGCGAGTAATTCGAAACCACCGTCATACCTGGTGCGCCTACCAGGCGGCGTGATGCTTGAGATAGGTACCGCCGCTTCGTTTGAGAATGATGCGGCAAATAACGCAATCGTCGGGTTTCGTCATCTCGCGTTAACGGTAAAAAATATCGAAGCCGCACGCGCTGCGCTGGAAAAGAAAGGTGTTAAATTTACGGAAACAATTAAACCCGCGGGCGGCGGCGGGCGCGTGCTTTATTTCCAGGATGCAGAAGGCAATCTGCTGCATTTCGTGGAGCGGCTGGCTGAGGGGTTTAAATAATATTTTGCTTCAGCAGTTTCGCGGTTATCGCTAATCATTAACGCCGATGAGGCGAAAAATTCTTGTGCTGCTTTTGTGCGCAGGAGTTATCGGCTACTGGTGGTGGGGTTATTGGCGCGAGCATCGCTACGATCGATTCATCGTCGCGGCCTCGCAGAAATACAAAATCGATGCCGCACTTATCAAAGCGATCTGCTGGCGCGAGAGCCGCTTTCATCCGAACGCTCGTGGCAGCGCGGGAGAGCTTGGGCTGATGCAGGTTCGCTCGACGGCAGCACAGGAATGGGCTTCAGCCGAACAGGTGCAACAATTCCATCACGCAGCATGCCTCAACCCCGCGACGAACATTCTCGTCGGAACGTGGTATTTGCAGCACGTGCTGCGGCGTTACCGACAGACGGACAATCCGGTCGCTTACGCGCTGGCGGACTACAATGCGGGACGTGGGAATGTTTTGAAATGGCTCGGCGGTTCTGCGTCGACGAATAGCACCGCGTTCGTCAGTCAAATTGGTTTTCCAACGACACAGGATTATGTGAACGCGGTGATGCATCGTCGGGATTCTTATCGCAAGGAATTCCCGCGATGAAACGGTCTAAAACGAGCAGATAACCTCCTCTCGCGGACTCTCTCCTCCAGAGGAGAGGAAGAGCTAGCGCTTCTCCCAAATTGTGTGCGGCTCAATCGTTGCCGTCTCGCCGTTCAGTTCCATTTGCGTCGGCTTGTTGCCAGAATTATAGACGAAGAGTTCCTTGCCGCGACGGCAGGTCCAAAGGCCATCCAGTTTGCCATCGACACCTTTTAATCCAGAGAGATGCGCGCTCAGTTGCGCCAGCCAGGCACGATCCTTATTCAGCGCTACCGTGTGTATCACTGTGCCGCGTGTGGGCGACCACTGTCTGCCTTCGACGTTCTTAATTTCACCGCTGCCTACGATGAAGATCTTTCCGCCTTTGCGTAAAAACTTGTCGAGTGCGTCGAGAATGTTTTGCTCGACGATATCAGTTTGGAAAATAAGCAGCGCTTTGTAGCGATGTGCGTTGAGCGCCCCGTCATCGATCAGCACTTCGTCGAGCACGTCGAATTCGCAAAGGTCACGCAACGGATAGCCGGACTGAACGGTCGGATCGAGTGTTTCGCCGAAACGATAAAGTGTCGTTGGGCAATAAACGGCGACTTCGGTATCGCCGGGCTTGCCGGTGAACAGATGAACGTATTTCTGCATGGAGGCATGATGACTTTCAAATTCATACGTGAACAATTGTCGTGCGCCAGAGGAGGCATCGGAAAACATTCGGCGCACGAAATTGTTGTCGTCGAGACCTCCGGCCGGTTCAGTGCATTCCGTCACGCCGTAAAATTGATAAGCTGTGCCCATCCATTTATCGCCAAAGACCGCACCGCCACAATCGGCCGGTTGCAAAACGATGTGGTAAGGCTTCGCCATTTTAGCGTAGCCGGGACAATAGGTGCCCCACGCAATAGGGTTCACACCGCGAGCATTGCCGCCGGGTTTGATGCGCACTTTGTTCGGGGGAAAATATTTCAGGACGGTTTTGATCGAGTGCTCAGTGAAATCGATAATCGCCTGGTGATACCAGCTGATGAAATCCAACCAACGACGTTTGTCTTGGACCGTTGGAAAAGCTGCCAGCGAGGGCTTGAATTTTTCATTGATGAGTTCAGACGGCATCGAGACTTCCTCGAACGATTTGAACTTCGTGCCCCACGCGCGATTCAGCTTGGCGATACGCGAATATTTCTTACGCATCGCTGTTTGAAAGGCAACTTGCGCATGTTTGTCTCCGCACCAATAGCCCTCGTGGCAGTGGCCCATATTGACCCAATCGAGGACCATCAACGGATAATTTCCTTCGCCGTATGGCCCAAGAATGCACGCGTAAACATCGTCGATACGATTGGTGAAATGTGCCGAGAGGTTTTTGTAGAAGTGATCGTACCGTACGATTGTTTGCGGATCGAAGATCGACAAGTAGTTGCACTCCTGCCCGTGCTCCAGACAGCGCATGAGCGTGCGGTTGCCATTCGTGCGCAGCCATGTTGGCGGGAAATGCGCCCAGTCATACACGACGTAACGCAGTCCAGCCGCGTGCAAGGCATGCTCCATGTCGTCGTGTTGTTTCCAATTCCATACGCCCGGCTCGCGCTCCACCGCACCCCATGCGACGTAATCTTCATTGGCGACCAAGCCCATGTCCTTCAGGCGCTTTTGCGATTCGACGGACGGCGGAGCTTCGTAGACGTTCGTGCGAGGAAATGCTCCGATTGGCGAAGCTTGAATGTAGCCAACTGACAAATTGCCGGTGGAAACGTGCCACGGCGCACCGTCGAATGCATGAGCAGGACCTGCAAGCAACGCGCACGACATCACGAGCAGAAAATAATTGGTGGTTTTAATGCGCGAATCGTTGCCCGTGCGAGCCCTTCAAAGCAAACAAAAAGCCCTCTCTCCACGGGAAGAGAGGGCTCGTGAGAAACTAAACCTTAATTGCTGAGACGATAGAACGTCGCCGCGTTCGTGATCGGCGTTGTATACCCACTGGTCGCGCCCGGAATCGTCAGCCAGCCGGTGCCGGACGATTGCAGCGCGCCGACCGATTGGAGGTTGAACGTGCCGGCCCATGTAATCGTAATCGAATTACCTGACTGGCCGATCGTCATCGTCGGCTGCGCTAACGACTGGTTGATGACTTGTTGCAACGTGTTGGTGCTGCCGACGAAGTTGGTGCTACTAGCATATTGAGCGGTAATCGTGTTCGTGCCGGTCAAAGTTGTGGTGCCGCCGGAATTCGCTGAACCGCCGCTCAACGGAACCGTTGAGAACACCACACCGTTGGTCAGGAATACAACGTTGCCGGTTGGTGTGCCGGCACCCGTCAGCGGCGAGGCCGTCGCGGTGAAGCTCACGTTGTCACCCGCATTCGCCGGATTTGCCGAGGAGGTTAGAGCCAACGCACTGGTCGCGATCGTGATGTTGGCTTTTGGCACTGCGGTGGCGAGATAGTTGCCTGCATCGGTGCCGCTGAGTGGTACCGTTACGGTGACTGTCTTAGCGGTACCGACGTTTGGGTCTGCAAACACCCCAGTGGCTGGACTAACGGTGGTATTGGTCGAGACGTCGTCCCCAGCAAAGATAACGGTGGCGACACTCGTAATGCCGGTACCGGCCATACTGATAGTTGCCGTCACGGTGCCATCATAAACCTTGTTGCTGGCCGTAGCATTCGTGACCGTTAACAACTTCGGCGTAATGTTTCCAAAAACCGAGGCGGTGGATGCGATCGTGTAATTGCCCGCAGCGCCGCCGGTCAGCGTGATGCTGCTGGCGGTTATCGGTTTGCCGTTGCCGACATTCTTGTCCTGGAAGCTTGCGACATAGCTTGTCGCGAGTTGAACCAAATTTGTATCGACCGCCAACACCCCGATTAGGTTCGTCAGATTCAACGGAGCCGTCGTGGTCTGGTCATAAACCTTCGTACTTCCGATCACGCCGGTGAGAGTGATCGCCGTGACGGTTTGCGTCACCGCAGCCGAGGTGCTCGAGCTGTAAGTCGCGTCGCCATTGTAAATGGCCGTTACGCTGTGTGGCGAAGTCGCCACCAGCAGGTCGGTAACGCTCAACGCCGCTGTGCCCGTGCCATCAACGGCAACAGTGCCAATCGCGTTCGCACCGTCGAAGAAAGTGATCGTGCCAGTCGGCGTCGCACCTGTTCCGTGAGCAACCGCGGTTAACGTCACCGCGGCGCCATAAACAGTTGTGCCAGTCGACGAACCAAGGGTCGTCGTTGAGGGCAATCCCGCCACGAGAATCAGACCCGAGCCGCTGAAATGGCTGTCTTTATGTTGCGCAGTCGAACTGGGCGAACCGTAGGTGCCAGCAACTTTGTAGGTTGCACCACCGTCCAATGACAGCGCGCGAACGGTGTCGGTGCCCGTGAAGTTCAGTGTCGCACTTGCAGAAGCAGTCAGAACCAGATCAGCCGAATCGGCGATGTAGTTATTTGCCGAGCCGCTATCGAGCGTCAGCGAAGCGCCGTCTTGCACATAGACATTGCCGAAGCCGAGACCATGATCAGCCGAAATCTCCAAGGTGCCTGCTTTAACAACTGTTGATCCGGTGTAGACGTTGTTTGTGCCGGTCAATTGCAGTGAACCGAAGCCGTCCTTAACAACGCTGCCGGCTGTAGGCAGGAACAAATAATCCGTCGGAATGAGGGTTGAGACCGTGTCGCCCGGTGGAGTCCAGCGCAACTGGCAAGTGGGAACGGCTGTACCCGTTCCTGTTTGATTGAAGTATTCCAACACGATGTCATAGCGCGTATTCGCGTTCAGCACAATCGTTCCACTGCGTGCGGCGGAGCTTTGCGTGATCCAACTATCGACTACCAGTGAGCCGTTGATCCACAGGCGTGAACCGTCGTCAGACTGGACAGTGAACGTGTAGGTTCCTGTGACCGGCGTCAAAACCTGGCCAAGCCAACGTATCGAGAACTGATTTGTATTCGGATAGATTTGTGGCGGCAAGTATGTCGGCGAGCTGAAATCCGGAAAATTAATCGCAGCGTCATCACGGACCGCGAGAAGCGCGGTGAAGTCCTGGTTGTCATAATAATAGCCGCGTAAACCATGGCCTTGAGCCGTCGTCGGATTGGCACCAATATCCGAGTCGCGAACCACGCCGCTATACATGTTGCCGAGTGGGGTATTCACATTCAATGTGCCGCCGCCGAGATTAATTGCGCCACTGCCGGAAATTTGACCCACAGTTTGAGAAGCAGCATCAAGCTGGAACGTCGCGCCATTGGCAATCGTGAGGACTGCGCCGCCCGCCGAGGCGATACGGTCAGGTCCCGCTCCAACCGAAAGAATGCCGGCGTTAACTTGAATGCCGTTCGGAAGATTGTTTGTTCCGCGCAAGGCCAACGAACCATTTCCGGTCTTCACAAGACCGCCGTTGTCGATACCGCCGCTGAAACCGCTGTAAGTCACGGTCGAGTTGCTAACCGTTAAATTATTATTAATGGTCAAGGTCCCGCTGTTGTTGATGATGCTGCCGCGACCCGATAGGTTCGTCAGAGTCATGGAGTTGCCGGCAACGTCCAAGTTGCCGCCCGCACCAAGCGTAACAGGTGACGTCAGAGGGATGACGCTGTTGCCGGTCGATGCGACGAGCGTGCCGTTATTGACTGTGGTATTGCCCGAGTAGGTGCTGGTGCCGGCCAAAGTGAATGTTCCGCTTCCAATTTTGGTTAAGTTCAAGACGCCGACGCTGCTTTGGATGGTGCCATTAAATGTGCTTGCGGTGTTGTTCGTGCCGACGTTTAAGAGTACCGGCTGTTGCGGATTTGTTATCGATTGTGCCGGTTCCGGTCAGCCCAGAGATTGTTGGACTGAAACCGTTGAGGTCGAAAACGCCGGGGGTATACACCCATAGATCGCCTTTGCCTGTATCAGGCGTGGCGGAGTTGAGCGGAATACAAGTGGCGTTACCGGCTTGGAGCACGCCGTTGCTGACGGTGGTAATGAGAATATGCGTGTTAGCGCCGCTCAAGCGTAGTGTGGACGCGTTGCCTTTATTGAAAAAGCCGCCTGCTTTACCACCGCTGATAATGCCAGACATGACAACGAGGTTGCCCGTTGCACCAGAATACAAGTTAGCGTTTGTTGCCACAGCGGAGAACGCCACCGTTCCACTGAAGGTCACGCCCGCCGGATTGCCGACAATGTTAACACCGGAATTGGCGCCGGACCATGTCCACTTATTGGTGATGCTGACGGCGACATTGGTTTGAACAACCATAGCGCAAATCCCAGCGACACCGGTGTTGCTGACAACAATATTTCCCGTGCCAAACGACCCGGTGTTGTTGAAGTTGACTATGCCGCCGAAAGTCGCGCCCGAGTAGCCCAGATAGGTTCCGAATGTATAACTATTTGTCGCCATCAACCAGAATTGGCCGGTCGACTCGAACACCGGACCACCGGCGCCGCTCATCGGCACGCCAATGACGACATTTGCTCCTGAGGCGGCGGCAAACCCTTGGAAAGATGTGCCGGGAATGAAAATCGAACCAGGCCCATTGATCGTCACGTTGCACGCCGCGGTGGTGCCGCCAGCACCAGCAAACATACCCGCTACGGTATGTAGCGAATTCATCGTCACAGTGAACGTCTGTGACGCCGCGCCTGCCACACCCCATCCAGCCGCTGTATTTTCGACATATGCCTGAGGTGTTGCTTGCCCCGCGACAGCAGGTACTCCACGAATTGTTCTCCCACGTTCCGCTAAAGTTTCCGCTGCCGACTGTGCCATTCGGGTCCCAATAGCTGAACACCGCGTGAACATTCAATGTGCAAAGCGCAAGCACTATGCTCGACATTAGTACATAAATAGTTGGTCTTGGAATCCGTAGTTTCATAAGAATGCGTTCTTGTTGTAACTAACTTTCGTCGCGAATCATAAGTCCCACAGGACTAGCTCGATTTATATCAAACTTCCCAGAGGAATGCTCTTGGGTTGGGTAAGTCTGAACCAGCATAGTAGCGAGAAGCCACTGCCTCGGTCAAGCACAACGAACATAAGCGGCGTGCTGGTAAGGGTTTTCCTCGCAGGCCCCGCGTTTTTATCGGGCGATGCATTAGACACGGCTGATTTGCAAATCAAGTCTCGCCTGTGCTGCGAGATGACCACTGCCGTCGTGTTCAAAATTATTTTAATTTCTAATGAGTTGCATCATGCTAAACTCAACGCTGGCCATGGAATCGGTCCTCACATCAACTCAGAATGCCGCAGCGCCGTCGACGGTTGAAACGGTTGTTTCCGTTCGCGGTTTGACTAAAGTTTTCAAAGATTTTTGGGGCCGCCCCAAGGCGCGCGCCGTTGATAATGTAGATTTCGAAATTCGTCGCGGTGAAGTTTTTGGTCTTCTCGGGCCCAACGGCTCCGGCAAGTCGACCACCGTGAAGATGTTGCTCGGGCTGTTGTATCCGACGAAGGGCCATATCGAGGTTTTTGGGCGTTCACCCCGGCATGTGGGGACCAAATCGCGCATCGGTTATTTGCCGGAAGAATCTTATCTCTACCGGTTTCTTGATTCGCACGAAACGCTCGGTTTTTTTGGCAGTCTCTTCGATCTGCCCCAAGACCAACGGAAGAAACGAACGGAAGAACTGTTGGAAATGGTTGGCCTCGGCAACGTGCGCACCCGCGTCGTCGGCGAGTTCTCGAAAGGTATGCAGAGGCGTATTGGCCTGGCCCAGGCGCTCATCAACGATCCTGATCTGGTGATCCTCGATGAACCAACGGCTGGTTTGGATCCGATTGGCTGCCGCGAAGTCAAAGATCTCATCCTGACACTGAAAAAACGTGGCAAGACTGTTCTCCTGAGCAGCCACTTGCTGTCGGATGTCGAGGACGTATGCGATCGCGTGGTTATATATTATGGCGGCAAGATCCAAGCGCTCGGCACGTTGAACGAATTGCTTGCCAAGCGCGACTCCGTCCGCATCACGACGCCGGTTTTACAGCCGCAGACGATGCAACGTGTTCTAGAAATTATCCGGCATGACGCGGCGTCTGACGCTATCCAGGTCGATAACCCACGCCAGAACCTCGAAAGCTATTTTCTCGATGTCGTCCGCAACGCACGGGCGAATTCGTCTGAAACCTCTGGCGCCGTGTCCGGTAACCGCGTTGCAGCTTATTTGCGCGGCGATGCTGAAAAGTCTCAAGGCAAAGAAAAGATTCTCGAACGGCTTAGCGCTCAGGAAGCGAAACCTGTCGAAGTTGTGCCCACCTCTTTCCCGGCTGAGCCGGCGGTCAATAAAGCGAAGCTGGAGTCATTGGCGAAACCGGCGGAAGCCGTTCCCTTGAAACCAACCGAGCCAGCACCTGCTCCGGCCGACCTGAACAAAGCGAACGAAAAACTTTCGTCCTTACTCGGCAATAAGAAGCAGTGAACCGCATCCTCACCATTTCAGCGCTGACCTGGAAAGCTGCATTTCGCTACCGTTTGTTTTGGTTGCTTTCTGGTTTGCTCGTTGCCGCCGTTGTCGGGCTGCCGCTACTGATTAAAGATGACGGCACCGCCCAAGGCCTCACCCAAATCCTGCTCACCTACACGCTCAGCGCGATCACTGCGATTCTGGGCTTTGCCACGCTTTGGATCGCCTGCGGTTCACTCGCGCGCGACATCGAGGAGTGCCAGATGCAAATGGTGACGACGAAGCCGATCAGCCGCTGGCAAATCTGGGTCGGCAAATGGCTTGGTATTCTGGGTTTAAATGCCGTGCTCCTTGCGATTTCGGGTGCCGCCGTTTTCTTTCTACTCACAAACCGCGCCAGTCATTTGCCCGCTGACCAACAGAAAGTATTACGTCAGGATATTTTCGTTGCGCGCGCGTCGTTCAAGCAACCGGCGCCTGACTACGCGGCCGAAGCAAACAATGCACTCCAGGAGGCACTCAAGCTGAACAACATTCCGGAACAACAAATTCCGGAAGTGCGCAAAATGTTTTTGGATCGTATCAAGGCCGGTAGCGAGATCGTCCCTCCGGGATACATGAAACGTTGGACGATCGATACGGGTGTGCTGAAGAATTTCGTGCAGGACAAGCCTCTGCAGTTGCGCGTTCGATTTCGCACGTCTCGTTACAATGACGGCGAAACGTACCCGACTGTCTGGGTTATCGGTGATCCGGATTCCCCCAGTTCCACACGCATCACCCAGATACTTCCGCCTGAGTCGTTTCAGGAATTCAACATCCCAAACCTCATCGATAGCAATGGCAAGTTGACGATCGACGTCGCCAACCCTCCTTCTAATGGAGTTGATTTGCTTTTCGACGCTAACGACGGCCTCGAAGTGCTTTATCCGGAAAGCTCGTTCGGCATAAATTTTGTGCGCGGGCTCAGTATCATTTTTTGCTGGTTAACGTTGTTGGCCACCATTGGGCTTGCGGCGGGTAGCTTGCTTTCGTTCCCGGTGGCGGCGTTTTTTTCGCTCGCTGTTCTCGTCGTTGGTTTTTCCAGTGGCACCATGAGCGCCGCAGTGGAGTCGCGCACGCCGGTCTCATCCTTCATCGAACATTCCGGCGCACCTCAACCGACCATTCTCGACAATGCTGTTGCCGGGCTTCTTTCGAAAATCGTGACGGTAGTCAAACTGGTCCAAGCCTTCTCGCCGATTGATTCATTGAGTGCCGGCCGAAGCATCACCTGGCTCCAACTCGGGACTGCCGTTGCTCAGATTGTTTTCTTGATGGGTGGAATTTTTACCGTGCTCGGCATCACATTTTTCACCCGGCGCGAACTCGCCGCAGTGCAGACAACGTCGTGATTGTCTCACGCTGAAAAAGCAGTCATACTCGGCTCTCGCATGGTTATTCTTTTAGGCAGCACTGGTTATATCGGCCAAGCGTTTTTGCAAGCGATTGCTAAACGCGGTTGGGCCGTGCAAGCGCCCACGCGCCAGCAAGTTGATTACACCAATTTTCAGGCGCTTCGGACGTATCTTCAAGCGACCAGACCAAGTTTCCTTATCAACGCAGCAGGGTTCACCGGCAAACCGAACGTCGACGCCTGCGAAATAAATCGTGCGGACACGTTACAAGGCAACACGCTGTTTCCGGCGATGGTCGGGCATGTTTGCGCGAGTCTGAGCATTCCTTTCGGCCACGTTTCTTCCGGCTGCATTTACAGCGGCGCAAAAATTGTCATCAATGGACAGACCCGTGTCGAACGCGATCTGACCGCGCCCGAAGTCCGCAAGGTCATCGACAAAAACCCGCAATACATCCAAGGCTTTACAGAAGAGGACGAACCAAATTTTACCTTTCGTCAGCCGCCGTGCAGTTTTTACAGCGGCACAAAAGCAATGGCTGAAGAAGCGTTGCGCGATCTGCCGGAAAACTACATCTGGCGCCTGCGCATCCCGTTTGATCACATCAACAGCCCACGCAATTTTTTAAGCAAGCTGCAGTATTATCCGAAGGTCTATAACAACGTGAACTCGTTGTCGCACCGTGGCGATTTTGTTCGCGCCTGCCTCGACACCTGGGAACGCAAGGCTGCTTACGGCATCTACAACGTCACAAATCCGGGCTTTGTTTCCAGCGCGCAAGTCGTGACGATGATCCAAAGAATTTTGCAGCCGACGCGGGCATTTAAATTCTGGAGCGACGACGCCGAGTTCTATGCGCAAGCGGCAAAGACCCCGCGCTCGAATTGCGTCATGGATGTCACCAAACTTTTGAAAGCCGGCGTTACGATGCGCCCTGTCGAAGAAGCTCTCGACGAAGCGCTCACCAACTGGGTGCAAACGCCTTAAGTTTTATATTTTAAAATTCTGAATTATGAATTTGCTCGTCACAGGCGGCGCCGGTTTCATCGGCTCGAATCTCATCCACCACGTCATTGAACGTCCTGAAATCACCCGCCTGGTCAACCTCGACTGCCTCACCTACGCCGGTCATCCTGAGAACCTCGAACGCGTTGCCAAAAATTCAAAATACGCTTTCGAAAAAGTCGATCTGCGCGAAAAACAAGCCGTTCTCGACGTTGTCAAAAAGCACGACATAACCCACGTCCTGCATCTAGCGGCCGAATCGCACGTGGACCGTTCCATCACCGGCCCAGGCGATTTCATCAGCACGAACATCGTCGGCACATTCAACTTGCTCGAAGCCGTGCGCGGCCACTGGGCGCAAAACGTTAAGGGCAAGCGTTTCCATCACGTTTCAACCGACGAAGTCTACGGCAGCCTTGGTGCGACCGGTTTCTTTACTGAAGAAACTCCTTATGCCCCGAACTCGCCGTACTCGGCGAGCAAAGCCTCGAGCGACTTGCTCGTCCGCGCCTATCACCACACCTACGGTTTGCCCGTTGTGACGACCAATTGTTCGAATAATTATGGTCCTTACCAATTTCCCGAAAAACTAATTCCGGTCATCATCGAAAGTGTCTGCACGCGCAAAGCGATTCCAGTTTACGGCGACGGCATGAACGTGCGCGACTGGCTTTATGTTCGCGACCACGCCGAAGCCTTATGGCAAGTGCTCACGCACGGCAAAGAAGGCGAGACCTACAACATCGGTGGCCACAACGAATGGGCCAACATCCGCATTGTTGAGTTGATCTGCGATTTGATGGACGAGTTCGCACCGCACCTTGGTGGCACCTCCCGCAAACTAATCACCTTCGTCAAAGATCGCCCCGGCCACGACCGACGCTACGCCATCGACGCCAGCAAGATCCAACGCGAACTCGGCTGGACGCCCGCCCACACCTTCGAAACCGGAATCCGTGAAACGATTCAATGGTACTTGAGCAACCAGGAATGGGTGAAGCGCGTGAAGAAAAAGGGGTAGCAGTTCCGAGTGCGGACGCCATCGTCCGCACTCCACAGCCCGAAAACTTACGGTTCGGAAGTTTACAAAATATTCGCCGCCAGCTCCGCCAACTCCGAACGCTCGCCCTTCTGCAATTCTATATGCGCGGCAATGGCTTGTTCGCGGAATTTGCTGATGATGTAGTTGAAACCGTTCGACGACGAATCGACGTAAGGGTTATCAATCTGATACGGGTCGCCCGTGAACACGACTTTTGTCCCCTGCCCTACGCGCGTGATAATGGTCTTCACTTCCAGAGGCGTGAGGTTCTGCGCCTCGTCGATCACCATAAACTGATTGGCAATACTACGCCCACGAATGTAACTGAGCGCTTCGACAACAATTGTGCCGGAGCGCATCAAGTCAGCGCTGCGGCGATGATCACTGCCCATATTCAAGTCGCTCAAAAGTTCCAACGCGTCGTGAATTGGCTGCATCCATGGGCTGAGCTTTTCTTCCAGGGAGCCGGGCAAGAAGCCCAGTTCTTTACCCATCGAAATAGTTGGACGCGCCACAACCAGCCGCCGGAATTCCCGATCCAACACAGTGCGCTTCAAACCAGCCGCCATGGCCATCAAAGTTTTGCCGGTGCCGGCTTTGCCCATCAATGTGACTAACTTGATGCGGTCGTCGAGCAACGCATCAAAGGCAAAATGTTGTTCGCGATTGCGCGGCTTAATACCCCAGATGCCTTCGCGGACGTCGAGGATCGGAATCAATCGCGTCCCAGTCGGATCAACTTTGGTGAGCGCAGTGCGCTTCGGATTCGTCTGATCAATGAGCGAGCAATATTCGTTCGGAAAATATTTTCCGTATCCATTCAGGTCCAATTCGCCTTCCGTACGAAACTTCGCGATCTTCTCTGGCGGCACCTGCAGTTCGAGCATACCAGTGTAGAGATCGTGCAGAAAAACGCGGTCGTTTTCGTAATCTTCCGCTTGCAAACCAACGGCGTCGGCCTTGATGCGCAGGTTGATGTCTTTGGTGACCAGAATCACCTTATTCTTCGGCTCGGCCTCCTGAACTTCCTTTGCGACGGCAACAATTTGACTATCGACGGTCTTGTTGCCGAACATCGTTTTCGTCTCACCGTTCTGGGCCTGGGGAAAAATAATGCGAAGTTTGCCGCCGGTCTCCAGTTTCACTCCTTTGCTCAAGCTACCGCTCGTGCGTAGCCCGTCTAACGCTCGCGACACGCTTCGCGCATTCTGGCCAAGTTCCGATGATTCCCTTTTGAAGCGGTCGATTTCCTCAATGACCTGAATCGGGATAAGAACGCAATTATCCTCGAATTTAGTGAGGCAGTTTGGGTCGTGCAGCAGGACGTTTGTGTCGAGAATGTAATTTTTCACTGAGTTGATTTGGATTTGACCTTCGCAGGTCAGCGCTGGCCCGGTCCTGCGAAATTTTCAGTTTAGCTATGCGCGGGAACCACTCGTTCAAGCGCGTGTGAATGGCGGGCAGCTTGTGATGTCCGCTGTACAGTAAATTCGCCAGCATCCCGTAAAGATCGAAGTCGACGAAGTGCGGCGATTGATCGAGCAAATATGGCCGGTCTTCGAGCATCACTTCAAAGGGTGAAAGAAGATGCTCGAGCTGTTGGCGCAATTGCGGCATTTGAGCGCGCCATTGGTTAATGCAACCGCGGCCGAATTTGCGTTCTTTGTGGCGGAGAAATCCAAGTTGATCGGATTTCGGGACAAATTCTTTCCAGAACACGTCGTTTAACTTGAAGCAAACGCCTTCGATCTCGTTCTCAATGTAATGCCAGAGAATTGTTTCTGTTCCGGTCCAATAATGCGGGAATAGGCCTAATTCAAATTTTCCGTCCAGATACTTCGCGATGATTTGCGAATCGTCATCGGTCTCGAAAACAACGGTTTTCCCGTCGCGGATAATCGGCACTCCGTAATACCGCTCGCGCGTCAATTTCCAAACGAGCGCACGATCGTGATTGGGAATGCTAACCGTTTTGAAAGGAACACCGCCATATTCCAAAATGCGCTTCTGCACCAGGCAGAACGGGCTCCAGGGAACTTGGATCAATTCAATCATTTTGCGTCCGGCTCTCCCCAAAGTGGACTCGCGTTATGTAGTGCAGATTTGCAAACGCTGTTGTATCGGCCACGTCTGAATTTAATTCGCGCGCGCCCGTCTTACAAGGGGAAACTGTTTTAGACATCGTTTTTGTTAATGAGCACAACTTGCGAAACGCTTCCATTTGTAATTCCGAGTTCAGTGTATGCCATTCAACTCTGAAATAATCTCGCCGTAACCCTGTCGAGATGTCACTATAGCTTGCTGCCTTTATGAAACTCGCTATCGGCCTGCGAACATCTTTCGCCATATTCGCTCTAGTTTCCGTCTTATCGTCACTCGCCGATCCCGCACCGGTCTGGCGGCAGCTACCCGTCGTCCCCGGCGGCACTAGCGGACCGCGTCACGACGACGTCCAGTTCATCGACGCACAGAACGGCTGGGTTTCGCAAAACGCTAATATTTATCACACGACCAATGGCGGCATAACATGGACGACCAACTTCACCAAAGTTGGCGCGCACTTCCGCTCCGTCACGTTCCTGAGTTCGAACGTTGGTTTTTGCGGAAACCTCGGCCCCGGCTCGTACGACGGCGGCGTGACCGACACCAACGTTCTCTATCGCACGTTCAACGGCGGCCAATCGTGGGCGCCTGTTTCAGGTCTCGCCGAAGCCGGCATGAAAGGTTTTTGCGCGATGAATGTTTTGGACTCGCAACACATTTACGGAGGTGGACGAGTGCGCGGCCCGGCATTTTTTGCGAAGAGCGAAGACGGCGGCACGAACTGGACAACCGTAAATCTCACTGCGCAAGGTGTCCAGAACGGTATCATGGACGTTTACTTCCGCGATACGAATACCGGTTGGGTTGTCGGCATGGACACAAACACATATGCGAGCGGTGTTTATCACGGGCGCATTTCGAAAACCACTGATGGCGGTCAAACATGGACACCGCAGGTAACAACTTCGATCACGCAATGTTATTTCTGGAAAATGACCTGGCCGAGCACGAACATCGGTTACTGTTCGTTGCAGAAAAACGTAAACGAAGACCCAATCATTTTTTACAAAACCATTGATGGCGGAAACACATGGGTATCCAACGGTATTCCCTTTAGCGCGCTGGGGCTCTCATCGTTTTACCTGCAGGCCATTGGTTTCGTTTCGACCAATGAGGGCTGGATTGGGGGCGCGTCGACGGCTGCTCCTTTCAACTTTTTGCACACCACTGACGGCGGTGCGACATGGTCCGGTGCGGGGTACAATGTCACCACTTTCATGAATCGCATTCGATTCGTCAGCCCTACGCTCGGTTATGCAGCAGGTTACGGGGTGCACGTCTACAGCATTCTGCCAACGATCGTGAACCAACCGCAGAGTCAAATTGTTATCGGTCCAACGAACGTCACGTTAAACGTAGGCGTTGCGTCAACGGCTCCGGGTGGGTTGACCTATCAATGGAAAGAGAACGGAACTAACAAACCCGGTGCGACGGGTCCGACTTTGGTTTTGCCGAATGCAGCGCGCGTCGATTCGGGAATGTATTCCGTCGCGATCTCTAATGCGATGGCAACGGTGCAAAGTAGCAATGCCCTCATTCGTGTGCTGATTCCGCCGCGGCTAACTCCGCCTTCGGTTCAAAACAACGGCACGCTCGGGCTACTGTTCAGCGACGCGGATGGTGGAGCGATCCTGACAACAAACGACCTGGCGACGTTCACGGTATCCGCGAGCTCAAACATGGTTGATTGGATTCAATTGACAAACGCACTGACGTTGACCAACGGCTCCGTCCTGTTGCAGGACGTGTGGACAAATTCAGCGCAGCGTTACTACAAAGTGACAGAGCAATAATTTATTTTCCGCCGGCCCATTTTGGCGGATTCTTCAGGCGGAAAAGTTCCTCGCCAGCTTTCGGCACGAGCAACACACCTTCGTGTTCGCGGTTGGCGTAATCCTCAATGCGAATCGTCTTCGGATCGCGATAACCCAAATTGATTTGCTTGCACATTTTCGGCGGGATTTGCGTCGCGAGTGTCACGCGTGCGCGCGGTGTTTCGATTCCGTTCTCGTATGTGCCGCAACCATAGACATGGCAACTGTGCGCCAACACGCCCCACGGATAATTCTTAAATTTGTCCCATTGCCGGAGAAAATAATCGCGACAATGATAGCCCACCGTTTCGATCGTCGCCTTATGTGTCACGCAAACTTCCGACACGTGCGGCGCGTAAATGATCAGCTCTCCGCCATCGGCCAGCACCGGCTCAAGCTTGTACATGCACTTGCCCGCCGTCCAAACCTCGTCATACATCTCCGGCGCACAGGACAAAATCGTGTGAAACGGTTTGTCCTTATACGTGATGTTGAGCTTATCGGACAAATCGCTCGCCTGATCCCACGCCGCTTCGGGCGGCCCTGCAAAAATTCCCGAGAAATCGTGGCCATCAATCACCAGACAGAAGCAAAGCTTGCTAACATTGACCATCGAAGCCGCGCGATCAACAACCGCGCGCACCGGCGTCCACTTGTTGCCGATGATCATCGGGTTGGTGACCACCGCGCCAAGCCAATGGAAGAAATTTAAAATCTGCGGCCCGCTGATTCCTGGAAAGAGATATTTGTTACCGCCTGAAAACCCGACAACTTCATGCGGAAACACTGGCCCAATAACAATCAACTGGTCGTATTCGAAAATAAGCCGGTTAATTTCCACCGGCACATCCATCGCAAAAAGCCCGTTCGACAATTTGCTAATTTCGTCCGCTGGAATGCTCCCGATGTTTTTCAACGCCGCAGGATTATTCCACGCATGATTGAAAAATTTCACCCGCCGAAAAGCCGTACGCCGATCTTCTTCCGACATTTCCAGGCGCTTGCAGATTGCTGCCTCAGGCATCGGTTGATGCGTCCCCAGCGCGATGATCACATCCAGAGATTTCGTGACGTCGCCAAGTTGCTGATGGAGCGCTTTGAAAACCGTCCCAATCGGCGCCGTCCGCGTCGCATCCGGAACGATCACGAGCACCTTCTTGCCCCGATAATTCGCGGCCGGGCATGCCCGTGAAACAACGTCGTTTACTTGCGCGACGGTGATTTGCTGGCCGGACTTGGCGACGTAACTCAGCGGCTTATCCATCGGACTATTTTAGATGGTTTGGGCCAGAAAGCCACCATCGACGCGGATATCGGAGCCAGTCACAAACCCGCTCGCTTTCGCGCTCGCCAGGAAAATGGCCGCGCCGATCAACTCGTTCTTTTCACCCAACCGTCCCATCGGCGTGTGCGTTAAAATCGACTGCGCACGTGGCGTCGGCGTGCCGTCTTCATTGAACAACAATTTTTTGTTTTGCTCCGCAGGAAAGAAACCCGGCGTGAGCGAATTCACTCGTACACCTTTTTGCGCCCACTCTCGCGCGAGAAACTGCGTCAAACTAATCACCGCCGCCTTCGAAGCCGAATAAGCCACCACCCGTGACAGCGGAATGTGCGCAGAAATGCTGGCGATATTAATAATGCTCCCCTTGCCACGCGCCACCATCCCCGGCCCAAACACCTGGCACGGCAACAAAACGCCGCCAACGAGGTTCAAATCAAAATTGTGCTGCCAATCCTTAAGCGAGATACTCTCAAACTTCATGTCCGCGTTCACCGTCACCTTCGGATCGTTGCCACCGGCAGCATTCACGAGAACCGTCGGCGATCCCATCGCCTTGGTAATTTGCTCATGCGCCTCCTGCAACGACTCACGCGACAATGCATCCGCGGCAAAAAACGCCGCATCACCTTTGGCCTTATGAATCCGCGCGACGCATGCCTGCCCTTTCTCCGCATTGCGTCCGAGCACCGCCACCTTCGCCCCAGCCGACGCGAGCCCTTCGGCAATCGCGCCCCCGAGACTACCCGTCGCGCCGATCACCACTGCCACGTCCCCGTGTAAATCGAAAAGGTTCATCACATGTGTGCGATAATATTATCGCCAAACTGCGAGCACTTGATTTCCGTCGCGCCCTGCATCTGCCGCGCGAAATCGTAGGTCACCTTCTTCGAACCAATCGCGCCGTTCAGGCCTTTCAAAATCAAATCCGCAACCTCCACCCAACCCAGGTATCGGAACATCATCTCGCCGCTCAACACCACGCTGCCGGGGTTAACGCGGTCCTGATTCGCATACTTCGGCGCAGTGCCGTGCGTCGCTTCAAAAATCGCGTGGCCGGTGATGTAATTGATGTTTCCCCCCGGCGCGATGCCGATGCCGCCAACTTGCGCAGCTAGCGCGTCAGAAAGATAATCACCATTCAAATTCGGGGTCGCGATGACGTCGAATTCCTCCGGACGCGTCAGCACCTGCTGCAACGTGATGTCCGCAATCGCGTCTTTGATGACAAGACCGGCCCCCGGTTTGCCTTCTGGAATCCTGCACCATGGTCCGCCGTCGATTTCCACCGCACCAAAATATTTCTTGGCTGTCTCATAACCCCAATCGCGGAAGCCGCCTTCCGTAAACTTCATGATGTTCCCCTTGTGTACCAGCGTGACGCTCTTGCGATTAAATTTAATCGCGTAACCAATCGCGCTGTGGATCAAACGCACCGCGCCGCTATAGCTGATCGGCTTCAAACCAACGCCGACCTTCACGTCCGACGGAAAATTCTTATCACCAACTGCCGCCCAAAACTTCTCCGCTTTTTCCTTCGTGCCGAAACGAATCTTGTCGAACTGCTTCGGAAATTCCTTCGCAAAAAAGTCGAGCACCTTCTGCGCTTCAGGAGAACCAGCGGCGAATTCGATCCCCGCATAAATATCTTCCGTGTTCTCACGGAAAATCGTCATATCGACCTTCTCCGGATGTTTCACCGGCGACGGCACGCCTTGGAAATATTGCACCGGCCGCAAACAAACGTAGAGATCCAGCATCTGTCGCAACGCCACATTCAGCGAACGAATACCGCCACCAATCGGCGTGGTCAGCGGGCCCTTGATTCCGACGAGATAATCCTTAAACGCCTCAACGGTATCGTCCGGCAACCAATTATTAAACCGCTTGAACGATTCCTCACCCGCGAACACCTCAAACCAACTCACCTTGCGCTTGCCGCCGTAAGCCTTCTCGACCGCCGCATCAAACACGCGCACACTCGCCGCCCAAATATCCGACCCCGTGCCGTCGCCGCGAATGAACGGCAAAATCGGATTCTCCGGCACAGTTAATTTTCCATTCGCAATCGTGATTTTCGAGCCGACAGGCGGGGTAATATCTTTATAAGCCATAAATTAATAAGTCGATTTCAAGGTAGGGACGATCGCGCTGCGTCGTCCGCCGCAAAAGTTAATCCTAATCGTCGCTGCAAGGCGAGTCGCAAGATTAGTCTTTCTTGTTCTGGATCAAGCTCCGCACAACGGCCTCAGGGCAAACCCGTTGCGCGAATTGAATGTCTCCACTGGTTGCGCTGTCTAATGGAACAACGACATTCATGTCCGCACATTATATATGAAGAATTCTGCACTCACTTTCCTAGCCGCAGCGGGCCTAATTTTCACTGGCTGTGAAAACCCAAACGGCACCGTCAACCACACAGGCAGCGGCGCGCTGATCGGCGCGGGCGGTGGAGCTGCCCTCGGAGCATTGCTTGGCGGCCGCCATGCTGGTGAAGCAGCGCTGATCGGAGGCGCATTCGGCGCGGCCACCGGCGCGATCGTTGGCAACGCCATGGACCAGGACGAACGCGCTCGCCTTCGCGCCCAGGCACCGCAAACCTACCGACGAATCGAACAAGCCCAACCGCTTTACCCGAACGACATCAAAGCCATGGTCGCTTCCGGCGTGCCCGAGGACGTCATCATCAGCCAAATCCGAAGCACCCGCTCCATTTATCATCTGAGCGCCCCCGACATCATCGACCTCCATAACGCCGGCGTCAGCCAAAACGTCATCAACTTCATGATCAACACCGCCAACGGCCCGCAAGCAGCACCCGAGCCGGAAGTCGTCAATGCACCGCCGCCACCACCGCAATCTGAGACCGTCTACGTGGCGCCCGGCCCCGATTACGTTTGGGCCGGCGGCGAATGGGTCTGGCACGGACGCTGGGTTTGGGCACCTGGCCATTGGCTCCGCGGTCCTCGCCCCGGAGCAGTGTGGGTCGGCGGCGTTTGGGTCCATGGCGGTCATGGTTGGTACCATCGCGGCGGCCACTGGCGCTACTAACGTTATAAACTACGGGGCGTGCAGCCGATAACTCCGCTGTAGTGCGGTAGAAATTGCGTTCGTGACCGATTTGCTCGTTCCGTCGCCGATCACCGTCGTGAGCAGGGTCCAGGTCGCATCCGATAGCGAGTTTTTGAAGTCCACGTTATAATTGGTTCCAGAGCTGCCATTCACACCCTTCGCCGTGGGAAATGTCATCACGAAATTCGTCCCGACGACATTGTCGGACGAGAATTTGACCGGCACGATCGTGTTGGATTGGCTGTTGAAATTCTTCGGCGTATTAACGGCAGCCGTCAGGTTGCTGGACGAACCATTTAACGACAAGCTGCCATCCGTCGGAAGGTTCGTATAGACGGCAGGTGGTTCGAGCGAACCAACGATGCCGACCGTAATGGCCGAACTGCCGTTGATAAATAGGAACGGCGTCGTGTTCGTAAAAACGTAGTCTGGCGTAACCCCGCCCGGTATATGCGCCAGGTTAGTTGTCCCGATCAGGAACGTCTTATTAGCTGTATCAGTCGTCGACAGGTTGCTGGGAAAGGTGAACGTGTGAGTCCCTTGCGGCCCATTACAACTGATTACATGTCCTGCCAGCGCATTCTCAAGGGTTGCCGTCGTGGACAGCTCGATAAATTGCACCGAACCATCTGCGCTGGAATACAGCTCGGTAACGCTCCACAAGTGGAAAGTGGCGTGCGCGGAATCCGTTGCGAAAAACATCGCCAGTCCGCTCCCCATTAAAAGCGATAAAAAATTGCTCTTGCCGCGCATACCAAGGTTTCCTTTCTCATCAGGCAGTATCTGTATGAGGTGTGGCCAACGCAGAAGTTCCCACATTCCTCACCAGTCACTTTAAAACCACTTGTCTAATCCGGTAGCATTCGTCCCCTCGACTCGTGCAATTTTCTAGTCCAAAACCTTCTTTCCTAATTTCTTTGTTCCAAAATTTCTGCAAACTCCCCACATGAAAAAAGTCGTCATCCACACCGACGGCGGTTGCCACGGCAATCCGGGCCCCGGCGGCTGGGCGGCGACCCTTACATACGGCCCGCACATGCGCGAACTCAGCGGTGGTGAACCTGCCACCACCAACAACCGCATGGAGCTTCAGGCCGCCATCGAAGCCCTCAGCGCCCTCAAAGAACCGTGCGACGTCGAATTCTTCACCGACTCCACCTACTTGAAAAGCGGCGTCACCAGTTGGCTGGCCGGTTGGAAACGAAACGGCTGGCGGACCAAAACCAAACAACCCGTCAAAAACTCCGACCTCTGGCGCGCCCTTGACCTCGCCGTAGCACAGCACAAAGTGAAGTGGCAATGGGTCAAAGGCCACGCTGGCCACACCGGCAACGAACGCTGCGACCTCCTCGCCAACGAAGCCATCGCCAAAATCAAATCCGCCTTCACCAAAGCCCAATTGAAAACCGCCCTTTCCCAATTGGCAGCGAGTCTGACTGCTGAGCAATAACGAGCCGGAGAACACTCACGCTGCGCGTTCATGCATTGGAACGAGTGCCTCTGCGGTTCATCCGCTTGTTGATGGCAACTTCGGCTATTCGCCTAATTGCGCGGCAACAAATTCCGATGAAATTGGGGCTGAGGGGATTGAATGAATCGAGCGGTTGCCGAGCGACCTACGCAAAGGAAACTGCTCTCATTTGGAATTCGTTGTGCTCAGTCCGTCGCGCAACGAACGAGGTCGGGAACGGATAAAACAAAACGGGAATGGACACAACAGGAGGATAAAGAAAGCTATGAAAAGAAAAATGTATAATATGGCAGTGGTTGCTTTTGCTGCAGCAACCGCACTTTCCGTTTTTACCGTTCAAGCTGCTGAAGACACGCCCGCTGATTGTGAACAAGCGCTCGCGAACTTCAGGTCCACGGATCCGGGAATACAAAGTCTGATCGACAGTTCGGCTGGCTGCGCGGTATTTCCAAACGTGGGTAAAGGCGGATTCATCGTTGGCGGCGCTCGTGGCAAAGGCTGTGTTTTCGAACAAGGCAAAGTCACCGGACGAGCGACAATGACTCAGGCCACCATTGGCGCCCAGGCGGGCGGACAATCGTATTCGGAACTCATCATTTTCCAAAATCAGACTGCGCTCAATGACTTCAAGAGCGGCAATTTTGAGATGCGTGCGGGAGTCAGCGCCGTGGCAGCTTCGGCAGGAGCATCCAAGGTTGCGAAGTATGACAATGGAGTCGCCATCTTCACATTAGCCAGAAAGGGACTGATGGCAGAAGCCGCTGTCGGTGGTCAAAAGTTCAAATTCCAACCGATGACAACGAAATAACCTTGCCGGACAAGCATCTAACCATTCGCCTTTGCCGCGTGGCGGCAACCGTGAGTGGTAGTGCGAGGCTCCCGCCGAGTCGCTGGTGCTTGAAAATAGCGCTGGCTATTTTGAGAAGTGGTGTCACTTTGTGGGTGAATTAGATACGCTGTTTGATTTCTCGGGGCATGGTAATCGCGGGGTGAATGAACTTCAGTGGGGATTTGAAAACCCGATCGTCGGGTACAGTCCAGGAAGAACGCGTGGTATCTATCAAATTATCATGAGTAAATTATACGTTGGAAATTTTTCCTTCGACACCACTGAAAATCAATTGCGCGAGATGTTCGAAGCTTGCGGACCGGTCACTGAAGTGGCCCTGATCATGGATCGCATGACCAATCGCCCTCGTGGCTTTGGTTTCGTCACCATGGGCACAGCTGAAGGCGCTGCAGCGGCGATCAAAGAGCTCTCCGGCAAAATGGTCGGCGGACGTCCCTTGACTGTCAACGAAGCTCGCCCCCGTGAAGAAGGCGGCGGCGGCGGTTCACGTGGCGGTGGCGGTGGCGGTGGCGGTTATTCGCGCCGTTAATTCTGACTAATCCTTTTTAGACTCATTTCACGAGCGGGATCGTTCTCGGTCCCGCTCTTTTCTTTTTCAGTCGAGCGGTGCGGTGCGGTTTTTTAATTATGAGTGAACAACATTTGGAAGTAGAAGGAACGATCAAGGTCGTGTTGCCGGGCACGATGTTTCGGGTGACGTTAGACAATAATAAGCATGAAGTTTTGGCGCATATCTGCGGCAAAATGCGTAAGCGCTGGGTGCGGTTGACCGCGGGCGACAGGGTCCGAATGGAGATTCGCCTTATGACCTGACAAAAGGGCGGATTACCTGGCGGTTGAAGTAGCGTTCGACGACTTTTCGATTCGTTCAGCTTTTCCAAATATGCAACACCGCGTAGCTGCGCCAGGGACGCCATGCTTGCGACATTTCCTCAGCCTTCTTCGCCGTGATACCGCCAAGTTTGTTGCGTAGTGCAACGTCCTCTTTTGGGAATGCGTCTGGCCAGCGTAGAGCCCGCATGGCGATGTAATGCGCCGTCCATTGGCCGAAGCCGGGCAAACTCACCAGTTGCTGAATCGCTTTTTCCGGATTAAGTCCGGCGTCCAACTGCAATTCTCCCGCAGCGTGCGCCTTGGCTAACGCTAAAATGCTTCTGGCGCGAGCGCTGATAATCCCAAGTTTCGCGACGTCATCTACAGTCGCTTTGGCAACACGCTCCGCAGTAGGTGATAGCCGTGAAAGTTCGGTAAACGGTGTAACGATTCGTGCACCAAATGCTTCCACGAATCGGCATGCGACAGTCGTCGCCGCCTTGACGGTGATTTGCTGGCCAAGAATCGCTCGCACCGCCATCTCAAAGCCGTCAAACGCTCCCGGCACGCGCAAACCGGGATGTTTGATGATGCCTGCTTTGAGACGCTCATCTTTTTTCAAATGTCCGGCAATGACGTCCGGCCTCGCGGAAAGATCGAACAGATTACGCAAGCGCCCCAACAACGCTGGCAGTACCGGCGTCAGCGACGAGGCGACCTCCACGAATAACGAGCGCTTTTCGGGGGAATGCGTCACCTTGATCCAACCGCTATGTTTGCCAAGTCGCACCGTTCGCGCGTAAAACTCGTCTGTAATGTGCTCGACCTCCTTGATCTGACGCGTGCGAAGGAACTCAAGGATGCTCTGCCAGTCGTATGGTGGCCGGTAGGCGAGTTGCAGGGTCGACGTGTCGGTGACCGCAGCGGTGATTTGCCTCATCGCCGCTTCTTTACGCAAGCGTGATGGCGGCATCCGGTAATGTTTGTTGAAGGAATCGTTGAAGCGGCGCAACGACGAGAAACCGCTGGCAAACGCAATTTCGATAATCGGCAACTTCGTTTCGGTCAGCAGTTGCTTGGCCAGCAACAGACGACGCGTTTGAAGCAATTCAACGGGCGAAACCCCAATCTCCTTTTGCACGATTCGCCGCAACTG
Organism: uncultured Verrucomicrobiae bacterium; assembly: GCA_963702845.1. GTDB lineage: Bacteria > Verrucomicrobiota > Verrucomicrobiia > Limisphaerales > Palsa-1400 > JAICXV01. The sequence continues at coordinate 240,257 of OY969763.1, read as the reverse complement.
ACGCGAGCTCAAATCGAATTGCGCCGCGATCTCTTCAAGGCTCGCTCCATCGTCAGCCAATCCTTCCGCGATGCGATGAGCAATCAAATGCGCGATACGCCGGGCGTCATCGACCGGCGCAGCCCCAGGCGCTAATTCCGGGCGGCAACGCAAACATGGTCGGAAGCCATTCTTTTCAGCCGCCTCTGCTGTTTCGAAGAAACGGCAATTCTTCTGCATCGGCGTTTTGACCGGGCAGATCGGACGGCAATAAATACCAGTCGAGGTGACGCCGACAAAAAAGACGCCGTCAAACCGCGGGTCGCGGGACGTGAGTGCCTTGTATGCCGCATTATGCTCTATCTTTTTCGGTTCTGATTGATCGTTCACGTTCTCAATATTCATTATCCGACGAACCTCTGCTCGCCATTTTCGGACATTCAATTTTATTCAATATCATGTCCGAAAACGGCCAGCGTTATATTCAAGCCTGATGCATGATGTGCATGGATAAAGAACCGAGAGGAATGAATATGAACTACGTTTACAAGACGATGCCCTCACCAGTTGGGAAATTGAAGCTCGTTGCAAGCACTCGTGGCCTTGCTGGCATTTTGTGGGAAAATGACAAGAGCCGGCGCGTTCCCCACCTAAACTCCGCTGTTGTGGGAAACGATCATCCCGTACTTTGCGAAGCCGAAAAGCAACTAACGGAATACTTTGCCGGAACTCGCAAGAAATTCGCTTTGCCTTTGGATTTCACCGGCACTGATTTCAATAAGCAAGTATGGCAGGCCTTGCTCACCATCCCATACGGGGAAACGCGCACTTACGGCCAGCTTGCGAAACTACTGGGTGACCCATCATTGGCCCGGGCAGTCGGTGCCGCCAACGGCAAAAATCCAATTTCAATCGTAGCTCCGTGCCACCGTGTCATCGGCGCTAATGGCAAACTTACGGGCTTTGCCGGAGGGCTCACCGTCAAAGCCTTCCTGCTGAATTTGGAGTCCGAAAAGAATTTCAGATTAGAAACAGTTTGAAACGTGCGAGTTGTCAACAGTAAGGATCGACCCCGTGCCGCTCTTTCCAAACGCGTCGTCTTTCGCGCTCTCGTTGCGGGTCACGAGCGCACAGAAACCCGACTCGACCCGTCTTAATCCGCTGAAATTTCTTTTGAAGTTTTTGCCTGGCAGTCGTTTGAGCTAATCGCCGCTCCATTTGTATTCATATCCGGCAGGTGGGTCGTAATAAGCAGCAAGGGATCCAGATCCATCTGGATAGCGAAGCGTGCTGTTCCAATACATTTTGATATAGTTAACATGACCGTCCACAAAACTGACCGCGTCTTTGGAATCATTGAAAACGGGCGGTTGACCGGTGGAAGGTGTTCTCGGCTCATGCCACGAATAGGGAAGCAGCGCCGCAGATTCCGCAATCAAGACCGTTTTTGTCGGATCTTTGATCGAACTAAATGAACGCCCGCCAATCCCTGGCAATGTCACACCGAAGCGGCTCGCGGCGAAATTTGTCAGCAAATTCAGCCCATTAAACGAATAGCTCGAAAAATCATAAGCCATTTGTTCGTGATGGCCCTTCGGCACATAGGTAACGGAAGTTTCGTCATAGTAAAATGTGTCTGCCGGACAGGCAAAAACTCTGTCCTGCGACGACGACGGCCCATTCAAACCGACGTAACTTTTCACAACCTCCCTGTAATTGATAAACGTGATCGCGCCAAGTGCGGGCGACTTGTCGTTGTGGTCATCGCAATACATACGCAGTCCGCGATTGATTTGCGTCAGGTTGTTCAAGCAGGCCGTTCGCTTCGCCTTTGCTTTTGCGCTGGATAGAACCGGTAAAAGCAGAGCAGCAAGAATAGCAATGATTGCGATAACGACCAAAAGCTCGATCAACGTGAACGCTATGCCGCCCGTCTGCGGACTTTTGCCTCTTTTGTGATTACGGATCATGATGAACGCTCTCCGCATGAAATGTTTCCCGCTTCAGCGATCCGAGGGTAATTCCGCTGTCAATGAAAGCAATCCAACAGCGGTTGTGGTCAGTTCGCTTTTTCGATGATGAGGTATTCGATGGAATCGTGGGTCGGGACGAGTTCCAGGCCAAGTTCGTTGAACACGGAATGTTTTAACCCCTCCGGTGTCGAATCACCCACAAGATGGAGGTCAAAGGCGCCTGTTAATCCCGTTCGATCGACCACGGGAGTTCCAAGGTAATCTTCGAGAAATTCGACTAAGTTTAAGATCGGTTGACGCGTGCATTGGTACGAACCAGTGCTTCTATCTCGATTGGCATAACCGCCCTTTCCTGAAACGGAACTGGGTTTTAATCCGGCGGCGTTGCGGGTTCGGACGGTCAACACCAACACATTTGTTTCGATGAGTTGGCGGCGGCCACTCAGGCCGAATTTATTTCTGATTTCCTGCTGCAAAGCTTTGCGTGGATTTTGGATGTTGGAAATGAAATCGTAGCTCCCGTCGGGAATCGGAGCGGAAAAAATCATTCGTCCCAATGTGCCTCCGTAAGCGCATTGGAGAACGTCCATTGCTCTTACACCAAGACCAAGCAGACCGTATGATCCGTTCCCCCAGCTCCCTCCGGGTCGGGAAGGAATCGCAGGAAGAATCGTGGCCTGGGGCCGCACTTTTCCCAGACCGGACAGATCGTATTTCTTCTGCCAGCCTTCACCGCGGGGTGCAGTGATTTCTTTAACTACTACAGTGGCCGTTCCCGCCGCGAGCAGCACGCTCGCAACGACGACGATTGCTGATTTTGCTTTTGTCCATGCCATGATTTTTAATGCTCCTTTGACGAGGGTGAGGGTTGAAGTTGAAGACGTCGCAGCCTTGGCGAATGCAACGGCGGTCGCCGATTGTGCCAGCGTTGCGGGCGCCGCTTGAACTGAATTAGCCGCGATTGCAGATGTTAAAACCGCAGAGGGAACGAGAATGCCGCGTTTGGTGAAGAAACGGCGCAGCTTCTCCACCGCACGACTTAAACGCATCTTCGCCGCATCTTCACTCACACCCAGGGCAACGCCGACTTCGTTCGTGCTTTTGCCATCGAAATACCGGAGCACGATCGCGTGTTTATCCGTGGAGCTCAGTCCGGCGACCGCGGAGTCGAGCAGTGGCGCGATTTGAGGCCACACGTCGGATTCGTTTTCATTCAAAACGTTTTGCATGTGAGCTTCCTGTTCGCGACGGGCGCGACGGATCTCGCTACGGATGAAAGTCATTGCCGTTAATCGCGCGGTTTCATACAGCCAGCCGGATAGGATAACTCGCGAGTTCAACGTATGAGCCTTCTTCGCGAGAACGACGAAAACGGCTTGTGTGATTTCCTCGGCTTGATGCGAATTGCGACTGTAACGCAAAGCCACCGAATAGACTTTGTTGACATGCCGGGCGACGATCACGGCGAAGGCATCCTCGGAATTTCGTTCCGTGTATTGCCGCAACAGGCTGATGTCGTCGAGTTCCTGCATCTATACTTAAATGCCACTGATGCAGAAAACGTAACAACCAATCATCTCGTCCAGAAGTTTCAAGTTAGAGATTCATCAAGGACCCGTCCTGAATCCTGTGAAGTTTGGATTTTGAAGTTTCCCTGGAGCTCGGAGTTTGAATTTTGAAGTTTTTACACCCTGAGCAAATGCGAACAATACAACATAAAGAAAACAATCAGCCGTTAGCCGAAAACCTTACTGCACAAAGCGCGGCTCTCCCACGCTCTTGGCTGCCGTTTGCGATCACCTTTCGCTTCGAACTATCTCGTTTTGTCATCACCCGGTCACAGAAAGTCATAACAAGTCCTCGTTTGTCATGACTTGTCATCAAATTTGCCCATAAAAATTTTATTCACATAACCACTTTACGAACACCGAAATGATTATTAGCGAGCCAGTTACAACCGCCTCACCATCTGAAATGGACCGCAAATTTGACACGTCCAACTGCACCGAGATACACCTAAATATAGCAAAACACACCTTTAACAAAAAAATTTCCGGATCTCCGCGTCTTTCACGTTCTTCGCGCGAAATCCGTTACAAAAACACGCCTCATGACGCTTTTTCACGCCTTTTCACGCTTTTTCACGGTAAAATTGAAAATTATTTTTTTCCCAATCGGTGTTCATCTATTGCGAGCCGGGCGCTCCGGTCCATCCTTGGTTAATCTTCTTCGACGAAACCGGGAGCAACCGGGACTAAATAGGAGTAAACGGAACCAAAACAGTTTTCCTCATATTCACCAACCTCGCGCCTCCGCTTCATCCTGTTCAATCCGACTCACAAATTCACCGACCAACACCCTCACGTTCCTCGCTCTCCCTTCGTGCTTGCCGTCTCCACCCATTGCCATAGACTGCCCGCTCGATTTTCTATGAACGTCCTTGTTTGCGATCCAATTTCACCAAAGGGCATTGCTCTGCTGCAACAGCGGCCCGAGTTCAAAGTCACCGTTCTTAAGGCCAAGACGCCCGAAGCGGAACTGCTCAACATCGTCAAAGATGTCCACGCTATGGTCGTCCGGTCCGAAACGAAGGTGACCAAAAAAATCATCGACGCCGCGCCGAACCTCAAAGTCGTCGGACGCGCCGGTGTCGGCATTGATAACGTCGACGTCGAAGCGGCAACGCAACGCGGCGTGGTCGTCATGAACACGCCTGGCGGGAACACCACCACCACGGCTGAACTTTCGTTTTTCATGCTCGGCGCACTGGCGCGACATATCGCGCCCGCTCACGCTTCCATGACCGCCGGCAAATGGGACCGCAAATTGTTCCAGGGCACCGAAGTCGCCGGCAAAACGCTCGGGGTTCTCGGCATGGGCCGCATCGGCGGTGAAGTCGCCAAACGCGCTCTTGCTTTCGGCATGCGCGTGATTGCCTACGATCCTTACCTGACGGAAGCGCGCGCGCGCCAACTCGGCGTCGAACTGGCGCCCGATCCGGATGCGATTTATCGCGCCGCCGATTTCATCACAGTACACATGCCGGTGACCGATCAAACGCGCGGGATGCTCAACGCGGAAGCGTTTACCAAAATGAAGCCCGGCGTGCGCATCGTTAATTGTGCGCGCGGCGAAATCGTTGAGGAAAAGGATCTCATCGCAGCGCTCCAATCCGGCAAGATCGGGGGCGCGGCACTCGACGTGTTCTCCGAAGAACCTTTAGCCGCCGACCACCCGTTGCGTAAGTTGCCGAATGTTTTGCTGACCCCGCACCTTGGCGCCAGCACGAACGAAGCGCAGGAAAAATGCGGCATTGAAGTCGCTGAAATTATCGCCGCCTATCTGCTCACCGGCGAAGTCCGCAACGCCGTCAACCTGCCCTTCCTCGATGCCAAGACCTACGAGCAAGTTAAGCCTTACCTGGTTTTGGGCGAGAACATGGGCAAGCTGCTGCGCCAACTTGCGCCGTCGAATGCTGATCGCGTTTATATTACTTATGGTGGCAAAGCGCGTGAGTTGCCGAATATCGATCCGATTACGCGCGCTATCATGATGGGCTTTTTGCAAGCCGGCGCGTTGAAGGATGTTAATAACGTCAACGTCCGCGCTGCGGCTGCCGCTGCCGGTATTACCGTTGAAGAAAAGAAATCGGACGAACCAGTCACCTTCAATGAGTGGCTCCATGTCACCGTCTATTCGGGCGACCAGAAAGTCGTTTCCGCTGGCGGCACATTCTTCGGTTCACCGAACAATCCGCGCATCGTTCGCCTTTTCAGCCTACCCGTTGAGATTCATCCGGAGGGCGTGCTGTTCATCATGAACAACAAGGATCGTCCGGGCATCGTCGGTTACATCGGCACGATGATGGGCAAATATAACATCAACATCGCTAACATGAGCCTGAGCCGCGACGCCGAGGGTGGCAAAGCCCTGACCGTTTTAAATTTGGATAGCGTTCCGCCTACCGCACTCCTTGACGAAATCCAAAAAGACCCCGATATAAGCAACGTCCGCGTGGTCAAACTCTGAGCGGGCAACACAAGGAAGCACTAGAAAACACTGAATGAAACACATCACCTCGACCCTCGCGTTCCTCGCGGGCATGACGCTCGCGACCTACGCTGTCACCGCTGACAAACCCGTGGACACCACTAAAACAGCTGATAAAACCGCCGCCGCGCCGGCCGATTCCTTCGCTGACCCTGTCGTCGCGAAAGGAAAAAATTTCGAGATCAAAAAGAGCAAACTCGAAGACGCCTTCATTGTCTACAAGGCGAATCTGAATCCGAAAGCGCCGCCCGTCAGCGAGGATCAGCGTTCGGTCATTAAATCCAATTTGCTCGACCGCCTCATCTTCACCGAGCTGCTGCTGCAGAAAGGCACAGCCGCAGACAAGACCAAAGCCGAGGCCGACACCGACACATACATCGCCGGCGTCAAAAAACAAATCGGCAGCGAGACTGTGTTTGAAGCACAAGTGAAGTCCACCGGCATGACCATGGACCAGTTCCGCAAACGTGCTCTCGAACAAAACGTTTGTGAAATCGTCCTCGACCGCGAAGTGAAACCATCCATCAAAATCGCCGATGCCGACGTCAAAAAGTTCTACGACGAAAACCCGGCCGAGTTCGAAAAGCCGGAACAAGTCCGCGCCGCGCACGTCCTGATTTCGACCTTGGACAAGGACACGCAACAACCGTTGCCGCCCTCGAAAAAAGCTGAAAAAGAAAAACTCGCGAAAGAAGTAAAAGCCCGCGCCGACAAAGGTGAAGACTTCGCCAAGCTCGCCAAAGAATTCTCCGAAGACCCCGGCTCCAAGGACAAAGGTGGCGAATACACCTTCCCCAAAGGCCAGATGGTCCCTGAATTCGAAGCCGCCGCTTTCTCGATGAAGCCCGGCCAAATCAGCGACCTCGTCGAGACCCGTTTCGGTTATCACATCATCAAGACGCTCGAAAAGTTGCCGGCAGCCAAAGTGGATTTCGCCAAAGTCGAACCGAAGATCAAAGAATATCTGACCTCCCAGGAATTCCAAAAGAAGCTCCCGACCTATTTCGACAAATTGAAAAAAGACGCCGACGTCCAGATCGTCAAAGCGAACTAATTAGGTAGCGACGGTCGCTCAGCGCCGTCCTCAAAATAAATAATTCAAACAGCCGACGCGACCAGTTCGCGTCGGCTGTTTCATTTTTTCGGTGCCATTAAACGTCAGAAACCACAATAAAACTGGCGATAGCGGCGGTGTTGCGGCATCTTGGACGGAATTTTATGGCTCCTTTTTCTGTGGCGAGACTCCGATTAAATATTGTTACAATTGTTGCTGCGCTCGGGTTCTGCGTTGGTTTGCAAGCGGCCGATGAAACGAACAAATTCGGCTTTACCGGGCCCGAAATTTTCCCGATCGACCAACAAATCAGTCTCTTGCATGTCGCTGACCTCGACGGAGACGGACTCAAGGACCTGATCATGGTCAATAATCTGCGCTCCAAAATCAAGCTGCTCTACAATCGCACCGGCAAGACCAACGCGATCGTGGAAGACAAGAACCACAAAAAAGAACTGAACGAACTGCCGCCGGACGCTCGCTTTCGCATCGATTCGATTGCGTCCGAAAAGCGCATCACCTCTCTCGTTGTCGCCGACCTGAATGGCGACGGCAAGCCGGACCTTGCTTACTACGGTGACCCGAAAGAACTCGTCGTCCAATATAATGAAGGCACCAACGGCTGGAGCGCACCGAAACGCTGGCCCATCGACGACGGACAACTCACCGCGAACGCCCTTGTCTCCGGCGATCTCAACGGCGACAAACGCACGGACCTCGTCCTGCTTGGCGAAAACAATGTGTATTTCCTGCCGCAACAAGCCGACCATACCCTCGGCGAGCCGCAGAAAATTTCGCTCTCCGGAACGGTTAAAGCCGTTCATGTCCTCGACATCGATGGCGATGGGCGCGATGATTTGCTGCTCGTCAATTGGGACAGCCCGAATCCGTTCCGGTTCCGACTGCAAAACAGCGAAGGCCAGCTCGGGCCCGAAGTGCATTTCACGCTGCCGGCGATTCGCTCGTATGCTTCCGATGATCTCGATGGCGATCACCGAACGGAAATCGTCACAATCGCGCAAAACTCTGGTCGCGCTGAAGTGGCCAATTTCATCCAGAAACCGGCCGAGTCTCTCGCTGGCTCATTTAAGCAAGGCCAGTTTCAAGTGTTCCCTTTGAATAAAACGACGCGTGCGCGTCGCGGGATCGAATGGGCGGACATTAATGGCGATCATTTGCCCGACCTGCTCGTCGCCGAACCAGACAGCGGCCAACTCACGGTCTGGCTGCAAAAACCGGATGGCACGCTGGCCGCGCCGCAATCTTTCCCAACGCTGACCGGCGTCAGCGATATCGCGGTGAACGATTGGAATGGCGATGGCAACGCCGGAAATTTTCCTGCTCAGTTCTGAAGAGCGACAGATTGGCATGACGCATCGCGATAAGAACGGTCACATCCCCTTCCCCACGATTTTGCCGATCGATGGCAAACCGCTCGCGATGGCCATTGGCACTTTGCATCCCGGCGAAAAGCCGACGCTTGCGGTGATCTCCGAAGTCGTCAGCAACAATGAAACACGCCGCGTCATCGTGACTCGCACCGCGGACGGCAAGAGCCACACGCAAAAGCTGAGTGAAGATTTCAAATCGAACCCAAGTTCGATGACGATGCTCGACATCAATCAGGACGGCATGGCTGACCTCGTCGTGTTGATTCCTTACGAAAAGATCAAAGTGCTCCTCGCGCAAAAGGACAAAGCTGATTTCGACGAACAAGACGTCTTGCCGCCCGGCGGCAACAGTGAGCAGCCGTGGTTCAGCCTCTCCGACGTGGATGGCGACGGAAAAGACGAACTGCTGCTCGCCCAGAAAAACTTCCTGCGCGCTGTTGTTTTGAAGCCCGACGCCGATCGCGGCACGAATGCCAAAGCCGACTTGGTCGTTCTTCGTTAAAGAACAAATCAACGGCGCGTCGTCCAACTCGCGCATCGTTGGCGCGACGCCGTTGCGCAACGGCACAAACTCTGTGCCTTCGCTTGTTCCTGCTCGATGCCGAACGCAAATGCCTCACGCTTTGCGAGCGCGATAAATCCGGCACATGGCAAGCCGTGCGCAACATTTCGCTGCCGGTGACCGACTTCTCCGACGTCGCAGAGCATCGCCCTCGGCGGCACCAATAAAAACAGCCTCGCGTTTATCGGCGTCAATGCCATCGCCACGATGGCGCTCGACGGCAAAGTTTGGGAATACAATGTTCTCGACGGTTACGAAACGCCGATTAAAGACGCGCACCTGAACGATGTCGTCACTGGCGATTTGAATAACGATGGACGCAAAGATCTCGTGTTTCTGGAAACCGCGCGCAGCTATCTGGACCTCGTCACCTTCGAACCGCCGCATAAGTTGGTTCCCGCCAATCGTTGGCAGGTTTTTGAAGAGCGCACGTTCCGTTCACGCCGCAATGATTCCAATGAACCTCGCGAAGCGTTGGTCGAAGACGTCACCGGCGACAAAAAGAATGACTTAATCATTCTGGTACACGACCGGATTCTTGTTTACCCGCAGGACTGAGGGGTGGCGTGTCGCTCCGCGGCCCTGCCGAGCCTGTCTTAATTTCGCGATGAAACGGCGCGCGCGGAGCCTCGCCCTACCCCACTTGCCATAGCGCCGCCTTTGCCCCAAACTCCGCGCGCAGTCAGATGTATTTTACTAAAAATGACACGCGAAGTTTTAGGCACGCACCAAAAAGCGCTGCAGATCAATCTTGATCCGACGAAATACGGCACCTTTGCCGAAATCGGCGCCGGCCAGGAAGTCGCGCGCTGGTTTTTCCGCGTCGGCGGCGCTTCCGGCACGATCGCCAAATCCATTTCCGCCTACGACATGGTCGTGAGCGACGCCATTTACGGCCACGCCCCGCGCTATGTCAGCCAGGAACGGCTGGAGACGATGCTCGAGTACGAATACAATCTCCTGCTCGAACGGCTTTCCAAAACGCGCGCCAGCACAACGAGGTTTTTTGTGTTCGCGGACACGGTCGCTGCGCGGAGCTATTCGCGTCACGACGATGCGCATGGCTGGCTTGGCATCCGATTCCAAACCGAACCGCAACAACAGCCGTCGCAGATCGTCATGCACGTTCGGCTTTGGGACAAAGAGAACGTGCAGGAACAGGAAGCGCTCGGCATTGTCGGAGTCAACCTCGTGCATGGCGCGATGTATTTGCGCGATGATCCGGAAACGTTGATTCAATCGCTTGTCGATAATGTCGGCGCCGAACGAATCGAAGTGGACATGATTCGCTTCTCCGGTCCGGCGTTCGCAAAAGTCGATAATCGCATCATGGCGCTAAAGCTGGTGCAAAACGGATTGACCAACGCCGACTCTGTTCACGACCGAAGGCGAAGTTGTTCAACCCGCGGACGCATTTTACAAAAAATCGCTTCTCGTTGAACGTGGCAGTTTTCGTCCGATCACGAATCTGACGCTCGACATGTTCCGTTGCGCCCAAGCGCAATTCGTCCAAGACCCAAAAGTGCAAGGTGAAGAAGTGCTGACGATCATGGAGATGACGTTGAAGAGCCTCACCGAAGGCAACGCCATCGACTACGACGATTTTCTTGCCCGCGTCGATATTCTCAGAACGCTTGGCAAGACGGTGCTGGTCTCCGATTTCCTCGAATACTATCGCGTCGCGCAATATTTTTTCCGTTACACCAAAAAGATGATCGGTATCGCGATGGGCGTTCCGAGTCTTGAAAGAAATTTTTGACGAGAAATATTACGCGAATCTCGACGGCGGCATTCTCGAATCGTTCGGACGCATGTTTAAAAATGACCTGCGCCTTTACGTCTATCCTTGGCTTGACCCGAAGTCGGGCGCGTTGATCACTGCGACCAATTTGCGTGTGGCGGCGAATCTTGCAACACTTGCACGCTTACGCTATTGAAAATCGGCTGATTGAAAATCTGAGAGATTACGATCAGGCCTGTCTGGGCATTTCGTCACGCGACGTCTTGCAAAAAATCCGCGCCGGCGATAAGCACGTTGGGAAACGCTTGTTCCGCTGCAAGTCGCCAAAATCATTCGTGAACGCAATTTGTTTGGGTGTAAGGATAACTGCTAATCACCAAAGCAGAGCCGCGTGCGTGAGCAAGCGGTAACGCGGCGATCTAGCATGCAAACCGCTTGCTCACGCGCGCGGCTCTGATAAAAGAAAATATGACCAAAACCGCACTCATCTTCGCTGGACAAGGCGCGCAATACGTCGGCATGGGCAAAGATTTTGCCGAACAAATTCCTGATGCTAAAAAATGGTTCGATCGCGCCAATGAAATTCTCGGGTTCGATCTCGCCAACATCTGTTTCAACGGCCCCGAAACCGAACTGACAAAGACCGAAAATTGCCAACCCGGAATTTTTGTCGTGAGTTGGGTCGCATTTCAAGTTGCTCAAGCAACGCGTCCCGAACTGCAATTTCGAAGCGACGGCTGGTTTGTCTCTTGGCGAACTGACTGCGCTCGCGGCTGCGGATGTTTTCTCGTTCGACAACGGCGTGCGCATTGCGCGTCAACGCGGTCGTTTCATGCAGGAAGCGTGCGACGTCACAAAAGGTGGTATGGCGGCGGTGTTGAATCTAGAGCCGGCCATTGTCGCGAAGTTTGCAGGAAGCTGATGTCGAAATGGCAAATCTGAATTGCCCCGGCCAAATTGTCATTTCAGGTGAAGCCGACAAAATCGCGAGAGCTTGCGAACTGGCCAAAGCCAAAGGCGCGAAGCGCGCGCTGGCACTGCCGGTGGCTGGCGCGTATCACTCGCGTTTGATGGCGAGTGCAAAGCCGAAAGTGCAAACATGCTGGCTGCAGTGCAGATGTCTGCGCCGAAAGTGCCGGTGATTTCGAATGTCACAGCCCAACCGCACGGCACAACAGGCGAAATCGCAGAGCGACTAGTCGACCAAGTCACGTCGTCGGTCCGCTGGGAAGATTCGATGCGCTATCTGCTGGCGCAAGGTTTTACGCGGTTTATCGAACTGGGGCCGGGCGCTGCGTTGACAGGGTTCATGAAGCGCATCGATAAGAATGCGCAATCATTGAACGTGTCCGATATCGCGAGTTTAGAAGCAACAGTCGGCGCCGTCGGTGCGGCATAGTTGCCACTTAGAGCGATCGAAAATAGCTCCGCGAGCTTAGTCAGATGTATCGACAAAAACCCGGCGTAAAAAACGCCGGGCTATGTTTCATATCCCCATTCGGGAGAAAGCTAATTATGCGTGCGGGGGGACTTCCGTGTCGTAAGTCATCGCCAGAATTTCTCGCCCGTCACCGCTGCTGATTTTACGGGTCTTATCGTCGAACAGCATGGTCATTTGCAAGCGTTCGGACATTTCGGCGAGGCACAAGGTGGTGTGAACTTTCAACGCGAGATCAACGTTGGCGTAAGGCGTTTTACCGTTGCGAATGCAATCGAAGAAGTTTTTCTCAAGATTTTCGATTTTGCCGATTGCGGCAGGTGACGAAAATTGTTCTGCTTCGATGTCCTCGGCGAAAATGCGCTCGGGTTTGAGTTCGGCGTGATTTTGGCTTTGGGCGAAGAAGATGCTTCCTTTGCGTCCACGAATGATCTTGCGGAACGCCGAGTTCGTTCACAGTGCTGCCGGCGAGCGAGACCGTGAGGCCGCTCGGGTATTCGGCGAGCAAATGAGTTGTGTCGGGAATTTCGCGATTGGTCGAAATCTTGCGTGTGCCGGTGCAAACGACGCGGCGTGGGAATTCGGCATTGCCGGTCGCCATCAATAACGGAAGGGCAAGATGCGAGAGCAGGTTGCCGAGAATGCCTGAGTTGTAGGTAAAATACTTGTGCCAACTCGAATAACGATGGCCGTCAAACGGAACTTTTTTCGCTTTGCCCTGCCACTTAAGCCAATTGACATTCGCTTCGCTAAGGTCCTTTTCAACTTCAAATTCCCACTCATCGTTCTTGGGATTATTGCGGCAATAGGAACCTTGCGCCCACGCGAGTTGCCCGATTTTGCCGGCCTTGATCCATTCGGCGGCTTTGTGGACCTGGGCATCAGCGCAATATTGCGAACCGACCACGAAAACTTTGCCGGTCTTCTTTTGCGTGTCGTAGATGTCGAAACCTTCCATCAAGTAACGCGCCATCGGTTTTTCGCCATAGACGTGTTTGCCGGCGTTCATGGCGTCGAAGCTACTTGCGCGTGCCAATTGTCGACCGTCGCGACGGTGATGGCGTCGATGTCTTTACGTTCGAGTAATCTTTCGTAGTCGGCGTAGCTATTCGCCGCGTCCACGCCGGCTTCTTTTGGCGCCACGCTCCAGATTCTTCGTGTAAAGGTCGGATACTGCGGCAATGGCGATGTTGTTTTCGGCGGCGTGGCCTCGTTGAGAACGAACATGGGTGCGGCCTTGTTTGCCGGTGCCGACAAAACCAACCACGATTCGATCATTCGCGCCAATGACGCGGCCGGGCGATGGCGCCTGGGTCTGGCCGTAAACGGGCGTTTTAAAAATGTTCGTGCCGACAGCAGCGGCAGCGGTGGCGGCAGTCGCGGCTTTTTTGATGAATGAACGGCGAGTTTGAAATGCAGGAGAATCTGGCGTCATAGGTTGAAATTGTCGGCCTAAACTGCGAATGCGGTCAAGCTGATTGCGAATAAGACGGCTGAGGCCGTTTATTGGTTTCACCGAAGATAGAGCAGCAGAACCATTTTGTGGATGCTTGCCATTCCCCCACTTGGCAGGTATTCGTAACCGGCTAATTTACTGTCTAAATAGAAAGAACCGTGGCGACCAACAACCCTCTAATCGAAATCCGCAATGGCCGCGTGGCCAAGGCCGATGCTTTGCGTAAACTAGGACTCAACCCTTACCCGTCCAAGAGCAAACGAACCCACTACACCAAGCAAATCCTGGATGAATTTACCGCGCTCGATGGCCAGACGGTCACGGTCGCGGGCCGGCTCATGTCCTGGCGCAAACAAGGAGCGCTCGCCTTTGCGCACGTACAGGACCAAACGGGGAAGATTCAGTTCTTTCTGCGCAAGAACCTGGTCAAGCCGACCGACCCCGCGACCGCCACTTTGGGTTACGCCGAAACGAACCTGATCGATCTCAGGCGACATTATCGAAGGCACGGGCAAAGTCATGCGCACCGAACGCGGTGAAATTTCCGTGATGGTCGAAGAAATTCGCCTGTTGACCAAGGCTATTCGTCCCCTGCCCGACCAATGGTCCGGCCTTAAAGATCGCGAACAAGTTTTGCGCAAGCGTTATCTCGACACGACGCTCGAACCTGAAGCGGCGCAACGTTACACGCACATCAGCAAAATGGTTGCGTCCATTCGCGAATTTCTCAATCAACGCGGGTTCCTGGAATTCAACACGCCGGTCATCCAACCACAATACGGCGGCGGAACGGCCAAGCCGTTCAAGACGCATGTCAACGCGCTTGGCTGCGATATGTATCTGGCGATTTCGCACGAGCTTTACCTGAAACGCCTGATCGTTGCGGGTTATGACAAGGTTTATACGATTGGTCGTTATTTTCGAAACGAGGGTATCGATCGCAGCCATCACCCTGAGTTCTCAATGGTCGAAACGATGGCCGCCTACGAGAACTACGAATATAACATGGACCTGATCGAGGACATGTTCCGGCACATCGCCACGAGCGTCTTCGGTCGCACCGAGTTCAAAGTGCTCGGGCATACGATTGATTTCGGCAAACCGTGGCGGCGCGTTTCCATGCCTGATGCCGTGAAACAAAAATACGGCATCGACTTCCGCGAAATCAAAACCGTCGAGGAAGCGAACGAAAAGCTCGCCAGTCTCGGCATGAACGAAGCGCAGTCGAGCATCGGCGAAGCTCTGGTCAAAGCATTCGAAGGTGTGGAAAAAGAATTAATCCAACCGACGCTCGTTTACGGTCATCCGATCGAAATTTCTCCGTTGGCCAAACCGATGGCGAATGATCCGCGTTATGTGGAGCGTTTCGAGATTTTCATCGCTGGTATGGAATGTGGCGACAATTGGTCGGAGCAAAACGATCCCGTTAACCTGCTCGAAACCTGGCGCAAATCCTACAAGTCGGAGGAACGCGATGCCGGAAAATTCCACACGTTGGATTTCGATTTTATTGAGGCGCTCGAATACGGTATGCCGCCCACGACCGGCATCGGTCCCGGTATCGAACGCATGGCGATGATTTTCACCGGCCAGGAAAACATTGATGACATCATTTTTTTCCCGTTGATGCGCCCGTCTGTTTCGCACATCAATTCGCAAGTTTACGGCATCCGCGAACAACCGCTGGCACCTGTGGAGAACATTGCACTATCGTCCGGTGATTTTGAATCGCTCTGCCGTGACGGCGTGTTCAAGCCGCAGACGACACATTTGACGATCAAACCCCACTTGCGCGTCTGGGCTGATGGCAGAATTAGTGGGCATGTCGATATCGAGAGTTTTGTCGCGGACAATATTGTTCATCTGACTGGCTATTCGGTGGAGTTGCCAAAAGCGATCAGCGACGACGAAGCGAAGCATTTTTTCCATGGCAAGCTCGAGATCTCGTTGATGGCGTTCCTGCGCAAAACGTTTCCGCTTTGTCAGCTCACGGTTTCGCCGACGACAGTGACACGATTCGCGTGATGAATAACCCCACCAGTTTTTATACAGCAGCCGAATTAGGTGAGCTCGGATTGCGCAAATTCGGCGAGAACGTCCTGATCAGCCGTAAGGCCAGCATCTACACGCCAGATAAAATCGAAATCGGCAACGATGTTCGTATCGACGACTTTTGCATCCTGTCTGGCAGCGGCGGAATCAAGCTCGGCAGCTACATTCATATCGCGCCTTACTGCGCGTTGTTTGGCGCGAGTGGGATCGAGATGGGGGATTTCACAACGTTGTCGGGTCGCGTTTCACTTTACTCAGAGTCTGACGATTTTTCCGGCGAATCGCTCACGAACCCAACGGTCCCGCAGAATTACAAGCCAGGGTATCGAGGCGGCAAAATCATTCTGCGTCGTCACGCCATTGTCGGAAGCAACTCAACGGTTCTGTCCGGCGTGACCCTCGACGATGGGGCATCCGTCGGCGCGCATTCACTGGTGTTGCGAAATTGCGAAGCGTGGGGCGTGTACTTCGGCGTTCCCGCGAAACGAATTAAGGATCGCAGCAGGAAGGTTTTGGCTTTGGAACGCCAATTTTTGGAAGATATGCAGGCCGGCATAAAGCGGTAATCGATTTCAAAGAAGTTCAGCGGCTGAACAAGCTTTACGAATTAGGTGTCCGATAACTCTTCACCACCCATTCACTCAGCACCTTGTCCGGCGTATCGACGGCATCGGCGTCGATTTGGAACTCGGTTTGGCCGGTGTTTTGCGCGATTAATTTGAGGCCGAATTGAAAATCCTTAAAACGCGCGGCGCAAAGATCGCGGATATGGATACCCTCTGCGAAGGATTGTGAAACGATTTTGTCGGCAGCCGCTTCGGAAAAACGAATAGTGAGTTTGTGGTTTTCGCGAAAGCGCTCGGCAAAATCGTGAACGATCTGGCGCGCGACGATCCGTTCTTCGTTTTTGTGTTCGGCAAAAAGTTTCTCCAGTTCGGCTTGCGGATTGTCGACCAGTTCACGCGTAACGACAAAGCGTTTCACAAGCGTTGACGGCAGTTCGAATTTGAAATCGCGGAAAATGCGTTCGCAAACGGTCATCAAACCGCGCGCGCCAGTTTGTTCGGCGACCGCCAGTTCGGCGATCCGGCGCAGGCCGTCATCTCGGAACAGCACTTCGATGCCGTAAGCAGCGAAGGTTTGCTCATATTGACGGATGATGCTGCCTTCCGAAGATTTCAGGATCGTGAAGAGATCGCTTTCGTCCAAAGGCTGGCAGACAACACGCACTGGAAGGCGCCCGATGAATTCCGGTTCAAACCCGAACTCGATGAAGTCGCGTGTTTGCGCCTGAATCATCACGGAATCGGCGGCTCACTTGCTGATCCTGATGAGCGAAGCCAATATGCGCTTCGCGAACGCGTTTGTTGACGATCTTTTCCAAACCATCGAACGCGCCGCTGACGATGAACAAAATGTGCTTGGTGTTGATGGTCGAGGCCGATTTCTTGTTGCGTTGGGTCATGTCCATCATCGCCTGGATTTGGCCAGAGATGTCGTTCGGCGAACGCGCGGGCACTTCGGTTTCTTCCATTAGCTTAAGCAAATTGGTTTGAACACCGCGGCCACTCACGTCGCGCCCGTGCGCGTTCGAAGCAGATGCGATTTTGTCGATCTCATCTATGTATATAATGCCGTATTGAGCGCGCTCGACATTCCCATCCGCGCGACGAACCAACTCGCGCACGAGATCTTCGACATCCGCTCCGACATAGCCGGTTTCGGAAAACTTCGTCGCATCGCCTTTGACGAACGGCACGCCGATAAGATCGGCGGCGTTTTTGATGAGATACGTTTTACCGACGCCTGTTGGGCCGACCAAAATAATATTCTGCTTGGCGTAATTCGACTGCTCCCTGCCTTCCATCGCCCAGCCGCACGTGATGGTAATGATCGCATATCGCGACGCTTAGGACTTTTTTGGCGTCTTCTTGTTTGATGACGAAGCGGTCGAGGTAAGCTTTGATATCGCGCGGTTTTTTGTCGAATTCGAATGCGGCAGCCTCACCATCGGGCGCGGTCTGTTCGGTGTTATCGGACACGTCGGACTTGGGCATCGCGCCACCAGACAGGTGCTGGCGCATGAATTCCTGCAATTGGCGTTGAAACTCTTCCGGGCTTGGCGGGCCGGCGTGAACGGGGCGATTCATATGACTTGTTAAGGATAAGGTACGGCGGGCATTTGGCAAATCGGCTCGGCGATTGCAAAGATGGCGCCGCGCTCCTATCCTCGTAGCAATGGATAAACTGCTGCTAATCGATGATGAAGCGGACGTGCAATACTCGTTCCGCCGCATTTTCGACGGCGCGAACATCGAACTCACCACTGCCAACAGCGGCGAAGAAGGGCTCAAACTCATCCCAAAAGTTAAGCCTGATCTCGTGATCATGGACGTTCGTATGGGTGGAATCAGCGGCCTGGAGACATTGCGGCGACTGCGCCAGTTTAATTCCAAACAAATGGTCATCATGATGACCGCTTACGGCAGCACGCAAACGGCTATCGAAGCGATGAAGCTGGGTGCCTACGATTATTTGCTCAAGCCGTTCGATGTCCCGAAGCTGAAACAACTCGTTCTCGATGCGCTAAAAGCCGCGCGTGACATGAAGCAGGTTGTCTCCTATCAACCGCTGCTCGAATCGGAAGATTACGATTTGGGAATCATCGGTCGAAGCGAACCGATGCAGAATGTGTTCAAGTTGATCGGCCAACTCGCCGCCAGCGATGCCACGGCACTGATCACCGGCGAGAGCGGCACCGGAAAAGAATTGGTCGCGCGAGCGATTTACAATCACAGCAAACGCGGTGACAAAGCTTTCCTCGCAATCAATTGCGCAGCTATTCCCGATACCTTGCTCGAGAGCGAATTGTTTGGTTACGAAAAAGGGGCTTTTACAGGCGCGGTTTCGCAGCGCATCGGCAAATTCGAACAGTGCAATGGCGGCACCATTTTCCTAGATGAAATTGGTGACATGTCGTTGCCGACACAGGCAAAAATTCTGCGCGTCCTACAGAATGGCACATTTGAACGCGTTGGTGGCAATCAGCCTATCCGGGTAGATGTTCGAGTCATTGCGGCGACACATCGGCCGTTAGAGAAGGCGGTGGAAGCCCGCGCGTTCCGCGAAGATTTGTTTTATCGACTCAACGTCGTCCGCGTGCGCATCCCGCCTTTACGCGAGCGGCCGAGACGATATCCCCCTGCTCGTCAGCTATTTCTTAAAAAAATTCGCCTCAGAACAGAACGGCAGCCCGAAAGCAATCTCGGAGAAAACTCTCAGGCTATTGCAGGAATTCACCTGGCCGGGAAA
This sequence comes from uncultured Verrucomicrobiae bacterium, assembly GCA_963702845.1. Taxonomy (GTDB): domain Bacteria; phylum Verrucomicrobiota; class Verrucomicrobiia; order Limisphaerales; family Palsa-1400; genus JAICXV01. Next base: position 221,249 of record OY969763.1, on the reverse strand, counting down.
TGTTCGTGAGCTTGAGAACGTCATTGAGCGCGCCACGGTTGTTTCCAAAGGTGATGTTATTTTGCCGGGCGATTTGCCGGGGGAAATTTCGAAAGGACAGTTCACCGCCCCTGCGCCAACATCAACGAGCACAGGCACGGCGTCCGGTTCTCCCGATTTTGCATCTATCAGCAAGACGCTCTTTTCCTGGGCTCGTGAGAACAGTAAACTGAAAGTTCTCCCAGCGGTCGAACGCGAGTTGATCATTCAGGCACTGCTCGAAACCAAAGGGAACCAGGTCCAGGCGGCGAAACTTCTGGGAATCACACGCGCGACGCTCCGCAAACGCATTGAGAAGTTCCAGATCAAACAAGAAATTGCAGTAAAATAGACAACGCAAAGACGCCAAGAGGCAAAGGCGCGAAGATCATGAGGGGTTGGACGCTCGGACTGGCAAGACGCTTCGACCATCAACATGGAACTCACCCGCCGTAAACAGACCATAACTCGCCTCACTCTTTTGCGTCTCTGCTCCTTTGCGTCTTTGCGTTGAAAGTCAAAAGCAAAGAACCCAGGAAAATATTCCTGGGTTCTTGCTTATGATTTGTTGTTTGGGCTACTGCACCTTCACGCGATAGAATCGCATGACATTCGCCGGATTAGGATCAGCGAACTGCTGCGGTTGCCCAGTGCCAGGCAGGTTCGTCGCAATTGACGACCAGCTTCCGCCAAACAACGTAGAGCTGCACTCCACGCTATATTTCTTACCGAACACTGAAGGCCATGTCAGAGCACTGCGAAAAGCGCCGCTCGGGCAGGTCACATTCAAGTGCGAGATGCCGTCCAACGGATTAGTTCCCGCCACATACTCGGCGTAGTTAGAGTGGCCATCGCCGTCTGGATCAAGGTTCGCGCCTGAGAGCAGGTTCGAAACTGAACCAAACCAACGCAAGCGCCATGAATCAGGGATGCCGTCACCCCAGCTTGAACCGGAGCGATTCGCCGTCGTGATCAACGCGTCCTGAATCGTGAGCGGGAACAAGCCCACCCCGTTCGGCGACACGCTCAAGTGACTGAAGTGCACTTTCCAGGCAGAGCTGGCAGTTGCGTTCGTCGGTATACTAACCGTCAACATGCCCAGAATGTTCGTCCCACTAACGCCGGCAACCGTCGAGTCCAGCCATGCACCCGCCGTATTGCCAGCACCCTGTGATGCGCTAAATGTTGGTGAGCCCAAACCCGCCGCAGGAGCGAACAAAACCTGGGAGTTGATAATCGGAGAACCGTCCAAACCTTGCACGTCAATATTCACAGCCATGACGCGGATGGGCAGGTTGCCAGCAATTGAAGCGCGAACGGGGATTTGTACCGTCGAACCAGCTGGCGCTTGAATATCATCCGGAGCAACGTTTGCCCATCGGGGTGACGACGAAATCTTTGGCGCGACAGCTTGCTTAGAGCTTGCGGACATGCTGCCGGTGCCGATGTTAGCCACAGGTACCACATTGAGAACGCCGTTCGACCAATATCGGGCATACCAAGTCAGTGAAGGATCTAAAGAGCGGCGGAACGTAACGTAAATATCATCTACTTGTAGTTGTTGGTCGCCCGTCATGATATTATTTATTAGCGTGTCATCGCCGTCCAGCGAACTGCTGCCGCCATTCGAAGAATCCATCGCGTCAAAGAAGTCGCTTCCAGGCGGAGGGCTGTTGAAACCATAAACCGCTGATTGAAATACCTGGAGCACATCGACGTTGTTGATGGTACCGTCACCGAAATCACCGGCGTTGAACCATTGGAAGGGTGCGACGCTTCCAACAACATAAGGGATCGACCCAACAGTTACCGTCTTTATTGCACCGTTTGTAGGGGCAAGAATAATCGCAGACTGGTTGATACCATTAGCGCTCGCCGACGGTCGGTCGAGCTGAATTTGGTAGGTTTGGCCCATTGCTGCTGATGTCGGGACGACGAACGAATAGCCACCGAGCACCACTTTTCCTTTTGCGCTGAGAAACTGCGTATCGTGCGGCTGGGAGTAGGTAATCAAGTCTTGGCTTTGGCTGTTATAAAGGTTCGTCTGCGTAAAGCGTTCAAACCAGCCGACACCAAGCAGGTTTTCGCTCGTGTTGGTGAAAACCATGCCTGAAACACTGGTCCCGTCAAACATCGCCGGAGGTATAATAGTGAATACTCCGTTGGATGTTGGCTTTTCCAAAAACGATCGAAAGTCAAACGTTGTGCCGACCGCTGGCCCGGTCAGGTTGGTCACCGTGGCATTGAATTGCAGTGAATACATTTTCTGACCGCCCAAGAGAGTTAACGTGACCGGCGCATAAAAACGTTGGCCGGCGGCAGCAATGAACTGACTGGAGGCTTCACCCGAACCGAAACCAAAGGTCAAGTTGTTGGCGATGAAGTTCGTCGGAGAGAGCGTTTGGCCGACCACTCCGCTCGAAACATAGTTATTCTTATACCCGCGAACCTTCAGCACGAAGCTGTTGGTGGGAAAAGGTAGCGTAATAAAGTCCCCGTTCGCAACGGGCCCGAGGCTTACCGTCGGATCGTTCGTCGGGTCGCTTCCATCGATAGTGTAATACATCATTGCACCCGAAGTGATGTTCGAAAGTTGCAGAAAATAGCCATTTGTTCCATAGATGACCGGGTTTCCGACCTGGAACTGATATCGCGCACTAACGACAGAGCTAGGGCGCCGACCATCAGCCATACAGATAGCTTTGATGGTCAGATCCGGCAATGGTCCAACAATCGTCGGCGCGCATTCTGATGCCGGAAGATTATCGCCAATGTACGTTGGGGGCGTCGTTCCGGTAATTGGACCGGGAGTTGGGATCGTATCAACAAACGCGTTGGTTGGCGTCGGACCCGAAGTAATGTACGTTTTCACACCAGTTTCAGTCTTGACCGCAATGATGACATCATTGTTGAAGACACTTTGAACCACGGTTTTAAACACCGAAAGCCTCTCTCCTAAGTTATTCGGCGGGAAATCAACCCATCCCAAAGCTGGATCGGAAACGGCCGGCTGCGGCGCGCTTGTCTGCAAGCGACGCAGCGCATTGCCAGAGTTGTCAACTATATAAAACCCGCTGTCCTGAACGTCGAAGGTAAGGCCGAGTGGCGCATTGAATTTGGCGGTGTTAGGATTGCCATCGAGCTCACCCGCCTGGCCGGCTTGTCCCGCAACCGTTTGCAGCGACCACGCTTGCGCAGCGTTATCATAATAAAGACGGCGGATCGTATTGTTACCTGTGTCAGAAATCAGAAGCCCCGTTGCCGTGTTTACCCACAACAATCCACTTGGCAAATTCAGACGCGCATCCGTCGAGGGGAGCCCATCGTCCGTCCCCACAACCTTCTTTGCGCCAGCCATCACCGTAGCCACTTTATTCGAGTCCACCCTAACGATCATGTCATTGCGAGTGTCCGCCACCCAGAGATCACCATTATCACCCACCGCAACGGCAGACGGTTGGTAGAACCCAGTTTTATACGTAGAGACAACGTTGTTTGTATCGAGCACGCGAATTGCATTGTTGCCCGAATCTGCAATGTAGATATTTCCATTCGCATCGGTAGCGAGCCCCAGCGGAAAGCTGAATTGAGCTGAATTCGCCGCACCCTCGACATAGCCACCAGAGCTGCTGTAAACACCAGCAAGGTTACTGACTACACCATTCAAGGTGACGAAGCGCAGCAGTTGATTGCCTGAATCTGCAACCACGAGCCCGCCTCGGGCGTAAACAATTCCGGCCGGCTGAAAAAATCGGGCAGAAGCGCCTAAGCCGTTATTGGTACCGTTAGCGGCGATATTTCCCGCCAACAGCGTAGCAGCAGCGGTGGATGGGTCGTATTTCATAATACGATTGTTCGCACCGTCGGTCAGATACGCGATGTTGTTGGCATCAACGGCAACGCTGTTCGGTTCAAACAAGTTGGACGAGATAACCGTGGCGACATTTTGCGCGTGCAAAGATGTCGAAACCGACAGGACTAGTCCGAGGGCGAGGGTGGTGAGACGCGTATTCATTTTCACTTTCAATAGATTTTTTTCCAGGTGCGTACTCATGGTTGCAGGCGGATACGATAGAATTGGACTGTGCCAGTGTTGGGTTCAGTAACCTGTTTCACGTTGCCATCACCCACAACACTGCTGACAGTGGTCCAGGTTGTTGCGTTGATTAATGAAGCACCTTCAATGATATACGTTTTATTCGGGGCGCTTAGCCACGTCAGCGTGGTGGCACCGGTAGCAGAAATCGCTGAAGTGAAATGGAGGAACGAACCCACGTCGTTCGGATTTGTGCCGGCCCGGTATTCTTTCCAGTTGGGGACGCCGTCGTTATCGGCATCAACATTGTCAGCAGCCAGCGCGTTGGTCAGGCTGCCAAAGAAGTTAATCTTCCATTCATCGGAGGTGGATGACGGCGCAGATATAGCCGCGGACATCACCCAAGCTGAACCGGGGAAACTCTCCAAATCATACTGGGTATTAATATCGGGGGCGCCATCGACATAAGAGAACCGCAAAGTATAGTGCTGTCCCACTTGCGCTGCGCCCGGTACGGTGAAGGTGATTTGGCCGATCAGGTTGCTGTTCTGCAACGGCGAAGCCAACGTGCCGAGCGACCATGCGCAAACGATGTCGTTTGCGGAGAGCCCCGGCAACACCTGGCCACCTGTAATATTCGGTGCCGGCGTGAAGGTTATTGCGCCTGGTGTCGGAGCATTACCTTCGGGTAGCAGCGTCGCGCGGAACTGCAAGCCAGCCAGGCTGAAACCGGTTCCGACTTTTGCATACACCGGCAACGAGCATACGTTGCCCGGAAGCTGATTTGCAGCAACGGCTGATCCGATCACCGCCTGACGCAACCAAATCGTGCCAGGAGCAGCAACGAATCGAGGAGTCACACCATGCGGCGTAACCGTCTGGGATGTCGGGACGTGCGCCAAGTCGCCGGTCGTGTCCCAGTAACGCAACCAGTTATCATTAGTGAGTCCGACAGAACGGAACAGAATCGTCTGCCAATCCAGCAATCTAATACGGCCGTCACCAATTTGGGTAGATGTTTCCGGGTATGTATCCATTGCTTGGAAGGCATCAGTGAATTCCCATGGCTTACGAATACCCATAGAGGCATAAAGCGCATTGTTAACGTCTGAGCTCGTGAGAACTGAGTCGCCAAAATCACCGGCGTTATACCAACGCCCAGGTGACGAATCGCCCGCCAAGTACTGAATCGTTTGAATATTGAGACTGCGCGCCGGCATGGTCGTCATTGGAACGTCTGCCTGCATGCCATCGGATGTCGCCGACGGGTAGAGAATGCTCAAGGAATACGATTGTCCGACCGTGCATGTGGTCGGGATGGTGATCTTCAACATCGCCACCACGCCATAGTTTTTCACATTGAAGCCGCTTGTCCCAGTCGCCGACACCACTAGCCCTCGGCCGTTGCTTGCGTTCGTGTAAGAGTAGCTCGTAATTGTTGCATTTGTGGGTCCGACAACTGAAATGAAGTCGTTCGCACCAACCGACAACCCTTCGAATTCTGTCACCGCGTCCGGCGTGCCATTCGCAGAATTTACTTCAACGCGGAATTGCAGCGACTTCAGCACTCCGCTCGTTTGCAACGAAACCACAACGGGAACAACCACCGTCGAGCCAACACCGGCGTTCACGTCTTTCGTGAATCCAATTTCGTTGTCGCCACAAGCGCCGCCCGCGACTGTCGTGCTCGAATTCGGTCCAACAAACGACTTCATGCGCAGACTGGTCAGGCTGTTAGTTGAGTTGCACCAGTTAAACGTGCCGACGTTGTTGGGCGTCGCGACAAAAAAACTGTTGGTCGTCGGTTCAGAGCCATCGGTGGTGTAATACACGTTGCCGCCGGAGGTATTGACCGTGATGGTTTGGCATTGCGGATAGTAGCCGCAACTCGGAGTAAACGTTGGTGGCAGCACCGTCACTGGGACAATGTTGGTTCCACCGCCAGTAGTGCCTGTGGTCAGCCCACTGCCAGTAACTTCACGTAAGAGGTGGTAATAGACTTCTGTTGTAAACACCAAGCCGTTTGTCGAAATGCAAACGCTCACCGGCTCGCGTGATGCAGCGTCAGTTTGACTGCCATCCACCCATCCGGGGAAATAGGAGCTATTCCAATTCGCTGGGTCGATGCCGTAAAGCGTCGTCGTGGTGCCGGCGCCGTCAACGATGCGAACACGGTTGTTGTAGCGATCAGCGACAATAACTTTGCCATCGACCGTCACGGCCAAACCATGCGGACCATTGAACTTCGCGAAACCAGCCGTGCCATCAACAAATCCCGTGCCGTTATTGCCGGCTAACAACCGAATCACCGGATTTGCCGGGTCAGGACTGTTAGCGGAGCAAACAATGATCGCGTTTGTAAACGACGAGCTGTTTCCGAGGCTGACCACGATTTCACCACTCGGCAACACGCCGATACCGCGCATCGTTCCGCAGTTACTTAGCACCAGGCGCGTGGTTCCATTTTGGAAAACCTCGAAAATGCAGCCGCTGGTGTAGCAGATATAAAGGCTTGTGCCATTAGGCGCGAGCGTCATCGCGCTCGGTCCCGACACGTTGCCGAGATAATTCGAAGCGACCAGGTTTTTGAACTGGTTGTATTTGCGAACAACGTTGTCGCTGGTCAGAACGTAAAGATTGTCGCTGCCATCTACAACGACGCCGATCGGCGCGTTCAAAATCAAACCGTTAATGTAGTTGGTGGTCTGGCTGTTCTGCAAATCGCCAACCTTTGAAATCTGGCGGATCGTATTATTCAAGCGATCGGCCATATACATGGTGCCGGACGAATCAAGCGCTGTTGCCCATGGCGTATTAAACTGCGCCTGGGTGTAGGTATTTCCATTGGCATTACCGTAATCGTGACCGCCCTGGGTCAAGCGACCGCCACCGAGCGTCTGCACGTCCACGTCGGCGACGGCGGCCAGTGCGAAGGAGAGCAATGCCACCGAAAGGGCCGCCACCGGCGCGAACGGGCGAATTGTTTTATTCATAATGTGCCTCGCTATGCTTGCGGATTTAATTCGCGTTAGTTGCATAGGTTGCTTGTTCGTTTGTTCGCGTTATTGGGCCTTCGGGCTCTTGCAAGGCTCATCAGGATTATTTGGTTTGGTCCAGTCATAGGGCTGAGCACTGTCCCAGGCCGTCTCATCCTTCTCCGGTATCGGAGCAAACTTCGTCTTCAGGAAATCTGTCGGCGTGCGTTGATAATCGCCGTCTTCCACGATTGTTGGCGTCACGAAGATAAGTAGGTTCTGCTTCGTCCGTTGCTTCGAATCGCTGCGGAACAACATGCCAAGACCAGGAATATCGCCGAGGATCGGCACCTTGGTGTTGATCTTCGATGTGTTGTCGTTGTCCAAACCGCCGAGCACCAGCGTGTAGCCGCTCGGGACAGTCGCCTGAGTCGTGATCTTGCGACGCGAGAAAACAGGCGCAGTATAGGTCTAACCGTTAAGGGTCTGAACTGCAGGCTGCGCTTCTTGGGCGGAGATTTCCGGCACAACTTCCAACAAGACGTTGGTCATACCAACGATGCGCGGAATAACGTGCGAGTTTGATACCCACTTCGCTGAGCAGGGTATTGCCGACTTTTTTATCGTAAATGGGCTTGGCAGTGGCGACGGGACCAGTGCTACCGGTGGCGCCGCTTTGGTCCTGTTCGAAAATCGGGACGTTGCGAACGACCGACAGTTCGGTCGGGACGCCATCCAGCGAAACAGTGCGCGGCCAGGCGAGAGACTTCGTGTCCGAATCCGAATTCAGGAACGAGAGCACGGCATGAACTCCGTCCGCATTCAGGAACGCTGTCGCCGGGCTAAACCCACGAGCCGTGTTCACGCTGAGTCCACCGTTGCCAACTGACGTGATCAGCTGGGTGACGTTCGTCAAACCGCCCGCCAGCCCGTCGCCGCCCGATAGGAAGTGTCCCGCGTTCGGCGTGGTTGTGCCAGCACCTGTGCCGCCGCTTCCCGTCGTCTGCGTTGAGTTGACTGTCCCGGTTGTAACTCCATTTCCGAAAGTGAAGTTTTGCCCGGCAAGTGTATCCGTCCAATTGATTCCTTTGATCGATCGACGGGTTGCGAACCGTTTCCATGATCTTGGCTTCGATCAACACCTGTTTTGTTGGGCGGTCCAGTTTCTTGATCAGCGCAATCAACCCTTCGAGTTCCTTCTCCTGAGTGAGAACGATAATTTGGCTGGTGCGAAGGTCGGGAATGATTCGGCTGGTTTTAGACAGCGTGTTCGTAACGGCATGAGCAATGTTCGTCGGGCTGGCGTAGCTCAATTGCACAACCGTGGTGATCATTGGCTCGGAGTTCGTGTCCTTGCGTGTCACCCGCGAGATGCCGGTATTGACGTCCTGCACCAAACGCCAGTTGTAGTTATCAAGCAGCGCGTTCAACGCCTGTTTGGGCGTGATGTTCTCCCAACGCACGGCATTGACGACCGGGGCCGGCATTGGCGTGCCGTCCGGTTTTGTGGCGTTGATTAGCACCGGGTCAAATTGAATATTGATTCCGGCTGAGCGCGCCAGCGTCTGAACCGCCTGAGGCAAGGTAGTGTCGGAATTAAACTCGATGACGGCGGCGATCTCTTCGGGCGCCGCGTTGGCCACCGCCTTCATGCCACCAGCGGGGGCGGCTTTAGTTTTGGCGGCGTCCTGGACTTCGGCGCGGCAAATGCCACTTGCGGCAAGTGCAACGACGAGAATGAGGGACATTTTGATTTTCATAGGCTTATCTGCAATTCTCAACTGACGTTCGTTCGTGTTTCCGGTGTTCACTTCTTTGCCTCCTGCGCCGCGTCCAACTGTAGGTCGCGTGGAGCTGCTTCACCATCAACCTTAATGGTTACGGATTTGGCGGTGATTTGGTTGACCTTGACTACGAAGTATTGGTTGGATCCCACTGAGACCTGAGTTTTGTCCCCTTCTGCAAATGTTTTGTCGTTAATCATGGCGATATACTTGCCGGGCGACCCGATCACACCGTACAACCGGAGGTCAGCCACTCTCGGTAGCTGAGCAACTGTCTTGCCATTCGCGGCTTTGCCGTATCGACGTTTCGAATTTGGGAAAAATGGGTCCTTCGTCGTCTTCAAATCGTCATCGAACTCGGCTTTCGTTTCCATCGCCAGCTCGTTGGTGGAACTTTGCGAAACTTTCGCCTTGTCATCGCCTTTTTTAGTCTGCGCCGCCCCTGTCGGGGCATTACCACAACCGCTGACGATCAACGCAGTCGTAACAAACAACGCCGCTATCGAAACTAACCCGACCAAATGGCCTTTAAATTGTATTGGCGTGCTCATCGGTTTTCGATCGGAGTTGTGGGTTGCATCAGCATCACCAGGTCAAACGAAGCACCCAGCAGCTCGATATCGCCGCCTGACGACGTAGCTGAGGCTCGCGACAGTTCAATGTTCTGCACGCGCAGATATGGGAAATCGGTTTCGAGATCGGCGATAAACCGTCCCACGTCATGGAAGTGGCCATTGCCCTTCACGTGGAACGTGGCGGCTTTATAAGCAAACTTGGGAATCATCGTAGCTTCACCGATATCCGGCTGGCTGATACCGGCCGGCGTAACTCCAGCACCTCGATGCACCGAGAGGAACTGCGTCAGAGTCTGCAACAGCCATGCATATGTGTCGTGGTCCGGGGCCAACAATACTTCTTGCGACGACAACTCTTTTGATACCTTTTGGAACCTGACCTGGAGATCCGATTCCGTTCGCGACAGTTTGTCCGCCCGAAGCAGCTTCTCCCGCACCGTGTCAGTCTTCGATTTTGTCCGCTTCAGTTCCGCATTCTGCGCATCGACTACGAAAAATATTAGCGCTCCCATAATCGCCAGCGTGAACACCACGATTATAATCAATTGATCGCGTTTCGCTTTTGGAAGGTTATTCATAGCGCTTCACCTCCGGCAGATGTGTCACCAAACTGAACGACACAAATTCGCGTAATGGATCCAGCGGATCGCGGCCAGGGGCACCTTGCGTACCGTCAAGCACGAATCCCTCGCCGCGCTTCAGGTGGCGTTTGAAATAAGCGTTTTTAGCCAGCGACTCTTTGTACTTCGTCCAGGTCTGGTTCTGGTTGTTGAAATCGCGGGCATCCACCACGACCCGGATATGCTCGGTGGAAATTCCAGGCTTGTGCGTGATCGCGGGACCGTTTGGCGTGCTGTTGGTCAAATTCTCGGCACGAACGATGTCGTATGTCTGATCTCCACGAATTCGTGTTACCTGAATGTCTTCAATCGTGCTGTGCTGGATGGCGTTTAGCGCGTTTGCCCACAAAAAGCGGTTGGTCGAGTAACGATCCAGTCCGTCCATCAGCGCCTGAAGACGATCCGCTCTCTCCTGCGTCGCGAGCAGCACCTTGAATTTAGGTTCCTTGCTCGTCCAATCGCGTTCAAGACGAGTTCGAGTAATACCTTCACGCCAGATGTCGATTTGAAGTTTGCCGCACCAGAGAAGAACCACACAAACGAGGAAGCCCCCAATCCATAGACCCCGCTTTACCGGGTCACGGCGACGCAGATCTTCAGTGGCTTGCGCCTCTGCTAGCAAATTAATGCGAATAGGCATACGTCACTAATAAACAAAAATTAAAACACTCCTTGAACCGATGCTCGGGGCCTGGACGAACACTCCTTTCTGCTCCGCAGGGACTGCGGAGCGTTTGTAACTTGGCCAAATCGTGTCTCGTCGATTCGGTCCCATGACAACGATTGTAACTTATACAATCCTCATCGCTTCGGTTATTACGAGGGCGGTTATATGACATAGAGTCGATTCATTGCAATAGAAAATCTCATGCCACATTACGGAAAAAGCTTAGATCACCCGGTTTTCCCTCGTAAAACCGAGGAAAACGCAGTTGAGAAAAAGATTCTCAAATCAGCGGTTTTGCAATGCTTCGCAGTCCTGAAAACTCGATTTGCGACAAATACCTGGCGGGCGACAGGGCAAAAAAACGCGATTAGCAGGTCGCGTGAATCCCAAATAAACGAAACGACCGAAGATGACGAACGATTGTTTCGCGCTGACCAACAACGTTTCAGCTCGGTCCCGAAACCCCGATAACCTCAAGTGGTCAGTATGGGACGGGGGTGTATTGCGGGAACTTAAACGTCAACTTATCCGCCGGGTCAGTGAGATAATGATCAAACATGAAGAGGAATGCCTCCTGCAGTTTTTCTGACTTGAGCGAGCGAGCGCTGCCGTCACAAAAGCTCGCAACCCCGATATTCATGTGTCGGACGTTGGCCCACCAACCACGTCGAATGTAGAGCGGGCGATTGAATGTATGATCAGAACCACTAGCGGCATTGTCCGGCAACGCGAGGGTTTTGTTGGCGGGATAATCGCTCGAAAAGTAGTTATCGGCGGTCAGGAGAGCCCCCGGACGGCTCGGCATTGAATCAAGACAGAAGGTGTAACTAAGGTTGGTTCGAAACTCCAATACAACCCCGAAATCGACCCAACTGCGAATTGGCGAACGTTTTGTATCCGCTGGGCACGTCAACACCTTTGGGTTATTCAGATAATGCTGTATCACGACCCAGTTTGTTCGTAGTTGCTTTGGATCAGCGCCGCCGACCTGGCCGCGTCCAGGGTTCCATGGGTATTTGCCGTCGTTGTTGTCATCGGCCCACATCTGAAACGACAGGGCCATTTGTTTGTTATTGCTGATGCATTGCGTTTGCAATCCCTTCGCTTTTGCCTTCGACAGCGCTGGCAACAACATGGACGCAAGGATCGCAATGATGGCAATAACCACCAACAACTCGATCAACGTGAACGCAGCTTTAACCGACGCAACCGCCGGGCGTCGCGCAGCGGCAATTACGGACTGCGCGATCGCCCCTCTGGACCCAATACGCTTTTTCATATACTTAAACTGTTCGGACTATGGAACCCGCAGTTCGAAGAACGACGCGGGCACACTCGGTCTGATGGCGTTGGTCACCGAAAAGGTACCGCCAGTTCCAAATTGATTGGTCGCGATCGAGGTCCAGTTCGTAATCGACAGAGCAACGTTCGTCGAGCTCAGCACAATGTAGTTGTTACCTTGCGTGCCGCCCGTGCCGCTAAACACGAAATTTGATCCCGATACAGAAGCAGACGTGATAGTCGGCGGGTTTGCGGGACCGGTTCCCGAAACGGAGATTGATCCGTTCACAACAAGATTGCCCGTGTTCCAGGACAACCCGCCGGGCAACGCCGACAAGTCAGGCAGAATGATCGAGCTGAACGAACTCGCGCTACCTTTGTTGAACAACTGGTAAACATCACCAGCTTGAGGCACCGCGGCTCCGACGCCGAGCACGACTTTTAGGATGCCGCCGAAGGTCAGCGTTCCGCCAACGTTCAAGCGATCACTATTCGGGCTGGCAGCGCGATTGATTTCCATCAAGTTCGTTCCCGCCAAAGTTGCGGTGCTGCCGACGGTGAATGTGCCAAGCACATCCATCTGACCCGGAGCCAACGTTCCGCCCTGCATGATCAGTTTACCGGCGATGGATCCGGTGCCGCCCAAAGTGCCATTCGTCACGTTCAAATCACCTGCGAACGTGTTCGCGCCGTTGAGATAGAGGCGTCCGGGATCATTCGCGGAAACAGCAAGCGAACCGGATCCGGTGATTCCTCCGTTGAACATCATGAAACATTGATCCATCTTGGTGCTGTTAGCACCCGTAAGATTGATTGTGCCATTGACAATGTTCGTGTCAGTGCTGGCGCCGCCACCGTTGAGTTTGCCATCCGACATAATGATATCTCGAACGAGCGGATTCGTCAGGCCGAGGTCAAACAACTGGATCGCCGCCCCAGAGTTGATCGTGATTGTCTTCGCCGAATTACCCGGAGTGAGCGATTCAGCCAGGGCCAGAGTGCCCCCATTAATCACGATGTTTCCGAGGTTCATGTCCCAATACGGAGTGTTTGTTCCGAGATCACGCTGGCAGGCAATGCTGACGAGACCGGCACCTTCTTTGGTCAGATTATATCCGTTGCCGCGCAGACCCGGTCCAGGGCCCGTGCTGTTGCGAACACGAATATCCCAACGACCGGCCGCGCCACCAAACGTGGTGTCTCCAACCATCGTCACATCGCGCAGGTTAACGCCTACGGCAGTGGCTGTCGTTGTATCGATAATTGCACCCTGTCCGCCAACACCAGCGCCAGACACCGTTACGGGCTGAGCACCGGGCGTAAAATCGTTCAGATCAAGAGTCGCACCTGAACCAATTGTGATTCTGGCGCTCGCCGAACCTAATGCGCGGTCATTCGAAATTTTAACGGTGCCTTCTTGAATGAGCGTAGAACCGTCGTAGGTGCTGTTTGTCGAATTGATCGTTAGTTTGCTCGCGCCTTGTTTTACGAAAGTGCCCGTACCAGCACTCGTGTCAGTCAGAAGGGTCGGGAAAACAGTATCGAAAGCATTGCTGACGGCAAACTTGCCTTGGTTAATTTCCAAGGTGCCGATGATATCAGAGCCGATTTCAACGCGTGTTACTGTGTTGCTACCGAATTTTTTAATTGTGCCCAGTGTCAACGCGCCACTGCTCCAGACGTAAGGAAGCGTGTTGTTGCTAACCGTGATGATTGACGGCGATGGGAATCCAGGAATGTTGATATTGCCTGTCGCGGCGCCATCGCGGAACTCAACGGGGAACCCGTCTGCATACGCCGAAACCGACCCGTCCTGCAGATTGATCCAGTTCTGTGTCGAGGTATCCCAATCTCCATTCACGGCTCCCGTCCAACGGAAGCCGGGGACGCCCGTAATGTTCAAATCAATGGAGCTATTCGCCGTGTTGTTAACCAATGTCGCCGTGACTCCGGGTGGCAGGGTGCCGAGTTGAAATTGGAAACCGCCGCTGATCGTGCCATTGTAATCGACGAGGACAATTTGTCCGGGCGTCAACTGCAGACCATTGGCAACATTAATCGTCACCGTGCCTCCCACCGACAGAGTTGCCACCTTCATCAATGGCGCTGTTGGCGTACCGAACGCGCCAAGGTCAAAGCTCAAGGTTCCTGACGAAGCAAAGTTCAACGCCGAAACATTCAACGTGCTACCCAGCGTTTGTTCGCTCACCCCAAATTCAGCGCCACTGAAAACCTGAACCGTGGTGGCGTTTGTTTGGATCGTGGGCAAGGCCAGTTTTCCACCTGAGACCACCGTGTTGCCGGTGTAAGTGTTAGCGCCCGTGAGGGTCGCCGAGGCAAAACTGCTCTTCACAATTCCGCCGGAACCGCTCAACACCTGTCCAATCACAATATCACTCTGGGCGTCGAGGTTCAAACCACCCGGTTGAATCTGCGCGAGATTGAGACCTGAGAAGAACGCGTTACTCGCCCCAGCAGCGGTCGAGAGCGTCGCGTTGTCGAAATATATCGAGGCCGTTCCGCCCGCGTTGTTTTTGCGTATGACACGGGTGGATAGCGCGCCGTTTTTAATCGTGTAAGTGCCAGTGCCTGCGCCTGACTCACTGAAGCTGGTAACCGGCGCGCTCACACTGCCGCCGTTTTGATTGACGACTGCTGTCGCACCCGCCGCATAAGAAACTGCCAAAATAACATTCCCAGCTAACGACAACGTGCTGTTGTCCATGTCGAGACGGGCAGCGTTCGTATTGGCGCTGTCGCCTACCCGTAAATTGCCGCTCGTTGCGGTGATTGAAAGAGTTGCACCGTTCGTCAGCACAGTCTGCCCGCCGATACCGGAGGGTTGCGATCCAATCCGGTATCCACCCCGCGTCGCAAAAGCTACGCCGTCGATCAAGTGTTTACCTTCAAAAAGCGAGAACGCAGGATTTGCAGTCGTAGCCTGGCCGATGTTAACCGGGCCCTTGTTGTGCAACGTGCCGCCACCCGAGATTCCGTGATCGCCTGTCACCTCAATCGTGGTGGTGCCGTTCACGAGCACTTCACTGCCACTGGCAATGCTCCAGGTTTTCGCAGCGGTAGTGCCAAAGGAGATATCTGTGTTGAAAATGTTCACGCCAGCAAGGTTGCTGACTGTCGAGTTGATGGAGAATGGGTTGCCGGAAAGTGAAAACCCGCCGGTATTGAACGAGACTGCTAAAGTACTGAAATCGGTGAGATCGTTGAAGTTCGTTTGTCGTGTAGTGCCATCGAAGGTGACCGGTTGACCGTTGGAGGGAACTACAGTGCCACTCCAATTTTCTGGCGTTGACCAATTGTCATTGGCGCCTGTGCCGGTCCAGGTAACTGCCGGCGGCGGTCCTGGGGCAAAAATTGAGGTGATGGAGAAGCTGTCGTAGAACACATTGCCGGAACTGTTACCGGCCTGGTCAAAATCGATGATGCGACCGGGGCCGTCGAACCGGAAACCATTTGGCAGAGCCGCGTCTGTGGAAGAGTCGTACATCCACGATGCGCCCGCATTCGTCGACACTTGGATACGGGAACTGTAAGCCGTCGTTTCCGCGCCCGCGTCAGTGACACGAATCGTAAAAGGTATGAGTGAATTTGTTGAGTTCGGTCCAGTGGTTCCCAAAACTGCGTTGACGTCTGTCACACCTGCTGACGCACTGTCGATACGTTTTTGGATGGTATAAAAGTCGATGGTTGTGCTGGTGCGGTAGAGTTGGATACCAAAGTCCCACGTCGTGGCATCGCCTTCAGCGGTTGCAAGGCCAAAGCTGAACCGCGCGGTGCTCGTTGCATCGTTTCGCATGCTGATCTTGATATCGTAAATGGCGGGATTGGTTGGACTGGCGTAGGCAGACCCAAGTGTCGGCCCAAAGTCAAACGCCGAGGCGCCGTTTGCGGAAATCGTGAATCGACCAATCCCTGCGTCAGTCACACAACGTAAACGATTGGCGTTAATATCGTACTTTGTTTCCGGGCGCGTCGTGACTGCCGAGATGTAGCGAAGGTTCGCCGCCGCCGCCCCGGTCATACGCGTTGTGGGCGGATTGATGCCGGTGTTGACGCCGGCTCCGAGCGCGAAACCCGTGCCGGCAGTTGTGGCAGTAAAATTATCGCTGACGACGATAGTTTGCGACCGTGCTGAGATGGCGACGAGCATCGCAATGAGCATTGTTACGAAGATGGAGTGCTTTATTTTCATACTTTTCTTGTCGGGTTGCAGGTTCGTGTTTGGGAAATTATTTCGGCATCGTTTGCCACCATGCGATTACTTGATCGGCCATCGAATTTGCAGTCGCGCTTTGGCTAGTCGCGACATTGGTTGTTTCAAACGCGATCCGCGTCCATGTCATAAAGCTCAATCGTGCTCTTCGTATAATCTGTCAGCACCTTCCACTTGCCGATTGCGCATGGCAAGCGGCGGGGCATGATGGTAATTCCCAACGGCTGGCCCAGTATCGTTGATAAACCACCAAATCGCGGGCTTCGTGCGGGACTGATTTGCGCCAAGAATCGCCACGCTCATGTTTTCACCATCGGCAATGTAACTTGAAGGAAGGCTAACGCTCGCGAGCGAGCAAAAAGTTGGCAGGAAATCCACACCAGTTAAGACCGAAGAACTGTCAACGCGACCAGCCGGAACTTTTCCCGGCCACCGTACAATAAACGGCAAGCGCGTGCCACCTTCGTAAACGCTGCCTTTACGTCCGCGCAACCCACCATTGCGGGCCAGCGCGAATGCCGTCGTGCCATCGCCCGGAGCGCCGTTGTCACTGGCATAAATGACAATGGAGTTACTCGCGATGCCCAGGGTATCCAGCGCCTTCAAAAACCGACCGACCTGCACATCGAGATTCTCGAGCACCGCGTAAAACTTCTGCTCATCCACGTTGATCGTGAAGTTAGTGTATTTGTCCCACGTACCAGCCTGCGGCAGCCACGCCGTATGAACGTCGTTAAACCACAGATTAACGTAGCAAGGTTCATTGGTGTGCGCCGTCAGGAACGCGATGGCAGCGTTCACGTGATTCGACCCGCATTCGTATTTCGGCATCCATTCGATGTTCCCTTGTTTCGACTGCGCATTGACCGTCGACAGCGAATCGCCTTCGATCAGCTCGCGGTTGCCTAGCCCTTCAAATGAAACGAGCGATTCATCAAAACCGTAAGCTTGTGGCAACGGCGAATCATCGACGTTTCGACCTGCGTCGAGATGCCATTTGCCAAAATGTCCGGTCTTATAACCTGCTGCTTTGAACGCGCGAGCAATCGACGGCATTTGCGGATCCGCAAAATCAGCCATGTTTCTCGTCCGATTGACTGACTTGTTGTCGAGGTACGAAGTGATGCGCCAACGCCCTGGCTGCGAACCGCTGATCAGCGACGTGCGCGAAGGCGAGCAAATAGGCGAAGTCGCATGATACTGCGTAAATCGCGTTCCTTGAGTGGCAAAATGATCAATGTTCGTCGTAGTAACGACAGGCGTGCCGCTGGTCCGATAACAACTCGTATCCGCGTAACCCATGTCGTCGATCAGAATAAAAATGACGTTCGGCTTGTTCGTCTGCGCAGCATCCGCAATGCACGCGCACACGCAAATCAGCGCGCACATCATAATGCTGTAATTCGTCGTTTCATGATCGGTCAGGGAGTCAGTGTCAATACAGGCGATACAGCGGAAACCAAATTGTCTCCAGCCGGCAATGCCACACGAAATCCAAAATGTCCCATGGCAAAACGCGGTGGCGCATCAGCGCGATTGGCCACACGACTTTTCCACGCGATATCCACTCCGCTGCCGCCCCGATAAACACGGTCGCCACCCCACGAAGCGGAAGTTGGCCCGTGCGTGTCACCGAGGCTCGCGCGTGCGTCCGAATACCAACTGTCACCATATAAATCCCAGCACCATTCCCAAATATTGCCAGCCATGTCATACAGCCCGTAACCGGTCGGGAGAAAATGTCCGACCGGCAGAACATTGGGAAATTCAGGGGCTGACGGATGCGGGCCGTCCGCTCCATTGACATCGTACGACTCGAAAGAAGTGCTCCAATAATCTGCCTTTGCCTGTGTTATCGTATCGCCAAAGGGAAACCGTCTTTCCATCCAACCCACCGCGCGCAGCCTTTTCCCACTCGGCTTCCGTCGGCAAACGATAGCCCTGCCCCCTGCCAGCGCACGCATGTTTCGGCGAATATTCACCTGGCCACGTGCGGTAAACAGCTTGCCAACGTCGTGTCAGTAAAATAAGCCGGCGACATACCTTCTTTTTCAGAGCGCGCATTGCACCATTTAACAGCATCAAACCAACTCACCTGCTGCTCGGGATCACTCGCCTGACTCGCGACACCGGGATTGTCGAAACCGTATCCATGATTCGTCGCCCACTGCATGACATCGTCCCAAAGTGCTTTCGTGACTTCATGACGCTCGATGTAAAAGTCGCTCACGTTCACTGAATGCACGGGCGCTTCACACGCCAAACCCTTCCGCCTGCGCATCACCCATGTTAAAAGAACCACCAGGAACAAGCGCCATATCGCCGGAAACAGGCGCACGATCGACAACGATTTTAATCCGCACGTTACCGCTCGCCACCGCCCAATCAGAACCGACGTTCCAGATGATTTGATGATTCGGTTCCAGCCGTAATTCCTCCGCCAACGTCTCCGCTGAAACTCGCTGCCGGCGCAGAATACGTCAGACCGCCGTCAGTCGAGACCAGAACGGAAACCGACGCTGTTCCGAAATAAAGGTCCGAAAGGCTATACGAAATCTTCACGGTCCCGGGCGCTGTTTGCGTCGCCGAAACATTCGTGGCCGCCAAACCGCTTTGAGCAAGCTGTGCGACGCGGAAATAAGCGAACGGTGATTGCACGATGTTATCAACAATCACCAACGTATACGTATTCGTCGCTGTGATATTCGTCGCCAACGCCCACGGTGCAGAACCGGGATTTGTAGTTATAAGCACTGTGTAGTTGGTGCCGACATTACTTCCCCACGCGATCTCGAATCGGCCCTTGGGTGACAGGAGTGAAGCTAACTGTAGAACCCGATTCGTTGCCGGCGGCGGCGCGTTCGTACGTGGTGACCGCAGTCAGCGAAAAATCGTCATAAGTGACGGGCCCTGCGCTCGGCGCGGTGTCGAACAAAATGAGCCGCGCAGCGGAATTGGCGAACCGAAAATCCCCGGCACCGCTGCTAAAAACCAGCGTTCCATTGACAAAAACTTCGTATTTCGAGCTATACGCGCTACCGCTCTCCGCGCCGGCGTCGGTGACGTGAATCCGCAAAGTGATTTCCGCTCCCGCTTGGCCCGGGCAATGTTGCAATGATGTTATTGTAGTCAGCCGCAGTCGGGTTCGACGTGGAATCAACTCGCCGATACAACTTAAATCCGTGCCACTATTCACCAGCTGCATGCCGAGGCTCCAATCTTGAATACCGCCGTCTGCAGTAGCGACACCGAACGAAGTCCTTTCCGTGCCACTGCTACGATTCGAAATCTTGACCGCCAGATCATAAATCTTCGGCGTAACCGCCGTCGCCATGTCACTTCCCAACACGGCTCCTAAATCTTTCGGTGTCGCATGATCAGCGGTGAAAGTAAACCGGCCGGGATTGGCAGCAACGGCAACGGAGATTTTGTTGCTCGAAATGGAATAACTCGACGCAGCTTTTGTCGTCGCCGTCTGCAAGTAACTTAATCCGTTTGAAGCAGTTCCAGTAAGCCGCGTCGCGACTTGATAATTGACCCCCGCGTTCACGCCGAAGCCCGTCCCCGCCGAACTGCCCCCCGTCACGTCGCAATGATCCGACAACACCACCTGTCCCAGCGAGGACAGGGTGTATAAGGCGAAATAGGCTTGTAATGAAGAGTTTACTCAGGTCGCCGAGTGTAACACACTGCAACGCCCCTCGAATACCCCCAAATTGAGGTAATGACTAAGCATTGCGTCCGCCTGCCTTCAAAATGGCCTGCGTCCGCGAATGAACGTGGAGCTTCGCGTAAATGTTTTTCAGATAACTGCGCACCGTCGAAGGTGTTAACCCGAGCGCCTCAGCCACCTCTTTGTCACTATAACCGCGTGCAACATAACCGAGCACTTCCGTTTCGCGTTTGGAAAGCGTTTCGTCCGGCTTTCCCGCAGGAACCTCACGCTGAAACGACTGCACCACTTTGCGCGCGATATAGGCCGACATCGGCGCTCCACCCCGATGCACATCCTCGATCGCCTGCAAAATTTCATCCGCCGACGCGCGTTTCAACAAGTAACCGCTCGCCCCCATTTGCAATGCTTGAAAAATTCGATCGCTGTCGTCGTAGACAGTAAGCATAACAATATGCACCGCCGGCAACAGCTCACGGAGCTGCCGCGTGCATTCGACCCCCGACATTTTTGGCAAGTTGATGTCCATCAACACGACCTGTGGCCGGCGCGCAGGCAGGTCACGAATGGCGTCTTCGCCGCTTTTGAAACTTCCAACAAATTCCAAACCTTCCGTCTCCCGCAGCAACAGCTCAACATTCGTCCGCCAGCGCAAATCATCTTCAACAATGGCAACTTTCAAGGTCATGATTAGTTCATTCTGGCTTTATCAATTGGGACGCGAAACTCCAGCTTCGTCCCATGTCCGTTGTTGTTACCGATGTCCACCGTCCCACCCATCCGACCCACGCGGTCGCGCAAATTCATTAAACCATCCTGGCCGGTGTCACTCGTTTGTTTGTGTATTCCTTTGCCATCATCGGCAATGACCATCCGCAGATGACCATTGTCGCAGGCGATTTCAACGTTCACTTCCTTCGCCTCGGCGTGCCGCACAATGTTGTTGAACGACTCTTTCACCAGCAGGAACAACTGGTGCCGCATTTCCGTCGTCATCGGACGATCCGGCAAATTCGTCGGCAAGTTCAAACGCGTCCGCAATTCGGTGGGACGGAAAAAGTCACGAGTGAACTGCGCAATGTAGTTAGCAAAATTATCCAGCGAATCGTTGCGTGGATTGAGCGCCCAAACAATCGCGTCCATCGCAGCGACACTTTCGCGTGCCGTATCGGAAATTTGGCTAAGGTCCCGCGAGACCACAGACGAATCGAACTTGTGCCGTTTTCCAATGTCGGCCAATAGGCCAATACTGGTCAGGTTCGCGCCCAATTCATCGTGAATGTCTTGTGCAATACGCGTCCGCTCCCGATCAATCGCCTGTAGTTGGTGCAACTGCGCCAGCCGAGTCCGCAACCGCCGTACCGTCGCACGGCGCACCAGCCAAACCACCCCACCTGCCGCCGCGGCCGCTACCAGTGCGATAAACCAGTCCGTCTGCCAGAAGTAGGGATGAACCACCACGTCGATAGAAGCACTAACTGGGCTCCAAACACCCTCAGGGCTCGATGCCATCACTCGAAATGTGTGTTTCCCAGCAGGAAGACTGGCGTATGTCGCTGCCCGCACATTACCGGCGTCAACCCAGTCCGAATCGACACCGACCAACTGGTAGCGGAAGCGCACCCGCTCAGGCGCTGTCAGGCATGGCGCGGTATAACGAAATTCAAGTCGGCCTGCGCCGGGACGAAGATGCTCCACAACCGACGCCCCAACCGTCTTCCCATCCCACAACGTTTCATCAATTGCCGCCTGTGGCGGCTTGCTCGCTCGCAACGCGGACGGTTGAAAATGAAGCGCACCGCTCGCCGTAGCAAACCAAAGCTGCCCATCGGCAGCACGGCACGATTTTGGATCGCACAAGCTCGCAAAAGAAACATCCGGCAACCCGTCGCTGTGGCCGTATGTGATCGCATCCACTTTCTGCCGTTTGCCAGCAGCGAGTTCGTTCACCTGGTTAATCGAAATCTGGAATAATTGATGCGAGGTGCCCCCCCAAACGCGCCCCTGTTCGTCCACAATTAATTGTTGGACGCAAAAGTCCGGCGCCCCTTGCTCCATGCTGATGCGAACCGTCTTGCCATCTTTGTAACGAAGCAGCCCACCGTTACTCGTTCCGACCCAAATACCGTCCTTTGACGCAACAAGGCAACGAACTGAATCAGCATGTCCGCTTGGCTTCCGCATCGTTTCCCAATGGTGATTACTAAAGCGCGCTAAACTCCCTTCCCAGTCTCCGGCCCAAACGGCGCCCGTTTCATCCTCGGCCAATGCGCGAATGTGTTTACTGGGCAAACCCTCTTGGACGCCATAATGGGCGACTTTGTGCCCGTCAAAACAGTAAAGACCCGAGTTATCCGTCACCATCCAGAGGCGTTCCTTCCCGTCCTCAAGAAAATCCTCCACCGGTTCGTTCGGGAGTTTGCCAGCCAACCGCTGCCGCGTTACTTTGCCGTTCACCCACCGCCAAATTCCACGATGCATCGTCGAAATCCAAACGCTCCCATCGCGGGCCGGCAATAAACACAACGAATCAAAATGGCGCCAGCCATCTTCTTCGGTCACCGCATGCCACATACCTTTGTCCCACCAGCCAAGTCGGCCATCGGCGCACGACATCCACACGTGCCCTGCCTTGTCTTCCGCCAAACTGCGGACGAATTCGTTTTGTAGGCCGGTCGCCCGATTGGAAACGAAGAACTGCCTCGGCCGAATCCGGAATAATCCGCCGCCACGAGTCCCAGCCCAAATGTTGTCGTGTTCGTCATCAAGCAGGCACGAAATGCTACTCGCCGTAGTGAGAGCATGTTTGATCTGGCCATCGGCATAATAAAACAACCCCTCACCCAGGGTGCCGATCCATACCCGTTTCCATCGGTCCTCAAACATGCAAGTAACGCGCGACAGGCCTTTCCACGGAAAATCCGAAACCTCCCGTTCAACACCACCTGCAGTAACAAACCGTAGCTGGGCATCGCGTGCAATCCACATGCCGCCATCCCGCCGTGGCGTCACAACCATTGTTGCCGTCCCCGCCACCTCCACCGTTTTCCAAACTCCCTCCTCGTAACGCTTCAACGCCCGTTGATCGGCCAACCACATTTTGCCCTCGTAATCACGAATCCATCGCGAAGCAATCGACGCTTTCGCACCCGCGATCGTTTGCGCCTGTTCAGGATTGTCCGTCGAAAACCAACCAGCATTTCCCGCAAGGTCCACCCAAAAAAATTTGTTCTGGCCGTCGCTGCACAAGCTGACTGGTCGCGCTTTTAAAGAGGTGCCGTTCGTCAACGCTTCGGTGAAACCATCGACGTCACGTCGCAAAACTCCCACCTCGTCGGGCGCGATCCAGAGCCGTCCCTTCGTATCCAGTTCCAACGGCCCGACCCTCGCGCTAAACCGCTGGCCAACGGGCGTGTTGAAATAGCTCTTGAAATGCAATCCATCGAATCGAACCAGCCCCTGATAACTTCCAACCCATAAGTAGCCGTCGGCGGTCTCTCTCAAATCGAGAATGTCATTAGCCGGAAGTCCGTCACTCGTCCGCCAATTACTCGTCACGAACTCGGAAGCTGCCGCGGTATCGCGATTCGTCGCAGCCACAGCCGAGGCGTCACCGGTTTCATCGTTCGTCTTAGCATGAACGCTGAGGACAGCAATCGCCGCTACGCTCACGCGTATGAATGTCGTCAATCTGAGTTGCACTGATGGCAGGTGTTTTGGTTTGCGAAGATAATAACCAAAACCGTTGTCGAAGACAGGCCCAAAATGAATCAATTCCTCCTGCTCGCACAGCGCGATACAGCCGAAAAAGAGACCGCTACACCGATTGGCGGTGTAGCGGCCTGACAGACGCGGTTGAATACGCACAACCGGGTCAAAAGCGACAGGCAACAGGGAACCCCACACGGAAATCAGTTGTTGCCCTTTTGCCTGTCTTCCCGGCACCACGCCGGGAAATTCCAAACTCAGTGCACGACTTCCACGCGGTAGAACCTGATCGCGTTCGGCGACGATGTCGTATCCGTATACGTCTGCGTCGACGCTTGTCCAGCTGGTGCCGAATCTGTTTCTGCTTCAGCATCGCGCACGATATCTGTGAAACCAGCGGTCGCGCTATCGGCGACCTGAATTCGATATTGCGTCCCACCAACTGAAGACCACGTGAGCGTGACCTGGCCTTCTGAGTTGCATGCCGTGTTGATGATCCTCAATACCGACGTTGCGTCCCGTGGGTTTGTGCCCGCAATATATTCGGCGTAGTTCGACTGCCCGTCACCATCATCATCCGCAGTCGGATTGGTAACATTGTATTTGCTCTCCCATGCGTCCGGCAGTCCGTCGCCGTTGGCGTCCGCTGGCGGAACCTGGTGCAGCGCAAAGCCCACGCCGGTCTGGAAAGTCCAGACAACACTTGTTGAGTAATCCCCGTTTTGATCCGTCACAGTAACATACCATTCGTACGGCTTGCTGGCTGTCAGCCCATTCCATACGACACTTGTCTGGCTGCCGGACGTGACGTTCGAATTCGTCCCGAGCGCCACGTATGCAGTTGCCGGTGAACCTGCGCCGTTCGGTTGCATATTGTAGGTGTAACTGAACTGGCTATTTGCATCCGTTTCAAACAAGCCGGTGTACGGTGAAAACGTTTTAATGTTGATGATATTATTGCTCGGCGAGAAATACATCAGACGCATCAAACCGTTGCCACCGTTGAACCTGCCCTGGTAATCCGAGATCAATGTACGAACGGTATGGCCATTGAATGTATCGGAGCGGCGTCCTTCACCACCTTCATTGAAGACGTGGCCACCGAGCATCATGAAAAAGTTCGCATTGCCCTTAAGCGCGGTGTAAATCGCCTGCCCTTGCGCGCTGAATGGTGAAGAAGTCGTGTCGTCAGGTGTGTCATCACCCGCAAAATGTGTCAGCACCAGAATCCGACGCGTTGGGTATAGATCAATGATACCCTGTGCCCAATCCAGAACCGTTTGACCGTAACGACCGTATTCAAACGAGATGACAAGAAAGTCCAAATTGCCGGCGCTGTATAATGCATACCAAGTGTCATTGTTCGTACTGTAATGGCCGCCATAATACGACTTGCCGGTGAAATGTGATGAGCCGAAATATTTGTTATAGAGGGTAGTCGTGCCATCCGGATCACCGTTCGGATCCTGATCATGGTTGCCGACGCTAACAAGATACGGAATACCATCGAGGCGTTTGGTGTTGTCCTGGTCCTCCAATCGATAATAAGCATTTGTCGCAATTTGCCATTCGCCTTCATTTGGATTGCCGCTGAGTGTATCACCGTTCTGCACGCAATCCCCCAGCGTCGCTACAAACGGAATGTTGTCCGAATCACGATGCGAGACGATCCAATCCGTCTGCGCATACCACATCTGCCGCGTGGCGTGTCCATTGGACGAATCTTCACGAGCGTAGTTTTGTGTGTCAGGCAAAACGGGGATCATAAAGTCGGGACCCGGTCCAAGGATTGTCGCGCGATGACCGAAGAAGGTCACCTTAACATTACCCGTTCCCGGATTGCTCGCCGTTACCGTTAAGGTTGGAGCCGACGAAATCGTGCTGCCATTCGCAGGCGCTACGAGAGCCGCCGTCGGTGCCGGAACGAATACGAATGAACAAACTGGATCGCCCGGCGTCTGCAAGCCGAGCCCCGGCAGGTCGCGGGAGGTGATTACCCACGAACTACCACTGGGCTGATAACTCACAACGTTGTCCGAGTTAGCGCCTCCGGCCGTTTCTGGCGAAAGCACGAGAACACCTGTGGATGGCGAATAGCCGGGGATGGTCAACGTCCATGTGCCCGTTGAATTACTGACCACGTTGAAGCGCGGCGAAGCTCCGTTATACATCAGGATAGTTCCGTCACTGTGGAATTTGCCGGTAATGATCGAAGGATTCGACAGCGGCACGAAAGCAAACGAAACCGGGCCCTGTGTAGTCGCGGTGCCATTCGTTCCGTTGTCTTTTACCAGGATCGTCCAAGTGCCGTCTGCATTCGCCTGCGTGACCGCGTATTCGTTATTATTCGCCGCCGCCGTCACGAGCAGGATGCCATCTGTCTGCGAATTGATTCCCATGCTGGTTAGATTCACTGTCGAAGTGCCGTCGCCATGGTCGATGAAATGCGTTCCCAAAACCAAACCTGGCGATCCTGTCAGCGAATCGTTCGGGCCGCCCGATGTGCCTGCTGAATTTTTCGCAAAGCCGGCCAGGTATCGATTGTATGGAAAATACGCAGCAGCAACATTGATGTTATACTCAGCGCCTGTCGGAGCCTGCGACGTCGGAATAAAATACGAAACTCCAGAACTGCTGCTGATCGAACTCGTGCAGTAATTGATTCCCGAATCTTCACCGTTATCGCGCCCATTTTCGGCGACACAAGTCATCACCGCACCAGAGGTAAAATCATCCGTCTCAGTTGAGCCGATTTGAATCGTGTAATCGCCGCGGCTTGAGCCGTCACGTACAGACATACCGTTGACCGAAACAACCGTGCTGACAGTCACCGACGTGTTGTTGTTAGCTAAATCGTTTTCAACAACTTTAATTCGAGCCGCAGCAATACCATGTCCCGGCGCGGCAACTTGCAACGAGATTGTCCCCGAGCCTTGCACGAGAGTCGCGGTTAGTCCTGAACCGACACCCGAACCTGTGATTGTCGGAGTGTTACTGAAAGCACCAGTCCGCGCTCCGCTATATGTGACGAGCGTATAAGTGCCAATGCCAAGAGCCGCTCCGGTGACGTTGATCGTGATCGTGTTGTTATTCAGCGTGAGGCCACCACTGACGCTCAAAGTCCCGACGCTGCTGGCGCTGCCATCAGCTTGCAGGGAAATCTTCGCCCCCGAAGCAAGCGTCATCGAACCGGAAACAGTACCCGCACCGCTCGTCGCATTACGCGCAAGTATTTGAGTCGCTCCCAACGTATAACCCGTCACTGCAGAAACATTATAAGTCGCGCCGCTCGCAACAGTAATTGTCGGCGATGCAATCGCACCGGTCGCCCCGAGTGCGACAGTTCCCGCGTTGATGGTGGTGTTACCCGAATATGTATTCGCGCCGCTCAACGTAACCGTTCCAGCATCATTCTTCGTTAACGCACCCGTTCCGCTGATAACGCCGCTGACCGTTGTATTGCCCGCGCCTTCTACCGTCAGCGTTTGACCGCCACTGACCCCACCGCCGATCGTCAAAGTTCCAGAATCAGATTGAACTGTCGACGCGCTGCCCAACGTCACAGCACCAGCCCATGTATTATTGCCGCTAACGTTTCGCAGCGCACCATTCCCGCTGATACCGCTGCCATTCAGCATCAACGGTTGGCCGCTGACCGTAATGCCGCCCACTAATTCAAGCGCCGCGCCGCTGCTCACGCTTACCGCCCCAGTTCCGCCAAGCGCAGTTGCATTCTGAACATTCAAAACGCCGGCACTGACCGTGGCGGCACCGCTAAATGTGCTCGCACTGGTTAAGGTCAATGTGCCAGAACCGGTTTTAACCACACTGCCCGTGCCAGAAATACTGCCAGGATAAGTCGTTGAAGTGCTGTCACCGACGGTCAAAGTTCCCGCGCCGAGGCCGACTTGCGCACCTGCGCTGCCTGACAACGAACCGATCGTTTCATTAAATCCATTGAGATCCAACAAACCGCTCGCGGAAACTGTTACCGCGGTAGTTGCGATTTGATCAGCTGCGCTGAGGCGAACTATGTCCGCGCCTGCTCCACCAGTGCCATCACCGACAGTCAAACTTCCAGCGATCGCATTTACGCCAGCAGTCTTTGCCAACAAAAGCGTTCCCGAATCAACCGTCGTCGCGCCCGAATACGTGTTCGCGCCGCTGCCCGAAAGTTGCAATGTTCCGGAACCATCTTTCGTCAAACCACCAGTGCCACTGACGATTCCCGAAAGCGTAGTCGTCGCAGCATTAGCGGCATTGATCGACCAGGTCGCGCTTCCAAGATTGGCGCTGCCGGAGAGTGTCAGCGCATTCGTTCCGCCCACCGTGAAATTTCCCCCCACAGTCACAGGATTGCTCAAAGTTTGCGCGGCACCACTTGCCGTGATCGTGCCACCGTTGAGCGTCAACGTTCCGGTTCCAGCCGCGGCGTTGCCGACGTTCAATGTGCCCGCGTTTATAGTGGTGTTACCCGAATATGTATTCGCGCCAATCAACGTAACCGTTCCAGCATCGTTCTTCGTTAGCGCACCTGCTCCGCTGATGACGCCGCTGACTGTTGTATTGCCCGCGCCTTCCACCGTGAGCGTTTGACCGCCACTGACGCCCCCACTGATCGTCAACGTTCCAGAATCGGATTGAACCGTCGACGCGCTACCCAAAGTCACAGCACCCGTCCAAGTGTTATTGCCGCTAACATTTCGCAATGCACCGTTTCCGCTAATGCCACTGCCATTCAGCGTCAGCGATTGGCCGCTGATCGTAATTCCGCTTGGTAATTCCAACGCTGCACCGCTGCTCACGCTTACCGCCCCAGTTCCGCCAAGGGCAGTTGCATTCTGAATATTCAAAACGCCGGCACTGACCGTAGAAGCACCGCTAAAAGTGCTCGCACCGGTCAAGGTCAACGTCCCGGAACCGGCTTTAACCACGCTGCCCGTGCCAGAAATACTGCCAGGATAAGTCGTTGAAGTGCTGTCACCGACGGTCAGAGTTCCCGCGCCGAGGCCGACTTGCGCGCCTGCGCTGGCGGACAACGAACCGATCGTTTCATTAAATCCATTGAGATCCAACAATCCGCTGGCAGAAACGGTCACCGCGGTGGTCGCGATTTGATCGGCCGCGCTGAGGCGAACTATGTCCGCGCCTGCTCCACCAGTGCCGTCACCGACAGTCAAACTTCCACCGATCGCATTTACACCAGCGCTTTTTGCCAGCAACAGCGTTCCTGAATCGACTGTCGTCACCCCCGAATAGGTGTTCGCACTGCTGCCCGAAAGTTGCAATGTCCCGGAACCATCTTTCGTCAAACCACCAGTTCCACTCACGATTCCCGAAAGCGTAGTCGTCGCAGTATTAGCGGCACTGATCGACCAGGTCGCGCTACCAAGATTGGCGCTGCCGGAGAATGTCAGCGCATTCGTTCCCCCTACCGTGAAATTCCCTCCCACAGTCACAGGATTGCTCAAAGTTCGCGCGGCACCGCTCGCCGTGATCGTGCCACCGTTGAGCGTCAACGTTCCAGTTCCAGCCGCGGCGGCATTGCCGAGGTTCAATGTGCCCGCCGTCAAAACAGTTCCGCCGCTGAAAGTATTGGCTCCGCTAAGCGTCAGCGCGGCGGTTCCAGTTTTGTTCAACGCACCGGTGCCGCTCATGACTTGTGACACAGTAATATCCAACGGCGTATCGATCGTAAGCCCACCCGCATTGATTTGCGCCGTGTTCAAACCGGACATGAACGAACTGCTCGCGCCAGTGGCAGGACGCAACGTCGCGTTATCAAACGTAATCGTTGAAGTGCCGGTGGACGTACCCTCGCTGATCTGCAACGGTTGCAATGTGCCTCCCGTCACGGTGTAAGTGCCAGTGCCGGCGCCCGAATCACTAAAGCTAAGAACACATCCAGAGACCGTTCCACCGACTTGATTCACAGACCCAATCGCGCCGGCGACAAACGGAACGCAAAGAACACCTCCCGCCATCGTGAGCGTGCTGTTGTTGAGCGTTAGTTGCGCGGCGACCGGATTGGTGCTGTCGCCCACGCGAAGATTCGCCGTGGAGGCAGTCAAATTAAATGTCGCTCCGTTGGTCAAAACCGTTTGCGCACCCGCACCAGTCGCGAGTGAACCGATGCGATAACCACCGCGAGAATTGAAGGTGCCGCCATCGACGATATGTTTGCCTTCATTCAGGATGAAGGCCGGAATCGACGCCGTAGCCTGGCCGATGTTCATCGTCCCTTTTGTCCGAATCGTTCCGCCGCCGACCAACGTATGGTCGCCGTTGGTTTCGACTGTCGTCGTGTTATCCAGCACGACTTCCGTTCCGCTCGCCACGCTCCACGTCTTGGGAGCAGCAACACCAAACGCGAGGGGCATTTTGAAAGTGTTCACGCCGCTCGCATTCGTGATTGCCACACTGGCCGTGAGCGAATTCCCCCACAGTGTGAAACTGCCGTTATTGAACGTCACCCACGGCACAGAAAGGCTCGCCAGGTCGTTCGTGCTCGTCTGTCTCGTCGTGCCTGCAAAAATCAATGTGTCTCCAGATACCGGCACGGGTCCGCCCCAGTTCGCATCCGTCGACCAATTGCCATTCGCACCAGCGCCCGTCCATGTGTGCGGACCGGAATTCCACGTCACGGAAAAATTGTCATAGGTCGCAATCGCACTCGGAGCCTGATCCCACATGATGATGCGCGCCGCGCCGTTAAAACGAAATCCGCTCGTCAGATCAGTATCGGTGGCCGTGTCATAGATCCACGTGCTGCCGCCATTGAGCGAAACCTGCACGCGCGAATGGAATGCTGACGTCTCGGAGCCTGCATCCGTCACACGCACGAGGAAAGTCAGTTCGGTGCCGTATGTGCCAGCCCCCAACGTAGTGATTGCCGCATTCAAATCACTCGCCAATCCCGACGAAGTGGTATCAATACGTTTGCCGATGGTGTAAAACGTATTGCCGCTCGCCACACGATAAAGTTGCACGCCAAACGCCCACGTCGTGGAATCACCTTCCGCCGTACCGAGCGCAAAGGAAATGCGATCCGTCGCCGTCGCATCATTGTCCATGTTAACTGCGAGATCGTAAACCACCGGGTTCGACGGCGTCGCGCCAGTGACTCCGAGCGCTGGCCCAAAATCAAAAGCCGTCGTGCCATTCGCGGACAAAACAAAACGGCCGGCGTTCACCACCGCCGCCACCTTCAGTTTATTGCTGCCGATAGTATAAGCCGACGTCGCTTTCGTGCCGGTGTTTATGTAGCGCAGATTAGCCGCCATCGTCCCGGTGAGTCGCGTCGTTGGCGGATTGATTCCCGTATTAACGCCCGTGTTCAGGGCGAAACCAGAGCCGGAACCGGTAACAGTATATGTGTCACTGACCAGAACCGTTCCTGCATGAAGGAAACCGGCGGTTGCGACAGACGACACGGCAACGAGAAACTGGGTCTTAAGATAAGCATTCATAAGCAACAGCAATGGACAATTGGGACGACAACAGCGTCTCAACGACTACTTTGGGGGACAGCTGTTGATTCTGCACGAATCTGAAAAGCGCGGAATACCCACAAATTGAGGGTGTCAATCATCCAGTGGCAAGCCATCCGCGGCCGCAGCAACGTCAAACCTCACAGCCGACAGCGAGAAGCTCAGTGTAATAGTCCAGGTCGTGGACAGTGTCGTCTGCTATGTGTTCCCATGAGAACAGGGTGAAGTTCAGGTCGGCTGATGGAATGGAATGAAGGGAGCCGGTCATATGCTCTCTTTGATGCTCAGGAGTTCTTTTCGGGAGGAACGTTTTCTGACAATTTGTCCAGCGTACAAAAAGAACACCCAGGAACGCAGGCTGATGTTGATGCTTGTATTGGCCGTTATGATCACGGCTGCCATCATGCTTTTTTATGCCCATCAGCACCGCGCACTTGTGAGGCGACGCTGTGGGGTTATGGACGAATTCTATTCTCGCCGGCTTCGATTTTTCTTCGAGGCTCGATTACTGGTTAACCGTTCCGGGGACATCATGGCCGTGACCTGTTCTCGCGTGAGAAGGCCAGATTTTACGACCATGTCGGCGATGTTGGCATTCGTAGCCAAAGCTTCTTTGGCCAATTTGCTCGCCGGGCCGTAGCCAATGTGGGGAATGAGTGCGGTTACTACGCCCACGAAAGAACCCACCTGTTCAGCCAAACGTCGCGTGTTGGCGGTTATCCCATCGACGCAATTAACGCGCAACGTTGCGATTGCAGCAGTTAACCACTTCAGGCCTTCGAAAAGTGAATGAGTAATCACCGGCTCAAAGGCATTAAGCTGCAACTGACCACCTTCGACTGCCATGGCAATCGTCACGTCGTGGCCGGCCACTACGAACGCTACCTGGTTCACTACTTCGGGAATGACTGGATTCACTTTTCCCGGCATGATGCTCGAACCAGCCTGGCGTGCGGGTAAGTTGATTTCACCGAAGCCTACCTGAGGCCCCGAGCTTAACAACCGCAGGTCGTTGCAAATTTTCGATAACTTCATGGCCGTGATCTTTAGCGCCCCCGACAGCTTCAGGAAAACGCCAACGTCGCTCGTGGCTTCTATCAGATTGGCTGCTGTCTTAATGTCGTAGCCGGTAATGTCACTCAGATGCCTGGCAGCTAACGCAGGGAAACGAGGATCCGCAGCGATACCTGTGCCGATAGCCGTGCCACCCAGGTTCACCTCCCACATTCTTTGCCGCACCAGCTCAAGAAGATCGTGATCTTCTCCCAGAGTAACTGCGAAGCTTTCAAATTCCTGCTGCAAGGTCATCGGCACGGCGTCCTGCAGCTGCGTGCGGCCCACCTTAACTATCCCGGCGAACTCACGTCCCTTGTCCCGGAACGCAATTTCGAGTCGCGCCAGTTCTTCCAAAAGCCGTTCAATGGCGAGGCACAAACCAACTTTCAAAGCTGTCGGATAAGTATCGTTCGTGCTTTGGCCGCGATTGACGTGATCGTTCGGATCGAGAATATCGTATTTACCCTTTGCGCCTCCCGCCAATTCAGCGCCGCGGTTGGCAATCACCTCGTTGACGTTCATGTTGGTGGAAGTGCCTGCGCCACCTTGTATGATATCGACAACGAATTGATCCTGAAGACCACCGTGTTTGATCTCTTCGCATACCTCGTCGATGAGGTCGGCCTTCCCCTCGTCCAACTCACCGATCTCGGCATTGGCACGACTGGATGCCTGCTTCACACACGCATAACCAAATATCAAATCCGGATAGGTTGAGATCGGTCGGCCGCTAATGGGAAAGTTCTCGAGCGCTCGCGCTGTATTGATTCCCCAATACGCATCGCCCGGTATTTCGAGCGAACCGATGTTGTCGCTCTCCTTGCGAACCTTTCCCTGGGAATGCTTCAGCGTATGAATACTGTCCTCGAACAGCTCATTTGAAATCCGATTAGACCTTGCCCGCCTGGGCCCAGTGACTTTTAAAAGGCCGCGTCGATTTGCCGAGCGCCGCGTGGTTGGTGTGACTTTCCTCATGGTTCCCCTCCCGTTTCGTAAGTTCCTGTCAACTTTTCAAACTAGATCACGAATTTCTAAGCAGCAAATTGTTTCTACCGCGCGCCAGCCTACAGGAAGCACATTCCCGTTATGAGGGGCGTCATTCTGCTGCTTCAGACGAACATTGGTATCGAACCGTTGCCGATAATTGTTCAGAGCGAACTCAAACGTCATCTTTGGGTCATGCTCGGAGAGCTTAAGTTCTGCATTTTGACGCAGTTCTTTCTCTAGGTCGGCCAAATCGAATCTTCGCGACGCTGATCGCGGCAGTTTTCAGAGTCTTCTTAAAAATCTTGCCGTTAACTTTGATGCGGGCATAGTATTTGCCAGATGGTTTGTAGCGGATGAGGTTAGCGTATTGAGTCCTAACCCAATCTGCATTTGAGGCGGCTTTTGAAGGCTCTTGGCGAAATCACGAGAGCAGTATCCGAACGCGGTGGTAAAAAGTCAAACCGAGCAGAATCTCAACAACGTAAGTTGTTGATACTAATCGAGCGGAAGGGTGGCTGAGTGGTTAAAGGCACCTGACTCGAAATCAGGAGTAGGAGCAATCCTACCGTGGGTTCGAATCCCACCCCTTCCGCCATTTGTTTGCCATACAAGCCGGTTGTTTCAGGAGGGCAAGTTTACCGTAGTAAGCCGTGGATTTACAAATGGAACCATGAAACATCAATCCCTCGCCTTGTGCCTCACTTTGCTCGGCAGCCCGCTCGCCATCGATGCCGCTGAAACAAACTCCTTGGCTTCCCTCGTTCGGCAAGCCGACCTGGTTGCCCATGTCCAGGTTACCGGCGTCGAGCGTAGTGCCATTATGACCGCTGGTTTAACATTTCGATGTTCGGCAACCTGCGTCGTGAAGGAGACGCTAAAAGGGCCCTCGAGAAGGGGGAGAATCTGCGTTTACTTCAGCACCAGGTTACACTCGGACCCGGCGTTCGAGACCGGCAAGGATTACATCACCTTTCTCGAAGGGACGGGAACCAATCAACTGGGCCAGGAATCCTTTGCTCTCTCTTACCCAAGTGAGGACGCTCCAGTAAAAGACGTGCGACCCTACAGCCCTGCGCTGTGGGACGAAATACGCACCAATGCCTTGCCACGCAGCAGCCACGGAAGAAGCGATCCTCGCGGGGCAACAAACGCAGGCGGTAAACTGGAGTTTCGTGACCACACGGGAAAGATCGTTGCCACTGGCAAACTGCAACTTCCAGATCCGTTGCCGGCGCATGGCCAGGCATTTGTAGGCCGCTGGCAGCTGATCTCGGCGAAGGCATCGTTCCCGACAAACTCAATTCAGAGTGGAACATTCCGCGGCTTTGTGAATGAAAGGGGTCTGTCTATCAACCTGAATCCCAACGACGCTGACAATAATGTAGAACTCACGTCATCGCGGACCAACGGTTCGCTGAGCGGCACATGGTCTCTATCCACCATCGCCGGCGCGAAGAATATGGGCTCATTTACGGTCACGCACCCCTATGGCGATGCCCGGTAACAAACTCACTGGAGCGAATGCGAACGGGCAAAGGGGTGCGAATCATACCTTACAGCCCTGATCAAAAGCTGGCAAAAAGGGTTCAGAAACCACCCCTTCCGCCATTTTCCTTACTGCGGCGCTGGCGCATCTGGAGCAGTCGCCTGGGCCTGCGCTTGCGGTTCCGGCTCATTCTCCTTCAACCAATCTGCCACCGCTTTTTCCCACTCGTCGTAATTCTTTCCGTGATCCTCCTGCACGAACAACTCCAGCATCTCGCGCGCATTTTCATGCAACGGATGCTCGGGAACTTTCACAATTTGCAGAAGCGTGTTCAGTTTGAGCGTGTTGTTGCGATTCAGAAGATCGTTCAACAAAACCTCCGCGACATTCGTCTGCGTGTTCAGGTTCATCAACAAATTCGAAGTGCCCTCGTAATGATCGTCCTGCACCATGTTCACCAGGTGCTGGGCCAACTCCTCCTGATTTTCCGGTAGCGTAGTTTGCATCAGGGCCAGAATTTGGTCCGCCTTGGTATTCTCGTTATCGTCGCTCAAGAGAATGTCATCCAGATGATCTTCCCATGTTTTCGGCACAGGAACTTCCGGTGTTTCGACTTCCACCGCCACTTCGGGTGCATCTTGAGCAGTGCCGCTGGTGCTCGCTTGCGTTTCTGAGCCGTTGGTGCCGTGACCGGCCCCAGGATTTGCTCCCGGATTGGATGTTTGCGTAATCGCCGTCGGCAGCGTTGGCAATCTACCTTGTTGCAGGGCCCACCAGACTACCAGACCCGCAACAGCCAGGAGACCGACGATCCCAATGCCGACACGACCTTTGGACGAAATTCGCATATTACGATGATATGCGATTTAACACCGCAGGGTCAATTCAGTTGCGCCCTGATTTTATCGGCTGCCGACGGCGGCTCCCGTGTAGACAATGGACTGGGCCGTGATTAAATCAACGCACTTGAACGCTATCTCACGCCAGTTTTGGATTCTCGGGCTGTTCCTGTTCGCGAACGGTTGTCGGACTGTCGACCACTCATCGCACCCGCGCCTTGGCCCCGACTCGCTCCCTCGAACCTCAGCGCATGACACCTATTTAGCACCGCTCAAAACCGAACTAACCAAATCCTGGCCCACCAATCACACCATCAACATCATCTGTCACGGTCACAGCGTCCCGGCCGGCTACTTCAAAACGCCCGAAGTCCGGACCTTCGACGCCTATCCGAACCTCCTCCACCGCGCCTTGGCCGACCGCTACCCCCACGCCGTCATCAACGTCATCGTCACTGCCATCGGTGGCGAACACTCCGAAACCGGCGCCGCCCGCTTCGACCACGACGTCCTCGCCCTCCACCCCGGCCTCATCACCATCGACTACGCCCTCAACGACCGCGGTATCGGTTTGACCCGCGCCGAAGCCGCGTGGCGCAAAATGATCACCGATGCTCAGGCTCACGGAATAAAAGTAATCCTCCTCACCCCAACCCCCGACAAAAACTCCCAGCTCAATGACCCAAACGATCCCTTAAACCAACACGCCCAACAAATCCGCCGCCTCGCTCAAGAATACGGCGTTGGCCTCGCTGACAGCCTCGAAGCTTTCCGTGCCAAAATCGATTCCGGCACCCCACTCGCCGACCTAATGGCCCAATCAAACCACCCAAATCGATCCGGCCACCAACTCGTCGCCCGCGAACTCCTAAAGTGGTTTTAAATATCTAGCGCCGCCTGCTCGCAGCATTCCTTTTCCAAACCTGTCTCTGCGTCTTTTCACAGTGCTATCTGCAAAAGTTGAGCATTTTTGGCAAAATTCTTCCAATGGGCTATCGGATCGCTTTTGGCTCTCGACTTTCGACCTTCGACCCCTCGACTTCGGTTGCGGCTTGGCCGCGCCGTGTCTTGGCGTTACAATCAGTCCGCGGCTTAAGCAGCCGAATCAAAAAATATCATCGAAATGTTGCAACTTCCTACTACTTCCGGCAATTAGTTGCCAAGTGGAGAAACTTTGTAGAAGGAAATGCTTCTACTTTTGTCAAAGGCCGAACGTCGGCCTCGCAATGCTGACTCCGGAAGAAAACATCACGGGAAAGTCGCACATTGTCACACATTGCCCCACATTCCCGCACATTCTTGCACTTTTGGTGGGAATTAAGTCGCACTTTTAGTGCAGTTTTCAAAGAACGAACCGGGGAAAGTTGCACATTTTTGACGATCCCCAGCGCCGGCAAGGACCGGCGGCTTAAGGGATTATAAGGGGAAGCTACGGCGTGTCAACGTTGTGTAATAAACTCCCAAATGGGTTGTCCGTTCCGCTGTCGCGGTGCACGTCATGAGTCGGCTGTGGCTGAGCTGAAACGTTGGGCAACGCTCCATAACGTATGAAAAAGCCACCTTCCTACACACAATTTCTTCTGCCGGTTCTGTTGGCGTGCTACCTTGTGCCATGCCTGCTCGTCGTGGGCTCGCTGAGTGTTCCACCAGCAGACTTGCCGATTTGTGGGTTGATGTTCGTTGTGGCGGTTGCAGGTTTGGTGCTGGCCTGGAGATATACCCGCGTCTGGCGCCTGATTTGGGTGGGCGCATTAGCAGCCTCACTTTTGCTCGGCACTCTAGAAATTGTGGCTGGCAGCCGGCTCTCACACCGGCGCACCACCAGCACTACCTATTTCTTTGCCGCACTCGCAACGACTTGACCGGCAGTGATCCGGGGAGGCTTCGGGAGCAAGGGAGCGATGTGTTGTTTTACGAAATCCGCAGCCAGGCGATTAGATTCTCCCTCTCCTTCTCTAGTCGTAAAAACGCTTACCGAAACCATCACACCGTCTCCTTCGTCCACCCAGTAGTAAGAGATGAATCCTGGGATTTTACTAATCAACGGTATGAATCCTTCCTGTATCCGGCGAGTCGCCTCTTTAGAATCTGTGACGCCATCATATCGGCGAACCGCTAAGTATGCACTGTTATTCATGGTAATGATCCTCCGTGTGACCTAGGATTTTGCGCAGTCTTTCCAAGGGAAGCCCTTCGTACAGTTCCATCAGAAAGTGGCCTTCGCAACGCTGATTACATAAGAAAGTCAGTTGCGCGCCTGTCATCTGCGCTGCGTAATCCACCCGAAGCGTCGGAACTTCGAACCTTGAACCTACAAACCCTTGTTCGCGGATTAAAAATGTGCGAACTATTGGCGCGAATTAGTTGTTAGGACCATTATGCAGTCACACACAAAATTATTTCCGGTGTTTCTTGTTGTTGCGTTGTCGTTTCAAGGCTGCGTGAGTGGTCCGCGCGACCTAGCGAGATTCAGCATGGCCGCTGTTTATGGTGAGGAGCCGGTCTACCGAGCCAAGGCCACTGAGTTCGTTCGCTACGCACAGGCTGGGGAAGTTGATAAGATGTTAGATATTCTAGCACACTTAGCTATGCAACGCAGACTGATTCCATGCGTTCCTTGTATGCCGACCAAGTGGTCACCGAGTTTAAGGGGACCGTTGTCACTTGGAACACCCACGGCAGGGCAAATAGGGACGACCGGAACAATGTGGGCTTGGTGTTTACAGGCACAGCAAAGGGCAAGAAGACATTTTCATTTGATATTGCTGTGATGAGGGAAAATGGAAAATTGGTTGTGATAAACATCAGGAAGCACCACTGGTATCAGCGATAGATTCGTCGGACCCTAACATTTCACCGGAGATGTGGTGGTTCGTAGATCGCGTTCACCGCTCAAATAATCGTCACCTGCACGCTGTTCTCGATGATGTCCGCGCTACGAACTCCACTTCCAATCGCGGATCTCCGGCATTAACCGCGCCAGCGTCAAAAAGCAATTTCCTATCAGTTTCCGATTGAAGCCGCGGCAGGATGACATTCACGACCGTCGAGTCGATAAACACCATGCTCGACCCGAGGATAGTGGCGGCCAGAACGGCGTTCAGCCTATACTTATGCGATTCAGCGCTCACTCAACCAAACCTCTCACCAGTCCCAATCGGCAAAAGAACTTTTTTACCATCGCACATAAAGCCCGGAGCGTTATGGATACTTCAGGCTTTTGAATTTTATCAGTTCCTGACAGAAATCGTCGCGGCCCACCGTCCCGAGATACAGAATGAAGGTAGCCCGATTGGATGCCGACGTTCGGCTCCGTGTAAGTCCGTGTAAGTCCGTGTAAGTCCGTGTAAGTCCGTGTAAGTCCGTGTTCGTCTGTGCGAGTCCGTGGTTCCCGTTCACATTTATGTCGGGATTACGGGTGGCGAGCGCGCGGAAACAACTAAAGCTCATCACGCGATCGGCCGCGGCGACTGTTTGTCATCTACCGACAAGTTTTGAAGTTTCCCCGCCCCGCACTCGTCAGATATTCAAATACTAGTCAAATGAAACCCACACTCATTGGCCGTATCGCCAGATATTGCAGTCGCGTCCTCATCGCGGTCTGTTTCACCTCGGTCTCTCTTTACGCACAATCTGCGAACGATTCCGATCCAACCAGTTTAATTGTCCGCATCCGGTTTGCGAAGGCTCCGGGCGTTATCGAAGGCAGGGATGGCCGAAAGGTTCTACTGCCGGCAGGATGGACAAACGGACAAGGGGGAGATTTGAGGATGATTGCTTACCCGACGAATTGGCACTTAAAGCAGGGGCTCGACAGCCGGTTGGTCGCGTGCCCAGCGGACTGGACCTGGGAACTGGGGCCAGGCGGCAGGGTCGTGGTGCGGCCCAAAAGCTGGGACTATGAGCAGGGACTGGATGGGCGTGTGGTTCGTCCTGCGAGTTGGACATGGGACGAGGGAGAAGATGGTCGCCGAGTCGTTCGGCCCGTCAGTTGGACCTGGGAGGACGGATTTGACAGCAGGCGAATTATCCGACCGAACAGTTGGTCGTGGGAGGAGGGGGGCGACGGCAGGCGTGTGGCTTGCCCTCCTGGCTGGATATGGGACGAGGGAAAAGACGGGAGACGGGTTGTTCATCCGGCTGATTGGACAACATCAGCGGGTAAAGATCGGCGGCTGATTGCTCATCCCGTCGGCGCGACAACGGACGAAGGCTTTGATGGTCGTTTGCTGGTTGTACCTCAGGCCGGCACGGCCGAGCTTCTTTTCACCAATGCCAAGTTTATCGCGCTATTTTCAGAAATCAGGAAGAAGAACTCAGGCGTGAAGGCAAACGAAGTCACGAACCTCCTTCTTTATTGGTACATCAATGATCAAGATGAGTAGAAAACAAAATGATTAGCAGGGGCAGACTTAACCGCGCCAGCGTCAAAAAGCAATTTCCTATCAGTAGTCAACGGTGGCATCGTTGGGGCTAACGGAGTGGGCGTTGAACCCAACGGAGCCGGCGTTGGAGATAACGGAGCGAGCGTTGGGAACAACGGACAAAGCGGAGGGCTCAACGATACGCGCGCAAAACCCGACCGGCGCGACCGCCTTGCAAAAAACCAGGCCATGGATACCGATTCCCGGCCCATGATAACACTGGGACTCAAACAGCGTCATGGGAACGCCGCGTTTGTGCCCAAGGCCCAAGGTCAAGCGCGTTGTGTTGCGCTTGATTCGCAGCGGCAGCAGAACAATAGTCTCCTAACCACTATATGATCTGGCTCAGATTCCTGTCGCACCTCAGCCTTGTGCTAACAATCGCTGTCGATGCAATCGTGTTATGTCACGTTTATCCAGCGTTCAAGCGGACTCGGAATAAAGCTTTCATCTTCATCGCCATTGCGTGCGTGCTCGGTATCATCGATACGGTTTACGACCACACCGTTAGCCTGCAACCGATGGGCGATCCAAACTATATCGTCACCCGGACGTTTCGGCGTTTGATGTACTTCGCCGACCTCATCTCTTGGTGCATCGGCATTGTTCTTCTGGTCCGTCCTGTTCTGAATGCACACAGTTCCGTTGCTGCTGAAGCAGTCAAATCGGAGGCTTCTCCGAACGATCAGCCACCCCTTAAATAATCGTCACCTGCACGCTGTTCTCGGTGATGCCCGCGCTACGCACTCCATTTCCAATCGCGAATCTCCAGCATGTCGTCGCCGTGCTCGCGAGCGCGTTGTGTTGCGCTTGCTTCGCAGCGCCAGCATAACAATAATCTCCTCAACCAATATGAACCAACCGTTCGTATATCAAAATGACCGCGACACCCCGTCGCATAATCATAGTTGGGCGCCATCACTGTGAATGCGCAATCGTTCATTTATGCGGAGAGGCGGCGAGGACTTTCGCATCGCGTTTGGAGCATTGCATGATTCTCATTTTTTTCTTTGGGCGCTCTGGCGTTTATGGAGCTTTCTTAGGATTCCTTACCTTGATATGTCTGGCGGTCGTACCTCTGCTTGTGACCGCCGGACTTTACTCCGTTGCATTTCAAGAAATTGCTACCGAGACCAGGTATCACAAGGAATACAGAGACAAGTGGAAGGAGGTTTACGAAAAGGAGCGAGGCTCCCTTTCCCAAGCACACGTAAAGTTGGCAGTTGAGGGGGTAAGTCCTTTTATCATTGGCGGCCTCATAGTATACGCGTACAAACAGATTGCCCCGGCATTAGGGGGGTCACGCGGCGTTGGGCGGCGCAGGACAAAGAGGCGAAGCGCTTAACAAGGCGCTTCAGCCACCAGCCGTAGGCCACCTTGTTTTGGATCGGGATATGAAATTAGATTGTCAGACCTGCAGTCGTTGCTGCAGTTTCCCGGCTGTGGCTGAGCTTGATCGTTAGAGCCAACTGCCATGCGCCGCAATTTCACAGTCAACATGGGAATCTATCTTGTTCAACCGCCACACGAACTTGATCTCCACAATGACTATGACTTCCAAGAATTGCGTTACTCAGTGGCCCAGCGGACTCTGTTGTTGCTGTGGCGACGTTCTGAGCGCGAGGGCGTCCGTAACAGTCTGCCAGCGTCATCTACGATCGAGTTTTCAGGCGTTACCGAGTTTCGGTTTCTGCCTCGTCGTTCTGGGCTTCCGTTCACTGAGGACGATTGCTTGCGTAATTTCGGCTACTGGACGGACGAGGACTGGAGAGGGTTCCCTAATGATTTGCGACGAGAGGATGACTGCTCAACCGCTTGCTTTGAATGCCATCGAGTTCATGTCCGGCGCCATTGTCGTAGTTCAGGCAGACTCCGCACATGCAACAATCTTGGCCTAACAAATCGCGAGCCTGTGTGAAACCTCCCGAGCTCAACTGTTAGGTGTCATTCGCGCATCTCACCATGAAACGCCACGTCTTGCTTGCGCTACTTCGGGTTCTGCTAACGGTCGGCGTTGCCGTCGCTTTGCCGTTCTCCCACTTACAGTGGGGAGAGCAGTATCCTGGAGACGGACAGCAGGAGTTTGGATTTATCATCGGCTTCATGGTTATTGGCTTTGTAGCAGCGTGTGTTTATTTTATCACCGCTACCGTTGCTCGTTTCATCGTTCGCAAGAAAACGCTTCGGACGAGAATATGGGTTGAGGCTGGAGTCTTTATCGCGTTCTTCGTCACACTGACTTATGCTGGCATTACCGCACATTACTCGTAAGACGTCTAACCAAGCGCTGCAGCCATCAGCAACCACATACCCCAGTCCCCGTTTGACAGCTTTTAGGACAACCCCAAAAACCCTTGTTCGCCGATTAAAACTATGCGAACAGTTGTCGCAGATAAATTGGTAGGCCAAAGTCTCCGTGAAAAACATCGTAAAAATTCCACTCGGCATTTTTCTCGGACTTTGTGTGGTCCTGACAGGTATTCTCACAGTAAGCGGGCTCTGGTATTCCCTGCCCAAGCAGTGGCACTTCCACAAGGTTCTGAGAACCGTGGACTGCGCGGAAATCATCCGCAGTGCGAGTTGCGTGATTAGCCGGTCGCCGACAAATGAAATTTATTATAAGGGGAGTGGTCTAACAAACTTGCCGCTATCTATTGTCGAATTAAAACCGGTTGGCGTGTATGTGCATTCCGACCACATGGTAATTGAGTTTCATGGCGGGGCTGAAGGTTTTGGTTTATGGGTGGACGATTTGAAGGACGCGTGGGGTGTCCATTCATATCCAATCCGTCCAACCGACAAATATTATGTTTCTCTTGTCATCAAAAAAGATCCGAAGACGGGCGAACCAAGCGGTCCAGCGTACGGAAGCCAACCCTTCCGCCTAGACGCAAATCGAAAGTAAGGACCGACTAATTCCCCCTTACGCACTCCATTTCCAATCGCGGATTTCCGGCATGTCGTCGCCGTGCTCGCGAGCGCGTTTTGTTGCGCTTGATTCGCAGCGGCCGCAGAACAATAGTCTCCTCAACCAATATGAACCAACCGTTCGTATATCAAAATTACCGCGGCACCCCGTCGCATAATCATAGTTAGACTCGTATGAAACCTCTCACCTGTTTTGTCGTTGTTCTTTTATGCGGAATGTTCGCCTATGCGGCCGATGCCAAGCCTTCGAAGGAGATGCAGAAGATTCTTGATGAGCGTTTCACTGCGTCATCCGTGTCGCATACCAGCGGCCTCCAGAAATTACATTATCAAGACCTGTCAGAGATTGAGAAGCTGGCGACCTTTGAGAAGTATCGGGTGCCCCATCCCACCGGATTGGATATTGTGGAATACGATATATGGAGGTCAGAGCAGACAGGCGGTTACTTGATACTTAAAACTGGCGGCGAAGGTGGGATTCTGGAGGTATATGGAGTTGGTGTTCCAAAGAAGTAGCCACGAGTCTAACAAATCGCCGGAGCCAGCCGCCGTTGGCGCTGTCCGTTCCGCTATCACGGTTCACGCCACGAGTCGGCGGTGGCTCAGCTTTTTTCGTTAAACTGCTTCGCCCTTTCCCTACGCACTCCATTTCCTATCGCGGATCTCCGGCATGTCGTCG
Source organism: uncultured Verrucomicrobiae bacterium (assembly GCA_963702845.1). GTDB lineage: Bacteria > Verrucomicrobiota > Verrucomicrobiia > Limisphaerales > Palsa-1400 > JAICXV01. Next base: position 177,792 of record OY969763.1, on the reverse strand, counting down.
CCGTGCTCAAAGGCCCAAGGTGAGGTCAAGCGCGTTTTGTTGCGCTTGATTCGCAGCGACCGCAGAACAATAGTCTCCTCAATCAATATGAACCAACCGTTCGTATATCAAAATCACCGCGACACCCCGTCGCGTAAGCATAGTTAGGGTGCATGAGAACGATTTCAGCAATATGTTGTTTAGTGCTTCTCGCTTTTACGAACCTCACAGAAGCGCAGACGGCGACAAACCAGTTCACCCAAGCACAGGCGGTTAAGATCGCATCGAAACTGACCTTTGGGATGCGAGAAGATGACGCGACGAAATATTTAGTGCATCACGGTTTTAAGGACGGCCTAAGCGCTGGAGACAGTTTTGGTTGGTCTCATTTTTTCCCATTGTCACGCGGATGCAGTCTAGGTCTGGACATTAAGCCGAAGCGATTTAGACCGGATGGAGCATGGAGAGACGGTTTATTGCAGGCAGCACATATTCAAAGCAATGGCATCAACATTGTATCTATCAACATCACAAATGCACCCTAGCAAGTCGCTGCAGGCAAGGCCGGGATCGCGTCTCTGTTTGCAATCGAACACCTTTGCCCCGGCCTGCCTGACCCGGGGCGTTAAACTGCTCTGCCCTTTCCCTACGCGCTCCACTTCCAATCGCGGATCTCCGGCATGTCGTCGCCGTGCTCGCGAGCGCGCCCAGTTGCGCTTGCTTCGCAGCGGCAGCAGAACAATAGTCTGCTCAACCAATATGAACCAACCGTTCGCATATCGAAATTACTGCGACAGTGTGTCGCATAATCATAGTTAGACCTCACCGGACATGATTACTGAAGCCATGCGCCAAGCATTTTACGAAGGCAAAAGAAGTGAGGCGTTGCCGCTCGTGGTCAACGATATGGTGACAGTTATTGGAGGAGCGAGACGCGGAGCTGTCGCTTCGGTTATTTCACCGGAAGCCCCGCATCCAGAGCAGAAGTATCTCGTCGAGTATGAGGACGGATCGAGTGAGGTGCGTTTGCTTCGAGAGTTGAGGAGACATGAACCAGAGATCTAACAAATCTCTGCAGGCAACGCGGGATGGCGCTCTCAGCTCCGCTTCGCGGTTCACGGTTTTTGGTCCCGCGTGCCTGAGCTCTGGACGTTAGCAGCATCCAGATTTTATGAAATTTCGCATGGTTCCAATTGTTGCGGCGATAGTGGCGGGGCTATTGATTGGTTGTGGCAAGCAGGTGCAGGAGACTTCGGGTCAGAGGTCGGATTTTTCGCATCCAAGCGAGCGGATGTTACAGGCCATTGCCCAAAAGCAGGGCTGGATAATTGAGAATGTCGAGGCGAGGAATCGGGCATTTGAGGCGTTGGAGGCGGGCCGGCAGCCGACGGATGCGGATTGGCAGAAGTTAGTTGTGGCCGCAGATTCGGAAAAGAACGATTTTGATCTTTCGCTGGCGACGGAGTTTTCAAGGCATATCAATGACAAGTATCGGCCAGCGGTTTTGAAATGGTGCGAGCGGAATATGGAGCAGACGGAAGATCAGTATGCAGCAGTGTTAGGTTACGATTGTTATGTCCGTAGTGGAGGCGGCGACAGGGAATCGTGGGCGACCAAGCTGAAGGCGCGAGGGCAGTTTTATGTTGAGAAGATTGCGGAGGCGGATATGAGGGCGGCGGAGCGGGCGAAGTGACAGCATCGTAGCGCAAGTTTCCAAACGTGAAGACAAAGGCTAACAATAGCGCTTCGGCGGACGGCGGTTCGACGCTGCGTTTACAATCCTCGAGTCAGTGGCCCGTCGCCGCTGAGCTTTGGGGTTATTGCTGAACAAGATATGAATCCGAAACAATCTAAGTGGCTACTCCTCTTGGTTGGAGCGGGATTCTTTGGCGTTTCATGCCGGTATTGGCTGGGGCGATTTCAGGGATACGCTACGGTAACCATCCGCGGTTCCGATTACGGATTCGCTCACGTTAAAAGTAGCACGTTATGGTTTTTTGGTGGCGGGTACGGGCGCGTCCCTGACGTCTTGATTTCAGCTGTAGTCCTTATCGCCTTTGGATTGTTTGTCCTTGGTATTCGTCGCGCTCTTCGTGGCTCATCCGAGCGGAGGCCGCATGCAGCTTAACCAGACGCTTGAGCCAACGCCGGTTGGCGTTGGCAGCTCCGCTTTCGCGGCTGACGTCAGTTGCCCGGCGTGGCTCAGTTTTTTTCGTTAACCACAGTCGTTATGCTTTGCGCGAAATGCAATCAACGGGAGGCGACGGTTCACATCACGACAATCGTCGGAGATAACGTCACGACGGCAGATCTTTGCGTCCAGTGTTCTGAAGAGGTGAACCCCGGCTCGGTCTCCGTATTGCCGGCTGGTTGCCATTACTGTGGTGGCGCTCCCGACTGCAGCGCTCCCGATTTGTCTGCAAAGTTATCTGGCAATCCAAAGCTGTGGGCGCTTTGCAAGCGATGCGCGGAAGAGTTCTACGGTTTTTGCAGTCGGAGACTTCCTGGCTTTGGCACCGAGGCGTTCACGCAGGAGCAATTCACCAAGCTGCCAGCCCTGTTTACCGAGCTGGACGGGCACATGAAGCGGTGGGTGTCAGAGCGAGACTCACAATGAAACAGCCGGGCCGTTGGCGTCCGCTCTCAGTAATTCCAACGCTGCTTAAAGACAAAGCCAGTTGCGCGCCTGTCATCTGCGCTGCTTTGCTTTCACAAATACACCGAATGCATCTGGGTTCGCCTGGTCAACACAAACGGGGCGCCCGTTGCAAAAGGTAATCCGTCGAGGTGCGCCCAAACAGATAGATTATGATCCGACTTACCGCCTTACAGACTCACCGACTTACAAACACGCCGCCTTTTTATACTCCCCCACTCACCGCGCCATTGCTACCCTCCGCGCCATGGAAACATTGCCGCCGGTGCTGTCACATATCCCGCCTGTCCAGGATGCATTAATTTCCGCGGATGGTTTGACCAAACTCTACGGCAACTTTCCCGCAGTCACCGACCTGTCGTTTTTCGTGCGACCAGGCCAGGTCATCGGCTTGGTCGGCCCGAACGGCGCGGGCAAAACCACCACCATGCGCTGTCTTGCGGGCATCATTCCGCCATCGCGCGGCTCCATTCGCATTTGCGGCTTCGACATGGCCACCCAACCTATCGAAGCGAAAAAGCGTTTGTCCTTTTTCTCCGACGAACCGCGCCTGTTCGATTACTTGACCGTCAACCAACATCTCGCTTTCACCGCGCGCATTTACAACGTGCGCAATTATGAACCGCTCGCGCTCACCTTGCTCGAAGAACTCGAGATCGCTGACAAACGCGACAAGCTGCCGTCGGAATTGTCGCGCGGCATGAAACAGAAACTCATGATCGCCTGTGGCCTGCTGCACGCGCCCCAGGTCATTTTCTTCGACGAACCGTTGACCGGTCTCGACCCAATCGGCATTCGTCGCATGAAAGATTCGATCCTGAAACGCGCTCGCGAAGGCGCGGCGATCTTGATCAGCTCTCACCTGCTCCACTTGCTCGAGGAAGTCTGCTCACACGTCCTCATTCTGAAAAACGGACGTAAAATCGTGGACGGCAGTCTGGCCGAAGTGCGCGCACGCTTTTCCGAACTGCCCGAGGGCGCAAATCTCGAGGACGTATTCTTCCGCGTCACCGAAGAAGGCGGGGACGGTCCCGCTGCGCCGTCCGAGAAAGGGCCGCAATGATACTGCACGCCTTCACCTTTTACATCTATCACAGTTGGAAGAACGCGATCATTATGCGTTTCCGACGGCTGCGCCAACCGAAGTACCTCTTCGGCGCGATCGTCGGTTTCTGCTACTTTTACTTCTTCGTGTTCATGCGCGGCGGAGCGCGCCGGCATGGTGTCGCTCCGATTTGGGGAGCGTCACCAGACAGCGTCCTACTGGTACACACCGGCGTGACCGTCGTCTTGTTTGTCCTGTTTTTGTTGGCGTGGCTGTTCCCGCGTGAACGCGCGGCTCTCGTTTTCACCGAAGCGGAAATTGCGTTCCTGTTTCCAGCGCCGATCGGGCGTCGCACGTTGATCAATTTCAAACTGCTCCGCACACAATTGGTCATTTTGATTAGCGCGATCATGTTCACAATTTTTGGTCGCGCCTGGGCCGGCAGCAACCCGTTCATTCGCGTGTTGGGTTGGTGGATCGTTCTTGCGACCATGGGCCTGCACTCGCTCGGCAGTTCCTTTGCCGTCACGCGCTTGACCGAGCACGGGCTCAGCACCTGGAAGCGACGCATTACAGTTGTGCTAATTATTGCCGTGGGCGTCGCCTCCATCGGCTATTACACGTGGACGACCGCTCCCGCGTTCCCTGCGAGGGACGAAGTCAACATCAATGCCCTGCAACAGTATTTCCTGAATTTGTTCAACACGGGTGCACTGTACTGGTTGCTGCTGCCCTTCCGCGTTTTGCTCGCGCCGTTTTTCGCCACCAACTGGCACGATTTCGCTGTCGCGATTGTGCCGGCCATCGTCATTTTCGCGGCGCATTACTGGTGGGTCATGTCGGCCAACGTTGCCTTTGAAGAAGCGTCGATCGAATTGTCGCGCAAAACCGCCGAGAAAATCGCCAACATGCGCGCGGGACAATGGGGCGTGCAAAAGCCCAAGAAAGCCAAGCGCTCACCCTTTCAACTCGGAACCGAAGGCTCGCCGTATATCGCGATCCTCTGGAAGAACCTCATCAGCAGCGGCCAGATTTTCAGCCGCCGTTTCTGGTTCATCATTTTGTGGATCACTTTCATCACCGTGATGATGACGCGTGGACATTTTGCGTGGGGCATCGCAATCGCCACATTCAGCGGAATGTTTGCCGTCATGTCCCTGTTCTTCGGTCCGCAAATCGTTCGCCTGGATTTGCGTCAGGACCTGCCGATGATCGACGTGCTAAAAACGTTGCCGATGCGGGGCTGGCAAATTGTTTTAGGCGAAGTGCTCGCTCCCGCGCTGTTGCTCGCATGTTTTCAATGGGTGCTGATTGCGGTTTTTCTCGTCGGTTCGCCGTCGCAATTTGGCACACAACCGTTGCCTTTTGGGATGAAGCTCAGCTGCTGTGTCGCGGCCGCGATCGCCCTGCCCTTCCTGGACCTGATCGCCATCCTGCTGCAGAACACCAGCGTCCTCTTGCTGCCGGCATGGTTTCAATTTGATAAAACCGCCCCGCGCGGCATCGAGACGATGGGGCAGCAACTCATTCTAATGTTCGGCCAGGTCCTTGCGTTAGCATTGTGTTTGGCTCCTGCAGGGTTGGTGTTCGGCGCAGTTTTGTTCGTCACACAATTAGCCCTGTCGTTCGAGATCGGCATCGTCCTCGGAGCCATTGCAGGCGCAGCCGTCATGTGCGTGGAAGTGGCGCTCGCAATTCGTTTGCTGGGCAAAGTTTTCGAGCGATTCGATTTATCAGCGGAGTTGAGTGGACAATAACTTTGTAGCAGCCGACGCGAGTACAAAAAATGTCCCGAGCAATCTTTCGATAGCTCGGGACTTTTTCCCCGGCTTTCATTTTGAAGTGCCCGTCCTCAGAATCGGGAGCCCAAAATAAAAGCTGCCCAAAGTACTATTTAGGACTTGGTTGGGATTGATCGGGCTGACTGGGCGAACTGGGCTGTCCCGACTGTCCAGGCTGAGCTGATTGATCCGGGCTCGATGGGCTGGAGCTCGATGCACCGGATTGTCCTTGTTGTGGCTGACTCGATGAACCTTGGTCTTTCGAGTCTTTCGAGCTGCTTGCACCGGCGGGTTCGCTGATGCCGCCCTGCTGTTCGGCCATCTGCAAATGATGTTGCAGGCCCGCGACGTTCTGTTGCGCGAATTGCTTCACCTCAGCATCGGTGTTGCTCTGGGCCGCTTGTTGATACAGCGCAATCGCACGTTTGTGTGCGCGAATTTGCTGGTTCATGAAACGCTTGTCGAAGTCCGCGCCGGAAAGACTCGACAGCTCGTCGATCATACGTTGACGACGCGGATCGAGTTGGTCGGAAACTTGCACGTTTTTTTGATCGGCCAGTTTCTTGAGTTGATCGAGCGCTTGTTGATGGTCTTGCACCAGGCTCTGCGCGAAATCTTTGCATCTGCTGACTTTGCGCTTTTTGCTGAGCCAATTGACCGGCCTTCACCTCGCTGAGGTTTTCCTCGTATGCGACTTTAATGAACAGTTGCGGGTCCTGAGCGATCTCGGCGACTTTGGCCTGGGCCTTCTCGCGTGCTTCTGCACTAATCGCGCCGCCGCCTCCAGTGGCCGACGGACTCGATTGATCAGACGACGACGGAGACGTTGCTGACGATGATTGTCCTGCTTGTTGAGACTGATCTGTCGAACTGGCTCCGCTTTGCTGGTTTTGTTGATCATCCGCAAAAACGACCGCTGCGCCGAGTAGCACGCCCGCGGCGGCGACGTTTGCTGCGAATTTCCCGATATTTCGTTTCATATTTATGCCTTGGTTCAATGTTTTGGAGTCGGCTATATGTCTTCTCCTTTTGTACCCAGCGAATCTATTGACACAGAGTGACCTAGCAAGTAGGACAAACTTGGTTTTCAACTTGAGGGGATTCCACTGAAGCCTTCAATCACGACCGACGTGGATACCAATTTTAGTTCGTAGCGACGTTGATGGTGATCGGCTCACCCAAATGGCGGGCGCCTCGATGCCACAAGTAAACATCCAGCACGGCAACGACGCGCGCTGCGGCTTCGCGAACGCGCATGTTGTTGGTCCACATACCGGGCAGTTCCTCGGCACAAAAGACAACAGGCTCGATGCCGAAATGGCGCGCTAGAAATACGGAGCGCGCGGCGTGGAATGGTTCCGTCACCAGTGTCAGTTTGGTTTGGCCGAAAATCTTTCGCGCGCGCTCCATTGAATCGAGCGTTCGCAAGCCGGCGTAGTCGAGCGTCATGGCGGATTCCGGAATGCCGAGTTTGAGCAACGCATTTTTCATCTCCGTCGGTTCGTCGTAGCCGCGAATGTGATTATCCCCGCTGAGCAGGAGATGTTTTACCTTGCCGGATTTGTAGAGTTCGGCGGCCGCTTCAACGCGAACGGTAAAATGCAGGTTGGTATTTCCCTTGGCTGTGAACGGACCGGTTCCCAGGACGAGCCCAACGGCGTTGGGCGGGAGCGCCGTTATGTCCGCATAGATAAATGGGCGCGCTGAATGGATTATCCAAAGATTGGCGGCGGCAAAAGCCGACAGCAACAACAGAAAAGAAATCGCGAGCTTGCGCCAATATCGGGCGCACCACTTCCGTAAAAACATACCGTCCTCCTTGCGCGAGATGTTGCATCAACGCGTGGAGGACACTCAATCATTTTTAGTAAACAACGAGCGAACGAACGGGAACACCTTCCAGGCGCTTGCGGCCTTCGAGGAAACTCAATTCGATGAGGAAGTTCATTTGCAAAATATTCACGCCGATCTGTTTCATCAGGTTGGCCGCGGCTGATGCGGTTCCGCCAGTGGCGAGAAGATCATCAATCAACAGCACGCGACTGCCTTTCTGCAGTGCGTCGGTATGAACGGCCATGGTGTTTGAGCCGTATTCCAAATCGTAACTTTCTTCGAAGGTCTGAAACGGCAGCTTGCCTTTCTTGCGAACGGGCACGAATCCACATTGCAATTTCAACGCAGCGGCGGCGGCGAAGATGAATCCGCGAGCGTCGATACCGACCACAGCCTCGACGTCGCCCGGTTTAAAGTTCTCAGTCAATAAATCGATGGAGCCGGCGTAGAGATGCGCGTCAGCCAATAGCGGCGTGATGTCTTTGAATTGAATACCGGGCTTGGGGAAATCCGGAACGTTGCGAATGGCTTTGGCCAATTCGGCTGCGGTGACTTTGGCTGACGTCATGGGCGAGGAACTTAGAGTAAGGGCCGAAATTTTAACAGGCTCAAGTTTGCATAAATAAAGTCACCGGCTGGGAACGGCGTGGAGCGGGCTGCTGCGGCATTAGAAAGTACTACGCTGTGTAAGCACATCCCTAATCCAGAGGAACGGTCGTGCCCCGATTGTTGGTCAGAGTCAGGTGGTCGAAACTCAATCTAGATACGTAATTCACCAATTCAGATGGAGGCCACACTATGCCGAAGTTTTTGACGAAAGATCCGCCGAAGCCCGTACACGTCGAAGGGATGCACAAGGGTGAAGAGGCTGTGTTTGACCTCGGACGCGAACCAGGTCGTGGAAAAGATATGTATCGCAGCGCGAGAGATTCGACGAGCATCAACGCCAAGGACCGCGCGCCCATTCTGCCGATCATGCCGGAAATTCCGCCGGCCTAACTTCGCTACGTTTACGAATGTGAACGGTGCTGTACAAACCAATCCTCTTGAAGCCCTGCGGCGCTATGCGCGACCGCGTCCCGCAGTGGCCGTCGAAGAGTGTGATTTTTGTAGTGTGCCACTTGCACCACAGCACCGCCATTTGCTGGAGAACGGGACTCGCAAGATTATCTGTGCCTGTGACGCGTGCGCGTTGCGGTTTGATAACGTCGTTGGCAAGTTCAAGTTGGTTCCCAGAGACACGCGCCGATTACCGGACTTACGGATGAGCGACGTGCAATGGGAGAGTTTTTCCCTGCCTATACAGCTTGCCTTCTTTTATCGGGATAGTTTGGCCAACAAAGTGGTCGCACTTTACCCGAGCCCGGGTGGAGCGACGGAATCGTTGTTGCCGATTTCGAGTTGGGAAAACGTGGTGAGTGAAAATCCGGTTCTCGCGGAAATGCTGGGCGACGTGGAAGCGCTGCTGGTCAATCGACTGAATGACGCGCGAGAGTATTACCTCGCACCCATCGATGTGTGCTTTGAGTTGGTAGGATTGATTCGGGTGCGTTGGCGCGGGTTCAGCGGCGGCGACCTGGTGTGGCAGGGAATCGAGGAATTTTTTACGCGTTTAAAGGAGACAAGTGTGGAACTGCGAAGCGCGCCTGAAGAGGGACGGACGACGCCAGCACCAACGGAGGTTTGTGCCTGACTTAAAATTCCAGATCACCGGTGTCGAGCCCACCACTCGAGGGTTGGCCCCGTTGCTCGGGTTCAAAGTGGAGGTTACCAACTCGCCTGCCGACGAATGCATCCAGGCAGTGCTGCTCAGTGCGCAGATTCAATTTCAATGTCCGCAACGGACTTACAGCGGCCCCGAAAAGGAAAAGCTGATCGAGCTGTTTGGGCCGCCGGAAATGTGGGGGCAGAGTTTGCGGAATCGCTTGTGGTCTCAAGCGAACACCACGGTGTGCGCTTTTCGGGGAAAGGCGAACGGGGTTTTGCAAGTGCCGTGCACGTTCGACCTGAACATCGCGGCCACGAAGTATATATATGCGCTTGAGCAGGGAAATGTGCCGTTGCTGTTTTTGTTTAACGGATCGGTCTTTTACGAAGCTGAAGGGCAGTTGAAGGTGGAACCGATTTCGTGGGACAGCGAATGCGTTTATCAGATGCCGGTGAGCACCTGGCGCAGCCTGATGGACCAACACTATCCGAACAGCGCGTGGTTCTACTTGGAGCGCGAAGTTTTTGATCGGCTGTATGAATTCAAGCGACGCGGAGCGTTTTTGAATTGGGAGCAGACGATCGATTCGCTGCTGCAACGGGCGACTCCACGCGTTGCAGCCGGTGATTCGCAATTGCAGGAGGTGCCCGCATGAACAACTCCTCCTTAGAGCAAATCATCAATGCCGTTCTTTACGAAGGATATATTTTGTATCCGTATCGCCCCTCTTCTTCGAAAAACCAGCGCGAGCGATTTACTTTCGGACGCGTTTACCCAACTGATTACGGCGCTGCGCAAGGAGGGGTTGAGCCGTCGATGATGCAAGCGCAGGTGCTGGTCAAAACGCCTGACAGGATGCCCGGCTCACTCAATGTTTGTGTCCGTTTTTTGCATCCGATGCGCCGGGAGATTGGCGTGTTGACATCGCCGGTGACAAACTGGTCCGCAGATAAAGAACCAGCGTTCAACGTCGTGCCGAAAGTGGAGGTGGACGGCCGTTTGTTCCAATCGTGGCATGAAGCGGTTGAACGCGAGATCATGGTTACCGACGCCGTGCTGGAATCGAACGCGACGCACCGAAAGTCGATTGAATTCGAATTTCCACCGTCTCGAATTGTTGAGTCGATACGAAATGATCAGGGACAAATTCCCGCCGTTATTTTGCGTCAACAATGCGCGATCAAAGGAAAGATTGATATCGAAACCGAACCAGCGCCGAACTGCACGAAAGTGACGGTGCGGGTTATTAATGAGACTCCGATGGAGTCGGGGGATATGTCGGATCAGAACGCCATCATTGAAAGGACGTTTGCGTCCAGCCACATAGTTCTCTCTCTGGACGAAGGTGCATTCGTGTCACTGCTCGAACCGGATGAGGAATTTCAGGGTCTCGCCGAAGACTGCCGAAACATCGGTGTTTGGCCCGTCCTTGTTGGCGATGAGAAATCCTCCGATCGACGAACGATGCTCGCATCACCGATTATTTTGTACGACTGGCCAAAGATCGCACCGGAGAGTGCCGGCCCATTGTTTGACGGAACTGAAATCGACGAAATCCTGAACCTGCGCATTCTCACGATGACGGACGAGGAGAAGCGCGAAATGCGCAACGTCGACGCGGCCGCGCGCCAGTTGCTCGAGCGCGCCGAAAATTTGAGCGGCGAGGATTTTCTAAAGATGCACGGGACGCTGCGCGGCGTTCGGCCTTTGGAAGAACAGATTTTTGGAACCAATCAGCGACGGGAGGGCGTCAATATCGACGGCGCTTTTCTTAAGCCGGGCGATCGCGTGCGCATCCGTCCGAAAGCGCGCGCCGATATCATGGATATCGCGCTGGATGGCAAGATCGCGATTATTGAAGCGGTGGAAGAGGACGCCGAAGCGCGGGTGCATCTCGCGCTGGTGGTGCAGGATGATCCGGGGAAGGACCTGGGAATGTTGCGGCAACCGGGACACCGTTTTTTCTACACAGTGGATGAGGTGGAAGCGGTGAAGGAGAAAGCATGACACCGCGAATTCTCATCGCCGGCATCGGGAACATTTTTTTTGGCGACGACGGATTTGGCTGTGAAGTCGCACAGCAACTGGCGCACAGGCCTTTACCGGAACGGGTTCGCGTGATCGACTTCGGGATTCGCAGCTACGATTTAGCGTACGCATTCACAGACGGCTTCGATGCGGTAATTCTTGTCGATGCGATGGCACGCGGTGAGTCGCCGGGGACGATTGCAGTGATCGAACCCGATCTTACTCGACTTAACGAGTTTGAAAATACAACCCCTGACGCGCACAGCCTCAATCCAGTCAGCGTTTTGCAATTGGCTCAATCCTTGGGTCCCCTGCCCGACAAATTGCTGTTGGTCGCGTGCGAGCCAGCGGTTTTGGAATCAGAGGAACTGGGTTTGAGCGAGCCTGTGCGCGCGGCGATTCCGCGAGCCATTGAAGAAATCGAATCGATCGTTACCAATCTATTGTCAGTGAACCAGGAACCAAATGCCTGCCTAACGGCGGGTTGAAAGGAGAATTATGAGAGCAAGAAATGCAGTCAGAGCATGGTGGGTTGTCGGAGGATTAGCGGCGTTGGGTGCGGCGATGATGTTCGTGCGCGAACTGCCGTCGATGCGACGGGAACTGAAACTGATGCGTATGTAAATTTTTTATGAAGGGAGTGCACCCATGAAGACACCAAAAATTGCTGCTGATAATATTCCGCCGGTCAAAGAAGTTCATATTCTCTGGACCCCTGATGGTCTGAGTTGCGACGGCGATACGGTTTCGATAACCGCCGCCCAACAACCCAGCATTGAAGATTTAATCATGGGCACAATTCCCGGTCTTCCTAAGGTGCATCTCCACAATCGTGTGCTCGCGCCCGAAAACGGACTCGATTACATGAAGCCTTGGTTCGAGGCGGCCGAAGGGAAACTCGATAATTTCATTCTCGTAATCGAAGGCTCGATTCCGAACGAAGATATCAAAGAGGAAGGGTATTGGGCCGCGATTGGCACTGATCCTGTGACGGGTCAGCCGATTACTCTCAACACATGGATTGATAAGCTCGCGCCCAAGGCGTTGGCGGTCGTGGCTGCAGGGACCTGTGCGACTTACGGCGGCATTCACGCCATGGAAGGAAATCCAACGGGCTGCATGGGTGTCGCGGATTATCTTGGCTGGGATTGGCGCTCGAAAGCAGGCCTGCCGATCGTGAACGTTCCCGGTTGTCCCGTGCAACCGGACAATATGATGGAGACGCTGCTTTACGTCCTCTACATGCTCGCAGGAATGGCGCCCGTAATTCCACTCGATGACAAATTGCGACCGACCTGGCTGTTCGGCAAAACAGTTCATGAAGGTTGCGATCGCGGTTCTTATTACGAACAAGGCGACTTCGCCCACGAATATGGTTCACCGAAATGCCTCGTGAAAATCGGCTGCTGGGGTCCGGTAGTGAATTGCAATGTGACCAAACGCGGTTGGATGAGCGGCATCGGCGGCTGCCCGAATGTCGGCGGTATTTGCATTGCGTGCACGATGCCTGGTTTCCCGGACAAGTTTATGCCTTTCATGGACGAACCGCCGGGCGCGACATTCTCGAGCATGATGGTGGGCTCGTATGGAAAACTGATCCGCTCACTCCGCGCCATCACGAACAAAGCGGTCAACAAAGAACCCAAATGGCGCAACACCGAACCAGTGCTCACTAGCGGATACCATCCCAAGTATTACGGCGAAGCAAATGGCAGCAGTAACGGTGATGGCACACATCATTCACGTGGCCACATCCGTTCAACCGAGGAAGTGTTCAAACGCAAATAAGGAGATGCTTTATGGAAACGTTAACCGCCACTCGTGAAAAAAAAGCTGAACAGCGCGGCAACATCGTTGAGATGTCATGGGATCCCATCACTCGCATTGTCGGCAGCCTGGGCATCTACACGAAAATCGATTTTTCGAACAAACAAGTCACGGAGTGCTACAGCACATCTTCAGTCTTTCGTGGCTACAGCATCTTCATGCAGAACAAAGATCCGCGTGATGCGCATTTCATCACGAGCCGTATCTGTGGAATTTGCGGGGACAATCACGCGACCTGTTCAGTTTACGCGCAGAACATGGCTTACGGGATCAAAAACCCGCCACTAGCCGAATGGATTCTTAACCTCGGTGAAGCGGCCGAATACATGTTCGATCATTGCATCTTCCAGGAAAATCTGGTGGGCGTGGATTACTGCGAAATGATGGTGAAGGAAACCAACCCGGGTGTCTGGGACAGAGCGCAGCGAACCGAAGCGCCAAACGCGAAGGACCACGGTTACCGCACGATCGGCGCGATCATGACGGCGCTTAACCCGTTCGAAGGGGAGTTCTATCGCGAAGCTCTGCAGATGAGCCGGCTCACGCGTGAGATGTTCTGTCTGATGGAAGGTCGACACGTGCATCCGTCCACCATCTACCCGGGCGGCGTGGGCACGGTGCCTTCGATTCAAGTGTTCACCGATTATCTGGTGCGTTTGATGAAGTATTGCGAGTTCATGAAGAAGGCTGTGCCGTTGCACGACGATCTGTTCAACTTTTTCTATGAAGCGCTGCCGGGTTACGAGAAGGTCGGCCAACGCCGGGTCCTGATGGGTTGTTGGGGTTCGTGGCAGGATCCAGATGTTTGCGATTACAAATACGAACACATGGATAACTGGGGCAAAGCGATGTTTGTCACGCCGGGAATTATCGTGGATGGCAAATTAGTCACGAACAACCTGGTGGATATCAACCTGGGAATTCGCATTTTGCTGGGGTCGTCGTTCTATGACGATTGGGCCGAGAATGGCACCGGAGAAATGTTCGTTAGTCGTGATCCACTTGGCAATCCAGTGGACAAACGGCATCCGTGGAATCAAACCACCATTCCAAAACCGCAGAAGCGCAACTTCGATGACAAATACACCTGGGTGATGTCGCCGCGCTGGTTCGACAAACGGACCGGCGACCATCTGGCACTCGATACTGGAGGCGGTCCGATTGCGCGGCTCTGGTCAACGGCGCTCTCCGGTATGGTGGACTGCGGCTATGTCAAAGCGCCCGGCGACGGAAGCGTGCGCATTCGATTACCAAAAACGATGTTAAAGCCCGAAGCGGAATTCGTCTGGCGCATTCCGAAATGGAGCAACGCCATCGAACGTAATCGCGCGCGCACGTACTTCCAGGCGTATGCCGCTGGCATCGCAATGTATTGTGTTGAAAAGGCGATGGACGAAGTTCGCGCCGGTCGCACGCAAACGTTCACGCCGTTTAAAGTACCCGACGAAGCGATTGGGTGCGGTTTCCACGAAGCCGTTCGCGGTGTCCTGTCGCATCACCTCGTGATTCGAAAGGGTAAGATTGCAAATTATCATCCGTATCCGCCTACGCCGTGGAACGCCAGCCCGCGCGACATGTACGGAACTCCTGGGCCGTACGAAGACGCCGTGCAAAACACGCCGATTTTCGAAGAGAACGGACCGGACAACTTCAAGGGCATCGACATCATGCGCGCGGTGCGCAGTTTCGATCCGTGCCTGCCTTGCGGCGTTCACATGTATCTCGGCCCCGGCAAAGTCCTCAAACAACTACACACCCCGACAGCACTACTCGGCATGGCCAAACGTGGTTCATGACCAACAACAATGAATGAAGGACTAGTAATACTATGATTCCGACAATCCAGGCCTCTCCGGCTGAAACGTATGATATCGAGCTCGAGCACAGTCTGCTTCAGGCGAACGCAAAAATTGCCGACGAAAATCGCGGCATGCTTGATCGCCACGGCACGACGGCGATCGATTTCATGGGCGCGATTGGCTCCGGCAAAACCACGCTCATAACGCGTTTGGTCGAACGACTGAAATCCAAACTCGGTGTTGCCGTTTTCAATGGGGACGCAACGACAACGGAAGACGCCGAGCAGATTCACAAACAAGGCGTGCCGATTGTGCAGATTGCGACGGTGAATGGCTGTCATCTCGACGCCAACCTTGTCACGAAGGCGATCAAACAAATCGACCTGCAGAAAACCAGTCTCATTCTCATCGAGAACATCGGCAACTTGATTTGCCCGGCGGAATTTCCGCTCGGCTCGAAAGCCCGTGTCGTGGTCGTGAGCGTGACGGAAGGTCCGTGGATGGTGAAGAAACATCCGCACATGTTCCTCGGCGCGAGCATCGTCGTCATCAATAAGATCGATTTGGCGCAGGCGATGGACGTGAGCCCCGGAGCACTGACACTCGACGTTCACAAACTGAAGCCGGACATCAAAGTCATCCATACAAGTTGCAAGACCGGTCAGGGCATTGACGAACTCGCGACCGCGTTGCTCGCGTTGTGATCCATGCACGAATTCTCCATCGCCTGCTCGATCGTCGATAACGTGCTGGCTTTTTGTCGCGAGCAATCACCCGCACAGGTTTTGGTAGTGCGAGTGGCGATTGGAGAATTAGCGTGCGTCGAACCGGAACAACTGAGCTTTTGCTATCGCTCCATCACGCAGAACACTGAGATCGCAAATTCCGAGTTGGAGATCGAACGCGTTGACGCCGCTGTCGCCTGTTCGCACTGCGGCTACAGCGGTAAGCCAAAATACTGGGACGGAGCGCTTTCGTTTGCTGCCGTTCCAACACTCCAATGCCCGAAGTGCAGCCGTCAGGTGGAGGCACGCGAAGGCGAGGAGTGTGCCATTAAAACTATCCGGATTGCCAAATGAATACCGTTGAATCAATCGCGCCAACCGAATTGCCGGAGACTCATTTCGTTCCGTTGCAAAACAACGGAGGAAAATCCGATCACAAGGACGCCGCCTCTCGCCTCGAAGAATTGTTTGCGCAACTGGATTCAATCCCGAATCTGGCCGCGCGCGAACTTGCCGCCGAATCAGTGCAGTCGGTCGTAACACTTTACGGCGAAGCACTGGGCCGCATCGTGAAGGTGATCGGCCGTGACAATGAAAAGGTAATGGCAGGTCTGCTCAAAGACGAATTACTGCGCAGCCTGTTACTTGTCCACGATCTGCACCCGCAATCGCTTGATGAGCGGCTTCTTGGCGCACTCGATTCTGTTCGGCCTTATTTGAAAAGCCACGGCGGCAACATCGACGTGCTCGGTGTGCACGATGGAATTGCACGGCTGCGATTTCAAGGCACCTGCAAAACTTGTCCGTCATCAGCCGTGACCCTTGAATTAGCGATTCGCCGCGCTGTCATCGAAGCCTGCCCGGATTTGATTGCGTTGGAATTGGAACAGGGCGAACTGGAAGAGACAAAGACATGATCACATTATTCTCTGTCGTTGTTCTGGGGCTGTTTCTGGGTATGCGTCATGCAACCGACGCCGATCACGTCATTGCAGTGACAACGATCGTCAGTCGCGAAAACAAACTGCACAGCGCAACGTTGATTGGCTGTCTGTGGGGCATTGGCCACACGATTACGGTCATGTTGGTCGGCAGTGCCATTTTATTGTTCGGCGTTGTCATCCCTCGTCGCACCGGACTGGCCCTTGAATTTTCCGTCGGCGTGATGCTCATCATACTCGGGCTCCTGAATCTCAAAGATCTGCGCAATTGGTTTCGCAATTTAAAAGACCGCGACGCCGACGAACGTTTTCCGCAGGAGGACCCAACCACAAATCGTCTCGACAAAATATTTGGCAATCTGCGGTTCTACCAGGTGTTGCGCCCGCTGCTCGTGGGGTGCGTGCATGGTTTGGCTGGTTCGGCTGCATTGGCGCTAATGGTCATACCAATCATTCAGGATCCGCGCTGGGCGGTTGCATATCTGATGGTGTTCGGCGTCGGCACGATTGTCGGAATGATGTTCATCACCGCAGCGATTTCGGTTCCATTCACGTGGACGGCACGGCGTTCGGTCCAGTTCAATCGACGACTAGGGGTCGCGACAAGTTTTCTGAGCGTTGGATTTGGTTTGTTTCTCATTTACCAAATTGGATTTGTCGAAGGCCTATTCAGATGAGCACCACGCGAGCCAGGATAATGGTGCGCGGCGCCGTGCAAGGCGTCGGTTTCCGTCCGTTTATTTTTCGGCTCGCTAACGAACTACACCTTTATGGCTCCGTTTCGAATTCCAGCCAGGGAGTAGCCATTGAAGCTGAAGGCGACACGCAGAACGTCGAACTATTCATCAATCGGCTCAAATCTGACAAACCGCCGCGCGCGAGTATTCGCACCTTGGATTTCACATTCGCAGCCCCGGTAGGATTTGAGCAATTTGAAATTCACCAAAGTTCCGCTGCCGGAGCTAAAAACGCGCAAGTCTTGCCGGACATCGCGACGTGTGATGATTGCCTGCGCGAAATGTTCGATCCAACAAATCGTCGCTACCTCTATCCATTTACCAACTGCACCAATTGCGGGCCACGTTTCACGATCATCGAATCACTTCCCTACGATCGTGCGAATACATCGATGAAATCCTTCGCGATGTGCGAAGATTGTGAGGCCGAATATCACGACCCGAATAATCGCCGGTTTCACGCGCAGCCGAACGCGTGTCCGGTGTGCGGCCCACATGTTGAATTGTTCGACAGCAACGACTTTTTAGAAAAGAACCATCGTGCCCTCGCTCTCGCCGCACACATGCTTCGGATGGGCGCAATCGTGGCAATGAAAGGAATCGGCGGTTTTCATTTGCTGGCGGACGCGGCAAATCACGAGGCCATTCTGACATTGCGCCGCCGCAAACATCGGGAAGAAAAACCATTTGCATTGATGTTTCCTTCGCTCGATGTCGTCCGTTCCGTTTGCCAGGTTTCCGAGGTCGAAGAACAGCTACTTTGCTCGCCTCAAGCGCCGATTGTACTGTTGCAGCGCCGGCCCGGACAAAAGTCGATTGCTCCTTCTGTCGCGCCAAATAATCCAAATCTCGGCATCATGCTGCCCTACTCACCGCTGCATCACGTGCTGATGCTTGAGTTCAACGGGCCTATTGTCGCGACCAGTGGAAACTTGAGCGACGAACCTATTTGCACCGAAGAAATGGAAGCTCGCGAGCGCCTGCGCGGCATCGCTGATTTTTTTCTGGTGCACAATCGGCCGATTGTTCGACATGCGGACGACTCAATTGTGCGGTGTGTTCTCGACCGGGAAATGCTCGTGCGTGGCGGACGCGGTTACGCGCCAATTTGTATACCGACGCCAATTCACGCCGACACGATCTTGGCTGTGGGCGCGCATTTAAAAAACACCGTGGCGCTGAGACACCGCGACACCATTGTGATCAGCCAGCACATTGGTGATCTTGAAACCAAAGAAGCACATTGCGCATTTAAAAAAATCGCCGCCGACCTACAAACCTTTTACGAAACAAAGCCAGATCTCGTCGCCTGCGATCTGCATCCCGATTATTCGTCCACGAGTTATGCGCGCGAACTCGGCATTCCGGTCATGGCAGTTCAACACCATTATGCGCACGTGTTGTCTTGCCTCGCGGATAATGAATTGAAACCCGCAGCACTCGGCGTGGCGTGGGACGGAACCGGTTTAGGGGCAGACGGCACCATTTGGGGCGGCGAATTCCTGTCTGTGAACGACGGAAGTTTCGAACGCGTCGCACACCTCAGAACCTTTCGCCTACCGGGCGCCGACGCGGCCGCGAAACAACCGTGCCGCTCCGCCATTGGATTGCTTTACGAAATTTTTGGCAAAGAAATGCTTCTCCATCGCGAAATTCGGCCTTTTGCGAATTGTTCGCAGCAAGAGCTGGCCGTAGTCCGCCAGATGCTCGAACGCGACACGAATGCGCCGCTCACTTCGAGCATGGGTAGACTGTTCGACGCAGTTGCTTCGATCATAGGTCTGCGTCACAAATCCAGCTTCGAAGGACAAGCCGCCATGGATCTGGAATTTGCGGCCGGTGCGCAAACGTCAGACGCATATCCAATGCTGATCCGTGAGGGCAAACCACTGATTGTGGATTGGGAACCAATGATTGTTTTGCTACTCGATGATGTGGCCGCAGGTGTCGCTACCGAAACGATCGCTACCAGGTTCCACAACACACTTGCCGC
This sequence comes from uncultured Verrucomicrobiae bacterium, assembly GCA_963702845.1. Taxonomy (GTDB): domain Bacteria; phylum Verrucomicrobiota; class Verrucomicrobiia; order Limisphaerales; family Palsa-1400; genus JAICXV01. Next base: position 158,740 of record OY969763.1, on the reverse strand, counting down.
AGTGGTCATCCAAATCGCTGAACGCATCGGCGAAGAAAAGATTATCCTCACTGGCGGATGCTTCCAAAACAAATTGCTGCTCACCGGCACCGTCACCCGACTTAAACAAAGTGGGTTCCGTCCATATTGGCATCAACACGTTCCAACCAATGACGGCGGCATCGCGTTAGGCCAAATCACGGCCGCCGCGAAGTGTCATCCAAAGTCATAAACCTATAATCTCAATATGTGCCTCGCTATTCCCGGTAAACTGATCGAAGTCGCTCCCGATGCAACTGGGGTGCGCATGGGCAAAGCCAATTTTGCCGGCATCGTCAAACAAGTCTGTCTCGAATACATTCCCGACGCTCAGCTTGGCGACTACGTCCTGGTCCATGTCGGTTTCGCTCTGCAAAAAGTCGATGAAGCAGAAGCGGCCAGGACGTATCAAGCGCTCGCCGACCTTCAACAGCTAGGCGAGTTGGACACGCCGGAACCAAACGACGTCGGGACCAATGCCGATAACAGTTTGTTCGACTCCCGATCGGCAATTCCCAATCCGCAAGTCTTATGAAGTTCCTCGACGAATATCGTGATCAAGCCCTCGCCGAAAAACTTGTCGACGAGATCCATCGCACCGTAACGCGGCCATGGGTGTTGATGGAAGTGTGCGGTGGTCAGACTCACAGCATCGTCAAATACGGTCTTGATCGTCTATTGCCCCAGGAAGTTGAACTCGTCCATGGCCCCGGTTGCCCGGTGTGTGTCACGTCACTGGAAATGATCGATAAAGCGCATGCGATCGCGTCGCGGCCCGATGTTATCTTCTGTTCGTTCGGCGACATGTTGCGCGTACCGGGTTCGAAGCACGACCTGCTGGTTCTCAAGTCACGCGGCGCGGACATTCGCGTCGTTTATTCACCAATCGACTGCCTTAAAATCGCGCGGGCTAACCCTGACAAAAAAGTCGTATTCTTCGCCATCGGGTTTGAAACGACCGCTCCCGCAAACGCAATGGCTGTCTGGCAAGCGCAGCGGCAGGGTATATCCAATTTTTCAATTCTCGTTTCGCACGTCCTTGTGCCGCCATCCATCGCATCCATTTTGCAATCACCGCACAACCGCGTGCAGGGCTTTTTGGGTCCCGGCCACGTTTGCACTGTCATGGGCTATCGCGAATACGAGCCGATCACGGCCCGTTTCAAAGTGCCAATTGTCATCACGGGTTTCGAGCCGATTGATCTGCTGCAAGGCACGTTGTGCGCCCTTCGCCAGCTCGAGGAAGGCCGCGCCGAAGTTGAAAATCAATACGCGCGCGTCGTCAAACGCGACGGCAATACCGCCGCTCGCGACGTCATCAACAAAGTTTTCGAAGTTTGCGACCGGAAATGGCGCGGCGTCGGCAGCATTCCAAAGAGCGGCTACAAACTCCGTTTCGAATTTCGCGACTACGACGCTGAACGCATCTTCGAAGTCAAAGAAATTGACACGCACGAACCTGCTCAATGCATCAGCGGTCTCGTGCTCAGGGGAATCAAAAAGCCGCATGACTGTCCCGCGTTCGGCAAACAGTGCACCCCCGAAACTCCTTTCGGCGCAACCATGGTTTCCGCCGAAGGAGCATGCGCCGCCTACTACGCTTACGGTCGTCATTTGCAAAGCAAAGTGCCCGAGTATGCAAACAAGCACTGAAACTTTTTCCGATAAAATCCTGCGCAAATGCAACGAAAGCGTTGAGATGAAGCAGAAGTTCTTTTGCCAATACGCCGGGCAGATCGAGCACATGGCCAGGGACATGGCCACGCGCTTTTCGCAAGGCAAACGGTTGTTCGTCATGGGCAACGGCGGCAGCCTTTGTGACGCGCTTCATTTCAGCGTCGAATTCACCCATCCAATTATTGAAAAGCGACCAGCGTTTCCGGTCATTCCATTGATGACTGACATTGCGACTATGACTGCCATCGGCAACGACGTTGATTTCTCGCGTATTTACGTCAACCAATTGCGCGTGCAAGCGCAATCCGGTGATATGGCTTTGGTGGTCAGCACCAGTGGCAAATCGCCCAACTTGATTTACGCGTTGGAAGAGGCGCGCCAGCGCCAGATGCTCACCATCGCGTGGGCCGGCAAAGACGGCGGGCGATTTCCCGAGTTGGCCGATTACTGCTTCATTGTCCCTTCCTACAGCATTCACCGAATCCAGGAAGTCCACGCCACTCTCGTTCACATTGCGTGGGACCTGATTCACGTCGCGTTAGGAGCCGAAGATGTCGTCTGAAATACCATCCGCCGATCCGGCCTCGTTTTCGTGTCCGCTGCCGATCACGACGCACAAAGAAATCGTCCTTGGCCATGGCAGTGGCGGAAAATTGAGCCAGCAACTGATTCAGAAAATAATTCTGCCCCATTTCAAAAACGAACTGCTCGAACCGCTCCACGATGGCGCGATGTTTTCCATCGATAACACCAGTGGCAACGGCAACGTCCGTTTCGCGATGAGCACTGACTCATTTGTGGTCAGCCCCATCTTCTTCCCCGGCGGCGATATCGGCACTCTGGCCGTGCACGGAACGGTCAATGACCTCGCCATGTGCGGCGCGCGACCGCTCTACATGACGGCGGCGTTTATCATCGAAGAAGGACTGCCGCTCGAACATCTGTGGCGCATCGTCCAATCGATGCAAGCCGCTGCGAAAGCTGCCGGTGTGAGCATCGTGACTGGCGATACAAAAGTCGTTGATCGCGGCAAAGGCGACCAAATTTTTATCAACACGTCCGGCATCGGATTAATCCACGACGGAATTAACATCCATCCGCGTAACGCCCGACCCGGCGACAAAATCATAATCAACGGCCAGGTGGCTCAACATGGCATGGCCATTATGTCCGTGCGCGATGGACTTGAATTCGAAACGCAGATTGTCAGCGATACCGCGCCACTGAATGGACTTGTCGAAAACATGTTCGCTGCCAGCAAAGATATCCACGTGCTGCGCGACCCAACCCGCGGTGGAGTAACCAGTGCATTGAATGAAATCGCCCAATCAGCTTGTGTTGGAATTCATCTCAATGAATCGAGCATCCCGATTAGTGAGCAGGTCAAAGCCGCGTGCGAACTTCTCGGTCTCGATCCACTTTACGTCGCTAATGAAGGCAAACTGCTCGCGTTTGTTCCTCCGGAATGCGCCGAGGCCGTTTTGGCCGCCATGCGCCTTCATCCGTTAGGTCGCGACGCCGTCATCATCGGTGAAGTCGTCACCGACATGCCCGGATTCGTCACGATGAAAACGAAAGTCGGTGGCGAACGGGTTGTCGAAATGCTCGCCGGCGAGCAATTGCCGCGCATCTGCTAAGTCGGTCCGCTTCGCGCTGAACATTTTTTCCGCCAGCCACACCCACGGTTGAGTTTCCGATCAACCTGTAACTTACCTATGCATGGGTTTGGAATCGCTTTATGGCGCGATGCAGCAATAAAATTGTCTCCCACGAGAATGCGCCGTTATCTGAAACTGCTTCGATATGCTTCGCCCTATCGCGGCCGTTTTCTTCTGCTCCTGGTGATGACGGTGCTGGCCTCAGCCGTGACCGCCCTCCAGCCGTGGCCAATGAAGTTGGTCGTGGACCATTTACTAAGTAACACGGCTCTGCCATCCGCATTGCAGTCCGTTCTTCAATCCCTCTCGATCAGCACAGAGCCTGCAAAACTGCTCCCGGTGATCGTGCTCGCCGGGCTCGTCATTTATTTATTGAACGGTGCTTTAGACGCGGCACTGGCCTGGGGGTGGACTTCGACCGGACGCCGCACAGTCAATGATTTAGCCCACGATATGTTCGCGCGATTGCAACAGCGTTCGCTTTCGTTCCATAGCCGCAGTGAAGTGGGTGACTCGATCAGCCGGGTAATGGTCGATAGTTGGTGTGTTTATCAACTGTTGCACACTGTTTGTTTCGCGGCGTTTCAGGCCATGCTCACGACGATCGCCATGATTGTGCTGATGGGATTGCTCCAGCCGATGTTGATGTTGATTTCATTGGCGGTAGTGCCGTTGATGGTCGGAGCGTCGTTGTTATTGGGGAAACGATTGCGAGCGGCGGCGAAAGACAAGCGCGAAATTGAAACGCGCATTCAGTCGCACATTCAGCAAACGCTCAGCGGGATGCCGGTCGTGCAAGCTTTCGTGCAGGAAGAACGCGAGAACGAGCGATTCCGGCAATTTGCCGCCCAGGCCATCGAAGCGCAGCAACGGAGCACATTTCTGGGGAGCCTGGGTGGTCTCAGTTCCGGACTGATTACGACGATTGGCACCGGCGTGATTATCTGGGCAGGAGCTCATTATGTCGGTGAGGGAAAATTGACGGTCGGCGGTTTGCTCGTGTTTTTGGTTTATCTGAATTCGTTGCAGGCACAGACCAAGGTTCTCGCGGGCGTGTATCCCACCGCGCTAAACATCGGCGCGAGCGTCGATCGCGTTAATGAAGTGCTGGATGCGCAGCCGGAAATTGTCGACAAACCAAACGCGCTTCCACTCGATACCGCGCGAGGGCACATAAGATTCGAGAACGTTACGACCGGTTATGATCCCGAACGGCCTGTGTTGTTGGATGTGTCGTTGGAAGTCCTCCCGGGCGAAGCGCTGGCGATCGTTGGACCCACGGGCGCGGGGAAGAGCACGTTGGTCAGCATGATTCCTCGCTTTCTGGATCCGTTGAAAGGCCGGGTCTTGCTCGATGGCCACGACGTGCGCGATTTGCAATTGGCTGGATTGCGTTCACAAATTTCGATCGTCCTCCAGGAACCGTTTTTGTTTCCGTTTTCGATAGCGGAAAATATTGGGTGGGGACGAGAAGGCGCCTCGCGGAAGGAAATCGAGGAGGCCGCGCGCACGGCCAATGCGCACGATTTCATCACGCGCATGCCTGAGGGCTACGACACGATAATGGGAGAGCGCGGCGCCACGTTATCCGGAGGTGAACGTCAGCGGATCGCGATTGCGCGAGCGCTGCTTAAAAACGCGCCCGTCCTGATTCTCGATGAACCAACCAGCGCTTTGGATTCGGAAACGGAAAATTTGTTGCTCGAAGCGTTGGAACGGTTAATGGCCGGTCGCACGACCTTAATTATCGCTCACCGCTTGAGCACCATCCGCAGGGCTAATCAGATCGTGGTGTTGAAGGCCGGACGAATCTGCGAGGCCGGAACACACCAGCAATTATTGGCGCAAGACGGTGTCTATGCGCACTTGCACAAATTGCAATTTCGGTCGGCGTCCGATGCGACGATTGCGACTACTGGCACATGAGCAAAGAGAAGCCAACAGTCAAAACGACGATGCTCGGCCTGTGCATCTGGGCAACGACCTACGCGTTTCGGCGATGGCTCGCGCTCGGGACTGTCCTGGGCACGATGCTCCTGAAAACGGGAATCGATTTGTTGAAACCATGGCCGATGGTTTTCCTGGTCGATTATGTCCTGCAGGGAAAGGCAGCGACGCCTGTGGTCAAAACACTTGTTGATTGGCTTCCCGCCGCGCCGACGACCAGCAATCTGATTCTGTGGAGCGTCGGGGCGACAATTGTCATTTTTCTCCTCGGCTGGGTTGCTCAAGTCGCAGACGCGTATGCCAACATTAGTTTCGGCCAACGTATCGTTTATGATTTGGCGGCCGATTTGTTCGCCAAACTTCAGCATCTTTCCTTGCGCTTTCACGCGAACAAATCCGTTGGAGATAACATTCGGCGCGTCACTTCGGACTGCAATTGTGTGTCGGTCATCGTCAAAGATGCCATGCTGCCGCTCGTATCGGCAGTGGTCACATTAGTGATGATGTTTGTCATTTTGTGGCGCATCGACCCGACGCTGACTCTTTTGTCGATCGCCATCGTTCCTTACATGGCGTTGATCTTTTTCATTTACGCAAAACCGATGATGGAGCGTGGTTGGCAGCAGCAGGAAATTGAGGGGCGCGGTTTTGATATCATCGAGCAAACGTTCGCCGCTATCCCGATCGTGCAGGCGTTCGGTCGCGAACGGGAAAGCGAACGTCGTTTACAAGCGAACCTCAACGAAAGTCTCGTGGCGACGCTTTCGTTAACGAACGTGCAATTGCAGTTCAAAATATTGATGGGATTGGCGACCGCTGTTGGCACATCCGGAGTGCTTTGGATTGGAGCACGGCATGGGCTGGCTGGAAATATGAGCGTCGGCACGATTTTGCTTTTCCTTTCCTACCTCGGCTCGCTCTACACGCCGCTGAATTCAATCATGTACACGTCTGCAATCGTGCAAAGCGCGGCCGGCAGCTCGCGCCGTGTGCTGGAGATTTTACACGCGGAGCAGGAAATCGCTGACCGCCCCGGCGCAATCTCTCTGCCGCGTCTGAGCGGCCGCGTGCAATTTGAAAACGTCACTGTTGGCTATGAATCCGACCGCCCTGCCCTGCGCGACATTGCGCTCGACGTGCGCGCGGGAGAAACGATTGCGTTGGTGGGCACGACCGGCGCCGGTAAGAGCACTCTGGTCAGTCTTGTTCCGCGTTTTTTGGATCCGTGGCAAGGACGCGTGTTGATCGATGGCAAAGACCTGCGGGAAGTGAAACTGAGCAGTTTGCGGTCGCAGGTTGCGATTGTCTCTCAAGAGCCCTTTTTGTTTCCGCTGTCCATCGCCGCGAACATCGCCTACGGCTCTCCCCACGCAACGCGTGCGCAAATCGAAGCTGCTGCCAAAGCAGCCAATGCTGATGCGTTTATTCAGCAGCTGCCTCAAACCTACGACACTGTCATTGGTGAACGTGGCGCGACGTTGTCCGGCGGCGAACGCCAACGGCTCGCCATAGCGAGAGCGTTATTGAAAGATGCGCCGATTCTGATTTTGGACGAGCCGACCAGCGCGTTGGATGCTGAGACCGAGGATGCGTTGCTGCATGCGTTGCGTGCTTTGATGAAGGACCGAACAACTTTCATCATCGCCCACCGGTTATCGACGGTTCGTTGGGCCGATCGGATTGTCGTGTTAAAGGCTGGCCAAATAGCCGAGATCGGCACAGAAAAAGAATTGCTCGCGCAAGGCGGTATTTACGCGGGCTTTTACAGCGGATCCAAATGAACGTCCTGCAACGTAATTGAGCAGGATATATCCGCGATCTGATTCGCTTACCTCTTCACAGCTTCGAGCTTCTCGATCATTTTGCGAAGCTTGTTCAGCGCGATGTTTTGGATTTGCCGGACGCGCTCGCGGGTGACGCCGAATTTTTCACCGACCTCTTCAAGCGTTTTTTCAGAACCGCCATCGAGCCCAAAACGATACTTCAAAATTGTCGCCTCGCGGTCGTCGAGCGTCTTGACCATCTCCTGCAACATTCTCGTGACGGTTTTGTCCTCGAGAGTTTCGTAAGGTGTGTCGGCGTTCTCATCTTCGACGACTTCGGCGAAATTGTTCGATTCATCATCGCCAATCGGCGCATCCAAAGAGGCTGGCCGGATTGCCGCCGTGCGCATTTGCGTGACGCGCTGGGCGGACATTCCCAGCTCTTCCGCCAACTCTTCATCAGTTGGCTCGCGCCCAAAAACTTCCTGCAACTTCATCGCGGTGCGGCGCATCTTCGAAATCTTGTCGACCAGGTGCACGGGCAAGCGAATGGTCTTCGACTGATTGGCCAACGCGCGCTTGATCGATTGCTTGATCCACCACGAACCGTAAGTCGAAAGCTTGCCGCCTTTGGAAGGGTCGAACCGCTCCACCGCCTTCATCAAGCCGATGTTCCCCTCGTTGATCAGGTCCAACAGCGGCAATCCGAAATTTTCGTAATCGTGCGCGATCTTTACGACGAGGCGCAGGTTCGCCTTGATCATCTGCTCGCGCGCTCTTTTGTCGCCCTTCTTGATGCGGGCCGCTAATTCAATTTCTTCCTGGGGCGTGAGGAGTTTTACCTGCCCGATTTCACGCAGGTACAGTTTAATGGCCGTGTCGCCATCGTAAGAACCTCGTTCTGGAGCGGGAAGGGGCACGTCCGTTGCAGCATTCCGATCGCGCGGCACCTCAGGTTTCAGCCGACCACCCTCAAACTCATCCTTATGTTCTTTCGCCACCGTTCTTTCCGGAGTTGCGATACGCAGAGGCTGCGCACTTGGGCTTCTCCCGCGGTTGTCGGTTGGCTTCGTCTGTATTCCCTTAGTTTTGATTAACTGTTTCATCCCACAAATCTTGGTTTCATCGATAGTGGCTTTTTGTTGCGATACCGACAAGGCGAGTAAGTCCCTACGGATGTTTCGGGATTTGCCTGAAACAACTGCTCTGGACTCGCTTGCACGATTCGAACGCTTTCATTTCTGCAACGGGCACTGGCCATACCAGGCGGCGGCTTTAATAACCGGCCTCGGGCAGTGCTCAGTAAAACTACGACCCAACATCAATCACCGCTCACTTCGGTGTGAGCGCAAGGACGAAACGTACGTCCAAAGGCTGGGTCCTGACTTTTGTCTTGCGACGGTCTGAGAGCGGTTTTACCTTGTCGTGCCTTTCGGGACGCCAGTTTAGCTCAGTTGGTAGAGCAACGCTTTCGTAAAGCGTGGGTCGCCGGTTCAAGTCCGGCAACTGGCTCCATTCTCCGAGTGTTGGAACACAAGGACTTGAGGAGAAGAGAGCCGGAGCGGACACCAAAATGGACACCACGCTGCTTAGATAATTACTAAGCGTGGAAATTCACGGGAGCTCCGCGACTACACTCTGACGCGAGTAGTTCGCACTTCATTACGATTCAAACGTATGAAGCGCTATCGATTAATCTACCGGGGAAAGCGGGACGCTTACTATTGCTTCGACACTCAAACCAAGAAACGCGAGAGCCTCAAAACCAACAACGCAGACGAAGCCCAACGGCTGACCGACATCAAAAACGAGGCCGTCCGCAACGCCTCGATGAACCTGCAGATCGCGCAGGTTTATTTGAAGCACAGCGACTCCGCACTCTCGGCGCGCACATGGCAGCACGTGATGGATCAAATGACGCCGCTCAAGACCGGCCCAACCCAGGAGCGATGGAAGCACGCGATTCTCGACAAAGCCTTCGACACGATTCGCAGTCGCAAGTTGATGGAAACTACCGGCGAACATTTTTTTGAAGTGCTCCGCAATGGCGGTACCTCGACAAATATGTTTCTCCGCCGGCTCCACAATTTCGCCGTCGGCATGCACTGGCTACCTTGGCCCGTGCTTCCGAAGCTGCAATGGCCGGCCGTTAAACACAAAGAACGTCGTGCCATCACGTTCGCCGAACACACACAAATTTTGAATCGCGAGTTCAACCCCGAGATCAAAGCCTATTACCAAATGTTGTGGCACTTGGGCGGCGCACAAACCGATATCGCCGAACTGAAAGCCGAGGACATTGATTGGCAGGACCGCACCATCTCTTTTTCACGCAACAAAACGGGAGTTCCTGTCGTAATCACCTTCGGGCCAGAGGCAGCGGCCATTCTGCGTTCGCTTCCGCAGGTCGGCAATTTATTCCCGGGACTCGCGCGCATCAAAGAGAACCATCGTGCGAAAATGTTTATCAAGCGGCTCAAAACGGTCGCCCTAAAAGGCAGCGGCATTTCGTTGCACAGCTACCGCTATGCATGGGCGGAACGTGCCAAGGTTGTCGGAATGCCCGAGCGCTACGCACAGCAGGCCCTCGGACATAATTCAAAGGCGTTTGCGCGCGCTTACTCTAAGAAGGCAAAGGTCATCGTTCCATCCCTGGAAGAATACGAGTCGAAAATCGTTCCACTCCCAATGGCGGTAAACCAGTAAACGCGGTCAGTTATTCGAAACCGGCGCCATGCTGTCCAAACCAGCAGCGCCGTTTCGACGCGCGCTCACGACACCGGTTTTTCTCTGCGCATTTTTTCTAAACCAATGTTGCGTGATCGTGTTCGTCATCTTCGCGAGCCAGGCCTTATCTTCCATCAACTCCAGAATATCCATGGTCGCAAAGAACTTGATCCCATTGGGTGGAGGGTTGCCCAGCGGTTTCAACAGACGCGCGGCCACGAGAGCCGGAACGTCATGCTTCTGACAGCCAAGGACCCAACCGGCCTGCTCAACGTCGAGGCGCGCAGGAAGTCGCCTCATTAACATTAGGAAACGATGTTGTTCATCTCGCATAAAAACCTTTCATTTAGCCATCAGCCGCGAAACGGTCTCTTCCGCCGCACCGGCCATACTCGTTTTATTTTGGGCGTCCACTGTTCCACGCAATTGCCCGTGGCGATGCGCAAAAAACCAAGCACCGACACCGAGCGCCACGACAGCTAAAATCAGCAATTCATTCCCGACGATCAGCGACGGCAACACCATTAGCGACACGCCGCCGGCAAGCATCGCCAAGCTAGTTGTCACGCTGCCAATAATTGCGCGCAGAGGTGGATAGAATAGAGATGCCAGTCCGAACAGAAACAAACCAAGCCCAACCCAAACGACACCTTTCAAACTGGCAAGCTTCGCGCCGAATTCTCGCGCCGTGTCTTTTTGCGCAGCGCCAATCATCGTGCCAGCTTTCTCAACGATTCGCGTTTTTTGTACGGTCGGCGCAGACAGCACGATCGTCTTTTCCTGCTTCACCGGTTGCTCACCAGGCTGCGCTGCCGGCGTGATGAATACTTCCTGCACCCTGCTCTGCGCCGGGATCGGCAACTCCGTTTCTGTCGTGCGTTCAAAATTCTGAGTCGCGCTTTGCGCGGGATTCTCGGGCTGCTTCAAATCGGCGACGAATTCGCGAATGCCGTTCGTCCCGACATTCGATTGAATGCGCGCGACGCCCGGCTTAAGTGGTTTAATTGTGCTGCAACCCACAATTGCAAGCGCGGCAAATAAGATAATGGTCTTTTTCATAAAACTCGTTGCTCCTGAAATCTGCGAAGTTCGAAACTGCACTCCTGTAACGCAGCCGTGTTCCGATCGAGACAAACCGCGAGCTTCAGCGAAGTTTCATTTTGTGTGTTGATGATTTCCTGCAGCGCCGCGTGATGCTCGTGGCGCAGTTCCTTGTGGTCCGCGATCAGGGATTGCAACTGTCGCACGAGCCAATAAATCACCACACCGCACAGCAACAGCAGCAGGCAAAACGCCGCCAAAAATAACCAGCGGTCATTCATCGCCGCCGCGTGATCAACCGCTTTCAAAAACTCAGTTGTGTTCATGTTCGTCACAAAACTCCTTTCACACTCTTACCAGCTGAACAGCGCCACTCGCTCGACCCGGTAGATCGCCCAGCTTGGCCAGAAACGCTTGTGCCGCCTGCGAAACGGTCGGGCGCGTATCCACCTTGCTGTATCGCATCATTGAACTATTGCTGACGCTGCTCGACGTAGTTCCGTCCTTACTCGCGCTCGAGGCCGACGTCTGGGTCGTATCAATTCCCTCGCCAGCTGGTGCACCCGTTCGATCTGCTGCCAACAAGGCGCGCGCCATTTCGCACGTCGCGTTAATCAAAGCGGTTGGAACCTGATTGCTCGCAAACACCGCGATTCCACTGGAATCCGGCGCAGCGTCCGGATCGGGACAATCGGACCGCGGCCACTGCAACGCTTGCACGGCGACCGCGCGAACTCCATGGAACCGATACTGCGAATCAATGACCCGCGTCGCGAACACCAGCGCCTTCTCCTTATTGGCCGTCGTCGCACTCGTCCAAGACGTTGCATACAAATGCGCATCGTGGTACGCGTCACCATCAGCAGCGCTCGCGTAAGAATTCGCATTCGCCAATCCAGTGCCATCTTCTTTGACGAGAACGAGCGCCATATTATCTATCCGGCAGAGTCACAACTTGTTTCAGTCCGAGCTCCGCAATCGTGCGTTGCGGAAACCCGGGATCCGTTGCGCCGTCGTAGTCCACAACGACGGCGTCAGGAAAAATCGCTTTAGCTGCAAGCAAACGTTCAGGACCGGTGCGAAAGAACAAAGCCGAGCACCAATAATGCGTAGCCGGAGGTTTGCCCGTTTCTGACAACCCAATCGAAAAAGTTTTCTCACCGCCATCAGAATCAAATTCTGATTTCGACAGAGCATTTGCTTGCGACTGATCCGCAGCGGGAATAATGACGAGATAGCGCACGCTCATAACTTCAAGTAGTTGTATTCCTCCTGGAAATAGGCGCGCACGCCGGCCGCCTCATCGTCCGAGAGAAAACGATCGTAAATAAGAATCTCCGCACAATCGCAATTGCCCGGATAACCGTTACTGCCCGAAGCTCCCAACATCACCTGATACGGCACCGCCGAGCCGCCGCCACTCATCCCAACCTGCACGCCGTTCAAATAAATATTGAGCGGGCTGCTCCCAGGAACCACGCGTGCCTCCACCAGATAAAAATCCGAATCATTGACAGATGCGGCTGCGCTCCATCCTTCGAAGTAACAAAGCATCTGCCCATTGATATTGCCCACGGTCCAGTCGGCTGAAGCGGACGACAGAATCGCGCCGCTAAACACATCGGCATCGGCCAACCTCCACAACGTGAAAATCGAAAACGCACCAGAAATCACGACCGGCGTCTCCATCCCATCATCGACAGTATCGAAACGCGCAACAGCAAACGTCTTCCCGGCGAACGTCACTGTCTGAAATGTCGGCTGTTGCGAAACCGTGATTTGCGAAACGTCATTTGCGTTGCCGCTCAGATCAGGCCAGAACGCAATCGAATCATCATCACCCAAATCCAGTGTGCTCGCTTTCAAACGCAACACGCAATCACCCGGCACATTCGCCAGCGCTGGTCCGCCAGCTGCCAAAGAATTGCGACGTCGACGGCGCTGCTGCTGCATCGCAAACCACGCGGCGGCATTTGCCGAAACTGGAAGCGCATCAGTCATCTGAGGTCGTCGGCGGGGCATCTGTTGTTGTTTCAGGTTTTGACGGTTGCGTAGGCGAGACAGGCTCAGGCGTTTTCGCCGGCACGACCGCAGGAGCAGCCGTGCCGGCATCAGTGGGAATCAGCGGCCGTCGCACGCGCCGGATGATCGGATACAATTGGTCACGAGCCGGGTTCATATGGCGTTCGCTCCAATGGCGACTTGTTTCCAATTCGTGCCGTCGGAAATTGCGAGGCACGCCACAGAACCAGTTCCGCCAGCGCTCAAATAAATAATGCGTCGCGGAAACTTTGCCGCAGTAATGCCAGCAGCGTTCGCAGCAGCAACATTTGTGAACGTCGGGATCTGAATGACCTCACCCGACCGAATTTTTTCAGAACCCCAGGGAATCAGCTTGCCCATAAAATTTCCTTTCTTAAGAGGGGGAGCGCCACCCCGACACCGTTCGGTGTGCGGGGTCGGCGCCCGGTTTGTTAATTGTTGTGAGTCACCGCAACGATGCGAACGTTTTTGTTTTCCCAAACGCGGGTCCAGTTCGCGCCGGTTTCCAATTCCGCATTCGTGGGCGAATCGCCAGCAACAGAAGCGCTGGTAAACTTCACGCCCCGCGGATGCAGCAAATAGCGGCGACGATTGATCAGAATCGTATCGCTATCCAAGGGCACGCGTGCGATCTCGACACCTTCAGTCCCCATACCGCCTTGCAGCGGAGTGGAATCGAGTTTCGACGAACCTTTCGCAAACGCACCCTGTCCGAACAGATACGTCGTGTAGACCGTGCCATCAGTCGTGCCAGCCCGAGTCGGCAAGTTGTCATCGACAACCACGCGCCGACCTTGGAACACGCGCAAGAGCGGCTTGCCCTGGCTGTCAGGAATGAAGTCGATCAGGTCGAGCTTTCGCAACGCGGCTTCAGTCGCCGAGTGCATCGCAACGGCAGTGAGCCGGTCAGCACGATCGCCCAACTTCGCGCAAGCATCCACGAACGTCGCACCAGTCAATTTCGTCGACGAAGCAGCGCCAGCCGCCGACTCCGAATGAATCGCGAGAAGATTACCCGCCATCGAACCCGCCGCGAACATACCCTTGAGGCACGACACGACCAGACCTTCATCCGTGCGCGCCCAATACTGCGCGACCAGATCCACAATCGCCTGCATCGGATCATCGCCTGAAATCACTTTCGCCAGGTGATTCACAGACCAGACCTGCGCGTCATTGTGAATACGCGCGACATCCTGATCAGTGCCGATTTTATTGACGGCGAGCGTTGCCGAATCGCTCAGAAGCTGACGCGTCGCGGAAAGGTCCTTCCAAAACGGCATTTTAACTTCGCGTCCACCTTCGGCAGCGATGGCATCGAACTCAGGCGATGCCTCGACAATGCCGCACTCACCGAACGCCGCTAATTCAGCGGTGCGCTCGATCGCATATTTTTCAAACTCTGTGGGGATGATAATGTCCGCCACTGCTGTCTTTGCCATAAACGTTATTTCTCCGGTTTATCCTCCATAGCTTTAGCGAAGGAGGATTGACCTGTTTCACGCAGCGGCTTTGAGGCGCGCTGCGAGATTCGGATCAGTTTTTTGTAAGTGCATTTGCTCCGTGAGATTCCACGTCTCCTTGCGGTACGGGTTTTTCACGGACCGATTACCAGCTCCACCGGAGCCGTTGCCGGCAGCACCGCCACCAGCGTTAGATTCAAACAAGTGAGGAGCTTCGGACACTTGCGTATCCACCCACTCCTCCAAAGTCATTGGCGTCACGCCATCCTTGCCGTAACGCACCGTCTCGCCATCGGCTTCAAACGCGCGCGGCGCGCCATTGACCAACTTGAAAACATTTCGCGCACGCGAGGTAATATCCGTAAGTGCAGTCGCACGAAGCCCCCGCTTCGTCGCAGCACCGACCACACCTTGATCGATCTGAATCGCGGTGAGCCGGCCGTTCAGCGAATCGCGCTCCGACGTCAGCGTGGTAAGTTGCTTGTCCCAATCCGCCTTTAAACCCTTCACACGATTCTCAACCACCTTCTCCAACTCGCCCGCCTTCAGTTGTTGCGATTCTTCGAGCTGACGTTTTTCATCCGCGAGCTTGCGAAATTCGTCGGGATCAATTCCCTCGAAACGTTTCTTCTGATCATCCAACTGTTTGAGCAGCGTGACGTTTGTGCTGCGAAACTCATCCAGCCGGGCTTTGAGGGCATCGTGGCCGTGTGCTAACACCTTGTCGGCATCGCCGTCAGCGTCCAAAACCCAAGCGCCATCGCGCTCGACATAATGTGCAGCCAACTCAGCCGGAATTTCGGTTTTGGAATTAAACTTAAACTTCAGTGCCATAATCGTTCGTAGTTATGCCGCCATCGGTTGGTTCGTCGGTGCAGCAGCAGCGGCAGGCGCTGGCACCGATGTTTGTGTTTGATCTGCCGGACTCTTCGACGGGTCGCTGGGACTGGAGTGGCCAGTGGCGCTGCCACCCTTCGCGCGAAACTCCGCCGCCTTAATGAGAGCCACCTCATCCTCATTCGAGCGCCCATCCGGCAAAATTTCTCCACGCCGGAATAGTTCCAGCATCGTGTCCTGGCTGATTGCACCCGCTTGCCATGCAGCAACGATCTCGCGCAGCTCATTGCTATCCATCCCAGCCGTTGTGAAATCCGTGTTAAGCGAAATGACAACAACATTGTCAGTGAGCGCTTCAGGCGTTTCCTCCGTCGAATTCCACCAATAAACCCAGCGCAAAACCTGCGTCAGCGACTCGCTCAAACTCGTGGCCACATTCGCCAGCACACTATTTTCACCGCTCTGCCGCAGCTCAATCGCTTGCGCCGTTTCCCCCACGCGCTTCTGCGACTCCAACAATCGCGAGCCAAGCACAGCCATCTGCTTTTCGTCACGATCCATCGCGCGCTCAAAAGTGGTGAGCCCTTGTCCGGTAAATTCCAGAAAACCAGCCGACGCCCCAACTGCTTCAGAAACCCACGCAGCACGAGCGCCAATCTGAAACTTCTCGTCCTTCTTAAAGCCACTCAGCCACGCCGTTGGAAGCGCAGTGAAATGCATGCCGTGCTTGTAATCAGCATCGAGGCGATAGTGATTCAGATTCACCGCAATCAAATCCGTCAGCGGCAACTTATCGATGGACGGCAGGGAATTCCGCGACCCATGAAACACAAACGGAATCAGTGGCAACGGCTTGCCGAAACGCAACGGCGTGCGCGTTTCCGTCAACACCCATTCAGCTTTGTCGCCTTTTTTGCTCGCAGATTCTTGCCGCCAGATTTCGACTTGGTATACCAACGAAAATTTCGTTGCGCCCACTTGGCCGGGGCTGCTCGCACCGCGGACCAACTTCAAAACCCGAATCTGCGGAAGCACATCGTTGGTGAAACCATCCGTTGAACTCGTGCTCGAACTTTCCTTCAGCACGATCAAGGTCGGCACATTGCGCCCGTTCACGCGCTCCACTCGCCAGTTGATGATTTGTTCCGCCTCATACAGCGATACGTAGGCGCGATTTTCAAATTCACCTTCCCAATCAACCAACGTGCCGGCACGACCAACGCCGATGATCTCCGTCACCAAATCCTTTGCATAGCCGGTTAATGACGTGCCGAGCATGTCGCAATCGTTGACAAACTGCCCGAGCGCAGAAGCGAGCGCGGACGGTGCCCGACCGGATGTTGCCCGTCCGGAAGGACCTTCAGGAATTTTGACAAAAGGCGCGCGTCGAAAAATCAACCCACTGTATCCATCCAGCGTGCGGCCAGTCGCATTGAAGAACGAAGCACGAGCGCGATACGCTTTGAACTCGTCGTCAGTCTGCAACTCCAGCTTCGGCAGATAACGTTCACCCGCAGCTTTAACAGAATCTTCGCCAGCCAGCACATCGCGAGCGCGAAGCCATAAAGCTAAGCTGGCGTCATATTCTGGATGTGTCGTGTTAACTGGCACGCACACATCTTCGCAAACATCTGCATCTCCGGTCTACCGAAGCAACGCGACACTAAGCGAAACTACGCGACCTTTGCGCAATTTTCCGTGCTGCGTGGTTCCAACGCACGCGTCCGGCAGCGGCTCCGTCGCGATGCTATCGCAACGCTCCTACGCCGCAGCCGTCCGCTCTCGGTGATTGCGACCAGCGCCCGTTGGTGATATAAAACGCGCTGTTCTATTGTTGCTTTTAGACTGCGGCATGCCGACGAACGACGTGTTTTTGAAATCGGAAGTGCGGCGGGACCGGTGGGTGCCGCGCGTTTTTATCTGCAGTGCCATCCTTTTTTGCGTCTTTGTCGTCGGCCACGTCAGCCTTGTCGCCGATGCAGTTGCTTTCGTCGTCGGCGCGATTACCTTCGTTCTAGCCGGCAACTTCCGGCAAATTGGCCTGACGCCTGCGGGAAATCTACTGGTTGTCACACGAACGTGGGACTTGGTCACTCTCAGACGGAGGGAAATTGCGACCAATGACATCGAGGGCGTTTCGATACGTTGTCAGTATATGGGATCCGACGGTCACGATAGTATCGTCGGCTTGCTGCTCCGGTCGGGCAAGTTCGTCCAACTCGCCGCCTTTACCACGAACAACCACGGCGCCGAGCACGCGGTGCTGGCGCAGAGGTTCGCTCAGGAAGTGCTCGAGTTCACGCATTTGCCGTTTTGTGGAAAAAGCGGTGACGTCTCGTGACCACGGCGACGACGACGGAGGTGCCCCGATTGCAGCACAATTCCCAACGGCAGCCGCTTCGCGCTTGCTCGACGCGTGCGATAATTCTGATGCCGATTACATAAAAGAAGTCAGTTGCGCGCCTGGCACCCGCGCTGCGTTGCTATAACACGAACCGTTCAGAGCAGCGCAGCCGCCAGTCGCTCATTTGTTACGAACCTTCGGCATCAGTTAGCCACCAAACCAACCCAACGTCGCGGATTGTCCAACGTCCCACGCTTCGCACGCACAATATCAATTGCGCTTCTCAACACCTCAACTCGTCCAACGCCCATCCGGCACGCGCTGTGCAGCCGGGCAGCAGATGCGCCAGGGCACTGAGATAATTGATTTTTGATTTAGTCAGTCAGTGCCCTGTCACACCTGCTGCTGATCCGTCTGCACACCGCTTAGCCTTCGCCGTCTGGAAGTCAGAGATCCATATAATTGTTTTGATGCTCGCGACTGGAGCGCAGGGTTGTCGACGTTGGTTCCCGCGATCTACCGCACCAGTTTTATTTTTTGATTTTTTTCAAAGTCAATGTGATGAAAAAAATACAAAAAATAAAACAGGCGCTAGTCGGGTTTCGTGGTTCGGTGTTGCGGTTTTATAATGATGGTGTTCATAAGCCAGTTCAGTTCTGGATGTCGTGCGGGTCGCCTCAGTGGTGCGTGCCGCGGTTACCGTGGTGGGCGCAGTACTCTGTGGGTGTTCATCGTGGTTATGGGTTGGTCCCGGTATTTTCCCCGTTCGCGTCAGCCGTGGCGGTATCGTTCGCGGCGGCGTTAGTCGCCCAGCGCGACCGTATTCCAACCACCCTCTTTGCCGCCTCGCAGACTCGGCAGCAGTGCTCCGCACGATTTCAGTTGGCCAATTCACATAAGCTAGCAGGTTGGCGTTGTCATCGCTTTCTCAGCTGGCTACCTTCAGCCGCGCCAAGTTGTACTTATGAATACTGAGGTGAGATCCTTTCTGCGGTGGAAGCCAGTGTCAATTTCCCTGGCAATCCTCACAGTCGTTTATTGGGCAGCCGCACTGCTCAATCTGTTACTCATTTCGGAATTTCAACGACGTGGCGACGCTCGAAACGTAAGAGCCCTCCTCTGGGGAACCTTCTGGGACGTAATCGTAGGAGCACTTTGTTTACTAGGACGCGTCCTGCTAAAACGAGGAACGAAAGGCAACTACCAGACCGGTGCATTCACCATCGCGGCTGCGTTTACGATCATCATTCGCACTTGGGTAATGGGGTTGTTCACCATCCGCAATCCCTTTCCTGGATGGGAGGCGCTGTTGACGTGGCCATGGCTAGTCTATGCGATCATGTATGCACTGAAGAATGCGAAGCGCCAGCGTCAGACGGTTCAAACAGAGCAAGCAACGCCAGTTGGTCCTCCGCAGCATTAAAGACAACATTTGTTCGCCAGGCTCAGAGGGTTGAACGGAACTCCGCTCGCCCTGTTTCCCTTCTCGCTACGTCCTACTGATTTCCCCGCCGCACGCCGGCGGCACCCGCCCATTTCCCCCTCGCGCCGCCCGCGCATTGCCCGCCTCGTCGCGGGGCCCCCCACCAACCCGCGCCCCCTCCCCCGCTGGTAACGTCGCAGTTCCGCTAAAAGCGGGCGACGTCTAGCAGCGGGGGAGGGGGCACCGCTCCTCGCGACTAGCCACAGGTTCGCCCCCTCCCCGGCATACTGAACGCGCGCCACGCGAGCCCAAAAGAACCCCCTCGCTTCCCAGCTCGCCCCAAAAACAAATACAACCCAAAGACGCCCACCAACCCAACGCAGTCTCGCTCTGGCACGCGGTGACAAGCCACCGCTTAGCCGTTTCAAATTCCAGTTCTCCGACTAAACCTAGTCACCGGCTTGAACTCTTTCCCTGTTCTGCCAACCTCCTTTCATGCGGCGCAAAACCCAATTTACTCTGGTGGCTATTTGCGCCCTCGCCGTGGGAATCGCTGCTCTGTTGTGGTTAACTCAACTTAACCAGGTAACGATCACGATCCCTAACGGACCGACGCTCAAACTAATAGAGGCGACATACGACGTCCGCAGTCAAATGTGGCTGAACCAAAACCCAGCAAAGCGCGCCTTGCAAAAGCTGAGCCTCTTGAGCTCGAAAGTTTTCCCACGACTCTTCATGCAAACGAATACGATTCCATTCCATACGGGCCCGGGTGAGGCAGTGTTTTGGTTCAGCGAAAATCCATACGAGCCCGATCGCTCTCGCCGGACATGGTGTGCCGTCCAGGATCCCGGGGAGCCCTACACAATAATGGCCGCTTGGAAATTGCATGCTTGGCGATGGCTGAACCATCCGGGCATCGTTGCCATCACCTGGCCAGAATGCCCTACGAACGAAGAGACATTGGAACTGTCATTTTACAATGAGAACAATATGGCCCGGTCCAATGTTCTCGGACGAATCAAACTAAAAAACCCTGCCTTTCACAAGTAGCCCCTGCCGCACAAGAGTGACGCCATCGACTCGACTGTCGCTGCCGATGTCGCTCCATCGTGCAAGCACCGTCGTTGTCCTCACCCTTGCGCAGCCCCGAAGAGCCAGACTCCACAAATTAAAAACGCTCCACTCCGCTACATTGCGGCGCGTGTCAGCGAACAACTCCGCTTCCATCACGCCTCCATTTCGTGGCCGCGTGCTAACGCCTCCGTTCCGACGTTTCAAATCTGTGGAGACTGGCAAAACAGCCCCAGCTCGGTGAGAGCGGCCAATTCAGTTCCGGCTACGATACTCGCGAGCTGCGTGTCTGGGCCTCCACTGAATTTGCCGCACTCACTGTCGCCCCCAACTTCAGTCTGACCTCTGCGCAAAAGCCTGCGGTATCGCCTTCCCGTTCGCCCCGTCCCCATACGAACGCCGGCGACATCCTCAGCTTCCGCGCACACGTCAGAGATCGCGGCCGCCGCGAGCCCGTGTTGATGCGACCCCGCGAGAAACTGCTAAGCTCCGTTCAGGCATGTCATGAAGAAATCGGCAGA
The DNA here is from genome assembly GCA_963702845.1 of uncultured Verrucomicrobiae bacterium. Taxonomy (GTDB): domain Bacteria; phylum Verrucomicrobiota; class Verrucomicrobiia; order Limisphaerales; family Palsa-1400; genus JAICXV01. The sequence goes on along the minus strand of OY969763.1, from coordinate 138,204 downwards.
CGCTACGATGCTCGAAACTGCGCGTCTGGGCGTCTGCCTTGCGAACCACTGCTAAGACATAAGAAACATTGTGCAGAAAATCCGTTGCGAAATAACGCATCGCAACAGCGGGACCCGCGAGACCCACTGATGCGAACCGGATTTGTCGCACAATATTGCCTTATGCCACGCAGGGAAAACGGCTCGGCACGCTCACATGCGGTCGGCCGATCTTCCCCACCATCGGCCTGCAGTGCGCGCGCCAATCCGTTTTGCATTCTTCACGCCACGCCTCCACTCCGCAGCTTGAAAGAAGTTAGGCGGAGTCGCATTTGACTAACGCGCTCAGTCGGCGCTCGCCATTCCCCTGAGCCCTAAAAAGAATTCTGGTTCCTTTTCACCCTCTGCTGGCCACTCGACCAATCGCCCTCACCGGCGCGCTTCAGCAGGGGGATCTCGCGGTGCCCTCTGAAGACTACTCCCGCCGTCCGCCGCTGCCTGCACGCGCTTTTTCGGATGAAGGGCGACAGTCCGAGAGCGCACAGCAGAGCAGTCAAAAAAAAGAACATGAAAACAAATACCAAAAAACAAAACACTGAAACGCCAGGGCTCATGAACCGGATCGCACAGTCAACCAGTCAGGCATGGAGAGCCGTCTTCTTCCGGGGACCGGAACAGAGCAAAGACAAGACCGGCGCAGACGTTCAGCGCTGGTCAGTTTATCTCGGTGACGAGCACGGCCAGCCAATCAACACAGTTTACGGTGTCTACGACTTCCGCCGCGCTTCGGGCCTCGCGAAAGTGATGGCCACGGACCGCAAGCTGGAGCTCATCCACGAGGCACACCCGCCCATCGAAGTAGAGGCAGCCACAGCCTAGTTCCCACTTGGTTCCCGTCCGCCCAGGGCGGGAGCCATCCACCCGACGAGGATCGAGCCATGAGATTCGACAAGCACATGAAAGCAGCGCGCCGCCCTGTTTCGGGACGACGCATCGCCGCCGCAAGTCGCGCCCTCCAGCGCCAGACCGATGCCGTCTGTCTTTTTCCAGAACTCGCACCGACCGAGACGGCACACCAACGCATTGATCGCCTTGACCAAGAAACCGTCGAAATGGTGCAACGCTGGAGAAACCAAACCGCGCAGACGTGGCGCAGAGCGCGCCGCCAGCTCCTCTTGCTCAGGCCGGAGCAACGCGCAGCCGTTCTGAAACGTTGGAACATTCGTGGCTTGCCCAAACAAGCGCATTACCTCGCAGACCTCATCCACACCGAACTCCATTCATGAACCAACAATCTCTCATGCCGTTCGAAGCCGCCGCCGTTGCGGCCGACACCGCGAAGTGCGAAGCCCAACGCGCCGCCGAACAACACGAACGGGAAGTCAAACAAGCCGCGAAGATCCTCGCCAAAATCCAGCGCGAGAAGCGCAACGCCGAGGAGGAAATCGCGAAGAATCACCGCCGCTTTCAGCGCGCCTGTGCGAACAAATACCGCACGCCCGACGAACACGCCCAATGCGGCATCCGCTGGTATTGCCGAAGTCAGAAAGACCGCGACGCCGGCACCTATTGGAAAACCTGCCACGCCTGCGGCCAGCCTCTCATCTACACCGCCGATCGCGACGCGAAGCCGCAAACCTGCGCGGCCAGTCCCCGATAACCCGTTTTGCCTCGCGTCCGCCCAGGCGCGAGCCATTCGCTTTGGAGACTCACGCCGCCTCCAAACCTCCGCGCCAGAGATTTGCAACCTCTGGACTCCGGCCTCTCTTAAAGAAGCCGCCATAAAACCCTTGTTGGCTGATTCAAAATCTGCGAACAGTTGTCGGATATAAATTGTCTAGGTGGTGATGAATCATGAATAGGTTTCGCAAAACATTGCTTGGGGTTCTCCTTGGATTTTTTTTCATCTTCGTGGGAGCAGCTGTGTTTATAGACCAATATTACTTCGTTCATCTCCCGAAGGCTCCAGACGAGACTTTGGGCCTGACCGAGAAAGTGGTAGTAAGCCATGGCTCCGTTCGGTATGCGTCGCTCAAGGAACTTCGCACGTTCCAGTTGATCCAAAATATTTTTCCCTGCGCGGCACTTTCCTTCGTCGCTGCTATCGGCCTTGGTATGAAGTGGGGCTTCTTCAAAGTCCGAGGCAGTAGTGCCTAACAATGGGCTCGACCAAAAGCGGGGCAAAGCCCTTCATCCTTCAGCCTTTCTTAGAGTCCCCTCAACTTCCGCACAAAACACTCGCGCGACTTCGTCGCGACCATATACCGAAGAGCATCCGCCGCATCGTCGCCGCCGATTCCATCCTCGGCGTCAACTTTGTAAACATCCTCAGGACGCTTCGGATCGTGCTGCAACGCCGGCAAACACTCGACCAACCGCGCACACCGCCGATGAATAAACAACTTCGGCTTAATATTATTCGCCGTGTCACCTAACAGGTGCAGCACCTCCGCCCATCCATTTACCCGGTCCATGTTCGCTTGCGAAAGCTTCACCCCCAGCCGCTCATATTGCGCCGCGATCGTAGTGCCGTCGCTCTGTCGACTGAACACATCCGCGCCGGCAACAACCTGTTTCAAATCCAGCAAGTGCAACGTGCAACCCTGATTTGTTTTGTGCCGCGCCAACATCGTGCGGATCGCCTGCGCGTGCCGCTGCGGAACCCACATCCGCTCCGCATGTTCATCCACGATAAAAACGTTGCCATCGCCATCGCGGCACCCGAGCAACACCACCGTGTAATGATTGAACCCGTAGTCGAGCGCGGCGAACCACTCCATTGCGCGCGTGTCATCAAAATCCTCGATGACGTGCACATCGCGTCGAAACGTCGTGAAGAATTGCCCTGCCGCAATGTCCCAATCACCGTGCAGCCAGGCGCGCTTTTGCCAACCGTCGGCCAAACCCTCCAGCCTCTTGCGATAATCCGGATTGTTGAACTTGTTATCTTCAACGCGCGCCGGAATAAATCGCGTATCGCTCTCCTTCTCATCCTGGAACGGCACAATAAACATCGCTCGATACCAAGCGTGCCCTACCCCGCCCGGATTCGTCGTCGAATAAATCCGCGGACGCCACGTCGTGCCGTCCGGCAAAATCTTCGATGACCGGCAGCACGTCGAAATATCGTCATGCTTCCGCTTCGACAACGTCGTTGCCTCCTCGATCCCGATCACGTCGTATTCAATGCCTAGATAATTATCGATGTCCTTCTCACATTGGAAATGCCCGGCATGAATCCGCGACCCGTTCGTGAACGTCAACAACCCACGATAGGCCGAAAACTCATGAGGCAAACACATGAACAGCTTTCGGCGCAGATCCTCGAAATGTTCCGTGTTCGACTTCCCAACTTTGCGGAGCAAAAGACATTTCAGCCCAGGCACACGCTGACAATCGTCCGCGCCCATCTGCGCCAAAAGCCAATGCGACTTGCCGCCACCGCGCGCGCCGCCGTAGCCGATCGACGTCGGCCCATCCGGGCTATCGCAGAGCCGCGCCGCCGCGCTCGCCACCAGTTGCCGCTGCTGCAAGAACACGCGCGCGCGGATAAAGTTCCGAATCTGATCCTCGCCGCAACCAGCGCGCACCGCTTCATCTACAAACATTTGCTGCTCAATCATGGCTTCAGCTCCTTCGGTTCAATCACTTCTGCCTCCACAATAGTGGCCGGTGGCGCTGCCACCTTTGGAAACGCCTTTTTCAACGCGATCTCCCACTCCACCTCCAGCGTCGCATTCACTTCCCCACGAACCTCCTTGATCTCCGTAGGCATCCCCGTTGCCGACCGCCCGAACTTGTGGACCAACTCCAAAAGCCGTGCGATCCCTTCAAGCGTCCCCGCTTTATTCGTGTTCTCTCGCCATCGAGCGATGACCTCCTTCGCCAGCTCCAAGGCTTCACACCGTATCTTCCACTCAGTGATCCGTTGCTCTTCGTGCAACTTATGCCAGTCAATCGCACGCTCTCGCGCCAAAGCCTCAATCGCTTCGCGCTCCACCAGTGCAAGGTGCGCCGAGAACGCCTGCACGCGCGTCTTCCAATCATATTTGGAACACCAGCGTTCAATTAATCCCTCACTCTTACCTAACTTTTCCCCTACCTCCCGCAATGAACGCTCCGCGCCGAGATTCAGATACAAGTTGAACGCCGCGAAGGCTTTCGCGCTTTCTTTCGGTAGTTGTTCGAATGGTCTGCTCATAAAATCACTTTCAAACAGGTGCAAACCCATTGCAGGCAGAAGAAGGGCAACCCGACTCCTAGGAGGGTTGTCCCTTCTTTCCTGCTTAATGCTGCATTCTTATTATAGGGATGTTGCACCTTGCACTTCCTTTGGGTTTTTTACGGTTGAGCAGGCGCAGCTTTCCAATAAAGCCCGCCTCCTTGTTTGACTAAACCAGCCTCACACAAGCGCTTGAGATAATTCGCCGTCGTTCGTCGGCTCATCTGCAACGCCGACTCAGCGTCCACGACAATGCGCGTGAACGCTTTTGAACCATTGCCAAGCACTTGCTCAATGAATTCGCTGTCGCGACAAACCTTGTTCTTGGATTGGGGCCGACGCAGCGCATGAGGATCTAGCTCGCTCGCAACCTTCATCCGCGGAAACTCCCATTCGACAACGAACTCATCCTGCCTGGGCAAATTGCGGAGAATACTGCTGACCGTGTAACAATCCGGCTCCTCGTGCGGTGTCATCACCATGATGCTGTCCGGGTCACGCACCCACGCACCGGCTCCGCTCATGCGATCGCCGGCCTCTTTCGCGGTGCTGTCGCCTTTGGCGAAATGATGCGCAATGACCACCGCAGCACCCGAACCCTGCGCGATTGCCTCAAACTCATTCATCAACGCGGCAATCTCACCGTTCGAATTCTCGTCCCGATCGCCGAGCACCTTGAAAGCGGGATCCACAATGATGAGCCCGAATTCATGCCGCGACAGTTGCTCGAGCAACTTCGGCCGCAACAACGTCAGATCAGCATTGTGCCCGCGCAGATTCCAAAGATGAAACGTATCCCCGATGCCTTTGCACTCCGGACGCGCCGCGCAAAGCGCATCCACGCGTTGCGCCATCGCCCAGGCATGCAGTTCGAAATTGATATAAACCACCGGCACTTTGACGCACTGCTTGCCCCACCACTTTTGGCCGCTCGCAACGCTGAAAGCCAGATCGAGCAAACACCACGACTTATTGCTCTTGGACGTCCCGCCCAAAATCATTTTGCACCCCTGATGGAGGATGCCTTCGATGACCTGCGGCGGAGGCGTCGGTGGGTTGACGATGAAACTGCGCAACGAGACAATCTCCGGCAAAGGAGGCGGCACGGCGCCCAGATCAACCGCGATGTCAATTTGCTCGCTCATTCAATGCACCCGCCTACTCTGTGAGTGTGAAGCGACGGTGGAAAATTACCCTTGTAGCGGGCACGATTATGGCAATCGTTGCCGCCATTGCGCTGACAACGGGAGATTCCGAACCGGTATACAAAGGCCGCACCCTTTCGCAGTGGATATCTGCTTACGAACAGGATCAGCAAACCTTTGAAGATGCTAAACAGGGCGCAGCCGCCCAGGCATTGGGTAAAATGACCCCGCAAATTCTTCCAACACTTATCCGATGGGTTAGCTATGAGAAATCGCCTCGCCTCGCGCGTGTTCAGCAATTGATGATGCCGGCCGCAGGAAAGGTTGGTATTTTCCAGGGATATTACAGGCTTATAACCCGGGGCGAACGCCGCGTACTGATTGCCTTGACCGTTTTCAGAATTGTTGGAACAAACGCCGCGCCCGCGATTCCGCAACTCTCGAAATCCGTTATGGACGCAAAGCACCCTATTGCCGCCGCAAACGCGGCTTCCGCGATAGTAGACATGGGAAACGAGGGGATTCAAACCATCGTCTCGCTGCTGCACGATCCAAACAATCCAAACCCCGCAGAAACTCTGGCAGCCCTGACGATTCCTGCTGAACACGAATTCATTAGGCAGGAAATACGCAAACACCTGAAGGACTCCGACGAGCGTGTGCGTGTGATCGCGACGAACGCGCTGAGTGCGCTGTGAGCCTTCCCGAGGTCGTGTTTCGATTGAGATATTTAAGTGGGTGATCATCGGTGGCCGTCTGCTAAGACCTCAACCAAACTAGTTTCTGCAGCCGTCCATCCCTGAAAGCCCCAGGCACACGGACCGGTTGCGAATACGTAAAAACTTTCGGATCACACCCAAACACCTCCAGCCCTGCTTTCAATCGCCCCTCGTGCAAACGAGTGCGCGGCGCATCAAACCACGCGTGCAAAGACTTGCCCGCGGTATCAATGATGCAATGCAGCTTGTAACGCAGTCGCCGCCGCACATACGCAAACACCGCGCCGACTTCGTCGCGGCTCAGCGTGTCCGACTCCAAAACAAGAAACCGATGCCCGTCGATTGTTTCATTCGAGCGCTGAAAACTGCCGGGCTTGAACGCCGAGCCGCACGTGAAATTGCCGAGCACCGGCCCGATCTGATACCACTCCGCCACCGGCCTGAAATGCGTTTTGTGTTCCGGCTTGCCCGAACTGAAAACATCGCCGACCCAAACCGTCGAATGCGCCGGCCACAACTTTAGCCAGGCGCGGAACTGCTCTTCCGGTTCACGCTCGCTGACCTGCAAAGGCGAGTCCGCAAGAATCCGTTCCATCGGCCAATGAAACGCGCCGAACAATTCCGGTTTGAACCGCTCCGCCAACGCCCGCACGTTTTCTAACACCTGGCGTTCACCATCGGCGGCTTGTCGCGCGAGCCCTCCAGCGGAGGCAGATGCTTGTAGAACCGTCCCGTCGCCTTGCAACACATCGCCACTTCTAAGCACCGTGCCGCCCGGTAAGGTGATTTCCCAAGGCGAACTTCCAAGACCCGACCGCAGCTTGTGATTTGCAGCGGCGACCGCAGGTGCACAGGACGCGTGAAAACAAAAGATTGTCGGCGCACCGTCGACGTTGACGCGACAATCCTTTTCCCCGTTCCCGCTCGTGTGCAGCGCTTCCCCAGGACAACGACAAAAGCCGCTGACCTCCGATTGCCAATCAATCGGCCCAAGCACCTGCGCAGCGACTTGTCGCGGATCAATCACACCGCACCTCCAAAGAAAACTCGCGAGCCACACACCGATGGGTTTTACTGCCTGCGTGCGACGCCGATGGAAAGTCATAGCCGCCTGTGCGATTGTTGCAATGGCCGCAATCCTTATATTGCCGATTTTTCCCGTCTACGAGGAGGTCGGCATCATTTGCGAAAACACCGGTTCGACGAGAGGCCATCGAACATATTTTTTTGGGTTGCAGACAGGAAACTGGGAGAGCTCCTCGTTGATTGAGAAATTCATCGCCCAGAAATTTCCCAACGAATTTCACCACCGCTGGACACGATACGGAGGCACCACATACAACATTTTCGGTAAGCCGCTTCGCTACAGTCACGGCAAGCCCGGCGCCATTATCGATACGCGTTCGGATGCATTTGAAAGATGGGTGTCTACGCTGAGTGATTCCGAAAAGAAATCCTTGTACGACCTTTTCGTGTCGAATAATCAACCCGAAATTAATAAACGGGTTGCATCCGTCATCGAATCGAGTGCGCAGTAAAAATGTCTGTCTGTTGATCATCTGTGTCATCCGTGGTCAACCGAGAAGGTGAGTCTCACAATGCTGCTTAACAGCGCGGGCGAAAGCTGCGGGCCGCTTGCAGATTGCCCGAACCACCTTCGTCGGCAAATCATCCAGAGTCTTAACGCCGTATTGATGCGCGACGAATCGCAACACCATGGCGTTGCTTTCCGGATTGCTGCCGATGAGCCGCCGCACCCGTTCCACGTCGTGCGCGGGTGGGCGGAGAGGTAGCAGTGTGCTAAGGTGGCGGCGTGCTAACGCTTCCATTGTGCTCCCCCTAATTCAGTTCAGGATTCGGCGAGTTCAGGGCCGCTTCACCTGGCGAGTAGCACTTCATGTATTTCCAAGCCAGATACGTCCCAGCGAAGACCTCCGCGTAATTAACATTCTGCGGCCAAACCTTCACATGCACCGGCCCGGGCTCGACGCTATCGACCACCACCGAAACTAGGCCGACGACGTTTTTGCCCGTCGACGCGTTAATCGCTTCCCGATACGCGGCAAGCTGCAACGGCCATGTTTCATAAAACGCAGCCTTCGGCTCACCCTTGGCATTGCGCTTAACCTTTTGCGTTTTGAAATCCACCACGCACCAACCGATGTCTTTCAACTTCGCGACCATATCGACCCGGCCGGCATAGAGCGCCGTAGGATGCACAACGACTTGCTCGATGCCGTCGATGCGCTCCACGTTTTCGTCGAACCAAAGGACCCACTCGCGAACGAAATCCAAAATCATTTGGGTGCCCGGCAGTTCCTTATTGATGGCGTAGGCCTCGCATGCGGCGTGAATTGCCGTGCCGAAATCCGCAGCCTTCTTCACTTGCTCGCTCATGTCTTTAACGACACGACGCGCGAATGCATCCAGCGGTTCATCCGCCTCGCGCGGCAACGTTAGTGCCGCGAAAATTGCTTGCTCGATCTTCCACGCATCGAGCCCAGGCTTAGCCAGCACGCCTAAAATGTTAGTGACGCTCGGCAGTGCGAGAACTTTGCGCGCGTCTGCAAGCGTGACAGCCTTGAGGCTGCCGTCCTTCTTTGCAATTTGATGAAATGGCCGGCCATCTCGCAAATACCAATGGCTTGCCGGTTGTCTATCAATCAGTGTCATAAAATTTCCTTTCAAAAAACGCGGGGCAGTTGTTGCACTGCCCCGCGTGACCTTGGCGTCATGTGTTCACGGGATTATTTCGCGCAACTCAGAATCCGACTTCAGGATCGTACTCAGGAACTGCCGGAGCCGACGTCGGCGCGGCGCTTTTGGACGGCTCAGCCGCGGACGGCACCGGAGTCATAGCACGAGCCGGAGCCGCCGCTGCCGGTGTCACTCCGCGAACCGGCGAAGCCGAGGTGGATGCAAGCCCCGCTTGCTTCGCCTGCTTCGCTTGCGCGATGCGCTGACGCGCCGCAGCGGGATCGTATTGGCCGGAAGGAGCGACCTTCTTCGTCGGCTTCGAAACCGCATCGATAGCAGCGTACAACTGACCACTCAAATCCGTTTGATGACTGATAACGAGCGTGCACGACGCACCGATCAACTTTGCAAGGTCAATCGTTTCGCTAGGAACAACCGGACGGCCGCGCCACTTGCCGAGGAATTCCGCAAGGCGCGATTTCGGATGCAAACTTGCAGTGAACCGCTTGCCGATCGTGCAACGAACCCCACCGGCAGTCGCCTGTTCGGATTCAAACACCACGCGCAGCTTGCGCTTGAGTGACACCTGACCCTTGTATTCGGACTCGACCATGCCGAGATCGATCACATCGACACAAACGGCGGGATGAATCCCTTCCGGATGCGGTTTGAAATCGGAACTAACTGTTGATTGTAGGACTAGACTCATACGTTTTGCTTTCTATGTTTTGCTCTGTGCCAATTGGCATCGGAGTATTGTTGTTTTGTTCGGTTACATCTGGAGGCAACGCGCCCCTCAGAAATTTGAAAAAAGTTTCAGCGCTCATCGTGATCAGCCACGGCGCATGATTTCTCCGATGCGCCACCACCCACGGCTTAGGAACGCCACCCTTGAGTGCAGACACCGTCTGCCCGCAATCGCCAATCGCTTGCACGCACGCATCGGTAAGATTCAGGTTCTGCACGCGCTTGATTTCGAAGTGCAGCCAGGCGAGCGCTTCACTGACCACGTCGGGGCTATCTTCGCCGCCGCAGAACTGCTGTCCGCGTCGCGCGTCAAAACCATGCTCGCGCAGGAGAGAGGCGAATTCCCGTTCACCACGTTTGCCTTTTGTTCGACTATTCATTGATTCGCCTCCAACGAGGCATCTCGTGTCGCGAAGCGACCGTCTCTTTCGGGGCACCTAACTTGAGGCAGGCTTGGGAAGCCCAACTCGCGCTCGCCGACTTTTCCTTTTCTTCGGGAATTCATTTGAGGTGGCCGCGTGCTAACGCTCAGTTCTTGGAAGCGGAGAGATGTGCGACGGCTGAAGCGGGTAGCTGTGCGGTCGCGCAAACGCGGAAATTCGCTTCCAGATGTCGTTGCACATCCACCCAGTCGAAAAGCACGGCATGGCCGCATTTCACGAACGGAATGATCCCGCGCTTCTGCCATCTCTCGACAGTGCGCTCGGATTTCTTCATACGCCGCGCGACTTCATCTTTGGTGATGTAACCCTCTTTCAGGGTGACGATGGTTTGTTGTACTGTTTCCATAACTTTGTTTTCTATTGCGAAGCGTTACGCGCAGCACCGTGGCCGCGTGCAAACGTTTATACCTCTGGTTTTTTGCGTGACCTCTTTTGTGTGAACCCGTGTGGTGTCTACTTGCGACACCTCCCGTAATGAAGCGACAACTAGCGCTGTTTTCGCGCAGCAAATTTTTGTGAGAAAATTGTTGACGCTGTTTTTCGGCTTTTTTCGCTGGAACAGCGGTCGTTTCGCGCAAACCGTTGCATAACCTCGGGTTGCAATCGCGTAGCAGGCGCATAAACTGCGCACGCAAAGGTAAAAAATTTTATGAGCTTTCTCGGCACCGCGCTGCAACGTATCTGCGACGAACGTGGGATCACCCATTCCGAAATTTCCCGCCAATCCGGCGTGTCCCGTAGCTTCATCAGCCGTGTGTGCGCCGGCGAATCCCGCGACTTCAGTGACCAACATTTCGTCGCGATACTCAAAGTCTTCGCAGCCGATCCCAAGTCCCAGGCTGCAATCATCGCAGCACGTTGCACCGATGCCCGGCATCCAGCAGAAGCCGCCGACATCGCCGGCGCCGCTTTGATTGAAATCACAATCAAACCCACCGGAAAGGCCGAGAAGGGCGAAATCGATCTGACGAACAGGAGCGAAAAATTTCATCTTACAAAAGAAGTTGAGGACGCGATTGAATGGTTACGCAGTCAGTGTCCGGTTAACCCCGAGCTCCAGCGCCACCTTGTTGGTTACGCCCGTTTGTTGCGCGGGAAATAGACCGCACGTTGCCAGTTGAGAGTCGCACTTTGCGATTCATCAGCCGCGCTCGAATAAAACACGAAATGGTCGCATCCCATTTCTGCGCCGCACTGGCAATCTGAGGAGACCGGCTTTTCTTCTGCAGCCGAATTGCACCGATCGCATTCCGCAAAACTATTTTTTCTGATTCAGGCACTGCCACCCACCAATCCGGCTTCGAGCCGGATGGCCGCGCCATAGCCTCAGCGACGGCGGGCTTAGAACCATTTTTCTCAGTGTTATTTGCTTTCATGCCGCATATAATAAATGAGGCACTAGGACAGTTACGGGGGTATACCCAAAGATTTTTCAAAAAACTTATTCACAAATTGGGCCAAGGCGGACACGCCTCGAAGTTAAGCCATCAGAAGAGCCAGAATCTCAATCGTTTACCGTTCGACTTCGCGCACCACACTCCAAACATCATGGGGCTCATTTATATTGCGCAGATTTGCAAGCGAAGGTTCTACCTTAATTACAAAATCGCCACGGATACGGCTCTCTACCATTGACGTGATTAGAATATTGCCATAACGGTGTTTTGCGTTTGGACTGCTGGACTTTCCAGCGATGCTTTCAAAACGTTGCGCGAGATTCACGCCATGTCCTAAAGCCGTAAACTGATCCCGAAGTTCGGTCTTTATTATACCGACTAACACCTCCGCAGTATTGATTCCAATTCCCAAATCTAAGCCTGCGATTTGTGCAGCATGCATTCCAGCGGCCTGCTCTCTAAAACTTTCAATAATCGGCCCACAACGTTTCCTCAAATCAAGCGCTGCTCGCACTGCATTCTTCGTATGACGTCGATTTTTGGAACTATTATCATCATCATCAACACCAAATAACAGCATGGCCCCATCGCCCATAAACTTATCAACTATGCCGTCGTGCTTGTGCGCACAATCCACAGTGGCGGCGTAGAGTTGCTGGAGGAAATCGGCAATCATCTCCTTTTCGGTCCGCAATTGATTGGCAACCGCGGAGAATCCCCTGATATCGGTAAACATGATAGTCAGCCATCGCGACGTTATCCGCGATTTGTCCAACGTGGTTCCAAAGGACAGACGAAGCCTGTGATCGATGTGCCTGGCGTAAAAATTGGCATCTTGGTGTGCTCTTCTTCTCTTAAGAGCGGCGTCCAATTTTATGCAAAGTTCGTCAACAACTACTACGCCTCTTGCGTTCTTTGATATGCAATCATAAACGGACATCGGGAATGCTTTTTCGTACCCGGTCAAAGCTTCTGGATACCCAGTTATCAGGATACTGACACACCATGGATCCCTCCTATGCATAGCTTCAACAACTTGAAAGCCAGTTTGACCTTGGTCCTGCTCATTTAACCTCCAGTCGGTGACGACTGCATCTAAATGGTGAGTTTCGATTGTCTGCTTCGCATCTTCGACACTGTGAGCCAATAGAATCTCCCAGCTAGGCTTGCGGTTGTTAAGCACCTTCTTGAGCGCAATCGCGGTTGGACGATGATCATCTACTACCAAGATAAGATGTCGGTCAGCCATAGTTACATCGAAGGTTTTCTGGGGTCGATCGGGAGAATTATCTCGAAACGCGCGCCCTGATCTGGGGCTCCAGTCTCCTTAATCGCCCCATGGTGAGACCGAATAATTTCATTTACGATCGCGAGTCCGAGCCCTGTTCCGCCTTGTGCACCAGAGACGAATGGCTGAAACAGCTTTGGTTTAATTGAAGCAGTTACACCACGACCAGAGTCTTCGAAAACTATCCTAAACCTCCGCGAAGCATCTCGTTTCGGACGGTCAGCCGCAGACCCGTTTGTGACCTGGTCAACTGATATTTTGATTTCATGTGGAGACTTTCGCGCCCATTTCAGTGAGTTGGTGCCCAGTTCAAAAAACACATCGGCGAGTTTTGCCTTGTCCGCCACTAATTCGTATTGATCCTTTTTCTCAGGATAAGTCTCCAAAGAGAAGCCGTTAACAGTAATCCGAGCGTCCGGCCTTGTGAGTGGTTTTAGCGCACGCCGCAAAATACCAATCAGTGTCGTTTCCTCAAATCTCATCTCGTTTGCCAAGGTAAGATTCATGAAGTTGTCTGTAATGCGCCTTAAATCGTGTACAGTATCAAAAACGGTGCTTCGTTCATCTTCTGGAATGCCGATTGCATAGATTAAGCATTCCAGCGCCAACATTCGTGTGCGAAGCCTGTGAGCCAGGGCCTGTTCAAAATCGTACCTTGCGGGGTTACCTCCAGTACCTGACAGTGCAGACTCCAACCGACCCACTTTATCTTTTAGTTCCGCATTTTCGCAAATGAGTCGCTCCAATTCGGCTTTTGCAGATTTCGTTTTCAAAATTTGGAATCACTTACTTCGTCTGTCATTTTGCACAGAATATTTGACAGTTACAATATTCAACATCATGTGTAACTCCTTTTCGCTCAGTGCCCTTAGGCCTTAACCACCCCTTTTTTGGATAAGTTTCACTTGGACAGCCTTTGTCCAAGTGACTTTGCTACGCTTGCGGTATGAAAATTCAAAAAGAATACGAAAATAACAAACCCGCAGTCTCCGAAATTCGTGAACACTCCCTCACACGCGCGGGCCATCGCAGCATGCGCCCTGTAAAACTCCGAAGAGAACCCATGGAGCGAATTCTCCGCATTCACGAACTGATCGCAGCAGGCAAACTTCCGAACGCGCAAAGCATCGCGTTTGACCTGGGAGTTTCAAACAAGACCGTTGCACGCGACCTCCAATTCATGCGCGACCACTTTGACTTGCCCATTGAATACGACCGCAACCGCCACGGCTTTTATTATTCCAAACCCGTCGACAAATTCCCCGGCTCTGTAAAGGTCACTGAATCCGAACTCTTCGCGCTCCTCGTCGCGCACAAGGCAATCGAACAATACAAAGGCACGCCATTTTACCAACCGCTGCTGATGGCGTTCGCAAAGCTAACCGGCCAATTGGATCGAAAGGAACGATACACGGCGGAAAACATGCAGGAGGCGCTTTCGTTCCGTCCGTTCGCACCAGAAGACACAGACATCGAAATCTTCCAGATCGTGACGCGCGCGCTGCAGGATCATCGCGCGCTCAAATTCGAATACCGCAAACCTGGACAAAAAACCGCCGAGTCGCGTCACGTCCATCCGTATCACTTGCCCTGCATCGACAACCGTTGGTATCTGATCGCATACGACATCGATCGGTCCGACGTCCGCACCTTCGTCTTGGGCAGAATAACCAATCCGCGCCTCGGTGACCCGTTCACCAAACCAAAGGACTTCGATCCAGACAAATATCTCGACGGCAGTTTCGGTGTTATGAAGGGCACCGGTGATTACGAAGTCGTGATCGAATTCGACGCCTTTGCAACCGACCAACTCCGCGGCCGAAAATGGCATCCAACCCAGGTCGTGACCGAGCTGCCATGCGGCGGTTCCCAAATGCGCATGCGCCTCAGCGGCCTCGAAGAAATCGAACGCTGGATCCTAAGCTGGGGCACCCACGCCTATGTTGTGCGGCCCGCAGAATTGGCCGCCAACGTTCAGAAAACGGCCACTAGCCTCGCTCGACGCTATGAGGTCGCATATTAGTACTCGTATCGCGCTGTGCGAACACGTCGGAATAGCAAACGCTTGCCATTAGCGCCGGCACCGCCAATCTTAAGCATCTCACTTTTGAAAAAAGTCATCGCAACTGGATCTCGGCAACACGAGGGCAAAAAAAGACAAGGAGGAAGATGCGACTACGATTTGCATTTATCAACCATGCCTCTTGCCCATCCCACCCTTTTCTCGGTAGCCTCACCCTATGATTTGCACCTTAACTGAGCCTCGGCAAACAATGGCATGCTCGATAGTCTGTTTTCCTACTCGGCAGTAGTCTGAACAATGCAAACAGAACTGCTAGAATCACCGAGCACAGTATACGCTGAAAAGCTTAAAGCCATCCGCCGTGAGCTAAGAGACGAGTATCTCCAGCCGCACGGTAAGCCGTGGATTATTGGGTTTTCCGGGGGGAAAGATTCAACACTCCTATTGCATCTTGTGATGGAGGCCATCAGGCAGGTTGCTCCGGATGACCGCAAGCGCGCCGTCTATGTTGTAAGCAATAACACCCTTGTTGAGTCGCCTGTATTTCAAAATTTCGTTGATCGGCTGCTTTCTCAACTGGAAGACAACCTCGAACCGTTAAACGTGCCGGTCAAAATTATTCGGACAAATCCACTTCCAGAGGAAAGCTTTTGGGTGAATTTGCTGGGCAAGGGGTACCCAGCACCGAATCGGACCTTTCGATGGTGCACCGACCGGATGAAGATTCGTCCTACTTCGCGATTCATCCGTGAGATCGTAAGCGAAAATGACGAAGCTGTTTTGCTGCTCGGAGTAAGGCGGTCTGAGTCGGCAGCCCGTGCAGGCAGCATATCCAGAAATGAAGGTGGTTCCGGAGACCGCTTAGCCCCGCACCCCGATCACAAGGGTGTTTGGGTGTTTTCGCCACTTAAAGAACTCACGAATGATGACGTTTGGATTACGCTCAAACAAAATCGTCCGCCTTGGGGGGGGACATATCAGGAACTGATATCACTCTACAAAGATGCCAGTGGCGGCGAATGTCCGTTTGTCATGACAACCGGCGATGCACCGTCCTGCGGAACTTCCTCGGCTCGGTTTGGTTGTTGGACATGCACTGTGATCGAAAAAGACCGTTCGCTCGATGCTCTCATAGACAATGGGCACGAATATCTTGAGCCTCTTGCCAAATTTCGAGACCGATTAAAGAAACTTTCGGAAACGCCTGATTGTCGCAGCAAAATCCGGCGCAATGGGCAGCCTGGCCTTGGCCCATTAACGATAGAAGTTCGCCAGATGCTCCTTGGTGAGCTAATCGCTCTTCGCGAACAAACCAACGAACCGTTAATTACTGAGCATGAAGTGCGTCTAATCCGGGAACAGTGGGAGAAGGACCAGACACAGGACATTCTGCGTGAAATGAACGCTTAAAAAAAGAAGTGATAAATCGAATGAGACCATTACCAGCCTTTGAAGATCAGGAAACAAAAAAGCTTATCCAGAATCTTTGCCGTGAGACGCAAATAGATATGGCTCTCTTAAAAGACCTCTGCGAAGTCATGCAAGCGCATTCAGGCGCCGGACGCAAAGACGGTGTGGATGCCGATATTGCTGGTTGTATTGACCGTTTCCTGGAACGCAGACCAAACCTGTGATCTATGTATTTATCGAAACTTCATTTGACCAACTGGCGTAGTTACTCAGACGCGAATTTTGACTTCAAACGTCCGACGGAAAGACGCCCCGTTGTTTTGATCGGGGCGATGAATGGCCATGGCAAAACCAGCTTCCTAATCTCACTGTATCTCGGCCTGTTTGGCTCTTTCGGACTACGGCATTGTGAAGGCTTTCGTACCATCGCCGAAAACGACATCAACTCCTACCGTAAGGCTATCGCCAAATTCCGGCGCTCTACCGCCGACCCTGATGAGCCGACCGTGATTGATATCACTTTTACGCCAACCTTGAATGATCGGGATGAGCAGGAGGTGCGAATTATCCGCCGGTGGTATTTTACAAGCGCAAATACCCCCCGCATAGGTGATGGATTTGAAGAATTGGAAATCCATGTTGGCGATCGAATCGTTCGGCGTATGGAAGCAATTCTTGCTAACGAGCGTATCGAGAAAGAACTATTTCCTGCCCATGTGTGCCCGGCATTCTTCTTTGATGGCGAACAAGCACAAGCGCTGATTGAAGGCGCTGGGGAAGAGGGTATCCGCAAGGCAGTCAACACCATGTTCGGCGCAAGCATATTATCGGAATTACAGAGTCAAGTTCGAACCTACCTCACCCGATCTCACGGGGCATTGGGCGGAAAGCAAAAAACTTCCGAGAAACAGGAAATTCTAAATCAAAAAATCAGCCGTCAAACCGAACTCAACAAACTTATTGGCCGGCGTGAAGGTGAGCTGGAAGAATTAAACCAGCAACGAGACGAGTTGGATCGAGAACGCAACCAACGTCGTGATGATTTAGTTCGCGCCGGTGGTGGCGGGGCTGCTGATACTGAACGCGTCAATAAAGCGTTCAAGGATGCCGAAGCCAAAAAAATCTCTGCCGAAGCAGCAGTTACCGAGCTTGCAAATCAAATCGGGTTGGTGCTCGCAGTGAGCCGACTGGATCCTTCAATTAGGCGGCGTTTGCGCAAAGAACAACTGCGCGAAGAATACGAAAACCTGCGGCAGGGAACGCTCGACAAGCGGGAGAGGGTTTTGGCGGAGGCCATGCCTGAGCCACCAGATCGAGATCCGTTGCTTGGCAACATCTCCGCAGACACGCGCGAAAAAGTTAAGCAAAGGATTTTGACTGCATTACAGGCTATTTACGAACCACCAGATCCTGATACCGCAGAGCATTTTGTGCTTGGTCATATTCGCGGTCAACAACGTGCGCGATTGCTCAACCGCCTTAATGAAACCAAAAGTTTCGCCTTTGATCACGTTCGCGCTGTGGCAAAAACGTTACGCGACGCTCGTGAAAGCTTTGAAGATGCCAAGGCGCGGCATGTTCGGCTTGGTAATCAATCTGAAGAAACTAAGACTTTAACAGAGCGTATCAAACGCCTCGACGAGCAGATGGACGAAGCCATCCGCCGCATTTCTACCGCGGAAAATGAAATCAAGAAATGGAAAGCCGATTATCAGGATTTATCTGCTGAGATTGGTCGGTTGCGCGAAGAACTGGCACGACTTGAGCCCGAACAGCGGCGAATTGCTGTGGCTGACCGTGTAGCGCGCGCTGTCGAAGCGCTTACCGAACAACTCAAGCCAGTGACAACACAGCGACTAGAAGAGCATGTGACAAAACATTTCCTCGCTATCGCTGACCAGCGATTCAAAGGCGGACGCGTCGCATTTACCCACGACGGTGAGCCGCATCTGCATTTTGACGGCCGCAGCCCTAAAGCATTGCTAAGTTCCATGAGCGGATTCGAACGGCGATCATTTGGAATTGCGTTTTCATTAGCGCTGGCGGAAATCACTCGCCGACGCGTGCCGTTGGTGATTGATACTCCCTTGGGCAACGCAGATTCCAAATACCGTCCGCGCACACTTGATGCCCTGCGCCGTTTCGACTGCGATCAGGTTATCGTTCTGACTCACGATCGCGAAGTAACCCATGACCTGCTCGAACACATTGAAGAACACGTTTGCCAGAAGTTCCTTGTTGAATTCGTTGAATCCGACAAGCGGTCCATTGTTCACCCGAATCGTTTCTTTTTTTGAGAAGCCATGAATATTGAATTCAAAGAAGCAGTTTGGAAAGGGTTGTTCAAACCGAGCCAGGAGGCGTTCGAGGTTGAGGAAAAGCTTCGCACAAAATTTGGCCTTTCCCATCGTTATGATGCCGCTCGTTTACTAATCGGCCGATCGCTTGCCGACCCAACCCCGCCGCCAGCATTGTCGTCGGAAACCCAATATGCCAAACCGTTGCCTGGTGAGCTCCTTTTTGGCGACGATCTTGACCTCTGGTTGTGCGCTCTAATTCTTGATGCGAATATCAGCGAAGGCGCGGCCGTTGAACATTTGCGTCCGCACATTGAAGCGCACTGGGCCCGGGGCGCAAAACTGATAAAGCAGGATTGGGACGATTGTGGCGGCGACGAAGCACGGCTCATTACTAAATTGGCTGAATTCCTTCCTGAAGTTAGCGGAGGAGGAACTGCGCCTCACGTTACTGGCAGTGCGCACCCCGGCGAAATAAGGGTGAAAATCGGCCCTGTCAGTCAAACATTCGACAGCAAGGAGCCCGTTGACTTTTGTTTAAACGGCCCGGGCAATTCTCCCCACCTGGCACTAATGGGAAGAACCCGAAGCGGTAAAACCACAACCGGCATCCAGATGGCGCAAAGCATTGTTGAGCAATCACGCGCGCCGATGTTGCTGATTGATCCCCAAGGCACCTTTATCACTGACGGAAAATTAAATGATAAATTTCCCGCCTGGCCAGTCGAGATACAGCCAATAGAGGTTGGGCTGCACCCAATCCCTTTAGACTTCTTGCCCAGTCCTCACGTTGGCCATGTAGCCGTTCAAAATGCATCAATGACTCTGCGCGACAGCATTTGCCTTTGCTGTAAATCTCCTGGCAATTTAATGCAGTCTCGACTCCTGCAGTCTATCGAACAAGTGATTACCACGGGTGATGATCGCAGCCTCTCCTCAATTAAGGAAACATACGAACAGCGCTTACAAATTGACGGTGAAGTGATTGACAGCATTGCCGCGCGGTTGGACGAGCTTACACGTCTTCGCTGTTTCGCACCAACCATGACGGCTGCAGACTTCTTCTCCCGCTCGTGGGTTGTCAGCCTACAGCATATAAAATCTGAAGAATTGAAGCGCTTGGTCATGTTGTTATTGCTGGATGCCACGGCGATGCACTTTCTCGCCTTGTCTGAAGCGCCATTACGCGGTGGTTTTCGACAAATGCGACAAGTTGTGGTTATTGATGAAGCCCGCAAAATATTGCAGGAAAAAAAATCGGAATCGATTGTCCAGTTAGTTACACGAAGCGCCGCCAAGGGTTTATCTGTGATGCTGCTGTCTCAAGACCCAAGCGATTTTGAAGGCCAGAGTTACGACTTCACCACCCAACTTGGCGCGGTCATTTCATTTTATTGTAACCAAACCCAACGTGGCTTGCGTTCACTACAGGGTGTGTATGGAAGGAAATTGCAGGCAGAAGAGTTCGGTGACGCATATTTGGAAACCGGCGTTGCTTTCGCCAAATTGCCTGGCAGGCAGGCTATGCGAATAAAGTGTTGGAAGCCCGACAGCATAGGAAAATGAGCTGACGGCTTCAGAATTCGTAAACGAAAAACAAATTTGGGAAACAATGAAATTGTTAAAATCTTTAGCGGTTGTAGCCATAGGATTGAATTGTCATTTCCTTGTTGCTCAACCGACGAACCCTGCGGCCGCGCCACCACTGAAGCCACAAATATCGCCTGCTGCATTACCACCGACGAAGGCCAGCAGTCCCTCTACTGAAGCAGATTGGAAGCAACTGCTAGCCCGGTTGGCTATGCTGGAAAAACAGACCACACAAACTACCGCAACGATTGCCAGCGAGTTGGCTCCAAAAAAAGAAGACACGCACCTTTTATTTAAGGATGCGGTCGAAGCGAATAATAAGACCGTCGATAAAGTAGCGAGCGTCTTTCAAGGCTTTGGCTGGTGGATCGGAATTCTGGCAAGCATCGTGAGTCTGGGAGCAGGCGTCGTCGGTTGGTTTGCATTCAAAAGTCTCCGCGACTTCAATGATGAGTATCGCAAACGTATTGCTAGGGCCGACGCGCAATGGCGTGCGGAATGGGAAGACTTCCGAGATAAAGCCGTTAAGGAGCTCGAGAAGATTCGGACGCAAGCTAAAGAGCAAGCTGACGACGCGGAAAAAAGTGCGCGGCGAGCGGGCCAGCATGAATCAGAAATTGACAGCACCCGAGCTGTTCTCGAGAAAGCGCTAACTGACATTGACCAGCTTCAGGCGAAGTTACGGACAAAACTTGGTGAAGAAACGGCTCCGCCTGGTCCAGAAGTGGCTATTACTACTGAAGCAAGCGGCCCAGCACCACTGGGTGACGCTCTTTCGAGAGAAGATACGGACGAAGTAAAGGAAAGGCTGAAAGGAAAGCTCGGAAACGGAGAAAAAAGGGCTGGCACGTTATGAAAATACCATTCCGAGCACCTATTCTTCGCGTTTCTCAGCCTGCGGCAACATTCTACGTGGCAACCGTCCCCGTAAACGATCTGCTATGCATTTGCCGCCCGCTCTATAAGCCAGTCGAAACGGGCGTATTCGCGCGTGAATCGTTCCAACCGGTTGAACTGAAAGAGGACCAACTAGATAAGCT
The DNA here is from genome assembly GCA_963702845.1 of uncultured Verrucomicrobiae bacterium. Classification (GTDB taxonomy): domain Bacteria; phylum Verrucomicrobiota; class Verrucomicrobiia; order Limisphaerales; family Palsa-1400; genus JAICXV01. The sequence continues at coordinate 117,207 of OY969763.1, read as the reverse complement.
GATTAGCGCGCTCGATTCGCCAAAATTTCAACGCCGAGCCGAGGAACTCTTGAGCGAAGAACCCCGACAACAATACCAGCGCTTCGTCGATGCTAAGAGAGCGCAAAAGATTGCTGAGTATCTTGAACAACCGGATGCCCTTCTCCCCAATTCGATAATTCTGGCCGTTGACCTTGGCTTTGATGAGCCCGAAATCATCAAATCCGGTGCCAACGGCCACCTAACGATCGTGTTGCCGAGAGAGGAGAAATCAGCGGTTATTCTAGACGGACAACATCGGGTTGAAGGATTTCGATACCTGAAAAATGAAATCCGCAGCCGAATGAGCGTTGTCGTGACATTCCTCGTGGAAATACCATTCTACCAACAGGCCGAGATCTTTGCCGTTATCAACGGCCGGCAGAAGCCGGTTAACAGATCGATTATCTTTGACCTGTTTGGGTATGCTCCACTCGGCGGGACGAAAGACGAAAAACTTTACGAAGGACTAATGGCAGTTTCACGGTTCTGCAGTCACGTGGCGCGCATCCTCAATCGCTTCGAGGAGTCCCCGTGGCAGGCCAAGATCAAGATGCGAGGGCCCGGAGATGTCGGCCTCATCTCGCAGGCAGCAGTCGTCGAATACTTAGCAGCCCTAGTTGAACCCAAAACCTTCACACGCCGTTTAAAAGTTTTGCCACTACTCTACAGCTTTTTCAAAGAATCTGATCCAGCAGGATGCGCGTCGCTACTTATTCTGTACATTCGCGCTATTCAGGCTGCATTGGTTGATCAATTTGCAAATTCAAGATCCCTCCTGTGGAAAAATAATGGGGTTGCCGTAATCATGCGGATCTTGCACGACGACATCCTCTTGGCAGGCGGACCCGAACAGTTGATGGACAGCTATAAGCTTGTAGTGGAAAGATGGCGCAAGGCTCCGCCCGACGACGTGGCAAACCCGCCGAAAACCGGTGGTGGCGGAATTCAAAACGACCTATACGCGAAATTTAGAGCGGAGATGTTCACCCCCAAGGAGATCGAAAAGCTTGGCGTGATGCAAAATACACTGAAAGAGAAATTGATTGGCATGGGTGGCTTAATAACATGATGCACTCCACCAGCAAAGCTCATGGGCGCAAGGCGCTTACGGCGGTATTTATTTTAGCGAGGGTTTGTTCCACGTCCAATTCTGAATGCTGACACCCGAAAGAAAATCGAACCATCTGACGTGAAGAGCGTGTGTCGGGCTTCATGGCTTTGATAACATGGGACGCCTCGCTCGAATCAGCTAAGCACGCTGAACCCGACGAAGCACAAATTCCTTCCTGATCTAATAACATTAATAACGCCTCAGATTCTATGCCTTGGAAGGTAATATTTGTGGTATTCGCAAGGCGATGGATCTTGTGACCATTTAACTCTGTGTAGGGAACCGAAGACAGAATCCCGCACTCCAATGCGTCTCGGAGCGGGCGGACCAGCCCGTTATAATCAGACAGTTTCTTGCGCGCCAGTTCTGCCGCCTTGCCCAAGCCGACCAGCAACGGCATCGCTTCCGTGCCTCCGCGACGTCCTCGCTCTTGATGTCCGCCGTGGATTAGCGGCGAGAATGGCACTTTGCGACGCACAAATAGCGCCCCGATTCCTTTAGGCGCGCCGAATTTGTGTCCAGTCACCGATAGGTAATCGACTGGGACCTTCTGCAAATTGATCTCCACCTTGCCCGCAGCCTGAACCGCATCGCAGTGGAATGATACGCCTCGCGCTTTACACACATCAGCAATTGCCGGTAATGGGAATAAGACGCCAGTTTCGTTATTTGCCCACATCAGCGACACCACAGCCGTTTCATCGGAGATCGCCGCTTCCAGGTCTGCGATCTTGAGCAAACCTTCGCGATCCACAGGCAAGTAGGTGACCTTGACACCCTCCTTTTCCAGCGCAATGCAGTAATTAAGCACGGATGAATGCTCGACCGCCGACGTTATAATATGCCGCTTCCCAGGGTTTGCCTTGAGCGCGGCGTGAATCGCAGCATTGTTACTTTCCGTCGCGCAAGACGTGAAAAGCACTTCGCCCGGGTTCGCGCCCAGCAGTTCAGCTACCTGGCCCCGCGCTGCCTCGACAACTGATTTTAACTTTGCTCCAAATTTGTAGCTACTCGACGGATTGCCCCATTCAGCCGTCAGATACGGCATCATTGCTTCGACAACTTCCGGTGCTACAGGCGTCGTGGCATTGTGATCGAGGTAAATCATCTTAGATATGATCAAAGCAAAACGGGGGAACCTTCAATATTCGCTGGCCCTAACACGTACGCCGCGCCGCCAGCTCGCCACGCGCCATGGCCATCAATGGTCGTCGCAGGCTCACCCGCTTTACTCCAATCCGCGTGCCACTTTGCTTCAAAGCGGGCGAGGTCAGTTCCCGCTAAGTTTGCCATGAATATCCACTCATCAGCGGCTCTCCTCACCCGCTGGAGGACTGATAATTCGCCCCCTTGCTTAATCTCAAAAAATCGCTTTCCGACAGATGACTCATTCACTCGATAGTTTCGGATCAAAAGCTCGATCTCAGATTCGATGTCCCGACGCGATCCACTGACGGCTGCGTCTTGAGCCATTTCTGCCAACACGATTTCGGCCTGTTTTAACGCATTCGTGCGTACAAGTCGCTGCAAATCTTCCTTCGTAATTCTCGTACCCGGCACGAAATACAATCCCTTTCCAGCCTTGCTACCGAGCAGCTGGAGCTCTTCTGCCGAAAGACCGAGCGCCGCTAGCGCAACCGCACGTTCAGCGACTCCACGCACCACCGGTTGCGGTAAGATAGCCCGAGGGTTTGCGTTGCGGCGCTGTTGCGAAGGAAAGAGCCGCAACATTGTTACAGTCACCGAAAAAGCTGGGTCAATTTCCACGACACCAGTGAAAGAACTCCAAATCTCCAGGTGTGGATCTGCATTTAACTGCTGAACTGCATCGCACATCGCATCGCGAATCAGCGGATCAGGGACGCGATCTACCAATTTGTTCCCTTTAGAAGCACCGGTAAACGCCTTCGATTCGACGAATGAGTAAATGTCACCGCCAGCATAAAAAATAAAGTCCGGCCAATGACGAATGCAACGCACCAACACCTGCGGCGCGATGAACGATTGCGCGAATATACCTGCAAGAATTTCGCCAAGGACCCCGACACTCGATGGGCTGGAGGTTTTTCCCTCCTGCTTGGTTAGACCGAGCCGGCTGAAACGGCCGGGGTATGGAAACACACGATGCCCATTCTCCCACTCAGTCCACACGCGCAAATCAGCCAAAGGGTCAGCCACTGCGGCTTCCGGAAAAGCCTCGTTGCAACATATGACCTGCGCCTCTCGAATTGGGATTGAGTGAGTCCCTACGAGGGAAGCCCCGCGTATTAGCGCCTCTCTTAACGCCGCACCCGCATCTGGCCTCGAAAAGAACGGGCTGCCGTAGCGCATGAGTAAATCGCTCGGAATCTCGTAATCCCAGTGTTGAAAATGAACCTGCATGACTCTCTTAATTTCCTAAACGCCGGCCTTAAGCGTTTCGCGCGCTGGTGATTTAAATACTTCCGTCCGGTGCCAGTCCATGAACTCTTGTTTAGGAAGATAGCTCTCCCGCTGTGGCTTCTTTAGTCGCTGTCCTTCGAAGCGGAGCAACCATTCATCAATCCCGCTGGAGCCATGGACTTCTTCGCTGACCACAATTTGTCCTCTATTCGTGAGCCCGAACGCCCCGCGGTCAAAAAGATGATGATGCATGGTCCAAAGACAAAGGCCGTTATCTACGCTATCCGGGCCACCTGCCTGATGCCACTGAATGTGGGCCGCTTCGAGACCCAAACCGGACGCTCCTAATCGCATATCGAATCCGCATATCGCACATTTGTGCTGGTAAGCACGCATTACCAGCAAGCGGAATTCTGGATTGCGCTTCTTGCGCTTCGTTTCCGCATCTTCGCGACTAATTCCGATGGCGCTGAGAATTTCCTCGTGAAGAGAATCTGGGAAATTCGCCTTCAAGATTTCCGTGGCCGCCTCCCTTTGCAATCCTGGATGTTTGTGCAGAACTTCGTAGGCCTCGGGTAAAAATCCGCCGCTGAATCTTCGAATATCATCAAGCTTTGGGTCTCGATGGTTCTTTTTAAGGGCCACATCTCCGGCATCAGGAATTTCCCAAATGCCATTATTGCGCAAATACCAGAACGGGTATTCCGGGTGATATGATTTTCTGCGGGGACCAAACTCTATCAACAACTGCCGGAGCGGTTCCTCGACCTCAGCGAACCGCATCAACCTGGGCTTGTTTTGCGCAATCCGCCCGACTGCCAACAGGATCAAGAGCGGCTTGTGCGGAGCACGCTCACCTCCGCGTTTCCAGACTGTCACCTTACCCAATTTCTCCAACAATTCTGCCGCAGTCATAGTTATCTGCACCGAATGCTAGGCCTTGTTGGGGCATCGGGCAACACGCGTTTGCAGTGAGCCCGCAGCCGCCTAATTCAACTCTCGACTCTTTGTTCTCGTGTCAACTAGCCTCCCAACATGGATTGGAAGTTCCAGCGCGAAGATCACAATCGTCAGGACAAAACCCAAAAGGCCCACTACCGAGAATCGTTTTCCGAACCGCATCCCAACGGTGGTTCCTACGAACTCAGGATCAGATCGTTTGACATATTCAATGGGAGTTTGGGGAAAAAGTATGCGGCGCAGGTAAAAATCGAGGCAGCAAACTTCATCGAACGACACCTTAGGAGCACCTTGGTGCGCATCGGCAAATATGAATTCCGTTTTCGCATGTCAGCTACAGAGTTCGCGGCGGTAAACAAACTACCTTCTGCAAATGCTGTTCGGATTTTTAACGAGGTTCGAGCGGAAGCCCTGCAGAGGTTGGCTATGACGAAAAACTCTGCTATCAGAGCGGAATTCAGTCTCGCGATATTGCAACGTGAGCCAGAGATGAAAACTGCGCTCGAGATTTGTTTTAAAAACTTTCTACAACCGATAAAACCAATCGAGTGGGATAAGATATATAAGAAGGTTCGTCTGAACCCAATTCCCGTGCAACCCAAAACGGACTAGGGCCGCAGCGAGGGTATTACATTTTCATGCACCCAGCCTCTAGCGCCGGCAGCGGATAACCGACACCATGCCTTGGATCAACTCAATCGCCGTTTCTCCCAAGCTTCATTCTACGCCGCGCGGTAACGATTCCGTGTCGCAGTCTCGCCTGAAATTCCTCAAGCTTGCCGTGCCGCACAGTTCCGAAATGCCATACGCGCATGATCCGGTTGGTTAAGTAAGGCGTATGCTTCAGCAGAAGTCCATAAGCGTCCCGACCCAATGCCAAGATTGTTGTTGGGTTGAGGAGTTTCACTTCCTCACGGAATATTTCCAGATGCTCATCAAAGTCATCCGGTAGCCCGTTTCGCAGTTCGCCCGAGAACCCTCGGCGTTTGTAAACGTCTGTTAAGTGCGAACCGCCAGCGCCCAATGTGACAAGCAATCATAAAAGGCACGCCGATGCGGATGCTCATACTCCCACGCGGCGGTAGATGGTTGGTCACCTACAATGAAAATTGGATCAGTGCCCAAGAAACCCTCGACGTCTGGTTCGGCTGGATAAAGCCACCAGTTCTCACGTGAGCGGATCTTTTCCCCTAAAGACAGGAGTGCCTGTCTTTTTTCATTCTCGGACATGATCATCTCCAGCGGCCAAGGCCCTTTCACCTACCTCCTGCACCAAAGCGTCCGGCAGCCTCTTGTCCGCTTTTGCTCCGAGCATTCTGATGTCTTCAGCACTCTTAATCAGGTTGCCGCGACCATCCTTTAGCTTGCCGAGGGCATCGTGGTAAACCTTGGTTGTTGCCTCGAGGTGCGCACCTATCTTCAACAGATCATCATAAAGACCAACGAACTTGTCATACAACGCACCGCTTTTGCGGGCTATCTCCTTTGCATTACGTGTCTGTTTTTCCTGTTTCCAAATATGTGCCACGGTCCTGAGAGTGGCCAGCAAGGTCGACGGCGTCACTAAGATCACCTTCTGCTCAAAAGTATCGTTGAATAAGGCGCTGTCCGCGTGCAGGGCGCAACTCAGCGCGGGCTCGATCGGAACAAACATGAAAACGAAATCGGGCGTCGTGATTTGATAAAGGTCCTGGTATTTCTTTTCAGCCAGTTCCTTAACGTGCTTCCGCACTGAAAACACATGTTCCTTGAGAATCCTCTGCCGCTGCTCAGTGTCACCTTCGCTGTAGTAGCGCTCGTAGGCCGTCAGTGAAACCTTGGAATCCACCACAAAGTGTCTGTCATCAGGCAAGCAGATAACTATGTCCGGACGCAAATTCGCGCCAGCCTCGTCCTTTAAGGACCCCTGAACAGTGAACTCCACCCCCTTGGTCAGGCCGGAACTCTCGAGCACCTTCTCCAAGATCAGCTCGCCCCAGTTTCCCTGAGTCTTCGAATCCCCTTTCAGCGCCAATGTCAAATTCTTCGCTTCGCCGGTCATCTCAACGCTTGCCGTATTCAATAATTCGATTTGCGACCGTAAAACCGCCCGATCGGTCTGGTCCTCAGTATGGACTGTTTCCACCTTGGATTTGAACTCGGCTATCTGATGCCGGAGCGGCGTCAGCAATAGGTCTAGGTTCGTTTGGTTTTGTGTTGTGAACTTTGAAGATTTCTCATCCAGAATTCGGTTTGCTAGGTTCTCAAACTCGATCTTTAATCTTCCCTGCATCTGCTCCACTTCCTTGCCGTAATCCTTCAGTCGGCTCTCCGCATTACTCAGGTTCGCACTCGCTGCTGCTAATCCTCCCGTCAGTCTGACGACTTCACTTTGAGCCGCCGCCAAGTCGCCTTTTTCCTTATCCCGCTCGCCCTCCAAGGTCGTCTTCCTTTCCTGCATAAACTGCAATTCCGCCCTGTATCGTGACGCTACCATAAAACCCGCAACCACGGCTCCTGCCGCAAAGCAGATCACGCAATAAACGATTTCCATAATCGCGACAAACGATGAGCCTAACACCGCCATCCTGCAACTCTCGAAACACCGTTGCTCTCTGCATTGCAAAGTGCGACCGGCGCGGCGGCTATTTCCTTTTCGTGCACGTGGCCTCCAGCGCCGGCAGTACAGCTGCATCTCTCTCAAAAAGCATTACGCGTGACGGATGCACGCACATCGATCGATTTTTCGGCCTTCGTTCTAATTTCGTGGCTTACCATGCATAACAGTCCCGCCAATCAGACTTTTACGATTTCATCAAGTTCAGTTGACAGAAGCATAAACAAACTCATAATCACGCTGTCCCTAAATGTGACGTCGGCTCGTAATAAGTGGACTTCCACGAGCCCCATGGAAACGGCTCCTATGCAAATGACCTGCGGTTTTAGAAGAAGCACCAAACCAACTCGCAACCGAACGCTGTTTCGCCTGCGCATAGCCTCCATCAAACAAGGCGCTGTCTGCATCGCCGCATGAATCGACCACTAACTCCCCAAATGCAAAACGCAACCGAAACTCCAAGAACTCAGTATCACCTGTTCAAAGAGCGCACAGCGTCAATTTACCACCGCACGCCTCTGGTTTCTCTTGACAGCAACCCCGCGTTTAAAGAATACCTCGCCCTCACTCGAAAAGTATTCGGCCACCAAGTCGGGGTATACACAGATAAGCCGACGTCCGAATGGACGGACACCCAGAAGATGGCACATTTCTTTTACGAAAAATGTTATGTTCCGCCGCGGGTTCTCCACTCTCAAACTCATGTCGGTTCAGAAGTAACACTCAGCGACTTCGTCAACGACACTTTCATTCACGGCCCTTTTGAATATAGAAACCGAGTAAGGTACCTTCTCGGCGACGTCGGTATCGGCAAAACCGCATTTGTAAACTACCTCATCACGAACACCTTCAAACCTCATATCGAAAAAGCGTTAATGTGGTTCTTGCGAGCCGATATAGAAGACTACAGTCAAGGATCTGTAGTCGACGTCACAGCTGAAGATTTTGTATCCCGTTTGGCCGACCACGCCCGAGACGTATTCAAAAAGCACTCGTTCCTTGTCGAACATAAAGAGGTAAAGCCCCTGTATGACGAGTTCGTCAAACACATGCCGCTCGCATTTCCACCTGCAGCTTCTGAGCGCAGCGGCTTCGCACGCCCCGTCATCAAAACCCAAGGAACCGAAGCCCTCACAGCTCTAATTCGCTCAATCTACCAGCACACTGGCCGCAGACTCACCGTCATAATCGACAATGTCGACAAGTACATTCATCATCGCGACAGTAACTTATTTGATTCCGACGATACCACGGGAGATGAAGCGTATATCGAGGAAATGATTCGCTGCCTTCTGGTGTTCTCACACGACATGGCACTCGGCAGCATCGGTGCTAATATCCTTTTCGTCTCGCGCACGGATACGTATGACATACTCTGCGATCTCGCCAACGGCACCTCGTTACAGCCGTCCATCGCGCAGCCCCTTCAGCGAGACGCCTACGTGCTCAAAGCCGCGGCGTTGAGAACAGTAGTTCGGTCTCGTATTCCACTCCTCGAATTTGCTTCCGGCCTCCAAACGATCGAAGGAAGGCGTAAGCACTTCGCAGCCGTCACTAGGAGAATTAGTTCCGAACTTTTGGACGAACAGAACTCCGTTGTGGATTCCTTGTACAAGCTATGTAATCACGGTTACCGCCAACTGATGGATTATTTCTCACGTTACGGATGGAGTAAGCACGGAACCGACAATGACCCAAGTTCCATGCTCGAACAATTCACGCACCGCCAACCCGTCGCACTCATCTCGTTCATTCTCGGCGAGCTTGCGCTGTATTCGCAGTTCACGTCAAAGTTTCCGAATATTTACCTTGCGCGCCACCTGCCAACCGCAACGCAGGATCCCAAAGACGTTGAGATGAACCACAGCTACTGGTTAAAGCGCCTCATTTGCGAACTTCTTGCAAAAGAAGGGACATGTGCAACCGAAAACATCCTCCGTATTTTGGCAGACAACGATGTCGGATTTTATAGCCCTAAGCTATGCCGCCTTCTCCTCGGAAGCCTTTCCAACGCAGACTGCTCAAACACCCTTTCCGTCACTAGGTCACTGCATCCCCACCACAAACACAAATTGCGGATTAGTGCCATTTCTTTGTCTCCACGTGGCGAACACTGTTGTAAAAGCGTGTTCGACACCTTTGTTTACCTCCAACTGATAGTCGACGACTTTCACCTTTATGTTCCTAGAGAGGTCGCCGACATATTTGCCATACCGTTTTCGACAATCAAACACTATGGCTATCTCGTGGAAAGCGGGCGAGAGCACATCAATCACACGAAGGAAATGATTAGACACAAAGCCCGGCAGGTCCTCGTCTTCTTGGAGATTCTCCGCCATTCGCTCGCCATCGAACAAGAAATCTACTCAAAAGCATTTGCCCGCCTCAAAGAAGTGGCCCCCGAAACGATTCCAAACGTCTCCCAAATCCGGCAGTCCATTTTGGACGAACTCGTGCGTATCAACGCGTCAAGCGACAACTTTCTCGACGTAAACAAGTATTCAAGTGAAGCACAATCCAAAACCGAAGCAATAATGACGCAACTAAAACTAATCTATGGCATCGCCTAGGGCACTACTTCCAACGTTCCTCTGTGCCGCTTGCATTCTGGCCAACCGGACGACCGCCAGTCCAGTCTTCGCCCCAAATCCTCCCACCGTTGAATCCTGGGCGGCGAGGTCTGCATCGGGTGGCACGAGCATCACATTACTGCTACCAGCGAAGACTCCCAGCGCAACATCATGGGCTTTGCTGCGTTTACCCAACCTACAGCCCTACTCCAGCGGCAGCTTGCAACTCACAACACTTCTGACAAATCTGGAATTGGCCCCACTGTCGGAGAACGAGGAGCTTGCTGTAATGCTCACCGCATCAAACAAAAACTGTGCGCTTTTTAAAACTATCAGCATGATGCCTGCTCAAAGCCCGATTTCAGCCTGGGTGGTATCTTTGCTCTCAACCGCACTGGGTGCCATTCTTGCCTTCGGCGGTGTCTTGATTCACAACAAACTAAACCGCGACAACGAAGCCAATAAGCAGACGCGTGAAGCTGCATGGATTGTCCGACTTCTCTCCGACAACCTCCAACACGAATTGGAACAGAAACGCTATCCTGCCATACCTCAGTGGCTCACCGACCCGTCAATCGTCGGCTGGCGCCACGAATTTGCCAGACCACCAATGGCCTCGCTGATTAAAGACCTCGCCGATCGCGCTCACACAGCACGGAATCCACAAAACAGAACAAACCAAAGGCGTGGCGCACGACACGCTTGCATCTCTATCAAACTCTTCCGACATCCTCATTAAGAAACACACCTAGCAACCATACGCTCGTTTGAATTAATGAAGATCACTCTGCAAAGCCCACACAAGAAGCTGGACTCGCAATCTAACATCGAACGAACAAAAATATGAGCAAGCACGGAATTACAAAAGCGCTCGCGCAAACGTCAAATGACCACGAGAGCATATTTGCGGCTAGACTGCGCATTTTCTCGCTTATAAAGAAAGGCTGCCTGGGCGACGAGGTGTTGGCAGAACTGCTCCCGCACGGCCAACCGCTACTCTATGAAAAAGCCCTTTGGGATTACAAAGAAAGCTTACCCATCGCGATTCCCAAGCCGACAACTGAACAAGCTGCGACCCACGCCGCTAAAATGGCTGAAATAGTCAAAGACGTCGTTGCTTTCTATAACTCCCACGGGGGCTATTTGATAGCGGGAGTCGCAGATAGTCCGAGGCGTGTTGTGGGATTCAACGGACAATTCGATTGCGGAGACCTAGCGAAGAAGGTCAAAGGTGCAACAAACATAGAAATTGACTGCCATTACTCGATTCAGAACATCATTTGCGACGGGAAAAGTTATCCAATTGGAATTCTACAGATTCCCCAGCGTTCCGGCAGCGGGACGTCCCCAGCTCAGTTTTTAAGACCCGCCCCCACCTCGACCACGGGAAAGCAGGCGTATAAGCAACAAGACATCTACTTGCGGGACGGTGACCAGTCGCGGCCAGCCGTGACATCCGATGACTACGCATTTCTATGCATCGCCTCCCGTCGGGAGGTTGTAAACTCCATTTCCACCCCTCCACCCGTTTTACTCAGCAATTTGGGCCCTAAAGACCCGTCATTGGTCCGGTTTGTTGGCCGTGAGGACTACCTGCAAAACCTCTGGAAATGGCTCTGCGATCCCTACAGTCCAGTAAAGCTCCTATCAGGCCTCGGAGGCTTGGGGAAAACAACGATCGCTCGACAGTTTGCCGAAATCGTCACCAAAAACTCTCCACTCAAGCTTGAACTCGTCGTTTGGTTGAGCGCAAAGCGTCAGTTCTTCGCCTCCTTTGATAACAAATACGAACCCGCCGCGAGGGTGGACTTTTTCGACCTCCCGTCACTGCTTCGAGCTCTGTTACACGCGCTAGGTTTGCCAGAAGAACAAATTGACCCGGACGCAACAAGGGAATCGTTAGTTGATGAGGTGATTCAGGCTCTTTCCATTTACCCAGCTCTCATTGTGGTGGACGATGTCGACTCTCTCGATCTAGAGCAACAGCACGACGTGTTTCAGACAATGATTCAAATCATAAGCCGCACGATGTCGCAACCACATGTGCACTCGCCATCCAGAGCACTGCTAACTTCTCGTCTACAGCTGGGCGCAGCTCCGGCTCAACTGATTAAGGTGAATGGTCTTCCCCAGACCGAGTTTTACGAATATGTAACTATTATCTCCAATGCCCTCGACATTCCAACCAACCTGTCGAACGCGCAACTCGCGAAATTTCATTCCGCATCCAGCGGTTCCCCAGCATTCGCCTCGTCAATCCTTCGTCTGATGCTCACTGGGGAAAATTTCAATTCCGCTATCGAAAGATGGAAAGGATCAGAGGGCGACGAGGTCCGCCAGTTCGCATTCTCCCGCGAGCTCGATAGACTAACGTCATCACAAACGCGCACACTGTACGCCATGTGTATACTTGGAACTACATCCCAACTTGAATTAGGCCAAGTCCTCGACAGCACTGACGGACGTCTCCGCGACGACCTCGACGAGCTTCGCAAATACCACCTATACGCTATGACCGGAACCGTCCGTGCAGGTGGCGCGCATTTGGAAGTCCCAAGTGCAATTAGGCTCATGCAAGAAGTGATCCGACAGCGGATACCCGACCCCAGTCGAATAGAGAAAGAATGTGCCATCGCACGTAGCAACGCATCGAAGGTCAACCTCAATATAGGTTCGATGATTAATCGCGTACTTGCGCTCTGGAGGGACAGCCAGTTCGATGAAGCTCTTTCGGTCGCGCAATACACTGCTGCAAAAAACCCGAATAGTCCGGATGCTCTGTGCTTACTAGGTCGAGCGTACCTTCAGGTTGCGACGCCAGACCCGACGAAAGCAGGTATTGCATTCAGACAAGCCCATAAACTTGGCTGTCAGCGGCCTGAACTTTTTGGCCTATGGATAGAGTCAAGAACGCAACGTCACGATTGGCGGGGCGTAATAGAAATTACAAGGCTCGCTGACCATGCCTCACCATCATACGACAACGCCGTAATTCGAGCTCAAGCATTCCTTTCAATTGGTGAAGCAGCTGAAGCCTCAGGCCTGCTCGATAAAGCAGCCAAAACATATGCAGAAGGTGGACATGACGTTGATTCAGTAATCAAAAATCAAATGGGGCATTTGCGGTTCGCAGACCTTAGGGCTCTGCGAGCACAATTGATGTTTAACTACGTGCGATTGGCCGAACGCCAAAACTCTTCCCCAGACCAACATATTTACGTTTGGCTCGCTTTCTTGGACGCCTTTAAATGCTTTGTAAGGCGTCCTTTGCTCGTTCGCACCGGCGTCAGCCGCCTTGTTTCGTGGTGGGACTCCGTGGGCCGCCGCGACGAACTAGATCCAAAAGCATCCGAATTAATGAAACTGCAACTGGGGCAACTCGATCTCGTGATTCAGGCTCTCGAATCTCAACAGGCGCCAGATCCAGACCTGCTTCAGGAGGTGACTATTTCGCGAAGCATGCTCCAGTCCAGCTGGAACGACTACCGAGCTCAAGTGGACGACAACACAAACAGCGTCTAGGGCTTGACCTTTACCAGCGTCTAGCCTCTAGCGCCAGCAGCGCATCTGCGAACAAAACCAACCATCCAACGCGCGTGTCAATTTAGCTCACCGCAATCCGGCATTTTTGGTCGAGTTGAAAACAAATGCGGCGGATTTGTGGCTCGTTCAATGTCTCGGGCTGCGATCCGCACACATCATAGATTTCTTTCGGATTCAGAACTTGCACACCACCGCTTGGTGCCAGTCGTTCCACCATCCATCCCGGCATGGTCAAGATTGCGGTAGCCCAAACATTTTCGCCAGCGGCCGATCTCAACCATGTTGCCAGTGTTTTCGCATTATCTTTAGCCTGCTGAATCCCGTCGCCATCAGTCCCCCAGGGCCATTGCAAATTCTTCCCATCGTAATGAACTCGATATTTCTTGCTGCCCGCTTCATCCACCGGTTTACGACGCGTTTTTGTTTCGACGACAAAAACACCGCGCGAACCCACCAAAACGTGATCGATGTTGAAACCGTTAAAGGGAACATCGTGGTAGATATGGAACCCCAGAACTCTCAAACGCGACAACTCCTCACCGACATAGCGCTCCCCTTCAAAACCGAGTCTGTAATTCGCCCGCAACGTCAGCAGCTCATAAAGTTTACCGCCGAAGAAGGCAGATACGCCGCACGAAACAATAAAAAAGAACACCAGAATTTTCCAGTCTTTGGGCGGCATAATTAGCAACGCAAAAGCTAAAAATGTCGGCGTGATCGCCAGACCCAAAATTTTATCGTTAATTTGATCGTCGAGCTCCTCCAGCTTAATCCGAATCGCCTCTCCCGCAGGACGGCGCTGTAGTTCATCAAACGGAGCGCGACTCGACTTCTTTTTGGCATTGCGCTTGCGGAAAATGATCGCCGTCGCCAGCGCACCTGGAAGAAAAACAAGAACCACAGCACATAGCAGGTTCAGATCGAAATGCATGGGATCGAGTGTTTCTTAAACAATAGTCATGAAGCAAGCCGACGTTCATCAACGTTTCGGCCCATCAAACACGCAAGCTCTTACGTTTTCTTGCAGTAGCGCGATTCCATCTTCATTTTTGCGCCCGATGCAAATTCAATTTCGATTCTTTCGCCGCAAGACCGGGATTTATTACCTCGTCGACAAGAAAACGATGAGGCACAAGTCTCTCAAGACTCGCGACAAAGCCGAGGCCCAACGCCTCACCCAAGCCTATAACGACGCCGTTAACCAATCGTTGTTCAATGCGGCCTTGGCTCGTGTTTACCTTGCCGGCGTCGATCCGAATCTCAACACCCGCACATGGCAGCACGTCATGAATCATATAGTTGAACAGCGCGGTGGCGAAACTGCACGTCGATGGAAGACCGCCATTCAGGACAGCAACTTCGATTGCATTCGCAACTTGCGCGTCGTCGAAACTCGTCCCGAACACTTCATGGAGGTTCTCGCCGATCGCAAACCTTCGACAAACGTCTATCTGCGTCGCATCCACAATTACGCCCTCGGCATGGATTGGTTGTTAAGATCGGTTCTCCCAAAATTGCTCTGGCCAAAACCGATATTCAGAAAGAAGCGCGCCATCTCCGCCGCCGAGCACAACGCTATCATTGCTCGAGAAGGCAATCCCGAGCGTCGCGATTATTATGAACTCCTTTGGCACACCGGCGCTTCGCAAACCGACGCTGCTTGTCTACGTGCCGAGGACATCAACTGGTCGGCGCGAACGATCTCTTACACACGCCGCAAACTTAACCAGCACAACCCACAAACCGTTCGTCCAGCGCTGATCCGTTTCGGTGATGAAGTTGCGCAACTACTCCGTCGTCGTCCCCAGGCTGGTCCGCTATTCCCATACCTCTGCACAGTTCGGACAAATGACCGCGCGACCGAATTCTGGCAACGCTGCGAGGGTCTTAACATTGAAGGCGTGAGTCTCCATTCCTATCGCTACTCGTGGGCCGAGCGCGCCTTGAAATGCGGCTACCCGTTGCGGTTTGCCCAAGAAGCCCTCGGTCATAATTCAAAAGCAGTTCATCACGCCTATTCGCGCAACGCCGAAGTCATCGTGCCATCACTCGAGGACTGGGAAGCACACTGGCAGAAAAGCCAAGCAACACTTGCGCAAGCGCTGCCATCGGTATCATTGCCCGCGATCCCGTCAACGAATACAGAAAGCGAAATTTCATCATCCGAAACCGTGAAAAGCGGACACCATTTTGGACACCAAAACGGGCTTCAACGGCAAGTGAACGGTTAGAAAAAGTCGTCGCGTTTAGCCAACTGTTGCGAACCGACAATTCCGATCCGGAAAAACGGACACCATTTCGGACACCAAACTGGACATCAAATACCTTTTGAAGTGTTACAAAAAATTGTCGCAAATCCTCTTGAATTTTTAGTCAACAAAAGGCACAGTTTCCCTCGTAAAGAAGGTGCGAAATTATTCGTAACCTCCTCATTTGGTGACACCACCGAATGCGAGCCAATTGGGACCTGACAGGACAAGTCCGGCAACTGGCTCCACTTTGGAATCAACAACTTCCAACGATTTTCGGGATCGAAAAACTACCCTCAAAAAACCGTGTTGCAGTGAAATTGCAGTAGTGCCTTCCTGCAACACAGAGCAGCATTTCAAATTGCAGTGAAATTGCAGTAGTCAACAGATTTGAATTTGCTTGCCGGTCAACTCCACGAAACGTGCAATCCTCTCCAGTATCCTCGTGGCGGTCGCAGCATCAATGTTCTCTCGCTCATGCGGCGAATCCCACGTTTTAATACTGCTCCGTGAAAGCTGCCAGAGGAACTCGCCCTGCATCAGCATCTCAACGGGTAACGTGAGATGCCTCTGCGCCTCTGTGTAAACGAAATCCCATCGGCCTAATCGAAGGCCAAAGCCGTTCTCGGATGCGTATTGCTCGAATTGTTTCATCGCACGCGCCGGTTGGTATTCGTTAGGCTTGGTCGTCATGACTTGTCGAGGACTAACCAACAATGTCTCTCGGCAAACGCTCGGTCAACGTTGGGCTTGGCCACTGCAACGAGTCGTGCTGCCTCATCAAGATCCGACCGCTGCCCCTCAGCCAAGTAGCGACGCACAAGCACAACGGCAGGATGGTCGCGTAAAGCCTCTGGGACAACGGGGCGATCATCGGGCGAATCTGCCTCAAATACCAAATTCCGAAGCACCCACCACTGCTCTAACGTAAGATTCGAAACTTTCATGCGCGTGTGAAGAAGCCTAACGAAACCATATCGTCGAATTTCATTCGTAAATCTTGGCGGCGTACAGCATGTCAGCAAATGTGCGCCAACTCGGCGACGACGGAACTCTCTCTCCCATGTCGTCTGCCCAAGCCTGCATCGCCTCAAGAAAACGTCCTAAGTCTGGATTCTCCCACTCTGGAGCGCGGCCACGCAATTCCCAATCCGCACGAAGTGCAGCAACGAACTCCAAGAATGTTTCCTTGGAATTCACTCGCTCAACCATTTTGTGTAACTCCATGCGAAGTGACCTAACGTTTCAGCTCAGCCAAAGCCGCCGGAGCGGGTCGTAGCCGAAGCCAGTGACAACAGAATACCCAAGTGCTCGCAAATGCCAAGAGCGGCGGCTGTTGGGCTGCAGTGTTCTGGTTAGCCGAGGGCGGTGTTGAGTAGCGCATCTCTCATCTGTGGGGAAACGAGAATTTTGCTGCCGATGGGAACCTGATCCTTCGTGCAGCTCGGAAGTGAGATGACAACTCTCCACCGTAGGTCAATCGAAACGCTCGGGTCCGAAATGTTGAAATGCGACATGCTGAACTGAGCTGCAGCCTCAAACCTTTCGCCGTTCGGTCTCACGATAAGCACCGTCTCAGCACGAGCTGTCCAGCGACCGTTTGGAACAGAAAAGTCGGGCCGCAGTACAACGAGACCACCTATTTGGAAGCAATCCTCGACTGTAAGTAATTCGACCCGTTCCATATTGGCTAAAGATCAACTCACCGATGGCGGCCCCGCAGGGACTTCCGAGATCACGGGCGGTGCCGCTGGGCCACCATCCGGTGGAGTAACGGTTTCGGGTTTGCGTCGTTCCTTAAGCGGCCAGTTGGCGACTGTAAAAACCAAGATGAGGTATGCGGTCCCTCCCGTGTGGGTTTCAAGAGTTGCGGAGCAGGTCACAATCGCCAAGATCGCCAGCAGCGAAATCAAAGCGGCGGTCGGGATGCGCTTCCACCATCGCCCCAAAACAGGGATTTTGAAAAGCAATCCAAGCAGTAGCGAAAGGCCCAGAGTTAATGCGCTGCACATCAGTCCAATAAATGGCGCAAACAGGAACTCCAACGGTTCAGACCCATTTCTAACTACTGTCACCATGTAGAACAGCCAACCCAGCGCGAATGCGACGACAATTACGAGGAAACGTCTCAAGAGCTTATGCCTATCCGCAATACGCGTGACGTGATGCGGTTTCGCAGAAAACGGTGCAACGTGCTGTTCGACGAGAGGTTGGTGGTCGAGCGGGCACTCAGTCACGTCGTTTGGATATTCCGCTCCGCAATAGGAACAATGTTTCATAGCGTTACGCCCCATAACAAACGCAGCATCATCCCGCCGTCCGCCGGAGCACTCTGGTTAGGCCATACGGTTCTCATGGTGAAACCGAATCTCCGTTCCGAATCTGCGCAATCATCTTCACGTAATCGTATCCACGCGTCGCCTCGGTCTGATAAAACTGGCTCTGATAATAACGCAACGGTCCTTCGACTTTTTCCCACGTAAAATCATCCGCAAATATTAGGTGCGGCAAGTTGTGCAAAGCATAGGCGAGTTTGGATGCCTGAAGAGCCCGATCAGGTAAACCCATGTTGCGCAAATCAAGAAACGCGTAATACAGCACCTCGCAAAGTCCCCGTTGCTCTTGGTCTGAAAGTCGTTGCGAACTCATGGTGTAATAGGGCTTAACTCATACCTACAACAGTTGTCTGATCTGTGTGAATCGCTCTCCCCAACGCTGGGCAATGCCACCTCCGGCGTCAATATCTGAGGCGACCAATGCCTGATGTTCCGAGGTGGCGACAATCGGGGCAAGCCAAACTGGCTGCGGGAAAATGGCAGCTACAATGTTCTCCAAAGCACTTGCGGCCTTAGCTGAACGCTCAGTGCCGCCTGCAGGACCGGCTGCGGAGTGCCGCTCAATCATCGTAAGTGCCCGAAGATCGGTGGAATCGAGCGGACAGTGAGCCTCAAGTCGGCGACGAGCCTGAGTCTGAAAGTCGGGATCAATTGCAGAAAGAACAATGGCAATCTGCGGAACAACCCAGCTACCTGAGTCAAATCGGTGCCAGAGCGCATCGGCGATGCGAGAGTCTGGAGGCAGAAACGCGGCTGCTACTGCAGCCACCAACGTCGGACGCCAGTTCAGGTCTCTGAGCAATCCAAGGGTGGCTGAGCGATCAATGTCGGCTACTGCACACTGGCGCACCAATCGAACTGCATCGGTGCTGTCCTCAGCAGATAGATGCAACAGAGCGAGGTAGCCGTGTGCTGACTCGAATACTGGTGCAAAGACTCCAAACTCGTTTGGCATAAGAGTGGATGCCGCTACTTGGAATAGACCATATGGCTTAACGAGAAAGTCAGATGGGTGTTTGATCTCGGTGTTACGCGGGTTATCGGCGTGTGCCGACCTATCCGCAATATGAGAGTCCCGACGGCGGGTCGGGGCTGATTCAGCATCAATGAAAGAAACCAAACACCCATGAATAAAATCGTGCATTACCTCGGTCTGGACGTCCACAAAGAAACTATTGCCGTGGCCATCGCGCCGCAGGATACCACCGAGGTCCGTTCCTACGGCATCATCGGCGGAGCCCTTGAAGCCGTCGAAAAGCTCGTCAAAAAACTATCTGCACAAAACATTGAACTGCGTTTTGTTTACGAAGCGGGTCCCTGCGGCTTTGTCATTCATCGCTATCTTAAAAGCAAAGGCATCCAATGCGATGTGGTGTCGCCTTCGCTCATTCCCAAAAAGGCTTCCGACCGGGTGAAGACTGATCGGCGTGATGCCGAGCAACTGGCCCGTCTTTATCGGGCGGGAGAACTGAGGGCCATCTACGTGCCTGATCAGGAGGATGAAGCTATCCGCGATTTGATCCGGGCCCGCACTGCGGCGGTGTGTGACCAGCGCCAGGCCCGAAATCGTTTGAAAGGCTTTTTGTTGCGACTGGGTTTTCGTTACAGCGGCAAGACCAGTTGGAACGATGCGCACAAGCGTTATCTCTCCGGCTTGCTCATGCCGCAACCGGCGCAGCAAATCGTCTTTCAGGAATGCATTCATACGATCGACGACGCCAGCCAGCGACTGGAACGACTGACTCAAGCAGTGGAAAACTCTTTGTCGGGCTGGAAATGGGAACCGGTGGTGCGCGGGCTGATGAGCTTGCGTGGGGTGCAAGTGCTCAACGGGATGACTTTGGTGGCTGAGGCTGGGGACATGACCCGCTTTACTGAGCCGCGGCAGCTGATGAGTTTTTTTGGACTGACTTCCTGCGAGCACAGCAGCGGCGGAAAACGCAGCCAAGGTGGGATTACTAAATGCGGCAACACCCACTGCCGGCGCGTCCTGACCGAAGCGTCCTGGCATTACCGTCTCAAACCGCAGGTCAGCGAGGTCATGCAAAAATGACAGGAAAAACAAAGCAAAGAAGTCCGCTTGATCGCATGGAAAGCTCAACAGCGACTGCATAAACGGTTCCGCTTCCTATCGGTTCGTAAAAAGAGCGTCGTGGTGGTCACTGCCATTGCGCGTGAACTGACCGGCTTTGTCTGGGCCATCGCCTGCCAGATCAAAGCGCCGCAAAAACCAGCTGCGCCGGAAATTATCCGGACCTGCCGCGGCCGCGTTTACAAACTGAATCCAACCCGAACTTATAAAAAATAACATTTAAGAATGAAGTGGCACGAACCGATTATCAGCAAACCAACTGCTGATGAGCACGTGAGCCGAAGCGCTATCGCGCCAGCTCTCGCTACGCTGCCGCTGCGCTCACCCGGTCGAATCGCTGGGCAAAACCGAACAAATAAAAAAACTTTAACTTTGCAGTGGATTGATGAGTTGGCAGAGAGCAGCTCGGTTAGGCGAACCCTCGTGAGTGTTAAGAGGAAGTTCCTTGCGAACGAACCCTCGTGCCTAGAGAGAGGAAGCGCCGCGACTCGAACCGTGGTCAGGTCGATAAGTCAGGTCTTCGGACCCGATGAACTCACGCATATCAGCAGGATCAACCGTCGTTGATTGCTGCTTCTGCCAACTCAACAGTCCATTGCTCAATGTCAGAAAGAAAAACCGTAAAAAAACGGAAGCCGAATCGCATTGCCCACTTGACAATCAGAGAGCCATATCAACACCTCAGCTCAGCCAGAGCCGCTATTTGACATAGATCGGAAATGTCAGCCACCCGAGACCAACAGCTAGGACTGCAAACAGCAGGCTTTGTATTGCACCGCGTCGATCTCGCGATTCAAATTGGTTTAGGGCGGTGATAAGCAGCGCAACGAACGAAACAAAAAATGACGCGGAGATTGGCGATGAAACCGATGTTGGGGGGAGCACGTTCGGGAAGGTCATTGCATACATTGCGATGGCGATTACGCAGTATGCTTGGAAAGAAAAAGATCCGAACCGCAACCATTCAGTCCGACCTCTAGGTAATACTTTCTAGCGCCGGCAGCACACGTGCTCAACTTCTTTAACTAACTTCCAGCTGCTTACGCTGTGGGTGGCGTAGCGCGTTGCACGATAGAAGATAGAATCTGTGCTCTCCGCTGCTTCCATTGAAGCGCTGCCAATTCGGGTAGTTCTAGCCACGCCGGACCATTTTCGAAAACCATCTCAGTCCAAACATCTAGGCTCCGCCTGGTCTTTACAAAGGCATCTGCGTCGGTACTCCGCCATTGCGTACGAGACCCAAGGGTCGACAAGCCCAAGTTGACTCGCTTCAGATTTGTTGACTGCGGCTCCCAGCCAATGTTGAGATAGTTTTTCTCGATCGGATTGTGACAATTGTTGACACTTTTTAACAAAGCCGCGGTACGATAGCTCGGCTTTGTAAACCTCGGTCTCTGGATTGTCTTTGCCGGCTTCGGCGTAAACAAAAATCAACTGGGCATTTTCCTTGGCTTGCAACCAATAGTCGACGGTAGTCTTGAACACTCCATCATCAATCCCGGAGTTGAAAGCGCATCCGAAACGAAATACCCAAAACCGGCTGCTTTCCCGCGCCCGATCCATTACATACTGCAAGTTACGAACCTGTTGCAATACGGCGCCGACGACAGCACCACCCCTCCCTGGTTGTAACATTGCACGAAGCTTCCTCTCCAGAATCAAATCCCCAAACCGCCTAACCTTATCGATTGGCGGCGGCGCGCTGCGCTCCTCTTGATCACCGGTCTGGCGCTCCCACCACCTCACAGTCGCCGGCGTAACGTCGAGCGCCAGTGCAATTTCTGGAACGCCGGCACCAATTGCCGTGCGAAAATCCTTCAGCCGCTGCCGCTCAGTGTTTCCCCATTCCTTTAACTGACAAATGGTTAGCAATTCGTCGAGTTCTTTTTGCAGAGCTTCATGAGAATCAAGCGTCATAGATTGCGAGGGAGACAATAAAAATATTACATCAAAAATGCAATCTATATTTTTCTAATACATAGGACATTACGCACAATTAACATTATTGCATAACGTGATTCACTTGACACTAAATGAGGTTTACATCATACACGATGATGTTAGTTGAAAGTTTTTAAATGTTGAGCTTATGAAGAAAACTATTCGCAATCGCCAAATCATCCGCGCCTTTCTCCACTGGAGCGGCGCCGCCACCGCTATGCTTGCATGCGTTTTGGTGTCCGGTTGCTCGTCACCGGTGGAAAAGTTTAATACTACACTGCGCCAGCAATTCCGCATCATTCCCTTTCGTGTCTACAACGACGGTTATGGTGCTGGAACCATTCTTCGCGTCCCCCGGGACGGTACAATCGAACACTTGAGATACACAGCCGATCGCCTCTTTAAAGATGTTCAAGACCAGCCATTAAGCCTTCCCCATGAAACTCTCAGCATCGTGTCTGGCATTCGTCTCAGCGCGTTGGCCTCGATTAAGGCTCCGTTGGTCAATCCACGCGTGGCGTCGATCTTGCTGAGCATAGCACACGCAACATACGACGAAACCACACTGTCGGTGGAAAAAGCTAAGCTCTTTATGAAGCCAGAAGGGGCTATGAACGAGAGGCTTCGATCAATCGACCCAATTCAGCACGATGAAACTCAGCTCCTGAGCGACTTGGCATCGCCAGAAACATCTACACTGTCGGGTGTTTTGCAACTGCAGGGCGTTGATTACCGCGCAACTAGCCACACCGCATTCTCCAACTTTGCAGAAATTGAAATTGCAGCAAAATCCGCAGGATTGCAGTTTCAGAAGATCAGTGCGTCTGAATTCATTTTGCAAGATCCCAGCGCGTTCTATTACGGCTACGCTAAGCTCCATATCGACGACAGCTTTCGCCAATATCTTCTAAAGCTGTCGAAACAGGCCCGGGAACTCTCGCTGGAACAGCACGAATTGACCAACCTGCTCGCTAGGGTGAAGTTGACGGAAGCCGAAAAACAGGCTGCCGAAAAGCGCATTATCCAATTGAAAGAATCGATTCGAGCACTTACGGATGAAATCGAGAACTTGAGAATGCGGCCGCCGGTAACCGAGAACGCTCCGATTGCACCAAAAACGTTGGCCCATACTAACGAACTTGAACATCTGCTAGCGGGTGCGCAAACGGAGTACAAATGGAACGTCCAGGCCGTTGAACGATCGAAGGCAAAGCTTAAAGACCTAAAGCCGCAGGTCAACGTACTATCTACGAAGGTCTTGTGGTCATGCGCCAAAATCGAAAACCTCAGAGCGAGTATTGATCTTGAGAGGTAATAATCGATCAATCATAGACCGGGCGATCTCTTACCGCATGCAAATGGCTGCGCTTACCCCTTAAAAGCGTTAGAAATGACTACCGACGAAGATAGCATCTAGAGTATTACCTTTTCGTGCATCTGGCCTCTAGCGCCGGCAGCGCGTGTGCAGAAAAAAGTGCGGGACGTGACGTTTGTGGCGCTTTGTCGTTGGCGAGTATGTTGAGGCTACAATGAGTATCACTCGTAAAATCGACGACTATTCTCGAACCGAACTCTACGATCTGGTCTGGTCCACGCCCGTCAGCAATCTCTCCACCGACTTCGGGATCTCAGACGTCGCCATCGCCAAACGCTGCAAGAGACTGAATGTCCCGCGTCCCTCGCGTGGCTACTGGGCAAAAATCGCCGCGGGGAAGAACCCACGAAAGGCGCCGCTACCGCCGATGCCAGACGAGCTGTTTAAACAACAGGCGCAGCGTCGTGTTCCAAAGGTTCTGAATTTGCCGGCACCGGGCGAACCCTTGCTTCCTTTGGCGTCCGAGCTAATGACGGCGATCACCAAAGCCAAACTTGACGACAACAGGCGCGCGCACCTTAAGGAAACAATATTCCCGGAGGTAACAGTCTCGAAAAACCTAGCCGAGCGTGTTGCGCATGCGTTCCACGTGTTGCTCAAGGAATTCGAACCAATCGGTATTCGGTTCCGGAAATATCACGGTATGTACCAAGGCGGCTACTTTGAAAGGAGTCGCGACCGGTTATATCTGGAAATCGCTGAGTATCTTGTCTTGCCCGACGGTACGAGGGCGAGCGTTCCGTCCTACCGTTCGACAGAGCGGGGCCCAAAACCATCGGGATACCTGACCTTTTCATTCAAGCCAAGTTGGTTTGGCTCGCAGGGCACCAAAGAATGGTTTGAAACCGCCAAGGTCCCGTTGGAAAAATGTTTATCTCAAATCGTCGCCGGTCTCCGCCAATACTACTTAGATATTCAAGTGCGCCAGGAACAGGAAGCCATCCAGAGAGCCAAGGAGCATGCAGAATGGTTGGAGCGCCGAAAGAAAGCGGAAATAGAAGAAGCAATCCGCCGGCAAAAAGAAAAAGAACGCCAACACGCCGAGGCACTTGTCGACACTGCGCACGCGCGCGAGGTAACTTTACGCAATGCAGCAAAACGTTGGCGACGAAGCTGCGCCTTGCTCCAATTCATTGACGAGTGCGGACGCCGATGGAAAACGCAATCGCCCGAACTCTCGTCAGACCAGACCGCTTGGATGACGTGGGCCAGGGAAATCGCCGCCGCAAAATCGCCATTCACCGTCGGTTATCCCGACCCAGCAATTGACGGCACCTTCGATCCGGCTGCGGTTCCGTTTGGCGGACCGTATCCGCCAACGCGCGACTTCGCTGTGGATGAGGACGATGACACCGAGCAGGAGGAGGACACCGCTTAAATTCGAACGTCTCACGACATTGGCGATGGACTTACCAATAGATACTTAGCAACCGGCTCGCTCTTTTTTGTTTTCGCTTAGGCGTGTCGCTGTCAAAATCGCTGCCTGTGGATTTAGACGACCGCCGACATTTAGAAGCCGCCAAAGGCTGGATTGGCTTAGGCAACTGGAGCGAAGCGAACGATGAACTAGACCGCATCTCTCCGGCGTCGCGTGCGGGGGCTGAAGTTTTGATGATGCGTGCCCGCATATACGAGAAGACGCAAAAATTGGGTCACGCATTAAGCCTTGCTCGCGACATGGCTCATGGTGATCCAATCCAGACGGCTTATAGGTTGCGCGTGCACCACCCGGCAGAGGCGCGCGATATGTTGTTGCCTGTTGTGGATAGATTCCCCGACGATTGGTCGATGCGGTACAATCTCGCGTGTTGCGAGTGCAAACTCGGCAACTTAAAAGCCGCGTTTGATTGGCTCGAAAAGGCAATCGATTTGAGCGACTGTCCCGAAATCAGGCTGATGGCTCTGGGCGATTACGAGCTTGAGCCACTATGGGCGGACATAAGCGAAATTTAGAGATTAAACCGACACTCGCTACTCCGACGCGGGACTTCACTGTGGACGAGGACGATGAAACCGAGCAGGAGGAAGAGGCCGATTAACCTCGAACGTCTCACAGGCTTGGCGATGGACTTAGTTATCGGTACCTATGCTAACTGACACTTTCACTGACAGGGGTGTTCGAAAGGCCGCCTGTTTGAGAGCAGCCATTCCAAGAGGTGTAAAAACTGTCAGTGCAATTGTCAGTGGAAGCATCAGTTCGAGGGTGAAAAGGGGTCAAAAAGAAGGCCGCCTGTTCGAAACCGGCCATTCCGGGGTGCAAAAAGTTCAAAAAAGTGTCAGTCAAACTGTCAGTAAAAGTTATGCGAAATTTGGAAAAATAGTGACCGAGTTTAGTCAAATATTCTTTGACTTTCCTAGGGAAACCAGTTATTCTCTTCACACTGAATCGGTGAAGGCACCTCAAGTCCGGCAACTGGCTCCAGTTCTGCCTTGAGTGTGGAGCTCATCTCTCCGTCGTTTTCCACTTTAGCCAATTGCAGCCAACGTTTAGCCTACACGGCGTGAGTAATCCTGATTTTCAACGTCGCGCGCATGACGCGATGATCCACGACGGTTTTCGTCCTGATTTTCCTGCTGAGGTCACGGCTGAAGCCAATGGCGCCAAAGCCGCGAGTTGTCCGACGTGCAAAGACCTTCGTGCCCTCGCCTGGTCTTCGATCGACAACACACAATCGCGCGATCTCGACCAAATCGAATGGGCTGAACGCCAGAGCGACGGTTCCATCCGTGTGCTCGTCGGAATTGCTGACGTAGATGCCGTCGTGCAACGGGGCACGAAACTTGATGGACACGCTGCGTTTAATGCAACGTCCGTTTACACCGGCGGCCCAACCTTCCCAATGCTGCCGGAGCACCTTTCCACCGATCTCACGTCGCTGAAGCAAGACGCTGATCGGGTCGCGGTCATTATCGAGTTTCACACCTGCAACGATGGCGATGTGCAAGGGGTGGACGTCTATCCCGCGCAGGTCCGCAACCGGGCGAAATTGAACTACGACGAAGTCGGCAAATGGCTCGATGGCAACGCACCTTCGCCGGCGAGTTTTCCGGTCGGCGATGAAACCATTGCGCAACTCCGGCTTCAACGCGAAGCGAGCCAGCGCCTGATCGATTTCCGCAAAACGCACGGCGCCCTCACGCTGGGCGGGGTTGAAAACATCCCGCTCGTTGTGAACAACGAAGTTACGGGCTTCGAAAAAGTTGAAGCCAACCCCGCGCGCGACATTATCGAAAGTTTCATGGTGGCTGCAAATGTCTCGATGGCCCGTCACCTGCGCGAACGCGGTTGTCTTGCCATTCGTCGTGTCGTGCGCACGCCGAAACGGTGGGATCGAATTCAGGCTATCGCAGCAGAAAAAGGCACGGAGCTGCCCGACGCACCTGATCCCGGCGCGTTGAGCGCATTCCTCGCAAAACAAAAACAAGAAGATCCGGTTCGCTTTCCCGAGTTGTCACTCGCAGTTCTAAAGTCACTCGGTCCCGGCGAATACATCGTCGAAAAAGCCGGCCAGGAACAAGAAGGGCACTTCGGTCTGGCAGTCCACGACTACACCCATTCAACAGCGCCGAATCGGCGTTACGCTGATCTCGTCATGCAACGTCTGGTTAAACAGGCGTGTGGGTCCGCCGCGCCCATCGGTGAAGAGGAACTGAGCAAAATTGCCGCGCACTGCAACGATCGCGAAACCGCCGCGCGTCACGTCGAACGATTCATGAAGAAAGTCGCTGCAGCGATGCTTCTGCGAAATCGCATTGCTGAACAATTCGACGCGATTGTTACAGGTGCCACGCCCAAGGGCACGTTTGTGCGCCTGCTCACCGTTCCCGCCGAAGGCCGCGTCATCCACGGGGAACAGGGCCTCGATGTCGGGCAAAAAGTGCGCGTCAGTCTCAAATTTGCCGATGCCAATAATGGCTTCATCGATTTCGAGCGCGTCTGAACTTTTTATGATCAAAGGCATTTTCACCCCACACCTGGTCCCGTTCACCGATACCGGCGCGATCAACGAACCCGAACTGCGCCGTCTCATCAATTGGCTCAT
Organism: uncultured Verrucomicrobiae bacterium; assembly: GCA_963702845.1. Taxonomy (GTDB): domain Bacteria; phylum Verrucomicrobiota; class Verrucomicrobiia; order Limisphaerales; family Palsa-1400; genus JAICXV01. The sequence goes on along the minus strand of OY969763.1, from coordinate 89,988 downwards.
CGAAAACGGTGTCAATGGCCTTTACCCAAATGGCAGCACCGGCGAATTCATTCGGCTCAGCCCGGAAGAACGCCGCCGCGTCGTGAAGGTTGTCGTCGAAGAATGTCGCGGTCGCGTTCCGGTTATGGCCGGCGCAGCGGAACCAAATATCGATATGATTGTTGACGCGGCAAAAATGTATCGGGACCTGGGCTGCATCGCGATTTCCGTGACCGGGCCATATTACCATCGCATCAGCGCTGAGAGCGTTGAACAGTTCTTTCGCGAACTGGTCGCCAAGACGCCAATTGACATCGTCCTTTACAACATCCCGCAACACTCAAATGAAATTGCGTTAGGCAGCGTGAAACGTCTTGCGTTGGAATTTCCGCGTATCGTGGGCATCAAAGATAGCTCGCGCGATTTCACGCGGTTCCTCACGTTGCTGCGACAGGTCAAAGCCGTTCGAGCTGACTTCAGTATTATGAGTGGATGCGAAGAAGTCCTGTTGCCAGCCATGTTCATGGGCGCAGACGGCGGGACCGTTGCTGTGTCGGGCATCGTTCCCGAAGCTTCGTTCAAGTTATATCGCTTGTTCCTGGATAAAAAATGGGATGCGGCTCGCGAGCTGCATTTCAGGTTGCTCGAGTTAATCAACCTGATGCACACGGCGTCGAATTTTCCCGATGGCTTCCGCGCCGTGTTGAGCACGCGTGGTTTCGACCTCGGCAAAAGCCGACAGCCAATCTGCCGCGACGAAGAAGCAACGCTTCAACGTATTCGAGAACGCGCCAAGCCCATGATTGACGCTCTCGTCGGTTAAGGCACCGAAGAGAAGCCGAGGTGAATGGCTCCGGTTTGATTTGACCGAACGAAAAACCCGTAACCGTCCAAGCCAGTGGATGAAGTCGGCACCACCAGCGCTTTGAATGATCGCGAAATCCCGGCATCGAGGAAAGTGCCAGCGATCACGCCGGAAACCCCGATCGTTCCTTTAACGTGCGTTATGTCTCCCGCATTTTCGCCGAACACACCGTTCGTCATGCCCAACGACGTACTGAAATTCACTTCTGGTGAAAATACTTCATCATAACCAAAAGGCACGTTTTTTGGCGTACTGATAAACCGTGCCGCAAATACGTCAGGGCTTGTAACGAATCCGTTGGGATAAAACTTCTTTCCTGCAGCCTTTACCCATACTGCGGTGGCAACGTTGATCGAATCTCCATTGGTCTGCACGAGCCCAAGGTTTGCGCCCATGACAAAGCCGCCGCCTTTATTATAGAGCGGCACAAACACCGGTAGGTAACCAGTGTAAACCAGTTGCGACGAGAATGTGGCCATCGGCGCGTCGCCGTCTGGCAGAGTAATCGAGCCAGTCACAGTTCCGTTTGCTGCGACCGTTACCGTGCCGAACCCATACCCGCTGGGGAAATTAACGTCGTTCGTCGCGGTGTTGACCAAGAAGTGGTATGTGCCAGCGCCGCCGGGTAAAACCGACGCATTGGTCGCACGCCCCGCATTCAAATCTGCATAGTAGCCCAGGCTGTTTGGCCTAATGGTTTTAACTCCGATGGTATTGCCGAACAAAACCTGCCCTTGCACGACACCGTAATTGTCTTGGTTTGGATCAGTGACAATTTGCAAATCGACGCGGTTGGTTGATGACGGTGTGACAACTGACGCCTGCCCCTGCTGAATGCCATTGGTGTAATAATCAAACGTCCCCGTGAATGCCCCCGAACCGGCCCCGCTCGTGAGCGTTCCACTGAACGTCCCAGACGAGGTAACGGTTAACTTCACGCCACCGATGGTTCCCGGCGTCGCCGTAAATCCGTGTGCCTGAAAGTAGCCGAAGTAGGAACCGGCAACCGACGCGAAAGGTGTATCAACGAATGATCCGGTGAGAGTTAAGCCCGGTCGCATGGAGAAGGTGTAAGTGGCACTGAGCGAAACCAACGTGTCGGTGTCATCGGTCCAACCGGCAAAAACTTTGCCCGTGCCTGGTTTCGCAACCACCGTGTAATTGCGCCCGGTGTATAACTGCTGGCCGTTGGTCACACCTGTGATCGAACCGACACCCACTGTGGCCAACGTAATCGGCGATTTTTCGGAAAAGAACAGAACCATGGTGTTGGTGCCCAGGTTGCCCGAGGAATCAGCAGCAATAAACGTGATCACGTTCGTTCCCGGATTTAAGAGACTGTTGAAGTTAATCGCGTGAGTCGTGGGGCCGCCAGGCGATGTGTCAGGGTCACCATAGGTGGCCAACCCATTAATCGTAAAACTCAATACTGCACCGCCACCGAGCCAGCTTGGGCCTGATCCAAGAGCAACATTGTCCGACACCGTCACATTGATGTTCACATCGCTGGAGGTGATGACTGTATTTTGCGCCGGGGAGTTAAATTTGATAATCGGCGGTTGCAGGTCCGCACCGATGCGAAATTGTCCAGTATTCACCGTCACGGATGTCGTGGTCGGAGGCAATCCCGGGAAGACAAGACCGGTCGTCGCGTAGGTCACCAGTTTGTTGGTTCCGACGATTGTCGCGACGTGCGTATAATCGTAATACTGGAAGTGAACCGAGATGCTGCTGTTGGTCGTGAACGAACCTGCGATATCCAACGGGATTGGCGTTATCAGCGGAAATCCCGGGAATGAAGGGGCAGAGTAATTGTCGACGAGCACCCCGCTGAAGGTCAGGTTCGTCGCCGTCCAACTCAGTTGCACGGAACCGCTGGGCACAGTGATCTTTGCTTTCGTTGCACCGGGCTTGTAGGCGGGGTCCTGACCGAGCAGCACCTGAAAGTTGTTGCCCTGCCACATCGCATTTCCATTGATACGAAATGACGTCGCCTCGTTGACATTGGCGACGTCGATAGTCATCGGCAAGTTGCCCTGAATATGCGTGACGAGGCCGAGACTGAAAGTCGTTGATAGTGGTTGTTCCTGGCTATAGGTCGTAACAGAACTGAATTGAACTGTGGCGAAGGCAGAAACGTTCAGCACGATGGCGGCGATAGCACCAAGGCAAAGCTTTTTCATATGTTTGGGATCAGGGGTCAGGCCAAGCTGCATGTCTGGCGAGATTCGGCGAGTTTAGAAACCGGGGTGAGGATTGTCAATTAAAGCCGTAGAGGCAATCTAGGCACGTGCGTGAATGATCACTCATCAATTCCATCACGGAGAAAAACACCGGTTGCCGCGTTGGCAGGGACTGCAACGTGAGCGAACGTGACCGAAGGGATGAACTTGGGGCCAGCTGTTCTTATTGTCGACGACAGCGAAAACGACCTTCTCTTGATGCGCCGCGCATTCAAGAAGGCGGAATTTGATTTGCCGTATCAGACAGTCACGGGAGGTGAGCAGGCGATCGCATATTTGTGCGGCGAGGGCGAGTTTAGCGACCGCGAGCAGCACCCGATACCAACAGTATTGCTACTCGACTTGAACATGCCGGGGGTGAGCGGCTTTGAAGTGCTGCGGTGGGTGCGGGATAATCCCGGCTTTCATCGCCTGTGCGTGATAATTCTAAGCGCTTCTATGCGCAAAGAAGATGTGGAGACTTCGTTTGATCTCGGCGCGAATGCGTTTCTCGTCAAACCAGCGGATCTGCTCGAATTGATCGATTTAATGAAAAAGCTTCGCGATTGGATCCACGTCGACCAATTCGCCGCTGCGGTTGAAGCAATTCCGCCGCATGAACTGCAACCCGTTGAGTAATCAAGCAATCGGCAAATATAGCGTGAAGGTGGTACCCTCACCAACTTTCGTGTGCAGGTGCAGAGCGCCTTTAGCCTCTTTCAATAGACGCTGCACGATTGAAAGCCCCAGGCCAGTCCCCTTCCCAAGCGGCTTGGTCGTGAAATAGGGTTGGAACACTTTACTGATCACGTCCGCAGGAATGCCTGGGCCGTTGTCGCGAACGGTCAATGCCAAAAGCCTGGCGTTGGCGTTAAAATCCTCTTCCAAGAAGCGATCGTTCGGTCCGTCATTGACTGCAGAAAAATTCTGCGATCCATCCAAAATGTTACCTATCACCTCGACAGTGTGCGGTTTTGGGGATGCTTGAAACGCGTTGATTGCGAGATTGAGCAGAATCTGAATTAGGTCCGTGCCGTTCATCTGCAGTTCGATGTCTTCGGCAACAGGTTGCACCTTGAACGTATGGTCGCCTTTGCCGGGATGCACGTCGAGCAACTCGCCGAGGTCTTTTAGCACCTGATTGACACTGACACGACTGGCCGGGCTGGCTTCCTGGCGAATGAAACTCAAGTAACGCTGCGAAATTTCGATACTGTTGCCGACCTGTTGCGTAATCTTGTTCAACCGCTCTTTGATGACCTGGAGGTCTTCACCCTCAAGATGCTGCGCGTCGCCGATCTTGACGTTGATGAGCTGAATGTAACCAGAAATGATGGTGAGCGGGCCATTGATATCGTGCAAAATGCTCCCGTAAATCTCGCCGCGCACTTTCATGACCTCTTCCTGCAAACGTTGATTGTGCAACTCGGATTGAAGCTGCGACAACCTGTCGTTATTCCCGCGAATCTGCTCCGCAACGATGTGACGATCATTGGCCTTTGCGATCGCTTTGCGCATGGCGGCGATGTCGAAGGGCTTGTTCAAATAATCGCAAGCGCCCAACCGTAGCGCCTGGCGAATGGTGTCGATCGTCTCATAGGCGGTGAGCATGATGATCTCGATCGTCGGCTGAACAGCCTTCAGTTTCTCCATCACCTCGATGCCGTCCATGTGCTGCATGCGAAGGTCGACTACGGCGACGTTGATTTTATTTTCTTTCGCGAGTTCGAGCGCGCGCATGCCGTCGTTGGCCAACAGCACGTTGTAATCGTTCATGAAAACAACGCGCAAGGATTGGCGCGGCCCCTCTTCGTCGTCCACGACCAACAGGTTGGGCTTGACCTTCGCCGGTATTGACGGTGCTGGTTGGTTAGGCGTTGTTTCCGAAGCTGGAGACGGCATGGCTATTGGTTTTCCGATTGCACGTTGTCATTATAGCCAAAGAGCCCGTGCCTGCGACTGTTAAAATGGCGGGCACTCCTCGGCAATATCTCGCAGGGTTGTGTCAAAGAAAGTCCGGGACGACAAGAGAAATGTTGGACCGCTCTCAAAATTTCAATTACTTCACGTTAGATCCATGCCACTGTAAAATCCAAAGATGCGTCGTTTTATCGGCATAGAGATCGGCGGCACGAAATTGCAAGTTGTTGCCGGCGACGAGTACGGAACCATTTCCGAACGACGTCGTTTTGCCGTTGAACCAACCGCAGGAGGCGAGGGCATCAGGCAGCAGATAGAACGAGCACTTCCTGAGTTCCTGAAAGCGAAGACTGACGCGATCGGAGTCGGCTTTGGTGGCCCGGTTGATTGGAGTACAGGCCACATCTGTTGTTCGCACCAGATTGAAGGGTGGTCTGAATTTCCATTGCAGAATTGGTTGCACGAGATAAGCGACTTACCCGTTCGTGTCGATAACGATGCGAATGTCGCAGCGCTGGGCGAAGCGTTGCATGGTGCCGAGCGAAATCACCAGGCCGTTTTTTATGTCACTCTCGGGAGCGGAGTCGGTGGCGGTTTGGTTGTGGACAAAAAAATTTATCATGGAGCAAAGCCCGGAGAATCCGAGATCGGTCATGTGCGTCTGGATAAATCAGGAACGACGGTCGAATCGCGCTGCTCGGGTTGGGCGGTTGATCGAAAGCTTCGTGAGGCAAAAATCGCCGGAACCAATGGCGGTGAAGCGAAGCTTTTGAAAACACTCCTCGAAAACGGTGATATCACCGCACAAACAATTCTGAGTGAAACAGCCGACGATCTCGCTTTTGGCCTGTCGCACGTTGTTCATCTCTTTCACCCGGAAATTATCGTGCTCGGGGGCGGTCTCTCGCTCGTTGGCGAAGCCTTGCGGTGCGGAGTCGAGGCAGCGCTCGGTAAATATACAATGCATGCGTTCGCGCCCGGGCCGAAAATTGCGCTGACCACTTTGCAAGAAGATGCTGTTCCAATTGGGGCGTTGGCGCTTGCCGCGTCTCTAGAAGTTCCCTAGACTAGTCGCCCCATGAATCAGTGGATTTCCGATTACATCAAGGCACAAAAGGCTGCACTCGACTCTATTCCTGTCGACGCAGTTGCGAAGCTCATCGACCGCTTGAAAGCGGCGCTCAAAGATGACCGCCATATTTTCGTCTTCGGCAACGGCGGAAGCGCCTCCAACGCATCCCACTTTGTCACCGACCTCGGCAAAGGCGCTTCTGACAAAGTCGGCAAACGTTTCCGCTGTATTTCACTGAACGACAACGTCAGTTGGATGACGGCAATCGGCAACGATTACCACTACGACGACGTTTACCTGCGGCAGTTGGAAAATTTCGGCAGGAAAGGTGATGTCGTTCTCGCAATCAGTGTCAGCGGCGATTCGCCGAACGTCGTCAAAGCCCTCGAATGGGCGAAGAAAAACGATTTGGAAACAATTGCGCTGGTTGGCGGCAAACGCGGTTGCATGGCGAAAATTGCCGACCACGTCATCGCGATCGAAGACACTCACTACGGCCGCGTCGAAGACGCGCAGATGGGCATTTGCCACATGCTTTGCTACGCCTTCATCGAGAATCCCGAGTGGGGACGCTGACGCTAGCGCGGTAATTTTTTAAATGCGCGAAACGTTGCGAGCGTGGGCAGAAGCGATCGAAACGATCGTGCTCGAAGTTATCTTCGAGCAACGGCGGGATAAAAAAGCTGCGGTAATTCGCGCATGTCTTCACGTCCTTTCGAAGGGATACACCGGCATCATCAAACTGCGCCGCTTCCTTTATGACATGCGGCTGCTTCGCGACTCGACTCTCGGCATCCAGGTTATCGCGATCGGGAACGTCACCGTCGGCGGCACGGGCAAAACTCCCGTCGTGGAAAAATTTGCGCGCGAACTGAAAAATCAGGGCCGCACGGTTGCCATTCTCTCGCGCGGTTATCGTTCTAAACCACCGCCCCTGCCAAAACGTATGTGGAACACGCTGCTGTTTCGGGGTGACAGCACGCCGCCTCGAATCGTTTCCGATGGCAAATCGTTGCTGCTTGATTCTGAAACCGCTGGCGACGAGCCATACATGCTGGCTTCGAACTTGAAAGACGTCGTCGTGCTCGTCGATAAAAACCGCGTGAAGAGCGGCCGATACGCCATCGAGCATTTTGGTTGTGACACGCTCTTGCTCGACGACGGTTTCCAATATTGGAAGCTGGCCGGCCGACGTCATGACGTTGTGCTCATCGATTGCCAGCAACCGTTCGGTAACGAGCACCTTCTCCCGCGCGGCACATTGCGCGAGCCGGTGTCGCATCTTGCCCGCGCCACGACGATCTTCATCACCAAGAGCGATGGCAACACCGCTGAGCTGCGCAAACGAATCGCCCACTACAATTCAACTGCCGGGATCATCGAGTGCGTCCATCACCCGCTCTATTTCGAAGATGTCTTCACCGGCGAAAGGCATGGGTTGGAATACGTCAAAGGGAAGCGCATTGCGTCCCTGAGCGGCATTGCGCAGCCGGAAAGTTTTGAGCAAAGCCTCGTTAAAGGTGGCGCGGAGTTGGTTTATTCCAAACGATTCGCCGATCACCATCGATTCACACAGCAGGAAATCCTCAACGTCATCAACCGCAGCAAAAAGCGCCAGGCTGACGCAATCCTCACGACGCAAAAAGATGCTGTGCGTTTCCCTAAAATCGATCGGCGCGACATCCCGATTCTTTTCATGCGCGTTGAGATCAAAATCCTTAACGGCGCGGAAGACTTTCAGGATTGCGTCCGCAAAATTTGCTTCCGATGAACGAACGCATCCTCGTCCGTTGCGTTAACTGGCTCGGCGATGCCGTCATGAGCACCCCTGCCCTGCTCCGTTTGCGTGAAGCCAAACCGGACGCTCACATCACGCTGTTGTCGCACGCCAAACTTGCAGAGCTATGGAAGGAACAACCCTACGCGAACGCTGTGATGAGTTTCACGCCGGATGAAAGCGTGATGACTATCGCAAAACGATTGCGGGCTGAAAAATTTGACCTCGGCATCGCATTCCCGAATTCGATTCGTTCCGGTTTAGAGCTTCGCCTCGCCGGAATTCGACGGCGTGTCGGGTACTCGGCTGGATTCCGAAACCTGCTGTTGAATAAAGTTATTCCACGCCGTGCGGACGCAGTGCAGATGCACAAGAAGTCGGACTCCGAAATCAAGCGCGACGCCGACTCCACAAGGAAATTCGATCCGCCGAAACGCGCGCATCACATTTACGACTATCTCGGAATCGTCGCTGCTGTGGGTGCGTCACCAGAACCCCTGGCACCCAAAATCGTCGTAACCGAAACTGAAGTGGCCACCGCGCGAGCAAAACTCAACCTCAGCAAAGACGAGGTGTTGTTCGGCCTAAATCCCGGCGCTGAATACGGTCCCGCCAAACGTTGGCTGAAGGATCGCTTCGCGGCAGTCACGGCGAAGCTACAGGTGAAGCATCAAGGCCGCTGGATGATTTTTGGCGGAGCGGCTGATCGAGAAATATGCGATTGGATTGCTGAACAAATCGCGATGTTCGCACCCGACAAAAAACCAATCAACGTCGCGGGCCAAACATCATTGCGAGAACTGGCAGCTCTCTTAAAAACCTCCCGTCTCGTTTTGACCAATGACACTGGCCCGATGCATTTAGCCAATGCAGTCGGCACACCGATCGTCGTCCCGTTTGGAAGCACCTCCTCAGAACTCACCGGGCCGATTTTTGGAAATGCAGAAATTGTGCAGACAAGCGTGGGCTGCTCACCGTGCTTTCGCCGCGAGTGCCCCATCGACTTCCGGTGCATGAAGAGCATCGAGGTCAGCGCTGTTGTCGATGCTGCCAACAGTCTTTTGCAGTGATTGCTTCAACACTTCGTGGCGTTGTTGTTTCGGCATTTTCCCAAGTTTTTCCACAGCACTATAGAATCGCTCCATGTCACCGCCGTTGGCCTGCAGCAACGCGCGGAAGGCGGGCACCAAAGTGTAGTAAGCCGAGATGGTGTTGAGCTTGGCGTTGTTAATTTCCGTGGAAAACCAGCGGTTATAATACGACTTGCCGCCCCATTTCGCTTTTAATTGTTCATGCTTTTTGCGCATCTCGGCAATGATTTGGGCTTTGCGCTGCAACTTCACCGTGTCGGTCAGGTGCGGGTCGTTGTAAACGGCTTCGAGTTCATCGCGCGACGCGAGAATGAGATTTATGAAATCACCTTCCTGTTCGCGCTCCACCTGAAACTTTTGATAAACGACAGGATCTCGTTGCAACCAACGGCGAACACCCTCTTCCCCGACAGCGGTGGCGAATGCTTCATTGAAGTCAGTATCGCCTGAGATGAAGAGGCGCCGGTGGGCCAACTCGTGGAACAAAATCTCGGCAAGATCAGCGTCAGGTTCAACGAGGAACGTGTTAAGGACCGGGTCGTGGAACCAGCCGAGCGTCGAATATGTTTCGACTGCGCCAAGGTAAACCTCGAAACCTTTTTTCTTCAGTTGGTTCGCGTATTTCGTCGCCGCGTCTTTGGCAAAATAGCCGCGATAGCTTGCACTGCCGACGAACGGATACCACCAACGTTTCGGCTCGAGCGACAGCGGCGGAGCCGCGTTAACGTTCCAAACTGCGAATTCACGATGGAGGTCAACGTACTTGAGATAGCTGTCGTCAGCCGGAAGATGGAGGTTCGTTTGTGCGAACTGGCGGACTTGCAGCACCACTTCAAATTTATGCTTTAAGCTCGCGGACGTGTTTGTGTCCGCGAGCAGTTCTTTGATGGGCGTTTGGTGGGTGAGAATATGCAACTCGCCGCCAATCGCCTGGCGATAAAAACTCACACTTTGACAGCCGCAAACTGCCCCCACAATGACCACAACGCTGGCGATGAGCCAGATGATGCGGCGCTTGCGCACACGCCGATTTTGATTGTTCATTTCCCTTGTTCCTTGACCCATGAGTCGCGTAATGAAACGATTCTGTTGAACACGAGTTTGCCCGGTTTTGAATCTTTCGAGTCGACGCGGAAATAACCCAGCCGTTCAAATTGAAACTTCGTCTCAGATGACGCGTTTGCCAACCCTGGTTCAAGCTTACAGCCCGTCACCGTATCGCACGAATGCGGGTTTAAAAATGTTTTGAAATCGGCATCTCCAGCGTCGGGTTCTGCGACCGTGAACAGACGGTCGTACAAGCGCACTTCGGCGTCGACAGCATGTTGTGCGCAGACCCAATGAATCGTCGCCTTCACTTTGCGACCGGCAGTTGCGCCGCCGTGTTTTGAGTCCAGGTCTGCCGTGCAGCGCAATTCGGTCACTTCGCCGGCAGCGTTTTTGATGACTTCATTGCACTTGATAATATATGCGTAGCGCAGCCGGACTTCGTTGCCGGGCGACAGGCGGAAGAATTTCTTCGGCGGATTCTCCATGAAGTCGTCGCGCTCAATGTAGAGAACGCGCGAGAACGGAACTTTACGCGAACCGGCGGTGGCGTCTTCCGGATTATTGACGGCGTCGAGTTCCTCGACTTTGCCCTCGGGATAATTCTCGATAACGACTTTGATCGGGCGCAGCACACCCATCACACGTGAGGCGCGTTTGTTTAAATCTTCGCGCAACGCGTGTTCCAGGACGGCGACATCAGTAAGGCCGTTGTATTTGGTCACGCCAATCGAGCGGCAGAAATTGCGCAGCGCTTCGGGCGTGTAACCGCGACGGCGAAATCCGGCGATTGTTGGCATGCGCGGATCGTCCCAGCCGGTGACAAGGCCTTCTTGCACCAGTTGCAAAAGCTTGCGCTTGCTCATCACGGTATAGGTGAGGCTCAGGCGCGCGAATTCGTATTGATGCGGTTGACGGGCGGGGCAAATCGAGGCTTTCCAGGATCCAATCGTAAAGCGGACGATGGACTTCGAACTCCAGCGTGCAAATGCTGTGCGTGATGCCCTCGATATAGTCGCTCAAACAATGGGCGAAATCATACATCGGATAAATGCACCATGCGTTTCCGGTATGATGGTGCTCCGTGTGACGAATGCGGTAGAGAACAGGGTCACGCAACCAAATGTTCGGCGAGGACATGTCGATCTTCGCCTTCAGCGTGCGCGCGCCGTTCGGGAATTCACCGGCCTTCATTCGCGTGAAAAGGTCGAGACTTTCTTCAACAGAACGATTGCGGAACGGACTTTCCTGGCCGGGATGATCGGGTGAGCCACGATATTTGTCGGTATCTTCAGGTGACAAGTCGCAAACGTAGGCTTTGCCTTTTTTGATCATCGCCACCGCATAGTCGAAAATCTGCGGAAAATAGTCTGACGCATAAAACGGTTCCAAGACCGTCCATCGATTCACGAACGACAGGCGCGAGGTAATAATCTTCTTTGCCGTTCGGACAAATTTTTTCAGGCGTTTTGCCCTTGGGCTTGAACCCAAGACTGATCGTCCGCCCATCCGCTGATGAGCCATTTCACGTCCGCCGTGATGGAATCCACATATTCGACGTCTTCCTTGGTCGGATTGGTGTCGTCCATGCGCAAATTGCAGACGCCGCCAAACTCGCGGGCGATGCCGAAATTCAAGCAAATCGATTTGGCGTGGCCGATGTGCAGATAACCGTTTGGCTCTGGCGGAAACCGGGTATGGATTTGCGGATACGTTTTCTCCGCAACGTGCGCGGCCACGATGTCGCGAATGAAATCGGACATCGGTGCTTCCGCGTTATTCTTTCCAGGTTCGTTAATCGGCTCAGCCATAAACGTTCAAATTTATGTGGAATTGAGCGTTTGCGCAATTATGGAATGCGCCCGTCAACCACGGCTGCTTCGGTTTTAAAACAATCTTTGGTGATATTTACTGATATTTAGTGATTTAAGGTGATATGCACCGCTGGTTTCGCGTCCGCCCCTTCCGGCCCGACCTCCTTCGCCAAACTCTGCTAAAGGTGTATCTAGGTGTATTTTGCTGTATCCAGGTGTTCTAAACTGTAGTTCCATCCCCATTGGTCGAATTCCACAAGCCTTTCTCTTTCAACAACTAAGCGGACAGCAAGGGCGTAAAACGGTCGTTCGCCGGTGTGACGCCAAAAAAAAATTCAAAAATGTGGCTCATTGTGGCTCATTCCTTCTCATTGTGGCTCTTTTGAGAAACATGGAGACACTTAGGAGAAACAAATGAGAAACTCTTTAACGTTAATGTTTTCTCCAATGTTTCTCCTAAATGTCTCATCATTGAGTTGATCCGCATCAATCCGGCGGCTACCCGAACCTCGGGCTCGCATATATCAAAGAACGATCCCCAATTATGGGGATGCCGGTAGCGACCGGCTGCTTCTGTATAGTGTGTAGTGAAGCTACGGTATTGTCAAGCAGGGGAGAAGAGTTCAACCACGGATAAGCACAGATTTACACAGATGTTTTACAGGAGGAAACGGAGACAACCGAGAAGCAGATTCGGTGTGCAGTCAAAAGATGGCGGGTTCGCGACGAACGTCGGCATCGCTGTTTTGCAAAGTTGATTCCCGTACTGAGGACACAAACAGCATTAGATAAACCACTTAAGCAGTAGCCTTGATGTGACAATACCATTAACTCACCCTTTTTGCACGGTTATTGACCGCAGCGTGAAGGAGCGGGTGGCTTCGTGCAACATAAGCGCGAACATCTCGCTGAGGACACGGCGGAATTTCTAGGGACGTGTCCGCTTATCGCGCAAGCGGGTGAGATTGTGCTGCACCAACGGATGGGAGATGACGGTGACGGCTTTCACGCTATGCAGGCTGACAATGTCTCATTTTTATCGAGGCTGCGTTTTACAAACCGTGTAGTCAAACAAGTTTTCGGGTCAGTTGGGTTGAGAGACCTACCCGAAATCCGCGTCCGTACGCTGGGCTAATAAGGCAGGCGGGCGCGATAGAAGCGGGCGGCGCCATTTGTTCCTTGCACATCTGAGAAAGATGCAGTTCCGTTGGTATTATACAAACAACCGGACGCGGTCCAGTCTGACAAATTGCTCGAGGTTTGAATCTGGTAGGTGAGGTTGGAAGATCCGCTCAGTTGAATCGTTGGGAAACTGTTTGCGCCGAAACTTACGCCAATGCTGGAGCTCTTGGTGGTCTGGTCGGCAACAATGGCCCCAGTCCGAGATGCGGCCGAGCCCGACGCCATGGCCAAAAGTCCATTCAGTCCGCAAGGACAAGGCGTTGCGGACTCGGCATAATGATTGTCTCCCCAGCCAACGATCGATTTGTCGCTTTTCACGGCGAGACCGAAGTAACCGCCAGCTGCGATTGAAACAACATTGCTGAGTCCAATCGGAACGTTTGTTGCCCCGGCGTTGGTATACCCCCATGAAATTACTGTACCATTGCTCTTTAAAGCTACGGTGTGGTATCGTCCGGCGGCGATAGCCACAACACCGTTGAGCCCCGACGGTGACATTTGTTTGTCCATCAACATTGTATCCCCAGACTACGACCGTACCGTTACTCTTCAGCGCGGCACTGTGATAGTAACCTGCTGAAATTGCAGCAACTCCACTCAGTCCGGCCGGAACATTGGTTTGACCATAAGTATTGTAGCCCCAAGCGACGACCGTGGCGTTGCTTGTTAGCGCGAGACTATGGAAGCCGCCCGCTGCGATAGCGACGACATTGTTTAGTCCAGGTGGGACAGCAGTCGCGCCGTAGGTCGTATCGCCCCAGCAAACCACGGTGCCGTTGCTTTGAAGCGCCATGCTGTGCCGATCCCCGGCCGCCACAGCCTTCACATTTGCCAATCCAGCAGGAACGTTGGTCTCGCCGTAGCTGTTGGGCCCCCAAGCAACAACCGTTCCATCGGTTTTTGCGACAACGGTATGGTCCCATCCTGGGGCGACCGCTACGACGTTAGTTAGGGAATTTGGAACTATTGTCTGACTATAAGCGTTCTGTCCCCACGCGATAATCGATCCATCATTCTTTAGTGCGAGACTATGATCGCCACCTGCTGCGATCGCCATACGCCTGTAAGGCCGTTTGGAACGTTCGTCTGGCCGAGGCCGTTGCCGCCCCATGCGATTACTGTTCCATCGCTCTTCAGCGCCATGCTGTGACCGTAGCCTGCGGAAATTGCGGTGACTCCGCTAAGTCCGGTAGGGACACTGGCCTGACCAGCCGAGTTATTGCCCCAACCGACAACTGTTCCATCGCTTTTTAATGCCAGGCAATGCCCCTCGCCTGCTGCGATGGCGACGACGCCACTCAGCCCAGTCGGAAAGTTTGACGGGGCGTAGCCCCACGCAACCACGGTTCCGTCATTCTTTAAAGCTAGACAGTAGTAATCGCCCGCGGCGATTGCCACAACGTCGACTAGTCCATTTGGCACTGCCAGCGGGCTCGGGTTACCCCACGCAACGACCGTGCCATCGGCTTTCAATGCGAACTGCCCAAGTGGCCCTGCCGCGATTGAAACGACGTTACTCAGTCCACTGGGAACGTTCGTTTGCATGGGAGAACTTTCGTGTCCCCATGCGACGACAGTTCCGTTACTTTTGAGCGCAAGACTGGTCCAGCCGTTCAAGCTGCTGCACGCAGAGATTGCAGCAACGCCGCTCAAACCGCTTGGAATTGTGGTGGAGCCATATGCGTTATAGCCCCACGCAACGACCGTTCCATCGTTTTTGAGCGCAAGGCTGTGTTCCCAGCCGCCAGCGATCTTCGTGAATGATGTCCCGGGAGCCACGTGAGGAACGGTTTGGTCGCCCCAACTCAAGAACGTTCCTCCACCGAACAGTCGGCTGACGGTAAAGAATAAAAGTGCTGACGAAAGTAGTGGTTTAAATTGTCCCCTCATTGTTTGCGCCGTAATTAGCCTGTTGTTGTTGAAAATGGTCGGGTTCGAATGCTATTTGACCGTGAGCAGGTGTCAACGAATTATGATAATTCGAAAAGCGGTCAGTCCCTCGGTCAGTCCCAACTATTGATACAAATGCCTTGGAGTCGGACGTGGCGGAAATTTCGGGCAAAGTTGCAACGGTTCAAACCCCTTCCCTTTTCCCCCAAATCCGTTACGTTTATTCTAGTACCTTATGCTTGATGACACGCTCTCGAAACTCGAAACCCGAATCCAAAATGCCGGCACAATCGCGCGATGAAAATCGCACGGAACTGATTCAATTCATCTCGGTCAGTTGAAGCCGAGGTTTCGACGCTTTCCAAAACGCACGGGGAACAGGCACAAAGCATCGCCAGTTTTG
Source organism: uncultured Verrucomicrobiae bacterium (assembly GCA_963702845.1). Lineage (GTDB taxonomy): Bacteria > Verrucomicrobiota > Verrucomicrobiia > Limisphaerales > Palsa-1400 > JAICXV01. The sequence continues at coordinate 74,726 of OY969763.1, read as the reverse complement.
CGGAGTTATCCACGAAGAGGCCATGCGCGAGAGCAAAAATCCCGAGACGCTGAAATATTCCACAGCAGGATCTCACGTCGTCGGTCGATGAATTGGGGAAACACACCCGCAATTGGTCGCGGTCGTGAACCGCATCGCGACGACGCTCTCCAACATGGGAATTTAGTCAATGGCCGCGCGCCGAATTTGTCCATCTCCACCTGCACAGCGAGTATTCCATGCTCGATGGCGCGTGCCGGGTGGACAATTGATGGATCGGGCGAAGGATTTGAATTTTTCCCATATCGCACTGACAGATCACGGCGTTCTTTATGGCGCGATTGATTTTTATAAGGCAGCGAAGAAGAAGGACCTGAAGCCGATTATTGGCTGCGAAGTTTACGTTGCACCCAGGTAAGCATACCGAACGCAAAACGGCCGCGGGCGGCAAGGATGTTTATAATCACCTGACAGTTCTGGCGAAAAACGAGACGGGTTATAAAAACCTGGTCAAGCTCGTTACGATCGCGCATCTCGATGGCTTTTATTATAAGCCGCGCATCGATAAAGAACTGCTCGCTCAGTATAAAGATGGCCTGATCGTCCTATCCGGCTGCATGAACAGCGAAATTTCGCAGCTTGATTCGGCAGGATCAATTGCCGAAAGCGCGCGAAACGATCGATTGGTATCAACAAATTCTTGGGCCCGAAAATTTTTATCTCGAAATCCAGAATCACGGCATTGCCGAACAAGCCAAGGTCACAAAGCAGCTGATTCGATGGCACAAAGAATTCGGGCTTAAACTTGTTGCGACCAATGATGTTCACTACGTGAACAAAGCGGATTCGCACGCGCATGATTGTTTGATCTGTATCGGCACGCAAACGCAGTTCGCCGACACCAAGCGCATGGCCTATCAGCCGGAGCAATTCTTTTTGCGTTCGGCTGAAGAGATGGCAGGCGCGCTTTAGCGAGGTGCCTGAAGCAGTAAAAAATACGCTGGAGTCGCCGAGCAATGCAATCTCGAGATCAGGCTCAACAAGGAATATCACTATCCGGCTTTTGAATCCGCCGGCCGGGAAAACGCGTGAAGGGATGTTGCGCGACCTGGTCGCAGAAGGTTTGCAATTCGCTATTCCATGCGCGCACGGGCTGAGGGTGATCAAATTTATTGTGGAGGGCGTGGACGATCCAACTCTCTTGCCGCCCGGTTACGCGACACTGCAGCTGCAACAAAGCGGTTTCGATCGGCTTCGACATTGGAGCTAAAGGTCATCGAGAAAACCGGTTTCATTTCCTATTTCCTTATCGTCGGCGATTTTGTTCGTTATGGACGCAGCATGGGCGTTGCGTGCGTGGCGCGCGGTTCGGCTGCAGGCTCGATTGTCACTTATCTTTTGGAAATCTCGAACGTTGACCCGATTCGTTACGGGCTGCTGTTCGAACGGTTCCTCAATCCCGAACGTGTTAACCCTCCTGATATCGATATCGACTTTGCCGACGATCGCCGCGATGACGTCATCGAATACGTCCGGGAAAAATATGGCAGCGACTCTGTCGCACAGATTATTACGTTCGGCACGATGGGCGCGAAATCCGTGTGCGCGACGTCGGGCGTGTCGATGGGCTTGAGCTACGGCGAGTGCGATCGTCTCGCGAAAATGATCCCGAGCTGAATTGGAGATGACGCTCAAAAAAGCGCTCGAACAATCGCCGGATTTCAAGACCGCCTACGAAACGGAAGAAGTGACGCGCGAGTTGGTCGATACCGCGTTTGTCCTGGAAGATCTTGTTCGAAATGCATCTGTGCACGCAGCCGGTGTTGTCATTGGCGATCAACCGCTGGTCAATTTGCTTCCGCTCAAGAAAGACGAAGACGGCACGATCGTGACGCAATACCCGATGGAAGCCCGTCGGCGATCTTGGGTTGCTGAAGATGGATTTCTTGGGCTGAAGACACTGACGGTTATTCGTAATACCGTCGAACTGGTCAAACAAAACCGCGGTATCACCCTTGATGTCGAAAAACTGCCGTTGGACGACGCGAAAACTTACGAGTTGTTGAACAAAGGTCTGACGGTGGGCGTGTTCCAATTGGAATCTGGCGGCATGCGGGATTTGTGTCGGAAATTCCAGATCAGCTCCGTCGAGCATATCACGGCGCTTGTCGCATTGTATCGTCCAGGGCCGATGGATCTTATTCCCGATTTCATCAAACGCCGGCATGGCGAAGTGAAGATCGAATACGAACACCCGTTGCTGGAACCAATTGCCAAAGAGACTTATGGCGTTTTGATTTACCAGGAACAAGTCATGCAGGCGACGCAGCTCTTGGCCGGCTACACGCTCGGCAGTGCAGATTTGCTACGCCGCGCGATGGGCAAAAAGAACGCCGCGGAAATGGCCAGCCAACGTAAGCTTTTCGTCGAAGGTGCGGCGAAGTTGAACAATATCCCCGCGCAGAAAGCGAATCAGATTTTCGATTTGTTGGAAAAATTTGCTGGTTACGGTTTCAACAAATCACACGCCGCCGCTTACGCCGTCGTCGCCTATCAGACCGCATTTCTTAAAGCCAATTACACGGTCGAGTTCCTCAGCGCAATGATGACGAACGACATGAGCGACACGTCGAAGCTCACGATTCTCATCAATGAAGCGAAACTGTTTGGGGTTGAAGTTCTCGGGCCGGATGTCAACGAAAGCGGTGTTCACTTCACGCCTGCACCGTCCAAAAAGACGACCGCGGCCGCAATCGACGCTGCCGATGGAAACGGTCACGCCGCACATTTCTCAGGCCATCCGGTTCGGTTTGGCCGCCATCAAAGGGCATTGGCGAAGGCGCCGTGCAAACAATTCTCGATGGGCGTAAAAAAGGCGGCCAATTCCATTCGCTCGAAGAATTCATCGAACGCGTCGATGGCCGCGCACTCACTCGCAAAGTTTTGGAAGCGCTGATCAAATCCGGCGCGTGCGATTCGTTCGGTCTAATCGCGCCACGATGTTCGCCAAGATTGATCGTGTCGTCGCGCGCGCCGCCAGCATCGTTCAAGACGGCAACGCGGGCAGAATACTCTGTTCGGGATGTTGGAAGATAAATCGCCCGACAAAAACGCCTGAGCCAGAAAAGCAATTGCCAGAATGGGAGCAGAATGAACTGCTCGGTTACGAAAAAGAATTGCTCGGTTTTTATCTCAGCGGCCATCCCGCTGATGCCACTTGTGCCTCTGATCGATCGCTACGGGTTGCACAAAACCAACCAACTTCAGGAATTGCCCCCGCGCGGCATGACGCGCATTGCCGGCATGGTCTCCGATGTGCAAAAAGGCATTTCGAAAAAATCGAACAAACCATACGCGATGGTCACGTTGGAAGATCTCGAAGGCACCGTGCAGATCCTCTGCATGAACGAGAACTACGATAAATTTGCCCAGCTGCTCGTTCCGAATAAACCTTTGCTGGTCGTGGGCGAAGTAAACAATTCCGAAGACAAGCCGAAGATTTTTCCGAGGAAATCATGGAGTTGGAAAAAGCGCCTTTGAAATACACGAAGCAAGTGTTACCTGCGCCTCAACGCTGAGCGACTCACGGCACAAGACCTTGAAAACGCTCGCGACCTGATCATCGCTTATCCGGGCAGATCCCTGTGTTTCTGTGTCTGCGCGAACCTGGCGGGGAACGCATTTTTATCGAGACTCACGAGCGTTATCGTGTCAGCCCGTCGCGCGAATTCGAACACGCCATTGACGAAAATTCGGCGGAAACACGTTTTATCCCAAAGTCGATACTTCTCTGCCAGAGCGGGAAAAACGTAAATGGGAGAAAAAGACTTCATCCGATTCAATGGTGACCAGACGGTGGGTTAACGAATTTAATTACGCCGATCCATTTAGGCATTTTTGGCGCTTCTGCCGGTCATTATTTTCTACCTTTCAGCCACTTCGTGCTGTCAACTCACCGTCTTGCATTCGTCCTCCGCAGTTTCACAAACTGTGCCATATTGACTCGGTGTGCGTTGACGAAAGTTATGCCACCCGGAAAATCAACATTTCTGGATAAAGTTTTCGGACGAATTAGACGACTTGACGCCGAAGGACTGCAAACCGTCGTCCAACGTCTCGCGCGCGAACGCAATTTTCTCGAAACACTTTTCAACGCGATTGAAGACGGCGTCCTCGTCGTGGATGAAAAAGGCAAAGTCCTCTATTTCAATCAAGCCGTCACTCGCCTGCTTGGGTTAAACGCCGAAGCCGCCGAAGGCCAGCCGATCTCAAAATTTTTGCCCGAATTGGATTGGACCAGTCTGCTCGCTTTGGACAAATACGGCGGTCAACGCGCAACGCATCATGAATTCGAAATCGCATTTCCTGTTCCACGTTTCCTTCGGCTTTACGCAGCGCCGCTCGATGGCGAAGCCAAAGGGCAGCACCGGTTTGGCGTTGATTTTGCACGATGCCACCGAAGCGAGGCAGGCCACGTTTGAAGCGATCGAAAGTGAACGCATCCATTCGCTGACGTTACTCGCCGCGAGCGTCGCGCACGAAATCGGCAATCCTTTCAACGCATTGCATATTCATCTGCAATTGATGGGCCGCGAACTGCGCAAGCTGAAGTCAGCAATCCGTCACGCCGATCGGACGTGGGCGCGCAAAATCAAAACGAACGTCGACTGCACGGAAACCGCACAAAAGCTCGAAAACTATCTTGATGTCGCAAAAGGCGAAATCACACGCCTCGACTATATCGTCACGCAATTTCTGCAAGCAATCCGCCCGTCACCGCCGCAATTCAAACTTACACCGATCAACGACGTCATCCACGAAACGCTGACGCTGCTCGGGCCCGAGTTGGAAAATCGCGGCCTGCAAGTAAAAGAAAAACTCGGCCGCCGCATGGACTGCGACGCCGATCGATGCGAATCAAATCAAACAAGTTCTCGTCAACCTGATTAAAAACGCCATGCAGGCTATGACGCAAGGCGGCACATTGACTATCGAAAGCGGCCAATCTCCGACGCATTTGGTTCAGTATTGCCGACACCGGTGGCGGAATCGCACAGGAACAAATCAATCACATTTTCGAACCGTTTTACACGACCAAGAAAAAAGGCAGCGGCCTCGGATTGATGATCGTCCAACGCATCGTCCGCCAGCACGGCGGGCGTATCGAAGTGGAAAGCAATGTCGGCCACGGCACCAAATTCCGCATCTGGCTCCCATTGCACGAACGCCATCACGCGCCTGCTCGAAGCCAAATACCACGACTAACATGGCCGACCTCAAACCCACATTGCTGATTGTCGACGATGAAAAGCCGACGCGCGAAGGACTTGCGTGCCGCTCTTGGAAGATCACGTATGACGTTTAGATCGCCGAAGACGCCGGGCGCCGCCATGCAATTGTTGGAGCAGGAAAACTTCGCCGTCCTCCTGACCGATTTTCGTCTCCCGAAAGAAGACGGCATGAAGCTCATCGCGCGCGCCAAGTCTCTGAGCAAACCGCCGATCTGCATTTTAATGACTGCCTACGGTTCCGAGGAACTCGCCGTCGAAGCGATGAAAAACGGTGCCGACGATTACATCGCCAAAGGCCGCCTGCAAATCGACGAACTCGAGATGCGCATCGGCCGCGCCATCGCGCCAGCGCAAACTCGAAGCCGAAAACGTTTCGCTCCGTCAACAGCTCGACACGCGTTTCGGCATGAAAAACATCATCGGGCAATCGCCGGCGATGGAGGAAATTTTCGACGTCGTCCGCCAGGTTGCCCCCACTCGCGCGACTGTCTTACTACTCGGCGAAAGCGGCACCGGCAAAGAACTCATAGCCAAAGCCATTCACCAACTCAGTCCACGTTCGACGCAAACGATGGTCACGATCCATTGCGCCGGCCTCGCGCCATCGCTCCTCGAAAGCGAACTCTTCGGCCATGAAAAAGGCGCATTCACCGGCGCGCACGAACGCCGCATCGGCCGCATCGAAGCCGCTCAAGGCGGCACGCTCTTCCTCGACGAAATCGGCGAAATCGATTCCTCCATTCAGGTGAAGCTCTTCCGGTTTTCGGGCGAACGCACCTTCGAACGCGTCGGCTCCAACAAAACACAAAGCGCCGACGTCCGCCTCATCGCCGCGACAAACCGCAATCTCGAACAATGAAGTCAAAGCCGGCAAATTCCGCGAAGACCTTTTCTTCCGCCTGCGCGTCGTCGAAATCGTGCTGCCTCCCTTGCGCGAACGCCTCGTCGACGTTCCGCTCCTCGCGAAAACGTTCCTGCACGAATTCGCCACGGAAAACAGCAAACACAGTCACCGAATTTACGCCGGACGCAATGGACGCCATGATTAGTTACCAATGGCCCGGCAACGTCCGCGAACTCCGCACTGCGGTTGAGCACGCTGTCGTTCTTTGTCGCAGTGACAAAATTGCTTTGCGCGATTTGCCGCTCAACCGTTCGCACATCGAATGCCACCGTCCCGACCAGCACGAAACTCATCGCGCCATCGCGATATGACCGTCGCGAAGCCGAAAAACAGCTCATCGCCCGCGCGTTAAAAGAATGCAACGGCAACCGCACCGCCGCCGCGAAAAAAATCGGCATGAGCCGCCGCACCCTTCATCGCAAACTTATCGAATTCAATCTACAGGATTTGTGAGCCTTTCATTTTTATAGCGGACCTGAGTTCTCTTCTATTAACGTCTCTGCGCCAAGGATGGTAATGACACAATGCGCAAGCCCGCGACCGATCGCATGCGACTCCAGGAATTCGATCCACGCATTAGAAGCCGGCACCGGCGCGCGCATGATCAAGACCTTCGCTGTCATCCTCGGTTTCGGCGCGTTGGCGATGTGTTATGACATGCGCGCCTACCGCAACTTCAATACTCAAGAAGCGATGGACGCTGGCCAGTTGGCGCACAATATCGCGATGGCCGCGGATTACACGACGGAATTCATCCGTCCGCTCGCCGTTCACCTGTTTGAAACGGCAACACAAATTCCATCCCAAATGGGGCCTCTCGATGCCCGACATCAGTAACCCGCCCGTCTATCCGGCTGCTGGCCGGTATGATGAAAATTCTGCCATTCCATTTTGCTGCGCAGGCAAAAAAACTTCGCCAGTTATCAACCGGAACTCTGGATCTGTCTTGTTAACCAGGCGCTGTTTTTCATCAGCGTCGTGCTGCTATATAAATTAGCGCGACGCATGTTCGATCCGCCTGTCGCATGGCTGAGTGCCGGACTGTTCGGCGCGTCCGAAGTCTTCTGGCACTTCTGCGTTTCCGGCTCTCCACCATGTTGCTCGTCACCATCGTCCTTGGCATTGCATGGGCCCTTGGCTCATCGACGACGAAGACCGCAAAGAAACCGCGAGGACAAAGACGCATGTTTTTCCTGGCGATTATTCTCGGCCTGCTCATCGGCGTTGCAGGGTTGACGCGCTATTCGTTTATCCTTCTGCTCGCGCCAGCGCTATTCGTGCTGGCCGCATTTCTAACCCGTTCCGGGCGCTCCTCATCACAACCATCACTCCCGTCGTCTCTCTTGCTGTGTTGCACCATGGTTGGCTCGTAACTATCAGCTCAGCGACAAATTGTTCGGCACTGCCGGATTTCCATCTACGAAGGCACCGTGCATTCCCTGAAGACCGTGTTGAACGTTCAGTCGATCCAACCATCGGAATGGATTTGCTGGAACCACAAGACTTCGCCGAAAAATTCTTCACCAATTGCCGCGAAATCTTGCAAGATGGACTGCCTCGCCTCGGCGGCAGTTGGGTGACCGCCTTTTTCCTGGTCGGTTTGCTCCTTCCGTTCCGCAATCCCGGCCTGTCGCGCCTTAGATTTTTCGTCGTGTTGTCGCTGGTGTTGTTTATTGGTATTGAAGCCCTCGGACGTACGCACTTGACCACTGATTCACCGGTGATCAACTCCGAAAACTTGCTCGTCGTTTTTGCGCCACTTGTCTTTATGTTCGGCGCCGCATTGTTCTTCATCTTGTTGGAACAACTCAGCGCTGCAAATCTGGAACTGCGTTTCGTCTCGACTGCGTTCTTCGTGCTGATCGCTGCCTGCCTTACATTTTCACCTTTCTGCCACCGCCAACCTATCCCGTCACCACGCCCTATTTTCCAAATTTTATCCAACGCACTGCGCACTGGATGAATCCAAATGAATTGTTGATGAGCGATGTTCCGTGGGCCGTGGCGTGGTATGGCGACCGTCAATGCGCATGGGTTACTCCTAACTACGACGAGCAATTCTATAAAGTGAATGACGTCAAAAAGGTCCACGCGATTTACCTGACCCAACGCACCACCGACCGAAAATTCCTATCTCACATGGTGATCGAGGAGAAAAGCTGGGAACGTTTTGTTTCCGATGCGTGGACGCAGTACCTGACCAAAGGCCAATACGAAGGCCTCCCAAATAACTTCCCGCTGACAAAAGCGCCGGTAGGCTTTCTACCCGACCAACTTTTCCTCAGTGATACAGTCCGCTGGCAAGCGCGACCTTCTCAAGCGCGCTAGTCGAGCAGCGAACCTTCAACCGACGTCGTATTTAAAGTTCGAAAAACTACCTGGGCAAAGCAATCACCCGATAGAACCGCTGTGCTTGCGAAGGGCTCACGTCGTTAATCGTAATGGAATCGCTGTCGGCCACGATTGGGTCACCGAGGTTCGTCCAGTTCTGTGAGAGCAGGTCGTTGGTGAATTGCACCCGATAGCTGTTACCTGATGTCGAACTGCACTGGAAGGCAACGGACCCGACCCCGGTTCCACTCTGCGTGAGCTGCAGCGGTGCGATGGATGGAGCGGACGTCGGCCGCGTTGCAATCGACGGCGACGTGCCGCCGACTGTCAAACCCGCAGTGCTACTGATCGTATAACTCGAACTGTTCAAAACGATGCAGCGATAGAACGCCGCATCGCCGGCAGCGACGCTCGTCAAAGTCAACGTGCCCGTGGTAGCGCCACTCACATTCCCGCCGTTCACCAGTTTGACGCCGTCCTTCTGCCATTGATAGCGGAGCGTCGTCGGGCTCGTTGCGGTGACGCTAAATGTTACCGTGGAACCCGCCGTTACTGTCTGACTAGTTGGCTGCGACGTAATCGTCGGGGCGACGCCCGCACCGGTGAAGCTTTCAACTTTCAGATTGGAGAACAGTCCGAACTCGAAGTTCGTCGCGGCGATGCTTCCGAATGCGTCGAAATAGCCGATGGAAATGTTCGTTCCGTTTGCTGGGGTAAATGCGTTGGTCACTGAAGCGATCCTGAAACCGTCGATGTACCAACTGATGTTGGTCGTGCCAGTACCGGAACCGGTTTTCTTCAAGATGACTTCGTGCCATTTGAATGCAAATACACCGACGACTTCCGTGCCGGTCTGGTTGGCGGCGCCGGACATAATTGAGTTTGTTTCGGAGCTTGGAATGGATGGCGCGGTCGCGCCGGAGACATTGGTGTAATAAGAATTGCCGTGCCACGTCGATGGATTGGTGCCGTTGACCGCGGCGTAACAATGGGTATTGGTGGTCATCAGTAGTGCGGCGGTGGTTCCATTAACGTTCGTATACATGCCGTAGTCAGGGGTGATGGCGTTGACCGCTGCGACGTCACCATCGCTGTCTTGTGCGACGAAGACGCCCGAGTTCAGCGAATTGGTCGGCCAAGTCAAAACATTGCCAGGCGAACAGATGCCCGCGGACATGAACTCTGTGGAACCTGTGCCGCCGCCAGGTGCGGGGCCGGTGAAATTGTGCCAGGCATCAAAGCGCAGCTGGAAATCTCCGCTGATGTTAATCGATTTTGGTGACAGGGTGATGACGTTGATGGCGGTGCCGCTGGAGATGTTGGCTTCCAATTTGAGCGCCTTTGTTGAAGCGGTGTAGAACGGGTTTTGCGGGACGCCGGGGCCGGATCGGTCGGCGCGCAATGAGTAATCAAAAGCCCACGTGGCGCGGCTGTCGGATTTGTTCGTTGCGATGAACCAGTTCGCCGAGGTGTTGGAATCGAGGTTGTCAGATAAGAACAACTTTCCAACCGTCAGACTCGCATCCGAACTTGTTACTGATCCAAACGGATTGCTCACAACGCACGCGTAATTGCCGATGTCGACGGTTTGCACACTCGAATCCGTGTAACTCGACGTCATCGCTCCTGAAATTGCTGCGCCCTCAAAGTACCATTGATAGCTCAACGTGGTGCCATTCGCGGTAACAGAGAATGTCGCGCTCGAACCGGTTTGATTGACGTTTACACTTTGCGGTTGAGTCGTGATCGTGGGTGGCGCTCCAACCGTAAGCGTCGCGTTCGCGCTGGTGAGACTTCCGGCACGGTTGCCAACGACGACTGAGTAACTGCCGTCGTCCAAGGTCTGCGCACTGACGACGGTGTAGCTGCTCGCCGTCGCTCCCGAAATACTCGCTCCGTTAAACCGCCACTGGTAGGTGAGCGCGTTTGCCGCACCAACACTGAATGTTGCATTCGCTCCGGGCGTCACCGTTTTGCTTGTTGGCTGCGTCGCGATGCTGACGTCCGGCGCGTCGCCGGCAAAAGCAGACCAACCGCTGAAACCAGAGTTCGCATTGGTTTGCCACGAACTCTGCATCACGTAACTGTTATCACGCATCAGCAACTGAATACGTCCGTCCTGATTATATCCGGCTGCAAGGCTCGAATAACAGCTTCCACCAAGATCCAGCCAACCGAACCAGGCTGAGTTTGTCGCCAACCCCGTGCGAAAATTCGACGCGACCGTATGGCTTGTCGTCTGTGCAAAAATCTGCATGCGCCCGTCCGCGTTATAAGTGACCACCGGATCAGCCGCAGCGGTCCCGCCCAAATCACTCCACGAACCGAAACCGCTGTTCGGCCCATTTTGCGCGATCGTCTTGATCGTATTTGCGGAACTACGCGTAAAAACTTCGATTGATCCATCCGGCAACTGCGCCACTTGCGGTTGGCCGACACAAGAACCGCCGTAATCAGACCACCCAAACCAAGTGCCGGATGTCGTTTTAAAATTTGACTGCACCGTATCGGTCGAACTGCGCGTAAACAATTGGAAGCGCCCGTCGGCGTTCGCAGAGAGCACCGGGTCGTCATAACATTGCCCGCCCAAATCGCTCCACGCACCGAATGTTCCGTTTGGGCCGCTCTGGGAAGCGGTAATGACCGTGTTGCTGGAACTACGAGCGAAAACCTCAATAGCACCACTCGTCAAATAACCAATCGTCACACCCCCGCGCACGTTGCCGCCCAGGCTCGACCAACCGCCAAAACTGCCATTCACGGCCGTTTCCGCAGCGGTCCATACATTGTTATCCGACCCGCGCACGAACACTTGCAGTCGCTGATCGGCGTTGTAACCGACAACGGGTGCCCCGCCATTATCCACCGGCCCGCCAAGCGTCGACCATGTACCGAAACGATCCATTCGGGCCACTCTGCGACAACTCCTCCATTAAATTCACCGCATCCGGTAAAAACACATTCATCGTCCGGTCGCCATCGTTACCCGCATAACTATCCACCGTTGTCGGAATAACCCCGGCAACAACATTCACAGCATCATCGATCGCCTGCCGCGTCGTTGTCTGATCGATGCCCGCGGAATTATTGACGAGGAAGGAAAAGAAATACCTCTGCCCGTTGTGCGGATTATCGACGTATCCACTCAGGTAGATTGTGATACTGAGTGAACCCGGTTTTGCATGAACATGACCTGGCCCGTCGGTGCCGCAGAATCGATCGCCCAAAGTTCCGTCGAACCATCCAATCGGCAGGATGTCATCCCATGTCGGAAAATGGGCGACCATATAACGATGACCGCATTTTCCTCTTTCGCGCTGACGCGATCGCTATGGGACAGGCCCGAGCCATCCAGATGACCATGTCATTGGTGGCAATCCGACGTTGTCATGGATCCAGCCGATAACCTTATTGCGCCAGACGGTGAAATTGTCGATCGCCGGACAATTCATAGGAGATGTGACGCAACAACAAGTCCGCCATGACGTTGTGACTGACTTTGCCCATGGCGAATACACGCGATGTCCAACCGTAGCGGCGAGCTTCGGTAGGTCAGATTCGTTGAGCGATAGGTATAAATCAAAGTGCCTGGCGCACTGAATCCGCTCTTTCCAAGCGCGCTCCCGGTCACCGTAATGCCTTGGGCCTGGAGCGCCGCCTTAAATGCTGTTGCGCCTTCCAGATTGTAACTCGCCTGGTTGGCAATATCGCGCGTGTCAGCCGTTGCCGCATGGTTGTACATGCACGCGCCATAAATCTGCACATTGCCGGAAATCTTCGTGATACCCTGGTTCTTTAATTGTGTCGTTATGTAGTCCAACGGCATGCGCGCGTTGCCGGTCCCAAAAACATCGTCGTTCCAAGTGATGTCATGCTTCACCAGCAAATTGATATCACCGGTGACTACGCCGCCGCTGAATGTTCCATTACGGAAAACTTGCGAGACGAAGAAGTTCGTCGTGCCGAGCAATGCGAAAGCGCCCCCGGACGTAATGTTTTTCAGATTCGACGCCGGCGCCTGGGTTAACGTCGGGGTCTGCTGATAATACGTCACATTCCCCGCCGCATTTTCAACGAATATCGACCACGTATTTCCCGCCAGCGCCGACTGTCCTGTGATGGCATCGATCTGGGCGGTGACACTTTGGCCGCCCAACCCGGGTGTGTTGGTGGCGATCAATATTAGACCAAGAGCGGAAACGACTTTAACAGCCGTGCGGGGGCATCGCATTTTCATACTGGGCTTTGGACTCACTGGCCACGCCGGTTTATCGCCGGCGAATGTTTTTACTGAATACGAACTTCGCGCCTACAACAGCGCGCGTCGACAGGTGCGAAACAGTTCGAGCCTGGACTGACAAGGTGGGTTACGAGCCGATGTTGCACGATTCCAGTGATAACAACAATCGGGCAAAAGACGGTATTGGCTGTCATGCTACAATTGACAGGCGGTCGACAGGCTGGCGAGTTTTGCGGATACCAAGACGCCTTCGTTTAAGACGCGCATTGACCGGGGCGCTCTGACCGGTGGGACTATGATTCGTCAGGGAGACTCGTCCGGTAATATCGTAGAAACGCCCAACTGACAATCAGTACACCGTCATCTCGTACGATAAGTTAAAGTTTGGCATGGCTCTGAAACAATCGGAGGTCGACGCGCTGAGTTCGCCGGAGGAGTTTTTATGGCTTACCGGCATTGAGGATACTTTCATCACGGCACCTTGGCCAAAGACCGGCCGCACGCTCGATGAATATGAACTCACCGGGCATTACGAGAAATGGCGCGATGATCTGGATTATATGGCGACGCTTGGCGTAAAGGCCGCCAGGTACGGCATCCCTTGGCATCGGATCCAGCCCACGCGCGGACAATGGGATTTTTCTTTCGCGGATGACACGCTCAATCACCTGCTGGAACTTGGAATCGAGCCAATTGTCGATCTGGTTCACTACGGGTTGCCTTTGTGGATGGAGAATGCGTTTTTGAACCCGGACTTCCCCAAGCTGATGGCCGAATACTCGGCGCGGATCGCGGAACGATTCAAAGGTCGCATTCACGCCTACACACCATTGAACGAGCCGCGCATTACTTGTTGGTATTCGGGCAAGCTCGGGTGGTGGCCGCCGTTCAAACGTGGTTGGAGCGGGTTTGTCGCGGTCATGATGGGTGTCGCACGCGGAATTGTCGAATCGACCCAAGCGTTGAAGGAGGTTGATCCGGACATTTTGCCCATGCATGTGGATGCGACTGACTTGTATGAATCGCCGGAACCGGCATTGCAGGAGGAAGTGAATCGGCGCCAGGACATTGTTTTTCTGGCGCTGGATTTGGTGAGCGGACGGGTAAACGAAGAGCATTCGCTTTGGCAATGGCTGTTGAAAAACGGAGCCAGTAAACCGCAACTAAACTGGTTTTTGGAGAACCACATCGACCTATCCGTGATCGGGATCAACCTGTATCCGATGTTCTCCCGAAAGGTGATGTCGAATTCCGGTTCTGGTCTGCGCACCCGCATGCCATATTCGCCGAATGACGTCGTGTATCGGCTCGGCAAACTCTATCACGAGCGCTATCAGGTGCCGATTTTCATTTCGGAGACGGCGTCCGAAGGGTCGTATAAACGAAGGAAGCAATGGTTGGACAATTCAGTGGCGGAAGTAAAAAGATTGCGTGAAGAGGGAGTCCCGCTGGTGGGCTACACGTGGTGGCCAATGTTTGCATTGGTCACGTGGGCTTACCGCCAAGGCACCCATCCACCGGCTTTTTATCTGAAGCAAATGGGCCTGTGGGACCTTGACGCCCACCTTAATCGCGTGCCGACCGGCCTGGTAAAGGATTTTCAGGACCTTGTGGCCGCGCGCGGCAAAGCAATAGGACAGTTAGAAACATTAACAATCGCAGGGAGATAATCATGTTCCGAAGTTTTTTCTTCGCAGGATTCGAATGCGCGACAGGTTACAACCTGCAAGGCGAGTGGATTGACCAAATCGCCGCGACGCACCATGACAGGCACGCTGATGAAGATTATCGGCGGCTACACGACATCGGAATCTACGCGACGCGCGAAGCGGTGCGCTGGCCCTTGGTGGATCGTGCCGGGAAATATGATTTCTCCTCGGTTCGGCCGTTCGTTAAAGCGAGTAACAAATATCGAATCGACGTCATATGGGATTTGTTCCACTACGGCTATCCGCAGGACGTCGACTTATTTTCTGACGAATTTCCGAAGAGGTTTGCAGATTATTGCCATGCTGCGGCTCTCTATATTTCAAAACACCATCACGGCCGGTGCTACTTCACGCCAGTGAACGAGCCGTCGTTCTTTTCATGGGCTGCAGGCGACGTCGGAAGATTCGCGCCGCATTGCACTGGGCGCGGTCACGATTTGAAAGTGGCGCTCGCGCGGGCTGGAATCGCGGGCATTAACGCAATTCGCGCTGCGGTGCCTGACGCGCGGATCGTCAATGTAGATCCATTGTGCCATGTGGTCGCTCAGAAAGACCGGCCCGACATGCAACAGGCAGTCGATTACTACAACAACGTCGTGGTCTTCGAGTCGATGGACATGCTGGCGGGACGAGTTTTGCCGGAATTAGGAGGTAGCCCCGAGCACCTGGATATCGTCGGGATGAATTATTATTGGACGAACCAATGGGAACTTGGGTGCGATGAACACCCGTTAGCGGATGATGATCCGCGGCGGGTTCCATTGCGGGCGTTGATTGCGGCGGTGTGGAAACGTTACGGCGCGGAGCTGCTAATCACAGAAACGGCGCATGTTGATAACAACCGGGCTGTGTGGATGGAAGAAGTGGCCGAAGAATCTGAGCGACTTCTGGCGGAAGGCGTGCCATTGCGAGGGGTGTGCCTGTATCCAATTCTCGGAATGCCCGAATGGCATGATCGCAATCGCTGGACACAACTAGGCCTGTGGGAATTGGTGCAGCACGGGGAGGAACTTCACCGAACAGTCTGTGAACCGATGCTGCAAGCGCTCCACGCCGCCCGCCGATTGAACAGGCACTGCCTACTGGCCGCTTAAAAACTGACCGGGTTAACTTGCCCTATTCTTGCCATCCTCCCCGCTTTTTCGTCATATCCGTAACTAAGGCAGAGGTGGGCAATCCATTGCACGAAAATGGGTCAAAAAAAGCCTTGTGAAAACTTTCACAATGATGCAGGTTCTGCGCTCCTTCGCCAGTGTTGGGACGGACGGGTTCTGTCGTTACACTGCGCTGAGGTTGCCATTTTTCGTTCAATGAGAACGCTGATTTTAGTTATAGCGCTGTTGCTTTTGCCGCTCGCGAATTTCGCCGCGGTGCCTGTTATCAATACCGCGGCGGTCCATCCCATTTTCGCGCAGATCCAGTCCGAGCCTTCGGCCATCCAAGCGGAAGAAAAGGCGCATGCCGGAGAAAAGGAAGGCACGACGATCACTGAGCAAAAGGGCAAGCACGGGGTTGAGACAAAAGAAGAAGCTCTTCCGCTGCATCCAATTGTTCTTCGTAAAATTGGCCCTTTCCCGATCACGAACTCCATGGTTGTCACGTGGATCGTTGCGTTGTTCCTGATCATTTTCGCGCGCATCGCCATGAAGCGTCCGCAGATGATTCCCGCCGGCCTGCAAAATTTCTGGGAGTGGTTGGTCGAGAGTCTTTATAAATTTCTCGAAGATATCATTGGGCATGACCTCGTGAAGAAGACGTTTTGGTTCTTTGCCACGATTTTCATTTTCATTTTGTTCGGTAACTGGGTCGGCCTGATTCCCGGCGTTGGCACTTTGGGATGGAATGCAACGTTCGCTGACGGCCATCATGAATTCCTGCCATGGTTCCGCGGCGCGAACGCTGACCTGAATATGACTACCGCGATGGCGATGGTGTTTTTCGCCTGCTGGATTATTTGGGCGTTCCAGGCCAATGGCTTCGGCGGTTTCATCCTGCACTTATTCGGACCGAAAGGTGACACGAGCGGTTTTCTGAAGTTTTTGATGATCATCGTGTTTTTCATCGTCGGCATCCTTGAAGTTGTCTCGATCCTGTTCCGTCCTGTCTCACTCAGCTTCCGTCTTTACGGTAACGCTTTTGCCGGTGAATCGATGTTGGAAGCGATGCAGCACGTTGTGCCGAGCCTCGCGTGGCTTATTCCCATTCCGTTCTATTTTCTCGAAGTGTTGGTTGGTTTTGTTCAAGCCCTCGTGTTCATGTTGCTGACAGCGGTGTTTACGCTGCTCATCTGCACGCACGAAGAAGGCGAGCATCCGGCGCACGAGCATTAATAATTTACGATTTCGGCTGTTTGACCGTGTTCAATCGCGGGAGCGGCTGAGAATGAAAGGAAATAAAAACATGACTGGAAGTATCCATGTCGGTCTGGCAGCGCTCGGCGCGGCCATCGGTGTAGGTTTGATTGGTATGAAGGCTTCGGAAGCCGTCGGGCGTAATCCCGGCGCTGCGACGAAGATTCTCGTCCAAGCAATCCTGAGCACTGCCTTCGCTGAAGGTATCGTGTTCTTCGCCATCTACTTGGCGCACTAAGTAATTAGCGCGGAGCCTTCGGGCTCCGCGCAAAGAATTTTGTAGTTGATATGAATCATATTTATATTCTGGCGAACGTCGGGACGGAACTTGCCAATTCGGCGAATGAAACGGCGCGTACCTTCGGTTGGACGAAGGAGAACTTCATCGCGCAAGTGATCAGCTTCTGCATCGTCGCATTCTTGCTGCATCGCTTTGCTTATAAGCCGGTGCTCGGCATTCTCGAAGAACGCCGCAAACGCATCGAGGAAGGCCTTGCCAACGCCGACAAGATCAAAGCCGATGTCGCTCGCACCGAGCAAGAGCGCCAAAACATTTTGAACCAAACCAACGCGCAGGCGACCAAGATGATTGAAGAAGCCCGTGCGGCCGCCGCTCGCGTGCAGGAGCAGGAATCGCAAAAAGCGATTGCCCAAGCCGAACAGATCATCGCCAAAGCCCAGGAAGCCGCCGTTCTCGAGCGCGCCCGCATGTTGGCCGATTTGAAACGCGAAGTCCTCGGACTCGTCGTGAAGACGACCACTTCAGTGACCGGCAAAGTCTTGACCGCCGACGACCAAAATCGTTTGGCCGAAGAAACCCGTCGCCAAATCGCTGCCTGATTGAGACATGAAGATCAGCAAACAAGCCAGACTTGAAGCGCGCCGCGCCTTCCGCGAGTGCGTCGTTGATGGCAAGTTCGACGAGAACCGCGCCCGTCAGGTCGTGAACCTTGTCGCCGAACGTAAGCCGCGCGGTTACATGGGCATCCTTTCGCAATTTCAAAAGCTGGTAAAGCTGGACGACGCACGTCGCAACGCGACCATTGAAAGCGCTGCCCCCCTTCCCGCTGACTACCAGGCAAAAGTTCAAGCTGACCTCAAAAAAGTGTATGGCGATGGCTTGAATTTCACCTTCAAACAAAACCCTGCGTTACTCGGTGGCTTGCGCATTCAAGTCGGGGGCGACGTGTATGACGGCAGCGTTCATGGCCGTCTCGAAGCATTAAAAGAAAGTTTTTAATTTAGAATTTTAGTTCCTATGAGCACAACGTTACTTCAAGAAATCGAATCGAAGATTTCCGGCCTCAAAACCGGCGTACAAAAACAAAACGTCGGCACCGTGCGCGAAATCGGCGACGGTGTGGCCAAGATCGAAGGCCTGAGCGACGCCATGCTCAACGAAATGTTGGACTTCGGCAACGGAGTCGTCGGCTTGGCGCTTAACCTCGAAGAATCCGAGGTCGGCGCGATCATTCTGGGTGACTACACCCACATTAAAGAAGGCGACGAAGTCCGCACCACCGGCAAACTCTTGCAGGTGCCGGTCGGCAAAGGTTTGCTCGGCCGCGTCGTCAACGCTATCGGCCAACCGCTCGACGGAAAAGGTCCGATCAAAGCGGAAACGCAATATCCCGTCGAAAAAATTGCCCCTGGCATCATCAAGCGCAAATCCGTCAGCCAACCGGTGCAGACCGGTATTATGGCTGTCGACGCCATGATTCCGATTGGTCGTGGCCAACGCGAACTGATCATTGGCGACCGTTCCACCGGCAAGACCACAATTGGTGTTGATACGATCATCAGCCAGGCGCGTCAGAACAAAGCCGCTGAAGCGGCAGGCGATAAAGATTATCGTCCGCTGTATTGCATCTATGTCGCCATCGGCCAGAAGCAATCAAACGTCGCGCGCGTCATTGCCGTTTTGGAAGAAGCCGGCGCAATGCCCTACACGATTATCGTCAGCGCCAGCGCTTCTGATTCCGCCACGAACCAATACCTCTCTCCGTTCTCCGGTGCAGCGATGGGGGAATGGTTTATGGATAACAATATGGACGCGTTGATCATTTATGATGATTTGTCCAAGCACGCCGTCGCTTATCGTCAGGTCTCGCTCGTCTTGAAGCGCCCATCCGGTCGCGAAGCGTATCCAGGTGACGTGTTCTATCTCCACAGCCGCTTGCTCGAACGTTCCGCTCGTGTCAGCCAACAATACGGAGGCGGTTCCTTGACGGCTCTGCCGATTATCGAAACGCAAGCTGGCGACGTCTCGGCTTACATTCCGACGAACGTTATTTCAATTACTGACGGCCAAATCTATCTCGAAACCGACTTGTTCTATCAGGGCGTTCGTCCTGCGGTATCCGTCGGTCTCTCGGTCTCGCGCGTAGGTTCGGCCGCGCAAATCAAGGCGATGAAACAAGTTGCCGGTCGTATCAAACTCGACCTGGCGCAGTTCCGTGAATTGGCTGCGTTCGCGCAATTCGGTTCCGACCTCGATGCCAAGACCCAGAAGCAACTCGAGCTCGGCAAACGCATCGTTGAAGTGTTCAAGCAACCGCAATACAACCCGATGCCTGTTGAAGTGCAGGTCGCCGTTCTCTGGACCGTCCAAAATGCGTTCATGGACGATGTGCCCGTTGAAAAGATCAAAGATTTCCAGGCGAAAATGACCGACTTCCTGACGAGCCGCAAACCGCAATTGATGGACGGCATTCGTAAGAAGAAAGCTTTGGATGACGCCCTGACTGCGGAATTAAAGGCGGCTGTTGCTGAATTTAAGCAAACTTACCGTTAAACTGTAACGAGCGATGCCTTCAACACGCGACATACGCCGCCGCATTAAGTCGGTCAAAAACACGGCGCAGATCACCAAGGCCATGCAAATGGTCGCTGCGTCCAAGATGCGCCGAGCGCAACAATCGGCTTTGGCCAGCCGGCCTTACGCCACGTTGCTGGATGAAATCCTCGCGCCGTTGGCGTCTTCCGCTGGTGACATCTCGCATCCGTTGATGGAGAAGCGCGAAGTCAAGAAGCGTTTGGTTATCCTCGTCAGCTCCGACAAAGGCTTGTGCGGCGGGCTCAACAGCAATCTCATGCGCGAAGCCGCGAAAATCGATCGCGAAAACACAGCTTTCATCACCGCCGGTCGCAAAGCATCCCAATTTATCGCCCGCACAAAGCGCGAGCTGGCCGCGGAGTTCACCTATCGCGATACCCCGCTCTTCAGCGAAGCGCGCGCGATTGCGAAATTTGCAGTCAACATGTTTACCGAAGGAAAAGTGGATCGTGTCGATGTTCTCTACACCCGCTTCATCTCGACATTAAACCTGCGGCCCGAACTCCAGGAACTCTTGCCGATGGGCGAAATCAAGGTGCACTCCACCGCAAGCAACGTCGCCGTTGAAAGCGCCACTGCTAACAACGCCAACCTTGAGTTTATCTACGAACCAAACGAGCCGACGGTGTTGTCGGCATTGCTGCCGCACAGTCTAAATTTCCAGATCTACCAAATCCTGCTCGAAGCCAAAGCTTCCGAACAGAGCGCGCGCATGGTCGCCATGAAGAATGCGACCGACAACGCGAAGCAGCTCATCAAGGATTTGACGCTGGAATACAACAAGCTTCGTCAAGCGAACATCACCCGAGAGCTCCTGGAAATCACCAGCGCAGCCATGGCGATGGGTTAAGCGATCTAAAACTTTAATCAAGTTTCACCTCCAAAAGCCGGTCAATCTGACCGGCTTTTTGTTGTTTTTCAGTGCCATTTGTGAATAGTCTAACTTGATGCCCGCCCGGCTTTCTGTTCGTTGTTCCGCAAAGCTCGCCCTCCTCTTTTTACTGTTCACCGCCCTCGCATCGTTCGCACAGCGCCCCGTTGGTGTCGATGTTTCGAGCTATCAAGGTGCCTCAATCAATTGGGCAACTGCCAAAGCCAACGGCATCAGCTTTGCCTGGGCCAAAGCGACTGAGGGACTAACGGTCAACGACGCTGATTTTACCATTAACATGGCCAACGCCAAAGCAGCGGGCGTCCTGATTGGCGCGTATCATTTCGCCCACCCGGAACTTCACACGCCTGCCGATGAAGCCGCGCATTTTTGGAGTGTGGCCGGCTCATATATCAAAAATGGCGGGTTTTATTTGATGCCCATGCTCGATTACGAGCGGTTCACGAACGGCGTTGTCGGCGCCACGAGCCATTCGGATTGGTCAATCCAATGGAACACGATAATCAGCAACAATGCCGCCGCCAACGGAGTGCTGATTAAACCTATCGTTTATGTGAGCGCCTGCAACGCTTGTTACTACGACAGTTCGGTGTCCTCGGCCATTCCCTGGATTGCCGACTATAACGGGCAGAACGCGCAAACGAGCACGCCGTGGACGGCCTGCACGAGTTGTGAGAGGTGGGGAGCGGGTGCATGGACGCTTTGGCAAAATACCGATTCAGCGCCATTGGCCGGCGCCACCCAAAATGCGGACGGCGACGTTTTTAACGGCACGATGGCGCAGCTTATCACGAAATTGGTCATCGGCAGTAGCGTCATCAATTCGCAGCCGTCCAGTCGTTATGCCGATCGCGGAAGTTCTTTGATAATGCGAGTAGGTGTGACCACGACGAACGGCGCTACCTACCAATGGCGCTTTAATGGAACGAGTATTTCCGGCTCAACGAAAAGCACTCTGACGCTCACAAACATTCAGTCGACCAACGCCGGTTCATACACTGTTGTCGCAGTCACTTCTTTAGGAACTGCAACGAGCAGCAACGCCGTCCTGACCGTGAACCAGTCCTACACACCGGTATTCAGCGATGATTTCGATGTCAGTTCAGCGGCCAATTGGACACTGAACAAGTCGTCGACTGACACGCGCGTCACGTTTGCTTACGACTACTCGACGATTGGAATTCCGGCTGCACCCAACTCAGTTAACGCGACGACCAAAGGTTTGCGCCTGGAAGCAAATCTCACAAAAACCAACATTGCTGCCGTAAGCGTATCGCCAAAAAACCAGGCGTTCAGCGGCAATTATCGTCTGCATTTCGACATGTGGATTAACGTGAATGGTCCATTGCAAGGCCCTGACACAGGCGGCGGCGGTGGATCGACTGAGGCACTGACGGCGGGAGTCGGAACATTGGGCAATCGCACGGAGTGGAATGGCAATGGCTCGACGGCGGATGGCGTTTACTTTTTTGTCGATGGCGAAGGCGACGTCTCAGACACGTCCGCAACGACTGGTGATTTTGGCGCGTATACAGGGACGACATTCCTTGCTGTGTCGAACGGCGTCTACACCGCTGGAACACAGGCGGCAGCAAACCAAACCAGCGATGGATATTATCAAAACGTATTCCCCGGCAGTCAGGCTGCCCCTGCCCTTCAACAATCAACCTACCCGCAGCAAACCGGAACGTTAGCCGCAGGAACAGTCGGACTGGGCTGGCATGACGTCGTCATCAACAAAGGCGCGAGCACAGTTGATTGGTTTATCGACGGTCTGAAAATCGCTTCCGTCAGCAGCGCGTCAATAATCGCCAGCAATATTTTTGTCGGTTATTGGGATCCATTTTCGTCGTTATCTGATAACACGAATCTCAGTTTCGGACTGATCGACAATCTGCGCGTGGAAATTCCCGCGGTGGCGCCGGACATAACAGGACAGCCTTCGTCGCAGACTGTTGTGCTCAGCAGTAACACCACCTTCAACGTCGCCGCCAGTGGAACGCCTGCGCCGAATTTCCAATGGCGTTTCAACAACGCTCCGATTGCGAATGCAACCGCGAGCAGTTACACGATTGTTAATGCGCAAACGACTAATGCCGGTAGTTATTCGGTGATTCTTTCGAACGTGGCGGGCTCAGTTACCAGTTCGTCGGTCGTGCTGACCGTCCTTGTGCCGCCAACATTAACTTCGCAGCCCCATTCTCAAACGGCCAACGTTGGTGCCAATGCCAACTTTGCTTTCACCTGCACGGGTAGTCAGCCACTCATTTTTCAATGGACGAAGAACAACGGCATTATTTCTGGCGCGACCGCTGATCAGCTCACTTTGACGAACGTTCAATTTGCTGACGCGGGGACTTACGTAGGCACGGTGTTTAACAGTGCTGGCACGAACAGCACAAGCAACGCCGTGCTCAGCGTCGTGCAGATGCAAACCTCTTCACCAACCGTAACGCCAGATGGCCTGTTCCAATTCACCATCAATGGCGCGCCCGGTCCCGGCTACATCGTCGAGGGCTCGTCCAATCTAATTGATTGGCTACAGATCGCGGTTCTGACAAACGATACCGGAACAGCGCAATTTAACGACTCGGCCTCCACAAATTACCCGCAGTTTTTCTATCGGGTCAGCGCGCCCAAATAGTGCGTTTTGGCACCGATTCAGCGCGTTGCGCCCGGACGGATTCTAAACAAATTTTAATGCAGCAAGACGTGCGTTTGACTTGTTTTTGCATCACGAATGTGGCTATCTTAGTCGGATGCCCGCCAGGTTTTCTCTTCGATTGACTCGAAAGCTTGCGCTCGCGCTTTATCTCGCCAGCCAAATAGTGTTGCTGGCGGCGCGGCCATTGGGCATCGACGTTTCCACTTATCAGCCCGACGGCAATATGGACTGGCCGTCGATAAAAAGCGGCGGCATCACATTCGCTTGGGCCAAAGCGACCGAAGGCGCTACCGGCAGCGACGACCAATACACGGCCCACATGCCTCACGGCAAAGCCGTCGGCATCTACATGGGTTCCTATCATTACTGTCATCCCGAAAGCAATGCGTCAGCAACAGAAGCGGCCCATTTCTGGGGCCGCGCCGCGACTTATACTAAAAACGACGGCCTCAGCTTAATGCCAATGTTAGATGTCGAAGGGGCGGCGTTCAGCGGGCATGTAGGCTCTACGAGCACGACTGCCTGGTGCAATGAGTGGTGCAACGCCATCGTAGCAGACGCCGCAGGGCAATCGGTTACGCTGAAACCAAACATTTATGTCAGCGCTTGCAACGCCTGTAGTTTTGATTCGACGATTAGCCCATGGTACTCCGACATCGCCGATTACAACGGTGAAGCCGCGGAAACCGGCACTCCCTGGAGCACTTGCACAGGCTGCGAACGCTGGGGTTCGGGAACAGACAAGTGGAACTTTTGGCAATATTCATCGACCGGAGGAATCACCGGCTATTCAGCCAATATCGACAAAGACGTTTTTAATGGATTAGCGGCCACACTAGGCACGACGCAGGTAATAGGGGGCACCGGACCTCAAATCACTAATCAGCCTGACAGCATCGTTGCCCCGCTCGGCACGAACGTATCCTTTGCGGTCGGTTCGACCGGAACTTCGCTGAAATACCAATGGCGCTTTAACACGACAAACATCGCTAGCGCGACGACGAGCGCTTACTCGATCGCAAGTGTGCAAGCGACAAACGCGGGCAACTATTCGGTCATCGTTTCCAATTCCACCGGCAGCTCCACCAGCGCGTCTGCTTATCTTTCCGTCTCCATGCCTCCAACGAACGCGCCCGGCTCGATCCTCGCGCCGACCGGCCTGGTCAACTGGTGGGATGGCCAAGCCGATACGGCGGATTCGTTCGGCACGGCTAACGAGACACCTTACGGAAATTTTTATTATGCAACCGGACGGCCGGGGCTCGGTTTTCATTTCGATGGCACCTCCACGTATTTGACCAATGGTGCGGCAAGCCTTGCCCTGCCATGGACGCTGGTGTTCTGGGTCAATCGACAGAATGCACCGGGCACATCAGCGGCGTTCCTCAGCGATGGAACTTATTCGTTCAAACTCGAGCAATACAACGGGACCCGGCAACTGGGCATCACGAAATTCGGCGCTGCCGATTACACATTCGGCTACGTCGTGCCGGCGAACATCTGGACACACGTCGCTTTGGTCGGCACTTCGACAGGCACATCGCTTTACGTCAATGGATCATTGCAAACTTCGCTCACCAACTCGCAACCTTTACCGCGAAAGTACATGGGCGTGAGCTTCGTCTCATCCGGCAGCGTCATCACGGACTACATGCTCGGCACCATTGACGAGATGATGACTTTCAACCGCGCATTGAGCGCCTCCGAAATCACCGCCGTTTATAGCACCGGCGCAGCAGGGCTCATTCGCGCGCCCGAATTCACCGCATTGACCGTCAGCGGCAACGCCGTGACACTGAACATGCGCGGCATCACTGGAAAGACCTTTAGCGTATTTCGAACAACCGATTTTACCAGTTGGACATCCCTCGGCCGGTTCTCAGCGCCATCCGGCACGCTGCAATTTTTTGACTCAGCGTCTGGCACGCCGCAATATTTCTATCAGGCGGCCCAGCCGTAGTTTTTCGTATGACTCCTTCTGTTCAATATCCGGCGCGCTCCTTAAGAAGCTCCGCTCGATCTAACTGTATAGCGGCACTGGTCCTGTTCGTTATCCTTGCCGGTTGCGGTTCGGCCTTTGCGCTCAAACCACTCGGCACCGACGTTTCGGCCTACCAACCGGCTAATATCGATTGGGTCCACTGCAAAACCAATGGCGTGTATTTCGCTTACATTAAAGCAACGGAGAGCACCGGTTTTGTGAGCTCGACTATGGCCAGCCAGGTCGCCGGGGCCAAAGCGCAGGGCATTCCAGTCGGGCTATATCACTTTGCGCGCCCAAATGCGCACCCGAATATTACCGGTGCGAATAGTGCCGATACTGAAGCGCAATACTTCCTCAATACCGCGTCTCCTTATATCCAAACCGGTGGGAAATATCTGGTTCCAATGCTGGACTGGGAAGATCCATACGTCACAAATGTGTCCACGGCGGTTTTGAACCAGACGACGATGTCGCAATGGGTCAATGAATGGTGCTATTACGTCTCGAACTACGCGAAAACCAAAGGCATCACGATGAAGTGCCTGGTTTATTCTGGCACGTGGTATTGCGGGCCAGGCTCTGGATACAACGGCGGGTTGAATTCGACTGTCACCCAATGGCCGAATGCGATGTCAGGTTATCCGAGCAATCCCAATGCCCAAACCGGTGCACCTTCAACCTCCCCTTGGAGCACCTTTACCATTTGGCAATACGCCGATACCAACTGGTCTGGCGGTGACTCGGATGTTTTTAACGGCACCACAAACCAACTTCTCCAAACGCTGATGATCGGCGGAAACGGCGGGCCTATCATAACCAACGACATCGACAGTGTTACAGTCAACGCCGGTGACGACGTGACATTCAATTTAGGTTTGCTTGGCACCGCGCCGTTCACGTTCCGGTGGTATTCGAACCAGGTAAACGTCGCCACCATCACGACGACAAACTTCAGCGTGACGAACGTCCAACTTTCGGCTGCGGGTAATTATTACGTCAGCGTCAGCAACTCGCTCGGCATGGCCACCAGTTCTATCGCGTGCATTTCTGTCATCGCGCCTTTCACCAATGGCGTAAATGCTAACATGATGCCGACGGGCTTCGTGGATTTGTATCCGTGCGAAGCAACCTGCACCGATTTATTCGGCACGAATACCTATGGCCCGAACGGCTATTTCACTTACGCGACTGGAAAAATAGGACGTGGCTGGAAATTCAATGGCTCGAACGCTTACCTCACCAACAATGCCGGCAGTTTGGCCGTGCCGTGGACGCTATCGCTGTGGGTGAACCGACAGAATGCATCTGGCGTGTCGGCAGGCCTGTTGAGTGACGGTGCGTATTCGTTGAAACTCGAACAATACAATCTCACGCGGCAGGTCGGCCTGACCGTGTTTGGTGTAGGCGATTACACATTCGGTTATGCCACACCTCTAAGCACCTGGACGCATTTGGTATTTGTCGGCACTTCCACTGGAACGACTTTGTATGCCAACGGAACGCAGGTCGGTTCCTTGACGAATTCAATTCCGCTGCCGCGAAAATATTTTGGCGCAGATTACGTGACTTCCACCGGCAACCTTCTGGATTACATACTCGGCACAGTGGACGAAGTAATCATCTTCAATCGCGCCTTGAGCACGACGGAAATCAGCACGCTTTACAACGGCGGCAAAGGCGCCTTGGTGCGCGCGACGGAGTTCTCTGATGCTCTGAATGGAAACACGATACAGCTCAACATGCGCGGATTGCCCGGGCGCACCTTCTCGGTTTACCGATCGGATGATTTTTTCAATTGGACATTATTGGGCCGCTTCTCGAGTCCATCGGGCACGCTGCAGTTCACGGATTCGACCACAACCTCGCCGCAGTATTTCTACCAGGCAACTCAACCTTAAGATCGTTCGAGAAGAACTAAAACGCGCCCTGACCAAAGTCGCAAGTGATGGGCACCTGGTCTTGCGGTCCGACGTCAATTTCCCGCACGTAAGTTTTGGCGAGAAGCGCTTCGAGGAAATGGCCGGAGGCATCTGAATCGCTCAGGTCGTGATCGAGCAATCTAATCTGGGCGTCGTCCAGATAGTAAGAGAGCATCGTCCGATCGGTCTTCCAGATGCGTTGACGCACTAGTTCAGCACCGCCGGGACGCATCCGCTGATGAGCGTTGCCGGAATGAATGATGCACAGATATTTCCCCGGCTTGATCCGATCCAAAACCGCCATGCCGTCCAGGCCGGCGATCGCCCGATAAACAACCGTCGTATCTTTGATGAGATGTAAACTGACACTGGCACCGTTGTCGGGAACGGTCGCGGTGTCGGTTTTATAGGTCACCGTCACCTTCATGCGACCGGGCTTTTGCAGTTGTAGAGTGACGTCTTGTCTGTATTTGTCGAATAACGCTTTTTCGTCAGCTAACGCTCGCCGCAAATTCTCGATGTCTTCCTTCTGGCGGATATTTTCGGCTGAGAGTGACGCAATCGTTCGCTTCTGGTCGGAGATTTGATCCTGATCGCTCGTTTGCAATTCACGAATCCTGTCCTGCAAAGTTGCGATGTTGGTCGAGAGAGTTAAAAACCTCGTTTCGTCGGCTTTGCGGCTCTCAGAAAGAGAACGGGTTTGAGCTTTTAGTGCGCTGTTCTCGTTTTCGAGTTGGTCGGAACAACCAGCCAGAACGAGTGCGCCTAATACCACTGCGATCACTGCGACGGGCCTCTGCACGGGCCGACAATAAAACAGACGTTTAATCAGGGAAAGCAAAAAGGACAGCCTTTCGACTGTCCTTTCGCATGTAAAGTTACCTATTGATTAAATCGCCGCGGGAGCTGGCGAACCGAATCCAGGCAGTTTCGGCGGCAGCGGTTTCGGCACTTCATGCACCGGCGTTGTCGCAATCGCACCCGTCGGCGGATCGACTTTCGGCGTTTCCGGCGGTGGCGTGAACGTGCCGGTCTTCATGATTTCTTCGACCTGCGTGCCATCGAGAGTTTCGTATTCGAGCAAGGCACGAGCGATGATCTCGAGCTTGTCGCGATGCGTCATGATCAACTGCTTCGCGCGATCGTATTGTTCCTGAATGATGCGTTTCACCTCGGCATCAATTTCCTGCGCGGTCGCTTCACTGTAGTTTTTCGGACCACCCATTTCGCGGCCCATGAACGAATGTTCGTCGTTGCCGTATTGGACCATGCCGAGCTTGTCGCTCATGCCCCACTGGCAAACCATCGCGCGGGCGATGTTGGTCGCCTGTTGAATATCGCCAGCGGCTCCGCTCGAAACATCACCGGCCACAAGTTCTTCCGCGATACGTCCGGCCATCGTAACAGCCACGAAATCCAAAATCGCTTTGCGGTGATGGTTCAGCCTGTCTTCTTCCGGCAATGACATTGTCGAGCCGAGGGACTGTCCGCGCGGGATGATCGTCACTTTATGCAATGGATCCGTGTGTTCGAGCATCACGTTGACCAAGGCATGGCCGGCTTCGTGCCACGCGGTAAGTTTCTTGTTCTCTTCGGACATCGCCATACTGCGACGTTCGCGGCCCATGCGCACTTTGACGCGGGCTTCTTCGAGTTCGAGCATGCCGATACTCTTCTTGCTCATGCGCGCTGCGAGCAACGCCGCTTCATTGAGCAAGTTCGCGAGGTCCGCGCCGGAGTAACCAGGCGTGCCACGAGCGATCACGGCCAGATTCACAGTCGGATCAAGCTTCACGTTGCGAGCATGCACTTTGAGAATCGCTTCACGACCGCGCACATCCGGCAAGCTCACCATGATCTGGCGATCGAAACGGCCGGGGCGCAATAACGCTGGATCCAGAACGTCCGGGCGATTGGTCGCCGCAATAATAATAATGCCGTCCTGCGTATCAAAACCGTCCATTTCAACGAGCAACGCGTTCAACGTCTGTTCGCGTTCATCGTTACCACCGCCGTAACCATGGCCACGGCTCCGGCCGACAGCGTCGATTTCGTCGATGAAAATCAAGCAAGGAGTGCTCTTGCGCGCTTGTTCGAACATGTCGCGCACGCGGCTCGCGCCCACGCCCACGAACATTTCCACGAAGTCCGAACCGCTGATGCTAAAGAATGACGCGTCCGCTTCGCCAGCGATCGCTTTTGCGAGCAACGTCTTGCCCGTGCCAGGCGCGCCGACCATCAGGATGCCCTTGGGAATACGGCCACCGAGCTTTTGAAACTTCTTCGGGTCCTTCAAGAACTCGACCAGTTCGGAAACTTCTTCTTTCGCTTCCTCAACGCCGGCGACGTCCTTGAACGTCAGCTTGTTCTTGTCCTTATTGAGCATCCGCGCGCGGCTCTTGCCGAAGCTCAGCGCGCCTTTGCCCGCTGATTTAATCTGCCGAATCAGGAAGAAATAAATCACCGCCAAAATCAGCAGGAACGGGAACACCTGAATAAAGATATTCAGCATGACACTGTTTGGCTGAACGAACTGGAACGCACCCGAGCGCAGCAACGGCGTCGCCAATGCATCCGTCAACGGCGTTTCCAAAGCAAACGGCATTTCCGATTTCTTGCCGTCCTTCTCGACCTTATTGGAATATCTACCCGTGATGCGCCGCATGTCCGGCGACTGCGCCACGAACGTGACCTTACCTGTGCCGGGCACGATAAGGTTGTTGGTCATCTTGTCTTCAAGCTGTGAATAATACGTGAAATTCTCCGATTTTTGTTCCGTTTGATTGCGGAACATGAAGATAACGGTGATCAGGCCAATGATGCCGACCCAGACCAACACCGTGCGCGAAGGCACGCGGAAGTCATTGCCGCCATTACGTTTACTATTCTTATCCGGTTCCGTGCGTTTATTTTCTTCAGCCATTGTAGTAAATTTTGCCAGAGAATACCACATCCAACCCTCATCCGCAACCTGACTATCTCAATAAGGGGCTTGCAGTAAAATGAGAAACGCCCGCCCGATGCAACGCTGCGTTATGCCGACGTGCGTTGGGTCGTAATTCCGCGATCCAATTTAGGTCGCACCCGAACACTTCGCTGTTGTGCCTTCCTAAAGCCGGCTGTTTACTCCTCTCGTGGCGTTCATCGTCAGTCCAAGGCAATTAGTCAATCGCGCCGAACTGTATCACCAGCTTGCAATGCTGGTCAGTTCGGGCATTCCCATGATCAACGTCCTGGAAATGATGGAGCGCAATCCCGTCAGTAACTCCGCTCGCAAAGCCATGACGAACGTCGCGCAACTTCTGCGCGAAGGACATACCGTTACCGAAGCCTTTGCCGCAGCCGGTGGATTTCCCGAGTTCGACGCCGCGCTCGTCGAAGCCGGTGATAAGAGCGGTCGCCTCGATCAATGTTTCAAGTTGTTGAGTCTTTATTATACCGAACGCGCCCAGACCTTGCGCTCCGTTATTTCAGGTCTGCTTTATCCGGCGTTTCTGTTTCACATGGCCGTGTTTATTTTTCCGTTCATTGAATTTTTTCGTACCAGCAATTCGACGAAGTTCGTCCTGCAAACCTTGGGAATTCTCATACCGATTTACGCGGTCGTCGGTTTCATAATTTACGCGTGCCAGGGGCGGCATGGCGAAAAGTGGCGTTCGATCATTGAAAAAATTGCCAGCCCGATTCCGATCCTCGGCACAGCCCGTCGGCAACTTGCGCTGGCTCGGCTCTCCGCCGCGCTCGAAGCGCTCTTGAACGCTGGTGTGCCGATTATCTCCGGATGGGAACTCGCCGCCACCGCCAGCGGCTCCCCTGCCCTTCGCCGAACCGTCACCGGTTGGAGAATGGACCTTGAACGCGGCTCGACCCCGGCCGAGTTGGTCACCTCCTCGCGCGTCTTTCCCGAGCCTTTCGTCAATCTTTACCATACCGGCGAAGTTTCCGGCCAACTCGACGAAGCGCTGACCCGATTGCACGTCATGTATCGCGACGAAGGCAGTAGGAATTTAAAATTGGCTGGCATAATCTTTCCGAAAATCGTCTATGGCTGCGTTGCCCTGCTGGTGGCGTGGAAGATAGTCTCGTTTTATCTTGGTTACTTCCAGACGCTCAATGACGTAATGAACATGAAGTAATATGGCTTGCCACGCTTTCGTATCGCAGACTTCCAAGTCTGCCGTATCGCAGGTTTCCAAACCTGCGCTGCATCGACACTCGCACAACGCCACCACTTTCAACACCTGCCGATTTGGAAATCGGCGATACAGTAGGTTTGGAAATCTGCGCTACGACTAAAATGACTCTCCAGGAAATCCTCAGTAACGAAGAATTGCGCAACCACGAATTCCCCGTCACGCGCAACAAAGTATTTTTGGGCCACGCCGGCGTCTGCCCATTGCCGCGACGCGTCTCCGAAGCTGTGCGCAATTACGCTCTCAACTGCACCCTCGCCGATCAGGAAGCAATCGTGCCGGAGGGCTTCGTCCAAAAAACGCGCTCCCTCGCCGCGCAAATGCTCGGCGCAAAACCCGAAGAAATCGCGCTCGTCGGCCCGACCTCCCTCGCCTTGAGCTACGTCGCCAGCGGCCTCAACTGGCGCAAGAGCACCAATATTGTCATCTACTTCGACGATTATCCGTCGAACGTTTACCCGTGGATGGCTCTTGCCGATCGCGGCGTTGAAGTGCGGTTGCTCAACATCCGTGAATACGGCCGCATCCGCGCCCTTGATGTCATCGGTCAAGTTGACGAAAACACCAAAATGGTCGCGCTCGCCTCGAACCATTTTGTGTCAGGCTATCGTCTCGATCTCAACGCCATCGGCAAGGCATTGCACGAGCGGAACATTCTCTTTTGCGTCGACGGCATCCAAAGCCTCGGCGCATTCCCCACGCGCGTCGATCACGTCGACTTCCTCGCCGCCGACGCCCACAAATGGCTCCTTGGCCCGTTGGCCGCCGGAATCTTCTACGTCCGCAAAGACCTCCAGGAAAAATTCCGTCCGCCCATTTACGGCTGGCACAACGTCCGTTGCCCAAACTACGTCGCCCAGGAACAGATCGTCTATCCACCTGACGCCCGTCGTTACGAAGCTGGCAGCGAAAACTTTCTCGGCCTCGTCGGCCTCCACGCCTCGATGGAACTGCTACTCGAGATCGGCATCGAAAACATCGCCGCCGAACTCCTGCGCAAACGCCAGATGCTCGTCTCCGCTCTCCAAGCCAAAGGCTATACCGTGGTGCAGGCAGATGCTCCAAAAGAGCACGTCAGCGGCATTACGAGCTTCTACCGCGAAGGCGCGGAACTCGGCGACTTGCACGCTCTCCACCAAAAACTCGAAGCCGCTGGGATCATCACCAGCCTGCGCGCCAACCGTGCTCAGCAACAATTCATCCGCCTCTCTCCGCACTTTTACAACACCGATGCCGAGCTGCATCGGCTGCTGGAACTCCTATAGAGCTTCCGGAGGATGCCGCCCAAGGCCAAGCTGAGATTTAGAACCGAATGCCGACCTAAATCCGGCTGTTGGAATTATTTTAAAAATAATTTCACTTGGACAGCCTTTGTCCAAGTGACTTTGTTAAAGTCGGTCCATGAAAATTGAAATCTCAGAAGTTTTTGT
The DNA here is from genome assembly GCA_963702845.1 of uncultured Verrucomicrobiae bacterium. Lineage (GTDB taxonomy): Bacteria > Verrucomicrobiota > Verrucomicrobiia > Limisphaerales > Palsa-1400 > JAICXV01. The sequence continues at coordinate 42,002 of OY969763.1, read as the reverse complement.
GACCAGAACCGATTCGATGATCTTGGATTACGAGCCATTTGCAGTGGGCGTCGCCGCCCTGGTATCCGACCCAGCCACCATTAACCAACGAAACCGTACCGGCCACCTACCGGTTTATGTCGGATTGTCCGGCTTCGTAACGGCTTGCACCGCAAAAATCAAAAAATCTTTAAAGCGAACGTATCACCTTCTGTCACCTTCTGTCACCTTCTGACACCAAAAAAAGGATTCTTTTTATCAAACTACAACGCGATAAATCACGACAATCGGCACGCGGGAGTAGAAAAATTAAACTCCTGCTGCACAGAACCACGCGCGCTCAATGGAGGAATTAAACTTCTTTAAACTTGTTTAAGCTTCTTTAACCCTAAAAAAAGGAATCCTTTATTTTCGAGCTTTCCATCAAACTTCCTGTTCCTACTTTAACCTTTAGCCTTAGCATTTCTTTATGACCTTGGCCGAAGCCAAATCACGCCACGACGATCTCGCCGCCCAATTGCGGCATCACGACTATCTTTACTACGTCCAGTCCAAGCCGGGGATCAGCGATCGCGATTACGATCGGCTTTATCGCGAGTTGGTAGATTTGGAAACGCAATTTCCGGAACTGGTCACGCCCGATTCGCCAACCCAGCGCGTCAGCGAATCGCCGGTCAAACAATTCAAGCCCGTGCAGCATCGCGTCTCGATGCTCAGCTTGGACAACACGTATTCGCAGGACGAAGTCCGCCAATTCGTCGCTCGCGTCCAAAAAATTGTTCCGAACGAAAAACTGGAATGGACGGTTGAACCGAAGGTCGACGGTCTCGCGGTCAATCTCACCTACGAAAACGGGAAGCTGGTCGTAGGCGCAACCCGTGGCGACGGCACCACCGGCGACGATATCACATCAAATCTAAAAACCATCCGGTCCATTCCGCTGAAGTTTTTTCAAAAACGCGCTGGTCGTCCAAACGCATTGGATTCGGAGCCATACCTCACCTCATTGAAGTTCGTGGCGAAGTTTACATGAGTAAAAAGGGGTTTGAAAAACTCAATGCCGAACGCGAAGCCGCCGGTGAGGAACCGTTCCAGAACCCGCGTAATTCCGCCGCCGGCTCACTAAAACAACTGGACCCGCGCATTGTTGCCAAACGTCCATTGAACGCGTTGTTTTACGGAGTCGGCCATTTCGAGGGCGAGCGCGCCCCGGCCACACATGCCGACTGGCTGGTCTGGCTGGCTCAACTTGGTTTCAAAACGCCGGAAAAGATTTGGGTTTGCCATTCCGAGGAGGAATTGCTGAAGGCCATCAACGAACTCGACAAGGTCCGGCACGATTTCGCCTACGAAACTGACGGCGCGGTGATTAAATTGAACAACTTCGCATTGCGCGAAAAAGTCGGTTACACCACCAAAGCTCCGCGTTGGGCCATCGCCTATAAATATGCAGCCGAACAGGCGCAAGACGACCTTGAACGGCATCACCATTCAAGTGGGCCGCACCGGAATTCTCACTCCAGTCGCCGAGCTCGAACCCGTCTTCCTCGCCGGAAGCACCATCGGTCGCGCGACGTTGCACAACGAAGACGAAATCAAACGCAAAGATATCCGCATCGGCGACACGGTTATCATCGAAAAAGCCGGTGAAGTTATCCCGGCTGTCATCGGCGTTGTCGAAGCGAAGCGTCCGGCGCACTCGCAACCGTTCGATTTCCAAAAACACATCCACGGCAAATGCCCCGTCTGCGGCGGCCCCATTTCGCGCGATCCGCAATACGTGGCCTGGCGCTGTGAAAATCTGCAGTGCCCTGCGCAAGCAACTCGTCGCATCGAATTTTTCACTGCACGCGGTGCGCTCGACATCGAAAGCGTCGGCGGAATCGTTGCCGATAAAGTCGTCGAACGCGGCCTCGTTCGTGAACCGTTGGATCTGTTTGAGCTAACGCTCGACAAACTAGGTGCATTGAATCTGGGAACGGACGATTCGCCGCGCGTGTTCGGCCCCAAGAATGCCGAGAAAGCAATCCGCGCACTTGAACGCGCCAAAACCGCTCCGCTCTCGCGCTGGCTTTTTGCCTTGGCGATTCCCGAGGTCGGCAAAACAACCGCAGGCCAACTCGCCAGTTTTCACGCCGCCATCGAAGATGTCGCCCAATCGCCCTTGCTCCGTGACGTTGTCGATTATCACGACAAATCCGAGGAAGCCCGTAAGGCCCGACGTGAAAATCCCGAACTCCACGAAAAGCTCAAAACCGAAATCGAAGGCATCATTGAACGACTGACTGAAGCCGGGTTTGCTGAAGCGAGCGCGGGCAAAGCCGACGGCATCGTCACCGAAGTCGGACCGGTCGTCGCAAAAAGTGTTCTCGATTACTTCGCCTCACGCGTCGGTCAAAAAGTTTTGCACCGCATGCACGAACTCGGAATCAAACCCATCAGTCAAAAGATCGAAGTTGCGAAAAAATCCGGCCTGCCGTTCAGCGGTAAAACTTTCGTCCTCACCGGCACGTTGCCCACCATGTCTCGCGACGAAGCGAGCGCGAAAATCACCGCACTCGGCGGCAAAGTCACCAGCAGCGTCAGTAAGAATACCGATTATGTTTTGGCCGGTGCCGAAGCCGGTTCGAAACTCGACAAAGCCCAGGCACTCGGCGTCAATGTTCTCGATGAAGCTGCCTTTTTGAAAATGTGTGAGTAACAATAACGCAGCCGTCAGCGTCCATTCCGTTGTATCCATGAAAACTATCACTGCCTGCATTTGTCTCGCCTTGCTCAGCGCCGCGCCGCGATCGCACGCCGTCCAATATTTCCAATACGACAAAGCTGACGAAACCGTTCGCTGCGCATCATTGGACAAGCCGCTCTTCTACGACGCCTCTGTCGTTTCCGCCGATGGCAAAACCTACGTGACCTGGCTCGAGTTCCAGCCTTCCAAGCGCGACCTCGTCTGGTTTGGCATTCGTGATGCGGCCAACAAGTGGCTCGAGAAAAAGCAAATCACACTGGACACTGCCGATTGCGCCAATCCAACTCTCACCAGCGACAAAGCCGGCAACATCTGGCTCACCTACGAAACAGTGGTGGACGGCAAATGGGCCAGCTTCGCCACGTTTCGAAATCGAGATGGCGTTTTCGCAACACCAACACGCGTCAGCAATGGCAGCGGCACGTGCGTAAGCCATCGCGTTGCAGCAGCGGCTGACGGCGGTATCTGGCTCGTCTGGCAAGCCGACAATCATGGACAATTCGACATCTTCGCGCGCGAGATCAAAAAACTCGAGAACAGCAGCAGCGCGGAAGCCATTCAAATCAGCGATTCACCTCGCGGCGATTGGCATCCCAGCATCACAGCAACGTCGTCTGGCGATGTCGTGATCGCATGGGATTCTTTCGACGGCACCACCTACAACATCCGCACCCGCCAACTTCACAATGCCGCGTGGGGCAAAATCATGAACGTCACCACGTCGTCCAATTTCAACGCCAACACCAGCCTCGCCTCTGATCAGAACGGCCGTGTTTGGCTGGCCTGGGAAGAGGACGGTCCGAATTGGGGCAAAGCGTACCAAGTCCGTACCGACGCCAAAAAAGATTCGCAAAAAATGAGCGACGACATCGGTTCAGTGCATCGCTTCAGAAAATTGCACCTTGCCGAAGTTGCCGAGGACAACTCCTCGGTGCGGGAATTTGAAGTCCCGCAAAAGTCTTTCGCCGAAGCAGCCAATCGCCGGAACGCGCCAGTTGGTATCAAACAACTCGGCGTATTCTACCAATCACCGGAATTGACCATCGACGGGAAAAACCGCCTCTGGCTCGTCTACCGTCACTTCTACATGCCGCTGATGGGCATCACCGGCACCACCCACGTTCAAAGCGATTGGGGCATTTATGCGCGCTGCTTTGAAAATGGCATCTGGTCAAAGCTGTTCCGTTTCGACAAAGGACAGGGCGACGCTCTCCAACGCATCAATGCGACGCCACTCGACGACGGTATATCTATCGCTTATACCTTCGGGCGCACCGACCGTCGCAATCCACAAAACTATCAGGAAGACGCGCTCGCTCCCGACAAAGTGGTCCCACACGTCAGCAAAAAACGCGCACCAGGTAATGATGCAGACGCCGATGAAGAGCCTGCGCCAAAGAAAAAAGCCGCGCAGAAACGCAATCGCAACCAATCAAATGCCGATGAAAACGCGTTACCAAGCGACGGACGCGGCATCGCGGTCGCCAGCATCTCGTTGAAAAATGCTAATACGCTTCAATACTCGTACTCAAGCGGTCAACCCACGACTATTCATCTTCAACCAGAAGATGCCGCTACCATCCCTGCAAAACCCGCGCGGCCCAGCTTCGACCTCAACGGCAAACACTACGAACTCTACTTCGGCGATTTCCATCGTCACACGGACATCTCGCTTTGTTTCTGGCCCGGCGACGGCACGATGGACGACGCCTATCGTTACGGCATCGACGCCGCCCCGCTGGATTTCCTCGGCGTCACCGATCACACCCACGACATTGCGATGGGCGACCCGCTCTCGCTGATGTGGCAACGCATCCGTAAAGAAGTGAACCGCCACGCCCTCGAAGGAAAATTCATCCCGTTCTATTCCTACGAACGCAGTCGCGGCGACACCGATCACAACGTCATTTCACTTCGCGACGACATGCTGCGCCCGCACACCTATCCGCATTCTGAATTCTGGCGCGAGCTCGACACCAACACCTTCACCATCCCGCACCAACCGTTCAATTCCGTCCTCTGGAAAACGAACGACCGCACGCACCGTCCGATCATGGAAATCTATCAAGGCTTCCGCAATCACACCTGCGAAAGTGACGCTACTAACGGTCTCGCCAGCGGCAACGAAGTCGGTTTCATCGCCAGCAGCGACCACCTCTCCACCGGCACCAGCTTCGCCTGCGTCTGGGCCGAACAACCCACGCGCGAAAATATCTTCCGCGCGCTCCAAGCCCGCCGCACCTTTGGCGCAATGGACCAAATCGTCCTCGCCGTCAGCTGCGACGATCATTGGATGGGAGAAAAATTTGAAGTGACAGAAACGCCCACGATTAAAATCCTGGCACATCCCGTCAAAGGCACGATTACCAAACTCGAAGCCTACATCGACGGCATCCCGCACGAATTACCGCTAGCCCAAAGCGCCGAAGGCCAATACGAATACCGACCTGCCGCCTCACTCAAAGGCAAACACACCATCTTTATCCGCGTGAGCGAATCCACCGGCAACTTCGCCTGGTCTTCGCCCATGTGGATTACGTTCCCAAAGCAAACTGCGAGCAGCCGTTGAACTCGATTACCAAACACGCTTAAGTTCGGTAGTCACCCGTTCCGCAGCCAAAAGCAAACGCTGGCGCGCGATGTCGTGTGCTTCAGAAACATATTGAGAACTTAATTGCGGGATCTGCGACCGCGCCACCTTTTCTGATTTCACGTCAGACTCGTGGGCGAACGGCAAGGTTCCACCTTGATACGCAAAGTTCACCGCGATCCGAAAACTCTCCTGCACCCACGACGCAATCGTCTTGTCCTTCTCAACCTCCCGCGCCGTCGCCTGTTTGAGTTTGCCATCGTTGGCAATCTGCTTTGCTTCGGTGGCGACGTAGGAATAAGAGCCATCGACTCCGGGAAGCGAATCCCAGAACGAGTGCATACTTATCTCTTTTCCGTGGCCATCGAGCACCATGTGATGCCCGCCAAGGTCATCACCGCGCGGACGTTCCTTCGTCACCAGATTCGCCGCGTGCAACGGTTGATGCGCATCACCGCATAAATGCAGAGCCCAGCACAGACTCACAGCCCGATCATGCGCGGTTGCAGTCGGATTCTTGAGCGTGGCAAACGCATTCGACAACACCATTTCCGCATCCGGCTTCGCGATGAAGAAATTCTCAATCAGCGCGCGATTCGTCTCCGCCGGTCGCATGAACGGATAGCCAATCGCATGTGGATAAACGTCATATTTGGAAATCGACTCGACCCGTCCCGAACGCTTCGGTCGCACCATGTCCGGCCAAACCGCCGCCGTCAAAAACACCCACTCATCTTTGTTAACCCCGCGCGGTACATTTGCCGTCAGCAATTCTTTATAGTGCGGGTGTTGTCGCAGAAGCTCAGTCGCAGCCCGCCGTTCGCCTGCACTCATCTTTTGCCAAACCATCTCCGCGATGATGCGATGCCCCACTGCATTCCACGCTCCCGTAGAATGCGTGAACACCATCAAAATCACCGCGCAAAAAAACGTTCGCAACATCGTTCCCGTTGTAGTCTCGCGCCGATAATTAGTAAAGCAGGTTGGACCAGTTAAACCGCAAATCCGGTGCGGGCAAATCTTAGCTCTTTAGCATTTGCCCGTTAATCTTTAGCGTTGTCTTCAAATACGATGCAACCTCAGTTCCACGTGCTGGCGAACCTTTGCCGACATTTGATTTTAAAAAACTTCGCGACGCTTCTCGCTTTCGCACCACTCAGCCTTCTTCACGCCCAATCAAACCAAAGAGACGAAGCGCCGCTGATAGCCTACGTCGGCACCTTCAGTTCTCCGCTGCACGACGTCTTACCAACTCAGGTGGACCTGCCACCCGGCAACGGCCGAGGCATTCACATTTTCCAAGTAAATCGCACAACCGGCGCGATGACACCGCGCGCCATATACGAACAAGGAACCAGCCCAAGTTGCCTCGCTCTCGACAAATCCGGGACGCGCCTCTATTCCGCCAATGAAACCGATCGCGTCGGTGATAAAAAAGACGGGACCATCAGCGCCTTTGCCATCAATCGCGACGGAAGTTTACGCCTGCTCAACACTGTGTCTTCGGGTGGCGCGGGTCCAACCTATGTCAGCGTCCATCCCTCTGGAAAATTCCTGCTCGTCGCAAATTACTTCGGTGGCTCCGTCTCAGTCCTTCCAATTCAGCCCGACGGCTCACTCGCCGCCGCCACCGACGTTAAAATCGATGCCGGAGCGATCGGGCCTACACACGCCACCGACGCGCCGCCGGGCAGCTTCGCCATCAGCGGTCACGACCGAACCCACGCCCACATGATCCGCGCCGATCCATCGGGCCAATTCATTTTCCACGCCGACAATGCCCTCGACAAAATCTTCATCTGGAAATTCGACGCACAAAAAGCGGCGTTGCTCCCGAACAATCCGCCAGCAATCTCGTTTCCACCCGGCGACGGCCCGCGCCATTTCTGGTTTCATCCAAACGGCCGCTGGTTCTATTCGATCCAGGAAGAAGCCTCCACCGTGGCCCTCTTCGATTACGATTCGCAAACTGGCCGCTTCAACCCGCGCCAAACAATCTCCACCTTGCCATCCGGATTCACTGGCAGCAGCTTCGCTTCTGAAATCATGGTGTCACCTGACGGCAAATTCCTCTACGCCGGCAATCGCCTCCACGACAGCATCGCGATTTTTTCAATCGGCAAAACCGGCGAGTTAAAATATATGGGCGAAGAATGGACCCGCGGCAACTATCCCCGCAGCTTCAACTTCGATCCAACCGGCCAATTTCTCTACTGCTGCAACCAACGCAGCGACCACGTCACAACGTTCCGCGTCGACAAAAAAACCGGTCGCTTGAAGTTCACCGGCGACTACACTCCCGTCGGCAACCCATCGATGATCGTGTTCCGAGATCTCGCCATCCCATGAAACTGCTCAGCATTGCATTTGCACTATTGCTGTCGGGAATGTCCGCGACGTCCCAGACCAATCCCATCGTCGACCTGGTCCTGATCTACGACGGCGGCGAAGGCCGTCAGCCATGGACGGCTGAGCGCTTCAAACCGTACGTTTATCGCGACACCAATGGAAAATTCGAATGGCTTTACGACGGTTTTTTGTTTCTAGAATTCTTCGCAAAATCCGGCAAGCGACTTTGTCCAATCAGCCGCCGTCCCGACGCCAACAAGGCCGATTGGCAAAGTCTAATGGACGCTTACTTCGCGCCCAGCCAAAGTATTGCCGCGCTCGACCGACTCCTCAGCGACTTGGCCGCCCAAGGCCACACGCCGGCTCGCAAACGCAAAGTCGTCATCGCATTACCAACTCCCATCACCGGTTCAAAACCCGATCGCCTGCAGATTTCCTCTGAGTGGGGCGACCTCCACGGCAAAAAACTCGACTTCCACAAAGCAGAGGACCGGCTCGCCGCCGCGCAATGGTATATCGACGAAGTCCTGAAACGCTGGAAAGAGAAACATTACAAAAATGTCGAACTCGCCGGCTTCTATTGGCTCTTCGAACGCGCCTGGACCGCCAACCACGTCCCTGACATCTCCAACTACATCCACGCAAAGGACTCTTCTTTATATTGGATTCCGTCATGGCCACAGGGCCGGACCAACTGGCAGCAATACGGTTTCGATTTCGTTTACCAACAACCCAACTACTTTTTCCATCGCCACCCCACCCCGTCCGACCAACTCGAACAAGCCTGCGCCTTCGGCGATCGCTGCGGGACCACCATGGAAATGGAGTTCAACAAAGACATCCTCACGAAACCGCCATTCCTCCACTATTTCGACGAGTATCTCGAGGCGTATCGCCGCCATCATGTTTGGGAGAAATGTCCGGTCGCCTATTACGAAGGCGCCGGGGCCTGGCTCGAAATGGCGCGTAGCAACGATCCGTCGGTTAGGAAGCGCTACGATGCGCTGGCCGCCTTGATTGCCGATCGACAACGAAAAGCCGACGCAGGTTTCGTGTTCCAGCAAGCAAGGTAACGAGGTTCTAATTCCGCGTTCGCTTGAATATGCTGTTGCCAGCGTGCGTCAGCGCTTTAGCCTCCTTACAACAATGAATTTCCCAGCTCTTTGTTTATGCCTGATGCTTGCCATCGCGAGCGCCGCGCAAGGTCAGTCACACCTCGTCCAACTTGGCACCGATCCACAAGCCAAAGCCGAGGTCTGGTTGGAGTCATCGCTCGCGCGTGTCTATCCGGACACAAAGCCAGGCCGGGCCGAACTGGAACTGTTGGTGCCGCGTAACGGACGCGTCGCATTTCAGATCTGCGCACGCAGCGAAAAAGTTCAGGTCCTTTATGTCGAACCCAAATTGGTCGGCGCAGATGATTTCAAATCGAAGATTCGATTCGAAGGATTGGTGCCCGTGCAAAACTTTTCCGCCAGCCTGTCTGAAGTGGAAGGTTTAGGTAAGATCCCCGGAATGGTTCCGGACCCGCTCCTGCCATTCACCAAAGTCAATTTCGGGCCCTATCAGTCCCGCGCTTTTTGGATAACTCTCAACATTCCCGCCGCAACCACTCCAGGCCCTCGCAAAATCGTTGTGCAGGTTGCGCTTCACACCGGTGAGAAGGGTTCCAAAACCACAGTGGTGGAACTGCCGCTAAAGTTGACCGTCAGCCAATTCGTCATTCAGCCACGGCACGATTTCCCGGTCATTCACTGGTGGCGCGGCGAAGCCACGTGGGATTACTACAAGACAGGCATGTTCGATCAACGTTGGTGGAACATTACGCGCGATCAACTCACCGACATGCTCGACCACGGATCGGACGTCCTCTATGTGCCGATCTTTTTCAATCGCCGCGAAACTTTCCAACGCCCGTGCCAGTTGCTGGTCGTCAACGAACCGTCGCCGGGTAAGTACCAGTTCGACTTCTCAAAAGTAAAACAACTCACCGACATGGCCCGGCAAATCGGCTTCAAACAATTCGAGTGGTCGCACCTTTGGATTTACTGGGGCGTCAAAAACCCGGTTCGTATCTACACCGAAAAGCAGCCTGGGAAATTCGAAATGCTCTGGTCGCCGGATATCAGCGGGTTCTCCGATACTTATGTTGGTTTCCTGAAGCAATTCCTGCCCGCCTTCCACAACTTCCTTGAGCAAGAGAAACTGCTGGATAGCTCTTATTTCCACTTGTCAGACGAACCGGACGCCAACGACATCGAGCGCTATCGCCAGGCCCGCAAAATCCTTCACGACCTCGCTCCCTGGATGAAGACGATGGACGCACTCAGCGACGTCAGTTACGGACGTGAGGGTGTAACGGATATGCCCGTGCCCGTCGTCAGCGCTGCTCAAGCCTTCATCGACGCCGGAATTCCGCACTGGGTCTATTATTGCTGTAGTCCAACCGGCGATTGGCTGAACCGTTTCGAGGATACGCCGCTGCCAAAAATCCGCATGAGCGGTTGGATTTTCTACCGGCTCGGTGCGAAAGGATTTTTGCATTGGGGATTTAATTATTGGCACAAGCTGGAACAGGAAGAACTGACCGATCCGTTCTGCGACACAACCGGCGGCGGTGTCGTGCCCGCTGGTGATACGTTCGAGATCTATCCTGGAAAGGACGGCGCGCCCATCGACTCCATCCGCTGGGAGGTCTTTGCCGAATCGCTTCAGGACTACGCCATTTTACAGACCGCCGGGGTCACCCCTAACGATCCGATGCTGGCCGATATAAAAAGCTACAAAGATTTTCCAAAAACTCAGGAATGGATCCGGAGCGCCACCCAAAAACTACTTGGCGAACCACGGGCAACCGCGCAGAACCCGCATTAGAAATAAGAGGAAAAACGCCTCCAACTCTGAACACCAAGTGCTACGTTGCACTGTGCGGATTGTCTTACATATCCAGGAATCGAAACTATGAACCCCATCGAAATCCCTAACGACGGCGGCAAGAAGCTCAACGTCCTCGGCATCCCAATGGTCATTCGTCTCCATGGCCGCGAAACCGGCGGCATCGTTGCCGTCGTCGAATCGCACGACGTTCCGGGCGGAGGCCCCCCGCTGCACATCCACCGACGCGAGGACGAAACCTTTCAAGTCCTCGAAGGGGAATACGAATGGACCGTTGGCGACAAAAAGTTTGTCGCACGGAAAGGCACAACCATTTTCGCTCCTCGCGACATTCCTCACACCTACCGCTATCTAGGCAAGACGCCCGGTCGCCTCATGTGCGTCATTACCCCGGCGGGCTTCGAACAATTCTTCGAAGAAATCGCGGCGATGCCTCCGGACCAACAACAAAACATTCCCGCCGTCATCGAGATCGCAAACAAACATCAACTCGAAATACTCCCACCGCCTCGCATGTAAATTCATAGGACTCGCCTCCTCCTTTGGTGCCTTGGCGGTTCCTCATCAGCCCACCGCCCACCCGTTGGTAGCGAACCCGTTGCACCTTTCGGCTTAATTCTGACTTTCCCCAATGCCCTTCGTTTCTATAATGCACCGATGCTCGATATCAAATTGATCCGTGAGAAGACCGATTTCGTGCGCGAACGCCTCGCGACGCGAAATGCCGGGGATGAAAAGAAATTGGACGAAATCCTGGCGTTGGACGAACAACGCCGCAAAATCCTCAACGAAGTCGAGCAACTCAAAGCCACACGCAATCGTGTTTCCAAAGAAATTGGCGCTTTGATGGGGCAGAAGAAAACGGCCGAAGCCGAAGCCAAGAAGACCGAAACACGCCAGATCGGTGACAAAATTTCCGAACTCGACAAGCAAGTTGCCGAAGTCGAACCGAAGCTTGAGGCAATCCTGTTGCAGATTCCAAATTTACCGAATGAGAAAGTGAAAATCGGCAAGACTTCGGAGGATAATCCGGAGGTTCGTGTTTGGGGTCATAAAGGCGCAGATCGCTTTCAAGCCGAAGACGCACGTCGAAATCACCGAGAAGCTGAAGATGATCGATTTCGCGCGCGCGACGAAAATTTCCGGCAGCGGATTTATTCTTTATACCAACTGGGGCGCTCGCCTCGAACGCGCGTTGATCCAGTTCCTGCTCGACCTGCACACCACTGAGCACGGCTATACGGAAGTTTCGCCGCCGTTCATGGTCAATCGCGATTGCATGACGGGCGTTGGCCAGTTTCCCAAGTTCGCCGACCAATATTATGGTGTCCAGGAAGGCAACGATACGAGCACGTTCGGAAAGCTGTTCCTGATTCCAACCGCTGAAACACCGGTGGCGAACATCCATCGCGACGAAATTCTCAAGGATTCCCAACTCCCGATTTGTTACTGCGCCTATACTCCCTGCTTTCGCGGCGAAGCCGGCGCGGCAGGAGTCGGCACGCGCGGCATGATTCGCGTGCATCAATTCGACAAAGTCGAACTGATCAAGATCTGCACACCCGGATAAGGGCTACGAAGAACTCGAAAAGCTTTTCGAACAATGCTGAGAAAGTCCTGCAACTCCTCGGCCTGCACTATCGCGTCGTGCAACTCTGCACCGGTGATATGGGTTTCGCCAGCGCCATGACCTACGACATCGAAGTTTGGGCACCGGGCCAAAACCAATATCTCGAAGTTTCGAGCTGCTCCAATTGCGAAGATTTCCAGGCCCGCCGCATGGCGATGCGTTACAAAACCGAAGGCGGCGAGAATCAACTTCCCGCACATCCTTAACGGCAGCGGCACCGCGCTCGCTCGACTTTTCGTCGCACTGGTGGAAACGTATCAGCAAGAGGACGGCAGCATCAAAATTCCGCCGGCGTTGCAACCGTATCTAAAAACTGAGCGCATCACCGCATTCGCGCGTAACCAGCATAGATTGACGCGCATGCACATCCTGCTCGCGAGTAGTGAAGTTCATCCTTATTCGAAGTCGGGCGGTCTGGCCGATATGGTCGGAGCGCTCGGCAAATTTCGTCGCTCGCGATGGCCATCACGTCAGCGTAGTCACACCGCTCTACTCCGGAATTCTCGAACGATTTCCCAGAAGTAAAACCGTTCGATTGGAATCTGAATCTGCAGCTCGGTGACAAATGGGTTCAAGGCAGCGTCTATGCGCGCCAATTCGAAGATCAACTGACGATCTATTTCATCGACCAAAAAACTTTCTACCAACGCACCGCGCTCTACAGCGACAAAGGAGTTGATTACCCCGACAATGCCGAGCGTTTCGCCTTTTTTTCAAAAGCCGCTGTTAACCTCGCGCGCTATTTGCCATCACCGCCCGACGTTGTTCATGTGCACGACTGGCAAGCCGCGCTTATTCCACTGCTGTTCTCAATCAAAAATGGCACGAAGGCTGGCACAATGCGCCGCAGACTTGCCTGACCATTCACAATCTCGCTTACCAAGGCATCTTCCCGCGTGAAAAATACGCCATCACAAATCTAAGCACGGATTTCTTCAATCCGAACGGCGCGGAATGCTATGGCATGTTTAATTTCCTCAAAGCCGGCATCTCTTACTCCGACTTGATCACGACGGTCAGCCCACGTTACGCGCGCGAAATCACCACCGAACCGTTCGGTTGCGGTTTAGATGGCGCATTGCGCCAACGGCAAAACGCGCTTTTCGGCATCTTGAACGGTGTCGATTACGACGAGTGGCAAACAGAAGAAAACTCGTATCTGAAATATCCCTACAATTGGAAAGATTTGTCCGGCAAAGAATCTGATAAAGCGGCGTTGCAAAAAGAAATGGGGCTCCCAATCGATCCAAATGTTCCGCTCTTTGGAAGCGTCACGCGGCTCGCCGAACAAAAAGGCGTCGACATCCAACTCGGCGCGCTCGAAGAAATGCTTGCCGCCAACATGCAATTCGCCCTGCTCGGCAGTGGCAGCAAGGAATACGAACGCGGTTACACCAAGCTCGCCGCGCGTTACCCGACCAAATGCGCGGTGAAAATCGGTTTCGACCAAGGCCTGTCGCATCGGATTGAAGCCGGTTCGGATTTCTTCGTCATGCCCTCGCGATTCGAACCTTGCGGCTTGAACCAAATGTACAGCCTTCGCTACGGCACGATCCCGATCGTCCGCGTCACCGGCGGCCTCGATGATTCCGTCATAGACATTTCCGAGACGAAGACAAATCCGACGGTATCAAGTTCCGCGAATACTCCGTCGCGCTCACTTGCCAAAGCACGTTCGCAAGGCTCTTATTATTTACGACGATAAAGAACTGTTCCAGCATTACCGGCTCAACGGCATGAAAAAGGATTTCTCATGGGACCGCACCGCCAAATCCTACGAAAAAGTCTATCGACGGATCGTGCCCGTGAAGAGAGCCGGTGCCGTTTGATCGTCTGCGACTCGCTTTCGGTCCCGTTCTCACATATATTTATTAATCCGGATGCATCCTGCTGGCCTCATAGATTCGCATGGCCGCACTCTTCGCGATTTACGCGTCAGCGTGACGGATCGTTGCAATTTCCGGTGCCTGTATTGCCTGCCGGAAACCGAAGCCGCGGCCAATTTTTATCAGTCCCGCTTCATCAAAAACGGCGCGCAACGCATCGCTCGCCACATGGCATTCTGTCTGCGAACATTCTGAGCTTCGAAGAAATCGAACGCATCGTGCGGGTCGCGGTAAATCTTGGAATCGAAAAAATCCGGCTCACTGGCGGCGAGCCGTTCTCCGTCAACAACTCGAAAAGCTTGTTGAAAAAATCGCGAAAATCGATGGCGTCAAAGACCTCGCGATGACGACCAATGGCTTCTTCTTTGCACAAAAAGCCAAAGCCCTGCGCGATGCCGGACTGCAACGAATCAGCTTCAGCATGGATTCGCTTGATCGCGAAAATTTCAAAAAAATCACCGGACGCGATAGTTTGCAGGAAGTCCTCGATGGCATCGACATGGCCCACCAACTCGGCTTCAACCCGGTGAAAGTAAACGCGGTTATGATCAAGGCATCAACGATCACGAAATCGAAGCCTTGGCCGAGTTTGCTCAGAAAAACAACTCTCCTTTCGTTTCATCGAGTTCATGCCACTTGATTCCGGTCGCGCGTGGCAAAAAGAATTGGTCGTTCCCGGCAGGGAAATTTTGCAACGGCTACAAAAAGCGTTTCGACTAAAGCCAGTCATTTCGAACAACAAATCCGAAACGGCCAAACGGTGGTCTTTTGAAAACTCGCCCGGCGCGGAAATCGGAATCATTGCTCCAGTGAGCGAACCGTTTTGCGGCCATTGCAATCGCCTGCGTTTGACGGCCGATGGCAAAATCCGGACCTGCCTGTTCAGCGTTGTCGAACACGACATCCGTTCGCTCGTCCGCAATAATGCTGAGGACGCAGACATCGGAAAATTCCTGCAGGACGCCGTTTGGAAAAAGGAAGCGCGCCACCATATTGGCGAGCCCGGTTTCGTGCAACCCGAGCGCACAATGAGTTGCATCGGCGGATGACCGATTGCCATTGAACGTTCCACCCCTGCCACTATCTAATACGTTATGCCGACTTACGAATATGCCTGCGCCAAGTGCGGACATACTTTTGAACAATCTCAGCCCATGTCTTCCGCTGCATTGACGACTTGCCCGAAGGAAGTTTGCCCCAAGAAACCATGGGGCAAAGGCAAAGTGAAACGCACCATCAGCGGCGGCGCCGGTTTGCTTTTCAAAGGCAGCGGTTTTTACATCACCGATTACCGCAGCGACAGCTATAAAGCTGCCGCCAAGAAGGACGCACCCCCGTCGACAACTCCAGCGAAATCGGAATCCAAGCCAGCGGCGACGCCGTCTCCGTCCAAACCTAAGGGAGATTCCAAGTAGCTACCTACTTGCCGCGTGCGCTAATCCTTGCCATTCTCGACGCGTGAATCGGATTGATGAACGCTTTAGTCGCCTCAAAAAAGAAGGCAAAAAGGGCCTCGTAATTTACATCGGTGCGGGTGATCCCGACCTCGAAAGCACCAGGCAACTTGGCCTCGCCTTCGACAAGGCTGGCGTTGATGTTTTAGAGCTTGGCGTGCCGTTCAGCGATCCACTCGCTGATGGGCTGGTAAATCAACTTGCTGCCCAACGCGGGCTCGAGTCGGGCACAACACCGCCCAAACTGCTTCAAACGATCGCTGAGATTCGCAAGCAGTCGCAGGTGCCGATCGTCCTGTATATTTATTTCAACCTGATGCATCGCTACGGACTCGAAAAGTTCATCCAGGACGCGGCCATGGCCGGCGTTGACGGATTCCTGACGCTCGATCTGCCGCCCGAGGAGTCGGAGAATTACGAAAGCCTGATGGCGAAAAATGGGTTGAACGTCATCTACCTCGTCGCTCCGACTACGCCTGAAGACCGCATCGCCCTGATCGTTAAACGCGGCACCGGTTTTATATATTACGTCTCACGCGAAGGCGTCACGGGGATGCAGACCAAAGTAGCCGACACAATCGGCGACATGACCAAGAAAATTCGGGCGCATACGAATTTGCCGATCGCCATTGGCTTTGGGATTTCCAATCCCGAACAAGCCAAGGCAGTCGCATCGCATAGTGACGCCATTGTCGTCGGCAGTGCCGTGGTGAACCAGATCGCAAAACTTGGCAAGTCACCCGAGATGGTTTCACGCGTCAGTAGTTTCGTTTCTGAATTGGCCCAGGCAATCAAAGGTTCCAACACATGAAAAAAACAGCGAATACCAACGACAGGTTCGTCATCATCATGGCCGGTGGACGCGGTGAACGTTTCTGGCCGGTGAGCCGCGAAAAAACACCAAAGCAACTCGTGACACTGCTTGGTAAACGCTCCCTGCTCCAACAAGCCGTCGATCGAGTATTGCCGCTGGTTCCAATTAAGAACATTTACATCATCACCAACGCTGTGCAGGCGCCGGAGGTTCGGAAACAGTTGCCCAAGCTTCCAAAGGCAAACGTGATCGCTGAACCGGTGGGTCGCGACACTTGCGCCGCAGTGACGCTCGGCGCCGCAGTCGTTGGCCAGCGCTCGACCAGCGGTGTCATGGCGGTGCTTCCGGCTGACCATGTCATCGAAGACGAAAAGAAATTTCAACAAGTTCTCGGTGACTCATTTGATTTGGCGAGCCGCGGACAAGTCATCGTCACGATCGGGATCAAGCCGACGGAACCGGCGACGGGCTACGGTTATATTCGCACTGGGAATGTTCTTCCGCCGCCACAAGGCGTGAAGGCTTACAAGACGACGTTCTTCCGCGCGGAGCAGTTCGTGGAAAAACCGAATTTTGATCGCGCGCTCGAATACCTGAACAACGGCCAATATCGCTGGAATGCAGGTATGTTCGTTTGGTCGTTTGTCACGATCACGCAAGGACTGGAAAAGCATCAGCCCGAAATGGCGGCGGCTTGTCAGCGTTGGTTTAAAGTCGCGGGCACGCCGAAGTTGGACAAAGTGCTGGCCAAGGAATATCCCGAAATCAAAAAGATCTCGATCGATTACGCGTTGATGGAGCATGCCCAGAACGTGGTAGTCGCAGATGGTAGTTTCCCGTGGGATGACCTTGGTGCGTGGAACGCGATTGCGCGACACATCAAGCAGGATGCTGAAGGCAATGCTGCGGTCGCTGACTTCATCCACGTCGATGCGGCGCGCAATGTCATCTTCGACGCACGCACAAAAAATCGGACACCAATTTGCGTGGTTGGCCTGCGCGACTCAATTCTTGTGCAAACCGACGATGCCGTGTTGCTCGCACATAAGAGCCAGGCACAGAAGGTCAAGGAATTGGTAAAGCGCCTTTCTGAAGACAAGCGGCTTGCGAAGCTTGTCTAGACGACGCGCAGCCGATCATCAGCTCCAATAGGCAGTTCAATTTTGATTTGAAGCGCCTTTAAATGCCCGTTGCCGGTACAAACAAAAAAGCCGCTCGTTTCCGAGCGGCGTCTGAAAAAACTTTATAATTTAGTAGGTTGCGCGCACGCCGAGATACACGCGGCTGCGCCTATAGGCGCGGTCGAATGGTGAATCCAAGTGATTGAATTCGTAACCGGCTTCGGTCAACAAATACGGATTAATTTTGTAGGCGAGGTTGATGTTGGCGAGGAAGAAGTTTTCACCCTGACCGTTGATGGCGGCACCGCCACCGTTGAACTGGGAGTTTTGGTATTGACCAAGGACGCTGCCGACGAGTTTGGCGGTAATCTTGTGCGTGACTGCGCCATAGACTGTCGTTGCTTCCTGGTCTCTCACGAAATCGGTCGGATCGCCGACGAGGTCGGTTGCCGCATGTTCGTGTTTCAAACCGAGTTGAGCGTAGCTGCCGGGCAGATACGTCCAGGTGACGTTTGCGTCAGCATAGGGGGAACCCTGCTGCAAATGAATGTTGTAGTAGTCGAGAAGTTGTCCTCCGATGCGAACGGACGCACGCAAGCTCGGCCCCACTGATTGGTCGACGCCCACAAAAAGGAAGTGCGAAAGGCTGTCGCGCTCGCTGGCGGGAACCACAGGAAAAGCAGGGTTTAGCGGATCGCCCACGTCAATGGGGCTTATGCTTTCATCGCTGGTGAACTGGCGAATTTGAAATTGGTAGCCGAGGATACCAGTGGTTTCAGGTAAAATTTTCCAGCGCAAATCCAGTGTGACCAACTGTTCGATACGGTTCAACAATGCGGAGCGGCTTGGGCCGATAACGGGTGTCAAATCGGTCGGCGGATTTGCCGGAACCGCGCTCATGTCAGACAGCGTTTGGCGATAATCGTAAATAGTGTTTTGATAACCAACTTCAGTTCCGAGAATTGGCGTCAATTCTGAGGCGAATACAATCGAACCGCGATTGCGCAAATTGTCTTCGAGGGTGCGCTTAACCGGCGAAGTAATGATGGTGGTGTCCAACACAGTCGGTTCAGAACTGATGACGAACGAGTCGTTCACTTCCAAGCGATAGCGCGGGGTGAAATTATGGACAAATTTGCCGTTAAATTGGTGGGTTTGGTCATTGTCGCCGGTCTTGGCGTACCACTTCCAGTCATAAACGTAACTGGCACCGACGAGCGTTTCGGCAGGAGCCCAGTTGAGCGAAACCGACGGACTAACTTCCACGCCAAAACTACGGAGCGGCCCTTGGCTCTGCGGAATGGCTGTATAGTTGTCATCGTAAAAACCACGCAAAGCCCCCGAAACGGCCCAAAACTTGGTTTTTTCCTGCGGAGAAAGCTCGGTGTTCGGGGTGGGGTTGGGTTCAGTGGGTTGACCGTGCAATGCGGTCGCGCCTACGGCGACGAGGCCGATTGCAGCTAAAAGATGTTTCATAATTTCTGTATGTGACCCGTTCCGGCCAGCGAATGCGGGAATGCAGCCTTTACGCATTCCGACAATCAAGCACTTTTTACGGGCGTAGAGCTAAATTGTCAAAATAAAACTTTGCCTTAGTAAGAGGCGTTTGGCACGCAAAAGTTCCTGATATTGTTGACTTAATACAGTTATTACGTTGTGGCGGATATCCTTAACCGCCGGAAGAAGTTTTGGGTGTCTTTGGTGGTGACGTTTTGGCGTTTTTTTGGTTTTTGGGAGTGACCGCTTCGGAAGCATATCTCTCGTAATGTTTTAACAGCTCCTGCAGTTTTTCCGGCTTAGACTCGGCGAGGTTGTTCTTTTCATACGGATCATCAGCAAGGTTAAACAGTTCGAGTTTTTTGGCCGATTCGTTCGGTTGATTCTTTTCTTTTTTGCGCGGCGATTCGTCATCGGTGTCACGCATGTTTCCATTAATGACGAGTTTCCAGTCGCCAACCCGAATCGCTCCACTGCTCGGCGCGGCGTTGCAGAGGACTTCGGTGCGCGGCGATGGTGTGCCTTGTGTGATGCTCGGCCACATATCTTTGCCGTCGAGCGGCAGTTCTTGTTTCAGCGATGCACCACCGAGTTTCAGCAAGGTCGGATACCAGTCGACCATGTGCATGAGTGCATTGACGGTGCTTCCGGATTTAATGTAGCCGTCCCATGTTGCAAAGGCACAGGTGTGAACGCCGCCTTCGTAGAGGGTGAACTTGCCTCCGCGCAACGGGCCGTTACTAGTGAGGCGGTGAGGCGCGGGCCCGCCATTGTCACTGGCGAAAATGAACAACGTATTCGTGCGTTGGCCGGATTCTTCCACGGCAGCGACGATTTTGCCGACCATATCATCAAGCGCGGTGACCATTCCGGCGTAGGTTTTTCGCGGGCCGCCAATGTTAGGATATTTGTTCGAGTATTCGGCCGGCGCTTCGAGCGGGTCGTGAACAGCGTTGAACGGGACGTAAAGGAAGAGCGGTTTGTCTTTTGGTTGATTGCGAATGACTCGCGCGGCTTCTTCGCCGACCAAAAATGTGCTGTAGCCTTTGTCGTGATTGAGTTCGCCGTTTCGATACCAATCAAGCTTGCCGTCGCGGAGGTGTGTAAAATAATCGAGAGCACCCATCAGGTGGCCATACCAATAGTCGAACCCGCGAGCATTGGGCCAATACGCCTTGTCCACGCTGCCAAGATGCCATTTGCCGCAGATGGCTGTCGAGTAACCGACGTCGCGCAACGCCTGAGCCAACGTCCGTTCTTCGAGCGGCAAACCGTATTTGGCCCAAGGACGGATGACGCCGACCTGCAAACCGTAACGCATCGGGTAGCGACCGGTCATGAGCGATGATCGCGTGGGCGAGCACACGGGCTGAACGTAGAATTGCTCTAGCTTCGCGCCTTGCGCGCAGAGGTGGTCGAGGTTTGGCGTTTTGATTTTGCTCCCCCGCCAACTGACATCGTAGGAGCCGAGATCATCGGCCAGGATGAAAACGATGTTTGGTTTGGCCGCAGCGTTGGCGCTGAAACCAGCGAGGGCGAGCAGAGTGAGGTAAAGGCAGCGAGTTATGATCTTCATATTAATATTGAGCTTTGCCGTGGGTGACGGTGGCGCGGTGACGCTCGTAGATGCTGGTTAGTTCAGCGATAATTTCCGGATGTTTGTCAGCGATGTCGAAGTGCTCACTGGGATCTTCGCTTACATTGAAGAGCAAAGGCGGGTTGTGGGCTTCCGGTTTGGCTTTGCTGTAGCCGTCGTGAGTCCAGAAATGCGCTTTGAAGTCGCCTTTGCGCACCGCAAAGAGTTCGTCTGTTTGATAGAAGAACTGGACTTCGCGATTGCTTTTGCCGTGTTTGAAAAGAATAGGGCTAAGGTCCACGCCATCGATTGGGCGATCTTTTGGAACGTCGGCTCCTCCGAGAATTAAACTGGTGTTGAACAGATCCATGGCACTGGCGAGTTCGTGAGTCTGACCCGGTTTGACTTTGCCGGGATACCACGCGATGGCAGGCACGCGTGTGCCGCCCTCCCAAGTCCCGCCTTTGCCGTCGCGCAATAATCCAGCTGAGCCGCCGTTCCACTTTTTCTGGAGCCACGGACCATTATCGCTCGTGAAGACGACGAATGTATTTTTATCGAGATGTTCTTTCCTTAACCAATTCAACACTTCGCCGACGCTCCAATCGAGTTCTTCAACCGCGTCTCCGTAAAGACCGCGTCGACTGGTGCCACGAAAGCGCTCGGATGCAAACAATGGAACGTGCGGGAATGTGTGTGCGAAATAGAGAAAGAATGGATGCTTTTTATTTTGTTCAAGGAACCGGAGCGCTTCTTCGGTGTAGCGCTTGGTCAAAGTGTGTTGATCGACGGGGCGCTCGATAATGTTAGTGCCGCGATAGAGGGGCACGTCGAAGTGATGAAAATCGGGGTTAAGGCTCAGCGTGTCCGCTGAACGATACTTTGGATCAGTCCAGTCGCTGTCGTTGGAGTACGGAAGACCATAGAAATCATCGAAGCCGTATCGGGTCGGCAGATAATCGGGCAAATCACCAAGGTGCCATTTGCCGATGGCGAACGTAGCGTAGCCCTGTGATTTCAACGCACTCGCGATTGTGACTTCGTCGTGAGGCAGTCCGCCCGGATTGTTTGGATAGAGGACATGGCGCGAGTCATGTCCGGCCATGCCGCTGCGAATGGCGAGGCGACCGGTCATGAGCGCCGCGCGGCTGGGAGTGCAATAACATTGGCCCGAATAATAATCCGTAAACCGCAGACCTTCCGTCGCCATGCGATCAATGTTCGGCGTGCGAATGGTGGGATGGCCGTAACAACCGAGATCGCCGTAGCCGAGGTCGTCGGCAAGGATGATGATGATGTTCGGACGAGTGGCGGCACTCGCAATCATCGCGGTGCACAAAATCAAAATGAATGCAGTAATCTTCTTGTTCATTTGCCGTGTGGATTGACAGGGTTTTCGGAAAAACCGGGTGCGCGATCTTCAGATCCTTTAATGCTCTTCAACGTGTCGCCGAGAATTTGACGTTCGCTGTCGAGGAGTGATTCGAGATGCTTTTGCAGTTCGGCGTGATCTTTCAAGACGGATTTTTGTTCGCTGATGTCGCGGTTCAGGTCGTAAAGAGCTTCAGCTATAGGAGCATTGTCGAACTGATCATGACGGTATATGTCTTCGTTTCGCAGAATATTCTGTGCGCGCAGCTTGTATTGGTGTTCGCGAACAGCGTGCAGTTCGGTACCGAAATAATAATAAAAATGGTCCCACGACGATGTCGAATTAGGCTCGCCGGTGATGAGGGCGGTGGCGTCGTGGCCGTCGATTGGTTTTTGGGGATGGTGATTAATTCCAGCCATGGCGGCGAAGGTTGGGAGAAAATCCATCGCGGTGAGAATTTTACTACTGACGCGACCTGGATTTTTCAGGAGCCCGGGCCCCCAGATGACACACGGGACACGAAACCCGCCTTCGTAGGTACTGGTCTTGCCGTTGCGCAATGGAAAAGCCGATCCGCCGTCCTCGCCTTTCACCAGCCACGGGCCGTTATCGGAGAAGAAAATCACGAGGGTTTGCTGATCGAGTTTTGCTTCCCTCAGTGTTTGAAGAATTTCACCGACGCTCCAATCGACCTCTTCAACGGCGTCACCGTAAGGTCCGCGTGGAGACCGCCCAACGAATCGCTTGCCGGGAGACAGAGGCGTGTGCGGCATGTTATGCGCAAGATAAAGGAAGAACGGCTGATCCTTGTGCGCGTGAATAAATTTTTTCGCGAGATCGGTGTAGGTCGCTGTTAGCTCATCCATGACCGGCTCTTTTTCCGCACGCTCGGTTTGGTTGATGAAATAGAACGGCTTCATGTCATTGCTGTATGGCACTCCGAAGAAGTAGGCGAAGCCTTCGCGAATTGGATTAAATTCAGGCGCGTCGCCCAGATGCCATTTACCGATGATGCCAGAGAAATATCCGGCCCGTTTTAGAATTTCGGGGATGATGGTTTCGTCCGGGTTGAGACCGAGTTTGGATCCTGAGTGGAGGACTTTGACAAAAGATTTTGTGACCTTCCCGCCGAACCCTGGTTGGTTGACGAGGTCGTCGCCCATCCCGACGCGCGCCGGATAACAACCGGTGAGAAACGCAGCGCGGCTCGGTGAGCAGACCGGGGCGCCGACATAGAAGCTTGTGAAACGCACCCCTTCTTTGGCCATCTGGTCGAGGTTCGGCGTTTTAATCAACGGACTGCCATAGCAACTCAGGTCGTTGTAGCCGAGATCGTCGGCGAGAATGACGATAAAGTTTGGTTTTGGCGCGGCCTCGCTTTTCGAAAGAAAAACGAATGCGGCGAGAATAACGCAAACAAGGCAGCGGAACCTTTTGTATTTCATCTGTTATTCCTTTGCGTGTTTGTCTTTCCAGGCGCCGAGAGGAAGGACGTTGGCGCGGGCAGCCCAGACATCCCATTTTGCCGTCAGGTCTTTCACTTTGGCCAGGTTCTTTGACGCGAGATCGTGCATTTCGGTGCGATCAGTCTCCATGTCGTAGAGTTCCCACGGCTCATCGGCTTTGGCGACCAGTTTCCATTTGCCGTCGCGAACGGCGCGATTACTTTCGTGTTCCCAGAAAATCGGATTTTTGCGCTGGAGATCTTTTCCTGCAAATGATGGAACGAGGCTCACGCCTTCCATTGCCTTAATGTCGCGGGAGTCGAACTGTTTCGGATAATTTGCGTCAGCTAGATCAACACACGTCGCCATGATGTCGATGACGTGACCCACTTGAGGCTCGATCTCGCCGCGTCGGTTCGCTGGAATTCCATCCGACCAATGCACAATCAGTGGTGTCGAAATGCCGCCCTCATGCACCCAATGTTTGTATTCGCGGAAGGGAGTGTTTGAGACGTTCGCCCAATTTTTTCCGTAGGCAACGAACGTATCGGCAGGGCCGGCCATCACGCCCGGACCAGTGCGCACCGCGCGACCGTCACGCGTCTGCATCGGTGGTTTTGGATTTGGCTGGAGATCATTTGGCCCGAGGGGTTTTAGTTTTGCAGAAATGTTTGCGGGTGGTTTGAGGCGCCCCATGGTTTCGGCGCAACCGCCGTTGTCGTGCAGGTAGAGGATGACTGTATTGTCGAATTGTTTGTTCTCCTTTAGCTGCGCGACGATTCGACCGATCCCCTGGTCCATGTTGTCGATCATTGCATCGAACACTTCCTTACAGCGCGCCTCCCACTGCTTCCGTTTGACTTCGTCCCAATTACCGGCGGTTGGCGCCAATTGCCAGCTCGCATCAATGAGGCCGGCTTCTTTGAGGCGTTTGAAGCGTTCGTTGCGGACGGGGTCGTAGCCGGTGTCGAATTTTCCTTTGTATTTGGCGATGTCGCGTTCCAATGCGTGCATCGGCCAATGCGCTGCCGTGTAGGCGACATACATAAAAAATGGTTTGTCGGCCGATTCCTGGTTGTGCTCACGCAGGAATTTCACCGCGTTGTCGCTGATTGCATCGGTGTAATAAAACTGCTTCGGCTTATACTCGGGATCGTTCTCGGGCGTGATGAATTTATTTTGACGACAAAGCGCAGAGGGGTCGTAGAAACTGCCGTAGCCTTTGAGCGTGCCGTAGAATTTTTCAAAGCCTCGCTGCAGCGGCCAATTTGAATTGTCATCGTTCGGACCGTCGAAATGGGTGACGTGCCACTTACCGACAGCATAAGTGCGATAACCCGCGCTGTGCATCACTTGCCCGATGGTGACGCAGTTTTTGTTCAGATTGCTGCGGTAGCCGTCGAAGCCGTGATCGACCATCATGTGGCCGACTCCGGCTTGGTGCGGATAAAGCCCGGTCAAAAGCGACGCACGCGTCGGGCAGCAACGGGCCGTGTTATAAAATTGCGTGTAGCAGATTCCATCTTTTGCGAGCGAGTCGATGTTCGGCGTCTGAATTTCGCCGCCGAAACAGCCGATGTCGGAGAATCCAAGATCGTCGGCGAGGATGACGATAATGTTGGGACACTTCGGAGTGGCGCTTGCGGAACAGAGCGGCGCGAAGGCCAAGCAAAGCAGCAGAAATATGATCATTCGGCTGCTTAACCGAGTTTGTTCTCCTGTGATTTTCATTTAAACGGTGGCAGGGAGATTAGAGTCTTCTCACGTCGGCTGCTACAAAGTTTTCACTCGCACGAATATCCCAAAATGAGGGTCATTGTAGTGGGCGCGGGACAATGAAGGCGCAAAAGTTTCAGGTGAGAACTTCTGAAATGAGTTCGCCGTGGACGTCGGTAAGGCGGCGGTTGATGCCGTTGTGGCGGAAGGTGAGTTTCTCGTGGTTGATTCCAAGGAGATGCAGGATGGTGGCATGCATGTCGTAACAGTCGGTTTGGTTTTTGACGGCGCGCCATGACCAATCATCACTTTCGCCGTGGCTGTATCCGGGTTTTAGGCCCGGACCCGATCATCCAAGTGACGAAGGTGCCACCGTTGTGGTCGCGGCCGACACTTCCCTGGCTGAAGGGCATGCGACCAAACTCAGTCGTCCAGATAAGCAAAGTGTCTTTGAAGAGGCCGCGGGCTTTCATGTCTTTGATGAGCGCGGCGATGGGTTGGTCGACGGCGTTAGTGATATAGCCGAGTTCCTTTTTAATGTCGGCGTGATTGTCCCAGTTGTCGGCGGAGCCGTTGGTGCCGCTCCAGACCTGCACGAAACGGACGTCGCGTTCAATCAGCCGTCGGGCGAGGAGACAATTGCGGCCGAAATCTTCGGTTTCCTTTTTGTCGAGGCCGTAGAGTTTTTTGGTGACTTCAGTTTCACCGGCGAGATTGAGGACATCGGGCGCGCTGAGTTGCATGCGAGCGGCAAGTTCGTAGGAAGCAATACGAGCATCGAGTCGGGTGTCGCCGGGATGTTGTTGTGCGTAGTCGCGATTTAGTTTTTGCAATAACGCGAGTCCGTTCGTTTCGGCAGATTTCGTGACGAACTTGGCAGAGTCCGGTGGAAAGAGATCCGCGATGGGATTTTGCGCACTCGCTTTGATGATCGTCCCCTGATGCATGACGGGCAGGAAGCCGCTGGAAAAACTGCTTTTGGCGTTGTAAGGCAAGCCGCGTGAATCAGGCAAAACGACGAACGTGGGCAGGTTTTGATTGAGGCTCCCGAGTCCGTAGCTAATCCACGCGCCCATGCACGGAAACCCGGGCAGGAGAAAGCCGGTGGTCTGAAGGTAAACGCCCGGCCCGTGCACGTTTGTCTTGGAGTGCATGGCCATGAGAAATGTCATGTCGTCGACGCATTCGGCCATATTGCGGGATAGCGCTGCTGACCCAGCGACCGGATTGGCCGTGCTGCTTCCAGTCGAACGGACTCTTCATCATGTTTCCCGGCGTGCTGGTGGCGGCTTCGACTTTTTCGCCGGGATCGAATTTTTGACCGCTGCGTTTGATGAGTTCGGGTTTGTAATCGAACAGGTCGCATTGGCTCGCGCCGCCGTTCATGAAGAGTTGGATGACGCGCTTAACTTTCGCTGGATGATGAAGGCCGCCGTTAAATTCAGGACGCGGCGTGTCGGCGAGCAGACCTGATTCGCCAAGAAGATGTGCCATGGCGATGCCGCCGAGGCCCCCGCCGAATTTCCACAGGAACTCACGGCGTGTTACGGAGCGCGATGTCGATGAATTCAGGTACATGGCTTGTTCAATTGACGAAAATAAACTCGTTGCTGTTCAAGATGACACGGCAGGCGCTGGCGAGGCCTTCTTTGTCGGCGAACGTGGTGAGGTCGTTTAGTTCGGTGCGAGTTGGTTCGCGGTTGAGGGCGAGTTGGTACAGCAAGATGATTTGTTTGCGCAAGCGTGGTAGTTTGCGCTGCGTCTTTTTGAGTCGGTCGGCGAGGTGTTCCGTTTGGCGCAGGATGAAGGCGTTGTTCCACATCGAGAGAGCTTGCAGCGCGGTCATGGAAACGTTGCGGACGGGTGTCAGTTGGGCGGCGTCGGCGCAGTCGAGCGTGTCCATCAATGGATCGGGGACGGTGCGGAAGATAAAACGATAGATGCTGCGCCGGAAATTGGAAGGGTCGTCGACGTTGAAGGCGGTGTAGTCCGCGTGCGGCGTGAGGTCGGGATTGGAGTCCTCGTATTTGAATTGTTTCACCGGCGGGCCGTACATCGTCAGGTCTAATTTGCCGGAGAGTTGGAGGACGGTGTCGCGGATTTCTTCGGCGTCAAGACGGCTGCGGTTCATCCGCCAAAGATAACGATCGTCTGAATCGGTTTTGTCGAATTGCGGATTGTCGTCAGTGCACTGTCGATAAGCGGCGCTGAGCATGATGAGGCGGTGAAGCTTTTTGAACGAGCCGCCGCTTTGTTGAAACCAGATGGCAAGCCAATCGAGGAGTTCGGGATGCGTTGGCTGCGCCCCCATTTTGCCGAAGTCGTTTGGGGTATCGACGATGCCACGCCCGAAATGGTAGTGCCAAACGCGATTAACGATGCTGCGCCATGTGAGCGGGTTCTTTGGATCCGTAATCCATTTAGCGAGAGCGGCGCGTCGGGCTGCTTCGTCTTTTTCATCTGCGATGTTGAATTGCGGCTCAAGTTGAGAGACGCAGGAAAGTGCGCCGGGCGTGGCGGGTTCCATCGGTTTTTGGACGTCGCCACGTTTGAGGACTTCGACAAGGCGCGGCGTCGCGGGCGGGTTTGAAATTGCCTTTGGGAGTGAAATCGTTGGCGGCAGCGTAGACCATTTGCGGCTTTGGTAACGCGGCGAGTTCTTTATCGACTTGCTGGTTGAGGTAATAAGCGGCGAGTTCGAGCGTTTGGTCGTGGGTGCGTTGATCGGATTTAATTGCGAGGAGTTTTTTGATGTTGTCGGGTAACGCTTCGACTTTGACCGGACGCGGCTTTATCGTGACGGAGAGGCGTGGACGTAAAATCGTGTGTTCGCGACCGTGGAGTTGTTCGAGGACGAATGTAAATGTGGTGCCGTTTTCGAAGCCGACGTTTTCCTTTAGCTCAAAAACTGCGTAGTGCGGTTTGCCGGTTTCGGGGAAGACGCCCCACGCGGTGTTAGTGTCGCCATCGATGGATTTTTCAATTGTCCAAGCGTCTTGATTGAAATCGGCGGTGGGATTTTGAAGTTTTATTAGTTGGTTCGTCGTTGTGCCTTTCTACAGCGGCAAGAACTTTAAACTCGGAAAGATGCAAATTGCCGTTATCGGGTTGGCGGCCGGGCCCGTTGCGTGGGTGACTGGAATCGGTGAGGACTTCGAGCCTCACGGCGGTGATGTTTTTTAGGTCGGTGTTAGCAGTGATGGTGTAGACGTCGGATTTTGGGGATTCGCCGCTGGCCAGGAGCGATAGGTCTTTTTGTTTCGTCAGGACAGCTTTCGACGCGGTAGTGAATTTGTCGGGATCGAGGACGGTCCAAATGCCTTCACCATTTATCGATTTTTCCCACGCCGCTATTTCTGCACGCACTTCAGCGGTGAGCATTCCATCGATGGTTTTGCGATCGTTGATTTCGAGCGCCAGTTTTTTGCGCAGCAGGGCCAGGCGCTTCGTGTTTGTTGCGGCGTCGAGGTCGTATGGGCGATCGGCACGATCAACGCCCGCAAACACCGCTTGAAGCGCGTAGTAATCCTTTTGCGGGATGGGATCAAATTTGTGGTTATGACACCTAGCGCAATGGACGGTGGTGCTGGTAAAGGTGGACATGGTGTTCATGACCATGTCGTCGCGGTCGAGGTAGAGGGCGACTTTCTTGTCCAGAGTGTCGTCCATAATAGCCATAATGGAACTGAGATCCCATGGGCCAGCGACTATGAAACCAGTGGCGACGACGCCGTTTGGATCTGCGGGAAAGAGCACGTCGCCGGCGAGTTGTTCCTGGACAAAGCGCGCGTAGGGCTTGTCTTCGTTGAAAGCGCGAATGACGTAGTCACGATACGGCCATGCATTTTCGCGCGGGCGATCCTGGTCGTGGCCGTGTGAATCAGCGTAGTGAACGACATCAAGCCAATGGCGCGCCCAACATTCCCCATAACGGGGACTGGCGAGGAGACGATCGACAACTTTCGCGAAAGCATCAGGAGAATGATCCGCTAAAAAAGCGCGCGTTTCCTCGGGCGTGGGCGGAAGGCCGGTTAAATCATAGGTCGCGCGGCGCAAAAGTGTGCGTTTATCGGCTGGTTTGGCAGGCTGAAACTTCTTTTCCTGAAGCTTCGCGAAAATGAATTGGTCGATTTCGTTTTTCGGCCATTTGCTTTTGCTCGCTGGAACTGAAAATGACTGAAGGGGTTTGAGAGACCAGATAATGTCATTAGTTGACTCAACTGCGCGCGACGCCTGTGAACAAGTCACGAGCAACAGACAAACAAATCGCGCGAGCGGTCGCATATGGAATTAATGCAACGATAAAGCGTGTTGCGAATTTCACCAACCACAAAGCAACTCGAATTGTTGAACATGTGCTCACTGATCGGATTTCGATCATTTCGGCGAAAATGCAGGAACACGCAAGCTACGTCCATTCAGGGAATCTCTGAATGTCATTTAGGGGCAGCGTGGAGGACTTGCGGATTCCTTCCCTCTCCTCTTTCGAGGAGAGGGTGGGAAATTTGCGCGACGACTATTTCTCCGGTGCTTTGTCTTTGGCGTCTTCGCCGACGTTTTCCATCAGGTCGATCAGAGGCAGGAACATCGCGATCACGATGCTGCCGACGATGACGGCCAGGACGACAATCATGATTGGCTCGAGCAACGACGTCATAGCGGCTACGGCGTTGTCGACTTCTTCGTCGTAGTTGTCGGCGATCTTCATCAACATTTCAGGCAGCGCGCCGGTTTGTTCACCGACGTCCACCATGCTGATGACCATGGGCGGGAAAATGTTCGAGGCTTCGAGCGGGGCGGTGATGGTTTCACCTTCTTTGACGCTCTCGTGAACCGACGCGACAGCGGCTCCGACGATGACGTTGCCAGACGTTTCTTTAACGATGGTAAGCGCCTGCAAGATGGGCACGCCGCTACTGACGAGAGTGCCAAGCGTACGGGTGAAACGCGAGATAGCGACTTTGCTGATAACCGGGCCAAGGACCGGGACATTGAGTTTGAAACGGTCAAACAATCTGCGGCCAAATTTCGTGCGAATGAAAACGTTAAACATAATCACCAACGCGATGACCATGAGCATTGTGCGAAAGATGTGGTGCTGAATCATTTCGCTGATGCCCAGCACGAACTGAGTGAAGCCGGGCAGCGAACGACCGTTACCGAGTGTGCCTTCGAAAATTTCTTTAAATTTGGGAATAACGAACACCATCAAGACGCCCATAATGGCTACCGCGACGACCATGACGGCGCAGGGATAAAACATGGCCGCGATAACTTTGCCTTTGATTTTCTGCGCTTTTTCCATGAACTCGGACAAGCGCTTGAGGACGACTTCGAGCACACCGCCCAGTTCGCCAGCTTTCACCATGTTCACGTAAAGGCGATTGAAAACTTTGGGATGTTGGGCGAGACCTTCGGAGAAAGTGCTGCCGCCTTCGATCGATTCTGCCAGTTGGCCGATGATTTTTTTGAGGTTAACGTTGCGTTCCTGCTTTTGCAGCACGCGCAATCCGCGCAGCAAAGGCAAACCGGCTTGGACGAGCGTTGCCAACTGACGAGTAAAAACGGTCAACACTTTCGTTTTCACACGACCACTCAGGCCGGGAATACGAATGTTGAGATTCATGCTCATCCCCTTCCCTTTGCCCGCAGCCTTGCCTTTTTTCGCGGCTGCCGCGCCGGCGGGACCGGCGCCCTTGTCTTCAACAACTTTCGTCGGGAAAAAGCCCATTTCTTTAATGCGGCCGATGGCCTCATTTTGCGTCGAGACTTCGAGGACACCCTTGGTTTCCTTTCCTCGCGAGTCCATGGCTACATATGAAAATCTGGGCATGTTGCCTTTCAGTGCTTACCTTGCGGTAAGCGACCAGTCTACGTGTACTTAACTATTTCTTCAATCGTTGTGTCACCGTCGAAAATACTGCGCAGACCATCATCGCGCAGGGTCACCATTCCGAGTTCAACCGCTTTTTGGCGCAGAACGACCGTCGGCGCGCGCTCGTTGATGAGCAGGCGGATGGCTTCGCTGATTTGGAGCAGTTCGAAAATACCTTTTCGACCTTTGTACCCGCTGTCGTGACAAGTCGAGCAACCGCGGCCGTAATAGAACATCTTTTCACCAATGTCGTGCGGCGAAAGATTGAGCAGCGAAAGTTGGCTCTCGGTCGGCTCAAAGGGCGTGCGGCAGTTTTTGCAAATGGTACGCACGAGACGTTGCGCGAGCACAGCCATCAGCGTTGAGGAAATCAGGAACGGTTCGACGCCCATGTCAACCAAACGCGTGACAGCGCCGGGAGCGTCGTTCGTGTGGAGCGTGCTTAACACCAAGTGACCGGTCAGTGATGCTTGAATGGCGATCTGAGATGTTTCCAGATCACGCATTTCTCCGAGCATGATAACGTCGGGGTCTTGACGAAGAAATGCGCGGAGTGCCTTACCGAATGTCATCCCGACAGCGTCGTTAACCGACACCTGCATGATGCCTTCGATGTCGTATTCGACGGGGTCTTCGACGGTCAGCAGCTTTGAATCGATCGTGTTGATGGTGCGTAGCGCGGAATAAAGCGTGGTCGTTTTGCCGGAACCGGTCGGGCCCGTCACGACGAAGATTCCGTTCGGCTGCAGGATCGCTTCGTTGATGTAATCCTGAATATTTTTCGGCAGACCGATGTTGGCAAGATCAAGATTGACCGCAGACCGATCGAGCACGCGCAACACCACGGATTCACCGAATTGCGTGGGCAAACTGGACACGCGCAAGTCGATCGGTTTGTTGCCCAAATTCATGCTGATACGTCCGTCTTGCGGAAGACGGCGTTCGGAAATGTCGAGGTTCGACATAACCTTGATACGCGAGATGACCGGCAGCGCCAAGTGTTTGGGCGGCGGCGACATTTCGTAGAGCGCGCCGTCAACGCGGTAACGGATCTTGAATTCATCTTCAAACGGTTCGAAGTGAATGTCAGATGCACGGTCCTGAACCGCCTGAAATATCACGAGGTTCACGAAACGCACGATGGGCGTTTCATTGGCGACGGTTGTGATATCGTTGGCCGAGCCACTGGCACTGGCTTCGGCAACTTCCTTGGCCAGATCGCCGTCGGAACCCAATTCCTTTAGAATGTCCGAAACGCTATCCTGCGCATCGCCGTAGTAACGGCTGATTGCTTTTTCGATTTCTTTCGGATGCGCAACGACAGGAATGATCTCTTTGCGAACGACGAAAGCGAGTTCGTCGGCGATGGCCGGATTCAGCGGATCAGCAAGGGCAACCTGGACGGTGGAATCGAAAACGGCAATCGGTATGCACCGATACATCCGCGCAGCATCGGGAGGCACCGCCTTGATGACATCGGCTGGGATTTCGCCAATGGTAACAACCTCGGTACCGAGATGGTTGGCGATGATCTGGAGCTGCATGTCCTGGTCGATCAAACCGAAATCAGCAAGGATTTCGCTGATGGGCTTGCCACTGCGCAGGTGTTCTTGTGTGACCTCTTCCAATTGCAAGTCGTCGAGCAAGCTTTGCGACTTGATCAAATCGAGCAACGGATTGGAAACTTGGTCGGCCATAAATTCTTACTGGGCTTGCTTGTTGCGGGCCGCTTCTTCGGCTTGCGCGGCTTCCCACTCGGCCAGCTTTTGGATAACCGTGGCGGGGTCTTGCGATTTGTTGATGACTTCTTCGCGGGCAAT
Source organism: uncultured Verrucomicrobiae bacterium (assembly GCA_963702845.1). Classification (GTDB taxonomy): domain Bacteria; phylum Verrucomicrobiota; class Verrucomicrobiia; order Limisphaerales; family Palsa-1400; genus JAICXV01. Next base: position 9,234 of record OY969763.1, on the reverse strand, counting down.
CCAGCCTTGCTGATATTTTTCCATCAAAAACCCGTCGAGCGTCACCATCCCGTATTTAGCGCCGGTCTGAATGTCGGAGTTAATACGGAACGTTTTATTATCACGAATCAGCGCCGCGATAGCCGGGGTGTTGATCATGATTTCGTAAACCGCGACGCGGCCTGGTTTGTCCACGCGTGGAATCAGCAACTGCGAAATAACCGCCTGCAAAACGGTCGAAAGCTGAATACGAATCGTTTCCTGTTGGTTCATCGGAAACGCGTTCACAAGACGGTCGATCGTTTTCGCCGCACCGGTGGTGTGCAACGTGCCGAAGACCAAGTGACCGGTTTCGGCAGCCGTAATCGCCGCTTCCATCGTTTCAAGGTCGCGCAATTCGCCGACCAGAATCACGTCCGGGTCTTGACGCAAGGCGCGGCGCAAAGCTTCCGCGAAACTCGGCACGTCGATGTGTACTTCGCGCTGCGTGACGACTGCCTTTTTATGGGTGTGATAATATTCGATCGGGTCTTCGATCGTGATGATGTGCGCATCATCACGCTCCTGGTTGATGATATTGATCATCGATGCCAAGCTGGTCGTTTTACCGGAGCCCGTCGGACCGGTAACAAGAATCAGCCCGCGCGGCTTATTTAGCAGCGTATGGACAGTATTTGGCGGCAAACCGATTTGTTCGAGCGTCAGCAACTTGTTTGGAATCTGACGCAAAACCAGTCCGAAATTTCCTTTTTCCTTAAAAACGCTGACACGGAAACGCGCCAGTTCACCGAAAGCAAAACCGAAGTCCGCACCCCCTTTTTCGCGGGTCTGCTGAACGTGATCTTCGGAAGTAATACTGCGCATCAACTCTTCCGCGTCCTCGGCCGTGAGAGGAGGTCCATCGACGCGATTCAAGATGCCGTGAACGCGAATAACCGGCGGCACGCCGACGCGGATGTGCAAGTCAGATGATCCTTCGGAGACCACCAACTGCAACAGGTCTGACATGGAATAAGACATATTTTAAATCGTAAATCGGTTAATCGGTGTCGCCGACGGTTGCTCGGATGACTTCGTCAGCCGTCGTTTGCCCTGCCAACACCTTACGGCAACCGTCTTCGCGAAGGGTGCGCATGCCCATTTCACGAGCGCGTGTGCGCAACGTGGAATTGGGAACTCGGTCATAAATCAGTTTTCGCGCTTCGTCGTCGATGACAAAAATTTCAAAGATTCCCATACGACCACGGTGCCCGGTCTTGTTACAGTCGACGCAACCTTTGCCTTTCATCGTTTTGGCATCAGCTACTTTCGCAGGGTCGATGCCGAGAGCGCGAATCTCCGAATCCAACAGCGGCGTAGGAGTCTTGCACTTTTTACAAATTTTACGAACGAGACGTTGCGCCATAAGCGCGCGCGTCGAGGACGCGACCAGGAAGGGCTTCACCCCGATGTCGATTAAACGGGTAACCGCGCCGGGCGCGTCGTTGGTGTGAAGGGTTGAGAACACCAAGTGACCGGTCAGCGAGGCGTTAATAGCAATCGTCGCTGTTTCAAGGTCACGAATTTCTCCCAGCATGATTACGTTGGGCGCCTGGCGAAGCATGGAGCGCAGAGCCGCTGAAAACGTCAACCCGACCGTTTCACTGACCTGCACCTGATTAATACCCGCGAGCAAATATTCGACCGGGTCTTCAACCGTGATGATCTTACGGTCAGGACGATTGATGAAGTTAAGGCAGGAATAAAGCGTCGTCGTTTTACCGGAACCGGTAGGACCCGTAACGAGCAGGATGCCGTCAGGCAAACCGATCAGCCGTTCGAACGTTTGTTGGTCATCCGTGAAAAAGCCCAATTCCGGCAACCCGAGGCGCAAGCTTTCCTTGTCCAAAATACGCATGACGATACTTTCGCCATGACTGGTCGGGATGCAGGAGACACGCAAGTCGATCAACTTGCCGCCGACTTTCGTCTGAATACGTCCGTCTTGCGGGATGCGGTGTTCCGCGATGGACATGTTCGATTGAATTTTTAAGCGTGCGACGATGGACGACTGAAGGCGTTTGGGCGGGCTCTTCATTTCGTGCATCACACCGTCGATTCGGTAGCGAACACGAAACACCTTTGCCAACGGCTCAAGATGGATATCAGACGCACGGGCCTTGAAAGCTTCGACAATGAGCGTGTTGACGAGCTTGATGATCGGCGCATCCGCTTCAACGGTATTGCCATCATCACCGGTTTGAGTGACGACTTCAACTTCACTCTCGGTGATTTCCTGGATGATTGTTCCGACCTGGTCATCTTTTGCGCCGTAATATTTTTCCAGCGCGGCATCGATGTCTTCAGGAAGGGCGACGCGCAGTTCCAGTTCAGCGTTGAGCAGGCGCTGTAGGCTGTCGATCGTATCGAGATCGGAAGGATCAGCCAGAGCGATGACAATGGAAGAGTCCGTCTTGGTGACCGGGATGGCGCGATAGCGTTTTGCGACGTGGCGCGGCACGGCGGCAATAATGTCGTCGGTCAATCGGAGCTCGCCGAGATTGACGAATTCGTAGCCGAAGTGCGTAGCCTTGGCTTGCGCAACATCGATTGGGCGAACGAGTTTTCGGGATATGACAAGGTCGAGCAGCGATTCGCCGTTCATCGCGGACTCTTCGCGCAACGGAGCGAGTTTCGCTTCCGTAAGCAACCCCATGTCACTCAGCAATTCTACTAAATAGTCGTCTTTGTTCGACACAAGAAAACGGAAATTCTATTAAGTCACCACATGGTTTGTCCAGCTTCGTCCCATTTTTTGGATGTATTTCAAGCTTTGTGACGAGCCGGTGTGGCGCGCAAGAAGAGCAAAGCTGAAGCGCACATCATCACAACGAGCACGCCGCAGATCGCGACGTAGAGGGAAATCGCCGGCCAAATCAACAACGACGCGCCAACCATACCCAAAAATATCTGTCCTGACCACACGATGCGTCTGGAAGTCTTGCCCGCCTGGCCAGTGGGTGCCAGTGCGCTAAGTAAAACGGGAAGCACCAACGAAGCGAGAAGCAAGCTCGCCAGGTAACCGGCTTGAAGAAACGTTAGTTCGCTCATAACTTTCAGCCTCGGCTGGCTTTTAAATTCGATAGAGAGCACTGGAGCAGAAGCTCTGCTTTTCTGAACCTGAGTCCCCACCTCACCTCACGAGTGGCCCCACATCCAGAAAAATTCTACTCCAGCGCCTCTCTACCTGATTACCACTGAGCCGTTTCCGTGCCACCAGTGAAACGAACGTTTGAATTATACGAGTTGCCTAGGAGGCGCATGGCTGAGGCGCACGAAAATTGCGTTGGAGTGTCCAAAAACTGCTACATTTTCACGCGTGCTGCGTGGGTTTCACGCAAATAATTAATGGTTTTTGTTAAATGGTTTATATACGGACGACGAGCGCATTTCGTCGTTGAGGCAGGAGTGCCCGTATTGGTATCAGACGCAGTCAGAAGTCGGTGCTGAGCAATTTGCCTAACGCATGTCCGCACAGGTACCACTGCGCTGACACAGTAGAAGTCGGGTAGATAGAACCGTTGCGAACCTGATTGAGAACGGCCTTCAAATGCGGTTAATTAGACACACTATTTGGCATCTGGTGTCGGCGGTTGTCGGCAAGGAGACGCTTAGTAATTTAGCGACGCGATGGAACGCAAAAAAACTAATCTGAAGAGACCTGCCCCGAAGTTGGTCGCGATTGTCGGAGGCAGCGGCGCCGGCAAAACTTACTTGGCCAACCAACTGAAAAAAGAACTCGGGAAAGATGCGCTGGTGCTGTGCCTGGATAGTTTCTATCACGATCGCTCGCATGTTCCGGCTAAACGTCGCAACAAATGCAATTTCGATGATCCGCGCGCAATTGATTGGGAATGTTTGGAACAGACACTGAAGCAGTTGATGAACCGCAAACCGGCGCGGGTTCCCTGCTATGACTTTGCAACGCATTGCCGGCGTCCACAGCACACGGTGTTGAATGCAAAACCAATCATTATTGTGGACGGGCTTTGGTTGTTGCGGAGACCATCAGTTCGGCGGTTGTTCGATTGTAAAATTTTTATCGAATGCCACACAAAGTTGCGGTTTGAACGCCGCATGCGGCGCGATGTGGCGGAACGCGGGCGCACCGAAGATTCGGTTTGCGAACAGTTCATTGAGACAGTGGCGCCGATGCACAAGAAGATTTGTTCAAGCGCAGGCGCGATGGGCGGATGTGGTGCTTCCGGGCACATTTGGTGAAGCAGACGTAAAGGCTTTGGCAAAGAGAATCGCAAGTAATCAGCAATAGGAATTAAGGAGAAAGATAGGGCTTGGGATATGCATGAGAGGCAAGAAGAAATGATGGCACGGCTGTTAGCAGCGAACACCCACTCGGGCAGAATGTTTCTAGGAGCGAGTGTTTTGACGCGGCGGATGGCGTGGAAAACGGCATTGGCTGGAGCACACATCGCCAAACGCGGGTTGGATATTCTCGGCAGCGGTATGCTGATTTTGGCGTTATCGCCCGCGTTCATCTTCATCGCGCTGTGCATTAAGCTCGAGGACGGTGGGCCAGATCACTATTCAACGCACACACGCGTGGGAAAATACGGACGGCTGTTCAAAATGTTCAAATTCCGCTCGATGTGCATGGATGCCGAGGCGCGTCTTTCTGAGTTGCTGAGCAAAAACCAGCACCTCAAAGGAGTGACATTCAAAATCAAAGATGATCCGCGCATCACAAAAGTCGGCAAATGGATTCGTGCTCTGTCGCTGGACGAATTACCGCAGATGTTCAATGTTCTGCGCGGCGAGATGTCGTTGGTTGGGCCACGCCCGCCGGTGCCGCGCGAAGTAGCGCTTTATTCGATGCAGGATCGACGCCGTCTGGAAGCAGTCCCGGGCATCACCTGCTTCTGGCAGGTGGGAGGCCGAGCTGAAATTGATTTTCCGCAGCAGGTCGAATTGGACGTCATGTACATCGAACGCCAGTGCTTTTGGACGGACGTGAAAATCTTGCTGAAAACCATTCCCGCGGTGGTCAACCGCAAAGGGGCGTATTAATGAAATCAGTCATCATCTGTCCAGGCCGCAGACCTGGCATGGAAGGATTGTGGGAGCGTTCGCCTTTGGCGAATAAGCCGTTGTTCGGCAAAACCGTGGTGGAACATTGGTTGGAATTCCTCGCGGCGAACGGCGCGAAGCAAGTCAGGGTAATCGCGCCCGACCGACCGCAGGAAATTGCGAGCAAACTTGGGTCCGGTGAGCGCTGGGGCATTTCTCTGGAAGTCGTTTCGGAGCCGAGCGAAAGCAAAGTTGAAGATGCGCGTGCGCGATTCCACAAAAAAGATGAGCCTGGCTGGCTGGACGAACCCAACGACGTCATCCTGGCCGACTGCCTTCCGTGGGACACACAACACAATTTGTTCAGCAGTTACGCCGGTTTTTTGCAGACATTACGTTTGTGGATGCCGCATGCACGGCTGGAACCGCATGTCGGGTTGCACCAGATTCAGCCGGGTGTTTGGGCTGGGCTACGCACGCGTATTGCGCCGGGAGTGAAATTTTGCGCACCCGTTTGGCTCGGTGACTACGTGCATATCGACGAAGGCGCCGTAGTCGGACCGAACGCCGTTGTAGAGAACTACGCCTGGGTGGGTGCTGGGGCCGAGATGACTGACAGTTACCTTGGTGACGAAACGTACCTTGGGCCGTCGACACATTTGAACCACTCACTGGCGCTTGGCGCGACGTTGATTGATTGGATATCGAATTCGGTTACCTGGATCAAAGATCCATTCCTGCTCTGCAATCTGCGCGTGCCGCCGTTGAAGAAGCGAATCGCTGAGATGCTTGAATCCCTCATCGAACCTTCGCCGAAGAAAACGCAAGGCGGCGCGCCGGCATACGGATTGCAGGCGCAAGCGCAGCCATTCGGGTTGCAAACGGGAATGCAGTAGTGCTGTTGTAATTGGTTGACCCGAACCCCTGCTATTACGACAATGGGCGGTCGAAATGACCCCCGTCAGTTCAGCAACCAAAGAGTTAAGCGACAATACGCCATGCCTGGGCGTTATCGTCCCCGTCTACAACGAGGCGGCAACGATCTCGAACATTATCAAGACCGTGCTCGCACAACCGCTGGTTGCCGAAGTCATCGTCGTTGATGACGGTTCGAAAGACAGCACGTGGAATGTTCTTCAACTCGTCGCCAAACAGGACAGCCGTGTCAAACTCCATCGACACGACATCAATCGGGGCAAAGGCGCAGCCTTAAGGACAGGTTTCAGCGTCGCAACTGCGCCAATTCTAATGGTGCAGGACGGCGACCTGGAATACGACCCGACGGAATACCCGGTTCTTTGCCGTCCGATTATCTCTGGAAAAGCAGATGTGGTTTTTGGTTCGCGTTTTTCCGGCTCGGGCGCCCATCGCGTGCTTTATTATTGGCACTCCTTCGGTAACAAGCTGCTCACACTTTTGTCGAACATGGCCACAAACCTCAACCTCACCGACATGGAAACGGGTTATAAAGTTTTCCGTCGCGAGGTCATCAAACGCATAGTTATTGAGGAAGACCGGTTCGGATTCGAACCCGAAATCGTCGCGAAAGTGGCAAAGTTGGATGTGCGCATTTATGAAGTCGCGATCTCCTACTACGGCCGCACCTACGCCGAAGGCAAAAAAATTGGATGGCGTGACGGCGTCAGCGCAATGCGTTGCATCCTTAAATATAATTTCTTCCGCCGATGAAAGAACGGCCGAACGAGGCAGCCAACACAGCCGATTTTGAGTTCAGCGCACTGGCCGAAGCCCGCAATTATCCCCGCGCGCTGATGCGCGAATTCACCCCGTTTCTCAAAGGGCGCGTTATCGAAATCGGTGGTGGCATTGGGCAGATGACAACGTTGCTGCGGCAAGTTCCGACTATCGAAACGCTGCAATGCATCGAGCCAGACTTACGTTTTTGCGAGCACTTTAAAAAAGCGCATCCCGACCAGGCGCTGATTTGCGGAACGATCGATAATCTTCCGGTGAATACTGATTGGGACGCCTTGTTCAGCGTGAATGTGCTGGAGCACATCCGCGAAGATGAGTTGGAACTGCGAAAGTATAAAAAGCTGCTCGCGAAACGACGCGGGACAGTAAATTTGTTTGTCCCGGCGCGACAGGAAATCTACGCGCCGATTGATGCCGACTTCGGCCATCATAGACGCTATTCGAAACCGGAATTGAAACAGAAACTCGAGGCCGCTGGATTTGAAATCGTCCGGCTCAACTATTTCAACTGCGTCGGCTATTTTGCGTGGTGGCTGAATTTCTGCGTGCTGCGACAGCGCAACTTTAATCCCGGCGGCGTGCGCATGTTCGATCGCCTAATCTTTCCCGTGGTTAATTGGACCGAGACGAACATCATGGCGCCACCCTTCGGCCAAAGCCTCGTCGCAGTCGCTCGCGCGTAGTTACTCCGGAGCGCCTTCAGGTTTGCGTGCTCGAGTGAGTCTCAAGCGTGAAACGCGCAGCCCGTCCGTTTCCTCGATGCGAATGTCGAAATCTCCAATCGGAAGCACGTCACCAGTTTTAGGGAATCCGCCGAGCGCCTGCGTCACCCAACCGCTAGTGGTCGCGATGTCTTCGGCGGCTATATTGTGACCGACCAACTCGGCCAGTTCATGGATTGGCAGCGCGCCATCAATCTCCCATGTCTTCTCGTCGCGGCGGACAACAAGCGGTTTTTCCTGGTCGAATTCGTCCTGAATCTGACCAACCAACTCTTCCAAAATATTTTCGAGACTCACCAGTCCGGTCGTGCCGCCGTATTCGTCGATCACGATAGCTAGGTGAAGCTTTCGTTCGAGGAAAAGCTGGAGCAGCTTTTCGAGCCGCGTTGTTTCGGGAACGTAAATTAACTTTCGAGCAACGGGCGTCAGGTCTGCTCCGCGTTTCGCTTTCTTGCGCATCGCATAGAGATCTTTGATATGAATGACGCCGAGGGTTTTATCAGGATCGCCACCTTCGGCGAGCGGCAGCCGTGAATAACGAGTCTTCTCCGCGACGTCGAGGCACTCTTCAATCGACGCCTCGGTATCGAGCACGACAATTTCAGTTCGCGGGCGCATCACGTTGCGGACGATGCGCCGACTCAGGTCCAACGCGTTCATCAAAATCTCGCGGCTTAGCCGCGACGCGTGAACGCGCCGCTCACCGAGCATGACTCGCAGTTCTTCCTCGGAATGAACCAGGCTGGATTCATTCACCGGCTCAATTCCAACACGGCGCAGAATCCATTGTGCAGAATGATTCAGCGCCCAATTTATCGGATAAAATGCGATATAGAACCAGTGGAGTGGCCGGGCGATCCACAAGGAAGCCGGCATCGTCTTTTGAATCGCGAACCATTTTGGACCGAGCTCGCCTACGACGATTTGCAGGAACGTCAAAACCGCAAACCCGACTGCGAATGAAATGGTGTGCTGGGCGCGTTCGGATTGGATGTGCAAACCGTTTAAAATCGGCTCAAGCAAGTGCGCGAACACCGGCTCGCCAATCCAGCCCAGGCCAAGGCTCGCAATCGTTATGCCCAGTTGAGTGGCGCTAAGATAGCTCGTGAGATTCTGCACGATGTGACGTGCCAGTCGCGCGCGCCGATGGCCTTTCGCAACGAGACCATCCAGTTGTGTGTCACGCAAACGGACGAACGCAAATTCTGCGGCCACAAAGAATCCGTTCGTCAAAACAAGGCCGACGACGGCAATGATCTGAAATAGATTCGTCATGATGGCATCGGTCGTCACAACGTCACCTCCCCGAAAATGACCTTCAAAATATCCTGCAAGCTGACGATGCCGCGTTCGCGCTGTTCGCGGTCGAGAACGATTGCAAGCCGATCGCCCGTCCGTTGCATGCGGCGCATCGCCTCTTCGAGCAGCAACTCTTCCGATAAGAACAACGCACCGCGCACGTACGCCGACGCTGGCTTTTGCAGGTCCAAATCTTCTCGATAGAGAACAGCGTCAATATCCAGTGTGCCAATGACACGTTTGTTGTCGGATCGCAAAATCGGCATGCGGGTCAGATTACGTTCGCGACAAATGTTCGACAACCTGAGACATGGGCGTTTCGTCGTGACGGAAACAACTTCAGAAAATGGCACCGTGATATTACGCACACGGACATTTTGTAAATCGAGGACGCGGTTGATCATCACGCGCTCTTCAGAGGTGAGGCTGTGGGCTGACTCCTGCATCACCAGTC